>NZ_CP114373.1:0-4342933 GCF_042763285.1 Marinobacter sp. LM1
GTGCCGAACAGTATGTGGCATCAATGTCTTGAAGTACTCCGGGATGAGTTTCCCGCACAGCAGTTCAATACCTGGTTGAGACCTCTTCAGTCTGATCATCGGGAGGGGCAGCTCATGCTGTTCGCTCCAAACCGGTTTGTGATGGACTGGGTCAACGAGAAATACCTCCACCGTATAGAAGAAGTCTTGAAGGATCTGAATGGTGGTCAGGCGCCACGAGTCATGATGAAAGTGGGCTCTGCGCCCAAGCCTGCGGACCCGGTGGTTCGCTCTGAAGTGGCACCGCCGGTCCGGGTCTCGGAAGAAACTGAGCAGACCGTTACTGAAGAAGAAAGAAGTGTTGCCGCTACCGTTTCCGATTCGGCGCCAAGAGCGATGGCCGCTCCGGCACCCAAGGCCCAGACCGAGCGCCGTCCGGTGCAGGTAGAAGGTGATATCAAACACCAGAGTTTTCTCAACGAAACCTTCACCTTCGATACCTTTGTCGAGGGTAAATCGAACCAGCTGGCCCGGGCTGCGTCCATGCAGGTGGCGGAAAACCCCGGTGGCGCCTATAACCCGCTGTTCCTCTATGGCGGCGTGGGCCTGGGTAAAACCCACCTGATGCACGCCATTGGCAACGAGATTGTGCGCCGCAACCCGCGCGCGAAGGTGGCCTATCTGCGTTCTGAACGGTTTGTGGCCGATATGGTCAAGGCACTGCAGCTGAACGCGATCAATGAATTCAAGCGGTATTACCGGTCGGTGGACGCGTTGCTGATCGACGATATCCAGTTTTTTGCCCGCAAGGAACGCTCTCAGGAGGAGTTTTTCCACACCTTTAATGCGTTGCTTGAAGGTGGCCAGCAGGTGATCGTGACCTGTGACCGTTTCCCGAAAGAAATCTCTGATATGGAGGAGCGGCTGAAATCCCGCTTTGGCTGGGGCCTGACGGTGATGGTCGAGCCTCCGGAACTGGAAACACGGGTGGCGATCCTGATGAAGAAGGCGGAACAGGCCAATGTGAAACTCAGCAGCGAGGCCGCGTTCTTTATTGCACAGAAAATCCGGTCAAACGTTCGTGAGCTTGAAGGGGCGCTGCGTCTGGTGATAGCGAATGCTCACTTCACTGGCTCGGAGATTACCCCGCCGTTTATCCGTGAGAGCCTCAAGGATCTCCTGGCCCTGCATGAAAAGCAGGTGAGCATCGATAATATCCAGCGAACGGTGGCTGAGTACTACAAGATCAAGGTGGCGGATCTGCTGTCCAAACGCCGCACTCGCACAGTCACCCGGCCGCGCCAGGTGGCTATGTCCCTGGCCAAGGAACTGACCAACCATAGCCTGCCGGAGATTGGCGACGCGTTCGGTGGGCGTGACCACACCACCGTTCTGCATGCCTGTAAAAAGATTGTTGAATTGCAGGAAACCGATCCCGGTATCCGTGAGGATTATCAGAATTTTATGAGATTGCTGACCACCTGATTGAAGGTGGCTTGTACGAACAACACATACATTCACTTCCGATAACTGAAGCCGAGTGCCATGAAACTGACCATCAGCCGTGAATCACTGATCACCCCGCTGCAAAGCATCGCGGGCGTTGTGGAAAAGAAACAGACCATGCCGGTGTTGTCCAACGTCCTGCTGGAAGCGGAAGACAATACGCTGACACTGACCGGTACCAATATGGAAGTGGAGCTGGTGGCTCGGGTAGCACCAGTCCATGTGGATCAGCCTGGTCGTATCACGGTTCCGGCGCGGAAGTTGGCGGATATCTGCCGGGCTCTGGGGGATGAGGCGCCTATCGATCTGGCACTGGAAGGCGATCGTCTGCATCTGCGTTCTGGCAATTCCCACTTCACCCTGTCGACGCTGCCAGCGGAGCACTTTCCCAATGTCGAAGATGAGCCGGAAAGCTTCCGCCTGGCATTGCCCCAGAAAGAGCTCGGTCGCATGCTGGATGCTACTGCGTTCGCTATGGCCCAGCAGGATGTGCGTTATTACCTGAACGGGTTGTTGCTGGAAGTGGATGTTAATCATGCCCGGGTTGTGGCTACCGATGGTCATCGTCTGGCCATGGCCCAGTTCGATCTGGATACCGGTTGCCCGGAGTTGCGGCAGGTTATTGTGCCTCGTAAAGGTGTACTGGAACTGGCCCGGCTTCTGGATGATGAAGAATCGCCGGTTACGCTGGTCATCGGTGACAATCATCTGCGGGCGACGGTGGGCAGCTATACCTTTACCTCCAAGTTGATTGAAGGAAAGTTCCCGGATTACAACCGGGTGATCCCGCGAGGCGGTGACAAAACCGTACTGGCGGATCGTTCAACGCTGAAAAGTACCCTGCAGCGGGCGGGCATTCTGTCGCACGAGAACATCCGTGGTGTGCGCCTGAACCTTTCTCCCAACCAGTTGCAGGTGTTCGCCAATAACCCTGACCAGGAACAGGCTGAAGATGCGTTGCCGGTGGAGTATCAGGGCGAATCACTGCAGATCGGGTTTAATGTAGGCTATCTGGTAGATGTCATGAATGCACTGGATGATGACCAGGTGAAGATTACGTTGTCGAATCCCAACAGCAGTGCGCTGATTGAGGCTCAGACCGACAACCGCTGCCTGTATGTTGTCATGCCGATGCGACTGTAATCAGGTTTGGAGGGCTCTATGGGTGCTGTAACGAATGGAATCAAAGGCGCGTTCAGGATCGGCCAGACCCTGTCTGTGCTTGGCCGCACCGGGGTAAACTGGGTTCGGGGCGATCGGCCCCCTGCCCCGAAACTGTTGAGGCAGACCTTCGAAAGCCTGGGCGCAACCTACATCAAGCTGGGACAATTTATTGCCAGCTCGCCGACCTTTTTCCCCAAGGAATATGTGGAGGAGTTCCAGTTCTGCCTCGACAAGACGCCGAGCCTGCCGTTCAGTGTGATCAAGAAGATCATCCGGGACGAGCTTGGTCGCCCTATTGATCAGGTGTATTCGGAAATTGATCCGGTTGCACTGGCCTCGGCATCCATTGCCCAGGTTCATGCTGCTCGCCTGGTAACGGGTGAAGAAGTGGTGATCAAGGTTCAGAAGCCGGGTGTGGAAAACATTCTGCTGACGGACCTCAACTTCCTTTACCTGTCTGCCCGAATGCTCGAGACGCTGGCCCCGAAACTGTCCTGGACCTCCATGTCTGGCATTGTTGATGAAATCCAGAAAACCATGATGGAAGAATGCGATTTCATCAAAGAGGCCAACAACCTGAAAGTGTTCCGGGAATTTCTGCAGAACACCCACAATGAAGATGCGACCGTGCCGCGGGTGTACGAGCATTGCAGTACTCGCCGGATTCTGACCATGGAGCGGTTCCATGGGGTTCCATTGACGGATCTGGAGAGTATTCGAGGCTTTTCCCGGGATCCGGAGCGGACATTGATAACCGCCATGAACACCTGGTTTGCCAGCCTGACCCAATGCGAGTTTTTTCATGCCGACGTTCATGCTGGCAACCTGATGGTGCTTGAGGATGGCCGGGTTGGTTTTATCGATTTCGGTATTGTTGGTCGTATCAGACCTGACACCTGGCAAGCCGTGAGTGATTTCATTTCGGCGATTATGGTGGGCAATTTCGACGGTATGGCCGACGCCATGATCCGGATTGGTGTTACCCGGCACACCGTGCGGGTGGACGATCTGTCTGCTGATCTTCAGCGTCTGTATCGTCAGATGGATCGCATGGTGCCGGATGATGTGCCCTATGAAATGGAACAGGCTGAGGACGATGTGAACAATATCCTGATGGATATGGTGAAGGTCGGCGAAAGCCACGGTTTGCACTTCCCCCGTGAGTTCGCCTTGCTGCTCAAGCAGTTCTTGTATTTCGACCGCTATGTTCACATCCTGGCGCCAGAGATGGATGTGTTCATGGATGAACGGCTAACCATGCTTCATTAACCGGTCTATCGGGGTTTCTAGTACACTAGGGCGATATCGGAAACGGTATCGCCCTTTCTCGTTTTTGGTCGTCCGAATTTTCAGCCTGAGCACTCCGTTAACCTATGGCGCTAGTCAAACTCCAGACACAGCATTTCCGAAACCTGTTATCTGCGCCTGTAGAATTTTCACCGTCCTTCAATCTTCTTTACGGCGCCAATGGCAGCGGTAAAACCAGTGTTCTGGAAGCGATTGGCTATCTTGGTCTTGGTCGGTCGTTTCGGGTCAGCCGGCATCAGGCAGTAGTGGCCCACGGGCAGTCAAAGCTGACTGTCTTCGGGGCACTGGATTCAGGTCTGTTGGCGCAAGCGTCTTCAGAAACGGTTGAGCACAGGATTGGCATTTCCCGGGACGTCAGCCTGAAAGAAACCCAGTTGCGGGTAGATGGTGAGGCGGTCCGCAGTCTGTCGTTTCTGGCCATGCATTTGCCGGTCTCGGTGATTGATCCCGGTGTGTTCGACATTGTTGCCGGTGGTCCGGGCAAACGCCGACAGTTTCTGGATTGGTTAGTGTTCCACGTGGAACCTTCCTTTTCTTCCCTGTGGCAACAGGTTCAGAGAGTCACGTCACAGCGGAATCAAATGCTGAGAAATGGTAGACTGGACGAATCGTTGATGCGGGTCTGGGATTCCCAGTACGGCGCCTTGGCGGAGTCGTTGAGTGACATCCGGCAAACTGTTTTCCAACGCTTCAAGATCGCTTTTGAATCGGTGTTGGCGGAGCTGGATGCGCCCTGGGTGGAAGGTCTGAAGATGGACTTCTATCCGGGCTGGGATCGAAGCATTGCGTTGACCGAAGTACTGGTCAACCATCGCGAGCAGGAACGCCGGATGGGCCACACCTTGTACGGCCCGAACCGGGCGGATATCCGCCTGAAGTTTGGGGGTCGTCCGGTGGCGGAAACCTTCTCGCGGGGTCAGCAAAAGACACTGGTCATCCTGATGAAGATTGCTCAGGGCAAGGTGTTGAGTGAACTTGGCAAACAGGTGACGTTTCTGTTGGACGATATCAACGCCGAGTTGGATGTTCGTCATCGCGTTATGCTGGCTCGCAACTTACAGGAACTGCGTTGTCAGGTGTTTATCACCTCCATTGAGCATCCGGAACCGGACACGTTGTGGCACGATGGGGATACACCTGAATACAGAATGTTCCACGTGGAACATGGACAATTGACGGAAGAATAGCTGAGCCGGGCGGGTTCGCGAATGATCGTGTCTGTCGCCAGGGCTGGGCTCACCTCCAGGAGTCTCTTTTAATGAGTGAATCGAACTACAATTCCTCCAGTATCAAAGTCCTCAAAGGACTCGACGCGGTGCGTAAACGGCCCGGTATGTACATCGGTGATACCGACGATGGCACCGGCCTGCATCACATGGTCTTTGAGTTGGTGGATAACTCCATCGATGAGGCTCTGGCTGGTTACTGTTCTGAAATCGGCATTATCATCCACCCCGACGAATCCATTACCGTAAAAGATAACGGTCGCGGTATTCCTGTCGATCTTCATGAAGAGGAAGGTGTTTCGGCCGCCGAGGTCATCATGACCGTGTTGCACGCTGGTGGTAAGTTCGACGACAACTCCTACAAGGTCTCCGGCGGTCTGCACGGCGTGGGTGTGTCTGTGGTCAACGCCCTGTCTTCTTCGCTGACCCTCACCATCCGCCGGGATGGCAAGGTCTATGAGCAGAGCTACACCCACGGTGTACCTAATGCGCCCCTGGGCGAAGTCGGTGAAACCGATGCCTCCGGTACCAAGGTTCACTTTATTCCCTCTCCGGAAACCTTCACTCATATCCAGTTCCATTACGACATCCTGGCCAAGCGCCTGCGGGAACTCGCTTTCCTGAACAGTGGTGTGCGTATCCGCCTGACGGATGAGCGTTCAGGCAAGGAGGAGATTTTTGAATATGAAGGTGGTCTGCGGGCCTTTGTTGAGCACCTGAATACCAACAAGACGGCCATCAACCGTGTCTTCCATTTCAACCGTGAGCGGGAAGATGGCATTGCGGTAGAAGTGGCCATGCAGTGGAACGATGCCTTCCAGGAAAACATCTACTGCTTCACCAACAATATTCCCCAGCGGGATGGTGGTACTCACCTGGCCGGTTTCCGGGCAGCACTGACCCGCTCTCTGAACAACTACATTGATCATGAAGGCCTGGGCAAGAAAGCCAAGGTAGCGACCTCCGGTGATGATGCCCGGGAAGGCCTGACCGCTATCATCAGTGTGAAAGTGCCCGATCCCAAGTTCTCCTCCCAGACCAAGGACAAGCTGGTGTCCTCGGAAGTGAAGACGGCGGTGGAGCAGGAACTGTATCAGAGCTTTGCGGAGTACCTGCAGGAGCAACCCAACGAAGCCAAGCAGATCGTTAACAAGATGATCGAAGCGGCCCGTGCCCGGGAAGCAGCCCGTAAGGCACGGGATATGACCCGCCGTAAGGGCGCCCTGGACATTGCCGGCCTGCCCGGCAAGCTGGCGGACTGCCAGGAAAAAGACCCTGCCCTCTCTGAACTGTTCATTGTGGAGGGTGATTCTGCGGGTGGTAGTGCCAAGCAGGGCCGTGATCGTAAGACCCAGGCCATCCTGCCCCTGAAAGGTAAGATCCTGAACGTCGAGAAAGCCCGTTTTGACAAGATGCTGTCTTCCGCGGAAGTTGGCACTCTGATCACGGCACTGGGTTGTGGCATCGGCCGCGAAGAGTTCAACCCGGACAAACTCCGTTATCACTCCATCATCATCATGACCGATGCCGATGTGGACGGTTCACACATCCGTACCCTGCTGCTGACCTTCCTGTTCCGCCAGATGCGGGAAATCATCGAGCGCGGCCATGTGTTCATTGCCATGCCGCCACTGTACAAGGTCAAGCGTGGCAAACAGGAGCAATACCTGAAGGACGAGAAGGCGAAGGAAGCCTATCTGACCCAGGCGGCCCTGGAAGGCGCCCAGCTCTATGTGAACCCGGAAGCACCGGCCATCAAGGATTCCGCCCTGGAAACCATGGTGAAGGATTATCAGGCAGTGATGGCGATGATCGATCGCCTGTCCCGGGCCTATCCGGCCAAGGTACTGCAGCAGATGGTCTACAACAGTACGCTCAAGCCGGAACACCTGAAGGAAGAGGCTGAAGTGGCCCGTTGGGTGGCGCGCCTGGGTGAAGGTCTGGATCTGGATACCCGCACGGGCACCAAGTACACCTTCTCCGTTACCCGCGATGAGGAACGGGGCCTGTACCTGCCCAAAGTCACCATCTTTGTGCATGGCATTCCCCATGAGCATGTGTTCAGTCATGACTTCTTCGAGTCTTCGTCCTACGGGGCCATTGCCCGTCTGGGCGAGACCCTGGAGGGGCTGATTGAGGATGGCGCCTACATCCAGCGTGGCGAGCGCAAGCAGTCTGTGCTGTCCTTCGAGGGCGCCCTGGAGTGGCTGATGAAGGAAGCCCAGCGTGGCCTGAACATCCAGCGATACAAGGGGCTGGGTGAAATGAACCCGGATCAGCTCTGGGAAACCACCATGGATCCGGAAACCCGCCGGATGATGAAGGTTACCATTGAGGATGCGATTGCTGCCGACCAGATCTTCACCACACTGATGGGGGATGATGTGGAGCCACGGCGGGACTTCATCCAGAGCAACGCGCTGGAAGTAACCAACCTGGATATCTGATCAGACAAACCTTGTTGGCAATAAAAAACGGTGGCTCCTTGTGGATGCCACCGTTTTTTTATGGGTGTCCGGGGAACCCGGAAACCGGTGTTGTAATAACCTATTTGGAGGAGCCGGACTCTGCCCTCTTCCGCTCCTTTTCTTTTTCCTTTTCAATCAGGTGTGGCGCCATCACCTCTTCCAGGGTATACCCCGTCAGGCGCCGGATGGTGCGCCAGAGATAATAGAAAATCAGCATCATCATCACCATGGAGGGGATGGCAATCATCGGATAGCTCACCAGGGTCATGCGGCCCAGTTCCTCATTGAAAGCCTGGGTGCCCGAAGGGCTCACCACAATCCATTTCGCCAGCACATAATTCATGATGGACGAGAACAGGAAGGTGCCGGCAAAGAAATAGCTGGCCTTAAGTAGGCGCCCTTCAAACTCCTCCACGCAGTTCTTTTCTTCCAGTGAGGCCTGAATCTTGTCCACGTCCAGCACATTCGGGTTATAAAGCAGAGTACGAACCAGGGGGTACCTGGTGCGCGTAGACACCAGTACCGCCAGACCAATGACGGCGGGCACGGCCGCTTCCTTGATGGCGAGCCAGCCCGCATCCAGTTCCAGCAAACCAATGCCGCCGGTGAGGCCGACACTGATCAGGCCCAGCAAGGCGATGAAGTTTTTCTTGTGGTAGCGCACCAGCTCGAACAGGCCCCAGCCCAGGGGAAACGCCAGGCCGATGATCAGCGCATTGACGCTGCCGAGGTGTTCGTCACCACTGAACTTCATCAGAATCACCGAGGGAATGATGATACTGACCAGCAGATCGATCCAAGGTCTGGGTTGGTGGTCGGGAGTGGGAGAATTACTCTGGGACGTCATGGTTACCGCCTGATCGGTGAATCAACGGCAGAACCCGAGGAGGGCACTGCCGGAAAGAGCTTCCGGCAGTATACGACGAATAGGAAGTCAGACGTAACCGCCTGGTTCAGGCGCCCACTTCCTTCAGGCATTCCTCAACAATATTCAGCCCTTCTTCCAGCACTTCGTCTTCGATGGTCACCGGCATCAGGAACCGCAGTGTGTTGCCGTGCATACCGCAACTCAGCAGGATCAGCCCTTTCTCCTTTGCCTTCTTGGTGATGGCACCGGCCAGTTCCGGCATGGGCTTGTGAGTATCCTTGCTTTCCACCAGTTCAAAGGCCGCCATGGGGCCTAGATTGCGAGCGTTGTCCACATGGGTGAACTGCTCCTGCCACTGGTCGAACCGGGCTCTGAGTTTCTCGCCCAGGCGCTGGCTCCTGCCAAGGATATCTTCTTCCTTGATGACATCAAACACCGCCAGAGCTGCGGCACAGGCAGTGGGGCTGCCGGTGTAGGTGCCGCCCAGG
Organism: Marinobacter sp. LM1; assembly: GCF_042763285.1. Classification (NCBI taxonomy): domain Bacteria; kingdom Pseudomonadati; phylum Pseudomonadota; class Gammaproteobacteria; order Pseudomonadales; family Marinobacteraceae; genus Marinobacter; species Marinobacter sp. LM1. The sequence goes on from NZ_CP114373.1 coordinate 9,008, forward strand.
GAGTTCGGGCCGGAGGAGTCCATCACCTTGTCGGTGCCGACAATGGCAGAGATCGGCATACCATCGGCCATGGACTTGGCCATGGTCATGATGTCCGGCTCAACACCACTGTGCTCGATGGCGAACAGCTTGCCGGTGCGGCCAAAGCCACTTTGCACTTCATCCACGATCATCATGATGTCGTTGTCATCGCAGATCTTGCGGATGGCTTTCAGAAAACTTGTCGGTGCCGGGTAGAAACCACCCTCACCCAGAACCGGCTCCAGTACGATGGCGGCGGTTTCGTGGGCCGGGGAATCGGCTTTCATGGTCATCGCCAGGCCCCGCAGAGCCTCTTCTTCGGAAATGCCATGGTAAGGCACCGGGTAAGGCGCGCGGTACACCAGGCCGGGCATGGGGCCGAAGGAGGTCTGGTAAGGGGCGGCCTTGCCGTTCATGGCCATGGTGAAGAAGGTGCGGCCGTGGTAGCCGCCGTCAAAACAGATAACGTTGTTTTTGCCGGTGGCTGCGCGGGCAATCTTGACCGCGTTTTCCAGCGCCTCGGCGCCGGAGTTGGCCAGCATGACCTTGCCGTGTCCTTTCACCGGCACCACTTCGCTCAGCTTCTGGGCCAGCTTCACGTAGCCCTCGTAGGGCATCACCGTCTGGCAGGTGTGCATCAGTTTGTCGAGCTGGGCTTTCACGGCCTCAACTACCTTGGGATGTCGATGGCCGATATTCAGCACGCCGATACCGCCGGCGAAGTCGATCATGCGTTTACCGTCGGCGTCCCAGACTTCTGCGTTCAGGGCGTGATCTGCAAATTGATCATTGGGGCTTGCTGCGCCCGCGGCGACGTATCGCTCTTTGAGTGCCTGCAATTCTTTGTTGCTCACTTTGCGTGTCTCCCTGTGTCAGGATTAGGAATTTCTAGCACCAGTGTAGGGAGTACGCACCCAACACACAAACCGACCAACGGGGCACTCAGTGTTCTGTCTGGCTCCCGGTGTCCCGGAATTGCAGGCTGGCCAGGCGCCGGTACAGCGCGTTATCGCGGATCAACTGGTCGTGACTGCCCACTGCCAGCAGTCGGCCCTCGTCAAATACCGCGATCCTGTCGGCATCCCGCACCGTTGCAAGCCGGTGAGCAATCACCAGGGTAGTCCGGCCCTCCGTGAGCGCCGGCATGGCCCGCTGAATCAGATGCTCGCTTTCCGCATCCAGGGCGCTGGTGGCTTCATCAAGCAGCAGAATCGGAGCGTTGGCCAACAGCGCACGGGCAATCGCCAGGCGTTGTTTCTGGCCACCGGAAAGGCCCTGGCCGGCATCACCCAGGGGCGTGTCGTAACCCTGTGGCAGGGCCTGAATAAATTCGTGGGCGTGGGCAATACGGGCGGCCTGCTCGATCTCAGCCTGATTGGCCTCGGGCCGGGCGTAGCGCAGATTATCGGCGACAGTGCCATGAAACAGGGCGGGATTCTGCGGCACCAGAGCGAAACACCGTCGCAGGTCAGCCAGTGGCACCTTGGCGGTGTCTATGCCCTCCAACCGGATAGAACCGGCCTGTAGCGGATAGAAACCCAGTAGCAGATCAAACAACGTGGATTTACCGGCACCGGACGGACCGACCAGGGCAAGGGTTTCACCCGGCTGGATCTCCAGAGAGACCCTGGCAAGCGCTGGCCGTTCCGTGCGCCCGCTGTAGCTGAAGCTCAGGTTATCCAGAGTAATTGCACCGGTCACTGTGCCCGGAAGCCGGTCCGTTCCTGTCTCGGGACGCCGCTCCGGCTCGGTTTGCAGCAGCTCAAACAGGCGAGCTGCGGAACCGGCGGCGCGCTGCAATTCGCCAATCACCTCACTGATGGCTCCAGCCGCCACGCCAACCAGAAGGCTATAGAACACAAAGGCTGCCAGCTCCCCCGGTGAGATTCGGCCATGAATCACGTCCAGCCCGCCAATCCAGATGACAATACCGACGGCGCCCATCACCAGGGAAATGGCCAGTGTGGTCAGCCAGGCGCGCTGCCGAATCCGTTGCCGGGCAATATCGAAGGCTTTTTCAGAGACCTCGGCGAAGTAGCGGCGGTCGTGGGGCTGATGATTGAAGGCCTGTACGGTTTTGATCTGGCTGAGATTCTCCCCGACATAACTGCCAACATCCGCCACCCGATCCTGACTCAGTCGGGACAGCGCCCGCACCCGGCGGCCGTAAAACAGGATCGGCGCAATCACCAGCGGAAAACCGAGCAGGATGATGCTGGCCAGCTTGGCGTTGGTGACAAACAGAAGAATGAGCCCGCCGATAAGCATCAGCGTGTTGCGCAGGGCGATGGAGACGGTGGAGCCAATCACCGATTGCAGTACGGTGGTGTCAGCCGTAAACCGGGACTGAATCTCCAGGGCCCGGTTCTGTTCAAAGAAGCTGGGCGTGAGATCGATCAGGTGATTGAATACCCGTTTTCGAATATCTGCCACCACCCGTTCGCCAATCCAGGACACCAGGTAGAATCGGGCAAACGAACCAAAGGCCAGGCCGAGTACCAGCACGAAAAACAGGCCGATGGCTTTGGCGAGGTTTTCCGGAGACTGCGTGGCCAGGCCCTGATCGACCAGAATGCGCAGGCCCTGGCCCAGACCAAGAGTGATGCCGGCAGTAATAACCAGTGCCACCAGTGCCCCTACAACCGCGCGTCGATAGGGACTGATAAACTCGATGACAAGTCTTAGAGCTTTACGATGGTTGGGGCTGATGGTCACTCTCCTGATCGATCAAAGTTTAATTAAGCCGTTTCTTTTACGATTTGTCCTCAGATGAAGACGTATCATAGCTGTTAGCAAGAGTGCACGGGATGGGGAGCCTTTCCGGGACCGTCAAAAGCCAGGGATGGCTTTTGTCGAGCGTACAGGGATGTATTTACAGCGTGTCCCGGAAAGGCTCCCCATCTCGGGCGCTCGACATCTCCAAAAGTTCAAGGATATTGCATTGAGAGCCTACGCCGACAACGACTACCCCGCCGATCATAAGCCAGACTGGTCGATTATTTCCGGGCTGTGGCCGTATCTTCTGGAATTCAGGGGGCGGGTCGCGTTGGCTATGGCGATGCTGGTCTTGGCAAAGCTGGCCACCGTCGCCACCCCGGTGGCACTGAAATACATTGTCGACTACCTGGACCAGAACCGCGGTGCCGACATGCTGCTGTGGATTCCGGTCGTGCTGGTGGTGGCCTACGGTAGCCTGCGCTTTGGCGCCACCCTGTTCAGCGAACTGCGGGATGCCGTGTTTGCCCGGGTGGCGGAACGGGCCATGCGGCGGGTGTCATTGCGGGTGTTTGAACACCTGCATCAGCGCGAGCTGGGCTTTCACCTGGACCGTAAAACCGGTGGCCTGGCCCGGGATATTGAACGCGGCACCAACGGCATCAGCTTTCTGCTGCGCTTCACCCTGTTCAACATTGTGCCTACCATCCTGGAAATCCTGCTGGTGGCGGGCATCCTGCTGGTGGTGTTCAACGTCGGGTATGTCGTCGCTATTCTGGTGGCGGTGGTTGTGTATGTGGTGTTCTCTATCAGGATCACCGAGTGGCGAACCAGGTTCGTGCGGGAAGCCAATGCCCGGGACAACCAGTCCAACTCGCGGGCCATCGACAGCCTGCTGAACTATGAAACCGTCAAATACTTCAACAACGAACGTTATGAAGCCGAGCTTTACGATCAGGACCTGGATGAGTGGGAAAAGGCTCGGTTGAAGAACCGCCTGTCGCTGGCCACCCTGAACGCTGGCCAGGCATTGATCATCGGCGTGGCGCTGATCGTCATTATGGCCATGGCGGTGGGCGAAGTGGCCAGCGGCGAAATCACCCTGGGTGATTTCACCATGATCAACGCCTACCTGATCCAGCTGTTCATTCCCCTGAATGCCCTGGGCTTTGTCTACCGGGAAATCCGCCAGGCCCTGGTGAATGTGGAGCGTCTGTTCAAACTACTCGGTGACCAACCGGCAGTCCAGGACGCGCCGGATGCCAGGCCCCTGGTTGTGGATAACGGAGAGGTACGCTTCGAACATATCCACTTTGCCTACCGCCCGGACCGGTTGATCCTGCAAGACGTTAGCTTCACTATCCCTGCCGGCCATACCGTGGCGGTGGTGGGCGCCAGCGGTGCCGGCAAGTCTACCCTCGCCCGGCTGCTGTTCCGCTTCTACGAGGTCGATAACGGCGCTATCCGGATTGATGGCCAGGATATTCGATCGGTCACCCAAGACAGTCTGCGTTCTGCCATCGGGGTGGTACCGCAGGACACCGTACTGTTCAACGATACCCTTTACCGTAACCTGGCGTATGGCCGCCCCGAAGCGACCGAGGAAGAAGTCTACCGGGCCGCGCGCATGGCCCACTTGGAAGATTTTATCCACAGCCTTCCAGAAGGCTACGAAACGAAAGTCGGCGAGCGCGGCCTTAAGTTGTCTGGCGGCGAAAAACAGCGGGTGGCCATTGCCCGGGTTATCCTGAAAAACCCGCCAATACTGATTCTGGACGAGGCAACCTCCTCCCTGGACTCCTTGTCCGAACAGGCCATCCTCGGTGCCCTGAAAGAGGTCAGCCACCAGCGTACTACCCTGGTGATTGCCCACAGGTTATCCACAGTTCGCGATGCCAATAGCATTCTGGTGATGGACGGGGGCCGGATTGTCGAAAGTGGCAGCCATCACGAGTTGCTGGCCCGCGATGGTCATTACGCCCGTCTTTGGGAACAGCAACATCGGAGTGAGGATAACTGATGCCCGGGGCTATTGCTCCCCTAGCCGAAGCGCCAGTCCTGAAGCCCGCACCACCTGTTGGCTTACGCTGTCTTTGAACACCTGCGCATCGCCGGTAATCAGGCTGAACCAGTTCTTGGCCCGGGTGATGCCGGTATAGACCAGTTCCTTGGTGAGTACCGGGCTGAGTCTATCGGGTAGCACCAGGCAGGTGTGGTTGAACTCCGAGCCCTGGGACTTATGCACCGTCATGGCGTATACCGTTTCCAGCTGTTGCAAACGGCTGGGGGAAATCCAGCGAATGCCGCTGGTGCTGTCACCGCTCGGGAAGGCTACCCGAAGGGTCGCTTTTGGCTCGCCGGTTTCGGTCTTATCCCAGGGTACACTGAAGGTGAGGCCGATATCCCCGTTCATCAGGCCGAGGTTGTAGTCGTTGCCGGTGACCAGCACCGGCCGGCCGGCGTACCAGCCGTCGGTTTTGTCGATCAGTTTTTCAGCCAGCAGCTTCTGGGCGATACGCTGGTTCAAGCCCTCCACGCCCCAGGGGCCTTTGCGTAACGCACACAGCACCTGGAAATCGTTGAAGGCTTCCAGCACCTCAGCGGCGTGGGCATCCCAGGCTTCCCGGGGACTGCCGGCGGTCAAATCACAGCTGTGGATAACTTCCAGATAATGGCGATAGCCCACCGGTGTTGGCAGCGCCTGGCTATTCACCACCCGGCCCTGGCCGGCGTTGCGGAAAGCCTCCGGTGAGCCGGAGATGGCGTGGTGGCAGATCAGCTCAAGTGTCTGATCCGGATCGGGTTTTGGTGTTTGGCCGTTCAGCCAGATCACATCGTCAAACCCGGCGTCCCGGATCTGCCCCAGTACCTGGCTGGTGAGCTCGCTGGTGTTTACGGCTTCTGCCAGTTGACGGATACCACTGTCCTGTCCGAAGCGGTAGCTCTTGCGCAACATCGCCACCGCCTGGTCGAGTGGCTGGCCGGAGTTATCCACAAGGCTATCCGGTACCTGCGCGCCGGTGATGGCGGCCAGCCAACGGGCAGTATCCGGCGTGTAGTGGGAGTCCAGGGCCCGTTGGCAAAGTTCCCCCAGCACCGCACCGGCGTCCACTGAGGCCAGCTGGTCCTTGTCGCCCAGCAGGATCAGCTGAGCGCTGGCGGGCAGGGCATCGAATACCGAGGCCATCAGGTCGACATCCACCATGGAGGCCTCATCGATGACCAGGATATCCACCAGCAACGGATTGTCTCGGTGATGTCGGAACTGGCGGGTGTCTGGCCGGCTACCGAGTAGCCGGTGCAGGGTGGTGACCTTGGTGGGAATGTCCTCCAGTTGCACGTAGCCGGGCAGGTCGGCCAGTGGCAGCTTGCTGACCGCACCGCCAATGGATTCGTTCAGCCGGGCGGCGGCCTTGCCGGTGGGTGCGGCCAGGCGGATACGGTACTTGCGCCCTGCCCGCTCCGGGCTTTCCCCGGCCACGGCCTGCAGGGCTGCCAGAAGATTCACCACGGTGGTGGTCTTGCCGGTACCCGGGCCACCGGTGATCACGGTAAAGCGGTTACGGGCGGCCAGGGCGCAGGCCAGTTTCTGATAATCCACCGGCTCTGTGGACCGGAACAGTTTGCTGAGCGCTGTGGATAAGGTTTGCGAGGCCACCGATTGCGGGTCGGCCAGCGGCGATGGCAAGGCCAGTCGTTGCTGAATGCCCTCGGCAATGCGTTGTTCGTAACGCCAGAACCGGCGCAGGTACAGTCGGGTGCCGTTCAGTACCAGCGGTGCCGGCACGGAGCCATCGCTCACGGCCAGAGAACCCTGCAGGGCTGCGAGGCAATCGGTTAGCTGTACCCGTGACAGCAGTTCCTGTGGATAACGCCCTTGCAGGTTGGCCACCTCGCTCTCAGACAGGCCGGTATTGGCCGGTTCTTCCGGCGGCAGCGCCAGGGTCTGGCCGGCATCGTCGAGTAGCGTGGCCAGATCGATGCATACGTGCCCCCGGCCCACCTGGTGCGAGGTCAGTGCCGCCAACAGCAGCACCAGTGGTTGCGGGCGTTCGCCCTGCTCTTCGCTGAGTTCCCTGATCAGCCGGGCAAAGCCGGTATCCAGCGGGCGAATCCAGCCGGCCTGTTGCCATTGCCCTAACAGCGCCTCGGTGTCGTCAGGATGGGCCAGCAGCTGGGAGTTATCCACAGCCTCCGGTGATTCTGTGGCCGCCCGGTTCACTGGCGTGTCGTCACCCAGGTCCAGGGCAAACTGGTTTTCGGTATGGCGGGTACGGCTCATGCAGCCACCTCCCCGGACACCGGCTCGCCATCGAACAGGGCGTCCAGTTGTTCGATCAGCACCCTGGGGGGCTTGTCGGTAAAGGCGCCGCCGCTGGCGGAGTTCACCCCTCGCAGGAACAGGTACACCGCGCCGCCAATGTGCTGGTCGTAGTCGTATCCCGGTAAACGGGCCTTCAGCAACCGGTGCAGGGCCAGCAGGTAGAGGATGTATTGCAGGTCGTAGCGTTTGTCCAGAATCGCCTGGCCCATGGCCTGGTCGGTGTAGGCGTCGTCGTCCTCGCCCAGAGCATTGGATTTGTAGTCCAGCACGTAATACTGCCCCTTGTGTTCAAACACCAGGTCGATAAAGCCCTTGAGCATGCCATTGAAGCGGTTGGCCTCGGCCCGGGGCCGGTCGGCACCGTTCAGAGTATAACGGGTGACCAGCGCATCCAGTTGCTGGATGCTGACGTTGCGGCTTTCAAACCAGAATTCCAGTTCCGGGCGCAGGCTGTCCAGTTGCGCCAGGCTGGCGCTTTGTTGCCCTTCCCGGTCGAGCTTTAGCGGTTTCCGGATCAGCGCCAGCAGCCACTGTTGCAGGGGTTCCACCCAGTCGCCCCAGCCCCGGGTGCCACAACGGCGGGCCAGCTGCTCGTGTAGAAGCTCGGGGTTATCCACAACCCGCTGGAAGCCCTGGGCCGTGCACCACTCCAGCAATTCGTGCAGGAAGGTGCCGGGGCCGGCGCCCTTGGGGAAGTGATGGTGGTCGCGTGCGGCGGGCACGGCGGGTGCCTCATCGGTGTCGCTCTGGGCACTTTCTTCCAGCAGGTTCTGGGTCTGGGCGTCTTCCACCTCTCCGGTGAAGGTAATGCCGGTGCCTGCCATGCCGGTGTATTCGATGGTGGAGTAGCTGGCGATCCACCAGTCTTCCTTCGCTTCCCGCGTGGAGATCAGCGCCGGGCCCAGGGCGTCCGGGGCCATTTCGGTGAATATTGTGTTTCCGGCTTCCGGCAGCGGGGAAATCCGGATGTCCGGGCGGCCCTGGGCCAGTGAGGCCAGAGCCTGGCTGATGGACTGCTCCGGTGTTCCGGCAATCGCATAGCCCAGGCCGCTCTGATACCAGTTATCCACAGCCGCCGCGCCCACCCAGGTGGCAAACCGGGCCCGCGTCAGGGCCACATAGAGTTTACGGATGTCTTCGCCCAGGCGTTCCTGGTCGGCCCTTTCAATGTCTTCCGGAGTCGGATCGAACACGGTCACCAGCTTGCCGGTGTCGTCGTGGTAGCGAACATACGCCTGCTTCGGGTTCTCTGCCCGGAAGGCGGTGCCGAAGGGCAGGAACACCAGTGGATATTCCAGGCCCTTGGATTTGTGCACGGTGATCACCTTCACCAGCCCGGCGTCGCTTTCCAGGCGCAGGGTGCGGTGTTCGTCCTCTTCATCCGCTGCCCGCAGGATCTGGGTGAAGTGGTGCACCAGCGCATGTTCGCCGTCCAGTTGCAGGCTGTCCTGCTGCAGCAGTTCGGCAATGTGCAGGATGTCAGTCAGTCTTCGCTCACCATCCGGGCGCTGCAGCAGGCGGCCAGGCACCTCGAAGTCCATCAGAAAGCTGCGCAGCATGGGCAACACGCCCTGGCTTTGCCATTGCTGCTGGTAACCCTGAAAGCGCTCGATCTCCCGCTCCAGCACCAGCTCGTCGGTCAGCAGCCGATCCAGCGCTTGCCAGCTCTGGCCCAGGGTCGGCGTCGCCAGCGCGGCGCGGATGAAGGCCAGTTGCCGGGGCTCGGCGAAGGCACGCAGCCAGCACAACACTTCCTTGGCTTCCCGGGAAGTCAGCACCGAATCCCGGTCCGACAGGTACACGCTCTTGATGCGCCGGCGGCCAAGGGCATCGCGCACCGCAGCGGCTTCGTTGCGGTTGTTCACCAGCACGGCGATGTCTTTGGGTTCGACGGGCTCCAGGTCAGTCGGGTTATCTGGCAGGACAAAGCCTGCCTGCCCGGCCTGGCCCAGGGTTAGCAAGCGGGCAATCTCGCTGGCGCAGGTTTCGGCTACATCGGCGGTGGCGGTGCCTTTGGCGAGGCCTTTGGGGTTGCCATCCTTGTCGGTTTCATCGGATTCGTGGGTCCAGAACATCAGGCTGGGTTGGATTTCACCCTGTACCGCCCACAGGCGTTTGGTGCCGTTGGCATCCACGCCCTGGAACGGCAGTGGCGTGCTGTCCCCTTTGCCGAACAGGAAGGCGCCTTTCGGGCTGTGCTGGTCGCTGTACTCGAACACCCGGTTGACGGCGCTGACCATGGTCTCGGCGGAGCGGAAGTTTGTGCCCAGGGTGTAAGTGCGGGCCTGCACACCCAGCCGGGCCTGCAGGTAGGTGTGGATATCGGCGCCCCGGAAGCCGTAGATGGCCTGTTTCGGGTCACCGATCATCAGCAGGCAGGTGTTGGCGCTGTTGTCCTGCACCGCGTAGATCCGGTTAAAGATGCGGTACTGCACCGGGTCGGTGTCCTGGAATTCGTCGATCAACGCCACCGGAAACTGCCGGCGGATGGTGGCGGCCAACTGGTCGCCCCGGGGGCCGTGCAGGGCGTCGTCCAGGCGGGTAAGCAGGTCATCAAAGCCCATCTCCGAGCGCTGCTGCTTTTCTGCTTCCAGCCGCTCGGCAATCCAGTGGCTGGCGTGGCGCAGGATGTCGGACTTGGCGCTGGGCTGGTTCTGGCCGAATTCCAGCAAGGCTTCGATGGCGTCAAAAGCCGGGTGATGGGGCGCCGGGTCGTCGCCTTTCAGGATGTTGTCCAGGCCCTCGGGGGTCTGGTTCTTGTAACCGGCGGCGCTGTCCAGCTTCTCCGGCAGCAGGTCATCGGATTCGGCCCAGGTGACCAGGAATTCCCACACCTTGAGCATGGCGTTCTTGCTGCCGCCGTGCAGGCGTTTGCCTTTGTTCAGGGCGTTCAGCAAGTCGATGACTTCCCGCTGCCACTGGGCCCAGGGGTGTGCCTTCAATTCATCGGCCCGTGTCAGCCGTTCGCTGACTACCTGGTTGATGGCCTGGTGGACACTCTCTGGCGGTGTGCCCAGGGCGGCCGGGTCGTCAATCAGGTTACGCACCGCCTTGCGCAGGTCGGTGGGGGTTTTCCAGTGGCTCAGGGCTTCGTCCATCAACGCCGGCGGCAACGGATAAACAAAGGTGCGCCAGTAGTCCCGGGCGACGTCGTCCAGCAGTTCGCTCTGGTCCGTTTCCAGGGTCAGCTTGAACAGGCTGCCGCTGTCGAAGGCGTGTTCGCTGAGCATACGATTGCAGAAACCGTGAATGGTGGATACCGCGGCTTCGTCCATCCATTCGGCGGCCAGCAGCAGCTTCTTGCGGCAGTCGGGCCAGCTGACCCGGTCCGGGTAACTGTTATCCCGCAGCTTGTGGATAAGTGCGGTTTCCGGGGTGGGTTCGAGGTGGTCAGCGGCTTCGGAAAATACCTCGGCGGCCTGGGTCAGCCGGGTGCGGATGCGGTCCCGTAGCTCCTTGGTGGCGGCGTCGGTAAAGGTCACCACCAGCAGGTTGGGCGGCAGCAGGTTCTGCAGCGGGCTGTCTTCTGCCTGGCCATGGCCCAGCACCAGACGCACATACAGGATGGCGATGGTGAAGGTTTTGCCGGTGCCGGCGCTGGCCTCGATCAGCGCACTGCCGTTCAGGGGCAGGGCCAAGGGGTCCAGGTTCGGGTTTCGGTTGGTCATCTGGTCGGTCATTCCATGCTCCCGATTTGCTCCGCCGCCGACTTGCCCTGCTCGGCTTCCCACAAGGGGACATAAAGCTGGTGCAGCAGGGCTTCAAACTCGCCGCTGGCCATCAGCGCCTCGGGGCTCTCGAAGGCGCCCAGCAGGTAGCCGGTGTCCCGGTCCAGGGCGGTGGCGTAGGCCTGTTCTGCCTCACTGATGGCCCGTTCGTGGTCGCCCACGTATTTCTTGCCGCCATAGAAACTGGTGATCCAGGCAAAGCCGGCTTCGCAGTGAATGGGCAGGGCCCGGGTGGTGGCGTCCATCCAGCGGCTTAGAATGGCCTCAAAGTATTGCCGTGCCTGCTCGGGCGCCAGCATCGGGAAGTGGAACTTGCGGCCTTCCTCTTTAGCCAGAATCAGCGTTTCAAAGGGCTGGCCGCTGAGTTGCCCGGCCAGGTGGATCAGCCAGTCCCGCAGCAGGTTGGCGTAGCGCACTTTCTTTGAGTAACCGGAGCCGGTGAGCAGGCCGGAACTGGCAATCACCAGCCGGCACAACTGCCCTTGAGGATTACAGCGCAGGTGGTCGATTAAATCCGCCACCTCAACCGAGCCAGAATCTCCTGAATAGCGAATCTCGAAGGGTAAAGGTTCGGCCACCACTTCCGGCCATTCCGCCAGGGCGCCTCGATAGCGGTCAAACAGGTCCGGCAGCCGGCCCGCCAGTTCCGTGCGCAGCCGGTGTTCGGTCACCCCCATGCCCAGGTCACCGCGCCGGGCCATGCGGTCCAGAGTGGATTCCAGCCGTTCGTGCAATTCTTCCTCGGTAGCGGCTTTGACCACGCCTTCCTGAATCAACTCGTTATCCAGGCGCCAGCGGTCCAGGCCGTTCAGGTCGAAGTTTTCGTTGTCGGTGTCGTCATCTTCCACGTCCTCAAAGCGCACCTGCAGCCGGCGCTGGTAAAAGGTATCGATGGGCTTTTTCAGGAAGTTCGCCAGCTCACCCAGGCTGATCGGTTCTTCCGGGGCCTGGTACGGCAGCGCTTCCCGGCTCCGCTCCGGATTATCCACAGCATGGGCGCTGCGCCATTCCCGTTCATAGGTAAACAGGCCCCGGGCCTGCAGCACCTCGGCCAGCGGTTTGGGTTGGGCCTCTTCGCCTGCGCCCACGCCGTTGGTTTTCGGGAAGTAATCCCGGCTGAACGGTTGCAGCGGGTGCCGGGTGGTCAGGGCCCGGGTAACCGCCAGTTCCGGTTGCCCGGCCACGGTCCACAGACTGTCCAGGTGGTCCTGCAGCTGGCCGATGAGCACCGAGGGTGGTCGCTCGGAGTCGTCTTTGATGCTGCGGCCCACCCAGCTGATGTACAGCTGTTCCCGGGCCGACAGCAGGGCTTCCAGGAACAAATAGCGGTCGTCTTCACGGCGGGAACGGTCCCCGGGGCGATAGTCCTGGGCCATCAGGTCGAAATCCACCGGCGGCCGGGAACGGGGGTAGTCGCCGTCGTTCATGCCCAGCAGGCACACCTTGCGGAACGGAATGGCGCGCATCGGCATCAGCGTGGCGAAGTTCACCTTGCCGGCCAGGAACCGCTGGTTCAGGCCGCCTTCGTCCAGGCCCTGCAACAGCACGTCTTTAACAATGTTCAGCGGCAGCGGCTGCTGCTCAAGGCCGGCGGCCAGGGTGTTGTCCAGCCACTGCTCCAGCTGGCGGCGAAAGCGGTTCAGCAATAGCAAATCCTGGCCTTCCACCTTGTGGAAAAACTGCTCGAGCATGGCGGAAAACAGGGCTTCCCATTGCTCCGGAGTGCGGGTGGTTTGCAGTGCCTGCCAAAGGGTTTCCAGCTGGTGTACGAACTCGCCCAGACGCCCCGCCAGGCTGGCTTGCAGGCCGCCAATTTCGCCATAGGGCTCCACCCCACCCCAGGGCTCGTCTTCGCCCATACCATAGCCCAGCAGCATCGACCGCAGGCCCGCCTGCCAGGTGTTGCGCTCCAGTTGTGCCGGCAAATCCAGGCTTTCCCGGTGCTGGCCGTGCAGGCCCCAGCGAATGTTGGCGCCTTCCACCCAGCGCCGGGCCAGGGGGATTTCGTCTTCGCCGATGTCAAAGCGGTCGCGAATGCCGGGCACTTCCAGCAGGCTGATGATTTCGCTTACGCCAAAGCGGCTGCGGGGCAGCGACATCAGGGTTTCCAGGGCAATAAGCACCGGTTCGTGGTGGCGCTGTCCCTGGTCGGAAATGGTGAACGGAATGTGGCGCTTGCGGCCGGGTGAATAGCGGCCAAACACCGCCTGGATATGGGGCGCGTACACGTTGATATCGGGCACCATCACGATCACATCCCGGGGTCTGAGCGATTCGTCGGCATTGAACGCGGCCAGCAGCTGGTCGTGCAGGATTTCCACTTCCCGCTGGGGGCCGTGGGCGTCGTGGAAAACCACGGAATGGTCCCGGGCCAGGTCAACGGTGCGCTGTTGTTCGCGGATTTCCTGCAGCGGTGTCAGGTTGTGGATATCGTTCTGCAACTGATGCAGCAGGCAGGGGTTATCGACAGCGCCGTGGTCGGTGAAGATGTCGATTTTCTGGCCCGGGGTCTGGAAGCTGGCGCGGTAGTCGTCCGGGTTGTCGAATTCATCCAGCAGCCGGATGTAATCCCGGCCCTGCTTGCCCCACGCCGCCAGCAGCGGGTTGGCGTGCTGGTGCAGCTGGTCCGGATCGTCGATCTGTGACAGTACCGGATGCGCGGCGCCCCGTTTACGCTCGGCTTTCAGCAGCTCCCGGTCGCTGATGATGTCGGCCCAGTAGAACTGGCAGGGGTTGTGCACGCACAGCACCACCTGGCTGAACCGGCTTAACACGTACAGGGCTTCCAGTGCCTGCCGGGGCAGGGATGACACCCCGAACACTACGATGCGTTTGGGCAAGCGACTGGCATTGGCCGGTTCGCTGATGCGCTGGCCCTGTTCCATGAAACGGGTGTGGATCTGCGAGCGGCTGGTGTGGGCCTCGCTGCCGGTGTCTTCGACCAGCTTGCGCCAGAGCAGAGGCTGCCATAGGGTTTCCGCATCCAGGGCCTTTTCTTCGCCCCGGGCGGTGATTACCACATCCCTGCCCTGCTCCCAGGCTGCCAGCCAGTCGGCCCGGAACACCTGGTACTGGTCGAACAGGTCGGCCACTTTCTCGGCCAGCTGGAAGTTGCGCAGGTCGGTATCGCGGCCATCCAGGAATCGCGCCAGCGGCGTGAAGGCCTCATCCTGCCCGACCAGTTGCGGCAACAACCGGTACAGGCGCCACACCAGCCGGTGCTTGTCGAAGGGAGATTGTTCCGGCACTTCGCCATCGGGCAGCACCGCCCGGTAGGCCTGCCAGATAAACCGGGCGGGAAACAGGAAATCCATGCCGGCGGCAATGCCGAGGCCGCCTTCCACGCCATCCTCGGTACGCTTCTCCGCCAGCGCCAGCTTCAGCCACTGGGCAATGCCGTTACTCTGCACCAGAAAGGTTTCGCTCTGCAGCGGCGGCATGGGATTCTGCCGGCAGATATAGACCACGGCGCGGCGCAGGTCTTCCAGGTGGTTGGCGTGGATGGCATGAAAGCCGGGTTCGATGGCGGTGGAGTCGGCCATGGTTTTCCTTGTCTGATGAACAATTCAATCCTCGGGCCACAGCTTACCGCAAGTGACTCCGAATACGGACCGTCAGGCGCACTCCATCGTAACCTGACGTAGCGACACGGGCAGTCGTGATTGTTCAAAAGACAGGCGTTGCGAATCCGGAGGGCGGCCGGGTCAGGAGTGCCGCAGACAAGTCAAAAGCAGATTGCGAACCAGGCTCTGGGAGGACGCATCCAGACAGGAGAAATCCTCGGCGTGCAACTGCCTGTTTTGCATCAGCCTGACCAGGCTCCCGGCATCAATACTGATGCAGACCCGGTCATGATGTGGGTTTTGCTGCCAGTTCAGATCTGTAATTCTGTGCGCCTGAACGGGGTTCGGGCGTGTGAAGGGCATACCCATAGCTCCTCCGGAACCTGTCAGTGCATGGCCATTGCTGTACGTATTTCCGGCGTTGTGAACGGGAACGAGGGCCAGTTGAGGTACTCGGCAAAGAAGGCCGAATGGCGACGATGATCCAGCAATACCTCCAGACACTCATCGGTGCTGCATCGACCGGTTATACCCGGGCAAGGCTCGCTGGATTGCAGGCTGTCCAGAGCCCGGAAAAGCACATGCTCGGCGGCGCTGATGTCGCCACGGTCGCGCAGCGCCCGGCATACCAGTATCGCCGCCAGGGTCAGCTCTACCTGCATGCAGTCCGGGTGATGTTTGCGGGCCAGGCACGCCAGATCGAAAGCACTGCCGGTGGCGGCCACCAGCTTGTCGGAATCCTGGTTTTCGCTGAAGGTAAAGGCATATTCCATCCAGAGCAGCCATAGATCATTTTTCTCGTTCAGGGAAAGACTGGCAAACATCCGGCGGTGGCGTGGGCAGAGAAATTTCATGGCGTCCTCCTTGTCTTGATGCAAATGATAATAGTTATCATTAAATAAATTGGCAAGGCTCGTGATGATTAATTTTTGTGCATGGAACAGGTTTGAGCCTGCCCGCCTTCCGGCGTAAAGTTTGTGCCTCTCTGCCAATCCAACGTCTGCATTCCTATGATCAAGCACCGACCGGTTCCCGCCAGCCTGGATGATCCGCTCTATTATCTGGAGAACATGGATATTCTGGTGGCCTGGGTCGCGAACCACCACGCGGACCTGTTAACGGAACAGGAGCGAAACCGGCTGGCGGCCTTCAGCGGCCTGGCCACCGGGCCCCGGGCGCTGCTGACCCGCATGGTAATGCGTACCGGAGAGCTGTTCCGGGCCGACAAGCTGCGTTATCCCGAACTGCCGGTGCCGGAATCGGAAGCACTCAGGACACTGGTGCAGGCGGGCTGGCTGGATCCTGCGCCGGAGCTAAGCGTGGACGACCTGTTCCGGCTGTTTACCCTGGCAGAATTACGGCCGGAGTTCGCCGATTGGTTGCAACAGCAGGGTCACCCGAAAACGCTGGGTAAGGCCCGGATGCGGGAGCTGCTGGCGGAACCGTTCAATGCACCAAGAGCCCTGGGGGCTTGGCTGCCTGGTGGCGGTGAGGCTTCGACTGTGGTCCGGTTGCAGGACATGGCCTTGTTCGATCGCATCCGCCTGATGTTCTTCGGCAATCTGCGCCAGAGCTGGACCGACTTTGTGCTGGTGGAACTGGGCGTTCAGCAGTTCGAGTCTGTGCCATTTACCCCGGCATCCCGGGCCTTCCAGCAGCGGGCCGAGGTGGATTGCTACCTGCAGATGCACCAATGCCGGGAACGGCTCGAAAATGGCGAACCGGCGGTGGACGTCTGGCCCGATGTCCCGGGCCCTGTGGATAATCCCTGGCTTGCCAGCCGACGGGACCGTTTATTGCTGGAACTGGGCCGGCAGGCGGAGCGACAGGGCGAACGGGAACTGGCGCTTGAGGTCTGGGAAAACAGTGGACACCGGGAAGCGCGGCTGAAACAGCTTCGCTTACTGGAACGGATGAAGCGTTTTCAGGAGGCCTGGGCCATAGCCTGTCAGTGGCGAACCAGTGAGCTGAGCGACGCCGAAGCCCAGGGCCTGGCCCGGTTGCTGAAGCGGCTGGCGCCCAGGGTCGGGGCCGACCAGCCCAAGCCTGTGGATAACCCCCCACTGCAGGAATTCACCCTCACATTGCCGAAGCCGGACACGGGTACGGTGGAGTGGGCAGCGCTGCAACATCTGGCCACGGATGACGCCCCGGTGTTCTATGTGGAAAACACCCTGATAAACGCCCTGTTCGGTCTGCTGTGCTGGCCGGTGATCTTCCAGCCCCTGCCTGGCGCCTTCTTCCATCCTTTTCATATTGGTCCGGCAGACCTGCCCCGGGAAGACTTCGTTGCCCGTCGCCAGCAGGCGTTCGAGCAAAGGTTCCGTTTGCTGGGCACTGGCGCCTATCGCCGGGAAATCCTCGACACCTTCAAGAACAAGCAGGGTATCGCCAATCCCTTCGTGTTCTGGCCGGTTTTGGATGAAGCTCTTTTGGAGCTGGCCCTGCACTGCATTCCCTCGGGCCACCTGGAGGCCCTGTTCCGACGCCTGCTCAACAACATCAAGGAACACCGCAGCGGCTTCCCGGACCTGATCCGTCTGGTGCCAGAAGCAGACCACCCGGAACAACGCTATGAAATGATTGAGGTGAAAGGCCCTGGCGACCGCCTGCAGGACCATCAGGTGCGCTGGTTGCAGTTCTTCGCCCGGCAAGGCATCCCGGCCAGCGTGTGCTATGTGCGCTGGCAGGATGATGAGGCCATTGTGTGAAAGTTGCTGTCCGCACCCTGTGTGAGTTCGCCGCCCGCCACGGCGACCTGGATTTCCGCTACACCCCTGCACCCACCGCCGAGGAGGGCATAGCCGGCCATCAGGCCATCCAGTCAAAGCGTGGCTACGGCTACAAAAGCGAGTTTTCAGTGACCGGTCTCGTTCTCGGAATGGAGCTGTCCGGCCGGGTTGATGGTTACCATCCGCACAAGAACCGGCTGGAAGAAATCAAGACCCACCGGGGCGATGTGTCCCGCATCCGCCCTCACCAGCAGGCTTTGCACCGGGCCCAGTTACGGGCCTATGGCGCTTTGCTGTGCCGGCAGGAAAACCGCAAGAGCGTGGAACTGGCGCTGGTCTACTACGACATCGGCCGGGACAAGGAAACGTTGCTCACCGAAACCGCCAAAGCCGACGAGCTCTGGCAGGAGCTGGAAACCCTGTGTGGTCTGTACAAAGCCTGGGCCGAGCAGGAAGAACACCATCGGGAACAACGAGACGCCCTGCTGGCCAACCTGCGCTTTCCCTTCCCGGACTTTCGCCCCCGGCAACGGCAGCTGGCGGAAACCGTGTACAAGAACTCGGTCAAAGCCGGCACCCTGCTGCTGGAAGCGCCTACCGGCCTGGGCAAAACCCTGGGTACCCTGTTCCCGGCCCTGATGGCGATGCCTGCCGCGAGGCAGGACCGGCTGTTCTACCTCACCTGCCGCAACACCGCCCGGCAGCTGGCGCTGGATGCTGTGGATAAGCTGCAGCATGCACAGGATGAGTTGCAGCCCTGGCCTCTGCGCACCCTGGAACTGGTATCGAAGGACGACGCCTGCGAACACCCGGACAAAGCCTGCCACGGCGACTCCTGCCCGCTGGCCAAGGGCTTCTTCGACCGCCTGCCCGATGCCCGGGCCGAGGCGGTACAGAGCAAGGAGCCGTTAACTCAAGAGACATTGGCGAACATCGCCGCCGGTCATGATATTTGCCCCTACTTCCTCGCCCAGGAAATGGTCCGCTGGAGCGACCTGGTGATTGGTGATGTGAACCGGCTGTTCGATCAGTCGGCCCTGCTGCACGGCCTGATTCGCCAGAACCACTGGCAGGCCAGCGTGCTGGTGGACGAAGCCCACAATCTGGTAGACCGGGCCCGGGGCATGTACTCGGTGCAGCTGGAACAGCAGCGCTTGTTGAAGCTGAAAAAAACCGCCCCGAAACCGGTGAAAGCCGCCCTGGATCGCACCGCTCGGGCCTGGCAGGCGCTGATCCGGGATCACGGCGAACAGGCCCAGCCGGTGTTCCTCCCGATTCTGCCGTCGCAATTGCTGGGTGCCCTGCAGGCCATGGTCTCGGTGATCACCGACTACCTGGCTGACAACCCCCCGGACCTGGCCCTGCAGGAAGTGATGTTCGAAAGTGTGGCCTTCATGAAACTGGCAGACAGCTTTGGTGATCATTCCCTGTGCGAATTCCAGCGCAGCGGCCGTGGCCGGGCCAGCCTGACCATCCAGAACCTGATCCCGGCGGATTTCCTCATTGAGCGCTTCAAAGCCGCTCACTCGGTGCTGCTGTTCTCCGCAACCCTCAGCCCCGGCGTGTATTACCGGGATTTGCTTGGTTTGCCGGAAGACGCCCGCTTCACGTCCCTGCCCAGCCCTTTCAGCGCCGGACAACTGAAGGTTGAGTTCACACCCGGCATCAGCACCCGGCAGGTGCATCGTGAAGCCAGCCTGCAGCCCGTCGCCGAACTGATCGCCAAACAGTACCGGACACGGCCGGGCCACTACCTGGCGTTCTTCAGCAGCTTTAAATACGCTAAAGAGGTGAGCGATGCGTTGGCAAAACAGGCACCTGATATTCCCCAGCGTTCACAGCAACCGGGGATGAGTGCGGAGCAGCGTCGGCAGTTCCTGGCTGGCTTTCGGAAGCCTGAAGGCAGCATCGCTTTCGCGGTACTCGGCGGCGTGTTCAGCGAAGGCATCGATCTGCCTGGTGACCAGCTGATTGGCGCCTTTGTGGCTACCCTTGGCCTGCCACCGTTTGATGCCTGGCATGAAATCCTCAAAGACCGTCTGCAACAACGATTTGGCGAAGGCTATAACTACACTTACCTGATCCCCGGCCTGCAGAAAGTGGCCCAGGCCGCTGGCCGGGTGATCCGCACTCCGGAAGACCGGGGGGTCATCTGGCTGATTGATGACCGTTTTCTGAAACGACCGGTGCGGGGCCTGTTGCCGACCTGGTGGTTCACCAACACCTGATTCAGAGAGCGTCAAATTGTCGCGATCGACGTCAGTTGTTACATATCACTATGGAAAAACCTGTTCGCTTGCTTAGAATTCGTGGCCCTTAATGACAACCCCTCCGATGATCAAGGACACTGATTGCAAATGAACCCGACCGATCTTGTTTTCCAGAGCTATGGTCGCTGCTGCCGCAAGGATGAATTCTTTGTGGATTTCTACGACTTCTTTATGTCCAGCTCCGATGCCATCCGCAATCGGTTTCTGAACACGGATATGTCTGCTCAGCGCCATCTGCTGCGTAACGGTGTGATGCAGATCATTCTGGTTGCCCGGGGTATGTCCGACCGCAAATTGCGGGATCTGGGAGAAAGCCATAATCGCCACAATTACAATATTCAGCCTGAGTGGTACGACCTCTGGCAGGAGGCATTGCTGAAAACGGTTCGCGCTCACGATCCGGAATACACGCCCGAACTCCGAGAGGCGTGGCGTAGCGTGCTCAAGCCCGGTATCGACCTGATCCGCGGCGCTTACTGAGTTCGTGGCAAGCTGACGGGCGGGATAGATTGGAAGCTATCTTGATTCCCGTCAGCCTGAACGTCACACTTCTGCTCTATACTTACCCTGTCATACCTATTCTTCCCCTCAAGGACGACACATGGCCCAGAAAAGCACCAACACCGCTCCCAAACTTTTTCTCGTTGTGCTGATCGTGGCCCTGATTGCCGTTGCAGCCTGGTACCTGATGCCGAAAGGCGATCAGGTGCCGGAGCATATTGGCTCTGGTAACGGTCGTATTGAAGCCACCGAAGTCGATATTGCCACCCGAATACCCGGACGCCTGGAATCTTTCGAAGTCCGCGAGGGCGACATGGTTGAAGCCGGCATGTTGCTGGCTGTGATGGATACCGACGAACTTGAGGCCAGCCTGGCAGCGGCGCAAGCCAGTTTGCACCAGGCCGAGCAGAGCCGGCGACTGGCCGAGGCAGTGGTGGCCCAACGGGAAAGCGAGCGTCGGTATGCCCAAGCCGAACTGGCCCGTATTGAATCGCTGGCCGATCGGGGCCATGCCTCTCAGGAGCAGTTGGACCGCGCCCGTACCGCGGCGGAAACCGCCGAGGCGGCATTGCAGGCCGCCAGAGTACAAGTGGCGTCTGCCGATGCCAGTATCGAAGCTGCCAAAGCCAGTGCCCGCCGTATCCAGACCAATATTGATGACAGTCAGTTGACCACGCCGGTGGGTGGCCGGGTTCTGTATCGGCTGGCGGAGCCGGGCGAGGTGCTGGCCGCCGGTGGCAAGGTAGCCACGGTACTGGATGTCACCGATGTGTACATGACCATCTTCCTGCCCACAGCCCAGGCGGGCAAAGTCCGGGTTGGCTCTGAAGCCCGGATCGTTCTTGATGCCCTGCCGGACTATGTGGTGCCAGCGGAAGTCAGCTTCGTCGCCGCCGAAGCCCAGTTCACGCCGAAGTCAGTGGAAACCCGCAGCGAGCGGGAGAAGCTGATGTTCCGGGTTCGTATCCGGATTGATCCGGAGTTGCTAAAAGCCTATCGGGACCGGGTGAAAACCGGCGTACCGGGCGAAGCCTACGTAAGACTGGATGAGGGCCAGCCCTGGCCCGAGAGCCTGAAAGTGGCTTTGCCCAATGACTGAGACCGTGGCCCGGCTGGAAGGAGTCAGCCATCGCTACGGGGAAACCGATGCGCTGTCTGAACTATCCCTGACGTTTCCGTCTGGCTGCATGGTTGGGCTGATCGGCCCGGACGGGGTGGGCAAATCCACACTGTTGGGCCTGCTTGCCGGTGCCCGTGAGTTGCAGACCGGCGAGTTGCAGGTGCTTGGCGGCGATATGCGCAGCCAGAGGTTTCGTAACCGGGTCGCCCCCCGCATTGCCTATATGCCCCAGGGACTGGGCGGTAATCTCTACCATACGCTGACGGTGGACGAGAACATCGCCTTCTTCGCCGATCTGTTTGGTTTGCGAGGCCCCTCCAGGAAGGATCAGATTGACCGGTTGCTTGAAGCTACCGGGTTGTTGTCTTTCCGGGACCGTCCCGCCGGCAAGCTGTCCGGCGGTATGAAACAGAAGCTGGGGCTGTGCTGTGCCCTTATCCACAGCCCCGATCTGCTGATTCTGGATGAACCCACCACCGGCGTGGACCCGCTCTCCCGCAAGCGTTTCTGGGATCTGATCGATACCATTCGCCGACAACGCAGCGGTATGAGCGTGTTGGTGGCCACGGCCTACATGGAAGAAGCCGAACGTTACGACTGGCTGGTGGCCATGGACGAGGGCAAGGTACTGGCCACAGGCTCACCGGCCGAACTCCGTGAGCAGACCAATACCGAGACGCTGGACGATGCCTTCATCGCGCTGTTACCCGAAAACCGACAGGTGCAGGAAAGCGGCGATACGGCTATTGCTGCGCAGCGAGAGCCAACCGGGGAAAACCAGACGCCGGCCATTGAGGCTGAGCATCTGACCCTGCGGTTTGGCAGCTTTACGGCGGTTCGTAACGTCAGCTTTTCCATCCCGAAAGGCGAAATCTTCGGTTTTCTGGGATCCAACGGTTGTGGCAAGACCACCACCATGAAAATGCTCACCGGATTGCTGACCCCAACAGAAGGCGAAGTCCGGCTGTTCGGTGAACCACTGGATGCCAAAGACCTGGCCACCCGGCAGAAGGTGGGCTACATGTCCCAGGCCTTCTCGCTCTATGGTGAGCTCACCGTGCGCCAGAATCTGGATCTGCATGCCCGGCTGTTTCACCTGCCGGACACCAAAATCCCGGAGCGTATTTCGGTGCTGGTTCGGGAGTTCGGTCTTGAAGATGTACTGGACCAGCGAGCAGGCGCCCTGCCACTTGGGGTTCGCCAGCGGCTGTCCCTGGCCGTGGCTGTGGTGCACGAGCCCGAATTGCTGATCCTGGATGAACCTACCTCAGGCGTCGACCCGGGGGCCCGCAACCGGTTCTGGCAATTGTTGATGCGCCTGTCGCGGGAAGATGGCGTGACCATTTTTATCTCCACTCATTTCATGAACGAGGGTGAGCGCTGCGACCGGATTTCGCTCATGCACGCGGGCGAAGTATTGGCTTGCGATACGCCCGATCGACTGGTTGAAGCCTCTGGCACCGACAGCCTGGAAGGCGCGTTCATGAAAACCCTGGAAGCGGTGGATAAAGAGCCGGAGACCGGCGCCGACCAACTGGCTCTGGAGCCCGCCAGTCATGGTGACCGGCCGACCGTGTTCAGTCCCCGGCGCTTGCTGGCTTACGCCACCCGGGAAGCGAGGGAACTGTTGCGGGATCCCATTCGAATGGCCTTCGCCTTTATCGGTTCCGCGTTGTTGATGCTGATCCTGGGTTACGGCATTACCCTGGATGTAGAAGACCTGTCGTTCGCCGTGCTGGATCGGGACCAGACACCCCAGAGCCGGGATTACATCGCGGCGGTGTCCGGCTCCCGATATTTCCTGCAACAACCGGAGTTGCAGAATATCCAGGAGCTGGAACAACGCATGCGCTCCGGCGAGCTAAGCCTGGCTATTGAGATTCCGCCGGGCTTCGGCAAAGACCTGAAACGGGGGCGACCGACTGAAATGGCGGTTTGGGTGGATGGTGCCATGCCTTTCCGGGGCGAGACCATCCTGGGTTACGTTGAAGGCATGCACATCAGTTACCTGACGGAGCTGGCCCAGCGCACTCTGGGCGTGGTACCCACACTGACACTGGTCACGCTGGAGGACCGGTATCGCTACAACCAGGACTTCCGGAGCCTGGATGCGATGGTGCCAGCGGTTATCCCCATTTTGCTGATCTTTATTCCGGCCATTCTGATGGCCCTGGGCATCGTCCGGGAAAAGGAACTGGGCTCCATCACCAACCTGTACGTCACTCCGGTCACCCGGGTGGAGTTCTTGCTGGGCAAACAGCTGCCCTACATCGCGTTCAGTATGATCAGCTACGTGAGCCTGGTCTTGCTGGCGGTGTACGTGTTTGATGTCGAGATCAAAGGCAGCCTGCTGACGCTCACCTTCGGCGCCCTGCTCTTTGTGACCGCCACCACGGCCCTGGGTCAGGTGATGTCGACCTTTGCCTCGACCCAGATTGCCGCCCTGGCGGCCACTGCGATTCTCACCATCCTGCCGACCGTGCAGTTCTCCGGCCTGACCGAACCGGTGTCGTCCCTGAGCGGTGCCGGCGCGTTGATCGGTCCGGTCTGGCCGGCGACCTGGTTCCTGCAGATCAGCCGTGGCGTGTTTACCAAAGGCCTGTCGCTGGCAGATATGCAGGGCGCGTTCCTGGCCCTGGCGGCGTTCGTTCCGGTGCTGACCGTAATGGCGGTGGCGCTGCTCAGAAAACAGGGGCGCTGACATGAATTCCTTACGCAACATCTGGCACCTGGGTATCAAGGAACTGCGCAGTCTGTGGCAGGACAAGGCATTGATGGTGTTTGTGCTGGTGGCGTTTACGGTGATGATCTACACCGCAGGTTCCGCTGGCTCCATGGAGCTTCACAACGCACCGATCGCCGTGGTGGACGAAGATCAGACGGTGTTGTCTGGTCGCATCATCAATTCGCTCCAGCAGCCATGGTTCCTGACGCCGGATCTGGTGGCCTACGGTGACATTGACGACTTGCTGGACAAGGGCAGCCATACCTTTGCCCTGGTGATCCCCGAAAGCTTTGAGCGGGATGTCCGGCAGGGCAACCCGGTAGCGTTGCAGCTGAACATCGACGCCACCCGCATGAGCCAGGCCTTTATAGGCACCAATTACATTCAGCGCTTTGCGATGGCAGAAGTGGCGGAGTTTCTGCAACCGGGTAGCTCTGCCAGCACCGGGCTACCGATCGAGCTGGTCACCCGGGTGAGTTACAACCCCAATCTGGACGGAACCTGGTTTGGCGGTGTCATGGAGCTGATCACCCAGGTGACCCTGATCAGCATCATTCTTACCGGGGCAGCACTGATCCGGGAGCGGGAGCACGGGACTGTGGAGCATCTGATGGTGATGCCGTTGCGGCCTTTCGAAATCATGGCGTCCAAGGTGTGGGCCAATGGTCTGGTGGTGTTACTGGCCGCGGCGCTGTCGGTAACGCTGGTGATCCAGGGTTGGCTACAGGTGCCGGTGGCAGGGTCGGTGTTGCTGTTTCTGCTCGGCGCCCTGATTCACCTGTTTTCCACCACCGCCATCGGCATTCTGATCGGCACCGTGGCCCGAACCATGCCCCAGTTTGGCCTGCTGCTGATTCTCACCATTCTGCCCTTGCAGTTGCTGTCGGGCGGAATCACGCCCCGGGAAAGCATGCCCGAGCTGGTGCAGGATCTGATGCTGGCGTCGCCCACCACCCACTTTGTCAGCATGGCCCAGGCCATTCTGTACCGCGGTGCGGGGCTGGAGGTGGTGTGGCCACAGATGCTGGCTCTGATGGCCATTGGCGGGGTGTTCTTCACGGCGGCGTTGTTGCTCTTCCGTCGCCATCTCTCGGTGTAAGTCAGTAAGCCACCACCCAACCGGGGTGGTGGCGGTCGACGCTTAGCCGAATTCGAAGAACGCCAGCTTGTTGCCATCCGGGTCGCGCACATAGGCGCCGTAGAACATCTCCGGAATACGCTGCCCCGGTTCGCCATCGCAGGTGGCGCCCAGTTCAATGGCCTTGTGGTACAACTTATCCACGGCTTCTTTGGAGCCCGCCGGAATGGCCACCATATTGCCGTTGCCGGGATGGTTAGGTTCACCGTTGAACGGGGTGCAGACGGCCAGCATGGGGGCTCCCATGCTCTTGCCAATAAACGCAATTCGGTCCATGTCCATCAGCACCTTGGCGCCCAGATCTGCCAGCAGATCCGTGTAGAACTGCTTGGCCCGGCCCATATCGCTGACTCCGAGTGTGACGTATCCGATCATATTCGACTCCTTGGTTGGTTAGCGCTGGGTATACGAGCGCCAGGGTGTTTCAGAGCTTAACACCTGTTTGACGATCTTTGCCTGTGGCTTTGCGTTGGTTCACGACTGTTCTTTGGGAGTTTGTCATGAAGACTGGATTGGCTGTAATCGTGTTACTGTTTCTGATGACGGGCTGCACCGGTGTGCCCAAGGGCATTGAACCAGTGACCGGTTTTGACCAGCAGCGTTACCTGGGCACCTGGTACGAGATCGCCCGGTTAGATCACTCGTTCGAAGAGGGCCTGAGCCAGGTTACCGCCGAATACAGTCTAAACAATGACGGCAGTATCAAAGTGATCAACCGGGGCTACAACGCCGAAGCCGGTGAGTGGAAAGAAGCCGAAGGCCGCGCGGTGTTTGTGGGCGACAGCGATGTAGGCCACCTGAAAGTATCGTTCTTTGGACCTTTCTATGCGTCCTACGTGGTGTTTGAGCTGGATGACCAATACACCACCGCGTATATCACCGGGTATGACCGGGATTACCTGTGGCTGATGTCGCGCACGCCGGAGGTGAGCGATGAGGTGCTGGACGCGTTCAAGGAGCGGGCTGAGGCAGAGGGATTTGAGCTTGGGGAGTTGATTGTGGTGGAGCAGTCGCGTTGACCGTGGTGGCTGCCAGGCAAAGCCTGAAATCGTTTGAGTTCCTTATGTCCCCAGCACAAATCGGGCATTTAACTCTCGAAGGAACTGAAACGTATTGATGCAGGTAACGTCAAACTGCTGACATATATTTGGAACTTTTACCTTCCGGGCGTTTGGTGCAACTACCGATTCATGAGTGACGACAGTAGCCCCGAGGCATTGTGCTTTAGCAATAATCCAGGGATCGGCTTTTGCCAGAAAACTATCACGATTACCGGCGTTGTAATCACCTTCCATGACGGATTGCACAATGGCGGCAAAGGCACTTTGGGTTGCTTCGTCGTCATTGCTGATGAAATGCCCAGGTCTTTCTCGCACCCAGTCTGCCAGGTCATCGTTGCCGTCCCGCAGCTCCCGGCCGATCATATCCACACTGCCGATCAGGCCTTGCTCGAACTGTAAGTCCAGCCAGTCCCAGTACGCGGGGCAGATATCCATGCCGTAGTATTGATTCTTGGCTTGTATGTAGGTATTCGCATCCAGCAAATATCTCAAACGCCTAACTCCCTAGCGAACGTCTCAATTTTCCCCGGTTTGATTCCACCCAGAAGTTCACCTGCTTCCCGCAGCAACAGTTGGCCACTCAAGGCTTCACCGACAACGGCCTGGGAGAATTGGCGACTAATCTGTGCCTTTTTGGTTTGGTAGTAAGTCGGGCCACCGCTTCCTTTCCGCTGTTCGTGGCGCATTTTCTGCTCAAAAATGTAGCGGCCATACTCTTGCTGGGATATAAAATTGAGCGTTAAAGCACGCCTGGCTAGCGCCCAGGTACTTACGTGGAAATGAGCCTCAAGCGGCGGCAGGTTGTCTTCCCAGCTTTCAGAATCGTGTTGCCAGAGTGCCCTGAACTCCTGGGCAGGCACCAGAAATTCTGCAGCAACAGCGTTACACAGAACCTCTTCCTGACGATGGGTGTTGGTGTTGCCGTCAGAGATCCCGGATTGGCCAATCCAGATATGGCAAAGTTCATGAATCAGTGTGAAAAGGCGCGCACCCAGCGCGTCGCTGTGATTCACAAAAATGATCGGAGCATACTCATCAACAATCGCGAACCCACGGAATTCATCAACGTTGAGCGGACGGCTATGGTGCCCAAGATTACCCTGACGCATAACGAGAATCCCCAAGGATTCAATACGCTGGACTAAATCCCGATAGTAATCATCCCATTTACCTCTGGTTGGGTGGGGCTCAACACCCAGGCACGCGCGGATGTCTTCGACAATGGACTCCACGGAGTCAGAATAGGAAGCGCGGCCGACATAGGGGTTGGCCTCGGCAAAATGCTGTTGAAGGTACTCCCGGTACCATTCCTGGCGTTGCATCATCAGTTTGACCAGGTCTAGCAATTCTGCGCTCGGGCGCTGTACACCTTGGCCTTCGAGGGTGCGCAGGTCCGGAATGGGTAAGACTTCCTCAGGTGGCTTTGCCAAGAACAGATAGCCAAACGGCACATGCGCTTTTTCAGCGAATCGCATTGCCTGGTTGAACGTCAGTTTTCGTTCGCCGGACTCCCATTCCCGAAGTCGCTCCTCAGAAATACCGCAGCGCCGGGCAAAATCAGGCACAGAGATACCAGAGCGCTCCCGCGCCCAGGTCAACATGTCTGTGTTGATGTTTGCCGTGGTCATTGTGGCGTTCCGGAATACTCAAAAAAAGAAAAAGCCCCAAGGGCTCGGCACACCCTCGGGATAGTTGAGGGAGGCTTACTGCCAAGGGGCGGATGTGATTTGAAGTCTGATATGGCGGAGTTGGGTTGTCAAACACCATCGAGTTGAATGCTAATCATCAATGACGCCAACAAATTCCCCAACCACCCGATATTTAAGTGCTTCTTCATCTGTCAGCTCAAGGGGCTGAAAATTGTCATCGTAAGAGTTGGGGCTCAGTTGAATACGGGTATGACGCCAGCCTTGTTCGTCATCAACCTTATAGCTTTCATAGACTTTCACGGTGTAGCGTGAACCTGACTCGGCATCAACACTGTCGATACATTCAACCAGTACGGTCTTCCCGTTTCTGGAACCACCACGGTCGGTTCGGAACAGGCACACGGCACCATTCGGAATAACCCGGTTCATGGATTCGCCGAACACCCGGCAGGCAAACATGTCTTTGCGCACCCGGACTCCTTCGGGCACAGCAACCCAGTCTAAGTGCCTATTGGGGTCAAGCTCGCTAACCTCACTAAGTTCTCCGAACCCTCCCGCAGCCGCTTGCAGATCGAACAGCGGCACAGCGTTTACGTAAGGTTCAAGCTCCACCACGTTGGTGTTTTCAGGCTCTGGTTGGCCAGAACTATGAACGGGAATGTGCTGTTTCAGGTAATCCCTTAGCGCATCATCACATGCGTAGACAAAAGTGCCGCGAATACCTCGGAGCATGATGGTACGGTAGATGTTGATGATGTACTGCTTCAGTTCTTCTGGGTCTTTGATGCCCTGGCCGCCGGTGCGGTCGTGGTAGTTGCCTTTCTCTATGACAATGACTTGGCTTTCCGGGTCGTACCGGATCTCCTCGCCGAAGATAATGCCGGCGTAGTTCAGGTCGTAACCCTGGGTGGTGTGAATGCAGCCGACTTCCCGGTGCGATCCTGCCTTGTTGATCCAGTCGGTATTGGTGCTGTTCCAGCGGAGCTGAACGTCATCGATCACGATGTCGTAGGCCTCACAATCCTTCTTCGAGGCCCAGGGCCAGGAGTAGCCGGCGATCAGTCTGGACAGTCCGACCTGCTGCTCTTTCTCGTGAATTGTACTGACCATGTCACTGAGCGAATCAAATACTTCAAATTCGTAGTTTTTGGCGGTGAACACCACGCCGTCATCAACACCGCCTTTCAGTAACTTATCCACAAACTCCACATAGGGTTGCCCGGCCTTGACCCGGAACTGGGAGAGTAACCGGTGGGTCACCGAGCCCTTGGCAGCTTTAAGGAGCTGGAACACTTCGACATCGGCGTCGGAGGGTTTGATGGACTGGCCTTCGTCGTAGAAGAAAATCGCCTTGTTGGCTTGCTGGCACACCCAGTCCACTTCGCTGCAGGTATGCTTGTCCATATCCAGAGCCTGACAGGCTTTGTCGAAACTGCCGAAATAGGCACCCAGATTCTTGCGCTTGCGCAGACGGTGGGATTCGTCAACCAGAACAATATCGTAGCGCTGTTTGGTCAGCTCGGACGGGCTGATCACCATGTCGGAGCTAAGCCCGGCAACGTGCTTGAACGCATTCTTCAGGGTGGTTCGGAAGGAGGTCATGGGCACCACCAGCGCCATTTTGGGTTTGGGCAGTGTTTCTCTGAGGGATTTTAGCAGAGCGTGGATCTCAGCCTCCTCGTCGGAAAATTCCCGCAGGCTGATCTGGTGATCTTCGGAGGTTAGTAGTTTGAACAGAAAAATGGCCAGGACCGACTTGCCGGTTCCGGCTCCCCCTTCCACCACAATATTCTGGACACCGGGGTTGGTCAGTTCATGCAGTATGGTGAGAAGTCCCTGACGCTGATCGAAGGACAGGGATTTGTAGGGCGAGTATTTGAAGACATCGGAGTTATCAAGGTGGTCCAGGGTGCGGGACACAACGCCCTTGGCTATTAACCGGTTCCAGACTTCCCGGAAGACTTCTTCATACAAGGCGCTGCGCTGGTAATAGTTGTGGTCGGCCAGCCCCAGGTTGCCGTTGAGCAGGGTGTACTTGCCATCGGCGGCCATGTACTTGATCAGCAGGGATTCCACATCCAGCGTTGCGGATTTGTTGAAATACTCGCTGGTGATCAGGTGAACCGCGGTCAGCAGCTGCTTTTCGTCGTGTTTGAGGTGGGTGCTCATGCGGGTGAGCGTGTCGGTGGTTTCGCCGATGTAGGCACGCCCGTGCTTTTCGTCACTGAGTACGTAGACCAAGGGCCAGTTACCCGCAGCAAAGGCATTGTCGCGCAAATCGTTCAGGGCGTCCTTGCTGAAGGGGTAGCGCTGAATCTCAGCCATCGGCGATTGGCTCATAGCTCGGTGTACTTCTTCGCGGTTCCCCTGGCTTTGCTGACCGGGTATTTCTTTTCGTTCAGGGCAATCTTGTCGAGCACAATCTGCTCCACATCCAGCTCATAGCTGTCTGCCAGCAGTAACGCATAGGCAATCACATCGGCGAGTTCTTCTTTTACTTTGCTGACATCGGCCTGTTCGGGAGATTTCCATAGAAATAACTCCAGCAGTTCCGAAGCCTCGATACTCAGGGCCAGCGATAGATCTTTCGGGTTGTGGAACTGCTTCCAGTCTCTGTCATCCCGGAATTGACGCAGCCGGGCGATCGCCTCATTCATCAAAACACCCCTTTAATCATGAGCAGATTGACTAAGGATACAGAAATTCATTGGGCTGGGGTGTAACAACCCAGAATGAAATATTATTGGAAAACTGAAATAGGGAAAGATAAATCAAGAAGGGAAAGTGGTCGGCGTGGCAGGATTCGAACCTGCGACCCCTTCGTCCCGAACGAAGTGCGCTACCAAGCTGCGCCACACGCCGATCAACGGCCGGTATTATACGCATTGGCGGCGGTTTTGCTACCCCTTCCCCGGGCTGGAATTCAAAAATTCTGTCGTGGATTGTCCGGATCGGTGGCAAGCAGAAGCCTCGCCCTGGCAGTGGTAAACCCGGTTGAATGGGCGTATAACAGCGGCGTGGATGCCGCCTTGCCTTGTAAGGCGTTGCGACTGGCCTGTGTCCGGACATCGGAGCCCCCTGCCCTGTGAACATTATCCCCATTGTTCAGATCCTCGGTTTTCTGCTCATCCTGCTCAGTTTCCTCATGACCCTTCCGGTTAACCTGCTGGTATTCGGTGATACGCCGGATTGGCTGGCGTTCGTGAAATCCTCGGTGGTCTGTTTCAGCATTGGTGCCGCGGCTCTGGCTTTGGCGGGGCGGCGGAAACACGCGCTACGCCAGCAGCAGATGTTCATGCTGACGGTGTCGGCGTGGGTTGTGATTCCGTTATTCTCCAGTTTGCCGCTGCTGCTGAGTGACATGAAGCTGAGCATGACCGATGCTTTCTTTGAGAGCATTTCCGGCGTGACCACTACGGGTTCCACCGTTCTTACCGGCCTGGATCATCTGCCGGACGACATTCTGCTCTGGCGTTCGATCATGCAATGGATGGGCGGTATCGGGATCATCGGTATGGCGGTTGCCATCCTGCCGTTTCTCCGGATTGGCGGTATGCGGCTGTTTGCGACCGAATCGTCCGAATGGAACGAGAAAGCGGTGCCCCGCACCAGCCACCTGGCCCGCAGCCTGGTACTCATCTATCTGGGCTTGACGCTCGGTTGCGTGCTCACCTACTGGCTGCTGGGGATGAGTTTCTTTCAGGCGCTGAATCACGCGTTGACTACAGTATCGACCGGGGGCTATTCCACCTCGGACAGCTCCATGGGGCAGTTTGATTCGCCGTCCATTCTACTGGCGTCGACGGTTTTCATGGCCATGGGCGCCATGCCGTTCTTTCTGTTTGTACGGTTTATTCACGGACAGCGACAGCCACTGTTGCGGGATCAGCAGGTTCGTTTCTTTCTCCGGTTCCTGGTGATTGTCGCTGCGTTGCTGACCATTTACCGGGTTCTGAGGGAGCCGGTAGATCCGTTTGAGACCTTTGTTTCAGCGCTGTTCAATGTCACGTCTGTGGTAACCACAACCGGCTTCGCCTCCACGGATTACTCTTTGTGGGGCCCGTTTGCGGTGGTGGTATTCCTGTTCATTACCTTTGTCGGCGGGTGTTCCGGGTCCACGTCTGGCGGCATGAAAATCTTCCGGTTCCAGCTGTCCATGCTATTGCTCAGGGAGCAGGTACGTCGTTTGCTGCACCCTCACGCGGTGTTTGCCCGCAACTACAACGGGCGGGTGATTGGTGACGATATCGTGGCCTCCAGTGTCGCCTTCTCTTTCATTTTTCTGGCGACGCTGGCGCTGGTGACGGCGATTCTGGGGGCGCTGGGGCTGGATCTGGTGACCAGTCTTTCCGGAGCCGCTACGGCTTTGACGAATGTCGGGCCAGGACTGGGCGATACCATCGGCCCGGCAGGCAATTTCCAGACGTTGCCGGATGCGGCCAAATGGGTTCTGATGGGCGCCATGATTCTGGGCCGGTTGGAGCTGTTGAGTGTGTTTGTGATGTTGTCGCCGGACTTCTGGCGCAGCTGAGTGGAAAAGCAGGATATGCAGGCCGCTGGTTTATTGTGAACCAGCGGCCTGTGTGCCTCAGCCTGCCGTGGGCAGCAGGGAGATGTCGGCCACTCGCAAGAACAGGTTGCGCAGGCGGTTCAGTAGTGCCAGACGATTGTTGCGCACGGCGTCGTCGTCGGCCATCACCATCACTTCGTCAAAGAAGGTGTCGACCGGCTCACGCAGGCTGGCCAGCGACGTCAGCGCACTGGCGTAGTCACCCTGCTCGAACATCGGCAGTACTTTCTGTGCCTGCTCTTCCACCTTCGTAGCCAGGGTTTTCTCGGCAGCATCCTGCAACAGAGAGGTGTCTACGGTCTCGCCGATGCTGTCACCACCCTGTTTGGTGAGGATGTTGGAAACCCGCTTGTTGGCGCCGGCCAGGGCCTGTGCCTCTGGCAGCTGGCGGAAGGCTTCCACGGCTTTTACCCGGCGGTCGAAGTCCAGCGGGCGGGTTGGGCGGCGGGCGTGCACCGCCAGGTACACTTCGGCGCCGATGCCCTGCTCATCATAGTGGGCACGGAAACGCTCCAGCATGTAGTCCACCACGGTGCTGGCGGTGTTCTTCTCGGTCAGCACGGAGAAGTTTTCTTCCGCCCACTCGCAGACTGTCTGCAGGTCCAGCGGCAGTTCACGTTCGATGATGATGCGCAGCACACCGAGAGAAGCACGGCGCAGGGCAAACGGATCCCGGGTGCCGGACGGCGGCTGGTTGATGCCGAACAGGCCGACCAGGGAATCGATGCGGTCAGCAATGGCCACCGCACAACCGGTCAGGGTGGTGGGCAGGTCGTCGCCGGCAAAGCGCGGCATGTACTGCTCGTTCAGGGCCTTGGCGACATCGGCATGTTCGCCGTCATTGGCCGCGTAGTACTGACCCATAATGCCCTGCAGGTCGGTGAACTCCAGCACCATTTCGGTGACCAGATCGGTCTTGGCGAGCATGGCAGCACGCTCGGCCAGGGCCGGGTCGCTGTTGATGGCTTCGGCAATCTTTTTGGCCAGGGCTGCTACCCGTACAGATTTGTCGTAGATGCTGCCCAGCTTGTCCTGGAACACGATGGGCTTGAGTGCCTCGACGCGGTCTTCCAGTCTGGTCTTGCGGTCGGTGTCGTAGAAGAAGGCGGCGTCGGACAGGCGCGGGCGAATCACTTTCTCGTTACCGGAAATCACCTGGGCCGGGTCTTTACTCTCCAGGTTGGCCACGGTGATGAACAGCGGCAGCATCTTCCCGCCGGCATCCACCACGTGGAAGTACTTCTGATGTTCCTTCATGGAGGAGATCAGGGCTTCCGCGGGTACATCCAGGAAGCGCTCCTCGAAGCGCCCCATCAAGGGTACCGGCCATTCGTTCAGGGCCGTCACTTCGTCCAGCAGGTCTTCGTCGATCACGGCCTTGCCGCCGGCTTCTTTCTCCGCCAGCGCGGCCACGCCGGCGCGGATCTGCTCACGACGCTCGGCGAAGTCTGCCAGCACGTAGCCTTCCTGCTTGAGCACCACTTCGTAGTCGGCCGGGGTGGGCACAATCAGCTCTTTCGGGCAGTGGAACCTGTGGCCACGGGTCTTGTTGCCGGGCTTGAGGTTCATCACCGGTGCTTCAATCACCTTGTTGCCGTACAACAGAATCAGCCAGTGTACCGGGCGCACGAATTCCGTCTTCCAGGCACCCCAGCGCATGCGTTTGGGAATGGGCAGGGCGGCCAGGGATTTGTCCACCAGATCCGGCATCAGTTCTACGGTGGGCTTGCCCTTCTCAACGGTACGGTACACCAGCCAGGCACCCTTGTCGGTCTCCATGGTGTCGAGCTGATCCGGGGTAATCCCCAGGGAGGTGGCGAAGCCGGTCAACGCCCGGGTGGGGTTACCGGAATCATCAAACGCTGCTTTCACGGCCGGGCCGCGCTTCTCGACCGATTTGTCCGGCTGGGCATCGGCCAGGTCCCGGATACGTACCGCCAGACGACGGGGTGCTGCGAAGCTTTCCACCGCACCAAAGGCTACGCCGGCTTCTTCCAGGCCTTTGACAATGCCCTGGGTGAAAGCGTCAGAGAGGGGCTTGAGAGCTTTCGGAGGCAGCTCCTCGGTGCCCAGTTCGACCAGAAAATCCTGAGTTGCCATGATTATGCGTTCCCCTGTTCCTGCGGTGCCTTGTTGGCTTTCTTGCCCTTTTTACTGGCCTTGGCGTCGGCGGCTTCAGCGGCGGCCAGCACTTCCTTGCGGAGGTGTTCCGGGGCCAGCGGGAAGCCCAGCTTGCGACGGCTCTCGAAGTAGGCCTGGGCCACGGAGCGAGCCAGGGTACGTACACGCAGGATGAAACGCTGGCGCTCGGTCACGGAGATGGCGTGACGGGCGTCCAGCAGGTTGAATGTGTGGGAGGCCTTGAGCACCTGCTCATAGGCCGGCAGTGGCAGACCTGCGTCGATCAGGCGGGCGCTTTCCCGCTCATAGACATCGAAGCTGTGGAACAGGAACTCGGTGTCGGCATGTTCGAAGTTGTAGGTGGACATTTCCACCTCTTGCTGATGGAACACGTCGCCGTAGGTAACCACGCCATCCGGGCCATTGGTCCAGACCAGGTCATACACGCTGTCCACACCCTGCAGGTACATGGCGATACGCTCAAGGCCGTAGGTCAGCTCGCCGGTGACCGGATAGCATTCCAGGCCGCCTACCTGCTGGAAGTAAGTGAACTGGGTCACTTCCATACCGTTCAGCCAGATTTCCCAGCCCAGGCCCCAGGCGCCCAGGGTCGGCGATTCCCAGTTGTCTTCGACAAAGCGGATGTCGTGCACCAACGGGTCCAGGCCCAGGGCGCGCAGAGAATCCAGGTACAGCTCCTGAATGTTGTCCGGAGACGGCTTCAGAACCACCTGGAACTGGTAGTAGTGCTGCAGGCGGTTGGGGTTCTCGCCGTAACGGCCGTCGGTGGGGCGGCGGCTGGGCTGGACGTAGGCGGAGTTCCAGGTTTCCGGACCGATGGATCGCAGGAAGGTGGCCGGGTGGAAGGTACCGGCGCCCACTTCCATATCCAGGGGCTGGAGAACCACGCAGCCGTGCTGCGCCCAGAAATTCTGCAATGCCAGGATCAGACCCTGGAAGGTCTTGATGTCCGGCGCGGAGTTGTTGGTTGCCTTGTCTGTCACGACGTTTGCCTGCTGGTCAGTCTGTGTGTGGGCCCCGGTTCCGGGGCACTCCGAAAATTTGAAAACGCGCATTATACGCTGGCCGGCGCCGCATTTCTAAGTGCCAGCCAGGGTGTTGTTTTGCCTGAGATCAATCAGAAGAACGTGAGGCCCACCTGGAACAGTTTCTCGACGTCCCGTATGCGCGACTTGTCCACCAGGAACAGGATCACGTGGTCGTCTGGTTGCACCCGAAGGTGGTCGTGGGCGATGAGCACTTCGTTGTGCCGGACAATGGCACCAATGGTCGTTCCGGATGGCAGATTGATTTCGTCCAGGCGTTTGCCAACCACCTTGGAGGAACGGTGGTCGCCGTGGGCGATGGCCTCAATGGCTTCGGCCGCGCCCCGGCGCAGGGCGTGCACGTTCACCACATCACCACGGCGCACGTGGGTAAGCAGGCTGCCGATGGTGGTCTGCTGGGGTGAGATGGCCACGTCGATATCGCCGCCCTGGATCAGGTCCACGTAATCGGGGTTGTTGATCAGGGTCAGGACCTTGCGGGCACCCAGTCGCTTGGCCAGCAACGAGGCCATGATGTTGGCTTCGTCGTCGTTGGTGACGGCGCAGAACACATCGGTATTCTCGATGTTCTCTTCCAGCAGGATGTCCTTGTTGGCTGCATTACCTTCCAGTACCACGGTCTTGCGCAGGCGCTCGGACAGCATCACGCAGCGTTCATGGTCCCGTTCCAGGAGTTTCACCTGATAGCGGTCTTCCAGGGTGTTGGCCAGCCGGTAGCCGATGTTGCCACCGCCGCAGATGAAGATGCGTTTGTAGGGCTTCTCCAGCGGTTGCAGTTCGCTCATCACCGAGCGGATATGGTCGGCGGCGGCGATAAAGAACACCTCGTCGCCGTCTTCAATTACGGTATCGCCCTGGGGCATGATCGCCCGGTCCTTGCGGAAAATCGCCGCCACCCGGGTATCGATCTTGGGCATGTGGGTGCGAAGGTAGGACAGTTCGTGCCCCACCAGTGGGCCGCCCTCGGTGGCGCGAATGGCGACCAGTCGGGTCAGGCCCTTGGAGAACTCCAGTACCTGCAGGGCACCGGGGTATTCAATCAGCCGGGTAATGTGCTGGGTTACCAGATGTTCGGGACTGATCAGAACGTCCAGGGGGAAGCCTCTCAGGCTGTCCAGGTCCTTGACCGTATCCCGGTTGTAGAACAGTTCCGGCTTGGCCAGATAGGCGCCGGCACGCACACGGCAGATGGTAGTGGGGGTCTTGTACAGCAGCTTGGAGACCTGGCACGCCACCATGTTGGTTTCATCGCTGTTGGTTACCGCGATGATCATGTCGGCATCTTCGGCACCGGCCTGTCGCAATACCGTGGGATAGGAGGCGCGGCCATGCATGGTGCGGATGTCGAGCCGGTCCTGCAGTTCGCGAAGGCGGGCGCTGTCGTTGTCCACCACGGTGATGTCGTTGGCTTCGTTTGCCAGGTTTTCCGCCAGGGTGCCGCCGACCTGGCCGGCGCCGAGAATCAGGATTTTCATGGTTCAGGTTTCTCCAGCACGGCGTAGAAAAAGCCGTCATGGCTGTCCGGGTCTGGGAACAGCTGACGCCCGGTGTTCATGTCCCGGCCCCAGTCTGCGTCGATGGTCTTCAGCGTTGCCTGATTCTGCTGCTTCAGGAACCGCTGGATTATACGGTGGTTCTCCTGTGGAAACACCGAACAGGTGGCATACACCAGTCGCCCACCGGGCTTCAGGATAGACCACATGGCCTCCAGCAGGCCAAGCTGGATACTGGCCAGAGGCACGATGTCGGACTCCCGGCGCAACAGTTTGATGTCCGGGTGCCGGCGGATCACGCCGGTAGCGCTGCAGGGAACGTCCAGCAGGATGCGGTCGAAGGGCGTGCCGTCCCACCAGCTGTCGATATCGGCGGCATCGGCCTGGGTCAGGGTGGCGTGCAGGTCGAGCCGGTCCAGGTTTTCCTGGACCCGGGGCAGGCGCTCGGCGGATTCGTCGATGGCCACCACTTCGTCCAGTTCGCCACAGGCTTCAAGGATGGCGCAGCTCTTGCCTCCGGGCGCGGCGCAGGCATCCAGTACCCGCTGGCCTGGCTGCAGATCCATTAGAGTCGTACACAATTGGGCGGCTTCATCCTGAACACTGACCGCGCCGTCCTCGAACCAGGGCAGTCGGTCCACCGGCACCGGCCGTTGGAGCTGGATGCCGCTGGGGGCAAAGCGCGTGGCGTGGGCCTCGATGCCGGCTTCCGACAACAGGTTCAGGTACTCGTCGCGTTTGAAGCGCAGGGCATTGACCCGCAGGGTCATGGGTGCCTGCTGGTTGTTGGCTTCAAGGATGGCCTGCCAATCGTCCGGCCAGTTGTGGCGAAGCTTCTCCACCATCCACACCGGATGACTGAAGCGGCCACTATCGTCTTTCGGCGCTGGCGCCCCTTCCCTTTCGGCGGCCCGCAGCACTCCGTTGACCAGACCGGTCAGGTGGGGCTTGTCCAGTGCCCGGCAAGCCTCCACGGTTTCGTTCAGTACCGCGTAGGTGGCCTGTTCGCTGTAACGCAACTGGAACAGGGCCACCAGCATCAGGTGGTGAATGATCCGGTCCGGCTTGCGCAGGGGCTTTTTCAGGCGCTGGTTCAGCTCGCTCTCAAGTCGGTGAAACCAGCGGCAGGTGCCATAACAGATAGCTTGCAGCTGTGGCCGTTGTTCCGGTGGTAACTGGTTCAGGGCGGGGGGCAGGCATTGGGATAACGACTGGCCCTGTTCCACCGCCAGCAATACGTTGGCGGCAATGGCGCGGAATGGCAGGGGCTGGTAGGCCATGGTCAGTTCAGCTCCTGGCCGGGCAGCAATACCTGCTTACCACCGTTGATCAGATCGTTGATGCTCTGGGCCTTGCTGCCTGGTAACTGCGCGGAAGTGATTCTGAGCGTGCCGGTGCCGCAGGCAACGTCTACACCGTCCCGCTCCCGGGCAATCACGGTACCGGGACCCTTGTCGCTGCCCTGCTTCAGGGCGCTGGCCTGATGAATACGGATACGTTGCTCGCCAAGATCGGTAAAGGTACCGGGCCAGGGGTTGAACGCGCGAATCAGTCGTTCGATTTCCTGCGCGCTTCGGCTCCAGTCGATGTGGCCCTCTTCCTTCGACAGCTTATGGGCGTAGTTGGCCTCTGCCTCATTCTGGACTTCGCCGGTCAGATCGCCCTTGGCCAGCCGCTCCATGGCCTGCACAATAGCCTTGCCGCCCATCTCGGCCAGCCGGTCATGCAGGCTGCCGCCGGTATCGTCGGCGCTGATGGGGGTGTCCAGTTTCAGCAACATGTCGCCGGTATCCAGGCCCTCGTCCATCTGCATGATGGTGATTCCGGTTTCGGCATCGCCGGCGGCAATCGCCCGCTGGATAGGGGCGGCGCCACGCCATCGCGGCAGCAGGGAGGCGTGAATGTTCAGGCAGCCATGGGTTGGTATGTTCAGCACTGCCTTGGGCAGAATCAGGCCATAGGCAGCCACGATCATCACATCCGGTTGCAGTGACGCCAGTTCCTGTTGGGCCTCTTCTGGCTTCAGACTGACCGGTTGATACACGGGAATACCAGTATCCAGTGCCACCTGTTTAACCGGGCTGGGCATCAGTTTGCGGCCGCGGCCGGCGGGGCGATCAGGCTGGGTGTAAACGCCGACGATGTCGTAACCGGCATTCAGCAGGGTTTTCAGGGCGGTGGCGGCGAAATCCGGCGTGCCGGCAAACACAATGCGCACGTTGGTTGCTTCTCTGTGTCGTTGATACGAAAAAACCGGGTCGTAACCCGGTCCTGAATTCGGTCTATGCTGGCAGCGCCTCAGGCGCTCTGCTTGTGCAGCTTTTCCAGCTTCTTGCGAATGCGATTACGTTTGAGCTGGCTCAGGTAATCGACAAACAGCTTGCCATTCAGGTGGTCCATTTCATGCTGGATGCAAACTGCCAGCAGGCCTTCAGCCTCCAGGACAAACTCCTTGCCGTCGCGATCCTTGGCGGTAATCCGGCAGTGCTCGATGCGCTTCACATCTTCATAGAACCCCGGTACCGACAGGCAGCCTTCCTGCATGGCTTCGAGCTCGCCATCCAGCACTTCCACTTTCGGGTTGATGAACACCCGCGGCTCGGTTTTATCTTCGGACAGATCCATTACGATGATCTGCTTGTGCACATCCACCTGGGTCGCGGCCAGGCCAATGCCGCGGGCATCGTACATGGTCTCGAACATGTCGTCGATCAGCGTACGGATGTCATCGGTCACTTCCTCCACCGGCTTGGCGATGGTGCGAAGTCGTGGGTCCGGATACTCAAGAATTTCTCGAATCATAATGCTCTTGCTTCTGGCCTGTGTGTATCGGGCAATCTCTAATGTCAGCCTGTTTGACGGGCTGCCCAGCGCAGAATTTTACCATTTGTAACGCTGTGAAACCGATTGCCGAAATGCGACAGCGTACTGCGCAAATTTTCTTGGTCTGCCTATGATGAATCCAGAGATTCCGACAGTATGAACCGTTAATGCTGGCAGAGTTCCCGGGTTCAAGGTAATAACGTCCGCCTGACGGTGCCTATTATCCAATAATTCGCCGATTGAGTACAAACTGATCAGTTAATAGTTAAAATCTTTCACGAATGCGCTTCGATGGCTGCAGAAATCACTCGAAGAACAAAAGATAACATCACAAATTCCGGGACTTCTTCTATAGTAACGGGAATAACAACGTAATATGCTGCGGGGATTCTGCGGCGACATTACCGAACGCAAAGATTCAAGGCACGCGATCAAGGACATAAACAATGAGGAAACTGTTGTACGCTCTGGCAGCCTCTGCGCTGCTGTTTACCTCCTGGGCCCAGGCACAGCCGGAGCTGAGGTCTGATCATCCTGAGCGTTACACTGTCGTCAAAGGGGACACCCTCTGGGACATTTCAGCGCGATTCCTGAACAACCCGTGGTACTGGCCGGAAATCTGGCACGTGAACCCGCAGGTTGCCAACCCACACCTGATCTATCCCGGTGACCGCCTGGCACTGGTGTACATCGATGGCAAGCCCCGGATTACCAAGGTCGCGACCAGCGATGTGGTGAAGCTCTCGCCTCAGGTTCGTTCCGAGGCCATCGACACACCAATACCGGCCATCCCCCTGGATGCCATCGCCAGTTTCCTGACCGAAACCCGTATTGTCAGCCCGGAAGAAATTAACGGTGCGCCCTATGTGCTTGAAGGTGAGGACGGACGCATCATCACCGGTGCCGGTGACCGTATTTACGCTCGCGGCGAGAAGCCGGCCGATCGCGTGGGTATTTTCCGTCGCAGCAAGGAATTTGTGGATCCGGACACCGGCGAGTTCCTTGGCCTGGAAGCCCGGAGCATTGCTCGCGGCAACGTTAATGCCGAAAATGGTGATGTGCTGACCGTAGGCATTACCAAGTCCAGTGAAGAAGTGCGTATTGGCGACCGGTTGCTGGTGAATGAAGATCGCCGGCTGACCACCAGCTTCGTGCCCAGCTCGCCGGATAGTGAGATCGAAGGCAAGATGATTTCTGTCGATGGCGGTGTCAGCCAGATCGGTCAGTACGATGTGGTCGCCATTAACCGTGGTGAGCGCGAAGGCCTGGCGCCCGGTAATGTGCTGGCGGTGCTGAAGGCGGGCAACATGGTTCGTGATCCGGTCACTGGCGAAACCATTGAATTGCCGTCTGAGCGGGCTGGCCTGCTGATGGTGTTCCAGGCCTATGAGAAAATGAGCTACGGTCTGGTGCTGCAGGCAACGCGGCCCCTCTCGGTAGGTGACAAGGTCACCAATCCCTGAGGCCGCGCGTTTGATGAGTTGATGGAATAAGACATGGCCGGGCCGGAATGCCCGGCCATTGTTGTTTTCAAGGAAGAGAAAATGTCAGACCAGGAATTTCTGCAAACACCGGCAGGCCAGTGGCTGCTGCTGTCACTGCTGCCCCGGTTCGGAATCCCCCTCAGGGAGCGGATTCTGGGTTCTGTTGATACGCTCACCGACATCCTGCCCCTGAATGCAGCCACGCTTCGCGCCATGGGGCTTGGCGGCGATGCCGTGGAGGCGATTGTCGCCTGGCAGGCGGGGGAGCTCAGCCAGGGCGTCATTGCCCGGGCACTGGATATCTATCGCCAATGTCGGGAACGGGGTATTGGCGTGCTCGGACAGGGCCAGTCGCCCTACCCGGAATGCCTGCGCCATATCCACAATGCCCCTCTGGTGCTCTACACACTGGGTAACGTTGAGTTATTGCAACGGGACCAACTGGGCGTGGTCGGCAGTCGCAACGCCACCCGGGCGGGGCTGGACCATGCCCGCCAGTTTTCTGCCGAACTCAGCCGGCGGGGGCTGCTGATCACCAGTGGTCTGGCCCTGGGAATAGATGGTGCAGCCCACGCCGGCGCCCTGGATGCTGGCTATCCGACACTGGCGGTGGTGGGTTGTGGTCTCGACCGGTTGTATCCGGCCCAACATCGTAACCTGGCTCACCGCATCATTGAGAACGGCTTGATTGTTTCTGAGTACCCGCCGGGCACCCAGGCTCGGGCCGCCTATTTCCCCCAGCGTAACCGCATTATCAGTGGCCTCGCCCGGGGCGTGCTGGTGGTGGAGGCCAGCCTCCGGAGCGGTTCACTGATTACCGCTCGAACCGCCCTCGAGCAGGGGCGGGAGGTGTTTGCCATTCCCGGTTCGGTGCACAGCCCGGTGGCCCGGGGCTGTCACCAACTGATTCGCCAGGGCGCCCGGCTGGTGGAGACCGCCAACGACGTGATGGAAGAACTGGGTACCTGGTGGTCCATGCAGGCGCAGCCCGCAGAACCGGAAGCAACGGAGAATTCGTCAGACCTGTCGTTTCTGGACAGCCGGGAAATCGCGGTATTCGAGGCTTTGGGGTATGATCCGCAGTCTACCGATGCACTGAGCCTTGCCACGGGTTTGCCCGCGGATCAGTTGCTGCAGTCACTACTGATCCTGGAGCTTGAGGGCCTCGCCCATGCCTGCCCGGGTGGTTATCAGCGCACCGGTCGGGACCTTGTTCATTGTTCTGCATGAGGGCGCCGATATCTGATGGCGAATACATCTTCTCCGAGTTTTCTTCAACTGGCTCTTGCCCGCCAGACGGTACTGGCAGGCGGGGTAATCGCCTATCCCACGGAAGCGGTGTGGGGACTGGGGTGCGATCCCTGGAACCGGGAGGCGGTCGAATACATCCTTGAGCTCAAGCAGCGGCCCATGGAGAAGGGCGTGATACTGGTGGCAGCCTCGGTTGAACAGGTGCGTTTCCTGCTGGATCCGTTGCCCGACGCCGTTCAGAGCGAGGCTCTGCGCCACTGGCCAGGGCCGGTCACCTGTCTGTTGCCGGACGTAAACCAGCAGGTGCCGGAGTGGGTCCGCGGCAAACACAGTTCCATCGCCGTTCGAGTCAGTGATCATCCGGTGGTGCGGGCCCTGTGTGAGGCGACGGGTATGCCGCTGGTCAGTACCTCATGCAATCCGGCGGGGCGTCAGCCGGCCCGTGCCATCTGGCAGGTGCGGCGCTATTTCGGCGACCGCATAGATCGTATTGTCCCCGGTGCGCTGGGCGGCAATCGCAAGCCCAGTCGCATTATTGATATTGTTACCGGTCAACAGTTTCGCTAGGAGAATTCATGTCACAGCAGCCGGATATCCAGGCCGTCAAGGACTACCTCATCGGTCTTCAGGAGCGCATTTGTCAGCGGCTGGAAGCGGTCGATGGCCAGGCATCGTTTATCCGTGACAGTTGGCAGCGGCCGGAAGGCGGTGGCGGTATCAGCCGCGTACTGGCCGACGGTGGTGTTATCGAGAAGGGCGGCGTTAACTTTTCCCACGTGATGGGCGAGACCATGCCAGCGTCTGCCACGGCTCACCGCCCTCACCTGGCGGGCGCACCCTGGCAGGCCATGGGGGTGTCGCTGGTGATTCATCCGAACAATCCATACGTGCCCACCTCTCATGCCAACGTGCGCTTTTTCATCGCTACGCCGGAGGACAGCGCTCCGGTGTACTGGTTCGGTGGTGGCTATGACCTCACGCCCTATTACGGATTTGAGGAAGACTGCGTGCACTGGCACCGCACCGCAAAGGCAGCCTGCCAGCCATTCGGTGACTCCGTCTACGCGGACTACAAGCGCTGGTGCGACGACTATTTCTACCTCAAACACCGGCAGGAGCCACGGGGCGTTGGCGGGCTGTTCTTCGATGACTACAACACCGGCGATTTCGACCGTGACTTTGCCTTTATGCAGGCCGTGGGCGACAGTTACATTGAGGCCTACGAGCCGATTGTGCGCCGGCGTATGGATCAGCCCTGGGGGGAACGGGAGCGGGAATTCCAGCTCTACCGCCGGGGCCGCTATGTCGAGTTTAACCTGGTGTACGACCGGGGCACGCTGTTTGGACTGCAGTCGGGCGGCCGGACCGAGTCTATCCTGATGTCCCTGCCCCCGTTGGTGCGCTGGGATTACGACCGCCGTCCGGAGCCAGGCACTGAGGAAGCCCGGCTGACCGAGTATTTTCTGACCGGCCGTGACTGGTTGGAGGAACGTAATGACTAACGATCTGTATGCCGTGGTGGGCAACCCCATCAGCCACAGCAAATCACCCCGTATCCACAGCCTGTTTGCCCAACAGACCGGTGAGGCTGTGGAATACACCGCGATTCAGGCGCCGCTGGAGGATTTCGCCGGCACCGTTCATCACTTCTTTGACCACGGCGGCAAGGGTCTGAACATTACGGTGCCGTTCAAGGAACAGGCCTGGACCCTGGCTGAGCACCGGACTCACCGGGCCGAGCTGGCAGGTGCCGCCAATACTCTCTATCTGGATCAAGAAGACCAGCTGGTGGCCGATAACACAGATGGTGTGGGTATTGTTCGCGACCTCCGGGACAACCATGGCGTGCCTCTGAAGGGCGCGCGTGTGCTGGTGCTGGGCGCTGGTGGTGCGGTGCGCGGTGTGCTCGGGCCTCTGCTGGACGAGCAGCCCGCCAGTGTGGTTGTGGCCAATCGTACTGTCGCCAGGGCCGAAGCGCTGGCCCGGCTGTTCGGCCGGGAACACAGTGGCATTGAACTCTCGGCCTGTGGTTTTGAGCAGGTCGAAGGACCGTTTGATCTGGTGATCAACGGCACCAGCGCCAGCCTGAAGGGCGATTTGCCAGCCATTACGGCAGATGTGATCGGCGCAGATACCGTGGTCTACGACATGATGTATTCTCTGCAGACCACCACGTTTAACCAGTGGGCCCTGGATCATGGCGCCGTACACGTGTTTGACGGTCTGGGTATGTTGGTGGAACAGGCTGCCGAAGCTTTTTTCGTGTGGCGGGGCGTACGCCCGGAAACCTCGGCCGTCATCGAGGAACTGAGAACAGACTGAGGCAGGCGATGCAGCCGAGCCGTCGATAAGGGTCAGTTATGGATATTCTTACGCTTGTCGGGTTGCTAGCCGGAACCCTGATTGTGTTGCTCGCCATGTTGGCGAATGCAACCGTGCTTACCTTTCTGAACCTGCCAGGCCTGGCCATCGTACTCGGGGGTACGTTTGCCGTAACCCTGATCAAATTCCGGATGCCCTCCGTGCTGAGTGCTTTCCGA
The DNA here is from genome assembly GCF_042763285.1 of Marinobacter sp. LM1. Classification (NCBI taxonomy): domain Bacteria; kingdom Pseudomonadati; phylum Pseudomonadota; class Gammaproteobacteria; order Pseudomonadales; family Marinobacteraceae; genus Marinobacter; species Marinobacter sp. LM1. Next base: position 53,904 of record NZ_CP114373.1, read on the forward strand.
CTGGCTTTCCGCGCAGCCTTTACGGACCGGTTGGCGCGCCCGGCGGAACTGATTCGGGAAGTGGGCGTGCTGGCCCGGGTGGTTCGCAAGGAGGGCATTCTGGGTCTGGAGAACCATGACACCAAGGACGAGTTCCTGCAGAAAGCCATCAACCTCTGTGTCGATGGCCACCCGCCGGAACTGGTGGAAGAGGCCCTGTTGCAGGATAGCCAGCAGACCGCCGAACGCTACGAAGTGGCGGAACGGGTGTTCCGCGGTATTGGCGAATCGGCACCGGCCATCGGCATGCTCGGTACCCTGGTGGGGCTGGTGCAAATGCTCAATACCCTTGATGATCCTTCCTCTATTGGTCCGGCCATGGCCATTGCCCTGCTGACCACCCTGTACGGCGCATTCATTGCCCAGCTGATGGCGTTACCCCTGGCCGACAAGTTGCAGCTGAAGGCGGAAGACGATGCCCGTAACCAGATGCTGATCATTACCTCCATCAAGAGCATCATGCGCGGTGAAAACCCCAGGGTTATGACCGAACTGCTGTCTTCCTACGTGTCTCCGGAACACCGCACCAACCTCGAACCCGAGCGGGAGGCCTGAGGTTTGCAACCGGCACGGCCACTGAAAAAGAACCGGGGCAAGAAAGGCACCCCGGACTGGATCGTGACGTTTGCCGATCTGGCCACATTGCTGCTGACGTTTTTTATTCTGCTGCTGTCCTTCGCCGAAATGGATGTGGAAAAGTACCGGGCCATGGCCAACTCCATGTCGCTGGCCTTTGGCTCCAGCAACGTGGTGGCGGAGGACGTGGGTGGCTCCCCTATTACCCTGGTTGAATCGGATACCGTCTCGCTGCCCGAACCGTCGGAGTCGTTGCAACAACAACCTGAGTTTATTGATGAGCGTACCGAGCGCTCGGAAACCCGGCAGATACCCGGCGGTGTGCTGGACCTGGCCGGGCGTCTGGTTCGGGAACTGGAAGAGGAAGTGGCTTCCGAAGCCCTGCATGTGAACTACGACGAGGATCAGGTGGTTATCCGGTTCTCGGAGGAAGCGACCTTCCGCTCTGGCGACGCCACCATCAAGCCGGAAATGATCCCGATCATCGAGCGTGTGGTGAGCGTCCTGTCCGCCTGTAGCGGGGATGTGGTGGTTTCCGGGCATTCCGACGATCGACCGATTTCCAGCAGTCAGTACCGCTCAAACTGGGACCTGTCTGCTGCCCGGGCGGTCTCGGTGGTGCATGAACTGGTACTCAACCGGGATATCCCCGCCGAGCGGGTCGTTGCCGCGGGCCGTGCCGAGACCCGGCCACTGGCCCCCAACACCAGCCCGGAAAACCGCGCTATCAATCGCCGGGTGGAAATCGCCATCCGTAACCCCGAATGCAGTGATGAAGTGCCCACCGCAGACCTGCCGGTGGAAATCCTGCCCTGAGCCGCCGGTATCTCCGCTCTCCTTATGCTCGCAGCGCAGATACTCATAGTGGATTCATATAACCTCTGCCCATTCAAAGCCTTATACTGTGCGCCCTGAATTGCACACAGCAGGAGATGCCAGCATGAGCGGACCGGACAAACCGAAAGTCATTGGTGAGGAATGGAGTGACGAGCGGGTAAAGAGCTATCTCGACCTGACCCCCTGGGACCGAAGCATCAATGCCGATTATTTCGTGCTGAGTCGGGCTTATGAATCTATGCGGGCCGAAGACTTCGAGCGCTTTATCAGCTTTTTTGTTGAAGCCGGTCGTGACCTGAATGCTGAAGACGAACACGGAGCAACCATTCTGGATCGGGTTGCTCTTCACCGGCGTAGTGCAGAGTATGCCCGCGTCCTGGAAAACGCCGGCGCACAAAAAAAGGCAGCGGCCGGGAATTGATTCCCGGCAAGGCTGCCTTGCCGCTGCTTTTTATTCTGAGGGATTCAGGTATTCGTCTTTCAGTTTGACGTAGTTGGCGGCAGTGTATTTGAAGAACGTTTTTTCCTTGTCGCTCAGGGCCCGGGCCTGCTTGCACGGGGAGCCCACGTACAGGTAGCCGGATTCCAGGCGTTTGCCTGGCGGTACCAGGGTGCCGGCGCCGATAATGACTTCGTCTTCCACCACGGCGCCGTCCATTACGGTACAGCCCATGCCGACCAGAACCCGGCTGCCAATGGTGCAGCCATGCAGCAGGGCTTTGTGGCCAACGGTCACGTCGTCGCCCAGGATCAGCGGCCAGCCGCCGGGGTTGTAGTCGCTGGCGTGGGTGATGTGCAGCACCGAGCCGTCCTGGATGCTGCAACGGTCGCCGATGCGGATCTTGTGCATGTCGCCTCGGATTACGGTCATGGGCCAGACCGAGCAATCCTCCCCCATTTGTACATCTCCGATGACCACGGCGCTGTCGTCTACCCAGGTGCGTTCGCCAAATTGTGGTGTGATACCCTTGTGAGTTCGTACATTCGCCATTACATATACCTCAATGCTGTCCAAGTGCGGTGCAAGGTGCCGGTGGGGGATGGCTTTCAGAAACACGCTCCTTCGGCACATCCCTGTGACGCTTGAGTTCCGCCATCCCTGGCTCCACACAGTTTCTGAAAGCCATCCCCCACCGGCACCCCGTAAGTTGGTGCAAGCTATCTCATAAACGAACAGCTGAGAAGGGGACCTATGAATAACCCGCTACTGACTGACGATCTGTTGCCGAAGTTCGGTCATATCCGTACCGAGCACATGGAAACGGCCATAGACCAGATTCTCAGCGAGAACCGGATGAAGATCCAGACGCTGGCCCAGCAGGAGGATCCCAGTTGGGAAACTCTGGCTCAGCCCATGCAGGAGCTGGAAAACAAGCTAAGCAATGCCTGGTCGGTGATCTCCCACCTGAACGGTGTCATGAACAACGATGACCTGCGCAAAGTGTACAAGAACTGCCTGGAAAAACTGACCGAATACAGTACGGAAGTCAGCCAGAACAGTGCCTTGTGTGAGGCCTATAAAAAACTGGCCGCCCGCGATGATTTCCACAATCTGAGCGAATCCCAGCGCAAGTCCATCGAGAACATCCTGCGGGATTTCCGGCTCGGTGGTGTGGATCTGCCTGAGGACAAGAAAAAGCGTTACGCGGAACTGTCCCGGGAGCTGGCGGAACTGTCCAACAAGTTCAGCGATAACGTGCTGGACGCCACTCAGCACTGGTACAAGCACATCACCGATGTGGACGAGCTGTCCGGTCTGCCGGAAACGGCCATTGAAGGCGCCAGGCAGGCGGCCCGGCAGAAGGAGCTGGACGGCTATGTGATTACCCTGGATTTCCCGAGTTTCTATCCGGTGATGACCTACGGTGACAACCGCAGCCTGCGCCGGGAAGTGTACGAGGCGTTTGTTACCCGGGCGTCAGATCAGGGCCCGGATGCCGCGAAGTGGGACAATACCCCGGTGATGGCTGAGATTCTCAAGCGTCGCCATGCCCTCGCCCAGTTGCTCGGATTCGACAACTACGCCGAGCGTTCGCTGGCCACCAAGATGGCCCGCAGTGTCGATGAGGTGATGGAATTCCTGAATCAGTTGGCGGCGAAATCCAAGCCCCAGGCGGAGAAGGAGTTCGCCGAGCTGAAGGCGTTTGTGAAAGACGAATACGGCGTCGAGGATCTTCAGGCCTGGGATGTCGGCTATTACAGCGAGAAGCTGCGCCAGAAGCGTTATGACATTTCTCCGGAAACCCTGCGCCCCTGGTTCCCGGTGGACAAGGTGGTGCCGGGCCTGTTCCGGGTGGCAGAGAAGCTGTTTGATGTTCAGATCGAAGCCCATCCGGAGGTGGAAACCTGGCACGCAGATGCCCAGGCCTACTGCATCAGTCGCCACGGCGAGCCGATTGCCTGGTTCTACCTGGACCTCTATGCCCGCCAGGGCAAACGTGGTGGTGCCTGGATGGCGGACTGCCGGGTGCGCTGGCGCGATCTGCGCGGCCGGTTGCAGTTGCCAGTAGCGTTCCTGACCTGCAACTTCACGCCGCCGGTGGACGGCAAGCCGTCGCTGCTGACCCACGACGAAGTCACCACCCTGTTCCACGAGTTTGGCCATGGCCTGCATCACATGCTGACCCAGGTGGAGGTGATGGATGTGTCGGGCATTAACGGTGTGGCCTGGGATGCGGTGGAGTTGCCCAGCCAGTTCCTGGAGAACTGGTGCTGGAATCCGGAGTCGCTGGCACTGATTGCCAGTCACCATGAAACCGGAGAACCGCTGCCGGAAGATCTGCTGCAGAAACTGTTGGCGGCCAAGAACTTCCAGTCCGGGATGGCCATGGTGCGGCAGCTGGAGTTCTCGCTGTTCGATTTCCGGTTGCATGCGGAATTCAGCGAGCAGGCGCCGACCAATCCGCTCGACATGCACCGGACAGTGCGGGAAGAGATTGCCGTGGTTCAGGCGCCGGAGTTCAATCGTTTTCCGAATGCTTTCTCCCACATTTTCGCCGGGGGCTACGCGGCGGGCTATTACAGCTACAAGTGGGCGGAAGTGCTGGCGGCCGATGCGTTCTCGCTGTTTGAGGAGAATGGTATTTTTGATCCGGAAACCGGCAAGGCCTTCCTGCACAACATTCTGGAGAAAGGCGGTTCGCAGGAGCCCATGGAGCTGTTCAAGGCGTTCCGGGGCCGGGAGCCCGAGGTGGATGCCTTGCTGAAGCAGACCGGCATTACGGACGAAGCGGCCTGATACAATCACGCCCGGTGGTCGTACTGGCCATCGGGTGACTTATCTGGAGTTGAGTTATGACGAGTCCGAAACGCTTTATCGCCGGTGCTGTCTGTCCCCGTTGTGCGGAGATGGACAAGATCATGATGTTTACCGATGACGACGGTGAGCAGGTGCGCGAATGCGTGGCATGCGGTTTTACCGATGCCATGTCCGATCAGGAGCAGCCGGCGGCACCGGAGATCGAGACCCGGGTGAACAAGCGCGACAACAAGGATGATCACACGGTAAAACAGGTGGTGTTCTTCAAGTCCGGTTCAGAAGACTGATCCCCCGGCTTGCCTGGCCGTCTTTGGCCGGTGGCAAACCGAGGGTGTTGCCGGTGCCTCAGAGCACCATGGCGGCCAGCCAGCCGAAGGCCAGCAGTGGCAGGTTGTAGTGCAGGAACGTGGGCACCACGGTGTCCCAGATATGGTTGTGCTGGCCATCCACATTCAGGCCGGCGGTGGGGCCAAGAGTGGAGTCTGATGCCGGAGAGCCGGCATCACCCAGAGCACCCGCCGTACCCACCAGGGCCACGATGGCCAGGGGGCTGAAGCCCAGTTGCAGCGCCAGTGGCACATACAGGGCGGCGATAATGGGGATGGTCGAGAACGATGACCCGATGCCCATGGTGATCAACAGGCCCACCACCAGCATCAGCAATGCTGCCAGCGCCTTGTTCTCGCCTATGGCGGCGACCGAACCTTCCACCAGAGTGGCGATTTCGCCGGTTTCCCGCATCACTTCCGCAAAGCCGTTGGCGGCAATCATGATGAAGCCGATCATGGCCAGCATTTTCATGCCTTCGGTGAACAGGTCGTCGGCTTCTTTCCATTTCACCACGCCAGAGACATTGAACAGCACGAAGCCGGCCAGGGCGCCCAGGATCATGGAGCCCAGCCAGAGTTGCACCACGAACGCCACAGCAATGGCGACCAGCGCCATCACCAGCGTTCTGGGGCTGTATTTCACATCCACACGCTCGGTCTGTTCGATACGCTTGAGGTCATAGCCGCGACCGCCCCGGTAGCTGAAGAAGACCGCAACCAGCAGGCCCAGGAGCATGCCCAGGGCCGGCAGCGCCATGGCAGACATGACGTTCAGGTTGCTGGCATCAACGCCGTTGAGGGCCACATTGGCCAGCAGGATCTCGTTCAGATAGATACCGCCGAAGCCTACCGGCAGGAACATGTAAGGCGTGATCAGGCCGAAGGTCAGCACGCAGGCCACCAGCCGGCGGTCCATGTTCAACTTCGCCATCACGTACAGCAGTGGCGGCACGACCAGCGGAATGAAGGCGATGTGAATCGGCAGGATGTTCTGGGACGATACGGCAATGGCCAGCAGCAGACCGATGATCATGAACCGGATGCCGGTGGCAGCGCCCCCTTCATCCTGCCGGCCCACCATGGCCAGGGCCTTGTCGGCCAGGGCGTGGGCCAGCCCCGATTTTCCGATTGCGACGGCAAACGCGCCCAGGGTGGCATAGGACAAGGCCACGGTGGCACCACCGCCCAGGCCGGTATTGAAGGCATTGATGGTCTCTTCAAGGGACATGCCCGCCACCAGGCCACCGGAAATGGCGCCGATGATCAGGGCAACAACAACGTGAATGCGGCACAGGCTCAGTACGAGCATGATCAGTACCGCGGCAACTACGGCATTCATGGCAAACTCCGGATAGGAATCGAGGGTATACCGGCACCTTTTGGGCGCCGGCAGCACGAAAAGTGCGCTAATGTGCAGGAAATGGCCGCCGCAGTCAAAACGGTTGTGTAACCGTTACTCGTCCTCAACCCGCATGAAACGGGGAACCTGTTCGCCGGCGACGTCGACGGTTTCCTGGAACATGGGGAGGGGGCGAACCCACAAACTATAGTCGCCATACAGGCAACGATAGACCACCAGCGGCTCTTCGGTTTCGCTGTGGCGGGCCACGCCGATCACTTCGTAGTCCTTCCCCTTGTAATGCCGGTAGCGGCCGGGCTGAACCGTGTGTCTGCGTTCGGGCATGTCTTCCTCTCTGGTGGTAGCGGGGCCTTACCCCTTAATTTTGCCGGACTTGAGCGGGATATCCGTCTACACTGTTTGTGAAGCACTAGGGTTATGGTGTTCCCCATCAGAACACAACAGTGTAGTTCAAGCACCTCGGGCCGGAAATTACAGACAAGAATGAACGGGCGCATTTCCCGCATAACAGGCATATTCGTTACCTTGCTGCTGTGCTTGGCCTTCACTGCTGCCCACGCCGAGCCCGTGTCCTTTCAATGGTTGTCAGTACCTCAGGGGGCCAGGGATGTCGAGGCAGTCCGTGCCATCGGGCCTGACCAGTGGCAGACGGTTCCGGCTGGCCAGACCCTGAACCAGGGGTTCAGTGACGATGAATTCTGGTTGCAGGTACCGGTGCCGGCGGAACCCGCTAACCGGGTTCTGGAAGTGGGTTATCCCCTGCTCGATGAAGTGTCGGTGTATTGGGAACTGGATGGCCGGATTATCGAATCCCATCACACCGGGGATACCCGGCCGTTCGACAGCCGGCCAATTGTGCACCGCAATTTCGTCTTTCTGGTGCCGTCCAATACCGAGCCGGTCACCGCCTGGATTCGTGTGCAGACCCAGGGCTCGGTTCAGGTTCCCGTCGCGGTCACACCGTCCGCCGAATTTCTTGCCAACGAGCAGATTTCCTATGGCTGGCAGACCATGTTCCTGGGAATCGTGGTCGCCCTGGCCCTGTATAACCTGTTTCTGTTCCTGATTGTCCGCCACCAGACCTACCTCTGGTATGTGCTGACGGTTGTCTGTTCCGGTGCCGTGCAGCTCAACTTCAATGGCCTGCTGTTCCAGTGGTTCTGGCCAGACGTGCCGTGGATCAACCGTTACTTCACTGTGCCCGTGGTCAGTGCCGCGCTGATTGCGGCCATCGTTTTCACCATGAAATTCCTGTTGGTCAAGAGTTACTCTCGCTGGGGTTATCGGGTCCTCCAGACACTACTGGCGGTCAATCTGTTGGGCCTGATCTACGGTTTCGTTGGCTCTTACCAGGTAGGTATTATCTGGATAAGCAGCCTGGCCGCGTTCGCGACCCCGGTGGCCTGGCTGATTGGTATCAATGTCTGGCGCAGGGGCCAGATCCTGGGCGGCTTTTATGTACTTGCCTGGACGCCCTTGCTGCTGGGGCATCTGGTGCTCGCGGTCAGCAAGCTGGGATGGATTCCGCGCAGTCCGTTTACCGAGTTGGCGCCCCAGGCCGGGGTGGCGGTTGAGGTGATTCTGCTGTCGTTTGCCCTGGCCTACCGGATCAACATGGAGCGCCGGCGCCGGCAACAGGCCCAGGAGCATGCCCTGGACATACAGCGCCAGGCCAACCTGACCCTGGAATCCCGGGTTCGGGAACGCACCGAGGAGCTGGAGCAGGCAAACGAGCAGTTGCGGGCCATCAGTCTGACCGATGGCCTGACTCACGTCGCCAACCGGCGCCGGTTTGATGAGAAACTGGAAACCGAGTGGAATCGGGCGTTGCGTCACGAGCATGAACTGAGCCTGATTCTGCTGGATATTGACCACTTCAAGCAGGTGAACGACCGCTTCGGTCATCTGGTGGGGGACGATTGCCTGGTGGCGCTGGCCTCGATTCTGTCCGATGAAGTCCAGCGCTCTGGGGACCTGGTGGCGCGTTACGGCGGTGAGGAGTTCGCCATTCTGCTGCCCGCTACCGATGTGGCCGGCGCGCAGCAAGTGGCGGAACGGATGCGGCTGTCGGTCGCCCGAACGCCGGTCAACAGTGGCGAGCATATGTCGCCGGTCAGCCTGACCATCAGTCTCGGTGTGGCGACACTCACCCCCAACCGGCAATCCGATTGTCAGGAACTGATTCGCCGCGCCGATGAGGCGCTCTACGCCGCCAAGGCTGATGGGCGTAACCGGGTGGTGGTCTGGCACCCGAAAGCGGTTGCGCCCACCACCGGCTGACCTCAGTTCTTGAGCTTGTACCGGCCCGGCCCCAGGAAAATCAGCGCCAGTGCGGTGAACAGGAAGAAGCCCTGAAGTTCCAGCGCCCAGCCGCCATTGCTGCTCAGAGTCAACAGCTGATGGCCATGCACCAGGGCGATGGCAACGATCATGTTGAAGACAATGATCAGGGCGCCAATGCGGGTCTGGTATCCGAGAATCACCATCAGCGGTGCAATGACTTCCCCGATATAGACGCCGTAGGCCAGGATCGTGGGCAGGCCATGGCTGGCCAGCTGGCCTTCGATAAAGCCAATGCCATTGAGCAGTTTGGCGATGCCGTGGAACAGCAGTAACCCGCCCAGTGTCAGCCGTACAATCAGTTTTCCAAGATCGGCATTATCCAGCACGTTTGGCCTCCTCAGTGTTGTTCGGGAGGGCAAGAATACTGTTTTTCCGGAGGCAATTCAGTGACGTGTTGTTATTAAACTCAGCACGACGGCCCGAGGGCGAAGCGGATGTGGTTCCGCTCCAGCAGGTTTTCCCAGTACTGTCGCATCCAGTCCCAGGCCTGGTTATTGACCTGGTCGATGAAGGGTTCCAGGTCCAGGTCGTAGTAATCCGGGGTGCCGGCAATCTGGAGTACGGTAACGGTAATGGCATCGTCCAGCTCATTGGCGAAGGGTTCACCAATGAGCTCGTGCACCAACAGGTTGGCCCGGGTGGCTTCCAGGTCAATCAGTTCGCTGGCGCGGGTAGAGCGGTTGTTATCGTGCATTTCTTCCATCAACCGGTGGCAAAGGTAAGCGCGTATGAGCAGCCCGTCGAGGCCATCGTAGCGGACCAGCAGTACCGAGGGCTGGGTGAAGTAGCGGGTAGCGGCATCAATGAAGGGTTGGAACAGTTCGGTTATACCGGCTTCCCGGGCACAGGCGTCAACACATTCCACCAGCCTGGGCGCCATCTCGATGTATTCCACCGCGAACTGGAACAGGGACGTTGCCGGTTGATAGCCATCCACCACCACCGAACCCGGCAGCCGGGCGGCTTTCTCTTTCATCTGGCGTAAGAAGGCGCCGGATCGTGCTTCCTGGCGCCTTGCCTGATCGATGATTTCAAGGACGGCCTGTGGTGTCATTTCAGGAGATGCCGAAGTCTGAACAATTTGAGGTCGCAAGGCGCCTCCCGTTCTATCAAGGAGTAACCGGAGGCAGGAAAGCAGGGGCTGGCTACCGCAACATGCCTGCCGTTTCTGACTAGTGTAGCCAAGATTTGTTGCCTTGCTGCCTGTACTGGCAAATTTAACGGTTACGATGTGTATAGCTGGCGTCAGCGTGTATCAAACCACCGACCCTCGCGGGTATAGCGCCAGCACAACCAGCCCATGCTTCCGGCTCGCGCCAGCATCAGCGTGATGAGCGAAAACCAGAGTCCGTGGTTCCCCCACCCGGTGGTCAGCCACCAGACCGGCAGAAACACAGCCAGCGCTGAAAACAGCATGGTGTTCTGCATTTCCCGGGTGCGGGTGGCGCCGATGAACACACCATCAAGCAGAAAACCCCAGACCGAGGCAAATGGCAGTAGCCAGAGCCAGGGCAGGTATTGCCAGGCGGTAGTTCGCACCTCCTCCAGACCGGTCAGCAGGCTGATCAGCCAGCGGCCGCCGAGCACGAACGCAACGGTCAGCAACAACGCGCCCCAGATCGACCAGCGCAGGGCGCTCAGGAAGACCATGCGGAACCGGCGCCGGCTGTTCTGGCCAATGGCCTCACCCACCAAAGCTTCGGCAGCATTGGCGAAACCGTCCAGGGCATTGGAAATCACCAGCAAAAAGGTGATCAGCACGGCGTTGGCGGCCAGGATGACATCGCCCTGCCGGGCACCCTGAGCGGTGAAAAACGCCAGTACCAGCAGCAGGGCAATGGTGCGAACCATGATGTAACGGTTCACCCGCAGAATGGTCAGGTAGTCTGCCAGCTGCCCGAACAGCGCGCGGGTCAGTCGCTGGCCTTCCGGCATCCTCCGGAGCACGATGGCAAACCCGATCAGGGCGGCGCCGTATTCGGCCATCACGGTAGCCATGGCCACGCCCCGGCTGTTCCAGCCCAGTACCGTGACGAAGAACACGTCCAGCGCAATGTTGATACCGTTGGCGATGATCAGCATCACCATGGGGCCGCGGGGGAACTGGGTGCCGATCAGCCAGCCCACCAGGGTGTACTGGCACAGCACCGCCGGTGCGCTCCAGATGCGGATGGCCGCGTATTCTGCCGCCAGAGCGGCCACCTCGGGGCTGGGATTCATCAGCTCCAGACCAATCCGGATCAGCGGTTGGTGGAACAGGATCAGTAACAGCCCGATACCGATGGCCAGCAGGATTGAGCGCAATAGTAGCGCGACCTGGGCAAAGGCATCCCGTTTGCCCCAGGCCTGGGCCGCCAGACCGGTGGTGCCCATGCGCATGAAACCGAAGGTCCAGTACAGAATGCTGAACAGATTGGCGCCCACGGCGACCGCGCCCAGGTATTCCGGACTGTGCAGATGGCCGAGCACGGCGGTGTCCACCAGGCCCAGCAGGGGCACGGTGAGATTGGTCAGCATCAGTGGCCAGGCCAGTGCCCACAGGCGTCGGTCAATGATGCCGGGCGCACGCTGCTTATTCTTTATGCTTCTCAAAACTCTGCACTTATCTTATTTGGATTTAAGGATTTTTTAGTCTTTTTTTGATCTGTGTCTATACTCAATTTTGATGTATCCATAAGCAGGCTTTCACTCGGGGATTTCCGACGGTTGCGAGTGCCATCGGTAAATTTCGGAGGGATGACGCAAAATCCGACAAGAATAACACTCTGTGGAGACACAGTATGCGCGTGCATGCCAAGCGGGCAGTAGCCCTAGCCGCTGGTCTGTTGTCACCGGCTGTGGTCGTGGCCGACTGGACCATGAACATGACGCCCGGTGTAACCGGCACCAGTAATCAGATTTTCAGCCTTCACATGACCATTCTCTGGATCTGCGTCGCCATCGGTGTGGTGGTGTTCGGGGTCATGTTCTGGTCCATTTTCGCCCATCGCAAATCCCAGGGCGCCAAACCGGCCAATTTCCATGAGAACACGGTGGTCGAAATTCTCTGGACCATTATTCCCTTTGCCATTCTCGTGGCCATGGCCATTCCCGCCACGGCAACGCTGGTGGAGATGTACGACACCACCGAATCCGAAGTGGATATCAAGATTACCGGCTATCAGTGGCGCTGGCAGTATGAGTACATCAATGAAGATTTCGGTTATTTCTCCAGCCTGTCCACACCCCGGGACCAGATCGAGAACCGCCAGGCCAAGGGTGAAAACTACCTCCTGGAAGTGGACAACCCGCTGGTGATTCCAGTCGGCAAGAAAGTGCGTTTTCTGTTGACCGCCAATGATGTAATCCACTCCTGGTGGGTGCCGGAGTTTGGTGTGAAGAAAGATGCCATCCCCGGATTTATCAATGAAACCTGGACTCGGGTGGATGAGCCGGGCATTTACCGTGGCCAGTGCACCGAGCTGTGTGGCAAGGACCACGGCTTCATGCCGGTGGTGGTTGAGGCGGTGCCGGAAGAGGAATACAACGCCTGGGTGGCGGAGCAGCGCGAGGCAGCCGAGAAAGAGCGCCAGCTGACCCAGAAAGACTGGACTCTGGAAGAACTGATGGAGCGTGGTGAGAAGGCCTACGCCACAGCCTGTGCGGCCTGCCACCAGGCGGATGGCAGCGGGGCCCCCCCGGCGTTCCCCGCGCTCAAGGGTAGCCCGATTGCGACCGGGGATATGACGGCTCACATCGACATTGTGGTGAACGGCAAGTCCGGGACGGCGATGCAGGCGTTCGGCAACCAGCTGAGCGAAGTGGACCTGGCCGCGGTGATTACCTATGAGCGTAATGCCTGGGGTAACAACACCGGCGATATGGTCACGCCCAAGGAAATTTTTGATTACAAGAACCAGCAGTAATCAACGCCAGATAACAACAATCACCAGCCACATCAGAAGGCGGTAACGGGGGTTTTCATGAGTGCGGTTGCAGATACCCACAGCCAGGAACATCACCACGGCCCGGCCAAAGGCATCAGCCGCTGGCTGCTGACCACAAACCATAAGGACATCGGGTCCATGTACCTGATGTTCAGTTTTGCCATGTTCCTGCTCGGCGGCAGCATGGCCATGGTCATCCGGGCCGAACTGTTCCAGCCCGGCCTGCAGATTGTGCAGCCGGAGTTTTTTAACCAGATGACCACCATGCACGGTCTGATCATGGTGTTCGGGGCGGTCATGCCGGCCTTTGTCGGATTAGCCAACTGGATGCTGCCCTTGATGATCGGCGCTCCCGACATGGCACTGCCGCGCATGAATAACTGGAGTTTCTGGCTGCTGCCCTGCGCCTTCCTGATTCTGGTCTCCACCCTGTTCATGCAGGGCGGCGCCCCCAACTTCGGCTGGACCTTCTATGCGCCGCTTTCCACCACCTATGGGCCACCCAGCACCACGTTCTTCATCTTCGCGGTGCATATCATGGGGGTGTCCTCGATCATGGGCGCCATCAATGTCATTGCCACCATTCTGAACATGCGGGCGCCGGGCATGACCCTGATGAAAATGCCCCTGTTCGTCTGGACCTGGCTGATCACCGCGTTCCTGTTGATTGCGGTCATGCCGGTGCTGGCCGGCGTGGTGACCATGATGCTGATGGACATCAACTTCGGTACCAGTTTCTTTGATGCCTCCGGTGGTGGCGATCCGGTGCTGTTCCAGCATGTGTTCTGGTTCTTCGGGCATCCGGAGGTTTACATCATGATCCTGCCGGCGTTCGGGGCCATCTCCCACATTGTTGCGGCCTTCTCCCGCAAGCCGCTGTTTGGCTATGCCTCCATGGTGTATGCGGTGGGTGCCATTGCCCTGTTGTCGTTCGTGGTCTGGGCGCACCATATGTTTACCGTGGGTATTCCACTGGCCGGGCAGTTGTTCTTCATGTACGCCACCATGCTGATTGCCGTGCCCACCGGGGTGAAGGTGTTCAACTGGGTCACCACCATGTTCCGGGGCTCCCTGAGTTTCGAGGCGCCCATGCTGTTCGCCGTGGCCTTTATCATTCTGTTCACTATCGGTGGTTTCTCCGGGCTGATGCTGGCCATCGCGCCTGCGGACTTCCAGTACCACGATACCTACTTTGTGGTCGCGCATTTCCATTATGTGCTGGTGCCCGGTGCCATCTTCGGCATCTTCGCTTCCGCCTACTTCTGGCTGCCCAAGTGGACCGGCCACATGTACGACGAAACCCTGGCCAAGACCCACTTCTGGCTGTCGTTCATCGGCATGAACCTGGCTTTCTTCCCCATGCACTTCCTGGGGCTGGCGGGCATGCCCCGGCGGATTCCGGACTACGCGCTGCAGTTTGCTGACTTCAACATGGTATCGAGCATCGGGGCCTTTATGTTCGGCGTCAGTCAGTTGCTGTTCCTGTTCATCGTGGTGAAGTGTGTGCGAGGGGGCGAGAAGGCCACCGCCAAACCCTGGGATGGTGCCGAAGGGCTGGAGTGGACGGTGCCCTCACCAGCGCCGTATCACACTTTCTCGACACCGCCGGAAGTGAAATAACCGGGAGGTCGCCATGGCAGAGCCACAACCGCAACACGGCAAACGCAGCAACGGTCGGGTGATTGCCTGGTGCATGGCCGGCGTGGTCGGTATGTTTGCCTTCGGCTTTGCCCTGGTGCCCCTGTACGACGTGTTCTGCGAAATCACCGGTATCAACGGCAAGACCGGCGGCCGGTACGAAGCGCAGGTCACCAACCAGGTGGATGCCAACCGCACCGTGACGGTCCAGTTCCTGGCCAGTAATGGCCCGGGTATGTCCTGGGAATTCCGGCCGGTGACCCGCAGCATCAAGGTGCATCCCGGTGAGCCGGTGACCGTCAATTTCTACGCCGAAAATGGCAGCGACCAGGCCATGATCGGACAGGCAGTTCCGAGCCTGTCCCCGGCTGAGGGCACCCTGTACTTCCACAAGACCGAGTGTTTCTGTTTCAACCAGCAGCCCCTGGAAGCCGGCGAAAGCACAGAAATGCCTCTGGTGTTTATCGTGGATCCGGAACTGCCGGAACACATCACCAAGCTGACACTGTCCTACACCCTTTACGACCAGAGCCAGAAGGCCGAAGTATCGGGTGCCGCCGGGGCAGCAAAAACAACCAACAATAACGGCTAAGCCATCGGAGACAGCTATGGCGGATCACCAGACCTACTACGTTCCCGAACAGAGCAAGTGGCCCATTGTCGCTACCGTTGGCCTGGGGGTCACCCTGTATGGCGCGGCAGCCATCATGGTGAACGGCAACCAGGGTGAAAGCACCACCGGTTCCTGGATCATGTTCTGGATTGGTGCCCTGATCATGGCGTACATGCTGTTCGGCTGGTTCGGCAGCGTTATCCGCGAGAGCCGGGCCGGACTATACAGCGACCAGATGGACCGATCTTTCCGCTGGGGGATGAGCTGGTTCATTTTCTCGGAAGTCATGTTTTTTGCGGCTTTCTTCGGTGCGCTCTTCTACGTTCGGATGTTCGTGGTGCCCTGGCTGGGGGGCGAGGGTGATAAAGGCAGTAGCAACATGCTGTGGGAAGGCTTTCAGGCCAGTTGGCCTCTGGTCAGCAACCCTAACCCTGAGGCCTACCCGGGCCCGAAGGAAGTGATCGGGCCCTGGGGCCTGCCGCTGATCAACACCATCCTGCTGGTAACCTCGTCGTTCACCGTGACCATTGCCCACCATGCCCTGAAAGCGGGTCACCGGGCCAAGGTGAAGCTGTGGCTGGGAGCCACCATTGCGTTGGCGGTGGTGTTCATGTTCGTACAGGGGTACGAGTACATGCACGCCTATCAGGACCTGGACCTGACCCTGCAGTCCGGCATCTATGGCAGCACGTTCTTTATGTTAACGGGTTTCCACGGGGCCCACGTGATGCTGGGTACGTTGATGCTCGCCATCATGCTGGTCCGGATCATCAAAGGCCATTTCACCGCCGACAATCATTTCGGCTTTGAAGCGGCAGCCTGGTACTGGCATTTTGTGGACGTGGTCTGGCTGGGTCTGTTTGTGTTCGTGTATGTGCTCTGAGGCAGGTGAAGTCAGGGCGTCGGGTTCAGGGTGAGATCGCCGGTCCAGAGCGCGATCAGCACCACGGCCAGTAATAGCACGCTGAGCGAGACCCGCACCGCCAGTGAGTTCACCACACGGTTGGTTTTACCGCCGTCCCGAATCAGGAAAAACAGCCCGCTGAACAGGCTGATAATGACGGCGAACAGCAGTACGACAATGGCAAGTTTTAACATGAGGAATCCGGTTGTTTCAGGTCCGCAGCCTGTTGAGCATTCTGGTGCCGGGAACAACGCCCCGGTTTGTTACTTCACTATAGCAGAGCGGCGCTAAGTGGGTTTCAGCTCCCGCCGCTGGCAGTTCGACTGGCGCCTGCTGGTCTTCAGCGGTGTCTTTCTGCCTCTGCTGATCAGTCTGGGCGTCTGGCAGCTGAACCGCGCCGCGGAAAAAACCAGTCTGCTGCGGACCTGGAATTCAGAAAGCGCCGGGTGGGACTGGCAGGATGTGGCGGCTGCAGATGGATGGCAGGAGGGCCAACCGGTCACCCTGACCGGTTGGTACCGGGAGCAGACCTGGTTGCTGGACAATCGGACCCGGGACGGCCGCGCCGGTTACGAAGTCCTGACGCTTTTTGAGCCGCTCTCAGGCCCTTTGGTGGTGGTCAACCGGGGCTGGGTGCCGGCACCGGCCAGTCGTGAGCAACTACCGGAAGTGCTGACGCCTGAGCCTCTGTTCACCCTTCAGGGCCGGCTGGCGGCCTATCCGGAACCGCCGGTGCTGGGGGCGCAGGAGCCCGATACACCCGGCTGGCCGAGACGGATTCAGGCGTTGCCTGAGAGCCGTGTCCGGGCGTTGGGTAAGACGCCGGCCCCGATGATTGTTCACCTTGCCGACAGCCAGCAGCCGGGTGCATACCGGGCGGACCGGGCGCCGGATGTGATGGGCCCGCAGACGCACTACGGATACGCCGCCCAATGGTTTGCACTGGCGGTAGCACTGACTATATTGACTCTGGTGGCGAGTTATAAAAAAGACAGCGAAAGACCCAAGGCAGGAGCCGACAATGACAACGACAACGGCTGACTCTCTCTCTCATTCTGATGGCCCGAGCCCGGCTCAGGTCAGGCGGGGCCGGCGCACCGCCATGTTGCTCTTTGCGGTGGGGTTCGGCCCCATGCTGGTGGCGACGGTCATGTTTTACACCGGCTGGCTTAACCCGACCGGTCAGAGCAATCAGGGGCAGTTGGTGCAACCGCCGGTGCCGGTGGCAGAGCTGAATCTGCAAACCGCTGCGGGGAACCCCCTGCAGGCACGCTTTGGTGTTGATGTCGCCGACCCGAAATGGCTGATGCTGGTGGCCTCGGAGCGTTGCGCGGAAGACTGCGAGCAGCTGCTGTATCTGGCTCGCCAGGTTAACGTTGCGCTTGGCAAGAACGCGCCGCGTGTTGGTCGTGCCGCCTATCTGGGCACGGTACCGGCGGATCTGGAGCGGCGCTGGTCCGATGAGTACCAGTTGATGGAGCGCCTGCAACCGGCCCCTGGTAAGACATCGGCATGGCCCGCCGGGATCAACCCGGAGCAGCAACCGAGAATCCTGCTGATCGACCCGTTTGGCAATGTGATGATGCACTATGGCAGCGAACACACCGGCAAACAGCTGCTGAAAGATCTGAAGCACCTGCTGAAACTGTCACAGATTGGCTAACGGGAGGCCTGCGGTATGACGGCGATGTCTCCGGAGCAATCCCGGACAACAGCAAAGAAACTGGCGTTCTGGGCCACCCTGGCCTGTTTGCTGGCGGTGGTGGTGATCATGCTCGGTGCCTGGACACGGCTGGTTCACGCCGGCCTGGGATGCCCGGACTGGCCTGGCTGTTATGGCTTTCTGACCGTACCCCAGGATGAAACCCGCATCGCCATTGCCAATGCCCGTTTCCCGGAGACCCCGGTGGATGTCTCCAAGGGCTGGCCGGAAATGATCCATCGCTACGCCGCCGGTACCCTGGGACTACTGGTATTCGGGCTGGCCATTGCCTCGGTGCGCAATCGCAGAGCGGGGCTTCCGGTCAAACTGCCGCTGTTCATTGCCGGCTTTATCGTGTTGCAGGCCGCGTTCGGCATGTGGACGGTTACCCTCAAGCTCTGGCCCCAGGTGGTGGCCCTGCATCTGCTGGGTGGATTTACCACCCTGAGCCTGTTGTTGTTGCTGACCCTGCGGCTCCGGCGGCGGGCACGGGAAAGTGAGGCGCCGCGACCGGCGATGGCGGCATCCCTGGCAAGACTCCGACCCTGGCTGTACGGCGGTTTGCTGCTGGTCATTGCCCAGATTGCCCTGGGGGCCTGGACGGCAGCCAACTACGCCGCCGTTGCCTGTACCGATCTGCCTACCTGTCAGGGTCAGTGGTGGCCCGAGGGCATGGATTTTCAGCATGGATTTGATATCACCCAACATGTTGGTCCCAACTATCTGGGCGGCCAGTTGACCAGCGATGGCCGGGTTGCTATTCACGTCAGCCATCGCCTGGGCGCGGTTCTTGTGTTGGGTTATCTGGCCATATTGCTGGGGCTGCTGTGGCGCCAGCGAGCCCAGAGCGGTCTCGACAGGGCCATCGCTCTGGTGGGCGGTGCCCTGGTGCTCCAGTTCTGTCTGGGGCTGACCAACGTCTGGCTGCACATTCCCCTGATCGTCGCCGTTGCCCATAACGCCATGGGCGCCGGCCTGTTACTGTCGATGGTGCACCTGATCTGGCGGCATCATCAGCTGGCCCTGCCAGCACTATCCCCCGCACCTCATACAACAACCATAAACCGGGAGGTTACGGCATGAGCGAGCAAGTGAAGGCGCTGCCGATCCAGAATTCAACGCATGCGAGCCCTATTTCCTGGCGCGATTACCTGGAACTGACCAAGCCCCGGGTAGTGGCATTGATGATTCTTACCTCGGTGATCGGCATGCTGCTGGCAGCACCAGGCGTTCCCGGATGGAGCGTGCTGCTGTTCGGCAACCTGGGAATCGCCCTGCTGGCCGGCGCGGCTGCGGTGGTGAACCACGTGGTGGATCAGAAGATTGATACCGTGATGGCCCGCACTCGCAAACGGCCGGTGGCGACTGGCCGGATTGCGCCGCTGGACGCCCTGCTGTTTGCTACCGTACTGGCGGCCCTGGGTATGGTCGTGCTGGTGTGGCAGGTGAACGAGCTGACCGCCTGGCTGACGTTGGCCTCCCTCGTGGGTTACGCCGGTGTTTACACCCTGTTCCTGAAACGGGCGACGCCACAGAACATTGTCATCGGCGGGCTGGCCGGTGCCATGCCGCCACTGCTGGGCTGGACCGCGGTCACTGGCCAGGTGGAAGGCCATGCGTTGCTGCTGGTGCTGATCATCTTCGCCTGGACGCCACCGCATTTCTGGGCTCTGGCCATCCACCGCAAGGAGGAATACGCCAAGGCTGGTATTCCCATGCTGCCGGTGACCCACGGCAATCGTTACACCGAACTGCATATTCTGCTCTATACCCTGATGCTGCTGGCCGTCAGTCTGCTACCGTTTGTCACAGGCATGTCCGGCGGTATTTACCTGGTGGGCGCCCTGGCGCTAGGCTTGAGGTTCCTGCAATATGCTGTTCGCCTGCTGCGCGGCGACGACCGGCGGGTAGCGCTGAACACCTTCAAATATTCCATCACCTATCTGATGGCGTTGTTTGTGGTGTTGCTGGTGGATCATTTTGTCTTTGTCCCGGCCTGACTGGCCGGGGTTAAGCCTGGTTGGGAGACCCTATGGGGCGGTCGATTCGGATCACGTTGTTTGTTCTGTTGTTGCTGGTGGTGCTGGTGTTCGGCCTGACAGTGGGACGGCAGGTCTTTCTGGTGGGGGGCGAACCGGCACCGGCGCCGGATCTCAGCCAGTACAACGCCTATGTCTACGACCAGCCACGGCCCCTGGTGGAGTTCTCTCTGACCAACGAGGAAGGTGAGACGGTCACCCGGGAAGACCTCCGGGGCCGGTGGACCTTCGTGTTCGTGGGCTACACCAATTGCCCGGACATCTGCCCCGCTGCCATGGCCAATCTGCGCCGTACCGACCAGTTGCTGTCTCCGGAATTACCCCAACCGGACTATCTGCTGGTCTCGGCAGACCCGGAGCACGATACCCCGGCGAAACTGAAGGCCTATACCGATTTCTTTGGTGAGCATTTCCACGGCCTGACCGGCGATCTGGACACCCTGAGACAGGTCGCCAAGAGCGTGAGCGCAGTATTTGTGCACCGACAGGTGAATGGTGAGTTGCTGGTGGACCACAGCGGGCATTTTGCCTTGCTCAATCCGGACGGAGACGTTCAGGCGCTGATCCAGCCACCCCACAAGCCGGACCAGCTGGCCGAAGCCTTTGAGCGCATCTACCAGTGGGCCAACGCCAATCGCCAGCCAGGCTGAGGCGAAGGTCTCACTGACAAGCATTGGTTAGTCACCTACACTACCCGGTTTCCGTTGATAACCTGACGACCGGGCCTCTGCCATGACTTCTGCAAACACCCCCACCCCCAGGCAACTGTTTACGGTTCTGCTCGCCGGTAGCCTGGTTTTGCTGGTTGTCCACGGCCTTGGCCGATTCATCTACACCCCGTTGTTGCCCTACCTGGTGGCCGATAACCAGTTCAACGCGCCGGACGGAGCTGCGGTGGCCACCTGGAACTACCTCGGCTATCTGATGGGGGCAATGCTGGCCATCCGTTGGCACAGAATCGACCAGATCCGGCTGATGTTGCCTCTTTTCCTGGCGGTTCATGTGGTGACCACGCTGATCGTGACCCAGACCGACCAGCTGACGGTGATTTCTGTCACCCGCTGGCTGAACGGTGTGGCTAACGGCGTGGTATTCGTCCAGGCGCCAGCTCTGATTCTGGAGTGGCTGGTACTGCGCAACCGGGCCTCTCTCAGCGGTCTGGTCTATATCGGTGTTGGTGTAGGGCTGCTGGTGTCCAGCGGCCTGGTTACCGGAACCGCCAGCCTGCTGGAGGGCGCGGAGCGCTGGTGGCCGGCTGCCCTGTTGTCGATTCCCCTGGCCTGGTGGGGTGCCATGCAGTTACGGCAACTGGAGGTACCGGTGCGCCAGCATGATGACGCCGGTAAGGCGGTGGTCAATACCCCGTTGCTGGATCGCGCCAGCATCCCGCTGTTTCTGTCCTATGCCGGGGCGGGCCTGGGTTACATCCTGCCCATGACCTTCCTGCCCCTGTTGGCAAAACTGGAACTGCCTGAGGGCCACGCCTTGCTGGACGGCACCTGGGTGATCGTCGCCCTGTTCACCATCCCGGCGCCCTGGCTGTGGAACAAACTGGGGGCCCTGATGGGAGACTTGCCCGCCCTTCGCCTGAATTTTCTGATTCAGCTGGCCGGTGTGCTGGCCACCGTGGTCTGGCCTGGCGCCTTGGGCTTGGTGTTATGTGCCGCCCTGGTCGGCAGCACCTTCCTGGGCACGGTATTGCTGACCCAGCGCATCGGGCGCGCGCTGCATCCGCATCAGGGCCCGCGCCTGTCGGCAGCGATGGTGGCACTGTATGGCTTTACCCAGATGGTCGGCCCCTGGCTGACCAAACAGTGGCTGGATGCCGGCGGTACCCTGGTGTCGGCTTTCGGCATCGGGGTGGCAGCGCTGGCGTTTGGCCTGGTATTCGCGTTCTTCGTGCCCCGGCCTGAAGCCTGGCATGCCCGCTCCTGAGGCATGGTAAACTGCGGCCACATTCCGGCAAGCACCCAGTACCATGCTCCCGATTGATGGCATCCTCCCAGAACTGACCCGCACACTGGCAAAGACCACCACCGCTTTGCTCCAGGCGCCGCCCGGCGCCGGTAAAACCACCCGGGTACCGTTGGCCCTGCTGGATGCACCCTGGCGCGATGGCCGCAAAATCCTGATGCTCGAACCCCGCCGACTGGCGGCCCGGTCGGCAGCGCGGTATATGGCCCGGCAACTGGGAGAGGCGCCCGGGCAGACGGTGGGCTATCGCACCCGACTGGATACCAGGGTCTCCGGCACCACCCGGATCGAAGTAGTGACCGAGGGTATACTCACCCGCCTGATCCAGACCGACCCCATGCTGGAAGACTATGCCGCTGTTCTGTTTGACGAATTCCATGAACGTTCCCTGCAGGCCGATCTGGGGCTGGCACTGGTGCGTGAGAGCCAGCAGGCCCTGCGAGAAGACCTGCGCCTTCTGGTGATGTCCGCGACACTGGATACCGCGCCGATTGCCAAGATGCTGGGGGACGTGCCGGTGATTTCCAGTGAAGGCCGGGCGTTTCCGGTGGATGTCCTTTATCGGCCCCTGTCCCGCAGTGCCCGGATGGTGGATCACGTAACGGCGGTGGTGCTGGAGGTCCTGGGAGACCAGGCTGGCTCGGTGCTGGTGTTCCTGCCCGGGGCCGGTGAAATTCGCCGGGTGGCGCAACAGCTGGCGGGGCAATTACCGGAAAACGTGGTGTTGGCACCCTTGTATGGCAACCTCAAGTCTGAAGAACAGGATCGGGCCATTGCGCCGGCCCCGGACGGTTCTCGCAAGGTGGTGCTGGCGACCGCCATTGCTGAGACCAGCCTCACCATTGAAGGTGTTCGGGTAGTGGTTGATGCCGGCCAGCAGCGCCGGGCCGTGTTTGATCCCAACAGTGGCATGACCCGCCTGATCACCGGCCGGGTGTCCAAAGCCTCTGCCGAGCAGCGTAAAGGCCGGGCCGGACGGGTCGAACCGGGGGTGTGCTACCGGTTATGGAGCGAGTCGGAGCAGTTTGGGCTGGCTGAGTTCACGCCAGCGGAGATTCAGGAGGCGGACCTGGCGCCGCTGGTACTGGAGATGGCCCAGTGGGGGGCTCGTTCACCGGATCAGGTGGCCTGGATTGATGCGCCGCCACAAGCCCACTGGCAGCAGGCAGTGGAGGTATTGCAGTGGCTGGATTTGCTGGATGCTGACGGTGCTATTACCGATCACGGCAAGGCCGCCCGGGATCTGGGGATGCACCCTCGTCTGGCCCATATGGTTCTCCGGGGCAGGGCCCTGGGGTTTGGCCAGCTGGCAGCGGAACTGGCGGCATTGCTGGAAGAGCGTGATTTGCTGGGGCCGGGCTCCGGTGCGGATTTGCACGAACGGATCCGGACGGTTCGGGGAGAACGGCCACCCCTGGGTCTGGAGACGACCCGGTTACAGGCGGTGCGGCAGGCGGCGAAACGGTTGTGCCGGGAGCCGGGGTCACGGGGCGAACCCGTTGCTACCGAGGTGGGCCGGGTTTTAGCCCAGGCTTATCCGGACCGCATTGCTCGCCGCCGTTCGGGCGAGGCGCCGCGCTACCAGCTCAGTAATGGCAAGGGGGCGAGCCTGAGGAACGATGATCCGCTGGCCCGGGAGGACTGGCTGGTGGCTGCGGACCTGGACGGTAAGGCCCGTGAGGCGACGATTTATCTGGCGGCGCCAGTGGATCTGGGGGATCTGGAGCAGGACCTGGCTGCGCACATACAAGAACGGGAAGAAGCCCTCTGGGACGACAAACGGGGCACGGTGGTGGCGCGTCACGTACGCATGCTTGGCGCCCTGATACTGGCGGAAAGACCATTGCAAGCGGTGGACCCCGAACTGATCCAGCAGGGTTTGCTGGATGCCGTCCGTCGCAAAGGACTGGACCGGCTGCCCTGGAATGAGGCCGCCCGCCAGTGGCAGGCCCGGGTGCAGTTACTGGCCACACAGTTCCCCGGTCACTGGCCGGATGTGACGGATTCTGCCCTGCTCGCCGGTGTGGAAAGCTGGTTGGCGCCGTTTATGGTCGGCATGCAGCGGTGGTCGGATCTGGCCCGGCTAGATCTGGTATCCGCCCTGAACAGCCTGCTCGATTATCCACAGCAACAACAACTGGATGAACTGGCTCCGAAAGCCCTGGCCATTCCCACTGGCCAGAAGGTGATGCTGGATTACACTGCCGACAACGGCCCGGTGCTGGCTGCCAAGCTGCAGGCCCTGTTTGGCTGGACTGAAACACCGACGGTGGCGGCCGGCCGGGTGCCAGTGGTAACCCACCTCCTGTCCCCGGCCCAGCGCCCGCTGGCGGTCACGGCAGATCTCGCCAGCTTCTGGCAGAACGCCTATCCACAGGTACGAAAAGAACTCCGGGGCCGCTACCCGAAACACCCCTGGCCGGAAGATCCGCTCACGGCCCAGGCTCAGCAGGGAACAAAAAAACGCTCCGCAGGCTAACGCGCCCATGGCAGGCTCCGGTAAATTAGCGAGTAGTAACCGGAGCTTAGCAGCCCGTGGCCGTTACCGGATGATGGACCGGCTCTTTTCCAGATACACCGCGCCTTGCTCTTTCACGGTATCCGGGGCTGCGTGCTCGGAAGCCTTGTGTACTTTCTCCAGCCGCTCGGCAATGTCTTCCAGCTCATGGTCCAGTTTGCCCAGGGCATTTTCCAGAGTGTAGGTGAGCTGATGGACTTCGCTCATCGCCTCTGGTGTCAGATCACCGGCCAACACCTGCTCAAGCCGGTTGTTGTACTCGGAGAAATTGGCCACCGCCTGCTCCAGGGTTTTCGAGGGTTCGCCTTTGTAGTGATCGTACTCATCATCGGCGAAGGCCGGAAGGGTGAACAGCAGGGTGGCAGTGGCCAGCATCAGGTGTTTTGTCATGGTCGGTTCCTCATTAGTGATAACTAATGCGAATTATTGTCAGTAGCATTAACTATCGCCATGAGATCGGTCAATTTACGGACAAAATAACCCTTGCCAGGGTTCCAAAGCTGGATAAAATGCAGCCAATTTTCACTCTGTGCGGCTGTCACCATGCACCTTGTCTCATTCAACGTGTTCCGTACCCTTGGCTTTCCCGACACCACTGTACTGAAGCCCGAGCATTTCCTGCGCCACAAGCCGCTGCTGCAGGAGGCGGACTGGGTGCTGTTCCCGGAATACTGGCAGATCAACGCCCTGGTGCATGGCTTGAAGTGCCGGGTGTTCCCCAGTATCGCCAGTTATCGCATTGGTCACGACAAAGTGGAAATGACCCGCGCCTTTCAGACCGTGGCACCGGAACACACACCCTGGACCTTGATTGAAGCCAATGGTCCACAGGAACGTGACATGCTGTGGGACACCATGGCCCTGCCTTTCGTGGCCAAACTCCCCAAGGCCAGCATGGGCGAAGGTGTGTGGTTGATCGAGTCCCGGGCCGAATGGCTGAAGTATTGTGATCGCACAGACGTTCTCTACGTGCAGGAATACCTTCCGATTGACCGGGATGTGCGGGTGGTTGTGGTGGGTGATCGGGTGGTGACCGCCTACTGGCGTACCCAGGCGGAGCAGGGGTTCTACAACAACGTCGCCAGAGGCGGCCAGATTGTGGCTGGTGATGTGCCGGCGGTGGCTACCGATCTGGCCCTGCGCCTGGCCCGGGAGCTGGAAGTAGACCATGCCGGCTTTGATATCGCCCTGGTGGAAGGCTATCCCTATGTGCTGGAATTCAACCGCCTGTTCGGCAATCAGGGCCTGGGTCAGGGCAGTGATCTGAAAGACGCCATCTTGGATTATCTGCAGCGCCAGAGTCGGCCCCAGGACCCGGATGGTCCCACCGAGCCAACGCCGCTGTGGCCAGTGGCGGTGTGACACAGAATACTGTGCCATAGGTCCGGTTTCGGTCGCCGGATTTATGGGTATAACTGCGCATTTGCGGTGATCGGGAAAAGGCCCGATGATCGCGCCATTCACGGGTAACACAGCCAGTCTGTGCTACCCTTTTTTTATGCCCGTTTACCCTGTGGAGGGACACACCACCCATGATCCAGACGCCTAACGCTGATATCTCCGACTACTACAGTGCCGAGACTTTCAAGCGGATCAAGGACTTTGCCGACGGCAAGGAAACCCCGTTTGTGGTGATCGACACCCAGACCATTGACCGTCAGTACGAAGAGCTGGTGGAAGGGTTTCCTTACGCCAAGGTCTATTATGCGGTGAAAGCCAACCCGGCCCCGCAGATTCTGACCATGCTGCGGGACAAAGGTGCGAATTTTGATATCGCTTCGGTGTATGAACTGGACAAGGTGATGGCCCTCGGTGTGACCGGCGACCGCATCAGTTACGGCAACACCATCAAGAAGGCGAAAGACATTCGCACTTTTTACGAAAAGGGTGTGCGCCTGTATGCCACGGATTCCGAGGCAGACCTGCGCAACATTGCCAAGGCTGCCCCGGGCTCAAAAGTGTATGTGCGTATTCTGACTGAAGGCACCCTGACCGCCGACTGGCCTTTGTCCCGCAAGTTTGGCTGCCAGACCGATATGGCCATGGATCTGCTGATACTGGCTCGTGATCTGGGCCTGGTACCTTATGGTGTGTCGTTTCACGTAGGTTCCCAGCAGCGCGAAATCGGTGCCTGGGACGCTGCCCTGAACAAGGTGAAGGTGATTTTCGAGCGCCTTAAGGAAGAAGACGGCATTGAGCTGAAGATGATCAACATGGGCGGTGGTTTCCCGGCCAACTACATTACCCGAACCAATGAACTGGGGGTGTACGCGGAGGAGATTGCCCGTTTCCTGCACGAGGATTTTGGTGACGACCTGCCCGAGATCATCATCGAGCCGGGGCGATCGCTGATTTCCAATGCCGGTGTGTTGGTGAGTGAGGTGGTGTTGATTTCACGGAAATCCCGCACTGCCCTGCACCGCTGGGTGTTCACCGATGTCGGCAAGTTTTCCGGCCTGATCGAGACCCTGGATGAGTCCATCAAGTTTCCGATCTGGACCGAGAAAAGCGGTGAAGGTGAGGATTGTGTGATCGCCGGACCGACCTGTGACAGTGCCGATATCATGTACGAGCATCACAAGTACCCGCTGCCGCTGAATCTGGCGATCGGAGACCGGATGTACTGGCTGTCGACCGGGGCCTATACCACCACCTACAGTGCCATTGAATTCAACGGCTTTCCTCCGTTGAAGGATTACTACATCTGACCGAAGGGCAGTGAGGTATCTCTGAAAGGATCAGCTTGCGGGCTGATCCTTTTTTCGTTTCAGGTCCAGGGTGAACGCCAGGGGTAACACCAGCAGGCTATAGGCCACCATGGCCATCACGGCATGACGGGTGTCGCCAGTCCAGTCGGCGAGCAGGCCGCCGAGCATGGGTACCGAGAAGGCCATGGTATAGCCCACCAGGAAGGTGCCGGCAGACAGCCGTCCGGTTTCGGCGGAGCTCACCAGCAAAGGCGGCAGAGCCACCAGCAGGATCAGCAGAATGCCGGCCACGAAGCTCATCAGCGTGGCGCTGGCAATGAACCACCAGCCTTCGAGCACCAGAGTGCCGGCGGTGCCGGCAATGCTGAGAACCGCCATGGCGACAATGAAGGTACGGCGGCCGACCCAGGCCCGCGCCATTTTCAGCATCACCAGCGAGGCAAAGACCTGGGCGATGTTGTACCAGAACAGGGCCTCGGACAGCAGGCCGATACGCCCCTGTTGTTCCAGCAGGTTACCCATGTAGGCGTTGAGGCCGAAGAACATGGAGCCGGAAAGCCCCAGCAGCAGGCCCAGGCGCAAGGTGAGTGGGTTTTTCCAGTCGGGCAGCCAGGCGGCTTTGCGTGCGGGCCGGGCCAGGTCCCGTTTGGGCAGAAACAGGGCGGCGACTACCAGCAGGGCCGGCAGCGACCAGGCCAGCATGGTGGCGCGCCAGCTGTTGTCCAGCAACGGCATAAGAACCGGCAGGGTAATGCCGGCGCCGATGAACTCACCCATGAGCATGCCGTTCATGTAGATGGCTGAGCCCAGAGCAATGTGATGGGGTTCCAGCCAACGCGGCAGCAAGGCTGGCAGCGCTGGTTGCATCATCGCCACACCCAGGCCCATGACGGCGCTGGCTATCATCAGGGTGACGGTATCGGGCACCAGACCACGGCCGGCGGAGCCTATGACCATGATCACCATGGCCAGTGCCAGGGTGTTCCTTGGGCCGATGCGGGAAATGGCCAGCGAACCGGGCATGGCGCCAATGGCCAGCATCAGGATGGGCAGTGTGGTCAGGGCGCCGGTCAATGCCTGGGTCAGGGCCAGCTCATCGCCAATGAAGGGCGCCAGGGGCGGGGCCACCAGCACGGGTATGCGCAGGTAAACACCGGCCAGCCAAAGCAACACCGCCACCGGCAGCAATCGGGCTGGCGGTGGCGGTGTGGTCGCGGCGGTTTGAAATGCCACGGCGGAGCGAATCAGTCTTCGCTGGTATCCGGCAGGTAAGCACCGTCTTCGTCGTGCACTTCCTGGCCGGTTACCGGCGGGTTGAAGGCGCAGATCAGGCGCATGTCTTCAGTGCCGCCGTACAGGGTGTGACGGTCGTGCTTGTCGAGGGCGTACAGAGTGCCATCGGTGATTTCGTGCACTTCGCCGGTGGCGAGGTCCTTGATGCGGCCGTTACCCGCCACGCAGTAAACCGCTTCCAAGTGGTGCTTGTACCAGAAGGTGTGCTCGGAGCCGGCCTTGATAATGGTTTCGTGGAAGGAGAAGCCCATGCCATCCTTCTTCAGCAACAGGCGGCGGCTGGTCCACTGCTTGTCGCTGACTTCACGCTCGGTACCGATAATGTCTTGCACTCGTACGATTTTCATTCGCATTCCTCATTTTGTGATGGAATAGCCATACAGTATAAACATGCGGCTCAGGCTCGATTCAACCGCCAGTCGTCGTATGCCGCCAGGGCGTGCTCGATGGCGGCGGCAAATTGTTCCCTCTGCTGATGGGTCAGAGCTCGTTGTTTCCGGCACCGTTCGAAGGCTTTCTGGATTTCCCGCCGGCTGGCTTTGTCGAGCTGTTCCAGCCAGTGATGGTCGGCCGGTTCCAGTTCCAGCAAATCCCGCCCGGCGTGGTTTCGCTGGCTGATATGCCACCAGTGATCCACCGCCCGCCCTAACACAACATAGCCAAACTGGCTGTCCTGTACAGGCCCGAAGCTGGCGGTTTTCAGGCCGTCCTTCATGGGCCCGATGCTCAGTGCCGGCAAAACCAGGCGATCCCCGTAGAAGTAACTGCCGGTAGCACCAATCAACCCTCCGAGCAGGGCACCGGTGCCCAGCGATGAGCCAAACGTTACGGCATCAATGCCGGCACCACTCACCGCTCCGGCGCCAAAGCCCGCGGTGGCCAGATAGCGCTTGCTGACCGCCCAGTGCTTGCGGGTGTCCTCGGAAAACAGATCGTGCTGGCTGTGCCACTGCAGTTCCGCTTCCTGGCGCCGGATGCGCTGATGCTGGTACAGGTGCTCGATGTCGATTCTGAGGGCCTGTTCCCGTTGGCGTTGGTGCCGGTACCAGCGATCCCGCAGGGTCTCGGCGAGGCTGGCATCGCTGGTTTCGGCGATCTGGTTGAGCGTCAGTGTGCGTCGTTCCTGATATGACATCAGGTCTTCCAGGGCTCGGGCAACCAGGCCTGCCGCCTGGCGCCGACGCTGGCGGCGCTGTTCGGACAGGAGCCGGGTGGCCCGTTCCAGCGGCGCCTCCCAGTCCGGTTCCAGCTGGCCGAACGCTCGTAACAGGCTTAGATGTTGCTCAAACGGGGTGCGAACAGCGTCGAACTTGCGGACAACCTGGAAGAACTGGCCCAGTGCGGCCTGCCAGGTGTCGCTGTAATCGTCCTCACCGATACTGTTGATCAGCGCCAGGCTCGGACGCCCGGTCCAGCGCAAGATGGTCATTTCAGCCTCGTGCTCGGCACTGTAGGGCACCGAGCCATCCACTACGTAGATGATCCCGGCGCCTTCCACGATCGGTGCCAGCAATTCACATTCATCGACAAACCGGTCATCGCCGCGGTGCTGGAGCACAAAAGCCCGCACGGTTTCCGGGTGATCCGAGGCGGAAATGCTGTGGGCTTCCAGCCACTGTAATACCCGCCGTGGGCGCTGGAAACCAGGGGTGTCCACCAGGGTATAGAGTTTCTGGCCATCAACGCTCAGTGGATAATCCTGCCGGGCCCGGGTGGTGCCGGGTTCCAGGGCAATGGCGATAGCGTCGTTCTGGGACAGGGTGGCGACGACACTGGATTTGCCCTTGTTCGGGTGGCCGACCACGGCGAATACCGGAGCGTTGGTCATGGTTGTGCGCTCCCGGCCAGATAAGGGTTGGGCTCGTCGACAGGTGGCAAGGCCACCGAGGCAAAGCCCGGAGCCAGGCGTTCTGTAAACCGAAGCCAGGGCTGAACCAGGTGGGCCTGCGATGGCTGGTTCGGATCGCTTGCCAGCGGAAGCAGGGTTACCCGGCTATTCGAGGGCCAGCGCTCCCGGGCGGTCTCCAGAAAATCGTGCAGCTCGCCGGTGGGCGGCTCCCAACTGCGGGTGACGACAATGACTGCCGGATGTTCCTGGCCGGCCAGGAGGATGCCTACTTGTGCCAGTACGTCTTCATCCTGGGCCAGACTGGCCCGGCCCCCGGCCCGGAAAATTCGGCAATCCGGAGCCAGCAGGCGTTGGGGCAACTCCGGTTCGCCGGCACCGGCCCAGCAGATCATCAGCGGGGTGTCCGGCAGTTGGTCTGGCTGGGCCCGGGTGCGGGTGTCTGGCAGGTCGCCGGCATCGTTGTGGCTGCTGCCGGTATCCAGGGTGGCAGTTTCCATCCGGTATAACAGGGCCTTCATGCCGGGATGGCCCGCCATCAGCCGAGTGGCACGGCGGCGCAGCAGGCTTTGGCTGAGAATCAGCAGCAGCACACGCGGTATCACCGTCCAGGTCAGCCATAACATGACCACGAAGGGCCACCATAGGCCCCAGCGTGAAGGCTCGACTCCGGTTGTGACGGGAGCGGCGCGAAAGAACCGGGTTGCCTCCACCAGCTCCAGAGAGGGCACCGCGGAAGGCCACAGCCAGGACCAGGGCGCCGCCAGGGCGCTGACCAGATGGTGGTAGCCGGAAGCGGCGGTATCCAGAGTGGTGCTCCAGCCAAAGGCCAGGTCCTGGACCACCACCATGATCAGCAGCGTGGCCAGGCCGGCAAGACCAAAAGCAACGCCGCCGGCATGGGCCGCCCGCGCCATCAGTAGTGGCTGGAGCCGGGCCCGGGTCGGGCTGGCGTGGTCCAGGTGCAGCCGTTTCAGCAACCAGCGCCAGGGCTGCCAGCCGACTATGGCCTGTACCGTGGTGGCCAGTGCCAGCAGCAGCTGGAACAGCACAAAGGCCAGAATCACGGTGATGTTGATGCGCTGGCCGCCGTCATAGAACAGTAGACCCAGCATGGTCACGATGCCCATCAGGCAGCCGGCACCTGTGAAGCCGCTGGTTGCCCGGCGCCAGAGTTTCAGTTCCCGACGGCCAACCGTCACGGTGCCGCCGGGGCCGGACAGTCGATCCATGTGTGCCAGCCAGCGCGAAGGGCTGGGCTTTATTCCCTGCTGTTCGCAGTCCAGAGCAAAGCGCCGGTCCCGGCGGTGGAGAAAGGCGGGGGGCTGATCCCTGTCCCGCTGGACGCGGTCGTCAAAATCCAGCAGCAGACGAAGGGGGTTCGGGCTCATGCAGTGTCCTGATGCAAGTTCGGTCGTGGGTGCTTTGCTGTTAGCATATAGGCAATTACGATCCTGATACCAGCCAATGGACGCGCCATGCCCCATCACCTGATGAATCTGCGCCATGTACCCGACGACGAGGCCGACGAGATCCGGGCTCTGTTCGAGGAGCATGAGGTGCGCTACTACGAGACCCCGCCCAGCCGCTGGGGCATCAGCATGGGCGGCTTCTGGGTTCACGATGCGGAAGAGGCGGAGCGAGCCAAGGCGTTGCTGGATGAGTATCAGCGTCAGCGTTTCGAGAGGCAGCGCCAGGCCTATGAGCAAGGCCTGGCCCGCGGCGAAATCGGTGGCATCGGCTCCATGTTTCGACGTTATCCGCTGCGGACTCTGGCGGCCTGCCTGGCCATCGCTGCAATTGCGGCAATCAGCTTGCTGCCCTTTGTTCGAATAGGCTAGTTTCACTGCCCGTTGTCTGGTTTTTCAGACAGTGTTCGGTCTGCCGGACAGTCTGCGGCCAGCGGCGGTCCTGCGCGCGTGCCATGCCATTGCACGCGCAACCGCTGTCCGGAATTCCGGAATAGCCCCCTCTCAAGTGCCAGTAATTTTTCATTTTTCTAAATATATTCATGGTCTTGTCCGGTTGGCACAGGATCCGCATGGGCCGTGGCGCCCATGGGGCCGATTCAACAACAACAAACAAGGACCGACCATGAAACGAATGATGCTCTGCACCCTGATAGGTGCTGCCACGGTAACGCTCACTGCCTGCAAGAAGGACGAGGTGTTCAACTCCTTGCCTGATTTCCTGGTGAGCGATGTCCAGCAGTTTGCTTACGATGGCAATACCGATGATCTTCTTACCGCTGGCCTGGGGCCGGAGGGTTTGGCCAGTGCCTCACCACCGGCGTTTGTCGATGCCCTGAATCCGACACCGGCAGAGTTGCGCCGGCTGGCCATCTACAACAATTACCGGGCGCTGGTGGATACCGCACCCGGCGGAGGTTATGGCAGCCTGTTTGGCCCGGCCGTGGGTAACGCCAGTGGCCGAATTCCGGGCCAGGAATTCATTGCCCTGATGCAGGTGCCGGGCGCCACTGTGCCGGTGACGGTAATGGCCCAGGTGCCCGACAGCTTTGATCCGGATTTTCCGTGCATGGTAACCGCACCCTCCTCTGGTTCCCGCGGGATCTACGGCGCCATTGGCACCGCCGGGGAGTGGGGCCTGAAAAAGGGCTGCGCGGTGGTTTATACCGATAAAGGCACCGGTACCGGTGCCCATAACCTCGCCACAAACACCGCCCAGTCCGTGAACGGAACACTTACCACGGAACCTGAAGAAGCCTTGTTCCGGGCGGATCTGGACGCTCAGAGCCGGGATGATTTCAATAGCCAGTGGCCGGATCGCTTCGCCTGGAAACACGCCCATTCCAAACAGAACCCGGAGGCAGACTGGGGCCGGCATGTGTTGCAATCCATTGAGTTCGGCTTCTATGTGCTGAACACACTCCATGGCCGGGAACTGGGTAATGGTGAAACTCTCCGAACTATCAACCCGAGGAACACCCTGGTGATTGCCTCCAGTGTTTCCAACGGCGGCGGAGCCTCGGTGCGGGCGGCGGAACAGGACGAGAAAGGCCTGATTGATGGTGTGGCGGTGTCTGAGCCCAATGTGAATCCGGCTGTGGACCGGAGTTTCAGCATTCGTCAGGGCAATGGCCCTGCACTGACGGAACACAGCCGCAGCCTGCTGGATTACACCACCGCGCTGGCGGTGTACCAGGGTTGTGCCAACCAGGCCCCCGGCATCCGCGATCTCGCCCCCCTGAACGGCGTGTTCAACCCGCCGGTGACTGGCCAGAACATCTGCCACTCCTTGTTCAACAAGGGGCTGGTGTCGGGTGCTACCCCGGATGACTGGGCGCTCGATGCGCAACGGATCCTGAACGAGGACTTCGGCGTGCAGCCGGAGCAGAACCTGCTGGCGCCAGTGCATTTTGGCCTGGCGGTCGCCCAGAGCATTGCCATGACCTACGCCAATGCTTACGGCCGCGCGGGTGTTGAAGACCGGGTGTGTGGCCTGAGCCTCGCAGCGACCGGCAGTGCCGGTGCGGTGGTGCCACTGGCGCCTGCGGCCGAGGCGGCGCTGTTTGCAGCGAGTAACGGCATTCCGCCCTCCGCTGGTGTCAATCTGGTCTACGACAACGCCGAGGGCCAGCCCACGAACCTCGCCGTTAGCGCTTCGCCCAGTTCCAGCCAGGTGGATTACGGTCTGGACGCCCTGCTGTGCCTGAGAAGTCTTGCCGAAGGCAGGGATGTGGTGACCGGCGAGCCCCTCGAGGGCGCTCAGGCTGAGCTGCACGAAGCCATTAGCCGTGGCATTTCAGCGGTGCGGGCCAGCGGAGACCTGCAGCGCAAGCCGACGGTGTTTGTCACCGGACGGGCCGATGCCATCCTGCCCATCAACCACACCTCCCGACCCTATGTCGGCCTGAACCAGGCAGTGGAAGGCCGGCACAGCAATCTGCGTTATTACGAAATCCTCAACGCCCATCACCTGGACGTGCTCAACGGCTTTCCGGGCATCGGTGACCGCTATGTGCCGTTGCACCACTACTACTTCCAGGCGCTGGATCTGGTGTGGGCCCATCTCACCGACAAACAGCCGCTGCCGCCCAGTCAGGTGGTGCGCACGGTGCCCCGGGGCAGCCTGACCACGCCCCTGACCCTGGCGAACCTGCCGCCGATTCAATCCGAACCGGCGGAAGCGGACCGGATTGTATTCACCGGTAACCAGTTGCAGATCCCGAACTGATTACCGACGGTTGAAATGCCACCTTTGGAGGTTTGCCCCCGAACCGGGGGCTTCCTATACTCCCGTGACGGCGTCCGGAAATCCGGACGCCCAAGGATTGCCCATGAAATCATCCCCACCCGTGAGCACGCGGACTATGAGCGAGTTGTTTACCAACAAGAACAAGAGCGGCCTGACCCGTGATCTGATCGAAGCCCTGTTCCCGATGTTTGAGGAAGCCAGCGCCGGTGCCATTGCGGTTGACCGGGATGCCAATATCACCTGGATCAACAGCAGTTATTCTCAGCTGCTGGGTCTGGTGGACCCCTCCCACGCCATTGGCAAACCGGTACGAAAGGTGATTCCGCAGACCCGCATGCCCGAGGTGGTGGAAACCGGGAAGCCCTTGCTGCTGGACATCATGGAACACAATAAGCAGCAACTGGTGGTCACTCGGTTGCCGTATTACGACGATCAGGGCGGCATTGTCGGTGCTGTTGCCTTCGTGCTCTACGATGACCTGCAACCGCTGACACCGCTGGTGTCCAAATACCGGCGCCTGCACCGGGATCTGGCCGCTGCCCGCAAGGCCCTCGCGAAGAAAAGCCGTGGCACCCGCTACAGTCTGGGCGATTTTGTCGGTGGCAGTCCGGCGGCCCTCGAGGTCAAGCGCCGGGCGCGACTGGCGGCAGGCCGGGACATGACGGTACTGCTGCTGGGGGAAACAGGCACCGGCAAAGAGGTTTTAGCCCAGGCTATCCATGCGGTCTCTCCCCGGGCAGATAAGCCCTTTGTTGGTGTGAACGTGGCTGCGGTGCCGGAAAACCTGCTGGAGGCGGAATTCTTCGGTGTCGCCCCGGGCGCTTACACCGGTGCAGACCGTCGTACCCGGGAGGGCAAGTTCCAATTGGCCAACGGCGGCACGCTGTTTCTGGATGAGGTGGGGGATATGCCGCTGCCGTTGCAGGCCAAGCTGTTGCGGGCACTGCAGGAAGGCGAGATCGAGGCCCTGGGTTCGAACAAGGTGACGACGGTGGATGTGCGGGTGATTGCGGCCACCAGTCGCAACCTGGAGGCCATGATTGCCGAAGGCAGCTTTCGTTCGGACCTCTATTACCGGCTGAATGTGCTGGAGATCAATATCCCACCCCTGCGGGACCGATTGGCCGATCTGGGTGTGCTGTGCGAAGCCCTGCTGGGTGAAATCTGCGAGGGCCAGGACATGCGTGGCGAGATTACCGATGCCGGCGTCGCGGCGCTGGGCAGTTACGACTGGCCGGGCAACATCCGGGAATTGCGCAACGTGCTGGAGCGGGCCCTGACCATGAGTGAGGATGGCGATTTACTGGATGCGGACGCGATCTTTAAAGTGCTGCCCCGTGCTGGCCAGCGCCTGGTCTCGCCGGTGCCCGCTCGCTCTGTGCGCCCGCTGGCCCGCATTGTGGCTGAGGCTGAAGCCCAGGCCATTGAAGAGGCCCTGGTGACCTGCCGTGGCAACCGGACCAAGGCCGCCCGGCTGCTGGGGATTTCCCGTTCCGTGCTCTACGAGAAGTTGGCCAGATTGTCCTGATTTCCGGACGGCTGTCCCGTTATCCGTACAATCACCTACGACCATTGTCGATGAGTGTCCGGATTGCCGGACAGCTGCCTTGACTCCAGAACCGCCTAAAATATCTATCTGCATGAAATAAAAGGCATTATCGGCTGTGGCACGGTGTCTGCTATAGCCTGTTTGCAGGACGTCAGAACAACGTAAGAAAACAAAGCTGGCGCAAACTCGTTGGACCCGACCCAAAGTCAGCTATGGTTTCCTGCGTTGTCTGATCAATTTCAGACGTAGCCCGCCGGCAAGAACCGGTGGCTGTACGACAACAACAAAAAGGATCCATTTCATGTCGATCAAGCATAAGCTTTCAAAACTGACCTATGGCATTACCGCCGCCGCGGTTATCACCGGTGGTCTGGCCAGTGCGGACGCCGTGGCCGCAGAGAAGGTTCGCTGGCAGGTTCCTCTGGCGTTTCCATCCCATCTCGTGGGTCTGACCACACCGGTCAAGCACCTTACCGAGAATCTCAAGAATATCTCCGGTGGCGATATCCAGCTGCGTTATTACGAGCCGGGCGAACTGGTGCCGCCGTTCGAAATCATGGACGCCGTTGGCAGTGGCAAATACCCCGCCGGTTACACCTGGGTCGGCTATGACCAGGGCACCATTGCTTCGTTGCCGCTGTATTCCGGCGCACCCTTCAACATGGAGCCACCGGCGTATCTGGCCTGGTACTACGAGGGCGATGGCCGCGAGCTGCTGGAAGAAATCTACGCGGAGCGCAACATCCACCCGATGCTGTGTTCCATCATCGGCCCGGAAGGCGCTGGCTGGTTCGCGCAGCCCATCGAGGGCATGGACGACTTTGACGGCCTGAAGATCCGCTTTGCCGGCATTGGCGGCAAGGTTCTGGAGAAGCTGGGCGCATCGGTAACCATGGTGCCGGGTGGCGAGATCTACCAGGCCCTGGAGCGCAAGACCATTGATGCCACCGAGTTCTCCCAGCCGGCCATCGACAAGATGCTGGGCCTGGATCAGATCATCAAGAACTACATCATGCCTGGCTGGCACCAGACCCTGACCACCTCGCACCTGCTGGTCAATAAGGACACCTGGGACAAGCTGGAGCCACAAACCCGTGCCCTCATCGAAATGGGCTGTGAGTCGGCCACTCTCAAGGGGTTTGCCGAGAGCGAGTGGGCCCAGCCAACCGCCCTGCGTGACTATGAGAAAGAAGGCGTAACCGCCCAGACCCTGCCGGAGCCTGTCCTGCGGGAACTGCAGAAGGTCACCAACGAGGTGCTGGATGAAATCGCCGCCAAGGACGAAATGTTCAAGCGCGTTCTCACCAGCCAGCGTGAGTTCATGGAACATCATTCAATCTGGCACTCCAAGGGCTACCTGCCCCGGGATTTCTACCAGTACGACTGATCAGCGGATGATGATCATGGCAGGCGGCGTTGATGCCGCCTGCATTCCCTCTCTGCATCCGGACTATTCGAGGTTGTTGTGACTGATACCAATGTCTCCGGGGGTGAGCAGTCCCCGGCACCGGGCGAGGATTTTCTGCCCACCAACGCCCTGGCCTGGCGCCTGGATCGCCTGGTGGTGGCGGTCGGCCGTTTTGCTTCCTGGCTGTGGATCGGTGTACTGGTGGTGGTGCTTATCAACGTGTTTTCACGATACGTGCTGTCTCAGGGTTCCATTGCACTGGAAGAGCTGTCCTGGCACCTGTTCGGCACTGCCACCATGCTGACCCTGGGCTACGCCGTGGTGCGTGACGACCATGTGCGGGTCGACGTGCTGAAAGAAAAGTTCCCGCCCCGGGCCCAGGCCGTCATTGAATTGCTGGGCATTGCCCTGCTTGCGCTGCCGGTGATCTACCTGATGGTGGAAGTGCTGGTGCCCTACGCCTGGAAAGCCTGGACCTACAGCGAGCGTTCCCAGGCCCCGAGTGGTCTGCCGTACCGGTTCATTTTCAAAAGCATGCTGCCGCTGGGACTGATCTTCGTGATGATCGCGCTGTTCTCCCGGTTCCTGCGTTGCGCCACGTTCCTGTTCGGGTTCCCCCGGGCCGTAACGCCCCCTGAAGACGATCGCCGGTCTACCGGCCATCCCAATCCCTGAATCACGAGGCAGACGTCATGGGTGTAGAAGCGATTCTTGTTATCGCCATGTTCGCCAGCTTCATGGTGCTCCTGCTGCTGGGGTTCCCGGTAGCCTGGTCACTGGCGGGTATTGGTCTTGTGTTCGCCATTGTCGGACACGTGATGGTGGAGTATTTCGACTCCCCGCTCTGGTTTACCTGGCAAGGCACCATGGGGGTGCTGGATGCCAGAATCTACGGCATTGTCGCCAATGAATTGATGGTGGCGCTGCCGATGTTCATTTTCATGGGCATCATGCTGGACCGCTCCGGCATTGCCGAGAAACTGATGCACAGCCTGGTGCGGGTGCTTGGCCCGCTGCGTGGCGGTTATGCCATCACCGTGGTGATTGTCGGCGTGCTGCTGGCCGCCTCCACCGGTATTGTCGGGGCCTCCGTGGTCTTGCTGGGCATGTTGTCCCTGGGGCCGATGATGCAGGCCAACTACAACAAATCCCTGGCCGTGGGCACGGCCTGTTCCGTGGGTACCCTGGGTATCCTGGTGCCACCCAGTATCATGCTGGTGCTGATGGCGGATCGCCTGGGTACCTCAGATGCCTCGGTTGGCAAACTGTTCATGGGGGCGCTGATTCCGGGCATCATGCTCGGGGCCATGTACATCCTGTACATTCTGATAGCGTCGTTCCTGAAAAAAGACCTGGCGCCTGCGCCGAAGAACCGGGAGCCGCTGGATGCTCGGGCCTGGCTGGATGTGCTGAAGGCGGTGCTGCCACCGATGGCCCTGATCATTGCCGTATTGGGCTCGATTTTCTTCGGCATTGCCACTACCACAGAAGCCTCGGCCGTGGGTGCCGGTGGCGCCATGTTGATGGCCTTTGTCAGCAAGCGCCTGGACATGGCCACCCTGAAAGAATCCCTGTACCAGACCAGCCGCACCTCGGCCTTCATCTTCGGCATCTTTATCGGTGCCACGGTGTTTGCCTCGGTGCTGCGTGGCCTGGGTGGTGACGAGGTGATTGAAAGCGCCATTACCGGGCTGCCTTTCGGTACCACCGGGGTCCTGCTGACGGTGCTGTTCATCACCTTCCTGCTCGGTTTCTTCCTGGACTGGGTGGAAATCACCCTGATCATTCTGCCGCTGGTGGCGCCGGTGCTGTTCAAGATGGGCGTGGAGCCGGTGTGGTTTGCCATCATGTTCGCCATCTGCCTGCAGACCTCGTTCCTGACGCCACCGGTGGGTTTCTCACTGTTCTATATCAAGGGCGTGTGCCCGCCGGGCATCACCACACGGCATATCTATCTGGGCGTGCTTCCGTTTATTGCTCTGCAGTTGCTGGCGCTGGCCCTGGTGTTCTGGTTCGAGCCGCTGGCCACCTGGCTGCCCAACGAGGTATACGGAGGGGGCTGACCGGCCCTCCTTGCGGATTCCAATAACAATTCCAATCCTGAAAGGAGACTGTGACCATGCGTCTTCACAATCAAGTTGCCCTGATTACCGGCGCCGGCCGGGGCATTGGCCGCGCCATTGCTGAACATTACGCCCGCGAAGGGGCCCGGGTGGCGGTGGCAGACCTGACCCTCGAAAGCGCCGCCGACACCGTGGCAGCCATTGAACAGGCCGGCGGCACGGCCCTGGCCCTGGCCATGGATGTCACCGACGAACAGGCGGTCGACCAGGGCGTGGCTACCATCGTTCAACACTGGGGCAGGCTCGATGTCGCCCTGGCCAATGCCGGTATCCAACATATCGACCCGGTGCACAAGCTGGCCTACGCCGACTGGAGCAAGGTGATGAACGTGCACCTGGACGGGGCCTTCCTGGTGACCCGGGCGGCCCTGCGCCAGATGTACGCCCAAGGTGGGGGTACTATGCTCTATATGGGCTCGGTACACTCGGTGGAAGCGTCGCCCCTGAAAGCGCCCTACGTCGCCGCCAAGCACGGCATGCTGGGCCTGTGCCGGGCGGTGGCGAAAGAAGGTGCGGAGCACGGGGTGCGCAGCAACATCATCTGCCCCGGCTTTGTGCGCACACCGCTGGTGGACAAGCAGATACCGGAGCAGGCCAAAGAGCTGGGCATTTCCGAAGAAGAAGTGATCAGCAAGGTCATGCTCAAGAACACCGTGGACGGGAAGTTCACCACCCTGGAAGACGTATCAGAACTGGCGGTGCATCTGGCCGCCTTCCCGTCCGCTGCCCTGACCGGCCAGTCGATCGTGGTCAGCCACGGCTGGCATATGCAGTAATTTTCTGGAGAGACGGATGAGCAACACAGAACAATCACCGGTTGTCTGGACCCCGGACCAGGACACCCTCACCCGTTCCCGCATGGGCCAGTTCAAGGCCTGGCTGGAGCAACAGGGCTTTGGCCCCTTTGATGATTACCACGCCCTGCACCAGTGGTCGATTACCGAACTGGACACCTTCTGGCAGAAGGTTTGGGACTACTGCGGCCTGGTCTGCGAGACACCGGCCAAACGGGTACTTGGCAACCGGGAAATGCCCGGTACGGAATGGTTCCCGGGTATGAAGCTGAACTTCGCCGCCAACCTGCTACGGCTGGCGGACGGCGACCATGCTGATAAAGAAGCGGTGGTGGCCTACTGCGAAACCCGCCCGGTACTGCGCCGGACCTACGCCGAGCTGAAAGCCGACGCCGGTGCCCTGGAAGCCTTTCTGCGCAGCAAAGGCATCCAGAAGGGCGACCGCGTGGCGGGTGTGGTCACTAACGGCTACGAAGCCCTGGTCGGTATGCTGGCGGCTACCAGCCTGGGCGCGATCTGGAGCTCCGCATCACCGGACTTTGGCATCGGCGCCATCAACGACCGCTTTGGCCAGATCGAGCCCTCAGCCCTGATTGTGGTGAACGGCTACGGTTATGGCGGCAAAGTGTTCGCGCGCCAGGACGACTTCGCACAGCTGATCGCCGGCCTGCCGTCCCTGAAGGTGGTGGTCAGCATTGCTCAACTGCCCGATGAGGCACCGATCCCCGGCGAACTGGTTACCACCTGGGAGGATGCCCTCAAGGCCGGCGAAGGCCAGGCGCCCTCGTTCACTCCGGTCGATCCGGATCACCCGGTGTACATCCTCTACTCCTCCGGCACCACCGGCAAACCCAAGTGCATCGTGCACGGCACCGCCGGCTTGTTGGTCAACCACGCCAAGGAACTCATGCTCCATGGCGATGTTGGCCCGGAAGACCGCTTCCTGTACTTCACCACCTGCGGCTGGATGATGTGGAACTGGCAGGCCTCTGCCCTGATGACCGGCGCCGCCGTGATCACCGTGGATGGCTCCCCGGGTTACCCGAACCTGAACTTCCTGTGGGAAACCGTGGCCAAAGAACGGGTCACCCACTACGGCACCAGCGCCCGCTTCATCGCCGGCTGCCGCAAAGCTGAACTGCAACCGGCGAAAACCCTGGACCAGAGCCACCTGCGCGTGGTGTTCTCCACCGGCTCCCCGCTGTTGCCCGAAGACTACGACTGGATCTATACCGACGGTGCTCCCAACGTATTGCTGGGCTCCATCGCCGGTGGCACCGACATCTGCGGCTGCTTTGTGGGATCAACACCACTGTTACCGGTACGAAGAGGCGAAATCCAGTGCCGCTTCCTGGGCGTGGACGCGGTCGCCTACGGCGACGACGGCCAGCCGGTCAGCGAAGGCCGGGGCGAACTGGTCTGCCGCCAACCGTTGCCCTCGATGCCCGTCAGCTTCTGGCAGGACCCGGACGGTGAACGCTACCGCGATGCCTACTTCAACACCTTCCCCGGCGTCTGGGCCCACGGCGACTTCATCGAATTCACCGAACACGGCGGCGCCATCATCTACGGCCGCTCCGACGCCACCCTCAACCCCGGCGGCGTCAGAATCGGCACCGCTGAAATCTACCGCCAGGTGGAAACCGTTGACGCGGTCAAAGACAGCCTGGTTGTCGGACGCCAGATCGACGGCGACGTGGAAGTGGTCCTGTTCGTAGTCCCGGCCGACGGCCAGACTGTAACCGACGACCTAATCAAAACCCTGAAAACCCGAATCCGCGAAGGCGCCAGCCCCCGGCACGTACCCAAACACATCGTGGAAGTGCCCGACATTCCCTACACCCGCAGTGGCAAAAAGGTGGAACTCGCGGTGGCCCGGCTGGTCAATGGCTCAAGTAAAGCGGACAACCGGGATGCCCTTGGCAATCCGGAAGCCTTGGACCGGATACGTGAGCGGTTGGTGGAGACTGGTTTGCTCGCAAGGTGATTTGATCTGCCAGGGATGGCCATGAATGCAATGCTTCTGGTTAGCGAGGGCCGGCTTACGACTTAGTACCACGAGAGTTCCGGATGTAGGCTTGGACTCGCTCGGTGATTCAGGTACATTTGCCAACACTACAGGCATGGATTGTGCCGATTAATACTTTGTGGAAACACGGACGTGACCAAAATAGCAGACCCGCACTCGCTTGCGCTTCACGAAGCGTTGATGATCGAGGGTGGCTGGGACCAGTACTCCGATAAGGAACTGGCCAGCTATCTCCCGAGTTCCAGTTATACCCCTGCCCGTATACGAGACCAGCTTGCCAGTGGCGAGCTGGTGTTGCTGAAAGAAATCCCGGCGGTTCCCGTCTTCAGGCTGATTTCCGGGAGTATTGTTCCCGCGGAAAGTGCCTCTGGAGCCATTGCCGAAAGTGCGCTCACCGCCTTAACAACACGATTCGAAAACAAGCAGCCATTTCGTTCAGGCGCCGCTGGGCAAGCCCACGCCGATAGCTTGTCGCC
Organism: Marinobacter sp. LM1; assembly: GCF_042763285.1. Taxonomy (NCBI): domain Bacteria; kingdom Pseudomonadati; phylum Pseudomonadota; class Gammaproteobacteria; order Pseudomonadales; family Marinobacteraceae; genus Marinobacter; species Marinobacter sp. LM1. Next base: position 96,405 of record NZ_CP114373.1, read on the forward strand.
ACCGACGAAGCTCGACTATACGCCGGAAGCTCCGGTGATTGAACCGGCCACCGCGCCTTTACCTCCGCCTGTGGTGATCTCAGAAAACTTCGGGCTCCCGCCCCTGGGTCCCAAGGTGTTTGCCAAGTCCTGCACCCGCCCCTCCGGGGATACCGACAGTAATGAGGGCGAGGAAAAGGCCAGCAACTTCGGCACATTAGCGATGCTCGCCCCCGCCACGGTCACCAGCCCTGGTGCAAACGGTTTGCGGCCGCTGGGCCTGATCTCCGGCTCGGCAATGAGACTGGCAAAAGGCTGGGCCATGGCCGCCCGCGTCGGGGCCAGTGTGCTGAGTACTGCTGCCAGTTCAGTGCTTTTGGCTCTCTGGCCATCCAAGCTCGGAGACGGCACCCTTTACACGGAGGAAGAACTCCGAGAAATGACCGAGGCGGCCATTCGGGTACGCTTTCATCTGCACGTGGATGCCACCGGGAACCTCCGGGTGGCTGGCTATCACGTTAACGACAGCACCGGATACAAAGACCGGGTTCCGGTTGCTCACGCAGAGCTCGTGGGCGAGAATTTTGAAGTGGTGGTTGATGACGACTTCACCCTTGTATGGTACCCGGATGACAGCGGCCACCGCCCGGTAGTGAGCATCGAATACCCGGCGGATTCCGGTATTGATCCCTACAGCATTCTGGTGACACCCATCCAGGATGATGGCCAGGAACATTCGCCACCCGGCTACCAGCAGCCCTTTGAGGATCAGGTTGAGCTGATCGTGAGCTTTCCGGCGGACAGCGGGATTGAGCCGTTGTATTTGGTTTTCCGGAAGACTGCTCGCGATGAACGAGGGGTGGTCACTGGAAGTGGAGAAGAAATTACCGGAATCTGGTTAGAGAATGCCTCAAGAGATCTTGGAGCGCCGATACCTGCGCAGATTGCGGATCGGCTCAGGGGGCGTGAATTTGCGAATTTTGACCGGTTCCGTGAGGCCTTTTGGCTTGAGGTGGCAAAGGATACGGAACTCATGGGGCAGTTCAGTTCTCGAAATCAAAAAACCATCAGGGCCGGCAGAGCTCCTTTTACAAGGCTTAATGATCAAGCCGGAAAAAGGAACCGGTTTGAAATTCACCATGTAGAAGAAATAGGAAACGGGGGCGCCGTATACGACGTTGAAAATTTGAGAGTGGTAACCCCCTTCAGGCATATTCAGGTCCACCGGAGGACATAATGAAACTGCAAAAAAAACGATTGAGTGACTATACCGAAGAAGAGTTCATTGCTGCTCTAAACTGGTTTTGGAATGAGGATATTACTGAAGATGAGGAAAGTCAGTTTGTTGACCAATTCAATGAGCTGGTTGAGCACCCTGCAAAAAGCGATTTGATTTTCTATCCAGAGACTGACCGCGAGGATTCTCCCCAAGGCATCGTTAATGAGATCAAGAGGTGGTACCACGAAAAGGGAAGAGTCTGTTTTCGTGAGTAGGGATCAAAGTATCAGAGCCTGTCAATAAATCTGGGTAACATTCCAACTAGGTATGGCCCCCCGTCATCAACGTCGCCGGCCAGACTGTCACCGACGACCTGATCAAAACCCTGAAAACCCGAATCCGCGAAGGCGCCAGCCCCCGGCACGTACCCAAACACATCGTGGAAGTGCCCGACATTCCCTACACCCGCAGTGGCAAAAAGGTGGAACTCGCGGTGGCCCGGCTGATCAACGGCTCCAGCAAAGCCGACAACCGGGATGCGCTGGGCAACCCGGAAGCGCTGGACCGGATTCGGGAACGTTTGGCGCAAGCAGGGTTGTTGCCTGGCTGATTCTGAATAAAGGGGAATGTGAAGTGTGCCGATATGGGCTGTTTTGTCGACAAAAAAGCCCATATTTGCGAACTCTGCGACGATGAAATTGGACTACCCGTACAGCGTTTGGGCGTGGCAGGGGGAGAGCTTTCCAAAACCTTGCGGAGCCATGGATGGCGGAGCAGAGCGTACAGGGAGGTATTCACAGCGTGTTTTGGAAAGCTCTCCCCCTGTCACGCTTACCCCATACCTGATAAATGTTAGAAAGTTTCGTAAATTCCCGCCATTTCATCGTCCTGTCACGGAAGATCAGGCATTTTAAGTCCGTTCTTATACTAAGATCGTAACCAAAATTTTGTAAAAAATGCTATCTTAGTAGGTCTATCAAAAGTTCCGAATCAGTCACTGGCCCGACCGGACGTTCACAAGACGCCCGACCGCGCCATGACCGTCCTGAACCCACCCAATAGCCTGAGGACGAAAATGACATCATCCAAAGCCAAGATTGTCTACACGTTGACCGACGAGGCCCCCGCCCTCGCGACCCGGTCACTGCTTCCCATCCTGGAAACCTTCGCCAAGCCGGCTGGCATCGACTTCGAAACCAGCGACATCTCTCTCGCGGCGCGTATTCTGGCAGGCTTCCCGGACTACCTTGAGGAAGACCAGCGGGTTCCGGATGCCCTGGCTGAATTGGGTGAGTACACCAAGGATCCGGACGCCAACATCATCAAACTGCCGAACATCTCTGCCTCCATCCCCCAGCTGCGTGCCGCCATCAAAGAACTGAACGAGCAAGGCTACAAGGTGCCCGAGTACAAGGAGCACCCGGAGACCGACGAAGAGAAAGAAATCCACGCCCGTTACAGCAAGGTGCTGGGCAGTGCCGTTAACCCGGTACTGCGTGAAGGTAACTCCGATCGTCGCGCGCCGGCCGCGGTCAAGGCCTTCGCACGTAAGTACCCGCACACCATGGGCGAATGGAGCCCGGCTTCGCGTACCCACGTGGCGCACATGCGCGGTGGTGACTTTTACTCCAGCGAGCAGTCCGTGACCCTGGACAAGGCCACCAACGCCCGCATCGTGTTCGAGAACAAAAAGGGCGAGCAGACCGTTCTGAAATCCGACCTGCCGCTGCAGGAAGGCGAAGTGCTCGACGGCATGTTCATGAGCAAGAAGGCGCTGGTGAAGTTCTTTGAGGACGCCATCGCCGACTGTGAGAACACCGGCGTGATGTTCTCCCTGCACGTGAAAGCCACCATGATGAAAATCTCCCACCCGATCGTGTTCGGTCACGCGGTGAAGGTTTTCTACAAGGAACTGTTCGACAAGTACGGTGAGCTGTTCCAGGAAATCGGTGTTAACCCGAACAACGGCCTGTCGTCCGTGATCGAGAAGATCAAGCAATTGCCGGAATCCAAGCAGGAGCAGATTCAGGAAGACCTGCACGCGTGCTACGAGCACCGTCCGGAAATCGCCATGGTCGATTCTGTTAAAGGGATCACCAACCTGCACGTGCCGAGTGACGTCATTGTCGACGCCTCCATGCCGGCGATGATCCGTAACTCCGGCAAGATGTGGGCCCGTGATGGCAAGCTGAAGGACACCAAGGCGGTGATGCCGGAGTCCACCTACGCCACCATCTACCAGGAAGTGATCAACTTCTGTAAGACCCACGGCGCGTTTGATCCCACCACCATGGGTACCGTTCCGAACGTGGGCCTGATGGCGCAGAAAGCCGAAGAGTACGGCTCTCACGACAAGACCTTCGAAATGAAGGAAGACGGTGTCGTGCGCGTTGTGGCCGAAGACGGCACTGTCCTGACCGAGCACAAGGTTGAGGAAGGCGATATCTGGCGTGCCTGCCAGACCAAGGATCTGCCGATCCGCGACTGGGTCAAGCTGGCGGTTAACCGTTCCCGCTCCAGCGGCATGCCGGCTGTATTCTGGCTGGACGATGAGCGTGCCCACGATGCCCAGCTGATCAAGAAGGTCAAAACCTACCTGGCTGAACTGGACACCGAAGGTCTGGACATTCGCATCATGTCTCCGGTTCGCGCCATTCGCTGGACCATGGAGCGTCTGATTCGCGGCCTGGACACCATCTCTGTCACCGGCAACGTGCTGCGTGACTACCTGACCGACCTGTTCCCGATCCTGGAGCTGGGCACCAGCGCCAAGATGCTGTCCATCGTGCCGCTGCTGAACGGCGGTGGTCTGTATGAGACCGGTGCCGGCGGTTCCGCACCCAAGCACGTACAGCAGCTGATTCAGGAAAACCACCTGCGCTGGGATTCCCTGGGTGAGTTCCTGGCCACCGCGGTGTCTCTGGACGAGCTGGGCGAGAAGCAGAACAACGAGCGTGCCCGCCTGCTGGGCCAGACTATGGACAAGGCCACCGAGCGACTGCTGGAAAACAACCAGTCTCCGTCGCGGGTAACCGGCGAGCTGGATAACCGTGGTTCACACTTCCACCTGGCCCGCTACTGGGCGGAAGAGCTCTCCAAACAGGATGAAGACAAGGAATTGAAAGAATTCTTCACCAAGCTGTCTGCCCAGTTGGAGGAGAACAAGGACAAGATCCTGGAAGAAATGACCGTGGTGCAGGGCCATCCGGCCGATATCGGTGGTTACTACCATCCGCCCATGGAGAAGGTGTGCGAGGTTATGCAGCCGAGCGCCACTTTCAACAAGATCCTGGCCGAGGCACGGGATTCCGTGAAGTAAGGCCAGTGTTTCAGCCGGGCCATGGGCCCGGCATGAATCCCCGAAACCCGGTGCGCTTGAAGCTCACCGGGTTTTTTATTGGTCTGGCTCTTCCTGGTAGCCCTGTCCGGTTTCACCGGCCTTGCGTAGCTGAAGCAGCGTCATTGGCGGGCCGATCAACTCGAATACCACCGTAGCGCCAATCACCAGAGGCAGAATGTAGCCAAGCTCCGGCAGCCGTTCGGTGGCCACCAGGGCGAGGCCAAGGGCAACGCCGGCCTGGGGCATCAGGCAGGCACCGATACGTTGCCGGGTTTCCGGAGCGGAGCCGGCGAGCAGGCCGCCCAGGTAGCCACCGGCCAGCCGGCCGCCAATGCGGGCCAGTACATAGGCCAGGCCAAGCGCACCGAGGGTGGGTAGCGCCAGCCAGTCGAGCTGGTAGCCGGCCATGAAGAAAAACAGTGCCAGGAAGGGCTCGGAAATGCCTTCGATGGAACGGAACGGCCGAACGTGATGTCGGGCTCGGTTCGCCACCACAATGCCCAGAGTCATGCAGGTCAGCAGGTACGACAGGCCAAACCAGCTGGCCAGCCCCGCCGCGACAAAGACAAACCCGGCGGATTCCAGCAGCATGGGTTCACCCGGCCGTAGCCGCCCTGTCAGCCAGGCCATGGGAAACCCCAGTACCATACCCAGCAGCACCGAGCCTGCCACTTCCCAGAGCCCGTGCAACATGGCCGTGGGGCCGCTCAGGTCGCCGTTGCCCAGCAACAGACCGGCCGCCACCAACAGAACACTGAACAGTATGGCGCCCCAGGCATCGTCGATGGCGACCACCTGAAACACCAGCCGGGTGAGCGGACCGTTGGCGCCCGCTTCGCGCAGGACATCCAGGGTCGCTGCCGGTGCCGTGGCGGTGGCGATGCCGCCCAGCAGCAGAGCTGCCGGCAGGTTGCCGGTGACGGCCCAGACCGCCAGGATGACGGCCATGGCGGTCAGCAACGTGACGGCCAGGCTGACAATCAGCGCTTCTTTTCCCTGCCTGAGATCCCGTGCCGACATCCGTTCACCCAGCAGAAACCCCACCATCGCCAGGGTTAACTGGGTAATCAGGCTGAAGCTCTGGTCTGCGTTATCCGGCAGCAGGTCAAGAAGATCCGGTCCAGCCAGGGCGCCCAGCAACAGCAGCAGGGTCACCCGGGGCACGTGTACCTTCTGGCCCACGGCGTGCGCAGCGAGTGCCAGCAGCAGGGTGCTACCGATAAGGATCAGGTCGCTGGCGTGATTCACCCCCTTACTCCTGTTGCAGCGGAGCGAACCGGGCCTGGGTCAGTCGGGCCAGATCGGCGGGTGCCAGTTCGATTTCCAGGCCCCGTTTGCCGGCACTGACAAAGATCGTTTCGAAGCCCTCGGCAGACTGGTCGATGAAGGTTTTCAGAGGTTTTTTCTGGCCCAGGGGACTGACCCCACCCAAGACGTAGCCGGTGGTGCGCTGCACCAGCTGTTTGTCGGCCATGACGGCTTTCTTGGCGCCGGCAGCCTTGGCAATCTGTTTCAAACCGAGCATGGCGGTGACCGGTACGATGCCCACCGCCAGATTCTTACCATCGAGGCTGACTACCAGGGTCTTGAACACCTGGGCCGGGTTCGCACCGATTTTTTCCGCCGCTTCCTCCCCATAACTTTCCGCAGCCGGATCGTGCTCGTACTCGTGGATGGTGTAGTTCACCCGGGCTTGTTTGGCGGCGTTGATTGCAGGGGTCATGACGGTTCCTGTTGGTTGGATCGAACGTAGCACCGATTAAAGCATGTGCCGCCAACGAGTTCATCCTTCCCGGAACACCGGCCAGCGGTCGGTAATCGCTCCCCGGGTCGGATCGAAGACGGCCAGGTCTCCAAACTGCAGGAAGACCGATTCGCTCTGGTGCGGCCGCAGGAACACCCGGTCGCCCTCTGCCAGATCGAGCCCATCGGCGAAATTCAGCATTTCCTGATTACTGGATCGGCCGTAGACCGGATTATCGGTTAATCCTGCCGGTGACACCGGCGTTGCCGGCCAGTTGCCGCCGTAGATGAAGGCCGTGCGGGCCCGGTTCGGGTTCCACAGCGCCTGCAGCCGGCCCAGCCCGGGTGCGCCGGGAATCCGGGTGGTTTCCAGCAGTTTGAGGACCGGTGTGGCAATGAACGCGGCGGGCAGATGACCGGCCAGCGTCGGCAGGTCGAAATCCGTGGGCATTACCAGGCCGGACCCGGCGGAGAGCTCATTCACGGGCAGCTCTCCGGACAGGCCGCGATAGAGCTGATAGGTGGTGGAGCCGCCGCTGTTGAACGTGAGGCCTGCCAGGGAACGCCCCAGATGTTGCTCGGCGGTGGCCACATAGTCCCGATACCGAGCCATGGCCCGGTCCCGCAGCCATGCTGCTGGCCCCGGTGCCTTCATGATATGAGGTTCGTAGCCCATGAATCCGCTGAAACTGAGCCAGGGCGAGTGGTCAATCGTGGTCAGGGCCCGGGCCAGTTCGCCGGTATCGGTGAATCCGCCCCGATGCAGGCCAATATCGATCTCGAGATTGATACGCAGCCGGCGTTGCTGTGACCGGGCAAAACCTTCATAGGCTTCAAGCCGCTGCCGGGAATCCACCAGCCATTGCAGTTGCTGTTCTGGCCGGAAACCGTTGGTGCTGGATGTCAGCTGCTGGTAGAAACGGTCAACGGCGGCCACCGGAAGCGGCTTGCCCATCAGCACATCCGCCTGAGGCAGGGCCTCGGCCACGGTGTTGAGAAAGGGTTGGTGGAATACCATCAGCCGGTTACTGCCGGTAGCCACCATGATCCGTTGCAGAAGCGGCAGTGACGGCAGTGATTTGACCACAATGCGGTAATGGTATTCGCCGTTCAGATGGCTGTTCAGGGCCGACAGGTTGTGCTCCAGTCTGGCCTGATCCAGCACCAGTGTGGGGGTTGCCAGGCCGGCTTCAGTAAGGGCGGCGTCCAGAGCCCGGAAATAGGGGTGATGACCGTCCCGGCGGGCTTCTGGTCGCAACCAGGCCAGGGCGCCGGCGGCACCCAGGGCGGTGGCGCCAAGCAGAAGCCGGCGGCGTTGTCGAACAAAGGCATCACTGTGGGCCATGGTTACGCTCTCCCTCCGGTCGTCTCGAACAGGCCGGCCAGGTAAGGGTTGAGAAACCGTCCGCCCGGGTCCAGGCTGCGCCGCACGTCCAGAAAATCCTGCCACCTGGGATACAGGGCCCGGAAATCGCCGGACTTGAGGGTGTTGAGTTTGCCCCAGTGGGGCCGGCCGCCGTGCCGCAGCAAAATGGGCTCCAGCGCTGCGAACATGGGTTGATAGTCTTCCTCGAAGAACCGGTGTACCGCAATGGAAACGGAATCACGCTGGTAAAACGGGCTGAGCCAGGCATCGTCGGCCTTCACAAAGCGAACCTCGAAGGGAAAGAACACCTCGGGAAACTGTGCTTCCACTACAGACACAATCTCCCGGAAGGCCGCCTGCCAGTTTTCCCGCGGCAAATGGTATTCCATTTCATTGAAACGGACATTGCGGTCGCTGGTGTAGTTCTGCCAGGACGCGGCCACTTTCACTTCTTTGTCCAGGGAGCGGATATAGCCGCCCAGGATCAGCCGGCGTAACCGGGGCGACCAGGCCAGGTAGTCCCGCGCCCGTTGAAGATCCCGGGCGCCGTCGTTCTGGTCCAGCTGGGTGGTGGCCGATACCGGTTCGTCGGTCAGATCATGTTGACTGGTAAAACCCATGCCGGAGAACGGAATGTAATAGAATTCGTAGTTGCGATGCTGGTCGGTGCGGGCATCGGCAGAATCCAGAATATCCTCCAGCGGTAGCCACTCGGTGGTCTTGCGCAACCGGTAAGGTCGGGTGTTCTGCAGGGTCACGTCGGTCACAATGCCCAAGCAGCCGAGGCCAACCCGGGCGGCGTGGAAAATCTCCGGGTGCTGGTGCCGGCTGCATTCCAGCAGTTCGCCCCCGGCGGTCATCAGCGTGAGGGCTTCGACATAGCCGGACAGGCTCATCAACCCGGCGCCGGTGCCGTGGGTCGCGGTGGCCAACAGCCCGCCCAATGCCTGTTGATCAATGTCCGGCATGTTGAACAATGCCTGGTTGATGGCGTCCAGCGGCCGGCCCACCTGCCCGAGCAGGGTTCCGGCAGCGATGCGGGCCTGGCACTGCTGATCATCGTGGCTCAGAACACCGGTCATGCGCGCCAATGAGACCAGAATGCCGTCGGTGGGTACCAGGGCCGAGAATGAGTGCCCGGACCCCACGGGCCTTATGGTAGTCCCCACATGGTCAGGGTTCTGCAGCAGATGCCGGAGCTCGTCAATGTTGGCCGGAGCAATCCGGTTTTCGGGCAGGCAGGTCTGGGAGCCGGACCAGTTTCGCCACGGCAAAGGACTTTGTGATAGCTCGCCCGCAGCCGGTAAGGCGCTCTCCCTGGCGTTGGCACCGGTCAGATGGCTGGCGATGGCAGTGCTGACCAGTAACTGCAGGAAATGACGCCGTTGCATCGTCAGTGGTCCTCCGCTTCGGCGGGTGTGGCCATAAAGCGAATCAGCTGGCGGAACTGCTCTGCGTTGCAGTCCATACAGAGCCCGTAGGGTGGCATGCCACCGATGCCAGAGAACACGTTATCCACGAGGGTTTCCATACCTTTGGCCAGCCTTGGCTGCCAGGCCTCGCCGTGGCCGGTCAAGGGAGCATCCGAGGTGCCGCGGGCGTGACAGGTCTGGCAGGATCGCTGGTAAACCGCGGCCAGTTCCGGGCTCGCCGGGCTGCTGTTGGCAGCATGGGCCTGAATGGCAGCGGATGGGCTGTGACCGCCATTACAGGCAGCCAGGCCGATGGTAATAGTGGCCACAAAGGCCCGAGTCAGATGCTGGTGCAATCTCATTCTTGTTATCCATAACGCGATTATGTGTCACGTTTAGTGTCATCGATCCCGACTGAAACTGCAAATCCTTCTCGACTCATGAGTCGTAACTGTCTATTTTTTGTATAGGAAGCTTGAGGCGACAAGGAAATTGGCATGCAGCCAGAACGGCCGGATTATTCGGGGCTGACCCGACTGAAGGAAAGACACAGTCCGCGAAGACGGGCGCTTTGGACAACACTGGTGTATCTGGTGGCCGGGCTTATCTGGATTACCTTCTCGGATCGTATCGTCGAGCTCTGGTTTCCAGATGCCCGCATGTTGTCGTTGGTACAGACGTGGAAAGGATTTCTGTTTGTCGTGGTGACCGGCCTGGTGCTGTTCACAGTGATTCTGCGCCAGCTCCACAAGGATCGCCTGCTGCTGTCCCTGCAAGCCGACCAGCGCCGCGCACTCCGCCGCCGTGAACGACAGCTGACGGTGCTGATGGATAACCTGCCGGGTATGGCCTACCGCTGCCTGCCCGACGAAGACTGGACCATGTTGTTCGTATCGGCCGGGTGTGCCGATCTCACGGGGTATCAACCTAATGAGTTGATTCGTAATCGAACCACCAGCTACGCGGCCCTGATGGATGAGGAAGATGCCGGACAGGTCGCGCAGGAAGTGGAAGCGGCGGTCCGCAAAGATGAGTCCTTTTCCGTCGAGTACGCCATTACCCGCAAGGACGGCCGGAAGATATGGGTCTGGGAGCGGGGCTGCGGTGTGCTGGATGATGACGGCACCATGGTGCTTGAGGGCATTATTCTGGATATTTCCGACCGCAAGCAACTGGAAAACGAGCTCGAAGCACTGGCGACGCGGGACTCACTGACCGGCGTGCTCAACCGCCGGGAGTGCTCACGGGTGCTGATCGAAGAGCTGGAGCGGGCGCGTCGGTACAACCGTCCCCTCGCGTTATTGTGGATCGACTTTGACCACTTCAAGGAAATCAACGATACCTGGGGTCACGCTGCAGGGGATTCCGTGCTCTGTTCCATCAGCAGTCTGCTCGAGGACAGCGTCCGCAGTGTTGATACCCTGGGCCGTTTCGGGGGCGAGGAGTTTGTCCTTATTCTGCCAGAAATGGACGTTGCGGAAGCGGAGGAAACGGCAGAGCGGTTGCGCCAGCGTGTCTGTAATCAGCCGGTGGCCCTGGAATCCGGCCACAACATTCGATTGACCATCAGTATTGGCGTGGCGGTCTTTCCCGACCATGGCGATACCCTGGATGCACTTTGCGCTGCCGCCGACAAGGCGATGTATCGGGCCAAAAAACAGGGTCGGAACTGTATCGCCATGGCACAGGCGGTTCAGCCAGTCCATAATGGTTTCAGATAGTCACGTTTTCCGGCCCCGTTCGAAAAACCTCTGGCGCACCAACCAATAACAAGACTGATAAGGCGTTTATCATGCATTCACTCGCCCGCCGTGCCCTGCATACCTGTAATGTGCCTCGGGACCTGAACCCGGTGACATTTTGCGACACCGGCGGTGAATATCCGGATCGGGTCGGGCTCGACAGCAATGCCGCCGAAGCCGTCTGGCGCAGTGTTGAGGCCCTTTACAGAACGGGCGTGCATCCCGGTATTCAGTTGTCACTGCGTTATCGGGGTGAGCAGGTATTGCACCGGTCGATCGGGCACGCCCGGGGTAATGGTCCCGACGATCCGGCCTCGTTGCCGCGCATTCCCATGACCACCGACACCCCGATCTGTTTCTTTTCCGCCTCCAAAGCAGTCACCGCGTTACTGATGCATATGTTGTCCGAGCAGGGGCTGGTCAACCTGATGGACCCGGTGTCCTACTATTGCCCGGAATTTGCGCGTAACGGCAAGCGCACGATTACCGTGCATCAGATTCTCTCCCACCGGGGCGGTATCCCCGCGATACCCCGGGAAACGCCGATCGACGTGCTTTGGGACCGCGACGAAATCTGGCGGCTTCTGTGCGCCGCAAAGCCAGTCGAAGTGGACGGCGCCAAGGTGGCCTACCATGCCATTACCGGTGGCTTTGTGTTGCAGCGGGTTCTGGAAAAGGTGACCGGCGACACTATCGAAAGCTACCTGGATCGTTACCTGCGCCGACCCATGGGTATGAAATGGTTTACCTATGGCATAGCTCCCGAACATCTGCACGAGCTGGCCAGCAATTATGCGACCGGGCCGACACCCCGGTTTCCGGTGTCCTGGGTGGTGAACCGCGCCTTGGGCGGTGATATCCGGACGGTGGAGAAAGTCACCAACGACCCCCGCTTCCAGGAGGCGGTGATCCCCGCCGGAAATCTGTGCGGCACGGCCGAAGAAATGGGGCGCTTCTTTCAGATGATGCTCAATGGTGGCAGTTGGGATGGCACGCGCATCTGCAGTGAACTCACGGTTCGCCGTGCCATCCAGCAATTTGGCTCACTGCAGATGGACAGGACCATGCTGGTGCCCATGCGATTCAGTGCCGGCATGATGCTGGGCAGCAATCCTGTTGGCCTTTGGGGCCAGCAAAGCCGCTATGCGTTTGGCCATGTCGGGCTGATCAATAAACTGTGCTGGGCGGACCCGGCCCGGGACATTTCCGTCAGCCTGTTGAACACCGGTTTTCCGATTGTGGGCCATCACTTACCGGCCCTGGCCCGTTTCGTCTACACTGTCTGCAAGCAGTTCCCGGTGTTGCCGGAAAACCAGCGGAGACTGGTGGCGGCCTGAGCGTTTCATTAAGGCGTCAGGCCCTGGCGCCCAAGACCTGACGCCAGAATCTGTCAAAAAAAGTGAAAGCTTGTTCATTGCAATTGCACTTTGTCTGACAGTTCGGCACACTTGGCATTAGTCAATAAGGATGTTTTCCACACTCATTGGACGAGGTTAACTATGGAAAAGCCGCAATTTCCCCCGCCTGAGCAGCGTAGCGTCAAGCTTGATCAGCATGACAGCGTCCGTTCCCACGTACAGCAACAGATCTGCGATGAAGTGCAGCGCCTGGAACGCCGGATTGAAACCCTGCGCCTGACCAAAGCCCCCCACGCAGCCATCATGATTTCCACGTATGAACGGATGATCTGCCGAAAAAAGGGCTTTCTGCAGAATTGGGATCTGCAGTAAACAATCAGGGCCTCAGGCCGGTGTGCATGGTGGCATATTGGTAGTCCGCCTCCGTTTTCTCAGAACAGTAATTGCTGGAGCCGGGCGCCTCATTATATGAGGTGAATACCATTACTTTCGGGGCATCGTAATCCATGCGGATTTTCACGCAGTCGACGAGTTCGCCAGCAAATTCGAATTCCGGCCCGCCTTCACTGTTGTCTTTGGTGCCTATCGTGGTGCCGTCAATAATCAGGGTGTCTGAATCGAGCCCCTCATAGGTTCGGGTGAAAGACAGCTCACGCTCACCTTCAATGACGATTGAACCCTCGGTTTGTGTTCTGGCACCGTCATTGTATCCGGTTGAGGAAAAGCTGGCGGGAGTGAACTGGGTCGCCAGGGTCGCACTGGGCCGTGTGGATTCCTCGGGAAAAGTGCCGGAAGCTGCCCAGGTAAGCACACGTGTTACCCGGTTAGAAGAATCCGGTGTATAAACCCACTTCACGATCGGGTACTGCCAGTTGTATTCCTGCACCGGCTTGCCTTCCAGAGCAGCAGTCTGGTCGGTAAAGCGAACCTGTACCCGATTAGTGCGGTTGTTGTATTCCCCGGCCTCTTCCTTTTCTATGCGCCGAACCATGTATTGCCGCCCCTCCTGGAAATTAGCGACCTCGTTTTCACCGATTACGCGACGAATAAGATCCAGCGGATTTCTGACAGAGTTTATGCGGGGCGGTGCATCGCTGGTGTAGTCCAGCCCGGCAAACAGGGCTAGCTGACTGCGAATGCTGGTGGCCACGTTTTCCGCTTCCGTCGCATCGGGGATGCTGGCATCCGGCTCCACGGCCCGGACAAGGTCGGCAAACAGAGTGTTGCTGGTCTGCTCCGTCAAGGTAAAGCTGGAAAAGGTGAGATCAACATTACTGGCCGGATTCAACGTCGATGAGGAATCGCCACTGCTCTCTATCCGGCAACCGCTGAGTGTCAGTAACGTGAGTGAAACAGCAGCAAAAAGGCAGGAATGTCTCATTTCAGGTGACCCCGGGGTGCGAAAAAACGTGTGAACGGCTAAAGTGACGAGTGCTGACAATAAACGATAAAGCACGCAGCTACCCGCGCGGAGATCACATTTTGCAGCAACGGTTTGCCCATATCCCGGTGCGGACGGTGGTTCTGCTCCTGTTTCTGGCCGTTCTGGTTTTGCCATCTGTGGCGAAGGCCCAGAATGCCTGCCGGGATGGGCAGATCATGCTGGATCACAACACCGATAGCATTCCGGATCTGGGCGAGTGCCTCTGGTATCTGGAAGATCCGCAGCAGTCACTGACGATTGATGAGGTTCGCGCCGCAGGCGAGGACACGCTGACCCGTCACCAGGGTGGCGTGCTTAACTTCGGTTATACCGGCTCCGCCTACTGGACCCGCTTCGACCTGAGCACCCGCCGTTTAACCTCCCGCTCGGACTGGATACTGGAGCTGGCGCTGCCACTGGTGGACGACGTTCGGCTGTATCTGGTTCGGGATGGGCAACTGGTGGAACAGCGCCAGACCGGGTATCTGGACAGCTGGGACGACCGGGATCTGGCCGTGCCAAACCCGACCTTCCGGCTCAGATTGTCGCCAGACACCGTCACCACGGTTTTCCTGCGCATTACCAACACCAACACCTTCCGCCTGCCGATTACCCTCTGGCACCCGGACAGTTACATAGAAAAGGTCTCCATCGACGAAGCCGTACGCGGGCTGCTGCTGGGTGCCATCCTGGCTATCCTGGCTTACAACCTGTTTGTGGCGGTATCGGTGCGGGAGCGCAGCAACATCTACTACGTGCTCTACCTGGTATGTGCGGCGGTCTTCATCGGTACCGAACAGGTGCACGGGGTTCAGTTGCTGGATAGCCGGCCAGCCTTGCTCAACAAGGAATACCTCCATTTCCAGATTATCCTGACCTGGTTCTTTGGCCTGTTGATGGCCCGTTCGCTGCTGGAAACCCGGCAACGCTCGCCCGATCTGGATCATGTACTCCGGTTATGTCTGACCTCTGTCGTCACCACCTTTGGTTTGTCGTTTTTCATGCCCTATTCGGTGGCCATGGAATGGATTGTGGTCGGCTCGATTCTGCTCAGTATCATTCTGATTGTGGTCAGTTATCTGTCCTGGCGCTATTACAACCCGGCAGCACGCTCCTATTTCTTTGCCTGGACCCTGGCCCTGATCGGGTTTGGTATCTATGCGCTGACGGTGATGGGTTACCTGCCGCTGAATACCTTTACCAGCTATTCGCCACAGTTCGGCCTGACGGCCCAGATCATCCTGTTTTCCTTTGCCCTGGCTGACCGAATCAAGCAGGTTCAGGGCGAGGCCCTGGCCTGGAACCAGCGCGCTCTGGCAAACCTGAGGCGTTACCAGTCGCTGTTTGATAACGCCATTGAAGGCGTGTTCCAGATGTCACCGGAACGTCGGTTTGTGACCGCCAACCCGGCCATGGCCGAGTTGCTGGGCTACAGCAGCAGCCGCGAGCTGCTGGTGCGAAACCCGGATGTGCTGGAAACCTGCATTGCCGATGAGCGGTTGCGGCGCCTGGTGGTTGAGCAACTGGAAGCCCGGGGCACGGTCAAGGGGATTGAGGCCCGTTACCTGACCCGTCAGGGCGAGGAGCGCTGGGCCACTATCTCCCTGCACACGGTGTATGATGCCGAGGGCCTGCCCATGCATCTCGAAGGCACCTGTATTGACGCCACAGAAAGCCATCAGCGCCTGCAGATTGAACGGGAGCGGGAGCAGGAACGGCTGGAGAAAGAGCTGGCGCGGAATTCCGCTCAGGCCAAGAGCCAGTTCCTGGCCAATATGAGTCATGAAATCCGGACCCCGCTGGCGGCCATCATCGGTTATGGTGAAACCCTTCTGGACCCGGATCTGAACGAAACCGAGAAACGCAGCAGCGCTGAAACGGTGGTTCGCAGCGGGCGACACCTGCTGGAGCTGGTGAACGATATCCTCGACCACTCAAAGATCGACGCCAACAAGCTGGATGTTGATGTGGTGCCGGTCAATCTGCCGGAGTTGCTGGATGAAATCCGCGCCTTCTTCGCCCCCCGGGCCCGGGAAAAGGGCCTGGATTTCAGTATCATCTGCGATTATCCCCTGCCCGAGAAGATCCGGACCGACCCAACCCGTTACCGGCAAATTATCATTAATTTGTGCGGAAATGCCCTGAAGTTCACGGAAAATGGGTCTATCTCCCTGATTGTTCGCTGTGACCGCGACGCCGAGAAGCTTTACGCCCGGGTGGTAGATACCGGGATTGGCATGAAGCCGGAACAGCTGGACCGTCTGTTTGACCCCTTTGCCCAGGGCAGCACCGCCATTTCCCGCCAGTATGGCGGCACGGGGCTCGGCCTCAGTATATCCCGGAGGCTGGCGGAACTGCTGGGCGGCGATATCCGGGTGTCCAGCACCTATGGTGAAGGCAGTGAATTTGAAGTGTGCATCAGCACCGGTGAACTCGCGCAGGTTCATTTCCTGCGGGATGCCTCGGAATTCAGCCAGCGGCGCCGGGCCATTGCCATGGTCATGGCGCCCCGGTTGTCGGGCCGCATCCTCTGTGCCGAGGATAACGATGTAAACCGCCGGCTGGTGTCGTTGCTGGTGGGGCGCACCGGTGCCGAGCTGGTGCATGTCAGTAATGGCGCGGAAGCCCTGGAGCGCGCCACCCGCGAGCACTTCGATCTGATTCTGATGGACATCCAGATGCCGGTGATGAATGGCCGGGATGCCACCCTGGCGTTGCGGGAAGCAGGTGTTAACACCCCGGTGGTTGCGCTTACGGCCAATGTCATGGCCGAGGATATCGCTGAATATCGTCTGGCGGGATGCAATGATCACCTGGCCAAACCCATCGACAAGCAGCGCTTTTACGAGGTATTGGCCCGTTACCTGGCGTTGTCGGCGGAAACGGCGGTGGGTTCGGGGCACCGGTACAGCGGCAAGGTGCTGGTGGCCGAAGACAACGATGATAACCGTGGGCTGGTGGAGCGGATGCTCCGCCGCACCGGCGCAGAGCCCTTGCTGGTGACCAATGGGGAAGAGGCGGTTCGCCGGGCCCTGTCGGAAACCGTGAAACTGGTGCTTATGGATCGCCACATGCCCGGCATGGACGGCGTTGCGGCCACCCGGCTTTTGCGCCAGGCGGGCTTCCGGCGGCCGATCATTGCCTTTACCGCTGGTGATCAGGCAGAGAATGAAGCCTTGCTGGAGGCCGGTTGCGACGGGGTGCTGAACAAGCCCATTGACCATGCCCACCTGCAGGCCCTGCTGGATCGCTATCTGCCGGTGGAACAATGGGTCGGCGAGGCGGTTGACGATGACATTGGTCCGCTGGTGAACCGTTTCCTCGATAGCCTGGCTGAGCGAAAGCGGCGCATGGAAGCCGCGCTGGCCCAGGGACAGTTGCAGCAATTGCAGTCCGAGAGCCATCAGATCAAGGGCACCGCCGGTGCCATGGGCTATCCGTTGATGACAGAACAGGCAGGGATACTTGAGCGATGTGTACGCTCAAGCCCCGGAGAGAGGGGGATGATTCGGCAGGAACTGACCACCCTGAACGCCATGATTGAACGGGCCCTTGAGGGCCACCAGAGGTCGTCGAAAACCACAAAGGAACAGGCCAATGAGCGATAACCAAAAACAGGAACATTATTCCCTGAGCATGATGTATGGCACATACGCCGACATACTGTTCGTACTGTTTCCGTTTCTTGTCATTGCCATGCAGCGGCTCTGGGATGGCAACCTGTACCAGTCCCTGATGCGGCCCGACCTGAGTATTGCTGCGGCGATTCTGGCCGGCCTGGCTATCGGCAAATTTGTGCTGGGGTTGGTGACCAATCGCGATCTGGGGCGCTACAAAGAGCGGATTGTGTTTTTTATTGCCCTGACGCTGTTCGTGGTCCTTGGGCCGGCCATCATCCTGATCCTGAGTATGACCGGGAACGCGGAGATTCCGGGCTTTGTGGCCTTTGTGCAGCCGGTACTGCTGATTGTCTCCATTTCCCTCTATACAACGGCAGTTAGCATTGCCAATATTCTCACCCGGGTGACCGCGCCACCGTCCTTCGGTGACCATGGTGGGCCCACCGGTGATGAACCGGTTGATGTCCGCCCCGGGCCCGCACCTCTGGACTTGCCGCGCCGAACCGGCAACGATACCTACTGAGCCAGGGCACAGAACAGGAGAGTGTAATGAGTGATCTCAGAGTACTGGTGGTCGAAGATGAGCCGGTGATGCGGGAGCGTCTGGTCGACATGCTTTACAAAGCCGGTGCTACCAGCGTGTCTGAATGTGCGGACGCTGCGTCTGCCAGGGCGGCGTTCGAGGCCAGTGAGTTCCAGATCATTCTGCTGGATCTGGGACTGCCGGATGGTAACGGTCACGAACTGATGACCCGTTTCAAACAGGTTCGGGAGAACCAGCATATTGTGCTGGTCACGGCAGACGATTCCATTGAGAGTATTCAACGTGCCATCAGTGCCGGCGCCAATGGCTATGTAGTGAAGCCCTATTCCCAGGAAAAGATTTACGATGTGGTGAACAACTACGCCATGGTCCATGGCGGTGATCTGTCGATGATGGATGGGCTGAACCGGCATCATTGACCGGTCCAGCCTGCGGTCGTGACGGCAAGCCTGATCAGGCTACCTGGCGGGCAATCCAGGAGTTGTAGCGGGTCGCAAGAGCCCGGACATATCGGGCTTCGGCGCCGTCCAGATTGCTGAGTACGCCTTTGAAAATCCAGCCCCGCTCGTACAGACCCAGCACCCGCTGCTCGTCATCCAGGTTGACTCGTTGATTGAGTTTCTTGCAGATTGCATCCAGCAGCGGCAGCTTCTCCGGGCGCTTGATCGGAGCCTGACGATTGGCCATGGGCTGGTTCGCTGCACGTGATGTCGGATGTCTTCTCATGATGTTCTCCTTGTCGTTTTGCGGCTGCAAAAACAGAAAACCCCGGAGCCTCACAGGCAACCGGGGTCTGGCGGAGAAGCTGCCCCGGTTGCCGCAACGGCTCCCGGGACTGACCGAAAGCCGTTAGCTGTCTTTCACCATGGCACGCACGGCCTGCCCAATCTGGCAACCGGCGGCTGAGTATACGGTGTGCTTTGAAATCATCCTGGTCATATCGGCTCTGTGGATTCGGTTCAGTCATCAGTGTATAGGCAATTGGACGGTTTGCAATAGCCCAGCCCATTCGGCAAACCCGTACAGACGCACCGGCGGGAAATCCTCATACTTCTCCCTGTCACGTGTTTTTACGTTGTGCAATCCGCGGTACCTGCCTGGCAGGTATCGAATGGATCTCTCCTTTCTACGCAGCCCGATGGGCTGCGTTTTTTTTGCCATCTCGGTAAGTTCGTAGCCACTACTTCGTACAGCCATTTATGGCGGCTTTGGCGATAATTCAACCACTCAATACATCCAGTTATCCAATTGATATCCAGAGGTTGAAACCGAAGAAAATGCCCGAAGAACCCGGACCTGCCCGTAACAAGTTCCGTTCTGATTTTATTGTCGAGATTGCCCTGATTGTCGCGGTTGCCGTTTATCTGGTGATGGCGCAGGGGCAAGTGGTGGGTGAGAACCTGTCCTTTACGGTTACTGGTGCCGCGCTGATGGCACTGGCCACCTACTGGACACTCCATACCATCCGAGATGGCCTGGAAGTTATTGCACTGCGGCTTCGCCCCGGCAAATAACCCGTTCCCAGGTTTTGTGCAGGATGAGTGCATCGTTGGCTGCCCGATGCACGGGCAGCCCGAGTTCGGCAATCACCTGCTGGCGGATGCCTGACCAGTGGCGTACCTGGCCCGGGTCGAGCAGCATGGAAATGGATTCCAGTTGAAACGCCGGAACTTCACCGGCGGCCCGGAATAGCCTGTGTAGCCAGAAGCTGTCGAAAGTCCAGGCGTCACAGAATACCTGCTCCGGCAACAACTTGTTTAATTGCTGAGCCACCTCGCTAACCGGCATGCCTTCCTGCAACAGCCGTTGCCGTGAAATTCCGTGAATGGTTTCCGCGCTTTCAGACCAGTCCTGCCAGAGCACATGGGGCTGAATCAGCCAGCTGTGCAGTGCCCCGTCGGGCATGCAGATGCCTACCTCAATCGGGTAGCTGGCGATCAGGTCGAGGCTGGACGCCTCAAAGTCAATAAAGGCCGGGCTGAAATCTGAGCTCATTGAATCGGTGCTGGTGCTTTGTCGTTTTCTTTCGAGTTTACCCCTGATCTTGCCAGGACGCGAACCCAACTCGGTTTGTCACTGTTACAATATGGCCACGCTTTGTAAAAGCCCGATGACACACCCTTCTGAAAAACTGGTGCTGACCCCTCATGACTGACTCCGTTGTCGTTATCTATTCCGGTGGTATGGATTCTTTCACACTGTTGCACCTGGCCCGCGCCAGGGGGCTCAAGGTACATGCCCTGTCCTTCAACTATGGCCAGCGCCACGTGCGGGAACTGGATGTGGCCGCCGATGTTTGCCGGGCTGAAGGTATCCCCCACAAAGTGATTGATATCCGTGGCATGAGTGAGGTGATGTCCGGCTCTTCTCTGACGTCCGACATCGAAGTGCCTGAAGGCCATTATGAAGAAGACACCATGAAAGCCACGGTTGTGCCCAATCGCAACATGATCCTGTTATCGCTGGCGACCGGGTATGCGGTGACTACCGGGGCGGGCGCGGTCTGGTATGGAGCCCATGGCGGGGACCACGCCATTTACCCGGATTGCCGGCCGGAGTTTGTTGAAAAAATGGATGCTGTGTGCCGGGTGGCCAACTACGAGCCCGTGGGCATTGAGGCACCCTTTATGGCCATGGACAAGGGCCAGATCCTGGCTGAAGGGCTCAAGCTGGGCCTCGATTACAGCCAGACCTGGACCTGCTACAACGGCCGCGACAAGGCGTGCGGACGTTGTGGTTCCTGCGTCGAGCGGCTGGAGGCCTTTGCCGCCAACGGCGTCACCGATCCACTGACCTACGAGCGTCTTGCCTGATGTACCGCGTCAAGGAAGCCTTTTACACGCTCCAGGGTGAGGGCGCCCAGGCTGGACGCGCGGCGGTGTTCTGCCGGTTCAGCAAATGCAATCTCTGGACGGGGCGTGAGAAAGACCGGGCGAATGCGGTGTGCAATTTCTGCGACACAGATTTTGTCGGTACCGATGGCCAGAATGGCGGCCGCTTCGACACCCCGGAGGCCCTGGCCGCCCATATCCGGTCACTGTGGCCCGATGTTCCTGGCCGGCCCTATGTGGTCTGTACCGGTGGTGAGCCTCTGCTGCAACTGGATGAGCCTTTGATCAGGGCCTTTCACCGGGCCGGGTTTGAGGTTGGGGTGGAAACCAATGGCACATTGCCTGCGCCCGAAGGTATCGACTGGCTGTGTGTCAGCCCGAAAGCCGATGCCGAGGTGGTCATTGCCGAGTGTGATGAGCTGAAGCTGGTCTACCCGCAGCCGCTGGCGCCACCGGAGCGATTTCTGCACATCCAGGCGAGGCATTACTTCCTGTCACCCATGGCCTCACCGTCTGTGCCGGAGGGTGGGCCGGATGCCATCAAGCAAAGCAATACCCGCAAAGCCACGGACTACTGCCTGGCGCATCCGCAATGGCGGTTAACCTTGCAGATGCACAAGATTCTGGGCATCGACTGAGTCAGGCGGTTTCCGCGGTCTGCAGTTCCCGGTTGCGAAAGTGGCTGGGGCTCAGCCCCGTCCAGCGTTTGAACGCCCGGGTAAAATTGGCGGCGTCGGCATAGCCCAGGCTGTCGGCAATCTGGCTCAGATTCATGGTGGTGCTGGCCAGCAGATCCCGCGCGCGCTCCAGGCGCACCTGGTCCACCAGGGCCTGGAAGCTGGCTTCTTCTTCCTGCAGCCGGCGTTTCAGGGTGCGCTCTGAAACATACAGGGTGGAGGCCACCCGGGCCAGTTTTGGCGGAAACGGGTGGCTGGTTTCGATCACCCGTCGAACACGGCAGGCAAACCCGGCATCTTCTTTTAGCTGTTTCAGTGCCGTTTCGCATTGTTCCCGCGAACTGACCGCCAACTGATCGTTACTGAACTGCACCGGCAGATTGAGCTGGCTGGCAGGAATCACCAGAGCATCTTCACTGGCACCATAGTCCACCGGCACCCCGATGGAGCGTCGGAACCGGTGAAAGTGATTGGGTTCCGGGCCGCGGCGCAAAACCTGCGTTCCGGGCACCGGGCTGCCAGTGAGTTGTGCCCCCATGGAAACGCAGCCGAACAGCACAGCATCCAGAACGAATCCCTGCAATGGGCCCAGCTCGATATCGCATTTGACCGCGTACCAGACATTGCTGCCTGCGACTCGCTTCTCTACCTTCAGATGCGGTGCCCGCAAGGTGAGATAACGGGTCATCAGCTCCAGAGCCTCGGCCAGCGTGCGGCTGCTCATGACAGCGGTACCCAGTGCACCGTGCAGGGGCAGCTTGAGTTCCCTTGCCAGCAGAATGCCAAGCCCCGGCTCACCACTTTCAATGATGGCCCGGGTCACAAACTCGCTGGCCTGGGCCTGGCTGACCCGAAGTTCGGTGGAATTGAGCCGGGTGGGATCCAGCCCGACTCTCAGAATCAGGTCCCGCTCATCAACACCAATGGTATGAAGCAGCTCGGCCAGGGTATGCAGGTAGATGGCCGGCATGCCCAGATCCTGAGAATTGGAAACAGAGGCGCGCATGATGTTCCTCGTCAGCGTGTGTTGTTGTTATGTAAGGGAGCTCGTTGGAACCGATTATGGCGCTTTGCACGGTTGAGCCCCATGACTTCGCTGACGGGTCAATGGGCCAGAGAGGCCAATTGCTTTATCTCGCCTGTCGTTGAACAAACTCCTGCAACACCCTGGCGGATTGGCCCGGGCGTTCCAGCATGGGCAGGTGGCCGACACCCGGGAACACGTGAACTTCCGCATTGGGTGTGGCGGTACGAAACCAGTCTACGCAACGGGTTGGTGTTATCACGTCGCGATCACCCCATTGCACTTGCAGGGGTGGAGTGTCTGGGCCAAGAAATCGCGCGGGGGCCAGGGCATCGGCCAGCATATCGTTGAAAATGTGCCGCAGCGACGCTTGCCGTTTGAGCAGGTCAGGCCCCAGCAGGCCGGTCATGGCCAGTCCGGGTACCGTGGGCTTGCCATTCCCGACGCTGTTGAACATGCGGTAAACGCCGGCCCAGTCGCCAGGAATAAGAATGGCATCGCGATCAGACTTGAAGGGCGCGTTGATATCCACATCCGGGTGTTCCGGGATGCCGGCGCTGTTGAGCAGTGTGACCGAGCGGGGTGGCCGGTCCAGTTTATGGGCGAGGATTGCGGCAATGGCACCGCCCATGGAACTGCCCGCCAGATGCAGGTTGTCGCCCGGGTATTCAGCCAGCCAATCCCTCAGCCGCTCTGCCTGGCGTTCGTAGCGATAGCTGGCCGCGGGCTGATACTGGCTTTCGCCCAGCCCCGGCAGGTCCGGAATCAGCAGATGCCAGTCCGAAGGCAGCTTCTGCATCCAGAGCGCCCAGTTCTCCTTCATGGAGGCAAAGCCATGGATAAGCACCAGGGTCGGACGCCCGGGGCCGGGCCGGCCGCGTTCCAGAAAAATCATGCGATGACCGTCCACACCGGCTTCCCGGCGTTTGGCTCTGAGCAGCCAGCGTTGTCCGGTTCGGGCCATGGGCCAGAGATCGGGTACAGGGATCGATGCCACGGGCATACCTCATTACTGTGAATGCCTTGTCAGTTTAACGCGGCGCGGGCCGTGCGCTATTGCCCGGCTGCCGGACTCCGGAGGCGGTGCAGCAAGTCAGCGGGTGGGAGTGAGTTTCAGATCGGTCAGCACGGGATTGTGGTCAGACGATCGCCACGGGCCCGACTGATCCGGGGTCTGACGGTAGCTCAGCGCCCGGGGCTCATCAGCGTTGATGTTCCAGATTTGCGCCTGCTCAATCCAAGGCATCAGTGCCGGGCTGGCAAGAGCGTAATCAAGGGTACCTTTCTGGCCCTGGTACCGGTAGGTATAGTGCTCGCACTGCATTGGCAGGCAAGGGTAATACTGGTGTACCAGGCTGGTGAAACCGGCTTCCTGGAACCGTTCGACCGGCGCCTCGCGGGCATAGCTGTTGAGATCGCCAGTAATCAGTACGGGTGTGGTTTCGGGATCTCCGGCCAGCGCCTGGAGCCAGATCACGATAGCGTTGGCGCTGAGGGTCCGCTGCCGGTTGCAGCAGCCCTGCCCGTCGCCCTGATCCTGCTCTCGGGCCGCTGCATGCCGGCAGGATTTTGATTTCAGATGTGGTACCACCACCCAGAACGTCAGCTCGCTTCCCCGGGCACGGAATGCCTGGGCGAGTGGCGGGCGGGACGCGCCTGGAAGTTCGCCTGGTCCGGGCCTGTAAGCCGGGCCAGTGGGGCGGACCCGGGATTCCCGATAGAGCAAAGCAGTGCGGATGGCATCGTTGCCGTCCCGGCCCGGCGTCTGTACGACTGCCCAATCAGCGCCGAGCGTCCGGGCCAGGCCAGCCGCCGCACTGTCTGGGCCGTAGCCGTCATTTTCCAGTTCGGTCACGGCAAGGATGTCTGGGTGCGCGTCCTGGATGGTTCGGGCGAGTTTACGGTTCTGGGTCTGAAACTGCTCGAGCGATGATGCGCCCCGTGGCGTGGGAAAGCCCTTGCCCTGCCCGTCGCCATTGAAGTAGTTCTGCAGGTTCAGGGTCATGATCCGGATACTGTCCGTTGATTTGGTCGGCGCTTGTGGCCTGGGGTTACGGGCCTGGAAACGTGGTACAGCGCCCGGTTGAACCCGCCACTGGCCAAAGCGGTAATCCAGTACGCCCTCCAGTTCTGACACGATATCGCCGGCCCGAACGGTATCGCGTTCTGATAGCCAGGGCACCGGCGTCGGGTTTTGCTTGCCCAGGCCGTCGTCCAGGGTTATCCGTTGCGCCAGGTTTTGCTGTTTCAGTGTGCGGGCAGCCGGACCTGGCGCTAACTGTTCTGTGGCAATCACCTGATCGCTGGCCGCCAATGCCAGCTCGCCGTACCTGGCCAGGTTGTAATTATCGATGACCGTCAGGGGCTCGTCGAAACGCACCCGCATGTTTTCCAGGCTTTCGGGTGGTTGCGACCAGGGTAGCGATACGTTGATCGGCGCTGGCAGGGGTGCCTGGCCGCAGACTGAAAGGCGGTGCACCGGTGCCAGTTCGGTCAGGCCGTGAAACTCCTTGACGGTGCCGGTAACCCGCACCCGCTGACCCACGGTGCCAGCGGCTTTGCGGGTATAGACAAACAGTGCTTCTGAGGTGGCTGGATTGTCATCGGTCTGGTGATCGGCCTGCTGCAGGTAGAATCCGGAAAAGCCGCCAGGTTTTCGGGCATCCAGTACAAGAATGCCTTCTACGGTCACGGTTTGGCCGATCAGTGGGGATTGGTTGCCGGTGCCCTGTACCTGATGGATGGGCGTGGCGGAAGCTCCACAGCGGTTATCGGCATGCGCCTGGAGTGGCGTCGCCGATAACACGAGCCCCAGGTAAAAAAGGGCAGTAAAGGTCTGGAGCGGTCTGGTCACGGGGCCAGTCTAGCAGAGACCGGCCACCGCCTTGAGTGCCCGTTCGCGTTTGCTGCCAAAACCGAGCTGGTCCGGGTTGGCCAGTTCTAGCTGCTGAACCAATGGGTCTGGGTGGCTGTTTTCGTAGGTGATGCCCAGTCGGGACAGCACATAGGGTGCCAGGGCTGCTCGGGTTTCGATGTGCAGCAGGCCATTGGTCATGCCGTAGTCGCGGGCGATGATCTTCTGCTGGGCTTCGGTCAGGCGCTGGTCCGGGGTGATCTCCAGTGTCACCTGCCGCTGCCAGTCTTCATCCTGCTGGGCGTTGTGCCGGGCTTTCTGACGCAGGGCTTCAATACGGCCATGGAAGCGACTCAGGGCAAAATCCCGGAATTCCCGGTTGGCGCTGCACCATGCCCGAACGTGCCAGCTGTTGCCGGCACAGACCAGAGCGTGGGGTTCCAGCACACTTTCGGCGGCTTCCGGGCGACTCAGTGACACGTAGCTCGCCTTCAGCTGGCGATGATAACGGGTAGCGGTCACCACGGCCCGCATAACTTCCGGTTCTATATGGCGGGCGGCCTCCGGGATGACGGCGTTGCCGGGCAGGCCCAGTTCAAGATCGGAGAAGGTGTCACTCAGATTCTGCTGGCGGGCCAGAAGATCCTGATACTCGGATACGGCGCCCCGGGTGACCACCGGCTTGAAATTGTCAGAGGGGACATAGCCTTTCAGGTGCCGGTCGTAGACCAGATTGCCGGGAGCCAGTTCACGAAGATAAGTATTGATGTCCTTGGAAGCCTGCTGTCGACCGATACCAAAGCTGTGACAGATATGGTTGGTGGTCAGCCGACCCTCCCACAGGGCGATAATCTCGATCAGGCGATAGCGAAGCAGTAAATCCCAACGAATGGGCCAGTCCGTTTTCTTCATAACCAGGCGCTCACGGTCCAGTAGATTGCATGGCAAATATGTTACCTGCTCCCGCCAATCGGGTCTGTTACGACCCATTAATGTAAAACATTGTCAAATGGCCTGCCAGTGCGGGCTCGGGGTCTCGGCAACTCCCTAGTGGCGCGGCTATAAAGAGGTTGGTTAAATGCTCGCCAGCAGACAATCTATAATGTTGCTATCTTTTCTTTTTGTTACCCACTGTAATCGCGACAGGCAGAATTCCGATGACCCGAATGGTTGCGTCTTTATCAGCGCTGATACTCAGTATTGTCCTTCTGGTCAGTGGCAACGCCTTTCTGATGACTCTGTTGGGCATTCGCCTGAGTATTGAAGAGATTTCGCCAGATGTGATCGGCTGGGTGCTGGTGTGTTACTCCATCGGTTTTGTGCTTGGCACCTTGTATGTGCACAAGATTATTGGCCGGGTGGGTCACATCCGTGCCTTTGCGGTGTTCGCAGCCATGGCGGCGGTCACCGCACTGATGTATCCGATGGCTATTTCCATGGTGTTCTGGGCCGTGCTGCGGGTGCTGTCCGGCTTCAGCATTGCCGGGGTGCTGGTGGTCATTGAGAGCTGGTTTTCCAGTCGGGCCACCAACGCGAATCGCGGCGCACTCTTCGCGGTCTATCAGATTGTCTTCTATCTTTCTGCCGCCGGCGGCCAGTTGATTGTCAATGTCGGTGACCCGGCCAACTTCCTGCCGTTCTCGCTGGCGGCCATGTTGCTGACGCTGGCATTGATTCCGTTGTCTTTGACCCGGATGGAGGCGCCGGTTATTGAACAGGCCAGCCGCATGTCGGTGTTCAAGCTGGCGCGCGAATCGTTTTCGGGCGTTGCCGGGGCGCTGATCTGTGGGGTGATGATCGGTGGCTTCTATGCCCTTGGGCCGGTTTACGCCACGCTGGTTGGCCTGGATGTGGCGCGCACCTCTACCTTTATGGCCAGCGCGATTGTGGCGGCCATGCTTCTGGCCTGGCCGCTGGGACGGCTGTGCGACCGTTTTGACCGGCGCAGGGTCATGTTCTGGGTGGCGGTGGCCGCGTCGGCTTCCGCGGGCGGTGTGGCGGTGCTTGGCGCCGGTAACCTGGCCTTACTCACGCTTCTGGTAGGGCTGTTCACCGGCCTGTCGGCCACTATCTATCCGATTGCCGTGGCGATCACCAACGACCGTATGGACAGCAACCGGATAGTCTCGGCCAGTGCGACCTTGCTGCTGAGTTACGGTATTGGCAGTGTCATCGGCCCCATTGCCATGGCAGAGCTGATCAGCCTGTTGGGTCCGGCTGGCCTGTTCTATGGCAATGCGGGGTTCCTTCTGGTGTTGGCGGTGATTACCAGCTACCGCATCAGCCACACCGAAGATGTTCCGGTGGAAGAGCAGGAGCATTTCGTTCCGGCCATGCCGGAAACCTCACCGGTGCTGACCGAGATGGATCCCCGGAACACCGAGTTCCACGAATCACCGGAAGTGGAAGAAATGCAGGAGGAGCTGCGTCAGGCCGGTTGACGCAGCTTTCGGTTTTCCCCAATTATATTTTTACTTTCACATCTGTTTTTATTTCAATGGTTAGCATACTATTGGTGAATTTCCAATAAGGTAAGTCTTTTGTCGGTTTTCGGGGTGGCGTTTGCTTGTCCCATGCCGGATCACCATCAGGAGTATTGAACCATGAGAGATCAGTTTCCGTTTGCCGTTGCCCGGGTTACCCGCCGCTGGCGCAAAATGCTGGACGAGCGCCTGAAGGACCTGGGCGTTACCCAGGCTCGCTGGAGCACCATGGTGTACCTGCAGCAAGGTGGTGAAGGCCTGACCCAGCGCGAACTGGCCAGCCTGATGGCCATTGAGAACCCGACGCTGGTACGTTTGCTGGACAGTCTGGAGCAACAGGGATTGATTGAGCGACGCCCGTGCCCTAACGATCGTCGCGCCCGTCGCCTGCACCTGACCAAGGCCGGTGTCGAGTTCATGGATGAATTGTCAGAGCGTGCGGCCACACTCCGTGAAGAGATGCTTGAAGGCATTTCCGATAAAGACATTGAGTCATCGCTCAAGGTTTTCCACAAAATCATGGAAAATGCCGAGAAGCAGAAGTGAGCCTTGGCTGATCAATCCGTAGAGGGCCTGCGGGCCCGATATGGTGACCGCTGGCGCTGGCTGGCGGTGCTTACCGTTGTGCTCGGCACCATGGCCACGGTGCTCAGTGCCACGGTGGTCAACGTTGCACTGCACGACATCATGTTGGAGTTCGGTATCCGGCAGGGCCAGGTTCACTGGCTGGCGACCGGCTTCATTGCCGCCATGACCACCACCATGCTGGCTTCGGCCTGGCTGCTGGACCGCTTCGGAGTCCGCAAGACCCTCAGTGCCGCCATGGCCATGTTCACGCTGATTTCCCTCGCCGGTGGCTTGGCGCCCACGCCAGAATTGTTGATTGCCGCCCGGATTGGGCAAGGGGCCATGGCCGGGTTGATGCAGCCCATGGGCATGTATCTGGTGTTCCGGATTTTTCCGGCGGACCAGCGCGGCCGCGCCATGGGCATCTATGGCATGGGTGTGATTCTCGCGCCGGCTCTGGGCCCGGTCCTCGGTGGTTTTCTGGTGGATCAGTTCCACTGGCGCTGGGTGATGTTTGCCCCGGCTCCGGTCACCCTGCTGGGTGTGTGGATGGCCTTGCGCTTTCTGCCGTCACCACGGTCCCGTCCGGCTCCCTACATGTTCGATCTGTCCGGTATGGTTCTGCTGGGGGCCGCGGTTGCTGTCACCCTGGAAACGCTTAACCGTCTGCAGGACTGGCCCGGAGACTCTGTGCGTATTGCCTGGCAGGGCGCGTTGGCTGCGATTCTGATTATTGGATTTATCGTACGTGAACGTCGTGCCGCCCATCCGCTTGTCCGATTGGCGTTACTGCGAGAGCCGGTGTTTCTGTACGCAACCCTGGGCGCCATGGCACTGGGTCTGGCGCTGTTCGGCTCTACCTATCTGATCCCGTTATTTGTGCAGACTTCGCTGGGCTTCTCGGCCACAGAAGCGGGCTTGCTGATGTTACCCGCAGGCGTCGTACTGGGCATGGTGTTCCCCGTCGCCGGCCGGCTTGCCGACAAACGCAGTGCCCGTGGGCTGGTGTTGTTTGGCATTGCCATGTTTGCCTGTTCGGCGGTGTTGTTTGCCGCTACCGGGGCGCTGGTCGGGTTTGTCTGGCTGGCATTGTGGGCAGTTGTGGGCCGAATCGGTATAGGCTTTATGTTGCCGGCGCTGTCGACGGGAGCTCTGAACCCGCTCGCGCCGGAACAGCTGGGTGCAGGTTCCAGTACGATCAATTTCGCCCGTCAGCTGGGTGGTGCGCTCGGAGTGAATATCGTTGCCCTCACCATCGAGTTCGGCGAACACGAAGGCGGGCTGCCAACCGTTTCAGCCTTTGCCTCGGCCTGGTGGCTGGTTGCGGTATGCGTGGCGCTGGCGGCGGTGCCGATCTGGAAAATGCGGGCCTGAGGCCGGGAGTTGCCTTGTTTGCCGCTATTCATTACTATGGCCGCACCTTCGGGGGAGTAGCCTCTGCACCGGTGATCCGGGGCAGACGGTGGTCAACATACTTGCAGCTCAATCTGCATGGCCATCGTGTTCCTGAACAGGAATTGGCAAGACCTGAGGCAGATCACCTCCAATGGGCGGAAGGTGGGCTGTCTCATGTCTGAATTGTCTCCGCCCTGAGGTTCTGCTGAATGGATGCTTTTCTCGCTTCGACGCTTGCCGTTGCCATCGCTGAAATTGGCGATAAAACCCAGCTGTTGTCTCTCTTTCTGGTTGCCAGATACGCCAAACGTACCCCTATCATCCTCGGGATTCTGATTGCTACCGTGCTTAACCATGCCCTGTCCGCCTGGCTGGGCGCCTGGGTTGCGCAATGGATTCCGGAGGCCTGGCTGCCCTGGATCCTGGCCGTCAGCTTTGTTGCCATTGCCCTGTGGCTGTTGATTCCAGACAAGGATGATTCGGAGGACTCGAAATTCCTGGGTATGGGTGCCTTCATGGCCACGACCATCATGTTCTTCCTGGCGGAAATTGGTGATAAAACCCAGATTGCCACGGTGGTCCTGGCCGCACGGTATACCGACACGTTCTGGGTTATCATGGGTACAACGGTGGGTATGCTGTTGGCCAATGTGCCGGTTATCATGGCGGGTCGCTGGCTGATGGAACGCCTGCCGCTGGCCATGGCGCGAATCAGTGCGAGTATTCTGTTTGTGGCCCTGGCCGTGGTGACGGTCTGGGCCACGGTAATGAACTCCTGAGCCGGACGCCGGTCATTGAGTGTGAGAAATGTTGTTACGGGAACCCAATCTTATGCGGTGGAAAAGCTGGTTGCTTGTTGTCATTGGTGTCAGTCTGCTGTGGCCGTTTTCCTCAGTGCAGGCCGCCCGGGACACAAACGGGCCGGAGGCATCAGAACGGGCGCCGGACCGCTCCCCGCGGGTTCCTACCTTTCAGCCCGACGGTGACCTGGCGGGAGAGCTGCAGGTGTTCAATACCGTCTATGAGGACACCTTTGCCGGCATTGGTAACAAGTTGGCCCTGGGGTACCTGGAGTTGGTGAAGGCCAATCCCGGTATTGATCCCTGGCTGCCGGGCGAAGGCACCATGATCACTCTGCCCCGCATGTATGTGTTGCCCGATGTTGAGCGCGAGGGCATCGTGATTAATCTGGCTGAATACCGGCTGTATTACTTTACACCTGATGGCGGGGTGCAGGTGTACCCGGTTGGTGTGGGCACTGAGGAAAACCCGTCGCCGCTGACCAATGCCAAAGTAACCATGCCACTGGAGTCCCCGGCCTGGTACCCGCCAGCGAGCATTCGTGCCGAATATGAGGCGTCGGGAGACTATCTGCCGAAAATGATCCCGCCAGGCCCGGGCAATCCCCTGGGTACCCATGCCCTCATGCTGAGTGAGAAAGGCTATCTCATTCACGGCACCAACAAACAGTTCGGTGTCGGTATGCCGGTCAGTCACGGCTGTTTCCGCATGTACAACGAAGATATTTCACGGTTTGTCTATCAGGTGGAGAAAGGCACGCCGGTTCAGGTGATTCGTGAGCCGGTCAAGATCGGTATGGCCGGTGGTGAGGTGTGGCTGGAAGTGCATCGGCCCCATGAGGACTATTCGGCCCGCGACCGGGAGCGCTTGTGGGCTCAGGTATTTGAAAAAGTAGAGAGCTTCCGCCAGCAGCATCCGGATGTGGATCTTCGCCGCCGTTCCATTGAGCTGGCGGTGGATCAGGCCGATGGTCTGCCCACCATGATCGGCGAGAAGCTGACCCGGATGGCATCCGAGGATTCGGTTGAACCGGCAGAATCCGAGAAACAGGGCAATCCGGAACAGACCCTGTATTTCTAGTCCCCCTGGTAAAGGAACACCGCAATGAGCAGGAGCATTCTGATCACCGGCGCCAGTTCTGGCCTTGGCGAGGGCATGGCCCGAGAGTTTGCCGCCCGCGGAGATAACCTGGCGCTCTGCGCCCGAAGAACTGAGCGGCTCGAGGTGCTGAAAGCGGAGCTTGAACAGCAGTATCCGGGTATCCGGATTCAGGTGATGGCACTCGACGTGAATGATCATGTTCAGGTGCAGGAGGTGTTCCGGGCTTTTCAGGCGCACTTTGGAGCACTGGACCGGATTATTGTGAATGCCGGTATCGGTAAGGGCCAGCCACTCGGAACCGGGCGCTTTGATGCTAACCGGCAGACCGCAGAAACCAACTTTGTCGCCGCCCTCGCCCAGATTGAAGCGGCGATGGAAATTTTCAGGGAACAGAACCGGGGCCACCTGGTGGCCGTATCATCGGTAACGGCAGTGCGCGGTATGCCGGGCAACGTTACCACCTATGCCGCCACCAAGGCCGGGTTGGCAGCACTCTGTGAAGGACTGCGCATCGAGTTGAAAAAACGCCGGTCCCCGATCCGTGTGACTACCCTGTATCCGGGCTATATTCGCACTGAAATCAATGAGAAGGTGAAAAACACACCGTTCATCGTCGACGCACAAACCGGCTGTCGTGCTATGGTGAAAGCCATAGAAGCCGGAAAAGCCGAGCATTTTGTGCCCGCCTGGCCCTGGGCCCCGATCGGTTTTGTGCTAAGGCGGTTACCGGAGTCGGTTCTGGCAAAGCTGTTCTGATCACTCCCGTGGGAGGTTGAGATGCGTGCAAGCCACTTCAGGACATCGACACTCACCCCCAGAGTAAAGCTCTGGGCGCTGGTGTTTGTAGCCGGAGCCTTGCTGGCCCTGTTCAGTCTTTCCCTGAAAGTCTTTGCGCAACAGGAATCGCCCCGTCAGGCCCTGGTGCTTTCGGTTGAAGGTGCGATTGGCCCGGCCACCATGGATTATGTGACCCGCGGTATTCGCCGGGCGGAGCGGGAAAGCGCCGGCCTGGTGGTGATTGAAATGGACACCCCGGGCGGTTTGATGGATTCCATGCGGGAAATCATCAAGACCATTCTCGCTTCCGATGTGCCGGTGGCGACCTACGTTTCACCCCAGGGTGCCCGGGCGGCCAGTGCCGGTACCTATATCCTCTACGGCAGCCACATTGCCGCCATGGCTCCGGCCACCAACCTTGGCTCAGCCACACCCGTGCAAATGGGTGGCCTGCCCGGCTCCACAGAACCTGAGTCCCCTTCTGAATCTGCCCCTGAAGAATCTTCGGAGGACACCGACCAGAGCGAATCGGCCGACAAACGTCGTGGCAACACTGCTATGGAGCGCAAGGTACTGGAAGATGCCGTGAGCTACATCCGCGGCCTGGCAGAGCGCCACGGTCGTAATGCCGACTGGGCGGAAGAGGCGGTTCGGGAGGCGGTCAATCTCGGGGCTACCGAAGCCCTTGAGCGTAACGTGGTGAACGTGGTGGTGCCGAACCTCCGGGCGTTGTTAAGCGAAATTGATGGTCGCACTGTGCGCATGGCCGCCGGTGATCGGGTACTGGAAACCGCGCAACTGGAATTGGTGCGGGCCGAGCCGGACTGGCGCACCAAACTGCTGTCGGTGATTACTGACCCGAATGTGGCCTATTTTCTGATGATCATCGGTTTTTACGGCATTCTTTTCGAACTGGCCAATCCCGGCGCCGTAGTGCCTGGGGTGATTGGCGCAATCAGTCTGATTCTGGCCCTGTTCGCCTTCCAGGTATTGTCGGTGAATTACGCGGGCCTGGCGCTGATCCTGTTGGGGCTGGCCTTCATTGTCGGCGAGGCGTTTGTGCCCAGTTTCGGCATCCTCGGCATCGGTGGCATCGTGGCGTTTGTCACTGGCTCCGTCATCCTGATGGACGGCAGCCATCAGGAGATTTCGCTGCCCACGATTGGTGGCACGGCGGTGGTGGCTGGGGGCTTTATTCTCTGGACCGTTACCCGGTTCATCGGTCTTCGGCGGCGCCACCCGGTCTCGGGTAGTGAGCAGCTGGTCCACGAGCACGGTATGGCACTGGATGATTTTGTCCCCACGTATGATGCCTACGCGGGCCATGTACGGGTCAGCGGCGAACGCTGGAACGCCCGGAGTCAGGTGGCCATTGCCGCCCGATCGCAAGTGCGGGTAAATGGTATGGACGGCCTGACTCTGCTGGTGGAGCCCGGCAACGACGAACCGGCAGAGCGCACAGATTAAACATCAACGGCAAATCAAGGAGGCCGTATGAATCTCGGTGACATTATTCCCTATATTGCACCGACGGTGGTGCTGCTGCTGATCCTGGGGTCAGCAATCAAGATCCTGCCGGAATACGAGCGTGGCGTGGTCTTCTTTCTGGGTCGGTTCCAGGGCGTGAAAGGCCCGGGACTGATCATCGTCATTCCCGGTATCCAGCAGATAGTGCGAGTTGACCTTCGGGTGATCACCCTGGATGTCCCCAGCCAGGACGTGATCTCCAAAGACAACGTTACCGTGCGGGTAAATGCGGTGCTGTACTTCCGGGTGGTGGATCCGGAAAAAGCCATCATCCGGGTTGAAGATTATGGTGCCGCTACCAGCCAGTTGGCCCAGACGACACTGCGATCTGTACTGGGCAAGCACGACCTGGACGAGATGTTATCCGAACGGGACAAGCTGAACGCCGACATTCAGGAGATCATTGATGCCCAGACCGAAGAATGGGGTATCAAGGTGGCGAATGTGGAAATCAAGCATGTGGATCTGAACGAATCCATGATCCGCGCCATCGCCCGTCAGGCGGAAGCCGAGCGGGAGCGCCGGGCCAAGGTTATCCACGCTGAAGGCGAGCTTCAGGCGTCGAAGAAACTGGTGGAGGCAGCAGAAGTCATGTCGGCGAACTCGGGGGCTATGCAGTTGCGTTATCTGCAGACCTTGGCGGATATGAGCAACACCAACTCATCGACCATTGTTTTCCCACTGCCGATGGATATGATCAAGAACTTCCTGGACAACCAGTCGGCTAACAAAGGGCCGGACAAACCAGACCAGTAAAGCCGGGGGGGCAGACAGCCACAAAAAAGGCCGGATTAACCGGCCTTTTTTGCTAGCTGACAGCCTTACTTCTGGCTGGCACGCTCGAGCATACGCTTGGCGCGCTCGTTTGCTTCGTCAGCAGCTTTCTGGGCAGCACGGGCTGCAGCCAGAGCTTCTTCAGCAGTCTGCTGGGCAGTGCGTGCACTGCTGGCGGCGCTGTTAGCTGTGTTCAGGGCGTTGTTGGCAGTCTGCTCAGCGGAGCTGGCAGTTGCATTTGCTTCGTCGATAGCAGCTTGTTCAGTAGTGGCACAACCTGCAGTCAGAGCAGTAGCCAGTGCAAACCCGGCGATCGTCAGTTTACGCATTGTAAATCCCCTTATTGGTCGTTTTATTTCCTGTGATCCGGAAGCCGGTCAGACAGCTCCCTTCTGCTAGGCCCGATAGGCAGTGACTACCGGAGTCGTTAAACAGTGTAAAACACTCAGAGACAAAATGTTAACTAAGGATACGTAAATTTTCTTAGCTTATGACAACAACTTAATCCGGCTTTCATGGCGTTGTCACCAAGCAGAACGAATCACGGAACGATGCGGATGGGGGTTCCATTCTGGACCAGTTGCCAGATTTCATCCATGGCTTCGTTGCTCACTGCAATGCAGCCATTGGTCCAGTCCAGCCCGGTGTAGGCAAAGGCCATGTCGCCGGCATTGTTGGGCAGGCCATGGATCATGATGCTGCCGCCGGGATCAAGACCCCAGGCTTCAGCCAGTTCCCGGTCGCGGGGGCTGGGGTAGGAAATGTGGATGGATTTATAGAAGTCGCTGCTGGCATTGCGCCAGTCCAGTACATAGTCACCCTCGGGTGTGCGTTCATCCCCCTCGTACAGCTTGTGGCCGACGGGATTGTCGCCGAGGGAGATCCGGTACTGGCGTACGGTTTCATCACCGCTGAGCAGGTAAAGGCGACGTTCTCCTTTGTTGACCAGTACCTGGGTAATCTCCAGCAGGCCTTCCATTAACGCCGGTTCCGGTGGGCTCGGCATCATGCGGGTGTCGGCCCGGGCCAGAAGCTCAGAGGTTGACGCCATCAGAGGGGAGGCAATCAGGGCGATGGTCAGTAGAACTCGAACAATCATGAAACTCGCACAAATCGGTAAATGGTTAAACTTTGTTCATGCTGTTTATACCATAGCCTGGTAACGGGGTGATAAGGGGTTCTGTTACAGAGTTTGGCTTTTCTTGACCGGGATCCCATTCAGGAATCCATTTTCATGCCTACTTTGGTCACCCGGTCAGCGTCGGTGGCCCTGGCGACCAGGGTAACGGGCCCCAGCACAACCTTGTCACCAACCACCGGGTGGCCCTTGGTACGCCTGGCAAAACACTCAGCCAGGGAGAGTTCGGGCGGCAGCTCGTCAAATTCGATGCCGTACACCTGTTCAACATCCCCCAGCAGGGCATCGCCATTGAGCACAAAATCCCCGAAGAATGCCCGTTCTGCCAGATGCTTCGGCGCCTGCCTGCCGCTAAGGGCCTTGCCAAGATCCGGCAGCAAGGCTGGCGTGGCAAACATGGCCACCACATCGCCTGAGGCAACTTCCAGTTCCCGGGTCGGTTGCAGGCATTTGCGATCCCGGAAGATACCGGCAACGGCGGTATTGTCGGGTAGCCTGAGCTGGCCGAGGGCCCGGGGGCTTTCCCAATTCTTGCCGCGCAGCGGAAACAGCATCAGTTCGTGATCACCTGCGGCAGGCACATCCAGAGGTAGCCTGCGGTACGGATCTTCCCCTGCAGGCACCTCCAGTTTCAGTTTGCGCGCCAATGGTGCCATGGTGGTGCCCTGTACCAGCAGCGATACCAGCACAATAAAGAAGGCGGCATGGAACACCAGTTGGGCATCCGGAAGGTCTGCAATAATCGGAAACAGGGCGAGCACGATCGGCACTGCGCCACGCAGGCCCACCCAACTGATAAACCCCAACTCCCGCCGATTGAACGCGAAAGGCCAAAGCGTGAGTAGCACGGTGGCCGGCCGGATCACGAAAATCAGCGCCAGTGCCAGAATCAGACCGCCACCGGCCAGCGGCACCAGATCCGATGGATTAACCAGCAGGCCCAGCATCAGGAACAGGCAAAGCTGTGCCAGCCAGGCCAGGCCATCATGCACCTGAAGAATCATCGGCATCATCCGAACATGCCGGTTACCAATCACCACCCCGGTGAGGTAAATCGCCAGAAAGCCACTGCCGCCGATGGCGTTGGTTGCGGAGAACACGGCGATGCCGGCAGCGGCTACCAGCAGCGGGTAAAGCGACGGGGTCAGTCGTATCCGGTTGACCAGCTGAACCACGGCAAAGCCACCAAGGAGGCCGGCCACCGTGCCGATGCCGAACTGCTGTACCAGCATCATCAGGCCTTTGGCCAATGCCCCCTCTTCGTAACTGCCAATCAGGGTAACCAGCAGCAGAGTCAGGAAAATGGCCATGGGGTCGTTACTGCCGGATTCGATTTCCAGCGTGGCGCTGACCCGCTCGTTCAGATGCAGGCCCCGGCCCTGGAGCAGTGAGAAGACGGCGGCGGCATCGGTGGAGGAAATAATGGCGCCGACCAACAAAGCCATCAGCCAGTGCAGGTCGAACACCCACCAGGCAACCAGTGCGGCGCCACCGGCGGTCAGGCCAACGCCAAGGGTGGCCAGTACCAGTGCCGGCCGCAGACCTACCCGGAACGTTTCCACCCGGGTACGCATGCCGCCATCCAGCAGAATCACACCCAGCGCCAGATTGGCGATCAGGAAGGCCAGCTCGAAGTTGTCGAATTCGATACCACCCGGGCCGTCCTCCCCCATCATCATGCCCACGACCAGGAAGATCAGCAGCACGGGCATGCCAACGCGGCTGGAAAGCGGGCTGAGAACGATGCTGATCACCAGCATCAAGGCGCCAATCAGGGTAAGTGTGGGATCCATCAGACTCCAGACCAAAGGGGCTTGCCCGAACGCAGGGCCCGGGCTTATATTGCTGTGGCAATCATTATGCAGGCGGGCGTAGCTCAATGGTAGAGCAGAGGCTTCCCAAGCCTACGACGTGGGTTCGATTCCCATCGCCCGCTCCAGGTTGATCCCCGCAAATATCTCAGAATCTCCTTAAATATCCGCTTTCCAACAACTTGAAAATGTCCAATGACGTTGTGCTCGGTGTATATCCGCGCGTCTTTTGATTGACGGTGCATTGCAGCTACTCAAACCTGTCCCAATAGGGCGGATCACCAAAATAGCCGTCGATGAAGTCGATGAAGCTGCGGACCTTGCTTGCCAGTAACTGGCGGTGAGCGTAGACGGCGTATAGCCCCAGCGGCTCCGGTTCATGTTCCGGCAGGACGATCATTAACTTGCCTTCCTGAATGGCGGGGCCCGCGATAAAGGTCGGTTGCAGGGCAATCCCGGCCCCGGCAATGGCTGCCTCGACAAGCACGTCGCCGTTGTTGCTGACCATTCCCTGCAGGTTGTCACTGCGGTTGTCCTGGAGCCACTTCTGCGGGGGATGGTTGGAATCCGGGTCCATGTAGCTGTAGCGCAGGTACTGATGGTCCCGGAGGTCTTCCGGTTTGCCGGGGGTGCCGTATCGTGCCAGATAAGCTGGAGAGGCACACAGCACCAGCCGCACCGGCGCCACCCGCTTGGCGATCAGGGAAGAGCTTTGCAGGCGGCCGATGCGCAGCGCGATGTCGAAGCCTTCCTCGACTATGTCGACCTTCCGGTCATTGAGTTGCAGGTCAATACCCACGGCGGGGTGCATTCGCTGGAACTCGGTCAGCAGGGCCGGCATGTGGCGAATGGCGAAAGAAACCGGGGCACTGATGCGCAGCAGGCCCTGGGCCTCGGTTTGCAGGTCGCCGAGCTGATTTTCCAGATCATCAATATCGCTGAGCACCTGCTGGGCCCGCGGGTAATATTGCCTGCCTGCTTCGGTCAGGTGGAGCCTGCGCGTGGTGCGGTTCAGCAACCGAACGCCCAGGTGCGTCTCCAGCTGAGACACGTATTTGCTGACCAGTTGTGGCGAGGTGTCCAGGCGGTCAGCGGCTCGGGTGAAGCTGCCTTCGTTGACCACTGTCGCGAAGGTGCGCATGGCTTCAATACGATCCATGGCGGTGTCCTGATCTGAGTTGTGCTGATGATTATCAATAAAATGACGATAATATAGCAACAAGAGTCATCTTAGTCTTTGAGATTGGTGATAGTAAAGTGAGCCCATAGCCTGAAGCCAGGGCTTCGGGATAAACCAATCAGAGAAAGACTTAAGGTGACGAATATGAACGCTCAATTCACAAAGGCATTACTCCAATCCAATGGTGGCTTTGCCGCACTGGTACTGAGGGTTCCGGTGGGGCTGATCCTGGCCGCTCATGGTGCCCAGAAACTGTTCGGCTGGTTTGGCGGATACGGGCTGGAAGGTACCGGACAATGGCTGGCCAGTATTGGCCTGGAGCCTGGCTACCTGATGGCCTTGCTGGCAGGTGGTGCCGAATTCTTTGGCGGTCTGGCACTGGTGCTCGGGCTACTGACACGTCCGGCGGCGGTGGTTGCGGCTTTTACCATGTTGGTGGCCATTTTCGCGGTGCATATCGGTAATGGCTTGTTTATGGCCAATAATGGTTACGAGTATGCACTCACGCTGTTTGCCGCCACCGTCGCTCTGGCGATTCAGGGCGCAGGCCGGTTCGCTGTCGATAATCTGTTGCATAAAGAAAGCTGAACCGGGGAGAACGCCATGAGCAAAGCGACCGATGTACTGTTTGTTTCCCACGGTGGCGGCCCCATGCCGCTGCTGGGAGATCCCGGGCACCAGGACATGGTGGACCGGTTAACAGAGCTAGCGGCTGACCTGCGCAAACCCTCTGCGATACTGGTAATCAGCGCCCACTGGGAGGAGGCGATCCCGACAATTACCTCAGGTACTACGCCGTCGCTGATTTACGATTATTACGGTTTTCCTTCGGAAGCCTACAAGATCGAATACCCCTGCCCGGGTGAGCCGGTGTTGGCGCAGCAGGTCGCCCAGGCGCTGGATCAGGCTGGCATCCAGCCCCGTCTGGATGACCAGCGGGGCCTGGATCACGGCGCGTTTGTACCGCTTAAACTGATGTATCCGGACGCAACGATTCCCTGCATTCAGCTTTCGCTGGTCAACACTCTGGACGCCAGTACGCACCTTGCGATTGGCCGGGCATTGCAGGCACTGGATTACGATAACCTGCTGGTGCTTGGCTCCGGCTTCTCGTTCCACAACATGCGGGCCTTCTTTGCTGCACAGACACCGGAAATCCAGGCCCGTAACCTGGCCTTTGAGGACTGGCTGGAACAGACCTGCGGCGACAGCTCCCTGTCGGAGCCGGAGCGGGCGAAGCGCCTGGCAGATTGGGAGCAAGCGCCCCATGCCCGGTTCTGTCACCCCCGGGAAGAGCACCTGCTGCCCTTGCACGTGTGCTATGGCCTCGCCAACAAAGCCAGCGACCGGCACATTGCCGCAACCATCCTCGGGAAACAGTCCGGGATGTTTTACTGGGGCTGAATCAGTGCAGCTTCAACCGTGGCTGCATGGCCCGACTGATCTTGTCCATCAGCCAGATCACGCCGGTTCGCAGGAAACCGTGCAAGGCCACCTGGTGCATCCGGTATAGCGACACGTAGAACAGCCTGGCCACTTTCCCTTCGATATACATACTGCGGCCGGACAGGTTACCCATCAGGTTGCCGACGGTGGTGTATTTGCTGAAGTTGATCAGTGAGCCATGGTCGTTGTACACGAAGGGAACGGCTTCTTTTCCTTCCAGCCGGTTGCAGAGGGTTTTGAACAGGGCATCGGCCTGCTGGTGTGCGGCCTGGGCACGTGGTGGCACCGGCCGGTCGGATTCCGGCTGCGGGCAGGCGGCGCAGTCACCAAACGCGAAGATATCCGCATCTTTGGTGGTTTTCAGGGTCTGTTCCACCAGCAGCTGATTGCCGCGATTGGTCTCCAGGCCGTCCAGTTCCGCCAGGAACGGCGGTGCTTTGATGCCAGCGGCCCAGATGGTCATTTCCGAGGGCAGTTCAGTGCCGTCCTTCATGATCAGACTGTTCTCGCGCACCTCGCTTACAGGTTGTCCGGTCAATACCTTGACCTTCTGGCGTTCCAGTTCCCGGGTGGCTGCGGCGGAAAGGCGCCCGGGCAGCGCAGGCAATATGCGGTCGGCCGCCTCGATCACGCTGATGGAAACATCGGAAGATTTGAGGTGGTTCATGCCGTAGATGGGCAATTCGCGGGATGCCAGTCTCAGTTCGGCGGCCAGTTCCACGCCCGTGGCTCCGGCACCAATGATGCTGATGTTCAGGGCATGGGGCTGGCCCTGAAGGGCTTCGTGGTTTTTGCGCAGGAAGGCATTGAGCATCAGGTTATGAAAGCGGCGAGCCTGCTTCAGACTGTCCAGGAACAGGCAGTGGTCCTGTGCGCCGGGGGTGCCGAAGTCGTTCGCGGTGCTGCCAACAGCAATCACCAAGGTGTCGTAATGAAGGCGCCGTTCCGGCACTACTTCTTGGCCTTCTTCATCCCGGAACGGGGCAATCACGATCGCTTTATTGGTCCGGTCCAGACCGCTCATGCGGCCGAGCTGAAACTCGTAATGGTGCTTGCGGGCGTGGGCGCGGTAATTGATTTCGTTGGCGCTGGCGTCCAGCGAGCCGGAGGCCACTTCATGCAGCAGGGGTTTCCAAACATGGGTAAGACCGGCGTCGACCAGGGAAATACGGGCTTTGCCTTTTTTGCCAAGCTTGTTGCCCAGACTGGTGACCAGTTCCAGACCGCCGGCTCCGCCGCCGACCACGACTATGTGATGAAGGTTTTCCATAACGTTTCAGACCTTTAAGTGATGAGAGCCAAACGCTCTCGGATGAAAGCGCTTGGCTGTCGTCACTGGCCTGAATGTCTATGATTAGGGAGCTAATACAGGGGCGTATACTACCGCCGATGTTGGAGCGAGACAATTGAGCCCAAGTACCTATTGGCTCCATCGTTAGTATTGTCGGGCTGGACACAGAGCCGTTGGCGCTGCTACAAACTTCTCATCCACTTGAAGAACAGACAGGAGAAAGCGACGTGAAACTGCAGGTTCGAGGTGTTGAGGAAGGCCAGCCGGTACCGGAAAAGTTTGCCTTCGGTGTGTTCAGTGAGCAGGACCACATGAGCTTTGGTCCCAACCGGAATCCGGAGCTGGTCTGGGATGGTGCACCGGAGGGCACCAAAAGCTTTGTGGTAATGATGTTTGACCCGGATGTGCCCAGCGTCGCCGACGACGTCAATCAGGAAGGCAAGACCGTGCCGGCCGACCTGCCACGCGTCGATTTCTTCCATTGGCTGCTGGTGGATATTCCCGCTGGCACAAAGCGGATCCCGGAAGGTGAAGACAGCGACGGTGTCAGTCCCAAGGGCAAGGATTATGGACCTGGTCCGATTGGTGTCCGTGGTGTGAACAATTACACCCAGTTTCTGGCCGGCAATCCGGACATGGCCGGCACCTATGCCGGTTATGACGGCCCCTGCCCGCCCTGGAATGATGAAATCATCCATCACTACCACTTTGAAGTGCATGCTCTGGATGTGGACACCCTGGGCCTGGAGGGTGAATTTGACGGCAACGACGTGCGTCAGGCCATGGCCGGACATGTGCTGGCCAGTGCCCGGGTAACCGGCACCTACACGCTTAATCCTGCCCTTCGCC
Organism: Marinobacter sp. LM1; assembly: GCF_042763285.1. NCBI lineage: Bacteria > Pseudomonadati > Pseudomonadota > Gammaproteobacteria > Pseudomonadales > Marinobacteraceae > Marinobacter > Marinobacter sp. LM1. The sequence goes on from NZ_CP114373.1 coordinate 138,677, forward strand.
AGTAGTTGCAGCCAGCGGAGCCGGCCACATCGGCTCCGCTTTCATCAAATTGTCTTGGTGCTGTCACCCCGGTGTCACCGGGTGTTGCCAAGGTGATGTCAGGATCCTGAAAGCAGGCCTGTTCTCACCGGAGGCACCATGCGACAGTATCGAAGCGTATTCATATCCGACGTCCATCTGGGTACCGCCGATTGCCAGGCGGACTATCTGCTGGATTTCCTGAATAACATTCAGTGCCAGACACTTTACCTGGTAGGCGACATCGTCGACCTGATTGCCATGCAGCGACGGGCTCATTTCCCAGACAGCCACCGACAGGTTATCCACAAGCTGCTGGGGCTGGCCGCAACGGGAACCCGGGTGGTGTACATCCCGGGCAATCACGATGAATTTTTCCGGCGTTTCTGTGGCCAGACGTTTTCCGGCATCGAATTGCAGTACAAGGCCGTGCATACCACCGCCGACGACCGTCAGTTTCTGGTCTGCCATGGCGACCAGTTTGACCAGGTGGTGCGCTGCAGCCCTTTGATGCTGCTGGTCGGAGACCGCGCCCATGGGTTGTTGCTGCGTCTGAACCGCTGGTTCAACGCCCTGCGGCGATTACAGGGCAAGCCCTACTGGTCGCTGGCGGCCTGGATCAAAAGCCGGATTGGCAAGGCCAGAACCTTTATCCGCCGTTTCGAGTTGGCAGCGCTGACCGCGGCGGAAAAAGGCCACTATCACGGTTTTATCTGCGGCCATATCCACTCGGCGGGCTTCCTGCGCAGCGAAGAGGGTCTCTACTGTAACGATGGCGACTGGGTGGAACACTGCACCGCACTGGTGGAGCGGGAAAACGGTCGGCTGGAACTGTTGCACTGGTCCGAATCGCCTGTGACCCTGAGTCAGGAACCGGAGACGCCGAACCCGGAGCTGGCCGGTGACGCCCGGCCCGTGATTGATGCGTTACCGGCGGCGTTTCTGGAGCAAATCAACGGTCCCGCCCGGTGATTCAGTTCCGGACCCGATAGGGCTCCAGGATAGCGGCCATATCCTGACCCAACTGTTCGAGTTCGGTCCGAGATAGCTCCCGTTCGGCGATGGAACGAAGCCCCATGATCTGACTTTGATACAGTCTGGCCAGGCGTCGGCAATCTGTGTCGGGCGCCAGCTCGCCCTGCTTTCTGGCGGCTTCCAGTAACTCGGTAAAGGCATTTTCAATGGCGGTCAGTAAGGCCTTTGCCTCTTGATGGAGCGCGGTGTTGGTGTTGCTGGATTCAAGCAGCGTTTTCACAATCAGGCAGGCCCGCGCCGGGGTGCTGCTGTCTGGCTCTGAACAGCTCCTGGCGATCTTGACCAGAAAAGCCTGCAGGCCATCCAGCACGTTGTTGTAGCCGGCCATGTGGCAGGCAAGATCTTCGCCTGCCTGGTGCGCATACCTTGCCAGCGCTTCCGAAAACAGCCCGTCTTTACTGCCGAATGTTGCGTAGATGCTGCCCGGGCGCATGTCCAGAGCCCGCTCAATCTGCTTCATGGAGCTGCCATGGTAGCCCTTGTGCCAGAACAGGCCGACCGCGCTGGCAAGGGCAGTTTCCCGATCATAGCTTGGAGGTCTGGGCATCTGTTTCCCCGCTGGGTCTTTCAATGAATATTCGGGCAATCATAACGTGAGTGTTCGCTCAAAAATAGCTGCGATTGAATTGCAGGGTGGGCTGTCAGTCGCCATCTACATCTTTGCCTCTTCGGGCGTTCAAGGCTTCGGCTACCCGTTCATCAATCTTGCGCAGAAACGCTTCCTCGGTTCGTGCCGAGGCGTGGGCACCCAGCAACTCATTGCTGGCGCGCAGGTTACCGATAAAGGTTCGGCAGTGTTTGCACATCATCAAATGTGTTTTCACCGACAGATTCCGCCGGGTGTCCAACTCGCCGTCGATGTAGTCACTGGCGATCCTGGCCAGCTCGCTGCATTTCAGCATTCGCCGGTCTCCTGGAAGGTTTCTACCATCAGAAAGATCTTCTGCCTGGCACGATGTAACAACACCCGAAGATTGGACGCGCTGACCCCGAGAATGTTACAGAGGTCGTCTGATTTGTGCTGGTGCGCCTCGTAGAGAATCAGGGCGGATCGTTGGGTTTCCGGCAACGCAGAGAGATGTTTGTCCAGGCACTGGTTAAGGGCGCCATTTTCCATCAGCGTATCGGCAGATTCATGAAACTTCAGCCTGGGGGGTAATTGCCAGTGGCCTCTGGCGTTGAAGCGTTCCGCCAGATCAGGCTCAAGGCCGTCTGAGTCGTCGAGAGGGACTTCCCGTTTGCTTGCCCGCAGCCGATTCTTGCAACGGTTGGCGACAATGCGGTGCAACCAGGTTTTTAGCCCCGAACGGCCCTCAAATTTCTGAATGGCATCGATGACGGCGACCCAGCAGTCCTGCACGACGTCTTCGGCGGCCGCCTCATCAAGGTAAAACCTGGCGACCGCGAGCATACCGGGCGTGAAGCTGCGCACAGCTTCCTGAAAGGCGAGGTTGTCTCCGTCACGCAGCCCGCATACTAGCGCCTGCTCGTGTGGAGGGGCTGTGTGAGTCATGGTTATTCTCTTTCGTGAGCGGTTGTTCAAGAATAGCGGCAAGGCGCCCGATGTGTCGAGAAGTTTCCCTGACTGTATGCACTAACAACTTGTGACTGAATTGTTAAACAATCGTGTGTATTTGATGACATCTGGCAGGGCACGATGACGTAAAACCCAATAGGCATGTTTAAAAGGTGGGCGAGGTGTAACAGGTGTAGAGTTGATGTGTCTCAAAGGTAAACGACAAGTGTTTAAAGGGTTTCTTTCATGACATTGAAAAAGTGGATTCTTGTTTTCGCCATTGCGATTGTTGTGATCGGCTTTATCGCAGCTGGCGGAAATGAACTTCTGACACTGGAAAACCTGAAGAGACATCAGCAGAGTCTTGGCGACTGGATTGATTCGAATCTACTGATTGCGCTTTCCGCTTTTGTGGTGGTTTATGTACTGGTTACCGCATTGTCTTTGCCGGGGGCAACGGTCATGACTCTGGCAGGAGGGGCTTTCTTCGGAAACCTGTACGGATTTGCTGCGGTGTCTTTAGCCTCGACCGTTGGAGCCTCTTTGGCGTTCCTGGCTGCTCGTTTCCTGGTGCGGGATTCGTTGCGTAAACGTTACGGAGACACAGTGGCGAAAATGGACCGTGGCATCGAAAAAGATGGTGCCTTCTACTTGGCCACCCTGAGGCTTGTACCGGTGTTCCCTTTTTTCCTGATCAACCTGGCCATGGGCCTGACCGCCATGAAGCTGCGCACCTATGCCGTGGTGAGCTGGGTTGCCATGTTGCCTGGCACGTTTGTTTACGTAAACGCCGGCACCCAGTTGGGGCAGATTCAGTCCACCGGCGACATTGTCTCGGCTGACCTGCTGCTGTCCTTTGCATTGTTGGGTCTCTTTCCCTTGATTGCCAAGTTTGTGGTGGGCTTCATCCGCCGCCGCAAGGTGTATGCCGGCTGGCAGAAACCCGCGCATTTCGACTACAACCTGCTGGTCATTGGCGGTGGTTCCGCCGGTCTGGTCTCTGCCTATATAGCGGCGGCGGTGAAAGCGAAGGTTGCCCTGATAGAAAAGCACAAGATGGGCGGCGATTGCCTCAATACCGGCTGCGTGCCCTCCAAAGCCCTGATTCGCAGCGCCAGGGCCGCGGATACGCTGCGCCATGCCAATCGGTACGGGCTGGAATCGGTGCCGGTCAAAGGCTCGTTCAAAAACATCATGAACCGCGTCAGGGAGGTGATTGCGAAAGTTGAGCCCCACGATTCTCCCGAGCGTTACCGAAAACTGGGTGTGGACTGCATTACTGGTGAAGCCAGCTTTGTGTCGCCCTGGGAACTGGAAGTAAGGCACAACGATGGCCGCACCGAGCGCCTCACCGCCCGCAGCATCGTCGTGGCCACCGGTGGCAAGCCGGCGGTACCTTCAATTCCTGGTCTGGAAGACATGGAGCCGCTGACCTCGGACAACCTGTGGCAACTGGAAGAACAGCCTGACCGTCTGCTGGTGCTCGGCGGTGGCCCGATTGGCTCGGAACTGGCCCATGCGTTTGCGCGGCTGGGTAGTCAGGTGACGCAGGTGGAAATGGGTGAGCGCCTGCTGGCGAAAGAGGATGCCGATGTCTCTGAACTGGTGTTGAAACAGTTTCGGGCAGACGGCGTGGACGTTCGGTTGAAACATTCTGCCGCCGAGTTTCGTATAGAGGAAGGAGAGAAGGTTGCCTACTGTAAGCATGAAGGTGAGCGGGTACGCATTCCTTTCGATCAGGTTCTCGTGGCGGTTGGCCGCGCAGCCAACACCGCCGGCCTGAATCTGGAGCGTATTGGTGTGGAAACCCTGCCAAACGGAACGGTACCGGTGGAAGAGGACATGAGCCTGAGGTACCCGAATGTGTTTGCCTGTGGCGATGTGGCCGGCCCGTACCAGTTCACTCACGCTGCGGCCCACCAGGCCTGGTACGCGGCCGTTAACGGACTGTTCGGGCAGTTCAGGCGCTTCAAGGTGGATTATCGGGTAATGCCCTGGGTCACCTTTACCTCGCCGGAAGTGGCCAGGGTTGGGTTGAGTGAGATTGAGGCTAAGGAAAAGGGTGTGGCCTACGAGGTCACTCGTTACGGCCTGGATGACCTGGACCGGGCCATTGCCGAAAGCGAGGACCATGGCTTTATCAAGGTGCTGACAGCGCCGGGCAAAGACAAGATTCTTGGCGCTGTGGTGGTGGGCACGCACGCCGGGGAAATCCTGGCCGAGTTCACCCTGGCCATGAAACACGGTCTGGGCCTGAACAAGATCCTGGGCACCATTCACCCCTACCCGACCTGGAACGAGTCGGCCAAGTACGCGGCCGGTGAATGGAAGCGCTCTCATGCCCCTGAAGGCATTCTGAAGCTGCTGGAGAAGCTCCATGGCTGGCGCCGTGGGAAAAAGACGAATACACCAAGGAGCCACTATGCCCCTGACCAAAACCCGACCGGCCCGCGCTAAACGCATTCCGGCCGTGGAAGTTCTGGAACCCCGGGCCCGTGATAGCTGGACCCACACCCGCAACGGTGATCCCCGGGGATACATTGATGCCAACAGGCTAAAAGAGCTGTGGATACACACCGGTACCGCCTGCAACCTGGCCTGCCCTTTTTGCCTGGAGGGTTCCCAACCCGGTGATGGCCGCATCCCGGGCATGAAGCTCATTGACGTGAAACCGTTTATCCACGAAGCCATTGACATGGGCGTGGAGCAGTTTTCCTTCACCGGTGGTGAGCCCTTCGTGATCCGGGATTTCGTCAATATCCTGGACTACGCGAGCCAGTACCGCCCCTGCTTTGTGCTCACCAACGCCACTGAGCCGCTGCACAGGCGCCAGCATCAGGTGCTGCCCTTATTGGATAACCCCTATCCGATCCACTTCCGGGTAAGCCTGGATTTTCCCGACCGCGCCCGGCATGACAAGGACCGCGGCGAGGGCAGCTTTGATGAGGCCTTGCAGGGCATCCGCTGGCTGATCGAACAGGGTTTCAAGGTATCCATTGCCCGCCAGACCGATCCGAAGGAAATTCCGGCTGATATCGAAGCCGCGTTCCGTGGAATCTTCCGGGAATGGGGCATTCCGGAGGGCCTGGCGTTCACCGCGTTTCCGGACCTGGGCACGCCTGGTTCGGAAGATGGCAGCCCGGAGATTACCGAGACCTGCATGGAGAAGTATCCGACGAAGGAATCCCGGTCGCACTTTATGTGCACCTATACGCGGATGCTGGTGAAGAAGGGCGAACAGGTGCGGGTGTATGCCTGCACGCTGGTGGACGATGATCCGCAGTATGACCTTGGCGGCACGCTGGCGGAGAGTATGGACGAGCGGATCATGCTGCGGCATCACCGGTGTTTCTCGTGCTACCGCTTTGGGGCGAGTTGTTCGGCGCCTGCGTAGATCCGTTAAACCGTAAACCAGGAACAAGACAATGAATTTTACCGAAGTATCCCTGTTCTGGGGATTCCTGCTGGTCTACGGCGTGGTTATGTATGCGCTGTCGCCCAAGAGCAAGAACGCAAACTCTTTTTACAAGGGCGCTGATGATCAGGGCAACCCGGTGGGTCAGTGGTCGCTGACGGCGAGTATTTTTATCAGCTGGATCTTTGCCAAGTCGGTGACTAATGCGGCGAATCTGGGGGCGGCTTATGGTGTGGTGGGCGGTCTGGCTTATGCCAGTTACTGGCTGTCCATCCCGGTGGCAGGCTATGTGATTTACCTGATCCGGACCCAGACCGGGGCCCGGAGTCTGCAGGATTTTCTGACCTCGCGTTTCGGGCGGCTGGCCAGTCTGGCGTTTGCCGCGGCGGTTCTTATCCGGCTCTATAACGAGGTCTGGAGTAACACCGCGGTGGTGGGCGGTTACTTCGGGTTGCCCGGTGAGTGGGAGTATTACGCGGCGGCGATGCTGTTTACGGTGTTTACCCTGGCTTACAGTCTGAAGGGCGGTCTCCGGTCCTCGATCTTCACCGATGTGATTCAGGCCTTCGTGTTTGTGTTCTTTGTGGGGGCGGTATTGTTCCTGATCATCCCTGCCAACGACACCAGCGCCCTGTTGACTAATGGTGAGTTCCGGCTCAATGCTGGTTTCGACTTGCTGTTGGTGGCTCTGTTGCAACTGTTCAGTTATCCATTCCACGATCCGGTGCTGACTGACCGGGGCTTTGTGAACAAGGAAAAGACCATGCTCAAGAGCTTTGTGGTCGCCGGATTGTTGGGCTTTGTGGCGGTGTTTATTTTCAGTCTGGTGGGCGTTCACGCCCGGCTTAACGGCATTGAGGCCATGGGTAACGCGCCCGCAGCAGTGGGCCAGTCCCTGGGGCTGGCGGCGTTGTTCTTCATGAGCGTGGTGATGATGACCTCGGCCGGTTCTACTCTCGATTCCACCTTTACCTCGCTGGCCAAGTCCCTTGCGGTGGATCTGCCTCGCCTGGCGCGGCGTGCGTCGGACAAGCTGCCGAGCATGAAGGTGGGGGCCGTGGTGATGGTGATTTTTGCCTTCCTGGGTAACCTGCCCATGTTCGCCGGCACTGACATCCTCAAGGCGACGACCATCTCGGGCACTATGGTCATGGGGCTGGCGCCGGTTTTTCTTTTCTATGGCTTTACCCAGTGGTCGCCCTGGAGCTTCCATCTCAGCTTCTGGGCCGGGCTCGGTCTTGGTGTTCTGTTGGCGGTGGGCCTCATCCCATCAAGCTGGGCGATTGGTGACGGCGCCTATGCGATGTTGCTGGGTGTGAATGCCTACGGTTTCCTGATCTGTACGGCGTGTTTCTTTCTGCCCTTGCTGTTAAAGCGTTTGGCTGGAAAGCCGGTGGCCGCCGAAGGTGCCTGACCAGAACGGAGGGGCCAGATCATGGCTGATAAGGAAGGGCGCAGCTGCCCGCTGGCATACCGCTACAAGCCAGAGTCTCTTTGCAGAGAGCCGGCGCATGTTTCTGAGGATGTGCTGTACATCGTCGGTGGTCTTTACGGCAATGCCTTCGCCCTTGATGAAATCGAGGCCATGGTGCGCGCAGAGGAGCGCCACGGCCACCGGGTGAAGCTGGTCTTCAATGGCGATTTCAACTGGTTTAACGCTGACGACACTTTGTTCCGGGAGATCAACAGCCGGATCCTGGACCACACAGCGATTCTCGGCAACGTGGATTATGAGCTCTCGATTCCCAACGCCGGCGCCGGCTGTGGCTGCGCGTACCCGGAGTATGTGGATCAGGGAGTGGTGGAGCGGTCCAATCAGATGATGGGGCGGCTGCAGGTGGTGGCGGACCGACACCCCGATATTCAAAAGAAACTCTCATTATTGCCACGATACCGTTGCCTGATATTTGGAGGCCTAAAGGTTTTGGTCTTGCATGGTGATCCGGAGTCTCTGGCCGGGTGGGGGCTGGCTCACGAATCCATTGCCTCGGGCAGCGAGGAAAAGCTGGCGTACTGGTTTCGCGCCACCGGTGCCAACCTGATTGCCTGCACCCATACCTGTCTGCCGGTGATCTGGTCCGGTAAAGTGGATGAAAAACAACGGATCGTGGCCAATAACGGTGCGGCCGGCATGGGTAATCTGCGTGCCGACTCCCGGGGGCTCGTTACCCGCATTGGCTTTACAAGCCCTTTTATGGAGCCGTTGGCGGCAATTGCGCGGCCCGGTCTGCATGTTTCCCTGATGCCGGTGGCTTACGATATCGATGCCTGGCTGGCTCAGTTTGACAGGCTGTGGCCCGAAGGATCTCCTGCCGCTGTGTCCTATCGAAGACGCCTGACTGACGGCACCCATCTTGTGCCGGAGGGCATCATTTTTCCGTCTTTCCGGTAACCAATTTGTCACTGGCAAATGCTTCAATCCGGTCTATTCTGAAACGATCGGGCCCGGGCCGTGTTGAGTGGCTGGCCGGGGTCGACTTGAAATATATTTTGTGGTCTATATAATTCAACACTAACTTTTGGCAGCGAATTGATCACGTTATGACATCAGAAGGATCGAATACCACCGCCATCACCCTGCGTAAACCGACAAAGGATGATGGCTACAGGCTTCACCAGCTGGTTGCGGAATGCCCCCCGCTGGACCCCAACTCGATTTACTGCAACCTGTTGCAGTGCAGCCACTTTGCCGAGACCGGCGTGGCCGCGGAGAAGGAAGGCGATCTGGTCGGCTTTATCTCCGGATACATCCCTCCCCAACAGCCCGAGACCGTGTTTGTCTGGCAGGTGGCGGTTCACGAGAAAGGTCGTGGACAGGGCCTCGCCAAGCGGATGCTGAAGGAAATCGTTGGCCGGGACGCGTGCAGCAACGTCACGCACCTGGAAACCACGATTACCGAAGACAACGAGGCCTCGTGGGCGCTGTTCCGCTCTTTCGCCCGTGATCTGGGAGCCGAGCTCACCTACCACGAGCATTTCGAGAAAGATACCCATTTTGGCGGCAAGCACGATTCCGAATTTCTGCTGCGCATCGGGCCTTTCACGAACCCTGTCTGAGAGCCTGTGTTCACGCCTTCAGGCGTGAACCACTGACGAGATTGTAGTAGCCGGCAGGCCGCCCGGGGTGGGCCTGCCATTCGGCTTAAAGCAACGCTCGGCGGGTCTGTTGCGACCGACACGTTTTACCGACAGGCTCCCGCGCATTTACCTCGAACCTGACATGCTAAGAGGCAAGACAATGGAAATTTTCAAGTCTACTGAATCTGAAGTTCGCGTTTATTCCCGTGCTTTTCCGGTGATTTTCAACCGCGCCAAGAACGCGCATCTGTACACCGAAGATGGCAAGGAGTACCTGGACTTTCTGGCCGGTGCCGGTTCCCTGAACTACGGCCACAATAACGACATCCTGAAGAAAGCGCTGCTTGAGTACATTGAAGCGGACGGCGTGAGCCAGGGCCTGGACCTGTTCACCACCGCCAAGCACGACTTCATGGAATCGTACAAAAAGCACATCCTCGATCCCCGTGGTCTGGACTACAAGATGCAGTTCACCGGTCCCACCGGTACCAACTGTGTGGAAGCGGCCATGAAGCTGGCCCGTAAGGTGAAAGGCCGTACCAACATCATTTCCTTCACCAACGGTTTTCACGGTGTCACTACCGGTGCGGTAGCAGCCACTGGTAACGAGCATCACCGTGGTGGCGTAGGTATTCCCCTGGGGCATGTCGACTTCATGTTCTACGACGGCTACCTGGGCGAAGACGTTGATACCCTGGCTATCATGGACAAGGTGCTGTCAGACAGCTCTTCCGGCGTTGAGCTGCCGGCTGCCGTCATTGTTGAAGCCGTACAGGGCGAGGGTGGTCTGAACGCCGCCCGTGCCGAGTGGCTCAAAGGCCTGTCCGAGCTGTGCCAGAAGCACGATATTCTGCTGATTGTGGATGATATCCAGGCGGGCAACGGCCGTACCGGCGAGTTCTTCAGCTTTGAGTTCGCCGGCATCAAGCCGGACATTGTGACCGTGTCCAAGTCCCTGAGCGGCTATGGTCTGCCGATGGCACTGGTGCTGTTCAAGCCGGAACTGGACGTGTGGGAATCCGGTGAGCACAACGGTACCTTCCGTGGTAACAACATGGCGTTTGTCACTGCGCGTGCGGCCATTGAAACCTACTGGAAGGACGACACCTTTGCCAACGAAGTGAAGGCCAAGACCAAGGTGCTGGGTGATGCCCTGCAGGCCATCTGCGACAAGTACCCGGGTGAGTTCAAGATGAAAGGCCGGGGCCTGATGCGCGGCATCGAGGCCAAGCATGCAGATCTGACCGGCCCGATCACCAAGCGTGCCTTTGAGCACGGCCTGATCATCGAGACCAGTGGTCCGAACGATGAGGTGATCAAGTGCCTGATGCCGCTGACCACCAGCGAAGACGATCTGCGCCTGGGTGTGAAAATCCTGGCCGAGAGTGTCGATGAGATCATGCAGGAAGGTGTTAGCGAGGCGTCGTAAGACGCCCGCCATCCCACACTTACATTCCGCAGGATAGCAAAGGCAACGACATGACAACGGCACAACATACCGTCGAGAAAATCGGCGGTACTTCCATGAGTAACTATGAGGCCGTGCGCGACAATATCATTATTGGTAAGCGCAAGAAGAGCGACCTCTACCAGCGGATTTTTGTGGTCTCTGCCTACGGTGGCGTGACCAATGAACTGCTGGAGCACAAGAAAACCGGCGAGCCGGGGGTCTATGCCCTGTTTGCCGATGCCGAATCCGACTGGGCTTGGGGCGACGACCTTACCAAGCTGATTCAACTGCTGACGGACATCAACGGTGAGCTGTTTGCCGATCCGATGCTCAAGCAGCAGGCGGACCAGTTCATTACTGATCGCATTGAGGGGGTCCGGGGCTGCCTGATCGACCTGCAGCGCCTGTGTTCCTACGGCCAGTTCCAGCTTGAAGAGCACCTGCTTACCGTGCGGGAGATGCTGGCGGGGATTGGCGAGGCCCACAGTGCTTTCAATACCGCCCTGAAGCTGCAGCAGGAAGGTATTAACGCCCGCTTTGTCGATCTCACCGGCTGGCGCGACAGTGAATTGCTGCCGCTGGATGAAAAGCTCAAGCAGGCCTTCGATGCCATCGACCTGAGCCGGGAACTGCCAATTGTGACCGGTTATGCCCAGTGCAAGGAAGGTCTGATGCGTACCTTCGACCGTGGCTACAGTGAGATGACGTTCAGCCGCACGGCGGTAATCACCAACGCCCGGGAAGCGATCATCCATAAGGAATACCATCTGAGCTCTGCCGATCCGAACATTGTTGGCGAAGACAAGGTGGTTCCGTTAGGGCGTACCAACTACGACGTAGCCGACCAGTTGGCCAACCTGGGGATGGAAGCGATTCACCCCCGTGCGGGTAAAGGTCTGCGCCAGAACGAGATTCCGCTGCGGGTGATGAACACCTTCGAGCCGGAGCACACTGGTACGCTGATCACTGGTGACTACGTCAGTGAAAAACCCCAGGTGGAGATCGTGGCAGGTGCCAAAGGCGTATTTGCCATTGAGGTGTTCGACCAGGACATGCAGGGCGAGCCGGGTTCCGACCGCCGTATCCTGGATGTACTGAGCCGTTTCAAAGTGCGGTTCATGTCCAAGGACACCAATGCCAATACCATTACCCACTACGTGGATACCACGCTCAAGCACGTGAAGCGGGTGGTCAAGGCACTGGAGGAAGAGTTCCCCAATGCCGAAATCAGTACACGCAAAGTGGCCCTGGTGTCTGCCATTGGCAGTGATATGAAGGTGCCGGGCATTCTTGCCCGTTCGGTAAAATCACTGGCTGACAAGGACATCAGCGTGCTGGCGATCCACCAGTGCATGCGCCAGGTGGATATCCAGTTCGTGGTTGATGAAGACAAATACGACCAGGCGATTGTGGCCCTGCACGGGGCGCTGATTGAACCCCATAACCACGAATATGCCATCGTGGCGGCATCAACCACCGCGGGCTAGGAATTACCCACAGGCGGAACCGGTCGCTTCGTCTGTGGGTAATGGAGGAGTCTTGCCTCCAGATCGGGCGCCCGGTCGGCCGTCTCACAACCTGTGAGGTTTCATGGCCGGGCGTGACCGATCCCTCCCCCGCTCATCCTCATTTCTGTATTCCTGTATTTCGGTTTTCCCCTCGCTGCCGGGGAATCCATGCCTGCCTGATCTGCGTATTCTCAATAAATATCAAATGGGTACCGAGCCATGCAGATACAGAGCCGGCCGGGACCGCTTCCGACGCTGCCCAACGATGGTGAAAGGGATTCCCTGGTCGGGTTGTATTTCAGGGATGCGTCCCGACATGACCTCCTCAGCGAAACCGATGAACGGCGTCTGGCCAGAAAGCTGATCCGGTCGCTACGGGTGATTCACACCGAACTGGCATTACCCGAGGACACCCCACAAACCCTGCGGGATGTGATGGGCAGCCTCGGTGATGCCTGTGCTTTTTCGGCCCGCTGTCGCCGGGCTTACCACCTTGCCCTGGCCTGCCGTCACCGCCTGATTCAGAGCAATCTGAGGCTGGCGGTACATATCGCCCGCCGCTACGGCCATCATGGCATTGCCATGTCGGACCTGATCCAGGACGCCAACGTCGGGCTGATCAAGGCCGTAGAGCGCTACGACCCCGGCAAGGGTTTCCGGTTTTCCACCTACGCTTACTGGTGGATCAGCGAGGAAGTGCGCCGCTGCCTGCAGCGGGGTGTGCGTGTGGTGCATACGCCGGAAAACGTGGTTGAGGAGATCCGCCAGTTGCAGAAGGTATCCATGCGTTTGCATCAATCCCTCGGCCGGGAGCCCACCCAGTCCGAGCTGGCCCGGGAAATGGAGGCCACACCCTCCAGGATTGGCGAACTGAGAGCCCTGGCGGCCCGGGAAGTTTCAACGGATGTACCACTGGTCGAAGATGGATCGGTGACCCTGGCCGACAGTCTTGATGCGGGTGCCGATACCCGCCCGGATCAACCGTTTCGGGCGCGGGACCGGATGATTCGGCTGGAGCGCATGATGGGGGCGTTGTCGGACCGGGAGCGGGATATTCTGACCCGGCGTTACGGGCTTGGCTTGATTGAACCGGAGACCCTGCAAACGATTTCGGAACAGCTGGGTCTCAGCCGGGAGCGTGTGCGACAGATCGAGAAAGGCGCTCTGCGAAAACTGCAGACCCTGTTTGGGACCGATCCTGACGGTGCCTGAATCAGGCACCGTGCAGCAGGAAGAACCAGCCGGCCACCGTTAGCTGGCAAGCCAGTACCACGGTGGTCAGCACCAATCGCATCTTCAGATACCAGGCCGGCCAGTAGCTTCGCATCCAGCGGGCGTCTACCAGATACAGCAACAGGAACGCGACGATGTAGAGCGGGATTTTCTGCGGCGTCTGCAGCAACAGTCCGATACCGGCGGCAACGAAGAACAACTGGCTCAGCAGCATGGTCACCAGGGGCGATTGCGGGTAGGAGCGGTTTTCCAGCTGCATGGCAATGGTCCAGTAGATTCCGCCCATAAAAGCGAGAATACCGGCACTGTAGATATAGAACCACGCCAGAATGGCAACGCTGTTGGCTGGCATCAGAAACAGGCCAGCGGTGCCTAGAATGAATGGAATCAGGCCGGCAATGCCGACGAGAACCGCGAGGCGAGCAACTGAAATCACGACTTCTGCCTCTGTACCTGTATCCGCATGGGTTCAATGTCTGCCGGCGCCATCCCGACCATTTCATGGTACGCGGAGGGATGCACCACCTGGGTTTCGCGAATGGTGTAGCTGGAGAGGGTGTCCTGAATCTGCCAGGCGCTGCGGAACAGCCGGGTCTGCCCTTTATGGTCCGACAGTACCTTCATGCCTCCAGGGCCATGCAGACGAGCCATGTACTGTTGGCCCTCCAGAGAGAGGATCTCCAGAAGGTCGATCACCGGTTGTTCCAGGTTTTTGAGTTCGTCGAGGGTAATGCGCACCGTGAAGCTCCCGAAATGATGTGTCAGGGGAACTTACGATCAACCGGCCCGGTAAGATCATTGTGCCAGTTGCCGGCACTCCGTGTGGGCATGGCAGGACACCAGATGATCATTGACCATGCCGGTGGCCTGCATGAAGGCGTAGACGATGGTGGGGCCCACAAAATTAAAGCCTGCTTTCTTCAGGGCCTTGGACATGGCTTCAGATTCCGGCGTGGTGACGGGGACCTCGGCCAGTGTCTGCCACCGATTCTGTATCGGCCGGCCGTCGACGAATTGCCAGAGAAACTCCGAAAACGAGATGCCCTGATCCCGCAGAGCGAGGAACCCCCGGGCATTGCGGATGATGGAATGGACTTTCAGACGATTCCGGATAATGCCCGGGTCTGCCATCAGGCGGGCGATATCGTCCTCATCAAAGCGGACAATCTGCTCCGGGTCAAAGCCGGCGTAGGCCTGGCGGTAGCTTTCCTGCTTGCGAAGGATGGTAATCCAGCTCAAACCGGCTTGCTGTCCGTCCAGGCAGAGCTTTTCGAACAGCGCCTGGTCGTCATATTCCGGGCGCCCCCAGACGGTATCGTGGTAGTGCACGTACAGTGGGTCGGTGCCGCACCAGGGGCAGCGGCCGGTCGTCTGGGGCATGGTGGCCTCGCTAGGGTCGGGCTCTGATCAGCCGGTGAAACAGTGGCTCCCAGGTAAGGTCGAGGCTGGGAGCCGGCTCCAGATTGTAGTCATCCGGCGGTGGTTCCAGCAAGGTGATCTCCGGCCAGGGGCTGGCGTTGTCCGGGTGGCCATCGCAGGGATAAACCAGGGTGACCAGAAAGCCCTCGGCATACAGACAACTGGTCTGCCAGTGTCGGTCTGGCTGGTCCCCGTACAGCTCGAAATTCTTCCGTACTTCCAGGGTTTGCAGATTGCCGGCAATGCCCCGCCCGGTCGCTTTAAGCCAGGCTTCTTTCAGGGTCCAGACCTTAAGGAAGCTGAACGCATTGTTCGCCCTCAGCAGCCATTCCTGCTCAACGGGCGTGAACCAGCGTGTCGTCACTCTGGCCCAGTCTGGCCGGCGCTGGCTCGGTTCAAGATCAATCCCCAGAGCCGCCCGACCCGTGGCGCACGCTGCCAGCCCCTGGCTGTGGCTCAGCGACAGGTGCCAGCCTTGCGGGCTGGCCGAGGCAACGGGGCGTCCCGGTACCGGGTGACAGCATGTTGGAGCCTCCCCACTGGCGCGGGCCAGAGCCTGACGAATCAGCCATCGACTGGTCAGATATTCCTGGCGTCTGGGCCCTTCCAGACGCGCGAGGGCTTTGCCTTCATCGGCGGTCATCCAGGCCGGGGCCTGGGACAGGTTCCGGTTGATCTGGTGGCACAGCCAGATCGCCGGCCGGTCAGGGTTGCAGTCGTTGGATTGTCCAGCCATCGCCTTCTCTCACGTACTCAAATCGATCGTGAAGCCGGCTCGGCCTTCCCTGCCAGAATTCGATTCGCTCCGGAACCACCCGGTACCCGCCCCAGAAACTGGGAAGCGGAATTTCTCCGGAACTGAATTTGCGCTTCATCTCCGCGACTTTTTGCTCCAGCAGGCCTCGGGACGTAATGACCTGACTCTGCTCTGAAACCCAGGCGCCAATCTGGCTGCCCCTGGGCCGGGACGAAAAGTAGCGCAGGGATTCCGCCTTGCTGACCTTTTCGACCGCACCCTGAATACGCACCTGCCGGTTCAGGCCAATCCACGGGAACAGCAGGGCGGCCCGGGGATTCTCCTGAAGCTCCTGAGCCTTGCGACTGCCGTAATTGGTGTAAAACACGAATCCCTGGTTGTCGAAATACTTCAGCAGCACGGTTCTGAGATCGGGCATGCCATCGGCACCGGTGGTGGCCAGTGACATGGCATTGGGCTCCAGAATGCCCGCCGTTCTGGCATCCTCGAACCAGGTCTGGAACTGCTGCACCGGATCTTCGTTCAGGTGTTCCCGGTCCAGCCCTTCGCTTTCGAAATCCCGACGCATATCGCCGATATCCATACTGCTCGTCTCCGTTGATCAACACAGGGAGTCATACGTCAGCGGAGCATATCGGGTTCGGTGGCCGCTGTCAGGTTTCGTGTCTGGTCTGGTGAATTCGCTGACAAACACCGTACACGGGCGCTATGCTTGCACCATGGCCGGCTACGGTGCCGTGGGCAGATAAAGGGAGAGACTTGTGGCAGAGAAAGAGGCGGAGAATAACCAGGTAGCAAGCCGCCGGGTGGTGAGTCGCCGGAAGAGCCATCTGGTCAGGAACCTGCTGATCGCATTGGGAATGTTGCTGGGCCTGTATGCCCTGGCAGGCTTCCTGGCTCTGCCCTGGTGGCTGGAGCGGTCGCTGCCGGAACAGCTGGACCAGCGCATGGGCTGGCAGGCTGAGGTGGAGCGCGTCCGGTTCAACCCGTTTTCCTTCAGCCTGGAAGCAGACGCCTTTTCTGCAAAGGATGCAGATGGGGAGCCGGTGACGGCGTTTGACCACCTGCGGGTCAATCTCAGTTTCCTCAATTTGCTCCGCGGTATCATCGGGTTTGAAGAAATCCGTCTGGTGGAGCCGGACGTTCGCCTGGATTTGCTGCAGGACTACGACATCAATTATGCCCGGGACTGGCGCAGTGCCAATCCCGAGGGTGAGGACGCGACCCAGACTAAAACCGCCGAGAAGGGTAATCCGCCCAGGCTGTATTTCCAACAGGTGACCATTGACGGCGGTGAACTGCTGTTCCGCGACTTCTCCCAGGGCGGCGACCCTGCCGAGTTCCGGGTTGCGCCGCTGGATCTGACCCTGAACGACCTGGCCACCTGGCCCCGGGAAGGCAGCGACAGCCAGTATTCTGTGATGGCCGCACTGGGTGAGCAGGTGATTGAATGGGATGGGGAATTAAGCGTTACCCCGCTGTACTCCGCCGGGCGGCTCCGGCTTTCCGGGCTTCGCCATGATACTCTCGCCCACTTCCTGGCTCCCTATCTGCCGTGGCAGCTGCGCGATGGCACCGTGACCCTGGAATCCCGCTATGAACTGGCCGGTGGCGATCGCTTTGAACTGATCACTTCCGATGGCAATCTCACCATCCAGCAACTGGCGCTGGCGCTGTCGGCTGCAGATGACCAGCCTGCCCTGGCCACCGAGACCATTGCCGTTCAGGGCATTGGCTTCGATCTGACGGCCCGGGAGGCCACCGTTGGCATGGTGTCGATCGAGCAACCGTCGCTGGCTGCGTCCCGGAATGCCGAGGGTGAGGTGGATTGGCAGGCATCTCTGGCAACTGCCGGAACCGATCAATCCGAAACCTCGGAGCCGGCGTCTGATTTGGGCGAGCCATTCCGCTGGTCGGTCCAGGGTGTCGAGTTGTCTGGTGGCCAGGTGCGCTGGCGGGATCAGGTGCCGGAAACAGACGCGGACATTGCCGTGAATAATCTGGCCGTTACCATGGGTGGTCTCTCGCACCGCCTGGATGAACCGGTTTCCTACGATGTCTCCGCGGAACTCGGCACCGGTGGCCGGGTGACCGCCATTGGCCAGCTGACTCCGGCGCCGTTTACCTTTGAGGGCGCCTTGTCCGGCAGCGACATCCTGTTGCCCGTTATCCAACCCTATGTTGCCGATGCCGCAAACCTGGAGCTGGTGGACGGGCGCCTGGGTTTCGATGGCAATCTGGACCTGGACGCCCAGGATGAACCCCTGACCGGCACCTTCAGCGGCACCGCAGAAATTGCTGGGCTAGCCACGAGGCTACCGGGCAATGGCGGGGAGCTGGTGTCCTGGGAGTTGCTGCGCCTGGCGCCGGTGGAGTTCAACCTTAATCCCGCCCGCCTGGAGATCGGTACCGTGACCCTGAACAGCCCGGCGGTTAATGTCATCCGGGCCGCCGACGGCCTGCATAATCTGCAGCAGATTATTCAGAATGGCGGGGCCTCCGAGGCAGAAGCCAGCGCAACGGAGCCGTCGGAAGGCTCGGAGGCAGGCTTTATTTTCCGCATTGGCGAACTGGTGGTGGAGCAAGGTTCCATGGCCTACACCGACCGCACGCTGGAGCCGCCCTTCAGTACTGCGTTCCAGGAACTCACGGGGTCGGTGACCGGCATCAGCAATGTCCCTCCGCAACAGGGTCGGGTGGCGATCAGCGGCCAGCTGGCCGGTGTGGCACCGGTTCGTTTTGACGGAACCCTGGGCGCTCTGGGCACCGAAGAGCCCAGCAACCTGAAACTCACCATGAAAGACATGGCGTTGCCGGTCCTGTCACCCTATTTTGGCCGCTATCTGGGGTATTCGGTGGACAGCGGCAAACTGGAACTGGCGCTGGACTACCAGATAACCGGTACCCGGCTTGAGGCTTCCAACGAAGTGGTACTGGACCGGATGCAACTGGGCTCTGCGGTGGCCAGCGAACAGGCCATTAACGCCCCGGTCAAGCTGGGTCTGGCTCTGCTCACAGATCGTGACGGCGTGATCGAAGTTAATCTGCCCATTCAGGGTGATATGTCAGACCCGGAATTCAGCGTTGGCCAGATTGTCATGCGGGCGTTCGTGAACCTGTTGGTGAAAGCGGCTGCCTCACCGTTCAGTATGCTGGGCTCGCTGGCAGAAATGGCGGGCTTCAGCAGCGAAGAGCTGGGCCAGGTCAGCTTTGTCCCCGGCAGTGTGCAACTGGCGGATAACGAGGCCGAGAAACTGTCCGCGCTGGCCCAGGCGTTAAGAGAACGTCCGGAGCTTCTGCTCAACATCCGTGGTGCCGTCGCCCCTGAGGCTGATGCCCTGGCGTTGCTGAAAGCTCAGATGCAGGCCCGTGGCGAGACCGTCACCGGTGAAGCCTGGGAGCAGGCGCAGCAGGCCTGGCGTGATGGCGAGCGAAGCCTGCCCCCGGAAGCGCTCGGGCGTCTGGCCTCGGAGCGAGGGGTAACGGTTCGTCAGGTGCTGACGGCGACGCACGAGGTGTCGGACAGCCAGCTATTCCTGCTGGATCCGGCCCGTGATGCGCCGGTTGATGACCAGGGCAACGTGACGGTCCGGTTTACCCTGGACGTTCGTTGAAGCGGAATACACGGAGTTCCCCAGCCATGATTGATAGCCCGGGCCGAAAGGCCAGCCATTTCTTTGCCTATGTGTCGCGCCTGCGCTGGATCAAACGCTGGGGCCTGATGCGCAACGCCATTGATGAAAACGTGGCCACCCATTCCTGGGAGGTGGCCACGGTCGCCCATGCCCTGGCCCTGATTCGCAACCGGCATTTTGCCGGAACGGTCAATGCAGACCGTGTTGCCGCCGCGGCGCTTTACCACGATGCTACCGAAGTGATTACCGGGGATATGCCCACCCCGGTGAAATACCATTCCCGGGTGATGCGGGAGGCATTCGGCGATATCGAGCACAAGGCCGAAGCTGAATTGCTGGCGCTGTTGCCGGAAGACCTTCGGGATGATTTCTCTCCCTATGTGCGGGAATCCCGCCTGGGGCCGGAAGAAAAGGAACTGATCAAGGCGGCGGACCGGCTCTCGGCCTGGCTGAAATGCCGCGCTGAACTGCGCGCCGGCAACCCGGAGTTCGGCCCCGCGGAGCAGCAGATCCGGGCGCGCCTGGAAGCGGATGGCCTGCCGGAAGTGCAGTACTTTCTGGACGTGTTTGCACCCGGGTATGACCAGCCTCTGGACAACCTGCTGGGGTGAATCCTGGACTGGCTCTGGTGCCGGGCTCGCCTGGAGTCCAGTGCCATAGGTTTGCCTCTGGTGGCTCACTAAAGTGGCGAATAACCAAAGCGCTGCTTTACTGAAAGACCACAACAAGAGGTTCCCGCCATGAAAGATCTGAACAACAAGGTGGCTGTCGTCACCGGTGCTGGCTCCGGTATCGGCCGATCCCTGGCCAAATCCCTCGCGGCCCGGGGCTGTCGGCTGGCTCTCTCCGATGTCAACGAGGCGGGGCTGGCGGAAACCGCTGCCGGCCTGGACGGTGCCGAGGTGAAAACCTACCGCCTGGATGTCTCCGACCGGGACGCCATCTACGCCCACGCCGCGCAGGTCCGCAAGGATTTTGGCCAGGTTAACCTGATTATCAACAACGCCGGTGTTGCCCTCTCTGCCACTGTGCGGGAAATGACCGACGACGACTTCAAATGGGTGATGGACATTGATTTCTGGGGTGTTGCCCACGGTACCCGGGCGTTTCTGCCGTACCTGATCGAATCCGGCGATGGCCACGTGGTGAACATTTCCAGCGTGTTTGGTCTGATCGGTGTGCCCAAGCAAAGCGCCTACAATGCTGCCAAGTTTGCGGTGCGCGGGTTTACCGAGTCCCTGCGCCAGGAAATGAAACTGGAGAATCAGCCGGTTCAGGTTAGCTGTGTGCATCCCGGTGGTATTCGCACCAACATTGCCAATGCCGCGCGCATGGGCAAATCTGAAAACGCCGAAGCCCAGCGCAAGGGCTTCGACAAGCTGGCCATGACCACTCCGGACAAGGCGGCTGAAATTATTGTCAAAGGCATCCTCAAAAACGAATCCCGTATTCTGGTGGGGCCGGATGCCTGGGGCATTGACGCCATCAATCGGTTGCTGGGCTCGGCCTATCAACCGTTGGTGGAGCGGTTCTCCCGCAAGAACCTGTATATCTGAGGGCTCGCGGTAACCTGATCTCCGTTGGCTGGTTGTTTTACAGCCAGCGGAGACCGACTATACTCTCTGGTTGATCCAGGGAAGAGTCAGCATGAATACGTCAAAGCATCCGGATCTGGGGACGGCATTGGAACAAAGCCGCTCAGGACTCCGGGATAACCACCGTCGCTCGCTTACCAGGCTGTTGTTTCTGGCGACTGGCTCTGCGCTGGTGGTTTTTGCCTGTCTGCAATTTTTCAACGGTTATCCATGGGTGGCGCTGGTCGAGCTGTTGGCCAGTGGGCTGCTGTTCTACGGCGTTTTTTGTCTGAAAACCACGGCTCACCTGCAACAGTGGATCTACGCCTATCTGGTGTCGCTGTTTTCATTTTTCATCGTCATCATGCTGTTGCCGGAGGCCTCTATTGCGGCCTTTGTCTGGGTGCTGATGATGCCGGTTCTGGCGTACCTGTTGCTCGGCAAGCACGAGGGCATGATCCTGAGTGTGCCGTTCATGTTGGTGGGTGGGGTGGTTTACTACTTCTTCCTCGGCGATGTGGGTTCTGCGCACCGGATGATCGATCTGCTCAACATGGTTCTGTGCGGTGCCCTGATGCAGGTATTCATGCACATGTACGAGGTGCGCCGGGAGGAGGCCGAGCAACGGCTGGTCGATATGGCCCAGACCGATGCTCTGACCGGGTTGGCCAATCGCTCCAACTTTCAGTCAACACTGGCCCGCACCATTGCCGAGTGTGAGCGCAGTGGAACCGGTTTTGCCCTGGTGATTATGGACATCGACCATTTCAAGCTGGTGAACGATACCCTTGGCCACGATGCCGGTGATTACGTGTTGAGGAACATCGGCCAGTGCCTGACCGAGCGCCTGCGCACGACGGATTTTGTCGGCCGGCTGGGCGGCGAGGAATTTGGCCTGATTCTGCGGGATGCCAAGCCCGGGGATGCCTTTGAACTGATGGACGAGTTGCGGGAGCGCATTGCCCGGCGTGAGCTGAAGTACGGCGAGGCGGGTATCCGCGTGACCGCCTCGTTTGGCATTGCCCAGTGGCCGGAGCACGGCAGGGAAGCGGAAACCCTGTTCTGTGTGGCAGACCGTTGTCTCTACAGCGGCAAGCGGGCAGGCCGGAACCGTGTGGCGCCCGCCGGTGCCGGACAGCCTCCGAAAACCGCCGGTTCCATGGCTGGAGGTCTCGGTTGATTCGGGTATCCTAGTGTCCCGTCTGGTTAATTCGTTGACCTACTGCGAGACGCTGGCGGCGCTGGCCAAGGCGCCAGTCCGCAGGTGTGGTGGTTCCACATCAAGGGCTGGCAACACAGGTCCAGAGCCGCCAGCGTCTCGCCCTGCGGGAGCGCCTGAAAGCCTTGAGAGCCGTGTTGCGGCGACTCGATTTGGAACCACCAAACCTTCGCCACCGCGCCTTGCTCTCAAGGCTTTCAGGTGCTCAGTAGGTCAACGAATTAACCAGACGGGACACTAGCGAATAAACCCGGAAGCAAGGCCGAGGATACCGCCAACCATGTGTGAACTGCTGGCCATGAGCGCCAACACCCCGACCGATCTCTGCTTCAGCTTTACCGGCCTGACCCGCCGTGGCGGTGACACCGGCCCACACAAGGATGGCTGGGGCGTCGCTTTCTACGAAGGTAAAGGGGTGCGCTGTTTTCACGATGCCGATGCCAGTGCCTCCTCGCGCATTGCCGAAGTGGTGCAGACCCATCCCATCAAGAGTGAAGTGGCCATATGCCACATACGCCAGGCCAATGTGGGTGAGATCTGCCTGGCCAACACCCACCCGTTCATTCGCGAGCTCTGGGGCCGCTACTGGGTCTTCGCCCATAACGGCCAGCTGTCAGAATTTACAGCGGCGCCCGGCTTCTACGAGGCCGTTGGCAGCACCGACAGCGAAGCCCTGTTCTGTGACATCCTGAACCACCTGCGCAGCCATTGCGATCGCGACACCGCCACCGAGCAGGTGGTGGAACGGCTGGTTCAGCTGTCCCGGAACTACGCCCGCCAGGGGGTATTCAACCTGCTGCTAAGCAACGGCGACTGGCTGTTTACCTTTTGCACCACCAAGATGGCCAGTATTACCCGCCGGGCACCCTTCGGCCCCGCCCGACTCAAGGATGCTGACGTTACCGTGGATTTTGAATCGGAAACCACACCCAACGACATTGTCAGCGTAATCGTGACCGAACCCCTGACCAGCGACGAAACCTGGGATATCTACAAGCCCGGTGAGTGGCGTTTGTGGCGACAGGGGGTTGTGGTGATGCAGGGCTCGGAATTGTGACCCAGTTCCGGTGGGGCGCCAGACACTCAACCCTTTGACCGATGGCCGGCCGAGGCACGGCCTTTAGCATTTTGTTCTGAACACAGGAAAGCGGTATCAGAACAACAAAGGGAATGACCCATGCCTGCCTCTCATCTGTCTGCGGCGGTGGCCCCCGCTGCCGATGACCGGAATATCAACTCGATTCTCCCGGACCCCGGGCGCTGCCATGAACGCACCGCAGAGCACCTGATCCGCCTGCACGGGAGCCAGTCCAGCAGTTACTTTGCCTTGCAGCCGGATTGCCGGCACTTTCTCAGCCCCGGTCTCGGGCTGGTACCTTATGTCCCGGTAAAAGTGTTGGGGCAGCGGGTAAACGTGGTGCCCACAAGACCCCTGGCGGGAGCTCAGAGTATGGGCCGGCTACTGCAGGCGTTCGAGCAGAGTGTGCCCGGCCCCTCACTGTATGTCGGCGTCGATCAGTCGCTCCTGGGGCCGTTGGGCGAGCTTGGTTACGATGCCACGGTGATGGGTACGGAGTTCTCGGTTGATCTGACGAGGTTCTCGCTTCGTGGCAAGGCGATGAAGCAGCTGCGCCATGCCCGCAATCTGGACAGGCGGTGTCGAATCGAGGTGCGGGAGCAATGTGGAGATGAGGTGAACTGGCACAAGGTGGCGGGTATCTCGGAGCGCTGGCGCCTGGGCAAGGCGGTCAAGGAACGGGAATTGGGTTTGCTCACGCGGCCACCGGTGTTTGCAGATGAATGGGGAGTGCGCAAGTTCTACGCCTATGTGGAGGGCGAGCTGGCCGGATACGTGTTCTTTGATCCTTGGTACCGTCACCATGAACTGGCGGGCTATTGCGCCAATATTCTGCGGGCGTCGCCGGAAATGAACCGGCTCGGCGTACTCGACCACATTATTCTGCAGGCGGCCAGTCAGTTTCGTGAGGAAGGCGTGCCTGAGCTGTCGCTGGGCATTGCGCCCCTGCACGGCGTCCGCCACTGCCCGGGTGACCGGCCGGGCCTGCGCCGCCTTCAGAATATCCTGTATCGCTATGGGAATCGCCTTTACGCCTTCCAACCTCTGGCGTACCACAAATCACGCTACCGTGGCCGGGAAACTCCCTGGTTTGTCTGTGCCCGGGAACTGGGCAGTACCCGACTGGTTGCCACGCTGATGAAGGGCACGGGTCTGCTCGCACTGCCATGACCCGGATTTCTGAACAGGCCTCCCAGTTTGGAGTGCCGGGGCTGGTTGATAACACCGGCACTGACTATGCTGAAGCTCATTTGCCAACGGTAGTGAGCTCCATGGTTGCCGAAACCAAATTAACCCGCCCCGGATTGCCTGCAGGCTTGTTGCTTGAGCCCTCACGGTTGCAGGCCCTTGATTGTATAGAACAGGTGCCGTTTGTACTGGTATCTGCGCCGGCCGGTTTCGGTAAAACCACATTGGTCAGTCAGTGGCTGGAACAGGAAAAACCGGTGCATGCCTGGTTAACGCTGGACCAAAGGGATAACGCGCCGGCCCTGTTCTGGAATGCCGTGGCCAGCGCCCTGGCGCGGGTGAACCCACGATTTGCCATTCGCGAGAGCACCTTGTTAGCCGCGCTGGAACCGGGTGCCGCTGTTGACCCGGTGACCATGCTGATCAACCGCCTGGCGGATTATTCCCGAACCTGGCAGGCACCCAGCCGCCTGGTTCTGGTGCTGGATGATTTTCACCTGCTTGACCAGCAAGTACTACTGGAGCAGATCCGGCGCTTTATCGACTTTGCTCCGGGTTTTTTGCGCATTGTCTGTATCTCGAGGCTGGATCCCCCTATTCGCACCGCGCAGTTACTGGCTCGGCAACAGATGGTCCGGCTGGGGCCAGAGGTGCTCCGTTTTGATCTGGCGTTGACTCGAAAATTCGTCCAGGCCCGCCGGGCTGATCTCTCCGAAGACCAGATGTTGCAGTTGCATCAGCGCACCGGCGGATGGCCAGCAGCGTTGCAGCTATCGGCATTGTCGGAAAATCCGTTAAGCCATGTACCCGGTCCTGGCCAGAGAGCCCTGAGCGACTATCTGCTGGAGGAAGTGTTCGCCGGCCTTGAGCCCGGGCTACAGGCGTTTCTCCAGGATATGAGCTTGCTTCCCCTTTTCTCACAAGAGGTTGCCGACGCGGCCCGGAATGAGACCGATGCTGAAGGCTGGATCGCAGCCATGCGCGAACGCAATCTGCTGTTCCAGAGTTACGGTGAGGGTCACTACTGGTATCGCCTGCATGATCTGCTGATCGACTGGCTTCAGGCGCAGGATCGGGTGCCTGAACGGGAAAGCTCCATACGAATCAGGGCGGCCGAGGCATTCCGCCAGCGGGGCCAGATTGTGGAGGCCCTTGAGCTTTTTCTGGCCGAAGGCTGCTATGACCAGGCGGAAGCCCTGGTACCGTTGCTGTTGCAGGCGGAGGACCTGAGTGGCTACCGGTCACTGCCTTCGCGCTTCCCGGACAGTGTTCGGATGAGTTCTCCCGCGCTGCTTCTGCTGCAGGCGCTGTTTGCCTTCATGGATGGTCAGTACGGAGCAGTGCTTGAGCATCTGGCCGCGGCCGACCGGCTTCTGCAGTCGACAGACCCATCACCGGACACCGAGGCTCTGCAGTTTGTCTCCATGTTGTTGGGCTGGCCCTCGGCACGGTTTGCCGGCCACCGTGCAGAGGCCGAGCAGTCCCTGACTCAGATACAGGCCCGGTTGGCCAGCGCTCCAGCCGGCCTGCAACACTGGGGGCTGTATACCCTCGGTACTGAAGCCTTTATGGAGGCACGATTGGGGCCGGCGCGCACCTTGTTGACCGATGCGCTGGCAGGGGCCCTGAAGAGTGGCGATAACCCCTGTGCCCTGCGCTGTCTGGTCATGCTGGTTCCGGTTCTGGTGCAGGGCGGTCGCATTGGCGATGCCCGCCGCTGCTATGAACAGACCCGGTTGAAGCTTGTCAACGGGCCCGTGAGTAAGGAGCAGGTTTGCCTTCTGGCCTATCTGGAGGGCTTGTTGGCGCTGGAGCATCATGATCTTGCATACGCCGCAAAACGGCTGGGCGAGGCCGGTCTGATTGCCGACCAGCATCTGACGCCGCTGGATCAGCTTTACCTGGCGTTTGAGCGGTTTCGCCTGGGCATGGTTTTGCGAGACTCCGAACTCTGGCAGCAGGAACTCAGCCGGATTGAGCAGTTGCACCAGGTTATGGGCCAGTTGCGCTGGCACCATAACATTCCGCGCCCGGAGGTACTGGAGGCGTTGGCGCGATTGACGGAGGGTAACGCCTTCCCTTTGATTCTATGGGCCCAGAGCGATCCGGAACCGGTTGTAGGTAATCGCTTTTGTACCCTGAACGAAACCTTGTTGAAACTGATCGGTCAGTTGCTGGCGGCGTCGCCGGTGGCCCGGGAACTGGCAGCCCTGCGAACTGAGGCGGAAGAGGCGGGGTTGCTTCAGCTGGTGTGTCGTCTTGATCTGGTCAGTCTGATGGTTCAGGCCTTCGGGGATCAGGATCCTGAGGGAGCGGTGAAAAAGCTCGATGCACTGTTGGCGCTCTGGGTACCCCGTGGTCTGGTGTGCCCCTTTGTGGATGCGGATCCCCGGCTGGATAGTCTGCTCGACGCCTGTATTACCCGCGGCTGGTCGGAAGTGGAAGCCAGCCGGATACTGGCTCTCCGGCAGGCCCGGATGGAGCCGGACGCCGAAACCTGCGCCCGCACCCCGGAAGTCGCTGGTCCTGATGAACCGTTAAGTGATCGGGAACAGGGGGTGCTGGATCTGCTGGCAGAGGGACTCAGTAACAAGGCCATCAGCAAACAGCTCGGCATCTCAGTGGCGACGGTAAAGTCACATTTGAGCAATATTTACGGCAAGCTTCAGGCCGAGAACCGGATGCAAGCGGTTGCTCGCGCCCGGGAACTCGGCCTGATGTCATAGAGCGGGTGCACGATTACTGCAGCGTGCGCCGATTGCCGTTCTTGTACTGGGGCGCGATGTAGTCCTGGATCTGTTCCTTGAAACGACCGATCAGCTCACTGTTGTCCTTGTCCCAGGGATGGAAGCCGGGCTTGAAGTACTCCAGCCAGGTCGGGATCAGACTGGAGAAGGCGCCGTTTTTGCCCCACATGCGCCACATACCTTTGGCGGCGTCCTTAACGGAGAAATGGCTGCGGTCCTTCAGGGCCATGCGGCCGGTATACCAGGTGCTGACAATACCCAGGGCTACGGTACTGAAGACCTGGTAAAACGCCCGCTCGGTGTAGGTACCGCCAGCCTGGAGGAAAACGTCATAAGCAACGGCCTTATGCTCGGTTTCCTCAATGGCGTGCCACACCCACAGCGGGCGCATGGATTCGTGCATGTCTTCGCGTATATCGTCACGCTCTAGCAGCATGTCGGCCATCATGGCTGTGATGTGCTCCAGGGCGCAGGTAATGGCCAGCTGGTGGCGTTTGGGCAGCTTCCGTGCCACGTCCAGAATCACTTTCAGATCCCGCTCCATCTCTTCTACCGGCATGCCCTGGTCGCGGACATGCTGGTTCATGGCGATGTGCTCGAGCGAGTGCATGGCTTCCTGGCCGATGAAACCGCGCACGTCCTCTTTCAGCTTCTTGTCCTGGATCTGGTCTCGAAACGCCCGGACCGAGTCCACAAAAAACTGCTCACCCTCGGGAAACAAAACAGACAGGGCGTTCATGGTATGACTGATCAGATAGTTGTTATCCACCCAGTATCTGGGGACCTGTTCGCCAAACTCGAAACCCATGCGCTGGGGTTTGATGGAGACATTGTCCGGGGTATGGGAGGCCTTGCCCGGTTTGTTCGTTTGTGTGGTGGTCAGCATGGTTCTACTCCTTTGCGACGGAACGCTTTGGCTGATGTCATGGAGCCAGTGTGGCGGAGTCAATCCGGATACTGAATGCGCGAAGGGGACGGGCATCGTCCACAATGGGACAGGGGATTGGCCCGGGCGACAGCGGAGTCGGGGCAGCGGGCCCCACTGTGGCGGCAATCCGGTTCTGATAGAGTCAGAAACACGATAAATATCAATCAGGGACACACTATGGCAGGTACCGGTGCAGACAACGAGCGGCAAATGTTGGGGTTGTTCCTGGTGCCCGGGGTGTACCTGCGGGTACTGGCTGAAACCGTTCGTCAACTGGGTTACAACGACCGCCAGCTTTATCAGGGCCTGGATTTCACACATGAAGACCTGAAAGCCAACGACAGTCGGGTTTTCGTCACTGACGCCACTCTGATGGCGCAGCGCGCGCTCGAGGTGGCGGGCAAAGATGGCCTGAGTTTTATACTGGCGAGAGAGTTGCGGCTGACCATCCATGGCACCCTGGGCTTCGCCGCGCTTACCAGCCCGACCTTTGAGGGTGCGCTGGACTCTGTCCGTCGTTATCTTCAGCTGCGGGCGCCCTTTCTGAGCATGAAACAGTCCATAGCCGGTGACAAGGTGCTGGTTCAGCTGTGCGCGGAGTTTGCGTTGCCGCCTATCTCCGAGTTTCTGGCCGAGACGGTCAGCGCCACGTTGATTCTGCTCACTGAACAACTGCTCGACCGGAGCGATGCCGAGGCCCGGGGTTTTGCCCTGGAAGAGGGTAAATTACCGGGCGTGTCGGTACACCTGCGGGGCCCTGAGCCAGCCTATTACCGGCGGTTTGCCGCCCAGTTGCCGGTCCGTTTCGAGTTTGGCCAGCCCGAGGAAATGCTGATTTTCCCCCGCAAGCTGCTGGACGTGCGCATGCGTCTGGCGGATGCTGAAGCCTCCCGGATGGCCCGGGACCAGTGTGAATTCGAGTTGCAGAAGGCGCTCAAGGAGCAGGGCGACATCGTGCTGGCGATTCGCAATATGCTGCGGATGACCCCAGGCCCCTTGCCCTCCCTGGAGGCCATGGCCGAGCGCTTCTGCGTGTCTTCCCGCACCCTGAAGCGGCGGTTGGCGGACCGGGACACCAGTTATCGGGAGATTGTCGAGGCCGTGCTGAAAGATCGGGCCATCCAGTTGCTGCGCTACACCAATCAGTCAGTCAGCGAGATTGCCTATGAACTGGGCTATGCCGATCTGTCCAATTTCAGCCGTGCTTTCCGCAAGTGGACGGGTAAATCCGCCAGTGAGTTTCGCGAGGACGGGCCGGACCCGGCACCGGATCTGGGGCCCTGAGTGCCGTTTGTGATTCCAGCGTTCGCCCCCATATTGATCTGATCAGGCGTCCGTTTTGCGTCTGTGGTGACACACCAAATCCAACTGTGAACAGGAAGAACGCCGCAATGATCGAAAGACCCGACACCCACAGCAAGCTGATCGGCTACCTGCTCTGGATTTTCGGATTCCTGGGTTCGCACCGTTTCTATTATGGCAAGCCGGTGACCGGCACCATCTGGTTCTTTACTCTGGGACTGCTGTTTATCGGCTGGATTATTGACCTGTTCCTGATTCCGGCCATGGACAAGGAAGCTGATTACCGGTTCCAGGATGGGCAGATCAGCTACAACATCGGCTGGATACTGCTGACCTTCCTGGGGGTCTTCGGGGTGCACCGGATGTATATGGGCAAATGGCTCACCGGCATCCTGTACCTGCTCACCGGCGGCCTGTTTTTCATCGGTGTGTTGTACGATTTCTGGACCCTGAACAGCCAGATTTCCGAGCGTAACCGGGCCGATCAGCTGGCCTGATTACAGACCGGCGTTGAGCTCCAGCTCTGCCAGACCTTGTTCCAGGTAGTCCAGCATCCGTTGCAGGCTGGGCAGGGTCCGGCGACAGCCAATCAGGCCGAACTCCACCTGGTCGTTATAGCTGGTCAGTGTCATGTTCAGGGCCAGTCTGTCCATATCGATAGACACCGGATACATGCCTTCCAGTTTCGCCCCGTTCCAGTACAGGGGCCTGGATGGCCCGGGGACATTGGAAATCACCACATTGAAGGTCTGCCACTTGGGCGCCAGCCCGGTCAGCAAGTGGAAGGCGGCCGGCGCCAGGGTCAGGGCCGTGTAGTTGACGATTTCCTCCGGGCTCATATGCCGGTAGCGCTGCTTGGCCTCTTCCATGCCGTGGTGAATTTTTAACAGTCGTTCGCCGGCCTCCTGCACATCGGTGTGAAGGCTCGCCAGGATGACGCCTACCTGGTTGCCACCGGAGCTGTCGTCCCGGCGTAGCGACACCGGCACAAAGGCCACCAGTGGTTTCTCCGGCAAGGCATCCTGATTCATCAGATAGGTACGCAGAGCCGCTGCGCACATGGCAGTCACGACATCGTTGACCGTGGTGCCGTAGGCCTCGCACACGGCGCGAATCCGTTTCAGGCACCAGGACTGAGCGGCGAAACGACGGGAACCGGTGATTTTCTGGTTCAGCATGCAGCGCGGGGCATGGAAAATGGAGTCGTAGGCCGGATCCTTCCGGGCCTGATTGATGGTTTTCAGTAACTCCTTTGCCACGGTGGGAATGGTGCCGAGCTGGCGGCCCGAAAGCCCCAGCAAATGGGTGACACTGCGCCAGAGGGAGTGTCCATCCGACTCGCCCCTATCCCGTGACAGGCAAGGCAGATCCCAGATTGGCGGCATGCCGTGTTCGTCCGGGTTTTCACTCAGCATCCGGGTGGCCATGCGCATGGCCGAGACACCGTCCACCAGGGAATGGTGAACCTTGGTGTAGAGCGCAAACTGCCGGTCTTTCAGGCCCTCGATCAGGTGCACCTCCCACATGGGGCGCTCCCGGTCCATCAGGTGCGAATGCTCCGCCGATACGAACGACAGCAGCTCCCGAATACGCCCGGGTGTGGGCAGCGCCTCGAAGCGGAAATGATGCTCAAGGTCCAGGTGCTCATCCTCCACCCATACCGGCTGGCCCAGGCGATAGCTCAGGCGCTGGTTAAAGGGGGCGGTCACCTCCGTCTTCTGCCGAAGCTGATCTGCCAGCTGCGCGACATAGTCGTCCGGCGCGCCTTCGGGGAAGGAAAACAGCTGGAGGCCGCCCACATGCATGGGCTGCTGGCGTTTTTCCAGCCAGAGAAAGAGCTGGTCAGTGGGATTCAGGGGCGTCACGGGGCAATCCTTGTTCTTGGTTTATGCCCCGATACTACCCCACTCCGAGCGGGTAAAAATTGGCTTTGGTAACAGCACCACCAAAAAGCCCGGCGAAAAGACTATTGTGCATCTCCACGCAGCGCTTTGACCTTTTGTTCCAGACGCTCGGCACTGGCCTCGTGGGGCGAGACCGGGAGACCAGCCAGCAGATGAATCCGGGACCAGAACCGCCGTGGCCAATGGCTGAAGGCCGGCCCGCCACAATGGCTGAAAAAGCTGCCCCAGAGGCCGCGCAGTGCCATTGGCACCACCGGTACCGGTCGCCGGGCCAGAATCATGTCGACACCGGGCTTGAAGGTATCGACCTCGCCGTCTTTGGTGAGTTTGCCTTCCGGGAAAATACAGACCACATGGCCGGCTGCGAGTTCTTCATCAATGCGGTCGAAAGCGGCTTCGTAAATCTCCGGCACCTTTGATTTCGGACCAATGGGGATAGCCTTGGCCAGGCGGAAGAAACCGCCCATGACCGGTGTCGCGAAAATGTTGTGATCCATTACGAATCGGACGGGCCGCCGTACCGCGCCGGCGATCACCAGGGCATCCATGTAGGAGACGTGGTTGCACACCAGCAGCACGGGGCCCTGCTCGGGTATCCGGTCCAGGTTGTGGTGCGTGACCCGATAAATCGTGTGGGACAGGACCCAGATCACAAAGCGCAGGGCAAAGTCCGGTACCTGCTGGTACACGTAGGCCGCCACCATCAGGTTCATGATCGACAGCACCAGGAAGAATTCGGGAATGGTGAGCCCGAACAGGCCGAGCATGAGCATGCCCAGCAGCGCGCTGACCACCATAAACAGGGCGTTGAAAATATTCAGGGCGGCGATCACGCGGGCCCGGGTGGCCGGTGGTGTTTCCTGCTGGACATAAGCATACAGCGGCACGATAAACAGGCCGCCAAAGATACCGATGGCCAACAGGTCAATGGCGACCTGGCGATAATGGGGATCGGTTATGATCAGCCACCAGTCTGAGGGAATCGGCTGCTCCGGCATATTGAAGAACAGATCGATGCCGAAGAAGCTCAGGCCAATGGAGCCGATGGGTACGATCCCCAGTTCAATCTTGTGGCCGGACAGCCGCTCACAGGCAATGGAGCCGGCGGCGATGCCGATGGTGAAAATCGCCAACAGCAAGGTGACGACCGTTTCGTCACCCATCAGGTGAGTCTTGGCGAAGTTCGGAAACTGGGTCAGATAGGCGGCACCCAGAAACCAGAACCAGGAAATCGCCATGATGCTCAGGAATACATTGTGATTGTCCCGGGCAATGGCCATCAGTTTCCAGGTTTCCTGCAGCGGCCGGAAACGAATACGCAGATCCGGCGCTGCTGCCTCGGCCCTGGGAATCCGCCAGGCGGCCACCAGGCCAATCACCGCCAGCACCGCAACGGCGATGGCAATCACGGGGCCGGGAGCCGCAGCTTTCATCATCACGCCGGCCATCAGGGTACCCACCAGGATGGCCACAAAGGTGCCCATCTCTACCAGCGCGTTACCACCCACCAGCTCGGATTCTTTCAGGGCCTGGGGCAGGATCGCGTACTTCACCGGCCCGAAAAACGCGGATTGCACGCCGGTGAGAAACAGCAGAAGGAACAACACCTCGTACCAGCCAAACCAGAGCCCGACCGCGGCAATGCCCATGATCACCACCTCGGCGAATTTGATCCAGCGGATAACCGTGGATTTCTCGTACCGGTCCGCCACCTGGCCGGCAATGGCGGAGAACAGGAAAAACGGCAGGATAAACAGCATCGCGGCCAGATTGACCACCACATCCGACGACAGGCCAAACAGGCCCCCGGCGCTATAGGTCACCAGCAGCAACAAGGCATTCTTGAACAGGTTGTCGTTGAAGGCACCCGCAAACTGGGTAACAAAGAATGGCAGGAACCGTCGCTCGGACAGCAGGCGAAACTGACTGTGATCTTCCATAACCTGAGGCTCTCCCTGTGGGGTTCGCCGCAGACTATACGGCGCCCGGGAGGTGGTCAAGCGCGGCTGTTGTGCGCATACTGGATGCCGGATAGTGTTCCCAACTTAATGTTCTGGATGATGTGGAGTCTTGCCTATGGATGTTCAGCAGGCTGTTGTGTCACGCCGCTCGGTGCGGGACTTTCTGGATACCCCGGTGCTTGAAGCCACGCTCCGAACGGTAATCGAAACGGCGACCCGGTCGCCATCCGGCGGCAACCTGCAACCCTGGCACCTGCACGTTGTCACCGGCGATGCTCTGGCCCGACTCAAAGCCCTGATGCAGGAGAAGGTCAGCAAAGGCTTCAACGAAGTGCCGGAATACGAAATCTACCCACCGAAACTTCAGTCACCCTACCGCGACCGCCGCTTCGAAATCGGCGAACTCATGTACCGCCGGCTCGACATCCCCAGGGAAGACAAAGCTGCCCGCTTCGAATGGTTCAAACGCAACTTCGAATTTTTCGGCGCACCAGTTGGCCTGTTCTGTACCGTCGACGACAACATGGGCCCGCCCCAGTGGTCCGATCTGGGCATGATCCTGCAAACCATCATGCTCTTACTCCGAGAACAGGGCCTCGACAGCTGCGCCCAGGAATCCTGGTCGGTGTACCCGAAAACCATCAGCGAATTCCTGGGCTTGCCTGAACACCGCAAAGTCTTCGCCGGCATGGCCATCGGCTACGCCAACCCCGACAGCCCGGTGAACCAGCTCACCAGCCCAAGGGCACCGCTGTCGGAGAACGTCGAGTTTATCAGCTGACAGGCGAACCTCAGGCGGCCATCGATGCCGCCTGAGCCACCGGCACTTCCAGCCGGATCCGGTTGCCGTCCAGCAACACCGGATAGACCTTCACCTGCACGCTCTCGTCTTCCAGACATTGCCCGCTGCGCAGGCTGAAATGCTGCTTGTACAACGGCGACGCCACCACCGGCTCACCGTTGATATCCCCGGTAATGCCTCGGGCCAGCACGTTCGAGCCACTGAACGGATCGGTATGGCTGATGGCAAACAATGCCGGCAGGCGGTGTGGCAGATAAAACACCGCCACCGGCCCGTCGTCGGTCCAAACCGCAATACCGGAATCAGCTACCAGATCGTCCACGGTGCACACTGCTTCCCAACAAGTCCGAGCTTTCATAGCAAAGTCTCCAAATTCCAAGGTCGTTAAGTTTCCTATCCCACAGATGTTTGTGAGCGTGGGAGCCGGATTCATTTTCTGGCAGGAAAAAAGATGTCTGAGCAAAGCGAGTTATTTTTTCCAGAAGAAAATGAATCCGGCTCCCGCGCTCCGCCCCCAAACCAGAAGGCTACGAAGAAGCCACCTCCAAAACAGGCCGACGCTGCCCCCGCTCTGAAGTCCACTGCTGCACCGGATCCTTCTGCTCCGGCGCATTCACAAACTCCCGGAACCGCTTACGCTTCTCCGGATCCTCAACGGCGGACTTCCACTCGCACTGATAGGTCTCCACCAGATCCGCCATATGCTGCTCCAGCTCCTCGCCAATGCCGAGGCTGTCCTCCAGCACCACCTGCTTCAGATACTCCAGGCCACCTTCCAGATTTTCCATCCAGACCGACGTCCGCTGCAGCCGGTCCGCCGTGCGCACATAAAACATCACCACCCGGTCGATGGTGCGGATCAGCTCCTCATCCGACAGATCGGTGGCAAACAGATCCGCATGCCGTGGCCGCATCCCGCCGTTGCCACACACATACAGGTTCCAGCCCTTCTCCGTGGCAATTACCCCGAAATCCTTGCTCTGGGCCTCCGCGCATTCACGGGTGCAGCCGGACACCGCCATCTTCACCTTGTGCGGCGCTCGCAGGCCCTTGTAGCGGTTCTCCAGGGTAATCGCCATGCCCACGCTGTCCTGCACGCCGTAGCGGCACCAGGTGCTGCCGACGCAGGACTTCACCGTACGCAGCGACTTGCCATAGGCGTGCCCGGTCTCAAAACCGGCGGCGATCAGCTTCTCCCAGATCTCCGGCAGCTCGCTCAGGGTGGCGCCGAACAGATCCACACGCTGGCCGCCGGTGATCTTGGTGTACAGGTTGTACTCCCTGGCCACCTCGCCCAGCACAATCAGCTTGTCCGGAGTAATTTCACCGCCGGGAATGCGCGGCACAATCGAGTAAGTGCCGTTCTTTTGCATGTTGGCCATGAAGGTGTCGTTGGTGTCCTGCAGGGGTACGTGGTCGGTGGCCAGAATGTGCTCGTTCCAGCAGGTGGCCAGAATGGAGCCCACCGTTGGCTTACAGATGTCACAGCCCTGGCCCTTGCCGTATTGTTTGAGCAGACCCCGGAAGGTGCGGATACCGTTCACCTTCACCAGATGGAACAGTTCCTGTCGGGTGTAGGGGAAGTGTTCGCAAAGGTCGGTACACACCTCCACGCCGCGCTTTTCCAGCTCGCTGTCCACCACCTTCTTCAGTAAAGCCGCACAGCCGCCGCAACCGGTACTGGCCTTGGTTTCAGCCTTGACGCCGCCAAGATCGGTGCAGCCGGCGTCAATGGCGCCGCAGATATCGCCCTTGGTGACGTTGTGGCAGGAACAGATGGAGGCGGTGTCCGGCAGGGCGTCGGCCCCCAGGGCAGGCGCGCCTCCTTCGCTTTCCGGCAGAATCAGCGCTTCCGGGTTGGCGGGCAGCTCAATGCCATTGAGGGCGTATTGCAGCAGGGTGTCGTAGGGGCCGTTGTCGCCCACCAGAATGGCGCCCAGCAGAGTCTTGCCGTCCTGGCTCACCACCATGCGCCGGTAGTGGCCGGCCTGCTCATCGTGAAAACGGATATTGCGTGCACCCGGGGTCTGGCCGTGGGCATCGCCGATGGAGCCCACATCCACCCCCAGCAGCTTGAGCTTGGTGCTCATATCGGCACCGGTAAAGGCCGCACCGGTGTCTTTGTTCAAAGCGGCCGACAGGGTGCGCGCCATGGTGTAACCCGGAGCCACCAGTCCGAAGATGCGATTGTTCCAGAGTGCGCATTCACCGATAGCGTGAATGTTCGGGTCTGAGGTGGTGCATTGATTGTTGACCACAATCCCGCCGCGTTCGCCCACATCCAGGCCGCAGGCCCGGGCCAGGGTATCCTGGGGACGGATGCCGGCGGAAAACACAATCAGATCGGTTTCCAGATGGCTGTCGTCGGCGAAGTTCATCCTCAGCCGCGCGTCGCTGCCCGGAACAATGGCCGTGGTGGCTTTCTCGGTGTGCACCTGCACGCCCAGATCCTCGATCTTCTGGCGCAAAAGGGCGCCACCCTGATCGTCCAGCTGCACAGGCATCAGGCGCGGGGCAAATTCCACCACATGGGCCTGCAGCCCCAGGCTTTTCAGGGCGTTTGCCGCTTCCAGCCCCAGCAGACCGCCGCCCACCACGACACCGGTTTTCGCTGACTGGGCGCTGGCCTGAATGGCATCCAGATCGTCCAGGGTTCGGTACACAAAGCAGCCATCCTGATCGTTGCCCTTAATGGGCGGTACGAACGGGTAGGAGCCGGTGGCCAGCACCAGTTGATCGTAGGTGTACTCGCCTTTCGGTGTCGTCAGCACGCGGGTGTTCCGGTCGATGGCGGTGACCGGCTCATTCAGGCGAAGATCGATGCCCTGTTCCGCGTACCAGTCTGCTGTGCCCATGGCGAGGTCAGCGTGAGTGGATCCGGTGAAGTATTCCGACAGATGCACCCGGTCGTAGGCCAGCTGCTTCTCTTCACCGAACACGATCACCCGGTAGGTCTCGGCCGCCGGGGACTGGCTGAACTGTTCCAGGAAGTGATGGCCAACCATACCGTTGCCGATCACGATCAGGGTCTGTTTACTCATCTTGCTGTCCTCTCTCTTGGCAGCCTATCAGGCTGCTGCGTCGCAATAGGTTTTGCCGAAAGCGATGGTGTCCCGGTAGCGGGAGACATCGGCGCCGGAGCGAATCAGTTCGCTGTACCAGGGCCCGTTGGCGGTATCGCCCAGCAGGATGGCGCCGGCGAGCCGGTTGCCATCCAGCAGCAGTTGGCCGTAGACCGCGTGGGTTCGGTCCTGCCATTCAATGATTTCGGTATGCTCGCCGGGGATTACCCGGCCACAGGAAAAAATGGGCAGATCGCTGATTTTCAGTCGGGTGGCCACTTCTCCGGGCTCAAATGCTCTGGCTCCCGGCACCTGGCAAAGATGCTGTGCCAGGATCCGGGCCTGCTCGTAACCGGGTTCGACCAGGCCAAAGGTGTGCTCCTGAAACTGACAGCACTCACCCAGTGCGTAGATATGCGGGTTGGACGTCATCAGGTTCGGAGTGACTCGAATACCCCGGTCACAGTTGAGGCCGGCGTCAGCTGCCAATCCCTTGTTGGGTTCAATACCGGTAGCAATAACCACCAGGTCCGTGGCCAGTACCGTGCCGTCACTCAGTTCCACGGCGCGGACCTGATTTCGGCCGAGCAGGGAGACCGGCGAGGTGCCGGTTCGGATACTCAGCCCCCGCTGCTGTAACTTCTGCTTCAGGATATCGCCGGCGATCGGGTTCAGCTGGCGGTTGAGCAGGTGGCCGCTGCGGTGCAGCACCGTAACGTCCAAGCCCCTGGTCCTGAGCCCTTCGGCCGCCTCCAGACCGAGAAAGCCGCCGCCGATGACCACGGCCCGACGGTGTGACTTTGCCTGCCGGATCAGCGTGCGGGTGTCGGCCAGATCCCGGAAGTTCATCACGCCGTCAAGGTCTTCACCAGGGAGGCCAAGGCGGGAGGGCCGTGCTCCGGTAGCCAGCACCAGCGTGTGATAGGACTGGGTGCGGCCACAGGCGGTTGTTACCTGGCGCTGGCCCGGACTGATATGGGTGACAGGCTCATGCTGGTACACCTGTATTCGGTGCTTGTGGAACCACTGCCAGGGTTTCAGTTCCAGATCGGTTTCCTGAATCTGATCGGCCAATAATGACGACAACTGGATCCGGTTGTAGGCAGCGAAGGGCTCACCGTTAAACACCACAATGCGGCTGAACGGATGCCCCTGGGCTACCAGTTGCTCCAGCAGCCGCTGCGCGACCATGCCGTGGCCGCAGATCACCAGCGGGTTGTCCTGTGTGTGTTCCATGGAACTGAACTCCTCCAGCAACGAAAAAAGCCGGAGCATCATGCTCTCCGAAGAGAACAGATGGTCCGGCACCAATGCCAACAACAATGATCTGATGGTCCGGCCTGATTCCATGGCCGGGACAGTCGTCCTTGCCTAAGTGTTTGCGATCTCCGTGCCAACTTTTTCAGGCTTTATTATTCAATAGCTTAGGCGAGTCCGCTGAAGGAGGCCGGCTGGTGGGCATCAAAAGAGTGCCCCGGGATGGGGCGAAACGCACGATGATTGGGCCGGAATGACTGGCCTGTAAATTGCTGCAGTCCGGGTAGACAGGAACCAACTGTGTACCGACACCAGGAGCTGCACCATGAACACCAAACGCCATCCCCATATGACCGCGAGGGCAACCGCTGCGGAATTTCTGATGGCCTCCCGCCAGTGTGAGATCCGTAATCTGGAGTACTTTCTGCAGATGGGGCGGTTGGTGCAGAGTGTGGGCAATCTGGTCCATGGCCTGCAACGGGAGCGAGGCGCCACCAATCTGTATCTGGGGTCCGGTTGCCAACGCTTTGCCCGGGAACGTACCGCCATGGTCAAGGAAAACGACCAGTTGGCCGCTACCTTCCGGCAGGCATTGGCAGACATTCAGGAGGACCTCACCACCCATCCGGTCAGCAGCCCACTGCTCGGGCACATCGCCAGCGCCCTGCACAGCCTCGACCAACTGCCCGGGTTGCGGCAGCGGGTGAATGACCAGGAGGCCAGTGTTTCGGAGGCCACGGAGTGGTTCTGCGACAGTATTCATCAACTGATTACGGTCGTTTTCGAAGCGGCAGAAACCGTGGCAGAGCCTTCGATTGCGGGACTGCTTGTGGCCATGGTGCATGTCATGAACGGCAAGGAATATTGTGGTCAGGAGCGGGCCGCAGGTTCTGCGGGATTCTCCAGCGGACACTTCGATAACGCACTGTCACGGCGCATGATGCACCTGGTTGAAGCGCAGGAGCGGTGTTTTGAGGTCTTTGTCGGCTTCGCCAGTGAGGAGAGCCTGTCGCTCTGGCAAGCCCTGCGCGCTCACCCGCGGGAACTGGAAATTGAGCGGATGCGACAGATGGCCGTTTCGGTCGGGCCCTATAAGTCTCTGGATAAAGACATGGCCGACCGCTGGTTCAATCTGATGACAGAGCGCATGGACGATCTGAAGAAGATTGAGGATTCGGTTGAGAGCGCTTTCCACCATCGCTGTGTGGAGCGCTATACCGAAGCGCGCCACTCCCTGGCACATCAGGAGACCCTGCTGGCCTCGCTGGAACAACGCCATGCCTCCACAACGCCCGTGCTGGTGGTTTGCGATAACGGTGTAGAGGCCGGAGCTGCCGATACGTGGGCCGGGGAAGGTGTCGGGCAGCAATCAGGCCGATCCATCTTTGACCTGGTCCAGGAACAGACCCGCCGCCTGCGCCAGATGTCTGAAGAATTGCAGAGCGCCAAAGAAGCTCTGGAAGATCGTCGTACCCAGGAAAAGGCCGTCCTGCTGTTGATGGAACACCGCAACATCAGCAATGACGAAGCCCACCGCCTGCTGCGAAAACTGGCCATGGACCAGGGCAAACGACTGCCCGAAGTCGCCCGGGCCCTGGTATCCATGGCAGGGGTCTTAAGCTGATACTTGAACCAGGCCGGGACGGGGCGCCCCGCCCCGGCATAAAGTCAGGCCGAAGCTGAATGCCTGGCTGCCGGGGCGTCGGGTTTTGCACTGCTGCCGCGGCGACTGTTCAGAGACTCCAGCTTGCGCTGCTTCTCGTACAGGAACGACAACACCTCCTGCCGGTAATGCACATATTTGGCATCATCCGCCAGGGCCACACGATTGCGAGGCCTTGGCAGATCAATGTGCAGATCCTCCCCCACCGTGGCGGCAGGCCCGTTGGTCATCATGATAATGCGGTCGGACAACAGCACCGCCTCGTCCACATCGTGGGTAATCATGATCACGGTATTGTTCAGCTCCTGCTGAATTTCCATCAGCGAATCCTGCAAATGGGCCCGTGTCAGGGCATCCAGCGCCCCGAACGGCTCATCCATCAGCAACACACTGGGTTTCATGGCCAATGCCCGGGCGATGCCCACCCGTTGCGCCATCCCCCCGGAAATCTCGCCCGGCCGCTTGTTGGCGGCGTGGGCCATATTCACCAGTTCCAGGTTATGGGTAATCCAGTCCTTGCGCTCCTGCCGGGTCATCGACTTGCGAAACACCTGCCGGACCGCCAGTTCCACGTTTTCATACACCGTTAACCAGGGCATCAGGGCATGATTCTGAAACACCACCGCCCGCTCGGGACCGGGGGAATTTACCTCATGCCCATCCAGCACACAGCCACCCCTGGAGGCCTGCAGTAACCCGGCAACAATGTTCAGCACCGTTGATTTTCCGCAGCCGGAATGGCCGATCAGTGAAACAAACTCCCCTTTCTGGATCTTCAGGTTCACATTGTCCAGGGCAATGAAAGGCCCTTTCGGCGTATCAAACGCCATTTCAACACCGGTTAGTTCTAAATGTGGTTTACTCATGGAATTCACCTCAAAAGCAAGCGGAGCGCCGGGTGGGTTACGCCTCCCGAAACCCTCAAAAACATGGATGTTTTTGCGGAGCGTACATGGATGTACTCGCCGCGTGTTTCGGGAGGCGTAACCCACCCGGTGCGGCATGCTCCAGAACGGGATCACTCATTCCAGGCCACCTTCCGCTGAATCAACAGCATGACCCGATCCAGCAAGAACCCGATAAACCCGATGGCCAGCACCGCCACCATAATCCGACTCAAAGACTGGCTACTGCCATTCTGGAACTCATCCCAGACAAACTTGCCCAGCCCCGGGCTCTGCGCCAGCATCTCGGCGGCAATCAGCACCATCCAGGCAATGCCCAGCGACACCCGTAAGCCGGTAAAGATCATCGGCACCGACGAAGGCAACACCACCTTGCGCACGTGGGTCCAGAACGACAGCCGAAGTACCCGGGAGACGTTCAGCAGGTCGGGGTTTACCGCCGCCACTCCAACGCTGGTGTTGATCAGTGTTGGCCAGAGACTGCACAGAGTGACCGTAATCATCGAGGTCAGGAACGACTTTTCGAACATTGGATCGTCACTGACATAGGTGGCCGATACCACCATGGTCACCAGCGGCAGCCAGGCCAGCGGAGAGACCGGTTTGAAGATCTGTATCAATGGGTTCACCGCAGCCTGGAAATACCGGTTGAGGCCAAACACAATGCCCAGAGGTACCGCAATCAGCGACGCCAGGGCGAAACCGGCCAGCACCGTCAGCAGGCTGGTGAGCACCTGGTCGAGAAAGGTGGGTGTGCCGGGGTAAGCCCGGATACGGACGTCTGCCTCCGGGTTGTCAGCCAGAATGCGGGCATTACGCTCCTCCTGCATGGCGATGAACTTATCGGCCCGCTCCCGCTGGCTGATATGCTCCTGCCACAGTTGTCCGGATTGTTCCCACACCTGCACCGGGCCGGGAAAGGCCCCCAGGGAGGTTTCCACCTTTGGCGCGGCCAGATGCCAGAAGCCCAGGAAGACCAGAATACCAACCAGTGGTAACAGCAGCTGCTTGCCCTGGCTGAGCCACTCGCCCGGTTGCAGACCGGAAAGTAGCTGGCGGCTGCCACTGGCCATGGACTGACTGATTCTTGCGCTTAACGTCGTCATGTCAGGCCCTCCCTTACGGTGTCTCCGACCCTTTCAGGCCGATACTGAAACGGTTGATGTAGGCATTGGGTTCGCGCGGAGTGAAAGGGACGCCGTCAATCAGCTCACCCTGCATGGGGCGTTCGAAATTCTCCTGGGCGAAGTCCGGGAAATCACTGGCGGTCATCAGGCCGTCCTCGATCAGTGACTGGGCCGCTTCGGCGTAAAGATCGCCCCGATACACCCGGGCTGCGGTTTTCATATACCAGTCGTCGGATTTGGCCTCGGGAATCTGGCCCCAGCGACGCATCTGGCTCAGGTACCAGATCGCATCAGACGGATACGGATAGGTAGCGTGGTAGCGGAAAAAGACGTTGAAATCCGGTACTTCCTGGACATCGCCCTTTTCATACTCGAAGGTACCGGTCATGGAGTTGGCAATCACTTCCCTGTCGGCCCCCACGTAGCTGGGGCGGGCAAGGATGTCCACGGCGGCCTCCCGGTTGGCATTCTGGTTTTCGTCCAGCCAGTAAGCTGCGCGGATCAGAGCCCGCAGTAACCGAAGGTGGGTATTGGGGTTCTGCTCGGCCCAGGCTTCGGTGACTCCGAACACCTTTTCCGGGTTGTTGGGCCAGATTTCATAATCGGTAATCACCGGTACACCGATGCCCTTGAAAACCGCCTGCTGATTCCAGGGCTCGCCCACGCAGTAGCCCTGGATGGTGCCTGCTTCCATGGTGGCGGGCATCTGGGGCGGCGGTGTCACGGAGAGGTGCACGTCGGCCTGGATGGTGCCGCTGGTATCGCCGCGCTGGGGCGCGTAGAAGCCGGGATTCAGGCCACCGGCGGCCAACCAGTAACGCAGTTCGTAATTGTGAGTGGACACCGGAAACACCATGCCCATGCGGAAGCGCTCGCCGTTGGCGCGGGTCTGCTCAACCACCGGCTTCAGCGCGCTGGCTGAAATCGGGTGTTCCGGATGATCGCCTTCCATTTCCAGGTTTGGTTTCATCGCTTCCCAGACGTCATTGGACACGGTAATACCGTTACCGTTGAGGTCCATACTGAAGGCGGTGATGATATCGGCCTGGGTGCCATAGCCTATGGATGCCCCCAGAGGTTGGCCGGCCAGCATGTGGGCACCATCCAGTTCACCGGTGATGACCCGGTCCAGCAGCACCTTCCAGTTCGCCTGGGCTTCGAGTTCTACGAATAACCCTTCGTCCATGAAGTAGCCCTGTTCCCAGGCAACCGCCAGGGGCGCCATATCCGTGAGTTTAATAAAGCCAAGCTTGAGATCGGGTTTCTCCGCCGGGCCAATATCGGCCTGGGCCAGGGAACTCAGGCCGATCAGGGTGGCAGTCAGTAAAGGTCGAACATAATGGTTCACTGTCTTCATCGTGATGCCTCTCGGTTCTCTCATTTCAGACGCGCAAAAAAAAGCGCCTGCCTCCGTTGCCGGAGAGCAGGCGCCGATGCCTGTAAATGAGAGCTGTGATGTCGTGATGGTTCACTAATCACTCAGCACAAGCCGTGCCATCCAGGACTCTTCATGTATTTCAGTAAGTTGCGGGAGCCCTGGTCGTTCCAGCAGGGGAAGCCCGTGCTTTGCGGGGGTGGTTTTGGTGCAGAAAATCGCCCTTTGCACCAAGGTGAACGCCCATCGATAGGCTTTTCAAGGAGGTCGTTTAACGGTGCACGTCGCTTCAAAACGCGCACCATGCGCCATTCAAGGCCCTTGGAGACATCAAATCGTGCGCTGGCCCCCTAATTGCTTTCTTTTATGGCAGACAACACAGGCAACGAAGCCCTCCCCCCGGCTCTGGAAACGGAAACCGGGTGGTGGGCTTTTTTGGTTCAAGAGCGAGGAACACCATGAAACACCACGACACGCCAGCGGACTCTATTGCCACCACCTGCCCTTACTGTGGTGTTGGCTGCGGTGTTCTGGCAGCCCCTGGCCATGTCGAAGGCGATCATCGGCACCCGGCCAATGGCGGACGGCTTTGCGTCAAAGGTTCTGCCTTACACGAGACGCTGGAGGATGCCAACCGGTTGCTGGTGCCAAAGGTTGCAGGCTATGAGGTGACATGGGAGGAAGCCATTGACCGGGTCGCCGGGGCAATTTCCGACTCTGTGCGGGAGTATGGCCCGGAATCCGTGGCCTTCTATCTCTCCGGGCAGCTACTCACGGAGGATTATTACATTGCCAACAAGCTGGCAAAGGGGTTTATCGGCACACCGCATGTGGATACCAATTCCAGACTGTGCATGTCCTCGGCCGTTGCGGCACATAAGCGTGCTTTTGGCGAGGACTGTGTTCCCGGTTGCTACGAGGATCTTGAGCTGGCGGACCTGCTGGTGCTCGCGGGCAGCAACGCCGCCTGGGCCCACCCGGTACTGTACCAGCGAATGAGTGCAGCGCGCCGTCAGGGACGGAGAGTGGTGGTCATCGATCCCAGAAAGACAGCGACAGCGGATCTCGCTGATCTGCACCTTCAGCTTCGCCCCGGAACCGACACCCTGTTGTTCAATGGCCTGTTGGTCTGGCTGCACGATCACGGGGCCCTGGCGGAGGACTACCTTGCCGAGCACTGTAACGGCTTCGAGGAAACCCTGGCGATCGCCCGATCCTGTGCGCCTTCCGTGCAAGCGGTAGCCAGGGGCTGCGATCTGGCAGTAGAAGAGGTGGAGTGTTTCTATCGATGGTTTGCAGACACCGGACGGACAGTGACCGCGTTTTCCCAAGGCATTAATCAGTCGGTTGCTGGTACCGACAAGGCCAACGCCATCATTAACTGCCATCTGGCTACTGGCCGGGTGGGCCGACCGGGAGCGAGCCCGTTTTCGCTGACGGGACAACCCAATGCCATGGGTGGCCGTGAAGTTGGCGGGCTGGCCAATACTCTGGCAGCCCATATGGATTATGACACCCCGGGCGCCTTGCTCCGGGTTTCGGATTTCTGGCACAGCGAGCAGATGGCCCGTGGTCCCGGCCATAAAGCGGTGGACCTGTTCGAGGCAGTCCATCGGGGAGAGATCCGGGTCCTCTGGGTGATGGGCACCAACCCCGCAGTCAGCCTGCCGGGCAGTGAACGTATTCACCAGGCATTGTCCCGTTGCCAGACTCTGATTGTCTCGGATTGTGTGGCCCAGACCGATACCACGCAGTGTGCCGATATTCTCTTGCCGGCTGCCGGTTGGGGCGAGAAAGATGGAACGGTGACCAATTCCGAACGGCGCATTTCACGCCAACGCC
The DNA here is from genome assembly GCF_042763285.1 of Marinobacter sp. LM1. Taxonomy (NCBI): domain Bacteria; kingdom Pseudomonadati; phylum Pseudomonadota; class Gammaproteobacteria; order Pseudomonadales; family Marinobacteraceae; genus Marinobacter; species Marinobacter sp. LM1. The sequence goes on from NZ_CP114373.1 coordinate 183,675, forward strand.
GGTTTCTGCCCCTGCCGGAGCAGGTCCGGCCGGACTGGCAGATTATTCGGGACGTTGCCTGTTCGCTGGGCCATGCTCATGCTTTCGATTACACATGCCCTGCCGATATCTTTCGCGAACATGCTGTGTTGTCCGGCTATGGTAATGGAGGCGAGCGGGTGTTCAATATCTCTGCCTTGTCTCAACTCAGCAACCAGGAATACGACGAGCTGGCGCCGGTGCAGTGGCCGGTCACGGATGGAAGCCCCGGGGCCTGGTTGCAAACCCGTCGGCTGTTTGGGAACGGGCGATTTCCCACGCCGGATGGCCGGGCCCGACTGGTGCCCGTGTCCAGTTTGCCGCCCGGGCAGCAACCTGGTCCCCGGTACCCGCTGGTGGTGAATACCGGCCGAATCCGTGACCAATGGCATACCATGACCCGAACGGCCCTGGCCCCCAGGCTGTTTGCCCATCGCAGCGAGCCGTTCATCGAGTTGCACCCGGCGGATATTGCCGGCTTTGGTTTGATTGAAGGTGCCCTGGCGGTGCTGCGTGGGCCGGGCAATGCGGGCTACGTTGGCCGGGTCCGGGCCAGCACCGGCCAGCGCACTGGTGAAGTGTTTGTGCCCATCCACTGGAATGGCCGGTTTGCCTCCTCCGCTTTGGCGTCCAGCCTGATCCGGCCGGTTGTCGATCCCATTTCCGGTCAGCCAGAAGGCAAGCATGGTGTGGCGACTATCCGGCCCCTGGTGACCCGCTGGCAGGCGAGGATGATGTTGGGTAATGCCGGCGATGCCTTGTTGGACCACACCGCTCTTGCCTACTGGAGCCGCCAGCGTTTGCCCCACAGTCACAGCTGGTGGTTCGCCGGGTGCCATGACATGAACTGGCGGGACTGGGGGCAACGGTGTTTTTCGCGCGAACCGGAACTGGTCATGGAAGACCGAGCGAGACAGCGTTATCGGGCTGCCTGGCTTAGTGGCGATCGACTGGATGCCGTGTTGCTGGTTGAGCCCTGTGTCCAGACCATGCCGGATCTGGACTGGCTGGACAGTTGTTTTGGTAGCGGTGAACTGGCGCCGGAAAAACGCCGGTCGTTACTGGCGGCCGGCACAGTGGAAGGCGAAGCGTCAGGACCGATTATCTGCAGTTGTTTTGGCGTGGGGGAGCACCAGATTTCCCAGGCCATTGAACAGGGCATGGCCAGCCCCGAAGCACTGGGTAAGCACCTGAAGTGTGGCACCAACTGTGGCTCCTGCCTGCCGGAGATCCAGGACCTGCTGGCCCGTACCGGGGCTCGGGAACCCGCCTGAGTCAGGCCGCGGCCGCCCGCCTAAGCAGCGACAGCGGCACCCGGTAGCGAAGGATCCGGGCATGCTGGCTGACGGTCACCGTGCAGGTCTTGCGGTTAACGCGCACCACCTGGCCCCGCTTCTCGCGCCGGCCATCCCCGAACACCACCGAATCCCCCACCTGCCAGTGCCGGTTCTCCGCAGCGGGACTCGGAAATTCAAAGGGTGCACTGGCTAGCGCTATCCCGCAGTCGCTGGCCAGCCCGGACAGGTACCGTCGGGTAGCGTCTGCTGCACCGCTATGATGCAGCTCGTCCAGGGCTTCATAGAAATGCCGGTTGTGAACGGAGCCGTAATGTCGTTGCCCGGCACTGTGCTGCAGCAAATGGGCAAACTCATGGCAGCAGGTATGCGCCAACAGGTTCAGCACAGTTACCTCGCCCCCGAAATAACCCCGGCCACGGATCTCACGGGTTGATAGCCAGCCCTGGGCGGTGGCCGGTTGATACTTGGCGGCGATCATCCGGGCTCCGTAGGTAATCAGGTGCTGTTTCTTTCGAGGATCAAAACGGTGGTAGGTGGCCTGGCCCGAGCCGACCCGCAATGCCAGCCCGGCGCCCGGATTTGCCTGCTGAACCCAGCCTTCAGCCGGCGTCCAGAGAATGTCCCGGGTGGTCTGGCACATGAGGGTGCCGATGGCATGTGAGTTTGGAGATAGTTGAGGCATGAATTCTGGCTGGGTCAAAAAATAGTAGCGTGCTCGAACGGATAGACTAACCAGCGAATTTACAAATTGCTATGGCCCGTGATGGCAGAGTTGTTTAGAGTCTCTCCACATTTTGTGTAGTGGCAGTTTCAGGAGACGTTTTTCCACCATGAATGCCGAACAGCTCAAACAGCTTGAAGACGACCTCTGGTCTGCCGCCGATAACCTTCGGGCCAACTCCGATCTCAAGTCCAGCGAATACGCCACGCCGGTACTCGGCCTGATCTTCCTGAAATTCGCCGACAACAAGTACAAGCGTGCCGAGCCGGACATCACCAAAGAGTTCGCAGAACTCAGGGGCACCCGGCGGGAAAAACCCATCTCCGACATCGCCATTCAGAAATGCGGTTTCTATCTTCCGGACCATGCCCGTTACCACTACCTTCTGGGCCTGCCGGAGCAGGAAGACCTGGCCAGAAAAATCAAACAGGCCATGGAAGCCATCGAGAAATACAAACCCGAGCTGGATGGCATCCTGCCCAAGGACGAATACTTCGCTCTTACCCGCACCAGCAATACCCTGCTGGCGGAACTGCTTAAGAACTTCTCCAACATCCCGGCGGATGCCAATGGCGACATTTTCGGCAAAATCTACGAGTTCTTCTTGGGCAAATTCGCCCTGAGCGAAGGCCAGAAAGGCGGCGAGTTTTTCACGCCTACCTCGGTGGTCAAACTGATGGTGGAAATCATCGAACCCCACCATGGCACGGTATACGACCCAGCCTGCGGATCGGCCGGGATGTTCGTCCAGTCCCAGCAATTTGTGGAGCGCCACCGCAGGAAACTGGACGAACTGGGCGAAGCCCACGACGAAGACCAGCTCTACGTCTACGGCCAGGAAAAGACCCTGGATACCGTCAAGCTGGCGAAGATGAACCTGGCGGTGAACGGCCTGCGGGGCGAGATTCGCCAGGCCAACAGCTACACCGAAAATCCCTTTGACGGATTTGGAAAGTTCGATTTCGTGATGGCCAATCCGCCGTTCAACGTGGACGACGTGCCCCTGGCCTCGGTGGAAGACGATCCACGTTTCAATACCTACGGCCTGCCCCGAAAGAAAACCAAGGCCAAAGCCAGCGAGAAGGGCAAGGAAACCGTCCCCAACGCCAATTACCTGTGGATCAATCTGTTCGCCACCTCCCTGAAGAACAACACCCCGGACAGCGGCCGGGCGGCATTGGTGATGGCCAATTCCGCCTCCGATGCCCGGCACAGCGAGGCGGACATTCGCCAGACCCTGATCGAGAACAACCTGATCTACGGCATGCTCACCCTGCCGTCCAACATGTTCTACACCGTCACCCTGCCCGCCACCCTCTGGTTCTTCGACAAGAACAAGCAGGACGACCGCATCCTGTTCATCGATGCCCGCAACATCTTCACCCAGATCGACCGGGCCCATCGGGAATTCAGCGAAGAACAGGTCCAGAACATCGCCATCATCAGCAAGCTGCACAAGGGCAAGCGGGCGGACTTTATCCGGCTGGTGGACAGCTATTTCCGAAAAGGCATGGAGCAGTTGCTGGCCAACCGTGAAAAAGTGGAGCCGGTCAGCCAGCAGTTGCTGGACGTACTGGACGACACCCAGGGCAAACAGGCCGTGGGCGAACTGGTCAGCCAATGGCAGGGCCTGAAAGCCCTGCAGCAGGCCAGCGATGCCTACATCCAAGCCGCTGACCTGCAACTGACCACGCCGGAGGCCATCGAAACGGCCAACCGCAAACAGCAGCAATTGAGAGCGACATTCGATCCCTTCTTCCAGCAACTGCACACCGGTCTGAAACAACTGGACAAAGTGGTGCGCCAGCACGAAAAGGCCAGAGTCGAAGAAGCCAGACAAGCCGGCAAGCGCGCCACCTCCGACCGCAACGCTCGCCGTCTGAAAGAGGCGCTGGAAGAGCTGCACAAGGAAGTTCGCAGTGCCGAGGCCTACTACCAACATATTCACTGGCTGCAGGAGCGCTTTCCGAATGCCGAGTACGAGGATGTGACGGGGCTGTGCAAATTGGCGACACCCGAGGAAGTGAAAGAGCAGGATTACTCCCTGAATCCGGGGCGGTATGTGGGGGTGGTGATTGAAGAGGATGGGAAAACAGAAGAGGAGTTTTTGACTGGAATTGAAGACATGAATGATGAGCTGACGTCATTGGATTCCAGCGCAGAGGTTCTCGCCTCTTTGATCAGAAAGAACATAGCGGCATTGGTTGAGAGCAAATGATTGATTTCCCGATAGTCAAAATAGGTGAATTGATCAACGCTGGTGAAGCTGAAATTCAGACCGGCCCTTTCGGTACTCAGCTTAAAGCGAGTGATTACTCTGATCATGGTTATCCGGTGATCAATGTTCGAAATGTCGGTTTTGGAGATCTCCGCAAAGAGAATTTGGAGTTTATTAATGACCGGATTGCGGAGAAGTTACCCACACATAGACTGATGCAGAAGGACATTGTGTTCGGTCGAAAAGGGGCTGTAGAGAGACATGGATTCATCACTGAAGCGGAGGAAGGCTGGTATCAGGGCTCTGACTGTCTGAGGTTGAGGTTCAACTCACCTAGGGAGGCTCTGAATAAGTCTCAAAATCAGCGATAATACGGTCATCGTCAACTGCACAGGATTCGTTGCCACCATGGATCAGATCACCTTCTCCGAAGCCGAGTACCAGACCAAGAAGCGTAAAACCCGCCGCGAGATTTTTCTGGAACGGATGGACAAGCTGATTCCGTGGAAGCAGTTGGAGAAGAAGGTAGCCCTATATTACCCCAAGGGCCAGACTGGCCGGCCACCGTATCCGCTGCCGACCATGCTGCGAGTCCACTGCATGCAATTGTTCTATAACCTCAGTGATCCTGCCATGGAAGACGCATTGTATGAGATCGAATCCATGCGCCAGTTCGCCGGCCTGAAGCTGGACCGATTGCCGGACGAAACCACCATTCTCAAGTTTCGTCATTTCCTGGAGCGCCATGGCCTTGGCAAGGTGTTGTTCAAAGAGGTGAACAAGCACCTGGAGAAAAATGGTTTGATGCTGCGTGAAGGCAGCATTGTGGATGCTTCCATCATTTCTGCACCAAGCTCCACGAAGAATGAAAGCGGCCAGCGCGACCCTGAGATGCGACAAACCAGAAAAGGCAACCAGTGGTACTTTGGCATGAAGATGCATATCGGCGTGGACGATACGCTCGGCTTGATCCACAGCATCGATACCACCGCTGCCAATGTCCACGACATCGTGTCCGCCGGCAACCTTCTTCACGGTGACGAGCTGCGCGTGTTCGGTGATGCCGGTTATCTTGGCATTCAAAAGCGGGATGAGCATAAAGATCGCCAAAATGTATCCTGGTTCATTGCCAAGCGCCCCGGTTCTCGTAAAAAACTGGACGACCGAAAGCTAAAGGCCGAGAAGCTCAAAGCCAGCGCCCGGGCCAAAGTGGAACACCCATTCCGGTACATCAAGCAGGTCTTTGGCTATAGCAAAGTTCGCTATCGCGGCTTGGCCAAAAACAGTAACCGATTGCACTTGCTGGCTGCGTTCAGCAACCTGCTGATGGGTGAAAAATACCTGCTGTCGTAGGGTCAGTTCGCCTGTTTTCCGCCAAAACGGCGGGAAATAGGCAAAAATCGAACAAAACAGAGGGTGATAACGCCAAAATCGCGCTTGAATGGCTTTTTTTCGAGTTGAAAAGCGATTCAGCGATAAATCAGGCGTTAATCAGACCCTCCCTAGAATAAACCCTAAATTCATTTCCTATTTCTTACGAACGCAGGCCCATCAGGACTGGATGATGGCGGTTTGTGCATTCGGGGCGACCATGGCCTCCTTGAATCAGGACATCGTGAAACTAATTAATGTCCCGGTTCCGCCGATTGATATTCAGAATAAGATCGTGGGATTGCTCTCTGCCTATGACGACCTGATCGAAAACAACAAACGCCGCATCACCCTGCTGGAAAACATGGCCGAGGAAATCTACCGCGAGTGGTTTGTGCGGTTCCGATTTCCGGGGTGGCAGGAGGCGGAATTTGAGAAGGGGCTTCCTGCCTCATGGGCGGTGGCACAGGGCGATGATTTGTTTGAAGTCGTTAAGGGCAAGTCCTACTCCAGCGAAGAAATATCCGATCATTTGAATGGTGGCCGGCCTTTCATCAACCTCAAGAATTTCAATCGTGGTGGTGGATACAGAAGCAACGGTTTGAAATATTTCCGGGGTGAGTTCCGAGATCGGCAGCAGGTGAATCGTGGTGATGTTGTTATGGCGGTGACCGACATGACTCAGAACCGTGAGGTTATTGGTCGAGCGGCCCGTGTTCCATATTTGGGAGAAACCGACGGCATCATCTCTCTGGATGTTGTGAAAATATCGGCATTTTCCTGGCCTGATCTTTTTACCTACGCCCACCTGCGCTATTCCGGAATATCCGAAGCGTTGAAGGAGTTGGCCAATGGTGCGAATGTTCTGCACCTGAAGCCCGATCTCATTGGAAAACAGAAATATCTTGTTCCAGATACGCCGACAGTGGAAGAGTTCGTAAAGCTGGTTGAACCGTTTTATGAGCAAATAGAGAAATTAGAACAGCAAATCGATATGTTGGAGTATACGAAAAACCAGCTCCTCCCCCGCCTGATCTCCGGCAAACTCTCCGTGGAAAACCTGAATATCCAGTTTCCGCCTTCCATGCAGAGTGATAAGTCAGACAACGCCGCCGAAGCCGCCGCTTGAACCCTCAATGGCAATCAGACAAACTGTCACCAGATATTAATAAGTGGTGACAGTTTGTCTGACTCCGACTCTGCCCGATCCTCCCGGGCACAACTTCAAACCCTGTTCCGACAGCACGGCGGCCAGCTTCGCCTGAGCGAAGCGCTGGCCCGGGGCTATAGTCGGTACCAGTTCTATCAGCTTCGGGACGAAGGGGTGATTGAGCCGGTCAGCCGCGGCCTGTACCGGCTGGCGGCCCTGCCTCCTATTGAAAACCCGGATCTGGTGGCCGCCGCTACCCGTTTCCCCAATGCCGTGATTTGCCTGATTTCTGCGCTGGACTGGCATGGCATCACCACCCAGATTCCCCATCAGGTGCATCTGGCGGTGGAGCGTGATGCCCGCCTGCCGGTTCTGGATTATCCGCCGGTGGCCGGCTACCGATTCTCCGGCCAGGCCTTTAGTGCCGGCATTGAACAGGTAGAGGTGGACGGCATGAGCCTGCACGTCTACGACCCGGAGAAAACCCTGGCGGACTGTTTCAAGTTCCGCAACCGCATCGGCATGGATGTGGTGCTGGAGGCGCTGGAGCTTTATCGTACTCGTAAAACCTTTCTACCGGGCAAGCTGATGGAATACGCCAGAATCTGCCGGGTCGCCAATGTGATGGCGCCCTATCTGGAAGCCAAACGAGAGATGCCGGTGAAGGTCTTGTAGTACTCTCTTGTCGATTGAGTAAAAAAGGAATAATTTGTACTCATGGACGTGTTTGAATTTGACGGAACCAAAAGCCAGGCCAATCTGGACAAGCACGGCATTGATTTCGTGGATGCTCAGCAGTTGTGGAAAGACCCATATTTGCTGGAGATAAAAGCAAAGTGTGTGGATGAGCTCCGTTATCTTCTGATTGGCAAGATTGGGGGCAAGCACTGGTCGGCCGTTGTGACATACCGGGAAGGGCGTATTCGCCTGATTTCGGTCAGGCGTTCCCGCAAAAAAGAGGTTGAGCTTTATGAAAGCTAAAGATTTCGACAAGAAGTTTGATGACGCCCAGCAGGACGTTGTTGAGGATCTTGATCTGTCTTCTGCACGGCGCGTGAATCAGGAACAAAAGCGAATCAATGTTGATTTTCCGGCCTGGGTCGTAGAGTCTCTGGATCGGGAGGCCGCGCGTATTGGCGTTACCCGTCAATCTATCATCAAGGTCTGGTTGGTTGAGCGTTTGCAGGCGGAGGCAGCCAACAAGCCACTCAATCAGGACAATGCAGGCGGTGCCCACTAACGGAGCGGCAGAACTCCGGAGAATACCCACCCGGTCCATGGAGTCGGCAGGCCGATGGCTAGTTTTATTTCGGAAGACAATATCGAGCAGGCGCTGTTGCAGCGCCTTCAGCACATTCATGGCTTCAATGTGCTGGATTGCTATACCGCAAAGCCGGAAGAACTGAACGATGGCTCTCACCGTGCCGATAAGCGGGATGTGATTTTCCCGGTTGAGTTAAAAACCGCCTGCCTGGCATTGAATCCCGATATCCCTGAAAGCAAGATCGACGAAGCCATTGAACGAGTGATGAACCGGCGTGCGGCCATGTCTCCGATTGCTGCCAACCGGGAGCTGTATGACCTGATCCGGGATGGCGTGCCCGTCCAGTTTGATGATGAGCGGGGCATCAAACAGCACCAGAAAGTCCGGCTGGTTCATTTTGACGATCCGAAACAGAACCGCTGGCTGGCGGTCTCCCAGCTATGGATCAAATCCGTGGGTCAGGCCCCCAAGGCCGCCTACCGTCGCCCGGATGTCATTTTGTATGTTAACGGGCTACCCCTGGTCTTTATCGAGCTGAAGAACTCCAATGTGCGGCTGCGCAATGCCTTCGAAGACAACCTGCGCAGTTACCACCACGACATTCCCCAATTGTTCCACTGTAATGCATTCTGTGTGCTATCTAATGCCCTGGAAACCCGGGTGGGCAGCTTCACGGCTGGCTGGGAACACTTCTTTAACTGGTTCCGGGTGGAGAGTGAGAAGGAGGCGGTAAACCGTAAGGAGATTACCGAGCAGGCCACCAGCCTGGAGCACGTCGCGGACGGTTTGTGCGAAAAGTCCCGCCTGCTGGATTACGTCGAAAACTTTATCCTCTTCCACAAAGGCGAAACCAAGATCATTGCCCAGAATCACCAGTTCCTGGGTGTGAACAACGCCTATGAGCGTTTCCTGAATCGTCGGGAACACGTTGGCAAACTGGGAGTGTTCTGGCACACCCAGGGATCGGGCAAGAGCTTTTCAATGATTTTCTACGCCCGCAAGATTTTCCGGAAAGCCACGGGCAACTTCAGTTTTGTGGTGGTGACTGATCGTCAGGATCTGGACGGTCAGATCTACCGGAATTTCCTTAACACCGAAACGGTGCAGAAAGCAGATGCCGCACAACCCGCCAACGCCGAGGAAATGCGCAAGTTCCTGGGTCAGAACAAAAAGGTGGTCTTCACCCTGATCCAGAAATTCCGGTACGACAAGGGGCGGAAGTACCCCCGGTTGTTTGACCCGGAAAAGGAAAACCGGGAAATCATTGTGATGGTGGATGAGGCGCACCGCACCCAGTACAAGAACCTTGCCGAGAACATGCGGGCAGGCCTGAAAGGTGCCCACTTCCTCGCCTTCACCGGCACGCCACTGCTGGGTCGTGATCGCAAGACCAACAGCTGGTTTGGCGATTATGTGTCCGAGTACAACTTCCAGCAGGCGATGGAAGATAACGCCACGGTGCCATTGTTTTATGAGAAACGGGTGCCGAAGGTTCTGATCCAGAACGACGATCTGGGCGATGAATTCTACGAATTGCTCGAAGACGAAGATCTCGATGACGCCCAGCAGGAAAAACTGGAGAAAAAGTACGCCCGTGAACTGGAAGTGATCAAGCGGGACGACCGCCTGGATACCATTGCCCGGGACATCGTGTATCACTTTCCCCGCCGTGGTTATCTTGGCAAAGGCATGGTCATCACGCTGGACAAGTTCACCGCCGTGCGCATGTACGACAAGGTGCAGCAGCGCTGGAAAGACGAACAGAAACGCCTGCTGAAGCTGATCAAAGAATCAGCCAACGAGGTCGAAAAGGCCCGTTATAAGAAGATCCGGGATTACATGAAAACGGTCGAGATGGCCCTAGTGATCAGTGATCCGAAAGCGGACGAGGAGAAATTCGAAAAGCAGGGCCTGGATATCAAGCCGCACATCAAGCGTCTGGAGCAGCTTGATGAGCACATGCACGATGTTGAGTATAACTTCAAAGACCCGGAGCACCCTCTTCAACTGGTGTTCGTGTGCGCCATGTGGCTAACCGGGTTCGATGCGCCCACCGTATCCACGCTTTATCTCGACAAGCCCATGAAGGGCCATACCCTGATGCAGACCATTGCCCGGGCTAACCGGGTGGCTTCCTATCGCGTCAAAGGCCACAGCGGTGACCTGGTCGAGAAGAAAAACGGCGAAATCGTTGATTACTACAACGTGTTCCGCAACATGCGCAAAGCACTGAAAGATTACGCGCAGGGCGCGGATGGCGAGGAGCCGCCGGTTCAGGAGAAGTCCGAGCTCTTCGAACTACTCGATGATGCGGTTGCCCAAACACTTGAGTTCTGCCGGGAGCGGGATATCGAGCTGAATTCAGTGTTTGAGAAGCAGGATACCTTCAAGAATATCGATTTCTTTAACCAGGCGGCCGATACCCTCCTGAGTAACGACGACTGGCGCAAGCAGTTTAACGTGTACGAAAACACCGTGACGGCGCTGTATGAGGCATGCAAGCCGGAAATCTTCCAGCAGCATGATAATCAGCGGATTGCGGCAATCCAGTACCTCCGTGGCGTGGTGGATGCGCTGGTGGAGCAGGCTGATATTGATGAAGTCAGTCAAAAGATCTCGGAACTGCTGGACGAGAGCGTGGTGGTGGACAATGCCGAGGCTTTCAACATCAAGGAACACAGGGCGGAATATGAGATCGTCCAGAAGGGCCAGGGCTGGGATCTGAGCAAGATTAACTACGATAAGCTCCGTGAAGATTTCAAGAAAGCCGAGTACAAGCACATTGAGATCGCAGAGTTGCGTGCCTTTATCGAAGACAAACTGCAGCAGCTTCTGGAGCAGAATCACACCCGGACCGACTTTGCCCAACGGTTGCAAGAGATCATCGACAAGTACAACTCCGGCAGCTCCTCTGCAGATGCGTACTATGAAGATCTGGTCCAGTACGTTGGCAACATACGGGAAGAATCAGAACGGCATATCCGTGAAGGTCTCAGCGAGAATGAGCTGGAGATATACGACCTGTTGAAGAAGGACAAGCTCACCAAAGCCGAGGAGCAGAGGGTAAAGCTGGCTGCAAAGGATTTGATCATCCGGTTGTTGGTGGGCCATCCGAAAGTGTTGGTTCAGGATTGGTGGAAGGATGGTCAGACTCAGCGAGCTGTAAAGGCTGCCATTGAGGAAGTGCTGGATAAGGATTTGCCGGAAAGCTACGACCGTGTGGCTTTCAAAGAAAAGTGTGACAACGTTTTCGAGCTGGTCGTGGAGTTTGCGGCTAGTGGTCGGAAGTGGGTGGCCTGAGTTCCCCGGATTCTGTATTAAAGAGCATCCAAATGCCCCCTTCAAAATCGTAGCGCGCCTCAAGTGAGGATATGGTGGAGGGTGCAGGTGGCTCTTCTGCTGTACCCTCCATGCTCAAACGAAAGGCATCAAGCATATGAGCCGGTAGGTCATCCCACTCATCAGATGCAGCAAAACATCCGGGGATATCTGGTATCTCTGCACCATGGGCAGTTGTTTCATCGCCTAAACAAACATAAACAGGGTAAATCATTCGCGTGTTTTGCTAACAGACAATGAAGACAGAACTTCTTCGAAAATGTCATCCTGAGTACTGATGGTAATCCACGAAGTTGGATGTTTTGAGGTGGCGATAAATGCAGTGGTGTATCCATTGACAGCGACTGAGAAGCCGTAGGCGCTGTTACCCAAATCCAGCTGAACGACCTTGCCGGAGGATCCTTGCGCTTCATTAAATCCTTGCCTGACCTCGTCGACAGCGGTATCAAAATCTGGACTGGTTTCCATGGTCATCAACGAACCAACCATTGCGGAACCAAGCCAAAGCTGGGTTTCAAAAGGTTGCACATCAATCGTATTAAATCGACCACTACCGAGTTCAAAAGTCAGGTGATTGGAGGTGTGAAACTCAATGGGTGTCTGGCCAGTAGTAGCACAACCAGAGAGCAGGCTGACCAACACAAACCCTAAAGCGATAGTTTTCTGCATCAAACGGATCCCTGTTCAGTTCAAAGAGTCGAGAATAGGAGGCTTGAATTGAACCGCGCGAAAACGCTTGCACATCATGTTAATGCGTACGTTGACGAAAAGTTTGGCACCCATCTGGTCCATTGTAGATGTTGGCGCTGCTCACACTGCGCTCAAAAATCGGTGTATTGGTTCGGGGCGCTACCAGAAAACTGATGTTATAATGGCACTTTTCCATCTGGATTTTGTCGAAACCAAGCAGCCATATCCATGTAGATCCATCTCTTTAATTTTGTTTTTTGATGTCTTGAGGATTTTTTTCAACCAGCCCCTTGTTAGCATGGACGATCCGTCCAATAAGTTGACAATAAGTTCCCTCATATTAGCATTGCAATCCATGTTTGCAATTATCATGTCTTCAACTACATTAACGGTCCTATTGTTAAACTGGGACTTTCGGGATCGAATCGAAAGATCATCGCCCAGAGTTGCCGCTATTAAAATATAAAGCGCATCCTTTTCGCTAGTGGTCAGCATCTCAAATTCCTTCTGCTAAGCTAATAAACTCTATTTCAGTAATTCCTTGGGAATAAATTGATAATAGGTGGTCAGTTACATTGTTTTTTATTATAAATGCAATGCATTTCTCATCTTTGCAAGCGCTATAAATTTCAGTGTCAAATTTTGATATTATAGTGAGGTTATCAATTCCAAAAGAATGATCAATTTCGATGGTTGAGTTCTTGAGTATGTCGGCAGTTTTTTTATCAAGATCAGTTTTATCTTTTATATTAAAAAGATACTTTGGATAATCTTTTAGGTCGAAGTCACTTGGTAGAGACTCTAGCTCTTTTGTTATTACGATCCCAGAAATTAAATTGCCCTCGGGCCATCCTACTGATAATCCGTCAGCAGTGAAAACGGTGGATCCTGAAAGCAACTTTGTTGGAACCTGAAGGTTAAATTCGCCACTATAAGATATTGTGGTTTGAGAGGTTGCACACCCAGTCAATAGTATAGTTAAGGATAGAATCGCTCCAAATTTCATTGAGTACGTCCTTTTGGGTTAACTGTTAAAAGAAAATGGCAGGTTCGTGATTGCGAGCGGTGGTACTGCGGCGGTCTGGTTAGCCTAGTCCGATATGAGGGTGCCTCTTTCCTGCTCGCGAAATAGCTGTCAGCTATTACCCGTTGAAGACTCGGATTATTAATGAGTGTTTGAACGGGCAATACACAAACTGCTTTTCCGCCAAGATCTTATCGCACAGTAGTAAAATAAAGAACCGAAAGGTATTGCAGCATTTCTGGTTACTTCGGAGTTGAGGATCCCAAGGCCCTGAATCAAGGCCTTGGGTGACGCCGAATTGGTTAGGCTTCGACTGGGGCGCGCCAATCATCAGCGCCAGAAGTTCCAGCTACGGTGTGTTCCCAAGTAACTTTACGGTAGGACAGAGCAACGGTGACCAACTGAGTGAAGTCTGCGCTGCCAGGATCTTGGCAGTGAGGCATTTTGCAGTCGATATTAACGATAGTGGCATCTTCCAGAATGGTGGAGAAGAAGTGCTCCTGTTTGCCTTCTACCGAAGTGCGGTACCACTTGAGCTCTACCTTCGGCAGCATTTCGCCGGAAGCCAGGGCGTTGTACATCAGCGGGGTGGCTTTGTTCAGGGCTGCAGTAAACTCAAAAGGCTTATGAACGCGCTGTCCAGAAGGCTGGCCAGACTGAGGGTCTGTTGGGACCAAGACGGTGTGGCTGAATTCCTGGACCAGCACTTCGTCTTCATGACCTTCAACGTAGATGTTGCCTACGGAATCGGAAGTGAACGCGCCAGCGGTGATGTTACCCTGGGTTTGGCCTTCGATGCTGATATAACAAGGAGTTGGCATAGTCTGCTCCATGACAATGTTGTGAATGAGTGTCCCAAGGATGTTCCCTGGACGGCATAATAGATAACAATCGCCGTGCCAGTTGTTGAATGTAGCGATATAACAACTAGTTACGTGGAGTTCGGGCAATGTCTGAGTGTCTTCGGGCAAGGCGTTGCTTGGCGGGCGGGCGAGCTTTTGCTGGCTGGGCAATAAATGGCCCGGGGCTCAGTTCCAGGAGCCACTGGCCAGGGAGGTTAATAGTGCCAGCAGGAGCAGGGCCGAGACGCCTTGCCAGAAACGCACCGGGTGCCGCTCCATGAGAGGTGGATGGTGTCGGGCACGCCAGTCTCGTCCGGGGTGTCGGAGTTCGTAGAGCAGTTCCGATAACGCCGGGTAGCGGCGATGGGGCTCCGGATGGGTAGCCCGGGCCAGGGTGGCATCCAGCCACGGCGGCAGGTCTTCACGCCAGGCCCTGGCGGGCCGGTATGTCAGAGCCTGTAGTTGTTTGCGAGTGCGGATGCGGGGTACATCGGTATGGTAGGGCAGGCGCCCGGTTAATAGTTGATAGATAATCACGCCCAGGGCGTACTGGTCCGACTGCCAGCTGCCGGGTTCGCCGAGAAAGAGCTCCGGCGCCGAGTAGAGGGCGGCTCCAACCGGATAGCAAGCGGCAGGCTTGCCCGCTTCTTCCAGACCGGCGACCCGGGTGGCTCCGAAATCGACCAGCATGGCGCGGCCATCCGGTGTGATCAGGACATTTTCGGGTTTCAGATCCTGGTGCACCATTTCCAGCCGGTGGAAGGCCCTGAGCCCCCGGATAATCTGCTCGGCCAGTTGTCGCACGGTTTCCAGATCTGGCTGCGGGTGATCAAGCATCCATTGCCGCAAGGTACAACCTTCTACAAAGTCAGTAGCCAGATACAGGCAACTTTGCGGACGCTCCGGGGCAAAGATGGCAACCACATGGGGGCTCTGAACGCGCTGGGCAATCCAGCGTTCAGTAACGAATCGCTCCAGCTCATCCGGATACTGCCGCAACTCCATCGCCGGGAACTTAATTGCGGCTTGCTTCCCGGACCTCTCATCCCTGGCCAGGTAAACGTGGCTTCGGCTGCTGATATGCAGGGCCCGGATGATTCGGTAGCCGTCCAGCACCTCACCGGGAGCGGGCTCGCGCGCGAATGGCAGTTCGCGATAGGCTTTCTGGGCGCTGGTGTCCTGTGTCCGAGAGGGTAACCGGGTTACCCGCAATACCTGGACCGTCAGGTTATCCTCACTTCCCCTTTCCAGGGCGAGTTGGGCCAGCGACCGGGCGGCGTGATCCAGATCGTCCCCGTTGTCGGCAAGGCAAAGGGTGATATCACCGGCCGAGAGCCGTTCGTAAACACCATCGGTCATCATCAGAAACACGTCGTTCCGGTGCAGGGCGAGACTGCGATACTCGATATCCAGTTGCGGGCTCAGTCCAAGAGCCCGGTTCAGGCAGCTTTCCTCGGCCGAAAGCCAGACCCGGTGGTCGGTTGTGAGTTGTTCCAGCGTGTTGCCCTGAAGCCGGTAGATACGGGCGTCTCCCACATGAAACAGGTGCGCCGTTGCGGATTTCAGAACCAGGGCACTGAAGGTGCAGACGTAGCCCCGGTCCTGGTCATAGCGATATCGGCTTTGTCGGGTCTGGGCGTGCAGCCAGGCATTGCTTGCCCTCAGCACCCGTTCGGCCGATTGTTTCACCGACCAGCTCTCGGGGGTTGAGTAGTAGTCGCTCAGGAAGCCGGCCACCGCCGCTTCACTGGCGATCTGGCTGACATTGCTGGAGCTGATGCCATCGGCGATTCCTGCCGCAATTCCCTTGCTGTGGCGCTGGTGATTGTCGGGTATCAGCAGGCCATGGAAATCCTGATTGGCGGGTTTCCGGCCGGCGCTGCTGAATTGTCCGGCTTCTATCGTGAGCTGTTCGCAGTTGGACATGAATATGAGCCACTGAAGCCCGCCGGTGTGTGCGGCACCGGCGGGGCCTTAGTGGTAATCAGGCGCTGCGGGCGCTGACGGGTTCGCGGTAGTCTGTTGTCAGGGTGCGCTTGGGTGCGGTGCGAACGTGGGTGGCGTAAAGCGTCAGCCCAGTGAAGGACAGGCCACCTACCAGGTTGCCCAGAACGGTGGGGATCTCGTTCCAGATGAAGTAATCCATGATACTGAACTCGCCGCCCATCATCAGCGCAAACGGGAACAGGAACATGTTGACGATGGAGTGCTCAAAGCCCATGTAGAAGAACAGCATGATCGGCATCCACATGGCCAGTACCTTGCCCTGGACCGTGGTGGAGATCATCGCGCCCACCACGCCCATGGATACCATCCAGTTACACAGTACACCCCGCAGGAAGATGGTGAACCAGCCAGCCACACCATGTTCGGCATAACCCAGGGTACGGGCCTTGCCGATAGAGGCAATTTTGTCCCCGACCACTCCGGCTTCGGTGTTGAAACCGTAGGTGAAAACAAAGGCCATGATGGTGGCAACCGTCAGGGCGCCGCCGAAGTTACCCAGGAACACCCAGCCCCAGTTTCGAAGGATGCCGCGGGTATCCACCCCGGGGCGTCGGTCGAGAAGGGCCAGCGGGGTCAGCATGAACACCCCGGTGAGCAGGTCGAACCCCATCAGATAAAGCATGCAGAACCCGACCGGAAACAGCAGTGCGCCGACCAGCGGGCTGCCGGTCTGTACGCCGACGGTAATGGCGAATACCGCCGCCAGTGCCAGGATGGCCCCGGCCATAAAGGCCCGGATCAGGACATCCCGGGTGGCCATGTAGATTTTCGATTCACCGGCGTCCACCATCTTGGTGACGAACTCCGAAGGCATGATGTAAGACATAGTGTGTTCCCCTGATCGCTTTCTGGTTATCTGGAGCCAACAAAAAACGGCGCCCTCATTGCCTGCCTGGTAGGGACAGGAATGAGTAGACGCCGTCGTCTGAACAGAATGTGCGCGGGCAGCCTGAATGAAGATGAACAGGCTATCTGCTGAGGATGTCTGAGCAGAGAGTGTGCCAGTGTTGGAAGCTTTCAGGGTTTGATTTAAAAATCAACAGGTTGAGTGGGGCGTCGGTTGCGGTTTGGTGCCTGCATTGCTGGCCAGCGCACCGGCAGAGTGCGCCCTGCCTTTCCTTGGTGCCTGGCAGGGAGTGAGTCAGCGCAGATTAAAACGGACTGGCAGAGCGTAGGTGAAGGACTTGCCGCGCATGGAGTCCGGCACGGCTGGCAGTGGCGCAGCTTGCGCCAGCATGGCCAAAGCAGCATCGTCCAGCAATGAGTGCCCGGAACTGTCGCGCAGCGAGTGTTCCACCAGCGAGCCATCGCGCCGGAACTCGAAGACAATCACCGGTGTACCCTCCTGGCCTAGCCGGCGGGCACGGCGAGGATACTCGTAATAGCGCGCCAGGTGCCGGCTGAGCTTGCTCAGGTAGCTGTCTACCTGTGATGACTGACCGGCATTCTGTAAAGGTACCGCGCTTTGGTTGGTGTTACTGTCCGCTTCTTCGCCCTGAGGTTGTTCTGGGCTTTCTGCCACGGCCTCGGTGGGACTGGATTCTGGCTCCTGCGGTGTGGGGGCAGGTTCTGGTATTGGCTCAGGTTCTGGTTCTGGCACGGGTTCAGGTTTCGGTTCCGGCTTTGGCTCTGGTTTGGGCTCTGGTTTGGGTTCTGGCTTGGGCTGCGGTTCTGGCTCTGGAGCCGGTTCGGGTTCCGGCGCGACCTCCGGTTTTGGCTCTACCGATTTCCTGCCGGCGAGATTGATCTTGATTGCGGGGGCGGTGTTCACGGCACTGTCACCCAGAACCGGCATCTCCAGGATTTCCTCGGGCGTGGCCAGGACCGCTGCAAGGGCGGTTGCGATCATGGCGATGATCAGGAACAGGGCCTTGGGTAGCCGACCTGCTGTTGTCATGTGGCAGGCTCCGTGAGCAGCAGAACTTCCGAATAACCGCCCTCTTCCAGAATCCTGAGCAAGTCCTCCAGCTCGGTCATGGTCAGGCTTTGATCCGCCGCAATCTTCAAGGGTACGTTCTCATCCGGAGCCGGAAGCGCGGCAAGCAGACTCTCGCGGGTCTGGTGCTTGCCTTCGACCTGCCATTGGCCATCGGCCTGAACCATCATGTCGGCCTCGGGTGCCTGCTGTTCCGGACTCTGCTCGGTACCAGGCAGTTCTGGCAGCGGTTCGTTGGTAAGTTGTCCCGCTACAATGAAAAACATCAGCAGCAGAAACACCAGATTGATCAAGGGCAGCAACGCATCTTCAACACGTTCCAGAAGGCCCTTGCCGGAGGTTGATGGAGGTGGAACCAGGTCTGTCATGAGTCAGGCGTGTTTGTACGCTTCCAGTGAGGTTCAATGCCGGCGTTATCCAGCGCACTGAGGGTCCGGGTGAAATGGGCCAGGCTGGTATCGGGCGTAGTGGCGAGATTGGCTTCGCTTACCCCTTCAGCGTTCAGCGTCGACAGCAGCTGCGCCAGGTCGAAGTCTTTCTTCTTCCAGCGTACCGTGCCATTGGCATTGACCCTGAGCTCTGGCAGGGGGGCGCCTGTGGCACTGCTCTGCTGGCCGGTATTGTTCGCCAGTTCCAGATAATCTACCGGTAACAACCGGGTGGTAAGCATAAAGAACACCAACAGGATGAACACCACATCGATCAGTGGTGTTATCCGGATGGGGATCGGGCGGTTTGGCCGGGGGTCAACCAGCTGCATGTGCCAGCCGCTGATTATCGCCGACCGAATAACTCCGGTCCGCCTCTGCTGCCCTCTCAGGGCGGGGCTCGGCTGCCGGTGTGGCCACGTCTGCCGCTGTGGCCGTTTCGTCGCCAGGCAACACGTTGAAGACGCTGACAAGGGCACTGTTGATGGTTTTGTGAATCCGGCGCAGACGGAACTCGATCCAGGCCGCCAGCGCCGCAAAAGGAATGGCCACTACCAGGCCTGCGGCCGTCGTGGTCAACGCTTCATAGATACCACCGGACAGCTGGCTGGCGTTGGCGCGACCATCGGTCGCCGCCATCGCGCTGAATGCTTCCATCATGCCCATTACGGTACCCAGAAGGCCCAGCAAGGGGGCCAGGGCGGCAATCACTTCGATGATTTTTAACGGTGCCTCGAAAGGTTCCAGCGCCGCTTGCGCATCCCTTACGGCGGTTTCCCTTACAGCACTGATATTCGGATTGCACTTGCTGGCTGTCATGGTGTTGACCAGCAGATGCATCAGTGGATTGGTACGCCCGAGCAAGCCAGCGTCGGCTCTGATCTTTTCCGGGGAAGTCTGGGCCGGGGATGCCTGCCATTGCTGAACCAGGTAGCGCAACTTCCGGGTAAATCGCGGGGCGTAGAAGGTTCCGAACAGCATCAGGTAGAAGAACGTGATCACGCCAATGGCGGCTATGGCGATCAGAACGATCATGACTGGACCGCCCATTTCGACCAGTTGGCCGAGTGGCCCGTGGTCGAACAGCGATGCGGAAGTGGCAGTAATGGAATCCATACAGATATTCCCGGCGAGACGAAAATAGACATAAATAATAACGATTATCAGTAGAATTTCAAGTCTCGATCTGACGTATCCGCCCGCCTTTGTTAGACTTTCGGTGACGTTTGCAACTATCTGGTGTTCATGATGGGCGCCCAGAGCCTGAGAGCCTGAGCAGCGGGAGTGATTGATTTGGTCAGAAAATGGTTCGGCAGCCTGGTAAACCGAGCCGTCGCCCTGGTAGTGGTGTTTGTGGCGACATCCGCGGTTGTCATTGCGGCCATCGGGTGGCTGCTCAGTCGGGCCGAGCTGGAGGACATGGCGTATGGTCAAGTGGAAACCATTGCCGGAATGGTCGCCAGGGAACTGGATCTGAAGCTGTCGGAAAGACTGGATGTACTGACATTGGTGGCCGAAGGCTTCCCCTCTACCGAGATCGTGCTGGAAAACCGGGCCCGGGTCCTGCTGCGTAATCAGGATGCCCTGCTCCAGCTTTTCGATGCCACCTTTATTCTCGATGCCGATGGTCGGTTACTGGCAGCTTCCCCGGCGTCGTATTACGTACCCGGTTTCAATGCCTCGCAGCGCCCCTACTTCACCGATCTGGTCAGCCGGATGTCGCCCATTATTAGCGCTCCCTACATTACCGTAATTGATGAGCAGCCCGGCGTTATGGTGGCCGCGCCCCTGTTTGATGCAAACCAGCGATTCATCGGCATGATTGGCGGGCTGATTCTGTTGCAGGGCGACAATTTCATGAGTGAATTTGCCAGTGTCCGGGTGGGCCAGACCGGCTATCTGCGCCTGATAACGCAAAACGGCATCGTGCTTGCTGATGGTCTGTCGGGAGAGGTGATGGTGCCCGTAAGCAAATCGTCCCCCTCTTTACTGCAGGCGATGTCCGGTTTCGAGGGCACATCCCACGATCATCCGGGCCGGAAAACCGGGACCATAACCGGCTATGCGCAAATGGCGCTGGTACCATGGTTTGTGGCCGCGGTCTGGCCCGAGCGTGAGGCCTTTGCTCCGGCACTGAGGATGACCGGTGGCTTCAGCTGGGCGTTGCTGGCGGTAGTATCAATACTGGCGCCCCTGGCTTTCTGGATCTTTTACCGGCTGTTGGCGCCGTTGCGCAATCTCGGGGTTCAGATATATCAGCGGCACACTGGTGAGCGGGAGGAGCCTGTTTCCGAGGTGGGCGGGTCGGAGATCCGCAACGTTGCCAAAGTCTTCAACCAGGTGCGGCAGGAACGGGATGAGATTTTCCGGTCACTGGCCGAACGCGAGGCCTTCTTCCGGTCCCTCACTAGCAATGCACCGATCGGCATCGTACACACTGATATCCTGGGCCGTATAGAGTTCGTGAACCCGGCGTTTCTGGATATTGTCGGTCGCCCCGAGGACTGGCTCCGCCATCGCTACCTGATTGAAACCGTCGCCAGCGAAGACCGGGACAAGGCCATGAAAGGGTGGCGCAATGTTCTGGTACGCCGCAGCTTTTTCAGGAGCCGGCTGAGGTTGCTAACCTATCGTCTGCCCGGTTATGTCTGGGTGGATGTCATTACCTCGGTGATCGACCTGCCGGACCAGGCCATTGGTACCATTACCGCCGTCAGGGATGTGACTCAGGAAATGCGCTTTGAACGGGCCATTCGCGAGGAACAGCAGCGGGCGGATTCGATTCTTGACGTGCTTCAGGAAGGGGTGCTCATGGTGGATACCGAAGGGGCTATCCGCTACGCCAACGGCGCCGCCTGCAGTTTTCTGGCGCTGGAAGATGACTGTGTGGGCCATAACTTTTTCGAATCCGTCACCATCCGCCACGACAATGAAGAACTGGTTTACGACACCTTTCTGGCCGGAGACGAAATCGACAATCGCTACGTAACCCTCGAAAACCTGGCCGGACGGATCTACGACATCGATCTGACCATGCTGCATATGCGCAAAGGAGAGCGGCAGGAACGGCTGGTGTTTGTGCTCAGGGATGACAGCGAACGCCGGCGCGAAGAAGAGCGATTGTCCTGGGAGGCCACCCACGATGCGCTGACCCAGTTGCTGAACCGGCGGGCGTTTACCGCTTCATTGCTCAAGGCGCTGGCGGATGCGCCCGGGCAACCGGTGCCTGCGGTACTGATGATGATCGACCTGGACCACTTCAAGCCAGTCAACGATGAAGGTGGTCACCTGGTTGGCGATGATCTGCTGAAGCGGCTGGCGGAGGTGTTCAAACAGGCCGTACGCCAGTCGGATACGGTAGCCCGCCTCGGGGGGGATGAGTTCGCTATTTTGTTGCCAGCCTGTGGTATGGCGCGGGCCGAAGCTCTGGCTGAAAGTATCCGGGCAAAGGTCCAGGCGTTGAAAATAAGACACGACGGTCGCCAGTTCGGCGTCACCGTCTGTATTGGCCTGACGCCGGTTTCAGCTCACGACAACGGCCCCAAAGAGGCGATGGCACGAGCTGATGAAGGCTGCTACATCGCCAAATCCCGGGGCCGGAACTGTGTGGTATCCATTGCCCTGCCGGACGAGGGTGACCGGCATTAGCCAAGCCAGCCAGCAGAACGCGCTGCCTGCCAGAGCAAGCGGAACGCCAGCAGGGTAAGTACCATGTTGAAGGCGGTGTGGAACCACCGGTTATTGATGGATTTAAGCAGGTGCAATCCAAGCCAGGTGCCGGCAAAGCCGCAGGCGATCATGACCAGAATAAAGAGCAGCCACTCCGAAAACACAAAACCGGCTACGCCGAACACCAGGGCCTTGGGGGCGTGCTGCAGGGTCATGGCGGTGCCAAAGGTGGCGACGGTGCGGAAGCGGTCGGTGTGAATCTGCTTGATAAACGCGGCCACCAGGGGGCCGGTAGCGCCCACGAACAGACTCACGAAACTGGTGATGGCAGAAGCGATAAACACGCCGAACGGGCCAAAAGAGGCCTTGGGCAACCCGGGGCCCCAGCACAGGTAAAGCACGAACAGGGCAATGCTCAGTTGCCACAGATGAGCCGGTAGATCGACCAGCAACCAGGCACCCAGTCCGGCACCGGCCAGCACCCCCGGGGCGAAGGCGGCGATCACCTTCCAGTCGATATGATGCCAGGTCAGTATGGCCCGGCCACTGTTGGAACCGAGCTGAATCATGCCGTGAACAGGAATGATCGCCGCCGGTGGCAGCCAGGATGCCATCAGTACCAGCAGCAGGACACCGCCGCCGGCGCCCAGGGTGGCGGTTATCATGGAGGTAACCGC
This sequence comes from Marinobacter sp. LM1, assembly GCF_042763285.1. Classification (NCBI taxonomy): domain Bacteria; kingdom Pseudomonadati; phylum Pseudomonadota; class Gammaproteobacteria; order Pseudomonadales; family Marinobacteraceae; genus Marinobacter; species Marinobacter sp. LM1. The sequence continues at coordinate 206,327 of NZ_CP114373.1, forward strand.
TGACGCCATCAGCAGGAACACAATCACGCTGGTGCTCAGGGCTTCCGGAAACACGATCAGGCTCATGGAACTCACTCTGGTATTGGCGTAAGCTCCTGAGTTTCCGGTTTATAACGGGAATGTCCAGGGGACTTTCGCCGAAGAACAACAAGCAGGGTTGCCAATGAAACCGTCCGAATATCTCCGTTACGATGCCACGGCCCTGGCCGATCTGATTCGCCGGGGTGAAGTCACCTCCCGGGAAGTGACCGAGGCCGCTATCGACCGTGCCAGCGCCGTGAACCCGCGCCTGAATGCCATCTGCCACCCGCAGTTTGCGGAGGCCATGGATCAGGATTTTTCTGCAGAGGGCCCCTTCGCCGGGGTGCCCTTGTTGCTCAAGGATCTGGCACAGGAGCAGGCCGGGCATCCCTGTACATACGGCAGCCGGGCTCTGCTGAAGAACGTCGCTACGCGGGATTCCCAGTTTGTGCGCCGTGCCCGGGAGGCTGGGCTGGTTTTTCTTGGTCGCACGGCAACCCCGGAATTCGGCCTCAAGGCAGTGACCGAATCGGCGCTGTGGGGCCCCAGCCGTAACCCCTGGGATACCGAGCGCACGCCGGGCGGCTCCAGTGGCGGTTCCGGCGCTGCGGTGGCGGCTGGCATTGTGCCCATGGCTGGTGCCAACGATGGTGGCGGCTCCATTCGTATTCCGGCAGCCTACAATGGCTTGTTCGGGCTGAAACCGTCCCGGGGCCGGATTTCCGTTGGCCCATACGCCGGTGAGGCCTGGACCGGAGCGTCTACCGATCATGTGGTGTCCCGCACGGTCCGGGACAGCGCCGCGATGCTGGATGTGCTGTCCGGCCCGGCCAGTGGCGACCCGTTTACCATTCCAGAGCCATCAGCCCCCTGGGCGGACCTGATGCAGCAGTCACCGGGCCGCCTCAAAATCGGCGTATTTACCTCGTCACCCTATGACACCGAGGTGGCGCCGGAATGTGTCGCCGCAGTCGAAGAAACGGCCCGCCTGCTGGAATCCCTGGGCCACAACGTAGAATACGCCCGCCCGGAATTCGATGGACTCGCCCTTGCCCGTTGCTACCTGGCGCTTTATTTCGGTGAGGTGTCTGCCCTCATGGAGCGCGCGAAAACCGAATTCGGCGCCATCGATCGGGACTTTGAGCTGGAAACCCGGCTGCTGGGCATGCTCGGGCGCACCATGCCGCTGCCAGACTATGTTCGCCTGCGCCAGCAGTGGAACGATTTCGCCCGGGCTCTGGGGGCCTATTTCGACCGTTTTGATCTTTATCTGTGTCCCACCACCGGCCAGTTACCGGCCCGGATCGGGCAAATGGACACACCGGCTCACCTGAAACTGGTGGCCCGGCTGATGCTCGGTCTGAAAGCCGGAAAGTTGGTGCACAAGAGTGGACAGGTGGACCAGATGGCTCTGGAAAGCCTGGCCAGGACGCCATTCACCCAGCTGGCCAACCTGACGGGAACGCCGGCGATGTCGGTACCCCTGCACTGGACCCGTGACGGGCTGCCTGTGGGGGTGCAGTTCGGGGCGGCCCACGGTGGTGAAGACCGCCTGCTGCAGGTTGCTGCTCAACTGGAAGAGGCGAATCCGTGGTTCAGCAACTACGAGCGCCTTGAGGATGCTTTCTGAGGTCGAAGAAAAAACCTTCTCCGGGGGTTGTGATCCGCGGTGACCAACTCCACGTTTATCTTTCCATGTGGAACAGGCTATGCTGTTAGTCAGGGACACCGGTTCCTGACCACCCTGATGGCATCGAGGAGGCGAGCATCTTATGAACCAATCGATGGCAATCGACGATCTGGTATCCGTAGCGCAGGCTGAAGCCATGGGGGAACTGGACGCCCCGATGATGGCGATCGTCCTGTCCAGTGATCAGAGCTACGACCTTCCTATCAACTCACTGGAGACTGATGCCGACAAGGCTCGCTGGGGGCTTATTCTGAGAGCAGCCAGGGAACATGTGGAGGCCGACGCAGTTGCGGTGCTCTATCCGGCCTGGACCACCATCCGCCGCAAACCGGCCGAAGGCCAGCCCGAGCCTGAGCAGGCGGCGACTGATGACGACGCCCGGGATGACGATAATGGCCCCATCGATACCCTGTTCGTCCAACTTCACACCCGTGATCGCATCTACTGGCGGGGTTTCGAGCAGATCCGCGACCCGCGTCACCAACGCATTATCGGCTTCCGCCGGATCAAGGCGCTGTCTACCGACTACGACCGAGATAACGCGCCGTCCGTGGCCTCCTGGCTGAGCACCCTGTTTGAGCCGCTGCCGGATGAGGGCGAGGAAACCGACGTGGATCGGGAACTGGCAGATCTGCTGGAAGAACCGGAAGTCAGTGCGGCCCTCTATCCGAGGCAGATGCGCTCGCTGCACTAGTGTTTGTACCAGGCTGACCCTGATGTCAGCGTACTGACATCAGGGTCAGACACAACTGGGCGTTCTGGATAAAGTGGCCAAACGCTGCCAATTGTTGTTCTGATGGCACATAGCCTGCTGCCGCATTGTCCGCGTAGAACAAACCTACCAACCGGCCCTTGGCTTTCAGCGAACCTGTCAGCGCCGGTACTTTCCCCAGCCAGCGATCGTAGGGCACCCCTTCGGTCTGCTTTCGCGGTTCATAGACGGCGCAGGGGCCATGGGGTAGCAGTGACCCGAGCGGGCCGGTGCCATCTTTCTTGATGATGAAGTGCTCACGCCATTCTTCGGTGCCGCGGCCACCTACCTTGCGCGGTACCAGTAGTTCGCCGGAGCGGTCGGTCATCAACAGGGCTACGCGCTGCATGCCGATGGCCCGGTGAATCCCCTCAATCACTAACTGGCAGACCTCATTGATGTCCGGTTTTTCCGCCAGGGTCTGGGTCAGCTCCCGCAGAATCTGCAGTTGCAGATCGGAGTCCATGGCCGGGGCCTGGGCATCGGGGGCTGACTCCTGGTTGCCCGGCAGCAGGGCCGTCACTTGCGGGATGCCGAGAGAAACCGCCACTTTGGTGGCCTCCTAGGCATTCACCTTGAGCTGGTCACGGATGGCGGCGGGTGTCTCGCCGATGTTCATCAGCAAAGCGCCGATAAAGACTTCTTCAAGGGCGTGCTCGGTACGTTTGAGCATCAGGCAGCGGGCCTGTACCGTGGCGTGAATCGCCCTGGCCAGGCATCGCAGCATGTGGGGGCGATCATTGCGTTTAAGCAGGGAATCGACAATCAGAGACGAAATCGCCATGGACTTCACGGCATCAAAGCCGATCAGCGTGATGGCCCGGCTGACCGTGCTGACCTGGGTGCGGGTCTGTCAGGTACCTTTTGGTGTAAGGGCAACTACCCACCTGCCGGCCACCGGGCGGGATTCGGGTTTGCCCCCTGAATAGGCTATAATCGCCGGTTTTAACGACGCATCTGCAAGGCACTGATCGTGATTGTATTTGACCAGGTAGAAAAGTCGTACCAGGTGGCTGGCCGGGCGATCCCCGCGCTGCATCCCACCAGTATGACCATCGAGACCGGTGAGGTGTTCGGCATCGTCGGCCACTCCGGCGCGGGCAAATCGACCCTTGTCCGACTGATCAACAAACTGGAACCCTCCACCGGCGGTCGCATCCTGATCGACGACGAGGACATCACCCGCTACAGCGCCGCAGAGTTGCGGGCCTTCCGACGCAAAGTGGGCATGATTTTCCAGCATTTCAATCTGCTGTCGTCCAAGACGGTGGCTGACAATATTGCCTTCCCGATGAAGCTGGCGGGCATTTATTCCAAGGCTGAAATTCGCAGTCGGGTGGATGAGCTGCTGGCACGGGTGAGCCTGAGCGATCATGCCAACAAATATCCGTCTCAGTTATCCGGCGGGCAGAAACAGCGGGTAGGCATTGCCCGCGCTCTGGCCTGCAGACCGACTATTTTGCTGTGCGATGAAGCCACCAGCGCCCTGGACCCACAAACCACCCAGTCGGTACTAAAGCTGCTGGCGGACATCAACAAGGAACTGGGCCTGACTATTGTGCTGATTACCCACGAGATGGATGTGGTGCGCCGTGTCTGTGACCGGGTGGCGGTGATGGATGCCGGCCGTGTGGTGGAAATGGGGCCGGTCAGTGAAGTCTTTCTGCACCCCCAGCACCCGACCACCCGGGATTTTGTGTTCGAAAGCGAAAACGTCGATCGCGATGAGTTGCAGGAAGATCTGCAGAAAGCCGAGGGTCGTATTCTGCGACTGACGTTCAAGGGGGAATCCACGTACAAACCGTTGCTTGGTAGTGTTGCCCGGGAATCCGGTGTGGATTTCAGTATTCTCTCGGGCAGGATTGATCACATCAAGGACACGCCCTACGGCCAGTTGACCCTGTCGTTGGTGGGCGGCGATCTGGAGGTCGCCATGAAAGCGCTGGAAGCCGCTGAAGTTCATGTGGAGGTGGTGCGCTGATGGAAGCCTTGATGGAAAGCCTTATGGGGAACGTGGACTGGGCCGAAATTGGCTGGGCCAGTTGGGATACCCTGGTGATGGTGGGCATGTCGCTGTTGTTCAGCGTATTGATTGGCTTGCCCATAGGTGTGCTGTTGTTCCTGACCGGCAAGCGTCAGTTGCTGGAACAGCCGGTGGCCTACGCCATCCTGTCGTTTATTGTGAACGTGCTGCGCTCTGTGCCCTTCATCATCCTGCTGATTGTGATGATCCCGTTCACGGTAATGCTGATCGGCACCTCCCTGGGGGTGGCCGGCGCGATTCCCCCGTTGGTGGCCGGTGGTGCTCCGTTCTTTGCCCGCCTGGTGGAAACCTCCTTGCGGGAGGTGGACCGGGGCATTATTGAAGCAACCCAGGCCATGGGTGCGAATGTTCGGCAAATCATCTTTGGTGCCTTGCTGCCGGAGGCACTTCCCGGCATTATCGCGGGCATTACGGTAACGGCCATTACTCTGGTGTCTTACGCAGCCATGTCTGGCGTTATTGGTGGCGGCGGCCTTGGCGACCTGGCGATCCGGTTCGGTTACCAGCGGTTCCAGACCGACGTCATGGTGATTACTGTGGCCCTGCTGGTGATCTTTGTGCAGGTGTTGCAGATGGCGGGCGATCGCCTGGTTCTGTATTTCAGCCGTAAATAATTAACGCAGGAGATTTGTTATGAACCTGAAGAAAACTCTGGTGGCTCTGGCCGCTGTTGCAACCTTCTCGACCGCTGCTTCGGCAGAACAACTGTCCGTGGCCGCGACTCCGGTACCCCACGCCGAGCTGCTGGAATTCGTGAAGCCGGCCCTGGCGGAACAGGGTGTGGAGCTGGATGTGAAGGTGTTCACCGACTACGTGCAACCCAACATCCAGGTTGATCAGAAGCGTATGGATGCCAACTTCTTCCAGCACCAGCCGTACCTGGATGAGTTCAACGACGGCCGTGGCACCAATCTGGTGACTGTGACCGGCGTTCACGTGGAGCCGTTCGGCGCCTACTCCAGCAAGATCGAGTCTCTGGACGAGCTGAAAGAAGGTGCGGTTGTGGCCATCCCCAACGACCCCACCAATGGTGGCCGTGCTCTGCTGTTGCTGCAGAAAGCGGGCTTGATTACCCTGAAGGACGAAAGCAAGATCACTGCGACCCCGCGTGATATTGCCGACAACCCCAAAGACCTGGACTTCAAGGAACTGGAAGCGGCGACCCTGCCGCGTATCCTGAACCAGGTGGACCTGGCGCTGATCAACACCAACTACGCGCTGGAAGCGGGCCTGAACCCGTCTGAAGATGCTCTGGTGATTGAAGGCTCCGAATCTCCTTACGTGAACATTCTGGTCGCCCGTCCGGACAACAAGGACAGCGAAGCCATGCAGAAGCTGGCCAATGCCTTGAAATCCGATGCGGTGAAAGACTTTATCAAGGAGAAGTATGAGGGTGCGGTTGTTCCGGCGTTCTGATACCGGCAGTTAGGCCTCACTCACGAAAGGACAGGGTAAAACCTGTCCTTTTTTTATACCTGGAATTGACCGAAATGACGCAGTTGCTGTCGCTTGCGTCATGTGCGCGATTGGTCAAAAAAGGTACAAGTGTTCGCCGAGTTGATAAATAGCAAAAACAATAGTTCGGAGAACTCACCATGATACGAATGAAACAGTCTCGTGCCCGCCGCGGTATTCAGACATTGCTGCTTGCGTCGTCTCTTGCGCTGGCCGGTACACCAGCACTGGCCCAGGAGAACACACGTGATGTCATTTTTGTTGGCAATAACTGGGAAGGCATGATCGATGTGATTGATGCCGAGACCTATACCAGCCTGGGGCGCATCAATGGCATCCCCGACAAGCGCCAGCGTATGACTGAAATTCTCTTCAACCCGATACGACTGGTGTTCTTCAAAGCGGTACGTTACCTGATTGGCGAAGGTAACGATCAGTATGTGGACGATATGTACAGCTCCCCGGATGGCCGGCTGCTGATTGTCTCCCGTCCGAGTTTTGCCGATGTGGTTGCCATTGAGACCGGGACCGGGAAAATCGCCTGGCGTTTTCAGGTAGAGGGCTACCGTTCCGACCACATGGCTCTGTCACCGGATGGTAACCGGGTCGCAGTTTCGGCCTCTACCGGCAATGTGGTTCACGTGTTGGATGTGAATACCGGGAACGAGATTGGTCGCTTCCCCACCGGGAATTCTCCCCATGAGAATGTCTATTCCCGGGATGGCAGCAAGATCTACCACGCCAGCATTGGCCATGTATTCACACCGCTGGACAAGAATCTGTTGGATTTCACCAAGGGTGAGCGCCGCTTTCAGGTGGTGGATGCCAACTCACTGGAGATCATTGAACAGTTCGATTTTGCCGATAAGCTGAAGGCGGCCGGCCTGGGCAAGCTGAGCCCGGCCATCCGGCCCATGGCTCATACTCCGGATGAACGTTTCTTCTATTTTCAGTTGTCGTTCCTGCACGGCTTTGTGGAGTACGACATGGAAGAAGGCGTGGTCACCCGATTGGCCGAGTTACCCAATCTTGTGCCGGACCTGCCCCGGGAACTCTACATCAATGATTCGGCTCACCACGGCATTGCCATGAATGGCGACGGAGATGCTCTGTGTGTGGCAGGTACGATGAGTGATTACCTGGCGATCGTGGACCGCGAAACGTTTGATTATCAGTTACTGACTGGCCTCGGCGAGAAGCCTTATTGGGTAACGACCAATGAAGCGGGCGACCGTTGTTACGTCTCCTGGAGTGGTACCGACCAGATGTCAGTGATTGATATCGATACTGCGACTGAATTGGCGCGGGTCGATGTCGGAGATCATCCTCAGAGGATTCGGGAAGGGCAGGTACCGGCACATTGGTAAGTGCCGGTGAAGAGGGCAGGTTTGAACCTGCCCTCGGATAACTTCAACGCAACAGAGTGGATCAGTCACCACTCCAGTTAGCGCGTGGGTCTGGTGTCATCCGCAGGTAGGACTTCACGGCTTTGTAGCCTTTCGGGAAGCGCTTTTTGATCTCATCTTCATCCTGCAGGGACGGCACAATCACCACATCACTGCCACTCTCCCAGTTGCCGGGTGTGGCCACGCGGTGTTCGTCGGTCAGTTGCAGGGAATCGATTACCCGCAGCACTTCATTGAAGTTACGACCGGTGGATGCCGGGTAGGTGATGATCAGTCGAACCTTCTTGTTCGGGTCGATGATAAACAGCGAACGCACGGTCAGGCTGTCGTTGGCGTTCGGGTGGATCATGTCGTACTTCTCGGACACCTGGCGGTCGTGGTCTGCAATGATCGGGAAGTTGACCGTGCAGCCCTGAGTTTCGTTGATGTCTTTGATCCAGTCGTGGTGAGAATCGACCGGGTCGACACTCAAGGCAATGGCCTTGACGTTACGCTTGGCAAACTCGTCTTTGAGCTTGGCAGTCAGGCCCAGCTCGGTGGTGCACACCGGGGTGAAGTCGGCCGGGTGGGAAAACAGCACGCCCCAGCTATTGCCTAGCCACTCGTGAAAGCGAATGCGGCCCTCGGTGGAATCCTGTTCAAAATCGGGTGCAGTATCTCCAAGACGCAGACTCATACTTACTCTCCTTCGACACGGTTGTTGGCAAATTCGTGTATTGCGCCGGCGTTGCCCGCCGTTGTTGTCTGATCAGTGTATACGAGTAACTGTGGTGATGGATGCGCCAGTTACAAGGGGGACTTGATCTGGCGCATCCAACGGATCGCTCACATCCTTGTGAGCGTCTTGCATAGACAGGGTATTACTCCACGCCCAGAGCCTTCTGCTTCTCGAAGTGCTCCCTGGTCAGTCGGAACACTACCGGGCTCAACAGCAGCAGGGCGATCAGGTTGGGCAGTGCCATCATGGCGTTCAGGGTGTCGGCCACCAGCCAGATAAAGCCCAGGTTGATGGTGGCGCCCACCGGAATGGCCACAATCCACAGTACCCGGTAAGGCAGAATGGCCTTCACACCGAACAGGAATTCAATACAGCGCTCGCCGTAGAAAGACCAGCCAATGATGGTGGTGAACGCGAAGATCGCCAGGGCAATCGCCACCACGTAGTTACCAAAGCCCGGCAGGCCGGTTTCAAAGGCCAGGGACGTGAGTGCGGCACCGGTTTCACCGGACGTCCAGGCACCGGAGGTGATGATCACCAGACCAGTGATGGAACAGACAATGATGGTGTCGATGAAGGTGCCCAGCATGGCCACCATGCCCTGCTTGACCGGGTTCTTGGTTTGCGCTGCCGCGTGGGCGATGGGGGCAGAGCCGAGACCTGCTTCGTTAGAGAAGATGCCCCGGGCCACACCAAAGCGGATGGCTGCCCAGACCGCAGCACCGGCAAACCCGCCCTCGGCTGCAGCCGGGCTGAAGGCATAGCTGAATACCATGCTGATGGCTTCCGGAATCTGGTTGGCGTTAATGGCCAGTACGATCAGGCCAATCAGCACATAGGACACAGCCATAAACGGCACCAGCGCACTGGCTACCTGGCCGATACGCTTGATACCGCCAATCAGTACCATGCCCACCAGTACCATCAGGATCACACCGGTTACCCAGTGGGGCAGGCCAAAATTGGTTTCCAGCACATCGGCGACGGAGTTGGCCTGAACCGTGTTACCGATGCCAAAGGCGGCCACAGAGGCAAACACCGCAAACAGGATGCCTAGCCAGGCCCACTTGCTGCCGAGGCCGTTACGGATGTAATACATGGGGCCGCCCACGTGGTTGCCGCGCTCGTCCACTTCCCGGAAGCGAACCGCCAGAACGGCTTCTGAATATTTGGTGGCCATGCCCACCAGGGCTGTGAGCCACATCCAGAACAGCGCACCGGGGCCGCCGAGGAAGACTGCGGTGGCAACACCGGCAATGTTACCGGTACCCACGGTGGCAGACAGTGCGGTCATCAGGGCCTGGAACGGGGGAATATCGCCGTCATCCTCGTCACCGCGGGCCCGGCCGCTCCACATCAGGCGGAAACCGGCGCCCAGTTTCATGATCGGCATCAATTTCAGGCCAATACTCAGAAACAGGCCGACGCCCAGAATCATCACCAGCATGGGAGGGCCCCATACCAGTCCGTTGATTTCACTTACAAAATTGGAAATGGCTTCCATGGGTTCTCCCACTGTTTACCACGGATGAATCAGGATTATTGAGCCCTGAAAGGGCATAACCCATTGAGTTTAGTCGACAATTATCCGATGTAAACCGTTTTCATAACGCCGGTTTTTCATTTCTGTGTGCTTTGCCTATGTTTAGGGTATGGAAGTGCTCAATCGGGCACCGTTATTCTGTCTGAAAGGAAGTTGTCGATGCGCTCATTGAAAATATCTGAAGTGATGTGGAACCACATTGAACCGATACGCTGTGGTACGCCGGTCACCAGGGTGGTGAAAGCCCTTCTGGCCAATCATGTTACCGGTTTGCCGGTGGTGGATGATCATCGCCGTGTGCTGGGCTTTGTCTCGGAGCAGGACTGTATACACTCGCTGCTGGTCAGCAACTACCACCACGAAGGTGATCCCATTGTGGATGACGTGATGTTCCGGCAGCCGATGACGGTATCGCCGGAGATGTCGGTGGTGGATCTGGCCCAGAATCTGGGAGCCGGTAAGCCAAAAGTGTACCCGGTGGTTGATCATGGCAAACTGGTTGGTATCGTAACGCGTACTGCCATTCTGGCGGAATTTGCCAAGTCCGGTTTCAGTATCGACAAACCCAGCTATGCCGGGGCTGAGGACTGATCGCTAACCACATCTTTAACTCCGGGGGGATCTATGGACCTGTTATCCACCAACGTCTGTTTCGACGGGGAACACCGCCGCTATCGCCATACCTCCGCTACCCTGGAGTGCGACATGGAATTTGCGGTGTTTCTTCCTCCTGCGGCGCTGGGTGCTCGGGCCAAAGAGGTGCCGGTGCTGTACTGGTTGTCGGGCCTCACCTGCACCGATCAGAATTTCATGCAGAAAGCCGGCGCCCAGAAACTCGCTGCAAAGCTGGGCCTGGCCATTGTCTGCCCGGATACCAGTCCCCGAGGCGTGAATCTGCCCGGCGAGGATGACAGCTATGATTTTGGCTCCGGAGCCGGTTTCTATGTGAACGCGACCCAGCAGCCCTGGGCGCCGCATTACCGGATGTATGATTATGTGGTCAAGGAGCTGCCGCAGCTGGTGGAAAACGAGTTGCCGCTGAACGGCGAACGTTCGGTCAGTGGCCATTCCATGGGAGGGCACGGGGCTCTGATTGCGGCTTTGAAGAACCCGGGGTATTACAAGTCGGTATCGGCCTTTGCTCCAATTGCCAACCCCATGGCCTGCCCCTGGGGCCAGAAGGCGTTTAGCGGATACCTGGGTGACGATCAATCGGCGTGGGAAGCCTGGGATGCCACCATGTTGATTCCGACGGCAAAGGAACGGCTGCCGCTACTGGTGGACCAGGGTACGGCCGATGAGTTTCTGGACAGCCAGCTGAATCCGGATGCCCTGGCCGATGTGTGTGAGAAGTTTCATCATCACCTGAACCTGCGTATGCATCGGGGCTATGACCACAGCTACTTCTTTATCGCCTCGTTCATTGACGATCACTTGAACCATCATGCCCGGGCGCTGGGGCTGATCTGAGTCAGGAGCGGAAGCCCCAGAGCATGCTGAAATCCATGGTTGGCATGATCTCGGGCTCTTCCGGCGCTCGAATGTTGTATTCCAGCAGGCTGGTATCGCGCTCAAAGGTGCCGCTGTAGCGATTGCCTCGGGGGCCGAATATCGCCTTCACGAAAGGTCCCCGGGTACGATCCGCCCGGCGGGTGACCACACCAACCTCATTGTTGACCAGCCGGACCAGCATGCCCGGCGGATGATCGCCAAGTATCTGTAGCAATGAGCGTGGAATCGCCGGCCGGAACTTGCCGTCCGCCAGGGTGGCGATGAGCTTGCGGGCCTCAGTGATATTCATCCGGTTACGGTAAGCGCGCTTGGTGATCATCGCCACATAGCGCTCGGCCAGGGCCAGGATTTCTGCTTCCGGAAGGATATCGCTACCGCTGAGCCCTTCAGGGTACCCCGAGCCATCGGCCTGTTCGTGGTGTTGGGCAATGATACGTAGCAGCAGCTTGTTATTGATGCCGGCCGACGTCAGCGCCTGAATGCTTCGGGCTGGGTGCTTGCGAATGACCGCCCGCTGATCATCGGTCAACACCGTATTGGAGGCGTTGAGTTGGTCTGCCACAGGCACCAGCGCGAGGTTGGCGGTGAGCGCGGCGGCGGTGAGCACAGTTGCCCGCTTTTCCTCCAGCCCGAACTGGCGTGCGATAGAATGGCACAGGATGCCGTAGAACAGGATCTGTTCATGGATGGTGGGGCTGATGGAATACAGGTGCACCAGTGCCAGGCTGGCGTCGGGTGCCTCCTGGCAGGTTTTATCCAGCATTCGACACAGACCCAGCAGGCGTTTCTGGGCGGTGGGATCTTCCGAGGTAATGGCGTTAAGTGTGACTTCCAGCGTGGTCAGCAAGTCTCCGTATTCTGCAAACGGATTCCGCTGGCGCAGGTCTTCAAAGGTTTCCTCTTTCGGTCGCTCGATCTTCCGGGGCTTGAAGCGCCCTCTTTCAAACAGCTGCTCGAGCTGGCTGTTGGTCTGAATCACATAGCCCTGGCGCAGAAGAATATTGCCTTCTGCGTCGAAAACGTCCCAGGGCAGGGGTTTGCCAATAGTCAGTGCCCCGGGGGCTATTCTTATCAGTGAGTTAGACACAATGTTCCTGGTTCTGCCGGCGGTACGCGATAGTATGGCTGGCCAATAGGTTTGAAGCTAATGATCGTTGCCTGGACGATTATAAAGTGGATTACATTGGAATATTAGAGAAAAGCAAAGCGTGATGCAGGTCACGTTATGTCGCCTTTGGTGGTAGATTTGTTAAGAATCGTTGCCCTGGAACGACCGTTTGAGAAGCTTGCGCTATTCTTGGATGCTAAATAAGACTTTTGTCGGATCCAGAGCTGCATGTTTCACCGTCTGAAAAACGATTTTCGTTTATCCATCATTACCTTGCTGGGCATCAGCGGGCTGGTGGGCATCACGCCGTTTGCGGTGCTGCGGTTTATGCAGGGAAACCTGTTGGCGGGTGTGGTGGATAGCGCGATCCTGGGCGGCATTGCGACGAGTATGGCTTATGCCTGGTTAACGGGAGATACCCGCAGGACGGGCCTGGTCATGGCAATTATTTCATCCTACGGTGCTGTGGTAGTGGGCAGCATCGTGGGTGATCCGGGGTTATTCTGGTTGTACCCCTGCCTGGTCACTTCTTTCTTCCTGGTTGGTCCGAGAATCGCCGTGGGTATCAACCTGTCCGCTATCCTGGCGATGATGGTGGTGGGGCTGGCATTCAGTAGCCAGGAGCAGATGTGGTCGTTTTCTTCGACCGCCGTTGTGGTCAGTGCCTGCGCTTATGTCTTTGCTCATCGCAACCACAGCCAGCGCAGGCGCCTGGAGCAACTGGCCACCATTGACCCGCTGACCGGCGTAAAGAACCGCCGTTCCATGGATGAAGAGCTGGATGTGGCCGCTGCCAATGCCGAGCGTTCCGGCCTGCCCTACGCTCTGGTGTTGCTGGACCTTGATCACTTCAAGAAGATCAATGACGAATATGGCCACGGCGTGGGCGACGATGTGCTCACCGAGCTGGTGGCCCTGCTGGAGAGCAATACCCGCCGTTCCGATCAGTTGTTCCGATATGGCGGTGAGGAATTTGTATTGCTGCTGCCAGGCGTTGATGGCGTGAATCTGCGTGCGGTGATGAACAATCTTCAGCAGGTGCTCCGAAAATACATGAAACACCCCGGCGGGCCGATAACGCGCTGTACACCGCCAAGGAAACCGGGCGTGACCGGATTGTCTATGCCGAGGATATTGGTCAGCCCATGCCAGAGCCGGTTCCCACGGCTGCAGGCTGAGTGTCTTCATCAACGGGTGTGGAAGGCTGGTAATGAAACAGGCGCCAGCCGAGTAACAGGCTGGCGGAGGTCAGCCCGGCCGTCAGTCCTACCCAGAAACCCGCAGCGCCCAGCGCCGGCCATACCCAGTCGGTAAATGTCAGCACATATCCCAGCGGCAGGCCCACTCCCCAGAATGAAAACAGCATGATGAACATGGGAATGCGCGTGTCCTTGTAGCCGCGCAGGGCGCTGATACAGGTTACCTGGATAACATCGGCAATCTGGAACATGGCGGCGAAGGTGAGCAGCCGAATGGTGACCGCCTGAACCTCAGCATCGCCGGAATACAGGCTGGCAATGGCGCCGGAGAATACGAACAGCAGAGTGGCAAACAGCAGCGCGATGGCCGAGGCCAGAATCAGCGAACTGCGGGAGATCAGCCGGGCGGAATCCGGGGCCCTCGCACCCACCAGAAAGCTGACCCGCAGGGTCAGCGCCATGCCGATGCTCAGTGGCAGCATGAACAGCAGCGACACCACATTCAGGGCAATCTGATGCCCGGCGACCACCACTGGCCCCAGCGGCGCCAGGAACAGTGCAATTACCGCAAACATGCTGGCTTCCACGAAGATGGTGAAGCCGATGGGCACGCCGATGCGCAGGATGTAGCGAATGCCGGCCCAGTCGGGCTTCACCCAATCGGCAATCAGATGAAACTGGCGGAAGGTCTCGCTGCGGTTCAGGTAGATCAGCATGGCGATGGCAGCGACACCGTTGGAGATGGATGTGGCCCAGCCACAGCCGATGCCACCCATGGCGGGAAGCCCGAGTTTGCCGTAAATGAAGATGTAGTTCAGAGGCAAATTAATCAGGGTGCTGAGCACGGAAAACGCCATGATGACCCGGGTATGACCCAGGCCATCGGTCAGTCCCCGGAGGGCGTTAATCAGCAGCAGGGCGGGAATGCCCCAGGCAAAGGCGTCCAGATAACCCTGGGTGATGCCGGCGGTGTGCGGGTCGAGTTTCAGCAGGGCCAGGACGGGGTGGACATTGGTCAGCAACAGCGCCATTACCACCGTGCCGGCCGCCGCAATGTAGATGCCCTGCCAGGTGGCGGGCATGATCTTGTGGGTGGTACGGGCACCGTTGTAGCCGGAAATAATCGGCTGCAAGGCGCCGAGCATGCCCATGAAGAACAGGAAAAGGGGCATCCACAGGCTGCTGCCGATACCCACGGCCGCGAGATCTTCGGCACTGGCGTGGCCGGCCATCACGGTATCGATCACACCATTGGCCATCTGCGCCACCTGGGCAATCAGAATCGGGCCGCCCAGAATAGCCAGGGTTTTCCACTCGGCCAGCGTGCGCTGAATCAGCGGCTGGCGGGCTTCGGGTAATGGCTGATGGGTTTCGTCCATGGCGCTCTGGTCTTTCCGGGATAGTAACGTGGCACTCGTGCAGGACCGGCCATGGTACCTCAACCAGCAGACTCCCGCTTATAGGGGTTTCCCCGCTTGCCACCGCTGCAAAACCCACCGTAAAGCAGTAAAGTAGGCGCCCGGCATACAACAGGGGTGATGCAATCAATGGTCTTACTGGTTCTGGTAACCGTGCTCTGGGCCTTTTCGTTCAGCCTGATCGGCGAGTTCCTGGCTGGCCGTGTAGACAGCGACTTCGCGGTATTGAGCCGGGTCTTGCTGGCAGCCCTGGTGTTCCTGCCGTTTACCCGCTGGCGCGGTGTTCCCTCCGGTATGAAGCTGGGCATCCTGGTGACTGGTATGCTGCAGTTCGGCATCACCTATCTGTGCCTGTATCGCTCGTTCAGTTACCTGACGGTACCGGAAGTTCTGCTGTTCACGATTTTTACGCCTCTGTACGTGACTCTGGTGGATGATGCCCTGGCCCGCCGGTTTTCACCGGTGGCGTTGCTGGCTGCGGCCATTGCCACACTCGGTGCCGGCATCATCCGGTACGATGGCCTCAGTGAGGATTTCATCACCGGGTTCCTGCTGCTGCAGGTGGCCAACTTTACCTTCGCTGCCGGCCAGGTTGGCTACAAGCACGTGATGCAACGTTACCCTCTGGCGCTGCCTGGGTATCGCACTTTCGGTTACTTCTTCATGGGCGCACTGGTTATCGCGCTACCCTCGTTCCTGATTTTTGGTAACCCGGACAAGTTGCCCTCAACACCGTTGCAGTGGGGCATTCTTGGCTGGCTGGGCCTGGCGGCGTCCGGTCTGGGGCTGTACCTGTGGAATCGCGGTGCCTGCAAGGTCGATGCAGGCACCCTGGCGGTGATGAACAATGCCCTCGTACCGGCTGGCTTGCTGGTCAATCTGCTGATCTGGAATCGTGATGCAGATCTGCTGCGCCTGGCCGTTGGTGGTGTGGTGATCGGATTCTCTTTGTGGGTGAATGCTCGCTATCACCCCAGGGCAAAGCTGGCTGCATCCTCCTGAGTTCCCTGAATTTTTTCTAAAGCGCCGTGGCCTGTTGTCGTTACACGAATAGGACACGGCGTAACCCATTCGCTATTTCATTGATATATATATATAACTAAGCTGTCGCCGTTAAATTTTATCGGGCCAATGGACCCGGTAGTCGACGGTACGCATACACGAGGTAGTTAAAGATTTTTGTGTCTAGGTGGCAGGCGGTCCGAAAGACCTGATTGTCCGATTTGTCAGTAAAACCCGCTGATTAGCATTCCCGGGCCGCGCCGGGAACAATGAATTGTCCCGGCGCTCGCCCCTCAGCACTGGCATCATGCCGCCAGTGCTGGCAGAATCCCGCCCCAATAGCCCGCACGCCGTGTGCCGGGCGATCTGACAATTCGTATTTTCCTCAGCCAAAAGCACAGGAAGCAAACACATGACTCAGTCCAACTCCGCAGCAGACAGCGGGAACGGGGCTCGCGGACTCTGGTCTTCCAAGTTCGCGTTTATTCTGGCAGCCACCGGTTCCGCGGTTGGTCTCGGTAATATCTGGAAGTTCCCCTATGTCACCGGCGAGAACGGCGGTGGTGCCTTCGTTCTGGTGTACCTGCTCTGTATTGCCATCATCGGTATTCCTATCATGATGGCGGAAGTGTTTATCGGCCGGAATGGTCGTCATAACCCCATTACCAGTTTTCGGCTGGTGGCGGAGCGCAACCTGGCGTCGCCGGCCTGGCGAGTCTCGGCCATTGTCGGCATGCTGGCTGCATTTATCATTCTGTCGTTCTACTCGGTCATCGGTGGCTGGGCGGCCTCCTACATTGGCCACGCGGCCATGGGCGATTTCACCGGTGGTACTGCAGAATCTGTGGGCGAGCTGTTCGGTGGCCTGCTGGGCAGCCCGATTCAGCTGTTGGCCTGGCACACGGTGTTCATGGCGCTGGTGGTGCTGGTGGTTTCCCGGGGCTTGAAAGGCGGCCTGGAGCGCGCAGTCACCATCCTGATGCCGGCGCTGTTCCTGTTGCTGTTGCTGGTGGTTGGTTATGCGACGACGACCGGCCATTTCGGCGAGGCGGTTAGTTTCCTGTTCACCCCGAATTTTGAGGCATTGACGGTCAAAGGCGTACTGGTTGCCCTGGGGCACGCCTTCTTCACACTGAGCCTGGGTATGGCCATCATGATGGCTTACGGTTCCTACCTGGGCCGTGATGTCTCCATCGGCCGCACCGCAGTCAGTGTGGCGATCATGGATACTGTGGTGGCACTGCTGGCGGGCCTGGCCATTTTCCCGGTGGTGTTTGCCAACGGCCTGGAAGCCGGTGCCGGCCCCGGTCTGATCTTCCAGACTCTGCCGTTGGCGTTCGGTAACATGCCCATGGGCGGCCTGTTCGGCACCCTGTTCTTCGTTCTGTTGCTGTTTGCTGCCTGGACCTCTGGCATTTCCCTGCTGGAGCCGGTGGTTGAGTGGGTTGAAGAGAAAACCAGCCTGGCCCGCACCGGCAGCGCTATTCTGGTGGGCGTGCTGTGCTGGGCGCTGGGCATTGTTTCCATTCTGTCCCTGAACGTCTGGTCTGATGTGACGCCGCTGGGCATGTTCGCCGCCTTTGAAGGCAAGACGGTGTTCGACCTGCTGGACTACTTCACCGCCAACATCATGCTACCACTGTCTGGCCTGCTGACCGCCATTTTCGTAGGCTGGTTTGTGGCCAAGGAATCGCTGAAGAGCGACCTGGCGCTGCAGGGTGGCGCGTTCAGCCTGTGGTACAACCTGATCCGGTTTGTGACGCCGATTGCCGTGGCGATCGTGTTTGTTTACAACCTGACGGCCTGATCGCCTCGCTGCTCAGGCAGCAAAAAGAAACCCCGGTGCTGGCGACAGTACCGGGGTTTTGTTTTTGGGGAGCGTGTTATTCGTAGTCGCTCTCGTCCTGCTCCATCACAGCCTTGAGTCGTTCTACGTGGGGCCGGACAGCACGTTTGTCGGCATCGCTCACTTGCTTCGCCGCACTGGATGCGCTTTTGACGGTCACCATCATCTGTTCCATCATTTCGCGCATCTGGGCTTTGGCGGCTTCGGGCATGTCGGGATTGTTTTCCATCTCGGCAATGGCGCGCTCCATCTCCGCGATATCCGGTGCCATGTCGGGCTGGGCTTCCATTTCGATGGCAAACCAGGCGCTGACGATGCGGTCGCCTTTGCGGGCCCAGGCTTCCGGGCTGGAGAATCCGAAGTCATCGACCAGGTCGTCCAGGTCATCGTACATTTCGTGCCCTTTCACTTCGTCCACCATCGAAGACATCATCCGGGCGAAATCCACTTCCCGCTCATCGTCGGCTGGATCTTCGATGGATTCGATGAAGTCCTGATGCTTGTCGATCAGGGGCTGCATGGCTTCCATGCTGGCGATGAAGGAAGTGACATCGTCTTCGGTGAGGTTTTCGCTGTGGGCTAACGGTGCCAGGGCCAGGCTGAGTAGCAGCAGGCCGGCTTGCAGCACGTTGAGGCGCGGTTGGGTGTTGCGGTGGTTCATGGTGCACTCCTTGCTGGTGATTTCCTGTGACTGTCAGCAAAGAGTAATCCCAGGCTGGCCAGGTTTCCAGCGGTATCAGGAGCTCAGACCTTTCCGCCCAGCAATATGCGCACGGCAGTGCAGGCATCCTCAAGCTCTTCATCGCGGGGTTCGCGGCCGCCAATGATGTCGCTGTACAGGCAGGACTCGGCGATTCGTACCATGAAGTAGGACAAGCTCTGGATGTTCATGGGTGGGCTCAGATGGCCGGCGCGCACTTCGTCTTTGAGCAGGCGGGTGTTCACTTCCACGGTGCGGGCGTGCAGTGTGGAGTGGGAGGAAGTGAGCATTTTCAGGGCGTATTCCGGGTCCTGATGCAGGAACTTTCGCAGCGGCGCGAAGTGCAGGATGGTCATGTTGATGTGGCGGAACACGCCCACCACGTAATCTACGCCATGGCCGGGAGTAACGGCGCGGGCTTCTTTGTACAGGGGCTCGTACAGGGACCACAGGATTTCACCAATCAGCAGGTCGCGGTTGCCAACCCAGCGGAACAGGGTGGCGCGGCCGATGTGGAGGTCGTCGGCGAGGGCAGCCAGGCTGATTTTTTCCCCTTTTAGCCACATTCTTCTGGCGCGGCGAAAGGCGTCCAGGGGGGTGGTTTTGGCGGTTGGTGTGGTCACTTCGGTCCCTTTGGCTGGTTTGGGGACATTCTATCGGTTGCTGGGGCTTGGGGCTATGGCATCACACCCACAGATCGCCAATGGGGGTCTCCGGGCTGAAGTGGTGCAGGATCTGGGCCTGTAGCAGTTCCGCGGTGGCGATGGCGTCGATCAGGGCGTTGTGGGAAGCATAGTGGGGCAGGCCGTAGCGGAGCCGGCTGTCGGCCAGGCGGATGGAGATCGGTTTTTTGCCCATCAGTTGCTGCCAGCGGCCTGGGTTGCGGTTTGGGTGAAGGTGGGCTTCGATGGCCATGGTGTCGATGACCGGGAAGCGGAGTTGTTCGTTCAGGCGCCACTGCAGGGCGGTGTTCAGGAACGGGCGTTCGATGTTGCGGTAGTGCACCACGGGGATTCGGCCGTTGAGGTGTTCGAACAGCGGGTCGAGTACGTCTTCCAGGTCCGGGGCGTTTTCGATTTCGCTGTGGGTAATGCCGTGGATGGTCACAGAGGTTTTGTGCAGGGGCAGTCTGGGGCGAACCACCTGGTGCCAGCATTGGCCGAGCTGGATGCCTGTCAGGGTAAAGGGCACCAGGCCGATGCTGACGATGGAATGCTGGTCGGCTTCCAGGCCAGTGGTTTCGAAGTCCAGGGCCACTAAGGGGACATCCCGGACAGGCGTGTCCGGACTGGGGCAGCCGGCTTCGTAGAAGGCGCGGATTCTGGCGTCTTTCGCCTGTTCGGCGCCTTTGCGGTAGTTCTCTGGCCAATTCTGCTTGCTGTTGCCGCTTTTGATCACGCTAGACATTCCGGGTGGCTCCCCCGGCGTTATAGCGGAAGCGCAGGAATTTCTGGGCGTTGCTGACGATCTGGAAGGCGTCTTTCAGGTGGCTGCGTTCAAATGGCGACAGGTCCTCCGGGCGCACGTTGTTGTCCGGGTCGCGGCCCTCTTCGATGGCCAGGGCCTGATGGCGGATGCGGACGATGGAGATGAATTCCAGGGCATCCCGCAGGTTGCCGGCGTCGTCGTCCAGCATGAGTTTGGTTTTGGCAATGTCGCGCAGGCGCTCGAAGGAGTTCTGGGAGCGGGAACCGCAGGCCAGGGCGTGCACCCGGATGAGATCAGAAACCGGTGCGGTGCCGCGGCGTTTGAGGTTGAAGGTTTTCTGGTGCTTGCCGTCCTCTTCCAGGACGAAGGTGCGGAAGAAACCCAGGGGCGGCGTGCGGTTCAGGGCATTGCGGGCCAGGAAGGTAAGGAAGCGCTGGCTGTTGCTGGCCTTGTTCACGATCAGGGTTTTCAGCTGTTCGGCATAGTCAGTTTCGCCGTAGATGCCGTCCAGGTCGAAGAAGATGTTGCTGTTGAGCAGGGCTTCGGCTTTGGGGTTGTCGATCCAGTCGGTGAAGTAATCCTTCCACACGCTCAGCGGTTGTCGCCATTTCGGATTGGTGGCCATGATGTCACCGGTGCAGTAGGTGTAGCCGCATTCAGCCAGGCCGTCTGAGACAAATTTGGCCAGGGCCAGGAAGTATTCGTCGTGCTCTTCCGGAATGAAGCTGTCGTCCAGCACCATGGCGTTGTCCTGGTCGGTAACCACCAGCTGTTCATCCCGGGCCATGGAGCCGAGAGCCATAAAGCAATACGGGATGGGTGGCGGGCCGAGTTTTTCTTCGCCCAGCTCCAGCAGGCGCTGACTGAAGCTTCGACCGATGCCAGCCATGGCGCTGCCGATCATGTGGGAGTTGGCGTCTTCATTCACCATGCGCACGAAGCTGTCGCGCACTTCGCGGCTGATTTTCTTCAGGCCTTTGACGTCGTTCTGGTGGTAGATGTTGCTCACCAGGTACAGGCTGCTTTGGCTCTCGTATTTGACGATGTCGGACAGCGCGATAACGCCGCGCACTTCATGGTCTTCCATGACTGGCAGATGGTGCACGTTATTGTGCAGCATGGTAAGCATGGCTTCGAAGATGTAGCTGCGGGCGCTGATGGTAATCAGCCCTTCGGACATGATCTCGCTGATGGGGGTTTCTGATGGCAGGGCGTTGGTGACCGCCCGGGTGCGCAGATCCCGGTCGGTGATGATGCCCTTGAGCCGGGGCGAATCCCCACTTTCGTCCATCAGCAGCAGTGCCGACACGCCGTTGTCGGTCATGATCCGGGCGGCTTCCTGAAGGCGCACGGTGGTTGGGGCAGAGACTGGCTCGCGGGCGATTAGCCGGGTGACCTTGGCGGACATCAGTTCGTTGGATTTGTGCCGGCGCGAGACCGCCGAACGCAGACGGCTGTGGTCTTCAATCTCGACAAAATCCGCGAAGTTCTCGTCGTTTTCCCACAGATGCTGGAAGGTCTCGTAGGGGATTTTGTAGATCAGGCAGTCTTCGATGGCTTTGGCCGGAAAGCGCACTTTCTGATTGCGCAGCAGGCCAAACTGGCCAAAGATTTCGCCCTCACCGATGCGGTTGTATAGCTCGCCGGAGCGCCGGAAGATTTCCACCGCACCGCTGCGGATGTAGTGCAACCAGTAGTTCTGCTGGCCCAGCTCAAGGATCTGGGTGCCGGCCCGGTAATAGGCCACTTCGATGCCAGTGACGATGCGGTCGAGCAGTTCTTCGGGCATTTCGTCGAAGGGAGCGTGTTGGGCGATGTGGTTGCGGATGTCGAGCAGCTCGGCCTGCATGGGTTCTCCAGGGTTAATCGGTCTTGTTCTGAAGCCGGCGATTGCGGTGCCGCCGTTTCCGGAGTCTGGCCAAACTATAGCAGTTGTCTGTCCGGTTGGTGTACCTTGGCACCGGAATGGGGCGGGCTGGAGAAAGGTTTATGGTCAACAAGTTACTGGTAACCGGCGGGATTCGCTCCGGTAAGACCGGGCTGGCTGAGCAGAGGGCCAAAGCGACCGGTGACGACGTGGTTTATGTGGCGACCGCGACGGCAGGCGATGATGAAATGGCACTGCGTATCCAGCGTCACCAGGAACTGCGGCCGGACCACTGGCAGCTTGCTGAAGAGCCGCTGCGCCTGGGTCAGGTATTATCAGAGTATGCCAGCGGCCCGGGAGAACCGCCGTTGCTGTTGGTGGACTGTATGAGCCTGTGGCTGAGCAATCTGCTGTTTGCCGACGGCGCCTTGTTCCAGCCCGAACGGGCGGCCTTTCTGGAGGCGGTTGAGGTCTATCCTGGCTCCCTGGTCATTGTGACCAACGAAGTGGGGCTCGGGACCATCGGCATGGATCCGCTGACCCGTCGCTTTGCGGATGAGCTGGGCTGGCTCAATCAGGCCCTGGCCCAGCGTTGTGATGAGGTGGTGATGGCCGTGGCGGGTTTGCCACTTACCCTCAAGGCTGGTGGCTGATCAGGCTGCGAAACACACCGAATTCGGACTGGTCCACCTGTATCCGGCTGCGGCAGGCGTAAGGCACGGCAAAGCCGGTGAATGATCTCTCCAGCGGAATGCCCAATACATTGGCCAGCACCATGCGGATCACGCCTCCGTGGCAGACCACCAAGACCCGTTTGCTGGCAAGTGTTTGCTGCCATCGATTAAAGCCATCGATGGTGCGCTGGTAGAAATCTGTCACAGCTTCACCGCCGGGGGGGAGGCAGTTGATGGGATCCTGCCAGAAGTGGTTGAGGTGATCCCCATAACGCTCCTGGATCTGCTCTGCGGTCAACCCTTCCCACTCACCGAAGCCGATCTCCCGGAGATCTTCTTCGATGTGCAGTGGAATGCTGTGTTCCTCGGCCAGTTGCTGGGCAAAGCGTCGGCATCGTTGCATGGGTGAACTGACGATGGCATCCCACTGATCATCCTCGGCGATGGCGGCTATCATCTGTCGCCATCCCTTGTTGCTCAGAGGGTCGTCTTTACTGCCCCGGAACATCTGGCCACCTTCTGGTTCGCCATGGCGTATCAGGTCGATCACTGTGGTGGTCATGGGGCTATTCTCCCGCTTTGCCGCTGACACCGGCGTCGGTAAAGCTGGCCATCCGGTTATGCAGGGCGCAGGCGGCGCGCAGCAAAGGCACGGCGACGGCGGCGCCACTGCCTTCGCCCAGGCGCATGCCAAGGTTCAGCAGGGGCGAAGCATCGAGGGCCTCCAGCACGGCACTGTGGCCGGGTTCGGCTGACCGATGCGCAAACAGAAGCCACTCCCGTGCCCCCGGTTGTTGATGCACGGCCACCAGCGCGGCGACAGAGACAATAAAGCCATCCACCAGCACCGGGATCCGGCGCGCGGCACAGCCCAGGATGGCGCCGGTCAGTGCGGCTATTTCGAAGCCTCCCAGAGAGGCCAGTACCGTCAGCGGGTCCCGGTCGGGGCCATGTCGGTGCAAGGCCTTCTCAACCACGCGGGCCTTGCGGGCAACGCCCTCGGAGTTCAGTCCTGTGCCCGGGCCAACGAGGGTGGTGGGCTGCTGCCCCAGCAGGGCACAGGCCAGTGCTGCAGCACTGGTTGTGTTGCCTATGCCCATGTCGCCACCAATAAACAGGCGGCAGCCAACGTTTGCGGCACGCCTGGCGGCTTCGTCGCCACTGGATAGCGCGGATTCAACCTGGTGAGAGGACATGGCCGGTGATTCTGCCATGTTGGCCGTGGAAGGGGCGATAATCTGATCTATGACGCCCGGTAATTCCGGTACTTCGCCAACGGTACCCAGGTTGACCACTTCCAGACTGGCACCGAGTTCCTCGGCCATCACGCTGATGGCGGCGCCGCCGCTGGCAAAATTGGCGATCATCTGGGCGGTGACAGCCTGAGGAAAGGCGGAAACGCCTTCAGCGCAAACGCCGTGATCGCCGGCAAACACCACCATTCGCACCGGATCAACGCTGGGTCTGTCGGTGCCGTGCAGGCCCGCCAGACTGATGGCGAGCTGTTCCAGCTGCCCGAGAGAGCCGGGTGGCTTTGTGAGCACCTGCTGGCGCTCGGCGGCAAGCGCTGTGTGCTGAACCGAGGGCCGTGGGGGAGACGTGAGCCAGCTGTCGGGCAGTGCCATGGCGATGGGTCCTTGTGGGCGGAAAACCGAGGATGGTCTAACCGGGAGGCAAGGCTGTCAAGTTTCGTGACCGGTCGGTTAGACTTGCCGGCAATTCATTAAGGGAGACCTGCGTTGGATACGTTTTTGGTTGCAGTGCTGGTGTGCGCTGCTGCGGTTTTGTTGGACAGCCTGCTTGGTGAGCCCCGGCGATGGCATCCGCTGGTGGGTTTCGGCCGGTGGGCGTCGCTGCTGGAACATAGCCTGAATGGTCAGCAAACGGTCGCTCTGAATAGTTGGTTGCGGGGGCTGCTGGCAACTCTGGTAGCGGTCATGCCAGCCGTCGTACTGGCAATTTTTCTGCAATTCCTCCTGGAGGGCTGGCTGTGGCTGCTCACTCAGGTGGCCGGTGTCTGGCTTGCCATTTCATTACGGGGGCTGGCAGAGCATGGTCGGGCGGTGTCGAATGCGTTGGCGTGCGGGGATGGCGCCAGGGCCCGGCTGGCGGTTGGCCGAATTGTCAGTCGGGATGCAGCAGCGTTGAGTGACGAAGGCGTTGCCGCCGCGGCCTCGGAATCCATGCTGGAAAACGGTGCGGATGCGGTGTTTTCAAGCGTGTTCTGGTATCTGGTCGCTGGCTTGCCCGGACTGGTTTTGCACCGGCTGGTGAACACGTTGGATGCCATGTGGGGCTACCGGACGCCACGATATCTGTATTTCGGACGCTGCGCCGCCAGGCTCGATGATGCTATGAACTGGGTGCCTGCCCGGCTAACTGCCTTGACCTATGCGTTGCTGGGCAATACCCGGTTGGCACTGCAATGCTGGCGTGAGCAGTCAAAAGCGTGGGACAGCCCTAATGCTGGCCCGGTGATGGCTGCAGGCGCTGGCGCACTGGGGGTCACTCTGGGCGGCCCGGCGCCTTATGCCGTTGGCATCAAACAGCGACCGGTGCTGGGCAGCGGGCAAGGCGCCACGGCGCAAACCGTGGAGGGCGCGATTTCCCTGGTTCAGCGTGGCGTGATGTTGTGGCTGTTGGTGTTGTTGGCCTTGGCCGCAAGTCTGAATGCGTTCTGGTCAGGAGGTATCGGGTGACAGCGTTCGATGGTGCTGATTTGCCGGAGCATGGCGGCCGCCTGAGGGCCGCGGCTCAGCGCTGGGGCATTCCTCCGGAACAATGGCTGGATCTCTCCACCGGTATTAATCCTGTGCCCTGGCCGGTTCCGGCAATTCCGGCGGAGGTATGGCAACGGCTGCCGGAGCCGGAGGATGGGCTGGAAGAGATTATCCGTATCTGGGCCGGGGCACCGGAGCGTGCCTGCTGCCTGCCTGTGGCAGGCTCCCAGGCGGCGATCATGGCACTGCCAGCGGTTCGTGC
The DNA here is from genome assembly GCF_042763285.1 of Marinobacter sp. LM1. Classification (NCBI taxonomy): domain Bacteria; kingdom Pseudomonadati; phylum Pseudomonadota; class Gammaproteobacteria; order Pseudomonadales; family Marinobacteraceae; genus Marinobacter; species Marinobacter sp. LM1. The sequence goes on from NZ_CP114373.1 coordinate 231,691, forward strand.
CCGGATGCATGGTTTCGGTCGGGTGGCTGTGCCCATGCCCGGTTATCGTGAGCATGGTCATGCCTGGCGGCGAGCGGGTTTCGACGTGGTGGCGATTCCTGAACAGGCGACAATGCAAGCGGAGCTGGCATGGTTGGATTCTGTGGATGTAGTAGTCTGGATACAGCCGAATAATCCGACCGGGAAGCTGATGGATCCTGCCCGTTTACGGTTTTGGCACGAGCGGCTGCGCGAGCGTGATGGCTGGCTGGTGCTGGATCAGGCGTTTATTGAGGGCGAGCCGGGCTTCGGCCTGGACCCGTGGGCGGGCGCTCCGGGGCTGATCGTGTTGCGCTCACTGGGCAAGTTTTTCGGGCTGGCCGGTCTCCGTGCCGGTGCGGTCCTGGCCGATCCTGGCCTGGCGCGCCAGCTGGCGAACGAACTTGGCCCCTGGGCGGTCAGCGGTCCGGCCCGGTACCTGATGGCCAGGGCTCTGCAAGACCGGGCCTGGCAGGTGGAGGCTCGTGCCAGCCTGCAAACGGCAAGACTGCGAATGGACGGTCTGCTCAGAAAATCTGGGATGCCGATCCCCGCCGGCACCCTGCTTTTCAGAACGGTTCAACATCCCCGTGCAGCGGACATTGCCGAACAACTGGCTCGCCGTGGCATTTTGGTCCGACGTTTTGATGCACCCGCAGCCCTGCGTTTCGGTTTGCCGCCGGATGAAACCGGTTGGCAACGGCTGGAGGGTGCGTTGTCTGAATTAACATATCTCATTGACCACCCCCACCCTGGTTGATAGTCTTGCCCGCGATTTCAGGTGCTGTATGCATTTTGTCCAGGCTGGCGATAGTCCGGAGGAGTGCTCGCAGTGAAACGGGAAGCCGGTGACATTCCGGCGCTGCCCCCGCAACGGTAATCAGGTGAAAGGCAATCCAGTACGCCACTGTGCCAACGGCATGGGAAGGTGGTTGCCCCGGAGCATCGGCTCCGCCTGTAAGCCCGGAGACCGGCCTGAAAGGCGGAACCGTGAGTTCCGGACACCAGACGTTGCGGAGGGCGACGGCGGTGGGTGAACCTGGCTCGCAAGTACTGACACGCCCTCCACCCCCGTCTGAGCAGTCTGTCTTCCTCCGCAGTTAATTGATCGACCGTACGGGTGCGTGCGGTGAACCGTGAGTGAAGCTATGAGTACTGCCAAAGCCCTTCCCGTCCTGATGTTGTTACCACTGGCGTTTCCAGCCGTTGCCGCCGATGAAGCGTCGGATGAACGCAAGCTGGAACCGATTGTCGTTACCGCCACCCTTGGGCCTCTGACTGCGGGTGAAAGCCTGTCATCGGTCACGGTTATTGACGAAGAAACCATCCGCGAGCAAAGCCCCTCAGAGTTCACCCAGCTCCTGCGAGGACAACCCGGAATCAACGTGACCGGCAACGGTTCCTTTGGAAAAACCACCAGTGTCTACACCCGCGGTACGGCCAACGACTCCACGCTGCTGCTGGTTGATGGTGTGCGCCTGCGTTCGGCCACATCCGGTGGTCCTTCCTGGCAGTACTTTCCCGTTGAACTGATCGAGCGCGTGGAAATTGTCCGTGGCGCCCGGAGCTCACTGTACGGTTCCGATGCTGTCGGTGGTGTGGTGCAGGCCTTTACGTTGGACCCGGAAGACACGCCGGCAGGTTGGGTAGAAGCCGGTGCAGGCAATTTCAACACGCAGAAGGGTAGTGCCGGTGTTGCTGCCCGCGCTGGAAATACCCGTTTCAGCCTGAGTGGTTTGCATAAAGAAACCGACGGTACAGCAGTGATCACCGATGGTGACGACCGGGGCTTCCGTAACACCGCCGGTATCGGACGTGTCGTCCATGAGCTGGACTCCGGCGGAGAAGCCAGCCTGGTGATGGTGCAAAGCGAGGGCAATACCGAATACGAAGGCGGCGAAATTGATTTCATGATTCGCACCATCGGCTTCGGGCTGGAAACCCCGGTGAGTGACTACTGGCGGCATTCACTTCAGTTCTCTGAATCCCGGGACGAAACCGACAACATTACGCCCACGTTCAACAGCACCTTCAATACCCGTTCACGGGCAGCGCGTTGGGACAACACCTTTACCTGGAATGTCCATGAGCTGGTGGTAGGGGCAGAGTTAATGACTGACGAAGTCAGCGGTACCACCGATTACGCCGAGACCAGCCGCACCAACACCGCCCTGTACAGCCAGTTGCGCCTGAACTTCGGCCCAACCGACCTTCAACTGAGTGTGCGCGGTGACGACAACGAAGCCTACGGCAAAAATGAAACCGGTGGCATTGCCCTTGGCCATGCTCTGGATCGATCCCACCGAGTACGGATCAGTTATGGTACGTCTTTCCGGGCGCCCACCTTCAACGATCTGTATTTTCCCGGCGCCAACCCGGACCTGGAGGCAGAAGAGTCCGGCACGGTGGAGTTGGGTGCCAGTGGCCACTATCAGACCTGGTTCTGGGATGCAGCGCTGTTCCAACTGGATGTGGACAACCTGATTGCCTGGAGCCCGACCCCCAGTGGCTTGTGGACGCCAATGAACGTCAATGAAGCCCGAATCCGTGGTGCCGAGTTCAGCGCTGGTTTTGAGCGGGATGGTTGGCGCGGTGATGCGGCTCTGACGCTGTTGGATCCGGAAGACCGGGAAACCGGAAACCGACTCCAGCGCCGGAGTGGCAAAACCTTGCGTCTTGACCTGAGTAAGCGCGTTGGTACCTGGGACTTCGGTGGCACAGTGGTGGCCGAAGGTTATCGTTACGATGACCGTGCCAACGACGACAGACTGCCCGGTTTTGCTACTCTGGACTTGCGGGCGGGCTGGCGCTTTGCCCCTGACTGGTCAACCCGGCTGACGCTGGCTAACGTGCTGGACAAGGAATACAGCACCGCTCGTTATGATCGGCAGAATGACCTGGACTACATTGCAGCCGGCCGCACTGCCATGCTGACCGTGCGTTACGATATCCGATAATAACCGTTAAACCGGGGGAGGCCTCTGTGGCAGATCTGAAGGCAATGGCTTTGATTCTGGGCGGGATGCTGCTGGCATTCCCCGCCCTGGCATCGCCGGTCTGTGCCACGGATGATCTGGGTAAAGAGATTTGCCTTGAGCAACCGGCACAACGGATTGCCGCGCTTTCCCCCGGGGCTACCGAGCTGGCCTGGGCTGCAGGAGCCGGCGATCAGGTGGTCGCAGTGGTCGCCTACAGTGACTACCCCCCGGCCGCCAAAGAAGTCACTTCGGTTGGCAGCCACACCCGCATGGACATGGAGCGCCTGTTGGAACTGCAGCCGGATCTGGTGATTGGCTGGGTAACCGGTAACCCGACCGAGCAGTTGGCGACACTCAGAGAAATGGGTGTGCCTGTGTTCTCCATCGAGCCCCGCAGTTTTGAGGCTGTGTCTCACACCATTGAACGTCTCTCTATCTTGGCCGGTACCGACGCCGCGGGTTTTGCCGAAGCTGAGCGATTTCGCAAAGGCATTACAGACCTGCGAGCCAGGTTTACCGATGCCGACCCGGTACCGGTGTTCTATCAGGTGTGGGATGAGCCTTTGATGACGATTAACGGTGACCATCTGATTGGTGAAATGATTGAGCTGTGTGGGGGTGACAACGTGTTTGGCCACCTGGAACGGTTGGTGCCCAGAATCAGTGCCGAGGCCGTTATTGCGGCCAATCCCGAAGCTATCCTGGCGGGCGGGATGGGGGAGGAAAACCGCCACTGGCTGACTCGATGGCAGTCATTCCCGAGCCTGACCGCCACAGAGCGGGACAACCTGTTTTTTATCCCGCCATCTCTGGTACAGCGACCAACACCGAGAATGCTCGAAGGTACGCGCCTGTTTTGTGAAAAACTGGAGGTGGCCCGTGACCGGCGACCTTAATGGAGCCCTGGCGTGATCCGGCCGATCACTTTGCCACTGTTGGTGCTGGCTCTGGCCGGCGTGCTGGCCATGGTGATCTCGGTCGGTGTTGGCAGCGTGGCGATATCACCTGCTGATGTGCTGTCGGTGTTTCTGGGTGAAGGCTCGAATCTCCAGCGCACGCTGATCCTTGAACTCCGGCTACCCAGAACCTTGTCGGCCTTTGCCACCGGAGGTTTGCTGGCCGTGGCCGGGGCCCTGATGCAGGTATTGCTGCGTAACCCGCTTGCCGATCCCTATGTTCTGGGCCTGTCCGGCGGCGCCGCTGTTGGTGCGTTGCTGGCGATGCTGGCGGGACTTGGCGGCGCGGTTATTTCCGGTTCTGCCTTTGCCGGTGCCCTGCTCGCGACCTTGATGGTGTTTGGGCTGGCCCATGGCACTGGCAGCTGGACGCCCTCCCGCCTGTTGCTGACCGGGGTGGTGGTGGCCGCTGGCTGGGGTGCGGTGATTACCCTGATGTTGGCGATCAGCCCGGCCCGGGAGTTGCCGGGCATGCTGTACTGGCTGATGGGCGATGTTTCTTACGCCCGGATACCATGGCCCGGACTGGGATTGTTGACTGTTGTTTGTGTTCTGGTGGTGCCACTGGGTCGGAGCCTGAATGTGTTGGCTCGGGGACCGATGCAGGCGGCGGCATTGGGTATTTCGGTGCGCCCGCTGGAATGGCTGATTTACATTCTCGCCAGCTTGCTCACCGCCACGGCGGTCACCATGGCGGGCAGCATAGGCTTTGTCGGCCTTGTGGTTCCACATATGCTCCGGCTGGTGTTGGGCAATGATCAGCGACTGATTCTGCCAGCCTGTGCCTTGGCTGGCGGCACCCTTCTGGTGCTGGCGGATACCCTGGCGCGGGTGGTGATCGCGCCGGAACAGCTACCGGTGGGTGTGATCACCGCGTTGCTGGGTGTACCTACGTTCCTGTACCTGCTGTACCGGAGTCGGTGATGGACGCCATGCAGAGCCGCCACATGCAGACCCTGAGTACCCGGAACCTGGTGATTGATATTCCCGGCCGCGCCGATGGCTACCCGCTGGATTTAACCATCGGCTCCGGTCAGATCTGGGGCGTGCTCGGGCCCAACGGTGCCGGCAAGACCACTTTGCTGCATACGCTCGCAGGCCTTCGGCCGCCTCGCGCTGGTGCTTTGTATCTTGATGATGTTTCGGTATCCGGAATAAAACGCCGTGTGTTCTCTCAACAGCTGGGGCTGGTGTTCCAGGACCGGCAGGACGGCTTCCCGGCAACGGTAATGGAAACCGCGCTGATCGGTCGCCATCCCTGGTTGTCTCCGTGGCAGATGGAAGGGGCAGGCGATCTGGCTATGGCGCAAAGGGCTCTTGAAGCGCTGGATGTCCTGCACCTGAAAGACCGCCTGGTCAGCACCCTTTCTGGCGGCGAACGCCAGCGAGTCGCGATTGCCACCCTGATGACCCAGTCGCCTCATACCTGGTTGCTGGACGAACCGACGAATCATCTGGATCTGCATCACCAGGTGGCCGTCATGAAACTGCTCACCGACCGTGCGGCAGCCGGGAACGCGATTTTCATGTGCCTGCATGATCTGAATCTGGCTGCCCGCTGGTGTGATCATATTCTGCTGATGTACCCCAATGGCGAAGCTTGCTGGGGCCCGGCAGAAAGGATGCTGGTGCCGAACGCTCTGGAACGTTTGTACAACCAGCAACTGGCAACGGTGGAAGTGGATGGCGCGCCTTTTTTTGTGCCGAGACGAACCTGACCTCGAGCCTTGTGCAGCAACCGGTGGCGGGGTGTGCCTCCCGGGACACGCTGTAAATACGTCCCTGTACGCTCGACAAAAACATCCCTGTTTTGACGGTCCCGGGAGGCACACCCCGCCACCGGTCGCCAAACTTATGGAGTTGGTTTGAATGATGGAAAATAAGGTCCCAGCGGCCATGATCACCGCCCCCGGCTCCGGCCAGGGCAAGTCCATGGTCACCGCCGCCCTGGCCCGACTGCACCGGAACGCCGGCCGTAACGTCCGGGTGTTCAAACACGGGCCGGATTACCTGGACCCCATGGTGCTGGAGGTAGCCTCCGGTAACCCGGTTTACCAGTTGCACCCCTGGATGACCGGCGAGGACGAGTGTCGGTGGCGGCTGGCCGAGGCCGCCCAGAGCGCGGACCTGATTCTGGTGGAGGGTTCCATGGGCTTGTTTGATGGCAGCCCCAGCAGCGGCGACCTGGCCAAACTGGCGGGTATTCCGGCCCTGCCCGTGATTGATGCCAAAGGTATGGCTCAGACCTTCGGCGCGGTTGCCCTCGGCTTGGCGAGCTTTGATTCCGAACTCCCTGTTCATCAGGTAATTGCCAACAAGATTGGCAGCCCCTACCACGGCGAGCTGCTACGGGAGAGCCTGCCGGAAGGTATCAGCCTGCTGGGAGCGATACCCCGAAACGATGCCATGAACATTCCGGACCGGCACCTTGGTCTGGTCCAGGCGGCTGAAATGGACGACCTCAGTGATCGGCTGGATAAGGCTGCCGAAGTCCTGATGTCAGCGGGCATGGATGTGCTGCCCAAGCCCGTGTCTTTTCATTTTGAGGCACCTTCCCGGCCAGAACTGCTGCTGGCGGGGCTCAGGATCGTGGTTGCCAGGGATGCGGCCTTCAGTTTTATCTACCGCGCCAACCTGGATCTGCTCACCGCCATGGGCGCTGAGCTGGTGTATTTTTCGCCCCTGACAGATTCGGAAGTGCCGATGGCCGATGCACTCTGGCTACCGGGCGGCTATCCAGAGTTACATGCTGGGACCTTGGCTGAGAATCAGGCCATGCTCGCGTCGATTCGCGCCTTCCACCAGGCCGGTAAACCCATTCTGGCAGAGTGCGGTGGTCTGATGGCCTGTGCCGAAGAGCTGGCAGATAAAGACGGCAAAGTACATCGTCTGCTGGGCCTGGTGCCCGGGCGGGCGACCATGGCTAACCGACTGACCGCACTGGGTCTGCAAAGTCTGGAAACCCAGCTCGGCGGGTTGCGGGGCCACACCTATCACCATTCGAGTCTTGAGACACCGTGGCTACCTGCCGCCAGGGCGAAGAAACAGGCTGGCTCGGAAGGTGAGGCGGTGTATCGCGACCAGAATCTGGTGGCCAGCTATTTTCACGGATACTTCCCGTCAGCGCCTGCTTTGATTAGCGCGATCTTTCGCGGTGAGGAAATCCGGTTTTCTTGAGCAACTCGAACGCTTTAACCCAAGGAGAGTCATCATGCGTGAACGCGCCAAAGACCCCGAACGCCATGCCAGGCGCATGGCCGCCAAGCAGAAAATCATGCAGGAGCGCATCGCCCGAGCCCAGAAAGAACAGGGCGTGTTGCTGGTGCTCACCGGCCCCGGCAAGGGCAAAAGCAGTTCAGGCTTTGGCATGGTGGCCCGGGCTCTGGGCCACGGTATGAAAGTGGGCATCGTCCAGTTTATCAAAGGCGCATTCAGCACCGGTGAGGAAGCTTTCTTCCGTGAGCTGCCGAACGTCACCTACCACGTGATGGGACAGGGCTACACCTGGGACACTCAGAACCGGGAACAGGATGTTAAGAGCGCAACCGATGCCTGGGAAGTTGCAGCAAGCATGCTGAGCGATGACAGCTATGACCTGGTACTGCTGGATGAACTGAATATCGCCCTGAAGTACGACTACATCGATCTCGATAGGGTGCTGGACGACCTGCAGGCCCGTCCGGAAATGCAGCATGTGGTGGTCACCGGTCGCGGGGCTCCGCAGGAACTGATTGATCTGGCTGATACGGTCACCGAGATGGGTGTGGTCAAACATGCCTTCAAGGATCAGGGCATCAAGGCCCAGAAGGGTGTGGAGCTGTAAATGCCCACCCTGATGGTGCAGGGCACCACCTCGGATGCTGGCAAAACCACGGTGGTGGCGGCGCTGTGTCGCTGGCTGGCCCGGCAGGGGGTCTCAGTCGCGCCATTCAAGCCCCAGAATATGGCCCTGAACAGTGCAGTCACCGTGGATGGCGGCGAGATTGGCCGTTCCACGGCGTTACAGGCGCTGGCCTGTGGCCTGGAGCCCCACAGCGACATGAACCCGGTGTTGTTGAAACCCCAGAGCGATTGCGGCGCCCAGGTGATCTTGCGGGGCAAGGTCCATGGCAATATGGATGCTCTGGATTACCACGCCTACAAAGCTGAGGCGATGAATTCGGTGATGGCGAGCTGGCGGGATCTGAGCGCCCGCTACGATGTGGTCATCGCCGAAGGCGCCGGCAGCCCCGCGGAAATCAACCTGCGGGCCAACGACATTGCCAACATGGGTTTTGCCGAAGCCGCCGATTGCCCGGTGTTGCTGGTAGGGGATATCGACAAGGGTGGGGTTTTCGCCCAGTTGGTGGGTACACTGGCGTTGCTTTCCGAGAGTGAGCGGGACAGGACGGCGGGTTTTGTCATCAACCGGTTCCGGGGTGATATTGGGCTGTTGGAGCCCGGGCTGGACTGGCTGACGGAACACACGGACAAGCCGGTGTTCGGCGTTTTGCCATACCTGCACGGGTTGGTGATCGACTCCGAAGACAGCGTCAGTGCCGCCGGCACCAGTGAGGCCGGCGCCCTGAAAGTGGTGGTGCCGGTATTGCCCCGAATCAGCAACCACAACGATTTTGATCCGTTGCGACTCCACCCGGGCGTTGACCTGGTGTTCGTGGGGCCGGATGAACCCATTCCGCCAGCCGATCTTGTTATTTTGCCCGGCAGCAAAAGCACCCGGCACGACCTGCAGTGGCTGAAGCAACAAGGCTGGCCGGAGGCCATCCAGAAACACCTGCGGTATGGCGGCAAGCTATTGGGTATCTGTGGCGGCTTCCAGATGCTGGGACTTAAAGTGGAAGACCCGGAAGGGCTGGAAGGTGAAATCGGTATAACCGAGGGCCTGGCCCTGTTCGAGATGGTGACCCGTATGGTGCCGGGCAAGCAGCTTCGAATGGTAATTGGTGGGCTGACTTCCCATATTGCCAGCACGGCGGTGACAAGCGCCCTGAAAGGCTATGAAATGCACAACGGTGTCACGGAAGGTGCCGCGCTGGTGCGCCCATTTGCAGAGCTGGAAGGCAGGCCGGATGGCGCCGTCAGTGCGGATGGCCAGGTGGCGGGTACCTATATCCACGGCGTCTTCGACGAGCCAGCCGCCTGCAATGCCATTCTGGACTGGGCAGGCCTTAAAACACAGGGCGAGCAGTCGGTGGACTACCAGCGTCACCGTCTGCAGCAGCTTGATCGCCTGGCCGATCAGGTGCACCAGTGCCTGGACACAGACCGGTTAAGGAGACTTTTGCAGTTGTGAGTAACCCGAATGATCCCTTCAGCGAGGCCCAGCGCGAAGGCCTGTACCGGGCCATCTTCGAGCGCCGGGATGTGCGCTCTCAGTTCCTGCCGGATGCCATTCCGGAGGCGGTTCTGGCGCGCATCCTGAGAGCTGCCCACCACGCCCCGTCCGTCGGCTTCATGCAGCCCTGGGATTTCATCGTGATCGACAGCCTGGCGGTGCGCGAGCAGGTGCTGGACAGTTTTAACAATGAAAACGCAAAGGCCTCGGAAAACTACACCGGCGAGCGCCAGCAAACCTATCGGAGCCTGAAACTGCAGGGCATTCTGGAAAGCCCCATCAACCTCTGCATCACCTGTGATCGATCCCGCGGCGGCCCCAATGTCCTGGGGCGTAATTCCATTATGGAAATGGATCTGTTCAGCACCTGCCTGGCGGTGCAGAATCTCTGGCTGGCGGCACGGGCCGAGGGCATTGGCGTGGGCTGGGTGAGCATCCTGGATCAGGATGTACTGTCGAATATCCTGCAGTTACCGGATCATGTATACCCACTGGCCTATCTCTGCCTGGGCTATGTCAGTGAATTCCTGGAGCAACCGGAATTACAGTCCAAAGGCTGGCGTTCCCGGCTGCCGCTGGAAGATCTGGTACATGGTAATACCTGGGGTGGCGCCCTTGATCAGGAGTCCCTGCTGGCCCGGTTAAAGCAGGTCTGACATCGGGATGGACGTCAGTTTCCTATTGGCGGCAGATCCCTCACCAGTGATTGCAGCTCGCGAGTGATCGCAATCAGCTCCTTCAGCAATTGGGGGTTCACGTCCATGTGGCCCTCGTATTCGGCCAGATTGCGGGCCGAATGACACTTGTCCAACACGCGCCATTTGGCATTGGGTAAGCCAATGGTGTGTTGCAGGCACTGGAAGACAATATAACGGCTTTCGGAACGATACCCGTGCCATCTCAGGGCGGCGAGCGATAATGCGTGGGCGGCGCCATAAGCCAGAGAGAACTGGCTGTCCTCAGACAATCCCTCAATGCAGGCGTCCCGGAGCTTGGTGTCGGCAGCCTTGAGCATGCCTTCGAACTCCCGGGCATCAGGTGGTTCTGCCTTGAGTCGTCGGATCCTGACCAGATTATCGAGTGCTTCCATGCAATGTGTCTTGTCTCAGTGGCTGAAGCGGAGGTCGAGGCGGGGTTGGTCCAGCACCCGGGTGACAAAACTCTGATTGTCTTTGATACGCTGCTCGAACTCGGCGGGAGAGTATAACGTGGGATTGATGGTTCGTTGTAATTGTTGTTCGGCGGGGGCCAGCAGTTCCATAACCTCGCTGTAACTGAGATCGTGGCCGATCAGCATGACATCGACATCGCTGCCCGCATGGGCATCCCCTTTTGCCACGGAACCGTAGATAAAGGCTTGTTCGAGAGTATCCGCCAGTGGCGCCAGGGCATTCCGGAGCACATCGGAAATACCAAAGGTTTTCTGGACGATGTGTTTCAGCTCATCGAAGATCGGGTTGTCCGGGTTGGCCTGGTAGTGGTTCTGGTTGCCTTGGCGGGTCATGACGACCAGACCGGAATCGGTCAGTTTGGCCAGCTCCCGGACAACGGTGCCGCGCCCTATATTTGCTAGACGTACCAGTTCATTCAGGTACAGGCTCTGGTCTGGATGGCCGTAGATAAGCGATAGCAGGCGCTGTTGGGTTTTGGTAAACAGTGCGTCACCGATACTGGTTCCAGGCATGGTCAGGTCGCATCTCATGAGTCTCAATATGGGTACTTTAGTACCTGATTTGGGTATTTTCAATCCCATATTGGGATCTTTAAGTCCCAATTTGGGGATCTCTGTGGAGGGTCTATGAAGTTTTCTGTGTTTTACCAGCAGGCCTTGGCCCGGAAGGGTGGCGAGCAGGCCCTGAAATCCCTGTTGCCTCCGGTCACCGAAAAACATCGTCTGGCGGAGATCGGCGACGACCGTTACCTGTCCGAGATCACCCGATGCATTTTCAAGGCTGGTTTTGTCTGGCGGGTAATCGAGAACAAGTGGCCGGATTTTGAGGCGGCCTTCGAAGGGTTTGTGCCCGCCTACTGGCAGCAGGTGCCGCCAGAAGTGATCGAGCAGCTGGCTACAGACGAGCGTATCGTTCGCAACATGCAGAAGATCCGGACCGTGCCGGAAAATGCCCGGATGATCATGGATGTGGCGAAAGACCATGGCAGCTTTGGTCAGTTTCTGGCCCAGTGGCCGTCGACCGATCAGGTGGGGCTGCTGCTCTACCTGAAGCGTAACGGTGAGCGTCTGGGGGGGAACTCAGCCCAGTACTTCCTGCGCCGGGTGGGTTGGGATGGTTTTATCCTGTCCCACGATGTGGTTACCGCCCTGACCCGGGCCGGAATACTGGATGCCTCACCGGCCAGCAAGAAAGGCATGAGCCAGGCCCAGGAGGCGTTCAACCGTTGGCACGAAGAGACGGAAATGCCCATCAGCCACCTGTCCCGGATAGTGTCCTTCACGGTGGATAACTGACGATGCCCCCACGTTAGAGAAACAGCAACAGCGCCAGTTCACTGAACACGACAGCTGCGCCCAGGGTGTCGCCGGTGTAACCACCGAGCTGGCTACGAAGATAGCTGCCCCAGAACACAGCAACCAGCAGGACGGCCGTTATGGCTGCGGGAATCAGTAACGGCTGCCAGAGTGATAATCCGGCTGCCAGCAACAATACAAACCCCGCGGCCGCCAGCAAACGGCTGCGGGAGAAACCGTCTGCCACCGGCTTGGATTTACTCTTATCGGGGTCAGTGACGTACGGCAGGCAGGCCATCAATATCAGTGGTGTCAGCCGGGAAACCGCAGGTGCCACCAGCAACGCAAGCCAGATCAATTCAGCCTCAGCCAGCAGAGCTACTTTCAGCAGCAAGGCCATCACCAGTGCCACTGTGCCATAGGTTCCGATCCGGCTGTCTTTCATGATCTCCAGTCGTTTTTCAACGGTATAGCCGCCGCCGAGAGCATCAACACTGTCGGCCAGGCCATCTTCGTGGAAGGCCCCGGTGATAAACAGGTGCAGAATAACTACCAGGATAATGGCCGCCAGCGGGCTGGCCACCAATGAGAACAGAAAGTAGGCGGCGCAATAGCCAAGGCCGAGCAGAAGGCCCACCAGGGGAAAATAAACGCTGCTCTGGTTCATCAGGCGCTGGGAGTAATCAATCCGAACGAGCATTGGGATACGAGTCAGGAAGCCCAGGGCCAGCCAGAAGGCCTGCCATTCTTGTGCAATCTGCGAGCGAGGGAGCAAGGGCGCCTCCTTGAGAATTCAAAAGCGCCCATTGTACGTGAGACCAACAAAATTTGCGGTGTTCTCAGGGTTGCATCAGTCCAACCACTTCCCGGGGTTTTCGGTGGTAAAGCGTGTCACCTTGTCCGGTGGTTCACAGCTGTCAGTCATGTCCTGGTCGCTCAGCAGCACGTAGGTATCCCGGTGAGCGGTGCCAATTGATTTTGCGCCGTCAGTGGTGAAGCACGACAGAGCATGCCGATCGGCCACAATGAGGTAACTGTCTGGCGTCTTCTTCATCCAGACCCATGCATTACGATCTTCCTGTTCCAGTGAACTGAAGAAGCTGAAATGAGTGAAATCCCGCTTCGAGAAAAGAATAAACTGTTCACGGAAATCAATCATGCCAATCTGCCCGCCGGCAGGCACGAACTGCTCGGCTGCGGCGAGCACATTTCTGGGTGTGCGCAATGGCTCGAGAATCCGATAACCCCAGGTTGTGAACACCAGCCAACTCACCATCAGGGCAATGAACCAGCGCCCGAGTGCCCGACAGCGCCAGAACGCCATGAGACTTGCGACCCAGATAAAACCAAGGGTGAACAACAGGGTGCCGGCTTCGTGCAGTCGAGCCGGATCCTGGGTGTAGTCAGCGACCTTTTCCACCAGACGAGGGTGGTCATTCCAGGCTAGGACGCCCAGGATGATCAAGGCTGCACCAAGCAGCAGATGCAGAACACTGATGACCGCCCCGAACCAGCGTGCCGGGTTTTGTCCACTCAATGCCGGGGCCAGGCTCAGGGCCAGTGCCGGCAAAGCCGGGAGCACATAGACCCCGCGTTTACCCGGGCTCAGGCTGAAAAATGCCACCACCAACACGACCCACGCCAGCAGAACCACCACGTCCAGCCTGTGTTTGAGAATCTCACGAATGGGCCGCAGCAGTGCCAGGAATAGCAGCGGCAGCGGAAACCACAGCGAGGGAATCACGCTGACGACGTAGTAATACCAGGGCTGAATGTGCCCCCAGGAATCGGCATAGCGCTCACCGGTCTGTTTGAACAGAATGTTGTCGCGATAGGCCAGGGCCTCGTCCGTGCCCAGGTGACTGACGGCCAGCACCATCGGCACCAGCCAGGCTGCCACAACGGCCAGCATGACCAGGGGCCCGAGGGCGCAGCGCCAGCGGAGTGTGCCCTGAAACCGAGAAGTGTCCTGCAGTTTCAGGGCCAGTATCGGAATGAACAGCAAGGCGGGCAGAAAGCCAACCCCTTTGGTAATAATGCCAAGCCCCATAAAGGCCCAGGCCACGAAATACCAACGCCAGGACGGCTGCACGAAAAAATGCCGGATCAGACCGTAACAGGCCACCATGATCCAGCAGGCCACCATGGCATCAATCTGGGCTCGCTGGGCCTGAATCAGGAACTGGGGTGCCACCATCAGCAGCAGTGCGGCAATGGCGCCGGTGCGTTGGTTCCACAAGCGTGTGCCCAGATCGAACACCAGGCCCAGGGTTAGCAGGCTGCACAGGGCGTTCGGCAGCAGAAACGCGATTTTCAGGTTGCCGGTCAGCCAGTAGAAAAAGGCGATGGCCCACATGAACACCGGTGGTTTGTCCGGGTAGAGTTCGCCGCCCCGCATGGGCAGCAGCCATTGCCCGGAGGCCACCATTTCCCGGGCGACTTCGGCGAATCGCGGTTCGTCGGCGGGCCACGGAGAGCGTAACCCGATGCCGGTCAGAATCATGAGTGCCGCGAAGGCCAGTACCACCAGTAACAATCGGTTGTACGGCAGATTGAATAAGGTGTCGGGTAAACGCCGAAGACGGAAGTCGAGTGTCATAATCGCAACTCAGGAGGGGTCAGATACGGAATCAGCAAGGGTCTGATTGCGCTGGTTGTGATACAGGTAAGCGCCAATGGCACTTGCCAGCGCGAACAGAACCGCGCTTACCACAAGCTGATCGAGACGGGCCTGGCCAATCCCTGCGCCGGCCATTGCAAAGATCACCATCTGGGGCAGGTAGCCAAGAACGCTGCCCAACAAAAATGGGACGAATCGTATCCCGGAACACCCGGCGAGGAGATTGGTGACAAGATTGCTGCCTACCGGCAACAGCCTGATCATGAGGATTTTGAGCAGGGTGCCTTCCGTGAACAGCAGGTCAAAACGTTGCATGCGATCTGAAAAACGGTTCAGGAGTGATGTTCGCAAAAGCCAGCGTGCGACAAAAAAGCAGCCTGTCGCGCCAATGGCTGTAGCGATAGTCGATAGGATCGCACCCTGAATGCTGCCTGCGGCAAATCCCAGAACGAAAGCGAGGACCTGTCTGGGGGCTCCGAATCCAGTGAAAAGTGCACCGAGCAGCGTAATGGCTGAAAGTCCTGCCAGCCCATTACTGTTCAGGAAATCTGCCACGCGCTCCTGATCGGTCAGAAAACCGAACCAGTCCCCGCTCATGGTCAGATAGCCTGTTAATACCAGGATGGCGAAAGATAGCCAGCGCAGTCCCGAAGCCATATCAAGCCCGTTCCGTTGCCGGTCGACTGTTGTTCGGATCCTCTGGGTTTGCAATTTGAGGAACTCGTGTGCGGTGAAGTAACCACATAACGCCGATCATATCGACGATTCCGGCCCATGCACGGTTCCAGGCATTGTATTTGGAAATCCCGGCCATTCTTGGGCGATGATTGACCTCGACAATGGCGATTTCGCCTCCCGCGCCTTTCACCAGCGCGGGAATGAACCGATGGGCGTGATCGAACCACGGCAGTTTGAGAAAGGTCGACCGGGGAAACAGCTTCAGTCCACAGCCTGTATCGGGAACTCCATCATGTAGAAAGGCGTTGCGAATACGATTAGCCAGGCGTGATTGGAAA
The DNA here is from genome assembly GCF_042763285.1 of Marinobacter sp. LM1. NCBI lineage: Bacteria > Pseudomonadati > Pseudomonadota > Gammaproteobacteria > Pseudomonadales > Marinobacteraceae > Marinobacter > Marinobacter sp. LM1. The sequence continues at coordinate 247,081 of NZ_CP114373.1, forward strand.
CGTTTCCATGCTGTATCCTTCCGATTTCTGCGATAGCCGGCAATACAAAAGTCGGGATTGTGGAGTCTGTTCGCTTGTTGCAACAGTGCTGGAATATCGGCGGGGTCGTTTTGACCATCTCCGTCCATTGTCACAATCAGTTGGCCCGTGGCGCGAAGGATACCGGTCGCCAGTGCCCCGCTCTGTCCGATGCTCTGTTCATGTCGAACCGCCAATAGCCTGCCCCCCAAAGCCTCGGCAGTGCGACGAGCTGTTGCCAGTGTCTGGTCGGAACTGCCATCGTCCACGAGCACGACTTCAAAGCCCGGGTAATCCCTCATAACGTTGAAGGCCTCGGTCAGCAGCTTCGCGATGTTTTCCTGCTCGTTTTTTGCAGGAATGACCAGTGACAGAGTGCTGTGCTGAGACATTGAGATATTCTCCAAGATGTTAACCAAACCACGTTGCCGTGCGGTTTATGCCTTGGAGAATTATCAGCCTTGAAGCTTAACCGAATCTTAAGAGCGTTTCGTGAGCGCCGGGCATCGTGCTGGCAGCCATACTTGCACACAAAGCCCGGGTTGACCGTCTGCCCTGTCTGCCAGGATAAGATGGCCGCCATGGAGCTCGGCAATACGCCGAGCAATCGCCAGCCCCAGCCCTGCGCCTCCTCCTTTACGTTGATCCAGTCGCACAAACCGGCTGAGTGCGCGTTCACGCTCCTCCGCGGGAATTCCAGGACCCTGGTCACAAACCGAAATGGCGTAGCCTTCACCTGCGGGAACGAGATTGGTGGTGATTATGGTATGAGGCGGACTGTATTGGATGGCGTTGGCCAGCAAGGAGCGCATGAGGGTGTTAATCAGGGCACGATGGCAGCTAATCAGGGACTGACCTGTTTCGTCCTGGAGCACCGGCTCTATGTTTTTCTTTAGCGCCAGCGGTGCAACATCTGCGATGCTTTGTTCCAGAATGGCGGAAAGATTGTGATGCTCCGGCGGAAACTGAGCGCCGGAGTCCACCCGACTCAGTAACAGCATTTGTTCGACCAGATGAACCATTCGGTCTACGGCCTGGATAAGGTCTCCATATTGTTCGGGGTTGTCACCGTAAACTTTCTCCAGGTTCAGGCGCAGCGCGGCCAATGGGGTTCGCAGCTCATGTGCCGCATCAGCGGAGAAGCGGCGTTCACGTTCCAGAGCCTGATTCAGCCGTCTCAACAGGCCGTTGACTGCGTGCACCAATCCAGCTACTTCTTTCGGAGCCTGACGATCATCGAGGGGATGGATGTTCTCCGGCGCCATGTTCCGAACCGGTTTTTCGAGCTTTCTCAAAGGCTTGAAACTCACCTGAATTGATGCCAGTACGGCTATGGCCAGTAAAGGTAACGCCAACAGAAAGGGCAGTACGTTGCCCAGTGCAATTTCCTGGCTCAGTTCATCCCGAACGTCTTCTCGCTGGGCGGTACGTATCCAGAACCCGGTCGATGGATCTCGAATGGTAAACGTTCGCCATTGATAGCCGGCGGCTTCCTGCCAGGCAAATCCTGGCTCAAGGCCTTGGGCATCGTTAGCCCGGAGAGTGTCCAGAACAGGTTGTTGATCAGGAGACCAGACTTCGAAAGCGATTTTGCGTTCGTATTTATGCCCGGCACCGTCGGGCAGAATTTCGTCCTCTTCTTCATCGCCCTGAAATAATGCGTCCGGCAATTCGAGAGTTTTCGACAGCGTAAAGGCTAACTGCTCGATAGACTGAGTGCTCGAGAGATGTTCCACCAGCCCCTGCACAATCCGGGTACTTTGTGCCAGCTCCGCATCGAACAGTTCGTCCAACTGGTGATTGCTGACATAGAACCCCCAGCCTGCCGCGATCAGAGTGATCATAAAAACAGTGCTGGTAATTAGCAGAATCAGCTTCCGTGTCAGGCTCATATTTCTTGGCCTTCCGAGGCTGCTTTGCTGTCCAGCATGTAGCCAACGCCGCGCACAGTGCGAATGGCCTGCTTACCCAGCCGCCGGCGCAGATGGTGAACGTGAACTTCCAGGGCGTTGCTCTCGGCACCCTGATCCCAGCCGTAAAGTTGTTCCTCCAAACGTCGTCTGGTTGCCACCTGATCAGGGTGCCGCATCAGATAGTGAAGGATCTGCAGTTCGCTACGGGGTAGCACGAACGTCTCTGTGCCTACCTGCAATTGCGCAGAGTCCGGATCAAGCACGAGTCGCCCCACCTTGAGTCCTGAGACTCGTGTGCCTGAGCGGCGGCGAGTAACCGCCCTTATCCGGGCTTTCAGTTCTGACATGGCAAAGGGCTTGGTCAGGTAATCGTCTGCCCCTGCATCCAGTCCCTGTAGTTTTTCGGTCAGTTCGCTCCGCGCAGTCAGGATGATGATGGGCAACTCTACGCCCTGCTCCCTCACCTGGCGGACAATGTCCAGGCCATCGACACGGGGTAACGTCAAGTCAAGAATGGCCAGGTCAAAGCTCTCGTTCAGTAAGGCGTTCAGAGCCTGTTGGCCATCATCGACCCAATCTACGGTATTCTGGTCGTCCCGGAGCATGCTCAACATGGTGTTGGCCAGGGGGTGGTCATCTTCGGTCAGAAGTATGCGCATTCTGTTACAGCCATCCGTTTGGTGTTCAACTCAAAGGTTGTTTGTGCTCTTCAGTGTAATTGAAAGCTGGCGGAGTGCGGCCGGAATCATTGCTCAACGCTGCACTCTTGGTTACCGGTTCCAGCAGAAACAGAATGTAACGCCGGTTTTCGTCGACCGGATCGGTAATCTGCTGCAACTGGCCAAGTAAGTCATGCTGGTTTTTTCCCACGGCCACCGCCAAAGGTCGCCGCAGAGTTCCATTCGCGAGCTGAAGACGAAGACTTTCCACGTCAATGCTATCGGCTCTGCCTGCGCTGTAAAACCTGGCCGAAAATGGCGGTTCGCCGGTGTACACAAGCCTGGCCGATGAACGCCCGGCCAGCTGGCTGGCGGTCATCACCAGCTCCCGTTCCGTTTTCAGTTGCTCCGGATACAGGTAGACCCAGCCGCTGGCCAGGGTGCCGAGCACGGGGATGAGCAGGCTGGCCGCTACCGTGGGGCGCGGCAGGCGCTGGCCGGTGTCTGGTGCCAGTAATCCCGAGGCAAGCACGGCCACAAAGGGCAGCCCCGGCAGCACATAGGTCCAGAGTATGTTGCCAGCCAAGGTAAAGAATAGGGCCGGAGCTAACGCCGCCAGCACCACCAGGGTGCTGACGTTGTGTTCGCCACTATGCCAATGCTGCAGTTTGTGAACACCGCGCCAGTGGTGGCGGACCATCCCGGCCATCGCAGCCAGCCCCCAAGGCATGCTGGCAAGCACCAGATAGAGCCAGATAGTGCCCCGGGGGAAATCGTGGGCGCTGCCGTACAGATCACCCTGCCAGCCGCTGACGACAAAGCGCTTGATGTGCTCACCGACAATGAAGTAATCCAGGAAACCCGGTGTCTTCAGCTCTGCCAGGACATACCAGGGCGCTGACATCAACAGGGTCAGGGCCAGCCCGCGCACCCAGGGCAAACTGTGCCAGAGGGTCTGCCAACGGTTGAAGGTGAGCGCCCAGAGGAACACCGGCAGGCCAGCAAGCACCAGAACCAATGGTCCCTTGGCCAGCAGGCCAGTAGCCAGGCCGATGAAGAACAGCCAGCCCCAGAGCGGCGGCCCCCCCTGCAGGCGAATGATCAGGCTCACCAGTGTCAGGCTGGTGCCAAGGGCCAGGAATGAATCCGTCATTACCGTGCCGGCAGACAGAAAGCCCAATGCCGTAGTGGCGTAGATTAACGCAGCCCAGAGCCCTTGAGTTTTGGCTCCGTGGCCGAGCGGGTCGGGGTGCAGGTAGCGACGCAGGTTGTAGACCAGCCAGACGATGCCGACATTGGCCAGCCAGGAGGGCAGTCGGCCGGCGAATTCGCTGACGCCGAACAGCTTGAATGACAGTGCCTGAGTCCAGAACGACAGGGGCGGCTTGCCCCAGAAAGGCACACCAATATCGAACCAGGGGGTTATCCAGTCGCCGGTTTCCGCCATAATCCGCGCCATCTCCGCGTAGCGGGGCTCGGTGGTGTCCGCGAACGGCAACAAGGCAGACAGGCCGAGCCTGGCAGCAAGCACCGAGACCAGCAGCCACAGCAAGGTGTTACTGATTCTGGTCATGGCCGGCCACTCGCAGCATGGGTTGTATGTAAGTCATGGTCTCCTGACTATCTTCCGCCACGATAAAAACCGGGCGTTGCTTGGTTTCCATATAGATGCGCCCGATGTATTCCCCCAACAAGCCGACACACAGAAGCTGGACGCCGGACAGGAAGGTGATCATGGCAATCAGGGAGGCATAGCCCGGTGTTGAAATGCCGAAGGCCAGCGCCCGGATTACCTCCCAGAGGCCAACGGTGCCGCCTGCCCCCGCGGCCAGTAAGCCCAGCACAAGGGCCAGTCGCAGTGGTCGGGTCGAGAATGAGGTGATGCCCTCCATGGCCAGGTGTAAGAGTTTCAGGTAGTTCCACTTGGTGCTGCCTGCGATTCGGGGGTCGCGATCGAATTCCAGGGTTACGGTGGGCATACCGACCCAGGCAAACATGCCCTTGAGGTAACGGTTGCGTTCCGGAAGCCGGTTCAGGGCCTCGACCGTGCGCCGGCTCATCAGCCGGAAGTCGCCGGTATCGACCGGAATCGGAGAATCGCTGATCCGATTGATCAGACGATAGAAAAGGCTGGCCGTGATGCGTTTAAGCCAGCTTTCGCCGGCCCGGGATCGGCGTTTCATCAGCACGACATCGGCCCCTTTGCGCCATTCGGCAAGCATGTCGGGAATCAGTTCGGGGGGATCCTGAAGGTCTGCATCCATAAGCACCACGGCCTCGCCGCGGGCGTGCTCCAGGCCGGCCGAGACTGCCGCCTCCTTGCCGAAGTTTCGGGACAACTGCAAGACACGCATTTCTGGCTGCCGTTGCCTGGCGGCCATCAGAATGGCGACCGAATCATCCCGACTGCCGTCGTCGACAAACAGCAGCTCAAAGCTGCCGTCGAGCTTTTGCCCGGTTGTCCAGAGTCGAGCCAGCAGGGCCGGGAGCACTTCAGCCTCGTTGTGGACCGGAATAACTATGCTCAGCATAGGTTCAGGGGAGCTTGAGCGTTGTTTTTTCATGGAAAACAAACCTCTTGGCAAAGAAGTAATTGGCAACCGTGACGAGTGCCGTGGCCAGGAACTGTGCTGACAGGACTTTGAGGCCAGCCAGGCTGAGAACGGAGAAGCTGAAAAGGTTCAGGGTCCAGCCCAGACTGGCTGCCGCCAGGTATCGCGGCATCGCGACTCGGTGCGGCAGGTTCGAGGCAAACGCGTACTGATGCTGGGCCACGTAGTTGAAAACCAGTCCGGCCGTGGCTCCGGTTGCTGTTGCTAGCCTGGGGTCAAGCCCGGCCTGAACCAGCAGGCCCATCATCAGCCAATGCAACAGCGTGGCCAGTCCGCCGGCTGCAAGGAAACGGGCAAGTCGGCGTTGAAAAAAATGGCGAGCTTTGGGCATAGGTGTTTGCGTCTGTGTCGATTGTTTTCGGGATAGCCCCGAGGTCGGCCGCAATCTACCCCTCCTTTCTTAAGTGAGCCTTAACCGTGCAGGCACAGAAACCTTAAGGCGCTCTTAAGGTTTCTGTGGTGCCGTCTTAAGACTGGTTTAAGCCAGCCTTTCTAATCTGTCAGCCATGACCCTGCGTCCGTCTGGGCCAGGAAAAGCAAGCAGAGAGAAGGCAGCCATGACTGATCCGTTAACAATGTCGACCTGTTGTCCTCCGGATTCCGGGGAGTTGGTTCCGGCCGTCCGTTGTGCTGGCCGGTGGTTTTGCGAAATCCAGTCCAACACGCCATTGGCCCACACGGTGTCGGATTTCATTCGGCGCCGCTTCCTCCACGCGTACGGGGCCGAGCCTTCCCTGCGTATTCCACGGCTTCTGGCCCTGACAACCGCTCAGGGAACGCTGCTGGCCGCCGTTGGCGTGCGCAATGCGGAACAGGAACGGCTTTTTCTGGAGGATTACCTGTCGGTGCCGGTGCAAACCCTGATGCCGGAGCCGGGAACCAGACGCAGCGGTATTGCCGAAATTGCCCACCTGGCCGGGGTGGAAGCCGGGGTCAGCCGCTATCTGTTCGCCTCGCTCTCAGTGTGGTTGGATGCTGCCGGCTATGACTGGGTGGTGTGTACCGGTACCGACCAGTTGCGCAACAGTTTCCATCGGCTCGGCATCGCCACGCAGGTGCTGGCGGATGCCGACCCTTCAAAATTGCCGGATGGCGGCGCTGGTTGGGGTCGCTATTACGACCATCATCCGGTGGTGATGACCATCAAGGTCGTTGATGGTATGGCGGCCTTGCGCGCCGCCGGCTTGCTGAAGCTGGTGCAGCCGGTTGTTGCGGCCGAGGATAAACTGCAGGCGGACCTGGGAGGTGCCTATGGCCGCCTTGCCTGATCTGTTGCTCCGGCGCGTACAGCAGCATCCGGACCACATCGCCCTGCGCGGGCCGGATGCCATCCTCAGTTACCAGGATTTGTGGCGCGCAGCCGGAGCAGTGGCTGATCAGTTGCGAAATCTGGGCGTCAAACGCATCGGGCTGTGTGGCGACAACACCCCGGCCTGGGTGGTGGCGGACCTGGCCTGCCTGATGGCAGAGGTGGTGTGTGTGCCGGTGCCTGTGTTTTTCTCCAAAAGCCAGACTGAGCACCTGATTCAGCGGGCAGGGTTGGATGCCCTGCTGTTCAGTGCCGAGGCCGACCAGGCGGAGGCGATTGGCCAGGGTGTCTGGTTGCGGCACCTGCCGGTGTCTGCGGGTGCGGCCTGGATGCCGGAACACACCGCCAAGATTACCTTCACCTCCGGCAGCACCGGTACCCCCAAGGGCGTGTGCCTGTCGGCGCAGCAGATGGCTGCGACCGCTTGTGCACTGCAACAGCGGCTTGAAGGCGTGACGTTACAGCAACACCTGTGCATCCTGCCCCTGGCGACCCTGCTGGAGAACATTGCCGGGGTATACCTGCCCCTGCTGATGGGTGCCACGGTGACGGTTGCCCCGCTGCAAACCCTGGGCATGACTGGCAGCAGCGGCCTGGAACTGGGCCAGCTGGTGGTCGGCCTGAATCAGCACCAGCCCCATTCGGTGATTCTGGTGCCGGAGCTGGCCATGGCGCTGGCCAATGCCGCCGAGCAGGGTTCGCTGGCTACGGATTCGTTTCGCTTCCTGGCGGTCGGCGGCGGCCGGGTATCGCCGGACCTGTTGGCCCGGGGACGGTCGATTGGGTTGCCTCTGTACGAGGGCTACGGTTTGTCTGAATGTGGCTCGGTGGTGGCGCTGAACGTGCCCGGAGCCGAGCGAGAAGGCTCGGTGGGCCGGCCCCTGGGGCATGTGCAGGTAAAGGTGGATAACGAACACCGGATTCTGGTTCGGGGCAATACCCATCTGGGGTATCTCGGTGATGAGCCGCAAGCCGATGACTGGCTGGATACCGGAGATCTGGGCGACCAGGACGCCGAGGGCTTTCTGGCCGTCAACGGCCGGGCCAAGAATCTGTTGATCACCAGCTTTGGCCGGAACATCAGCCCGGAATGGCTGGAAAGTGAACTGGTCCAGGCATTGGGGGCCACTCAGGCCGTGGTATTTGGCGATGGTGAGCCACAACCCGGTGCTTTGGTGGTGATCACCGATAATCGAAGCCCTGATGATGTGCGTGCGGCCCTGACGTTGCTGAATGCCGGTTTACCGGATTATGCCCGCCTGCAGGCTGTGTACCTGCGCCGGCAACGGCTGACCCAGGCCGAGGGTCACATCACGGCCAACGGTCGCCCGGTGCGGCACCAGATTCAGGCGGACCTGCCCAGGCTCATGGCCGAATCCTTTCCCTTATTCATGAATCTCTCAGTGCCTGCGGGCACTTCTATCCGACAGCCAACGCCAGGAGACTCCAACATGGCATTTTTTGACCGACTGCAATCCGAAACTGAACAGGCCCGGGCCCATGTCACCGGAGCCCCGGTGATTCAGGCTATCCGCGAGGGTCGCTTTGATCTTGAGGGTTACACCTGGTTCCTGACCCAGGCCTATCACCACGTGAAGCACACCGTGCCACTGATGATGGCCTGTGGTGGCCGGCTGCCCGAACGGCTGGAATTCGTGCGCAAGGCACTGGTGGAATACATCGAGGAAGAATACGGCCACCACGAGTGGATTCTCAACGACCTTGAAGCCTGCGGTGAAGACAAGGAAGCCATTCGTCATGGCCAGCCCGATACCTCCATCGAACTGATGGTGGCCTACCTGTATGACCGCATCCAGCGGGGTAACCCGGCGGCTTTTTTTGGCATGGTTCAGGTGCTGGAGGGCACCTCCATTGAGCTGGCCACGCCCCTGGGTGAAGCCATCCAGAAACAGCTGGGCCTGCCCAATCAGGCGTTCAGTTATCTTTACTCTCACGGCGCCCTGGATCAGGACCACTTCGAGTTCTTCCGCAACCTGATGAACGACATCACCGATCCGGAGGACCAGCAGGCCATCATCGAGGCTGCGCGCATGGTGTATCGCCTGTACGGCGATATGCTTCACAGTATTCCGCTGCGGGCCCATGGCAAGGAGCAACGTCATGAGGCTGCATGACCGTACCTTCCTGCTGCTGGGTGGTACCGGTGGCATTGGCCAGGCCCTGATCGGGCCGTTGGTGGAATGCGGTGCCCGGGTGATCGTTGCGACCCGGCATCCGGAGCGGCTGGAAAAGCGCGCCGGCGTTTCTCCGGTACACCTGGAGCTGGCCAGCCCGGAGCTGGATCGACAGCTTCAACAGTTGAGTGAGGTGTATCCCGATATTGATGGCGTGATTCATTGCGCCGGCCAGAACCGGTTTGCGGCGCTGGATGCCATGGCGATCAGTGACCTGGATGCCCAGCTTATGGTCAATCTGCGTTCCGCCATGCTGGTGGCCCGGCATTTTGTGCCTCGTTTCCGTAAAGCGGGCGTGGGCGCCCTGGTGTTGGTGGGGTCCACCTTCGGCAGCATCGGGTTTCCCGGCTACACCGCCTATTGCGCCAGCAAGTTCGGCCTGCGCGGATTCAGCGAAGCCCTGCGCCGGGAGCTGGCGGACACCCCGGTGCAGGTGGTGTACGTAGCGCCCAGAGCCACGGCCACGGCTATGAACCCGGCGCCGGTGAACGAGCTGAACCGTGCCCTGGGCAATGCCATGGACGCACCGGAAGCTGTCGCAGCCCAGATTCTTCAGGCCATGGAAAAAGATGAACGCCGGCGGTTTCTCGGCTGGCCGGAAAAACTGTTTGTGGTGATCAACGGCATCCTGCCGAAGCTTGTGGATAAAGCGATGTTAAAACAGCTGCCGGTGATCCGGCGCTTTCTGGATTCAGGAGTGGTGTCATGAAGTGGATCGTAATGGTGTTGGCGGGGGTCATGGTCATGCCCCTGTGGGCTCAGGACATGCAGGCGGAACTGGCCCAAATCCAGCAACGCTGGGCGCAGATCCAGTATCAGTTGCCAGACGATGATAAGGAAAAGGCATTTGAGTCACTGGCCCAAGAGGCCGAGACCTTTGTTGCTGATTATCCGGGCCGTGCCGAACCGCTGATCTGGCAGGGTATTGTGCTCAGTACCTACGCCGGCGCCAAAGGCGGCCTGGGTGCGCTGGGACTGGTGAAAGAGGCCCGGGCCTCCCTGGAATCGGCACTGAAAATCGATCCGGAGGCGTTGGACGGCTCGGCCTACACTTCCCTGGGAAGCCTGTACTATCAGGTGCCGGGCTGGCCGCTCGGGTTCGGGGATGATGAGATGGCCCGAAAGTACCTGCAGAAATCGCTGGCAATCAACCCGGAAGGTATTGATGCCAATTACTTCTTTGGAGATTTTCTGGCCGAGCAGGATGAGCCGCAACGGGCCCGAGTCTATCTTGAAAAAGTATTGGCTGCTCCTGCAAGGCCTGGTCGGGAAGTGGCGGATGACGGCCGTCGAGCCGAAGCAAGGGCCCGCCTGGATAGCCTGTAAGGTTCTGTTCGCAGCGACTGTCGGGCTGGACTACACTCACTGAAGATAAGGGTGATGAGTACAGGGGAGACAGGCCATACATGGCAAAACAGCCCGGGGAGCGGCAGCCAGAGGGCCTGTCGGCCGAGTTTTTCCAGAAACTGGCATCTGGAGTGCCAGGGGTTTTGTTTACCTACTGGCTCAGCGCTGATCATCAATCCCACTATTACCCGTTTGTGAGTTCCCAGGTCCGTGACCTGTTCGGTGTTGAGCCGGAGCGGCTGAAGACCAGTGCAGACTCGGTGTTCAGTGTCATCCATCCCGAAGACGCTGCCGGTGTGGGCGAGAGCATCCTACAATCGGCAAAAACGCTTGAGCCCTGGTGCTACCGGGCCCGGCTTCGGATGAAAGATGGCGAGTACCAGTGGTATGAAGCCCATTCCGTGCCCGAGCGGCAACCGGACGGCAGCACCCTCTGGTATGGCCAGTTCCACAACATCCAGCACTACAAGGAGCTGGAGCAGCATCTTCGGGATAGCGAAGCGGAATTCTCGTTCCAGGCCGGTTTCCAGAAGCTGATTGCCCGGCTTTCCAGCGAATTCATCCATCTCGGGTTTGGCTCCATCGATGAGTGTATCGATGAGTTGCTCAAATCCATCGGCGCCTTCTTCAGTGTTGATCGCGCCTACGTCTATGCTTTTTCACCCGACCTTGTCACCATGACCAACACCCACGAATGGTGCGCCCCGGGGGTGCCCTCGTTGATGGCAGATCAGCAGGAGGTGCCGATTGACGATTTTCGGTGGTGGCAGCAACAGATCCGCCTGATGGAGGCCCAGAGCCAGGTGGTGTTCATTGAAGACACCGCTGATTTGCCGCGCGAGGCGGAGAATGAGCGGGCGCTGCTGGAGCAGCAGGGGGTCAGTTCCATGTTCTGCGTTCCCATCCGCATCCGGGGCCAGGTGATGGGTTTTTTTGGTGTGGATTCATTGTCCCAGCGGAGCTGGCGCCGGGATATGGCAGACCTGCTGATCATCGTCTCCGGCTTGTTGTCCGGCGCACTGGAGCGCAACCGTCTGGAAGAGGATCTGCTCAATCAGTCGATTCGTGATCCCCTGACCGGCCTGCATAATCGTCGATACCTGATGCCCCGGCTGGACGAGATACTCGCTGCCAGTAATCGCCACGGTGACCGTTTCTGCCTGGCCATGTTCGATATTGATCACTTCAAACGGATTAATGACAACCTGGGCCACCTGGCGGGCGATCAGGTATTGATGCGGTTTACTGAGCTGTTGCTTAACCACACCAGAACTACGGATGTGGTGTCTCGTTTCGGGGGCGAGGAGTTTCTGGTGGTTTTTACTGAGGTAACCGAGGGGGATGTGCAAACCCTGGTGATGCGAATCATGGAAGCGGTTCGGGCAGAGGCGTTTTCGGTCGATGGTCATGAATTCAACATTACTGTCAGTGCCGGGGCGGTGTGTGTGTCGGAACTCACCGACGAGCCTGCCACTCCGGAAGCCCTGATTGCTCTGGCGGACCACCGCCTTTACCAGGCCAAGGAAGGTGGCCGGGATTGCCTGGTTGATGCATCGGGATTATCGCGCATATAAGAAAACAGCATTTCACCTTATATATCGTTTCAGTATATCCTTAGATCAAATTAAAGATCTGGCGACTTCAGAGGTGAACACCATGACTCAGCCCATCGTTCAGCATTTTTTCGACGAACCCACCAACACCTTCAGTTATGTTGTGCGCGATCCCGACAGCCAGGCCTGTGCGATTCTGGATTCGGTGCTGGATTTCGATTATGCCGCTGGCCGCACCGATGTGCGCTCGGCCGACGAAATCATTCAGTACATTCAGGCTAACGATCTGACCGTGGAATGGATTCTGGAAACCCACGTGCACGCGGATCACCTGTCCGCGGCGCCCTACCTGCATGAAAAGCTCGGAGGCAAAACCGGCATCGGGGCAAACATCATTCAGGTACAGGAAATTTTCGGCAAGGCGTTCAACGCCGGTACCGAGTTTGCCCGCGATGGCAGCCAGTTTGACCAGCTCTTCGAGGAAGGCAACACCTTTGCTATCGGCAGCCTCGAAGGCCGTGTGTTGCATACGCCGGGCCATACACCAGCCTGTCTGACCTATGTGATTGGCGACGCTGCGTTTGTGGGCGATACCCTGTTTATGCCGGATTACGGCACGGCCCGCTGTGATTTCCCGGGCGGCGATGCCCGGGTTCTTTACCAGTCCATCCAGAAAGTCCTGGCGTTGCCGCCGGAGACTCGTATTTTCCTGTGCCATGATTACAAGGCACCCGGCCGTGATGAATACCAGCACATGACCACCGTGGCGGAGCAGCGTCAGGCTAATGTGCACGTGCACGATGGCGTGTCGGAGGAGGAATTTGTGAAGATGCGCACCGAGCGGGATGCAACGCTGGATATGCCGCGGTTGATCCTGCCGTCGGTGCAGGTGAACATGCGGGCGGGGCATATGCCGCCGGCGGAAGACAACGGCCAGGTGTACCTGAAGGTACCGGTCAACCTGTTCTGAGCCGCGCATGGATCTGAAACGCTATCTGCCCATTCTGCAATGGGCGCCATCCTACGGTCGTGACCAGGCCACCAGTGATCTGGTGGCTGCGGTGATTGTCACCGTTATGCTGATTCCCCAGTCCCTGGCGTACGCTCTGCTGGCGGGCCTCCCGGCGCAGGTCGGGTTGTACGCCAGTATCCTGCCACTGGTGATCTATGCGGTGTTCGGAACCAGTCGCACCCTCTCTGTTGGCCCGGTGGCGGTGGCTTCCCTGATGACAGCAGCGGCACTGGCGCCACTGGCCGAGGCGGGCAGTGCCGACTATCTGGCCGGTGCTATTCTGCTGGCGGTGATGTCCGGCCTGATGCTGACCCTGATGGGAGTTCTGCGACTGGGGTTTCTGGCCAATTTCCTGAGCCATCCGGTGATATCCGGGTTTATTACCGCCTCGGGCATTGTCATTGCCGCCAGCCAGCTCAAGCACCTGTTTGGTATCCAGGCCAATGGCCACAACCTGCTGGATATTGGCCACTCGTTACTGGTTTCCCTGGGCAATACCAACCTGCCCACCTTGTTGATCGGCGTAGGGGCCTTGCTGTTCCTGTTGTGGTCGCGCCGGTACCTGAAACCGGTACTGCATCGATTTGGGCTGGCGCCCAGGGGTGCCGATATTCTGACCAAGACCGCGCCCATTCTGGCGGTGCTGATCACCACGCTGCTGGCCTGGGCATTGCGGCTGGATGAGCAGGGGGTGCGACTGGTCGGTGAGGTGCCCTCAGGATTGCCTTCCTTTACCATGCCCAGTCTGGATCTTGGCCTGTGGTCCCAACTGGCGGTCAGCGCCTTGCTGATCAGTGTGGTGGGGTTCGTGGAATCGGTTTCGGTGGGTCAGACCCTGGCGGCCAAACGGCGCCAGCGCATTGACCCGGACCAGGAGCTGATTGGTCTGGGCACGGCCAACCTGGGGTCCGGTCTGTCGGGCGGTATGCCGGTTACCGGAGGTTTTTCCCGTTCGGTGGTGAACTTCGATGCCGGCGCTGAAACACCGGCGGCCGGTGCCTATACGGCGGTGGGCATCGCCCTGGCGACCCTGTTCCTCACTCCGGCCATAGCCTGGCTGCCCCAGGCGACGCTGGCGGCGACCATTATTGTGGCGGTGATCACCCTGATTGATCTGCCGGCACTGGGCCGCACTTTCCGTTATTCCCGTACCGATTTCGGGGCCATGCTGGCGACCATCCTGCTTACCCTTGGTCACAGTGTCGAAGCCGGTATCATTGCCGGGGTGGCGTTATCGATTGGCCTGTTCCTGTACCGAACCAGTCGCCCCCACAGCGCCGTGGTGGGCCGGGTGCCGGGCACCGAGCATTTCCGCAACGTGCTGCGCCATGAGGTGGAACTTTGCCCCAAGGTTACCTTCCTGAGGGTGGACGAAAGCCTGTATTTCGCCAACGCCCGTTTCCTTGAGGAAACCGTGATGGATCTGGTTACCCGGGAGCCGGAGCTGACCGATCTGGTGCTGGTGTGCCCGGCGGTGAATCTGATTGATGCCTCAGCCCTGGAAAGCCTGGAAGCCATCAACGAACGGCTGCGCGATGCCGGGGTGCGCCTGCACTTCTCGGAAATCAAGGGCCCGGTCATGGACCGGCTCAAAGGCACGGAACTGCTGGAACACCTGGGTGGACGTATCTTCCTGAGCACCTATGAAGCCTGGCAGGCACTCACCGGCCGGGCGGCGGTGGCGGCTTGACCTGTATGGTGTGATCCCATTGACGGTGTATGGGGTATGTGTAGACACTGCCCCTGATTCCAATCGCACCCGCACCGGTAAAACGCCATGGGAATGACCGACAACCTGCTCTCCACCAGTCAGTGGCTGATCACCGCTGTGTTGTTTGCGATGATCCTGCTGAAAGCGGTGCGTTCTGTCGACTGGCCCGCCTTGCGCAGGGACAATGCCCTACAGCATTCGTTTTTCGGTGCGGCGGTTATTCTGGGCTTTGTCTGGCAGCTGAGGGCGGGTATTTCGCCAGGGCTGGCGATTCACATCTTTGGCATTACGGTGATTACCCTGATGCTGGGTTGGGCTTTGGCGGTGCTGGCGGGCCTGCTGGCCCTGGTGATCACCGTCATCACCGGGCGTGAGCCGCTACTGATGTTTGCCGCCAACGGCCTGATTACGGTGATGGTGCCGGCCTTGGTCAGCCACGGCATCATGTTGTGGGAACGACGGCGCAATTTCCGTAACTTCTTCGCCTACATCTTCTTCTGCGGGTTTTTCGGAGCCGGCCTGTCGGTGGCTGCGGCAGGCATTGTGATGTGTCTGATGCTGTGGAGCAGCGGCACCTACAGTTTTGATGAACTGGTGCATGAGTATCTGAGGTATCTGCCGCTGTTCATGATTCCGGAGGGTTTTATCAACGGCACCTTTGTGACCGGCCTGATGGTGTTCCACCCGGACCGGCTCAGTACGCTGGATCAGAGCCGCTACCGGTAAGCGTTCTGTTCAGATGCCCTCGCCCTGTTCGGAAACCGCCTGCAGTTGCTGGATTTCCTTTCGGGACTCGATCTGGCGTCGCCAGTGTTGCAGCCACTCCAGTACCGCTCCGGATGGCATCGGGCGGGCGATGCCGTAGCCCTGGACCAGGTTGCAGCCCATGTCCCGCAATGCGGCGGCATGATCCATGGTCTCCACGCCTTCCGCCAGCACAGGATGGTCAAAGCGCTGAGCCAGGAAGATCACGCTTTCGACGATGGCGCGGTCATTGGCGTCGGTGAGCATGTTGCGGACAAAACTCTGATCAATCTTGATGACATCCACCGGCAGGGTGCGCAGGTAGGTTAGCGATGAAAACCCGGTGCCAAAGTCATCCAGTGCCACCTGCAGGCCCAGAGACTGGCAGCGGGCCAGAACATTGCTGGCGCGCTTGGTGTCCTCCAGCGCCGTGGACTCAAGCACTTCCAGGGTGATTTGCCCGGGGCTCACTTCCGGATGGCTTTGCAGATAGCCTTCCAGGTAGTCCACAAACTTCCGGTCCATCAGGTGGGGCGCACTGATGTTGATGCTGACGGCCAGGGCTTCGCCGGCTTCCCGCCACCGGTTCATCTGGTGAATCGCTTCTTTCAGTACCCATTGGCCCAGGGGGATCTCTAGGTGACTGTTGGCCACCGCCGGCAGAAAGGCGCCGGGGGCAATCAGTCCCTTTTCCGGGTGGTTCCAGCGGATCAGGGCCTCAAAGGCAATCACCTGGCAGTCCGCCATGCGCAGCTGGGGTTGGAAGTAGAGTTCGAATTCCTCGTTTTCCAGGGCCCGGGAAATCTCCATCAGCTGGTTCCTGCGTTCCTTGCGGAAAGCATACTGGCCGGGATCAAAAATATGGAATTGGTTGCGGCCTTTCTCTTTGGCAGCGTACATGGCCTGGTCGGCGTGCCGGACCAGCCCTTCGGCGTCGGTATCATCTTCCGGGTACAGGGTGACGCCCAGGCTGGCGGTCAGGTTTACCTCTTTGTCCGCCAGTTCGAATGGCTCGCTGACCGACGTCAGAATACGTTGATACAGGGGTTCGGAATGATCACCCTGAATCAGCAGAACAAATTCATCGCCGCCGATACGGGCGACGGTATCTCCGCTGCGAAGGCTTCGGGTCAGCCGTTCTGCCACCATGCGCAGGGCCTGGTCGCCGAAGTCGTGGCCAAGTTCATCATTGATGCCCTTGAAGCCGTCCAGGTCCAGATAGCAGATCGCGAGTGAGCGTTTCTGCCGGTCGGCATGGGCCTTGGCGGAGCGCAGTCGTTCTTCCAGCAGCTGTCGGTTGGGCAGGCCGGTGAGGTCGTCGTAATTTGCGGCCCGGTCCAGCTCCTTGGCGTGATTCTTCAGGGCGGTGATATCGGAGAAGGCAGCCACAAAATAGTGCTTTCCGGGTTCGTCCAGATGCACCCGGCTGATGGACAGCAATTCCACATATTCCTCACCGTTTTTCCGGCGATTCCAGACTTCCCCGCGCCAGTGATCGGTCTTTTCGATGGACTGCCACATGGAGCGGTAGTATTCCCGGGAATGGCGGCCCGAACTCAGAATAGAGGGGTTGAGGCCGAGTACTTCCTGACGGCTGTAGCCGGTAATCCGGGAAAAGGCCGGGTTCACATCGATGATGCGGTTCAGGTGATCGGTGATGACAATCGCCTCGTGGCTGCGATCAAAGACGCTGGCAGCGATGCGCAGGCCGCGTTCACTGTTTTTCCGGTCTGAAATGTTGGTCTGGATCACCACAAAGCCGGGTTCAACGCCGTCCTCGCCATCCACGGGTGTACAGTAAGTGTGTACCCAGTAGGGTTCGCCGTTGGCGGTGTAGTGCAGGATGTCTTCTTCAAACGCCTCGCCCCGGAACAGGTGGCGGTGTATCCGGCTGACGGTCTCCGGATCCGTATCCGGGCCGGCCAGAACCTGGCTGGGCAGTTTCCCACGCACCGAATCCAGCGAGTAGCCAGTGTGGTTTTCAAACGCCTGGTTGACCCACTCGATGCAGCCGCCGGCATCCAGAATCAGTGCCATGTTGCGGGTGGCGGTGGCCACCAGCGCCAGTCGTTTCGGGTCGATATCCGTGGCAGGCTGAGGGGTATCCGGGGTGTTGGGCATAGATCAGGTGTTCCGGTTATCGGTGGCTTTCGGCTTCCTCCTCTCCATGTGAGAACTGTTTGCGAGTATAGCAATGATTGGCTACCCGCAACCTCCGTATTTGCCGTGTGCCTGTTATCCGTTTATTGCAAAGGGAGGTTGCCGGGGATGCTACCGCATCCGGGATTGGAAGGCATTCGACCTTGGTTTCAGGAAGTTGACGATCGTCAATTCGAAGTGAGATTTTTACCGTTTCAGGACAGCTGGGAGATTCACTGTCGCCAGCGGGAATGCTTCTGGAGTTTTCGTTGCAGAGTTCGGCGGTGCATGTTCAGAGCCCTGGCCGTTGCGGATATATTGCCCTCGTGTTCATTCAGCACCCGCTGGATATGTTCCCACTCCATTTCCTCCACCGAGGGCGGTTCCTGGCGCAGTGCGGGGCCGCCCTCAAGGGGTTCAAAGCCCTGTGTCAGCTGGCTGACGGTGACCGGTTTGCACAGATAGTTTGCGGCGCCACGGCGCATGGCCTCCACCGCCGTGGCGATACTGCCGTAGCCGGTCAGCACCAGGACCTCCAGATTGTCATCGTGTTGCAGCAGCTCTGGCAGTAATTGCAGGCCGCTCTCACCCGCCAGATTCAGGTCCAGCACGCAGCGGTTAAAGTGCTTCTCGCCAAGGGCCCGGAGCGCATCCGCCCGGTTACTGGCCGTCGCGCTCTCCACGCCCTGTCGTGCAAGAGAGCGACTTAGTACCTGCAGAAAGCTCTCATCGTCATCAATCAGCAACCAGCATTCGCGGTCTGTCATGTTCAGATAACTCCCGTGGAAGGTGCGCCAGACATCGGAAGGTCGATCACCATGGTGGTGCCCTGATCGCTCACCCGGGCACGAAGGTGGCCGCCCAGTCGCTGTATGGTGGCGTTGGACAGAAACAGCCCCACACCCAGGCCGTTGCGGGAATCCACCACGTCTTCGCCCGGCGCACCGGCAAAGGCACTTTCCAGACCATCGCCGTGGTCTTCGACGATAATCTCCACCCGTGCATTGCCTGAGCTGCGGCAACTGACTGCGACCCATTGCGGGCTGGCGGTCAGGGCGTTGGCGAGAAGGTTCAGCACCGCCTGATCGAGGGTGGCATCTACCGCGACCGTTGCCTCAGGACACTCGCCTGCCCAGCGTATCGGCCCGGCGGGCCAGAGCAAGGTTGCAGACTCCCGAAGCCGTTTCAGCCAGGTGGATACCGCCAGGTTTTCCAGTTTTGCGTTGCGGGCTTCGATGGCGGCCTGGGTCAGCTGTTGCAGATGCCTGCTGCATAGTGCCAGCTGTTGCTGCATCATGCCGAGGTCCTCTTCCAGATGTTCGTCGCCCCGCCCCGCGGTGGCAGAGCGAATTTCATCCAGCAACAGCGTCATGGTATTCAGGGGCGTTCCGAGCCGGTGGGCGACGGCAGCGGCCGACAGGCCCAGGGAAATGATCTGCTCGTCCCGAAGCCGGTTTTCCCGGAACTGCCCAAGCTGGGACTGCTGTGCTCTGAGCTGGCGGGCCAGGGTGCCCACCACCAGCAGCAGAATGGCGGCGGTCAGGGCAAAGGTGACCCACATGCCGACCAGATGCAGCTGGGCCAGGTCGCTGCCGTGGTGCTGGTGTTCAATGGCAGGCGTGTGCCAGAGCACCAGGGCGGTATACACCAGAATACCGGATACCGTGAGGACGATACCCTGGCGCCCGGGCACCAGGATGATGGCGACCGCAATGGGCAGCAGCAGGAGTGAGACCAGAGGGTTGGTGTAGCCCCCGGTGAGGTAAAGCCAGAACCCGATAAGCACAAGATCGGCCGCGAGCGTAAGGCTGACAAAAACCGCAGAGGCGGGCGGGCGCCGGCTGAACCACAACCACCCGAGCGAGGCCAGAACACCGTACAGCAGGCACAGCAGCAGGGCCTCGGCCCGATGGGCAAGGGTGATGGTGGTTTCGGCAACCGCAACGGCCACCAGCAAGGTGACAATGATGGCCAGCCGCATGCCCAAAAGGTAACGGGCGGCCTGGCGAAAACCGGTCTGTGAGTGTGTCAGCCATTCCATGGGGGCATTCTACCAGCGTGTAGCCGATGTCGGCGCGAAAAACCTCTGGCTATTGCTTCGGGTCAACCGGCCGGTAGCACACCAGTTCCTGGCGAACCACATCGCCGGCCAGCTGAATAGGCGACTGATTCATGACATACACCCTGATGGCGCGTTCAATGTCACTGGCGTTATCGGGCTGGGAGATTTCTCCGGGCAGATGGTCAGGCTGGTAATGGCACTGCCCGGATTCCGGAAACAGCGCCACATAGGCAATACCGGTTTCCACCAGATCCTGAAAGAAATGAGAGCCATAGGACAGATCCGGCACCATGTCGCCGGCATTCTCTGACACCTCCACCAAGGCACTGACGCCGGCAATATCGGCAAACCTGACCGGTACGCCCAGTTCCGGGCTGCTGGTGCCCCAGCGGCCGGGGCCGATCAGCAGGGTGCTGTTGCTGGATGCCCGCACGATCTCGCCGACACGGCGGGCGACTTCGTAACGCTGGTTGGTATTCAGATTGGCGTAAACAGCTGCATCTACACGGATGACCCGCTCGATCGCCAGATTGATGTTCCCGCCCATAAAATGGCCCTGGGTGCGGAAAATCTCTCGTTCTGCCGGCAGGTGTTCGGGCAGTGTGACTGGGCCGGTTTCGCCAATGGTGGCCAGTGGCCGGCACTGCACCAGGTTAAAGGAGGGTTCGCCGTGCTCATCCAGGTGCAGGGTGAACTCCACATCCACGGGATGCTGATAGCCGGCCTCCAGGGTCGATAACAAGGACGACAGCCGCGGAATAAACGAGCTGGCCTGAACCAGCGGCCGGAAGGTCAGCCGCCACACTGGCCCTGGCAGGCCAATCTGTTCCGCCCGGGCACTGGCGGCCCGGTCGATCTCGCCCATGTGCGCCATGGGCAGGTCTGTAACGGTTTCCAGTAACTGGCTCAGGGGCCGGGTTTCCAGATGGCCTTCCTGCAGGTCGAGCAAATCTACCAGATGCTGGGAGAACCGGTAGTGTTCGTCCGGATTTCGGAACGGTTGCCGGCCGGGATGGTCCAGCGCCATCACGCAGGCGTGGTCGCCTTCAATTCGATCCACGGCCCGGGTGCCCAACCCCATAACCAGGCGCACCATGCCCGCTTTTGGGTCCATGTTGCTGTCCCAGGCAAAGGTGTTTCTGGATACCCCAACGCCGGCCGCATCCGGCAGGTAGTAGCGGCCATGGAAACGGCCATTCACCCGCTGGATCAGCAGAGCCATGGGTTCCTCGCGCTGGTCCAGCCCCCGTTGTTTGCGGTACACCAGAGCGTCTTCGCTCATGGAGGAGGCGTAGACCTGGCGGATGGCGTCTTCGAGTTCAGCCAGTCGCTGCTCCGGCGCCCCCTGGTTAATCAGGAACACACTGTCGTATTTGCCGGCGAAGGCGTTGCCGAAGCCATCTTCCTGCAGGCTGGATGAGCGCACCAGGATGGGGTATTGGCCGTAGTGGTCGAGCAGGCGCTCCAGTTCCGAGCGGACTTCCGCCGGGAACTGCCCGGTCAGAATGGCCTGGCGCAGGGCGGGTGCTTCACTCAGATAACCCTCTGGCGAGCGTTGTCGCATGATTGCCGGCCACAGGCCATTGTGGACCAGAAACGCATAGTAGGCATCGGTGCCCAGGTAGCTGGAATCGTGGGGTTCCAGATTCGGCTGCCAGAGTTCCGGGGCGTCTTGCAGCAGGATGTTTCTGGCGATCAGCATGCCCGTGGCCTTGCCGCCAATGTAACCGCTGCCAACCAGACGGCTGCGGATGGTGAGCAGATCTTCCAGGGTCAGGTAGCGGCGGGCCAGTTCCAGAATCTGGGGGTCCCGGCTGATCATCACCTGGAGAACCTGCTCCTGCAGATCGGACATGCAGGCCTGGTCCTGTTCATAGATGGCCCGGCTGACTTCCTGGAACAGTCTGTCCCAGTAATCCAGCAGGGGCTGGCGATGCAGGTGCTCGGATTCCAGCGAGGCCTGTAAGCGGGTGGCATCGCTGCTGTCGGTAATTGGCCGAAACTGGCCAGCCTGTTCCCGATGGGGCAGGAACATGGTCGGTGACTGACGGCGCCAGGCCTTGATGGGATGAATCTGCACATCCTCGCCGTGGCGGTGCACATCGATCATTACCTGGGTGGTCTGGCGAATACGGTCCAGGGTCATCCGGGAGTGTCGGTCCGGGTGCAGGGCGAACCAGGCGACAGTATCCAGCTCGAACAGGAAGGGACACACCACCCGGAAAAAATTTCCCACCATGGCATCGGTGGCCCAGGCGTTCAGTAGCTCACTCAGGCTGTCGCACACGTAGAAGGCGCCGCGGCCATGCTGTTCTATCAGGTGCCAGACTCGGCTGGTAAAACTTTCGAAGCCGCCGAGGGCATCAATGGTGATGGTGCGCACCGCTGGGTGCCGGTTAATGATCGGGGGATGCTCGCCGAAGCGGAGGTAGATAATCTGTCGGCCGGCGTCGGCGGCGGCGTCCAGAAAGGGAAGAACGAATCGGCGGTAGTCGTCCAGATCGGAGACCCGCCAGACAACGTTGTCGCCGATTCGCAGGCCATCCAGCACCTCATCCAGACCGGGCAGCCCGGTGGAAACCCGGTCTGCGGTCTGGTGAGGCTGCTGGCTGGTCATGGCGCGATCAGATCACGCCCATGGCGGTCATGGCCTTGGCCACACGGATGAAACCGTTGATGTTGGCACCCAGCACGTAGTTACCCTGTGCGCCGAATTCGGCGGCAGTTTCGTAACAGTTCTTGTGGATATCGATCATGATTTCCTCAAGGCGCTTCTGGGTGTAATCGAAAGTCCAGGAGTCGCGGCTGGCGTTCTGCTGCATTTCCAGGGCGGAAGTGGCAACACCGCCAGCGTTAGCGGCCTTGCCCGGGCCGTACGCAATCTTGGCGTCCTGGAAGATGATGATGCCTTCCGGCGTGGTGGGCATGTTGGCGCCTTCAGCAACCGCGATACAGCCATTTTCTACCAGCATCTTGGCATCGCTGCCATTGAGCTCGTTCTGGGTGGCGCAAGGCAGGGCCACATCACACGGAATGCTCCAGATGTTGCCGTCTTCCACGTACTTGGCATCCTTGTGGAACTCAGTGTAGGCGCTGATACGGCGGCGCTCCACTTCCTTGATGCGCTTGACGGTCTGCAGGTCAATGCCTTTCTCATGCACGATCATGCCCTGGGAGTCAGAGCAGGCAATCACTTTAGCGCCCAGTTCGTGGCACTTTTCGATGGCATAGATGGCCACGTTGCCAGAGCCCGACACCACTACAGTCTTGCCTTCCAGCGAGTCACCACGGGCTTTCAGCATTTCGTGGGTGAAGAACACGGTGCCGTAACCGGTGGCTTCGGTACGGGCGCGGCTTCCGCCCCAGTCCAGGCCCTTGCCGGTGAAGACGCCGGATTCGTAACGGTTGGTGATGCGCTTGTACTGGCCGAACAGGTAGCCGATCTCGCGGCCGCCTACGCCAATGTCACCGGCGGGAACGTCGGTGTACTCGCCCAGATGGCGGTACAGTTCGGTCATCAGGCTCTGGCAGAAACGCATGATTTCGTCGTCGGATTTGCCCTTCGGGTCAAAGTCGCTGCCGCCTTTACCGCCGCCGATGGGCAGGCCCGTCAGGGCGTTTTTGAAGATCTGTTCGAAGCCCAGGAACTTGATGATGCCCAGGTATACCGACGGGTGAAAACGCATGCCACCTTTATAGGGGCCAAGGGCACTGTTGAACTCGACGCGGAAGGCGCGGTTGATGTGAATTTCACCACTGTCGTCCTGCCAGGGCACACGGAAGATGATCTGGCGCTCGGGTTCGCAGATGCGCTGGATAATCTTCTTGTCCGCGAACTCCGGGTATTTCACCAATACGGGCCCCAGGGTTTCCAGCACTTCGTGAACCGCCTGGTGGAATTCTTTTTCACCCGGGTTGCGATGAAGAA
This sequence comes from Marinobacter sp. LM1, assembly GCF_042763285.1. NCBI lineage: Bacteria > Pseudomonadati > Pseudomonadota > Gammaproteobacteria > Pseudomonadales > Marinobacteraceae > Marinobacter > Marinobacter sp. LM1. Next base: position 270,283 of record NZ_CP114373.1, read on the forward strand.
CGTCCTGGAAGATCGGTTCGAGCTTTTCGTCGAGTTTTGCAGTCATGGTGTCATGCCCTCGGAATACGCGTATTGAAAGTCGCAGGAAAATGCGACCGCCCAAAAAAAGGGCACTGATTGCACCACAGGGGTGCGGTATTTGGCAAGTAAATCTGCTGCGAAGCCCCGCGCTCTACCCGACGGAGATACCCCCAAGGGGGTGCGGCATTGTGTCTCAAGCCAATGAAAATGAAGCGGCATACAATTCCGGCTAATTAGCAAAATACCTGATCAAAACGCCCCAAGGACCGCCAACCCATGATGAGAAAGACCCACCTGGCTCGCTGTATCAGCCTTGTGATGGCCGGCTATGCTGTCGCACCTCTTGCCAATGCCCAGTCTGAAGCCGATGCCCTGATGTTGATCCGGGTGACCGAAGGTCAGTCTGCCGAAGCCGCCCGGCTCTCTGCCGCGGCCATTCAGACCGAACCCGTACAGCGACTGTCCTCGGATGCGGGGGTTTCCCTGTCACGCATGGGCGGCCGTGGTCTTGATCCGGTGATCCGTGGCCAGAACGAAGAGCGGGTTGAGGTGCTGCTCGACGGCATGCGGGTTGAAGGGGCTTGTCCGAGCCGGATGGATCCGCCCACCAGCCGTTTGAGCACAGCGCTGGCGCCGGTGCTGGAAGTGCGCACCAGCAACCGCACCCTGCGCTGGGGCCCGATTGCCGGCGGCCAGGTTGTGGCCACTACCGCCGCCCCGGAATTTGCTGATGATAACCGCACCACTGGCCACCTGACGGTCGGCGGTGCCGACAATGGCGAAGGCAAGCTGGTTAACGGCAGTGTGGCGGCCGGCAGCAAGGATACCTTCATTCGCCTTGCCGGCGGCTACGACGAAGCCGACGACTATGAAGACGGCGACGGTAACGAAGTCCGCAGCGCCTATAAAAACTCTGAAGGCCGGGTGGATGCCGCCTGGACGGCTGATAATGGCTTTTACATCAAGGGCCTGGTCAGCCGCCAGGAAGAGCGGGATGTAAAGTTTCCCGGCCGGGGTATGGATGCACCGACAACGGATACCGACCTGTACCGGCTGGAGCTGGGCGCGCCGGTTGCCAGCGGCGGCTGGAACCTGATGGCATGGCAGGCAGAGGTGGATCACGTGATGGATAACTTCAGCCTGCGTGAGCCGCCGGTAAATATGGGTATGCCCATGAAAATGCAGACCAACTCGGAAACCCGCACCCGGGGTGCCCGACTGGTGCTGGATCAGACCATCAACTACACCAAAGACATTGCCTTTGGTGTCGATGTGGAAAGCAATGAGTGGGATGCCACCATGTACAACGGCATGAATCTCGACCACGAGGCCTCTTTGATGTGGCCGGGCGTCGAGCGAGACCGGGTAGGTGTGTTTGTGGAAGCCTTCCACCAGATACGCGCCAATGCCCGCCTCGGTGCCGGCATCCGTTATGACCGTGTGGAAATGGATGCCACCCGTGCCGATCAGACGTTTACTCCGATGGCCGGCGGTATGATGACGTTCTCCCCTTCCGGGCTTTACGCCTCGGCCTATGGTGCAAGCGATACCGAAGCCAACGATGACAACGTAAGCGGTTTCCTGACCGGGGAGTGGCGTTTTTCTTCGGTCCAGGCCCTTGAAGTTACGGCCAGCCACAGCGTGCGCTCCCCCAGCGTGAATGAGCGCTACGTTGCCCGTAAGACCATGAAAGGCAGTTGGATTGGAAACCCGGATCTGGACACCGAAAAACACCACAAGCTGGAAGTCAGCCTGCCCGGCAATCAGGGCGAGTGGAGCTGGCGCCCGGCTGTCTGGGTAGACCAGGTGGATGACTATGTCTACCGCTTTGACATCCGCAACCCCAACAACACCACGGACACCCGCTATGAAAATATCAGCGCCCGCCTGCTTGGTGTTGAGGGCATGCTGGGATGGAGCAACGGTACCTGGAGCAGCACCAGCAAGCTGGCTTCCGTGCGCGGCGAAAACCGGGATGCCGATAAGGCGCTGCCGCGGATTCCGCCTATCCAGTTTATCCAGACCCTGGGCTGGCATTATCAGGGCCATACTCTGGAGGCCGAATGGCAACTGGCCCGTCGCCAAGATCGGGTAGATCTTGAATCCGGACTGGACCCCAGTACTTCGCCAGGATACGGCGTATTCAACCTGTCCGGCACCCACCCGCTCATGGCCAATCTGAGCCTGACCTGGGCAGTGGATAACCTGTTCGACAATACCTGGGCGAACCATGTCAGTAAGGACAACCTGGCCGACAGTGGGGTGTTCCGGGTCAATGAGCCGGGGCGCACATTGCGCGCAGCGCTTACGGCCCGGTGGTAAAAACGATTATGGCGGTTACCCGCTTCTCATAGCCGGCGGGTGACATTGATACCCCGGGTGGAGGTCACTCCATCCGGGGTTTTTTTGTCGTTGATCAAACCCGGTTCGCAAGGACAGCAACTAGACTGAAGGGTGTCAGGGGTAATGCTACAATTGGTTATCAAGTAATTCTCTAAAGGAATAACGAAGATGGGTAAGTGTGTTCAGGCGATTCGGGTGCTGCTTCTGATGCTGATCAGTTCCGCTTTATCGGCTGAGACCGTGGAAACGCAGGCGGTAACGCGGGCCACCCTGCAGGAAACCGCCCATCTTGATGGTGTTATTGAAGCGGTTCAGCAGAGTACCGTATCCGCCCAGACCAGCGGTACGGTGGTGGAGCTGCCCTTTGATGTGGATGATTCTGTTGCCGCCGGTGATCTGATCGTGCGCCTGGAAGACAGCGAACAGCAGGCCCGGCTCAACCAGGCTGAAGCCGGATTGCAGGAAGCCCGTTCCGGGTTGCAGGATGCCCGTCAGCAGTATCAAAGAATCGAAGCCATTCATGAACGGGGCCTGGTGTCCCGGCAGGAATTCGACCAGGCCCGCAATAATATGAGCGCTGCTCAGGCCAGGGTGGAAAGGGCGGAAGCGGCGGTGGCCGAAGCCCGCAAGCAGCTGGACTACACCCGTATTATCGCCCCCTATGGCGGCATTCTCACCGAACGGCATGTCGAGTTGGGTGAGTCTGTGAGCCCCGGCCAGCCTTTGCTTAGCGGTTTGTCCCTCGAACAGCTGCGGGTGGTGGTGGATCTGCCCCAGAAATACGCCGACGTGGCCCGCAGCCAGCGCCAGGCCACCGTGACCCTGCCCGATGGCCGGGTGCTGGAGACCGGCGAGATGACCTTCTATCCCTATGCCAACCCGCAAACCCATACCTTCCGGCTGCGCCTTCAGCTAAACGAACCCAATGGTGCCTTGTTCCCGGGCATGCTGGTGAAAGTGAGTGTGCCGGTGGCGAGCCGGGAGGCTCTGTGGATTCCGGCGTCTGCCCTGGTTCAGCGCAGTGAACTGCGGGCCGTGTTCGTGATTAACCCTGAGGGCGAACCACGGCTGCGCCAGATTCGGCCCGGCGTTCGCGATGGTCAGCGGCTGGAGGTGTTATCAGGGCTCAGTGCCGGTGAACAGGTGGTGACCAACCCGGGGGTTCTGGTGGGCAGCGAAACACTGGCCATGCCCGGTTCCTCAGCGGCAAGCGGGGAGTAGGCGGCCATGAGTCAGGAATTGCCCCCGGTTGGCCCGTCCGGCGTCATTGCCCGGGCCTTTCAGAACAATCATCTGACCCCACTGCTGGCCATTCTGGCGATCATCCTCGGTGTCCTGTCGGTGATCGTCACACCAAAAGAAGAGGAACCCCAGATTGATGTCACCATGGCCGACATCATGGTGGCGCTGCCGGGAGCCAGCGCCCGGGAAGTGGAAAGTGTGATTGCCACGCCGGCCGAACAGGTGATGAGTGAGATCAAGGGCGTGGAGCATGTCTACTCCGTGTCACGACAGGGCCAGGCGGTGGTGACCGTTGAATTCGAGGTAGGCATTACCCGCCAGGAAGCACTGGTGCGGCTCTACAATCAGGTGTATTCCAACCAGGACTGGCTGCCGCCGGATCTCGGAGCCTCCCAGCCCCTGATCAAGCCCCGGGGTATAGACGATGTGCCGGTGATGAGCCTGACCCTGTTTGATCCCACCAACACCCATTCCGGGGAAGAACTCACCCGGCTGGCGCACATGCTCGAAGTGGCCCTCAAGCGCGTGCCCGGTACCCGGGACATCTATACCCTCGGCGGCGTACCGGACCGGGTGGACATCCTGTTTGATCCGGCGCTGTTGGCGGGGTATGGACTCACTACCGAGGACATCGCGAATGCGCTCAATGCCGGCAACGCGGCCAGCCAGGAAGCCCGGGTAACCCGCGACAACGTCTCCATTCCGGTACAGGCCGGAACGCTGCTGGAATCCGTAGACGATGTCCGTTACCTGGTGGTGGGCATGCACAATGGGGCGGCCGTCTACATGGATGATGTGGCGCAAGTGCGCCGTGGCGGGACGGTGCCGGACCAGAGTGTAATGGTCGGCTTCGGCCCGGCCCACCCGGAGCACAAAGCAGGCGTGGCCGGCCAGGTGTATCCAGCGGTGACGTTGGCGATTGCGAAGAAGCCAGGCGAAAACGCCATCGATATCACTACCGCCATCGAGCAGCGGCTGGATGAGCTGCGTAACCGTGCCCTGCCACCGGATATTGAAGTGCTGGTGACGAGGGATTACGGGGTGACCGCCTCCGACAAGGCGCAGAAACTGATCTCCGATCTGGTGTCCGCCACCGTGGCGGTGATGCTGCTGGTGCTGGCGGCCATGGGCTGGCGCCAGGCCCTGATTGTCGGTATTTCGGTACTGATTACACTGCTGCTAACGTTGGTGTTTTCCTGGGCCTGGGGCTTTACCCTGAACCGGGTGTCGCTGTTCGCGCTGATCTTTTCCATCGGGATTCTGGTGGATGACGCCATCGTGATCACCGAGAACATCAACCGGCGCATCCAGAACACTCGTCGTTCGATCAGGGACATCATCCCGGTGGCGGTGGATGAGGTGGGTACCCCCACCATTATGGCGAGCCTGACCATCATGGCCGCGCTGCTGCCTATGGCGTTTGTGACTGGCCTGATGGGCCCCTACATGAGCCCGATTCCCATCAATGCCTCGGCCGGCATGGTGGTTTCCCAGGTTGTCGCCTTTGTCGTCGCCCCCTGGCTGGCCTTCCGTTTGCTGAAACACAAAAAGGGCCAGGAGCTGGACGAGGCCGGTGAGGCCGCCAGTTCCGCCGAGGGTGCCAGCCCGCTGGCGCTGAAGATCTTCAACGGTGTGTTGGGACCGTTTCTGGGCGAGCATGCCTGGCGCCGCCGTTTTCTGGGCCTGGGCGTGGTGCTGCTGACCCTGGCGGCAGCATCCTTGCCGGTCTTTCTGGCGGTTATTCTCAAGATGCTGCCGTTCGACAATAAATCCGAGCTGCAGGTGATTCTGGATATGCCTGAGCGCACGCCGGTGGAACAGACCCAGCGGGTGCTCACTGATATGGGTCATTATCTGGAAACGGTGCCGGAAGTCACCGACTGGCAGACCTATGCCGGTACCGCATCGCCCATCAATTTCAACGGGCTGGTGCGACAGTATTATCTGCGCAGCGAACCTTATCAGGGCGATATTCAGGTAAACCTGGCCGGCTCCGAGCACAGAGAGCGGCCATCACACCAGATTGCCCAGAGCCTGCGTGGCCCGCTGAAAGCCATTGCCGATCGCTACGGTGCCAGGGTGAAAATTGTTGAGGTGCCACCGGGGCCGCCAGTGCTGTCGCCGGTGGTTGCAGAAATCTATGCCGCCGATGCCTTCCGCCGGGCGGAACTGGCAAACCTGATTGCCGACGATATGACTCGAATCGATGGCCTGGTGGATATTGATACCACTCTGGAGGCCCCCACCCGGCAGTGGGAAGTGGTGGTGGACCGGGCCCGGGCAGCCCGGCTCGGGGTCTCCCAGGCCCAGGTGGTCAGCACCTTACAGATCGCGCTGGGCGGGGCTGGTGTCAGTTATCTGCATGATGACCAGGCCAAATACCCGGTGCCGATCCGGGTGATTCTGGCCGAGGGTGACAAGGCTCAGCCCTCGGCTCTGCTTTCGGTACAGGTGCGCAGTCGCAGTGGTGAACTGGTGCCGTTGGCCAGCATCGCAGACGTGCGGGAGGCGGACTGGATGGGCGCCATTTACCACAAGGATCTGCTGCCGGTCACCTACGTCACGGCCGATATGGCCGGGGACATCGATTCCCCTCTCTATGGCATGTTCCGTATGGTGGACTTGCTGGAAAATCAGGCTGAGGCACCAGAGCAGTTCTTTATCCAGCAACCACCATTGCCGGAAAAAGGCACTCTGAAGTGGGACGGTGAGTGGCAGATTACCTACGAAACCTTCCGGGACATGGGCGCCGCTTACAGCGTGGGTGTCTTCATGATCTTTGTGCTGCTGGTCGCCCAGTTCCGTTCCTATCTGCTGCCGCTGATCATTATGGCACCGATTCCGTTGACCCTGATCGGCATCATGCCGGGCCATGCCTTGCTGGATAAGGAATTCACCGCTACCAGCATGATTGGCATGATTGCCCTGGCCGGCATTATTGTGCGTAACTCCATCCTGCTGGTGGTGTTCATTCAGCAATTGCTGGCAGAGGGCATGGCGCTTGATAAGGCGGTGGTTATGGCGGGTGCGGTGCGCATCAAGCCCATCCTGCTGACGGCTATATCGGCCATGGTAGGCGCTTACTTTATCCTGAGCGACCCCATTTTCAACGGGCTGGCGATTTCGCTGGTGTTCGGCCTGGCAATGTCGACCCTGTTCACCGTGATCGTGGTGCCCTTGCTGTATTACACCCTGGCCCGGTGCAAATGGATCTGAGGCTTGGTGGCTAGCGGGTTGGCCAGTAGCGCTGCATTTCCAGGAACAGGAAGGAGGCACTCCAGGTGATCAGCATCAGGCCAGCGAGCGCCTCGATGCCGGTGAGGTGTCGGAGTTGGCCGACGGCCTCGATATCGCCATAGCCCAGGGTGGTGAAGGTGGTGAAGGAAAAATAGGCACAGTCCAGCATGGTACCGCTGAAGTTACCTGTTAGCTGGCCCCAGCCCTCGGCATGGTGCATGAAATAAAAGGCCGTGGCGAAGATCCAGACTTGCAGCGCATGGGCGGTCAGGCAGCCAAGCACAGCCACAATCAAACGGAAATGGTGGCTTTGACGCATGCGTGCGAGAAGGCCGCTCAAACGGATCAGGACTTCGTTATGTATCACTACAACGGCACACACCAGAAGAATGTTCAGCAGCATGACGTTGAGCAGAGTGTCGTGGGTGGCGTCCAACGGAGTCGATCCTGAAGCCTGGAAACCTGCCGGAGTAATCCGGAACCTGTTGAAAATTGTATAGTAAATTCGTTGTCTTTGCGCACTTTCATTTAATCAGAGTATTGACGGTCCATGTCCAGAAAACTGCTTCCCCTGTTGATGATCGCCCTGGGTATTGCCGGCTTCCTGCTTTTGAAGGCAACCCGGCCGGAACCGGCGGAAGTATCCGCCACTGAGCGCAGCTGGCTGGTGCAGGTGCAGGAGATCAATCCCACTCAAGCGACCCCGGTATTGCCTCTGTATGGTGAGGTAGTAGCGCCGGATCTGCAGACCATCACCGCGACTCTGGCCGGGCGTATTGACCGGTTACCGGTACGAGAAGGGAAGCAGGTGAGCGAAGGTGACTTGCTGATCGCGCTGGATTCCGCCGATATCGAGCCGGTACTTGCCCAGGCCCGGGCCCAGGTCGCCGACCTGGAGGCGCAGGTGCGGTCCGAACAGGTGCGATACCGCAACGATCAGCGATCCCTGGAAAGTGAAAAGGCCATTCTGGACAACGCCCGTCGCCAGTTTGAGCGTATTCAGTCGCTGGTTGAGCGTAACCTGGCCTCCCGCGAAAGCCTTGAGGCTGCCACCGATGCGCTGGCGAGGGCGGAGTTGACCCTTCGTATCCGGGAGCGGGCCATAGCCGAGCATCCGGCCCGGCTGCAAAGCCTGGAAGCCCGGTTGTCGCAGGCCCGGGCCAGTCTGACCACGGCAGAACTGGACGGTGAGCGGGCGGTATCAACAGCGCCTTTTGACGGTATGGTCACCAACCTGCAAGTGGCGGCTGGCGATCAGGTATCCCGCAATCAGGCGTTGTTGAGCATCTATCCGATACAGGGGCTGGAAGTCCGGGCGCGGGTGCCGCAGATGTATCTCGGCGAGTTGGTGGATGCCCTGGCCAAGGGGGCAACACTAACGGCTACCACCGAGGTTTCCGGCCAGCGCTTTGAGCTGGTCCGGTTTGCTGGCCTGTCTGATCCGGCCGGTACCGAGGCGGTGCTGGAGCTGAACGGGGAATCGGGAGCCTTGCGGCCCGGGGCCTTGCAGCCACTGCTGCTGCAGCGGCCAGCAAGGGACAATCTGATTACCATACCCTTCAGTGCACTGTACGGGGCCGACAGTGTTTACATCATGACTGATGATAACAGGATGCAGCGGGTGACGGTGCAACGGGTTGGCGAGGCACTCAGCGAGAATGGCGAGCGCCGGTTGTTGATCGCCAGTGAACACCTGAAACCGGGCATGCGCCTGATCACCACCCACCTGCCCAATGCGATCACCGGCCTTAAAGTAAAGCTGGCGGATAGCAAGGGAGCACCGGCCTCATGAGTCGCAAAAAGGGTGTGATCGGCTTTTTTGTCCATCACCGGTTGGCCGGCAATCTGGTGATGCTGGTGATGTTGCTCGGTGGCGTAATGGCCCTGACTCGCATGAATATCCAGTTCTTCCCTACTTTCGCCCTGGATGTGGTTAGCGTGCGGGTGGTGTGGAGTGGTGCGTCGGCCGAGGATGTGGAGCGCGGTATTACCGATCCGCTGGAGCAGCGTCTGCGCAGCGTCGACGGCCTCAAGAAGATGACCTCCACGTCGGCGCAGGGGGTGTCGTCCATTACCCTGGAATTCCATGAAGGCACCGACCCGATACAGGCAGTGGATGACGTGCGCCAGCAGGTCGACGAATTCAACAACTTGCCGGCGGATGCCGAAGAACCGCAGGTGGCCAGGGTCGAACGGTACGAACCGGTGGCCCGGCTGCTGGTTTACGGTGATGTCGACCGGGCCGAGTTGCGCCAGCTGGTGTACCGGTTTGAGGACGAATTACTGGACCGGGGCATCGACCGGGTCACGCTCCGGGGCCTGCCGGAGCAGCAGATCAGTATTGATGTGCCGGTGGAGCGGCTGGAATCCCTGGGCCTTTCGCTGGAACAGATTGCCGACCGGGTGGCGTCGCTGTCCCGTGACCTGCCGGCGGGGATGATGGCTCAGCAGGATGCCACCCGAGAGCTGAGGGCGGTGGAGCAGCGACGCAGCCCCCAGGCCTTCGAGACCATTCCGGTGCTCAGCGGTGATCGCATCCGCATGCAACTGGGTGACATAGCCATCATCCGCCAGGAAGCCCGGGACAACCAGACGGTAATGGAAAACAACGGCATGCCCGCCGTAGAGCTGCAGCTTCAGCGGGCGGAAAACGGCAACTCCCTGACCGCCGCGCGGGTGTTTGAGTCCTGGTTGACGGATACCCGCCCGACCTTGCCGGCCACCGTAAATATCAAGGTTTACGACGAAACCTGGCAGCTGATTGAAGACCGTATTTCCCTGCTGGTGAACAATGGCCTGGGTGGTCTGGTGCTGGTGGTGGGGCTGCTCTACCTGTTTCTTCCCGGGCGGGTCGCCGCCTGGGTGGCGGTGGGTATTCCCACCGCCTTTCTCGCCGCCCTGGGGGTGCTATGGCTGATCGGCGGCTCCATCAACATGATTTCCCTGTTTGCCCTGATCATGGCCCTGGGGGTGATCGTTGACGATGCCATCGTGGTGGGGGAGGACGCGGATGCCCATGCCCGTATGGGAGAGCAGTCCATCTATGCCGCCGAAGGCGCTGCCAAGCGTATGGTCTGGCCAGTACTGGCTTCGTCCCTGACCACGGTGGCGGCGTTCATGCCACTGCTGGTGGTGGGAGGTGTAATAGGCAATATCCTGGGCGATATTCCGGTGGTGATGATCTGCGTGTTGATTGCCTCTCTGTTGGAGTGTTTTGTGGTCTTGCCAGCCCATCTTCGCCATGCCTTTGTCCGCAAGGTTTCCGAGAATCAGCCAGAGCGACGCCCTCACGCCGTGGCCCGTTTGCGCCGGGAATTTGAGCAACGGTTCGATACCTTCCGCGACGGCCCTTTCCGCCGGTTCTCTCGCTACAGCCTGAAGCACCGGGGCATGACCGTAGCCTCGGCACTGGCGTTGGCTATTGTCACCGTCGGCCTGCTGGCCGGTGGACGGCTTGGGTTCAATTTCTTCCCGACGCCGGAACCATCGGTGTTCTACGCCAATGCCAGCTTTGTGGCGGGCACGGATAAGGACACGGTGGCGCGCTTCATCCGGGAAATGCAGCGCTCACTCACTGAAACGGAGGAGGCCCTGGGTGGCGATCTCGTACTCCATGCCGTGACCACCTACGGCGCTACTCAAGGGGCTGAGGGCAGTTCACGGAACGATGACGAGCTTGGCTCCATGCTGGTGGAGCTGGTGCCTTCGGACAGCCGTTCTGTGCGCAATGCCGAGTTCATTCGGGAATGGCGCAGCCGTATGACGCTGCCGGCCGGACTCGATGCCCTGAACATCAACGAGCGTCAGGCCGGCCCGCCCGGGCGAGATGTCAATGTGCGACTGACCGGTGATGACGCAGAGGCCCTGAAGCGGGCAGCGGATGAAGTGGCCCAGGCTCTGGATACCCTGCCGGGCGTGCTGGATGTGGAAGACGATATGCCCTGGGGCCGAGAACAGTTGCTCTATCAGGTCAGCTCTTATGGTGAGGCCCTGGGGCTGACCACTGTGGATCTGGGCCGACAGTTGCGGGCGGCATTTGATGGCCGGATCGCCCAGATCTACCAGGATGGTCGCGATGAGGTGGAAGTCCGGGTGCAGTTGCCGAGGGCGCAACGGGAACAATATTCCACCCTGGAGCGCATGACCATCCGCATCCCCGATGGCCGTTTTGTACCGCTGACCCAGGTGATGAACCTGGACCACCGCCAGGGATTCCAGGCCCTGCGCCATGCCGATGGCAAGCTTGCAGTGGAGGTCACCTCGGCGCTGAATACCCGGGTTGCCACCACCGACCAGATTCTTGAAAGCCTGCAGTCCGGGCCTTTGCCGGAGATCGCCAGTCGCCACGGTGTGCGCTACAGCTTTGAGGGCCGCTCGGCCGATCAACGCGAAACCATGGCGGACATGCAAACGGGGCTGCTTATCGGCCTGGCCCTGATGTATGTGGTGCTGGCCTGGGTGTTTGCATCCTGGAGTCTGCCCCTGATCGTCATGGCGATTATTCCCTTTGCCCTGGTCGGTGCCCTCCTGGGCCACTGGATCATGGGGCTGCAGCTCACCATACTGTCGCTGTTTGGGTTGTTCGGCCTGTCCGGTATCGTGGTGAATAACGCCATTATTCTGGTGGCTTTCTACAATCAGCAACGGCAGAAGGGGCTGGACATCACGGATGCCCTGAATGAGGCCGCCGTGCAGCGGGTTCGCGCGGTGCTGCTGACGTCCTTGACGACCATCGGGGGGCTGACACCGCTGCTGTTCGAAACGTCGTTGCAGGCCCAGTTCCTGATTCCCATGGCAACGTCGATTGCCTTTGGCTTGGGACTGTCCACCTTCCTGGTGCTGCTGGTGATTCCAGCGCTGTTGTCCTGGGTCGAGCAATTCCGGGAATGGCGTGCCCAACGCAGGAACGGTGCGGCAGAACCTCTGGGGGCTGCCGACTGAATACCGGGAGAAAACATGGCCGATAACCTGATCAGTGTCACCGGTCTGAGTAAACAGTTCGAGAGCGGCGACCAGCATGTGACCGTGTTGCGGGAACTGAGTGTGCATCTGGGGCGAGGCGAGTCGCTGGCGCTCACCGGCCCGTCCGGTTCCGGGAAAAGCACGCTGCTGAATGTTCTTTGTGGTCTGGAGTCTCCCGGTTCCGGTCGGCTGGCGATGTTGGGACAGCCTTTGGCCGGGGATGGCGCGCCAACGGGCAAGGCCCTGGAGCGGACCTGGTGCGAATTGAGGCAGAGCCGACTCGGCGTGGTCTTTCAGGATGCCAACCTGATGCCGACCCTGTCCCTGCTGGATAATATCCGGTTGCGAGCGCGCCTGGCTGGCCGGGACGACACCAGCGCTGGCGACTGGCTCCAGAGGTTGGGCATTGGTGAGCTGGGCCAGCGTTATCCGGATCAGGTTTCCGGTGGCCAACGCCAGCGGGCTGCGCTGGCCATGGTATTTGTTACCCGGCCGGCACTGATTCTGGCGGATGAGCCGACCGGTAGCCTGGACCGGAGGACGGCTGAGACTGTCGCCGATGAGTTGTTCGAACTCCAGGCCCGCCATGGTTGTGGGCTGGTGCTGGCTACCCACGATGCGGACCTGGCAGCCCGTTGCCTTCATCAGTTGGACCTCGGGCACCAGGGCTGGCCCTGAAGACCTATGTCTCCCCGCATCGCATTGTTCAGTCATTATCGTCGTCACCCCCTGCAGCTGGCCGCGCTGGCCGCCATGATCCTGCTTGCCACCGCGCTCTGGACTGGAATACATCACCTCACCAGCCAGGCCAGGGCCAGCCTTGAACAGAGCGAGAGCGCTGTCGCCGAGCGCCAGCAAGTGGTGCGTGAGGACGGCCAGCCGGTCTCGGTGCAGGACTTTGTCACCCTTCGACGCCAGGGCCTGTGCGTGATGCCATGGCAGGAAGTGCTGGTACCGGGGCGCGGCCGGCTGGTGGGCATTGATCCGCTGGCGGCCCATTGCTTTGCCGAGCCGGAACACACGCCAGCACCCTGGCAGGGCGAACTCGATGGCAAGCCCTTCGTCGATATCAGCGAAGCCGCCGCCCAGGCCTCAGCCGAAGCATCGGCCCTGGTTCTGCTGGTGTCGCAAGCCGACGGTCAGACGCCACCACCGGCGGGCTACCGCTATCAGGCATTCGCCGTTGCGCCGGACACGGCAGAGCTGGGTGACAGTTTTCTGCTCAACCTGGATGCGCTCGGAGTGCTGGTCCTGCTGATTACCTCGTTGTTGTTGCGCAGTGTGTTCCTTCTGGGTCTGGCTCAACGCCGGGAAAGCCTGGCTTTGCTGTATCGCTATGGCGTGAACAGGAGCCAGCTCAGCCGACTGTTGCTGGTGGAAAACCTGCTGCTGGCGTTGGTGTGCATACTGCCCGGGGTTTGGTTGGGGCGGGCGCTGTCACTGGTTTTGGCAGATGGCTTTGGGCAGGCCCTGGAAGGCCTGTTCGATCGTCCGCTCTATGCCGGTGGAGGGGAGGACTGGTGGCTGCCAACCCTGACCATGGTGGCGGTGATCGTGGCCGCTTGCCTGGCGGGCGTTCGGGACTCGTCGGGGTCGCTCCTGACTCGGGTGCAACCGGCATTTTTTGCGGTGCTACTGGCCCTGGGGCTGGCAGTATCTCTGTGGGCACCAACTCTGATCTGGCTGTTCCTGGCGGTGGCACTGGTTTTTCTCGCTGCCGGTTGGCTGGCCCCGCTGGCGATTGCCGGGGTTGTCCGCTGGCTGGCCCGTAACACCGGGGATCCGCTGATTCGCTGGCGCCTACAGGAAGTCGCAGTCCTGGTGCGTCGGCTGGCGCTACCGCTGGTGGCCCTGCAGTTTGCCTTGGCACTGGTGCTGGCGGTTCATGCCCTGGTAACCACGTTCGAGGACACCTTTGATCAGTGGCTGGGGCAACGGCTGGAAGCGGATTACTACATTGAAGTACCGCCAGGGGCGGATATCACCGCTGCCGCAAGCTGGCTGACGGCGCAGCCGGAGCTGGTGAGTCCGGAATCGTGGCATCAGGTGATTCGGGGGCGGGCCAGCGTGCAGGCAGCACCAGGCAGTGAGCCGGTGCCTGTCGATGTGTTTGCCCTCGGGCCGGTCAGTCACCTGGTGCAAAACTGGCGCTTGCTGGCGCAAACAGAAACGCCCTGGCAGGCGTTGGCGCGGGGCAAGGGGCTAATGGTCAATGAGCAGTTGGCCAGAAGGCAAAAGCTTGCAGTAGGCGACCGTCTCATTGTCAGGCTTGGCGCCCGTCGGTTTCAGGCTCCGGTGCTGGCCGTTTATCCGGATTACGGACGGCCCTCCGGTGAGGTGCTGGTGCTGGCGAGTCTCTTGCCTGAGGACTTTGAAGCCCGCTTTCGAAGCCTGTCGATAAGCGCGGGCGTCGAAGAGATCAAAGTGGTTGAGGCGCAACTGGCCCGGCTTTGGCATACCCCCCAACTGACAGTGAGGGATAATCAGGCCATCCGGACCCTGGCCACTGATATTTTTGACCAGACCTTCCTGCTGACCCGGGCCATGACTACCCTCACGCTTATTCTGGCAGCCGCCGCGTTGTTGCTGATGGTGTGGGTCTTCCTCTCTACCCGCGCCTGGTATTTCCGGCTGCTGATCGTCTGGGGTATGCCCCAACGCCAGGCCGCGGCCCAGCTCACCCGGGTTTCCCTGGCGCTGATTTTTGCGGTATTGGTTTGTGCACTACCGCTTGGCGTGTGGCTCACCTGGATTCTGGTCCAGCGCATCAATCCGCTGGCTTTTGGCTGGTCACTGCCGATGGCGGTGTACCCGGGGTTCTGGATCGAGCTGGCCGTGTTGGCTCTGATCATCGGCCTCAGCATTGCCTTGCTGATGTGCCTGCAGCTGCGTCGCCCGGGTTCGGCGCCGGAGTCCGCCCATGGGCTGCAGGGAGGTGAACGATGAAGCGTTTCGTTATCGCGTTTCTGGCTCTGCTGCTCACCGCCTGTGATCGATCTAAAGAGCCGAACGGTTTCGCCGGCCTCGCTGGTGTGGCGGATTCCGACAGCGAGATTGAGTTCCTGCAGCCGGGGCCCGGAGACCGGCTCTCCTTTCCCGCCGATTTCGGCTCCCATCCACAGCACCGCATTGAATGGTGGTATCTCACCGCAAATCTGGAAACCGAAAACGGTAAGCCCCTGGGGCTGCAATGGACACAGTTCCGGCAGGCTCTGACTCCAAGGCCCGTCAATGCCGAACCGCCGCAGCCGGCACTCTGGCCTCTGGAGGCTGCCTGGATGGCCCATGCTGCGGTGAGCTACAACGGTCAGCACCGCTTTGCCGAAAAGCTGGCCAGAGGCGACATCGGGCACGCCGGTGCCACTGCTCAACCCTTTTCTGTCTGGCTCGATCACTGGCACCTGAGGCCAGCAAACGGAAACGCAGGCTGGCGCCTGTCGGTCGCCACGGAGCACTGGTCCTATGACCTGTTGTTGCAGCCTCAGGGTGATCCCGTGGCCCATGGTGACGAGGGTTTCAGCGCTAAATCCGCCAGTGGCGAAGGCTCCATGTACTTCAGCCTGTTAGACCTGAAAATCGAGGGAACGGTCACCCTCGAAGGCGAGACGTTGACGGTGGCGGGCACCGGGTGGTTCGACCGGGAGTGGAGCAGCCAGTTTCTCAAAGCCGGCCAGCAGGGCTGGGACTGGTTTGCCCTGCATCTGGATTCGGGGGACAAGCTGATGGTGTTCCAGTTGCGGGAAGCACAACAGGCGTTCCGCTCCGGTACCTGGATTCCAGCCACGGGCGAGCCGGTGGCACTGGGCGTGGAGCAGATTGAGATGGCCGCTGCGGGCGAGCTATCCGGATATCCTCGCCGTTGGCAGATAGCCCTGCCGGATTTCGGCGTGAATCTTGACGTTTCGGCACCGGCCGGAGATTACCGGAACTCCGGACTCTACCCGTATTGGGAGAGTCCGGTTTCCGTCACCGGAAGCCATTCCGGCGTGGGTTACATGGAGCTTACCGGTTACCAGGCACAATAAGGCCCGGAAACTCACTCAACGGCATTGGCACCGATACGGTGAATGCTGAGGTCGGCACCGTTGAACTCTTCTTCCTCTGTCAGTCTCAGGCCGCTAATGGTTTTGATGGCACCGTAAACGATGAGCCCGCCGGCAAAGGCCACGATCACACCGGCCACCGAGCCAATAATCTGCGACATCAGGCTGACGCCACCCAGGCCCCCGAGCGCTTCCTGGCCGAAGATACCGCAGGCAATGGCGCCCCAGACACCGCATACGCCATGCAAGGGCCAGACACCCAGAACATCATCCAGCCGCTCGATTTTCGCCTGTGCCCACTCGAACAGATAGACAAAGATGGCACCGGCCACGCCCCCGGTAATCAGGGCGCCGACGGGGTGCATCAGGTCTGAGCCGGCGCACACCGCCACCAGTCCGGCCAGCGGACCGTTGTGAATGAAGCCAGGGTCTTTGCGGCCGAGCAGCATGGAAACCAGAATACCCCCCACCATGGCCATCAGACTGTTGACCGCAACCAGGCCACTGATGCCGTCCAGAGTCTGGGCCGACATGACGTTAAAGCCAAACCAGCCCACGGTCAGAATCCAGGCGCCGAGGGCGAGAAACGGAATGTTGGAAGGGGCAAAGGCCACGACCCGACCGTTGCGATAGCGACCGGTGCGGGCGCCGAGCAGCAGCACCGCAGCGAGAGCAATCCAGCCACCGACAGCATGCACCACAACGGAGCCGGCGAAATCATGGAAGGACGCACCAAACTGGTTCTCCAGCCAGGCCTGGAAACCAAAGTTCCCATTCCAGATCAGGCCCTCAAAGAAAGGATAGACGAAGGCCACGATCAGGCCCGAGGCAATCAGCATGGGGTAGAAGCGGGCACGCTCTGCGATACCGCCGGAAACGATCGCCGGAATGGCCGCGGCGAAGGTCATCAGGAAGAAAAATTTGACCAGTTCATAGCCGTTGGCGGAGGTGAGTTCGGCGGCGCCATTGAGAAAGTGCCCACCATAGGCGATGTAGTAGCCGATGAAAAAATAGGCGACTGCGGATATGCCGAAGTCGGTCATGATTTTAACCAGGGCATTGACCTGATTTTTGTGGCGAACTGTGCCCACTTCCAGGAACGCAAAGCCGGCGTGCATGGCCAGCACCATAATGGCGCCAATCAGAATGAAGAGCGTGTTGGCGCTCTCGGTCAGGGTGTGTACGGCACTCGTGATGTCCACGGGTTTTTCTCCTGAGTGTTTTGATTACGCGGCTTCTGATGAGCCGTTGTGCATTGTTGGGGTGCGGCTTAAGCAAGTGCTGTTCCAAAACAATGCATATCAAGTACTGCAGGGGGGTTGGAGAACCTGAGGGCGCCGAGGGAGGTATTTATCTGCGTCAAAGTGCACCAGAGGCGTGCGCATCAAGGGCTTGTGCACCAATCTGGATAGGGCGCGAGGCAAGGTTTTACTACCAGGTAATCTCGCTGGGCGTATCCCGACCGGGCTCAATGCCAATAATGGCTTCCTGCGACTCGCTTTCGGAACGAATCAGCTCGCGAAGGCGCAGTTCCTGCTCTTCCATGGGCTTGGACAGATCGATAACGATTTCAACCCGCCGGTTCTTGGCTCGGTTTTCCGGCGAGGTGTTGGGTACCCGTGGTTCGGTGTCGGCCAGACCGGTCACCCGGATGCGGTCCGGAGTCACTTGCTCCCGGGCCAGCAGAACATTAGCCACCGCGGCGGCGCGGGCTGCGGACAGGTCCCAGTTGCTGTAGAAACGTTCGGTGCGGATGGGCACGTTATCGGTATGGCCTTCAATGGCGAGGTCGCCGGGCATGTCGGCCAGAACCTCCGCCATATCCAGCAGCAGGCCCTCGAACTCCCAGGTTAGTTGGGCTGAACCTGAGGCAAACGAGCCCTTCTCCTCAATGCGAATGATGATGCGGCGCTGATCTTCCGAGACGTTGATCCGGCCATCCATAATCGCCGGTTCCAGCACTTCAAGAATCCGGGCCATGTTGGCGTCCATCTGTTCCTGGATGGATTCCTCAATGGCTTTCTCTTCGGGGCTTTTCAGAGTCTGGATTTCGGGCTGTACGTCGGTGGTGGTCTGTTTGACTTCATTGACCACAGTGGGCTCTGGCGGCGCCGGCGAAAACTTGTCGAAGATCGGGCTGGTGCCCTGAGGGATCTCAAGCGCAGGCACTTCCCGCTGCACCCCGAAGGCCTTGGAGAGTTCACCGGCGATCTGTTTGAACTTCTGGGCGTCGATTTCCGAAAACGACAGGAGCAATACGAAAAAGCACATCAGCAGCGACATCAGGTCGGCAAATGTGACAACCCACGCAGGAATCCCGGGCTTTTCCTCTTCTGGCAAATCATCCATGTTTAACCGCCTGCCGTTTCCGCATCGCCGTTTCTGGCCCGCTCTTTGGGCGAAAGATAGCTGGACAGCATCTGCTCGATAATGCGCGGGTTGGTGCCTTCCTGGATGGCAACGAGGGCATCAATATAGAGCGACTGCATGCGCGCCTCTTCCGTCATGCGCAGGGACAGCTTGTCGGCAATGGGGGTAGCGATCATTGTGGCGATCATGGCGCCGTAGAGCGTGGTCAGCAGGGCTACGGCCATGGCCGGCCCGATAGACTTGGGATCTTCCATGTTGGACAGCATCTGCACCAGGCCAATCAGCGTGCCAATCATACCCATGGCCGGAGCCACATCTGCCATGGCGGTGAACACTTTCGCGCCCGACCGGTTGTGTTCCAGTGTCATCAGGCGTTCCTTGTTGAGGAGCTGCTTGATGGTGTTGCCGTCCTGTCCGTCCACCAGCATCTGAATACCCTGGCCCAGGAATGGACTACTGACCTCCCTCCCTTCGATACCAAGAACGCCCTCTTTTCGGGCGATGCTGGCAATCTCCACCAGTTCTTCGATGCTGGCCTGAGTTTCGGGTAGTTTGAATTTGAACGCTCGGGCTGCCACCTTGAAGGCATCAAAAAACTGGGCAAGACTGAATTTGGCCAGAACCACCAGCAAGGTACCGCCGATCACAATCAGCAGGGATGGCGGATTGATGAACATGCCTGGCGATGCGCCCAGGATAATGGCCGAAGAAATCAGAAGAATGGCGCCGACGAGGCCGATAAGGGTGGCGAAATCCACAGTAACTCCAGAACTGTGCAGGTGACGATTAAGGGGGCGGGAGAATACTCCCTGGTTGATTATTAATCAATGCCCGGTTGCTCCCTCATCCTATGATGAGTGAAGCTCCTTCCATGCAGCGTAGCGGTGCAGATCGGATTCGACCAGTTTAAGGCACAAGGCAACCACACCGGCATCATCAACCAGGCCGAAGCCGAAGATCAGATCCGGAATCAGGTCCAGCGGATTCAGCACGTACAGCAACGCTCCGGCGACCGCAGCGATGGACTTCCAGGGTATGGCCCGGTAGTGGCCGTACCAGTAATCGCGAATCAGCGAGAACATCAGCTTGATATCGGTAGAGAAACGATTCAGCCTGCCGCTGTTTTTGACTTTCTCTTCAACGGCTTTCTGTCGTTCAAGCAGGGCCTCAAGGTCGCCTCTGTGAACCTTGGCACTTTGCTCTTTCAACTCGTTTGCAGCCGTTTTATCCGAGATCCATGCCATACATTGTCACCACTTTGCTCAGCGATCGCCTCAACATAACGAAATCGTGCTGGTTAGTCACCTTCCCAGGTTATTTCAATGATTCGTGAGATCTCCTCGGAATTCAGGATCGGGCGCTTCATGGCCTTTGGTTTTGTGGTGGCCTGGAACGAAGGCCAGCCGGTTTCGAATCAGTGCGTCCTGAGCTCTGAGTAATGGCTCAGTATCCGTGGCGGGCTCGGTTAGTGTAAGAAGGTAGGCGACGGCCTCTGCGGTTGATAGTTGCCCGGCCTTTGGTGCCTTTCGGATACGGTAACGCGAAGCCGGTGGATCAGCGAAATGAAAGCAGGGCAACTGCCGGAGCTGCGGGTTCAGGTACAGGATTTTAGCGGCTTTACGCCAGGTGCCGTCCAGAACCAGCCACTGGTCGATCTGGCCTGCCGCGTTGCTCTCCACGGGCTGACTGTCAGCACATGGAAACAGAAGTCCGGAACGGGTTTCGGTTAACAGACGCTCCAAGCCTTGACCGGAAAACGACTCAGGGCTCTCGCCGACCAGTACCTCCAGCCGGGTCAGGCACTGCTGAAGTACTCGCACCGTACCCTTGCTGTGACCGACTTCTGACGGGTGCTGCAAAATGATGACGCGATGGCGGTTGTCGACCTGCTCGCAAACCTCGCATACGCAGGTGTTCGGGTGCAGGCCGCAGCGGGTACACAGTGCTCTGGCCACGCTTAACCCACGAAAATGCGCTTGGCCAACCCCGCGCCTTTCAGGCCGCGAACGGCCAGGGTTGTAACCAGCCCGCCGATCATTGCCCCGACCACGCCACAGGTAAGAATATCCTGCCCGGTCAGGTACAGTCCGGGGATGTCGGTTTTCGGCCTCAGCCAGCGTTGCTCGAAACGTTCTGGCGTGTGGTCCAGCCCGTACAGCTCACCCTGCTCATAGCGGCAGAACCAGGCGGTCGACAGTGGTGTGGAGGTTTCCACATAGTCGACTTTACCTCGAAGCTGGGGCAGTTTTTCGTACATGACTTCCAGAAGCTGCTCGGTGATCCGAGCCTTCAGAGCCTCATAATCCTCGCCCCGTTTGCCCCAGGTGGAGCCCTGCCACGGCTCGAACATTTCCCAGGTGGTGGGCGCCACAATTTCAATGGTGGAGGTGCCGGGCCAGCGGTTCTGGTAATCCGGGTCTTTGGCTGCCGGGAACGAGATGTAGACTACCGGGAAGGGCGTGTTCCGGGGATCTTTCAGGAACTGTTCGACGTTGCCATCGTGGTCGGCGCTCGGGTAAATCCAGAAGTTGGTGCGCGGTAAACCGAGCTGTTCTGGCGTGCCTTTAAGGCCTATATACAGACCGATATGGGGCATTGAGGGCTTGATGTGTTCCCGGTTGCCGGGATAACCAATGCTGTCGGCGACGGACTCGGGTATCAGACGTTCGAAGGTATTGATCACACCCGCGTTACTGATCACCAAAGGTGCCCGGATGTCCTGGCCATCGGCCATGCGCACACCCACGGCTTTGCCCTTTTCGACCAGGATCTCTTTCACGTCGGCGTAGGTGAGCACGTCACCACCGCCGGACTGAATCACCGGGATGATGGTTTTGGCAATTTCCGAGGCACCGCCTACGGGGTAGAAACCGCCGTACAGGTAATGTTTGGCAATGAGCGCGTGCACCATGAAGCTCGACTGTTTCGGGGTTACCCCACAATCGCCCCACTGGCCGGTAATGGCGCCAATCAGCTCCTCGTTATCGGTCAGTTCCCGCAATACGTCATAGGTGGTGCGGTTGAAGCAGTCCGGCAGCACTGTCTTTAGCCCCCTGGAGACCAGTGGGCCTGCCAGAGCGGGCGACAGCTTGGACAGGGTATACCACTGCATGCCATCGGCCACTTTGCCGAGCAGAGCCAGGTAACGGTCGATGGCCTCTTCTTCGTCCGGGAAGGACGCCAGTAGCGAGTGCCTCAGGCCTTCCTTGCCGGCCCTGAGGTTGACCACTTTGTCGCCCAGAAAGAACCGGTCGTAGTTTTCATCCATCGGTGCCCATTCGAGCTTGCCGTCGGTGATGTAATCGAACAGCCGGCGGCCGAGGGTGTGGCGCGCGCCCATGTCGCCTATGTAGTGCACGCCCACATCCCACTCGTAGCCATTACGGGCGTAGCTGTGGGTGTAGCCACCGGCGGTGTAATGCTGTTCCAACACCAGTACTTTGTAGCCTGCTTTGGACAGGCAGGCGGCGGTGGTCAGACCGCCGATACCGGAGCCGATCACTACCGCATCATAGGGACCATCGAGCCGGCTCGCGCGGTAACGGGTACCGATTCGGATTGTACTGGGCTTCAAGGGTTTCGAATTTGTATCTACCACCACGCTTTTCCCCACATTTCCGGATTGGCCCAGTTATCGGGATTGTTCCAGGCCCGTTTATGATTGTAAGTATCCAGATTGTAGGTATAGAGCGTGAGTGCGCCGTTCTCGCTTTCGATATCGGCATGACGCTGAAAGCCCAGGGCGATGAAGTCGGTAAAGCCCCAGTCTGTGGTTTGGGGCACCAATACCGCAATTTGATGGGTGCCATAGTTGCGTAACTGTCCCAGTAAAAGCGCCCCTTCTTCGTAGGGGAGATGTTCCAGGGTGTCGGTGATAATGGCCAGGTCGGGCACGAAATCCAGTGGCAGCCGGGCGTTCGGGTCCGCGGTGTCCAGCGCCAGCAAGCGAACGGCTTCCCGTTGCCCGTGCCACACCTCGCTGACCCGGCTGGCGGTGTCGCCGCAATACAGAAGGGTGTCTGGCTGGCTGGTATCCAGAATCCGGGCCAGTACTCTTTCTGGTTGGCTAACAGGTATTGTCATGATATTGGCCAGTCTGCTGCGTCCACGGTATGCAGGCCCACTGGTTGTTGAGCCTCTCCCTGCCAACGATGTACGAAGGCTCCCTCAGGATCGTACTGTTGCGCCTGCTTGTCCAGATTGAACTGCCGAAGCCCGCGGGGATCGGCGCCGACGCCGGCCAGGTACTGCCAGTTTCCGTAGTTACTGGCAACATCGTAATCCACCAATTGCTGTTCGAACCAGGCGGCACCGTAACGCCAATCCAGTTCCAGTTCATTGACCAGGCAGCTGGCCACCAGCTGGCGTGCGCGGTTGCTGATATAGCCGGTTTCCCGCAACTGATTCATGGCCGCGTTGACAATCGGGTATTGGGTATTACCCTCGCACCAGGCCTTGAATCGATGGCCATAGAAGGTCACCGGGCGGCGTTTACGTTGCACGCCATCGCGGCTAAACAACCGCCCCCCGTGTTTAAGGGCATACCAGTAGAAATACTCGCGCCAGAGCAGCTCAAACCAGAGCCAGTAGGTCGAATCGTTACGGGTGTGCTGACGTTCGTATTGTTCGATGGCGGCGACCACCTCCCGCACTGACAGGCAGCCGTTCGCCAGCCAGGGGGAGAACTTGGAGGATGAGTCCCAGTCCTCCAGCGCATTGCGGGTTTCCTTGTAGTCGGCAATGCGATGTTGTCCGAATACGAAGGCTTGCAGCTGTGCCAGGCCGGCTTCCTCACCGCCGGTGAATGGTGACCGATGTATCGGTTCCGGTATCGGCGGGCACTGGCCCCGGTTATCTTCGGGGAATCCCGGGGGTGGTGGCAGGGCGCTGACGGTTCGGATCCTGAGGGTGTGGTCCGGTTGCTCAGCTTTCTCCACCTGCTTGCGGAATTGCGAGAAGGTATCGGGCAGCTCTGCCAGTTCCATGGGAAGCTGACCTTCCGTGAACATGCCCAGGGTTTCGAACTGCTGAAACGTCACCTCCGGCAGGCGGGTTTTGAGGGCCTGCCACTGCGCGGCTTCTTCGGTGCCGGGTAGGCGTGAGCGGATCAAACGCTGCACGCCGTGCTCCCGGGCCAGCTCTGGCAGAACGATTTCCGGTTCGCCCCAGGCGATATGCATTCGTTGCCCCAGAGGCCGCAGGCTACGTTCCAGTGCCATCAAGCTTTGCCACAGGAAGCGCCAACGATGATCACCCAGGGCACGGCACTGCAACCGGTCACCGGTAAACCAGCGCGGGTCTACTACAAAGACACACAACAACATGTCTGAACGGGCTGCGGCCAGCAAGGCCGGGTTGTCATGCAATCGAAGGTCGCGGGTAAACCAGTAGAGCGTTCGCAAGATGTATTCCTCATCATCGACGACACAAAACCATACGACAGGGGTTGCGTATGAGATTGACTCAGAGGCAGGCCTGTCCGCGACAAGCGTGCTACAGTTCAACGTTA
Source organism: Marinobacter sp. LM1 (assembly GCF_042763285.1). Taxonomy (NCBI): domain Bacteria; kingdom Pseudomonadati; phylum Pseudomonadota; class Gammaproteobacteria; order Pseudomonadales; family Marinobacteraceae; genus Marinobacter; species Marinobacter sp. LM1. Next base: position 294,010 of record NZ_CP114373.1, read on the forward strand.
ATGCATTTCGGCCCGCCGGAACAATCGGACAACAGGAGAGTGAACGTGATCAAATCCCGCGCAGCTGTGGCGTTTGAGGCCAACAAACCGCTGGAAATTGTGGAAGTGGATGTGGCGCCGCCCAAAGAAGGCGAAGTGCTGGTGAAGATCGTGGCCACCGGCGTGTGCCATACCGATGCTTACACTTTGTCCGGCGCCGATCCCGAAGGCCTGTTTCCGACCATTCTCGGCCACGAGGGCGGCGGCATTGTTGAAGCCGTAGGGCCGGGTGTGACCGACCTGGAAGTGGGTGACCACGTGATCCCGCTGTACACCGCCGAATGCGGTAGATGCAAGTTCTGCACCTCCGGCAAGACCAACCTGTGTGGCGCGGTGCGCGAAACCCAGGGCAAGGGTGTGATGCCAGACGGCACCTCCCGGTTCTCCTACAAGGGCCAGCCGCTGTATCACTACATGGGCTGTTCCACGTTTTCAGAGTACACCGTACTGCCGGAAATCTCCCTGGCCAAAATCCCCAAGGAAGCGCCCCTGGACAAGGTTTGCCTGCTGGGTTGCGGCGTAACCACCGGCATTGGGGCGGTGCTGAACACGGCCAAGGTTGAGGAAGGCGCGACTGTGGCTATCTTTGGCTTGGGCGGCATCGGCCTGGCGGCGATCATCGGCGCAACCATGGCCAAGGCGGGTCGGATAATTGCAGTCGACATCAACCCGGGCAAGTTTGATATTGCCAAACAGCTGGGTGCTACCGATGTGGTTAACCCTAACGACTACGACAAACCGCTCCAGGAAGTCATCATCGAAATGACCGATGGCGGTGCCGATTACACCTTCGAGTGTGTGGGCAACGTGAAGCTGATGCGCGCCGCGCTGGAAGCCTGTCACAAGGGATGGGGTGAAAGCACCATCATCGGAGTGGCCGGTGCCGGTGAAGAAATCAGTACCCGCCCGTTCCAGTTGGTAACCGGCCGGGTCTGGCGCGGTTCCGCCTTTGGTGGCGTGAAAGGCCGTACCGAGCTGCCATCCTATGTGGAAAAAGCCGAGAAAGGTGAGATCCCGCTGGATGTGTTTATCACCCACGAAATGAAGCTGGAAGACATCAACAAGGCGTTTGACCTGATGCACGAGGGTAAAAGCATCCGGTCGGTGATTCACTTCTGACCTGGCATGGGACAGAAGTGAACCAGAGTTCCCGGGGAGCGGGCGTTCGCCCGCCCCCCCCGGTTAATCCAGGCTTTGCAGGAGTTGCGAGGCGAGAATCAGAGGGCATTCAACGGAAGGCACGTGCCCGATACCGTCCAGAATAACCGGCTCTGGCGCGCCGCTGAACTGGGCCAGTGCTTTCAGGGACTCCGGCGGTGTTGCCAGATCCTCTGAACCACCAATCAGCAATAACGGTACCTTGTGGCCCCGTAGCCTCTCCCGGAAGTCGGCTTTACCCAGCATTTCGCACAACAGGGCATAGCTGTTGGCGTCGCCCCGCCCCATGATGACTTTCCAGCCGTCCAGCAGCGCCGGCTGTTCCCGGCTGGCGTTCGGTCCGAACCAGCGGGGCACGATCTCTCCGGCCATGGCTGCCAGGCCTTTCTCCCGAACATTGGCAGCGCGTTGTCCCCAGGCTTCCGGTGTGCCAATGATGGCGCCGGTGTTGGTGAGAACCGCGGAAATCAGCCGGTCAGTGTGCTCGGCAACCAGCTGCTGGCCGATAACGCCGCCTATGGATGTGCCGGCAAAATGAAAACGGGTGCTGCCCGCCTCTTTTGCCAGAATCAGGGCTTCCTGGGCCAGGTCTTCCGGGGTGATGTCTCCGGCAGATTCCGGCCAGGCGCTGCTGGCACCGTGACCGGGCAGGTCCCAGGTCAAAACGCGAAAACGCTCCAGCAGTGCCGGCAGCATGTCGTCCCACACCCCCTGGGTCATGCCCAGAGGGTGCGCCAGCACCAACAATGGCTTTTCGCAATGACCGAGCAGGCGATAGCAAATGGTGCGGTTGTTGTAATTCAGAAATGCCATGATATCTCCTCAAACCGGGCCCGGTCAGACCCGTCCGATCAGTGTAGCAATACCCTGACCCACACCCACGCACATGGTGCACAGGGCATAGCGACCACCGGTGCGCTGCAGCTGGTGCGCCGCAGTCTGTAGCAGGCGCGCGCCAGACATGCCCAGCGGGTGGCCAAGGGCGATGGCGCCGCCGTTCGGGTTTACCCGGGGGTCGTCATCGGCAATGCCCAGTTCACGCAGCACGGCCAGGCCCTGGGCGGCAAAAGCTTCGTTGAGCTCGATCACGTCGATGTCATTCAGGCTGATGCCCTGCTTCTTCAGCAGCTTCTGAACCGCCGGTACCGGGCCAATGCCCATGATGCGTGGTTCCACACCGGCCGTGGCCATGCCCAGGATTTTGGCCATGGGCTTGAGGCCATGCTGCTTAACCGCGGCTTCGCTGGCGACCAGCATGGCGGCGGCGCCGTCGTTGACGCCAGAAGCGTTGCCGGCGGTCACACTGCCGTTCTCCCGGAACGGCGCGGGCAAGGCGGCGAGTTTTTCAAGGGTGCTGGCGCGGGGATGCTCGTCGGTGTCAAACACCAGCGGGTCTTGCTTGCGGCGTGGAATAGATACCGGCACGATCTCTTCGGCAAAGACGCCTTCCTGCTGTGCCCGGGCGGTCTTCTGTTGGGAGCGGAACGCGAACAGATCCTGATCTTCGCGGGAGATGTTGTACTGTTCGGCCACGTTCTCCGCCGTCTCGGGCATGGAGTCCACACCGTACTGTTTTTTCATCAGCGGGTTCACGAAGCGCCAGCCGATGGTGGTGTCTTCGATTTTCTGGCCGCGGGAAAAGGCGCTGTCAGCCTTCCCCATCACGTACGGAGCACGGGACATGGACTCCACGCCACCGGCCAATACCAGCTCCATTTCACCGGCGCGGATGGCGCGGAAGGCGGTGCCCACGGCGTCCATGCCGGAACCGCACAGCCGGTTCAGGGTGGTGCCGGGTACGGAGGTGGGCAGGCCTGCGAGCAACGCCGACATGCGGGCGACGTTGCGGTTATCTTCACCGGCCTGGTTGGCACTGCCCATCATCACTTCGTCGATGGCGACGGGGTCCAGTTCCGGAGCCTGCTCAAGCACGGCCTTGAAGATATGCGCCGCCAGGTCGTCCGGGCGCACGCTGGCCAGGGTGCCGCCAAAGCGGCCGATGGCGGAACGGCGGGGGTGGCAAAGAAATACGTCAGTCATGGTGCACCTTACTGTTGGCCAGATTGAGTTGAAGCGTGATGAGCATTGGTGCGAGCTTTCAGGTCTCGCAGTACTTCCAGTTCTTCGGCAGTTGGCGCCGGGGTGGTTTCCAGCTGGTCCGCGAAGCGGATTTCCCAGCCGGTGGCCTCGATCACGTCTTCCCGGGTCACATTCGGGTGCAGGGAGGTGACCACCAGTTCCTTGGTCTCCGGATCCGGCTTGAGGATGCACAAGTCGGTGATCACCACGGTGGGGCCGCGGCCGATGTTCGGGACGTTGTCCCGGGCCTTGCCGTCACGGCCGAAGCCGACGGTGGTCACGAAGTCCACGTCCTTCACGAAGGTGCGCCTGGAGTGCTTTACGGTAATGAACACTTCCTTGGCGTTAGTGGCAATCTCCGGGGCGCCACCGCCACCGGGCAGGCGAATCCTGGGCTCGCGGTAGTCGCCGATCAGAGTGGTGTTCAGGTTGGCGTAGCGGTCGATCTGTGCGGTGCCCAGGAAGCCGACGCTGATATGGCCGCCCTGCAGCCAGTAGCGGAACATTTCAGGTACGGAGACGGTGGTCAGGGCTGATTCGCACAGCTCGCCGTCGCCGATGGATAAAGGCAGCACGTCCGGCTTGGTCTGCAAGGTGCCGGATTCGTAGATCAATGTGACATCCGGGGCGTGGGTCAGGCGCGCCAGGTTGGCGGCCTCGCTGGGCAGGCCGATACCCACAAAGCAGGTCATGTCGTTGGTCAGCGCCCGGGCAGCGGTGACGCTCATCATTTCGGAAGAGGTAAATTCAAGGCTCATCACGCAGCTCCTTTCTCGAAAACGTTCTCTTTCAGCCAGGCCTGGAAGGTCTCGCGGTCGCGGGCGATGCCGTCCCAGTCCTTGTAGAAAGCGTTGTCACGGTCGTAGTAGCCCAGGGCATAGGACGGCTTGGCGCCTTGGGGGGCCTCGGCAATGGCGGTGATCGCCCAGGACGGGAGCACGCAGGCATTTACCGACGCGCCCAGGTCGTCCACGATTTCCTCAACGGTGACGATGCTGCGCCTGGCGGCCAGGACGACCTCTTTCTGAATGCCAACAATGCCTTCAATCAGCACGTTGCCCTTGCGATCAGCCCGCTGGGCGTGGATTACCGCTACATCCGGGCGAATGGAGGGTATCGCTGCCAGGCGCTCTCCGGTGAACGGGCATTCGATGAACTTGATCTGGTCATTCACCTTGGGCAGGTCGCTCCCCACATAGCCGCGCAAGACGGCCAGCGGCAGGCCGGCCGCTCCGGCTTCATAGGCGTTGGCCATGGCGGCGTGGCTGTGCTCCAGGATCTCCAGCGTGTTAGGCCAGCCTTTTTCCACCGCGTCACGCAGTCGATGCAGGGAACCCACGCCGGGGTTGCCGCCCCAGGAAAAAATCAGCTTTTTCGCGCAGCCGGCGCCGATCATCTGGTCGTAAACCAGGTCCGGGGTCATGCGGATCAGAGTCAGATCGCGCTTTTCCTGGCGGATGATTTCGTGGCCCGCAGCAAACGGGATCAGGTGAGTGAAGCCTTCCATCGCCACGGTGTCACCGTTATTGATGTATTTGCTCACCGCTTCCTTGAGGGGAAGAAACTCGGCCATCGCAGTGCCTCCTGTGTCACTTCTGTGATTAGTTCGTAACACGAACATAAGTTTAATATGCGAACATAATGGCGCGATTGGTTTTGGGTCGTCAAGTACAAATTTTCACCAGTTGGCAAAAATGCACGGATGTTCGGAGTGCGAACCAGCTGTTACCATGCTCGGATATCGAGCTTTGCAGGGCGAAGGAGCCGGAATGGACGAATCGATACTGAAGCCGGGGGACCGGGATTATGTTGGAGCGCTGGCCTCGGGGTTGGAGGTGCTGCAGGCATTTGACGCCGACCACCCCAGAATGACCCTGAGCGAAGTGGCGGCGCGTACGGATATGGATCGCGCCAAGGCCAGACGGTTTTTGCTGACCCTCCACGCTCTGGGATTTGTGAAGCGTAGCGGCCGGCAGTTCGAGTTGACGCCCCGGGTACTGCAGCTGGGTTATGCCTATCAGGCCTCCAATCAGTACCGGGCGGTGATCCAGCAGTACCTGGAAGACATCACGGCGGAGCTGGGAGAGTCGTCTTCGCTGGCGGTGCTGGATGGCGATGAGGTGGTGTATGTCGTGCGTTCGGCCGCGCGCCACCGGCTGATGGCGATTACACTGTCGGTGGGTACCCGACTGCCAGCGGCCTATACCTCGATGGGGCGGGTATTGCTGGCGCAGTTACCGGAACCGGAGCTTGAAGCCTGTCTTGAACGGATCAGGCTTGAACGCTACACCTCGTCGTCGCTAACGGACAGGAACGCTTTGCGTGAAGAAATCAGCAAGGTGCGCGAGCAGGGCTATGCCATTGTGGATCAGGAACTGGATCTGGGCCTGAGATCGGTGGCGGTGCCTGTGTTTACCGCCAGCGGAGAACTGTTGGGTGCGTTGAATATCAGTACCAACGCGGCCCGTGTCGATATGGATACCCTGCTCAATACCTATTTGCCCAGGCTGCAGTTGGTGGCCGACAAGGTTCGGCAGACGGCTCGCTGATTACGGGTAACGGCCGGTCAGCCGGTTCTCAACCAGTTCTGCCAGTATGGTGTTGGTCAGGCGCATGACCGCATTCGGGTTCTCGCCGCGCCGACGGGAAGCGATCACCGGCGTGGTGATATTGTCGTCTTCCAGCGGCATGTAATCCACACCTTCCCGTTGCAGACGGCGCACCTGCTCTGGCACCAGGGTGAAGCCCATGTCAGAGGCCACCAGCGACAGCGCCGTCTGAACATCATTGACCTGTTGTATTACATTCACCCTGAGGCCGCGGCGGTGAAACAGTCCCTGGGTAATATCTGAAAAGTTCGGCCCGGCACCCGCTGGAAAGGTGATCATAGGCACCTCTGAGAGCTCTTTCATTGAAGGTGGGTGCCGAGTAAGCGGATGGTTGGCTGGCACCGCTGCAATCATCGGTTCGTCGAAGAGAAGTTCCTGCTCGACGTCCGGGTCCTGAATGTTCAGACGGCCAAAGCCGATATCGATCTTGCCCGCTTTCAAGGCTTCAACCTGTTCCCGGGTTTTCAGCTCGTGGAGCACGATTTCCAGATTCTTGTTCTGCCGCAGCCGTCGCACCATCAGCGGCAGCTGGCCGTAAAAGACTGAGGGCACGAAGCCGATCGAAAACAGAGTTTTCCGGTGCCGCGCAATCCGGCGGGTGTCATCGACGGTGGCGTTAACCTTGTCCAGCACTTGCTTGGCCTGTTCCAGAAAGTATTCACCCCCGGTGGTCAGCTCCAGGCCGCGGGGCTTGCGAATGAACAATTCCACGCCCACTTCTTCTTCCAGCTGCTTGATGGCCCGGGTCAGGGGTGGCTGGGCAATAAACAGTTTTTCGGCAGCGCGGGTCAGGTTGCCGGCTTCGGCCACTGCGACGAAGTAGCGCAAGTGTCTCAGCTCCATCCATACCTCCAGGGTATTGGTTATTACTTAATCAATATTGGTTCACGCTGGTGAAACTTCGTAGTGTTCGAATCACAGGATTTTTACCTAGCGATTCGGAGCAGCCATGTCAGCCACCATTCAGTCCATCGAAGCGATTCTGGTCGATATCCCGACCATCCGCCCGCACAAGCTATCCATGACAACCATGGGGGTTCAGACCATGGTGATTGTGCGGGTGAAGGATTCTGATGGCCTGGAAGGTCTCGGTGAGGCGACCACCATCGGTGGTCTGGCCTACGGCCCGGAAAGCCCCGAAAGCGTAAAGATTACGATTGAAACCTATTTCAAACCGCAACTGATTAACCAGCCTGCCGGCAACATCAATACCCTGAGGGTAATGTTAGACCGCTCGACCCGCGGTAACAACCTGGCCAAGTCAGCCATCGAGACCGCGCTGCTGGACCTGCAGGGCAAGCGATTGAATCGCCCGGTCTCAGACCTGCTCGGCGGGGCCCTGCATCAGCATGTTCCGGTGCTCTGGACCCTGGCCAGCGGTGATACCCGAAAAGACATCGAAGAAGCCCTGGGGCTGATCGAAACCCGTCGTCACTGTGACTTCAAGCTCAAGATCGGTGCCCGTCCGGTGATGGACGATGTGCGTCATGTGGCGGCTATTAAAGAAGCCGTGGGTGACAGCGCCAGTGTCCGTGTGGATGTCAACCAGGCCTGGGACGAAGCGACTGCGGCCAAAGGCATGGCCGAATTGCAGTCGGCTGGTATCGACCTGGTAGAGCAGCCAACGCCGATGAAGGATCACGCCGCGCTGGTGCGTCTGTCTGAGAAATTCCATCTGCCCATTCTGGCCGACGAGGCCGTGGCCGATGCCAAAGATCTTTACAACCTGGCTGCTGCCGGTTTCTCCGGTGCCGTGGCCATGAAAATCGCCAAGGCCGGTGGACCGGTACAGGCACTGAAACAGGCCGCGGTGGCCCAGGCTGCCGGCATTGGTCTGTACGGCGGCACCCTGCTGGAAGGCACCATCGGCACCGCCGCTTCTCTGCATGCCTGGTCGACCCTGGAAACCCTGCACTGGGGCACCGAGATGTTCGGCCCGCTGTTGATGAAAGACGACATCGTGGCCAAGCCGCTGCATTTCCATAACAACGGCGTTGACCTGCCGCAGGGCCCGGGCCTCGGCATCGAAATCGATGAAGACAAGCTGGCCCGGTATCGCCGCAAGGCCTGAGCCGACAAAGATTCAGTAAACGGAGGAATGCACATGCTGTTCAAAGTCGAGATGAAGGTGAATATCCCTCACGACATGCCCGCCGACGTGGCGGCAGACATCAAGGCCCGGGAGAAAGCCTACGCCCAGGACCTGCAGCAGCAGGGCAAGTGGCGTCACCTGTGGCGGGTGGCTGGCAGCTACGCCAACGTCAGCATTTTTGATGTGGCCGACAACGCCGAGCTGCAGGACCTGATCAGCAACCTGCCTTTGTTCCCCTATATGGACATCACCGTCGCGCCCCTGTGCCGGCACCCGTCGTCGATCCATGAGGATGATCGCTGAACGCAAACACACCGTTGCCATCTGATGACCTGATTTGAGCAACAAGAATAATACTGAGGAGAACCACCATGACCGTTAAAACCATGCAAACAGCCGATGTGAAGGACCTGCTGGAGAAAGTCGCCGGCTTCAACCAGGACGGTGGAAACGAGCGGGTGAAGAAGATTGTTCACCGTTTCATGCACGATGTTTTCCAGCTGATTGAAGACTTCGATGTGACTCCGGAAGAGTTCTGGCAGGCTGTGTATTACGTTGGCGACCTGGGTAAGAACGGCGAGGCGGCCCTGCTGGCCCCGGGCCTGGGTATGGACAAATACCTGGACATCCGCATGGATGCCGAAGACGAGCAGGCCGGCCTGGCGGGCGGCACGCCGCGCACCATCGAAGGCCCGCTGTACGTGGCCGGTGCGCCCATGAGCGAAGGTTTTGCCCGCATGGACGACGGCTCGGATGAAAACGCCGAGACCATGATCCTGACCGGCCAGGTGACGGACGAGAATGGTAATCCGCTGGTCAACGCGGTGGTGGATGTCTGGCACGCGAATACCATGGGCAACTACTCCTACTTTGATCAGTCCCAGAGCGAGTACAACCTGCGCCGCCGTATTCGCACCGATGAAAACGGCCGTTACACCGCGCAGTCCATCATCCCGGCTGGCTACGGCTGCCCGCCCGAAGGTTCCACCCAGGCGCTGCTGAACCTGCTTGGTCGCCATGGCAACCGCCCGGCCCATATCCACTTCTTTATCTCCAAGTCCGGCTTCAAGCACCTGACCACCCAGATCAACCTGGCGGGTGACGAGTACACCTACGACGACTTTGCCTTCGCAACCCGCGAAGAGCTGGTAGTCGAAGCCAACCGCATTGACGACCCGGCGCAGGCCGAGGGGTATGGCCTGAGCAAACCGTTCACCAAAGTGGAATTCAACATCCAGCTGGTCTCCACCGACAAGCCAGAGCTGCAGAGCCGCCACGAGCGCAAGCGTGCGCTGGAAGGCGAAGCCGCTTAAGCCATCAACCTTTAATTGACACGTTTTGTGATCCGACCGGCCCGTACATGCGGGCCGGCACCGGGGCCCCTCGCGCCCGAAAAAACGGTAGTCACAACAACAAGAGGGAGTGACGAACATGACTCGCCAACTCGACAGACTTGAAAAGCAGATCCGTGGGGCGGTAGAAGCCGACCCGACCACCGGCCACTACCGCTGTGATCGCAGCATCTTCACCGACGAGGAGCTGTTTGAGCTGGAGATGAAACACATCTTCGAAGGCAACTGGATTTTCCTGGCTCATGAAAGCCAGATTGAGAATCCGGGCGACTACTACACCACCACGGTGGGTCGTCAGCCGGTGATCATCACCCGGACCAAGGATGGCGAGCTCAATGCGATTCTGAACACCTGTACCCACCGCGGGGCCACCCTGTGCCGCAAGAAGCGCGGCAACAAGACCTCCTTCACCTGCCCGTTCCACGGCTGGACCTTCAAGAACGACGGCAAGCTGCTGAAGGCCAAGGATCAGAAGAAAGGTGGTTACCCGGACAGCTTCAACGTGGACGGCTCCCACGACCTGAAACAACTGCCGAAGTTCGAGAATTACCGAGGTTTCCTGTTCGGTAGCCTCAATTCGGATGTGCTGCCGCTGGAAGAGTACCTGGGCGAGACCACCAAGGTGCTGGATGCCATCGTGGACCAGGCGCCGGAAGGCCTGGAGATCCTGCGCGGTGCGTCCACCTACACCTACGAGGGTAACTGGAAACTGACCGCCGAGAACGGCGCCGACGGTTACCACGTCAGCACCGTGCACTGGAACTACCTGTCTACCATGGGCCAGCGCAACTATGAGAAGGGTGGCACCGAGGCGGTGGACGCCAAGAGCTGGTCTAACGAAGGCGGCTTCTACTCCTTCGAAAACGGCCACATGATGCTGTGGACCCGCCTGACCAATCCGGAAGTGCGCCCGGTCTACAACCAGCTGGAGCGCCTCGAACAGGAAGTGGGTGAGGCGAAGGCGGACTTTATCGTGCGCACCACCAAAAACCTGTGCCTGTACCCGAACGTGTACGTGATGGACCAGTTCTCCACCCAGATCCGGGTACTACGCCCGATCGACGTCAACAAGACCGAGATCACCATCTACTGCTGGGCGCCCAAGGGTGAATCTGCCGAGAACCGTGCCAAGCGCATTCGCCAGTACGAAGACTTCTTCAACGTCTCCGGCATGGGCACCCCGGACGACCTGGAAGAATTCCGGGGCTGTCAGGAGGGTTACTACGCCAAGGGGGTGAAGTGGAATGACATGAGCCGTGGTGCACAGCACTGGATAGAAGGTGCCGACGACTGGGCCAAGCGCATCGATATGAAGCCGATTCTCAGTGGCGCCAAACCGGAAGACGAAGGTCTTTACGTCACCCATCACCAGCACTGGGTGGAGGAGATGACCAAGGCCATTGAAACCGAGCGCGCACGCTTTATTTCGCTGTCAGAGGAGGCTTCCGCATGAGCATGTCATACGAGCAGATCCAGGCCTTTATCTACCGGGAAGCCCGTTTGCTGGATGACCGCCAGTGGGATGAGTGGCTGAAGTGCTATCACGAAGATGCCACCTACTGGATGCCGGCCTGGGACGACAACGACGAGTTGACCGAGGACCCGCAGGCCGAGATCTCGCTGATCTACTACCCGAACCGTAACGGCCTGGAAGATCGCGTCTACCGACTGAAAACCGAGCGCTCCGGCGCCAGTTCCATTCCGGAACCGCGCACCGTGCACCTGACCAGCAATCTGGAAATTCTGGAGCGGAACGGCGACACCGTGAAAATCCGGTTCAACTGGCAGACCAACAGCCACCGCTACCACAAGACCCAGAGCTTCTTCGGCGTGTCTTTCTACACCCTCGACTGCAGTGGCGAACAGCCGCTGATTACCGGGAAGAAAGTGGTTCTGAAAAACGACTACATCAATCAGGTCATTGATATCTACCACCTGTAATTGATGGGGAGAGCATCATCATGAGTTACAACATCGCGCTTAATTTTGAAGATGGCGTTACCCGCGTGATCACCTGCAATGAGGGTGAAACGGTACTCGACGCCGCCTATCGGGCCCAGATCAACCTGCCCATGGACTGTTCCGACGGTGTCTGCGGTACCTGCAAGGGTTCCTGCCATCAGGGCGAGTTCGACATGGGCGACGAGTACATCGACGAGGCGCTGTCTGACGAGGAAGCCGAGCAGGGCATGGTGCTGACCTGTCAGATGGTGCCCTCCAGCGACTGTGTGGTGGAAATTCCGGCCGCTGCATCGCTGTGCAGCAAGGCCGGTAACGAGTCCGTGACCGGTACTGTGGGCGAGGTCAACCTGATTTCCCCGACCGCCATCGAGCTGAAGATCACCGCAGATGCGGATATCGGCTTCCTGCCGGGCCAGTATGTGAATATTCAGGTGCCGGGTACCGAGGAAACCCGCGCCTACTCGTTCAGCTCCCGTCCCGGCAGCCGCGAACTGAGCTTCCTGATCCGCAACGTGCCCGGGGGCCTGATGAGCTCCTGGCTGGTAGGCAAGGCCAAGACTGGTGACAAGGTCACCCTGACCGGCCCCATGGGCGTGTTTTACCTGCGCCCGGTGCAGCGCCCGGTGCTGATGCTGGCCGGTGGTACCGGCCTGGCGCCGTTCCTGGCCATGCTCGAAAGCCTGAAGGAAAAGGGCTGCGAGCAGCCCACTCACATGATCTACGGCGTCACCAACGACGATGACCTGGTGGGACTGGCAGCTTTGGAAGCATTTGCCGAAGCCATAGACAACTTCACCTTCAAGACCGTGGTGGCCAGCGACGAAAGCATGCACCCACGCAAGGGTTATGTGACCAACCACATGGAAGACGCCCCCATCAACGATGGTGATGTGGACGTTTACCTGTGTGGGCCACCTCCGATGGTCGATGCGGTGCTGGGTTATTTCCGGGAACAGGGAATTGAGCCCAACTCGTTCCACTACGAGAAGTTCACCCCCAGCGTATCGGTCGTTGAGGAGAAAGTGGCATGACCCCGCGCTTCACCGACAAGGTGATGGTGGTGACCGGCGCCGCCCAGGGCATTGGCCGGCGGGTGGCCGAACTGGCCGCCGACGAAGGTGCCCGTCTTGTACTGGTGGACATCGCGGACTACGTGCAGGGCGTTGCTGGCGAGCTGCGCGACCAGGGCGTTGAAGTCCTGGCCGTGCAGGCCAACCTGGAAACCTGGGAAGGCGCAGAAAGGGTGATGGCCAAAGCCCACGAGCAGTATGGCCGCATCGACATCCTGATCAACAACGTTGGTGGCACCATCTGGGCCCAGCCCTTCGAGCATTACCAGCCGGAGCAGATTCAGAAGGAAATCCAGCGTTCGTTGTTCCCGACCCTGTGGTGCTGCCGTGCGGTTCTGCCTTACATGGTGGAGCAGAAAGGGGGTGCCATCGTGAACGTGTCATCGGTGGCCACCCGTGGTCTGATGCGGGTGCCCTACGGCGCCGCCAAGGGCGGGGTCAACGCCATGACCGTCAATCTTGCCTTCGAGTATGCCGAGCACGGCATTCGGGTCAATGCCACGGCGCCGGGCGGCACCGAGGCACCGCCCCGGCTGACACCGCGCAACACCGAGGAACAGGGCGAGCGAGAACAGGCCTGGTACCAGACCCTGATCGACCAGACCAACGCCACCAGCTTCATGCATCGCTACGGCACGCTGGATGAGCAGGCGCAGCCGATCCTGTTCCTGGCGTCCGATGCCGCCAACTACATCACCGGAACCATCCTGCCTGTAGCCGGGGGTGACTGCGGCTGACGGGCATCCAACCCAACCTCCGACAAAAACAAGATATGGAGTGACAGACCCATGAGAAATATAGACGTCAACGACGTTATCGATAACGCCACCTTTACCAGATTCCACTGGAAGGTGTTGTTCTGGTGCACCCTGATCATCATTTTTGATGGCTATGACCTGGTGATCTACGGCGTGGTACTGCCACTACTGATGGAGCAGTGGAACCTGAACCCCTATGTGGCCGGGCTGCTGGGCAGCAGTGCCCTGTTTGGGATGATGTTCGGCGCCATGGGCTTTGGCATGCTCTCTGATCGGCTCGGGCGCAAGAAAACCATCCTGATGTGTGTGGTGCTGTTCAGTCTCACCACCGTCATTAACGGCTTCGCCACCACGCCCTGGCAGTTCGGTATTCTGCGTTTTATTGCCGGTCTGGGCATCGGTGGGGTCATGCCCAATGTGGTATCGCTGATGAGCGAGTACTCACCCAAAAAGAGCCGCAGCACCCTGGTGGCACTGATGTTTTCAGGCTATGCCGTCGGTGGCATGATGTCGGCGGGTCTGGGCATCTGGATCGTGCCGAATTTTGGCTGGGAAATCATGTTCTATCTGGCTGTGGTGCCTCTGCTGCTGTTGCCGCTGATGATGAAGTTCCTGCCGGAATCCGTGGCTTTTCTGATGGCACAGAAGCGTGAAGGGGAGGCCCGCAGCATCCTGCAGAAAGTGGCACCGGTACACAACATCAACGAAATGGATACCCTGACCGTGCCGCCCACGACCGAGAGCAAGGCGCCGGTTCTGGAATTGTTCCGGGGCGGTCGTGCCTTCAGCACCGTAATGTTCTGGATTGCCTTCTTCTGCTGCCTGCTGATGGTCTATGCTCTGGGCTCCTGGTTGCCGAAGCTAATGTCTCTGGCAGGCTATGAGCTGAGCTCCAGCCTGATGTTCCTGATGGTGTTGAACATCGGTGCCATCTTCGGCGCTGTGGGCGGCGGCTGGCTGGCAGATCGATTGTCCCTGCGCACGGTGCTGGTCAGCTTCTTTATTCTGGCCTCGGTGTCGCTGGTCATGCTCGGCTATGAGAGTCCGATGTGGTTCCTGTATACCCTGATGGGCGTGGCCGGTGCCACCACCATTGGCTCGCAGATCCTGCTCTACGCCTATGTGGCCCAGTACTACCCCACCAGTATCCGTTCCACCGGCCTGGGATGGGCATCGGGCATTGGCCGTAATGGCGCCATTGTCGGGCCCATGATTGGCGGTACGCTGCTGGCTCTGGCCTTGCCGCACCATATGAATTTCCTGGCCCTGGCGATTCCCGGCGCCATTGCCACCGTCGCCATCGCTCTGGTGGGCCGGCAATTTGGCCCGGCGCGGGCGCGCGAGAACGCAGAGGTGAGCCTGGCAACCAGTAACTGATGAATCAGCGTTGAGGTGACCTTGAGGGACAGTCAGTCATTCGGACCCCTCTTTGCCCCGGCACGATCGTGACCGGGGCTTTTTTGCTGTTACACAGCTCAAACAGAACTCAATAACAAGGAGCTGAACATGCCCCAGTTGTTTCGGGACTTTTCTGTGTCTGCGGTTGCCGCAGGATTTCTGGCGGTGCTGGTGTCCTATGCCGGGCCTTTGGCGATTTTCTTCCAGGCCGGAGCGGCAGCGAATGTGTCGCCGGAGATGATGACCTCCTGGGTCTGGGCCATCTCCATGGGCGCGGCGGTTTCGGGCATTTTCCTGTCGATATGGCTCAAAGCACCTATAGTCACGGCCTGGTCGGCGCCGGGGACGGCGTTGTTGGTGGTACTGTTTCCGGAGCTTTCGCTTAACGAAGCCGTGGGGGCGTACATCACCGCCGCGCTGATTATCTTTGTCATTGGTGTTTCCGGCACCTTCGATGCGTTTGTGCGCGTCATTCCCAAAGGGGTGGCGGCGGGTATGATGGCGGGCATCCTGTTTCAGTTTGGTCTGGGCGCCTTTGCTGCCATTGAAACCACGCCGGCCCTGGCCATCGGCATGCTGGTTGCCTATGTGGTGTTTCGTCGCTTTACCCCGAAATACACTTTGGTGCTTTTGCTGATGGCCGGGATCATCCTGGCGGTAGTGCTGGAGAATGCCTCCCTGGCCGGTGTAAGCCTGAACCTGGCGGAGCCCAGACTCATCACACCGGAATGGAGCTTTGGCGCTACCCTCAGCCTGGCCATTCCCCTGGTGCTGGTGAGCCTGACGGGCCAGTTCCTGCCCGGCATGGCCATTCTCCGGGGCGCGGGCTATCGGGTGAAAGCCAAGCCGGTGATTGCGGTGGCCAGCCTTGTGTCCCTGCCCATGGCGCTGTTCGGCGGCATTACCACGGTGGTGGCGGCCATTACCGCCGCGATCTGTACGGGCGAGGATGCTCATGAAAACCCGGACAAGCGTTATGTGGCCGGGGTATTTAATGGCGTGTTCTATCTGGTGGGAGCACTGTTTGCCGGCACCATTGTCGCCTTGTTTACTTCATTACCTTCGGCCTTTGTGGCGGTGCTGGCGGGCCTGGCATTGCTGGGGGCTATTGCCAATAACCTGTTTGCCGCACTGGAGGAGGTCAGTCACCGGGAGGCGTCGCTGATCACCTTTCTGGTGACCGCGTCCGGATTATCGCTGATCGGATTGTCGTCGGCGTTCTGGGGGGTGGTGATCGGTTACGGTTGTTACCGGGTGCTCAACGGCGGGAAATAGAATTGGGCTGGCAGGCGCCAGCCCAATCGGGACGTCAGCCTTGCTGCAGGGCCTGCAGCACAGCCTTGGCAGCGCCTTCGGAAGACGCCGGGTTCTGGCCGGTAATCAGCTTGCCGTCCACCACAATGTGCGGTGCCCAGTCATCGCCCCGGCTGTAACGGGCGTTGTTCTGCTTGAGCATGTCTTCCAGCAGGAAGGGCACAATATTGGTGAGCTGCACAGCGTCTTCTTCGGTGTTGCTGAAACCGGTGACTTCACGGCCGCCCACGATGTTCTGGTCCGGTTTTATAAACACATTCTTGAACACGGCAGGAGCATGGCATACGGCGCCGATCACCTTGTCCTGCTCGTAAGCGGTTTTGATCAGGGCTATCGACTTGTCGTCCTCGGCCAGATCCCACAGCGGGCCATGGCCACCGGGGTAGAAGATGGCGTCGTACTGATTCATGTCCACGTCGGCCAGTTTTCTGGTGCTGGCCAGCATTTCCCGGGCATGGGTGTCTTCACTGAACCGCCGGGTGGACTCGGTCAGTGCATCTTCAGCCTCGCTGTTCGGGTCAACCGGTGGCTGGCCGCCTTTAGGGGATGCGAGGGTGATGTCGGCGCCTGCGTCTTTGAATACGTAGAACGGCGCAGTGAATTCTTCCAGCCAGAAACCGGTTTTATGGCCGGTGTCGCCCATCTGGTCGTGGGAGGTTAGTACCATAAGAATCTTCATACCAGTCGACCCTCCTGTCGGGAGTCCGGGTGTATTTCGTTCGTCTCACTACATCAAATTGTGATGATCGCTCGGTTTTCAACCGTCAGTACGTTAGCACTGGCATATTGGATGCTCATTAACGGCTATACTGCGAGGGTAGTTATCGCACATGTAACGTCATGGACCAGGACGGATTTATATGAGGTGGATTGCCTTGAAAGGCGTGCTTGCCGGCATTCTGATGCTGCTTTGGGCGCCTGGTGTTCTTTCACAACAGGGCACTGAAACAGTAGAGCCACTGACGGTGACCGTTGGCGTTGACCACTCGCCGCCCTACCGTATTCTCGAGCCGTCGCAAAAATCCGGTCTTTATCTTGAGCTATTCGAGGAAATTGCCGACCGGCTAGGCTGGCGTGTGCAGTACCGGGAGGCGCCATTCCGGCGCATCCTGCTGCTGATGCGCAGGGGTGAGGTGGATGTCATGCTGGGGCCGCTGCGTACCGAAGAACGGGAAGAATTCATGACCTTCGTGGCTCCGGCTTTTCCGCCGGAGCGGCGTCTGTTTTTCTACGTGAGCGAGAGTAACCGTATTGAGCGATACAGCGATCTGCCGGGAAAAGTCATCGGTATTCTGGAGGGCGCCCGTTACTTTACCCGGTTTGACAACGATCAGGCTCTGCATAAAGAGTCTGCGGCCCACTACGAAAACCTGATGATGATGCTTCAAAGAGGGCGGGTTGATGTCGTGGTGGCCCCCGAGCTGGTTGGTTTGTATACGCTGAGAGCCCAGGGTATAGAAGCGAACATTTCACCGTTCTTCGTGCCGGGTGACCGCTCCTGGATTGCGGTTTCGAACCAGTCTCCTGCCCGCCGGTATGCAGAAGATATAAGGGCAGCCCTGAAATTGATTGAACGCGAGGGGATTCGGGAAGACCTTGTGCTGAAGTACCAGGAACAAAAAGCCTATTGATCGATTTCCATGGTTTATACCGATGCTCCCCTACTAAAAGGAACTTAGGGTGCTTACCTTTGTCTGTGATCGTTTGACAGTTTTTGGCAAAGGAACTGGTATGAAGACGATTCGATTGTGGGATCTCCCCACCCGGCTGTTCCACTGGTTTCTGCTAATTGCTGTGGTTGGGGCAGTGGTGACGGTCAAACTGGGCGCTGGCTGGATGGCCTGGCATGAGCGTTTTGGACTGGCGGTTGTTGGCTTGCTGGCGTTCCGGGTGGTCTGGGGGCTGGTGGGCTCCACTTACGCGCGCTTCAGTCAGTTTATATCGGGGCCAGGGGCGATGATCCGTTATCTGAGGGGCCAGTGGCAGGGCGCAGGCCACAATCCCCTTGGTGCCTGGTCGGTGCTGTTGTTACTGGGACTGTTCGGTTTTCAGGCTGTTACCGGTTTATTTTCCAATGATGAAATTGCCTTTAACGGCCCACTCTACCGGCTGGTGTCGTCGGGCTGGAGCGATACCCTGAGCAGCTGGCACCGTCTCATGGAATGGGGGCTGTACGCCGTGGTTGCCCTTCATGTCCTGGCGGTGCTGTTTTACACCCACGTGCGTAAGGATAATCTGGTAAAGCCGATGGTGACTGGCCGAAAGCAGGTTCAGAGCTCAGAGCTGAAAGACGCCAGCGGCGGTGGCTGGCTGGCAATGATCATTGCACTGGCGATTGCCGTTGCTGTGGTCTGGGCGGCGAGTGGCGGACTGATTCCGCCACCGCCGCCACCGCCCCAGAATCTGGGTTGGTAAGCCCCTTGGCCTACTTGGCGCGGAAGTTGTCGTGGCAAGCCTTGCAGGTTTCACCGACTTTGGCGAACTGGCGTGCAATCGCGGCTTGGTCGCCGGCTGCAGCCAGTTCCTGCAGTGCGTTGGCTTCACGGACGAAGCTGACCGCAATTTCCTGAACCTTCATCGGCTCCTCAAAGAAGCTGGGCTTGAGGCGGGTGTTCTCGGCCCGGTCATTGGCGCTGTCACGGCTGTAAAGCACGCTCATGCCGGAGTTGGCCACGGCTGCAATGGCTTTGGCGGCTGCGGCAACCTGGTTCTGGTCAAACGCTGCGGAGCCATCCACGGTCTGGGCCTTGATTTTGCCCATGTTCCAGGACGCAAACTGGTAGGCGGCCTGGCGGGTTTCGATCTGGTCTTCCACGCTCATCTGGGCCACGGTCGGGGTTGAGATCGCGGCCGCAAGCACCGCAACGGAAACAAAACGTTTATTCATTCCAGGTCCCTCTCTTGGTGTGATTGGTGATAATGCAAAAATGCTCTATAAAGGCGTGGTTATAAGCATGCTACCTGTATAGACTCATTCCTGACAGCTATAAGAAACGAAAGTTCAATCTGAGGAGTTGCACGATGTCGATCTGGACGGTTACCCCTAATCTTGAGCAAATGACAGAGGCCAGCAAAAACACCGCGGTCAGTCATATGGGCATTGAATACCTCGAAATCGGTGACGATTATGTGAAAGGCCGGATGCCGGTGGATGAGCGCACGGTTCAGCCATTCGGGATCCTGCATGGTGGTTCCTCCGTCGTGTTGGCGGAAACGCTGGGCAGCATGGCTGCCAACTGTTGCCTGAAAGATAAAAATACGGTCGCGGTGGGGCTGGATATTAATGCCAATCATATTCGGCCTGTTACCGGGGGATGGGTCTATGGCACGGCGAAGGCCATACACATCGGCAGTGCAACGCAAGTATGGGAAATCCGCCTGGAAAACGATCAAGGGAAGGTGACCTGCATTTCCAGGTTGACCATGGCGGTAACCCGCCGCTCGTAAGAAAACAGGGAGCGATGGCTCCCTGATTCCGACCTTGCGCGTCGATTTGCGAAATAAGCTCGCCATCCTTGATTAATATCAAAAGAAAATCGTTTGCCGGGACTGTCGCCCTGCTATACTTAAAATAGTTGAGGATGTTAACTAAATGCCATGAGGTTATTCCTCACGGGAAGGTTTCACTGTGCTGAAAATTCGTTGTAACAGGGTGTCTTCGAAAGCGCACAGGTTCTGGTATGCGTCGCTCTTTTTGCTATGCGCATCCTTTGGTCTGCGAGCGGCCCCTTTGTCTGAGTGTTCAACGCTGAGAGTGAGTGGTAATCCGGAGTATCCGCCTCTCCTATGGCCGAGCGTGGAGTCGCCGGATCTTTTAAATGGCGCGGTTCCTCATTTCCTGCGGGAGTTGGTGGAGCCTCTGGGTATCAAGGTCAATGTCCGCAACATTGGGTCCTGGGCGCGGTACAGCGGTTGGCAGAGTTGGGGGAGATCGAGCTGGTGGCCGGGGCCTTTATCACGGCAGAAAGATTGGGCTACCTGGATTATATTCTGCCGCCCATGATGCACCTCGATACCAATGTCTGGGTGCCGCGGCGAAGGATGTTTGAGTATCGGCACTGGCCGGACCTGGAGGGGAAACAAGGCAGCACCCTGATCGACAACAGTTTCGGTGAGCGGTTCGACAGCTTTGCCGCCGATCACCTGGATATCCTCGGCGTCCGCTCCATTCACCAGTCCTACCTGATGGCCGATATCGGTCGTATCGATTATGTACTGTACGAGTTGTTGCAGGGGCGGGCGAAGCTGGCCCGGTATGGCATGTCGGATGACTTTGTGGCGCTGGAGCCCCCTGTGAGCAGAGAAGGCCTGTTCTTCGCGTTTCCGAAACTTTCCCGCTGCAATAGCAAAGCCTTGCGAGAGGCTTTTGCGGCCAGGTTGCTGGAGTTGACGGAGCAGAGCAGGCTGGAAGAGTTGATTGAAGAGTATCTCATCCGGTATACCGAGGAGGGCCGTTAGCGAGGCCTTCCTGGGTTTAGGTGGCCAGTGTCACTCTGCTTCTTCCTTTGGCCTTGGACTGGTACATGGCCTCGTCTGCCCGACACATCAGATCTTCCAGTCTGCGGTCGCCGTTTCCCAGGCTACTGATTCCGATACTTGCCGACGGCGAGATTCTGCTTTTCTCGTAAGACACCACCAGATTACAAAGCAAGGCCAGCAAGCGGCTCGCCAACACGTGTGCCATCGTCATGTCGGTGTCCGGTAGCAGAATGGCGAATTCCTCTCCGCCCATTCTGGCCACAATATCGCAATCCCGAATCCGGGCTTTCAGTAGCCCGCTGACCTGCTTCAACACTTCATCGCCCGCTTGGTGACCGTAGGTATCGTTGATGATCTTGAAGTGATCCAGATCCATCATGACCAGAGTCAGTGGTGTCTGATGCCTGGCAGACTGGTTCAGCAGTTGCTCTCCGAACTCGAAGAACGCGCGTCGGTTATGCAGCCCGGTAAGTTCATCCTCCAGCGCTGCTGCCCTGGCTTTTTCGTGGGCTGCCCGCAGCTCCAGCTCCATCTGTTTACGTTCGGTAATATCAGTGGCAATCTCCAACCTCACCAGGCGGCCATCGGTCCAGCGGATCGCCTGGTCACGGCACTGGTACCATCGTTGGTCCAGTTGATTCTGGAACTCCCAGACATGGGGTTTGTTGGGCTCGCCCTGATCATTGACCAGCAGGTGATTGGTGCAGAAGCTGCACGGGCCGTCACCGTCCTGAAGCACTTGCCAGCATTTTCGGTTGCCAATGTCACCCCAGATCTGCCGGCCGTAAGCGTTCATGTACAGCAGATCGTGTGTTGTAAAATCGGAGACGTACACCAGGGCATCCAGATTATCGAGCACGGCCTGAAGACCGTCCGGGGGTGTCTCCTCGGTGGCTGGCGGTGTCTGATCCCGGTAAACGGGCAGATTCAGTGACGGAATGCCGGATTTCATGGGGTGTACGCTGTCTGCTTTTTATTCAGTTTAATTTCCAGTATGGCGTTTGTCATACGATGCTGTCTGCAAAAGTGTGTACGGTTTGCGGACATTACCTATGTCGGCCGGGATTGGCTGATGAAATGTTTGAATCATGAGGATGTGGAAAGCCATGAATCGTTTCGGGGAAAACTGCCCTTGCGGTAGCGGAGAAACTTACCTGCTGTGTTGTCAGCCCTGCCATGCAGGCGCGCCAGCCACCACGCCGGAGGCGTTGATGCGTTCCCGGTTCAGTGCCTTTGTGGTGAAAGATGCCGATTATCTGCTGGCAACCTGGCATCCGGAGACCAGGCCGGTTGAACTGGATCTTTCCGGCTCACCGGAATGGGTTTCGCTGCAGGTACTCTCCTCCAGTGCCGGTGTTGACACGGGCCGGGTTCACTTCCGGGCGGTCTATCGTGCCGGTTCTGCTTGGGGCTATCTGGAGGAGCAGTCAGACTTCAGCAAAGAGAATGGCTGCTGGTTCTATCGTGAGGGCAAAACCAGCGAGGGAGTGCTGAAGCCCGGCCGAAACGACCGCTGCCCCTGTGGCAGTGGCCGCAAGTTCAAGGCCTGTTGCCTCTAAACGTTCTATTCGAACTTCGGCAGATCCGGCTGAGCGACCTCTTTACCCGCTTCCAGCCAGGCGTCAAAGCCGCCTTCAATGGATTGCACGTTCATATAGCCCATCTCTTTCAGCGCTTTGGCGCTGAGTGCTGCACGGCCTGATGTTTTGCAGTAGAGCACAATTTTCATCTGCCGGTTCTCCAGCGCGGGGTCGTTGGTGAACTTGAATTCGAGCATGCCCCGGGAAATATTCACGGCGCCCGGAATATGGCTGGAGCGGTATTCATCGGCGTCCCGCACATCCAGCAGCAAATCGGCATTTTTAATGGCCGCCTCGGCGTTGGCCAGCGGCACCTCCTGAATCTCTTTTTTGGCTTCGGCAACAAGGTCGTGTGCAGTCTTCATGGCAGTTCCCTTTGAGCGTGGGTGTGTCTTTTCAGGTTAAGGCATTTACCACGGGCGAGTCACCTATAGGTTGTCTGTGACTAAGGCATGAGCCTTTGGCTAGCGGGTTTGTGCTAGATTGACGGGCCTGACAATGAGGAAGCTATGAAACCGCTGAATGACACCACCAAAGGCGTGGTCTACGGGTTAGGTGCCTACACCCTGTGGGGAAGCTTTCCCCTGTATTTTGCCCTGTTCAAGGGGATCCCTTCCTGGGAGGTGCTGATTCATCGGGTGATCTGGTCCTGCCTGTTTCTGGCCGTGGTCATCTCGATACTCAAGCGCTGGCCGCCGGTGGTGGCGGCACTGCGACAGCCGCGCCGGCTGGGGTATGTGCTGGGTTGTGCCGTGTTTATTGCCTTGAACTGGGGTATCTATATTTATGCCGTGGAAACCCGCCATGTGTTACAGGCCAGTCTGGGCTATTTCCTGACGCCGTTGGTAAATGTGGCCATGGGGCTGCTGATCCTGGGTGAGCGTATTTCCCGGCTGCAGGCTGCGGCGGTGGGTCTGGCGGCGGTTGCGATTCTCTATCAGCTGTTGCTGCTGGGCGAGCTGCCGTGGATTACGCTGGTACTGGCGTTCAGCTTCGGCACCTATGGCCTGATGCGCAAGAAAGTGGAACTTGATGGTCTTTCCGGTCTGTTTGTTGAAACGCTGTTATTGCTGCCGTTGGGCCTGCTGACCCTGGCCTGGCTGTCGTCGCAGGGGCTGTCACACTTTTCGGACAGCACCTACAGTGCATTGCTACTGGCCTCCAGTGGCGCCGTGACCGCCATCCCGCTGCTGGCCTTTGCCGGGGCTGCGCGCCGTTTGAAGCTGTCAACCGTGGGCTTTCTTATGTACATCAACCCCACAATCCAGTTCCTGATCGCGCTGTATATCTTCCATGAGCCGCTCAGCACGGCCAAACTGGTGAGCTTTGTGATGATCTGGGTGGCGTTGGCGATATACTCGTGGTCGGCCTGGGTGGGCCGATCGAACAGAGAGGCTTCGGCATGAAACACCCCATCAGCGGCTATCACAAAGACGATGAAAACCACTGGGTAGCGCAGCTGGCGTGCGGTCATAACCAGCACGTGCGCCATGATCCGCCCTGGGTAAACCGGCCCTGGGTTGTCACGGTGGAAGGCCGGCAATCCATGTTGGGAGTTGAGCTGGATTGCCGGAAATGCGATGACCATGCGCCAGCGGATGTCCGTCCGGATAGTCCGGAAGGACCTCAGTCTCCCAATCAGGCCAGGGTTTCCAGATAGGCTTCCAGTTCGTTGGCGAGCCAGCCCACCACGGCGCCCCCTTGCGCCTGCTCCGACTCCAGCGCACTGAACACTTTCCACCAGCGGGCGCTGCGGTGGTGGATGGTTTTCAGCTGTTCCTTGCGCAATGCCTCAGCAATCAGGGGTAAGGGTAAATCCGCCCAGCCGGCGCCATCAATCACCGCATCACGCATCAGTTCGTATTGAGTAAAGGCGAGGTAGTTGGCGGTTTCCGGGGATTCGGCCACCAGTTGGGCATCGAGCATGTAGGCCAGGGTGATTTCCGTGTGGCTGACCAGGTCGTCCTGAGTGACCCTTTTCAGTTGGCTCAGGGGGTGGTCCGGAGCTGCCACGGTGAGCATGCGCACATCAGCCAGTTCCCGAAACCATTGATAACCTTCGTTCAGCAATTCCGGCATCAGGCCATAGGCCACATCCACGGACTGGTTGCGAACCAGCGGCGCCAGTTCCCGGGGCGAGGCCAGGTAAACCGACAGGCTGGTCTGGGGGAAGCGTTGTTTCAGCCGGCGCAGAATGTCGCGCCAGATATCTTCCGGAATGGCATCGTCCCGGGCAATGCGCAGGACCGATTCGGCACCACTCAGGTGGTGCTGGCAGCGAGCCCTGATCTGGCTGGCAACCTGGTCGAATCGGCGGCAGTCGGTCAGGATGGACTGGCCGATGGCCGTCAGGTGCAGTTGATTGCCGCTGCGTTCAAACAGCTCCACCCCCAGTTCATCCTCCAGGGACGCCAGCACGGTACTGACGGTGGTGCGGCTGCGGTTCAGCTCCCGGGCTGCCGCGGCCACGCTGCCGTTGCGCACAACCGAGAGGAAGGTCTTGATCTGTGACGTTTTCATGGTTTGCTCTTTGCGACGGATTTTCCGTCGCTCAGCGACTCACACCTGTTGAATGATGCCGCTAATATGGCAGCAATTCTCAGGAGGTCAAAATGTTTACTTCTCTGGCGCGGGAAAACCTGGCGCTGACATTATCAGCAGTGGGCGCGGGCCTGTTTGCGCTCGCCGGTATTACCTGGGGTCTTTGGGTCGATTCCCTGGTTATTCTCTTCGATGGTGCCTATTCCCTGATCAGCCTCGGGTTGTCGCTCCTGTCACTCTATGCCGCCCGTCTGGTGCGCAGGCCGGCCAATGACGATTACCCATTCGGGATGGGGGCCGTGGAGCCTTTGGTGATCGCCGTGAAAGGTCTGGTGATTGCGGTGGTGTGTATCTTGTCGCTGGTATCGGCGGTGGTGTCGCTGCTTCAGGGTGGTCGTGCCGTGGCGGCGGACATGGCAATGATCTTTGGTGCGGTGAACGTGGTGGGGTGCCTGGCGGTCTGGGCGTATCTACGGTGGTCAACTCTGCGCAATGGTTCGGGGCTGGTGCAGGCGGAACAGCGCCAGTGGCTGATGGACAGTGCCCTAAGCGCTGCCGTAATGATTGGTTTTGGCGCGGCCTGGCTGCTGGAACGCAGTCATTGGGCGGAGCTGGCCGTGTATGCCGACCCGGTAATGATGCTGGTGATTTCGGTCTACTTCATGACGGTGCCTGTGAAGATGGTTCTGGAATCAGTTCGGGAGCTGTTGCTGGCGGCGCCCAAAGAGGATGCGCTCGAAGACATCCATGAAACGCTGGAAGATCTGGGTCTGAATCCGGAACAGGTCCGGGTGGCCAAGCTCGGCCCGAACCTTCTTCTTGAGGCCTCAGACGTTCAGCCCTCCCATAGCCAGTATTTGCCTGCGGGTATTGGCTTTCTCTTGCTCAAGTTTGCCAGTCAGTGACACCCCGTCGCACTCCGGATGGTCGGCGAGGAATCGCCGGGTCAGCTCGATCTGGACATGCAGATCCTGGAAACGGCCGTACAGATCCTGTCGCTGGCGTAGCTCTTTCCGGAATGGCTTGCTGTACCGGGCATCCAGTTCCAGAAGATAGCGGATACGCTTGAGGTTCTTGCGCAGCTGGTGCAGGGCTTCATCCGGAGCGGTGTGCAGCAGTTCTGCGGTTTTCCGGTTGAACTGCTTCATGCGCCGGTTTGTCGCGGCATGGATGTCTTTTTTCCGCAGGTTTGCAGCCAGCTTATGAAAAGATTTTGACTCAATATAGTCTCGCCAGCGCGACAGGCTTTGCTGGTAGCGTTTCTGGCCAAGGCGTTTGGCCAGTTTGCGTTGTGCTTTAGATGCCCTGAGCCGCGCCGAGTCGGTCAGCGTGGTGCAGAGTTGTGGGTTGTCGTGGCACAGCTCGGGGATATCCTGAAGAAATACGTGCAGATCCCGCAGGGCGCTGGTGGCACGGGCATGTCGCTTCAGTTCGCGAATATGCTCCTGTAGTTGGCGATCGCCGGTAATCTCGGCCAGGGGTTCGGCAATGGCCCGGCTGCGGCGAAGGGCAATGCGGTACTGGTGCAGAAATTCGTCATCCAGCCCCAGAATGACCCCCGGGGTCAGCAGTTCCAACTGATTGTTCAGCTGCTGCAAAACCTCCGGGAGTGTGTTCTGGTCCAGATCAGTGGCGCCGGGACTGGCTTTTCGGTTCTTGCGCCGGAATTCGTTGTAACTGAAATCACGAGGCGTCAGGAAGGTTTCCAGTGCACCCTTGTTTTTGTCCACTTTCTTCCAGTGCCTTACCGGCAGCCGGATCTCCAGGATACTGGCGGTTGGCAATTCGAACGGAGCCTGGGGTACCAGAAAGGCGGCCAGTTCGAGTAATGCCGGGTTGTGGCCGATGAGGGTGATGCGGTTCTGAGCGTTATCCAGATTCTGCAGCCAGCGTAATAGACGCCGGAAGTCGAAGGTGTAAAGCTCATCTTCGGTGCGGACATGGGCCGGCTGGTCGTTGACGCTGAGTGCACCTGCCAGCGTTTGCTGGGCTCGCACAGCGGGGCTTGCATAAATGGCACCGGACAGCGCGCCCAGGCATTTCATTGCCCGCGCGAGCGGCGCAAGCTGGCTTTGGCCTCTGTCATTCAGTGGGCGTTCCTGGTCGCAGAGGCTGTCGTCGTTCCAGCTCGATTTGGCGTGGCGGATAAGAAAAAGCCGTTTCATGCATGCTTGCTCATGAGCTGAATGTTCAGACCTTAGTCTGACACAGCCTCAAGTCGTTTACATGACGGCCGATACGTATTTAGACGTATGACGCTGATATGACGGGCTTGTTTACATAAAAACCTGTTCCTGACCTGCGTTTGGTATACAGCTTTTAACAAACTGCAACGGAGTGCGGGCTGCGTTTGTGCATAATCAAAGGATTACAAGAAATGACCCCGGAGCGAAGACCATGACCTTCATGAGCAACCTGACCATCAGAACACGGCTTCTGATTGGTGTATTGGTGCCTGTACTGATTACGGCTGGAACAATTGCATGGATTACGGCGAACCAGATCCGGGCCAATGGAGAGGCAGAGTTGCAACGCCTCGAGCAGGAACTGTTGGAAGCGCGCAAGGAAGGTTTGAAAAAT
Organism: Marinobacter sp. LM1; assembly: GCF_042763285.1. NCBI lineage: Bacteria > Pseudomonadati > Pseudomonadota > Gammaproteobacteria > Pseudomonadales > Marinobacteraceae > Marinobacter > Marinobacter sp. LM1. The sequence goes on from NZ_CP114373.1 coordinate 321,021, forward strand.
CTGGTTGAAACCGCGAAATCCGTGGTGCTTGAGGCCAAGTCCACTCCCGGTTTTTCGGAGCAGGAGACGCAGGAAGAGGCGCGAGAGCGGTTGCGGTCAATCAAGTTCGGTCAGAATAACTATGTCTTCGCCTACGATCGCAGTCTGTTCAATCTCGCCTATGCACCGGACCCCTCCAAGGAAGGCCCGACTACCAATCCGAACACCCAAAAGCTGGTTCGCGGGTTGTTTGACGCGGCAGGTGACGATGGCTTCATGCCTTATGAGTGGACCAACCCTGCTACCGGCCAGGTGGAACCGAAAGTCTCCTACTCCACTATCATTCAGGGCTGGGACTGGATGATAGGTTCCGGCGTGTATGTAACCGATGTTCAGAGAGCGGTGGCCGCTGCCCGGCAAGAAATTGATGCAACCATGACATCTGCTATGGGCTTCATTTTACTGCTGACCATTGTGGTGGTGGTGATTTCACTGGTAATCGGGTTGGTCATTGGCCGCACCGTGACTGCGCCGCTGAACAAGGTCAGCGACATGATGCGGGAGATTGCCGACGGAGAGGGCGACCTGCGCCAGCGCCTGCCGGAAGATGGTAAAGATGAGCTGGCCGTTCTGGGTCGCCGCTTCAACCATTTTGTCATCAAGATTCAGGACACCATCCGTGAGGTCGGCTCAACCACCGACCAGGTGGCGTCGGCAGCTGAAGAACTCAGCAGGGTGGCGAATGAAACCCGTCAATCGGTTCAGGAACAGGGTTCAGAAACCGACCAGATTGCTTCGGCCATCAACGAAATGGCGGCAACGATTCAGCAGATTTCCGGCAACGCCAATGAGGTGGAAGGCGCAGCTTCCGATGCGGACCGCATGGCCAAAGAGGGTGGCGAGACCATCAACAGTGCCCAGGGCGCGGTCAATCAGCTGTCCCAGGAAATGGAAGATACCGCCCGCAGCATCAATGCCCTGGCCGAGAAGTCGAACGATATTCAGCAGGTGCTGGATGTGATTCACGCGGTTACCGAGCAGACCAACCTGCTGGCCCTGAACGCTGCCATTGAGGCAGCCCGGGCCGGCGAGCACGGTCGCGGCTTCTCGGTGGTTGCCGACGAAGTGCGCCAGCTGGCCAAGCGGTCAGCGGAATCGGCTGATCAGATCCGGGAAATGATTGATGGCTTTGTGGCGGAGTCCAAAGCTTCGGTGGAGCGCATGAACAACTCCCGCAAGAGTTCAGAAGCGACCGTTGAGCGCATCAATCACGCCACCAGTGCACTGAACACCATCGTGACGTCAGTGACCCAGATCCACGATCAGGTGACTCAGATTGCGACGGCCGCTGAACAGCAGAGCCAGGTGGCAGAAGAGATCAATCAGAACGTGGTGCGGATTGTCGACGCGGCCCAGCGCAGTGACACCGGCGTGACCCAGACCAATGAGGCCAGCCACGAACTGGCCCGGCTGGGGGAGAATCTGCGCGAGCTGGTTGGCCAGTTCAAGGTCTGATTACCCTCATAAGAAAGCCGGCCCGCCACATTGGCGCGGTCGGCTTTCGTCGTTATGATGGTTCATTCCGGCATGTTTGAATCAAAAATCGATAACAATGGAAGCCAACACTATGTCCCTGCGTAAAACCCTGCTGGCGGCGGTCAGCACTCTTGGCCTGCTGGCCAGTCCTTTCGCGGTCTCTGAAGAAACCTATACCCTGCGTCTCGCGGAAACCTGGGGTCCCAATTCTGGCCTGCTGGGGGATGCGCCCCGCAACATGGCGGCCATGGCCGAGGAAATGTCGGGCGGCCGCCTGAAGATCCGGATTGATTCCTCCAACAAGCACAAGGCCCCTTTCGGTATTTTCGATCTGGTCCGTAACGGCCAGTACGACATGGGCCACACCGCCTCTTATTACTACAAGGGCACCATTCCCAACGCCATGTACTTCACCACCATACCCTTCGGCATGATTGCACCGGAGATGTATGCCTGGTTCTACCACGACGACGGCATGGAGTTGATGCAGAAGGTATATGAACCCTTCGGGCTGCTGTCCTTCCCGGGTGGCAACACGGCCAATCAGATGGGTGGCTGGTTCCGGAAAGAGATCAAGTCTCTGGAGGACCTGAAAGGCCTGAAAATGCGCACCCCCGGCTTTGCCGGCGAGGTTATGTCGGAAGTGGGCGTGGCGGTCACCAACCTGCCGCCGGGCGAGCTGTATACCGCGCTTGAGCGCAACACCATCGATGCCGTTGAATGGGTTGGCCCGGCGCTGGATCTGCAGATGGGCTTTCATCAGATTGCCAAGTATTACTACTCCGGCTGGCAGGAGCCCAATGCCGAAGTGCAGTTCCTGATCAACAAGAAAACCTGGGACAAGCTGCCGGCTGATCTGCAGGCCATCCTGCGGGTCTCCATGCGTACCGCAGCGTATGACATGTATATCCAGAGCACCCACGAAAGCGGTGTGGCGTGGGAGAAGATGAAGCAGGAATACCCGGATGTGACCCACAAGGTGTTTCCACCGGAAGTTATTACTGCCCTGCGAGAAACCACCAATCGCCTGTTGGATGAATTTGCCGAGAAAGACGAACTGGCGAACGAAATCATCACCTCACAGCGTGAATACCTTAAGCAGGTGCGCCCCTGGACCAATATTTCGGACAAGGCGTATCTGAACAGTGTCGCGGAGCAGTAAAAACGCTGCGTGACAATCGGGCCTGATAAGGCTGGAAAACAGGAGGGGCGTGGTCAGGGAATATCCCGACGCCCCTTTTTGTTTGCGTCTGTTTCTGGAAAAATACGCCGCTCAAACTTTGGGCAGGGCCGATGAAACAGACACTGCTATCTCTGAGCAATCTCACCAAACAGTTCGACGGCAAAAAAGTGCTGGATTCACTGAATCTGGACATTTTTGACGGCGAGTTCATTACCCTCCTGGGACCTTCCGGTTGCGGCAAGACCACCTTGTTGCGGATGATGGCGGGTTTCGAGCATCCGGATGACGGCACCATCGCGCTGGGCGATCAGGACTTGACTCACACCCCGCCGGAACACCGGCCGCTGAACACGGTCTTCCAGAACTACGCGCTGTTTCCTCACATGTCGGTCTTCGACAACGTGGCCTATGGCCTGAAAATGGAGAAACGGCCAAAGCAGGAAATCCGGGATCGGGTCGAGGATGCCCTGGCCATGGTCCAGCTTGAGGACTTCGCCCGGCGCAAGCCGCATCAGTTGTCCGGTGGCCAGCAACAGCGGGTGGCCATTGCCCGTGCGGTGGTCAAGCGCCCGAAGGTACTGCTGCTGGATGAGCCGTTGTCGGCGCTGGACTACAAATTGCGCCGCACCATGCAGGTGGAGCTCAAACGCCTGCAGCGGGAGCTGGGCATCACCTTTGTGTTTGTCACCCACGATCAGGAAGAAGCCCTGTCCATGTCTGACCGGGTGGTGGTGCTGAAAGATGGCCTGATCCAGCAACTGGGGACGCCGCGGGAAGTCTACGAGCGACCGGCTAACCTGTTTACCGCCCGCTTTGTCGGTGAAACCAACTTCTTCCCGGGCCGGGTGGACAAAGCCAACGGCGACGACACGATCACCGTGGATGTGTTCGGCCTGAAACGTACCTTCCGCAAGCCGGATTTCCCGGTCTCCGGTGGCCAGTCTCTGCATGTGCTGTTGCGCCCCGAGGATATCCGGGTACTGGCGCCGGACGATGAGGATGGTGTGGCTGGCAAGATTGTAGAGCGTAACTACAAGGGCAGTACCCTGGATTCGGTGATTCATCTTGAGGATGGCACCGAGGTGCTGGCGTCGGAATTCTTCGACGAAGACGACCCTACCTTCGACTATCGCCTTGGCGAGCCGGTCAAAGTGAGCTGGGTTGATGGCTGGGAATGGCTGTTACCCACAGAGCCGGAAGCTCTGCCAGAGGAAGAAGGCACCGATGCGTAGCCTGACACAGCAGCCGTTCCGTACGGCGGTGCTGGTGCTGGTTTGGGGCTGGTTGCTGTTTCTGGTGCTGACCCCCAACCTGCTGGTGGTCGGTGCCAGTGTAATGACCCGGGACCCGGGCTCCTTCATTTCGCTGCCGCTGACCCTGGATGCCTACCGGCAACTGCTCAATCCGCTGTACCTGGAAGTGTTCCTGCACTCCCTGTATATGGCGGCCATGACGACGCTGGTGTGTCTGCTGATCGGCTACCCGTTTGCGTGGGCGTTGTCCAAGGTCGGCAAACGCAATCAGGTGCTGCTGATCTTCCTGCTTATCGTGCCGTTCTGGACCAATTCCCTGGTGCGAACCTACGCCCTGAAGTTGATCCTGGCCACCAATGGCCTGCTCAACAACGCGCTGATGTCGCTCGGGGTGATCGAGGAGCCCATGCAGCTGCTGTATACCGAAGGAGCCGTGATTATCGGGCTGGTGTATCTGTTGTTGCCGTTCATGATCCTGCCGCTCTACTCGGTGTTTGAAGACCTGCGGGAGGACTACCTGAGGGCGTCGCACGATCTGGGCGCGGGGCGCCTGTCCACGTTTATCCATGTGATCGTGCCGCTGACCCTGCCGGGGGTGCTGGCGGGCATCATGCTGGTGCTGTTGCCGGCCATGGGGTTGTTCTTTGTGCCTGATATTCTGGGCGGTTCCCGCAACCTGCTGGTGGGTAACGTCATCAAGAACCAGTTTCTGGATGCCCGCAACTGGCCCTTTGGTGCCGCTGCCAGCATCCTGCTGACCCTGGCCATGGCGTTCCTGATGTTCGCCCACCGCCTGAGTAAACGGCGGATCGGGGAGGACTGTGTATGAATCGCTGGCTGCCCCGCACCTACCTGACGCTGGTGTATCTGCTGCTTTACGTGCCTATCGTGGTACTGGTGGTATTCTCCTTCAACGATTCCCGCACCGGTTACGAATGGGGTGGCCTGAGCCTGCGCTGGTACGAAGCCCTGTTGAACAACCGGGCCATGGTGCAGGCCATGTGGAATTCCCTTTGGCTGGCGCTCTCCGCGGCCACTGTGTCGACGTTGATCGGCGCGCTCACCGCACTGGCACTGCACCGATACCGGTTCCGGGGCAAGAAAGTTCTCAATGGCATGCTGTTTGTAGTGATGATGTCGCCGGAAATTGTCCTGGCGATTTCGCTGCTGGCGCTGTTTCTGCTGGTGGGGCTGCAGCTGGGGTATGTATCCCTGTTGCTGGCTCACGTTACCTTCTGCCTGCCGTTTGTGGTCATCACCGTGATGGCTCGGCTCAGCGGGTTTGACGAACGCCTGCCGGAGGCGGCCCGGGATCTGGGCGCCAACGATTTCACCATGACCCGCACGGTCCTGATTCCGGTGATCATGCCGGCCCTGCTGGCGGGCTGGCTGCTGGGGTTTACACTGTCACTGGACGACGTGGTGGTCAGTACGTTTGTCAGTGGCCCGAGTTATGAAATTCTGCCGTTGCGCATCTATTCCATGGTGCGGGTGGGCCTGAAGCCCGAAGTGAATGCCCTTGGCACCCTGCTACTGGTATTCTCACTGGTCATGTTGATCTTGTCTCAATGGATACTGTTAAGGAGCAAACGATGAAGAAACTGGCACTGGCCGGCCTGCTGGCGGTGGGCCTGACTGGCTGCAGTGGTTCTGAGGAGCCCAAGGTTCTGAACCTGTACAACTGGTCTGAGTACATGCCCCAGGAAGTTCTGGATCGCTTTACTGAGGAAACTGGTATCCAGGTGGTCTACACCACCTACGACAGCAACGAAGCCATGTATGCCCGGCTGAAACTGCTGGATGAGAGCGCCGCCTACGACCTGGCCGTGCCCTCCACCTACTACGTGAGCAAGATGCGGCAGGAAGACCTGCTGATGCCCATCGATCGCAGCAAGATCGAAGGCTTTGACCAGCTGGACCCGGAACTGGTGAACCTGGATATCGACCCGGACAACCAGTACAGCGTGCCATACCTGTGGGGTACTACCGGCATTGCCGTGGACACCGCCGATGTGGAAGGCGAAGTGACAGCCTGGGCGGACCTGTGGGATGAGCGCTTTGAAGGCCGGGTCATGCTGACCAACGACATGCGTGAAGTGTTCCACGTTGGCCTGCGGGTGCTGGGTTACTCCGGTAACAGCACTGACCCGAAGGAAATCGAGGAAGCCTACGAGAAGCTGACCGAGCTGATGCCCTCTGTGCGCACCTTCAATTCGGATGCCCCCCGCATGCCGTACCTGGAAGGTGAAACCGACGTGGGCATGATCTGGAACGGCGAAGCCGTCATGGGCCGCGATACTCTGGATTCCCTGGAATACGTGTATCCGGAAGAAGGCATCATCGCCTGGCTGGACAGCTTCGTGATTCCCAAGAACGCCAAGAACCCGGAAGCCGCTCACCAGTTCATCAGCTTTGTGCTGCAGCCGGAAATCTCGGCCCTGATCAGCGAAGAGATCGGCTACGCCACACCCAACCTGGCGGCCCGGGATCTGCTGGATGACGCCGTTGCGAACGACCGGGCCAGCTACCCCAACGCCACCGACATGATCAATGCCGAGTTCCAGACCGACATTGGCGACGAGGCGCTGCAGGTGTATGCCAAATACTGGGAAATGTTGAAGTCCGGTCAGTAACCGGAAGAGCATCATGAACCTGGAAAACGGAGGCTTCGGCCTCCGTTTTTTATTGTCCAGGTTTCACTAAACTGAAATACATGGTCTATAACTTCCTGATAACAAAACCTTAGCGAGTTCGCATAACACCGTTTCAGGGGAATGAACGACCATGGCACTGCGCAAGACACGGATATCAGCACTGGCCACCCTGCTGGCCGCAACCACAGCTTCCGGCAACCTGTTGGCGGAAGAACTTCGCCTGATTACCTGGGGAGGCTACGCCCCGGATGAGGTGGTCGCCCAGTTCGAGGAAGAAACCGGAATTGATGTAAAGATCACCTTGTCCAACAACGAGGACATGATCTCCAAGCTTCGGGCCACCGGCGGCGCCGGTTTTGATCTGGCCCAGCCGAGCCAGGATCGTATCGTGGGCGTACAGCGCCAGTTCAACATCTACAAGCCCATTGATTATAGCCGCATCAATACCGGCCAGTTGCAGGCGTCGATGGTGAAGGCGACTCAGGAGTCGACGGCTCTGGATGGTCAATCTTACGGTGTGCCCTCGGTCTGGGGGACCAGTGGCCTGATTGTGCACAGTTCCGTCGCGGACACCGTTACCGATTACACCGACCTGTGTGACCCGGCAGTGGCTGGCAAAGTGAGTTACCGCCTGAAGCGGCCGACGCTGATCGGCTTTGCCTTCGCCATGGGCATGGATCCATTTGCGGCCTATGAAGACCGGGACGAGTACCAGTCCATCCTGGCGAAAGTGGAAGACAAACTGATCGACTGCAAAGACAACGTGAAAACCTACTGGACCGGTGGCGACCAACTGCTGTCGCTGCTTCGTACCGGAGAAGTGACCGCTGCCATGGCCTGGGATGCCGGCGGCTGGAAGCTGAATGCGGAGAACCCGGACATCCGCTTTGTGGCGCCGGAATCCGGAGCCCTGGGCTGGATTGATACCTTTGCCATCCCGCGCCGCAGCGAGAACGAAGAAGCCGCCTACAAGTGGATCAACTTTGTGATGCAGCCGGAAATTGCGGCCAAAATCACCAATGCCTCCGGCAACTTCACGGCCTCCAAAGGCGCCGATGAGTTTGTGAGCGCTGAGCTGCGGGATGCCTATCGCCTGAGCTTCGATGAAGAAGCCATCAACAACATCAAATGGTATCCGCCGGTACCGCCGGGGCTGGAAGCCATGGAAGGGCAGGTGCTGGATCGCGTCCAGGCAGCCAACTGATCCTTATGGCAACAGAGTCTGACCTGTCCTGCAGCGGACTGGTCCGCCGCTTTGGTAATAACGCGGCGGTGGACCATGTGTCGCTGGATGTTCCTGCGGGCACCTTTTTTTCCATTCTGGGGCCGTCGGGGTGTGGCAAGACCACCCTGCTGCGGCTGCTGGCAGGCTTCGACAAGCCGGATGAAGGGGATATCTTCATTCGCGGCCAGCGCATGAATGAGGTGCCGCCTAACAAGCGCCCGGTGAACATGGTGTTCCAGCACCTGGCGCTGTTCCCCACCATGTCCGTCGGTGACAACATTGGCTATGGCCTGAAACGCAAGAAGGTGCCCGCGGCCGAGCGCCGCAAGCGGATTGCACGGGTGCTGGAACAGGTGGGGCTGCCGGAACTGGAGAATCGCAATCCCCAGGAATTGTCGGGTGGCCAGCGCCAGCGCGTGGCCCTGGCCCGCTGCCTGGTGCTCGAACCCACCTTGTTGTTGCTGGATGAGCCTCTCGGTGCCCTGGATCTGAAACTTCGGGAGCAGATGAAGGTGGAGCTCAAACACCTGCAAAAGCAATTTGGCACCACCTTTGTGTACATCACCCATGACCAGTCCGAAGCCATGGTGATGTCGGATCAGGTGGCGGTGATGAAAAATGGCCGCTTCGAGCAGGTGGCGCCGCCGGAGGAGCTTTACCGGCAGCCGGCAACGCCGTTTGTCGCGGGGTTTGTCGGCGACAACAATCGCCTGGCGGGGACGGTGGTGTCCGTGGCCGATGATGTGGCGGCTGTTCGTCTGAGCGATGGTGCGGTGGTACGCGGTCGGGCTGCATCGGCGGGCCTGGCACCTGGTGCCCAGGCAGAATTGTACATTCGGCCGGAATCATTGTCGTTTTCGCAAACGGCTGCGGTCGCGGGTTCCTCCTCACTGCAGACCCGAGTCCGGACCACGCTGTTTGATGGCGCCAACAGCCGGGTTGAAGTCGAAAGCAATGGCCAGGCACTATTTGCACGACTCCCCCAGGACGGCTCGGCGCCGGCGCTGACGCAGGACGGCCACCTTGAGCTGTCGTGGGATCCGGACCTGGCCCGGGTATTTGGAGCTGCGCACCAGTGAATAGCTCGGTTAGCCGTTTCTCGCTGTGGCTGTTACTGGCGCCTTTCCTGCTCTGGATAGTGCTATTGGTGCTGGTGCCCCATCTGCAGATGTTGCGGGTGTCGTTCCAGGTACGGGAAAGCTGGGATACCCTGGCCTGGGGGCTGGAGCAGTACCAGAATTTCTTCAGTGAATCCTACTACTGGCGTACCTTCGTGCGTACCGGGCTCATGTCCCTGTTCACCACCTTCCTCACCCTGCTGATTGCCTTTCCCATTGCCTGGTACATTGCCCGCCTGGCCCGAGGGAGGAGCAAGGGTATTCTATTCCTGGCTTGCCTGATCCCGTTCTGGGCCAGCGAGTTGGTGCGTACTTACGGCTGGATGATCCTGTTGCGGGAGAGCGGCCTGTTCAGTTCCTGGCTGCAGGCGCTGGGCTGGGTGGATGGCCCGGTGGAGATGCTCTACAACGATGTCGCGGTGATCATCGGCCTGGTCTACAACGGCCTGCTGTTTATGGTGGTGCCGCTGGTGACCACGCTTGACGGCATGGACGAGAACCTGGTTGAGGCCGGCTACGATCTGGGCGGCGGCCACGCTACCGTGCTGCGTGAGGTGGTGATTCCCTGGGCCATGCCGGGCATTGTTTCCGGCTGTATTGTGGTGTTCATGCTCACCCTGGGCAGTTACCTCACGCCGATTCTGATGGGGGGCAAAGACAGTGCCTGGTTTACCCAGCAGATTTTCACCCAGTTCATCACCCGGTTTAACTGGGAGCAGGGGGCGGCTTTGGGGGTCTTGCTACTGGTATTGTCGTCGCTGCTGGTCTGGCTGGGCCTGAAGCTGACCGGCCAATCCCTGCGCAAGGTTATGGGGTGATGTCATGATCCGTTCTGTACCCCGTTCCCGGTTGTTTGATGCCCTTTACCTGAGCTATCTGTTGGCCTTCTTCCTGTACCTGGCGTTGCCTTTGCTGGTGACGGCCGTGTTCGCATTCAACGACTCGCCGTTCCCGTCATTACCGTGGCAGGGTTTTACCCTGGACTGGTATCTGGCCGACGGAACCGACGGGCGTACCGGGTTGTTTCACGACGACGGATTGCTCAGTGCGCTCTGGGTCAGTACCAAAATTGCGTTCTGGGTGACGCTGGTCAGTGTGGGGCTTGGCTGCGTGAATGCAGTATTGTTCGAGCGGGTGGAGTTTCGTGGCAAGGAGCTGCTGTATCTGTTGATGCTGCTGCCGCTGGTGATTCCGGGCGTGATTCTCGGGGTATCCATTCTGGTGTTCTACAGTGGCATGGCCAACGATGTCTCCCGCTTGTGGGGTATCGAGCTGGACTTGTTTCGGCCGGGGCTGACATTGGTGGTGATGGGGCAGGTCACCTTCATTACCACCCTGGCTACTCTGGTGATTGCGGCCAGGCTGCGCAAATTCGACCGACAGCTGGAAGAGGCTGCCCTCAATCTGGGTGCCACGCCGCTTGTGGCGTGGTTCACGGTTACCCTGCCGTGGCTGCTTCCCTCCATCCTCGGGGCCGCGGCAATGGCGTTTTTGATGTCCTTCGAGAACTTCAATACCACGGTCATGCTCACCGGTAGTGATACCCCGCTCACCGTGGCCCTGTTCAATCGTCTGCGGGAAGGCTCAACGCCGGTGTTGAACGCGGTGGCGCTGTTTCTGATGCTGGTGTCTGCGTTGCTTGCGCTGTTTACCCTCCGACAAAAAAGTTGAGAAAGTTCTGTATCTGGCGTTTACGGTTTATACTGGAACGATCACTCCTGAAAGCGGGTTCTGCTTTGCACGCGTCCACTTGTCGCATCAGATTTCTGCTGGTGATCATCGCCCTCGGGGTCTGTCTGTCCCAGCCTGGATTTGCCGCTATCCAGCCGGTGGATGAAGGGTGGCAGTATCGCTGGGGAGATTCCCCGTTTTTGCCTGATGGCACGCCATTGTGGATCCTTGAAGACTCTCCACAACACTGGCACGACATTGGTTTTCCATCGAACCCTCCTGGCCGCGATGGTCGTGAGCATGCCTGGTTCAGGGTGCAATTGCCGGAAGGTAGCTGGTACCAGCCTGTCCTTTATGTTTATAGCGTCGACATCATTGTGCAGGCCTGGTTTCGGGGTGAATTGCTCTATCAATATGGCACCTTTGACCAAGAGGGAAGGGGCCGTTTTGAGGGATGGCCCTGGCATGAAATACGGCTACCCGAGGATTATCAGGGAGAGACGCTCTATTTCCGGATATTCTCGAATTACACCGACATAGGGTTATGGGGGGAGGTCGGGATTACCGATCATGCCGATCTGACGGTATACCTCCTCGGGGGAGCTGCTGAGGAACTGGTAGTCTCGGCATTGTCGGCTCTGATAGCTTTTCTGGCTCTGGTGTTCGCCGTAATCCAAAGGGGCCAGCGCAGTTTCGCCAGCATTGCTCTGTTTTCATTCCTGACCTCGGTGATGCTGTTGGCTGAGAGCCAGGCGAGCTTGTTGATTGCTTACAAACCTTTGTTGTGGGACTACCTCGCGGCCGGCTCTTACTACCTGATTCCTATGGCGTTGGCCTTGTTGTTGCGGCAATGGCTGGGCGCTGCGCGCCCGGCGCTGATCAGCTGGCTGGTGTGGATTCATCTTGGATTGGCGGTGAGCGCCCTGGCCCTGGCGTTGGTCGGCGCGGTCGACCTTTCGTCGACCTTCCCGGTGTTTGATGTGTTGCTTCTGGTCTCCCTGGTGTTGATGGCTGGGGCTGTATTGCCTCGCTTCTGCGTGCTGTTCCGGGAGCAGCAGGTGCTGGTGGTGGCCTGTGGTGTGCTGGCCGTGCTGCTGATCGTCGATATGGCCGTTGCTCACGGGTTCCTGCCCTGGGGCCGGGTGCCGGTGAGCTGGGGCGCGCTGGGTTTCTCGCTGGCGGTGGTCAGCATTTCGGTCTGGCACTACGGCAAGACCCAGAAAGAGCTCCAGCAACTGAACATCCGGCTGGAACAGAAGGTTCAGGAGCGCACCGCCCGCGCTGAGTCACTGGCAGAAAGGGAAGTTGCCCGGGCCCGGTTGCTGGCACTGGAAAGCAAGAAAAGCCAGAAGCTGGCGGATGTCATTGCTGCCCTGCAGGATTGCGCCGGCATTGAGGAAGCCTTCGAGCCCCTGTTAAGAGCCATGCCGGAACTCTACCTGCCCATGACCGGTTGCTTTTATCGAAGAGGCGTCGATGGGCATTACGACCGCGTGGTTCACTGGGGCAGCGCCCCGGAGGACGTGTTCCCGGCGTCACTGGGGTCGAATCTTTCTGCCCTGACTGAAACCGTACTGCCGGTGCGTAGCTACGATTTACCGGCTCAAATGTGTTTCTTCCTGCGGGTAGAGTCTGCCCGCTCCGGCAATCGGCCTGAAGGGGTGTTGATGCTGGAGCGCCCGGATCTGCCGCCAGTGGTGAAAGACTATGGCATCGCACGGGTGATTGCCTGGGTATACCAGTCGGTTGAGAAAATTGGCATTACCTTGTCTGGTCTGGCCTTGCGGGCTGAATTGCAACGATTCTCCTATGAGGACAGTCTGACCGGCCTGAAAAATCGTCGCTACTTTGATGAACTCTTTCGCCATGAGCGGGAAGTGTCGGCCAGATCCGACAGGCCGCTTTGCCTGCTGATCTTCGATATCGACCACTTCAAACAGTTCAATGACTGCCACGGCCACGAGGCCGGCGATCAGGCGCTAAGAATGGTCGGTGACGTGCTCGGTACCTACTTTCGCGGCAGTGATACCGTATGTCGTTACGGCGGTGAGGAGTTTGCGGTGCTGATGCCGGGGGCATCCCTTGAGGAAGCCCGTCAGCGGGCCGAGCAGTTGCGGGCGGCCATTGCAGCCGAGCAGGTGGAGCATCGGAATGAAAACCTGGGCAGCCTGACCATTTCAGCCGGTATTGCCTGCTGGCCGGAAAACTGCGCGGAGTATGACGAGCTGTTCCGGGCCGCCGACAAGGCGCTCTATCAGGCCAAGGAAGCGGGCCGCAACCGAGTAGTTGCGGCCACGCTCTGACATCAATGCCAGATATTGCTGTCGATCTTTTCGTGCAGCTCAGGATAGTCCTTGGACTTGAAGTGCGGCACCAGGCCTTCCTTGCGCTGAGCCAGGTAGTCTTTGGTCAGTTTCACAACCGTGCCGGACAACAGAACGATAGCAATCAGGTTGATGGTGGCCATCAGCCCCATGGATGCGTCCGCCGCATTGAATACCGTGACCACCGCTTCGTAGCCACCCCAGATCACCATGCCCAGCGCAGCGAGCCGCAACAGGGTCAAGCCCAGAGTGTTGCCACCGCGCAGGTAGATCAAAGCGTTCTCGGCGTAGGTGTAGTTGGCGACAATGGAGGTGAAGGCGAAGAACAGAATCGCGATGGCGATAAAGTAGCCCCCGAACTCACCCAGGTGTACTTCCATGGCCTGTTGGGTCAACTGGGTGCCGGTCACACCGGAACCCGGCTCCAGAACGCCTGCCAACAGGATCATCACGGCGGTCGCCGTACAGACAATGATGGTATCGATAAAGACACCGAATGCCTGAACCAGACCCTGTGAAGAGGGATGGTGCGGAGCCGGGGTTGCGGTCGCGGCAATGTTGGGTGCCGAGCCCATACCGGCTTCGTTGGAGAACAGGCCGCGTTTGATGCCATTCAGCATGGCAGCGGTAACGGAGCCTGCCGCGCCGCCGGCGGCCTCTTCCAGGCCAAAAGCACTTTTTACGATCAGCGCCAGAATGCCCGGGACTTCGGTAATGTTCAGGGCCATCACGCCCAGCGCCAGGAGTACGTAGGCGCCGGCCATGAACGGCACGACAAACTCAGCGAAGCGAACGATCTTGCGCAGACCGCCAAAGATGACAATGCCGGCAAAAGCCGCGATGACCACGCCGACACCCAGCTTGGGCGCACCAAAGGCGCCCTGCATGGCATCGGCAATGGAGTTGGCCTGTACGGCGTTGAAAACCAGGCCGAAGGAGATAATCAGGCAGACCGCGAAAATGGCCGCGGCCCAGGGCGCTTTCAGGCCTTTGGCAATGTACACCGCCGGGCCTCCCCGGTACTGGCCCTTGCCGTCGCGAACCTTGTACAGCTGGGCCAGAGTGCTTTCAGCGTAACCGGTGGCCATACCGACGAGGGCTACCATCCACATCCAGAAAATGGCACCGGCGCCGCCCAGGTACAGGGCAACCGCAACCCCGGCAAGGTTACCGGTACCCACCCGGGAAGCCAGGCTGGTGCACAGGGCCTGGAACGGAGAAATCCCGTGTACATCGCTTTCCCGGGAGCCACGGATGGCGCGGACCATTTCGCCGAAATTGACGAACTGAAGGAAGCCCAGACGGATGGTAAAGAATACACCGACGGCAAGCAGGCCATAGACGAGGACATAGCCCCAGAGGATCGAGTTGAGAAAATCAACAATTGCAGTCATGGCTAGACGCCTTGTGATTTGTGAATGAGAAGTAATCCGAGGCGAGGCAGTCTAGCACGGTGAAAAATCAAGCAGACTGCGGAAATCCGTGATTGCCGGACAGCAAGGAATATGCTGTCCGGCGGTACTGCGGGGAGGGTTTCGCCGGTTCAGACCACCAGCACCGGGCACTTGGCCTGGGAGGCAACCCGGTGCGAGACGCTGCCCAGAAAGGTGCCATCCTTGTCGCTGTTGGTGCCCTTGGTGCCCACTACAATCAGGTCGGCCTCCTTGTCCTGGGCAAATTTCACAATCACCTTCGAGGGCCGGCCGGCTTTGACGAAACCGCGTACCTTGGTGGCGCCATGCTCCTTGGCCAGCTCCTTGGCGTGGTTCACTACGCCTTTGGCATACTCAGACAGCACCTTGTCCGGGATGTCCATGTCGTCGGGCCTTCCGATAGACAACGACGCCTCAAACAGGCTGTGATGCTTGTACACACAGAGGATGTAGATCTCGGCGTCCGGGATCAGTTTCTGCAGTTCAATGGCTTTATCCAGTGCCTTGAGTGAGGTTTTGGAACCATCCACAGCGGCCAGAATCCGTTTAAACATGTTGTTCTCCTTTGATCAGTGGCTGTGGATCTAGTCCCTGAACGCGATGTCACGCAGGAACAGGGCAATATCCGGGAAGGCGATGATCAGGCCGGCAGCCGCCACCAGCATGAATATGAACGGAGGCGTACCCCGGATAACTTCCATGTAGGGCCGTTTGAAGATGGCAATGGCGGTGAAAATGTCGCAGCCAAAGGGTGGCGTGGCAGAACCGATGGCCACCTGCAGGGTAATCAGCACACCGACAAGCACCGGATCCAGCCCGGTGGCCTGAATGGCGGGCGCAAAGATCGGTGTCAGCACCAGGATAACCACGATGGGATCGACGAACATACAGGCGATGAAGAAGGCCACACAGATGGCAATCAGCACGCCCACAGGCCCGGCCTCGTTGACGCCCACCGCTTCCAGGATGGCCTGGGGAATCTGGGCAAAGGAAATGATCCAGGAGAAGCCATTACCCACGGCCACCAGAATGAACACCACAGCCGTGATCAGCCCGGTGGATTTGGCAATCTTGTAAATGTCGTTCAGTTTCAGCGACCGGAAGACCACAAATTCCAGCAGGAAGGCGTAGAGCACGCAGACTGCAGCTGCCTCGGTGGGACTGAAAATACCACCGTAGATACCACCGACAATGATCACCGGGAACATCAGGGGCCAGGAGGCATCCCTGACTGACATCGCCCGTTCTTTCCAGCTGGCCTTGGCTTCAGTTGGAACATCGTTCTTGTAGGCGTAGATCAGGCAGTAGATCGAGAACATGAACAAAATCAGGATGCCCGGGCCGATGCCCGCAATGAACAGTTCGGCAATGGAGGTTTCCGAGATGACCCCGTAGATGATCATGCCGATGCTGGGAGGGATCAGGAAGGCGATATCACTGGCGTTGATAATCAGAGCCAACGTGAAGGGATCGGAGTAGCCAGCCTTGAGCATTTTCGGGCGCAGCGGTGAGCCCACTGCGACCACGGTGGCCTGGGTTGAGCCAGACACCGCCCCGAACAGGGTGCAAGAGGTGGCGGTACTGATGGCGAGGCCACCTTTGATGTGGCCGATAAAGGCCATGACCATATTGATCAGGCGGTCCGCAGACTGGCCCCGGGTCATGATATCGGCCGCCAGAATGAACATGGGTACCGCAATCAACGACGCTGGCCGGATGCCACCCATCATCTGCTGGATGAATGTGCCCATCTGCCCGAAGCCATCGAACATCATAACGAAGCCGATGACGGCAGCAGTGGTTAGCGGAATCATCATCGGGAAGCCCAGAAGCAGCAGCCCGATCATGACGATCATCATAATAGTTGCCATGGTGTGTCTTTCCTTAACCTATGGGTTCACGCTGCTTCAGACTTCGGTTTCGGTATCGGCGTAGCCATCCACCACACCCGTCGACAGGTACACGTCTTTGGTAGTGAAGTTCTTGATGGCGGTCAGCAGGTACTGGATGCCGGTAATGGCGAAACCGACAGGGGCCCAGATGTAAATCCACCAGATCTCAAAACCAAGCGCTGGCAAAATCCGACCTCGGCTGTACAGGGTCTGGATATACTCGAAGGAGTGATAGCACAGGAAAAACATGACCACGGAGGTAAACAGGGCGATGATGATCATCAGTACCTTGCGGCCCTTGGTCGGGAAGGCATCGTACATGGCGGACATGCGGATATGGCGGCCGTGCCGGGCGGCGTAGCCAATGCCGGCAAAGGTAATCAGAATGATCAGAATCCGGTTGATTTCACCGGAGAAAAACAGGCCCTCGCTGAACACGAAACGGGCAATAACATTGGCGCAGGTGTTTACCGCCATCAGAATCACGCCAGCGGCGAGCATGACGGCTTCGATTTTTGAAATCCAGACGTCAATCGTGCCCAGAAAGCCAGGCAAGCCGGACTCATAGTGACCGGTATCGTCTTCGATCTCCGGGGAATTCTCGGACATGGATTCTGCTCCAGAACATGTCGCTCCCGGCGGGAAGAATCCCCGGCGGGGCGGGGTTAAAGCTGGGTTGCCACCCGCCGGAGCGGGGGCAACCGTTTGGCGAGGTTCAGTCGTTCTGAACTTCTTTCAGATCTTCCTTGAACTGCTCCAGCAGCTCTTTACCACGCTCACCGGTCATTTCGATGAACTTCTCTTCCACCTGTGGCGCGCGGGCCTTGAAGGCTTCAATCTGTTCGTCAGTCAGACGGGTCACGGTAACTTCGTCGCTGTTGGACTGGATCTTTTCCAGGGCCTCGTCCGCCAGACCATCGATGTGTACGATGATTTCCTCGAAGGCGTAATCCGCGGCATCCTGAACCAGCTTCTTGTCTTCATCAGACAGGCCTTCGTAGAAGTTCTGGTTCGCCATCATGGCGGTGGTGAACCAGCCGTGGCCGGTGAATACCAGGTTCGGGGAAACCTCATACAGACCACCTGACTCAATCCAGAAAATCGGGTTCTCCTGACCCTGGATCATGTTGGTCTGCAACGCACCGTATACTTCACCCCATGGCAGCGGGGTTGGGGTAGCACCAAACGCAGAGTAGGTCTCGGACAGAAGCGGGTTGGTCATTACCCGGATCTTCTTGTTGTTGAAGTCTTCCGGAGAGGTCACCGGCTCATCAACGGTCACTACCATTTCCCCTTCCGGGTACATCTTCAGCAGCTCAAGACCTTTTTCAGAATACAGCTCCGGGAAGTCCTCATTGATGGCCTCGCTCTCGCGGAAGAACTCGATCACGGTATCCATGTCGGTGGGCATGAGGTACGGGATAAAGAAGATCTGCGCTTCCGGGATCAGAGAGCCGGTAAAGCCAGGAGACTGGTTTACAAAGTTCAGGATACCGGCCTGGGTTTGTTCCATGATGTCGTCAGACTCACCCAGCTCACCGAAACGGTAAATCTGCAGGGTGTGGTCGGAATTCTCTTCAATGTATTCCTTGAACTTGTACGCGAATACGTCCTGAACGTCGCCTTCGTATTCTTCATGGGCGTAGCGCCAGTTGGCGGCATTCACGGCATTTGCCGCGGTCAGGCCGGCAAATGCCAGCGCTGAAATACCAGCCAGTTTCCTGAATTTACTTGTGCTGCTCATCGGGTTGTCTCCGCTCGTTATTTTACGTTAATCCATTGTTACATTATTAAAGACTGGCAAATCAAAGCGGTTTTCGCAAGGAAACCGGGGAAATAAGCTGCACGCAAATAGCCGATTAAGCCAAATTGCAAGTGCATGAATTCAGGATGGATTCGGGTTTTCAACACACAGGAACAGGAACCTTCTGAACTCCTCTGCCACCCGCTGGACACTGTTTTCCAGCCGATGTCCGTCGGGTAGAACCAGGGCTTCAATCTGCTGCCTCCGGGCCAGCTCCAGAACCGGCATTACCGGTACCACATCGTCGTTCCAGCCGTGGATAATGCGAGCGTGGCGGGCGCCAATCACCGGGTTGGACTCCGGATAATCCGGTAGCGCCAGTGCCGGTGCCAGCATAAAGCAGCCCCTGACCGGAGCCTGTTCGCTGGTCCGGGCGCAGACCCAGCCGCCCATGCTGGAGCCTGCCAGGATGGTCTGTTCGGGCCTTGCACCGACAGATGCCATGGCGTGGCGCATCTGCTCCAGGCGTTCGGCAGGATCTTTGGTGCTGCGATGATCCACCGCCTCGGCATAAACGCCTGAAAACGTTTCAGCCACCGTTTTCAGGGCCTGGATCTTGGTACTGCCGGGGCCACTTTCCAGACCGTGGGAGAGAAAAACATAGAATGCCGGTTGAGCCATGATCAGGTTCTGCCTAGTTGATGGTTGCGTCGGAGTCGGTTCGCGGGGAACGGGTTTCGGCCAGGATATCCAGGGCCTGTCGGCGTTTGTCCGGGTCGTGGATATCAATGGTGAACATCAGTTCGTCCACCTGAATGTCGGCCAGCAGGTCGTCGAGTTGCCGGCGCAGGTCTTCACTGTTGCCCATGATCTGCAGTTTCAGGAAGTCCCGCACACCGGCCTCCTCGGCCGGATTCCAGAGTCCGTCCATGGATTCTACCGGCGGTCGCATCCACAGGGGCTGCCCGCGAAACAGGGCCAGAATGCGCTGGTAGCTGGTGGTGGCCAGATGCCGCGCTTCGTCCTTTGAGGCCGCCGGGATAGCGGGAATGGCCAGCATGGCATAGGGCTGTCGCAGCTGTTCTGAGGGCTCGAAGTTCTCGCGATAGACCTTCAGGGCTTCCCGGTAGAGACGCGGTGCGAAGTGGCCGGCGAAGGCATAAGGAAGGCCCCGCATCGCCGCCAGTTGCGCGCTGTAAAGGCTGGAGCCCAGCAGCCAGATGGGAACATTGGTGCCAGCACCGGGAATGGCTTTCACCGGCTGGCCCGGTTGCAGCGGCCCCAGCAGGTTCTGCAGACGGGCTACGTCTTCCGGGAATTGCTCGGCGCCCAGACCATCCCGTCGCAGTGCCCGGGCGGTGACTGGATCGGTGCCCGGCGCGCGGCCAAGGCCGAGATCGATTCGGCCCGGATAGAGACATTCCAGGGTGCCGAATTGCTCGGCAATCACCAGCGGTGGATGGTTCGGCAGCATGACACCGCCGGAGCCCACCCGGATACTCCCGGTTTTGCCAGCGATGTGCCCCACCAATACCGAGGTGGCGGAACTGGAAATCCCTTCCATATTGTGGTGCTCTGCCAGCCAGAAACGCTTGAAGCCAAGTGCCTCCGCATGCTGGGCGTAACGCACGCTGTTGGCCAGTGTCGTTGCTACGGAGTCGCCCTCGCGCACGGAGGCCAGTTCGAGCAGGGAGTAATCGGGTGTTCTGGACATGGGGTTCCGGTACCTGTGAAGAAACAACGGTGTTCAGCGTTTCACAATGACGCCAGCGGACGGTTTCTTCAAGGGTAATGACAGGAGGGGCAGGAGCATCCGTTAGTGCCGGATGCTCCTGCAAGCACTCGTTACGGTGCTGGCGTGTACATCTGAGTGGAGTACTCGCCCTGGACGGGCTTGCTGAGGGTTACCTCTTCCTTGACGTAATCGACGAAGGATTGGGCATAGTCCAGAAAGGTATCCGTGGCTCGGCCATCCTCGCTGACGGTTCCGAAGGTCAGGTAGCCGTCACGGCCAGCCGCGGTGAAGCTGTTGGTGACGACGTTCAGGGTTTCAGCGTCGGTCAGAGCGCGCCAGGTGGTTTCACTCCGGGGCCGAACTTCGATGTCGTAAAGGCGTTCGCCAGCAGGCCTGGTCATGTCGACGGTCCAGCGCAGACCGGCGGCATAGGGGTAGGCACCCGTGGAGCCGCCTTCAACGTGGGCGAAATCCACTGCTTCATTCAGCACCTGTCTGATTTCTGCTCCGGTCATGGGCAGATCGGTAAGGGTATTGGCAAACGGCAGCAGGTTGTAGGCATCACCAATGGTGATATCGCCGGCCAGAATGTCGGTGCGAACGCCGCCGGCGTTCTGGATCGAAACATCGGCATTCTTGCTCTGGAACAGGAAGGCCTGAGCCACCAGGTTCGGGATATCCCCCCCACGGTTCGGGTCTTCGTTGGCGCAGGTGTCATCGCCGTATGGCCGGCCGGGAATTCGGGCCAGGCACAGGTCCTCGGATGCGGTACCGATGACCTGATTGCGGAAGCTGTCCAACTGGTTGGCGTACGTGGCCAGGGTTTGAGCGCCGGTCGGGTCGTCCGTCACAAGGCTGAGTTGCGGGTCCGCCTCGATGGCTGCCCGAATGGCGGCCAGTTCCTCGCCTTGGGGTTGGTAGCCATCGTCGGTGCCGTCATCACGGATGATGGGGTTGCCCAGGAGCAGGTGTGGCGTTCCGGAGCAGGAGGAAACAGTGCCATTGTTCTCCCAGGTCACGCTCAGTTCACCCAGCACACGCGAATACTGCCAGGCCTGGGCCACGCACACTTTGTCGCCGTCGGCATTGGTCACTTCGGTGGGGTAGGGGCCGGAGGCACTCAGGCCGTAGGCGTCAAAGTTGCCAAGCAGGGTGTGGGAATCTCCGCCGATAATGACATCCACTCCAGACAGGCGCTCGGCCAGTGCCAGATCGTTGGCATACTGGTAGTGGGTCAGCAGGATGATCTTGTCGATGCCCTGGTCGTTCAGCTCATCAATCATGGCCTGGGCGGTTTCGGTTTCGTCCAGAAACTCAGTGCTTGCCAGCGGGCTTGAGCTGTTGCGGGTTTTGGTGGCGATGTCGATGCCGATGATGGCCACCTGCTGGCCATCAATGTTCTTGATGGTGTACGGCTGGATGTAATCGTCCTGGGCCACCGGGGCCAAAGGGGTGCCGATGGCCGGTTTGACGTTGGCCGCGAGAACCGTCGTGTTACAGCTGCCTGCCGCCAGGTAGTCGAGGAATTTCACCAGCCCTTCGTCACCACGATCAAACTCGTGATTGCCCAGTGCAAAGGCATCAAAACAAACCTGGTTCATCAGCTCGGCATCGGCCTCACCTTCGAAGGAGGTGAAGTACAGGGTGCCGGTCATGGCATCTCCGGCATGCAGTTTCAGCACGTTGTCCAGTTCGGCGGTTCGTTCGTTGATCTTGGCGATCACCCGGGGGAAGCCGCCGGCGCTGAATTCGGTTTCTTCACCAGCGATATCCAGGGACTGTGAGCCCGCTTCCAGATGGGAGTGGTGGTCGTTGATATGCAAGATGTTAACGGTAAAGCGCTCGGTTTCCGTGGCGGGCGCGTCGTCGTTATCACTGTTACAGCCGGTCAGGGCAATCAGCGGGATTGCCAGCCAGAGTCCTTGCCGAATCATTACTCTATCTCCGTTGTGGGGGTTAGCGGCTGGTCAGCACGCGAATCAGGGCGATCAGGTCGTAATGGTTAATGCGCCCGTCACCGTCAATGTCGTAAGCCGGAGCTGTGGCTTTGCCGAACAGCATCGCCAGCACCAGGCGGGACAGGTCCCGGCCGTTAACGCGGCCATCGCCGTTCAGGTCGGCGCGGTCTGCGGGGGTTCTGGTATCGAGATTCAGGGCAACGATCACAGGGTCATGGTCAGAGGCCCGGTAAGCGTCCGGTGCGTAGAAGCTGGCCTGCTGCTCCGGCGTCTTGAACTCGGTGTTGTAGTCCAGGGCTCGGGGCTCATCGGCATTGATCGGCCAGACGGTGGTATCGGCAATTTTGCCGGCCAGGGCGGTATTGGCCAGAGCGTGGTCCAGGTAGCCTGCCTGGCCATAGAACACGTAGGAATACGCCTGCTCGCCAACGTAGGCCGCCAGTAGATCGGTATAGCCGGCACTGGCCAGGGCGCGAATGGGGTCTTCTTTCGCGTAGGCGTTGAGATCGCCGATGATTAACACATCCGGTTCGCCGGTTCCGGTGGCATCGTCTGCCAGCCAGGATGCCAGCGCCTGGGCGGCCTGGGTCCGTACTGGATTCCAGCAGCCCTGACCATCGTTCTGGTCAGCGTTGCTGCCTTCGGCACTGCCGCAGCCTTTGGACTTGAAGTGGTTGACGGCAATGGTGACGCCATCGTCTGAATCCTTCAGCCGAAAGGTCTGTGCCAGGGGCTGGCGGTTCAACTGATCAAAAGGAGCCGCGCTCAGAGTGGCGGCGGTGCCAACGATCTCGACACGGTCGGCGCGATACAGCAGGCCAACGGCAATGTCATCATTGCCCAGTTGTGCCAGGCCGGGATCGACCCACTGCCATTCGGAACCCAGGGCCCCGGCAAGTTCGGCAATGGCACTGGTCTGGCCGTAGCCGTCATTCTCGATTTCCATCAGGCCGATGATGTCGGCATCAAGGGCGACCAGGGCACTGACCAGCTTCTCGGTCTGGCGGGCCAGTTCTTCCGGGTTGTCTGCGCCCCGCGCCGTCGGGAATCCGCCACCCATGCCGTCACCGTTGAAGAAGTTCAGCACGTTGAAAGAAGCCACCACCAGGTTACCGCGATCCTCAAGGCCGGGCTCGGTTACACGTGCATTTGCCTGGCTGAAGGACGGGCTCGCGGTCGGCTGCAGACGCCATTCCGAAAAACGGTAGTCGAGAACGCCGGCAAGATCCTGAACGGTGTCGCCAGCGCGCACGGTCTGGCTGGCGCTCAGTTGCGGTGTCGGGTAGGGCACGATGGCCGGGTTCTGGCGGTTACTGGCGTCGTCCAGGATAATCCGGTCCAGCGCATTCAGATCAGCCACCAGTGCGGCATCCGCTCCGGGCTCAGCGATACTGGTGGGGATAAAGTGGCGACCGCTCCCGAGGGTCAGGCTGCCGTAACGGCCCAGGTCGTAGTTGTCGTTCACCACAAGAGGCGCGCTGAATTGTACCCGCATGGCTTCAAAGGCTTCCGGAGCAGTGGCATCGGCCCAGGGCAGGGAGATCTGCGCCGCCGGTGGAAGCTCCGCATTACCACAGTTTTCGGTACCGCTCAGGTTGGTCAATTCGGTCAGGCCGTCGTATTCGGTCACTTCACCGGCAAGCCGCAGGCGCTGGCCGGGCTCGGCGTTCAGAGTTGGCGCATAGACAAACAGGCCTTCGGAGGTTGCAGGGTTGTCGTCGCGGTCTGAGGCTTCTTCCTCCACAAAGACGCCGCCAAGGCCATCGTTGGTGTTGAAGGCGGCCGTAACTACGGCTTCGATCACCACGTGCTGGCCGGCAACCGGGCTGATATCGCCTTCGCCCTGAATGTCCGAAATGCGGGTGGCGGGAGCACCACAGGTCAGATCCGGCGCAGTCGGTGGCTGGTCCGGGTTATCGTCATCGTTGCCGGCGACGCCGAGATCGTCGAAGCTGTTCTGGGGAAAGCCGTCAAAGACTGTGGCCGGGTCGTAATCATCGTAGGCATCGGTATCGGCCAGGGTGCCTGCACGGCGGCGCAGAGTGCGATCCTGAGTGCGGGTATCCCCGGAGCCCCAGTAGCTGCCGGGGTCTGTGCCGACCTGGCCGATACTGTCGGCAACCGTGCCGCCGTTCAGGAGCAGGACAGCGTCATCACCGTTGAACAGCCCGGCTCCGGTGGTTTGATCCGCCACAGCGAGAATGGCCGGGTCAGCAGCGCTATGCGCGAAAACGAAGTTGCTGCCCGGAGCAATCGAACCCTCCAGGTTGAAGGTTTGCCCGGGGGTGGCGCTGCCGTTGAAGAAAACCTGCAGCTCCCAGGGAGCAAGATCCACCACCGCATTGCCGGTGTTGAGCAGTTCAATGGCTTTGTTGTTGCTGGAGCCTTCGACATACTCGCTGATGACCAGCGATGCCTGTGTTGTCGATGCCAGAAGGCCGCCGATGGCGGCTGCCAGCAGCGTTGGTTTCATCGTCATGGTACTGTCCTTGTTTCGGTTATGTTGTGTGTTTTGACACCACAATCTGACCGTGCTGTGTGACGATGACATGAGAGTTTTGTGAAGGATGCTTTGCCGGTTTGTGTCAATGTGGACAACGCGCCTGAGCAGTTTGGTAATCCAGTGCGTATACAGGGGATCTGTCGACAGGAGGGCCGATGATGCGTTGGACAGTCTTGAAGTGTGTGAGTGTGCTTTTACTGCTAGGGTTGACGGTGCCTGCCGTTGCCCGGGATTGCCCGGATTTCCTGGACCACGAGCAGCGCAAGCTGCACTCCCGGGATTCGGTGAATCTGTGCGAGGTGGCTGCTGGCAAGCCGATGCTGGTGGTGAACACAGCCAGCCGTTGTGGTTATACCGGTCAGTTTGAAGGCCTGGAGGCCCTGCACCAGCGGTACAAGGATCGGGGGCTGACGGTCGTGGGATTTGCCAGTGATGACTTCCGGCAAGAGGCGGATTCCGAAGAAGAAGCCGCGAAGGTCTGTTTTGTGAACTTTGGTGTGAGTTTTACCATGATCGCGCCGAGCGCAGTGACCGGTGAGCAGGCCAATCCGGTGTTTCAGGAAATCAATCGCCAGAGCCAGCCGCCAAGCTGGAACTTCACCAAGTATGTGATCGATCGTGAGGGTAAGGTGGCAGCCCGTTTCCCGAGCCAGGTGCGTCCCGAAGATGCCCGGTTGATTCAGGCCCTGGAATCGGTTCTGTAATCCCCGGCCGGTTTGCGGATAGCAGTCTATTCTGAAGGCAAAGGTTGTTCACCGCTCCGGGTGTAGTATGCAGTGTTTGGAAAAGGATGCCCTATGGCAGAAGCCCTGTTTGAATCCGTACGAAGCCAGATAGCACAGAATCTCTCGGCTACCCTGGACGCTCTCGCGGGCGGACAGACCGATTGGGTGGCCCTGGCCGGGCATGTTCTCAGTCAACTGCTGATTTCGGTGATCTACCTCGGCATTCTGTTGCTGGTCTATGCCATTCTGATCAGCCTGGTACGCCTTGTCGTCGGCAGCCGACGCAGCTCGAAGCCCTGGTTTGGTCAGTTGCGCACTGGCATCCGTTATCTGTTCGGGCTGGGCGGATTGCTGGTGATTATGGCGCAATTCGAGGCCTCGCCGGAGCTGTTGAAGGGCATGGCCAGGGCGGGCCTGATGGCGTTGGGCTTTTTTGTGGGCTGGCTGGCGATTGGTCGTCTGCTGCGGGAGACGATGAATCGCTACCGTCTGGAACCCTCTATCCGCCAATTGGTCGAGAATCTGTTCTCGGTGCTCACCGTTACCTTCGCGGCCGTTACGGTGCTGTCCCAGTTCGGTTTCGATGTGGTCTCCATCGTCGCGGGTCTGGGGATCGTGGGGATTGCCGTCGGGTTTGCGGCCCAGTCCACGCTGTCGAACTTTATTGCGGGTATTACGTTGCTGATTGAGCGCCCCTTCCGGATTGGCGATTGGGTCACCATCAACGGCCAGGATGGTAAGGTGGTGAAGATCGCCCTGCGGACCACCTGGCTGCGTACCCGGGACAATATCTTTACCATGATCCCGAACGATAACGTGGCGTCCTCGGAGATCATCAATTACAGCGCCGAAGGGGCGACGCGCCTGAACATTCCAGTTGGCATTGCCTACAAGGAGTCTGCCAGGGCAGCGCGGGACGTGATAATGCCGGTTCTGCTGGCGCACTCTGAAGTCTTGCAGGGGTCGGGTATGGAGCCGCGAGTGGTGGTCAAGACCCTGGGCAACTCTTCAGTCGATCTGGAGGTCAAGATCTGGATTACACCGGACAATCTGGAGGTTCAGCCCAGAATTATGGCTGATGTGCTTGAGAAGATTAAAGAGGCCCTGGACGAAGCGGACATTGAAATACCTTTCCCGCACCTGCAACTGTTCATAGATGATGCCAAAGGGCTTGCGCCGTTGGTACAACCGTTTTACCCAAGGTCGACGGAACAAGGGAAAGGCCTGTCGGCGCCAGGAGACAATCATGAATGAGCCGTCCGGCTACTACGAAAGCAACACCACCCTGGCCCAGTATCTGGAGTTTCACTTCGGTGAAAGCTGGCATGGTGAAGCCAACTTCGCGAAAGAACTGGCCGATGCCGCGCTTGGAGCGCTGGATGGCCGCGCCACCTGCCGGGCGTTGGATATCGGTTGTGCGGTAGGACGTACCTCGCTGGAGCTGGCCCGCCAGTTTGACCATGTCGATGGGGTCGATTATTCGGAAACCTTTATCGGCAAATGCCGTGAGGTGGTGCGGGAGGGGGTTGCGCGGTATGCGCGGCCCGAAGAGGGCGAGCTGGTCAGCTACCAGGAGCGGTCACTGGCAGCCCTGGGTCTGACTGAGGCTGCCCGCCGCGTGGCGTTCCATCAGGGCGATGCCTGCAATCTCGGCGCTGATTACCGGGACTACGATCTGGTGCTGGCCGGCAACCTGATTGACCGTCTCTACAACCCATGCCTGTTTCTGGAACAGATCCATGAGCGTATCAATGCGCTGGGGCTGCTGGTGATTGCTTCACCCTATACCTGGCTGGAGGAGTACACGCCCAGGCAGGACTGGCTCGGTGGTTTCCTGAAAGACGGTGAGCCATTCACCACCCTGGATGGGCTCAAGGCGGCGTTATCCCCCCGTTTCCGCTTGCTGGCAGAGCCCCGGAGCCTGCCCTTCGTGATCCGGGAGACCCGCAACAAGTTCCAGCACAGTTTTTCGGAGCTCACAATCTGGGAGAAGTTGCCGGATTAGCGTGCCCTGTCACACAAGCGTCATCTCTTCCGGTTAGTGTGAAGGCTCATCAGGACGACATGCATTGTGTTGATGCATCGTGTGATTGCTTATGCCGGGGCTTGCCCCGGCTTTTTTATGGAGCCCGGTGTTCGCCGCTCCCTTCCCTTCTCAACGCCCGTTCACGCCGTCGCGCGGTTTCGCTGCGTTCCGATATGGTTTGCTGCACAAACTGTATGTGTTCCCCGGCGATGGCCCTGGCGTCTTCTTCCCGGCCTTCAACGATGGCGTTATACAGCTTCTGGTGCTGGTCCATCAGGCCCTGGCGGGTCTGAACCTCGCGGGAGTACATGCCACCGATGTTGGTGACAATGTTGTTCTTGAGCATGCTGAACAGGTTGCGCATGGTGTGCAGCAGCACCACGTTGTGACTGGCTTCAGCAATAGCCATGTGGAAGCGGGCATCGGCAGCCCCTTCTTCTTCCAGATTGTGGGCAGTGGAATTCTGGTAGCAGGCGTGGAGCTCTTCCCAGGCTTTGCCCAGCCGTGCCAGATCCACTTCCGTGGCGCGCAGGGCCGCGTAGAAGGCACAGTCGCCCTCCAGTGTGCGACGGAACTCGAGCAAATCCCGGTGTGCTTCCGGGTGCTTTTCCAGTAGCGGGATGAGTGGGTCGCTGAAGCTGCTTCCCAGATTCTCCGCCACATAATTGCCGCCGCCCTGGCGGCTTTTCAGCAGGCCTTTGGCCGCCAGGCGCTGCACGGCTTCTCTGAGTGACGGGCGGGATACGCCGAATTGCTCCGCCAGTACCCGTTCCGGCGGCAGGCGCTGCCCCGGCTCCAGGGTTCCTTCCAGAATCATGGTCTCCAGCTGCTCGACAATGGTGTCGGCCAGCCGCTTGGGAGCAATCTGATTGATGGGCATGATGCCTCACTTGTGTGTCTAAAAATTGGTCATACCAATAAATCTTACCTGCGTCTACGCTTGTTTTTACAACAAAACTTCAAGGCAATACGACTAATGTATGAGTGGGCGGTTTTGACACCACAAGGCCTGCTCAAATAACGTACTCGGCACAGGTTTGTAAATTGGTAATACCAATTATCCAAAAACAGAATCCAACAACAAGACCCTGGAGAACATGATGTCGTCCGGATTGCTCGCCCTATTGGCGTTTACGCCCATTCTCCTGGCTGGAGTGCTGCTGATTGGCATGCGTTGGCCCGCCCGCCATGCCATGCCCGTGGTATTTCTGGTCACCGCGCTGATCGGCTACGGCGCCTGGGATATGACCCTGAACCGTATCCTCGCCTCCACCCTGCAAGGGCTGGTGATTACGATTGGCCTGCTGTGGATAATCTTCGGCGCGATATTGCTGCTGAACACCCTGAAACATTCCGGTGCCATCACCACGATTCGGGCTGGCTTTACCAACATCACCCCGGATCGCCGTATTCAGGCCATCATCATTGTCTGGCTGTTCGGCAGCTTTATTGAAGGTGCGTCTGGCTTCGGTACACCGGCGGCCATCGCCGCGCCCTTGCTGGTTGCGGTGGGCTTTCCTGCCATGGCCGCGGTCATGCTGGGCATGATGGTGCAGAGCACGCCGGTATCCTTTGGTGCCGTGGGCACCCCGATTGTGGTGGGGGTGACAACGGGGCTGGATCGGGCCAGCATTACCGAGCGACTGGAAGCCCTGGGCTCCAACTGGGATACCTACCTGCAGCTGATCACCTCGGAAGTGGCCATCACCCACGCCATTGTCGGTGTCGTTATGCCGGTACTGATGGTGACGATGATGACCCGCTTCTTCGGCAAGAACAAAAGCTGGAAAGAGGGGCTGGAGGTCCTGCCATTTGCGTTGTTTGCCGGCATCGCGTTTGTTGTGCCCTACGCCCTGACCGGGGTGATTCTGGGGCCCGAGTTCCCGTCTCTGCTGGGTGGCCTGATTGGTCTGGCGATTGTGACCACTGCCGCCAAAAAAGGCTTCCTGATTCCGAAGCGGACCTGGGATTTTGCCGACAGCAAAGACTGGCCCAGTGAGTGGCTGGGCAGCATTGAGATGAAACTGGAAGACATCGCCGCCAAACCGATGAGCGGTTTCCGGGCGTGGGTACCCTACGTGCTGGTCGGCGTGGTACTGGTTCTGAGCCGCACCGTTGAACCGATCAAGCAAGCTTTCACCAGCGTTGGCGTGTCGTTCTCCAACATCCTGGGAGAAGCAGGTATTAATGCCGGGATCCAGCCACTTTACCTGCCGGGCGGTATTCTGGTGATGGTAGTGCTGGCAACTTTCTTCATCCACCGGATGAACCTGAAAGCGCTGAATTCGGCGGTGAAAGAATCCGGTGGCGTGCTGCTGAGTGCCGGTTTCGTGCTGCTGTTCACCGTGCCTATGGTGCGAATACTGATCAACTCCGGCGTTAACCTGTCGGACCTGCCGAGCATGCCGCTGGCCATGGCCACCTGGGCTGCCGATGCGGTTGGCGGCATTTACCCGTTGCTGGCCCCCACGGTGGGTGCGCTCGGTGCGTTCCTGGCCGGTTCCAACACGGTCTCCAACATGATGTTCAGCCAGTTCCAGTTTGGCGTTGCCGAGAGCCTTGGTTTGTCCACCGCACTGATGGTGGCGGTGCAGGCCGTGGGTGCTGCGGCAGGCAATATGGTGGCCATCCATAACGTGGTGGCAGCATCTGCTACGGTCGGGTTGCTGGGCCGTGAAGGTCAGACACTGCGCAAGACGGTGTGGCCGACCCTATACTACCTGGTGATGACCGGTTCGATTGCGCTGCTGGCCGCCTACGGCCTGGGGCTGACGGACCCGTTACTGAACTGAAAACACTGGGATAACCACAACGGGTGGCCGGCTGCCGGCCGGACCGCCCGGAGGCAATGACTGATGAGTGAGCTGTTTTACGACGCCGCCCCCAATGCTACCCGCGTGGCTCCAGAGCGCTCCAGGCCACGAACGTATCCGGCCAAGCCGGCCGAGGTCATTTTGTTCGGCACCTGCGTGGTGGATTTGTTCTTTCCCGAGGCCGGGCTGGATGCTATCCGCCTGCTGGAACGGGAAGGCATTCGCGTGCATTTTCCACACGAGCAATCCTGCTGCGGTCAGCCTGCCTGGACCTCCGGCTACGTGAACGAGGCCCGGGAGGTGGCGCGGGCACAGCTCAATCTACTCGACAACGGCTTGCCGGTGGTGGTGCCGTCCGGATCCTGTGCCGGTATGTTCCGACAGCATTACCGGGAAGTCTTTGCAGAAGAACCAGATACCCTTAAACGTGTGGAAGATCTGGCTGAACGAACGTTCGAGCTGACCGAGTTTCTGCTGCATGTATGCAAGGTGGACTGGCAGGATCTCGGCCAGCCCACACAGATTGCCTTGCACACCTCCTGTTCCGCCCGCAGGGAAATGAACACCCACCTGCATGCGCGGGAGTTGCTGGGCAAGCTGGCGAATGTCGAGCGGCTGGACCACGATCATGAAAGCGAATGCTGCGGCTTTGGTGGCACCTTCTCTGTGCGCATGCCGGAAGTGTCCGGGGCCATGGTGCTCGATAAAACCCGTTCGTTGCGGGAATCCGGTGCAGCGGAAATGGTAACCGCTGATGGCGGCTGCCTGCTCAACATCAACGGCTCCCTGGAAAAACAGAAACAGACGTTCCGGGGCCGGCATCTGGCCAGCTTTCTGTGGGAGCGGGTGAGTGGAGAGGTGAAATCATGAGCCAGCGAATACCGGTTAAAGAACTCACCGACAGCTTCCGTGGCCGAGCGGTGGGCGCCCTGGCTGACGACCAGCTGCGCACCAACTTCCGCGTCGCCATGGACTCGCTGATGAAAAAGCGGGCCGATGCTTTTCCGGACGAGGAAGAGCGTGAAGGACTGCGGGAACTCGGCAACCATATCAAGGCCCGGGCGCTGTCCCGGTTGCCGGATTTGCTTGAGCAGCTGGAATCGAAGCTGACCGATAACGGTGTCAAGGTTCACTGGGCCGAGACTACCGAGGAGGCCAACCGAATTGTCCACTCCATCATTGAGGCGAAGCAGGGCTCTCAGGTGGTGAAGGGTAAATCCATGGTCAGCGAAGAAATGGAAATGAACGACTACCTGGCTGAACGCCACATCGAGTGCCTGGAGTCGGACATGGGTGAGTACATCGTCCAGCTGGATGGCGAAAAGCCCTCCCACATCATCATGCCGGCGATTCACAAGAACCGCTTTCAGGTCTCCAGACTGTTCCACGACAAATTGGGCGTGGATGAGACCGAGGATGTGAACGAACTGATCCAGATTGGTCGCCGCACCCTGCGCCAGAAATTCCTTGAAGCGGATGTTGGGGTCTCCGGCGTCAACTTCGCCATTGCCGAAACCGGCACCTTGCTGCTGGTGGAGAACGAAGGCAATGGCCGCATGAGCACCACGGCGCCGCCAGTGCACATTGCCGTCACCGGCATCGAAAAAGTGGTAGAGAACCTGCGGGACGTGGTGCCCCTGTTGTCGCTGCTGACCCGTTCCGCGTTGGGTCAGCCGATCACTACTTACGTGAACATGATTTCCGGCCCGCGCAAGGCGGATGAGCTGGATGGTCCGGAAGAAGTGCATCTGGTTCTGCTGGACAATGGCCGCAGTGGTGCTTTCGCCGATGCCCAGCTGCGCCAGACATTAAACTGTATCCGCTGCGGTGCGTGCATGAACCACTGCCCGGTCTATACCCGTGTGGGTGGCCACACCTACGGTGAGGTTTATCCGGGGCCGATCGGCAAGATTATTACGCCGCACATGGTCGGGTTGCACAAGGTACCGGACCACCCCAGCGCGTCTTCATTGTGTGGCGCCTGTGGTGAGGTGTGTCCGGTGAAGATTCCGATCCCGGAAATGCTGCAGCGCTTGCGCCAGGAAAACGTGAAGAACCCCGCCGAACAGCCGAAAGTGAAAGATGGCGGCGCCAAGTATTCCCGCAAGGAGCGGGCAATCTGGCGCTTCTGGGCCAGGCTGAATACGGCGCCGGTGTTTTACCGCCTGTTCCTGTGGGGCGCGACCCGTTTTGGCAAACTTGCACCGAAAAACGTCGGCCCCTGGACCGAGAACCACTCGGCGCCGGTACCGGCCCGGCGGTCTTTGCATGATCTGGCCAAAGCCCATTTGAATCAGGGAGACCGGTGATGAGTGCCCGCAGCAATATTCTCAACAAGCTCCGTGCCGGTCTGGCCGGCACCACGCCCCGGCCGGACGATTTCGATGAGGGTCTGGTAACCCGCCCCTGGCAGTATGCGCCGGAGGACCGGATTACTCGCCTGCGTTCTCTGATGGAAGCGGTGCACACCGAAATCCACCAGCTGACGACCGAGGAGTGGCCCTCAAAGGTTCAGGAATTGCTGGAGAGCCGCGGCCTGAAGAATGTGCTTTATGCCCCGGGTACCGGGCACGGCAAGCAGCTGGCGGAGCACTGGCAGCGTGCGGAGCCCAGACCGGAGCTGTTGGTCTATGACCGTCCGATTGAGGAATGGAAGGAGGAGCTGTTCTGGCAGGTGGATGCCAGCGTGACGGGCACGGTGGGCGGGATTGCTGCCACCGGTTCACTGGTACTGTGGCCGGATCGTCACGAGCCGCGGCTGATGAGTCTTCTGCCGCCGTTGCATATCGCGTTGCTCAAGGCCAGTGAGGTGGAAGACAACCTGTATGGGATGATGCAGAAGCACAACTGGTCCGCGGGTCTGCCCACGAACCTGTTGCTGGTATCTGGTCCGTCCAAGACGGCGGACATCGAGCAGGTGCTTGCCTATGGGGCCCATGGCCCCAAGGAGCTGGTGGTCCTCATCCTTGAGGACGGCTGATCAGAGTTCCTTGATCGCGCTGGTGGTGGCTTGCAGGACTTCCTTGGCGTCGCCCTTCACCATCAGGCTGTTGTCGCGAATGAACAGACCGTTGGGAATGCCGGCGAAGCCAGCGGACAGGCTGCGCTTGACCACCACCACGGTTTTCGCCTTGTGCACATCGAGGATCGGCATGCCAAAAATGGGCGAGTTCGGGTCTTCGGCGGCGGCCGGGTTTACCACGTCGTTGGCGCCGAGCACGATGGCTACATCCGCCTGCGGCAGTTCCGGGTTAATGGCGTCCATGTCTTTCAACTGGTCATAAGGGATTTCAGCTTCGGCCAGCAGCACGTTCATGTGCCCTGGCATCCGGCCTGCCACCGGATGAATCGCGTAACTGACCTTGGCACCACGGCCCTCAAGCTGGTTGGCGAGTTCTTTCACCGCATGCTGGGCTTGAGCCACCGCCAGGCCGTATCCGGGCACCATGACCACCTTGCGGGCACCATCCAGCAA
Source organism: Marinobacter sp. LM1 (assembly GCF_042763285.1). Taxonomy (NCBI): domain Bacteria; kingdom Pseudomonadati; phylum Pseudomonadota; class Gammaproteobacteria; order Pseudomonadales; family Marinobacteraceae; genus Marinobacter; species Marinobacter sp. LM1. Next base: position 354,268 of record NZ_CP114373.1, read on the forward strand.
CAGGGCCAGATCGTCAGGGGTGGCGTATTTCACCTTGCCATCGTAGAACTCCCCTTCATCCTGCTGGCTCGCCGTACTGTCTGATCCGCCCAGTACACCGCCGAACAGAACGTTGGGCAGGGACCGGTTCATGGCCTTGCACATGATGGCGGTCAGAATCAGGCCGGAGGCACCCACCAGGGAACCGGTAATGATCAACCCCTGGTTGCCCAGCACGAACCCGGTGGCCGCACCCGCCAGGCCGGAATAGGCGTTAAGCAGGGCGACGACGACCGGCATGTCGGCACCACCGATAGGCTGGACCAGTCCAATGCCAAGTAGCAGGCAGAGCCCTACGAGGGCCGCGAGGGCCAGCGGGCTGGTGCTGCCGCTGGTGGCAAACAGCACCGCTCCGGTCACGGCGGCAATCAGAGTAACCAGCGTGACACTGTGCCACAGGCGATTGTTCCGGCTGTCGCCAATATTCCCCTTGAGTTTCAGAACGGCTACGACCGACCCGGTCAGGGTCACTGAGCCGATGACGATGGAGGCCAGAATAGCGGCGGTCCAGCCACTACTTCCGGCACCGGTGGCGTTAACCGCATGCATCCAGGTACTGGCGGCCACCGCAACGGAGGCGCCCCCGCCGATACCGTTCAGGCTCGCCACCAGTTCCGGCATTTCCGTGGTTGCGGTCCGTTTTGCGAGCCAGACGCCGATCGAGCCGCCCAGCAGCATACCAGCGATGATGGCCGCGTAGCTGATGATTTCCTGGTGCAACAGGGCGGCGACGACCGCAATCAGCATCCCGATGGCGGCCAGCTGGTTGCCACGTACCGCTGTTTTTGGGCGGGTCATGCCCTTGATGCCGAGAATGAAGCAGACAGCAGCTGCAAGGTAAGACAGATTGATCAATGCAAACATGGTTATCCCTTCCGCTTGAACATATTCAGCATGCGATCCGTCACCAGAAAGCCAGCTACGATATTGATGCTGGCCAGGGTGACAGCGATAAAGCCCAGAACGCCGGCGACATTAGGCGACAGCTCTGTGCTGCCCGCACTGATGATCGCGCCGACGATTACGATGCCGGAGATGGCATTGGTGCCGCTCATCAATGGGGTATGAAGGGTGGGCGGAACCTTGTTGATCAGTTCTACCCCGACGAACAATGCCAGAATGAAAATGGTAAAGCTGAGTGCAAACAGTTCCATCAGTCCGTGTCCTTTTGGGTTGAAGTTTGCGGAGTGTCTCGAGTCTCGGCGTTGTGGCGGACGCTGCCGTGCTGGACCACCAGTGTGGCCGCAACAATCTCGTCCTCCAGCTTGGGTACCACACGACCGTCTTCGGTCATGTTGAGCAAAAAGGCGGTAATGTTGCGGGTGAGCAGCTGGGACGCGTGCACCGGTACGCGGGAGGGGTGGTTGGCATGGCCGACCAGGGTAACGCCGTCCACATCCACCTTCTGGTTCAGAACGGTGCCTTCCACGTTACCTCCTTTGTCGGCCGCCAGATCCACGATGACCGAGCCGCTCTTCATTCGGTGAATCATTTCCTGGTCAATCAGTTTGGGAGCCGGTTTTCCGGGTACCGCCGCCGTGGTGATTACCAGGTCGGCGCGGGCGACGCAGTCTGCCAGTTGCTGTCTTTGGGCGGTGTAGAACGCTTCGCTCTGCGCTTTGGCATAACCGCTGTCTCCGGTGGTATCGGATGCAGGCACTTCGATTTCAATGAAATCGGCGCCCAGGCTCTCCACCTGCTCTTTCACCTCAGGGCGAAGGTCGTAGGCCTCGACCACTGCGCCCAGACGGCGGGCGGTGGCAATGGCCATCAGACCTGCAACACCGGCGCCAATAACCAGTACCCGGGCCGGATGAATGGTGCCGGCGGCGGTCATCAGCATGGGGAAGTAACGGGGCAGGGCCATGGCGCCGCTGAGGACGGCGCGGTACCCGCTGATGCCCGCCATGGCACTCAACACGTCCATGGACTGGGCCCGGGTGGTTCTGGGCACCAGGTCCAGGGCAAATGCCTGCACGTTTTGCCCGGCCAGTTGTTCCAGCAGCGGCTGGTTGAACCAGGGATCGAGCAGGCAGATCAGGGTGGCGTCTTGCTGAATCAGTCGCGCTTCCTCTGATGAGGGCGCCCGAACCTTGAGGATGACTGTGGCCTGACGATACAGAGCGTCGGCATTGTCGGCGATGATGGCCCCGGCGTGGCGATAGTCGTCATCGGTGAAATGGGCGGCACTGCCAGCACCACTCTCGACCACCACCTCGTAGCCGGCCTCCAGCAGGGTGGAAACTCCGGATGGGATAATGGCCACACGGTTTTCACCGTCTTGTCGTTCTCTGGGAATCCCTATCATCATGCGTACAGGCTCCGTTCAGTTTGAGTTTGTTCTGCCCCGGTGTTCAGTCCCAGGGTGTTAAGGGTGTAGCGGCGGACATCGGCTAGCAGTTGGCGGTTGGCCTGAAGCGATTGACCGTAGCTCGGAATCAGCGATTGCAGGGTTTGCAGCGGTTGGCCCTGAATCAGTTCCGGGAAACAACGTTCTATAACCTCCAGCATTGCGGAGACGCAGGTGGAGGCGCCCGGTGAAGCGCCCAGCAGGGCTGCCAGGGATCGGTCCTCAGTGCTCAAAACCTCGGTGCCGAATTCCAGACTGCCCCGGCCCGAGGCCGTTGGCTTGATAACCTGAACACGCTGCCCGGCCCGCACCAATTGCCACTGAGCCGGATCCGGGTCCTCCATAAAGCGCGCCAGTTCGCCGAGGCGGGCCGATTTGGGGCTGAGAGCTTCTTTGATCAGGTATCGGGTCAGCGGCCAGTTGTGCACGCCAACGTCGATCAGCGGCCGCAGGTTGTGGCTGCGAACTGAGCGGATCAGGTCCGATCGATCGCCGCTTTTGAGGAAGCGGGTGGTAAAGCCAGCGAAGGGGCCGAAGAGCAGCGCCGCCTTGCCATTGATAAACCGGGTGTCCAGGTGGGGCACCGACATGGGTGGGGCGCCAACCGGTGCCTGGCTATAGACCTTGGCGTTGTGTGACAGGGCCATGTCTTCGTTATCGCAGGCCAGCCACAGGCCGGATACCGGGAACCCCCCGTAGCCGCGAATTTCCGGAATACCGGTCTTCTGCAGCAATGACAGGGCCGCTCCGCCCGCGCCAATGAACAGAAAACGGCTGGTAATGCTGCGTTTCTCGCCGCTGCCCAGGTGATGCAGGCTCACGCGCCAGCCGCCGGCTTCGCGCTTGATATCGGTTACCTGGCACTGGAGCTGAATATCACAGGCGTGCTGGGCCAGGGAGCGCCCCAGCAGGCGCGTCAGTGCGCCAAAATTGACGTCACTGCCGTGGGCGACGCGGGTAGCTGCGACCGGCTCAAAGGCTTGCCGGGTACCGTGGATAAGCGGGAGCCAGCGAGCGAGGGTGTCTGGCTGATCGCTGAACTCCATCTCCTGAAACAGCGGTTGGCCCTCGAGGGCTCTGTGGCGGGTTTTCAGAAATTCACAGGCCCTGGCACCCTCAACCCAGCTCAGATGTGGCACCCGGCGAATGAAGTTGGCCGGTGCGGGCAAGAGCCCCTTCTCAACCAGGCTGCTCCAATACTGAAGTGAGAGCTCGAAGCGCTCGTTGATGGCGAGCGCCCGCTCTACGGAAACGCTGCCATCGGGGTTGGCGGGGGTGTAGTTGAGTTCGCAATAACCGGCGTGACCGGTGCCGGCGTTGTTCCAGGCGTCCGAGCTTTCGCCGGCCAACTGTTGTCCCTGTTCGACCAGGGTGATCGACCGGGAGCTGTCCAGCTGCTGAATCAGAGAGGCCAGCGTGACGCTCATAACGCCGCCGCCAATCAGAAGAATATCGGTGTCAAAGCCCGCCATGGGTATGCCCCTTTCAGTAGCAAACGAACAAAGGGGGCATACTTTAGTCTAAGGCGGTTGCTCCAAGAATCGTATTTACTGAGGTAAATGCATCGAAAAAATCGATCTATTTGGTGCCGAAGCCGCGACCGTTGAGGAAAGCTTTTATGTGCGGGCGCAGTTTTGAGGTAAACAGTGGCTTCAGCTGTTCGGACCAGGTGGTGTCCTTGTTGCTGCTGCTTCTGGCCTGGTAATACTGATTCATGGTCTGGTCGAAACGGGTCACCAGTGCGGTGTCATCGGCATCGGTGTAGGCGTCTTCTTTCAGAATCGCGGAAAGTGGCAGCCGGGGCTTAACTTCGGGGTTCTGATCGGGGTAGCCGAGACACATGCCAAATACCGGGTAGACATGTTCCGGCAGTTTCAGAATCTCGCTCACGTCCTGCGGGTTGTTACGAATACCTCCGATGTAACACAGTCCCAGACCCTCGGATTCCGCGGCAATGGCGACATTCTGTGCCATCAGGGCGGTGTCGATGGTGGCAACCAGCAGTTGCTCGGTCATACCTCGTATCACCTCGGCACCGGCCCGCTCTGCGGCTTCGGTCGCGCGTTTCATATCGGCACAGAAGACCAGGAAGTCGGAACTGTCTGCCACGTAGGGTTGGCCGCCGGCCAGTTCGGCGATCTTACGGCGGTTCTCCGGGTTGACCACATGGATGATGGAATAGGCCTGAACGTGATTGGAGGTGGCGGCACTCTGGCCGGCACGAATCAGCTCTTCGAACAGTTCCCGTGGGATTTGCTGGTCCTTGAACTTGCGGATAGAGCGGTGGGATTTCAGAAGTTCAATGGTCGGATTCATAGCCTCTAGCCTGTCTTTTAAGAGAGAAAACAGACGATAGCTTGCTCATCAGCAACCGCACAAGCGGACAAAGGTGGGTAGTTGTCCGGATAGTATGACCAACCTCAACAAAAAAGGCGCGCCGGGAAAGCGCGCCTTTGAGGGTGAACGCAGAGCCCGTGACTTACGGGATCATGTCCACCGGCTTGGGCGTATTGGCGGTGCTTGGTGGCAGTACCGGATAGGTTACTTCCGGAACATTGCCGGTCAGGGTCTTGAGGAAGGCGACGATGGATTTCACTTCATCGTCGTTCAACTCGGTGCCCAGCTGGGCCGTACCCATCACCGCAACGGCTTCTTCCAGGCTCCAGACGGCGCCAGAGTGGAAATAGGGCGCGGTCAGCTCGATGTTACGCAGCGGAGAGGCGCGGAACACATACTCGTCAGACGCGGTTTCGGTGACAGAGAAGCGGCCTTTATCGCCCTCTGGCAGGATCTCGGCACCCGGCTTGGCAACCAGCCCGAATGGATGGTAGCTCTGACCGCCGAGGTTCACACCACTGTGGCAGGCGGTACAGCCGCGGTCCATGAACAGCGCCAGACCTTCTTTCTCACTCTCGTTCAGCGCGGAGGTGTCGCCGCGCAGATATTTGTCGAAAGGTGCTTCCGGGGTGATCAGTGTTGCTTCATAGGCTTCAATGGCAACAGCCATATTGTCGAAGGTGACCGGATTTTCCTGGCCCGGGAATGCGTCCTCAAAGCGCTCGATATACTCCGGCATACTCTTCAGGGTAGCCACCACCCGGTCCGGCGTACTGCTCATCTCGACACCCGCCTGTACCGGCCCTTTGGCCTGTTCGGCCAGGTCGGCGGCACGGCCATCCCAGAACTGGGCTGCGTTAAACACGGCGTTGAACACCGTCGGCGAGTTCCGGGGACCCTTCTGCCAGCCATGGCCGATAGAGGTAGGCAGCTCGTCATCACCGCCCAGCCCGACGTTGTGGCAGGTGTTGCAGCTGATCAGGTGGCTGGAAGACAGGCGCGGTTCAAAGAACAGCATCTTGCCCAGTTCAACCTTGGCCTGAGTGAGTTCATTGCCATCAATCACCGGTGGGTATTTGGGAATGGGCTCGAACATGCTGTTGGCCCGCTCCATCAGGTTGTCCGCCATGGCGGAGCCTGCTGCCACGCCCAGGCTCAGGGTGAGTGCTTTTGCCAGTGGATGCTTGATCATGTCGCTTTCTCCTTTGAGAACAACTTGGTATCCATCTGGTTCCAACGTAACAGAGTGGCAGCGCGGTTCATCGCAAAAACGCGAGAGTTGGTTCTGAGCTTGACGTTCATCAAGTTTGATTCCGGTCTGCAATTTCTGGATCTTTCTGCGGCATTTCGTCGCGCAGAAAAGCCGTGCTCTCCCGTTTTCATTTAGGTTATAAAGTTATACTCAGAAGAAATTTAAAAGTAGGCAGGAGTACGCGTTATGAAACCGATTGTTGTGTCTGTGCTTTTCTTTTTGACGGTTGCCATGTCAGCCCAAGCGGAAGATGCACTGTCTGTGACTCCGGAGCAGACCTGGGACGCGGTTCAGGAGCAAGGTGACCATCTGCTGTTCATTGATGTCCGGGATCCGGTGGAAATCATGTTCATCGGCTTTACCGATGCGGTGGACCGAAACATTCCGTTCCAGCTGGTGGATCGTACGCGCTGGAACGATGAGAAAGGTGTCTTCGCCATGGATATCAACGAGGATTTTGTTGCCCAGGTTGATGCCGCGCTGAAGGAAAAGGGACTGACGCGGGATTCCCTGATCATCACCATGTGCCGCTCCGGTTCCGCCCGCGGCAAGCCCAGTGCTGATTACCTTCTGGAACGTGGCTTTACCAACGTGAAGTACATCGACAACGGCTTCCAGGGCAGTACTGTGAAGGACGGCGAAAAGAAAGGATTCCGTGTGCAAAACGGCTGGCAGAATTCTGGCCTGCCCTGGTCGACCAAGGCCAACCCCGAGAAAATCTATCGTTTCCCGGCATCAGGGACCTGACCAACACGGCTGTCAGCCTGGAGCGGCCACTCCGCTCCAGGACAGAAATTCAATCACTTCAGTCAAAAAGTAAAAACCCTCGTCTTGCGATCCAGCATCTGGTTCGCCATCGACGGTGGGGTTGCAACGCCGACACCCTCCATCAAATCTTCTTTGCTGTGTTCGCTGTTGGGCAGGTACAGCGCACACACATTCACCGTACCACCGGCTTTCATCAAACCGCGCAACATCTGGCCCGGGGTGACGTTTTTCGGTGCCAGGGGCTTGGCCTCATAAGTTTTCAGGGCCAGGGCGCCGGCTTCGTCGCATAGAAGCACATTCACCTTGGCACCTTTCTGGGCCATGGTGTTGGACAGCACCATCGCCATACCCTGGGTTTGCGGGGAGTCGCTGGAAAGAATCACCAGAACCTCGTCTACGGTGTTTTCTTTACTGCCGTTGTTCGCCTTTTGATTCTCCGCAACGGCTGTCAGTGGAGCCGCGAACAACAGCGACAGTACAAAAGTCTTGATGGCATTCGTCATTGGGTCACTCCTGAGTTTTGATGGTTCACATGCCAATCCTAGACGCGGGGCTATTGGAGCTTCAGTGACAATGTCACTGTTCTGTCTGTCACCGGGCTCTTCTCCACCCTGCGCGCTATGAGACAGGAAGACCTTGCGCGGCGATATATTCCTTTATGATATAACGATATATCTAAAATGGTGTTAGGATTTGATATGTATCAAGATGAAATGCCGTGCAAATAAACACAAGAGGGTAGAGGCATGAACAGCAGAACAGAACCGGCGGGGGCCGATCGGCACCACAGCGTTGTTATCGTTGGTGGCGGCGCTGCCGGTATCTCGGTGGCGTCCAGCCTGCACAAACGGGACCGCCGTCTGGATATCGCGATCCTGGAACCATCCGCGACCCATCACTATCAACCAGGCTGGACCATGGTCGGTGGCGGCGTTTTTCAGCCGGAGGTTACCTCCCGGCCCATGTCACAGGTGATGCCGGGTTTTGTCTCCTGGTATCAGCAGGCGGTTTCGGGCGTAATGCCGGAGCAGAATCAGGTAAGGCTGGCGGACGGTTCGAGTATTTCCTATCAGACACTGGTGCTGGCGCCGGGGCTGGAGCTGAACTGGTCTGCCATTGATGGCCTGGAATCGGCGCTTGGGTCCAATGGTGTGACTTCCAACTACCGTCAAGGCATGGCGCAATACACCTGGCAAACGGTACAGGCCCTGAAAAAGGGAAGGGCCCTGTTCAGCCAACCACCCATGCCTATCAAATGTGCCGGGGCGCCGCAGAAAGCGATGTATCTGTCTTCCGACCATTGGCGCAGAAACGGAGTTCTTGGCCAACTCGATATTCAGTTTCATAGTGCCGGAGCGGTTCTGTTCGGTGTGCCGGCTTATGTCCCGGCACTTCAGGAATACATTGATAAATACGGTATTCAGGTCAACTTTCAGAGCAATCTGGTAGCTGTTAACGGCCCCGCCCGGAAAGCCACGTTCCGGCTTACGGACGCTGAAGGTAACAGCCAGGATCGGGAACTGGATTTCGATATGTTGCACGCGGTGCCACCCCAGCGGGCGCCCGGTTTTATCCGTGAGTCCGTCCTCGCCAACGACGGTGGCTGGTTGAATCTGGCGGACGATACGCTCCAACACAAAACCTTTGTCAATATATTCGGACTTGGCGACGTGAGCGGCACCGGTAATGCCAAAACCGCCGCAGCCGTTCGAAAGCAGGCGCCGGTCGTGGCGGAAAACCTTATTGCAAGTTTACGGAATCAGCCCCTGCCTGCGGCTTACCTCGGATACGGCTCCTGCCCGTTGACGGTAGAGAACGGCCGCATCGTGCTGGCCGAATTTGGCTACAACGGCGTGCTTCAGCCCAGTTTCCCGCAGTGGGTGAATGATGGCACCAAAGCCACACGCGCTGCCTGGTGGCTCAAGGCCAAGCAGCTGCCCACTTTGTACTGGCACGGTATGCTCAAAGGGCGTGAGTGGTTGGCGAAGCCTGAAGTCCGGGAGGGCTAGGCGCTTACAGTGCCCAGCTGAATGACAGCGTGCCAAAGCTGAAGTTATCCTGGTTACGCTGTTCTTCCCCCGTCGTGGCCCGCAAAATCAGCGCCGCTTGCAGGTTGTCCCACTGCCAGGTGCCGCCCAGGCCTAGCTGGCCGAGCAGGGGGCCTTCACTGAACCGGTAGGGCCCGGAATTGTCCTCCAGATAGGAATAGGCAATGTATTCCGCCCCCAGGCCTATGAATACTGACCAGGCGCTTTTCGCGTCACTGAAAGATCCGGGTAGCGCGATGGCAGAGGAGCTGCCGGCGTAATCCGGTATAAAATTGGCCGGAAGGTTTCTGCCCATCCGCCAGATCACGCCAACGGTCGCGGAGGTTCGAAAACTGGACAGCAGGCCGGAGCCTACCGCTGAAAACTGTTGTTCAAGGTCGCCGCGTTGCCCCGCTTGCAACAGTTTGCGCCCGTGGGCCGCCTGAAATCCGCCAACCACGTCGGTCCCTAGCTGGTTGTCCCATCCTTCGGGGCGTTCGCTCCCGGTGATTTTGTGTACCCATTTCTGGCTGGCTTCGGCGCCGCTTTCAGGACCAACCACGCCAATGTGAGCGCCGTACCCCGTAATGCTGTCGGCGCTCCAGCTCCAGAGGGTGCTGCTCAGGGAGAGATGACCGGCGTAGGGGATATCATTGAATTGAGGCTCTTCCTGGCTAATGTCTGCCGGTGTCACCATGAGTTGACGCAGACTGACGCTCATTGCATGGTTGTTGGCGACGTCGCCGACGCCGGGCAGAAATGACAGACTATCTCTGCCTGCCCTTGCAAGTCGGGCTGAGCCTCCGCCGGAGTCTTCGGCTGTGTTGGTAAGGTAAGACAGGCGCACGCCATTGGTGTAGCCCCGGTCGCTGCCAGTGAATAGATCGTTGTCCCAGGCAAGGTTGAACTGTTCTGAATTGGCGGAAGCGGGGGCTAGCACGAGTAAGAGGCTAATGCGGGCAAAAAGAGCTCGGATGGGCACTGGGAATGGACTCCGTGAGGGTAGGATGCAAAGTATCTTAGCAGAACCCTGCTACGGTTTTATGGCGCAAACAGATCCATACCCGCGCTAATCAGGAGTCAATATGCACGTTAAAACCAATACCACGGGCTATGCCGATGCGCTGATTTGCGAAGCTGAGGGTCTGGAATCTCTTCGGGACGGGTTGCAACAGGCAGGGGTTGAAGCACTCCGTATTCCGGAGGTTATGGAGGTGAGCCAGCACCGACTTACCCTCAGGCGGATTGACTCAGCACCGCCCGACGACAAGTGCCTCACTGCGTTGGGGGAGGGGCTGGCGCAGTTGCACCTGCTGGCTCGGGATCAATATGGCTGGCGCCGCGACAACTTCATTGGCCTGGCACCTCAACCCAATACGCTGACAGATTCCTGGGGCCGGTTTTTCCTGGAGCAGCGGCTGAAGTATCAGGTCAGCCGGATCTCAGATGCCGAGGTGCGAGCCAGGTTCGAGCGCACCCTGGAAGCCTGTGGTGCCCGCCTGGCCAACTGGCTGGATCAGCATTGCGAACATCCGAGCCTGCTGCACGGCGATCTGTGGAACGGCAACGTGATGTTTGACCGTAATGGCCCCTGGCTGATTGACCCGGCGGTGTATCAGGGCGACCGGGAGGCGGACCTTGCCATGACCGAGATGTTTGGCGGTTTCGGCGCGGCGTTCTATCGTGCCTACGATCGCGTATACCCGCGCACTGAGGTCTACGCCACCAAGCGTGAAATCTATAACCTGTACCACTACCTCAACCACTACAACCTGTTCGGTGGTGGGTATCTGGGTGGTTGCGAGCGTGGCCTGTCGGCCTTGGCGGCGCTACCAGCCTCGTAAGCAGAAGCTGGTAACGCCGGCATCACACTCAGCTCCTGGCGGGTTTGCGTTCCCACACGGTCACTTCAGACAGCGTGTGCTGGAACTTGTGCTCGGTCTCGCGGATCACGAAGGGCACTTTCCGGGGCTCGCCCACCATCCTGAAGTGCTCTCCCAGGCACTCTCGAATGCCGTCTAGCGTTCGGTGATTTTCGCCATCCTTCTTGAAACCGCCAAGCCATTCCTCTTTCGGGGTGTGTTCTTCAAGCCAGGTATACGGGGAGGCAATAATCAGCAGCCCGCCTTCGTTAATGCGATCGTGGATGCACTCCAGGAAACGACGTGGCCGGTACAGGCGGTCGATCAGATTGGCGGCCAATACCAGGTCATAACCGGAATACTGGGGCTTCAGGTTGCAGGCATCGCCCTGATAGAACGCCACCTTGGCGGCGGTATCTTCGAGATCCAGTTCTTTCAGGGTGCGGGTGTGGTAGCTGACCAGTTCGCCTTCTTCGGTCAGTGAATAACGGATGGCGCCCTGCTCGGCCATCTCCACCCCCAGACGTATGAAGTTGGCAGAGAAATCGACACCTTCAACCTCGTCAAACTGGCGCGCCAGCTCAAAACTTGCCCGGCAACAGGCACAGCCCAGATCCAGCGCTTTCCCGGTCTTTTTGCCGGCCATAGCGTCCAGGGCCAGTTCCGCCATGGTTTTCGGGAAATTGGCGACGCCGAACCAACGGTCGCCGTAATGGAACTCGGCGTATTCAGTGAGTAGCCGGTCGCTCTCGTAGTAGGCGTTGGGTTGAACCGCCTCGGCCTCGGAGGTGATATAGCGGAAGCCTGCATGCTGGAAGAAATGCCGACGGAAGGCATAACGGGAGGCCAGCCTTGCTTCGTTGCCACAGGAAATCCAGGAGCCGCCTTTGATCAGATTGTGCTGGCCGTCGAACGTGGGTGTGGTGAAGTCGTCGTACAGTGGATGCACCTTGAAGTTGTCGAACGGATAGGTGGGCGTTTCGGTCCACTGCCAGACGTTGCCAACCACATCGAACCACTGGCCGTGGCGAAAGCGCGTTACCGGACACGACGAGGCACCATGGTCCAGGTGGAGGTTGGCGTTGGCCGGGGATTCACCCACTTCCGGGACGCCGGCTTCGTCACAGAGGCGATACCACTCGTCTTCCGTGGGCAGACGGATGGGTTTGCCAGTTTGCTCTCGTTTCCACTCACAGAACGCCTTGGCCTCGTGATAGTTGACCTCGACCGGCCAGTCCCAGGGCATCTCCACCTCTTCAGTCATCAGGCGCAGCTGCCAGCCATTCTGCCAGCGCCAGAAGGTGGGGTGTTTGGCTTCGGCAAAGGTTCGCCAGGCCAGACCCTCCTCGCTCCAGTATTCGTCTTGTTGATAGCCGCCGGCCTCGACAAATTCCAGGAACTCCTGATTGCTTACCAGGTACTGGCTGGCCTTGAACTCGGCGACGTCGGCCTGGTGCTCGCCGTACTCATTGTCCCAGCCGTAAAAGGCATCGTCGCAGGGCTTGCCAATGTGCACTTTGCCAGCGGGAACGGTGAGCAACTCGTTTTCCGGTGCCTCGCCGGTTTCCCGGATGGGCGCCCATTCCGGTTGCGGCTGAACGCGTTCCAGCGCGTGCTGGCGGATGAGCACGGAGGAAGTCTCAAGGTGAATTCGCTCATGTTCGATGCCCATCACGATGGGCCACCAGGCACTGTCCCAGTCAATCGGCAGCGACAGCGGCATGGTTTCGATCAACTCCAGCACGGTCTGGCGCACCTGTGCCCGGTAGTCCAGTACTTCCTGGACAGCGGGCCAGTCGTAGTGATCGTCGTTCAGGTCGTCCCAGCTCATTTCATCCACACCCACCGCGAAGATGGATTCCATGTTGGGGTTGATGCGTTCTTTCAGGATCTTGGCCAGCACCAGTTTGTTCACAAAGAAGGTGGCGGTGTGGCCAAGGTAGAAAATGAGCGGATGCCGGAGCGGGATAGATTTCTGGTAATACCCGGAGTCATCAGCCAGGCAATCGAACAGGCGCGTGTAGGTGTCGAAGGTGTCTGTGAAATAACGCGCGATTTCGTGGCGCTTGGTGTCCGGGGCCCCCTCGGCCAGATTGGGCGTGCGGGTTAAACCGATGGCATGTTGGCGTTCGAGAATTGCAGTCGGGTTGGAGAACTCCATGGCTGAACCGATCCTTCCAGTGAATGATGTCCTACGGGATTACGTTCCACCATAGGTAACCGGTTCAGCGACTGGCAAGTAAAGGCCGGAATTAATCCGGGGGACTCAGACGCGGTTCAGCTCGTAAACCGCCATATTGACCGCGGAGGCCAGGTTCAGCGACTCGATAGCGGCCGCACCGGGAATGGTGTAGGCGCGGGCACCCAGTTCAGTCAGGACTTGCTTCGGCACGCCGCGGGCCTCATTGCCAAACAGGTAGCAGTCCTGGGCCTGGAATTCGGGCTTGGTGATAGAATCGCCGCCGATGTCCAGGCAGGCGATGCGGGCGTATCGCTGCCCCAGTGTGTCCAGGGCAACCTCGGTCTCCAGCGGTACATGGAATATGGCGCCCATGCTGGCGCGCACCACTTTCGGATTGAACGGATCCACGCTGCCGGGGCTAAGGAGGCACCGGAAGCCACCGAACCAGGCCAGCGTGCGCAGGATGGTGCCCAGATTGCCGGGATCCTGCACTTCGTGGAGGTAGATGGCTTTTTCCTTGGGAGCGGTTTGGCCGCTGGCAGCCGCTGGCAGTGGCACCACCGCAAGGATGCCCTGAGGCGTTCTGGTATCGGATAGCTGGGCCATCTGCCGGTCGCTGATGACGTGCGTGGGCCAGGGGCTGGGCCAGTGCTCGTAGGCGCTGGTTACGTACAGTTGGGCGTTGCGCCAGTGGGGCACCTGCTTCGCCGCTTTTTCCAGCTCCAGTACCAGATGTTCGCCTTCCACCAGAAACTGTCCGAACGACTGGCGGTATTTCTTTTGATGCAGCTTTTTGATGTCGTCCAGTTTCACGGTCTGCTTTCCATGGTGCCTGGCACGGCCGGGGCCGGGCGATGATGTTTTTAATGAGGCATGTGATCAGGCGCTATTGTACGGGGGCGTGGCTGGCTTGTCAGGAAGTGGCTGGTTTTTGCGGCGTCACTGGCGGCGGCGTACAATGCCGTTTTTCCCGCAGTGAACAGAAGGCAGGCGATGGCACGCTCGAAAAGCAGTAACCGATGGCTCGAAGAGCACGTAAACGACCCCTTTGTAAAACAGGCGCAACAGGATGGCTATCGTTCCCGTGCCAGCTACAAACTGCTGGAAATCAACAACAAGGATCGGCTGATAAAACCCACGGACCTGGTCGTCGATCTGGGTTCGGCCCCGGGCGGCTGGTCCCAGGTGGCGGCGAAACTGGTGGGCCACAAGGGCCGTGTGGTGGCGTCTGACATTTTGCCGATGGATCCGATTGCCGGCGTTGAATTCATCCAGGGCGACTTCACCGAACAGGAGGTCTTCGACCAGATCATGGCGATACTGGACGGGGCCCGTGCCGACGTCGTGATCTCGGATATGGCCCCCAACATCAGTGGCGTAAACGCCGCAGACCAGGCAGCCTCCATGTATCTGGTGGAACTGGCCCTGGATATGGCCTGCCAGGTGCTCAAACCCAAAGGCAGTTTTGTTGCCAAGGTGTTCCATGGTGAAGGCTATGATGAGTATGTGAAAACCGTGCGCGAGTCCTTCGATAAGGTGGTGATTCGCAAGCCGGATTCGTCCCGGGCCAGGTCCCGGGAGGTGTATCTGGTGGCCAAGGGTTTCAAGGGCTGAAGAGCGCAAGCCGGTTCAGGCAGCGTCGGGGAGTCCCGCAGCTTTGCTCGCTCGACGTAGCCAGAAGGTGTGCCTATAATGCGCGCCTTCCGCAGGAGAGTGGGCCGGCTGGCCCCGCCGAAGGCGCAAACTCCCATAAACGCTCAGGCACAGGTACTGCGGGCATTCGATAACGCCGTCTGGAGAGAGACTGTCGACACAGTCCACCGAAGGGGCAAGCAGAGCCGGGCTCTGTAAACTCTCAGGTATCAGGGACAGGGGGAGAGGCCACAGAAACGCAGGAGACCTGTGTGCTGACCTCTATCTATATGATTGCCATTACCGCGGAAGCCATGTCCGGGGCGCTGGCCGCCGGGCGCAGGAACATGGATCTGTTCGGCGTGGCCCTGATAGCCTTCCTGACCGCCCTAGGTGGCGGCACCGTTCGGGACATCCTGCTGGGTAACTTTCCCGTGACCTGGACCCAGCACCCTCGCTACATCTACATGACCATCACCGGTGGCCTGCTCACTATCGCCATTGCCCGCCTCATGCGCCACCTGCACCAGCTGTTTCTGGTACTGGACGCCGCCGGGCTGGTGGCCTTCACCGTGATTGGCTGCAATGTCGCCCTGAAACTGGGTTACGACACCATCGTGGTGGTGATGTCGGGCATTACCACCGGCATATTCGGCGGCATCCTCCGCGACATCCTCTGTAACCGCACGCCTCAGGTTCTGCGTCACGAACTCTATGCCAGTGTCTCTCTGGTGGTGGCATTGCTTTATCTGGAGCTGCTGAACCAGGGCCTGAGCGAGAACATCACGTTACTGGCTGCCTTCAGTGTTGGCCTGCTCTTGCGCATGGCCGCCATCCGCTGGCAATTGTCGCTGCCGGTGTTCAGCTATTCGCAGGCGCGCTGGGAATAGGTTTCTGTGTAAAAACTGGGGTATCCCTAACTAAATAGATGCGGACACGACCGCCGGGATGATTCGCCGCGATATCGACTTTCTCATGGCATCTGGCCAGAATCCGAGCCAAACTGTCTTTAACTGGCGAGGCAGAGTCGGGCAAACGACGGCCTTGCCCGATTAATCAGTCCAACGAGGACCGAATGAGAGTAGTCCTGTTTATCATCACGGCATTCTGGTTCTTCCCGGTTTCCTCCCAAACCCTTCAGATTATGGGTTCGGACGAGGGCTTCCTGCCGTTTTATTATGGCAAAGGTCTCAGCGAGGGAGTTTTGGTCGAGGTGATCAAAGACTTCTCCATGGAGACTGGTATCGAAGCCGACTTCCGCCCGATGGCCCGCAAACGCCAGATCTGGGCCCTGCAACGAGGACTCGCCAACGCGGTTTTCGCCAGCCCGCACTGGATGCCTTTGCCGGACCAAATGCACGCTGTAGGGCCGGTGTTAACCTGGCGCGACCGGGTGTTCGCGCAGCCTGGCATGCCAACGGATTCCTTCGATGATATCTCGGGAAGCATCTGTCTTCGTAGATGGTTTGTATACAGTGACCAGCTCGAGCGGCGGATAGGGACTCAGCTGGTGCGCCATGACGGATACAACACACAGCAGATGCTGCTAATGTTTTTGCGCAAACGTTGCGATTACATCGTCATGAACGAAACGGAGTTCCGGTTTCTGACAATGATGGGGGGCATTGATCCGGAGCGTTACAGCACGGAACTGATAGACTCAGAATGGCCGGTCTATCTTGGGATACTCAAAACCGAGAAAGCTCTCATTGAGGCGGCGGAAGATTTTTTCGCTACCTACTCGATTGACGTAGAGGCCATGTTACCTGAACTGCCGCGGCCGGATCGCTGAAGAGGTTGGCTGGCAAATGTCCATTCGCCAGGCATTCACGCTTTTTGTCAAACGTCGTACCCGAATGTCCGCTTAGCGACCAAGGTGAAAGAAGAGCTGGAGTACATTCCCGCACAGTTGAAGGTGCTGGAATACTGGCAGGAAAAAGCCGTCTTCGAGCAGGGTGGCCAGGAGCATATTGTGGCTGCACCGCGCTCAGCCCACCCACTGGGCAAATGCATTGCGACACCGTCACTGCGGGCTTACCTGATTACCTCCAAATACGCCGACGGCCTGCCCTTGTACCGCCAGGAGCAAATGCTCAAGCGCCTGGGACACGAAGTCAGCCGAACCAGCATGGCGCACTGGATCATCCGCCTGAACGACGTGTTCAAACCGCTGATGACCCTGATGCGGGAAACCCAGAATGGCAGTAATTACCTGCAAGCTGATGAAACCCGGATCCAGGTGCTCAAGGAAATATTCCTACAGCGATGAACTCACACCTTATGCCGGGCTGATATATGACTTTGATCACCGGTTCAGTGGCTATGTCAGCTATACCGAAATTTTTCAGACTCAGAACGTACGTTCCACAAACGGCTCTCTGCTTGATCCTATCACCGGCCGCAACTATGAGCTGGGCTTGAAAGCGACGCTGGCGGATGCGCTGGACATGAACGTGGCCGTTTTCAGGAGTGAACAGGACGGCCTGGGTGAAGCCATTCCGGGTGAAACGGTGAGCGGTCGCCCGGACACCCAGGCGTATCGGGCCGCCGATGGCGCCACCGTTGAAGGGCTTGAAACCGAGCTGGTTGGGCAATTGGCGCCGGGCTGGAACCTCAATGCCAGCTTTACTCTGGCAAATCCGAAAAATGCAGATGGGGATCGCATGAATACCACACACCCTCACCGGCAAGCCAAACTGTTTACCAGCTATCAATTTACCGGTAACTGGCGTCCGCTTCGCCTTGGCGGAGGCCTGCGCTGGCAGAGTGACATCTACCGGGATACTCGAGGACCGGCAGGCAC
Organism: Marinobacter sp. LM1; assembly: GCF_042763285.1. Lineage (NCBI taxonomy): Bacteria > Pseudomonadati > Pseudomonadota > Gammaproteobacteria > Pseudomonadales > Marinobacteraceae > Marinobacter > Marinobacter sp. LM1. Next base: position 371,520 of record NZ_CP114373.1, read on the forward strand.
AACACGTGTTACCCAGGGCAGTTACTCCGTGATAGACCTGATGGCCCGTTACGACTTTACTCCTGATATCAGTGCTCAACTGAACCTGAACAACGTGTTAGACAAGGAGTACCACGATCAGGTCGGATTTTATAGCCAGGCCTGGTGGGGCGCACCACGCAACCTTCGCTTGTCACTGAGCTACGACTTTTAAGTGGTAACAAGCCCCTGCTGATATCTGTAGCTCATGGCCGACAGATAAGTCTGCCGTGAGCCATCGACGCAGATATGAAGTCAGCTCGTTGATAGGTGAGTAATAATGTCCTCAATGGGACAACTCAAACCCGACAATTTGAAGTCGCTCAAAAGCGTGCGACAATGGCGTTTCATCGAAATACTGATGCGCGGAACAAAGGTCGAAGTGTCCGAATTTGGTCAATCCATTCCAGACACATCTGTGCCCAAAAATGGCGTTAATCGGTGAAAACCGCTCAGGATAAGGGCTTCATGCAATCAGGTCTTCTTACTGTATCTGCTTGAACAGTCTCGAATCAGCCCCTATTATGCCGTTCAGCCCCGACCAGAATCTGTGCACTCCGGAGGCAGAGGTCAGAGGTTCGAATCCTCTCAACTGGTCGGCAAATTTTGACGTTAGATATGCACCCTTCGAGGCGGATATCACCGGTAACCTGGGCCCGGCCCCTGTTCAGGCAAAAGTGGAAGTGGACCCCACTATCGTGAGCATCGGTGTTGCATATCGCTTTTAAATGCCAAGTATACCAACCGTCTGCATTTGCTGGTCGCTTTCAGCAACCTGCTGATTGATAAAAAACCTGCAGCGTAAGACCAATGCGCCCCTTTTCCGCCAAGATTGCGGAAAAGGGGCAAAAACCAGCGGTTATTCAGATCTTCCTTAGGTATATAGCCCCAGCCTTATGCATCATTTAAAGGTCTCGTATCGTTTAGTCGAGTAGTATATAGCCATCAGGACCGGCACGTCCTTACTATAGAAAACCTTTTCAGTAGTCCCGCAAGTTTCATTTAATCGAGCAAGTGTCTTAACATTAATACCGCTCGTAACTATCGGTTCTTGATGTCCACCATCAATAAGCCGGAATCTTACTGTGTTTGATTTACACACCGCTTGAAGCTTGCAGTCTGAAAAGCCCTGTCTTGGCTGCCACCACCCATCCGCATGAAAAAGCATATGCTCAGATGAACCAAAACAAGAGGTCGACACCGAATGGGCGATGTTGCTTATGAAGGATTGAGTGATCGGAACCTCTACCCATAATGGCCGATAGAGACTTCGCTTTTTCTTTGTGGGTAAAATCAAGTTCATATTTTCGTCGGTAATTGCAAGGTGAGGTTATTAGTGGGACATATAGAGAATTATTTCACCTACATGGACTCCCCCTGCGGTCAAGCAACGCCATTTGAATCCGAAGCGGTTTGAGACTGCGGCTCTACATTCGGCCTCTTTGTGGGCGTTTTTGCCCGGGCCAGGATGATGATGCGTGTGAGCGGGGACCTTATTCGTTAGTCGGCTTCGCTGAGCCGCAGAAATAAACAGGTTCTCCCACTCTCGGTCTGACCGTTCCGTCATCGCTTGCCGTTGCAAGACTCTTCTGGCAGGCTTGTTCTGCCTGTCGTTGGTGCTCGGTTTTAGCCCTCCACAGGCTGTGTCTTAAACTCGGTTTGATTCATGAGTAGTGCCCATATAATCCGGGCGTTCTTGGCCGCCATCGCAACGGCGGCCCGCTTGTATCCACGTCGTTCCACCAGGTCTTTGGCCCAGTCACTGAGTCGATCATTCTTATCCGGTAATTTTGCAATCACTGCCCGGGTGCCATGGATCAGCAGCGTTCGCAGGTATTTGTCCCCGCGCTTGGTGATTCGGCCAAGTCGCACCTTGCCACCGGTCGAGTATTGTCGGGGCACCAGACCCAACCATGCGGCAAAGTGTCGCCCACTTTTGAACTGTCTGGGGTCAGGCGCACTGGCCAGCAGGGCTGTTGCGGTCTGTGGTCCGATACCCGGTATGGCCATAAGGCGCTTGGCCTGCTCATCGCTCCGGGCCATCGCTTCGACCTCCCGATCGTAAGCCAGGATTTCTTCATCGAGCTGTCGAATGCGTTGGTTGATGTTGTTGATTAAGCGGCGAGCGAGCATGGGTAAGTCGTTTTCGGCATCCTCCAGGATTTCGGGAACCCGGCGCCGTGCGGCGTAACGGCCCTGGGGAATGATCAGTCCGAACTCGGCCAGCAGCCCACGAATCTGATTGATCTGCGCGGTGCGTTCTTTGGTCAGTCCACGGCGAATACGATGCAGGCACAGTACGGCTTGCTGGTCTTCGGTCTTGATTGGAACAAACCGCATATTCGGCCGACCTACTGCCTCACAGATGGCCTCGGCATCGTTGTCGTCGTTCTTGCTGCTCTTGCGATAGGGCGCGACAAACCGGGGTGCAATGATTCGGACATCGTGGCCGAGTTTGGTCATTTCCCGAGCCCAATGGTGGGCACCCGAGCAGGCTTCCATGCCAATCAGGCAGGGTGGGAGCTGAGCGATATAAGGCAACAGCTTGGGCCGGTTCAGTCGTTTGCGAACCACGACCTTGCCGTGTTGATCGGTGCCATGAATACTGAACACAGTTTTCGCCAGATCGATGCCAATGGTTGTAACATTCATGATGACTCCTCCTGCTTTTGATTGAAGATGTCAGACACCTTCAATGTGGCACATCGATGCCGTGGGAGCAGGGGGAGTCCATATCATTCGCTATGGTGCTCTCGGTTTACCAGAGCAACAGTAATGTGTCTGGCTACGGGAAATTCCGCCGGTTGTGGCTCACGCATCCTTTGCGCTCACTGAAAGCTGTCGGTCGTAGGATATGATATCCATAGGCCGTATGAGTTGTGCATTGCTTTCGCAATTTTGGGCAAACTAAGGGCACAGCTCTACTCGGTCGTCAATTTCAATTTATGGACTGACCGCTCACCAAGGACTTCAGTTCAATATCCGGATCCTTCAACATTTCAGGATTGACCTGCCTGCGTTGTTGAACGAGGGTCTTGCCGACCATAAAAGCGATGGGCAGGTTGACCGCATCAACAGCAATGACACAGCCATCGCGGAGATAGAACACCGCAAATCCCTTGTCTTCCGGGCTTCCGCGCAGCACACGCTGATCATGATATTGCGACAACCCCACCATCTGCAGACGCACGTCATACTGGTTCGACCAGAACCATGGAGCGCTATTATAGGGTTTCTTCTCGCCCATCAGGGTTGCCGCCACTGTCCGGGCCTGATCAACCGCGTTGGCGACAGATTCAAGGCGCTGCATCTTCTCGAAGAAAAGATTCCGGTGGCGGGTACAGTCGCCGATCGCCAGGATGGCTGGATCTTCTGTGCGGGTAAACTCGTCAACAATAATGCCGTCATCACAGGGCAGGCCGGCGGCCTCAGCCAGCGCGGTTTCCGGCACAACACCCACTGAAACGAGCACGATGTCGGCCGGTACAGTGCCGCCGCTCGCCAATGTCACGCCAGCCACATGCCCCTGATCGCTAGCTTCGAAACCGGTTACCGCCGTGTTCAGGCGTAGATCCACGCCAGCGTTACTGTGTTTGGTGTAAAAAAACTCCGACATTTCCGGGCCTGTTACACGCTGCATAAGACGCTCGGCCGCTTCCAGTACCGTGACATCAACGCTTTTTTTGGTAGCGCTGGCTGCCACTTCAAGGCCAATGTAACCACCACCCACGATGACCAAGCGTTTCCCCGGAACCAGTTGTTCACGCAGGGCATCCGAGTCAGCTATGTCATGTAGGTAATGAATGCCCTTCAAGTCAGCCCCGGGTGCGTTCAGGCGTCGAACGTGTGACCCCGTGGCCAGGACCAGTCGATCGTATTTCAATGTGCTCTGGTCCGACAAACTGATGGTCTTGTTGTCCCGATCAATTTGTTCGGCACGTACACCGAGCCGCAACTGATGGCCGGCGTTCTCGTACACCGAGCGCGGCTTGAGGTACAGCGACTCCTGATCCACCTCGCCTGCCAGGTAGTTCTTGGACAGGGGCGGCCGCTGATAGGGTGGATGTGGCTCTTCGCCCACCAGGACCACCTCATGTTGATATTTCTTTTGCAGCAAGGTTGTCAGGAGCGCACCTGCTGCGTGCCCGCCGCCAACGATGACTGTCGTCTCTTTCTGTTGGTTTGCCATAGCCTGTCTCTTTCTACTGTTCTTTGGAATCAGATTGATCAGAAGTCCAGATGCCAACTGAGCCCTGTGACGCCCGCGCGCGCGGAGCTCAGCCGACCATCTCCCCGGCATCCTCAAGTATCATCGCGGCACCTTTCTCGCCGATCATGGTTGCCGGCTGATTGGTGTTTCCGCCGACCAGCGTCGGCATGATGGAGGCATCGACCACCCGCAGGCATTGCAGGCCATGCACGCGCAGGCGCGGATCGACCACCGCCATCGGATCAACACCCATCTTGCAGGTGCCAACCGGGTGGTACGCTGATTCACCGCTGCGCCGTACCCATGCGGCGAGATCGTCGTCATTCTGCAGCGCCGGCCCGGGCAAGACCTCAACCTCGTGGTGCGGGGCAAACGCCGCCTGCGCCAGGATCTTGCGCACCAGGTGGACACCGCGCACCAGTCGCTCGACATCGGCGGACTCGGCCATGTAGTTGGGGTCGATCAGCGGCGCGGCAAACGGGTCGGCACTGTGCAGACCGACGCGCCCGCGCGACGACGGCCTAAGCCCGTAGATCATCACCGCGTAGCCATAACCGCTCATCGCGGTCTTCAGGTCTCGCCCGTGATCGTCGTACAGCATTGGCGCGAAGTGCAGCTGCAGGTCGGGTACCGGCTCCTCGGGCCGGGAGCGGATGAACCCGCCGGCCTCGGCGCCGTTGCTCGACAGCACGCCCCGCCGACCGCTCAGATACGTCAAAGCGCCCCACAGCCCCTTGAGCCAGTAGCTCGGATGCATCGAGATGCTTTGGCGGCTGCGGGCGCTGACGCGCACGAACACGTCGATATGATCCTGGAGATTCTGCCCGACGCCCTCCAACGCATGGCGCAGTTCTATGCCATGCCGGGACAGCTCCTCCCGCGGACCGATCCCGGACAGCATCAGCAGTTGCGGCGAGTTGAACGCGCCGCCGCAGAGCACAACTTCGCGCCCGGCACGAACCTGCGTCAGCCCCTTTGTATCGCGGTATTCGACACCGGTGGCGCGGGTGTCTTCGAGTAGCACCCGGGTGACATACGCGCCGCTGCAAACCGTCAGGTTGGAACGCGCCGTGGCGGGTTCGAGATAGGCCCGCGCGTTGCTACAGCGTGTGCCGTCTTTCTGGTAGGCGTAGTAGAAGCCCACGCCCTCCTGCTCACTGCCGTTGAAATCTGTATTGAGCCGGTACTTTGCCTGGGTCGCCGCCTCGACAAACGCCGTGCTCAGCGGATTGGTATAGCGGCGCTCGGCAACGTTCAGCGGACCACCCTGACCATGAAATTCTGCCTCATTCGGCGTAAGTTTGGGCTCGAAATGTTCCGATCGGCGGAAGTAGGGCAACACCTCGGCGTATGACCACCCTTTGCACCCCAGCCGTGCCCACTCGTCGTAGTCCCGGGCATGCCCGCGAATATAGACCTGCGCGTTCATGCCGCTGGAACCGCCAAGCATCTTGCCCCGCGGCTGAAAAAGCGCCCGGTCGTGCATGTGACGCTGCGGTTCGGTATTGAACTGCCAGTTGTAGCGGCGGCTGAACATTAGCTGCAGGAAACCCAGCGGCATGTTCACGAAAGGGTTGCGGCGGCTCTCCGGACCGGCTTCAAGCAGCAGCACAGAATGGCGACCGCTCTCCGACAGGCGGCTGGCGACAGCACATCCGGCCGAGCCCGCGCCAACCACGACATAGTCAAATTGTTCGGTCGTCATCCTGGTTAGCCTGTTCATTAACTTTTTGGTGTCAGCTGGACCATCAGCTCCGAATAGCCCCGCACGAAGTTGGACTGCACGCGCTCCGGCTCGCCGACGACTTCGATCTTGTCAAAGCGTTTGAGAATCTCTTCCCATAGGATACGCAGTTGCAATTCGGCCAGGCGGTTGCCCATGCAACGGTGAACACCGTAGCCAAATGACATATGGTTTCGTGCGTCCTTGCGATCGATAATGAAGTGATCGGGGTCTTCGAACTTGCGCTCGTCACGGTTGCCCGAGGCGTACCACATCACAACGCGATCGCCCTTTTTGATGGTCTGGCCGCCCAGCTCAACATCTTGCTTGGCGACTCGGCGCATATAGGCCAGCGGCGTTTGCCAGCGGATGATTTCCGACACCATGTTCGGAATCAGTTCCGGTTTTGCCTTCAGTTTTTCGAGCTCCTTTGGGAATTCGTTCATGGCCACCAGGCCACCACTCATTGAGTTGCGAGTGGTATCATTGCCGCCAACGATAAGCAGCGTCAGATTGCCGATAAACTCCATCGGGCGATTGATCAGATCTTTGGTGTCGTCGTTGCTCTGTAGCAGGCTGATCAAATCGAAACCGGGCTCTTCGCCCGCCGCGCGGCGCGCTTCCTTATCCCTCCAGAGCCTGGAGAAGGACCAGGCCATGTCAGCCGCGTCGTCAAACATGATCTCTTCATCGGCATACTCGCCGCCGGTTGCCGATGCTGCCCCGGCCATCCGATCCGACCACTCAACCAGCTTGTGACGTTCCTCGTAAGGAAAATCCAGAAGGGTTGCGAGCATGCGACCGGTGAGTTCCTTCGATACAGTGGGCACCCAGTTGAAGGGCTGGCCCAGAGGCAGGCTGTCAAGCACATCGCCGGTACGCGATCGGATCAGCTCCTCCATTTCCTTCAGGTTCTTCGGTGCCACCACGCCTTGAACCGAGCTGCGCTGCACATCGTGTTTTGGCGGATCCATGGCTATGAACATTTCCACCGACAGCCCCTCTGGAGGGTCACCCAGAATGATTTGCGGCTCGGCGGAAAACAGGTCGTGACTCTTATCCACGAACATGATGTCTTCAAAGCGAGTCACCGACCAGAAGGGGCCGAAGGGGCTGTTCTTCTGGTAATGGACCGGAGCCTCATCACGCAACCGTTTGAAATAGGCGCGCCACTGATCCTGCCGATATAAAAACGGATTGCTGACATCGATGTCCTCAAGGGCCAGCGTGTTAACGTCCGGGATGGCTGATTCAACAAATTCGGGCACGGGCCGGCGTGGGCCGAAGGCCTTCTTCTTGGCGCCCATTAACAGTTTCAGCCCCTGGATCTGCCTGTGCATCGGCACCACCCTGGAGGTAGCATTAATCACTCGGGACTGAATGTCGTCAAATGTTTTGGACAGTGTTGGCATGCGTCCTCCTATGATCACATCTGGAACTCGGGTAAATGCACGGTCATGCCGTCCATTTCATCAGTAATGACCACCTGGCAGCCCAGGCGCGAAGTGCTTGCCCGCTCCGGGGTCATTGACAGCATTTGCTCTTCCTCACCACCAGGCGTACCTGTCTTTCTGAACCAATCGTCCGAGACGATCACGTGGCAGGTACCACAGGCACACTCTCCCCCACAATCCCCGTCAATACCGGGAATCAGATTGTCAACGGCGATTTGCATTACCGAGGAACCAGCTTTGAATTCAGCAACATGTTCAGTTTGATCATGTTCTATAAAAGTAATCTTGCCCATTATTGTTCTCCTGCCAGTAGTGTTCAGTAATAGATATTGTCTGTCTGACGACACTCCTGTCAGGTCATTTCTTGACAAGCTGAGGTCATTTAAAGACAAAATGACGATCATTTAGGACGGGGAAGATCGATGATGACGACGCAGAAGACGGGTGATTTGCAAAAATCCGGTCCCGGTATTCCATCGAATTACTCACGGCTCATTGCACGTGAGCTCGATTTAACAGCCAAACAACTGCCACGTCTGCTGCTCGGCACCGGGCTTGGTGTGACGCAATTCCTGAGCGAGGAAAGCCTGCTTACCGCAGCGCAGCAGGTGCGGATTCTGCGCAACGCACTGGATTTGTCCGGCCAGCCGGAATTAGGGTTATGGCTAGGCAAGCGACTGACCCCGGCAACCCATGGTGCGATGGGATTCGTGGCCTACAGCAGCCCCGACTTTCTCACTGCGCTGCAAGCGATTCATACTTTTCTGCCCACGCGCGCGAGCTTCATCCAACTGCATTTGCGGCAAGTCAACGAGCGCCTGGAATGTATTCTGGACTACCAGGAGTCGCTGGACGATGACATACAGCGGTGCCTGTCGGATGCGATGGTTAAGGCCCTTTTTGAATTTGGCGAGTTTATAATTGGTCGCCCTTTGCATGAGGCTGAAATATGCTTCGCTCATCCTGAACCCCCGTATCAGGCAATGTATGCCGATTTTTTGCCCGGGCAGATTCGCTTTGATTGCGACCAGTTAAAACTTACGTTGCCGATGTCGTTGTGTCAGGAACCGAATGCCTCCGCCAATCACGAAAACTATCGTCTGGCCTTGCAACAGTGTGAATCGATGCTTGCGCAACTTCAGTCGGATAAACCGAGCTATCAGACCCAGCTGAAGATGATGATGTTGTCCCGACCGCCCGGAACGCTCAGTGAAGACGAAGCAGCAGCCTCGTTGTTCATGAGCAAACGCACCCTGGCACGCAAACTCAAACAGGAACGCAGCGGTTTTCGGAAAGTTCGCGACGAGATTCTGTCCCAGCAGACAGCGACCTACTTGCGTGACAGCCAGCTGTCAATCGAGGCCATTGCCGCGTTGATGAACTATCACGACAGTGCCAATTTCAGACGCGCCTTCAAGCGCTGGTTTGACCAGTCGCCTGAGCAGTTCAGGCAAAATGTCAGATCACAAACCGTGCATCCGCATGATTAGCGATCATAAACAGAGGCTACTTGCTTGCGTTTGTGAAGCCAGAACCTATGCCTGCCCCCCTTTATTGATCACACCGTCCATAGCGATCTGCCAGATCAAGTCGCCAATGGTGTCGAGTGAATGAGCCCCGTTCGGGTCGAACCAGGTTGCAACCCAGTTGAGCGCCCCAAGGCCGATCAGGCGAAGCAGGCGGCCATCAATATTCTTGCGGACCACGCCCTGCGCAATCATTGTTTCGAGGATACCGGCCCACAGGGACTCGTACTGGTCACGCAGTTCGATGATTTCCTCGCGAGCCTCCGGGCCCAGCGCCCGCCATTCAAACAGCAGCACGTAAACCGCGTCCGAATCGACCAACAGGGCTCGCAGATGCGCGTTGATACAAAGACGTAAACGCTCAACCGGGTCATCCGAACTGGCGTAAGCCGACTCGACCTCTGCGGTAACCAGGTCCACCCCCCGGCGCATCAGCTCGACAAGCAGCGCTTCCTTGCTGTTGTAACGATAATACAGACTTCCGGGCAGCATATTGCAGGCCTCGGCAATCTCCTTGAGCGACGTCCTTTCAAAGCCTTTCTCACGAAAAAGCCTGGCTGCGTTAGACAAAACGTCGCCCTGGTCGCCCAGTTTGCTTGGAGGAGCCATCTGTCTGTTAACCATCGCTTAAGTATCTCCTCAGCAAGCCAGTTCGTTATTCATCAGAGCGGCCACCACCTGACTTGTTACACTGATCGTACGCCATTGCACGGGTGGCGTGCCATTTGCCTCAACAGATTCTTGACTTTTGGTTGGTTAACCAACCAAAATCCAGCAACAATGTTATTCGGAAGAAACTGACATGGCAATGACATATGACAATCAGCTGTTTCCCGCCACTTCCGCCCCTGTGCGAAATGCAAACCGGGGTGGGCAGATCTGATGACGGAGTCGAACAGAGCTCAGCACAGTGACGCTGTGACGACGGCGTGGCAGTTCACCGAACAGGTTCCCCACGGCAGGGATCTGGGTATGCAGGTTGTCTCTGTGAACGGAAACCAGGTCTGCATGCGCCTGACCCCACAGCCGTGGATGTTCGCCGAAGAGGATACAAAAGAAATCTGCACCAGCGTGCTCTACTCGCTGGCCGACTCCGCCGGAGGCTTGGCGGTATTCGCGGGGGCCCTGGAGTTGATGCCCATTGCCACGCTGGATCTGCGCATGGATTATCTGCGGCCCGCCATCGGCGACCGTGCCCTCTTGGCGGTGGCCACCTGTCGTCATTTAACGGACGAGGTCGCGTTCATCCATTGCGACATCCTCAGCGAGAGCGATAGTGCACTGTTAGCGACGGCAAACGCCACCTTCATGCGCAACACCCAGGGCCAGCGATTCCAGGCCGGTGGACGAAAAAAGGAGGGCGCATGAGCACGACTGGCGATTCGGCACAACCCATCTCAGGCCCTACCGAAAGCGGGAAAGAATGTTCCGACTGGCAGGCTCTGCTGGAGCGCATTCCCTACGCACGGCACCTTGGGCTTGAGGTTCAACGCGACGATGTAGGTCTAGTGGTTCATATGCCGTGTCGTGAAGCGCTCATTGGCAACTTTATGCTACCCGCCCTCCATGGCGGCGTGCTTGGCGCCCTGATCGAACTCACCGCGCGGGTCGCTGCGCAAAGCCAGGATACCGACAAACGTTGCCCACGCATTCTCGACAGCCACATTAACTACCTCCGTTCCGCGCAGGCCCGATCGACGTTCGCCAGCGCCGAAATTGTTCGACAAGGCAGGCGGAGCAGCCTGGTCCGGGTGACCTGCTGGCAGGGCGATAAGCGCAAACCGATCGCCAGCGGTCAGGTTCAGTTGTTGCTCCCGACAGTGGCGGCCAAAGAAGCAGATCTTCATGAACAATAAGCACAACAACCCTGAACGCGACCAATTCCAGGCGCCGGATGGCGCGGAGATCGCACTGTGGCGCTGGCCGCAATCCAAAGCGCGCCCCACGGTGCACTGGGCGCATGCAACGGGTTTCCATGGCCGCCTGTACCGCCCCCTCCTTGATGGGCTTGCCACGGACGTCAATGTCCTGGCCTGGGACATGCGGGGGCACGGGGCCAGCGCCGGTGCGGCGAACTTTTCGACATTCCGGGGCTGGGAAACCTACTATCGCGACATGACCGCTCTGCTGGGTAGCCTGGACGAGCCGGTCTGGCTCGCCGGCCATTCTATCGGTGCCACCACCAGCATCATGGCCGCTGCCCGACGGCCAGACAAAGTGCTGGGCCTGATTCTGGCGGAACCGGTGATCATGGATCCGGGGCAGGGCCTGAAGTTGTGGCTGGCCAAGCTGCTACGCCAGTCACATCGGTTGTCACTGGCCGCCGGAGCCGCACGTCGGCGCCGGGTATTCGACTCGCACGCTGCTGCGCTGGACAACTATCGGGGCCGCGGTGGCTTCAAGACCTGGCCCGATGCATGGCTGGAGGCCTACATCCAACACGCTTTTCTGCCGCAGGACGATCAAGTTCGCCTGGCGTGTGCGCCGGAGTGGGAGAGCACCACCTTTGCCCATACCGAACACAACCCCTGGCCCGGTATTCGTCAGTTGCGGTGCCCGGTTATCGCGCTGGCGGCGGAACGCGGGTCAACCTTCTCGCCGGCGGCGCAAAAACGTCTGCAGACCTTGTTGCCCTCGGCTGACGTGAGGGTTCTTGAGGGTACGACTCATTTTCTGCCCATGGAACAGAAGGAAGCCGTTCGCGATGCCATCCTGCAACTTGCTTTGTCCAGACACCGCGAGAACTGATACCCACACCTTGATTTTGCCAATCGGGACACCTGCCATGCGCTGTATGCTGACACTGTTTATCTCGCTGCTCATTCTGTCTGGTTGTCAGCAGTCTTCGGAACCGCCCCCAGAGGCCCGCGCCCCTATCCCCTGGGTAAAAACAGTTGAACTAAAGGACGCCGGCCCAACAACGCACAGATTTTCAGGAACCCTGCGAGGCCGCCACGAAGTTCCTCAGGCCTTTCAGATCGCCGGTCGGATTCAACATCGTTACATTGATGCCGGTCAACGCGTGGAAAAAGGCGACTTACTGTTCAAACTCGATACACGAGACCTTGTAGCAACGGCGGAGGGAGCCGCCGCGGATCTGAAGCGTGCAGAAGCGGCCCTGGCAATTACCACCAATGAGCTCCAGCGCCAACAGCAACTTGTGGGGCGTCAGTTTGTCAGCGAACAAACCCTGCAACGCCTTGAATTGGCAGAGCGTGAGGCGCGCAGCCAGGTGCAAACGGCTTCTGCACGCAATCAGCAGGCTCAGAATGCCCTGGGGTATGCGGAACTGAAAGCCGCCCATGCAGGCGTGGTCACTGAGGTCATCGTTGAACCCGGCCAGGTTGTGGGTGTCGGTCAAACCCTTGCCGTTCTGGCCGAAGATCAATCGCTGGAAGTCGAGGTTTTTTTGCCAGAGGGCAGTAGCCCGCCCAGGCGCGGTTATGTTCCTTTACCCAATGGCGAACAGCTTGCTGTGAGCCTGAGAGAGATTGCCGGGGCTGCCGACCCGGCAAGCCGGAGCTGGCGTGCCCGATACAGCCTGGAGGGGCCCTACCCCTCATCTTTAACCCTGGGTTCGGTGGTGAGTGTCCAGTTAGCACAGAAGCAAACCGCGCCCAGCCATCGCGTACCGCTGGGTGCCCTCGATGAGAGAGGGCAAACGCCGCAGGTCTGGTTGGTCTCCGATGGCACGGTGAAGCCCCTTGCGGTCGAGGTGATCGATCTGGGTGAAGAGTATGCGCAGATCAAGGCCGATATCAACGCGGGAACGCCCATCGTCGCGTTGGGGACACACCTGCTCACGCCTGGCATGGCGGTGCGGGAGCTGGCTCAATGAGCTTACCGAATCTTTCCGCGCTGGCAGTGCGCGAGCGTTCGGTCACCCTCTTTTTTCTTTTGCTGTCCGTTGTTGCCGGTTTCTACGCGTTCTCCTCCCTTGGTAGGGCGGAAGACCCTGCGTTCACCGTCCGGGCGATGGTGGTTTCTGTCGTCTGGCCAGGAGCAACCCCTGAGGTGCTGCAGAATCAGGTCGTGGATCGTCTGGAAAAGCGAGTTCAGGAGGTGGCGTATACCGATACCATTGAAACAACCATCCGGCCCGGGCAGGCCGCCATGGTTATCCGATTCCAGGATTCTACGCCCAGCGAAAAAGTGCCGGACCTCTTCTATCAAGTCCGCAAACGCATGCTCGATGAGAGGCCCAATCTGCCCCGGGGTGTGATCGGCCCCATCGTCAACGATGATTTCGCGGATGTGTATTTCTCCCTGCTGGCGCTGACGGCACCCGGGATGCCAATGCGTGAACTGACCCGAGAGGCAGAATCGATACGGGATCGCTTGCAACGGCTGCCCGGCTTGCAAAAAGCACAGCTCCTGGCGGAGCGTCCTGAGCGGGTGTATCTCGAATTTGATCAGGACCGGCTCAACAACCTCGGTTTGTCGGCAGAAGAGGTGTTGCAGGCGATAGAGGCCAACAACCGTCTTCAGCCTCTTGGCTTTGTTGATCTTGCCGGCCCGCGGGTTTATGTCCGCAGCAACATCGACCTGTCTGACCTTGAGCGCCTCACCTCAGTACCTCTGCGTATCGGAGACCAGCTTATCACCGTGTCTGATCTGGCCGAGGTGCGTTTAGGTTATGAAGATCCTTTGAGCTACATCGTCCGCTCCAACGGTGAGGATGCGATCCTGTTAGGTGTCGTCATGCGCGCGGGTGAAAATGGCCTGGAGTTTGGTGAGCGGCTGCGCGAGTTTGTCAGTGCCGAACAGGGCAGGCTGCCGCTGGGAATGTCAATACAGACCCTGACCGATCAGGCGGAAGCCATCACTCAGGCGGTTGATCTTTTTCAGGTCAAGTTTCTGGTTGCGTTGGTCGTGGTGATGGGGGTTAGCATACTGGCGATCGGTCTGCGCGCGGGTTTGGTGGTGGGCATTGCGATTCCTGTGACCCTCGGCCTGACTTTCTTGTTGATGAAAATGGCGGGCATAAACCTGGACCGCATCACCCTGGGTGCGTTGATTATCGCACTGGGTCTGTTAGTGGACGATGCGATCATCGCCATTGAAATGATGATTGTGAAGATGGAGAGCGGCTGGGACCGGGTACGGGCAGCCAGTCATGCCTGGAGCGTAACAGCCGCGCCCATGCTGTTTGGAACGCTGGTGACGGTGGCCGGATTTGTTCCCATCGGATTTGCCCAGTCCGGAGTGGGAGAATACACCGGCAACATCTTCTGGGTGCTCGCTTTTTCGTTGTTGATTTCCTGGGTGGTGGCGGTAACTTTTACGCCTTATCTGGGCGTCAAGCTCTTGCCCGATTACACCGGGCATACGGGCCAGGACCTCTACCAAAGCGCGTTTTATCAGCGGTTGCGTAGAGTGATCACAGCGTGTGTACAGTACCGGAAAACCGTCGTTTTTATCACAGTGGGTTTGCTGGCGATCAGTGCTTTCGGGATGGCAACCCAGGTGCAGAAGCAATTTTTCCCCAGTTCTGATCGCCCCGAAGTTCTGATCAGTGTCTACGCTCCGCAGGGGAGCGCTATTGCCACCACGGATCAAAGTGTCAGACGCCTGGAAGCGATTCTGATGGACATGCCGGAGGTGAAAAGCCTTTCCGCTTACATCGGTGCCGGTGCACCCCGATTCTTCGTATCGGCCAACCCCGAGCAGCCGGACCCGGCATTTGCCAAGTTGATTGCCATTGGGCAGGACGTTGAAGGGCGCGATCGCATCATCTCGGCGCTGGAAACCAGAATCGCGGCGGGTGAATTTCCGGAGGCACGAGTGCGGGTGACGCGTTTGCTGTACGGTCCCCCGGTGGTCTGGCCGGTCAGTTTTCGTGTGCTGGGTCCGGAATCCGATCAACTCAGAGAGATCGCGCACCAGATCCGCACTCTCATGACCGGGCATCCGAATATCGTCATGCCGCATCTCGAATGGGATGAGCGTGTGCCCACTCTCTATCTTGATATGGACCCGGAAAACCTGGGTTGGATGGGCCTGACCCCGGCGGAAGTTGCCCGGCAACTGCAGTTCCAACTCCGCGGAGTGGCCGTCACCGAACTGCGCCAGGGCATAAGGAGCGTTCAACTGGTGGCGCGTAATGCCCGTGGCGAAGTGATCATGCCGGAAGATCTTGAGATCAAAACCCGCGACGGCCGCAAACTTTCCGTACAGCAACTGGGCAAGTGGCAGGTTCGTTACGAGGACCCCGTCATAAAGCGTTACAACCGTGACCCCTTCCTGGCCGTTCAGGCCGATGTAGAAGGTGCCCAGCCACCGGATGTTACCAAGGAGATATGGAGTGCGATGACGGGCCTGCGCGAACAGTTGCCGGAGGGTTACCGTATTGAAATCGGCGGTACGGTGGAACAATCAGCCAAAGCCAATGCTTCAATCCAGACATTACAACCGGTGATGTTGGCGTTGATGCTGATCTTTATCATGCTTCAGATGCGTTCCTTTATCGGCACATTGACTGTTCTTGCCACCGCGCCACTGGGTCTGATCGGGGCTGTGCTGGCTTTGCTGCTGTTTAATCAACCCTTTGGCTTTACCGCGCTGCTGGGGCTGATTGGCCTGGGCGGCATCCTGATGCGAAATACCATGATTCTGACGCAGCAGGTGCAGGACAACTTCAAAGCAAGGATGGCTGCCCGGGAAGCCGTTGTCGAGGCGGCAGTCCAGCGTGCCCGACCCGTGGTACTCACCGCCCTGGCGGCCGTTCTGGCGTTTGTTCCTCTGACCTTTGACCTGTTCTGGGGGCCGCTGGCTTATGTCCTTATCGGTGGCGTGGCGGTCGGCACTCTGATCACGCTATTGTTTGTGCCGGCGCTTTATGCTCTTTGGTTTCGCTTACAGATGGAAGATTGAGGTAGGTTTGAATGAGCGCCAATTTTGTTAGCAATTACATTTCACTTAAGTCTTCCAGGAAGGTGATTGAGTTCTGAAATAACCCTTAGACACGACCTGTTTTGCCGCCAACACCAGAACCGGTAAAGTCAGGTGTTGAAGCAGCCAGGAGAGTCGTCGAAGTGGCCAGTAGGCACGGACGTCTAAGTTTTGACAGCATTAACGGTTTTTCCAGCATAGCGGCTGCGCCGTCGGGGCGCAGCACGATGTGAAGGTTGGGTTGGGTTGGGTCGGTTTTGGAATCAGGACTCGGTAGAGTTTCGGTACCCGGCCATCATTGCCATCATCCAGCCCGGGTACTCCTCGGGCAGGCGGCTGACTTCATCCAGGGCTATCAGTTCATCGTCGGACAAGCGGATTTGGGCCGCGCGGATATTGTCCCTGAGCTGCTCGGGCCGCTTGGCGCCAACGATGATGCTGGTCACAGGCTTCTGGTGTAGCAGCCATGACAGGGCAATCTGTGCCACATTGACCGGTTCGCCGTCGATCTGTTTGCCATCGGCAATCTCCCGCATAACCTTGATGACTTCGCTGCCCCGCTCGCGGTTGACGGGTGGAAAGTCAAACTTGGCGCGCCGGTTTTCTTCGGAAACGTCCGGCCCCTCGTATTTACCGGACAGGTAACCCCCGGCCAGTGGGCTCCACACCATCAGACCAACGTTCTCAGATTTCAGCATCGGAATAATATCCCGCTCCAGATCGCGACCTACGAGGGTGTAGTAGGCTTGCATGGATATGATCGGGCACAGGTTGCGGGCCCGGGTGATGCCGATGGCTTTCATCACTTGCCAGGCGGCCCAGTTGGACAGGCCCACGTAACGCACATGGCCTTGCTGCACCAGGGTGTTCAGTGCCTCCAGAGTTTCCTCGATCGGCGTGGCCGGGTCAAAACCGTGGATCTGGTACAGGTCAATATAATCCGTTTGCAGGCGCGCCAGGCTCGCCTTGCATTCGCTCATTATATGGCCGCGGGAAGCACCACGGGCATTGGGGCTTGCGCCCATGGGGCCGAGCACCTTGGTCGCCAGCACCACATCTTCGCGGCGAACGCCGAGATTCTTCAGGGACTGGCCGACGATGCGCTCACTGGCGCCGAAACCATAGATGTTGGCGGTATCGATAAAGTTGACCCCCGCCTCCAGGGCGATCTTCACGAGTTCGTCGGCCTGTTCCTGCTGCAACTGGCCGATCAGGCCCCAGATGTCCTCATCGCCGCCGAAGGTCATGGTGCCCAGGCACAGTTCGGATACGAACAGCCCCGAGTTGCCCAGCGACTTGTAGCCTGGACGATTGTCTCCATCGAACAGTGGTAAACTCTCAGTTGCCATGTTGCACCTCATCATGCTTTTCGGTTGGTGTTCCAGAATTCACTGTAAATACTGCCGGTTTCGGTTTGTTTGCACTCGCTTGTGTTACTGGGTGAAGATGGCCTTGTAGAAACGCATGGTGCCATCCCAGGAACGGCTGGCAGCCTCTTCATCATAACCAACCGGCATGCCGAACTCCTCGGCGATCTTGTCGGCGCCTGGGTTGGTGAATGAGTGCAGTACTCCGGGAAAGCTCACCAGTGTCAGGTCGACTTCGGCATCCTGCATCTCCTTGACCAGGCCCGCGACCTGATCCGAGGGGACCAGCTTGTCGGCACCGCCGGTGTACACCTGGATCCTGGCTTTCACGGACTCGGGTTCAGCCGTGAGGGGGCTGCCGAGCGCGCCGTGGAAGCTGACAACGCCGTCCAGATCGACGCCCATGCGCGCCATGTTGAGAACCACGGCGCCGCCAAAACAATAACCCTGTGCCGCAATTCGGGACGCATCAACACTTTCGTGGTTCTTCAGGATGTCCATCGCCTTCATGAAGCGCGCCTTGACCTGACTCATGTCCCGAGTGGCTTCCTGCATGAACTTCTGGGCGGTATCGGGATGGTCGGCTTGTTTGCCAGAGCCATACATATCCAGCGCAAACGCCGTATAGCCGGCCGAGGCAAGTCGTTCTGCCTGATTCCGGGCAAATTCATTGTGCCCCCACCATTCATGGACCACCAGAACCCCCGGACGCTTTTGCCCGAATTCATCATCCCAGGCCATGTAGCCGGTGAAGGTCTCGTCGCCGACTTGATACTCGATGGTTCTGGTTTGCGTTTCTGCCAGTACCTGCGTACTTGCAACAGTGAGTGACAGCGTGGCTGCTGCCAGTGCTGTTTTCAGGGTGCTCATCATCTGTTTGCTCCTTTTCGCTCGTTATGAGTCAATTTGCGTAGCGATTCTGTACATCAAAGCGCGATTCCTGTCCCGTCGTTACTGGCAGCGGGCGCGCAGCAGTCGCGTTGCGGCATCAAACACGGCGAGGTCTTCTTCGGTGCGCGCG
Organism: Marinobacter sp. LM1; assembly: GCF_042763285.1. Taxonomy (NCBI): domain Bacteria; kingdom Pseudomonadati; phylum Pseudomonadota; class Gammaproteobacteria; order Pseudomonadales; family Marinobacteraceae; genus Marinobacter; species Marinobacter sp. LM1. The sequence goes on from NZ_CP114373.1 coordinate 389,730, forward strand.
GCAAGGTGGGCCCCTTCCAGCATCGCCAGGGTCGCCTGCGCTTCATCGGCGGGACCCAGGATGGCCGAGACGGATCCATCCCTTTGTCCCAGTTCAAACGTTGCCGTAATCCACTGCAGAACCATTGCGCGAACGGCGCCGACTCTGGCAATAACGGTGTCGGACAGGCTTTCGCGGCAGGTCGAAAAGGCAACGCACAGACACACGGTCTGGCCATCATGCAACGCCCCGCGGTACAGGGCAATGAGTGCCTTGAGGCGCGCGCCAGCGCTGGCATGGGCTGCGTCTATCTCGGTCAGACCCTGCTGCAGACTGGTCTGATAGCGCTCGATCAAGGCTTCGGAGAGCTTCGCCTTGGTGGGGAAATGATAATGGATCGAGGCCTTTCGAATGCCGATGGCCTCGGCCAGATCCGCGTAGCTGAACCCGTCAAAGCCCCGTGACCGGACGGTGTGCTCGGCAAGATCCATCAGGGCTGTTCTGGTATCACGGTTCATGGTTGTTCACCTGTCTGCCTTTTCAATCCCGCTATTGCCGGGCTTATACCCTCGGTGCCCCGGCAAATCGCAGGTGCCCCGTTTTCATCCAGATCTTGGCGCCGTCGTCCCCGGCCGTCACGGACAACCTGTGTCCTTCAGGGAGGCGCAGCCAGTCATGCCTGGCCAGCACCTCGCCATCCCTGATAGCCGAACCTTCGACCACCAGCAGTTCGATTCCGCCGGGCGCCTCAGAGGTCAGTGTCGCCCCCGCATCGAGCTGGCTGTAGGTCACGATCTCACGATCGTCCTCATGCAGCTTTGCGGTGGCAACGCCGCCCACTGGGGCGCCCAGCTCGGCCTCCATATTCTTGCTGAACTGGGTGCGGTCGGCCAGGTCGAACTGCCACAGTTTCACAAATATCGTACAGCCCGTTTCAGAGCCCGGAATATGTGACGTGGTTGGGGGGTTGCGCACGTAGGTGCCAGCAGGGAAGTCACCGTGCTCGTCCTGGAACACGCCATCGAGTACGATGAATTCTTCTCCACCGGTATGGGTATGCGCCGAGAAATGACTGCCCGGCGCATAACGCACGATGGTCGTGGCGCGGGCAACTTCGTCCCCGATCCGGTCCAGCATGCGCCGCTCCACCCCTTTCATGGGCGAGGGCTGCCATTCAATCTGGTCGGAATGCATAACCACCGGTTTGGAGAAATCTGCATTAATCTCCATGATATTCCTCCCTTTTGTGCCCTTCATGTTTTCAGCGCTTGCATTAAATCCGAAGGTTTCGGATTACCCGGCAATTGAAGGACGGGCTGCGACTTTTGCGCGCCAGGCCTGGAGATTGGTCAGAGACTCGGGAATGTCAACCTTCGCGAAATCCGCAAACCCCAGGCCGGCAAAGGCGGTGATGTCTGCGACCGAGAAGCTGTCGCCTGCGAGAAACTCGTTGTCCGCCAGAACGCTGTCAAGGTAGGCCATGGTTGCGCTGGCAATTTCTTTCTGTTTATTACCCCACTCAGCGCATTGCCAGGTTTCCAGATCCGGACCAAGCCCCGGGGTCGCGTGGTGGAAATAGGCACCCACGGCGTTCATCAGACCGTTTTCTGCCCGCAGATTCATCATTGCGATACGGGCACGCTCCGCTGGGGTTGTACCCATAAGGGACGGACCATCAAAGACGCCGTCGATATATTCGGTGATGGCATTGCACTGGGCGATGCAGGTGCCGTCGTCAAGTTCCAGCATGGGCACGGTGGCATCCGGGTTTTTCGTCTTGAACGCCTCGGAACGGTGCTCGCCGCCCATGACATCGACCGGGACGAATTCCACCTGGTTTGTTGCGCCTTTTTCTGCCAGAGCGATGCGAACGCGGAGCGGGTTCGGGAAGCCTTCGATATCGTAGATTTTCATTGATTGCCTCTGTTGGTCATTAAACATGCGCCAATTAATCTACCTATTAGTAGGTAGATGTGCAAGAGGCAATTTGATTGTTCTGCTTTTCTTTGCGCTGTTGACAAGACATTCCAAACGCCAAGAACAGCCCGGGCCTTCTTGCAGTACATAGCCAAACCAAAAAGCCAGCTTCTCAGTTAGACGATTTGATAAATATCGAAGTGTTTTTGTTGAAAGAAGCGTGTGCGAAAGAGCAGCCGTGAATGTTCGCTTATGTTTAACAGCAGGAACAAGCGCCACCACATCCCGTAAGCAACGGTCAAAACCGACCTTTCTATATTGCCCAAGAAACTGACAGTGTTCCAAAGCTGAAGTTGTCTTTATGGCGCTCGTCTTCGCTGGTCGAGGCACGCAATGTGACCGCGGCCAGCAGGTGATCCCACTGCCAGGTAGCACCCAGACCAAGCTGACCAATCAGCGGCCCTTTGTCGAAACGGTAAGCCCCGGCATTGTCATCGATGTAGGAATAGCCTACATACTCCAGCCCCAGCCCCACATATACTGACCAGCTACTGCCTGAATCCTTGAACGAGCCCGGCAAAGCGATGGTTGAGGATGTACCAGCGTAGTCCGGCACAGAATTTATAGGAAGGTGTCTGCCAAGCTGCCAGACCAACCCGGTTTTAGCGGAAGTCCGAAAACTCGACAGTAGTCCGGATCCAACCACCGACACACGCTGTTCAATGTTGCCGCCCTGCCCGAGTTGCAGGAGTTTTCGGCCATGCGCAGCCTGTATGCCACCCACCACATCGGTTCCAAGCTGATTCCCCCACCCTTGCGGCTTGTCGCTTCCAGTGGCTTCGTGCACCCATTTCTGAACCGACTCGGCACCGCTTTCGGGCCCAATAACGCCAATGTGAGCACCAAAGCCGGTAATCGTATCGGCGTTCCAGCTCCAGAGAGTGCCGCTGAGCGACAGGTGGCCGGCATAGGGAATGTCGTCGAACTGCGGACCTTCAACCGTAATATCTTCAGGCGTAACCATGAATTGCCGCAAACTCAGGCTTACCGCCTGCTTTGAATCAGCAGTTCCAATACCTGGCAGAAAGCGCAGCTCATCACGCAGAATCCGGGCAAATCTTGCCGACTTTCCATCGTTCTCGTCAGCGGTGTCCGTCAGATACGAAAAGCGTACCCCGTTTGTATAGCCGCGATCGGTTCCGGTAAGCAGGTCGTTATCCCAGGACAGGTTCACGACTTCAGCCTTCAGGCTGGTTGGGAAAACACTAATGACGAAAAACAGCAGGAGGGCACATCCGCAGCGACAACTCAAATCCAGTCTCTCCGGTTGATACAAGAGTTAACAAGCATGGCCTATGTCGAGTCATACCGTTACAACGGCCACTCAATCAGATGTGCAGACTAAGTCGCTTTCCCTCGCTTTTCTAAGTTGGAGCAGCGGTCATTCTGTCCTGTTAGAGCCATCTCTAACCTGACAAGTGTGTGCCCAAACCTGGGATAAATCGTGTAACTAGCGGTGTTAAAAGAATTTTTTTGAGCTTCCGCCCGACCTGCAAGTTACTGACGAACAACGATTTAGACCCACCGACCTCACTCCAAACCGCCCCCAATCGGCGCCCTCCGGAGGCAAAGGTCATAGGTTCGAATCCTATCGGGCGCGCCATTATTTTCGAAGGCTTGCGTGAGAACGCAGGCCTTTTTTGTTTGTCTTTGCCCAAAGTGTTTCGAGCGTTTTCAAAAGCGGCGAATCTGGCTTATTTGAACCGCACCACCAGCTCATGCAACTCAGCCGCAATTTTCTCCATCTTCTCGACACTGGCGGCCGACTGCGCCCCTTTCTCAAAGTTCACCGACGCGAGCGAGGAAATGCTCTCGACCTGCTCGTTAATCTGGTCTGAAACCTGCGCCTGCTCCTCCACAGCGGTGGCCATCTGAATCGCCATTTCTGCAATGGTATTCACTGAGTCCGCGATCTGGTTCAGGGTCTTTTCCGCATCCAGCATACGGTCCAGCCCACTGTCTGAAGCCAGATTACCCTGTTCGGCGACCCTCACCGATTCGGACGACCTTGAGAGAAGCTTGTCGATGATCCCGTGAATCTCCCGAGTGGAATCCTGGGTACGCTGGGCCAGGTTCCGGACCTCATCCGCCACCACCGCGAAGCCACGCCCGTGTTCCCCGGCTCTGGCAGCTTCAATCGCGGCGTTCAGAGCCAGCAGGTTGGTCTGCTCGGCGATGTCTTCAATGATCTTCGCCACGTCTGCAATCTTTTCACTCTCCGTCGCCAACTCACCGACGGAGCGACTGATGCCATGAACGGTGGTTTTCAGTTCTTCAATAGACTGCCTGGTCGAGGCGATAACCTGGCTGCCCTGTTCCGCCAATACCCTGGCCCCATCGGCTTTGTCGGCGGTTCGCTGCACGTTTTCGGAGACTTCGCCGATGGTCTGCGACATTTCATGAACTGCAGCAGCCACCTGCTCGGTCTCGGCCTGCTGTTTCCTCATGGTGTCCTGGGCCTGAGAGGAGTATTCCAGACCTCTGACTGCGGCAGTCTTTACGCCGGCGGCAGAATCTTCAATCCGGGTCAACACGGCGTCAAGGTGGGCTTGTTGCGCTCTGACCGCCACTTTGATGCGCCCCAACTGCAGGTCATCATCGGTGTAGCTTCGCGCTGCCAGGTTGTCAGTAAAGGTATTACCCATCATATCGGTAACCGACTGAATCAACCGGTGCCTAGCTATATTCATCCAGATCGCATAGGCGAGCACACCCACCGACAGCAAAAGCTCCGACAACACTTGTTGGCCTGAGAGAAATAATCCTCCGGCTGCCATCAACAATCCAAAAAGGCACCAGGTGCTCGGCGCCACCCGCTGCCAGAACGGGATCCCGGTTTTCCCTTCCCGAATCGACTTGTAGAGTTTCTCAGCCCTGGCCACATCCTCCCGGCCCGGGCAAGAGCGAACGGATTCATAACCGACAACCTCGCCATTTGCGGTCACCGGTGTGACGTAGGCACTGACCCAATAGAAGTCGCCGTTCTTGCAGCGGTTTTTCACCAGGCCCATCCACGGTCGGCCGGCCTTGAGGTGAGACCACATGTTCTCATAGGCTTTCGGAGGCATATCCGGATGACGAACGATATTGTGCGGTTGACCAATCAACTCATCCCGGGAAAAACCGCTGACCGCCACGAAAGCGTCGTTACAGTGCAAGATCTTTCCCCGCAGATCCGTTGAGGAAATCAGTTTTTGCGATTCCGGAAACGTTCTTTCGTTCCCGGTTATGGGTAGATTCTGTCGCACGAGGTTCGTCCTTTTCAGCCTGGCCGGTTGTTGTCGGTGGGGCGGCGATTATCGCTGTCCCGTTGCCCAGTTCCAGTTTGTTTTGTAACGAACAGCCACAAGTCCCATAGGCCTCTCTCAGGCGCTCCATACCTTTTTAATCGGGGTGTGGTTTCAATGAAAAGGTTATTCAGGGAGGTGGCAATATCAGGCAGCCTGCGAGAACAATCCCTTTCCTCACAGGTTAAAGAATAGACGATTTCGGAATTTCTGCGCGACAGCAGCAAAAAAAAAATAAAGCCATTTACTAATGGGTTCGAAAGTAAGCGAACATCATTTATAATGTAGGCTCCGTTCGCCAAGCTTATCGGATATTTACACACATGCGCCACGATGACGGTCGTAAACTTGATCACAAAACATTAGAAGCCATTCGCGTTCGCGCCGTTCAACGGGTCATGGATGGCGAGAGTCCAGAAGTCGTCATCAAAGCGCTGGGGATGAGCCGAGCACGAATCTATGAATGGCTGGCTGCCTACCGCGAGGGTGGCTTTGACGCGCTCAAGGCCAAGCAGATTTCCGGTCGTCCCAAGAAACTGAGCGGTGCTCAGATCCGGGAGCTGTATATCTGGATAACGACCTTTACGCCGGACCAGTTGAAGTTTGATTTTGCCCTGTGGACTCGGGGCCGAGTGCGTGAGCTCATCCGGCAAAAGTTCAACGTCCGGTTAAGCGATGTCTCGGTCGGTCGTCTGCTTCGAAACCTGGGGCTGACGCCTCAGAAACCCCTGCATCGGGCCTACCAGCAAAAGCCAGAGGCCGTGAAACAATGGAAAGAAGAGACCTACCCGGAAATTCGCAAGGAAGCAAAAAAAGTCGGCGCCACCATCTATTTCGGCGATGAAGCCAGCATTCGGTCTGATTATCACAGTGGCACCACCTGGGCACCCAGGGGTGAAACTCCGATCATCCGTAATACGGGCAGTCGCTTCAGCATCAATCTGATCTCGGCCATCTCGCCTCGCGGCGAGCTTCGCTTTAAGACCATTCAGGGCAACATGAACACCGATGCGTTTCTTGGTTTCCTCAAGGCTCTGGTGCAAGACGTTGACAAGCCGGTTTTCCTGATCCTCGATAACCACCCGGTTCATCATGCTCGTCGGGTTCGAGACTATGTTGAGAGTCTCGACGGCAAGCTCAGGTTGTTCTTCCTGCCGCCGTACTCGCCGGAGCTGAATCCTGACGAGTCTGTTTGGGGCTATATCAAATACCATCACGTCGGTAAAAAGATCATTAACAGCAAAGAACAACTTCGGAGCACTGTTTACCGGCAGCTTCGACGTTTGCAAAAATTGCCACGACTATTGAAATCGTTTTTTGGCCATCCGGATTTGGCTTATATCTCCGGGTAATGTTCGCTTACTTTATTTCGAATTAGTAAGTGCAAGGCTGTCCTTGCCCACCCTTAAGGCCACACCTTGAATTGCTGCCCGTTTCCAGATCCACCCCACCATAGTCAGCACCTGGAAGCGCGACCTATTGGAGAGCGCGTCCGACCTCCTCGAAGGCAAGAGTATAGTCGGTAAGCAATTCGATGAACTCAGCACGGACGAACTGTACCGTGAGATTCGCCGACTGACGGTGGAACGCAATTTTTGTTGCTTAAGCTCCTGGGTGGCTCGTTCCACTTTGGCTGAGCTCCATGTATTTCACAGAGCCCTTCGGAAAATCCTTGCGAACCAAAAGCACTTCATCAAACTGTCACGTCAGTGACACGACGGTGTCATCTCTCAGCTTTATCGTTCAATTGTAACTCGCAATACGGCGAGCTTATTTATTGCAAAAGGTGATCCTGTGGCCCCAACTCAATCAACCAATGTGATGCTTCGAGTCGAGAGTATGGGCGTAACCTACCCGGGAAACGTCCTCGCGCTCAAACCCACCAACGTTCACTTTCACAAGGGCGAATTCACCGTGCTACTGGGACTTTCAGGCGCGGGTAAATCCACTCTGCTTCGTTCACTGAATCACCTGGTTAAGCCCACAACCGGGAAGGTTGTGTCTGGCGAGTTTGGTGAACTGACCAACCGTAGAATCCTGCGACAGCACCGCAGCCGCACCGCCATGGTGTTCCAGCATCACCAGCTGATCGAACGATACACCGCGTTACAGAATGTGCTGACAGGCAGACTTGCGTATCACGGTACTTGGCGAAGCCTGCTTCCCCTGCCCCGGCAGGACCTGGAGTTGGCTCTGCAATGCCTCGACCGCGTAGGTCTGGCTGACAAAGCGCTTTCCCGAGTAGATCAGTTGTCCGGCGGCCAGCAGCAGCGGGTTGGAATCGCCAGAGCATTGGTGCAGCAACCATCCATGATTCTTGCCGATGAGCCCGTTGCCAGCCTGGATCCGGCCACTTCTGAAAAGGTACTCGGCCTACTGCGCGATATTTGTCAGGAAGATGGAATCACCGCGGTTATTTCCTTGCACCAATTGGAATACGCCCAGCGTTTTGCAGACCGGATCATCGGCCTTTCGAACGCTCATATCGTTTTTGACGATGCTCCTGAAAACCTGAAATCGAAACACCTGGACGAGATTTACCACCGTTCACCCAGCGTGGTAGCTGCGGAAGGCAAACCAGCCATCCATAAACCTAAGACCACCCCGATAACGACAGACGTACTGGAGATAGCACAATGAAGACAATGATTCACTCTTTGCTGGCTCTGATAATGATGCTCGGCATCCATTGGTCAGCCCATGCCGCAGATACAGACCCTGATCTTTTGAAAGTTGCCTTGCTGCCGGATGAGAACGCGTCAGAACTGATCAAGCGAAACCAACCTTTGAAGGATTACCTGGAAACCACTCTTGGTAAGGAAGTAGAACTGATTGTTACCACCGATTACTCCTCCATGATCGAAGCCATGCGTTTTGGCCGAATTGACCTGGCTTACTTTGGTCCGTTGTCCTATGTGATGGCCAAGAGTAAGAGTGACATTGAACCCTTTGCCGCCATGGTGGTAGACGGGAAGCCGACTTATCGCTCCATCATTATTGCCAATGCGGACTCTGGCGTTGGCTCCTTCGCGGATATCAAAGGCAAGAAAATGGCCTACGGTGACCGCGCATCCACTTCCAGCCACCTGATCCCCAAGACCGTACTCCTTGAGAAGGCAGAGCTCGAAGCCGGAAAGGACTATGAGGCTCATTTCGTCGGTAGCCATGACGCTGTTGCGGTTAACGTCGCCAATGGCAATGCCGACGCCGGAGGGTTGTCCGAAGTTATCTTCGAGCATGTGATGGACCGCGGTTTGATTGATCGGAGCAAGGTCAAAGTGCTGGGCTACAGCGGTGACTTTCCTCAATACCCCTGGGCCATGCGTTCGAACCTGGCCCCTGAGCTGAAGAGCAACATTCAGAAAGCCTTTCTGCAGATCGATGACCCGGAGATTCTCGACAACCTGAAGGCTGAGGGATTCGCGGCAATTACCGACGAAGATTACGATGTCATCCGCGCTATGGGTGGCCTGCTCAATCTTGATTTCGCAAAAATGTGAGGAGTGCCCCATGAACTATACAACGACGGAACCGGCGACTCTGTCGCCGGCCCCGTCGGCCTCCGTGCTGGATGAGCACGCGAAAGGCTGGCGGAAAAAACTCGGACAGTCGCTGTTAGTGCTGCTCATCATTTTTGTCGCAAGTTGGTACGTAGGGCTGCTCAATTTCAATACACTTGCCAATGGCGTGCCAGCCATAGGCACACTCATTGGCGAATCTCTTCCACCTGACTTCACCAATGTGGCCAGCTGGGTGTCGCCGTTAATCGACACGCTTGCGATGAGCATTGCCGGTACTGCCATTGCAGTAACCTTGTCTGTGCCACTGGCATTCCTGGCTGCGCGCAACACCTCTCCACATCCGGTGGTGTTCCAAGTAACTCGAACCCTTTTAAACGGTTTGCGTTCAGTCCCGGAACTGATCATGGGCATCATCTTCGTGGCTGCTGTTGGTTTTGGGGCGTTGCCTGGCGTACTGGCGCTCGGTCTTCACTCCATTGGCATGGTTGGAAAGTTTTTTGCCGAAGCGATTGAGCATGTAGATGAGGCGCCAGTGGAAGCGGCCGATGCTGCCGGCGCTACTCGCTTGCAGGTGCTCTATCACGCCGTGCTGCCACAAGCACTTCCTCAATTCGCGGACGTGTCCATTTATCGCTGGGAATACAATTTCCGTGCCTCGACCGTAATGGGCATGGTGGGTGCCGGTGGTATTGGCTTCGAATTGATGGGCTCGCTGAGAATCATGCAGTATCAGGAAGTCAGCGCCATTCTCATTGTCATCTTGTTGATGGTCACCGTCGTGGACAGTCTCAGTGGCCGCCTTCGTAAGAAATTCAAATAAGGAACGTCGATGAAACCCAAGGTTGTGATAACCCATAAGATCCATGACAGTGTTCTGGATGAACTTGCCCAAGATTGCGAGCTGGTCACCAACCAATCCGGCGCCACGTTGCCCCAGGAGGAAGTGGCTGCGCGCGTTGCAGACGCTGATGCGATGATGGCGTTCATGCCAGACCGAGTTGGAGTGGAGTTCCTACAGGGGTGTCCGCGCTTGAAGGTGATTGGTGCAGCCCTGAAAGGCTATGACAACTTTGATGTGGATGCCTGCACGCGTCATGGGGTTTGGCTGACATTTGTACCGGATTTGCTAACCGTGCCTACTGCAGAGCTAACGGTCGGGCTGACGATCAGTCTCACCCGACAAGTCAAGGCGGCGGACCACTTCGTTCGATCCGGTGAATTTACTGGCTGGACACCACGCTTCTATGGGCAGGGGATCGAAGGCTCACGGATTGGTATTGTGGGTATGGGGGCCATCGGCCAAGCGGTGGCGCAGCGCCTGAACGGATGGGGAGCGGATTTAATCTATTCCCAGCCGGAACGTTTACCCGTGCAGCATGAGCAGGCACTGGGTTTGTCCCATACTCCCCTCAAGATGCTGCTGGCCCAGTCAGATATTGTGATCCTGGCACTGGCGCTCAATGAGCAAACCCTCCACACCATTAATCGCGAAACGCTAACAGGAATGAAACCGGGCGCATTCCTTATCAATCCCTGCCGTGGATCTGTGGTGGATGAGGGTAGTGTTCTGCAAGCGCTTCAATCCGGTCAGTTGGGGGGGTACGCCGCTGATGTGTTTGAGATGGAAGATTGGGCGAGAGAAGATCGTCCGAGGGAGATCGCCCAGGGGCTCAGGGCCCACCCCAACACGCTGTTTACTGCTCACATCGGATCGGCAGTCAGCCAGGTGCGTCTGGCTATCGAGCAACGCGCTGCTCGGAACATTCTGCAAGTGCTTCGGGGTGAGCGGCCGGGTGATGCGATCAATGATCCCAGTGGCCGCGAGAGCGGCCCATGCTGAATCTTGTCTGGCTGAAGAGTTTCGTGGCGGTGCTGGACCACAACGGGTTTCAGGCCGCAGCCCGCCAGTTGGACATCGCACAACCCACACTGTCCCAGCACCTTCAAAAACTCGAAAACCAACTTGGCGTTTTATTGGTCCACAGGGGGCGCTCTGGCTGTGAGCCAACCCGGGCTGCCTTAACCTTGTTGCCTTTTGCCCGAAGTCTGCTCCGGCTGGAGGAGCAGGCGAGATCTTCCATTATGGAGGCTCGACTTCGCGTTGGGGCGAGCTCCAATATTGGGATTTATATGCTCCAGCCCTACATCCGTCGTTACAAGGAGCTGGGCGTAGGGCCCGAGGTGGATGTGGTAATAGATTCCAATCCGACTATTGCACGGCATTTATCGGACGGTGAGCTGGACGTGGCGATTATGGAGTGGTGGCATGATCTACCCGGATTCCATGCTCAGGCGTGGCGTAACGAGCCCGTTGTTCTAATCGTTCCGCCTGGTCACCCGTTAGCCCGTCGAACCGATATCGACCGCGATACGCTGTCTAACATGGCTCTGATCGGCGGCGAACCCGGCACCGGCACTGGCCGGCTTTTGGCGACCTACTTCGGTGAGCATGGGCCATTTCCGACGGTATCTATGCAGCTGGGTAGCACCGAAGCCGTCAAGCAAGCGGTTAAGGTCGGACTTGGCGCATCGTTGGTGCTTGAAAGTTCTGTACGGGAGGAGGTCCAAAATGGAAGTCTGGTGGCTATTCCCGTGAGTGAGCCTGGCCTTAGCAAGGAGCTGATGGTGATTTATCCGAGCAGCCTGGACAAACACAGGCCAGTATACTCGTTTGTTGGGCATCTCTGTGAATAGCTATTGGGTCCACCTCACGCATATCTAGCTGGGAATGCAGATACTGAGCCTCACGCTCACTTCGACAACGCAGTATTCCGTCATCTGCATATCGGCAGAATGGGATATCCGGATGACGAACGGTCAGCCAACGATCCAATGCATAATGCAGAAACAGGTTTGCCAGAACTGGCGATAACGGGCCACCTTGTGGTGTGCCAACGTTCCGTCGTTCCTGCTTACCATCTTTCGTCTGCATCGGTGCCGTTAGCCAGCGCCTCACATACAGCAGCACCCAGGATTCAGAGCAATGGTGGTCAAGAGCCTTGAGCAATAGCTCATGATCAATATGATCAAACAAGCCACGGATGTCATACTCCAGCACCCAGTCCCTTTCCCAGCACCGCTTTCGCGTGATCACAAGCGCATCATGCGCGGATTTCCCGCACCGATACCCGTACGAGTCCACATGAAAGACAGGTTCCAGGATAGGTTCCAGCGTCATAGTAACCACAGTTTACGCTATACGATCGCTAACCGTGGGTACCCCGAGCAATCTTTCTCCTCCACTTTTCTTCGGAATTGGAACTGCTTTGACGGACGGTGGGAAATAGCTGCCGGAGGACATCCGATTCCAAATTAGATAGAGGTTCTTACTCAAGTCTCGATCAAAGTCCTGAATCGTCTGGCCATCTACACCGGCCGCACCTCGATTTGATTTAACGCGCTGATACGCCTTCCATACCTGGCGCTTGGAATTTTTTTCTCTAATTGCGGAAATACCGAAATTAGATAAAACACAGCACGCCCCTCAGTTAGTAATATGGCTGCCCGATATCCCGGAATGATTATGAAGCGGAGATTGGTGTTGGCTTCATTTATGTTTTTTGATGCGCCTTAATAGAATGATGGTACCAATTCAGCCGAAGGCGAAACTGGAAATGAATACAACGGCAAAGCAGGCCGTCAGCCTGCTTTGCGTCTGCGTGAAGATAGGAATTAGTGCCCCTGCCCTCCAGCAGCGCCATGCACGCCCTCTATATAGTGAATGTAATTGACGTAGTCAGCGACAAAGGCACGCCCCTTATCGCTGCTTTGATCAGCCATGGCCCTTGCACGCTGAGCCTCATGATAACGCTCACGAATACCGTTCTCGATCTTGCGGGTTATATTTGCCACGAGGCGATCAATTTGCCCGTTTTCCAACGCCGCATCCGCCGCCATTAAACCCGGATCAATCTGTCCGGAAGGCTTGATGCCGGTAAAGGGTGCGCCTTCGGAGGCACGATGAACCTCAACGAGCGTCGAGAACAGATGCTGATCGGCAATGTTTTTCGCAGTTTCGCTTTGCCCGCGGACTTGGCGCACATCGGCGAATACCCTTTTGATTTCGGCCTCATCCTTTGCCGGCACCCATTTGAGCAAGGGCTTAACATTGCCTGACTCCAGTGCCGCACGGGCTTCGGTAATCACGGGACCGTCCAGAGCATCACAATGAGCTTGGGCGCTACCGGCAAACATCAGGCTGAAGATTGCTGCGGCCACTGCGGGAACAGCGGTTTTGCGTAATTTGGTTTTCATACATGACCTCTTCATATTGCGTTGAGCTTCACGAGCACCGGGTTTGGTGTCGCTTGGCAATCAGAGTACGGAAGGGAGGTCAAAGAAGCGTTCTCAGGTACGAAACCGAACCGATTCCATGGTTTGGAAATAAAATATATAATTCAAAAGGATAGAGGTTTCAGTATCGGGTGAGAGCGTACTCGAACGCCGGGTAGCCAGGTTCAGGATCGTGGCTAGGGTCGGATATCGCCCTGCAGGGCTCGTCGGCGATATTCACTGGGGGTAAATCCTGTCTCTTTCTTGAAAGCAGTGTTGAATACGGACTTCGAGTTGAAGCCAGAGTCATACATAGTTTGCAGAATATTTGCCTGATTGGCTGCATCGGCCAGGCGCGATTTCGCCTCGTCGATGCGATAGCGACTGACGAACTCAAAGAAATTGCAGCCAAAGCCTTGGTTAATGGCCCGTGAAACCTCTCTTGAAGGGGCGCCCAATTTCCGTGAAAGTTGTTCCAGGGTCAGGTTGGGGTGCAAGTGGGGCTTTTCCTGGTGCATTAACTGTTGGAGCCTGACCTTTAAAGTTTGATCAAACTGCGGCGTGGGCTCTTCTTCCAGCAAGGCGGCCTGGTCTGCTGCCAATCCAGAGAAAACAACGGGTTGGCGAAGAGAGTTTATCATCAGAAAATTGATGAAAATGAAGCCCGTTACAGCGCCAGCGCCGGCCACCCACTCGGTTCCAGGCACGCTTCTAAACACATGCGCTGTAAGGCAGTACATCATGCTCACGGTCCAAGCCACTGCATAGCCGATCAGAAGCGTCCGTAACCACGCAAGTTGTTTGTTTTCAATACTCGAGAAAATCTGTCGAATACCAAGGCCGAAACGGTTAATCGCACGAATCGTCGCGTACAGGTAGCCCAGAAAGACCGCGTGAATAGCGACTGCAAGAAGGGGAGAGGTAAGTACGCCCGGGTGGTCCCGTTCAAGCAGAATCTGAACTTTGGTCTCGCTTGGCTGTAAATAATATTCAATCAGAAAAATTGCGCCGACCACCCAGAAGAGCAACGTGTGCACGAGATGCTTCCCGCGTAACTGGAAATTCTGATACATCAGCGATTGCGCATATAGATAGAGCGAGCCGGCTTGTAGAAGTCCGATGAGTGTTCCGAGGTAGGCGAAGTTTGGGTACTGGAGCGCAAGCCCGCTGCCATAGAGGAAGATCTCTCCCAGCCCGGCGGCGAAGAACACCAGAGTGGCAACCAGGAGTCGGTTAGATATGAGCCCACTGTTGGATGGAAGTAGGAGAAAAACGGCAAGAGCCAGCGATTGAATGATGCTCGTCAGCAGCACAATGTCGGTGAGTGTCAGATACATGCCAGATTCAGCTCCGCTTCAAAACCATCCTGCCGTCCTGTTGCCGGCGATCTGAGATGCAGGGTCATGCCGGCACCTTTAGCAATCGCATCGGCAATCGCGAGGCCCAGGCCAGAACCTGCAGCGTCCGTTTTGGCGCGTGCAAACCGGTTTCTTAAAAGAGCGAGCTGTTCCGGTGGCACTCTTGCACCGCCATTGCAGACCCTTAAAACCCCATTATCGTTCAGGTTGATCTTCACCGGCTCGCTACGGGAACCATGCTTAAGGGCATTCTCGATCAGGTTACGCACCAGGATGGCGAAGGCATCGGGATCAAGAAAGGAGTTCACTTCGCGCTCCGGCAGGGATAAAACAACTCGCCCGGGTGCCTGGGCCTCAAAATCCCGGGCAATCATCGCGAGGATGGGCACAAGATCCTGCTGACTTTGTGAGAGTGCACCGCCACCTTCTGCTTTTGCCAACTCGAGCAGTTTTCCGGACAGCACCGAGAGACTGCGTAACGCTTCTTCAATTTCTGCAACATCATTCTTGAGATAATCATCGGGCATTCTGGTTTTCAGCCGCTGCACTTTGGCGAGTGCTGTTGCGAGAGGTGTCCGCAGTTCATGGGCACTGTTGGCGGTAAAGCTCCGTTCCGATTCAAGTGCACGGTGTAATCGCTCAAGCAGTCGGTTGACGGCAATAGCGATTGGTTCGAATTCACGGGGTAAGTGCTTTTCTACAACAGGGGACAGATCTCCCGCGCCGCGGGATTCAATGTCTTGCTGAAAATCGACCACCTTGCGAAGGGAAAGCCGGACAATCCACCAGACACCCACCAGGCTGACCGGAATCAAAACCATTAAAGGCATCAGTAAGGCCAAACCCGCCTCCAGGGCGGATTCACGCCGGTGCGCCAAGGGTTCGGCCACTTCAAGATAGATGGTATTACTGACTGCAGATACGCCATATAGCCGGTGGGTCAGAGTGTCTGAAAACCCTTCCGCGGGGATTGTACTAAACACGCCAGGGTCTGCATCGTGGGACTGGAGCAGAATATTTCCGTGTTCATCCCGTACCAGATAAGTCAGATATTCGTCATGGTCTTTCAGGGCTGGGGCCTTTTGATTGCCCGCTCCGTTCTCCCGGTTCAGGATGTCGGTGACCGCCAGTGGCAGTATTCGCTGGGCGGTTTCTTCCAGGGCACTGTCGAAGACCTCGTTCATTTCGTGCTGCGCCACCAGTCCCGAAGCGGTCACGCCCAGCAGCCAGAGGAGGGTGACGCCGAGCGTCAGGCCGATACCGAGTGTTTTTTGCAGACTGGTTCTAATGGCCATGTGTTTCCAGGCGATAGCCCATTCCCCTGACGGTTACGATGGCGTCCCGCCCCAGCTTTTTACGCAGACGGCTGACATAAACTTCGATGGTGTTACTTTCGATTTCGGCCCCGAAAGCGTATAGACGATCCTCCAGTTGCGATCGCGATAACAGCATTCCGGGTCGCTGGATAAAGCCCTCAAACAATGCCCACTCCCGTGCCGTAAGTTCTACCGGCAGGCCGTTGCGACTGATGCGGTGATCGCCAAGATCAATCATCAGCTCGCCCACTTGTATGATCGGGCTTGGATTGCCGCGATATCGGCGAGCCACCGCGGCCACGCGGGCCGACAACTCCGAAAGATCAAAGGGTTTGACCAGGTAGTCGTCAGCACCGGCATTCAATCCTTCAATCCGGTCAGACACCTGATCCCTGGCGGTCAGAATGATCACCGGTGTTGTTATTCCGGTAGCCCGGATCGTTCGCAAAAAGCCGAAGCCATGGCCGTCGGGCAGCATCAGGTCCAGCAGAATCAGGTCGTAGGCTGTGGTCCTGATACTCGCCTCAGCAAAGCGCAGAGTTTGCACCCAGTCCACGGCGTGGCCGTCGTCCGCAATCTGATCCCGGACCGCCTCGCCCAATCCCGCCGTATCCTCCACCAAAAGAACCCGCATTGTTCACCTCTGACCCAGCCCTGAAATCAAGATACTACAGCTCGAACCTGACAACAGCCTGAATGGTCAATAACGCTTCGATCTCTCTTCACCGACCTTCAGCTGGCTGTCAGGTTTGGGCGCTAGCCTTCGGGGGAATATTCCAGGTACCGATCGCAGGAGATGTGATGATGCGGATGATTTTTCCTTTCGTTGTGTTGGTTTTGGGCCTATGGGCCTGGAACCTCTTTGCAGGTCCTGGGGCCGGTTCTCCCTGGGCAGTCTATGACCAGAGCCTGCTGCTCAGTGGGCTGTTATCCATTGCTCTGATGTCACTAGCCATGATGTTGGCACTGCGCCCAGCCTGGTTGGAGAGACCGCTGGGCGGGTTGGATCAGATCTATCGCACCCACAAATGGGCGGGCATTCTGGCAGTGGTATTCGCCGCCGCCCATTGGCTGATTGAAATGGGTGACGATGTAATAGAGTCGGTGTTCGGAAAAGCCGGCAAGCTGCACGATCAGGATTATTCCGGGTTCATCGACACCATGCGCGATGCGGCGGAAGAGGTAGGGGAGTTCGCCATCTATCTGCTGTTCGCCATGCTGCTGATCACCTTGTTGCGCAAGTTCCCCTACAAATACTGGCGCTATTTGCATCGCGGCATGCCGGTGCTTTATCTGTTGCTCGCTTTCCACGCGGCGTGGCTTACTCCGCTGCAATGGTGGCAGCAGCCAATCGGTGTGCTGATGGCCATTTTGCTCTTTGGCGGCAGCATCGCCAGCGGGCTATCCCTGACCGGCAGAGTTGGTCGTCGTCGCCAGGTTCGCGGCATGGTCACCGCGATCAAAACACCAGACCGGGACGTCACCGAAGTTACCTGCCACATGGGGCCGGCATGGCCCGGTCACCGTGCGGGGCAATTCGCCTTTGTGACCTTCGACCGACTAGAGGGCGCGCACCCGTTCACGATTGCCAGTGCCGATAGGGAAAATGGCACGGTTACGTTCATCATTAAATCGCTCGGCGACTTCACCCGCAATCTGAGCCAAAAAATCAGCGTGGGGCAAACCGTAAATATAGAAGGCCCTTACGGCTGTTTTAACTTCGATCGCCGCAACCGCAAATCCCACCAGATCTGGATAGCCGGTGGCATCGGGATCACGCCGTTTCTGGCCTGGCTCGAAGCTCTAAGCAGCGCCACCGACGCCACCGTGCCTGAAGCCGATCTGCATTACTGCACGCGCAACGCCGGCCAGGATCCCATGGTGGATCGACTTCGGGCGCTTTGCGATGGCTTTCCCGGGATACACCTCGAGATTCATGACAGCAGCAAGGGGCAGAGGTTGTCTGCCGAGACGTTGTCTACCAACGGACGCTCGGCAGCAGGCGCAGAGGTCTGGTTCTGCGGCCCGGCAGGGCTGGGGGAAGCCATTAGAAACGGCTTGCGGGCAGCACCCTTCCGCCTGACTCGCTTCCATAAAGAAGCTTTTCAGTTCCGCTGAAATGGCCTCGTTTGTTCAGGTCGTTGTCAGGTTAGCGCCTTAGAGTGGATTTAACACAACCAGCAGGAGAGACACCATGAAGACCAAACCCATTATTCTGAGCCTGTCTTTGTTACTTCTGAGCGGTACCGCAGTGGCCGATGACGACTGCGATGATCCGGTGGCGAGTTGGCAGCCCCGTGAAAATCTGCGTGAAAAGCTGGAAGCCGAAGGCTGGACAGTTCACCGAATAAAGGTTGACGACGGTTGTTATGAAGTCCGGGGCCTCGATGCCGATGGGGTCAGGGCAGAAGCCTCTTTCGCGCCCGCTTCATTGACCATGATGAAATGGGAGCGTGAAGACAGTGACGATGAGGAGAGGGACCGCGGCAACAGGAAAAATGGACAGGACAATCCCAAAAGTCAGGCGCCACGCAACGGCATCGTCAAGGGGCGTCCCACGGTTACCGTTGAGTAACTCAGCGAATTTGCCCTGTTCCTTTAACGTTCATCAGGTTTTTGGAGACCATTTATGAAAACGTTTGTTCTCACTTGCAGCCTTTTCGCCGCCTTGGCTTTACCGGTATTCGCCCAGGCCCGTGACGTGACCTTCACTACGGAACTACAGAATTACGGCGGCGATGGAGCCTATCTGGCGCTGTATCTTACCGATGCCGCCGGAGAGTATCAGGGTACCCTTTGGGTTTCCGGGAAGAAATCTAAATACTACAAACACCTGGGAGGCTGGGCCCGGGGCAGTGGGCTTGATCCTGCAGAGTATGACGGCTTGACTGGCGCCAGTGTTACCAGTGGCCGCACGCTGAAAGTGACTCTGAACCTCGATGATTCGCTGATCGACAACGGCTATGAGGTTCGAGTCGACTCTGCTGTTGAAGATATGCGCGATATCAGAGCCGATGTGATAGCCCCCCTGACCACCGAAGGGTCCGGAAAGCCGGTTTCAGGACGTGGTTACGTGCGCGCTCTGACCTACGAGCTTCAATAATTCACCAGGAGCATCGACTATTATGTTGCGCAAGTTCCACAGTTTACCGGGTTTGCTTGCAGGCGTGTTCCTGATCGTTCTCTCGGTCACGGGAGCTGTGTTGGCTTTGGCTCCGACGCTGGATAGAGTGTCAGCGGTCATTCCGGCTTCCGGTGAAGTCAGTATTGCCGAGCTGGCAGACCGGGTCGTTGCTCACTATCCCGGGACTGAGCAGATCGTGCGAGAGCCTTCTGGCAAGGTCATTGTCTATTACAGCCGTGACGGCCAGGCCGGTGCGGATCTGGTGAATCCGGTAACAGGTGAGGGCACCGCACCCTACGAACCTTCCGCATTTTTTGGCTGGGTCAAGGACCTGCACCGTGCGTTTATGCTGGATGATGCCGGTAGAGCGCTGGCCGGCGTATTAGCTGCTTTGATGGTACTTCTGTGTCTTTCGGGAATATTGTTGATAGCCCGGCGTACCGGGGGTTGGAAGAATATACTAAGACCGCTTTCCGGCTCAGGCGGGAAACGAATCCATGCCGAGCTGGCCCGGTTTGCCGTGCTCGGCCTACTGTTATCCGCACTGACCGGTAGCTATATGTCGGCACAGCGCTTTGGTTTGCTGCCGGAAGCGCCTGACACAGGGCCAGGGTTTCCGGCTGAGGTCTCGGGCGGGCAACCATCGCCTGTGGGCACCTTAAAAGCGCTAGGCAATTTCGATCTTGGCGAACTCCGGGAACTGGTGTTTCCCTATCCCGGTGATCCGCAGGACGTCTATTCGCTGTCAACCGCCGGCGGCTCCGGATTCGTGGACCAGGCTACGGGCGAGTTGCTGCAGTTCCAGCCGCGCTCTGACAGCGGCGTATTGCAGGACTGGATTGTACGTTTGCACACCGGTGAAGGCCTATGGTGGCTTGGCCTGATTCTTGGCGCTGCGGCACTGACTGTGCCAGCTCTCTCGATAACAGGTGCAACCATCTGGTGGCAGCGTCGCCGGTCTTCAGGGCAGCTTCCTGACAACGCCGATGCCGCTCAGGCGGATACAATTATTCTGGTCGGCTCCGAAGGTAATGCCACCTGGGGATTTGCCCAGGAACTCCATAGCAGCCTGAATAAGGCCGGTTTCCGCGTGCATTGCAGCGAGATGAATGCCCTGGCTAAGCAGTATCCGCAGGCTTCCAGGCTGTTCGTGCTGACTTCGACATACGGTGATGGTGATGCACCCGCATCGGCCCGGCAGTTTATGGCCAGGCTCAAAGAATTCCGGGCTGAGAAGAACCTGCGATACACGGTACTGGGTTTTGGTGACCGGCAGTTTCCGAACTTCTGTCAGTTTGCCTTGTCGGTGGATGCTGCGCTCGCCGGTAAAGGCGTCAGCCGTTTGCACGCCATTGAACTGATTGATCGGTGTTCTGCCTCGCAATTCAGTGAGTGGGGAAACCGGGTTGGTGAGGTTATCGGTACTCCGCTTTTCTTGAACTACTGTGCATTGCAGCCAGCAACGGTCAAACTGGAACTGGTAGAAAGGGCGGATTACGGGATTGCGGTTCAGGCGCCCACCAGTATCTTCCGGTTCAAACCGGCGGAGCAGGGCGGATGGCTAACGGCTTCTCCAAGAAGATTTAAAGCGCTGCCACCGTTCGAGGCGGGAGACCTTTTGGGGGTTATTCCCCCACACGGTCAACCCCCGCGGTTCTACTCGCTCGCGTCCTCGGCAAATGACGAAATTGTTGAGATATGCGTCCGTAAGCAGGCCGGCGGTCTTTGCTCCGGTTATTTGCATGACCTCAAGCCGGGTGATTGTATCGATGGCTTCATCCGCCCCAATCCAGGCTTTCGGCCAGCTACCGGTAACCGACCAGTGATTCTTGTCGGTGCAGGTGCCGGGATTGGTCCGTTAACCGGTTTCATCAGAAACAATACCAGTTGCAACCCTATGTATCTGTACTGGGGCGGTCGCGATGCCAGGTCAGATTTTCTCTACCAACCTGAGCTTGGGCGCTATCTTGAGGATCATCGACTGAGCGGGCTGAACACAGCCTTCTCAAGAACAGACGAGCGCGCCTACGTGCAGGATAAGCTCAAACAGGATGAATTAGCCGTGCGACAGATGGTTAACACCGGTGCGCAGATACTGGTCTGTGGTGGCCGGGATATGGCGGCGGCTGTGCGGCAGGTTATAGAAGACATTATCAAACCCTTGCACATCGATATTGAAACTCTGAGAGGCCAGGGACGTTATCTTGAAGATGTATATTGACAGATAAAGTGACAAGGTCGAACTGAGCCTATAATCCCAAAGCACCAAATCGCGTCCTGAACAGGAAGCTGAAAGATGCCATCCACAGAAAATGAAAGACTGCTCAGCGAGCACCAGCCTAATGCCGTTCGTGCACGGCTTGCTGGTCCCGTTAAGGCCTCGACGCTACCAGATGCTGTGCTTGGCGGCATCGATGGCTGCGTTACAACGTTTGCGGTTGTATCGGGTGCGTTCGGCGCAGGTTTCTCGCCACAGGTTGCGTTGGTACTCGGCTTTGCAAACCTGATTGCAGACGGCTTCAGCATGGCGGTAAGTAATTACGAAGCGGGCCAGGCGCAGTTGAATCAGATCAAATTTGCTGAACGCACAGAACGTGAACATATCCGTGCTGTGCCAGAAGGTGAACGTGAGGAAATTCGCCAGCTGTTTCAGGCGAAGGGATTCGACGGCGAATTGCTGGAGCAAGTAGTGGAGGCTATCAGTCGTAATCCCGATGTGTGGGTAGCAACCATGTTGCGAGAAGAGTACGGACTCTCGGGTGCCGGACTCAGCCCACGCCGAGCCGCGTTGACTACCTTCGCCGCATTTTTGTCGGTTGGTGCTTTACCTTTACTGCCTTATGCCATCCCGGGTATGGAGAGTCAGATTCAGTTCCTGACGAGTCTTGGTTTGGCAGGCGTCGTCTTCTTGGGTATCGGAATGCTTAAAAGTATCGTCTATGGCTTACCAGCAATGCGATCAGGACTCCGGACTTTGATCATGGGTACGGCCGCAGCGGGGCTGGCGTTTGCTACTGGGCATTTTGCGCAGGGGTTATTGGGGGGTTAGTTCTTCAGCGGTGAATAGACAATTTAACATAATATTCCCCTAAGAGCTGATATTCATTCGCGTACCCGCTATTGGAATTAACGGCGGATTTCTCGCTCTGTTCGCCCAATGAGTGTAGTTGCAGAATTGAATTTTTAAAGCACAACTCATGCTGAAATGAAAATTATTTAGCAAGGGCCAGTCGTCGACTAATTACTGCGCAACTTTATGAATTGTGGAAAAAATGGTGTCGATATCATTGATGCCAAAGGCTTAGCGTACAATTTTTTCCGTTTCGTGAACTGACCCCAGAATGTTCGCTTTGCGACCAGCACCTAAACAAAAGCGAACATTCGAAACAGGGCTTTCTTCCAGAGTCTCTACGCTAAACACGGCTGACACTTTGTGGACACGTTGGGGCCGGCGATTTGCGGAACGAATCGATAAGAACCGTGACCAGCCAGGTATTCATCAGTGTGGTAAACAAGGCGAGCGCGTCACTGTCACAGAGCTGAAACACTAATGTAGTAATATCGTGATTCTGAAAATGGAATTAGCGGTAACCTTGAGTTTAGGTGCAGGGAAGTAGTTGTAGTTTCTCGATAATCACGTGGCATCTAAATGAAATGGTTACTTCTGGCGTTCGCTATTGGCACTTTGGCCACTCAGGCCAATGCAGCATCAGAGCCAGAGCCACTTCTCGTACTAGCTCCCTACCTCCCGGCAACATCAGAACAGGGGCCGGCTGGGCGCGATATCGAGATATTCGCTGCAGTCATGGATCGATGTGACATAGATGTTCACTTTCATTTCTACCCCTTCAAACGGCACCTCCGGAATTTCACTCATGAGGGGCTGGGCGATGCGGTAATGACCGTGCCTCCCGATATGGACACGCCAAGTTTTGAAAGCACTCCCTACGTGTATTATCAGAATGGCGCCGCCGTTTTGGAGTCCACGAACATCAAGCCTTACCATCTTCGCTATTTAAAAGGGCTGCGTGTTGTTTCCTTTGCCGGTGCGTCCCAATTGCTGGGTATTGAATCTCACATTGAGTCTTTTGCCTCATATTCCGAGTTTGCAGACCAGCGCATCCACTCGCGAATGCTCTTTCTGAATCGCGTGGATGTGGTGCTTGCGGATGGTCTTATCTTTGCGGAGATTAACCACCGTTTGCGCGCGGACCGAACCTATGCGGATAAGGCTGATTTGCACCAGAAAGTGATGTTCATTCCGATTTTTGCCCCGACGCCCTATAGAGCCTCGTTTCGTAAAAAAGAACACCGTGATGCATTCAATGCGTGCTTCAGTGAGCTTGAAGCAGAAGGCGTTGTCCGAGCAATCAACGTACGACACATTGAAAAATATCGGGATACGGTCGGCTACGGTTATCTGGGCTACTAGGCAACCGAATGCAGGCTATTTCAGATCAATTTTTAAGACCAAAATCAACTTGAGACACATCAAAATAGCCGATTAAATTGAGCATAGAATAAACAGCCAGATAAGTGCTGTCCCTTACCCAGTAAAGAGGTGCCCCATGAGTTCCGATTGGATTGAAACCACCTTGTCTCTCAAAAAAGACCAGATACTCCGGGAGGTCGAGCCTGAAGTCGATGAATCGCGCCAGATAGACCCTAGTAAAACGTCCTACGAAATGTGCACAGAGAACGGCGAGGTTGTTGGCTTTATCAAAACCTGGGAAGAATCGGATGGTTATGCTGGCTATGTCCATTTCGACTCTGCGGGAAACGTCATTGACTGGAAGGTCATGAGGGAAAGGCGCAAGGTCTCTTAGGGAACGTAGCCTGAAATTCGTTTGTAACGTTAGAACCCTATAGTGAGGGTTCCTGAAGTACGATAAGTACCAGGTGCTCTCGCATTGCCGGGGGTTCAACCCCGGCGTTTTTTCTCCCCCAAGGTCTGTTCAAAAGGACGTTGACAGTCCCGATCTGAGGTTAATGAAATGAACCCCAGAGAGGACCACTACCGAGCCCTATTGGCGTTTCACAGATCTACGTTCGTAGGCCCATGGATTAGGCCGCACATTGAACTGGAAGATAGCCAGTGTTCCCTGTCCGTCCGTCTCAACGCCTTTTCCTGCTCTCCATTGGGCACAGTGAAAGAGTCCATCATTTTCCAGCTACTCTATGATGCGTCGTTTTTGGCAGCGGGTACTCTTGAGACGACCCTTCTGGTTCAGTGCGACAAGTTTGAATTCTTCCCATTCCAGAACCTGACAGAAAGCCGTGTTACGGCTCAGGCGCGGCTTGTTTATTCATCCCTGAAGCAGTGGACCATTGAATCGGCGTTGAAGGACGAATGGCAAAATGACATTGCCTGGGGTCGAGGCCAGTTCTCAAGATCATCCGTTTTGCTTGAAACCATTGGTCCCTACAACAATGAGCTCCTCAAGCAGAAACAGGATTGGTGAATGAACCCTGTTCTCCTGAAATGAAATTGAAACAGCTGAAGGTTACGATTGTCGGCCAATCAGGATTAGGATCATGATTGTTTGCCGAGTCCCTGTCCCGGGGCTCGGTTTTTTTATCCCCGTCACGCCACCGCAACATCACCTTGCTTTAATTCTGTCATCGCCTAGATGAGGCGGAACGCAATCCGCGTGTACTGCTCAGGATGAGCCCTCTGTTGCTTTTGTAGTGCAACTGATCCACCTGGGGGCATATGTGTCTGGTATGAGTAAGGCTATCCAAGCCGTTGAAATTCGTTGTTGCTGGTCCTGTGAAGAACTACCGGTTGAACTTCTTGAGCTAAGCTTCAAAGAGCCGAGCGGCTTTTGCCGGCCGTTTCGATACGAGGTGCGCATACCTGGTGAGGAACCGCTGTATCAATCGGAAAGCGAATATGCAGCCAGGCGATACCTGGAAATGCTCTTGGCGTTGCCTGCTGGGCATTTATGATGCATCAGATAGGGTGACGTTATGACAGAGAAATCACGGGCAAAAGAACTGGTGGGGTATTCCTTCCTGGTGGTCTTCGCCAACGACGACACCATAGACGAGAAAGAGCTCGCCATGATCGAGCGATTAGCTTTGGAAGACGGCGTAGTCGACGACAAAGAAAAGGAAATTCTTAGAAGGCTTTTTGATCGCCTGGATCACTACACAGTCGCCCGCAAAGTCGTGGAAGAGATCAACAGCTTTCGAAAGCAACACGACATCTGACTGCGACAACTTGGGCGCCTGAGTCTATCTTTTCTATATACAGTGTATATACTAAAAGTGTTCTCAGTGAGTGGATGACCCATGGCAGCCGATAGTATTTCCGAAAAGCAGTTGAAGCCACGCAAGAAAAAGGCAGGGAAAAAAGACTCTCAGCTACTGATTCGGATCAACAGTGCAGAGCGCGATGAATTCATTTCATTGTGTGAAGAGCTGGATACCAGTGCCGCCAGAGAGGTACGAAAGTTCATACGCAACTTCGTGCGAACCCATAAGGACGACTGAGGGCGGTAATCGAGCAATCACACACCAGGAGTGAATCATGGCCAAGAAAACTACGAAGAAAGTAACCAGCCTGAAAAAAGAAATCAAAGCCCGTAAGGCGAAGATCGCCAAGCAGGAAGGCAAGCTGAAGAGCTTGAAAAAGAAGCTCAAGAAAGCGGCATAAACTGCCATATAGCGCGCCGTATCCGGTAAGAGTCCGGATACTTTGTTGCTAGCTATACGTAAAGAAGCCCTGCCTCCGTGTAGGGCTTTTTTATGGTTCATCGCTGGTTTGCGAACTAGACCTATTCCAATATCGTGTCTGGCTGGATGTGCCCGTCCGCCGAGTTCGCTGCGCGTTTTGCGGCTCCAGACTTGAACAGACTCGCCGGTTGCCACGGTAAGCTTATTTGATGATATTTTTGTGACAACCATTGCAGAGGCGGAACCGGGAGTCCTTGTACCGCTCAGCCCACGCTCGCCCTGCTACTATCTCGTCCACATTTCTGACGATTTTAGGGCAGGCTATACCTTGGCTAACCATAGACGCACGGACGACTTTGCTTTATGACTCCGGAAACGCGGTCCAGCCATCCAGCCAGGTGTCACTGGAGCGAGGATTAATAGCGCCCAGGTAGTCAGCAGATTCGTCGAAAAACTCCGACTTGGGTGGTCGTGTTGCTTCCATATTTCGAATAAGGCCTCTGGATCGGAAATTCGGTGAAGTCGTGCTTGTCACGGTTGGCTGCAAGCCACTTTCCGCCAGCTGATGATTGCGGTTGGCCGGGTCCTGAATCCACACCTCCTCCTGAAAGCCAAAATCATCGTCGTCAGCCTCAGGTTCTGTTGTCAGATTGCCGAGACGGCCATTGTTGGCGATAAGGTTGTGGCTAAAGGTGAGTTTTTCCATTGCCACGAGTGGCCTGACCTCATCCCGTGTATCGAGGGCCTCTATGGCAAAGCTGTCGATGATCATGTTGTGGAAATGGCCACCAGAACCTTCTCTCAGAAGCATGGCACGGTGCTGTTTAGCGGAACGGCCGGCGCCGTACATCGTTACGTTGTAGAAGGTGGGCTCTGATCGAGGTAAGGCGTTGTGGTCAGAACCATTGCTGTCGCCCTCGAAACCATTGTCACCCACATCACCATATTGCTGGATGACCGCGAACTGGACGTTACCGGTCCAACCCCAATCCCAATCGATGCTGTCATCAGCGGCGCCGGTTACCAGAATGTTTTTCAGGTCTACGGTACCACCGAACATCTCAATGCCATCGTCCAGCGCGCGATGTACCTGCACGTTTTCGACAATGGTGTCTGAGCCGCAACCACCCAGCGTAAGACCATTCAGTTCGTTGTCTTTGTAGACCTCAAAGCCGGCGAATTCGACGCGGGTAAATTGCAGTACGCCACAACTGTGGCTGTGGTCGGTACCGCCAAACTGGCCACGGAGATCCGCCTCCGTTACACCTTCTATGGCTGCGGCGGGCTGATTAACCGGCGCTTTGCCGAGCAGAACCAGGCCGCCCCAGTCGCCTCGGGTTCTCTGGCCCACGGGTTGGTGGCTGGTAAACACAACGGGCTGTTCCCGGGTTCCCCGGGCGAAGAGTCGGCCGTCCTTGGTGACGATGAGAGCAGAACCGCGTTCGCCTTCGATGGTTGCGCCCGGTTCTATGGTGAGCCTGGCGCTATCCACATAGATAACGTCATCCAGAATGTAGCGACGGCCACTTTGCCAGACGGTATCAGAGACAATATCGTCAGTAACACGGACAGCTCGATTCTCAAAAGCGGTAAAACCGGCAATCGCTGCCACAAAGGCCGCCGATATCGGGATGACGACGATACTATTGCGAGTAAGCCAGCTACGTCGTTGCGCCTTGTCAGCTGACGTTTTCGCCAGTGTTTCCGTTGGAGACTTCGCCATCAGCGGCTCACCGGGATCGTTTGCCATAATTTCCCGGGCAAGCGCCTGGAGTTCGGGCGAGCCGTTTGTTTCTACCCGCCTGAGAACATCGGCCCGATAAGCAGGCTCTCTAAGCAGGACGTTCAGATGAATAAAGTCGACACCGGGGCATTGGCCTTTGTCGATGCGGCGTTTAAGGCGCCAGAGCTTTTCTACCAGAAGGGATGATTGACCGGACATTACTGCTGCTCCGTTATGGATGGGAGCCGTACACTTAACATTGAGAAATGAAGTTCCTGTTTCAAAAGTGTGAGCCCGTTAACAATTTCGGCCTGTCATGTAACTGCCATAATTGACGTCTAGGCTTCGAAGGATCTGGGTTTTGCTGGCGAAATGCCTCACCCGATTCACAGGATTTATCCGGCCACTGGAGAGGCTGACTTTTACCTATCCCTTTTCTCCAGGTTCTAGCTTGATGACAGCGAAGTCTGATACTCCCTTGAATAGCGTTCAGCTAACCATGCTGGCACTCGGGGTTGTTATCGTTTTGTTCCTATGGGTGTTATTCCTTTGGCAGGCATCTGCAACGAGGGCGGAAACCCTCAATGCAAGACTCTTCGAGAACCGCAATCTGGCGTTGATTGTGTCGGAGAGCCTCAAGCAGATGACTGATCGAGCCAAAGCCATGGGTAGCCTGGTGAGTGACGATGTCATCGCACATCAAGAAGCAGAAACCAGGCTCTTGACGCTTCTGGCAGAAGACCCCGTTTTCAACCGGCTCAGTGTTTACAATTTGTCTGGAGATCTGATTTACACCAGTCATTTGGGTTCGGCACGCTCAAAGCTCGGTAGTTGGTTGTCTGGAACTGAGGACCACTTTGCAGGAACTGGATTTGTGCCAGTGCTTCCCGAACGAGTTGCGGATCCGGCATACGTACCCGCAGAGCCTGCCTGGCGATTGCCATTCCTGGTTCCACTCAGACTGGCAGATTTGTCTCGCTCCTCAAGATTGATCTTGATTGAGCTGGACATCGCCTACCTGGCTGGGCTTCTACAGAATGTTGAGCTGGGCTCGGGCTTTATTCAGATTCTGGATTCCAGGGGGGATGAGTGGATGCGGGCCAATGAAAGCGGCATTGTGGTTGGAGGGCCTCAGGTGCCAAAAGTGCAGATTGCGGCTGAAGGCCGTGTTGTGACCGGCGAAGCCACGATGGAGTTGGCGGGCGAGCAATACCAATATGTTTTCGTGACCCGTCCAGCGAATGGTTTTACAGTCAGTGTGGCCCAGCCTTACTACGAGATCTTTGCACCGCTTACGCCTGGCCAGAATAAGCAACTGATTGCCAACAGCGTAATGACCTTACTGGTTTTCGGTATCGTGTTCTGGCTGATCCGGAGCCTGACCGGACAGCAAAGAGTGTTGGAGGCATTGCGGTTGTCGGAGCGGAACAACCAGCAACTGATTGAGCGCCTTGAAACCGAACATGCCCGCAGTAGCCGTGCCGCTTCGATTGATCATCTCAGTGGTCTGTTCAACCGTCGCCAGTTTCTCGATGTGGCAGATTCGCTGGTACTGGAACAGCGTCGACAGCGGAAGCTGTCAACCATGCTGTTTATCGATCTGGATCGCTTTAAATCCATTAATGATTCTCTTGGCCACCACATCGGTGACCTGCTACTGCAGGCCGTAGCCGGTCGCATTCAACGCATGCTGGGTAAAGGTGATATTGCCGCTCGTTTCGGCGGTGATGAATTTGTGGTGCTGTTGGTGGGTGATCGCAGTGAGGCCGACATCGAGCAGTGGGCCGCAGCTTTAACCGCGCATTTGTCCGCCCCCTACATGTTGGAAGGAACAGAGCTGAATACCAGTCCTAGCATTGGTATCGCCATCAGCCCTCGGGACGGCCAGAGTATTGATGAACTGACCAAATGTGCTGATGCCGCGATGTATTCGGCCAAGAAAGCTGGCCGTGGCCAGTACCGGTTTTTCGACCAGTCACTGAATGTGAGTGATGTGGAAGAATTTCACCTGGAACAAGCCTTTGTAGAGGCCCTCAAAAACCGGGAGTTTGTTCTGCATTACCAACCCCAGGTTTGCCTGGAGGCTATGGAAATTATTGGGTATGAGGCTCTGGTTCGATGGCAACATCCGGGCTTCGGCCTGCTGTATCCAGACCGATTTATTCCGGTGGCCGAGAAAACCGGCTTTGTCGTGGCCCTGGGCATGGAAGTGGTTCGACTGGCCTGTGCCCAGATATCCGACTGGCAACAGAAACATGGGATTTCGAAGCCAGTCGCAGTCAATGTTTCTCCGATACAGCTTGCTCAGCCGGGTTTCTGCAAAGACGTTCTGGCGACGTTGGCGGACTACGGTTTGACCACCGACTTGCTGGAACTGGAAATCACGGAAACTGCTATGCTGGAAGGCCGGGCAGTTGAGAGCCTGCATTGCCTCAAGGCGGCAGGTATCCGCCTCAGTCTTGACGATTTCGGCACCGGTTACGCGGGGTTTGCCCACCTGGAGGCGGTACCGGTAGACAAGCTCAAGATTGACCGAAGCCTGATTAACCGCATCTCAAACAGCCATGATGACAGTCCGATCGTGTCCTCTACCATTATTCTGGCCAAGCGCATGGCGCTCAAAGTGGTGGCCGAGGGCGTGGAAACCCGTGAGCAGCTGGTTCACCTGAAAGTCGCCGGCTGTGACATTGCACAGGGCTATCACCTGGGGCGCCCCATGCCAGCGGAGAAGATTCCTGAGTTCCTGAGAACCTTCGCAGAAGAGGAAGTCAGAGCATGAGGTTGCTGACGTTAATTCTCGCGTTCGCATCGCTCGCCTTTGCATCGTTTTATAGTTCGGGAGCCGTCCGAGAGGTCAAAAACTGCAACATGAACAGATTGACCTTCACGATGATCCCAAAAAAAGATATCGACCAGCAGGCCTCTGAATATCAGCCGTTGATTACGCTGCTAGAGCAGGGGCTTGGGATGCCGGTAGAACTGGTTAGAGCCACCTCTTACGAGAGCGTGATGGACGGTGTACTCTCGGGCGGTGTCGACCTGGCCGTTATGGGGCCGGCATCCTATGTTATCGCCCATCGAACAGACCCGGGGCTGGATGCCTTCGCTTCTCTAACCACCGAGGCCGGGCTCTTTACACCCGAGGGGAGTTTCTATTATTCGTTACTGGTAGTTCCAACGGCAGCGGGGATAAACAGCATTGAGGACCTGAGAAATACCAGGATACTGCTGACAGATCCTTCCAGTACATCAGGGGCTCTCATTCCCAAAAACGAGTTTGCAACCACGATCGGCGAGCCATTCTCCGATTTCTTTGGAGCCAACATATACGCGGGTAGCCATGACAAGGCATTGATGGCGTTGCTGGACAACAAGGCGGAGGCTGCCTTTGTCTCCAGCTCAAGAGCAGATGAAGCGCTCAGGCGCGGCATGATTGCGGAGGACACCCTAACGGTTCTCTGGCGTTCGGTACCGTTACACTATGACCCTTTTGTATTCCGCAGTGGAATTTGCGAGGACGTTCGGAGCCGGGTCATTAATCTACTGACAACGCCTTCGCCAATGCTCTCGGAATACCTGAATACTCAGCGAGCGGTGGGAATAAACCTCGTGACATATGATGATTACCGGGCGATTGAGGCCGTTCTAAACAACTAGCTTGGTATTATCCAGCGCTCTGATTTCAGTGGTCCGATCTATAGTGCCTATATCCATCCAAGTGATGTTGCCTCTCGCTCAAGTTGCTCGCGAAATTCGGGGCATGCAAGTTGTATGAGAGCCTTGGCTCTTTGAGGAATAGAAAGGCCTTTGAGGTTAACACAGCCATATTCCGTCACTACGAATTGCACATCATTCCGGGGGTCTGTGACGGCACCGCTGAGTAGACGCGGGACGATACGGCTGACAGAGCCCGATTGAGCGGTTGACCTTAATGCAATGAAAGAGCGGCCGTTTCTTGCAGCGTAAGCACCACGAACAAAATCGAGTTGGCCACCGGTGCCTGAAAAGGGGCGATCGCCAATTTGTTCAGAATTGATCTGGCCAGTCAGATCTATTTCGAGTGCTGAATTTACAGACACCATGTTGTCGTTAAGCCGAATGATGTCTGGATTGTTTACCCAGGACGCAGGGTATCCAACGATAGCAGGGTTATCGTCAAGGAACTCGTAGAGCGCACGGTCTCCGAGAGCGAAGGTGAAAATGTGCTTGTGTTGCATCCATGTCTTGCGTCGACCATTCAAGATCCCGGCCTGAATCAGGGGAACCATTGCCGGGGAGAACAGTTCGCTGTGTAGCCCCAGATCTTTGTGCTGCTTCAACCCCGAGAGCACGGCATTTGGTACTCCGCCCACTCCGATCTGTAAGGTGTCCCCATCGTTAATCCGTTCGATGATCTGCTGCGCAATCTTTCTATCGACCTCTGTGGGCGCCTTGGGGATTGCCTCTACCAGCGGTTGATCGTGCTCAATGATGTGGTCTATTTCTGAAATATGGACGGAACATTCACCAAAGGTTCGAGGCATATACCGGTTGACCTCGACAATGACTTTCCTTGCTTTTCGGATCACCGACGCACCGTAATCAGCGTTGGTGCCGAGGCTGAAATATCCATGGCGATCCATCGGCGATACGGTCACAAAAAAACATTCCGGATCTATGTGCTCTGTCAGCAGGCGGCCGGCCTGGTGAAGCATTGCGGGTACGAATTCAATCCAGTTTGTAGAGTGAGATTGTGCAATGGCAGCCCTGTCTGAATGGCTTAGAAAGAGTGGACGGGGTGTTACGAGATCAATGAGATCTGGAGCTAAAAGAGTTTGCTGAAGATGTTCCGTACCATGCAGATAATAGACGTTTAACGGACCAATCAATCGATCTCTGAGGGCATCTGCAGTGGCTGCCATCAATGCCGGCGGTTGCGCGGCGCTCATTCCGAGAATCAGGTTTCTGCAGCCTGAAATGGTCTCGACCGCTTCATGGGCAGACAACTTCCGTTTTAGATAGCTGGCTAGCAATCCTTCATCGGTATCCACTTGTTACCGTCCGTTCTGGGCCAATCTCAGTGCCCTGAGTAGTGCCCGTTTTTTGGTTTGATGCTGTTCCATGCGCTTGAGAATGCTGTCGAGCACACCAAGCGCTTCGATAACGTGCGGCCCTTTGTTCAGCATGACACACTCTGCACGGTGCGCCATGACTGCATCTGAAATCTCTGCGCGAGAGGGCATGCCTTTCTGAGCCAGGTTTTCTAGTACTTGAGTTGCCCAGATAACGGGTACATGGGCGGCTTCACACACTGACAATATCTCTTCCTGGACTTCTGCCAGTCGCTCATATCCACACTCAACAGCAAGATCGCCCCTTGCAATCATGACGCCCACCTTGGGTCGGCGCATAGCGGTCAGCAGCATAGAGGGCAAATTCTCAAATCCTCTTCGGGTTTCGATCTTGAGGACGATGCCTAAGTGATCCCCCTTTACCCGGGACAGTGCTTCGTCAAGCAATGTGACGTCATGTGCGGAGTTTACAAATGACATCTGGACGGCATCTGCATGCTTAGCGATGAATGTCAGGTGGCTGATGTCGGTCGGCGTCAGAGAGCTGACGTTAAGCTGGCTATCCGGAAGGTTCATGCCTTTACCGGCTCTGAGTTTGCTGCCTTCTGGGCGAGCGTGTTGGATTTTTACCCAGAATCGGTCTGTCTCTACTTTTTCAATGACACCACCAATTTTCCCGTCGTCAAACCAGACGCTCTCGCCCGGATGAACTTGAGAAACGACCTCGGGCATCGTGCAGCTTATCGTAGCGGGAGTAACAAGATTTCCCTGGGTGTCTAAATGCTTGGAATGTCCGGCATTCGAGTCGGCCGTAACTACAAGACAATCGCCTTGGCGGAGGACTATAAACCCGGGTTGCTTGGGGACACTGGTAATCTTGGCTGTGATTTTCGGGCGTTGTTTTTCTTTCAGCTGAAGGGGCGTTCCGGGCACTACGTAACAGGTTTTGATGCTCTCAACCCGGCATCCAAAGTCGCTAACTTCAACAACGGTCCATTTCCGGGACTTGTGGCGTGCATCAAGGAGCCGGATCTCATCAAATCTCTTGAGCTTTTGTAGAAAACTCTTGGGAACACCGAAAACAGTCTGGTTATTGCTAATTTCCGGTGCTGAACTTCCCTCCGGCACCAGCAGTATGCGCGCAGGGAAAACGGTGATTCCGTATTCATTACGTTTGGGGTGTACATGCACAACGTGCGGTCCGGGTTCGATCTCACCCGTGCGTATCTTCGGCCCACCCAAATCCATAAAAACCTGACAACTCTGTCCGAACTCCTCTTTTGCAGTTTGCAGATTATTGATCATCTTCAGCCAGGTTTCTGGGTCATCATGGGCGCAATTTATGCGCATGCAATTCATCCCGACTTTCAGCAAATCGCGAATGATTGAGGGATCTTGTGCCGATTCCGTTGGCATGGTGACCATGATCCGTACATTTCTAGCTTCGGGCGTGGCCCCAAGTAGTTCTTTCGAATGCTGCAGCAGTAACAGGGGGCCATCCTGAATCGTGATCGTGGAGGTTTCGCCGCAATCTGCTTTTAGTGGCTGTCCGAGTAGTAAGGAAAGTGTGCGGATGATGATGTCTAGTGTCGGCAGTACGCAGGATTCCGAACGACCCAATGAGGAAAATCCAAGCGTAACAAGGCGCTGCTGGAGCAGTCGGATATCCTGTCGGCGCAACGCGAGGTAGTGCAGAAGGTTTTCGGCGCTTATACGATAGCCAGAGTCGAGTTCGTTGAGGCTAAATGGGGGTTGGGCAGCCATAGAGCAAAGGCGATCTCGAAGATTGGTGAGATCTTCCAGTAGCTCACCCATGTACTCAATCTCTGATGCAGTGAGGGCTCTCGGAGTTATTTCGTCCATTTCTGGCCTCCCCTGCTGCATGAAGCTTCATGCGCGGAATGTTTTCGATGCGAGGCTGACTAAATTCCATACAGTAATAGAGTCGTCCTGAAATATGTCAGCGGTGTGACATTTTTGTTTCGGTGGTAACGACGCGGATTAAATTATTACCGTATTCGTGGAAGTGTTACGAAAAATGAGGTGCTTTCGCCATATTTTTATTGTGTAGCCATACGTCAACGACGAAATGCACGGCGCGAATCTGTCTGGAATAGGCGTGGAGGTAGCGAGTGAGCCGGGAGTTATCCCCAAATCCGAATGTTCGCTTTGCGACCATAGCTTGCGTTTGTACCTCCGCCAATCGCTGGGCCGCCCACTCCATAGTTATGCTGCTTGAGTTCGACACGTTCTTTTAGCCCGGAAGCCAGCCGGAATTCCCGATGGTGTCAGTACTACCTAGCAAAGAAGGTGGGCACTCTTCAGCACCAACGGCCGGCTAAACTATGAGCTCAAGAACACAGCAAGATATCGTCATCAAGCTAATGCGCATGTCGTGTCGCAGTCGTTGTAGGCAAGCGCCGATTATATTTTGAACTATGTCAGAAAAAATGGTAGTTTTTCTGACATCTGTTTAAAGGTGAATGCCATGTCCGTTACAGAGTCTATTCAGCGTCAGATCGCCAAAGTTCCGCAAGGTGAACCTTTTACCAACAGCCGTTTCCTGAGGCTGGGGTCGCGTGCTGCTGTCGACAAAGCCCTGTCCAGGCTCGTAGAAGAAGGCGCTATCCAACGGGTCGCACGGGGTGTTTTCGTCCGTCCCAAACAAAGCCGGTTCGTCGGCAATGTCATGCCGGATGTTTCACGTGTGGTCGAGGTGATCGCTAGGGATCATGGAGAAACCATACAGGTCCATGGGGCCGAAGCGGCTCGCCGTTTCAAGCTAAGTACGCAAATGCCAACGACGCCGGTCTACTACACCAATGGACCTACCCGTGAAATTCGCATCGGGAATCTTAAGGTGAAGCTCATGCACACCAGCAGTCAGAGGAAGCTTCAGCATGCAGGCAAGAGGCCTGGTTTGGCCCTCTCCGCGCTTTGGTACCTGGGTAAAAACAATATCAGCACCGAGGTAGTGAAGCGGATCCAGGAAAGACTGAGCGAAGAAGAGTTCGAGACGCTGCTTTCCTCACGTATGCCAGCGTGGATGAGCGAGGCGTTCAGGCAATATGAGACAGGGCGTGCCCGTGGCTGAGCAGGTGTTTCTCGACCTCGGCGATTTTCAACCCAGTTGTCCAAATGACCGCGTTTAAGCGGCCAATTTATTGCGCTCTATTTCCTGCAATTTGCCAGGGTTGAGCGATACCGGTCCGGTTACTTCCCAGTTCCGGGTATTGCCAGACCAGCGCCGTGGATTCTGGCGTTTTGCTCTTTCATAAACCAGTTTCCGGTGCGCCAGGCGCTCGTGATCAACACCACGATGTCGGTCAGCCGGTGTCACGAACCGGATGCCGCTGTGCAGGTGCTGTTCGTTGTAGGCGTACTCGAACGCCAGCATCCAGTCACGCACCGCCGTGAGCGATTCAAAGCCCTT
Source organism: Marinobacter sp. LM1 (assembly GCF_042763285.1). Lineage (NCBI taxonomy): Bacteria > Pseudomonadati > Pseudomonadota > Gammaproteobacteria > Pseudomonadales > Marinobacteraceae > Marinobacter > Marinobacter sp. LM1. The sequence goes on from NZ_CP114373.1 coordinate 425,449, forward strand.
TGACGGCCACTCCGGGCAGTATTTGACTGTCCGGAACAATGATTCCGAGTAAGGATTATCGTTGCTGACTCTAGGCCGGCTGTGAGACATCAACATGCCCAGCTCAGCCAGTCGGGCCTTGAGCAGATAAGAGGTCATCGGCGCTCCGTTGTCAGAGTGCAGAACCGGCGGATTATGCCAGCAGCCCTCTCGTAACAGGGCGCGTTCAACCAGTTTCCGGGCCAGCTCGCCAGACTCCGCCTCATGGACTTCCCAGGCAACGATCTTGCGACTGTAGATGTCCATGATCAGGTACAGATACCAATGCTGGCCACGCACCGCTGACGGGCAATAGCTGATGTCCCAACTCCACACCTGGTTCGGGCCTGTCGCGGTGAAGCTAGTCGGCTCTGGCACCTTGCGTGGCGGCTTCATGCGCCCTCTGTGATTCTGTTGCTGGTGCTTCTTCAACACTCGGTAGAACGACGATTCCGAGGCCAGATAAAGGCCCTTGTCAGCCAGTGACGGCACGATCTGCGACGGTGGCGAACTCCGGTATTCAGGTTGATTACATGCGCTCAGAATGGCCAGCTCCTCGGCCTGTGTGAGTTTGTGGGGCTGTTCGACTGGCTCTGCCTCAGGGCGCTGATCTTCAGCAACCTGGCCATCAGAGCATCGCCAGCGCTTCAATGTGCGCTCGCTGATATCGATTATCTCTGCCACCTTGTATCGAGCAGCACCACCGGCAACGGCTTCATCAAATAGCTCCAGGAGCCTTGCACGTTCGTCCAGCGGCGTCAGTCGTCCTCGCTGCTGTCCGGATCCTCGCCGTACAAGGCTTCGAGCTTTTTTGACAGCACCAGAAGTGACGTGGTCTCAGCCAGCGCCCTGTCTTTACGGCGAACTTCCGACTTCAGCTTCTTGATTGTTTTACGGGCGTCTCGCTGTTGCTTCTGAGCCGCTTTCTGACGCTCACCCTGCATGCCGGCACCCTGAAGGCAGGCTTCCTTCCAGCGCTGTACTTGCTCCGGATACAAGCCTTTCTCGCGGCAATAGGCACTGAGTTCGGCTTCAGACATAGAGGCCGTTTCTACTACAACGGCCAGTTTGGCTTCGGGGGACCAATCTTCCCCGGTACGATTACCTGGCACGGGCATTCCTTGTTGTCGACACTGTTTCAACCAACTATACAGAGTCACATCGGATATGCCTTCCTCTGCTGCCACCGACACAACACTTCGGTTTTGCGGAGGTAACAACTTATTCAAAACGGCCGCTTTACGTTCTTCGGAATAACGTGGCATGAATGCTCCCATGCCGCCCCGACTAGTGAAATTCAGGCTAAATCGCCAACTGGACAACTAGGCTGACAGAGGGGGACCTGTCCGCAGAAGAACAAAGCGATATCCTTCAAACTGTTGCGCCTCAACTGGCTCGCGGAGCCTCGGTGCTGGAGAAGGATATATGGGTCTGCTGGACCTTGCAGGCTCTGTTCTCCATGCCTGGAACGCATCCGATGGCTTTCAAAGGAGGTACATCACTCTCCAAGGTATACGGTGTCATTGATCGCTTTTCCGAGGACGTTGATATCACGTTGGATTACCGGGCCTTCGATGAGGGCTTTGATCCTTTCGCGGAGGGGGTGAGTCGGACCAAAACCAAGCAGTTCAGTGACCGACTGAAAAGTTATGTCTTGGCCTATGCGACCGAAGTGGTTGTTCCATACCTCGAAAGTGAGCTGGCCAAATTGCCAACGGCTGAGCAGCATACCGTTGAGTTAGACGATGGCGGTGAAAAGATCTGGGTCACTTACCCATCGGTTGTAGAGGGTACGGACGAATACATCCGTTCCCAGGTACTCATTGAGCTGGGTGGCAGGAACGTTATCGATCCCAACGAAACTCATATAGTCTCCCCGTACATCGCCGAGCTAACGCAAGGCCTGGTCTATCCGAGCAGTGAGGTCGTGGTTCTATCTCCGGAACGGACCTTCTGGGAGAAAGCCACGCTCATACATGTCGAATGCAACAGGGGCAAGCTTAGGGAGAGTGCTGAAAGGCTTTCCAGGCATTGGTACGACTTGGTCATGCTTTCAGCACATCCTGCCGGTCAGTCAGCCGTTGAAAACCGGGAACTGTTTGAGGAGGTTGTCCGACACAAGAAAGTTTTCTTTCATACGGGCTACGCGAACTATGACGCATGTCTGGATGGGCGGCTGAAGCTATTGCCGGAGACGGATACTCTGGAAAGCTTGCGTGCTGATTATGAAAAAATGGTGGGTGCGGGCATGATGTACTCAACACCTCCGAGCTTTGGGGAAATTATCGATTCAATCCGGTACCTTGAAAGACGCGTTAACAGCTGGTGAGCGTCGTTGTGCCCGCCAATTTACTGATCAGCCAGTGAACGCCGAGCACTGTCAGGGCACCATTTGGGCACAAACCAAAAAAAAAGGACCTGCGCTCTCACGCAAGTCCTTGATATTCATGGCGCGCCCGATAGGATTCGAACCTATGACCTTTGCCTCCGGAGGGCAACGCTCTATCCAGCTGAGCTACGGGCGCATTCGAAATAACGAGTGCTCGTCAATTTCGAGTGCGCAATCTTACGTGTGCCGGCGGCTTCTGTCCAGCCCCGGCCATCAAGCGTTTCGTTCAAATTCGAGGTAGCCGCTGGTCTGGCGTCAGGTTGACCAGATTTTGCTCGTTGCTGATGGTCACTTCGCCATCCTGGATGCTTACCTGCAAGGTCATGGACCGTTCTGCCAGGGCCGCCAGTGCGGCTGTTCCTTCTGCCGGAAGGTCGACAATAGTAAGGTTGCTAAATCGTTCCAGCTTGTTATGGTGCTTGTCCCACCACACCGGCACCGCACGCCCGCCGTAGGTATAGAGAATGACCTGGTTGGCCTTGTTGCAGGCTTTGCGCAGGCGGTCTTCCTCGGGCAGGCCCAGTTCCACCCAGAGTTCAATGTCTCCGGTCAGGGATTTTTGCCAGAGTTCCGGCTCGTCGTCTGTGCTCAGGCCTTTGGTAAATTCCAGGTTATCGTCGGCGTTGAGGGCGAAGGCCAGCAGCCGGATCATCATCCGCTCGTCAGTTTCAGAGGGATGGCGGGCAACGGTCAGATGGTGGTCGGCGTAGTAGTGCCGGTCCATATCGGCGATATGGAGGGTGGCTTTGAAGATGGTGGCTTTCAGTGCCATTGAATGAATAGTCCTGTGGTCTTTGGGCGGGTCAGGGCGTTAGTGTAGAGCATATTGAGCGTGGCGGGGCATAGCAGCATGGTGTTGTTGCGGGGTTTTCTGGTTCTGGTGGTGTTTTTTCTGCTGGGTGAGGCACTGCGGGTACTGGTCGGCCTGCCCATCAGTGGTGGCGTGCTGGGGATGGTGATGGTCACGGCCACTCTGATGCTGCGGGGGCGGGTCAGTGATCAGTTGGCGGAAGCCAGTCGCGGGTTGATCTCGGTGCTGGTGCTGCTGATTTCGCCGGGTGTCGTCGGTGTCTTCTTTATTGCTGATCGCTTTGCGGGCCATTGGCTTTCCGTTGTGGTGGCTTTGGTTGCGGGTACCTTGCTGAGTTCTGTGACCACGCTGTGGCTGATGAAGAAAACGGCGGGAGATCGCACCCGGGGGCACAGTCATGACTGAGTTCGACGGACGAATGCAGGAATTGCTGTTGGTCTGGACCGCAGGCCCGATGCTTTCCATAGCCCTGACGCTGGCGGCGTTTATGGCGGCAAACTGGCTGTTTGCGAGGGTGGGGCGGCCCCTGTGGATGCCGCCGGTGCTGATGGCAGCGGTGATTCTGGCGGCGGCGGTGGCGGCCAGTGGCATTGGCTATGAAACCTATCAGCAGGGGGCGCGCTGGTTAACGGTATTGTTGGGGCCGGCGACCGTGGCCCTGGGTGTGCCTTTGTATCAGCAGATGCACCATATTCGCGCGCTCTGGCGGCCAATTCTGTGCACCTTGCCACTGGCGGCCAGTCTGGCAGCTGTCTATGCGGTGGGTATTGCCTGGCTGATGGACGCTCCGCTTTCCATACTGGCGTCGCTGGCGCCGAAGTCGGTTACCGCGCCCATTGCCATGGGTATTGCAGAACAGCTGGGTGGCTCGGTTGCGCTCACCCTCGGCGGTCTGCTGATTACAGGCGTACTGGCCTCGGTATTTGTGGACTGGGGTGCCAAATGGATGAAGATCTCCGATGACCGGATGGTGGGTTTTGCCCTGGGGCTTAATGGCCATGCCATTGGCACTGCCCGGGCATTTGAGATCAGCCCCACGGCGGGCGCTTTTGCCTCCCTGGGGATGGGATTGACGGGTGTGTTTACGGCGCTGTTTTTGCCTTTTGTCTTTCCGTTCTGAGGCTGCTGCTTTTTGGGTCATTCACCATACGAATAGGTCCATGTTGCAATTTCGATTGCCGTAAGGGTTTTCCGAGACTAGCTTGTTTGCCAGGCAATCGGTGCCGTCCTGCACCGATGTTCCGTGAAAATTCCTAAAACAGCGACGGAAAACGCGATGAAAAAGATACTGGCAGCTTTTGTTGGCTCCATGGCCCTGGCGTCTGCGCCTCTGGCCCTGGCAGCCGACGCGACCAAAGAACTGAAAATGGCGTATGACGCCGATCCCGTAACCCTCGATATTCATGAGCAGTTGTCTGGCGGCATTCTGCAGTTGTCCCACATGACCTTTGATCCGCTGTTGCGCTGGACCAAAGATCTGGGTTTCGAGCCGCGCCTGGCAGAAAGCTGGGAGCGTGTGGACGACAAAACCATGCGCTTCAAGCTGCGCGAGGGTGTGAAGTTCCATTCCGGTAACGAACTGACCACGGCCGATGTGAAGTTCACCTTTGAGCGACTGAAGGAAAGCCAGGACTTCAAGGCGATTTTCAAACCCTTCAGCGCCATCAATGTGATCGACGATTACACCTTCGAGCTGGTCACCAGCGAGCCTTACCCTCTGCTGCTGAACACCGCCACCTACATTTTCCCGCTGGACAGTGAGTTCTATTCCGGCCAGACCGAAGATGGCAAAGATAAGGACGCCATCCTCAAGCACGGCAACTCCTTCGCTTCCGAGAACCTGTCCGGCACCGGTCCTTACACGGTAACCGAGCGTAAACAGGGCGTGCGTGTCGAGTTCGAGCGTTTCGATGATTACTGGGATACTGAGTCTCCGGGCAACGTGGGCAAGATCGTGCTGACTCCCATCAAGGAAAACGCTACCCGGGTATCCGCTCTGCTCTCCGGTGGTGTCGACTTCATCGCTCCGGTTCCGCCCAATGATCTGGACCGCATCAAGCGCGACCGCAACAGCGAACTGGTGACCATGAGCGGCACCCGTATCATCCTGTTCCATATGAATCAGGAGCGGGTGGAAGCCTTCAAGAATCCGAAAGTTCGCCAGGCGATCGCCTACGCCATCAACCAGGAAGGTATTGCTGCCAAGATCATGAAAGGCTTTGCCACGCCGGCAGCACAGATGTCGCCAGCGGGTTACCAGGGCCATAACGAAAACCTGAAGCCTCGCTTCGATGTTGAGAAAGCCAAGCAGCTGATGAAAGAAGCCGGCTATGAAGACGGCTTTACCATCACCATGATGGCCCCCAACAACCGCTACGTGAACGACGACAAGATCGCACAGGCAGCGGCGGCCATGCTGGCGCGCATCAACATCAAGGTGGATCTGAAAACCCTGCCGAAAGCCCAGTACTGGCCGGAGTATGACAACCGTGCCGCCGATATGATGCTGATTGGCTGGCACGCAGACACCGAGGATTCGGCCAACTTCTACGAATTCCTCACCTTCTGCCCGGATGCTGACAGCGGTGATGGTCAGTACAACGCCGGCAACTACTGCAACCCGGAAATCGATGCCCTGGTGGAAAAAGCCAACGTGGAGACCGACCTGGACAAGCGTGCGGCCATGCTGCAGGAAGTGGAACAGCGTCTGTACGACGACGCAGCCTTTGTACCGCTGCACTGGCAGGACCTGGCTTGGGCCTCTCGCAAGGGCGTGAACATCGAGCCGGTGCTCAATGTCATGAACTTCCCCTACCTGGGCGATCTGGTTATCGAATAAGGGGAGCGTGCTCCCTGAGACCCAACCTCTCTCCCGGTGCGGGAGAGAGGCTTTCACGTATTCATCAACGGTAAATCCTTCATGCTAGCGTTTTTGGTTCAGCGGATATCCCAGGCGCTGCTGGTCATGTTTGTGATCAGCATCATCGCCTTTGCCATTCAGGATGGCCTAGGGGACCCGCTTCAGGAAATGGTGGGCATGTCCGTCTCTGCCGAAGAGCGGGAAGCCATTCGCGAGGAGCTGGGGCTGAACGACCCCTTCCTGGTCCAGTACCTGCGGTTTGCGGGTAATGCCATACAGGGCGACCTGGGCAATTCCTATTTTTACAGCAAGCCGGCGCTGGAAGTGATTGCCGAACATCTGCCAGCGACCCTGGAGCTGGTGATCGGCGCGAGCCTGATCATCATCTTCCTGTCGGTACCCATTGGCGTGTATGCCGCCATCCGACCCCAGGCCTGGCTGTCCAAATTCTTCATGGGCGTGAGTACGGTCGGTATTTCCATACCGGTGTTTCTCACGGCCATTGTTCTGATTCAGTTGTTCTCCATTGGTGTGACGGTCAACTGGTTTCCGGCCGATACCGGTTGGGGCCAGTGGCTCAACGATTTCTTTACCACCGAAGGTGGGCTGCCGTCCTATGGCCGTGGTGATGACCTGGTGCACCTGTTCGGCACCTGGGAATCCGGCCTGTTTACCAGCGAAGGCCTGGCCCATCTGGTGCTGCCCTGCGTGTCGCTGGCGTCCATTATGCTGCCTCTGTTTATTCGCCTGATCCGGGCAGAGATGATGGAGGTTCTGCAAAGCGATTACATCCGCTATGCCCGGGCCAAGGGTTTGAGCGCGGGCCGTATCAATTTCCTGCATGCCCTGAAGAACACCATGCTGCCGGTGATTACCGTGGGTGGCGTACAGATCGGCATCATGGTGGCCTACACCATCCTGACCGAGACGGTGTTTCAGTGGCCGGGCCTGGGCCTGATGTTCCTGGAGGCCATCACCCGCAGCGATATTCCCCTGATTGTGGCTTACCTGATGGTAGTGGGCCTGATCTTCGTGGTGACCAACACACTGGTGGACCTGATCTACGGACTGGTCAATCCCACCGTCAAACTGACAGGTAAGAAAGCATGACAACGGCAACGGTTTCCCGCTGGGACCGCTTCCGCGAGTCCTTTTTCTGGTACAGCTTCAAACGCGACAAGGTAGCGATTGCGAGCTTTCTGGTGCTGCTGGCCATGGTGCTGGCGGCGGTGTTTGCGCCCTGGCTGGCGCCCGCCGATCCCTATGATCTGGCGCAGATCAACATCATGAACTCCGAGCTTCCACCGGTGGGCCTGGACGGAGCTGATCCCGCGTTCCCGCTGGGAACGGATGCCCAGGGCCGGGATCTGCTCTCCACCATACTTTACGGCACCCGGGTGTCGCTGATGATTGGCTTTGGTGCCGTGGTGTTGCAGGCGGCGCTGGGTATCCTGTTTGGCCTGCTGGCCGGCTATCTGGGCGGTAAGGTCGATGCCATCCTGATGCGCATTGCCGACGTGCAGCTGTCGTTCTCTACCCTGATGGTGGCGATCATTGTCGGCGCGGTGTTCAAGGCCAGTTTTGGCAACCTGATGTTCGGTGAGATTGCCATCTACATGCTGATCTTCATCATCGGCGTGGCGGAATGGCCGCAGATTGCCCGTACCGTGCGGGCCTCGGTGCTGGCGGAGAAGAAAAAGGAGTATGTGGACGCGGCCAAGGTGATGGGGTTCGGTACGCCACGCATCATGTTCCGGCACATCCTGCCCAATACCCTGTCGCCCATTTTTGTGATTGCCACGGTACAGATTGCCAATGCCATTATCTCCGAAGCGGCGCTGTCGTTCCTCGGCCTTGGCATGCCGGAAACCCAGCCGTCACTGGGTTCGTTGATCAAGTCCGGTTTTGACTACATCCAGAGCGGTTCCTGGTGGATCACCCTGATCCCCGGCCTGGTGCTGGTGGTGCTCGTGCTGGTCATCAATCTGTTGGGTGACTGGTTGCGGGATGTGATGAACCCACGGCTGTACAAGGGGTAACACCATGGCACTGTTGGAAGTGAAAAACCTGGATGTACGTTTCGCGGTGCGCGGTGGCGATCTGACCGCCCTGCGTCGTATCAGTTTCAGCCTGGACAAGGGCGAGCGGCTGGGCCTGGTGGGTGAATCCGGTGCGGGCAAATCAGTGGCGGCCTTCTCTATCCTGAACCTGATTGCCAAGCCCGGTTATATCGCCGGTGGCCAGATTCTGTTTGAAGGCAAAGACCTGGCCGCCATGAGCGAGCGGGAGCTGCGCAAAATCCGTGGCAACCGCATCGCCATGATTTTCCAGGATCCGATGATGACCCTGAACCCGGTGCTCACCATCGGCACCCAGATGGTGGAGGCGATCCTGGCACACCGGAAGATCAGCAAGAAAGAGGCGAGAGCCATTGCCCTGGATCGCCTGCAGAAAGTGCAGATTCCCTCGCCGGAAAAGCGGCTGGACCAGTATCCCCATGAATTGTCAGGGGGCATGCGCCAGCGGGTGATCATTGCCATCGCCCTGCTGTTGGACCCGGAAATCATTATTGCCGATGAACCCACGACCGCCCTGGATGTGACCATCCAGGCCGAGATCATGGACCTGCTACTGAACCTGTGTGAGCAGGAAAACGTGGCGCTGATGCTGATTACCCACGATCTGGGTGTGGTCTCGCAGGTGACCCAGCGCATGCTGGTCATGTACTCCGGCCGGACCATCGAACAGGGCCCGACCCGGGAAATCATCAACGATGCCCAGCATCCCTACACCCAGGGGCTGATCAACGCGCTGCCCCAGATGGGTGAACCGGGAGCGCGGCTGTTCCAGATACCGGGCTCCATGCCATCCCTGAAGAATGTGCCTTCGGGTTGCCCGTTCCATCCCCGCTGCAACTTCGCCACCGACCAGTGCAAGCGCGCCATGCCGGAATATGTGCGTTCCGGCAACGTTGATGTCGCCTGTTACGAAGTTGCCAACCTGATTGAGCAGGAGAAACGCATGCAGGAGGCCGAATCATGACCTCCCCTCTGGTAAGTATCCGCGGTCTGGAAAAACGTTTTGACCTCTCTGGCAGCTTCCTTGAACAGCTCCGGTTTGAAGGTGGGCGTTTGCGCCGCAAACAGGAAGCGGTGCACGCCATCAACGGTGTGAACCTGGAGGTGCAGAAGGGCGAGGCCCTGTGTGTGGTCGGCGAGTCCGGTTGTGGCAAATCCACCGTCGCCCGCACCGTAATGGGGTTGCTCTCGCCGAGCGCCGGAGAGATCCACTATGGCGGCCAGCGGATTGATAATCTGGAAGGTAAGGCTGCGCTGCCCTACCGCCGCAAGATGCAGATGATCTTCCAGAATCCCTATGCCTCCCTGAACCCGCGAATGACGATTCAGCAGACCCTGGAAGAGCCGATCCGGTTCCACCATCCGGACTGGTCACCGGTTCAGGTACGGGACAAGATTCACGAAGTCATGCATTCGGTGGGTATCGACCCGGACTGGGGCAGTCGCTTTGGCCACGAGTTTTCCGGTGGTCAGCGCCAACGGATTGCCATTGCCCGCGCCCTGGCGGTGGACCCTGAATTTATCGTTGCCGATGAGCCCATCTCGGCCCTGGATGTGTCTATCCAGGCCCAGGTGCTGAATCTGTTGATGGATGCCCAGGAAAGCCGCGGTCTGACCTACCTGTTCATTACCCACGATCTCGCGGTGGTAGAACACTTCGGTACCCGGGTGGCCGTCATGTACCTGGGCCGGGTGTGTGAGCTGGCAGACACCAAAACCCTGTTCGCCACGCCCCGGCATCCCTATACCCAGGCGTTGCTGTCGGCCATCCCGAAACTCGAGGATGACCGGCCCAATCACATTCGCCTTCAGGGCGAGGTGCCCACGCCGGTGAATCTGCCCTCGGGGTGCGTGTTCCACGGTCGCTGCCCCTATGCCAATGAGCGTTGCCGGCAGGAAGTTCCACAGCTGATCGCCACCGACGGCGGGGCGCAGGTGGCCTGTCACGCCGTTGAGGAAGGGCGTTTGTAACAGCCGGGCGCGCATAGGCTATCATGCCTGCAGCAACGTACCGGTTGTGATCATTGCCAAACCTCAGGGGTTCCCATGGAAATACGCTGGCTGGAAGACTTTCTGGCGCTTGCCCGCACGCGCCACTTCTCACGGGCTGCCGAACAGCAGCACGTGAGCCAGCCTACGTTCAGCCGGCGCATCAAGCTGCTGGAGGAATCCATGGGCACCACCCTGATCAATCGGCAGACTCTGCCATTGTCCCTGACCCCGGCCGGAGAAGTGTTTCAGGAACTGTGTGAACGCATCACCCGGGATGTCCGGGACACCCGGGACCGGATAGCCGCTCTGGATGCGGAAGCGTCTGCCCGCATCAGCGTTGGTTCTACCCAGGGGCTGTTTTCGCATTTCTATCAGGGTTGGGCGACGGAGATGGGCATTGCCGAGCGCCTGACCGGTGACAAGTTCCATTGGCAGACCATCGGCCAGGAGACGCTGGTACCGGTAAGTATCGCCAACGAACAGGGCGAGCCCCGTTACCGGTTGCCGGGCACCGATGAACAGCCTGTGCCCCTGATTGCCTACCACAGCCGTGGTTTTTTGCAGTCGGCTATCGACGGGCATCTGCAACGCGGCAAGCTGCCGGCGAATCTTTTGCCACTGAACGAGAATACCCAGTCCGCGAGTATCAAAGCCCTGGTCAAACAGGGCTTCGGCATGGGCTGGCTGCCCAAGCGGATGACGGAAAAAAGCGAACAGTTCGGTCGCCTGGTACGGGCTGGTGATGAGCGCTGGGACGTACCGCTGGAAATACGTTTGATCCGCCTGAGTGACGCCCGCTCAGACGACATACTGAATCTCTGGAAACAACTGGAAACCTGATATGCCAAATCACGACATCCTCGACCTGCAGCCTGCCCACATCCGTGAGCTGCAGAACCGGTACGAACGGGCCATGGCTGACCACGGTTATGACAGCCTGCTGATTGCCTCGGGCGCGGCGCCCTACCGGTATCGGGATGATCAGGCCTATGTATTCCAGGGCTTCGGCCCGTTTCTGCACTGGACCGGGCTGGCTGGCCAGGAGCACAGCTGGCTGTTGGTTCGGCCCGGCCAGAAACCGGTGCTCTGGCTATACCAGCCGGTGGACTTCTGGCACGCCAACCCGGTGATGGCTGAAGAGCCCTGGCTGGAGGTTGTAGACGTTCGCAGCCGGCAGCAGGCTGGCGCCCCGGAGCTAGATAGCCCGGGGAGGCTGGCGATAATCGGTGATCCGCTGGTGCTAGAAGGCGTGCCGGGAGATCATAACCCGGCGGCACTGGTGGCAGCCGTGGAAGAAACCCGCGTGCACAAAACTCCGTACGAAATTGAATGCCTGGCACACGCTAACCGGATTGCCCTGGCCGGTCACAGGGCGGCCAGAGAGGCGTTTCTGGCCGGCGACAGCGAATTCGGTATCAGTCTCGCCTACCAGCAGGCCACCGGCCAGCGGGAAGTGGAGGCACCCTATCACAGCATCATCGGTTTGAACGAACATGCCGGCACACTGCACTACCAGTACTACGACCTGCAGCCACCCCGCGGGCCCCGCAGTCTGCTGATTGATGCCGGGGTGCGCTACCGTGGCTACTGTTCAGATATAACCCGCACCACCGCCGGGCCGGATGAGCCGAGATTCACCGCGCTGGTTCACGGGCTGGAGAAACTGCAGCTGCGGCTATGCGAGATGGTGTCGCCCGGCGTGGACTACGTGGACATTCACCGCAAGGCTCACCTGGGCATTGCGGCCCTGCTATCAGCTTCGGGGCTGGTGTCCGGTTTAGCGGATGAAGCCATGGTGGAGCAGGGCATTACCCGGGCGTTCTTTCCCCATGGCATAGGGCATTTTCTGGGCATTCAGGTGCACGATGTCGCCGGCAAACCGACGCCGTCCCCGGAAGATGCGCCGTTCCTGCGCCTGACCCGCACCCTGGAAGCCGGCATGGTGGTCACCATCGAGCCGGGGCTCTATTTTATTCCATCGCTGCTGGAGCCTTTGCTGAACGGGCCTGAAGCCCAGTATCTGAACCGGGCGCTGATTGATGAACTGAAGAGCTGTGGTGGAATCCGGATTGAAGATAATGTGGTGGTCACAGCGGCCGGGGCCCGGAACTTAACGCGAGAATGCGAATAGTCACTTTTTACTACAAAAACTGACTGCAAAAGGGTTGCAATCCTGTTTGTTAATAACAATAATTATCACTAACTTTAGTGCTGTTAGTGAGAGCGCCCTATGTACGTTTGCCTGTGTTACGGGGTAACAGACAGAGAAATCCGCGAAGCCGCTGAAAGCGGTGTCAGTTCCATGCGCCAGCTCGGCAAGGAACTTGGCGTCGGCCGTCAGTGTGGTCGTTGCGCCTGCACTGCCCGGGAAATTCTGAAAGAGTCCCGGTCACCGGATTATATGGCGCTCGCCAACATGCTGGCGCAACCCGCCTGACCAGGCGGGCCTGTCCACATATTGCAATTGCACCTCTTTCACATCCGTGATTTTTTATTGCCGTTAAACCGACTATCCTTGTGAGTTAACGCTTTCGCGACACAAGGAATCCGGTTATGAAAGGCGACAAAAAAGTCATCCAGCATCTGAACAAGGTCCTCGCCAACGAGCTGACGGCCATTAACCAGTACTTCCTGCATTCGAGAATGTACAAAGACTGGGGTATCACCAAGCTCGCGGCGAAAGAATACGAAGAATCCATCGATGAAATGAAACACGCCGATCAGCTGATCGAGCGAATTCTCTTCCTTGAGGGCCTGCCAAATCTGCAGGATCTGAACAAATTGCTGATTGGCGAGAATGTTCAGGAAATGATCGAGTGCGATCTCAAGCTCGAGCACACCGCGCATACAGACCTGAAAGAAGCCATCATCTACTGCGAGCAGGTTCAGGACTTTACCAGCCGTGAACTGTTCCGGAGCATCCTCGACAGCGAGGAAGAACACATCGACTGGCTCGAAACCCAGCTGGAAATGATTTCCCAGATGGGCATCCAGAACTATATCCAGCTGCAGTCCGCGGCTGCTGAGTAAACTCCCCGGCTTTCCGGCCACCGGCGCACTCTGCGGGCCGGTGGCGCGCTCTCTCACTCTGTTCCCCCTGCCTTTTTCCGGGTGCTTCCCCGATTGCCTGTCGAAACAGGTAGAATAGTCGCCCAGATCGGCCAGATATTCTGGCCCAACGCGGTTAATAAACCACTCCGGAGACTGAAATGGACCTGTCCTGCTTCAAAGCCTACGACCTGCGTGGCCGAGTACCTGACCAGCTAAACCCAATCCTGGCTGAGAAAATCGGCCGCGCCTACGTTGAAATCACCGGCGCCAAAAAAGTCATCGTCGGTTACGACATCCGGCTGTCCAGCCCTGAAATAGCAGAAGCGTTGAGCTCCGGCCTGATGGCGGCCGGCGCCGATGTGTTTGATATTGGCCTGTGCGGCACCGAACAGGTGTACTTTGCCACCAGTCACTACCAGATGGACGGCGGTATCATGGTGACGGCCAGCCACAACCCCAAAGACCACAACGGCATGAAAATGGTGGGCCCGGAATCCCGGCCGATCAGTTCGGACAACGGCCTGAACGACATCCGGGACCGGGTGCTGGAGCCGTTCTCTGACGCCGCAGAGCAGGGCAAATACGAAACCCTGGAAGTAATGAGCGCGTACGTTGACCATCTGCTGGGCTATATTGATGCTGGCTCACTGAAGCCCATGACCATCGTCTGCAATGCCGGCAACGGTGGTGCTGGCCTGGTGATCGACGAACTGGAGCAGCATCTGCCGTTCGACTTCACCAAGGTTCATCACGAAGCCGATGGCCACTTCCCGAATGGTGTGCCCAACCCGATCCTGCCGGAAAACCGTTCCGCGACTGCCGATGCCGTACTCCAGAATGGCGCCGCCATGGGCATTGCCTGGGACGGCGACTACGACCGCTGCTTCTTCTTCGACGAAACCGGCCGTTTTATCGAAGGCTACTACATCGTCGGCCTGCTGGCGGACCAGTTCCTCAGAAAAACCGGCGGCGGAAAAGTCATCCACGACCCCCGCCTCACCTGGAACACCCTGGACCTGGTAGAAGCCGCCGGCGGCGAAGCCATCGAAAGCAAAACCGGCCACGCCTTCATCAAACAAAGAATGCGCGACGAAGACGCCGTATACGGCGGCGAAATGAGCGCCCACCACTACTTCCGCGACTTCGCCTACTGCGACAGCGGCATGATTCCCTGGCTGCTCGTGGCCGAACGCCTGTGCCAGAGCGGCCAGACCCTGTCATCCCTGATCGACGCCCGCATCGAAGCCTACCCGGCCAGCGGTGAAATCAACCGCACCATCAGCGATCCCCCGAAAGTCATCGCCGCCATCGAAGCCAAGTACGGCGTGGGCGCGAAATCCGTCAGCCATGTCGACGGCCTGAGCGTGGAATTCGACAACTGGCGCTTCAACCTGCGCATGTCCAACACTGAACCGGTGGTTCGCCTGAATGTTGAGGCCCGTGGAGATAAAGCGTTGATGGAAGCGAAAACTGAAGAACTGCTGGAAGAAATGAAAAGGCTGAACGTTTAAAAGGCTGGCAGTGTTAGAAGGCCCCTGAAGTTTGTGGGGCCAGGGTGGCGGTACCCCCTTCTGGAACTGTGCGGAGCCAGGGATGGCGGAGCTCAAGCGTCACAAGGATGTGCCGAAGGAGCGTGTTTCAGAAGGGGGTACCGCCATCCTGGTCTTGCACCAGCGCCTAGAGCCAGTCATTCAGCATAATGCCAAACCCGACCCGCTCAATTCGCTCGTTATAGTCAATCAGGCTCTCCCCATACCCGTTGTAATACTGGAAGAACCCCTTCAGCGTATCCCCCATGGGAAAGCTGTACCCGAACTCCACCGACGTCCGGTTATCCGACCGCAGATTGTTCATCAGCTTCAATGAAAACGTCCGATCTTCCGTCAGCTTGTAAACTGCGTGATAACTGGCGTGGCCCAGATAGCTCTCTATGTCTTCGTTGTCGTCGCTGCTGCTGTTTTCCGGCAAGCGATACCAGGGCTGAACCATAAACAGCCAGCGATCCACACTATAGGCAACGGAACCCATAATCCGGTTCCAGCTCCGGGACCGGGGGTCAGGCTGTCCGTTTGACTGGTGATTAAAGCCCACCGACACCGCACTGAGCGTGCCGGGACCGAGATCCCAGTTCAGGGCGTGCCGGAAAAACAGCTCCGGCTCATAGTTGGTCTCCCGGAAAGGCGCCGATTCATCCTGGTTGTAGACCTGCCAGAAGGATTTCTGGGTGTAGCCAAACCAGAAGGTTGTGCGGTCGTCGAAAATGCCCGTCAGCAACGGAACCTTGAAGCTGATCTGGTACTTGGCTTCCTCGTTTTCCAGGTTGTAGTCATAATCGATAGCCCCCAGTCGCGGGCTTGAGGGCAAGGCATTGGGGTCGTCCACCCAGGTGATCGGCAGAATGTAATTGGGCTGATGAGTCACGAAACTGCCGGTAAACGAGAAGATCGCCCGCTCGGCAGAAAGATAGTTGTCCACCAGCGCGGCCATCACCCCGTCATCAGGATCGTCTTCCAGGGCATTGCCCACGATCTTCTCCCGGGTTTTCTTGTCCGCCACCAGCTCCTCTGCATCCGCCTCGGCCTCTTCCAGCTGCTCCTCGCTGGCCCGGTCCCGCTCGGCCTGAGGGTTATACTTGGCGTCATAGCAGGCCAGCCGTTGCACACCTTCCTTGATCAGCGCGCAGTTAACATCGGGTTCCTCTGGCCGATCCTGGGCAACAACCAGATTGGCCGTGCCCAACAGAATCAGGGGTAGCAGCTTGAAGCTGGGGGTCATAGGGGCTCCTTATTGGGCGGTACTCAGGCTTATCCAGGTATTGGCAATGCCGTAAATCCAGACCCCAAGCAGGGTGAGGGTCAGCAGGGCGAAGATCGTGCGATGGCGGGGGCGGCGCTGGTCGTTCGCCGAGGCGACCCAGCGTAGATACATCAACCCGATAAAACTCAGAAAAACGCCCAGGCTGGCAAACGCCGGAATCAGCAGCCAGCCGGCAGAAAGTGGGGTGCCATCGCTTGACTGGTTGCTGAACCAGGCCATCGAGATCAGCAGTACCGCCAGGCTGGAAAACTCCAGGATCAGTAAGGTTTTTCGGCGCTTGTCCGGGGTCGTCTGTTGCTGTTGGTTCATACGGCGACTCTGGGTTTGAGTGAATGAACGCTATGGTAACCGGAATCCATGGCAAAGGAGCTACAACCTACGAAACTGTCATTAAAATGGTTGAAATCAAATTCTGATTTTGCTCTCTGGTTTTTTTGCGGAGGCTCAATCGCTATAATGCGGCGACTGAAAGATTATAACGCTCAAATGCGAGGTGCATTGTGAAGATGAAGAGAGTCCTGGCTGTTGTTCTGCTTGGTTTTGGCCTGGCCGCCGGCGCCGCAGTGGCAAGTGTTGAAGACGAAATCCGCGAGCGCATCAAGCCGGTGGGCGAAGTGTGTCTGCAGGGTGAAGAGTGTGGCGAGGCTGCTGCACCTGCTGAGACAGCCAGCTCCGGCCCGCGTTCTGGCAGTGAAGTCTACGACGCCGTGTGCATGGCGTGTCATACCACCGGCGCAGCCGGCGCTCCCAAGATCGGTGATACCGCTGCCTGGGCTCCGCGCATTGAGAAGGGTATCGATACCCTGAT
The DNA here is from genome assembly GCF_042763285.1 of Marinobacter sp. LM1. NCBI lineage: Bacteria > Pseudomonadati > Pseudomonadota > Gammaproteobacteria > Pseudomonadales > Marinobacteraceae > Marinobacter > Marinobacter sp. LM1. Next base: position 442,273 of record NZ_CP114373.1, read on the forward strand.
TGATCACGCCATCAATGGCTTCAACGCCATGCCGGCCAAAGGTGGCTGCTCCAACTGCCCGGATGAGGAAATCACCGCTGCCGTTGAGCATATGGTTGAGCAGAGCAAGTAAGCAATCTGTAACGACCGGACAAACCCCGCCCCGAGCGGGGTTTGTTGTTTCTACAGGCCCAGATCGCCAATCAGGGCGCTGAGAGTCGCCTTGCCCTTTTTCTGGTTCGCTTCTTTGTCCTGGTCGCCCAGTCCCTCCCATTTCACATCCTCTTCCGGCAACTCATCCAGAAAGCGGCTGGGAATGGTCTCCAGTTTTTCCCCGTACTGTTTTCGGGAGGCCGCGTAAGTCAGCGCCAGGGTTTCCCTGGCCCGTGTAATGCCCACGTACATCAGGCGGCGCTCTTCCTCAATGTTGCCTTCCTCGATGCTGCTGCGGTGCGGCAGAATCTCTTCCTCCAGGCCCATAATGAACACATGGGGAAACTCCAGCCCCTTGGAAGCGTGCAGAGTCAGCAACTGAACCTTGTCGCTGTCGTCTTCCTCTTCCCGCTGCTCCATCATGTCCCGCAGTACCAGCTTGGCGATGGCGTCCTCAATGCCGATTTCGTCGGCGGTGCCCTTGCCGTCGTCCAGCATGCGCTGGATCGACTCCACCAGGTACCAGATGTTCTCCATCCGGCGTTCGGCCTGTTTCGGGCTACCGGAATGCTGGTGCAGCCACTCTTCGTACTCGATGTCTGTGAATAACTGTTTGATGACCGGGATCGGGTCTTCCGAGAACAGGCGCTCGCAGGTTTTGTCGACCCAGTGGGCGAACCGTCTCAGTCGGTCCAGACCTTTCTCGGTGACGTGGGTTTCCGCCCCCATATCCCCCAGGGCCTTGAACAGGCTGACATTGCGCGACCGGGCATAGTGACTGAGCTGTTCCAGCGTGCGTGGGCCAATCTCCCGGCGCGGCACGTTCACCACCCGCAGGAAGGCCGCATCGTCGTCCGGGTTGATCATCAGCCGCAGGTACGACATCGCATCCTTGATCTCGTTCTTGGAGAAAAACGACTGACCGCCGGAGATGCGGTAGGGAATCTGGTAGGCCTGCAGTTTCATTTCCAGCAGCCGTGCCTGGTGGTTGCCCCGGTAAAGGACTGCGAAGTCCCTGAAGTCGAGGCCGTTTTTCAGCTTCTGATCGAGGATCTCGGTGGCCACCCGCTCGGTTTCGGCATCTTCGTTGCGGCAGCGGATGATGCGGATTTCCTCGCCAATGGTGTGGTCACTCCACAGCGCCTTCTCGAACACGTGGGGGTTGTTGGCGATCACCGTGTTGGCGCAGCGCAGGATCCGGCTGGTGGAGCGGTAGTTCTGCTCCAGTTTGACAATTTTCAGGCTCGGGAAGTCATCTTTCAACTGGGCCAGGTTCTCCGGCCGGGCGCCGCGCCAGGCGTAGATGGACTGGTCGTCATCGCCCACCACGGTAAACGCCGCCCGCTCGGCCACCAGCTGTTTTACGAGCTCGTACTGGCACACGTTGGTGTCTTGGTACTCGTCCACCAGCATGTAGCGGATTTTCCGGCGCCACTTGGCAAGCACTTCCGGGTTGTCCCGGAACAGCTGCACCGGCAGCAGAATCAGGTCGTCGAAATCCACCGCGTTGTAGGCTTTCAGGTATTCGTTGTAGTGCTTGTAAACGATGGCAATGCGCTGCTCACGCTCGTCTGCCGCTTTGCTGTAGGCCTCCGCAGGGCTGCGCATGGCGTTTTTCCAGGACGAGATGGTCATCTGCACATCGTTCAGCTCGTCGCCGGCTTCGGCGCTGGCTTCGCGCATCATCAGATCCTGCAGCAACGCCTTGGCATCTTCGGCGTCGAAAATGGAGAAGCCGGGATGGTAGCCCAGGTGGGTGTGCTCCTCCCGGATCATGTTCAGGCCAAGATTGTGAAATGTTGATACGATCAGGCCCCGGGTTTTGCCCCGGTCAACAATGCGGCCCACACGCTCTTTCATCTCCCGGGCGGCTTTGTTGGTAAAGGTGACGGCGGCAATGTGGCGCCCCGGAATGCCCAGTTCCTCAATCAGATAGGCAATCTTGCGGGTAATCACGCTGGTTTTGCCGCTACCGGCACCGGCCAGCACCAGCAGGGGGCCGTCAGCGTAGCGTACCGCTTCATGTTGTCTGGGGTTGAGCTTGTTCACAGTGTTGATGCCAAAGGGGAACGGGGCATGGATTTTTAGCGTCTGGCTATTCTACACCAGGCCGGCATGCTGTACCTTGCCGATCTATCAGCTATTCTTTATGTAATGGACTACGCTGTTCTGTACCGACATATGGATCTCGCCAGATGACACTGCCCACCGACACCAGGCCTGATTGTTTGCGCCTTCTGGTGCTGACACCGGAATACGCCGACTATCTCTGGTTCAGCGCCATGCTCGCGGATGATTCCGAAATCTGCAGCGACGCCACCTGGTGTCCGGATCTGGTGGACTGTGATGATCTGATTTCCAACGCCAGCTTTGATGTGATCGTGTGGGACTGCGTGTTCCATGGCGGCTCGGAAGCGTCGTTTCTGCAATACCTGTCGGTATCCAGTGAGGACAAGCCCATTCTGGCCATGAGCGCCGAATCCTGCGGAGAAAAAGCCCGGTACCTGGTTGAAAATGGTGCATCGGACTATCTGAGCCGCCGTGAGTTAGATCCCTGGAATTTCCGACGCTCCATCAAATGCCTGTGGTACCGCTCCCAGCTCACGCAGTCGACAAATGGCCAGCTTGGCCGTGAAGTGGCCACCGGCTTCATCAATCGGGACCTGTTCTTCGATCGGCTACAGCAGGCGGTGCTGAGGGCCGAGCGGGCGAATCATCGCCTGGCTCTGTTGCACCTGAATATCGATGATTTCCGTAACATCAACGAATCCTTTGGTTACCAGAAGAGTGATCAGCTCATGCTTCGGCTGGCGGAGCGGCTGCGACAAACGTTGCGACGGGTGGACTCGTTAATGCGCATCGGTGGTGACGAACTGGCCATCATTGTCGAGAAGGTGGAAGACTCGCTGGATATCACCCAGATCATTCGCAAGGTGGTCTCGGCGCTGGATGAGCCGGTGATGGTGGATGGCCAGAATGTGGTAGTCAGCGCCAGCCTGGGCGTGGCCACCTATCCGGAGGCCGGTGACAGCCCGGAAGAGCTGCTCCGGCGGGCCAACCGGGCGATGTTCGAAGCCAAACGCGATCCGGGTACCAGTTACCGGTTTTACGACCGGCAGCTGCACATTTCCGCGGGCTATCAGCTCCGGCTCGAAGCCGACCTTCGCAATGCCCTGCGGGGCAAGGAACTGGAGCTGTATTATCAGCCACGGATTGACCTGGCGACCGAGGAGGTGCGCGGGGTCGAGTGCCTGTTGCGCTGGAATCACCCGGAGCGAGGCCTGGTGGGCCCCGACGAGTTTATCCCGGTGGCCGAGCGCAGTGGCCTGATTGTGCCCATCGGCTACTGGGTTATCGAGCAGGCCTGCAAGCGGTTGCAGGAGTCTACTGAGCTGGGTTTCCCCGGGCTGGTATTTGCGGTCAACCTGTCGTTCCGGCAGTTCCATGATCGCAAGATGACCGAAACCATCTTCCGTATCATCTTCAACGCCAACGTCGATACCAGCCTGCTGGAACTGGAGCTGACCGAAAGTGCCATGATGCACGACCCGGAATACGCCCAGCGCTGCCTGCGGGAGCTCAACCAACTGGGTATCAGTTTTGCGCTGGACGATTTCGGCACCGGCTTTTCCTCCCTGAGCAATCTGCAGCACCTGCCAATCTCGCTGGTGAAGATCGACAAGTCCTTCGTCCAGGAACTGGGCCAGTCTGCCGATGCCGAGCATATTATCCGTGCCATTATCAGTCTGGCTCACAGCCTGCAGATCAGCGTGGTGGCCGAAGGGGTGGAAACCGAAGGCCAGCTGGAATTCCTGCGCCAGCAACACTGCGACGAAATCCAGGGCTACTATTACGCCCGCCCGATGCCCTGGAACGATCTGGTGAAATTCATGAACCGCCAGAACCAGTCCGCTTGCCTGCAGAAGTAAGCCGCTGTACCTTTGCGCATTAATTCCGAATGCGATACAAGATCGAGGCAGCATGAACAGTATTTCCCGGCGCATTGCCGAAGAGCTCGGCGTACGTGAACAGCAGGTTAATGCCACCGTTACCCTTCTTGATGAAGGCGCTACCGTTCCCTTTATTGCTCGCTACCGAAAAGAAGTAACGGGTTCCCTGGACGATAGCCAGCTGCGGACCCTGGAAGAGCGGTTGCGCTACCTGCGCGAACTGGAAGACCGCCGGGGCACCATCCTCAACAGTATTGAGGAGCAGGGCAAGCTGACCGACGAGCTGCGGGCCTCCATCGAAGCTGCCGACACCAAGAACCGCCTGGAAGATCTTTACCTGCCCTACAAGCCCAAGCGCCGCACCAAGGCGCAGATTGCCCGGGAAGCAGGTCTGGAGCCGCTGGCCGATACCCTCTACGACGATCCCGACCAGGATCCGGAAACCGTCGCTGCCGGTTACCTCAACCCGGAAGTCGGCGTTGAGGATATCAAAGCCGCTCTGGACGGTGCCCGCTACATTCTGATGGAGCGTTTTGCCGAAGATGCTGAATTGCTTGGCGCCCTGCGGGATTTCGTCTGGCAGGAAGGCCAGCTGAAAGTCACTGTGGTAGAAGGCAAGGAAAATGAAGGCGCCAAGTTCCGGGATTACTTCGACCACGTTGAACCGCTGAGAAAGGTTCCGTCGCACCGGGCGCTGGCCATTCTTCGGGGCCGCAATGAGGGCATTCTGGCCTATTCGATTGTTATGGGCGATGCTGAGGAGGATCGCCGTCAGCCCCATCCCGCCGAGCAGCGAATTGCCGCCCACTGGCGCATTCGGGATAACGGCCGGGCCGCCGACAAATGGTTGTCGGATGTGGTGCGCTGGACCTGGCGCGTGAAGTTGTCGACACAGATTGAAACCGATCTGATCGCCCAGGTGCGTGAAGCGGCTGAAACCGAAGCCATCAACGTTTTTGCTGCCAACCTGAAAGATCTGCTCCTGCTCGCTCCGGCAGGTCCGCGGCCAACGCTGGGGCTCGATCCCGGCCTGCGTACCGGGGTCAAGGTGGCGGTAATCGACGGCACCGGCCAGGTAGTGGATCACGGCGCCATTTTTCCCCATGCGCCCCAGAACAAATGGGATCAGTCCATTGCCCAGATGGCAGCCTGGTGTCAGAAGTACAAAATTGAACTGGTGGCTATCGGCAACGGTACCGCCTCCCGGGAAACCGAGAAACTGGTGGGCGACCTCTGCAAACGTTACCCCGAACTGAAGCTGGCCCGCATTGTGGTGAATGAGTCCGGGGCATCAATCTATTCCGCCTCGGAATTTGCCTCCCGGGAACTGCCGGATCTGGATGTCACCATCCGTGGTGCGGTGTCCATTGCCCGCCGTTTGCAGGATCCGCTGGCCGAGCTGGTGAAAATCGAGCCCAAGTCTATCGGCGTGGGGCAGTACCAGCACGATGTGTCCCAGGTACAGCTGTCCCGTAGCCTGGATGCGGTCGTTGAGGACTGTGTAAACGGCGTGGGCGTGGATCTGAATACCGCGTCGGTACCGCTGCTCACCCGGGTGTCTGGCCTGAATCCGAGCATTGCCCAGAACATCGTGGATTTCCGGAACCAGAACGGCAAGTTCACCAGTCGCAAACAGCTGCTGAAGGTGTCTCGATTGGGTGATCGCACCTTTGAACAGGCTGCGGGCTTCCTGCGTATCGCCGGGGGCGAAAACCCTCTGGACCGGTCATCCGTGCATCCGGAAGCCTACGGTGTGGTTGAGGCCATTGCTGAGCGAAATGGCAAGAGGGTGGAGGATATCCTTGGCGATTCCGCGTTCCTGCGCAGTCTTAACCCACAGGACTACGTAACCGAGCAGTTCGGCCTGCCGACCATCAAGGACATTATCTCCGAGCTGGAAAAACCGGGCCGGGACCCGCGACCGGAATTCCGCTTTGCCCATTTCGAGGAAGGGGTGGAAACCCTCAACGACCTCAAACCCGGTATGGTGCTGGAGGGCTCGGTAACCAACGTCACCAACTTCGGTGCCTTTGTGGATATCGGCGTTCACCAGGATGGCCTGGTGCACATCTCGGCCTTGTCCCATACTTTCGTGAAAGATCCGAGAGAAGTGGTCAAGGCCGGTGACATCGTCAAGGTCAAAGTGATGGAAGTGGACATTCCCCGTAAGCGGATTGGCCTGTCCATGCGTATGGATGACCAGCCGGGGGCGGACAACAAGCCAGCCCGGGGCGCAGACCGGAACTCTGGCCGCAGTGCAGGGCGCAAACCTCAGGCCGGCCAGGGCGCACCTCAAGGTGCCATGGCTGGCGCTCTGGCCCAGGCTATGGCCTCTGCCCGTAAGAACGGCCGTTAACCCCTTCCACTGATTCACAGCCGTTACGTCTCACAAGGGCGTAACGGCTGCAACAGGAGCTCAACATGGCACAATCCCGCCACTCCCTGTTCCAACAGTTTGCCGCCAGTGACTGGGACGGTTTCCTCAAAGGGGTCGAAAAGGAAGGCCTGCGCGTCGATGCCAATGGCTTCATTGCCCAGACACCACATCCGGAAGCCCTGGGCTCCGCACTGACCCACCCCCGTATCACGACCGACTACTCGGAAGCCCTGCTGGAACTGATCACGCCGGTCTTCGACAATACTGAAGCTATGCTGGCCTCGTTGCGGGATATACATCGGTTCGTCCAGCAGAACCTGGATAACGAAGTGTTCTGGGCCGCGAGCATGCCCTGCGAGATTGACGGCGATGCCAGCATTCCCATTGCCGAGTACGGCAGCTCCAACACTGGCCGGCTCAAGCATGTGTATCGTCAGGGTCTGGCGGTGCGTTATGGCCGGATTATGCAGAGTATTGCCGGCGCCCATTACAATCTTTCCCTGCCGGACAGTTTCTGGCGCAAATGGCAGGAACTGGTGGGCAACAAGGATAGCCTCAGGGATTTCAAATCAGACCAGTACTTCTGGCTGATCCGGAATTTCCGCCGCCGCAGCTGGTTGCTGATGCTGCTGTTTGGCGCCTCGCCGGCACTGGATGCCAGTTTTGTGGCCGGCGTCCGGCACGACCTGGCACGGTTCGATGATCGCACCTGGTTTGGCCAGCACGCCACGTCTCTGCGCATGGGGGATCTGGGTTACCACAACAATGCCCAGGCCTCGCTGAATATCTGCTTCAATGAGCTGAGCACTTATACCCGGACACTGGATCGCGCCATCCACACCAACTGGCCAGCGTATGAAGCCATTGGCACCCGGCGCAATGGCGAGTTTGTCCAGATCAATACCAATGTGCTTCAGATTGAGAACGAGTACTACAGCGCGGTACGTCCCAAGCGCACCACCGAGCGGGGTGAAAAGCCGATCCAGGCTCTGGATGCCCGGGGTGTGGAATACATTGAGGTGCGTTGTCTGGACCTGGATCCGTTCTCGCCGGTGGGCGTGAACCGCGAGCAGATCGATTTCCTCGACCTGTTCCTGCTGGATTGCCTGCTCACCGATTCTCCCCGTATTGAAGACGATGAGTGCGAACGGCTTGATGACAATTACAAGGACGTCGTCGCCAGCGGTCGCCTGCATTCACTCAGTCTGTGCCGGGGTGGACAGCGTGTGCCTGTGGGCGAGGCCGCCATTGAATGGCTGGAGCGCTTGCAGCCCCTAGCAGAGCTGCTGGATGGCTGGAATCATAGCGATACCTACAGGTCGGCGCTGGCGGCTCAACGGTCGAAACTCGAGGGCAATGATTGGGCGGTGCCTTCCGCCCGAGTGCTTGAGGCCATGGGGCAGTCAGGCCTGGGCCATCGCGACTGGGTACAGGCGATATCCCGTGAACACCAGCAAACCCTGAATTCGGAGCCACTGGCACCGGAGGTGCTGGCGGACTTCCGTGCCATGAGTGCGCAGTCCCTGGTCGAGCAGAAAGAGCAGGAAGCTGCGGACAGTCAGCCATTTCCGGAGTTTCTGGAGGCCTACCTGAAATCCTGACGCCGCTTGCGTCACGTCCGGAAAGGGACGTGACGCACAGAACCGGCTGTCCGGTTTGCTGGATCTGTTACCTGCTGTTACTTTCTATTACATCAGGTAAGGAGGTGGCCCATGGCAACGGATATCAAGCTCGGCTGGGATGTAGAAGCATTGAACAAGGCCTACCGGCAGGGATACATGGCCGGAGAGATGGGCATGGACAAAACCCGCTGTCCATACCGTGGTGAGGTCATTATTGCCGCCTGGGAAGCCGGTTGGGATGATGCCGGTCAGGCCCGGAAACAGCGCCCGCAACAGGATGATGATCTGTTCTCACGCATCGCCTGATCCGGTGCCACCGCCCGGTGGATGCGGCAACTAGCGCTGAACCACAAACTCGGTAAACAGCACTCCGGTAATGGTCTCACCGGTTTGCTGCTCCTCCAGCACTCCGTTTATCCGTTTGGTTGCTTCTTCCCGCAGCGCCTGCTGGCCGTCCATGGAAGACAATTGGTCAAGATCCGTCTGCTCACCAAACAGCATCACCAGTTCGTGCCGTAATCTGGGCATGTGCGCTTCTACCGCCGGCCGGGTGGTTTCGCGGGAGGCCCGAATGGTTACGGAGGCTTTGAGATAGGCCACTTTCGCATCCGGTTTGCCGACATGGGTGACGAATGCCGGTTCCATGGCGATATAGTCGGTTACCCCCTTCACTTCGGTTTCTTCATCAGCTTCCTCGGCCATGGTGGGCAGGGAAGGCATCAGTGCGCACAGGGTCAGTAACAGGGCCGGCGTCAGTTTTCTGAGAATGGTCATAGGCTTGGCGTTAGTCATGGGTTAGGATTGGTTCAGTGTTTCATGGCACGCTGGTTTTTCTCTGAGAATATCAGGCCATGGAAGCTTGTGCAGTCCACATCATGATTCCGGGGTAGCGTTTTGACAAGCAGATGGATATTCGGGTTGGTATTTCTGGTGTGCGCCGGGTTGCTGGCGGTGGCCTTTTACATGGAGCACGTGATGGGTCTGGAGCCTTGCCCGTTGTGCTGGTTGCAGCGTTTCGGATTTATGGGTGCGGGGCTGGTCAGTCTGTTGGCGTTTCTGCACGGACCCCGCGGGTTCGGCAACCGGGTCTACGGGCTGTTACTGATTGTTGCCGCTGGCGCTGGTCTGGCGGTGGCGGGGCGTCAGCTATGGTTACAGAGTCTGCCGGCGGACCAGGTGCCTGCCTGTGGCCCTTCGGTTGATTACATGCTCGAGGTACTACCCTGGTTTGAAGTGCTGCAAACCGCATTGAAAGGCACTGGTGATTGCGCCGAAGTGGTCTGGCGTTTTCTCGGTCTGAGTATCCCCGGATGGACCGCGGTCTTTTTCAGCCTGCTGATTGTGCTGGGGCTGTTTGTGATGCTGCGACGCTATTCTCCCCGGGACTGGTTGCAGAGCTGAAACAGTTGCGGCTGACCATGACCATGGGGTAACTTGAATCCAACATAATAATTATCAAGACTAGATCCAGAGAGCTGGCGGATTGACCGAGGGGAGACAGGCGTCATGTTGGAGAATTGCCGGAATGCCAGGGAACGTTGGGGTGGTGTCAGCGAGCTGATTGATCGCTGGCTGAAAGAGCGCCAGGAGCTTCTGGTTCAGTATTGCGAGTTGTCTGGAGAAAGCGATTTTTCCCAGACTGATGCCCTCCGCGAAAAATTTGTCCGCCTGTGCGAAGTGCTGGTGGATTATGTTTCGGCCGGTCACTTTGAAGTCTACGAACAGCTGATTCAGGAGGCCCGTGAGTTCAACGACGGCGGCCTCGAACTGGCAGCAAAGCTCTATCCCCGGATCGAGCAAACCACGGAAGTGGCATTGAACTTTAATGATCGTCTGGATGGCCGGGAGCTGTCCGAGGTCGACGTCAGGGAATTGTTCAACGAGCTGTCACGGCTTGGAGAAGTGCTGGAGTCGCGCTTTGAGATGGAAGATTTCCTGATTGAGAATCTGCATAACGCCCATGCGGGCAAGGTGGCTTCGGCCTGATTGCCTCTACCCGGAACCGCATTACCCGCAATAAAAAACCGGCCCCAGAAATGGCGCCGGTTTTTTATTGCCTGCCGGAGTGCTGGCCAGAGCTTATTCGTCTGAACCAGCGTCGTCCTGCCCCGGATTCACGGCGATCAGCTCGACATCAAATACCAGGGTCTCGTTGGGGCCAATAGCCTGGTTGCCGCCCGGGCCGTAGGCCAGGTCAGACGGGATATAAAGCTTGTAACGAGCACCTTCGCTCATCAGCTGCAGGCCTTCTGTCCAGCCAGGAATCACCTGGTTCAGGCCAAAGGTCACGGTTTGCCCGCGCTCACGGGAGCTGTCGAATACCTCACCGTTGATCAGTTCGCCGGTGTAGTGGACTTCCACCTGATCTTCGGCGGTTGGGCGCTCACCGTTACCTTCTTCAATCACTTCGTACTGGAGACCGGATTCTGTGGTCTCAACGCCTTCACGTTCGGCGTTTTCTGCCAGGAAAGCCTCGCCGGCATCCTTGTTCTTCTGCGCGAGTTCTTCCAGTTGCTGCTCCTGCTTTTGCTGGAGCTCCTGCTGGTAGGCCATCAGCGCTTCCTGGATCTGCTCGCGGGTCAGTCGCTTGCTGTCTTCGTCACCGGCATGGCCATGCTGGATGCCCTGAAGGAACTGGTCCATCTGGAGATCCGGCAAGTCATTGCTCATGCGCTCACCCAGCACCAATCCCATGCCATAGCTGACTTTCTCAGGGGTGGTTTCAAGGGCCGGGTCATTTGCCGGCTCCTGGGCTGTTGAGCAACCGGCAATCAGGCCGGTAACGGCGATAGCCAAAAGCGTTTTCTTCATCATTTCATCCTTTTCACGTGTTTCTGGGCTCTCTGACCCTGGATTCTGAAAGTGAACAAGGTAACGGGTTCAGCAGCGGGATGCCACTGAACATGTGTTAATCAGAGACTCATTTCGCGGCAATGCGCAACCCGCGTCAGGAACCGCTGGCGGGTGAGCCATTGAGCGAATAGGGGGCCTGGTAGGGGGACTGCCAGTCATCTTCCGGGCTGATGGTCTGCGGCTTCCGGGGCACGGGGTCTGGGCGCTCAATGGCCAGGGCATTCCAGGGACCCTGAGCCGGGGGCTGATCAGCATAATGCCAGTTGCCATCGGTGTCCTGCCATTTGAACACGATGTCCGGGCCCTCGGTGGGGATTGGCGACGGCAGCAAACCCTCGAATGAGGGAATCGTCGTCGTCTGCTCGGTTTTCACCGGTTCCGAGACCTGGTCAGGATCGCCAAGGCCGAAGAAAATCAGCAGCAGCAAAAGGCCGAGCGCCGGAAATGAAAGCCGGATCAGCCATTTCATGAACATGATGGGCCGCCTCTGGTGGTCTGGCCAGCAAGCCGGCGGGCCAGAAGTTCAAGGTGAGGTTTTACCCGCACGGGTATGTCGCGGGACGGCGCGGCAGCGACAAGATTCTGCTCGATGATGGTGCCTGATTTCTGCATGTTTCCGCGCTCCGCTTCGGATTCTTTCAACGTTTGCCAGGCCAGAGCCAGCTCCAGCTGTTCGGCTAGCAGTTCTGCCCTGGCCAGAGTGTCCCGTAGCTCCCGGCCATGATCATTGGCCCGGGGAACAGACTTGCGGGCGGAGCGAAGGCAACCGGTTACACGGCTTCGCCACTCTGTTACCTTAGCGTCCTCAACGCCAGAGAACGACTGACCGTGCGTGGCCAGCCAGCCGGCACAGAGGATGCGGCTTACGCTCCATCCCTCGGACTGCAGCTCAAGACAGGCCTCAGCCACTTGCGGATCCTGCCATTGAGCGAGGGCATAACGCCATAACGGATTGTCTGGTTCCATGTGTTCTGGAAGTTCCAGCGGCTCCGCTTGTTGAACGGTCATGATGGCGCTTCCCTGGCAGTAATCCATGGATAGATTAAATCTATGTTAACGATAACCGATCTCAGTTTACAACGGGGCGGCGTCTGGTTGCTAGAAAACGTGAACCTGACCGTGCAACCGGGGCAGCGCGTTGCCATTGTCGGTGCCAATGGTGCCGGAAAGTCCAGTCTTTTCCAGCTCTTGCTGGGGCAGCTTGCGCCCGAGCAGGGCAGTGTGGCGTTGCCTGGCGGCTGCCGGATTGCCCATATGGCTCAGGAAGTGGCCGCTTCGTCCCGTTCGGCCCGGGATTTTGTGCTGGATGGCGACACCGAGTTGCGGCGAATGGAGCGGGCGCTGGCCGAGGCGGAAGCGGGTGGTGATGACCATGCCATTGCCCGTCTGCACGGGGAGCTGGATATTCACGAAGCCTGGTCCGCACCGCGCCGGGCAGAGACACTGCTCAGGGGCCTGGGCTTCGCCGACAGCGATGCCGAGCGCCCGGTTTCCGCATTTTCCGGTGGCTGGCGTATTCGACTGAACCTGGCCCAGGCACTGATGCGTCCATCCGATCTCCTGTTGCTGGATGAGCCCACCAACCACCTGGACCTGGATGCCTGTCTGTGGCTGGAGAACTGGCTCAGAAAGTATCCGGGTACCTTGCTGTTTATTTCTCACGACAGGGACTTCATGGACCGGGTGGCTACTCATCTGGTGCATTTCGATCAGAAGCAATTGGTGCTGTATACGGGAAATTACTCAGCCTTCGAGCGTCAGCGCGCCGAGCGACTGGCCCAGCAGCAGGCCAGTTTCGAACGCCAGCAAGCCAGAATTGCCGAAATCCAGCGCTTTATTGATCGCTTCAAGGCCAAAGCCACCAAAGCCCGGCAGGCCCAGAGCCGCGTCAAGGCACTGGAGCGGATGGAAAAGATTGCGCCCGCGCACGTGGACTCACCCTTCAGTTTCGAGTTCCCGGTCGCGGACAAGGTCTCCAATCCATTGCTGTCCATTCGCCACGGGGTCGCGGGCCATGGGGATGTGCCCATTCTGAAGAACATCAATGTCACCCTGTTGCCCGGCACCCGGGTTGGTTTGCTGGGGCCGAACGGGGCCGGTAAGTCCACCTTTATGGATGCCCTTCGCGGCACCGGAACCCTGCTCAGTGGTGAGCGCACCTGTGGCGAACACCTGGCCATCGGCTATTTCGCCCAGCATCAGCTGGAGTCCCTGGATCTCGACGCCAGTCCGTTCCTGCACCTGCAGCGTCTGGCGCCAACCGCATCGGAGCAGAAAGTCCGGGACTTCCTGGGCGGCTTCGATTTTCACGGCGACGAAGCACTTGCGCCCATTCGCTCGTTTTCGGGCGGTGAGAAGGCCCGGGTAGCGCTTGCCGTTATCGCCTGGCAGAAACCCAATCTGCTGTTGCTGGATGAGCCCACGAACCATCTGGACCTGGAAATGCGACAGGCCCTGACCATGGCGCTCCAGAACTTCGAGGGCGCCATCGTGGTGGTATCCCACGACCGCCACTTGCTGCGCAACACGGTGGATGAGTTCTGGTTGGTATGCGATGGCGCTGTTGGCGAGTACGAGGGCGACCTGGAGGATTACGAACGCTGGTTGGCGGAACGTCGGAAAGATGAGGAATCGCCACCCCGGCGTGAAGTGGCCGAGGGTCAGGAAAAGTCGGTGAATACCGCCGGAGCCGCGACCCTGACGGCGGATGAACGCAAGGCCCGCAAGCGCCAGGAAGCTGAACTGCGACAGAAACTCAGCCCGTGGCGGAAAAAACAGGGAACGCTTGAGACCCGTATGGAGCAGTTGCAGCAAAAGCTCGCCACGATGGAGCAAAACCTGGCCGACCCAGGGCTTTACGATGACCAGCAAAAGGTTCGACTCAAGGAACTGCTGGCGGAGCAGACCGAACTGAAGCGAGAGCTGGAAGACGTTGAAGCCGAGTGGTTGGAGGTCAGCGAAACCGTGGAGAATCTGGAGGCGGAACTGGCCGGCTGAACTGAGCCGGCGTTACCGGCCCGAGATCTCCAGGGTAAAGTCCTGGCGTGCCAGGTAGTCCCGTTCGTTCTCCAGGTCTGCGAGGGTCAGCGGGCGGTTGTCCAGCCAGCCCTCGGGGAACTCGATCACCAGGCGGTTATCGTGGCCGTGAAGGGTGAAGGCGGGGGGTTCTTCCAGGTTGCGTGGGTGTTGGATCAGCACCGCCAGCCGCACCAGCACGCAAAGGTAGGTCAGGCGGGGTTTGTCCTCGGGCTCGATACCCTCGAAAACCGCCGACGAGAACTTCCGGCGATGGCCCCGGACCAGAGTGGCCAGATCCTTCTGGAACGGCTGACTGAAGCCGGGTAAATCGGAATAACGCAACAGGTAGGCGCCGTGCTTGTGGTACTGGCTGTGGGAAATGGTCAGGCCGATCTCGTGCAGCCGGCAGGCCCAGCGCAGCACGTCTTCATCGGCGGCGGTGCGCAGGCCCCATTGCCCCGCCACCTGTTCCCAGGCGGCAATTGCGGTGTTCTCGACCGCTGCGCCGTGAGCCTGGTCTACGTGGTAACGCTCCTGCAGCGCCGCAATCGTGCGTTCACGAACGTCCTCGTGCTGGATGCGTCCGACAATGTCGTACAGCAGGCCTTCACGCAGGGCGCCGTCGGCAAAGGTCATGGTCTGGATGTCGAGTGAACGGAACGCCGCCATCAGAATGGCAAAGCCGGCGGGGAAAATGCTCTGGCGATCTTCCCTTACCCCCAGTTCGGCCAGTTTCTCCACCTTGCCCATGCTCACCAGGCGCTTGCGCAGCTCTTCCATGCCGTCGCGGTTAATGGAGCCGTCGGTAATCTTCAGGGTTGCCAGCACGTTGGCAATCGCCTTGATCGAGCCGGAAGAGCCCACCGCGCTCTGCCACCCCACTGAACGATAGTGCTGACGGATATTCAGCAGTTCCTGCTCGGCGTGGGTAATGGCCTTGTCCATCTGGCGCCGGGTAATCTTGCCATCGGGAAAGTAGCGGTTGCGGAACGAGACGCACCCCATGTGCAGGCTTTCCAGCTCCTGGGGTTCGAAACGCTGCCCGATGATGAATTCCGTGCTGCCGCCGCCAATATCAATCACCAGCCGCCGGCCGGAATCGTCCGACAGGGTATGGGAGACACCGAGATAGATTAACCGCGCTTCCTCACGCCCGGCGATGATTTCTACCGGATAGCCCAGCACTTCCTCGGCACGGGCAATGAAATCGTGAGCATTGCGGGCGACCCGGAGGGCATTGGTGCCGACGATCTGGACGGCTTCCCGGGGCATGCCCTGAAGGCGCTGGGCAAACCGGCTCAGACATTCGAGGGCCCGCAGCTGGGTTTCTTCGGTCAGCCGATTGTACTGATCCAGCCCCGCGCCAAGCTGGACTTTCTCGCCCATCTTCTCAACCGTGCGGATTTCGCCATGCACCAGACGGGCGACGACCATATGAAAACTGTTGGAGCCCATATCGATGGCTGCCAGCATGTCCGGGGAGGTTTCAGGCTTCTCGGCAGGGGATGCGGCCGTCACGTTGATAGGCGTCCTGTGTGATATGAACTTGGCCGTACTATAAGTGAAACTTCCCGGCCGTGTCAGTAATTGGCTGCGGACATTACTGACACGGATCAACCCGGGGGTAGATACAACCGGCTTCACATCAGGGCGGGCAATCGCGTAAAGTAATAGTCTGTCTTAATCCGGGTGGGCGGCCGGTCCGTAAAGAGAACACCGTCCACTACAGTCAACAGCGACTCCCGAAGGGCCGGAATCCAAGCCCCGGAGCGCCTGAATCAGGAAAAGGTAATGAGCGGAAATATCGTTAATGTCACCGACGCTTCCTTCGAGCAGGATGTACTGAAGTCCGACGTTCCGGTACTGGTAGACTACTGGGCCGAGTGGTGTGGCCCGTGCAAAATGATTGCTCCGGTTCTGGAAGAAATCGCTGACGAATACGAAGGCAAGCTTAAGGTCTGCAAACTCAACATCGACGAAAACGAACAGACCCCGCCCAAGTTCAACATCCGTGGTATCCCGACCCTGATGCTGTTCAAGAACGGCAACGTGGATGCCACCAAAGTAGGCGCGCTGTCCAAATCGCAGCTGGCCGCCTTCCTCGACAGCAACCTCTGATCCGCTGTTGAAGGAAACCGCCCCTGAACAACGCTTCACGGGCGGTTTTTTTATGCCATGACCCGACCCGACAGAATCATCGGCCTGCTCCTGGCAGGCGGCAAAGGCACCCGCATGGGCGGCCAGGACAAAGGCCTCGTACCCTGGCAAGGCAGAGCCATGGCCGAATGGGTGCTGCAGGCCCTGAGGACCATCACCCCGGCCGTCTTCATCAGCGCCAACCGCTCGCTGCCGGACTACGAACGCCTGGCGCCCGGCCGCATCCTGCAGGATCCTCCTGAACTACGCGACCAGGGTCCTCTGGCGGGCCTGCTCACGGGCCTGAAAGCCGCGGAAGCCCAGGGTGCCGAAGCTGTGCTGGTTTGCCCCTGTGATACCCCGGGAATCACCCCGGGAACCCTCAGCGCCCTGGTCACTGCCTGGCAAACCCAGCCCGACCGCCCGGCTATTGCCGAACATAACGGCCGCCTGCACCCGTTGCACGGTGTGTATCCTGTAAATGTAATGGTGGAGCTGGACCGCTGGCTGGCGTCGGACAATCGCCGGGTGATGGGATTTGCCGAATCGGTGGGGGCGGTGGCGGTAGATTGTCCGGAAGCTGACGAAGTGTTCAAGAATCGCAACAATTTTAGGGATTTGGAACGCTAATCCGATCGCTGCAGGATCAACTGACTGCATACGTAGGGCGCTGGTCTGGTGGGGCCTCCGAAAATGCTCGGAGCCATGGATGGCGGAGAGCAAGCGTACAGGGACGTATTCACAGCGGTTTTCGGAGGCCCCACCAGACCAGTGGCCGGGCGGCAAACTCCAATAAGCGCCTCACTCCCAGTTCCGACTCCGGGCAACATCAGACTCTTTCTGCTCCACCCAATGCTCTCCCTCGCGGGTAATCTCCTTTTTCCAGAACGGCGCCGACGTCTTCAACGCGTCCATAATGAACTCACAGGCCGCAAACGCATCGCCCCGGTGGGCACTGCACACCCCCACAAATACAATCTGGTCGGCCAGCGCCAAGCGTCCGATCCGGTGAATCACCCGGGCCCGCTGCACATCCCAGCGCCGCCCAGCCTCATCAATCAGCCCCTGAATCACCTGCTCGGTCATCCCCGGATAATGCTCCAGAAACAGCCCCGTCACCCCGGACAGATCCCCGGAATCCCGTACCAGGCCCGAGAAGGTGACAATGGCCCCGGTGCCCGGCCCGGTCAACCGGAGCGCCTCATATTCCGCACCCGCATCGAAATCGTCGGTCTGGATTGAAATCATCTTAACCTCCGGTGACCGGTGGGAAGAAGGCTACCTCGTCCCCTGGCTGTACCGGGCTGGACGGCTTTGCCATGGACTGATTGATGGCCACCATCACCGGTTGGCCACCGGTCAGCTGGGCCCAGGCACCGCCCCGGCTGGCCAGGTAGGTAAGCAGGTCCGCGACCGTGTGGTGCTCGGAGGCCGGCAGGGTCAGGCTTTCGGTACCAAGCTCTTCTCGCAGTCGCGCGAAAAAACGCACAGTCAGTGTTGGTTCTGTCATCGTTAACTCAGTAATTCGGTGAACGGATAGTATGTAATCAAATCGCCGGCGCGGATCGCCGTATGTTCCGGCACTACAGCCAGGCCGTCGCCCCAGCAGGCGGAACTCAGTACGCCGGAGCTCTGGTTTGGATAGGCGACAACCTCCAGACCCGCTGCTGAACCCTGCTTCCGGGCCCGTACAAACTCGCGGCGGACAGATGTGGAGGTTACGTCAAACCCCGCCGGCAGATATTCGCCCACGGGAAGGAGGTCCTGCCGGCCCTGGCGTTTGCGAATGTAAGGCATCGCTACCACCAGAAAAGTGACCAGGACCGCTGCCGGATTGCCCGGCAAACCGAGTACCGGTATGCCTGCCACTTCGCCAAACGCCAGTGGTTTGCCGGGCTTGATTGCCATGCGCCAAAGTGACAGCTTGCCGGATTCCTCCAGTACCGCGCGAACGTGGTCCTCCTCGCCGACCGATACGCCGCCGCTGGTGATGATCAGGTCGGCCTTGGCAGCAGCAGACTCGAGCGTGCTGCGGGTGGCTTCCCGGGTATCTTCAAGGGTTTCGCACAACACCAGCTCGCAGCCTGCCTCGGCCAACAGGCCCATAAGGGTAAACCGGTTGGTGTTGTATATCTGGCCGGGATCAAGTGGCTGGCCCGGCTCCACTAGTTCATCACCGGTGGTCAATACCGCGACTCTTAGTCGACCCATGACCGGAACCTGGCTCATCCCCATGGAGGCCAGCAGGCCCATTTCCTGGGGGCGAATGCGCTTGCCCTTCGCCAGCGCCAGATCGCCCCGGGCAAGATCCTGGCCCCGCCTGCGAATGTTCTGGCCCTCCGAAACCTCCGCCTGGATCAGAATCATGTCGTCGGTGCGTTCCACCCGTTCCTGCATCACGACCGCATCCGCCCCTTCGGGAATCTCTGAGCCGGTAAAAATCCGTGCCGCTGTGCCGGGTGCCAGTGTTCCGGGGGCAACGCCGGCCGGGATTCGGGCGGATACGGACATCGGTCTGCCCGCGGCGACATCGGCCAGACATACCGCGTAGCCGTCCACGGCGCTGTTATCTGCCGGCGGTACATCCGCGGGAACATACTGGTTCTCTGCCAGAATCCGGCCGAGGCTGTCCGTCAGAGCAACGGCTTCGGTGCGGGTGATGGCCGGCGCCCGGTCAAGAATATGTTGCAGTGCATCGTCAACCGATGTCAGATCGTTAGCCATCATGTGTCCTCCTGATTACCGCTCGGCACGCTGGCCAATCACTTCCTGAACCCGCTGGTAGGGGCGGTCCGGCTTGCGCAGGGCCAGAGCAGAGAAATTACAGGGGCCATGGCGACTGTCCAGCTGGGTTGCCAGAATGCCGTTCCAGCCGGTTCGGCAAGCCCCGGTTGAGCCGGGCAGGCAGAAAATAACCGTATGGTTGGCCAGGCCGCCAAAGGCCCGGGACTGAATAGTGGAGGTGCCGATCTCAGAGGCGGACAGTCGCCGGAACTCCTCACCAAATCCGTCGATGGTTTTATCCAGCAGGGGCGCTACCGCTTCCGGCGTACTGTCACGTTCGTGGAAGCCGGTGCCGCCGGTAATGATGACGGCGTGAATCTCCGGATCGGCAATCCATTGTGACATCAGGGCCCGGACCAGGTAGATGTCATCCGGCAGGATGCGGCGGGCCACCAGCCGGTGACCGGCCTCGACAACGCTGTCCTCGAGAAACTGGCCAGACGTGTCTTCATCCGGGCCTCGGGTGTCCGAGACGGTCAGAAGGGCGATGTTCAGGGGCTTCAGTTCGCTGGTGCGATCACTGCTCATGGGGTAGGCTCCGGAAGTCTGTCATCAATCATAGGCTCAGTATCCTGATCTGCTGCGTGGTTGGGAAGGGAGTAACCCATCAGAGGGAGCTCCAGAACCAGTGAACCCCATGCCAAAAAACGGCTTAATTTTATTCAGGGGCTTGACATTCGCGCTAAAGGTGGCCGATGATGCCGTTGCCCGGCGAACAGTTGTTCCCACTCTCTGGCTTCGGCATTTAATATCCGGCTTCCATCTACACCGGTTGCTCCATCTGCCAGCACCTTTGTTTCATTTTTGATTCGATCAACACGTTCAGGGGCGCCCCTGTCATTCCAACAGTCGTTTACTTCCATTCCTGAAAATCCAACAAACTATGAATCTTACTGAACTCAAGCAGAAATCCGTGCCCGAATTGCTCGATATCGCGCAAGAAATGGGCCTCGACAACCTGGCTCGTTCGCGCAAACAGGATGTGATCTTCACCATCCTGAAAAAACACGCCAAAAGCGGCGAAGACATTTACGGTGACGGTGTACTGGAGATTCTGCAGGATGGTTTCGGCTTCCTCCGCTCCGCCGATGCCTCATACCTGGCCGGGCCGGACGATATTTACGTTTCCCCCAGCCAGATTCGTCGGTTCAACCTGCGTACCGGCGACACCATCGCGGGCAAGATCCGTCCTCCGAAAGACGGCGAACGTTATTTTGCCCTGCTGAAAGTCAACGAGATCAACTTTGACAAGCCGGACAACGCCCGCAACAAGATTCTGTTCGAGAACCTGACACCGCTGTTCCCTCAGGAACGGTTGATGCTGGAAGCCGGTAACGGCAGCACCGAGGATCTCTCATCCCGGGTTCTGGATCTGGTAGCGCCGATAGGTAAAGGCCAGCGGGGGCTGATCGTATCCCCGCCCAAGGCTGGTAAAACGCTGCTGATGCAGGGTATCGCCCAGTCGATTACCCGCAATAACCCGGAATGCCACCTGATGGTGCTGCTGATTGATGAGCGCCCGGAAGAAGTGACTGAAATGCAGCGTACCGTGCGCGGCGAAGTGGTGGCCTCCACCTTTGATGAGCCGCCGGCCCGTCACGTGCAGGTGGCCGAGATGGTGATCGAAAAGGCCAAGCGCCTGGTCGAGCACAAGAAAGATGTGGTCATTCTGCTGGACTCCATCACCCGTCTGGCCCGGGCCTACAACACGGTGATTCCGTCCTCCGGCAAGGTACTGACCGGCGGTGTTGATGCCCACGCGCTGGAAAAGCCCAAGCGTTTCTTTGGTGCTGCCCGTAACGTGGAAGAAGGCGGAAGCCTGACCATTCTCGCCACGGCGCTGGTGAACACCGGTTCCAAAATGGACGAAGTGATCTACGAGGAGTTCAAGGGCACCGGTAACATGGAGGTGCATCTGGACCGACGGATTGCGGAGAAACGGGTGTACCCGGCCATCAACATTCGTAGCTCCGGCACTCGCCGAGAAGACCTGTTGATGTCCGAAGCCGACATCCAGCGTGTGTGGATTCTGCGCAAATTGCTGCACTCCATGGACGACGATACCGCCGCCATCGAGTTCCTGCTGGACAAGCTCAAGGACACCAAGACTAACGACGAGTTCTTCCAGTCCATGAAGCGTCGGTGATACTGACTCCGATTCCCGACCGGCGGGCGTTCTTATGGAATGTCCGGGTGGTCGGGGCGGATTCCCTCCCCAGCATTCAAGCTGCTCAGGCCAATACCTGAACTCAGGTCTGAATCCAGACCAGAAAAAACTCCGTAGTACCGTAGACCAGAAACGGAGCACACCATGAAATACAACGACCTTCGGGACTTTGTCAGCCAGCTGGAAAAGCTGGGTGAGCTCAAGCGCATTACCGCCGAAGTTGACCCCCACCTGGAAATGACCGAAATCTGCGACCGCACCCTGCGTGCCGGTGGTCCGGCGTTGTTGTTCGAGAATCCGAAAGGCTACGATATGCCGGTGTTGGCCAACCTGTTCGGAACACCGAAACGGGTGGCACTGGGCATGGGGCAGGACGATGTGGCTGCGTTGCGGGAGATTGGCAAGCTGCTGGCGTTTCTGAAAGAACCGGATCCCCCCAAGGGCTTCAAGGACGCTATCGAAAAACTGCCATTGTTCCGGCAGGTCATGCGCATGAGCCCCAAGGTGTTGCGCTCGGCACCCTGCCAGGATGTAGTGATTGAAAAAGACAAGGTGGATCTGTACCAGATCCCGGTCCAGCACTGCTGGCCGGGTGACGCCGGTCCTCTGGTGACCTGGCCGCTGGTGATTACCCGTGGCCCCAACAAGGAACGTCAGAACCTGGGTATCTACCGGCAGCAGGTGATTGGTCGTAATCGTCTGATTATGCGCTGGCTCAGCCATCGGGGTGGCGCCCTGGATTACCAGGAGTTCCGTAAGGCCAACCCGGACAAGCCCTATCCGGTTGCGGTCGCACTGGGTGCTGATCCGGCCACCATTCTGGGTGCCGTTACCCCGGTGCCAGATACGCTGTCTGAATATGCTTTTGCAGGTTTGCTGCGGGGTAGTCGAACGGAACTGGTGAATGCTGGCCTGAGCGATCTTCAGGTGCCGGCCAGTGCCGAGATTGTACTGGAAGGCTTTATCTACCCGGACGATATGGCGCCGGAAGGGCCGTTTGGTGATCACACCGGGTATTACAACGAAGTGGATCAGTTCCCGGTGTTTACCGTGGAGCGCATTACCCACCGTCGGGATCCGATCTATCACAGCACCTACACTGGCCGTCCACCGGACGAGCCGGCTATTCTCGGAGTGGCGCTGAACGAGGTGTTCATTCCAATCCTGCAGAAGCAATTCCCGGAAATTGTCGATTTCTATCTGCCGCCGGAAGGCTGTTCCTACCGGCTTGCCGTAGTCACTATGAAGAAGCAGTATCCCGGCCATGCCAAACGGGTGATGATGGGGGTATGGTCGTTCCTGCGGCAATTCATGTACACCAAGTTCGTTATTGTTACTGATGACGACGTGGATGCCCGTAACTGGGAAGATGTGATCTGGGCCATCACCACGCGAATGGACCCGGTCCGGGACACGACGCTGGTGGAAAACACCCCGATCGACTATCTGGACTTTGCCTCCCCGGTGTCTGGGCTCGGCTCGAAAATGGGGATGGACGCCACCAACAAATGGCCCGGAGAGACTGACCGGGAGTGGGGCACCGCCATCGCCATGACCGACCAGGTCAAACAGCGGGTGGATGACATCTGGGACAGCCTGGGGATTGAAGTTCCCGGTGCCCGCCCCGACTGACAGGGGCAGAGAGTGTTTCGGATACGTCTGCAGCCATCGGGGCTTTGTTATGGTGCTGATAAGGCTGAAGACCTGTTGTTTGCAGCGGCCGCAGCCGGAATACGGGTGCCGGCAGCCTGCCGAAATGGTGTGTGCGAAATCTGTGAGGCCCGGTTGTTGAAAGGTCGGGCGCTGAATACCCGAAATCAACATTCTATCGCGGTTGGCGAGCCACTGATGATGTGTCGGACTCGGCCGCTCGCCGACCTTGAACTGGAGATACCTGCCGTTATGGCATCAGGAAATTACCAGCCCCGCCAGTACCAGGCGAAGGTAATCGACGTACGTTCCATCAGTCACGATGTGTACCGGGTGGCCTTGCAGCTTCCCCGGCGGAGGGATGTGGCTTTCCATGCCGGACAGTATCTGTCGGTGATTCTGCCCGGAGCTGACCCCTGCTATTTCTCGATTGCCAGCAGCCCCTTTGCAGAGCAGATCGAACTGCACATCCAGGCGTCGCCCGACTGGATCTCGGCCCAGAAAGTCATCGATGCGCTGACTTCCGGCCAGGATGTGACGGTGGAATTGCCCCATGGCAAGGCCTGCCTGGCCAGTATGCCGGACAAACCCCTGCTACTGGTGGCGGCTGGTACCGGTTTTGCCCAGATGAAAAGCCTGGTGGATTACCTGCGGGAAACCCGTTACCAGAAGCCAGTCAAACTGTTCTGGGGCGTGCGCAAGCACGAGGATATGTACCTGCGTTCTCTCGCGCAGCAGTGGCAGGAGGAGTGGGCGCCGTTCAGCTTTCTGCCGGTAGTGGGTGACGATGAAGACAATGACTGGGGCGGCCACCACGACCAGCTGGTCAGGGCGGTACTGGCCTCAGGATTCGACTGGCAGGACGTGGAAGTTCATGCCAGTGGCTCGCCCACCATGGTGTATACCCTGATGGATGCGCTGGTTGAGGCTGGCCTTCCGGAGCAGGCCTTTTTCTCGGATGTTCTGGAGTACGCCCCCCGCAGCTGACAATTTCAGTGGGCGCAAACAACAAGGGCCGGCAATTTGCCGGCCCTTGTTGTTTGACTGAATCAAAAGGTCTGGGAAGTCTCAGGCTCGGGGCATGGGCAGGTCGGGCAGGCCATGGTCGGTTTCCAGGCCCTGCATCAGCAGCTTGATGCTGGCCTCTTCCTCACCCATATGGGCATTCAGCCGGCTAAGTTCCGCCAGGGTTTCCCGGTTGCGGCGCAGTTTCAGGCTGGTTTCAAAATATTCCCGCGCTTTTCCCCACAGCTCATTACGCAGGCTGAGCCGGCCCAGTGCCAGCAGCAGCTCGGGGTTGTTGGTGCGATGTTTCAGCCACTGCTCGGCAATCAGTAACTGTTCCTCCAGGTCATGGCCCTGAATCCGGCCATAGAGGTTGATCAGCTCGTCACTCCAGTGATTGCGCAAGACCTTTCTCAGCAGGATTTCTGCCTGGGCCTCATCGCCCAATCCCGCCAGCAGCCTGGCGTAGTCGCGGATGGTGTATTCGTCCCGGCGCACAAAGCCTGGCAGCTCGTCCCACAGGCGGGTCAGCGGTTCCAGGCTGGCTTCGGGATTCTCTTTGCGGCTGCGCTGGCATTCCTCAGCGGCCCGCTCCAGCAGGTTGTGCCAGACCTGGCGTTCCAGCTCGTTCAGTTCGCTCTCCGGCACCACGCTGCGCTTGCGCAGTTCCGGGATAAGCCGGGACAGCTCGCGCCAGTCTTCCAGGCGCAGATAGGCATTCTTCAGCAGCTTGAGGACAAACGGATGATGCGGAGATTCCTTGCGCAGGCGCAACAGGGTCGCTAAAGCCTGCTCGGGCCGGTTACCGGCCAGTTGCAGTTGGGCCTGGGTCAAGCCCACCGCCATGCTGGAGCCCGGTGTACTTTCAAAGGCCTTGCGCAGCAGTTCATCGACCGCTTCATAGTCACCGGACTCGAACGCGGCCTGGGCCGCCGCGAGATAGTTGATCAGGGGGGTGTCGGCATGGCTGGCGGAGCTGGTCAGCAGTTTGCGGGCGCGGGGCCAGTTACCTTCGGCCAGAGCCAGCAGGCCTCGTGTGGTCCGGCGCCGGGCCCGGCGCTCATTACCGCGGGCAATCCAACCCGCCATCACGCCGGTACCCTGGCGGAATCGGCGAACCGTATTGATGATGGTGACGGCTAACAGAATGATGACCAGTATCAGGCCCAGCCCGACCCAGAAATTGGTTTCAATCAGGTAGTTGCCCAGGCTGATGCGGATATAGCCGAGGTCGTAGGTCAGCCCCAGGGATAGCCCGGTGCCCACCAAAAGGGCGATCAGCAGGATCAGCAATACGCGGATCATGACTCATTGCCCCCATTGCCCGCGTTGCTGTCATTGTCGCCGGTGGCCAGGCGACCCGCCAGCCGCTCTTTCAGCAGGTTTAGGGACTGGCTGATATCCGGCAGTTCCGGGTCTACGTTGCGCTCGGCCAGCTCGGTCAGGGTCTCGTTGAGCCCACGAATGGCCGGGTTAGTGCCATCGTACCAGTCGTTGATGGTGGTGATGGCCTTGTTCAGCGCCCGTTCATACAGGGGCTGGTTGCCCCGCAAGACCGCCATTTCAGCTTCTTCCAGCATTAATTGCAGGTTGAGTCGGGCCCAGGCACTCTGGTCCGGAGACAACAGGGGTTTCACTGGTTCGTCCATGCGACGGATGACGACGACTTCTTTGAGGGTGCCCAGGAACCGGTTCCAGCCCCGGGTGAACATATTGCTGCCGTCGGACGGCGCATTCTGGTCTTCGATCATGTCGAACCCCGGCGCCTGATCACTGATCAGTGCCTGGTCGGTGAGGTCGTTGACGCTGGCAATGGCGGCCTCCAGCCGCAGGTAGAGCCCGGTGCGGTCGACACCCTGAATGCCCTTCAGCGACTGGATTTCCCGGGCCAGTTGCTGGCGCACCAGATAAACCCCGATATCGTCGGATTCCCGCAACACCTCGTCGGCCGATTCCAGGGCGGACAGCGAACCGCGGATGTCCTTTTCGATCAGCAGGCGCTGGTTGGCAATACGCAGCAGATATTCGGCTTCTGCAAGTAGCCAGTCAGTGCGGGTGCGGTTGCCGGCTTCCAGCAATTCGCGGGCGTTGTGATCGATCTGGCGTTGCTGGGTGGCAATCAGCTCCCGCTGTTCCGCCAGCCGGGTTTCCAGTGCCTGAAGCCGCTCGCTCTGTTCGCTGCCGCGGTTGCCGTAAAGGTTTTCCAGCTGGTTGGTATCCTGCCGGAGGTCCTGAATCACTTGCAGGGTGGCCTGGTGGTTCTGCCACTGGTGCCAGTTCCAGAGCCCCAGGGCAATCGCCAGAATCAGCGCCAGAACCGCCACAAGCCACACCGGCCAAAGACGGGGGCGTTCCGGCCTGGCGGGTTGTACGGGAGCAGGGAGTTGTTTTGTTGTTTCAGTCACGGGCATCCTTACTTGGTTATCCGTTGTCACCGGCCTCCTGCGACAGGCAGGAAGCAACACTGATGACCAGGTCGTCATCGTTCAGGCTACCGGGCACGAGTGGCTTGCGGAAGCCCAGCGCGCGTGCCTGTTCCGCCACACGCTCCGCAGGTACTACGATTATCTTGGGCGTCAGGGCCAGCTGGTATCTGTGGCCCAGTTCCACCAGATTGTTCAGCGTTTCGCCGGAAAGCGCAATCACCACCTCGGGGCGGAAATCGGCAACCAGAGCCTTCACCTGTTCTGCAGAATAGTACGGCAGCGCGCGCCGGTACAGGGGCAGGGTGGTAATCCGTGCGCCCCGTTGCGCCAGGGTCTGACGAATCAGTTCCCGGCCATGCTCACCTCGAGCCAGCAAAACTTTCTCTCCGTCAAGGTGCTGCAACGATGGCAGTGCCAGCAAAGCCTCGCTGGTCCAGCCTTCGGAGGGCATTCTCGGTTTCAGGCCGTGTTCGCGAAAGACCGCTGCGGTGCCGGCGCCCACCCCGTACCACTGCAGGCCGGTGGGAAGTTGTGGCCACCAGTGGTCGATTTCCTCCATCAGCCGGCGGGCGGCATAGGGGCTGACCGCGATGATGTGGGAAAAGTTGTCCAGCTGCTGCAGGATGCCGCGCTGCTCCGGGGTTTCCGGTAAAGGCTCGCGCGCCATCATCGGCATCACCCGGGCCTCGGCACCGGCCTTGCGAAAGGCCTCGGCGAGGCGGCTGGCTTCGGGCTCGGGCCGGCAGATCAATACACGCCGGCCCTGGAGTTCAGGCGGTTGCTGAAACTCAGCGCGGGGTGTGGCCATAGATTTCAGCCAGCACCTTGTCGGCCCCCATGGACAGCAGCTGTTCTGCCAGTTCACGGCCCAGGCGTTCACCTTCGGCGCGCGGGGCACGGCCTTCCACCCGGAAAATCTGGGTACCATCGACTGCGCCAACCAGGCCCCGCAGCCACAGGGTGTTATCGTCTTCCAGCAGGGCATAGGCGGCAATGGGTACCTGGCAACCGCCTTCAAGGCGACGGTTCAGCGCCCGCTCTGCGCTGACGCGGTCCCAGGTGTCGGTGTGATTGAGCGGGGCAATCAGCTCCAGAAGTTCCGTGTCGTCGACCCGGCATTCGATGCCTAAAGCACCCTGGCCAACGGCGGGCAGGGAAAACGTGTCTGGCAGACAGTAACGGATACGGTCATGGAAGCCGAGACGCTTCAGGCCGGAGCTGGCCAGCACAATGGCGTCGTATTCACCGGCATCCAGTTTTGCCAACCGGGTATTCACGTTGCCACGCAGTACCTTGATCTGAAGATCCGGGCGGTTGGCCCGCAGCTGGGCTTCCCGACGCAGGCTGGCGGTGCCTACTACCGCGCCCTCAGGCAGCTGGTCGATGTGTTCATACTGGTTGCTGACGAAGGCATCGGTGGGGTCTTCGCGCTCGCAAATGGCGACCAGCCCCAGGCCCTCGGGGAATTCCATGGGCACGTCTTTCATGGAATGCACGGCCAGATCGGCACGGCCGTCCAGCATGGCTTCTTCCAGTTCCTTCACGAACAGGCCCTTGCCGCCGATCTTGGCCAGGGGGACGTCCAGGATCTTGTCGCCCTGGGTCTTTATCTTGATCAGTTCAACGTCAACGTTGTCATGCAGCCTTTCCAGCTCGGCCTTGATGAATTCCGCCTGCCACAGCGCCAGTGCGCTGCTGCGGGTTGCAATGCGAAGGGTACGTTTGGACATGTCACTCACTGTCGTTCGGGAAAATGTGCCCCAAGGTTACCTTGTGGCAGAAAAAAAGTCCCGCGGTGAACCCCCGCCTACCCCGTCAGGGGGAGGGTTGGTGTTCCTGCAGCCACTGGCGGACGTGGCTGGCATGGCGGCGGCTGACCGGCAGCAGGGTGGCATTGCCTTTCAGTGCCAACTGATTCTGGCCATCGGACGACCGCCGCAGCCCCTGGATAAAGCGCACGCCAACCAGTGTGTGTCGGTGGATGCGCAGAAGGTGATCCGGGTAAGCCTGCTCCAGTTCTTTCAGAGTGTAGTCGCACACCGTCTCGCCGTGGCTGTGGTGCAGGGTCACGTATTTCTGGTCGGCCTCGCAGTAGTACAGATCTGCCAGGTCGATCAGTTCGGTACCTCGGTGCGTGCGCACCGCCAGCTGGTCGTTGCCGGCATCGCTATTTTGCGCCAGAGCTTGCCGTTGTACCCGGTTCAGCTTGCCGGCCCGGGCCAGGGCATCGGCCAACGCCTCACGCCGGACCGGTTTGAGCAGGTAGGCGACGGCGCGAACCTCGAACGCCTGGATGGCATAGTGGTCATAGGCGGTACAAAAAATCACTGCGGGCGGATTCTGGAGCTTGCTGAGCTGGTCGGCTGCCTCCATGCCATCCATGCCGGGCATACGGATGTCCAGCAGCAGGATGTCCGGTTCCAGTTCGGCCACTTTGCGCAAAGTGTCGTTGCCATCCACCGCTTCGCCACAAACCCGGTAATCCGGCAAGGCTTCCAGCAAGCGCTGGATGCGCTGGCGGGCGAGGGGTTCGTCATCGGCAATCAGTACGCGTTTGCTGTCTTCGGTATTCATGGCCTGTTTCGTGACTGACGGTTGCTGGTGTTGATGCTGCGCCGGGGCAGGCGAAGGGTGACGGTGTAGGTATTGCCCTGGCGACTGTGTTTGAGCACGGCCGGTTCGCCAAACAGTGCCTGTAGTCTGGCCTGGGTGTTACTCAGGGCGACCCGGTTGCCCTGATGCTGGCGTTCCGTAGATTCCGGCGCGGGATTCTGCACCAGAAGGTAGACAAAGTGATCCTTGGCCGATACTTCGACCCGGACGACACCGCCTTCCGGCCGCGGCTGAATGCCGTGATAGATGGCATTTTCCACCAGCGGCTGCAGTGTCAGGGGTGGTATTACCTGTTGCCCGAGCCCGGGTTGAATATCCCACTCCAGTTGCAGGCGTTCCCCCAGTCTCAGAGACTCAATCGCCAGGTAGCGCTGGCACAGTTCCAGCTCACGGTTCAGGGGAATGAGCTGGTCGTCGGTGCGCAGGCTGGCCCGGAACAGTTCCGACAGATCCAGCACTGCTTCTTCCGCCTGCTCCGGATTGGTGGCAATCAGGCTGGCAATGGTGTTCATGCTGTTAAACAGAAAGTGTGGCTGGATCCGGGCCTGCAAGGAGGTCAGCCGGGCCTGCATTTCCGCCTCACGCTGTTGCTGCCACTGGTGCTGAAGGTAAAAATAACGCAGCACCATCAGGACAATCAGCAGTGCCAGTAACAGCTTCTTGGCAATGCCCTGCCAGAGCGCCACGCCCGGCTGCGGGTGCAATACGCTGTCGGCAAACAGGCTGAACGCCAGTACGTCCAGCAAGACAATGGCGGCGATGGTCATCGTGGCGCGGCTGTTGCTCATGCGGGCCAGGCGGGGGCGCAACAGACAGATCAGTGCGGCGCTGGTGAGGGTGGTCCATTGCACGAACAGGGACAGCAGACCGAAGTAGTTCCAGTCGATCCAGCTGTTCTGTGCCTGCACGATGGCCAGCACCAGAACCAGCAGTTCGCTGGTAATCAACAGCATGAACACGGCCCGCACACGACACAGATCGGGCACGTAGAAGCTGTCGGTGTCCTTGTGGTTCATGCCTTTGTCGGGTTTCAGGGGAGTCTCCTTAACCGGGGCCGGAATGCTATACTGCCGCAACTTTTCACTTATCCATTGCCGGCATGATGATGCCGGGCTGTCAGCAGGAAAGATAGACCATGACGGATCAGAAAAAGTCTGACCAGACCACATCCTCCGAAAAACCCTGGGGTGGCCGCTTCAGCGAGCCTACCGATGCCTTTGTTGAACGCTTCACCGCCTCGGTGGGTTTTGATCAGCGCCTGTATCACCATGATATTACCGGCTCGATCGCCCATGCCACCATGCTGGCGAAAGTGGGTGTGCTGACTGACGCCGAGCGCGACCAGATCATCGACGGCCTGAAAGGCGTGAAGGAAGACATCGAGGCCGGTCGCTTCGAGTGGTCCGTCAGCCTGGAAGACGTGCACATGAACATCGAAGCCCGGCTGACCGACCGCATCGGCATCACCGGCAAGAAACTGCATACCGGCCGCAGCCGGAATGATCAGGTGGCCACCGATATCCGC
Source organism: Marinobacter sp. LM1 (assembly GCF_042763285.1). Classification (NCBI taxonomy): domain Bacteria; kingdom Pseudomonadati; phylum Pseudomonadota; class Gammaproteobacteria; order Pseudomonadales; family Marinobacteraceae; genus Marinobacter; species Marinobacter sp. LM1. The sequence continues at coordinate 472,531 of NZ_CP114373.1, forward strand.
CTGTACCTGCGCGATGAAATCGACGTGATTGCCGAGGAACTGGCCCGCCTGCAGGCTGGCTTGCTGGACCTGGCCGAGCGCGAGGCAGACACCATCATGCCCGGCTTTACCCACCTGCAGACCGCCCAGCCGGTTACCTTCGGCCACCATTTGCTGGCCTGGTACGAAATGTTGGTGCGTGATGCCGATCGTCTGCAGGATTGCCGCAAGCGGGTGAACGTGATGCCTCTGGGTGCTGCTGCCCTGGCCGGCACCACTTACCCGATTGACCGCAATCTGACCGCCGAACTGCTGGGCTTTGACCGGCCCACTGAAAACAGCCTGGATTCGGTCTCCGACCGGGATTTCGCCATTGAATTCTGCAGTTTCGCCGCGCTGCTGATGACCCACCTGTCCCGGTTCAGCGAAGAGTTGGTGCTCTGGACCTCCGCCCAGTTCGATTTCATCGACCTGCCGGACCGGTTCTGCACCGGTTCCTCGATCATGCCCCAGAAGAAAAACCCGGATGTACCCGAGCTGGTGCGTGGCAAGACCGGCCGGGTCAATGGCCATCTGATCAGCCTGCTGACCCTGATGAAGAGCCAGCCGCTGGCCTACAACAAGGACAACCAGGAAGACAAAGAGCCGCTGTTCGACACGGTCGATACCATCAAGGGCTGCCTGAAGGCTTACGCCGACATGATCCCGGCCATCAGGGCCAAGGCCGACAACATGCGGGTAGCCGCCAAGCGGGGCTTCTCCACCGCCACGGATCTGGCCGATTACCTGGTCAAGAAAGGCGTGCCGTTCCGTGATGCCCATGAGATTGTCGGCAAGTCAGTTGCTTTCGGTGTCGCCGAAGGTCGTGACCTGTCAGACATGACGCTGGAGGAACTTCAACAGTTCTCCGATGTGATCGGCGAGGATGTGTTCGACGTGCTGACCCTGGAAGGTTCCGTGCAGGCCCGTGATCATCTGGGTGGAACTGCGCCAAACCAGGTACGTGCCGCTGTCGCCCGTGCCCGGTCTGCACTGAAGTAATCCTGCCTCAATCGTCTCGCCGGCACCGGAACCCCCGGTGCCGGCGGTGTTCAGCCTCCGATGCGTCCGGTACTCAGCTCCACCGCTGCAGGTTTAAGCTGTTCCAGCGGGCTGGGCTTGGATAACCGGTAACCCTGGCCAAAATGGATGCCCAGGGTACGGACCTTTCTCAGGGTCTCGTCGCTCTCGATAAAGGTGGCAACGGTCTCCTTGCCTGCGGCTTCTGCAATACGATGCAGGGCATCCACCATTACTTGCTGAACCGGGTCATCCTCCAGATGATCCATCACCCGTCTATCCAGTTTGATGATATCCACCGGCAGCTGGGCGGCCAGGCTGTAGCTTTCCACGGAGGCGCCAGCGCCCTCCAACGCCACCCGGCAACCGATTCGATGCAGGGCATCGCAGAGCACGGCCACTTCGTCCGGATACTGGGTGGCATGGGCTTCCCGGATCTCCAGGCAGAAGCACTCCGCCCGGAACGGTGAGGGTGCCAGTAGCTGTTCCATGAAGTCGGCAAAGGTGTCATCCAGTACCGAGGCCAGAGACAGGTTGAAGCCGCAGTATTTCAGCCTTGGTTCCAGCAGTCGGTGCTGCCCCAGCCAGTCCAGGGTCTGACGGATGACCTGACGGTCCAGCCGTTTGGCCAGGTCAAAGCGCTCGGCCAGGGGCAGGAACTGTCCGGGCAGGAGTGTGGTGTCGTCCGGTTCCTGGCCGGGAATGCGGCACAGTATTTCAATATGGTCGCCCCAGGTCACACTCGCCACCGGCTTCAGGGCCTGGAACTCAAGGATCAGTCGATGCTGGTCCAGAGCCTGGCGCAGCTGTTCCATCTGCTTGTCTGTGCCGGTATCGCCGGCGGCATCCGGTAGCGCATGGGCAGTGTGGATCCGGTTCCGGCCTGAGGTCTTGGCGGTATGGCACAGGTCTGCAGCCTGTGTGAGCAGCGTGTCGGCCCGCTCCGGCAACTCACTGTCCAGAATCAGCAGACCACCGCTGGTGCTGGTCTGCAGCGTTTGCCCCTGCCATTCAAACTTGAACTGGGCAATCTGTTCGCGGATTTCCTCGGCGATCTTTCTCGCTCTGGGTTCCGGGCAATTCTCGATGAACAGCGCAAAGGTATCGCCCGCCAGTCGTGCCAGAGCATCACGCTGTCGTACGCGCAGCCCGAGCATGGCGGCCAGCTCCCGCAGGTAGCGGTCGCAGGTGCCGCTGCCAGCGTCCTCGTTGAACTGTTCGAAGTTGTCCAGGTCCAGAAACAGCAGGCCGTCGGTGCTCTGGCGTTTGTGGCGATGGCCCATGGCCCGTTCCAGGTGTTCGATGAAGGAACGGCGATTCATCAGCCCGGTGACCGGATCGTGTCGCATGCGGTAATCGCTGTTGCTGGTGTGCTGGATCCGGTTGCTGATATCCCGTGCGACATGAACGGCCCCGGTGACCTCACCCCGGTCTCCGCGGATGCTCTGGAAGTGAAATTCGTAAATCGGCAGTCCCTCTCCCTGGCGGTTCAGGGGCATTTCTGCCACAAAATGCTCACGGTCGAAGGCCCGTTGCCATAGCCGTTCGATCAGTCTCCGCTCATTGGGGAAGTCCTTCAAAAGGCTGCGCAGGTTGTCTCCGGTCTTTGGCGTCAGGTCAAAGGCGTGTTGAAACTGCTGGCACCAGGGGGTGTTGAAATGCAACAGTCTGAACTCGGTGTCGATGGCTACCACCAGATCAGAGGATGCGGCGGTCGTGGCTTGAAGAATCTGCTGAGCCTGTTGTTTTTCCAGATCGTGGACCATGGCCTCGCTGTGGTTGACCATCACGCCGCCGAGTTTTTGCACCCGGCCGCCGTTCTTCAGAGCACGACCGGCCAGAGTAACCCGTTGTGGCCGTTGCCGGCTGGTGAGAATGGTCAGGTCCATGCTGAACGGCTGGCCGGTGCGCATACAGCGCCTGAACATCGCTCGTACCCGGTTCTGGCCTGTCTGGCAATAAAACAGCGCCTGTTCCGGTGTCAGCTCGCTGCCGGCTTTGAGTTCCAGCAGGCGGTACATACCTTCGGACCAGCTGATCTCGTTGCTGGGCATGTCCAGTTCCCAGAGACCAAAGCCGGCACTCTGTTCCGCCAGTCGTTGAATCCGGCTATCCATGGCATCGCTGTCCCTGAGGGTAATCGAGGCGGTAGCGGCCTGGTCTGAATCCCGGATCTCCATTCGCAGCCCGAGCAGGGCAGTAAAGAAAAAGCCATCCTTGTGGCGGAACGTCACCAGCACTGTCTGGCCATTGTCCAGCCGGTGTCGGTGGGCGGGGGCGAAGGGATCGTCCTGGCGGGAAGCCAGAATATGCTGGACTTTCTGCCCGGTCAGATCGCTGATGTCGTAGCCAAACATGGTTTCTGCATGGCGATCAGCCTGGATGATCCGGCCATCGTCATCCACCCGAAGCAGGGTGGGCCGGATAACGGGGCCCGTCGGATCGGGCCGGTAGCGTTGGATCAGAAATTCTTTCACAGCTCGGGTGCCTCGCTCGGGCTGGCAGCGTGTTCACTGCCTGTGCTTTTATTTTTTTACAGGTTTTGCCACGATTCATTCATCATACTGACTATCTTGCCGAAAATAACCTCTTGCCGGAGCTCTCTTGACCGTTCACGCCGCGCCCATAGTTCTCGATTTCGAGGATGGAATCGACCGCAAGACGCTCAGGCGCCTGCGGGACCGGTTTCTGCTGGTTAACGAGCAGCGCTGGCGGCGGGCGTGCTCGGCACTGACTTACCGGCAGCAGATGGTGCTGGAGTTGTTGCCGCTGGTTTTTCACCGCAACCATCCGGCCTTGCCTGGCTATCTGGATGGTAACTGCCCGGACGGCTTCAATGGTTACACGCCCGGCCCGGAAGTGCTGGATGCGGCCCGCCGTTACGCCCGTAGCTTTCACTATCGTGATAAGGGCACTCGAAAGCCTGATCTGGACAGTCTGTTCCTGATGGGAAGCCCTGGCACCCTCGGGCACTCGGTGGCCAGTGATCTGGATGTCTGGCTCTGCCACCGTCAGGATTTGCCGGCGTCGGGCATTCGGTGCCTGGAGCGAAAAGCCGAAAAACTGTCGGAATGGGCCGGTGGCCTGGGGGTGGAGCTGCACGTGTTTGTGTTCTCTGCCGCCGATTGGCGGGCCGGGCGACAGCGCGTGGAAGTCACCGGGGAAAACTGCGGCAGCGCCCAGCATTTTCTGTTGCTGGATGAGTTCTACCGCACCAGCATTCACCTCGCCGGCCAATATCCGTTGTGGTGGCTGATCCCGGTAGACCGGGAGGCCGATTACGACCACTGCCGGCGACAGCTGGTGGAGTGTCGGTTTATCCAGGCCAGGGATTACATCGACTTTGGCGCGGTGCCGGACATTCCTCCCGCAGAACTGCCTGGCGCTGGTATCTGGCAGCTCTACAAAGGAATCGATGCGCCCTGGAAAGCCATCCTCAAGCTACTGTTGATTGAATGTTACGCCACCGACCGGGAGCGACCACTGCTCTCGGCCAGCTTCAAGCAGGCGGTTCACAATGGTGTGATCAGCGCCGATGCCCTGGACCCCTACGTGCTTTTGTACCAGAGACTGGAGCAGTGGTTGCTGGCCCGTGACGGCGCAGACCGGCTGGAGCTGGTACGCCGAAGCCTGTACCTGAAATCCGGCTTGCCGCTCAGCCGGGCGGGTATGGTGGGTGATCCCTGGCGGGTCCAGTTGTTGCGCAGTCTGGTTGAAACCTGGGGCTGGTCGTCGGAGGATCTGGGCCGGCTGGATGATCGTCAGCGCTGGTGTGCCGAGGAAGTGATGGGACTACGCCGGCGGGTGGTTGCCGAGCTTACCCACAGTTACCGCTTGCTGGCCAGATTGGCCCGGGAACAGGATGCACAGGCGTCGATCAGCGCCAATGACATCAACCTGCTGGGCCGCAAGCTCTATGCCGCCTTCCAGCGCAAGGCCGGTAAGGTCGAGCTGATCAATCCTGGGCTGGTGCCCTCGCTGGCAGAAGAGAATCTGTCGTTTCACCATCGCAGTGAACAGGGGGCAGCCGGAGACGGCTGGTTGTTGTACCGGGATCTTGAAGATCCGTCCGACGCCTTCTGGCAGCCGGTTATTCGCCGCGCCGGCAACCTGGCTGAGTTGCTTGTCTGGTGTTACTGCAACGGGCTGCTCAGTCGCAGTACACGGTTGAATGTGCGAGCGGGCCAGAGCGTGGCGTCGGTCAGCGAGTTGAAGGAAATACTGGATGTGCTGGCTGGTTTCCTGCCGGTGCCTATGCCCCCGGCGCCCCGGCAGGCCCTGTCCCGTGCAGTACGGCCGTTACGCAACCTGTTGTTGCTGAATGTGGCGGTGGACCCACAGGCTCATCTGACCGAGCGGGGGCTGCATAAACTCAGCGCCCGCAACGACTCGCTCGGGTTCAGTGGGGCCCGGGACAACCTGGTGGTGACCATCGACCAGATTACCCTGAACAGCTGGCACGAAGTCAGTCTGCAGCATTACGCGGCTGGGGATACCCTGATCCAGTGTTTGAAGAATGTGCTCGCTCAGGTGGCGATCAACCCTGCGGAATTGCCGGATATCCGAGTGATGGCGCCCAGCCGGGGGCACGGACAGGCCATTGCCCGGCGTGTGAGTGAGTTGTTTGCCGATGTGCTCCGACAGTTTTTTGCAGGCGGCACCGGCCCCCATCCCTTGCGTTATATCATCGAGATGGATCAGCGTTATTTTCTGCTCCAGTTCAATGGCCAGGAGCCGGGGTTTGTTGCCCTGGATAGCCGCGCGGCATTGATGGATGCCTTGTTCCAGCCCCAGGACAGTTTTCTGCCGGTGGTGCCGGATCGCTATGCTTTGCAGGATGCTCCCCTATTGAAAGCGGTATGTGAAGCCTCCGAAGCCGGTAACATCCAGGTATTCTGGCAGCTGCAGGGAGACCAGGGCCAGCTCTGGGTGGTGGATGAGTATGGCAGTCTGTGGCATCGCCAGCTGAAGGCCCAGCAACGCCGTCATCTACTGGCACCGTTATTGCGATTTCTGGACAGTGTTATTGAGCGCCGACAGTTGCGCCAGGCAGATAATCTGGAGCCGGTCGCCGGTATCCGGTGTTACGAACTGGTACGCAGGGATGGCCGATGGCTGGCCGATCCGCGGCCAGAACTGGTCGCCGGAATGCCCTTGTCCGGCCTCGAAGTGCAGGCGGTGGGCGTGCAACAGGGTGACAGCATTCTGCGCTTTGATCTGTATTGCAACGATCAGGAGTTTACCGTGCAGGAATATGGCGACCGGTTGATTCCGGCGGTGGCCCATTACATCCGCTCCCTGCGGCAGAGTCCGGACCCCTATCCGGTGTATCTGACTGACCTGCATCTGCCCCACGATCTCGATCCACAGCTGTATCAGCGCGATATCCAGACCAGCCAGTACCTGTTCTACCGGGCGCAGTTGGAAGATGCCCTAAACCAGCACCTGTCCTGAACATGTGAATCCTCGCGGTGCGGCCCGGGTGTCGGGTATACTTCGGCCATTATTCACTCAGGGGATTGGGTATGCAGCTTGGGCTTGTGCGCCGCCTGGCCGTCGCGCTCTCGGTGTTTGTGGTTTTGATGGTATCCGGTTGTGGCCAGAAAGGGCCGCTGTACCGGAACGCGCCGGTGCCCGACGCCGTACCATCGCAGACTGGTGACACCGAGGTAGCTGCGGAGGCGGGCGAAAATGCCGATGAGGACAATGAACAGCCCTGAGCCAGACCACCCGACCTTAAGCTTTCAGGAACAGCATGGATCACTTCAATTACCGTAACGGCGAACTCTACGCCGAAGACGTTGCCGTTGCCGATATCGCCGAGCGCTTTGGTACGCCAGCCTACATCTATTCCCGGGCGACGCTGGAGCGCCATTACCGTGCTTACGATGAGGCCCTGAAGAATCGCCCTCATCTGGTGTGTTATGCGGTCAAGGCGAACAGCAATCTGGCCGTGCTCAATGTGCTGGCTCGTCTGGGGGCCGGTTTTGACATAGTCTCGGCCGGAGAGCTTGAACGTGTGCTTCGTGCCGGCGGGGATGCCGGTAAAGTGGTTTTTTCCGGCGTTGGCAAGCAGGAATGGGAAATGAAGCGGGCCCTGGAGGCCGGCGTTCGCTGTTTCAATGTCGAATCCGACACCGAGCTTGATCGCCTGAACAAGGTGGCTGGCGAACTGGGAGTGAAAGCGCCCATTTCCCTGCGAGTGAATCCGGACGTGGATGCGGGCACTCATCCTTATATCTCGACCGGCCTGAAGGAAAACAAGTTCGGCATCGATATCGCCGAGGCGCCGGCAGTCTATGCCCGGGCGGCCAGCCTGCCCAACCTGGATATCCACGGGGTGGACTGCCACATCGGCTCACAGCTGACGTCGGTTTCGCCGTTCCTGGATGCCCTGGGCCGGGTGCTTTCCCTGATCGACACCCTGGCAGAGCAGGGTATCCGTATCCGCCATCTGGATATGGGGGGCGGTCTGGGTGTGACCTACATCCAGGAAACCCCGCCGCAACCGGCAGATTATGTGAAAGCCCTTAATGAACGCATGGGTGATCGAGAGCTGGAGCTGGTGCTCGAGCCGGGCCGCTCCATTGCCGCGAATGCGGGCATTCTGGTGACCCGGGTGGAATTCCTGAAGTGCACCGAACACCGGAATTTTGCCATCATCGATGCGGCCATGAATGATCTGATCCGGCCGGCGCTCTACAGTGCGTGGCAGGCCATTATTCCGGTTCAGCCCCATCAGGACAGTGAGGAAAGGCCCTGGGATCTGGTGGGCCCGGTGTGCGAAACCGGCGATTTTCTCGGCAAGGATCGCGCTCTGCGCCTGAAAGCCGGCGATTTGCTGGCGGTACGCTCGGCCGGGGCCTACGGATTTGTTATGGCCTCCAACTACAACACCCGCAACCGGCCCCCGGAGTTGATGGTGGACGGAGATCAGGTGCATGTGGTTCGGCGCCGGGAGACTCTGGACGACCAGCTGGCGCCGGAAAGTTGCCTGCCGGAATGAGCGGGGGGAACGAGATGTCTCAGCAACGACGTGGCCAGGGTCCGGTCCTGCGCTTTACCAAGATGCACGGGCTGGGTAACGACTTCATGGTGGTCGACGCCATCAGCCAGCCATTCCGGCTGGCCCCGGACACGATCCGGGAGCTGGCGGATCGCAATTTCGGGATCGGTTTTGATCAGCTGCTGGTGGTGGAGCCACCGGGGCTTCCGGATGTGGATTTTCGCTACCGCATTTTCAATGCCGATGGCTCGGAGGTGGAACAGTGCGGCAACGGAGCCCGCTGCTTCGCCCGCTTTGTGCGCGATCAGCGCCTGACCAACAAGCGTGTTATCCGGGTCCAGACTGCCAAGGGTGTGATTGAGCTCAAAGTGGGTCGGGATGGCCTGGTAGCGGTCAACATGGGGGTGCCGGAGCTCAACCCCCCCGCGATCCCCTTTGCAGCGGATCAGCGCAAGGATGTTTATACCGTCGACGTGAATGGTCAGACGGTCGAGCTGTCAGCCATCTCCATGGGTAATCCCCACGGAGTGCTGGTGGTGGACAATGTCGATACGGCGCCGGTAGAAAGCCTTGGCCCGCAGTTGGAAAAGCATCCCCGGTTTCCGGCCAGGGCCAACATTGGTTTTCTGCAGGTGATTGATCGCCGCCATGCCCGGTTGCGGGTGTTTGAACGGGGCTCCGGCGAAACACTCGCCTGCGGCAGCGGTGCCTGTGCAGCGGTGGTGGCCGGTTGTCTCCGCGGCTTGCTGGACAGCCGGGTCGAAGTCGAGTTGCGTGGCGGCAGGCTGGTCATTGAATGGCAGGGGGAAGGTACCCCTGTTATGATGGAAGGTCCTGCAACCACGGTATTTGAAGGCCAGTTGCGGCTGCCTGGCGAACCCCAGCCCCGGCGCCGCAGGAATGCCCGCCCGAACACCCGACCTCATAAAAACGGGGCCTGAACCGATCAGGAGAACACGATGACAGAACAAACGGCCCGCCAGAAGGCCGGCGAACTCACCAGGGAACAGGTCGCAGAATATCTGAGGGCCAATCCGGACTTTTTTATCGGCCAGGACGAGCTGCTGCGCAGTTTGACTCTGCCCCATGACAGCGGCCGGGCGATTTCCCTGGTGGAGCGTCAGGTGCACCTGTTCCGGGAACAGCGGGACACGTTACGCCGGGAGCTGGTGGAACTGGTGTCCATCGCCCGCCACAACGACCGGTTGTTCGAGAAAAGCAAACGCCTGCTGATGCAGGTGATTGAAGCCCGTAACCTGCAGGATATGGCGGCTGCCATTGATGACAGTATCCGGGGTGATTTTGGTCTGGATGCCGCGTCGGTACTTCTGTTCAGTGAAACCGGTCAGCTTCAGTCACAGGGTGCCCTGCATATGGTGGATGCGGCCGCGGCACGCGAACGGTTGGGAAGCTTGCTGGAAGGGGAGCGGGCCGTTTGTGGCCAGTTCCGCGAGAATGAGCGTGAATTCCTGTTCCCGGACCGTGACGAGCCCATCGCCTCCGTTGCCCTTGTGCCCCTGCGCCACGAAGGTCTGGTGGGTGTGTTTGCTGTCGGCAGTTGTGAACCCGGTTACTTTGATCAGAGCATGGGCTCGCTGTTCCTGAGCTACATCAGTGACACCCTGAGCCGGCTTTTGCCGCCCATGCTCAAGCGCCACGGTACCGGCGCTCCGGTGACGGACCTGACCGCGGAGACCGGCCAGGGGTGAGCGTGGCGGCGAGTGACCAAAAAGGATCAGCGAGCCAATTGGCGGCGCTGACCGGCTTCATTCGTCATCTGCAATCCGAGAAACGGCATTCACCCCGTACCTGCGAACACTATCAGCGCGACCTTCAGCGGCTGGTCGCCTGGCTCGCAGATAACGGCCTCAACGACTGGTCAGAGCTGTCTGCCCACGATGTTCGGCGCTACGTAGCCCGGCTCAGCCGGGATGGACTGAGCGGACGCAGCATTGCCCGGCACCTGTCGTCGATTCGGCGTTTCTACCAGTACCTGCTTCGCGAAGGGCTTGCCATCGATAATCCGGCTCTGGACATCAGGGCGCCGAAAAGTGGTCGGCGTTTGCCCCGCGTTGCGGATGTTGATCAGATTGGCCAGTTACTGGATGCCACCCCCGAAGACCCCCTCGAAATCCGTGATCTGGCCATGTTCGAACTGATGTATTCCTCCGGCCTTCGGCTGGCGGAGCTGGCCGGGGCCGATCTGTCGGCTCTGGATCTGAAGGGCCCAGAAATCCGCGTTCTCGGTAAAGGTAACAAGGAGCGCGTGCTGCCGGTCGGCCGTAAGGCCGTGGCGGCGTTGCAACAGTGGTTGTCCTGCCGGCGGGCACTGGTCACCGAGGGTGAGAAGGCACTGTTTGTCAGCCAGCGGGGCACCCGCCTGAGCCGGCGCAGTATCCAGAGTCGCCTGTCTCGCTGGGGTATTCTGCACGGCGCGGACCAGCGTTTGCACCCCCACCTGCTCAGGCATTCCTTTGCCAGTCACATGCTGGAATCCAGTGGCGACCTGCGCGCGGTTCAGGAATTGCTGGGTCATGCGGACATTGCCACAACCCAGGTCTATACTCATCTTGACTTTCAACATCTTGCCCGGGTTTATGATCAGAGCCATCCCCGGGCGCGCCGCCGAACGACCGATCGCACCGGGTGTGAAGAGGAAGAGCATCGTGCCGGCCAGTAAGGGAGTAGTTCATGGCATCTGAAGATTCCTGGAAAGAGAAATATCTCAGGGAACTGGAAGAAGCAGAGCATCGGGAAAAACAGTGGGAATCCGAACGTAATCTGCTGGAACGAATGCTGGTACGAACCAGTCTGGCCTCTGAAGGACAGCGACCGGAGCTGGACGAATTGTTGGGTCGGTTGCGGGAGGATATCCGTAAGAAGCAGATCAACCTGCAGCACTGGCGGGAACTGCAGGACCAGATTGACCGGCAGATTACCCTGCTGGACGAGCAGGCCGGGCCTCAGGCTGTGTCGCCCACACCGGAACCGCAAGCCCCGGCAGAAGGTGTGGATCTGGCGGATACCACCCAGCGACTGAGAATTGCACGCCGCATCGGCCAGTTACTGGGGCAACTGTTGCAACAGGCTTCCCTGGAGCCGGCCGCAGAAGCAGAAGCCCGGGAATTACAGCAGACCTTGCTGACCAGCAACGACTGGGAAGTGCTCCGGGAGGGGCTGAACCGGGTCGCCGATCTGGTGATTGCCGCCATTACCCGCAGCCAGCGCGAATTCGAGGCCTTCCTGAAACGTCTGGATGAACGCTTGCAGGCGTTGCGGGAGCATTTTGCCCAGCAGAGTGACGCCCAGACTGGCCGGCAGGACGCCACAGCAACGCTGGACCGGGAAATCCGTGCCGAGCTGGACAAGGTGGGGGATGACATCCGCGCCAGCGAGGATATTCAAGCTTTGAAGCAGTCGGTCAGTCAACGCCTGGAATTTATTGGCAGTGCGCTGGAGCGGTTCCGGACGTCGGAAAGCGAGCGTGAAAAACTGCTGGCGAACCAACTGGAAGCCATGCAGGAGAAAGTCGCGGCCATGGAGGCCCATTCGGAACAGATGCAGGCCCAGGTGCGTGAAGAGCGTCAGCGAGCCCTGACCGATCTGCTCACCCAGCTGCCCAACCGTGAAGCCTGGCAGGAACGGCTGTCGTTTGAATACAATCGCTGGTTGCGCTACCGGCACCCGCTCACGGTGGCTGTGCTGGACGTGGATCTGTTCAAGCGCATCAACGATTCCTATGGCCACAAGGCAGGGGATCGCGTGCTGCAGTTGGTGGCCCGGGAGATGAGCACTCGCCTGCGGTCGACGGATTTTATCGCCCGGTTCGGTGGCGAGGAGTTTGTGGTGCTTCTGCCGGAAACGCCCACAGATGAAGCCCGCAAGGTATTGGATTCCCTGCGCGAACATGTATCCGGCCTGCCGTTCCATTTCAGCGGCGAGCCGGTAAGCATTACCTTTTCAGCGGGGCTGACCGGTTTTCAGGACGACGACACCGAAGAGTCGGTGTTTGACCGGGCTGATCGGGCCCTCTATCAGGCCAAGGATGAGGGCCGAAATCGGGTGTCGGTGCTCTGACGCCGCCAATCAGTGCCTTAGCAGGGCATCCAGTTCATCAATCACCTCCGCCCAGTCGCTGTCATCTTCCAGCCCTTCCTCCAGAAAATGGGATTGGCTCTCTGACCAGAAGGGCGCATCCTGGATAGCGACTTCACTGGGTAATGGTGAATGTCGGGCGATGAAATGCTCGACTTCCGATTGACCGGAGGGCAGACCCAGTTGTTCGAACAGGGTGCTCAGGCTGTGTTTGCTGGTGTCCATGGTTACGTACCTCCATCAGCTCATTGGCAAAATGCAATCCTGCCCGTTTGCAGGTATGGTTTTCCTGAAATGTAGTGGACCCGCCGAGGATATCCAGTGAAGTCTCGTTCACAGTTCATGTTTTGCCTCCTGTTGCTGCTTTTTCAAGGGGCCGTGTTGGCGGATCCACCCCAGAATTCGCCGGCGCCCGTGCTGGGCGTTGAAGATCTGCGTTGGCTTGCAGAACAGGATGGCTTCAATGTGGGGGTCAGGCATACCCAGGTGCCGCTGGTGTTCGATACCGGGGAGGGGCGCATGGCGGGCATCTGGGTGGACTACCTCAACCGCCTGTCCTCCAAGCTGGGATTGCCCATTGAGCCCTTTCTGATGAACCAGATGCTGGGCACTGAGCGGCCAGAGCCGGACCTGATCCTGACCACCCGACTGCCCGGCGCCCCGGTTATTCCCGGCGTGCGACACACAGCGCCCTTGATGTCACTCACCTACGGGGTGTTTGTGAATGCCGGCGACCCGGCAATCCGGACTCTGTCTGATCTGGAGGCAGCGAAGGTTGTCATTGTCGGCGACGACCCCAATCAGTTTCCGCTGCTGGACCCGGTGGAAAGCTTTACGCCGGTACCGGTTTCCAGCCTGGGTGAGGCGGTCAGCCGGGTTATGTCGGGCGAGGCAGATGCTTTTCTCGGGCCGGTTCCGGTGGTGTCTGACTACCTCGAATCGGCGATGATCAATGGTGTCGGGCTGGCGGTGTTGCTGGATCGGCGACCTGTGGATGTGGTGCTGCAGGTTCCCATTGAGCAGGAGCGCATGTTTCGGGTGTTTGATCGCACCGTATCGTCACTGACCCATCAGGAACATCGCAATATTCGCCAGTCCTGGTTGGCGGGGGAGCTGCCCGAAGTCGAGACCCGAAACGTGGCCCTGACCGCCGGTGAACTGGAATGGCTGGCCAGTAACTCGGAGATTACCGTCGGACTGAGGCCGGACTGGCCGCCGTTCGAGTTTGAACAGGATGGCCGGCCCACGGGGCTGGTCGCCGACTTGCTCAGCCGGCTGGAGAAGGATCTGGGGATTCGCTTCCAGCGAGTGACGGTAGACAGTCGGGCCGGCGCCGAGGAAAAACTGAAATCCGGTGAGCTGGACGTGCTTCCCGGCATGTCCCGCACGCCTCGTACCGAGCAGGAATTCCTGTTCACCCGGGCCTATGTCAACGTGCCCATTGCGCTGGCGATCCGCGACACCGGTCGCTTTATCGGAGACCTGCGTGAACTTCGGGATGAGCGGGTCGGCGTGGTAAACCGCCAGGCCAGTCATGACTATCTGCTGATTAATCATCCGAATCTCGACCTCTATCCCCAGCAGACCGTGGAAGACGGGCTGCTTGCGCTTTCCAACGGCGATCTGGATGTGATGGTGACGCATATCCCGGCGGTAAGCTACACGGTGGCACGGCTCGGTCTGTCGAACCTGAGGATTACCAGTATTACCCCTTACCAGTACGATCTGAGACTGGCGGTCAGCCCGGCCCAGCCTGAGCTCCACCGCATTCTGAACAAGGCGCTGGGCAGTCTGCCGACGTCCGAAACCGAAGCCATCTATAATCGCTGGATTCATCTGGATATCGAACAGGAAGCCGATTACACCGTGGTTCGGCGGATCATTCTGATAGCCATCGTGGTGGTGCTGATCTTCCTGTACTGGAACCGCAAACTTTCACTGGAAGTGGATGAGCGAATCCGGTCCGAGAACGCGCTGCGCCGGAGTGAGGATGAACTCCGTGCCGCCAAGCTTGAGGCGGAGCGGCTGGCCCGGGAGGCGGAGGCTGCGAGCCGTGCCAAGAGCGAATTCCTGGCCAACATGTCCCATGAAATCCGAACGCCTATGAACGCGGTGATTGGCTACAGCGATCTGCTCTACAATTCGGTCACAGATCCCCAACAGCGCAATTACCTCAATGCCATCCGGGCGGGCAGTCGAAGCCTGCTGATGCTGATCAATGACATTCTGGACCTGTCGCGGATCGAGGCCGGCAAGATGCGCCTGGATTTCGGCCCTGTTTCCGTGCGCCGGCTGCTCAGTGATGTCCGCCACATCTTTGACCTGCGGGCGACGGAGCAGGGCATTACCCTGGAAGTGAGCGTGGGATCGGGTATGCCCTCGGCGATGATGCTGGACGAAACCCGCTTGCGACAGGTGTTGTTTAATCTGGTGGGCAATGCCATCAAATTCACCCACGACGGCGGGGTTACCGTGCGAGCGGTCGCCAAGCCGCTGGGCGAGCCGGCGGATGCCGATTCCGAGGTTTGTTACTACCGGCTGGTGGTGACCGTAGCTGACACCGGTATCGGCATAGCCCCGGACCAGCAGGAGCGGATTTTTGAAGCCTTCGAGCAGCAGGAAGGCCAGAGTTCCCGGCGTTATGGCGGTACCGGGCTGGGGCTTGCGATCAGTCGTAAACTGGTGGAAATGATGGGCGGCAGACTGACCGTGAAAAGTGAAGCCAATGTGGGCTCGACGTTCAAGGTGGTACTGCCCAGAGTAGAAGCGACGGTGGAGCAGGCTGATGACGATGGCGCGCCGGAGGAATCCGAACGCCTGCTGGCCCAGACCATGAGTATGCATGAGCGGGGCTGGCTGCGGGAAAAACTGGCTGAGGACTTCGGTAACGAATGGCAGGAAGTGCGGGAGAGCGGCGACCCGGAACAGATGAAGGATTTTGCTGCCCGCATTGTCGAATGGGGCCAGCGGCACCGGTCATCGTCGGTCACGCGTTACGGGGAGAAGCTGCTGGCGGATGTGGAGGCTTTCAACCTGGACGCGGTCAATACTGCCCTGGATGCGTTCCCCCGACTACTGGGGCAGGAATAGCACGGGCGGCTTGCTCAGAGGCAGTCGAACTGGGACTGGCGGTCAAAGGCAACGGCCACCATGTCGTAGCCGGAATCCGACAGCGAGCGGATCAGTTCGCGATCTTTCAGCAGGGTCATGCACACTTTGTGTACGCTGGCCTGAAGTTGTTTGGCGGCCGGTTGCTGGTTCGGAAAGCGGAAATCCACAATCAGGTATTTCCGGTCTACGCTGGCCCGGGCGGGAATGTCCTCGCGCTCGATACTTTCGTAGCCGATGTAGGTGGCTTCATTGGCCTGAAAAACCTGGCTCATCAATACATCCAGATTTTCGGCGGCTACCTGCGCCGATGACAAGCCGAGCACCAGACCAGAGAGAAGGGCGGTAGTAAAGGTGCGCATGTGAGGCTCCCGAAAGGTAATCTGCGATTCTTGTTAGTGTAACCAAGTGTAAAGTTTGGTTACAGTTGATTGTTGCAGAGTGTGGCGTACTTTTCCTCCTGTGGGCGCTGGATTTTTCAATTGTTTGCAATGCTGAAATGATTTCCGGATGGTAAGGCCCGGCGTTGGTTAATGCCTGTTGTAGCCTGTGATTTCAGCTATCATTGACCAACAGTTGTTGTAAAAGCAGAGGGATAGCCATGTACCAGCTCGTGTTTAAAGGAGAGTGCACGCCAGGCACCGATCTGGAAACCGCTCGCAATAATGCCCGGGCTCTGTTCAAGGCCAGCGTCGAGCAGCTGGACCGCATGTTCAGTGGGCAACCGGTGGTCATTCGTAACAAACTTGAGCAGGTTCAGGCCGAGAAGTACCTGGCAGTGCTGAAAAAACACGGGATGGTGGCGTATGTTCAGCTCATGCCCGGAGCCGGGCCGGCCCAACCCGCACCGGCGTCATCAGCTCAGGCTCAAGCGTCAACGCCTGCCCCGCCTCAGGCCCCGGCACCGAAACCAGAGCAACCGGCGACGAAATCCGGTGAGACTCCAGCGGTTGAGCCGGGCGATCGCCTACCGGTGGCCGGCGAAAAGGTGGATGATATTCTGGCCGGTTCCGGCCTGAGCCTGGACCCGGTCGGGGTGACTCTGGTTGAGCATCAGGAGGCTGAGGCACCGATGTTTGAGCATCTTGATGACTGGACACTGGCCCCTGCCGGCAGTGATCTGGGTATAAAACGGGATCTTCCCCCACCGGTTGTGCCGGATACCTCCCATCTGTCACTGGCCGACGATGACAAAAAACAGACCTCGTGACGGGATCGTGAGTACTCGCTCGCCGTCCTGGTTGCTGTGCATTCTGCTTGTCCTGCCCGGGTTCCCTCATGCTTTGGCCGATGCTGATGCGAGTAATGCTCGACCAACCATAGGTCTGGTGCTCAGTGGCGGTGGTGCCAAAGGCATGGCTCATGTCGGGGTACTGCGGGTACTGGAAGAAATGCAGGTGCCGGTTGATGTGGTGGTCGGTACCAGTGCCGGATCGGCCGTTGCCGCCCTGTACGCCACCGGGATGCCGGTGGAAGAAATTGAAAAGCGCTTTATCGGGCTGGACTGGCTGTCCAGCTTTCGCGATGACCCGGGCCGGGCCTACAAGCCGGTGCGCCGAAAGCAGGACGATTGGCGCCTGCCTCTGGTGCCGGGTATTGGCGTCGGTTCCGAGGGCGTTCGGTTTGGTGGCGGACTGGTTACCGGCCAGAATCTCGGTTTTATTCTCAATGAGCTGACCCGTAATGCCGCGCTGGTGGATGACTTTGATCAGCTACCCATCCCGTTTCGGGCTGTGACCACTGATCTGGAAACCGGCGTTGAAGTGGTGATTGGCGACGGCAACCTGGCCGACGCGATTCGTGCCAGTATGAGCATTCCCGGCGTCTACGCCCCGGTGGAAAGAGGCGGGCGATTACTGGTGGATGGTGGGGTAGCCAACAACCTGCCGGTCAGCGTGGCCCGGGACATGGGCGCTGATGTGGTCATTGCCGTGGATATCACCGATCCGCTCATGACCACAGAGGAAATGCGTGAGGCCTTTTCAGTGGTCGGGCAACTCACCACGCTGATGACCCGACGCAACACCGAATTCCAGCTGGGCTTGCTAACCGATCGCGACATTCTGATCCAGCCGGATCTGCAAGGACACACCTCTGCCGATTTCTACGACGCGCCGGTGCTGTTTGAGTTGGGGGCCAGTGGGGCCCGTGATCATGCCGTGGCCCTTAACCAGTTGGCGGTGTCTGACTCGGAGTGGCGGGATTACCGTGCCCGGCTCCGGGCCGAGGAACTGGCGCCGGGGCCGGTCGCCCGGATCGAATTCCGTAAAGGCGACCGCCTGGCCAGTGATTTTCTGCGCGAGCGCATCCGGCAGAAAGAGGGTGAGCCGCTTGATGTCGAGCAACTGGAAGCCGACCTAAAGCGCATCTATGGCCTGGGCTACTATGAGACGGTGTCCTGGTCCATGCGGCCTTCCGAGGCCGGCCCGGTACTGATCATTCAAGCCAGGGAGAAGAGCTGGGGGCCCAACTATCTGTCGTTTGGCCTGAATTATGAGGACAACTTCGACGGCGATACCCGATTCAATCTGGCCTCCGGGTTGCGGATGACCGAGCTCAATCGCCTCGGGGCGGAATGGCAGACCGGGCTTCAGTTAGGCACCCAGCCCTGGGTGCGCAGCCAATGGTACCAACCTCTGGATTATGGTTATGACCGGTTTGCGGTGGTTGGGGTTGAATATCGCCGTGATGATTACAGTGTCTACGACAACGGCGACCGTATTTCCGAGATAGATGTGACCTTTCGGGAAGTGGATCTGGCCCTTGGCATGGAACTGGGTGGCGATGGCGAGATCCGATTGGGTTATGTCCGTGGCTATGCCACCGTGGATGACGAAGTGGGCGTTCCGGTTGCACCTTCCGGTAAGGTGCATCAGGGCTACGGCAGCCTGCAACTGGTGCATGATTCCCTGAGTGATGCCTTCTATCCGAAATCCGGTGCTTTTGCCGGTATCCGGGCCAGAGTAGAGCGAGAAGAACTCGGCAGTGACCGGGAGTTCGATGCCCTCACCGGCATGTTGCTGGGAACCGGCACCTGGCAACGTTTCAATCTCACCGGCTTGCTGTATACCCGGCAGGTCATCAGCGGTGAACCGGGCGTTGAGAACGCAGCGCGCCTTGGCGGCTTTCGGCAGTTGTCAGCCTACGCCCCGGGCGAGATCACAGGAAATGATGCCGTTTTACTGGCGGCCTGGGCCCGGCGTGAATTCGGCGGGCCGGTGCTGCCCTGGTTCACCGGCGTAGGATTTGAGACCGGCAATGCCTGGGAGCAGATGGATGATGCCACCTGGTCCGGGCTGGTGCGATCCTGGAGTGTTTTCGCCGGGGTGGATACCTTCCTGGGGCCGGTACAGCTCTCGGCCGCCTATAACAACGAAGATGAATGGACCGCATACCTCAATATCGGCTTCTCATTCACCCAGCTGTTCTACTGAGTTTTCGCGGTATCAGTGATTCAGAGCGGACAGCACCTGCTCACACTGCTGCACGGCATAACGGTACAGGATATCGGCCAGGGCCTGTTCGTCCCGTTCCCGTATCACCTGGATGGACTCTTCCATATGCGCCAGGTTGTCTTCCAGAACCTGTTTGCCGCCATGGCGGAAGGCGACAAAGGCGCAACGCTTGGCAGAGGGCCAGAGGTCCTCGATGGCCGAGACAATAAAGTAATTGTCGGCGTACACCAGTGAGGCTTTGGTGTATTCAATACCCAGCTCCAGAAACGCCATCAGATCGTTGTTCTGAAAACGGTCACGCATCTGCTCGTACAGGGATTCCAGCCGCTGCATGTCATTCGGTTGCCACTGACGCACCAGCTTCCGTCCGGTGTGAGTCAGGTACAGTTCCAGAGTCTCATAGAGACTGCGGACAAAGTGTTCATCCAGCGGCGTGACGAACGCGCCTTTGCGGGGGACGTTACGCACCAGATGGCGCTTCTCCAGCAGCAGCAGGCCTTCCCGGATGGAGCCGTGGCTGACATCCATCTGCTTGGCCATGGCACTTTCATAGATGCGCTCGCCGGAACGGAGTTGCTCGAAGGCAATCAGGTTTTCAATGTGACGAGCGACCTGTTCGGTCAGGGTTTCTCTGGGTTTGAATGCGTTCATGAAATGGTCGTTTACAGCATCAGTCGAGCGCTCATGTTCGCACAAGCGCCCGCCCGGGGCCAGATCAAAGCAGGGGCGCCAATAGTCGTACCGCCCGGCAGCCCAGCCGGAACAGGATGGAGCGCTGGCGATAGTCGTTTTCGGTCATGGGCCGGCTGGCGCCCAGATCTTCCTCCAGCATGGTTTCCACCTGCTGGATGAACGTCGGGCTGGTGTTGACGGCGGTAATCTCGAAGTTCAGGCGCATGGACCGGTTGTCGAGGTTGGCGGTGCCGATGGCGGCGTAGCGGCTGTCCACCAGAACCACTTTCTGGTGCATGAAGCCGGGCTGGTAACGATAGATACCGATACCGGCCTGACTGGCCTGTACCAGATAGGAATAGGCGGCCAGCCGGACCAGTGGGCTGTCGGTTTTCTCCGGTATCAGGATGCGAACATCCACCCCCCTGAGCGCCGCCAACTGCAGGGCATTCATGATCTGGAAATCCGGCACGAAATAGGGCGAGGCAATCCAGATCCGGGTGCGGGCGTTGTTGATGCAGTTCAGGAAGAACAGCGTGCAGGTTTCCCAGGTGTCTGCCGGGCCGGTGGGCAATACCAGTACTTCCTGGTCGCCGGGAGGCTGCGACACGGACGCCCAGTTCAGTTCCGGCCGGGTATTGCTGGCCCAGTTCCAGTCTTCCAGCCAGGCCAGCTGGAGGCCGGTGACCGCCGGCCCTTCTATTCGGCAATGAGTGTCGCGCCAGGGCTCCTGGTCCATGGCGGTGCCCAGGTATTCGTCGCCCAGGTTGATGCCGCCGACAAACCCCACCTTACCATCGCAGACCAGGAGCTTACGGTGATTGCGGAAGTTGATCTGGAAGCGCCGGCGCCGGATGTTACCGTCACCAAACGAGGCAATGCGGGCGCCGGCGGCAGAGAGTTCATTCAGCCATTTGCGGGACAGAAACGCGCTGCCAATATCGTCGTAGAGGAACCAGACCTCCACGCCCTGGGCCAGCTTGCGTTCAAGGATGGCCTTGATGCGCTGGCCGACGCGGTCTGAGCGGACAATATAGAACTCCAGCAGCAGGTAGTGGCGGGCGTCCTCCATGGCATCGAACAAGGCTTCGAAGGTGGCCTCGCCGTCTTTCAGCAGCGTGCACCGGTTGCCGCTGGTGAACGGTTGCCGGCCGAGTTTGCACAGCACCTGTAGCTCATCGCTGAAATGCTCCTGGCCCGGATTGGTGATGGAGGTGGTCTGGCTTTCAAACTGATCCAACAGGTTGGTGAGGGATTCATCGCCCATGCGGCGGGCCTTGACGTAACCACCAAAGCGATAACGACCAAACAACAGGAACATGGGCACGGCAATGTAGGGCAGGCCCACCAGCGCGAGAATCCAGGCTATGGCTCCCTGGGCCGTCCGATAGGTGAGCAGGATGCGGTAAATACAGGCCAGCGCCGCCAGGTACAGCGCTATCAGCGGAATGGCCAGTAGCGAAAGGTTCTCTGTAATCATGACTCATGTCCCTGATGACTGGCCCGGAACTGGGCCGGTGCAACACCGGTCCAGCGCTTGAACGCACGGCTGAAGGCACTCAGCTCGGAGAACCCCAGGAGAAAGGCGATTTCGCCAAGCGCGTACTGGTCGTCGGCGACATAGCGCAGGGCCTTGTCCTTGCGGACCTGCTCCACCAGGTCGTGGAAACTCATGCCTTCTTTCTTGAGTTTTCGGTACAGGGTCTGGCGGCTCATATGACACTGCCGGGCCAGGGTGTCGGCGTCAATCCGGTCGGTGGCCATCTGACGGGAAATCAGGCGCCGCACCTTTCGGCTGAACGAGCGGCGGGTCTGTAGCCGGGCCATGACCGCATTGACCTGTTTCAGCACCGCTGAGTAAACATAGGGATTCCGGTGCGGGATGGGGTGGCCCAGATGCTTGCTGTCAAACGCCATGCGGGTAACGCCACAGCCGAAATGGACGGTACCACCGAACAGTTTGCGATATTCATCGGCGTACGCCGGCTCCGGGTGGGCAATTTCCAGCCAATCAGCCTCGATCCCGCGATGGATAAAATGGCGGGTCCGGCACAGGGCAGCGGCCAGGGTGCGGTCCATGTCCTGGCGACAGTAATGATCCGGATGATCCGGCTGCCAGGTCAGGATGGCCTGATCCGGGGTTTGCTCAAAACTCAGGGTGACCGACTCGTTGATCAGTCGGTGCAGCCGGACATACTGCACCACGGCTTCGCCCAGAGTGTCGCAGTTGAAGAACACATGGCCGACCAGTCCCATGCGCTCGGGGTCGATGACCTGGCCGGCATGCAGGCCGACGCCCGGATCGGCGGTCAACTGCTCGGCCAGTTCCCACAAACGGTAATGGGCAGAAGCGGGTACCCGTAGGTCCGGATCTTTCAGAGTCGCCAGTGTCAGCCCGGTAGCCTGTTCCACCCGGACACGATCCAGAAGACCTCGTGTTTCCAGATAATGCACCAGCGCCAGTGTGCTGGATGCCGCCACCTGGGGCGATTCCGGATATTCGGTCTGGGGCTGCATGCCTGGGTTCTGCTCCCGGTTGTTATCTGGTGGACTGATACAAAATGTCAAATGATTGGGACAGCAAGTCAACGGGTTGCCACTGCTTCAACGATAGCATGTTGGCTACCAGGTTGAAGTAATGCGTTGCAAAGTGGAGGTGTTGTATGGAACAGGAAATCTTTGTACCCCATAGCGAAATGGAGCGCAAAAACGTTCTGGCACTCGCTGAATACCTGGACAGCATTTTCTATTGCTGATCTTTCAGGCGTATGTCTGTGACCTTCTAGCCGGGCCATGCCCGGCTTTTTTCTGCCTGTCGGGTTGGCACCAAATTCCCCTTGCCCCGTAAACTGGCAGTGGTAGTGTATCCGGTTTGATCCGACAACCGGAGGCTGCCAGACCATGAGTGTTGCACTGAATCACCGTATTTCCGGTCAGGGAGATCCCTTGATCCTGCTGCACGGACTATTTGGTTCCCTGGAAAACCTGGGTGGTATTGCCCGCCGGCTTGAGGACGGCTGGCAGATCCATGCTCTGGATGAACGCAATCACGGCAGCTCTCCCCATACCGACGACATGGACTATCCGGCCATGGCCGAGGATGTCATTGCCTATCTGGATGCCCAGGGTATTGAAAAAGCCAGCCTTCTGGGCCACTCCATGGGCGGCAAGGTCGCCATGCAGGTTGCCCTTAAGCACCCTGAGCGGGTGCGGTCATTGATTGTGGCGGATATCTCGCCGGTTACCTACAAGGCCCACCACGACGCCATCCTTGAAGGCATGCAGCAGATGGACCTTCGTGGCGTGACATCCCGGAGCGAGGCGGATGCCCGCCTGGCCAGGTTTGTCGAAGTGGCGGGTGTGCGCCAGTTCCTGCTGAAAAACCTGGAGCGTATTCCGGCCCAGGAACAGGCCGACGATGAGGTGGCCTTCCGCTGGCGGCTGAACCTGTCTGTCATTGATGCCTGTTATGACAAGCTGGCGGCAGCGCCGGAAGGGCAGGGACCTTTTGAGGGACCGGTGCTTTTTATCAAGGGTGCGGATTCCGCCTACATCCAGGAGAAACACCGGGACACCATTCGTACCCTGTTTCCGGGCGCCGAGCTGAAAATTATTGAAGGTACCGGGCACTGGCTGCACGCAGAAAAACCGGACGCTTTCGCCATGCTGTGCCGGCGTTTTCTGGAGCAGGCCTGATCTTGTCAGAAACCCTGTGATGTCTGCTAAGGTTAGGCTCACGGGGTTATCCGCCGGGTCGCCTGCGGACAAAGAATCATAAAAGGGAACGGGCGCACATGATGAAATGGTTGCTGGTTGGCTTGCTGGTTGTCTTTTTGTTGCTTGGCAGCTTTCTGCTGACCCCGTCCCCGATTGACAGTAAAGCCTGGGATGCGCCCTCTCCACCGGCCATGACCGGTGTGCTGGCGCCCAATGAACGGTTGCGGCTGGCGGATCTGCTTGCCCGTGGTGAGGTGTACGGCCCGGAAGACACCACCATCGGCCCTGATGGTGTGCTCTACACCGGTACCCAGGATGGGTGGATTGTTCGTGTTCACCCTGATGGAACGGTGGAACACTGGCTGGAAACCGGTGGCAGGCCGCTTGGACTTGTGTTTGACAGCAACGGCAATCTGATTGTCGCCGACGCCTGGAAAGGCCTGTTATCCATTACCCCTCAGGGTGACATCACGGTGCTTACCCGAGAGGCCGAGGGCACCCCCTTCCGGTTCACGGATGATGTGGTGATCGCCCCCGATGGCCGAATTTATTTCACCGACGCCAGTTCCCGCTTCCAGCAGCCCGATTACGTACTCGACTTGCTGGAGATGCGTCCTCACGGCCGGTTGTTGAGGTACAACCCGAAAACCCGGAAAACCGAGGTGTTGCTGGGTAACCTGCATTTTGCCAATGGCGTGGCAGTATCCCCTCAGGGCGATTATGTACTGGTGAACGAGACCTGGAAATACCGCATTCTCCGGTACTGGATCAGCGGTCCCAAGGCTGGCCGGGCTGAGGTATTTGCCGACAACCTGCCGGGTTTTCCGGACAACCTGGCGGTGGACGGTGAGGGCCGTTACTGGGTCGCCTTCCCGACCCTGCGTAATCCCCGGGTCGATGCCATGCACAAGTCCCCCTGGCTGAAGGATCTGGTTGCCAAGTTGCCGGACAGCCTGAAGCCCAAGCCCCAGAACTACGGTCTGGTCGTCGCCTTCAATAGCAAGGGCCAGATGCTGACCAGCCTGCACGACACTCGCGGTACTCATCTGCAGGAGATTACCTCAGTTAATCCCCACGACGGTGTTCTATACTTTGGTTCACTTCACAACGACCGTATTGGCCGGCTACCGTTGCAGGCCATCCCTGGCCTTGGAGAAGCAACCCCATGACTGATGCCCCCGCCCTGAGCTGGGATTTGCCCGGCCCGTTCACCCTGGAAATCACGGTTCAGGCCGAAGATACCGATCGACTTGGCCATGCCAATAACGTGGTGTACATCCGTTGGCTGGAGGAAGTGAGCTGGGCCCACATCGAGAGTCTGGGCATGACCTGGGCCCTGCACGAGGAAACCGGCAAGGCCATGGCCATTACCCACACCGATGTTGACTACCTGATGTCGGCTAATGCCGGCGACCAGCTGGTGCTGGGCACCTGGCTGACGGGCTGGGATGGTCGTTTTCGCTCGGCCCGACAATTCCAGTTGATTCGCAGGGCCGATGGCAAAACCCTGTTGCGGGGCATGTCCACTCACGCCTGCGTTGATATGAAATCCCAGCGCCCGGCTCGGGCTCCGAAAGCCTTTGTCGATATTCTGTCCGGCGCCCTGGTGCCCGGCGGCCGGGGCCTGCCGCGCTAGGGCCGTCGCCGGAAATATCTGCTAGTCTCATCCTTGATGCCCTTCGAGGGACATCTGACCCCATGCACTCCGGAGGCAACCATGGAACCTACCGACGTTAGTGAATCAATCCTCATGCAGCACGTGATCTACGGCGAGTTTGGTGAGCGGGAGGTGCTTCAGGTGGCGCAGGCTCCGGTGCCTGAGCCCCGGGAAGGTGAAGTGGTCGTCCGAGTGCATGGCGCCGGTTTAAACCCGATTGACTGGAAGACCCGGAAGGGGCTGGGGTTCGCCGCCCGACAGATCGAAAACCGGCTGCCCTGGACGCCGGGGTACGACGTTGCCGGTGAGGTCGTCGCCGTTGCTGAGGGCGTAACCACCCTGGCCCCGGGGGACCGGGTAATGGGTATGGTGGGCTTTCCGGCCGGCGGTGGTGCTTATGCGGAGTTCACACTGGCTCGTGCTGACGAGTTGGCCATCGTCCCTGATGAGCTTGATCTGGTGACTGCCGGCGCGGTGCCCCTGGCGGCATTAACGGCCTGGCAGGCTCTGTTTGAGGTGGCCAGGCTGGAATCCGGTCAGAAGATACTGATTCACGCCGGGGCTGGCGGTGTCGGCCATTTTGCGGTTCAGTTTGCGCTGGAGCGTGGTGCCCATGTGGTGGCAACAGCCTCACCGGCCAACCGGGATTTTCTGGCAGAGCTCGGCGTGCACGAAGTGATTGATTACCACACTACCGACGTGGCTGAGGAGTGCTATGGCCTGGATGTGGTGCTGGACCTGGTGGGAGGGGAAGCCGGCAAACGCTCCCTGCATACCCTGTCAGAAACCGGCGTGCTGGTGACCATTCCCACTGTGACTGCAGATGACATTGTCAGCGCCGCCGAGGCCATGGGGCTTAGGGCCCACGGCATGACCGTAAGGCCGGACGTGTTTCACCTGGACGAAATTGCCGAGCTCATTGAAGACGGCGATGTGCGGGTCCACATTGACCAGGCTTTCCCGCTGGATCAGGTGCAGGCCGCCCACGCATTGCTGGAGGGCGGCCACGTCCGTGGCAAGCTGGTGCTCGACTGCCGCTGACGGAGGCGAATAGCGTCAGGCTGGAGCGGCACCGCTTGCCGTTTTGTCGCCCTTCTCACCGGCAGGTTCTTCCCGGTCCCGACGTTCCTTCTGGGGTTGTGGGGGAACCAGGCTGATCAGTACCCAGTCGTCACCGGGCTCGAGGGTTTCCATGTCCTTGACCGGGTGAATATGGTCCCGACTGTCGCGTACGAACAACACCAGGGCCTGGTTCTGATACTGGTTCAGAAACTGCTGGTAGCTGAACTCTTCGCTTAGCTGCGTGGTTTTCACGGTGTAGCCCTGGCTGACCAGGCTCGCCAGCTTGGCATAGCTGACACCATCGAACAGACCCCGGGTCCGCTGGACCTTACCTGCGGTCTGAAGCCGCGCCCGCTGATCCTGGTCGCCTTCCACCAGGCCAAACACCGAATCATCTCCGAACCAGTCCAGAAAATG
Source organism: Marinobacter sp. LM1 (assembly GCF_042763285.1). Taxonomy (NCBI): domain Bacteria; kingdom Pseudomonadati; phylum Pseudomonadota; class Gammaproteobacteria; order Pseudomonadales; family Marinobacteraceae; genus Marinobacter; species Marinobacter sp. LM1. The sequence goes on from NZ_CP114373.1 coordinate 498,758, forward strand.
GTAGGTGGCCAGACTGTTCATCTGCTTGTATGGCGACAGTATCAGGAGGTTGCCGATCCCGGTCAGGTCCATATGTGTGGCGGCATGTTCCGACACCGGGTTGCCGAAATACACCGGCAGGTTTTCCATGCGCGCCTGGCGCACGTTCTCCCAGTTGGTGTCGGTCAGCATGGTGGGAATGTCATGCTTTTTCAGGGCCTGGGCCACCAGCCGGGCCACCGGGTTGGCGCCCAGAATCAGGAAGCCGTGCGCGGGCGGTTCCTGAACCCCCAGCAGTTTTGCCACGGGTCGGGCAGTGAGGCTTTGCAGGGTAACGGTGGTGATGATGAGCATAAACACCAGTGGTACCAGTACGCCGGCACTCTCATAGCCGATTCGCTCAAGCTGGAATGCGAACAGCGCTGAGACCGCCGCAGCGACAATGCCACGTGGAGCAATCCAGCTCAGGTACAGCTTTTCGCGCCAGTTCAGTGTGGTGCCAATGGCCGAGAGGAAAATGCTCGCGGGGCGTGCAATCAGCATGAGGATGGCCAGCACAGCAACCAGGCCCCAGCCCAGTTCGGCGATGGCTGCAAACTCTACACGGGCGGCCAGAATGATAAACAGGGCCGAAATGAGCAACACACTGAGGGATTCCTTGAATTCCAGAATGCTGTCGACCGGAACCTGCTTCATGTTGGCCATCCAGATGCCCATCACGGTCACGGTGAGCAGCCCCGATTCGTGGGCCAGTTCATTGGAAATGGCAAAGACACCGAGCATGAAGGTGAGTGTGCCGGCGTTATGCAGGTACTGGGGAATCCAGTGCTTTCTGAGGACCAGGCCGTTCAGGTAGCCGGCGGCGGCACCGATGGCAAAGCCAACCAGCAGAGTCTTGCCGAAAATGTAGAGGGAGTGGCTGAAAACATTGCCCTGGCCCCAGGAAACGATGCCCTCGAACACCAGAACGGCCAGCAGCGCGCCTACCGGGTCAATGATGATGCCTTCCCAGGTGAGGATGTTCGCCAGCTTGGAGGTGGGGCGCACTGCCCGGAGCAGGGGCGCAATCACGGTAGGCCCGGTGACGACGGAGATAGCACCGAACAACAGGGCGACTTCCCAGGATACCTGGAGAATCCAGCGGGCGGCCAGGGTGCCGATAATGCAGGTGACGATGGTGCCCACAGGAATAAGATTGCGCACCATCTTGCCGTGGCCTTTGATTTCCTCGTAGCGCAGGGTAAGGCTGCCCTCGAACAGGATGATGGCCACTGCCAGGGAGATAACAGGAAACAGCAGGTCGTCAAAAATGGCTTCCGGTTGCAGGAACCCGGTCACCGGGCCTGCGAGGATGCCACCGGCGAGCAGGAACAGAATAGCCGGCATGCGTACCCGCCATGCCAGCCACTGGCAAACCAGGGAAGAAACGCCGATGCCGGCCAGAATTAACGTGGTGCTTACGGCCATAAAAGGGCCCCGATGGTTGAATTAGGCGTTGGCCTTGCGGGCGATGCGATTCAGCAGCCGGGACGCTGCGAAAAAGCCGAAACTCGCGGTCACCGGACTGGCAGCACCAAAACCGGTGGCGCAGTCGAGCCGCACCGGGCCGTCGCTTGTCGGTTTCTGTTGACATACCTCGCCGTCCGGGGCGGGATAGGTCAGTTGTTCCAGAGAGTATACAGCTTCTACGCCGAAGCGCCGTTTCGGGTTTCGGGAAAAACCGTATTCCCGGCGCAACATATTACGGACCTTGGCCAATAATGGATCCTGTGTGGTTTTCGCCAGGTCTGCAACCTGGATCTGGGCCGGATCCATCTGGCCCCCGGCACCACCGGCACAGATGATCGGAATCTTGCGTCGCTGACAATGCGCAATCAACGCGGCTTTTGCCTTCACGCTGTCGATGGCATCCACCACGCCGGTCATGTCTTCTGTGATCAGCTCCCCGACGTTCTTCACCGTGAGAAAGCCGAAGTGCACCCGAATGTCCGCCTGGGGATTGATGGCCCGCAACCGCTCCGCCATGGCGTCGGTTTTGGTGCGACCATACTGGCCCTGCAGAGCATGCAGCTGCCGGTTGGTGTTGGAGACACAGATGTCGTCCATATCAATCAGGGTGATGGTGCCGATACCACTACGCGCCAGAGCTTCTGCCGCCCAGGAACCGACGCCGCCGAGACCGACAATGGCGATGTGAGCATGGCGGAAAGCATGCAGGGCCTTGCGGCCGTACAGACGCTCTATACCTCCGAAGCGGAGATGGTAGTCGTCGGTGTTTGCAGGATCTGATGCCATGGAGGCTTTCCGGTAGACAAAACGTTCAACGTGAATTCGGCGCAGATTGTACCGCAGCTGCCCTGTTGGCGGCCATGTGGGGCTGAAAACAAAAAGGCGGGCTCGACTGAGCCCGCCTGGTTTGACGCTTACAGTTTCTGAGAAGGTATCTATTTGGTCTCGGTCAGTATCACGAGTCCAAGTTCATCCGGGTCGCCCTCGGTCGGTGCCCAGCGCAGGGCAAAAAGGCCAATTGAGGCATCGGCATTGAAGAAACCATCCAGAGTTGTTGACCCCTCCGAGCTGCCGATTGTTATGGTTGTTGCGCCGTTGGCACCGATGCTGACAGTGGCCGCTTCGCTTTCAACGACATCTGTTGTCACCGAGACGTTGCCACCCAGGCTGACCTTCTCTACTTCGAGGAAGCTGCCATTGATCGTACCTTCGGTTTCGCTACCCATGGTCAGGAATGTATTGAACTTACTGCTGGAGAGCAGGAAGCGTTCCTGAGTATCGAGTTTCATGGAAATGAGCTGCAGTCGGTACTCCTTGCCTTCGACACTGGGAGCCGGACCTGAAGTCAGCTTGGTCATCAGCGTCATATCGAGCTCGGAGTAACTGCCAAGCACACCATCGCCACCTGACATGACAATGAAATCTCCAGCATCGTTAATAAAGCCATCGGCAGGCTCGCCACCAGCTTCTGTGATATCACCGGAGCTGTCGATCACAAAGGTGCCTGTGTCCTCTGGGTCCGTAAGTGGCGTGTAGCCGGGGCCACTTGCGGAAAGACTGATCTGGTGACCATGTCCTTCCATGACCGCTGCGTAGTTGAAGTTTCCATTGCCATCAAAGGTGATGGTGTTGACTTCGGTTTTCAGTCTCAGCTCGTCGGTTGTTATATCAGAAGCGATATAGACCCGGCCGAACTGACCTGACAGATCACTGTCCTGGAAGCTGGTTGGTTGTCTTGCAAAGATTTCAAAAGATCGGGAAATCTCGTCGCCCAGTTTTTGGTCCGGGTCAAGTGCATCAGGGACGCTGTCACCGTTGGTATCGATAACTGCATAACGCACACTGGCTTCATTGGGTTGCACGAAAAACAGACCTCGGTCACCGGCCTGAACCAGATTGTAGGTCACAGCAGGCCAACGCCAGCCATCTTCTTCGCCTATCTCCTCCTCAAACTCACCCTGGATAGCAAGGATGCCGGACTGCGTAAGAATGCCATCGAAGGTCTCGTTAACCTCCTCGAACTCGGATTCGTGATTGAGCCATTCGGCGCTGACCAGTGATGGGCCGCCCCGGCTTCCATAAAGATCATCCTCATCAGCCAGCGTAACATTCACGACGTTTTCGCCACCGTCTGCGAACTCAAATGTTGATGCCCACAAACTGTGGGCATAAGTACCCCAGCTGTTATTCTCAGAGTCGTGGAGCTCAAGCGCGAAGGCAGCACTGCGATAATTGCCAGCGATTGTGCCCGCATCGCCCAAACCACCGGCGGCCACTGCGACCTCGCTTTCAATGAAATCGCCAACTTCGTTTTCCAGGCTCTGGAACATAGCGTCAAGATTGGCGCCCGCAGCAAGATTGAACTCTTCAACTTTGCCGCTGAGCTTGACTACGTCTGTGACAACCAGTTGATCCAGATCCGCTCCGGTTTCGATGAATTTGCGGAGCACAAATTCTGAAACGGGACTGATATCCACTTCCTTTTCAACGACCTGTGCGCGTAATTCCTGATTGGGACCCTGAATACGAACGATCAGGTTGCCCGCGAGATTGACGCCCTGTGGGAGTGTGAGCGTGTAGTTGCCGGTGATGGAGGTACTGGTCGTTGCGAGCACATCACCGATCTGGTCACCTTCGTCATCTACCCGAATCAACTCAACCGTAGCGCCTTCAATGGGCTCCAGCCCGGTAATGGCTGCGGCAGCAGGTGCTACAACAAAATTCAGTGCAATTTCAAAGACACTCGGCTGCTCAAAGCTGGCCACTGCCCCTGCAGGGGCGGTTGCGGTGCCAGAAATAGTTTCCCCGGAAGTTGTTCCTCCGTCACTGCTGCTTCCACCACTGCTGCCTCCACACCCGGCAATACCAATAACTGAGGAGATGGCCGCCACTAGCGCCAGTTTTCTAAAACCATTCATAACAACTCCTTGATTCAATGAAATGCTCCGGTTCCCTGTGCGAACCCGGCTCTGCCCGAAGGCCCCCTGACAAAGGGTTATTGAGATATAGCAAGACGAACTGGCTGGCGCCCCACCCGTTTGGGGAGTGAGCGGCGGCGTTTTGTAGGTAATGTGTAACGGTTTCCGATTGGATTATTTCGGAGATCTACACTAATTTACGTAGTAAACAGCGATATAAGAGCTTGCCTGCCGTGCATTTCCCTGAAAGTGAAGACTTTTTTAGCCACGATTACCATGAGTTGATTGGCCTTATCTATGATGCGGTCACCTCGGAACACGGGTTCTTCCCGTTTCTGAATCGGTTCATCCAGATCTTTCATGGCCACAGCGCGTCGTTTGCCATCTACGACACCGCGGAAAACTCCCTGGTGGGTGCCTGGACCGTGAACATCCCCGATGAAGCCCTGCGCTTTTACTCTGAGCATGTTTCCCATCAGGATGTTCTGGTGGAGCGTGCGATGTCGGTGTACCACCAGGGGGAATGTCGTTTCGTAGCCAGCAACCTGGACCTTGGCCCCGATGTGAAACGCCTGCGTCGCGATACCCGGGCGGAAGAATGGCTGGAAAGCTATGGAGCCAGTGAAGCGGCGGGCGCGGTTGCCTACATGGAAGGGCATTACCTGAATTTTTTCGGAGTGCAGCGGTCGCCGGAACAGCCTGCGTTCAGTTATGAAGAGCTGACGGTGTTTGATGGCTTTCTGCCGCACCTCCATCGTGCTGTCGGTCTTTATACTCGGTTGATGCAGAAACGATGTGGTGATGCGGTTGAGCGATTGGTACTTGAACGTTTTAATCGAGGTATCATCATTTGTGATGCCTCTTTCCGGGTGGCGTTCCGCAATGCCAAAGCGGAAGAGATTCTGGCCGGAAACGGAGGTTTGCGTATCAATGATGAGGGCACACTGACGGCTCAGGGAAATGAAAGTGCGCGGCAGTTTGCCATCCTGCTGTCATCGGCGGTAGAGGCGTCAATTGCCCGGAGAGAGCTGGAGGATCAGGTTTTCAACCTGGAGCAGGGCGAACAGCGTATTACCCTGGTCGTCACGCCATTACTGGGTCGGACCAACGCCGACAGCACGGCTCGCGGTGCCCTGGTTACCCTGCATGACTGGAGTTGGAATCCGGAGGTCAATGAAGAGCTGCTGCGCAGCTTGTTTGACTTGACCGATGCTGAGGCTGCGGTGGCTTCTGAACTCCTCAATGGCCAGAGCCTGGCGGACATTGCACAGAGCTCGGGGCGGTCACGGGAAACGGTCAAATACCATCTCAACAGCATATTTCGTAAAACTCGCACACGTCGCCAGGGTGAGCTGGTGTCTTTGTTGTCTCGGGCCGGCGTGTCGGTTTGATTCCTTGCCATAAAAAAAGCCGCGCATAGCGCGGCTTCAAGAAGGTACCAGCCTCGCAAGGAGGCGGGTTGGACTAGTTCAGAGACACTAATCAACGTGACCATTATCAATTTCTGATCTGTCTTGATGAAGGTCACAAATTGCCATTTACCGGTCATTTCCGGCCAGGATTTTTGGCCTGACCGGAAGCTCTGCCGCTTAGGCCATCCACTGCTCATCTTCCAGGGCCATCAGGCTGTCTTTGCCGGACTGGATATCCCGTAGCAGCCAGTCCGCCTCAGGCATCAGTTTCTCGAAATAGAAACGGGCGGATGCCTGTTTGCTTTCCAGTAATGGCTTGTTGCCTTCGCCGGCTTCGAGCTGCTGGCCAGCCACGGCAGCCATGCGGGACCACAGATAGCCGATGACGGTCAGGGCCGTCAGCCGCAGATAAGGCGTTGCCGCAGCGCCAGCCTGCTCCGGGTCTTTCGGGGCATTCTGGGCCAGCCACAGAGTGGCCTGCTCAAGACCCTTGACGGCGCCTTTCAGTTCTTCCCGGTAGGGCGCATCAGGATTGTCTTTCAGGTAACCCGTCAGCTCGGCAAACAGGGCGCGTACCAGTTGCCCGCCCTTCAGCGACAGTTTGCGGCCCACCAGATCCATCGCCTGGATGCCGTTGGTGCCCTCGTAGATACGGGCGATACGGCCGTCGCGTACCAGTTGTTCCAGCGGCCAGTCCTGGGTGAAGCCGGAGCCACCCAGCACCTGCTGGCCCCAGTTGGCATTGTTGTAGCCCTCATCGGTCAGGAAGGCTTTGACTACCGGCGTCAGCAGTTGCACCAGATCATCGGCGTTTTCACGCACCTTTTCGTCCGGGTGTGCCACGGAGAGATCCAGCTGGTGGCCGGTAAACAGTGCCAGTGCACGCATGCCTTCGTTCAGCACTTTCTGGCGCATCAGCATGCGGCGTACATCCGGGTGCACAATGATCGGATCGGCCGGGCCGTCGGGATTCTTCGGGCCACTCAGGGAGCGGCTTTGCAGACGTTCCCTGGCGAATGCCAGGCTCTCCTGGTAAGCCATTTCCGCCAGACCCAGGCCCTGCATGCCCACCATCAGACGGGCTTCGTTCATCATGGTGAACATGGCGCTCATGCCCTTGTTGGGCTCGCCCACCAGCCAGCCCTTGGCGCCTTCGAAGTTCATGACGCAGGTGGCGGAACCCTTGATGCCCATCTTGTGCTCCAGGCCACCACAGAAGGCCGGGTTGCGCTCACCGGAGTCTGGCAGGAACTTGGGTACCACAAACAGGGAAATCCCTTTGGTGGTGTCTGGCGCGCCCGGCAACTTGGCCAGCACCAGATGGACAATGTTGTCCACCAGATCGTGCTCACCGCCGGTGATCCAGATTTTGGTGCCCTCAATGGCGTAGCTGCCATCATCATTCGGCGTGGCTTTGGTGCGAATCAGGCCCAGATCGGTGCCACAATGGGGCTCGGTCAGGCACATGGTGCCTGTCCATTCGCCGGAAATCAGTTTTTCCAGATATGTCTGCTTAAGCTCTTCCGAGCCGTGGGCATAGAGGGCGCTGATGGCACCATGCGTCAGGCCGGGGTACATGCCCAGCGACAGGTTGGTGGAGCACACCATCTCGTCCACCACGAATTTCAGCGTGTGCGGCAGGCCCTGGCCGCCAAACTCCAGGGGCGCGTCCAGCGCGGTCCAGCCACCTTCGACAAACTTCTGGTAGGCCTCTTTGAAGCCGTCTGGAGTCTTGACCAGTTTGGTTTCGGGGTCGTAGCTGCAGCCCTGACGGTCGCCAACCTGGTTGGTGGGCTGAATGACCTCTGCCGCCAGCTTGCCGGCCTCATCAATGACCGCGGAGATCAGGTCCGGTGTGGCATCGGCATATTTTTCCAGCTCGTGCAGCTTGTCTGCACCCAACACATCAAACAACAGAAAGCGAAGATCGTTCGCTGGTGCCTGGTATTGCATGGATACTCTCCTGTTTTGATTTGACGGTCTAAACGACCGCCGGATATCGTCGTTCTGATCTGGAAGCCTTTCTTCATACGGGCGTTTGAATTATTTGGTTTGCTTCAGGATGGCCCGAACGCATTGATTTTTCGTATCAACGACATGGGCTTGATTGATAATCGGGAGATCGGTGAATGACGACCGTTATTGCGGGGGTGTCCGGTGCCATCGGTGCGGCATTGGCCCGACGTTATCTGAGCAGCTATCCGGACCGGAGCCTGATTGGGCTGTGCCGGAGGCCGGAGACGGCGCCGGACGATTTGAAGAATCACTCTGGCGTGAGATTGATGGCCTGGGATGCAGAGGACGAGCAACGGCTTGATGTCGCCGAGTTCAAGGCTGTGCTGGAAGCTTCTGGTCCGGTTCAAACCGTTATTTATGCCGCAGGCCTGCTGCACGATGGCCAGATGTTTCCGGAGAAACGGTTGGAGGATATCGATGGCCGAAGCATGATGCGGAGCTACCAGGTGAACTGCTTCGGGTTTGTCTCGCTGATGCAGAGGCTGGCTCCGGTGCTGAGGGGAAAGCACTTCAAGCGTATTGCAGCGGTGTCTGCGAAAGTGGGGTCTATTTCGGACAACCAGTTAGGGGGCTGGTACGCCTATCGCGCCTCCAAGGCGGCGATGAATATGGTGGTGAAGAACCTTTCTATTGAATTGTCGAGGCGTTACGCGCCACTGGCATGCGTTTCCCTGCACCCGGGCACCACCTTGTCGTCGCTGAGCCAACCATTTCAGCAGTCGCTGGAGCAGTTAACGGTGCACGAGCCAGAGCAGACGGCAAGCAATCTGTTTTCGGTTCTGGAAAGCCTCGATGCCAGGGATAATGGGCGTTTTATCAGTTGGGATGGCAGTGATCTGCCATGGTAGCGAAGTCATGCTGCGGCGGTGCCGCAGCACACTGTTAACGCAGGAACGGATTGAGCAGACGGGTGAAGGCCCCGGTCAGCTTCAGGGGGGCGCTCAGCACTGACAGCGTAATGCAGTCTTCGCAACCGACGGCCACCGGACGATGTTCGTCCTGTTCGTTCAGAACCACAAAGTCCCACTGATTGAATACGCCCTTCTGGTCGGCAAATGCCCCTTGCAGCACAATCGTGGTTTCATCGCCACGGTGGGTATGGGCCGGCGCCTTGCCGCCCGCTACCAGTTTTTGCAGGACGACCCGCTCGTTCTGGCCGGGAAACTTGTCGGTAATGTCGAGCACACTCACGTCCGCAAGCTGACGTTTCCAGGGCAGCGCATTGATGTCATCCCCGAGCAGTTTCTGCAGAGGGCTCACCTTTGGCTGGGGAACCACCGGGGATGATGCTTGCGGGGAGCTATCGATACGCGCCATCAGTTGCTCAAAGCTCGAATCAGCCACCGTCACCTTCGGCTGGTGATCCATCATGACAGCGCCCAGGCTGTTCAGAGTATCGACCCGGCTACGGCAGTGGGGGCACTGCTCCAGATGCAGGCGGATGCACAGTGCATGGGGCTCGCTCAGGTTGCCCGCACTGTACTCCATCAGACTCAGGCTGTCGGGATGGTGCCGTGTCATACGTTTTGATCCTGCAAAATCACTTTCAGTTTGTTCAGTGCCAGGCGAACCCGGCTTTTCACGGTGCCGAGAGGAATGTTGAGCTCATCTGCCACCATCTGGTGGGATTTGTGCTCCATATATACCTTCGCGATTACGGTAATCTGCTCTTCCGGGAGCTGGCTCAGCGACTCCCGGATGCGCCGCTCGGACATCAGGCGATGCAGGGAGGTGACTGGTTCGTCTTCGTTATCACCCGGGATCTGCCAGAGATCCTCGGTTTCCACCGCCATCTCAGCACTGGTGCGCTGCATTTTGCGCAGCATATCAATGCGCTGGTTCCGGGCAATGGTGAAAATCCAGGTGGATGCCGCCGCCTTGCGCCAGTCGTAAAGACAGGATCGGCGCCAGATAGAGACGAAGACTTCCTGCACCAGCTCTTCCGCGTGGCTGGCCAGCCCGTTCGAAATTGCGTAGTACTTGATCTGCGGGGCAAAGTGCTCGAACAAAGCATGATAAGCCGCCCGATCCTGATGCTTGCCGACTTTTTCCAACAAAACACCCCAGGGGTCTTTGCGCCCTTCGGTTTTCGTTGGTTGCTGCTCCAGTGTTGTCACCGGGCGCTCCTTGACAGTTATCGTATTTGAGCTGGCTATGGTCATCATTCTATGCACTCGTCACAGATTTGTCAGTGAGAGTGTTTACGCAATGGATTACCGGGTGGATTCATGGATTCCGAAAAAATTGTCGGGATGGCCAGAAGGCCGGAAGAACTGCGTCACCGGGGTTATTGCCGGTTGCCCCGGCAGGGGCTAGTCTGATCGGTAAAACAACGATCAAAAATTCCAGACCATGAACGCAACGCTCTCCAGTGGCTCTTTGCCCGTTATGCGGGTGCATTACGCTGAAATTCTCTGCCAATTGGCAGAGGAGCGTGGGGTGCGTCGTTCGGAACTCGTGTCAGTGGCCGGTATTCGAAACAGCCAGCTCAGTCATCCCGACAATTTCATTACGCTCGATCAGTTCACGGCGTTATGCCAGCAGGCACTGACCCGCTGTGGTGATGAATGCCTGGGGCTGGAATACGGCAAACGTCTGAAGTTCACCGCGCACGGAGCCCTGTCCCAGGCTGCCATCAGTTGCGACACCCTGGAGCAGGCGCTGGCGGTGTTGATCAAATATTTCCGGATCCGGTTCGCCTATATGTCGCTGGCGTTCTTCGTCGAGGATGAGGATGCAGTGATTCAACTGGAAATTCACCACGACACCGAGAAGCTTCATCGGTTTAATATTGAAGTGGTGATGGCCACCCTGATGGACGTGAATTACCTGTTATTCGGCACTCAGTTACTGGATGGCGGGCGGTGCCTGGTGGATTACCCTCGCCCCGAGGATGTTGAGCGCTACCAGTATCTGTTCGGCGGCAAGGTCACGTTCTCGGCGGGAGTAAACCAGTTGCGCTTTCGCAAGTCGTTTCTGGGGTTACCGATGTCACTGTCCAATCCGGTTGCCCGCCGGGTGGCAGAAGCCCAGTGCGAGGAAGAAATGCGCCAGATGGAAGCTTCTGCCTCGGTGAGCGATCGGGTCTTGCGTTTGCTGGAGTCTGCCCGGGATGGGCGTTTGCCCGGCCTCGAGGATGTGGCGCAGCAAATGGGGGTGTCGCCACGAACGCTTCGGCGGCAGCTCTCCGCCGAGGGTGGCGGGTTTCATGGTCTTCAGGAGAGTGTGCGACATCAGCGGGCCCGGGAGCTGCTGTTGCGCCATTCGGCGATGAGCATTGACGAGATCGCCGAGCATCTGGGTTACAGCGACCCGTCCAATTTTGGCCGGGCCTTTCGCAAGTGGGAAGGAGTCTCGCCCTCGGCCTGGCGCCGGGACAATCAGACCTGATCACGCCTTTTCGTCCGTCCTGACGATTTATCCTTCCTCCAGGTAGGTATAGCCCTCAAGCCCGGAGGACAGCTCGGCCAGCAGCGTTTGCTGCAGCTCTGCAGCCAGGCCGCTGTGCCGGAACTTCTGCCGGTAGGCCTCAAGCAGGTTGGCGGGCTCGAAATTCACATAACGCAGTACTTTCGCCACGGTGTCCCCGGTAATGGGTTCCCCCACCTGATATTGCCCCTGTTGGTCCAGCTTCACGTCCACCGAGTGGGTATCCCCGAACAGGTTGTGCATATCGCCAAGGATTTCCTGATAGGCGCCGGTCATGAAGAAGCCCATCAGCAAAGGGGACTCCGGGTCGTGTTCGGGCAGTGGCAAGGTGGTTTCGATGCCCTGGCCGTCCACGTACTGATCAATCCGGCCGTCCGAGTCACAGGTGATATCCTGGATCACGGCCCGCCGGTTCAGTGACCGGTTAAGCCCGTTGATCGGCATCACCGGGAAAATCTGATCGATGCCCCAGACATCGGGCAGGGACTGGAACAGGGAAAAGTTCACGAACAGTTTCTCCGCAAGCTTCTCGTTCAGCTCGTCGATGATTTCCCGGTGCGCCCGGTTGGCGCTGTCCAGCTCGGCCCGGAGCATCCGGCAGCAGCGCACGTACAGGGTTTCGGCCTGGGCCCGCTCCTGCAGGGACAGCAAACCGTGGGCAAACTGGGCGTGGACATCGGCCATGGCGTGCAGGATGTCGTGATAGATTTCCGCCAGTGAGCGGGGCGAGCCTTCATCCTGAAGACTTTCCAGGTCTCGCCAGAGATCCTGCAGCGGCGCGGGGGCCTCAGCAGCGGGTTCCGTAGGCTCGCGGTTGTCCGGGTATTCGCGGTCAATCACATTGGTGACCAGTACCGAATGATGGGCGGTGAGCGCCCGGCCGGATTCACTGATCAGGTCCGGGTGCGGGATACCCTGGCGGTCACACTCGGACTGCAGCACGTGCACCACGTTGTAGGCGTATTCGAATACGCTGTAGTTCATGGAGCAGCTACTGCGGGAACGGGTTCCTTCGTAGTCGACACCCAGGCCGCCGCCGATATCGACGGTACCGATGGGGGCGCCCATAGCGTGCAGTTCCGTGTAGAAGCGAGCGCACTCACGCAAGCCGGTCTGGATGTCCCGGATATTGGCAATCTGTGAGCCCAGATGGAAATGCAGCAGTTGCAGGGTGCCCAGGGCTCCGGCCTGTTTCAGGGTATCCACCACATCCAGCACCTGGCTGGCAGACAGACCGAACTTGGACTTCTCGCCCCCGGTATTCTGCCAGTTGCCCTTGCCAATAGTCGCCAGCCGGGCTCGCACGCCAATCAGCGGGGAAATGCCCAGCTTTTTTGCTTCTTCCAGAATCAGTGGCAGTTCCGACTGCTTTTCCACCACGATAAACACCCGGTGACCCAGTTTCTGGCCGATCAGTGCCAGGCGGATGTACTCCCGGTCCTTGTAGCCGTTGCAGACAATCACCGAACCGGCCTGCTTTGCCAGCGCCAGTACGGCCATCAACTCCGGTTTGCTGCCGGCTTCAAGGCCCACCTGGTTGGCCGAGGCGGCCGGTTCGGCTGACAGCAGTTCTTCCACCACCCGGCGCTGCTGGTTTACCTTGATGGGGTAAACCGCCGTATAGCGGCCCCGGTAGCCCTGCTCCTGAGTGACTTTGTTGAAGGCATTGCAGAGCTTGTTGACCCGGTCATGCAGGATATCGGTAAAGCGAATCAGAACCGGCAGGGGCACACCGGCTTCGGCCAGCGAACGAGTCAGCGCCGGCAGGTTGATGCGGGCGTCGCTTCTGCCCCGGTCCGGGCAGATTTCAACCTCGCCCTGACCGTTGACTGAAATGTATCCGTCACTCCAGTGAGCGATGTTGTAGACCTTGTGGGCTGGTGATGCAGCGGTTTCAGCCATTGTTGCTATCCTGTCAGGAAACCCGGGGCGGCCGGCGGGCCGGTAACAGGCTGCATTGTAGGAGCTGACCACTGCACCTACAATACGCCCCTTTCAGATGCCCCGGCACATTGCAGCGGCACACAGTGGGAGACAGACATGACCGCATTGAACGAAGGCTGGTTCACCGAGGTATTTCAGGACCAGGGCACCGCTTTTTCCCTGCAGGTAAAGCGCAAGCTCCATGAAGAGCAGACGCCATTTCAGAAACTCGAAATCTATGAAACCGAAACCTTCGGCAACCTGATGGTTCTGGACGGCTGTGTGATGCTGACCACCAGGGACAATTTCCTGTACCACGAAATGATGACCCATCCTGCGCTGTTCACCCACAAGGACCCGAAAAAAGTGGTCATCGTCGGTGGTGGCGACTGCGGCACCCTGAAAGAAGTGCTGAAACACCCTGGAGTGCAGGAAGCCTGGCAGGTGGAGATCGATGAGCGGGTAACCCGCATGTCTGAGAAGTATTTTCCAGAACTGTGCGAAGCTAATGGCGACCCCCGTGCCAACTTCTTTTTCGGTGATGGCATCCAGTGGATGCGTGATATCGAGCCGAACAGCATTGATGTGCTGATTATCGACAGTACCGACCCGGTGGGTCCTGCGGAAGGCCTGTTCGCACTGGATTTCTATCGCGATGCCATGTTGGCCCTGAGGGAGGGCGGTATCATCGTGCAGCAGAGCGAATCCCCCCTGCTGCACACCAATACCATCATCAAGGACATTCACGATGACATGCACAAAGCCGGTTTTGGCCATGTGCAGACATTGCCATTCCCCCAGCCGGTATACCCCACGGGCTGGTGGAGCTGCACCATGGGCAGCAAGGAAAACCCGCTGAAGTATTTCCGCGAGGAAGATGCCAACAACCGCCCCTTTGTCACCCGTTACTATAATGCCGGGGTGCACCACGGTGCCTTGGCCATGCCGCAGTTTATGGTGGATGCGCTGGAAGATGAGGTTCGCCCGGAAGAGGGTTGAACCAGAGCTTAAAGAAAAAGGGCGCCACAAGGGCGCCCTTTTTTATTCCGGTAGGTAGCGGTGTTACTGCTTGCCGCTGACAAACTCCGGATAGGCTTCCATACCGCATTCGGAGAGGTCGACACCTTCGTACTCTTCCTCTTCGGTCACACGGATGCCCATGACAGCCTTCAGGATACCCCAGACGACCAGACTGGCTACGAATACCCAGATAAAAATGGTCAGGGCGCCGATGATCTGGCCGCTGAAGCTCACATCGCCGTTGGTAACCGGTACCAGTAGCAGGCCCAGCAGACCACAGACACCGTGGGCAGAGATGGCGCCGACCGGATCGTCGATGCGCAGCTTGTCCAGAGTGACGATGCTCAGTACCACCAGGATGCCGCCCAGGGCGCCCCAGATAGTGGCTGTCAGCGCGCTCGGGGTGGATGGCTCGGCGGTGATTACCACCAGACCGGCGATCGCACCGTTCAGCAGCATGGTCAGGTCAGCCTTGCCAAACATCAGGCGAGCGGTGATCAGGGCGGCAATAGCGCCACCGGCAGCGGCTGCGTTGGTGTTCAGGAACACCATGGCCACGGAGTTGGCACTGGCTACGTCGCCGAGTTTCAGTACAGAACCACCGTTGAAACCGAACCAGCCCATCCACAGGATGAAGGTACCCAGAGCGGCCAGTGGCATGTTGGCGCCCGGGAAGGCACGGATTTCACCGTTGGGGCCGTATTTGCCTTTACGCGGGCCAAGCAGCAGTACACCAGCCAGGGCCGCAGCGGCACCTGCCATGTGTACGATGCCGGAGCCGGCGAAGTCACTGAAGCCAAGATCACCGAGGTTGTACATACCGAACACATCGGCGCCACCCCAGGTCCACGCGCCTTCCAGCGGGTAGATAAAGCCAGTCATGAAGACGGCGAATACCAGGAACGCCCACAGCTTCATGCGCTCAGCAACGGCGCCGGACACGATGGACATCGCGGTGGCCACGAACACGACCTGGAAGAAGAAGTCAGAGGCCGCCGAGTAGATGGAGCCGCCGGTGAAGCCGTCTTCACGGGTGGCGAAGTCACCCAGTACGCCGTCCACGTCCACATCGGCGATGCCGGAGAGGAAGACGTTACCGCCGTACATGATGGCGTAACCGCACACCAGGTACATGGTGCAGGCCACGGCAAAGAGCGCGACGTTCTTGGTCAGGATTTCGGTGGTGTTTTTAGCACGCACCAGGCCGGACTCGAGCATGGCAAAGCCTGCGGCCATCCACATGACTAATGCGCCACACACGAGGAAATAAAAGGTATCTATTGCATACTGCAGGTGAAAGAGATTGCTTTCCATAGGAAGCCCTCCGCACAAGGCTCTTCAGGTTATAAGTTTTTGCGTTGGCTGGGTGTCAGTTCTGGATCAGACCGCTTCTTCGCCGGTTTCGCCTGTCCGGATCCGGATAGCCTGTTCCAGTTCAGTCACGAATATTTTGCCGTCGCCGATCTTGCCGGTGTTGGCTGCCTTGGTGATGGCTTCGATGACCTGGTCCAGCAGGTTGTCGCCAATGGCGATCTCCACTTTGACCTTGGGCAGGAAATCCACCACGTATTCCGCGCCACGATAGAGCTCTGTGTGGCCTTTCTGCCGACCGAAGCCTTTGACTTCAGTGACGGTTACGCCTTGTACGCCAATCTCGGATAGTGCCTCACGGACATCATCCAATTTGAAAGGCTTGATGATCGCTGTCACAAGTTTCATTGCTTTCTCCTTGGTAAAGCCGTCCCAACAGTGAGGGCCCGTCGGCCGGTTGTTGAGTTCGGGATGCTGCCACCTCGCACATCAATTGTGCGGATTGCGTACGAGGGCTTTAGCATCGGGTATGCCAACGCAAAAAATATGTTTTAAAACAAACTCTTAATTATTGTCTGTGCCGAAATGGCGCAGCTTGATGCACCGTTGTGGTGCATTGTGCCTGCGATTGTCTCAAAACAGCGCAGTCGGGCCATCGGCCGCGGCCATTATAATGCCGACCGGGTACAGTATGGCAGGGGGTAGGGTGTGATACACTCCCGCAAACACCCCGGCGACACGGAAAATAGTCTGATATCGCCGAAAAACCGATTCGAGAGGTGATTGATGAAAGGGCCCCAGGAAATTTTTTCTCAGTTGCAGGGTCAGTTTGGCCAGTTTGTTCCCGATATGGCGCGGGCAGCACGGGAAGATTTTGAAACCCAGGCCCGGGCCACGGTGATGTCGGTTCTGTCCCGGCTGGAGCTGGTGACCCGGGAAGAATTTGATGCCCAGCAGGCGGTCCTGATGAAAACCCGTGAAAAGGTTGAGGCCCTGGAAAAACGTGTTGCCGAACTGGAGCAACGCCAGAGTTCCTGATGGTTTGCCCGGGCGGCAGGGTCGCTGCCCGCAACGACTGATTGTTCTGTGCCATGGAAGGTTGTCATGCTCGCTATTGTCCATTCGCGCGCCAGCATTGGCGTGTCTGCTCCCCCGGTTACCGTTGAGGTGCACCTGTCTGGTGGCCTGCCGGCATTATCCATAGTCGGGCTGCCGGAAACCGGAGTGAGGGAAAGCAAGGATCGGGTTCGCAGTGCACTGCTGAATGCCGGTTTCGAATTCCCCGCCCGTAGAATCACCATCAACCTCGCGCCTGCTGACCTGCCCAAAGAAGGTGGCCGTTTTGATTTGCCCATTGCCCTGGGCATCCTGGCCGCCTCCGGCCAGATTCCCCCCGAAAGCCTCGAAAGCCACGAGTTTCTCGGAGAACTGTCCCTGGATGGTGCGCTTCGGCCCCTCAAGGGGATATTGCCCGCGGTACTGGCGGCTCGCGAAGCAGGCCGTTCGCTGTTGCTACCTCAGGACAACGCCGAGGAAGCTGCCCTTGCCAGCCGTGATGATGTGCTTGCCGCGAGCCATCTGCTGACAGTGTGTGAGCATCTGACGGGCCGTGCCAGGCTGGTTCCTGTTCCTCGATCTGAAACGCCGGGAGACGGTTCCGCAGCGGTGTCTGTGGCCGATCTCTCAGAGGTGCGAGGCCAGCAAGTGCCCCGTCGGGCGCTGGAGGTGGCCGCAGCTGGCGGTCACAATCTGCTGTTTTTCGGCCCGCCAGGAACCGGTAAAAGTATGCTGGCGAGCCGGTTACCGGGCATTCTGCCAGGTTTGCCAGATGAGGCAGCCATGGAGGTGGCCAGCGTGCATTCCGTTGCTGGCCAGCCGCTAAAGCCAGGTGGCTGGCGTCAGCCACCATTCAGGGCGCCTCATCACACGGCGTCTGCAGTGGCGCTGGTGGGCGGTGGCTGTCATTTCTTTTAATAGGTGAGACGGTTTTAAAATAGGTGAGACAGAGGTATGGTGCCTAACTGGTGTCGTATCTGGGGACATCTCAGATCGATAGATAGAAGCTTATACCTGTTGTCTGTGCCTGATGAAAAACAAGCTGAATTTCCCTGTTAAAGCCGCAGAAAGCCCCGTAAATCTTAGTGAGCAGTTTTCGAGCAGTCACGCCGCGTTCGTTGTGTGGTGGTATGGAGGGGTCACAAAAAATGATGATTTTAATCAACCGAAAGTTATCTTGGTTCTGCGTGAGTTTCTGGCAGATAATAGGTTGGGTGAATATTTCACGCGGTCTGTGCCAATAACTCTATTAGGACAAGCTAGGATTGGGACTATATGGAAGAATGGCTGCTGTATTGGTGAAGTGGATTTTGAAACAGCAGAGTTTGAAGTAAGCTTTGATAGGGATGGATGGCACCATGTATCCTTTTACGACTACTACCATGGAATTTGCGACGCTCCATATCCCCTCCATGTTTATCCATTAAAGTACACAAAAGACAAGAACTATTTTATTAAGTTAAAAGATGGAGAAAAACGAACTCTTCTGGTTCCGTGCCTAGAATTCTTTTCCCGGTGTTATGGATCCTCCCAAGAAATAAAGAGGATATTGGCAAAGCACCTGTTTAGAGATTGGGATGACCCATACAATTATATG
Source organism: Marinobacter sp. LM1 (assembly GCF_042763285.1). Classification (NCBI taxonomy): domain Bacteria; kingdom Pseudomonadati; phylum Pseudomonadota; class Gammaproteobacteria; order Pseudomonadales; family Marinobacteraceae; genus Marinobacter; species Marinobacter sp. LM1. The sequence goes on from NZ_CP114373.1 coordinate 516,928, forward strand.
CTCTCAAACTTTTTGGAGTCTGAATCAGATGGTGTTTGGAATATTTCAATAAAGGGGAATTCAAAGCTTGTAGAGGCAGATGCTAGGTTTTTGGCGTGGCTAAAATATAATAAGTACGCCAAGGTATCAGCAAAAGACATTTATGCGCAAATGGATTTGGCTATCGAAGGTATATCCGTGTCTGGAAAGTATCCACTGGTTCATCTTAAAGTACGGCCATGGCACGAGCAAAGGGCCCGAATCCGGGTTCAAGGGATTTCATTCGATAGTGGTCGTTCGTTCTTGGCATTGAATATTTTGGGATGTAGTCCACCTGCAGGCCCGGAAATTAAACTTCATAGGTTGATAAGGGGTTCTGGAGCGAAAGCGACAGAGAGCGCTGAGACAATACCTGCATCTTATCCTGGCCGAGGAAAGCGTGACCTGCCCTCCGGAAAACTTCCTGTAACGAGCCGCCAGAATCCTGACCGATCAGGACCGAGGAAGGCGGTTGAGGATCCAGAATTTGTTGAGCTGGCTCACCCAGATGTTGATGTTTCACCTATAGGCCAGGAAAAAGTTAATCATAGCTCAGGCGCTGGTAATAATGTTTTTCAACATGGTGAGAGCTTTGCGGACCGGTATTCGAGCGATGATCGGTTCGGAAATGATAAAGGCGTGGGGGAGGTGTTTTTTGAGGCACCACTGAAGCTCCAATCAAAGGGGATGCTAAGAGATATGTGGGATGCCTTCTGCTACCTGAGGAGTGAATTCCCACACAAAATATTAAAGGTCGAATGGTTTACTTTTCGTAAAGGATTTTGTGGTGATAAGGAGCCAGAGTTGATAGCTTTGGAGCCGTTTGATTACTCTGATGACGTCCCTGCCGGAGTCCGAGGCTGGCCCTACCTTTACTCCGGATCCTCTCGAACTCGCGGTGCGTTAGTTGTAAAAATAACTACGCTTGATGATCCGATATATGTGGTTGAGATTGAACGCCGTTTGGTTAGAAAAAGATGTGATAGCGGAGGATATGGGGAGATAAGCATGAGTGGTTTATGCTTTTCTGTGAGGAAGAGAAGTGAGTTTGAAGATGTTCTGGCGCGATTACTCTCAGATGTTCGATATAAGGGTGACGATAGAAAGGGTAAAGAAAAAAAGGATGTTATAGCTGGGTATCCTGAAGATGTTGAGTGGTTTTCGCATAAGAAGTCGAAAAATAAGAAGGTCGTCCAAGAAGCTGCAGCCAAGAATGCTTTACGAAAGATGGGTTTGACTTTGTGAATTCACGAAGGAAGAGCCAGTTTCCCAATTTCCCGATTGGCAAGATGTGGAGAAGCACTTGGTAAAAATGAAAGGGGCGAATTTTCTGATCGAGTTTCAGAATTTCAATTGGCATTTAAACAATCTCGGGATTAATAGAGAATAGCCATCAGAAGAGATGTTAGTTCCGGTCGGCAGTCATGGGCTGAACGGCAGAGTAGTCGCTGTTATTCAATACGCTAGCTGTACCATAGACAATTTATATGCTAGCGTAAAGTTGGGTCGAGAGAATCCAGTTCTCTCGATCAAGTCCGACATTGGATGTCAGGCACATGCGACACCTGCTCAGTGGTGTGACGGTCAGGGAGAGGCTTGGCATCCTTCGCCTCCCCCGCCGCTCCGTCTTAATTCACCGATTCTGATACTCCGAGATTTCCTGCTTCAGGCTGGCGTACCACCCCAACAGATCATCCTCGGTCACTTCGCCCTTCGTTTGCTCCCGTGCTTTTTGTCGCTCGAGCTCGGCTCGCTGTTCGGCATACACATGGTGCAGAGCCTCAACGGAAATGTTGCAACCCTCATGATCGTTGAGCTGACTTCGAAGGGCTTTGAATGCTCCGGGGCTGACGGGATTGTTGAGTTTGCGTTTAATGTCTTTGGGACGAATACCGAACACCTGCCCCCAGTGGTCAACTGCCTGCTGCCAGGCTTGGGATAAGGTGCAATCCCCGGTGATGTAGAAGCGCACTGGCCGCCCCGGCTCGTTTACCGAGAAATAACAGTGCTCCTGATCCACCCGGTCACCGGTGGTGATCCCCATCGTGATGCCACGAAACCCAACGCCACGCCCCGGGCGCGTGTTTGGATGGTTTGTTTTCAAGGCATCAATGTACTGCAAAGCCGCAGCGCGGGCAGACCACCGAGCATCGTAATAGCGTGCCCGGGTTTCCTGGTAGCGATACCAGACCTTGGCGGGAATCGTCGGTTTTGGCGGTCTCAAGCTGAGGTATTTTTGATAGCGCTTTCCTCTGAGTGTCGCTGTCACGTGCCAGCCATAAAAACCCGATGAAAGCCGGCCCTTCGCATAAAAATGGATGGCCATAAGTGAGTATTGGTCTCCGTTGTTGTTAATAGAAAAAAGCGTCTCAAGCGTCCAAATTTGGACGATCCGAACGGACCCAGTATTCTGTGTCCCGTTCGGCGCTCAACGCCTGTGCTGACGCTTACTTGTCGACTTGAAAGGAATCCAAACGCCATGCGACTGAGGATCGGCGCTCTTGCCGTTATTTTACTACTGACCAGTACGCCCCTGACTGCGGAACTGATCAAAAAATCCAACAGTGGCCTTTGCCACCCGCCCCAGAGCGCCTGGTACGATCGCACCCAATCCTACACCGGCTTCGACTCACTGCAAGACTGCCTTGATTCCGGTGGCCGACTGCCTAGCGGCATCAGCCTTGATAGCCATAGCTCAGATCGCACCGAGACAGGCGGTAAGGCTGACTATCAACGAAGCGCCTTTGGCCACGGTTGGGACGATACTGATGGCGACTGTCAGGATGCCCGTGCCGAGGCGCTGATTGAAACCTCGACGGTCCAACCGGTTCAGTTTGCCAGTGCCGATCGCTGCCGGGTCACACGAGGTCGTTGGATCAGTCCCTTTACCGGCAAGGTCATTCAAAACGCCTCAGATATCGACGTTGATCATGTGGTTCCGCTGGCCTGGGCCTGGGAGCACGGCGCTTCGCAGTGGAGCGACGAGAAGCGTGAGCGGTTTGCCAATGATTTAACCCACCTGTGGCCCGTCGAACTCGGTCTCAATCGCAGCATTAGTGGAATAGAAAAAATATCCTAAAAAGCATCAAAAACCTAGGCCAGAAATCGAAATCTGGTTTTTTTTGAGCATGAACGCATATATAGTGGAATTACGAACATACCATTTTACTGATTGGAAATTGCGTGCTGAACAGCGTCTGCATAGAGGCAAATATCAAAGTAGACAACACGGGGACGAAGATAAGTCTTCCGGTGATCGTCACCCAAGATGGTTTGCTGAAAAGTTATTTGGATTATTTGATCGCTCATCGATACAAATCGCGGAGCTGGAAAGACAGGAGCGCTTTTGCGGTTCGACTCCTCATCGATTACACGAATCAGAATAAAGACTGCTTTGGAACTCCTCACCAACTGTTTCGAGAATTTTCAAACAGCCTCTACACCGGAACGATTGGCGAGGACGGTAGCGATCCGAGTTGGCTGCGGTGGAAACCACGCGACGATAAGGACGCGGCCTTTCTAATCAGCCTCATAACACAATACACAGACTGGCTCTCCGAGCAGTACGAAGAGAAAAAGCTTCAAATAAACCCAACGGTGAAACCTACTCGTTACGAGGAGTGGATGGGCCTCGCAGCCTTCTACCAGAAGAAACGGCGGGCTTTTCTTTCCCACCTTTGGGCCAACAAACCAGACCCTTCTTATTTCCGGAAGGTCATGCCCAGGAAGGTGTCGCGTTCTAACGGCAATGAGGGTAAGAAAAGCTTTCCTTCTGGACGGATTGACGACCTCTTGTGGAATGGCTTCACTCGATATGGCTTTGAAACGAGCGACGTAGTTCATGAGCGCCTGGACCTGAAGAATGTGCTCATTACCATGCTGATGCATTACGGCGGACTAAGGCTCAGCGAGTGCTTTCACCTTTGGGTAGAAGATGTCGTGCCGTGGGAGGACGGAACCGCACTGGTCAAAATTTTTCATCCCGATAAAGGGCGGCCCCGTCCAAACGGCCCCAGCAGGCGCGAAGAGTTGCTCAACAAGTATGGGATGCAACCGCGATTTGAATATTCGAAATCCCATACGCTGCATGCAGGTTGGAAAGCGCCCAAAGAGGACAATGAAAGTCGCCACTTTCTTCAGGTTTGGTGGTTTCCAAGGAGTGCTGGTGAAACCTTTAACGACCTTTGGCGGCTTTACCTGACCTACCAGCGATACCCCGATGACGGTAAACATCCGTTTGCATTCACGACGCAATCGGGCGCTCCGCACTCAATCAAAGGCTATAACCAATCGCTTAAAAGAGCCGTTGAAAGAATTGGTTTACCTTTTTCAAAAGAAGCGGGCACGACCGCACACGCCCACCGACACTCGTATGGGCAAGCTCTGGCTGATGCAAACGCTGATTCTCTGATCATTAAAAACGCCCTACACCATAAATCGATAGAAAGTCAGCAGGTCTACACCGAACTCACTGATAAGCAGATGCGGGCGCATTTGAGCAGATTGTCGCCCGAGCACGGCTTAATTTCTCCAATCAAGAAAGGACTCACTCATGACAACTAAGTACGCCACGCTCGCCGAAGCCTCAGAAGCCGCTCAGCGCTTGGGATTCAAAACGCAGCCGGAATACAAGAAGAGCTACCGAAACGATCCGAAGCTGCCAGCAAATCCCGACCAATTCTATGCCGGAGATTGGGGTGATTGGTATAGCTTCCTTGGCACTGAGCGCCCCATAGAAAAGTACGCGACGCTCGCCGAGGCGTCCGAAGCCGCTCAGCGATTGGGCTTCAAAATAAGAGATGAATACAACAAGGGCTACAAAAAAGACCCGAAGCTGCCAGCAGCTCCCGACAAACACTATGCCGAAGATTGGGGTGATTGGTATAGCTTCCTTGGCACTGAGCGCCCCATAGAAAAGTACGCGACGCTCGCCGAGGCGTCCGAAGCCGCTCAGCGCCTGGGGTTCAAAACACAGACGGAATACTTTGAGGACTACCAACAAGACCCGAAGCTGCCATCACAACCCGCAGTTTTCTATGCCGAAGATTGGGATGATTGGTATAGCTTCCTTGGCACTGAACGCCCCAGTGAGAAGTACGCCACTGTCGCCGAGGCGTCCGAAGCCGCTCAACGCTTGGGGCTAAAAACACAGGCGGAATACTATGAGGACTACCAAAAAGACCCGAAGCTGCCAGCTTCTCCCGATCAATTCTATGCCGAAGATTGGAGTAACTGGTACAGCTTCCTTGGCACTGAACGCCCCGACGGCAAGTACGCGACGCTCGCCGAGGCGTCCGAAGCCGCTCAGCGCCTGGGATTCAAATCAATTAGGGAATACCAGAAGGGCTACAAAAAAGACCCGAAGCTGACAGTATCTCCCAACGACTTCTATGCCGAAGATTGGGATGATTGGTACAGCTACCTTGGCATTGAGCGCCCCGTGAAGAGGTACGCCACTGTCGCGGAGGCGTCCGAAGCCGCTCAACGCTTGGGGTTTAAATCAGGGGTGGAATACTTCAGAGGCTACGAAAAAGACCCGAAGCTGGTATCGACCCCAAACCAATTTTATGCCGAAGATTGGATAAGTTGGCCTCACTTCCTGGGCAACGAAAATGCCATTAATCGAGAACTGACCAGCAAATACCCCGAGTTTTGGAAAGCCATTCAGTGTTATGTAGAGGCTGGTACAGGCCAATCCAACAAATACTCACATTTGAGAGCATTACTTAGATTTTACGTGGACAAGTTGGGCTTGGTTGACGATCCGGGAGCCATGCTGTCAAGGGATATCCCGTTTAATGAGCGAGCGTACGAAAACTTCATAAATGCCACCGCAGATACTGTAAAAAAATCACGGCATAACGCTTGTTCCGCTTTTTTCGAGTGGATTTTGGAGACTTATTGCTCTGACGAGGACGATAACGGTGAGTTGATAGTTCTGCCCGGCTACCGCAATCCTCTGAGAACCGTTTTCAAGGGTTTGCTAGACCAGTTACCCAGTTACAGGCGCAGTGAATCAGACAAGCCTCCATTGCCCATGGATGCCATTGTACGAGCAAAGCAGCATCTGATTCCGCTAGAGGCAACGTCGTTTCGCAATCTCTATCAATTGCATCCCTTCCTCGAAGACTGCTGGTTCGAGGTTGATCCACAGTTAATTGATGAGAACGACCCAAACTGCGTTTATCGAGTGGTCAAAAAAGACCGGAAGCGAGGTCGCAAGCGCTATTTTGAAGAGGTGTACGAGTTATGGTCGCCCGTAAAAATTGTCGCAAACTACACGTTGCTATCCATTCCGTTGCGGGGACAGCAAATCTGTTGGCTCGACAGCGGAGAGGGAGATGAATTCGTTCCGGTATGGCGTGATGGGAAGGTCCACTGGATCAAAAACTCAAGCCAGCTTGCGACCCGAAAGCGGAATCAGGGCTTTATTCAGAAAGGGGGCAATGACGGTGAGTTGAGCGCCTACATCACGACGAACAAAACCGGAAAGAAATTGGGCGGCTACGAAGTTCCTTTCATGCCGGAAGACCTAGCGTGTTGGATTATCCAGCTTCGGGAGTGGCAGTCCAAATACAATCCTATCGAAGAACTCACACCGTGGACGCAAATCAAGCTGCGGCAGAAGACCCACAAAGACATCCTCAAACGGCGTGGTAAACAAGCGTTCCTTTTTCGCGATCCGGCGTCAATTACCTGTAATGAGAAGGTGTCGCCTATATTTCCGACAACCACGTTTACACGAACTCTGCCTGCTCTGTTGTTCCATAGTCAGAGGCCAGGCGCGGACCTCGCTGAGAAAATCGAAAAAAAGAACAGCGTGGATTACAAGAGCCAGTTTACCCCTCATGCTCTCCGAGTCAGCCTTATCACTGCCTACATTGTCGACGGCAGAGCGTCCATAGCCGTGATTTCGAAGCTGGTTGGTCATTCATCGCTGGTGATGACGATTTACTACACAAGGGTAGGAGCCAGCAAAATGAAGATGGAAATGGCGGCGGCTGAAAAACGGGCGCTTGAGGAGAGCCACCATCGATACGAAGACCTCATCCTTCAGAAAAAAATCGAAGAGGCTCGCCCGGAATTAATCGCCACAGACAGAAGCATCATGGATCAGTGTCTGACACCTGATTGGCCCTCTGGAGCCTTCCAGTTCATGAGTATCGGAATCTGCCCCATGAGCGGCAACAAGTGTGACGAAGGTGGCATGGCGCTGGTTGAGCGGAAGGTTGAAGCACAGTACGCGCCGGTGCCCAGTGGCTACCTTGGGACTCGAAATTGTCCCCAGTGCCGCTTCTTCATTACCGGCCCGGCGTTTCTGGGCGGGTTGTCGGCTATTGCCAACGAAATCATTCTGGAAATCAATGTCACCCGCAATGAATACCACGAACTCGAAGAAAAAAGGCAGACGCTCGATGACGAGCGGTACGATGCCGAGTCTTCGGGACAGGTTTTTGGTAAAGAGCGAACGCTGAAAAAGATCACTTCGGCGTATGAGGAGAAGGCCAAAAAGCTCGACATGCTTCTCACGGATCTACAGCACCTATACCGCCTGATTTCTCAGTCTACCGAACTGCTGAACAATTCCGAGACAGACCAACACCAACTGATCGTCAGTGACAATTATGTGGAAATGGGGATGCACTTGGAGGAGCAAAGCAGCGAGTTCCGGTTGCTGGCTGAGGTCTGCGCCAACGCTGAAATCTACGAGAGCGCCAGTGCCTCCAGGGCACGCCCCCTGCTCAGTCAAATGCTCGACAAATTGGCGGACACCAATGGAATCGCTCCAGCGATATTTCGACTAACAGAGGATCAGCAGCTCAAAGCTGCCAATCAGGTTGTCCAACTTATTATGCAGGTGACGCAGAATAACTGGCACGTCGCTGACCAGTTGATAAATGGTCAAATCACCTTGGAAGATCTCGCCGAACCACTACAGCTGGGTGATTTGCGCCAAGAGATCGAGTCAGCCATGAACGGGTCTTTGAAATTCCCGCTAGGAATCGAGAGCTGCAATGAGTGAACCGAACGAAGTCTACGAGGCCATTCTGGGCCAGCTGAAAAATTCTCGTTCCAGGAAGTCCCTGGAAGCCCTTCACGCCGTTTGCAAGGAGCATCACGATTCAGGCGCGGTTGATTTCAGAATCTCAACGATTGCGAAGCTAGGAGCCAGTCGTGGCGCTCCTAGCGAACAGACCATCCGAAACAAAACCGGGGAACATTATAGAGCGGTCATTGAGGCCTGGCAGGCGCTTGGAGACCAGAAAAAGAAAGCGGCCAAAGCACGAACCACGACCGCGGGCGAGTACGATTGGGTTGATGAGGTAAGCAACAAAACTCACCGCTTCCTCATACTCGATCTGATTTCGAAGGTCCGTAAATTGAGGGCCGAAAATAAAAGGTTTGCATCGATCAAGAAATTGGAAATTGACTACCGAGCGGGTGCTAAAGAGGAATCTGAATCGAGGTTACCGAGCCTGTTGAGTCACGAGATTGATGCATTGAAAGACGCCATTTCGGAGGAGTCCCTGAAAGTGAAGGGCTGGACGAAAACGGAGCGCGGCGGCATCGAGGACCAAAACGGCAAGGTTGTCCTCAGAAACGGTTTTGTGAATGCCCTTGAAAAAGTGTTGAGTATCGAGAATGGCTAACGGACAAGAAAAAGCTCGGGAAAATCTTGTTGCCTTTCAGCGTTGGGCCGCTACGCAAACCGATAACGATTTCAAGCAGATCGTCTTTCGCGGCCAGTTAAACCGTGGCGAAGTTGCCAGCGCTATCGGTATCGGAAAGAGCGCCTTGCGCCAGAATCCGGCGATAAAATCGGCCTTGGATAATCTTGAAACGGTCCTCCGTGAAAGAGGCGTATTACCGCCACTGACTGAAACTGCACAGCAACAACGGTCTGCGCCAAAGCCCTACGATGCCAGCGTTAATAAGCGAGCCATGGAGTCTAAGCGGCTTTCGGTCCTGGAGCAGGAAAACATTGAGCTGAAGGCTCGCGTAGCCACCCTCGAAGCGAAGCTAAAGCGTTACGGTGAGCTGTCCGAAGTCCTCACCGAGTTCGGGGTAGCGCCCGATGCATGAAGACTATTTCCGCGTGACCAGCTGCCAACACACTGGCTCGAAGTACACGATCTTCACGGGCGTACCCCTCAAAGCAGACAGTTACAAAATCAACTCAGGCAAATACATTGTCAGCATCCGATGCGAAAACCAGTCACTGCCGATCCAGCCGTCCGTTGGCCAGCAATGGCGGGTGCGGGGTAAACGGGCCCTAGAGACTGTTCTGGCAGGCGATTATGAGCTTCAGCAGCACCTGTATGACGCCCCCGATGAAATGGAATGCACACTACCCGAGACGGGCGAAGCGTTGATCCGCTTCATTGCCTCAGAGCGGGAGTTCACCGGTATTGGTGAAGCCAAAGCACGGGCCCTCTGGGACGCCTTTGGCAGTGGCCTGCACTCGATACTGCGGTCAGACACAGCGGACCATAGAGAACGCCTCAAAGCGGTTCTGAGCGACTCATCAATCACTGCACTCTACAACGGTTACGGCAAGTACCGAAATCTCGCGCACGCCAACTGGCTCGCTTCTTTTGGAATTCCGCTGCGCGTCCAGCAGCGTATTCTCAAGTACCACGATGAGCGCACCGTCGACGTTCTCAAAAACAATCCATACGCACTCTTAGGCTTTGGGATGTCGTTCGGAGACATCGATGTTATTGCCGAGCAACTGGGCTTCGAGAAATCGGCTCCAGTAAGGCTCGCGGCGGCCCTGGAAAGCGCCATGCGCAAGCGGGTCGAAAAGGGACACACATACGCAACGCATCAGGTGTTAAGGCCCGAGGTCATAAAGCTTCTGGGCGAAAAAGACCTGGTTGCTGAGGTCTTTTCCAATGGCTATTTCAATGGCCAGTTCATTCTCAGGCCACAGACCGGCACCTATCACCCGACTGCACAGATAATAATGGAATCGGTGGTCGCCAAGCGGCTCAAAACACTGGCAACCATCACGGACGAAGATGAATCCGTTTTCAAAGCACTGACCGAAGCCGCCCGGGAGTTGCCTTACGATCTTACTGAGCATCAACTGGAGGCGGTTGAATCCAGTCTCACCAACGGTGTGTCCTGCATTACGGGCGGTGCCGGTACTGGAAAAACCACGGTGCTTCGGACCGTATTAAAGGCTTACGCCGCACTGGGCTATGAAATACACGCCGTGGCGTTGTCTGGGCGGGCTGCCATGCGACTGCACGAAAGCATCGGTTTTTTCACCATGACGATTGCTCGCATGTTGCGGGAGGAGCCGATCTCACCCTCTCTGGTTCAGCCCAAGCACCTCTTGGTTATCGACGAAAGCAGCATGATCGACCTGCCGACCATGTACCGGATCGTCACGCACCTTGATCCGTCGGTACGTATTATTCTGACGGGCGACCCAAACCAACTGCCGCCCATAGGCTGTGGCAAAGTCCTCTCAGACATAATCGAATCTGGCGCAATTGCCAATGTTGAGCTGAATATCGTGAAGCGTCAGGAAGGCTCAACGGGTATCCCTGAATACTCTGCCACCATCAACCGAGGCGATGTTCCTCCATCGTTATCATTTGGTGCAATCACGTTCCACGAGACGCCTCCGGAGCGTGTAGTCGATAAGTGCAAGACCCTGTATGCCGAATCCGCTCACAATACCCAGATTATCGGTGCAACGAAGGCCCTGGTTGGCGAGTTAAACCTGGAATGTCAACGGCTAATCAATCCAGGCGGCCAGAGGCTGGAGTTCAAGCTGCATGGGGATGATTTCTTTATTGATCTGAGGGTAGGCGACCCGATCCTATTCACTAGGAACAACTATACTGTCGGCATCCAGAACGGATCTCTTGGTGTCCTATCCTCAGCAGACCGCGCTTTTCAAGGCGACCAGGAGACATTTGGTGTCGTAACTCTGGATACCGGAGAGGAGATAGACATCACCGAGGATGTGTTCGACTGCATGGAACTTGGCTATGCGATCACGCTCCACAAGGCTCAGGGTAGCCAGTTCCCAAGAATTATCGTGGTAGTACAGAAGGGCCGCATTTCCGACCGAGCATGGCTTTACACCGCGATTACCCGCGCCGAGGCAGAAATCCATATTGTTGGGCAAGTTAGCGATTTCGAGGTAATAACAAAAGCGGAAAGCCATGCGAATCGGCGAGCGAGTTTTTTGAGAGAACTACTGACAGAGAGGAAAAGGGATTCGGGGGTTGTCTGACAGAGCACTACCCCCTCATCGCCGGTCGCGGCCAATGGGGCCTCAGGCTGTGCCGCATTTCCAGCTTAGCGGATCATCCCTGGTCCTTAAATACCTCTGGTGAATCGCCGCTTGCGGCGAGAAGGCAGAGCCCTGTTCCTGTTCATCAAATTGTGTTCATGAAAGCACTTGAAGCGATCCAAAACGTTTGTTTCTAAACAAGAGCGAACATTCGCCGCACCCCCAATTCCAGGCTTTACGCCCTGCGTATTCCAGACCAAGGTTGCCACTGATTCCAGACGAAGCCTGCCACCCATTCCACGCGAAAGCTGCCACTGATTCCACGGCAAAGCTGCCACCTTGGCAGGCTGCCTTATTTCCCCATCAAAACGTCCGGCGCGGGATAACTAACGGTACTCTGCTCCTTTTCATCCGGAGAGGGTCAGATGCCAGCGAAGAGGTTATCCATGCGTAAAATCAAAGAAGTCCTTCGCCTCAAGTGGGAGCGAGGGCTGAGTAACCGGCAGGTTGCCGCAGCCTGCGGCATCAGTCGCCCCACTGTGAGCGAGTATCTGCGGCGTGCTGCTGAGGCGGAGCTTGGCTGGCCGCTGCCAGAGGATCTGAGTGAAGCCCAGCTGGAGCAACGGCTGTTCCCGCCACCACCGGATCTACCGGCACAGGTCCGAGGCATTCCAGACTGGCAGCGGATCCACGATGAGCTCCGGGGCAAGAACGTCACCCTGTTCCTGCTCTGGCAGGAGTACCGGGAAGCCAATCCGGATGGCTACCAGTACAGCTGGTTCTGCGAGCACTACCGGGCCTGGCAGGGCAAGCTGGATCTGGTGATGCGTCAGGACCACCGAGCCGGTGAAAAGCTGTTCGTGGACTATGCTGGGCACACGGTGCCCGTCATTGACCGCACCACCGGTGAGATCCATGAGGCGCAAGTCTTTGTGGCGGTGATGGGTGCGTCCAATTACACCTACGCCGAGGCCACCTGGAGCCAGACCCTGCCGGACTGGATCGGCTCCCACATCCGAGCCTTCGAGTTCCTGGGCGGCGTGCCGGAACTGGTGGTTCCGGATTATGTGCCGGGACACATAATCCGGATTATGTTCCCAATCCCATTATGTTCCGTTCACTTTAGAAGACCTTGAAACCATAGGGAGGCCCCCTTGCACTGGGGCACATAACGATCACAGGGATTCCAGCCATTGCAGCAGCTCGGAATTGGATCGCCATACTGGCTTTCGGTGGGACTCCGCCGGAGAATCCCAAATAGGCTCACAGGTGCGCAGCGCGTCCACTTTCATTCGGAGGGTGATCTCGGCGTATCGGTTGGTGGTCTCCAAACTGACGTGTCCAAGCCAGGCGCGGATGACGTTGACCTCGACACCTGCTTCAAGCAAATGCACGGCCGTCGTGTGGCGTAAGACATGGGGTGAGATGTGCCGCACTGTGCCATCTGCGCTTTTCTTCACCACCTTGACGGTATGACGCCGCACGATCTTGTAGATACCAAATCTGGTCAGCGGCGCACTGTTGCGGGCTAGGAAGACAGCGTCATTGGAGTGGCGTCGTTGCCGATTTTGCTCCAGTAAGTCCTGCATCAGACCCGCTGTTCGCGTCCACAAAGGACAGGTACGCCATTTGTCACCTTTACCATGCAGCCGTACTCGGGGCTCAGAACCGAGTTCCAGGTGCGTTGCGCGCAGATCCGCTACCTCCTGTACGCGTGCTCCGGTGTTATAAAGGAAGCGAAGCAAGGCTTGGTCGCGCAGAGCCTGAGGGTGGTCGGTGGGCAAGGCAGCGAACAGAGCATTAATCTCGTCGCGTTCGAGATACAGAGTCTCGCCCGGTTGCCAGCGTTTGACGGGAATGGAAGCAATTTGCTGTGCTTCCCCGAGCACGCAGGGCTCACGGCCGGCAAGATACTCGAAGAAGGTATGCAGCGCCGCCAGGCGCTGGTTTCGGGTTCTAACCCCATTACCACGTTCCTGTTCAAGGTGTTGCAAAAAATGGCGCACTCGCTCGCCAGTGAGATCAGCCAGTTCCAAGCGGGTGATCCGGCAATGCTTATCCTTTGCAGCGAATTGCAAGAACAGGCGCAGGCTCTCCTTATAACTTCGGATACTGGCCGGGCGCAGCCCCCGTTGGCATTTAAGGTGATCTTCTACGAAGGCAAAGACGAGACGCCCCAATTGATCCGTCATGATAGCTCCTCCTCTCTGCGGGGATCGGCGAATCGCTCGAACCGTTGGCTCGCCTCCCGGAGCAGTGCTTCGGTGATGGTCAGATACCAGGCAGTCGATGCCGGGTCGGCATGGCCCATGAAGGTTGATAGATGAAAGAGCCGTTGATTGGGATCCACGCCGGTGCGATACCAGCGGAGCAGAGTTGCGACCGCGAAGGAATGGCGCAGGCAGTGCAGATGAGGTTGGCGTACGCCAGGTGGCACGTACGGATCCATCTTCAGTATCAAGTGGTGAAATGTCTGACTGACCGTCTCAATACGCATTGGCTTGCGCTCTGGGAAAAAGCTGAAAGAAAATACCGGATCATCCGGCTGCCATGACCCATACCGATCAACGCCAAACTGCAGATAGACAGCGATCTGTTGCGCCATGCGCGGGCCAAAGGGGACCAAACGCGTCTTGCCAAACTTGCTCTTGTCGATCACCAGAAGGCTGCGCTGGCAATCGACGTCGCGATACCGAAGATGCACAATCTCGCCGACACGCAGGCCCAAACCGTACATCAGCGAGAAGATTGTTCGGTAGACCATGCCACGACAGGGTGCCCGGGAATTGTCCGGAAGCTGTGACGCCAACGTCAGGATGTCTTCCACCTGAGCCGGTTCGAACAGGAAGGGTTTAAGCTGGGAAGTCACCGGCTGAGGGTGAGCACGAACCGGAGAATGCGCTAGCCGCTCCTGGGCCACCTGCCAGGCAAAAAAGCAGCGGAGCACCCCCAAGAGGTGGTTATAGCTGCGTGGGCGAGTGCGTGGCCGCGAAGCGAGAAAGGCCTCAATCAACGCCGGTTGCACTAACGCCGCATCACTCACCCGTTCCTCGACCAAAAAGCGATCGAATAATTGCAAGGCGAGCTCTTCAGTATCAAATTTTCGGCCCAGCGCGCGCTTGTAACTCAAGTAAGCCGAAAAATCCTTGCCTAGGAGTCTGCGCGGCAGAAGTATTTTGAGCAAGTGACCCCGCCGCGTCGAATCACAGTTCGGCCCGAGAACGTATCCACAATATCCAGCCGAATAGAGTCTCGATTCTCTCTATTCAGTCAGTCAAGACGGTTATCAGCGAATGCGTTATCGTAGTCCGATCACTCAGTACGCCCAAGGATCCCTCGGACCCTCTATTTCAGCCTCATCAGTGAACTCATCCGCCTGAGATTAAGCGACAGACAGACCAGATCCCATTCACCCTGCACGGCGTGAAGGCCCCGCAGACTGAACTGTCGGAAGCCCAGAACATGCTTGATCCAGCCGTTGACCGCCTCAACCAGATGCTTGCGCTGAGCGTAAACCGATCGCCCGGTTGCCGTGGCCAGCTTCCCGGCCATCCGGGCGCTGGCCGGATAACGGCTCGCGTCTATCTCTGAACTCTTCTTGCCCTCCCGACGCAGCGAGACATAGCCGTCGATGCTTTTGTCTTCCAGGGTCTGTAGATCTTCTTCTTTACGGTAACCCGCGTCAGCCAGACACTGATCCGGATAGGTTTCCAGAGTGTCTTTTGCCTGATCCAGCAGTGGTATCAGACAGCCATTGTCACTGGGATTATTGCCCAGGTGGTTGGCGACAATCAGCTGGAATTCACCATCCACGGCCAACTGGCCGTTGTAGCATTGCTGGAACCCGTCCGCCGTTTTCATAATCCGGCTTTGCGGATCGGTAAAATTGCTCTGATCCTTGTCATCCGGAACCCCGTAATCCCGCTTGAAGTTCGGGCCCCCGCGAGGTGAGCGCCGATCATCGTCCGGGGACCGACCCCGAGCCTTGTCCCGCTCTTTCTGGTCTGCTTCCAATTTCTCTTTGGCAGCACGAATCTTTTCCAGCCGCGCCTGCCGGTACTGAAGCTCTTCAGGCAGTTCATCACCCCGGTTATCCGGGCCGAACTGTCGGTCTTCCGACTGGTCTGTCTGACGTGCCTGACGACAAAGTGCATCGATCTCTTTCGATAAACGATCGCCTTCCTCGCCCATGCGGCCATAGCTCATGGCCTTATGCTTGCTGGCATTAGCCCGAACCTTGGTGCCATCAATCGCCAGTGTTCCCAGCGTGATCAGCTCCGCTTCCCGGGCAATCCGGACCACCTGAATAAACACGGCCTTGAAGGCAACCAAATGGTGTTTGCGGAAATCACAGATCGTGCGATGCCTGGGGAAGTTGCCTGCCGCCAGAACCCGGAAGGCCACGTCTTCTTCCAGCTTCCGGGCGATCTTGCGTGAAGAGAAAACGCCGGTGGCGTAGGCGTAGATCAAAATCTTCAGCATCATTCGTGGATCGAAGGGCGAGTTGCGTCGGCCGTTGCCCTCGTAGCGGGCATAAAACGCACTTAAATCCAACTCCTCGACGACATCACTGACAAAATAGGCCAGATGCCCCTCAGGCAGCCACTCGTTCAGGCTCGGGGGAAGAAGCAGTTCCTGGCCAGGCGAATACGGGCGGAAAGTGGTTCCCATCAGTCATCCTGTTGCTGAAGAATTTTGATCTATTGTGCCAGAATGTAGCTTCTGCCGCGCAGACTCCTAGTACGCTGTGGAAGGAGGCGGTCATGGCAGCACCTCCTCGTGGCCCAGCGCCACCATGCGCAGGGTTTCCACGTCCACCTTGGTATAGATGCGGGTGGAACTTGGCGACGCATGACCAACGTAATCGCCGATGACCTTGAAGTTGAACTCGGCATCGACCAATCGCTGTACGCAAGTGTGGCGCAAGGTGTGCGAACCTGGGCGACGGACATTAATACCCGCTTTGCGCAGGTAGTGCGTCGCGCGGCTGGACACAGTAACCGCCGTCACAGGTCGGACGGGCGCCAGAACCCGGAAAAACAGCCTTCGCTCCTCGACGTGTGGGCGTGCATTTTTTAAGTAGTCGAGAATAGCTTCGCCTACTACTGAAGAGAGAGGGTACGCAGTGGTGTGTCCCGCCTTGCGCTGCGGCACCAACAGGCGTTCTCTCTTCCAGTCAATATGCTCCAGTGTCAATCCGGCCACCTCATGGCCGCGCAGTCCATACGTGACGAGCAAAAGTAGAATGGCATAGTCGCGCTTGCCCAGAGCACTGCGCCGATCAACAACATCTAGCATGCGCCGGACGTCGTCCCAGGAGATCGAACGCGGGAGATCGGCCAGCTGATACCGACGCGGGGACTCTACGGTAGCGCCGAGATCGCGATTGATCAGCTGCTCGCGGTACAGGTAGCGCAGGAAGACTCGCAAGGAGCTGCACAGCCCCGTCATAGAATGCGGGCTCAATCGGCGACCGCTCTCCACCACAAACGCACTGAGTATGGCTGGAGTGAGCTCGGACAAATGCAGCAGGTTGATTCGCGCCAGGTAGGCTTCCAGGTTATGCAGATAATGGCCATAGTGCCGGAGAGACAGCTCGCGCAGGCCCCGTTCTTCACGCAGATAAACAAAGAACCCCGGTGCCTGAACCAGGAAGGGATCTTGGCTGGTCCGTCTCCGACCTGTTCCGCGGAAATCGGGCAACATCAGGGACAGCAATTGCTCGATCGGTGTACGAGCATCATTAGCCACCCATCGCTTTGCCTGGTATGCGTTCTTGGCGTGAACCTTTACCCAGTGCTTTACATAAGGCTCGACATGAGTCGGAAGCTCGCTCCACTGCGTGGCACCATGATCGCGAGCAAACTCGCCAAACTGCCTCAGGAGTGGGACTCGCCGCAAGATTACCCTGGGCCTGTATCCGTGCCCGGCTAACCACGCAACGTACTGCTCAATCGGTTCCGCGATCCAGGAAGCGCGGATCGCATCGATGGTACCGGGCTTAACGAAGTAATGTTCTAACATGACAATCTCCTTTCTGGATGTAGGAAAGGAAATCATGCGCCCAAACGGCATCTGTCGTTATGTGTCCTTTTACACGGGATCCTCCCTATGGATTCAAGGGCTTCCAGGGTGAACGGAACATAATGGGATTGGGAACATAATCCGGATAACCTCCGTTCCGGCGTCAGCAAGGCCCATCGCTACGAGCCGGACCTCAATCCGACCTATCAGGATATGGCTGGCCATTATGGCGTGGCCGTTGTCCCTACACGGGTTCGCAAGCCCCGTGACAAGGCCAAGGTGGAAGGTGGCGTATTGATCGTTGAGCGCTGGATCCTGGCGGCCCTGCGCCATCGTCAGCACTTCTCCCTGGGGCAGCTCAACGCCACCATCCGTGAGCTGTTGGAGAAGCTCAATAGCCGCCCCTTCCGCAAGTTGCCCGGGTGCCGGCTTGATCACTTCAAACAGCTGGACCAGCCGGTTCTACAACCGCTACCCGCCGAGCCGTATGTCTACGCCGAGTGGAAAAAAGCCCGGGTACACATCGACTACCACGTGGCCATCGATGGGCACTACTACTCGGTGCCCTACACCCTGATCAAGAAAGAGGTGGAGGTCCGGATCACCCACAACACCATCGAATGCTTCCACCGGGGCAACCGGATCGCCAGCCACCGGCGTTCGGATCAGAAGGGTCGGCATAGCACCATCGCCGCTCACATGCCGGAGTCCCATCGCCAAGCCGGCGAGTGGACCCCAGAGCGACTGACCGCCTGGGCAGCCAAGACTGGACCGGCAACTGAAAAGCTTATCCGTACCGCGCTGGGGGCAAGAAAGCATCCGCAACAGGCCTATCGGTCCTGTCTGGGCATTCTCCGGCTGGGCCAGAGCTACGGCGAGGCACGATTAGAACGTGCCTGCCAACGCGCCCTGATGCTGGGCAGCTGCCGATACAAGAGCATCGAATCCATCCTCAAGCATCGCCTGGATGAGCAGCCCCTGGAAGAGCAACAAGAACTGGCCTTACCCGACACACACGACAACATCCGTGGCCCCGCCTACTACAACCTGACATGCTGAAACATCCCACGCTGGATAAGCTCCACGCCCTCAAACTGACCGGCATGGCCGCCGCCCTGGCGGATCAATCGGCCACCCCCGACATTACCGACCTGAGCTTCGAGGAGCGCCTTGGCCTGCTGGTCGACCGGGAAATGACGGAACGGGACAACCGACGCATGAGCAGCCGCCTGCGCCGGGCCAAGCTGCGACACGCCGCCATCCTCGAAGACATTGATTACCGGAACTCACGGGGCCTGGATAAAGGGCTTGTCCAGAGTCTGGCCAGCTGCCAGTGGGTGAAGGAACACCTGAACGCGCTCATCACCGGCCCGACTGGCGTCGGGAAAACCTGGTTGGCCTGTGCTCTGGCACACAAGGCCTGCCGGGAGGGTTACACCGCCCAGTACGTCCGCCTGACCCGGCTGCTACGAGAGCTGACCATCGCCAAGGGCGATGGCCAATACTCAAAGCTCCTGACCAGCCTGGCCAAGGTCGACGTGCTGATCCTGGATTTATGTGTAGTCGTTCTTTATGTGGAGAAGACCGGGCAGTGCTCCGGCTGATGCCAAACACACTGCCCGGGACTTCACATAATATATTTCACAACCGCTTCAACCAATCCACCAGATCTCCCGACGGGATTGCCAGATGGCCGATGGAAGGCGTCGGCAAAACCTCCGGGAATACCTGTGCCAAGGCTTGGCGCTTCAAGTCCAGATCCACGCGGGCGTAAACCATGGTTGTGTTCAGGTTGGTATGCCCCAGCCACTGACTGAGAGTGGCGAAGTCGACACCGGCATGCAGAAGAGCGATGGCCGTGGTATGGCGGATCGAGTGCGGATGCAGCCGCTTACCCCTGAGGCTGTCGATCACGGCAGTACTGGCGTGAACGTACTTGTCCAGTAAATAGCGCACACCAAACCGAGTCAGTTTGCCTCCCTGCCGATTCACAAACACGACCGCGTTGGGATCGTCTGGCACCGGTGAGTGCCGCTGCAAACCGACCAGCAGTTGGGCTGTCTGGGGCCAAATCGGGCAGACCCTGATTTTGCCGCCTTTGCCGTGGAGCCGGACTTGGCACGGCGGTTCGGTTCGCAGATCGCAGCGTCGAAGATCCAAAATTTCCTGTACTCGTGCCCCCGTATTGAACATCAGCGCAAAGAGTGCGTAATCGCGCTGTCCGAGTGCAGTGGATCGGTCGATTTGATCCAGGATCGCCTTGACCTCCGCAGGCTCCAGATAGTCGACGGGTGCTTGTCGTGCTCCTCGCTTGAAGGGCAGTCCCAGGATACGTTGAAATTCCGCAAGATGCTGCGGGTGGTCACAAGCCAGGAATCGAGCCAATGTATGCAGCGCTGCCAACCGGGCGTTGCGTGTGGCGATACTGTTATGCCGCTCCTGTTCCAGAAACATCAAAAAGCCGCTCACCTGCTCGGACGTGAAGACGTCGAGGGTCAGCTCTTCAATCCGCCTACCACCTTGGGTACAAAGAAAACGCAAAAACAGCACAATGGTGTCGCGATAGGCACGCAGTGTATGTTGGCTCATGCCGCGCGAGGAGGGTAAGTACTCCCGAAAGAAACGGGACAGTGACAAGCCGAGTTCGCTTGGGCCTTGGGGTTTCATAGCTTATCTCCCTGAATCAATGTGCCAAACTTGGCTTCGAACCGCTGGCTGGCGGCTTGCGCAAGCGCCGGGACCCACTGCAGGTAATAGGCGGTCGAGATGATTGAAACGTGTCCGAGATACATCGCCAACTTCGGCAAATTGGCTTGCACGTCGGCGCCCTGCTGGTACCAGCGCAGCATGGCCTGGACGGCAAAACTGTGACGAAAATCATGGATCCGCGGGTACTTGCCGTCCGCATTCTGGACCTCGGCCTCCCGCAGCAGGGTACGTAGACCGTTACCCAGTCCCGTACCGGTATAGCCGCGCAGGCTGCCGTTCCGGCCCGAGTAATGACAGAGCAACGGCGTGTCCGGGCCGGTGTCCAATGGAATGGCCCGTCGTTGTTTGAGATATTGCCGCAGTTCGCGCTGGGCGTCCGCCGAGAGCGGAACCAGGCGCGATTTATGGAACTTTGATTCTCGCACGCGGAGGACGCCGGCCTTGGCATCGACGTCGGCCAGGGTAAGTCGCAACAACTCACCGCGACGCAATCCTGCTGTATAGAGCAGCACGATCGCCAGACGCAAGACCGCTGGCCGTAGCGGTGACCTTATCGTCGCCGGGGTGTGTCGTGCCGCAACAAGCAGGCGTGCCACGTCAGTGGGTTCAAGGATAAACGGCGGACGATGCGGGGCGGTTCTGGCAAAGTGCTCGGGACTGGGTACAAAGCATTCCTGTTCATAGCGGCGTCGGTACAGGCACCATCGCCGCACGACCAACTGCCGGTGTCGAATGACCGAAGGGGTTAAGTGCGCGAACGTTCGACACCAATCGTCAAATCCGGTCTGATCCAAATCAGTGAGGCCCTGTGCCTCAAGATAGTGCCGCACGGAAAGTAGAACCCGCTCCTCTCCTGCATAGCGCCGACCAAGAGCGCGCTGACTCTGCACATAGCGCTCCATAAGTTGCTGTACCGACAAGTTCATAGCGACCTCCGGACTTCCTGGGGGAGTGGCAAGGCTACGTCTCGTAAAGCATCCACCTGCAGACGCAGGTAAACGCAGGTGCTTTCCAGCGAGCGATGACCCAAAAGGTCACCAATGGCCTTGATGCCGATGCCGCGTTCGAGGAGGCGCATGGCGAAAGCGTGGCGGAGGCTGTACGCGGAAGTGCCGGCCAACGGCAGTCCGCTCTGGCGGCTGCGCTTCTCGTAGACATCCCCCACGGCACAACGGCTGATCGCCCCGGCCGGTGAGCGATGACGTAAGAACAAGTGGCGGTGGCGGCTGCCGGAGCGCCCGTAACACAAATAATGCCTCAGGACCCGCAAAGCCTGGCAGGACAGTGGCAGGACCAGCGTCGAATGTGTCTTGCGCTGTTCTACCTGGAGAGTCTGTGCGACCCAATCAATCGAATCCAGGTTCAGTGCCGCAACCTCCGAAGGGCGTAAGCCATAGTAAGCCATCAGATAGAGCATGGCATGATCCCGGCATCCGGCGGGATCGGAGCGATCAATCGATCGCAACAGTGCCAAGACCAGCTTCCACTGGAGTGCACGGGGCGGCAACTCGCCCCGATAAACGCGGGGTGTATCAATCCGATCCAGCCGCTGCGCGAGTTCACCCTGTTCATGACAGAAACGGAGAAAGGCCCGCAGCCGGGCCACCACATGCTGCAGCGTCTGTCGTGTGACGCGATTACCGACGGTCGTGACAAAGGCCTCGACTGCCTCACGGGTCAGGCTGGCCAGCGGAGCATCGGCGGGCAGAGCTTGCTCCAGGAAAGCGGAAACCGTCACCACATGTTGGCTGATGGTGTTCGGACGAAATCCGTAGAGGTCGCGCAGTCGCCGCGTGTAGAGATCAAGCAATGCCTCGAAGCGTCCCGTTGGCGTCGGCTTGACCAGTTGTCCCTTGGCCTGTCTGGCGTCAACTATCTTGTCCGGTCCGCGACAACTATGATGGCCGGTTGGGTGGTCTTACTTTTTACTCTTTCCAGCCTGCTTAAGCTGTTGCTGTCGTCGGTAGCTTTCCCCCTCTAATTCGATAATCGTCGCGTGGTGTATGAGTCGGTCTACGGCCGCTACGGTCATCATGCTGTCCGGGAAGATCTGATCCCACTCGCTGAATGGCTGGTTGGCGGTGACAATCAAGCTGCCACTCTCATAGCGGTGGGCGATGAACTCGAACAGCACCTGGGTTTCCGCATCCGTCTTTTTTACGTAGCCGATGTCATCGATGATGATGACCCGGTATTTATCCAGGCGTGTCATGGCGGTCATCAAGTCGAGATCGCGCTTGGCCTGTTGTAAGTGCTGAACCAGCGCTATCGCTGGGAACAGTTTGCAGCGCACGCCCTGTTCGGTGAGTTGATGGCCCAGGGCATTGGCGATGTGGGTTTTGCCGGTGCCGCTGGGGCCGATCAACAGCACATTGTCGGCATGGTGTGCCCAGTCACTGTCTTGTTGCAGCTTGGCCAGTGCGGCGTTGCAGGGGCGGCTAAAGCCGCTCTGATCCAGCGCCGAGAAGGTTTTGTTGGCCGCAAGCTTTGCCTCTCGCAGCCACTTCTGAGTTCGACGCTGGTAGCGGTCCGAGAGCTCGTATTCACATAAGGCTGCTAGGTAATCCGTGTGTGACCAGTTCTTTTCAATGGCCGTTTCCCAGAGCGATTGATAGTGACGGTGGAAGGCCGGCAGACGCAGTTCTTTAAGCAGCAAGGCGACGGAGTCGGTCATATCGACGCCTCTTGGCTGCGGATCGAAGACAGCAAGTCGTCATAACTGACCAGGGTGTGTTGACTTGAAGCTGAGAATTCGAGATCGGGATTGCCGCGAAGGTAGCGTGACTGGATCTCGGTAATTGACGCGAACCGGCCGGCCCGGGCTTCTATCAACAGGTCTTCCCCCAGCGACTGTTCATCATCGTATTCGAAGGCCAGTCGAAGGGCGGTCACGATCCACTTGCAGGCTTCACGGGGTTCAAGATGCTCATCCGCGAGTTGCCAGAGTTCGCGGTAGTTGTCGTCCGGGAGCAGGTCATCACGCAGCTGAGAGTAACGGAAGGCCTGTGGCTTGGAGGATAGCGAGCAGATCACGTGCCGGTAATTGACGCTGCGGACGCGGTTATCGCCGGCCTTCGGATACACGCGAGGTAAGGTCAGTGCCGGCTGCTGCCCAACGAACAGTACCAGCTTGTCGTGGTGCAGGCGGATTTGCACCGACTCACCAATCAGTCGCGATGGCACGGTGTAGACAACGCGGCGGACTTCGATCGTTGAGCTGCGCGTCACCTTGAGATGGAGGGTCTGATACTCCGCCGCCGTAAACTCCGGCAGAGGCTGCAAGGCAGCCTGCTCTTCAAGGACACGGGTCCGGTTGCGCCGATTGAGTTTGTCAGCCGCACAATCGATAAACGCCTGGTACTGCTCGATACTCTCGAAGTCACTGTGGCCGCGCAGTAACAGCTGTTGTGCCAGCCTCTTCTTGAGCGAGCCGTTGGCGCACTCCACCACACCGTTCTCATGAGACTGCCCCAGATTATTCCGGGTGGGGGTCATGCGGTAATGCTGGCACAGCTCACTGTAAGCCTCTGTCCAAACGTTCTGACGGTTATTGCGTGCCGCACTTAAACTATCCGTGCGGTGCTCAACAGGGCTGCCACCAGCCTGCTGAAGGGCTCGCTGCAACCCCGTCGCCAGAGCTGCATAACTCTCACCGCCCTGAACCACGGTGACCGAGCGCCAGCCACTGTAGGCCAGTCGAAACTGATAGAGCAGGTGTGGAAAGGCCTTGAACTGAATCGTAATCGGGTTATCCGGGTGCGTGAAATCAGAGAACCCCTGCTGTGCCACAACGGCCTGCTGGCGAAAAATGACCTCACGCTCCGGCCCATGCAGTGCTCGCCATTGCTTCACCCGGCGTTGCAGTGTGCGCAAAATGGTCTGGTCGTAGTGCTCAGGATACTGCTCTTACAAATAATCCAGCAGGGTTGTTCCGGTCAAATCCGGCTTGGCTTTTAGCAGAGGGAGCAGCTCTGTCTCCCAAACGGCCTCCAGGGGATCTTCCCGTGTGCGCCACTGCCGCTCGGTGTTAACGCGGGGGTTTTGTGTTGATGTTTCGATGCGTCGCCCGGATCGAACGGAGATATCCGCCTTGGCGGCTGCCACTTCCTGGCTTGCGCCATTTTGTCGGTGCTGCATGTACAGCTCCTCTTGTCGGTTGGTTATGTGTTGGCCTGGCACCCTTTGCTCCACCATGGAAAACAAGGGGCCAATTGTTACACCCAACCGGCCAAGATAATTGTCGTTAACCGGTCATCCTAATTGTCGCCGAACAGGTGATCTACTTCCGCGTGGTTGATCCCGAGCGGGCAGTGATCCATGTGGAAAACTACCTTGAGGCCACCAGTCAGCTGTCGCAGACCACATTGAGATCGGTTTTGGGGCAGCATGAGCTGGATGAGATGCTGTCGGAACGCGATCAGCTCAACAGCGATATCCAGAAGATTCTCGACAAGCAGACCGATGCCTGGGGCATCAAGGTCGCCAACGTGGAGATCAAGCATGTGGATCTGGACGAGAGCATGATCCGCGCCATCGCCCGTCAGGCCGAGGCGGAACGTTCACGCCGTGCCAAGGTGATCCATGCGCTGGGCGAGCAGGAAGCCTCGGAACAGCTGCTCAAGGCAGCACAGACCCTCGCGCAGCAGCCGCAGGCGATCCAGCTGCGCTATATGCAAACGCTGACCGAGATCGCCGGCCAGCACAGCCATACCATTGTGTTCCCCTTGCCGGTGGATCTGTTCAACAATCTGAAGGAAATGGCCGGTCAAGGCAACGGCAAGGTGTGACCCGATGAATGGCAGGTTCACATCTACTGGTCATCATAATGAATGATCGACAGCAGCTGGATCGGAACCTCCAGCAACTCTTCAGGCCCGTGGGGAATCTCCGCGTCAAATGAGAGAGCATCCCCGGGCCCCATGTCATACAGATGGTTGCCGTGCCGGTAGCGGATCTGGCCCTGCAGCAGGTAGATGAACTCCTGACCGGGGTGAGAAAAGGTCGGGAACACCTCACTGGCATCATCCATGGTGATTAGAAACGGCTCGTAGCTTTTCTTCTTGCCGCGGTGGTAGCTGAGCAGCTGGTAAGTATGGCCTTTCTCGGTCCCGCGGCGCACCACCTCCATCCCTTCTCCTGCCTTGGTCAGCTGTGCCGTTCCCTCGGGACGGTCATAGTCCGTAAACAGCTGTGATATTGGCAGACCGATGGCGTCACACAGGCGGCTCAGGGTATCCAGGCTGGTAGACACCTGTGCATTCTCGATCTTGCTCACCATGCCCTGACTGAGTCCGGCGATGCGGGCGACGTCAATGATCTTCAGACCCTGTTCGGTACGCTTGCTTTTCACCCGCATGGCAATGTATTGCTCCAGGCGAAGTCTTGGGTTGTCTTCTTCTTTTTCTTTCATACTCCATGCTCCATTTTTGGGCAGTATGAGCACCTTTGGTGCGTGTTTGCGGGGCAAAAACACACTGGATTGGCACACGCCTGCTAACGGGCAAATATTCCTTTCAGGAAATATAGTTTCTCATCCATTGATTTTAGGGCCATTTCACCCGATTCGAATAATTTTTTTACACAAAATGCAAAGTTGGCAAAGCGATTGCTTTTATCTTGGTGAAATAAATTTTCCTTATGAGAAATATGGACCAAGGTTATGGCTATCGAAACCCAACATGCACGCAAATATCGCTTAACCGTCTCCTGCCCCGACAGGGTGGGTATTGTGGCCGCCGTTACTCAGTTCTTCGCTTCGCACAATGGCTGGATCAGCGAGGCACATCAGTTTGCCGACACCGAAAACTGTCAGTTCTTCATGCGTTATGAAGTACTGGCAGACTCACTTCCGTTCGAGCTTGACGAACTGAAAGCGAAATTCGCGCCACTTGGCGATGAATTCGGCATGCACTGGCAGATCACCGACTCGGCGGAGCGCAAGCGTGTTGTGCTCATGGTATCAAAAGAAGCCCACGCTTTGTCTGACTTGCTGTACCGCTGGCGCTCCGGGGAGATGAATATCGATATCCCCTGCGTCATTTCCAACCATGATGTTCTGCGTTCCTATGTGGAGTGGCACGGCATTCCCTTCGTGCATGTCCCGGTCGACATGAGCAACAAGGAGCCTCACTTCCAGGCGGTGCGCGAGCAGATCGCCGCTGCCGAAGCCGATGTGATCGTGCTGGCCAAGTACATGCAGATCATCCCCGAAGAGCTGTGCGAGCTCTACCCGGGACGCATCATCAACATTCACCACAGCTTCCTGCCCTCCTTTATCGGCGCGCGTCCCTACCATCAGGCGGCCGAACGTGGCGTGAAGCAGATCGGCGCCACCTGTCATTACGTGACCTCGGAGCTGGATGCCGGTCCGATCATCGAACAGGACGTTCATCGCGTGACTCACCACAATACCACCGCCGACATGGTGCGTCTGGGCAAGGATGTCGAGAAAGCGGTGCTGTCACGTGGTCTGCGCTACCACATCGAAGACCGTGTTCTGGTACACGGCAACAAAACCGTTGTTTTTGCCTAGGAGAATCCCATGCCCTGGCGCCTACTCAAACATGGCTTAACGTCCTCGCACAATGAGCCCCGCTTTTTTCCCGAGTCACGGCCACTCAAGCCGCACTACGATGTGGTAATCATTGGTGGTGGTGGGCACGGCATGGCCTGTGCCTATTACCTGGCCAAGGAGCACGGCATTACCAACGTGGCGGTGCTGGAACAGGGGTATATCGGTGGCGGCAATACCGGCCGCAACACGACCATCGTGCGCTCCAACTACCTTACTCCGGAGGGGGTCAAGTTCTACGACACCAGTCTGAAGCTGTTTGAAGATCTGGCCGATGACTTCGACCTCAACATTTTCTATTCCACCCGTGGTCACTTCACCCTGGCGCATACCGACAGTGCCCTGCGCACCATGCGCTGGCGCGCCGAGGTCAACAAGCATCACGGCATCGATTCCGAGGTAGTGGACCGGGACTTCATCGCGAAAGAAGTGCCCTACATGGATCTGGACTGTGCCGGTCACAGCGCGGTTATGGGGGCGCTTTATCACGCACCCGGGGCGGTCGCTCGTCATGACGCGGTCGCCTGGGGATATGCACGCGGTGCCTACAACCGTGGCGTGGAGATTCATCAGAAAACCCGCGTTAACGCCATTCGTACCCAGGGCGACCGGGTGACCGGTGTTGAAACCGATCGTGGCTTTGTCAGCTGCAACAAGGTGGTGTCCATGGTGGCGGGTTCAACGCCGCGCATCACCTCCATGCTGGGTCTTCAGACACCGATCGAAATCTATCCGCTGCAGGCCTGTGTCTCCGAACCGGTCAAGCCGTTCATGGACACTATCGTCGTGTCCGGCAGCCTGCATGTGTATGTCAGCCAGTCATCTCGCGGCGAGATGGTGATGGGTGCATCGGTGGATCCGTCCGTCCTGCACTCAACCCGTTCCAGCTTCGACTTTGTCGAGGGGCTGACCGACAAAATGATCGACCTGTTCCCGTTCATGAGCCGCATGAAAGTGATGCGCCAATGGGCCGGCATGAGTGATATCACCCCTGATTTTGCGCCGATCATGGGCAAAACCCCCATCGACGGCTTCTATCTGGACGCCGGTTGGGGAACCTGGGGCTTCAAGGCTACGCCGGTCAGCGGCAAGACCATGGCCTGGACCCTGGCCAACGACCGCAACCACGAACTGATTGAACCCTTCCGACTGTCCCGTTTCACCGATTTTGATCTGGTCGGTGAGAAGGGCGCTGCATCGGTCGGGCACTGAGGAGAGGGCGATGAAAGTATTTGATTGTCCCGTTATTGGCCGCCGGCCGATCAGCGAATTCGACTATGTCGGCGAGGTTCGAAAGCCCCCGATGGACGCTGATGAAACCACCTGGGCCGAGTATGTATTCAACCGCAATGGTGCACCGGGCCTGCTGCGTGAGTGGTGGTATCACCGTCCGACCGGGCGCTGGTACGTGATGGAGCGCGACACCCTGAAGGATGAAGTGCTGCGGTTTATCGACCTGGAGGAGGTGCGCTATGACATCCCGGCTTGATCAGCAACCGCTGGAGTGGATCGACCGCTCGGAATCCTGCGGTTTCGAGTTTGAAGGCCGCCACTACACCGGCTACCGCGGTGACAGCATTACCTCGGCCCTGCTTGCGGCCGGCCAGACGCTGCTGGGACGCAGCTTCAAGTATCACCGTCCACGCGGTGCCGTCACGCTGGCCAACCATGATGTGAACGCGCTGTTCCAGAGCAGTGAAGAGCCCAACATCCGGGGTGATGTGACCGCGCTGGAAGCGGGCATGGTACTCAGTGCCTGCAACGTGAACGGCAGCCTCGAAAAAGACAGGGATCAGATCATCGAAAAGCTGTCCCGCTTTTTGCCCGTGGGTTTCTACTACAAGGCGTTCCACAAGCCGAAGAAGCTTTTCCCCATGTGGGAGCGGCTGATCCGTGAAAAAGCGGGCCTTGGACGTATCGATACCGGCTGGGGAGTACGCCGCAAGGCCAAGACCTACGGTTTCTGCGACTTGCTGGTCATTGGCGCGGGTGCCTCCGGCATGCAGGCGGCTCTGACCGCCGCCGAGCAGGGGCTGGACGTGGTGTTGGCCGACGAGAATCCGCAGATCGGCGGCAGTCTGGACTATCAGTTGGTCCATGATGCAGAAGCCGCCCCGGTACGTCAGCGACTCAAGCAGGCAGTGCAGGCGCATGCCAACATTCGTGTGCTGCCCGGTCATCTTGCCTGCGGCTGGTACACCGATCACTACGTGCCCCTGTCAGGTCCTGACGGCATCATCAAGATGCGTGCTCGTGCCGTCGTGAACGCGACCGGCGTCATGGAGCAGCCGGCGGTTTTCCGCAATAACGATTTGCCGGGTGTGATGATGGCGTCAGGCGCCCAGCGACTGATCGCACGCTATGCCGTCAAACCCGGTCAGCGTGCGGTGGTACTGACGGCCAACAATGAGGGCTATCGTGCGGCGCTGGATCTGGTCAATGCCGGCATCACCGTATCGGCCGTGATCGACATGGGCAAGCCGGCCGACCGCGGTGCCTGGGCTGAGGAACTGAAAGCCCTGCAAGTACCGGTACTGGAACGCCACGTGGTTTACGAAGCGCAGGGCAAGGGACAGCTCAAGCGTGTCGTGGCGGCGCCTTTTGATGGCAAGGCCTGTGACGGTTCACATGCCCGTGAATTTGATGTGGACCTGCTGCTGATGAGTGTGGGCTGGGCCCCGGCGGCACAGTTGCTGTATCAGGCCGGCGGACGCTTGGCCTACGATTCGACCCTGGAGCAGCTCCTGCCACAGGAGCTGCCGAACGGGATCTTTGCCTGCGGTCGCCTGAATGGCGCGTTTACGCTGCAGCAGCGCCTGGCAGATGGTGAACGTGCCGGTACAGAGGCCGCCGCCTTTCTGCAGGGCAAGGCGGTGCCGGCTGCACTGGCGGCCCACCGTGACAGCGAGGCGCATTCCCATCCCTGGCCGATTGTTGAACATCCCAAGGGCAAGAACTTTGTCGACTTCGATGAAGACCTGCAGCTGAAGGACCTGATCAACGCCGCGAAGGAAGGCTTTGACAACATTGAGTTGATGAAGCGCTTCTCCACCGTTGGCATGGGGCCGAGTCAGGGCAAGCACGCCAACATGAACGGCATTCGTGTGCTGGCCGCCGTGACCGGTCGCAGCATCGACCAGACCGGCTCGACCACGGCCCGTCCCATGTTCCACCCGGTGCCGGTACAGGCACTGGCCGGTCGTCGCTTCCGTCCGGAACGCCTGACGGCGCTGCACCAGTGGCATTTGGACAATGGCGCTCAGATGATGGAAGCGGGTGTCTGGATGCGTCCCGAGTTCTATGGCCGCCCCGAGGAACGTGCTCAGGCGATTCTGCGCGAAGTGCAGGCGGTGCGCACGGCGCTGGGCCTGATCGATGTGTCCACTCTGGGCAAGATCGAGGTGATGGGGCCGGATGCCGGCAAGCTACTGGATGGCACCTACACCATGCGCATGTCCAACATCAAACTGGGCATGACCCGTTATGCCCTGATGGTGGATGACAGCGGCGTTATCGTGGATGACGGCATTGTGGGACGCATTGCCGAAGATCGCTTCTACGTCACGGCCACCACCAGTCATGCCGATGCCACCTTCCGTACTCTGTCGCGCCATATTGTCGAGTGGGGGCTGGATGTACGTCTGGTCAACCGTACCGGCACGCTGGCAGCGATGAACCTGGCCGGTCCTCATGCGCGCACACTGCTGGCGCCGCTGACCGATATCAACCTGAGTGAAGAGAACTTCCCCTACCTGGGTCTGCAGGAGGGCACCCTCTGTGGCGTGCCGGTACGGCTGATTCGCGTCGGCTTTGTGGGTGAGCTGGGTTACGAGATCCATCTGCCGGTTGATGCCGCCGAACAGCTGTGGAAGACCCTGATGGCAAAAGGTCTGGAGTACGGCATTCGCCCCTTCGGCGTCGAAGCACAGCGTGTTTTGCGACTGGAAAAGGGTCACATCATCGTCGGTCAGGACACCGATGGCCTGACAAACCCGTTCGAGGCCAACATGCCCTGGGCTGTACCGCTCAAGACCAAACCCTGGTTTACCGGCAAGCCGTCACTGGCTCTGCTGAAGGATCGCTGCAACCGCAATCTGAGGGGCTTCATGTTGCCCAAGGGGTACAGCGGCGAGCTGCCCAGGGAATGTCATCTGCTGATCGAGAACGGCGATATCGTCGGTCGCATCACCAGTATTGCCTACAGCCCGGCACTCGGTCGGCATATCGGTCTGGCCATGGTGGATATGCCGCTGGCAGCAACCGACAAGCCTTTCCAGGTGCGGGTCGACAGTGGCGCGCTGGTATCCCTGGAGTCCTGTGCAACTCCCTTCTATGACGCCGAAGGTGCGCGTCAGACCGTTGATCTGACGGAGGTGGCCTGATGAACACACTGCAAATGGAACAGCGTGAGCTGGCCTGTTACCTGCTGACGGGCCCCGACAGTGCGGCTGCACTGGCAAGCGCCGGTCTGCCGATACCCGATGCCGTGATGACAGCACAAGAGCGCCCGGGTGCTTTGGTGTCACGTACCGGCCGTGATGAATACATGGCGATGCTCAATGTCGGGCATCAGGCCCCTCAGGGCGAGTGGTGCTTCCGTCGTCACGACTGTGTGTTTGAGCTCAGGGATGGGGACTGGGTCGAGCTGATGACGCATCTGTGTCAGTACGACTTCCATCAGCTCCAGCCCGGTGACTGGCTGATGGCGTCAGTCGCCGGCATCAACAGCTGGCTGTATCACGAAATTGAGAGCGGGAGCCTGCTGATCGGGATCGATCCGGGATTCAGCCACTATCTCACCGATATTTTCAGCGCGGTCCTCGATGACCTCAGCGCAACCCGAAAAACGACAGGAGGTGCATCATGATGCCCGCAGAGATCGAACGCATTATCAGCCAGAACGATATCAAGTATGTGCTGGCGCAGTTTGTTGATATTCACGGTGTGGCCAAAACCAAGTCGGTCCCGGCCAACTGTCTGATGGACGTGGTGGAAAAGGGTGCGGGCTTCGCCGGATTTGCGGTATGGGGTCTGGGTATGGAGCCGCACGGACCCGACTTCTTGGCGCGAGGCGACATCAATACCTTCAGTGTGGTGCCCTGGCAGCCCGGTTATGCCCGCATTGCCTGTGACGGCTATGTGAGCAATGCACCCCACCCCTACTGCAGCCGTGTGGTGCTGAAACAGCAGCTGGCGCGCCTGGCTAACAGGGGCTGGACGCTGAATACCGGTGTGGAGCCTGAGTTCTCCCTGTTTACCCGCGACGAAAAGGGCGCGCTCAATCCGGTTGATGCCAGTGACGTGCTGGACAAGCCCTGCTACGACTACAAGGGTCTGTCCCGCTCCCGCGAGTTTCTGGAAAAGCTGGTCGAGTCGCTGCAACAGGTCGATTTCGATGTCTATCAGATCGATCACGAAGACGCCAACGGCCAGTTCGAGATCAACTACACCTACAGCGATGCGCTGACCTCTGCCGACCGCTTCACCTTCGTGCGCATGGCCGCCGGTGAGATCGCCAACGAGCTGGACATGGTCTGCTCCTTCATGCCCAAGCCTTCGTCCGAGCGTACCGGCAACGGCATGCACTTCCACCTGTCGATCACCGACAAGGATGGCCGCAACCTGTTCCACGACCCGGACGATATGAACGGCATGGGGCTGTCCAAAATGGCCTATCACTTCACGGCGGGCCTGCTGGCACACGCGCCGGCACTCTGTGCCTTCGCGGCACCGACGGTGAACTCCTACAAGCGTCTGGTGGTGGGCGGCAACGCCTCCGGTGCCACCTGGGCACCGGCCTACATCTGCTATGGCGACAACAACCGCTCCGCCATGGTGCGTATTCCCTATGGCCGCCTTGAGTTCCGTCTGCCGGACTCCGGCTGTAACCCCTATCTGGTCACCGCGGCGATCATCGCCGCAGGCATGGATGGCATCGAGCGCGAGCTGGACCCGGGTGAGCCGATGAACCTTAACCTGTACAGCCTGACGCTTGATCAGATCAAGGAGAAAGGCGTCGAGATCCTGCCACAGAACCTGAACGAGGCACTGGACGCGCTGGAAGCGGATACCGTTTTTACCGACGCGTTGGGACAGGAGATCGTGTCCGAGTTCCTCAAGGTCAAGCGGACCGAGTGGGTTGAATACAGCCGTCATGTATCGGACTGGGAAGTCAGTCATTACGCCGAATTTTTCTGATCCGGATTTGTTACGAGGAATGTGATTATGTGTGGAATTGTCGGGCTTTATCTTAAAAATCCTGAGTTGGAGAGCCGGATCGGTGAATTGTTCAAGCCGATGCTGATCGCAATGACCGATCGCGGCCCGGACAGCGCAGGCTTCGCCATCTACGGTGATGAAGTGGGCGAAGGCTGGGTCAAGCTGACCCTGCGTCACCCGGATGCAGACTATGACTGGGAGGCACTTGCCACCCGTCTGAAAACCGAACTCCAGCTGGAACTGAGCTGGTTCCAGAACGCCAGCGTGGCGGTGTTCAAGGTGCATGCCGAGGAAGCGACACTGCGCGAGTGGCTGTCTGAAGAAGCAGCGGATGTACTGATTCTGAGCGTTGGTCAGTCGATCGAGATCCTGAAGGAAGTGGGCCTGCCGGAGAAGATCGCCGAGACCTTTAACCTGGAAGGCATGAAAGGCAGTCACATCATCGGCCATACCCGTATGGCGACTGAATCCGCGGTCACCATGGAGGGCAGCCACCCGTTCTCAACCGGTATGGACCTGTGCCTTGTGCACAACGGCTCGCTGTCCAACCACAACCGCCTGCGTGAAAACCTCAAGCGCGAAGGCATCGCCTTTGAAACGCAGAATGACTCCGAAGTGGCCGCCGGCTACCTGACCTGGCGGCTGCAGGAAGGTGACAGCCTGAAAGAGGCGCTGGAGCATGCGCTGGAAGATCTGGACGGTTTCTTCACCTTCACCATCGGCACGCGCAACGGTTTTGCGGTCATGCGTGACCCGATTGCCTGCAAGCCAGCCGTATTGGCTGAAACCGATGACTACGTTGCCATGGCATCCGAGTATCAGGCCCTGACCACCCTGCCGGGCATCGAGAATGCCAGAGTATGGGAGCCGGAGCCGGCCACTTTCTATGTTTGGGAACGCAGCTAAGCGCCTGTTTGAGGAGTATTGAATATGAAAACGATTGATCTGGCTGAATCCAGCATCCGTGAATTGAATCAGGCGCTGCATGATCAGGCACAGGAGTGCCTGGAGCGTGAATTTGAAGTACTGAATCCCAAGGGCCAGCACAACATTGCCTGCGGCATAGATCAGAACCTGTCCGTGGATATTCGTGGCCATGCGGGCTACTTCTGTGCCGGCATGAACAAGAAGGCGCATGTGGTCATTCACGGCAATGCCGGCCAGGGCGTGGCGGAAAACATGATGTCCGGCACCGTCCGTGTGAAAGGCGATGCCTCTCAGGCGGCAGGTGCCACGGCACAGGGCGGACTGCTGGTAATCGAAGGCAACGCCGGTGCCCGCTGCGGCATCTCCATGAAAGGCGTCGATATCGTCGTCAAGGGCAGCGTTGGCCACATGAGCTGCTTCATGGGGCAATCCGGCTCGCTGGTCGTCTGCGGAGATGCTGGTGAAGCGCTGGGGGATTCCCTCTACGAGGTGCACATCTACGTCAAGGGCGAAGTGAAGTCCCTGGGTGCCGATTGCGTCGAGAAAGAGATGCGTTCCGAGCATATCGAAGAGCTGACGGATCTGCTCAACCGTGCCGGAGTGGACGAAGACCCGTCCAGCTTCAAGCGCTACGGGTCTGCCCGCCAGCTGTATAACTTCAAGGTGGACAACGCGTCCGCGTATTGATGATCAACAGGCCATCATGGCTGCCCCCAATATCCGAGACGGGCAGCCGTTGAATCCGATTTTTGAGGACTTGATTATGAGCAACGATATCAACGTCAATCCGGGCCTGCGTGAGTCCGCGACCTTTGACCGTACCACCATGGCCGAGATCCGTCGCGCGGCGGACACCGGTATCTATGACATTCGCGGCTTTGGCGCCAAGCGCAAGCTGCCACACTTTGATGATCTGCTGTTTTTGGGTGCGTCCATGTCGCGCTACCCGCTGGAAGGCTATCGCGAGAAGTGCAATACCCAGGTGACCCTGGGCACCCGCTTTGCCAAGAAGCCGATCGTGATTGAAACCCCGGTGACCATTGCCGGCATGAGCTTCGGTGCCCTGTCAGCCAACGCCAAAGAGGCGCTGGGGCGCGGTGCTTCCATCGTGGGCACTTCAACCACCACCGGTGATGGCGGTATGACCCCGGAAGAGCGCGGCCAGTCCAGCAAGCTGGTCTATCAGTACTTGCCGTCTCGCTACGGCATGAACCCGGATGACCTGCGCAAGGCGGACGCCATCGAGGTGGTGTTGGGCCAGGGTGCCAAACCCGGCGGTGGCGGCATGCTGCTGGGTCAGAAAATTACCGACCGTGTTGCCCAGATGCGTAACCTGCCCAAGGGCATCGACCAGCGCTCGGCTTGCCGTCACCCGGACTGGACTGGCCCGGACGATCTGGCGATCAAAATTCAGGAACTGCGTGAAATCACCGACTGGCAGGTGCCGATTTACATCAAGGTCGGTGCAACCCGTACCTATTATGACGTGAAGCTGGCGGTTAAGGCCGGTGCTGACGTGATTGTTGTGGACGGCATGCAGGGCGGTACCGCCGCGACTCAGGACGTGTTCATCGAACATGTCGGCATCCCCACAATGGCGGCCATTCCGCAGGCGGTACAGGCACTGCAGGAGATGGGCATGCATCGCAAGGTGCAGTTGATCGTATCCGGTGGTATCCGTAACGGTGCCGACGTGGCCAAGTGCATGGCGCTGGGGGCGGATGCGGTTGCCATCGGCACGGCTGCTCTGGTGGCACTGGGCTGCAACGACCCGAAATGGAGTGCAGAGTACGAGAAGATCGGCTCTGCGGCCGGCTTCTACGATGACTACCAGGAAGGCAAGGACCCGGCGGGCATTTCCACGCAGGACCCGAACCTGATGCAGCGACTGGATCCGGTCGAAGGTGGGCGTCGTCTGGCCAACTACCTGCGCGTCCTGACACTGGAGGCTCAGACGTTGGCCCGTGCCTGCGGCAAAAACGATCTGCGTAACCTGGAACCGGAAGATCTGGTCGCTCTGACCGTTGAATCCGCCGCCATGGCCCGTGTGCCGCTGGCGGGCACCAGCTGGATTCCCGGTCAGGGATTCTGAGCACCCATGGCCTGCTGACTCGCAAGCGAGTCCGCAGGCCACAGTAAGCCCTGCACCTGATGATAGGGTAGCGGGGGTATCGCCCTTTTAAAAACCCTGATTCAGGAGACGATCTTGGACACTCAACTGATCGATGGCAAAGCCGTAGCGGCCGGATTACGGATGGAGATTGCAGGCAAGGTTGCCGAGCGTGTATCCGCCAACAAGCCTCGGCCCGGACTTGCCGTGGTACTGGTCGGGCAGGACCCGGCGTCACAGGTCTATGTGCGCAGCAAAGTCAGAGCCTGCGAAGAAGTGGGCTTTCTGTCACGCAATCACAGCCTGCCGATGGATACAACGCAGGCACAGCTGCTTGAGTTGATTGATACTCTGAACGCCGATGATCAGATCCACGGTATTCTGGTACAGCTGCCACTGCCGAGGCAGATCGACGTGCAGGCGGTCATTGAGCGTATTCACCCCTCCAAGGATGTGGATGGATTCCACCCCTATAATCTGGGGCGTCTGGCGGGCAAGGCTCCAACCCTTCGCCCCTGCACACCCTATGGCTGCATGCGTCTGCTGGCGGCCTATGGCATCAACCCGGAAGGGAAAAAGGCCGTTGTGGTGGGAGCCTCCAACATCGTGGGCCGCCCGGTGGCGCTGGAGCTTTTGATGGCCCGAGCCACCGTCACGGTCTGTCACTCCAAAACCCAAGACCTCCCCGGTGAACTGGCCACGGCCGATATCGTGATAGCCGGCGTGGGCATTCCCGAGTTCATCAAGGGCGAGTGGCTCAAGCCCGGTGCCGTGGTGATCGATGTGGGCATCAACCGTCTGGACGATGGCCGTCTGGTCGGGGACGTTGAATTCGCCAGTGCATCTGAAAAGGCGTCTGCCATCACACCGGTACCCGGTGGCGTGGGTCCCATGACCATTGCCTGTCTGCTGCAGAACACGCTGGAAGCCTGTGAGGCGACGGAAGCGATCTGACCCCACCTGACGTGTTTCATGACAAGCCGTGCAGCTGTTTACAACACTGCGCGGCTTTTGCGTTTATGGGCCCTTTGCACCGTGATGGGCCCCGCGCACTTCAGGCTGCACGATTTTGGTTCCTGCCTCTTTAAACATGATAACCAACAGGGTCTTTAGCTCTTCCAAATCAGCATGTTGCAAACATGGCTCGGCTTTTGCTTATTCATATCAGGAAACTAAATATCCTTTTGGTAAAGACCGGTCGGTGCCCCTTGGCCCAACCGGATACCGAACAAGAGACCTTAGGAGAGTGCTAATGGAAAGTATGGTGCTGGAACTGGGCTATGCCCTCGACACCTTCTATTTCTTGATGTGTACCGCACTGGTGATGTGGATGGCGGCCGGTTTTGCCATGCTCGAAGCCGGTCTGGTACGTGCCAAGAATACGGTGGAAATCCTCAACAAGAACGCGCTGCTGTATGGCGTGGCCTGTATTGTTTATCTGGCTGTGGGCTACAACGTCATGTACCCAGCCAATCCGATCAGCTCGGTGATTCCGGGCATCGACTTCCTGCTGGGCGCTGACAACAGCACCGAGTCTGTCATTGCCGGTGGCGATGATGCGCCCTATTACTCCAGCATGGCCGACTTCATTTTCCAGGCCGTGTTTGCGGCCGCGACCATGTCGATTGTGTCCGGTGCCGTGGCAGAGCGCATGAAGCTGTGGCCCTTCCTGATCTTCGCCGTGTTCATGGTGGCGGTGATCTATCCGGTTGAAGGCTACTGGAAATGGGGTGGCGGCTTCCTGGATCAGCTGGGCTTCCAGGACTTCGCTGGCTCTGTCGTCGTACACATGGCAGGTGCCGCAGCGGCACTGGCAGCGGTCATCCTAGTGGGTCCACGCAAGGGCAAGTATGGCAAGAACGGTGAAGTACGTGCGATCCCGGGTGCCAACCTGCCGATGGCAACACTGGGCATGTTCATCCTGTGGATGGGCTGGTTCGGTTTCAACGGCGGCTCCGAGCTGAAGATCGCCAATGTGGAAGAAGCCAACGCGGTGGCCAAGATCTTCGTCAACACCAACGCGGCAGCCGCGGCCGGCATGGTTGTGGCCGCCCTGTTTGCCCGCTTCCTGTTTGGCAAGACTGACCTGACCATGACCATCAACGGTGCACTGGCCGGTCTCGTTGCCATCACCGCTGAACCGCTGCAGCCCTCTGCCGGTCTCGCAAGCCTGATCGGTGCCGTAGGCGGCCTGGTTGTGGTGGCGTCGGTTCTCGCACTGGACAAGCTCAAGCTGGATGACCCGGTCGGCGCCATCTCCGTTCACGGTTCGGCCGGTATCTGGGGCATCTTCGCCGTACTGCTCAGCAACGATGATGCGACCTTCACCGGACAGCTGATCGGTACCGTGGCGACCTTCGCCTGGATGTTTGCGGCCAGCATGGTGGTACTGCTGGTGATCAAGGCGATCATGGGGCTGCGCGTCAGTGAAGAAGAAGAGCTGGAAGGCATGGATGTGCACGAATGCGGCATGCAGGCATATCCGGAATTTGGACCGGCACACTCCTCCATGGGTCTGGGCAACGGACCGGGCAAGGCCGACATGGAATCACAGGGTCAAGGCGCGATGGCATTTAAGCAGAGTGCCGCCTCTACCAAATAAACAGTCTCCTCCAGAACCAAAAGGCCCTTCGGGGCCTTTTTTTGGGCTCGGCAAACCCTGTTGAATCAGGCTTGCCGACTATCACCCATCAGCAGCAGGTCGTCTGCATGCGTGGATCGGTTGTCGAAAGGACGGTGACGGGCCATCAGGAGGAAGCAGGCCGGTACAAAATAGAACGAGAGCAGGGTTGTCAGCAGGGAGCCTCCGGCGATGGCAACCGCGAAGGGAGGCCAGAACCCCCCACCCGCCAGAATCAGCGGCATAAAGCCTCCGATGGTGGTGATGGTGGTTGAACTGATGTGGCGGGTACAGCTCTGAACCGCCTGGGTGATGGCGTGAACATCCCCCCTGGCCGCGTCCGGGTCAGCCTTGAGTTCGGCCAGAATGACGATGGCCGCGTTGATGGCCAGCCCCATTAAGCCCAACAGGGCGATGATGACGGTAAAGCCGAACGGGTAGCCGAACAGCCAAACGGTCAGCAACCCCAGCCCAGCCGCCTGAAGTGCCGTCGCAAAGATCAGGCCGCTGATACGGAAGGAGTTGAATGAGAGCACCACCACCGCGATCAGCAGCACAATAATGATGCCCACATTGGCCATCAGGTTGCCGACCGCACGGTCACGCTCGGACGCTTCACCGCCGATCTCCAGCCGATAGCCTGCGGGGAGCTGGAACCCGGCCTCATCCAGTGCCTGTTTGTATGTCTGCAGGACGTTACCGGGCAGAACGCCAAAACTGAGATACCCCTCG
Source organism: Marinobacter sp. LM1 (assembly GCF_042763285.1). Lineage (NCBI taxonomy): Bacteria > Pseudomonadati > Pseudomonadota > Gammaproteobacteria > Pseudomonadales > Marinobacteraceae > Marinobacter > Marinobacter sp. LM1. The sequence continues at coordinate 556,112 of NZ_CP114373.1, forward strand.
ATAACGTTCACGCGCTCTCCATTGCGGCGAGGAATGGCGCCCAGACTCGGCTGCAGGCTGATCGACGCCAGTGCACTGAGCGGGATGTTCCCCGCGGTCGGGGTGCTGATGTGCAGCATGGTTTTACCGATACCAGCATGGAAATGGTGGCGCAGCAGGCAGGCGTGTCCAAGCAGACGGTGTACAGTCACTTTGGCTGTAAGGATGATCTTTTTACGGCTGCCATTCGGTGCAAGTGCGATCGCTATAACCTGGTTGATCTGCTGGTGCGTGAAGATGGCTCTTTGCGGGAGCGGTTGCTCGACATCGATCGTCACTTCATTCAGTTAATACTGTCTGAAGAAGCGCGCTGCGTGCACCGAACCTGTGTGGCCCAAGTCGATACTCAACCGCAAGCGGCAGCACTTTTTTTGCCGCCGGGCCTCAGGTCATGATTCAGGGGTTCACCGAGATGCTGGGGCGTGAAGCCGAGTTGGGCCGGGTTGTCATGGAGCAGCCACGCCATGCCGCCATTCAGTTCCTGATGATGGTGATGGGGGAGGCCAAGCTACGCTCCGAGCTGGGTATTACTCCTCAGCTGAGTGATGAAGAGATTGATCGTTACATTGTGAGTTGTGTTGACCTGTTTCTGCGCGGCTATGGCTATACTGAGGGGCAGTGACCGCTGCAGCTACGTGTGATGATCCAACCGAAAAGGGCTGTTTATGGAAACAGGCCCCCCTCGGTGTGTCAGGCCTGATCAGCCCTTTGCAGTGCGCTTTATTTTCTCGGGATCATCAAATGGCAGGGTATGGGCGATGGCCGATACCTCAAGGCTACCTTTGACCTGAAGCGGGGTGCCCTGCTCGGCGTAGGGCACTTCAAGACGAGCGATTGCCATTGATCTGTCGGTCAGGCGTGAATACATGGCGCAGGTGATAACCCCCACCTTTTTGCCATCGGCCCAGAGTTCATCACCCTCGGAAGCGGCCTCTTTTCCTTCCAGCAAAACACCGAAAATCTTGAATCGCTCTTTGCCCTGCAGGCGGAAGTGCTCGTAAGCACCGCAGAACTCTGTCTTGTCCTTGGACACTGTGAAGTCCAGACCCAGCTCCCAAAGCGTATCGCCGGCCGGTTCGTTTTCGAACGGGTACATCTCGGAGTTATCGAACGGATAGAACAGCAGGTAACTTTCGGTACGCAGCCAGTCGAGCGCGGTGAAAGAGCAGGGAATAATGCCGAACGCTTTGCCGTGCTCCAGAATGCCGTCCCAAATGGTAGTGGCGTCGGCCGCCTTACAGAAGATCTCGTAACCGCGCTCGCCGGTATAACCGGTGCGTGAAATGGTGATCGGGCAACCGAACAGGCGTGCGTGTGTGTGGTGGAAGTAGGCCAAATCCCGGATTCCGGGGATATGCTCAGCGAGGAAATCCACTGCAGTGGGGCCTTGCAGCGAAAGATCGTGCATATCGTCATCAAACAGCACGGCAACCTGTTTGCCCAGTGCCGCCTGAGTCAGGCGTTCATAGCCGGCGCCGGTGCCATGTACAACCATGAAAGCGTTGGGGCCCATGCGGTATATAACACAGTCATCAATAAACTTGCCGGCTTCATTCAGCATGGTCGCGTAGACCGCCTTGCCCGGATACAGCTTGGAGATGTCACGCGTGGTGGCCCACTCCAGCAGGCTCTCGGCATGTGGACCCACGTAGTGCACCTTCTTCAAGCCTGATACATCCATCAAGCCTGCCTTGGTACGGATTGCTTCGTGCTCATCGGCCAGAGTGTAACCGCTTTTGCTGTAGGTCCATGCCGTAGGCAGGCCGTTCCAGTCTTCAAGGTTTGAGCCCAGGGCACGATGTCTTTCAGCCAGTGCGGCGATACGCCATGAATTAGCCATTTTTCTCTCCATTGGTAACAGATCATAATTAATTCCCGAAGAGGAACTATTATTCCTGATAGGAAAGCAAGTTCCGGGCCATTAAGACTCAACGTCATGATTTATAGAGTGAAAAAATAATCCCAATCAAAACTGGCTCGGGCCTTGGCCAATATTTGGGTATGGGTAGCTGAAGTGCGACCCGTTTTGGGTCAACCGGGGTACTTTTGCACCGTAATGATCATCTGCCCTGTGCTGAGTCATCCGGATACGGAAATGCACTGTTGCTGTGCCCTTATAGAGGAGATGTTTTGGATTGATAATCCTAAGGTATTGAAATTTATCTGGTTTCATATTTTGGCAGAAAAATTGCTTTTCCTAAGGAGAAATAAATTACACCACTAATAAATTTTGGGTAACCCAAAAGGAGTAGTGATGCAGATCGATCCATCCATCAAGAGTCGTCCGACCTATACGCCACCCGAGCTGGTCGCGACAGCAGGACTACAGTTGTTTGTCAGTGAGTCAGACGCAGAGCACCTGCTGGAACCGCTGTACCGTCAGTGTGCTGAATCAGGTGCACAATGGCTGGTGGCGGAACCGGGCAATGCCCCGGGCACGCTGGCGGATTCCCTGTCGGGCTACCTGCAACACATTCTGAATGATGCGCCGGTGACCACCCGGCTGTACGTGGCCGGAAGTGAAGGCTTTCTGTGGGACATACGCAATCAAGCGTTGTCGGCCGGGCTGGTCGATGAGCAGATTCAATTGGCGCCTCCGATCAGTTCTGCCCGCCGGTTATTCTGTACCCATTGCTACACCCTTATGGAAGGGGTGACAGCCAGTCCTCACACCTGCACAGGGTGTGGTCGTTTGTTGTTGGTACGAGATCATTTTGCCCGTCTGCATGGTGCCTACGTAGGGGTGCAGATCAATGCTGAAGATCCTGATGAACAGCCGGAACAGGAGGTGTTGCAGTAATGAGTATCGACAGCATACCGGTGCGTGTGATGGCCATCGAGCAGGTGGCACCGATGATTCGAGAGTTCAAACTGGAAGCGATTGAAGGCCGGCTGCCGGCATTCTCGCCCGGCAGTCATGTTCAGGTGATCATGCCGGGAGCATCCCGCGAGATCCGTAATGCCTATTCGCTGTGTGGCGACCCTGCCACACCGCGGCGTTACAGCATCGCCGTGCGGTTGCAGGATGCCTCCCGTGGCGGTTCTTCTTTCATGCATGGACAGGTGAACGTAGGGGACCAGCTGGCGATCACACCACCGGCCAACCTCTTTGCTCCCGTGATGACTGCCCGCAAACACCTGCTGATTGCCGGTGGCGTTGGCATCACCCCCTTCATGTCGTATATCCCGGAACTCAAACGGAAGGGTGCTGAGTTCGAGTTGCACTATCTGTATCGAAGTAGTCAAACCGGCGCCTATCTGGATCAACTGCAGCAGCAACTTGGATCGGCTCTCCATCGCTATGACTCTGTGCAGGGTAATAAATGTGACCTGACTGCCGTGTTGAGCGGTCAGGGGCCGGGGACCCATGTCTATATCTGTGGCCCTGAATCGTTGATTGATGGTGTTCGCAGCACGGCAGCCGCTTTGGGCTGGCCAGACAGCCTGATCCATTTCGAAGCCTTTGCCGCACCCGAGCCGGGCGAGCCGTTCAAGGCGCAGCTGACCCACAGCGGAAAAACGGTGGACGTAGCGGCCGATGAAAGCCTGCTTGAAGCGCTGGAGCGTGAAGGCGTCAAGGTTCCCAATCTGTGCCGTGCAGGCGTCTGTGGCCAATGTCGCACGGCTGTTCTTGAGGGCGATGTTGAACATCGAGATGACTTCCTGTCCAACGACGAGCGCTCCAGCGGCAGCTGCATTATGCCCTGTGTCTCCCGTGCCGCCGGCAAACACCTGACTTTGGACCTATAGGAGCGACAGCTATGCGCATGTCACCCAAACCCGTACAAACCTTTCGTGATGACTTTACCTACAGCAACAGCCCCGGTGCCGTTGCACGTTTTCCGTTCCCGTTTCCAGAGGACGAGTATCGCTACTCGGTCAACATTGAGCCCCACGTGACGCCGGGGCCGGAAGGGTCAGTGTTTGAGTTTCTGCTGGATATCGACGAACACTATCTGTCGGAGATGGCCGAGCGTGCCACCGTGCTGGAAGAAAATCCCAAACGCTGTCTGGCGATGCCGCATATGGATCTCGCGTGCTGGGATATGATCGAGCGATGCATGACATCACTGGCAGCGGATTACCCCGAACATTTCAGCCTGCAGGTTGATGGTGACCAGTGGACCTGGGAAAACCGGCTGCTCAATATCAAGGATAGCTTCACCTTTGGTGACAGCAGCACCTTGCCGTTGCCACCGATGGAGTACATGGGCCGTCAGGTACAGGGCGACTTCGCACTGTTGGACCAGCGTGATGGTGACCTGTTCCTGGATGCGGGCATCGTGACCTGCCCAGCCGACTGGTCGCTGGCGTTCGATGCCGGCATGAGCTTTTCCGAGTGGCACGGCCCGGTCCCGCTGGCCCACGAAATGGGCGTGTTTGATCGTGCCCTGAAGTATCTGACCGCCATTCCGGTCGGGCGTCCAGTGCGTCGCCTGAACTGGACCCTGACTGTCAACGCACGCATGGATACCTCGCCGGAAACCTATCCGAACTGGGGCACCGACCGGGCCAGCGTTACTGCTGATAACGTGGGTGAGAAAGTACACCTTCGAGTGGAACTGCAGGTGCTGGATCGCATGCCACGCAGCAATGCACTGATGTTCAGCATTCGTACTTTCCTGATCAGCTTTGACGATCTGGTGACCAACCCGGACTGGGCGCGCCGCATGCACCGTGTGCTCAAGACCCTGCCGCCGGAGCTGATCGAATACAAGGGACTGGGGCGGTATCACGACCTGGCCGTCGAATGGCTGTCGCGCTTCGATCCCGCCAACTGAAACGGAGCGTTGAATGGGCTGGATCTATCTGCTGATCGCCGGGGTGCTGGAATGCCTCTGGGCGATCGGCCTCAAATACAGTGACGGCTTCACCCGGCTTTGGCCCTCGCTGATTACGGCTGCATTGATTGTGGTCAGCCTGGGGCTGTTGTCACTGGCGATGCGCACCATTCCAGTGGGAACAGCCTATGCGGTCTGGTCAGGGATCGGCGCGTCGGCACTGGCGGTTGTCGGTATCCTGTTCATGCAGGAACCGGGCGACCTGATCCGGATGGGCTGTATCGGCATGATCATCGCCGGTGTGGTGGGGCTCAAACTGTTTGGCGAGGGGGCGGTCTAACCGCCCGCTTGATTTAACGGCTTACACGTCCCTACAGTCGATAGCGATCGATCGGGGATTTGTAGAAATCATCAATCAGTACGAAAAACACACACAAACGCATCAGCGACAGACAGATCCGCCAACAAACAACTCTTCTTGTGGATTTCGAGGTTGTCCAGCCCAAGTGCCTTCTTAAAAAGGACCGATACCAGCCAGGGTACTAACGAAACCTCATACCCCACTATTTTTAGATCAGGATGCTGATTGTTGTATCGGTTAATCAAAAAGCCAGTGCCCCGCTGTGAGACATATTTTGGGATAGGGGTCTGTCACCTTTTCCAGATTGTCAAATCCTTCTATGTACACTATTCTGAACATGACCAATATCCTGTACAGGAGTAGCCTTGTGGATGCCATTAGCTATACAGCCGCCAGAACCAATCTGGCAAAAACCATGGAGCAGGTCTGTGAAGACCATTCACCGGTGATTATCACCCGGAACAAGTCGCAGTCCGTAGTCATGATTTCCCTTGAGGACTACGAAGCGCTGCAAGAAACTGCATATCTCCTGCGCGCACCCAAGAACGCCCGACGTTTGCTGGAATCCGTTACAGAGTTGGAACAAGGTGGTGGCCAGGAAAAGGAACTTCTTGAATGAAACTACTCTTCTCCGATCACGCCTGGGAGGACTATCTGTACTGGCAGAAAACCGACAAAAAGATACTCAACCGAATCAATAAGCTGATCAAAGCGACCCAACGAGAACCGTTTGAAGGTGTCGGCAAACCGGAGCCGCTCAAACACGGCCTCACTGGTTACTGGTCTCGACGAATCAACGAAGAGCACCGAATGGTTTACAAAGTCACGGATGATGCTTTGCTCATCGCCCAGCTACGGTATCACTACTGATTTAATAGTTTTCGCTGCTTTACGGGCGCATTTTCCGGGAAAGGTTGCCCGGCAGAGGTGTGTGGTCCTGCTGCCGGGCGGTCGGGCTTTAACAGGTGAGTGTTTACTTCAGCTTGATCGCAAAGTGTTTCACAATCGGGGCGGTAATTTCCCAGGTACCGACGAAATCCTTTTCGATGACGAAGGCGTCGCCGGGGCCGACTTCCACGGGCTCGCCGCCGTCCGGTGTGATGATTGCCGCGCCTTCTATCAGGTGAATGAATTCCCAGCTCTCATATTTCGCATGCCAGGTGCCGGGGGTGGCTTCCCACCAGCCGCTGATCATGCTGCCGTCATCGGCGGTGTATTCGATCCAGGTGGTCATGCTGGGGTCGCCGGCCACGGCGGTCCAGCCCGGCAAGGGGTCTGTGATCGACTTGGCCTGGCGGTTGGGCAAACGGGTAACGGGGGTGTTGCTCATGTCAGAGTCCTCTGTACGGTGCCGGCCAGGCCAGCACCGGGTGGATAATCAGCTGGCCTTGCGCGAGGTTTCCTGCAACGGAGCGTCGGCCAGGTAGGCTTCCATCGAGTCGTCCAGTGCATCCAGCCAGAGGGTATGGTGCGGGGGCGCCATGGTGCCGGTCATCAGCGAGCGATAGGAGTGGTCACGGAAGGTCATGATGTTGTCCTTCTTGTGCTGCTTCCATTCGAGGAAGGTGCGGTTGACGCCATCAATGTCGAACGTGGGGTAGTCGGTCTGTTCGATCAGGTGGAGGATGTAGGCACCCTGGTACTCGTACATCTCCTGAGCGGTTTCCAGTGCCAGTTCCCGCTCGCGCCATGCCAGACTGTCGGCAGTCATGTCCTCTTTGGCGGGCAGCGGAATGCGGCCAAGGATAATGTCACGCACAAACCAGGCCTGGGCATCGAACATATTGAAGGAGTACCACTGGTCCTGCATGCCCACGTAGAAGAACTGCGGGTTGTCCTCCCAGACTACGCCCTTGTAGAGATTCAGCGGCCAGAGGCGGTTGTCGGTTTTGAGGCGCAGGTCGTCGGCAAGGAAGGGGAAGTGGTGCAGGTAGCCGGTGCAAAGGATGATGGCGTCGATCTTTTTGCTGCTGCCATCCTTAAAGTAGGCAGTATCCACGTCGACGTGGGTCAGCGCCGGTTTTTCGTCCCAGTTGGCGGGCCATTTGAAGCCCATGGGCGCTGTGCGGTAGCAGCTGGTGATGGAGCGTGCACCGTATTTGTAGCACTGAGAGCCGATATCTTCGGCCGAGTAGCTGGCGCCGACGATGAGAATATCCTTGTCCTTGAATTCCAATGCATCACGGAAGTCGTGCGCATGCAGGACGCGGCCACCGAAGGTGGAGAAACCTTCGTACTCCGGCATCTTCGGCGTGGAGAAGTGCCCACTGGCACAGACCACGTAGTCGAAGGTCTCGCTGTAGGTGGTGTCGGTGTTGTGGTCATGGACAGCGACCGTGAACAGTTTGGTGCTGTCGTCATAGCTAACGTTGCGCACCGGGGTGTTGAAGCGGATGTATTGGCGTACATCGGCCTTTTCGACACGGCCTTTTATGTAGTCCCAAAGCACTTCGCGCGGCGGATAGGAGGCGATCTGACGTCCGAAATGCTCCTCGAAGGTGTAGTCGGCAAATTCCAGGCATTCCTTGGGACCGTTGGACCAGAGGTAACGGTACATGCTGCCGTGGACCGGCTCGCCGTTTTCGTCCAGGCCGGTACGCCAGGTGTAGTTCCACATGCCGCCCCAGTCGGACTGCTTCTCGAAACAGACCAGTTCGGGGATGTCGGCACCCTTGGCTTCGGCTGACTGGAAGGCTCGCAGTTGGGCCAGACCGCTCGGGCCTGCGCCAATAATGGCTACGCGTTTCTTCATGGTTATCTCCACAGAATCCTGTTGTCGGGATCAGAGCGGCCACATCAGCGTGACCCTTGATAACCAAATTACCCGCGTGAACCGTCGGGAAAAATTCCCCGTTGAAGGTACCCCCGCCGGGTTAAATTCTGGGGTAGTCCGGGGGGGGTAGCGAAGGCTATGACGATGCCCTCAACCCCCAGTATTGAGCCGTTGTCGGCATACAGCCCACAGCCTTTTTCGCTGACCGGGACGAGGTGACCCTCCGCATGTTGCAGCCGATAGTGCAGCTCAAACTCGCTACATCGGCTGAGGGCTTCCTGAACCTGCTCCCAGACAGGGCCGGAGTCATCCGGATGGATCAGGTCGCCGTAGTTGAGGCAAGGCTGGTTGGTCAGTACCTCCGGGCTGTACCCCGTAAGTTCACGACAGCCTGCGCTGACATACTCCATGGTCCAGTGACGATTGTTGCGTCCTCGGTAGAGCATCGCGGGCAGGTGCTGCAGCAATTGATGCAGGCTGCGCCAGTGCGCTTCCCGCTGGCGTGACTCGTCCATGCGCTCGCTGATGTCCAGCAAGGTTATGGTGAGCGGCCAGCCCGTCTCCGGGTTCAGGGCCGAGAGTTTCAGCTCAAACCAGCGGCTTGTGCGCTGTTCGGTGGTCAGCAGTCGCAGGCAGACCGAACGCTCCAGCCGGATCAATGCTTGTTGCCACTGAGCACGGTCGCCCGGGTGCAGGTACTCGTGAAAGAGCATGCTGAGGTTGCCACGGCTCAGTTCCTTCCAGCATCGATTGGCCTGCAGAATGCGGCCATTGGCATCGATGACCAAAATGGCTGTTTCAAGGTTGTTCAATACGTACTCAGGCTCGTATCCGCTCGCCTGTGCAGATCGGCCCGATGGGCGAATAAGATCCAGCATTTGGCTCAGCATAGGATGTTATCCGGCAGTGGATTAGTGTGCACCCATGCGGCAAGTTCGAGTCGGGAATGCAGGTGCAGTTTGCGCAGCAGACTTTTGACATACACCTTGACGGTGCTGTCACTGATGCCCATCTCGCGGGCGATCAACTTGTTGCTGAGGCCGCGTGATATCCAGACCAGGGTTTCACGCTCTCGCTCGGTCAGGGTTGCATACCAGTGCTCGTCCGCTGGGGAAGCGCTGGTTGGGAGCGAACGTCCGGTATCCTGCAGACTGTCCTGTCGACGCAAACCCTCGCGCAATAACAGCATCATCTCGTCATCAAGCCCCAGCTGCCCGTTAAGGATCGATTCCAGCCGCTCCAGTATCAGGCCAGGCTCCGTATCCTTGAGCAGGTAGCCTTCGGCCCCCAGACGCAGGGCATCCATCAAATGTGTCGGGTCATCGGACGCCGTCAGCATCACAACCTTGACGCCGCTGTGGCGCTCCTTGATTGCCTGCAGCAATTCAAGGCCGCTCTGGCCAGGCATGTGAAGATCCAGCAGCACCAGATCCGGTACGGAGTCGTTCACCGCCTCCAGCACTTGATCGGGGTGGCTGAATTGGGCCGTCACACGGAAATGGCCGCTGTCCTGCAGCAGCTCGGCAACCCCCCGTCGAAACAGCGGGTGATCATCCACCAGCATTACGTTAACGTCTGTCATGGGCATAGTTCCTCGGCGATCAGTTCGATGCAGGTCCCGTTGCCGGGGGTGGACTCAAGACGGAACCGAGCGCCGATGCGACGCGCGCGTTCCTCCATGATGCCCAGACCGAAACTGTCGGCGTTGCGTTGTGCCGGCAGTCCCTGACCATCGTCCTGAATATGAACATGGAATCCGTTCTTGCCATGTGGCAGCAGTTGAATCCTGACTTTCTGGGCGTGAGCGTGCCGGACCACATTGCTCAACGCCTCACGGATGATCAGCAGCAATTCCACGGCAACCGGTTCGGGCAAAGGGTATCCGGTGAGGCAGTTATCAAGCTCGAACAGCAGACTGGAGTTGCGCTCGAAATCGGTAACGGCACACAGAAGCTCCTGATGAAGGCTGTGCTGCAAGCGGATGCGGGCGCTGCTGATCAATTCGCGTGTTTGTCGGTAGGCCTGACGGGTCTGACACCGGATGTCGGACAGACGTTCCTGCAGCTGATCCGCTGACAGCTGAGTGGCCTGCTGTTCAAGACGGCCGGTTTGAAGGCATAGATAACACAACTGCTGGGCGACGGAGTCGTGCAAGCTGGCGGCCAGGTTCTGTTGTACTTCCTGCCGCAGGGCGGTCAGTTGCCGTTCGTGTTCCAGTCTGATGTCGAGCCCGGCATGCACCGCCTGACCAAGATCACGCAGCAACTGTCGTCGGTCTTCGCCTGATGTGGCAAGAGAGATGGGAGCCAACAGCCAAAGCTGCAGGCCGCCTTCGCTGTCGGGGATGCGCAGCCCCGTTATTTCGTGCCTGGCAAGGGTGTCTTCGGGCTGCAGCTGGAATCGGTTGCCGCGAGTGGCGAGGTCCAGCTGATATTTCAGTCGGGCGGTTTCAAGCGGGGAAGGTTGAGGCCCGGTTCCATTGAGGGACCAGTGCACATCGGCAGTGACGCGCCACGCAAGCCACACGGGGCTTGAGCAGCCGGCGTCCAGCAGCACCTGACTCAGCAGGTCGGGCAAGGTGTCTTCCAGATTCGGACAGCGAACAAGGGTCAGGCTTACCCGGTGCAACAGTTCGCGTTGTGGATAATACCGCGGCTGTTCAGCCTTTCCGCCTGCCTGAACGCGTCCGAACCAGCGTGAAAAACTGACCGTCACGCCATCCTCCTGTTCGAATTGGGTCTAAACGTGAGTGAAAATGCACGGATCATGCCAGCATATTCAGGTCTACCCCTACAGAGGTAGCTCCTTTGATGAATTGCCCGAAAATCACTACAGGTAAAGAATTTTTACCCATGGTTGATGTGGCCGGCGCCGTTGTTCAGGTAGGAAAAGAGCCACACAACAGGGCATGGCGCCGGCCTGTGCACCGAATGGTGGCGCAGGCCATGTGAATGTGAGTGGCCAGGGGTGAAGGTATGAACACGCAATTTCATGATCATTTGATCACGGGTGAGCCGCCGGCTACGAGCCGCAAACGCATTGTGGCGCAACAGGCAATGCGAGTGAAACTGTTGCCGGGCGAGCGGTTGCAGATTGACTGCACGGACGAAGGGCAGTGCTGTGAGCTGTTCATGCTTGATGACGGCCCCGGCTCGGCGCGTGAGCGTCTGGAGTTGGGACAGGCCACTTCCGGTATGCCTGAGGTGCAGGCGCAGCTGCAACAGTCGCGCCCTTCGGGTGACAGGCTGCGGCAAAGATTGCTGGCATGGGGCGTTAAGGAATCCCATCTGCAACGCGGGCTTCATCTGGATGCGGAGCAGTTGCCGTGCATGATTGAAGCCACGGAGCGTACAGGGGCCATCCATCTGGTGCTGGCTGCGCCGGGGGCTGACATGATGCCGCAGGAGCAAACGACTGCGACAGAGTTGAATGTTGCCTTCTGGCGTTTGCCGGGCGAGATGACTGAGCTGCCCGATCCGCTGAGTGAGCCGGTGCAGGAGGTGCATGTCCCACACAGCAGCGCACGTGTATACCGCGTCAAGGCGGGTGAGTGGATTCAGATTATTGATGTGGCGGGCAAGCAATGCTCCGACTTCATCGCCTTCGATGCCGAGGCGCTGGAAAGAGGCGAAGAGATTACGCTGGATGCGGTGGCGACACGGACCCTGGCGGGACACGCCTTGCCCCAGCCGGGGCTGTACTCACGATTTGCCGACAACCGCCTGCAGCCGATGCTGGAGCTGGTACAGGACACGGTCGGTCGTCACGACAGCTTCCTGCTGGCCTGCACGCCCAAGTATTACGAGGACAGTGGCTACTTCGGTCATGTCAGCTGTACGGACAATTTCAACCGTGCATTGAGGGAATATGGCGTGGCGCCCCGCGCTGGCTGGCCCGCCATTAATTTTTTCTTCAACACGCTGATCGAGCCCTGCGGCACGGTTGGCATGGATGAGCCCTGGTCGCGTCCCGGTGACTACGTCCTGCTGCGCGCGAATCGGGACCTGATATGCGCGTCTTCAGCCTGCCCTGATGACATTGATCCGGCCAATGGCTGGATACCCACCGATATCCATGTCCGCGTCTATGGCGCGGAAAACCAGTTCGAGCGCGCCATTGCCCATCGCGTGGCGCCTGAGGAGTTGCCGCGCATGACCAAACAGACCGCGTTTCACAGCCGTACTTCGAAACTCACCAAGCACTTTGATGAATACCGCGGCTATTGGGTGCCGACTGAATTTGAAGGTTGGGGCGCGCGTGCCGAATATCTGGCCTGTCGTGAGTCCGTCGCTGTCATGGATCTGTCGCCGTTGCGCAAGTTCGAAGTGGTTGGCCCCGATGCCGAAGCGCTGTTGCAGTATGCCCTGACCCGTAATGTGCGCCGGCTTGCGGTGGGTGAAATTGTCTACTCGGCCGCCTGTTTCGAGACCGGCGGCATGGTCGATGATGGCACATTGTTCCGCATGGGGGAGCAGGCCTTCCGCTGGGTATGTGGCGATCCCTGGTCTGGCACCTGGCTGCGAGAGTTGGCAGCACAGCGCGGTGATCGGGTCAGTATTCGTGAGTCGACTGACCAGCTGCACAACCTGGCTGTGCAGGGTCCCAACAGCCGAGCGCTGCTGTCGGAGCTGGTTTGGCAGCCGGAAAACCGGACACCGGTGAGCGAATTGAAGTGGTTCCACTTCACCATTGGCCGTTTGGGCGGGCCGGAAGGCATACCGCTGATGGTTTCGCGAACCGGCTACACCGGTGAGTTAGGGTTTGAAGTGTGGTGTCATCCTGATGACGGCGCAGCGGTATGGGATGTGATTTGGCAGGCTGGCCAGCCCCATGGTCTGGCGCCACTGGGGTTTGCCGCGTTGGACATGCTGCGAATCGAGGCGGGCTTGATCTTTGCGGAGCACGAATTCTGCAACCAGACCAACCCCTACGAGGCCGGCATCGGCTTCACCGTGCCGATGAAAACCAAGGAAGAAGATTTCAGCGGGCGAGCGGCGCTGCAGCGGCAGTCGCCTGAGAGCAGACAGAAGCTGGTGGGGCTGGTGCTGGATGGCAATGAGCCTGTTCACCACGGTGATCTGGTGTACGACGGGCGCATGCCGGTTGGTCAGATAACCAGCGCAACGGCCTCGCCCTTGCTGGGCAAAATGATTGCACTCTGTCGTGTTCAGCCCGCCTGGTCAGAACCGGGTACCCGACTGGAAGTGGGGCAGCTGGATGGACTGCAGAAGCGGTTGCCGGCTCAGGTTCAGGCACTGCCTTTCCATGATCCGGAGCGGATCAAAGTGAGAAGCTGATACCCCTGAAAATACCTTTCATGAAAGCGTCCTTTGTGGGCGCTTTTTTTGTGCTTGGCTACTAAATGAACAATACGGGTGCACGCAAGTGCGAAAAAGCCCTCGTATAAAGCACGGTAATTATCCACAGGGTGTTTTATCCGAGAAAATAATTTTTCAATCAAGAGTTAATTGTTTTTAAGCCGTTATAAAACAATATCTTATAAATATTGTTTCTATATTTTATGGGTTGTGGATACTTTTGGCACATGGATTGCTTTTTCTTATCAGGAAAAAAAATCACTGAAGAGTAAGGATGCCCCGGCTTATATGCTGCGGTGCAGCAAACAAAAAGCGGTCCCTTTCCGCATAAACGAGGACAAGCCTATGACTGTGGAAACCGTGGAGTCGCTCAAGGCGACTTTCGAAATGCACCAAGCGATGAATGTGGAAGTGTTCTACTGGTGGTCTACTGCCATCATGTTCATGATCCATGCCGGATTCCTCGCCTATGAAATTGGCGCTTCCCGCGTCAAGAATGCCCTGACTTCAGGGATGAAAAACATTCTGACCCTTTCGGTCATCATTCCAACCTTCTACTTCTTCGGTTGGTGGATCTACAATGCCTTCCCGAACGGCCTGATTCCGATCGATGCTTCTGCGGCGCTGCCCTGGAGTGTGAGCATGGGGCCTGACGTTAAGGATATGGGTACCGGCATCTTCTTCGCCGCCTTCGCGCTGTTTGGTGCTACCACCGGCTCGATCCTGTCTGGTGCCGTGATCGAACGTATCCGTCTGAGCGCCTTCCTGATCCTGGCGGCCATTCTTGGTTCCGCTGTCTGGATTCTGGCTGGTGCCTGGGGTTGGCACCCGGATGGCTGGCTGCTGACCAAGCTGGGCTACCACGATGTGGGTGCGTCTGGTGTGGTACATGGGGTTGCCGGCTTCTTCGCGCTGGGTGTGCTGATGAACCTGGGTGCGCGCGTTGGCAAGTTCCAGAACGGTGTCGCGATGTATATCCCGCCACACAGCCTGCCGATGTCACTGATCGGCCTGATGATGATCATCGTCGGTTTCTTTGGCTTCCTGGGTGGCTGCATCATCTTTAATAGTGGTGATACCGGCTGGACCACGATCTATGGCAACCCGACCAACCTGTCCGCGTTCGGCTTCAACACCTTGATGGGCTTTGCCGGTGGTGTCATTGGTGCCTACCTGACATCGCGTGAGCCGTTCTGGACCATGTCCGGTGGCTTGGCAGGGATCATCACCGTTGCCGCGGGTCTGGATCTGTATTACCCGGGTCTGGCCTTTGTCATCGCTGCCAGTGGCGGTGCGTTGATGCCGCTGGTGGGTCGCATGGTAGAAAAAATGGGCGTAGACGATGCTGTGGGTGCGGTGGCAGTACACGGTTTCTGTGGCCTTTACGGTGTCGTGATGGTCGGTGTGTTTGCCTCTTCTTACCCGAATGTGGGTGACCTGCCTGATATTACTCTAACCGGGCAGCTGATTGGTGGCATCGTGATGGCACTGACCGGCTTCATTCCGGGCTGGGGCATCTCATACGTGCTGAAGAAACTGAATGCCCTGCGTGTACCCCCTCAGGTCGAAGTGCTCGGTCTGGACCTGGTCGAAATCCCGGCCAAACCCTACCCGGAGTCACTGCCGGCACAGGCGATCATCGAGAACACACTGGAGCCGGGTCAGGAAAAACTGGTCTGAGCTTTCACTGAAATGGCGCTGTCTTGGCAGCGCCCCATGAACGAAAGATGAGTCAACAAGGGTGCAAATGGCACCGAGGAGCACATCATGTTTTCAAGTCCAATCACCAGCTGGGAAAACGTATCCGCCTACTTCACGTTCGCTGACAGCCCAACTGGCATTGCCATCAGTCTGGCCGCTGCCGTAGGGCTCTATCTGTTTCTGAACGCAAGCATCATGAAGCACGAGAAAGCGGCGTTCGACAAACACCTGTAAACCGTAAAGAGGGAGGCTTCGGCCTCCCTTGGCTTTCAGTGGGCGATACGTCTGAGGGTTTCTGAAGGGCGCTCGCCGAAAAGGCGTCTGTAGTCGGTAGCGAACTGGCTCAGATGGTAAAAGCCCTGACTGGCGGCTGCATCGGAGATTGAGGTGCCTTCGGCAGACAACAATTTGCGACGTACCCGGTTGAGGCGGGTGGCACGCAGGAACTGCACCGGGCTGATACCCAGAATGCTTTCAAAACTGTACTGCAAGGTACGCCGACTGACACAGGCCAGGTCACACAGAGCCGTCATGGTGACCGGCAGATCGCCCCGTGCATCCACATACTCCCGTACTCGATCCACGACCGCCTTGCGATGCTGGTAACTGGGGATGACCCGCTCGTTAACTTCTGCCGTGTCCAGCAGGTTCAGCAGTTGCTGTATCAACAGGTCCTTGTGGATTTCGGTATCCATACCCTCGTCGGCTGCTGCCAGTATCCGTGTGACCAGCAGCGACAGCTCCTCGACCTGATGTCGGCTGCCGCGCAGACGCGGGTTGCCACCGGAGACACTGGACTGGGTAGCGATGCCCTGGCGCGCGGCCAGGCCGAACAGTTCTTCTTGCTGAACCACAATACTGAAGATGTTGCAGTCTGCCGGAGTCACCAGTTCGAAGGGGGTACTGCCGTGACGCCAGAGCAGATCTTCCTGCTCGACGGACTGGCCGTTGATGCGAAAGTGTTCACGATTGGTCGGAATGCCGAGCCAGAAGGCATCAGGCCAGACCATGCAGTGCTGATGTAATGCCTGATTGGTGTACTCGTTGATCAGCTGGATACCGTCAAACTGACACTCTTCGACACGGCCCTGAAAACGCCCGCTGCTGTACTGGTTATATTCCTGACTCCAGTCGGTCAGATGAAAGGCCTGCTCATTAATGTCATCTGAAACAGATATGCACCTCTGTGGTGCTTTTTGTTTATTTTGGTGCACCTTGGCCTCTTTATTATTTTTTCGATCCAGTATGGACGCCGTATTTTGATTCTGCCAAGTCCGCACCATCGTATTCACTCCTGCCCATGCACATTTGCCAATTTTTGATAACTGGCGCTTGCACGCTCTCGTTACGCTGAAAGTGCTAGCAATATCCATTCCCTTTCGTTGGGAGGCAGCGAAAGGGAATGGGCATCGACAATTTGAATAGTTATTGATCAGGGGAATGCTCATGGCTAATACAATCGATCAGGACTATCTGGCCAAGCGCCAGCTTAAGAAGGGGACAGCGGGCTGGGTCCTGCTGGCAGGTCTTGGGGTGTCCTACGTTATATCCGGCGACTTTGCCGGTTGGAACTTTGGCCTTGCTGAAGCGGGCTGGGGTGGATTTGCCATCGCGGCCGCACTGATGGCGACCATGTACTTTGCACTGGTGCTCTCGCTGGCCGAGATGTCGGCGGCGATTCCGGCGGCTGGCGGCGGCTACAGCTTTGCCCGCCAGACCATGGGCACTACCGGGGGTTACCTCACGGGGCTGGCGGTATTGATTGAGTACGCACTGGCACCGGCGGCGATCGTGATCTTCATCGGCGCTGCCGTTGAGGAGTTGCTGGGGATCAACGGTCCCTGGGTTTACGCGCTGTTTTACGCCATTTTCATCGGCATCCATCTGGCCGGTGTCGGTGAGGCGCTGAAAACCATGATGGTAATCAGCGGATTGGCGGTGGTGGCTATTCTGGCCACGGCGATTGCCTTGATCGGTGATTTTGAGACGGCCAACCTGTTCAATATCGCGCCGACCGATGCGGCCGGTGCCAGTGAAATACTTCCGTTCGGCTGGTATGGCGTTTGGGCCGCACTGCCGTTTGCCATGTGGCTGTTCCTTGCTGTGGAAGGGGTGCCTCTGGCAGCGGAAGAAGCGCGCGACCCTGCTAGTGACATGCCCAAGGGCATCATCGGCGCCATGATTGTATTGCTGTTCACCGCGGCGTTGGTCATGTTCCTGCTGGCGGGTGCCGCCGGCGCTGATGTGATCGGCAGCAGCAGTGTACCGCTGGTGGATGCGCTCAAGGCAACCGGCAGCAGTGGCCTGGCGACTGCGATCAACGTTTTGGGCCTGACCGGTCTGATCGCCTCCTTCTTCTCGGTGATCTACGGCTACAGCCGTCTGGTGTTCGCCCTCTCTCGTGCCGGCTACCTGCCCAAGGCGCTTTCCCTGACCAGCAAGCGCAAGGCGCCGGCCTGGGCGCTGGTCGTGCCGGGCATCTTCGGTTTTCTGGTCTCACTGACCGGCGAGGGTGACCTGATTCTGGGCATGGCAGTGGTGGGGGCGACCATTTCCTACGCACTGATGGCCCTGAGCCATATCCTGCTGCGTCTGCGCCGTCCCGAGCTGAAGCGCCCCTACAGGACCCCAGGCGGCATCTTCACCTCATCCATTGCGCTGGTGCTGTCGCTGGTGGCGATGACCGGTGTCTACGCCTTTGATCCGCGCGCCTTCAACTACACCCTGGTGCTGTTCGTCATCGGTGCCGTCTACTTCTTCGCCTACGGCCGACGTCATTTGGTCGCCAACTCTGCCGATGAGGAGCTGGCACTGATTCTCGATGCGGAACACGATCTTGATGAAATGGACGGTGTTCACCTGCCTGAAGCTGAGTTGCCGCTGCAGGCTGATACTTCTCGCGCCTGAATATCTGGCCCGCACCTTTGGGTGCGGGTTTTCTGGCAGTAAATGTTTTTACAGGATGGAGATAATCAGATGTATACCGATACTCTGGTGAATACTCTCAGGTTAGAACTGGGGCAGTGTCTTGAATATTGGCAGATGCCGGCTGATGCTCATATCGATTTACTGACGACGTCTGAAAATGCCACTTTTATTTCCCGTGATCGTCACACGGATCGGAAAATAATCATCCGTGTGCATCGGCCTGATTATCATGTGCGTGAGGAAATTGAATCCGAACTGGCATGGATTAATGACCTGCGTGCCTCGGGGCGGATCCATACGCCATCGCCGCTGGAGACCCAGAACGGCAGCCCGGTTATCAGCCTGAATGCCGAAGGGAGCGACTTTTTTGCCGTGGGCTTTGAGCATGTGAAGGGGGCCGAGCCCGATGTCGGGCAGAGTCTACCCCACTGGTTCGAGAAGCTGGGGGCGGTGACGGCCAGACTACATCAGCACAGCCGAGACTGGCAGCCGCCGGATTGGTTCGTGCGCAAGCGCTGGAATCTGGACACCATGATTGCCCCTGACGGCCTGTGGGGCGACTGGCGTGATGCCCCGGGGCTGACGTCGGGTGATGAAGCCTTGATTAATCAAGCGATCGGGCACATTGAGCAGGCGATTATGGACTATGGGCAGAGCGCTGATCGCTATGGGCTGGTGCATGCGGATCTGCGTCTGGCCAACCTGCTGGTGGACGGAGACCGACTGTCGATCATTGACTTCGATGACAGCGGCTTCTGCTGGTATGCCTATGACTTTGCTGCCGCGATTAGCTTCTACGAGCTGGACCCGATCATCCCGCAGCTGCGCAAGGCCTGGGTACAGGGTTATCGCTCGGTCGCCGAATTTTCCACGGCGGATGAAGCGATGCTGGACACCTTCGTCATGATTCGGCGCATCATGCTCAGTGCTTGGCTGGCCTCGCATGCCGACAGCGAAGCGGCACAGGGCTTGATTGATGGTTACATCGAAGGGACAGCCCAGCTGGCCCGACAGTATCTACAGAATAATGGCTGAAGCGAGGAGACATTACCGTGAGCGATATCCGTGGAATTCTGGATCAGAATGCGTTCAATTTCGACCGTCTTCAGCAGGCCGATGAGCGAATCGGGGCGCTGGTGCGCAAGCGTCTGGAAACCGTTGGCCCCACCTCAATGCTGTTCTATGAGGAACCCTTGCACATTGTGCGGGGCGAAGGGGTCTGGCTGTTTGACGATCAGGGGCAGCGCTATCTGGATGTGTACAACAATGTACCCTCTGTCGGGCATTGTCACCCAAGAGTGGTGCAGGCGGTGGCCGAGCAGATGGGCACGCTGAATGTACACACCCGTTATCTGCATGAAGGCCTACACCGGTATGCAGAGCGCCTGCTGGCCACGCTGCCACCGCCTTTGAACCGTCTGGTGATGATGTGTACCGGCAGTGAAAGCAATGATATGGCCCTGCGTCTGGCACGTCAGTGGACCGGGCATCAGGGCATCATCGTTACCGAGGCGGCCTACCACGGCAACACCTCAGCCGTGACCGAGGTGTCGCCCTCATCCTTCAAAAAAGGCTCGCTGCCTGAGCATGTACATGTCATCCCGATTTCGCAGATGCCTGAGCAGGCCGACCCTTCCGCCTGGTTTGCCGATCAGGTGCGCGCCGGTGTGGCGCGTCTGGATGCGCTGGGGTACGGCTGTGCAGCGCTGCTGGTGGATTCGATCTTCTCCAGTGATGGTGTCTACGCCGCCCCGGCGGGTTTCCTCAAGCCGGCAGTTGAATGGCTGCAGGCTCAGGGCGCGCTGTTGATTGCGGACGAAGTACAGCCCGGTTTCGGTCGCACCGGCACAGGCATGTGGGGCTTTGCCCGTCACCAGGTGACACCTGACGTGGTCACCATGGGCAAACCGATGGGGAACGGCTTCCCGATGGCCGGGCTGGCAGCGCGGGAAGAGCTGTTGGCTGCCCTCAATGAGGATGTGGGCTACTTCAATACTTTCGGCGGCTCGACCGTTGCGGTGGCTGCCGGTATGGCGGTGCTGGATGTACTGGCAGAGGAAGCACTGATCGCCAATGCCCGTCAGCAGGGTGATTACCTGAAGCAGCAGCTTGAGGGGCTGCAGTCTACCTTTGAGGAGGTGGCTGCGGTGCGGGGTGCGGGTCTGTTCATCGGCCTTGACCTGTGCAACCCGGCCCGGGATGGCGCGCCGGATGCGGCCCGGATCACGGCGGTCATCAATGCCCTCAAGCGTAAAGGTGTGTTGATCGGTGCCGCAGGCAAGACCGGCAGCACGCTGAAAATCCGTCCGCCGCTCTGTATTGCACGGGCTGAAGCGGACCTGTTTCTGGATCGGCTTGAACAGTCGATCAGGGCAACGGCGGGGTAAATCGCATGAACTATCACGTCGATATTGGCCAGACTCGATACTGTTTCCCGGACCTGAAAACCCTGATGGCAAAGGCGACGCCGCTGCGCTCCGGTGATTGTCTGGCGGGCATCGCGGCGGAGAACGCCACCGAGCGGGTGGCGGCGCAGCGCTGTCTGGCCGAAGTGCCGCTGAAACAGTTCCTGCACGAGGCGCTGATCCCCTATGAACAGGACGAAGTCACCCGGCTGATTCTCGATACGCATGATGCTGCCGCCTTCACGCCGGTGGCGCATCTGACGGTGGGCGACTTCCGTGACTGGCTGTTGTCCGATCATGCCAGCCGCGAGAGCCTGAGCGCACTTGCGCCGGGGCTGACGCCGGAGATGGTGGCCGCCGTGTCCAAGATCATGCGAATACAGGACCTGATTCTGGTAGCGCAGAAAACCGAAGTGGTCACCCGCTTTCGCAACACCATCGGTCTGAGCGGCAGAATGTCCACGCGGCTGCAGCCCAACCACCCCACCGATGACCCGGCTGGCGTTGCCGCCAGCGTGCTGGATGGCCTGCTCTATGCCAATGGCGATGCGGTGATCGGCATCAACCCGGCCACCGACAACTACCATGCAGTGACCCGGCTGATGCACTTGCTCGACGACGTGATCCAGCGCTACGAAATTCCGACCCAGTCCTGCGTGCTGACCCATGTCACCACCCATCTGGAGGCGATCAATCGGGGCGCGCCGGTGGATCTGGTGTTCCAGTCGATCGCCGGTACTCAGGCGGCCAACGACAGTTTCGGCATCAACCTGTCGATTCTGGACGAGGCGCACAAGGCGGCGCTGGAGCTGGGGCGTGGTACGGTGGGCCAGAACGTCATGTACTTCGAGACCGGTCAGGGCAGCGCGCTGTCGGCCAACGCACATCACGGCGTCGATCAACAAACCTGCGAGACCCGCGCCTATGCCGTGGCGCGCCGTTTCGATCCGTTGCTGGTGAATACCGTGGTCGGCTTTATCGGCCCCGAGTACCTGTACGACGGCAAGCAGATCATCCGTGCCGGGCTGGAGGACCACTTCTGCGGCAAGCTGCTGGGCCTGCCGATGGGCTGTGATATCTGCTACACCAACCACGCCGAAGCGGATCAGGATGACATGGACATGCTGCTGACCCAGCTGGGCGTGGCCGGTATCAACTTCATCATGGGCATACCCGGCTCTGACGACATCATGCTCAACTACCAGACCACCTCGTTTCACGACGCCCTCTACGTGCGTGAGGTACTGAACAAGCCGCCGGCACCTGAGTTTGCCGCCTGGCTGGAGAAGATGGGCATTTTCGGTAAGGACAATCGGCTGGCCAGCGGTTCGACGCTGCCGCCGCCCTTTGCCCATCTTCAGGACCGGTTGTAAGGAGGCCTGATTGTGGAAAAGAATCCTGTGGATAAACATCAGATCGTAACGTCCAACAGCTGGGCCAGCCTGCGCCGCCATACCGATGCCCGCATCGGGCTGGGTCGCAGCGGCATCAGCCAGCCGACGGCGCCTCAGCTGGCGTTCCAGCAGGCCCATGCCCGCGCACGGGATGCCGTGCATATACCGCTGGATGTGAGGCAGCTTCAGTCTGACTTGACGGAGGCCGGGCTGCAGAGCCTGTTGCTGCACAGTCAGGCGGAGGATCGCGCAACCTACCTGCAACGGCCGGACAAGGGACGACGGCTGGATGCCGACTCGGCGGCCTTGCTGAAACAGCTGAGCGAACAGCAACCCGCCAGCGACGCGACCATCGTGATCGCCGATGGTCTTTCGTCTACGGCGGTACAGCGTCATGCGGCACGGGTCGCGGCCGAGATTGACCGGCGCTTGGCCGCTGCAGGATTGAGTCGCACTCAGGTGTGCATCGTGCAACAGGGGCGCGTCGCCGTGGGTGACGAAGTGGGCGAGTTGCTGGACAGTCGTGTGGTCATTTTGCTGGTAGGCGAACGCCCGGGACTCAGCTCGCCGGACAGTCTGGGCATATACTACACCTATCAACCGCGTGTCGGGATGACGGATGCTGCCCGTAACTGTATCTCCAATATCCGCCCGGCCGGCATCTCGCCGGAGGATGCGGCGGAACGTCTGCTTTGGCTGGTCAGGGAATCACTCAAACGAAAACTCTCCGGTGTCGAGCTGAAGGACGAATCCGGTGTTGCCGAAGCATTGGAAGGGGACGGCCGGCGCAATTTTCTGCTGGAGTAGGCCGCGAGAGAAGGCACCGGTGCGGGTGGACAGGTGGTGCCTGTGCAGCTCGAGGTCGGAAAAAAAGCACGGCTTTAGACTAAACTGCTGGACAGATGCGTGCTTTTACGGCATTAATTAGACAGTCGTCTAATAAATTCATTGAACCGGTTCCCGGCGCCCGTCTCTCAGCAGGAGGACTCATGTTCAAGGCTATCGTACTCGACAAGGTGGATGATCAGCAGACCGTGGCATTCAAGGATCTGGATGAGTCACAGCTGCCCGAGGGAGACGTGACCATCCGTGTCGCGTATTCCACCATGAACTACAAGGACGCACTGGCATTGACCGGCAGTGCGCCCATCGCCAAAAGTTACCCGATGGTGCCGGGGATCGACTTTGCCGGGGACGTGGAAAGCTCAGACAATCCGCAGTTCAAGCCCGGTGATCAGGTGGTGCTGAACGGCTGGGGAATGGGCGAGAAACACTGGGGCGGTCTGGCTGAGAAGGCCCGTGTGCCGGGTGACTGGCTGGTGCCGCTGCAGGCGCCGTTCAGCCTGAGGCAGGCAATGGGACTGGGCACCGCTGGTTACACCGCCATGCTCTGTGTGCTGGCGCTGGAAAAGCAGGGCGTGAAACCCTCCGATGGTCCGATACTGGTAACCGGTGCCGCCGGTGGTGTGGGCAGTGTGGCCGTGGCGGTTCTGGCCAAGCTGGGCTATGAAGTCGCCGCCATGACCGGGCGCCCGGAAGAAGCGGATTTCCTCAAGATGCTGGGCGCCTCCCGCATTGTTGACCGTGCCGAGTACAGCGAAAAGGGCCGTCCACTGGCGAAAGAACAGTGGGCCGGTGCCATCGACGTGGCCGGTGGTCAGGTGTTGGCCAACGTCTGTGCGGCGATGCAATACCGCGGTGTGGTGGCGGCCTGTGGACTGGCGGCAGGCATGAACTTCCCCGCTACGGTGGCACCGTTCATTTTGCGCGGTGTGACATTGGTCGGTGTGGACAGCGTGATGGCACCCAAGGCAGAACGTCTTGAAGCCTGGCGTCGTCTGGCAGCCGATCTTGATATCAATAAACTGGAAAACCTGATCACCGAAGTGCCCTTTGAACAGGTGATCGATCAGGCCCGGTTGATGATGCAGGGTCAGATCCGTGGCCGCATCGTGGTGCCGGTATCCGGCGAATAATTATCAGGGATGCGATTCCCGACTATTAAGTCCTGACAATTAAGTCCCTATAAGTGAGCCCTGACAATTAAGCCCCGATAAGTGAGCCCCCGACAATTAAGTCCCGACTATTGAGTCTCGACAATCAGGAGAGTCGAAATGAGTGAAGTAACGCAGCATGCCATCAGCCGTTTTCCGGTGCCTGAGCTGGCCGATATGCCGGAGGATATCCGTGATCGCATTCTGGCGGTGCAGGAAAAGGCCGGTTTTGTGCCCAATGTGTTTCTGGTGCTGGCGCATCGGCCGGAGGAGTTTCGCGCCTTCTTTGCCTACCATGATGCCTTGATGGAAAAACCGGGCAACCTGAGCATTGCCGAGCGTGAGATGATCGTGGTAGCCACCAGCAACCTCAACCAGTGTCAGTACTGCGTGGTGGCCCACGGTGCCATCCTGCGCATCCGAGCCAAGAACCCGCTGATCGCCGACCAGGTGGCGGTCAACTATCGCAAGGCTGATATCACCCCGCGCCAGAAGGCGATGCTCGATTTTGCTGTCAAGGTGTCGATGCAGGCCTATGCGGTGGGAGACGAGGATATGGCGCTGCTGCAGGAGCATGGCTTTGATGAGGAGGATATCTGGGATATCGCGGCCATTGCTGCCTTCTTCGGCCTCTCCAACCGCATGGCGAACGTGACCAGCATGCGACCGAATGACGAGTTCTACAGTCTTGGTCGTCAGCCGCGCTGAGTCAGCCGATCAGGGGTGCCCCTTGTCGTTCATGGCTGCAGCCGCAGGAAAAACCCTTCCGCAAAAATCTCCAGCGGCTGTGCTGATGCTTCCAACTTGGCCCTGAGCACGGCGCCCTCCCAGCCGATCCAGAACCAGGCCGCCAGTCGGTCGCAGTCCAGTTCGGTGCTGATATCACCGGCGACCTGAGCTTCGCGCAGGCAACGTACGGTGCGCGCCTGCCAGTCTTCGAACACCCCTTTCAGCTGCTGACGGAAGGACTCCGGCAGCAGACTCATCTCCTGCCCCAGATTGCCCACCAGACAGCCACGGCGAAAGGCGTAGCGACTCATCCCCTGTGCGGCATCATCAATAAAATTCTGCAGTCGTTGCAGCGGCGGATAGTCGGCGTTGAGCAGAAAACGATCCAGCTTGCGGGCGAAATAGTCGGCATAGGCCTCGATCAGCACCAGGCCGAAGGCTTCCTTGCTCTTGAAGTAGTGATAGAAGGAGCCCTTGGGCACATTGACCGAGCGCAGAATCTGATCAATGCCCACGGAGGAGTAGCCCTTCTCGGTCAGCAGTGCCAGCCCGGCCTGAATCAGCTCGCGGCGGGTTTCCGTGTAGGGGCGGGCGAGGTCCTTGGGCGGACGGCCACGGCGGCGTGTGGGTTTATCGGTGAGAGGTGGGCTATCGCTGGGCATAATCACTCGCGTTTACAGTTGTGAGCGGATTATCGGCAGTAATAGACCGGGTGTCTAGTTTTGGCTGACAGTGCAATTGAGTCCTGCACGGTCAGTCTCCCCTGAATGTCGTGGGTACTATAAAAACACAATTCCAGCCGATTAACCTTCAAGGGTGGCAGCGGCGGCAAATGAGCTTCCAGCAACGCCAGTTGATTGTGGATATCTTTCAGTAGCCAGGCCTGTTGATAAAAGCCCAGGGTAATGTGAGGCCGGTACGCCGGTGCCGGGGAGTCTTCGGGCGAGATCTGCGCCAGCGTCTGACGGATTTGGCTGAGATGGTTATCCACAGCCGCAATGCCCAGCCAGGGGGCCGTAGTGAAGGTGGATAACCCGGTCGCCTCCAATTGCAGAGCAGGCATCTGAAGCGAATGCAGTGCCTGAGCCTGTTGCCGTGCCTGCTGCGGGTGAAAGTGCCGCTGGTCCACCAGCCCGCAGGCAAACAGAGTGATATGCGGCTGGCGTGCATAATCGGAGTGCAGCAGCGGCGCAAGCTGTCGCTGCAGATCGGCGATCCGCTGCAGCCAGAGAGGGCAGTCCACCGGCAGGGCCCAGACGGCATAGTGGCGGATGCCGCCATGCCATTCCGGGAAGTCACGCAGCTCGGTGGCCAGGGTGTGGGTGTCCGTGCCGCTCATTTGGCAAAACGCTCGGTGCCAACAACGCCTGCTTTCCGGTCAGAGGTCACCGACACTGGCCCGAATTGAACGCTCAATGCCCGAACCTATCCGCATCCAGCATCTCCGGATCGTCACGACCGAGCCGTTTCAGGCTCGCTTCGCAGGCGTCTTTGGCGCCCTCAAAGCCGTGCCTCTCGCGGTTGAACTTGGTGGTCACGAACACCTGATCACGCGGTACAGAAGCCTTGCGAATACCCTCACCCACACCGCGCTCATTGTCATAGTTCTCGGCGGTGTCGATCAGGCGGTAGCCCAGTTCCAGTGCAGTGGTGACGGCACTGGCGGCTTCGGCATCGTTCATCGGCCAGGTGCCCAGCCCAAGCTGGGGCATCTCAACGCCATTGGCCAGCGTCAGGGTCGGGGAGGGGTTTACACTCATCAGCAACTCTCCAGTGTCGTTCGTGTCGTTCAGGGGTGTTTTGAGGCCGATGTTACTACGCCGGTGGTTGCCGGCACTATCTGTAGCGCCGCACGATATTTGCGGCTCTGCTGCACGATAAATTGATTTTGGATTTTTGCGCTAGGCGTCAGGCCAGTTGCACGAATTTACACCTCAATCCGCTTCCCCTACACTCGATATAGCGCTGTGTACGCATAACGGTAATGCGGTCACTCCGGCCTGGCACCGGTAGGATTGATGCAGGTTCGACTCCTGCCACGGCGCACCTTCTGAACAGGCTATCCAGCCACCTCACCTTCCAGTGTCTCACCAGGCAGATACAGCTTGTAGGTCCGCCCATGCTTTACTCGGTGGATATCACCAAGTTCATGTGCGTAATACAGCACATACCGGATGTGCTCAGTGCTGTAGCCATCGATATCTTTGGTCAGCTGGCTTTGAAGTACCCCAGGCTGATGATTGACGGCAGGGCGAATAATTGAAAGAAGCTCGTAATAAAGGGGGTCTTGAACCGCAAACTCTTTCACCAGCTGTTTAAACTCTTGGCGCTGTCGGTCAGTCACACCTTTATTCACCATGCTATAAGCAATTTTCTGCAGCCACCTACGTGCCTTCTCATAATCACCTCTTGCCCACGCTCGCTCGATATCGTCAGCGGTTCCCACCTCAACACTGCTTCGCGCTTTAGGCGCTGAAGGGGCCACATCTTCCTGTGGTGTTTGGGCTTTGTAGGGCTTAGATCGTCGCTTGTGCTTTTTAGGCTGAGCAGTGGTGTACCAGCCGATAAAGGCAGCAGTTGCAACAATAATTATTCCGAAAAGCCCAAACTCGCCTATAAGGTAGAAGGCGATAAAAAGAACGAGGATCGCACCCGCGTTTTTCATGGAAAGCTCCCTGATATCTTGTGGGCAATAGCTCACATGTCCATATTTAAGTGCTGCCAGATCAGCGCAGACCAATGAGGGCTGCCATGGGCTCAAAGAACGTGCCTGTGGAGCTCCATAAGACCACTGAGCCTGCAAACGACAGAGAGACGATGGCGTCCACTATACGAACCAAGCGCCTCTGGTGTTTCAAGCGGACTTCGATCTTGCCATAGATATCACTGAACCGATTGGCAATTGCCTTGTGTTCATGCGTAATCTTATTCCACTGGTGCTCCACCTCGTCATCAATGGCATCCAGGGTGTTCATCTGGTTTCTGATAAGCAGATCCATGAAGATAGTGAAGGCCAGCATGCCCGCCATGATAAAGAGGTTTTTGGTTGATAATGTGCTGCTCAGCTCCATCTGACTTCCAACCAGAACCAAGGCAAGCGGCACGGCCAGTAGCTGGTTTTGAATGTCAGAAAACACCTTGTTCAGCTTGAAGATGAATTCCAGCTTCTCCTTTTCGACCTCGTGACGGACCTTCTTGAACGAGAACTCAGAGACATACAGCTCATACCCTTGGGTGACCTTCTGAACGAACAGGTCAAACTGTTCCAGGAGGTCAGTCAGCCGATATGTGGAGCTGTTGTGTTTCGTTTCCAGCACTTCAATCAGCGCCGTTTTGATAATCGTATGCTTCTGCTCATGGTGCTGTTTGGAGTCGATGAAGTGCTGTTTAAAGTCAGGCAAGCCTTCGAGCCGTTTCAGGATGTCGGCGTCATAATCCAGCGCCAGGGTGACTTTGCGATCCTTCAGGTAGACCAAGTTCAACTGACCGTCTGATGCGACATATTCATGCTCGGCCAAGCCTCTCAGCACTGTAATCAGATCGAGCGTGTCAAGGTAGCCCGCAATAGAGTCAGGAGCAGCAGTGGCAGCCTCAGTATCTCGCTCGTGATAGTAATCCAGAGAGGCGATATAAAAGCGCCGTGGACACTCCAGTGAGTGCGCGTTGATGAGCCCTGCCAGGTCAACCGCAAAAAACGCACTCGACTTACGCGGCATTCTGACATCAAGCTGGCGAGTTTGAGGGTTGCTGCTCTCTAACAGTTCCAAGCGGTCAAGATCAGCCACAACTGCCCCGAAATCTTTTCCCTCCGGCAGCTGGCCATAGAAGCACCTGTCATCGACGGTACAGCCCTGCAGCTCACGGTAAAGCTCTGCGGTTAGCCTTAAACTCTCATTCGGAATCATCGTCTGCCAGAGCCTGTTCAATTTGCTCTACAAGGGCCGGACTGGCGCTCTGTATGATCAAGTTAGAGCCATCCAGGCAAATGCGCCTCTGCACCAGGTCGTCAACATCAAAACCGACTCGGATATTACCACTGGCCTTGCCTGTAATACGCTGCAACTTCTTATAGGTGCCGGGGTGTGGGGCAAACTCATCATTGAGCTGGTAACCATTGTCCCGGACAAAGCTGCGGAACTCATCCGGCGCTCGGTCATTGATGATGCCCGATAATGCTTCCAGGTTGATCTCCTCGTGGTTTCGCGTTTTCTCCTGACAGTATTCAAAAGTCTTCTGCCGGGCCTCCCGTGCCTTATCCCTGGGCCATGCGTATTCCGGCGAACGTGACCGGTCATTCCGGGCATCGTGACCGATTTGCACACGGCCATCACGCTGGAGTCGGTTTTGTACTCTGAGCGGTCACGATGGGTCAACCGATTCCGTCTTTTGTGTTTTCGCTTTTCGCAGTGATTCCCCCTTCAGATTAAGCCGGTGAGCGCCGTGCAGGAGCCGGTCCAAGATGGCGTCGGCGAGCGTGGCGGAACCGATATAGTCGTGCCAGTGTTCCGTGGGTAGCTGACTGGCGATGAGCGTTGAGCCTCTCCCATGTCGGTCTTCGATCACCTCCATCAGATCTTGCCGTTGTTGCGCTGTCACCTTCTGCATCCCCCAGTCATCCAGGATCAGCAGGTCGGTTTTTAGCAACTGGTTCATCAGTCGGGCATAGCTGCCATCGCCATGGGCGATGCGCAGCTGTTCGAACAGGCGCGGTACCCGTAGGTAGCGAACTGAGAGGCCTTGCCGGCAGGCCTGATTGCCCAGGGCACACGCCAGCCAGGTCTTACCGCACCCGGTGGGACCGGTAATGCACAGGTTCAGGGATTGGCGGATCCAGTCACAGCTGGCCAGTCCGGCCATGCGAGAACGCTCCAGCCCTCTCGGGTGGTGGTAGTCGATGTCTTCAATACAGGCCGGCACACGCAGACGGGCGGCCTTGAGCAGCCGCTCCAATCGCCGGTTTTCACGGTGCAGCACTTCGCGATCTACCAGCAGGGCCAAGCGCTCCTCGAACGCCAGGTCGTGGGTGTCGGGCTGAGCCCGCTGTTGTTCCAAGGCATCGCACATGCCTGTCAGCTTGAGCTGTCGCAGGGTATCGAGGGTGTTTTGAGTCAACATCAGTTTCTCCGGGATCAGTGGTAGTAGCGGGGGCCGCGAACGTTGGTGTGTAAGGGCAGATCGGCCAGCTCCGGATCTTCCTCGGTCAGGGGAAGAGGCAGTTGATCCAGCCCCTGCTTCAGGATTGAGCTGATGCTCTGATAGCTGGCCGAGTTGATGGCCAGTGCTCGGCTACAAGCCTGCTCCAGGCGGTCACGGCTGTAGCGGCGACTGAGGTTCAGCAGACCCAGGCATGCTCGGTAACCATGCTCTGGATGAGGGCGATCCTTAAGCTGTCGCTGTACCACGTCGAGTGTGGCCGGCCCGATGTCCGTGGCCCAGTTCAGGAACCGCCCGGGAGACCAGTTCTGATGGGCCTGGTGGGACTTGGGCATGTGCTCGGTCAGGGTCACGAAGCGGCTTTTGCCATGCCGTGGGTGCAGAGCCACCCGCTGGCCTTTGTGCATGACCTCAACGGACGTATCGGTCACCCGAACATCCAGCTTCACCCCCACCAGGGCGTGAGGCACGCTGTACAGGCGTTTGTCGATCTCGATGTGGTAGTCGATACCCGGTCGTGCCTTGCGCCACTCAGCATAGACATAGGGCGTGGCAGGCAGTGGCCTGAGTGCGGGTCGGTCCAGTGCCTCGAACAGACTCTGGCGGCTCTCGGAGCGCCCCTGGAACGGGCGCTGGTTCAGTGCTGGTAGCAGGTCTGCAATCGCCGAGTTCAGTTCGGCCAGTGAGAAGAACGTCCGGTGTCGTAACCGGGCCAGGATCCAGCGTTCAACCAGCAGCACAGCGGCTTCGGCCTTCGCCTTGTCCTTGGGCTTGTAGGGACGTGCCGGCAGTACCGCCGTCTGGTAATGGGCCGCCAGTTCCGCGTAGGTCTCGTTGATCTGAGGCGTGTATCGGTCCGCCTTGGTGACTGCTGCCTTGAGGTTGTCCGGAACCAGCAGTTCCGGCACGCCACCGTAGAACGCCAGCATCCGCTGGTGGGAGGCGATCCAGTCCGGTAGAGACTGGCTCCACGTGGCCTCGGCGAAGGTGTAGCTGGAGGCGCCCAGCACAGCGACAAAGACCTGAGCCTTGCGCATCTCACCAGTGCTGCGATCCACCACCGGAACCGTGGGGCCGCAGTAGTCGATAAAGATCTTCTCACCGGCCCGGTGGACCTGGCGCATGCTGCGCCGCTGACGGCCTTGCCAGAGCCGGTAGTGATGGCAGAACTGGCTGTACCGGCGGGCCTTGTCGCCGTGACGTTCCACGTACTCAGCCCAGAGCAGTTGCAGGGTGACGCCTTTGGTCTTCAGCTCCTGATGGACCTGAAAGTAGTCGGGCTCGGCAAAGCGTGCAGGCGGCGTCTTGGCCGGGAACAGCTGGGCTTCCAGCCGAGCTTCGTCCGTGCCTTCTGGCAACGGCCAGGTGATGCCCTGAGCGGTGGCCAGGCTGACGTATTTACCGACTACGCCCTTGGAGAGGCCACAGGCGCGGGCAATGCGCTCATGGCTCAGGCCCGCTTCGTACTTGAGGCGCAAGACCTCGATGATTTGTCGCATGGAAATCCTCGCTGCCGGCATCCGCCCTTCCTCGTGATGAAAAAGGAAGGGGTATGCCGGATAAAGTTGAAGAATTCCAGCGTGTTGGAAGGGATTCCGGAGGAACGTGACCGATGATTCCGGCATCGTGACCGGCGATTCCGGAAAACTACCCGAAATCGGTCACGATAAAACGGAATGAGCGGTCACGATCATCCGGAACAGGCGGTCACGTTCAAACGGAATGGGCGGTCACGATGGGCCGGAATATGCAGGCCAAGCCTCATCCCCATTCTCAGGATCCATTTTGGTGTTGGTATAGGCTTGTAGTGCTTCAAGCAGCAACACGGTGTTCTGTTTGGAGTCGGTATAATCCGTACAGCCTAAAGCCTCGCGGAAGTACTTTGTTACATCCTCCTTGCCAGATCGCTTCTTGACGAACGACAGGTACGGGTGCTCATTTCCCTGCCACTTGGCAATATCAATTCTGGCGGCTTCATGAAGGTGATCGACATCCAGCGACAGGAGTCGCAATAGCTCTTTGGTGTCCTGATCAACCCCAGTGCTTTCTCTCATCTTCAGCATGCCAATCAAGAGCCAGTCGCGGTCCATATTGGAGTAGCGCACCAGCAGCACATAACCTCCCGTCGCGAAAAGCTGCCCGCTCATTTTGGAAGCTATCAAGTCAAGCGCAATACTCGATAGTTGTATGAAGTCAGCCTGGCCCTGATAGTAGCTCTGCAGCTGTGCAGAGAAGGGGTATAAAACCTGATTGGCATCAAAGGTGCCATAGCCATTCGAGACACGATTGTAAATCCCCAGCACCTCGGTAACCAGCTGGCTCAACGTGGCTTCGACTGGCAATAGATCTTCTCGGAGGTCTATTTGAACCGTCTCTGAACCGCTCTCTTTGTCAATGCGGTGGATGATGGCTTCGGTGATTTCCATAGCACGTCCTTGGTCAAAAAGTTCCATTACTTTTCGAATTTGACCTGCTATGGGTGGCTGGGTCAATCCCTACCGGTGGAGAGATTGACACCCATGGTTTTCAGGACAGCAAAACAGCTTCAGCAAGACACTGGAGCTTGGTCTGGTGGAAGCTATCGACGTCATGGCCGAACAGGCTGATGACTTTGTGATCTTCTGGTGTCAGCGCTGACAGCTGGGCCCAAGTGGTTCCACGCTCGGCACAGTAGCGCTCACGCTTCTCCAGGTATGAACCAGCCGGGATATAGAGCGCGTTGCAGGCGGCAACCTCTTGGGATGACAGGGCAGCAACTGAAGGCTTGTAGAAGGTGTGCCGTGCGGTCGGCATCAAAGCTTCTGGACGGGTAAGGTTGGCGCTCAGGGCTCCGATCGCTGTCACGCCATCCAGGCCAGGGCGGTTGACCAATGCTGCGCTATGGAGGGACGTAGGTTGGCCGGTGATCTTGTCATAGGGAAAGACCGCGGACAGAAAACGGTATTCGCCATTGCTGAGATGTTCGAGGGCACGTGGCGTCCAACGCGCCTTGATCCACAGGCCGGAACCTTCGCGCCACTCCACGTCCTTGAACCAGCCTGCTGCCGGTGCTGGCTGGCCATTTTGCTCCGCCAGCAACGTCTGGTGCTCGTAGTCAATGACCAACTCGTTCTGCGCGGCTTTCACCTTGGCAATGAGGCCTTGGGCAATATTGCCATCCAGATACCATTTGCGTGTTGGCGTGTCGAAGGGGCGGCCATCGACGGCATTGAAGAAGCCTGCCGGTAGCAGCCGGTGCCAGCCGTTCTGGATATGGGCAGTCTCCATAGTGACGACGGTCAGGCCTGAGTCTTTGTGTTCGGGGTTGCTACGCAGGGCAACCATTATGTCGGTGAGAGTCGATTGGGTCATGGCAGGTGGTCCGTAGGGAGCGGACCTGCTCAGCAAGTCCGCTTATTTGATTCAAGCAGGCAGCTGGCCAATCAGCTCGGTCAGCATCTGGTCACGCAACAGCTTGCTACGCTCGTGGTCCAGCAGGCGGCCATACTTCTCATTGATCGGATCGCCCATGACCTTGTTGCCCCAACCATCCTTCTCACCGTCAGTAGCTGCGACCAGCTTTTCCAATAGCTCGAATTCGGCAGCGGGGATCTCAAACTGTGCCATCAGTTCAGCACGCTTCAGCACCCAAACCTCGCGCGCCGCACTGGAAACGACTGACTCCATACGGTTTTTTTGTACCGGAAATTCCTTGGCGCGGCGCTCAAGGTTCTCTTTCAGTTGGGACTGGCTACTAACTGCCTGTTCAGCTAGTGCCAGGGTCTGCCGGGCAGCCTGAATCTCTTCGGCGGTAACCGCGTTTTTCAAGGCATGAGCCGCTATGCTCGCCTGTGACTGAGCGGCCAACAAATCGGCTTTTGCACGAGGAATAAGGTTCATTTCCATATTTCGGTGTTCAGCCATAGCCGCATCCAAAGTGGCTTTGGCATCCACATAGATGCGGGTTGCGTTCAGGATATTCATACCAGTCTCCTCAGACGCCCAGAATGACTTTTTCGGCCAGGCCGGTGAGTTTGTGTTTTTGGTACTCATCGGCGGGTTTTGCCAGTGCGTTCATGACATGAATATCTTCGCTACTGGTTTGCGAAAGAGCTTCCACAGTGCTGCCCTGCTTGGCGGCATACTCTTCACGTTTTTTTACATATTGGGCTTCGGTTAAGCCGTATTTAAAAGCAACTTGACGCTCTTCAGGGGTTACTTGATTACTCATGGCGGTCTCTCCTTACGCCACCGGATACGGTGGTCATTGAATCGGTTTGTGATTGGGTGGCTGATCAGTCTTTATTCAGGTCACCTCCTTTTCACGTGCTTTCGCCTCATCCGCCAAGCGATATACATGCTGGATGGAGATGCCAAAGTGGCGTGCCGTGTTTCGCGCTGTACTCGTCTTCAAGTGCTCACCTACCAACAACCCCACCAGGCGCGCTCTCAAATTGTTGCAGGAGGCAATGTAAACGCCGCCTCCGCACCCTGCAGTTGATGAAAGGCCACGTACCATGGCCTTTTTAATGATCCAGCGCTCACGCTCAGATTCGACGATTCCACACAGGGATTGCTCGATGAAGTCCAAAAATTCAGCCGTATGGCAGCGCCACTTGAACACAGCGTTCGAGCCCTCTTGGCAGAGCTGTTGATTCTCCAGGATCGGCGCGATTTCACGGCTGCGAATGTGCATTTGAGCAGCCGCCTGCCGGGCGGCTTCAGGTGAGCTCTGCCACAGGTCATAGACCCGCTTTTCATTCACGAATTTGGCGGTGCTTGCGATACGCCCCACGCTGTAGTGCGCTGGGCCAAACTCTTGCGCCAGGCAAAAGCTTATTGGTCGTACCAGGCGTGCAGACTCCGGGCGTTCTTTGAGTTCCCATTCCGCCACATCGACGACTTGTGCCATAAAGACAGACCACAGCGAGTTGTCCTGTAAAACGCTCACTGCGGGTTCGTGTATAAGGTCAGCAACGGTGAAAGTGATCACGCCGGTCTCCTGTGTTTAACTAACCCATGTTTTACAGGGTCAGCAGGGCGAGACGAGTTATGGTGATTTCTGGTGTATGGAAGCAGGCTGAAAGGATGGCGTATCCTGTTGGTTGATCACCACCAAGATCACAACCAACAGAGGATGGATACGCCATGTCCAAGTCTAACCTGCATGCTCTTTCACAACCAGAGGCGACCACGAACGATCCCTTGCACGATCTGATCCGACAGGGTGCCCGTGACCTGATTGCGCGGGCTGTCGAGTCTGAGCTTCAGGGGCTACTGGATCAGTATGCCGATGTATTGACACCCGATGGTCGCAAGGCGGTAGTCCGAAACGGTCATTTACCCAAGCGCAGCCAATTTATGTTGATGTGGAGACTCTTAGCTTACTAGTCTCTCGCTAGTGCCCACAGGCCGCGATATGAGCAACGTAAGACGCCTTCCTTTTGTGGATTGTTCTGTGGAGAATGGACTTTTGATGCCAAGTCGGAGGGATCTGGATGACGGAAAGAAAATCCTACAACTTGGGTGATCTCGTGTCCCAGTGTGACCCAGACGCCCCGATTCCAGACACGCTTCGAGAGTGGGAACGGATGGTGCCGATTGGATTGGAACTGGTCATCACGCGGCACTCAGTCGACGTTGTTCATCAGTCGATACGAATCTTGGAATCTCGGGAACAAGCACTGGAGTGGATCCAGCGCCCGATTCCAGGGCTTGAAGATGAAAGACCTTGCGACCTGCTGGGTACCCCTGACGGTTGTTGCCGGATAGCGTCGGTGCTTCAAAAAATTGAGCATGGTGATTTCAGTTGAGCCTACCCTAGGATTTATGTCTACTCAAAACACGAATATGCGAAATGATAGAGCTCTGTGCAGGAAATCTTGTCAAATATCCCGTCGTAATGTTCGATTTGCGACCACTGGGTGAGCATAAGATCTTTTTTATCGCCTCTTGCGGCGAGCGGGCTTTGTCCTCAATCTTGGTAGGTAGTCCCAACGAGAGTTTTAGTATTCATGTTTAGTACAGGTACTAATATAGAAAATGAGCATTCACGCACTCACTCACTCGATTGGGATAGTTTTTATAGTTATAGTGCTGCAGGGCGCGCAAGGGCCCGATGAATGGCTGCCTCCCACCGGCCAGTGTGGTTATGTAAGTCGCTTTGTTCGTACCGCCAAAAAGTATGCGCTGTCATTCACCACCTTCGAATCTCGCTGGGTGCAGGATTTTCTTAATCGATGTAGATGAATGCCAGTTCATCAGTTAGCACACCTCACTTGTTAGCGCCTCAAGCTTCTTCAGCTGGACTTCATCAATAGGATATTTGCGCGAATGGTATTTATTGAGGCTCCTGATTGAGTACAGGATGCCGGGCAAGTCTATGGATGCCGAATCGAGTTCAGCTTTTAATCTTGAGCTCGAGGTATTGAGCAGGAGGGACTGCAAAATAGCGACAGTTTCCATCACGTCACCACTTGCGCTGGAAATAACGTCAGCGGTGGTGGGGCTATCATCGACTCTAAAGATCTGAACACCCGTTGATGAATGTTCGTGTGTAGAGGACGGTTCCCAAATGACTCTCCTGACCACCAAGTGTTGGGCAATTACGAGCCATTTATCGTGATTTAACGTGCTATCGATTTCTCGCATTTCGCTATTTGCGGAAGTTAAGGTTTGAAACAGCTTTGCAAGAGACCTAGCTTCAGGCGAATTTATATCAGAACTGTCGGCTGCAAGTTGATCAAAGATTGCCAGACCAATGTTGAAGAGCAAAAGTAATAAGCGTCCGGCTTCAGAGCGAGATCTGTATTCGCCTTCGCCTACGTCTGGGTCGCCAAATTCAACAATTTCTCGCAAAGTGAAGGCTTTTTCCCAAAGATCGATCCACGCCTCGAGCGGGGAAGCAGATTTGGTAATTGGGAAGGCCAGTAAGCTGGCGGCAATGCCCGGGATATCCGTATTTGTGCTGGAAATGTAGCTGGCATGGTTGCGCAATAGGTTTCCTTTTTCCCCGGGCCAGTCGTCGTGTGAAAGATTCCATTCATCCGCGAAGCTTTGCCAGCCGGGGACTTCAATATGTCCGTTATGGGCAAAAGAAGCCAGTGCGCAACGATAGCACCAAGCCTCCCATAGAGGCGTACCATCAGGAGTTTTTTGCGGCAGTGGGCGATCATGCAGTTTAGTGCTAATTGCCTCTAACAGGGCGTCATCAGCAAATGCAGTGGACGTCACATCCGAGATGTCTTTAGTGGTCTGACCTAAGATTTGCCGCATGAGCCAAGGTGCCCAGCGGGAGAACAATCCTGAGGCATCCCGCCTTTTGTCAAGGATGCTGGTGATGAGGTCCGCAATATTGGCTATATCTAGCTTGATCTCTTCAATCTCACTAGCCTTGGCATCTTGGCTGGAGAGAGGGCAAGTATGTAATAGTTGGTCGCGAGCCTCAACGAGAAGCAACGGAATTAGGACAGAGCCATTCCACTTGCCATCATCCTCAAAGGCAGTAGGCGCCGAGGCAACAATTCGCTTCCATTCTGAAAACCGTGGAGAGAATGCGCCTATTCCTGCCACGAATAGCAGTGCACTGACCAAATAAGGGTTGGATGATTTTGATATCGTGCGAATGTACTCGTCTGGCTCCAACTTGTAGAATACTTGGAATAGCGAAAGCTCTTCCTTGTAATTCATGAAACCGTGCCAGCCGCGCAAGCCCCACCAGAGTTCTTCAAGTTTGTCTGTTCGTTCGTTCCAACTAGCCCAGGCACCAACTCGCTCGTCGTTAATGCGGTCCGACATAGATGGTAGTGAGAAGTTGTCTAGCGCAGAAAAAACGTCGTTGGCCAGCTTGGCATAAGCACGCGATGACGAAGGAAATACTTTGGTATATGCCATCATCGCTTCACTTAACCAATGCTCAAGCTGAAACGAGTGGTATGTGAATTCCCTGACCTTCGCCCAGGTTGTCAACGTCGGAGCCTGAGCAAGCGACGCAGCACAAGCGACCGTCATCCACATGGTATGGCTGTCCTGAATTGTCGTTGCAAACTGATCGTCAACTGAGACTGAATGTTTTTCCAATTCGGAGAGATCGCCACCCTGCGCCACTATCCAGCTCACAACGTCATTAAAAGCCTCGGGCAGGACGTCAGGGACTAGATCCAGTAGGTCGAGGAAATCTTGTGCCGTCTTAAACGCTGGATCAGTATAGTCTTCCTGATTCTCAGCATGCTTCTCTTTGGGCCATTGCTGGTTCATTTACCTGCTCCCGCCTTCCAGATTTCTTCAAAGAATTTTATGGCGCCGTGATCGGCTGCTCTCCAGCCTCGACTGGCAGCACTGACTCTGGAGTGAAATCCGCCCACTGTTGCACCAAAATGCCAGAGTTCGTCATCAATAATAGCGAACCGGTCGTGAATAAAGTCGCAATCTCGCGTGAGGTGCGTTCTAACTTCGATACTGCATTCCTTCTTTCGCCTTGTCGCATAATTATTGATTTCCTGGGCATGTTGTTGGAATCTTTCCAGGTCATCTTCGGTGATTTCTTGATGATGTTTAGTCAGCAGTCGGACATCGCTCGCAGCAAACGATAGCGGTAACCACTCAAGAATTTTTTCGATCCGTCTTACGGGATCTCCCCCGTCGGGCATCAAAAGATATTCGTCCACAATCCAGACCCTTTCTTGAGCAGTTGCCACTGCTTTGCCAAATTTTTGCAATGGAACGGGATCGGTAGAATATCTTCGCTCATAGGCATCAGTGGGTGTCGGGAAGTAAGGTTGTCCACCCTGCTGGCTACCCCAGATAATTTCTTTGGCGGGAAATGGGCGTTCTGCTTTGGGGGCAATTGGGATATCTGGGCCAAACCCTTTCATGATTTCGCATCCTTCGACTTGGCCCGCTGCTTCTTATATTCATCAAATGGTATTGCGTGGTTTAGCATGTCCTTAAGTTGGTCAATCACCTCGTTCGGATTGGGAAGTTTGACTATCAAGGATGCCTTGTCGCCTAAGGTGTTCAGGGAATTGCCAAGAAACCAGACGTCATCATCTATTACCAAAAAGCGATCATGTAGGATGGACGATGGAAGCACATATGTCTCGGCTGTAACACCTGCCTTGTCATTCAGCTGGCCGAGCTGAAAGCTGAAATCATCGGCCTTTGAGGGGATCTGCTCCTTCGATTTGAATGCGAGTCTTGAGGTTAGCAAAGTTACAGAGGTTGTTGCCGGATTGACGGCATACAGATATTGCCCCAATTGCAATCCAGCAAGGTAGGGATCCGCAATGATCACTCTGGAGCTAGCCCTCCTAAGCTCGCTTTGAACAAAGCGCATAGCCTCTTCGCGAGAGCCGTCTGGAAACCAACGTTGGCCGTATTGCTTGGCACTTGCAAGTTTTTTGCGGCTTGAGGCTGCAATAGAGACACGGTAGTTGGCGTCTTGTATGCGAGGCGGATCACCGACTAAGCGGGGGGACGAGGGTTGCGACGGTTGTGCCGCTTGGTATTCCATGCTTGGGGAATCGGCTGCTTCGCCAATTGGAACACGTACCTTTTTGCCTCTAGATGTGGGATTTACATTGATGCCTACTTGGCGCAGAAATGGAGCCGGGGGGCTATAGGCCAACACCCCATGCTGTTCATGAGTCACTACATAGCCATATGTTCCTATACAGTCACCCTTGTCGATATCCAGTATGCCGTTTGGTGGGATATCCCGAGTATTAAAGTCTGTAAGAAGATGTGTTTGTTCATCGAAAGTGGTGAGTTGCAGACCAGAAAGAGACTGCCCTGCACGAGGGACGAAACGATAAAAAATTCTCTCGCCCTCATTCTCAGAAGCTGGAATCATGAAGCAATCAACCTGTTTAAGCACAGGGTCTGAAGCTATCAAGACAGCGCTTCCCAAGTATTCCCTATAAAGTCGTAGGTCAATATGTAATCGTCTTGCGACAAAGGCCACGGCTTTATGGTCAGCAAGCATTGAGTCGAAGCCATCCTGGCTGCCAAAACGGCGGTGGACGCGGGCAGGTGTATTGCCAATGAAGGGTGCGGGATGACTGCGTCCGGAAGGGTGTGCAAAAAAACCTTCGCCTATCGGCAAGCCGAGGGAAGGCCAGGCTGGATTATCAATAAGCTTCGAAACATCGATCTTAATCCCGTCGTATTTGCTAATACGATCTTCTGGTTGGAGGGGAATCGGGGTTCTATCGTCGCTAGTGCCGAGAGCTCGATACCAGTCAATGGCTTCTTGGACGCCCAACAGCACACGACGAAAAAAAACAGTCTCGCCGGTACCATTAAGAGAGTGTTGGTCTATCCCTTTCCCCTTCATAGGGGGAGGCAGTGGTCTTCCACATGGTAAAAGAGATACAGACGCAAAGAGCAGACGCCCGGGTTGATCTCGCTGCGATTGAAGAGTAGCTAGCCGGATTACGGCACCTGTATAGAGATCTGTGTTTATCACTGGATGCTCCTTTCAAATTAACACTGCTTCGCGCAATTTATGGGCTCTGACGGAGCGTAGGGTAAACAAGTAACGATATGCTAGTGGCGTCTGACGAAACCGAGAGAAGATAAATTGCCAAGTGATTTTCCCAGATTTGTCCATATCTAAAAGGGAGTTAAGTCAAAATTGAGATTATCGGTTAGCTTGCATTACAACCAGTCGCCCCCCACGTTCATCACCTGACTGGCACCCAGCGTCATCAACCAGGGCCAGTGCCAGCGGGTGTGACCAAACACCGTCAGGCTCTCGTAATCGGTCACCAGTGATATTGCAACGTCCGGGTCACCACGGTGCGCTCGTTTTTCATCCGTAGGCCCTTGGTGAAGTAGTGACAAGTCTGGCTGCCAGGCGGCCACCTTCTCAACCGCCGCCAAGAAGTCCGCTTCGGTGCGCTGCTGATTTTGGTGGGGGTTACCAACAACGCCGGAGACGCCGCCCACGGCCACTGGCCCCTCGGCCCTGGAGATCCGAAGTAAAGGCCAACGCCTCTATGGTGTCCGGCAGACCGGTGGCGTAGGCTCGGTAAAACGGCAGCTGATTACGGCGTACTTTACCCTTTGTCGGACCGCTAGTGCGGTGCGGCAATAAATAGAACGGTTGGTCCTCAACCCGGGTGATGCGCAGCATGACCAATTCCCTACCGATCCAGATTAGAAGCTGTCCTCTTACCAGTAGCCGGATCAAGGATTCATTGCTAGCATGACAAGTGCAGGTAGCCTTCATAAAGTGTCCAATTGTATGCCTAGATACTACATATTGTAGTTACGGTTAAGCCCCATGAAACTCGTCACCCACCAGACCATTGCTCCCAGTCCCGTTGGTATCGACTGGATCTGTGGCGATGTGCATGGCCACCTGTTACTGCTCCAGGAGCAACTGAAGCAGGCGGGGTTCCGTTATGGCATGGATCGATTGTTCCTGCTGGGTGATCTGGTCGATCGGGGCCCCGACTCCGAGGCGACGCTGAACTGGGCACTTTCAACCGAAGGGGTCTTCAGCGTCCTGGGCAACCATGAATTGATGTTTTTGGCTCGTTCCGAGCACGAGGCATATCGGGTAAAACATCGTTTGATCGGGGGCGCCTGGGCGGACGATTTGTCCTTTGCTGCCTACCGGCGGTTGGCTGAACGCTGCGCTCGGGAATTTCCGCTGTCGATGACAGTTCCCTGCGGTCAACACACAGTCGGGCTAGTTCACGCTCAAAGCCCTTTTGATGATTGGCGCCAACTTCAGGATGCAGTCTATTCGGAGAAACTCGCCATCAATTGCACTTGGCCCTGGGATCGAGCGCAGGGGCCAGAACAGATCATTGGGGGCGTCTCCGCTGTGGTTTCCGGTCACATCGGTACCTCGACGATTGTGACTCACGGCAATCAGATCTGGATCGATACTTTTGAGGCCACTGGCGAGTTTACCTTGGCACCCATAGAAGAGATTTTCACACGATCATCGTCCAAATTTGGACGATTTGAGGTGACCACACCATGAACAAACCATTGAAGGAACAAGAGCTCCTGAAAAACCTGAATGCCCATACTGCACATGCCGACGAGCTGGCAACGCCACTACCCGAGGAACTGGAGCCACTGGAACGGCTGAAAGGTTCGGTGAAGCATTACGAGAGGCCGTTTGATGGATGCTGGGAAACCGACTCAGAGTACTCGGGGGCAACGGAGCCCACTCTTGGCGATGCATCGCGGGCGGAGTCGGGAGAAAACCACCGTGACGAATGAGTCGCCGGTTCTTGTGGTCGATCTGGAAGCAACCTGCTGGGCCGATCGCATGCGATCCGATGGCGAGCCGCAGAGTCTCAAAAACATGGAAATCATAGAGTTCGGCTGTGCTCTGGCCAACCGGCAGGGGGAGCTGTTGGACATTCGATCGTTTCTAGTCCAGCCCACCTGGAACCGGATACTCAGCGATTTCTGTACCTCGTTGACTAGCATCACCCAACCGATGGTGGATCAGGCACCCCGCTTCCCCGAGGCTGTGCAGGCCCTGGATGCGTGGCTGGGCTCACCGCCTGACGATTTTATCTGGTGCAGCTGGGGTAACTACGACCGTCTACACGTGTTGGCCGACAGTGAAAAACACGGACGCACACCGGCGTTTATGACGTACCCGCACCTGAACCTTAAGCGCGTCTGGCGCCGGACAACGGGGCAGAAACGCAAAAATGGACTAGCCCATGCACTGGCCTATCACGAACTGAACTTTGTGGGGCATCATCACCGGGGCGTGGACGATGCCCGAAACATGGTGCGCTTGCTGCCCTTCATGGACTGGGCCCTGGAGCCGGAATTAAGAACATGAGACTCGTCTGCCTATCGGACACTCACAGCCTGCATTGGCAAATCCCGAATATCCCAGATGGCGATGTCCTCATACATGCCGGTGACAGTTTAGGTCAAGGCACGCTGGAAAATGTTGCGGATCTGAACGATTGGTTCGGCACTCTGCCTCATCGCCATAAAATCGTAATTGCCGGCAATCATGACTGGGCGTTTCAGGAAACCTCGCAAGCAGCCAGAGCAATGCTGACTGCAGCTATTTATCTGGAAGATAGTGGCGTTGAAATTGAAGGGTTCCGATTCTGGGGCTCGCCCTGGACACCCACGTTCATGGACTGGGCGTTCATGCTGGATCGGGGAGAGCCGCTGTTTCAGAAATGGGAGGCAATCCCCGACAATGCCAACGTTTTGGTTACGCATGGGCCGCCCAAAGGCATAGGCGATTTGGCGACGCTCGGATTTCGATGTCA
The DNA here is from genome assembly GCF_042763285.1 of Marinobacter sp. LM1. Classification (NCBI taxonomy): domain Bacteria; kingdom Pseudomonadati; phylum Pseudomonadota; class Gammaproteobacteria; order Pseudomonadales; family Marinobacteraceae; genus Marinobacter; species Marinobacter sp. LM1. The sequence continues at coordinate 598,936 of NZ_CP114373.1, forward strand.
GAACGTAGGTTGCAGCCACCTGCTCAACCGGATCCATGAACTTTCCCTGAAGGCCCACATATTCGGCCACATACACGAAGGCTACGGGGAATATCGGCTTGCCGACACTCAGCTAATCAATGCCAGCACCTGTACTGAGCGGTATGAACCCATCAATCCACCGATTGTTCTGGATCTTTGAGTCCACAGGGGGCGAACTATGACTGCCGAGGAATTGATCGAAAGGCTGAAAACCCTGCCACCGGAAACACCGGTTTTGGTTGAGGGCTACGAGACGGGGTTTGATGACATCGTAGAGATTCGTCAACGGCAAGCAGTGCGATATCGGCAGGCTCAGGAGTGGGATGGCGAGTATCAGTCTGCAGACAAATTCTCTGGTGAGCAAAAAATCGTATCAGCAGCGGTGATTTATGGGCGTCGAGGGGCTTTTCGACCATGAGCAAACATCAAAAGCCAAAGCGTCACCAGCTCCAGGACCTGATTGATCAGTGTGATCCGGATGCACCTATTCCTGAGACTGTTCACGACTGGGATTCTAGTCCGGAGGTCGGGTTGGAGCAGCTGGTCATGGACAACATCGTGGCTATCGAGCAGGCGGTCATCCAGTTCGGACGACGGGTAACCAAGCACTACACCGTCAAACAATTAATCCTGTTTGGAAGCCGTGCCAGAGGTGATTACCACAAAGAGAGCGATGCTGATGTTGCGGTGATTCTGGAAGATCCAGTCGGCGATTTTGTAGAAACAAAGCTGGCGATAGCCGGTATCGCTTTCGACAATCTCGTGGATACGGGCGTTCTGGTTCAGGCGTTGCCGATCTGGGAAAGCCAGTGGGCTGATCCTGCCACTTACGATAATCCTGCGTTGCTTATCAACATTGCGACAGAGGGGAAGATAATTACCCTCTAATCGGAATATAGCGTGCCACGCTATTTAGGCTGCCTCCTTCGATACGTTATTTCAGTTTCCTCAGTCCCCAGTGTCCTTGATGATGCGGTTGACCTATGTCAAAGGAAAGGTGGATCCGATTTATGAGTGTTATGGTAGTGGCCAAACTCTAAGGCGGGATTGTAGGCTTGTTATCACCGCCAAGATGGGGTGTCTTTAATGCTGGCCTTGAGGGCTGAACTTTTCGGTAAAAGGAGATAACAGAAGTGCCGAAAAATAAAGAGATCGTCTGGGAGTTGGAAGAACATTCTTTAGGGAAACACCTGGTTTTTAAGAAATACCTCAATGCTTGGCTGCCAATTCTTTCTAAATGGCATGGGCGCCTTCTGATAATAGATGGTTTTGCTGGTCCTGGTGAATATAAGAATGGGTATTTGGGATCACCTATTATTGCATTAGAGGCTGCAATTTCTCACAGGCATCATGCTGTGAGAGACCAAGAAATTGTTTTTTATTTCGTGGAATCCAACAAAAAAAGACTGGAGAATTTAAAAAAGGTTGTTGCTGAAAAGTTTCCATCGCTCCCAGATAAATTCCAGGTTCGGTATGCCGATGCTTCATTCGATGAGGCAATGGATGATCTGCTTTCTTATGTAGAGGTACAGAATAAAAACTTGGCACCCTGCTTTGCAATGATAGACCCGTTTGGAGTATCCGACACGCCGATGTCAGTCATTCATAGGATCTTGAGAAACCGTAGAGCAGAAGTTTATGTGTCAGTTATGTATGAATTCATAAATCGTTTCCTTCATTCCAAAGAGTTTGCCCCTCACCTCACGGAACTTTTTGGCGGTAACGAATGGATGGATGTTCAGTTGATAGCAGATAGATCCGAACGAAAGAAGTTTCTCTATGATCTATACAAGCGTAAATTAAAGGAATCTCGGGCGACCAATGCCGTACACTTCGAGCTGCTCAAGGGAAATCGGCACGTTTACAGTATATTTTTTGCCACACAGTCGTGGAAAGGAGCCGATAAGATGAAGGCTGCTATCTGGGATGTGGCACCGTCAGGAGACTTTGTATTCCGCAGTGGTGGTGGACAAGAGCTCGATGTTACTTGTGTGGATTATGAATCTTTGATTGATTCGATTTCGGCACGGTTTGCTGGCAGTTGGGTTACTCCAGCACAGATTGCGGAGTTCGTCGGCTCTGACAACACCGTATATCATTCATCACAGTTCAAAAAGAATGCTCTTAAACCCTTGGAACAAAGAGGCAAGCTTGTAATTCATGACGATGATTTACCGAAGCGATCGAGGCGCTTCACCTATCGGAATGATATACGGCTGATGATTTTGCCCTAGCTAGTGTCCCGTCTGGGTAATCCGTTTATTTATTATCAATAACACTCAGCTTTGCTCGCGTCACTGAAGTCATAATCGATTCTGCACTCTTGTGCCAGCGGAACGGCTTTGCCAGTTTCTCATTATGAGTTTGGATAAAGCGACGAATCGCCTTCTTAAGTTCGCCGACACTGGTAAAAATGCCACGGTACAAAGCGCGGCGTTCCAGTTGACCAAACCAGCCCTCCACGGCATTCAGCCAAGAGGCGCTGGTTGGTGTGAAGTGAAGCTTGAACCGGGGATGCTTTTCCAGCCAGGCCTTCACTTCTGGTGTTTTGTGAGTCGAGCTGTTGTCCAGAATCAGATGAAGGTCCTGCTCTTTCGGTGTTTCTCGATCAATTTGTCGCAGAAAATCGAGAAACTCTTTGGCGCGGTGGCGTTGTGTAATGCGCCCAATCACTTCGCCGTTCAGGATATTCAGGGCCGCGTATAAGCTGGTCGTCCCGTGCCTCTTGTAATCGTGGGTACGGCGCTCGATCTGGCCGGGTTTCAGTTGCAGCTTTGGTTGAGTGCGATCCAGTGCCTGGATCTGCGTTTTTTCGTCAACCGACAGCACCAGCGCGTTATCCGGCGGATTCAGGTACAGGCCAACGACATCGAAAACCTTCTCAGCAAAGTCTGGATCGTTGCTTATTTTGAAGGTTTTCAGCCGGTGTGGTTTCAGGTCAGCCGCTTTCCAGATCTGATGCACTTGCCAGCGGCTAACACCGGCATATTCGGCCATCAACCGGACGCTCCAGTGGGTAGATCCCTTGGGCAGCTTTTTGACCGTGTCATCAAGAATAGCTTTAACCTTTTTCTGGTCCAGCTTTCTGGGTTGTCCAGGTCTTGGTGCATCCCGAAGACCGCTCAGACCCTGTTCGGTGTAACGATTACGCCACTTGAATACCGTGGCCGTCGTGGTTCCCAGTTGCTCCGCAACGACTTTGGGTGATTCACCGGAATTCAGGGCCAAAACGATTCGTGCTCGCAGAACAAGATTCTGACTCAGCGTGCTTGTTCGCAACCAGCTTTCCAGCTCGAGTTGATCGTTTACCGTAAGATTAAAGGGTGCTGGTTTCCGGGCCAAAACAGAGTCTCCGAGCTCGTAAATAATAGCTCGAATTATAGCGCACTTCCGCTTAGGAATTAACCAGACGGAACACTAGCTGCCGAGTGAGGTGTCAGGGTGTAGGTTTTTTTCTCGCCTCTCCGATTGCGCGAATACATTTAGCTAAGGCCTTGGCGTCTTCCTCTTCGCCATTCCAAACCTCGGACAAGGCTCCCATCAATTCTGCATTCTGTCGCGGATCAATTTCAGCATTGAGACCAACGAGCCGGCTAACCCTTTGAATTTTGGCAGTTCGTCTAGTCCAGTCACAGTTTAATATTCGACTGATAAGGGCTTGGCTCACATTCAGGTTTTTCGCGACCTGAGCTTGGGTCAGCTGATTTTCATGCATGTGGCTTTGAAGGGATGAGGCTAGCCTTTCAGGGTTAAGCATATTCAGATATTCGTAATTATATGAATAAGCGATTACAATAATATACAAAGGATGTAGATGCGATCTGTTTTTCTGTACAGTATGCCCTTATAGGGAGGCGATAATGAGCAATAGAAGCACCATTGAATGGACGGAGCACACTTGGAATCCAATGACGGGCTGCACGAAAGTGTCGCCAGGCTGCAAGCACTGTTATGCGGAAGAGATGGCGAAGCGGCTGAAAGCTATGGGAACACCCGGTTATGAAAATGGTTTTGAGCTCTCTCTTTTGCCCGACCGCCTGGAGCAGCCTTTGCGCCGAAAAAAACCAACGAAGTACTTCGTTAATTCAATGAGTGATCTTTTCCATGAAACTGTGCCAGACGCGTTTCTTGATAAAGTATTTGATGTGATCGCGCAAACCCCGCAGCATACGTACCAGATCTTGACGAAGCGCGCAGAGCGAATGGCTGATTACTTTAACTCCTGCAGAGCACCGCAGAATGCTTGGCTGGGTGTCTCAGTAGAAGATGTTAAGTATGGCGTCCCAAGAATCGATTATCTTAGGAATATCGATGCTGCCGTTAGGTTTTTGTCGGTTGAGCCGCTTCTAGAGGACATTGGGGCGGTAGATCTTGGAGGTATTCACTGGGTCATTGTTGGTGGAGAGTCAGGGCGTTATGCGAGGCCTTTGAAAGCTGAGTGGGTTGACCATATACAGCAGCAGTGCGAGGCGCAGAGTGTAGCCTTTTTCTTCAAGCAGTGGGGGACGTGGGGCTCTGATGGCAAAAAACGCAACAAGAAGGCAAATGGTCGAGAGTTCCAGGGAAAGGTTTGGGACGAAATGCCTCGGATTGCAGCAATAAACTTATAGCGATAAGCGTGCCTTTGGATGATGAGGCATAATACAAGGGTGGCTGGATGCCGAAAAAAAATGGTTACGACTGGTCTGATCTTTCTGCTCCTCCTGTTCTGGATGATCATAGTTCGGTAAAGCACGAAATTATTTGTGATTACCTTCGCAGATACATTTCTGTTTTTACAAAGAACCCCATAATTGATAATTTTAAAATAAACGTTATCGACGGCTTCGCTGGTGGCGGTCGTTATCGCTCCCCGGTCAGTTCTGAAATAATTCCTGGTTCACCACTGCTTCTCATGCGCACTCTCCAGAGCGCCGAGGCTGAGGTTAATGCGAATGGCAGGCGAAAACCGTTCGTTTTGGATGCAACCTATTATTTCGTTGAGATTGACAAACGTGCAATAGAGCAGCTGAGATTCGCCCTGTCTGAGTCGGAGTTGCCAGTTGAGAAGGTTCATGTCCTTCATGGCGACTTCTTGAAGCTTCTGCCAAAAATATGCAGTGATATTAAGAGCAGGAGTAGGAAGCCACGAAATATTTTTATTCTCGATCAGTATGGTTATAAAGATGTACCTCCGTCTGTTTTGAGAAGGCTATTTGAAACATTTCCAGCAGGTACGGAAGTGATTCTTACATTTTCTACAGATAGCCTTATAAACTATATGTCCAATAAGTCGGGTGTTACCAAGACCTTAAAGCGCTTAGATTTGGGTGGGATTCTAAAACATCCCGATTTGCAGGATGCCATAGAGATTAAACAAAGCCGTTTGTTGATTGAGCAGTTGCTTTATAAAGAAATCCAAAGCCAGTGTGGCGCATCATTTTATACGCCATTCTTTATTGTTTCTCGAAAAAGCAATCGTGCATATTGGCTGATTCATCTGTCATCGCATCCCACAGCGCGAAACGAAATGCTATTAACGCACTGGGGAAGCAAAAATGCTTTTGAGCATCATGGGGCGGAAGGGCTTAATATGATGCTCGGTTATGACCCGACGTTTGAAGCCATCAAAGATCAAAATATGTTTGATTTTATTTTTGATGATGACGCAGATAAGCGTGTATTAAACGCATTGACAGAGGAAGTTCCCCAATTCCTATCAAGTTCTGAATCGTTTACGGTTCAAGATCTGATATTTAAAACATGCAATAACTCACCTGCTACCTTAAGTCAGTATAAAAGTGCGCTTTTCGGATTGCAGCAGTCTAAGGTTCTTAAAATTTTAACGGATAATGGGAATGTGAGGAGGTCGCCCTCTTCTATATCGTTCGAAGATCAGCTTTTGGTAACAAATCAGCTTTATTTTCTTTTGTGAGGGTTTTGTAGGCTAAGAAGTGTGATTTATATTTAATTAAAAACTGAGGTGAAGGTGGAAATTTGGGCACCGATTATTTGGTTGGCCTGAAGAGGGAGACGGGGGTTGAGCTGTGGCCTTGGCTTGATGCTGATTATTGTGTGTGAAGACAATTTATTTTGCTCTCGACCTTTGTTCAGGACTTTTGGATTCTAGATTTTTAGGGTGTGGCATGCTCAAAGCTCTAAGTTTATGCGCTCCTCTAGGTATGCACAAATGACTACTCTTCTTTAGGTGTTGGGTAAATCTCCAGCTGCGCTCTTTTTTGGCTGAAAAAAGCCGGAAAATCTATCTTTATCAATAGCCTATACTATTGTTTCTCTATTGCTATCTGTTTCTGGTGAATGGTTGGTTAATTGAGAATTCTTCTAGTTGTTGCAGGCCGGCTTTGAGGTCGGTAATCTCCGCTCATGGTGAACAGCGCTCTGTCATCAGGTTCCAGGCTCGATTCGGGGCTTGGCTTTTATTGACTATCTACATTTATAGGGATGCTGAATGGAGCTGATGAACCAGCCCTTAACCGGGCAGCTTGGGAGCCGTCTGATTGAGTTACTTAAGGTGCCAGATTACCATACTCTTAACATCGTAGTCGCATTCGCAAAGAACAGTGGCGTCCTCAGGATAAAAGATTCACTCGAAAGTTTTAGAGAGCGAGGCGGTATAGTAAATGTCTATGTCGGTGTTGACCTTGGGGGGACATCCTATGAGGCTCTTACTGCTCTGCTGCTTCATACCGATTCGTTGAATGTTGTTCACTCAGAGAAAAGTCAGACGTTTCACTCAAAGATCTACCAATTTCTAGGAAAGGAAGAAGGCCTGGTGGTCGTTGGATCGCACAATCTGACCGCCGGCGGGCTGTGGACGAACTTGGGGTTCTAGGGATTTTCCGTCCAAAAACGACAAAGTGCTCTGGAGGCCTCTCTGGCCGTGGCCTCCAGAGGGGTATTACTTTTCCCTGACAGGTAAATATCCCTCGATTGAGCGCATAAGCTCCTCCAGTTCTGGCAATTTTTCGCTCAATTCGAAATGGTAAGTCCCCTTGAGGTTAATGTTGTGCCAAGCCACAGGGGAGGCCTGTTTGACGATTCCTATTCTATGGGCGTCTCCATGGTATTCGAAGCTGGTCAGCAGCTGACTGAGTATCCTGGAGTTGAAATAGATGATGGCATTGGTGACTAGACGAGCGCACTCATTCCATAGCTGGATTTCTTCGTCTGAACTGCCCCGGAACTGATCCCCATTTACGCTGCTCACTGCCCTACGCAGTTGGTGATAGGCCTCTCCACGATTCAGCGCGCGCTGAACATAGTTTCTTAAACTGGCATCATCGATGTAGCACAGTAGATAATTCGCTTTCACCAGGCGGTTGTATTCAGTCAGGGCTTCCAGCAACGGGTGATTGTGCTTGTATCCCGAGAGCTTTCTCACCAAGGTGGCTTGTGTTGTTTTCCGTTGTTTAAGCGATACTGCGATCCGTTGGATGGTATCCCAGTGCTGCGCAATTCGATGCGTGTTAATGGGCTTTTTCAAGCGTAGCTGTATTCTATGGTCTTTGTCTTCCTTGACATCAAACATGTCATTGATCACTTTACCGACCTGGGCATAGCGCGGGGCAAACTGGTATCCGAACAGATCGAGCAACGCGAAATTCACATGGTTCACACCATGGGTGTCGGTTGAGAGCACATCCGGAATAATGTCTGACGTATTGCTCATCAACAAATCAAAGATGTAGTGAGATTCATGCTCGTTGGCACCAATTACCCTGGCATTAATGGCCGTATGATTGGCGATTAGGCTCATAGCAGAAACGCCTTTTTGTGTACCGAAGTATTTCGACGAGTAACGGGTTTTGAACGTCTCGCGCCGGGCTCCGAACTTTTGGCCGTCGGCACTTGCGTGTAAAACATCCTCCTGGATGTTGTAGTGCCTGAAGATGGGCAGCTTGGCGGTCGCGTTATTGATGTTGTCGTTGGCATCATTCAAGGTTTCCAAACGTAGGTAGTTTGCCTGGATGGTGCTGAGCTGATCATAGGTACGATCAGAGATCTGTGCCATACCGTAAATGCCTTGATTGGTTGCATTGCCGACCAGAATTGCCAACAGATCATATTCATGGGAACGGCTTCTGGATTGGGAACCCAGCACATGCGCGAAGCAGTCTATGAAGCCGGTGTCACGATCCACCATGCGCAGTACATCCGCGACACCCGTTGTAGGGATTTGCTGGAAGAAGGGATTGTTGACCAGATGATGTTTGCTGGCCGAAGGTAAGCGCCAGAAGTGTTTACCCTGCGGATTGCGCAAGATGATATTCCGGTTGTCTTCCTGTTCAAGATATTCACCGACCTCGAATAAACGGGTATCCAATTCAGTGGCCATCTGCTTTATCAGTTTCTCAGGCTCTTTGGCCAAATCGGTTAGCTGGCTCTGTTGCAGCAGCGTATATTTATGTTTTCGCCAATGCTCCCCGTCGATCAGATCAGCATCAAGCGCCCGGTATTTAATGACTTCAGGCAGTGTTAGTTGGCCATTCAGGCGATCAGGAATCTGCTGATAGAGGAACCACTCATAACGATCTAACAGGATGTTACCGTCACGATCCAGCAGGTATTCGTGTACTTTTTTCGGTAGAAACCGGGTATCGGCGGTTTGCAATTGGGCCAGGGTGTCGATTTCGCCTTGTGCTTTCGCCAAGGCAGTCGCTAAGTGCTGAGTGCCATCGCTGCCTTCAAAGCGCAGACATCGAAATAACTCTCGCAGTAAACCTTTACGCAGGCTTTCTTTCTCGTCGTAGTATTGCCACATGGCTTCATCGACTGATCGCCGCTGCTCGTTCAAGAAGAGACATACCGATTCCAGATCCTTTTTGGCCAGGAGGTTCAGTGCTTTTTGTCTTACTGTTGCAAACGGTAGTTGCAGATCAATTTCGTCATCAATGAATAGATGGAGCACTTCGGCCGCCTTGCTGACATTTTTGGCCGCTTTTTGCCAATCCTGATACACCGCTTCTTTTGCGTACTCCTTTGCCTTCTGTTTGGTCTGCCTGACATGATGCACAAAACCATCGGCAATACGTTCGAGTGCTTGTTGCCATCGCGTTTGCAAATAGCACAACAAATACAGCCGTTGGTTGCTTATGGTTTGCCGTTTCAGTTTGGCGCCGTAGTAGTCGACTTTCTCCGCCAGGTGTTGTTGATTTTTCTGCGACAGTGAAAGCAGGCTCAAGAGCAGGTCCACTTCTGACATCCAATGCTGGATGTTGCGATAGACAACCAGCTCTTTCTCAAGTTCGGTTCCAGTGAAGTTACGAGCCGATTGTCGCAACTGCCGGAACGGTAGTGCACCTTCGCCGTTTACGAGATCCGCCAGTGCATGCTTAAGATCTTGTGACATTGCACGCTCAAGGCGGTTGGCCATGTCTTCCTGTTCATCTCCCACCACTTGACTGATGATCTTTTGCAGCGTGCTGTAGGCAGGGATCGCTATCTTCTGTCTCGAACAATACTCAATGGCCGCATCGAAGAGGTGTCTTGGAGCCGTCCAGGCTCTGGCTTGCTGGGATAAGTAGGCGCTCAACGCAGCTCCGTGGTCTTTGGCATTCCAGCGCTGGTAGTTGCAGAGTTGGAAAATACGTTGGTAAATCCGTTCGTTCTCTTTTGGCGTGAGATTAAAGGGTCTACAGCCCGGCCCTGGTAGAATGGTTTGATAAACGTATTTGAGATCCTGCTTGATCTGGTGGAAACCGGGATGAAGCACCGCCGGCTTGGCCTTGAAATAGCCCAGCAGTACAACCAGCATGTAGCGCTGACCCCGGTGACGTAGGCTTGTAGCGATAGCCAGTTCCTTATCGTTCAGCGAGAAAAAGAAGCGTTGGTCTGCTGAGGTGAAAGCGGGAGGTCCATAAAACTGTTCTTGTTCCGCCTCGGACAAGATTTGAACACGTTCATCGAATGCCATGGATTTAGCCTAAAAAGGCCAAATCTTACCCAATCAGAGCCAAAATAGGGATATGGAAAAAGTAATACCCCTCTAGAGGCCATAGATGGCGGGGCTTCCAGAGCACTTTGTCGTTTTTGGACGGAAAATCCCTAGAACCCCTCAGTGCTTTTTTGATACTGGCACCGGCACTTGAGCACGCTATCAACAAGCTGGGAACGAATGTTTCTTGCCCGGTCGATGGTGGTCTGGATGGGTTTCGGCTCTTCCAGGATGCCAACATTACCGGTGGTGGTGTTAAACAAAGTTTGCGTGTTATTCCGGAAGGAATTGACATGCTGATGTGGGTGAATGAGTGGTCTTTCACCAAAACCTACGACGAGCTAGAAGCTTTTCTGGCCAACAAAACGGTCGATGTTGGATCGGTAAGAACACCGCCGCCCAAAATCATCGATGAAACGAACCTACGGGTCTGGCTCAACCAGGTGTGGAAAGAATCACTGCCTTTGAGTGACCTGCAAGCGTACCCGGCTCGAATCTATTTCGATCGAAGACGGGTAAAAAAGGCAGCGATGGCCGCCAGTGACCTGAGATTTCATCCTGCTCTGAACTACATTGGAGCAAACGGTAAAATTTTGGGGCGCTACGGAGCACTGCTCGCCCTGGTACGCAACAACGACGGAATGCCGGTGTCCATACACCGAACATTCTTAACGAAAAGTGGTATGAAAGTTGATTTTCTTGGTCGCAAGAATGCCCCGAGAAAACTAACGCCCGCCGTCAACAAACAAAGTAAGGGAAGGCACATTCGCTTCTCTCGCATTGGTGTAGACTGTGTTATTGGTGTTGCAGAAGGCTTAGAAACTGCATTGGCGGTGACTGAGGCAACACAAATACCGGTATGGCCCACCATATCGACATCAATGTTAACGTCGTTTATGCCGCCTGACGGTGTGAATACGGTGTTAATTTTTGCTGACAAAGACCGAAACCTGGCAGGCGAGATTGCCGCAAACACACTCACGGAGCGTTTAGCAGAAGTGGGTATAAAAGCGATTACTCTTATGCCACCCACTCCGATTCTTGAATCGGATACCAAAGGTGTAGATTGGGCTGACCAGCTGCTACGGGATCTGACAGATTTCCGAACGTCCTGTTCACTGGTGAACTCCCAAGTCACACGCAAAATAGCTTAACCAAACTAATCTGCACACAAGGGAATTTCCTTTGTGTGCAGATTTAATACTTCGTAAGGGCGCGAACAATTCTCTGCCCATGCTGGCCGCATCCGAACAGGGACAAGCAGCGCCACTTCTGAGTCTTTCTGAGATGCCAACATCGTTAATCATGGTTGCCTGCCATGCCTAAACTCTTTGTTTCATGCACACTGACGAATGATCCCAAAAATCGGCCGACGGATACGGTGGTCGACGTGTCTCACACAGTATTGCCAGGCGGCACTCCTACGTTTTTAAAAGCCGCTATTCGTCCCTTATCAGAGCCCGATCCAAGCAACGGTTTCACCGGGCGAAGCCCCCACAAGTTGTAATACTGAATTTATTCGATCTGGAGGTTGTTTGGAGTGGTCAAGCACTTTGTGACAACCCAGTTAAGCAGCTTTCCTCAGTTCAACAGCGGCTGCTTCGTAACCCATCGGACTGATATAACCCAGCGTAGAGTGCAGCCGTCGACTGTTATAAAACATCACAACGTAATCCAGAATGTCCCGCTGTGACTCGATGCGCGTCTGGTAGCTTCGCCACTGCACACGCTCCTTTTTCAAACTCGCAAAAAAGCTTTCGGCGACCGCGTGTCCCAGCAATTACCACGCCGGCTCATGCTTTGTGTCATTCGATAGCGCCAGAGTCGTTGACGTAACTTTCGGCTGGCATACTGGCTTCCTTGATCCGAGTGGAACATGACTTTCTGCGGTTGACCACGCTGCTCCCAGGCGTGGTCCAGAGCTTTTACAACCAGGTTCGCATCCGGACTCGATGACATCGCCCAGCCAACGACCCGGCGAGCGTACAGATCCAGTACTACAGCCAGATAGCTCCATCGCTGGCCGCTCCAGAGTAGAGTAAGATGCAGGGCGTAGTCGAACTATCTCCCTGCCTCTCCTCTCCGAACCGGACGTGCACCTTTCAGCGCATCCGGCTCTCCATTTAAACGTTGGCAAATGCCATCGCGACTTCAGGAAAGCGAGAGGTCCACGTGTTTCTAAGTTCAGTCCTCAGGTAGGGATTACCCTCCGGAAGACGCCACCGGAATCGCTTCTTCCCGTGACCGACGAGTTGGTACAAGATGGCTCCACTGAACAGCCCTAGGGGTCTGCGCGGCAGAAGTATTTTGAGCAAGTGACCCCGCCGCGTCGAATCACAGTTCGGCCCGAGAACGTATCCACAATATCCAGCCGAATAGAGTCTCGATTCTCTCTATTCAGTCAGTCAAGACGGTTATCAGCGAATGCGTTATCGTAGTCCGATCACTCAGTACGCCCAAGGATCCCTCGGACCCTCTATTTCAGCCTCATCAGTGAACTCATCCGCCTGAGATTAAGCGACAGACAGACCAGATCCCATTCACCCTGCACGGCGTGAAGGCCCCGCAGACTGAACTGTCGGAAGCCCAGAACATGCTTGATCCAGCCGTTGACCGCCTCAACCAGATGCTTGCGCTGAGCGTAAACCGATCGCCCGGTTGCCGTGGCCAGCTTCCCGGCCATCCGGGCGCTGGCCGGATAACGGCTCGCGTCTATCTCTGAACTCTTCTTGCCCTCCCGACGCAGCGAGACATAGCCGTCGATGCTTTTGTCTTCCAGGGTCTGTAGATCTTCTTCTTTACGGTAACCCGCGTCAGCCAGACACTGATCCGGATAGGTTTCCAGAGTGTCTTTTGCCTGATCCAGCAGTGGTATCAGACAGCCATTGTCACTGGGATTATTGCCCAGGTGGTTGGCGACAATCAGCTGGAATTCACCATCCACGGCCAACTGGCCGTTGTAGCATTGCTGGAACCCGTCCGCCGTTTTCATAATCCGGCTTTGCGGATCGGTAAAATTGCTCTGATCCTTGTCATCCGGAACCCCATAATCCCGCTTGAAGTTCGGGCCCCCGCGAGGTGAGCGCCGATCATCGTCCGGGGACCGACCCCGGGCCTTGTCCCGCTCTTTCTGGTCTGCTTCCAATTTCTCTTTGGCGGCACGAATCTTGTCCAGCCGCGCCTGCCGGTACTGAAGCTCTTCAGGCAGTTCATCACCCCGGTTATCCGGGCCGAACTGTCGGTCTTCCGACTGGTCTGTCTGACGCGCCTGACGACAAAGTGCATCGATCTCTTTCGATAAACGATCGTCTTCCTCGCCCATGCGGCCATAGCTCATGGCCTTGTGCTTGCTGGCATTAGCCCGAACCTTGGTGCCATCAATCGCCAGTGTTCCCAGCGTGATCAGCTCCGCTTCCCGGGCAATCCGGACCACCTGAATAAACACGGCCTTGAAGGCAACCAAATGGTGTTTGCGGAAATCACAGATCGTGCGATGCCTGGGGAAGTTGCCTGCCGCCAGAACCCGGAAGGCCACGTCTTCTTCCAGCTTCCGGGCGATCTTGCGTGAAGAGAAAACGCCGGTGGCGTAGGCGTAGATCAGAACCTTCAGCATCATTCGTGGATCGAAGGGCGAGTTGCGTCGGCCGTTGCCTTCGTAGCGGGCATAAAACGCGCTTAAATCCAGCTCCTCGACGACATCACTGACAAAATAGGCCAGATGCCCCTCAGGCAGCCACTCGTTCAGGCTCGGGGGAAGAAGCAGTTCCTGGCCAGGCGAATACGGGCGGAAAGTGGTTCCCATCAGTCATCCTGTTGCTGAAGAATTTTGATCTATTGTGCCAGAATGTAGCTTCTGCCGCGCAGACTCCTAGGTTGGTTTTGCCATACAGCACCCAAGTCTTACTTTGACCCGAGGCTGGGGCCTTAAACCAATGGCGCATCAGTGGTTTGAGCCGAGAGCGATATTTGCGGCCCAGCCAATGGGCCAGTTTCCAGAACACGACACCATCGATATAGCTGAAGACTTTCGCTTTATAGTCGACGAACTGATAGAACGCCGCCCAGCCTTTCAGCTTTCGGTTGATGGATTCCACCATGTCGATTTTGCTTTCACTATAATTGCCTGACAGCTTGGCGGTTAAGGATGCTGCAAAGTTGCGTGCTTTATCTCGGGGGATCGTCGTCACCACTCGCATGCCGCCATAGCGGCTTCGCTTGCGGATGATACGATGGCCCAAGAACACGAAGCCGTCGTTTACATGGGTAATCTTGGTTTTATCCATGTTCAGTGTCAGCTTGAGAGTTCCTTCCAGCATCTCCCGACATTCTTCTCTGATCGCTTCTGCCTGAGCTTTGGCGCCCTTGACGATAACAACGAAGTCATCGGCATAGCGGCAGTAGGCGACAGCTGGCTTCCATTGCCGGTTCTCTCGGATAGCAGAGCTTCGACCAATCCGGATACTGTTGTTCCAGTACCATCGATCTTTCCGGGCCTTCTTGCCAAGGTAACGCCAGTTCAGGTGCTGATCGAATTCATGCAACATGATGTTCGACAGCAGCGGTGATATAACGCCGCCCTGAGGCACGCCTTCGCTTGCCGCTCGGAAGAGGCCTGCATCAATGTGGCCGGCTTTGATGAATCGCCAGAGAAGATTCAGGAAGCGTCTGTCCCTGATTCTGCGGCGTACAGCTTTCATCAGCAACCGGTAATGCACGGTATCGAAGTAGCTGGACAGATCCCCTTCGATGACCCAGCGTCCACGCGTTTCGTTATTATCCGTCAGTTGCAATTTCACTGTGCGGATGGCGTGGTGAACACTTCGTTCCGGTCGGAACCCATAGGAGAGTGCATGGAAGTCACTTTCCCACACGGGCTCCATCGCCATTAACATGGCCCGTTGAACGATGCGGTCGCGCAGGGTGGGGATACCCAGTGGCCGTTGCTTGCCATTGGCCTTCGGGATATAAACCCTTCGAGCCGGTAACGGGCTATAAACACCGGAGAGTAAATCGCTCCTGATTTGTTTGAGAATAGCCGGTAGCCTAGCCTGCACAGTCAGCTTGATCTCCCCGTCTATCCCGGGCGTGTTTGCCCCTTTGGAAGATAGGGTGAACCGAGCCGCCTCTGCGAGCCAGTCAGGCTGTGCTATCAGACGCAACAACCGGTCCACCCGGCGGGTGGGGTCGGCCGTTGTCCAAGTCGCTAGCTTGCGTTGCATTTCGCTGATTATCAAAGGTCTTCACCTTGTTTGGTCAGGTAGTTTGCTAGGCAAACACATTTAAACTGCTCCCCTTCGCCATGTAATGGGCTTTCCCCATCGCGGACTACTACGGGAGCTCCGCCAGTCAATTCGGCTTCGGGGTCATGCCCCTTGGCATCCGATATTGACCTTCCCCGGTTTACCTATCTGGACTCCAGCGTGCTGAGGAGGCTGCCCATCGCACTCTTTATCCTTGCTTGCCGCAAGTCGACAGGAAGCAGCAGTCCGATCTGTGATGGATACTGCTGTCCCGAAGCCCTAGCTACTAATTCAGGCTTCTTCGCTCGGCAGCGCTTACGTATCAAACTGCCTCACCTTCCTGTACGGCTTATCAGGTCACGTAAGCCGTGGTGACATTTCAACCCGCAGAGGCGGATGAATGGGTTCATGTTCTTCAGCCTTTCAACACTCAGCCTTGGGGGATCATCTTGGCTTAGTGACCTCGCCTCAACCCCCGTTGTCAGCGGGTTACATCACCCTGCGGGCATACCGCAGGTCACTGCCGCTCAGGCTCACCACCTTCACAGTAGGTGGGATTGATCCGTTATTTCCTCCTGAATTGTCGGGGCAATATTCCAGATAGACTCGTGGTTCATTTGAGCTTCCATGCTCGCCCTGAACTCCAGGCACACTGTAAGTGATGTCGCCACACCAGACCTGGTCGGGCCGCTCTACTGCAAACTCACGATCCAGGTGGTTCGGGATATCCGGCCGTTCAACGGTGGCCTGCTTGTAAGCGTGAGGACCTGGCTGCTTACAGATCAGCCCCAGCTCGCTCATAAGGCGTCGAACCTTGAAGCGACCGACGACAGCGCCTTCCTCGCTGAGCAAGCCTTTGATTGTCCGGCTGCCGGCGGAACTGCGGCTCTTGGTAAACAGGCGGTTTACCTGAGCCCTCAGGGCCATACGCTCCACATCAACGTGGTTCCGCCGATGGCGGTACTCATAATAGCTGGAGCGGCTGATATCAAACGCATTGCAGACCATTTCAACAGGCATTCGCTCACTCAACTGGTCTATCAGCGCGTACGATTCATGTCGTCCGACATCAAGAGAGCGGTGGTCTTTTTTAGTATGTCTTTCTCCTGTTCAAGGCGTTTGCAGCGGGCTTCCAGCTCCTGAATACGGCGCTGCTCCGGGGTTAAGGCCTTGCCCTTCGGGGTGACACCGCCACGCTCCTCGGTCAGTTGGTTAACCCAGCGCCGGATAGCGCTTTCACCAATTCCCAAGGACACGCTCGCCTGGGGAATCGTGTAACCTTGGTCCAGCACCAAGCTGGCCGCTTCCTGTTTGAACTCAGGAGAAAAAGAACGTCGCTTTCTGGTCATCAGACACCTCGTTTATGGTGGCGATATTACCACCTACGTTGGTGTCCGGAATCAGTGAACCACTACAGCACTGCCCGGAAGGTGGAAGCCATTGATCTGGGTCTTGTTATCCTTTTAGTCAGCCTTTACGCCACCTACCATTCCAAAAAACACCCGCCTTGCACAACTTACCCTTGTATCGATACACAGGAATGCATTGCTCGGAACGTGCACCGTCTGTCACCGCTGACGAAGCTTTTCCTTGCTCCGAACCGCTGAACAGAGGTTGTGAGATATCAAGCAGAGTACACGATGGCTGTGTGCGTAGGTTCAGCCCCGGCCGAATCGCAAAACAATTCGCTTGACGATGATGGGTGTTCTTTGCAAAACTATTATTAGGACATACAGTCCGATAAACGGACACTCACGAGACGACGTTATGCGAACTGACATAAGCCTCTCTGCCGAGAAGGCGTTCGAAGTTTTCAAAGTACTGTGCGAGGCCGGGGAGCCGTGCAATCTGGCAAGTCTTGTTCAAGCGACGGGATATCCACGGACGGTCACTCTTCGAATGGCTGCAACTTTGGAACACTGTGGATTTGTAGAGCGCAATAATAAAAGTGGCCTCTACACCGTAAGCCCGATGGCGCTGCATCAAGTACAGAAAGGTGTTGTCAACAATCCACATTTCACTCGAATCGACTTGATCATGAGGGAGGTCGTTGAGCGGACCGGTGACGCTGCCATACACATGGTTCGGAAGGGTAACCAAGCTTTGGTTATGAGCCGCCGCGAAGGTTCATCCCGCCTTCGCGTGCTTGCGGCCGAAGCTGGCATGGAGGTTCCTCTGCACTGTGGTGGAGCGCCTCTAGCGCTCCTCGCCTTCTCTTCCGACGCGGTCATCGAAGACTATCTTTCCAGGCCCCTCGAAAAGCGAACAAGTTCCACCACAACTAATCCCGAGAAACTCCGTGAGTTAATTGCTGAGTTCAGAGAACAACGCTACACCGTGGGCAATGGTGATCTTTTTCAGTATTTCGTAGCCGTTGGCGTCCCCGTTTACGACTCAGCTGGAGACCTTATCGGGGCGATCAGTGTCGGCGACATAGCACAGAAATATCCGCCTGAAAGAATCCAGGAAGTGGGGCGAATCTTAGTGGAAATTACGTCCCAATACTGAACAAGCTCCCCGATTCAACTAAAACTGGTTTTAAAAAGCTAATGGCTTCAAGCAAATTGATTAAACGGAGAGTCCCTAAATGACTGATAAGAACAACAAGGCGATGGTGGTCGCGCCACAACCTGAAGCAGTTGAAGCTGGCATAGAAGTACTGCGCGCAGGCGGTAATGCAGTCGATGCCGCGATCGCTACTGCGTTTGTCCAAGGTGTTGTTGACCCACTGATGTGCGGAATCACGGGTTTCGGAAGCATGGCGATCTATCGCGCCGATACTGGCGTCCATGAGTACATAGATTTTCATGCGCCTGCGCCGGAAGCTGCGACGCCCGATATGTGGGAAGACCTGATTATAGGTGAAGCACGTGACGGCTATGGCTTCATCCTCAAGGGGAATGTTAACGATGTTGGCTACCAATCGATCTGCGTTCCCGCAGCCTTGAAAGCCTATGCAGTCGCTCATGAGCGCCATGGAAAACTGCCTTGGGCTGACCTCGTTGAACCAGCAATCCGCTGGGCGCGCGAAGGGTGGGCGGTGCGCCCACACGTTCATCAATGGTGGTCGATGCCCAGCGAAATGGGCAGAGTTTCAAACCGAGATCGAATCGCCTACACACCTGCAAGCAAAGCTCTCTATTGCCGTGAAGACGGTTCGCCCAAGCAGGTCGGTGATATGGTTTATAACCCCGATCTCGCCCAGACCTTGAGCCTCATCGCAAGAGACGGCGCTGACACTTTCTATACGGGTGAGATCGCCGAATCAATCGTCGCCGACATGGAAGCACATGGCGGACTCATTACAGCTGCAGACCTCGCAAGCTACGAGCCCCGCATTCTGGATCCGATCACTTCGACGTACAAAGGGTTTACAGTGACCACAAACCACCCCCCGGGTGGCGGACCGATGCTCCTTGAAATGCTGAACATTCTCGAGAACTTCGACTTGGCTGCTCTTGGGCATAACAGTCCAGAGTACATACGGATTGTTGGCGAAGCGATGAGGTACGCCACCATCGACAAGGATCGGTTTATTGGCGACCCAATGTTTGTTGATGTGCCAGTTGAAAAACTGATTTCAAAAGATTATGCCCGAACCCTCTCGGAACGCATTGCGGCAAAAGAGAAAGCAGATGTTCCGCGTTTCTCAGCGGATGGGAAATGTACTGACACCACCCAGGTTTCGATCGTCGACCACGACGGAAATTGCGTATCGATGACCCACTCCATCGGAATGTCATCAGGGGTAGTGACTGACGGCCTCGGTATTCTCTACAACGGCTGCATGGGCGTGTTCGACCCGCGGCCGGGACTTGCCGGCTCGATCGCTCCAGGCAAGGCGCGATTCAGTTCGATCTGTCCATCGATTATCTTCCGCGATGGATCCCCCTATATTGTGGTCGGCGCGCCGGGCGCGACACAAATATCCATGGGTGTTCTACAGACAATTCTGAATGTTCTCGAGTTTGGTAACTCGATGTCTGACGCTGTTTCTCTGCCTCGTTTTTCTGCCACTAGCAATGCAATTGATGTAACGAACCGCATCCCACGCTTTGTGACGGCAGAATTGGAGAAGGAAGGCTATCAGATTATCCGCAGCCCCATGAGTTTTGGCGTGGCGTGGGTTCATGGTATTCGGATGACGAAGAATGGCCCCGAAGGCGGAGCTGACCCAGGAACGGACGGCATGTCGCTAACATGCTGAATCTCTGAACTTCACAGTAAAACAATAAAACTCTTACACCAACGTGGCTTAAATGCTCAACGAGCGACAAGTAGCCGATATCACATAGGGATAGACAAAATGACTAACAACAGAGCCCTGCTTTTTGCATCCGCTATCGCTTTAGCGGCCCCCGTTGCCGCTGAGGAAATAACGGCGTCTGTCTGGTTTCCTGACACCCACCCGCTGAATGCAGACGGTTACATGGCACTCGCTGAGGACGTGAGAGAAATCAGTGGCGGTGACCTGAATTTAAAAGTCTATAGTGGGACTGCGCTACTGCCCCCGGTCGCGCATCTCTCCGGTCTTCAGGATGGAATCGTGCAGATGACATATCATGCAGGAACCTATACTCCTTCTGACTTGCCGGAAGACAATACGGTCGCCTCTCTGGCAATTAGCCTTCCCGACAGCATGGTCACGACGCTCGCGGTAGCCGATTTCTATCTCAATGATTCGGATATGCAAGCGATGTTTAATCGTCTTGGCATCGTATTTCTCGGCTCTTACGCCACACCACAGTACATCTTGATGTGTTCTGCTGAAGTTAAAACTCTCGATGATATTCGCGGTAAAAAAATCCGTATGCCGAGTCCAATGCATGCCTCTTGGACGCAGAGTGTGGGTGCCGTTCCTGTTAACGTGCCTTCCTCCGAAATGTTTTCCGGGCTTGAAAAGGGGCAGTTGGATTGCGCTGTGAATTCAGCGAATGATATGAAGGCCCGATCATTATGGGATGTGGCAAAACATACAACTCTTCTCGAGCTTGGTCCTTACTTTGCCGGTTGGTTGCATGCTATGTCCGATAGCGCATGGCAAGACCTAAGTGACGATCACCGCCGTGTCATGATTCAGGCTATTCCATCACGCGTCGTTGAAACGACTTTTGCCCAGATGAGAGTCGCGGCGGAGGCGTTGGCCGAAGCGCCTAACCATGGAGTGTCTGTTGTCGAGCCAGCCGAAGAGCTTGCCCTAAGTCTCTCTGAATTCGTTAAGAATGAGATGGATGCACTAACAGTCGAGACAGGCAAAAGACTTGGCGTGGAAGACCCTGCAGCCCTAGCCCAGCGTTTCAAGGACACCTATTCAAAATGGGAAGGCCTACTGGCAGATATACCTAAGGATGACCTTGATGCTATCAAAGACATATTCCGGGCAAATGTTTACGACAAACTGGATGTATCAAGCTACGGACTCTGAGTTGTCTTTTAGCGGGCCTGAATCTCGGAGAGAAGCAATATGAAACAGATAGTCGACAGGGCGTTACTGATGCTCGCAAGAGCACTTATGCTCATTGCGGGCGTCAGCTTGACTTTAATGATGACACAGACGGTCGTGGATGTCGTGGCCGACAGTTTTTGGGGAAGTCCCATTCCGGGCAACCTCGAGATCGTCTCCATTTATCATATGGTGCTCGTCGTGTTCTTGCCACTCGCGTTTGTAGAGTGGCAACACGAGAACATCCAGGTTGACCTGCTTTGGCGAGTCATGCCCAGCTGGCTGCAACGCACGTCGCTAATTCTTGGATACCTTGTTAGCGCAGCGTTCTTCGCGATACTTGCTAACCAGACTTGGATCGATGCGATGAGGGCTATGGCAAAAGGGGAGATGATGATGGGGAATGTCTACGTACTCATCTGGCCGGCAAAGTTCGTTCTTCCGATAGGTTTTGCCGGGATATTCCTCGTTTCTCTTAGACACGCGTTCAACGCCGCTGTTGACAAAGACTTCGAGGCAAGACCACCTGAGTCCAACGACGGCCCCAGCCAAGTATAAGGATAATTCCTGTGAGCAATATCGCAATCGGTTTCATTGGCCTCGGCGCTGGTATGATGCTTCTTTTGCTACGAGTTCAGATAGGTGTAGCACTGGGTCTTGTCAGCTTCCTCGGCATTGCCATTCTTCTGAACTTTCGTGCAGCGTGGGGAATTATTACGGCGATTCCCTTTAACTTCGTTGGGGACTGGAACCTCACCGCCATCCCCATGTTTTTGCTAATGGGTTTCATCGCATCAGAATCCGGCCTTTCGACTGGCCTTTTCCGCGCAATGCGGCTGTTACTCAGCTGGCTGCCTGGAGGTCTCGCAGTCTCAAGCGTTGGTGCCAGCGCAGTTCTTGCAGCTGCTTCAGGTTCGTCTGTCGCAACGTCGTCTGCCTTCGCACGAATTGCTACTCCAGAGATGCTGCGCTATCGCTATGACCCGGGACTCGCAACAGGGGTTATCGCTGCGGCTGGAACACTGGGGGCGTTAATACCACCATCAATTCTGATGGTGCTATATGGATATTTGGCGGAAGTCTCTGTCGCAAAACTCTTCGCGGCGGGTGTCCTTCCTGGCATCCTCACAGCCGTCGCATTCAGCGCTATGATCATTGTGCGAGTAATGCTCAAACCTTCCTTGGCTCCGAAAATAGAAGAGCAGATCACCAGAGCGGATATAGTCGAGGCAATTCGTGAGACTTGGCCGCTGCCTGTCATTATTTTGGGCGTTTTACTTGGTATTTTTCTAGGGGCGTTCACGCCAACCGAGGCTGGAGCGATTGGCGCTGCTCTGACTATAATTATCGCGGGGTTGAGACGCAGACTGAACTGGCAGGTACTTTCAAAGGGTATTCGCCAAGCACTTATTAGTACGGCCAGCATTTTTATGGTTGTGATCGGGACCGCATTATTGGCCAGGTTTATGGCGCTATCAGGAGTGCCTTCCTTCTTGGCTGATGTCTTCGTCCAATTTGGTTCCTCGCCGCTGATGGTAGTCCTTGCAATTTCTTTGCTGTTCTTATTGTTAGGTTGCTTTCTGGACAGTATTGGAATATTACTTTTAACCATGCCAATAATTCTGCCAATGGCGCACGAGGCTAACCTTGACCTTATTTGGTTTGGCATTATCCTGGTTAAACTTCTTGAGATAGGTTTGTTGACACCTCCGGTCGGGCTTAATGTTTACATCATTAAGGGCGCTTTGGGAGACAGAGTGAATCTTACTACTATTTTTAAAGGAGTGGCTTGGTTCGTAGTAGTGGATCTCTTTGTGCTCGCTTTTTTAGTTCTAGTTCCAGAATTCACCTTGTGGCTACCAAACCTAGTCGGGTAGCACGGCTTGGCGGGGCGATTGTGTTTTTCACGTCTCCCCGCCGGCATCGGTGTCAGCAAAAGCTGGCAGGTCAGCTGCTTAAACGCAGCTATTAGGACAATATGTCCGTAAATCAACTATTTGTAGGTATTGTTATGCTCTGCTGAGACCCAGAGGAAGGGGGCTTGATCATTGCTCTGCCCCCATGCTCGTGTCAGCTTAGTTGGTCGTCGAAAACGATCACTCCACGACCAACCTCTCCAGTGAGCATTGCGTCGCAAGCTTCATTGATTTGGTCAAGCGAGTACTTTTTCGAAACAAGCTGATCTATGGGTAATTTTCCCTTTAGAAATAAATCGCCATATAAGTTGAAATCACGATCTGTTTGAGCGGAACCGAAAATCGATCCCGTAATAACCTTCTTATCTCGGATAACAGATGCACTCGGAAGCGCCATCGTTTCATTATTGCCAGGCAGGCCGACTAATATCAGCATCCCACCAGGTCGCACTAGCTCAACGCAAGCTTCTTGCAGTTTTGTGCTGCCAACAGCTTCGAACACATAATCTGCTCCATGGCCTTCTGTTATTGCTAGAATCTCGGCGTTAACATTTGCTCCTGCTTTGACGAAATCCGTTGCCCCAAACGATTTGGCCAACTCAGCCTTGCTCTCTACAGTATCAATGTAAGCGCCGTTAAACCGACCCACTTGCTCTCAGTCGATCTGCGATACTTTTTTTGAAGCCTGCTCCAAGTCCACATTCCACGGCAGCAGCGCTTCTAGCTTTTCCAGTGTATCTGCCTCGGCAATGCGATCCAGCACATGCTGGATATACTTCGAGGGCTCCAGGCTGTTTGCCTTAGCGGTTTCAACCAGGGAATAGCTCGTTGCACTGGCGCGAGCGCCCCGTGAGGTGTCCGCGAACAGCCAGGCTTTTCTTCCCAGAGCGAACGGGCGGATGGCGTTTTCAGCCAGTACGTTGCTGATCTGCAGATCGCCTCGTTCGCAGTAGCCGACCAGAGTGGGGTTCTAGGGATTTTCCGTCCAAAAACGACAAAGTGCTCTGGAGGCCTCTCTGGCCGTGGCCTCCAGAGGGGTATTACTTTTCCCTGACAGGTAAATATCCCTCGATTGAGCGCATAAGCTCCTCCAGTTCTGGCAATTTTTCGCTCAATTCGAAATGGTAAGTCCCCTTGAGGTTAATGTTGTGCCAAGCCACAGGGGAGGCCTGTTTGACGATTCCTATTCTATGGGCGTCTCCATGGTATTCGAAGCTGGTCAGCAGCTGACTGAGTATCCTGGAGTTGAAATAGATGATGGCATTGGTGACTAGACGAGCGCACTCATTCCATAGCTGGATTTCTTCGTCTGAACTGCCCCGGAACTGATCCCCATTTACGCTGCTCACTGCCCTACGCAGTTGGTGATAGGCCTCTCCACGATTCAGCGCGCGCTGAACATAGTTTCTTAAACTGGCATCATCGATGTAGCACAGTAGATAATTCGCTTTCACCAGGCGGTTGTATTCAGTCAGGGCTTCCAGCAACGGGTGATTGTGCTTGTATCCCGAGAGCTTTCTCACCAAGGTGGCTTGTGTTGTTTTCCGTTGTTTAAGCGATACTGCGATCCGTTGGATGGTATCCCAGTGCTGCGCAATTCGATGCGTGTTAATGGGCTTTTTCAAGCGTAGCTGTATTCTATGGTCTTTGTCTTCCTTGACATCAAACATGTCATTGATCACTTTACCGACCTGGGCATAGCGCGGGGCAAACTGGTATCCGAACAGATCGAGCAACGCGAAATTCACATGGTTCACACCATGGGTGTCGGTTGAGAGCACATCCGGAATAATGTCTGACGTATTGCTCATCAACAAATCAAAGATGTAGTGAGATTCATGCTCGTTGGCACCAATTACCCTGGCATTAATGGCCGTATGATTGGCGATTAGGCTCATAGCAGAAACGCCTTTTTGTGTACCGAAGTATTTCGACGAGTAACGGGTTTTGAACGTCTCGCGCCGGGCTCCGAACTTTTGGCCGTCGGCACTTGCGTGTAAAACATCCTCCTGGATGTTGTAGTGCCTGAAGATGGGCAGCTTGGCGGTCGCGTTATTGATGTTGTCGTTGGCATCATTCAAGGTTTCCAAACGTAGGTAGTTTGCCTGGATGGTGCTGAGCTGATCATAGGTACGATCAGAGATCTGTGCCATACCGTAAATGCCTTGATTGGTTGCATTGCCGACCAGAATTGCCAACAGATCATATTCATGGGAACGGCTTCTGGATTGGGAACCCAGCACATGCGCGAAGCAGTCTATGAAGCCGGTGTCACGATCCACCATGCGCAGTACATCCGCGACACCCGTTGTAGGGATTTGCTGGAAGAAGGGATTGTTGACCAGATGATGTTTGCTGGCCGAAGGTAAGCGCCAGAAGTGTTTACCCTGCGGATTGCGCAAGATGATATTCCGGTTGTCTTCCTGTTCAAGATATTCACCGACCTCGAATAAACGGGTATCCAATTCAGTGGCCATCTGCTTTATCAGTTTCTCAGGCTCTTTGGCCAAATCGGTTAGCTGGCTCTGTTGCAGCAGCGTATATTTATGTTTTCGCCAATGCTCCCCGTCGATCAGATCAGCATCAAGCGCCCGGTATTTAATGACTTCAGGCAGTGTTAGTTGGCCATTCAGGCGATCAGGAATCTGCTGATAGAGGAACCACTCATAACGATCTAACAGGATGTTACCGTCACGATCCAGCAGGTATTCGTGTACTTTTTTCGGTAGAAACCGGGTATCGGCGGTTTGCAATTGGGCCAGGGTGTCGATTTCGCCTTGTGCTTTCGCCAAGGCAGTCGCTAAGTGCTGAGTGCCATCGCTGCCTTCAAAGCGCAGACATCGAAATAACTCTCGCAGTAAACCTTTACGCAGGCTTTCTTTCTCGTCGTAGTATTGCCACATGGCTTCATCGACTGATCGCCGCTGCTCGTTCAAGAAGAGACATACCGATTCCAGATCCTTTTTGGCCAGGAGGTTCAGTGCTTTTTGTCTTACTGTTGCAAACGGTAGTTGCAGATCAATTTCGTCATCAATGAATAGATGGAGCACTTCGGCCGCCTTGCTGACATTTTTGGCCGCTTTTTGCCAATCCTGATACACCGCTTCTTTTGCGTACTCCTTTGCCTTCTGTTTGGTCTGCCTGACATGATGCACAAAACCATCGGCAATACGTTCGAGTGCTTGTTGCCATCGCGTTTGCAAATAGCACAACAAATACAGCCGTTGGTTGCTTATGGTTTGCCGTTTCAGTTTGGCGCCGTAGTAGTCGACTTTCTCCGCCAGGTGTTGTTGATTTTTCTGCGACAGTGAAAGCAGGCTCAAGAGCAGGTCCACTTCTGACATCCAATGCTGGATGTTGCGATAGACAACCAGCTCTTTCTCAAGTTCGGTTCCAGTGAAGTTACGAGCCGATTGTCGCAACTGCCGGAACGGTAGTGCACCTTCGCCGTTTACGAGATCCGCCAGTGCATGCTTAAGATCTTGTGACATTGCACGCTCAAGGCGGTTGGCCATGTCTTCCTGTTCATCTCCCACCACTTGACTGATGATCTTTTGCAGCGTGCTGTAGGCAGGGATCGCTATCTTCTGTCTCGAACAATACTCAATGGCCGCATCGAAGAGGTGTCTTGGAGCCGTCCAGGCTCTGGCTTGCTGGGATAAGTAGGCGCTCAACGCAGCTCCGTGGTCTTTGGCATTCCAGCGCTGGTAGTTGCAGAGTTGGAAAATACGTTGGTAAATCCGTTCGTTCTCTTTTGGCGTGAGATTAAAGGGTCTACAGCCCGGCCCTGGTAGAATGGTTTGATAAACGTATTTGAGATCCTGCTTGATCTGGTGGAAACCGGGATGAAGCACCGCCGGCTTGGCCTTGAAATAGCCCAGCAGTACAACCAGCATGTAGCGCTGACCCCGGTGACGTAGGCTTGTAGCGATAGCCAGTTCCTTATCGTTCAGCGAGAAAAAGAAGCGTTGGTCTGCTGAGGTGAAAGCGGGAGGTCCATAAAACTGTTCTTGTTCCGCCTCGGACAAGATTTGAACACGTTCATCGAATGCCATGGATTTAGCCTAAAAAGGCCAAATCTTACCCAATCAGAGCCAAAATAGGGATATGGAAAAAGTAATACCCCTCTAGAGGCCATAGATGGCGGGGCTTCCAGAGCACTTTGTCGTTTTTGGACGGAAAATCCCTAGAACCCCAGAGTACACCGGCTCCATAGAGTCTCCTAATATTAGTTCCATGCCAGAGTTATACCCCGAAGTTTGTTCAAGGGGTCACTCGTCATTCTTTGCGCGTTTCCTTGATTGTGATTGGATATGCTGGAAGCCAATACGCTTTGTCTCCTATATTAACCGTTATGCCCTGACGTGAATGAGTTTCAGTAGATGCTGCCGCCATCCTTCGTGCACTCTGGGCGGGAACGTTGTGGAAATACATCAGTCCTAAGCGGACCCAATCTGAGAGCGTTGATTTGCCTGAAGGGAGTTCTGTCATGATGACCAGTAGCTTTTCCTCGATGTTTCTGCGTTGCTTTTGCAAAGATGCTTTAGGCGGCATATTCATGCCATAGCCACGCTTTTTGTGGAGATAGTGGATGAACCCAGCTATAGCCGCTCGTTGCCCCGGTTTGGCCTCTAGATAACGATTAAGGTGCCTTTGGCCCAGGATTGAATGTCCGGCAGCTTTGAGCAGAGCGATCGCGGGTGTTAACGCAAGCCTGACAGAACGGAGGCTGGTTCTGCCTGCGGCATGACGTTGCTCTAGAACACGAAGGTAGTCCTCTGCGAGCTGACGATAAGAGGAGTTTGCGGGTAGTTGGTCCATCAAGTTTTGAATTTGCCGACTCTCGGCTGCATGCCTAAACGCTTCAGTACTGACAGTCAACGAATGAACTTCGCCAAGCCACTGAGTGAAAAGTCGGTGGCGTCTCATGTATTCAGGACCAAAAGAGCGCACCAGACTGTCTGCCTCCGGGACGCACCTCCATTGACGCTCAATTTCCTGCAAGAAGCAGGCATAGCGATTTAATCGGAGTGCAGCATATTTGTAGCCTGATCTGAGGCTCATCCACGTCCCGAAGCTCCCAAAATCTTGTGTCACCTGCTTGGTCTGGAAAAGCGCAGAATTGATCTCCATCCTTTTCCGAAAGGCATCGTGCCAATAGCAATCTTCACAACGACTGCCATATCCTGCAGGCATCGTTTTTTTGCAGCTAGGGCACTCAAGATAGCCGTGCGTGAGGCATTTTCTGCAAAGTTGCTGCTCGGCCGGCCCCTCAAAAAGCTGACGATTGCGTCGACAAGCGGCACAGGTGCCGCGAAAGGTACCGGCGCAAGCAGGACAAATACGTTTTCCTCCGTGTACTCCGGTAATCCGACTCAATCGCCTGGAAAGAGTGCCGCAGGCTTCACAGGGCTCTTGGACACGAAAGTAAACTGAACACGCATTACAGACTGGCCCGTACTGTGAAATCCGACCAGTTCGATAACGAGTTTTGCCGCACCGAATACATGGCTTGTTTCTCTCGCAGGGCTGGCAAATAGCTTCTGGGTGAGTGCGAGGCAAGCGTGCGGGATTTTGACATTTTGGACAGTCAGATCTGACGAAAACCCGGGCGTAGCAAGTGCCGCAGTAGCGATGACCATGATAGATCCGATGAATTGTGACGGGACGCTTCCCGCATTCGTCACACTCGGTTTGGCGCGGTCGTTTTTTGGGAGCAGTCATCGTTGCCTCATTTCCAGCTTACGCTGGAGTCGGGCCATCATCCGCTCCACCTCTCTGCGAGGTCGAGGTCCAGGCTTGCGCGTAGTCGCCGTTTTCCTCGGCTTACGCTTCGCATCCGGCAGTTGGTGAAGAAGATCCTGAATAGCGGGCGGCACGGAATCTATGTCTTCTGTAAGACCTTGCTTCGATATGCCGGATTCGATCAGTTTTGACTTGAAGTCCTCCTGACTGACGGTGATGAAGCTCCAAACGGTTCTCAGGAGCGCTTGCCGGGAAGCTATGGGGAGCCACTCTGTATTGGTGCCGGAATGGAGAGGGAAGCCATCCGGTACATCAATGTCGAGGAGCTGAAACAGGTGTGACTGGGTATCAGTGTTCGTACAGGCAGACCGACGAATCAGCGACACGAAAAAGTTCAACAGTTGAAACCAGTCGAAGACAGTTCCTTCTGCAATTGGTTGCCTAAAGAATCCTGTCACAAGTGCCTGGTCAGTAGCTTGTTGGAGTGCAGCTGCGTAGGGATCAATTCCTTCCGTTAACGCATCAGCAAGAAGTTCACCGCAAGTTGGGCATGTAGTTGCATTAGGTGCGAGCTCTGTCAGACGATGGGGTTCGATTGGAGACTGGCAGTTCCAGCATCGATCTAGCAGCGTGCATTGATGTCGTTGGCATCCAGTGTG
This sequence comes from Marinobacter sp. LM1, assembly GCF_042763285.1. Classification (NCBI taxonomy): domain Bacteria; kingdom Pseudomonadati; phylum Pseudomonadota; class Gammaproteobacteria; order Pseudomonadales; family Marinobacteraceae; genus Marinobacter; species Marinobacter sp. LM1. The sequence goes on from NZ_CP114373.1 coordinate 627,894, forward strand.
CCAGGCAAAACGCCAGTTGAGTCGAAAATACGGTGAGGCGTCCTCGGCCAGGCAAAGAGGGCAATACTGTAAGCCACTTCGACGTTTGACGTTACGAGCGCCAATGGTCAACGCCCAGGGCCAAGTGGCTTTGTTAGTTAAGGGGTTCTGCTGAATTTTGCTAATTGTCGGATGGAGTGTAGCGGCCCGGATCGCGTCCGGATCAATACCAGAACGCATCGAAAGAATCCTGAGCCGATCAAAGGACAGGGAACGGTCCGTGTCTATCGTCCACATTCTCCACCCGGGCCAGATCGTCGCAGCGAGGGTCATTGGACTGCACCCCTGCCTAAGAGCCGTGCGAACCAGCCAGGACGATAAAATCTCGTCCGGTAAAATCGGAGTTGGTACGGGCCATTGTGCCTTTAGAGCATGACTTCCCGAATGCCACGTGTAGGCTGCAGCCATTTATTCTTCCTGATGATCTCTTCTGTGATCTGCTCCTGCCCACTCCGTATGGCGTCTTCGGCACACTGATTGACGAGCCGGCGCAGGTTACCAAGATTGCCTTCAGAAATTGAATATAGGAGCTTTGCGAGCTCTCGCTGGTGAAGCTTGGAGGGATTTCTGAGAGGCAAAACGGCCTCAAAGTCTACGAGCAAGCTTTGGAACTGTTTATTGAGCTCCCAGCGTGGAAGCTCTACAACATCGAATCGGCTGGCATGCTGAGGGTCGGTATGGAGAACTCTCACCGCGTCTCGTGTCCCGATGCCTACGATAGGTATAGCCAACTCATTGCAGAGCATCTTGATCGCATTCATCACCTCTCGTTGCTTTATAGCGGAACCGGTCAGTAGTGAATGGAATTCATCAATGGCCAGTATTCTTACCCGGCATTCCCTGAGAAGGTGAATGACTTGATACAGAAGTTTTGTCGTGGGGTCAGTCGGACGGTAAGGGGCATGGAATCGTTCCAGTATCGAACAGTAGAGTCGTTTTTCATCGGCGTTAGATGATGCTTCTGCAACAATGACCGGTTTGATCGGATCTGCTTCGTCATTGATGTAGGGAGTGCCACACAGTTCGTAAAAACGCCGAATCAGTGTTGTTTTTCCCTGATTCGAGTCGCCCACGATTAACAGGTTTGGCATTCGCGGTTGTTTTGGCTTCCTCATCAGTCCTTGAAGGGTGTCCAGGATCTGTTGTGCTGCCTGATAACCTATCCACCGAGGTTGGTCGAGGAACTCAAGTCGTTCCTCCATGCTCAGGCAGGCTATATGCCTGAATTCGGGGTGGATATGATCATAGAGTTGTTCGCTCATGAAATATCTCCAAAGCCACGAATTTCAGCTGAGTCGTCAAGAAGATCATCATCCCAGGATTCGTTAACAGCCGATTTGGGTGCTTCGGAATGGATCGGTTCAGCGGGACTGATTTTTCGTTCATGCTCTTTGCGGCGCTGCGCCTGCCGGCGAGCTTTTTTGGTTCTGTGCTTGGCGTCGTCTACCTGATTCCGAAGATCTGTAATCGCTTCCAGTACCAGGTGTTCGTTGTACGATGTTTTTCCCTCAGCTTTTAATTTTTCTTTTGCTTGTCGCAGTTCCCACACGCTCATTGGCGGTAAAGACAGGTTCGCGAAGGGTATTTTGAAATACTGCTTTAGATCGGGATCAAAAAACCAGAGGTAACTGATGTCGCGAGGATCCCTGCGAAAAACCAGCTGACGTTTTTTCTTTGAGTTGTCTGGGTCCTTGGCGTTTATCCACGGCCGCAACGCTTCGTCGTAGTAATGCATCCCCTCAACGGTTACCCCGAAGCTTTGCACAGTCCGCCGGAATGCGGGTAGAAAGTTTAGCAATAGTGTCGTCTTGTCTCCTGGCTGGGGTGGGATACCTATACCTGGAGTGAATTTGTCCCCGAAGATGCCAATTTCCCATTGTTTTATTGGTGGGATGCCCAATCCGCTGTGGCGGTCATTATGGTAGTAGCGGGTGATCAGAGTTACCAACCACTTCTCGAACTCCGATCGTGTCATGGTTGCATGCTTTTCTGAGTCGTATTCATCTCTTTCCGGAACCGATGAAAACGTAGTGCCTGGCAGTTCATGTACCTTTTTCATGAAGTTGCCAAGAAGCCGCTCAATGTGACCACCATATCGTGGCGCTCTTACCGGGCGATATTCCAGGTTGATGCCATACATCTGGCAAGATTTCCGGAACGTCTCAGAGCGAAAATCGGCTCCGTTATCGACATGAACCGTTGATGGGATCCCGTAAACAGGCCAATCCGCTTTAACTCCATGCAGGGTTAACCAATCGTCTTTAGGCAAAATTGAGTGCGCCATGCACATCGCTACAGACGTTGTGGAGGGAGGATCATATGAAAGGTAATACCCGGTGACCATGCGACTAAACACATCAATTGCGACCGTAATCCAGGGGCGGCCGGCCGGCAGCCGTAGGTCGTCGTCTACCAAGATGATGTCTACGGGAGTATGGTCAATCTGAACATAAGCCAAGGGGTAGTCCGCATTTGGGAAGCGACCCGGAGTCGCCTGAAATTGGTTGCGGGCTTTTTCACGGTACCCTCTCTTTCGCATTCTGATCCGCTCCGGGATTTTCGCGAGTCTGGAACGGACCGCAGTAGCACTAGGAGCCTTCAGACCCCGCTCATGGCATCGACGTTTGACCTCTAATACGACGGTCTGATCAGTCGGGCGCTGGGGTGTCAGGTATACCTCGTCGACGACTTCTTGAATAACCCTCTCGGCCAAGCCAGAAATTCGTCCCTTGCCGGCTTTCCAGCCTCGCTGTTGGGGAATCAGCGCAGACACCACTCCCATACTTTTGAAGCGATTGAGCCAGCGATATAAAGTCGCGGTGCCAACGCCAACCTCTTGTGCGCGCTCCGCGACAACCGCTCGCCCCGGGCTAAGTTCGTTCACCAGTGGCTTGATCGCCGAATACCGTTTTTCAGCCTCTGCCCAATCGGAGTCTGCGATCTCCTCCAAATCCTGATAGGTGTGATCGCTTTCCTCGCCGGCGTTGTTGGCTGGGCGAAGCTCTTTAATGCGCAGCTGTGAGGATCGTCCTGTCGCCACATTAATCCCAATGGCAGAGTCATAATCCAGCACTTGAGTGATTTTATATACGTCATCACCATGTTGAAGGTAGTTGCCGACGTTCACGCTGATTCGCTGCCGAATCGGTTCAAGGGCTTCATTAGAGGGCTCGTAATTATGCTCTTCACTCATCAGCAGTCACCCATACAGTTGTTGTGTCGTTAAGCAGTCGGCTCATATCGCACTCAAGTTTGTGGGTCGAAAGTAAGTGCCAGATATGGGCCAACCCTTGGGGGCGGTAAATTCCGGGATAATGTCTGCTCAGGAGATAATGGACAGGGGCGCTACCCATTTCGCTAAGGTTTTGGATCAGGTCGCCAGTTTCGGTTTCCGGGAAAGACATGCGACTGAAGCGCTCTAGAAACTTGATATTTCGCAGAGCCTGATCCCGAATTCGGGACTCATCATGAATCTTAAATAGCCACCCTTGCTCTCGTGCATATCGGTAAGCAGCTTTCCATTTCGGCAGCCAGTCTCGCCACCGGGCCTGCCACTCGCTCTCCGGCTTTACCTCCACCAGCATTGGGAGTGGATAATCGAGATAGTCACGTGATCCGAGGCGATAATAGACAAGGAAATCGGGAGTGTAGTGGAAGTTGCGACCATCCCTCGTCTGGAATGGAATGCGGATTGGCTGGGAAACCACATTAAGCACGCTTCGAGAAAAGGCCTTTCTTATCAGGAAGTCGCGCTCCAGAGTTGATTCGAACTGGATGGGAGTTTCGCCTCGGAACATATAAGTGCCTGAGACGCTTCGACGTGTAGTCCCGATTTTCCTTACAGATTCCCTGACCTGAAGACTGTCTCGGCTATTTCCGTTCATCTCGGCCTCGTCTCACCAATTCAAAAAATATTGTCTCATTAAAATGTGTTTTTTGCAGGCTAACGTCATGATTCCTCGTTGCCACTGTCTCACTTTTTACAGTATATGACAGTGGCAGCAGTCCTCGCCCGGGTGAGATCTCTCTGGCGCACCGGGGGGTGTTGTTTCTGGATGAACTGCCGGAGTTTGAACGGCGGGTCCTGGAAGTGCTGCGGGAACCTATGGAAACTGGCGAAATCTCCATCAGCCGGGCGGCGCGGCAGGTCACTTTCCCAGCGCGATTTCAGGTCGTGGCCGCCATGAACCCATGCCCATGTGGTTACAGTGGTCACCCCAATATCGAGTGCCAGTGCACGCCGGCACAGGTGATGCGTTATCGGGCAAAGATCTCGGGGCCGTTGCTGGATCGGTTCGATCTGCATGTGGAGGTTCCAGTGCAGTCCGGAGAGGTCTTGCTCGGTTCCGGGGCGTCCGGTGAGAGTAGCGCCAGTGTCAGGGCCAGGGTTCTGGCTGCCAGGGCCCGGCAGAAGGCTCGTGGGATGCTCAACTCGGGCCTCTCGGGAGCGTTGCTGGATCAGGCTTGCCGGCTGGATGCGGCCAGTGAGCGGTTGTTGACCCGGGCCATGGAGCGACTGGGGTTGTCGGCCCGGGCGCTCCATCGAATATTACGACTGGCCCGCACCCTGGCGGATCTGGAGGGTGCTGAACACCTGAGCCAGTCGCACCTGATGGAGGCGCTGGGTTACCGCCAACTCGACCGTCAGACTGGCCAGGGGTCGGTTGTCTCCGCCTGAAGCTACTGACTCTGGTAAACTGTGTGCCAGGTTTATTCCACGAGATCCGCTTTGAAGCTTGAGGACACAGAATGACTGACCAGAACGAGACTCAGGATACGAATCCGGTCACCACACGCCGCGGTGTTCGCAGCTTTGTACTGCGCCAGGGGCGGATGACCGAAGGTCAGAAGAAGGCCTTCGATCGCAACTGGGCCAAGTACGGACTGAGCCGTGACAATGGCATGATCGACCCCCGTGAGGTGTTTGGCCGCGATAACATGCTCAACCTGGAGATCGGTTTCGGGATGGGCAAATCCCTTGCCGATATGGCCGAAGCGGCACCCGAGCAGGATTTTATCGGGGTGGAAGTACACCTGCCGGGCGTCGGCGCTTTGTTGAAAGAAGTGGAATCGCGTGGTCTTGAGAACGTGCGGGTTTACAGCATTGATGCCAATGATGTGATTGACCTGTGTCTGCCGGATGCCTGCCTGGACCGGGTGATGGTGTTCTTCCCGGACCCTTGGCACAAGAAAAAGCATCACAAGCGCCGCTTGATCCAGCCGGAATTTGTTCAGCGCATCCGCCATAAGCTGCGGGTGGGCGGTATTCTGCACCTGGCTACTGACTGGGAGAACTACGCTGAGCACATGCTGGAAGTGATGAGCGCGTCAGAAGGCTTTGCCAATACCCAGGAGCAGGGTGGTTATTCGCCCAAGCCTGATGACCGCCCGATCACCAAGTTCGAGAAGCGTGGCGAAAATCTTGGCCACGGAGTATGGGATTTGTTGTTTTATCGCACCAACTGAGTTCAGTGGGAGTGAGTCAGGGGCCTGCGGCGGGAAGCGCGGATGACCACCAGGCCCGCCATGCCAAGTATCAGGCCGGTGAATTTCACCAGCGCCAGAATGGTGGCGGTCAGGCTCAGGGAATCTGAAGGCGGATTGAAGTTATTGAGCAGAACAATGTTTTCCGCTACATCGCTGATGCCTGCGATGACAAACAGGGCGCGCACCCAGCGGGCGACCATCCGTTCCCGGATACCCGGTCTGTCCCGCGTGAAGTGGCGGGTTAATTGAAGCAGCGCGGCCAGGTAGACCACGATGAACACAAAGTCGAGCCACAGTGATAGCCGTGCCATGGCGAGATTGCCGTCCCGCCAGCTGCGCAGAATGGCGTGAGTCTGCTCGGCGGTACCGGCCAGCTGTAAACTGACAATCCCCTGAGGCGCGGCGGCCGTATGCAGTGGCTGGTTCAGCGCCACCAGAACCAGCCACAGTGCCAGTGCAGCCACCAGGGAAACTTTCATGGGCAGCTTCATCGGGCGCATGGGAATAAGCGGTGGGCGCTGGGCTGAGTCCATCAGAGAAAGTGCTCCAGCAGGCTGTTCAGGTATCTTTGCCCCTTTGCCGTCGCCTGCAGACGGTCGGGGACGATCAGGTTTTCATTTCGTAACTGTTCAAGTTTTACCGCAATGGACGACAGCGGTAAACCTGTACGCTCACCGTACAGTCTTTCGTCGGTGCCGCTTTTTAGTCTCAACGCATTCATCATGAATTCCAGGGGCCGGTCTTCCGGCTCTATGGCTTCACTGCCAGCGGTGCGGGAGCCGATCCGGTTGAGATACGCGTCGGGTTGCCGGGTCTTCCAGTATCGCAGGATGCGCCCGTCGGCAAGGCTCACCTTGCCATGGCCGCCTGCCCCAAGGGCCAGATAATCACCGAAGGTCCAGTAATTCAGGTTATGCCGGCTCTGGGCGCCCGGCAGGCACCAGGCGGAGACTTCATAGTCGTCCAGGCCCGCCTGGCGCAGCAGGGCTCCCCCGCGCTGGTATATTTCCCATAGCCGGTCATCGTCCGGCAGGGCGGGTGGTCGGGAGAAAAACTCGGTGTTGGGCTCGATGGTGAGCTGATACCAGGACAGGTGCCGGGGCTGGTAGCTCAACGCTGCCTGTAAATCATCCAGAGCCTGAGTCGGTGTCTGGCCGGGCAGGCCATGCATCAAATCGACATTGAAGTTATCAAAACCGGCCTTGCGGGCGGCTTCAATGGCGCTGTGGGCCGAAGCGCTGTCGTGAATCCGGCCCAGGGTTTTCAGTTGCGCCGGATCAAAGCTTTGAACACCGATGGACAGCCGATTGATGCCTGCCTCCCGGAAGCTCTCGAATCGACCAGTCTCCAGCGTGCCGGGATTGGCCTCCAGGGTGATTTCGGCCTCCGGGCTGAATGTTAGCCGTTTCCGGAGCCGCTCGAACAGGCGGTGGTAGAACGAGCCGCTCATCAGGGACGGGGTTCCGCCACCGATGAATACGGTTTCAATGGGGCGTTCCCGTACCAGGCTCAGATCCTGACCGAGGTCTTCCAGAAGGGCGTTCAGGTAGGCGTGTTCGGGAATCTCTCCCTTGACAGCGTGGGAGTTGAAGTCGCAGTACGGGCATTTGCGCACGCACCAGGGAACGTGAATGTACAGACTCAGGGGCGGGCAGACCGCCACGGGCAGGGTGGCGGTCACAGTATTAAAGCTCCGCCCTGAGTTGGTCCAGAAGGCTGGCCAGAGCCCGTCCCCGATGGCTGATCCTGCCTTTCTGCTCCCGTGTCAGCTCGGCAGCGCTGCATCCATGCTCCGGTACCAGAAAGACCGGGTCGTAACCGAAGCCGCCTTGCCCGCGCGGCTCGGCAAGAATGCGGCCTGGCCAGCGACCATGGCAGATGATCGGCGTGGGATCGTCGGCATGGCGGAGATAAACCAGAACGCAGTGAAACTGAGCGCTGCGCTCTGCTTCTGGCGTGTCTTTCAACGCTGCGAGCAACGCCTCGACATTATCATTGTCGGTTGCCTCTTCGCCGGCAAAGCGGGCGGAGCGAACGCCCGGGCGGCCGTCCAGGGCATCCACGGCCAGGCCACTGTCGTCGGCCAGCGCAGGCAGGCCAGTGACTCTCGCTGCATGGCGGGCTTTGATAATAGCATTCTCAACGAAGGTAACGGCCGGTTCTTCGGCCTCTGATACCCCAAGCTCACCCTGGGCGACCGGCTGCAAGCCAAGTGGCGCGAGCAGATCAGTCAGTTCGGCGATCTTGCCCTTGTTGTTGCTGGCGATGACGAGTTTGCGGGCCATGGTGTCAGTCGTTGAACAGGGTGTGAGAAAAACGGATCGGAAGGTCTTCCTGGTGGCCGCTGGGGCGCGCCGTGACGTTGAACGTCATCAGATCTCCGGATTGATACTGGTACTGGGCAATGAAGTACACGGCATCACCTTCCTGAATGCGCCGGAACGCCAGAAAGTTCACCTGCTGGATATCGTTGGAGACCTGGCCTTCCACCTGCCCACTGACGGGCTGGATCTGGCCGTGCTCGTCTTCGGTCATGATCGAGATGTTAACGATGCCGATCCCCCGGCTGCGTTGCAGATTGTTGGCCTGTGCCACTTCCGGCGCCAGGAAGGTGCTGGGGAGCACGCTCCAGTGCACCTGATATTCTCCGAAATCCTTTTGTCCGGCCTGGCTGGTGATCGATACCAGCATGAGCCCGAATGCCAGAAACAGTGTCTTGCTTGCAGTCAGAAGGTTCATCATGTGCTCTCCCGTGTGATGCGGTATATGGCGATTTCCCCCAACAGATTGGGCCAGAGCCGCGCCAGCCAGCTGTTCTGATGCTGCCCGTCCACTACCCGGCGGCTTTTGATCTTGATGCCTTTCTGCCGGCACAGCGCTTCAAAATCCTTGAAAGTGCAGAGGCGGATATTGGGGGTGTTATACCATTTATACGGCAGTGCATCGGATTCGGGCATTCGGCCGCTCAGCGCCAGGCCCCAGCGCAGTCGCCAGTGGGCAAAGTTGGGGAAGGTGACGATGCCTTCGCGACCCACCCTCAGCATTTCATCAATGACTTTGTCGGGGCGGCGTACCGCCTGCAGGGCCTGAGTCATCAGGACAATATCGAACATGCCATCATCGAAGTTGTCGAGGCCCTGGGTATCCAGGTTCTGCTCGATCACCCGTACGCCGCGGCCCATACAGGTGGTGATGTGGTCCGGGTTGATCTCAAGGCCAAATCCGGTGGCATTGCGCTCCCGTTGCAGGAAATCCAGCAGGGTGCCGTCGCCGCAACCCAGGTCGAGGATGTGGTGGCCCGGGCGCACCCATTGTTGAATAATTTCAAGATCTGCTCTCATGCGCCGACCTCCCGAGCTACCCGGTCCATATACGCAGTAAAGATGTCGGTGTATCTGGGGGTCGGGATCAGGAAGGCATCGTGGCCCCAGGGTGCATCAATTTCGGCATAGCTTACGCGCTTTCTGGCCGAAATCATGGCATTGACCATTTCCTCGGAGCGCGCCGGCGAGAATCGCCAGTCGGTGCTGAAGGACAGTACCAGGTATTCACATTGTGCCGGCGCCAGTGCCTTGGACAGATCGCCGCCGAAGTCGTAGGCGGGATCGAAGTAATCCAACGCCCGGGTCATCAACAGATAGGTGTTGGCGTCGAAGGTTTCGGAAAAACGCTCACCCTGGTAGCGCAGGTAGCTTTCCACCTGGAACTCGGCGTCGAATCCGAATTTGTAGGCTTCCTCACGCAGTTCACGGCCAAATTTTTCGCCCATGGAGGCGTCTGAAAGATAGGTGATGTGGCCAACCATCCGGGCCAGCATCAGGCCGCGCTTCGGCACCAGATTCTCGTCGTAATAGCGGCCTTCGAAAAATTCCCGGTCCGAAGTGATGGCTTGCCGTGCGACTTCGTTGAAGGCGATGTTCTGTGCGGTCAGGCGTGGAGTCGAGGCGATGACCACGGAATGCCTTAGCCGGTCCGGGTAGTCCAGGCTCCACTGCAGGGCCTGCATGCCTCCGAGGGAGCCGCCAACCACAGCGGCCCATTGCTGAATGCCCAGATGATCCGCCAGTCGGGCCTGGCTGGCGACCCAGTCAGCCACGGTAACGACCGGGAAATCCGGACCATAGGGTTTGCCGGTTTCCGGGTTGTTGGAGTTGGGGCCGGTGCTGCCGTGGCAGCCACCGAGATTGTTCAGGCTGACCACGAAAAACCGATTGGTATCAATGGGCTTGCCGGGGCCGATACAGCTGTCCCACCAGCCCGGCTTGCGGTCGTCCAGCGAGTGGTAGCCAGCGGCATGGTGATGGCCGCTGAGTGCGTGGCAGATCAGTACCGCATTGCTGGCATCGGCGTTGAGTTTGCCATAGGTTTCCACCACCAGATCGTAGCTTTCCAGCGTCTGGCCGCAGGCCAGCTCCAACGGCTTGTCGAAGTGGATGGTCTTCGGGCTTACAAGGCCCACGGAATCCGAGGGCAGGGAATCAGGCATGGGTGTGATGAGTTCCTGGTTCGGTCCACTGGTGTCTGGCCACAGGCCTTGGTTGGCTCCGGAACTGGCGCCAGCACTGCAGTTTAAAGGCGGGGGGAGGTTGCTGCAACCGGCGTTTAGGGTGCCTGTCTGGCGAGTCGCACCAAAGTAGTGCGGCTCGCCAGTGCCTGGTTACATGGCGCCGGAAATATTGACGACTTTTTGCTGGATCATCGTGGGCGCCGGCTTGCGAATCTGGCGCATCATGGCGTCGGCCAGTTCCAGCTGCTTGCGGAGGTCTGCCGTGGCATGATCCAGACGCTGGCGTTCGGCCCGGCTGTCCCGATCGGTGCGAACCATGTCGCGCAGGCGGCGGATCTGGTGCTCAAGCAGCTGTTTCTGTTCCATGGAGAACTGCATGATTGGCAGCAGGGCTTCGTGTGGCCAGCGCTCTACATCTTTGCGCACCCGGCTATGCAGCGTGCGGGCCTCGCTCACCATCACATTGAAGAAGCGGCGGACCACCGTTGACTGTTCCGACAGCAGATTCTTCGGGTTATTGCGGAAACGTCGGGCTTTCTTGCGCAATTCGCGAATGGCAATCACATGCCGGCCGGCCCGTAGCGGAATGGGCTCCAGGTGCCGGGCGCGGGTGTCTTCGTTGTATCTGCGATAGATGGCGCCTACCATTTTCTCCGCGAGCCGCCCTTCGCTCAGCAGGTTAGTGAGGTCGCTCTCCAGGAGTTCGAAAAAGTGTTCCATGGCCCGGTTCATGCCGGCCGTGGTCCAGCTTTTCGACATCATTTTCCGTACCTGGCTGGCGTGCTGCTCAAAGCGATCTTCGCTGACCAGCTTGGTGAGCATGTCACCCTGGGATTCCATCAGCCGGCGCGATGAACGCAGAGTGATCAGCTTCTTGTAGTAGAAGTCATAATCCTTCTGGGCCCGTTCCGCGAGCCGGGACAGTGCGGCTTTGTCGAGGGTGGCGCCGGCGCAGGCCTGGCGTTCTTCTTCCAGGGCATCCAGGCGGTACTGCATGGCCGCCTGGCTGTTCTGTAGCATTCCCAGCAAGTCGTTGATCAGGTTCTGGGTAATCAGCTGCTCCTTATGCATCAGGATGCGCTGAATGATCAGCTGCTCCAGCTTACCGATGTTGGAGCGGTCGAACAGGCTGTTGTCTTTGCGAACCCGTGCCAGCAATCCCTGTTTTGCAGAGAGAGGAATAACGTCCTGCTGGCGGATGCCCAGATGGTCCGCGGTGTAGTTGCGAACACGGTCAATGGATTCCTGGGTGTGCTTCTCGCCCTGAAGGTCGTCCCATAGAACGTCGATCTTGTTGAGAACTGCAAACCGGCCGGCCCGGTGGTCGGCGTGCTCGGTATCGATATGCTCTTTCCAGATCGTCATGTCACTGGCTGTGACGCCAGTATCCGCGCTGAGCACAAAGATAACGGCATGGGCCCGGGGCAGCATGCTGATGGTCAGTTCGGGTTCCGAGCCAAGGGCGTTCAGGCCCGGAGTATCAAGAATGCGCAGGCCGCGCTCGAACAGGGGGTGGCGAATGCTGATCTGGGCATTACGCCAGGCCGGTACCAGCACATTACCGGGATTATTGCGATCGTGTTCCAGCATGGCCTCGTCGAAGCCCAGCTCCCGGGCCTCTTCCGGGCTCACGCTCTTGATCCGGGCAACTTCCGCCAGCACTTCGCGCATGACGTCCGGATTGCGCTCGTCGAGCTCATGCCGAATCCACTGTTCCGGCTTCTTGCGCAGCTGTTGCAGAGACAGATCGCCTGTGCGGGTTTCGATCGGGAGCAAAAGCAGATAGTTCTGGTTGGCGCTGCGATCAAAAAACAGCTCGGTCGGACACATGGTGGTGCGCCCGGCCTGGGATGGCAGCATGCGCTGGCCGTATTCCGAGAAAAACAGGGCGTTGATCAGCTCCGTCTTGCCACGGGAGTATTCACCAACAAAAGCGATGGTCAGCTCATCCTCAATGAGCAGCTCCAGTCCGTGACGAATACGGGTGCTGATGTCTTCTGAAAACAGGTTGTTATCCTGCAGCCACAGCCGATAGCGGCCAATCTGCCGGATCAGTTCCTTTTTCCAGTTGTGATACGCCTCAACCTGCTGCGACAGAGTTCCCTGCGGGTTCATCGGATAATCCTTCTGCGCGACTTCCGGGTATGTCCTGAGTGAGTCAGTGATGGTGAACACGTGTCGCCAATCGCTCGCCCAGATTAAATGCGTTTAATAATAACCTGTTTTGTTAATGTTTGAGGGTGCGCGAGTCGGCATTTCAGGGAATGGGGCGGGATCTTTCATTAAAAAGGCTGACAATTCATAAGGTTGAATTGTCAGCCGGCGATAGTAACAAATCAGTGTATTGTGTAACGAAATGTATATTCGAGACGCGTGTTACATTCCGAGCCCGATTGAGCCCAGCCCGGCCGCCACTTTCATGTGATCAATGACCACGGTAATCACGTTCAGAATCAGGAACACGATGATTGGCGAAAGATCCAGGCCGCCCATGGAGGGCATGATATTGCGCACGGGGCGCATCACCGGTTCGGTGATCTGAGCCACCAGTTGAATGGCCGGGTGGCCACTCTGGGGGGCAATCCAGCTGACCACAACCACGGCAATGACCGACCAGAAGTAGATCTTCACGATCAGGCTGAGCACGTTCAGCACGGCCCAAACCAGCAGAGTAACCGGATTGATGGCGGGAATGCCGCCGTTCAGTGCGACCAGAATGAGGAAGAACGTAATGGCCTGGATTAAAACCGCCAATACCAGGGATGCGCCGTCAATGCCGCCCCAGCCCGGAATGAAACGCCGCAGGGGACGCAGTGGCGGGTTGGTGGCCTTGACCACAAATTGTGAAATGGGATTGTAGAAATCCGCCCGCGCCAGCTGCAACAGAAACCGCAGCAAAACGATGGTCATATAGAAAGTGGACGCAATCAGCAGGATCGTAATGACAATATCTGCCAGCATGAAGCTGAGTCTCCGTTATCGGTTACTGTTTATCGGCCAGTTCTCTGGACATCTCGCGTGAGCGCTCGAAGGCGGCGCTGTAGGCTTTTTTTACCAGATCGCGCAGGCCGCCTTCCTCGAAGGTGTTGATGGCTCGTTCAGTGGTGCCACCGGGGGACATCACGTTGCGTTTGAGCTGGCCGGGGTCATCCTCGCTGCGCGCGGCCATCTCGGCGGCTCCGGCCATGGTCTGAATGGCGAGGGCGCGAGCCGTTTCGGACTCAATGCCGGCTTCGGTCGCGGCGGACTCAAGTGCTTCCAGCATCAGGAAGAAATAAGCGGGGCCGCTGCCGGAAAGGGCGGTTACGCTGTGCAGAAGGTTTTCGTCGTCAACCCACAGCGCCGAGCCGATGCTCTCGAATACTTTCTGAACCGCATTTCTCTGATCGTCTTTCACCTGGCTGTTGGCGAACAGGCCGGCGGCCCCTTTGCCCACCAGAGACGGGGTGTTGGGCATCACCCGAACCAGAGGCAGCCCGCCACCAAGCCAGGTATCCAGTGTGTCGGCCGTCAGCCCGGCCGCAATGGAAACCATCAGCGGGCGGGTGTTCTGAACTACCGGGGCAATGTCCCGGCAAACGTCGCCCATCACCTGGGGTTTGACCGCAAGCACCACAATGTCCGCCTGCTGGGCGCAATAGCGGTTGTCGGTGGTAACACTGACGCCGAAGCGCTTGCGGATCGACTGAAGATGGCCGTCATCCGGGGCGCTCACCCAGATGTCGCCGGCCTGAAATCCGCTATCCAGCATACCGCCGATGATGGCGCTGGCCATGTTGCCGGCGCCGATGAAAGAGATGGTGGGTGATCTGCTCAAGGTTCACTCCCGGTCTTGATCGTTTGAATCGTTGGTTCGGATGATAGCAGGAACCGCAGCGTTCAGCTCTGGCTGTGTTTGGCCGGGCGGGCGCCGAACAGGGCCGTACCGACACGAACCCAGGTGGCACCTTCGGCAATAGCCATTTCCAGATCATCTGACATGCCCATGGAAAGGGTGTCCAGCGGGCCGGCTTCAGGATGCCCCTGCCGCAGCTTTGTCAGGGTGGAGGCCAGCTTCCGGAAGCTCAGCCGCAGCTCGGCCTCGGGTTGGTCCGGGTCCGGAATTGCCATTAATCCCCGCAGGCGCAGATTGGGCAGTTCGCCAATGGCCTCGAGCAGCTCATCAATCTCGTCCAGCGTGCAGCCGGACTTGCTGTCCTCATTGTTGATGTTCACCTGCAGACAGATGTTGAGCGGCGGCAGGGTCTCTGGCCGTTGTTCGCTGAGCCTGCGAGCGATCTTCAATCGATCCACGCTGTGAACCCAGGCAAAGGCTTCGGCAATCTGGCGGGTTTTGTTGGACTGGATCGGGCCAATGAAATGCCACTCTATACCCTCTATGCCGGAGAGCGCCTGCATTTTGTCCAGGGCTTCCTGCAGGTAGTTCTCGCCAAACGCGACCTGGCCGGCCTCAAAAGCGGCCTTCAGATCCTCCGCCGGGCGGGTCTTGCTCACCGCCAGAAGGCGCACGCTGCCGGGCTCCCGGCCAGCCTGCAATGTTGCTTTTTGTATGCGTCGGGTTACGCTCCCGATGTTGTCTGCTATGCTGCTCATAATGTGAGTTTGCCGCTTCTGGACTAAAAGAAAAAGCCCTCCGAGGAATCCTATGGATATTACTGAACTGCTTGCCTTTTCGGCCAAACAGGGTGCGTCGGATTTGCACCTGTCTGCCGGTTTGCCCCCAATGATTCGTGTCGACGGCGATGTACGCCGGATCAACCTGCCCCCCATGGAGCACAAAGAAGTGCACGGGTTGATCTACGACATCATGAACGACAAGCAGCGTAAGGACTACGAAGAGTTCCTGGAAACCGACTTCTCGTTCGAAGTTCCCGGCGTGGCCCGCTTCCGGGTTAACGCCTTCAACCAGAATCGTGGCGCCGGCGCGGTATTCCGTACCATCCCGTCGAAAGTTCTGACCATGGAAGATCTGGGCATGGGCCAGGTTTTCAAGGATATTTCTTCCGTGCCTCGTGGTCTGGTACTGGTAACCGGGCCTACCGGTTCCGGTAAGTCCACCACCCTGGCGGCGATGATGGATTACATCAACGATACCCGCTACGAGCACATCCTCACCATCGAGGACCCGATCGAATTCGTGCACGAATCCAAGAAGTGTCTGGTGAACCAGCGGGAAGTGCATCGGGATACCCTGGGCTTTAACGAAGCCTTGCGTTCGGCCCTGCGGGAAGACCCGGACATCATTCTGGTAGGTGAGCTCCGGGACCTGGAAACCATTCGTCTGGCACTGACCGCTGCGGAAACCGGCCACCTGGTCTTCGGCACCCTGCACACCACCTCCGCCGCGAAAACCATCGACCGGGTAGTGGATGTATTCCCTGCGGAAGAAAAGTCCATGGTTCGCTCCATGCTGTCGGAATCACTGCAGGCGGTTATCTCCCAGACCCTGATGAAGAAAATGGGCGGCGGCCGTATTGCCGCCCACGAAATCATGATCGGCACCGCCGCCATCCGGAACCTGATCCGGGAAGACAAGATTGCCCAGATGTACTCGGCCATCCAGACCGGTGGTTCCCTGGGTATGCAGACGCTGGACCAGTGCCTGGAGCGCTTGTTGCAGAAAGGTCTGATCTCCCGCGAGGCTGCGCGGGCCAAGGCGAAGATGCCTGATAACTTCTGATACTGAAAACTGGGTAGAAAAATGGAATTCGAGAAACTGTTACGGCTGATGGTAGAAAAGGGTGGTTCAGACCTGTTTATCACGGCAGGGGTGCCCCCCAGCATGAAGGTGAACGGTAAGGTGTTGCCCGTTACCAAGAATGCCCTGACGCCAGAACAGACGCGGGAATTTGTCTACGGCGCCATGAACGACAAGCAGCGCGCCGAGTTCGAAGAAACCCACGAATGCAACTTTGCCATCAGTGCCCGGGGCATTGGCCGCTTCCGGGTGTCGGCATTCTTCCAGCGCAACCTTTGCGGCATGGTGCTTCGCCGGATTGAGGTGAAAATCCCCCAGATTGACGATCTGTCGCTGCCGGAGATCATCAAGGATCTGGCCATGACCAAGCGTGGCCTGATCATGTTTGTGGGTGCAACCGGTACCGGTAAGTCCACCTCGCTGGCGGCCATGCTTGGCCATCGCAACCGCAACAGTCGCGGCCATATCATCTCCATCGAAGACCCGATCGAATTCGTGCATCAACACCAGGGCTGTATCGTGACCCAGCGGGAAGTGGGTATTGATACCGAAAGCTTTGAGGTGGCTCTGAAGAACACTCTGCGGCAGGCGCCGGATGTCATTCTGATTGGTGAGGTGCGGACACGCCAGACCATGGAATACTCGGTTCAGTTCGCCGAAACCGGCCACCTGTGTCTGGCCACCCTGCACGCCAACAACGCTAACCAGGCGCTGGACCGGATTATCCAGTTCTTTCCGCCGGAGCAGCACAACCAGATCTGGATGGATCTGTCTCTGAACCTGAAGGCCATCGTCGCCCAGCAACTGGTTCCCACGCCGGACGGCAAGGGGCGTAAGGCGGTTATCGAGGTATTGATCAACACCCCGCTGGTGGCAGACCTGATCCGCAAGGGCGAAGTGCACAAACTCAAAGAGCTGATGGCAAAATCGAACGAGTCTGGCATGCAGACCTTCGATCAGGCTCTGTACAAACTGTATGCCGAGGGTTCCATCACCTACGAAGATGCCCTTGCGCACGCAGATTCCGCCAACGATCTGCGCCTGATGATCAAGCTGGGTGCCGACGCCCAGGGTGCAGACAAGCTGTCTTCCTCCGTCGACAAACTCACCATTCAGGACGACTGACGTCCTCGTCTTCCGCCCCCGTTCACCGGGGGCGGCATCTAATACCAAAGTTGTAATTGGTTAGCGGCGCGAACCAGTAGCTTTGGCATTTGAGGCAGTTGCCATGTGCTGCGTATACTCCGCGCGATTCTAAAAAAGGAGACACCATGCACAAAAATACCAACGCACTCGTAAAAGCGATCCGTTTGGCGACGCTGGCAGCCGTAGCAGCACCAGCCAGTGTTCTGGCCGGCGGTTTTTCCCTGAACGAGCAGAGCGCCAGCCAGATGGGCGTGGCCAATGCCGGCGCTGCCGCCAACCCTGAGAATGCCACCACGGTTCTGTTCAACCCGGCCGGTATGAGCCAGCTTTCCGGCACCAATATTTCGTTTGGTGCGGCGGTGTTGGATATTGATGCTGAGGCGAAAAGTGGTGCGAAAGCGGTTAACCAGCTCGGCGGTGACGTAGAGGGATCCCGCGGTGGTGATATTGCTGATCCTGCGGTTCTGCCGAATTTCTATCTGACCCACGAAATCAACGATTCCATCGATGTAGGCTTCGGCATCCATGCGCCATACGGTCTGGCGGCAGACTACGACAATGACTTTGTGGGCCGTTACTTTGCCGACAAGACCGAGCTGACGGCGATTGCCTTTACGCCCTCTATTGCCATTAATAACGGCAAAGGCCTTTCAATGGGGGCAACGCTGAACATCATGTACGCCGAGGGCCGACTCAGTAAGTTCCAGGATATTCGAGGTGGGTTGGTTCAACGGGGGTTGCCACCAGCTCAAGCCAACGGGCTTGCAACGCAGTATGAGCAAGCATTTGGAGCTCCGTATGCGGATATTGAGGGCGATGATGTTGCAATCAATTTCCGGGTTGGTTTTTTGTACGAGCTGTCTGAGCAGACTCAAATCGGTTTGACTGCTCAAACAGGCACCGAGTTCGAGCTTGAAGGCGAAATTGAGCTTGAGGGCTATCCGGCTCCGAGTGCTCAGTCTCCCTTTGGTTTGGCACCGCAGACCCTGACCGAAAACGTTACGGTACCTCTCGCGATTCCTGAAAGCGCCACGCTGGGCTTGCGCCATCGATTGACTGATAATGTTACCCTTTTGGCGGGTGCTACTTATGCCCGTTGGAGTCGATTCGAAGAACTCGACATCAACAGTCGTGAGGGGCAATCGGGTGAGGTTTCGGCTGAGATTGGTCGAGTAGGTGATATGCCCATCACCCACATCACCGAAGAGTGGAAGAACACGTGGCAGTTCAACGTGGGTGGTATTTGGCAGGCTACGCCCGAGTGGGCTCTCAAAGCTGGCTATGCCTTTGATGAATCACCGGTCGACCAGTATGTTACCGCTCGTATTCCCTCTGAAGATCGCCATTGGCTCACCTTGGGTACTCAGTGGAAGGACGTGCAAAGTGGCTGGACGGTTGATGTGGCGGTAGGCACGCTGATCTTTGCCGACGACGCCAAGGTTGATGATCGTGAGTACAGTCACGCTGATCCGACGGGCCAGCCGATCTCAAATGCAAACTACCAGGCTGAATATGAACTCAGCGCCTGGAGCGCCGCATTCGAAGTCAGCAAAGCCTTCTGATTCTCGAATAGCCCTCTGAGGCTGATTCCTTCCGGAATCAGCCCACCACCTGGCCCCGGTAGATCACCTTTTTCTGCCGGGGGCAGTCAGGTTCCGACAGTTCCTCTGTAGCTTTTTTGGCACCTTCCTCCGCTATGGGTTGTCCGCGGTACATCCGTGGCGCAATTTCCTCTTCGATATTGGCGGTATTCAGCTCCGGTACTCTCTGTTTAAGCGCTTCCCAGGTATGAACCAGATGCTTTGAACGGGTTTTACGGGCGTACTCGGCCAGGTGTTGCTCCAGGCCATCTTCGTTAAGGTGCAGTTTTACGCCGAATTCAGACTGGATAAGCCGGCGGCACTGATGCACGAGTTTCAGAAGACTGGGGTCGAACAGCCAGTTGCGTTCGCTGGTTGCGGAATTCATCGCTTGGACCTCGCATTGGTGTCACTGCATGGGGCGAAGGGCCCCGAGACATCGGAGGACAATGCAGAATTCGTGCCTCAGTGCCGATGGCCGTCTTTGCTGGTGTCTGCGAGGGTGTGGGCGGAGAGTCTGCCCTGTTCCTGTGCCCGGAAGCGGGATGTTGTTCAGAAACAGGGCGTTATCCGAAGTTGCGGGGCTTTTAGTGAGCCTGGTCCCAGTTGTCACCCACACCGGCTTCCACCAGCAGTGGCACATCCAGGCTGGCGGCGGCGGACATGCGCTTGACCAGGCCTTCTTTGACTTTGTCTACGGCCTCTTCGCGAACTTCGATGATCAGTTCGTCGTGGACCTGCATGGTCATGCAGGCATCGTTCGCGTGTTCTCTGCGTAGCCAGTTGTCTACCTCGATCATGGCCCGCTTGATGATATCGGCGGCCGTGCCCTGCATGGGCGCATTGATGGCGGTGCGCTCGGCGGCCTGCTGCAGCTGCTTGTTACGTGCGTTGATCTCTGGCAGGTACAGGCGGCGGCCGTAGAGCGTTTCCACGTAGCCGTCGTCATGGGCCTGTTTGCGGATGTTGTCCATGTATTTGAGTACGCCGGGGTAACGCTCGAAATACCGGTCGATGTACTCCTGAGCGGTTTTCCGGTCCACTTCCAGCTGGCGCGAGAGTCCGAATGCCGACATCCCGTAGATCAGCCCGAAGTTGATCGCCTTGGCACTTCGGCGCTGGGCGCCGGTTACCTCATCCACCGCCACGCCGAAGACTTCGGCTGCGGTGGCCTTGTGAATGTCTTCGCCGTGCTCGAACGCAGTCAGTAACCCTTTGTCGCCAGACAGGTGGGCCATGATGCGAAGCTCAATCTGGGAGTAGTCGGCGGCCAGCAGCTTGTAGCCTTTCGGGGCAATAAATGCCTGGCGTATGCGTCGGCCTTCCTGGGTCCGAATCGGAATGTTCTGCAGGTTGGGTTCCGATGAAGACAAACGTCCTGTCGCTGTCACTGCCTGATGATAGGAAGTGTGCACTCGCCCGGTGCGGTGGTGGATAAGCTCGGGAAGGGTGTCAGTGTAAGTGGACTTCAGCTTGCTTAAACTGCGGTGCTCGACAATCAGCCGGGGCAGTTCGTGCTCGTGGGCCAGCTCCTGCAGAACCGGCTCGGCCGTAGACGGGGCGCCCTTGGGTGTCTTTTTGATGACCCGCAGGCCAAGTTTGTCGTAAAGGATGGCCTGCAATTGTTTGGTGGAGCCCAGGTTGAAAGCTTCGCCGGCAACCTCGTGCGCTTCCTTCTCCAGTTCAGCCATGCGCTCGGCAAGTTCCTGGCTGTGCTGGCGCAGCGTGCTGGCACTGATCAGAGTGCCCCGCTGTTCCATCCGGGACAGCACAGGGACCAGCGGCAGGTCGATTTCCCGGTAGACAGATTCCAGTTTGCCGGTGTTTTTCAGCTTCGGGGCAAGAGTCTGGTGCAGGCGCAGAGTGATGTCAGCGTCTTCGGCGGCGTAGGGCCCCGCTCTTTCCAGATCGATCTGGTTGAAGGTCAGTTGCTTGGCACCTTTGCCAGCAATCGATTCGTAGGTGATGGTTTCTTCATCAAGATAGGTTCGGGCCAGGCTGTCCATGTCGTGGCGGGTGCCGACCGAATTCAGCACGTAGGACTCCACCATGGTGTCCTCGGCGATGCCCTCCAGCTGTATGTCATGGTTGGCCAGCACATTTTTGTCGTACTTGAGGTTCTGCCCGACCTTTTTGTGTTTCGGGTCTTCGAGCAGCGGCTTCAGCTGTTCCAGTACCGAGTCACGGTCCAGTTGTTCCGGGGCGCCCATGTAGTCGTGGCCCAGTGGCACGTAAGCGGCCTTTCCCGGCTCGACGGCAAACGACACGCCGACAATTTCGGCATCCATGTAGCGGAGGCTGGTGGTTTCGGTGTCGAAGGCGAACAGATCGGAATCTTTGAGTTTTTTCAGCCACTCGTCCAGGTCCGCCTGCTCGGTAATGACTTGATATTGCTTCTCCACCGAAGGTTTCGGCTGTGGCTGGCTATTCTGGGAGCCGTCGTCTGATGAGGAGCCGTTTTCCAGTTCCGCGATCCAGGTGCGGAATTCGTACTCTTTGAAGAGCTCCAACAGACTGGCGTCGTCCTGCTGGCGTTCCTGAAGATCTTCCAGCCCGAATTCGAGTTCCACATCGGTCCGGATGGTGGCCAGCTCCCGGCTCAGGGGCAGGGTGTCGGTTGCTTCCCTGAGGTATTCGCCGATCTTGCCCTTGATTTCGTCGGCATGTTCAATGAGGTTGTCGAGGTTGTCGTAGCTCTGCAGCCATTTGACGGCGGTTTTCGGGCCGCATTTGTTTACACCGGGAATGTTATCGACTTTGTCACCCACCAGGGCGAGGTAATCGATGATCTGCTCCGGGGTAACACCAAACTTTTCAACGACCCCGTCCCGGTCCATGGCGGTTTCGGTCATGGTGTTGATGAGGGTCACGTGGTCGCTGACCAGTTGGGCCATGTCCTTGTCGCCGGTAGACACGACCACATCGATGCCCTTGCTGGTGGCTTCATGGGCCAGGGTGCCGATGACATCGTCGGCCTCGACGCCGGGCACGATCAACAGCGGTAAGCCCATCGCCCTGACAATCTCGTGAATGGGCTCAATCTGTACCGCCAGATCATCCGGCATGGGGGGGCGATTGGCTTTGTATTCCTCATACATGTCGTGCCGGAAAGTCTTGCCCTTGGCATCAAATACCACCACGGTTTTTGAGCCCGGAAAGTCCTGTTCAATCCGCCGCAACATGCTGATTACGCCTTTGATGGCGCCAGTCGGGTGATTCTTGCTGGTGGTCAGTGGCGGCAGGGCATGGTAGGCACGGAACAGGTAAGACGATCCGTCCACCAGAACCACGGGAGGGTTGGTTTGTTCAGTCATATCAAAACAGGTCCGGATTCTGATTGAAGCGTGGATTGGCTTGTGCAACTCTAGCCAGAAAGATGAACCAAAGGGTACCACGAAAATGAAACGAATCGCCTGTTCCGCCCTGCTGTGGGGCTGCTTCTCTGCGCCGTTGCTGGCCCAGGATGAAGGGGCTCTGGATGCCACCCCGGTGGTTACCCCTCAGGAACCTGTGGTTATTTCCGATTACCAGCCGCCGGAGGGTGGTGCGGAGATTGTTATTCGCCCCGGCGAGAAAGAAGTGTTTTATGAGTATCGGGTGAATGGCCAGCTGATGGAGATCAAAGTGGTGCCTGACATTGGCCCGGAATACTACCTGGTGCCGGCCGACGGCGGTGGCTGGGTTCAGGATACCGAGTCCGACCTGCTCGTGCCCAGTTGGGTGATCTTCCGCTGGTAACCCGTCCTTCCGGTCAGATCAGGTTGACCTCAACCGGGTCTGATCGCCTGCTTTCCAGGCCATCCACATCAATGGTTGTGATTGAGAACTCGTAGGCGCCGGGCTGCATCTCCGACAGGGTGTATCGGGTTTTGCTGCCATCGTTCAGCGGAATGACGCTGAAGCTCTCCTGATGTTTCAGTCGGTAATAGATGCGGTAACCGGCAATCTGACCAGGTGTCAGTGCTGAGCCGTCTTCACGGGTGAGCGGTGGGTTCCATACCAGGGTCTTCGGGATGTCGGCGCCAGGTGGCTGTGGCGTTTCCTGATCGTCCGGCTGGCTTTGGCCGAGCGTGGCAAGCAGGTCGCCCTGCGCCTGTTTCAGGCGGCTGTCTGCCATCTCCGAAGCGCGTTTTGAATCCAGTTTACTGGCTCGCGTGTCTTCCTGGCAGCCGGCCAGAAGTATGGCAAACAGGCAAAGGAGTGTGGCCGCGGTTCGTGACAGCGGACTGGGATAAAGCGTTCTCTTCATAACTACTCGCATACGGGGCGCTGCAGGCGCGCCCTCTGGTATTCGTTCGTATGGAGCCTGAATACAACCGGGAGACGGGCTTCGTTAAAACAGTGTGCGATTATGCCAGCGAGTATTCTGTGATCAAGTGAATAATCGGTAAAAACCCCTATCTGTGTTTAGTATGAACATTCTAATTTTTGGCCGTACTTTGGTAGGTGAAAGTTACCAAAGGCTCTGCAAAACGCGGTGCCGAAACGACTCGGAAAACAGGGAGAACCACCATGGGTAAACTGAAATCCTATCAGGAACAGCTGCAAGACATCGTTGAGAAAGGCATCAACGCGGCTGAAGAGCAGCAGAAGAAGCTGGCGTCCAAGCCGTTTGATTATGCAGAAAAGCTGGAGGCGGAAGCGCGCGAGTACAGCGTAAAGACCCTGCGCAAGCGTTACAACGGCTACTCCGAGAACCTGTTCGAGCAGCTGCGTTCGCTGAACTCCCGCTTTGGCAATTTCGCCGCTGAGCTGGTTGCGAAGCTGGAAAAAGAAGCTGCCGAAGGTGCGGACGCCGTTTCTGAAGCAGCCGATGATGTTTCAGAAGCCGCTCAGGATGCCAAGAAGTCCGTAACCGCCAAGAAGCCGGCTGCGCGCAAGACCACTGCCCGCAAGCCTGCGGCCAAGAAAACCACTGCCGCCACTGCTTGATTCGGCGAGTTGGTGAGTCATTCGCAAAGGGCGCTCGGTTGAGCGCCCTTTGTCATTAGTGGAGCTTAGTTTTCTTCCGGCTCCAGGGGGAGTGTTCGTGTCTCCCCGGTGATTTCTTCCAGGCGCTTGATGTCTGATTCGTAGGCCTTTTTCATTTCGCCGATATCCTGCCGCTGAGCGGAAATCTCCCGCTCGATATCTCGAATCTGGGCTTCGAGCCTGCGGATTTTCTCCAGCGTCGTTTCCGGGATGTCCCGGCCAGCGCGCTCCATATCCGCCGCGCGGCTCTGCTCGCTGTCGAGCTGGCTGGAAATTACTGAAATGTTCCCGCGCTTCAGCTGGATAATGCCTTCCAGTTCGCGGATCTTGCGATGCATGGCGCGCACAGCCTGATCCGGATGGCTGAAGCGTTTCAGGAGCAGACGATCCTGCTCCTGCTGGATTTCCAGTTGCTTCTGGCGCTCTTTCTCCGCTTCCCGGGCGGCGATTTCTTCCGCGGTGGGGGCGGGGGCAACGGTTTCGACCACTCGGCCGTTGTTGCTCAGGATATCGTAACCACGTTTGGTCGCTTCCTGGGGAATGGTGTTGCTGATAACCAGCCGTCCGTTTTCATCCGTGTAACGGTACATGGTTGCCTGGGCGCCGGCCGCAAACAGCAGTCCGAAGGCCGCAACGCCGGCAACAACAGGAGAAACGGTCAGATGGTGACGCATTCATCAGACTCCGTAGCGGTCCCGGTAGCTGGCCACGTTCTCCGCATGGCCGGCAAATTCCGGATTGGACTTCAGGTAGTCCAGTACCTGTTCAAGACGAATGATGCTGACAACGGGGATGCCGAACTCTTTCTCGACTTCCTGGATGGCGGATAGTTCACCGTTGCCCTTTTCCTGTCGGTCCAGGGCAATCAGCACGCCGGCCGGCTCGGCTCCGGCGGCCCGGATGATGTCGATAGATTCCCGGATGGCCGTGCCTGCGGTAATCACGTCGTCAACAATCAGTACTTTACCTTGTAGTGGGGCGCCAACAATATTGCCACCTTCACCATGATCTTTCTTTTCTTTGCGGTTAAAGGCAAAAGGTTTGCTGTTACCGTCTGTTGCAAGTGCCATGGCGGTTACCGTGGCCAACGGAATGCCCTTATAGGCAGGCCCGAAAATGATGTCATAATCCAGCCCGCTGCGTGCTATCGCAGCGGCATAGGCCTTGCTTAGTTCAAGCAGGTCGTTTCCGGTGTTGAACAGTCCGGCATTGAAGAAGTAGGGGCTGGTGCGCCCGGATTTGAGTGTGAATTCTCCAAAACGCAGCACATTCCGCTGGATGGCAAACTCAATGAATTTTTGCTGATAGTCATGCATGGCAAGGCTTCTGGCGGGGTTTGATCTTTAATTAAAGCGTAAAAACGGTATCATACACACAAACCGAATCAGGGAACACGTATGCGGGTAGTATCAATCAGCGTCAATGGTCTTGAGCAGGCTGTTGAAAAGGGTTTTTTTGACTGGCTTGCCGAACAGGACGCTGATGTGGTCTGTGTGCAGGACCACCGCATGCGCGCCTATGAAATTGAAGACAGGAACCTGATTCCGGAAGGCTACGAGGCCTATTTCATCGATGGTGAGCTGAACGAGCACGGTGGTGTCGGCATCTACACCCGTCATTTCCCGAAAGCCATTATGTATGGCTTTGCCAATGAGCAGGCAGACCGGGAAGGCCGCTTTATCCAGGCCGACTTCGACAAGGTTTCCGTTGCCTGCGTGCTCGCGCCCTGCGCCCTCGGCCGCGAGGAAGAACTGATCGGTGAAGACGACCTGACAGTGCTCGATCACAAAGACGAGTTCATGGAAGCCTTTGGCATCCATATGCAGAAAACCCTGCGCAAACGTCGTCAGTTTATTCTATGCGCGAATCTGCAGACCGCTCACCATGTAACCGACGCAAGCCCGCTTTATCATAAGACTGATTTCTCAGGTTTTCTGCCCCATGAGCGCGCATGGCTGGATCGTTTGTTTGATGAAATGGGCTGTGTTGATGCGTTCCGCGAGATCAACAAGCAGAGCAATCAGTTCACCTGGTGGCCGGAGCAGACTGAGGGTTCCCGTAAGAAAGCGGGTATCCGGGTGGATTATCACCTGCTGACGCCGGGTATTCGCAAGACCATTCGCGATGGCTGGATTGATGACGAGACCCGGTTCTCTGATCATGCCCCTGTGATCATGGATTACGATATCGAAATCGGGTTCTGAGCTTTGAGATAGTCGGTCGCGTGTCCGGGGGAGGTCGCCGTTGCGGAAAGCCTCCCCCAGAACCGCTACGAGCACATCCATGTGCGCTTCTCTCCGGCCATCCATGGCCTCCGAAATTCTGGGGGAGGCTTTCCGCAACGCCGCCCCAGACTTCTGATTTAGCCTTCCAGGGCTTCTTGCTGGATTTCAAACAACTGGTTAATCGCTTTTCTTGCAAGGCCAAGCATGGCATCCAGCTCCGTTTGCTCGAACGATGCGCCTTCCGCAGTACCCTGAATTTCAATGAAACCGCCCTGATCGGTCATGATCACGTTCATGTCAGTTTCAGCTTCAGAGTCTTCCGGGTAGTCCAGATCGGCCACCGGGGTGCCTTTGTAGACACCGACAGAGACCGCAGCCACCATCTGTTTGAGAGGTGATTTCTTCAGGCGTTTCTCTTTTACCAGGTGATTCAGCGCGTCTACCAGGGCCACGCAGCCACCGGTGATCGCAGCAGTGCGGGTGCCGCCGTCGGCCTGGATCACGTCACAGTCGATGGTGATGGTGTGTTCGCCCAGCGCTTCGAGATCCACTGCGGCGCGCAGGCTGCGGCCGATCAGGCGCTGGATTTCCACGGTGCGGCCACCCTGTTTTCCACGGGCAGCTTCCCGGCCCATGCGGCTGCCGGTGGAGCGGGGCAGCATGCCGTACTCGGCGGTGATCCAGCCTTTGCCTTCGCCGCGCAGGAACGGTGGTACTTTGTTCTCGACAGAGGCAGTACAGATCACCTTGGTATCGCCGAATTCCACCAATACCGAGCCTTCGGCGTGGCGCGTGTAGTTCCGGGTGATGCGGACGTCTCTGGGTTGCTCAGGCGTTCTGCCGCTTGGTCGCATAGTGTGTCCTGTTTCTGAATATGAATGTCCGGCTGGTGCCGGTCGGGCGTTTTGAAAGGGCAACGAGTATAGCACGTAGCAAGCGCCCGGCGGGGGAGGCTGCGTGCCCCTTTGGTCGGGTTCGCCGCTCCGGGTGTTTGCCTGTTAAACTCGATGTTCCTTTGACGAACACTGGAGTCACTATGATCCGCAGCATGACTGCTTTTGCCCGCAAGGACGCCCAGGGTGACTGGGGTACTCTTACTTGTGAGATTCGTACGGTGAATCACCGCTATCTGGAACCTTCGTTCCGATTGCCGGAGGCTTTTCGTGAGCTTGAGAACCGGTTTCGGGAGGAATTGCGCAAGCAGGGCTTGAAGCGGGGCAAGGTCGATATCTCCATGCGCCTGCAGTCGGCCGAGAGTGATGTCCAGGGCTTTGAAATCAGTGATGAGATGGCCCGGGCTGTGAATGAGGCGGCCAATCATATCAACCGTATGCTGGATAACCCGGCCCACATCAATGCGCTCGATATTCTGCGCTGGCCGGGGGTGATGTCTTTGCCCGAAAAGGACTACAGCGCGGCGAAGGAGGCAGCGGCAGATCTGTTTGCCGATACCGTGGCTGAGTTGACGAGTGTGCGCGAACGGGAAGGCGAGCGTCTGAGGCCGTTGTTCGAGGATCGTCTGGCCACCATGGGTAAGCTGGTGGCAGAGGTGCGTGAGAAAATGCCGCAACTGCTGGCCGCCCAGGAGCGGAATCTGAAAGACCGGTTTGAGAAGGCGAAAGTGGAGCTGGATCCGGAGCGTGTAGCCCAGGAAATGGTCATGCTGGCCCAGAAAAGTGATGTGGCGGAGGAGCTGGACCGGCTGGATGCCCACATCAGTGAGGTTACCGACACCTTGAAGAACGACGATGCTATCGGCCGGCGCCTGGATTTTCTGATGCAGGAGCTGAACCGCGAAGCCAACACCCTCAGCAGCAAAAGCATCGATGCGGCGGTTACCCGTATTGCGGTGGATCTCAAGGTGTTGATCGAGCAGATGCGGGAACAGGTGCAGAATCTGGAGTGAGGTATAAGCCGGGGTGGTTGGTGCCTCCCCGGCGTTCGTGCGGTTTACTCCGCCGGCTTGATGGCGAGCAGGTCGGTCCGCAAATGCGTCAGCACCTTTTCGGCCGTGTTGCCGATGACACGGGCGGCCAGGCCGGTTTTACCGGTGGTGCCGACGACGACCATGTCGGCCTTGATCCGGTTGGCAACACTGGGAATGATCTTTTGAGCAGGGCCAGATTCGATGTGGACCTGTTCCGGCATCAGGTGCCAGGTGTTGCACAGGTGTTCAATCTGCGGTTTCAGGGCCGCTTCCCGTTTTCTGGCGTGGGCCAGAGGGTCGATGATGTCCAGGTCGGCCAGAACCACCGAGGTATGAAGTGCGTGCACCAGGTGCAGCTCTGTTTCCAGAGCCTTCGCCAGATGCCAGGCGCGATCAATGATGCGATTGTTCAGGGCTTTCTTCACGGGTTTGTCGGAGCTCAGGTCCACCGCCGCCAGGATTGGCCGAGCCTTGTTCCATTTGTTCTCCGCCACCAGCATCACCGGTGACGGGCACTCGCGAATCAGGTGCCAGTCGGTTGGGGTATACAGGAAGGTTTCTGAGCGATGGCCCGTCTTTACCACGACACCAACGTTCTCTTTCTGGCACTGGGCAATTACCCACAGGTGAATGTGCTTTTCCCAGACCGTTCGGGCATGGATCTTCAGATCATTGCAATCGGCCAGCGCCAGCATCTGTTCCAGCCATTTCTGGCGATGTTCCATGAGCGCCTGTCGGGCCCGTTGTTGTACCTCCGGATCGCCCGGCAGTGCATCCAGATATTCATGCACAAACGCCACGACCTCCACCGCTGCGCCCGTTGCCCGGGCCAGTGCCACGCCACGGGCGAGGGCGGTTTGGTCTTTATGGTGGTGATCCATGATGATCAGGAGTTTTTCCATGGCGGTATCCGTTTACTGTGGGTGTTTGCGGTCATACTAACAGCTGAACCCGGGCCGGGATGCGGAGATAAGTCAAACCCCGTATAATTTGCCGCTTTCTGGCCATGCGTGTTGGCCGCAAACTGTTGTTCAGGAGTCTTCAAGCCATGAAGCAGGCCGGTGGGCAGGGTACCCTGTTTGTGATTTCCGCTCCTTCCGGCGCGGGCAAGACCAGCCTCGTGTCGGAAATACTCCGTCAGGATTCCCAGTTGGGGGTGTCGGTATCCCACACCACTCGCCCGATGCGCGATGGAGAGCAGGATGGCGTGAACTATCACTTCATCAGCCGGGATGAGTTCGAGGCCATGATTGCCCGGGGTGATTTCCTGGAGCATGCGGATGTTTTCGGCAACTACTATGGCACCTCCCAGGTGTGGGTGCGGGAAACTCTCGCTACCGGGCAGGATGTGATCCTGGAGATTGACTGGCAGGGGGCGGAACAGGTGCGCCGGCTGATTCCGGAATGTGTGAGCATTTTCATTGTGCCGCCCTCGGCTGAAATCCTGCGCCAGCGACTTGTTGGCCGTGGTACTGACGCGCCGGAAGTCATCGAACGGCGGCTGTCGGAGGCGGAGGAAGAGTGCCGGCACGCGGTCGAGTTTGATTACCTGGTGGTCAACGATGACTTTGCGGTGGCATTAGCTGATCTGCTGGCCATTGTCCGCAGTGAGCGGCTGAAAATGGCCACCCAGCAGGTTCGCCACGGTGAGTTGCTGCGGGACTTGTCCGCTCACGGGTGATGGTGGTTTTCACTGTATACAAATTGAGCCGGGGCCAGTAAACTACGCGGTCTGCTAAATCAGTGATTCTTTTTGTTCGGGGAAGATAATGGCACGAGTTACCGTTGAAGATTGTCTGGAAAACGTAGATAACCGATTCCAGCTGGTCATGCTGGCCACCAAACGCGCCCGCCAGATCGCCACCAAGGGTGCCGAGCCGATGGTTGCGGAAGAGAATGACAAGCCGACCGTTATTGCCCTGCGTGAGATTGCAGAAGGCAAGGTGACCCGCGATCTTCTGCTGGAAGAAGACGACGACTGAGTTCGTCCGGTTGCCGGCGATGCGTAAAAATACGTGCCGGTAATTGAGAAGCATTGAAATCTGCCTCCGCAGTTTTATAGTGTAACTATAGAACCTGCCAGGAAGGACAACGGAAGCCCGGATGCACGCATTCGGGCTTTTTTGTCCCCGGTATACTGAGAACGATGGAGGCGCGGTGGTCGCAGCAGAGGCAACGGTAGAAGAACTGGCCAGAGAGCTCAGTTCCTACCTCGATACCAATCGCATCAATCAGGTGCGACGGGCTTACTATTACGCCGAGCAGGCCCACGAAGGCCAGATGCGTAAAAGCGGCGACCGTTATATTACTCACCCCCTGGCTGTGGCCGGAATTCTTGCCGACCTCCGGCTCGACCATCAGAGCCTGATGGCAGCCATGCTTCACGATGTCATTGAAGATACCGGCATTCCAAAAGATGCGCTGGCGGAACAGTTCGGAGAGGATGTGGCCGAGTTGGTGGATGGTGTCTCCAAACTGACCCAGATTGAGTTCCGCTCCCGGGCGGAGGCCCAGGCGGAAAACTTCCAGAAGATGACCCTGGCCATGGCCAAGGATATCCGGGTGATTCTGGTGAAGCTTGCGGATCGCCTGCACAACATGCGCACCCTTGGCCCCATGCCGTACGAGAAGCGCCTGCGTATCGCCACTGAAACCCTCGATATCTATGCGCCCATTGCCAATCGCCTGGGCATGCATTCCATCTGTACCGAGCTTGAAGATCTGGGCTTTTCCTCGCTCTATCCCATGCGCGCCAAGTACATTTCCAAGGCGGTGGAGAAGCTTCGTGGCAGCCACCGGGAGATCATTGAAGACATCCGGGGAAAGCTGCAGGAAAAGCTGGAGGAGCGTGGGCTTCCGGGCCGCATTCTGGGGCGGGAGAAACACCTGAACTCCATTTATAACAAGATGAAGTTCAAGCAGAAATCCTTCCATGAAATCATGGATGTGTATGCGTTCAGGATCATTACGGATACCGAGGATAACTGTTATCGCATACTTGGCGCCGTACACAGTCTCTACAAGCCACTGCCCGGGCGTTTCAAGGATTACATTGCCATGCCCAAGTCGAATGGCTATCAGTCCATTCACACCACCTTGTTCGGCATGCACGTGAACATCGAGATCCAGATCCGGACCGAGGAAATGGAGCACATTGCCAACAATGGTATTGCTGCCCACTGGATGTACAAAAACGAAGCCTCCGGCGTGACCACCATCAATCAATCCCGGGTTGATCGGTGGGTGAAGGGGCTCATGGAAATGCGCGAACGCGCGGATGATTCCATGGAGTTCATTGAACACGTCAAGGTCGATCTGTTCCCGGACGAGATCTATGTGTTTACGCCCAAGGGCCGGATCATGGAGCTGCCAAGCGGGGCCACCCCGGTGGACTTCGCCTATGCAATCCATACCGATATCGGCAATGCCTCTGTGGCGTGTCGGATCAATCGCAATCTGGCATCTCTGAGTCAACCGCTGCAAAGCGGGCAGACGGTGGAAATCATCACCGCGCCCGGCGCCCGCCCGAATCCTGCCTGGCTCAGCTTCGTGGTGACCGGCAAAGCCCGAAGCAGTATCCGGCATGTGCTCAAAACCCGTAAGCGGACCGAGTCCATGGAGCTGGGTCGCACCCTGCTCAAACGTTCGCTCAAGGGTTTTGGTGCCAAACTGTCGGATATCAGCGATGCCCAGAAACAGGCGGTGGTTAATCACAACCAGGTCAACAGCTTTGATGATCTGATCAGCGATATTGGTCTGGGTAACCGTATGGCCTATCTGGTGGCCCGTCAGTTGGTGTCTGGCAATGACGTGATGGACGCGCCGGCCAACCTGGAAAATGCCCCGGACAGCAAGCAGGGCGCCGTCACCATACGCGGCACCGAAGGGCTCTTGGTGCGCTTTGCCAATTGTTGCAAACCCATTCCCGGGGACCCGGTGGTTGGTGTGATGGACTCCGGCAACGGTATGGTGATTCATTCAGATACCTGTTCCCGCCTGCCGGAGGACGATGAAGGCCGTGCCCGGCTGACCCACCTGAAGTGGGCCAAGGACATTACCGATGAATTCTCGGTGGAGCTTCGGGTTGAACTGGAGCGCCAGCGCGGGGTGATTGCCGAAGTAGCGAACGCCGTTGCCATGGCAGACGGAAACATTGAGCGCATCAGTGTGGAAGACCAGAACGCGCGCTTCGGCATCGTCAGCCTCGTGGTGCATGTGAATGGCCGCAAGCATCTGGCGCGGGTGATGCGCAGGGTCCGGAATATTCGTGCAGTGACCCATATCGGCCGGGTTCGGCACTGAGACCTTTGCGTGGTTGACAGTGGCTACGCCCAAAGGTGACGATTGGCGTTTTGGAAAAGAGGAAATTGCAGGTCATGACCAACAAATCTGTTATCCAGACCGAAAACGCCCCTCAGGCGATTGGTACCTACTCTCAGGCTGTTAAAGCCGGGGACACCGTGTATCTGTCTGGCCAGATTCCGCTGGACCCGGAAACCATGGAAGTGGTGGCGGGCGACTTTGCCGCCAAGACCCGTCAGGTGTTCGAGAACCTGAAAGCCGTGTGTGAAGCGGCCGGTGGCGAGCTGAAGGACATCGTCAAACTGAATATCTACATGACGGACCTGGCCAACTTCGCCACTGTCAACGAGATCATGGCCACCTATTTCCAGGAGCCGTATCCGGCACGCGCCGCCGTCGGTGTAGCCGCGCTGCCGAAAGGCGTTCCGGTGGAAATGGAAGCCGTTATGGTGCTCAGCTAAGCGTCAGAGCTTGCTGATCATCTCCCGGTACCCCGCCCGATAGTCGGGGTACCGGAATTCAAAGCCACTCTGAAGCAGTTTTCGATTACTGCAGCGCTTGCTACCGGCCCGCCCGCCTTTACGGGCGCCTTCCACCGGGGCTTTGCACGGCACCTGAGTCCGCACCCAATCAACCACCTCATCCAGCCGAACCGGCTCGCAATCACTGGCGACGTACAGTGGCTCCAGGTCCTCACCGTTCAGGGCTTTTTGCGCAAGCCATGCCACAGCGTTGGCGGCATCCACTTCGTGTATGCGATTGCTGAAAGGTGCGGGTGGTTGGGGATTCATGCGGCCTTCCAGGACTTCCTCAAGAAAACGCTGACGGCTGGGGCCATAAATGCCACTGAAGCGAATAACGGTGGCTGGATGCCCGCTGTTCAGGGCGGTACGTTCGCCCTGGAGGATTTGTTGACCAGTGAACCGGTCCGGATCGGCAGGGCTGTTCTCATCGACCCAGCTGTCATCATTCTGCGCAAAGACGCTGGTGCTGCTGATGAAGATCAGCCGCTTGAGGGATTGCTCACCGATGACGTTGAGCAGGTTCTTGAGACCAGTGACATAGGCTTGATGATAACCCTCTTCGTCGTAGCTGGATGGCGTCAGGCAATAGACGACGATGTCCAGGTGTTCCGGAAGCTTGCCAGCCATGGATTCCGGGTGGGTCAGATCTGCCCCGATCCCGGTCACTCCCTGGGGAACCCGATCCGGGTTGCGGCGCAGCCCGTATACGTCTCCGGCGCCCAGCAGAACCGTGGCAATGTCACCTCCGAGCTTGCCGCAGCCCGCCACCAGAATTTGTGCCTTTTGCTTGTCATCAGTCATTGCCATAGACAATTTCAATCCTTATCCTTTGGCTGATAAAGTAAGTGAAACTTCGACCTGAGTACGTCAACCGGAGCTCACCATGACCCTCACCGAGTTACGATACGTTGTTACACTTGCCCGGGAAAGGCATTTTGGCCGTGCCGCAGAGCGCTGTCATGTCAGCCAGCCGACCCTTAGCGTTGCGGTTAAAAAGCTGGAGGATGAGCTCGGTATCCCATTGTTCGAGCGCAGCAAAAGCAGTATTCGGGTGACCGAAGTTGGCCAGCGTATCATTGAGCAGGCCCAGCGGGTTCTGGACCAGGTGGGCGTGATCAAGGATATGGCGCAGGACGGCAAGAATCAGCTCAATTCGCCATTGAAGGTCGGCGCGATTTACACCATCGGACCCTACCTGTTCCCGCATTTATTACCGGAGCTGCGCAGAGCAGCGCCAGACATGCCCCTGTACATAGAAGAGAACTACACCGCCAGCCTGCGCCAGAAGCTGCGGCACTCAGAGTTGGATGCCATCATCATTGCCCTGCCGTTTGAAGAGCCGGAAGTAGTAACCCTGCCGCTTTACGATGAGCCGTTTGTGGTGCTGCTGCCAGCAGATCATCCGCTGACAGAGAAAGAGCAGGTGACGGCCGAAGAGATGGCGAAAGAGCAATTGTTGCTGCTCGGGCCCGGCCACTGTTTCCGGGATCAGGTGCTGGAGTCATGTCCGCCCCTGGTGGATGCCATCACCAAACGGGCGGATAACGGCAGACCGGAGCTGGTGACCGAGGGCAGTTCGCTGGAAACCATCCGGCACATGGTGGCCTCCGGTCTGGGAATCACGGTACTGCCGCTGTCGGCCGCCACTGCCATCAAATACCAGGAAGATATCCTTGCGGTGCGGCCTTTTGCGGCGCCGGTGCCTTTCCGAACCGTGGCGCTGGCCTGGCGTGTAACCTTCCCGCGGCCCAAAGCCATCGATGTACTGTCACTGGCGGCTAGCCAGTGCCGGGTGATTGAAAAAGCCAAAACCGACACACCGGCGGTTGCTGAAAGCGCCTGAGGGCCGTATGACGTCACTGGAGGACATCCCGGTAACCCAGCTCAAGGGCGTAGGAAGCGCCCTGGCGGAAATACTTGCCAGGCTGGGCATCCACTCCATTCAGGATCTCCTGTTCCATCTTCCCTACCGTTATGAAGACCGCACCCGCGTAGTGCCCATGGGCAGCCTGCGTATCGGCGATATTGCCGTTGTGGAAGGTGAGGTCATGAAGGCCGACCTGGTGATGGGGCGTCGGCGCAGCCTGCAGGTGACGTTGCGGGATGACACCGGGTTTCTGGTGATGCGGTTTTTTCACTTCAATGCCGCCCAGAAAAACCAGCTTGCTGAAGGCACGCGAGTACGCTGTTTCGGCGAAGTGCGACCGGGCCGGGCCGGTTACGAATTCTACCATCCGGAGTACCAGACCAATCCACCTCCCATGCCGTCGGCCGAACAGGCGACGCTCACGCCGGTGTATCCGCTGACCGAGGGCATTCAACAGCCCCGGGTCAGGGGGCTGTGTCAGCAGGCCCTGAGCTATCTGGATCGCTACCCCATCAAGGACTGGCTGCCCCCGGCACTGCTGGCGGACTACCAGTTGCCCGGCATAACCGAGGCTGTTCGCCTGGTGCATTTGCCTCCGGCCGGCGCCCCGGTGCATCTGCTGGTAGAGGGAAAGCACCCGGCTCAGCAGCGGCTGGTGATGGAGGAGTTGCTGGCGCATCAGCTTAGCCTGTTGCAGGTCCGGGAGCAGATACAGGCCCGGGAGGCCTTGCCGCTGCTACCAGCGGGAGACCGGGCAGAGCGATTTCTGGAGCAACTGCCGTTTAGTCTGACCGGTGCCCAGCGCCATGTGATGGCCGATATCCGGCAGGATCTGAGCCAGCCGGTGCCGATGCTTCGCCTGGTTCAGGGTGATGTCGGCTCGGGAAAAACCGTGGTCGCCGCTCTGTCGGCCCTGCAAGCCATCGAAGCCGGCGCCCAGGTAGCCTTGATGGCACCTACCGAAATTCTGGCGGAGCAGCACTATCAGAACTTCCGTAATTGGCTGGAGCCATTGGATGTGGAGCTGGTCTGGTTGTCGGGGAAGGTGAAAGGCAAGGCCCGGCACTCAGCATTGAATGCGGTCGCCGAGGGCCGTGCTCAGATTGCCATTGGTACCCATGCCCTGTTTCAGGATGACGTGGTATTCCAGCGCCTGGCGCTGGTGATTGTCGACGAACAGCACCGTTTTGGCGTGCATCAGCGGCTGGCCCTGAGAGAGAAAGGGGTTGGAGGAACGCTGGCGCCGCACCAGTTGATCATGACGGCGACGCCCATACCGCGAACCCTGGCCATGAGCGCCTATGCCGACCTCGATACCTCCGTGATTGATGAGCTGCCGCCGGGGCGTAAGCCCATTGAAACGATTGTGCTGCCGGAGAGCCGCCGGGACGACATCATTGAGCGGGTACGCCAGGCCTGCAGGGAAGGGCGGCAGGCCTACTGGGTATGCACTCTGATTGAAGAATCCGAGGCGCTTCAGTGCCAGGCGGCGGAAGTGACCGCCCAGGAGTTGGTTGAGAGGTTGCCGGACCTGTCCATTGGCCTTGTTCATGGCCGCCTGAAAGCCCAGGAAAAAGCCGCGGTAATGGAGCGTTTCAAAGACGGTGAACTGGACTTGCTGGTAGCTACCACGGTGATCGAGGTCGGCGTCGATGTGCCCAATGCCTCTCTGATTATTATCGAGAACCCGGAGCGGCTCGGGCTGGCGCAGTTGCATCAGCTGCGGGGCCGGGTTGGCCGCGGTGAGCAAGCCAGTTTCTGCGTGCTGATGTATCACCCGCCCCTGTCCAATAATGGCAAGGCCAGGTTACAGGCGCTGCGGGACAGTCAGGATGGCTTCTTTATCGCCGAAAAGGATCTTGAGATTCGGGGGCCTGGAGAAGTGCTGGGTACTCGCCAGACTGGCTTGATGCAGTTTCGCCTGGCCGATTTTGAACGCGACAAGGGTTGGATTGAACCCATTCGTGACATGGCTCCGAGCCTGATGAGGGAGCCTCGGGTAGTCTCAGCACTTATCAGACGGTGGCTGGGTGAGAAAATTCGTTATGGCGACGTATAGTGTTGGTCATGAATTTCATAACGCCTGTGCTCGTGGCCGATATTGGCCTGTTAATGTCGCGTTAATGACTGCAAAATGCATGAAAACTGATTGATAACCTTTGTCCGGAGAATGCTATGGAACTTCCTGTTGTGGTACAGCAGGCACTTGGTGATAACGCCCCCGGTGTATCGTTCCGGAGCGTAAGCCAGATTGATACCGGCCATTTGCTTCGAATGGTACTGCTCAGTGACGATCAAGGTAATCTGCAGGCCATCTGCCGTCGCAACGATATGCTCGATCTGGAAGCCCTGAACAAGCGTCTGGGGCGGGATCTGAGAATGATGCAGCGGCGCGAGCAGGTTCGGGTCCGCCAGAAAGCCGGGCTTCAGGAGTTGCCGGCGCTGCCATCACTCACCGGTTGGCCGACTGTAGTTGACCGGCGTGTGGACGAACTCGAGGCGGTTGCGCTGGAGTTGGGGGAACAGGACCTGGGCCTGATGATGCCGGCCGAAGATTTCCGCCAGTTGACCGCAAAGGCCGCCCGACACGATTTTGCGGTGGATATCGCAAATATCTCCGTCAATCTTGACAATCACGCCGCCGACCGTGACCAGCTGCATTCCGCCATCAAAAGGTTCACCGGCTTGCGTATTCAGCAGCGACTGGAGGATACGCTGGAGCTGCCGCCCTTGCCTGAGACTGCCCAGCGCATCATTCATCTGCGGGTAAACCCTAATGCGGTAATGGGGGACCTGGTGGATGTGGTGGAGAGCGATCCGAGCCTGGCAGCCCAGGTCGTGAGTTGGGCGTCATCATCGTTCTACGCCGCTGCAGGGCGGGTGCATTCCGTCCACGATGCAGTATCCCGGGTGTTGGGTTTTGATTTGGTGATGAATCTGGCCATGGGCCTGGCACTGGGGCGTGCCCTGAAGCACCCGCAGGATCACCCGGACGGTTATGTTGATTACTGGCAGCAGGCCATCTGGCAGGCTCAGTCTGCAGGTATTCTCGCGAGTATGATGCCTCGAGGGCAGCGACCTCTGTTTGGTCTCGCCTATCTGGCCGGTTTGCTCCACAACTTCGGGCATCTGGTACTGGCGCAGGTGTTCCCTCCGCATTTCAAGCTGGTCTGCCGCTCGCTGGAGGTGAGCCCGCACATTGATTCCAGTGTCATCGAGCATTACCTGCTGGGGATCACCCGGGAGCAGATTGCGGCGCAGTTGATGGAAAACTGGGGTATGCCGGACGAAGTGACACTGGCTATTCGTTACCAGAAGAATCCCGCCTATGACGGGCCTCACAATGTATATGCCCGTCTCTTGTGGCTGGGGCGGCAGTTGCTGACCGAGCGGGGTGTTGCCTTGGGCGCGGGTGAGTCTGCAACTCAGGCTGTCTATGATGAGCTGGGTCTGGACAGGGAGCTGGTTCAGGAACAGTTTGATGAGCTGGTGCGCCGAAAAGACAGCATTATGGCCATGGCCGGGATGATGAGTCAGGGCGGATAAAAAAGGGCCGGCCATTGAGGCCGGCAAGTTCACCCGCTTGTTGCAGAGTCGTCCAAACTTGTCAGGAGAAAACAACGGGGAGGCTGATCCAGTGTGGTGGGAGCGGCCTCCTGTTTTAAATTTAGACAAGCTCCGGGAAAAGGAAAGGCGACTGCATGCAGATTACATAAATGAGCATGGTGTCAGCTTTCCTTGAGGCTAAAAGCTATTGATTTGCTTTGACATATTTTTGAAGCGGGCGTCCGATCGGTAACAAAAAGTTACAAAATACGGGCGTCAGTCAAAGCGATGATGGCGGATTGCTGTGGCAGCCTGACGGATTTCATCGGAGTGCTCCCTTTCCACGGCAAACCGTTCTTTGTCCATTTCCCGGATGGTCGCAGAGTCGGTATTCTTCCTCGCCTGATGCGTGGGCATGTGCTGAATCTTGTCGTGCACCGTCTGGAACACCTGAAAGGGTGGTTTTTCCAGCAGTTCCGGGGCCAGGTAATCCAGCAGACCCTTGAATCTCAGACAGGCCTCGGAATACTCAACCTGGTCTTCCTCTACCGCCATGGCGATAATCCGGATACTTTCAATCATTTCGTCCCGGCGCCGGGCCTGAAACTCCTCGGTTTTCTTCTGGCGCAGCCGCTGTTCGGACAGCAGCCGAGATTGGCGCCAGATATACACCAGTAACACACCGATAATAACCAGCCCGATGGCAATAAAGACCAATTGCAGCCCTCTGGGCATGGTTACACTCCTGTTTGTTCAAGAGGCCGCTATCAGGCCTGTTTCTGTTGAGGTTCGGGTTGCCAGACTCTGACATCAACCGCCTGGCCGTTCAAGACCGAGGTTCCCGAAACCGGATCCACCAGGGCATCATCCAACAGATCGTTGATGCTGACCCCGGCGTGGGACGATGCCACTGATTGGCCGGTGCCTGATCGATGGTGACCCCAACCGTGGGGGATGGACACCACACCCGGCATAATGTCTTCGGTGATTTCCACCGGGATCACCACGTCTCGCCCCTGAACCGAAACCTCGGCATGATCTCCGGGGTTCAACGCTCGTTTGCTGGCATCGTCCGGGTGGATAAGCAGGGTGCAGCGGCCTTTGCCTTTGACCAGACGCTGGCTGTTGTGCATCCACGAGTTGTTGCTGCGGACATGGCGACGGCCAATCAACAGCAGGCCGTCAGCGGGGGCAGATTCAAGGGTAGCCTGCATGCGCTCCACATCCGCGAGATAGCGGCGAGGTGCCATCTGAATCAGACCATCGCGGGTGAACAGCCTTTCCGGTAACGCCGGTTGCAGGGGGCCGAGGTCGATGCCATGCGGTGCGGCTTTCAGAGCAGAAAGTGATAGGCCTTTTGGTAATTCATCCCAACGTCGGTTGAGTGGGCTCAGCCGGGCCAGGCCTTTGAGGGGGTTACGCTCCGGAAGAATGTCCATCACCAGTTCGATGGCGGTTTGGGCGAATGGGCGCACCGGGCCGGCGTCGGCACCATAGGGGCCTGTTCGCAAGAGCAGATCCAGAATCGGATCTGGTCCCAGTTTTTTGAACGCCCTCCAGCCCATTTCCGAGCGTAGGGGCAGGCGCCCGCCTTTGCGCTGTTGCTCCAGACGGTGTGCGAGCTCCAGCAGAATCTGCCAGTCGTGGCGGGCGTCGTCCGCTGCTGGAAACAGTGCTTCGCTGTACTTGGCTACGTTGCGTACGGCAAACTGGCTGAAGATCAGATCATAGTGACTGCGCTCCAGGGCCGCCGTGGGCGGCAGAATGACATCGGCATGGCGGGTGGTTTCGTTCAGGTAGTAATCCACGGACACCATGAAATCCAGCCCCTCCAGGGCTGACTCCAGTCGCTGGCCGTTAGGACTTGATAGCACAGGGTTGCCGGCCACGGTCACAAAGGCACGGACCTGACCTTCGCCCGGTGTAAGCATTTCATCGGCCATGGTGCTGGCCGGATACTCTCCCGCAAATTCCGGTAGACCGCGAACCCGGCTGTGGCGCTTTCCGAAATGCCCGCGCTGCCCGGACATGGCGCCGAGTGCCACCAGATCCACCGCCGGTTGGGTAAACAGTACGCCACCGGGTATATCCAGCTTGCCGGTCAGGATATTCAGGCAGTACGCCAGCCACGTGGTGGTACCGCCAAACGCCTGAGTGCTGGTGCCCATTCGGGTATACAGGGCGGCCCGTGGGGTTTTGGCCAGCTGTCGCGCCAGCTGCCGGATGGCCTCAGCCTCAACGCCGGTGTGCCTGGTTACCGCTTCCGGTGAGAACGACAGGGCGGCCAGGCGAAGAAGATCCACGTCTTTCACCAGCCGCTCGGCCGCGCCAGGGTCCACTAGGTTCTCTTCGAACAGAGTGTGTACCATGGCCATCAGCAGGAAGGCATCGGTGCCGGGCCGGATAAAATGGAAGTCGTCGGCCAGGCGGGCGGTTTCAGTGCGCCGGGGATCAATCACCACGAGTTTCCCGCCCCGTTGACGCAGTGCTTTCAGGCGGCCCCGGATGTCCGGTACGGTCATCAGACTACCGTTTGAGGCCATCGGGTTGCCGCCAATACAGATAAACAGATCGGTATGGTCGATGTCCGGAATCGGAAACAGAATCTGGTGACCAAACATCTCCAGGCTGGCCAGCATGTGCGGTAGCTGGTCGTTGGAGGTGGCAGAGAAGCGATTCTGGGTGCCGATGGCCCGCAAAAACGGCATGGTGGTCATCAGGGCGCCGTGATTGTGGACATTGGGATTGCCCAGGTAGACCCCGATACTGTTTCGGCCGTAGGTTTTCCGAATTCCATGAAGCTTCTCGGCAACCAGGTCAAAGGCGTCCTCCCAGGATAGCTTTTCCCAGCCCTGGGCAGTTTTGCGTATCGGCTTCTTCAGGCGCTCCCGGTCTTCATGCAGATCCTGAAGTGCGACCGCTTTCGGACAGATGTGGCCCTGGCTCAGAGGGTCCTGGTCGTCGCCCTTGATACTGGTGATTTTGCCGTTGTTGACCTCAATGGCAACGCCACACATGGCTTCGCAGAGGTGACAGGTGCGGTAGTGGACGCCGTTTTCCATGCAGGCTCTCCCGGAATTCTTGTTGTTGGGTTTCATATTGCAACCAGATTATCAGGAAAACGACCCGGAATGAAAAACCGATTGCGATTGTGGCCCCGAAAGGCCAACAAAAAAGGCCAGTCCGGAGACTGGCCTGAGGAGGGTAGACCTGAGTAACCTGTGTTTTATTCGTACTGAGCCGGTAGGTCTTTGACCGGGTTGGAGATGAAGTTGAGGTAGGTGCCACCAACCGGAATCTCCAGCGGCAACTTGATGGTTACCAGGCCGATCTGAGAGATTCCCGCCGTGTTGGCTGTCACCAGAAGCTCATCCGCATTGCCAACAAAATTCACATTACGTTGCTCGATTTGCATACGCCCGTCATCAAAGAAGGTGATGTCTCCTTTGAGGTCGAGAGTGAATGGCCGGCCATAGAGATCATGGGTGCCGCCCAGTGGAATGACCATGTCTGGAGCGTCCAGCAGCAGGTCCGCCTTGGTGATGAACACTGGCTGTCCATTTTCGCCTTCAGCGATCACCCCGGGAATGAGTGAGTTGCGTGCGCAGTTGCTACCAGTGCACGAAGGATCATCTTTCGCGTAACGCATCCTGAGAACCTGGGTGTTTGTCACCGTTTCTTCCTGCAGTGGAATAAGGCCTGCCAGCTTGATCTTGGTGAAAACGCTGATGGAGCTGGTTGCGAGCAGTGTTGGATAGAGATCCACAAGAATGCCCTCGATCTCATCACCCTCAACGGTTGGATCCGGATCATAGGTACCGGGGCCTTTTACCTCGGTGTTAAGGGCGTAGGTCTGATAAATGAACTTGCTGCGAGGGCAGGAGACCCCTTCGCCGGCGTCACAACCGACCTGCGCCGGTACATTACCACCTGCAAGAGCGCTGGCTTGAGCTGTTTGATTGCGAACGGCCAGCTTGGTTGCGTTGGCAGAGGGAGCCCATCCCTCCGCATCACTGCCTTCATGGGCAAACGGCTCGAGGCAGTCGTCGGTATTCTCAAATGCCCGGTTACCCTTGCTGCTGTCATAGGGATTGCAGTCAATCAGGAAGTTCGAGTTGGTATCGCGAATGGGAAGGTTCCTCAGCGGTGTGAATACCGTCGAGACCGCTTCTGTGGCCGTAAAATAGATCACCAGTGGATCATTTCCACCATCCGGGTCGTTCAGACCCTCGAGCAGATCCGTTTTCAGAGCCAGGCCATCGGTGTCGCAGATTGCGCTGTAGCTCCCGGGCGAGCAGGCGCCAGAGCTCTCTGAGGATGCCAAGGTATAACGATAGTGAGCACCGGGTTCCCAGGGTTGATCCGGAAAGAACCGCACCCGCTGAGTGTTTTTCTCTAGCCGTCCGGGCACGCTCTCGACAACGCTCACAGTTCCCGCGCCGATACCGGACTGAGTCACTTTCTCAACGGCGAAGGTCTGGCCGAGAATAAAGGAGTTGATATCCATCGATTTTGAGAAAACCACGGTAATGGGCCGATCCGCCGGCATTTCACTTACCGGCATGATGTCGACGGTCGCTGCCCGTCCTCCGTTATAGGCGTCGCCCCTCACGTCATAGCACTGGCCAAGCACACCATTGGCAAGGTCCAGTGCACTGTGATTGGTTTCGCAGGGGAAACCGGGATAGGTAGTAAGTGCCAGTGGCGGGCGAACCTCAACGTTGTTGCCTTCGATGGGATCCAGTGAGAAGGTCAGCGTATCCAGGGCGACGACATTCCCGGCCAGATCGGAGACGCCGTTGACGCTCACATCATAGGTTTTGCCATGCTCCAGACCGCCGGCTTTGTTCAGGGTTACCGTGGTGCCGTCGATAGCATGCTGAACGTCAATCGCGGTGCCGTTTTCCGACACCGTGATGCCAGTTTCGATTGATTTCGGATCAAGCGGCTCATCAAAGAACAGAATGATCGGGTCACCCGGGCGCTGCATGGACTGTCGGGTTGCCGGAACGGCGTTCGCAGGGCCGGGCATCCAGCTCACCAGGCTGGGTGGTGTGGCATCCAGTTCCCGCAGGTTTTCGGCATCCAGAACCGAGTCGGCATCGGTTGCGGCCTGCAGATGGAAGGCAATGGTGGAATCGGTGAATTCCTGGCCCAGCAGGTTTGGTTCCACCATGCCGATGGCGTCGATGGTCAGAACGCCGTCCCGAACCAGAGCAATACCGCGCAGTTCAACCCCCATCAGATCCTGGGACAGCGCGGCATTCGGCTGTGCTGCCTCCGTGTTCATGGATACGTCCATAAACAGGGTGATATGCCGCGGGGCATTGATGTCATCGGTGTACTGGTTCGGGCTCATGTAGCCGGATGCATCCGAGAGCATGGTCACTTTGATGGTGCCGGTTTGCTGGTCTTCGCCGGTCGCGGCATCCAGAACCTGTACCTTGCCACCCACGAGTACGTTCAGGCTGGTGCTTTTCAGCACACTGCCCTTGGGAATGCGCAGCGGCAGTGCTTCGTCAGCATCAAACGCC
Source organism: Marinobacter sp. LM1 (assembly GCF_042763285.1). Lineage (NCBI taxonomy): Bacteria > Pseudomonadati > Pseudomonadota > Gammaproteobacteria > Pseudomonadales > Marinobacteraceae > Marinobacter > Marinobacter sp. LM1. The sequence goes on from NZ_CP114373.1 coordinate 671,247, forward strand.
GGGGCGTATGCGAGCTCGGCAAACAGGTCCCCGGTTTGTTGAGAGGGGCCGGCTTCGCCCTGGAGTACTGAGTTGAGCGTTACCGCATTGAGGGCCTGGCCGTTGAGCACAGAGCTCAGCTCACCGTTGCCGGAATCTACGGCGGTTTGTTGCAATACAACCGTTGGGCCCGTGTCTCTCGGGGTAAAGGTGAATTCCCCGGTGAAGCGGTTGTCCTCACTGCTGTCGGTCAGGCTAGCGAGGTTGGTCAAATGCAGGGTGTAGGTTTCACCGGTGTCGAGAATATCCTGCTTGCTGCCGCATTGCGACAGTTCGGGGGTTACGCAGGGGTCAACCGTAATGCGGTTGCCTTTAACCAGTACCGTCGCCGGAACCTCTTCACCGCTGGCGTCCTTTAACTGAATACTGCCGCCGAGTGATTGCCATTCAGGATGGACCGGTTGCGTCATGGCAAACCGGAAGGTCGAAAAATTCATGGCCTGGAATGGGCTGTCGCTGGCGGGTACTTGCCAGGCAATGTCGAAAGTGTCTGCGGTGTTGGCCAGCCCCGCGAGACCCGCATAGGCGCCACGGGTTGCGAACTGGATGCCGTCATCACCAGTAGCGTTCGGAGTAGTGATTTGCCGGCCGCCCTCGGCGGCCAGCGGTTCCTGGAAGGTTACGGTGAATTCTTCGCCGGTCGCAAGCGGGTTGGCAGGCTCAAGCTTCAGACTTTTGCCATTATCGATCAAGGTCACGGTAAATGGCTGGGGCTGGTCGTTACTCTGCAGGGTGATCTTGTTCTGCAGGGTTGCTTCATCATCGGTAATCGCATGAGAGAAGCGCAGCACGATGTCGGCTTTCGGGCTGATATCAGCCTGCCCATCCATCGGGAAGGAATAGACCATCGAGCCGGGTCTGGGTTTTTCGTCAATGGTCTGTTTGTCGCCACCGCCGCAGGCGGCCAGCAAAATGGCCGGAATCAGTGCCAGGGTCTTGTTGTACTTCATGGCAAGCCTCCTCAGAACTTCAGGGTGATGGAGCCGCTGAATACGTGGATATCACCATCGGCAGTGACACTGGTTTCGTCACCGTCGTAGTCAACGAGGGTGAAGTCGCGCTCCTGCAGTTGCTGGTACTGGTAGCCCAGGTCGAGCCGCACCGGGTAGGCCAGCAGACGGGTGCGGTCGTAAGTGGCACTGATACCAAGGCCAACTACCAGTTTGTCGGTATCCAGGTAGTTGAGCTCCGGATTACGGGTGGTTTTAAGGGGAGACTCTTCGTAGGCAATACCGCCACGAACGGCGAAGTTCTTGTTCAACTGATATTCGGCGCCGAGGCGAGGAATCAGGATGTCGTCGAAACCGATGCGGTTTCCGGAGGCCACGGAACCCTGATCCTTGATGGAGTCGCTGCTGAATTCGTCTTCCAGTTCCGACCAGTTCTGTTGTTCGATACTGCCGCCAATGCGCCAGCCGTCACCCGAGTATTGGGTACCGATGGCGATTGTTTCAGGCTGGAATGAGTCGATGGTCGTCACAGCCAGGCTGAGCCCGGGATCCGGGATGGTCTGGGTCACGATGATGTTGGAGTCGACCGTGGTTGAGGCCGAGGACTTCGTCCGGTAGGTCAGCGCCGTTTCCCATCCGTTCAGGAAACAGTCAGATTCAGGACAAAATGTGCTGCCCAGATCGATGTTCGTGCCCAGAATGGTCTTCAGAGAAGGCTCGGCATTGACCGCAAGGCGCTCACGGCTGGTTTCGCCGCCCAGCGTCGAGACAGCATCAAGATTAGCGGTCGCTTCGAGGGTTACCCGAACCGAAGCACCTGCGGAAATACCGCGCCAGATCGGAGTTGCACCACCGATGTTAAGGAACAAAGGTTCTTTCCCGTACTGGAGGAATTGTCCGCTCTCGCTGGTTTCAGAGCTGAAAGCCAGCATCTCCTTACCGTACTTTTCCACGCCCGCAATAAACCCGAGATAGATGGGGTGCCCGAACCGGGTGAGTGACCCAAGGTTGGTCTTCATGCCGATCAAAACGTGTTGGCTCGGGGAGTCGGAGACAATGTCCCCGCTGGCGTTGGGATTATCGGAGCGCAGCTCCTGTTCAGAATGAAGGATACCCGCCGTAAGCTCGCCACGAGGATCTTTCGTCAGCGCTGCCGGATTGTAATAGGTGGCAGAAACCTGCTCATTGAACATCGAAAGGGACTGGGCGGTGGCCACATCGACCGGCATTACACCATAACTGGTGCCCAGGTTGCCCATACTGGCACTGGTGGGCATGGACAGGGAGGCGGAAACTGCTGCAACGGCAAGGGATACCGCCCGTACTGAGAATCGGGGGGAAAGAACCATGTATACACTCCGTTCACTCATTGTTTTTGTGCTCAGTCCCGAGGGATTCCTTTCAGGACTGGTACGCTTGTTCAGGTTTTAGTGTATGAGGCTTGTCTGATCGGGACGTTGGCATTTTTGACACGACAGGGTGTCGGTAGAACCACGTACCTCAAGAATTGTCTAAAACGGCTGAAAACTCATGAGCTTAAAAGGTGGGCTTCTGTGTATTTCTGTTACTTAATGTTTGCGGTTTTGTGAACGGGCACAAAAAAAGCTCCCCGAGGGGAGCTTTAGTGGCATGTAAAGAATGTCGACACTCAGGCGGGTTTCTGTAACTTTCTTCTGATTGTGAGCATGCCCAGAATGCCAAGTCCCAGCAGGCCCAGTGTTCCTGGCTCAGGAACCTGTACAGGAACGGACTTGCCAAAGATCGCTACATGAGAAATGGCGCCTCTGTTCGGATAAAAGCCCTGAAGATCCAGTACGTCCTGGCCATTCCAGCTGCCGATGTTGAACAGGTATTGTGGCTCGTTGCCGTCTTTGACAACCAGAAAGCACTCAGGGCACACAATGTAGTCCGGGCCATCCCAGCTGATCACCGCGTTGTTAGGGTCTCCGGTGAAACTGGTGGAGTAGAAGGATTGGTAGGAGCCTTCTTCCGGGCCTTCGTAGTTGGACTTGTAAAGCAAAGTGAGGTCGGACGTTCCAAAAAGGGCTGCAACGTCACCGGCGTCAAGCGCTGGATTTGGGGGGCCTACGTCGACAGTTTTGTCGGCGTCTGCGGGGCCAAGGATCAGGGCCATAGCCCCAGCAGACCAGGTTAATGCCAGAGCCGCAATAACGTGTGTTATCTGCTTTGTAATCTGTTTCATTTTTCACCTTCTCTCAGGGCAAGCCCTGAACGCAGTGCGGCGAAGCCGCGATCTGTACTTACGTCTGACTTTCAGCACAGTGCGTGCCATTAGGATTATTTGACGTTAGAACAGAGGCTTGGGCAGTGCTTAAGAGAAGGTTGGAGGCGTATGTGTAAATAAGTTGGACAGGAGTGAGTTGGGTGCGGGTTGGGGGAGGAGTTTGGGAGATGGTGGGCCCAGCTGGACTCGAACCAGCGACCAAGGGATTATGAGTCCCCTGCTCTAACCAACTGAGCTATAGGCCCGGAAAAGAAAACGGGCGCCATTATACCCACGAGGGGTGGCGCCCGCTACTGTCTTGCGGATTAACCGTTGCCCTGGTCGTCAATGAAGCCGCGCAGGTGATCGGAGCGGGAAGGGTGGCGCAGTTTGCGCAGGGCCTTGGCTTCGATCTGACGGATACGCTCCCGGGTGACGTCGAACTGTTTGCCGACTTCTTCCAGAGTGTGGTCTGTGTTCATCTCGATACCGAAGCGCATGCGCAGCACCTTGGATTCGCGAGCGGTCAGGCCGGCCAGTACAGAGCGGGTGGCTTCGCGCAGGCCTTCTGCGGTGGCGGAATCCACTGGCGACAGAGCCTGGATATCTTCGATGAAATCGCCCAGATGGCTGTCTTCATCATCACCGATCGGTGTTTCCATGGAGATCGGCTCTTTGGCGATCTTCAGCACCTTGCGGATTTTGTCTTCCGGCATTTCCATGCGCTCGCCAAGCTCTTCCGGTGTGGGCTCGCGGCCCATTTCCTGCAGCATCTGGCGGGAAATACGGTTCAGCTTGTTGATCGTTTCGATCATGTGCACCGGAATCCGGATGGTGCGGGCCTGGTCCGCAATAGAGCGGGTGATGGCCTGGCGAATCCACCAGGTAGCGTAGGTGGAGAACTTGTAGCCACGACGGTACTCGAACTTGTCCACCGCCTTCATCAGGCCGATGTTGCCTTCCTGGATCAGATCCAGGAACTGCAGGCCGCGGTTGGTGTATTTCTTGGCGATGGAAATAACCAGACGCAGGTTGGCCTCAACCATTTCCTTTTTGGCGCGGCGGGCTTTCGCCTCACCGATAGACACCCGGCGGTTGATTTCCTTGATGTCGGCCACGTCCAGATCCACTTCGGTCTGCACGTTCTGGATGCGTTTCTGCAGGCGTACGATTTCGTCAATGCGCTCGCCGATGGCAGCGGCGTATGGCTTCTTGGTGGCGGCGATTTCTTTCGCCCACTCAAGGTTGATTTCGTTGCCCGGGAACCACTTGATGAAGTCTTTGCGGGGCATTTTGCAGTCGCGTACACAGATCTGCATGATCGCCCGCTCGTTCTCACGCACCAGGTCGTTGGTGGAGCGAACCACGTTCACCAGTTCGTCAAACGCTTTGTTGGCCAGTTTGAACGGAGCGAAAACCTGGCCCAGTTCGTTCAGGGCTTCCTGGGTTTTCTTGTGGCTGCGGCCGTGCTTGGCGAGGGCCTTTTCCGCTGCGTCGAGCTTTTCTTTCAGCAGTTCGAAGCGCAGGCGAGTCTCTTCCGGATCCGGGCCGTTGTCGTTGTCGTCATCGCTGGAGGTATCGTCGTCATCGTCCGCGCTGTCAGACTCCTCCGCAGAGGTGTCTTCGGCGGTTTCTTCACCCATGAACGGCTCGGCGTCGTCCGGGTCAAGGAAGCCGGTTACGATGTCGCTGATGCGGCCTTCGTTCTCGATGATGCGCTCGTAGGCCTGGATGACGGTGCCGGCGGTGCCCGGGAAGTGCGCAACGGCCGCCATTACGTCGCGGATGCCTTCTTCGATGCGCTTGGCGATGACGATTTCGCCTTCGCGGGTCAGCAGTTCAACGGTACCCATTTCGCGCATGTACATGCGCACCGGGTCGGTGGTGCGGCCGGCATCGGTTTCTACGGCGGCCAGGGCAGCGGCGGCCTCTGCGGCAGCGGCTTCGTCGGCAGTGGAATCGCCTTCGGTCATCAGCAGGGTATCAGCGTCCGGCGTTTCTTCGCACACCTGGATACCCATGTCGTTGATCATCCGGATGATATCTTCAACCTGATCCGGATCTGCGATGTCTTCCGGCAGGTGGTCGTTTACCTCGGCGTAAGTCAGGTAACCTTGTTCCTTGCCTCGTGCGATGAGGTCTTTCAAACGTGATTTCTGCGAATTGCCTGACATAGACACCCTGTGAACTCGCTTTTAAAAAGGAAAAAAGTTAAACAGCCATTATAGCTGTCGCTCGGTTGCGCTGCCACCGAATGGTTAGATGGTGATCAGGGCAACAGGTTTCAAGTGCTCAGCTTTCAGCCTTCGGATTTAACGTACCGGCGCTGAGCGTTCGCAGCTCCTCCCGTTCTTCCGGGGAAAGCTGTGCCAGGTTCCGGAGCAGTGTTGCCAGCCTCTGCTGGCGCGCGGCCTCTTCATTCGGGCTTAACAGCTCTCTGGCAGCCGCCAGTGTGCTTTCCCGGGCCGGTATATGCTCCAGTTCATCAAACAGGTTGTAAAACCTGTCCCTGGCCTGTTTGTTCGTGGCCAGCCCCGCGACAAGTGTCTTGCGGGTCTGAATTTTTTCTTCCAGTAACCAGCGGGCAAAACGCCCCGCGCGTTCAAGCTGCCGGGTGCTGTCTGCCAGAGCTTTCACTTCGGTTGCCAGTTCCGGCGCCTCCAGCAGGGCCAGGCACAAGGTGCTGTCTTTGCTGAGCTTTACGTCTATCCGCTCTTCTGCCGGCCGGTTCTGGCCTTCGTTGCGCCAGCCCCGTGCCTTGTAATTCTGGCCCTGCTGGCGGTTCTGCCACTGGTTGCGGCCGCCGCAAAGGCGCAGCATTTCGTGCCACATGGCGTCCCGCAACGTGCTGCGGGGCATCTTGTTCAGCAAGGGCTCAACCCGTGCCCGAAGTTCGCCTCGGTGTTCGGGCAACTGCAGATCAAGGCCCTGGCTCTGGCGATCAAACAGATAGCGTGAGAAGGGTGTGGCGCCCTCAATACGCTTCTGAAATGCGTCCGGCCCTTCTTTGCGTACCAGTGTGTCCGGGTCTTCGCCTTCTGGCAGCATGAGGAACTGCAGGTGGAGCCCGTCTGCCATCAGTTCCAGGGCGTTCTCCATGGCCCTGTCCGCTGCCCGAAAACCTGCCTGGTCGCCGTCAAAACAGAACACGATATGCCGAACGTGCCGAAGCAGTGCGGTCAGGCTGTCCTGGTTGGTGGCCGTCCCCAGAGTCGCCACCGCGTAATGGATGCCGTGCTGGGCCAGCGCAATCACATCCATATAGCCTTCGACCACCAGCAACTTGTCCAGTTGTCGAATGGCTTGCCGGGCCTCGAACAGGCCGTAGATTTCCCGGCTCTTGTGGAAAACGTCCGATTCCGGCGAGTTAATGTACTTGGCCTTGTCGTCGCCCAGCGTGCGCCCGCCGAAGGCGATGGTTTTGCCTCGAGTGTTCCGGATGGGAAACATAACCCGGTTGCGGAACAGATCCCTGGGGCGGCCGTACTGGTCCGACACCGTGCGGGTCTCAATCAGTGGTGCTTTAAGATCCTTCGGGGCGGCGTCGTAAAGTGCCGTGCCGGTGCCCGGTGCAAACCCAATCTGATACTGCTGGATAATGTTTTCATCCAGTCCCCGCTGCTTCAGGTAGTCCCGGGCATAACCGCCTTGCTGACTGGTCAGTGCTGAGTGATAGAACCGGTTGGCAAACTCCAGGGCATCGGTCAGTGTTCGCGCCTGTTGCATTTCCTGTTTGGCCGCTCGGTCGTACGGCACTTCCAGCCCGGCACGCTTGGCCAGTTCTTCTACCGCTTCGGTAAAACCCAGGCCCTCAAATTCGCGAACAAAGCTGATGGCGTCGCCATGGGCGCCACAGCCAAAGCAGTGATAGAAGCCCTTGTCCGGTCGAACGTTAAATGATGGCGTCTTCTCGTCGTGAAATGGGCAGCAGGCCTTGTAGTTGGCTCCGGCTTTTTTCAGCGTGATGCGCGAACCGATCAGTTCCGCCAGATCGATGCGATCCAGCAGGTCTTCAACAAAGCGTTGAGGGATCAGTCCGCTCATGATGGCTCCACTTCAGCCGGGGTACCGGGTGCGAAGGCATTTTCGCCATAGCCAAAAATGCCGCCGAAGCCAGGCCTCGGCGGCATTTTCAGCTTGCCGGGTGGGGCGAAACGCCGTTCCGGCAATCAGTTGTGCAGTCGATGCGCGCCTGAACTCAGTACAGACGCTCGAACTTACGCTGTTCCCGCTGAAGCTTCTTGAGATGACGCTTAACGGCAGCAGCTGCTTTACGCTTACGAACAGCGGTCGGCTTCTCGTAGTGCTCACGACGACGTACTTCAGACAGTACACCGGCCTTCTCGCAGGAACGCTTGAAGCGACGCAGTGCTACGTCAAACGGCTCATTCTCTTTCACTTTAACAGCTGGCATTCGAAAATCACCTACCTGATAGATTCGGTTTCAATTTGTTCCGTCGGCCAGTGCCGTACGGGCTCGATCCCTGGTCAGATTGGCTAAAACTCGACCAGTGCTAATTTAGGGCGGCAATGATAGCCGCTGGGCTGGCCAAGGTCAATCACTGTTCAACGAAACTGCCGGAAGCTTTCGGGTTTCTGCTAAAATGCCGCCAACGTACCCGACACCCCTTGGATGTAGTGCCCATTATGCTGATTCTTGGTATTGAAACCTCCTGCGATGAGACCGGTGTAGCCCTGTTCGATGATCAGCAGGGGCTGCTGGCCCATGCCCTTTACAGTCAAATCGGTATGCACGCCGATTATGGCGGCGTGGTGCCGGAGCTGGCTTCCCGGGATCATGTGCGCAAGCTGCTCCCATTGTGTGATGAGGTGCTGGCTCAGGCCGGCAAAGCCCGTTCTGATATCGAAGGTATCGCCTATACCGCCGGGCCGGGGTTGGTGGGTGCCCTGATGGTGGGCGGCTCGGTGGCGCATGCATTGGGGTTTGCACTGGGGGTTCCGGTGTTGGGCGTGCATCATATGGAAGGTCACCTACTGGCGCCCATGCTGGAGGACAATCCGCCGGCGTTCCCGTTTGTCGCGCTGCTGGTGTCCGGTGGCCATACCCAGTTAGTGCGGGTGGATGGCATTGGTGAGTACCAGATGCTGGGTGAATCGGTGGATGATGCCGCCGGCGAGGCGTTCGATAAAACTGCGAAAATGCTGGGGCTGGATTATCCGGGTGGCCCCCGGGTAGCTGCCCTTGCGGAAAAGGGTCGAGAGGGGCAGTACCGTTTTCCCCGCCCGATGACCGATCGTCCCGGCCTGGATTTTTCCTTCAGCGGCCTGAAAACCTTCACCCTGAACACCGTGAACGACGCAAAAGATAAAGGTACGCTGGATGAGCAGGTAAAAGCAGACATTGCTCTGGCGTTCGAAGCTGCGGTAGTTGATACCCTGGTCATCAAATGTCGCAGAGCCCTGGAGCAAACAGGGTGTAAGCGGCTGGTCATTGCCGGCGGGGTCAGCGCCAACAAGCGGTTGCGGGCGTCACTGGAAGCCATGGCAGAAAAGCTGCGTGGTTCAGTGTTCTACGCTCGTCCGGAGTTCTGCACCGACAACGGTGCCATGATTGCCTATGCCGGTGCGCAGCGGCTAAAGGCCGGTCAGCAGGATGGCGAGCGGATTGTGGCGGTACCCCGGTGGCCGATGAATACCCTGCCGCCGGTGGCGGAACCTCGTCACAACGGCCTTGTGGACTAGCCGGGCGGGAACTTAGAGCCCGGTTTCCCGCCCCTGGGCCAGGCGAATCAGGTTGTTGCGGTGACGCACCACAATCAGCAGGGTCAGCAGTCCGAACAGGGGCAGGGTTTCCGGTTCCAGCAGGGCGCTGATGAGTGGGCCGCTGGTGATAGCCACCAGAGAGGCCACGGCTGAAATGCGCCAGCGCCACATCACGCCCAGCCACAAGCCCGCCATGATGGCGGTGGTGAGCGGTGCCAGCGCCAACCCTGCCCCGAGAGCCGTGGCAACACCCTTGCCGCCTTTGAATCGATAGAATGCCGGGATCATGTGCCCGGTCACCGCGCACAGGGCAATCATGGCCTGCACCAGAATGGACATGCCAAGGCTTTGACCGAGCCAGACGGGCAACCAGCCCTTGAACGCATCCAGCACCAGGGTTGCCAGCGCGGGTTGCCAGCCACCTGCCCGGTACACATTGGTGGCTCCGGGGTTGCCGGAACCCAGGGCGCGAGGATCTGGCAGTTTCCAGAGGCGGCACACTGGTATCGCGAACAGCACGGAACCCGCCAGATAAGCGCTGGCGCAAAGCAAGACAATCGCAACGGGTTGGCTAAAGACGTCCATGGCGTAACCGCTGTACAGAGACTGGGCCCTGTGTTCTGTGAGAAAATGCCGCCCGCATCAAGGCAGGCTGGTTGTCCGTCACAGTATCGTCTGCCTGTGTAATATTCAATCAGCCATCAGTGGAAGGCTCGGGAGACCGGTTTGGCAAATGGCAAATGGGACACAGTCCTGATCGAAGGACTGGCGGTGGAAACCGTGATCGGGGTGTACGATTGGGAACGTGAAGTCACACAGCGGCTACTGGTGGATCTGGAACTGGCGTGGGATAACTCGGTGCCCGGCGCCAGTGACGATGTTGCCGATGCGCTTGATTACGCCGCCGTTAGCGAGCGGGTCAGTCAGTGCCTGCAAACGCTGCAGCCGGAGTTGCTGGAGCGGGCCGCAGAGGAAGTTGCCCGTTTGCTGCAGGGCGAGTTTGGCGTGCGTTGGCTGAGGCTGACGTTGAGCAAGCCCGGTGCTGTGCCGGCCGCACGCTCGGTGGGCGTGAGAATTGAGCGGGGGGCACGGGCATGAAACGTGTATACATCAGTATCGGCAGTAATATTGAACGCTATCGCCATGTCAGCGCGGCGCTGGATGCTCTGGCCGGTTGGTTTGGAGAACTGGCCATTTCTCCGGTTTACGAGAGCGAATCGGTCGGCTTCGATGGCTCGGATTTTCTGAACCTGGTGGTGGGTGTGGATACCGATATGTCGGTAGGAGAGCTTTCCCGGCGCTTCAAAAAACTCGAGGCAGACAACGGCCGCAAAGCTTCGGCGCCCAAGTTCAGTCCAAGGACTCTGGATCTGGATATTCTCACCTGGGGCGATGCGACCGGCACCCTTGATGGGGTTGAACTGCCCCGGGCTGAAATCCTAAAAAACGCATTTGTCCTGAGGCCGCTGGCCGATATTGCTCCGGACGAATTGCACCCTGTGTGTGGAGAGAGCTATCGCAGCCTCTGGCAGTCTTACCAGAAGGACCAGAAGCTCTGGCCCGTCGATTTCACCTGGCAGGGGCGTCAGATCTCAAGTTCCGGAGCGGTCGCGGAATAACCGGATCAGGTTGTCGGTGGCGCTGTCTCCAGCGCTGCCATCTTCACTCTCGCCCAGCAGTTTCGGAAGAATTTCGTTGCCAATCTGTTTGCCCAGCTCCACGCCCCATTGATCAAAGCAATCAATATCCCAGATCACGCTCTGCACGAAGGTGCGGTGTTCATAAAGTGCAATCAGTGCCCCCAGGGTGTGCGGAGTCAGGCGTTCCATCAGCAGGATGTTGCAGGGCCGGTTACCGGGAATGGCCTTGTGTGGGGCCAGCTGGCGGGCGGCATCACCATCAAGACCGCCGGCCAGCAGTTCCTGTTCGGCCTCTGCTTCCGTCTTTCCGGCCATCATGGCCCGTGCCTGAGACAGACAATTGGCAAACAGAGCAGCATGGTGGCTGGCCACCGGATTGTGGGACCTCAGGGGAATGATGAAGTCGGCAGGAATCAGCCGGGTACCCTGATGAATCAGTTGGTGATATGCGTGCTGGCCGTTAGCTCCCACGCCGCCCCAGAGCACGGGCCCGGTAGGGTAATCCACGCTGATGCCATTCTGGGTTACGCGCTTGCCGTTACTCTCCATATCCAGCTGCTGAAGGTGCTCCGGCAGGTATTTCAGGTATTCGTCATAGGGCAGTACCGCATGGCTCTCGGCGCCCCAGAAATTGTTGTACCACACGCTGAGCATGGCCATGATTACCGGCAGGTTTTCCCGCTCGGGCGCTTCCCTGAAATGGGAGTCCATGGCATGTGCACCGGCGAGTAGCTCCCGGAATGCCGCCATGCCAAGCGTTAACGCAATCGGCAGGCCGATGGCGGACCAGAGGGAATAACGACCACCTACCCAATCCCACATGGGAAAGGTGTTGGCCGGTTCGATGCCGAACCGGGCCGCTTCTTCGACGTTGGCCGTGACTGCCATGAAATGCTGGGAGACCGCGGCTTCGTTGCCACCATTATCGAGAAACCATTGCCGGGCGAGCAGGCTGTTCTCCAGGGTTTCCTGGGTGCGGAAGGATTTTGACTGCACCAGAAACAGCGTGGTGTCCGGGTTCAGGCGGGTGAGGGTTTCGGTAATGTCGGTGCCATCGATGTTCGCGACAAAGTGACAGTTGATGGAGCCCTGCCAGTAAGGGCGTAGCGCCTCGACGGCCAGCTTCGGCCCGAGAAACGAACCTCCGATGCCAATACTGACAACGTCGGTAAAGCGGGCGCCGGAGTGGCCGGTGCGTTCACCACTGTGAATGCTGTCAACCAGCGCTTCCATTTTCCCGAGCGTGCGATGGATTTCAGGAATGATGTTGTCGCCGTTAACCCATACCTCGGCCTGTTCACCTTCACGAAGGGCCGTATGCAGGGCAGGCCGTTGTTCCGTGAGGTTCACCAGGCCGCCCTCAAACAGGGCCCTACGACGTTCCTCCAGACCACAGGCCCGGGCCAGGTTGAGCAGAGCTTCCAGCACCTCGTCGGTCAGCCGGTTGCGGGAGAAATCCAGCGACAGGCCGGCGCCCTCTACCAGGTAGCGCTGGGCCCGACCTGGATCCTGCTGAAACAGATCACGCATGAGCAGGTGTTCGAGCCGGGCTTTGGCGTCGTTGAGAGCTCGCCATTCGGTTCGGCTGGTGAGCGCAGGATGTTTCTCAGGCATCAGAGGGTCCCTTCCGTTGTCTGGGGTAAAGCTCCATAGTGAGGTTTTAGCGCGTGATCGAGAGGTTGTCGATCAAACGGGTGGTTCCCAGAAACGCTGCGACCAGCAGTGTGAGTTCACGGTCTGCCTCGTTGGCGGGTTTCAGGGTCAGGCTGTTGACGATGTTGAAGTAGTCCGGCCTCAGCCCGGCCTCAGACAGTGCCTCGCGTGCCTCCTGCTCCAGGTTGCTGTAGTCGGTGCGCCCCTGTGCCAACTGGTCGGCGGTATGACTGAGCGTCCGGAACACCACCGGAGCGATGCCCCGCTCCTGCTCGGACAGATAGCCGTTACGGGAGCTCTTCGCCAGGCCATCGTCTTCCCGCACCGTCGGCGCGCCAATCACTTCCACCGGAATCATCAGATCCCGGGCAAGTTTGCGTATCACCGCCAACTGCTGAAAATCCTTTTCGCCAAACACGGCAATGTCGGGCTGGACCATGTTGAACAACATGGTAACCACGGTGGCCACGCCTTCAAAGTGGCCCGGCCGGCTGGCGCCACAGTGGCCCTCGCTGACTTCGGGAACCACCACCTTGGTCTGATTGGCGAGCCCTTCCGGGTAGATCTCTTCAACGCCCGGGGCGAAGACCAGAGTGTTGCCCGCTGCGGCCAGCTTATCCTGGTCGGCCGCCAGGGTTCTCGGGTAGGTGTCCAGGTCTTCATTGGCGCCGAACTGCATCGGGTTCACGAAAATACTGGTAACGACGATGTCGGAGGCCTCGGCCGCCTTGCGCACCAGCGAGATATGGCCCTCGTGCAGGTTGCCCATGGTGGGTACCAGGCCGATGGTCTTACCCTGCTGGCGATAGCCCCGCAGAATCGTGCGCAGTTCTTTGAGTGAGTGTACGGTTCTCATGCCTTGAACGTATGCTCCTCGGCTGGGAAAGTGCGTGCTTTGACGGCTTGGGCATAAGCCGCAATGGCTTCCGGGATGGAGTCGGTCTCGGCGAGGAAGTTCTTCACGAAACGGGGCTTGCGGCCGGTGGTGACGCCCAGCATGTCGTGCAGTACCAGTACCTGGCCATCGGTATCCGAGCCTGCTCCGATGCCGATGACCGGCGCCTTCACCGCCTGGGTGATACGGGCAGCGAGCGGGGCCGGTACACACTCCAGCAGGATGATGTCCGCACCGGCGGCTTCCAGCTCACAGGCATGCTCAATCATGGCTTCGGCGGCCTTTTCATCTCGTCCCTGTACCTTGTAGCCGCCGAACTTGTTGACGAATTGTGGCGTCAGGCCCAGGTGGGCACAAACAGGCACACCACGTTCGCTCAGGGCTTCGATGGTGTCCTTCATCCAGTCGGTGCCTTCCAGCTTGACCATGTGGGCGCCGGCGCGCATCAGCTCCGCGGCGTTGTCGAGGGCATCGGCAACGGTGCCGTAAGACATGAATGGCATATCGGCCATGATCAGGGCGCCTTTGTTGCCGCGGGCGACACAGCTGGTGTGGTACACCATCTGATCCATGGTCACCGGGAGCGTACTGTCGTGGCCTTGCAGTACCATACCAAGAGAGTCGCCAATCAGGATGACATCAACGCCAGCCTCGCTGACAACCTGGGCAAAGGTTGCATCGTAGGAGGTCAGTGCCGAGAAGGCTTCGCCTTTTTGCTTGTATTCCCGCAGGGTATTGATGGTAACTGCCATAAAATCCTTGCCTTTTGGGTGGATGGGCCAGTTTGGGACCGGGGTCGACCGGTACTCAGAGCGTTAATGTAAATCCCGGGTATATCAGACACAAGAGTAGCATGGTCTATCGTGCCTGGTGGTCATAACGGATGCGATCAGGGGCGCGCCTGGGCTGGCAGCTTGCGCAGCTGGTTGTCCGGGCAATCTCGGCGCAGTTCCGCAACGGTGGTGCCGTCCGGCAGTGCCAGGTCCGGAGCCAGGTCCAGCAGGGGTTGCAGGACGAAATCACGGTTGGCCAGTTCCGCGTGGGGAACGGTCAGGCGCGCGTCGTTGAGGGTTGTCTGACCAAACAGCAGCAGATCCAGATCCAGGGTGCGTGGTCCCCAGTGCCTCACTCGCTCACGGCCGTGGGCCTGTTCAATAGCTTGCAGGCAATCCAGCAGTTCGTGGGCAGACAGATCGGTACGCAGATGAACGGCACCGTTCACAAAATCCGGTTGATCCTGCGGGCCGACGGGGCGGCTGGCATAGAACGGAGATTGCGCGACCAGTGTGGATTTGGGTAAGCCCGCGAGTTCCGACACGGCTCTTGCCAGTTGGGCTGCAGGCTGTTCCAGATTGCTGCCCAGCCCAATATAGGCATCGACTGTCATGGCTGGGGCGGTTTTCTTGCAGGTTTGCGCTTGCGACGGCGCTTTTTCGGACCACCGGAGCCCAGCTCGGAAAGCATTTTTTCCTGCGCACGCTCATCCGCCTGCTGGAATTCCGTCCACCATTGCCCGAGGCCCGGCTCAATTTCGCCCGCGGCTTCCCGCACCAGCAGAAAATCGTAGGCCGCCCGGAAGCGCGGATGGGTCATGGTACCGAACGCACGTTTGCCCTGGCGACGGGGTAGCCGCATCTGCAGTTCCCAGATTTCTTTCATGGGGCCCGAGAAACGTTTCGGTATTGCGGTTGCCTGCACCTGGCGCCCGATTACCTTGCCGATGGCGCCGTGCAGCGCGGGCTGAACCGGATCGCCATTGTCCTGGCGCCTGCGCCATTCCACCTGCAGAGCCGGCCAGAGCATGGCCGCAAACAGGAAATACGGGGTCACTGATTTGCCCTGGGCAATCCGGGCATCGGTGTTGCGAAGGGCTTGCAGTATCAGTTCATCGGGTTCGCCGGCATCCAGTGCCCGGGCGGTCTCCGGGAACAGTGGGGCCAGCAGCCCATAATCCTGAAGCAGGCGATAGGTTGCCTCGCCGTGGCCGGCGGAGAACAGTTTGAGGACTTCATCGAACAGCCGGGCCGGAGGGATGTGCGCCAAGAGCGGGGCCAGCTCCCGAATGGGGGCCTCTGTTTCCGGTTCAATCTCGAAATCGAGTTTGGCCGCAAAACGAATGGCGCGCAGCATTCTCACGGGATCTTCCCGATAGCGGGTTTCCGGGTCGCCAATCAGGCGGATCTGACGGTTTTTCAGATCCTGCACGCCGTTGGCAAAGTCGATAATGGAGAAATCCCGGATGCAGTAATACAACGCATTGATGGTGAAGTCGCGCCGCAGTGCGTCTTCTTCCTGATTGCCATAGACATTATCCCGCAGTAACAGACCATGTTCACTGGTCTTGTGCTCGTCGTCGGCCAGGTCGTCATCGGTATCCCGGGCATTACCACGAAAGGTGGTTACTTCGATGATTTCCCGCCCGAACACCACGTGCACAATGCGAAAGCGGCGACCAATCAGGCGGGAGTTCCGGAACAGGTCGTGAACTTCTTCGGGTGTTGCGTTGGTGGCTATGTCGAAGTCTTTGGGTTGTCCGCCAAGGAGAATGTCGCGAACGCCACCGCCCACCAGATAGGCCTCGTAGCCGGACTTGTTCAGACGGTGCAGTACTTTCTTGGCCGGTTCACTGATCATGGAGCGGGAGACGTTGTGCTGATCCCGCGGGATCTCCTGCCGCTGGTAGTGGCGGGCTTTCTTCTTCCCGTTGCCGGGAATGAAGGAGCGTAGTTTTTCAACAAGTCGTTTAGGCATGGAATTCCGTGTTTGCGAAGCGCAAAAACGGGGATTTTAACGGTTTGCGCAGGAATTGCACATGTTTGACGGAAATGCCAGTGAATAAAGTGGTCATGGAGGCCTGTTGAGGGAAGGCTGTTTTTGGCAGTCCGGAAAATCAAAAGGCGGATCCGTTTTCACGAATCCGCCCTGAAAGCGTTGACGATCTGCATTGTTTTTGTTGTTGCCGGGATTCTTTTTGATTCTTTTACCCCACTGTGTTGTCCCCAAGATAAGGACCTTAAGCAATGCAAACGGAAAGCTTTGAATACATAGAGCGGCCAGGAACACGGTGCGGGTTATGGGAGTATCTGCAGTGTCGCCTGGAAGACGATTCTTCTCTACATCTACAACTCGCACGTGTCGTGGGACCCCTAAAAAGCATAGTACCCAAAACACTCAGTTCGCTTGCACCCTGTTCTTGTTTTTGTTGCCGGGCGCTCGTGCAGCTATTTGTTTTTGTTTTGGCGCTGCGTTGTCACTTTTGTTTTTGTTGTTGTGCGCTTAATAGAGTGCAGTGGTCGTGCCAGTTTTTAAAAATCCTTTTCAAACAGTGGGTTATGAAAATCAGGTATGTAAGTGTTACCCCGTATCTCGTAAAAGTGTTACCTGAATCTCATGATCTGAACAGGAAGTGTTACCGTGAGGAACAAGGGGTAACAACTGATTCCCGGTTCATTTCTTTGGCTCAGGCTTTCTTGCGAGGAATACCCAGGCGTTGCCGACGCTCCCAGAGTGACTTCCGGCTGATACCCAGCTTCTGCGCCAGCTCTGTTTCGCTCATTCGGTCCTGGTTCTCGAGCACAAAGTGCTGGAAGTAATCCTCCAGGGACAGATCGTTGGACGAATCGACATCCCGTGCAGGGGTTTGTTCATTATTGCCCTCAACCAGGGTTTCCGGGATGTATTCGTCGGCGGAGTCGCTGTCCAGGTCCAGTACCGCCGGGGTAATGACATCGCCATCGGTCAGGATTGAGGCCCGTTCGATGGCGTTTTCCAGTTCCCGGACGTTACCGGGCCAGCGGTAGCGTTCCAGGGCCTGCATGGCCTCCGGGCTCAGGGACAGCTCAGGACGGCCAAGCTTGCTGGCCTGGCGTTTCAGGAACCGGCGGGCCAGGCCCAGAATGTCGGCGCGGCGTTCCCGCAGGGGTGGTATGCGAATCTGCATCACGTTCAGCCGGTAGTAAAGGTCTTCCCGGAACTCGCCGGTTCTGGTCATGGCTTTCAGGTTTCGGTGGGTTGCGGCGATCATCCGCACGTCCACGGTCCGGCTCTGGGTGGAACCTACTTTGCGAATTTCGCTTTCCTGCAACACTCGCAGCAGGCGGGCCTGGGCTTCGGCGGGAAGTTCGCCGATTTCATCCAGGAACAGACTGCCGCCGTCTGCCGCTTCAATCAGCCCGGTGCGGGCCGAGACGGCGCCGGTAAAGGCGCCTTTCTCGTGGCCAAACAGTTCCGATTCGATCAGGCTTTCGGGAATGGCCGCGCAGTTTACGGAGATGAGCGGTTTGCTGGCTCGCGGGCTGAGCAGGTGCAGAGCCCGTGCCGCCAGTTCTTTACCGGTACCGGATTCGCCCTGGATAAGCACTGTGGTCTCGGTGGGGGCGACTTTGCGAATCAGGGTGAACACCTTCTGCATGGGCTCACACTGGCCAAACATGATCTCGGATGGGTCCGAGTCGGGCCCGCTCGTGCGGGCGGCATCACCAGGGCCGGTTATTTCATCGGAAGCCGAAGACTTGCGTGCCAGAATATTCTCTACAGCCGCGAGCATTTCGTCATGGTCGAAGGGTTTGGCAATGTAATCCACGGCGCCCATCTTCATGGAGTCGACTGCGGACCGCAAACTGGCATAACTGGTCATGATCAGTACCGGCGTGTTGGGGGCGCGGTTGATCATTTCCGTACCGGCGGCGCCCGGCAGGCGCAGATCGGTGATGACCAGGTCGAAGCTGTCCGGGTCGAGGCCCTCGGCTTCTTCCACCGAGACAGCATCTGCCACCTCATAGCCGGCGTGCTGGAGAAGTTTGCGAACCGCCGAGCGGATAATGTCTTCGTCTTCAACAATCAGAATACGGGGCATAGGGTGTTCACGACCTTTCGTTCGGGCTGCTGTAACCGCTGTCGGTATCAGGCTCGTAGGCAGGCAGGCGGAGTCTTACGCAGGTGCCCAGGCCGGTTTCCGGGTTGGCCGGGCTTTCCACCTGGATGTTGCCATAGTGCTCTTCAATGATGCTGTACACCAGTGACAGGCCAAGTCCGGTTCCTTTGTTGGGGGCCTTGGTGGTGTAAAACGGTTCGAAAATATGATCCAGCTGGTCTGCCGGTATGCCGGAGCCTTCGTCAATGACCTCGATGATAGCGGAGTAGCCGTCGGCCTTTCCAGCAACCCGGATGGTACCGCCGTCTGGGGAGGCGTCCCGGGCGTTGGCCAGCAGGTTGATGAATACCTGCACCAGCCGTTGTTCATCTCCCAGCACCTGCAGGCTGGTGGGGCACTCGTTCAGAAAACTGATGCCAAGCCCCTTGTCACTGAGCGACAGCAGGTTGATGGATTCATCAATGCAGCGGTGCAGGCTGACCGGCTCATAACGGTTGGCGTGGGCGTGGTTGCCGGTACGTGCGAAGTTCATCAGCGACTGCAGGATGGTGGATATGCGTCGGGTTTGCTGCTGGATCTGGTCTGCGGTTTCCAGAATGGAGGGATCATCGGTTTCCAGTTTCAGGTTCTGGGCCAGAGACGAGATGCCGGTGACGGGATTACCGATTTCGTGAGCGACGCCGGCCGCGAGGCGACCCACCGAAGCGAGGCGCTCGCTGTGCATCAGTTCATCTTCCAGCAGGCGGGTTTCGGTCTGGTCTTCCACCAGAATGATCGAGCCGCCTTCAGTGTGATCCGGGCCGCTCAATGCTGCCTTGTGCAGGTTCAGCCAATGTGGCTTGCCGCGAAGATCCAGCCGGTGTTTGTAACGGTGCAGATCGTCACCCCGGTTGAAGTCGTCCAGCAGCGCGTGCCAGTGTTCCGGCAAGGCCAGTAGTTTGGCTCCGACCACTTCCTCAGCGGAAATGTTGGTGAGGCTTTCCATGGCATGGTTCCACATCAGAATCTCGCCATCTTCACCCACTGAACAGGCGGGGATGGGCAGATTCTGCAGGGTCTGCCGGTAGTGGCGGCGAAGGTTGTCCAGTTCGCCGGCCAGGCCAGTGAGCTGATTCTGGTAATCGCCCAGAGCCCGCTCCACGTAGCGAATGTCCTGCCCGGTACCTCCATGGGTCAGCGGTTTGAAGCCCAGATGGCGCTTGACGATGTCCCGGGCGACCGAAGGCCCCAAAAGGCCTGACAGATTGATTTCCACCTGATCCCGCAACCGCCGCAACTGGTAAGGCCGGAACTCGACATTGGGTAGCTTGAGCTGGTTCAGGGCCCGCTCCACTTCCCGGCGGGCGACCCGGATGCCCAGTGGCTCGGCCAGTTGCTGCACGAATTCGTTGGAGGATGCTGCCAGCAGTTCCCGCCGCTGCGGCCGGGACAGGGCGCCCAGCGAGCACGCCTGAGCGGCACTGGTTTCCTCCGGTGACGCCGGGCTGAGAATTGAGACCAGCGCGAACACACTGATGTTGGCGGTCAGGCTGACGAAGGTGAACAGGTGCCAGTTGTCGTAGCCGGGCGTAACCGGCAACTCAAGCCAGGACAGGATGTCTGCCGCCACCGAGAAAGGCAACACCAAGGTGATCAACCAGATGAACAGGCCGGTAAACAGGCCGGCAATCAGGCCACGGCGGTTGCCTTCCGGCCAGTAGATGACGCCAAGCGCGCCCGGCAGCAGCTGCAGTGTGCCGGAGAGCGATATGGCGCCCAGAATGGACAGGTCCAGATGCTGGCCAATGGTTTCATGGAACAGCAGGGCCAGAAACAGGATAACGGCAATCAGCAAGCGCTTGACCCACTGCAGCCAGCGATAGATGTCACCTTGATCCCGGGGCGTCTTGAGTGGCAGGACAACGTGGTTCAGCACCATGCCGGACAGGGCCAGGGTGCTGACGATCATCAGTCCGCTGGCGGCGGAAAGCCCGGCAATGTACATGGCCATGGTCAGGACGGGGCTCTCCAGGGCCTGGGCTACGCCGATACTGAAAAAGGCCGGCGGAGCGTCAACCGACAGCGCCTGGCCACCCCAGACAATCAGCGGCACCGGCAGGCCGACCAGCAGCAGGTACAGTGGCAGCCCCCAGCTGGCCTTTGCGAGGGCCCGGGGGGACGGGTTCTCACTGAAAGTCATGTGGTACATGTGGGGGAGCACCAGGGCCGCGGCGAACGACATCAGCAGCAGTGCCCGCCAGCTTCCGTCATTAATTGCCATGGTCATGGTGGCTTCCGGATGTGAAGTTTCCGCCAACCAGGCCTCAAGCCCGTTGGTACCACCGAAAACCGAGAACAGGATAACGCCGCCTAAAACCAGGAGGGCAACCACCTTCACCAGAGAGTCGAAGGCGATGGCCAGTACCAGCCCCTGATGGTTGCCGGAGGCCTGATGGCGACGGGCACCGAACAGCATGGTGAACAACACCACAATCAGGCTGAACATGACGCTGATGACTTTCGGCGGCGCATCCGGGGCGAGCAGGCTGGCCGACACCGAGACTGCCTGAATCTGCATGCTCAGCAAGGCCAGAATGGCTGCAGCAGAACACAGGGTGACCAGGGTGCCCGCCCACTGGCTGCGGTAACGATAGGCAAAAAGATCGGCCAGCGACGTCAGCTGGTAGGCGCGGCCTATGCGGAGGATCGGGTTGAGCAGAACCGGTGCCAGCAGGAAAGCGCCGCTGATGCCCAGGTAATAGGCCAGGAAGCCGTAGCCGGAGTCCGCTGCCATACCAATGGCGCCGTAAACGGCCCAGATGCCGGCATAAACGCCAAGGCTGAGGGTATAGATCAGTGGGTGGCGTACCCAACGACGCAATAACGTGCCCCGTTCGGTGCCCCAGGCAATGCCGAACAGAACGATCAGATAAAGCAGGCTGGCCAGCAGCAGGCCGGTGGCGCTAAAACTCATTGGGATCCCGCCGCCATTCCAGCCAGAAACCGATGGCAATCAGCCCGCCCCAGATCACGAAGGGGCTGTACCAGGCATTCTCCGGCGATGTCCACCAGTCCAGAATATTGGGCGAAAAAATGTAGATAGCCAGTACCAGCAGAAATACCAGGCGGTAGATATACATCGGGTTATCGGTCCGAAGGCGAAAGTGTCCCGCCGGTTATACCACGGGCCTGCCCGGATGTCAGGGGAATGGCGCTCCGTTGCCAGTGGGCCTCGGCCCAACTGAGAACCTCTTCAACTGTGGCGCGAGCCAGGGTTGGCTCCGGTTGCTGGCCCAGGGCCTGAAGTGCCAGAAACAGATTCCGGGCAGGGTGATCGTCATCCAGGGCCGGAGCGTGGGTCTGCTTGCTGAGTTTCTGGCCTTGTTCGTTGACGATTACCGGAATGTGCAGCCAATGGGGTGGCTCGGCACCCAGGGCCCGGAAGATCTGTTGTTGCTGAGCGGTCATGTCGAGCAGGTCAGAGCCGCGAACCACATGGCTGATGCCCTGGTCGATATCGTCGACAACCACTGCCAGCTGATAGGCGTAGAAGCCTTCCTTGCGCAGAATGACCGGATCGTCCAGTTCGGCGTGCACCATCTGTACCTGGGGGCCAAGCAGATCGTCCTGCCAGTGACTTGCTTCCTCTTCGAGGGCAAAGCGAACGGCGTGTGGGCCATCCCCGGGGCTGGTGTCACCTCGCCGGCACCGATTGGGATGGTAGCCGTGGTTGTCTCTGAGTTGTTTGCGTGAGCACCGGCAGCGATAGGCTTTGTTCTGCGCCAGCAGGGTTTCGATGGCACTCTGGTAGGCGTCGTGTCGCCGGGACTGGAAGCGGACGGATTCGTCGGGGAAAAGGCCGTGGCATTCCAGTGAGTGCAGTATCTGGCCGGTGGCTTCCGGGGGTTCTCTCAGTGGGTCAAGGTCTTCAATGCGAACCAGCCAATCACCGCGGGCAAGCTTTGCTTCCAGCCAGCTGGCCAGAGCCGTGACCAGGGAGCCAAAGTGCAGTGGGCCGGTGGGAGACGGGGCAAACCGCCCGCGGTAACGTGAAGTCGCCATAGGCGTAGGTGGGCCGGCAGCACAAACACGGCCGGCCCGGGGAAGCGTCAGATGCCGGTCTGGCGTTCGCGGATCTCAGCCAGGGTCTTGCAATCGATGCACAGAGTGGCCGTCGGGCGGGCCTCCAGACGACGAATGCCAATTTCCACACCACACTGGTCGCAGAAACCGTAGTCGTCCTTGTCGATGCGATCGATGGTCTGGTCGATTTTCTTGATCAGCTTCCGCTCGCGGTCTCGGGTGCGCAGTTCCAGGCTGAACTCTTCTTCCTGGGTTGCGCGATCGCTGGGATCCGCGTAGTTTGCTGCGTCTTCCTGCATGTGGTGCATGGTGCGGTCGACTTCTTCCATCAGCTCCTGCTTCCATTGCAGCAGCAGATCTTTGAAGTGCTGGAGCATTTCCGCACTCATGTAGTCTTCACCCTTCTTCATTTCATAAGGGGTGAAGTTGGTAAAACGTTCGCGTGGTTGTTCTGCAGTGTTTGCCATTGAACCCGGCCTCTTGTTTGTACTTCACAAGAACGCTTTGCTTCCCTCCGCGCCAGTGTGGCTGCGCGGTTTTACCCTGGATAGCATTCGTCCTGAAACGGGAATTTGCGGAAAATAGCAGATAAGTCACAGGGGTGCCAGCCTTGTGACACGTACTTTTTGCGGAGAGCACATGAAGTTTCCTGAACCTTTGGTAGAAGGGCGGCTGATTCGCCGCTACAAACGCTTCCTGGCGGACGTGCAATTGCCGGATGGCACTGAGGTAACCGCCCACTGCCCCAACACCGGTTCCATGCTGGGGTGCCAGCCGGAAAATGCCCGGGTGTGGTTGAGCCGGAGTGACAATCCCAAGCGTAAGCTCCAGTACACCTGGGAGCTGGTGGAGACTGCGCCGGGGGTGCTTGCCTGCGTGAATACGGCACGCCCCAACGCCCAGGCCCGCGCCGCTATCGAAGCCGGGGTGGTGCAGAGCCTGGCCGGCTATTCCCAATGCCGGGCAGAGGTGCGTTACGGTTCGGAAAAAAGCCGGATCGACCTGTTGTTGTCTGGCCATGACCACGAACCCGATGCCTGGGTGGAGGTAAAAAACGTTACTTTGGCGGAAGGAGGGGAAGGTTATTTCCCGGACGCCGTCACCGAGCGCGGTCAGAAACACCTGCGGGAACTGATGGCTCAGGTGCAAGAGGGTGATCGGGCGGTGCTGTTTTTTGTGGTGAACCACACCGGGATCGAGCAGGTCCGGCCTGCGGATCATATTGATGCCCGCTATGGTCAGCTGCTTCGAGAAGCCTGCGAAGCAGGGGTGGAGGTGATCGCCTATCGGGCTGCACTGGCCGGTGAAGATGGCAACCCTTCGGGGCGCCTGGAGCTGGTTGAGGAGGTGCCGGTCAGTCTGGAACCCTGACCTGCACCTCACCATCGTGCAGGCGAATGTCCAGGGCGGAGAGCGCATCGCCCTGGCAGGGGCCCGCAATGCATTCACCAGTACCGGGCTTGAACAGGGCGCCGTGAGTGGAGCACTGGATAAACAGATTGTCGCTGTCCATGAATCGGCCCGGCATCCAGTTCAGTTCAATACCCAGATGAGGGCAAACGTTAAGGTAGGCCCGGGGAGTGGTGCCATCCAGAAAGGCGAAACCGGTGAGGGGCATGCCGGCCGGTTCTTTCGCTTTCTCTTTCAGGCGAAATTCCAGGAACTGGCCGGGAACAAGCTCGCTCGCCGGCGCGACGGTTTGCCAGTTGGCTAAGTGAGCACTCATTTTGGCAGGATGGCGTAACGCATGCGGGTGCCGTGGTTGAGTGACATCACAATTTCATCGGCTTCCAGGCGGTGCGGGAAATAGCAGCCGGAAATCTTGGCGCTGGCAATGCTGGCACCTTCCATTCTCGATTTCGAGAAATCAATGCCGCGGAGGTCGGCGCCGCGGAAGTAGCCATGGCGGAAATCCAGGCCCTTTGCGTCCATGCCGCGCAGGTCCAGCCCGCGGAAATCGCCATGGGCGAAGCTCGGAAGCTCGCTCAGTTTGGCTTTCTCGGCATTAAAGGCGTCCATATCCTCGCTACGGAGCAGGTCGTACAGGGGGTGGTCTATATGCTGGAGATCGCTTTCCTGAATATCGTCCATCTTGCACCTCGCACGGACAGCAGGGTTTGTTTTTAGTGTCAGTATAGTGCGCCCTGCCAAAATGGCAGGGCAGCTCGGATCAGGCCGGGCCGGCCATGCCCAGATGCTGGCGGATGCGATCAGCAACCGCCTCGGCAACGTGCTCATCCTCGGTGTGCAGGTGCACCGTGTGGGTTTTCTCCTCAGTGGTCAGCGGCTCAAACCAGCTTTGCTGAGCATCCAGCAACTCTTCCGTTGCCTCCGAGGCATCACCTTTGCGTTTGCGCACCCACTCCCGGCGCAGAGCTTCCGGCGCCTCGCAATGCAGTAGAGCGAAGGGCACCCCCTGATTTTCGGCCACATCGGCAAATTGAGCCCGCTCCTTCTCTTTCAGACAGGCCGCATCGACAATGACAGATAGCCCTGAAGCCAGCAGCTCTCCGGCCAGCTCCGCCAGGTGCGCGTAGGTTTTTTCGGTTGCTTCCGGGCTGTAAAGATCGGTACCCAGGCCCGACTTGCTGTCGTCCAGAGGCCCCAGGCCGTGCAGGCGTTTGCGCTCTACGTCAGAGCGCAGGCGAATCAGCCCGAGTTCCTCCGCCATGGCGGCACTGACGCAGGTCTTGCCGCTGGCGGAAAGGCCGGTGGTGGCCAGCAGGTAATGATTCGGTATGGCGCCGTAATCCTCCGCCAGTTGGGCGTAGCTCCGGTAACGCTGCATCAGGTCGGTTTTCTCGGCCTCGCTCAGGTTCGGGTTGCCCAGGGTGAACAGGGCGATTTTGGCCCGCACCATGGCGCGGTACGCCTTGTACAGGGGGAGCAAGGCCAGGCCTTCAAAATCACCGCGGTATTCCAGATAGGTGTTCAACACCCGGTTCGCCAGCGCCGGTTCCTGGTGGGATTCCAGGTCCATAAGCAGGAAAGCCAGATCATTCATCACGTCAATCCAGCGGAACGGCTCGTTGAACTCGATGCAGTCAAACACCGTCACCTGATCATTGAACACGGTAATGTTGGCCAGGTGCAGGTCGCCATGGCACTCTCGTACCAGCCCGTTTTCCCGTCTGTGGGCGATTAAGTCCCGGCAGCGTTCGAAGGTGGTGCGGGTCCAGTCTTCCAGGTTGTCCAGCTGCGCCAGTAACCCGGCATCATCCAGCATGGGGCGGATCTGGTCGAAGTTTTCCTGCATGGCGGCATACACCGCCTCCGGGGTGCCCAGTGGCTTATCGTCGGCGACCGGCGGCAGGCTTTTGTGAAAGTCTGCAACCTGGCGGGCAAGATTGGTGAGCAGTTCTGCAGGCAGGTCGTCGCGTTCCTGGCGCACATCAAACAGCTGGCTCTGATCGAACTGGCGCATGCGAATGGCGTACTCGAAAGGGGTGCCGTCACCGCCCAGCCGAGGTTGTTCCGGGGTGCCGGTAATAGGCACCACCTCCAGATAGAGTTCGGCCGCCAGGCGACTGTTCAGTCGCAGCTCTTCCTCGCAGAAGCGTTTGCGGCGTTCCAGGGTGGAAAAATCCAGGAACCCGAAATCCATGGGTTTCTTGATCTTGTAGGCAAAGTCACCGGTAAGCAGAACCTGTGAGATATGGGTCTCAATCACGCGGAATTCATTGACCGGATGATCGTAGAGTTCCGGGTTCTGCAGTGCCTTGATCAGTGTATCCGGGCCGTTGGCGCTCACGTTGTGCTCCTGGAATCCTTGAAGTTGTTGATTTTTCGTTTTTTGGAGGGCTCCACTATAACGGGCAGATTACAGAAATAACACACACCAGACCTGCCGATAGCGGTGCCCCCTTCGATATAATCCCGCCATGAGTAAAAAAACGCCTCCCCGCAAGAAAAAAACCGAATCCAGTCCTCGCCGCAAACGCTCCGGTCTCTGGCGCTTTCTGTTTCGCGCAGCTGCCCTGTGTCTTGTGCTGCTGGCGGGATGGATGGTCTATCTCGATGCCGTAGTGACCTCCCGCTTCGAAGGACGTCGCTTTGAAGTACCCTCCCGGGTGTACGCCCGGCCCCTGGAACTCTACGACGGTGCCGGTATCAGCGCCGCCGCGCTGGTCCGTGAACTGGAGCTTGCAGGCTATCGCTCGGGCGACGGTCGTCGGCCCGGAACCTGGCAGCGAAATGGCGACCGTTTTGTCATCAGCACCCGGGGTTTTTCTTTCCCGGATGGCAAGGAGCCCAGACGGCGTCTGTCACTGGTGGTTCGTGGTGATCGGGTAGATTCGTTTTCCGTGATGGAGGGTGACAGCTCTCCGATTGTTCGGCTGGAGCCGGCTCAGATTGGCGGAATATACCCGTCCCATCGGGAGGATCGGATTCTGGTGGAGCTGGATGAGGTGCCCGAGTCCATGATTGCCGGTCTGATGGCTGTGGAGGACCGACAGTTCTACGAGCATTTCGGCATCGCGCCACTCTCCATTGCGCGGGCGATGGTGGCGAACATCAAGGCCGGTCGAATAGTTCAGGGCGGCAGTACACTGACCCAGCAACTGGTGAAGAACTTTTTCCTGACCCGGGAGCAAACCCTTCTGCGCAAGGGCAACGAAGCCCTGATGTCGGTATTGCTGGAGTTGCATTATGACAAGGACGACATCCTCGAAACCTACCTGAATGAAGTTTATCTGGGCCAGGCAGGCACTCGCAGCATTCATGGTGTTGGCCTGGCCAGCCAGTTTTTCTTCGGCGAGTCGCTGAAGGATATTGATGTCCACCAGATTGCCCTGCTGATTGGCATGGTCAAAGGCCCCAGTTATTACAATCCGCGCCGGCACCCGGAACGGGCCAGGGCGCGGCGTAACCTGGTGCTGGACGAGATGGCTGAGGCCGGGGTTATTTCCGGGCAAGAGGCCAGGGAGGCGAGTGCAAGGCCTCTCGGCCTCAGCGCAAAACCGTCCTATACCGATAATCGCTACCCGGCCTATATCGACCTGGTACGCCGACACCTGGCGCGGGACTACCGGGAGGAAGACCTGCAGAGCGAGGGCCTGAGAATATTCACCACCCTGAATCCGGAAGTTCAGCAGGCCGCTGAGAAGGCGGCAACCGATACCTTGCCTCGCCTGGCGTCGGGTGAGGTGGCCGAGGCGCTGGAAGCGGCGGTGGTTGTCACCGCCAAGGATACCGGCGAGGTGTTGGCGCTGGTGGGGGGCAAAGACCCCCGCTTTGCCGGTTTTAACCGGGCAGTTGACGCCCGGAGGCCTATCGGTTCGCTGGTGAAGCCTTTTATCTACCTGACGGCGCTGTCTCAGCCGGAGCGCTACACCTTGATTTCGCCGGTTCAGGATAAGGCCTTCACCCTCGAGTTTGACGATGGTCGGCGCTGGCAGCCGCAGAACTATGATGGCAAGGAGCGTGGCCTGGTGCCCTTGCATGAAGCTCTGTCCCGTTCGTACAACCTGCCGGCCGTGCGTGTAGGGCTGGATGTGGGCATACCGGCGGTGCAGGAGACGCTGAGGGCCTTTGGGGTGACCACGCCTATTTCGGATTATCCGTCGATGCTTCTGGGTTCCATTTCCCTGTCGCCGGTGGATGTCGCGCAGCTGTATCAGGGTCTGGCAACCTCCGGTTTCAATACGCCCCTGCGTACCATTCGGGAAGTCACCGATGCCGCGAATGAGCCTTTGTCCCGGTATAGCCTGAAAGTGGATCAGGTGGCCGATCCTGCCGCGGTGCATCTGGTGCAGTATGTTATGCAGGAAACGATGCAGGAAGGCACGGGCCGGTCAGCCTACTACCGGTTACCGGATTCCCTGACACTGGCGGGCAAGACCGGTACTACTGACGATGGCCGTGATTCCTGGTTCGCCGGTTTCAGCGGCGACCTGCTGGCGGTCGCCTGGGTCGGCCGTGATGATAACGGCCCGACCGCGTTGACCGGGGCTTCCGGCGCCTTGCCGGTCTGGTCTGCCACCATGGCGCAGATTCCCCAGCACGGTTTCTCACCGGTGATGCCCGATGGCGTTCAGTATCACTGGGTGAACCCGGGCGAACAGGCGCTGACCGGCGAAAACTGCGACAATGCCCGGCTGATTCCGTTTATCGCCGGCAGCGAGCCGGAACAGCACACAGGCTGCAACGGCAGTCTTGGCCGGCAAATTCGAGGTTGGTTTGAAGGATTGTTTCAATGAATAAACAAGTGATTATACGGTCAGCCTGTCTGGCCCTGTTTGTCGGCCTGGCCGGTGGTTGCGCCACGGGGCCGGGTGGCGGCTCCATCTATGTGCCCGTGGGGGGCGATGACCGCCGTTCGGCGCCGGAACCACCACGCACCAATATTCCTGATGAACAGGACGAACAGGTATGGCGCAAGAGTGAGCAACCGACGGTCACTGAGCCGGACTCGCCGAGCACCCGGGCGCCCAGCTACAGCGAATCCGGTGACCAGTTGCCGGCCGCCGCGCTCACGTTGGTGCGTGATGCTGATCAGCGCCTTCGGCAGGGTGATTCCGCCGGCGCCATCGCCCGACTGGAACGTGCCCAGCGCATTGCGCCAAGATCTTCCGAAGTCTATTTCAAGTTGGCCGAGGCTTACGTTGCCGGGGACAATCTGGGGGCGGCGGAGCAGTTTACTCTGAAGGGACTCTCGTTGGCGGGCAACGATGAACGCATGCAGCGTTCAGGCTGGTTGCTACTGGCGGATATCCGCCGGGCTCGCGGTAACGTGGCGGGGGCCGATCAGGCTGAGGCCAGGGCTGCTGCGTTGTAACTCGGGTTGACGGAATGAATGTTCAGAGACCGTCCCTGGCCTCTGAACGCCACAGCAAAATCAGGGCTGTGGTATGGGGTCTGCCACGGTTGTTTCACCGGCAACAACGGAGACGTTCTGTTGCCCATCAAACTCCAGAGCTTCATCGGTCTCGTTGTTGTCCAGCTGGCAGCTGTAGGCGATGGTGTACTGGCCTTCGGTCAGGAATGCTGCGGTCCACTCATAGAGAGATCCAGATTCCTGAGCGGTGACCGGAACCACCATCAACGGGTTGGTGCCATCGCGAGTGACGTTCAGGTCAATCGGTTCGACATCAGCGCCTTCGTATACGTAAACGGCACCTTCGTAATTGGGGCTACAGTCGGTTAATTCACCATTTGTATCGGCAGTACCTCGGGTTTGCACAATATTTGTGTAATCAACCGTGCCTTCTATTTCACCGACCTCAAGATTGTTTACCAGCCGAAGCACAGGCTTGAGCATGTAATCAGCCAGGGCATTTCCGGGTGGATTTACAATGGATTTCCGCACATCGAAATCGATGGTGAAGTTGTTGCTGGAATCAGCCGCCACCACGAAGTCGCCTTTCAGCTTCAGTCCGCTCTGCTCACCTGAGGGAACGGCAAGGGTGAACTGGCTGTCGCCATCGCTTTCTTTGGTCACGTAGGAGTTGTCGGTGTCGATAATCAGCCGGATTTCGTTATAGACCCCGGCCGGCACTTCCTCGTTGGTGATCAGTGGCTCGGTTACACCGCCTTGCAGTGTGAGCAGGTCAACCACACCGGTTTCATCGAGGCTGAATTCCAGCCAGTCACCGTCGGCCGGCTTGAGCCGGATGGCATTGAACGCGATGTTGACGCTGGACAGCTCCATGGTCGGGGCGTCGGTCAGTCCAACGGAGACCGAGCCGGTCTCACCCGATGATGAGGAACCGCCGCTACCACCGCATGCCACCAGTGCGCTGGTTAGCGCAGAAACGACAAATACTCTGCTCAGTTGCTTCATAAAACCCTCCGGTTTTTTGGTCCAGTTCTGGCCTGGTCGTTGGGTGCCAGTCAGAACCCAACGCAGAGGGTTTGAAAAAGGTTCCGGTTGTTGCATTAACATTCGGCCATAAATCCGTCATTATCGCCTGGAGTGCACACAGGGCGGGCGTAAGATAGACTGCCCTCTTCCAGAATTTCGATCAGGCAGTTGGTCTTTGGCAATTTTCCCTTTCCGCCCGTCCGCACAGAAACGTTTCCATCGGTTGGTTCAGCCCCACCTCGAGGGGATGTATGCGTTTGCCTACCGTTTGACCGGAACCCGTCAGGACGCTGAGGATCTGGTGCAGGATGTGGTCGTCAAACTGTATCCCCGATTATCCGAACTGGAGACGGTGGAACAGCTTCGACCCTGGCTGAACCGTGTGCTTTATCGTCAGTTTGTGGATTCGATTCGCCGCAGGGGGCGCCGTGCCGACCGGGCAGCCAGTGAACTCATGGAGGCGGACCACCAGGCGGATTGGTTCGATGCGCTGGAATCTGATGATGCCACGCCAGAACTTGTCTTCGATCAGTCGCGCCTCGGCTTCATGCTGGACGAGGCTATGGACCGGCTTTCGCCAGATCAGAGAACCTTGCTGCTTCTGCATGATGTTGACGGCTGGCGACAGGAGGATGTGGCCGAGGTACTGGGTGTTGCGGTTGGTACCGTGAAGTCGCGATTACATCGCAGCCGCGCCACGTTGAGAAAACACCTGCAACAGCGTTTGGAACCGGAAAGCGACAACCGGCGTGTTGAGGAGTGAGGTGATGACCATGTCCTGTCCAAGCATTCGATCACAATTACCTGATTATGTCAGGGCGACACTCCCCGAGAATGAGGCAGGAGTGGTGCGTGAGCATTTGCAACGTTGCCCGCGGTGCCGGCGTCGTTGTGATAGGGAAGAAGTGTTGATGTCCCGGATGGCGGCGCAGTTTGATGTGCCTCCGCCGGCCCCGGATTTTGAATCGCGGGTGTTTGGGGAGTTGTCTTCCGGTTCGGGCCGGCGTGTACACATGGCGTGGGGTGGTGCGGTGGCGGTAGCACTGGCATTGGGGTTGTTCATCGGGCAGTTCGGATTGTGGCAGCCTGATGAGGCTGGTCATGAGGCTGTCGCTGTGGCGGAGGTGGTGGACACCCCCGTTGTCGCGCCGTTGGAGAGAACCGTACGCCTTGCATTCACGTCGGGAGAGCCCCTGGATGACGTTACCCTTACCTTGAATCTGCCGCCTCATGTGGAAATCGCAGGCTTGCCCGGGCAGCATCAGGTGCGCTGGCAGGTGAGCCTGGAACAGGGTGACAATGTGCTGGCATTACCCCTGCGGATTATGTTCCCCGGGGACGGCGAGCTTGTTGCCGAGCTGGATGCTGAAGGCCGGCAGAAAGTTTTTCGGGCCACCATACCCGATTACCCGGGGGCGAGCCGGCATGCCCCTGTGGATGTTAAGGAGCCTGCAACATGAGTGGTTATAACGGATCCCTTGGCTTCGCAACCGCTGGCCTTATACTTGCCCTGATGTCCGCGCCGGCGTTTGGCCGGGACGATCTTGACGTCACCATGCGGCTGGTTGGTGAGAATGAGGACGTAACGGAATCGGTTGCCCGTGAAATTCGGTTGCCGGAGCTACCGGCACTGGAGCGTCGTTCCTCCGGGCTTGGACGTGGCGATGGTGAGCCGCCGGGCCAGCAAATTCGCGAGCAGGCCCGTGAAAAAGGGCGGGATTTTGGTCAGTCCATGTCAGAGCGTGCCCGCGACGTTCGTGAAAATCGGCCGGAGCGGCCTGGTTCCGACAAGCGCCCCGATATTGATCCTGGCAAAAAGCCGGAACTCCCGCCTCAATCCTCGAAGCCGTAACTCAAAGCTTGTGGTAACCTCGGTTTCCGTCAACGGTTTTCTATTTATTGACTGAACCCGGGGTTGTTCTTGCGTCTCCTCTTCATCTTTTTGTTTCTTCTCGGTCAGCCCCTGTTGGCCCAATCCGCTTTCTCTGATGGGGCAAGCGAAGCTCTGGCCCAAGGCGTGGTCCAGTTTCAGCAAGGCAACCTTGGTCAGGCCCGGGAAAGTTTCCAGTTGGCTGCAGAGCTGGGCGTTCAGTCTCCCTCACTGCATTATAATCTGGGCGTGGTCTGTTATCGGCTGGAGGATTATCCGGCGGCCCGGCAGTGGTTTTCCCGTTTACTGGACGGTGACGATCGCGCCTTGGCCACGTACAACCTGGGCCTGGTCGCCCTTGCTGATGATCGGCCAGGGGAAGCCCGTAAATGGTTTGAGGAAAGCCTTGCGGCATCACCACCGGAATCTGTCCAGCGTCTTGCCGAGCAGCAGTTGGCAAAACTCGACGGCCTGGCACTTCTTCAGGGCGAGCGCCGAGTGGATGCCTACGGCTATTTGTCCCTCGGCGCAGGTTACGACAGCAATCTCTCGGCAACTCCCGAAGACTCCGCCAGTAATCGGGGAAGTGCGCTTGGCGAAGTTGTTGCCGCCGGTTCCTTTGATTATGCAATGGATGCCGATCGTTGGCTCTCGATGGACCTGATCGCGTTTGCCCGACACTATGTCGAGGACGGCGATTACGATCAGCAGTTGTTACAGGCGCGCTTCGGTGTCATGCGTTCCTGGGGGCCTTGGGCGGTTGGGGTTCGGCCCGTGGTGTCGCGTTCGTGGCTTGACGGAGACAGTCTGGAAACCCGCTGGGGGGCTGAGTTGCTGGCCCGGTCTGCCGAGTGTTTACCTGCCGAAGATCTGAGGTGTGACTTGGCGTTTGCCCTGGAGCAGGTGGATGGTGGTGACGGCTACCAGGCCTACGATGGCCGGTGGTACCAGTTGAATGCAGGGCTGGGTTATCCGTTGGGTGATCTGGACCTGGCAGGCGAGTACCGCCTGGAACTGAACAACCGGGAAGATCTGGACGTACCCGAACGGTTTGTCAGCGTATCGCCCACAAGGCACGAGCTCATTCTGGAAGCGAATTATCAGCTGTCGCCGGGGTTGGCCCTGGCGGGTGAGCTATCGGTTCGCCATAGTCGCTATGGCAAGCCGCATCGCTGGGTTGAGTCGGGGATGTTGGTGGAGCGCAGGCGGGAAGACGTTCTGACCGGAGTAGGGCTGATGGCTGAGTATGATCTCACTGCGCGCTGGTTATTAAGGCCGCAATGGTTTTTCCGTCATCAGCAGAGTGAGCTCAACGAATACGATTATCGTCGGCATACGCTGTTGCTCTCCCTTGAGGGCGTATTCTAGCCCAGCGGAGGTTCGCCCCCGGATCGATACCCGGGGGCAATGGTGCCTCACAACGTTTTCATGACCTTGCGCGCAGCTGCCAGAGTGAATTCAATATCCTCATCTGACAACGCTGCGGTAGTAAAGCCTGCCTCGAATGCTGAGGGCGCCAGGTAAACGCCTTCCTTCAGCATGCCCTGGAAGAATGCCTTGAAGCGTTCCACGTCACAGGCCATCACCTGGTCAAAGCGCGTGATGGATGGTTCGGCAGTAAAGAAGAAACCGAACATGGCACCCGCGGACTGAACCGCCAGTGGGATGCCGGCTTCATCCGCTGCCGCCTTGAAGCCATCCTTCACCCGATTGGTTTTTTCCGTCAGGCGATCGTGGAACCCGGGCTCGGAAATGGCATTCAGCGTGGTCAGCCCGGCGGTCATTGCCAGCGGGTTACCGCTCAGGGTGCCGGCCTGATAAACCGGGCCCAGCGGCGAGATATGCTCCATGATTTCGCGTTTGCCGCCGAATGCACCGACGGGCAGGCCGCCGCCAATCACCTTGCCCAGAGCCGTCAGGTCGGGCTTCACCCCATAGAACCCCTGGGCGCCGCCGAGCGACACCCGGAATCCGGTCATTACCTCATCGAAAATCAGCACGGTGCCGTGCTCATCACACACTTCCCGCAGCGCTTCCAGGAAGCCGGGCACGGGCGGGATGCAGTTCATGTTGCCGGCCACAGGCTCAACGATAATGGCGGCAATCTGGTCGCCCATCTGACTGAAGGTTTCACGAACCTCGTCAATGTCGTTGTAGGTCAGGGTCAGGGTGTGCTCCGCCAGGCTGGCCGGAATTCCCGGTGAGTTGGGTACACCCAGGGTCAGGGCGCCGGAACCGGCTTTGACCAGCAGGGAATCTACGTGGCCGTGGTAGCAACCTTCGAATTTCACGATCTTGTCGCGGCCGGTGTAGCCGCGGGCCAGACGGATGGCACTCATGGTGGCCTCGGTGCCGGAGTTGACCATGCGCACCAGTTCGATGGAGGGCACCAGTTCGCACACCTTTTTCGCCATCTCGGTTTCAATGGCGGTCGGGGCCCCGTAACCCACACCCAGATCGACCTGTGCGTGCAGCGCCGCTTTGATGCGGGGGTCGGAATGGCCCAGGATCATCGGGCCCCAGGAACCAATAAAATCGATGTACCGCCGGTCATCCTCGTCATAGAGATAGGCGTCCTCGGCGTGTTTGAAAAAGACCGGAGTACCGCCAACACCACGGAATGCCCGTACCGGGGAGTTCACGCCGCCGGGAATGTATTTCTGGGCCTGTTCAAAGAGGGTTTCGGAATGATTCACGGTTGTCTCCTGTTATTCGGAAAGTGAAAAAAGTGGATGATGCCGGGCGAACAGACGGTTAAATGCCTTGGCCCGGGCTTCAATGTCTGAGGGTTGGCCGCCGAACAGGCCGCCCACTACGGCAACCAGGTCTGCCCCGGCACGGATCAGGGGCTCCGCATTGTTGCCGGTGATTCCGCCTATGGCTGTAATGGGTAACCCAAGGGCTTTTGCCTCGGTTAAAACGTCCGGCGAGGCCGGGGGCGCACCTGGCTTGGTAGCCGAATCGTAAAAGCGGCCGAAGGCCAGGTAATCCGCACCGCCGTCAACGGCTGTCTGGGCCAGATTCAGGCTGTGATGGCAGGTGATGCCGATAATGGCATGCTCCCCGAGCAAGCGCCTGGCGTCGACCAGTGAGCAATCATCCTGACCCAGATGAACCCCAGCGGCGCCGACTCTGACGGCAAGTTCCGGGTCGTCATTAATCAGTAACGGAACGTCGAACCCCTGGCACAGGCTGTTGAGGTTCCTGGCCTGAACCAGCCGTTCAGAGGCTGTCGATCCCTTGTCCCGATACTGAACCAGCCGCGCGCCTCCGGCCAGAGCCGCCTCTACCGAAGCAATCAGGATGTCGGCAGGCGTCAGCCGGTTATCGGTGATGGCGTAAAGACCGGGTCGAAGCTGAGACTTTACCGTTCCCACAGAATACCCCGGTCGGGAACCCGCTGGCCCTGGCCAACCGTCAGTGCATGCAACAGCGCCCGATGCACGTAATTCTGCGCCTGGGAAATCGCGGCTCTTGGTGACAGTCCCATGGCCCGGCCGGCGGCAATGGCCGCTGCCAGCGTGCAGCCGGTGCCGTGATATTCATTGCTGCCAACCCGTTCCACCTCCCATTCCATGGGCTTCGGGGCGTGGTTATACAGTGTGTTGATGATGTGGATGCCGGTGCCGTGGCCGCCGGTGGCAAGCACGGACTCACAACCCGTCTGCAAAAGGTTGCGGGCGGCCTCTGCCGGATCGTCGCTGCCGCCGAGCTGAGCCAGTTCAATGCCGTTGGGCGTAATCATTTCAGCCCTGGCAAACAGTTTGTCTTTCATGGCTGTGACAAGCGCATCATCAGCCAGATCGCCACCGCCAGCTGCCTTGATCACCGGGTCGACGATCAAAGGCACGCCCGAATGCTTCTGTACAAACTCCACCAGTACCTCCACCACTTCGGCATTTCCGAGCGCCCCGGTTTTGATGGCGTGAATGGGCGTATCCTGGGCAAGGCACTCCAGTTGCTGTTTGATCAGGTCCGGGCTGACGGGCTCGGCACCATATACGTTGCGGGTGTCCTGTACAGTCAGGCAGGTGAGCACGGGCAGCGGATGGGCGCCGATGGATGTGATGGCCTGTATGTCTGCCTGTATGCCGGCGCCACCAGACGGATCCAGCCCGGAGAGCACCAGTACGTGGGGGCGGGTGAAGCTTTTGATGGCCGATCTCCTCAGAATGGTTTAACAACAGCAAGAATCACGACAGCGAGCAGGACAAACACCGGCAGCTCATTAAACCAGCGGTAGAACACGTGGCTACGGGTGTTCTGGTCATCCCGGAACACTTTGACAAGGTGACCACAGTAGAAGTGGTAGATGATCAGCAAAGCCACCAGGGTCAGCTTGGCATGCAGCCACCCCTGGCTGAAATAGCCGGACCAATTGTAGCTGAGCATCCAGACACCAAAGACAACGGTGGCGACCATGGAAGGCGTAGTGATGCCACGGTAAAGCTTGCGTTCCATCACCTTGAACCGCTCCTTGCCTGGTTTATCCTCGCAGGCGGCATGATACACGAACAGTCTGGGCAGATAGAAAATGCCGGCGAACCAGCACACCAGGGAAATAATGTGGAAGGCTTTCACCCAAAGCATTCGTTAACTCCGTCGATATTGGTAGTAGCTTTCGATATCCGTTTGCAGCACAACACCATAAACCCGTTGAATCATGGGGGCCACATGGCGTTGTACGTATAGTGCCTCAGCCTGGGTGCTGTCGAATTGATGCAGGGCTTCTTCCAGCGTTGCCTGGTACTGTACCGGTGCCACATCCCGCCGGTTGGCGGGGATTTCCATCAAATCAATGGATTCCGGTAATTCGGTGCCTTCCTCGGCGGCCTGCTTCTCGGCGTCCTCAAGAAAGCGGGCCAGATCGACGGCTGGCAGCAGGGCGGTGGGGCCATTGCTGCCTTCCACCAGAAGCCATTTCGGTTCCGATTTCAGGGCTTTCTTGGCTTCTTCAAGCGTGAGCGCGCGCTCGGTTCGAAGAATATTCCGTTCCATGATGGCGCCAACCGAAACCCGCCTCAGTGCCTGGATAACGGGGGAATTCTGGTAGCTCAGGCCCTGGCTCTTGAGGATGGTCAGGAATAGCGATTTCTTGCCGAAGGCTTCGCTGGTTACCAGGCTGGCGGTAGTAATCATCAGCATGCCTGGCAGTATGATGTTCGGGTTCCGGGTGAGCTCCATCAGCGCCATCAAAGCCGCCAGTGGCGCCTGCAGCACGGCGCCCATCATCGCCCCCATACCCAGCATGGCGTAAAACCCCACCGATGAGGCAATGTCCGGGAACATCTGGGCGCCGATCAGGCCCATGGCGCCGCCCAGGGTGGCGCCCATGAAGATGGTGGGGCCGATAACACCGCTGGGCATACCCAGTCCAATGGACAATCCGGTGATGATCAGCTTGGCGCTGCCCGCGCCTATCAGTAACCAGAATCCGAGTTCACCGTGAATGGTTTCGCTCACCGTATCGTAGCCGATGCCCATGGTTTCCGGGATGACCAGGGCGAAGGGCACCATCAACAGGCCGGCCACGGCAATTCGTAGCAACACCGGGCGGTGATGGTAACGGCCCATACTGTCTACCAGTTGGATAAATCCGGCCGCTGCGATGCCGATTATAACGGCAATGGCGAGAATCCAGGGGATCTCCAGCAGTGAATTCATGGTCAGAGCCGGGACACTGAACGCCGGTTCGGTGCCATAAACCGCCTGGGTGACGATGGCAGCGCTGACCGCGGCCAGGATGATCGGAGTGAAGCCGGCAATGGTGTATTCCATCATCACCACTTCCATGGCGAAAATCACGCCGGAGATGGGGGTGTTGAAGGAGGCGGAAATGGCAGCGGCACAACCGCAGGCGACCAGCGTACGAATGCTGTTGTTGGGCAGCCGCATCCATTGCCCGAGCAGGCTGGAGAAGGCCGCGCCCAGATGTACGGCGGGTCCCTCCCGGCCGGCGGATTGCCCGGTGATCACCGTGGTAACGCCGGAAACAAACTGAACCATGGCACTGCGGAAGGAGATGTAGCCCTGATGGTAGTTCAGCCGCTCCATGATATGAACGATGCCGACTTTGCGATCGTGCAGGGCGAGTTTGTGCAACAGCAGCCCCAGCCCCAGAGCTCCGGCCAGTGGCAGAAGACCTCGGGTGAGCAGATCCAGCTCTTCGAAACTCTCTGAACCCTGGCCCGGCAGGAAATGCTCCAGTGGCCATTCAATAGCGAGTCGGAAAAGCAGGATCACGCCGCCGGTCACAATGCCGGACAGCAGGCCAAGAACCGCCAATTGCGGTAAGGCATCAACGCCGGAGAGCTTCCGCCGGAATACGGGGATCAGATTCTCGGTAATCTGTTGCCTGATGCTACGCATTGGCGGGGTGTTCCGGTTGGAGTGTCGGGATCATCAGCAGATTTCTGACAACATTGTAACGGCGGGCCCGCAGGCTGCAATAAGTCCTTGGTTTATCATGTTAGACTACGTGCCCTGACTTCCCAATTCTGTCCAGACCACGTTGGAGATAAGAGTGATTAAAGTAGGCATCGTCGGCGGAACCGGATACACGGGTGTAGAGCTGCTGAGAATTCTGGCTGTCCACCCGGAAGCAGAGGTTATCTGCATCACATCGCGATCGGAAGCGGGCATGCCCGTGGCCGATATGTATCCCAACCTGCGAGGCCATTATGAGCTTGAATTCTCCGAGCCCGACGCATCGGTGCTGGCGAGCTGTGATCTGGTGTTTTTTGCCACGCCGCACGGCGTTGCCATGCGCATGGTTCCGGAATTGATGGCCTCAGGTGTTCGCGTAGTCGACCTGTCGGCGGATTTCCGCCTGAAGGATCTTGATATTTGGGCAAACTGGTATGGCATGCCCCACGAGAGTGCCGACTGGGCTGAAAAAGCGGTTTACGGCTTGCCCGAGGTGGCCCGCGAAGCCATTCGTGACGCTCAGTTGGTTGCGAATCCAGGGTGTTATCCGACAGCCGTGCAGCTGGGATTCCTGCCGTTGCTGGAACAGGGCCTGGTCAATCCCGCAAGGCTGATAGCCGATGCCAAGTCTGGCGCCAGCGGTGCCGGCCGGCAGGGCAAGATTGGCATGCTTCACGGTGAGATAGGCGAGAGTTTCAAGGCCTACGGCGCTTCCGGGCATCGGCATTTGCCGGAAATTCGCCAGGGCCTAATGGCCGCTGCAGGGAAAGGCGTTGGTGTTACCTTTGTGCCGCATCTGATACCGATGATTCGCGGTATTGAAGCCACGCTCTATGCCGAGCTCGATAATCCTCAGGATTTTGACCGCCTTCAGGCACTGTATGAGGCGCGTTATAAAAATGAGCCGTTCGTTGATGTCATGCCGTTCGGCAGTCATCCGGAGACTCGCAGTGTTCGTGGTGCCAATCATTGCCGGATGGCATTACACCGCCAGGAAGACAGCAACATCGTGATTGTGTCATCGGTGATCGACAATCTGGTGAAGGGCGCCGCCGGCCAGGCCGTTCAGAATATGAATATCATGTTCAGTCTGGATGAAACCATGGGCCTGAACGCTCCGGCTCTGCTGCCGTGAGGACGGGCCGTGAGTGATCCTCGAAAACCGGCGGATGAATACGTTGTTATCCGCCACCGGCCGGGTTACCGGTTACGTCGCAGCCTGATTCTGCTGGCATTCACCGTCATTGCGGCTGTGGCCGGATATGCCGCCGGGCTCGCCCAGGGCGGTTTCCGTTTCAGCTCGGCGGAAGCGTCTGCTGAGCAACTGGTGGAGGAGGTGGAGAACCTGCGGGAGCAATACCGGGAGGCACGCCAGGGCTTGGTGAACCTCGAACGTGGGCGCGCCATCGACGAGCAGGCACTGCGGGAGGCGCGAAACACGATTGTCGGCCTGGAGACCCGCATCTCGGAGCTGGAGGCGGACCTTACCTTCTACCGCAATATCATGGCGCCTTCGGAAACCAGCAAGGGTCTGCAGGTGGACAGTTTTACACTGAACCCGGCCCGGGAGTCTGGCGCTTTCGATTTCAAAATGGTGCTGACTCAGGTTGGCAACAACAAGAGCTATATTTCGGGCCTGGTGGCCGTGAATGTTATCGGTCGTCTGGATGGCGAGAAAGAGGTGATTGCGCTGAGGGATCTGTCGGATGAGATTGATGATCTGGGCGTGAAATTCCGGTTCCGCTACTTCCAGGATGTGGAGGGCAGCCTGCGCCTTCCTGAGAGCTTTGAGCCCTATGAGATTCAGGTCGTCGCCCAGGCGGAGGGCCGCAAGGCATCCCAGGCTGAACGAACCTTTGATTGGAAAGATTTAACGGAGAACTGAGATGCTTGGCAAGAAAAAGCAGAAACCCCGCCGTTCCCCCGGCCATTTTGATACCCTGATTTCCGGCAAGACGACCGTTGAGGGCGACGTTCATTTCTCCGGTGGCCTTCACGTGGACGGTACCATCAAGGGTCGGGTTGTGGCCGAAGAAGGCTCCGATGCGGTGGTACGTTTGTCAGAGGTGGGAGAAATCGTTGGCGACGTGGTGGCCCCCCACATCATCATCAATGGCAAGGTAAAGGGTGATGTGCATGCCTCTGCCCACCTCGAGCTGGCAGAAAAAGCGGTAGTCACCGGCAATGTCTATTACCAGCTGATTGAGATGGCGATGGGCGCCTCGGTCAACGGTAACCTGGTTCGCAAGGACGAGACCAGTGGCTTGCTGACTCATGAACATAGGCAGGCAGACGGTTCAGTCTCAACTGAAGATGAGGATAAGTCCGAATAGTTGATTGTTTTAGTCAGGAATACCATAATTTCCCGACAGCAATACCATGCCGGAGGCAGACTTTGAGTGTAGTTCAGCAACAGATGGCCACGCCGTTGTTTTTCACCGACAACGCCGTCGCGAAGGTGCGTGAGTTGATTGAGGAAGAAGAAAATCCCGATCTCAAGTTGCGCGTGTTTGTGACAGGCGGCGGCTGCTCCGGATTCCAGTACGGCTTTTCATTTGATGAAAGTCAGGAAGAGGATGACACCGTCATCGAACGGGACGGCGTCAAGCTACTGGTCGATTCAATGAGCTATCAGTATCTGGTGGGCGCGACTATTGACTATCAGGAAGGGCTGCAGGGTTCACAATTTGTCGTTCAGAACCCCAATGCGAGTTCGACCTGCGGTTGCGGCAGCTCATTTTCCATCTGAATCAGGGCGGATAAATTGCGCCCAGTATTCTCTCGCCCGAAGCGCCGGTGACTTCGGGCACGTTACCCGGCAACTGAAGGATGCTCTGTCGAGCCAGCCAGGCGAACGCCACCGGCTCCACCCATTGAGGGTCAAGACCAAGATCCGCCGTGGTGTGCAGTGCGGCGGAGCCAAGCCCCACCTTGAGTTCTCTCATCAGTAATCGATTGAAGGTGCCGCCACCACAGGCGTAAACGGCCATGTCTGCATTTTCCTGTGGTAACTGCTGGAGAATGGTTGTCACAGTCAGTTGCAGCAGGGTTCTCTGCACATCCTCGGCGGGGATCTCGTCGAAACGCTGAAGATGCGTGCGCACCCAGTCGATATTGAAGCGCTCTTTGCCCGTACTTTTCGGGGCTGGTTTGCTGAAGTAGGCGTCTGACAGCATGCTGGCAAGCAGCTCGGAATGGGTAGCACCCTCACTGGCCATGTGGCCGTCTTCATCAAAATGCCGACCGGTCTGGTCCAGGCACCAGGCGTCCAGCAGGGCATTGGCCGGGCCGGTATCGAAGCCGACGACCGGCTTTCTCGATCCGGCGGGCAGCCAGGTGATATTGGCAATGCCACCGAGATTCAGAATGCATCGATCCTGGGTGGGTGAGGCAAAGAGCCAGCGATGAAAAGCGGGTACCAGGGGAGCGCCCTGTCCGCCGGCGGCGATGTCCCGACTTCGGAAATCGGCAACTGTGGTGATTCCCAGGCGTTCGGATAGCCACGCGGCGTTGCCAATCTGAAGGGAAAAGGGGGCGTTTCCGGTTGGTTGGTGGCGAATGGTCTGGCCATGGCTGCCTGCGGCCCGGATCTTTTGAGGATCAACGCCGGACTTTTTAATCAGTTGGGCACCGGCTTCCGCAAAATGCTGGCCAACCAGGGAGTCCAGTTCACCCAGCTCATCGGGGTCTGCCTGGTTGCGCGTTGCCAGCAGTAATCGCTGGCGCAGCGCGTCGGTATAGGGTAGAGAGAAGGTTTCGTGGACGGCCAGGGTGTCCGTGTCGAAAGACACCAGCACCGCATCAACTGCGTCCATGCTGGTGCCTGACATCAGGCCTAGCCAGTAGTCCATGCTCAGTTATCCGAGGCCAGCGCCAGCTGCTGATTGCTTTCGCGGAACACGTTGAACTGTGCCAGGCGCTGTTCAGTGAACTTCTGGAACCTGGCCATCTCGCTGTCCGGTACCGGCTTGGCGTCGGGGAGTTTGACCGTTCTGGAGTTTCTCGGCGCACCGTTGATCCGGAATTCGTAATGCAGGTGGGGGCCAGTCACCATGCCGGATGAACCGACATAGCCAATGGTTTCGCCCTGCTTGACCCGGGTACCATTCTTGATGCCTTTGCCCAGACGGCTCATATGAG
Source organism: Marinobacter sp. LM1 (assembly GCF_042763285.1). NCBI lineage: Bacteria > Pseudomonadati > Pseudomonadota > Gammaproteobacteria > Pseudomonadales > Marinobacteraceae > Marinobacter > Marinobacter sp. LM1. The sequence continues at coordinate 713,547 of NZ_CP114373.1, forward strand.
CATAGAGTGTTGTAATGTTGTCGCCATGCTGCAGCACTACAGTTCGGCCGTAGCCGCCTTTCCAACCGGCGAACTTCACCCGGCCGCTGCCGGCGGCCTTGATTGGGGTGCCCGGAGGTGCGGCATAATCGGTACCTTCGTGTGGACGAACCACATCAAGAACCGGATGGCGACGTTGCAGGTTAAAGGGCGAGGAAACCCGGGCGTTGATCGGCACTCTCAGGAAGGCCTTGCGCATGCTCTTGCCGTCGGGTGAATAGTAGTCACTTTCTCCGTTCGCATCGGTATATAACAGCGCAAGGTTATCTTCTCCCCGGTTGATAAAGCGGGCAGAGAGAATCCGGCCGGTATCAAACTTTTCGCCATCAATATAAAGCTCTTCGTAAACCACTTCGAAGCTGTCGCCTTTTCTGACATCGTATACAAAGTCGATGTCCCAGCCGAAAATGCCGGCCAGTTCCATGGTCAGGCGATCATTCAGGCCGGCGTCCCTGGCTGCGAGATATAAAGACCCGTCAATAACGCCTGCGGCGAATGCCGGTCTGGCTTCGGGTTCGCGAACGACGGTCTCACCAAGAAAGCCGTCTTCCGTGCGCGCGATTTTAAGGGACTCCAACAACGAGCGTTGGAGTTCAATCGCAACCAGTTCGCCCTCGGAATTCACGCCGAACCGGATATCCTCGCCGGCATAAAGGCGTTGGAGCTTGTCGGCCTCGCCGTCACCGTGAATCACCGAAAGCATCAGGCCGTCATTGAATCCGGCTTTCCGGAACAACGTGGAGAGTGTATCGCCAGATTTGATAGTGAATTCCTGCCAATGAATATCAGGCTCGGGTGCAACGTCTGCCTGAGCTGCCATTGGTTGGCTCTGGCTTTCAGATGTTTCGCTTGTTGTCTGAGCCTCCGGAGCGGGGGCTTGGGTGCTGGCTTCCTGTGAGGAGGCGCCGGAAACCAGGCCCTGTTCCAGGTCGACAGTGTAGCTCATCCGCTTGGCTTCAACGTCTGCGCTTGGGCTCATCAGGACAGCAGCAGAGACGATTACCGTGGCGGCTGCCGCCAGGGTAATGTGTGTTTTGGGGAATGTTTTCAGCACGTGGCTCACCCGTTTTAATCGGTAATCCAGTAATTTGTACCGGCTTATTAAAGCGCCAGGTCAAGTATAGACCAACAGAGTACCGCATATAACAGAATTGCGACAGTGTCCAACATTACAGTCCAGCGGCTGTGCTGGTCGTACAAACTGCGCCGCCGCTGCTATAATCCCGGGCTTTTCATGCTCTGATTGGTCGTTTTCTGAGCATTTCTACTGTACCAAGGGTGCCGGTAACTCACAGATTTCTTTTGTAGACCTCTGTAACCGGCACCCGCTTTATTGTCACAGACGGGGTGAGGGGTTCATGGCATCAATAGATGAAGCGCTGGCGATTATCAAACGGGGCATTGACGAGCTGATTCCAGAGGAAGACCTGGTTGCAAAGCTTAAAGAAGGTCGGCCGCTGCGAGTGAAGGCCGGCTTCGACCCAACCGCGCCAGATCTGCACCTCGGCCACACGGTTCTTATTAATAAACTGCGCCAGTTCCAGGATCTTGGGCACGAAGTTATTTTCCTGATTGGTGACTTTACCGGAATGATCGGTGACCCCACAGGAAAGAGTGCTACCCGGCCTCCGCTTACTGAAGATCAGGTGCGCGAAAATGCGATTACCTATAAAGAGCAGGTGTTCAAGATTCTGGATCGGGAAAAAACCCGGGTTGTCTTCAACTCCGAGTGGATGAGCAAGATGACGGCGGCGGATATGATTCGCCTGGCCGGGCAATATACGGTTGCCCGTATGCTTGAGCGCGATGATTTTACCAAACGCTATCGCTCCGAGCAGCCAATCGCCATTCATGAATTCCTCTATCCTCTGGTGCAGGGTTACGACTCGGTGGCGCTGGAAGCTGACATTGAGCTGGGTGGTACTGATCAGAAATTTAATCTCCTGATGGGGCGGATTCTTCAGAAGCATTACGGTCAGAAACCGCAGGCCATTCTGACGGTCCCCATTCTTGAAGGTCTGGATGGCGTCCAGAAGATGTCGAAGTCTCTCGGTAACTATGTGGGGGTCAGCGATTCCCCGGGGGAGATGTATACCAAGCTGCTTTCCATGCCTGATGACTTGCTGTGGCGCTACTTCGAGTTGCTCAGCTTTCGGCCGATGGCTGAGATCGAGCAATTCAAGGCCGCGGTTGCCGGCGGCGAAAACCCTCAGGACTATAAGAAGGTGCTCGCTGAAGAGTTGATTACTCGCTTCCATGATGAGGAGGCCGCAAAGACGGCTCACAAGTCGGCGGGTAATCGGGTTGCTCTCGGTGAGATTCCGGACAACGTGCCGGTCGTGGAAGTTTCGCTGGAAGGGCAGGGAGAGATTCCGATGCCTGCTGTTTTGCGTCTCGCGGGTCTGGTAAAGAACGGTGCTGCGGCGCGGGACGTGCTTGGGCGTGGAGCGGTTTATGTGGATGGCCAGCAGTTTGAAGGTCAGCGCATGTTCGTAGCAGGGGAAGAGTGCGTCATCCAGGCGGGTAAAAAGAAGATTGCCCGGGTGGTCATTGTCGAGTGATTATCGTGGCGTTTTGGCCAATCTGAAATTTTTTCAGATTGGCCGTTGACTCCTCGGCTGAGGTCTGTAGAATGCGCATCTCGCTTGAGGGGCAGGCCACTGAAAAGAGCCGAAACCCGAGCGATAACTGCTTGAAAGCGCTGAAGAAAATGTTTCAGAAAAACTTCAGAAAGCGGTTGACAGGAAGGCGGTTCAGTGTAGAATGCGCACCTCGAAACAGGCAGTAAGCCGGAGAGTTTTTCGGCGGTTTTCGGTAGCGAAAACGGCGAAAAATAAACGGTTGACAAGGCGGCGGAACGATGTAGAATGCGCGGCCTTGATTGAGCAACAGCTCAAACGCTCTTTAAAAAGTTAACCAAGTAATTCGTGTGGGCGCTGGCCGAGGTATTTCGGACACGAAATATCAGGACAGTGACTCGTCGAAATTGAGTTTTGTCTTGAGCAAGAATTAAGAACTTTCGGGTTCTTGTATGATTTAAACTGAAGAGTTTGATCATGGCTCAGATTGAACGCTGGCGGCAGGCTTAACACATGCAAGTCGAGCGGTAACAGGGGAAGCTTGCTTCCCGCTGACGAGCGGCGGACGGGTGAGTAATGCTTAGGAATCTGCCCAGTAGTGGGGGATAGCCCGGGGAAACCCGGATTAATACCGCATACGTCCTACGGGAGAAAGCAGGGGATCTTCGGACCTTGCGCTATTGGATGAGCCTAAGTCGGATTAGCTAGTTGGTGGGGTAAAGGCCTACCAAGGCGACGATCCGTAGCTGGTCTGAGAGGATGATCAGCCACATCGGGACTGAGACACGGCCCGAACTCCTACGGGAGGCAGCAGTGGGGAATATTGGACAATGGGGGCAACCCTGATCCAGCCATGCCGCGTGTGTGAAGAAGGCTTTCGGGTTGTAAAGCACTTTCAGTAGGGAGGAAAACCTTATGGTTAATACCCATGAGGCTTGACGTTACCTACAGAAGAAGCACCGGCTAACTCCGTGCCAGCAGCCGCGGTAATACGGAGGGTGCAAGCGTTAATCGGAATTACTGGGCGTAAAGCGCGCGTAGGTGGTTTGGTAAGCGAGATGTGAAAGCCCCGGGCTTAACCTGGGAACGGCATTTCGAACTGTCAGACTAGAGTGTGGTAGAGGGTAGTGGAATTTCCTGTGTAGCGGTGAAATGCGTAGATATAGGAAGGAACACCAGTGGCGAAGGCGGCTACCTGGACCAACACTGACACTGAGGTGCGAAAGCGTGGGGAGCAAACAGGATTAGATACCCTGGTAGTCCACGCCGTAAACGATGTCAACTAGCCGTTGGGACTCTTGAAGTCTTAGTGGCGCAGCTAACGCACTAAGTTGACCGCCTGGGGAGTACGGCCGCAAGGTTAAAACTCAAATGAATTGACGGGGGCCCGCACAAGCGGTGGAGCATGTGGTTTAATTCGACGCAACGCGAAGAACCTTACCTGGCCTTGACATCCAGAGAGCTTTCCAGAGATGGATTGGTGCCTTCGGGAACTCTGAGACAGGTGCTGCATGGCCGTCGTCAGCTCGTGTCGTGAGATGTTGGGTTAAGTCCCGTAACGAGCGCAACCCCTATCCCTGGTTGCTAGCAGGTAATGCTGAGAACTCCAGGGAGACTGCCGGTGACAAACCGGAGGAAGGTGGGGATGACGTCAGGTCATCATGGCCCTTACGGCCAGGGCTACACACGTGCTACAATGGCGCGTACAGAGGGCTGCCAACTCGCGAGAGTGAGCCAATCCCTTAAAACGCGTCGTAGTCCGGATCGGAGTCTGCAACTCGACTCCGTGAAGTCGGAATCGCTAGTAATCGCGAATCAGAATGTCGCGGTGAATACGTTCCCGGGCCTTGTACACACCGCCCGTCACACCATGGGAGTGGATTGCACCAGAAGTAGTTAGTCTAACCTTCGGGAGGACGATTACCACGGTGTGGTTCATGACTGGGGTGAAGTCGTAACAAGGTAGCCGTAGGGGAACCTGCGGCTGGATCACCTCCTTAAACGAAGCCGAATGCTTCGGTCAGAGTCCACACGAATTACTTGGTTGGCTAATAAAGAGAGCAGATGGGTCGTTGCAGGCCCGTGTTTTGGGTCTGTAGCTCAGGTGGTTAGAGCGCACCCCTGATAAGGGTGAGGTCGGTGGTTCAAGTCCACCCAGACCCACCAAAATCGCTCAGCTCGTCGTTGCGCCAAGGCTCACATACTGATTGTATGCTTCGCCTTGACGCGCCTAGATCTGAACGATTTTCCGAGTAAGGCGAGAGTCAACTCGGTGAGTGGTTTCGAAAAGGGGCCGTAGCTCAGCTGGGAGAGCGCCTGCCTTGCACGCAGGAGGTCAGGAGTTCGATCCTCCTCGGCTCCACCAAACTTTACTGACTAACTTCGGTTAGCAGTGTGCAGAAACAAGTGTTTCAACTTGATGAAAGTTCGAAGCCCTTTTTTCTGATCACTGGGTCAGATTTGCTCTTTAACAAATTGGACGAGATAGAACACGAATATTTTTCTCTCATTATCTCCGAGAGAAAATGTTCAAAGTGATAGCGATTTCAAGCGTTATCCGGTGTTGTCGTTGAAGTGGTTGTTCTATTGCTTCAAGTGGCTGTCTCGAAGAAACCTCTGAATCAGGCTTGCCTGGTGATGGGTGTGAATTCGTGATCAGTTGTCTTGGGGTTATATAGTCAAGCAACTAAGCGCATACGGTGGATGCCTTGGCAGTCAGAGGCGATGAAAGACGTGGAAGCCTGCGATAAGGTTCGGGGAGCTGGCAAACGAGCTGTGATCCGGACATCTCTGAATGGGGAAACCCACCAACCTTCGGGTTGGTATCTTACACTGAATCCATAGGTGTAAGAGGCGAACCAGGGGAACTGAAACATCTAAGTACCCTGAGGAAAAGAAATCAACCGAGATTCCCTAAGTAGCGGCGAGCGAACGGGGACCAGCCCTTAAGCTGAACAACTGGTAGGAGAAGGCTCTGGAAAGTGCCGCCATAGTGGGTGATAGCCCCGTATCCGAAACCTGAGTTCAGTGAAATCGAGTAGGTCGGCGCACGAGAAACGTTGACTGAACATGGGGGGACCATCCTCCAAGGCTAAATACTCCTGACTGACCGATAGTGAACCAGTACCGTGAGGGAAAGGCGAAAAGAACCCCTGTGAGGGGAGTGAAATAGACCCTGAAACCGTATGCGTACAAGCAGTCGGAGCAGACTTGTTCTGTGACGGCGTACCTTTTGTATAATGGGTCAGCGACTTATGTTCAGTGGCGAGGTTAACCGTTTAGGGGAGCCGTAGGGAAACCGAGTCTGAATAGGGCGAATTAGTCGCTGGGCATAGACCCGAAACCGGGCGATCTATCCATGAGCAGGTTGAAGGTGCCGTAACAGGCACTGGAGGACCGAACCCACTGTCGTTGAAAAGCCAGGGGATGACTTGTGGATCGGAGTGAAAGGCTAATCAAGCCCGGAGATAGCTGGTTCTCCCCGAAAGCTATTTAGGTAGCGCCTCGGACGAATACCACAGGGGGTAGAGCACTGTTTGGGCTAGGGGGTCATCTCGACTTACCAACCCCATGCAAACTCCGAATACCTGTGAGTACTATCCGGGAGACACACGGCGGGTGCTAACGTCCGTCGTGAAGAGGGAAACAACCCAGACCGCCAGCTAAGGTCCCCAAGTACCAGTTAAGTGGGAAACGATGTGGGAAGGCTCAGACAGCTAGGAGGTTGGCTTAGAAGCAGCCACCCTTTAAAGAAAGCGTAATAGCTCACTAGTCGAGTCGGCCTGCGCGGAAGATGTAACGGGGCTCAAACTGGTCACCGAAGCTGCGGCTGCATACATTGTATGCGGGGTAGGGGAGCGTTCTGTAAGCCTGCGAAGGTGTGTTGAGAAGCATGCTGGAGGTATCAGAAGTGCGAATGCTGACATGAGTAACGACAATGCGGGTGAAAAACCCGCACGCCGGAAGACCAAGGGTTCCTGCGCAACGCTAATCGGCGCAGGGTGAGTCGGCCCCTAAGGCGAGACCGAAAGGTGTAGTCGATGGGAAACGGGTTAATATTCCCGTACCTTGGATAGCTGCGATGGAGAGACGGAGAAGGCTAGGTGAGCCGGGCGACGGTTGCCCCGGTTTAAGCATGTAGGGAGTGGACTTAGGCAAATCCGGGTCCACAATCCCGAGACGCGACGACGAGTGCCCAAGGGCGCGAAGTCATTGATGCCCTGCTTCCAGGAAAATCTTCTAAGCTTCAGGCTATTCGAGACCGTACCCCAAACCGACACAGGTGGTCAGGTAGAGAATACCAAGGCGCTTGAGAGAACTCGGGTAAAGGAACTAGGCAAAATGGTGCCGTAACTTCGGGAGAAGGCACGCCGGTGTGTACGTGAAGCCCCTGCGGGTGGAGCGGAAGCCGGTCGAAGATACCAGGCCCCTGCGACTGTTTATTAAAAACACAGCACTCTGCAAACACGAAAGTGGACGTATAGGGTGTGACGCCTGCCCGGTGCCGGAAGGTTAATTGATGGGGTTAGCATTCGTGCGAAGCTCTTGATCGAAGCCCCGGTAAACGGCGGCCGTAACTATAACGGTCCTAAGGTAGCGAAATTCCTTGTCGGGTAAGTTCCGACCTGCACGAATGGCGTAACGATGGGGGCGCTGTCTCTACCCGAGACTCAGTGAAATTGAAATCGCCGTGAAGATGCGGTGTATCCGCGGCTAGACGGAAAGACCCCGTGAACCTTTACTATAGCTTCACAGTGAACTTTGAGCATGCTTGTGTAGGATAGCTGGGAGGCTTTGAAACCGGGACGCCAGTTCCGGTGGAGCCAACCTTGAAATACCAGCCTGGCATGTTTGAGGTTCTAACTCTGGCCCCTTATCGGGGTTGAGGACACTGTGTGGTGGGTAGTTTGACTGGGGCGGTCTCCTCCCAAAGCGTAACGGAGGAGCACAAAGGTGGGCTAAGCACGGTCGGACATCGTGCGGTTAGTGTAATGGCACAAGCCCGCTTGACTGCGAGACAGACACGTCGAGCAGGTACGAAAGTAGGTCATAGTGATCCGGTGGTTCTGTATGGAAGGGCCATCGCTCAACGGATAAAAGGTACTCCGGGGATAACAGGCTGATACCGCCCAAGAGTTCACATCGACGGCGGTGTTTGGCACCTCGATGTCGGCTCATCACATCCTGGGGCTGAAGCCGGTCCCAAGGGTATGGCTGTTCGCCATTTAAAGTGGTACGCGAGCTGGGTTTAGAACGTCGTGAGACAGTTCGGTCCCTATCTGCCGTGGACGTTGGAGATTTGAGGAAAGCTGCTCCTAGTACGAGAGGACCGGAGTGGACGAACCTCTGGTGTTCGGGTTGTCACGCCAGTGGCATTGCCCGGTAGCTATGTTCGGACAGGATAACCGCTGAAAGCATCTAAGCGGGAAGCCCCTTCCAAGATGAGATCTCCCCGAGGCCTCGAGCCTCCTGAAGAGCCGTTCAAGACCAGGACGTTGATAGGTCGGGTGTGTAAGCGCTGCGAGGCGTTGAGCTAACCGATACTAATTGCTCGTGCGGCTTGACTATATAACACCCAAGACAATTGCGGATGACGCAACGAAATCAACATCACTCAGTTCCTTCTCGTCCCCCAGTGATCAACCGTTTTGCCTGACGACCATAGCGGTCTGGAACCACCTGATCCCATCCCGAACTCAGAAGTGAAACAGACCTGCGCCGATGGTAGTGTGGCGTTGCCCATGTGAGAGTAGGTCATCGTCAGGCTCCTAAATAAAACAGCCCCGACAGCAATTGCTGCCGGGGCTTTTTTATTTTGGATCGAGGCTCTCCTCTGCACTACAAAGGCCCCCATGTGACAAGCTTGCCAACGGCAAGCGCAGGACGCGGGAGCGCAGCGACGGCGGGCCCAAAGGGCCGAAGGCCGACAGGCCTGAGCAATGTAGGTCATCGTCAGGCGCCTAATACCTAAAACCCCCGACAGCTTCGCTGCCGGGGGTTTTTTATTGCCTGCAGGAAAGCGAGCAGATATGACCCTGTGATCAGGCGCACAGTTACGCTCGGTAAATAGCGTTAGCATTCCCTCAAGACTGGCAGAAAAAAAGACTAAAAAGCCAGCTTCAGAGACACTCATCAGTCATTCGATCATTGCCGTCAATAACAAAAAACGGCGGGCAGGTATGGCTATGAGTACACGTAAAAGACTATTCCTCGCGCTGTCCATGGTGCTGTCTTCGGCTGCCCATGCAGATTTGCAGCCCATTTCTGATACCGAGCTGTCCGAGGTGACAGGTCAGGCCTTTGTCTCCATAGACCGCCAGTACCATCCCGATCCCAACGAAAATACCTCCTATACCCGTGTCAATCTCGGTATGGATATCGAAATTCAGACCAATGTTGATGTTCTCGAGATGGGGCGATATGAGCGAGCGGGTGAGAAGCAGGGTTCTTCCGATGTACTGATCCGCGATTTTGCGCTCGGGTACATCAATAACCAGGCCTACTACAGCAAGAACCCTGATTCTCCGCGACAATATCGCCCCGATGGCTCAGCCTATGGCGAGAATGAGATTGTTCCGTTCATGATCGATAGCCCGTTCTTCGAGTTTGCCTTTGATGAAACCACCAATGAGGTGGTAGGTGTTCGCCTTGGCTTTGGCGAGTCCATGGGCATTCTCTCCGGCAAGATCGAAACGCTGACGGGTAACGTCAATGTCGACATCATCGATCGGGGTGAAGGATTGCGGGAGGCTAACTCCACCGGCAATTTCTTCGATCAGTTGATTGTTCTGCTCACCCCTTTGCTCGAATCCGGCAGTCCACTCGCCACCAAGGCGCAGCTGGTCTATGGCGAGGAAGGTGATCCGCGCATTGGCGAGCTTGATCCCATTCGTGCGGAGTATATCGGTATTCCGAACGGGGAAAAGTTCGTTCTTGAAGGTGCCGCCGGATTCACCCGCTGGTCGCTGAAGAACCTGATTGGCTGGGGATCCAGTTCGGAGATTGAGGTGCCGGATTGTTCCTTCTTCAGCTGTGGTGCTGGTGACATCTATGTCTATGCCCAGGATTGCATGGTGCTGGGCATAGACTCCTGCTTTGATCTGGATATTTACAACAGTTTCCCGATTGGCCAGGTTGAGGAGGTCAATGGTGAGCGGCGAATTACCGGTCCCGCCGATGGTGCGTTTATTTCGTTTCAGACCAAAGATCTGGATTGGCTGAAGGACGTCAAGAAAACCGACATCACGGTAGAGGACTTTATTCGGGCGACGTCCGGCGCATTCTTCAATATCCCCAATGGCGCCACCGAGGTAAACCTGAATGAGGCGTTGTACGGCACGGACCGTTATCGGACTGAGTACATAGACCGTGGTCGGGGGCTGTTCTGATGAGAGGATTCGGGTTCTGCAACTTCCCCTGCACTTCAATGTTGTCGTTAGCGCTCTTGTGGTCTTTGCCCCTCCAGGCTGAGATGGTGACTCTTAATGAGTCCGAGATGTCCGAGATCGATGGCGCCGGCATAGGCCTGGTTCTCGATAACTTTACCTTCTCCCATGGAACCGACGCGCCGGATGCCAATGGCAACCAGGCCCGTATATTCCGAATCACGGGCATCAAAAGCACGGACGGGCAGGACGTGGATATCACCGTGAATCACTTGTACATCGCGGGCGCTGATTCCGCCTATGGTCAGAATCTGACCCCGGTCAACCTGGGGCGTTTGCTGCATCCCTGGCGAATTGACGTGGTGGACGGCAACACGATCGGGGTCAGAGATAAATCGGTGTTGGAAATCGCCGCGCCCGCGATGCTCAGTGCGGCCGAGGGTTACGATTGCCTGGGTGGCTCAGCGGCTGCCGGAAGCGGTACCTGTTCAAGCCGCCCCGCAACTGAATCCTGGATCGGCGAGCGAGCCGATATGGGAATGCAGATGAATGTCGCGGTGGGCAACGACCGCTCTGCCAACCTGAATATACATGCGAAAAGTGCCGTGATTGACGGCAGCTACCTGCGTCTCTGGGGTGATGACGCGCGCCAGCAAATGGCCGGCCAGTTCAAGCTGAACTTCTACTCTCCGGAGCTAACCATCAACGCCTGTACTCAGGATGGCAGCGAGTGTGGCTCCCGCATCACCATGTCCGATTTTGTCCTTCAACTGGCGATCGGTAACGAGCTCCAGCCAGTGTTTTTTGATGTCGACGGTACGGGCAATTTCGTGCTGGAGGTAGATGCTATCGCTGCGCCGGCACCCGGGCAGATTGCCGCAAACGGGCTTCGGGATGGCAGCGATACCGCAACCTGGGACTTCTATGAAGCCTATTACACCAATCCGGAATACCGGAGCAATCTCCGGATTGGCAACTTTGGTGTTGGTGACCGGGATTTTGGCTCCGCCCGCATCGAAGGAATGCTCATTCAGCACCTGGAAATCAGAACCAAGGACTTGGCGCCATGATCCGTCTGACTTGTTGTTCAGCTACCCGGTTTTGCCTGCTCTTTGCGGCCCTGCTTCCCGCCTTGGCGTATTCCGAGATGTCGCCGCTCGGGGACGACGCCCTGGCTGATGTCTCCGGCCAGGGGGGGATCTATCTGTCTGGCGACATCAGCATCAACGAAATGGGAGGTCCGGTTCAGAACAATTACTTTGGCCGGTGTGATGAGGCAGATAAGAAATGCGGTGCTCGCTTTGCCTATCGGCTGAAGCAGGATGGCGGATGGATGGTACTGGATGAAATTCGAGGGATGTTCGCCTTTGAGGGTCTGACCCTGAGGGTGCGTTCGATCGATTCCGGCTTTGGGGGGGATGGTGCACTCTTTGACCGTGATGTGATTGAGCTGGGCTTGCCAAATGTTGTCCGGTTTTCTGACGTACAGTTCAGAATCGCTTCCAGTAGCACGCCACGACCAACTGACCCCGGCTTTCAGCAAACCGACATCTTTGCGGTGGAAATGCAGGGGGACGTGATCATGCAGGGTAACCTTCTGGTTTTTCCGGATGGAACCCCTTAGCCAGGAGGCATCATGACTCGTAAGCTTTCCGGAATCCTGCCCCTGAGTACGGTCGTCCTGGGCCTGGGCAGCTATTCGATGATAACCGCTGCAGATCTCCAGAGCCTTGATGACCGGGCGCTGTCTGAGATACGAGGCCAGAGCGGGATTACCATCGAAACTGACCTGACCATGACCGCAGACAAGCTTTCCTATTACGACGATAACAAAGGCGTCCATCTGGAAGGCATGCGGGTGGGTTCCTCGGAAGTGCCGGGCCAGGGCGCATTTCATCGGACCAGGATCGATATCGGCAGTGATTCTGCGCTGAATCTCGAATACCTGGTAGAAGACCGGCGGGTCGAATTCTCGGACATCCGGCTGGCCGGCGCGCCCGGTGTCAGTATGGGCGGGATTTTCTTTGATCATAGCCTTCAAGGCACCTTGAGCCTGCGCCAGCAGACCGCAGGTGGAACCGGCTATGAATTTGATTCCGCGTACACCATGACGGGAGGCCGTCTGGGCTATAGAACCAACGGTAATTCGGTGTTTCTGGACGATATTACGATGTCCGTTGAGGCCTTGGGAGTAACTCTGGAGCGGGTGGGCCAGACCCTGGAACTGACGGCTCCAAGAGTAAATGGTAGTTGGCAGGTCGGTGCTATTCGATATTCCAGCGATCCTGCGATTTATGGCCGTAGCACCAATGGTAACGGTGACCTGCTGCCCAGCTATGGCGGTCTCTCTGGCCAGTACGAACTGTCCTCAACGACCGGTATATCCGCAGGAGGCCGCGCAGGGGAGGGATTGCGGTTTGATAACGAGACAACCATACATAGCGCGTCTTTCCTCTATCACGATGATGGCCATGCACTCGCCCTGAGAGACATCACTGGTTCCTACCGAATTCAGGACCTTCGTCTGGATGTGGGTGAGGATTGGCGCGGCCGACCGGCAGTGGGTTTAACGCTTGGGCGAATGGAAGGCGAGTTTGAGGTCGGAGCCATTGAGATTGGCGGTGCTGGTAAGAGCTTTGGGGCCTTCAACCTGAGCTTTCTGTTGGAAGACCAGGTATTTGGTGGTCGCAACTACACCAATGCGCTCTACCTGCAGGGCGGAGGCCATGTCGATGCCGGTGCCCAGGGCCTGAGGCTGGCTGCCCAGTGGAGCCTAAGGCTTTCTGATCTGAGCTATACCGAGGACGGCAACAGGGTGATTATCAGCGGCCTTCAGTCCTGGGGGCAGGGCGATATCACCGTGAACGTTACCCGTGACGGTGTTCAGGGTGGAACCCGATTCTATGACGGTTTGAGAATTGGCTTTGAGGGGCTTGAGGCCGGTTACCGTATTAATGGGATGCGCGTTGGCAGTGATGATGCGCCATTGCAGGGTGGCACAGAATTGTTGTTGGCGCTCGGCATCTATCCCGCCTACGATTTTACGCTGGACGGTCACATGACGCTCGGAGCCGGTGGCGCGTCCGGTGAGGGCCTGACAATTAATTCGGATATTCACATTCGTGACGGTCGTGCTGCAGTGATTGCCGCTCCTTATGACGAAGGTAACGGTGAGCAGCCCCAGAAAGGTCTCTGGCTGACCGATATGACCTATGATGGTCATGTTCGTAACATGACTCTGGATGTTACCGATGAAGGATTGGCGCTGGCAACGGAAGAGTCCTGGAGCACCATGGATATCGGCAATGTCCGGATCGGTAATGGTGTCGATGGAGAGAGCCTTGGGCGTTTGAAGATCCAGCGTTTTGAACAGGGGAGCACGACGTTGATCAAGCCTGGTGGTGCCGGCAACGTCTGTGTGGGTGGCGCTGGTGCTTCGGCCTCGGCCTGTTCGGCATCGGGCGGTGAGTGGGAAATGCGGGGAGAGGAAGGTGTCACGATCGAGATGAAGAACATCCTCGCCCGTGCTCAGAGCAGCGAGAAGCGGAATTCGCTGTTGTGGGAAACCAATCGGACCGTCGATGGCCAGGGGCGGGCCGTGAATGGTTCCGGAACTCGCCTGGTTCTGGACAATATTTACACGAGTGACGGTGGTGATTTCGATGGTGATGGCGTCGACGACAATACCTACGGTATTCAAACCGATCTATCCGTTGACGTTTACCAGACCCGAGTCGTGAAGAAAGAAAATGGAGCGGACTCGCTGGGGGTGAATGGCGCCCGTGGAGATGAAAAGATTATGGATGCCTCGGCCCCCCAGGGTTATCGGTATGTGTCCTCTCCTTCGGAGGCTGATCGCCTGAACCGTCCACTGGGATTCGCGGTCAAGGCGGAAACCCGTTTCAAGGAACTGACCATAAATAATATCGATCTGGTTCATCCTGTGGGTGGCGCCCAGACCGCCGTGTTCGGCGCCGTGCTGCAGAACGTGAATATTCGCGCAAACCTGACCGCGACACCTATCCCCTAACGTCGCGACCGGTAAAGGGGTAAGGCCAGTGCTGCCCCTTTGCTTTTCAATCCCCTCCTGTTGTTTAATCCGGGCTTGTTTATTCCCCGTCTGGAAGCTCATTGATGAAATCCAATGCATTGCTGTCCCTGCTCAGTGATCGTGAAATCCATTCCGGTGAATCGCTGGCCCAGAAGCTGGGCGTTTCCCGGACGGCGGTGTGGAAGCATATCCGCAAGGCTATCGCCGACGGAACTGACATACGGACCATTCGCGGGCAGGGTTACCAGCTGGTGTCCGCACTGGACCTGCTTGACCGTGACATCATTCTTGGTCAACTCAATGCTTCGGTTCGAGAGCGGATACAGCTCACTGTTCTGGATGAAGTGGATTCCACAAACGCCGAGGTTGCGCGCCTACTGACGTCGGCGCCACTCCCGGTGGTGTTATCTGACTGTCAGACGTCCGGCCGTGGTCGAAGAGGTCGGAACTGGGCCAGCCCCAAGGGCCAGAACCTCTACCTGAGCCTTGGGTTGTCGATAAAAGGTGGGTTCTCGGCCCTGGATGGCCTCAGTCTGGCCCTGGGCGTTGCCGTCGCCAATGCCATTGAGCAGGTAGGGGGCGGTGAGGTAGGGCTCAAGTGGCCCAATGACCTGTTTGCCCAGGGCCAGAAATTTGGTGGGATCCTGGTAGAAATCCAGGGCGAACTCCAGGAAGGTTGTGTTCAGGTGATCGCAGGAATCGGTATCAACGTGCATATGACTCAAGCTGAAGACGTTGATCAGCCCTGGACGAGCCTGGACAAGCGTTGGCCAGACCAGGCCTGGGTCCGCAACCAACTCGCTGCCGGGATGATTACTCACATTCTGGCAGCAGTGACGGAATTTGAGGCTGGTGGCTTCCGGCAATTCCGGGAGCGCTGGCAGCGCCGTGACATCTTTAGCGGCCTGCCCCTCGTCACCCGTGACGGTGAATTAAAGGGCCTGGGAGGCGGTATCGACGAAACCGGAAACTACCTCCTGAAAACAGCAGAGGGCGAAATACCGGTGCGGGCGGGCGATATCAGTTTGCGGGTGTCTGAATGATTCTGTTGATTGACGCTGGTAATACCCGCCTGAAATGGCGACTGACTGGAACAGGCGGCCCTCTTGAAGGGGCAGCGGTCATGGCAGATGCTGAGCCCCTGACAGGACTTTCAGGCTACTGGTCTGACATCGAAAGAATTCTGGTGTCGACGGTGGCCTCGGAAAGCGCCCGCGCGCAACTTCATGAACTGTTGCTTGCCCGGTCCAAGGTGCCTGTTGAATATTGCTGGGCTGAGTCGACGCGCGATGGCCTGTCCAATTCCTATGGGGATGTGTCGCGCATGGGGGCTGATCGATGGCATGCCATGCTGGCAGGCTGGGTCAGGTGTAAGGCTTCTTTCGCCGTTGTCGATGCTGGTAGCGCCGTCACCGTGGACTATGTGAATGCCGGCGGGCGACACCTCGGTGGCTACATTCTTCCTGGGCTCCAGATGATGCGCCGTAGTCTGAAAGTGGATGCGGCACGAATTGGATTTGAGCAGAGTGAGCAACTCGACACCCGCCCGGGACAATCGACCGGCGAATGCGTCAACCACGGTCTGGCCTGGCTCACCGAGGCCCTTGTCCAGGGGATTCATCGCGATGCAAAAGCCTTTGGACTCTCTGCGATCTATCTGACCGGTGGCGATGCCCGGCGTTTGCAGGCCCTTGGTCTTGAGGCAAACGTAGTTGAGGGTATGGTGCTTGACGGTCTTGAGCGAATCGCCAGCGCGGGCGTTCTGTGATGAAGTGGCTGGCGTTTCTGTTGGCAGCTCTCAATCTGGCCGTTTGGTTTGTGCCGGCCTGGATCGAGCCATCCCGTTATGTCGGCGTTTCATCTGGAACCCTGCCACGTGTCTCCAGTCTGAAAGTGGCTTCCGAGACCATGGAGAGCCTCTCCCGGGAAGAGAGTTGTCTACGGATAACGCTCGGAATGTTTGATGCGAGGGATGACGCCGAGAATGTGGCGGCCGGTCTCAAACATAAAGCCGGCATTGTTGAGGTTGAGCAGGAGTTGCCGCCATTGCATTGGGTATTGATCCCGCCGCAGCCGCCGGAAGCCGCGCGAGCCCAGTTCCGTGAGCTCTATCTTCAGGGTGTGGAATCCTACATTGTTTCCCGGGGAGAATACCGTAACGCCATATCCCTGGGGCTGTTTGAGTCGCTCGAGGCCGCGCAAGCGGTACTGGCAGAAAAAAAACAGGCAAATCTGAATGTAGTGCTGGCCAAGTTCCCTCGAAATCGTTTAGGATACGCGCTCGTTTTTGAGGTTGAATCCATGGCAGAAAGTGAATGGGTTCAAGCGGTTGAAGCGGAAACCGGTTACGAGTTCGATTTCGTTGAAAGCAATGCTTGTGAAGGTGTTGCAAGGCCGGAAAAAAATCCGTAGTATACCGCCCTCGCTGAACAGGCGAATGTGAGCTGGCGTAGCTCAGTTGGTAGAGCAGCTGACTTGTAATCAGCAGGTCGGGGGTTCGATTCCGTCCGCCAGCTCCACTTTAAGTTTTAAGCAGGTTCGCTTTTGCGGATTTGTTCGGGAGGGGTTCCCGAGTGGCCAAAGGGATCAGACTGTAAATCTGACGCGAAAGCTTCGCAGGTTCGAATCCTGCCCCCTCCACCACTAATTGCTCGCGGGCATCGTATAGTGGCTATTACCTCAGCCTTCCAAGCTGATGACGCGGGTTCGATTCCCGCTGCCCGCTCCAATTTGGTTTCAATGCTCATGTAGCTCAGTCGGTAGAGCACATCCTTGGTAAGGATGAGGTCACCGGTTCAATTCCGGTCATGAGCTCCATTTTTTATCCGGTCAACGTTGCGATCCTGGTTGATTAGGGAGATTGGTCGAAATGTCTAAAGCAAAGTTTGAGCGTAACAAGCCGCACGTAAACGTGGGCACCATCGGTCACGTTGACCATGGTAAGACCACTCTGACAGCCGCCCTGACTCGTGTGTGTCACGAAGTTTGGGGTACTGGCGAGAGCCGTGCTTTCGATCAGATCGATAACGCACCGGAAGAGCGTGCGCGTGGTATTACCATCGCGACCTCTCACGTAGAGTACGATTCTCCGACCCGTCACTACGCCCACGTAGATTGCCCGGGCCACGCTGACTATGTGAAGAACATGATCACTGGTGCGGCACAGATGGACGGCGCGATCCTGGTTTGCTCCGCAGCTGACGGCCCCATGCCGCAGACTCGTGAGCACATCCTGCTGTCCCGTCAGGTTGGCGTTCCTTTCATTGTCGTGTTCCTGAACAAGGCCGACATGGTAGACGACGAGGAGCTGCTGGAGCTGGTTGAGATGGAAGTTCGTGACCTGCTGAGCCAGTACGACTTCCCGGGTGACGACACTCCGATCATCACCGGTTCTGCCCTGATGGCGCTGGAAGGCAAAGACGACAACGAGATGGGTACTACCGCTGTCAAGAAGCTGGTAGAAGCCCTGGACGCCTACATCCCTGAGCCGGAGCGTGCGATCGATCAGCCGTTCCTGATGCCGATCGAGGACGTATTCTCCATCTCCGGTCGTGGTACCGTAGTAACCGGCCGTGTAGAGCGTGGCATCATCAAGGTAGGTGACGAAGTGGAAATCGTGGGTATCCGCGACACCACCAAGACCACCTGTACTGGTGTTGAGATGTTCCGCAAGCTGCTGGACGAAGGTCGTGCCGGTGAGAACGTAGGTGTTCTGCTGCGTGGTACCAAGCGTGACGACGTTGAGCGTGGTCAGGTTCTGTGTGTACCGGGCTCCATCAAGCCGCACACCAAGTTCGAGTGTGAAGTGTACGTACTGTCCAAAGAAGAAGGTGGTCGTCATACTCCGTTCTTCAAGGGCTACCGTCCGCAGTTCTACTTCCGGACCACTGACGTGACCGGTTCTTGCGAACTGCCGGAAGGCGTAGAAATGGTAATGCCGGGTGACAACGTGAAAATGACCGTCACCCTGATCGCTCCGATCGCCATGGAAGATGGCCTGCGCTTCGCGATTCGCGAAGGTGGTCGTACCGTTGGTGCCGGCGTGGTCGCCAAGATCATCGAGTAACCTTCGGGTTACTCGTTTGTTGTTGCGCTGAGTTGTTTCGGTGCAGGCCAGTAGCTCAATTGGCAGAGCAGCGGTCTCCAAAACCGCAGGTTGGGGGTTCGATTCCCTCCTGGCCTGCCATTTTTCAACATCCGGATACATAAGCTGATTCCTATGGAGTCAAAAGCCGTTCAGTCGACCAGCCGTTTCGATGCTCTGAAATGGCTGGTTGTTTTTGTTCTGATTGCCGTTGGTGTGGTTGGTAATCAGTATTTCAGTGCCGAGTCTGTGCTGTATCGGGTTCTGGCTCTTGTTGGGCTGGGTCTTGTTGCTGCATTTGTTGCGCTGCAGACCGAGCGTGGCCGTCGTTTTGCCACCCTGTTGAAGGAAGCACGCGTAGAGATCCGGAAAGTCGTCTGGCCCACCAGGCCTGAGCTGGTTCAGACCACGATTATTGTTGTGGTGTTTGTTCTGGTTGTGGCTCTGATCTTGTGGGGTATGGATTCGCTGATCAGCTGGCTGGTCGCCGGCTTCATCGGCTAACGGGAGTGGGCAATGGCTAAACGCTGGTACGTCGTTCATGCGTATTCTGGCTTTGAAAAGCACGTAATGCGCACTCTGAAGGAGCGTGTGGCGCTCGAAGGCATGGAAGACAAGTTTGGCGAGATCCTGGTTCCGACCGAGGAAGTCGTCGAAATGCGCGATGGCAAGAAGCGCAAGAGCGAGCGCAAGTTCTATCCCGGGTACGTATTGGTCCAGATGGAAATGGATGATGCCTCATGGCATCTTGTGAAGAATACTCCTCGGGTACTCGGTTTCATTGGTGGTACCAAGGACAAGCCGGCACCCATTACCGAACGCGAGGCTGAGGCAATCCTGCGTCGTGTAGAAAGCGGTGCTGACAAGCCCAAGCCAAAGACCTTGTTCGAGCCGGGTGAGATTGTACGCGTTGTTGAAGGTCCGTTTGCAGACTTCAATGGCGTTGTTGAGGAAGTCGACTACGAGAAGAGTCGAGTTAAGGTTGCGGTCCTGATCTTTGGCCGTTCAACTCCGGTAGAGCTGGAGTTTGGTCAGGTCGAGAAAGACTGAGCGTAGCCTGAAAACCTGAGAGCTCGCGCGCCACGGCGACGCGGGCTTTTTGTGTCTGCTGAAGGCAGTTATATAAACGGGGAGCCGAGAGGCGTCAGAACCCACAGGAGAACTATCATGGCAAAGAAAATTGAAGCCTATATCAAGCTTCAGGTTGCTGCCGGTCAGGCCAACCCGAGTCCCCCCGTTGGTCCGGCCCTGGGTCAGCGCGGCGTAAACATCATGGAATTCTGTAAGGCCTTCAATGCCAAGACTCAAGGCATGGAGCCGGGCTTGCCGATTCCGACTGTCATCACCGTATACAGTGATCGCAGCTTTACCTTTGTTACCAAGACCCCGCCGGCGCCGGTGCTGCTGAAAAAAGCGGCTGGCATCAAGAGCGGTTCCGGTCGTCCGAACACGGACAAAGTGGGTACGGTAACCCGTGCTCAGCTGGAAGAAATTGCCAAGACCAAAGAGCCGGATCTGACTGCTGCCGACATGGAAGCAGCGGTTCGTACCATTGCCGGAACTGCCCGCAGCATGGGCCTGAACGTGGAGGGTCTGTAAGATGGCAAAGCTGAGCAAGCGTCAGAAGCTGATTCGTGAAAAAGTAGACTCTACCCGTGCCTACACCGTTGATGAGGCGGTAGCACTGTTGGCCGAGCTGGGCCAGAACGTCAAGTTCAAAGAGTCTGTAGACGTGGCCGTTAACCTTGGTGTTGATGCGCGTAAATCTGACCAGGTCGTACGTAGCAGCACTGTTCTGCCGCACGGTACTGGCAAGACTGTACGTGTAGCTGTGTTCACTCAGGGTGCCAATGCCGAGAAAGCCACTGCTGCCGGTGCAGACGTGGTCGGTATGGACGATCTGGCTGACGAAGTCAAAAAAGGCAACATGGATTTCGACGTGGTTATTGCCACTCCGGATGCCATGCGTGTTGTTGGTCAGCTGGGCCAGATCCTTGGTCCCCGCGGCCTGATGCCGAACCCGAAGGTGGGCACTGTAACTGCAGACGTTGAGACTGCGGTCAAGAACGCCAAAGCCGGTCAGGTTCGCTACCGTACTGATAAAAACGGCATTATCCACGCTCCGCTGGGTAACGTTGAATTCTCTGCCCAGAACATCAAGGAAAACCTTGAAGCTCTGGTGGCAGATCTGAAAAAGGCCAAGCCTGCATCGTCGAAGGGTGTGTATCTGAAGAAGATCACCATCTCTTCCACGATGGGTCCTGGCCTGACTATCGATCAGGGCACTCTGAGCATCTGAGGCTCTGAACGGTAGTTACTTTGTAGTCTGGGCGGAAGCCAAGGCTGTCAAAGACCGCAGGCCCCCGCAGCGCCCTCTTGAAGGGCGCCTCAAGGGTTAAAGCAACGCCTGCGCAGACGGTGTGACGACGTTCTCTCTGAACCCAAACACCGTTAGGCGTCCCGCGAGGGACATAGATGGGTTTGCTGGCATAAGCCGGCGAAATCGAGGAGAAAACCAGTGGCAATTAGACTCGAAGACAAGAAAGCGATCGTCGCTGAAGTCAACGAGACTGCTGGTACTGCTCTGTCTGTGGTTTTGGCTGACTACCGTGGTGTCACCTCTGGTGACATGACGGCGCTGCGTGCCAAGGCTCGTGCCGAAAACGTGCGTCTGAAGGTTGTTCGTAACAACCTGGCAAAGATCGCGATTCGTGGTACCGAGTTCGAGTGCATTGATCCGGCGCTGGTTGGTCCGACCATTCTGGCTTTCTCAATGGAAGATCCGGGTGCCGCTGCGCGCCTGCTGAAGGATTTTGCCAAAGAGAAAGAGGCGTTCGAAATCAAGGGTCTGGCTGTCGGCGGTGAGCTGATGGGTGCAGAACAGATTGATCGCCTGGCTACGCTGCCGACGCTGCACGAAGCGTTGACCAAGCTGGCCATTGTTACACAGGCACCAGTTACCAAGCTTGCACGTACCCTGAACGATATTCCGGGCAGGATCACACGTGTTGTAGCTGCAGTCCGGGATCAGAAGCAAGACGCTGCTTGATTCTGTTGAACACCATTTTTTACATTTTTGGGAGAAAGTCATGGCTCTGTCTAAAGACGATATTTTGAATGCAATTGCTGAAATGAGCGTAATGGAAGTTGTTGAGCTCGTAGAAGCAATGGAAGAGAAGTTTAACGTTTCTGCTGCTGCCGCTGTTGCTGCCGCTCCGGCTGCTGCCGCTGCTGGCGAAGCCGCCGAAGAGAAGACCGAGTTCGACGTAGTTCTGACCGGCGCTGGCGAGAAGAAAGTAAACGTTATCAAGGCCGTTCGTGAACTGACTGGCCTGGGTCTGAAAGAAGCCAAGGAAATGGTTGACGGCGCACCTTCTACTGTTAAGGAAGGCGCAAGCAAGGACGAGGCTGAAGAAGCCAAGAAGAAGCTTGAGGAAGCAGGCGCTTCTGTTGAGCTCAAGTAAGAGTCGGCTGTTGATCGACACCGTGCGTTAAGCATGGACGGGCTGGTGGCTTCGTGCCACCGGCCTTTTTCTGTTGTATATGCTATAGAGTCTGGTGTGCAATTGCAGGTTGATGTCAGATCTATAACCTACAGCCAGAGTCTTGTTCAAGACGGCGCGATAAGCCGAGCAACTCGGCCCCGAAGCAGAACATTTGATTGCTTCTTGATACCAGGTATCAGGTCTAAAGCTGGGGAATGCAGATGACTTACTCCTACACTGAGAAAAAGCGGATTCGCAAAGACTTTAGTAAATTGCCTTCCGTGATGGAAGTCCCCTATTTGCTGTCTATTCAGCTGGATTCGTTCCGGGACTACCTCCAAATGGAAACTGCGCCTGAAGACCGCCGGGAAACTGGTCTTCATGCAGCATTCAAATCCGTATTCCCGATCGTCAGTTATTCTGGCAACGCCGCGCTCGAGTATGTGAGCTACCGAATCGGCGAGCCAGTCTTTGACGTCAAGGAATGTCAGCTCAGGGGCGTAACTTACGCCGCGCCGCTACGGGTGAAGGTCCGCCTGATCATTTATGATAAGGAATCGTCCAACAAGGCGATCAAGGACATCAAAGAGCAAGAAGTCTACATGGGCGAAATGCCCCTGATGACCGAGAACGGTACCTTTGTTGTTAACGGTACCGAGCGCGTTATTGTTTCCCAGCTCCACCGTTCACCTGGTGTGTTCTTCGATCACGACAAGGGTAAGACCCATTCCTCCGGCAAGCTGTTGTACTCAGCCCGGGTGATTCCTTACCGTGGCTCCTGGCTGGACTTCGAGTTCGATCCGAAGGACGCCGTGTTCGTTCGTATCGACCGCCGTCGTAAGCTGCCGGCCTCCATTCTGTTGCGTGGCCTGGGCTACACCTCCGAGCAAATGCTCGAGATGTTCTTCGAAACCAGTAAGTTCAGCCTGGGCGCGGAAGTGTGCAAGCTGGAGCTGGTACCAAGCCGTCTGCGTGGCGATATCGCAACCTTCGACATCAAAGACAATGACGGCAACGTGATTGTTGAAGAAGGCCGCCGGATCACTGCCCGTCACATCAAGCAGCTGGAAAAAGCCGGTATCACCGAGCTGGAAGTACCGACCGAGTATCTCTACGGTCGTGTCCTGGCCAAGGACATGATCGATCAGTCTACCGGCGAAGTGCTGGTGGAATGCAACACCGAACTGACCGAGGAAGTGGTTACCAAGATCCTCGATGCCGGTGTTAAAGACATCGAAACCCTGTACACCAACGACCTGGATTGCGGTCCGTTCATGTCGGATACCCTGCGTATCGACCCGACCCGCACCCCGCTCGAAGCGTTGGTGGAAATCTACCGCATGATGCGCCCGGGCGAACCGCCTACCAAGGAATCTGCGGAGAATCTGTTTAACAACCTGTTCTTCTCCGAAGAGCGTTACGATCTGTCCGCCGTTGGCCGGATGAAACTGAATCGTCGCCTGGGCCGGGAAGAAAGCACCGGCGAAGGTACGCTGACGCACGACGATATCATCGACGTACTGAAGACTCTGATTGCCATTCGTAACGGCCAGGGCCAGGTGGATGACATTGATAACCTGGGCAACCGTCGTGTGCGTTGCGTGGGTGAAATGGCCGAAAACCAGTTCCGTGTTGGTCTGGTGCGTGTTGAGCGTGCGGTTCGTGAGCGTCTGAGTCTCGCCGAAAGCGAAGGCCTGATGCCGCAGGACCTGATCAACGCCAAGCCGGTTGCGGCCGCTGTGAAAGAGTTCTTTGGCTCCAGTCAGCTGTCCCAGTTCATGGATCAGAACAACCCGTTGTCCGAGGTTACCCACAAGCGTCGTATTTCCGCGTTGGGCCCAGGTGGTCTGACCCGTGAACGCGCTGGCTTCGAAGTCCGTGACGTACATCCGACCCACTACGGCCGCGTGTGCCCGATCGAAACTCCGGAAGGCCCGAACATCGGTCTGATCAACTCGCTGGCAACCTACGCCCGGTCCAATTCCTACGGCTTCCTTGAGAGTCCGTACCGGAAGGTGGTTGATGGTGTGGTGACCGACGAGGTGGTTTACCTCTCTGCGATTGAAGAGAGCAACTACGTGATCGCCCAGGCCAGCGCCGCTACCGATGAAGGCAAGCGTCTGACTGACGAGCTGGTTACGGTGCGTCACCAGAACGAATTTACTGTAGCGCCTCCGGAAGCGGTTAACTTCATGGACGTATCTCCGCGCCAGGTTGTATCGGTCGCGGCGTCTCTGATCCCGTTCCTGGAGCACGACGATGCCAACCGGGCCCTGATGGGTGCGAACATGCAGCGTCAGGCGGTGCCGACCCTGAAGTCGCAGGTGCCTTTGGTGGGTACCGGTGTTGAGCGCACGGTGGCTCAGGACTCTGGCGTGTGTGTAACCGCGCGTCGCGGTGGTGTGATCGAAAGCGTGGATGCGGCCCGTATCGTGGTTCGCGTCAACAACGAAGAAACCGAAGCCGGTGATGCAGGTGTGGATATCTATAACCTCACCAAGTACACCCGCTCCAACCAGAACACCTGTATCAACCAGCGTTCTATCGTGCGTCAGGGTGACGTGATTGCCCGTGGCGATGTGTTGGCGGATGGTCCTTCTGTGGATCTGGGTGAGCTGGCTCTGGGTCAGAACATGCGCATCGCGTTCATGCCCTGGAACGGTTACAACTTTGAGGACTCCATTCTCATCTCCGAGAAAGTGGTTCAGGAAGATCGTCTGACCACCATCCACATTCAGGAACTGACCTGTGTGGCTCGTGATACCAAGCTGGGCAGCGAAGAAATCACCGCAGATATTCCGAACGTGGGTGAAAGCGCACTGTCCAAGCTGGATGAGTCTGGGATTGTCTACATCGGCGCTGAAGTGGGCCCCGGCGACATTCTGGTTGGTAAGGTAACGCCGAAAGGCGAAACCCAGCTGACCCCGGAAGAAAAGCTGCTGCGTGCCATCTTTGGTGAAAAAGCGTCTGACGTTAAGGACACGTCTCAGCGTGTGCCGACCGGTACCCGTGGTACGGTCATTGACGTTCAGGTCTTCACCCGTGACGGTATCGAGAAAGATGCCCGTGCGCTTTCGATCGAGAAAGAGCAGCTGGACAAGTACCGTAAGGACCTGAAAGACGAGTACCGCATTGTTGAAGGTGCAACGTTCGAGCGTCTGATGGCCGCTCTGAAAGGTCAGGAAGTGATCAGTGGTCCGGGCCTGAAAAAGGGTGCGAAGCTGGAAGAAGCCTACCTGGCGGAACTGCCGCGAGCCGACTGGTTCAAGCTGCGCATGAAAGACGAAGCTTTGAACGAGTTGCTGGAGAAATCCGAGCAGGGCCTCGAGGATCGCAAGAAAGAGCACGAAGCTCGCTTTGACGACAAGAAGGGCAAGCTTCAGCAGGGCGACGATCTGGCTCCTGGCGTACTCAAGATTGTTAAGGTTTACCTGGCAATCAAGCGTCGTATTCAGCCGGGCGACAAGATGGCTGGCCGTCACGGTAACAAGGGTGTTATCTCTGCGGTTATGCCGATTGAAGACATGCCCTACGACGAGTTTGGCAATACCGTCGATATCGTTCTGAACCCGCTCGGTGTACCGTCGCGGATGAACGTTGGTCAGGTCCTTGAAACTCATCTTGGTGCTGCGGCGAAAGGTCTGGGTGAGCGGATCAGCCGCATGCTGGATGAGCAGCGTAAGGTGGCTGAGCTTCGCAAGTTGCTGGACGAGATCTACAATCACTCGGACGAAGTGTTCAAGGTTGACCTTGACAGTCTGACTGATAAAGAGATTTTCGAGCTGTGCAACAACCTGCGTGGTGGCGTTCCCATGGCAACACCGGTCTTCGATGGTGCCAAGGAAGCTGAGGTGAAGAGAATGCTTGAGTTGGCTGGCCTGGATACCACCGGTCAGACCAAGCTCTATGACGGCCGTACCGGCGATGCGTTTGATCGTCCGGTGACTGTTGGCTATATGTACATTCTCAAGCTGAACCACCTGATCGACGACAAGATGCACGCTCGTTCTACCGGCTCTTACAGCCTGGTTACCCAGCAGCCGCTGGGTGGTAAGGCTCAGTTCGGTGGTCAGCGCTTCGGTGAGATGGAAGTCTGGGCTCTGGAGGCATACGGTGCCGCCTATACCCTGCAGGAAATGCTCACCGTCAAGTCTGACGACGTAAACGGTCGGACCAAGATGTACAAGAACATTGTTGATGGCGATCATCGCATGGAGCCGGGCATGCCCGAATCCTTCAACGTTCTTGTCAAGGAAATCCGCTCGTTGGGTATCGACATCGAGCTGGAATCCGAGTGAGCCGAATTGTTTTTGGCAGCGTGAGCGGGCACTCCGTGTGCCCGCCCGAGATTAACGCCATCCGGAGCTTTAACTGATGAAAGATTTGCTGAATCTTCTCAAGAGCCAGAATCAGAGCAAGGAATTCGACGCCATCCGCATTGGCCTGGCGTCGCCTGACATGATTCGTTCCTGGTCTTTTGGCGAAGTAAAAAAGCCTGAGACCATTAACTACCGTACCTTCAAGCCGGAGCGTGACGGTCTTTTCTGTGCCAAGATCTTCGGCCCGATCAAGGACTACGAGTGTCTGTGCGGAAAATACAAGCGCCTCAAGCACCGCGGTGTCATTTGTGAAAAGTGTGGTGTCGAGGTTGCTCTGGCGAGCGTTCGTCGTGAGCGCATGGGCCATATTGAGCTGGCCAGCCCGGTCGCCCATATCTGGTTCCTGAAGTCGCTGCCGTCCCGCATCGGCCTGATGCTGGACATGACCCTGCGTGATATCGAGCGGGTTCTGTACTTCGAGAGCTTTATTGTTATCGATCCGGGCATGACCACTCTGGAGAAGGGCCAGCTGCTGAACGATGAGCAGTATTACGAAGCCCTGGAAGAGTTTGGTGACGAGTTCGACGCCCGCATGGGTGCGGAAGCCGTCAAGCAATTGCTGGAAGACATCGATCTGCAGGCCGAAGTTGACGCGCTGCGCGAAGAAATTCCGCAGACCAACTCCGAGACCAAGATCAAGAAATTCAGCAAGCGCCTGAAAATTCTGGAAGCGTTCCTGTATTCCGGTAACAAGCCGGGCGACATGGTCATGACCGTGCTGCCGGTTCTTCCGCCGGACCTGCGCCCCTTGGTTCCCCTGGATGGTGGCCGTTTTGCCACTTCCGACCTGAACGACCTGTACCGTCGGGTGATCAACCGGAACAACCGTCTCAAGCGCCTTTTGGAGCTGAATGCTCCGGACATCATCGTGCGTAACGAGAAGCGGATGCTGCAGGAAGCTGTGGATGCCCTGCTGGACAATGGCCGTCGTGGCCGTGCCATCACCGGCACCAACAAGCGCCCCCTGAAGTCCCTGGCTGACATGATCAAGGGTAAGCAGGGTCGTTTCCGTCAGAACCTGCTGGGTAAGCGTGTTGACTACTCCGGCCGTTCGGTGATCGTGGTAGGTCCGTACCTGCGCCTGCATCAGTGCGGTCTGCCGAAGAAAATGGCTCTGGAGCTGTTCAAACCGTTCATTTTCTCAAAGCTTGAGCACCGCGGACTGGCGACCACGATCAAGGCCGCCAAGAAGATGGTCGAGCGTGAGGAAGGTGTGGTCTGGGATATCCTGGATGAGGTCATCCGTGAGCATCCGATCCTGCTGAACCGTGCGCCGACCCTGCACCGTCTGGGCATCCAGGCGTTCGAGCCGGTTCTGATCGAAGGTAAGGCCATTCAGCTGCACCCGCTGGTGTGTGCGGCCTACAACGCTGACTTCGATGGTGACCAGATGGCGGTACACGTACCGCTGACTCTGGAAGCCCAGCTTGAAGCCCGCGCGTTGATGATGTCTACCAACAACGTGTTGTCGCCCGCCAACGGCGAGCCCATCATCGTACCGTCTCAGGACGTGGTACTGGGGCTGTACTACATGACCCGTGAGCGCCACGCCGCTCTGGGTGAAGGTATGGTCTTTGCTGACGTCAAGGAAGCCCATCGCGCTTACGGTGCCGGTCAGGTTGACCTGCAGGCGAAGGTTAAGGTCCGGGTCAAGGAAGTTGCGGTTGACGAAGACGGTAATCGTACCGAGAGCTTCCGCATTGTCGATACCACCGTTGGTCGCGCTCTGCTTTACGATATCGTGCCGGACGGCCTGCCGTTCGAGATCGTCAACAAGCCGATGGTGAAGAAGGCGATTTCCAACCTGATCAACACCTGTTACCGGGATGCTGGTCTGAAAGACACGGTCATCTTCGCTGACCAGTTGATGTACATGGGTTACCACTACGCAACCCGTTCCGGTATCTCGATCGGCTTTAACGATTTCGAGATCCCGCCGGAGAAGTACGAGCTGGTGGATGCGGCCTCCGACGAAGTAAAAGACATCGAAAACCAGTACGCATCCGGTCTTCTGACCCAGGGTGAGAAGTACAACAAGGTGATCGACATCTGGTCCCGTGCCAACGACAAAGTGTCCAAGGCAATGATGGAGCGTCTGTCCAAAGAGCAGGTTATTGGCCCTGATGGCCAGCCAGTGAAGGGCGAAGACGGTGAAGACCTGATGCAGGAGTCCTTCAACTCCGTCTACATGATGGCCGATTCCGGTGCGCGGGGTTCCGCCGCCCAGATCCGTCAGCTGTCCGGTATGCGTGGTCTGATGGCAAAGCCGGATGGTTCCATCATCGAAACGCCGATTACGGCTAACTTCCGTGAAGGTCTGAACGTACTCCAGTACTTCATCTCGACTCACGGTGCTCGTAAAGGTCTGGCGGATACCGCACTGAAGACCGCGAACTCCGGTTACCTGACCCGCCGTCTGGTTGACGTGTCTCAGGATCTGGTTGTGACCGAGGAAGACTGTGGTACCGATGAAGGCCTGCTGATGACGCCGCACATCGAAGGTGGCGACGTGGTTGTGCCGCTGGGCGACCGGGTTCTGGGTCGTGTGACGGCTCGCGATGTGTTTACGCCGACTGACAAGGACAACGCCGTTGTTCCTGCGGGCACACTGCTCGACGAGAAGACCGTCGAAATGGTTGAGCGCGCGGGTGTAGACGAAATCTGGGTACGCTCTGCGATTACCTGTGAGACCCGTCACGGCATCTGTTCCAAGTGTTACGGCCGTGATCTGGCCCGTGGCCACCAGGTGAATGTGGGCGAAGCGGTAGGTGTTATCGCTGCCCAGTCCATCGGTGAGCCGGGTACCCAGCTGACCATGCGTACCTTCCACATTGGTGGTGCCGCGAGCCGGGCGTCTGCGGTAGACAATATCCAGGTGAAGCATGGTGGTACGGTACGCCTGCACAACCTGAAGTCGATCGAGAAGACCGATGGTTCGCTGGTGGTGGTATCCCGTTCCTCCGCGCTGGCCATTGCCGACGAGCAGGGTCGTGAGCGCGAGTGGTACAAGCTGCCGTACGGTGCCGTGCTGTCTGTGAAGAACGGTGATCAGGTAGAAGCCGGTGTTGTGGTTGCCAAGTGGGATCCGCACACGCACCCGATCATCGCGGAAGCGAAGGGCACCGCCAAGTTCGTCAACATGGAAGAGGGCATTACTGTCCGTACCCAGGCTGACGAGCTGACCGGTCTGTCCACCATGGAAGTGATTGACCCGAAAGAGCGTCCGGCTGCGGGTAAGGACATTCGTCCGGCCATTCAGCTGGTCGACGACTCGGGAGAGGAAGTGGAGCTGCCCGGGGGCGGTACCGCGATCTTCTTCCTGCCGGCTAACGCTCTGGTAACCATGGCGAATGGCGCCAAGATCGAGCTGGGTGATGTGGTCGCCCGTATTCCGCAGGAAAGCTCGAAGACCCGGGACATCACCGGTGGTCTGCCTCGGGTTGCCGACCTGTTCGAGGCCCGTCGTCCGAAAGAGTCCGCGATCCTCGCGGAGATCAGTGGCGTGGTTTCCTTCGGTAAAGAGACCAAAGGCAAGAAGCGCCTGGTGATCACGCCGAAGGATGACGATGCCTATGAGGTTCTGATTCCGAAGCATCGCCAGCTCAACGTGTTCGAAGGTGAAACCGTTGAAAAGGGTGAGGTGATCTCGGATGGTCCGTCGAACCCGCACGACATCCTGCGTCTGCTGGGTGTGGTCGAGCTGGCCAAGTACATCACCAACGAAATCCAGGACGTTTACCGTCTGCAGGGCGTTGTCATCAACGATAAACATATCGAGGTTATCGTTCGCCAGATGCTGCGCAAGGTCGAAATCACCGATCCGGGTGATACCACGCTGCTGTCGGGCGACCAGGTAGAAATTACCCAGGTGATGGAAGAGAACGAGAAGGCGAATGCGGCAGACAAAGAGCCTGCACGCTTCGAGCGTCTGCTGCTTGGTATCACCAAGGCATCGCTGGCGACCGAGTCCTTCATCTCTGCGGCCTCGTTCCAGGAAACCACCCGGGTTCTGACCGAGGGTGCGGTGACTGGCAAACGGGACTACCTGCGCGGCCTGAAGGAAAACGTGGTGGTAGGACGTCTGATACCGGCGGGTACGGGTCTTGCCTATCACAACGAGCGCCGTCGCAAGCGTGACCTGGAAGAGCAGGGCGTGACTGCGGCCGATGTCGAAGAAGCTCTGAGCGCCGAACTTAACCGCGAAAGCTGAGTTCACGCGCGCCACCCTCGGGGTAGATACCTACCTTCAGGGTGGTTAAAAAGAGATCAGTCATCTTGACTGACTCGGGGCGCAAGCTTAAACTTGCGTCCCTTAAATTTTACCCCCTGCATTGGGGGTAAGTTTCATTGGTATGGTTTTTTTTGGAGTTTGCTTACATGGCAACGATTAATCAGTTGGTGCGTAAGCCTCGTAAGCGCAAGGTAGCCAAGAGCGACGTTCCCGCGCTCCAGGCTTGCCCTCAGCGCCGTGGTGTGTGCACTCGTGTATACACCACTACGCCGAAGAAGCCGAACTCAGCACTGCGTAAAGTGTGCCGTGTTCGTCTGACTAACGGCTACGAGGTTTCCTCATACATTGGTGGTGAAGGTCACAACCTTCAGGAGCACAGTGTTGTGCTGATCCGTGGCGGTCGAGTAAAAGACCTTCCGGGTGTGCGCTATCACACTGTTCGCGGTACTTTGGACACCCAGGGTGTACAGAACCGTAAGCAGGGCCGCTCCAAGTACGGTGCAAAACGACCCAAGTCCTGATGTCCCGAGCGGGTGTCTTTTATCGTTGCTTGTCAGAACGGTAAGAGTAAGGCTGAGTAGCAGATGGCTATCTCAGGGGTTCCTGAAGACCTTTTAGATATATAAGGGCTTATCGATGCCTAGAAGAAGAGTTGCAGCTAAGCGGGAAATCATTCCCGATCCGAAATTCGGCAGTGCACGTCTTGCCAAGTTCATCAACCACGTGATGGAAAGCGGTAAGAAGTCTGTTGCAGAGCGCATTGTTTATGGCGCGCTCGATATTGTTGCCGAGAAATCCAAGGAAGAGCCGATCGAAATGTTCGAAAAGGCCCTGGAGAACATCCAGCCGATGGTGGAAGTAAAATCCCGTCGCGTGGGTGGTGCTACTTACCAGGTGCCTGTAGAAGTACGGCCTTCCCGTCAGAACGCGCTGGCTATGCGCTGGCTCGTCGAATACTCACGGAAGCGTGGTGAGAAGTCCATGGCGCAACGTCTGGCCGGCGAAATTCTTGACGCGGCAGACAGCAAAGGTGCCGCGGTGAAGAAGCGCGAAGACGTGCATCGTATGGCAGAAGCCAACAAAGCATTCTCTCACTTCCGTTTCTAACAAGCCGAGGTTTATATCGTGGCACGCAAGACTCCTATCAAACGTTACAGAAACATTGGTATCTGTGCGCACGTGGATGCGGGCAAGACCACTACAACCGAGCGTATTCTTTACTACACCGGTCGTAGTCACAAAATGGGTGAAACCCATGACGGCGCTTCCACTACAGACTGGATGGAGCAGGAGCAGGAGCGTGGTATCACCATCACGTCTGCCGCTGTTACAACCTTCTGGCAGGGTATGGACAAGCAATACCCCGAGCACCGCATCAACATTATCGACACACCGGGGCACGTTGACTTCACTATCGAAGTAGAGCGTTCTCTGCGGGTTCTCGATGGTGCCGTGGTTGTGTTCTGTGGTTCCTCTGGTGTTGAGCCGCAGTCTGAGACTGTATGGCGTCAGGCCAACAAGTATGAAGTTCCGCGCATGGTGTTCGTCAACAAGATGGACCGTGCCGGCGCTAACTTTATGCGCGTTGTTGAGCAGATCCGTAACCGTCTGGGCGCGACCACTGTGCCCATCCAGCTGCCGATTGGCGCGGAAGACGATTTCGAAGGCATCGTTGACCTGCTGCGCATGAAGGCCATCTACTGGAACGAAGCTGACCAGGGCATGACCTACGAGCTTCGCGACATTCCGGAATCCATGAAGGCGGAAGCCGAGAAGGCTCGCGAGCAGATGATTGAAGCTGCTGCCGAAGCCAACGAAGAGTATATGGATAAGTATCTGGAAGGCGAAGAGCTGACCTACGAAGAGATCAAGAAGGGTCTGCGCGATCGTACCATCGCCAACGAAATCGTTCTGGCGACCTGTGGTTCCGCGTTCAAGAACAAGGGTGTGCAGGCGGTACTTGATGCCGTTATCGAATTCCTGCCGGCTCCGGATGAGGTTAAAGCCATCCGCGGTGAGGTTGACGACGAAGGTACAGAAGAGACTCGTCCGGTTGACGACGATGCGCCGTTCGCTGCTCTGGCGTTCAAGATCGCCACCGACCCGTTCGTGGGCACGCTGACCTTCTTCCGGGTTTACTCCGGTAAGCTGGAATCCGGTAATGCTGTGTTCAACTCGGTTAAAGGCAAGAAAGAGCGTGTGGGCCGTATGGTTCAGATGCACGCCAACGACCGTGAAGAGATCAAGGAAGTTCTGGCGGGCGACATCGCCGCTGCCATTGGCCTGAAGAACGTGACCACCGGTGACACCCTGTGTGACGAGAACAACAAGATTGTTCTGGAGCGCATGGAGTTCCCTGAGCCGGTTATCTCCGTAGCTGTTGAGCCGAAGTCCAAAGCTGACCAGGAGAAGATGGGTGTGGCGCTGGGCAAACTGGCTCAGGAGGATCCTTCGTTCCGTGTTCGCACCGACGAAGAGTCCGGTCAGACCATCATCTCTGGTATGGGTGAGCTTCACCTGGACATCATCGTTGACCGTATGCGTCGCGAGTTCA
This sequence comes from Marinobacter sp. LM1, assembly GCF_042763285.1. Lineage (NCBI taxonomy): Bacteria > Pseudomonadati > Pseudomonadota > Gammaproteobacteria > Pseudomonadales > Marinobacteraceae > Marinobacter > Marinobacter sp. LM1. Next base: position 746,334 of record NZ_CP114373.1, read on the forward strand.
AGGTTGAGGCCAACATCGGTAAGCCTCAGGTGGCTTATCGTGAGTGCATCCGTAAGCCGGTTGACGTTGAAGGTAAATTCGTTCGTCAGTCTGGTGGTCGCGGCCAGTACGGTCACGTAAAAGTGAAGTTGGAGCCGCTGCCTCTGGATGATGAAGATGGCGAAAACTTTATCTTTGTGAACGAGATCGTTGGTGGTGTGGTTCCCAAGGAATACATTCCGGCGGTTCAGCAGGGTATCGAGGAGCAGATGCAGAACGGCTGTCTGGCCGGCTATCCGCTGCTGGGTATCAAGGCGACGCTGTACGATGGTTCCTACCACGACGTCGACTCCAACGAAATGGCGTTCAAGATCGCTGGTTCCATGGCGATGAAGAAAGGCGCCCTCGAAGCAAATCCTGCCCTTCTTGAGCCGATCATGAAGGTAGAGGTTGTTACCCCTGAAGACTACATGGGTGACGTTGTTGGCGACCTGAACCGTCGTCGCGGCCTCGTGCAGGGTATGGATGAGAGCCCTGCGGGCAAGGTCATCCGTGCAGAAGTTCCGTTGTCGGAGATGTTCGGTTACGCCACCGACCTGCGTTCTGCAACACAGGGCCGGGCGTCTTATGCGATGGAGTTCTCCCGCTATGCGGAAGCTCCTTCGAACATTGCCGAAGCGATCATTAAAAAGGGTTGATCCCAGGACTTAAGAAACAGGAAGAGGTGTAACCGTGTCCAAAGCAAAGTTTGAGCGTAACAAGCCGCACGTAAACGTGGGCACCATCGGTCACGTTGACCATGGTAAGACCACTCTGACAGCCGCCCTGACTCGTGTGTGTCACGAAGTTTGGGGTACTGGCGAGAGCCGTGCTTTCGATCAGATCGATAACGCACCGGAAGAGCGTGCGCGTGGTATTACCATCGCGACCTCTCACGTAGAGTACGATTCTCCGACCCGTCACTACGCCCACGTAGACTGCCCGGGCCACGCTGACTATGTGAAGAACATGATCACTGGTGCGGCACAGATGGACGGCGCGATCCTGGTTTGCTCCGCAGCTGACGGCCCCATGCCGCAGACTCGTGAGCACATCCTGCTGTCCCGTCAGGTTGGCGTTCCTTTCATTGTCGTGTTCCTGAACAAGGCCGACATGGTAGACGACGAGGAGCTGCTGGAGCTGGTTGAGATGGAAGTTCGTGACCTGCTGAGCCAGTACGACTTCCCGGGTGACGACACTCCGATCATCACCGGTTCTGCCCTGATGGCGCTGGAAGGCAAAGACGACAACGAAATGGGTACTACCGCTGTGAAGAAGCTGGTAGAAGCCCTGGACGACTACATCCCTGAGCCGGAGCGTGCGATCGATCAGCCGTTCCTGATGCCGATCGAGGACGTATTCTCCATCTCCGGTCGTGGTACCGTAGTAACTGGTCGTGTTGAGCGTGGCATCATCAAGGTTGGTGACGAAGTGGAAATCGTGGGTATCCGCGACACCACCAAGACCACCTGTACCGGTGTTGAGATGTTCCGCAAGCTGCTGGACGAAGGTCGTGCCGGCGAGAACGTTGGTGTTCTGCTGCGTGGTACCAAGCGTGACGACGTTGAGCGTGGTCAGGTTCTGTGTGTACCGGGCTCCATCAAGCCGCACACCAAGTTCGAGTGTGAAGTGTACGTACTGTCCAAAGAAGAAGGTGGTCGTCATACTCCGTTCTTCAAGGGCTACCGTCCGCAGTTCTACTTCCGGACCACTGACGTGACCGGTTCTTGCGAACTGCCGGAAGGCGTAGAAATGGTAATGCCGGGTGACAACGTGAAAATGACCGTCACCCTGATCGCTCCGATCGCCATGGAAGATGGCCTGCGCTTCGCGATTCGCGAAGGTGGTCGTACCGTTGGTGCCGGCGTGGTCGCCAAGATCATCGAGTAATTTATTCGATTGATCAGGAAAAAGGGGCTGAGCGTTCAGCCCCTTTTTCTGTTTAGGTCGCAAATGTCGCTCAACCCTGTCAATGGCAATGCTGTTGACAGGGTTGGGTATTATGCATACAATGCGGCTCCTTTTTTTGAAGGTCGGCTAACTAGTAGCTGCTACGAGTGGAGTTTGGTGCATCATGCAAAGCCAAAAAATTCGAATCCGGTTGAAGGCGTTTGATTATCGCCTGATCGACCAGTCCACGCAGGAGATTGTCGATACCGCCAAGCGGACCGGCGCTCAGGTGCGTGGTCCCATTCCTCTGCCGACGCGGAAGGAAAAGTACACGGTATTGATCTCTCCGCACGTCAACAAAGACGCGCGTGATCAGTATGAAATTCGTACGCATAAGCGTTTGCTCGACATTGTTGAGCCGACGGAAAAGACAGTAGATGCTCTGATGAAACTGGACCTGGCAGCAGGTGTAGACGTTCAGATCAGCCTCGGCTAATACCGCCCGGTATTAGTCTGTGTAACTGTCATAGGCCATAGAGGGTGCAAGCCCCGTACACTTAAGAGGTGAAACATGGCAATTGGTGTTGTCGGTCGTAAGGCCGGTATGACCCGTATTTTTACGGATGAAGGGCAGGCGCTGCCTGTCACGGTAATTGAGGTTGAGCCCAACCGCATTACCCAACTCAAGACCCTCGAAAGCGACGGCTACCGTGCAGTGCAGGTAACCGTAGGTTCTCGTCGTTCCTCCCGTGTAAACAAGGCGGCTGCCGGGCACTTTGCAAAAGCAGGTGTTGAAGCTGGTCGTGGCGTTTGGGAATTCCGTCTGGCTGATGGCGAAGGTGAAGACCTGGCCGCCGGTGGCGAGCTGACCGTTTCCGTGTTTGAAGACGGTCAGGTGGTTGACGCAGTAGGTCAGTCCAAGGGTAAGGGTTTCCAGGGCGGTGTTAAGCGCTGGAACTTCTCCATGCAGGACGCTACTCACGGTAACTCCCTGTCTCATCGTGCTCCGGGTTCCATTGGTCAGAACCAGACTCCGGGTAAGGTGTTCAAGGGCAAGAAGATGGCCGGTCAGATGGGTAATGCGCAGGTTACTGTGCAGAACCTGAAAATCGTCCGTGTCGATGCCGAGCGCAACCTGCTGCTGGTAAGTGGTGCCGTACCTGGCGCAACTGGCGGCGACGTTGTCATCAAGCCTGCAGTTAAAGCCTGAGGAGCGGTGCGATGGAATTGACAATTACTGGTAGCGGCAAGGGGATTTCTGTTTCCGACGCTGCGTTTGCCAAAGATTTTAACGAAGCTCTGGTGCATCAGGTGGTTACTGCTTACATGGCAGCTGGCCGTCAGGGTACCAAGGCCCAGAAGACACGTTCCGAAGTCAGTGGTGGTGGCAAGAAGCCATGGCGTCAGAAGGGTACTGGTCGTGCCCGTGCTGGTACCATTCGTAGCCCGATCTGGCGTTCAGGCGGCGTAACCTTTGCTGCCAAGCCCCGTGACTTCGAGCAAAAGGTTAACCGCAAGATGTACCGTGCGGCGATGCGTTCCATTTTCTCCGAGCTGGTACGCCAGGAGCGTCTGGTTGTGGTTGACGACATGAATGTCGATACACCCAAGACCAAGGCCTTCACTGCCAAGCTGAGCGATCTGGGTGTGTCCAACGCCCTGATCCTGTCTGAGAATGTTGAGCAGAATCTGCACCTGGCTTCCCGCAACGTTCCTCATGTGGACGTTCGCGATGTGGCAGGTCTGGATCCGGTCAGCCTGGTTGCCTTCGAGAAAGTCGTGGTGACTGTTCCCGCTCTGAAGAAGATCGAGGAGATGCTGGGATGAATCAGGAACGTATTTACAAGGTCCTGTTAGGGCCGCACGTATCAGAAAAAGCGTCTCTGGCGGCAGAGCGTGGTCAGGTGGTGTTTCGTGTAGCGCCTGATGCGACCAAGCCCGAGATCAAGAAAGCCGTTGAGCAACTGTTCAACGTCACCGTCGAAGGTGTTCAGGTTCTGAACCGTAAGGGTAAGCTCAAGCGCACTATCCGCGGGTTCGGCAAGCGTAATGACATTCGTAAGGCTTACGTCAAGCTGGCAGAAGGTCAGGACATCGATTTTCTGGATGTGGAATAAGGTAAAGGGGTCGTAATATGCCGATCGTCAAAACCAAGCCAACATCTGCCGGACGCCGTCACGTTGTAAAACTTTACAACCCGGATCTGCACAAAGGACGTCCTTACGAGCCGTTGGTAGAAACAAAGAGTAAGTCTGGTGGCCGTAACAATGTTGGCCGCATTACTACTCGTCACATTGGTGGTGGTCATAAGCAGCACTACCGTGTTATCGACTTCAAGCGGACCAAAGATGGTATCCCGGCGGTCATTGAGCGCCTGGAATACGATCCTAACCGCTCTGCGCACATTGCACTGGTCAAATATGCCGATGGCGAGCGTCGTTACATTATCGCTCCCAAAGGTATGAAGGCTGGTGATCCTGTGCGCTCCGGCGTCGACGCGCCGATCAAGGTGGGCTCCACGCTGCCGCTCCGGAACATTCCGGTCGGTTCCGTAATCCACTGCGTCGAACTCAAGCCTGGCAAAGGTGCACAGCTGGCTCGCTCTGCGGGCGCATCCGTACAGCTGGTTGCTCGGGAAGGGGCGTATGCCACCATCCGCCTGCGTTCAGGTGAAATGCGTAAGGTGCTTGTAGATTGCCGTGCCACTCTGGGCGAAGTGTCCAACAGTGAGCATAGCCTCAAGCAGCTTGGTAAAGCGGGTGCATCACGTTGGCGCGGCAAACGGCCAACAGTACGTGGTGTTGCTATGAACCCAGTTGACCACCCGCATGGTGGTGGTGAAGGGCGTACCTCTGGCGGACGTCACCCGGTTACTCCGTGGGGTGTTCCGACCAAAGGGCATAAGACTCGTAAGAACAAGCGTACTGACAAGATGATAGTACGTCGTCGTTCGGCCAAGTAAACGACTACATAGAGGTAATTGCTGTGCCACGTTCTTTGAAGAAAGGTCCTTTTATAGACCTGCATCTGTTGAAGAAGGTCGAGGCAGCTCTGGAAGCAAATGACAAGCGGCCCATTAAAACCTGGTCCCGCCGGTCAACAGTCTTCCCGGAGATGGTAGGCCTGACCATTGCAGTCCACAACGGCAAGCAGCACGTGCCGGTTTATGTCACCGAAGATATGGTTGGACATAAGCTGGGTGAGTTCGCGGCAACGCGTACTTATCGTGGTCATGCGGCCGACAAGAAAGCTAAACGCTGATTCTGAGGTAATAGAAATGGAAGTAGCAGCCAAGTACAAGGGCGCTCGCCTCTCAGCTCAGAAAGCACGTCTTGTCGCTGACCAAGTACGCGGCAAGGCTGTTGAGGACGCCCTGAACATTCTGACTTTCAGCCCTAAGAAGGCAGCGGTTGTGATCAAGAAAGCTCTTGAATCCGCCATTGCCAACGCTGAGCACAACGAAGGTCTGGACGTAGATGATCTGCGGGTTTCCACCGTGATGGTGGATGAGGGCCCAACGCTCAAGCGAATCAAAGCTCGAGCCAAGGGGCGCGCTGACCGTATTTTCAAGCGCACCTGTCATATCACCGTCAAGGTCGCCGACAAGTAGGAGATGCTCAGATGGGTCATAAAGTAAATCCAACCGGCATTCGCCTGGGTGTGATCAAAGAGCACAACTCAGTGTGGTACGCCGACAAAAAGGACTACGCGAAGAATCTTCTGAATGATATTCAGGTTCGCGAATTCCTGGACAAGCGTCTGGTTAAGGCGTCTGTCAGCAAGATCGTGATCGAGCGCCCTGCTCAGAACGCCCGGATCACGATCCATACCGCCCGCCCCGGTATTGTTATCGGTAAGAAGGGTGAAGATGTTGACCGTCTGCGTCGCGAAGTCAGCGACATGATGGGTGTGCCTGTGCACATCAACATCGAAGAAGTCCGCAAGCCGGACCTGGATGCCCGCCTGGTAGCGCAAAACGTTGCCGGCCAGCTGGAGCGTCGTGTGATGTTCCGTCGCGCTATGAAGCGTGCGGTTCAAAACGCCATGCGTCAGGGAGCCAAGGGTATCAAGATTCAGGTTGGCGGTCGTCTTGGGGGTGCTGAAATCGCACGTTCCGAGTGGTATCGCGAAGGTCGTGTACCTCTGCACACACTGCGTGCAGATATTGATTATGCAACCTATGAAGCGCACACCACTTACGGCGTTATCGGCGTAAAGGTATGGATCTTCAAAGGTGAGATTCTTGGTGGTATGGAGCAGGTCCGTGCTGACAAGAAAGCCTCTGGGAAGAAAGGTTCTAAGTAAAGGGGCACTCTTATGCTGCAACCAAAACGCACCAAATTCCGCAAGGTAATGAAAGGCCGTAACACCGGTCTTGCTCAGCGCGCAAACAAGGTGAGCTTCGGTGAATACGGATTGAAGGCGACCAGCCGTGGGCGTATAACTGCGCGCCAGATTGAGGCAGCGCGTCGTACCATGACTCGCCGCATCAAGCGGGGCGGTAAGATCTGGATCCGCGTATTCCCGGATAAGCCGATCACCGGTAAGCCGCTGGAAGTACGTATGGGTAAAGGTAAAGGTTCTGTCGAGTATTGGGTGGCTGAGATTCAGCCAGGCCGCATGTTGTACGAGATGGAAGGTGTCGCGGAAGAAATCGCACGCGAAGCTTTCACTCTGGCTGCCGCCAAACTGCCGGTACAGACCACCTTTGTTAAGAGGACGGTGATGTGATGAAAGCAACAGAGCTGCGTGAAAAGTCAGTCGAGGAGCTGAACAAAGAGCTGATCGACCTCCTGAAGGAGCAGTTCAACCTGCGCATGCGCAAGGCGACAGGTCAGCTGAATCAGTCTCACCTTCTCGGCAAGGTGAAGCGCGATATCGCTCGCGTGAAAACAGTATTGAACGAAAAGGCAGGACAGTGACATGACCGAAGCTACCCAAACTGCCAGAACTCTGAGCGGCAAGGTCGTGAGCAACAAGATGGACAAGTCCATCGTGGTCCTGGTTGAGCGTCAGGTTAAACACCCGCTGTACGGTAAGTACATGAAGCGTTCAACCAAGATTCATGCACACGATGAAAGCAATCAGTGCAACATTGGTGACACCGTAACCATCCAGGAAACCCGTCCGGTCTCCAAGACCAAGAGCTGGGCCCTGGTGGAAGTTACCGAACGCGCTGCCAAGGTGTAATTCGCCCGGAGAACAACCATGATTCAGACTCAAACAATGCTTGAAGTCGCGGATAACAGTGGTGCACGTCAGGTTATGTGCATCAAGGTCCTGGGCGGATCTCACCGGCGTTATGCAACCGTTGGGGATATCATCAAGGTAACCGTCAAGGAAGCCATCCCCCGCGGCAAGGTGAAAAAAGGCCAGGTCCTGAAGGCTGTTGTAGTACGTACCCGTAAGGGTGTGCGTCGTCCGGACGGTTCTCTGATCCGTTTTGACGGTAACGCGGCGGTACTTCTGAACAATCAGGACGCTCCCATTGGTACCCGTATCTTCGGACCGGTTACCCGTGAACTGCGTAACGAGAAGTTCATGAAGATTATCTCACTGGCACCCGAAGTACTTTAAAGGACCAGAGGCCGGTTATGAAAAAGATCAAACGAGATGACGAAGTAATCGTCACCACGGGGAAAGATAAAGACAAACGTGGTAAAGTCCTGAAAGTTCTGGACGACGGTCGCGTGCTTGTTTCTGGCATCAATATGATGAAGAAGCACACAAAGCCGAACCCGATGCTTGGCACCCCGGGCGGTATCGTCGAAAAAGAAGCGCCTATCCAGGCTTCCAACGTGGCTATTTTTAATCCGCAGACCGGCAAAGCCGATCGTGTTGGCTTCCAGATCAAGGAAGACGGCACCAAAGTGCGGATCTTCAAGTCCACGAACGAAGCTGTCGATAACCAGTAAGCGGTGGTGGTTACGATGCTTAACATGAAAGAGCAGTACACTAAGGAAGTGGTACCCGCCCTGCAGAAAGAGTTCGGTTACAAGAACGTGATGCAGGTGCCGCGTATCGAGAAAATCACCCTGAACATGGGTGTTGGCGAAGCGGTTGGTGACAAGAAACTGATTGAAAATGCCGTGGCAGATCTTGAGCGCCTGGCAGGTCAAAAAGTGGTTGTTACCAAAGCGCGTAAATCCGTCGCGGGCTTCAAAATCCGTGAAGGTTGGCCGATTGGCTGTAAAGTGACCCTGCGCGGTGAGCGCATGTGGGATTTCTTTGATCGTCTGGTGCACATTGCGGTTCCCCGCATTCGTGACTTCCGCGGTCTGAACCCGAAATCCTTCGACGGTCGCGGTAACTACAGCATGGGTGTGCGTGAGCAGATCATCTTCCCGGAGATCGAGTACGACAAAGTCGACAAGATCCGCGGGTTGGATATCACCATCACCACCACTGCCGGTACCGACGACGAAGGTCGCGAACTGTTGAAAGCCTTTGGCTTTCCGTTCAAGAAATAAGGAACGAGTGACATGGCGAAGGTTTCAATGAAAAACCGTGAGCAAAAGCGCGAAAAACTGGTAGCAAAGTATGCTGCCAAGCGCGCCGAGCTCAAGGCGATTATCAAAAACCCGAATACCAGCGATGATGACCGTTGGGATGCACAGATGAAGCTCCAGCAGCTTCCGCGTGATTCATCTCCTTCGCGTCTTCGGAATCGTTGCCAGGTGACTGGTCGTCCCCACGGCGTTCTGCGCAAGTTCGAGCTGTCACGGATCAAACTCCGTGAATACGGCATGCGCGGTGACGTTCCGGGCCTGACCAAGGCAAGCTGGTAAGATAGGCCGCCTGACTTCGGTCAGGTGCCTGTTGGTAAGCGGTGCGGCAAGCCGCTGCACAACTAAAAAGATCAGGAGCCTCATACCAATGAGTATGCAAGACACGCTTGCGGATATGTTTACCCGTATCCGTAATGCCCAGATGGCGTCCAAAGCTGACGTAACGATGCCATCTTCAAAAATGAAGGTCTCAGTAGCCCAGGTCCTCAAGGACGAAGGCTACGTAGCAGATTTTTCTGTTTCAGCTGACGCGAAGCCCGAACTGACCATCACTCTGAAATACTTCGGTGGCAAGCCGGTTATTGAAGAGATTCAGCGGGTCAGCCGTCCGAGTCTGCGCCAGTACAAAGGCGCCGGGGAACTGCCGAAAGTAGCCGGTGGTCTGGGAGTCGCGATTGTCTCAACGTCCAGGGGCGTTATGACAGACCGCGCCGCACGAGCTGCAGGCGTGGGTGGCGAAGTCATCTGCACCGTATTCTAGGAGATACACATGTCCAGGGTTGCCAATAATCCTGTCGTGCTGCCTTCCGGTGTTGAGGTTAAGCTGAACGGACAGGAAATCAATGTGAAGGGTTCCAAAGGAGCGCTTCAGTTCACCATTCACCAGGCGGTTGAAGTAAAGCAGGAAGAAAATGTCCTGCGTTTTGCGGCCCGCGATGGTGCAAAACAGTCCCGCGCTCTTGCTGGTACTACTCGTGCGCTGGTTAACAATATGGTTACCGGCGTATCCACAGGCTGGGAGCGTAAGCTGCAGCTGACGGGCGTAGGTTACCGTGCGCAGGCGCAAGGTAAGAAGCTCAACCTGACACTGGGTTTTTCCCACCCGGTCGAGTATGAGCTGCCCGAGGGTGTTACCGCTGAAACTCCGTCCAATACGGAAGTTGTGATTCGCGGTATCGACAAGCAACAGGTTGGCCAGGTCGCTGCGGAAATCCGCGCGTTCCGTCCGCCCGAGCCGTATAAGGGCAAGGGTGTGCGTTATGCGGATGAGCAGGTCAGACGCAAAGAAGCCAAGAAGAAATAAGGCGGGACTATGAGCGCAAATAACGAAAGACTGCGTCGCGCGCGCAAAGTGCGCATGAAGATCCGTGAGCTGGGTACTGACCGTTTGTGCGTGCACCGTACACCGCGTCATATGTACGCCCAGGTTACGACTGCAGATGGCAGCAAAGTGCTTGCCACTGCCTCCACGTTGGATAAGGAGCTGCGCCAGGGTGCAACCGGTAACGTGGACGCTGCCAAGAAGGTCGGTCAGCTGATTGCTGAGCGCGCCAAGGCAGCAGGCATTGAGAAGGTCGCTTTTGACCGCTCAGGTTACCGTTATCACGGTCGTGTTCAGGCTCTTGCCGACGCTGCCCGTGAAGCTGGCTTGCAATTCTAAGAGGTGGAGAAGATGAGCGTTAACGAACAGAAGGCGCCTGAGCTCCAGGAGAAGCTGGTTCAGGTCAATCGCGTCGCCAAGGTAGTTAAAGGCGGCCGCATCTTTGCCTTCACTGCACTGACTGTAGTGGGTGATGGTAAAGGTCGCGTTGGTTTCGGTCGTGGCAAGGCCCGGGAAGTTCCGGTTGCCATCCAGAAGGCCATGGAAGCTGCACGCAAAAACATGGTAGACGTAGCGTTGGACGGCACTACCCTGCAGTACCCGGTTCGGGCGCAGCACGGTGGTTCCAAGGTCTACATGCAGCCTGCTTCTGAGGGTACCGGTATCATTGCCGGCGGTGCGATGCGCGCCGTACTCGAGGTGGCCGGTGTGCAGAACGTACTGTCCAAGTGTTACGGGTCCACCAACCCGGTGAACGTAGTACGTTCCACCATCAAGGGTCTGCAGGCCATGAAGGCGCCTGAAGACGTTGCAGCCAAGCGCGGTAAATCCGTGGAAGATATTCTGGGTTGAAGTCATGGCGAACGCAAAAACGATCAAAGTAACTCTGACCCGCAGCCCGATCGGCTGTCAGCCCAAGCACAAGCTGTGCGTCAAGGGCCTGGGTCTTCGTAAAATCGGTCACACCGTGGAAGTGGAAGATACTCCTTCCATTCGCGGCATGATCAACCGGGTAAATTACCTGGTTCGGGTTGAGGAGAACTAAGATGCGTCTGAACGAACTTGCTCCGGAACCCGGTTCACGTCCGTCCGCCAAGCGTGTCGGCCGTGGTATCGGTAGCGGTCTCGGCAAAACCGGCGGTCGTGGTCATAAAGGTCTGAAATCCCGTTCCGGTGGCTCCGTTGCCCCTGGTTTCGAGGGTGGTCAGCAGCCTTTGGCCCGTCGTCTGCCTAAGTTCGGTTTCACCTCGCGTCAGCAGCGTTACGTGGCGGAAATCCGCCTGAACGAGCTGGCCAAGGTTGAAGGCGACGTGGTGGATCTGGCGGCCCTGAAAAAGGCTGACATCATTCGCGAAGAAATTCGCGAGGCCAAGGTTATCCTGTCCGGCGAGCTGGACCGTGCGGTAACCGTGAAAGGCCTTCGAGTCACCAAGGGCGCACGCGAAGCGATTACCGCCGCGGGTGGTAAAGTCGAAGACTAAGACGAGTCGAGGACTAAATGGCCAAGACAGCATCATTGCCTGCGGGCGCCGGAAAAGGATTTGCAGAGCTGCGCTCGCGGCTCTGGTTCGTGTTTCTGGCGCTGCTGGTGTACCGGATCGGTGCCCACATTCCGGTTCCCGGTATCAACCCGGATCGGCTGGCGGCACTGTTTGATCAGAACCAGGGAACCATCCTGAGTCTGTTCAACATGTTCTCCGGTGGTGCGCTTGAGCGCATGAGTATCTTCGCACTCGGTATCATGCCGTACATTTCGGCTTCTATTATCATGCAGCTCATGACTGCGGTTAGTCCGCAGCTTGAGCAGCTGAAGAAAGAAGGCGAGGCTGGTCGTCGCAAGATCAGCCAGTATACGCGGTATGGTACGGTTATCCTGGCCTTGGTTCAGGGCTTTGGTATTTCTGTGGGTCTGGCATCACAGGGCGTTACCTTTAATGACAGCTTCAGCTTCCACTTTGTGGCGGTTGTGTCTTTTGTCTGCGGTGCGGTCTTCATGATGTGGCTCGGTGAGCAGATCACCGAAAGAGGTATTGGTAACGGTATTTCGCTGCTGATCTTCGCGGGTATTGTTGCCGGTCTTCCTGGCGCCATTGGCCAGACTCTGGAGCAGGCTCGTAACGGTGAAATGAGCTTGCTGGTTGTTCTCGGAATTGGTGTTCTGGCGATTGCTGTTGTCGGTTTCGTGGTCTTCATGGAGCGTGGGCAGCGGCGTTTGACCATCAACTATGCCAAACGGCAGCAAGGGCGGCGGGTATTTGCCCAGCAGTCCAGCCACCTGCCGCTGAAGGTGAATATGGCCGGCGTCATTCCGCCGATCTTCGCCTCTTCGATTCTTCTGTTCCCGGCTTCTCTGGGGCAGTGGTTCGGTCAGGGCGAAGGCATGGAGTGGCTGAGCGATATCTCTCAGGCATTGGCACCGAGCCAGCCGTTGTATATTATCCTGTTCGCAGCAGCAGTTATCTTCTTCTGCTACTTCTATACAGCGCTGATGTACAACCCCAAGGAAGTTGCGGATAACCTCAAGCGTTCCGGCGCGTTTATCCCCGGTATTCGTCCCGGCGAACAGACGGCCAAGTACATCGATGGTGTGCTGACCCGTTTGACTCTGTTCGGTGCTATGTATATTGCAGCAGTGTCCCTGTTCCCTCAGTTCCTGATGGTGGCCGGGAATGTGCCTTTCTATCTTGGGGGCACCTCTCTGCTGATTGTTGTAGTCGTGGTGATGGATTTCATGGCTCAGGTTCAGTCGCACCTGATGTCTCACCAGTATGAATCGCTGATGAAGAAATCCAATCTCAAGGGCTATGGACGGAACGGCTGAGCAAGCCGTTCCCCTTGAAAACTGGAGTCGACAATGAAAGTACGCGCTTCGGTAAAGAAAATTTGCCGTAACTGCAAAGTAATTCGACGCAATGGCTCAGTTCGAGTCATCTGCTCGGAGCCTCGTCACAAGCAGCGCCAGGGCTGATCCGTTTCGGATAAGCGCTGACATTGTAAAAGGGGTTCGGAATAGTGGCGCTTGACTCACAGCTGGGTCAGGCGCTATTATTTCGCGCCCTTTTTGTGGCGGAAAATTCACACAGCAAAGCTTTGAACGCGGAGTAATTTGGATGGCACGTATAGCCGGTGTCAATATACCCGATAACAAACATGCTGTTATCTCGCTGACCTACATCTTCGGTGTTGGCAAGACAACAGCCCAGAAGCTTTGCGATGCAACCGGCGTTAAGCCGGACGCCAAGGTCAAAGACCTGAGCGACGAGCAACTTGAAGCACTTCGTACTGAAGTGGGCAAGTTTACCGTCGAAGGCGATCTGCGTCGTGAAGTACAGATGAACATCAAGCGTTTGAAGGATCTCGGTTGCTTCCGTGGTCTGCGTCATCGTCATGGCCTTCCGGTCCGTGGCCAGCGCACCAAGACCAACGCCCGCACCCGTAAAGGTCCTCGCAAACCTATTCGTAAGTAACAGGTAGGCAAACATGGCAAAGCCAGGTACACGTACCCGTAAAAAGGTGAAAAAGACGGTTGTTGATGGCGTCGCGCACATTCACGCGTCCTTCAACAACACCATCGTGACCATTTCGGACCGTCAGGGCAACGTCCTGTCCTGGGCCACTTCTGGTGGTTCCGGTTTCCGCGGCTCACGTAAGAGTACACCTTTTGCTGCGCAGGTAGCAGCTGAAAGAGCCGGTAATGCGGCTGCTGAATACGGCCTTAAAAACCTGGACGTAGAGGTTAAGGGTCCTGGGCCCGGACGTGAATCTGCAGTTCGCGCGCTGAATGCGTGTGGCTACAAGATCACCAACATCACTGATGTGACGCCGATTCCCCACAACGGCTGTCGTCCGCCCAAGAAGCGCCGCGTCTAACACAGGAGACAGTGAAATATGGCTCGTTATATAGGCCCGAAGTGCAAGCTGTCTCGTCGTGAAGGGACAGATCTTTTTCTGAAGAGCGGCGTTCGCGCGCTCGATTCCAAGTGCAACATCGAGACTCCGCCGGGTATGCACGGCGCGCGTCGCGGTCGTCTGTCCGAGTACGGCGTTCAGCTTCGTGAAAAACAGAAAGTCCGTCGTATCTACGGCGTTCTTGAGAAGCAGTTCCGCAACTATTACAAAGAGGCCGCCCGAGGCAAAGGTGCAACTGGTGAAAACCTGCTGCAGCTGCTGGAAGGCCGTCTCGATAACGTTGTATATCGCATGGGCTTTGGTTCTACCCGTGCAGAAGCCCGTCAGCTCGTCTCTCACAAGGCGATCCTGGTCAATGATAAGCCGGTTAACATCCCGTCCTATCAGGTCAAGCCGGGCGACGTTGTGAGCGTGCGCGAAAAGGCCAAGAATCAGCTGCGTGTTAAAGGCGCGCTGGATCTGGCTTCAAGCCGCGCACCGGTAAGCTGGGTAGAGGTTGACGCCAACAAGATGTCCGGCGTTTACAAGTCAGTACCTGAGCGTACTGAACTGCCGGCCGACATCAACGAGAACCTCATCGTCGAGCTTTACTCCAAGTAAAGCCCAGTTAGCAACGATAGCAGATAGGGGCGTCTATGCAGCGTTCAGTACATGAGTTATTGACACCTCGTACCATTGACGTGAAAGAATCCAGCGCTACGCGCGCCAAGGTGACCCTGGAACCGCTCGAACGCGGTTTCGGGCACACCCTGGGCAGCGCGCTGCGTCGTATTCTTCTGTCTTCGATGCCGGGCTGCGCCGTGACTGAAGCACAGATCGACGGTGTCCTGCACGAGTACAGTGCCATTGAAGGTGTCCAGGAAGACGTCATCGAGATTCTGCTGAATCTCAAGGGCGTTGCCGTAAAGATGAACGGCCGTGACGATGCTGAGCTGACTCTCAGCAAGAAAGGTCCGGGCGTGGTGACTGCCGGCGATATCAAGCTGGACCACGATGTGGAAATCGCTAACCCGGAGCACGTGATCTGTCACTTGAGCGAAAACGGCGAAGTGAACATGCGCTTGCGCGTGGCACGGGGCCGTGGCTACGAGCCGGCTGATCAGCGTGGTCTGGACGAGGACGAAACTCGTGCCATCGGACGCTTGCAGCTGGATGCAACGTTCAGCCCGGTTCGTCGTGTGGCCTATGCCGTCGAGAGCGCTCGGGTTGAGCAGCGTACAGACCTGGACAAGCTGGTTATTGATCTGGAGACCAACGGTACCATCGATCCGGAAGAAGCAATTCGCCGGGCCGCTACCATTCTCCAGCAGCAGCTGGCTGTGTTCGTCGATTTCGATCATGAGAAAGAGCCTGAGCGTGTAGAGGAAGAGGAAGAAATCGATCCGATTCTGCTGCGCCCGGTTGATGATCTGGAGTTGACTGTGCGTTCAGCTAACTGCTTGAAGGCTGAAAACATTTACTATATCGGCGATCTGATCCAGCGCACGGAAGTGGAGCTGCTGAAGACGCCTAATCTTGGCAAAAAGTCGCTGACCGAGATCAAGGACGTTCTTGCGTCCCGTGGTCTGTCTTTGGGTATGCGTCTTGATAACTGGCCGCCGGCAAGCCTTCGTGGTGATGACCGGGTTCTGGGCGGTTGATCGCCGATTAGTTTAAGGTAAGGAATCAGAGCAATGCGTCATCGTAAGAGTGGTCGTAAGTTCAACAGGACCAGTGCGCATCGCAAGGCCATGTTCCGTAACATGACTGCGTCACTGGTTGAGCACGAGCTGATCAAAACGACGCTCCCGAAAGCCAAAGAGCTGCGTCGGGTAGCTGAGCCGTTGATCACGCTCGCAAAGAATGATTCGGTAGCAAATCGTCGTCTGGCGTTCTCTCGCCTGCGTAACGATGCTGCGGTAGCCAAGCTGTTTGATGAGCTGGGCCCCCGTTACAGCGAGCGTCCGGGTGGTTATCTTCGTATTCTGAAGTGCGGTTTCCGCGCTGGCGACAATGCCCCGATGGCATTCGTTGAGCTGGTCGGCCGTCCTCTGGACATCGAAGCTGAAGAGATGGACGACGAAGAGTAAGTTCTTCTGAGTCCATAAAAAAACCGGGTTCCGCAAGGTTCCCGGTTTTTTTGTGCCCGTCGCTCGGGCGGGCTATTTGGTGAGCATCGGTTTGAGGTAACGTCCGGTGTGCGAAGCCGGATTGGCGGCCACTTCCTCGGGCGTTCCTTCAGCAATAATCTGTCCGCCACCGGACCCACCTTCCGGGCCGAGGTCGACAATCCAGTCTGCGGTCTTGATGACGTCCAGGTTGTGCTCAATGACAACGATGGTATTGCCGTGATCGCGCAAGCGCTCCAGCACGCTCAAAAGTTGCTGGATATCGTAGAAGTGCAGGCCGGTCGTGGGCTCGTCCAGAATGTACAGGGTTTTGCCTGTGTCCCGTTTGGACAACTCCTTAGCCAGCTTGACCCGCTGTGCTTCGCCCCCCGAGAGGGTCACTGCGCTCTGGCCCAGACGAATGTAGGTCAGGCCCACGTCGATCAGCGTTTGCAGTTTTCTGGCGATGAAGGGGACTGCGTCGAAAAACTCCCGGCCCTCCTCAACGGTCATTTCCAGAACCTCGTGAATGTTTTTGCCTTTATACCGAACCTCGAGGGTCTCCCGGTTGTAGCGTTTGCCCTTACAGATGTCGCAGGGCACATAGACGTCTGGCAGGAAGTGCATTTCGACTTTGATGACGCCATCGCCCTGGCAGGCCTCGCACCGGCCGCCCTTCACGTTGAAGGAGAAGCGGCCAGGTTTGTAGCCGCGTGAGCGAGCCTCCTGAGTGCCGGCGAAGAGTTCCCTGATGGGGGTAAACAGGCCGGTGTAAGTGGCAGGGTTAGACCTGGGTGTCCGTCCGATAGGGCTCTGGTCAATGTCGATCACCTTGTCGAGCTGATCAAGTCCTTTCAGGCTCTTGTAGGGTGCATGATTGAGGCTGGTCGCTTTGTTCAGTTTGGCGGCCGCGACCGGATAGAGGGTGCTGTTAATCAGGGTGGATTTGCCTGAGCCCGATACCCCGGTAACGCAGGTCATCACGCCTAGCGGCAGCGTGAGCGTTACGTCCCGGAGATTGTTGCCAGAGGCGCCGGTCAGTACCAGCTTCTTGCCATTGCCCTTGTTTCGCTCAGAAGGTACCGAGATCTCCTTCTCGCCACTGAGGTACTGGCCAGTCATTGAAGCCGGGTTGGCAATAATCTCTTTCGGGGTTCCTCGTGCGACAATCTCTCCGCCGTGGACGCCAGCGCCGGGGCCAATGTCAATAACGTAGTCGGCAGCCCGGATAGCATCTTCGTCGTGTTCCACCACAATCACCGTATTGCCAAGGTCCCGGAGGTGGGTGAGGGTGGCAAGCAGTCGGTCGTTGTCCCGCTGGTGCAGGCCAATGGACGGCTCGTCCAGAATGTACATCACGCCCACCAGGCCTGCCCCTATCTGGCTGGCCAGCCTGATGCGCTGGGCTTCGCCGCCCGAGAGGGTGTCTGCGCTGCGTTCCAGGGTGAGGTACTCGAGGCCCACGTTGACCAGAAATTGCAGGCGCTCCCGCACCTCTTTCAGGATTTTTTCTGCGATTTCACCTTTGCGCCCGGGCAATGCCAGAGTGCTGAAGTAGCGATGAGCATCACCCACGGGGAGGTGGGTAATTTCCGGGAGGTTTCGTTCTTCGATAAAGACGTGACGGGCACTGCGACGCAGGCGCGAACCGCCGCAGTCTTTACAGGGTTGTGTGCTCAGGTTGCGAGCCAGTTCCTCGCGCATGCCCTGCGATTCCGTCTCGCGGTAACGGCGTTCCAGATTCGGCAGTATGCCCTCGAACGGGTGGGCCTTTTCCATGATATGACCGCGAGAGTTCACATAACGAAAGGGAATGTCCTCGTCGCCGGAGCCATACAGGAGCACCTCCTGGAAGTTTTCAGGCAGCTCTTCCCAGGGTGTTTCCAGGTCAATGCCGTAGTGTTCGGCAACACTGGTCAGCATCTGGAAGTAGTAAACGGCGCGACGGTCCCAGCCTTTGATGGCTCCTGATGCGAGGGTCGCTTCCGGGCTCTGGATCACCTTTTCGGCATCAAAGAACTGGCGCACCCCCAGGCCGTCGCAGGTGGGGCAGGCGCCGGCCGGGTTGTTGAACGAAAACAGGCGAGGTTCCAGTTCGCTCAGGGAGTAGCCGCATTGGGTGCAGGCATAGCGCGCCGAGAAGGTGTGTTCCTCGCCTTCTCCACTCATGGGCGCCACCAGAGCAATGCCGTCGGCCAGCTCCAGGGCGGTTTCGAAGCTCTCGGCCAGTCGTTGCTCCAGCCCCTCCTTGACTTTGAATCGATCGACCACAACGTCAATCTGGTGCTTGCGCTTCTTGTCCAGGGCAGGAACGTCGTCTATGTCGCATACGGCTCCGTCCACTCTCAGGCGGATGAAGCCCTGGCTGCGCATGGTGTCGATCACCTGCAGATGCTCACCTTTGCGATCCCGGATCACCGGCGCCAATATCATCAGCTTGCTGCCTTCCGGCATGGCGAGAACCTGGTCAACCATCTGGCTCACGGTCTGGGCTTCCAGCGGCTGGCCGTGATCAGGACAGCGGGGTTCACCAGCGCGAGCGAAAAGCAGTCTCAGATAGTCATAGATCTCGGTGATGGTCCCCACGGTAGAGCGGGGGTTGTGAGACGTGGATTTCTGCTCGATGGAGATGGCTGGCGACAAGCCTTCAATGTGATCCACATCGGGCTTTTCCATCATCGAGAGGAATTGCCGTGCGTAGGTGGACAGCGACTCGACATACCGGCGCTGGCCCTCGGCATAGAGCGTATCGAACGCCAATGAGGACTTGCCGGAGCCGGACAGACCGGTAATGACGATCAGTTTGTCCCTTGGCATATCCAGGTCGATGTTTTTCAGGTTGTGGGTGCGCGCGCCCTTGATCTGGATATGGTCCATAACACCTCGCTTGGTAAAAACTGCCAGTATATCGGTTTCGGGTCGTTCCGGCTAAGTGCGGAACGACCCGCTCTGCGGGTGTCCCGTCGCCGGGGTGGTTCTGGTACAATGCGCCGCCTGCGGTTACCGGCCGCTCACCATTCATTCAAACCGCACGGGTAGGCATGAACGCGCTCGAAAAACGCTCAGTTGTGGCTCTGGCTTCGGTATACGCCATGCGTATGCTGGGCCTGTTTATGGTCATGCCCGTGTTTGTGCTGCTGGGTACGGACCTGCAGGGTGCGACGCCGGCGCTATTGGGCCTGGCGATTGGTGCTTACGGCCTGAGTCAGGCGCTGCTTCAGATCCCCTTCGGCCTGTTGTCGGATCGGGTTGGCCGCAAGAAGATGATCTACCTGGGGCTTATTCTGTTTGCCAGCGGGAGCCTGCTGGCCGCGTCGACCGACTCAATATACGTTGTGATCGCCGGTCGGATTCTTCAAGGTGCCGGTGCCATCGCCAGTGTATTGATGGCACTGCTGTCAGACCTCACCCGAGAGGAAGAGCGCACCAAGGCCATGGCCACGGTGGGCATTTCCATTGGCCTGTCGTTTTCCGTGTCGCTGGTGCTGGGCCCGTTGCTGGGCGCGGCCTGGGGCTTGTCTGGCATCTTCTACGTGACGGCAGTGATGGCCCTGTTGGCCCTTGTTGTGGTCGCCAGGGTGGTGCCTACGCCACATACCCATAAAGTCAGCGCCGATACCCATCCTGCCCGCGAAATGGTCGGGCGCGTTCTGGCCGATGGCCGCCTGCTGCGGCTCGACTTCGGAATCTTTGTGCTGCACCTGGTTCTGACGGCCCTGTTCCTGGTCTTTCCGACCATGCTTCAGGATCAGTTGGGATTGGCCAGCAGCTCCCACTGGTGGTTCTATTTGAGTGTGATGGTGCTTTCTTTCTTTGCCATGGTGCCCTTTATCATCATTGGCGAAAAGAAACGCAAAATGAAGCCGATACTGTGCATGGCCATTGCCTTGCTGACAGCGGCAACAGCAACGCTGACTCAGGTGAATGCCAGCCTCTGGGCAGCCTGGGGTGTGCTATTTTTCTTCTTTATGGCGTTCAATCTTCTGGAAGCCAGTCTGCCTTCGTTAATCAGTAAAGAGGCTCCGGCTGCCAGTAAGGGAACGGCCATGGGGGTTTATTCCACCTCCCAGTTTTTTGGTGCTTTTCTGGGTGGAGCTCTGGGAGGTTATCTGCTGCAGAGCGCTGGCGTGGAGGGAGTGCTCTGGTTGATGGCCGGGTGCCTCCTGGTGTGGCTGCTGGCAGCCTTGACCATGCCGGCCCCGAGCTACACGACCAGCCTGGTTCTGGAGCTGAGGGATGCGCTGGAAAATACCTTTGACGACGTGGACCGTCAGCTACGAAGGCTGCCGGGCGTGAAGGACGTTGTGATTGTTGAAAATGCATCGACAGCCTACCTGAAGGTGGACCGTCAGCATTTTCGGGAAGATCAGCTTGCGGACTTTGACTTTGTCCGGCAGGGTAAGAGTACTTAAACACAGGATGCTGGCATGGATGGCTGGCACTCCGCAAAACATGATCAGGAGCATACGATGGCACGAGGCGTAAACAAGGTAATTCTCATTGGTAACCTGGGGCAGGACCCGGACACTCGCTATACCCCCAACGGCAACGCTGTGGTTAACCTGAACCTCGCCACAGACGAGAGTTACAAGGATCGCCAGACCGGACAGATGGTGCCGAAGACCGAGTGGCATCGGGTTGTGCTGTTCGGCAAGGTGGCTGAAGTGGCTGGGCAATACCTGCGCAAAGGCTCCAAGGTCTACATTGAAGGCAAGCTGCAGACCCGGAAATGGCAGAACAAGGAAGGGCAAGATGTCTACACCACCGAAGTGGTTGTGGATATCAATGGCCAGATGCAGATGCTGGACAGCCGGGGCTCTGAGGGCGGTATGAATCCGGGGGCTCCCCAGGGACGGCCGCAGCAGCAGCCGCAATACAATGCGCCGCCCCAGCAGGGTGGGCAGGCTGGTGGCTACAACAACCCGTCACCCCAGCAGCAGGGTGGTGGCATGCCTGAGCCGATTGATGATTTTGATGATGATATTCCGTTCTAGGATATACCTGATATATAAAGTGTAAAGTATCAGTATTAAAGCCCTGAAGGCATCGCTACCTTCGGCGTATACCGAGGCAGTGACCGTATCATTTATTGGTGGGAAGCCACTGACTAAGGTGAAGGAGGAGTTTTAATCCTCCTCCCCCTCCGGCTGATCCATCCCCAACTCATTGATTTTCCGGGTCAGCGTATTCCGCCCCCAACCCAGCAGAATGGAGGCATCCCGGCGGCGGCCGCCGGTGTGCTTCAGCGCAGTTTCAATCATGATTTTCTCAAACTCGGGCACCGCGGTATCCAGTATGCCTTTCTTGCCGCGCTTCAGTTCCTGTTCTGCCCAGTTCCTCAGGCCTTCCTGCCAGGTCAGACCGGTAGCAGCATGCTCGTTTTCCGCTTGATGCAGCAGTTCCGGGGGCAAGTCATCAATGTGGATCTCCCGGCCACTGGCCATGACGGTCAGCCAGCGGCAGGTATTTTCCAGCTGGCGGACGTTACCGGGCCAGGGCAGGGTGGTGAGGTATTCCTCTGCGTCCGGGCGCAGGATCTTGGGTTCTACTGCCAGCTCTTTGGCTGCTCGCTTGAGGAAGTGCTGCATCAGGCGTGGAATGTCTTCGCGGCGTTCGGCCAGCTTGGGCAGGTGCACGCGAATGACATTCAGGCGGTGGAACAGATCTTCTCGGAAGTTGCCGGCCTGTACCAGATTTTCCAGGTCTTGATGGGTTGCGGCGATGATGCGGACATCCACTTTGATGGGGGTGGTGCCGCCTACCCGGTAAAACTCGCCATCGGCCAGCACCCGCAGCAGTCGAGTCTGAGTGTCGGCGGGCATGTCGCCGATTTCATCGAGAAACAGGGTGCCACCGTTGGCCTGTTCAAAGCGGCCCTGGCGGGCGGCACCGGCGCCGGTGAAGGCACCCTTTTCGTGGCCGAACAATTCGGATTCAATCAGGTCTTTGGGTATCGCCGCCATGTTCAGGGCGATGAACGGGTTTCGTGCTCTGGGGCTGTGATTGTGCAGGGCCTGGGCCACCAGTTCTTTACCGGTGCCGCTCTCACCGTTGATCAGTACCGTGATGTTGGAGTGAGACAGCCGGCCAATGGCCCGGAAAACCTCCTGCATGGCCGGGGCTTCACCGATAATTTCGGTATTGCGTGGTGTAGCATCGGCCTGGGGTTCGCTGGCGGCGCGTTTTTCATGGCTGTGGGCAACGGCCCGTTTTACCAGTGCGACTGCGTCATCCACATCAAAGGGCTTGGGCAGGTATTCGAAGGCGCCGGTCTGGTAGCTGGTCACCGCGCTTTCAAGATCCGAGTGCGCGGTCATGATGATAACCGGCACATCCTGATGCAGTTCGACGATCTGGGCGAGCAGGGTAATACCATCCACCCCTGGCATCCGGATATCGCTGATGATGGCGTCCGGTTGCTCGTGTTCCAGCCGCATCATGATGCTGTCGCCGCTGTCGAATACGCGCGGTTGCATGCCAGCCTGGCTCAGGGCGCGTTCCAGCACCCATCGAATACTTCTGTCATCGTCGATAATCCAGACGTTTGCCGGTTGGCTCATTTGCTGTCCTCCAGAGGCAGGAAGATGATGAAATCAGTTCTTCCGGGCTCACTCTCGCACTCCACCAGCCCCCGATGCTGGCCGATGATGCTTTGGGTAATGGAAAGGCCGAGTCCGGTGCCCGAGGCCCGACCACTGATCATGGGGTAAAAGATGTTCTGCAACAGCTCCGGCGGGATGCCCGGGCCGTTGTCTATAATGTCGACCCGGCACACCAGTCGGTGACGGCGATGGCCGATGGTGAACTGCCGCAAGGCCCGGCTGCGAAAGGTAATGGTGGGCGTTGCGGAACGCCCGCTTGCGGCTTCGTTTTCGAACGCCGCCTCCATGGCGTTGCGGGCGATGTTCAGGAAGGCCTGGATCAGTTGCTCTTTGTCGCCGGGAAATTCCGGGATGCTCGGGTCGTAGTCGCGTCTCAGGCGCACTCGGCCTTTGCTTTCGGCCTCAATCAGAGTACGGACCCGCTCCAGAATTTCGTGGATATTGGTGGGCGCAATCTTCAGGGCTTTGTTCGGGCCGAGCATGCGATCCACCAGGCTGCGCAGACGGTCCGCCTCGTCGATAATCACACGGGTATACTCACGCTGGTCGTCGTCTGAAAGCTCGCGGTCCAGCAGTTGCGCCGCGCCACGGATGCCGCCCAGCGGGTTCTTGATCTCGTGGGCCATGCCCCGCACCAGGATTCGCGTGGTCTCCTGTTGCGAGATGATGTCTTCTTCCCGGCTGATACGCATCAGTCGGTCTCGAGGCTGGATCTCGATCAGCAGTTCGGTCGGGTCCAGGCTGATGGGAGTCACCGAGTAATCCACCGTCAGTCTGGCACCGCTGATCAAAGCAAATTCAGCTTCCCGGCGGGTGTAGGACTGGCCGTTCTCCACTGCGGCATGCAGAGTGGTCAGGGCATCTTCGGAATCCACCAGAACCTCCTGTAAGGGGAGGCCATGGCTTCGGGTCATACTGGTTTCAAACAGGCTCTCGGCGGCGGGGTTGAGGTAACGGATAGCCAGATCATCGCCAAGTACCAGTACTGCGGTTGTCAGACTGTCCAGAATGCTCTTGTAACTGCTTCCGGATATGGTGGCTGGATGGAGTGGCATGCGTTGCTTCCGTTCTCGACTCATAGGATGTACCCCTGCGGCTGCAAAAAGCGAACCAGTTTTTTGGCATCGGGTAGCCAATGGGCAAGGATCGGGCAGAACGGGCGCGGTAGCCGGTACGCGGTGCTGTAGCTTGGTGCAGTAGTGAACGGTCTGGCGACAGGCAGCCCGGATTTTGCCCCTTGGCTGCCCAAAGTATGGTCACAACATGGTGCAATTGCACCATGGTGGTGCAGATAAGATTTAGTTGAGAACGGATGGGCGGTGAATCGTGAAGGTAATTGAATTGCCGGATTTCACGCGTACTCCGTTTTCATCGACAATATGAACACTCGCATTGTGAGTGCCCCGGTCGATATTGCTGACGGCTACTGAGCCTGAGCTGCTTTGCCCGACCGGTTGTCCATCCAGGGTCACTTCAAATTTATGGCCCCGCTTCAGCGGTGGTGTACTTTGAACCTCGAAAGTGACGTTGCCGTTGCCGCTGTGAAAGGCCTGTTCATTGGCCGGATACTGGAATGAGACAGCCTGGTAGGCTGCGCCCTCACGTTCCACCCGCTCGCGGAGTTGTTCGGGTTCCTGAACCGCTTCCGGCTTGGGCAGGGTGATGGTGGTCACGGGCTTCACCTGGACTTCTTCACCGCCTTCCATGGGTTCGTCGGAAAAGCTGACGTTGCCATAGGCGTCAACGTGGCGGTAGACCTCGCTATGTGCTGTGGTCGAAGCCAGCATCAGCAGGCCAGCGGCGAGTACGAACGGTGCTTTCATGGCGGTAACCTGTGGTAATGAACTGCTTTGATTATCGATTGCGGGCAAGGTCATTTCAATGTTGTGGCCTGCTTCCTTGGTTACATATCGTTAAGGGCGTGGGTCTTGGTTCAGAACTGGGATTGAGGCCACAAAAAAGCCCCGCGCGGGGCGGGGCTTATGGCCTGCATAGTCTGCACCGAATTGGTGCGGAGCTTTAGCAGGAGTAGTACAGATCGAACTCGACCGGGTGAGTGGTCATGTTCAGACGCTCGACTTCGCCACGCTTCAGGTCGATGTAGCCTTTGATCATGTCTTCGGTGAACACACCGCCACGGGTCAGGAACTCGTGGTCTGCTTGCAGGCAGTCCAGGGCCTCGGACAGAGTCTCGGCAACCTTCGGAATGTTCAGGGCTTCTTCCTTCGGCAGGTCATACAGATCCTTGTCCATGGCATCGCCAGGGTGGATCTTGTTCTGGATACCGTCCAGGCCGGCCATCATCAGGGCGGCAAAGGCCAGATACGGGTTAGCGGCCGGATCCGGGAAGCGCACTTCAATACGACGAGCTTTCGGGCTGTTCACGTACGGAATACGGATGGAGGCAGAACGGTTACGGGCAGAGTAGGCCAGCATAACCGGTGCTTCATAGCCCGGAACCAGGCGCTTGTAGCTGTTGGTGGCCGGGTTGGTGAAGGCGTTGATGGCCTTGGCATGCTTGATCACACCGCCGATGTAGTACAGGGCTGCTTCGCTCAGGCCCGCGTAGCTGTCGCCGGCAAACAGGTTCTTGCCGTCTTTGCTCAGGGACATATGAACGTGCATACCGGAGCCGTTGTCACCCACAACCGGCTTGGGCATGAAGGTGGCGGTCTTGCCGTAGGCGTGAGCTACGTTGTGCACGCAGTACTTCAGGATCTGAACTTCGTCTGCCTTGCGGGTCAGGGTGTTGGCGCCAACACCGATTTCACACTGGCCAGCGGTGCCCACTTCGTGGTGGTGAACTTCAATTTCCAGGCCCATGGATTCCATGGCGGCACACATGGCGCCACGCAGGTCGTGCAGGCTGTCGACCGGCGGAACCGGGAAGTAGCCGCCTTTTACGCCCGGGCGATGGCCAATGTTGTTGCGGTCGAAGTCTTCGCCGGAAACCCACGCGGCTTCTTCAGAATGGATGTGGTAAGAAGCGCCTTGCATGTCCACGTTCCATTTGACGGAATCAAACACGAAGAACTCAGGCTCCGGGCCGAACAGAGCGCCATCAGCGATGCCGGTGGACTTCAGGTATTCTTCGGCGCGACGGGCAACAGAGCGGGGGTCGCGCTCATAACCCTGCATGGTAGAAGGCTCTACAATGTTGCAGGTGATGTTGACCGTGGTTTCTTCGGTAAACGGGTCCAGAACGGCGGTTTCGTCGTCCGGCATCAGGATCATGTCGGATTCGTTGATGCCTTTCCAGCCGGCAATGGAGGAGCCGTCGAACATCTTGCCGTCAGCGAAAAAGTCTTCGTCCGCCTCGGTGGCGGGCAGGGTCACGTGCTGCTCTTTACCACGGCTGTCGGTGAAACGCAGGTCAATCCACTTGACTTCGTGTTCTTTGATCAAATCAATCGTCTTGGACATTGTGCATGCTCCGTAAGGTTTTACATGTTCGTTGTGCCGGATCGTTCAGTGTTCTGAGGCCCGATCTTTTTTCAGGTCAGGGAAGCTTACCAGAAGCTTGTGGTCCTTACCTTCACTATGCGGCTGCTTTGGCATAAGCAATCGGCTTGCCAGTTTTTGTCGGCTGCGCCAGAACAGCGCAGCGACAAGGCTTTCGGGCTAATGTGGCGCAGCTTCCTGGCCGAAGACCATGCTTATTGCACCACTGCGGTGCACCATGGTGGTGCAAGTTCTCTGATAACGCATAATTATGGTGCAAGCCCAGATTGGTTACATATTAGGCACTAATCTTCATATTATCGCCATGGACTTTTCGATATACTGCGCGCCGCTAATTTCTTCAGGATACCCGTTGTGATTGATAAGCTTAGAAACGTTGCCATTATTGCCCACGTTGACCATGGCAAGACTACCCTGGTTGACCAGCTGCTGCGCCAGTCTGGCACGCTGGACCGGAAAGAGCTCGAAAACGAGCGTGTAATGGACTCCAACGACCAGGAAAAAGAACGTGGCATTACCATTCTGGCAAAAAACACTGCTCTAAAATGGAAAGACTACGACATCAATATCGTAGACACCCCGGGCCACGCTGACTTTGGTGGTGAAGTAGAGCGTGTAATGAGTATGGTGGACAGTGTGCTGCTGGTGGTGGATTCCATCGACGGCCCCATGCCGCAAACCCGTTTCGTGACTCAGAAAGCTTTCGCAGCGGGCCTGAACCCGATTGTGGTCGTGAACAAAATTGACCGTCCGGGTGCCCGCCCGGATTGGGTGGTGGATCAGGTGTTTGACCTGTTCGACAACCTTGGTGCCACCGATGAACAGCTCGACTTCCCGATAGTCTATGCCAGTGCGCTGAACGGCATCGCCGGCATGGATCATGAGAATCTGGACGACAACATGGACGCTGTGTTCCAGGCCATTGTTGATCATGTGCCAGCGCCTTCGGTTGATCTGGATGGCCCGTTCCAGATGCAGATCTCCCAGCTGGACTACAACAGCTTCCTGGGTGTCATCGGTATCGGTCGCATTATGCGCGGTAAAGTGAAGACCAACACCCCGGTGGTGGCTATCGGTGCCGACGGCAAGAAGCGTAACGGTCGTATCCTGAAGATCATGGGCCACTCTGGCCTGCAGCGTGTGGAAGTTGAGGAAGCCCAGGCTGGCGACATTGTGTGCGTGAGTGGTCTGGACCAGCTGTTCATATCTGACACTCTTTGTGATCCCTCCAACGTAGAAGCCCTTCCGGCGCTGACCGTAGACGAGCCCACCGTATCCATGACCTTCCAGGTGAACGATTCCCCGTTCGCCGGTAAAGAAGGCAAGTATGTAACCAGCCGTAATATCAAAGAGCGTCTGGAAAAAGAGCTGCTGCACAACGTGGCGTTGCGGGTTGAAGAAGGCGATTCTGCCGACAAGTTCAAGGTGTCCGGTCGTGGTGAGCTGCACCTGTCGGTTCTGATCGAGAACATGCGCCGCGAAAACTTCGAGCTGGCCGTAGGCCGTCCGGAGGTGGTGATCAAGGAAGTCGACGGCGAGAAGCAAGAACCGTATGAAAACGTGATCATCGACATCGAAGAGCAGCATCAGGGCCCGATTATGGAGCAGATGGGCCTGCGCAAAGGTGACATGACTAACATGATCCCGGACGGCAAGGGCCGTATCCGCCTGGAATACACCATTCCGGCCCGTGGCCTGATCGGTTTCCGGAACACCTTCCTGACCATGACTTCCGGTACCGGCATCCTGACCTCCACCTTCAGCCACTACGGCCCGGTGAAGATGGGCGACGTAACCAGCCGTCAGAACGGTGTCATCGTTTCCATGGCCACCGGTACTGCGCTGACCTATTCGCTGGAAACCCTGCAGAGCCGGGGCAAGCTGTTCCTGGACCCTGGCCAGGAAATCTATGAAGGCCAGCTGTGCGGTATCCACAGCCGTGATAACGACCTGGTGGTTAACCCCACCAAGGGCAAGAAGCTGGACAACATGCGTGCCTCCGGTAAGGACGAAGTGATCGGCCTGGTGCCGCCTATCAAGTTCACTCTTGAGCAGGCGCTGGAGTTTATCGACGACGACGAACTGGTTGAGGTAACGCCCAAGTCCATTCGTCTGCGCAAAAAGCTCCTGACCGAAAACGAGCGTAAGCGCGCTAACAAGAAGTAACTCTTCCGGGGCCAGGAAATCGTTGTGAGGCAGTAAACGCTTCCGTCTGTTTTCCTGGCCCCTGTATTTTCCTCGCCCGTCTCAGCTAGACTGCCGTTATCCCCGAAACGGAGTTTTCCATGCTGACCCTCTATCCTGAAATCGAGCCCTACGCACGCCACCGACTGGCGGTGGATCATCCCCATGAGCTGTACCTCGAGGAATCCGGCAATCCGGACGGAATTCCGGTGATTGTCGTTCATGGCGGGCCGGGTGGCGGTTGTGAGGATTACCACCGGCGCTTTTTCGACGCCGAACGTTTCCGGATTATTTTGCTGGATCAGAGGGGCGCCGGACGATCGACCCCGTTGGCCGAGCTGGAGGGTAACAGCACAGACAAACTGGTTGAGGATCTTGAGGCGGTTCGGCATTTTCTCGGCATCGATCGCTGGTTGCTGTTTGGGGGAAGCTGGGGCTCCACGCTAAGCCTGGTCTATGCCGAAACCCATCCAGACCGGGTTCTGGGGTTGGTGTTGAGAGGTATCTTTCTGTGCCGGCCCCAGGATATTCACTGGTTTTATCAGGACGGCGCCAGCCGGGTATTCCCGGATTACTGGCAGGACTACCTTGCCCAGATTCCGGAGGTGGAGCGGAATGATATGGTGTCGGCCTACTACCGGCGCCTGACCAGTGCCAATGAGCTGGTGCAGATTCAGGCCGCGAAAGCCTGGTCCGTCTGGGAAGGGCGGTGCGCCACATTGCATCCCAATCCCAAAGTAGTAGAGCATTTTGGCCACCCTCATGTGGCCATCGCGCTGGCCCGGATTGAATGCCACTATTTCATGAATCATGCGTTCCTTGAGCCCGACCAGATCGTGCGTGATGCCTCGCGGCTAAAGGACATTCCGGGCGTGATTGTTCACGGCCGCTATGACATGGTTTGCCCGCTGGATAATGCCCTCGCGCTGAGTAAGGCCTGGCCGGAGGCGGAATTTCAGATTATCCGGGATGCTGGCCACTCGGCATCCGAGCCGGCAATTGTGGATGCCCTGATGCGGGGCGTTGAGAATGTGGTTGCCAGAAGTCTTCCCTCTGTTGGCTGAGAATGCGACTTTTTATTGATCTGACAGGGTTGCGGTGGTCTTGCGGGCTCTATACACTTTTCGCGTTTCAGAAATTTAACCCTCGGTGTTAACGCTCAAGGGAATGAATGAAAGGACTGATCCAGCGCGTTTCGGAAGCCAGTGTAGCCGTGGATGGTGAAACGATTGCCCGTATTGGTCCCGGGTTGCTCTTGCTCCTCGGCGTAGAAAGGAACGATACACTGAATGAGGCAAAGGAACTGTGCCGAAAAATCCTCTCCTATCGGGTTTTCCCCGATGAGCAGGGCCGGATGAACGTGAATGTTCAGGATGCCGGTGGCTCATTACTTGTAGTCCCTCAGTTTACGCTTGCTGCTGACACGTCCTCTGGCACGCGCCCGGGTTTTTCCCTGGCGGCCGCACCGGAGCTGGCGAACCGGCTTTATGGTGACTTTGTGGCTGAAGCAAGTAGCCAGCTAGGCGTCGAGCGTGTAGGTACGGGGAAGTTTGGTGCAGATATGAAAGTGGCACTGATCAATGATGGCCCGGTTACCTTTATGTTGGAGTCTGCCCGGAGAGGGTAGTGCACAAAAATGTGACGCAGTTGCCAACAGTGCCTCACGAAAGTGCGTGATTTGGGGTATTGTTTTGTGGCCTCAGAATGTGAAGGCCTCGGTTGGAAGGTAACCGGTTGTTTTGTGGATTTTTTTCGTTATCTGGCCCTGAATTTGTTGTGGAAACGGGAGAGGTTGTTAGTCCAGGCTGATCTAACGACAAAGGTTACGAATGCAAATGGGGCTAAAAAATGGCCATTAAAAATTTGCAAAAAATGGAACATTGTATTAAAGCAGGTTCATCACGCAGAGCTTTAATAAAGCTGTGTAAGTGGTTGAGATCTAAGGCAAGCGTGCTTGTCTTATAAAAAGAAGAAAAGCTGTTCCCACAGGAATGACAGGGGCAGTCAGATACCCGGCAGGCAGAGCCAAGCGTTGTGCCGGCCAATAAAAATCGGGATTTAGACCCGTCGAAAACCTGAGTTAACTCAAAAAGGAAGACGCAACATGAAAAAAAACGATTCTTGCTTCTGCTATTGCAGCTGCAACCTTCTCTGGCGCTGCGCTGGCAGAGCCTACTCTGTCTGCTTCCGAGCTGGCGGCGAAGATGGATTCCATGCCGAGCGTGTATGGTAACATTCAGTACGTTGTGACCCACGCAAACGTAGACGGCGGTGGTTCTGCTCTCGAGCACGCGGACAACGGCTCTACCCTGGGCGTTAAGCACGATCACGAAATTGCCCCGGGCGTCACGGGTTTTTTCAAGCTTGAGCTTGAGGGTATCAACGCTGACGATAAAGGCAGCAGCAGCGGTATTGATAAGCTTGACGAGGCTTACGTTGGTATTAAAGGCGACAGCTTTGGCCAGGTTTGGGTTGGTTCCGACGATTCAGTATACGAGAGCGCCATCGTAAAGATTGGCAACTTCCATGAAGTTGGTTCTGACATCTTCGGCAACTACTCCACAGGTGAAGGTGATCTGGTTCAGTATATGTCCCCGTCCTTCGGTGGTTTGACTTTGGCTGCTGCTGTACAGGTTAATGGTGACAATGATACCAAGGGCGGCAACGACAAGTCTTATCCTTACCAGTTGGTTGCAACTTACTCGGTCGATGCGCTTGAAATCTCCGCAGGTGTTGATTCAAATGACGGTGGTAGTGCGTCCGACAACAACGAAAACAGTTATGGCTTGAACGTTACTTACAATGCTGGTGACTTTAGCCTGATTGGCGAGTATCAGACCCGTAAAGACGTCAATGACATCATTGGTGTGATGGGCGTCTACACCATGGGCAAGAATCAGTTCGCCCTTTCCTACCAGATGCTTGATGACGATGCTTCTGGTGACAAGAACGACACCATCATTCTCCAGGCTTTGCACAACCTGTCTCACCACATGTATGTATACTTCGAAGGCTATCTGAGCAACGCTGACGAAGAGATCTACAGCGTTGAGAACGAGCCGGGCACTGGCGACGAGCAGTCCATCGCCGCTATCGGTGCTGTTTACTACTTCTGATCAGCTAACAAGCTAATCTAGTAGTTGTAAAAGCCGGTGACTCTGTCACCGGCTTTTCTGTTTTGGCAGGAAAAGAAATCATCAGGAGCGCTCCAGTGGCCACGGAACTTGAAGTAAAGCTGACCCTATCGGAATCCGCACAGTCCCGGGCCTT
Organism: Marinobacter sp. LM1; assembly: GCF_042763285.1. Classification (NCBI taxonomy): domain Bacteria; kingdom Pseudomonadati; phylum Pseudomonadota; class Gammaproteobacteria; order Pseudomonadales; family Marinobacteraceae; genus Marinobacter; species Marinobacter sp. LM1. Next base: position 777,586 of record NZ_CP114373.1, read on the forward strand.
CGAGTGGCTCAAAGGTCAACCGGGTGCAAGCGAAGGTCCGGTTAAAACACTGGTCAATCGCTACTACGACACCCCGAATGCTGCGTTGAATCAGGTCCGTGCCGCGTTGCGAGTCCGTCAGGCCGGTGATCGCTACATCCAGACCTTGAAAACCCAGGGCGAGTTCGTAAACGGAGCCCATCGCCGCCAGGAGTGGGAGTGGGATCTGCCGGGGCCGGATCTGGATCTTGAGCTTCTGGAACAGACTCCGTTGAGATCTGAGGTCGACCTTGGCGAACTGGAGCTGGCATTCGAGACCAACTTCCAGAGGCGCATTATCATGCTGGAGCAAGCAGAGTCCGTCATTGAGGTCGCTCTGGACTCCGGTGAAGTGGTGGCAGGAAAGCAGGCAAGGCCCCTGCATGAAGTGGAATTTGAGCTCAAAGCGGGCGAGCCCACGGCTCTGCTTGAAAATGCCCGCGCTCTCGCACAAGCCGTTCCGGTATTTCTGAACCTTGTTAGCAAAGCCGAGCAGGGCTACTACCTTGCCGGAATCTACCGCCCGTCACTGGCATTGCCAGCTTCAGGATTCAGCTCGGTATCCTTTCTGCATTACTTGAGTCTGGCCTGGTTAACCGGTGATGCGGTGTGTCTGCCCGCAAGTGCGCTTGCGGAGATTGAGCAGCAGGCGGAAGCGGCCGGGCTATTGTCGCAGTGGAGGCCGGTAGCCAAGGCGCTGGAAGCCGGCATTGCCGTAGTGACCCTGGTTGAGCAATTTCCTGAGTTCGGTCAGTTACAGCTAGCGCTCGCTGCCGCCAGCTGAAAGGTTTTCTTCAGAGCTCTCGGTGGCGGCTTTCTGGTTTTGCTCGTGCATGGCACGCCACTGCTTGAGAAACTCCCGATACCGGTCAAGCGCTTCCTCTACCACTGACACCTCCGGCGTCTCGCTGGAGCGAACCAGAACAATCAGCCCCTTGCCCTCAACCTCGGCGTTGGTATCCGGGTGGCAGATGACTTCATTGTCGTGATCAATGTAGGCCAAGGCCGTTCCAATGCCGTGGCGGATCAGAGCACTGACAATATCCGCCCAGGTAAGGTCGTCGAGCTTGAGATCATAACGATGCGGATGATCTCGCTCGTAGTTGAACATGTCTTCCAGAACTTTTTCGGAACCAGGGGCAACCACGGAGCGAACCATGATTTCAGGGTAGGTGCGCACGGGGCGAATGGTGGTGCGAACGCCCAGTGCTTTGAATCTTGCACGGTTGTGGTCGCCGACACATTCAACGGTGGTTCTCCCGCCCAGATTGGATTCGGCCAGCCGGTGGGCAATATCGAAGGTCAGGCTGTCGGACATCGGGTCCGATTCATCCGCCGCCAGCACGATGATGTGCTTGGCGCTGCCGGCGTGCACGGACTTCAGAGCTTCCGGGTCGTTCCCTGCACCGTGGAAATGAACGACACCGCAGTCCGACAATTCTGCCGGCAGCCCTCCCGGAAATTGCCGCGTAAGCAGCATTATCGGCACCGTGTGGTACTCAGGGACCGAGCGAATCTGCGAGGCGAATCGCATGAAGTACTGCTCGCCGCCGCTTCGAGGGGTGTTGATGATGACAATGTGGTCTTTCATTTTGTAAATCCAGCGTCCAGTCAGTATGCGTTCTCTGCGGTAGAAACGGTATTCGATGTAATCACTGACGATCAGGGTCAGTAGCGTAATGGCGGAGATAAACATCAGCAGGATGGTGCTGATGCGGCCAACGGGCGTTACCGGCGAGTAGTCGCCATAGCCCACGGTAACCAGTGTCGTCATGGTGAGCCACACGGCTTCGAAGAATGAGAGCGGTTCTGCTGCCCAGAGGATCAGCGTATGTGTGACAACGAGTCCGCCGAGGATAGTAAAGAGTCGGTTTATCCGGCTTCGGATGAGCCCGCCCATAGGGAGGTGAGATTGGGTGTGCTCCGGATTCAGAGGGCGTCTATTTCGCATCATGGAGAGCGGGTGCCTGTTCAGTCCTTGGCGAGTTCGTTATACAGTACCTGAAATATATCAGAGAGACAGAGGGTTGCGTTATGTCTGAGCCATGGACTTCACTGCCGGGAGCGCTCAAGGAGGAGATTTCCGGATGCTGGCCATCGGTATTCCCGGAGGGTCTGCCCGGCTGGCTGGCCGGTGACCATGTCTCCGAGGCCGATGTGGCAGAGGCCATCGCTCGAAGCCTGTTTCTCCGGCAAACCCTTGAACGACATCCGGAGCAGATTCGGCCAGCCGTTGCTGCCCGGCCTTTGACTGAACCAACCACAGAGGCCTGGCTGGCTGATCGCTGGCGGGATTACCTCCAGAACGTTGACTCTGAACCGGCCTTGCATGCAGCACTTCGCCAGTACAGGCGGGAAGTGCAGTTCCGGATTATCTGGCGGGACCTTATGAAGTGGGCCGATTTGCATGAAACCATGGCCGCTACCAGTGCCTTTGCGGATACCGCCATTGATGGTGCCTTGAATTGGCTCTACGAGCGAGCCTGTGAAGAGTTCGGTACTCCCATGGGTGATGACCCGGTAACCGGGCAGGAGGCACCCCAGAAAATGGTGGTGCTTGGAATGGGCAAGCTCGGCGGCCGGGAGCTGAACGTTTCCTCCGATATCGACCTGATTTTTGCGTTTCCCTCAAAAGGCGAAACCCAGGGCGGCCGGCGTGCTCTGGATAATCAGCAGTTCTTTATCCGGCTTGGCCAAAGGCTGATTCAGGCGCTGGACCAGATTACTGCCGATGGCTTCGTGTTCCGGGTGGATATGCGCCTGAGGCCATACGGCCAGAGTGGCGCGCTCGCTCTTAGTTTTGCGGCCCTGGAAACCTATTACCAGGATCAGGGGCGCGATTGGGAACGTTACGCCATGGTCAAGGCCCGCGTTGTGGCTGGCGACCAGCGTGCCGGTGAGGTGCTGATGGCGAGCCTCAAGCCCTTTGTTTACCGCAAATACATTGATTTCAGTGCGTTCGAGTCGCTTCGTAGCATGAAAGAAATGATTAGCCGGGAAGTTCGCCGGAAGGGGCTGGAGAACAACATCAAGCTCGGCAGTGGCGGCATTCGGGAAATAGAGTTTGTGGTGCAGGCGTTCCAGTTAATCCGTGGCGGGCGTGATCGGGAGCTGCAACAGCGTGAGTTGCTCCAGATCTTGAAGGAGCTCGAGGAACTGGAGTTGCTTCCGTCCCGGGTGGTCAGCGAGCTGCGAGACGCTTATGTGTTTCTGCGCAATCTCGAACATGCCCTTCAGGGTATGGAAGACAAGCAGACCCAGATTCTGCCTGAGGATGCGCTCTCCTGCGCTCGGGTTGCTCGGATTATGGGCTTCGATAGCTGGGAAGACTGCCTGTCTGCGCTGGATGAACACCGAAGCCGGGTGGCTCGTCATTTTGCGGATATTATTGCTACGGAAGATCAGGATGAAGCTGATGAGAGCAGCGTAGACGACGGCTGCTACGAGTTGTGGTTATCGGAAATGGACGAAGCCGCTGCCGTGGGGTGGCTGGAGCAAAGCGGGTTTGAGGACCCGGAGGGCAGCTACAAGCGACTGGCCAGCCTGCGTGATAGCCGAACCGTGCAGACCCTGCAGACTCAGGGGCGCAAAAGGCTGAACCAGTTTGTGCCGCTCCTGATTAACGCCCTGATGGATGTGGAGAATCCTTCGGAAACGCTGGACCGTGTGCTGCAACTGGTTGAAGCCATTCTGCGCAGAACCGCCTATATGGTTCTGTTGATGGAAAATCCCGGAGCCATGACGCAGTTGGTGCGGCTGTGTAGTGAAAGCCCCTGGATTGCTCGCCTGCTGGCGGATACGCCCTTGCTCCTGGACGAACTTTTGAATGCGGAGAGCCTATACAGTCCGCCGGCCAAGGAAGAGTTGCAGGATGATTTGCGTCAGCAAATGCTGCGGATTCCGTATGAAGATCTGGAAGAGCAGATGGAGGCTCTGCGTTACTTCAAGAAGGCCCATGTGTTGAGGGTGGCGGCCTCAGAGTTAAAGGGCACGCTGCCGCTGATGAAAGTGAGTGATTACCTGACCTGGATTGCCGAGGTGGTGCTGGATCATGTGGTGGATGTGGCGTTCTCGAATCTGGTCAGCCGGCACGGTTACCCGCGGTGCGCCGATGGCTCCGCCTGTGATACCGATTTCGCCATCATCGGTTACGGCAAGCTCGGCGGTATCGAGCTGGGCTACACCTCAGATCTGGATCTGGTGTTTGTGCACCAGGCTGATCCTCAACTGGCCACCGATGGCGACAAGCCTATTGATAACGCCGTGTTCTATACCCGGCTCGGCCAGCGAATCGTGCACATTCTCAGTACCCAGACACCCTCCGGGCAGCTCTACGAAGTGGATATGCGATTGCGCCCCTCGGGTAACTCCGGCTTGCTGGTGAGTACCTTGCAGGCGTTCGAGAAATACCAGCAGGAGGATGCCTGGACCTGGGAGCATCAGGCGCTGGCCCGCGCCAGGGGAGTGGCAGGCTGCGACGATACGCTCAAAGCGTTCGAGGATATTCGCCACCAGATACTGTGCCGACAACGGGACAAGGCGTCGCTTCGGCAGGAGGTGGTCGATATGCGTGAGAAAATGCGCAGCAACCTCGGGACACCCGCAGCCCGGCAGAATGACGTTTTCCACATCAAGCATGACAACGGTGGCATCGTAGATGTCGAGTTCATGGTGCAGTACCTGATGCTGGCTTGGTGTCCGGAACACCCGGAGCTGACCCAGTGGAGTGATAACATCCGCCAACTGGAAGAATTAGGCCGCGCAGGCGTTTTGCCAGTTGACGACACTGAGCGGCTACGGGAGGTGTTCATCACACTGCGCTCCACCATCCACCGCAGAGCTTTGCAGAACCTTAACAGCCAGGTCGAGGGCGGAGCCTTCACGGAAGAGCGTGACTACATCCAAAGTATGTGGAAAAAAGTCATGGTTGAGTAGCAAGCTAAATTTATTTCGGGCAGCGTTTGCTGCTAGAATGCCAGTTCCCCGAAAACCGCTTACTCAGGAGCAGAACAGAATGTCGATGGCTGATCGCGATGGCCTTATCTGGCTGGATGGTGAAATGGTTCCCTGGCGGGAAGCCAAAACCCACGTCCTCACCCACACCCTGCACTATGGCCTGGGTTGCTTTGAAGGTGTGCGTGCCTACAACACCGCGAATGGCCCGGCGATTTTCCGCCTTAAAGAACATACCGATCGGCTGTTCCGCTCAGCGCACATCCTGAACATGAAGATGCCGTTCTCCAAGGACGAGATCAACGAGGCCCAGCGAGCAGCGGTGCGGGAAAACAATCTCGATGAGGCTTATCTGCGCCCGATGGCATTTCTGGGCTCTGAGGGCATGGGTCTGCGTGCCGACAATCTGAAGGTGCATGTGATGGTTGCGGCCTGGAGTTGGCCGTCTTACATGTCTCCGGAAGCGAAGGAGCTGGGCATCAAGGTGCGCACCTCGTCCTACACTCGCCACCATGTAAACATCACCATGTGCAAGGCGAAGGCCAACGGTAATTACATCAATTCCATGCTGGCCCTGAATGAAGCCATCTCCGGTGGTGCCGAGGAAGCGCTGCTGCTGGATAACGAGGGCTACGTGGCGGAAGGTTCCGGTGAGAACATCTTTATCGTGCGTGATGGTGTATTGCACACCCCCGAGCTGACTTCCTGCCTGGAAGGTATCACCCGTGCCACTATCATTGACTTCGCCAAAGACCTGGGCCTGGTGGTGAAAGAACGCCGCATCACCCGCGACGAAGTGTACATTGCCGAAGAAGCCTTCTTCACCGGTACCGCCGCAGAAGTACTGCCCATCCGCGAACTGGACGGCCGCCAGATTGGCGAAGGCAAGCGTGGGCCGATTACCGAAAAGTTGCAGAGTATGTATTTTGATGCGGTGAAGGGGAAGCTGGCTGCGCATCAGGAGTGGCTGACGGCAGTTCGCTAACCGGGTAATCGTGCTCGATCAGTGTAGAAGCCGCCCCAAGTTTTCCGTGGGGCGGCTTTTTTATTAAAGTTGTTGGTGAATGGCCTTGTGAGAGGTTCAGTGGTGGGCTCAGATACGGAAGTGCACATAAAACGCGATGGCATCAACGCACTGGTGGTGCCTGAGTGGGCAGAGCAGTTCGACCCTGATTGGTTTGACCCTGATTATTGGGGTGAGCGCGCGGTGCCGGTTTCTTCGGGGGGGCGTGGGAGCGCCTGGTTTATTGAGCGCAGCCCGGAACATTGGGTGCTTCGCCATTACCGTCGGGGAGGATTGGTCGGAAAGCTGATACGTGATCGGTACCTATACGCAGGCGAGGTGCGCGTGCGCGCGTTCGTTGAATTCCGACTGTTAGTCCAGCTCCGTGTTTTGGGGCTTCCTGTTCCTAAGCCCGTGGCTGTTGTGTACCAGCGCAAGGGGGTACTTTACTCCTCGGCCATTATCATCGAACGCTTGCAAGGTGTTCGCCCATTAGGGGATGTTGCTCTGTCCCTGGACGCAACCCGTTGGCGCGAAATCGGGCAAGTGATTCGTCAATTCCATGATGCGGGTTTGTATCACGCGGATTTGAACTGTTTCAACATCCTGGTCGGAGAGACTTCAACCCACCTGATAGACTTTGATAAAGGTGAGCTGCGCTCCCGAACCCCTTATCGGACTTCCTGGAAAGGTAATACGCTAGATCGGTTGAAGCGTTCCCTGAATAAGGCTTATGGCGAAGAGCTGGAGCGTGAATGGCAGTTTTTCCTTGAGGGGTACAACGCCTCCACTAACGTTTGATGAGAGAGCTCAATAGATCCGCCATAGCCTGTTTTTGGTTTACCATTGAATACTGTTGGGCAAGACTTGCCGCCGCCTGACTAGCTCGCTTTCCTGCGTCAGGGTCTGTCAGCATGTTCTGCGCGGCTTTACCCCACTCCTCCAGGTTGTAGCCACTGATTACCTCTGGCACTGAGTGATCCTGCATCAACTCAGCGACGCCGACGTTGTCACTTGCGATTGTAGGCACTCCACAGGCCAGCCCCTCCAGAACTACACGGCCATATTCTTCCAGTAAGGCGGGGAATATGTGCAAATCCAAGGCATGAAACAGTTCGTGGACGTTTGGTACCGGGTCGATAAATCGAATCCGGGACTGCAGGCCGTTTACTGATATCTGGTCGGCAAAACGAGTACTGTTGGATTTCCCCACGACAAGGAATTCAATCGGAAAGGATGTGTTTGCTGCAAGAAATCCGGCGACCTCCAGAAAGAAACGAACGTTTCGTTTGGTAAAGTCTCCGGAGGTGATCAGTCCAACAACCTTGGATGTTTCAGGGAGCTGCAGTTCTCGGCGAGCTTTACACCGGAGTGCTTCTTTGTCAGACACGTTGAACAGACTGGTGTCAACGCCCTGATAGAAAACTCGTAGTTTGTCGTTGGGCACTGAATATCGCTGCTGGAAATCATCGGCCATAAGCTTGGAGTTGGTGATGAGCGCCCGATAATCTCCTGCCGAGATGACGGAGTCATGGAATGCTGCAACATCAAGTTCAGGTGTGCCGCATGTTTCTTCATGCAATCTGACACAGTTGTGCATCACCAGGATGTCATTGCTGTGGCTGTCACCATGACTGAAAAAGAGGTCGTAGGGGTTTGCTCTCAGCCAGTGTTGTACACGCTTATCAAACCAGGTTCGGCGATAGGCGCCTTTGATGGGCCACCGCATGATGCGAACAAAATCCGCTCCACACTCATCCAGGATTTCCCGGTTATAGCGTTCTGCAATAATCGTAATGTCATAGCCCATAGCCTTGAGGTACTTGCAATGTTCAATCACGCACCTAACCGCACCGGTGTGTCTTTGGATTTGTCTGATAGCGATGATGGCTCTCAATGTGGACGCTCCCTATAGGTGTTACAGATGAACCAGGCTGCGACAGCATAATACAACCCAAAGTTCTGAAGAATTCTCCTCTGATCAAACAGAGTGATGGTAAGTCCAAAGAAGATGAACGATAGAAAAATCACAGCCAGCGTAACACGCAGAATATGGTGGTTCAGATGGCTGCCAGGGCGAGGTGTGGCCAAGTAGAACAAGGGAAGGGTCAGAATCAAAAGTAGAAGAAACAGACCTATCAGGCCGTGAGAGGCAAGCTGATACAGGTATTGATTGTGTGGCTCGGAAGAGAAATCTGACATGAGTGGTTTTAGTTGCCCTTCGGAAATCCGGGTCAGGATTTCCGTTCGGTATCCCGAGAAACCTGAGCCAATAAAAGGGGCCTCGGTGACAACGTTCATCGCGGCATCCCACATGAGTAGGCGCATTCCCATGGAGGTATACATCTGACCTTCTGAGAACTTATCAATCTCATTCAGGGTTAACTCGTATCGTTCGGATATTGGGTCAACAAATTTGACTGAGACGATGGCAACCGAAGCGACGAGAGCGAGTGTAATGACAAAGTAACGGATTTGGTTTCGGGTAACACTGAACCAGAATCCAATGGCGAGAAGTGCCAGAAACAAAGCAACCAGGCCGCCCCGGGATCCGGACTCCATAAAGGCTATCAGTGCGCCAACACTTCCCATCGCGGCTATCACATACCAGTGACGCTTGCTCTGGGTGAGTAATCCTCCAACGCAGAGTATCAAGGTAATAAGGGCGATATTGCCAAAATGGATGGCATGAACCAGTCCGTCTAACCTGCCCTCGCCGTCGTGCACAATCCAATACGCCAGAAACACCAGACCGCTCAGCGAAAAACTCAGTAACAGATCCTTTGCCCGGAACCGCGCGTGAAACAGGAGTGCGATGACAGGAATGCTGATCAAGAGCAGGGCGTGTCGCTCCACACGGGATTTTGCGAAATCGCTGGGATCAACGAGCCAGTAAATAATGATTGACCACATAAAGAAGAGAAAAGGTGCGGCAACGAATAGCAGGGCCTTTGGTTCAAAGCAAAGTCTCCTGCGAACGTTGGCGCTGATCGCAAATGAGACGATTCCGGCGAGCCCCAAAAGATACCAAAGGGCACTGCCGTATCCATCAACGATGACGCTGAGTGCAGGGAAGGTGCCAATGACGATAAGCAGTAAATACTTGAGGGCGGATGCCAGGCCATGTTGTGCTGGGGTCATTTGATGCCGCCTGACTCACTGCTGCGTCTGTTTTTGTAGAGCTTGACGATGGTCTCCAGCTTGACAGGATGCACATGGACCAAGCGTTTCAGAAACAGGTTTGCCTTCACTGAAGCCGGTGCTTTAGGGAAATCCGGGTCGCAGTAACGGCGATAAATCTCTTGCCACTCCCAGTGTTGCCACTGGGCGCATTGCCCTTTGGTACGTGAGATTCGGGCGGTTCCGAGAAACTTCTGGCAAAGCCCCAAGCCGAGGTCGGCAGGGGAGGCTATTACCAGGTTGTTGGCGAAACAAAGGTCAGACTGCTCCAGCCGGCTGGCTGATCGATCAAGTAACTCGTTGACATGTATTGAAGTGTCAAATTTCTGCAGGGCCTTTATCCAGAACATCTGAGTGCAATCGGGCGGATAACTTTTGTACAGGGCACCTTCATTATCGTGAATAGGGTCTTGGGCATCCTCAAAAAGATCGAGATCCCAAAGGGTTCTCAGGTCTTCGGTTAAGCCAAAATAGAAAAAGTCAGAGAGATGGAAGGGTACCCGGAATCCTTTAGCGTACTGTCTGGTGAATACGTTTGAGACGACAACTCTCTCTTTCAGAAAGCAATGCGTTGAGGTTCTTTTGGGGTATTCACGTTGCAGAGCTACGAAGTTGTTTCCCGTCAGATAGTTGTCACTACGTAATTTGACCGCGTATTTCGTGGTGACCTCTCTCAAGCCCTCACGTGTTGATACTATCTGCCTGTTATTGTTGAAGCGATGTGGCGCGCCGTCCCTTCCAAAAAACCTGACATTAGACCCGGGATCTTCAGATATGACGAGCCGATCGTAATCGAGCCCAGCGAGTTCCTGGCCGGGCCATGTTGAGAGAATCAGCGTGCTACCAGGAAGGTGCTGCCGAACTGACTCCAGGCATTTCTGGGTAATGCCTGGTTCTTGTTCACGGTCCTGAAAGCTCTGCACAGGGCCTTGGACAACCACGCTAATGTCAGAAAAGTCGCTCATTCGAATGCTCGTATCAGGTTTTATATGCCAATATCAAAGCCAATAGACTCTTCAAGCATTTCTTTTAGGTCGTCGCTATTACGTTTGATATTTATCGCGTCGCAGCTCTTGAAAGGGTTTGTTCGGGCGTAATCGTTGATTACGATTCTTCGGCCATGCACCAGGCCAAAAATAATATCGTCGTAAGGAATATTTAGGCGCTCAAGTTGCTTGATGGTTGCTTCCCGAAAGCTTTCCTTCCGCGATGTAGTGATAATTATCTGGACCTTTCCAGATTTGTGAAGTTTGTTCAGGACCTGAATGTTCTTTGTTATGCCATCGGTTTCACCCCAATACGGTGAGTTGTATTGAGCCGAATTCTCTACCAAGGTTCCATCAAGGTCTACGAAGAGCGTAGAGTATTGAGCCTTATATTGATTCCATTCGCGAATCGTTCCCCAGTCACAATAATCTTCACTATGCAGGGCGTTGAACGTATGGCCGTCCAGGAGCATCTGATAGATAATATTAGATATGTAAAGGTCGGGCGAGTCGCTGCTCAGCTTTTCATAAGTGTCCATAAAGGTTTGGGCTGACTCAAAAACGTAGCCTCCCACACAGAATGTTGAGCTAACGATCTTTTTCTCAACAATATTTTGCACAAAGCCATACTCATCAATGTCTATATAGCTTTTGTTTCGTGCATTAACGGTTTCTAGCTCGTGGAGGTCCAGACAGCAGACGTGGTTTCCCTCCTTAACGGGAGCAGAAAACTGGTTGTCAGAGTCTTTAATGAATATTGGACCGTTGATGCCCGCAGCCTTGAGTCCTTGATAAACCGTCTCGGGCTGGTTCCGTGTGCGTTCTTCCAGCATGATAAAACGAAGTTTGTCTCTGTGGCCAATTTCATCAAACTGAGTCTCAATCGCGACTCTTACGGAATGTTTGTCTTCATGCTCCTGTAAGCAGATCAAGTTGATACTTTCAAATTTATCCAGATCCAGTTTTTTGATTGCTTCAACAATCATCATGTGGCCCCTTGGGTGAGTAAGGAGCCATTTGGGTTTCATGTCTGGGAACCGTGATGAGCTTCCAGCAACTGGTAGAATTAGATGCATTTAGTCCTCCAGAGTCTTCAGGGATGTTTGAATGAAATTTAAAGTGGTTGTGTCGTTGGCGTATGGCAAAATTCTTAGAACGTTGACAGATTGGAGTATGTTGTACTCTTTCCCGGAGATTCCGAGAGCTGATAGCTTACGTTTTGCGAATATATCCAACTGCCGAAGCCCTTGGCAGACTCGAAGATGAGAGATCGGTTTTTTGGACTTGGTGAGAGACCAGTGAAGGTGCGTATCCTGCCGGAGCTTGACTAGGTCCATGATTGGGGAGTCGATATAGCTGTCCAGGAAATCGAATAGGCCGATGCAATTACCATTGGCAGAAAAAACGATGTTGGACAGGGTAAAATCGCCGTGACACCAACCATTCGGAATATTAATTTCTTTTTTTGTTAATCGGTCTCGCAATTTATTCCCGAAGAGCTGGTCGATCTCTTGTTTTTGAGGCTCCCCTGAAATGTTGCGAGAGATTTCATCCAGCTTTAACAAAGCCGACGTATTAACTGTTTGGTAGTCGGTTCGCAGGTTGTGATCGATGAAGCCTTCGATTGCTTTGATACTTTGCATTAACGCAGGTACGGAACAAACGCCAAGGAAGTCGATGAAGTTCAGGTAGGGTAGAAATTCCATTCGTGCGGAATAGAGGCCGGGATTATCCGCTTCATCATAGAGTTCTGGGACTATTATGGCAGGGTTCGTAAGTGCGTGTCGGAAGTCGTTTTGTTTGCGAATTTGTGCCTGGAGACGCGGAATATACGACGGGAGTGCGCATTCTTTTTCAACCATGATTCGCTGGTCATGAGTAAGCAGCCTTACGGTGCATCCCGAATTGCCAGAAATCTCAATTGAAGGCTGATGTAGCATTCCCGCTCCTTAGCTTTCTATTTGGTCTTATGTAATCACACTAGACCGATGATCTATCGTGGATAATCTGGTCAACATGCGTTAGCAGAGATAGTGAGGCCTCGTTGTTCGGCAACGTCACAAAGAGGCTGCCGGTCAACACCCTTACCTTTGTGCCGATACCGGCTCGTTCCGCTGCTGCAACGTCACTTGGTTTATCCCCGACCATAATGCACTCCGCCGGGTCCAGCTCAAACTCCTCAATCCCCCTCAATATCATCCCCGGCTTCGGCTTCCTGCAATCACAGTTCCTCTCATCTGCAGGCCCAAAGTCCGGATGGTGGGGGCAATGATAAACCTTGTTGATGGTCACACCCTTTTCTTTGAACCTCTCCACCATCCATTCTGTCAGCTCTTGGAATTGCTCTTCCGTGTACATGCCCCGGGCAATGCCGGACTGGTTGGTGACCACGATCAACAGGTAGCCCTGCTCTTGAAAGTGCCGGCAGGCCTCGAAAATACCGTCGACAAACTCGAAATCCTCTTTGCGGTACACGTAGCCATGATCCACGTTGATTACGCCATCCCGGTCCAGAAATACGGCTTTGTTGGTCATAGGTTCTGTTCCTTAATACAGCGGTTCAACATGCCAATAACCTGTTCCGTCGTGATGTTCTCCATCAACTCTTCGCCCTTGAGCCTTTGGCCCCAGCGGCTTTGCTCCGGTGTTTCCCCGCGCATCTGTTTCAGGGCGGGTGTGTAGGCGTCTACCACGTAGTTTTGCCAAAGGTAGGGGCCGGTGCGTTTCGGGTTGCTGTGGGCATAGAGGCCAATAACCGGCGTGCCGGCGGCAACGGCCATGTGTGCGGGGCCGGTGTCTGGTGCCAGTACAAGGCTTGCTTCGCCAATCAGGGCGAACAGCTGCTTCAGGCTCGACAGGCCAACCATGTTGCGTATGGGGTGTTTGGCGTGGGCCTGAATGTTGGCAGCCAATTCCTTCTCACGCTCTCCCGGGCCGCCACAAAGATAAACCGAAAAGCCCAGGCTGGCGGCGTGGTCGGCAACGGCCGCGTAGCGCTCAGGCAGCCAGTTCCGCTCGGCGTTCGAGGCGGCGGGGGTGATGATCAGGTGTTTGCGGGTACCGGGGTCGAGCTGGGTTTTGGCCCAGTCCCGGTCTTTCGCATTCACCGGAATGTTCCAGGCGGGGGCTTCAAGAGGAATGCCCAGCGATTTCTGGAACTGTCGAAAATTATCTAACACATGCACCTTGTCGGTCGGCTCAACCCGTTCGTTGATAAACAGGCTGTGCAGCTCTTTGCTTTTGGCTTTGTCGTAGCCGATTCGTCGCTTGGCGGAAATACACAAGCTGGCGAGATTCGCTCTCAGGGCGACTTGCATGAGTAGAAGGGCGTCAAATTGTTTGCCCTGGAGCTGGCGTCGAAGGTTGCGGTACGCGGCCATGCCCTGCTTCTTGTCAAACACGACAAAGTTGACGCCGTCCATGCCCGCCATCAGTGCGGCTTCAGCCTTGCCGATCACCCAAGTGATCTCAGCTTCCGGGTAATGCTGCCGGATAGCATGAACTACTGCAGCGGCGTTGCAGGTGTCACCAATGGCCGACAGGCGCAGCAGGCAGATGGAGCGTGGCGCAGACAAATCAGCCTCGAACTTTCTTGATCAGCCCGGTGGTGGAACGGCCTTCAACCGTGGGCAGAATGGCAACCTCACCGCCGTTTTCCTGAACAAAGTCCGCGCCGACGATGGTGTCGATTGAGTAGTCGCCGCCTTTGGCGAGCACCTGCGGGTTCACCCGTTTGATGAGTTGCTCCGGGGTGTCGTTCTCCTCAGTGTTGTCACCGAAGGGGATGACCCAGTCCACACAGGCCAGGGCGGATAGCACTTCCATCCGGTCTTCCAGCGAGTTCACCGGGCGCTCCTCGCCCTTCAGGCGACGCACGGAGGCATCGGAGTTCAGCCCGACAACCAGTCTGTCACCGAGCGCCCGGGCCTGGGCCAGGTAGCGCACATGGCCGGCGTGCAGGATGTCGAAGCAGCCGTTGGTAAAGACAATCCGTTCGCCCTGTTGTCGGGCGTAATCAATGTGCAGCAGGCTCTGCTCGACGCTGGGGTGGTAGCCGCTGGTCTTGGCCGACCACTGGTGGCTGGCGCGGGCAGCCAGTTCCTCCGGGGAAACGGTTGCGGCGCCTAGTTTGGCGACCACAATGCCAGCCGCAAGGTTGGACAGCCAGGCGGCGTCTTTCAGATCAAACCCGGCGCTCAGCAGGGTGCCCAGTGTAGCAATCACAGTGTCACCGGCGCCGGTGACATCGCTTACTTCCAGGACTTCCGCCGGGAAATGGTGGTGCTCCGTCGGGGTGATCAGACTCATGCCTTGCTCGCTGCGGGTCAGCAGCATGGTATCGATGCCCGCGTCGGCCAGCATGGCGCGGGCCGAACTCAGCATGGCGTCATCTGAGGAGGCATCTCCGCCGGCGGCCTTGAATTCACTCAGATTCGGGGTAATGACGGTTGCGCCACGATACAGGGAGAAGTCTTTGCTTTTCGGGTCCACCAGAACTTGCTTGCCGGCCTTTCGCGCAGCCTTAATCAAGTCGCCAACACAGGCGAGGGTGCCTTTGGCGTAGTCGCTGATGATGACGGTATTGTATTGCTCAACCAGTTCGCCGTAACGCTGCTTAATGCTTTCGGCCTGGGCGACGGGGAAGGTGTCTTCCATGTCGAGCCGAACCATCTGTTGATGGCGGGAGATGATTCTCGTTTTGGAAATGGTGCGTGCGTCGTCCAGTTCCAGGAGCTCGGAATGGACCTTTTCTTTGACCAGAAGATCTTTCAGCAAACGACCGTCTGTGTCGTTGCCGATGATGCCTAGAATGGCGGCCTGGCCGTCAAGGTGGGCAATGTTTCTGGCAACGTTGGCGGCACCGCCGGCCCGGTCTTCTGTGTGTGCGACGCGTACCACCGGCACCGGTGCTTCCGGTGAAATGCGGTTGGTGTCGCCAATGAAATAGCGGTCGAGCATGACATCGCCAATCACCAGCACAGAGGCGTTCTGAAGCTGGTCCAGCCGGGCCAGATCAAGCATCAGTCAAGGCCTCCGGACAGCACCACCTCATCCATCGCTTCACACAGCCAGTGGCCGATGAACATATGGGCCTCCTGGATGCGGGCGGTTTCGTCACTGTTGATGATGATGGACAGCCTGGCGATGTCTTTTACCTTGCCGCCATCCCGGCCGGTCAGAGCAACGGTTGCGGCGCCCATGTCGTTGGCAGCTTTCAGGGCCCGGTTGATGTTCTCACTCTGGCCGGAGGTGGACAGGCCGATCACCAGATCTTCAGGCTTTCCCAGGCCCAGAACTTGTCGCTCAAATACGGTCTCGAATTCGTAGTCGTTCGGGTGTGCTGTCAGAATGGACGTGTCTGTGGTCAGGGCGATGGAGGCCAGGGGGCCGCGCTCTTTTTTATAGCGGACCATGAACTCGGCCGCCAAATGCTGCGAATCTGCAGCACTGCCGCCGTTGCCCAAGAAAATGATCTTGCCGCCCCGTTTCAGGCTTTGGCGCGTCAGCTCCAACAGTTGCTCGACGGCTTCCTGGTGTTCTTCCATCACTGCAAAGGTTTTGCGGTGCCGTTCCAGGGTGGCGAGGTAACTGCTTTGCTGGGACATGTGAGCCTCCGGTATGAACAATCCCAAAGTCGACCCGGTGCGGCAGCACCAGTTCCAAACGCGAAGTGTACCATGGCCGCAACAGGCGTCCCATATGCTTTTTCACAGACTAACCGCCCGTTAATCCAGTGTTCATCATGGTTCTGGCCGATGGAGACTCGGGCTCTGGTTGTTTTAGGCAGGTACAAAAGAGGTTAGTATTACGGCTGAACACAGCGGCCATCTTCTGGCCTGTCCGCACAGAAATTTCAGGAGCCTTACCATGATTGTCGTCACTGGCGGTGCCGGTTTCATTGGAGCCAACATTATTCACGCCCTTAACTCGCGTGGCGAAACCGATATTCTGGTGGTGGACGATCTGACCGACGGTACCCGTTTCCGGAACCTGGCGGAGCTGGATGTCACGGATTACATGGACAAAGGTGAGTTCCTGGAGCGGGTCAAAGCGAATGACCTGCCGGTGGGTATAAGGGCCATCTTCCACGAGGGGGCCTGTTCAGACACCACCGAGTGGGATGGCAAGTTCATGATGGAGAACAACTACACCTACTCCAAGGTGTTGTTGCACTGGTGCCTTGATCGCAAGGTGCCGTTCCTCTATGCGTCCAGTGCCGCCGTCTACGGAGCCAGTGATGAATTTCGGGAAGAGCGCGAGTGCGAGCGACCGCTTAATGTTTACGGTTATTCCAAGTGGCAGTTTGACCAGTACGTGCGCAAGATTCTGCCCTCCGCCCGCAGCCAGGTTGTTGGTTTCCGCTACTTCAACGTGTACGGCCCGAGGGAGCAGCACAAGGGCAAGATGGCGTCCGTGGCCTATCACCTGCACGAACAGATCAAAGCTGGCCAGAATCCCAAGCTGTTCCAAGGTTGGGATGGCTATTCTGACGGTGGGCAACAGCGTGACTTTGTATATGTAGACGACGTGTGCAAGGTGAACCTGTGGTTCTATGATAATCCGGACCAGTCCGGCATTTTCAATCTGGGCACTGGCCGTGCCCAGTCGTTCCTGGAGGTGGCCGAGGCGGTCATCCAATACCACGGTAAGGGCAAGGTGGAGTTCATCCCTTTCCCGGATGAGCTGAAAGGCCGTTATCAGAGCTTTACCCAGGCGGATGTCAGTGCGTTGCGTGATGCGGGCTATACCGATTCGTTCACCGACGTTGCCAATGGTGTAGCGGCCTACCTGGCTTGGCTGGATCGATGAAATATCTGGTGGTTGGCCCGTCTTGGGTGGGTGACATGGTTATGGCTCAGGCGCTGTTCATGTCCCTCAAACAACAGGACCCGCAAGCAAAAATCGACGTGCTGGCTCCCGGGTGGTCGCTCCCGATCATCGCCCGTATGCCTGAGGTCAACACAGGCATTGCGGCACCCTGGAAAAGTGGCGAGCTGGCCCTGAAGGCTCAGTGGCGACTGGCCAGAACGCTGAAAGGGTATGATAAAGCCATTGTCCTGCCACGTTCGTTCAAGTCCTCTTTGATCCCTTTCTTTGCAGGCATTCCCGAGCGAGTGGGTTTCAGTGGGGAAGGGCGCTCGATTCTACTGACCGATGCCCGGCGCAGACACCCGACTCGAGACGGCTCTACCATTACCGACAAAACCGTTTGGCGCTACATGGGGCTTGGGGTCAGCAAGGCGGATTACGAAACCTATCGGTTTGATGTGCCACAACCGTCACTGACGATTAACAAGACTAACCTGAACGACGTGATGGGCAAACTGGGCCTGGACCCGGAACGCCCCGCCATTGCCATCTGCCCCGGTGCGGAGTTTGGCCCGGCAAAGCAGTGGCCTCTTGAAAACCACCGGGCGCTCGCTGAAAAACTGGTGCAGCAGGGCTTTCAGGTCTGGGTTATGGGCGGTCCGAAAGATGTGGAGCCGGGTGAGCAGATTGCCAATGGTCAGGAGGGCGTGTTCAATCTTTGTGGCAAAACCCGCCTGGAAGATACCGTGGACCTGTTCAGTCATTGCCGCAAAGTGGTCAGTCACGATTCCGGCTTGATGCACGTGGCCGCCGCTTCTGGTGCTGATGTGGTTGCCATCTACGGTTCCACCAGCCCGGATTTCACACCGCCACTGACGGATAAGGCGACGATTGTCCGGCATCCGGTGGAGTGTAGTCCCTGCTTTGAGCGAACCTGCCGTTTTGGCCATTACAACTGCTTGACCGGTATTTCCGTGCAGCGGGTTCTGGAGGCGTGCCAGTGAAACTGAGCGCGGTACTGATCACTAAGAACGCAGGGCCTGAGTTTGCCAAATGCCTTGAGAGTCTGGCGTTCGCCGATGAGATTGTGATTCTGGATTCCGGTTCGACAGACGATACGTTGTCTGTCGCCGAGAGATTCGGCGCGCGCATTTTCCAATCGGACGACTGGCCAGGCTTTGGTCCGCAGCGTCAGAGGGCCCAAAGCCACGCGCAGGGCGAGTGGTTGTTCTGGATCGATACCGACGAAGTGGTCACCCCGGAACTGGCCTCCTCCATTCAGCGCGCCATCGAACAGGCTCCGGCGAAGAAGGTGTTTCAGGTAAAGCGGTTGTCGTGGTTTTTTGGTCGTTTCATCCGGCACTCTGGCTGGTATCCCGACAAAGTGGTCCGGTTGTACCGCCGTGAAGAATACGGGTATGACAATGCTCTGGTGCATGAAAAGGTGCACTGTCCCGATGCCAGCGTAGAAACGCTTGACGGGGATTTGTTGCACTATACCGCGACCAATTTCCCGGATTACATGGCGAAATCCGTCCGCTATGCGGAGGATTGGGCCGAGGGGCGGGCCCGCCGTGGCAAGAAAGCCTCACTGTTTTCCGCCTGCACCCACAGTTTAGGCGCATTTGTCCGGAAGTATCTGCTTCAAAGGGGTTTTCTGGACGGCCGGCATGGGTTTTTGCTGGCCGTCACCACCGCCATTTATGCCTTCAACAAATACGCAGCACTCTGGATTAAAACTCGCCGTTGACGGTTTCCCTCAGCACCTTCAAAAGGGCTTCAGACGAATGCTGTACGTGAAAGTGCGAGGCGATTCTATCTCGAGCGCTTTGGCCCATATTTGCGCATAGTTCTGGGGATTCATGCAGCCGCTGAATGCCTGCAGCAATTTCTTCAGCGCTACCGGGCGTTACGCGTATGCCGGAAACGCCATCTTCAATGAGCTCCGCACTTCCTCCGGTATCGCTGACGATTGGTGCAACGCCATAGGCCATAGCTTCAATCACCGTTTTTGGAAGCCCCTCGCGTTTGGTCGAAGCCAGCACGGATACCTGGCAGGACGCAATGATGGCTGGCGCGTCTTTTCTGAATCCAGTCAGGTGAATTCTGTCGGCCATCGGGCTGGCCTGGATTAGAGCCTGAACCTCTGGATTGTCCATTCCCCGGCCCACGAGCAATAGGTGGATGTTGCTGTCCGCGGGTAAAAGGTGTGTGGCTTTCAGCAGAATTGGCAGTCCTTTTCTGGGGCGGATATTTGCCACCGACCCAACCACAAAGGCGCCATCCGGTACGCCGAATTGTTTGAGGTCTACCGGAGTATCCTGGTACCAGTCGAGATCGTGGCCTTTATAGACCGTACAAACTTTGTCTTTGTTGCCCCAGACGTGCTTTTGTAGGTCATCGCGGGTTGCTTTGGAAACGCAGATAATTCGATCCACCCGTGGGCTTAAGTGGGTCAGGTAGCCACTTGGGTCCCAGCGGCTGATATTGCCGGTTTGGCCTCGATAGGTCATAACTTTGACTGGCAGGCCGATTGCCGCAAGGTTGGTGTTAGCGATGGCTTTGTTGTTAAAGCAGTACACGGCGTCAAACTTGCCTTCGATCAGGAGGTGACGAATTCGACGAATGGCTTCAGGCTCTATTTTCTTTCGGGGATGGAAACCGTGTACCTTGATGCCGTTTTCTTCAAATCGGGAGCGGTACTCCGCATCCGGTTGTGTCATCAGCTCAACTTCGACACCCAATTTTGCCAGCCCGATCAGCATTTCGGCTTCTGGCCGAACAGAGTTCCAGGTATCTACATAGGAGCTGATTACAAGTAGCTTCACAGTGTTATGTCCTTTTCATGGTCGATCTCTTACACTGCCGCCATTAAAACATCGACGGGGCCGAGTTGGTATGCACATTTGCCACGTAAATCTGGCCGGAGGTTTTTCCGGTGGTGAGCGACAGACCGTAAACCTGATTCGGGAGCTGGCGAAGCGTGGCATTCAGCAATCGCTGGTGGCCCGGCCGGGGAGTCGTCTATGGGCTGAGCTGGAAAGCATCCAATCGCTCGGTAGGCGAGAGACTGCACATTTTCTGCTGGGCCACGGCAAGGGGGATTGGGACCTCGTTCATTGCCACGACGGTAAATCAGTCTACTGGGCCTGGATCGAGTCCCGCCTGCGTAGAACGCCTTACGTCGTCACACGGCGAGTCGATAATCCCATCGGAACCGGGCGCCTGACGTCTGCGGCCTATGGCGGAGCCGCGACCGTCGTCTGCCTGAGTTCGGCCATTGAATCAGTTGTACAACAGCGACTGGGCCGCGTGGACACTGTCATCATTCCCTCGAGTTTCTCAGGCTTTCCCGCCGCACCAGACGCCGTCGAAGCTATCCGGCAGCAGTATCCCGCCAAACGCCTGGTTGGCCAAGTGGGGCGCCTCCTGAAGCACAAGGGTTATCACATCACGATTGAGGCAGCGCGTTTGCTGGGCAGCCTCAGGCCAGACGTGCAGTTCATTTTCCTGGGAGAAGGGCCAGATGAACAGTGGCTCAAGTCCCAGGCACAGGGTTTGCCCAACGTCAGTTTTCTGGGGCATAAAGATAACGTCGGGGATTGGTTGGCAGCTCTGGATGTCTTCGTGTTCCCCTCACTCTCCGAGGGGCTTGGCTCAACGATTCTTGAGGCCATGCAACATCGTGTGCCGGTGGTTGGGGCCAAAGCCGGAGGCATTCCTGATCTGATCTCCGATAAAGCGAATGGTCTTCTGGTATCTCCGGGTGACCCGGAGGCTTTGGCTTCGGCGATTCAGTTTATCCTCGATAGCCCTGAGCAGGCCGCCGCTTTCGCAGACGCTGCCCAGGCTGGATTAACAGCGTTCAGCCCTGCGTCGGTAGCGGAGCGTTACCTGGGACTCTACTCCGCAACCTTGCAATCCTAAGGTAGTTCCTGGCAGCCGGGCGGTTAGTCGCAAATCTGCCCGGGCTTATAAGGATTCGGGTTCCCCGGCGGCCGGTGCCGCATACGTTTGTACTCCCACTGGTACTGTTCAGGGGCCATTCGTACCACCTTTTCCACGGATTGATTCAATGCGGTGGCGCCGGCCACTGCATCATCGGCACCAATGCCAGGCTCCGCCGGAGTGACCAGAATCTTGAAGCCTTCGCCGTTGGGCAGGCGCTCGGCGTAGGTCACCAGAACATTGGCCCCGGTTTTCTGTACCAACTTGCCGACCAGGGTCATGGTCATCACGTCCATGCCAAAAAAGGGCGCGTAGGCGTTGGTTTTGCCCCGGGGAGACTGGTCGGGAAGAATGCCGGCTACGCCACCTTCCTTCAAAATGCCCATCAGGCGCATCAGGCCTTTACGGTCGCCGCGTACCAGTTCGGAGCCCAGGCGCCCCCTCACCCGAATCATGTAATCTTCGAATTCCTTGATGTGCGGAGGGCTATATAGCGCGGCCATCTTATAGCGGGAAGAGAAAAACAGGCCGGCCAGCTCCCAGTTGCCAAGGTGGGGCGCGAGCAAGATCAATCCTTTGCCGGTCGCCAGGGCCTCATCAACCAGCTCCAGGCCTTCCGTTTCCTTGATCAACCCAAGGCACTTATCTACGGGCCACTCCCACATCAGCGGAATTTCCAGGGCCGTCATGCCGGTGTGGGCCAGGGAGTCTCTGGAAAGGTCCCTGCGCTGCTCTTCGGTGAGTTCCGGCAGGCAGATGTCCAGATTGATGTCGGTGATCTTCTTTGGCCTGCCGCCCAGTTTCCAGGCCAGGAGCCCCAGCCATTTGCCGATGAACTGTGCGGCTCCCAGGGGTAAATAGCTAACCATCCGCAACAGGCCGGCAATCAGGTAATACTTGAATTTGCTCATGATCTGCCGTACCGGTCCTCGAATCGTACAATATCGTCTTCGCCCAGATAGGATCCGGACTGCACTTCAATCAGTTCCAGATCAATAACGCCGGGGTTTTCAAGGCAATGGATCTGGCCGACCGGTATGTAAGTGGACTGGTTCTCGGTCACCAGGTACGACTCCTCGCCATTGGTTACCTTTGCGGTGCCGCTGACGACAATCCAGTGTTCTGCCCGGTGGTGGTGCATCTGGACAGACAGCTTGGCGCCGGGCTTCACGGTGATGCGTTTCACCTGGTAGCGGTGGCCATTATCGATGGAATCATATACACCCCAGGGCCGGTAGACTTCCCGGTGATTCATGTGCTCGTGTCGACCATCATTCTTGATGCGTTCAACCACCTTTTTGACATCCTGGACCTGATCTTTATGGGCGACCAGCAAGGCGTCTTTGGTTTCAATGATCACCAGATCTTTCACGCCAACCGTGGCCACAAGGCGGCTGTCTGCCCGGACCAGAGTGCTCTCTGTGTTATGGGCAATGACATCACCGCTGAATGCGTTTCCGCAGCTGTCTTTCTCGGAAACTTCCCACAAGGCGGACCAGGAGCCGATATCGCTCCAGCCGGCATCGAGCGCTACCACGGCGGCGTTATCGGTCTTTTCCATCACGGCGTAATCGATGGAATCTTCCGGGCACTCGGCGAATACGCTTTCATTCACGCGGGTGAAGTGCAGATCCTCGCTGGCGTCGTCCAGCGCTGCCTGGCAGATCGCAAGAATGTCCGGGCGGTGTTTCTGCAGTTCCTGAAGGTAGGTGCGGGCGCCGAACAGGAACATGCCACTGTTCCAGAGGTAATCACCGGATGCGAGGTATTCTTCCGCGGTAGTCTGGTCGGGCTTCTCTACAAACCGGCTAACGCTGAAGCTGTCGTCCGCCAATTTCGGGCCTTGCTGGATGTAGCCGTAACCGGTTTCCGCATGGCCGGGTACTATGCCGAAGGTCACCAGCTTGTCCTGCTGAGCCAGGGGTATGGCTTTCTGGATGCCGCTCTGGAACGCAGCGATATCTTTGATCAGGTGGTCTGCGGCCAGAACCAGCATCAGCGGGTTCTGGTTTTCATCGATGTTCTTGACCAGTTGCAGGGCTGCCAGAGCGATGGCCGGTGCCGTGTTGCGTCCACAAGGCTCCAGAATAATTCGGGCATCTTTGTAGCCCGCCTGGCGCATTTGCTCAGCCGCCAGAAAACGGTGGTCTTCATTGCAGATCAGGAGTGGATCGGCGGATTCCATACCATCCAGCCGCGCCACGGTCAGCTGCAGCATGGATAGATGTTGGTCCGTCAGTTTCAGGAACTGCTTGGGGTTCAGTTGCCTGGATAACGGCCAAAGGCGAGAGCCGGTGCCTCCGGCCATAATGACGGGGTGAATCATGTGCGCGCTCCAGGGTGTTGAATTGTTGCCAATTCGGCTAAGAATCACTGACACTATATGTTAACACGCAGATCTTAACGGTTTTATCTTAGGCGTTGGAAATCTTCCCAGGATAGACCTTCGCCGTTTTGTTCCCAGGCCAGTCGTTTTCTGAACCTGTCGATCTTTCTATCTATGTAATGTGAACTCCAGCCCGGTAGCGGCGCCAGCGCCTGGGGGATCGTTGGCGCCCCGAGACCATCCACCAGAAACAATTGAGTGCGGCCAATCCGATCCGTGACGACCAGGTTATGAGGGAGCAGGTTTCTGGTGAGTATTCGGGTTTGTTTCAGCCAGTCGAGAAATTCTCTGATGCCTGTTTCCAGTTCCGGTGTCAGGCCATGGTCTTGCATCAGTGTTTCGAGCGTTGGCGCAACATTGCCATCAGCACAACGAATCAGTTCGCTTTCATTGGCCTCGCCAAGGGAAGTTTGCACGCTTCCATAGAACCTTGGCAGATGCGACCAGACAAGATCTTCGCGACCTTTAGCGAGCAGTTCTCGTATGGCACGCTGATTGTGCGCGATGATCTCCTGGGTGTTATCGTTGAGCCGATTGGTTCCTAAAAGCTGCTTGAGGCGTGATTGCCTTTGGGTGCGGGCTGCAATATTTTCGGGGCGAACGATCTTCAGGCAGCGGGCTGAATCTAACGGGTGTTCGTAACACAGGCGATTGTAGCCCTGCGCGAACGGCAACTTGTCAGACAGGTCTAGCATGGTTTCATTAGTTGAGGCGAGAGAGTGAATCGGGCAATAGCATACGGGGATTGCAACACAGAAGGGCTTAAAGGTGAATGTTTCCCTTTATGGCCACAGATTGTTTGTGAGTCGGAAGCGCTTGAGCTGACCAATTGCGGACACACTATGAGCACGACTCGTGAACTGCTTGAGTACAATCGTGCTTTCCCCGCGTCACAGTACGCTGTTGCTTTTGTCCAGTATGGTCTGGTGGACTCCTGGCTAACGTTTCGCGGGGCACCCTATGTGCTTTATTACCCTGATTTCCCCTTGCGTAAACTGGCCAGAAAGCTGGTTAAGAAGCTCAAGAAACTGGCGCGTGTATGGCAGCTGCAAAAGCGTTTGGGGGCTGTTGAACAGGTACCGTTATCAGAATACGTGGATAACCTTCATCAGGTGATTGTATCGGCGCCCAAGACCCGTTTTATTCTTGTTGCAACGGCGCCCAACCTGGATGAGCCACGCAACCCAAGGATCAAAGTCTACAACGAAGCATTAGCGAGGATTGCGGAATCCCACGATAATGTGATGTACGTGGATGTTTATGAGGATATCTGGGCGCATCGCGACCTCACTCTCATGGAGGACGGTACTCACCTGACAGCCGCAGGGCATGAACGGATTGCGGCGAAGATTATTAGTGTATTGAAACAAGGTTAGCGATAGCTCTCTGATAGACATTCAGCGTTTGGCTAGCCATGCTGGAAAGCGATAGTTGATCAGCAGCAAATGCTTGTGCTTCTGCCTGCTCGGCGACCAATGTTGAAGTGTCTTGGCTTAGATAAGCAGCAAACCGCTTTGGGTCTTCACCACGAAAGATGTGTTTTTCAGGCAAGATTTCGTTGGCTATCGGTACGTCGGTTGAAATGACGGGCTTACCGAGCAAGAGCGCTTCTGCACACACATAAGAAAACCCTTCTCTTTCAGAGCTGATCACCACCCCATCTGCCGCAGCCATCAGTGCGGGAACGTCTGAGCGGAAGCCAAGCAACTTCACCGTCTCAGACTGATGGGTTGAGCTGATGAGATCCGCAAGTCGCTGCCGCTCAGGCCCGTCACCCGCTATGAGCAGGGTTCCCGGGCAATACTGAAAGGTTCTGATGAGAAAGTCGAAGCCTTTGACCGACACCAATCTGCCCACGGCCAGCCAAACCGGCCGTTCTGTTTCCTTGGGAAGCAGGGCTGGCGCCTGAGGAATAACCGATACGCCATTGTAGATGACCGTAACGCCCGGTTGGGCGATGTCCGTTGCAAGGGCCTGACTGACGGCGATCAGTTGGTGAAACGCAGCGGCTTTAGGGTAGCGCGACTTGAAGCCGTGAATGGTCGCTACTCGCATCAGGCTTCTCGTAAAAGGTGTCAGCCGCTGAAGAACGAAGGCCGCTTTCGTGCCCTGTGCATGAATAACATCGAAACCGTTGGCTCTGATTAGACGAAGGACGGTGAGCAGTAAAAAGGGAGAGTTGCGTGAGCCACCTGTATCCAATGCTCGCGTTTTTACCGCTGGTTCAAGGTCCGAGAGATGCTGTGATGCAGCCGCCAACGTCACCGTGTGCCCCAGTCGTGCCAGTTCGCTGGAGAGTTCACGGGCGTGTTTTTCCATGCCGCCGGTATCTGGATTGTCCGAGAGCATCAGCATCAGAATATTCACGGGGTGAGATCCTGCCGCGCTGCCATCAGTTTTTGATAGATGGCGAGCGTGGCCTCCGTCTGCGCCCGCAACAAAAACCGCTCTGGCAACTCAATCTCTGGCCGGGGCTTATCCAGCAGCCCCAACACCGCACTGGCGAATGCCCCGGTATCATCCGGAGTCACCAGTCCGTCCCGAAAGCATGCCTGCAGCGTTTCCGCCGCACCGCCCCGGTTGTAGGCAACCACTGGCGTGCCGGACGCCAATGCTTCGGTCACTGTGCGGCCAAACGGCTCAGGCTTGGTGGACATGTGGCAAACCACATCGGCGAACAGGTACAGGTTGGTCATGTCGTTGCGCTGGCCGAGGAATGTGACTTTATCGGTCAGGCCCAGCCGGCTGCGCTCTTTTTCAAGCTCCTGCAGGAATCGTTCTTTTCCCGGTTCGGCCCCGCCTACGATGATACCGTGACAATCCGGCCGCTGGCGGACAATGCGGGCCATGGCTTCAAGGTAGTCCAGTTGGCCTTTCCAGCGGGAGATGCGGCCGGGCATCATAATGATTTTCTTGCCGGCCAGTTGGGGGAAGCGGGACAGGAGAATGTCCAGCCACTGATCATTTATGGCGCGGTTGCGGAAGGCGTCGATGTCGACGCCGCGCTGGATCACCGTCAGCTTGTTTTCCGCTACCTCGAAATTCTTCAACACGTAATCCCGCACGCAATTGGAGACGGCAATGATCTGGTCCGCCCTGGTCATGATGGCGCTGTAGGGATTGACGGAATACATACCGTGAAAGGTTGAGACAACGGCGGGCTGTTGGTCGGCAGGCAGGGTCTTCAGGGCCAGGTGGATAATCCAGGCGGGCATGCGGGAGCGGACATGAACAATGTCAGGCCGCAGCTCCTGTAACAGCTTTCGCATGGGCAGGATCTGTCCGAAAGACGCGGGCGTTTTCCGGTGAATGGGCATGTGGATATGAGTCGAACCCTGGCCGCGAACTTGTTCGGCCATTGGGCCTCCGTTGGAGACCACGAATGACTGGTGGCCGCGCTTGACCAGCTCGGCGGCGAATTCCACCGTGCCTCTTTCCACGCCACCGCTATAGAGCGCAGGAAGAGCCTGGAGAATCTTCATTGTCTGGCCTCCTTTCCTGATTTTTGAAAAGCAGCCAAATAGTTAGCCGCCACCCATCGGGCAGCCCGGTCGGCTTCCCAGAGTCGTTCATGCCTTTCTGCTTGTTCGGCCATCACGCTGGCATGGTCTGCCCAGTGGGCAATCAGCCCCCGCTTTGTCAGGCGTTTTACTCCGTTCGCAACGCGGCTGTTGGCACGCGCATTCAGGTTCAGCAGGCCGGTGGGCACGCCGGAAGTGGCGGCTTCGCACACCATGGAAATGCTGTCCGGCGTTACCCAGACGGCGCGGGAAGCAGCGAGCTGGTGGCTGAGCCAGTCGTCGTGGGTACGGGTGTGATGCACTACGGAGATTTTCGGGCTCTGCAATTCGGCCAGTCGCTCGCTGGTCATTTCCGGCGTGCGACGGGAATCGGTGATGGTCCAGCGCCACTGAGGGTAGCGGGCTATCAGGTCGCTTATCTGATTCAGAATGGCATCTTCGTCCCAATCGAAATGTTCCGAACGCCCACCCACCAGGATCAGGGCTTCCGGTTTGCTGGTCAGCCGGGCGAGGGGTGTGATGGTGTTGATCACGCCTTCGGTGTGCAGGATATTGTTAGCAGGCTTTACCTCATCATGGGCCGGGATAATCGCGCCATCTACCCAGCCCAGTGGGAAGGCCGGTTTCATCAATATCAGGGTTTTGGCCTTGCCCAGGCGCCGAAGTGCCAGCAATAAACGGTGAGTACCGGTGCCTGCGGCCACGATCAGGGCCGGTTTGGGCAGTGCTGTATCCATGGCTGGGGCCACACCCAGCAGGGCTCGCCACAGAGGTACCGGGTATTCTTCGGCACTGATCCAGTAGAGCGCCGCGCCGGTCAGCACCCGCAGGCGATTGCCCAGCCCCTTGAGTTGGTTTTTGTGGCCGGGCTTGTTGTCTGTCAGCAGCCAGACAACCGGTGCTTGCGAGTGATTGCTCACGAGTTAGTCCTTGCGCTTTCGCCCGTAGAAACCAGGGTCATCCCTGTCTGGGCGGGTCTTGAAGCGGCGGTGCATCCAGAGGTACTGATCTGGGGCCTTTCGGATTTCCCTTTCAATGATGGCATTGATGCGGGTGGCATCTTCCTGATCGTCGCCGCTCGGAAAGTTATCCAAAGCCGGATGAAAGTATATGTCGTAACCAGGTTTGCCATCCCGGCGGAAATGGCTGAACGGAACAACTTTGCAGCCGCTGCGTTCGGCGATTCGCGACGTGGCGGTAATGGTGCCGGCGGGGATGCCGAAAAACGGCGCGAACACGATATCCTTACGGCCGTAATCCTGATCGGTAGCATACCAGACCGCCCGGTTTTTCTTCAGACTGCGAAACAGGCCCCGGAGGTCCCGGGCGCCCAGCACGGTGCCGTAGCGGCGCTCCCTGGCTCTTGTCATTACCGCGTTCATCAGCGGGTTGTTATGATCCCGCTGCATGACATCTGCTTCGATGAACTGTGTAACCAGGCTGCCGCCCAGGTCCAGGGTGCTGTAATGCCCTCCCAGTAATAAGACGCCTTTGCCGCCAGCCAGGGCCTGTTCGAAATGCTCAAGGCCATGGACTTGTGTGATGCCCGTGAGCCTGGCTGGGTCACGAAACCAGGCAATACCTATCTCCAGCAAACCAATACCGTTGGCGATAAAGGCATTGCGAACCAGCGCAGCCTGTTGCTGCTGGTTCAGCTCCGGAAAACACAGGCGAATGTTCACTTCGGCAATATGGCGTCGGCTTTTCGCCAGCCGCCAGGCCAGTAGGCCAGCAATTTTGCCCAGCCACCATTGCAGGCGCAGGGGCAACTGGGCCACCAGCCACATCGCCGCTATGCCAAGCCAGGTTGGCCACCACCGAGGATGGCGATAGGCTGAATAGTCTGTGTTTCGCGGTAGTTTGCGGTACTTCTTCTTCAAAATCGTGAATCCTGCATCGACAAACGGTTTTCCGGGGGGCAAGATGCCCGTCCACAACAAATTTATCCCTATGATAACGCACTGTTTTGCCGGGAGTCCTGCGTGTTCCAGTTTATCTATTCCCTGCTGATCCGGCTCGCCCTGCCGTTTATCCTTGTCCGGCTCTGGTGGCAGGGCCGCAAGGCGCCGGCGTTGCGGCAAGACTGGCAACATCGCCTTGGGTTGGTGCCGCAAATGCAGGGCCCGGTGATTTGGGTGCACGCGGTTTCGGTGGGAGAAACCATTGCCGCCGGCCCCATGGTCCGGCGCCTGCTGGCCCGTAACCTGGGTGCGACCATCCTGATGACTGCCATGACTGATACCGGGCTGGCCCAGGCCCGGAAGATGTTTGGTGACAGGGTAGCCTATGCCTACGCCCCTTACGACACGCCCGGGGCTATTCGGCGCTTCCTGAATCGGGTTAACCCCCGCATCCTGGTGATCATGGAAACGGAAATCTGGCCCAATATGATCCGCCAGTGCCGACACCGTCATGTGCCTGTTTTTCTGATCAATGCCCGTCTGTCTGAACGATCTGCCCGGGGGTATGAACGGGTTCGGGGCGTGGCAGCACCTATTATCAAAAGCATCAGCTGGGTGGCTGCGCAAGCCGAAAAAGACGCAGAGCGGTTTCGCCGCATCGGAGTGGCTCCGGGTAATGTTGAGGTCACCGGCAGTGTAAAATTCGATGCGGATATTCCTGATGATGTCCGTGCGGCCTCTGTCAGCTTCCGAAAATCCCTGGGTGAGCGCCCCGTTTGGATTGCCGGCAGCACCCACACCGGAGAAGACGAGCAATTGCTGGCGGCTCATCGCCAGATTCTGGCTCAGCACGCCGATGCCTTACTCATCATTGTGCCCCGGCATCCGGACCGGTTTGATTCGGTAGCTGAGATGGCTCAAGGCGAAGGCTTTTCCGTGGTTCGCCGGTCAACAGGAGCATCTCCCGCTGGTGCGGAGGTGTATCTTGGCGACACCATGGGAGAGCTGATGATGCTTTACGGAGCCAGTGACCTCGCCTTCGTGGGCGGCTCACTGATCGAGCGGGGAGGGCACAATCCGCTGGAGCCTGCGGCCTGGGGCATTCCGGTATTCTCCGGCACTCATGTGTTTAATTTTGAGACAATCTATCAGCGCTTACTGGATGATCAGGGTGTCCAGCTGGTCGAAAATGCGGATGAGCTGGCGCGGGCGATCTGTTCACTGATAGACGACCCGGAGGCGCTGAAGGCGTACGGTGAGCGGGCTCTGGCGGTGGTCAACAAGAACCGGGGTGCGCTGGATAAGGTCGTGGAGGGTATTACGGAGCGGTTGTAACTCCGGGTGCCGCACTGGCACCCGGAATATTCTGCAAGCTGCCCGATTTACTGCACCGGATCGTCCAGTGTCTTTCCTTCTTCGGCCAGGGCTTCAATGCCCCGGGCGCCTTCGCTGAGCCAGTTGTTCAGGTCAATCAGATCCTGCGGGCTCAGGGTGCCTGCCGCCTGCTTCAGTTTCAGGGTGTTGATCACGTAGTCATAGCGGGCGTTGGCGTAATCCCGCAGCGCCACGTAGTACGCACGTTCTGCATCCAGCACTTCCACAATGTTCCGGGTACCTACATCATAGCCGGCGCGGGTTGCATCCAGTGCACTGCGGCGGGAGATGATGGTTTGCTCAAGGGCAGAGGCTGTCTCCACGTTGTTGTTCACGGTCAGGAACAGGCTGCGGGTGTTCACCTGTACATCCCGGCGCACCGTATTCAGGTCCTGTTCGGCGGCGGTGACCAGCGAACGCTGTTCCCGGGCGCCGGCCTGGGTGCCGCCGCCCGTGTAGAGCGGGATGGTCAGTGACAGTGAGGCAACGGACTGGCTGCGCTCCTGCTGGGTAAAAAGGGCGTTCTCCAGACTGGTTTCCTGGTAGGAGGCGCTCAGCTCAAGGGTTGGCAAATGACCGGACTTTGCCGCTTTCAGGCTGGCTTCGCTGGCATTGAGTTGCCTCAGGGCCGCCTGAATAGACCAGTTTTGCTCCACCGCGGTTGCTTCCCACGAAGTCGGATCCATGGGCTCCGGGCGCCCGAGCGGAAAATTCTGCCTGAGATTTTCCATGGCGTCCGGATATTCTCCGGTTAACCGGGCCAGTTGTTCCCTGGCCACATTCAGGTCGTTGTCGGCGGCGATGCGCTGGCTCCTGGCATCGTCGTAGCTGGCACGCGCTTCATAGACTTCGGTGACGGCAATGAGCCCCACGTCAAACCGTTCCCGGGCCTGTTCGTACTGGCGCTGGATGGCCGTTTCAGTCGCTTTTGCGGTTGTGACGGTGTCCTTGGCGCGCAGGACATCGAAGTAGGCGGTTGCCACATCCAGAATCAGTTGTTGCTGGGCCAGGTTGTACTGGGCCTCGGCCGCCTCGGCCTGGAACTGGCTGGCTTCGTAGCTGAACCAGTCTTGAGCCCGGAACAGTGGCTGGGTCAGCTCGACGCCGTAGCGGTAGGTTCGATAACTGTCTCCCGCGAAGAGTTGCCGCACCAGCTCATCGGCGTTTGCCCCCCCGGGTATATTCCTGGGCTTGAAACGTGTGTAGCTTGCTGACCCAACCGCCGAGATTTTGGGCAGCAGGGCGCTCTTGCTGACATCGCTGGTTGCCTGCTGGGCCTGGAACTGTGCCATGGCAGAGGCAATGCCGGAGTCATATGACAGTGCCTGCTCATAAGCCTCCACAAGATCCAGAGAGAAAGCGGGCTGGGCTGCGAGCAGGGTGATCAATCCTGGAAGTAAACGTTTTTTCATTGGTTCTCCTGAAATACTGACTCCGGGAATCTGCCCGGCAATGACCCAAAGGTATTGGTTGACCATTATGGACAATAATCGTTCCCGTCTCTAGACTTGCTAAGTCCACGTATTTTGTGGGCAAACCAATTCAGAATCGCGTCTTGACGGGGTGCTGATTCGCCATAAACTGGCGATCGGCTGAGATTGCAACGCAGAACCCGCGACCTGATCCGGATAATACCGGCGTAGGGATTAAGGCCAGATGAACCGCGACACCATGCCTGTAGGGCTATTTGTCGCAACTCCGTCATACGCGACCCGATACCACAAGAGCAACCGGGAGCATTTCATGACGGACTTACCAGCATACCTCAGCGACTCCGCAAAAGTAGACTCCGCAGCAATCAAACCATTACCAAGCTCACGAAAAATATACGTGCAGGGTAGCCGACCTGATCTGCGGGTGCCAATGCGGGAAATTACCGTGGGCGACACCCCCACTGAAATGGGTGGCGAAAAGAACCCGCCAGTGGTGGTGTACGACACCTCCGGGCCCTACACAGACCCGGAAGCCACTATTGATCTGCGTAAGGGCTTGCCGCCGGTTCGTGCCGCCTGGATTGCCGAACGGGGCGATGTAGAGCAACTGGACGGCTACACCTCCGAATTCACCCGCCGCCGCATGAAAGACCCTCAGCTTGATCCCCTTCGGTTTATGGACGAGCGAAAGCCACTGCGCGCCAAGCCCGGACGAAACGTATCCCAGATGCACTATGCTCGCCAGGGCATCATTACACCGGAGATGGAATACGTTGCCATCCGGGAAAACATGAAACTGCAGGAAGCCCGGGCCAACGGCTTGCTGGCGGACCAGCACCCCGGCCAGTCCTTCGGTGCTAACCTGCCGCCTGAAATCACTCCCGAGTTTGTTCGGGACGAAGTGGCCCGCGGCCGAGCCATCATTCCCGCCAACATCAACCACCCGGAAACCGAGCCGATGATCATCGGTCGCAACTTTTTGGTGAAAATCAACGGCAACATCGGCAACTCGGCGGTGACCTCGTCCATCGAAGACGAAGTAGAAAAACTGACCTGGGGGATCCGCTGGGGTTCCGATACGGTGATGGACCTGTCTACCGGCAAGAACATCCACGAAACCCGCGAATGGATCATCCGCAACTCCCCGGTTCCCATCGGCACCGTGCCTATCTATCAGGCGCTGGAAAAGGTGGGCGGCGTTGCGGAAGACCTGACCTGGGAAATCTTCCGGGACACCCTGGTCGAACAAGCCGAGCAAGGCGTGGATTACTTCACCATCCACGCGGGTGTTCGTTTACACCACGTGCCCCTCACCGCCAAACGCACCACCGGCATCGTTTCCCGGGGTGGTTCCATCATGGCCAAGTGGTGCCTGGCGCACCACAAAGAAAGCTTCCTGTATGAGCATTTCGAAGACATCTGCGAAATCATGAAAGCCTACGATGTCTCTTTCAGCCTTGGCGACGGCCTGCGCCCCGGCTCCATCGCCGACGCCAACGACGCAGCCCAGTTCGGCGAACTGGAAACCCTGGGTGAGCTGACCAAAATTGCCTGGAAACACGACGTCCAGTGCATGATCGAAGGCCCCGGCCACGTGCCCATGCACCTGATCAAAGAAAACATGGATAAGCAGCTGGAATGCTGCGACGAGGCGCCGTTCTACACCCTCGGCCCGTTGACCACGGATATTGCCCCGGGCTATGACCACATCACCTCCGGCATCGGCGCGGCGATGATCGGCTGGTATGGCTGCGCCATGCTCTGCTACGTCACCCCGAAAGAGCATCTGGGCCTGCCCAACAAAGACGACGTAAAAACCGGCATCATCACCTACAAAATCGCCGCCCACGCTGCCGATCTCGCCAAAGGCCACCCAGGCGCCCAGATCCGCGACAACGCGCTGTCCAAGGCCCGCTTCGAGTTCCGCTGGGAAGACCAGTTCAACCTCGGCCTGGACCCGGACACCGCCCGCGCCTACCACGACGAAACCCTTCCCAAGGAATCGGCCAAGGTGGCGCATTTCTGCTCCATGTGCGGGCCTAAGTTCTGCTCCATGAAGATCTCCCAGGAAGTCCGGGACTACGCGGCAGAGCAAGGCATTGATGAGGTATCGGCGATTGACGCCGGTATGCAGGCGAAATCGCGGGAATTCGTGGAATCAGGCAGCAAGATCTACGACAAGGTCTGACCCGCATCTGCATGCTTCCGCCATAGCGTGAATCCGAGCCTGGCGGGGTGTTAACTTGCACCCCGCCGTGGCTCCGGCTATCGTTCAAGGCCGAATGTGCAACCGGAAGCAGTAATGCCAAAACCATTCCAGTTCAACGCCAGTGATGTCAAAGTTGAAATGCGCGAAACTGTGTTCCAGGGCTTCTTCCGCATGGACAAACTCTGGCTGACACATCCGCGCTTCGATGGCCGCGACATGCCCGTTTTTAGCCGGGAACTGTTCATCCGAGGTGATGCCACCTGCGTGCTGCCATACGATCCGGGGCGCGACGAGGTTGTACTTCTGGAGCAGTTTCGTCTGGGTGCGCTCGGCCGTAATCAGTCCCCCTGGTTACTGGAGCTTGTTGCTGGTATGAATGAGGATGGTGAGAGCCCGGAAGAGGTGGCTCAGCGAGAAGGTCAGGAAGAGGCTGGGCTGAGTTTCAGTCGCCTGGACAAAATCTGCGATTATCTGGTGTCCCCCGGCGGCACCACGGAAATGATTCACCTCTATTGTGGTCAGATCAGCAGCGCCGAGGCCGGTGGTGTTTTTGGCATGGAGCATGAGCATGAGGACATTCTCAGCCACGTGGTTTCGGCTGATGAATGCTTCGCCATGATTGCCGATGGCCGCATCAATAACGCCGCCGCGATTATTGCCATCCAGTGGCTGCAACTGAACAGGGAGCGGTTGCGGCGGGAGTGGCAAGCATGACGGAGTGGGTAAAGCGGCCCAGGCAATATGTGCCGGATCTGCGCCAGTTGGGAGCACTCTGCGACGGCAACTATCAGCGCCTGCGCAAGCTGCGCCAGCTTGAGGCTGACGGCAAGCCCGTATGCGAGTTCGAACTGCACCGGGAGAACCAGTACCTGGGCAGAGTGCGGATTGAAGTGCTGCAGACGGCCAGATTCACCGAAACCCTGTTGCTGGAACAAGTCCACAACATTGGTCGGTGGCTGAACAACCCCCGGATGACCGTTCGTGTTTATCACGATGCCTTGATGGCCGAAGTAATCAGCTGCTACCGGCAGCGACAGATTGCGCCCGTGAATGACTATCCCAACCGGTTCATGCACCACCCGGATGAAAAGGTTCAGGTGAATGGCTTCCTTGCCGATTGGCTGGACTACTGCCTGCGCTTCGGGCATCTGCCGATGGAGCATGCAGCCTGGTCGGCGGGCGAAGGCATCGATTGAAAGACATCATCTCTGCACGGTTTCTCAGTTCGCCGAAAGTCTATAAAGTCGGTTGTCGGACCTGTGGCAGAGTTGTCAAATACTGCAAAATCTAGCGTGCCGCTGGTCAGAATGTGATCCACCTTCCATTCGTGAACAATCAATCTGAACTCAGCCATCGTACACTTGTCTGGATTATCAACTGCTTGCAGAAAACAGAACAGGCCTGGCATGACCAAACCCACAACGGCGCGCCCACTCAATGTGTTGCAGCTTACCGATCCGCACCTGATGGCGTCTGCGGATGGCGCCTTGCTGGGAGTCAACACCCGTGACAGCCTGGCGGCGGTGATTGGCGAAGTGCTTCGCAATCACGGCCAGCCCGACCTGATTCTTGCCACCGGAGACCTCACCCAGGATGCATCGCCGGAGGCCTACCGGTATTTCGGTGAACAACTGCAGGCGTTTGATTGCCCCTCGCTCTGGATTGCTGGTAATCACGACGATTCTGCGCTGTTGTCTGCGATTGCGGCGGAGACCGGCTCTGATCAGAAACAATGGATACAGGGCGGCTGGCAGTTTGTCATGCTGGATTCCTCGGTACACGGCAAAGTGTTTGGTGAGCTTTCGGCCGATGAATTGAGTTTTCTCGATCGGGCTCTGTCCGAACGGCCAGAGCTGCCTGCTATGGTTTGCCTGCATCACCACCCGGTGGATATCGGCTCAGACTGGATGGAAAAAATCGGGCTCAAAAACCGGGACGCCTTCTGGCAAGTGATTGACCGGCATCCGCAGGTTCGTGTGGTGCTATGGGGTCATATTCATCAAGAGCTTGAACAGCAGCGCAATGGTGCATGTCTGCTGGCTACACCCTCCACCTGCATCCAGTTTGCCACAGGATCCAGCGACTTTGCCGTGGAGCCTTTGGCCCCCGGCTATCGCTGGCTGGAACTTGACCCCTCGGGATGCTTCAAAACGGAAGTCCGCCGGGCGGCCAGTTTCGAGTTTGACCTGGATGAGAAGAGTACCGGGTATTGATTCGGGCCTGGCTGAAGGCAGATCACGGTTTACGTTGACGACTTTGATAATATGACATCCCTGTGAAAGGGATTTCACAGGGAAAATCAGCACCCGTCAACGGATGACACGCAATGAAAATCATACAACCTCAGGATCTGCAGGCTGCAGATCTGCCAGGGCTGGAATCGCCCTTCTTTGCCTTGGAAAAAGCCCGCGGTTTTATTCAGAACGACCCCAACCTGAACCTTGAGCGTCTGCTTGGACGGCCGGCAACTTACGGTCTGGGAGCACGTGCGTTTAAGGAACAGCGCAATACGCATATCGAAAATGTCCTCCGGGAAATACGGGATGGGCGACTTCTTCTGGTTTTTGACAGTATTGATGGCGCACCATCCTCACCCGTCGTGCGTTGGCGTGAGGGGGAGAGAGGCGAGGGTCGTTGGCAAGTGACAGAGGCCGGAGTCGATCCCGAAATCATCGCCGGAGTAAACGCTCTGAATCAGCACGTTATTACTCCGGGAGATTTGAGTGCTCAGGGCAGTATGGGCGTGGGAAGCCTGCCTTCAGGCTATTTCGCGATGGAGTATCGCCTTAAACAGCGCGAGCAGGCTTTGCGGCAAGACGTTCAATCCGGCGGCGCAGCCAGTTTATTTTCGAATAACGTCTTGCCTGTGTCTTCATTGACCAAGACGACCGAATCTTCCACCACCGAAGCACCTCCGGAAATCCATCTCGAAATCGGCATCTTTACTGATGGCACCCTCAACAATGCTGAAAACTCCAGGGAACTGGAGGAGCGCGTGGCGACCGAGTGCGTTGAGGCCTTTGAGCGCGGCGATATTTCCCTGGAGGAGTGTGAGTATCGATTGTCTCTGGCAATGGGTGGGAGTTATGGCAATGCGCCGAGTAATGTGGCGAAACTGGCTACTCATTATGCCGAAACTAAAGATAAGTCTGGGAATCGAGTAATCCATCGGCTATGGGTCTATGCACCTGGAATTGGTACTAAAACTGGCGAAGGTGATTCGCTGGTTGGATCGATTTCAGGAATGGGTGAGACGGGTATAGTTAGTCAGGTTCGCGATGTTTTCGCCAATGCTGCGAACCGAGTTAGTGAGCTGGAGCTTCCTGGACAGATTAGAGTTCTGAAGGTTGATTTGTTCGGATTTAGTCGCGGAGCGGCATCCGCGCGTCATGCCGTATACGAAATACAGAAGGGGCAGAGTGGGGCGCTGGGTGAGGCATTTCGAAAAGAGGGTATTGATTGGCCTGAAGAAACAAAAATTCGCTTTGTTGGGCTATTCGATACGGTTGCGGCTATCGTGAATCCGTTATTGCTGGATTTTGCGCCCGGCAATAGTCTGAATGAACCTGTAAGGGTCTCCCTCGACCCGGCACATGTTGAGCGCGCTGTGCATATTGTTGCCGCCGACGAAGTCAGGAAAAACTTTTCCCTGAATAGCCTACGTAATGCTGATGGGAGTCTGCCAGAGGCATTCCGTGAAATATCTTTGCCTGGTGTACATTCAGATATCGGAGGAGGTTATCCAGATGCGCAACGCGAGGATGTCCTCCTGACCCCATACCATTTGATTCCAACCAGTCGGCATCGTTGGCCGGAACAGACTATGCAGTGGGATAATCTGGAGGAACTCAGGTCGACAATTGTCTCAGAAGGCTGGGTTGGAGAGCGTAGTTCACCAGATCAATTGTCCGAAAGATATGACTCAGCGACCGCTGGGTTTGGCGCTGAGGCGGATTCCTACTTGGGAATCTACAAAAAAGTCTCATCTCATCCGGCGCCTGACGGTCGGGTTGAATTGGCGTTGCGAATGATTCGTGAGGTTCGGGGAGAGTATTCACTTATAGCGTTAAAAGTAATGTGTGAACTGGCAAAGGAAGCCGGTGTCCCATTCCGTGATATCAATAGTAGCGACGGGGCAAAATTGCCAGAGGATTTGGAGTCAATTGCTGAAACAATTCTTGATCAGGTTGCCTCCGGTTCCGACAGCCCTTCGCTAAGCACAGAGCAGCGCGCACTGATTCGTC
This sequence comes from Marinobacter sp. LM1, assembly GCF_042763285.1. NCBI lineage: Bacteria > Pseudomonadati > Pseudomonadota > Gammaproteobacteria > Pseudomonadales > Marinobacteraceae > Marinobacter > Marinobacter sp. LM1. Next base: position 815,552 of record NZ_CP114373.1, read on the forward strand.
AGCGATATACTCACTATTCAGCGAACTATAATCCCCTTCGAACAATGGTGAAGGGCCTCGTAGCCACTTTTCGTCTCGGACGACACTTTAGCCCAAATGCGCCGGCAGACTCTGGAAAGCGAACCATCCATCCCAACAATTGAGAGATTTCGTAATGTGTAGATTGCTAAGGATTGCATTAATGCTCGCACTAGCCTTTGCTATTGCCGGCTGCTCCACTTGGACGAAAGACGAGTCTCCGCTATACATTGGTGTCGCCGCACCTAAGCAATACCAGATGCGGGTTGTGCATCTGCAATTGGAAAAACCTGGTGAAAGGAGCTGGTGGTACCCTGTTGGTTCAGTTTCTTGTTGCTGGATTGGGGAATTTGGCCCCCGCCGGGTTGGCGGTGGCGAAATGTCTCCCTTCCCCAGCCTGATCGCCCTTCATTGGTTTTCATTTGCAGAGCAAAAATTCTATTTCTCGTTGATTCGTGTTCCGGAGGGTCTTCAAGACAAGATGCGTAAGCCAGCCGCACACTCATATCCGGACGGAACAACCGGCTTGAGGCCTCGGAGCTCACTGGTACTTGGGCTGGCCCCCGGCGGCCAGGTCGTAATGTGGATGATGAGCCAGCGAAGTAACGCAGTGGAGGTGATGCGTGTATCAGCCACTGAGGTTGATGGTGACCCCGATGACTTTGCCAGTGCCACAGCGTCTTATCTGGAGGAGCATGGCGATTACCTGGAAGAGCACGGCTTGCAGCTCGACAAGTGGTAGCCGCACCGCTAAATCTGCGGGTGCATTTTCTTGGGCGCACCCACAGATTGCCGCTTGTGAAACCTAGCTTCTCAGTTCCCGCGCTGCCGCTACCATGGTTTCCAGTGCCGGCGTCACTTCTTCCCATTTCCGCGTTTTCAGGCCGCAGTCCGGGTTAATCCACAGCCGTTCTGCGGGGATACGTTCAGCCGCCAGAGTCATCAGGTTGATGATATGTTCCTTGTCTGGAATGTTGGGCGAATGGATGTCGTATACGCCCGGACCAATGTCGTTGGGGTATTCAAAGCTCCGGAACGCATCCAGCAGTTCCATGTCTGACCGAGAGGTCTCGATGGTGATGACATCGGCATCCATACGGGCAATGGCTTCGATGATGTCGTTGAATTCCGAGTAGCACATATGGGTATGGATCTGGGTGCTGTCATCTACGCCGTTGGCGGCGATGCGGAAGCTGTTGATTGCCCACTCCAGATACCTTGCCCAGTCCGACTTTCTCAGCGGCAGACCTTCGCGCAGAGCGGCTTCGTCGATCTGGATGATGTTCACGCCGGCTTGTTCCAGATCCTGAACCTCCTCGCGAATTGCCAGGGCCAGTTGCAGGCAGGAATCCTTGCGAGGCTGATCATCCCGCACGAAAGACCAGTTCAGAATCGTCACCGGGCCGGTCAGCATCCCTTTCACTGGTTTGTCCGTCAGCGACTGGGCATAGCGGATCCATTCCACGGTCATGGCCTGGGGTCGGCGGATATCGCCAAACAGAATCGGAGGTTTCACGCAGCGCGAACCGTAAGACTGAACCCAGCCGAAGCGCGTGAAGGCATAGCCGTCCAGTTGCTCGCCAAAGTATTCCACCATGTCATTACGTTCGGGTTCGCCGTGTACCAGGACATCCAGTCCGAGCTTTTCCTGCTCTTCCACGCAACGAACGATTTCTGCTCGCATTTGTTCGATGTAAGCCTTTTCGCTCAGCTCGCCCTTACGGAATTGCAGTCGCGCCTGTCGAATCTCGCGGGTTTGCGGGAAAGATCCGATGGTCGTGGTCGGGAAGGCGGGCAGGTTTAGTCTCTCCCGCTGGCGGACGATCCGCTGAGGGTAGGGACTCTGGCGATTGCCAAGCTCAGACGTGGCGGCGGCAACGGCCTTTCGAACCTCCGGATTGGTCACGCGATGGGAGCTGCGGCGGCTATCGATGGCCAATTGATTGTCTGCCAGCTCGGCGCGCACGCTGCTGCGGCCCTCGTTCAGTGCTCTGGCGAGAATCTTCAGTTCGTCGAGTTTCTGAACCGCAAACGCCAGCCAGTTGCGAATGTCGCGATCTAGTTCCTGTTCCCGGGAGAGATCGACAGGGACATGCAGAAGCGAGCAGGTTGGTGCCAGCCACAGACGTTGCCCCAGTTTTTCGTTCAGGGGTTCCAACCAGCCCAGAGTGCTGTTCAGATCCGATTTCCAGATGTTGCGACCGTTGACCACCCCGAGCGAAAGCACCTTGTGGCTAGGTAGCCAGTCCGCCACGCGACTGACTTCAGCCGGGGCGCTGATAGCATCAATGTGCAGGCCTGCAACGGGCAATTCGCACGCCAGTTGAAGATTGTCCCTGAGCTCGCCGAAATAGGTGGCTAATAGCAGTTTCGGGCGGTTCGCTTTGAGCTGGTGGTAAGCCAGATTGAAGGCATAGCGCCAGTTGGCGTCCAGATCCGTGACCAGGGCAGGTTCGTCAATCTGAACCCATTCCGCACCGGCATCCGCCAGGGCTTCCAAGAGTTGGGAGTACACCGGTAGCAGGCGCTCCAGCAAATCCAGAGGATTGCTTCCGTCCGAGGTTTTTCCCAGCCAGAGATAGGTTACCGGCCCAATAATCACGGGTTTTGCGTTGAGTCCCTGTTTCCGGGCTTCGGACAGTTGTGTTAACAGTCGTTCCGGATTGAGTTCAAAGTGGGTGTCAGCCGTCAGCTCTGGCACGATGTAGTGATAGTTGGTGTCAAACCACTTGGTCATCTCGCCAGCGGCGGTGGCGCAGCAGGGGCTATCACTGGCACCCCGGCCACGGGCGGCGCGGAAGTAAGCGTCAAGGTCCGAGCCTTCTTTGCTGGCAGCCCGGGCCGGGAGGTTACCCAGAGTGACGGACATATCCAGCACCTGGTCATACAGGGAGAAATCGCCCACCGGCACGTAATCCAGCCCGGCTTGTTGCTGCCAGTGGCGCCTGCGCAGATCGGCCGCCGTGATGGCCAGTTCCTGTTCGGTTTGCCGGCCGCCCCAATAGTCTTCCAGCGCGAATTTCAGCTCACGCTGGCCACCGATACGGGGGAAGCCGAGGTTATGTGTGGTTGCCATGATCGAGTCCTTGAATCTTGTGCGTTGAATGAGGTCTCAAGGTTAAGCGGGCTTTTACATGAATAAAAATGGTATTATTTCACCAAATCATGAGAAAAATTCACGGAGAGGCCATGGTCGAGCGGCACCATCTAGAGATTATGCGAGCCGTGGAGCGCCAGGGTTCACTGACGGCGGCGGCGGAACAGCTACACCTCACTCAGTCGGCGCTGTCCCATGCTATTCGCAAGCTGGAGCAGCAACTGGGCACGCCGGTCTGGCTCCGCGAGGGGCGCCAGTTGCGTTTGACTCAGGCTGGTCATCAACTGCTGGCATTGGCCAATCGTTTGCTCCCGCAGTTTGAACACGCTGAGATGCAGATTCACCAGATTGCCCAAGGGCAGCGCGGCAGCTTGCGAGTTGGCATGGAGTGTCACCCCTGCTATCAATGGCTTCTGAGAGTAGTAGGCCCTTACTTGCAGCAGTGGCCGGATGTCGATGTGGATGTGAAACAGGAGTTCCAGTTCGGCGGCATGGGCGCGTTGTTTGGTCATGATATCGACTTGCTGGTTACCCCGGACCCGTTGCATAAGCCCGGTGTACGTTTTGAGCCCGTGTTCGATTATGAACAGGTGTTGGTGGTGTCGGAAGATCATTCGCTTGCCGATGAAAAATGGGTAGAGCCGCATCAACTCGAAAAAGAAACGCTGATTACTTATCCGGTGGCAGTAGAGCGTCTGGACATCTTCACGCGGTTTTTTCTGCCGGCGCATACCGCACCGGCACGCCATAAGACCATTGAGACCACCGATATCATGTTGCAGATGGTCGCTGCAGGGCGGGGGGTGAGCGCGTTACCTCGCTGGCTGGTGGATGACTATGCCCGGAACATGCCCATCAGAGCCCTGAAACTCGGTCAACAAGGTATGCCAAAACAGATTTTTCTGGGTTTCCGGGAGCGTGATGAGGCGGTGGATTATCTGAACGCGTTCGTGAAGCTGGCCCGCAGCATTCGCTGGAACTAATCTCTTCGGTTAAACTGCGCGGAAAATTATCACAGGACACACAAATCATGAGTGAAATCCCTTCTGATCTGAAGTACATCGAAACTCACCAGTGGGTGCGCGTTGACGCTGACGGCACCGCCACCGTGGGCATCACCGATTTTGCCCAGGAGCAGCTGGGAGACGTGGTCTACATCGGTGTGCCGGAAACGGGCGCAACGGTAAACGGCGGCGAAGAAGCCGGCGTGGCAGAATCCGTGAAATCCGCCTCAGACGTTTTCAGCCCGGTAACCGGCGAGGTCATCGAGATCAATGAAAAGCTGGAAGACGAGCCGGAAATCGTGAACGAAGACCCCTACGGCGATGGCTGGATGTTCAAGGTAAAGCTGGCCGACGAAGGCGAGCTGGAAGGTCTCATGGATGCGGCTGCCTACGCTGAACACGTGGCCGCTGAGGAATAACTATTGATGGAATTCCCCGTTCTCTATCTGCGCAAAGGCGCAGAACGTCGTCTCCGGGCCGGTCACTTGTGGGTGTACAGCAACGAGGTGGATACCCGCCGCAGCCCGCTGACGGAGTTTCAGCCCGGCGCGCAGGTGCAGGTTCGGGCATCGAACGACAAACCGATGGGGGTAGCGTTTGTGAACCCCCATGCCCTGATCTGCGGTCGTTTGATCAGTCGTGATGCCGCTCACGGCATGACCCCCAAGCGGCTGACTGATCGCATGGAGGCGGCACTGAGCCTGCGGGAGCGATTGTTTGATAAACCCTTTTATCGCTGGGTATTCGGCGACAGCGATGGTCTCTCTGGCCTGGTAGTAGACCGGTTCGATGATGTCGTCGTAGTGCAGATCTCCACCGCCGGCATGGAGCAGATGAAGGAGGCTATTGTCCGTGCCGTCCAGCGCCTGGCTCATGCCCGCATCATAGTGCTGAAGAACGATGGAAAAATGCGCAAGGTTGAAGGGCTGGATACATACGTGGAATTTGCCCACGGTCCGGAAGCCGACACTGTGCTGGTGGAAGAAAACGGCGCCCGCTTTGAAGTGCCCCTGGCGGGCGGCCAGAAAACCGGCTGGTTCTACGACCACCGCATGAATCGACAGCGCCTGCAAGCCTACGCGCCCGGAAAAAAGGTTCTTGATGTGTTCAGTTACGTGGGCGGTTGGGGCGTTCAGGCCGCTTGTGCCGGCGCATCCCAGGTGACCTGCGTGGATGCATCCTCAGCCGCTGTAGATGCGGTACACCACAACGCCAAACTGAATGGGCTGGAAAACGTGGATACCATTGAAGGCGATGCCTTTGATGCCCTGAAAGCCCTGGCGGACGAAAAGGAAAAATTCGACATCGTGGTGCTGGACCCGCCCGCACTGATTCCCCGCCGCCGGGACCAGAAAGCCGGTGAGCAGGCTTATGCCCGGTTGAATCAATTGGGGCTCCGGCTGCTGGAGCGTGACGGACTACTGGTGTCGGCCTCCTGTTCCATGCACCTTTCCCAGGAAAAGCTGATCGATATTATTCGTAGCAGCGGCCGCAAGATCGACCGGTTTGTGCAGTTGCTGGAACAGGGTCACCAGGCGCCGGATCATCCGATCGTACCGGGCATTCCGGAGACGGACTATATCAAGTCCTGCTTTGTGCGGTCGTTGACTGGATTTCTGTGAGTTGCCAGACCCGATAAAAGCTTAGGCCTTGGGTAGGGAGGGTTCTTCCGGGATCGTCAAAATCATGGATGATTTTGTCGAGCGTACATGGATGTATTCACAGCGTATCCCGGAAGAACCCTCCCTGCCCCAGGCCGGTCCGGTAGCACCAGCCCAGATCAATCCCGCAAAGACATCACCGCCCAGCCATTCTCAATTGCCGTTTTCTCCAGGGTAGGGTCCGGGTCCACCGCCACAGGATTGTCCACCTTCCGCAACAGCGGCAAATCATTGTGGGAATCGCTGTAGAACCAGGCGCCCTCAAGGCTCTCGCCGTGGGCAGTCAGCCAGTCATTCAGCCGCTCCACCTTGCCCTCCTGAAAACTCGGGGTGCCCGCCACTTCACCCGTGAATTTCCCGTTCACCAGCTCTGGCTCAGTGGCAATCAAATGATCCACTCCCAGCATTTCGGCAATAGGTTCGGTAATAAAACGGCTGGTTGCCGTAATGATCATCAGCGTGTGGCCCCGCTCGCGATGATCCGCGAGTAACTTCACCGCCTTGTCCAGCATCATCGGCTGCACCTTCTTGGCCATGAAAGCAGCCCGCCAGCCTTCAAGCTCTTCCAGATTGTGGCGGGTGAGGGGGGCCAGGACAAAGCGCTGGTAATGGAAAACATCCAGCTCTCCATTCAGATATTCCTGATAGAAGCGGTCGTTGGCCCGCTTGTACTCCTCCGCATCCACCATGCCCTCTTCCACCAGGAATTCGCCCCATGCATGGTCGCTGTCCCCGGCCAGCAAAGTGTTATCCAGATCAAAAATCGCGAGCGTCAAGCCTTCTCCTCCCATCCGTACAGGCATCATGGCAAAGGCGACAGTCTACCACGGCATGGTAGTAACGTGCCGCCAACAGCTCCGTTTGCCGAAGCCTTGGGTTTCTGTAAGAATGAGAGCAACTTGGACAATTTCCGCCGGTTAAAAAATGACCGGCAGCCGACTACTACGAGGACTGTGCCGTGATCGACTCAGACGGTTTCAGACCCAACGTCGGAATCATTCTGGCCAACCACAGGGGAGAAGTTCTCTGGGCAAGGCGAATAGGGCAGGACTCCTGGCAGTTTCCTCAGGGCGGTATCAAGCACAACGAAACCCCCGAGGATGCACTCTACCGGGAGCTTGGAGAGGAAATCGGCCTGTGTGCCAGCGATGTGGAAATCATCAGCTGCACCCGGGGCTGGCTGCGTTACCGGCTTCCGAGGAGGATGGTACGCCATAACTCGCACCCCGTATGCGTGGGGCAAAAACAGAAATGGTTCCTGCTGAGGATGTTATCGCCAGATGCGCATGTACGCGTGGATGGCACGGATTCACCGGAATTCGACGGCTGGCAGTGGGTGAGCTACTGGTATCCGTTGGGGCAGGTGGTTTCATTTAAACGAGAAGTATACAGACGCGCGTTGAGGGAACTGGCCCCCAGACTGTTTCATAACATGGAGCAGTGGCACCGGGCCGAGAACCCACGGCGTATGAAGGAACATCAGAAATGACGGACTGACTCCATGCTGAGCATCCTGCGAAGTCTAGTACAAGAGGTAAACAGCGCCCGCGATCTCCAGGAGGCGTTGGAAATCATTGTATCGCGGGTGCAAAAGGCCATGGGCACAGAGGTCTGCTCGGTTTATCTGCTGGATCCCGCCTCTAATCGCTACATCCTGATGGCCACCGAAGGCCTTTACAAAGACTCCGTGGGTCAGGTCAGCCTGGCCTACTCCGAGGGTCTGGTGGGGCTTGTCGGTTCCCGTGAGGAACCCATCAATCTTGAAGATGCGCCATCCCACCCGCGCTATCGTTACTTTCCGGAGACCGGTGAGGAACGCTTCCGCTCGTTTCTGGGGGTGCCGATCATTCACCATCGCCGGGTACTGGGCGTGCTGGTGGTTCAGCAACGGGAGAGTTCCCGTTGCTTCGATGAAGGTGAAGAAGCTTTTCTGGTCACCGTGTCAGCCCAGTTGGCGGGTGTGATTGCCCACAGTGAGGCCACAGGTGCCATCAGTGGATTGTCGCTGACGGGTGAGGAAGCTCGCGATGTCAGTTTCAGCGGCGTTCCCGGAGCGCCGGGTGTCGCCATTGGAACGGGCGTAGTGGTTTATCCTGCCGCCGATCTGGATGTGGTTCCGGAAAAGCCGACCGAAGACATCGATCAGGAGCTGGAACTCTTTCGTTCAGCTGTTTCGGCGGTGCGGGAAGATATCGAGCGCGTTGCCAACCGCCTTGCGTCCCAGCTCCGGCCGGAAGAGCAGGCGTTGTTCGATGTCTATCTGCGGATGCTGGGAGATGAGGCGCTACCGGGTGAGGTGGCGAATCGAATCCGGGAAGGCGTCTGGGCTCAGGGTGCCTTGAAACAGGTGGTTCAGCAGTACGTACGTCATTTCGAGATGATGGACGACCTGTACTTGCAAGAACGCGCAGTCGACATCCGTGATCTGGGCCGCCGACTACTCTCACACCTGCAGGAAGGTGAGCAGAAGCATCTGGAGTATCCCGAGCGTACCGTGCTGGTGAGTGAAGAGCTGACGCCGGCCATGCTTGGTGAAGTGCCCAAAGGGCAATTGGTTGGACTGGTCTCGGTAAAGGGGTCGAGCAACTCCCATGTTGCCATCCTGGCCAGGGCAATGGGTGTGCCCACGGTGATGGGTCTGGTAGACATCCCGGTTAACCAGCTCGATAGCCGGGAACTGGTTGTAGATGGTTTCGAAGGGCAGATTTTCGCGTCTCCCTCGGCGGATCTTAGAGCCTTTTTCCAGGCCATCTGCGACGAAGAAGACGAACTGGTTCGGGGCCTTGAAGCGCTGCGTGACAAGCCCTGTGAGACCACTGACGGTCATCGGGTCTCGCTGCTGGTTAATACCGGTTTGATGACCGACGTGGTGCGCTCTCTTTCCCATGGTGCCGAGGGCATTGGCCTGTACCGCACAGAAGTGCCGTTCATGATCAAGGATCGCTTCCCGTCAGAGCAGGAGCAGCGGGAATACTACCGGGAACAGCTGGAGGCCTTTGCTCCCAATCCGGTGACCATGCGAACCCTCGATATTGGCGGTGACAAGGCACTGACCTATTTTCCCATACAGGAAGAAAACCCGTTCCTCGGCTGGCGCGGTATCCGGGTAACGCTGGACCATCCTGAGATCTTCCTGGTACAGGTGCGGGCCATGCTCAAGGCCAGTGAGGGGCTGAACAACCTGCAGATCATGTTGCCGATGATCAGCAATATTTCTGAGGTGGAGGAGTCCCTGCACCTGATCTATCGGGTCTATCACGAAGTTCGTGAAGAAGGGTACGACATTCATATGCCCAAGGTGGGTGTGATGGTGGAGATTCCGGCCGCGGTTTACCAGATTCGTGAGCTGGCGGAGCGGGTAGATTTCCTGTCCGTGGGCTCCAACGATCTGACTCAATACCTGTTGGCGGTAGATCGCAATAACCCGAGGGTGGCGCAGCTGTATCACTCCTATCATCCGGCGGTGCTGCAGGCGCTGGTGCGGGTGGCTCAGGATGCCCATTCGGTGGGCAAACCGGTGGGTATCTGTGGCGAACTGGCGGGTGATCCGGGCGGCGCGCTGTTGCTGATGGCCATGGGCTATGACTCCCTGTCGATGAACGCAGCGAGTCTGCCGAAAGTGAAATCCGTGATCCGCAGCGTGGGGCGGGAATGGGCCATCCAACTGTTGGAGGATGTGCTGTTGCTGGATTCGCCTCATGTCATCAAGAGCTGTGTTGATCTGGCGTTACGCAATGCCGGTTTTGGTCGCTACTTGCGCCCTGCCCGTACCTCGTCGGCAGCACTGGCAGAACAGGCCGTTTCCTGAGCGTTGTGAGGGTTATAGTGTGCGCACTCTAAATTCCCTTGTTAGGTTGTTGGATAACTGAAATCCTGCAGCAGTATCCGATAAGGACAGGCAATGAAGACAGCGACCGAGCTCAAGCCAGCACCGAGAATTGGCCTCGCCCTTGGCGGTGGCGGGCCTCTGGGTGGTATTTACGAGATCGGTGCCCTGCGGGCTCTGGACGAAGCCCTGGATGGTCTGGATTTCAATAATATCGATGTCTATGTCGGCGTAAATGCCGGCTCTTTTGTGGCTGCCAATCTGGCAAACCAGATGACCACAGCCCAGCTTTGCCGCATCTTCGTAAGGAACGAAGCTGAGGTTCATCCGTTTCACCCTGAGGTTTTCTATCGTCCGGCTTTGCGTGAGATCGGGCGCCGGCTGCTCGCCGTTCCGGGCTTGCTTTCAACGGCGGTCAGCCGGTTTGTGAACAACCCTTACGACCAGAGCCTGCTGGAAGCCATGACCATTCTGGCCCAGGCGGCACCGGCCGGACTTTTCGATAACGAGGGGTTGCACGAGTACCTGAAGCGCGCCTTCACCATGCTTGGCCGCACGAATGATTTTCGTCAGCTCAAGCGCAGCCTGTATGTGGTTGCTGCAGACGTGGAGAGCACGGAGGCGGTCTGCTTTGGTGCGCCCGGGAACGATCACGTCCCCATATCCCGGGCAGTTCAAGCCAGTACTTCATCTCCGGGGCTGTACGTGCCGGTCGAGATTGATGGTCGTTTTTACGTGGACGGTACGCTGAGAAAGGGGTTGCATGCCTCGGTCGCTTTTGAAGATGGCGCGGATCTGGTGTTGGCGGTCAATCCCCAGGTGCCCATCGATGCCAGTGCTGCGGTGCGCGCGGGGACCATGAAGCCGGGAGAGCTTACCCGTTCCGGAATGCCGAATCTGTTGTCCCAGATGTTCCGGACCATGGTTTATTCCCGTATGCAGTCGGGTATTGCTCAATACACTCGTGATTATCCGGATAAGGACATATTGCTGTTTGAACCTACCCGGGATGATGCTAAGCTGTTTTTCTCAAATGTGTTCAGCTTCCAGAGTCGCCGTATGGTGTGTGAACACGCCTATCAGATGACCCGCCGAGATCTGCTCCGGCGGGCAGATGAACTGGAGCCCAAACTGCGCAAGTACGGCATTACGCTGCGCCGGGATCGTCTTGAGGATGAGCAGAGAACTATCAGTACCAGCCTGTATGGTGAAATGCTGCCCCTGTATGTGGCCAAAGGTCGCAAGAAGCAGGGCGAGAAGAACCGGATTGCGAGCGGCTTCAGTACCGTCACGCACCTGTTCTCAAAGGCCGAATAAGTACTGATGTTGCCGATACGGGCATGAAAAAGCCGGAGAGGTTATCCCCTCCGGCTTTTTTGTTGGCATTTCAGGAAACCGCGAATCAGAGAATGTAGCGGCTCAGGTCTTCGTCTTCAGATAGCTCGCCGAGCTTCTCGTCAACGTAGTCCGCTGTCACCTCAAAGGTATCGGTGACCTGGTCGCCAGCGTCGTAGGACAGACTTTCCAGCAAGCGCTCAAGCACGGTATGCAGGCGGCGCGCACCGATATTCTCGGTGGTTTCGTTCACCTTGTAAGCCACTTCCGCAATGCGGGCGATGGCATCGTCGGCGAAGGTCAGTTTCACACCTTCGGTGCCCATCAGCGCTTCATACTGCTGCACCAGCGAGGCATCCGGTTCGGTCAGAATGCGCTTGAAGTCGTCCGGCGTCAGCGCCTGCAGCTCCACGCGAATCGGCAGGCGGCCCTGCAGTTCCGGAATCAGGTCAGAGGGCTTGGACAGGTGGAAGGCGCCAGAGGCAATGAACAGAATGTGGTCAGTCCGAATGGAACCGTATTTGGTGCTTACGGTGCTGCCTTCAATCAGAGGCAACAAGTCGCGCTGAACGCCTTCCCGGGACACATCCGAGGAGGTGTTTTCCGAGCGTTTGGCAACCTTGTCGATCTCATCGATAAAGACAATCCCGTTCTGCTCAACCGCCTGAATGGCCTTCTGCTTGATCTCTTCCTCATTCACCAGCTTGGCGGCTTCTTCGTCCTTCACCCGCTTCATGGCATCCGCCACTTTCATCTTGCGGGTTTTGCGTTTGTCCGAAGACAGGTTGGAGAACATGCTCTGCAGTTGAGAGGTCATCTCTTCCATACCCGGAGGTGCCATGATCTCCACGCCGGCTCCACTGCTGCGCAAATCGATCTCGATTTCCTTGTCGTCCAGCTCGCCTTCTCTCAGTTTCTTGCGGAAAAGCTGTCGGGTTGAGGAGTCCGCATTGGTGCGCTGGCTGTCTTCGTTAAAATCCCTGGGGGGCGGCAGCAGGGCATCCAGAATGCGGTCTTCGGCGGCATCCAGTGCACGGTGTTCATGCCGCTTCATTTCCTGTTCGCGCAGCATTTTCACCGCCATGTCGGCCAGGTCGCGGATGATGGACTCAACATCCCGGCCTACATAGCCCACTTCGGTAAATTTGGTGGCTTCCACTTTCAGAAAGGGAGCATCCGCCAGTTTGGCTAACCGGCGGGCGATTTCCGTTTTGCCGACACCGGTGGGGCCGATCATCAGGATATTTTTCGGGGTGATTTCATCCCGCAGGCTGCTGTCCAGTTGCATGCGGCGCCAGCGGTTACGCAGGGCAATGGCGACGGCGCGTTTTGCTTCTTCCTGGCCCACGATGTGTTTGTTCAGTTCGTGGACAATCTCTCGGGGAGTCATTGCAGACATGGTCGCTCCGGTCGTCAGTCTTTAATGGGCAGCACTTCCAGAGTGCGGTTCTGATTGGTGTAAATGCAGATATCGCCGGCAATTTCGAGCGCCTTCTCGGCGATTTCGTGGGCGCTGAGCTCGGTATTTTCCAGCAGCGCCCGGGCGGCGGCCTGGGCAAACGGCCCGCCGGAGCCGATAGCGATCAGCCCCTGCTCCGGCTCGATTACGTCGCCGTTGCCGGTAATGATCAGGGAGGCGGTTTTGTCCGCAACGGCCAGCAGGGCTTCCAGTTTGCGCAGGGCTCGGTCCGTGCGCCAGTCTTTGGCCAGTTCAACAGCGGCACGGGTGAGGTTGCCCTGGTGCTTTTCCAGCTGGGCCTCGAATCGCTCGAACAAGGTGAAGGCATCGGCGGTGCCACCGGCAAAACCAGCGATTACCTGGCCGTTGTACAGGCGGCGTACCTTTCGGGCATTGCCTTTCATAACGGTGTTGCCGAGGGATACCTGGCCGTCACCGCCCATGGCGACTTCATTCTCCCGGCGTACGGAAACTATCGTGGTCATTGGCGCTCCAGTTGCCTGTTTGAATTTGTATTTTGGCTTTATGGAGGCGCTGGGCGGGATTTCAAGAGCAGGGGAGGTGGCTGAACAAAGTTCAGCCTTCTTTCGGGATCTTCCGCACCAGAGGCTGGATATTGATCGTAACCAGTTTGTCGACCGCCGAGTTCATCTGGCTGCGTGAGTTGAATGGTCCCACATTTACGCGGTACCAAACACTTCCGTTGTCGAGATCAATACGCTGTACATGAGCCCTGAGTCCCTGGAAGGCGATCTGCGCGCGCTGTCGCTCGGCGTCTTCCTTACTCCTGAAAGAGCCAGACTGTACGACATAATCGAACTCCTGCATGGCCGGGCCCGGGGTATATTCTTCCACTTTGGGCGGAACGACCTCGGATTCCGGCAGCATTTCATAGAACCGGAAGTTCTGCTCTTTCGGCCGGCCATCCTGTTTAGCCGTGGTGTTGGCGGGTTGCTTGGGCGCTACCGGGGTTTGCTCCTGAATCGGGGTTTGCCTGGCCGTTTCCGGCCCGCCGGGCAAGGTGTTCAGGTAGACGATAAAGCCGATGAAGCCACCCACGGCGGCCAGAGACAGGATGGTTTTCATAGACAACGCGCCATGCTGTGAGTGTGATGGTGCACTCTTTTGGGGTTTGGACGGCTTGCGGGGTCTGGCCGCAGGCTTGCTGGCGGCGGCCCCTTTGCCCGCAGGGCGATCTTTCCTGGCGTAATCTCTGGCCATGGCCTGATTACATCTCCTCTGGTGCGCTTACGCCGAGCAGGTCCAGGCCGTTGGCAATCACCTGGCGCACGGCCAGGTACAGGCTGACTCTTGCGTCCCGCAGGGCGGTATCTTCAATCAGCACCTTGTGGGCGTTGTAGTAAGTATGGAACTGGCCCGCCAGCTCACGCAGGTAATGGGTGAGGTGATGCGGCTCGCGCTGGGCGGCAGAGTTGGCAATCAGTTCCGGATACTTCGCCAACTGGTTGGCCAGCTCTTTTTCTTCATCCAGAGTCAGCAGGCTCAGGTCGCCGACGCATTCGTTCATGCCACGCTGTACGCCCTCGGCGGCCAGCTTGCGCAGCACGCTGCAAATCCGGGCATGGGCATATTGGATGTAATACACCGGGTTTTCATTGGTCTGGGAGCGCGCCAGGTCGATATCGAAAGTCAACTGGGAATCCACGCGACGTGCCGCCAGGAAGAAGCGGGTGGCATCCCGGCCCACTTCGTCGATCAGATCCCGCACGGTAACGTAGCTGCCTGCGCGCTTGGAGATTTTTACTTCCTGGCCAGAGCGGGTCACCATCACCATCTGGTGCAGAACGTAATCCGGCCATCCCTGGGGGATATCTGCCTTCAGGGCCTGCAGTCCCGCGCGAACACGGGTTACGGTGGAGTGGTGGTCAGCGCCCTGCTCGTTAATTACGGTGGTAAAACCGCGCTGCCACTTGTCCAGGTGGTAGGCGACATCGGGCAGGAAGTAGGTGTAGCCGCCGTCTTTCTTGCGCATTACCCGGTCTTTGTCGTCGCCGAACTCGGTGGTTTTCAGCCACATGGCGCCATCCTGCTCATAGGTGTAACCGTTGGCCTTGAGGCGCTCAACGGTGGCTTCCACCTTGCCATCCTCGTACAGAGAGGATTCCAGGAAATACACATCGAACTGAACCCCGAAGGCTTTCAGGTCCAGATCCTGCTCGCGGCGCAGGTAGGCGACGGCGAATTCCCGGATGGCATCCCGGTCTTCCGGATCGGCTTTTGCGGTTACCTCGCGGTCGTCGGCCACCACGGTTTCGCCAGCAAGGTAGGCGTTCGCCACATCGATGATGTAATCGCCCCGGTAGCCATCTTCCGGCCAGCTTTCATCTTCCGGCGTCAGGCCCTTAACGCGAGACTGCACCGAAAGGGCCAGATTGTTGATCTGGGCTCCGGCGTCGTTGTAGTAAAACTCCCGGGTAACGTTGTAACCGTTGGCTTCCAGCAAGCGGCACAGGCAATCGCCAATGGCGGCGCCCCGTCCGTGACCCACGTGCAGAGGGCCAGTGGGGTTGGCGGACACAAACTCGACCTGAACCTTTTCGCCGTTACCAGAGTTGTTGCGGCCGAACTGCTGTGCTTCGTCCAGGATAGTGTTCACAATGCCGAAGGCGCTGGCAGTGCTCATGAAAAAATTGATAAACCCCGGCCCGGCAATTTCCACTTTCTCCACGGCGGAGCTCTCTGGCAATGCCTCCACCAGGGCTTCGGCCAGCTTGCGAGGCGGGCAGCCGGCGGCTTTGGAGGCCACCAGGGCAATGTTACAGGCATAGTCCCCGTGGGACTTGTCTTTGGTGTTGCCCACCTGAGGAGTGAAGCTCTGGTCTGCCGGCAGTGTGCCGTCAGATTGCAGGGTCGCCAGTGCAGACTGGAGAAGCTCGGATACGGTCTCTTTCATGCTGTCGAATGACTCGGTTTGCAGAAGAATGGGTGTCAGGGCAGGGCGCCCGTTGAAAACAGAAGGGGCGTATTATCGCGGAAAGTTGGTGTGTAAGCAAAAAGCCCGGCGCTGCGGCCGGGCTTTTGGGTATTACTTAGTCTAGATTGGCACAGTTTGGTTGTGAGCCGTATAGCCCCTCAGTTCCCCCCGGTGGTTCTATGTCTGTGTTGCCTAAGTCGCTAGCGAGACAGGAAAGGAAAAACTTTGCCGACTCCTCGTTCTCTGTACCTCCCACTCTTACTGTTGCCGTTAGCTGTACTTGAACCCAGTTGCAATGACTTTGCGGGTACAGTAGATCAAAATCTGCCGAGCCATCAGCGGCCGTGGTGATTGACGAAGCACTTGTCGTGGCGGAGTTTGTTGGTTCTAGCTTATCGCTACCGTTTGTGTCCTCGCCTGGGTCGAGCTGGCCATTCTGATTTATATCCTCTGCGGCGCAGAACACTGCACCAGGGGCTTGTACCCATTTGCCGTCTAAATCTTGGTAACGCCCTTTTGAATAGCCTGTCGGTAGAACGCTGAGTTCGACTTGGGCATTTTCTATCGGGGCGCCATTTGCATCGGTAACAATGGCAAGGTAAGGCTTTCTATAGCGCACGGAGTCTGGCTCTTCGAGTTGATTGCCGGTACCAAGCGCTAGCCTCAGGGCTTGCCGTGCGACGGTGAGCGAGGTTGTGTCGGAGATCGTACTATTTGTGGTGGCCTCGATCTTGACACCATCACGTCCACTATTATTGGAACCTGCGATATAAGTAGTTGAGGCGCGACCTTGTGAGTCAGTAATTGCCACGCTGTCAGTCAGGCGGCCACCACTTACATCTTCACTTAATAGAAAATTTACTACCTGGTTCTTTACTGGATTGTTGTCAGCATCACGCACAATCGCAATGACTTCGGTTGAGTCATTAAGGCTTAGTTGGGTTTTCGTGGCCTGAACGCTTAATGTTTCGGGTGTAATTGCAACAAACTCAATGTCGAGCGAAGTTGTAAGGCCTGAAGCGGGGTCTCTTGCTGTAATGGTCGAGAGCCCTGCGCTTGAAGATGCAATATCAATCTCAGCAATGCCGCCATTAGTTGTGACTACTCCATCTGCCGGAGACAGAATGCCGCGCGTGGTGCTGACGTTAATAGTTGAATTATCTGGAACTGGGTTACCATCTCTTTCCCAGCTTATTGTAAGTTTTTCTGGCCCACCAATGTCTACTTCGGAACCGTTGGCTGGAGAGGAAAATGCAAAGTCATCACTTGAGATTGAGACATCCAGCGTTGCAGTGAGAGCGCTTTCACCCTCAAAAGCTGAAGCTGTAATGTTCGCCGTACCGCCTGTATTTGCGCTTGAGAGTGCAAAAGTAACTGCGCCGTTGTCCGCCGTAGTAAGTGTTTCAGAGCTGATTGATCCAAGAGTCGTAGATACCGATATCACCTGATCAGAAATGCCGTTTCCTTCTGAATCCAGAAGTACAGCCTGATAGCTCTCACTGTTGCCAAAAGATATTGATTCCGGGCCTTTCAATGTGAGTCTAGTGCCTGTTACCTCAATAGCGACAGATTGGCTTACATCACCCGCGGACGCTGAGACGATGAGCGTTTTGTTTTTTCTATCATTTTCGCCGGTTAATTTAGCTGTTGCTATTCCCGCTTCATCGGTAATGCCTTGAGATACCTGTAATGTTCCGCCCTGAGGGGCTGAAAATGTTACCGGGATATCGGCGAGCAATACTCCATTATCGCTTTTCACCCTTGCGGTGATTTCTGAGCTGGCAGAAGTCGAGGTATTTAAGCGAATTGGATTGGCAAGTATGTCGATCGAGCCGACCTGTGTCTGTGTTTCGGTTGGGGAGTCGCCGCTATCAGAGCCATTGCCACCACTGCCACCATTACCGCCGCCAGCCAGAGGTGTTGAGCTATCGTCCCCCCCACAAGCCGCTAAAACAAAAGCCAGCGATAACGCTGACGCACGCGCAAGGAATTTCCCTGACATTTTTCATCTCCAGTTTTCGTTTACAGCAAAAGCCTTTTCGCTGCGCATTCCCTGCACGAGAACCGCAACCTCAGGTTTGTTTCTAGGTTTGTTGGTTATATGGCTGAAAATCATAGCACAGTCAATTCAAACGAAATGCTTACGAATGGGGAATTCTGAAAAAGATTGTAACGAATTGCATGGTGGGCGCTGTGTCACATTTTGGAGTGTAGGGTATTACCCGGTCTCCTGAGGATCCACATCCACAATCCATTTAGTGCTCGCCGGCAGTTTGCTCTGATCCAGATGCTGACAAATGTGACTAAGCAAGTGGTTGAGTTGGCGCCGGTGGTCGCTGCAGAGGATCAGTTGCGCCCGGTGCCGGTCGGCTTTACGTGCAATCACCGCCGGTAGCGGCCCCCAGGTTTCTATGCCTTTCGCGGCCGTCATCGGTTTAATGGTGTCCAGCAGGTGCAGGCTTGCCTGCATGGTGTCGGCTTCCGCGCGGAGTATGGCCATGGAGCGGAATGGCGGAAGGGCGCCGATTCGTCGTTCGGCCATAAGTTGGTCTGCCAGAGCGGCATAGTTACCCTGACAGAGCGATTTCAATAACGGGTGGTCGCTGTGGCAGGTCTGAATCAGCACTTTGCCGGGTTTTTCGCCCCGGCCAGCGCGGCCGCTGACTTGCAAAAGCGTCTGTACCATCTGCTCCGGCGCCCTAAAATCGACACTGAACAGGCCGCCATCGGCGTTGACGACGGCAACCAGGGTCACGTTGGGAAAGTCATGGCCCTTGGCGAGCATCTGGGTGCCTACCAGTATGCAGGGGGCACCGCTGTTCACCTTTGCCAGTATATTCTGGATACTCCCTTTGCGCTGGGTGCTGTCCCTGTCGACCCGTACAATGGGGGTGTTCGGAAACTGTTCGGCCAGGGTTTCTTCTGTGCGCTCTGTGCCCTGGCCTACGGGTTTGAAATTTTCACTCCGGCATTTGGGGCAGCTGTGGCTTGCGGCCATCTGGAAGTCGCAGTGATGGCAACGCATGGCTCTGTCCCGGCGATGGTATGTCAGTCGGGTATCGCAGCGCGGGCATTCCTCCATGTGGCCACAATCGAAGCACATCATGATGGGTGCGAATCCCCGCCGGTTCACAAATACCAGTGCCTGCTCACCTCGTGCCAGTGTTTCCTTTATAGAGTCCAGGGTGGGGCGCGAGAGGCCGGCTTCCAGAGGGCGGCTGCGGATGTCGAGCAACTCCACTTCCGGAGGTAAGGCATTGCCAGCCCGTTGTTCCAGACGGATAAGGTGGTATTTGCCTTGCCTGGCGTTGTGCCAGGATTCCAGCGAAGGCGTTGCTGAGCCCAGGATGACGGGGCATTGATTCAGGTGAGCCCGATACACGGCAACGTCCCGCCCCGAGTAGCGAAACCCTTCGCCCTGCTTGTAGGAGCTGTCGTGTTCTTCGTCCACAACAATGGCGCGAAGATTCGTAAACGGCAGCAAGACGGCGGAGCGGGTGCCAATCAGAATAACCGGTTCCCCATGTCGGATTCTCAGCCAGGTAGCCAGGCGTTCGCTGTCGTTCAGGGCCGAGTGCCAGGCCACAATCCGGTTGCCGAAGTAACGCCGGAAGCGCTCGAGGGTCTGGGGCGTGAGGTTGATTTCGGGAACCAGTACCAGAGCCTGTTGGTCGTCCTGCAGTTTTTGTGTCAGGTAATGAAGATAGAGCTCGGTCTTGCCGCTCCCGGTGATGCCATAAAGAAGTGTGGCGCTGAAGTGATCTGTAACCTGCGGTAATTCTTTGGCCGCTGCGAGTTGTGCGGGTGAGAGTCTGGGGCCGTTTACTGTGGCGATGCTCTCGCTGGAAGTCGGATGCTGTGGATCGCTAAGTTCGATGAGGCCTTTATCGTGAAGGCTTTTGATCTGAGGGCGGTTGAAGCCGGCTTTAACCAGTTCGCCGGTCGATATGCCGGGGGCGCGCTGGATGGCTTCCAGCAAGGCTTTCTGTCGATGGGCGTTGGCCGGCAGTGGGGCGATGTTTTGGGTGCCTTGCCAGTGTTCATCCTGTTTCTGCTGTGACGGCCGGCCTCGACGTAATGCGGGAGGCAGAGCGGTGAACAGGCACTCACCCAAGGGGTGCTGATAGTAGTCGCTGGCCCAGCTAAGGAGTTGGAAGGTGGCTGTGGGTAAGGCGAGCCACGGCTCCAGCACTTCCAGGATGGGCTTGAGGGTAATGCCGTCTGGTGGTGTCACGCCGGTTTCCACCACAAGGCCGGTCAGGGTTTGCCTGCCAAAGGGTACTTTCACGCGTTGCCCGGGTGAGACTGTCATGGTCTCCGGGATTCGGTAATCAAAGAGTCGCCGAAGGGGGCGATTCAGGGCGATGCGAGCGGTCGAGGGCCGTGTCACGGTAACTGCGTATCCTGGAAGCGGGCAAAAGTAGGCTGGTTGCATGGTATCCGGACTGTTCCGGATGGCCAAGATACTTGCCTGTGGTCGGGTTTGTCAGTAAGATTCGCGGTCTGTTTCTGGCCGGGCTTGATTGTGCACGGTCTTTTCAATTGATTCAAACATGCGGTGCCTGGCACCTGGGCAGCCAAAATGCCCCGTGATCAGGTAGCGGCATGACCTAACGAGGTTCGCCATGAAAGAAGGTATTCACCCGAAGTACGAAGACATCACCGCTACCTGTTCGTGCGGTAATGTAATCAAGACCCGTTCAACCATCGGCCACGATCTGCAGCTGGACGTATGCTCCCAGTGCCACCCGTTCTACACCGGCAAGCAGAAGGTTATGGACACCGGTGGTCGTATCGATCGCTTCCAGAAGCGTTTCGGCAGCCGTATCGGTGGCAAGAAAGACTGATCCGCACCGGGATGTTGAAAAAAGCGCCTTCGGGCGCTTTTTTTGTGCGCCAATGAAAAATAAAAGTTGCTATATACGCAAAATGCACTATTGACTGTTCACAAAATATTCGATTTCGGCTTGTCGTTTCGGGTCGAGCGCGCCATAATGGCGCGCTCCGTTGGGCGAGCTCCAGCGGGATTTACCTTTAAACGTGACAAACGGAACAGTGGCAATGTCTCAAGATCTGAAAGAAGCAGCCCTTGAATATCACGCCAAACCGCGGCCGGGTAAGCTGAGTGTTGAAATCACGAAGCCGACCCAGACTTCCCGCGACCTCTCCCTGGCGTACAGCCCCGGGGTTGCCGAACCGGTCCGCGAGATCGCGAAGGACCCCGAGAACGCTTACAAATACACAGCCAAGGGTAACCTGGTCGCCGTGATCTCTGACGGTACCGCTATCCTGGGTCTGGGTAATCTCGGCCCTCTGGCGAGCAAGCCGGTTATGGAAGGCAAGGGCGTACTGTTCAAGCGCTTTGCCGGAATTGACGTCTTCGACATCGAGGTTAATTCCGAAAGCCCGCAAGCGTTTATTGAAACTGTTGAGCGTATCGCCGATACCTTCGGTGGTATCAACCTCGAAGACATCAAGGCACCGGAGTGCTTCGAGATTGAGCGTGCGCTGATTGAAAAGTGTAACGTGCCCATCTTCCACGATGACCAGCACGGTACCGCTATCGTAACTGCGGCCGGCATGATCAATGCTCTTGAGCTGCAGGGCAAGAAAATTGAAGAGGCAAAGGTGGTATGTCTGGGCGCCGGTGCGGCCGCCATTGCCTGCATGAAGTTGCTGATCAGCTGCGGTATGCGCTCTGAGAACATCTTCATGCTCGACCGTAAGGGTGTGATCCACTCTGGTCGTGATGATCTGAACCAGTACAAGGCGATGTTCGCCAACGATACCGACAAGCGCACTCTGGACGACGCCATCGACGGCGCAGACGTGTTCCTGGGGCTGTCCGGCCCGGATCTTCTGTCTGCCGAGCAGTTGGCGAAAATGGCGCCGAACCCGGTAGTGTTTGCCTGTTCCAACCCGGATCCGGAAATCAGCCCGGAAGTGGCTCTGGCCACCCGCGATGATCTGATCATGGCGACCGGTCGCTCTGACTACCCGAACCAGGTGAACAACGTGCTTGGCTTCCCGTTCATTTTCCGTGGTGCACTGGATGTACGTGCGACCGCTATCAACGAGGAAATGAAGGTTGCCGCGGTTAATGCGATCCGTGAACTGGCCAAAGAGCCGGTGCCGCAGGAAATCTGTGAAGCCTACGGTGTTGATGCGTTTGAATTCGGTAAGGAATACATTATTCCGAAGCCGATGGACGTTCGTCTGCTGGAAGTGGTACCGGCTGCTGTGGCCCGTGCTGCGGTAGATTCCGGTGTTGCGCGCAATCCGTACCCCGCGCATTACCCGCTGAAGTCTATGGACGACATCATCTGATCGGGATGTAGTCTGGCTTTAAAAAAAACCGGCGGAGATCCCGCCGGTTTTTTTGTGCGTCCTGCTTGGGGTGATGCAGCGACAGATCAGAAGATCTGCCGAGACAGGTCGTCCCCGTTACCATTGTCGCCATTCCCTCCGATACTCTCGGCTGGCAGAGGCGAGGGTGCGTCTTCTTCCTTGAATATCTCGAACACGGCTTCTTCGCCGGGCCGGGCTCTTTCTCCGGTTTCCGGATTGATGCGGATATTCACGATGCCGTTGGGCCTGGGCATGGTGGCTGCTGGCTGGTCTGCCAGCGCTACCTTCATATAGTCGACCCATATCGGCAGCGCGGTACTGGCGCCAAACTCGCCGCGACCCAGGGGGGCGGGTTGGTCAAATCCGACCCAGACCGTGGTTGCGATATCGTGGTTGAAGCCCGCGAACCAGGTGTCTTTCTGCTCGTTGGTGGTGCCCGTCTTGCCTGCGATGTCGCTGCGATTCAGGGCTAGAGCGCGCCGCCCCGTTCCCCTGCGAACCACGTCCTGCATCATGGAGTGCATGATGTAGATTGATCGTTCGTCGGCCAGGCGTTGCATGATCCGTGGTTCGGTTGTGTTCTCCCCGGCAGCGGAGGCTGGCAGTGTCATGCCTTCAATTTCGGGTGGTTGCTCCGAAGTGCGTTGTTCGGCATCGGCGACCTGTGTCGGGAAGGCGTCGCAGTTCTCGTCGCATAATATGGTCTTCGGGGCTTCATAGACCACGGTGCCGTCCCATTCCTCGATTCGTTCAATCAGGTAGGGCTGTACGTCGTAACCGCCATTGGCTATCACCGCAAAGCCTCTTGCCAGCTCCATAGGGGTCAGCAGGCCGCTGCCCAGGGAGAGCGAGAGGTTGGAGGGCATATTTTCAGTCGGGAGTTTGAGTTGCTTCAGGTAGCTGAGGGTGGTGTTGATGCCCAGGTCTCTCAGCAGGCGGATGGAAACCAGGTTGCGGGAGCGGTAAAGGCCCTCGCGCAAGGTGGTTGGTCCGTAGAACTGGCCCGATGAGTTTTGTGGTCGCCATGCGGTTTCAAGTTCGGAGTCTTCGAATACGATCGGAGCGTCGTTGTAGATGGTCGCCGGTGTTCGGCCGTTTTCCAGCGCGGAAAGGTACAGGAACGGCTTGAACGTTGAGCCTGGTTGGCGGCTGGCCTGGGTGGCGCGATTGTACTTGCTCTGGTTGAAGCTGTAGCCGCCCGCCAAAGCTTCAATGGCGCCGGTTTTGGCCTCGAGAGAGATAAGTGCGCCCTCGATTCTGGGTGCCTGCGCCAGGGAAACGTGCAGTTCGGTGACTGCCTGAGTCGATACGCTCGCGCTGCCCGATTCTGCTTCAGAATCTGCAACCTGTGGCAGTTGGTCGACTTTGACATAGATGACGTCTCCGGGGCTGACCACCTCGGAAGGATTCTGTGGTTCGGGCCCGGTAATGCTCTCGGTGCGGAATCGGCGTGCCCAGGTCATGGTGTCAAATGGCATAATGCCCGGGCCCAGGCGCCGTGCGTGCACTCTCACTTCATCTTTTTCGTCATCTATGGATGTCACAACGGCTGGTACCAGCGTTTCAACCCGCGGGTAGTTCTGCATCTTGTCCGACAGTTCGGCCGGGGTCAGGCCTTCAATGTCGAACTGTCCGATGGGGCCCCGGAAACCGTGCCGGCGGTCATAGGCTTCGAGGCCTGCCCTCAGGGCTTCGGTGGCAGTTTGTTGCTTGGTGCTGTCGACCGTCAGGGTCACGCTGTAACCGTCGGTGTAGGCGTTTTCCCCGTAGCGGCGAACCATTTCTGCCCGGGCCATCTCTGCCACGTAGTCGGCGTCCACTTCGGCGTCACGGGTGTTATAGCTGGCGGTCAGAGGTGCTTTGCTGGCCAGAGACCAGGCGTCTTCGGTGATGTAGCCCAGGTCTTTCATCCTGCCGAGAATCCAGTTGCGGCGGATCAAGGCTCGTTCCGGATCTGCGAGAGGGTTATAGGCCGAAGGGGCTTTGGGCAAGCCGGCCAGCATTGCCATCTGTGCCAGTGACAGTTCTGTCACCGGTTTGTCGTAGTAGACCTGGGCTGCGGCGGCGATTCCATAGGCCCGGTTACCGAGGTAGATCTTGTTCAGGTAGAGCTCAAGAATCCGGTTTTTATCCAGTTCACGTTCAATCTGAAGAGCCAGCAGTATCTCGTTGAACTTTCGGATGAAGGTCCGGTCGCGTGACAAAAAGTAATTTTTTGCAACCTGCATGGTGATGGTGCTGCCGCCAGACTGGATTTCTCCGGTGGTGATCAGTTCCACTGCAGCCCGCGTCAGGCCTTTAATGTCGACTCCGAAGTGCTCGTAAAAACGCGCGTCTTCCGCCGCCAGAAAGGCTTGTAACTGAATTGTAGGGATCTGTTCTATTGTGATCGGTGCCCTTCTCTTTTCACCGAATTCTGCTATTAATCTGCTGTCTTTGCTATACACCCGTAAAGGCGTCTGCAGCCGGACATCCAGCAATTGCTCAACCGGTGGCAGATTGGGCCGAAGATAAAGATACAGGCTTGAGGAAATAATAATGGCGACACTCAGGCCGGTAAGAAAGAACCAGGCAAAAACGCGAGATGTACGCAACAAATGAGACATTTTTTTCTGACAACTGTTGGATATAGGTCTATTATTTGAGAAATTGCTTTAGGAAGGTTCGGTCGCCTCGCCGTCTGCAATGTCTCCCGAAATTCGAGAGATTGCATTGTAGACGGAATAAATAAGAAATTCTCTTACATAAAAAACACATAGAACGCCTCTGAAATGATCGCCTTTACAGGGAGTGGTTCAGGGGTTCCAACGCCGGGTGCATTTAACCAGGTATAGGGTGAGCGCGTGTTCGGATTACCAGGAAAAAAATCCAGTGCCGTCCTTGGAGTGGATGTAAGCTCCAGTTCGGTCAAGCTGCTAGAGCTGTCAAAACATGGCGATCGATATAAGGTCGAGAGCTATGCGGTAGAGCCGTTGCCGGCCAATGCAGTGGTTGAAAAAAACATCACAGACGTTGAAGCGGTTGGGGAAGTGCTCAAGCGTGTCGCGTCCAAATCACGTACCAGTGTGAAGCAGGTAGCCGTTGCTGTTTCCGGCTCGGCGGTGATCACCAAGGTTATCCAGATGGATGGTGGTCTTAACGAGTTTGAGATGGAAGACCAGATCGCACTGGAAGCGGATCAGTACATTCCTTACCCCCTTGATGAAGTGGCGATCGATTTTGAAGTCCAGGGCCCGTCCGAATCCAACCCGGATCAGGTGGATGTGCTGCTGGCAGCCTGCCGTAAGGAAAACGTCGATATCCGAGAAGATGCCCTGGAAATTGCAGGGCTGACAACCAGGATTGTCGATGTGGAAGCCTACGCTCTGGAGCGCGCTTACAGTCTGATTGAGCCCCAGCTTGATTCTCAGGGCGAAGAGTTGGTGGTTGCCATCGTCGATATCGGTGCAACCATGACAACCCTGAGTGTGCTGGCAGAGGGCAAAACGGTCTATACCCGCGAGCAGATCTTTGGCGGAAAACAGCTGACGGAAGAGATTCAGCGTCGTTACGGGCTTTCGCTTGAAGAGGCGGGTCTGGCCAAGAAGCAGGGTGGTTTGCCAGACGACTACAACGAGGAAGTCCTGACCCCGTTCCGGGAAGCGGTTGTTCAGCAAGTGGCGCGGGCGCTGCAGTTTTTCTTCGGCGCGAGTCAGTACAACGCGGTGGATTACGTGGTGCTTGCCGGAGGAACAGCGTCGATTCAGGGGCTCACGGAAATGGTGGAAGAGAAAACTGGAACGCCAACCCTGGTGGCCAATCCGTTTGCCAATATGGCGGTGGGCTCCCGGGTTAACGCCTCTGCGCTAAGCAATGATGCCCCCTCGTTGATGATTGCCTGCGGTCTGGCAATGAGGAGTTTCGACTGATGGCAAAGATTAACCTCAGGCCCTGGCGGGAAGAGCTTCGCGCGGAGAAGCAGAAGCAGTTTGTCGTGATGATACTGGGCGCCGTGATTATCGCGGGTGGCCTGGCTTTCCTCTGGAAATCGGATATGGATAGCCGAATTGCCTATCAGCAATCCCGTAATGCCTATATCGAGACTGCGACCAAAGAGCTGGACAAGCAGATCAAGGAGATTGAAAACCTCAAGCGTCAGCGCGATGAATTGCTGGCACGCATGCAGGTGATTCAGGATCTTCAAGGCAAGCGGCCTGTAATTGTGCGGGTGTTCGATGAATTGGTGAGGACCCTTCCTGACGGGCTTTACTACACCGATCTTAAGAAGAGCGGTGAGCGACTTGATATTGTGGGGATGGCTGAGTCCAATAGCCGAATTTCGAACCTGATGCGTCAGTTCGAAGATTCTGAATGGTTTGCCAATCCCAACCTGACCAATGTGGCTGCAGCAGACAGCGCCCGTTCTGGCTATAGCCAGTTCAATCTTTCTGTCCAGCAGCGCACACCTGAGCCCGAAGGGGAGGATAACTGATGAGCCTCGCGGACTCTCTGAAAAGTCTTAACGAATTCGATATCAATGATCTTGATATCAACAATGCCGGCATCTGGCCAGCACCAGTCAAGGCCATTGTGGCGTTGATTGTCTTCGGTCTGATACTCGGTGGTGGATACTGGTTCTTTATCAAGGATCAGTATGCCCAGCTTGATCGAGTGGAACGGCAAGAGCAGGAGCTCAAACAGCGCTACGAGCAAAAAGCGTATCAGGTGGCGAACCTGGATGTTTTCAAGGCACAGATGGAAGAGATGGAGGAAACCTTTGGAGCGCTGGTGCGTCAGCTGCCTAGTGAAACCGAGGTGCCTGGCTTGCTGGAAGATATTACCAATACGGCGTTAGGGAGCGGTTTGGCGCTGCAGGAAGTCAAGCTTCAGCCGGAGCAGCAGCGAGACTTCTACTCCGAACTTCCCATTAATATTCGGGTATCCGGTTCATATCATGAGCTGGCCTCTTTCGTAAGCAGTGTGGCGAGCCTGCCGCGGATCGTTACATTGCACGATTTAACCATCAAACCAATCAGCGGAGAGGGCGACCAGCTTGATATGCAGGTTGTTGCCCGTACCTACCGCTACCGGGCTGGAGAGTGAGCATGACAGGAAAGCATGCGGGAAAAGCCTGGCTGGGTGTGTGTCTGGCCTCTTTGCTGACGGCTTGTTCCCAGGGAAACGGTTTCTCTGATCTGGACAAGTTTATGGCGGATACCCGGGCCAAGCCCCGGGGCCACGTTGAGCCCCTGCCGGAATTCAAGGCCTACGAGGCATTCAGTTATTCGGCAGCCGATCGGAGAGCGCCGTTCGAGCCGCCCATCGATGTTCAGCTGACCATGGCCGATGAAGAGCCGGTGAGTGACGTAGAACCGGATCTGGATCGACCGAAGGAAGTTCTGGAGAACTTTGACCTTAAATCACTTGGAATGGTCGGTACTCTGCAGGGCGTGGATGGCAACCTGTTCGCGTTAATACGGGACAACGAAGGCGGGATTCACCGAGTCCGCACCGGTAACTACATGGGCCAGAATTACGGCCGGGTGGTTGGCGTGAGCGACACCCGGATCGAGCTGGTGGAAATCGTTCCGAACGGCCGGGGTGGTTGGGTCGAGCGCCCGCGCTCCCTGTCCCTGGATGAAGAATGAGGCAGGGGAGCGGCAAAAACATGATTGAAAGAAATATGCATGAACAAAAAGTTGTGGGATCGAGGCTAGCGATGTTCAAAAAACTCAATGTCTGTGTCGGCGTGATTGCCATCGGGTTATGGAGTAGCCTGGCCGGAGCGGTCACGCTGGAAGACGTATCGTTTACGTCGCTGCCGGGGGAAGGCCTCGAAGTGACCATGAAGTTCGATGGTGCCCCGCCCGAACCTAAGGGTTATACCATCGAGCGTCCTGCACGGATCGCCGTAGACCTGTCGGATACCACCAGCGGCCTCAATCAGCGCAGCATTCCGCTGGGTAGCGGAAATGCCCAGAGCCTGACGGTCGTGGAAACCAAGGACCGCACCCGGTTGATCTTCAATCTGGTGGAGCTGGTGCCTCATGAAACGGTTCGCAACAATAACTCGCTGGTAATGACCATTGGTGGAGGCGGTTCAGCGCCTGTGGCGAGCTCCCGCCCGGCACAGCCCCAGTCAGCGCCAGTTGCCTCAACCTCATCTTCCAATGCGCTGGCGGATGTGGATTTCCGCCGGGGCAAAGACGGTGAAGGTCGGGTGATTGTGGATCTCGGCAGCACCAAGGCCGCTGTAAACCTCACTGAGCTTGGTGGCCGTATCCGGCTGACCATGCCGGACCTGGAGGTGCCGGCCAACCTGCGCCGTCGCCTGGATGTTTCGGACTTCGCCACTCCGGTAACCCGTATCGATACATTTGTTGAAGATGGCAATGCGGTGATCGAAATCCGTCCGGAAGGCGAGTACGACTACATTGCCTACCAGTCTGGCCGGGAGTTTACGGTCAGTGTTGAAGAGCTGTCCCAGGAAGAAGCGGAAATCCGCCGTGAAGAGAAGTTCCCGTACACCGGTGAGAAACTGTCCCTGAACTTCCAGGATATTGAAGTGCGCTCTGTACTTCAGCTGATTGCCGATTTCACCGGCCTGAACCTGGTGGCCAGTGACACTGTGGGTGGCAGCATCACTCTGCGTCTGCAGAATGTGCCGTGGGACCAGGCCCTGGACCTGATTCTCAAGACCAAAGGTTTGGACAAACGCCAGATTGGCAACGTACTGCTGGTTGCGCCGGCTGAAGAAATTGCGGCTCGTGAGAAACTGGAGCTCGAGACGAATAAGCAGATCGCTGAGTTGGCACCGGTGCGGCTGGATATTATTCAGGTGAACTACGCCAAGGCGGCGGATGTGGTTGCTCTGATTCAGGCGGATGAAGAACTGATCTCCTCCCGCGGTTTTGTGTCATCTGATGCCAGAACCAATACCATCAGTGTTCGGGAAACCGCTGAGAAGCTGGAGGAAATACGCCGGCTGGTATCCACGTGGGATGTCCCGGTTCGCCAAGTGTCAATTGAAGCTCGCATTGTTCGTGCCCAAACTAACGTGGCGGAAGATCTGGGTGTTCGCTGGGGTGGTGCTGCTTACAATGTCGATGGCGATGACGTTGTGACCATTGGTGGCTCGCTGGGCACCCTGCAGGAAGCTCGCGACGCAGCTGGCGGTGGCAGCAATACCATTTCCTTCCCGGGTGCCTTGGGTGTTGATCTAGGGGTGTCTGGCGAGGGCGCATCCTCCTTCGCAATCGGCTGGGGCAGTGATGACTTCCTGGTAGATCTGGAGCTTTCTGCCCTCGAAAGCGACGGCCGTGCAGAAGTGGTCTCCCAGCCGCGGGTTGTGACTGCGGACCGCCAGACGGCATCTATCAAGTCCGGTGAAGAGATTCCGTACCAGAAAGCTGCGTCCAGTGGTGCCACTTCCGTTTCTTTTAAGGAGGCTGTGCTATCGTTGGAAGTGACCCCGCAAATTACCCCGGATGATAAGATCATTATGGATCTGGTAGTCAACCAGGATTCCCGGGGCGAGGTCACGGCCGGTATTCCGTCGATCAACACCAATGAAGTTATGACTCAAGTGCTGGTGGCGAACGGCGAGACAGTGGTTCTGGGTGGTATCTTCCAGTCCGAGGTGGCCACGCAAACCACCAAGACTCCGTTCCTGGGTGATATTCCCTACCTTGGCCGCCTGTTCAAGCGTACTGAGCACATCAATGAGCGCAGTGAGCTGCTGATCTTCATCACCCCGAAGATCATCAAGAACGACCTGATCGACTGATCCGGCCAGTAAACCGAAAAGCCGCCGCTAACCCCGGCGGCTTTTTCGTATCTGGAGTAGTGCTTCTGGTGCCGGTGACTTATGGAAAGGTGCGCCCTGTGCTATTCTCACCCGCTTGAAATCTGTTGAGCGGAAATTATGTCTTTGCCCAAACGCGTAGTACTGGTCGGGCCCATGGGGGCCGGAAAAAGTACCATCGGCCGGATGCTAGCCAAGGAACTCGGGTACCGTTTTCTCGATTCTGACCGCATTATTGAAGAACGCTGCGGCGCCAATATTCCCTGGATCTTCGATGTTGAAGGTGAGGATGGTTTTCGCCAGCGTGAAACCGCAATGCTTGACGAGTTGTCTAACGAAATGGGAACGGTACTGGCGACCGGAGGCGGTGCCGTCATGCGTGCTGAAAATCGCGGATTGCTGAAAAAGAACTCGGTGGTGATTTACCTAAAAACGTCTATCGACCAACAGGTTGAGCGTACCCGTAAGGACCGTAACCGGCCATTGTTGCAGAATGACGATCCGGAAGGCGTATTGCGCCGGCTGTTTGCGATTCGGGATCCGCTCTATACCGAGTTGGCAGACATCGTAATGTTTACCGATCGCAAAAGCCCACGTCTTGTGGTGCGGCAACTGGTCAACCGTATCAATCCGAAAACGCCCCGCCACAGAAGACAGCGGCGGAAAGAGGGCAGGCATAATGCACAAGGTACTTCGAAAGCTGAAGGTTGAGCTTGGGGAGCGTAGCTATCCGATCATTATCGGGCAGGGGTTGCTGGGTTCGTTTGACCTGACACGCTGGGTGGCAGGCCAGCAGGTTATGATCGTTACCAACGATACCGTCGGCCCGCTGTATCTTGAGAAGGTGAAAGGCTGTTTTCCCGGCAAGGCCATTGACGTAGTGACCTTGCCCGATGGAGAACAGTTCAAGGATTGGCAGACGCTCAACCTCATTTTCGACGCGCTTCTGGAAAAACGACATACCCGCAAAACGACACTCGTTGCCCTGGGCGGCGGCGTTGTGGGTGATATGGCGGGTTTCGCGGCGGCCTGTTACCAGCGCGGCGTTCCCTTCATACAGGTTCCAACCACGCTGCTCTCTCAAGTGGACTCGTCTGTTGGGGGGAAAACAGGGATAAA
Organism: Marinobacter sp. LM1; assembly: GCF_042763285.1. Lineage (NCBI taxonomy): Bacteria > Pseudomonadati > Pseudomonadota > Gammaproteobacteria > Pseudomonadales > Marinobacteraceae > Marinobacter > Marinobacter sp. LM1. The sequence goes on from NZ_CP114373.1 coordinate 846,137, forward strand.
TCACCCGCTTGGCAAGAACATGATCGGTGCTTTCCATCAGCCGCAGGCGGTGCTGATCGATACCAACAGCTTGCAAACACTGCCGGAGAGGGAGGTGTCTGCCGGTCTCGCAGAGGTGATCAAATATGGCCTGATTCGGGACGAGTCTTTCCTGGCCTGGCTTGAGGATTCCATGGAGAGCCTGTTACGACTTGATGCCGAGGCATTAGGTGAGGCGATCTATCGATCCTGTGTCTGTAAGGCGGAAGTTGTTGCGCTTGACGAACGAGAGGGTGGGTTACGTGCAATCCTCAATCTCGGCCATACCTTCGGCCATGCCATCGAGACCTTCGCCGGCTACGGCAACTGGTTGCACGGCGAAGCCGTGGGTACAGGTATGATGATGGCCGCTGATCTTTCAGTGAGAGAAGGGCTGATCTCTGCGGATGACCGGGCCCGGGCTGTTGCTCTGATTCGGCGGGCCCGCTTGCCCGAGCAGGCACCGGATGATATGACACCTGAAGACTTCATGAACCTGATGTCGGTAGACAAGAAGAATGTGGATGGTCGGCTACGGTTGGTTCTCCTGAAAGCGATAGGCGATGCCTTTATTACCGAGAATGCGTCTGTCGGGAACATCCGTGATACCTTGAGGGCATTCCTGCCGCAGGCAGGCTGATGGGCTCTGAGTTTCAGAAACAGGGACGACGTGTGGCTCAAGAATCCTTGAACAGTACCGATGGCGGGGGACTTTTCCCCCGGCTACAGCAGCGATACAGCCTGCGCGACAATCCCCTTGAGATGGAAACGCCATTTTTTCCGGATGCCATGCGTCAGCATGCTCTGGAAACGTTGCGCCATCTTTGTGGGTTCGGGGATATGGTGCTGGTTCTAACTGGTGCGCCAGGGTCCGGTAAGACCAGGGTATTGGCAGAGTTGGTGCGCAGCGAGTCCTCAAGGCTTGATTTTCATCGCATTCCCGCTTCCGCGCTCACCAGTCGCCAGGCGCTCGCGCGCTATCTGAAACAGTTGGCGAAATCCGGGATACCGGCAGATGCTGAGCCCAGAGAGGCGATTTACCGTTACTTTCGCTGGTCTGAATCCGGGATTCGCCGGGGGCATCGGCAAGTGCTGCTTGTTGATGATGCAGACCGGGTTGAGTCGGATGTTCTGAATCTCCTGGTGGCAGGATTTGTGGCCTCGGAGCGGTCGGTTTCTGCGGTTCCGATTATGGCCGGCACCGAGCAGGTGTGGCGCCAATTGGAAGATCGCCCGGATTCCGCCCATGCGCATCACCTGAACCTACCTCCGTTAAGCCGCGAAGATATCAAGGCTTATCTCGAGCCCAGGGTTCACCGGGCGGGTGGTTCTCAGTCTGAGCTGCTGTCGGCCTCTCGGTTGAAAAAGCTTGAGGTGTTGAGTCAGGGTAGCTTTGGTCGGCTAAAGCGTGTTGCGCCGGGTGTTTGGCTGGACATGGTTCCGTCGTCGGCAACGTCCTCCTCAAAAGCTGGTTTTACGGTTGCGCATTTGCGGTGGCCTGCGCTGGGGCTGGTGTTGCTGGCGGCATCCTGGTGGTTTGTTTCCCAGCAATACGAGAGCACGGTTCAGCGACAAGCCGGCGCCGGGGTTGAGCCTGAGCCTGTCCGCAAGAGCATTACCATTGGTCCGGGTGTTGCGGAGCCTGAACCGGAAACCGCGCCTTTGATTGCGCCTGCGGGCGAGGATGAGTCTGACGTTCCGGGCGAAACCAATGCTACTGAAGATTTGACACAGCCTCTGCCTGAAACAGAGATTCTCCCAGAGCCAGAGCCAGAGCCAGAGCCAGAGCCAGAGCCAGAGCCAGAGCCAGAGCCAGAGCCAGAGCCAGAGCCAGAGCCAGAGCCAGAGCCAGAGCCAGAGCCAGAGCCAGAGCCAGAGCCAGAGCCAGAGTTTGTGCCAGCTAACCCCGTTAAATTTGTGGCACTTGACCAGTTACGTCAGCGTAAGGGTTGGACGCTGCAACTTGTTGCAGGCAATCAGGAACAAACGGTGTTGAATGTACTGCGTCGAGCGCCCGAGGATGCGAATTTGAGTTACACCAAGGGTGAGCGCCAGGGCTTACCTTGGTTTATGCTGGTTTATGGCCAATACTCTAGCCGAGAAGAGGCCGGGGCGGCGGCGGCTAGTCTGCCCGACGCGCTGAGGATCTCGAATCCTTGGGTTCGACCCTACGAGGGTTATTGATTTTCGCACCATTCCGGTGCGTTTTAGGCGCCAGACTACGAAAAAAATTGTATACGTAGTTTCACGTGTGTAAAATCCCTTCCCCCTTTTTTCGGTGCCAGCGTATTTTTTGCACCTTTTTGGTGCGGGAGTGTCGCTGGCGGGAAGCATTTACACGCGAGAGAACGCTTATGACAACAGGCTTGTATCATCCTGATGAGTTCAGGGACAACTGCGGTTTTGGCCTGATTGCCCACATGAAGGGCGAAGCTAGCCATAAGCTGTTACAGACAGCCATTGAATCTCTGACCTGCATGACTCACCGGGGCGGCATTGCTGCCGATGGCAAGACCGGTGATGGTTGCGGTCTGCTTATTCAGAGCCCCAAGGCCTTCCTCTATAAAGCTGCCCAGGCAGCCTTCGGCAAAAAACCTGGCGACTTGTTTGCGGTTGGCCAGGTTTTTTTGGCTAAGGACGACGCAAAAGCTTCTGCTGGCCGATCAGCTATTGAAAAAAGGCTGACGGAGCAAGGCCTTGAAATTATGGGTTGGCGGGAAGTGCCCGTCGATGACAGTTGCCTTGGCCCCATGGCTCTGGATTGTCTGCCGCGCATCGAACAGGTATTTGTAGAGCCCGGCGGCAAGGAAGAAAAGGAATTTGCGATCAGTCTGTTCGTCGGGCGCCGCCACGCTGAACGAGATATGGCGGAAGACCCGGAATTCTATATCTGCAGTCTTTCCCATAAGACGTTGGCCTACAAAGGCCTGATGATGCCCGCGGATCTGGCCAACTTCTACAAGGATCTTGGTGATCCGGATCTGCAAACGGCCATCTGTGTTTTCCACCAGCGCTTCTCGACCAACACCATGCCGCGTTGGCCGCTGGCGCAGCCGTTCCGGTTCCTGGCCCATAATGGTGAGATAAACACCATTGACGGCAACCGTAACTGGGCAATCGCCCGCGCAGCCAAGTTCAGCTCACCGGATTTGCCGGATCTGCAGACCCTGCAGCCGCTGGTTAACCTGACTGGCTCCGACTCCTCCAGCATGGACAACATGCTGGAGGTGCTCCTGGCAGGTGGTGTTGACCTGTTCCGGGCGGTGCGCATGATGATTCCGCCTGCCTGGCAGAATGTCGATACCATGGATTCTGAACTGCGGGCCTTTTACGAGTACAACTCCATGCACATGGAGCCTTGGGATGGCCCGGCGGGCCTGGTAATGTCAGATGGCCGTTATGCGCTGTGTATGCTGGATCGCAATGGTCTGCGTCCTGCACGTTGGGTTATCACCAAGGACGATTTCATCACCCTGGCCTCGGAAGTAGGTACGTACAGCTACTCACCGGATGATGTGGTGGCCAAGGGGCGGGTTGGTCCTGGCCAGATGCTGGCCATCGATACCGAATCCGGCGAGGTCCTGCATACCGGGGATATCGACCAGCGGCTCAAAAAAGCCCAGCCCTACAAGCGCTGGCTCAAGGACAATGCACTGCGAGTCGAGACCACGCTGAATCAGGCGACCCCGGAATTCAAGCTGATGGAATCCGACGAGCTTCTGGTTCATCAGAAGATGTTCAATATCTCGTTTGAAGAGCGGGACCAGGTGCTGCGCCCACTGGCTGAGAGTGCCCAGGAGGCGGTCGGTTCCATGGGGGACGATACTCCGATGGCAGTTCTGTCCAGCAAGGTACGCCATGTGGCGGATTACTTCCGGCAAAAATTCGCGCAGGTCACCAACCCGCCCATTGATCCGCTCCGTGAGACCATCGTCATGTCTCTGGAGACCTGTCTGGGCGCAGAGCAGAACGTTTTCGAGGAGTCTCCGGAGCATGCTAACCGGATTATCCTGACCACGCCGGTGCTGTCGCCGGCCAAGTTCCTGAAGATCAGTAATAACGATCGTCCGGGATTTGAGGTGGCAAAAATCGCCCTGAGCTATCGTCCTGAAGAGGGCTTGGAGCAGGCGGTTCGTCGGGTATGCGACGAAGCCGAAAAAGTGGTTCGTGATGGCAAGGTGTTGCTGATTCTAAGCGATAAGGACCTGGCTCAAGGCGATCTTCCGATCAATGCCCTGATGGCCACCGGCGCAGTGCACCATCACCTGGTGGCGAGAGGTCTGCGCTGCGATTCCAACATCATTGTTGAGACCGGCTGGGCTCGGGACCCGCATCACTTTGCGGTACTGTTCGGATTTGGTGCTACGGCGGTTTACCCGTACCTGGCGTACCAGATCCTGAACGATCTGATTCGCACCGGCGAAATGCTGATGGATCCGATCGAAGCCAAGAACAATTACCGTAAGGGCATCAACAAGGGCTTGCTGAAGATCCTGTCGAAGATGGGTATCTCCACCATGACCTCTTATCGCGGTGCCCAACTGTTTGAAGCCATTGGTCTTGCCGACAATGTGGTAGACCTGTGTTTCAAAGGCGTCCCGAGCCGGATTCAGGGCGCCGACTTCTTCGATTTCCAGCAGGATCAGGAGCAGTTGGCCGCGGTTGCCTGGAAGCCCCGTAAGCCTATTTCCCAGGGCGGCCTGCTCAAGTACGTGCATGGCCAGGAATACCACGCCTTCAACCCGGATGTGGTGGGCAAACTGCAGGATGCCGTGATCAGTGGCGACTATGGCACCTACAAGGAATACGCCGGTCTGGTCAATGAGCGCCCGGTTGCCACCCTGCGCGACCTGCTGGTGTTCCGTGAGGGCATCCAGTCAATTGACCTGAGCGACGTTGAGCCCGTGGAGAATATTTTCCCGCGTTTTGACTCTGCTGCGATGTCTCTCGGTGCCCTGTCGCCGGAGGCGCACGAGGCTCTGGCCGTGGCCATGAACACGCTGGGTGGTCGTTCCAACTCCGGTGAGGGCGGCGAAGACCCGGCTCGTCACGGCACTAACAAGCGTTCCAAGATCAAACAGGTGGCTTCCGGTCGTTTCGGTGTGACCGCTGAGTACCTGCGTAGCGCCGATGTTATGCAGATCAAGGTGGCTCAGGGTGCCAAGCCGGGTGAAGGCGGCCAGTTGCCGGGTGGTAAGGTAAATGACCTGATCGCGCGCCTGCGTTACTCGGTGCCGGGTGTCACCCTGATTTCGCCACCGCCGCACCACGACATCTACTCCATTGAAGACCTGGCGCAGCTGATCTTCGACCTGAAGCAGGTGAACCCGGAGGCGCTGGTGTCCGTCAAGCTGGTATCAGAGCCCGGAGTGGGCACGATTGCCGCGGGCGTTGCCAAGGCTTATGCCGACCTGATTACGGTTTCCGGTTATGACGGCGGTACCGCAGCCAGTCCGCTGACCTCAATCCGCTACGCAGGCTCCCCCTGGGAGCTGGGCCTGACGGAAACCCAGCAGGCGCTGCGCGCCAATGATCTGCGAGGCAAGATTCGCCTGCAGACCGACGGCGGCATCAAGACTGGTCTGGACGTGGTGAAAGCCGCGATTCTGGGCGCGGAGAGCTTTGGCTTCGGTACCACCCCGATGGTGGCGTTGGGTTGCAAATACCTGCGGATCTGCCACCTGAATAACTGTGCGACCGGTGTCGCGACACAGAACGACTATCTGCGCGAAGAGCACTTCAAGGGCACTGTGGAAATGGCCATGAACTTCTTCCGCTTTGTGGCGGAGGAAACTCGCGAATGGCTGGCGAAGCTGGGTGTGCGTTCTCTGGAAGAGTTGGTCGGCCGTGTTGACCTGCTGGAGCGTCTGCCGGGTAATACCGAGCGCCAGAAGAAGCTGGATCTGACCCGTCTGCTGCAGAATGACCACATTCCTGCTGACAAGCCGCACACCTGTCAGATTGAACGCAACAAGCCTTTCGATGAAGGTAAGCTGGCGGAGCAGATGGTGCAGGACACCGCTGCTGCCATCGCCGAGAAGTCCGGCGGTGCCTGGAGTTACCGGGTGACCAACTGTGACCGTTCCATTGGTGCACGCCTGTCTGGCGAGATTGCCGCCCGTTACGGCAATCAGGGCATGACCGATGCGGCCATCACTCTGGACCTGACCGGCACCGCTGGCCAGAGTTTCGGTGTGTGGAACGTCGGTGGTCTGAACCTGATTCTGGAGGGTGATGCTAACGACTATGTGGGTAAAGGCATGACCGGCGGTAAGCTGGTGGTCAAGCCGCCCCGTGGTAGTGACTTTGAGACCCAGGAAACCTCCATTGTCGGTAACACCTGTCTGTATGGCGCAACTGGTGGCAAGCTGTTTGCGGCCGGCACCGCCGGTGAGCGCTTTGCGGTTCGTAACTCCGGCGCCCATGCCGTGGTTGAAGGTGCTGGCGATCACTGCTGCGAATACATGACGGGTGGTCTGGTCACCGTGCTGGGGTCTACCGGCTACAACTTTGGTGCCGGCATGACCGGCGGGTTCGCCTACGTGCTGGACCTGGACAACACCTTTGTGGACAAATACAACCATGAACTGGTTGAGATCCAGCGTATTTCCCGTGAAGACATGGAAGCCTACCGGAACCACCTGCGTGGCGTGATTCGGGAGCACATCTCTGAAACCGGAAGTGCCTGGGCAGAGCACCTACTTGAAGATTTCGACGATTACATCGGCCGTTTCTGGCTGGTCAAGCCCAAGGCCGCGAACCTTCGCAGCCTGCTGGCAAGCACCCGCGCCCGTCCGGAATAACGGGCAGGTCCAACAAGGTTGATGGGTCGCACTCCGGTGCGGCCCCCGTCGAAATCGAGCTGATGAGAGTGGCAACATGAAAGAACGTCTCAACAATGACTTTCAGTTTGTGGAAGTTGGGCGGGTAGACCCGAAGAAGGTGCCTGCCAAGAAGCGCAAAAAGGAATTCGGGGAAATCTATCACCCGTTCAGCGAAACCCATGCGGCCTCCCAGTCCCATCGCTGCCTGGCATGTGGTAACCCGTACTGTGAATGGAAGTGCCCGGTACACAACTATATTCCGAACTGGCTGAAGCTGGTGTCGGAGGGCAACATCATGAAGGCGGTGGAACTGTGCCACCAGACCAACTCCCTGCCGGAAGTCTGTGGTCGTGTGTGCCCGCAGGACCGCCTGTGTGAAGGTGCCTGCACCCTGAATGACGGCTACGGCGCGGTTACCATCGGTTCTGTTGAGAAGTACATTACCGACACCGCATTTGCGCTGGGCTGGAAACCGGATATGTCCAATGTCACCTGGACTGACAAGAAGGTGGCTGTGATTGGCGCTGGCCCCGCAGGGCTTGGTTGTGCTGATGTTCTGGTGCGCAACGGCGTCAAGCCTGTGGTGTTTGATCGTTACCCGGAGATCGGTGGCCTGCTGACCTTCGGTATTCCTGAGTTCAAGCTGGAAAAATCCGTCATGTCCCGCCGCCGCAAGGTGTTCGAGGAGATGGGCGTGGAGTTCCGTCTGAGTACCGAGGTGGGTAAAGACGTTCAGTTGAACAAGATCCTGGAAGAATTCGATGCCGTCTTTATGGGCATGGGTACCTACACCTACATGAAAGGTGGGTTCCCCGGTGAGGAGCTGCCGGGTGTCTATGACGCCCTGCCGTTCCTGATTTCGAATGTTAACCGTCGCCTGGGTTTCGAGAAAAAGGAATCTGACTTCATCGATATGAAAGGCAAGCGTGTTGTGGTGCTGGGTGGTGGTGACACCGCCATGGACTGTAACCGGACTTCTATTCGCCAGCAGGCCGAGAGCGTGACCTGTGCCTATCGCCGCGATGAGGCCAACATGCCGGGCTCCCGTCGGGAAGTGGCCAACGCGAAAGAGGAGGGCGTCAAGTTCCTGTTCAACCGTCAGCCCATCGCCATCATCGGTGAAGACCGCGTTGAGGGTGTAAAGGTAGTCACCACGGAGCTGGGTGAGCCGGACGAAAACGGCCGTCGTCGTCCGGAAGTGGTTCCGGGCAGTGAGGAAGTGATTCCGGCTGATGCCGTGCTGGTAGCGTTCGGCTTCCGCCCGAGCCCTGCACCCTGGTTTGAAGAGCTGGGCGTGAACACGGACGACTCCGGACGGGTTGCTGCGGCAGAAGAAGCCGAGTTCCCGTTCCAGACCAGCAATGCCAAGATTTTCGCTGGTGGCGACATGGTGCGTGGCTCGGATCTGGTGGTTACCGCAATCTGGGAAGGACGTCAGGCGGCCGAAGGCATCCTGGACTACCTGGACGTTTAACGCTGGATTGACCAGAGTCAGAAAGGGCGGCTTGCTAAGGGTAAGCCGCCCTTTTTTATTCGTGCAAACGGGGTATCATTGCTCCCCATTGTCTCTGACCATTTTTACCGACGAGAACGGGAAACTCTATGACCGAGCTGAAGAACGATCGCTTCCTGCGCGCCCTGATGCGCCAGCCTGTAGACCGCACCCCGGTGTGGATGATGCGCCAGGCAGGCCGTTACCTGCCGGAATACCGCGCAACCCGGGCCAAGGCCGGCGACTTCCTCAGTTTGTGCAAAAACACCCCGCTGGCCTGTGAGGTTACCCTGCAGCCGCTGGAGCGTTACCCCCTGGATGCCGCCATCCTGTTTTCTGACATTCTGACCATTCCCGATGCTCTAGGGCTGGGGCTCTATTTCGAAACTGGCGAAGGCCCGAAATTCCGTAAGGTCATTCGTTCGGAAGCAGATGTGGATGCACTGCCCAGGATGAATGCCGAGTCTGACCTGGACTACGTGATGAATGCGGTGTCTACCATTCGCCGGGAGCTGAATGGCCGCGTGCCGCTGATTGGTTTCTCTGGCAGTCCCTGGACTCTGGCTACCTACATGATTGAAGGTGGATCTTCCAAGACCTTCTCGGAGGCCAAGAAGTTGATGTACGGTCAGCCGGAGGTGATGCATCGTCTGTTGGACCATCTGGCGGATTCGGTCATTGACTACCTCAATGGCCAGATCAAGGCCGGCGCCCAGGCTGTGCAGATTTTTGATACCTGGGGTGGTGTGTTGAGTAGCTGGGCCTATGAAGAGTTTTCCCTGCGCTACATGAAGAAGATTGTTGATGGTCTGATTCGTGAGAGCGAAGGTCGCCGTGTGCCGGTGATTGTTTTCACCAAGAACGGTGGTCAGTGGCTGGAGTCTATCGCTGATTGTGGCGCCGATGCTGTGGGGCTGGACTGGACGACGGACATCGGCAACGCCCGTGCCCGCGTGGGCGACAAGGTGGCCCTGCAGGGCAACATGGACCCGGCCATGCTGTATGCGCCGAAGGCGCGCATTCGCCAGGAGGTGGCGGATATCCTGAAGCGCTATGGTTCTGGCTCGGGGCATGTGTTCAACCTTGGGCATGGGATTACGCCGGATGTGGATCCGGAGCATGCCGGGGCGTTTATTGAGGCGGTTGTTGAGCTTAGTGGGCAGTATCACCAGCGAAGCTAAACTAGGAGATTGCCGTCATTTGTAGCCTGCGAGCTTGGTGCTTGCGGGCTGGTGGAACGGCCTCCGAAAAACCGCTACGAGCACTTCCCTGTGCGCTTCTCTCCGGCCATCCATGGCCTCCGAAATTTTTCGGAGGCCGTTCCACCAGCCCGCTACTCAACCCTCTGGAAGTATCCTCTCTAGAATGGATGCAGCGTTTTCGGACGGTGGCTTCTCTCGCTGTGGTTGCTGGAGGTTCTTTGCTGTACTCCCTTTTGTGCCCGGTCTATAGTCATAGAAAGCAATGACTTTTGATCCGGAGCATTCCCTTGTCTGCTAAAACCTCAGAAAAACGCCGGTTTCACCGAATCAGTTTCGATGCCCCCTGTGAGCTGCATTGTCAGGACCAGGTGTGGTCAACGGAGGTGTTGGATATTTCCCTGAAGGGCGTTCTCGTTCAGCGGCCAGAAGGCTGGAAGGTTCCGTTGAATAAGCCCTGTGAGGTGGTGATTCACCTGAATGAGCATGAAGCTGCGATTGTGATGGCGGTGGAGTTGAAGCATGTGGAGGATCATCGGCTGGGATTTCGCTGCCAGTACATTGATCTGGACAGTGCATCGCATTTGAAGCGGTTGGTGGAGCTGAATCTCGGGGATCAGGCGCTTTTGGAGAGAGAGTTTGCGCATCTGATTGACTGAGGTCGTCGTTGGGGATTACTCCGAAAGTTGCCGGTGCGTGGCAGAGGGACACCTCAAAAAATGTCGGAGGCCATGGATGGCCGGAGAGAAGCGCACATGGATGTGCTCGTAGCGGTTTTTTGAGGTGTCCCTCTGCCGCGCGCCTTGCACCGGATTTTGCAGGCTAGGGGGCCTGGCTCAAAGTTCCTCAAGAGCCGAAAGCGCATCCGAAAGCTTGGTCACCGGAATCACCTTCATGCCATCAACGGGCTTACGCGGAACGTTAGCCTTCGGCACCAAAGCCCGGGTAAAACCGTGCTTGGCCGCCTCGTAGATACGCTCCTGGCCACTCGGTACCGGCCGGATCTCCCCAGACAAGCCAACTTCGCCAAAAATCACCAGATCCTGCGGCAGCGCCCGATTCCGGAATGAAGAAACCACAGCTGACAGCAAAGCAAGATCCGCACTGGTTTCGTTGACCTTCACACCGGCCACCACATTCACAAACACATCCTGATCGGCCACATGCATGCCGCCATGGCGGTGCAGCACGGCCAGAAGCATCGCTAAGCGGTTCTGGTCAGTCCCTACCGCCACCCGTCTCGGGTAGCTCCCCTGGGCCATGTCCACGAGGGCCTGAATCTCCACCAGCATCGGCCGAGTGCCTTCCCAGACGACCATCACTACGCTGCCCGGCGCCGCTTCCTCGCCTCGATTCAGGAAGATGGCGCTGGGGTTTTTTACTTCCTTCAGACCTTGTTCCAGCATGGCGAACACGCCCAACTCATTAACCGCGCCGAAGCGGTTCTTGATGCCGCGCAGGGTTCGGTAGCGGCTGTCGCTGGAGCCCTCCAGCAGGATCGAGCAGTCAATCATGTGTTCGAGCACCTTCGGCCCCGCCAGGCTGCCATCTTTGGTGACGTGCCCCACCAGCAAGAGGATGGTGCCGGTTTGCTTGGCAAAGCGGGTCAGAAAGGCGGCGCTTTCCCGCACCTGGGATACCGAGCCTGGGGCTGATTCAATGTCCGCCACATGCATTACCTGGATACTGTCAATTACCAGAATGCGGGGTTTCTCCGCTTCCGCCACCTGCATAAGCCGCTCAACGGAGGTTTCCGAGAGCATTTTCAGGTCTTTGGTGGGCAGACCCAGGCGCTTGGCGCGCATGGCCACCTGTTGCAGGGATTCCTCACCGGTGACGTACAGCGCTGAGTGCTTCTCGGCCAGCTGGCAAACCGCCTGCAGTAGCAGGGTGCTTTTACCGGCGCCGGGGTGACCGCCCATGAGTACCGCCGAGCCTTCCACCAGGCCACCACCCAGCACACGGTCGAATTCCTGCATGCCGGTGCTGATACGTGCCTGCTCCGCCAGGCTGACCTCGTCCAGGCTTTTGACCTCAGACAGGCTGCCGGCATAACCCTCAAAGCGGGCGCTGCGAGCACCTTTGCCGGGGCCTGAGACGCCGCGTACTTCGCTGATGGTGTTCCAGGCCTGGCAGGCGGTACATTGGCCCTGCCACTTGGAATAGTCGGCACCACACTCGGTGCATACAAAGGCGGTTTTGGCTTTGGCCATGGGCATGGTTCCGTGTCGGGCAGATCGGGGAGGGCAAGCGGGCCGGCGCGAAGGCCGACCCGGTCATCGGTTACGCCAGTTTCTTGTACTTCATACGCTTGGGCTGCATGGCAGAGTCGCCTTTGCGCTTCTTGAAGTCGGCGTCGTAATCGGTGAAGTTGCCTTCGAAGTAGACTACTTCGCCGTCGTCTTCGAACGCCAGGATGTGGGTCGCTACTCGGTCCAGGAACCAGCGGTCGTGTGAAATCACCAGAGCGGAGCCGGGGAAGTTCAGCAAGGCTTCTTCCAGGGCGCGCAAGGTTTCCACGTCCAGGTCGTTGGTGGGTTCGTCCAGCAACAGAACGTTGCCGCCCTGTTTGAGTAGCTTGGCCAGGTGCAGACGGTTGCGCTCACCACCAGACAGGTCGCCCACCCGTTTCTGCTGGTCAGTGCCCTTGAAGTTGAAGCGGCCCACGTAAGCCCGGGACGGGGTCTCGTAGTTACCCACCTTGATGATGTCCTGGCCGTCGGAAAGCTCTTCCCACACAGTCTTGCTGCCGTCGAGATCGCGCATCTGGTCCACGTAGGCCAGTTCCACGGTTTCACCCACGGTGATGGTGCCGGAATCCGGTTTGTCCATGCCTGCGATCATCTTGAACAGCGTGGATTTGCCTGCGCCGTTACCACCGATGATGCCAACAATCGCACCCGGTGGAACGTGGAACGAGACATTCTCGTACAGCAGGCGGTCGCCGAAGGCCTTGCTGATGCCGTCCACCTCGATCACCTTGTCGCCAAGGCGAGGTCCGGGCGGGATATACAGTTCGTTGGTTTCGTTGCGCTTCTGGAATTCCTGGGAGCTCATCTCCTCGAAGCGGGCCAGTCGTGCCTTGCTCTTGGACTGGCGGCCCTTGGCGTTGGTGCGTACCCATTCCAGCTCGTGCTTGATGGCTTTCTGGTGAGCGGCCTCCTGCTTGGCCTCCATCTCCAGGCGCTTCTCTTTGTTCTCCAGCCACTGACTGTAGTTGCCCTCGAACGGAATGCCGTGGCCACGGTCCAGTTCCAGGATCCAGCCGGCGACGTTGTCCAGGAAGTAACGGTCGTGAGTGATGGCGACAACGGTGCCGTCGTAATCATGCAGGAAGCGCTCCAGCCAGGCCACGGATTCGGCATCCAGGTGGTTGGTAGGCTCGTCCAGCAGGAGCATGTCAGGGCCGGACAGCAGCAGGCGGCACAGGGCCACACGGCGGCGCTCGCCACCTGACAGCACTTTGACCTTCTGGTCCCAGGCCGGCAGTCGCAGGGCGTCTGCCGCCACTTCCATCTTGCGCTCTATGTCGTGGCCATCGGTAGCCTGGATAATGGCTTCCAGTTCGCCCTGTTTCTTGGCCAGTTCGTCAAAGTCCGCATCCGGCTCGGCGTAGGCGGCGTAAACCTTGTCCAGCTCCGCCAGAGCGTTGTGTACGTGCGAGACGGACTCGTCAACGATTTCCTTTACGGTCTTCTCTTCGTCCAATTCCGGCTCCTGCGGCAGGTAGCCCACATTGATGCCGGGCTGTGGCCGGGCCTCACCGATGTAATCCTGGTCGACACCCGCCATAATACGCAGCAGGGTGGATTTACCGGCGCCGTTCAAACCAAGTACGCCGATTTTGGCGCCCGGGAAGAAGCTCAGAGAGATGTCTTTCAGAATTTCCCGCTTGGGCGGTACCACCTTGCCCACGCGGTTCATGGTGTATACGTATTGAGCCATTTTGGCATATTCCTTTTATCAAACAGTAGCTTGAAAAATGAAAGCACGTCAGGCGACTGATCGAGGACTTCGGGGTGAGCGATCCGGGATCGTCAAAATCAGGGATGATTTTGTCGAGCGTACAGGGACGTATTTACAGCGTATCCCGGATCGCTCACCCCGAAGGCCGATACCACGGACGTCGGTACCTGAGAACAATAACCGGGTAAGGTATCTAAAGCGTTCCGCGATAGCAATTGACAGCCTCCGGTGTGCCGGTATCTGCGGACGGCATAAAGGATGATTTTTAACCCGCTTTCAAGATAGAATAGCGGCCCAATTTTTCAGGGGTTCCGGCTTGCAAAGAGGCATCGCCGGGCCAGCCATACAGACAGGGGCAGCACATCCATGTTTACTCGTGATATGAAAATCGCCGGTTTCGATGACGAACTTTGGAACGCTATGCAGGCGGAAGAAAAACGCCAGGAAGCGCACATCGAACTGATCGCGTCTGAAAACTACACCAGCCCGCGGGTGATGGAAGCCCAGGGCAGTGTGCTGACCAACAAGTACGCTGAAGGTTACCCCGGCAAGCGTTACTACGGTGGCTGCGAGTTTGTGGACATCGCTGAGGATCTGGCCATTGCCCGCGCCAAGGAGCTGTTTGGTGCCGCCTACGCCAACGTGCAGCCGCATTCCGGTTCACAGGCCAACTCTGCGGTGTTCATGGCGCTGCTCAAGCCCGGTGATACCGTTCTGGGTATGAGTCTTGCTCACGGTGGCCACCTGACCCACGGTGCCAGCGTGAACTTCTCCGGCAAGATCTACAGCGCGGTTCAGTATGGCCTGAACCCGGAGACCGGTCTGATCGATTATGACGAAGTGGAAGCTCTGGCTGTCGAGCACAAGCCGAAAATGATCATCGCGGGCTTCTCTGCTTACTCGCAGGAGCTGGACTTTGCCCGTTTCCGTGCCATCGCCGACAAGGTAGGCGCGTATCTGTTTGTTGACATGGCCCACGTGGCCGGTCTGGTCGCCGCTGGCGTCTACCCGGATCCGGTACCTCACGCCCACGTGGTTGCGACCACCACGCACAAAACCCTGCGCGGCCCACGTGGCGGCCTGATCCTGGCCTGTGACGACGAAGATCTGCAGAAGAAGCTGAACTCCGCTGTGTTCCCAGGCGGTCAGGGCGGCCCGTTGATGCACGTGATTGCGGCCAAGGCCGTGTGCTTCAAAGAAGCCATGAGCGACGAGTTCAAGGCCTACCAGCAGCAGGTCGTGAAGAACGCCGCCGCCATGGCAGAGGTGTTCATCGAGCGCGGCTTTGACGTGGTTTCCGGTGGTACCAAGAACCACCTGTTCCTGGTGAGCCTGATCAAACAGGACATTACCGGTAAAGACGCGGATGCCGCACTGGGCAAAGCGCACATTACCGTAAACAAGAACGCCGTGCCGAACGATCCTCGTTCACCGTTCGTAACGTCCGGACTGCGCATTGGTACTCCGGCGGTGACCACACGCGGCTTCAAGGAAGCCGAGTGTCGGGATCTGGCCGGCTGGATGTGTGACATTCTCGATAACCTTGAAGACGAAGCTGTTAACAGCCGTGTGCGGGAGCAGGTGGAAGCTGTCTGCGCACGGTTCCCGGTCTACGGCTAACAGGCATAGACAGGTCAGCCCGGGCGCTCCGGTGAGTGCCCGGGTTCTTTCTTTCCGGAGCAGGTGATTTATGCATTGTCCTTTCTGTGGTGAAGCCGATACCAAGGTGATTGATTCGCGCCTGGTGGCCGAGGGTGACCAGGTTCGCCGCCGCAGGGAGTGTCTGTCCTGTCGTGAGCGATTTACCACCTTTGAAACTGCCGAGCTGGTGATGCCCCGGGTCGTTAAGCAGGATGGTACCCGGCAGCCATTTGATGAAGAAAAGCTGCGGGCCGGCATCATGAAAGCTCTGGAAAAACGTCCGGTCAGCATTGAGGAAATCGATGCCGCCCTGAACCGTATCAAGTATCGTCTCCGCTCGACTGGTGAGCGTGAAGTCAAGTCGATGCAGTTGGGTGAGGAGGTAATGACCGAGCTGCGCCAACTGGACAAGGTTGCCTACGTGCGTTTTGCGTCGGTTTACCGCAGTTTTCAGGACATCAACGAGTTCAAGGAAGAGATCGAGCGGCTGTCCCAGGGTAATGGCGATACCGCGGTGGATGTTGCCAGGGCATTGGTGGATAACGGTACAGACAAAGGCAAGGCATGATTTCAGACCGTGATCGGGCAATGATGGCCCGGGCCGTTCAGCTGGCCTGGCGCGGTCGCTATTCCACCCATCCAAATCCCCGTGTTGGTTGTGTTATTGCCAAAGGCGATCTGATTGTGGGCGAGGGCTGGCACGAGCGTGCCGGTGAAGCCCACGCGGAAGTGCGTGCTTTGAGCCAGGCCGGCCATGAGGCTCGGGGAGCCACCGCCTACGTTACCCTGGAGCCGTGCAGCCACTACGGGCGCACGCCGCCCTGCGCACGGGCACTGATAGATGCCGGTGTGGCCCATGTGTTTGCCGCCACCAAAGACCCGAATCCGTCTGTGTCTGGTCGGGGGCTGGATATGCTAAGGGAGGCTGGCATACGGGTGACCGAAGGCGTGATGGCCGATGAGGCTGCGCGTCTGAATCCTGGCTTCATGAAGCGTATGAATACCGGTCGCCCCTGGGTGCGGCTGAAGATGGCGGCCAGTCTCGATGGCCGGACCGCCATGGCCAGCGGTGAAAGCCAGTGGATAACGGGCCCGGAAGCGCGCGCGGATGTGCAGCGTTTGCGGGCGATCAGCGACGCTATCCTCACCGGGGTAGGCACGGTACTGGCGGATGACCCCTCGTTGACCGTTCGGCGGGACGAGATGGGCGATATCGGCGATGCCACGGATCCGTCCCGGCAGCCGTTGCGGGTGATCGCCGACCGGGATGCCCGTACGCCCGCCACCGCCAGGATTCTTCAGGGTGGCAATGTGCAGGTATTTTGCGCCAGTTCGGCGCTGGCCTCAGGCCCGGCCCAGGATCTGGCTGCGCTCGGCGTCAGCCTCACCGGGGTTGCCTGGAAAGATAACGGTGTTGATGTCGCCGAGTTGCTGGACGCGCTGGGTGAGCTTGGTATTAACGAATTGCTGGTTGAGGCCGGCCCTACACTGGCTGGTACGTTCATCGGTGAAAATCTCGTGGACGAGCTCTGGCTTTACCAGGCCCCGGTTTTCCTGGGTAGTACTGGCAGGCCGACAGCGCATCTGCCGCTGGAGACCATGGCCGACAAAGTGCAATGGAAGGTGCTGGATCGTCGTCAGGTGGGTGAGGATCAGCGTCTGATCCTGGCTCGCCACTAATCATTCAATCCATTCCCCGTGAACCGGCTAGACTGTCGGGAGGGGTGAAAGGGTGCAGAACCGTATGGCACTGAACAGCATTGAAGAAATCATTGAAGACATTCGCCAGGGCAAAATGGTCATCCTGATGGATGATGAGGATCGCGAGAATGAGGGCGATCTGGTGATGGCAGCGGAGCACTGCACGGCAGAGGCCATCAACTTCATGGCCCGCTTTGGCCGCGGACTCATCTGTATGCCCATGACCCGTGATCGCTGCGAACAGCTGGGCCTGCCGTTGATGGTTCAGCAGAATGCCTCTGGCTTCGGAACCAAATTTACCCTGTCTATCGAAGCCCGTGAGGGTGTTACCACGGGCATTTCCGCAGCGGACCGGGCTCGTACCGTGCAGGCAGCGGTTGCCCGGGATGCCAAGGCTTCTGACCTGGTGCAGCCGGGGCATATTTTCCCGCTGATGTCCGATCCTGGTGGCGTTCTCAGCCGTGCCGGTCACACCGAAGCGTCCTGCGATCTGGCGGCCCTGGCCGGCTGTGAGCCGGCCGGCGTGATCTGTGAAATCATGAATGATGACGGTTCCATGGCCCGGCGCCCGGATCTTGAAAAGTTCGCAGAAGACCATGATCTGAAAATCGGCACCATCGCAGACCTGATTCATTACCGCACCATGAACGAGCGAACGGTGGAGTGTGTGGAGCAGAACGAACTGGATACCGAGTACGGCGTGTTCAAGCTGCACACCTACCGGGACAATATTCAGGGTGCAACCCATCTGGCGATGGTCATGGGCGATATCCAGCCGGAGGAGCCGGTGTTTGTGCGTGTGCACATTACCGACACCCTGCGTGACCTGCTTGGCGCACGCCGTAAAGATTCCCGGAGCTGGCCGCTGCACCATGCCCTGGAGAAGGTTGCGGAAGAAGGCAAAGGTGTGGTGGTGCTGCTTAACAGCGCCGAAGACAGCTACAACCTGGAAGACCGGATTCAGGAGTTCTTTGACAAAGGGCAGGGCTCCTCAGGCAAGGGCAGTTCCGGCGTGTATTTCACCGTCGGTACCGGTTCCCAGATTCTTCGGGATCTCGGGGTGGGTAAAATGCGCCTGCTCAGTCCGCCGGTGAAATTCTCTGCCATCTCCGGTTTCGACCTGGAAGTGGTGGAATACGTACCTTACGCCCCCGAATGATAAACCCGGTCATCGCCCAAAAAACGATGACCCGCGAAGGAGCCCGAGATGGCAGATATCAAAGTAATTGAAGGTGATTTTACCCAGTGCAGCGGCCGCTATGCGCTGGTGGTTGGCCGGTTTAACGGCTTTGTGGTGGAAAGTCTGGTGGAAGGTGCAGTGGATACCTTGCGTCGTCACGGCATTTCCAATGATGACATCGCCATTATCCGTGTGCCGGGTGCCTATGAAATGCCACTGGCGGTCAAGCGCGTTGCCGAAACCTCGGATTACGACGCCATTATTGCCCTCGGCGCGGTAATTCGTGGTGGTACTCCCCACTTTGAATACGTGGCGGGCGAGGCCTCCAGCGGCCTGGGCGCTGTCAGCCTGGAAACCGATGTCCCGGTTACCTTCGGCGTATTGACCGTAGATTCCATTGAGCAGGCCATCGAACGCTCCGGCACCAAGGCCGGCAACAAGGGCGCGGAAGCCGCCATTACTGCCCTGGAAATGGTCAGTCTGTTCAAAAAGTTGGGTGAGTAATGAGCGAAGCGGGTGACACTTCTCCCCAGCCGGGGAAAACCGGCCAGCCCAAGGCAGGCGATCGCCGCCGGGCACGGGCGCTGGCCATGCAGGGTTTGTATCAGCGGCACTTCAGCAAAACGCCGATTTCTGATATCGAAGCCGAGTTCATGGTCGACAACGACATGAGCAAGGTCGATATCATGTATTTTCGGGATCTTCTGCGTGGCGTTTACCGCGAGCAGGCAGAGCTCGACAAACTGCTGGAGCCGTTTCTGGATCGACCCCTGAAGGAGGTCGACCCGGTTGAACTTGCGATCGTTCGCCTGGGCGCCTATGAGCTGAAACACCGCATTGATGTGCCCTACAAAGTGGTCATCAACGAGGGTATTGAAATGGCCAAGCGCTTTGGTGGCACCGAAGGGCACAAGTTTGTGAACAGCATTCTGGACAAACTCAGCCGCCGGCTTCGCCTGGCCGAGACCCGCCCGCGTTGATTCATGGGTGAGTTTGAGCTGATCCGGAGGTATTTCCAGCCGCTGGCCGATGGTTCCGGGCAGGATCAGCTCCTTCTCGGTCCCGGCGACGACTGTGCGATTCAGCGGGTATCGCCGGGGCTGGATCTGGTGTTTTCTGTGGACACCCTGGTAGAGGGCGTTCATTTCCCTTCCGATTATTCGCCCGATTATCTCGGGTGGCGAGCTCTGGCGGTTGCGGTAAGTGATTTGGCCGCGATGGGCGCAAGCCCGGTCTGTTTTACTCTGGCTTTAACCTTGCCAGACGCCAATCAGGGCTGGCTGAAGCCGTTTTCAGAGGGGCTGGCCCGGGCCAGCAAAGCCTTTGGTATCGCCCTGGCGGGCGGAGACACTACCCGTGGGCCCCTGACAATCAGTATCCAGGTGCACGGCACCGTTGAGAGTGGGCGTGCGCTGTATCGATCCGGCGCGAAGCCCGGCGACCTGATATGTGTCAGCGGCACGCTCGGGGCGGCCGGTGCCGCTCTTGATTACCTTGCTGCCCCCGCGCCCTCACCGGCCCAGCTCGCCTTGTTGTCACGTTATCATTTCCCGCAGCCTCGTCTGTCACTGGGTCAGCAGCTGGCGGGCTGTGCCTCCTCTGCCATAGATATTTCTGACGGGCTCCTGGCGGATCTCGGCCATATCCTTGATGCCTCGGGGGCCGGAGCGCGAATCGACACGGGACGTATACCGATGATGGCGGAGTTGGTTGCATTAAAGGGTGAGAACGCCCGGGATCTGGCGTTGGGAGCAGGAGATGACTATGAGCTTTGCATCACCATCCCGCCAGAAACCTTCGGCACCCTTGACGCTTCTGTGGCCTGTGAGCTGACGGTCATTGGAGAGATTACTTCGGAGCCTGGCCTTCAGCTGAGCGGGCCGGTCTCTGGCGTCATTCAAGGATATGAGCATTTTGGGAGACCCGCATGAGTGATGAGCTGATGCATGAACCGGACGCCGCCCAGGTTATCTTGCCCCCTGGCTTTCTGAAAAATCCGGTCCACCTGTTGGCCTTCGGTTTTGGCAGTGGCGCAGCGCCCAGGGCGCCGGGAACCTGGGGCAGTCTCGCCGCTATTCCGGTTTGGTATGGCTTTTCCTGGCTGCCGCCGGTGGCCTATTGGCTGGTAGTTCTGGCGGCGTTTCTGGTGGGTATCTGGTTGTGCGGCAAAACCGCGACAGATCTGAAAGTGCATGATCACGGCGGTATTGTCTGGGATGAGTTTGTGGGGATGTGGATTGCCCTGGGCTTGTTTCCGGATCAGCTTTACGGGGTACTCATGGCGTTCATGCTGTTCCGGCTGTTTGACGTGTGGAAGCCCTGGCCCATCAGCTGGCTGGATGAGCGCCTACCGGGTGGGCTCGGTATTATGGTGGACGATGTGGTCGCCGGGGCCATGGCGCTGGGTTGCCTTTGGGCAATTGACGTATGGGTGATGCCCTATATTGTCTAACGAAGGCATCACCCATTCGGTTTGTCGGGTGGGTTAGTGCACCTGCTGCTCTTCCGGCAGCATGCGAACAACATGCAGAAAGCGTTTAAGGCCGACTTCTGCCCGCTCTCTCGAAGCAAACGGCCCGCTGTCGAAGCCCTCTCGGGTGGTAAAGTACCATTTGCTCCCTACGCAGAAAAAACGACTGCTGCGAAACGGGACGGGGCCTTGCTCTCCTGTCCTGCGCTGAGTGTCCATGGTTTCTCCTGAGCCCATTTGTTTTTTCTTCTCGGGCTATGCGTTGTGTAAGCCGACTTGTTTAAAACTAATCCAATTGCTGGCGAATTCAACAATTTTTTACATTCTTACGCCGGGCATCACATTCCGGACCTTTCAGCATCGAAAGCGAATTCGATTGTGTGCCTTGCTCTGATCAGCCGGGATGGTCAGAATGCTTGGCAGCGTTGCCCTCAACATTGCAGGCCGTGCCAACGGCCATCCCTATGGATAAGGAGATGAAGTGAGTATGTGTCACGTTCCAAGGCTTTTCAAGTTGCTGGCTGTTCTGGTGAGTGTGGTCATGGCGGGCTGTGCGTCTACCGTGGCCAGGGTCGATACCTGGGAAGGCCAACTGCCCGCGGCAACGGAGCCGGCAGTGCTTCAGGCGCCCGGTGCGATACAGGTGGTCAGCGTGAATGGCCGGAGCATGACCAACTTCCTGATCGACGACCTGGCACTGGATTACGGTTTGCTGCCTGGTGAAAACGAAGTGGTGTTCAACTATAAAACCATCTGGGCCAAGGCCGGTGTGGTGCGCAATGGCGAATCCAAAGTTCATGTCATTGAGAGCGGTCCTCAGGTGGCACGGTTCGAGGCGAGCCCGGACGCGGTCTACCGTTTCGAGTTTGATAAGCCGGGCAGCCGCCAGGAAGCCGAAGCCATGATGGAGAGCTTCTCGGCAAAGATTGTTGCCGGTAACGGTACCGTGGTGGCGGTATCTGAGGAATGGGACGGACAGTCCCGGTTGACAGCCAACCGCACTCCGGTACCGGTGTCTGACGCAGAAGGTGTCGGGCGCACCCAGGACGGCACCGCACTGGAACAGCTCAAAGCCATTTGGGCAGATGCTTCGGACGAAGAGAAGAAAGCCTTTCTGCGTTGGGCATTCGAATAATCTCGGGCCGGGCCTGCGGGCCCGGCTTTTTCACTATCTGATTAGTACTGCAGCTTACGCCCCGGTTACCGTCTGAATTTGCCCAGCCCACCTTTCAATAGCTTTTCCACATAGGCCAGGACATCATCGGTCAGGTTGTGTTGCGGTTCCGGAAACTGCTCATGGCCCTGGTCGGGGCCCAGTTCTGCTGCTGCTTTCTCTATCGCTTCCAGGCTGTCATGTACCAGCTCCGGTAGCTGGTCGCTGTCGGCGACCACGTCCGGGCAAAGGGTGAAATTCAGGGTGAGCTGGCCCTGGTAGCTGACCGCGACAATTACCAGCCCAAGGCTGTCGAACAGGGGGGCGCTGTTGTAATGGCGCACCAAACGGGCACCTTGCAGGTACAGCGGTACCTGCGGGCCCGGTACGTTGGTAATCGGCACATTGAACAGGGGCTGATAGCGTTGTGCCACCTGAAGCTCGGAATACAGCCGGGCTGACAGTGCCAGCAGTGTTGATGGTAGCAGTTCGGTCAGCCGGTCCGCGGCTATGGCTTCACGGTAGGGTTCCGATTCTACCGCGTTACGGTGAATTCGCCGGATCCGGGCTGCCGGGTTGGGTTCTGCGGTGGCCAGGTCCAGCAACATGGCCGACATCTGGTTGCCGGTGGCCTTGCGAAGACTGCTGGAGCGAACCGAGATCGGTGTCATGGCGACCAGCGATGTTCTCGTTTCGATGTTCTGGTTGGCGAGGTATCGGGCCAAAGTTTCGGCGCACAGGCCGAGGACCACGTCGTTCAGGGTGACGTCCGCCAGAGAGCCTTTGATGGCTTTGAGCCGGGATAAGTCCACGCTGGTTGAGACAATTCGCCGGTTGGCAGTAATCTGCCGGTTGAAGGGGCTGTGGGGTGCGGTAAACAAGGGCAGCGGCAATGGCAGCTTGTGCAATTGCTTCTGGATCAGTCCCCGGGTTGTGGCTTCGGCGGCGTTATAGGCCAGCGAGGCCAGTTGCATCGGCGTTTTCAGCATGTTGGCGCCGGCCTGCAGGAACACCCGCTCCTCCGAAGGTTCCTGCCGTGGCAGCCAGGGTCGGGGTGGTGTGATGGTTCTCGGGCTGGGTGTGTACTCTAGCAGTTTGCCCATGATTTCCTCGCCACTGAAGGCATCAATGGCCGCATGGTGCAGTTTGACGATCAGTGCAAACCCTTCTTTCTCGCCCTCGGGGTCGTCGATCCGGAAACCATCGACAAAGGTTATGTGCCAGAGCGGCCGGTCGCGTTTCAGTGGTTCCTCAAGAATTTTCGAGGCCAGTGACATCAGGCTGGCCTGCTTGCCGTGTTCACCCAGGTTCACATAGGCGAGGTGCCGCTCAATGCTGAAATCGGCATCGTCCACCCAATAGGGGCGGCCCAGCCGCAGAGGGATTTCTTTCAGTTTCTGGCGGAACAGAGGCACCACGTGGAGGCGGCTGCGCAGGTAGGCGACGAAGGTGCTGAACGCCAGCGGGTTAGACAGGCCGCTGGCATCAAACAGATAAACGCCGCCGATGTGCATCGGGGTGGTGTCTGATTCCAGATACAGGAACGAGGCATCCAGTTCCGACAGCTGACGCATGGAACGCACTCCTTGTGTTTCTCGTTGTACTCGGCTGACCAGTATACTCCAGACCGTGAATTCCCCGGTTGGCTCCGTTGCCTCAGGAATCCGCCGGCTTGAGCCACTTGCTCAGGCTCTGGTCTTCGCTCAGCCGGTTCCAGAACCACATCAGCGCCTTGCCTTTGTCTTCACTGTGCCGGGCCAGGTGGATGGCGATCGGGGGGCGTGGTTCATGCACGGCTTTCGTCACCAGCCGGCCCGCGACCAGTGCCTCCCGGATGCGTGGCAAGGGCAGCCAGCCAACGCCGAGGCCCGCTTCCTGTATGGCGATTTTCTGGTCGATGTTGGTGACGGTCAAGGTTCGTTGGCGCCGGAAGATACCGGCATGGCCGGGGGGGAGCGCGCGGGAGGTATCGGCGGCAACGGCAGCGGGAAATGGGGCGATGTCGCTTTCTGTCAGGGGTTCTTCTGCCTGGGCCAAAGGGTGGTTGGCCGCCACGGCAAAGACGAAAGGTATCTCCCCCAGTGGCTTGGTGGTAAAGCTTCCGGCGGGCTTGCTGAGCTGGTCTGCGCCGATCACCATGTCGACGCGCCGGCTTTGCAGGGCGTCCCAGGCGCCTGCAAAGACCTCCTCCACCACCTGTACATCCACTGGAACGCCCAATTGGTAAAAAGCGTCAATCGCCGGAAACAGGCATTGTGCCGGCAGCAGCGAGTTGAATCCTATTCTAAGCCTGGTTTCCCAGCCCTGAGCTACCTGGCGGGTAGAGTGAGCCAGGTTCTCGGCGGCTTCAAGCAGCGAGCGGCCTTCCTCCAGCAGGTAACGACCGGCGGGCGTGAGCACGGCTTTGTGGCCGGTTCGGTCAAAGACACTGACGCTGAGGTCTTCCTCAAGCTTCTGAACGGTGTAACTGATGGCCGAGGGAACCCGGAACAGTTCGCTGGCGGCACCGGCAAAACTGCCCTTGCGGTCGATAGCGTCCAGTACTTTGAGTGCGTCGATGGTAATGGCTGTATGCATGTTCGAATAATCTGAAAGTGTTTGCCAGAAATGCTTGCTATCAGCCTAGCAGCACAGCCGTTAGCCTGTCTCTATTAATTCAGAACCGGGTCGGCCCCATCACACTTCATCAGGGCAAATTTCATGGTGGCTGACCTCGTAGGAGGGTAGTTATGGGCTTGTTGGTTGACGGCTGTTGGCACGATCAGTGGTATGACACGGGCAGAACCGGCGGCAAGTTTGAGCGCGAAGCGGCGCGGTTCCGAAACTGGGTAACCGCTGATGGCTCTGCCGGGCCGGCCGGAGAGGGTGGTTTTCCTGCAGTGAGTGGCCGGTATCACTTGTATGTTTCCATGGCCTGCCCCTGGGCCCACCGCACCTTGATTTTCCGGAAGCTCAAAGGTCTGGAGAACCATATTTCGGTGTCTGTCGTGCACCCGGACATGGTGGAAAACGGGTGGGAGTTCCGGCCCGGTCGCAAAGAACATCAAGACGACTTGTATAATTTTGACTTCATGCACCAGATTTATACCCGTGCCGCCCCGCATTATTCTGGCCGGGTCACGGTGCCGGTGTTGTGGGACAAAGAGCGCGAAACCATTGTCAGTAATGAATCCGCAGACATTATCCGGATGTTCAATTCCGCCTTTGATGGCCTTGAGGGCGTGAATAACTACCGGGATTTCTACCCGGAAAGCCTGCGTGGTGACATCGAGGCGGTGAATGAACGGGTTTACCACACGGTGAACAATGGCGTTTATAAAGCCGGGTTCGCCACTGCGCAGGACAAGTATGAGGAGGCCTATCAGGCCCTGTTCGACTCCCTGGACTGGCTGGAAGAAAGGCTGGCGGAAAAGCGCTATCTCACCGGTAACCGGCTAACCGAGGCCGATTGGCGGCTGTTCACCACGTTGATCCGGTTTGATGCGGTGTATTACAGCCACTTCAAGTGCAACCGCCAGCAGATCCGCGACTATCCGAATCTGTCCGGCTATGTGCGGGAGCTATATCAGGTGCCGGGCGTGGCGGAAACCGTGGATCTGGGCCAGATCAAGCGTCACTACTATGTAAGTCAGCGCACCATAAACCCAACCCAGATTGTGCCGGTGGGGCCAGAGCTGGAATTCGAAGCACCCCACGGGCGTGAACATCTCGGCTGAATGGGCCTGGTCTACTAGCTGACCCGGGCTACCGCCACTTCGGTCAATAATTCCAGCGCCTGCCGGTGCTCAGAGCCCGGCAGGCAGGCCAGCAGGTCTCTCGCGATCTGCGCCTGCTCTTTTGCTTTTGTCATGGTGTATTCGATGGCACCGGACGCCTTAACGATATCCAGTACCTTCGGCAGGTCATCCAGCCCTCCCTTCCGGATGGCCTGGCGGATCAGTTGCCTTTCGGCTTCGCTACCATTGGCCATGGCGTAGATCAGCGGCAGGGTGGTTTTGCCTTCCGCCAGGTCGTCTCCCACGTTCTTGCCCATGGTTTCGGCATCGCCCTGATAATCGAGAACGTCATCAACCAGCTGGAATGCCAGCCCGAGGTGTTTGCCATAGTCTTTCAGGGCATTTTCCTGTTCCCTGCTGGCTCCGGCCAGCAGGGCGCCCGTGTGGGACGCGGCTTCAAACAGCATGGCGGTCTTGTTGTGGATAACGACCATATACTGGTCTTCGCTCAAGTCCGGGTTCTTCACATTCATCAGCTGCATGACCTCTCCCTCGGCAATAACGGCCGTGGCGTGCGACAGCACGTTCATGATCGGCAGGCTCTGCAGCTCGACCATCATTTCGAAGGCCCGGGCATAGAGGAAATCGCCGACCAGCACGCTGGGCGCGTTGCCCCATTTTGCGTTGGCTGTGCTGCGGCCGCGGCGCATATCGGAGGTGTCTACCACATCGTCGTGCAGCAGGGTGGCGGTATGCAGGAATTCAATCACGGCAGCCAGCTTCAGATGATCGTCTTTCTGGTAGCCGGCGGCCTGGCTGGCCAGGAGAACCAGCAAAGGTCGCAGGCGTTTGCCGCCGCTTTCGATAATGTACTGGGCGATTTTCTCAACCAGCGGGACATCGGAAACGAGCCGCTTGATGATAAGGTCGTTAACGCGGCTGAAATCATCCGCTACGGTGTCGTAGATGCGCTGGGCTGTCATCGGGCCGGTAAGTCCCTTGCTGGTGTTTTCGTTGAGTTTTCGGGCAGGTCGCGGCAATGCTAGGTATTGCTGCTTACAGTGTCAACTTGAGCCGGAATCCGGCTTGTATTGGTCGACGGGTTTTCGTACAATCACGCGCCCAACTCATCCCAACCTGCGCTCCCTGCAATAGGGTCGCCAGAGCGCTTCCCTTAGAACCAGGTGGATAAGAGCAGGGATGGGTCAATCGCGGAGACTATGAATGTACGCAGTTATTGTTAGCGGTGGTAAGCAGCACCGTGTAAAAGAAGGCGAAACTCTGAAGCTGGAAAAGCTGGAAGTTGAAACCGGCGGTTCCGTTGAGTTTGATCGTGTTCTTCTGGTTGCCAATGGCGACGACGTAAAAGTTGGCGCTCCGGTTGTTGAAGGTGCCAAGGTGACCGCAGAAGTGGTTAGCCACGGTCGTCACGACAAAGTGAACATCATCAAGTTCCGTCGTCGTAAGCATCACATGAAGCGTCAGGGCCACCGTCAGTGGTTTACTGAAGTCAAGATCACGGGTATCCAGGGCTAAGCCCTCGAATAACCCCTTAATGAAGGAGGCTGGTAATGGCTCATAAAAAGGCAGCAGGTAGTACCCGTAACGGTCGCGATTCCGAGTCGAAACGACTTGGTGTCAAGCGCTACGGTGGCGAGTCTGTATCTGCAGGCAGCATCATCGTTCGTCAGCGTGGCACCCGTTTCCACGCTGGCAGCAACGTAGGCATTGGCAAGGACCACACCCTGTTCGCGAAAGCGGAAGGTCAGGTGAAGTTCGAAACCAAAGGACCGCAGAACCGCAAGTTCGTAAGCATCGTTCCGGCTGCGTAAGCAGCGGCGATCCGGTTCTGTTGAACCTTGGGTTTGCCTGATATGCTGATTTAGTCAGTTCTCAGGTGAATCCGGAGCCCCGCAAAGCTTCCTTGAGGCTGCGGGGCTTTTTAGTTTATGCAAAGGCATTTGGCGTATGAAATTTGTAGACGAAGCCACCATCATTGTTGAAGCCGGTAAAGGCGGGCATGGTTGCCTGAGCTTCCGGCGGGAAAAGTACGTGCCAAAGGGTGGTCCCGACGGCGGTGACGGTGGGGATGGCGGTTCCGTCTATCTGGAGGCGGACAGCGCACTCAATACCCTGATTGATTACCGCTTTCAGCGTAAATACAAGGCCCAGAATGGTGAGCCGGGCGCTGGCCGTAACTGCACCGGTACCAAAGGCGAAGATCTGGTGCTGCCGGTGCCGGTTGGCACGACGGTAGTGGATATGGATACCCATGAAGTGCTGGGTGATCTCACCAAAGAAGGTCAGCGTCTGAAAGTGGCCCAGGGTGGTTTTCACGGTCTTGGTAATACCCGCTTCAAGTCGTCCGTTAATCGTGCTCCGCGTCAGACCTCCAAAGGGTCTGAGGGTGAGGCGCGTAATCTGCGTCTGGAACTGAAGGTTCTGGCTGATGTCGGTCTGCTGGGTTTGCCCAATGCCGGCAAGTCTACGTTCATCCGGTCGGTTTCCGCCGCGCGCCCGAAGGTAGCGGATTATCCCTTCACCACCCTGGTACCAAATCTTGGTGTGGTCAGTGTGCAGGCCCATCAAAGCTTTGTTATCGCGGATATCCCTGGTCTGATTGAGGGGGCCGCGGAGGGAGCTGGGCTTGGTATTCGTTTCCTGAAGCACCTGGTCCGGACGCGCTTGTTGCTGCACTTGGTGGATGTTGCTCCATTTGACGGCTCGTCCCCGGCCGACGCGGTCAGGGCGATTGCCCACGAGCTCGAAAAGTTCAGTGAAACGCTGGCCAGCCGTCCACGTTGGCTGGTACTGAACAAGGTCGATATGGTTGCCGAGGAAGATCGCGAGGCCCATTGTCAGGCCATTGTTGATGAGCTTGGCTGGGAGGGGCCTGTGTTCCGCATTTCCGCGCTGAGTGGTGAGGGCACCAAACCTCTGGTGCAGGCCGTGATGCGCTGGATTGAGGAGCAGGCTGAGCAGGAAGCCGACAATCCCGATTTCGCTGAGCAGGAAGCCGCGCGCAGGCGTCGCATGGACGAAGAGGCCCGTCAGAAAATTGAGGCGGATCGTCAGGCCCGTAGAGCGGCCCGCAACGCGGATGATGACGACGACTTTGACGACGATGATTACGACGTTGAAGTGGTTTACGCACCGGAATAACTCACTAACGGAAGAGACCGTACCGCTATCATGAGTGAACGCCTTCAGCTTCGACAGGCCCGCCGCCTGGTGGTCAAGATCGGTAGTGCCTTGCTGACCAATGATGGCAAAGGCCTGGATGTGGCCGCGTTGGGGTTGTGGGTAGATCAGATCGCAGAGCTGATTGCCGAAGGGGTGGAGGTGGTGGTGGTGTCCTCCGGCTCGGTCGCCGAAGGTATGAGTCGCCTTGGTTGGACCGTTCGCCCCCAGCACCTGCACGAGTTGCAGGCTGCGGCTGCTGTGGGGCAGATGGGGCTTGTGCAGACCTGGGAGGCCCAGTTCAAGCGCCATGATATCCATACGGCGCAGATTCTGCTGACCCACGACGACCTCTCCGACCGCAAGCGTTACCTGAACGGCCGCAGTACCCTGCGTACGTTGCTGGATTACGGTGTGGTGCCGATCGTGAACGAGAACGATACGGTGGTGACCGACGAGATCCGCTTTGGTGATAACGACACCCTGGGTGCGCTGGTGGCGAACCTGATTGAGGCGGATGGTCTGATCATTCTGACCGATCAGGTGGGCCTGTTTAATAAAGACCCCCGCAAGCACGGCGATGCTGTGCTGGTGACCGAGCGCAGGGCGGAAGACCGCGAGCTGGATGCCATGGCCGGCGGTGGTGCCGGAGCGCTCGGGCGCGGTGGTATGCAGACCAAGCTGAGGGCGGCCCGGTTAGCGGCCCGCTCAGGCGCGTTTACCGTGATTGTTGGTGGCCGGATTGAGCATGTGATTGCCCGATTACGCCAGGGTGATGTGATTGGCACCTTGCTGTTGCCGGAGCAGGGGCGACTGGCGGCCAGAAAGCAGTGGATTGCCAGTCACTTGCAAACCCGGGGCAAGCTCACGCTGGATGATGGTGCGGTGAAGGTGTTGCGCCAGGGTGGACGGAGTCTGTTGCCGGTGGGTGTGAAGGCGGTGTCAGGGCAGTTCCGGAGGGGGGAGATGGTCTCCTGTGTCGATCTGACTGGCAAAGAAATCGCGCGGGGGCTGGTTAACTATGACGCTGATGAAGCCAGGGCCATCTCGGGTCGGTCCAGTGATCGCATTAATGATGTTCTGGGTTATGTGTCTGATGAGGAGATGATCCATCGGGATAATCTGGTGGTGGTTTGATCTTTTTCGCTTGATTCAGACACAAAAAAACCGGCTGATTAGCCGGTTTTTTTATTTCGCACAGAATCAGGCGCTTTTGAGGGCCTTGATTTTGGCGTTCAGACGGCTCTTGTGGCGAGCAATCTTGTTCTTGGCGAAGATGCCTTTGTTAACCATGCTGTCCATGATCGGCTGAGCTTCTTTCAGAGCAGCCTGTGCTTCATCGTGGTTGCCGGCCTTGATCTTGGCGTCGACCTTTTTCATGTAGGTGCGTGCCATGGAACGCAGGCTGGCGTTATGCTTGCGGTTTTTCTCGTTCTGACGAGCGCGCTTCTTGGCTTGCGGGGAATTTGCCACCGTAAAACTCCTGAAAATTCGTTGCTATAAAAAAGAAATTTTTACATCGCGGGCGCGCCAAAACCAGCGCGTCGAAATAAATGACGCGGAACTATGCCGCTGAATGCCCGAAATGTCAAGGCCGCCGCACGGTTCGTGCCTCGCCTGCAAAGCCCTGTGATACACTCCGGCATCGCAGCGCTGGGGCTGGCCGTGGGGCGTTACTCCGCCTTGTGGATTACCGAGATGGCCCGTAGCTTCCACTCAGGATTCTGGACGTCGAAATCATGTCTTCCGAACAACGAAAGCCACCCTCAACAGGGAAGTCAGAACCGCCCAGGGCGCCGGGATTGTTGAGATCGTCTGGCGTGGTCGGGATGATGACCATGCTGTCCCGGGTGTTGGGTCTGGTTCGGGATATGGTGATTGCCCGCTATTTTGGCGCGGGAGCGGGGGCTGACGCGTTTTTTGTGGCATTCAAGATTCCCAACTTCCTCCGGCGTCTGTTTGCCGAAGGTGCGTTTTCTCAGGCTTTTGTGCCGGTGTTGTCATCCTATCGGGAAACGCAGGATATTTCGCAAGTGAAACGCCTGGTAGACGCCGTGGCCGGTTCTCTGGGTTTGGTGCTTCTGGCGGTAACTCTTGTTGCGATGCTCGGCTCGCCGGTGCTGACCGCGGTGTTTGCGCCAGGATTTCTGGGTGACGACGTCAAGTTTGCGCTCACCAGCGAGATGCTGCGCATTACCTTTCCGTATCTGCTGTTGATATCCCTGACCGCCTTTGCGGGTGGCATTCTCAACAGTTATGACCGGTTTGCGGTGCCGGCCTTTACGCCGGTACTGCTGAACCTGGCCATGATTGCTGCGGCTATTTTCCTCACCCCGGTGATGGATGAGCCGGTGATGGCGCTGGCCTGGGGCGTGTTCATTGCCGGGGCCTTGCAGCTGTTTTTCCAGTTGCCGTTTCTGATGCGTTTGGGGTTATTGCCCAGGCCCAGGATTGATTACCGGCACGAAGGGGTAAGTCGTATTCTGAAGCTGATGGCGCCGGCGCTGTTCGGGGTTTCGGTCAGCCAGATCAATCTGTTACTGGATACCGTGCTGGCCTCCTTCCTGCAAACCGGGAGCGTGTCCTGGCTGTACTACTCCGACCGTTTGTCGGAGTTGCCATTGGGGGTGTTCGGTATTGCGATCGCCACGGTGATTCTACCCAGTCTGTCGCGCAAGCATGCGGCAGCATCTGCGGACCAGTTTGCGGCGACCCTGGACTGGGCTGTGCGGGCCGTTCTGCTGATCGGCGTGCCGGCCGCCCTGGCGTTGGCTTTGCTGGCAGAGCCCTTGATCGCAACTCTGTTCCACTACGGCGAAGTGACCGATCGCGATGTCGCGATGTCAGCACAAAGTCTGCGGGCCTATTCTGCGGGTTTGTTGGCGTTCATGTTGATCAAGGTGCTGGCACCGGGTTTTTTCGCCCGGGAAGATACCAAAACCCCGGTAAAGATTGGTGTGATCGCCATGGTCGCCAATATGGTGTTTAACCTGGCGCTGATCGTGCCGCTGGCGCATGCCGGGCTTGCGCTGGCGACATCGCTTTCTGCCTGGCTCAACGGTTATCTGCTCTGGCGCGGACTTCGCAAGGAAGGCGCCTGGAAAAGCCAGTCGGGCTGGCCGAAGTTCCTGATGCAGCTGGCGGTTGCGAACAGCGCGCTGGCAGCGGTGATCCTCTGGCTGAACGTGCCGGTTGGCCAATGGCTGGCCTTTACTGGCCTGCAGAGGGCTTCGGAAATGACGATTCTGGTTGTGGCTGGGGTTCTCGCCTATTTTGTTGCGCTGGCCCTTGCAGGTGTTCGCGTGCGGCAATTCCGCCAGAAGTAAGGCATCGTCATTTCTACCACGCCCGCTCCTGGGGTATAATCGCGCGTTTTCTCACCAGTGCGTCGCGCGTTCGCGCCGGCGCGCCGAAAGCCATTGGCAGCATTAGGGTTCGCAGTACATGCGTCTGATTCGAGGCCTGACCAATCTCAAGCGTATCGCGGGAAGTGCGGATTCTCCGCTGGCTGATGGGTGCGTGGCCACTATCGGCAACTTTGACGGCGTTCATCGGGGCCACAAAACCATCATCGATCAGGTCAGAGGCAAGGCTCAGGCACTTAACCTGCCGTCTGTGGTGATGATTTTCGAGCCTCAGCCCCAGGAATTTTTCAAGGGGGCGGAAGCGCCTCCCCGGTTGATGCCGTTTCGCCAGAAATTTGAAGCTCTGCTTGGCGAAGGCGTTGATGTGGTGCTGTGTATCCGCTTTGACGAAACCTTCCGCAGCTATTCCGGCATGGGCTTTATCGAGGATGTGCTGATCCATGGCCTTGGGGTTCGTCACCTGGTGGTGGGCGACGACTTCCGCTTCGGCTGCGACCGGGCCGGCGACTTCAGGCTGTTGCAAAGCGTGGGGCAGGAACGGGGCTTTACAGTTGAGAATACCCGCACCGTTGTCGTGGACGGAGAGCGGGTGAGTAGCACCCGGGTGCGCAACGCCCTGAATGTGAACGGACTTGAGGAAGCCGAGCGACTCTTGGGGCACCCTTACCGGATCCATGGGCGGGTGGTATATGGCCGGCAGCTGGGCCGGCAGATCGGCGCGCCCACCGCCAATATCCTGCTGCATCAGATGCCGGCGCTGAGAGGGGTTTACGTGGTGAGGGCCCGGCTCGATACCGGGGAATGGCGTGATGGCGTGGCGAACATCGGCCTGCGCCCCACGGTAGATGGCAAGCGACCATCGCTGGAAGTGCACCTGTTTGACTTTGCTGGCACACTTTATGGCCAGCACCTGGAAGTCGTGTTCCGCCATGGCCTGCGGGACGAAGTGAAATTCGACTCTGTTGACGAACTTCGGCAACAGATCGCCCGGGATTTTGAGCATGCCCGGGCCTGGTTGGCGGAGAACCCCGCCACCCCGGAAACCTGATTCAACTGACCAACCAAGAGTACGCACACAGACATGAGCGACTACAAGCATACCCTGAATCTGCCGGAAACCGCGTTCCCCATGCGCGGTAACCTGGCCAAGCGCGAGCCGGACATGCTCAAGCACTGGCAGGACCTGAACGTTTACGGCAATCTGCGCAAGCAGCGCCAAGGTCGTGAGAAGTTCATCCTGCACGATGGCCCTCCCTACGCTAACGGCAGCATTCACATCGGGCATGCGGTCAACAAGATCCTGAAAGACATGATCGTGAAATCCCGCAGTTTCATGGGCTACGACGCACCCTACGTGCCGGGCTGGGATTGCCACGGTCTGCCCATCGAGCACAAGGTTGAGCAGGAAATCGGCAAGGCCGGCGTGAAGGTGGACTACAAAACCTTCCGCCAGGCCTGCCGAGACTACGCCACCAAACAGATCGAAGGCCAGAAGGCCGACTTTATCCGCCTGGGCGTGATGGGTGAGTGGGACAAGCCCTATCTGACCATGGATCCGAAAGTGGAGGCGGGCATTGTCCGGGCGTTGGGCAAGATCGTCGCCAAGGGCCACCTGGTGCGGGGCTTCAAGCCGGTTTACTGGAGTGTGGTTGGTCAGTCCGCACTGGCAGAAGCCGAAGTTGAATACCAGGACAAAACGTCAACCCAGATTGACGTGCGCTTCACTGTCGTGGATCAGGACGCCGTACTGAAAACCTTCGGAACCAGCGAAGGTGAGGGCGATGTATCCCTGGTGATCTGGACCACGACTCCCTGGACGATTCCCGCCAACCAGGCGGTGTCCATCGGTGCCGATATTGAATACGCACTGGTACAGTTAGATGTCGGCCACGGCGCTGAGCGAATGATTCTGGCCACGGACATGGTGCAGGGCATCATGGCTCGCTGGGGTGTGGAAGACTACAAAGTGCTGGCCAACGTCTCCGGTTCCGCACTGGAAAACCAGTTGCTGCAACATCCGGTGTACGACAAGCAAGTGCCTGTGCTGCTGGGTGACCACGTTTCCCTGGACGCCGGTACCGGTGCAGTACACACAGCGCCTGACCATGGTATGGAAGACTTCGTGGTGGGTAAGGAATACGGCATTGGCACCCTCAACCTGGTGAAAGCCGACGGCACCTATACTGACGCGGCCGGCGAATTCGCTGGTGTGCACGTATACAAGGCCGATGAGCCGGTATGCGCCGCGCTGGAACGCGAAGGCAAGCTGGTACGCTCGGAAAAATTCCGCCACAGCTACCCGCACTGCTGGCGCACCAAGACCCCGCTGATCTACAGGGCTACGCCCCAGTGGTTCATCAGCATGGACAAGCTTAACCTGCGCGCCGATGCCCTGGAAGCCATCAAAGGCGTGCGCTGGGTGCCGGCCTGGGGCCAGAATCGCATCGAGGCCATGTTCGAGCAGAGCCCGGACTGGTGTATTTCTCGTCAGCGCACGTGGGGCGTGCCGATCACCCTGTTTATCCATAAGGAAACCCAGGAGCTGCACCCGAACACCCAGGAGCTGATCGAGAAAGTCGCCCAGGCGGTGGAAACCGGCGGCATCGATGCCTGGTACGACATTGACCAGAACGAACTGCTGGGCGCCGATGCTGACCAGTACGAAAAAGTGCTGGATACCCTGGACGTCTGGTTTGACTCGGGTGTCACCCATGACTCTGTATTGCGGGTACGTGAAGAATTGGGCCAGTTCCCGGCCGATATGTACCTGGAAGGCTCTGACCAGCATCGTGGCTGGTTCCAGTCATCCCTGAAAACCTCCATTGCCATGAATGGCGTGGCGCCGTACAAGCAAGTGCTCACTCACGGCTTCACTGTGGATGCCAAGGGCTACAAGATGTCCAAGTCCCTGGGTAACGTTATCGCCCCACAGGAAGTCATGAACGAGCTGGGTGCAGACATCCTGCGTTTGTGGGTCTCTGCCACCGACTACAGCGGTGAGATGAGCGTTTCCAAGGATATCCTGCGCCAGACTGCAGACGGCTATCGCCGTATCCGCAACACTGCACGCTTCCTGTTGAGCAACCTGACCGGGTTTGATCCGGACCAGCATATGGTCGCGCCGGAAGACATGATTGCCCTGGATCGCTGGATGGTCGACCGCGCCCTGCAGCTCCAGAACGAACTGCATGAAGACTACGGCAACTATGCCTTCCTTCGGATCTACCAGAAGGTGTACAACTTCTGTGAAGCCACCCTGGGTGGCTTCTACCTGGACATCACCAAGGACCGCCAGTACACCACCCAGGCCGACAGCCTGGCGCGACGTTCCTGCCAGACCGCGCTCTATCATGTAGCCGAAGCCCTGGTGCGCTGGATTGCGCCAATCCTGAGCTTCACCGCTGATGAAATCTGGCAGCACCTGCCGGGTAAGCGCGGCGACACCGTGTTCTACGAAACCTGGTACGAGGGCTTGACTGCGCTGCCTGAAGGCTTCGAGTTAGGCCGTGACTACTGGCGAGAAATCTACGCTGTGAAAGAGGCGGTCAACAAGTGCCTGGAAGAAGTCCGTGCCCGTGGTGAAATCAAAGGCTCGTTGAGCGCGGAAGTGACTCTGTACTGCGAAGGTAGCCTGGCCGAGCGTCTGAACTATCTAGGTGAAGAGTTGCGCTTTGTGCTGATCACCTCTGAAGCCACCGTTAAGCCGGTGAGCGAAGCGGCGGGCGTAGAGCAAACCAACCTGGAAGGTCTGCTGGTGAAAGTGACCCCGGCGACTCACGCCAAGTGCGAACGCTGCTGGCACCACCGTGAAGACGTGGGGCAGAACGAGCAGTACAGCGATCTGTGTGGCCGTTGCGTGACCAATGTGGAGGGCCCGGGTGAAACCCGCGCTTACGCCTGATGGATGCGGTCATGACTGAAAGCACTGGCAGTAAACTGAAATGGCTGTGGCTGGCGGTGCTGGTCATCGCCATTGACCTGGGCACCAAAGCCATAGCCACGGCTATGCTGACCTACGGTGACCCGGTACCGGTACTGCCCAGTTTCAACCTGACGTTACTGCACAACACTGGCGCGGCATTCAGCTTCCTGGCCGATGCCGCCGGCTGGCAGCGCTGGTTCTTCGTCACCCTGGCGGTTGTGGTCAGTGTGGTGCTGGTGGGCTGGCTGAGAAAACTCAAAGCCGATGAAACCTGGACCGCGATTGCCATCGTATTGATCCTTGGTGGCGCCATCGGCAACGTGTACGACCGGGTGGTGCATGGCTACGTGGTGGACTTCCTGCATTTCTACTGGCAGGACTGGCATTTCCCGGCCTTCAACCTGGCCGACACCGCCATCACCATTGGTGCTGCCATGATGATCATCGACGCATTCCGCAAACCCGCTGACGATAGCGGCGATGCCGACAGGAGCAACTGATTCCCATGAAAGAACTCCCCATCGACAAGGGAACCCGAGTAAAACTGCACTTCGCCCTGAAGTTTGAAGACGGCGAAACTGTGGATACCACCTTCGACAAAGAGCCGGCTACCCTGGAAATCGGTGACGAAAACCTGCCGCAGAACTTCGAAGCCTACCTGATGGGCCTGAAAGCCGGCGACCACAAAACCTTCGAAGTGCCTCCGGAAAAAGCCTTCGGCCAGCATAACCCCAGCAATATCCAGACCTTCAAGCGCCACGAATTCAGTGCTGACATGGTTCTGGAGCCGGGTGTGGTGATTTCCTTCGCCGACGCGCGCCAGCAGGAACTGCCCGGTGTGATCAAGCGGGTAGAAGGTGACCAGGTGGAAGTGGACTTTAATCACCCGCTGGCAGGGCATACACTGAGCTTTGAAGTTCAGATTATCGACGTTGAACCAGCAGGGCCGACACACTGATTATGCACATTCGACTCGCTAACCCCCGTGGCTTCTGTGCCGGCGTAGACCGCGCCATAGAAATTGTAAACCGCGCGCTGGACGTGTTCGGAGCACCCATCTACGTGCGCCACGAAGTGGTTCACAACAAATTCGTGGTCGACAACCTGCGCAACCGGGGCGCGATCTTTGTCGACGAGTTGGACGAAGTGCCCGACGACAAACTGGTGATCTTCAGCGCCCACGGCGTCTCCCAGGCGGTACAGAACGAAGCTTCCCGCCGCGGCCTGAAAGTGTTCGACGCCACCTGCCCGCTGGTCACCAAGGTGCATATGGAAGTGATGCGCTACAGCCGCGACGGCCGCGAGTGCATCCTGATTGGCCACCATGGACACCCGGAAGTGGAAGGCACCATGGGCCAGTACGACCACAGCAACGGCGGCGACATCTACCTGGTGGAAGACGAAGCCGACGTGCAGAAGCTGAAAGTGAAAGACCCCAGCCGCTTGTCCTTCGTTACGCAAACCACGCTGTCCATGGACGATACCGCCCGGGTAATCGATGCTCTGCGCGCCAAATTTCCGGAAATCGAAGGCCCTCGCAAAGATGATATTTGCTATGCCACCCAGAACCGGCAGGACGCCGTCAAACAACTGGCCGGAGACTGCGATCTGATGCTGGTGGTGGGCTCCCCCAACAGCTCCAACTCCAATCGCCTTCGGGAACTGGCTGAGCGCATGGGTACGCCGGCTTACCTGATTGACGAAGCTGACCAGATCGACCCGCAATGGCTTGAAGGAAAGAAAGCGGTGGGTGTAACTGCTGGTGCCTCAGCACCGGAGGTGCTGGTGGCGGATGTGATCAATCGGCTCAAGGAGCTGGGTGGTGAAGAGCCGGAGGAAGTGTCCGGGCGTGAGGAGAATATTGTGTTTTCCATGCCGAAGGAATTGCGGATTGATGCTGTAAATGTGTGAGCTGTGTCTTACTTTGGCGAGCTGATTCCCGCTTGTCAGTCAGAAGCCGCCACTTGTCGATGACATCTGGCGGTTTTTTTGTGCGCCTTTATTCTATAGAGATGAAAAATTGTTCAGGGAGCTGGCTTATGCGCAGTATTAGAGCGCAGCGAGGATTTACATTGATTGAGTTGTTGGTACTTGTGGCCATTCTGGGAGTCGTTGCCACCATCGCGGTGCCAAGCTTCTCACGTATTATTGAAAGCAATCAGCTGACCACCACCGGTAATGATTTGGTTGGAGCTTTAAACCTGGCGAGATCAGAGGC
Source organism: Marinobacter sp. LM1 (assembly GCF_042763285.1). NCBI lineage: Bacteria > Pseudomonadati > Pseudomonadota > Gammaproteobacteria > Pseudomonadales > Marinobacteraceae > Marinobacter > Marinobacter sp. LM1. Next base: position 884,182 of record NZ_CP114373.1, read on the forward strand.
CGTGCGTATGGGAGCTCCGGTGTCCCTGGTGCCCGCCGGGTCTTTCACCGCTGGTTACCGTGTGGTCGATAATGGTGGCTCCGTTATCAGCGAGTTTCAGGGAGCTCCCGGTTCCTACAGCATTACCCGAACTCAAGGCGGCAACCCGAGATTTGCGGCAACGGGGCTGCTCCTTGGCGCCCCGCCGCCAATATTCGATATCTGTCGGGCGTCTGGCGAAGATGGGGTAAGAATTACAATGACCGGTGGCGGTCAGATCCGTTCTCAACGAATAACCTGTCCATGAGGCTGACCTGATGGCTAAAAATCATTGTAATCGAAAAGTTCAGCGCGGCTTCACCATGATCGAAGTGTTGATAGCGGTATTGATACTTGCGATCGGATTGTTGGGAGTGGCGGGTGTGCAGCTGGTGTCAATGCAGCAGACCGCCAATTCTACTCTCCGCTCAGAAGCGACCATGTATGCCCAGTCTCTGGCTGACAGGGTTCGCTCAAACGGTGGCCTTAACCTCACCGCTACCGAGATTGCTGACCTGAAAAAGCAAGTGAAGGCTGGTTTGGGGCCTGGAGCAGATGTGGCGATCAGTCTCAAGTCTGGCGGTGACATTGCCGAGGTCCAGATTACCTGGGTTGAGCGAGACCCGTTTGCTGCGTCAGGTGGAACATCGTCTCAGACACTTACTCTGGATGCGAGGCTGTGATGAGCGGTCATAATTTAGCCCCCAACGCTTTCTCAAAGAAGCAGTCCGGTCTGTCACTGATCGAGCTGATGATTGCCTTGCTGCTTGGTTCCATTCTGACCGTTGCGCTGGTTCAGATTTTTACCTCCAACAGCCAGTCGTTCCGCAGCAATCAGTCGATGGCTCGCTCGGCTGAGTCCGGGCGTATCGCCGTCGATATCCTGGCCCGCGCTATCCGTAATGCCGGGTTTTTTGGTTGTTATCCGATTACCAGCCTGACCAACAATCTGGATAGTACGGATGGAAACTACAATGCTCTTCTGCATGGATATTCCACCTTTGGAGTGTCAGCCGACAACGCCGAGCGGCCGGCAGGAGCGGTTGCAGGAACGGGTTTTTTTAATGTAACTGGTGTCCGGCGTCCGGGAGATATTGTCCGTTTGGATGCCGATATGACGAATGGCTCCAGTATTCAGCTCAACACCGATGGCAGCCTTAGCGAAGGCGATGTGGTGTTCATCAGTAATTGTGAGGTGGGGGATTTGTTTGAGATCTCTTCGCTGAATGTATCCGGCTCGAACGTCACCATCACGGCGGATGGCACTACAGGTTCCAACGGTCGCCCTGGTAATGACCTCTCGGGTAATGCGCCGGCCGGGTGCGGTTCTCAGTGCCTCAGTGCCACCTACAGGCGCGGTACGGAACTCTTTCAGGCCTACAGCGAAGGCTATTTCATCGGGAATGCGACAGGTGGTGGCCGCTCGCTGTTCAAGCGAGAGCGAGACGGATCCACGGAAGAGCTGGTCATCGGGGTAGAAGATATGGAAATTCGGTTCGGAGAAGGCACGGCTGCCAATGGTGTTCAGAACTGGCTTGCCGCCGGGGCGGTCTCAGACTGGAACTCGGTGATTGCGGTTGAGGTGAGTCTGCTGGTGGCCTCGGAGGACAACAACGTCCGTGACAGCGCTCAGACCTATTGCTTCCCCGGGTGGGAAGACTGCGTCGCCGACACCAGCAAACGGACAACCGCAGCGGATCGAAGACTGTACCGGGTATACAACTTTACATCTGCCCTGAGAAATCCATTTTGAATCGGGTGATTATTATGCATAGAGCAGGACAACAGCGAGGTGTTGCGCTACTGATGTCGCTGGTCATTCTATTGGTGCTTAGCCTGCTTGCTCTCTCCGGAATGCAGGGCAGTATCATGCAGGAGCGAATGACGACGGCACAGCGAGACGGAATGCTGGCGCTTGAGGTTGCCGAAACGGCAATGCGAGAGGCGGAGGCGACCCTGGATAATATGTCGGACCTGTCAGATTTTGGCAGCACGACAGGCTTTTATGATGGTACGGATACCAGTGTGACGGTGCCGTCCCCTTTCTCTGCGGCGACCTGGAATAAGGACGCGTCGGGCGACCCGATAAGTGCGGTGGCGGGCTCTGCGGTAAATGGTGTGACGCCGCTATTCCTTTTTGAATACAAAGGCAAAGTCGTGGTGGATTCCGAGGGACAGTTGCCACGGGATTTCAGCCAGTATGGCTCTGAAGGGCCGGCGGAGTTTGATTACGCACGTATCCTGGTCAGAGCGTCAGGGCCTTCGGGTTCCGGGGTGCGCTTGCTTGAAGGCTTTTACGTATTCCAGCCAAACGGGCTGGCAGGAGGTAATCCGTGAACAAGTTCAATCTTAAAGTGGCATTATCGGCCGCTCTAATAGTGCTGCCAGCGTCTGGCTACTCTGCTCGACCGGATTTTGCTCAGCAGCCGTTGTTTCTGGGAAGTGCCGTAGCGCCCAATCTGATGTTTATTATTGATGACTCAGGTTCCATGGCTCGCGAGTACATGCCAGATGAGATCGGCGGGTATAACGACATCGAGTCGAAGTCCTGGAACAGCTACTACCAGGAAGGGGCCGATGCTGAGTATCGCTTCTACTATTCTTCCCACATCAACAAAATGTGGTATGACCCATCGGTAACCTATTTTCCCCCTTACAAAGAGGATGGAACGGGGCGCTATCCGAATTCTTCGTATACAAATGCGCCCATCAACGGTTACGACGGAAACAGTGCCTCCAGAGATCTGCGGGATACGTTCTCGATTGCTGGCTACAACGTTGAAGGCGGGGGGTTTTACTTCACGTTCAACAGTTCCAGCAGTTGTGATGCCAATCCCTATCAGAACGGCTGCTACACGTATGTTTCGGTCAACAACCTGAGCGCGGCGGAAAAGACCAATTTTGCTAATTGGTACTCTTACTATAACACCCGAATTGAATCTTCTCGTGCTGGCATTAGCGAGGCATTTTTTGAGTTGCCGACCAGTTTCCGGTTGGGCTGGGGGCGACTTAACTACGACAATGAGAGCAAGAACACCATTGATGATGCCTCCGGCGTTCGGGCGGTTCAGGAAGGCGTTCGAGAGTACACCAACTCCAGGCGTGAAGACTTCTATGATTGGCTCTACGCGGTTCCCGCCAACGGAAACACCCCACTGAGGCGTGCTCTGGATGGCGCGGGTACCTACTTCGAGAAAAGTAAACGAGCCTGGGCGGATAACCCTGGCGAGTCGGTAAGTTCGACCAATCCGGTGCGGGAATGCCGGTTGGCGTACACCATTCTGATGTCGGATGGCTATTACAATGGTAGCTTGAATCTCAACGCGACCAAGAAAGCCGACGACAAGGATGGCGATACCCTTACCAACAACAGGGGTGACTCTTTCAAATATACGCCGGTGAATCCATTCAAGGATAACAGGGATGACACCACCCTCGCCGACGTGGCTATGGATTACTGGAAACGTGACCTGCGAACCGATATTGTGAACTACGTTCCGACCTCGGAGAAAAATCCTGCGTTCTGGCAACACATGGTGACTTATACCGTGGGGCTTGGCGTGACGGGGTCCATCGACCCGGTTGATGCGTTTAAAGCGATTGAGAACGGCACTTACGTGAACTGGTGGGGTGGAACCAGTAATGAGGACAAGGTAAACGATATGCTTCATGCGGCGGTTAATGCCCGCGGAGGTTTCTTTAGTGCCTCAGATCCTGCAACCTTCGCGAAAGAGTTGAAGGGGACGGTTGGCGAGATCGTCAATGAAGCTGGCTCGTCCACCGCGGTGGAATTCGATGTGTCATCTTTTCAGCAGGGCGCCCTGATTTTCTCAACCCAGTTCGACCCGAATGGTTGGACGGGTGACCTTAAAGCGGCCAAGCTCGGCGGAACCAACTCACCCATCGTACCGGATATCAATGAAGCGGTTAAGCAAGGTAACGGCTGGTCTGCCCGGGATATTCTGGACAACAGGGACCTCAGTGCCGACGACCGTGTGATCATTACCTACGGCAGTGTTGCGGGCGGTTTTCGCTGGGGCAACCTGACTAACGCTCAGAAAAATGATCTGCGGTTCGGCGGTGTTACCGACACCATAGCCCAGCAGCGCCTTGCGTTTATTCGGGGCGATCGTTCACTCGAGGGCACTCCAGGATGGCGCAAGCGGGGTAGCCGGCTGGGGTCAATTGTGAATTCATCCCCCGAGTTTGTCGGTGAGCCCCGGGCGATCTGGCCGGATGCGTTGCCATTTGGAAGTAGTGGCAAGTGGTTCTCTGATTTTGCCAGCAGCAAAAAGTCTCGTACGCCGGTTGTTTATACTGGATCCAACGATGGTATGTTGCATGGCTTTAACGCAAGTGCCAATGGCGGTAATGAGGTGCTGGCATACATACCTGAATTCGTATACAACGCTTCCGCCAGCAATGCGGGTCTGCACTTCCTGTCGGACCCGGCCTATCAGCATCGTTATTACGTGGATCTGGAGATACGACAGCAGGATATCTTTACCAAGGGTAAACAAGCCGATGGTTCTCTGACGGCGGACGAAGACTGGCGGACGATTATTGTTGGCGGTGGTCGTGCCGGGGCAAAAGGAGTCTTTGCGCTGGACGTCACTGATCCCTCGGGATTTTCGGAGGCCAATGCCGAAAAAGTTGTTCTTTGGGAGTTTTCGGGGCAGGACGACGCCCGAATGGGATATGTCACCCAGGCACCAATCATTGGAATGACGAAGTGGGGAACGAATCTGCGCTGGACTGCGTTTATCTCCAATGGTTACAACTCCAATACCGAAAGCACGGGTTTCTTCATGCTTGATATCGAAGGCGGTATGGACGGTACCTGGGATAGTGCAGATGTGCGTTATGTCGAGTTTGAGGGTGCTGGTGGCGACGGTTTGTCACCTCTGGCAGCATTCGATACCACGGGGGATTATCTGATTGATCGTGTTTATGCCGGTGATCTTGATGGCAATATGTGGGTTGCGAGCGTAGATTCCAGTGGTAACTGGGCATCGGCCTACAACAACGGCGGGAATCCGCAGGCGCTGTTCACCACTCAAGCCAAGCAGCCCATCACTGCGGCTCCCGTTGCCTCGGCTAATCGCAAGGTTTCCCGTGCAGGCAATATCCCCAATCTGATGATCTATTTTGCGACCGGCCAATATCTGGAGTCTGCAGACGTTACATCGGTTGATACCCAGTCCGTCTATGGTGTTTGGGACCGTGGTACATCTGGTCTGACGGTGAGTAGCCTGGAGTCTCGGACGATTACTGAGGGTACGGTGACAGACAGCAACGGCGTTTCGGCGACGGTCCGTTATTCCAATGGTAAAGAACTGGATTTCTCGACCACGAAAGGCTGGTATGTTGATCTGCCCATTACCGGTGAAAGAGCGGTTGTCAGCCCGCAGGTTCGTGGTGATTTTGTTTATCTTAACTCCATGATACCGGATGAGAACCCGTGTCTGGGAGGCGGTACTGGTTGGGCGATGGCCTTTGGCCTCGATGGGCGAAACCCCAAAAAGGCGGCCTTCCTGCGCTGGCCGGAGAAAATCATTGGTTACAAGTTGGAGGGTTTGCCGAACCAGTCGACCATTCTTGGCACCTTCAGGTTCACGCCGGGAAGTAACGCCGAGGACCCTGTGGACGTTATGGAGATCCCGCCGCTGAGTGGTGCCGTGACTGATGCCGGGCGCAGAGGCTGGAATGAGTTAATCGACAACTAATCGTTATGGCCCGGACGCACTGGGTGGGGAGTTAGCAACATGAGTAGTCGTAGAAGCATAGCCATTGTCCTCGTTCTGGCGATGTCAAGCACCGGAGTGGTTGCCCAGGGAGTTCCGGGCAGTTTGGAAACGCCAGAGGGCGCTCCACGCCAGCATGTGGTGGATTCCATTCATGCTGAAGCGCGCCGGATCGTGATTGATGACACAGAGTACTTTCTGGAGGGGAGTGTGCTGATCAATGGTCAGGAAGTCGCGCCCGCTGCCGTGGTAAATATTCTGCGGGAAGGTCAGCGTGTCACGAACCTGGAATCAGACCGTGATAACGAAGACGGCTACCTTATTTTGCGGGAGGTTAACCTGTTTTGATCAATATCAGAATGACGCACCATCGTGGTTTCTCGCTAATTGAGTTAATGATTGTGGTCGCCATCGTCGGCATCATTGCGGCAATAGCGTACCCTTCTTATTCGAATCACGTAAGAGAAACCCGTAGAACCACGGCTCAGGCGGATCTGGTGGAGTTGGCGCAATGGATGGAGCGTCAGTATTCGGGAGATTTCTCATATCTGGAGGGGGGGAATCAGCCCACCCTGCCGTTTAACCAATCCCCCAGAACGGGTACTGCGTTCTACAACCTGAGCTTCAATGGGACTGTTGCCGCTAACACCTATACACTGCAGGCCGTGCCGACCGGAGATCAGACTAATGATACCTGTGGCACGCTCCGCATAACCCAGACCGGTGCGAGATCTTCAACATCAGGGACTGATTGCTGGTAAATTACGAGCATTTCAATGGGCGTCCCTGAGCATCCTCAGGGATGCCATCTCCATCATGATCGTTTGCCAGGCGCGCCCTTCCACCTCGGCTGATAATGATTTGTCCTGCCATCCTTGCACTGCCTGTATTCGGGCACCAGGTTATGTTACCGAGGTCACTATGGACGAATCCAGAAGGCCTGAACTGGAAATAGCTTCGATGCAGTGAGCGCACCACGATCCTACCTGAACCTCCGGTAGAAACGACTCTTATAGGGGCTTTGCCGGCGGTTAGCTGCCTTTGATTATCTGGATCGGAAAAGGCATAGATTTCATTGTTCCAATCCCGGGAACATGCTCCCATCGAGTTCACAGGGCACACTGTAACGATGACACCTTCCATGACGGCATGTTGTCGTGCAAGGGCAAACAGACCCAGGAGGTCGTGCAGCGTGCTACGCCTTTCCTGGTTTTGAAGTGCGCTGGTGAGTGATGGCATAGCAAGGCCTGCCAGTAATCCGATCAGTGCAGTGAGGACAAGGAGCTCAATTAATGAGAACCCTGTTCTTTTCTGGGAATGCATCGATTAACGTCCGTGTTGGGCATATTTGGGTCAGCGTTGCATCCTGCAAGCGCCATAGTGAGGACTAACTATACCCCAACGTTACTCCATCCCCAACTTCTTCAACCGATACCGCAATGCCCGAAAGCTGATCCCCAGTCTTTTGGCCGCTGCCGTTTTATTCCACCTCGTTGCCTCCAGTGCTTTTTCGATGGCCTGCCGCTCGATACTCTCCAGATATCCCTCAAGGTCTATTTCACCCTCAGGCATCGGGGGAGAGGGGGCGTCGGTATCTGAGCCCGTTTCGTTGACAGCCGAGGCCGAGCCCGCTGGCGCAACACCGCCGCCAAGATGCAGATCCCCGGCATCAATCAGGTCTTCGTCGCACAGGGTAAAAGCGCGCTCCAGAATGTTCTCCAGTTCCCGCACGTTACCGGGAAACTCGTAGCCTTTGAGTCGTTCGATGGCGGCCGGGGTGAGTTTGGCCGGGTCGCATTCGTATTCCCGGGCTATGCGTTGGAGAATGTGTTTTGCCAGCAAGGGAATATCATCCGCGCGCTCACGCAGCGGCGGAACAGCCAGTTCGATCACGTTGATCCGGTAGAACAGATCCTGGCGGAAGTCGCCTTCCTGCACCAGTTCCGGGAGGTTTTTATGGGTGGCGCTGAGCACCCGGATATCCACCGGCACTTCTTTGGTGTCACCGACCGGACGAACGGCTTTCTCCTGAATGGCCCGCAGAAGTTTTACCTGCATGGCCAGGGGCAGGTCGGCCACTTCGTCCAGAAACAGGGTGCCACCATCGGCGGAGCGGAACAGGCCCTGCTTGTTTTCGACAGCGCCGGTGAAACTGCCCTTCTTGTGGCCAAAGAACTCGCTTTCCATCAATTCCGAGGGGATTGCGCCACAGTTCACGGCGACAAAGGGGCCGTCACTTCTGGGCCCTTGCAGATGAATCATGCGGGCAACCAGCTCCTTGCCGCTGCCGGATTCGCCGCTGATAAACACCGGTGCCTGGCTTCTGGCGAGCTTTTTCGTCTGTGTGCGCAGTTTCCGGATTTGCGGCGAGTCGCCCAGAAGCAGGCCGGGCTCATCGGACTCGGCGGTTTCGCCGGTCTGGGGTTCTGACAGCTTCAGAGCGCTGTTGACCAGTTCCCGCAGGCGGGGCAGCTCCACGGGCTTGGATACGAAGTCAAAAGCGCCGGCTTTGAGCGATTCGATAGCCGTGTCCATGCTGCCATAGGCGGTGATCACTGCAACGGGGGTGCAGGGAGTGTGTTGCTGAATCCAGTGAACAAGGTCTATACCATTGCCGTCGGGCAGGTTCATGTCTGTCAGGCAGAGCTGGGGATTGTGCTGCTGCAGTAGTTCCCTGGCGCTGGCCAGATCGGGGGCGGTGTAGGTGGTAATGCCCATCCGGGTGAGGGTGATTTCCAGTAGATCCCGGATATCCGGCTCGTCGTCAACAATCAGCGCTGTCTGTGTAGTCATTCTGTGTCTTCGGTTCCCTGTTGAATTCAAACGCCCGATGGCCAGTTGGTCAGATCATTCGCCCGGGGTGAGCAAACGTTATGCGGAATCGGCACCCCGGCTGTCCGTCATCGACCAGCGAGAGGTGTGCCTGGTTGGCTTCGCATAACTCCCTGGCCAGGTAAAGGCCAAGCCCGGTTCCGCTTTTATCCGTGGTGAAAAAGGGCTCGAATACGGAATGCCGATGCTCGGCACTGATGCCCGGGCCAAAATCCCGAACGTCCACGTAAGCCCGTTTGCCATCGGCCGTGGCGCCCGCAATTAATTGTATCCTGTTTTGCCCGGTCTGCTGTTTGCTGTACCGCAAACCATTGTCGCACAGATTCACCATCACCTGCTCAATCTGGCTCTTGTCGAAACGAGCCTGTGGAATCTGCTCGCTGATATTCAATTCGATCGTGGTGGCCGTTTCCCCATTCACCGTTTGCACGAAATCATCCCGGAACTCGCGAAGCCATTGGCCGACATCTATCAGCTCGGAATTTGCGGTCCGGCGGCGAGAGAGGTCCAGTACATTCTCGATGATGCCATTCACCCGTCGGGAGTGACGGCGAATGATATCGAGCATGCGAAGATCCCCCTCATCCAGGCTGGGGGATTCTTCCATCAACTGGGCAGCGTGGCTTATGGCGCCGAGAGGATTCCGGATTTCGTGAGCGATGCCAGCCGTTAAGCGTCCGAGTGAGGCCAGCTTCATCTGTTGGGCCTGCTGGGTCACTTTGCTCATGTCTTCAATAAACACCAGAATCTGGTCGCCCCGCTCCTGGTCCAGTTGCGTGAAGTTGGCCTGCAAAAGCGGTGAGGTAGACGACGCCTGAAAGGGTTCAATCCGCATGTTGGGGTTTTTCAGCCAGCTTTCGAGCCCCTGCCTGAGCGGTTTAGGCAGTAGCCTTGCACGGGGCTCCAGATCTTCTCCATCGGCGCTCACACCGAACAGCAGTTCTTCGGCGGCGGCGTTGGCAAGCCGAATCTGGCCGAAACGATCAAGCACCAGGATGCCGGTACGCATGCGCTGGATGATCTGCTGGTTGATCTGTTCCAGTTCCTGAATGCTCCGTGCCCGGCTGCTGGCCAGGGCTTCGCTTCGGATCATCCGTTTTGAAATGCCCTGCAGGACAAAAGCCGCGGCAAAGTAGAGTATGCCCAGAGAACCCGCCCGGACAATGTCGTCGGCGGTTTCATTGATGGCGAGTACCGCCCAGCCGGAGATGCCGAGAGAGCAGATGGCAGCCAGCGCCGCGTAGAAGGTGCCTATCCGGCTTGGTGTCAGAATATTGCCCGCCGCCACCGAAATGATAACCAGGTTGGCCAGGCCATTAGTGATACCGGTGCTGGCCAGTAACAGTCCATGCATCACCAGTATGTCGATCAGAATGGAGAGCGTGATATGCCGCTGTCGTGGCTGGAAGCCGGCAAGCAGTAGCAGTGCGGTAAAGCCATTGATTGCCAGGTAGGTAACCACGCCCGCCTGGTAGTACTCCAGCCAGCGGAACTTGCTGTCGGTGGTGAATGGATCGAAGAGCAGCAAGCCCAGCAGCATCAGGCTGATGAGCACGCGATAATGATTGTAGATCCGGAACAGCCTTCCCTGTTGCTGCTTGGCCGGCGGCCCGAAAGCAGAGCGCTTGCTGTCTTTGTCGGCAGTGTCTTGAGCCATGGAGCGAGTCATCTGTCTGTGTGCGGGAGAAATCTTTGTTGTTGACGGGTTATAATAGCCTTTTAACGGCAACAAGTTACAGGAGCCAGTCCATGCCGGAAGCCGGTCAAACATCCCAGAGCCAGAACGCCGCCCGAAAACTCCGCGTTGTTATGGCGCAACTGGATTTCCTGGTTGGAGATATTCCGGGCAATACCGATCTGATCCTGGAGGCAACCCAGCGGGCCTGGGCGGAGCATCAGGCCGATATCGTTGTCTTTCCGGAGCTTTGCCTGACCGGCTACCCGCCGGAGGATCTCCTGTTGCGCCCGAGTCTGGATCTTCGCGTGAGCGAAGCATTGGAAAAGCTGCAAAGTGCAGCATTGCCTCCAGCGATGGTAATCGGTGCTCCGATTCGCTCTGGTGGATTGCTATATAACGCGGCGCTGGTTGTTGAAGCCGGTCAGGTTCGCGGCTGCTACTTCAAACGCTTCCCGCCGAATTACCAGGTTTTTGATGAAAAGCGCTATTTTGCCGAAGGCTCCGACACCCTGGTGCTCGACATTAAAGGGCTGCCCGTTGGCATTACCGTGTGTGAGGATCTCTGGAAAGATGGCCCGCTCGAGGATGCTGCCGCCGCGGGTGCCCGACTTATCCTTAATCTCAATGCCTCGCCCTACGATATCGATAAACAGGCCCGTCGCAAGGCTTTGCTGGAGCGTAAGTCCCGGGAGAACCGGGTGAGCATCGTCTACGTGAACCTGGTGGGCGGTCAGGATGAGCTGGTGTTTGATGGCGGTTCCATGGTGTACGACCACTCGGGTGGGCTGTCTGCGGAGGTGCCTCAGTTCGAGGAGGGGCTGTACCCGGTGGATTTCCTGTGCGAGCCCCACTGCCAGCCGATTTCCCGGCCGTTACCGCCAGAACCGCAGCTGGAAGCCAATGTTTACAGTGCCCTGGTAACCGGCGTACGGGATTACGTGAACAAGAATGGTTTCAAGTCGGTGGTGTTGGGCCTGTCTGGCGGCATCGATTCCGCGGTCACATTGGCGGTTGCGGTGGATGCCCTGGGCAAGGAGCGTGTGCGCGCGGTGATGATGCCGTTCCGGTATACCTCCAGCATCAGCCTGGAAGATGCCGAAGCCGAGGCCACCGCCCTGGGTGTGCAGTATGACGTGTTCTCCATTGAGCCCATGTACGATGCCTTCATGGCGGCTCTGGCAGAACCTTTTGCAGGCACAAAGCCGGATACCACCGAGGAAAACCTTCAGGCGCGTCTGCGGGGCGTGCTGCTTATGTCACTGTCCAACAAGTTTGGCTCTTTGGTGCTTACGACCGGCAACAAGAGTGAAATGGCGGTTGGCTATTCCACGCTATATGGTGACATGGCCGGTGGCTTTGATGTTCTGAAGGATGTGCCGAAAACGCTGGTGTTCCGGCTGGCGCGCTACCGCAATACCTTGTCACCAGTGATTCCCGAGCGGGTGATTACCCGCCCGCCCTCAGCCGAGCTGGCGCCGGATCAGAAAGATGAGGACAGCTTGCCGGGCTATGACGTACTGGATCAGATCCTGAATCTATACGTGGAGCGTGATTACAGTGCCGATGCCATCGTAGCGGAAGGGTTTGAACGGGAAGACGTGGACAGGGTGGTCAGGCTGGTCGATATCAATGAATACAAGCGCCGCCAGGCCCCCATCGGTGTTCGTATTACCGAGCGGGGCTTTGGCAAAGACCGGCGCTATCCCATTACCAACGGCTGGAAGAGCGGGAAGTAATCCCGCTCTTATTCATCCCCCATCAGACCAAAGGTCACCACGTTGGTCAGTGACCGGTTCTGGCGGCGAAGAAGATCCGATTCGTACTCACCGTTCTCGTTGAAGGCCTCGCTGTTGGGGAAGTTTTTTCTCAGGGTGGCAATGGCATCGTTGGCGCCCTTTTTCAGCTCCAGAAAGCGGAAGGTATCCGCCATGATCATCAGAGCCTCTTCCACTGAAGGCGAAGACGGATAGTTCTCAACCACGTAGCGGGCGCGGTTGTTGGCGGCCACGTAGGCCTCACGCTTGATGTAGTAACGGGCTGCGTGCAGTTCCAGTTCAGCCATGCGATTGCGGATGGCGATCATGCGCTGGCGGGCGTCCGGGGCATACTCACTGTCCGGGAACCGGTTCAGCAGTTGCGAGAAATCGCGGAAGGCCTGCAACTGCTCGCCAGGGTTGCGTGCGGCCACGTCAATGGGGAAGTAGCGGGCGGCCAGCCCCAAGTCCAGGTTGTAGGAGGCTAGCCCTCTCATATAGAGGGCATAGTCCAGGTGATCACTCTGCGGATTCAGGCGCATGAAGCGGTCGGCGGCGGCCCGGGAACCTTCAAGGTCGAGGTTCTGATAACGGGCAAAGATCAGATCCAGCTGAGCCTGTTCGGCATAGCGGCCGAACGGGTAATAGGTCTCCAGGGCATCCAGATTCTGTTCGGCTTCGTTGAAGTTGCCCGAATTCATGGCCTTGCGGGCATTTTCGTAATAGGTTTCTTCCGGCAGGACTTCCACCTCCTTCTGGGACGCGCAGCCGGCGGCCAGCGCAAAAAGAGTGGAAAGTAGCAGTAATCGAACGACTGATCTCATGCCGGAATCCCGTATAATGGTCAGAACTTGTGGTTTGATTGGCCATTGTAACGGGGAAGACTGTCTGTGTGCAGTGTTTCCCGATATTGGCGTCGGAATCTGACCGAAACGTAACATCGCCGCCTGCCCGGCGGCCGTCTGCGCCAGAAACCAACGGCGAAAACGAGGCTGAATGACTTCCGAAAACCGAATTACCGGCCAATTTACCGTACCGCCGGAACTCAGCGACAAGCGGCTGGATCAGGCCGCGGCGGAGCTGATGCCCGAGCATTCCCGCTCCCGCCTGCAATCCTGGATCAAGAGCGGAGCCCTGACGGTGAACGGTAAATCCCGCAAGCCGCGGGACAAGGTAATGATGGGCGATTCCCTGGCGCTCAATGCTGAGCCTGAAGTGCAGGTGACCTGGGAAGCCGAACCCATCAGCCTGGATATCGTCTACGAAGATGAGCACTTGCTGGTGATTAACAAGCCGGCCGGGTTGGTGGTGCACCCAGCGGCCGGCCATTCTGATGGCACGCTGGTGAACGCCCTGCTGAATTACGCGCCGGAAGTGGAAAACCTGCCGAGGGCAGGTATTGTTCACCGCCTGGACAAGGATACCTCCGGCATCATGGTGGTGGCCCGCAGCCTGATTGCACATACCTCCCTGGTAGACCAGCTGCAAACACGCACGATGGGGCGGGAGTATGAGGCCGTGGTGGTGGGCGCGCTGACCGGTGGTGCAACAGTTGACGCACCTATTGGCCGTCATCCGCAGGATCGTAAACGCATGGCCGTGGTTTCCAGTGGCAAACCGGCGGTCACCCATTACCGCCTGCTGGAGCGTTTTGCCGCGCATACCCTGGTTCGTTGCAAGCTGGAAAGTGGCCGCACCCATCAGATCCGTGTGCACATGGCGCATGTGCGCCACCCGCTGGTTGGTGATCCTGCCTACGGTGGGCGTCTGCGGTTGCCCAAAGGCACTACAGAGGAGCTTCGGGATGTACTGGCTGCGTTCACCCGGCAGGCCCTGCATGCGAGACAGTTGACCCTTGAGCATCCGGAAACGGGTGAGATTCTGAGCTGGGAGGTGCCGCTACCAGAGGATATGGTTCACCTGATCGAAGCTCTGCGCAAACACGCCCGGGAGCTGGAAGAACGTGATTTCTGACAACTACATCCTGAGGCCGAGTTGGTCCGCACCGGGGGCGGTGCAAGCCATGTGCACGACTCGCAAGGGAGGCGTCAGTGAGGCGCCGTGGAGTTCGCTCAACCTCGGGGATCATGTCGGGGATAGCCCTGAATCTGTCGCCGAAAACCGGCAGCGCCTGGCCCGCTTCACGGGGTTAGAGGTGGATCGGATTGGCTGGTTGAATCAGGTGCATGGTGCGAGGGTGGTCGAGCTTACACCCGACAACGCTCAACAGGTTCCTGAAGCGGATGCCAGTTTCACCCGATCGCCCGGCCTTAGTTGTGCCATTCTGACTGCCGACTGCCTGCCCGTAGTGATTGCGGATTCCGATGGAACCGTAGTGGGGGCTGCTCACGCCGGCTGGCGCAGCCTCAGCGGAGGCGTGCTGGAAAACCTGGTCAGTGCGATGGCGGTTGAGCCTGACAAGCTTTCGGCCTGGCTGGGCCCCGCCATTGGTCCCGACAGTTTCGAAGTTGGCCCGGAAGTGCGCGAAGCGTTTGTTCAGCACAGTCCGGAAGCTGCGAAAGCCTTTGACACCAAGGGTGCCCGCCCGGGCCATTTCATGGCCGATATCTACAGTCTGGCAACCCTGCGTCTGAGTCAGGTTGGTGTCTCGTCCGTCGCTGGCGGTAGTCTGTGCACCGTTCAGGATCGGGAATGGTTCTTTTCCTATCGCCGGGATGGTCAAACCGGCCGTATGGCCACCCTGGTCTGGCTAAAATCCTGAAGTCTCGATAGCTCTTCCTGATGTGTTAACTGACAGCCGTCAAATTTCTGACGAATTGCGGTCTGCCCAACTTGAACTCCCCCCACTTGCCCCTACATTAAGTTTCAAAGCAATCGGAATATCCGGACCACAGGGTTGATCGGTATTCACTACGAATTTTGGGGATAAGAGCACATGAGAATCGACAAGCTCACCAGCAAGCTGCAAACCGCGTTGGCGGATGCGCAGTCCATCGCGGTTGGCAAAGACCATAACTTCATCGAGCCCGTGCATCTGATGCAGGCCCTGCTGGACCAGCAGGGAAGCTCCATTAAACCGCTGCTCAAACAAGTGGGGGTTGAGCCCGGCCGGGTAAGACAGGCCGTGGCGAAGGAAATTGAGAACCTGCCGGAGGTGCAGGGCAATGCCGGCGATGTGTCCATGTCGAACGACATGGGGCGACTGTTTAACATTTCCGACAAGCTGGCCCAGAAGCGGGGTGACCAGTTCATATCCAGTGAGCTGGTTCTGCTGGCGGCGGTTGAAGACCGCGGTTCCCTGGGGCGCATTCTGCGAGAGCAAGGCGTTGACAAGGCCGCGCTGGAAAAGGCCATTGACGAAGTGCGCGGGGGAGAGTCGGTGAACGATGCCGGCGCGGAGGAAAACCGTCAGGCCCTGTCAAAGTACACCATTGATCTTACCGAGCGGGCCGAGGCCGGCAAGCTGGACCCGGTGATTGGTCGCGACGATGAAATCCGTCGCACCATTCAGGTACTGCAACGCCGGCGCAAGAACAACCCCGTGCTGATCGGTGAGCCCGGTGTGGGTAAAACCGCGATTGTGGAGGGGCTGGCTCAGCGTATCGTCAACGGAGAGGTGCCCGATGGCCTGAAAGACAAGAAAGTACTGTCGCTGGACATGGGCGCATTGATTGCCGGCGCCAAGTTCCGAGGTGAGTTTGAGGAGCGCCTGAAGGCAGTGCTTAATGAGCTGTCGAAACAGGAAGGCCAGATCATCCTGTTCATTGACGAGATCCACACCATGGTGGGCGCCGGTAAAGCCGAAGGTTCCATGGATGCCGGCAACATGCTGAAGCCGGCCCTGGCCCGGGGCGAGTTGCACTGTGTCGGCGCCACCACGCTGAATGAGTACCGGGAAAATATTGAAAAAGACGCAGCACTGGAGCGCCGTTTCCAGAAAGTGCTGGTCAGCGAGCCCAGTGAGGAAGATACCATCGCCATCCTGCGTGGGCTGAAAGAGCGCTATGAGGTTCACCATGGGGTTGAGGTAACGGATGGCGCCATCATCGCGGCCGCCAAGCTGTCTCATCGATATATTACCGATCGTCAGTTGCCGGATAAGGCCATTGACCTGGTGGATGAAGCGGCCAGCCAGATCCGTATGGAAATGGACTCCAAGCCTGAGGCTCTGGATCGTCTGGAGCGCCGGCTGATTCAGCTCAAGATTGAGCGGGAAGCCCTGAAAAAGGAAACCGACGCAGCCTCTAAGAAGCGGTTGGAAGAGCTGTCGGCGGTTATTGGCAATGTTGAGCGCGAATACGCCGACCTTGAGGAAGTCTGGAACACTGAAAAGGCGGCTCTGCACGGCTCCCAGAAGATCAAGAGCCAGCTGGAGCAGGCCCGGATTGACCTGGAGAATGCCCGCCGTGCAGGGGATCTGGGTAAGATGTCCGAGCTGCAGTACGGCAAGATCCCGGAGCTGGAGCGCCAACTGGATATGGCCAGCCAGGCGGAAATGATGGAAATGAAGCTGTTGCGCAACCGGGTCACGGATGAAGAAATTGCGGAAATCGTTTCAAAGTGGACCGGGATTCCGGTATCCAAGATGCTGGAGGGGGAGCGCGACAAGCTGATGCGCATGGAGGAAGCCCTCCACGATCGGGTCATTGGCCAGGATGAGGCCGTGGAAGCGGTATCCAATGCGGTGCGCCGGTCCCGGGCTGGACTGTCGGATCCGAATCGTCCCAATGGTTCTTTCTTGTTCCTCGGGCCGACCGGGGTGGGGAAGACCGAGTTGTGCAAGGCGCTGGCAAACTTCCTGTTCGATACCGAAGAGGCCATGGTTCGCATCGATATGTCGGAATTCATGGAGAAGCACTCGGTCGCCCGTTTGATTGGTGCGCCTCCCGGATATGTGGGGTATGAAGAGGGTGGCTACCTGACCGAGGCCGTGCGTCGCCGGCCCTACTCGGTTCTGCTTCTGGATGAGGTTGAAAAGGCGCACCCGGATGTCTTCAACATCCTGCTTCAGGTGCTGGATGATGGGCGTCTGACCGATGGTCAGGGTCGCACGGTCGACTTCCGCAACACAGTGGTGGTGATGACCTCAAATCTGGGTTCCCACATCATTCAGGAGAAGGCCGGAGAAGAGAACTACGAAGACATGAAGTCGGCGGTGATGGAAGTGGTTGGCTCTCATTTCCGGCCGGAGTTCATTAATCGTGTGGATGAAGTTGTGGTGTTCCATCCGCTGGCGGAGTCCCAGATTCAGGGCATCGCCCGTATCCAGATTGAGAATCTGGCTCGTCGCCTGAAGGATCAGGATATGAAGCTGGAGCTCGGAGACGACGTGATGCAGTTGCTGGCGGAAGTGGGGTACGACCCGGTTTATGGCGCTCGGCCGCTGAAGCGGGCGATTCAGCGCATGATCGAAAATCCGCTGGCGCAGAAGCTGCTACAGGGTGACTTTGTGCCCGGCGATACCATTCGCGCAACGGTTCAGGAAGACCGGCTGGTGTTCAGTAAGAACGGCTGAGGGCGGGACCTCAGCTGCTGAAAAAGAAAAGGGCGGAAGGCACGAGTCTCCGCCCTTTTCTGTTCTCCGAACCTTCGGGTTTAACGCTCGCTACTGCCTTCTTGTTCCGGGCCACAGTTTTCGTCTGCAATTTCCTGGAATTTCTGGCGCTGCTGCTCGATTTCCTCAGGGCTCAGATACCGGGTTTCACCGTTTTCCTCCACGCGGATACGAGCGTTGCTGTTGATCACCTCAAGATTGGAGCGTGCCGTGGCGCAATTGGCTTCGCGCTGTTTCCGGCGAGCTTCCTCAACCGCAGATTCTTCTCGTTGCTGTTGCTCTGCCGCCTGCTGCTCCTGCAGTTCGCCCAGCTGTTCCTGGGCGCTTCGCCGCTGCACACCAGCACCCTGACTGGTGCCGGAACGAACGTTGACCTGCTCTGCGTTCTGGCCGGTTGGCTGCCGGTCGCCAAAGTGCGTTACACCGTTCTCGTCTGTCCACTTATAGACCGAAGCGCTGGTCGCAAGGCCGGGTGCGGCCGCCATCAATACCGTCAGCAATAATATTTTTCGGTTCATGTCTCTGCTCGTCACTTGGTTACTGCCTGTGGCTATCATGCCATCGGATGGCCGGATTTTCCTGTCTCTGGTTCAAAATCTTGCACGCAGTTTTGCACAGTATGGCAGAGAGAGGCGAATTCCGGGGTAATTAAGCCACAGCGCCTATTGACAGCGAGTTTCCCGCTGTCAGAATTACCGATTGCCTGAAGACTGGGGTCAATACGGCAGGCAATCCCGAGCGAGTATCCCCCGTTAATCACCACACTGCGTTCGCCAGCGCTTGGCGGGCCTTGGTTGTTGCTTACGTGCAACCCGTTGATTGGCCGTTCTCCGCAACCCTCAGGAGGGCGGCTGGCCAGGAGACAACCTCTTTAGTTTTAGTGTGGAGGAGTACGCCGGTTCCGCTTTCACAAGAAGCAGGGAAACCGAGAATCCAGGCAACCGGGGCGTAACCCGGCTCATTCACTCGTAGAAGAGGGTAGAAAATCGTGGAGTTATTGTCTGGCGCCGATATGCTGATCCGCTCCCTGCAGGATGAAGGGATCGAATACATATACGGCTATCCGGGTGGTGCAGCCCTTCATATTTATGATGCGCTGTTCAGGCAGGACAAAGTCAAGCATATTCTGGTTCGGCACGAACAGGCGGCGGTCCACATGGCCGACGGCTATGCCCGTGCAACCGGAAAACCAGGTACCGTACTGGTGACCTCGGGTCCTGGAGCCACCAACACTATTACCGGCATTGCCACCGCGTTCATGGATTCCATCCCCATGGTGGTTCTGTGCGGCCAGGTTGCATCCACCCTTATTGGTGAGGATGCCTTCCAGGAAACCGATATGATCGGTGTTTCCCGTCCGGTGGTTAAGCACAATCTGAGCGTTCGTCACCCCGAGGAAATCCCTGAGGTAATCCGCAAGGCATACTACATCGCTGCTACCGGTCGTCCCGGTCCGGTTGTGGTTGATATCCCGAAGGATATGACCACACCGAATGAGCGCTATGAGTACTCCTATCCCAAGAAGGTCAAGCTGCGCTCCTATAACCCGGCGGTTCGTGGCCATGCCGGTCAGATCAAAAAAGCCGTCGACATGCTGATGGCGGCCAAACGCCCGGTCATCTATGCCGGCGGCGGTGTGATCCTGGGCAAGGCTTCCAGCCAGTTGACCGAGCTGACCCGGACCCTGGGCTTCCCTATCACCAACACCCTGATGGGCATCGGTTGCTATCCGGCGACTGACAAACAGCACCTGGGCTGGCTGGGTATGCACGGTACCTATGAAGCCAACATGGCGATGCACCATTCAGATCTGATTCTCTGTGTGGGCGCGCGCTTTGATGATCGCGTGACCAACGCCACCGAGAAGTTCTGCCCGGGCGCGCGCATTATTCATATCGATATCGACCCGGCATCTATCTCAAAGACCATAGATGCAGACGTGCCCATTGTCGGCCCGGTGGATGCGGTACTGAAAGAAATGCTGTCGCTGGTAAAAGAATCCAGGGACAAGCCGGATGCCGAGGCGCTGGCATCGTGGTGGAAGCAGATTGAAGAGTGGCGCGCGTTCCACGGCATGCGTTACGAGACCAGCCCGGATGTAATCAAGCCCCAGGAAGTGGTCGAGATGCTCTGGAAGCTCACCAATGGTGATGCCTTCGTAACCACCGATGTAGGTCAGCACCAGATGTTTGCTGCCCAGTACTACAAGTTTGACAAGCCGAACCGATGGATCAACTCCGGTGGCCTCGGCACCATGGGCTTCGGCCTGCCAGCCGCCATGGGCATCAAACTGACCCATCCGGAAGATGAAGTGCTGTGCTTCACTGGTGAAGGCAGTATCCAGATGAATATCCAGGAACTGTCCACCTGCAAGCAGTACGATCTGCCGGTGAAGATCATCAACCTGAATAACCAGGCTCTGGGCATGGTTAAGCAGTGGCAGGACATGAATTACGAGTCCCGCCATTCCCAGTCTTACATGGAGTCTTTGCCGGACTTCATCAAGCTGGCGGAAGCGTATGGTCATGTGGGTGTGCGCATTGATCGCAAGGAAGACCTGGAGCCCAAGCTCAAGGAAGTCCTGGCCATGAAAGACAAACTGGTGTTTGTCGATATCTATGTGGACCGCTTTGAGCATGTCTATCCCATGCAGGTCGCTCGAGGATCCATGAAAGACATGTGGCTCAGCAAAACGGAGAGGGTGTGATCATGCGTCGAATCATTTCTGTTTTGCTGGAAAACGAACCCGGCGCACTGTCTCGTGTGGTTGGCCTGTTTTCGCAGCGCAACTACAACATCGAAACCCTGACCGTAGCGCCCACGGAAGACGAAACCCTGTCTCGCCTGACTGTCACCACGACAGGTTCCGACAAGGTGATCGAGCAGATCACCAAGCAGCTGAACAAGCTGATCGAAGTGGTCAAGCTGGTGGATCTGACCGAGGGCGCTCACATAGAGCGGGAGCTGATGCTGGTCAAGCTCAAGGCAACCGGATCCCAGCGTGCCGAGATCAAGCGCACGGTGGATATCTTCCGTGGCCAGATTGTGGATGTCACCAGTTCTGTCTACACCGTGCAGCTTGCCGGCGACAGTGAAAAGCTGGATGGCTTCATTCAGGCAGTGGGCACTTCGGGTGTTCTGGAAGTTGTTCGCACTGGCGTATCTGGCATTGCCCGTGGCGAAAAGGTACTCAGCCTGTAAGGGCTGCCGAAACAAATCGAAAATCATGGCCCCGAGGGGCCATTACATACATATAGAGGTTTCTCATGCAGGTTTATTACGATAAAGATTGTGATCTTTCCATCATCCAAGGCAAGAAAGTTGCCATTCTGGGCTTCGGCTCTCAGGGCCACGCCCACGCGTGCAACCTGAAGGATTCCGGTGTAGACGTGGTTGTTGGTCTGCGTTCCGGTTCATCCTCCATCGCCAAGGCTGAAGCCTATGGACTGAAGACCAGCGATGTGGCTTCTGCCGTTGCATCTGCAGACGTGGTCATGGTTCTGACGCCGGACGAGTTCCAGGCCCAGCTGTACCGTGAGGAAATCGAGCCGAACCTGAAGCAGGGTGCTACCCTGGCCTTCGCTCACGGCTTCGCGATTCACTACAACCAGATCGTTCCGCGCAAAGATCTGGACGTGATCATGGTTGCCCCGAAGGCTCCGGGCCACACTGTGCGCACCGAGTTCACCAAGGGCGGTGGTATCCCTGACCTGATTGCGATCTTCCAGGACGCGTCCGGCAACGCCAAGAACGTAGCCCTGTCCTACGCCAGCGGCATCGGCGGCGGCCGTACCGGTATCATCGAAACCACCTTCAAAGACGAAACCGAAACCGATCTGTTCGGTGAGCAGGCGGTTCTGTGTGGTGGCGCGGTTGAGCTGGTTAAAGCCGGCTTCGAAACCCTGACCGAAGCGGGCTACGCTCCGGAAATGGCGTACTTCGAGTGTCTGCACGAGCTGAAGCTGATCGTTGACCTGATGTACGAAGGCGGCATCGCCAACATGAATTACTCCATCTCCAACAACGCCGAGTACGGTGAGTACGTAACCGGTCCGGAGGTGATCAACGAGCAGTCCCGCGAAGCCATGCGCAACGCACTGAAGCGCATCCAGAGCGGCGAATACGCCAAGATGTTCATCTCTGAAGGTGCCCTGAACTATCCGTCCATGACCGCTCGCCGTCGCCAGAATGCGGCTCACGAGATCGAGACCGTGGGCGAGAAGCTGCGTTCCATGATGCCGTGGATTTCCGCGAACAAGATCGTGGACAAAGACAAGAACTGATCCGGATTTTCGGTAAGGTTTGGAAACGCGGCCCCTTGTGGCCGCGTTTTTCGTTTATACTCCGCCCAAATGCTTTCCGGAGTTTATGGAATGACTGAAGAAAAGAATACCGTGGAAAAATCAGAAACCAGGAAAGCCGCAGATCCGGAAATTGAGCCCGGTGAAGTGGTTGAAGAGGAGCTTGTTGAGGGGACCAAGGTTCGTCGCAAAGGCATTTACCTGCTTCCCAACGCGCTGACGACTGCCTCTCTGTTCTCTGGATTCTATGCGATTGTTTCTGCCGCCAATGGTGTCTTCGACAATGCTGCTATTGCCATTTTTGTGTCCATGATTCTGGATGGGCTGGATGGCCGTGTCGCCCGGATGACAAATACCCAGAGCAAATTCGGTGAGGAATACGACAGCCTTGCCGACATGGTGGCCTTCGGTGTTGCGCCCGGCCTGGTGGCCTTTTTCTGGTCCCTCAACGGATTGGACAAAGTGGGCTGGGTGGTTACGTTCATCTACGTGGCTGGCGCAGCATTGCGGTTGGCTCGGTTCAATACCCAGATCGGCTCCGTGGACAAAAAATACTTTGTGGGCCTGCCCAGTCCATCGGCAGCTGCCTGTGTTGCGGGGCTGGTGTGGTGTTTCCACAGTTTCGAGCCATCGTCCTGGCTGACGTTGCTGACAATTATCGTTGTGGCCGGAACCGGTGTGCTGATGGTCAGCAATATTCTTTACCGCAGCTTCAAGGATCTCGATCTTCGAGGTCGGGTGCCTTTCGCGGCAATACTTCTGGTGGTGCTGGTGTTTGTGGTGATCGCCCTTGATCCCGCCACCGTACTCTTCACCGGGTTCCTGATTTACGCACTTTCCGGCCCGGTCCGGGCTCTGTTCCGTCGCAAGCCGGCCCGCGCTCGGTAGGACTTACCCCTCGGCCGAGTGAATCGGCCGGGAATTTTCTCGGGAACCTCCGGTCAGTTACCTCAAGTAATGAATTGGAGGTTCCCGATGCTTATCAAGCGCCGCCCGTCGTGGGCTCTGTCAGAATCTGAAGTGACGCCTGAGTCCGTCTACCTGAACCGGCGGAAATTCATGGCCGGGACGATGGCATCCGCTGCGGCGCTGACCATGCCGGCCCTTCTCAAGGCGGAGGAGGGCGGAATTCCTGGCGACGCCCTGCAGTATAAGGCCATGCCGGCGTTTTCTACCGACGAAAAGAAAGCGCCTTACCCCGCGATTACTTCCTACAACAACTTTTATGAGTTTGGTACGGACAAAGGCGACCCTGCGCGCTATGCCGATGCCATGTCGGTCGATCCCTGGTCTGTATCTGTCGAAGGTGAATGTGCAAAGACAGGCGCCTATGCGCTGGAAGATCTGCTGAAGCCTCACCAGTATCAGGAGCGTATTTACCGGTTGCGTTGTGTGGAAGCCTGGTCGATGGTGATTCCGTGGGTCGGTGTGCCGTTGGCCGAAGTGCTCGCCAGTCTGCAGCCGACATCAAAAGCTAAATACGTCTACTTCGAAACGCTTCATGATCCGGACCAGATGCGTGGGCAGCGCTCCATGTTCAGCGTGATTGACTGGCCCTACCGGGAGGGGCTCCGGATGGACGAGGCCATGAACGAGTTGTCGTTTCTGGCCATTGGTTTGTACGGCAAGACCCTGCCAAACCAGAATGGTGCGCCGATCCGCCTGGTTGTGCCGTGGAAGTATGGCTTCAAGAGCATCAAGTCGATCGTCCGTATCCGCTTCATGGAGGAGCGACCCAAGACCAGCTGGGAGATGATTGCGCCTGAAGAGTATGGCTTCTATGCCAACGTGAATCCGGAAGTGGATCATCCGCGCTGGAGTCAGAAACGTGAGCGTCGCCTGCCCTCTGGTTTGTTGAGTCCGAACTGGATCGAGACAGTGAAGTTTAACGGCTATGGTGAACAGGTCGCTCATCTATACAAGGATATGGATCTTTCCAGGTATTATTGATGGCATCCAAGGCTTCTCGTCAATTTCCCTATGCTCCGGTTAAAGTCCTGGTTTTTCTGTCCTGCCTGATTCCGCTCGCGTTGATCGGGTGGGACATCCAGAGTGGTAATCTGGGGCCTGATCCAGGCCAGACCATTACAGAAGCGCTCGGTATCGCAGCGTTCCAGTTTCTACTGATAACGCTTTTAATATCGCCATTGCGGAAAATCACAGGTTGGGCCGGTTGGCTCCGATTCCGCAGGATGCTGGGCCTGTACGCTTTCTTCTATGCGACTTTGCATGTGCTCGCCTTTCTCCAGTTTATCCTTGGTTGGTTTGATCTCTGGGCAACCTTTACCAAACGCCCCTATATCATCGCGGGCGGGTTGGCCTTCCTGTTGATGGTTCCGCTGGCGGCAACGTCTACCAGAGGCATGATGAAAAGAGTGGGGCGTGGCTGGAAACCATTACATCGTCTTATCTACAGTTCGGCGGTTCTGGCCTGGGTTCATTTCCTGTGGCAGGCACGCAGCGATGTGACCGAAATGATGATCTACGGGTTGGCGCTGGCTGTAATACTGGGTGCCAGGGTGTACTGGTCTGGTTTCTCCACCCTCATTCCTCTGAAAAGAACGTGATTTTGGTCAAGTTCTAAACGTTTTGGTGGGTGTTTGATCACTCGCATAGGTGGAAACCGAAGCCCGGTAAAATAAATTGAAAATGGGCGTTGACAGTTTTCCTGAGGGCTGTAGAATGCGCACCACTTCTGAGGGACACGGCAGACAACGCCGGTTCACGAGGAACGCAACTGCTTGAAAGTGTTCGAAAATTTGCTTCAAAAATTCTTCGAAAAAAGTGGTTGACAGGGCAGCGGAACGATGTAGAATACGCGGCCTTGATTGAGCAACAGCTCAAACGCTCTTTAAAAAGTTAACCAAGTAATTCGTGTGGGCGCTGGCCGAGGTATTTCGGACACGAAATATCAGGACAGTGACTCGTCGAAATTGAGTTTTGTCTTGAGCAAGAATTAAGAACTTTCGGGTTCTTGTATGATTTAAACTGAAGAGTTTGATCATGGCTCAGATTGAACGCTGGCGGCAGGCTTAACACATGCAAGTCGAGCGGTAACAGGGGAAGCTTGCTTCCCGCTGACGAGCGGCGGACGGGTGAGTAATGCTTAGGAATCTGCCCAGTAGTGGGGGATAGCCCGGGGAAACCCGGATTAATACCGCATACGTCCTACGGGAGAAAGCAGGGGATCTTCGGACCTTGCGCTATTGGATGAGCCTAAGTCGGATTAGCTAGTTGGTGGGGTAAAGGCCTACCAAGGCGACGATCCGTAGCTGGTCTGAGAGGATGATCAGCCACATCGGGACTGAGACACGGCCCGAACTCCTACGGGAGGCAGCAGTGGGGAATATTGGACAATGGGGGCAACCCTGATCCAGCCATGCCGCGTGTGTGAAGAAGGCTTTCGGGTTGTAAAGCACTTTCAGTAGGGAGGAAAACCTTATGGTTAATACCCATGAGGCTTGACGTTACCTACAGAAGAAGCACCGGCTAACTCCGTGCCAGCAGCCGCGGTAATACGGAGGGTGCAAGCGTTAATCGGAATTACTGGGCGTAAAGCGCGCGTAGGTGGTTTGGTAAGCGAGATGTGAAAGCCCCGGGCTTAACCTGGGAACGGCATTTCGAACTGTCAGACTAGAGTGTGGTAGAGGGTAGTGGAATTTCCTGTGTAGCGGTGAAATGCGTAGATATAGGAAGGAACACCAGTGGCGAAGGCGGCTACCTGGACCAACACTGACACTGAGGTGCGAAAGCGTGGGGAGCAAACAGGATTAGATACCCTGGTAGTCCACGCCGTAAACGATGTCAACTAGCCGTTGGGACTCTTGAAGTCTTAGTGGCGCAGCTAACGCACTAAGTTGACCGCCTGGGGAGTACGGCCGCAAGGTTAAAACTCAAATGAATTGACGGGGGCCCGCACAAGCGGTGGAGCATGTGGTTTAATTCGACGCAACGCGAAGAACCTTACCTGGCCTTGACATCCAGAGAGCTTTCCAGAGATGGATTGGTGCCTTCGGGAACTCTGAGACAGGTGCTGCATGGCCGTCGTCAGCTCGTGTCGTGAGATGTTGGGTTAAGTCCCGTAACGAGCGCAACCCCTATCCCTGGTTGCTAGCAGGTAATGCTGAGAACTCCAGGGAGACTGCCGGTGACAAACCGGAGGAAGGTGGGGATGACGTCAGGTCATCATGGCCCTTACGGCCAGGGCTACACACGTGCTACAATGGCGCGTACAGAGGGCTGCCAACTCGCGAGAGTGAGCCAATCCCTTAAAACGCGTCGTAGTCCGGATCGGAGTCTGCAACTCGACTCCGTGAAGTCGGAATCGCTAGTAATCGCGAATCAGAATGTCGCGGTGAATACGTTCCCGGGCCTTGTACACACCGCCCGTCACACCATGGGAGTGGATTGCACCAGAAGTAGTTAGTCTAACCTTCGGGAGGACGATTACCACGGTGTGGTTCATGACTGGGGTGAAGTCGTAACAAGGTAGCCGTAGGGGAACCTGCGGCTGGATCACCTCCTTAAACGAAGCCGAATGCTTCGGTCAGAGTCCACACGAATTACTTGGTTGGCTAATAAAGAGAGCAGATGGGTCGTTGCAGGCCCGTGTTTTGGGTCTGTAGCTCAGGTGGTTAGAGCGCACCCCTGATAAGGGTGAGGTCGGTGGTTCAAGTCCACCCAGACCCACCAGAATTGTTCAGCTCGTCGTTGTCGAAGTACTTGCATAGCAGGCTATGCGGCGCACTTCGACGCCTAGATCTGATCAATTCTTGTAGATAGCTTCTTGGGGCTATAGCTCAGCTGGGAGAGCGCCTGCCTTGCACGCAGGAGGTCGGCAGTTCGATCCTGCCTAGCTCCACCAAACTTTACTGACTAACTTCGGTTAGCAGTGTACAGAAACGAATGTTTCATATCGATGAAGCCTTCCTTTCTGATCACTGGGTCAGATTTGCTCTTTAACAAATTGGACGAGATAGAACACGAATATTTTTCTCTCATTATCTCCGAGAGAAAATGTTCAAAGTGATAGCGATTTCAAGCGTTATCCGGTGTTGTCGTTGAAGTGGTTGTTCTATTGCTTCAAGTGACTGTCTCGAAGATGCCTCGGAATCAGGCTTGCCTGGTGATGGGTGTGACTTCGCGATCAGTTGTCTTGGGGTTATATAGTCAAGCAACTAAGCGCATACGGTGGATGCCTTGGCAGTCAGAGGCGATGAAAGACGTGGAAGCCTGCGATAAGGTTCGGGGAGCTGGCAAACGAGCTGTGATCCGGACATCTCTGAATGGGGAAACCCACCAACCTTCGGGTTGGTATCTTACACTGAATCCATAGGTGTAAGAGGCGAACCAGGGGAACTGAAACATCTAAGTACCCTGAGGAAAAGAAATCAACCGAGATTCCCTAAGTAGCGGCGAGCGAACGGGGACCAGCCCTTAAGCTGAACAACTGGTAGGAGAAGGCTCTGGAAAGTGCCGCCATAGTGGGTGATAGCCCCGTATCCGAAACCTGAGTTCAGTGAAATCGAGTAGGTCGGCGCACGAGAAACGTTGACTGAACATGGGGGGACCATCCTCCAAGGCTAAATACTCCTGACTGACCGATAGTGAACCAGTACCGTGAGGGAAAGGCGAAAAGAACCCCTGTGAGGGGAGTGAAATAGACCCTGAAACCGTATGCGTACAAGCAGTCGGAGCAGACTTGTTCTGTGACGGCGTACCTTTTGTATAATGGGTCAGCGACTTATGTTCAGTGGCGAGGTTAACCGTTTAGGGGAGCCGTAGGGAAACCGAGTCTGAATAGGGCGAATTAGTCGCTGGGCATAGACCCGAAACCGGGCGATCTATCCATGAGCAGGTTGAAGGTGCCGTAACAGGCACTGGAGGACCGAACCCACTGTCGTTGAAAAGCCAGGGGATGACTTGTGGATCGGAGTGAAAGGCTAATCAAGCCCGGAGATAGCTGGTTCTCCCCGAAAGCTATTTAGGTAGCGCCTCGGACGAATACCACAGGGGGTAGAGCACTGTTTGGGCTAGGGGGTCATCTCGACTTACCAACCCCATGCAAACTCCGAATACCTGTGAGTACTATCCGGGAGACACACGGCGGGTGCTAACGTCCGTCGTGAAGAGGGAAACAACCCAGACCGCCAGCTAAGGTCCCCAAGTACCAGTTAAGTGGGAAACGATGTGGGAAGGCTCAGACAGCTAGGAGGTTGGCTTAGAAGCAGCCACCCTTTAAAGAAAGCGTAATAGCTCACTAGTCGAGTCGGCCTGCGCGGAAGATGTAACGGGGCTCAAACTGGTCACCGAAGCTGCGGCTGCATACATTGTATGCGGGGTAGGGGAGCGTTCTGTAAGCCTGCGAAGGTGTGTTGAGAAGCATGCTGGAGGTATCAGAAGTGCGAATGCTGACATGAGTAACGACAATGCGGGTGAAAAACCCGCACGCCGGAAGACCAAGGGTTCCTGCGCAACGCTAATCGGCGCAGGGTGAGTCGGCCCCTAAGGCGAGACCGAAAGGTGTAGTCGATGGGAAACGGGTTAATATTCCCGTACCTTGGATAGCTGCGATGGAGAGACGGAGAAGGCTAGGTGAGCCGGGCGACGGTTGCCCCGGTTTAAGCATGTAGGGAGTGGACTTAGGCAAATCCGGGTCCACAATCCCGAGACGCGACGACGAGTGCCCAAGGGCGCGAAGTCATTGATGCCCTGCTTCCAGGAAAATCTTCTAAGCTTCAGGCTATTCGAGACCGTACCCCAAACCGACACAGGTGGTCAGGTAGAGAATACCAAGGCGCTTGAGAGAACTCGGGTAAAGGAACTAGGCAAAATGGTGCCGTAACTTCGGGAGAAGGCACGCCGGTGTGTACGTGAAGCCCCTGCGGGTGGAGCGGAAGCCGGTCGAAGATACCAGGCCCCTGCGACTGTTTATTAAAAACACAGCACTCTGCAAACACGAAAGTGGACGTATAGGGTGTGACGCCTGCCCGGTGCCGGAAGGTTAATTGATGGGGTTAGCATTCGTGCGAAGCTCTTGATCGAAGCCCCGGTAAACGGCGGCCGTAACTATAACGGTCCTAAGGTAGCGAAATTCCTTGTCGGGTAAGTTCCGACCTGCACGAATGGCGTAACGATGGGGGCGCTGTCTCTACCCGAGACTCAGTGAAATTGAAATCGCCGTGAAGATGCGGTGTATCCGCGGCTAGACGGAAAGACCCCGTGAACCTTTACTATAGCTTCACAGTGAACTTTGAGCATGCTTGTGTAGGATAGCTGGGAGGCTTTGAAACCGGGACGCCAGTTCCGGTGGAGCCAACCTTGAAATACCAGCCTGGCATGTTTGAGGTTCTAACTCTGGCCCCTTATCGGGGTTGAGGACACTGTGTGGTGGGTAGTTTGACTGGGGCGGTCTCCTCCCAAAGCGTAACGGAGGAGCACAAAGGTGGGCTAAGCACGGTCGGACATCGTGCGGTTAGTGTAATGGCACAAGCCCGCTTGACTGCGAGACAGACACGTCGAGCAGGTACGAAAGTAGGTCATAGTGATCCGGTGGTTCTGTATGGAAGGGCCATCGCTCAACGGATAAAAGGTACTCCGGGGATAACAGGCTGATACCGCCCAAGAGTTCACATCGACGGCGGTGTTTGGCACCTCGATGTCGGCTCATCACATCCTGGGGCTGAAGCCGGTCCCAAGGGTATGGCTGTTCGCCATTTAAAGTGGTACGCGAGCTGGGTTTAGAACGTCGTGAGACAGTTCGGTCCCTATCTGCCGTGGACGTTGGAGATTTGAGGAAAGCTGCTCCTAGTACGAGAGGACCGGAGTGGACGAACCTCTGGTGTTCGGGTTGTCACGCCAGTGGCATTGCCCGGTAGCTATGTTCGGACAGGATAACCGCTGAAAGCATCTAAGCGGGAAGCCCCTTCCAAGATGAGATCTCCCCGAGGCCTCGAGCCTCCTGAAGAGCCGTTCAAGACCAGGACGTTGATAGGCCGGGTGTGTAAGCGCTGCGAGGCGTTGAGCTAACCGGTACTAATTGCTCGTGCGGCTTGACTATATAACACCCAAGACAATTGCGGATAACGCAACAAAAGAAATCGATCATCACTCAGAGCCCGCTCTGATCGTTCTATCCCGTCCCCCAGTGATCAACCGTTTTGCCTGACGACCATAGCGGTCTGGAACCACCTGATCCCATCCCGAACTCAGAAGTGAAACAGACCTGCGCCGATGGTAGTGTGGCGTTGCCCATGTGAGAGTAGGTCATCGTCAGGCGCCTAATGCCTAAAAACCCCCGACAGCGAAGCTGCCGGGGGTTTTTTATTTCTGGTTCCGGAGAAGTGATATACTTCACCGAAAATCAAAGCAACGTTTCTGATGGGAGCCCAGCAATGGCCGCAAGCGAACACCTGGTCATTTTCGATACCACTCTGCGCGATGGCGAGCAAAGCCCGGGCGCCACCATGAACAAGGCGGAAAAACTCCGCATTGCCAAGGCGCTCGAGAAGCTTCGCGTAGACGTTATCGAGGCGGGGTTTGCCATTGCCAGCCAGGGCGACTTTGATGCAGTCAAGGCCATTGCCGAGAACATCAAAGAATCCACTGTCTGCAGTCTGGCTCGTGCTTTGGACAAGGATATCGACAGGGCTGCTGAAGCGATCCGCCCTGCCGAACGCTCCCGTATCCATACCTTTATTGCCACCTCGCCCATCCATATGAAGCATAAACTTCAGATGGAGCCAGATGAGGTGGTCGAGCAAGCCGTGCGCGCTGTCAAGCGGGCGCGTAGCCACGTTGATGACGTCGAGTTCTCCTGTGAAGACGCCGGGCGGTCAGAGCTGGATTTTCTTTGTCGCATCATTGAAGCCGCTATCGATGCCGGCGCCCGTACCATCAACATCCCTGATACCGTGGGCTATGCCATTCCTGAACAGTTTGGTGAGACCATCCATCAGTTACTGAACCGTATCCCGAATGCCGACAAGGCCGTGTTTTCAGTCCATTGCCATAACGACCTGGGCCTTGCGGTAGCCAACTCGCTGGCTGCGGTTGCCCACGGTGCCCGTCAGGTCGAATGTACTATCAATGGTCTGGGCGAACGTGCTGGTAACGCAGCGCTGGAAGAAATTGTCATGGCGGTTCGTACCCGCCAGGATCTCTTCAATATTGATACCCGCATAGATACCCAGCATATCGTCCCGGCATCACGTCTGGTGTCCACCATTACCGGGTTTCCTGTTCAACCCAACAAGGCGATCGTCGGTGCCAATGCCTTTGCCCATGAGTCCGGCATCCATCAGGATGGCGTGCTCAAGCATCGTGAAACCTACGAGATCATGCGGGCACAGGACGTAGGCTGGCATACCAATAGCCTGGTTTTAGGTAAGCATTCCGGCCGCAATGCCTTCCGTACGAGACTGCTGGAACTTGGTATCCAGTTTGAAACCGAAGGGGAGCTAAATGAGGCCTTCACGCGCTTCAAGGCGCTGGCCGACCTCAAGCATGAGATCTTTGATGAGGATCTGCAGGCGATTGCCAGCGATACCAAGCAAAAGGAAGAAGAAGGCCGCTTCGGTCTGGTCTGCATGCAGGTCTGTTCTGAAACCGGCGTTGTGCCCAAGGCGCATCTGACCATGACGGTGGATGGTAAAGAACACACGGTAGAGGCTGAGGGCAGCGGTCCTGTAGACGCAACTTTCAAGGCCATTGAATCTCTGGTGGATTCCGGGTGTAACCTGCAGCTGTATTCGGTCAACAATATTACCAGCGGCACTGATGCTCAGGGGGAAGTCACCGTTCGTCTTGAGCGGGGCGGCCGTATTGTGAACGGCGTTGGATCAGATACCGACATCATTATTGCGTCGGCGAAGGCCTACATTGAGGCTCTGAACCTGATTTCCAGTGGCGGTATTCGCCAACATCCCCAGGTGGCTGATGTTTAAAGCGCCCGAAGGATTGCCATGGAGGGATTCGTGATAGGGAATGAGGCGGAGCGGCAGTTCTATCTGGCGGCGGCAGGCATTCGGATGTGGTATGCCCGCGAGAGTTTGCCTGGCGCGGCGCCAAGCCCCGACTTTGATTTCGGAGTGGATGACGAGCCGCAATTCCAGCCCGCGTCGGAGGTGCCTCAGATTGGGCGCAAATCTGAGCCGCTGTCAGGGGACCAGGGGCGGCAGCGCATTGCTCAGCTCCAGAGCCTGATGGGCAACAAGCCTGAATCCGTGCAGAAGGCGGACAGCGCTGGGCAACAGGCCGCGGACCCAGTGAAAGCTCCACCGGCCACCGAGCCTCGGTCTGAAACTCCAGACATGGAGCCAGAGGCTTCCCTGCCGGCCTCGGAGCCAGTAGAAGTGCAGCAGCGGGAGCCAGTGCACCGGGTGTGTCTGACTGCCTGGAAAGGCTCCCGGTTCATGCTCTTGTGCCATATTGCCGAGGACGCCAGTTTTGCCTTGCAGGAAAATCTGGCTCGTAACATATTGCGAAGCATTGGAGAGACCGGGGTGTCTCAATGCAGTGTAGTGCGCTGGCCCTTGTTCAATAACCTGAAAGTGACGCTCAACAGTGAAAGCGATCTTGTCTCAGTCATAGCCTCTGCTTTTGCTGGCGACGCCCCGACAGAAACGCTAATAACGCTGGGGCTTGGCGACGAAACTCAGGCACGGTTGATCGAGCGTGGCCTGGGGCGGGTGCCGGAGATTGCGTTTTCCGGCACGCTCGCATCACTGGCATCAGACCCCTCCCAGAAGCGGCTGCTCTGGCAATCGATTCGGGTTCTCGTACCTGGCCGATGAAAGCATCACAGCCTTTTTTCGACGTGCACAACCAGGATGTCCGGGTACGCCCTCTGGTCGAGGCAGACCTGGCGGCGGTCATGGAGCTGGAGTGTCAGGGACACTCCCATCCGTGGCCGAAATCGACTTTTCTTGACTGTTTTAAGCCGAATTACAGGCTCTGGGCCGCTGAGCGTGGCGATGAGCTGATTGGCTATGCGGTTGTGGCCTATATGGTCGACGAAGCCCATCTGCTGAATATCTGCGTCAGTCCCCGTGTGCGTGGTCAGGGTGTCGGGCGCTGGCTGCTACGGCATCTGATCGCTGTCGCGGTGTCGGATGGTATGGAACAACTGATTCTGGAAGTGCGGGTTAGCAATGATGCCGCCACCCAGCTCTATCTGAGCGAGGGTTTCTCTGAAATCGGCAGAAGGGCCGGCTATTATCCCGATGGCGCTGCACGGGAAGATGCCCTGGTCATGGCGCTGCGGTTCACCTGAGGACGGTATAGGCCGTATAATGCTCGGCTTTCATCCATCTCGATTCAGGTCACCAGAGTTTATGCCTAACCTTTCCCAGGAAGTGGCCAAGCGCCGCACCTTTGCGATCATCTCGCACCCGGATGCCGGTAAGACCACCATCACAGAGAAGGTGCTGTTGTTCGGCCAGGCCCTGCAGAAGGCGGGAACCGTCAAGGGCAAAAAATCCGGACAGCACGCCAAGTCTGACTGGATGGAGATGGAAAAAGAACGGGGTATTTCCGTCACCACGTCGGTGATGCAATTTCCCTATGGTGGAAAGCTGGTCAACCTGCTGGATACACCGGGGCACGAAGATTTCTCCGAGGATACCTATCGGACACTGACCGCCGTCGACTCCTGTCTGATGGTGATTGACAGTGCCAAAGGGGTTGAGGAGCGCACCATCAAGCTGATGGAGGTGACCCGCCTGCGTGACACCCCGATCCTTACCTTTATGAACAAGCTGGACCGGGATACCAGGGACCCCATCGAGTTGATGGACGAAGTGGAAGACGTACTGAAGATTGCCTGTGCGCCGATTACCTGGCCCATTGGTATGGGCAAGGGGTTCAAGGGGGTTTATCACCTGCTGCGGGACGAAGTGATTCTTTATCAGTCAGGCCAGGGGCATACCATTCAGGAAAAACGTGTTGTCAAAGGTCTGGACAACCCGGAGCTGGATGAGGCCATCGGCAATTACGCTTCCGACCTTCGTGATGAGATTGAGCTGGTCAAAGGGGCTTCCCATGAATTTGACCAGGAGGCTTTCCTGGCTGGTGAGCTGACCCCGGTGTTTTTCGGAACAGCGCTTGGCAACTTCGGTGTTGATCACATGCTTGATGGTCTGGTGGATTGGGCGCCGGCCCCTCAGCCCCGGGCCACGGATGTGCGCCAGGTGACCCCGACCGAGGATGGCTTTTCCGGCTTTGTCTTCAAGATTCAGGCAAACATGGATCCACAGCACCGGGACCGTATCGCTTTCCTGAGGATCGTGTCAGGTAGTTACAATCAAGGCATGAAAGCTCGGCACGTCCGTATCGGTAAAGATGTTCGGTTCTCTGATGCGCTCACCTTCATGGCTGGTGACCGTGAACATGCGGAAGAAGCGTTTGCCGGTGACATCATTGGCCTGCATAACCACGGCACCATTCAGTTGGGTGATACCTTTACCGCGGGCGAGGACATGAAGTTTACCGGTATCCCGAACTTCGCCCCAGAGCTGTTCCGGCGCATTCGATTGAAAGATCCGCTGAAAGCCAAGCAATTACAGAAGGGCCTGATCCAGCTTTCCGAGGAGGGTGCAGTTCAGGTCTTCCGTCCGCTGAAGAACAACGATCTGATCGTCGGGGCGGTGGGTGTGCTGCAGTTTGATGTAGTTGTCGCCCGCCTGAAAAGTGAATACAAGGTGGAAGCGGTTTACGAGCCCATCAACGTGGCAACTGCCCGTTGGGTAACCTGTTCCGATGAGCGTAAACTGGACGAATTCCAGCGTAAGAATCAGGACAACGTCGCACTGGATGGCGCAGATCGCCTTGCGTACATCGCGCCGACCATGGTGAACCTGAATCTTGCTCAGGAGCGTTATCCGGATATCCAGTTCCACAAGACCCGGGAGCACTGATTCGGCTCCGGGAGGAGGCCGCCATGCAGTTGGTAGATGCTCATTGCCATTTTGATTTCCCGTTTTTTGACGGGCATCGGGAGGCGGTGTTGGCACAGGCGGCCAGCCTTGGAGTTCGCGCGATCGTGATTCCGGGGGTCCGGCGGCAGGACTGGCAGCGTGTGGCGAGCATGGCAGATGCAGAGAAGGGTCTCTGGTACTGTCTGGGTATTCACCCCTGGTTTATTCAGGAGCACGGCGCTGGCGATCTCGCCGAGCTTGAAAGGTTGCTGTCTTCCGCGCCCCAAGCCAGTGTTGGCCTTGGAG
This sequence comes from Marinobacter sp. LM1, assembly GCF_042763285.1. Lineage (NCBI taxonomy): Bacteria > Pseudomonadati > Pseudomonadota > Gammaproteobacteria > Pseudomonadales > Marinobacteraceae > Marinobacter > Marinobacter sp. LM1. Next base: position 919,244 of record NZ_CP114373.1, read on the forward strand.
AGTGTGGTCTGGACGCCCTCAAAGGCGATCTGTCTGAGCAGGAACCCTGGTTCGAGGCCCAGATTGATATTGCCCAGCGGCTCGGTCTGGCGCTGGTGATTCACTCCGTCAAGAGCCATGATCTGGTGCACAGTAGTCTGAAACGCGCCGGATGGAACGGGCGGGCATTGCTTCACGGCTTCTCGGGCAGTTATCAGCAGGCGCAAAAGCTGGTTGATCTGGGTTGTTACATTGGCGTGGGCGGCGTGATTACCCACGATCGGGCCCGGAAAACCCGGGATACCATTGCCCGGTTACCGGCGGATGCGCTGGTCCTGGAAACCGATGCGCCGGATATGGCGCCGGCCGGAGTGGCGAAAGGGCAGAACTCACCTGTCCACTTGCCGGAGATTTTCGAGGCCCTGGCGGAACTGCGGAGTGAGCCCCGGGAGTCGCTGGCTGAAATACTGTTGGCCAATACCGCGAAGCTCTACCGGAAAGATCCGCTAACTCTGGTTCCACGCCCATAGGGGATTAACGAAACAGCATAGGTCGGGGTTGGCATTCACCAGGGGTTCGAGTATACTTCGCGCCCTGGCTTTTCAAGGCGATGTCATTATCTCAGCCCCGAATGATGGCAGCGCAACATACAGGTATGAACCTCCTCCGGATGCCTTGCATGTACCGGTGGTGGTTTTTAACGTTTCTTATATAGCGTTCAAGGCGGAATCAATGAAGACTCTGAGTGCGAAACCAGAAACAGTAAAACGTGACTGGTACGTTGTAGACGCAGCCGGCAAGACGCTGGGTCGTCTGTCAACCGAAATCGCCCTTCGTCTGCGGGGCAAGCATAAGCCTGAGTATACCCCTCACGTGGACACTGGCGACTACATCATCGTTATCAATGCCAGCCAGGTGAAGGTTACCGGCAAAAAGGCATCGGCTAAAATGTATTACAGCCATACCGGCTTTCCGGGTGGAATCAAATCCATCAATTTCGAGAAGCTGGTTGACAAGGCTCCCGAGCAAGTCATTCAGAAGGCCGTAAAAGGCATGCTTCCGAAGGGCCCGCTTGGCCGCGCCATGTTCAAGAAGCTGAAAGTGTACGCAGGCGCTGAGCATGCTCATGCCGCCCAGCAGCCCAAAGAACTCGACATCTAACGGAAGGCGAATATGTCTGTAGCACAAAATTACGGTACTGGTCGCCGCAAATCATCCACGGCTCGCGTCTTTATCAAGCCGGGTAGCGGTAACATCTCCATCAACGGTCGCACTATCGAAGATTTCTTCGGTCGTGAAACCCTGCGCATGATTGTTCGTCAGCCGCTGGTGGTTGCCGAATCCGAAGATCGTTTCGATATCGCCATTACCGTAAAGGGTGGCGGCATCAGTGGCCAGGCTGGCGCCATTCGCCACGGCCTGACTCGCGCTCTGATGGACTACGACGAAACTCTGCGTCCGGCACTGCGCAAAGCGGGTTACGTAACCCGTGATGCCCGTAAGGTTGAGCGTAAGAAAGTGGGTCTGCGCAAAGCGCGTAAGCGTCCGCAGTACTCCAAGCGTTAATCGACGTTCAGTCGATTTGGAAAAACCCGGTCTTGTGGCCGGGTTTTTTTATATCTGTACTCCGGAAATATTTTTGATCTGGCGCAGGGATAGGCTCGCCTGCCGACCTTTCCGGCTTGTAAGCGGGGGGTAATTTCATTACCATTTCAGCGCTTATATTTTTGGGTTGTGAAGTCCTTTTCGAAGCGCAGTGCCGGTTTTTCCGCGTCTGTGCCTCGCCTGATGGGAGAAAACCATAATGAGTAATGGCGACGTGAGCCAAGGCCGGCGCCGGTTTCTGATCGGTGCTACGTCCGTGGTAGGTGGTGTCGGCGTCGTCGGTGCAGCCGTTCCTTTCGTAGCGTCCTGGAACCCCAGTGCGAAAGCGGAAGCGGCCGGTGCACCGGTAACCGTCAATATCAGCAAAATCGAACCGGGTCAGCAAATCACCGTTGAGTGGCGAGGTAAGCCTGTTTGGATTATCCGCAGAACGGAAGAAATGCTGGCGAATATCGAGAAGCTCAATGACGCAGTGAAGGACCCGATGTCGGAGGCGCCTCAGCAGCCTTCGTATATCCAGGGGCCCTTGCGCGCGATCAAGCCAGAGTTCGGTGTCTATGTGGGGCTCTGTACCCATCTGGGCTGCGTGCCCTCCTACCGGCCAGAGGTTGCGCCGGCTGATCTGGGTGAAAACTGGCTTGGTGGGTTGTTCTGCCCGTGTCACGGTTCCCGCTATGACATGGCCGGTCGGGTTTATGAGGCTCAACCCGCGCCGCTGAACCTTGAGGTTCCGCCGTACCGGTTTGACGATGATGTGACCATGACCATTGGTCTTGATCCGGAGGCCGCGTGATGCAAAAGCTGATTAACTGGGTAGACGAGCGTCTGCCAATCGTTGAGGCCTGGAACAAGCACCTGGCCAAGTATTACGCGCCGAAGAACTTTAACGTCTGGTATTTCTTCGGTTCACTGGCAATGCTGGTGCTGGTCAACCAGCTAGTGACCGGTATCTGGCTGACTATGAGCTACAACCCGTCTGCCGAGGGGGCGTTTGCCTCGGTGGAATACATCATGCGTGATGTGGAGTGGGGTTGGCTGCTGCGATACCTGCACTCGACCGGCGCATCTGCGTTCTTCGTTGTGGTGTATCTGCACATGTTCCGTGGTCTCATGTACGGTTCCTACCAGAAGCCGCGGGAATTGATCTGGATTTTCGGTATGCTGATCTACCTGGTGCTGATGGCAGAAGCCTTCATGGGCTACCTGCTGCCCTGGGGCCAGATGTCATACTGGGGTGCCCAGGTAATCGTTAACCTGTTTGGTGCGATTCCGGTCATCGGTGAAGATCTGTCTCTGTGGATTCGCGGTGACTATCTGATCTCCGGTATCACGCTGAACCGTTTCTTTGCCCTGCACGTGGTTGCTCTGCCAATCGTTCTGCTGGGTCTGGTTGTTCTTCACATCCTGGCGCTGCACGAAGTGGGTTCTAACAACCCCGACGGCATCGACATCAAGAAGAACAAGGATGAAAACGGTATTCCGAAAGACGGTATTCCGTTCCACCCGTATTACACCGTTCACGATCTGCTGGGCGTGGGTGTGTTTTTCTTCATCTTCTTCATCGTTGTCTTCTTCTTCCCGGAGATGGGCGGTCTGTTCCTGGAAAAGCCGAACTTTGAACCGGCCAACGCCCTGAAGACACCAGCGCACATTGCGCCTGTCTGGTACTTCACGCCGTTTTACGCGATGTTGCGGGCGGTGACGGTAGACTTTATGGGGCTGCCGGCGAAGTTCTGGGGTGTTGTGGTCATGGGTGGTGCGATTGCGATTCTGTTCGTGTTGCCGTGGCTTGACAGAAGTCCTGTCCGCTCAATCCGCTACAAGGGCTGGTTGAGCAAGATTGCCCTGGCAATCTTTGCGGTGAGCTTCGTAATCCTTGGCTACCTTGGACTGGTTCCCGCAACAGAAGGTCGCACGACTGTCGCTCAGATTCTGACAGTGTTGTACTTCCTCTACTTCATTCTGATGCCGTTCTACACGCGCATGGAGAACACCAAGCCAGTTCCAGAGAGGGTGACAGGATAATGAAAAAGCTGATTGTTGGTCTTTTCATCGCACTCCTGCCAGCGCTTGGCCTGGCGGCTGGTGCCGCGGTTCCTCTTGATCATATGGAGCCGGATCATACGGACAAGGCGTCGCTGCAGCGCGGTGCTGCCTTGTTTACCAACTACTGCATGGGGTGTCACTCCATGGAGTATGCTCGCTACAAGCGTGTTTCGGATGATCTGGAGATCCCTGTCGAGCTTTACGAGGAAAACCTGATCTTTACTGGTGCCAAGATCGGTGAGCTCATGAAGAACTCCATGAACAAGGATATGGCGGCCGGCTGGTTCGGTGCGCCGCCACCCGATCTTACGCTGGAAACCCGTCTGCGTGGTGAGTCCTGGGTATATTCATACCTGCGGGGCTTCTACAAGGACGATTCCCGGCCACTGGGCGTAAACAACGTGGTGTTCGATAACGTTGGTATGCCTCACATTCTGGTCGAGATGCAGGGTCTGTGCGCCGTGAAGCCGAACATTGGTGTCGGGGCGTCTGTTGAGCCGTTGAGTGGTAACGTCAATAACGCAGACGCTTGCCCGGATTACGCAACGGAAGGCTCGATGTCCGGTGCGGAGTTTGATCGGGCCATGTGGGATCTGACCAACTTCATGTCCTACATGGGCGACCCGGTCAAGGTGGAGCGCGAGCGTCTCGGTATCTTCGTGCTGATCTTTGTGGCGATCTTCTTTGTCTTCGCGTACCTGCTCAACCGCGAGTACTGGAAAGACGTACACTAAGATTTAGGGTATAATCCCGTGTCCTTGATTCCAGCGAGTCTTTAAGGCTCGCTGGATTTTTGCGTTTTGCATTGTTTCGATTTTTAGAATCGTGAGGTAGCTATATGGGCGTTGTGACCAAGCGGTCATCAATGACTTTTTTCTCGGATCCCGCAAGCCACTACAGTCACCGGGTGCGTATTGTCCTGGCTGAGAAAGGTGTCACTGTTGATATCGTGGATGTGGATCCGGACAACCCGCCGGCGGAACTGGCGGATATGAATCCGTACAACGCCCTGCCAACCCTGGTAGATCGGGACCTGGTTCTGTACGAGCCCAACATCATGATGGAGTATCTGGATGAGCGTTTTCCTCATCCGCCGCTGCTGCCGGTTTACCCCGTTGCCCGGGCTAACAGCCGCCTGATGATTCACCGCATCCAGAAAGACTGGTGCGGACTGGTTGATCAGATCCTGGCGCAGCCGGGGGCCAAGGCCAGCGATGCCGCTCGCAAGGAACTCAAGGAAAGCCTTCTGGCCACGGCACCTTTGTTTGCCGAAATGCCGTTCTTCCTGTCGGAAGAGTTCACCATCGTGGACTGTTGTATTGCGCCGATCCTGTGGCGTTTGCCGGCTCTGGGTATTGAGCTGAATGAAAAGCAGGCCAAGCCTTTGCAGAAGTACATGGAGAGCATCTTTGCCAGAGAAGGCTTCAAGGCAAGCCTTTCAGATCTGGAAGAAGATATTCGCAGCTGATTGTCAGCGCCCGTATTTCAGGGCAGGAGTTAAGCAGTGTCTGACATGACTATCGCCATGACATCCAGTCGTCCCTATCTGGTCCGTGCGTTGAACGAATGGATCCTCGATAACGACTGTACCCCGTATATCGTGGTGGATGCCGGCATTCAGGGTGTTCAGGTGCCTACCGAGCACGTTGCCAACGGCCAGATTGTGCTCAATATCAGCCCCGGCGCCGTGCGCGGGCTGGTGATTGGCAATGGTGCGCTGGAATTCAGTGCTCGTTTCGGTGGTGTGCCGATGCAGGTTTTCATACCGTTGCAAGCGGTTATGGCCATCTATGCCAAGGAGAACGGCGAGGGCATGGTGTTTGGCAGTGAGCCAGGCTCTCCCGATCCGGAGGGTGGAGGTGAGCCCAAGTCGTCACGGCGAGCGGAAGACCGCCCGAATGGCAGGCCAACCCTGAAAGTGGTCAAGTAATAAAAAAGCCGGCGATGCCGGCTTTTTTATTAGCCTCCGAAAAGCTTGTGGTCAATCAGGTCGCAGAAGGCGTTGATGATGACCAGCAGCAAGGGCGTGGCCTCGCTTGGCGGCAAATCGTTAAGTGCGATTTCATGGTCTTCAGGGTGCATCAGGGAGGTGATGTCGGATTTTTCCCTGGCGCTCAGCACCACAATCCTCATTTCCCGGTCGTGGGCCGCCTGGATGGCCTGGATCAGGTTTGCCTTGTGGCCATCATCCACGATCACAAACAGAAGGTCGCCGGGTTTGCCTATGGCTCTGACCTGACGAGAGAAGGTGTCGTTGAATCGATTGTCACGGCAGATAGCGGAATAGGTGGTGGCGTCTGCCCCAAGGTTGATTGCCGGTAGGGCCGGGCGGTCCTGGTCAAAGCGGGACAACAATGCCGTGCAGAAATACTGGGCCAGTACATTGGCGTTGCCATTGGCGCAGGTAATGATCTTGCCATCCTGGAGCAGGGCGTCAACAAATGCCTGCGCTACCTGCTCAATGGCGGGACCAGCGGTGCTTGCCGCCTGCGCTGTGTGCTCCATATGGCTGGCGAACCACTGGTTGATTCTCTGTTCGGTGTCGGTCATGGTTTCTGGTCAGTCTGCCTGAATTGCGTTTTTGATCCATTGTATACGGTACTTGCTGGACTGGCCTGGTGTGATGCCGATAACATCGATCCGGCTGACCCGGTCCCAGAGTCCGTGGCGGTGCAGGTAGAATGAGGCTGCACGCACCAGGCGTTGCTGCTTCACCGCGGACACCGAGCTTATCGGGTCCACCAGCGCACCATCAGCGCGGAAGCGAACTTCAAAGAACACCAGTGCTTCGGCATCCATTCCAATAAGGTCGATCTCGCCGCCACGATTGTGCACGTTCCGCTCAATAATCCGGATGCCTCTGCTTTCCAGATACCGCGCGGCGACACCTTCGTAATGCTGTCCGAGTTTTCTGGAGCCTTCCCTGGCCATCGGTTATCAGTTGTTTGCAGTCGGGGCGGGTTCACCTTCCCGGGGTACGGTCGGAGAAAGCAGTTTGGGTGTTCCCCCCTGGAATTGTGCCCAGCGTTGTTCGCGATGAATGCTGCCGTCAGGATCCATGGTCAGAATGCCGGTTTGTCCTTCAATGGCGGCATCTTCAACCTGGCGTAGAAGTGGCAAGCGCTTGCTCAGTTGCCAGGCGTCGGCGCCCATGGCGAAAAGGCGCCCCAGTTGCCCGGTGGTGCCACTCAGATACTGGCGTGATTCTTCCCGCAGGGGATTCGTCTCGGCCAATACCCAGGGGATGTCCGTAAAGAAAACCCGGTCAATATCTCGGTCCCGGCCCGGATTCGGCGTACCCTCGTACACGATGGAAGGTGAGTATACCGGCAGATCGCCGCCATAATAGAAGGCGAACAGTGGCTTGAACTGGCGGGCAACCGTGGGTGCGGCAACCAGCACGATGCCCTCGGCATCCTGGCGGCGGCGGGGTTCAAATTCCACATTCAGGCCAATTGTTCGCTCCACCTGAATGGCGCGCTGGCGGGAGGCGGTAATGCCCAGCAGGTCAGCTGTCACTGAGCGCAGGTTGTCTTCCGGGAAAAAGCGCTCGACGTCGAGCGCTCGCAACCCGAGCTGGTCCATCCTTGTTTGCAGGGCGGTTTCAACCCGGTCTCCCCATTCACCGTGGGGAATCAGTACGAGAACCTGCTCGATGTTCTCGGCATCGAGCCTGTCGGCGATCTGTCGTGCCTCATCTTCGGCAGATAGCCCGAACTGATAAAGGCCGTCCGGAATGCGGGCATCCGGGCCAAGGTAGTTCAGGCCCAGTGCCGGAACCGGCAGCGTGTTCATGTTAGCGAGCTGGGACAGTGCTTCCTTGTCCAGCGGGCCAACAATCAAATCAATGTCGTTATTGGAGAGTTCCTCGTAGAGCTCGGAAAAAGAGCCGGTGGAGGTGTCGATGACCCGAATATCGGTTTTGCTGCGGTCAGTGGTTTCATCCTGATAATAGGCGGCCAGGAAACCGTCGCGAATCGCTTTGCCGGCGCTGGCGAGGGCACCTTGAAGTGGAACCGCCAATGCCAGTTTCTCCGGCCGGCTTGCTGCCAGTTCAGCCAGCAGGGCGAGATCCATGGGGAGTACCTGTGCTGCGGGGTGTCCCGGCCAGTTATTCTGCCATTGCCGGATCAGACGCCCCTGATCATCCAGGCTGGCCCCTTTGGTGCGTAGGCGCAGAGCGAGCTCAAGCCAGCCTTGAACCTCGAATCCGAGGGCGTTGTCGGAGGCGGATTGCAGGGTTGAGCGATTGATGGGCTTGAGCAATTGCCAAATGCGATTGTGCACCTCCTGCGGGGAAGTGCTGGAGTCGGTCTGGCTGAGCAGGATCAACGTCAGTGCCCCGTCCAAAGGTTGTCCGGCCAGCTCATAGGTCCGGGCCTGGAGCATGGCAGCCCGGGACATTAACTCCGCGGGGTAGGCAAGAAAGCTTTCAGGGGTGCTATCTGTGGCGAGTTGCTCAGCCCATTGGCTGTCCTGTAACTCGCTGGCACTGGCCATGGACAGGAGCGAGCGTTGTCTTGCGATGTCCTCCGGAGCATTTTCCAGAACGGGGGCCTGGAGAATGACTCGGGCATCTTCGTGGCGGCCTTGATCCTGGAATCGGCTGGCCACCCTCAATAGATAGCGTTGGCCAACCACCGGATCACGTTCATCGCTGGCCAGTGACAGTGCCTGTTCCGGGCTTTGTGCCATATGTTCGTCGAGATTGACGGTGGCGCAGCCGCCCAGATAGAACAGAACGAGGGTGATCAGGGCCAGAATTGGGCTGTGACGGAAGCGATTTGTCATGGCGGGCTCGGTACTCTCTGAATCGTTGGGCTTGTGGTGCCGCGTTTTAGCTGGCAAGTTTACCAGCTCCCGGCGCATTTCACATGACGGGACAGTCATGGGCCGGAAATAGCGGCGCCGCGGTTCACTTCAGTGGAGTTTATTATGTCCAGTTCTGTAGCAAGCGTTGTCGGTGGTCGGCTTTCAATTGTTGCCACGCCCATCGGTAATCTGGCCGATCTTTCTGATCGTGTCCGGCAGGTGCTCGCTGCGGCGGATCTGGTCGCCGCTGAGGACACCCGTCACAGCTCACGCCTGTTACAGCACCTGGGCCTGAGCAAGCCTTTGCTGGCGCTACACGATCATAATGAGAGGGATCGCGTCGGCAGAATCCTCTCTGCCCTTGCTGAAGGGCAGCAAGTGGCACTGATTTCCGATGCCGGTACCCCATTGATCTCCGATCCCGGGTACATCCTGGTACGTGAAGCCAGAAAGGCGGGCTTTCCGGTTTCCCCTATCCCCGGTCCATGTGCACTGGTTGCGGCATTGTCGGCGGCAGGTTTACCGACGGATCGTTTTCTTTTCGCAGGTTTTTTGCCGGCTAAACGGGCGGGTAGACGTTCAGCGCTCGTGGAATTGCGTGAACAGACTGCCACTCTGGTGTTCTACGAATCCCCCCATCGAATTCTGGACCTGATGCAGGATCTGGTTGATGAGTTTGGCGAGGGCCGGGAGTGTGTGCTCGGTCGGGAGCTGACCAAAACCTTTGAAACTTTCTACAGTGGGACGGTTAAAGAGGTATTGGCGGAGTTGGAGGCCGACCCGCATGGCAGTCGGGGCGAATTCGTGGTGATGGTCCGGGGTAACGATGTCGTGACCGGTTCGTCGCTCGATCTGGATGCCGATAAGCTGTTAAAGCTGCTTGTTGCAGAGATGCCGGTCAAAAAGGCTGCGAAAATCGTCGCGGAAGTCAGCGGCATCGGAAAAAATGAACTGTATCAGCGAGCGCTGCAGTTAAAGGGTGATTAAGCCTTGCATGCCTGCGCGCACGCGGGTATTGTCAGCGCCGAGCTCGCCAGACAGTCGCCGCCGGTTGATCCGGGGGAGGAAAGTCCGGGCTCCGCAGGGCAAGGTGCCAGGTAACGCCTGGGCGGCGTGAGCCGACGGAAAGTGCAACAGAAAGTATACCGCCTAAGCGCTTTCGGGCGCCGGTAAGGTTGAAATGGTGCGGTAAGAGCGCACCGCGTGGCTGGCAACAGTCCACGGCGATGGTAAACCCCACCTGGAGCAAGACCAAATAGGAATCCAATGGCGTGGCCCGCGCTGGATTCGGGTAGGTTGCTTGAGGCCTGTGGTGACGCAGGCCCTAGATGAATGACTGTCCAAGACAGAACCCGGCTTATCGGCGAGCTCGCCTCTTTTCCCGATTATTCGGATGTGATCCGCATCCTTCTCACAAGTTACCTTTTATAGCCAAAAAATCTTAAACCTGAAGTTGGCTATCTAAAGGTGTCTGCAGGTATTTGTTTTTTATCCTTTTCTTTACGTCTTTTTAACGCTTCGTTCCGTTTCTGCTTTGTAACCTCTTGTCGTTAAAGGAACTTTCCTGTGTGTGGTGCCTGTCGCGGCGCTTGCATTGTTATTTGCGTATTTCTATAGTGTGCGGGAGTGGGAAAAAGTGGTTTTTGGTGGAATTTTGTGGAAATGAAAACCTCGGACTAGACGTTAATGAGCAATTTTCTTGGCAGTCATGCCATCAATATGGACGCGAAGGGTCGCCTGGCGATCCCGACAAAGGTGCGTGAAGAGCTCGCGCAGCTTTGCGGTGGCCGTATTGTATTGACAGCCAACGCCGATGAGGAGAAATGCTTGTTGCTCTACCCCGAGCCGGAATGGGAAGTGCTGCGCCCGAAAATCGAGGCGCTGCCCAACATGAACAAGGCGGCCAAGCGCCTGCAGCGCCTCATTCTGGGTAACGCTGCCCTTATGGAGCTGGATGGGTCCGGCCGGATTCTGGTGCCGCAGACCCTCAGAAATCACGCCAATCTTGAAAAACGGCTGATGTTGGTCGGGCTTGGCAAGAAGTATGAGCTGTGGAGTGAGGAAAGCTGGAATGCTTACCTTGATGCCTCCGCAGCCGACGAGGAAATGCCGCCGGAAATGGAGGCGCTGTCGCTATGAGCGCACGCCAGGACGATCAGGCCAATGAAGGCTATCAGCATCGCTCGGTACTGCTGGATGCAGCGGTCGACTATTTGGTTACAGATGAAAATGGCCGTTTTGTCGACGCCACGTTTGGCCGGGGCGGTCATAGTCGTCTGATTCTCGGCAAGCTCGGTCAGGATGGTCAGCTCCTGGGCATTGATAAGGATCCGGAGGCTATTGCCGTCGCCAGAGAGCTGGCATCTGGGGATTCCCGGTTTCAGTGGTACCACGGCTCGTTCGCCGAACTGGATCTTGCGCTTGAACGTCAAGGTTGGTCACAGGTTGATGGCGTGTTGATGGATCTTGGGGTGTCTTCGCCACAACTGGATGATGCTTCCCGCGGTTTTTCGTTCATGCGGGACGGTCCATTGGATATGAGAATGAACCCGCAGCAGGAGCCGAGTGCGGCCCAGTGGCTGGCCGAGGCTGATGAGCGGGAAATAGCAGATGTGATCTGGCGATACGGCGAGGAGCGGTTTTCTCGCCGTATCGCTCGTCTTGTCGTGGAGCGGCGTCAGGAGCAGCCGATTGAAACCACGCGGCAGCTGGCGGAGTTGGTTGCGGAGGCCGTGCCGAAGAAAGAGAAGCACAAGCACCCTGCCACCCGTGCTTTTCAGGCTATCCGGATTTTTATAAACCGGGAGCTCGAGGACCTGGAAGCCGGTCTGGCCGCGGCAGTTGATCGCCTGGCTCCCGGTGGGCGCCTGGTGGTGATCAGCTTTCACTCTCTGGAGGATCGTCTGGTCAAGCGCTTTATGCGTGATCTGGCGCGGGGGCCAAAGCTGCCGAAGGGGATACCGGTCACGGCGGAGCAGGAAGAATCCGGGTTCCAGCTGATTGGCAAAGCCAGCAAGGCCAATGAGCAGGAAATTACTGAAAACGTCAGGGCTCGCAGCGCGGTCATGCGAGTGCTTGAACGTAAAGCGAATTAATCGAAAACGCAGGGGAGCGCGACGCCATGGGCGCGGTAGCGATTGAGCAACCAGTAAAAACCAACAGGATAAACAAACAGCGGGTTCGCGAGGGTGTTGCGACAGCCGTTCGTTTGTCCCGTCAGGTGTTTGATGCAACACGGGAAAGCCGGGTTCTGGTGACGCTGGTGTTGGTGGCCGTACTGACGCTGTCGTCCATCGGGGTGGTGGTCAGTGCCCATGAGAACCGCGAGCTGTTCAATACGTTGTCGGGTCTGCAGGAGCAGCGCGATGCCTATCAGCGTGAGTGGAGTCAGTTGCTGCTGGAACAGAGTGCTTTGAGCGCTCACGGGCGGGTCGAGAAACTCGCTGCTGAGCGCTTCAACATGGTGGTGCCCGGGCGGCAGGACATTGTACTCGTGCCTTTGATGTCACCGCTGGCAGCGAACTAAAACCAACAATAACCATCCGGGGTAACTGAAGTGTCCGGTCAGGGAACGCACGCAAACAGCTGGAAGCAGAAGCTGGTGGCAGGCTTGAAAGCCTGGCGCTTCGGCTCTGTGCTGGGCGTTTTCCTGCTGGTTGTGGCCGGCATTGGATGGCGGTTGGTGGATCTTCATGTGGTGGATAATGACTTCCTGCGCAAGCAGGGAGATGTCAGAACTATCCGCGTTGAATCTATCGATGCCCATCGAGGCGTGGTGACGGATCGTCATGGCGAGCCTTTGGCCGTCAGTACGCCAGTTCAGACCGTGTGGGCAAATCCTTCCGAAACCGATCCCGAAGATCCGCAACTGGCGGCGCTTGCCCGAATTCTTGGGTTGTCTGAGGGCGCGCTGCGGGAGCGATTGCGCCAGTATGCTGGCCGCGAATTTATCTACCTGCGACGCAAAGTGCAGCCCTCAATGGCGCGTGAAGCGTTGGCTCTAGGTGTCGGTGGTATCTATGCCCGGCAGGAATATCGTCGTTATTACCCCGCGGGAGAAGTCACCGCTCATGTGGTCGGGTTTACTGATATCGACGAGCATGGCCAGGAAGGTATCGAGTTAGCCTATAACAAATGGTTGACCGGTGAGCCGGGCCAGAAGCGGGTGCTCAAGGATAACCGTGGGCGCGTCATCAAAGATCTGATGCTTATCCGCGATGCCCGGCCCGGGAAAGACCTGGAACTGAGTATTGATCTCCGGCTGCAGTATCTGGCCTATCGGGAGCTCAAGGCGGTGGTCGGTGCTCACAAGGCTCGCGGTGGCACGCTGGTGATGCTGGATGTCGACACCGGTGAGGTGCTGGCCATGGTCAATCAAGGTTCCTACAACCCGAATGACCGGTCACAGCTTGCCGCAGAAAACCTGCGCAACAAGGCGATTACAGATCTGTTCGAGCCCGGCTCAACCATGAAGCCGCTGACGATAGCGGCTGCTCTGGAGTCCGGGGAATACACGGTTAACAGCACCATTGATACTTCCCCGGGCTTTCGGAGATTTGGTCGCTTCACCATTCGGGATCATCGCAATTACGGGGTGCTGGATCTAACGGAGATTATTGTCAAGTCCAGCAACGTCGGGGTGAGCAACATCGCAACGGATCTGGGTGGCGATACTCTGAGAAACCTCTATGCCCGCCTGGGCCTCGGCCAGGCAACCGGTATCGGCTTCCCAGGGGAAGCCGTTGGTGTTTTGCCGGCCCCCCCGAAATGGCGGCCGGTAGAAGAGTCCACCTTGTCTTATGGCTACGGCATGAGCGTTAACGCCTTGCAACTGGCACAGGCGTATATGGTTATTGCCAATGGTGGAATTCGTTACCCTCTCAGCCTGATGAGGCAGGAGCAGAGGCCGCAGGGACAACGTGTACTGTCTGAGCAGGTGACACGGGCCGTGCGAGACATGCTAAAACAGGCGGTTGCCCGTGGTACTGGCAAGCGTGCCCGGCCCGGGCTGTATGCGGCCGGGGGCAAAACCGGGACCGTTCACCTGGTGGGGGCGAACGGGTACGAAGACAGTCAATATAAGGCCATCTTTGCCGGTATGGCACCGATTGATGACCCCAGAATTGTAACCGTTGTGGCCGTGGATGCGCCGCAGGCCGGAGAATATTACGGCGGAGAAGTTGCCGCGCCGGTATTCGCCCGGGTGATGGGTGACGCGCTGCGACTGCTGAATGTGAAGCCTGAACTGGAAGTCAGTGAAACACGCGTTTCGCAAGTGACCTCCGGGGGGAGAGGGTAAGCCATGTGCATCACATCCATCAGCACCTTGCTTCAGGGCATTATTGAGGTGCCATCGGTCTTCGATGTCACTATCCACGGCCTGAAGACGGATAGCCGGAAAGTGCAGTCCGGTGACGCCTTTATTGCGCTGGCCGGGGCCCGAACGCCCGCAGAGCACTATATGGATCAGGCCATCAGCGCCGGTGCCACGGCCATTCTGCTTGAGTCCGAGCAGGAGCGGCAGTGCCATGAGCGCCACGGCGCATTGATTGTGCCCGTGGTTGGTCTGCGCGCCCGTCTGGGCCGAATTGCCGATCGCTTCTTCGAGCATCCGTCGCGCCATCTGAGAGTGATCGGGGTTACCGGCACCAATGGCAAGACGTCGGTGACCCAATACATCTCCCAGTTGTTACGGGAAACCGGCACGCCCTGCGGGCTGCTGGGTACCCTGGGTTATGGCATGCCGGGCAGTATCGAGTCGGCCACGCATACCACGCCGGATGTGGTCCAGGTGAACCGGGTATTGAACCGCATACGCAATGAGGGTGGTCGGGCTGCGGTAATGGAAGTGTCGTCGCACGCTCTGGATCAGGGGCGGGTTGATAACCTGACCATGACCGGTGCGGTGTTCACCAACCTCACGCGTGATCATCTGGATTACCACGGTTCCATGGAGGCCTATGGTGAGGCCAAGGCCAGGCTGTTCCTGCGGGAAGAACTGCACTTCTCAGTGATCAATTTTGACGATCCGTTTGGCCGGCAGCTTTACGGTCAGCTTGAGGGCCAGTGTGACCGTGTTCGTTACAGTCTGCATGAAGCCCAGACGGAACTCTGGTTGAAGGAATTTACGCCCACGGCCTCAGGGTTCCGCGCCAGGGTCGATGGGCAATGGGGTGAGTTTGATCTTGCTGTCCCCCTGTTAGGGAGTTTCAACGCCAGCAATGTTCTGGCGGCCCTGGCTACCGTACTGACGCTTGGCGTACCCGTTGAGCGGGCGGTGTCCATTGTCAGGGAGCTGTCACCGCCCCCTGGGCGTCTTGAACGATTCACCGGCTCAACCGGCAAACATGTGGTGGTGGACTATGCTCACACCCCCGATGCCCTGGCCAATGCGCTTGAAGCATTGCGGCCCCACATCCGGGGCAGGCTGATCTGTGTGTTCGGTTGCGGTGGCGACCGGGACCCCGGCAAGCGGCCGGAAATGGCGAAAGAAGCGGAAAAGCGGGCGGATTACGTCATCGTAACCGACGACAACCCTCGTACCGAGCAGCCTGAACGGATTGTCAGCGACATTTCTGCTGGTTTCACTCAGGCTGGTCGCTGGCAGGTGATTCACGACCGCGCTCAGGCAATTGCCGAGGCAGTGGGCATGGCCAATGAGGATGATCTGGTGCTGATTGCAGGTAAAGGTCATGAAGCCTATCAGGAGATCCGGGGCCAGAAGTTGCCGTTCAGCGACGCCGAGCAGGTACGCCATCTATTGAACCTGAATGGAGGTGTGGCATGATGCGCGCCTTTTCGCTGGCGGAAGCTCGCGAGTGGCTTCAGGCCACCCTGGCAGGGGCGCGCACTGATGCGGGTGAACTCTGGTTTGATGGCGTCTCCACCGATACCCGATTGGTTGGAGATGGGCAGCTGTTTGTTGCTCTGCGCGGTGAGCGGTTTGATGGTCATGAATTCCTTGGCCAGGCCCTGACACAGGGCGCCGTCGCCGCGGTAGTGGATACCGAGGTCACCGACGTTGCCATTCCGCAACTGATCGTTAGCGATACGGTTCAGGCCTTGGCCGATCTGGCCAGCGCCAATCGCAGCGGAAGCGCGGCCCGGCTGGTGGCGATTACCGGCAGCAGTGGCAAAACCACGGTTCGTGAAATGACCGGGGCCATTCTCGCCGGCATGGGGCCGACCTTGGTGACTGAAGGCAATCTCAATAATCACATTGGTGTTCCGCTGACCCTGTTTCGGCTGACGCCGGATCACCAGTTCGGCGCCATTGAGCTGGGGGCCAGTGGTCTTGGCGAAATTGCCCACACGGTGTCAATTACCCGACCGCAGGTTGCGATTCTGACCAATGCAGGCCAGGCGCACCTGGAGGGTTTTGGCAGTTACCAGAATATTGTTCTGGCCAAAGGCGAGATTATTGATGGCGTGCCGGCAGATGGAGCCGTCGTGCTGAACCGGGACGATCCTGCCTTCGATCAATGGCATGCCCGTGCGGGCCAACGGCGGGTGCTGGGGGTTTCCCGGATGGGGCACCCGGGCGCGGATTACCGCGCGGAGGCGATCATGGCCACTGATCAGGGGTTTGAATTCCTGGTGTTGGGGCCAGACAACTGGCGCTGTCATCTGGTGCTGGGGTTGCCCGGTGAACACAACATTACCAATGCTCTGCTGGCTCTCGCGGCCTGCAGGGAACTTGGAGCGACAGATCAGCAGGTTCAGTCCGGGCTCATGCAGGTAGAAGCCGTGAAGGGGCGTCTCCAGGTGCTCAAGCCGGCCCCGGATCTGACCCTGATTGACGACAGTTACAACGCCAATCCGGCGTCTATGAAAGCGGCGCTGGACGTTCTGGCGTCGTACCCGGCGCCCCGGCTGGCGGTGCTCGGCGCCATGGCAGAGCTGGGCGATGAGGCGAACGAGCTGCACCGGCAGGTGGGTGAACATGCCCGTGCCCGTGGAATTGAGAAGGTTATGGTGGTGGGAGCCGGAGGTAACGGCTACGGCACCGGATTTGGTGACGAGACAGAGTTTTTCCCGAGTCATGAGCAGGCGGTGGACGCCATTGTGGCGGGCCGGAGTGGTGCTATGACGGTCCTGGTGAAAGGTTCTCGTAGTTCCGCCATGGATCGCGTGGTGGAGGGAATTCAGAAAAAGGTGAAGAACCCATGCTGCTCTGGCTGACAGAGATACTATCGCAATACTTTTCGTCGCTGACGGTGTTTCAGTACCTGACACTGCGGGCGATCCTGGGCATTCTTACGGCGCTGCTGATCTCGCTGGTGATCGGTCCGGTGATGATTCGCAAGCTGAGTCAGTATCAGATCGGCCAGGCCGTACGTGATGACGGCCCCCAGACTCACCTGAGCAAAGCCGGTACGCCGACGATGGGCGGCGCCCTGATCCTCGTGGCCATCGCCATTTCCACTCTGTTGTGGGCGGATCTGACCAATCGTTATGTCTGGGTGGTGTTGCTGGTTACCCTGCTGTTCGGTGCCATTGGCTGGGTGGATGACTACCGTAAGGTTGTGGAGCGCAATCCCCGGGGCCTGCCGGCACGCTGGAAATACTTCTGGCAGTCGGTGATCGGGGCCACGGCCGCGATCGTGCTCTATGTCACTGCTTCACTGCCCCAGGAAACCTCGCTTTATCTGCCGTTCCTGAAAAATGTCTCGCTGACCCTCGGGCCGGTGTTGTTCATTCTGCTGACCTACTTCGTGATTGTTGGTAGCAGCAACGCGGTAAATCTGACAGACGGCCTGGATGGTCTGGCTATCATGCCAACCGTCATGGTGGCGGGGGCTCTGGCCATCTTTGCTTACCTCTCGGGCCATGCGCAGTTCGCCAATTACCTGCTGATTCCGCATCTGCCCGGAACCGGTGAGCTGATCATTTTCTGCGGAGCCCTGGTGGGTGCAGGGCTCGGGTTCCTGTGGTTCAACACTTACCCGGCGCAGGTATTCATGGGCGATGTCGGTGCCCTTGCCCTGGGAGCCGCCCTGGGCACAGTGGCTGTCATCGTCCGGCAGGAAATTGTGTTGTTCATCATGGGCGGCGTGTTCGTGATGGAAACCATTTCTGTGATTCTGCAGGTGGCCTCATTCCGGCTCACGGGTCGGCGGATCTTCCGGATGGCGCCGCTGCACCATCATTTTGAATTGAAAGGCTGGCCCGAGCCACGAGTCATTGTCCGGTTCTGGGTTATTACTGTTGTTCTCGTTCTGATTGGCCTGGCCAGTCTGAAAATCCGATAGGAAATTGCTACGGCTATGAGTGTCATTGTTTCGGATCGTCGCACGTTAATCGTAGGGCTCGGTAAGACCGGGCTTTCCTGCGTGCGTTACCTGTCCGGGCAGGGGCGTGAGATTGCTGTGGCTGATAGTCGCCTTCAGCCACCAGGCCTGGATGAGCTGAAGGCCGGTTGGCCAGACGTCCCGATTTACCTGGGCGAGTTTGATGAGGAGCTGTTTGCCGGTTTCAATGAGCTGATAGTCAGCCCGGGAATCAGTATTGCAGAGCCGGCGATTGCCGGTGCGGCGGCCAGGGGCGCCCGGATTCGCGGCGACATCGATTTATTCGCCGATGCGGCCGACGCGCCGATTATTGCCATCACCGGCTCTAACGGCAAAACCACGGTAACAACCCTGGTAGGGGAAATGGCACGAGCTGCGGGCCGCAATGTGCAGGTGGGCGGTAATATCGGTACGCCCGCGCTGGATTTGCTGGACCAGGGTGCGGATCTCTATGTGCTGGAGCTGTCGAGTTTTCAGCTGGAGACCACCGAAGAACTCGGGGCTCTGGCGGCCACTGTCCTGAATGTCAGCGATGATCACATGGACCGGTACCCGGACAAGATGGCGTATTTCCAGGCCAAACAACGGATCTACCGTGGCTGCAAAAATGCCATCGTGAACCTCGACGATGCCCTGAGCACGCCCATGGCTCGGGATACCCTGAGGTTTCTGTGTTTTGGCTTTAACCGGGTGAATCCGGAGACCTTCAGTACCCGGGATGATGACCAGGGCACCTGGATTACCTGGGGCCTGGATAACCTTTTGCTGGCCAGTGAACTCCAGTTGATGGGCAGGCATAACATCAGCAACGTGATGGCCGCCCTGGCGCTGGGGCACGCGGCTGGCCTGGCCATGGAGCCGATGCTGGAGGTGGCCCGCAGCTTCCGGGGGCTGCCCCATCGCTGTGAATTCGTCCGCAACCTGAATGGGGTGGATTACATCAATGATTCCAAAGGTACCAATGTTGGTGCCACGGTAGCCGCCATTGAAAGCCTGGTGCCGGATTCAGGCAAGGTGATCCTGATTGCAGGCGGAGATGGCAAAGGCGCGGATTTTCAGCCGCTCGCAGAGCCGGTGGCCGCATGCTGTCGGGCCTTGGTGCTGATTGGACGCGATGCCGGCAAGATATCCGAGGCGGTAGGCGTGTCAGTGCCGCAGTATCGCGCAACGTCACTGCAAGAGGCGGTCAGCCTTGCCCGCCAGGCGGCGGAGCCGGGCGATCGGGTGCTGTTGTCTCCAGCCTGTGCCAGCTTTGACATGTTCCGGGATTACAACGATCGCGGCGAACAGTTCCGCGCTTTGGTGGAGGGGCTGTGATGCAGGCAGGCGTCAGCGTTCCTCATTATCAGGGTGTGGCGGGTGAGTTGCAGCCGCTGCCGGTGCTGATTATTACCTCCGTGGCCTTGCTGGTGACCGGTGTGGTGATGATTTCATCTGCGTCGATGGACATGGCAGCGGCCACGTTGGGCAACAGTTACCACTACGTTATTCGCCAGATTCTGTTCGCAGGGCTTGGCTGCGCCACTGCCCTTGTAGCTGTTAACGTGCCGGTATCCTGGTGGGAACGCAGTGGCTGGTTGTTGCTGGGCATTGGACTTCTGGTGTTGGTGTTGGTGCTTACTCCTCTCGGCCGCACCGTCAATGGTTCTACCCGATGGATTCCCATGGGGCTGTTCAATGTGCAGGTGTCTGAAGTCGCCAAACTCTGCCTCATCGCCTACCTGGCGGGTTACGTGGTTCGTCGGCGGGAAGAGCTGCTTCATACCTGGCCAGGTTTTCTGAAACCGCTCGGGGTTCTGGGTGTGGCGTCGGTGTTGCTGGTCATCCAGCCGGACTTCGGCGCAACGGTTGTTCTGGTGACGGCGGCTGCGGGCATGATTTTTCTCAGCGGCGTAAGGCTAAGCCGTTTTATGCCATTGATTGGCGTACTGGCGGCACTGGGTACGGTTCTGGTGGTGACCCAACCGTATCGACTGAAGCGGGTGGTCAGCTATCTCGACCCCTGGAAAGACCAGTTCGACAGCGGTTATCAGCTCACTCAGTCACTGATTGCCTTTGGTCGAGGCGAGTGGGTGGGTGTTGGACTGGGCAACTCGGTACAGAAACTGTTCTTCCTGCCTGAGGCCCATACGGACTTTATCTACGCGATCATTGCCGAGGAATTCGGTTTGCTTGGAGCGCTGGTGGTGCTCGGCCTGTTTGCGGCGCTGGTGGTCAGTGGCCTGGTGATTGCCCGGCGTGCGGAGAAAGCCGGCATGGCGTTCGGCGCCTGTTTCAGCTACGGCATCACGCTGCTGATCGGATTGCAGGCGGGCATCAACATGGCGGTGAGTACTGGGCTCCTGCCAACCAAAGGCTTGACCTTGCCGCTGGTCAGTTATGGCGGCTCCAGCCTGATGGTTACCTGCATTGGTATCGCGGTTATCGCCCGGGTAGAACTGGAGCGGCAGGATCGGGCCAGGGTGGCATCGGAAATAAAGAGCAGCGGGCGCAAAGGAGGAGCAGTGTATGACTGATTCACCTCGCCGTCGCTTCCTGATGATGGCTGGTGGCACCGGCGGCCATGTGTTTCCTGCGTTGGCCACAGCCCGCGCGTTGCAGCAACGGGGGCACGAGGTGCACTGGCTCGGCGCCAGCGGCGGCATGGAAGAACGTCTGATTGGAGACACCGATATTCCGCTGTCGCTCATTCACATCTCCGGCCTGCGCGGTAAAGGCAAGCTGGCGCTGCTGCTGGCACCGTTCCGGTTGATGCGCGCCCTGGGCGAAGCCTACACCCATTTGCGCCGAATCCGCCCCGACTGCGTGGTAGGCATGGGCGGATTTGTCACGGGGCCGGGTGGTATTGCCGCCTGGCTGATGCGCAAGCCGCTGGTCATTCATGAACAGAACGCCATCGCTGGAATGACTAACCGTTGGCTCACACGTTTTGCCGAAACGGTGCTTGAGGCGTTTCCTGACAGTTTCGGCGACCAGACGGTTACCCGCTGTACTGGCAATCCGGTGCGGGGCGAAGTGGCGTCGATGGACGCCCCCGAACAACGATTGGCGGGCCGAAGTGGCAGGCTACGGGTGTTGGTTGTTGGTGGAAGCCTGGGAGCCCAGGTGTTCAATCAGCAACTGCCCCGGGCCCTGGCGCTGATGGCGGAGGCTGATCGCCCGGATGTTCGGCATCAGTGCGGTGAGAAGAATCTTGAGGTGGCCAGGGCGGCCTACGACGAAGCCGGAGTCAGTGCCAGCATTGAGCCCTTTATCCGCGATATGGCAGAGGCCTACGGCTGGGCTGATCTGGTGATCTGCCGTGCCGGTGCGCTGACGGTGTCTGAGCTCTGTGCGGCGGGAATTGGCGCGGTGCTGGTGCCATTCCCCCACGCAGTCGATGACCACCAGACCCGTAACGGCCAGCACATGGTGAAAGCCGGGGCGGCCATTCTGGTTCCTCAGCCAAAGCTGAACCCGGAGGTGCTGGCGGAAACCCTGAAAGATCTGGCAACAGATCGGAAACGAATTCTGACCATGGCGAAGGCCGCCCGCTCGCTGGCCCGCCCTGATGCAACGGAGAGAGTCGTGAATTACTGTCTGGAGGCCGCCAATGGCTGATGCAACCAATCCGCCACTGGTCTATCAGGTGCCGGAAATGCGCCGGATCCGCCGCATCCATTTTGTCGGGATCGGTGGTGCCGGGATGAGCGGTATCGCCGAAGTCCTGAAGAACCAGGGCTATGACGTATCTGGCTCTGATATCCGGGACAGTGCTGTTACTGCGCGCCTGCGGGCAATGGATGTCGATGTGTACATCGGTCATCGCGCCGAAAACACCGATCAGGCCGACGTGGTGGTAGTGTCTTCGGCCGTTGCCGGCGACAACCCGGAAGTCGTCTCTGCCCGTGAACGGCGGGTACCAATTGTACCCCGGGCCGAGATGCTGGCAGAGATCATGCGCTATCGCCATGGTATCGCTGTGGCCGGTACTCACGGCAAAACCACAACCACCAGCCTGATTGCCTCCGTGTTGGGCGAGGCCGGACTGGACCCCACCTTTGTGATCGGTGGCAAACTCAACAGCGCCGGAACCAATGCCCAATTGGGTGGTTCCCGTTACCTGGTGGCCGAGGCCGACGAAAGCGATGCGTCGTTCCTGCATCTGACACCGGTTATTTCTGTGGTCACCAACATTGAAGCTGACCACATGGACACCTACGGTGGGGATGTCGAAAAGCTCAAGCAGACCTTTGTGGACTTCCTGCACAACCTGCCGTTTTACGGTGTTGCGGTGATGTGTGTGGATGACGACTACGTTCAGGAAATCATTCCGCGCATTTCCCGGGCCATTATCACTTATGGCATCGACAATCCTGATGCTGATTACCGGGCGGAGAACATTACCTCTGATGGTCTGAAGACCCGATTCCTGGTTCGTCGCCCTGGTGGTCGGCCGGATCTCCAGGTGGAGCTGAAAATGCCGGGTCGTCACAACGTTCTGAACGCCCTGGCAACGATTGCCGTGGCGACCGACGAGGGGGTGGACGACCAGGCCATCTGCCGCGGGCTGGCTGGATTTGCCGGTGTTGGCCGTCGGTTCCAGGTGTATGGCGAGTACCAGACACCGAAAGCAGCAGCGACGCTGGTGGACGACTACGGCCACCACCCCACCGAGGTGGAGGCCGTCATCCGGGCTGCCCGCGAAGCCTGGCCCGAGCGCCGGATCGTGATGCTGTATCAGCCACACCGGTACACCCGGACCCGGGACCTATATGAGGATTTCGTGCGGGTATTGTCCGAAGTGGATGGACTGTTGCTGATGGATGTGTATTCCGCGGGTGAGCCGGCTATTCCGGGAGCAGACGGGCGGGCTTTGTGCCGGAGCATCCGGCAGCGGGGCAAGGTAGAACCCGTGTTCGTTGAAGATAACCGTGAAATCGAGAGTCTGCTGGCCAATGTCCTGCAGGATGGTGATCTGTTGATCACCCAGGGGGCCGGCGATATCGGTGGCGTAGCAGCAAGGCTGGCAGCAGCAGGAGTCAAGGCAAGTGAGTGATCTGACCCACAACGACATTCAGCCGTATCAGGCACCCCCCGAACTGGTTCGGGCACTGGGGCGCGTGGCTGTGTTCATGGGGGGCGATTCCGCCGAGCGGGAAGTATCCCTGAAAAGTGGCAAAGCCGTGCTGGCAGCGCTGCAATCGGCGGGTATTGATGCAGTTGGCCGGGACATTCGCGGCTGTCTGCTGCGGACCGTGGACGAACCCGATTTCGATCGGGTGTTCATTGCCCTTCATGGCCGTGGTGGCGAAGACGGGACCCTTCAGGCGATCCTTGGGCAGGCAGGCATTCCCTATACCGGCAGTGAAGTGCTGGCATCGGCACTGGCCATGGACAAATTGCGCACCAAGTATGTGTTCGAAGGTTGTGGGCTGCCTACGCCGGCATTTCGTGCCATGACCTCCGTGAGCGAGGCCGAGGACATTGTGACGGCACTGGGGGCGCCCCTGAGTGTGAAACCGGCCCACGAAGGTTCGAGTATCGGTATCCGTAAAGTGAGCAGCGCGGCAGAGCTGGCTGAAGCCTATGAGGCGGCAGCCCGGCTGGATGATCTGGTGCTGGTAGAGCAGTGGATCGAAGGGCCGGAGTTTACCGTCAGCCTGCTACAGGACAAAGCGTTACCGGCGATTGGCCTGAGCACCGATCACGCCTTTTACGACTATGACGCCAAGTACCTGGCGGACGATACCCGGTACCGTATTCCCTGTGGTCTGGCGCCGGATGACGAATTGAGATTGCAGCATCTGGCCCTGGATGCCTTCCGGGTGCTGGGCTGTCGCACCTGGGGACGGGTCGACATCATGCAGGACCGGACCGGTGAGTTCTGGTTGCTTGAGGTGAACACGGTTCCCGGTATGACGGACCACAGCCTGGTGCCGATGGCTGCAAAGGCGGCCGGCATCAGTTTTGAAGAACTGGTGGTGCGAATTCTCAGGGATACGCTGGCGGAGGGCATCGATGCTTGAGACGTTGCTGATCCGGAGCCGGGCGGTACCGCCCGAACCGCCACGCCGCCGGGGGGCAACCTCTGTCGGGCCTGAGCGGGACCGGTTTGGTGTGTTGAAAGCTGTGCTGTCGGCCGTACCCTGGTTGCAGGTCGGCCTGGGCGCAACGGTGGTACTTCTGGCCGCCATGGTGCCCTGGGCAACGGACCGGATGCTGACCGCCATGGATCAGCAGATCCTGGCGGTGGATGTGCGGGGCGAATTTGTTGGCGACAGCCAGACGGCTATTGAGCGAGCGGCCGGCGCCTGGATTGGCAAAAGCTATTTCGCCACCGATCTGGCTGACATCAAGGCTGAACTGGAACGGCGCCCCTGGGTGGCGTCGGCAGCGATAAAGCGAGTCTGGCCAGGCCGTCTTGAAATCGATATTCGGGAAAAGAAGCCATTGGCCTACTGGACCGATGGTCGACTGGTGAGCCGTTCAGGCGAACTGTTCTCGCCGCCGAATCCGGAGGTGGCCGGAAAGCTGCCTCGTCTGGCTGGGCCGGATGAGCGGGTCAGGGACGTGATCGGTATGGCCCGGACCATGAGCGAGCAGTTGGTGGGATATGGCCTGGGTTTTGCCGGACTGGCGCTGGAGCAACGTGGCGCCTGGACCCTGACTCTCAGCAATGGCATCGAAGTGGTGCTGGGGCGAGATCAGGTAGAACAACGGTTTGAACGCTTTATCACCGTTTATGAGAACCGTCTGGCCTCGCGGGTTGATGAGGTCAGCCGGATAGATGTCCGCTACTCGAACGGGGTAGCGGTGCAGTGGAAGACGGACGTGGCTCAGGCTGCTCCGAAATCCTGATAACGATTACTACGAACCTGGGGTTTGGTGAAACACATGTCATCGGTTGAAACGGAAAACATGATTGTCGGCCTGGATATTGGAACCTCCAAGGTGGTGGCGATAGTCGGCAAGCGCAAGATGGATGGAACCATCGAAGTAGTCGGTATCGGTTCACACCCGTCCCGGGGGCTCAAGCGCGGTGTAGTGGTGAACATTGAAACCACGGTACAGGCCATTCAGCGCGCAGTCGAAGAGGCTGAACTGATGGCGGGGTGTCGCATTCATTCGGTGTACGCCGGTATTGCTGGCAGCCACATCAAGAGCCTGAATTCCCACGGCATCGTGGCGATCCGAGACCGGGAAGTCACCCAGGCGGATATTGACCGGGTGATTGACGCTGCCCAGGCGGTGGCGATTCCGGCGGACCAGAAAATCCTGCACATCCTGCCTCAGGAGTTCGTCATCGATAACCAGGAAGGTATCAAGGAACCGATGGGGATGTCAGGTGTGCGGCTGGAGGCCAAGGTGCACCTGGTGACCTGTGCCGTGAATGCAGCCCAGAACATCGAGAAGTGTGTCAAGCGCTGTGGGCTGGAAGTGGACGACATCATTCTGGAACAACTGGCTTCCAGCCACGCCATCCTGACCGAGGATGAAAAAGAATTGGGCGTCTGTGTGGTGGATATCGGTGGTGGTACAACCGACATTGCCGTGTTCACGGGCGGGGCAATTCGCCATACCGCAGTCATCCCGATCGCCGGTGACCAGGTGACCAACGACATTGCCATGGCGTTGCGCACGCCCACCCAGAATGCCGAGGAAATCAAGATCAAGTACGCCTGCGCCCTGACCCAACTGGCGGGTGCGGAAGAAACCATCAAGGTTCCCAGCGTGGGAGACCGGGCTCCGCGGGATCTTTCGCGTCAGGCTCTGGCGGAGGTCGTTGAGCCCCGCTATGAGGAGCTGTTCACGCTGGTGCAGTCTGAGTTACGCCGGTCCGGGTTCGAGGATCTGATCCCGGCAGGCATCGTGATTACAGGCGGCTCGTCCACCATGGAAGGGGTGGTGGAGCTGGCTGAAGAAATCTTCCACATGCCGGTAAGACTGGCCTGTCCGCAGGCGGTTTCCGGTATGACGGAAGTGGTCAACAACCCGATATACGCCACTGGCGTCGGATTGTTGATCCATGGCTTCCGGCAAATGGATCTTGGCCGGGCGCCGGTGCTCAAGGGGGAGGAGGCTCCCTCGCTGGTTGAGCGCATGAAAGCCTGGTTCACCGGTCATTTCTGACGGTGTTCCGGTTGCAGTACACGAAGGTCTCTCGAAAAAAACACAACGATTGAAGCAACCGGCCTGGAAAGGCCGGACACAGCACGAAGGAGTAGGGGAAATGTTTGAACTCGTTGATAATGTTCAGCAGAACGCAGTTATCAAGGTCGTCGGTGTTGGCGGTGGCGGTGGCAACGCCGTTCGTCACATGCTCAACAGCGACGTGGAAGGCGTTGAATTTATCTGCGCCAACACAGATGCCCAGGCCCTGAAGGACCTGGACGCACGTCAGATTATTCAGCTGGGTGGCAACATCACGAAGGGCCTGGGTGCGGGTGCCAATCCGGAAGTCGGTCGCCAGTCTGCACTGGAAGATCGCGACCGTATTGCCGAAGCTCTGAGCGGCTCCGATATGGTGTTCATCACCGCCGGCATGGGTGGCGGTACCGGCACCGGAGCAGCCCCCGTGGTTGCTGAAGTTGCCCGTGAGCTGGGTATCCTTACGGTTGCGGTGGTTACCAAGCCATTCCAGTTTGAAGGCGGCAAGCGCATGAGCGTGGCTGAAGCCGGTCTGAAGGAACTGGAAGAGAGCGTTGACTCCCTGATTACCATTCCCAATGAAAAGCTGTTGGCAGTCATGGGCAAGAAAACCAGCCTGCTGGATGCCTTTGCCTCCGCCAATGATGTGTTGCTGGGTGCGGTTCAGGGCATTGCTGACCTGATTACCCGCAACGGTATGATCAACGTCGACTTTGCCGACGTGAAAACGGTTATGTCCGAGATGGGCATGGCGATGATGGGTACCGGTCGCGCCACCGGCGAGAATCGTGCCCGTGAAGCCGCAGAAGCCGCGGTTCGCAGCCCGCTGCTCGAAGATATCAACCTGCAGGGTGCCAAGGGTATTCTGGTCAATATCACCGCTGGTATGGACCTGAATCTGGGCGAGTTCTCCGAAGTGGGCGACATTGTGCGCGAATTCGCGTCCGATTCAGCCACTGTGGTGGTCGGTACCGTGATCGATCCGGAAATGACCGACGAGCTCAAGGTTACTGTTGTGGCGACTGGCCTGGGTGGCGAGCGCGAGAAGCCGACCAAGGTGGTGGACAACACCCGTACCCTCGATGGCAAGACCGATTACAACCAGCTGGATCGCCCGGCCGTGTTGCGTCGTCGTGCGGTTGCCCAGGGTAATGTGGCGCTGGATCAGAGCAAAGAAAGCGAAGAACAGGGCGTGGACTATCTCGATATTCCCGCATTCCTTCGCCGGCAGGCTGATTGATAATCTGTTTCAACCGTGGCAGGGCTGGCTTTACTGTGAATCAGAAAGCATAAGCTTCCGCCTAAGTTGAGCTGATGCGCCATAGCTCATGACTATTGCAAAAGTTAAGTAAAGTCATGTTGGTTAAATGGTACTCAGTCTTGAATTCTGATATTCTCCGGGCAGTTTTTTGCTCAGAATATCGACTTTTTGTGACGGAATAATGAACCGATGATCAGACAACGGACACTCAAAAACACCATCCGCGCGACCGGTGTTGGCCTGCATTCCGGGGAAAAGGTATACCTGACCCTGAAGCCAGCACCCGTCGACACGGGGATCATCTTCCGCCGCACGGACCTCGACCCGATGGTCGAAATCCGTGCCTGTGCGGAGAATGTGGGTGAGACCATGCTGTCCACGACGCTGGTAAAAGACGGTGTCCGTGTGGCGACGGTAGAGCATCTGCTCTCCGCCATGGCTGGTCTCGGCATCGACAACTGTTTTGTCGAACTCAGCGCTGCAGAAGTGCCGATCATGGATGGCTCTGCCGGGCCGTTCGTGTTCCTGCTTCAGTCTGCCGGTATCTCCGAGCAGGAAGCGGCCAAGCGTTTTATCCGCATCAAGCGCGAAGTCACTGTGGAAGAGGGCGACAAAAAAGCTACCTTCCTGCCGTTTGAAGGCTTCAAGGTGAGCTTCGGGATTGATTTCGATCACCCGGTCTTCAAGGGCCGTGCCCAGACAGCGACCGTGGACTTTTCCAGCACCTCCTTTGTGAAGGAAGTGTCCCGGGCCAGAACCTTCGGGTTCATGCGCGATATCGAAAAGCTGCGGGCGATGAACCTGGCACTGGGTGGCAGCGTGGATAATGCGATTGTGGTGGACGACTACAAGATCCTCAATGAGGACGGTCTCCGCTACGATGACGAGTTCGTCAAGCACAAGGTACTGGATGCCATCGGCGATCTCTATCTGTTGGGCAACAGCCTGATTGGTGAGTTCCGTGGTATCAAATCAGGTCACGACCTGAACAACAAGCTGCTGCGCAAGCTCAGGGCAGAAGAAGATGCATGGGAAGTAGTGACCTTCGATGATGAAGCCACTGCACCTATCTCTTACATGAAACCTGTGCTGGCGGCGGGTTAAGGCGGGAAGCCTTAATCCCGGACGTGGCTGGCGAGTTTTTCGAGAACCTCGCGTAGAGCTTTATCCTTCGTGTGCCCGGCTTCCTCCTGGAGGAGCCGGGCATTTTCTTTGCTGAGCGGCTCTTTTACCGGTTTGCGTCGGCTGGCGAATCTGGGTGGGCTGACCTTGATTCTGACCTTCCAGACGTAGCGGAACAGTTCATTCTCCCTCAGTGCCGACATGATCTCGTGCTGGCGGAAGCGCAGTCGCGTGGCTTTGCTCGCGTTATCAGTGGACAGCACCAGTTCCCCCTCCCGACAGCTGACGAATCGGGTAGCCTCGGACAGTTCTGCGGGAATGGCCGCGAGTACCAGTTGTTCGGCCTGTAGGTGCAGTTCGGCTTTGGACATCAGCTCTTTGAGCGTATTGTTGCCAGCCGATCCTTTGCCGAAGATCATTTTTTGATCATTTTTTTCCGTCATGGTCGCTTTTTTCTCGACGAGCCTGTTTACGATTGGTTACACTTCGGCACGCTTTGTGCGTAGCGCCATTGTTACTCTCGTTTTACATTGTCACGAGTGAGAGAGTCTACCGGGCGCTGCGATTATTCAGTACGTAGTTGTTGCCAAGGATAGCAGACCCGCTCGGAATATTTCCGGGTCGCAGCACTACAGGGATACGGTTGCGGCTCAACAATGAAACCGAAAGACGATATGAACGTAATTTTCGTAGGCAAACGTCACGGTCAGTCCAGGGCAATACCGCTGAATGGGCCGCTGTTGTGTGGCCTGGTCTTTCTGGTGTTGGCCACGCTGGCGGCAGCCGGATGGGCTGGCTATCAGGTGGCGATCAGTCAGTTTGAAGCTCGGCAACCCACCGAGTCTGAGCTTGTGGCCGGCTGGAAAGAAAGGCTGCAAGATCAGAAGGACGAAGTCGCCCGGGTTCGTGAGAACGTGCAGCAGCAGATTGATGCACTGACCCTTCGGCTGGGCCAGATTCAGGGTCGTCTGCTGCGCCTGGATGCGCTCGGCCAGCGATTCGTGGAAACGGGCATGGTCGCCAGCGATGAATTCAATTTTGACAAGCCGGCAGCGGTTGGTGGCCCCGAAGAAGATGTGCTACCCGGGGATTCCTACACGGCTCCCGAGCTGACGGACATGATCAATCAGTTGGAACAGCAGATCAACGATCGCGAAAAGCAACTGCGCCTGCTCGATAAAGTCGCTTCCCGCAAAAAGCTGGAAGATGAGCTCTATGTGCAGGGGCGGCCGATCACCTGGGGCTGGCTCTCGTCCAAATACGGATACCGCTCGGATCCTTTTACCGGAAAACGTAGCTGGCATGCCGGTGTTGATCTGGCAGGCAAGGAAGGCAGCGATATTATTGCCGTGGCGGCTGGTGTTGTAACCTGGGCGGACGAGCGCTATGGCTACGGAAATCTGGTTGAAATCGACCATGGCGACGGCCTGGTTACCCGTTATGCCCATGCCAAGGCCATCAAGGTTAAGGTTGGGGATGTGGTGCAGAAAAGCCAGGTTGTTGCACTGATGGGCAGCACCGGCCGGTCCACCGGCCCCCATGTGCATTTTGAAGTTATCCGCAATGGTAAATCCGAAAATCCCGTGAAATACATCCAGCGCGCAAGCCGCTGATTCCATTCCCGTGAACCCCGCCTTTTGTCCTGTCGCCAAATAAGGTTAGAATGCCGGCTTCCTCCGTTTAACTGAAGAAGCAGTGGTCTATGTTCACAAAGCTTGCAACCAAGATGTTCGGCAGTAAGAACGCCAGAGAAATCAAGAGGATGCGCAAAGTTGTCACGCGCATCAATGAACTTGAGGAACAGTTTGGCGCATTGTCTGACACCGAGTTGCAAGGCAAGACCGCTGAGTTCCGGCGCAGACTTGATGAAGGTGAAGCGCTGGACAGCCTGCTGCCTGAAGTGTTTGCCACAGTGCGGGAGGCCAGCCGCCGGGTGATGGGCATGCGCCACTACGATGTCCAGCTCATCGGGGGCATGACCCTGCATGAAGGTCGAATCGCCGAAATGAAGACCGGTGAAGGGAAAACTCTGGTGGCTACCGCCGCGGTCTACCTGAATGCGCTTCCCGGTAAAGGCGTGCACGTGGTAACCGTGAACGATTACCTGGCTCGCCGTGACGCCGAATGGATGGGCAAACTTTACCGTTTCCTCGGCATGCAGGTGGGAGTAGTGGCGTCGGGCCAGCCGCCGGAAGAAAAGCGTGCCGCCTATCAGGCCGATATCACCTATGGCACCAATAACGAGTTCGGTTTCGACTATCTGCGCGACAACATGGCCTTCAGCATTGAGGACAAGGTTCAGCGCGGTCTTAACTTTGCCATTGTCGATGAAGTCGATTCCATCCTGATCGACGAGGCCCGTACCCCGCTCATTATTTCCGGTGCCGCTGAGGATTCTTCCAAACTGTATCAGGCCGTCAATGCTCTGGTGCCGAGTCTTGAGAAAGGCGAGGTGAGCGAGGAAGGTGAATCCTCCGGTGACTTCACCATTGATGAGAAATCCCGTCAGGTTGAACTGACCGAATCCGGTCATGAGAAGGTTGAAGATCTGCTGCTTGGTCAGGGCCTGCTGAAGGAGGGTGAAAGCCTGTATTCGGCTGCCAACCTGAGCTTGCTGCACCATGTGCACTCGGCGCTCCGAGCCCATCACCTGTTCCAGAAAGACGTGGATTACATTGTCCAGGGCGGTCAGGTGGTGATCGTAGATGAACACACTGGCCGGACCATGCCCGGACGCCGGTGGAGCGAAGGTCTGCATCAGGCGATTGAAGCAAAAGAAGGGCTCAAGATTCAGGCCGAAAGTCAGACGCTGGCGTCGACTACCTTCCAGAACTATTTCCGTCTCTATGACAAGCTGGCCGGTATGACCGGTACCGCCGATACCGAAGCTTTCGAATTCCGCCAGATTTACGGTCTGGACGTGGTGGTTATTCCGCCGAACAAGCCTATTCAGCGGATTGATTACAACGACCTGGTGTACCTGACCCAGGAAGAGAAATTCCACGCTATCATCGACGAAATCAAGGATGTGACCGCAGAAGGGCGGCCCATTCTGGTGGGCACCGCGTCCATCGAAGCCTCCGAACTTCTGTCCATGCTGCTGAAGAAGGCGCGCATTGACCACAAGATCCTGAACGCCAAACAGCACGAATCGGAAGCCTTGATTATTGCCCAGGCAGGGCGCCCGGGTGCGGTTACCATCGCCACCAATATGGCGGGTCGGGGTACCGATATTGTCCTCGGTGGCAACTGGGAGTACGAAGTTGCGGCCCTGGATAATCCCTCGGAAGAGGAAGTGGCTCGCATGAAGGCGGAGTGGACTGAGCGCCACAACCAGGTACTGGACGCCGGTGGCTTGCACATCATCGGTACCGAGCGCCACGAGTCCCGCCGGATTGATAACCAGCTCCGGGGTCGTGCCGGTCGTCAGGGGGATCCGGGCTCTTCCCGATTCTTCCTCTCGCTGGAGGACAACCTGATGCGGATCTTTGCGCCGGAGCGCGTGAAGAATCTGATGCAGGCCATGGGCATGAAGAAAGGTGAAGCCATCGAGCACCGGATGGTCACCAATGCCATTGAAAAGTCGCAGCGCAAGGTCGAAGGCCGCAACTTCGATATGCGTAAAACGCTGCTTGAATACGACGATGTCGCCAACGATCAGCGTACGGTCATTTACGAGCAGCGCAACGAGGTGATGGCGTCCAACGACATTTCCGAGATGATCGATACCATTCGCGAAGACGTGGTGGATTCGGTGGTCAGTGAGTTTATTCCGCCGCAAAGCATGCCCGAGCAGTGGGATGTGCAGGGGCTGGAGGCTCAGTTGCAGTCCGAGATGGCGATTGAGCTGCCCATCCAGCAGTGGCTGAAGGACGACAATAAACTGTATGAAGACAATCTTCGCCAGAAGATTCTCGACGCCATTGTGGCTGAGTACAAGGCCAAGGAAGAAGTGGCCGGTTCCGAAGCCATGCGCAAGTTTGAGAAGCAGGTGTTCCTGCAGGTGCTGGATACCCTGTGGAAGGAGCATTTGTCCAACATGGATCACCTGCGCCGGGGTATCCATCTGCGTGGCTACGCTCAGAAGAACCCGAAGCAGGAATACAAGCGCGAGGCGTTTAACCTGTTCGAAACCATGCTCGATACCATGAAGCGTGACGTTACCCGGGTTTTGTGCCATGTGCGGGTTCAGAGCCAGGAGGAAATGGCGGAAATCGAACGTCGACGCAAGGAAGAGCTGGAGCGGGAAATGGCGCGCGCCAAACTCCGCCACGAGCAGGCCAGTGCCGCCCAGGCAGAAGGTGAGGGTGACGATGGCCAGCAGGCCCAGCAGGCAACCCCGGAGACCTTTGTCCGCCAGGAGCGCAAGGTCGGTCGTAACGAGCCTTGCCCCTGCGGGTCTGGCAAAAAGTACAAGCAATGCTGCGGAAAGGTGAGCTGATCAGCCACTGAGTACCGGAAACCAGAACCCGCAATTCGCCAGTGCGCTGGCGCTTGCGGGTTCTGTCGTTTGAAGATCAGGAAAATTCAAGGAGACAGGCATGGCGGTAGGTCCAGGAACCTTACCCGATTTCTTCCCGGTGGCGGGAATCAAGCTGGGCATAGCCAGTGCGGGGATCAAAAAGCCCGGCAGAAAAGACATCGTGGTGTTTGAACTGGCGCCGGAAACCCGGGTAGCGGGTATTTTTACCCGCAACCAGTTCTGTGCGGCCCCAGTGGTCCTCAGTCGCCGCCACCTGTCCCAGGATGCTCCGCGCTATCTGTTGATCAATACCGGCAATGCCAACGCCGGTACCGGCGAACGGGGCCTGGCAGACGCCGCGGCCTGCTGCCAGGCGCTGGCCAAAGAGGCGGGCATTTCTGCCAGCCAGGTATTGCCGTTCTCTACCGGGGTGATTGGAGAGCCATTGCCGGTCGCCAAGATCGTCAGCGCGCTGCCGGAGGCTCTGGCCGACACCCGGGAAGATCGCTGGGCAGAGGCGGCATCCGGCATCATGACCACCGATACCCGCCCTAAAGGCGCGTCGCGGCAGCTGGATCTGGATGGCCATCGGGTGACCATTTCCGGAATCAGCAAGGGCGCGGGCATGATTCGCCCCAACATGGCCACCATGCTCGGCTTCATCGCTACCGATGCCCGTCTTGCGCCGGAGGTACTGCAAACGCTGGCTTCTGAGCTCGGAGAGAAGTCGTTCAACCGCATTACCATTGACGGCGACACCTCCACCAACGATGCCTGCATGCTGATGGCCAGTGGCCAGTATGGCGGGCCTGAGATTACCGCCGACAGCCCGCTGCTGCCGGAACTGCGGGCGGCCTTGCAGGACGTGTACCTGGAGCTGGCCCACGCCATTGTCCGGGATGGCGAGGGGGCTACCAAATTCGTCACCATTGATGTCAGCGGCGCAGCCAGCCAGCAAGAAGCGCTTGATGTAGCCTATACCGTGGCGCACTCCCCGCTGGTGAAAACCGCCCTGTTCGCGTCAGACCCGAACTGGGGGCGTATCCTGGCGGCCGTTGGTCGTGCCGGTGTGGAGAATCTGGACCTCAATGCCCTTGAAATTTACCTGGGCGATGTCTGCCTGGTGCGCAACGGTGGCCGTGCCGACGACTACTCCGAGGCTCGGGGCCAGGCGGTGATGGATCAGGAAGAGATCACCATTGCTATTGACCTGAAGCGGCGCAATGTCCGGGAAACGGTCTGGACCTGTGATTTTTCCCATGATTACGTGACCATCAATGCCGAATACCGTACCTGAGTCTGTCGAGGGTCTTTCGGCTAACCGTAAGACTGTTCATGTAGCGGTGGGCGTGATCGTTCGCGATGGTCGTGTCCTGATTGCAAGGCGCCCGGACAAAGCCCATCAGGGCGGTTTGCTGGAGTTTCCGGGTGGTAAGGTCGAGCCCGGAGAAACCGTCCAGCAGGCACTGTGTCGGGAAATCGCCGAAGAGACCGGGCTGGTTCTGACTGAGGACAGCCTGGAGCCGGTGATTGGCATACGTCACGACTACGGCGACAAGTGTGTGTTTCTTGATGTCTGGTCAAGCCACTCGGCTCAGGGCGAGCCAGAGGGGAAAGAAGGTCAGCCGGTCAGCTGGCTGGCTCCTGAGGCGCTCAAGGACGAAGAGTTTCCTGCCGCTAACCGGCCCATCATCAGGGCGCTGCGATTGCCCCATCGGCTGGCGGTTACCGGAACAATTGAGGATGCGCCGGCAGGCCTGGCCAGACTCGGTGCCGCTCTCGACCGGGGGCAGCCGGATTCACTGGTGGTGCTTCGCGCTCCGACCCTCTCAGGGGCTGCGTACCTTGAGCTGGCCGCAGCGGCTCTGGGCGGGTGCCGGGAAAGGGGCGTCGGGTTGATTCTGCATGGGACGGCAGACCTGTGTCGGGCCGTTCCAGATGTCCAGGGCGTTCACCTGCCCTGGCGCGAGGCGCAGCAGCATTCAGAGCGCCCTGTCAGCGACGATTACTGGTTGGGTGTGTCTTGCCATAGTGCTGAGCAATTGCGCCATGCAGAGCGCCTGGGGGCGGATTACGTGGTCCTGGGTAATGTGCTGGAGACTCCCAGCCATCCGGGGCAGCCCGGAATCGGGTGGGCTGCTTTTCAGGCGTTGGCGGCAACGGCAAATGTGCCGGTTTACGGTATCGGAGGTCTCGGACCTGAGCACCAGTTCCGGGCCCGCGCGCTTGGTGGCCAGGGCGTGGCTGGTATCGGTTTCTGGTGGTAGCCATCTGTGGCCCGGGGCGATTACGGATTCCAACCAGGCCCGGGCCATGCCAAAGTAACCTCTTCAACAGATCAATCGGAGTTTTCTGTGACAAAACTGACCCATCTGGATGACAAGGGTGAAGCCCGAATGGTGGATGTCACCGACAAAGCGGTGACGGAACGCGAGGCCAGCGCCGAGGCCTGTGTCCGGATGGCTCCGGAAACCCTGAGAATGATCCTGGAAGGTGAGCACCCCAAGGGGGATGTGCTGGCGACGGCCAGGATAGCAGGCATCATGGCTGCGAAACGAACCCACGACCTGATTCCCCTGTGCCATGCGCTTAACCTGACCTCCGTGAAAGTCGAACTGAGGGCTGGCGATGATGGCGCCTCCGTGGCGATCGAGACCCGGTGCAAACTGGCCGGTCAGACCGGTGTTGAAATGGAAGCGCTGACGGCCGCGAGTGTGGCCGCCCTGACCATTTACGATATGTGTAAGGCGGTCGACAAAGGTATGGTGATCGATAATCTGCGTCTGCTGGAAAAGAAAGGCGGCCGCTCCGGCCACTGGCAGGCCCGGGAGCAATGATCTGAAGCCTGGCGGCGACCGTAACCTTTCGGGTACTGCATAATCCGGAGGGGAACTGTGTCGACACTACGCCAGGCAAGCAGCCGCATGATAGAATGCCCGCCCAATTTGTCCGAACCACGAGGAAACACAGTGGCTGTTCGTTACATTGAAACCTGCCGTTTGCCCACCCCCTTTGGTGTGTTTGATATGCACGGCTTTGAGGAGCCGGACACCGGGAAGGAGCATGTGGCGCTGACGTTGGGGGACATTGATAGCGCAGAACCACTGCTGGCACGAACCCACTCAGAGTGTCTGACGGGCGATGCCCTGTACAGCATGCGTTGTGACTGTGGTTATCAGCTGGAAGAAGCGTTGCGCAGTATCGCCCGGGAGGGTCGGGGTATTCTGATGTACTTGCGTCAGGAAGGCCGCGGTATCGGATTGCTGAACAAGATCCGGGCCTACCGTCTGCAGGACCAGGGCGCCGACACCGTGGAAGCGAATGAGCGTCTGGGCTTTGGCGCAGATCTCCGGGATTACAGCATGTGCAAGGACATGCTTGAGCACCTGGGCATCAAAAGCCTGCGATTGATGACCAACAATCCGCGCAAGGTGAAGGCGCTGGAATCCTACGGCATCAACATTGCCGAGCGCGTGCCTCTGCATGTGGGCCGCAATCCGCACAACGAGCACTACCTGAATACCAAGCAGAGCAAACTGGGCCACTGGCTGGAAACCCACCAGGATGACGACCCGGTCTGATCGACCTCTGGCGGATCAGTTGTGATCCGCCTTCGTTCCCGAGTTATTTAGCCGCCACCACTGTCGGGTATCCGAGCTGCTCCATTCGCGTGGCAATGCTGCGAAGAATGCCTTCGGCATCCAGCCCACAGTCCCGCAGTAATTCCTTATGCTGACCGTGTTCAACGAACGCGTCCGGCAGTCCCAGTTGTAATACCGGCATGGAAACCTGGCGGGCATTCAGGAATTCCGTCACCGCGCTGCCCGCGCCACCGGCAATAACGTTTTCTTCCAGGGTGACCAGCAGGTCGTGGGTTTCCGCCAGTTCCAGTACCAGGGCCTCATCCAGAGGCTTGACGAAGCGCATGTCGGCGACCGTGGCGCCCAGGGCTTCTGCTGCCTCCAGTCCCGGCGCCAACAGGGTGCCGAAATTAAGGATGGCAATACCGCTACCGTCGCGTACGCGCCGGCCCTTGCCGATGGGCAGTGGGGTGAGTTGCTGCTGGATTTCGGCCCCAGGTCCGGTACCCCGGGGGTAGCGAACGGCAGCCGGGCCGCTGTATTCGAGGCCGGTGTGCAGTAGCTGCCGGGTCTCGTTTTCGTCCGACGGCGTCATCACCAGCATGTTGGGAATGCAGCGTAGATAGCTGATGTCGAAGGCGCCAGCGTGGGTGGGGCCGTCCTCGCCGACCAGGCCCGCACGATCAATGGCAAACAGGACATCCAGATTCTGGATGGCGACATCATGCACCAGCTGGTCATAGGCCCGCTGCAGGAAGGTTGAGTAAATGGCCACGACCGGCTTGGCACCATCACAAGCCAGACCTGCCGCCAGGGTGACGGCATGCTGCTCGGCAATGGCGACATCAAAATAGCGATCCGGGAAACGCTCTGAAAAGGCCAGCAGGTCTGAACCCTCGCACATGGCGGGGGTAATTCCGGCTACCCGGCTGTCCTGTTCGGCGGCATCGCATAGCCACTGCCCGAAGACGTTGGCATATTTCGGGCTGGCCGGTTTCGGCTTCACCGGTTCCGGCTTGCTGGCGGGCACCGGTTCAATCTTGTTGATGGCATGGTAGCCAATCGGGTCCGCTTCGGCAGGGGCAAAACCTTTGCCTTTGGTTGTGACCACGTGCAGGAACTGCGGGCCTTCCAGCTCACGGATGTTCTCCAGGGTTTCCACCAGCAAGGGCAGGTCGTGGCCGTCGATGGGGCCAATATAGTTGAACCCCAGCTCCTCAAACAGTGTGCCGGGCGCAATCATACCCTTGAAATGTTCTTCGGTTTTCTTTGCCAGGGCCATCAGGTGAGGGGTGCCTTTGAGCACCTTCTTGCTGCTGTCGCGCACCTGATTGTAGGTACGGCTGGAGAGCAGCTTGGCGAAATAGTTGGAAAGCCCGCCGACGTTGCGTGAAATCGACATGTCGTTGTCGTTCAGCACCACCAGCATGTCGGCATGAAGGTGTCCGGCATGATTCAGGGCTTCAAAGGCCATACCCGCGGTCATGGCACCATCCCCGATAACGGCAATGCTCTTGCGGCCGGTTTTCTGCATCCGGGCGGCGATTGCCATGCCCAGTGCCGCGCTGATGGATGTGCTCGAATGACCTACGCCGAAGGTGTCGTACTCGCTCTCTGCCCGTTTCGGGAAGCCGGCCAGGCCTCCTTTACGGCGAATGCTACCCATTTGTTCCTTGCGACCGGTCAGGATCTTGTGGGGGTAGGCCTGGTGGCCGACGTCCCATACCAGCCGGTCTTCGGGGGTATTGAACACGTAGTGCAGGGCCACCGTCAGCTCAAGCACACCAAGGCCTGCGCCGAAATGACCACCGGTCTGGCCAACTGACCACAGCAAGAACGCTCGCAATTCCCTGGCCAGCCGGGGCAAGTCCTCCGCTGGCAGCTCACGCAGCTGGGATGGCACGTCTATCCGGTCGAGCAGTGGCGTATTGGGCCGCTGCGACGGGATTTCCCTGAAAATGTATGTGTCCTGCATCAGCTCGGGTCTTTATCGGAATGTGAGTTCTATGGCTGGCATTATAAGGGAACAGGCGACCCGGTTTCATACATCCCGGGCCAGTTGTTACAAAATGGTGATGCTTTGGCCTTGTAAATGGTTCAGTGGCTGCGCGCCACCACGTAGTCAGCCATGGCCCTGAGGGTGTCGGCTTCCGGGCCGAAGCTCTCCAGTGCGCCCAGGGCTTCATCAAGAAGCCGGGCCAGGTGCTGGCGTGCCCCGTCGATACCCAGTAATGCCGGATACGTGGGTTTCGCCTTGGCCACATCGGAGCCCTGGCGCTTGCCGATAATCTCGGTGTCGCCCTCGATGTCCAGAAGATCATCCTGCACCTGAAACGCAAGCCCCAGCGCGCTGGCGTAATCGGTCAGGTTGGTCAGCTGGCGTTCGGTCACGGTCTCGGAGGTGAGTGCGCCCAGACGAACACTGGCTTCGATCAGGGCGCCGGTTTTGTGCCGGTGCATGGCTTCCAGTTGTTCTACGCTCAGTTGCCGCCCCACCGATTCCAGATCAATGGCCTGACCGCCAACCATGCCCTGATGACCACTGGCGCGGGCCAGCTCTGAAATCATGGCCACGCGTTGTCGGTCTGACAACGCCGGCGCTTCTGACAGTAACGCGAATGCCAGTGTTTGCAGCGCATCCCCGGCCAGAATGGCAGAGGCTTCGTCAAAGGCGATGTGGGCGGTCGGTCGGCCCCGGCGAAGATCATCATCGTCCATGGCCGGCAGGTCATCGTGGACCAGGGAATAGGCGTGGATCAGTTCCAGGGCGCAGGCTGGCGCCAGGGCTGTGCTGTCGTGGCTGCCCATGGCCCGGGCGGCCGCCATGCAGAGGGCCGGGCGTACCCGTTTGCCGCCGCCCAGCACGCTGTAGCGCATGGTTTCCTGGAGCCTTTCTGAGGTGGTATTCCGGGTAAGACTGCGGTCCAGTTCCTGGTCAACCTGTTGGCGGCACTGGTCCAGATAGGCCTCTGCCTGGCGGATGCGATGGTCCATCACTGCTCGTCGTCTGCCGAGAAAGGTCG
Source organism: Marinobacter sp. LM1 (assembly GCF_042763285.1). Classification (NCBI taxonomy): domain Bacteria; kingdom Pseudomonadati; phylum Pseudomonadota; class Gammaproteobacteria; order Pseudomonadales; family Marinobacteraceae; genus Marinobacter; species Marinobacter sp. LM1. The sequence continues at coordinate 958,555 of NZ_CP114373.1, forward strand.
GGTTTCCAGTGTGCCGTCACTGTTCTGTACCAGCTGCTCGACCCGCTGTTCGGCGGATTTCAGGGCGCTCTGGCATTCCCTTGTCAGTTTAACGCCGCGCTCGAAAGCCGCCAGGGATTGTTCCAGGGACAGCTCGCCCTGCTCCAGGTCACGAACCAGTTGTTCCAGTTCGTTCAGGGATTTCTCAAAGTCGGCTATGGAAGCGCTGCTGGTGTTCTCGCCGGCCATGGGGCGACCTCCGGTCGGGTGTTTCGGAAATTGCGCGGATTATATCAGAGTCGGTTTGCTATCGCTGCCAGCTGAATTGCCGTTTTTCCAGTGTCTGGGCATTGGGCCCCCAGGATTGTTCTGTCACCCTGACTTCGCCCTGTGCATCCACCGTAACGATGGTAGTGGCCCGTGTGCCGTAGTCACTGCCGACAATGAACGGTGACGATAAAAACCGTTCGGTCTCAAGTCCCACGCCGGTATCGGGAAGCATGGCGTCGGGTGCCGGGCTGGTGTCCTGAAGCAGGGGCAGGAGCTCGGCATGCAAAGCCTCGGTACGGTCGCTCGCCGCTTCAACCGCGGAGGCAAAGGCCGTTCTCAGGCGCAGCAGTTTGGGCCAGGGTGTCTGTAAGAGATGGTTGCTCAGGCCAAAGCTGCCACGGAATAGTTGGCGCCCGGGGTGCGCGTCGCGGTTGCTGTAATACCAGCCACCACGTTCTGTCAGAGACACCAGGTTAAAGCCGGCATACCGATCTGTCTCGCCGTTCAGGGCCGCGCCTAGTTCGCTGGCGGGTTCTGCCAGCGCGCGAACGGGAAGTTCGCCCCGGCTGGAGCGGCCGGTTTCCGGGCTGCCTTCTCGCACGTTGGTTACGGCAGCGACCTGACCGTCCGCGCTGATCGCCAGCCAGGTTCCGCCGGAAGCAAGATCCCGGCCTGCCAGAATGTGCTGGCCGTTATCCGCCTGCCACCAGTCCATGGCGGCCGTAGGGCGGCGGAAGAATTCATCCCGATTGGCAGCAACCACCAGGGGAAAACGGGGGTTCTGGCCGATGGCAAAGGCAATTAGGCACATGGGTGAACGGAATTCCTTGGATGCGTGGGCTGAAGTTGCAGGCATTCCTGCGTATCATACCAGCCTGATCTGAGCCGGGGTGGTCTGTAACCATGAGCATGATAGGCATCATCATACTGTATCTTCTGTTGGGCGCATTGGCGGGCACCATGGCCGGCCTGTTTGGCATTGGGGGCGGGCTGGTGATTGTGCCGGTGCTGATCTTCAGTTTCGGGCTACAGGGCATTAGCCCGGAGATTGCTGCCCACCTTGCCGTCGGTACGTCGTTGGCCACCATTGTGTTCACCTCCATCAGTTCCATACGCACACATCACCAGCATGGTGCGGTGCGTTGGGATCTGTTTCGCCCCATGACCGTTGGTATTGTGGTCGGTGCCGTGCTTGGTGCCTGGACCGCGGCGATGCTGAGCGGCCCGGTGCTGGAAACCATTATCGGGGTGTTTGTCATTCTGGTGGCACTGAAGATGATCCTCGAGGTCAATCCGAAGCCGGGGCGGGACGTTCCGGGCACCACCGGGCTGGGTGCTGCCGGCGGCATCATTGGCTGGGCGTCGGCTATCTTCGGTATTGGTGGCGGCACCCTGACCGTGCCCTATTTAAGCTGGTGCAACGTCAAAATGCAGCAGGCGGTGGCGACTTCGGCGGCCTGCGGCTTCCCGATTGCAATTGCGGGCGCCCTGGCCAATATCTGGACCGGCTGGCAGGATCCCCATCTGCCCGAGCTGAGTCTTGGTTTTATCTACCTGCCGGCGTTGGTGGGTGTGGTCGCCACCAGTGTGTTCTTTGCACGCATCGGCGCCGGGCTGGCCCATCGTCTGGATGGGCGCCTGCTCAAACGCATCTTTGCCATTATGCTGGTTCTGGTTGGTTTACGGTTTCTTCTGAGCTGAGAGAGCATTCATGCTGCAACATCCACAGTTTGACCCGGTGGCGATCGCCCTTGGGCCGTTGAAAATTCACTGGTATGGCCTGACCTATCTGGTCGGGTTTGCCGCCGGCTGGTGGCTGGGCCGTCTTCGGTCCCGCAAGCCCTGGTCGCCACTGCAGGAAGAGCAGGTGGGTGATCTGCTGTTCTATATGGCCCTGGGTGTGATCCTCGGTGGCCGCTTTGGCTATGTAGTGTTTTACAACTTCGATGCCTTTATAGCGGACCCGCTCTGGTTGCTCCGGGTCTGGGAAGGCGGTATGTCTTTCCATGGCGGGTTGCTGGGGGTAATGCTGGCCATGTGGTGGTATGGCCGAAAAACCGGAGCCGGGTTCTGGAAAATTGCCGATTTTGTCGCGCCCTTGGTCCCGGTTGGGCTGGGTGCCGGGCGAATCGGAAATTTCATAAACGGCGAACTCTGGGGCAAACCGACAGACGTAGCCTGGGGCATGGTCTTTCCGCAGGCGCCAGACAGCCTTGCCAGGCACCCGTCGCAGTTATATCAGTTCGCGTTGGAAGGCGTACTCCTGTTCGTGATTCTCTGGTGGTTCTCCTCAAGGCCCCGCCCGAAAATGGCAGTGTCCGGCCTGTTTCTGGTGTGCTATGGCATCTTTCGTTTCCTGGTGGAGTTCGTTCGCCAGCCAGATCCACAGTTGGGTTACCTGGCCTTTGACTGGCTGACGATGGGGCAGGTGCTCTCTGCACCGATGATTGCCGCCGGCGCTGCCCTGATGTTCCTTGCTTACCGGAGAAACGCCCAATGAAAGCCTACCTCGACCTGATGCAGGATGTTGTCGACAACGGATTCGACAAAGGTGATCGCACCGGCGTGGGCACCCGCTCGGTGTTCGGCCGGCAGATGCGTTTCAATCTGCAGGACGGTTTCCCGCTGGTGACCACCAAGAAAGTGCACCTGCGCAGCATCATTTATGAACTGCTGTGGTTCCTCAAGGGCTCCACCGACAACACCTGGCTGGCGGAACGCAAAGTCAGCATCTGGAATGAGTGGGCGCTGGAAAACGGCGATCTTGGTCCGATCTACGGCAAGCAGTGGCGCAGCTGGCAATGCCACGACGGCCGCGTGATTGACCAGATCAGCGAGGTGATTGATCAGATCCGCACCAAGCCCAACTCCCGGCGCCTGATCGTCTCCGCCTGGAACCCGGCTGAGCTGCCGGACGAGTCCATCAGTCCGCAGGATAACGTGCGGGAGGGGCGCATGGCCCTGGCGCCTTGCCACTGTCTGTTTCAGTTCTATGTCGCCGACGGCAAGTTGTCTTGCCAGCTCTACCAGCGCAGCGCCGACCTGTTCCTGGGCGTGCCCTTCAATATTGCGTCCTATGCTTTGCTGACCCATATGATTGCGCAGCAGTGTGATCTGGATGTGGGCGAGTTCGTGCACACGTTTGGTGATTGCCACTTGTACCGGAATCATCTGACGGACGACATCGTATTTGAACAGCTTCGGCGTGAACCCCGCGCGCTGCCGAAGCTGGTCATCAAACGTAAACCGGAATCCATCTTTGACTACGAGCTGGAAGATTTCGAGTTCGAAGGTTACGACCCGTACCCCGTGATCAAAGCCCCTATAGCGATTTGAGCAAGGAACCCGTTATGCGCAAGGCCCTTATCGTAGCTATGGCCCGAAACCGGGTGATCGGCCGGAATAACAAGCTGCCCTGGTATCTGCCAGGTGATCTGCGCTACTTCAAGCAGGCCACTATGGGCAAGCCCATTATCATGGGTAGAAAGACCTGGGACTCCATCGGCCGGCCTTTGCCCGGGCGGATGAACGTGGTGATTTCCAGAAATCCGGAATGGCAGGCGCCAGCCGGAACCGTTGCCGCAGCGTCGCTGAATGAAGCGTTGGTGAAAGCCGAAGCCCAGGCGGAGTTGGAAGGTGGTGATGAAGTGATGATTATTGGCGGAGGCCAGATCTATGCCGAAGCGCTGCCAATGGTTGACCGGATATACATCACCCAGGTGCACGCAGAGGTGGACGGAGATGCCTTCTTTCCGGAAGTGAACTGGGACGAGTGGGAAGAGATCGGGCGCGAAGATTTTTCTGCGTCTGACAACAATCCTTACGACTACAGCTTTGTCGTATACCAGCGTAGCCGGTCAGAGTGACCGGCTAGCCAATCAGGCCTCAGCGCGGCGCGCGCTTGGGGCCTTTTCCTGCAGGTTTTCCGCCCTTGCCGGCGGGCTTGCCACCTTTCGGCCCGCTCTTGCGGAAGCCCGGTTTGCCATCCTTGCTGAACTTCTTGCCAGGGCCGCCTTTGCGGAAGCCGCCTTTGCCCGGTGGCGGGCCTTTGCGATCCCGGCGAGGCGCGGCGGAAATCTCCGGCAGTGCTTCCGGTTGTTCCAGTGGCAGAGAATCCGGTTGGGAGGCTTCCAGCAGGCAAGCCATGGCGCCGGCGATGGCGGCCATGTCCATGTCGTTACGCTCGGCGATCTCATCCAGCAGGGCGATGGCCTTGGCAGCGCGAGGATCGTCGGTGAAGCCCAGCAGTTGCGCCTCAAACTGCTCTACCCGCATTTTCTGCAGGGCGGCAGGTGACGGCAACTGGTAAGGTTCCATCGGGGAGTTGGTGGCCCGCTCCAGAGTGCGCAGCCAGCTGCGCTCACGCGGAGTCACCAGCAGGATAGCCTTGCCGGTACGGCCGGCACGGCCAGTACGGCCAACCCGGTGGATGTACGCCTCGGTGTCGTAGGGCACGTCGTAGTTGATAACGTGAGTAATCCGGGGCACGTCCAGACCACGGGCGGCGACATCGGTGGCAATGATGATATCTTTTTTGCCACGCTTGAGATCTTCAACGGTCTGTTCGCGCTGACGCTGGTTCAGGTCGCCGCTCAGGGGCGCCACAGCGTGGCCACGTGCGGACAGCTTCTCTGCCAGCATGGTGGTTTCGGCCTTGGTGCGCACGAAAATGATCGAGGCGTCGAAGGGCTCAACTTCCAGAATGCGGGTCAGCGCATCCAGCTTGCGCTCGGCGTAGACCGGCAGCACGAACTGGGCGATCCGCTCAACCGTGCGGGTTTCGCTCTCGATTCTTACTTCGGTAGCGTTTTTCAGGTAAGTCTGCGCAACCTTCTTGATCTGTGGCGGCATGGTGGCCGAGAAGAGCGCGCGCTGGCAGGTGTCCGGCGTCTTCGCCAGGATGGCTTCCACGTCATCAATGAAGCCCATGCGCAGCATTTCGTCGGCTTCGTCCAGCACCAGTGCCTTCAGGCCGTCGAGCTTCAGGGTGCCCTTGCGCAGATGGTCGAGCATGCGGCCAGGTGTGCCCACAATAACCTGGGCGCCACGCTTCAGGCCGCGAATCTGTGGTGAGAAATCCTGGCCACCGTAAATTGGCAGAACATGAAAATTGCGGAACTTGCTGGCGTAGGTGGTAAACGCTTCCGCGACCTGAATCGCCAGCTCCCGGGTAGGGGCCAGTACCAGAATCTGTGGCTCGGCCACGTTCGCATCAATCCGGCTCAGCAATGGCAGGGCAAAGGCTGCGGTCTTGCCGGTGCCTGTCTGGGCAACGCCCAACAGATGGTTGCCGGCCAGCAGAGCAGGGATGGATTGCGCCTGGATGGGCGACGGGGTTTCATAGCCAACGGCGGAGACGGCTTCCAGTACTGCTGGATCCAGCCCCAGTTCGGCAAAAGACAATTCTGACATGAATGTACTCGGTATTCGGAGGGTATCGCACTGCACAGGCAATGCATGATTTTGGCGCATTATAGTCTGTTTGGGGTGGTTTTTATACGACTATTGCCAGGCAATCGATAGGTAGTTGCCGGGGCAGGCCTATTGTCAGGCTTCGGTAAGTGGTGCAGTCTTACCGGTTTGCAGGCTAATGAACAGGATCTAAAACAAATGACGTTCGATGACCTTCTCGGTGATGTCCGGAATAACGGCGAAGTGGTGATACCGTCAGACTGGGGCCAGGGGCGCGCCACGTTCGGCGGCCTGGTCGCGGCCCTGGTGTTCGAGGTGATGGCTTCAAAAGTGGCGGATGGTCGTGCCATGCGGGCCCTTCAGGTGTCATTTGTCGGTCCCGTAGAGGCGGATGTGCCGGCCCGTGTTGAGGCCGAAGTCCTGCGTGAAGGCAAGGCAGTGTCCCAGGTCCAGGGACGGATCCTTCAGAATGGCGAGCCCCGCCTTGTCTGTCTGGCCAGTTTCGGGGGCGACCGTGAGTCTGCTGTCCGAGTGGCACCGACGTCGGCACCGGAAGCGGTGCCGGCAGAGCAATGTCAGTCACTTCCCTATATCCCGAAAGTGACGCCGGAGTTTACCCGGCATATCGAAATGCGCTGGGCGTTTGGCTATATGCCATTCTCCGGTAAGGGCGGGCGCGAAATGGGGGGCTGGATGAAGTTCCGGGAAGCCCCGGAGACTATGACCGACGCCCACATTGTTGCTCTGGTTGATGCCTGGCCACCGGCGCTGTTGCCGCATCTCAAGGGGCCGGCGCCAGCCAGTTCCCTGAGCTGGGCGCTGGAGATTGTCCATCCCAGGCCGGCCATGAAGCCGGATGACTGGCTGCTGTACCGGGCAACCATCGACCAGGCTGGCGCCGGATATGGTCACACTCATGCTGGTATCTGGACCCCGGCCGGTGAACTGGTGGCCCTGAGCCGGCAAACGGTTACAGTCTTCGGCTGAGTGAGGCGGGCCTGGCTATCAGGCCGCCATCTCGGCTTTCAGCGCGTCCAGAATGACCCGGGCAAACTGTCGGGGGGAATCTTCCTGCAGGAAATGTCCGCCGTTGAGGGTGATATGGGGCTGGCCGAAGGCTCCGGGGATTCGCCGCTGCATATAACGGTCGCCACCCCGGGTAATCGGGTCGCCGCTGCTGAAGCAGGTGATAAAGGGTTTGCGCCATTTTTCCAGCACGCGCCAGGCCTCCCGGTTGGCGGCGCTGGCCGGGTCGCTGGGTGAGGTTGGCACCAGTGCCGGGAACGCCCGGGCACCGGCTTTGTAATCCGGTGTCGGGAAGGGCGCCTCGTAGGCGGCTATTTCGGCCGGGCTTAGTGATCGTTCGGTACCAAGCTGGACAATCCGGCCTATCGGAAACCAGGGGCTATGGCTGGCAAACGCCTTCCAGAGTCTGAAGACGGCCGGTACCCGCGTGTCCCCCGTTGGCAGCATGCCGTTGCCGACAATGATCCGGCTGAACCGACGATGATGCTCTGCCGCCAGCCTTAATCCCAGCAGTGAGCCCCAGTTCTGACACACCAGCGTGACGTTGGTCAGGTCCAGTGTTTCAAGCCAGTGGGTCAGCCAGCGCATGTGGCTGTCATAACTGTAGTCGCTGACATCGGCGGGTTTGTCTGACTTGCCAAAACCAATCAGATCGGGCGCCAGCACCCGATGGCCCGCTTCGGCGACAAGCGGAATCATGTGCCGGTAGAGATAGGACCAGGATGGCTCCCCGTGAAGCATCACCACTGGGTCTGCGTGGGCGGGCCCTTCGTCTACATAGTGCATCCGAAGACCTGGCTCAACATCCAGATAGTGTGCTGAAAAGGGGTAATCCGGGAGGCCTGCGAAGCGGGCTTCGTCGGTTCTCAGAATACGCATGCCATCGACTGTCCTGACTGAGTGGTTGCGTGATTATCGGTACGACAATCGTCGAAGGTCAGGATAAATCAGATGGGAATTTTGTGTGTTTGAGTTGCGTAACAGAGCGTTGCCAGTTTGAATCAGGATGCGATGTCAAACAGGCGTTCTGGGTTTTCCACCTGGGCCAGAGCCTCGTCGCAGCAGTTCACCGCGCCGCAATCGTCCGCGGAGCACAGGCCGATGGTGTTGCACTCAATGGCCTGATGGGCGTCGCCCTGGTTACGGAAAATTCTGGCGCGGGAGAGAATGGAATGGCAATGCCCGCACAACAGGGTGGGCACGGCGCTCCCCTGGGCCAGGATGGCAGTGTAATGGTTGTTGTCTGTCATAGTTATCCTCCTGATCAGATCACAGTAAGGGCGAAGTGTGACACTTCAAAGTCAGTCCGGGCCTGGGCCCTGCACTTCGGCTTCCGCATTTGTACGTATCAGGCGTCAGGATCGACCAACGGCCGGCGGTTGGAGCGCTTGTCCTCCCAGTCGAGTTGCTTGGGGTCGTACCAGCCAAGTCCGTCCAGAACCCGTTGGCGAGTGTATTCAGACAGCGTGGGCCAGAGCTCCTGGAAATCCTCCAGGCCGCGATCCCGCAATCGTTGCTGCTTGCCACTCAGGCGGCTGATGGTTCTGGGCAGGTGCAGGGCCTCGCCCAACTGGCCGGGCACGAGTACCTCCTGGCCCATCACCTTGCGACGATGGGTTCGGGCTGCCAGCACTTTCTGCAGTTCCAGTGCGGCCTCCAGCGCGCTCTCCACGGTAAAGTTGTCTGCTTCCAACCACATAACCTGTATTGTTGGCTGATTGATAACCAACCACTATAACGCGAACCCCACTACACTGGCCACGCTATCGTGGTAGTCTGCTTTCCCTATCAGCCCCGATGGGCATGTTCTGGACAGGAATTGTTTAACTATGTACGCAAAACTTGAAACACGGACTTTTCTGGCGATGCTGCTCGGTGTGTCGCTTGCGTTCATTCTGTTGATGAAGCCGTTCTTTGGCCCGATCTTCTGGGCGGTGGCCATTGCGCTGATTTTCCATCCGGTGCAGCAGATGCTGGTACGCAGACTTGGCGACCGGCCGACACTAAACGCCCTGATTACACTTTTCGTGTGTATGGTGATCGTGGTGATTCCGGTGCTGGTACTGGGCGCGGCGCTGATCGCGGAAGGTATGGGGATCTACCAGAAGATCCAGGCCGGAGAGATTCGGCCGGGGGAATACATTGATCAGGTTAACCAGTCGTTTCCTGCCATCCAGGCCTTTCTGGCCCAGTTTGACATCAACTTTGCGGATCTGAGGGACCGCGCCGTTAATGCCTTTCTGGGGGGGAGTCAGTTTCTGGCCAAGCAGGCCCTGGGCATAGGGCAGAACACCTTTCAGTTCTTTCTGGGGCTGGCTCTGATGGTTTACCTGGCCTTTTTCCTGATCCGTGATGGCCAGAAACTGATAGAGCTGATGATTCGCGCCTTGCCGTTGGGTGATGAGCGTGAGCGCCTGTTGTTTGCCAAATTCGCGGAAGTCACCCGTGCCACGGTCAAGGGTAACCTGCTGATCGCCATCATTCAGGGTGCGCTTGGTGGCATAATCTTCTGGATACTTGGCATTACCGGAGCCTTGCTGTGGGGGGTGGTCATGGCCATCGTCTCATTGCTGCCAGCCGTCGGGGCTGCGATTGTCTGGGTGCCGGCGGCCATCTATCTGGCTGCCGTGGGGGACATTGTGTCGGCCATCATTCTGACCGCCTATGGGGTGGTGGTGATTGGTCTGGCGGATAACCTGCTCCGGCCTGTGCTGGTAGGGCGGGACACCAAAATGCCGGACTATCTCGTGCTTTTGTCCACCCTGGGCGGCATTGTTATGTTCGGCATCAATGGTTTTGTCATGGGTCCGCTGGTGGCGGCGCTTTTCATGGCGTTCTGGGGCATTTTTATCCGTGAATTTGGCCAGTATCACTATGCCGATCCGTCAAATCCCGAGAATGGTCCGGCCCGCGAAGATTAAATTATGTTATGGTCTATGGAGCGCTGATACGTAGAGGAAGGCGCCACACTATAAAAACAGAACAGCAGATGTCACAGAGATATCCAGGAGTAGATCAGGTGAGAACCATGAAAACAGTCACCCGTCATATCGGCAGGACGGCGCTGGCGGTCGGAACGGTCGCCCTGCTGGGTCTGGCACCCGTTGCCCAGGCCAATGAAGTGGTCGCGCTCAAGCACGCGCTTTATGGCGCCGGTTACGACATCACCAATGTCAGCCCGAGCATGGATGACAAAACCCGGGCGGAACTGACCCGCTTCCAGAAGGACAACGGCCTTGAGGCAACCGGTATCCTGAACGAGGAAACCGAGCGGGCTCTGGGGTTGATCACCGTGCAGCAGGCGGCCGCTGATGCAGGCCAGTCTGCACCGGCCGCAACTGCGCAGGCGGCACCGGCGGAATCGGCTCCGGCTGAGACCGAGTCTTCTGCCGATGACACCATCGAAGAAGACGAAGATGGTGGCTGGTCGCTCTGGTAAACGCCAGGCCCCGGATAAAAAAAGCCCGCCAGGAAAATACCTGGCGGGCTTTTTTGTGGTCCATGACCCGTCCTGAATAAGGTTTACACCTTCTCACTGGAAATTGTGGAGGGTGTTATGAACACGAAGAGGCGGAGGAGTCAGCGAGATTATTCCCTGGCCTTTAAATTGGCGGTGGTAGGCCAGGTTGAAAAAGGCGAGATGACTTACAAGCAAGCCCAGGAACGATATGGTATCCAGGGACGCTCGACGGTGCTAACGTGGTTACGTAAGCATGGTCAGCAGGATTGGAGCCCGGCGGCCATGCTCTTGGTACGCAAGGGGGCTGCGATGAACAAATCGGATCTTCCACTTACACCAGAGCAGCGCATCAAAGAGCTGGAGCAGCAGCTAGATGAGGCCAACCAGAAAGCGCAATTCTTTGAATCCGTTGTGGATGTGCTTCAAAAAGACTATGGCTGTCGCGTTGTAAAAAAGCGGTCCGGCAAGTCCTCGCACAAAGACAAATCCAAGGCCTGAACGTTAGTCGGGCTTGCCGATATCTAGGTTTTTCCCGTCAGGCCTATTATCAGTACTTCAAAGCGGATGCGGCTCGTAAGGCGCACAATCTCTTGGTGCTGGACTTTGTACGGGAAGAGCGCCTGCATCAGCCTCGGCTGGGAACCCGCAAACTGCATTCGCTACTGAAACTGAATGCCCCTTTGCGCATGGGCCGGGACCGACTATTCGACCTCCTAAGAGCACACCGACAACTGGTTCCCCGAAAGCGGGCCTATCATAAAACCACGCATAGCCATCACCACTTTCGCTGTCATCCCAACCTTATTAAGCCGGGTCCGGAGCAGGTTGTGCCAGCCGCGCCTGAGCAGGTCTGGGTGGCAGATATTACCTACTTACCTACTCACCAGGGCTTGGCCTATCTCAGCCTGATTACGGATGCTTTCTCTCGCAAAATCGTGGGCTACCATGTCCATGACACCCTTCATACGGATTCTGTGATACAAGCTATGCGTAAGGCATTGAAGGGAAGGAAACTCTCTGGAGAACTCGTTCATCACTCGGATCGGGGAATCCAGTACTGCTCCATGGCATACCAACAGCTGCATGCCAAACACGGCATTCGTTGTTCAATGACCGATGGCTATGACTGTTATCAAAATGCACTGGCCGAGAGGGTTAACGGCATCCTAAAAACGGAGTTATTGCTGGCGCGCCCCAAAGACCTTGCAGAAGCTCAAAAGATGGTCGATCAGTCCGTTCAGACCTATAACACAAGGCGACCACATCTTGCCTTGAAATACAAAACACCCGATGCGGTGCACCGGGCGTTTCAATAGAAATAGGTGTCAACCTATTTCAGGACTAGACACCAGACTCAGTCCAGCTTGCTCAAATCCCGAACCGCACCTTTATCGGCACTGGTGGCCAGCAATGCGTAGGCTTTGAGGGCGGCGGATACCTTCCGGTCTCTCGGTAGCTCCGGTTTCCAGCCCCTGGCGTCGCGTGCTTCCCGTCGCTGTGCCAGTTCTTCCTTACTGACCTGAACATTGATAGATCGGTTGGGGATGTCGATCAAAATGGTATCGCCATCCTCAATCAGTCCAATCGCGCCACCGGCAGCAGCTTCCGGCGAAGCATGGCCGATGGAGAGCCCTGACGTGCCGCCGGAGAACCGGCCGTCAGTCAGCAGTGCACAGTCCTTGCCCAGCCCCTTGGATTTAAGGTAGCTGGTCGGGTAGAGCATTTCCTGCATTCCTGGACCGCCTTTGGGCCCTTCGTAGCGAATGATCACCACATCACCGGCTTTGACCTCGTCACCCAGAATTCCCGCTACGGCGGAATCCTGGCTTTCGAAGACCCGGGCCTTGCCCTCGAAGACGTAGATGCTTTCATCAACGCCCGCGGTTTTCACTACGCAGCCATCCTGGGCGATATTGCCATACAGTACGGCCAGACCGCCTTCTGAAGAATAAGCGTGTTCCACGGAGCGGATGCAGCCGTCTTCACGGTCGCCATCGAGGCTTGGCCAGCGGGTGCTCTGGCTGAAGGCTGTCTGAGTCGGAATGCCGGCGGGGCCGGCTTTGTAGAATTCGATCACTTCAGGTGTTGGTGAGCGCATGATGTCCCAGGTTTCCAGGGCTTCGCGCATGGTTTTGCTGTGAGTCGTGGGCAGGTCAACGTTGATCAGTCCGCCGCGCTCCAGTTCACCCAGAATGCCCATGATGCCGCCGGCGCGGTGCACGTCTTCCATGTGGTACTTGGGGGAGTTGGGAGCGACCTTGCACAGCTGCGGAACCTTGCGGGACAAGCGATCGATATCGGCCATGGAGAATTCAACACCGCCTTCCTGGGCTGCAGCCAACAGGTGCAGGATAGTGTTGGTGGAGCCGCCCATGGCAATGTCCATGGTCATGGCGTTCTCGAATGCTTCCACAGAGGCGATGCTGCGCGGCAGAACGCTGGCATCGTTCTGCTCGTAATAGCGTTTGGCATTCTCCACAATCTGACGACCGGCTTTCAGGAACAGCTGTTCCCGGTCGGCATGGGTGGCCAGCATGGAGCCATTGCCGGGCAGGGCCAGGCCGATGGCTTCGGTCAGACAGTTCATGGAATTGGCGGTGAACATGCCGGAGCAGGAACCGCACGTAGGGCAGGCGCTGCGTTCGTATTCCTCGACCATCTCGTCGGTCGCCGTTGGATCGGCGGCGATGACCATGGCATCCACCAGGTCGAGCTTGTGTTCAGATAGCTTGGTTTTTCCGGCTTCCATCGGGCCGCCGGAAACAAAAATGGTGGGAATGTTCAGGCGCATGGCGGCCATTAGCATACCCGGGGTAATCTTGTCGCAATTGGAGATGCAAACCAGCGCATCGGCACAGTGGGCGTTGACCATGTATTCCACCGAGTCGGCGATGATTTCCCGCGACGGCAGGGAGTACAGCATGCCATCGTGCCCCATGGCGATACCATCATCCACAGCAATGGTGTTGAACTCTTTGGCAACACCGCCGGCCGCTTCGATCTCGCGGCAAACCAGCTGGCCCAGGTCTTTCAGGTGAACGTGCCCGGGCACAAACTGGGTGAAGGAGTTGGCAACGGCGATGATGGGTTTGCCGAAGTCCTCGTTTTTCATGCCGGTGGCACGCCAGAGGGCGCGGGCACCGGCCATATTGCGGCCGGCAGTAGAGGTGTGGGAACGATACTGGGGCATGGTAGGCGGTTCTCTCCCTAGGTTATCGGATAAAGTGAAAGACCAAAGGATAACAGATTCGACGCCGCTCGCATGGCCCTTTTCCTGAGTGGTGATTACAATACGTAACATGTGATGACCGTTTATTATCCAGCAGTTCAGGGGAGTCTGCCTATGGGCGGCCAGGAAAGCCTGCCATTACGTCGTCTTAAAAGTTTTCAGCCTTTGGGCCGTCTGACGGACGATCAGCTTGTGTTGTTGGCCAGCCGGGCTGAGCGCAGAACCCATAGACCAGGGCAGAGGGTCATGGAACGGGGCGTTCGGGATGGTCTGGATTATTTTCTGATTTCCGGCGCCGTGGAGCTGCAATCGGTTGATGGTCGTAAGTCGACCATTGAGGCTGAGACCGACAAAGCTCTCAATCCAGTAGCCCGTCTGCAGCCCCGGATGTATGACGTTACTGCAGTCAAACCCTGCGAGTTTCTGGTGATCGAGCAGGAAGTGCTGAACCAGATGCTGCGGGCGGCGCCCATTTCCCAGGTGGAAATGGACTCGTCGGATCACGACGAAGACCAGAGCGAAGAGCACCATCTGTTGATGGAGTTCTACTCTGAGCTGCGGTCCAATCAGGTCCAGTTGCCGAGTGTGCCGGATGTGGCCTGGAAAGTCCGGCGGGTGGTGGATAGGGATGACTCGTCGGCCACCGAGGTCGCTTCCGCGGTGTCGGCAGACCCGGCCATGGCGGCCAAGCTGGTACGTTCCTGCAACAGTCCGCTCTATCGCGGTTTCAGCGATGTCCGCAATGTGCGTGAGGCTGTGGTTCGGCTGGGCATGCGTACCACCCGGCAATTAGTGACGGTGTTCGCCATGCGCGAGGTGTTCAAGACCCGTCGGGCGGCATTGCAGAAAGAAATGGAGCAGCTATGGCGCCATTCCCGGGAGGTGGCAGCGCTGTGCTGGGTGCTGGCGGACCACGCCACACGCATTGATCCTGAGGAAGCCTTACTGGCGGGGTTACTGCATGATATCGGGGTGGTTCCTGTGCTGGTGCAGGCGGAGCACCACGTCAATCTGTTCGCCGATGACAGAAACCTGCACCATGCCATCGACGAACTCCGCGCCGATGTCGGGTGCGCGGTACTTGAGAGCTGGGCGTTCCCGAAAGCCTTCGTGGAGGCGGTGCGCCATGCGGAAGACTGGCATCATGAGTGCCGGGAAACTGCGCCCCAACTGGTTGATGTGGTGATTGTTGCCCAACTGCATTCGATGATTGGCTCCAGCCAGAATGAGGGGCTTCCAGCCTTTGATCAGGTGCCGGCATGGCGCCGGCTGGGCGAGCTGGAACTGAATGCTTCCAGAAGTCTGCAACTGCTGAGTGAGGCCCGGGAACGGGTGGATGAAGTGCAGAAGCTTCTTTCGATTCGATAGACCAAGCCGCAGCAGGAGCCTGGCCGGTAGTGACTGAAAAACTTATGAACGTACCGCTGTTTCCATTGAATTCAATCATCCTGCCCGGGGGGCGAATCCCCCTGCAGCTGTTTGAACCCCGTTATATCGACATGCTCACCGGTTGCCTGAAGGAGGATCGCGGCTTTGTGGTGGTTTTGTTGCGGGAAGGGGCCGAGACCGAAGCCCGGGCCTCGTTCTACGACATCGGCACCTACGTCCGGATCATTGACTTCCAGCAACTGGAAAACGGTTTGCTGGGTATCACCGTTGAGGGAGATTGCAAGGTTTCCGTCATCCGTAGCTGGCAGCAGGAGGATGGTCTCAATGTCGGCGATGTGGAGTGCCTGATTGCCGAGGCCGAGAGTGACGTGCCGGAACGCTACCATGAGTTGCCCTCGGTTTTGCGGGCACTGTTCCGCCATCCGGTGGTCAAGGATCTGGAAATGGATGTGGATTATGACGATGCCCGCCATATTGGCTGGAGGCTGACCGAATTGCTGCCGCTGGATAAGCAGGAAAAACAGCGGCTGGCGGAATTGCAGGATCCGCTTGAACGGCTTGACCGACTGCAACAGTTGCTGGAAGCGCTGGAACAGGGCGGCTAACGGTCAGGGATGGGGTGTGTAACTCACCATGGCGGCCTCCCAGTTCCCCATCATGTACATGGCCACGAATGCCAGCCAACCGACACCGATGGCCCAGGTCAAGCTGTCCGGACTCAGGGCCACCCTGTCATACCGGCTGTAACTGGCCCGCGTCGCTCCGGTGATCGCGAGCCCCAGAAACAGGCCGCCAAGTACATCCGTGAACCAGTGCACGCCAAGATACAGCCGGCTCAGGGCCACCGGCAGCAAGGGCAGTGACAGAAACAGGTAATGCTGCCAGCGCTGGTGTTTCCGGTTTTCGCCCGCGACGAAGCTGGCTGCTAGCGTGACCAGCACGGTCATTCCGGCCGTATGCCCGCTGGGGTAAGCGCCAGAGCTTGGTGCCGAGAGCACCTGATCTGGCCGGCTGATGCCGATGCCCGCTTTCAGCAGCCAAACGCTGATCCCGGTGATGGCTGCGGCACTGGCAATATGAATGGCGGCTGCGTAGTAGCCCCTGAATGCCAGCAACAGAACGGCAAACACGGCGGCAGCGAACAGGACTGGGGGATCTCCCAGCAAGGTGAACGCTACCATCGGAAGATCCAGTAGGGGTTGGCGCAGAGCGCCGAACCATTGCAGCACTTGCTGGTTCATAAAGGCCAGCTGATCACTGACTCCGACCAACTGTGACAGCCCAAGAAACAATGCGAGCGAGGTGGCCGTCATTAGCAGTGAGGGCAGAGGAAATTCCCCCTGCTGAGCCGGCCGCTCGCTGCTGTACAGACGCCAGAACCGGTGTGTTGCGTCGTATTGACTCATCCGGGATTCCAGCCATTGATAGAGCCAGCTCCCTTCACCAACGCCGAGCCGAATCCGCAAAACAATCAGATAGACAACCACCAGCGCCGCACCACTGATCGCAAGTACCAGATAGAAATGGGGTGGGGGTTTGATCTCGCTGCCCATGGCCGATCCTACGAAAAATCCCGGCAGGACATACACCAGGGCCCAGCCCGCGGCTGATAGCAGATTGAAGGTGAGAAAACGCTGCCAGGACATGGTCAGCGCACCGGCAATCAGGGGAATGACCGGGCGTATCGGCCCAACAAAACGGCCGATGACCACGCTCTTTCCCCCGTGGGCGCGAAAAAAGCGCTCTCCGCGGGCAATGAGCCCCGGGTATCGACTGAATGGCCAGACGGTATCCAGGCGCCCCTTGAACAGGCGGCCGATGGCGAAGCTGATCGCATCCCCCGCCACGGCGCCAAGGCCGGCCCACAGCAGGGCGTCGGACAGGGGCAAGCCGCTCTTGCCAGCGAGCGCGGCAAATGCGAACAATAAAGCCACTCCAGGTATGATGATGCCGGCAACCGCCAGCGATTCTATCAGCGCGGTCAGGAACAGGGCGGCAATCAGCCAGCCCGGATTGGCGGCTACCCAGGAAGTAACGTCAGTGAGCCAGGTCGCGGTCATGCCTTGACGGGCTCTCCCGGGCTGAACCAGGCAGAATCCGCTCCTCGCTTCCTGGCTTCGAGCATGGCGGTGACGGCGCGGTCACGCAATGAATGGGTGCTGGTGTCGCCGTTGCCCCGGGTGGTGCAGCCGAGGCTGACCGATATTGTGCCAATCTGGGCCCAGTCACGTTCACTGAGGGTCCTGCGAATGCGCTCTGCAATGACCCGTACCCCTTCCTCCGGCGTAAACGGCAGGATCAGGAAGAACTCCGATCCGTTGATGCTGTAGAGCGAATCCCCGGCCCGGATGATTTCAAACAGGGTGCCTGTGACGTCGCGCAGCAGCGTTTGCAGGCCGGCCTTACCGTGCAGGTCGCGAATTTCGTCGGCATGGTCGATGTTCAGGCTGATCACCGACAATGGGTGGCCGGTGGCAATGGCACGACTGATTTCCTTCTGCAGTGTCTCATCCAGAAAACGCGCGTTATGGGCTCCGGTGGCGGGGTCGGTAATGGCAAGATCCTGGGCCGATTGCGCCATGTGGTCATAGTGCCAGATATACAGGGCGGTCACTGCCAGCAGTGCTATAAGGCCGGCTGTCGTCATCAGGGCTGTGTCTATGGGGGTCGACAGCCAGGCGACAACCAGCACCGGCACCAGTAGCATCGCTGAGAGCATTAGTCCATGCCGCAGGGGCAGAATCAGCAGGTTCAGCGAAAGCAAAGGCATGGCCCAGTGGCTGATGCCCGGGGCATCCATTGTCAGTACCGCTGCAACCAGGCCACTGTTAAGGCCGGCGAGAATGACCAGGTGGCCGGGCGCGGAGAGCTGCTGGCGACGGCATAGCCAGGTATAGACCAGGCCGGCAACCAGTAAGGCGGTCATGGCCAGGGCCAGATAGAACAGCTGGTAAAAGCCGTAACGCAGGTTCTGCAGTGCCAGCGCGGCGGTGAACAGCGCCGCCAGGCCGTAGCCAAAGGTGTGGGTCCAGGTTCGGAGTCGGGTCTCGGTCATTGCGCTGCCTCCCTGCCGGAAGGTTCAGTCAGTCCGCTGGCCTCCGGGGGAACCGGGTTGCTGTAGGTCTGGGTCCGGTTACCACCCTGCTGTTGGGCTCGCCGCAGGGCGTTGGCAACGCTCTGTTGCAGGCTGTCGGCATCGTCGCCGATGTTGAGCCCGGCCACGCCGGTACTGACCGTAAGCTTCAGGCCGTGCGAATCCATCAGCGTGCACAGGCCGCGGCGAACCTGTTCTGCTGTTCGGGCAGCCTCGGCAGTATTGGCGCCGGGGAGAATCACCAGAAACTGAAGGTCGGCCACCCGGTAGTAGGTATCGAAATCCCGAAGCTGGGAGTGCAGGTAGCGGCCGATGCGTGGCAGAATCGCACGAATGTCTTCGTCCGGATCGACGTCGCTCAGGTGAGTATCCAGCCCGATCATCATCACCGACATGTTGGTGCCTTCCCGCTCGCTGCGTTGTATTTCCTTGTGCAGGTCGGCTGACAGGTATTCCCGGCTGGCTGCCTGGGTAAGCTCATCGGTACGGCGCAGGGGCGCAAGCTGCCGGGATTTGTACTCGCGCATGAACACCAGAATGGCTCCGAGGAGCGTGGTCAGTACCAGTGCAGTCATCATCTGGTGCCTGTCCGGGAGGGCTATCGCCCACTGGGTGCCGGCCAGCACCAGGAAAATGAAGATAACAGTAACAATGGCGGCCAGATAGACCGGCGCCATGGCAAACAGTACCAGCGGTAGGGCATAGAGCCAGTGGCTGAGTGGCCAGGGGCCCAGCCAGATGGCCGATACCAGCGCCAGAACCAGGGCTGTCAGAAAGAATGCCCGTAATTGTGGCCAGGGGGCATTTTGATGTGTTTTGCCCTGCTGGGTGCCCGTAAGGCAAAGACCAGCCGCAGCTGCAGCTGCCACTGCCGCCAGCAGTTCCCCCATGAACAGACAGAGCCCGGTGGTCAGGCCAAAGGCAATAAACCCGCTGCGGGAAAACTTGCCGGGAAGAAATTTTTCGGCGGTTTGGGGCATTGAGTCTGTCCTTTGCTGGCGCATCCATTTGAACCTGTGCAGCGCTATAATAGTCGTTTGGGGTGCGGACTTGAAACGGGAAAGGTAAAGTAACCCTCCCGTTTTGGAATCAGCTTGCAGAATTAAGGGTAAATCAATGGATGTAGCAGCCTACATGACGGAGCTCGGCCAGCAGGCCAGGGCCGCTTCCCGGGAAGTCGCCCGGTCCTCCACTGCCGTGCGGAATCAGGCACTTCTGGCCACCGCCGCCGCCCTGGACGCCGCCAGATCCGAGCTTGCCACGGCTAACAGCAAGGATCTGGAGCGTGGCCGGGAAAATGGACTCGATAGTGCCATGCTGGACCGCCTGGAACTTACCTCTCAGCGCATCGATGCCATGATTGAGGGTTTGCGACAGGTGGCTGCGCTGCCGGACCCTGTGGGTGTGATTACTGATATGACGTATCGCCCGTCGGGTATTCAGGTTGGCAAGATGCGGGTTCCGCTGGGGGTGATCGGTATCATTTACGAGTCCCGGCCCAATGTCACGGTCGAGGCTGCCAGCCTGTGCCTGAAATCCGGCAACGCAACCATTCTGCGCGGCGGCTCCGAGGCGATTCACTCCAACCAGGCCATTGCCCGTTGTCTCAAGCAGGGCCTGAGCGAGGCGGGGTTGCCGGAAACTGCAGTCCAGGTGGTCAGCACCACCGACAGGGCCGCTGTGGGTGAGCTGATCACCATGCCTCAGTTCGTGGATGTAATTGTTCCCCGCGGCGGTAAGGGCCTGATCGAGCGCATCAGTCGGGACGCCCGTGTGCCGGTAATCAAGCATCTGGATGGTGTGTGTCATGTTTACATCGACAGCCATGCCGACCCGGAGAAGGCGCTGCAGGTAGCGGTTAATGCCAAAACCCAGCGTTACGGGACCTGCAATACCATGGAAACCCTGCTGGTTGATGACGAGGTGGCGGAGGACTTGTTGCCGCTGCTGGCGGAACAGTTCCGAAGCAAAACCGTGGAGTTGCGCGGGTGTCAGCGCACCTGTGCCATTCTAGGAGACGTTGTTGAAGCCACCGAGGAAGACTGGCACGCGGAATACCTTGCCCCCATTCTGGCGGTGAAGGTCGTTGACGGACTGGATGGTGCCATTGAGCATATCAATCGCTACAGCTCCCAGCACACCGACAGCATTATCACCGAAAACTACACCCGTGCCCGTCGGTTCCTGACGGAGGTGGATTCCAGTTCTGTCATGGTCAATGCCTCAACCCGATTTGCCGATGGCTTCGAGTATGGCCTGGGCGCTGAGATTGGTATTTCCACCGATAAAATCCATGCCCGTGGGCCGGTCGGTCTGGAAGGGCTTACCTCACAGAAGTACGTGGTGTTCGGTGACGGCCATATCCGGACCTGACACCATGCACGTGATCTACGGTGGCACCTTTGACCCGATTCACCACGGTCACCTCCGACTGGCACTGGAAGTGTCTGAGGCGCTGGAGGTGAGCCCGGTGCATCTGGTGCCCAGCCATATCCCGCCGCATCGGGGTAACACCGGAGCCAGTGCGGCGCAGCGTCTGGAAATGATCCGGCAGGCCATCGCTGGCGAGCCCGCGTTGGCGCTGGACGAACAGGAGGTGCAGCGGGGCGGAGCCTCATACACTGCCGATACACTGCGCCAGCTTCGGGCCGAGCTGGGGCCGGATTGCCCTCTGGTGATGGTGGTCGGTACCGATGCCTTCTCATCGTTTGACCGCTGGCGCGAGTGGCAGGAGATCCCCGGGCTTGCCCATATCGTGGTGGTGCGCCGCCCCGGCTCGGAACTGCCGGTGGGCAGCGAGGCAGCGCAGTTGGTTGCAGAGCGCTGTGTGGGTTCAGCGTCGGAGCTGCATTCGCGGCCAGCGGGCCAGGTACTGGAGCTGGCACCGCCGTTGCTGGATATTTCCGCCACGGGTATTCGACGGCGTATCGCGGCGGGCCAGTCGCCACGCTACCTCACCCCGGATGACGTCTGCCGGAGCATCCGCGCCTGGGGGCTCTACGGTGCCCGGCCTGTTGAAGGCCAATAGGAGTTATTCACAGGCGTCTTTGATGCTACAATCGCGTCTGAATATCATTGATCGGGTGGCCATACCGGCCAGTACCCGTACTACAGGGTAATTATGCAGGCTGAACAACTGAAAGATCTGGTCGTTAACGCACTGGAAAACATCAAGGCTCAGGATATCAGTGTGATTGATGTTCGCGACCGCACCAGCGTGACCGATTTTATGGTTCTGGCATCCGGTACCTCCAACCGACATGTAAAATCCCTCGCGGATTCGGTGGTGATCGAGGCCAAAGAGCAGGGTGTACGTGCATCCAACGTTGAAGGTGAAGGCGGCAGTGACTGGATCCTGGTTGATCTGGGTGACGTGGTTGTTCACGTGATGATGCCTGCTACCCGGGAGTTCTACGATCTGGAGCGCTTCTGGCGTGATGCTCCGGATCTCGGTGCTGCGGGCAGCGAGTAGTCATGCGCCTGCGTCTGATCTGTGTGGGGCAGAAAATGCCCGACTGGGTCACTGCGGGGTACAACGACTACGCTCGCCGGATGCCGCCCGAGTTGCCCCTTGAACTGACTGAAATCCCCATGGCCCACCGGGGCAAAAATCCCGACATCTCCCGGCTGATGCAGCGGGAAAGCGACGCTATCCTGTCTGCAGCAGGCGCCCGTGACCGCGTGGTGGCTCTGGAGGTGGGTGGGCGCCCCTGGTCAACGGAAAAACTCGCCTCTCAGCTGGAAAACTGGCAACAGGACGGCCGGGATGTCGCTTTTCTGGTCGGAGGCCCCGACGGCCTGGCGGATGCCTGTCGACAGCGAGCGGACCAGCAATGGTCACTGTCGCCTCTTACCTTGCCCCACCCTCTGGTGAGAATCCTCTTGGCCGAGCAACTCTACCGGGCCTGGAGCATCACCCGTAACCACCCTTACCACCGGGCCTAGGAACAGACATGGTCTGGGGCGAACTGAAAAATACCGCAGCGGAGCGTCGGCTGTTCCAGCGCCGGGCCATGGTGATGCTGGTGTTCGTCCTGGTGCTGATGACCGGGTTGCTGGCTCGGATGTACCAGTTGCAGATCGTTGAGCACGAGATTTACACCACGCTGTCTGACAAAAACCGGGTTCAGGTACAGTCGGTACCGCCACCCCGAGGCCTGGTGTACGACCGGAATAACGTTCTGCTGGCGGAGAATCGCCCGGTATTCAGCCTGACGGTAGTGCCGGAGCGCGTTGGCGACATGGATGCAACCCTGGCGCGCCTGAGCGACATCCTGAGTATTGCCGATGAAGATCTGGAACGATTCCAGCGCCGACTGCGGGAGCCGCGGCGTCCGTTCCAGGCGATCCCCCTGAGTTACGATCTCGACGAAGCCGAAATTGCCCGCATGGCAGTGCACCGGCATCAGTTTCCGGGGGTGGAAGTTGAGGCCGAACTGGTTCGCTACTATCCCCATAGCGAGCTGACCGCCCATGCCCTGGGGTTTGTCGGCCGTATCAATCGCGACGAACTCCAGCGTATCGATCCGATTAATTACGCGGGGACCAACTACATCGGCAAATCCGGGATTGAGCGTTTCTACGAGGAGGCGCTTCACGGTCAGGTGGGCTACCAGCATGTAGAAACCAACGCCCGTGGCCGGATCTTGCGAGTGCTTGAGCGAGTAAATCCCGTTCCGGGCGAAGACCTCCAGCTCCATCTTGATTTGCGGCTCCAGCGTCGGGCGCATGAGCTGATGGAGGGCAGGCGAGGTGCGATCATTGCTATCGAGCCCAAGACCGGCGGGATTCTGGCGCTTGCCAGTGTGCCCGGTTTTGATGCCAATAAGTTTGTGACCGGTATCAGCGTCAATGATTATCGCGAATTGAGTCAGAGTATCGATAAGCCATTGTTTAACAGGGCGCTCCGGGGCCAATACCCCCCTGCGTCGACCATCAAGCCCATGATGGCTGTTGCAGCGCTGGACAGCGGCGCAACGGATAAAGACCGTAGAATCTGGGACCCGGGATACTACCAGCTCCGTGAGGGCGGGAGGCGTTTTCGGAACTGGAATCGCTCTGGTGATGGCTGGGTGGATCTGAAGTACTCGATGGCGAGATCCAATGATGTTTACTTTTACGCAGTGGGCGTTGATATGGGGGTGGATGTCATGTCTTCCTATCTGGCCCGGTTCGGCTTTGGTGAGGATGCCACCCTGGATGTGTCCGGTGCTTTGACCGGGTTGTTGCCGACCGCAGACTGGAAAAGGGCCGTGAGAAATGAACCCTGGTATCCCGGAGACTCAGTCAACATGAGCATTGGGCAGGGTTTTTTGCTGGCAACGCCCATGCAGCTGGCAACGGCTACAGCATTGATTGCCAATCGCGGAGCCTGGGTTGAGCCCAGGTTGCTTAAGGATGTTCACGGCGACAGTCCAGTGAAGGAGTTCCTGCCGGAGCAGACGCATGAACAGCTTGAACTGAAGGATCCTGACGATTGGGAATATGTCGTCGATACGATGGAAGAAGTGATGCATGGTGCCCGGGGGACGGGTCGAAGCGCTGGTCGAGGCGCAAGCTACCGAATGGCCGGTAAAACCGGCACGGCCCAGGTATTCAGTCTTGGCCAGGATGAGGAGTACGACGAAGAGCAGATAAGGGAACGGCTTCGGGACCACGCGCTGTTTGTCGGGTTTGCGCCAGCGGATGACCCCAAGATCGCAGTGGCGGTTATCGTTGAAAATGGTGGCAGTGGCAGCGGCGCCGCGGCTCCGGTTGCCCGCGCCTTGTTTGATGCCTGGCTGGAGGAGTTTCCGGCGGAGCAGGCGGAACCTGTAATCAGCGATTCCAGCGCGGCCGGGGGAGACAACTGATGGCCGGCAGCAAATTGTGGAGCAGTCAGACTAGCAGCGATCTGGGGCGCAACCGCAGTATCTGGTCAGCGTTGCATCTGGACCCGATTCTCCTGGGGCTTCTGTTGTTGCTCGTCGGTGGCGGCCTTTTTGTGCTTTACAGTGGTGCTGACCGGAATATTGATGTGGTCAAGGCACAGGGTATTCGCCTGGGCGTTGCCTTTGTGGTGATGTTCGTATTCGCTCAGTTGGATCCGGCGGTCTTTCGTCGATGGGCGCCCTGGCTCTACGGCTTGGGGCTGATCGGGCTGGTCGCCGTGTTGCTGGTGGGTGTCGGTGCCAAAGGGGCGCAACGCTGGCTGGCGTTGCCTGGCCTGCCCCGGTTTCAGCCTTCCGAGTTCATGAAGCTGGTGGTGCCGATGATGGCAGCCTGGTATCTGTCTCGCTATTACCTGCCACCGACCTTCCCGAGGGTGATGACGGGGCTGGTGATCGTTCTGCTGCCGATGTTCCTGATCATCCAGCAACCGGATCTCGGTACCTCCCTGCTGGTCGGCATGGCCGGCATTTTCGTGGTGTTTTTTGCCGGTATCAGCTGGAAGTTGATTGCCGCGTTCCTCGCCATGGTCTCGGTTTCTGCCCCGCTGATGTGGTTCTTCGTCATGCGGGAATACCAGAAGCAGCGGGTGTTGACGCTGCTGGACCCCCAGAGCGATCCGCTCGGGGCCGGCTGGAACATTATCCAGTCGAAAACCGCGATTGGTTCCGGTGGTATGGAGGGCAAGGGCTGGTTGCAGGGTACCCAATCACACCTGGAGTTCTTGCCGGAAAGCCACACTGATTTTATTGTCGCGGTGCTGGCAGAGGAGTTCGGTTTTGTCGGTATGTTGCTGCTGCTGACGTTGTACTTCCTGATTATCCTGCGGTGTCTATACATCTCGGTTACCGCCCAGGACTCCTTCAGCCGGTTGGTGGCCGGAGCGCTGACGATGACGTTCTTTATCTATATCTTCGTCAACATCGGAATGGTGAGCGGCCTGTTGCCAGTGGTCGGTGTGCCTTTGCCGTTGATCAGCTATGGCGGCACCTCAAGTGTCACTCTGATGGCGGCGTTCGGCGTGCTGATGTCGATTCACACCCATCGTCGGATGATCACCGCCTGAACCAGTAATGATGGCTGCCCGGTAATGGTGTATACACAAGGGAACCCGTTACAATGTTGCTGGTCAGTAATGGCGGTATCAATACACAGGTTTTGGGGTAGTGAACAGACATGGTCAAGGTCTCTGACAAACGGATTCCCGCACTGGCTTTAGCTGCCTTGCTGGCCGGCTGTGCCAGCAGTCCTGAAGTTGACCACTCGTCACGCTACACCATTAAGCAGGATCGGGCACCTTCGGGCAGCTTTGACGCCAGCGGCCTGGCCGATGCCACACCCCGATATGAGCAGCCACGGTCGGCTGGCAACAAGTCGCCCTATACGGTCTGGGGCAAGCGCTATCATGTGATGGACAGTAACGACGGCTACGTGCAGCGCGGCACCGCGAGCTGGTATGGCGAGAAATTTCACGGCCACAAGACCTCCAACGGTGAGGTGTTCGACATGTATGCCATGTCGGCGGCACACAAATCCCTTCGGATTCCGGGTTACGCGCGAGTGACCAATCTCGATAACGGCCGTTCGGTGATTGTCCGTGTGAACGATCGCGGCCCCTTCCACGGGGATCGGCTGATCGATCTGTCCTATGCCGCGGCCAAGAAGCTCGGCTATCAATCCCGTGGTACCGCCAGGGTCGAAGTGGCCGCTATTTCGGTGCGTCCGGACGGCGCCATGTTTCTGGCTGGCAAGCCGTTTGATGCCGCTGGCCAGGCTCCGGTGGTTGCCTCGCCGGCTTCCGGATCAACAGACCTGGCTGCCGGTGAGGGGCTGTTTGTTCAGCTCGGCGCATTCAGTCAGCGGGATCCGGCTGAGGCCATGCGCGAGCGTCTGCTGGGAGTGCTGGATAATCCTGTGAGGGTCCGGGAGATCACCACTGATAATGGCCGGTTCCATCGGGTTCAGGTGGGGCCATTCAAGAGCGAGGGCGACGCGCGCTACGCTCAGAACCTTCTGGAATCCAGAGGGTTCCGGCAGTCTATTGTACTGACCGATTCGCACTGAACCGACTGAGTTCAGAACCAACATAAGACAAGCATCTGACGACGAATGAAACTATCCATGGCTTTCAAGACTGTAACTCGAACACTGTTTCTGGTTTTTTCCCTGTTGCTGATGACCGGGCAGGCCTCGGCGCAGGCGGTACTGATCCCGTCTCCGCCGCAGATTGCCGGTAGCTCCTGGGTATTGATGGATCCGCTCAGTGGTCGTGTGATCATGGAGCACAATAGCAATGAGCGTTTGCCACCGGCGAGCCTGACCAAAATGATGACGGCCTATATTGTCGAGCGCGAGCTGGATGAAGGCCGTATCTCCATGTCGGATATGGTACCTATCAGTGTCAAGGCCTGGCGCACAGAGGGGTCCCGAACCTTCGTGCAGGAGGGCACCTCGGTGTCCGTTGAGGATCTGCTCAAGGGTGTGATTATCCAGTCTGGTAACGATGCGTCTGTGGCGTTGGCCGAGTTTGTGGCCGGCAGTGAAGGGGCTTTCGTGGACATCATGAACCAGCAGGCGCAACTGCTGGGCATGAAAGATACCCACTTCGAAAACGCCACCGGCCTGCCCTCCGCAGACCATTTCTCAACCGCCTACGATCTTGCGGTCCTGGCACGGCATATTATCCAGGACTACCCGGAAAACTACCCGCTGTATGCGCAGAAGCACTTCACCTACAACAATATTCGTCAGCCCAACCGAAACAGCCTGCTATGGCGGGATGACAGCGTTGATGGTTTGAAAACCGGGCACACGGAAGAGGCCGGTTATTGCCTGGTGGCATCGGCCAAGCGGGGTGAGACCCGGCTGATTGCTACGGTTATGGGAACCAGCAGCTCTGAGGCCCGGGCCCAGGAAGTGCAGAAAATGCTCAACTACGGCTTCCGCTACTTTGAAACCGAGCGGCTGTTCCGTGCCGGTCAGGAGCTGATGGCGTCCAGAGTGTGGGGCGGTCAGGCGGATGAGGTGTCGGTAGGCATGCCGGAGGATATCTATGTCACCATTCCCCGTGGCTCCCGCGAGCAACTGGAATCGGTGGTCGACCTTGATTCCGTGATAAAAGCGCCCATTAAGGTGGGAGATGAGCTGGGCCGCGTTCGTGTGGTTCTGGATGGTGAAACCCTGGTGGATGAGTCGGTGCTGGCACTTACCGAAGTGCCTGAAGGCGGTTTGTTCAAGCGCATCTGGGACGCCATCAAGCTGTTTTTTGTTCAACTGTTTAACTGAGGTTGAGGCGCTGTTTGCCTTAGCCGGGAGTAATGTGCGGCATGACTGAGCCGAAAGCACCAAAAATCGAGTTTCCCTGTGACTATGTCATCAAGGTGATTGGCAATGCCGCGCCCGATTTCACCGAATTTGTGGTGGAGGTCGTTGAGCAGCATGCCCCGGGACTGTCTGAAGCGGACATCTCGGTGAACGACAGCAGCAAAGGCCGGTTTTCTTCGGTTCAGCTGAAAATTGTGGCGACCGGTGAAGATCAGCTCAAAGCACTCTTTGAAGAGCTTAAGGCCAGTGGCCGCGTTCACATGGTGCTGTAACGGTGGCTGACCTCATCGTAAGGTCACTGGGGCAACAGCCCTACATGGAAACCTGGGAAGCGATGAAATCGTTCACCGCCAACCGGGACGAGGCCACCGTGGATGAGCTCTGGTGCCTGGAGCATCCCAGGGTGTTTACCCAGGGGCAGGCGGGCAAAGCCGAGCATATCCTTCTGCCAGGAGACATTCCGGTAATTCAGGTGGATCGTGGTGGTCAGGTGACCTATCACGGCCCCGGGCAGCTGGTGATCTACCTGCTGATTGATCTGACCCGGCGTAAACTCGGGGTGCGTAACCTGGTCAGTGTCATTGAGCAGGCGATTGTCCGTACCCTGGCCCAAGGCGGCATCGAAGCAGCACCTCGGTCAGATGCGCCGGGTGTCTATGTGAATGGCGCCAAGATTGCGTCCTTGGGTTTGAGGGTTCGCCGGGGCTGCTCCTTCCATGGCCTGGCTTTGAATGTGAACATGGACATGGAACCCTTCTCCCGAATCAACCCTTGTGGCTACGCGGGTATGTCCATGTGCCAAGTCAGTGATTTTGAGGCCGGAGCCTCGGTCTATGACCTGGAACGCCGGCTGGTGAGCGAGCTGGTCGACGGCCTGGGCCATTGTCAGGTGGAGCAACGTCAGGGCTGGTGAAGCGCCTCAGTAGCCTGACACACGCGATTTCTCCCCAGCGTCTTGGCCTGATACAGCGCCTCATCGGCCCGTTGCAGCAGGCGATCGATCGACTCCGAGCCCTGTATACAGGCCACGCCGATGCTGATGGTGGCGGTCACTCGCTTGCCCGCGCAGTCAATGCCCTGGCTCGCCACGGCTGAACGGATTCGCTCTGCCGTGGCGGCGGCTTCGGTCAGGGCTGTTTCGGGGAGTAGTACCAGAAACTCTTCTCCGCCCCAGCGGGCGATGGTGTCCACCTTGCGGCTCTGGCCGGTCACGGTGCGGGCAACCAACACGATCATGTCGTCGCCCGCCTGGTGACCGTAGCTGTCGTTCACATTCTTGAACAGGTCGATATCCATCAGCAGAACCGAGAAGCTGCGACCGTTACGCAGGTAGCGCTGATACTCTGTTTCCAGTTGTTCCAAACCTTCGCGGCGATTGGCCAGGCTGGTGAGTGCGTCGTGCTTGGCGGCGTACTCGAATTCTGCGGCCAGCCGGATCAAGCCTAGCTTGCTCCGCCGCCGGCTCTGATCGAGGATGTAGCAAATGGCCATTTCGAAAGCCAGCACGATGATCATGGAAAGCCGGAAGCTGGTACTGTAGGGCGAGTCAAAAACCATATCCCCCAACGGGCTGAACAGGAATAATACGGCCAGCCATCCGCCCACACAGGCCAGTATGCCGACTCTGGCTTCACTGATGTAGAAGATTATGGGGGGATAGGCGAACAGCCAGATGATGGCCGAGCCGTCTTCAACCGCCTGGATGGCCAGGTAGGTAAACAGAGCGATAATCAGGGTAATGAATGCCCGGCGCTGGAGGGTTTTGTTACCCAGCCTCAGAAAGACGATCGCATTAATGGCCAGAAGGGCGGCGAAGGCCAGCAGCAGCCGTGAAGTGAACGGGTCGCCGTGGCCGGACGAGCGCCAGGCGAAAAACACAAGCAACGGCACTGCCGCACAGGTGAGGCCGTTGATCAGGGCCGGTACCGGTATCTCGCCTTTAACGCGAAACTGCGACAGCTCGGCGTCTGGCGTTCTTGAAGCGGGCTGATTCATGTGTGGGTGGTGTTGTTGTAGTTGATAAATATCACAGAGACCCTGTCAACCAATACTAGACCGCTTTGTGATCTGTGACTGTGTCAAAACGTAACCGATGTCACGAACTCTTTTAAACTGGTCGAAGTTTATACACATTGGCTCCAGGGGCAGTGCCGGCGCGACGACTGGGTTAGGTAGTCGCGCGCCCAGATCCGTATAATGGTCAGATGAATTGCAGGCATTCACATTTCCTGACAGAAACAGGTCTTTCATGTCTTCCAGCCGACCCGGAAAATCCGTCTCCCGTATCAAGACCGGCAGCTTTGAGCGCAGGTTGTCGCTGACCAGAGCCGGACTGTTCGCCGGCACGCGCATGGCGTCCCATATGGCGACCAACTGGTTCAGCAACAAGGAAACCCGGGAGCAGCGGCATCGGGCAATGCTCTCCAGTCAGGCCCGGTTTCTGGTGGACGAACTTGGCCGGCTCAAGGGCAGTGTGGTCAAGATCGGGCAGGTCATGGCGCTGTACGGCGAGCATTTTCTCCCCGAAGAAGTCACTGAGGCGCTGCACACTCTGGAAGACCAGACCACCTCTCTGGAGTGGCCGGCCATCGAGCGGGTGCTCAAAGCCGAACTGGGGGAGAGCCGGCTTTCTGAACTCGATATTGACCCGGAGCCTATAGGAGCCGCCTCACTTGGCCAGGTTCACCGTGCCGTGCGCCGTAGCGACGGGCTGGAGCTGGTGCTCAAAGTGCAGTACCCCGGTGTTGCCGATGCCGTAGACAGTGATCTGAACGCTGTGGCTCATCTGCTCAAAGTGGCGCGGCTGGTCAGCTTCGGCCCTGAGTTCAACGACTGGCTGGAAGAAGTCCGGGAAATGATGCACCGGGAGGTGGATTACCGGCTTGAGGCCCGTACCACCGAAAAATTTCGCCAGATGCTCAGCCATGATGCACGCTTTGTGGTGCCCAGAGTGCTGCCTGAGTATTCAACCGATCATATTATTGCCTCGACCTATGAGCACGGCCATTCGGTCAGTTCAGTGGCGGTTCGTGAATTGCCACTGGAGCGACGCAGTGCCCTGGGCCAGGCAGCCCTGGAATTATTTTTCCGGGAACTATTTGAATGGGGTGAGATCCAGACCGACCCGAATTTCGGCAACTACCGGATTCGTATTGCGGGCGAACAGGGTGGTGATTCGGAAACGGACCGGATTGTCCTGCTGGATTTTGGCGCCGTGCAGAGTTACTCGTCTGACTTTCTGCAGCCGGTCATCCAGATGATCAGGGCTTCCTACGAGGAGGACCTGGAGCAGGTTGTTGAGGGCGGAATCAAGCTCAGATTCATGAGCCGGGACTGGCCGGCGGAGGTGCTGGACAAGTTTGGCAAGGTCTGTATGTCAGTACTGGAACCCCTGGCGAAGGATCGCAGTCAGTGGCCGGATTATGCCGTCAACAGCCATGGCCAGTACCGCTGGAAACAGAGCGATTTGCCCTCAAGAGTGGCCAAGCAGGCGGCGCGGTCGGCTATCAGCCGGTATTTTCGGGTGCCTCCCAAGGAGTTTGTGTTCCTCAATCGAAAGCTGATCGGGGTCTACACCTTCATTGCGGTGTTGCACTCCGAGTTCAACGGCGAGGATCTGTTAAGAAAATACCTCTATGGCGACGCCGGCGTTTAACCCGACGCGGTCAGCACTACCCAGATGACAAAGGCATAGCGCAGCCCCTTGCCGATCCCCACCAGGACAATGAAATTCAGCCAGGGGACCCGCATAATGCCGCCGACCAGAGTCAGTGCATCGCCGCCAATGGGCAACCAGCCCAGCAGGAGCGACCACTGACCATATCGATTGAACCGGTTTCGTGCCTTGTGAAGTTGAAGTTCACTGACGGGAAACCAGCGTTTGTGCTTAAAGCGATCCACTTGCCGGCCGATAAGCCCATTAACCACTGACCCCAGAGTATTTCCCATGGTTGCCCAGAACCACAACCAGAACAGGGGATAATTCTGGCTGACCAGGGTGCCGAGCAGTATTTCCGAATACGCGGGCAGCAGCGTTGCGGCGGCAAAAGATGTCAGGAACAGGGTCAGGTAGGCCAAAAACGCCTCCATGCTCTAGGATGTTGGTTAAGCCTCACAGAAAAAGGTTTCGATGTACATGAAACAACTCTCTCTGCGCGTAAAACTCTACGCCCTGGTGATTGCACTGCTGCTGACCATGGGGGTGAGTATTGTCATCACCGCCCAGCTCTCCCTCGGTTCCATGGAGGAACGGCTGACCCGGGAAACCCGGGGCACGGTACAAACTATCGTCATGGATCAGCTTAGCGCTACCGCAGGGAAATACGGTGAGCTGGTGACCGGGGTATTCGAAACCGCCTACCAGACCCCGGAGGTGGTTCGCAGCCTGATTACCCGAAATATCGAAGCGGACAGCTCCGGAAGGATCAGCCGGCGCGACCTTCAGGAAAACATTGGGGCTGTGCTCGAGGAACAGAAGCATCTGAGTTCGATTTATGCCCAGTTTGAGCCGGATGGTTACGACGGCCAGGACATTTACTTTACCGGCGGCGTGGAAGAACACAGCAGTGATGAGGGTACCCTGGAGATCTACTACTTTCGGGACCCGGCTGGCAATGTGGTGTTCAGCAGAACCGAAGACCCTGCCACCAAATACCTGGATAACCGCAATGAGTTCGGGATCCGTGAAGCCGAATGGTACCTGTGTTCCCGTGATTCCCTGAAGCCCTGCCTGATGGAGCCCTATGAGTACGAGATTGAAGAGGGCTACTCCGAGCTGATGACCAGCCTGGTGGTACCGGTGATTAACAACGGCGAGTTTGCCGGGGTGGTGGGTGCTGATATCAATCTGTCGACACTGCAGTCGACCATTGCCGGTGTCAGCGAGGAACTGTTCGACGGGCAGTCACGAGTCACATTATTGAGCGAGAAAGGCCTGATTGCGGCTTCCAGTCACTATCAGGAACACCTGGGGCGGCCGCTGCGGGAAGCACTGCCGGATCTGGCCGGAGAGTTTACATCGCTGCACCGCAACGGGGGCAGCTTCGACAACGGTGAGATCCTCGCCGTGTCCTATCCCATCAAGGTGGCGTTGCCGGGCGCCGAGTGGTCGCTGTTGATTGAACTGCCGCGCGATACCGCCCTGGCCAGCGTGAATGAAATAACGGCGTTGCTGTCAGACGAAGTAACCAGCACTGCCACCCGCCAGACCGTGGTGGGCATTGTGGTGGTCGTACTTGCGATTGCTGTGTTGGTGTTGCTGGTGCGCTCGGTTACCCGGCCCCTGGACGAGATCCGGAAGCGCATGCGCAATCTGGCCAGTGCCGAGGGCGATCTTACCCGTGAACTGGATATTGACACTCATGCCGAGTTGATTGACCTGGCGGGCGGCTTCAATGCCTTCCTGGCCCGCCTGAGGGAAATGATCAACGACCTCAAAGACGTGAATGCCCAGGTTCGGGGGCAGGCCTCGGATGTTGGCGTCATTGCACGGGATACCGATGAGCAGACCGTCCGCCAGCACCAGGATATCGACAGCGTGGTGACCGCCATGAATGAAATGTCCGCGGCGGCCGGGGAAGTGGCCGGCTTTGCTGGCGAGGCAGCGGATAATGCCCGGGCGGCCCGGGACGGCATCAAGTTTACCCAGGACACCCTGGGTACGGCGTTGCGGGGTGTGGATGCACTGGCCGGCGATATGGATCAGGCCAGCTCGGCCATTGGCCATGTTGCCCAGCGCAGTGAGGAAATTAACCGGATTCTGGAAGTGATCCGTGGCATTGCCGAGCAGACCAATCTGCTGGCACTGAATGCGGCTATCGAGGCTGCCCGGGCCGGAGAGCAGGGGCGTGGCTTTGCGGTGGTGGCCGATGAAGTGCGCACGCTGGCGTCCCGAACCCGCGAATCTACGGATGAAATCAGTGGCATGATCGAGCGCCTGAAAGGAGACGTGGACGGTGCGGTAACGGTCATTGGAACCGGTGTCGAGCGGGCCACCAGCGCGGTAGAGGGTACCCGGGAAGCCAGCCACTCGCTGGCGACGGTGGTTGAACGTATCGCCACTATTGTTGAGCATGTGACCCAGGTGGCCACCGCCGCTGAGGAGCAGAGCTCGGTGAGCGAGGAAATTAACCGGAACCTGACCCACATTGGCGATGCGGCCAACGACCTGCGGGAATTGGCGCAACGGGTCCGGCAGAGTGGCGATGCACTCGATGGCCAGGTCCAGGTGCTCGACCGTGAACTGGGTCGCCTGAAAACCTGAGGCTGCCCCTTCTCAAGGCGATATCGGTATCGTCAGCTACTATCACGATCATGGCGAGGATCAATTTTCAATTGGTGCTCGCCATGCCATCATTGCGACACTATAGATGCGAAGAGTGCCAGCCACTCGCTACCCTTTGAGTCAGGAGGTATGTATGGAGCAGGTCACGATTTATGGCCGTTCAAGTTGTGGTTTTTGCGTTCGGGCAAGGGACCTGTGTGAATCCAGAAACATCCCCTACGTGTGGGTGGACATGATCGAAAAAGGCATGAGCAAACAGGACATTGCCGACCGTATCGGCCATCCGGTCTACACGGTGCCCCAGATTCTGGTGGGTTCCGAGTATGTGGGTGGTTTCGACGATTTCTCGGCGTATGTGCGCCGCCATGAGGCGCAAACGGCCAGTTAGGTCGCAGCCGTTTGTAGCGTAAAAAAAAGCCCGGCAATTTTGGCCGGGCTTTTTTGTAGGGCTGCAGGGCAGGATCAGAGTTCGAACTCGGTCCTCAGTTTCTTCTCCACCAGCTGGTTCTTCAGCTTGGCAACCCTGGGCAGACCGTCGTCAAACGGCGGGAAGCTTTCGCCGGCGATCAGCGGCTGCAGGTAATCCCGGCAATCCTGAGTGATGCCAAAGCCGTTGTCTGTGATGTAATGGATCGGCATTTTCTTTTCCTGGTTGGCCACCTCGCTGAGGTTGGCCTCGCCGATTGACCAGCGATAAGGCTTGGCCTGATCCCGCACGATGGTGGGCATCAGAGCCTGTTTGCCTGCCAGGGCCATTTCCACCGCAGCCTTGCCAACCGCGTAAGCCTGCTCCACATCAGTGGCCGAGGCAATGTGCCTGGCTGCACGCTGCAGATAGTCTGCCACTGCCCAGTGGTATTTGTGGCCCAGGGCTTGTTTCAACATATTGGCCAGGGCCGGTGCAACACCACCAAGCTGGGTATGGCCGAAGGCATCCTTGGCGCCGGCATCGGCAACGAAGCGGCCGTCTTCGTATTGGGCGCCTTCAGACGCCACCACCACGCAGTAACCGTAATCCCTCACGCACTGATCCACTCGCTCCAGGAACTTCTCCCGGTTGAAGGGAATTTCCGGGAACAGGATGACGTGAGGCGGCTCGCCTTCGCTCTGTCCGGCCAGTCCGCCAGCGGCAGCAATCCAGCCGGCGTGGCGACCCATCACTTCCAGAATGAAGACCTTGGTGGAGGTTTCACACATGGATTTGATATCCAGGCTGGCTTCGAGGGTGGATGTGGCAATGTACTTGGCCACGGAACCAAAGCCGGGACAGCAGTCGGTGAAGGGCAGGTCGTTATCGACGGTCTTGGGCACGCCGATGCAGGTGATCGGGTAACCCATGCGGTCGGCCAGCTGGGAGACCTTGTAGGCGGTATCCTGGGAATCGCCACCGCCGTTGTAGAAGAAGTAACCGATGTCGTGGGCCCGGAACACTTCAATCAGGCGCTCGTATTCGCGCTGGTTCTCGGAAATGTTCTTGAGCTTGTAGCGGCAGGAACCAAAAGCCCCGCCGGGCGTGTGGATGAGGGCCTGGATGGCGTCGTCAGATTCCAGACTGGTATCAATCAGCTCTTCTTTCAAAGCACCGATGATGCCGTTGCGGCCGGCATAGACCTTGCCGATCTGGTCCGGATGTTTGCGTGCGGTCTGGATAACACCGCAAGCACTGGCATTGATAACGGCGGTGACCCCGCCAGACTGGGCATAAAATGCGTTCTTGATAGCCATCTCGGGCTGAAGCCTCCTGCTGGTTCAACGATGGCGCAGATGATACGCCAAACACCGCGGTTTTTCATGAGCATATGCCGGCTCTTGACCGCGCAGAAAGTATGGTAGAGGCTTGGCAGGTTTCAAACCGGAGGCACAACCTTAATGCATATACATATTCTGGGCATTTGCGGCACGTTCATGGGCAGTCTGGCGGTGATCGCCCGGGAGCTGGGGCATAAGGTGACCGGTTCGGACCAGGGCGTTTACCCTCCCATGAGTACTCAGCTGGAGGCCCAGGGCATTGCGTTGACAGAAGGTTACCGGCCAGAGAACTTGGAGCCGAAACCGGATCTGGTGCTGATCGGAAATGCCATGTCCCGGGGTAACCCGGAAGTGGAAGCAGTGCTCAACCGGCGCATTGATTATATGTCTGGCCCTGAATGGCTTGCCCGGGAGGTCCTGCGCCACCGTTGGGTAATGGCCGTAGCCGGTACCCATGGCAAAACCACCACAACGGCCATGTTGCTGTGGATTCTCGACCAGGCCGGCTTTGATGCCGGTTACCTGATAGGCGGTGTGCCCCAGGACTTTCCGGTATCTGCCCGGCTGGGCAGCAGTGATTTCTTTGTGATCGAGGCGGATGAGTACGACAGCGCGTTCTTTGACAAGCGCTCCAAGTTCATCCACTACCGCCCGAATACCCTGATTCTGAATAACCTGGAATTCGACCACGCCGACATTTTCGAAAACGTGGAAGCCATCGAGCGTCAGTTCCACCACCTTGTGCGTACCGTACCGTCTCAGGGCCTGATCATTCGACCCGCTCTGGACAGCCACCTGGATAATGCCCTGGAGATGGGGTGCTGGAGCCCTGTGCAGGATACGGCCATCGGCAGCGAGATCAGCCGCACGGCGGACTGGCGGGCAGAGCTTCTGGCTGAGGACGGCAGCCGCTTCATGGTCATCCACCATGAGCAGCCGGTGGCGACCCTGAAATGGAACCTGACCGGCTTGCACAATGTGCGTAATGCCCTGTCGGCGATTGCCGCTGCCCGCCATGTGGGCGTTACGCCTGACCATGCGGTGGCGGCGCTGTGCCGGTTCTCCGGTGTTAAGCGCAGAATGGAACTGGTGGGCGAAATCGGCGGTGTGCGCGTATACGACGACTTTGCCCATCATCCAACCGCGATTGCGTCCACCCTGGAGGGGTTGCGCAACCGGGTGGGGGATGAGCCAATCCTGGCCATTATCGAACCCCGCTCCAATACCATGAAGCAGGGTGTGCACAAGCAGACGCTGATTCCGAGTGCCGCACTGGCAAATCGGGTGCTCTGGGGTAACCTCAGTGATATGGACTGGCTGCCGGAACTGGTGGACAGCTGGCGGGCGGAATACGGAGAGCTGGATCATCACAGGGTGGAGACTTCGGTGGAGCAACTGATTGAAAAGGCCCTGGAGGGGCTGCCAGAGACCTGTCACATCGTGATCATGAGTAATGGCGGCTTTGGCGGCATTCATCGGAAACTGGTGGCGGAACTGGAGAAGCGTCGTGGCTGAACAATCACCCGTGATTAATCTGGCGTTTACCGGCGCGTCTGGAGCTCAGTACGGGCTTCGTCTGTTGCAGTGCCTGGTAGCCAATGGTTGCCGTGTGAATGTGATGATCAGTAAGGCGGCCCAGGTGGTGATCGCGACTGAAACCGAGTTCCAGCTGCCGGGTTCTACGCCTGCCATGGCAGAGGCCTTGTCGGACTTCGCCGGTGCGCAGCCCGGTCAGGTGCAGGTCTTTGGCCGGGAGGAGTGGTTTTCTCCACCGGCTTCCGGTTCCGGCGAGAAGGCGCCGCTGGTGATATGCCCCTGCAGCACTGGTACGCTCTCGGCCCTGGCGACCGGGGCCAGCAATAACCTGATCGAGCGCGCCGGCGATGTGGCCCTGAAGGAGCGCCGCAAGCTGATTCTGGTGTTACGGGAGACGCCCTATTCTGAGGTGCACCTGGAAAACATGCTCAGGCTTACCCGCATGGGTGCGGTGATGATGCCGGCGAGCCCCGGGTTCTATCACAACCCGCAGTCGGTGGATGATCTGGTCGATTTCATGGTTGCCCGGATTCTCGACCACCTTGATCTTCCGCAAACCCTGGTACCCCGCTGGGGCGAAAAGAAAGCCGACTGACCCGTTCCGGGGCGATGGTTTTGGCCAAAGCGATTGATGGTTTTCACCATTGAGCGAAACCCCGCCCCGCCACAGACTTGCTGAACACAACGATAAACCAACCCGTTCACCGAGGTTCAGCAATGATTCCACGTACTCTGTTCGATGCCGATCTTGAAGGCTTCCGGGACTCCGTTCGCAAATTCCTGGAACAGGAAGCCGCTCCGTATCACGACCAATGGGAAAAGGATGGTCAGGTCAGCCGCGAGCTCTGGCAGAAAGCAGGTGAGCTGGGCTTCCTGTGCCCGATGCTGCCGGAAGAGTACGGCGGTGTGGGGGCCGATTTCCGTTACTCCGCAGTGATTATGGAAGAGATCTCCCGGGCCGGATTGTCCGGCATTGGCTGGGGGCTGCACTCCGATATCGTGGCGCCCTATATCCTGAACTACGGCTCGGAAGAGCAGAAGCAGAAGTATCTTCCCAAAATGGCATCAGGTGAAATGATCACTGCCATCGCCATGACCGAGCCTGGGGCTGGTTCCGATCTTCAGGGCGTGAAAACCACGGCCATCCGCCAGGGTGACCATTACATTCTGAATGGCTCAAAAACCTTTATCACCAACGGCCAGCTGGCGGATCTGGTGATTGTTGTTGCCAAGACTGACCCCAAAGAAGGTGCCAAGGGCACCAGCTTGTTGCTGGTCGAAACCGCCTGGGAGGGCTTTGAAAAGGGCCAGAATCTGAACAAGGTGGGGATGAAAGCCCAGGACACCTCCGAGCTGTTTTTCCAGGATGTGAAAGTACCGGCAGGCAACCTGCTGGGCAGCATGGAAGGGCAGGGCTTCTTCCAGTTGATGCAGGAGTTGCCGGCGGAGCGCTTGCAGGTGGCCCTGACCGCCGTCGCTGCCGCCGAGGCCGCCTGGCAGTGGACCCTGGATTATGTGAAAGAACGCAAAGCCTTCGGTAAACCGGTCATCGCGTTCCAGAACACCCGTTTCAAGCTGGCCGAGCTGAAAGCCGAAATCACGGCAGCCCGTGTCTTTACAGACCGTTGCCTGGAGCTGCACCTGGACAAGAAGCTGGATATCCCGACGGCGGCCATGCTCAAGCAGCACACTACCGACCTTCAATGCAAGGTGATGGACGAATGCGTGCAGTTGTACGGTGGCTATGGCTACATGTGGGAGTACCCGATTGCCCGGGCGTGGGCCGATTCGCGCGTGCAGCGGATCTACGCCGGTACCAACGAAATCATGAAAGAAATCGTGGCGCGGTCGTTCTGACGAATTGCCCCGATTTGCAGGCCCCGGCACATTCCGGGGCCTGCTCGTTACCAAACTTTACAATTTGCCAAGCCTGTCAAGGTCTCCCGGCGGCACATCTCCTAAAGTAGCGGCACAACCTCTAACAAGGATAAACGGTTGCCGCGATGAAACGTCTGATCAGTCTTTCCGTTCCTCTGTTGTCACTTGCGATCGCCGGTTGTGGCGAAGAATCCGATGACCTGCCGGTTGATGGCCGGGAGTTCGATGGTGTTACCTACAGCGAGCGGGCGCCCTACCAGGGGCGTGTGATCGACGGATACCTCAACAATGCCCGGGTCTGGCTGGATCTTGACGACAATGGCCAGTACACCGCAGGGCCGGTGGAGATTGAGCTGGACAGCGGTAATACCCACATACTCGAGGACGGCGAGCCAACCGTGATGAGCGGTCCCGGCGGGCGGTTTTCCATGGACGTTTCCGCGCTGGATGTTTCGCCCTCGATCGGCGCAAACCTGGACCCCAGGGATTATCCACTTTATGCCCTCGCGATTCCCGGCCAGACCCTGGAGGAGCGTAGCTACGGCGATGAGGCGATCAGCCGGGCGTTTTTGATGTCAGCCAGCCCCGGCGTAACCAATATTACCCCCCTGACTACGCTGGCCCGTTTCCGGAGCTTGGCCGGACAGTGGAATGCAGAAAATCCGATTCCGGATAACCGGTTCGCTGATCTGGACGGTATCAACCTGTGGAAGGATTACATTCTTGCCAATGATGACCGGGCTCACGCCTATGCCCGGGCGTTGGCGCGGTTCATGGCCAGCCAGATTCCTGATGGCTACAACGATTACCTGGCAGGGAATGGCAGTGACGGCAGCGAAGCCAGTCTGTTACCGCGTGACGGGGTGTACCTGCTTGGTTATTCGGTGGTGCAGAACGTTGATGAGGTTATTGCCATTGTCGATGCTGCTGCGTCCGGTGGCAACTACGGCAATGTGGATACCGATACGCTGGTACTGCCGGATGTTGATGTTGAAGTAAGCAATCCCAGGCTTCTGGTGAGTCAGCGGATTTCGGCACGGCCAACCCGATCAGACGTACTGCCTACCAGTACCTCTGATCTCGGTGCCTCGGCTGAGCTGTCTTTTGAATACAGTGAAGGTGGCAGGCTGCTGGCCGTATCCAGTCGGGGCTGCATGGGTATTTCATTGCCAGAGATGGCCCGCTTGTTTCAGGCCGATGGCTATATGACCAATCTGAAGACTCAGTGGCTGCCATCTTCCTCCCTTTCGCCCCAAAGTGCCGTCTGGTACGACGAGGAGGGCGTGCACGAGCGTCTGGAGTTTGCGTGGGAGAATGGCACGGCCAGTCTCGATACCGTCACTACGTGTCACGAGCAGACGCTCGGGGTAACGCCAGGGGGAACCGAGCTGGATGGTATCAGTGACATCAGCTGGGTTTGGGATGAGCAGACCGGGACTCTGCTGGAATCCGTGCCCGGCAGAGCTGATGATCGCGTGCTGACATTAGAGGAGGCCAATTCGCCAGCGGACATTCTGGATGGCGAGCAGTCGCCACGGGATCTGGTCAGTGGGTATCGGCTGACCGCGGGCGGTGGCCTGGAAGCAGCCGTTGAGTTTGCAGGTGGTGGAGCCTCCTGCGCGCCCCAGGGTGTTGCGCCTAACGATACCGAGCGCAACGGCCAGTATGCGACCCGGCTGTTTCCCTTCTCATTTACCAGTGACGTTGCCGCTTCCGATCTTTTCGGGGCTGGCGCCTATGAATACGATCTTGATGAGCGCAATGGCGTCTCTTTTGCCCGCTTGCTCCGGTTCCCGTTCCTGGATCGGGCGACCGCAAATCGGCCAGAAGTGGATTCCGCGAACGGGGCGTTCCAGTGGCAGCTCTTTTACGACGCACTGAACAGCGAAGAGCTGGATATGCAGCGTCCGAACCTGCTCAAGACGGCGTATCTGGTCGATTTCGTCGCCACATCCGATTGCGGTGACGGTCCTCTCGACCGGCCGGGCCGGGCGTATTCCACAGTGGAGTACGAGTACCAGAGCCTCTCGGACTATCTGTTGGACAGGCTGTCGGAGTAAGGCGGTTTGCGGAAAGGGCGATGGATGTTCTGTCTGTCGTCCTTCCAGGCAGCACAAAATGCTCGGCGTAAATACGGCGAGTTCGACGTCAGATGCTGCTGATTTTTTCGGGATTTTTAATTTCTTAGTGTGGTTTTACCCATAACTTTTCCAAATTTTGAAGCATAAAATTTCCGCTATTCTCTGTTTGGTGTTGGCTCGCAAAGATTTGCAGGTACGTCGGTCTTTTTGCGGTTTTACGGATAGCCCATTTAACTTCCGAATAGCCCAGTCGCTCCCTGTCTTAAACAAAAACGGGCATTCGAGCCTCTCACTAATCTATCTGTTGGGCTTACCCCTGACCACCCAGTTGTCCCTTTTAGTGCCGAAAGGACTTCTAAAATGGGCTTCACGGCGCCTGTGTTCTAGCCACTTCTAGTGGTGGACTTACCTCGCTGTGGGGAAAACTTTTTGCCTGACGGGTGGAACTCTACGTTTACACGTCGTTAATGGTTCTAGGGATAATTTATTGGTCACACAGATGAACTACGCGAACGTGCGTAAAGACGGGTAAACGATAGTCACATTCCAAACGTTTTCTTTGCCCAAGCCTCCAAGCGATCGGCGTGCCAATAGCCGACGACACCAATAGTGACCAGAACGGCAGTGAAGCCCCCAAAATTTGTAAAACGCTAATTCCAGGTTCATGTTGAGCGTCCTCTTGGTTGCCTTAGAAGATTTCGAACTGTCCTCGGAGAAACTGCGGAATTGCACGTCCACTCGTCTTGAGTTGTTCTACCGTATACGAAGCGCATCATCCCGGAGTTAATCGAGGTAGCTTGCAGACCGGCGATATTCTCGAAATTTCCCTGGTTCCGGGTAGAGAACTAATTATTCTGAAAAAAAATCGCACGAACGCATTTCAAAACTATTGGACACCTGATGCTGAAATCCATAGCACCGATCCTCCATCCCCTGCCGAATTTCGTCCTAGCGTAGTGTTTAAGCGCATCCGCGTTCCAATAGGCGATGAGACTCCTCAGGGTAAACGCCGCCACGAATCCGCCAAAACCTATCAGTGCGTTGGCCGTATCCATAACAAACCTTCCAAGTTTTGCTCATTCGAACTGGTAATGAATGAAACGAAAAATGTGGAGAACTGGCTCAGGATCACAACCTAGCAACAAATAATCTCTCGGAGATATAGGCGGCTCCTCATTTGGGTCATTTTCGTCCACCTCCAGGTCATTCGTCGGCCTTAACATGACGCTGTGAACGGTAAAGGCCGACAGGTCGCCGACCTCATCCACCACCGCGAGAAGCGCACTCAGATGTGGAATCGTGAATCCCTGGTCGTCGAATTGCCAGCGCGGGTAAAGGAACGAGCCATTCAGCTCGAACCGATGCAGCTGCGGAGGCTTCTGCTGCGCTCGACGCCGGACCTCTGTATCCGTGAGGCCGAGCGTGTTTGCCACGTCTCGCTCTATGAGTGCGGCCTCAGCAATTTTCCTACACGATTCAACTAGCCGTCGATGGTTAGGAACCCGGCAGGCCTCCGCTTCTTCGGGCGTGGGAAAGATCGCGCCGCCACTGCGCAAAATGTCGATTTCATACGCCGACAAAGGCCCCGTTCGGCGCAGCGGTTCCGGTAAGGCTTCCCGGATACCACATACGGCTCGTATGAGACGGCTTTCCTCGTTGTCTTGATTCATCTCCAGTCCCTGTGTAGTGAGGGGGGATGACGCCGAATCGTTTAGGCGTACCCACCCGACTCCCAATGGCCCAGCCAATGGGTCACCATCGTGTTATCTCCATCCAGCGTAGCCTGAAGCAGCGTACGATCGCCAATGGCTGAAATCGGGCAGGTCGAAAACCAACTCCAGAATGCCTCCGAATCAAGCGAGATCGCGGACTTGACTGTTATTTGGGCGATGCATTGGGTGAAGGCCTCCGCCGCATTGTTGAGTTGGCTCTCTGATGCAATGCCCGCCGCTTTTCGGACATCCAAGAGAACGCGTTCCGGATCCAGGTCGAGCGCCGCTAGCACACCGCGCCAATTGTCATCACTTCTTTTCATTCAACTGCCCCGATCTCAATGGTGAAACCATTTGACCACTGTGTCATCTCCATCAAGTGTAGTTGGTTCGTCTGAGAGAGGTGTAGCCAAGCGGCTATGGTCTGGTGTGTAAAGTTTGCGTCACTAAAATGCACATAGTGGTAGTTATCTTGTGTTTTGTAACCACTACACTGTAACAATCGTTTTCCCGCTAGCTCTTGGATACAAACCATGAGTTCGGGCCTCCTCTGTGACATTGTTGCTGTTAGCCAGGCCTGCCGTCAGTTGTGTCCATACTGTCGTTGAGATTTGGGGTCCCGCCTGGGTAACCGGAAGTTTCCGACCTTTGCACATGCTCCC
Source organism: Marinobacter sp. LM1 (assembly GCF_042763285.1). Lineage (NCBI taxonomy): Bacteria > Pseudomonadati > Pseudomonadota > Gammaproteobacteria > Pseudomonadales > Marinobacteraceae > Marinobacter > Marinobacter sp. LM1. The sequence continues at coordinate 1,001,567 of NZ_CP114373.1, forward strand.
GTAAGGTCACGAACCAAATGATGCAAGACGCACAAGGGGCGCGACGTCAACTTCGGCAAAAATCGTTTAGAAATACGGCTCGGGGCCCGAAAAATTGGTTGTCTTTCCTTTTTGGCGTTGTCAATCAGTAGATAAAATGCTTATCTGGCGACTGAAGAAAACGATACTCTGGTTTCGGGATGAGGATTGGTAAATGAAGGAAATTAATGGGGAAGAGGTTCTTGTAAGCTTTTTATCAGTGGGTTTGATAGACGTCAATGGTGACGACGAAAAGCTACTTAAGCTGCAGGCGGCGGCACAAGCTCTCGAAAAGCAGCTTAACAAAAACCCATACATGGCTCTCCCTTTCGTATTGGCGTCTTCCAATCCAGATGTTACAGAAGATAATTCCTCGATAGTATCTTCTCTGGAAGCCTTGGAAACAGTCTGGAAGACCTACCGTAACGCATTCCAAGAGACTCCTATCCTTGTTGCACGTGGCATCCTTCTCGAAGCTCTAGTGGGCGCGATGAGCTCACACGACCATATTGCTCTGATAGTGGCTTCCTGCGTACGCAACATGCTCCCACATCGCGAGATGGGTAGTGAAGAGGAAGTCTGGAGTAGGGTGCTTTTTACGGCCGAATCGAAAGTTGATAAACGTGCAACAAAGGACTGGGAGACACCTACACAAATAGAGCTTCCAAAGTTCAAGTTTCCAGAGATCGAACCCCCAAAGATAGTTAAAGAGCCTGTATCGATTAACACCAAGACTCTGGAAATAGAGTGTGCAAAGGCCGTATCTAATCAAATCATTGTAAACGGCGGCGCGCAGAGCTTAGAAAACGGCAACCCGTACAATCAAGCTAATCAAAAGCCAAATTTTGCCGAGGTTTTCGGTACACGAATGGCAGAGGTTCTAGTTAACACTGTCACCTCTGCAGTCGAATCATCTGAGAGTGAAGAGCTCGATTTGGCTGAGCCAATTGAACGCATAGCTGATGAGCTGTCCTCAATTTTAACTCAGTCTTTCCAAGCATATTCCGCAGCCACCTCAGGGCTTGAAAAAAGAACTAATTTACTTTGGTGGAAGGAAGCTCTTTTTTCAAAAAGCATCGGGGATAGCTATAGATCACTGAAGCCGAAGGTCGCGCCTGCACTCATGGCATTGGATCTTTTCAAAGAGCTACCATGCTTCGCACCGGCAAGCGTGACAGCTTTTCTTCACGAGACGGTATTGAAATTACCCCTGTTGGATGGGAGTGAGAAACACTCCATCGCTGAACTATTGAATGCTGTTAGCAATGAAGAGAAGTTGGCTCCTCTTCGAGAAACTATAGATTCGCTTGTCCCCGAGGAGCCCGATAGCAAACTTTTGATAAGCTTGTTAGGTACGACGAGTGGGACTGAAACGTTTGATCAGGCGACTGTTGTAGAAGCTCTTGGAGTTAGTGCTGACACAGAACTAACTTTACCGGACTGGGCCAGCTGGTTGCTCGGTGACTTGATGGTACTCCGAGCAGCCGCCCTCTCACGGACGAATAAACGCCGGAAAAAAGCAGCATGACAAGTAGTAATTACTGTAGCCAAGAGTTCTGTAATTTTCCCGATACCAGTTGCCATCTTGGTGAGCCGGCGGGATGTGCTCACTACAAAGCATCCGCTAGTGCTGACGAAGGCTCTCAGCTTTCGGCAACAGATGGCCTTCGCCTCGCATGGACGAGTTTGGCTATGGGGCATACAGATGTGGCCTACGTAGCAGGTAGGCAAAAGCCTCTGGTTGTTGGTATTTTTGGTCCGGAAAATGCGGGAAAGACATCTCTGTTGGGCGCATGGTATCTGCTTATAGGCAAGGGTTTGCTCTCGTCAGCTGGTTGGGCATTTGCCGGATCAAGGTCGATAGAAGGATGGGAGGGGGTAGCTACTGGTCTACGGTGGGTGGACGCGCAGCGACCACCAACATTTCCGGCCCACACATCCAGTCGTTCGGGGCGATCGCCAGGCTTGCTGCATTTGACGCTTCAGAACGCTATGTCTGTCAAAAGAAACTTTCTATTCACTGACGCTCCAGGTGAATGGTTTACGCACTGGACAAATAATGTGGATAGCACTGAAGCAGCAGGGGCAAGATGGGTGGCGGAGAATTCAGACATATTGCTGGTCGCAGCGGACAGTGGAGCACTGGCGGGCCGCAATAAAGGGATAGCTCGGCATGAGTTGCAGTCCCTCATTAGCCGTGTTGCTGGAATACGCAACAAGCGTCCGGTAGCTTTGGTATGGATGAAGTCAGACATCGACGTGACCGACGCTATGAGAAGTGCCATAAGCGGAGTCGCCAGAATGCGGATTCCCGATATTCAGGAGTTCGACGTAAACGTAGTAAACGGTCATGAACCTCTTTCCGAAACAGGATTGTTCCGGCTTCTCAGGTGGGTCCTAGACTCCCGACGGCGCAAGGCCGCATTACCTCCAATCGACGGCTTCAGCGATGACCCCTTATTTCTTTTCGGTAGTAGATAGCTATGCAAGGAAAAAAGCATTCAGTTTTGCTGATTGGCGAGTCTTCCGTTGGTAAAACCCACTACGGTGCGCAATTACTTAGTCGACTTTTGAAAACAGGGGGTATTGAGCTAACTCTCGATGTCGAAGGTCATCAAGCCAATTTAGAACCCTATAAGTCAGCATTCGAGAAACTGAACGCCGGGCTGGCTGCTGATCATACAACTTCGACTACCTACGTTGAGAGCATTTGGCCGGTAGTCGATAAGGCGGGCAGTAAGGCAACATTAGTGTGGCCTGAGTATGCTGGTGAACAAGTTAGTACCATGCTCAAAAATCGCAGCCTTCCTGATCAATGGGCAGCTAGTATTCAGGGCGCGACCTCTTGGTTGCTTCTTATCCGTCTCAATCTACATCAAGACCAGACAGACATATTCTCGAAACCAATATCTTCGGTCCGGACCCTGCCTGAGACTCAGCGCACTGAAATCGACATGTCCCACCAAGCTCGTTTGATCGAGTTATTGCAGATCATGTTGTTTGGAGCGCGAGTAAATTTGGATAAACCTGTTAAAAAACCGAAGCTGGCGATTATGCTGACATGCTGGGATGAGCTCGGTTCGCAAGCCTCTCCTCCTGAAACGCTACTCAAGATTCAAATGCCAATGCTTCACCAATACGTGACCAGCGTTTGGAAGCAGCCACTCTTTTTTGGTCTATCTGCGCTTGGAAAAGCATTGAGTCTCGAGCAGTCGGACGAAGACTACGTGAACTTGGGGCCAGAGCAATTCGGCTACATTGTGAACCCTGATGGCACAAAATCACCTGATCTCACAATACCTCTCCAAGCCCTGATTAATGGGCAGACCACGGAAAGAGAGTAAATTGTGAAATGATCTTACACCAAGCTATTTATGGCGTAGTTGAGAGTCGGGGTCATGGCCTGATTCAGGCTAGTGGAAATCTACCTCTTGCTCAGGCTATTGCGTACAAAGTTGACCTGCCAGACACAGTGCCAACCGGTGTCGAATGCCCTTCGTATTTAACCGGATTCCTACACCAAGAAACACACTATGTGCTTGCTAGAGTTACTGTTGATCGTGGAGCAACTCGTGCTGGCATGGTATTTTCGCACGCAATTTTTATCCCTGCCGAAGAAATTGGAAAAATTGCTGACCTTCGCCCTCTTATCAACTTACTAACCTTTTCGCGCAAAGAGGCTATGCAAAGTAAAGTTGAGCCTGTTGAGGTCGATCTCAACGATCTGACAACTGCACCCTATATCAATTCGAGCCATGTTGTTGGGGTCACCAATGCGCTTGTATCTGGCGGTGAGCTGCCTGTAATTTGCTGCGGCAACTTCGATTTTGACAATTTAATGGTTTCACTTTGGGGGATGCTATGGCCCGCACTGCGCTTACGGTTTGCTTTTAGGCTGACATTTAGCCCGCGGGATCTTGAGCTGGATGATAGGCTTTCAGTGGCGTTGAGCCCTCCTCAGCTTGTCTCACGCTGGGGTGCTTACCAAGTAATTCAAGATGTCACTTCGTCTCACGCTACTTCATTGGCCAGTGAGTTGTTACGTGGTGCCGCCAGTGCGGAGCCCCTGCGTCAGTTTATGCAGGATATTGCCCTAGTGGATGTGGACAGTTTCAAAAAACTTCGTCTACTTACGTATGCTTATGAGCATTCCAGAGCGGGTGAGCGAAAATTAGAGAGAGTCTCTAGCGCGATCAGAATTATAGGGGAGCAGATTGCGCCATCTCCCAATATCGGCGTCAATTTGAAGGCTAACCTGCTCACCGAGTTTGTAGCGACGTTTGAATCGGAACTCACACCAGAAAGCTTATTTCTACTACGAAACTTAAAGATGGATGCTTTTCCCTCAAAAAAGGTTCTCTGGGAAGCGGTAAGCAGTTGGGTTGCTCACCAAGAATTCTCGCCCAATCAAGATGAAGGCATTCTTGATAACTTGCGAGAAGCGTTCAGCTCGCCTCATAGGGGGACAGATTGGAGTAGGGCTGTAATCGCTGGTGTGTTGTTTGCGCTCGAGAATCCTAATCAATTTATGTACCGAGCCATCTGGCGCTGGCTCGAAAAAGACCTTCCTTGCGCTACTAATATTATAGAGGCTACTGGGACAAAGGTCCCTGAATTTGAAACGGAGTTGGCAAAAGCCGTACCCAAAGCTCTTTCGAAAGAGGCCAGTGAAGCTGCCCTTATGATTGCGCGCCAGCATAGTTGGTGGGTGCTTCATGGTGCAGCATTAGCTTGCAGTGTTTCACCTCAAGAAGCTGTCAAGCGACAGCTTCAGGTCGATAAGTCAGTCAGCGATAACTCCGGTGTGCTCGAGGCCCTGAAGCATGCAAGCGACCAAGAAACTCTAAGCGCAGCTTTAGAGTTCGACGATAGCCGCCTCATTGCAATTGCGGTAGAGATTGTTGTGAAAACTCCGGCGCTGCTTGCTGATCATGATTGTTAATGGCCAATTAAAATGACCCACTACTGGCCATTAATTTTGACCCACCTCCGAGTGGCCGTCAGGCCACAGAACCAGCTACTGTCCCCAGCTTTTATCGATGGCCGGGGGCATGTCAGTGAAGGAGTGGGTTGTGATACACAAGATCAAGGCACTGCACGATAACGGCAAAGGGTTGTCGATCCGCGCCATCAGTCAGGAACTGGGGTTGTCCCGCAATACCGTTCGCAAGTATCTGCGGATGGATGAGAACGCGATTTCGGAACAGATAGAAGATCCCTCACGCACCAAGCGCCTCGATGATCACCGGGATTATCTGATTCATCTTCTCAAAGAATTCCCCAAGCTCAGCGCCGTCAAAATTGCCCGCAAGCTGCAAGCGAAGGTTGGTGAATTGCCAGCTTCGGATCGTTCCATTCGCCGCTATGTGCGAACGCTCAAGGGGGAAGTGGCCTCAGCCCAGATGCGCTATTACGAACCCATTCTGGACGATGTGCCGGGTGTTCAGTGTCAGGTGGACCCGGGTGAGTTGCGCGGCGTGCTGATTGGTGGCGAAGAGCGCACGCTGCACTTCGTGGTGTTCGTGCTGTCCTACTCGCGGTTGATGTACGTGGGTCTGGCCTTCCGCCCACTGGATACCCAGACCTTTATCCAACTCCATAACGAAGCCCTGCGTTACTTCGGTGGCCTGCCGGAGGAATGCGTCTACGATCAGACCAAGCTGGTGGTCATCAACGAACAGTACCGGGAGCTGACCCTCAACCAACGGTTCCACGAGTATGCCACCACGGCCGGGTTCCGGATCCATGCCTGCGAAGGTTATGACCCGGAGAGCAAGGGCAAGGTGGAAGCTGGCGTGAAGTACGTCAAGCAGGATTGCCTTTACGGTGAGGTCTTCCGGGACCAGGAGCACGTGCGCCAGCACGTGCAGGACTGGCTTGAGAGCGTAGCCAATGTCCGCATCCACGGCACCACCGGAGAGCCACCCCGGGAACGCTTCGAACGGGATGAGCGAGAACACCTGGAGGCTTACCTGTCACCAGCTTGCGTGCAATCTGTGGCCCACGAGACACGTCGAGCCGACAAGACCGGCCTGATCGCCTGGAAGGCCAACAAGTACTCTGTGCCCATGGCCTGGCAACAGGCCCGGGTGGGCGTTCTGGAGTCCGGCGGCCAACTCCACATCAGCGACCTGAACACAGGGGAAGTCATTGCCAGCCATGCTCTGTGTGCCGATAAAGGCAAGGTGATCAAGAACACCCACCACTACCGGGATCATGCCCAGCGGGTGGCCGCCCTTGAGGGTAAGATCAACGACCTGATCGGCAGTGACATCGGGCCACGGTTGTGCCAACAGCTCAAGCGTTCCGAGCCCAAGATCTACAAGGACCAGCTGGTGGCTGCCCGTGACCTGCTCAAGCGCCATGCGCCCGTGGATCCGGCATTAATTACGACGCTGGCAGAGCGTCCCGGCATGACCGCGACACGGCTGCAAAGTTATCTGGAAGCAGCCCAGGCCGCCGTTCTCCGGGAGCGACAGCCGGAACCGCTATCGGAACCAAAAGAAACACTGGATCTGAGCGCTTACCGCCATATTGGCCGCTCCAGTGGCCAGGGGGTGACCCATGAGCCAGCTTGAACAGACCGAGGCCCGTTACCGCAGCCTGCGCCTGAGCGCGGCCGCCGACGAACTGACCAACCTGCTGGCCGAGGCTGAAGCCAACGAGATGTCCTATCTCAGCTTCGCGGACCGGCTTGCCGAGCACGAACTGACCCAGCGCCAGGACAAACGCATCCGCCGGAACCGGAAAATGGCTGCGTTCCCAGCGGAGAAGCGCCTGGAGGGCTTCGACTACCGGCACCAGACCACCATTACCAAACGCCAGGTCAATGCCTTGCTGGACTTCCAGTTCATCGACGAGCGAAACAACCTGGTGTTCATCGGCCCGCCCGGTGTAGGCAAGACCCACCTGGCCATCGGCATTGGCCACAAAGCTGTGGAGGCCGGCTACCGGGTACTGTTCCGCAACGCTCTCGATCTGGTGGAAGAACTAGAGCTGGCCGAGATGAAGGGTGAGTTGAAAAAGCGGGTCAGCCAACTGGCCAAGTACGACCTGCTGATCATTGATGAACTGGGCTATCTACCGATGACCCGGCAGGCCCGATACAACCTGTTCCAGTTGATCAACAGCCTATACGAATACCGTTCAATCATCCTGACCACCAATAAGGACTTCACCAGCTGGGGCGAGTTCTTCCACGACGACAACGTGGCGGTGCCGATCATTGACCGGGTTATCCACCATTCACACATCTTTATGTTGGGAGGAGAAAGCTATCGGCTAAAGCAGAAGACAACAAGCTAGACTATGAAAGGTGGGTCAATTTTATTGGCCAAAGGTGGGTCAAAATAAATGGCCATTGACAATGATCTCAAGCAGCCATCGACGCAGAGGTTATGGGCCAGTGCTCTTGAGATAGATTCGGAAGCGTGGAAGGTATCAACTCCTCCTTGGGTAGCAGTTTTTGAGTTCATGGATGCCCAGGTGGAAAATGGGTGCAATAACTTAAATCTTGTTGGGTTGCTTTCGAGCACTCCAGCAGCTGATCTTTGTCGTTACCCTGACCGAGCAAAAGTGTGGACCTGTATACCTGATCCGCTCGTTAGGGAAAGGTATCTGGTCGCAACATCTTCCAGCTGGCTTGAGCTTGCTTCGTCCGGCACACCTCCTTTTGTTCCTGACCCAGTGCTTCAGCGAAGTATTCTTGGGGCGAGGTTGGAAAGTCTCTTGAGCGCGTTATCCGCCGCTCAATTTGCAGATAGCATCGCGATAGTGCAGGCACTCCCCAGTATGCAGGAAGACATAGCTGTTCGTTGGATTGAGGGTCTTTGTCGGAAAACGCACGCGATTAATCAAAGTGATGCCAGCGCGCTCGGGATATTGATTAGATCCAGAAAATGGAAAAGAGTCCTAAGTGTACTCGTAAGGGAGTGTAAGGATGGGCATAGTGCGCTAAAACATGCTTTGGTTGAATGCTACGATCTGCTCCCAATCTGGGATACCTTCCGATTCCAGTTGAAACCTATCTCTGATACTGATGTTTGGAAAGCCCTCACCGATGCAGCAATCGAACTGTATCCTCAGGGCCCTGATCAAGGGGCGCTATGGGAGCGCGCTGAAGGGAAGAATTCGGATCTTGAACAGGTTGGAAGTGGCGCGGAGAGGTGGCAGTCGGCCATTCGAAAAATGAAGTACGGTAACCGCGCCAAGCCCCATAGACTTCTCGAAGAAATGCTCATTGATTACCGGCACAATGATAAATTGAATTGGTTAGATGCACATAAGTTTAAGCTTCGCTGAAGCTGCAACGGAGTAATTGTGGAAAAAGATCAGGTTGGCAACACAGGGAAGGGGTTGGGAGGCGTCGGTCGGGGGCTGATTGTCGGTATAGCAGCGTATCAAAATATAGGCCAACTGCCCGCAGTCGTGTTGAAAGATGCGAACGATGTTGCCAGCGTCCTGACGGCTCCTCACTATTGCGGATATCATCCGGAGAATGTGAAGGTGCTGTTGGATAATGAAGCAACACTTTCAAATATCTGTAATGCGCTTGAGCAGCTTTCTCAAGAGAGCCAAGAAGAAGATTTTGTTTTTATCTATTTCTCAGGTCATGGTGGCTTATTTGCCAATCACTCTGAGTTCAGCGCATTATTACCGGTCGATTTCTCCAGCTATTCCTCCGAACCATCTTATCTTTCCGACAGCGAGTTCTCTGATGCGTTAAAAAAAATTAGAGCTCGCCGAATAGTCGTCATACTCGACGCTTGCCATTCAGGCGGCGCTGTTAGTTTCAAGTCTGACGGACACGCTCAACCAAGGATTGGCTTCAGTAATAAGTCGATCGCATTACTTTCCAATGGTATTGGGAAAGTAATTATTGCATCGTCGCGAGAGAATGAGGTTTCACTCATTCTTGGCGGCGATACCAATAGCGTTTTTACTAAGCACTTGGTCGATGCAATGCGGGGAAATTGTAATGCCCAGGGCGATGGATTTATTCGGGTTTTTGATCTCTTTAACCACGTGAGTTCCAAGGTGAATTCAAATGTGATGGCAATGTGTGGAGAAGAGCAACATCCTCAATTCAAGGCTTACAACCTAGAGGACAATTTCCCAATAGCACTCGACGCCGGCGGAGCAATTAAAGGACCTTCTAAACCCAATCCTCTTGCTGCTAACACAAGAGAACTCTCATCTATATTTTCTGATCTCTATCCCTCCGGCCCAACAGACCAGGCTATTTGGTCCAGAGCGGGCGGTGATTTATCGCGTCTGCAACTCAGTGGTAATGGCCGAAGCATGTGGTTTTCCGCATTGAAAGTTTTGAGCCTCGGAGGTGGTGGGGCAAGCATTAGCCTAGATATGCTAGTGGACACTGCTCTTGAGGATTTTCCGCATCACCCAACTCTAAAAAGCTTTCGCCAGTCCTAGGTTCTCTTGCAATAGCACTTGTTATCGTTCGTAGGTTACGAAGTTGAGAGCAGGCCGGGTAATTGAGGCAGCTAGGCACTTCTTTGATCAAGACAACCTCGATGAACTCTCTCCTTAGACAATAATCGAGGTTTTGAGTAAAGAATTTTTGAGTGATTGCAGAAGGAGTGATCCTGACCCCGCTTTTGTCTCGCTCATTGCCAGAAAAAACCGGCTCTAATTGCGGTCTTAGGTGACTTGAAGCGTAAGCGCCGTTAAATCGACCCGCTTGCCCTAATCGTATTGAGCCACTTTTTTCGAAGCCGGCAACTCGGCATTCCAGGGCAGCAACGCTTCGAGCTTCTCCAGCGTGTCGGACTCAGCAATGCGTTCCAACACATGGTGGATATAAGCTGAAGGCTCCAGGCCATTGGCCTTGGCGGTTTCGATGAGCGAATAGCAGGTGGCGCTGGCTTTCGCCCCTTGTGAGGTATCGGCGAAGAGCCAGGCTTTTCTGCCGAGGGCAAACGGGCGGATGGCGTTCTCGGCTCCGGCATTGCTGATCTTCAGGTCACCGCGCTCACAGTAGCCGACCAGGTAGTCCCATTGGTTCAGGGTGTAATCCATGGCCTGACGGGTAAGCAGGCCTTTCATCACCTTGGGGGCATTTTTCTCCAGCCAGGCTTTAAAGGCGTTCAACAACGGCAGACTCTTTTCCTGGCGAACCCGATATCGCTCCGCGTCGCTCAGATCCCGGGCGGCCTTTTCAATGGCGTACAGTTTGCGGATGTGGCTCAGGGCTACATCCGCCTTTGAGGGTTGGCCTTTTTTGCCTTTGGCCGGTGCCGCCCGGGACGCCTCCACGTACTTACGTCTCGCGTGATCCCAACATCCGATCCGCGTCAGCTTGTTCGTGGCACAGACCTGCCCATAGCCGGAATAGCCATCGGCTTGCAGAATGCCCTGGAAGTCATCCAGCAGACGCACCGGTACCTTGCCACCTCGTGATGGATCATACTCGAACAGAACCGAAGGTTTTCCCGGTGGACCACCCCGGGTGACCCACATCCATTTGTCGGATTGGGCGGTCTTACCGTCTTCCTTGAGCACCTGGATCCGGGTTTCATCGGCTTGCAGGTAGTCACCGCTATTCTGGGTTTCCCGCATCAGGTTGATCAGCGGCTGGAAGACGTCATTCAGCCGGATGATCCAGTGAGCCATGCTGGTGCGGCTGACCTCGTGACCCAGACGCTTGAACATCTGCTCCTGACGGTACAGCGGCAGGCCGTCGGCGTACTTGGAGGTAATGAGGTAAGCCAGCAGTGACGGGGTGGCGATGCACTTGCCCAGCGGGCGCGCCGGACGGGCGGCCGCAACAATGCGCTCTTCGCCGTCCTGCTCGAACACGGCCTTTTCCTGCCAGTACTCCAGCACTTTCAGTTGAGCGGGGATGAACTCCAGTTCTTCCTTCACCTTGGTGAAGAAGGTCTTGCTGGCACCGGCTTTTTCTTCGTCGCTGAGGGTTAATTCAATACGCTCACGCAGCAGCGTATCGGAGAAACCACGTTGGCGGCGCTTGCGGGAACGGCGGGGTGTCTCTTCCTCTTCGACATCGTCGGGCAGCTCATCGCGCAGTACATCAATCTCGACTTCCAGCTCGACCTCATCGAACAGCAGGATCTGATTGGGCAGCTTTTCACTGCTGGCGGCGAACTGCTGGATCTTCTTATGGCGCAGCAGTTCTTCGAGGATCTCGATGCGAGCGTCTCGTCGCTGGATGGCGTCTTCTTTGGAGGCGAGTTGCTGCTGAAGGCCGCTGATAAGCGCCACCATCTCAGCGGTCGATAAACCGTTGAGATCCGGGGTTTTGAGGGCGTTATCAGGCGTTGATTTCATGGCGGAATTATAGCAAAAACAATGCCCTGGCACACCTAAAACGTAATGCAAAAAGGGCTATCCGACACTCTCATAGTGCAGGGTTTTATGGCCCCGCAACAGACTGATGTCGTAGCCGTCCAACAACCAGTTGATCTGTTCACCGGTCAGCGGCATCAGTTCATCCGCAGGCCCTGGCCACTTGAATTTCTCCTCAGCCAGGGCTTTGTAATAGAGCACAAAGCCGTTGTCTTCCCACATCAGGCATTTGATCTTGTTCCGCTGCCGGTTGGTGAAGGCGTAAAGTGCACCGGAGAATGGGCTGTGCCCCAGTTCCTGTTCCACCAGCAGGGCCAGGCCGTTGGCCTGCTTGCGGAAGTCGATGGGCTTTCGGTACAGGTAGATCTCCGGCAGATCCCAGGAAGGGCGCAGATAGCGGTGACGCATCACAGCTGTCTCAAGACGGCACCCAGCAAATCGATATTACCGGCATGCAGACCGGTGATCGATACGCCGCCGGGCAGTGACACGGTCAAACCGACTCCGGCATCCGGAGTCGGAGTCACGCGAGTGAATCCGGATCGAGCTTGAACCGGTTCATCACTGGATTCGGCACGGCCGGTCAGCTTCTGCCGCCAGTAGACAAACCGATGATAAACAAGCGACTCTTGTTTGCAGTAGGCTGCACCGGACAAGCCCGAAGCCTGCCAGTCCGACAGCGTCTGTTGCCAGAACTGGTGTAAATCAGGGGTAGTCATCAGATTCCTCCTTAATGTGAAAGCAGGAATCAGTGTGGCGAAACTCGGGCGTCAGCTACAGGTGCGGATTTATTGGCGCTTACCTTGAAGCAGCGTATTTTCGGGCGTAGTCATAGGGTTTGGACCACCCCAGTGCGGAGTGAGGCCTGACTTGATTATAGAACGTTCTCCAGGAGTCAATCTTCTGCTCGGCATTGGTCAGTGACGGGAGCCAGTTCTCGTTCAAGCATTCCTGACGGAGTCTACCGTTGAATGGCTCCCGAGTCGCATTGTCGCTGGGCTTGCCGGGCCGAGAGAAATCAATTTCTGTCTGTCTTTCATAGGCCCACCGCTCCCTGACCTTGCCGGCCTGCTGCCTCCACCGGACGCCTAGATCGGTCCGCTGCTAAACAAAAGCGAACATTCGAGCATTGCTCAAATTCACGCCTGTAGCCAATCCATGATCTCCGGCCTTACCAACTCCGGATGTGTCATATGGATACAATGACCCTCGCTCGGCAGAACCCGGAGCCTGCTGTCTGGCATATGCTCATGGATGTACTTTCCGACTCTCTCATTGGCCAGCGCATCAACCTGGCTCTGCAAGATGAGCGTCGGATGTTTGGCGCATGGTAAAAGATGACGGTAGTCAGAAAAAAATGTCGCCTTTGCGAACGTTTTGGCAACCAAGGGGTCAGTGGAACAGAAACTGTCTGAAAGCTCACCGGTTAACATCGCGGATCCTTCAGCGCCGACCACCAAAGGCGCCAGATAACTGGCCCAGCCCAGATAGTTCCGATCCATCAGTTCAATCAACTCTTCCAGATCTGCCCACTCGAATCCGCCGTGATAATCCGGTGGAACATTTAGAAAGCAGGGAGAGGGGCAAATCATTATCTGACTCGCGAAGTATTCCGGGTGCTCAAGTGCCGCCAACAAACCAACCGTGCAACTGACCGAGTGACCGACAAAATGAACGTCCCTCAGGTTCAGTGCATGACAAATCTCACTGACATCGCGGGCGTAGCCTTCCAATGTGTTGTATCGTGCCTCGCTGAAGGCCGACAGTTGTGACTGGCCAGAGCCGACGTAATCGAAGAGGATCAGGGTGTAGCGATCCCTGAGACCAGGCGTCAAGTATTGCCACATGTTCTGATCACAACCGAAGCCGTGGGCCAGCATCAGCGGTGTATCACCGGAGCCAATGATTTCAACATTGTTCCTCGCAATAATCTCTTCTCTGGTGAACACGCTGGTTTCACTCCTTAATTTCGGTCGTTGTCAAAGCATCAGTCGCTTTGAATTTTTTTACGAATCCAGTTTCTCGCCAATCACAAACCCACTCAATGAAGCTGGCAGCCGGCATCGGGCGCGCAATGTAATAGCCCTGTCCCCAATCACAGCCAAGCTCCATGAGACTTTGCGCATGCTGATAAGTTTCTATGCCTTCCGCGATGAGGTCACACTCAAACGCCTGTCCAAATCCGATGACGCCCTTAAGAATTGCAAGGTCTCCAGGTTTGGTCAGCATGTCCTTTACAAAACTACGATCAATTTTAAGAGTGTCGACCGATAAGTCCCGCAGATGACCGAGCGTTGAATAGCCTGTGCCAAAGTCGTCCAGTGACACTCTTATGCCCATCATTCTGCAGCTAGAAAGTACAAGGGATACTTTTTCAACGTCTTCGATTGTGCTCGTCTCCAGTACCTCCAGTTCAAACCGATGCTTCGGAATATCTGGAAATGCCGAGAGTACGCGGGTCAACTTCTTGAGGAAGTCTGGGTCCTGCAGGTGATAACCGGAAATGTTGACACTGATATGGATGTCCAAATCCTCTGAAAGCCAGGCCTGAAGCTGCTCAAGGGCGTTGACTATTACCCATTGCTCAAGATCGAGCCCGACATTCGTTTCCGTGATAATCGGCAAGAACGTCGCGGGTCCTTTTAATCCCTCGACCGGATGATTCCAGCGAATCAACGCCTCTGCCCCGAGAACTTTTCCGCTGCGCATATCCACTTTTGGCTGATAATAAAGCTGAAACTCGTTGGCAGCCATGGCCGCTTTGATTGCATGAAGTTCCGTGTGCTTTTCTCTTTGATACTTTTCGTTATCGACGTTGAACAGGCTCATTTGATTCCGGCCAGCCAACTTGGATTGATACATGGCTTGATCCGCCTGCCTAATCAGCTGATCCGGGGTTATGTTTTCGGTTTGCGGGTAAAGCGTTACGCCAACGCTGGCCGACACATGTAATGTCAAAGCGTCAAGTTCAAGTGGCTCACTGATTTTCCGGATCAAACGATTAACCGATTCTTCCGCCATGGCTGCGTTGAAGTGGCCATGAAGCAAAACGACAAACTCATCACCACCAAGCCGTGCAATCAGGTCGTCACTTCGAAGGTTGCTAGCCATGCGCTTGGCAATAAGCTTCAGAACCTTATCTCCCATGTAGTGCCCGTATTGGTCGTTCACCTCTTTGAAGCCGTCAAGATCAATAAATGCCAAAGCGAAAGCCAGTTCGCCCTCCGCAAAAAGTGAGATTTTTTGGGTCAAATGGCGCGTAAGAGCGGAACGATTTGGCAAACCGGTCAGTTGGTCGGTGTCAGACAGGGTGTGAAGCAACGCAACTTTTTGTTGGAGTAGCTTCCTGGCCTCGGTGAGCTCCTCAAACAACTGCTCGGAACGAGCAGCATGCCCAACGCTCCAGAAGATTCGACCGTTGCCGTTTTCTTGCAGCTTGGCGCTAACCACTGCCGGCACAGTGTCGCCATCTGAGTTGATCAAGGTCAGCCGAATTTCTTCACAGCAGCCTTCTCGCACCAGCATTGGCATAAGATAGCTGTCGTACATGATCTGTGAGGCCCGACTTAGAAGTGAAAAGAAATCCTTCCCGACAAGCTCATTGACCGAATAGCCATACTTTCTAGCAAAGTAACTATTGCTATAAATGACTTGCCGGGAAGCATTGGACACCAGGCTGCCAACGGGGAAGTGGTCGAGAGTAATTGAATCAGTGATGCCCATGCCGCTCTAACAGGTTCAGATAAAACGTAGGAAGCGAATATGCCTCCGTTCAATACATGTTTAGCGTGGCCCACATTGACAGAAATTTCGATAAGCGAAAGGTAATGATCTGTAACCCTGACCCCGTATTAGGTCCACCCAGAGTTGGAAAAATCCGGCCAAAACCTGAACCCCAACAAAGAGACCGGAAATAACCGTTTCCAGCAAATCGGAAACCAGGCTATCGTCTTCAATTACAAGTACCTTCACAACCAATCCTCTGCGCAGACGAAGCCGGTGCGCTTCAACGGTAATTTATGCTACGCGCAGAAAGTGCTCCACAGGCATTTTGTAGCTAATTGTTAATATTCCCAATACACATCCGTGACCTCTGATCGCCGAGGAGACACCATTCATAACCCTGCTTTTCCTCGTGATTATGACTTGAATCTGACTACCAGCTCGTGAAGCTCGCGCGCGATATCTTCAACGCTCTCCATACTGCGGGCCGAAGCCGCTCCCTTACCATGATTCTGGTCGGCCAGTGATGAGATATGCTCAACCTGCTGATTAATTTGATCTGACACCTGACTTTGCTCCTCAACGGCAGCGGCCATCTGCATCGCCATGTCGGCAATGGTGCCAACGGAATCAGCAATCTCAGTCAATACAGTCTCAGCGGAATGCATTTCTCCCAGGCCTGCCTCAGCTGCCTCTGTTCCCTCCTGCGCCATTGCCAGGGAGCGCTGAGAACCCTCCAAGAGGTCAGACAAAATATTGTGTATTTCCCTCGTCGATTCGGTCGTTCGCTTGGCTAAACGACGAACCTCATCCGCAACAACGGAAAAACCGCGTCCGTGCTCGCCGGCCCTGGCGGCCTCAATCGCCGCATTCAAAGCAAGCAAATTCGTCTGCTCGGCGATCTGTTCAATCATTTCCGCCGCTTGCGTAATGTTCTCGGTTCTGACCGCCAAATCCTTAACCGATGTCTGAACTTCATCGACCGTTATTTTCAGACGCTCAATCGCACGAGCCGTCTTGCCAACCACCTCGCGCCCTTGAATTGCCGAACGCGACGCGCTCTGAGCTTGATCGGATGTGCTCTGAACATTGGAAGACACCTCTGATATGGTTACAGACATCTCATGAACCGCTGCCGCAACCTGCTACATCGTCGCGAGGGCCATGACCAGGTTGTTGGTGTCGAATTTACCGGACGGCAGTAGTCCTAGGTCGGTTTTGAAATCAATGTGGAGCTGCTCACTGGTGGCGTGATCGTTGTAAAGCGCCATGATGTGTTGCTCGTCGACCACCTCAGCTGGCAGTGAAGTCTTCCAACCTTCGAGGCCGACTTCGAATTCGAGAACAAAGGCGCAGGCGTTGCGCCCAAATTTGAATGCCCGATTTGCGACCAGGCTGGCCAGCAGGGAACAATTTTCTGAACCATACTTAAAGGCCCTTACCCTCCAAAGAGGGCCACGTCATGACATTTTCTACCAGCAAAGTTCCCTGGAACAAAGGGAAGCTCATCGGCCAGAAGCTACCGCTTAAACTCGAACAAATATGGGCTATCCGTATTCGGTTAGAGATAGCGAAGAACATCCGCGAGCTGGCGATGTTCAACATGGCAATTGACTGCAAACTCCGATCCTGCGATCTGGTAAAGCTATTGGTTCGGGATATTGCCAGAAACGGTGAGGTTCTGGACCGGGCGCAAGTCATCCAGCAGAAGACCAGTCAGCCTGTTCAGTTTGAGATAACCAAAAAGACGCGCGAATCGGTCGAAGCATGGATCGAGTTGCGAGGACTCGCAGGTATGGATTATTTGTGGCCGAGCCGGGTGCGAAAGTCGGACCATATCACGACTCACCAATACGCCCGTCTTGTCAAAAAATGGATTACCAGCATTGGACTTGATCCTTCAGTCTACGCAACCCATTCAATGAGACGGAGCAAAGCGACATTGATCTACAAGAAGACGAAGAATCTTCGAGCCGTCCAGTTGCTGTTGGGACACACGAATATGTCGAGCACCGTGCGGTACCTTGGTGTCGAGGTCGAGGATGCTCTGGAGATAGCTGAGAGTATTGAGATCTAAAGGCGTAACTTGGCTTCTTGGTCCCTGGATGGCGCATCCGCTGCCAGCTCCAGTCGATGATTACCCTCGGGTTTAGATCAGGTTCCTCCAGTCGCTAAAACAAAAGCGAACATTCGTACTGCGTCTTTAGATAATTGCTATGTTGCTGGGGAGGTTGGAATTGCTCAGTGTGTTTGTGATGTTTTCGCCGCGTTTTTGGCGCAGTTGGATTGGTGGGATGGCCGGTCTTGCTAACAAATTATGCATGGCCAGCAAGGCGTCGAGTGGCAAAAAAAGTCCGCTTTCCAATATGATTTGATTTCACAGTCGTTTGGTGGGATCACCCGGGCGGTGCCCATTATTTTGTTACCATAGCGTCCGTTTGATATCCCTTTAGGTATAGCCTGAATCCGTGACTTCAACGAGCTGAACTCACGCCCAAAGCCTGCAATAACAAGGCTTAGAGCGATATAATAGCATCTGACACCCATTCACCCAGTTAGTGCTTTCGGCTCATGCGTACCTTCACTCTCCAGCAATCCCGAACCGAAGTCTATACACCCAATGGCGGGCTGGCCCTGGTCGGTCATTGCCTGAACCGGCATACCTCACTCACCAAAACCGCCCGCACCGTCGTCAAGCGGCACGGTATTCCGAACATTGAACTGATCCGGACCTATCTTGGCCTGATCACGCTGGGCAAGAGTGACTTCGAGGCGGTCGAGCCGGTTCGAACGGACCCATTTTTCAAGTCTGCGCTGGGCATCAAGCAATCGCCATCGTCGGCCCGGTTGCGCCAGCGATTTGATGAAGACGCTCAAGGCCTGACACCCCTGCTGGACGATGCCAGCGTCGAGTTTCTTCAGTCCGTCGAAGCTCCGGTGTCACCTCTGGCGATGGGCCACGTTGCGCTGGATATGGATGTCTTTCCCATGGACAACAGCCAGACCCATAAGGAGGGTGTCAGCTACACCTACAAGGGCTACGACGGTTATGCACCGCTGGCCGCCTACCTGGGGCAGGAAGGCTGGTGCCTGGGTTGCGAGCTGCGCCCTGGCAGCCAGCACGCCAACAAGGGATTTCTCGATACCCTCAAACGGGTGTTACCCCGGGCTCGATCACTGACGGATAAGCCCATTTTGTTGCGCCTGGACAGCGCACACGATGCCCGTGCTAATCGCGATTTCCTGCGCGAGCAGGACCAGATCGACTTCCTGATCAAGTGGAACCCTCGTAAAGAGGATCCGCTCGTCTGGGCAGACAAGGCCCAGGCCCGGAAAGCCTGGTCACTGGAGCGCGATGGCAAGATGGAAGCGGTTCTGTCGGAAGCGATTCCGGACGAGCCCGGTCTGCGTCGCATCGTGAAGGTCACCGTTCGTACCAGCGATGCCGAAGGCCAGCTGTATCTCGAACCGGAAGTCAGCCTCGAAGGCTGGGTGACCTCGTTGCCAGCCGAGGTGGCCGATGAGCAAGAAGTCATGGCACTGTATCGCGACCACGCCACCAGTGAGCAGTTCCACAGTGAATTCAAAACCGACCTGGACCTGGAGCGGCTGCCGTCCGGCAAATTCGACACCAACAACCTGGTCATGGCCTTCGCCACCATGGGTTACAACGTGCTGCGCTGGATGGGCCTGAGACTGACCGGCCCGGATGCACCGGTTCGCCATCCGGCCAAGCGTCGCCGCCTGAGAACCGTGATGCAGGAAATCATGACCATGGCCTGCCGCCTGGTGCACAGTGGCCGGCAGTGGATCCTGCGATTTGGCCGACACTGCCCAGGCTTTGCGGTTTACCGCGATCTTTATCGGGGCCTTGCTTCCGCCGGATAGGCCAACTCAACCACTGGCAAAAAACAATCCTCCCGGAATCCTCTGCCGGGACAGCCCGCTATTGCCTAAACACTGCATGCTGGTTATTTATCAACCAATCTCGAACCATCGGTTGCTCCCGCTCTTTGCTTCCTGACCTCAAAGTCAGAATCTCACCCAGTTATCGCCTCTTGTTGGCGCAGAGGTGGGCTTGACGGGTATATTGGCGAGCGAAGTCACTGATTCAGGTATAGATCAAAAGACTGCCTCGGCTTTCCCGACCGCCATTCCACGCTCGCCAGGAACACTGCCATGCACCACGAACGACTTGACCATTGGCAACACGACCACATTTTTGGTCAGGACAAAAGACGCTCCGGTGAGGCCCGCACACTTGTTGTCGTAGGCCTCACGCTTGCGATGATGGTGTGGGAAATTCTGGCCGGCATAATTTATGGCTCAATGGCATTGTTGGCAGACGGGCTTCACATGGGGTCGCACGCAGTAGCGCTTGGTATTGCTGCATTCGCCTATGCCTACGCCAGGAAGAATGCAGGCAGCGCACGGTTCTCTTTTGGTACGGGTAAAGTTAATGCGCTTGGTGGTTTTACCGGCGCGATTCTACTGGCAGCCTTCGCCCTCTACATGGTCATCGAGAGCGTGGGACGGTTTATACAGCCAGTCCCCATTTCCTTTGACGGTGCGATTTTTGTTTCCATCATCGGCCTGGTGGTCAACGGCGTATCGGCCTGGATATTGGGGGGTGCAGAGCATGACCATGGACACAGTCACGGCCATGATCACGGGCATCACCACGACCATTCTCACCATGATCATAACCGCCGTGCCGCCTACTTTCATGTGCTTGCGGATGCTCTGACATCGGTTCTGGCCATTGTGGCACTGTTAGCCGGAAAATATGCTGGTTGGAATTGGATGGACCCTATGATGGGTATCATCGGTGCCATTCTGGTCACCCGTTGGTCCTGGCATCTGTTGAAAGACACTTCGAAAGTGCTCCTTGACGAACAGCATCAAGACCTGGAAAAAACTGTCAAACAGGCCGTCGAAAATAACGATGCAAAAGTCGGTGACCTGCACGTCTGGTCGATTGGTCCCAACATTCATGCTGCTATTGTTTCGGTGGTTTCGCACCAGCCCGAATCGCCTTCGGTCTACAAGGATCGCATTCAGGCCCAGTGTCGATCCCTGGTGCATGTAACGGTCGAATTACACCAATGCACCGAACACCACGCTTTCGCACCGGAAACTTGCTGAGCCTGCAATGAAGGCAGGGCAGTTTGCGATCCCTATGGATGATTGCTATATTCGCGCTTCGTTGGGGAGTAGCCTGCTTCCGAAGTTCGGAAGAGTTCGTATCAACATAATTGGCCATATGCCATGGTACGAACACCTCTCGGTTGGCGAGACCATCGATATATCCATGCCCAAGGTCGGGCGTGTGGATATATCGTGGACTCGAAATGCCCGACCGGAGCCAGTTAGATGAACCCGATTACCCTTCTTTTACTTGCCTTTGCCATGTCCACAGATGCCTTTGCCGCTGCAATTGGCAGAGGTGCGACGCTAAAAAGCCCTCGTCTTCCAGAAGCCTTTAAGATAGGTCTCATCTTCGGTTCAATAGAAGCCATTACACCATTGGTAGGATGGCTGATCGGAAAGTCAGCATCTGGTTATGTGGAAGCGTGGGATCACTGGATCGCGTTTGCGCTACTGATGATTCTCGGTCTTCATATGATTTATGAGGGTATGAAACCCGAGGAAGACGGCGTAGAAAAGCCGGCGGAAAAGTCCTTGCTCCGGACCTGCATTACCGCTTTCAGTACCAGTATTGACGCCATGGCGGTGGGCGTGAGCCTGGCATTTATCAACGTCAATATCTGGATTGCTGCGGCTTTAATCGGACTGGCAACAACCCTGATGGTGACTATTGGCATAATGCTGGGCCGCGCTATCGGAGCTGTGATGGGGCACCGAGCAGAAATATTCGGCGGTCTTACGCTGGTTGCGGTGGGCGCCTGGATATTATACGGCCACCTGTAAGTTTCGTTTCTGAGGCTCAGAGTCACTTAGGCCCGGCATTCAAACCGGCGAGCATCGGTGATTTCAGGTATTAAACTGTTGCCTTGACTTCATCGATGGCCTGCCGACCTGGCTGTAGAGGCCAGACAGAATCGTCGAGGAAATGTCCGGATGCGATTGATGCGTATGGGTGATTGCCATGTTAACTCCCACGGTTGACTACAATGATATTTGAAATATCCAGCAATCTTGAAATCAGTCCTGAAGTTGTCTCTGAGCTGTTTACGATGGAAGGGGTCAATAGGGAGCTAAGTCCTCTCATCCGCAGACGGCCCCCTCCGAGTGGTCAAACAAGGCAATCTCCGATTGGCCTACTGGTAGGGTGCTGTTTTCAAGCTGGATACTCCTGTTTGGTATCGTGCCTATCGATCGACACAAGTTCTTTTTCGCTAGCATCGATCGACAAGTGGGATTCGCGGAAGAATCCAGCTCGTTTTGCAATAGGTTGTGGCGCCATCATCGGAACATAGATCGATACGGGACGGCATGCAGGCTAACCGACACTGTCGAATTTCAATGCAGGTTGCCCATGTTCACCTTGTTACTGACACCGGTTTACCGGTTCATTTTCAAGCATCGCCATCAGGTTCTCAGGTCTGCTTATGGTCGATCTTTCGATGCACCGCGTGCTGATTAGCACGCACACTATTCCAGACCGCGTCATTCTTGAATTCCGCGGGATAACGTTGGTTGCTCATGGCACTCTCTGCTATGCTCTAATCATAGGCTAGAAGTTTCTAGTGGACCCGGGTAAGTCCACCCTTTACATTGCGCCTTCGGCTCCATTTCATGGGCGCGCATGCTGCAAACGTTAGTAACTTTCTCTTCCTTTTTAATTGGAACTTGGTATGAGGCATGCTGAAAGGCACAGGACAGAACGGATTGGCTGGCTCCGTGCTGCGGTTCTGGGCGCAAATGATGGAATTGTATCTACCGCTAGTCTGGTTCTTGGGGTTGCGGCGGCAGGGGCGGACTCGAAGGCTGTCTTGGTTGCTGGTGTTGCCGGTCTTGTTGCAGGCGCTATGTCGATGGCAGCGGGTGAGTATGTGTCAGTCAGCTCTCAATCTGATACGGAGCGGGCGGATCTTGCCAGAGAGAGTGGAGAGCTCGTTAGGGAGCCCGAACAAGAACAAGCGGAATTGGCTGAGATCTACGTAAGGCGAGGGTTGGATCCAGAGCTTGCAAGCACAGTAGCAATTCAGCTCATGAAGCATGATGCGCTTGGGGCTCACGCACGCGATGAACTTGGTATTTCAGAGGTATCGACGGCTCGCCCGATTCAGGCCGCGTTTGCGTCGGCAGGTACATTCTCGGTTGGCGCGGCACTTCCCCTGCTCATCGTTTTGTTGTTGCCGAGTCACATACTTATGTGGGCTGTTCCAAGCAGCTCTCTCTTGTTCCTTGCGTTGCTGGGCTCACTAGCAGCAAGAACGGGGGGCGCTCCCGTTCTTGTGGCTGCTTCTCGGGTAACTTTTTGGGGCGCCCTGGCAATGGCCCTGACTGCGGGGATCGGTGCCCTTTTTGGGGTGGCCATTTGATTTGCCTACAGTGCTTTGTATCGCCTAAGAAGGCGCTGCTGCCGGACATATTTTCCACTGCGCTCCAAATTTGCCGTAGAGCGCGGCGTTATTCCAAAACCTGAATGTTCGCTTTGCGACCAATGCACACGCGGAGTTTAAGCTAAACAAAAGCGAACGTTCGCAGCATCCCAAATTTCTGGATTTAATTCCCCCGAGTTGCCTAAGAAACGCCCCTGCATTCCCCCCCCCCATTCCAGAGGTGGCGGCCATTGAAGTTTTCTAAGCGGTGACTGCAAAACTCAATCTGGCCATTTGGGATGCAAGCTATCAATGACGTAGTTGTGACTGTGGACACTGGAGTTGAAATCACTTGCGATATGAGGGTGGTCACTTGGAAGATCGTCGTGGTGGTGCGAACGTTCTGACGGATCAACAGATGGCCATAACTTCACGGCAAGGATCAGCCCGCCGAGAGCAAACCCCAGAAGTATCAATAGAGTGATGGTCATTCCCGCAGAAGAGCCCAGCCAACCAGCTAATGGATACGCGATCAGCCATCCGGCATGCGATAAAGAGAACTGGGCAGCGAACAGAGCTGGCCTATCTTCAGCATGCGACGACCGCGTAAGGACCCTGCCTATGGGCGTTTGAACGGTGGAAAAACCAACGCCTAGCCATGCCCATACGGGTAACAGCCATTCCAGAGAGCCTACCGGCAGCGCTAGAACCAACCCGGCAACCAGAATCCCACCTCCTGTGAGCATGACTTGCCGGTCCTGCCAGCGTTTCAATAAAGCTGGCAACGCCAATGCCGCCAACATGGAACCGCCACCAAACGCGGCAAAAGCCATAGCCGTATGCTGGTCGGTAAGGCCGAATTGTCCCTGCACCAGGACAACCGTATTCACGATCACCATGGCTCCCGCAAGACTGACAACTAGGTTCAGTGACATCACCCCGCGCAGGCGAGGAGTTGCCATGAAAATTCTGAATCCGGCCCGTGCGCGATCATAAACGCCGCGACGTTTTTCTGATTTGGCCCCGGAGGGCAAAGCAACGGACACCACCAGCAAGGCTGATGCGATAAAACCGATTACCGTGCCCGAGAACAATGCCTGCCAGCTGGTGGCAAGCAGAATCAACGCCGCGAGCGCAGGGCTGATGAGGTTTTCCAGATCGTAAGCCAATCGGGAAAGCGACAGCGCCTTGGTGTAATCGTCTTCATTTGGAAGAGTCTCCGGAATCGTAGACTGGAAGGTTGGTGTAAAGGCCGCCGAGGCGGACTGAAGGACCGCGATTAGCACGTACACTTCCCACACTTCGGTGACGAAAGGCAAAGCCAGCGCCGTCGCCGCTCGAATCACATCCAGAGAGACCAGCAGAGCACGACGGGGTATGTTCTCCGCCAGAGCTGATGCCAGGGGGGCTAGCAAGACATAAGCGACCATCTTGATAGCCATGGCGGTGCCGAGCACCTGTCCCGCCTCGTCTCCGGCCAGATCGAATGCCAGCAGACTCAAGGCCACCGTAGCCAGCCCCGTACCCAGCAATGCAACGACCTGGGCCAGAAACAAATGGCGATAGGTTCGGTGCTTCAGAATCTCAAGCATGGCTTCACCAGTGACAGCATAAGAAGCAGAAAGGTTGTGGTAGAAATCTGACTCCAGTAGCATTCCATGCTATCCCCCCAGGGGGGATAGGTCAAAAGTGAGATTTTGCCTACAGGTCTACCAACCATCAGTCTTGCCGGGAACACTGTTATGCACCATGAACGACTCGACCATTGGCAACATAATCACGTGTTTGGTCAGGATCAGAAGCGCTCTGGCGAAACCCGAACACTCATCGTGGTGGGCCTGACGCTTGCAATGATGGTCTGGGAAATCCTGGCCGGGATCGTTTATGGCTCGATGGCGTTGCTGGCCGATGGCCTGCACATGGGATCGCACGCGGTGGCCCTGGGTATTGCCGCCTTCGCCTATGCATACGCCAGGAAAAACGCAGGCAACGCCCGATTCTCTTTCGGGACGGGCAAGGTCAATGCGCTGGGCGGCTTTACCGGAGCCATTCTGCTGGCTGTCT
Organism: Marinobacter sp. LM1; assembly: GCF_042763285.1. Classification (NCBI taxonomy): domain Bacteria; kingdom Pseudomonadati; phylum Pseudomonadota; class Gammaproteobacteria; order Pseudomonadales; family Marinobacteraceae; genus Marinobacter; species Marinobacter sp. LM1. The sequence goes on from NZ_CP114373.1 coordinate 1,026,205, forward strand.
TTGCGCTCTACATGGTCATCGAGAGTGTTGGGCGTTTTATCCAGCCCGTCCCCATTTCCTTCGACGGGGCCATTTTTGTGGCTATTATTGGCCTGGTGGTCAACGGGGTGTCAGCTTGGATACTGGGGGATGCAGGCCATGACCATGGTCACAGTCACGGGCATGATCACGGTCACCACCATCATCACCATGACCACAACCGCCGGGCCGCCTACCTGCATGTGCTCGCGGATGCGCTGACGTCAGTCCTTGCCATTGTTGCCCTTCTGGCGGGTAAATATGCCGGGTGGAACTGGCTGGACCCGATGATGGGGATTATCGGTGCGATTCTGGTAACCCGTTGGTCCTGGCATCTGCTGAAAGACACCTCGAAGGTCCTCCTCGACGAGCAACATCAGGACATGGAGGAAGCTGTCAAACAGGCCGTCGAAGACGACGATGCCAAAGTCAGTGATCTGCATGTGTGGGCGATAGGCCCAAACATTCATGCGGCTATTGTCTCAGTGGTCTCGCATCAGCCCGAGTCGCCTGCAGTCTATAAGGAGCGCATTCAGGCACACTGCCAGTCCCTGGTTCACGTGACGGTGGAGCCTCTCCGGTGTGATTAATGGGAAGATCGCAGGTTGAAAAGCAATCAGGTCAGAGATACCGGGCAATTGCCTTGAATTCATCGACACGCCGCTGCTGGTCTGGCTCCAGCGGCCCGATAGCATCGTCGAGGCAATGCTCAATGTGGTCCTGTACTAGCACGCGTTTGGCCTGTTGAATGGCCTTTTCCACGGCGTGAAGTTGCTGGGCCAGTTCCAGGCAGGGTTTTCCCTGATCAATCATGCCAATCACGCTTTCCAGATGGCCGTTAGCCCGCTTAAGACGTTTGATAATGTTCGGGTGAGATTGATGCGTGTGATCATTTACCATGTTTAATTCCTATCCCCCATGGGGGGATGGTATCCTCTGTTTTCGTTGAAATCCAACCACAGACTCGACGCATTAGATTGATGATTTCGGCCATTCACCAGAGAAAACTGCTTCCGACGCTCGTCATGCTCTTTGCATTGGCGGGCCTGTCACTGTCGGTGATTGGCGAGTCATTCTCTCACGGTGTGGCCGAGATAGCGGGCGACTGGGAGTTCCAGGCGGATGGCCACGCTGGCAATCATGGTGGACACGGACACAGTCACGATTTCGACAAAGAACCAGAGTCACCTTCACTGCACCACGATGCTGGCAATCACACCCACGAGACCGTGGACCAGCTCAGGATTCCATTCGTTTCCCAAAGCCCGACCGTTTTCCGGCAGGCCATTCCATTTGCCGGAGGTTCCCCCCGCAGTTTGCGCTATCGGCTCGAACGCCCCCCGAAAGGCTCCCTTCCTATTTGATTCCTGCCGCTTGAGCGGCCTCAGAAAACAAATTCGATTGGAGTCTTTATGTTGTCAAGCTTGCTTGGCGGTTGCCGTAGCGTGTCCTTATCGGGCAGCGGCAGTCGTCTGTTTTGGATATTTCTGACCCTGGGCTTGCTGGGAATGAGTACGGATGTGCTCGCGCACGCAGTCGCTCAGGGCGACAAGGGGTACATCCAGGAAATTACCGGGATAAACCTTATTTCGTTCATCTATCTGGGGGCCAAACACATGGTCACCGGATATGACCACCTGCTGTTCCTGCTGGGTGTCATTTTCTTCCTCTACCAGATGAAGCACATCGCGATCTACGTGAGCCTGTTTGCCTTGGGGCATTCCACCACGATGCTGCTGGGGGTTTACTTCAACGTGGGCATCAATAGTTACATCATTGATGCGATTATCGGTCTGTCCATCGTCTACAAGGCACTGGACAACATCGGTGCCTATCAGCGGTGGTTTGGTTTCCAGCCCAACACCAAAGCCGCCACGTTGATTTTCGGGTTCTTCCATGGCTTTGGTCTGTCCACCAAGATCATCGAATACGACATCTCACAGGACGGCCTGATTCCGAACCTCCTCGCCTTCAATGTGGGCGTGGAAATCGGACAATTGATCGCCCTGGCCATGATCCTGATTGTCATCAGCTTCTGGCGAAAAACCGACGGATTTTTCCGCCATGCCTACACCGCCAACGTGGCCATGATGAGTGCAGGTTTTCTGCTCTTTGGCTACCAGCTCACCGGTTACTTCGTCGCCTGATTCTGGAGATTTTTTATGTACAACACCGATATTCCCAACCGTGAAGAACTGCCCAGCACTGCCAAGCTGATTCGATCCACCATCATGGCCGCAATTGTGGCGCTGGTTCTGCTGGTAACCGTGGTCATGCCCGCCGAGTATGCCCTGGACCCAACCGGCGCAGGTCGCCTTTTGGGCCTGACTGAAATGGGCGAAATCAAGGAGCAGCTCGCCGAAGAGGCTGCTGCTGACGAGGCTGCTCAGATGGTTGCTGTTCAATCCTCAACTGAGCGAGAGGCCCCGGAAGTCAAAGAGCCTGTCGTGGCTGAAGCCGTTGAGGAGCCAGCTCCCTCACCTGAAGCAGAGGTTGCACCTGCCGAGCCAGAACCTGCGCCTGCACCAGAAGTTGTGGAACCGCAGTGGCAGGATGAAGTGCGCGTGGTTCTCACACCGGGAGAAGGCACAGAGTTCAAACTTACTATGGAGGAAGGCGCTACAGCCCGATTCTCCTGGGTATCAGAGGGTGGCCCGATCAACTTCGATACCCATGGTGATGGAAGTGGTCAGTCAATTTCCTACGAAAAAGGCCGGGGCGTGCCTGAAGACGAGGGCGAGTTGGAAGCAGCCTTTACCGGCAATCACGGCTGGTTCTTCAGAAATCGGAACGACAACGACATCACTCTGGTACTGCGTACTGGAGGAGACTACGGTCAGTTGAAGAAAATGTTGTGATTAACCATTAGATAAACGTAGCAACATCCAGCCCCGCGTGCTCACGGGGCTGGATGTCTTTTCAGCAGCTAAATGGTGCTTGGGGACTCATCCGCAGGGTTAACTTCCAAGCTTGTACCGAGCGCCGTGGGAGGCTAGGAATGTGGTCGCAATAAGGTGCGTCTGAATGTTCGCTTTGCGACCAGTCCGCACCCCCGGCAAGACTCAACAAAAGCGAACACAGCCCCCCGATGTGATATGAGCCAATTTCCCCAGTGCTGTGAAAAACCTACGTCCAGTCTGTCTCGATATCAATGCTTCGAGCCGCACCCCAGATGCCTGCCATGAAATCGCAGATGCTGCTCGATAAAGCTCGAGATAAAGAAGTAGCTGTGGTCGTAGCCCTCCCGGAAATTGAGCTCCAGCGGGTAATTGTTGATGCTGGCTGCGGCCTCAAGCGCCTCTGGCCGAAGCTGCTCAGTCAGGAAGTTATCCGCGTCTCCCTGGTCGACCAGTGCCGGTACGAACTGTGTTGCATCCCGCATCAGCAGGCTGGCGTCGTATTCGGCCCAACGCGAGCTGTCTTTGCCCAGGTAGGCAGTAAAGGCTTTTTTGCCCCATGGGCAGTTTACCGGGTTGCTGATCGGGCTGAAGGCCGACACGGACTGGTAGCGCTCCGGGTTGCGCAGAGCCAGAACCAGGGCGCCATGACCACCCATTGAATGGCCCGCAATGGAGCGTTGATTCGTTACCGGGAAAACAGATTCGATCAGTGCAGGCAGCTCATTCAGAACATAGTCGTACATGCGGTAGTGGGGATGCCATGGGCTTTCGGTCGCGTTTACATAGAAGCCCGCCCCCTGGCCAAGATCGTAGCTTTCATCGTCGGCAACGTGATCGCCCCGGGGGCTGGTATCCGGTGCCACGATGGCCATGCCCAGTTCCGAGGCCACACGATGGGCGCCGGCTTTCTGCATGAAGTTTTCGTCTGTGCAGGTTAGGCCGGAAAGCCAGTAAAGCACCGGCACTTTCTGTCCATTGGCAACCTGCGGTGGCAGGTAGACCGCAAAGCGCATGGTGCAGCCAAGGCTTTCGGACGGATGGCTGTACTGTTTGTGCCAGCCACCAAAACTTTTGTTACTGCTCAGGTTTTCAAGGGTCATTGGACACTCCGTTGCAGGGCGGCCCGCCGAAGTGGCGGGCCGCCCTCACCATCACTTGTCGAAATGGATAACGCTGCGAATGCTCTTGCCTTCGTGCATTAACTCAAAGGCTTCGTTGATGTCATCGAGGCCCATGGTGTGGGTGATGAAATCATTCAGCTTGAATTCACCCTGCAGGTAACGCTCGACAATACCAGGCAGCTCGGAACGACCTTTGACCCCACCGAAGGCGGATCCTCTCCAGACGCGACCGGTAACGAGCTGGAACGGGCGGGTGGAAATTTCCTGGCCTGCCCCGGCAACGCCAATAATGACCGACTCGCCCCATCCCTTGTGGCAACATTCCAGTGCGGACCGCATGACATCCACGTTGCCGATGCATTCGAAGGAATAGTCCACGCCACCGTCAGTCAGTTCAACGATCACTTCCTGAATCGGCTTGTCATAGTCTTTGGGATTGATGCAGTCGGTTGCGCCAAGCTGTCGTGCCAGGTCGAATTTGCTGTCATTGATATCGATGGCAATGATTCGGCTCGCCTTGGCCATGGTCGCGCCAATAATTGCGGAGAGGCCGATGCCGCCGAGACCGAAAATGGCCACCGTAGCGCCTTCTTCCACCTTGGCGGTATTCATGACCGCGCCCATGCCGGTGGTTACGCCGCAGCCGAGCAGGCACACCTCTTCCAGCGGGGCTTCCTTGTTGACCTTCGCCAGCGAAATCTCCGGCAGAACGGTGTACTCGGAGAAGGTCGAGCAACCCATGTAGTGATAGATTGGCTGTCCGTCCTTGTAGAAGCGGCTGGTGCCGTCGGGCATCAGCCCCTTGCCCTGGGTTTCGCGGATTTTCCCGCACAGGTTGGTTTTGCCGGACAGGCAGAATTTGCACTCGCCACATTCGGGGGTATACAGGGGAATAACGTGATCGCCGACGGCAACACTGGTAACGCCTTCACCAATCGCCTCTACAATGCCGCCGCCTTCATGGCCAAGGATGGCTGGAAAGTTGCCCTCGGGATCCTCACCCGAGAGGGTAAACGCATCGGTGTGGCATACACCGGTTGCGATCACTTTTACCCGTACTTCCCCTGCTTTCGGGGGCATCACGTCCACCTCTTCAACCGACAGTGGCTGACCCGGGCCCCAGGCAATTGCTGCTTTTGATTTGATCATCTCAGCCATAACGTTCTCCATTGGTCATTCAGGAAGGGCGGGACGCCCAAACGAAGGCCATATTGTATTTATGGCTCTCTGATTGATAATCGCTGTTTTTATCAAATCACCTTTACGTATGTGTAATAATCGGCTGACGCAAAGCAAAAAGGGATAATCATGTATCGCTGGGAAGGGGTAAACGAGTTTGTGGCGGTTGCCGAAACCGAGAGTTTCACGCGTGCCGCGAAGCGACTGGGCGTGTCGACGGCACAGGTCAGTCGTCAGGTCAGTGCCCTGGAGGCCCGCTTATCGACCCGGTTGTTCTACCGCACCACACGCCGGGTGTCGGTAACCGAGGCCGGACAGATCTTTTACCAGCACTGCCGGCAGGTACTTGATGCCCTGGAGCAGGCGGAACGCTCTATTACCAACATGCAGCTGGTCCCGCGAGGCCGGCTGAGGCTGACTGCGCCGGTGACCTATGGAGAGAAATCCATTGCGCCGCTGGTCAATGACTTCGTTTTGCGATACCCCGAACTCGACGTGGACATGAAGCTTACCAACCAGACACTGGATCTGGTCGCTGAGGGGTACGATCTTGCCGTACGCATGGGAAAGCTGCAGGATTCGACCTTGATGGCCCGGCGTCTCGCATCCCGAACCCTATACGTGTGTGCCTCGCCGGATTATCTCGCCACGCACGGCACGCCTCACTCGTTGTCCGAACTGGCGAACCACAACTGCCTGCTGGGAAACCTGGATTACTGGCGCTTCCAGGAATTGGGCCAGCCGCGCAACGTGCGGGTAACGGGGAACATCCGTTGCGACAGTGGCAGGGCCCTGCTTGATGCCGCCCTCAAGGGGATTGGCATTGTTCAGCTACCGGATTACTACGTTCAGAGCGCACTGGATTCCAGGCTGTTGATTCCGCTGCTGACCCATTATCAGGAAGACGATGACGGTATCTGGGCGGTGTATCCCCATAACCGTCATCTGTCGCCAAAGGTGCGACTGCTGCTGGATTTTTTTGCCGAATCCCTGAAACCTGGCAGTTGTCCGCTGGACGCACCAAGCGTGGATTATTAGGCAATGAACCGCTTGGATCGTGTATTCAAAGAACGGCGCTTTGCGACCGTAGCTCCCGTCTGTACCTCCGCAAGCCAGCCTGAATTCCAAAGGGTGTCAGGAGCGCCGACCAAGCTGTCGGCCACACCTCAGCGCCAACGGCCGGCCAAACTGTGGGTTCAAGAACACTTTTGTTATACTCGCCGGATTCGACAATAAACCGGGTCATGGAATGGGCCGAACACGATGATGACCAAAAAGGATCTTCCCCTCCGTCAGTTGCTGAAGCTGCGCAATTCCTGGATCGCCTGGGTGGTATTCCTGGTGTCTGTGGTTGCGACGGTATTGCTTTGGCAGGTCTCCATCCGGCTGGTTGAAGATCGCACCGAGGCCCGATTCCGCACTCAGTCCCTGCAGCTTAAGACCGCGATTGAAGAACGCTTGCTCAATTACGAACAGGTTCTTGCCGGCAGTGCCGGTCTGTTTGCTGTCACCGGTAAAGTCACACGCGATCAGTGGAAAGAGTACGTCGACAACGTCGATATCAATCGTTATTACCCTGGCATTGAGGGTATCGGCTACGTGGAGCGTATTGGTGTCCGCGAAATGGCCGATCACATTGCCTCGGTTCGGGCGGAGGGGCTTTACAATTATCTGGTCAAGCCCCTGGGTACCGGGCCCTATTACTATCCCATGGTTTATCTGGAGCCGGGCACCGAGCGTAATCGCAAGGCGCTGGGTTATGACGCTTTCAGTGACCCCATCCACCGTACTGCCATGGAACAGGCCAGGGATGACGCTATCCCGACGGTCACCGGCAAGGTTGTGCTGGTGCAGGAGTCTGTCGCCGAGGATCAGGCCGGTTTTCTGATGTATTACCCCGTCTTCCAGGGTGGTGAGATTCCGGAGATCCGGGCCGAGCGCCGTATGATGCTGGCCGGGTACGTGTTCAGTGCCTTCCGTATGAACAACCTGATTGACGGTATTGTCGGCCTGATATCGCCGTTTCTGGATGTGCGCATCTACGACAGCGGGGTGGTGGCAAGGGACACCCTGATGTATGGCTCCAATCTCGGTTCGCTGGACAACGAATTCAGCTTTGAGATGAGCCAGACGATCAGACACGGTGGCCGGGAATGGCTGCTGCAGACCCGTTCCACGCCAGCCTTTGATTATCTCGCCGCCGACCCGCGCCCTCCCATTGTTCTCGGCTCTGGCCTGGCCATCAGTTTGCTGCTCTGGCTTTTTGTTCTGGCCCTGATTCGCTCCCGGCTGATTGCTCAGGTCAGTGCCGGCCGTTATCGCGCCATTACCGAGGGTGCAGCCAACGTTACCCTGGTCATGGATCGTCGAGGGCGCCCGCTGTATGCGAGCCCGTCCAGTCGTGACATCCTGGGATTCGATCCGGACAAGGTGGAAGCCCTGGAATTCGAGAAGCTGGTGCATATGGATGACTGGTCGCACCTGCAAAGAGGCTTTGAAGAGTCCATGGCCTCCCCGGGCAAACAGATGCCGGTGGTGCGTGCCCGGGTACGCGATGCCGATGGCCAGTGGCGTGATATGGAAGGCACCTTCACCGCGATGCTCTCGGTGCCTGGCGTCAACGGTGTGGTTCTGAGCCTTCGGGATCTTACCCAGCTAAAGGCAGCTCAGTCCGAACTGCACCGACTGGCGTTCTATGATCCGCTGACCGGGCTCGCCAACCGGCAGCTGTTCCGGGATCGGTTGAATCACGTGGTTCGTCGCAGCCGCCGAAGTGGCGAGGCGGCAGCCCTGATGTTCCTTGATCTGGACGGTTTCAAACGAATCAACGATACCTTGGGGCACGATGCCGGTGACGAACTCCTGCGTCAGGTCGCACAATGGCTGGAAGGCTGTGTCCGTGAGGAAGATTCCGTGGCCCGGCTCGGTGGCGACGAATTTGTGGTGTTGTTGTCCCGGATCAGCGGCTCCGAAGCCGCTGGCAAAGTGGCAGAAAACATTCTGCGGCGCCTGTGCCAGCGTATTCGCCTGAACGACCATGAAGTGGGTGTGACCGTCAGCATCGGTATCACCATGATCCCTCACGATAGTGAGGATGCAGGCGCGCTGATGAAATATGCCGACCTGGCCATGTATCGCGCCAAGGAGCTGGGGCGCAACACGTATCAGTTCTTCACGCCGGCCATGAACATCCAGGCCGCCCGTCGCCTGCTGCAGCAGGAAGAACTGGCCACGGCACTCGATGGCGACCGGTTTGTCCTGCACTACCAGCCAAAAGTGGATCTGGCTACTCAGCGGGTGATCGGTGTTGAGGCTTTCCTGCGCTGGCATCATCCGGAAAAAGGTCTGGTCTCGGCCCAGCAGTTCATCACCCTGGCAGAAGAAACCGGGTTGATCATCCGCCTGGGCGAGCTGGCCCTGCGGCAAGCCTGTATCCAGGTCCAGGCGCTTGAGCGGGCCGGGTTCGAGTCGCTGAAGATGGCGGTGAACTTCTCGGTGCGTCAGCTGACGGACTCCGGCTTCCTGGACATGATCCGGCGGGTGATTACCGAGACGGGAGTCTCTCCCGAGCGGCTGGAGCTGGAAATGCCGGCGGAGTTGCTCAATGAAGACCCGAGAATGTTGCGGGAATTGCTGGTGTCGCTGAACGACCTGGGCGTGTGCCTGATTCTGGATGATTTCGGTACCGGCTCCTGCTCACTGGTGGCGCTGCAGCAATTGCCGCTGGATGTGATCAAGATTGATCATCGCTTCATTCGCGACATTCCCTATAACGTCAGTGCCACCGATGTGGCGTCGGCGGTGATCGCCCTGGCTCACAAGCTGCACCTGACGGTGGTGGCGGAAGGGGTGGAAACGCTACAGCAGCTGACGTTCCTGAAATCCGCCGGTTGCGCCCAGTGCCAGGGCAATCTGTTCAGCTATCCGCTGGACGAAGATGCCCTGATCGGATTCCTGATCCGGCAGTACGAGAAGCCGCTTATTTCCTGATCATGGCAATGGCGGCCTGTAACCGGTAAAATCACGCCGTTCCCGGATCCCGGTAGCGGCCCCTCCGGGCTCAATCCTACGTCTTATATGAGTAATCATTGTCTGTGACTGAACTGAGCCGAATCCGTAACTTTTCCATTATTGCCCACATCGACCACGGTAAATCCACGCTGGCGGATCGTTTTATCCAGATCTGCGGTGGCCTGACAGACCGTGAAATGGCCGAACAGGTCCTGGACTCCATGGATCTGGAGCGGGAACGCGGGATCACCATCAAGGCCCAGAGCGTTACGCTCAACTACAAGGCAAAGGATGGGGAAACCTACAAACTGAATTTCATCGATACCCCGGGCCACGTGGATTTCTCCTACGAGGTGTCCCGCTCACTGTACGCCTGTGAAGGGGCGCTGCTGGTGGTGGATGCCGGTCAGGGTGTGGAAGCCCAGTCGGTGGCCAACTGCTACACCGCTATCGAACAGGGCCTTGAGGTGGTGCCGGTCCTGAACAAGATGGACCTGCCCCAGGCCGAGCCCGAGCGGGTTGCGGCGGAAATTGAAGACATTATCGGCATTGACGCTTCCGATGCCGTGCGCTGCAGTGCCAAAAGCGGACTGGGTGTTGAGGATGTACTCGAGGATCTGATCAAAAAGATTCCGCCCCCCAAGGGTGATCGCAGCGCGCCGTTGCAGGCACTGATTATTGATTCCTGGTTTGATAACTACCTGGGCGTGGTGTCACTGGTTCGGGTGACCGAAGGTGTACTGCGTAAAGGCGACAAGATCGTTATCAAGTCCACCAAGAAAGCCTGGAACGCCGACAAGGTCGGTGTCTTCAATCCCAAGCCCACCGACACTGATGTGCTTGAAGCGGGTGACGTCGGTTTCGTCGTTGCGGGAATCAAGGATATCCACGGTGCGCCGGTGGGTGACACCATCGTGCACCAGAAGTTTGCGGAAGAAACCCCGATGCTGCCGGGGTTCAAGAAAGTCAAACCCCAGGTATACGCCGGTCTGTTCCCGGTCAGCGCCGACGATTATGACGATTTCCGGGATGCCCTGGAAAAGCTCACCCTCAACGACGCCTCGCTGTTCTTTGAGCCCGAGAACTCGGATGCTCTGGGCTTCGGTTTCCGCTGTGGTTTCCTGGGCATGCTGCACATGGAGATCATCCAGGAGCGGCTGGAACGAGAGTACGACCTGGATCTGATTACCACGGCGCCGACGGTAATCTATGAAGTGGTCACCAAGCAGGGTGAGACTCTGTCGGTGGACAACCCATCACGGCTTCCGGATATTGGTTCCATCGAAGAAATGCGTGAGCCCATTGTCGAGGCCAACATCCTGGTACCCCAGGAGCACCTCGGTAATGTCATTGCCCTGTGTGAAGAAAAGCGCGGTGTGCAGAAGAACATGCACTTCATGTCCACACAGGTACAGCTCACCTACGAGCTGCCGATGGCGGAAGTGGTGATGGACTTCTTTGACCGGATCAAATCGGCCAGCCGTGGCTTTGCGTCATTGGATTACCACTTTGTCCGTTTCCAGAGTGCCAACCTGGTTCGACTGGATGTGCTGATCAACGGGGATCGTGTCGACGCCCTGGCGCTGATTGTGCACCGGGATCTGTCCCACCGCAAAGGGCGCCAGTTGATCGAGAAGATGAAAGAGCTGATCCCGCGTCAGATGTTTGATATTGCCATTCAGGCTGCCATTGGTACCCAGGTGGTCTCCCGGGTAACGGTCAAGGCCCTGCGCAAGAACGTAACGGCGAAGTGTTACGGTGGCGACGTCAGCCGTAAAAAGAAACTGCTTCAGAAGCAGAAGGAAGGTAAAAAACGCATGAAGCAGCTGGGTAATGTCGAGGTGCCTCAGGAAGCGTTTCTTGCTGTATTGAAAGTGGATAACTAAAAAGGCACCTGGATGGACATCGATTTTCCACTGGTACTGGTGGTTCTGACCTTCGTGACCGGAGCGGTCTGGCTGGCGGACATCGCGTTCCTGAGAAAGCGTCGGCTTGCCGGCGCAGAGCAGGGTGGCCAGGTAGACGAATCAGCCGATGAGTTCGAGGACCGGGAACCCTGGCTGGTGGATATCAGCCGCTCATTTTTCCCCGTGCTGGCGGTAGTCCTGGTGCTTCGGTCGTTCCTGATCGAGCCGTTCCAGATCCCCTCAGGCTCCATGTTACCGACCCTCGAAGTGGGGGATTTTATTCTGGTCAACAAGTACGCCTATGGCCTGCGCCTGCCGGTGGCCGGTACCAAGATTGTTGAGATCGGCGATCCGGAGCGGGGTGATGTCATGGTGTTCCGTTATCCTGAGGATGGCAGCACCAATTACATCAAGCGGGTGGTCGGCCTGCCGGGCGATCATATTCGTTACCGCAACAAGCAACTGTTCATCAATGATGAGCCGGTTCCCCGGGATTTCGTTGCGCGCTTGCCCCCCATGGAACGCTGGCGGGAACAGTTGGGTGAGGTTGAACATGATCTGTACCTGACCATGGGGCGGGTGAGCGGTTCCGGTGAGGGAGAATGGGTTGTTCCTGAAGGCCATTACTTTGTCATGGGCGATAACCGCGACAACAGTAACGACAGCCGTTTCTGGGGCACGGTGCCGGATGAGATGGTGGTGGGCAAGGCCTTTGCCATCTGGATGCACTGGAAATCACTGACAAGTCTGCCATCTTTTGATCGGGTGGGTGGCATCCAATAATTCTGATGGTTCCGGAGTACAAGACGATGAGAAGACACTATCCCGCAGGCCTGACCACTCAGCAGGGCGGCGCTTTGACGATGATGATCATGGCTCTGTTCTTTGGTGGCCTGCTGACTCTGGCGATCAAGATCGGGCCGGCCTACCTGGATGACTTTACCATCCAGGAGGCTCTGGAAAGCCTGGATGGTACCGACGGCCTGTCACAGATGGGGCCTGCGCAGGTGCGCAGCCTGATTAACAAGCGCCTGAGTGTGAATAATGTTGACGGTTTTGATCCAAAGAACATCTCCGTTGAAAAAAATGGCGAACTGGTCGTGATCAAGGTGGATTACGAGGTTCGCAATAACATCTTCCGGAACGTGGACACCGTTGTGCACTTCCAGCACGAGTATGAGTTTCAGGGCCAGTGAGTTCACAACCAGACCTAGACCAACTTCAGCGCCGCATTGGCTACCAGTTCAAGGAACCGGAGCGGCTTCTGCTGGCGCTGACCCATCGCAGTTTTGGCAACCAGAATAACGAACGTCTTGAGTTTCTGGGCGATTCTATCGTGAACATGGTGATCGCCGAATATCTGTATCTTCATTTCGAGAAGGCCCGGGAAGGGCAGTTGAGCCGGCTTCGGGCCCGTATGGTCAAGGGGGTTACCCTCGCCGAGATCGGTCGTGAATTTCAGTTGGGCCAGTATCTGAGGCTCGGTTCGGGAGAGCTGAAAAGTGGTGGTTTCCGCCGTGAGTCCATACTCGCCGATGCCGTGGAATCCATTATCGGGGCCATTTATCTGGACAGCGACTTTCATACCTGTCGGGCTCAGGTGTTACGCTGGTTTGAACAGCGCTTGGCAAACCTGGATATTCAGGACACCCAGAAAGATCCGAAAACCCGGTTGCAGGAGTACCTGCAGTCCAGGCAATTTCCGTTGCCGCGCTATGAAGTAATTTCTGTTGACGGCGAGGCCCACAACCAGACTTTCCATGTCTCCTGCGCCTTGCCCTCGCTGGACCGTAAAACCACCGGCACTGGCAGTAGTCGACGTGTTGCTGAACAGCAGGCCGCCCGAAATGCACTCAAGCAACTGGGTGTGGAGAATTCCTGATGACTGATATTACCCGCCCGGAAAACCCGGAAAGCCGCTGTGGTTTCGTCGCCATTGTCGGCCGGCCGAATGTGGGCAAGTCCACACTGCTCAATCACATCCTTGGCCAGAAGCTGAGCATCACCTCACGGAAGCCACAGACCACCAGGCATCAGGTGCTCGGTATCAAGACAGAGGGCCCGGTACAGGCCATTTATGTCGATACACCGGGCATGCATGAGGATGAGCCCCGTGCCCTGAACCGCTATATGAACAAGGCGGCCGCGTCCGCCCTGATCGACGTGGATGTGGTGGTCTTCGTGGTGGATCAGCTGGCGTGGACCAGTGCCGATGAGATGGTGCTGGAGAAGCTCAAGCGGGTAAAGTGCCCGGTTATCCTGGCGGTCAACAAAGTCGACAAGCTGGAGAAACGGGAGCTGTTGTTGCCCCATCTGGAGGCTCTGTCCAAAAAGCGGGACTTTGCCGAGATCATTCCTCTTTCGGCACTGAAAGAGACCAATCTGGAGCCGCTGGAATCGGCTGTTGGCCGCTTCCTGCCCGAAAGTGTCCACTTCTACCCCGATGATCAGATCACAGACCGCAGTGAACGCTTTATGGCGGCCGAAATGGTCCGGGAGAAAATCACTCGTCAACTGGGCGCTGAACTGCCGTATTCCGTGGCAGTGGAGATTGAAGAGTTCAAGCACCAGGGCAATACCCTGCATGTTTCGGCACTGATTCTGGTCGAACGGGAAGGCCAGAAGAAAATCATCATTGGCGATAAGGGTGAGCGCCTGCGCAGTATCGGTCAGGAAGCCCGGGTTGATATGGAGCGGATGTTCGGATCCAAGGTGATGCTCCGGCTCTGGGTCAAGGTCAAGCGAGGCTGGGCTGACAGCGACAGGGCTTTGAAAAGCCTGGGCATGAGCGATTTCTGAGGCCGCCATGAAGGGCGCGGTGCAGCAAGAGCCCGCTTATGTGGTCCATCGGCGACCCTGGCGCGAAACCGCCTTGCTGGTGGATCTGTTTACTCTGAATCACGGCCGCATGAGTGTGGTTGCCCGAGGCGCCAACAGCACCAAGAGCCCGCTCAAGGCCCAGCTTCAGCCATTCCAGCCGTTATTAGTGGACTGGACCGGCAAAAGTGAGCTGAAAACCCTGGTGCAGCTGGAAGTGCGCAGTGCGCCAGCGGTCAGCCAACCCCGCGCGTTGTACAGTGGTTTCTACATTAATGAACTGGTTCAGCGGGTGTTACCGGTGGCCGATCCCTCCCCCGCGTTGTTTGCCAGCTACATTGAAACCCTGCAGGCCCTGGCGGATCTGTCTTCACAGGACGATGTGGAGCCGTTGCTGAGGCGTTTTGAGCGCGCATTTGCCGCCTCGCTGGGCTACGATTTTGCCTGGGACGAAACCACGGATACCGGTATGTCTGTACAGGCGGGGGAGCTCTATGGCTACGACCCGGGCCAGGGGATCGTTTCCAATCTCGCGCCCGAGCTGCCATTGCGCCAATTGCCGGGTGAGGCATTGCTGGCACTGGCGGCCGGCGATTTCATGAGTGAAGCGCCCCGTAAAACCGCCAAGCGCGTCATGCGGGTGCTGGTGGATTACCTTTTGCAGGGCCGGCCGCTGCACAGCCGTTCCCTGTTCAGTCATTCGAATCCGTCATCTGGGAGAGAATCATGAATACCCGAGTCCTGCTTGGAGTGAATATTGATCATGTGGCCACCTTGCGTCAGGCCCGGGGCACCCGTTACCCGGACCCCGTGCAGGCGGCGTTGGTGGCGGAAGAAGCCGGTGCTGATGGCATCACCATTCACCCCCGTGAGGATCGCCGGCATATCCAGGACCGGGATGTGCTGCTGTTGCGGGAAGTACTGCAGACCAAAATGAATCTGGAAATGGCGGTGACAGACGCCATGCTGGCGTTCGCCGAGCAGGTGCGCCCGGAATGTGTCTGCCTGGTGCCGGAAAAACGCGAGGAGCTCACCACCGAAGGTGGACTGGATGTGGATGGCCAGGAAGAGCGCGTGGCCAAGGCCTGTGATCGTCTGGCAAAAATCGGCGCCGAGGTTTCGTTGTTTATCGATCCGGACCCGGTACAGATCGACGCGGCGGTGCGCTGCGGTGCGCCGGTGGTTGAGTTGCATACCGGTGAATATGCCGAGGCCGGGGAACCCGAAGCGGTGGAAGCCTCATTCAAAGTGCTTGCCGATGCCGTGGCCTATGCCCGCAAGAAGGGGCTGATTGTGAATGCCGGCCATGGTCTGCATTACCACAACACCGAGCGGGTGGCCGCTATTCCGGGTATCAATGAACTGAACATCGGCCATGCGATCATCGCCCGTGCCGTCTTTACCGGCCTGAAAGATGCGGTCCGGGACATGAAGGCGATTCTTGACCGGGCCAGGGCCTGATCAACAGTCAGGTGGTTTCCGGCTGGCGCTGCTGTTCCCGGAACAGTTGCTGCCAGTCGGTCTGCTCACTCCAGATCTGCAGCCGCTCCATGGCCGAAATCAGTTGATCTTTTAACAGCTCTCGATCCGGAGCCTCGCACTTCAGGGCGGTCTCGAACCGGTTGGCGGCTGTGCGCAGTTCGGGAACGCCGCAGTAGCGGGTGGCCCCGTGAAGCTTATGCACGCACTCAAGCAGGGGCTCGTTGCCACCGGTCTGCCAGAGCGCCTGAATCCGGTCGATATCGGTGTGTAACTGCTCCAGCAACATACTGAACAGCTCCTCCGCCAGATCGGCCTTGCCCGCCGCCAGTTGAATGCTCTCCTCTACACTGACGCAGTCCTGCTGCATCCGGCGATTTGACGGCCGCAGTGTCCGGCGGGTATCCCGTACTTCGGAAATCCGGAAGCGGTCGGCGCTATTGGTACAGTCGTAGCCGGTGTATTCGCGAATCAGTTCCACCAGTTGGCTGCTGCTGATCGGCTTGGGCATATAGCCGTCGAAGCCTTGTTGCGCCAGCCGTTCCTGTTCGTCCGCCAGAGCGTGGGCGGTCAGGGCAATAATGGGGGTGTGGTGTGAGCCGCTGTCCAGATCACGGATGCGGGCCGTGGTTTCCACGCCGTCCATCCCCGGCATCTGCAGGTCCATGAACACCAGGTCAAACGCCTTCTGACGCACCTTGGTCAATGCCTCGAATCCGCTGGAGGCGCCTTCGGCTTCCAGGCGGCAGTCATTGAGCAAGGTCATTACCAGTTTCAGGTTGGCTTCGTTATCGTCCACCGCCAGAATGCGGGGCGTGCCTGAGCCGCTGTTCTGCCTCAACGGTAGCGCGGCTTCCGGCGCGCTTCGATTACCCGACTGAATGCCATGGATCAGCAGCAGCAGTTCATCGTAGAGGGCGTCCCGGCAGACCGGTTTGGTCAGGTGGCCGCTGGCCAGGCCCGACAGCGGCGTGTCGTGGGTTTCCAGAGTGGGCGTCAGCAACAGGGTGCGGCAGTCGCGTTCCACTTCCAGGGAACGCACCAGGTTGCAGTACTGGCTGGAGTTGAGCAGGTGGCGGGTAATGCCGATGATGGCGCCGGCGTAGCCTTCCTGCCTCCGTTGCGCCTCTTCTATCTGTTCCTGCAGTGCTCCGGGTGAGGCAACCCGTTCAACGGCCACGCCCCAGTCCCTTAACAGGTGCTCCACCGCCAGCCCGGTGGTCTTCTGGTGTTCGAGATAGATGATCTTTTCGCCCCGGAGCGCCTCTTTGGGGCTGGAGCTGTCGCCGGTTGAGGACAGTTCCGGCGTCAGGGTAAACCAGAACGTGGAACCTTTGCCCAGCTCACTTTCCAGGCCGATCTTGCCGCCCATTTCTTCCACCAGCCGTTTGGAGATGGCCAGCCCCAGACCGGTACCGCCATACTGCCGGGCAGTGGAGGCATCGGCCTGGCTGAAGGCGTTAAACAGTGACTGCTGCTGGGCACGTGACAGACCAACGCCGGAATCGGTGATGCTCAGGCGCAGAGTAACCCGGTTATTCTCGGTATCTTCGTCTTCCAGACTCGCCCGTAATACCACTTCGCCGGTCTGGGTGAACTTGATGGCATTGTTCACCAGGTTGGTGATCACCTGCTTGACTCGCAGCGGATCCCCCATGATGTTGTCCGGTACATCGTTGTAGACCAGTGGCACCAGGTCCAGGTTTTTAGCGTGGGCAGCCGGTGCCAGCATGACCATCACTTCCTCAACGATATCCCGGAGCTGGAACGGCACGCGGTCCAGTATCAGTTTGCCGGCTTCGATCTTGGAGAAATCCAGAATGTCGTTAATGATGGTCAGCAGGATTTCCGAGGATTTGCGGATGGTGTTCAGGTGGTCGCGCTGCTGGCGGGGCAGTGGGCTTTTCAGCAACAGCTCGGTGAAGCCGATGATGCCGTTCAGCGGCGTCCGGATTTCATGGGACATGTTGGCCAGGAACTCGGATTTGATCCGGCTCGCTTCCAGTGCTTCCTTGCGGGCAAAGTCCAGTTCGATATTCTGGATTTCAATGGTCTCCAGGGTCTCCCGCAGGTCTTCGGTGGCCTGGTCAATGTTCTGTTGCATTTCGGCCTGGGCCTTACTCAATTCCGAGGCCATATCATTGAGCCCCGACTCCAGCTGTTCGAACTCCGGGCCGGCACTGGTGTAAACCCGGGTGTCGAGCTTGCCTTCCTTGAGTTTGGCTACGGCTTCGTTGAGCTGGAATACCGGGTCGGTGAAGGCACGGCTCAGCCGCAGCGCGATGGCAAGACTGAGCAGGACACCACCGATCACCAGCAGCAGCGAGATCAGCAGCGCCTTGTAGGTTTCCTTTTCCGTGCGCACGTGGGACATCTCTACGGCAACCCAGCCCAGCGGGGCCTGGCGTTCCGCCGCAGACTGGCGGGCGTCCGGGTCCAGCATGGTCTCGATCATCAGATCCTGAAGGTGAACCGGCGTGACAAAACGAGTGCTGCTGTCGTGGGTCACCCGGACCGGCTGGTTGGGTTCCAGCGGTGCCATCGCCACGGTTTCAGCGCTGCCCGGGCCGGTATGAAGCATGCGCTGGCCATCGCTGCCATAGAAGGTGATGGAGCGAACATCCTGTTCTTCAAGAAGGGCGTTGGAGAGGCTGCTCAGCAGGCTGCGATTGGCCGTGAACAGGCCGTATTCAGAGCCTGCGGCAAGCTGTCGGGACAGGGACTCACCGCGATCCTTCAGCAGGTTCTCAATGTTGTTCACCCAGCTGTAGGTAAAGAATAGTCCTAACAACAGCGTGGTGAGCAGGGTGGGAACCAGAGTTACCACCAGTACTTTCTTGCGAATGCCCCAACGTCGCATACCGTGTTCCTGTAAAATTACCTTGTCCGCCGGCAGGACACGCCTGCTGGTGGATACTTCCATGTCAGCATAGCTGAACGGCAATGATATAACCGTGGCCGTTATCCCGGAAACAGACAGTTATAGCCGCAGGTCATGGATATAGCGACAAGCTGTATTGGGACAAGGCGGCCATAACGCGTATGATTCGAATCCGAAAGTGTATCACAGGGTATCAATATGATTTTCCCCACCATTGAAGATTATGTCGGCCATACACCCCTGGTGCGTCTGCAGCGTCTGCCGGGAGACACCAGTAACGTCATCCTGGCAAAACTGGAGGGGAACAACCCGGCAGGTTCGGTGAAAGACCGGCCGGCTTTGAGCATGATCCAGGAGGCTGAACGCCGGGGCGAGATCAAGCCCGGGGACACCCTGATTGAAGCCACCTCCGGCAATACCGGTATCGCGCTGGCCATGGCTGCGGCCATCAAGGGCTACCGAATGGTGCTGATCATGCCTGATAACCTGAGTGAGGAGCGCCGGGCCTCCATGCGTGCATACGGCGCCCAGGTGGTGAACGTTTCCCGTGAGCAGGGCATGGAAGGCGCCCGGGATCTGGCCATTCGAATGGAGGCCGAGGGTAAGGGCAAGGTTCTGGACCAGTTCAGCAATGCCGATAACCCTTCGGCCCACTATCACACCACGGGCCCGGAAATCTGGGAGCAGACCGCCGGGCGGGTTACGCACTTTGTCAGCTCCATGGGTACTACCGGTACCATCATGGGTGTGTCCCGTTACCTGAAAGAGCGCAATCCCGATATCCGAATTATCGGCCTGCAGCCAGAGGATGGGGCTTCGATTCCGGGTATCCGCCGCTGGCCGGAGGCTTACCTGCCGAAAATCTACGATGCCAGCCGGGTAGACCTGGTTCTGGATATTGGCCAGCAGGAAGCCGAGGACACCATGCGGGCACTGGCCGAGCGAGAGGGCATTTTCTGTGGTGTGTCCTCCGGCGGCGCCATTGCAGCGGCCCTGAAATTGTCCCGTGAGGTTGAAAACGCCGTGATCGTGGCCATTATCTGTGACCGCGGAGACCGTTACCTCTCCACCGGTGTGTTTCCCGGCGCCTGAGTGGCCCCCAATCAAGAGAATTCTATATGAGTAAGCGTCGCCGCAAGGTTCTGCCCAAGGAGCCCGTGCGTTGTGAAATCGAGACCCTGAGCCACGATGGCCGGGGCATTGCCCGCGCTGATGGCAAAACCCAGTTTGTTGACGGAGCCCTGCCGGGCGAAACCGTGATGGCCAAAATGGTCAGCACCCGCAGCCGGTTTGATGAGCTGCGCACAACCGAAGTGCTGGAAGCAGCCCCTGACCGCCAGCAGCCACCCTGTGAGTTTGCCGATCTTTGCGGTGGTTGCAGTCTTCAGCACATGAGCGCCGATGCCCAGATACGGTTCAAGGAAAATACCCTGCGCGAGCATTTTGCCCACTTTGGGGGCATTGAACCGGAGCAGTGGGTGGCTCCGATGCGTTCTCCGGATAGCCTCGGCTATCGTCGCAAGGCGCGGCTGGGCGTACGTTATGTGAAGGCCCGGGAGTCGGTGCTGGTTGGTTTCCGGGAGAAGCGCAACAGCTTTCTGACCGACATTGACCGCTGCGTGGTACTGGATCCCCGGATCGGTGAGCGAATCGAGCCTCTTCGGGAGTTGCTACATGGCATGGCGGCATTTGACCGGATTGCCCAGGTAGAAGTGGCCTGTGGCGATGATACGGCTGCCATGGTGTTCCGGAACATGGATGACCTGGTGCCGGACGACCGGGAAAAGCTGATCGCCTTTGGTCAGGCCCATGACTTGCATATCTATCTGCAGCCCAAGGGCCCGGACACCGTGCACCGGATCTGGCCGGAATCCGGCGGGCGGGACGATGAACGCCTGACCTATCGTATGGATGAGTTTGACCTCACCATGGCCTTCCATCCTATGGACTTTACCCAGGTGAACGCCGGCATCAACCGCAATATGGTACACCGTGCGGTCGAGTGGCTGGACGTCCAGCCCGGAGAGCGGGTACTGGATCTGTTCTGCGGCCTGGGCAACTTTACACTGCCACTGGCCCGCAAGGGCGGGCAGGTTGTGGGTGTGGAAGGCGACGATGCCATGGTGGTTCGCGGCCGTGAAAACGCCCGCCTGAACGATCTCTCCAATGTGGAATTCCACGGGGCAGATCTGCACGGGGATTTCACCGGGCAATCCTGGGCAAAAGAGGGTTTTGACAAGATTCTGATCGATCCACCTCGTTCAGGCGCGGAGGAGATTTGTAAGTATCTGACTGCTTTCGGTGCCAACCGCATTGTTTACGTGTCCTGCAACCCCGCTACCCTGGCGCGGGATGCCGGGGTGATGGTGCGCAATGGTTATCAGCTGGTACAGGCCGGTGTGATGGATATGTTCCCCCATACCACCCACGTTGAGTCCATTGCGTTGTTTGAGCGTAGCGCAGACTGACCGGGTTTCGGGGGTATGCAACGGAACGGCCAGGATGGCCGTGAGAATAACCGAAAAACAAATGGGTAAAGCTCTGCCATGGTAAAAGTTCGGGAAGACTATTCGATCAGCGGTGACGGCGAGGTCGATATAGACCGCTGCGTGCAGCACATCGCTGAACAGACTCATCTCGAGGATCCGGATCAGCTTCGGCGGGCTTGTGAGAAAGCCGCCCAGATCGCCGTTCAGGCGTTCAGGGAAGACCGTTTGTGGGCGCCCGGAGCCAGCAGTTTCCGGACCGGTCTGGAAATGGCGCAGGTTTTGGCAGAGCTGCATCTTGATCAGGCCAGCCTGGTTGCCGCCGTGCTCTATCGGGCGGTGCGGGAAGAACGGGTGCCGCTTGAAGAGGTTCGCAAGGAATTCGGCGATGAAGTGGCGGGGCTGATTAACGGCGTGCAGCAGATGGCTGCGATTTCGTCCATCCATCATCCGCTCAAGGGCAATGTCCTGGGGCAGAGCGAAGGCCAGTTGGACAATGTCCGCAAGATGCTGGTCACCATGATTGATGACGTTCGGGTGGCGCTCATCAAACTGGCAGAGCGCACCTGCGCTATCCGCGCAGTGAAAGATGCGCCGGAAGAAAAACGCATGCGCGTGGCCCGGGAAGTCTTCGACATCTATGCTCCGTTGGCGCACAGGCTCGGTATCGGCCACATCAAATGGGAGCTGGAAGATCTCTCGTTCCGCTACTTGCATGGCTCCGCGTACAAGAAAATCGCCAAGTTGCTGGATGAGAAACGGCTGGACCGTGAAAGCTACATCCGCCGGGTGATTGATACCCTGCAAACCGAGCTCAAGGCTTCCGGTATCAAGGCCGAGCTCAGCGGGCGGGCCAAGCACATCTACAGTATCTGGCGGAAGATGCGTCGTAAGGGAATCGATTTTTCCCAGGTATACGATGTCCGTGCCGTGCGCATTCTGGTGCCGGAAGTGCGTGATTGCTATGGCGCGCTGGGGATTGTTCACACCCTGTGGCGCCACATTCCCAACGAGTTCGATGACTACATTGCCAACCCCAAGGAGAACGGTTATCAGTCGCTGCACACGGCGGTGATCGGCCCGGAAGGCAAGGTCATGGAGGTGCAGATTCGCACCCATGCCATGCATGAAGAAGCGGAACTGGGCGTATGTGCCCACTGGCTGTACAAGGGCACCGATACCAGGAACAAATCCACCGGCTACGACGCCAAGATCAACTGGTTGCGCCAGGTTCTGGAGTGGCAGGAGGAGCTGGGCGACATTTCCGGACTGGCGGATCATCTGAAATCAGACGTGGCCTCAGACCGGGTGTATGTGTTTACGCCGGAAGGCCATGTGGTAGACCTGCCCCAGGGCGCCACGCCGGTGGATTTTGCCTACCGGGTGCATACCGAAATTGGTCATGCCTGCCGGGGTGCCAGGGTGAACAGCCGCATCGTTCCGCTGACTTACCCGCTCAAGACCGGGGATCAGGTATTTATTCTGACTTCCAACAATCCGGCTCCCAGCAGGGACTGGCTCAACCCGAGCCTGGGCTATATTCAGACGTCCAGGGCCCGGGCGAAGGTTACACACTGGTTCAAACAGCAGAACCGTGACCGCAATGTCATTGACGGCCGCGCTATTCTGGAAGACGAGTTCAAGCGCCTGTCGCTGTTTGATGTGGAGCTGGAACAACTGGCGGCCAAGGTCAACTACCACAGCATTGATGATATGTTTGCCGCCATCGGGGCGGGAGATCTGCGGCCTACTCATGTGGCCAATGTGGCTCAGCAACTGTTGGAGCCCCGGTCTGAACAGCTGGATCTTAAGCTGACCCCGAACCGGAAAAAGCCCTACGACACTGAATCCGATATCCAGATACTTGGTGTTGGCAAGCTGAAAACTCAGGTGGCCAAGTGTTGCAAGCCGCTGCCCGGCGACCCGATCGGGGGATACATCACCGTGGGCCGCGGCGTGACCGTGCACCGCCAGGACTGCCTCACGTTCCTGAACCTGCGGGAATTTGAACCGAACCGCATCATTGAAGTGAACTGGGGCGGGCAGCCCGCGGCGGTCTATCCGGTGGATATCGAAATTGAGGCCTACGATCGATCCGGTCTGCTGCGTGACATCACCCAGGTGCTGTCTTCGTCCCGCAGTGATGTGTTGTCTCTCAACACCGTGACCAACAAAGACGAGAACACGGCCACTATGCGGGTGACGGTGGAAATCTCCAGCCTGGAGCAGTTGGCGCGGCTGCTGGCCCAGATTCGGAACCTGCCGAACATCATCGACGTAAGGCGGAAACGCGGATGAGTTACAGCATCGAAGATCTGAAACACCTGATGGCCCGGCTCCGGGATCCGGACACCGGTTGCCCCTGGGACACCAAACAGACCTTTGCCAGCATCGTGCCCCACACGATTGAAGAAGCTTACGAAGTCGCTGATGCCATCGAGCAGGAGGATTTCCCACATCTGAAAGACGAACTGGGAGATCTTCTTTTCCAGGTCATCTTCTATGCCCGCATGGGAGAAGAAGCCGGACACTTTGAGTTTGATGGCATTGTTGACCATTTGGTTCGCAAGCTGGTTCGGCGCCATCCCCACGTGTTTCCGGGGGGCACGCTGGAGAGCCGTATCGATCCGGATAATCGGCCTGACGAAGCCTGGATCAAGGAAAGCTGGGAGCGCATCAAGGCTGAAGAGCGTGCTGAGAAGCCGGTGGCGGATACTCCGGCCAGTCGTCTGGACGGCATCGCCCGTACGCTGCCGGCCATGGCCCGGGCAGAAAAACTGCAACGGCGTGCGACCCGGCACGGCTTCGACTGGCCGGATATCGGCCCGGTGTTCGACAAACTTCACGAAGAGATCGACGAGCTCAAGGAAGCCTGGCAAATGGCCGAGGCCGGTACCGGAGATCGGGATGCGGTTGAGGACGAGCTGGGCGACCTGCTGTTTGTTTGCGTGAATCTGGCACGTTTCCTGAAAGTAAATCCTGAGCAGGCCCTGAAGCGAACCAATCACAAGTTTGATGCCCGGTTCCGTGCCATTGAGCGGGTGCTGGAAAAAGAAGGTCGTAATCTGGATGAAGAAACCCTGGAAGCGCTGGATGCCGTGTGGCAGAGCGTGAAAGGGGTGGAAAAGGAGTAGGGAAGCGGAACTGGAAACTGTCACCGATAGGTACAATCCGTTACCAATTTTCCGTCACCGGCCTGTCATTCTTCGTCTACACTTCCGGGAACAGTCGCACTGAAAAAGTGCGTTGTGCCATCAAACAAGATGCAGGAGTGAAGGCACCATGAAGATCAAAGATCTGGTCAAGCACTGGGATAAACACGGCCGTGGAAGACTGACCCGGGACGCCGCCTATCTGTCTTTGGCTGACCAGCATCATGACCGCTTGCAGAAGCTTGCGGCATTGTATCCGATGAAGTCCACTCAGGATCTGATGCGGGATCTGATCTCCGCCGCTCTCGACGAGCTGGAAACCAGTTTCCCCTACGTTCAGGGTGAGAAGGTTGTGGCTTACGACGAGGATGGCTTTGAAATCTATGAGGACAAAGGCCTGACACCGCAATTCGTTGCCCTGAGCCAGAAACACATCAAGCGCCTCAAGGCCCGCCAGTTGGAGTCGGTTGCCTGACGGTTGCCAACACCCATTGCCATAGATTCTGTAACAACAACGCCGGGCTCAGCCCGGCGTTGTTGTTTGTATTACGACTTCTTCTGTTCTGCCAATCGGTCTTTCAGCGGGCCCTGGCTGATCAGGTCGTCCAGAGCGGCGGCAATCATGTCGTTCAGGATCTCACTTTCGCTCCGGTCCGGGTAGAGTTCCGCCAGGGCCGCAATCCGTGCGGCATCTTCCAGAGGCAGGCGCAGGTTGTATTCATGGCTGCGCTCCTGGGCCTGTTTTTCCTTTTCCCAATGCTGGGGCAGTTCGGTCACTTTCATGTCAGCTCCTGAGCGAAGTGGTTGAATCGTCAATAGACTTTCTGCGTTGCTCCCTAGTATCGTAAGTTTAGATTGTTTCCGTCAATTCAGAAGGAACCTGCCGTGACCGAACTGCACCCGGATCTTCGAGAAAACGTACGTTTGCTGGGCGATCTGCTTGGCCAGAGCATACTCCGATTCCCCGGACAGGACTGCTACGACCGCATTGAAGAAATCCGCGCCGCCGCCAAGGCTGACCGGCGCCAGGAAAGCGGTTCCGGACAACGCTTGGTGAAGCTCCTGGGCCAGCTCAGCGATGATGAGCTGTTACCGGTGACCCGAGCCTTTAACCAGTTCCTTAATCTTGCCAACCTGGCTGAGCAGTACCATGGAATTCGTCGCAAGCAGGGGCATCCGTCAGATCTGATGGTGGAATCCCTGGGGGACGTGTTTGATCGGCTGAAGTCCGGGGGGATAGACCCGCAAGAGTTGCATCGGAAGGTTGCAGATTTACGCATAGAGTTTGTGCTCACCGCGCACCCCACCGAAGTGGCCCGGCGTACATTGATCCTCAAGTACGATGAAATGTCCGATTGCCTGTCGAGGCTGGATCATGACGACCTGATGCCCGGTGAACGGGAGGAAATTGTTGACCGGTTGTCGCTGTTGATTGCCGAGGCCTGGCATACCGACGAGATTCGGCATGAAAGGCCGACCGCCGTGGACGAGGCCAAGTGGGGCTTCGCCGTTATCGAGAACAGTCTCTGGCAGGCGCTGCCGAAATTTCTCCGTAGCCTGGACACCTCGCTGTCGGAGGCGACCGGTCAGGGGCTTCCGTTGCAGGTGTCGCCGATCCGAATTGCCTCGTGGATGGGGGGAGACCGTGATGGCAACCCCAATGTCACCCACGAAGTGACCCGAGAAGTGTTTCTGCTTGGTCGCTGGATGGCCGCAGATCTCTATCTGCGCGATATCCAGGCGCTGAGAGCAGAGCTTTCCATGTGGCAGGCAAGCGATGAATTGCGGGCCGAGGTGGGAGATTCCCGGGAGCCGTATCGCCAGGTGCTGGCCCAGTTGAGGGAACGCCTGATCAAGACCCGGGACTGGGCCGAAGCCAGCGTCAAGGGCGAGCCGGCAGACGATTCGGGCATTCTGTTCGAGAATGAGGATCTCACCGGGCCGTTGGAATTGTGCTATCGCTCCCTGATGGAGTGCGGGCTGGAAGCCATTGCCAATGGTCCGCTGCTGGATACCATTCGCCGGGCGCACACCTTCGGCCTGCCACTGATCCGACTGGATATCCGCCAGGAGGCCTCACGCCACGCCGAGGCGGTGGCAGAGATGGTGAACTACCTGGGGTTGGGTGACTATCTGTCCTGGTCGGAACAGGAGCGCCAGGCGTTTCTGGTCAAGGAACTGAAAGGGCGGCGCCCCCTGGTGCCCCGGAATTGGCAACCCTCCGAGCCGGTGCGCGAGGTGCTGGCAACCTGCGAGGTGGTCGCTGGCCAGACACCGGAAGCCCTGGGTTCCTATGTGATTTCCATGGCCAGCAAGCCCTCGGACGTTTTAAACGTGATTTTGCTGCTGCGGGAAGCGGGGATGACTTTCCCCATGCGCGTTGTGCCGCTGTTCGAAACGTTGGATGATCTCAAGGGGGCTCCCGACAGTATGGCGGCCCTGTACGAGGTGGACTGGTATCGGGAATACTGCAGCGGGCGCCAGGAAGTGATGATCGGCTATTCAGACTCCTCGAAGGATGCCGGCCAGTTGATGGCGGCCTGGGCCCAGTACCAGGCCCAGGAGAAGCTGACCGAAGTGGCCAATCGGTATGGAGTGCATCTGACTCTGTTTCATGGCCGCGGCGGCACCGTAGGCCGGGGCGGTGGTCCGGCGAATCGGGCGATTCTGTCCCAGCCGCCGGGCTCGGTGAACGGCAGCTTCCGGATTACCGAGCAGGGCGAGATGATCCGCTTTAAATTTGGTCTGCCGAGGCTGGCGGTGCAGAGTCTGACCTTGTACACCACCGCGGTGATTGAGGCGACCCTGGCGCCACCACCTGTGCCAAAGGATGAGTGGCGCGAGGTGATGGACTGGCTGACCGAGCGTTCGCTGCGGTCCTACCGTGAGGTGGTCCGTGAGAATCCGGATTTTGTGCCTTACTTCCGCCAGGTCACACCGGAAACGGCTTTGGGTAAACTTGCCCTTGGCAGCCGGCCGGCCCGGCGCAAGGCCACAGGGGGCGTTGAAAGCCTGAGAGCCATTCCGTGGATTTTTGCCTGGACCCAGATGCGGTTGATGCTGCCCAGCTGGCTGGGCAGTGATGTTGCCCTCGAAGAGGCGGCCCAGGCGGACCGCCTGTCCGAGCTGCGGGAGATGATGCAGGGCTGGCCGTTCTTCCGCACCTACGTGGATATGCTGGAAATGGTCCTCGCCAAGGCAGATTTGCGTATTGCCAGCTATTACGAGCAGACCCTGGTTGAGGACGAGCACTTGCTGGCGCTTGGCCAGAGCCTGAGGCAGCGTTTGCAGGGCTGCATTGAGCGTCTGCTGGAGCTCAAACAGCAACAGACTCTGCTGGAGCAGGAGCCGGTGTTTGCCCATTCAATGAAAGTTCGGAATCCCTACACTGATCCGCTGCACTATCTGCAGGCAGAATTACTCAGGCGTGACCGGGAAAGCGAGGGGGCTGGAAAGGTGCCGGAAATGGTCGAGAGGGCGCTGAAGGTGACCATGGCCGGAATTTCTGCCGGTATGCGAAATACCGGTTAAGGTGCATAATAAGGCCGGGGCCGGACAGCCCCGGCCCATTTGATTTAAGGAGTTACCCCCGTTGGCATTGTCGGAGAGGCTTTCGCGTTTTCTGGCCCGCAAGGGCATTACCTACCAGCCACTGGAAACGGAGCCCGTTGCCAATCTGGACGCGGCGGTGCTTGCTTCGGGTAAACCCCAGCATGACTTTATCAAGGCGACCCTGCTGATCGATATCAATGGGGTGGTTATGGTGGTACACCGTTTTGACAGCACGCTTGATATGGATGCCGTGCACCAGTTCACCGGTCGGCGCCTGCAGCCGCTGACGGCGCGCCAGACTTCCCGGTTGTTCGGGGACTGTGACGCCGGATTCGTACCTCCGATCGGAGCCGCCTGGGAGCTGCCGGTTCTGGTGGATGAAGATGTAGTGACAGCCGAAAGTGTGATCTTCTCCGGTGGCACGGACCACAGCCTGGTTGAAATGGACGGCCGGGCCTTCCGTCTGGCCCAGGCTGGCGCCCGGCAGGGGCATCTGGTTATTCGTGGTCAGGGCGTGGAAGATCGCGAAGCCCTGACTCTGGAAGACGTGGCAGACAAACTGCAAAAGCTTTATCGGCTGCCGCCAATGCCGGCCCTGGCATTGCGAATCCTGCGGCTGACCGCCAATACTGAAGCGACGGCCAAAGAGCTGGCCGAGTTGATCGAATTCGACCCCAGTATGACCGCGCAGATCATGCGCTATGCCCGATCAGCGCTGTTCAACTACCCCGGCCAGATAAACTCTGTACAGGAAGCGGTCACCCGGGTCCTCGGTTTTGACCGGGTTGCCCACATTGCCCTGGGTATTGCCTCGGTGCGGGCGTTTGATGTGCCCCGCGGAGGCATGCTCGGCATGGATAATTTCTGGCGCCACTCGCTTTATTGCGCGTTCCTGTGCCAGAACCTCGCCGCCTATTCCGGCCGCGACAAGGGGCTCGCCTATCTGTGCGGATTGCTGCACAACTTCGGCCTGCTGCTGGTGGGCCATCTGTTTCCATCGGAGTTTGAAGAGCTCAATGCTCTGCGGGAAATCAACCCGGAGGCAAGCATGCACTCGCTCGAGCAGGAAGTGTTTGGCCACAGTGAGCGCCAGGATATTCTGGCTGTTGGTCATGGTGCCATTGGCGGTATTCTGCACCGGCTGTGGCAGTTGCCGGAAGCCGTGATCAAAGCCGCCGGCATGCACCAGCACATCGGATACCATGGCGAGCACGAGGAATATGTCCAGATGGTGCAGCTGGCCAATGCCATACTCAAAGAGCGTGGTATCGGTGACGAACTCAATCCTGACGACCTGCCGGCACTGGTTGAGAGCCTTGGGCTCCGGGCGGATGTGCTGGAGCGGGTTCAGAGCGACATGGACCAGGTGGCTTCCGATCTGGACGTGCTGGCGTCTTCCCTCGCTTCCTGATTATTCCCAGCCCTGCACTGGCCGTTGAGGCAGCTGACAGCCCGGCATTCGGACAATGATACGGAGGTCGACTTTCTCTGCCGGGTGTGAGTTCGTATAATGCTGCCTCGTTTTTGTGCGTGCGCGCCGGATACACGGTCCGGAGCCGTCGAGAGGTTGTCGCAAAGGCAGAGGTCTTTGCCATAACTTTTCAAACGATAATATAAAGCAATGGGAGCACAACGTTATGCGAATCATTATGTTAGGCGCGCCAGGCGCAGGTAAGGGCACCCAGGCCCAGTTTATTACCGAGCGTTTCGAGATCCCCCAGATCTCCACGGGTGATATGCTCCGCGCTGCGGTCAAAGCCGAATCCGAGCTGGGCCTGCAGGTTAAAGAGGTTATGGCGTCTGGTGGCCTGGTGTCTGATGACATCATCATTGCCCTGATTGAAGAGCGTATCCAGCAGCCAGATTGCAAGAACGGCTTCCTGCTGGATGGCTTCCCGCGCACCATTCCCCAGGCTGAGGCCCTGAAAGACCAGGGTATCGCCATCGACTACGTGGTCGAAATCTCGGTTGAAGACGAAGAAATCGTCAGCCGCCTGTCTGGCCGTCGTGTACACGAGGGCAGTGGCCGCATCTACCACGTTAAATACGATCCGCCCAAGGTAGAAGGCAAAGACGATGAGACCGGCGAAGCGCTGATCCAGCGTGAAGACGACAAGGAAGAGACCGTTCGCAAGCGCCTCAAAATCTATCATGAGCAGACAGCGCCGCTGGTGGGCTTCTACCAGAGCTGGGCAGAGAAGGCCCCGGCCGATGCACCCAGGTATGTGCGCGTTGAAGGCGTTGGCAGCCTCGACAGTATTCGCGATCAGATTCTGTCCCAACTGAAGTGATCGAAACCGGCTCAGCCCAGGAGGCGTGATTCTGTGAAACTTCTGGCACTGGATACCTCATCCGAGGGCTGTTCCGCGGCACTCTGGCTGGATGGCCGGGTGACCGAGCGATTCGAGGTGGCTCCGCGGGGCCACACTCGCCTGTTAATGCCCATGGTTCGCGAATTGTTCGCGGAGCAGGGCCTGTCCCCAACCGATCTCGATGCGCTGGCGTTCGCCCGGGGCCCAGGCTCTTTCACCGGGCTGCGGATTGCAACCGGTGTAGTCCAGGGATTGGCCTGGGGGCTGGATATCCCCGTGGTTCCAGTGTCGTCCCTGGCGGCGGTGGCGCTCGCGGCGATCGAAACGCACGCCCTGCAGGAGGGTGATTGCATTGCGGTGGCCTTTGACGCCCGCATGGGGGAGGTTTACTGGGGCGTGTTCCGCTGTGAGGCGGGGCTTCCAGTGTTGCTGAGCGAGGAGCGGGTCTGCCCGCCTGACGCGGTGACTCTGCCACCGGATGCCAGTGGCAACTGGTACGGCGCCGGTCAGGGCTGGACCCTGAAAGAGCAGATGCCCGGTGAACTCGTTGAACGCCTCGCAGCCATTGACGATACGTTGTTGCCGGCAGCGGCCCAGGTGGCGAAGCTGGCCGAACAGGGAATGTCGAACGGGCAGGCGGTGCCAGCAGAGCAGGCACAACCGGTGTATATCCGGGACGAAGTGGCCTGGAAGAAGTTGCCCGGTCGGGAGTGAACCCCGCTCCAACCGCCGTCTTTGCATTCTGCACCAGATCCTCCATAATGCGATGACGACTCTGAATCCTCACCCCGGTGGTGCGTTATGATTGGCGGCATCAATCCCTCAAATCCTTCGTTGTACCAGGCGGGTAATAACTCCCCGGCCCGGGAACGCACGGATGTATCCCGCACCCCGGAGGCGGACCCCCAGGCACTTGCCACGGGTGATGTTCGCAACCAGCTCAATACCGCCCGTCAGGATCGGGATACCGCCCCCGGTAATCCGGCACAGCCCGGTGGTACCGGCCCGGAACTGGACAGCCGGCGTGTCGAAGCCCGGCGCGCGGCGGAAGATGCCCGGCTTGAACGTTTCCGCGCAGATGAATTGCCGCTTCCTGCCGCCCGCGCGCTGTCGGCTTTTGCCGGCGTTGCCGCTGCCGGACAGGAGTTTGAGAGCGGCAGCGTGCTGAGCGGAATTGATATTCTGGTCTGATGCCGTCGCCTTCCTCTCACACCGAGCTTCCGGATTCCTCGTCTCTCCGTCACATCCTGGCCGTTGCTCATAGCCCCTTGGCTGAACCGGGCGTAGCCCGTACGCTGGCCACCGAGCTGGGGCTTGACTGGCTGGGCGTGGTCGCCCCCAAACAGGTTCGGGACTACGGTCTTCTATTGTTCATGGACGAGCATGGGCTGGCGTTACAACAAACCGGTAAAGGTGCGCCCGGGCCAGTCAGGGCGGAATTTGTCAGTGGCAAGATGGGCTACCGGCGCGAGCACGGTGGTGGCGCTGGCCAGTTGGTGGCGCGCGCCGTGGGTATGCAGAAAACCCGCGCTCCGTTGCAGGTGCTTGATGCCACCGCCGGCCTCGGCCAGGACGCCTTTGTACTGGCCTCCCTGGGGTGCCAGATGACACTGTTCGAGCGTAACCCGATCATTCATGCCCTGTTGGCCGATGGCCTGTACCGGGCTAGCCTGAATGAGGCTTGTGCACCGATTGTGGCGCGAATGACGCTGCACTCTGGCAACTCACTGGACTGGATGAACCAGGCAGGACCCGAAGCCGTCGATGTGGTCTATCTGGACCCGATGTTTCCGCATCGGGACAAGTCTGCGCTGGTCAAGAAGGAAATGCAGGTGTTCCGGCAGGTGGTGGGTGATGATGACGACGCCAGCCAGCTACTGGAGGCCGCGCTCGGCTGTGCCCGCTATCGGGTGGTGGTCAAACGCCCCCGCAAGGCACCCGCGATCGCCGGACCGGAGCCGGCTGCGCGGGTTGAGGGTAAAAGCAGTCGCTACGACATCTATCCGATCCGGGCGCTGCCGGCCTGACAGTGCCGCAGCGATCTGTCAGGCGTCGAGCATGGTGACCTGCTGGATAGCCTGTCGCTTCTCCACGCTCAGAACCAGACGGGCGTCTTCAGCCACTTCATCCAGACCCTCGCCATAGCACAGCCGACCGTCTTCATCGGTTGTGAGAACGCCGTTTTTCTGCATATTGGCTATGAAGTTCCGGAACAGGGTCTTGTCGAAGAACTCCGGTGCGTTCAGGCCGAACAGAATCGACATCCTTTCCGCCAGCAAGGTGCTCTGTTCTTCCAGCTCCGCCGCCGTCAGGTTGCCGGAGCCATATTTTCTGAGTATGCCCAGGGTGATGTGATAGCGTTCCAGGGTCTGGATGATGAAGCGGGACAGAATCCGCGACCGCAGCATCGCTTCGGTACCTTCCTCGGGCCGTCCCAGGCGCTCATCCGCAAGCCTGATCAGCAAGCCCTGGTCCACCAGCACGTCAATCCACTGGTTGATCACCGCGTCTACCTTTTCCTGGTCATACTGCAGGAACAGCTCTGACTGCAGGTAGGGATAGGCGACGCTGGTGAGGAAAACGATCTTTTCCCGGCTCAGGCTGGCCTTGTTCTCGAACAGGCTGGCAATGAGGGCTGGCAGAGCAAACAGATGCTGGATGTTGTTACGGTAGTAAGTCATCAGGATGGCGTTCGAGCCCTCCAGGGCAATAATGTCGCCCAGTTTCTGGGGCTGACGGGTAATCAGCCCCATGTTCTCGCAATAGGCAATCCAGTCCCGGCCGCTGCCTTCGGGCAGGGTAATGGTTTCGGCATAGGGATAGGCGCGGAGCAGGTCAGCATACTTGTCCAGCAGGCGGATCAGCTGGCCCTCATCCATCGCCAGCCGCTCAGTGCCCAGCAGAACGGTGGCCGTCATGCCAATCGGGTTCACGGCCACCGAGGCGTTGATGTTGCTGGCCACACGCTGGGACAGATTATCAACGGCCTGGTTCAGCCAGGGGGGACGATACTCGGCGTCATAGGCTTCGTGGCGCCAGCTTTCGTGAACGTCGTCCAGTACCTTGTCCAGGTGGATCGGATCACCGAAGTTGACGGCAACGCGGCCAAACGAGTTGGTCAGTTTGCGAGCGGTCTTGGCGAGACCGAAAATGCTTTCTTTCTGTTTCTTTTTCCCGCGCAGCTCGCCGAGGTAGGAGCGCCCTTCCATGACTTTCTCGTAGCCGATGTACACCGGTACAAAAACGATGGGCTTGCGGTGATCCCGCAGGAAGCTTCGCACGGTCATTGACAGCATGCCCGGGCGCGGAGGCAGCATGCGGCCGGTCCGGGAGCGGCCACCCTCGACAAAATACTCCACCGAGTAGCCCCGGGTGAACATCACATGCATGTACTCGTTGAACACCGTGGCGTAAAGCGGGTTGTCCTTGAAGCTGCGGCGCATGAAAAACGCGCCACCACGTCGCAGGATTGGTCCCACGATGGGCATGTTCAGGTTAATGCCTGCCGCAATGTGGGGCGGCATCAGGCCGTTTTTGTAGAGCACATAGGACAGCAGCAGGTAGTCGATGTGGGAGCGGTGGCAGGGTACGTAGACCACAGCGTTGTCCTGTGCCGCTTCCTTGGCTACCCCAATGTTGTGGATGGCAATGCCGTTGTAGATCCGGTTCCAGAGCCAGGCCAATACCAGTTCCAGGAAGCGAATAGTGACAATCGACATGCTGGCGGCGATCTCGTCGGCGTATTTGTAGGCCTTGGCGCGGACCTTCTCCGGCGGGATATCATCCTTCGCAGCAGTCTCACGGATGGCTTCCTTGACCGCCTGGGTGCGTACCAGCCCCTCCACCAGGGTGCGTCGATGCGACAAATCCGGCCCCAGCACCGCCTGGCGTACACGACGGAAGTGGGTTCGCAGAATTCGCGCCAGCTTGCGGTTGGCCTTCTGCTCGTTGTCGCGATACTCGTCCACCACCTGCCTGAGTGACAGCGGCTGGTTGAACTGCACGTAGGTGTTGCGACCATGCACAAGAATAATCAGAAATTTCTGCAGGCGGCCCGCCACCGACCAGGTGTCTGAGAGCAGTAGCTTGACTAGGGACTTTTCCTTGTCGGGTGATCGGCCCCAGAACAGCGAGACGGGCACAATCTGGACGTCCTGATCCGGATGTTCCAGCCCGAAGTGGACCAGATCAGTAAATTCCCGGGTAGGCACCGGCTTGTGCCGGCCGCCCCGAAACAGGCCGCCAATGCGTTTGTAAAGGAAGAAAAACGAATGCGAGGGCCCGTTTTTGACCGGCAAGGTATCTGTGGCTCCCGGCAACCGGGCCCGGATGACTTCCTGCTCCAGCACCAGACGGCTCGACAGTGAGCTGTACTGGAGCACGTAACAGACGGGCTTGTCCGGGTCCAGCCCGAGGGCTTCCAGGGTATTGCCACTGACATCAGTCCTGACCCATAAAAACAGGATCTTTCGGAAAAGAGACAGGATCAGGCTGCGAATGCCCTGATAAAGTCGCATAAACGGTTACTCCGGTCCTGGAAACAGGCGCCAAGTTTAACGGGTTGGGGCGGTAGCGGAAAGTCGCGCACCAATTCTTGGTGATGAATGTGATGTGGTACATTTCGGGACTGGTATACAGGCAGCAGGAAAGACAGGGCATGGCAGACAACAAGGCACAGTGGACACCCGGGTGGAGCGAGGCTTTGCCGAAGCAGGGCGATCTGCTGCTGGCATTCTCAGGCAACAGTATTCTGAAGCCGGCTGATGGCTGGTTCCTTCGCTGGGGTGGCCCGGAAATGGGTGGAAGCCGACCGGAGGCGCTGTCCCTGGGCACCTGGGAGGGCCGCCCTCTGTATGTCACTATGCTGCCGGACACGGGTGTGCCGGGCATGCAGACGCTGTCCCTGCGTGAGGCCATGCTGCTCACGCCCGAGGCGCCGGCGGATCTGCTCAGCACCGGTTATCAGGTCTGGCAGTGGTGGCAGGACCATCGTTACTGCGGCCGCTGTGGAGACAAAACCGGAGCCCATCCCCGCGAACGGGCACGCTGGTGCAACCGGTGCGGCATCCCCTGGTACCCGCGCATTGCCCCTTGCATCATTACCGTCATTCGCCGGGACGACCGCCTCCTGCTGGCAAAATCCGCGCGGGTTACCCGTAATTTTTACAGTCTGATCGCCGGTTTTGTCGAGCCGGGCGAGAATCTGGAGCAGGCGGTAGCCCGGGAGGTGATGGAGGAAACCGGTTTGGCGGTGACCAATATCCGCTACCAGGGCTCGCAGCCCTGGCCATTTCCTCATCAATTGATGCTGGGCTTTTTTGCCGACTACGAGAGTGGCGAATTGCGGTTGCAGGAAGATGAGCTGGCGGATGCCGGCTGGTTTACCGTGGATGAACATCCTCCGGTTCCGCCGGAAACCACCATAGCAGGGCGATTAATCAACGCCCTGAAAGCAGAGATTGCTGCCGGCAATGGTGGTATCCACCATGATTGACCGTCGCCCAAGGGTGCTGGTGTTTGACTCCGGGGTGGGTGGCCTGAGTGTCGCCGCCTGTATCCACCAGACGTTGCCCGGTGCGGAGCTTGTTTACCTGGCTGATAATGCCGGCTTTCCATATGGCGACAAGCCCGAACAGGTGGTGATCGAGCGCTGTTGCACGCTTATACGGCAGTGCCTGGCCCGGTTCCCCTGTGATGTGGTGGTGGTGGCCTGCAATACCGCCAGCACCGTTGTCTTGCCCGAGCTCAGGGCCGCCATTGATGTGCCGGTGGTGGGGGTGGTGCCGGCGGTCAAACCGGCCGCAGCCTGTTCCGCCAATCGCCGCATTGGCCTTCTGGCGACGCCGGCAACCGTCAAACGCCCGTATCTGGATGATCTGATTCAGGAGTTTGCCCGGGATTGTAAGGTATTCCGCCTTGGCCATCCGGCCCTGGTGCGCTGGGCAGAGGAACTGGTCGGTGGCTCAGCGCCGAATCAGGTGGAGGTGGATGAGGCCATGGTGCCGCTGCGGGATGCCGGTGTCGACACGGTGGTTCTGGGCTGTACCCATTACCCGTTACTGTTGCCCTGGTTGCGCAAGGCGTTACCGGAGGTGATGCACTGGGTGGAATCTGGCGAGGCGATTGCCCGCCGCGTGGCCTGGTGGCTCGATCAGGCGGGGCAGTTGGCCGGTGCGCAGACGCCACCGGGCCACTCCGGGCCGGTGGTGATCAGCGCCTGCTTTTCCGGTGATGCGCCGGATGATCTTGGCCCGTTCATGTCGGAAATGGGCATCCCGGTGGGGCTGGTGGCCGGCCACTGGCCCGGCGTTACAGTAACCGGGTCAGTTTGAACATGGCGAGGAACTCCAGAGCTGGAATAGCCCGCTTGTGGCAGCAGTAGGTTTTGAAGCCATCGCCGCGGAAACGTGATTTGGTGAACTCCAGCCCCTTGAAGTTGTACAGGAAGTTTCCTTTCTCATAGATGCCGTGGAGCATCTTCTTGAGCAGCCGGCTTTCCTGGTGCTCCGTGGCTTTGTCCAGGGACAGAGGTATCAGGCCCAGGTCCAGAAACGGCACACCCTCGGCCTTGAACACGTCCATGGCGTGGGCCATCAGGGTATAGAAAATGCCCTGCCGGAAATCCGCGTTGGCCCGGGAGATGTTGGGCACATAACTGATGATTTCGTTATTGCGATAGATCGGGTCGAAGTAGATAAAGCCGACGGCTTTGCCATCCTGATAGGCGTAGAAATGCCGTTCGTTTTCCCGATAATCCATTTCCATCGGGCGAATCAGGAAACGGATTTCGTTGCTCTTGCATTTTCGGGTGCGAATCCAGGCTTCCGAGATTTCCCGGGTGTGATCATCACTGAAGCGCTCTTTCACCGTGATCCCGTTCTTTTCGGCCTGGTTCAGGGCGGTTCTCAGAATCTGCTTTTTCTTGCCGCTGAGGGACCATTTGCGCAGGTCGATGCGGGATTCGCTGCCAAACTGGGTGCCGTAGAGCCCGAAGCGTAGATGCAGGAAATCCACCACCGGTTTGGAGACCTGGATGTAGCAGGCATTCGGGAACTTCTGGTGAAAGCGTTCCAGAATCACCGGGAAGTTCTCGGGTGCGCAAACCGGGTCTGACAGCACAAAGGTGCCGCCCCATTTGCGCATGTAGGCCACGTAGCCCATCCCTTCAACATCGAAGTACTGCATGCCCGGCTGCAGAGTCGAGAAGGATTGTGAGTGCACGCCGAACTGCTTGAGGTAGTTCACCCGCTCTGAAAACGTAAACTGTCCGTCGGTGAGTCCGTGGGTACGGTCCAGTGCAAGAATCTGGTCTGACATGATGACGCTCCCGATAACCTGTTGTTATTTTTGGTGTCAGGGGTTCAGGCCTGTTTTCGGCCGAGGATGGACCAGTAGCAGTCCATGTTCAGAAGCTTGAAGTGCTTCTTCTCGGTTACCTGCAGGCCCAGGCGCTGCATGTGCTCGGGGTAGTTGTAGATCTTGTGGAAGGCGTTGTTGGCAAACAGCCAGAAAATGAACACTGCCATGTACCAGTAGAGTTTCTTGAACATGCGGGACAGGATGTTGCCCGTCGGGTAGCAGAAGTCTCCGACAACCACTCTGGCATCGGCCTTGCCCAGGCGGATCAGGTGCTCCAGCACCTTGACCATCATGTCTTCGTCAAACACATTCAGGAAGAAGTTGGCGACCACCATGTCGTACTGCTCGAATTCATCGACCTTCATGATGTCGCTGTGGATGCGGCGAATGGTCAGGTGAGGCGCTTCTTTATGCTGGGCATCGGCGAATTTGCGCAGCATGGTCTCGGACAGATCGACCACCGTTACCTCCGCTCCCAGCTCTGCGGCTCGGATAGCGTCCCGGCCGTGGCCGACACCGGCAAACAGAATGCGGTCTCCGGGTTTTACCGTTTCCACATCCAGCATCGCGGTCTTGCAGCGATGGATGTTCTTGCCGCTGTAGAGGTTGCTGAGAAAGTCGTAGACGGGGCCAATATACTTGTACTTGTCGCGCATGATGACTGCTGCCTTCTTCTTGTTCCCTGGTTGTCCGCCACCGTTATTGTGATTGTTGCTCCGACAGCCTGTCGGACATTCCGGTGATCGGTTACTGATAAACCGAGCTTAGAGAAGGGGTAGGTTGAAAGATGTGCAGTACTGCGCATTTCCGGATACACAAAGTAACGTAAGGATACACTTTGCAAACCGGGTCAATGTTTTGGTTCTGAGTGTCAGACAATCGATAATCGTTTTAACCGGTATATGCGAAGGCCAGCCCATCTTTGGCCAGCAACCGTGTAATGTCGGCGGCGGGTCGGGCGGGGCCGTAGAAGAAGCCCTGAACCTGGTGACAGCCGAGGCTTTTCAGGTACGCAAGTTGGTCGTCGGTTTCCACACCTTCGGCCACAATCTCGAGTTTCAGGCCGTGAGCCATGGCGATAATGGCGTTGACGATGCAGGCTCCGTCTTCCCCACTGCGTATGGCTTTAACAAAGGACTGGTCCACTTTCAGAGTGTGAATCGGTAGACGGTGCAGGTAATTGAGCGAGGAATAGCCGGTACCGAAATCGTCGATGGCGATGCGCACGCCGGTGGCGGCCAGCTCCTTGAGCTTGCGGCTGATCTGTTCAAGATCATTCATGATCACATTTTCTGTGATTTCGATTTCCAGGTTATCGGCGGGGAAGTTGTGGGCGGCCACCCGGTTCATCAGGGTTTCGACGAATCTGGGGTGCTCCACCTGGCTGGGGGAGAGGTTAACCGCCAGGCGCAGGTCGGAATGTCCACTGCTGATCCAGCGGCCCACGTCGCGGCAGGCCTGATCGATAACCTGTTCACTGAGTTTGCCAACCAGCCGGGTTTCTTCTGCCAGGGGCAGGAAATCCCCGGGGTAGAGCAGTCCCCGTTCCGGGTGCTGCCAGCGCACCAGGGCCTCCAGGCCCACCACCCGGTTGGAACGGGAGCATACCTGAGGCTGGTAAAACACCCGGAGCTCGTTGCGTTCCAGTGCCAGGCGAAGATCCCGCTCCAGGCTCAGCCGGTTGGCGGTGTTGATGCTCATGCTGTCGGAATAGAAGCGATAGCCATCCTTACCCCGCGCTTTCACGTGGTACATGGCAATATCGGCGTTCTGTATCAGCAGATCCATGGTCTCGCCGGCTTCCGGGAACACTGAAATCCCGATGCTGACCCCCACAAAGACCTCGTGGTCCCCCAGTTGGAACGGCGCTTTCAGAGCGTGGATCAGTTTACGGGCGATGTTCCTTGCGTCGTCATGGCCGTGAATGCTCGGCAATAACAGGGTGAATTCATCGCCCCCGAATCGGGACAAGGTGTCTCCGCGGCGCAGGCACTTTTCCAGTCGATGCGTGACCGCCTGCAACAGGCGATCTCCCATGGCGTGTCCGAGCGTGTCGTTAACCACCTTGAAGCGGTCCAGGTCCAGAAACATCACGGCCAGTTTCTGCTGGCTGCGCCGTGCATGGGTGATGGCCAGTTCAAGCCGGTCTTTGAACAGAGCCCGGTTCGGCAGCCGGGTCAGCAGGTCGTGGTAAGCCTGGAAATTGATGAAGGCCTCGGCCTCCTTACGCTCGGTGACATCGCGGGCGATACCATAATACCGCGCAGGCTGACCGGTGCAGCCGCCCTGGGTTTTGCCGGTCTGGGGCCAGGTTTGCGGGTCTACCGGAAAGGCGGTGATCTCGAAATGCCGGGTGGCCTTGCGGCTGCCCCGGGTTTTCAGGCGGACCTCCAGCACCCGGGGATTATCGGCAGAGATATTAGGGCCCTGCAGAGCATAGGTGCCACGGGCCACGTCCCGGTCATCCAGTATATGGCGGAAATGCTGCCCGCAGAGCTCTGAGGGCTGATAGCCGAGCAGGCTTTCGACCTTGTTGTTGATGAAGCAGATATGCCCGGTTTCATCGAGCATAAACACGATGTCCGGCGAGCTGTTGACGATATAGCGGTGCAGGGCCTCGGATTTCTCCAGCCGGGACTGAACCATCTCATGGGCACGAATAAGCGACTGCTTGCCCAGAACCCCTTCCACAGTCGCCAGCAATTCTTCCGGGTCAAAGGGTTTACGGATGTAATCCAGTGCGCCTCGGCGCAGGGCCCGACTGACGGTGCTGAAAGACGACTCTCCGCTGACCACAATGACACCGCAATCAGGCTGCAGCCGGCCGGTTTCTGCCATTACCTGGAAACCGTCCAACTCTGGCATGTTCAGATCCAGCAGGGCCAGATCAAAGGCTTGCCGGTGAAGCTGTTCACAGGCCTGTCGCCCACCGTGGGCTTCTGACACCTCAAAACCCCGGCTCCGGAGGAGGTCGGCCAGGGTTTTGAGCAGGCGTGGCTCGTCGTCTGCCACCAGGATACTGGGGCGTCGTGAAAGGCTGGAGGACTCTGTGGTCTGTTCGCTTGCCATGGCTGTGTGTCCGTGGTTTCGTCGTCAGTCGGTGTCGTTATCGTTATGACTTGCCGCCGGCAGCAGTATCCGGAAGGCCGTGCCCTCCTGGCCGGTGTGGCAAGCAATGATGCCCTCCATGTCATCAATCAGTTGTTTAACAATGCTCAGCCCCAGGCCGCTATGGCCATCTCCCTTGGTGCTGTTGACCGGTTCAAACAGTCGGCGTTGCAATGGCTCCGGAATGCCGGGACCGTTATCGGTGACCTGCAACTCAACCCAGCGACGTCGGTTCTGAAACAGGGGTGCCGTGGTTTTCAGAGTGACGGTTCCGGGCCGCTCTCCAAAACCCTCAACTGCGTTTCTGACCAGATTAAGGACGATCTGGCGGACCGCAGAGGGGGCTGCCTGTACTTGAGTGTCCGCTTTGCAGAGGTGCAGGTGAAGCTCTCGGTGATCGTCATGGAACAGACTGTCCCGAAGGATTCTGCCCAGACCGGTCAGTTCTTCGTTCAGATCGGTGTCGGAGCCTGTTGCTTCGGCAGCGTGCTGGCTGATCTGCAACAACAGGTTGCCGGCACGCTCGAGTTCTTCCTGAATGATGTTCAGCTCATCCTGAACATCTGGATCCTCGAGCCTGCTGCGCAGCTGGAACAGGTACTGCCGGATAATTGTGAGCGGGTTACTGACCTCATGTACCTGTCGGCGCAGACGGTCGTTCACCATTTGCTGGTCCGAGCCAAGGCGATCGGCAGATGACAGCTTGAGAACCGCTGAGAGTTCCCGGGTGAACAACTCTCCGAGGTTGCGCGCACCCGCCACTGTCTGGTCGTCAATGCCAATCACGAACACACTGTCCCCGGTGGCAACGGGGAGCGCCAGCAGTGAGGGTGCGGCCAGCAGGGAGCACAGCTGTTGATCAAGCACGGTGGGTTCGGCCTGATCCATGGTTGTGGTGGTGCCGGTTCTCAGAGCAGTGGTTAGCGCACTGTCGCCGTAAGTAGGATTAACAGACATCTCGGGCAGTTGCCGGCAGGTGCCTGAGCGCAGCGTAAGATCCTCACCCTCCCGGCTGAAGCAGAGCACGGGGAGACCGGTGATCAGTGCCAGGCTGCTGGCGGCTTCCGACACCAGTGTGGAGAGGTTTTCCGGGCCAGAGGCTGGCAACGCCAGCGCGGTTCGCACCATGGTGTGTTCCAGCAGCCGCTGGTTCAACTGACGTCTGGCCTCGCGGGCATCGTAGTCAGTATCCAGAGGGATACCGAGGGATGCGGCCACGCTGGCAACCTCTTCGCCGATCTTCTTGTTGATCTCACGGGTCAGATCTTCCTGCAATCCGAAGATGGTGGCCGCTGCCCCTACGCCTACGGCATCAGACAGAGCGAGCCGGGTAGAGAGACTGACCACCTTGACCAGGTGCCCTGCATCCCTCAGTTGTCCTGGCAGGGCCTGTTGATAGCGCATGGCATCGACAGCCATTGTGCCCAGCCCCCAGGAGGACACAAGCCCGGCGGCGATGTCGTTCTGCTGGTTCAGTATCTGTTGCTTGCGTTCGGGGCAAGGTGTTTTGATCGCAATGAGCTCGCCAATGTTATGCATCATCCCCAGAAGAAAGGCTTCTTCCGGTTCCGGGTAGCGGGTCAGCGTAGCCAGCGTCTTGGCCGTCAGTGCGGTGGTCAGGGAGTGCCGCCAGAAGTCCCTCAGTTGTTGCCACTCGTCGCCTCCAAGTTCAAACATCAGCTGTCGCAGCGCGGACGTCAGTAGCAGCGTCTGGAATTTTCGGGTCCCCAGTCTCAACAGGGCCTGTTCAACAGAATGGCTGGGAGCTCCCCGTTGGTATAGCGCGGAGCTGGTGAGGGCGAGTAACCGGGTAACGAGGGCGGTGTCGGCAGAAACGATACGACTGATTTCGCGATAGCTTTGACCGGAATGGCAGGCGTCCAGAGCGCGCAGGATAACCTCCGGAAGGCTCGGCAGCTGTAGATCTGACGCAATATCCGTCGCTGTAGTCATGGCACGCCCCTTTGGTCCTGCGCGGTCCGCTAATGGCCGTGCGCAAGCTTCCCTGTTCTGTATTGAAATAATATGACAGGGTGTTCATTCTTCTTGTTGGTCCCTGAGCTTAGACAATAATCCGTCACTATTAAATACTTATTGGTGCTTTTTTAAGCAATCTGTCATCCGGTCTGTGATATGTGTACCCTTTTTACAGGTTAAAATGTCGCTTATAGTGACAAGTTTAAGCGTCCAGGCTGTTTTTCATGGAAGTCCCCAAGCAGACACAAAGCCAGAACCCAGCGCAAAAATCGCGCCAGACCCGAACCATCGCCATTACGGGCGGAAAGGGTGGTGTTGGCAAGACCACGGTGGCGCTGAACCTGGCCATTGCCCTGTCCGAGCAGGGCCAGAAGGTGCTTCTGCTGGATGGCGATACCGACCTTGCCAACGTCAGCATTATGGTAGGTGCCTACCCTCAGCGCACGCTTGCCGATGTGGTGGCGGGGCGATGCGTCATGCAGGATATTATCATGACCACTTACGGCGGGCTGGATCTGATCCCAGGTGCATCCGGTGTGCAGAGCTGTATGGAGATGTCGGAGCAGGGTGGTCTGGCTGTTCTCCGGGCACTGCATGAGCTTGAGAACCGCTACGACACCGTTATTATCGATACGGCGTCGGGTTTACAGTCGGTGGGCTTGCATATGATTGCTGCTGCCGAGCTGGCCTGTCTGGTTGTCACGCCTGATCCGGCCTCACTAACCGACGCTTTTTCTCTGATGAAGGTACTCAAACGCCGCGGCTACCGCCGGACTCCGGCAGTGATCGTTAATATGGCGCAGGGGGCCAGTCAGGCGCGCTCTGTGTTTCAGCGTTTTAATGGTGCCTGTCAGCGCCATCTGCAGTGGTCGCTGCATTATCTGGGCGGGCTCTGGCGTGATGAAACTCTGCGTCAGTCAGTGCTGGACCAGATGCCGGTGACGGTGCTGCCGGCTTCGGACCCCTCCTGTCGGCAGTTTCACTCCCTGGCCGAGATGCTGAACGTTCATGTTGGCCGACTGCCCCCAAGAAAGGCGGGGATCGCCGCTTATTGGTACCGGGCCGCCAAACGCGCCACTGAGGCGGACGCAGGTAATGGTCAGAACAGTGGGGCGGATAAAAGCAGCCGGCAGCATTGTCTGGATCTGATCGCACAATTAGAGAAGGCCATGATATCGGTACCCGATGATGTCATGCTCAGATATGAAGCATTTACCCGGCTGTTTGCACTGTTGGGGCGCAGTCCCGATGCCGACACGGTGGAGATCATTCAGACCAGTCTCGCCGCCATGAACTGGGATAAGCTGCCGACTCGCGATCGCGCCAGTCTTGCTCGTCATTTGCGGCATTTGTCAGATGAGTTGGCGCCACCGCCGAGTGACCAGCCCCCCTCTCAGGCGGTTCATCACAGCCTTGAGGGGCCTCTGTATGACCGGGTCAGTTTTGGTGAGCAGGAGCAACTGGTACGCGCCCTGCGGGAAAAACCGGCCAATGTCTCACTGGACGACCTGTTGCGGGCGCTGGCGGGCAAAGACCGAACAGGCTCCTGAGGCAGCCGTTTCCGGGGCGATCCATGTGCCTTTTTAATTGTCATTTTATTAGCGTTTTTTGTGTCGTAATTTTGCAGTCTGTCACCGTGCTGTCACGTTCGTTGTGTGAGAATTGACCGATATCGTGGCTCGTGGCCCGCAATATGCAGGCACTCTGACAGGCGGTTGCAACAGGGAATCAGTGACGACGGGGAAAGGGATGTGCCCCGCCCGCACAGTACTGGCCGGTGTCAGATCGGCATTAGTGATCTCAGAGAAGGAGTTCTATCATGGCAATACAGCAGGTACATCACGCTGACACTTCATCATCAAAGGTGCTCGGACAGCTCCGTGGCAAGCGGGTTCTGATCACCGGTACCACTGGCTTTCTGGGCAAGGTGGTCCTCGAAAAGCTGATTCGGGCGGTGCCTGATATCGGCGCAATTTACCTGCTGATCCGGGGCAATAAACGGCATCCGGATGCTCGTTCCCGTTTCCTGGAAGAAATTGCCACCTCCTCGGTGTTTG
This sequence comes from Marinobacter sp. LM1, assembly GCF_042763285.1. Classification (NCBI taxonomy): domain Bacteria; kingdom Pseudomonadati; phylum Pseudomonadota; class Gammaproteobacteria; order Pseudomonadales; family Marinobacteraceae; genus Marinobacter; species Marinobacter sp. LM1. Next base: position 1,070,521 of record NZ_CP114373.1, read on the forward strand.
ACCGTCTTCGCGAGGCCGATTCAGAGGGATTTGACGCCTTTCTGGAAGAGCGCATTCACTGCGTGACCGGTGAGGTGACCGAAGCGGGTTTCGGGATAGGGCAGGAAGACTATCGCAAACTCGCCACCGAACTGGATGCGGTGATCAACTCCGCCGCGAGCGTGAATTTCCGTGAAGAGCTCGACAAGGCTCTGGCCATCAACACCCTGTGCCTTCGGAATATTGCCGGCCTGGTGGATTTGAACCCGAAGCTTGCGGTCCTGCAGGTCTCCACCTGCTATGTCAATGGCATGAACTCGGGGCAGGTAACCGAATCGGTGATCAAGCCGGCAGGCGAGGCCGTGCCGCGTTCCCCGGACGGCTTCTATGAGATAGAAGAGCTCGTTCGCCTGCTTCAGGATAAGATTGAAGACGTTCAGGCCCGTTATTCCGGCAAAGTGCTGGAGAAGAAGCTGGTGGACCTGGGAATTCGGGAAGCCAACCGCTATGGCTGGAGCGATACCTACACCTTTACCAAGTGGCTGGGCGAACAGTTGCTGATGAAGGCGTTAAACGGGCGCACCCTGACCATTCTGCGTCCTTCGATTATCGAAAGTGCCCTGGAGGAGCCGGCGCCCGGCTGGATTGAGGGGGTGAAGGTGGCAGATGCCATCATCCTGGCTTACGCACGGGAAAAAGTGACCCTGTTCCCGGGCAAACGCTCCGGTATCATCGATGTGATTCCAGTGGACCTGGTGGCCAACTCCATCATCCTTTCCCTGGCGGAAGCTCTTGGAGAACCCGGTCGGCGACGCATCTATCAATGTTGCAGCGGGGGCGGCAATCCAATCTCCCTGGGTGAGTTCATCGACCATCTCATGGCGGAATCAAAAGCCAATTACGCTGCCTACGATCACCTGTTCTACCGGCAGCCCAGCAAGCCGTTTCTGGCGGTTAACCGGGCGCTGTTTGATTTGGTGATCAGTGGTGTTCGCTTACCGCTCTCCCTGACGGACCGTGCGCTCAAATTACTGGGAAATTCCCGGGACCTGAAAATGCTCAGGAACCTGGATACCACCCAGTCGCTGGCAACCATTTTTGGTTTCTACACCGCGCCGGATTATATCTTCCGCAACGATGAGCTGATGGCTCTGGCGAACCGGATGGGTGAGGTCGATAAAGGGCTGTTCCCGGTGGATGCCCGCCTCATTGACTGGGAACTCTACCTGCGCAAGATTCACCTGGCCGGGCTCAATCGCTATGCCCTGAAAGAACGAAAGGTGTACAGCCTGAAAACCGCGCGCCAGCGTAAAAAAGCAGCCTGAAAAACGTCGCCGGGGCAGGAAAGCGCTTCTGCCCCGGTTTCTTCCTTCTGTTTTGGTCATTTCCTGCGGGCAAACTATCCTTGCGAGTATTACCTGGTAGTGGCCCGTCCCTGCCCTTATCGCTGCATTTCTGAGCAGGTTGCCCCTAATTGCCGGGCATCTTAGGACGTTAGTCTAATTCATTGTGCGGTGGCACACATGTTGAACTACAGGCATCTGTCTTGCGGGCGAAAAACGCCCGACCACCCTGAATTTAAAAACCGACAATGACAACAGACTCAGATCAAGGGGGAGCACAATGACTGACAAACAGGTATATCCGGTAAGTCCGGAGGTCGCCGAGCGCGCACTGGTCAGCAAATCGCAATATGAGGAAATGTATCGCCAGTCCGTAGAGGACCCGAATACCTTCTGGGGCGAGCATGGCAAGCGTATTGACTGGATCAAGCCGTTCACCAAGGTCAAGAACAGTACCTACGATTACAATAACTTGTCCATCAAATGGTTCGAGGACGGTGTCCTGAACGCTTCGGCCAACTGCCTGGACCGTCACCTGGAACAGCGGGGCGATCAGACCGCGATCATCTTTGAGGGGGACGATCCCTCGGTATCCCGGAATGTCACCTACCGGGAGCTCTACGAAGAGACCTGCAAGTTTGCCAACGTGCTCAAGGATCAGGGCGTCAAGAAGGGTGATGTGGTTACCATCTACATGCCCATGATCGTTGAAACTGCCGTTGCCATGCTGGCCTGCGCTCGTATTGGTGCGATCCACTCTGTGGTGTTTGGTGGCTTCTCACCGGAAGCTCTGGCCGCACGGATTGTGAACGGCAAATCCCGTTTCGTGATTACCGCAGATGAAGGTCTGCGTGGTGGCCGTGCCATCCCGCTGAAGAAGAACGTGGATTCCGCCCTCAAGCATGAGGACGACGCCAAGGTCGACAAGGTGATCGTGGTGTCTCGCACCGGTAACGATCAGGTGCCCTGGACCGAAGGCCGCGACCTGCGTTACGAAGACCTGATGAAGAACGCCTCGGCCGAGTGTCAGCCAGAGCCAATGAATGCGGAAGACCCGCTGTTCATGCTGTACACCTCGGGCTCTACCGGCGCGCCAAAAGGCGTTCTGCACACCACCGGTGGCTACATGGTCTATGCCTCCATGACCCATCAGTACGTGTTTGACTATCACGATGGTGATGTTTACTGGTGTACCGCTGACTTTGGTTGGGTGACCGGCCACAGCTACATTCTCTATGGCCCGCTGGCAAACGGTGCCATCACTCTGCTGTTCGAGGGTGTGCCCAACTATCCGGACAGTTCCCGCATGGGGCAGGTGGTCGACAAGCACAAGGTCAACATCCTGTATACTGCACCGACCGCTATCCGCGCATTGATGGCGCAGGGTGAGTCCTGCATGGACGGCACCACCCGTAGCAGCCTGAAACTGCTGGGCTCTGTGGGTGAGCCAATCAACCCGGAAGCCTGGGAGTGGTATCACCGCGTAATCGGTAACAGCAAGTGCCCGATCGTAGATACCTGGTGGCAGACTGAAACCGGCGGCATCCTGATTTCTCCGCTGCCTGGTGCGGTGGATCTGAAGCCTGGTTCCGCGACGCTGCCGTTCTTCGGCGTTCAGCCGGCATTGGTTGATAACGAAGGCAACATCCTGGAAGGCAAGACCGAAGGCAACCTGGTGATTCTCGACAGCTGGCCGGGCCAGATGCGCACCATCTACGGTGATCACGAGCGTTTCGTTCAGACTTACTTCAGCACCTACAAGGGTATGTACTTCACCGGTGACGGTGCCCGCAGGGACGAGGACGGTTACTACTGGATTACCGGCCGGGTGGATGACGTTCTGAACGTCTCGGGCCATCGACTGGGCACTGCGGAAGTTGAGAGTGCGCTGGTTGCCCACGACAAGGTGGCTGAAGCTGCCGTGGTGGGTTACCCGCATGATATCAAGGGGCAGGGCATCTACGTGTACGTAACCCTGGTGCAGGGCGAGGAGCCCAGCGACGAGCTCAAGAAGGAGCTGGTACAGTGGGTGCGTAAGGAAATCGGCCCGATTGCCTCGCCGGATGTGATTCAGTGGGCACCTGGACTGCCCAAGACCCGGTCTGGCAAGATTATGCGCAGGATTTTGCGTAAAATTGCCGCTAACGAGCACGATCAGCTTGGAGATACATCCACTCTGGCTGATCCGGGCGTAGTGGATGAGCTGATCAGCAGTCGGGCGTTCAAGTAACGCCTCGCTGCTGGCACTAACCTGTGAGGAATCTGTTGAATGACACAAACAATTATCGTCGCTGATGATCACCCGCTGTTTCGGGCAGCACTGAAACAGGCGGTTAATCAGGCGGTGCCGGATGCCGAGACGGTGGAGGTCGACAGCATCAAGGCGCTGCAGGCGGCGGTAGAGTCGCACCCGGACGCGGACCTGATCCTGCTGGATCTGAACATGCCGGGTGCCCATGGCTTTTCGGGTCTGGTGTTCATGCGAGGCCAGTACCCGGGTTTGCCGGTGGTGGTTGTGTCCGGCTCAGAGGATTTGCAGGTGATGCGCCGTTCGATTGATTACGGTGCTTCCGGCTTCATTCCCAAATCGGCACCTTTGCCGACCATCACCGAGGCGATACAGGCGGTGCTGGAGGGGGATGTCTGGCTGCCGGAGGGAGTCGCCGACAAGATTGAGCGTATGCAGGCTGAGACCACGGATTTCTCTGAGCGTCTGGCGTCGCTGACACCGCAGCAGTTCCGGGTGTTGGGGATGCTGGCCGAAGGGCTCCTGAACAAGCAGATCGCTTACGATCTGGATGTTTCGGAGGCGACGATTAAAGCTCACATCACGGCGGTTTTCCGCAAGCTTGGGGTTCGTAACCGGACTCAGGCGGTGATCGCCATTCAGCAGATGGAGCTGGATCCTTCGGAACAGTCGCTTTCGGGGAGTTGAGGTTTTAGCTTTTCAGTTTGTTTCAAAACGGGAGCCTTTGGGCTCCCGTTTTTGTTTTCGGCTTGCTTGTGTTCTGTAGCTCTCGGGGCTGGTGCTGTGCCGCAGGTGGGGAGGCTTTCCCTGGGACCGCTACAAGCACTTCCCTGTGCGCTTCTCTTTGGCCATCCATGGCCAAAGACATCCCAGGGAAAGCCTCCCCACCTGCGTCATCATGCTTTGGTGATTGCTTATCGGGATACGCTTGTTACCCATTTTATGGGCGGGTTCCCTTTCTCGTTCTTTGGCCATTGTTTTATTGGGTTTTCTGTTGTATTTTTCGGCTAACAAGTGTGCGCTGAAAGTTTGGTGCATGGTGGGTGTGTTCAACAGCAAATGGTGACATGTAAAAGATGAACGCAGCAGTGAAACCCGAAACAAGTGTAAGTGCTGTCTTCGGAAAACCGGACGAACGGGAACTCCGGGATCGCATGAAAAAGGAACTTCCCGCTGACACGTTCAAGCCGCAGACCTGGCGGGTGATCTGGTTTCTGCCCCTGCAGGCCATTATCTGGGGTGGGCTGGCGGTTATCCTGATGGCGGGTTTACCGTGGTACGCCAATCTGGCGCTGGCGTTGCTGGTGGGGCACACCATTGGTTGCCAGGCGCTGCTGGCCCATGAGGTGCTGCATGGTGCTCTGGGCATGAGCCGGCGCTGGCAGAATGTGTTTGGCTGGCTGGGGTTTGGGCCGTTGTTGGTGCCGCCGGAGTTCTGGCGCAAGTGGCACAATGTGGTGCATCACGGTAACACCAATACCGGTGATACAGACCCGGACAGCTTCGGCACGCTTCGTCGTTACAAGACCAACCCGGGCCAGAAAAAGTTTCATAAGCTGGCTCCGGGTTCCGGTACCTGGTACAGCTATCTGTTCCTGACTTATTCGTTCACGTTCCACGCCCAGCTGGTGCTTTGGATTCAGGCGAAACGCCGCAAGCAGTTCAAGGGGTTTGATCGCCGGAAGGCCATCGCGCAGGTGTTTCTGTGCCTGGGGGGCTGGCTGGCGCTGGCTGCGGTTTCTGGCTCTCTCGCGCTGTTTACGGTGCTGATTCCGTTCATGGTGGCCAACGCGCTGGGGCAGGGCTATATCCTCACCAATCACTTCCTGCGCCCGCAGACAGCCACCAATAACCCGCTGGATAATTCCATGAGCCTGCGCAGCCATCCGGTGCTGGACCGACTGCATTTCCGCTTTAGCCACCACATCGAACACCACTTTTTTCCGAAAATGGCCCACAACATGGCGCCGAGGGTTCGCAAGTGGCTGGAGGAAAACGAGCCGGAGCGTTATATGGCCATGCCTCACGGCACGGCGCTCAGGATGCTGTACACCACCCCGAGGGTGTACAAATCCCCGACGGAGTTGGTGGACCCCAATGATGAGGGCCGGGTGTTTGATTTGCTGCCTTTACAATCAGAGTACTCAGCAGCCAATCTGAATTAACTCCCGGCGTAACCAAGCTCCTTGTTCACCAGGTTAAACAGCTCGCCCTGCTTGTGCCACCGATCAAAGTTCTCCAGGAACTGATCCGTGAGCGCCCGCTTCCAGCCGATAAAATCACCGGCCATATGGGCGGTCATGATCACGTTTTCCCGCTGCCAGAGCGGGTGGTCTGAGGGCAGTGGTTCCTCTTCGAAAACATCCAGTCCGGCGCCGGCAATCTCGCCATCGTCGAGTGCCTTGAGCAGAGCCTCGGTATTGACGATCGGGCCGCGGCCGATGTTGATCAGGCGTGCGGTCTTTTTCATGGCGGCAAAGGCTTTGGCATCAAACAGGCCTTCGGTTTGTGGCGTCAACGGCGCCGCAATCACCACGAAGTCTGCATGTGAGAGCTGCTCATAAAGCTCATCGTTGCCATGCACCGCCACGAAATCCGGGTCATCATGTCTCGGGGTACGGGCGATACCGTGGGCGTGCAGGCCGATGGCATTTACCAGCCGGCCAATCTGGCGGCCGATGGAGCCAGCGCCAACCACCAGTACCTGTTTGCCCTCGGCCCGTTCGGTATCTCTGTGTTTCCACTCCTGATTCATTTGCAGCCGGATGGAGCGGGGGAAATCCTTGGCGAACATCAGGATGGTGCAGAGTACGTATTCGGCGATGGTGCGGTCGAAAATGCCACGGGCGTTGGTGACCACCACATCGCTCTTGATCAGGGCGGGAAACATCAGCGCATCTACCCCCGCGCTGGTGGCGTGAATCCATTGCAGCTTGTCAGCACAGGGCCAGGCCGCTTCAAGGGCTTCGGTACGGAAGTCCGTGACCATCATGACATCGGTGCCGGGCAGGCTTTCACGCAGGGTGGGTTCGTCGCAGGCGAAGCGCACTTCAGCCCGGGCCTTGACCGCCTCTATACCCGGCGGTGCCGGCTCTCCCGGTGCTGTCAGAACGGTAACGACCGGTTTGCGTGAATCTGTCATGTAACCTCCGGTAATGGTGCACTCAATAACGACTGTCTTACTAGTCTGGTAGGCGGTTGTGGGCTGGTCAACCTGAGGCGGCCGGAACCGGTTTTTCAGGGGTTCGGTTATCCTTTAGTCCCGCTTGCTTGTACCCCCCCTCTTTCCTGACTAACCTGCAAAGGTACGCTTTTATTTACCCTGTCCCCCAGGAGGTGCTTATGGCGGAATCCGCGAACAAGGACACCGGCCAGACCAAGCCGCGTAAAGTGAAGTACCGGAAGACCAAGGCCAGTTGGAACCCTGCCATGCAGGCCATTCCTGTTTCGGGGATTCGTCGCCTGGTGAATATGGCATCTACCATGAAGGATGTGATTCACCTGTCGATCGGCCAGCCAGATCTGCCCACGCCCAAGCATGTTATCGACGCCTACATTGATGCGCTCAATGCCGGCCAGACCGGTTACACCATGGATGCCGGCCTGCCGGAGTTGCTGGTTGCACTGCGGGATTACTATGGCAAGCGCTACAACCGAAAGCTCACCCGTGACAACATCCTGGTAACGAGCGGCGCGACTGAAGCCATGTACCTGGCCATTTCGGCCACCTCGGCGCCCGGGCGGCAGTTCATCGTGACCGACCCATCGTTTCTGTTGTATGCACCTTTGATCCGGATGACCGGGGGTGAGGTGAAGTTTGTTCCCACGCGGGCCGAGAACAACCACCAGCTGGATCCGGACGATGTAATTCGGGCCATGGGCTCCCGCACCTTTGCGCTGATCCTGAACAACCCGAACAACCCCACCGGGGCGGTGTATCCCCGCAGTACCGTGGAGACCATTCTGGAAGAGTGCGCCTATCGTGGCATCCAGGTATACGCCGATGAAGTGTATGACCACCTGATTTTTGATGACGATGATTTTGCCAGTGTCCTCAATTGCTCCATGGACCTGGACAACATCATGTGCATCAGCAGTTTCTCCAAAACCTACAGTATGGCCGGCCTGCGCGTGGGCTGGGTCATTTCCAGCCAGGCGGCGATCAAATCCCTGCGCCGGTACCATATGTTCACCACCTCAGTGGCCAATACCCCATCCCAGTTTGCCGGCGTGGCGGCGCTGACGGCCGACCAGCAATGCGTTCAGGACATGGTGGATATCTACCGGGAGCGTCGGGACAAGGTTGTCGAGTTGATTGATCAAACCCCTTACCTGACCGGCTACAAGCCCGGTGGTGCCTTTTTCGCCTTCCCGGACTTGCCGCCCCACGTGGATGGTTCGGATCTGGCCTTGCGCATGCTCAAGGAAACCGGTGTCTGCGTGGTGCCGGGGGACGCCTTTGGTGAGCACTGCACCAACGCCTTGCGGTTCAGTTTCTCCACTACCTGCGAGCGTATGGAAGAGGCCTTCGACCGGATCATCCCCTGGATGGCCAAGCAACAGTTCTGAGGCCTGGCATGTCGGCTCTGGAATCCGTCCTGATTCAATGCCCCTACTGTTGGGAGACGCTGGATATCAGCGTCGACCCGACCGTGCCTGAGCAGGAATATGTCGAGGACTGCCAGGTGTGCTGCCAGCCCATTGTTCTGACTGTCCAGTTGGAAGAGGGGCGAGTCGTCAGCGTGGATGCCCGCCCCGAGAATGAGTAAGCGCATGACCAATCGTTAATGCCAGTCAGTTGCGGAGCAGGCCGCTCTGGCGCAGGATAAAAGCCGACCAATTTGCAGGGAATCCAATTATGTTGAATCACGCCAAAGCCTGGCTGCTGTCTCTGTTCGTTGTGCTGACGGCTAGCGGCTGCGCAAGCCTTTCGCCCTACGCCATCTCCGAGGGTGAGATTGAGGGTCACCTGAAGGATGTGGTGGCGGAGTTTGATCGAAAACAGCTGCAGAGTGGGTCGCCTCTCAGTCTCAGCCTGGATGACGCTGATATTACCCTTGGGCCTGATGGTCGGGACGTAGCGGTGATCGACCTGCGTGGACAGGTAGCCCTGAATGCGTTGATGGCCAAGTTACCCGTGGACCTCGCTTTGAAAGTGGAGGGTGCGCCGGTATACGACAGCCAGGAGAAAGCAGTGTATATCCGCCGCTTGCAGTTACTGGAGAGCTCGATTGACTCGCCCTTTTTCAAAGGGGATCTGGCACCCATCACCGACAATGTCATGCGGGCGGTGGCTCAGATGCTGGAAACCATGCCGGTGTATCGTCTGGATGAAACCGATTTCGCCCAGCGCATGTTCGGGATGGTACCGATGGATGTGCGGGTAGCCCCGGGACGACTGGAGTTTGTGATGGCGGATCAGTAAGGCAGGATCCTGCCTTGCGGTGAGTGGAAGCAAAAAAGGCCGGGTGGATGACGTTCCTCCCGGCCTTTCTGCTTGCTGGTACCGGCCGATGGCTCAGGCCGTGGCTTTCAGCGCCTCTTCGAAGATGCCGGTGGCTTCGTCAATCTGGTGCTGGTTGACGATCAGCGGCGGCAGCCAGCGTACTATCTCCTGGTATGGGCCACACCGCAGCATCAGCAGCCCCCGCTTTTCACATTCTTTCAGGATCTTGCCGGCGCGTTCTCCGTCCGGGCAGTCTCCGCGGCGCATCTCCACGCCAACCATCAGGCCTTTGCCCCGGACATCTGCCATTTCCGGGTAGTCCTTTTTCAAACTGTCCAGGTTGTCCCACAGGCGTTTGCCCATCGCATCGGCGTTCTGCACCAGGCCCTCTTCCTGAATCACGTCGATGGTTGCTATGGCGGCAGCCGCCGCTACAGCGTTGCCGCCATAGGTGCCGCCCTGAGAACCCGGCCAGCCCTTGGCCATGGTTTCTTCTGAAGCCGCCAGAGCAGAAATGGGGAAGCCGCTGGCCAGGCCTTTGGCGATCATGATGGCGTCGGGTGTTACCCCGAAGTGTTCGTGGGCCCAGAACTTGCCGCTGCGGCCGAACCCGGCCTGTACTTCGTCAAACACCAGCATGATGCCGTGCTTGTCGCAGCGCTCCCGCAACCCCTGCATAAAACGAGCGTTGGCCGGCACATAGCCTCCCTCTCCCTGAACCGGCTCAATAAGCATGGCCGCGGTTTCCTTGGGGGCGGAATAGGTCACGAAGATGCGATCCAACTCTCTCAGGCAGAAGTCCGTGGCCTCATCCAGGCTCCAGCCGTAATGGAAGGCGTGAGGGAATGGCGCGACGACCACGCCCCCCATCATCGGGCTGACGCCGGCTCGCAGGCCCACGCTGGAGGTGGTCATGGACAGTGAGCCCATGGTGCGACCATGAAAGCCGCCATGGAATACGATCACATTGGGGCGGCCGGTGGCCTGGCGCACCAGGCGGATGGCACCTTCGGCAACTTCGGTGCCAGCATTGGAAAAGAAGAAGGCATTCAGCGGGTCAGGGGTCACGGCGCCGAGTTTTTCTGCCAGTTCAGGTAGTCTCGGGTTCATGACTGTGGTGGCCTGGGCATGGATCATGGTGGCTACCTGTTTCTGGGCGGCTTCCACCACTTTCGGGTGACAGTGCCCGGTACTGGTGACACCAATGCCGGATGTAAAGTCCAGGTAACGGCGACCTTCAGGGTCAATGATATAGGCACCTTCGCCTTTGGCCGCGGTGATGCCGGTAGCCTGCTTGAGCAGGGGGGACAGCTTGCCTTTGTGGTCGGTCATGGACACCTCCCGAAGTGAATGGAATACCTCTTTTGCAGCCTAGTCAGGCCCCAAGGCGTTTACAAATAGCATCCCCGATTTCCCGGGTGCTGCGTTGTTCAGAGCCTTTCTCTGCGAGATCCGCGGCCACCGCATCAAACAGTTCCTGCCCGGCCTGGGCCAGCAACGGGTCTTTTCGGCCTAGCCAGTCCAGCATGCGGGCGGTGGTAAACAGCATGGCGGTCGGATCAGCGATGCCCTGGCCGGCGATATCCGGCGCGCTACCGTGGGTGGGTTCAAACATGGAGGGCATGTCCGGGTCGGTCGGGTTGAGGTTGCAGGACGGAGCTACCCCCATGCCCCCCGAGATCACGGCGGCCAGATCGGTCAGAATATCGCCCTGGAGGTTGCTGGCTACGACTACGTCAAAGGCCCAGGGGCTGGAGACAAATTTCATGCAGGCGGCATCCACCAGTTCGTGATGGGTGGCTACATCCGGGAATTCCCGGCTGATTTCCTCAAACACTTCGGTATACATGTCACCCCAGTAGCGCAGGGCATTGCGCTTGGTGATCAGGCATACCTGGCTTTCGCAGGTCTTGCCATCCAGTGTCCGGAAACTGCGGGTGCGGCCTTGCTGAATACGTTCGCCGGCCCGTTTACGAGCCTGTTCAAAGCCGTACCGGATAATGCGCTCAGTGGCCCGGCGGGTGAACACCTCCATCTGGGTGGCCACTTCGTCGGGCGATCCCGGGCGCAGCCGGCCACCCTGACTGACGTACTCACCCTCGCTGTTCTCGCGAATCACCAGCATATCGATGTCCTTGGCACGGTCATCTTTCAGGTACTGGCGTGCGCCGGGGAGCAGTCGTGCCGGGCGTTCACACACCCACTGGTCAAAGCCTTTTCGCATGTCCAGCAGGGGCGCGAGCGAAATGCTGTCCGGTAACAGATAGCGCTCCGGGTCGTGCATGGGGCCCGGATCTCCCAGCGCGCCCAGCAGTATGGCGTCGTAGGCCTTGAGCTGCTCAAGGGCATCTGTGGGCCAGGATTCGCCGTGTTCTTCGTGCCAGGCGTGAGAGGGCCATGGAAAACGGGTCCATTCCAGTGGCAGGCTGTGCCTGGATCGCAGTGTCTCCAGGCAGCGCACGGCTTCCGCGACCACTTCCGGGCCGATACCATCTCCGGGTGTTACTGCAATACGGGTGGTCTGGGCCATCCATGAACCTCCTTGCAAGAGCGACTTGACTGATTAAATACACCAAAACCAGTGTAGACCCGCAGCCGGCAGATGCCACCCGACTATGGGTGGTATAACGAGTTTTCGTTTTACCCGATTGCGGATGGTGTCTATAGTTGAATGTGATTGATTCTTTTACAGTTCCACCCGAATTCATTTCGAGCGAGCCGCTCTGGAGCTTCTGTGGATAGACCCTCTGTTCTTTTTGATGAGTCCCATTGCGACGAGTGCGCCTGTGGTGCTGAAACTGGATATGGGGCTGGTTCGCAACATTCATGCGGAACCCAACAAGCAGGCAGTGGTCTCAGGTATCATCACCATGATGCGCCAGCTTGGCGGCCGAATTGTGGCGGAGGGCGTGGAAACGCCGGAAGAATACTTCTGGTTTCGTTCTCAAGGGATTGCCCTTTACCAGGGCTACCTGTTCGCCAAACCGGGATTCGAATGTCTGCCGGAGCCGGTGTTTCCCGACTGATTGACTCTTAACAGGATGTTTCTGTGCTCTATCGCCTGATTACCCTGATTGGCGGCCTGGTCTTTGTGGCTGCCCTGTTTGCCCTGGTCTGGTTCTTCTGCAAGAAGTTTCTGCAACATCATGGCGTGACCGACCAGACCTCGGACCGCGCGACTGTACTGGCTACCTGGACCTTTGCCGGAATCGCCATCGGCCTGGTGTTTGCCGTGGTGGGCGCGTTCGTGCTTGGCCCATGGGCGTTCTATCGCACCCTGCGCGGTCATGGTGTCGACATTGCCGATGGTGCGGCTATCTGGTGGGGCTTCGGTATCGTGGCGGTATCTCTGGCGATTACCGCGGCTGGCTTCTTCGGCTTTCTGATGCTGGTCGGAGCCTATTGAGCCTTTTGCAGGTTGCGCAGCAAGTCCCGAAACCACACCAGCGCCGGTTCCTGTTCATAGGCCTTGTGCCAATATAGATGCACATCAATCGACGGCATCTCCACCGGCGGCGCCAGCACTTCGATGTCGGTGTTCTGGGCAATGATCCGGGCGTAGGTTTCCGGCATCGTCAGTAACAGGTCTGAGCTCTCCACCACCCGGCAGGCCGCGTAGTAATGCTGGCAGCGTAGGCGAATAGTGCGCTGGGCGCCGTGGCGGGAGAGCTCGAAATCCTCAATACCCGGGCCCTCGGCCCGTGACGACACCAGAATGTGCCGGGCCTCCAGATAGCTGGCCATATCCAGCCCTCGCGCGATGACCGGGTGACCCTTTCGCGCCAACACCACCAGTCGGTCCTGCCTCAGCAGTTCATGGCTGGTCTGGTTGCTCACCGGCAGTAATACGTCAATGGCAAAGTCCAGCTTTCCTGCGGCCAGTTGCGTTTCCATGTCTCGTCTTGCCACCCGTTGACTCTGCACCTCCATGTCCGGATAGGGCGCGAGTTTTGAAATCAGTTGAGGCAGGAAGGTGGATTCCAGAACATCCCGAAGGCCGAGGGCGTAGGTTTTACGCTGGCTGGCGGGGTCGAAGGCGTGAAACTGATTCACTGCACTCTGGATCTGGTTCAACCCCGGGCGCATGGATTCCAGAAACCGTCGGGCCAGGGGGGTGGGCACCATCTGGTTACCCTGGCGGGTAAACAGCGGATCATTGAAATGATCCCGAAGCCGAGCCAGGGAATGACTGATGGCAGGCTGGGTCAGATGCAGAGCTTTTGCGGCCCGCGTCAGGCTTCCTTCCCGATAGATAGTGTCGAAAACATGCAGCAGGTTCAGGTCCGGTCTATTCAGCGCCATGATGAGGTTCCGTTGTTCTGAATAAGCATGGTTAATGATAAACGATAAGAACAATTCAGTCGCGTAATAATGCGTTGGCTCCTAGACTGATTCCCATCTGATCGACATTGCCCCCGACAGGGCGGCCAGCGCGAGGAGCTGAACCATGGATTTCAACATTTCCGAGAAAGGCCAGGATTACCTGAAGCGCGTGAAACAGTTCATGCGCGACGAGATTTTTCCCATCGAGGAGCAGTATCACAAGGAGCTTGCTTCTCAGGAAAACCGCTGGGTGGTGCTGCCGATCATCAAAGAACTGAAAGAAAAAGCCAAGGCCCAGGGCCTGTGGAACATGTTCTTTCCTGACGACAAGTACGGCTGTGGCCTGCTCAACTCCGACTACGCCCTGATTGCCGAAGAAACCGGTCGCAGCTTCATCGCCCCGGAAATCTTCAACTGCAACGCGCCGGATACCGGCAACATGGAAGTACTGATCCACTACGGCTCCGAAGAACAGAAAGCCGAATGGCTGCCGAAACTGCTGAGTGGCGAAATCCGCTCCGCCTTCTGCATGACCGAACCTGCGGTTGCCTCTTCCGATGCCACCAACATGGAAGCCACCGCCACCGTAGAAGGTGACGAAGTGGTGCTCAACGGCCGCAAATGGTGGAGCACTGGTATCGGCCACCCGGACTGCAAAGTGGGCATCTTCATGGGTGTAACCGACCCGGACGCGCAGAAGCACCGCCGACATTCCATGGTGCTGGTGCCGCTGGATGCCCCGGGCATCACCATCGAGCGCATGCTCCCGGTCTTTGGCGCCTACGACGAGCCCTACGGCCACGGCCAGGTGTTGTTCGACAACGTACGTTTGCCCAAAAGCGCCATCATCGCCGGCCCGGGCCGCGGCTTCGAAATCGCCCAGGGCCGTTTGGGGCCCGGCCGCGTGCACCACTGCATGCGTGCCATCGGAGCTGCCGAGCGCGCTCTTGAGATCATGATCAAGCGCGCCATGACCCGCGAAGCTTTCGGTCGGCCAATCGCCAAGCTGGGTGGCAATCCGGACATCATCGCCAATGCCCGGATGAACATCGAACAGGCACGGTTGCTGACCCTGAAATGTGCCTGGGCCCTGGATACCAAGGGCATTATGGGCGCGTTGCAGGAAGTGTCCATGATCAAGGCGGTGGTGCCGAAGATGCTTCAGCAGATTGTGGATGACGCGATTCAGATTCACGGCGGGGCCGGTGTCAGCGACGATGATTTCCCGCTGACGGCATTGTTCGGTTACGCTCGGGTTCTGCGGTTGGCCGACGGTCCCGACGAAGTGCATCGGGCCATGGTGGCGCGGCTGGAGCTCCGGAAGTACAAGTTCTGACTTTAGTTCGGGCTTTGGAGCCTGTGTTCTCCGGACCTCTTGGTTGGGAGCCGGGTGTTCGTCTTGGCCGCCAGTATTGGTGGTGGGAGCGGGTGGGTTGGGGGTTCTGAAAACCGCTCCTTACGGCACATCCCTGTGGCGCTTCTGCTCCGCCATCCATGGCTCCGCACATTTTCAGAACCCCCAACCCACCCGCTCCTTCAGACTGCTGAGAGGGGTGGCCAGAAGAAAACACTCTATGCCGTGAGGCATTAAGGATGTGCCAGCTAGATTTAGTTTTTTTGAACAGCTGACTAGAGAGTATGGGAGCTGATGCCGGGTAAGGCCTTCCAAAACTGTGCGGAGCCATGGATGGCGGAGCTCAAGCGTCACATGGACGTGCCGAAGGAGCGTGTTTTGGAAGGCCTTACCCGGTAGCAGCTCTTACTCCAAAGCAAAAAGAACGCGAACTCCAAAATACAAAACGAACTCAAACGTAAAAACGGTGAGCACGAACATGACACAGAGAGTATTCATAACCGGCGGGGCCAGTGGCCTGGGCCGGGCGATTGCATTGCGGTATGCCAAAGAGGGCGCGAAAGTCTGCATCGGGGACATCAACCCGGAACAGGGTGTAGCCGTTGAGGCAGAACTGAACAACGCCGGTGGCGAAGGCTACTTTGTTGAATGTGATGTACGCCGCCTGAGCGACTTCGAGAAAGTCCGTGATGACCTGGTGCAGAAATGGGGTGGTGTGGACGTGGTCGTCAACAACGCCGGCGTCCTCTCCGCAGGCTCCATCGAAGACACCACCATGGCAGACTGGGAATGGATCCTCGACATCAACGTACTGGGCGTAGTGCGTGGCTGCAAAGCCTTCACCCCGCTGTTCAAGGAACAAGGCTCCGGCGCGTTTGTGAACGTAGCCTCCATGGCCGGCCTCATGCTTGCTCCCTTGATGGACAGCTACAATGTGTCTAAAGCCGGCGTGATTGCCCTTTCGGAAACCCTCAGCCAGGAGCTTCGGGGTGCCGGTATTCATGTCAGCTGCGTGTGCCCGGCGGTTTTTCAGACCAATCTGACCAGCACCATGCGTTCGGACATTCCCGGTATCCAGCAGAACGTGAGCAAGCTGATGAAGCGCTCCAGCATTACCGCCGAAGACGTGGCCGAGGATATTTTCCGCAGTGTGAAAGACAAGGATTTCTGGGTGCTGCCCCACGCCAAGGAGCGCCGTATGTGGGTGCTCAAGCGCCATGCGCCCTGGGCGTTTGACTGGCTGATGCACCAGGAAACCAAACGCTGGATGAGCAAGATGGGTGGCAAGGCGAACGCCTGAACACATCACAGGAGAAATTGAATGACACAGATCGACCAGGCCGTAGACATCCGCGAAGGCGAGGAGCTGGATGTTGGTGCTGTTGACCGGTTCATGAAGCAGGCCATTCCGGGCCTGGAAGGCCAGCCGAGCATCAAGCAGTACCCGGGCGGTGCGTCCAACCTGACCTATCAGGTGGATTACGGCGACCAGTCCTACGTGCTGCGCCGGCCGCCGTTCGGCAAGATTGCCAAGTCTGCCCACGACATGCTGCGGGAATGCCGTGAGGCATTAAGGATGTGCCAGCTAGATTTGGTTTTTTGAACAGCTGACTAGAGAGTATGGGAGCTGATGCCGGGTAAGGCCTTCCAAAACTGTGCGGAGCCATGGATGGCGGAGCTCAAGCGTCACATGGACGTGCCGAAGGAGCGTGTTTTGGAAGGCCTTACCCGGTAGCAGCTCTTACTCCAAAGCAAAAAGAACACGAACTCCAAAACATAAAACGAACTCAAACGTAAAAACGGTGAGCACGAACATGACACAGAGGGTATTCATAACCGGCGGGGCCAGTGGCCTGGGCCGGGCGATTGCATTGCGGTACGCCAAAGAGGGCGCGAAAGTCTGCATCGGGGACATCAACCCGGAACAGGGTGTAGCCGTTGAGGCAGAACTGAACAACGCCGGTGGCGAAGGCTACTTTGTTGAATGTGATGTACGCCGCCTGAGCGACTTCGAGAAAGTCCGCGATGACCTGGTACAGAAATGGGGCGGTGTGGACGTGGTCGTCAACAACGCCGGCGTTGCCTCCGCAGGCTCCATCGAAGACACCACCATGGCAGACTGGGAATGGATCCTCGACATCAACGTACTGGGCGTTGTCCGTGGCTGCAAAGCCTTCACCCCGCTGTTCAAGGAACAAGGCTCCGGCGCGTTTGTGAACGTAGCCTCCATGGCCGGGCTCATGCTTGCCCCCTTGATGGACAGCTACAATGTCTCCAAGGCCGGAGTCATTGCTCTGTCTGAAACTCTCAGCCAGGAGCTGCGGGATGCCGGTATTCATGTCAGCTGCGTGTGCCCGGCGTTTTTCCAGACCAATCTGACCAGCACCATGCGTTCGGACATTCCCGGTATCCAGCAGAACGTGAACAAGCTGATGAAGCGCTCCAGCATTACCGCCGAAGACGTGGCCGAGGATATTTTCCGTAGTGTGAAAGACAAGGATTTCTGGGTGCTGCCCCACGCCAAGGAGCGCCGTATGTGGGTGCTCAAGCGCCATGCGCCCTGGGCGTTTGACTGGCTGATGCACCAGGAAACCAAGCGCTGGATGAGCAAGATGGGTGGCAAGGCGAACGCCTGAACACATCACAGGAGAGAATGAATGACACAGATCGACCAGGCCGTAGACATCCGCGAAGGCGAAGAGCTGGATATCAGCGCCGTCGACCGGTTCATGAAGCAGGCCATTCCGGGCCTGGAAGGCCAGCCGAGCATCAAGCAGTACCCGGGCGGTGCGTCCAACCTGACCTATCAGGTGGATTACGGCGACCAGTCCTACGTGCTGCGCCGGCCGCCGTTCGGCAAGATTGCCAAGTCTGCCCACGACATGCTGCGGGAAGCTCGCGTGATGGAGGCCTTGAAGCCGGCGTATCCCTACGTGCCCAATATTGTCGCCATCTGCGACGATCACAGCGTTCTGGGCTGTGACTTCTACGTGATGGAACGGCTCAAGGGCATCATTCTGCGCCAGGATTTCCCCAAGGATTTCGAGCTGAGCGCTGAAGACACTCGCAAGCTGTGCCTGAACGTGATCGATAAGCTGGTGGATCTGCATACAGTGGACGCCAAGGCCGCTGGTCTGGATAAGCTGGGCAAGGGCTCGGGTTACGTTCAGCGGCAGATTGGTGGCTGGAGCGACCGCTTCCGCAAGGCCCGTACCGACGATGTCGGTGACTTCGAAGAAGTCATGGCCTGGCTGAACGATAAGATGCCGGATGACATCGCTCAGGTGGTTATTCACAACGACTACCGTTTCGATAATGTGGTGCTGAACCCGGACAACCCGTTTGAAGTGATTGGCGTGCTGGACTGGGAAATGGCCACCATTGGTGATCCGCTGATGGACCTGGGCAACAGTCTGGCCTATTGGATCGAAGCCGACGACGAAGGCCCGTTCCAGATGCTGCGGCGCCAGCCCACGCACCGGCCGGGTATGCTGACTCGTAAAGAAGTGGTGGACTACTACATGGAGAAATCCGGCTTCCGGGCGGAAAAGTTCGACTTTTATGAAATTTACGGGCTGTTCCGCCTGGCGGTGATCATCCAGCAAATCTACTACCGCTTTTATCACGGCCAGACCAAAGACAAACGCTTCGCCGCCTTTGGCCACGCCGCCAACTATCTGGAGAAACGGTGCCAGCGCCTGATTAGCGAGAGCACCCTGTAATGGCCACGATTTATCTGGTGCGCCACGGCCAGGCCAGTTTCGGCAAGGAAAACTACGACCAGCTCTCGCCGCGAGGCTGGGAGCAGGGCAGGATTCTGGGCCGCTGGCTGGCGGGCAAGGTGGAGCCGGGTGCTGTTTTTGGCGGTAACCTGCAGCGCCATCGGGAAACTGTGGAGGCGATCACTACCGGTTACGGTGTCAGCCTGCCGGATATGCAGGTGCTGGAAGGCCTGAACGAGTTTGATCATCTGGAAGTGGTGGAGCGCCTGCGTCCGGAATGGGCGGATAAACAGGTGATGGCGCGGGACCTCGCCAGCTTTCCCAAACCTGCTAGAGCCTTCCAGCAGGCTTTCGAGAAGGCAGTGACCCGCTGGGTGAGTGGCGAGTTCGACCAGGAATACAGCGAAACCTGGAACGGATTCCGGCAGCGGGTTGGCCATGCACTGGATCAGCTGATTGAACTGGCCGATGGTGCCGATGTGATTGTGTCCACCTCTGGCGGCCCCATTGCGGTCATTGCCCAGCGCCTGCTGGAACTGTCAGACCACAAGGCGCTGGAGATGAACAACGTGATTGCCAACACCAGCGTGTCCCGCATTCTGTATTCCGGCCCCCGGCGCAGCCTGGCCGTATTCAACAACTATAGCCACCTGGAAGCGGAAGACCCCGCCCTGGTGACATTCCGATAAGCTGAGGGAATTCCATGAGCAACAAAAACCTGTTCGACCTGACTGGCAAAGTCGCCCTGGTAACCGGCGCCAGCCGCGGTATCGGCGAGAGTATCGCCCGTACGCTGGCTCATTACGGTGCTCACGTGATTGTTAGTAGCCGCAAGATTGACGGTTGTGAGGCCGTGGCCAACAGCATCCGTGAAGACGGCGGCAGCGCCGAAGCCTTCGCCTGCCACATCGGCGAGATGGACCAGATTGAAGCGGTGTGGGAGCACATCGCGAAAGTGCACGGCAAACTGGATATCCTGGTCAACAACGCCGCGGCTAACCCGTATTTTGGCCCGGTTGAAGACACCGATCTGGGTGCTTTCCACAAAACCGTGGATGTGAACATTCGCGGCTATTTCTTCATGTGTGCCCGTGGCGCCCAGCTGATGAAGAAAAACGGCGGCGGTTCCATTGTGAACGTGGCGTCGGTTAACGGCGTAAACCCTGGCCACTTCCAGGGCATCTACTCGGTGACCAAGGCGGCGGTGATTTCCATGACCAAGTCCTTCGCCATGGAGCTGGGCCAGCAGAATGTGCGGGTGAATGCCTTGTTGCCGGGCCTGACCGATACCAAGTTCGCCAGCGCCCTGACCACCAATGAGGCCATCAAGAAGCAGGCCATGGCCCACATCCCGATGAAGCGTGTGGCGGATCCCGATGAAATGGCGGGTACCGTGCTCTATCTGGTATCCAATGCCTCAAGCTACACTACCGGAGCATGCATTAATGCGGATGGTGGTTACCTGACGGTCTAACAACAGGCTGATACACAAAAGGGCCGGATGATGCGGAGTCAGCCGGCCCTTTTTCGTTGGTATCGCAATCGGTTTCTAACTACAGGTGAGCGCTGCGAAATCTCCGTTCAGCTCACTGGCCCTGGCCAGCAGGTGACCCTGATGCCGGGTGTCTCCAGCCTGCAACCCAATCCCTTTTCCAACATCAGGAAACCACCCATCATGAAACATACCCCAATTATCGCTACCCTGGTTCTGCTGTTCAGCCTGCTGTCCGGCTTCAGTCACGCTCAGGAAGCGGCCATCAACATCAACACCGCCGACGTCAGCACCCTCGCCAGCCTGCAAGGTATCGGTGAGGGCAAAGCCCAGGCCATCGTCGAGTACCGTGAAGCCAACGGTCCGTTTGCCTCTACTGCCGATCTGGCCCAGGTCAAAGGCATTGGTGAACGCACCGTGGAGAAAAATGCCGAGCGCCTGACCGTCGAGTAAGCCCCCTCCGGCAGCGGCGCCCGCCGCTGCCGGAAACTCTCCCCACCCGCCGACGCTGTCTTTGCCGCGCCACCAGAATTCCTTACCTTTTTTTAATTTTTGTCTACATATCAGCATCTTGAAGCTGATTTGCGGCGCCCCTACGTTCTGGATCAGGCACCCCAAAGTGTCCAAAAAATAACTGTTTCGGAGAAGAAAAAGTACAGCCAGAACGGAGTACTCCCATGATCCACGTGGAAAACCTGACGCGCCGGTACGGCGACTTCACGGCGGTGGATAACGTGTCGTTTTCCATCGGCTCCGGCGAGGTGGTGGGGCTGCTCGGCCACAATGGCGCCGGCAAGACCACCATCATGAAGATGCTGACCGGGTATCTGGAGCCGACCGAGGGCCGCATCCGGGTCGACAACCTGAGCATTGGCCCGGACACCCGAAAGATCCAGTCCCGGATCGGCTACCTGCCGGAAAACTGCCCGGTGTGGCCGGAAATGACGGTCATCGATTTTCTGCACTATCAGGCCGCCCTGCACGGCATCCCCAAAGCCGACCGCAACCGGGCCATCGCCCGCGCCATCTCCCGCACCGACCTCAAAGCCAAGGCCACCAGTGACATCCAGACCCTGTCACGGGGTTATCGGCAGCGCGTTGGCGTGGCCCAGGCCATCCTCCACGAGCCGGACATCGTGATTCTGGACGAGCCCACCAACGGCCTCGACCCGACCCAGATTCACCAGATGCGGGCGCTGATCCGCGAGCTGTCGAAAACCGCCACCGTCATCGTCTCCACCCACATCCTCCAGGAAGTACAGGCGGTGTGCGAGCGGGTGCTGATCATGCGTGCCGGCCGGCTGGTGATCGACAAGCGGCTGGACGAGCTGCGCGAGAGCGACCGGGTGCGCCTGGTCACCGGCGCCAACGCCACTCCGGTCCTGAATGAGGTCGATCAGCTCGATCAGGTGGAACCGCTGGCAGACGGTGCGGGACAGCGTTACGAGTACCGTTTCAAGGCCCGTGAGGAGGTGCTGCCGACCCTGGCCAGCAAACTGGTGGCGGCCAACATTCCGATTCTCGCGCTGGCCCCGGAACACCGGGATCTGGAACGGGTGTTTGCCGAAGTAAACGGGGAGGTGGACCATGGCTGACCTGATGAACGTGGCCCGCAAGGAGTTTCGCGGGTTTTTCGCATCACCGGCGGCGTACCTGTTCATGGCTTTGTTCGTGGCCGCCTGTCTGTTCGTGTTTTTCTGGGGCGAAGCCTTCTTTGCCCGCAATGTGGCGGACCTGGAACCGCTGTTTGACTGGTTGCCGCTGCTGCTGATCTTCCTGATTGCGGCGCTGACCATGCGCAGCTGGTCGGAGGAACGGCGTTCCGGCACCCTGGAAAGCCTGCTGACCTCGCCCGTCAGCCTCTGGCAGCTGGTACTGGGCAAATTTGTCGCCGCCTTTGGCCTGCTGTGTCTGGCCCTGGCGCTGACCCTGCCGCTGCCGATCACCGTGTCGCTGCTGGGGCCGCTGGACACCGGCCCGGTCATTGGCGGTTATCTGGCCACTCTGTTCCTGGGCGCCGCGTACATCGCCATCGGCCTGTTCACCAGCAGCCGCACCGACAACCCGATCGTGGCGCTGATGGTCACCGTGCTGATCTGCAGCCTGTTTTACCTGATCGGCTCCGGCCTGCTGACCGGTCTGGCCGGCTACCGGCTCGGGCAGTTCCTGGAGCTGTTCGGCACCGGCAGCCGCTTCGACGCCATCACCCGGGGCGTGCTGGACCTTCGGGACATCTACTATTACCTGTCGCTGACCGGCGTGTTCCTGGTGCTTAACGTGTACACCCTGGAGAAGCTGCGCTGGACCGGCAACCCCAGCTCTACGACACACCGGCGCTGGACCGCCGTCACCGCCCTGGCCGTCGTCAACCTGCTGGCCGCCAATCTGTGGCTGCATCCGCTCAAAGCGATCCGGCTGGACCTCACCGAAAACCAGCTCTACACCCTGTCGGAAGCCACCACCGAGCAACTGACGACCCTGCAGGAGCCGTTGCAGATCCGGGGCTACTTCTCCGAGAAGACGCACCCGCTGCTGGCGCCGCTGGTGCCGCGCCTGCAAAGCCTGCTTGAGGAGTACCAGGTGCACGGCGGTACCCAGGTGATGGTTGAGTTCATCGACCCGACCCGCAATAAAGAGGCGGAAGAAACCGCCGCCCGCCGTTATGGCGTCCAGCCGGTGCCGTTCCAGACCGCCAGCCGGTACGAGTCGTCCATCGTCAACTCCTACTTCGATCTGGTCATCGCCTACGGCGACGACCATGAAAAACTCGGCTTCCGGGATCTGATCGAGGTAAAAACCGGGGGCGAAGGCGATCTGCAGGTGGCGCTCAAGAACCCCGAGTATGAAATCACCAGCGCCATCAACCGGCTTACCCGCAGCTACCGCAGCGATGGCGATGCCTTTGCCGCCATCCGTGAGCCGGTGGTACTGAACGCCTGGGTGTCTGACGGCTCCCGGTTGCCGGAAGAACTGAAGACCTTCCGCGCCGACCTCGCGACCGTCATCGACAACCTGGAACAGCAGTCCCAGGGCCGCTTCAGCGCCCGCATTCAGGACCCGGACGCCGGTGACGGTGCCCTGGCCGAGCAGCTGTATCAGGACTACGGTTTCAGCCCGATGCTGGCCAGCCTGCTGGAGCCCGAGCCGTTCTGGTTCCACCTGATGCTGGAGAGCGGTGACAACCGGGTGCAGGTGCCGCTGCCGGCCACGCTGGACGAGGCCGGCCTGCAACAGGCCATCGACGACGCCCTGAAACGGCTGATCCCCGGCGCCCTGAAAACCATCGCCCTGGTGGCGCCCGGTGCGAGCCACTACCGCGGCTCCGACTACCGGGAGCTGGTGGCCAGTCTGGAGCAGAACGCCCGGGTTGAGCGCACCGATCTGACCGACGGCAGGGTGCCGGCCGGCACCGATCTGCTGCTGGTGATGAACCCGAAAGCGCTGGACGACAAGGCCGTGTTCGCCATCGACCAGTTCCTGATGCGCGGCGGCCAGGTCATCCTCGCGGCCTCGCCCTATGAGATCTCGCTCAACCAAAGCCTCTCGGCCCGTAAGGAGGCCACCGGGCTGGAAGACTGGCTCGCCCACCACGGCGTGACCCTGGAATCGGCGCTGATTCTGGACCCGCTCAGCGCCGCGCTGCCGGTACCGACCACCCGGGTCGTGGGCGGCCTGACGTTCCGTGAAATCCAGATGCTGCCCTACCCGTTCTTCGCCGACCTGCGCGCCGAGCAACTGAACCGGGAGCATCCGGTCACCGCCGGCTTGCAGCAAATGATCGTCAGTTGGCCCTCGCCGCTGCGGCTGGATGAGGAAAAAACCGCCGAATTGACGGTCACCCGGCTGATGACCACCTCCGAGCGCAGCTGGACCGACGGTGGCACAAATATCCTGCCGGACTTCGAGAACTATCCGGCCCAGGGCTTTGCCAGCCCCGCCGAGCGGGAAGCGCAGCTGGTCGCGGTCGCCCTGAACGGCCAGTTCCAGTCCTGGTTCGCCGATCGGGATTCGCCGCTGCTCGCGCGGCCGGATACCACCGGAGAAGGCGCAGCCGACGATGCCGCCGAGGAAGCCGGCGACACCGGCGCCGCCGTGGCCTCGACGGTGATCCGCAAGTCCCCGGAGTCGGCCCGTCTGGTGGTGGTCAGCAGCGGCTCCTTCGCCTCCGACACCATGCTCGATCTGATCACCCAAAGCCTGGGCACGGTGTACACCGAGCCGGTGACCTTCATCCAGAACGCGGTTGACTGGTCGCTGGAAGACCCGGCCCTGCTGGCGCTGCGCGGTCAGTCCCGCTACGCCCGCACGCTGGAGCCGATGACCCGCCAGCAGCAACGGGGCTGGGAGTACGCCAATTACGGCCTGGCCCTGCTGGGACTGATCCTGATCTGGCTCTGGCGTAAACAGGTACGCGCCGGCGACCAGCGCCGGTACCGGAAAATCCTTGCGGAGGTATCCTGATGAACCGGACGATCAAACTGCTCTCTGTTGTGCTGGTGGTGCAAATCGCGCTGGCCGTCGTGGTCTGGGGCACCCGGTCGTCGACCACCGTGGCCAGCCACGAAGCCCTGATCCCCGAGGCCAAAAAGGCCACCGAAATCGTTCTGGAAGATCCGGAGGAAGGCCAGCTGACTCTGCGTCAGAAAGACGGCGAATGGTTCCTCGAGGACGACACCAAAGCCGATAGCAACCGGGTCAAGCGGCTGCTGGACACGTTGTCCGAGTTGACTGAGAGCTTCCCGGTGGCACGTTCTGACGACGCCCGGAACCGGTTCAAAGTGGCCGAGGACGAGTTCCGGCGCAAAGTCACCCTGCGCCGGGGCGAGGACGCCCTTGCCACGCTGCTGGTCGGCTCCTCCCCCGCCATGGGCGAAAGCCACATTCGCCTGGCCGACGCCGACGCCATTTACCGGGCGGAGCTGCCGGTGTATGAGCTGCCACCGGATCGCTCCAGCTGGCAGGCTCCGGAGCCGGAGCCCGAACCGGAACAGCAGGCCGGGCCAGAATCGGCCCCCGAACCCGAGCAAGAAACCTCGGCCACCGCTCCAGAAGCGGAACAGGATGGCGGCTCGGACAACGCCTGAACCCAAACAGGGCGCCCTAAGGAGGCTGTGTAAAAACACGATTTACATAGCTTCTGAGCAGGCCCGCAAAATGCCTCGGACATCGTCCGGGGCATTTTTGTTTGCCCGGCGAAGCCGGCAAACCCGGCCATCTGAAAGAAGATGGCGTCACCCCGACTGAGGGGAAGACAATCCGACTGGCAAGGGCGTCACTGGCCAACGGTGGGGTCTGAAGGAAGCCATAGGAAGTTAACGGTACACAACGCAAGTGAACCTGCTTCGGCAGCTCAGGTGGGTTAGCGTGCAAAATAGCGCGACGCCCGATACTCAGTCAGACCTGAGCTGTGTTTGAGGGTGGCATCGTTAACAGGGAGCCGGTGCAGTAACCGGGGAAGCCTGACACCGAATCCGGCGATGCCGGAGGCTATGGCGCAAGGTGAAAGCCGAGGCCGCAGTCGGTGCGAGGTGGCAGATGAAGCCGTAGTAGTGAGGAAGTTCCGGCCTGAGAAGCCTGGTAACAGCGTGGAGGACAAAACCGGAATGACCGCTGGCGGAGGTTCAGCGGACCGGTCAGGGCCAAAAGCTCTGGTCGGATGCGAAGGGCGGAAGTCATTAACGAGAGTGACGGACGACGAGCGAACAGGTGGACGCTGCGTTCACAAGCTGCCCGACGGGGCAGGGAAGTGCACCGGGGTGCTGCGGGAACGCAGTGGCTCTGGTGTTCTCCGAACAAGGGAGTAGAGCGATACCGTGGCGGCAGATTGCCAGAGCGCTAGTACCCGGACGGATCGCCTGAAACAGACCGGCAGCCAGACCGATCCTCGAAGCCGTCACCACAGAGATGAGCAGGCATGAGGAAATACTACAGTCTGTACGGGCAATTGCTGTCAAAACAGCGCCTGTATGAAGCCTTCAGACACATCAAGCGCAACAAGGGCGCGGCCGGAATCGATGGGCAGAGCCTGAGTGCGTTTGAGGCGAATCTGGAGGTGGAGCTGTCGTGCCTCCAGCTCAAGCAGTGGAAAAAGCCGAGTCGGCTGCATCGGAGGCTGAAACAGCTGGGTTACCAACCCCCGTTCCGGCATATCAAGATGCAAAGCTGGCGCAATGCAGCATCTCCACTGGCCAGTCTGGCCCTGCCCAACACCTACCTGCACAATGACCTGAAGCTGATGGATCTTGCGAAGGTCAAAACCGGCATCACTGTCCCCGAGTTCGGGGTGAGTTAATGGCATGAGCCGTATACGTGGCCCGTATGTACGGTTCTGTGAGAGGGATGAGGCGGTAACGCCTCACCCTACTCGCTATACTGGCTTATTGAATAGAAGATGCCGGATTTTCATCGGCGGATTGGGATAGGGTCATCCCCACCGGTGGCCGGAAATGCAGAGAATAAAGCACACGATCCAGAACCGCCTGGCCGTTCCATGCAGGGTCGTTGTTCACCATGCCGACAATGGCCCAGGTGGTGTTGTTATCGTCCCGGGTGAACCCGGCGATTGAGCGAACATTCTCCAGATAACCGGTCTTGATTCGGCCTTCGCCATCCATGCCGGTGTTGCGAAGCCGGCGCGCCATGGTTCCGTCCATGGCGATGATGGGCATGGAGGCCATCAGGTCAGAGGCGTAGGGGCTGTCCCAGGCCTGTTGTAGTATCTGGGCGCCTTGCCTGGCCGTGATGCGACCGTGGCGGGTTAGCCCGGCGCCATTGTCAATCACCATACCAGCGGTATTGATACCCGTATTTTCCAGCCATTCGTACACTGTGCGGATACCGGCTACCCGGTCGTCTTTGTCATCTTCCTTGCGGAACTCGGCGCCAATGGTCAGCAGCATCTGGCGGGCCATAACGTTGCTGCTCCATTTGTTGATGTCTCGCACCATGGAAACCAGATCTGGTGAGGTGGTGCGCATGACCAGCCGTGCATCTTCCGGAGTGCTCTCAAAGCGGTCGCCACCGCTGACAATAATGCCCATGTCCGACAGCACAGAGCGAATCACGGAAGCGGAGTACCGTTCGTGCGGTAGCGGAGACAGGTAGGTGGTGCTGCGGCAGCCTTGCGGTAACTGCCCGGTTACCCGAACCGTTACCTGATGGTTTTCATGAAATACCGGCTCCCAGTCAAAGCGGCTACGAGCAGGGCAGGGACCTTCCGGTAATGCGGTTACCCGGTTATCAATGGAGACTTCGCCCAGATCCGGGGTTGTCCAGGCCTGTGTTCCACGCTCATCGGCGCGTACCTGAAAATGCAGCAGATTCAGGTTGGTAAGATAGCCGGAGGGTTCCACCAGAAAGGGCGCGTGGGGGTTATCGCCGTTATCCTCAAACGTCGGGAAACCGCCGTCGACGCGGAAATAGCTGCCATCAAGCACCAGGTCGCCTTCAATACGGTTAATGCCCATGCTCTTGAGTTCACGCAGGGTGCTCCAGAGCCGTTCCAGAGTCAGTTTGGGATCGCCGCCGAAGCGTACGTAGAGGTTTCCTTCAAGGCTGTCGCCCACCATCATGCCGTCTGTGAGGAAATCGGTCTTCCAGTGGTGGGTAGGGCCCAGGAGTTCCAGGGCGGCATAGGTGGTTACCAGCTTCATGATGGAGCCCGGGCTCATCAGTGTGTCAGCGTTTACATACTGCTCAATGCCGGGGCCGTTCAGGGGAATGGCGGCCACACTCAGGGCTTCATCGCTGTTCAGGGATTTGCTGGCATAACTTCGGATCTGGCTGGCCCAGTGACGGGAGCTGGCGAAGGCCTCTTCCGCAGAGGTCTGTTCTTGAGCGAAAGCCTGGCCGAGCGGGGCGCTGGCCAACGCGATGGCCAGCGCCACTGCTCCTGACGCATATCTGCCTGTGGCAAGGCCTTTGCCCGCCTGCAACCCCTGAGTATTCATGACCGGAACCCGTTGTTGTGTTCTCTTTGTACAATAGCCCATTCTGTGTGTATGTACTATGCAGAAAAGCTATACATGACGTTAAAAAATGGCAGTAGAGTCTTTGTTTATATTGAGTTTTTGTGACATCGAGTAAGTGGCCTGAAGAATCAGTGAGTTAGTATGACGCCAGCCCAGGGGCCAGCGGGCCAATGGGCACAGATTCTCCTGTGGGACAATGCAGAAAATGACGAAAACAAGGGAACGATCATGTTAAAAACGCTGAAGCATCAGGTGAATGTGCTGGAATCGGTTGCCACTTCTTCTTTTGCAGCCTGGCGCGGGTGCCTGGTTATCAAGGCTGTTCCGCAACCTGAGAAGCCGCTGGTTCTCTATGACATTGAAGCTTGTCCATACTGCCGACGTGTTCGTGAGGTGCTGACGGCATTGCATCTGGACGTTGAGATTCGACCCTGCCCGAAGGGTGGTCGGGTATTCCGCCCGGAAGCCGAGGCCCTGGGGGGCAAGCAGCAGTTTCCTCTGCTGCATGACCACAACACCGGCGAAGTGCTGTATGAATCCGAGGCGATTATCGAGTATCTGTTCCGCCAGTATGCGCATCGTTCCGTGCCTCGCTACTACCAGAGCCGTCCCTGGCAACCGGCGCTCGGTGCTGCGGGCTCCGGAGCCAGTGAACTCCGCGGAATGCGAGCGCGGCCAGCCCGGCGGCCTGAGCAGGGGCTTCACTTGTGGAGTTTCGAAGGCAGCCCGTTCTCGCGCCTGATTCGGGAAAAGCTGTGTGAATACGAGATTCCGTACACCTTGCATAATCTGGGCAAGGAACACTGGACCGAAGCAGGACCTGCCCGGCAGCGCATCAAACCCGGCCCCTATCGGCCAATCCCGGGCGGCAAGCGGGACGCGTTTTTCCAGCAACATGGCCGGGTTCAGGTGCCCTATCTGGAAGATCCCAATACCGGGGAGGGGCTGTTTGAATCGGCTCGCATTCTTGATTATCTGGAAAAAACCTACGGGTAACGCGTTTGCGGAACCGGGGCTGCTAATCCGGCCACCAGCCGGTATCATCTGCGCGATCAGTGAGCCTTCGCGGAGCCAGGAGTGTTATGTATACCGGCCAGTGTCTTTGTGGTGATATCCAGTTTGAATACGATGGCCCGATTGGGCCCATAGCGCTTTGCCATTGCAGCCAGTGCCGTCGTAATCATGGCAGTGCCTTTTCGGCCAGTGCGCCGGTTCAGGCTGTCCGGTTCCGGTTTACTGCCGGTAAAGACCGGATCACCGAATTTGAATCCAGGCCCGGTAAGTTTCGGGCCTTCTGTAGCCGTTGCGGAAGCCCGCTTTACAGCCGGGTCGACGCTATTCCTGGCATCCTCAGGCTGCGAATTGGCGTGATCAATGAGCCGCTGGGAAAAAAGGCGGCCCAGCATGTTTATGTGGGGTCGAAATCTGACTGGTTCGAGATCACCGATAACCTGCCACAGTTCGAGAAAACCGAAAGAACCAACGACCCGCACTGAGCCTTAATCCGCTGGCACCATCCGGTATACCTTGCCGTTGTCCGAGTCGGTCAGCAGCCAGAGTGCACCGTCCGGCCCCATGCGCACGTCGCGGATACGTTCACCCAGTTCGGTGAGCAGATCTTCCTCCTCGATGACTTTTTCTCCGTCCAGGGACAAGCGCACCAGTTTCTGAAGCTTCAGGGCGCCGACAAAAAGATCGCCCTGCCACTGCGGGAAAAGATCTCCGGTGTAGAACACCATGCCAGAGGGCGCAATGGATGGGTCCCAGTAATGCAGTGGTTCTGTGATGCCTTCCATCGTGGTACGACTGGAAATCGGCAGGCCCGAGTAGTCAATGCCGTAGGTGACCTTGGGCCAGCCATAGTTATTACCCGCGCGAAGGATGTTGACCTCATCGCCACCCCGGGGGCCATGTTCATGGCTCCAGATCTCACCGGTTTGTGGGTGCCGGGTCATACCCTGAATGTTGCGGTTGCCATAGGTGAAGAAAGACGCGTTGAAGCCGCTTCGATCGGCAAAGGGGTTGTCCTCTGCCGGCTCACCGCTGATGGTGATTCTGTGAACGCCACCGGCATCGTCTGCGGTATCCTGGGCACGATCCATTTCACCCCGGTCACCGACTGAGATGTATAGATTGCCGTCGCGATCAAACTGCATCCGGCCTGCGAAGTGCCGGCTGGTGTTTGAGCGGGGAAGAGCCTCGAAGATCACCTCGACATTTTGCAAAGAGTTGTCAGCCAGAGTTGCCCGGGCAACCCGTGTGGTCATGCCCTCGCGATTACGATGCGCGTAGCTAAGGAATAACAGCCGGTTAGCCTCGAAATCCGGATGCAGCAGTACATCCAGCAGACCACCCTGGCCCGAAACGACTAGCTCCGGCAGGCCTTTGACTGGTTCACTGCGAAGTTGCCCATCTTCCAGAATTCGCAAACGGCCTTCCCTTTCGGTAATCAGTGCAGATCCGTCGGGCAGGAAAGCGATGGCCCAGGGGTGTTCCAGCCCCGCGGCTACGGTTTCCAGATGAAAGTCTGCCTTTTCGGATTGAAAGGTCTGGTTTGCCTGTGTGGCCAGGGCTGCCGAGACCAGTAGGCTGGCCAGAGGCCACTTCCAGAATTTGCGCTTGAACATATCCGTCTCCGCCTCTCTGTTGTTCTTAGAGATCTTCAGCACCTGCAATAACCATAGCAGGTCGTGGTATTGCGGCCGATGCGAGCCTCTGGAGATATAGAGTTTCGCGATAATTTCGGATCATTTGCATTTGGTGTTTCAAATCTAAACCATTCGCATTAACATAGTGGGGTTTAAAAATGACGTGGTCTTAATCAACCAAGGAGCCGTTAGATGTCTCTGAATCCGGAGCCCCGATTTAGAAGAAAAACCCTGATCACTGCCATGATGTGTGCGACTCTGCCAGGACTGGCAGCAGCGCAGGGCAGCGAACCGAAGGCATTGGAAGCCCTGGATGTTACCGCAAGCCGTGGCCAGGTGGCCTCGGAAGCGACGGAGAGTTACATTAGCGGAGCCAGCACAACCTCCATGAAGATGGAGCTGTCACACCGGGAGGTCCCCCAGGCCGTCACGGTCATTACCCGCGAACAGATGGACGATTTCGCCCAGAACGACATTAACGATGTTCTGGAAGGCACCACCGGTGTCACCGTAGAGTCGGTGGAAACAGACCGCACGTATTACACCTCACGTGGTTTCGATATCAACAACTTCCAGTACGACGGTGTTGGCATGCCGGCGGTATATGACAACGTTCAGGGTGAGCTGGACACCGCTTTCTTTGATCGCGTGGAGGTGGTTCGGGGCGCCAACGGTTTGATGACCGGTTCCGGCAGCCCGGCCGCCACAGTCAACTTTATCCGCAAGCGCCCAACCGCTGACACCAATGCCTCGGTTGCGGTGACTGGTGGTTCCTGGGACAAAAAACGGATTGTCGGTGATGTTTCCGGTGCCGTGTCTGAATCCGGGGCGGTGCGCGGCCGTGTGGTTGCCGGTTATGAGGACAAAGGCTCCTACCTTGACCGGTATAACAACGAAAAGCAGATGTTCTATGGGGTGCTGGAAGCAGACCTGACCGATGCCACGTTGCTGACCCTTGGCCACGCCGTTCAGACGTCTGATACAGACAGTCCGTTGTGGGGTGCGCTGCCTTTGTTCTACTCCGATGGCTCAGCGACGGATTTTGCGCGTTCAACCAGCACGGCTTCAGACTGGTCCTACTGGGACAACACCCAGCACAACAGCTTTGTTGAATTGCGTCAGGAGCTTGCTGGTGGCTGGAGAGCCACGGGCACGGTGTTCCGGCTGGAGAATGAAAGTGAGTCCGAACTCTTTTATCAGTATGGTACTCCGGATCGCCAAACGGGTGAGGGACTTAAAGCCTACCCCAGTCAGTACGACCTGGATGTAGAGCAGTGGGTCGTGGATGCATACGCTACCGGCCCGTTCCAACTGGCTGATCGAACCCATGAGCTGGTTTTGGGGGCATCCTGGTCTCGTTCAGAGACGGTGGATGAGTCTCGCTATGGCCGCGGCATCGGGAATCCCTTGCCACCGCTCAATGAGTGGGATGGGAACTACCCCAAGCCTGCTTTTGATAATGGTGTCGGCGGCTCTGACTGGACCGACCGCGAAACGTCCACCTATGCTGCCGCTCGTTGGTCGCTGACCGATCAACTCACCGCCATTACAGGGCTCCGTCTGACCTGGCTGGATAACAAGGGCGAAAGTTACGGAGCGACCAAGGAAAGCAGCTACGATGCCGTGAAAACACCCTATGCAGGTCTGATCTACGACATCAATGACGATCATTCGGTCTACGCCAGCTATACCGAGATTTTCACTCCCCAGACTGAGGTGGACATCAATCGTGATCGACTGGATCCGATTGACGGGGTCAACTATGAGCTGGGCCTGAAAAGTGAGTTTCAGAACGACCGTGTGAACACCACTATTGCTTTGTTCCAGACTGAGCAGAAGAACGTAGCCGAGGCAGAAGGAGTGTTCTCCGGAACCAATGATTCTTATTACACCGCTGTGGATGGGTTGACCAGCCAAGGTGTGGAGGCCGAAATAGTGGGTGATCTCACCGACCGAATTCAGCTCTTCGCCGGTTATACCTATGTGGATATTGAGGACAAGGATGGTAAAGGGGCCAAGTCCTTCGTGCCAGAGCATCTAGCCCAGTTGCGCGCTACCTGGAAGGTGCCTGGGGTCGAAGGGTTGAAGCTTGGTGGCAAGGTACGCTGGCAGTCTGAGATTACCCAGGAACAGGGTGTTGCGACTACCGGCCCGAATGCCGGTGAGACCATCGTCACAGAGCAGGACAGCTATGCGGTGCTGGATCTGATGGCAAGCTATGATTTCGCCCGACACTGGAATGCAACCCTGAACGTAAACAACGTGACCGACGAGAAGTACATCGAGAGCCTGAAGAAATTTGGTGCCTCGGCCCAGGGTTTCTACGGTGAGCCGGCCAATGCCAGCCTGACCGTTTCCTGGGTGTATTAATCACAGGGTGGGGCAGTCGGCGCTGCGCTGGCTGCCCCGGTTTTTGTTGATCAAGCCTCAAGGAGAGTGAGCATGAATCCGGAACAGGAAATACTCGATGGATTGAAGCTGGCGGCAGGTTCAGGTGCCGTCATAGGATTGATTGCGTTGGGAGTGATACTGGTTTCGATGGTCGGAGCTAGCTGATCCGCTCTTTCCGATAGATCCCACATGTTCCGCAATAGCCGCCTCCGGGCAATAAATATTTGAGGCAGCACCCTTTGCGCTGAGGGATGGCACACCACTGTTGGCTGAATTCTGCCGGAATCCAGTCAATGTATCGGTTGGCCTCGCATTTGAACTGCGCCAGCCAGCTACCGGCCTGTTTACACAACTCTGCCGGATTAACCCGGTTCCACACCACCGAATAGGGCGCACCCAACGCCAGCCCGACACTGCTCCAGTAGGCCCCTGGACTAACCCCGAAATGCTGCCGGAACACACCGTACCAGTCTTGCATCTGCTCACTGAGAATTCTTATGAACGCCTCAGGCTCCAGGATCTCCTGTTCACTGGCCGCATATTGCCAGCGAGACGGGTCCGCTGGTGTTGATGTTGTCGGGCACAGGAAAACCCGCCGGGGATCGAGTGCAGCACTGCTGCCATCCCTGAACAGCCGGATCACCAATGGTCCGATAATCTGAAGTGCCAGGCTCTGGTGCAGGACAGAAAGCCGCGCCTTGCGGAGTCGCGGATGATCGGCATCCTGATAGTCCTTGAGGACCTGTTGTTGCAGAAGGTCTGGATTTGCCAGTAGCTGGGCCAGGGAGAACAACGCGGGTTGTTCGCGGTTGGCGGGTGTCAGTGCGCTGTCCATCAGAGTGGTAGCGTCAAGGCCGTGGCGGGCCAACAGATTGTGGTAATCCGTCAGCCATTGCGTTGCTGTCTCAGCCGCGACCATGACGGCTTAGCCCCCACAGGAAGTACAAGCCGCCGACCAGGGCGGCCAGCAGCCCCGCGGGTAGCTGATTGGGATACACCAGAACCCGGGCCAGGTAGTCGGCCAGTGAAAGCAGTAGGCCCCCTGCCAGGGCTGCGACCAGCATTTGCCGGCCCACGGTCTGTTGTCCCAGTACCCGGGCCAGGTGCGGGGCGATCAACCCGACGAAGCTTAATGGCCCGATCACTACAGTCGACGCCGCGGTCAGCACGGCAGCCAGCACCAGTAGAAGAAGTCGCGCCCGTGGCACCCGCAGTCCCAGGGCAGAGGCGGATGTTTCGCCCAGAGGCAGCAGTGTGAGCGGTCGCAGGGCAAGCAAGAGCAAGGTCGAAAGGCCTACCACCAGTGCCAGTAAACCGATGGCTTCGGATTCCGAGATCAGCCAGGTGGAGCCGTACATCCAGTTCAGCAGGCGTGCTGCAACGGTGCCGCCAGAGGCCATCACCAGTCTCAGGCCGGCATCCATGAAAACGTACAGTGCCAGGCCGCCAAGCAACAGCTGGTTGCCCGCAAACTGGTGCTTGCGGGCCAGCAACAGTAACAGGCCCAGAGCGCCGGCGGCACCCGCCGTGGCCGCCGCCAGTTGGCCAAGCCGGCCAATCTCAAGCCCTGTCAGGACCATAACCACCATCACCAACGCTGCACCGCCGCTGATGCCCAGCAGCTCCGGGCTGCCCATGGGGTTGCCGGTCATCCGCTGAATCAGGGTGCCGGCCATACCCAGAGCCATGCCCGCAAGGATAGCAGCCATCAATCTTGGGCCTCGCCATACCCAGGCGTCTGTCCACTGCGCCAACGGGGTCCAGTTCCAACCTTCAAGACCCGGAGACCAACTCATGGAAAGAATGATCGTCAGGGCTAACAGAGAGCACAGAGTTCCGGCAACCAACAGCGGGCTTCGGCGGCGCGGCAGAAAGCCCGCAGGTCCGTTGCCCTGGTCAGGCATATGGTGAGTGTTTCGGAACCCCTGAAGCGCCAGAAGGATAACCGGGCCGCCAATGAGAGCGGTGGTGGTACCGGTCGGCACCAGCGAGCCGCCATCCCAGGCAGTCGCCCATTGGGCCAGAGTATCCGCCAGTAACAGCAGGCCGCCACCAGCCAGTGTGCTCCAGAACAGCCGTTCGGTCAGTGTTCTGGCGCCCAGCAGTCTTGCCAATACTGGTGCTGCCAGGCCAACAAATGCGACAAGACCAACCCGGCTCACCACCACGGAGCTCATAAGCACCACCAGGAAAAGTGCAGCGGCGCGAAGTAACGACACCTTTGCTCCCAGCGAATCTGCTGAGGCCTGACCAAGCTGAAGCAGCTGTAGCGGGCGCATCAGGGCCAGCATGAGCGCGGCAATAACCAGCACCCGGGGAAGCAGATCAAAGAATGGGGTCCAGTTGTTCTGTACCAGAGATCCCGCGCCCCAGATAAACAGATTACCGAGCCACTCACCTTTCAGAAGCAGGAAGGCCATGTTGATGGCGCCGAGAAAAAAGGTCACCACCAGCCCGGCCAGAATCACGGTCACAGGTGAGAAGCCAAGCCGCCATGTGAGCACTATTACCAGGCCGATGGCGAGCAAGCCACCGGCTACTGCGGCAAGATCAGGGCTGAAAGCCAGCAAACCTGGTGCAAACAGGGTGGCAAAGGTAACACCGAACTGTCCTCCGGCTTCGACCCCGAGGGTAGTGGGTGAGGCCAATGGGTTGCCAAGTACCTGCTGGGTAACAGCTCCTGCCAATCCCAGTGCGCAGCCAATCAGTATCGCGATGGAGACCCTCGGTGCCCAGCTGAAGTGGGCCAGAACGGAGGCGTACTGATTGCCATCAAAGGTCAAGAAAGCGGCGAGAAGCTGTGAAAAGTGCAGTTGGTCGAACCAGGGTAAGGCGCTGGCGCTGAAAGCGGTAAGCCAGAGTAGCGCGACCGCAATCGGAAGCCTGGCGGGAATCGTCGGGCGACTGACAGTGTGGAGAACGGATTCAACGGCGGACATTGTCACTGCCCCCTTCAATCAGAGCGTTGGTCAGGGCAATGGCCAGGCGCTTCACCGGATAAACCCCACCAAAAGGCCAGGCAGCGGGAATCCGGTAGATCTCGTCGTTCTGTACCGGTGGCAGGTAGGTCCAGAAAGGACTGTTAGCCAGACTGTCAGCCAGGCCCGGAACCAGTGGCTCTATCACCACGATGCGGCTGTTTCGTGCATCTGCCACAGATTCAAGGCCTATGGCTGAAAACCCCCAGTAGTTGCCTGGATCTGACCAGGCATTGGTAAGCCCAAGGTTATCCAGGGCAGTCTGGAACAGACCGTTGGGGGCATAGATGCGGACATGGCGGTCATCCATAAAGTTCACCAGGGCAACCGGCTTGTCGGTGATGCCGGCTTGCTCCAGTCGTTTCCGCTGTTGGTTCAGGGTTTGTTCGATATCGGCCAGTACCCATTCGGCCCGGTCGATCCGGCCGGTGATTTCGCCCAGGGTTATCAGCATTTCCCGGGCCCTGTCGAATGGACGGGCGTCTTTTTTATACACGCTGATGACGTAGGTGGGCGCAATTCGCTCCAACAGTTCCGCCGCGGGAGCCATTTCGGTGCTGGTGACGATCAGGTCGGGTTTCAGTTCTGCAATTGCCTCCAGGCTGGGCGCGACCCTGGTGCCGACATTGGCGACGCCGTCAGGCAGTTCCGGCTCCTGAACCCACGTGTGGTAGCCAGCCTTGTCAGCCACGCCAACGGGGGTGATACCCAGTAATAGCAGTGTCTCGGTGGCGGCCCAGTTCAGTGCGATAATGCGTTCAGGGGGCTCTTCCAGGGTTAGTGTGCCGCCTTCGTGTTGCCAGGTCTGAGCCGTTCCCGCAATCGGCAGCAGAAGAAGCAGGGCGCCAAGCATCATGGCGTTCGAGTTAATGGACATAGGAAACCCATTGCCCCGGTGCCCGCTCCATCACGCCCATGGGAACGCTGTAGATGGACTCCAGAATCTGGCTGTCCATGATCTCCGCCGGCGTGCCATCGGCCACCACCTGGCCCGCTTTCAGGGCCACTAATCGGTCGCAGAAGCGGGAAGCCAGATCGACATCGTGCAGTACCACAATCACGGTCAATTCGCGCTGGCTGGCAAGTCGCTGCACAAGGCGCAACGTTTCCACCTGATGCTTTACATCCAGGGCGGAGATGGGTTCATCCAGCAGCAGGCAGCGTGTTTGCTGGGCCAGCAACATGGCAATCCAGGCGCGTTGGCGCTCGCCACCGGAGAGGGTATCGACAGAGCGGTGTTGAAAAGGTTTGAGGTCTGTGTCGGCAATCGCCTGATCAATCAGCGCGTAATCCGCATCGCTGTAGCGGCCAAGCGGGCCTCGCCAGGGGTAGCGGCCCAGCGCGATCAGTTCCCGGACGGTCAGGCCATCGGTGCCCGGCGGGTGCTGGGGCAGGTAGCCGACAATCCGGGCGAAAGCACGGGCCCCCAGCCTTTTGGCAACTTCACCTTCAAGCAGGACCTCACCGGTACTGGCTGGAATCTGCCTGGCTAGTGTCTTTAACAAAGTGGATTTGCCCGAGCCATTGTGGCCAAGTAGGGCGGTCACCTGGCCTTCGTTAAAGGCCAGGTTAATGTTATGAAGGATAGCCGTGCTACCAATGTGAACGGCGAGATCGCGGACATCAAAAAACGCGGACATTCAGATTCCCCTGTTTCTGTGGCTGGCAGGATAATCTAAATGCGAATACCTATCAATAATAAGTGGTAAACAGAATTACCTTGTCACGCCTGACCTGTTTGCACGCGCCACTGCGCGGCGTAGGCTCCGTTATTGCGTATCAGGCTGTCGTGATCGCCTTCCTCAACAATCCGGCCATTCTCGACCACGGCAATGGTGTCCGCATCCACAATGGTGGAAAGCCGGTGGGCAATCATAATGACGGTGCGGTTATGACCAATGCGCTTGAGTGAGCGCTGAATGGCGGCTTCGGTTTCGTTATCCACGGCGCTGGTTGCTTCGTCCAGAACCAGAATGGGTGGATTCTTCAGCAGCGCCCGGGCCAGGGACAGCCTTTGACGCTGGCCGCCGGACAGGCGAATGCCTCGTTCACCAACAGGAGTGTCCAGGCCTTCCGGTAGCGCCTCAATAAAGGACCAGGCCTCGGCAGTACGAGCGGCATCAATGATCTCTTCTTCGCTGGCATCGGGTTTGCCATAGGCAAGGTTGTCGCGGATGCTGCCCTCAAACAGGTAGACATCCTGGCTGACCAGGCCAATGGCATCGCGCAGGGACTTCAGGCTCACCCCACGAATGGGCTGGCCGTCAATCCGGATGTCTCCATGGGAGGGGTCGTAGAACCGCAATAACAGCTTGATCAATGTGGACTTGCCGGAGCCGGTCGCCCCCACCAACGCGAGGGTATTGCCTGCTGGAACGCTCAGGGTAATGTCCTGTATGCCTGCGCCGCTGCCGGCGTAACGGAAGCTCACCTGGTTGAATGAGACCTTTCCGCGAACGGGTTGTTCCAGGGACTTGCCGGCATCATCCCGGACGTTTACCGGTTCGGCGAGCAGATCGAGAATCCGTCGGGTACTGGCCATGGCCCGTTCAAACAGATCAATCACTTCCGCCAGGCCGGTCAGGGGCCAGAGCAGTCGCTGGGTGAGGAACACCAGCACCCCGTAAGCGCCCACGTTCAGGCTGCCTTCCAGCGCCATCATACCGCCAACGGTAAAGGTGGCCAGGAAGCCGGCCAGAATGGCCATTCGAATGACCGGAATGAATGCGGAGCTGATACGAATGGCGCGGCGGTTAGCATCAACATAGGCTTCGCTCGCGTCCTTCAGGCGTTTTGCTTCCCGCTGTTCGGCGGTGAAGCTCTTGATCGTGGCGATACCACCCAGATTGTTGGCCAGGCGGCTGGACAGGTCGCCCACTTTCTCCCTTACGTCTGCGTACAGCGGGCTGGCTTTGCGCTGGAAATAGAAGGCACCCCAGATGATCAGGGGAATAGGTGTGAACGCCAACAGGGCAATCAGTGGCGACAGCACAAAGAATACGGCACCCACAGCCACTACGGTAACCGCTACCTGAATCATGGCATTGGCGCCGCCATCCAGGAAACGCTCCAGCTGGTTTACATCGTCGTTCATGGTGGCTACCAATTGTCCGGAGCTGTTGGCCTCAAAGAAGCTCATGTCCAGACGCTGGG
The DNA here is from genome assembly GCF_042763285.1 of Marinobacter sp. LM1. Lineage (NCBI taxonomy): Bacteria > Pseudomonadati > Pseudomonadota > Gammaproteobacteria > Pseudomonadales > Marinobacteraceae > Marinobacter > Marinobacter sp. LM1. The sequence continues at coordinate 1,109,568 of NZ_CP114373.1, forward strand.
CGTGTTCGTAAGCGTCTTGTCGGAGATCGGACTGCAGTCGCTGGGCCAGGTTGCGCCAGAGAATCTGGAACAGGTACTCAAACAGCGACTCACCAGCCCAGATGAAGAAGGTGAGTACCGCCAGGATGGTGATCTGCTCCTGCGCAGTCTCAAAGCCCAGGCCGGCAACGAAGCTCTCTTCCTGGTTCACCACTACATCGATGGCGACGCCGATCAGTATTTCCGGGGCAATGTCGAAGAGCTTGTTGATGATGGAGCAGGTGGTGGCGGCGATGATCTGGCGCCGGTAACCACGCGCGTATCGAAGCAGGCGGCCGAGAGCGGCAAAGCTGCTGGTGTGCTGGGCGCGTGTGGTCATGTTCCGCTTCCTTCTGCTGTCTGGTTGTCAGAGGCGGGAAGGGTAGCGGATTCTTTCGTTTTTTAAAACAGAATCATTTTCACTTGCGGGCGTTTCTTTGCAGCCACCGGTCCAGTTGGTCGGCAAACTCTTTTCGATCTCCCTGGCTGAATGGGGCCGGCCCGCCGGTTACCTGGCCGGCGTTGCGCATTTCTTCCATGAAGTTGCGCATGGCAAGGCGCTGGCGGATGTTTTCTTTGGTGAAGGCCTGCCCACGGGGGTTGAAGACGTCGGCGCCTTTTTCGATGGCTTCGGCGGCCAGGGGAATGTCCTGGGTAATCACCAGATCGCCTTTGCTCATCTGGTCCATGATTTCGTTGTCTGCAACGTCGAAACCGTGGGGGACTTGCCGGCGGCTGATGTGTGGGCTTGGTGGCAGGCTGATGGCGTGGTTGGCGATGAAGGTGGTCTGGATTTGCCAGCGGGTAGCGGCACGGCAGAGGATTTCCCGGATGGGAACGGGGCAGGCATCGGCGTCGACCCAGATTGGCATTTCGGTTTTCCTTCGTTGGTTTGGCTGGTGGTCAGTTTAACCTTTCATGGGGTGAGCCTGTTAGTTTGGTTCCGCGTATTGGCTATTAGGCGGTAAGACATTGGGTGCCTGTGTCATTGGGGGCTACTTTCCAAAAACCGCTACGAGCACATCCATGTGCGCTTCTCTCAGGCCATCCATGGCCTTCGAAATTTTTGGAAAGTAGCCCCCAATGACACAGATCTGGCACTGGTGATACCGCCGCGATATGCGCGCTGACGGAGTCTTTGAGGAATCATTATGAAAGCGTTTGTGTTTTGTTTGATGGCCATCGGCGCTTTTGGGTTTTCTCAAACCCATGCCTCAGAAAAGGACGCCTGGGCTGCCCTTAGAGAGGGGAGAGCCGTTTTGATGCTGCGTCATGCCCTGGCTCCAGGCACCGGTGATCCAGTCGGGTTTGTGCTCGGAGATTGCAGTACCCAGAGGAACCTGAACGACACGGGGCGTGAGCAGGCCCGGGCGTGGAAAGCGTTTCTGGCAGAACATGGAATTGATGAGGCGAGGGTGTTTTCCAGCCAGTGGTGTCGATGTCTTGAGACCGCCCAGGAAATGAATATGGGGCCAGTGACTGAGTGGCCGGCTCTGAATTCATTTTTTCGCAACCGGGGCGATGGCCCGCAACAGACCCGTGAAACCATCAACTTGGTGAATGCCCTTGGGCCCGGCATGCCGGTGGTGATGGTCTCACACCAGGTGAATGTGACAGCGTTGACGGGCATTTTTCCGGCTTCGAATGAAGGGGTGATTCTGGCGTTGCCGTTGTCGGAGAACCCGGACATTCTGGCGAGGGTGGCGCCGGGGCAATAGTGGTATAATCCTGTGCTCATTCAGTTAACAGGAAATGATAATGTCTCAGTTGCCCCCTTGCCCCAAGTGCAGTTCTGAATACACCTACGAAGATGGCGTTCAGCTGGTGTGCCCGGAGTGCGGCCATGAATGGACGGAGGCCGAGCAGGCAGCGGCTGAAGCAGGCAAGGTGGTTCGTGATGCCAATGGCAATGAGCTGCAGGATGGCGATACCGTCACCGTAATCAAGGATCTGAAGGTGAAGGGTTCCAGCCTGGTGGTGAAGGTGGGAACCAAGGTCAAGAACATCCGCCTGGTGGATGGCGATCACGACATTGATTGCAAGATTGATGGTGTGGGGGCCATGAAGCTCAAGTCGGAGTTTGTTAAGAAGGCCTGACTTGGATTCGGCACCGGGGAGTCCGGTGCCGTCTGCTGTGATTGATTAACTGGCAGCCAGCACTTGTTGTTCCAGTTCTTTGGCCAGATTGGGTTCTATCTTCAGGGCACCGGCCAGTTGTTCGAGCCAGGCACGCTCCATCGGGTTCTGTTCGTCAATCATCACGGCGCTGACGACGTAGATTTCCCGGGCTGCCTGGGGCGAATCGGCGTTGCGTGCCAAAGCGCTGGCATCCAGTGGCGCATCGAACTGTTGCTGGATCCAGGCCTGGAGTTCGTCGTCCGGGCCCAGCCGCTCGATCTCCTGAGTCAGTAGTTGTCTTTCATTGGCATCGATATGGCCATCGGCGCGGGCGGCCATAATCATGGCCTGGAGAATTTCCAGTCCACGACGCTCCTGGTCAGCTCCCTGCAACTGCTCAAGGGGCTGGCCCTGTTGCACCGGGGCGGGCTGTGCCTGGCCCTGATTGGTGCTCTGGTAGTTTTGATAGGCTTTCCATGCCAGTACGCCGACACCGGCCAGGGCGCCATACTTCAGTGCCTTGCCGCCCATTTTGCGGCCACGCTTGGAGCCCAGCATCAATCCCAGTGCTCCGCCACCCAACAGGCTTTTTACATCAATGCCACTGCCGCCTTTACCTCCGGACAGTTGGCTGCCAAGGTTGCCCATCATCTGGTTTACGTCCATTCCACCCTGGCTGCCCTGGCGGGACTGACCGCCCTGGGCCTGGTTCATGATCTGGTTCAGCACTGACATTACATTCATTGTCTGGCTCCTTTTCCGCCTGGTTGCCGTTGGCTTTGATTTTGATTCTAGCCTCAGTAAACCCTATCCGGCATGAACGCCAGATGAACAGATTGTCTGGATAACGACGGCAAAGTTCCTTTTGGCATCATCTTTTTTGGTAAGGTTGTGTCAAAACAGGGTGCGTATTTGCAACGTCATCCTATAATCATGGTTAGCGAAATTAACCCATTCACCGGGACAAATGGACTGACTACTTGGCGGCTCTGAAAAGCAATATCTGGACGCTGTATTTTCTGATCGTAATCGTCGGCGTTGCGCTTTTAGGGGTGTCTCTCCAGCAGCGCTGGCGGGAGACCCTGTCTGATGAAACTGCGCATCAATTGTCCAGAGCTGAGCTCATATCCCAATCCGTTCACAGTCTGTTCCGGACTCAGGAGCTGGTGCTTGATGTCGTGGGGCGCGAACTCCTCGACAGTGGCGAACCGCTGGAAGAGCGGAGGGAAATGCCTTTATTGGACAATATCCTTTCGGTTAACCCGGCCCTCGTAGGTTTTGGCCTGGCTCGCCCGGACGGCACGCTGGTTCGTATCAGCACCAATATGGACACCAGCCGCCTGCCCAATCTCCTGGAGAACCCCAGTACCGCAGAAGGTTTCAGGCAAGCCCTTGAGTCGGATGTGATGGTGGTAGGGCGTACTTATTATATGGATGCGCTCGGTGCCTGGTTGATCCCGATACGAAAGGCCTTGCGAGCGGACGATGGTTCTGTGGTTGCAGTAATGACGGCCGGACTGAAGATCGGTGCCGAAGGTTCAGTTCTTGGGCAGGATCTGCACGATGGTCCCGAGGACAGTGTCATCCTGTTTCGGGAGGCAGACAAATACGTCCAGTTTATGTCGCGAGAGGGCGCAACGCCTGAGCGATATTCTGCCTCGCAGGTCAACGAGGAGCGTTTGAGCGCACAGCGGCGTGATTTCGAGGAGGGAACCGGAAAGACCATGGCCGATATCATGGCCAGTCCGGAGGCGGTTTCTTTTCATATGACCCGCGACCAGCGAGATTATCTGACAGCCGCCACCTTCGACGCTCGGTATCAGATCTGGACAGTGTCCGAGACGCGTTTTGCCCCTCTTTACCGCGATTTTATGGGTACCCTCGTACCCTACGTGATTGGCTTTGTACTGGGTGCCTGGTTGCTCTACCTGTTGTTCCGGGTTATTGATCGTGCCGAGGGAGAGCGTCGGGAAGAGTTGCTGTACCGGGCTCGACATGACGATCTCACCGGCCTGTTAAACCGCGCCGGGCTCCTGGATCGATTGGAAGGCAGGCTTTCTCAGGCGAGGCCGTTCAGTCTGGTGGTGATCAACATTGATAACTTCAGTGGCATCAATGACCGCTTTGGGCTGGAGTACGGGGATCACACCCTGGTGGAATTTGGGCGAAGACTTGAGCGGTTGGCGGAACGACACGACGATCTGGCGAGGCTCGGGAGCGATGAATTCGCCATCGTTACCCCCAATACCAACATCCCCTCGTTGACCGATGCCTGCCGGGCACTGGTAGAAGATCTGGCCCAAATCTTCGAAGTGGGCCGGCTTCGTCTGCAGGTGGGCGCGAGTGTCGGGGTGGCCCGGTACCCCGAAGACGGAGACTCCCTCAGCAAGCTGATTCGTAGTGCCCACCTGGCGTTGTATGAGGCCAAACAAAGCCGGAATGCCGTCTGCGTCTACAAGGCAGAAATGGAAACCGCTTATCTACGGCGGCTGAACGTGGAACAGAGGCTGCGCTATGGCCTGGCCTCTCATGCTCTCTATATGGTGTACCAACCGCAGGTGAACGATGCAGGCGAAACCATTGGTCTGGAGGCTTTGGTGCGCTGGCAGGATGAAGAGTTGGGATTCGTTTCGCCGGCAGAATTCGTGGATGTGGCCGAGAAAAGCGGCCTGATGATTCCTCTGGGTAACTTCGTGCTGGACACCAGCCTGAGGGAATTCCGGCAATTGATAGACAAGGTGAAACAGCCGCTGGATCTGGCCATCAACATCTCGGTGATTCAGTTCTGCCAGCCAGGCTTCGTGGATACAGTATTGAACGCCTTGAAAACCCACGATGTCTCGCCGTCCTCTCTGGTTCTGGAGATTACCGAAACGCTGTTCATGGGCAATTTCGATCAGGTGCTGCAAACTATCTGCGACCTGAGAAGCCACGGTATACGCCTGGCCATGGATGATTTCGGAACCGGCTATTCTTCCCTCAGCCTGCTGCGCCAGTTACCTCTGGATGAGCTTAAAATCGACAAAAGCTTTGTGGACGGTATTGTTGAAGATGAAAAAGCCGCCAATATGGTGCGCAGCATCGTCGCCATTGCCCGCAGCCACAACATGAGTCTGATCGCTGAGGGTGTAGAAGAGCAGGCTCAGGCCCAGGCCTTGATCAAAATGGGCTGCCTGCGCTTCCAGGGTTACTATTTCAGCCGGCCGGTGCCTATGGCAGACGTTCGTCAGGTGCTCACTGACACGGCAAACACGGACAATATCCCTGCGACCATTCGTCGCTCCTGATGGCTTTGAAGTGGTCGGAGCCGGCCGCTACAGTAGTGATATTTGTCAGAAAACAAGGAACGCCGAATGAAACAACCCCTGATTGCTCTGGCATTGGGCGCAGCCCTGTTCGCCCCGGCCGCATTTGCCGCTGATCACGGACACGGTAACCACCACCAGAGCCGTCCAATACAAATCGACCACCCCTGGAGCCGTCCAACACCGCCTGGCACCCCGATGGGCGTGGGTTATATGACCATCACCAACCACAGTGATCAGGCTATCACTCTGGTGGGCGCAGAAACGCCAAGAGCCGGCCATGTTTCCATCCACGAAACCTCCATGCATGAGGGCGTGATGCGCATGCAGCCGGTAGACGGCGGCCTGGTGATACCCGCCGGAGAAACCGTAGAGCTAAAACCTCACAGCTATCACCTGATGCTGGAAAAGCTGCCCGAGCCCCTGGTTGAGGGCGAGAAAATTCCGGTAAGACTGGATTTTGATGCCGCGGAAGACCTGGATATCGAACTGATGGTGCGTCCACTGGACGGTGCCCCGGCGATGAACGACCATGCCGGCATGAAGCACTAGCCTCTATTACTCTCAGTGAACTCCGGTAACGCTCAACGCTTTACACAGGCAAAGATTGCGTTTCCGGATTCGCCATCCCAGGGCACGATGCGTTCGTAGTCGTGTTCGAAGATGGTCACGTCAAACCAGGGCTCCAACAGGGCGGCCAGCTCCCGAAAGCTCAGTGCTACCATGGGGTGCTCATCCTGCCAGGATTCACTGATGCCGTTGGTGGTGCGATCAATGCTCAGCCGGAGCGACTGCCGTTCACCACCGCCAACGTAATGCCAGCCAGACCTAAAGGTAAACTCACTGCCATCGTGCCGGGCGGAGTGACAGACATACAGATTGTTGTTGATTCGGGTCTTGTCTACGGCATTGAAACAGAACAATCCGTTGGCTGATAACGCCTGGTGGGCGCTTTCGATACAGCCCTGAAGCTTCTCGATACCATCGCTGTAATGAATGGAGTACAGGAAGCAGGTAATCAGATCAAATGGACTATCAAACCGGAATTCGCACATATCCCGAACACTGAAGACGGCTTCCGGGCAACGCTCCTCGGCTACATCCAGCATGGGCTGATTAATATCCAGCCCTTCGCACTGGTAACCGAGGTTCAGGAAATGCCGGATGTGCGGCCCGGTACCACAGGCCAGATCCAGATGACGCCTGCCGCCATTGCCAAATAGCTGATGTAATCGTTGAACCCCGCGACTCTGGGCCGGGTAATCGATATCGGCACACATCAGGTCGTAATAGCCCGACAAGTCGGTGTATAAGGCATTGATGGACACGGGAAAGCCTCTGCAGAAATCAACTGGATCACCTCTGGCGAACAGCAGCTGCAGGCGGGCCTGGCACAGCGGGCGGGCGTTTTGAGGGTGGCGTATGGTAGCGAAAAGATGCGGGAGCGGGTAGCCACCCTCGTAGATGTACTACACCGGCTTGTCTGAGTGCCCCAGTGAGTGCTCCGGGGCAATCTGATCCCGCACCAGCTGTTTCAGTTGCTTGATATCCGGGAAGCCCCCTTGCTCCTTACGGGACCAGATTCGGGTATCGTTTGCCCAGACTTCAAAGATGCCGCCGGAGCCGGGTTTCAAGGTGAGCTCGTCGACCATGCCGTCGAAGGTGGTCAGCAGTTCCTGCGCCATCCAGGCGGATCTCAGCATCCAGTTACAGCCGGTGCAGTAATGGAGAGTAATGCGCGTTGCCATACGGTAATGCTTCCTGCATGAAGAAATCGATCAGCCATGCTATCAAATGAAGGGGACAGTTTCTTTCTCCAGAGGGAATGGTATGGCGTATTGGCTGGTGGATAGCCCCGGTTCCGGTGATGGCTGCCGGGATGCGGATTTCTGGTTGCCCTATCTGCGCGAGCAGGGCATCGAGAACGTAACCGAGTGCAGGCTGGATGAGGCTGAACAGTGGCTGCGCCTGGTGACTGGCAACGACGTACTGTTGGCCGCGGGTGGGGATGGCACTGTGAACGGTGTGGCCGGTCTTTGCCTGCGCACCGGCGCGACTCTCGCGGTTCTTCCCTCGGGAACCGCTAATGATTTTGCTCGCAACCTGGGTATTCCGTCTGAACCGGCAGAGGTGGCCCGTCTGGTGGCGGACGGTAGCACCGAGATGATTGATGTGGCGGAGTTTGATGACCGCATCTATCTCAACGTGGCCCACATTGGCCTGGGCACCCTACCTTCGCGCCAGGCCAGTTCGCCTACTAAAAAGTTCCTTGGACAATTCAGCTACGTTGCCACGCTTTTCCGGCAGCTGGGCGCCCAGCGGGGGTTTCACGCACGTATCCGCACGGATCGCTCCACCCTGGATGGCCGCTGGCTATCCATTGCAGTTGCCACGGGTGCCTATTTCGGCGGCGGCCACGAAATACCGGAGGCTTCCGCCAATGACGGCTTGCTGGATGTGATTGCCGTTAAACCACGCCCATTGCCGCAGCTGTTACTTGCATTTCTGATGGTACGCCTGAATCGCAAGACGCCGCGCCGAACCAGTACCGTCATCCAGATCAAGGGCAAGTGGTGCCACGTAGAAACCACCCGCGCCAAGACGGTAACGGTGGATGGCGACGTGGCCGGCAAAACCCCGTTTAGGGCGACCTGCCGGCCAGGGGCCATTCGGGTGATTGGCAAGCAGGTAGTTCACACGGGGGATCAGACGGCCAATGCTTACCGTTGAACGCCGGCTTTGCGGGCCCTGGCCGCGTGCAGCTTCTTGTAGCTCTCGATCATCTTCAGGTGCCGGTCCAGACCTCGCAGGTCCATGCCGGTTTCTTCCAGGCCAAAGAAGCGCACCGACCCCTCAATAGACCCGACCACCGCATCCATCACCGGGTCGCCAAACATACGGCGGAAGTTGTAGAGGTAATCATCCAGCTCCAGTTCGTCGTTCAGCGTGGCTTCCAGGGCCGCGTTCATAGCCTGGTAGAACAGGCCGCGCTCAACGGTGTTGTCATTGAATTGCAGGAACATCTCCACCAGCTCCTGGGCCTCTTCAAGCTCGCCCAGTGCCAGGTAGATCAGCAGTTTCAGTTCCAGAATGGTGAGCTGGCCCCACACGGTGTTTTCATCGAATTCGATGCCGGTGAGGGTGACGATGGTCATGTACACATCCAGCTCGGCCTCTTCCAGGCGCTGTACCAGATTGGCCAGTTCGTCTTCACTCAAACGGTGCAGGTTGAGGATGTCTTCGCGGAATTCCAGGGCCATGTTGGTGTTGTCCCACACCAGGTCTTCCACCGGATACACCTCGGAATAGCCCGGCACCAGGATTCGACAGACCGGAGCGCCGAGGTCTTCGAACACCGCCATGTAGCATTCCTTGCCCATGTCCGCGAGGATGCCGAACAGGGTGTCGGCTTCTTCTTCGTTGCTGCCTGAGAAATCCCATTCCACAAAATCGTAGTCGGATTTTGCGCTGAAGAAGCGCCAGGACACCACGCCGCTGGAATCGATAAAGTGTTCAACGTAGTTATTGGGCTCGGTCACCGCCATGGAGTTGAAGGTGGGCGCCGGCAGGTCGTTCAGACCTTCAAAGCTGCGACCCTGCAGCAGCTCGGTCAGACTGCGTTCCAGGGCAACGTGGAAGCTGGGGTGTGCACCGAAGGAAGCAAACACACCGCCGGTTTTGGGGTTCATCAGGGTGACGCACATCACCGGAAACTGACCGCCCAGGGAGGCATCTTTCACCAGTACCGGAAAGCCCTGCTCTTCCAGGGCCTTGATACCTTCGACAATCTCCGGGTACTTGGCCAACACGCTCTCGGGAACATCCGGCAGGGCGATTTCGTTCTCAATGATCTCTTTCTTGACTGCCCGTTCGAAGATTTCTGACAGGCACTGTACCTGCGCTTCCTGCAGGGTATTACCGGCGCTCATGCCGTTGCTCAGGTACAGGTTCTCGATCAGGTTGGAGGGGAAGTAAACTGTCTCTCCGTCTGACTGACGCACATACGGAATGCTGCAGATACCACGCTCGGGCGTGCCCGAGTTGGTGTCGAACAGGTGCGTGCCCAGCAGTTCGCCGTCCGGATTGAAAATCTTCAGGCAGTAGTCATCCAGAATGCCGTCCGGCAACTCGCCTTCCGGGCCTGGCTGGAACCATTTTTCGTTCGGGTAGTGCACGAACTCGCTGTTGGCGATGTCCTGGCCGAAGTACTGGTCGTTGTAGAAGAAGTTGCAGTTCAGCCGCTCTATAAACTCACCCAGGGCCGAACACAGGGCGGCTTCCTTGGTGGCACCCTTGCCGTTGGTGAAGCACATGTGGGCCGCGGTGTCGCGCACGTGCAGAGACCACACGTGGGGAACAATGTTGCGCCAGGAGGCAATCTCGATCTTCATGCCCAGATCTGAGAGGATGCCGGTCATGTTGGCAATGGTCTGCTCCAGGGGCAGATCCTTGCCCTCAATATAGGTGTTGCCGTCGCCGCCCGGGGCAGCGGTGAGCAGGGCCTGGGCGTCTTCGTCCAGGTTTTCCACCACTTCAATCTGGAAATCCGGGCCGGTTTGCACCACTTTTTTAACGGTGCAACGGTCGATGGAGCGGATGATGCCCTGGCGGTCCTTGTCCGAAATGTCTTCCGGCAGTTCCACCTGAATCTTGAAAATCTGCTTGTAGCGGTTTTCCGGGTCTACAATGTTGTTCTGCGACAGGCGGATGTTATCTGTGGGAATATCCCGGGCGTTGCAGTAAACCTTTACAAAGTAAGCCGCGCACATGGCAGATGAGGCCAGGAAGTAGTCAAACGGGCCGGGCGCCGAGCCATCGCCTTTGTAGCGGACGGGCTGGTCTGAGACGACGGTAAAATCGTCAAACTTGGCCTCAAGCCTCAGGTTGTCGAGATAATTGACTTTGATTTCCATGGGCAGCTTACCGGATTCAGAAATATGAGCAGTTTACGCGGAATAGACGAGGTAATCCCCGATGCGCGGGATGGTCTCACAAAAACGGAACGGACGATACTTTACGTCCTGAGTGAGACCCAGAAGGAGTTAGGCGGGCGTAATGTGCCTACCGTGATGCTCTATGGCCGGGTACTGGAATACGTGAATATCAGCGAGGAAGAGCTGCATCTTTACCTGGATCGTCTCGGCGTCAAGGGAAACGGCCTAGGCGGCTGATCATCAAGGCTCGCAGGCACGCATGTGCTCCGGGTCGATCCGGTAAAAACGGCACAGGGCAGCGTAGACGTCAGGTTGTTCACGTTTCAAGTGCTGCGGTTGTTGGTAGAAGGCCTCGGTCAGCACCGCGAAAAACTCGGCCGGCTCGGTGGCGCCGTAGGGATCGAGCCAGGGTTTGTGGTGGTGTTCCAGCCGATGCTGCAGGTGGTCCCAGGCTTCGGTCATGGTTTCCTGCCAGCGTGCAGCGTCATCGCCACTCAGTGGTGGCGCACCGTCCGCAGTGCCATCCAGGTAGTCCAGCTGATGGGCGAATTCATGGAGAATCACATTGTGCGGGCCATGAGGATTGGCGATGGCTTGTTCACACTGGCTCCAGGCCAGAATTACCCGGCCGTGGGACCAGGCCTCTCCGGCCCGGGTTTCGTCACTGGCGCTGACCACCAGGCCATCGCTTTCGGTGTCCTTTACCCGGTAGATGTCGGGATAGACCAGGATGCTTTTGACGTCATCGTATTCGTAAAATCCGCGTTCAAGCAGTAAAAGGCAAGCATGGCCGGCAATGGTCACTCGCACCCGGTCATCGATTTCAAAACCGGCACATTCGTAGAATTCCTTCTCCGAGATAAAGAGCTGAACCAAATTCTCCAGTCGGGTTTTGTGGCTGTCGGAGAGCCGATTATAGAGCGGCACGTTATCCTGAAGGTGGTGCCTCCAGGACACAGGGAAGGGCTGTTGCAGTTCGCGCCGCCGTCGCCAGTTGCGGTAGAAGAACAAATAAAACAGTGAGCCACCAATCAGGGCGATGGCGACGATGGCAAAAACAAGCGGTGCGGACATTGGTGACTTCCCTGTGAATGTCCGGCCAGTCTACCGCAAGGCTCAGCGAACCACGAAGATCCATAGGAGTGAGGAGGATGCGATGAAGTATATTTTCGAGGTCACGGTGAAAGACGGGCACTCTGCTGAGGAGTATGCCGATGCCTGGGTCCGGGCCAGTGAGCTGATTCAGCAGGCGCCCGGTGCCCGTGGTACCGAACTACACCGAAAGATTGGTGAGCCGAACAAGTTGATCGCTATCGCCAGCTGGGACAGCAAGGCCGACCGCGATGCCATGGATGCCCGGAAGGACCCGAGGATCGCGGAGATCATTAAAAGCGCCGCTCCGTTTGTTGAGATTCGGCCTTTGGGTGAATTTGAAGACCCTGAATGGGTGGTACTGCCGCCAGGCCAGAATAGCGACTGATTAGCTGTGATCAACTTTGTGTAGCTGGAAGTCTTTCTCCAGACGGTAGGTGTCAAAATCCCGGGCCAGGAAAAGGTGGCCCGTGTAATGCTGCAACGCCTCGGCGGCGAGCTGGTTGATATGAGGGCTGCCACCCGGGGCGGACTGGTAGCGGGAGCTGAAGTGGGTGAGTACCAAATTGGGCAGCTTTGCCTCCTGCGCGAACCGGGCCACCTGCTGCGCCGAGCTGTGCTGTGGCCAGGGGCCAACGCGGTCTGCGACATCCTGGGTGTAGGTGGCCTCGTGAATCAATACGTGGGTGCCTTGGCAGGCATCTTTCAGCAGTTCCGGGGTGTCGTTGTCACCGCCGACAATGATGTTTCGCGCGGTTCTCGGGATTTGGGTGTAGTCGTCGCTGCGCAGCAGGCGCCCGTCATCCAGTAGAACATCTTTGCCTTTCTGCAGGTCGCCCCATTCAGGGCCAGGCTCGATGCCATCAGCAACCAGTTTCTCCTTCTGGAGTTGACGTTCCAGGTTCCGCTCTGTGAATACGTAGGCCCGGCAAGGTACCCGGTGCGAAAGCGCCACGTTGGTAACACCCAAATGGTCATCCTGCCAGTAAAAACCCGGAGCTTCCGAGTTGATGAAGTTCAACGGATAACTCAGGCTGGAGTCACTGTTTTCGATGACCGTATCGATAAACCGGCGTACCTGTGGCGGCGCAATGATGTCCAGAGGCTCGGTGCGACCCAGCATGGAAGCGCTGGTAAGCAAGCCCGGTAGCCCGAAGATATGATCACCATGGATGTGGGTGATGAAAATGGCGCGCAACTGCATCACCGAATACCGTGTGCGCATCACCTGGTGCTGGGTGCCTTCACCGCAGTCCACCAGATACCAGGGTTTGGGCCCCGAAAGGCAAAGCGCCAGGCCGGTGACGTTGCGTGACCGGGTTGGTGTTCCGGCCGATGTGCCAAGGAAAGTGAATTCCATCGTGCCTCGTTTCGCGGTAATGTGCACCCTAATAATACGAAACCATGCTCTCAGATGATACGGGATCCATCATGTCTGAACTCGCCAACTACGAAAGTTTCAATATTGAAGTAAAAGACCACATCGCCCACGTTCAGTTCAGTCGCCCCGAGGCGCTGAATACCATGAACAAGGCATTCTGGCTGGAGCTGCCGCGCTGCGTTCAGGACATTGAAGCCAATACCGATGCCCGGGTGATTGTGATCTCCTCCACTGGAAAGCACTTTTCCGCAGGCATGGATCTGGGCGTGTTCTCGGATCCGAAATCCGTGCCCATGAGTGGTGATCCTGGCCGTATGGCGGAGAACCTGCGAAGAGTCGTACTGCAGCTGCAGGATACTCTGAGCTCTCTGGAGAAAGTACGTCTGCCCGTGCTTGCTGCCGTGCACGGGGGCTGTATTGGTGGGGCTCTGGACCTGGTGTGCGCTGCTGACAGCCGGTATTGCACCTCCGATGCCTATTTCACCATCAAGGAAACCGAGCTGGGCATGACAGCTGATGTGGGCACGCTGCAGCGGCTGCCTAAACTGATGCCTGAGGGCGTGGTGCGTGAGCTGGCTTATACGGGCCGCAAATTCGGTGCTGAAGAAGCCTATCGCCTGGGTTTCGTGAACTCGGTATACGAGACTCAGGAAGCGATGCTTGAGGGCGTGATGTCCATTGCCGCCCAGATCGCTGCCAATTCGCCGCTGGCGGTGACCGGCTGCAAGGAAATGATCAATTTCAGTCGCGATCACAGCGTAGAAGACAGCCTCCGCTACATGGCCACATGGCAGTCTGGCATGTTCCGCCCCACGGACATGATGAAATCCTTCCAGGCCAAGGCCCAGAAGCAGGCGCCCGCCTACGACGACCTGTTCCCGGTCAAGGGTCTGTTCGAAAACTGAGTTATGGCCCAAGGTCGCGCCAAACTATCCACCACCGCCGCCCTGCTGTTTCAGGGCGGTATTGGTTTGGTGGGCTGGCTTGCGATCTGGTTGTTCGATATTCCATTAATGCTGAACAACTTGAATCTGCTGGAAACCCTGCTCTATGGTAGCCTGGGCGCTGGCATCACCTACCTTGTGCTATTGCTATTCACCCAGCTCTCCTGGCTGTTTCCTGATGATCTCGGCTCGCAGATGCAGGCCCTTTACCGCTTCGCGGCGAGTTATCGCTGGCCGGTATTGCTGACCTTGTGCGTGCTCGCCGGGGTGGGGGAAGAGCTCTTGTTCCGTGGAGCGGTGCAGGGCTGGCTACTGCAGCATACCGGGCCCTGGACAGCCTTGCTGGCGGCCTCTGTGTTGTTCGGGTTGGTGCACTACGTGTCGTTTACCTATTTTCTGGTGGCAACGGGTCTTGGACTGATTCTTGGTGGTGCCTACCAGTTCTGGGGCAGCCTGCCCTTGGTGATGGTCTGGCATGCGGTATACGACATGCTCGCGCTGTACTGCCTGCTGAACTATCCCCAGTGGTTCGATGTGAAGCCTTGATGTTTCCAGTCTAAAAAATTCAAACGGTCGTATGAATTTTCGTTGAAAACGCGGTGTGGCTGTAAGAAGATAGCCAGCTACACAGTCGTGAAACTGATTCTCAACCGTTTGGATGTTGCCATGAATTCGACGATTCGCCGCTGGTTTGCCAGTGCCGGCGCCATGCGCCGAGTGCTCTCAACTTTCGCCCCTTATCTGGGGGCAGGTATTAAAGTCACTCACATTGCTGATGACTTCAGCTCTGCAACGGTGGAAATGCGTCAGCACTGGTACAACACCAACTACGTGGGCACGCACTTCGGCGGATCTCTCTACAGCATGGTTGACCCAATGTATATGCTGTTACTGATGCGCCGACTGGGCAACGATTACATCGTGTGGGACAAGTCCGCGAGTATTGATTTTATCCGCCCCGGCAAGGGCGTGGTAAAGGCCCACTTCGAGCTGACCAATGCGCGTCTTGATGAAATACGCGAAGCCACCGCTGACGGCGACAAGTACCTGCCGGAGTGGTATATCGATATTGTGGATGAGGCAGGAACGGTCGTTTCTCGCGTCCACAAAGTGCTGTACGTCAGGCGAAAGCCGGCTGAGTAGCGCCGGCACCAGCTGCTATTGCTGTTCCACTTTCTGAAGAAACACCGCGATGTCTTCAAACGCCTCGTCTGCCTCGGGCAGAAGTGGCGTGAAGATGTGCCATACATGCACCATGTTCTGCCAGGTGTGAAGCTCCACCGGTGAACCCTGGGCTTTTGCCTTGGCGGCGTAACGCGTGGCGTTGTCCAGCAGCATTTCCGTGGTGCTTGCGTGGATAAGCACGGGTGGCAGCTTGTTAAGCTCACCCCGCAGAGGTGATGCAACCGGGTTGGTGGGAGAGATTCTGAACGCGGCAAGTGTTCCCCACCACAACACGGGCAGCGGGATTTTGGACAAACCACCAAACACCGGGCCCAGCAGTGGGTCCGTGCGAATATTCTCGCGATTGCTAGGCGCCGTCAGCGTGAGATCCGTGGAGGGTGACAGGGCAACGGCGGCATCGGCCTGCCGCAGGCCATTGTCGCGAATCCACGCCAGCAGAGACAGGGTATGGCTACCGCCCGCCGAGTCTCCGGCAACCACCATGAAGTCGACGGGCGCTTCGCCGTCCGGGCCATGATTCAGCAGCCATGCATAGGCCTGGCGGCAGTCCCGAATGCCATCCATGAACCGGTGTTCGGGCATGAGCCGGTAATCAACCGCAAAAACGGCAGCATTGGCAATCCGGGAAAAACGGTCGGTAATCGCCCGGTGACTGCGAGGGCTGCCAGCAGCCCAGGCACCGCCGTGAATATAGAGCACACGTCGGCGGGAATCGGCCCCGGGCGCCAATATCCATTCTCCACGCGGATGATCCTGATGACGGATGTCCGATTCGATATCCACGCCTTCACCCAGGCTATCCAGGTGATTGCGGAGGGCGATCAGCCGGGCTTTGCCTTTCAGGCCGCGGGAGGCGCGCCCCATGTCCTTGATGCGTTCTATGACCTCATCATGAGCCGGGTTTGGAGCAACCTCCTTCATAACCCAGTCCTGGCCGTCGTACTCGGAAAGATCCTTTACCCGGAAGATCAGCAATGTGATCAGGACAACAAGAGTAACGACAGCGAGCAGAAACCAGAGCATGGACAATCCTTGGGGCGCGAGACACAGGGCATTGGGACGACTATAGTCGAAACAGCGTTAAGCATATAGGAGTGCGCTGTTTTGCAAATAGCCTATCGGGCCCGGGATATTACCGAAGCTCACATCATTGCTGGCCTGCTGCGCGCCAATCACATAGAGGCGCACGTAGGCGGGCATTACCTGCAGGGTGCACTGGGCGAGATCGGCGCTGCCGGCTTTACCAATGTGCATGTGGCTGACGAGGACTGGGTTCTCGCCAGAGCCTTGATTGAGGACTACGAGGCAAACCGACTTGAGCAATCCTGAGGCTTCAGGTGGTTAACGGATAGCGTTCCAGTACGGTATAGACAGAGCCGCTTTGGCCTGGACTGCTTTCAAACAGTGCAAAGCCCTGAACCGGCCAACTGCCAAACCGGGTCCTCTGGTAGTGCTCGATCAGCCCGGCCACCGAGCCTGCGCCAGCCCGAAAGCGGCTCAGTGTAATGTGAGGTTTGAATGAGGGATTCTGGAGAGTGAAGCCGTCGTTGATGAGCCTTTGGGCAAGGGTGCGTTGCAGTCCCCTCAGTTCTGCCTCGGGGGAGACTCCCGCCCAGAGGATTTTCGGGCTCTCCTCCTTGCCGAAGCAACCCAACCCGGCGGCTTCCAGCTTAAAAGGCGTATGGGTCACCTTTCTGGCGTTATCCCGAGCCTGGATTACCTGTTCGGCCTCCACCTCTCCCAGAAACGTCAGGGTTAGGTGAAGCTGGGTTTTGCTTTGCCAGCGGGCACCTTTAATGTCAGTTTTTACCTTTAAGAGGCTGGTCTTGATCGACTCAGGAATTTCCAGTCCGAAGAACAGTCTTGGCATTAACTCCTCCATAGTCGGGACGTAGCCCGGCCTGGTCAATGTTGTTATAGTATAACGTTTTTGAGGCCAGAATTATGTCCAGCATTCCCCGCCCGATTCCCACCAACCTGATACTCGGGTTCCTTGGCGTTGGCAAAACCACTGCCATTCTGGACCTTCTGCGCCAGAAGCCGGAAGGGGAAACCTGGGCGGTACTGGTGAACGAGTTCGGCGAGGTGGGCATTGACGGTGCCATCCTGGAGACCGAGGGGGCGGTGGTGCGCGAGGTGCCAGGTGGCTGCATGTGCTGCGTCGCGGGGCTGCCCATGCAGATCGGCCTGAATCAGCTGATTGCCAGAGCCAAGCCGGATCGTTTGCTGATTGAGCCCACGGGCCTGGGCCATCCGTCCCAGATTCTCGATACCCTGACTGGAGAGCATTATCAGGATGTCCTGGCGTTGGGGCCGGTGATTACTCTGGTGGATCCACGCAAACTCGAGAACCCGAAAGTGCTTGAGAATGTGCAGTTCCGGGATCAGATCGAAGCTGCCGATATTCTGGTCGCCAACAAATCGGATCTTTGCACGGCACAGCAACTCTCGGCGTTTGAAGACTGGGTTGCCACACTGCCCCTGACGAAGCGTGCCGTTTACACGACAAGCCAAGGACATTTGGCGCCCGAGTGGCTGGACGGTGAGATGGAGCGTCAGCCGGTATCCAGCCCGGATGCTCATCAACAGCGGGCTGCGCTTGATCTTCGCCCCCCGGCACCGTCTCTGGACGACCAGCCCTGGCAGCGGATGACCAACCGTGGTCAGGGGCATTACAGTCTGGGTTGGCGCATCCACCCGGAAATTCAATTCTCGGAGGCGTCTCTTCTGGCAACGGCGATGGACGAACGCCTGGTGCGGTTCAAGGCCGTTGTGCATACCCTGGATGGCTGGCGAGTGATCAATCAGGTGGAAGGTGCGTTGACCGTTCAGCCCTGTGAGCCGGGAGAACAATCGCGGATTGAATTGATCAGTTCAGAGCCCTTGGCGGAGAGCGATCTGGATCTGGAAATGAAACGCGCCGCCGGGTTGGCAGAGTGAGGGCCCGGAACGGGCCCTCGGTGCATTACTGGTGACCGTAGATTCTCATGCGGGTGTTCTGCACTGAGAGGTTGTCCAGTGTCAGGGAGCCGATGCTGGTTCCGCCCACCAGAACCTGGCCAATCTTCATGTCTGCGTCAAACTGCTGCAGATCAATCGCCAGAGAATCGTCCGAGCTGCCGAAGCGTTGGTCTTTGTAGACCTCCACTACGATATCCGCGGCGGCATCCAGAATGGTCGGGCCATTGCCGCCAGTTGCTTTGTCAGCAACCTTTTCGAGATAGGTATTCTTGGTGAGCTGCAGGTCACGAATACCGATCGCGAGGAAGTCGACATCGATATCCAGATCGGAAATACCGACCTTTGTGTCCAGGGTCAGCTTGTCGGTCGCGGTATCCACCGTGATGCCGACCTTGTTGAAGATACCTCTCATTGAAAAGTTGCTTGCCAGCAGGGTGGAGTCTGTGTTGCCCTGCAGGCTCCATTCACCGGTTGTCACGCCAAAATCGATAGGAGCTGCGGTGATTGGCAGTACGTTGATGATGGCGTCGCCATCTGCGGCAACGTCGATCTCGATCTTGATATTGTCGATCAGGTCGGTGTAGTCCTTGAAGGCCAGGCTTCTGCCGATCTCGATGTCTTTGAACATCTCATCCTCATAGCCGGCGCCAGCACCGCCGATGCTGATGTCCTTGATGGCGAGAGAGCCCTCATCGGTATATCTGAATTCACCAATGTTTACTTTGGTTTCGAGCTCGATGGTGACACCGGCCTGGCCGGTGATGCTGCCCATCTGAGCATCGTCGATTGGTTTAAGCTCTGCCTGCGCGGCAAACGGCGCGCCGATGATAGCCAGTGCTAGCAGATTTCTTTTCAGGCTTTTCATTGCTTTGTTCCTTTTTTGATTTTGTTTTTACTGCGTGTAAGGTCCACGGCCAGCGAGTGCCAGCCGTGAACCTGCTTCCGGCGATGCCGGAATTCCTCAGAATTGCGGAGTGAGCTCAAGGTTGATGGTGTTGCCCGGGCCAGTCATGAACTGGTTGAGCAAGCTGGTGAGCAGTCCGCAGTTCTCCAGAGCGCCCAGTTCGTAGACGCCGCTGACCTCGCCGCCCGTTGCCGGGGAGAAGTTAGAACCTTCAACGGATTTGAGTTCGATGTTGATCGGTTCACGGGTCTGGCACTCGGAACCGCCACCGATGCGAACTGGCAGCCAGCCAAGCTTGATGGCAACCTTGGGTACTTTCACATACAGCTTGGAATTTGCGGTCAACTTGCCATTCACAAGTGTGCCGGTGGTGACCTCTGCCTGCTCAAACTCCACGTTGGCTGCCGCATTGATCTTGCTGAAAAGCAGTTTGATGGAGAAGTTGCCAGAGGTAGGCAGTACTTCCAGATCAGCTTCGAAGGTGCCTGAGGCAATATCCAGCAGTGTGGCAATGGAACCGTTCAGCGGCAGGGTGCCTCCGGTTGCATTGATCAGAGTAGAGCCCTGCAGGCCGAGCAACAGCTCCAGCTCGGAACCGCCAGTTGGTTCCTCGTAAGACTCGGCTGTGACGCTGACAGAGGTTTCCGCAGTTTCCGGGTCGTTGGAGCGAACGACAAGCGTTGCGTTGCTTACACCCGGTGCCCCGGCGGTGTAGTTCAGATCAACGGTGCAGCTTTCACCGGCGGCGACCGTTGTACAGTCATTGGTCTGAATGAAGTCCGCCGCATTGGCGCCAGTCAGGGTGATGCTATCAATCTGCAGAGCAGCGTTGCCGTTGTTGTCCACGGCAACCTGTGCAGTTGCGCTGGTGCCTGACAGAACGCGACCCAGATCAACGGATTCCGGCGTTACCGAAATTTCCGGAGTGGGTGCCAGAGTTCCCTTGCCAGAGAGCGGAACGCTTACAGACTCGTTCTCCGGATCGGTAGATTCAATGGTCAGAGTAGCGTTGCGAGTACCTTCGGTGCTTGGTGCAAAGGTTACGTCGACAGCGCATGAAGCTTCGGGCGCCAGGCTGGAGCCGCACTGATTGGTGACAGTGAATACATCGGCGTCGGTTCCATCAACGAAGATGTTGTTGAGGCCAAGGCCGGTGTTGCCAGTGTTAGTAATGGTCACACTCTGCTGCGCACTGAGGCCAGCCTGTACTGATCCAAAGCTGATGTTTTCAGGGGTAATACTGATGCGTGGTGTTTCAACAACTTCCCCGTCTACAGTCACTGTCTGAAGCAGGTTGTTCTGATCCGGCAGCTGAACACAGTCGGTTGTGATTTCGCCGATTGGTGCGGGTGCGATGTCGCCGTTGGCGGTGCGCGCGATCAGGTCCAGCCGCAGAGCGCCTACCCTGATTTCCAGTTCGCCGACATCATCTGCGGTAACCAGGAATTCCGGTGAAGTGCCGGCAGCCGGGACATTGAATTCGCCGGAGGTTTCCGGAACCGGTGTCGGTGGTATATCAAGAGTGACGATCTGCTCTACCGTTCTGCCCGGTGTGGTAACGCTGTTGAAGCTGGTGGCAACCCCTTCAAGAGTGGCTGATTGAACCAGTTTCAGGCCGGTGCGGGCATCGTCGTTGACAACGGTGATCGCGTCTACGGTGAAGGCGGGTATCGTTTCTCCTACTGATGCTACCGAAGGAATATCAGCACTGATGGTGGCACGGATGGGTTGATCACCGATGAGTGGAAACGGGCACTCAAATGCCAGCTCGGTGGACACTTGTTCGGCGGCGGCATTACCTGCGCCCCCCGCCATCAAAGCCGCCGCGGCAATCGCGGGGCCGAGCTTGCGGACACTCGTATTGAGGTTCCTGAGTTTCATGAGTTCGTCCTCTGTACGTCGTTATTTGTTGTAGTGGGTTGCAGACAACACCGATGAGGACTGCTCAATCGGACTTGCAAAGATCCCTTTGCCATACGTGTTCACGTATGAGTGCAGCGTTATTAGACGGGGAGAGGGTGCCGCGGGTCATTGCTTGTCGCGGCACCGTTTTTGTTCAAAGCGGAGAGAGGCGAAGGGATTGTCTAAACCGTGAACGGTGTCAAAACGAAAAGTGAGCTGTGTTCACTTTTTTGAGCGGGCTTGCCGCCGAACGTCGCCAGGGGTTGTGCCCGTCCAGGACCGATAGGCTTTGGTAAAACCGGCCTGGTCACTGAACCCCAGTTTTTCGGAGATGGACTCCAACGGTACGTTGGTGTCTTTCAGGTAAAGGGTGGCGAAGCTTTCGCGAATTTCGTTCCGCAGTTCCCTGAACGAGGTGCCGGCGCTGGCAAGATGCTGGCGCAGGGTGCGCGGGCTGATGTCCAGGCGCCGGGCGATGTTTTCGGTGGTGCAGGGACGGCCGGGCTGGCTCATGATCAGTTCGCGAACCTGCATCGCGGTCTCGTCGGCTTCCAGATTGCCTGGTTTTCGATGGCATCGGGTACGGGCTACCAAGAACTCCAGGTTCGCCTCGCTTTTCGGAATTGGTGAACCTTTCAGTGGCATGGTTACCTGAGCAACCGGTGCATCGAATTCGAACTCGCACCCGGGGGCCAGCAACTGCCAGTCTTCCAGTGAGGCAGACGACGGAAAATCAAACTGGAAGTGGAAATGGCTGCAAACCTGGCAGGAGATACGGTGAATGCTGCCCATATAGATCTTCGTCAGGCAGGGTCTCAAGTCCTCTACGCCCCAGGTATCGATGAGCCGGATGCGGAATGTAGAGCCGGTCGATTCCAGTTCCATGTCCATCAGTGGCAGGCCAACGCGCAGGTATTGAACGATCATGCTCACCAGGCGTCGCGGATTTTCCTGGCCCAACATGGCGAACCCGAGCAGGCCGTGACTGGGCAGGTCCAGTTGCTGGCCAAATTCGAACGCCGCGCGCTCGTCGGTCATCAGCCAATCCGCCTGGCGCAGCAAATCCATGACCTGATGCATGGACAAGCTGGCGTCCGGGTTATTCAGCATGTCGTCGGTGATGCCGGTATTGGCAAGAATGGTATGCCGCTTTACACCGCGATGTTCCATAAAACGGACAAAACGGCGGGCATAGCGAGCCGAGACGATCGGCACTTCCAGTGCGAGTTCAGATGACGTTTCCATGTTCCGGTCTCTGAGCCGGGGCAGTTCCCGGGCATTTAGTCTTGAATTGAACTGTTGTTATCATTCAAGAGGTACAAGCCGACTCCTCTCTGTTCGGTGCCAGTATAGGCAGCGCACGATGGGCGCTTTTACGCATCCGGTCACAAATTCGCCGCATGGCCGGATATGACAATGAAACTTTTGTCAGGTTGAAACGTTCATGATCGAAAGACCGCAATCGTCCGCGCAGCAGGAAGCGCGCTGCCCGGTGTGTGAAAACGCTGAACTGGTGCCGTTTCGTGAAGTGGGGCAGCAAACGTATTTCCGTTGTGGCCAGTGTGAAGCCACGGTGATGGCCTCCGAGTGTCGGCTGTCCGGCTCCCGGGAGCGAGCCGTCTATGAATTGCACAACAACAATGCGGACGATCCCGGCTACCGGCGTTTTCTTTCAAAGCTGGCCAAGCCTCTGCTGGGGTATGTTGAACCCGGAGCGCAGGGGCTGGACTTCGGCTGTGGCCCTGGCCCGGCATTAGCCAGAATGCTTGAGGAAGCGGGACTGCATATGACTTTATATGACCCGTTCTTTTACCCGGACGCCGCCGCGTTGGATCGGCAATACGATGTTATTACCTGTACCGAGGTTGTGGAGCATCTGCATCATCCAGCCGAAGTGTTTCGCATGCTGGACAGCCTGCTCCGGCCCGGAGGCTGCCTGGGTATCATGACTTGCTTCCAGACCGACGATGCCCGTTTCGATAACTGGCACTATCGGCGCGATCCCACCCATGTGGTGTTCTACCGTGAGCAGACATTCCGCTGGCTGGCCCAGCATTATGGCTGGGATCTGGAGATTCCCGTGAAAGACGTTGTGCTCCTGCGAAAATCCCTGTGACCGCCTGTTAGTGGGCGTTTGAGGGGCAGGCAGGAATCTGGGGGCAGGCGGCGGCATCTGCCGCGTTTGATCGGGCCTCATCCTGTAGCGGTTTAAACCGTTTCGGTGCCAGCCTGGCCGCACACTCGGAGGCATGTCTGGCTCTAGCCGGACAGCCTGCATCGTTGAGTGCGATGGCGAGGTTGTTCCAGCCTTCGGAGAACCCGGGGAACTTCTCGACCACCCTCAGGAAACTGCCCACGGCATTCTGAAAATGACCTAGCTGGTACTGCAGGTTGGCGTTTGCCATTAACGGTGTGGGCTGCTCGGGCCATCTCGTGATGGCAGTTTGGTAGGCTCGCTGGGCCGCCCGGGTGTGGCCTGTTGTCTCTAGATCGTGGGCCGCCTGGAGGTAGGGCAGCATTTCAGCACTTGCGGGTGTTTGATCGGGGGGCAGAATGACTGCAGCCCATCGCTCAGCCTTGCTCCAGGTGTTGTAAAACACCTTGTATGGCATTTCATAGTGGCGCCGTGTATCCGTGTTCAGGATGAAGACCTGTTCCGTGCTGTCGTAGCCCACCACCACCGCAAAATGCCATTGCGGCCACCAGCTCAGACGAAGATTCTGCATAACCAGGACCGGATTTCCGGCCTCAACCTCGGCCAGAATGGCCTCTGGTTCCGGTTCCAAACGGTACACCAGCATGTCGTGGGCCCGTGCGCCGGCAACCATTTCCACTTGCAGGGAGCCTTCCTTGCCCGGCAGGTAGACCAGCTCTTTCAGAATGTCCGGATTGGTCGCCAGCCCCTGTGCGTTCAGCATCATGGCCAGAGAGGCGGGACCGCACTGGTACTTCTCCTGCGGATAGAAGGGCACCTGTTCCAGCAGCTTTTCCGGGTAAACCGGTTTGGTGTTGTCCCGGGCAGAGACAGGCCAGTCTGGTGTTGATGCACACCCGGCCAGAAGCACTATGGCCGTCAGAGCGACGGCCATAGTCAATTTAAGACGGCTGTTCATCTGCTGCATTGGGGATCAGCGAATGCATTTCACGAAGGGGAACAGATCCGTCGCGCAGAGCATATCGGTTATGATGAACACCAGCAGGAACAGAACAATGATACCGACAACACCTTCGCCGGTTGGTGCTTCGGCCAGTTGTTGTTCAAACTCGGCCAGTTCCGTCGGGGTCAGATTCTGGATGCGCTCTTCAACCTGGGCTTCATTCACGCCGAGTTCCTGGAGTTTTGCCTTCACTCCCTGGTCGTCAAGCATCTCCAGCAATTGTTGCCTGTCCAGATCCACCTGTTGCTGCTGGATCAGCTCGCCGGTACCCACCATGCCTGCGTTGGCGGACATGGAGAAGGTGGTCGCAAACGCGAGGAGTACGGCCATGGCCAGTGAGAACTTTCTTAAGTGCTGTCTGATACCGTTCATGTGAGGCTCCTTTCTCAGTTGTATTCCAGTACAGTAGATAGCGATCTGTACTCATTCAACATACAAAACGTTCACACAGCCGCGCGGGTTCCATGACTATTTGGTCATTGTGCGGGCGTTCAGGTACTCAGCGAAAAGCTTCAGCAAGTGATTGGCGTCAGGTGCAGGACGAACACCCTGCAGCAGGCTCTGGGCGTCCAGGCCTTCGGCAACGATGTCCGGGTATTGGACTTCGAGGTAGGCTTTCATGATTGCATCGGTGAATTCCGGATGAAACTGCACGCCCCAGGCATGTTCGCCAACCCTGAACGCCTGGTGTGGCTCGAAGGCCGAATTGGCCAGCAGTACAGCGCCCGGAGGGAGCTCAATTGCGGATTGCTTGTGGGTCAGGTGGGCGGGGAATTCTGCCGGCAACTGACTGAACAGGGGGTCTGAGCTGGCGCTGTCGAGCAATCGTACGGTGTGTGTGCCGGTCTCGCGGCCTTTCGGATGGTAGTCTGCCTTGCCACCCATGGCATGGGCCAGCAACTGGTGGCCATAGCAGACTCCGAGAAGTGGAACCTTGGCCTCGACGGCCTGTTTTATCCAGCGGGCGGTTTCTTCGCTCCAGGGCGCTTTGTCGCTGACCATTGCCGGCGAGCCGGTAATGACGATGCCAGCCCAGTCGTTGGGAGCAGACGTGGGTGGCGTTTGCACGGCATCCAGCACGGTAACGTCAAGATCACCGTTGAGGTTGCGGAGGAACCAGGCGTCGAAATCACCAAACTGATCCCGTATCTGCGGGTAGGTTGAGCCTGTTTTCAGGATAATAACCTTTGGCTTTTCCACGCCTGCTACCTCCGCCCTGTCGCGCCGCTGTGACTACACTTTGCCAGCAGAGGTTATTCCTGCGGCAGTTCTGCGTTGTGGAATACGTTCTGTACGTCGTCCAGATCGTTAAGCATGTCGAGGAATTTCTCGAACATCGGGATGTCGTCGCCTTCTACCACGGTGGTGGTTTTTGGCAGGAACTGGATCTCGTCCACATCGAACTCAATGCCCTCAAACGCGGCTTCCAGAGCCTGTTTGGCTTTGGCGTATTCGGTGTTCGGGGTGAATACCGTGATTTTGCCGTCTTCGCTTTCGATGTCGGTAACGTCCACGTCGGCTTCCATCAGGGCTTCCAGTACGGCCTCTTCATCCTGGCCGGCGAATGCAAAGATGGCGCAGTGATCAAACATGTGGGCCACGGCGCCCGGGGTGCCGATCTTGCACTTGGTTTTGGTGAACGCCAGGCGAACATCGCCAAAGGTGCGGTTCGGGTTGTCGGTCAGGCAGTCCACGATGACCATGCAGTTGCCGGGGCCATAGCCTTCGTAGCGGGCCGGCGCATAGTCTTCGCCCGCGCCACCCTTGGCTTTGTCGATGGCTTTCTCAATAACGTGGGTGGGCACCTGGTCTTTTTTGGCCCGCTCGATCAGCCCGCGCAGGGAAAGGTTGGCTTGCGGGTCGATGCCACCAGCCTTGGCGGCCATGTAGATCTCGCGGCCGTACTTGCTGTAAACCTTGGTTTTCGCGGCGGCCGTTTTGGCCATGGATTCTTTGCGGTTTTGGTAGGCTCTGCCCATATTCGCTGCCTCTAGGGTTCAGTGAAAAGGCGGATTTTACTGAACCTGAGCGGATTGCAACAGGCCTGATTTCGCAGCTTTTGCAGGGAGGTGGTTCCGCGTCCCTGCGGAACCGGGTTGTTACACGTATTCCACCGGCTGGCGATAGTTGTCCTGGGATACCAGATCAATGCCACAATCCATATCGCTGACCCAGTTAAGGAAGCGATCAATCATCACCGGGCCTTCAAAGCGCTTGCCATGCTGGGGCACGATCATCGAGACATCCATATCGCGAACCATATTGGCCCAAAGACGACAGACTTTCTTGGAAGCAATGTAACGGCGGTGGAAGCCGATCATGTTCGGGATGTGTTTGTCGAAATCTTTCACCGGCTGGTGGTCGTCTTCTCCGCCCATGGACGCGCCGAGGTCACCTGAGAACAGGATTTTTGAGACTGGATCGTAGAATTGAAGGTTACCGACCGAGTGCATGAAATGCGCCGGCAGGCACTGCAGATAAGTCTCCCCGAACCTCACATTGGCGCCGCCGTCAGGAATACTGACGATGCGGTCGTAGACGCTGCCGCTGAGCTGGTTGGTGACGTAGCTGGACACCAGGTGCGGCAAGAAGCGCGCCCACAGCTTTGAGGTAACGATTTTTGCCCGGGTGTGAACAATCCAGCGGTCGATGGCGCCGATGATGTCCGGGTCCTGGTGGGACGCGAAGACGTAGTCCATATCGCGGATGTTCATGTACTTGGACGCGGCGACGGAGAGTGGGGTGTAGGTCAGATCTCCGCCGGGGTCGATCAGGGCTTCGTGTTTGCCATCAACAATCAGGAACTGGTTGGACTGCACGCCCTCGCCGGTTACCAGGGAATCGAACATCAGGCACTTGTGGTGTCCGTTGTCGAAGAGAGCAATCGGTGCTGCCGCCATTTCGGTCTCCCGCAGAACAGTAGGTGTTCAGCCACAGGCATGCCTGATGGCCGGATATTGCAAACTGCGCGGGAGAGTACAGAATTGATAAATATGAATTATTGCCTCAGGTCAATTAACTGATATTCATCAAGTAACCGATTGTTGCCTGCACTCCCACAGGCTTACGCCATCGACGGCAGGCGTTTGATACCACGGCGTAATCCCTTTTCCAGCGCGACCTGAACCGCTTTGCCGGTAAACGGCACAATATCCTCAAAACGAATGGAGTACTGAATACGCGTTCTGCCTTCGCCTGCATCGGAGAACAGAATACGCCCCAGGTGATTACGCAAAGGGCTGATGCTGCTGATGGTGTACTCAATCAGAGAGTCGGGCTCAAAACCGAGTACTGTTTCCTCAAGAGACAGCGGGCCAATGCCGATCTTGCGAACCGAGCCAATGCCGTTGGGGTCTGCCTGGTCGCTGTCCTTGATGCGCTTGACCGGTGCGCCGACCAGTTTGCCGAAGCGGTGGTGGTCGGCAAAAACGGCAAAAGCCTTGCGCCTGGGGACATCGAAAGTTTCATCAATTTCAATGGTGTACTGTGCCATGGTGCTGCTCTTGTTGTTAGACGGTGTTCAAGGTTAACCGTTCACCGGGTTCAACAAAAGTCGCAGGCGCGGGTTTTCATCACTGAGAACTGGTTAAAACAGGCCATCGGTTTGTTGGTTGGTATTCCGGAAGCTGGTGGTTATAATCGGGGCTGCTCAGGATGAGTCAGTTCAACATAATCTTCAGGGATCGAAGTCATGCCCCAGGCAAGCGGATTGCAGTTCACCGCCCGTGTAGGCGAATTCCCCTCGGATCACTTTGTCGTTGTCGGCTTCGCGCTGACCGAACGGCTGTCTGATCTGTTCCATGGCCGGTTACAGCTGGCCAGCACCGACCCGGATGTGGCCGCCGCCGATGTACTGGAACAGCCGGTAGACCTGGTGGTGTGGCAGGATGGCCAGCCCCTGCGCCGGTTCACCGGCGTGGTGAACGAATTTATGCGGGGCGACACCGGCCACCGCCGCACCCGCTACGAAGTGGTGATTCAGCCGCCGTTATGGCGGCTGGGCCTGATGCACAACAGCCGCATCTTCCAGACCCAGACCACCGACGCCATCGTGCGCACCCTGCTCGAAGAGCGGGGCATTGTGGATTCCATCTTTGACTTCAAACGCCCACCGGAAGAACGGGAATACTGCGTCCAGCACCGGGAAACCGACCTGCAGTTCCTGGAACGCCTGGCCGCCGAAGAAGGCTGGCACTACCGCTACCAGCACGGCAGCGTGGATGGCGAAGAACAACCAGCGTTAATTCTCGCTGACCACCACGGCGACGCCCCGAAACTGGACCCGGTCACCTGCAACACCAAAGCCGGTGGTAGCACCCAACAGGCCTGCGTATTCCAGTTCGCCTACGAAGAGCGGGTCAAAGCCGCCTCCGTGGCCATGAAGGACTACACCTTCAAGAACCCCGCCTACGCCCTGATGCATGAACAAAATGCTGGCGGTGTTAATCATCGGGAAGACTACCAGCACTACGACTACCCCGGCCGTTACAAAGCCGACGCCAGCGGCCAGCCGTTCACCCAGAACAAACTGGATGCGCTTAGAAACGACGCATCCATGGCCAACGGCAAAAGCAACCGCCCGGACTTCACCCCCGGCGCCAAAGTGGAACTGCAGGACCACGACAGCCAGACCCTGAACCGGGAATGGCTGCTCACCGCCATCACCCACACCGGCAAACAGCCCCAGGCTCTGGAAGAAGAGGGTGGCAGCGAGCCCACCAGCTACCACAACACCTTCAGCGCCATCCCGGCCGACAAAACCTGGCGCCCGCTGTGCAACCACAAACCCGTGATGGACGGCCCCCAGATGGCCCTCGTCACCGGCCCCGAGGGTGAAGAAATCCACTGCGACCAGTATGGCCGGGTAAAAGTAAGATTCCCGTGGGACCGCTATTCCAAGAACGACGAACACAGCAGCGCCTGGCTGCGCGTGGCCCAGGGCTGGGCCGGTGGCCAATACGGCTTCATGGCCTTGCCCAGAATTGGCCACGAGGTCATCGTCAGCTTCCTGGACGGCGACCCGGACCAGCCCATCATCACCGGACGAACCTACCACGCCACCAACACACCGCCGTACGCGCTGCCGGAACACAAAACCCGGACCACCCTGAAGACCAAAACCCACAAGGGTGAGGGCAGCAACGAACTGCGCTTTGAAGACGAGGCGGGCGAAGAACAGGTCTACGTGCACGCCCAGAAAGACCTGGACCTGCTGACGGAAAACAACCGCACCGAAGTTATCAGGAATGACAGCCACCTGACGGTGGAAAACAACCGCTTCAGCCACACCAAAGGCAACCGCCACCACACCACAGATGGCGAACATCGCGAGAGTATCGGCGCCGACTACAGCCTCACCGTAAACGGCAGCCACCACAGCAAGCAGGGCAAAAACCAGCTGGTGGAAGCCGGCACCGAAATCCACCACAAGGCGGGTATGAAAATAGTGATCGAAGCCGGAGCCGAGGTGACGCTGAAAGCGGGTGGCAGCTTTGTGAAGGTAGACCCGAGTGGGGTGACAGTGTCTGGGCCTTTGGTGAGGATGAATTCCGGAGGTGGGCCCGGGAGTGGTAGCGGGGTTGGGGTAACTGGGCCGTTGTTGCCAAATGTGGTGACTCATGATGCTTTATCTGAGCAGCCAGTCTCAACACTTCCCCATACCGAGACACGGCATTCCGGTGATACTCAGTCTGTAAACGCGGACCAGCTGCGACCGACTGAGGCTGACCTGAAACAGGCCGCAAGTTTCAGAAATTCAGCGAGAAACGAAGAAACTTTTTCGGAGGTTTGCTCTGTGAGATCGGACCAGAGGATTTCTTCATGACGCTGCAGAGTTCGAACATTCAAGGAAGCCTGTCGCCGTCCGACAAAAAAATGTTCATGTTGTTTGATGGAGCGATCGCGGGTGGCCTGCGAAGTTTGTATGAAGAGAGACTGGATGTATGCCCTTTAATGGTACTTAAAGACGGCGTTTTCGATGGCGTATCAGCATTAGGGCCGATGATTGCTGATTTTGGAGCGAGCATAGTGCTCAAAGAGCTGTGGGCAAAGAACCATCCCTTAGTCGCGAGGGCTTCGGTGTTGCACACGTCTTATGATGAGTCAGCATTATTGGACTTTATGCGGTCTAGGGTTCAGGTGATGATGCCGGAGGGGCACGCTGTCTGGCTGAGGATTGGTGATGCCAAGGTAGTCTCGAGACTAGCTGGAGTCGACGGTCGTTTACCCGCTCATTTTTGGTCTGGCATTAACAGCATCTTTTTCCGTTCAAGTGATGGATCGATGACTCAGTATCGCCCTTCACCTTCCAGAATGAGTGACGAACAAAAGGAAGGACAATTCGCGTCTAATCTGGTGGCCCCATGCTTTCAATTTAGCTTGGATTTGCTGGCCGCTCTGGATTCTTCTGCGGATAACCAACACAGGGACGTGTTATGACTTATTGCGCAACTTGCCCACTAATGACGGCTTTTCTACCCCTTCGATACGCCATCGGCCCTATGCGCTATGAGGGAGAGCTCTTAGCTGGGCTGGAATTGCCCGATTTGCCGGTCCTGTTTCCTAATATTGATCGTTATACTGATCTTCAGGATCGGAATCTTGGACTCGTTCCTCGATTTCTGAGAGATGGCTGGTTGTATGTTTGGAGTGAGTTCGAAGGGAGGTTAATTGAGTATTCGGTTAATGATTCCCTGCTTCAGGAAACGACCCGAGGTGGAGAGGTTGTTGATCATCGCGGCAATGTCTACTTGTCTTTACCTTCTGGTGAGCCTGCTGATGTCGCCTGGAGTGAGAATCAATGGTCTGACGCTCATTTCGAAATGATTGTGAATGAACCGGGTCAGCGCAGCAAGTTTATGCGCAGGATTGTGCCAGGAGGTTCACCGAACACTCAGTTGCTTGATGAAAAGACCTTTTATGCCTTACCAGAAGTTACCTCCATTGAGGAGTTTGACTGGACTGGCCTGACTCCAACCATTCCCCACTGGCCTCGGTTGGAGCGCTCTACCCGGCGATTTGACCAGCGCGTGATGGGGATAGTGGACGATCCATGGGGTGTTACCGAAGATCTGGCCGCATTGGTTCGTCTGGCTCACGATAACCAGGAGAGGTTAAGAGCCAGATTCGGTGGAGAGTGGAGTTTGGCGAAGACGATCAAGGATCTTTATGAGACTGATCGCCAGCTTGAAGCGAAACTTCCTGAACTTGTAGATCTACCGAAATTACAGAGAGTGTGGCGGGAATCGGATGAGTCTCAGTCACATTTTGAAGACGTTGTTGCTGGGCTCCTTGATTCCTGGGTCCTATGGATGGATACCCTCGAATGTGCGAATGGCCCTGAAACCCTCGCAAGTTCATGCGAGAGCCTGGATCTGGCTAAAGAAGATCATCACACCATTCTGCAGGAAAAATTCGGACTTGCTTTGCTTGGTCCCTCCTATTTCAGTAAAGGGGCCGGGGCTATCGGCCGCCTCGCCGCAGTTCAGGGGGAGGGGACTCGCTGGTTCTGGAATGCGTTGCTTGGGATAAGAGAGCGTGTATCACTAGGTGACGTCGAGAAGCTAGTATCAATTGGTGATATGGCTAACGATTCTGTTGAAGATCTATCCAAAGCTGCCACTGCTGTGGTTGCCTCCATAAACTCTAAGGTGTCGGGTTTAGTGGGTCGGGCACCAATTCCATCGGCTGTGCCGACTCAAATACTTTTCAACGCTATTTCGCCTGCAGCCGCAGTTGAATTGAGAGGATTCCCGCATCGAATCTCACTCTTAGGCAGTGGTTTTTTGGTGTCTGGATTGGCACGAACAGGACAGTCATTGGCGGTGGACAGTGTAGGTGCTGTTCAATCGAATCAGTGGCTGAGTGAGGCGGCAAAAAATAGTGGCAATGCAGCGGCGACTCTTAGTCCTCCTGACGTCGAAGCACGGAAAGTGCCCGTTATTCGTATCACATCAGCAAATGCTGGCCAATATTTTAAAGGCAACCCATACAGCCTCAAGGATGCTTTAGAAAAGGCTCCTTTGCGTTCAGTTCTGGTTGTTCTGACCGGATTGAACATGGTGTCTGCAATCTCAGAATTTTTTACCGATTCGAATAAAGATGTCGAAGGTTTAGCAAAGGCTACCGGGAGTGTCACTGGTTTCACCGCTGCAGCCTTATCATTAGAGCACAAGATTTCCGAGCTTAATTGGAATAAAGGACTCTCAAGGTCACCTAACCCAGCAGCGTATAGCCATGGAGTAGGTGCAGTTGCAGCCGCGCTCACCGCTGCCACTGCGGCTTTCGATATAATTGTATTTGGCATGCAAGCGATCGAGTCGTACCGTTCTGGTGATTTCGATACGTCTGCTCTTGAGGTCGGCTTGATGGGGGTGTCGTCGGGGCAACTGGCACTCAGTGTGAGAGCCTTTAGAGCGTATCGTGAGGCGAGAGCTGCCGCACTAGGGTTGCAAGTTGCTTCTTCAGTTCGGGGATTGTCTAGGCTGGGTGGCTTCTATACGGCGTTGTCTCTAGGCCTAACTGCATCCTTGATTGGAGGCTTGGTCGCCCGTCACTACGCGCAGAATACACCGCTTGAGCGTTGGCTCGCTAATACTAGATTTGGTGTAAAGCCGGCCGAGTGGTCAGGAAACTATCGAGATGAAATGGAGCAGTTGTACACGGTTATTTTTCCCATCAAGTTGAGGCTGGAAAGGGTTCCAAGGTTAAATCCGCATACTGAGGTGGACCCCATCAGTTGGACAGCCTGAAGGTGCAGTTAAGCTCTGATCCGGCTGTATTCCCGGCTCAAGCTGCCAGGGTCATGGGTTGTTGGTAGTACACCTCATCCGGTGTTTGGTAATCAAGGGTTTGGTGGTACCGGGTCTGATTGTAATGCCGGAAGTACCGGTGGAGCGCCTGCTTCAAGTGGCGTCCATCCTCGAAGGCTGTGAGGTAGACGCACTCGTGCTTGACGCTGCGCCAGAGCCGTTCCACGAAGATGTTGTCATGATAGCAGCCCTTGCCGTCCATGCTGATCCGAATGCCATGCTCCTTGAGAGCGCCTGTGAAGGCCTCACTGGTGAACTGGGCACCTTGATCAGTATTGAAGATTTCCGGCGTTCCATGGCGCTGTAGGGCTTCCTCCAGGGCATCGATGCAGAAGTCTGTGTCCATGGTATTGGAGACCCGCCAGGACAGCACCTTACGGCTGTACCAGTCGATAATGGCGACCAAATACATGAAGCCTCGGGCCAGCGGCACGTACGAAATATCCGTTGCCCACACCTGGTTGGGGCGGTCGATTTTCAGCCCTTTGAGCAGGTACGGATAAACTTTGTGCCCGTCGCCCGGAATGCTGGTTCTGGGGCGTGGATACACCGCCTGAATGCCCATGGTGCGCATTAGGCGCTGAACCCGCTTGCGGTTTATCAGGTGGCCTTTGCGCTCCAGATGGGCTCGCATCTTACGAGAGCCATAGTACGGCGTTTCCAGATGCTGCTGGTCAATCAGGTACATCAGATCCAGATCCTCCTGACACTGTTCACGAGGGACGTAGTACACCGACGAGCGGCTCAGTTTGAGCAACTCGCACTGGCGCACAATGCTGACTTGGGGATGACCATGCTCGATCATCGCCAACCGGCGTTGACGGCTTACTGATCGAGCTTGCGCGACAAAAAATCGCGTTCCACCGTCAGTCGGCCGATCTCGCGGTAGAGTTCGTCAGAACTGGGCTCGTTGGACTGTTTGCCGGACCTTTTTTTGCCTTCGAAGAGGTCCGGAGCATTCTCCAACAACTCGCGTTTCCAGGTGCTAACCATGGTCGGATGAATCTGGAACCGGGCGGCAATTTCAGATGTGGTCTGGTCACCCTTGAGGGCGGCTAGGGCAACTTTGGACTTGAACGATGGGCTGTATTGCTTGCGTTTCTTGCTCATGATTCTCCTCCTTGTGGAGATGATGAATCAGAGCTTAGGCACCTGTCCAAATTTCGGGGTCCACTTCATACGGGAATCCATATGCAGGATTGCTGGTTGATTCTTGAGCTAGCAGGCCAAAGTGCTTTGAATCCTGAAACTATTTATTTTTCTGGCGATGAGTTGAGAAGCGGTGTTGGTTACCGGTCTTTGGCATGGGTTGAACGCCAATTACGAGCTGTTCTGGATACAGAGGAAAGAGAGCACATCCTTCAGCCAAAGCGAACCCCTGTGACTTGGTCTGGTTCTGATTTTAGTCTGCATGTGGGTACAAGAGTTCATAACGCCGCAGCTACGGCTACATACAGAAGAGTTTATCACGATGATGACCAAATCTTTGGGCTACAGGGCGAGTTAATCTATCGACCACAACCTGGTTTGGAAATGCCTCCGGTAAAGGTTGATATCTGGTGATTGAAAACGCGAAAAAGTTGTTTGACGCTGTAACTAACAAAATTGGGAGTTCCTCAAATGCTCTTCAGCTGAGCGGTGGCTCTGGTACTGGCTATGCTCCATCCCAGCCCGGTCTCATAGAGTCACAAGATGAGGTATCTTTGGCTTTGAGAACCGGGAGCACTGATAGCAGGGGGATTCTTACAGGCGTAGGTTTTTTTGTGGGAGCCGTTGGAATACTGCTTGTTTTGCTGCCTAACCTATTTGGAACACCTTATAGTTCGAATTTGGACTGGTGGGTTTTCTTTCTCTCAGTTTTAGTCATTATTGCTCCTGCAATATGGGAGGTTAGCCGTCCGCCCAGGCTACCTGTAGTTTTTAATCGGCGTACGCGGGAGATTTACTACGATCAAAAAGGCGAACTCTACTACTCAGAATGGGATGATATAGAGGCAGTCGCGTATGAGTATACGATAGTCAATCAGTACTCAGGGGCCATTATTCATGGAAATTTGGAAATTGTTCTTCGGAAGTTTGGTGACCCCGACGATCGGATAGTGCTGAATCTATCAGGCGTTCCAGCGGGCAAGCGCTTACCAACCTTATTAAGTTTCTGGGAATATTTGAGAAGCTATATGACAGTTGGCCCGTGGTTTGACGAGACCGGCAATAAGACAGAGTTTAAGAATTCGTTTATAGAGAAAAACTTGAAATCCAGTGACATTTCCTTTCTTGACTTGGTTCTTGATTCAAGGAGAACTTTGGGGAGAGAACGCAGAGAGGGGGAGGGTGTTTCTGGGGCGGCCTTTCTTTCTTGGGTGACCTCTTACATGCTGTTCCTGCCAGCATTCGGCATGGAATTTGTCCAGAAGATTGACAGAAAGAAGGCCCGTAAACACTGGCCTGAAGTCATCCAAGAACGCTTAAAACCGAACGGCCCCACAACGCGCCTTATCGATATCGAAGAAGACTACATCGTACGAAAACAGCAGCAGCTGGATGATCTTCATGATCGGATGCGTAAAACCCTGCCGAGGTAAATTGAAGTCCAATGCAATAGATATGAGAGGTTTCAGGACGTTACTTGATCACTTAAGGATCTCCTGTTTAATTGCCTCGTCAGCGCTTATTTCTAGCTGCGTCGAGGAGAGTGCCGTCTCTCACTTAGTTGAGCTGGCGATAGATAATCAGGTGTTCGTGCAAGGTGGTGAGTTTGCTCTTGGAGATGTTGGGAAGCCTGATGGCACTCCTTACGTGACTCTGACGGATCATAGCCGCCCAGTGGTTAACGTTAGGATCGATAGTTACTCGATATCGCGGTTCGAGACGACTTGGGGTGAAATGGTAGTCTACTACGAAGATCTTGAGCGAGCTCACCTATATGCAGACCAGTTCAGCTTAAAAAAGTACCTGATGGTTTCGGATGACCCCTTGTCACCCAACTATTACCGAAAGCCCGCCCGAGTACCAAATTACGGAGAGGCTGAGGGGTATTGCGCCTGGCTTGCAGAACGCACCGGGCTGCCTTTTGCTTTGCCTACGGAGGCTCAGTGGGAGTATGCGGCTCGAAGCCGGGGGAGGGCGGTGCCCTATGCCACCGATACAGGCGATGTCGAGAGGGATCCCTACCTGCGCCGCCCAAAAGAGTATGTTGACCCTTCGATACCGCCTTCTGGCAACACCCTGATCCACTCTTCGCTGAAGTTCGAGCGGCGCCCGGTTGGAAGCTACCCACCAAATCCGCTAGGCCTCTATGACATGACCGGAAACGTAGCGGAATGGACGCAGGATTGGTTTCAAAGCGACTATTACAGGAACGCACCCAAGGAAAATCCAAAGGGTCCTGACGGTCCGCTTGATACCGACAATCCTGAAAAAACCGTGAGGGACTGGGCCGGTAGAGGGGAGCACATTGGCGGTGGCGGCACCGTGTTTGCTCGAAGTGGTCAGCACATTGATTCTTCGGGGAATGGTTTCCGTTGTGTCGTTAACCACTCTGAGCCTGTTAACTGATTAACGGAGTGCAATACTCTGACGCTGTACGACAAGTAATTCCGACGATAAATATGTGAGGTTTTCAAGTTCAGAGGAAAAGCTCAGCACTTTAATAAGAGTTGATAAAACAAGGACGTTACTATCAATGCAGTATATTTCAGCCTTTCTCTTCTTACCCTCAACGCTCGTTCTTCTCAGTTATGTAGCGACGACAGTGGCCGGCGGCTCTGGATATTCTTTTCTGGGAATCGAGAATAGGGCTCTGGACATCGGGTTCCTGATCGTCTTCTTTGTCAGCAGTGTGGCTGGATGGCTGACCGTGTTTTTCGGTGTGCCTTTTCGCGATGGAGATCGTATTACCCTCATTGGTAAAGGCTTGCTGATGGGGTTTCTGACGTGGCCTTTCGTAATTATCTCACTTTTTTTCGACGGCAGGATTGCTCTCGCAAGTTGCTTGTTCTTAGGTTGGCTTGGTTTGGCTGTTTCGTTCTTGCCCGCCATGAACAGCTTCTGGAATCGCCGGTTGCCTATACTTGGCATGCTTACGGTTGCACTAGGAATTCCTGTACTGATTAATCCGGCGCTATGGGCTACCTCCAAATCGGCTCCCATACGCGAGGCTTATTGGGGCGTTTATTATCCGGACTATGCAGTAGAAGAGGGTGAAGATTTTGTGGCGTACTATCAGGACCATGAGAAGCGCTTCGAAAAAACTCCACGTTTAATAATATCCAAAACGGGAATGTTCTTGGTTAACGTCCTGGGTCGCCCGCTATCCAATAGCTTCAACCATTGCGGGGCAAGCGACAACGTTCACGTATTTGTCAGTAGTTCCGTGGATGATTGTGGTTTCGATAAAACGGAGTTTTCGGGGAATACCCTGGAAATTGTGTTTTACATGCCGGGAAAACTACGTTGCGTTAATTGCCGGGAGTTTGGCAAGCCAGAGCATTGGATGTGGGTCGAGGCCCTTCAGAATCTGTGATCTGATCCCAAATTTCTAACTGTCGATGCTACCGAAGCCCGTCGATGGCATAGTTCTCAATGGTTCTATAAAATCCGGGCCAACACCTCCCAGGGAAGAACCCAAAACACAAGGATTGAACCATTGAAAACCCTGAATATCCTCAAATACGTCTTCACACTCATTGGCGCCGGTATGCTTGTTGGTGCGGTGATGAGTTACAGCAGTACGGTGTCATTTATCGAGCGAGCTACGGAAGCCACGGGCACGGTCATTGATCTGGAACGTTCTCGTTCCAGCGATTCAACTACCTACTATCCGGTGGTCGTTTTCGAGGATATCCGTGGTCGGGAGATCGAGTTCCGGTCGCGCTCAGGCTCAAATCCGCCGTCGTTCAGTCGCGGTGAGAGGGTGTCTGTGTTTTATGAGCCTTCGGCTCCGGAGAGCGCCAGAATCAACAGTTTCTTCTCCCTTTGGGGGCTGCCCATGATTCTTGGAGGTATCGGGCTCGTGTTTGGCGCCATTGGCGGCGGGATGCTGTTGTTTGGTTGGAAGAAGAGCCGCTCACAGGCTTACCTGAAAGATCACGGCACCGAGGTGCTCGCAACATTTTCGTCGGTTGAGCAAAACACCAGTCTGACCGTGAACGGTCGTAACCCGTTCCGCATTGTCTGCCAGTGGCAGCATCCGCAAACCGGTGAGCTTCATGTATTCCGAAGCGATAACCTGTGGTTCGATCCGAGTAATCATATTCACCAGGAAACAGTGCCCGTGCTGGTCGATGAGGCCAATCTCAAGCGCTATTGGGTGGATACCTCATTCCTGCCCAAGCTGGCCAGCTAGCAGCCTTTTTGCCTCAGGTTCCCGGTGGGCACGAGTTTTCGTGGCCCATCGCACAAATGTATTTACGCTCATACCATTTGTCGGCCCAGGTTTCATAAATCCGCCTGGCAATCGGGTGAATCACCGGCCACAGCAGCGGCTTGAATAACCAGCCAAATCGGGTGTGCGACCAGGCTCGCACATTGGCGTGCAATCCCGTTACCCACTCCCCGGTCCAGCTCATCAGATGCAATCGCCGAAGCAGTTGCTCCCGGGAAGGGAGTTGCTGGTTGCACGGGTTTTGTTCGTGAATATCCGCAAAGATCAGGTTGCCGGTCTGCAGTCTTCGCAGGGTGCGTATCTCACGCGCGCACAGGGGGCAGGAGCCATCGTAGAACAGGGTATCGTAGCGCGGTGCCATGGGTTCTCCGCTGTCAGCTGTTTATCCCGAAGGTATACGGTGTGCTGGGCGTGGATGGTTCAGTTTCCTCAAATGCATTTGGTAATTGTTTGATAATGCGGGTGCTTCCTGTAAACGCTACACTGTGTTGCTAATCGCCAGATTGTTGCGCTGGCGAAACTCCTGTGCCCTGAGCGGCACTCCGACAAGGTATAACGGCCCATGGATGACCAGAAGACAGAATCCCCGCAATCGAATGGCACAGGTTCGCGATCTTTCGCGGATCTCTCCACGCCAATCTACGGGTTGTTCATCCTTGGCATTCTGTACACCCTGTATATTGCTCATCAGATTGTTCTCCCTATCATCCTGGCGGTACTGACCAGCCTGTTACTGGCGCCTCTGGTCAAAAAGGCTTACTTGCGCTGGCGCATACCGCGTGTGGTATCCGCATTGGTTCTGGTGCTGGCGGTCCTTGCCGGAATTCTGGGGCTGGGTGCCGCGGTCGCCACGCCAGCTCTGGAGTGGGCCCAGAAAGCACCGGAGGGGCTGTCTCGCCTGTTGGTGGGGGAAAGTGAGATCATGCGCCAGATCGACAAGGTCAGTCAGTCTGCCGAGCAGGTCGAAAAATCGGTTGAGGAGCTTTCCAAAGATCAGGGAACCAAACCCACCACGGTGGTTCTGCAAACCGACTCCTGGCGCAGTCAGTTAATGTCCAAGGCCCGAAACGGCATTGCCGGGCTGGCGCTGGCACTGGCGTTAACCTATTTCCTTTTGGTCAGCGGCGACCGGTTGATTCGCAACTTCGTCAAGCAGTTGCCCCGGTCCCAGCGCAAGACCGTGCTGAGGATCACCCACGATTCCCAGCATCAGATTGCGCAGTATCTGGCGGTGCTGGGGTTGTCCAATACGTCTGTCGGCGTGTTGACCGGCCTGATTTGTTGGGCCATCGGCCTGCCAGACCCGGCCGTCTGGGGCCTGATTGCAGGCCTTGCACGGTTTATTCCGTACCTTGGTAACATGCTTACCATCACCCTGTTGGCCATAGTCTCCGCCATTTCCCTGGACGTGCTCTGGATGATGGTGCTTGCGCCGATCAGCTTCATTGTGCTCACCACGATTGTCGGATTTTTCCTTGAGCCCTGGATTCATGGTTTCCGGATGGCCATCAACCCCGTGATCATCTTTGTTTCGATCTTCTTCTGGGGCTGGTTGTGGGGGCCAGTGGGGGTTCTCCTTGCTGTGCCCTTGATGACGGTTATCCAGGTGGTCCTCAAGCAGATTCCGCGGTTAAGGCCGGTTTATCGGGTAATCGCTCGGTAAACCGTTTGAGTCTAATGGATATCCGTAACAGGCCCTGACACACCCGGTGATCTTTCCTATTCTGTCTGGGTAGTTTATTCACCAGAACAGGAGGGTCTGTTGCCGATGATCCCGTCCTCAATGAAGGCGATGGTTCTGAAAGGCCATGGCAGAATTGATCAGCTCATGTATCAGGATGTACCGGTACCTCAGCCGAGGGAAGGCGAGGTGCTGGTTCAGGTAACTGCCACCGCCAAGAACAACACAGACCGCAAAGCCCGTGAGGGGCTATACCCCACTAAAAAAGGGGAAATGACGTCGTTCCAGATGGGCGGCAAGCCTACGCTCACCTTCCCGCGCATTCAGGGGGCCGATATTGTCGGTCGTATTGTTGCTGTGGGCACGGGTGTCAGTGAACAGCGTATCGGCGAACGCGGCTTGTTGGACTTCAACATCTATGCGGACAACCGCACAGACATCAATCTCACGCCGGATTATTACGGGCATGGCGCAGATGGCGGATACGCCGAGTACGTCGCTTTACCGTCCGATCAGTTCCATCACATTCCCAATCCGGACCTGGCCGACGCCGAGCTCGCTTCCATGGGCATGTGTTCTTATCAGACCGCCTACCACATGCTTACCTCCGCCAATATTCAGGCTGGTGAACGCGTGCTGGTTACCGGTGCCAGCGGTGGCGTGGGTACGGCACTGATTCAGCTCTGCCGGATTATCGGTGCCATTCCCTATGCTCTGAGCCAGAAGGACAAGGCTGATCCATTGCTGAAGCTCGGCGCCGAGGCCGTTCTCGACAGAACTGACATGGATAGCTTTGTCGATCGGGTGAAGGCGGAAACCGGAGGCAAGCCGCTGGACGCGGTCATGGACTTGGTGGGCGGCGACATGACGGACCGTTTCATCGACGCCATGATTTTTGACATGAATGCCCGGAGCACCTATCCGAGGCTGAGTATTGCCGGGGCCAGTGGCGGCAACATCAGCGAAATTCTCTGGACCCGCATCTA
Organism: Marinobacter sp. LM1; assembly: GCF_042763285.1. Lineage (NCBI taxonomy): Bacteria > Pseudomonadati > Pseudomonadota > Gammaproteobacteria > Pseudomonadales > Marinobacteraceae > Marinobacter > Marinobacter sp. LM1. The sequence goes on from NZ_CP114373.1 coordinate 1,150,330, forward strand.
TCTGTACCAGGTGCAGATTTTCGGTGTGTCCCATGGCACCCGGGAAGAGGCAGAGCAGCTTATGAGATGGATCCGGAGCGGTGATTTGAAGCCGGTACTGCACGGTGCTTTCCGGTTGTCTGAGTTGCACCGCGCGGAGGAGTACTTCGTGAACCGAGGCAGCAATTACCTGGGGAAAATCGTGATTGTGCCCGATGCCCAGTGGCAGGAGCACGGGCAACCCTATGAGGTGGAGGCGGACTGATGAAACCGGAACTGACCATTCAGTTGATGGACACTCACGCCGGTGGTGATGTCAGCCGCATTGTTACCGGCGGCATTGACCTGTTGCCCGGCGACACCGTGCGGGCGCAGATGGAGTACCTCCGGGACGATGCTGACGGCTTGCGCAAACTCCTGCTGGAGGAGCCCTATGGCATTCCCGAAATGTCCGTGGATTTGCTTGTCCCTGCCACCGATCCCAGGGCGGCGGCTGGGTACATTATTATGGAGGTGATGGGATATCCCATCTATTCGGGTTCCAACACCATCTGTACGGCGACGGCGGTCCTCGAGGCTGGCATAGTGCCAAAGCAGGAGGGCAAGCAACATTTCATGCTGGAATCGCCGGCGGGTCTCGTGAACATTGAGGCTATTGTTCATGACGGCGTGGTAGAAGCGGTCACCTGCGAGGGCTTGCCGAGCTACATCCACACCTACAATGCCAGTATTAACGTGCCGGGCATTGGCGAGGTTGGCTACAGTGTGGCCTATAGTGGCGGTTTCTACGCCCTGGTGGATGCCAAATCACTGGGCTTTGACCTGACCCTTGATGAGGAGCGGGAGCTGGCCCGCACCGCGCATGCCATTGTCGAGGCCATTCAGGCTGCCCGTGGATTCTCCCACTACACCCTGGGTGATGTCGGGCCTCTGCCATTTCTGCACTTTATGGGGCCGGAAGAAAAAGTGGCCGATGGCTATTTCCGCTCACGATCGGCCACCTACGTCCACCCCGGCGTGATCTGTCGTAGCACTACCGGTACCGGCACCTCGGCCAGGCTTGCGTTGATGAACTACGAAGGCCGAATCCAGCCGGGCGACAAGTTGGAAACCGTTTCCCTTCGAGACACCGGTTTTATCGGTGAATTTACCACGGTCGAAACCGAAGGCGAGTATCAGGTGGTCAAGAACAGTATCACTGGCAGGGGTTATGTGATTGCCCGTTCCGACATTGTGGTGAACTGTGACGACCCGATGGTGGAGTGTGATGGGTTGCACCACATACTATCGAGTCGCCACAAATCTAGCGTGGTCTGAGTCTTCGTTTCTCTGCCCGTCGCATCCAGAGCCAGGCGATAAACGCAATCACAGACACCGCCGCGATAATCAGAGTCGCCAGCGCGTTGATCTCCGGTGACACTCCCATCCGAACGGAGGAGAACACCACCATCGGCAAGGTGGTGGCTCCCGGGCCAGACACAAAACTGGCAATTACCAGGTCGTCCAGCGACAGGGTAAATGCCAGCAGCCAGCCGGAAACCAGTGCCGGAGCGATGACCGGCAGGGTGATGACAAAGAAGGTTTTCAGCGGCGTGCAGCCCAGATCCATGGCGGCTTCCTCAATGGAACGATCCACTTCTCTCAGGCGCGCACTCACCACCACCGCCACATAGGCACTGCAGAAGGTCGTGTGGGCAATCCAGATCGTCGCCATGCCACGATCCACCGGCCAGCCAATCAGCTGCGCCATCTGCACAAACAGCAGCAACAGTGACAAACCGGTGATCACTTCCGGCATTACCAGAGGGGCGGTGATCATGCTGGACAGCAACGTGCGCCCGCGCATCTTCTTGAACCGGGTGATTACGAAAGCGCACAGGGTGCCCAAACACACCGCCATGCTGGCGGAATAGAAGGCAATGCGCAGGCTCATCCACACCGCCGACAGGATCTGTTCGTTGGCGAGCAGGGCGCCGTACCATTTGGTGGAGAACCCGGCCCATACCGATACCAACCGTGAGGCGTTGAACGAGTATACGATCAGCACCACCATGGGCAGATACAGGAACAGCATGCCCAGCATCAGCATGGTCTTCGAGAAACTTGGGGCTTTTAACCTAACCATTCTTTTCCATCTCCCGGGCCTGGAAGCGGTGGAACAACACAATGGGTACCAGCAGCAGCGCCAGCATCACGATTGCCAGCGCAGAGGCCACCGGCCAGTCTCGGTTGTTGAAGAACTCTTCCCAGAGCACCTTGCCGATCATCAGGGTATCCGGACCACCCAGCAGTTCCGGAATCACGAATTCGCCCACGGCTGGAATGAACACCAGCATGGAGCCAGCCAGGATTCCGGCCCTGGACAACGGCAGGGTAATGGCCCAGAAGGTGGTCAGGCTGCGGCAGCCCAGATCCGACGCCGCTTCCAGCAGGCGTATGTCCAGCTTCACCAGATTGGTGTAGATGGGCAGGATCATGAACGGCAGGTAGGCATAGACGATCCCCAGAATCACCGCGAAGTTGGTGTTCAGCATTTTCAGCGGCGATTCGATCACGCCCAGCCACAGCAGGAAGCTGTTGAGCAGGCCCTGGTTACCGAGTATGCCCATCCAGGCATACACCCGAATCAGGAACGAGGTCCAGGACGGCAGCATCACCATCAGCAGGAATACCAGTTGCCAGTGCTTCGGCGCGCGGGCCATGGCATAGGCCATGGGGTAGCCGATCAGCAGACAGAACAGGGTGGCCAGAAACGCGGTTTTCACCGAGCCCCAATAGGCGGCAATGTAGAGGCTGTCGGAAGCCAGGAACAGGTAATTGCCAAAGTTCACCACCACCGACAGGGTATTCTCCACCCATCGGAACACCGGCTCGTAGGGCGGAATGGCCATTACCGCCGAGGTCAGGCTGATCTTCAGCACCAGCGCAAACGGCAGCAGGAAGAACAGCAGTAACCAGGCGAAAGGCACACCGAAGACGACCCGTCGGTGAAATACCACCGCCCGCACCCGCTCCGCCAGAGGGGTTGCCAGAAGCTTCTTGGTCATGGCGTCAGTTCCAGAGCAGGATAGGGCTGGAGGCTTCCCAGGATACATAGACCCGGTCGCCCCAGGTGGGCCGTTCGCCGCGGCGTTCCACATTGGCCATGGTGGCCTGCACCCGCTTGCCGCTGGCCAACTTCACGTAGTAAGACGTGATGTCGCCAAGATAGGCGATGTTGTCCACCGTGCCGCAGCTCCAGTTGCTATCGCCTTCGGGCTTCTCGGTCGTCAGGTAGATCTTCTCCGGGCGCAGGGCGATCAGGGTTTCCGTGGTTTCCGCCGGCGTGGTTACACCCCGGTCAATAAACACCGGTGCGTCCAGAAGCTCGCTGGCCAAAGACAGGCTGTCGGAATTGTCTTCCAGAATGTTCGCCTCAAAGATGTTCACGGAGCCGATAAACTCCGCCGTCATGCGGCTGTTAGGGCTCTCGTAGATATCAATCGGCGAGCCCACCTGGGCAATCCGGCCGTAAGACATGATGGCAATGCGGCTGGCCATGGTCATGGCTTCTTCCTGGTCGTGGGTCACCATCAGGCAGGTTACGCCCACTTTCTCCAGGATATCTACCAGCTCCAACTGCATTTCCGTGCGCAGTTTTTTGTCCAGCGCGCCCATGGGCTCGTCCAGCAACAACAGCTTCGGGCGCTTGGCCAGCGAGCGGGCCAGGGCCACACGCTGCTGCTGGCCACCTGAGAGCTGCTGCGGCTTGCGCCTCGCGTAGGGCTCCATCTTCACCAGCTTGAGCATGGCGGCCACACGGTCGGTGATTTCGTTCTTCGGCAGCTTGTCCTGTTTCAGACCCATAGCAATGTTCTGCTCCACGGTCATGTGCGGGAACAGGGCATAGGACTGGAACATCATGTTGGTGGGTCGCAGGTACGGCGGCAGGGCCGTGATGTCCTGACCATCCAGCACAATGCGGCCGGAATCCGGGGTCTCGAAGCCCGCCAGCATGCGCAGCAGGGTGGATTTGCCAGAGCCGGAGCCACCCAGAAGAGCAAAGATCTCGCCCTTGTGGATGTCCAGGCTGACGTCATCTACCGCCAGGGTGCTGTCAAAGCTCTTGGAGATGCCCTTGATGCTGAGAAGTACCTCCGCTTGCGCGGAGGTATTGTTGGTCACGGCCACCGTCAGCGACCGGATTTCACGCTGGTCCAGGTACGGGTCATCAGACGCTGGGCGTCCTGAGGCCGACCTTCCATGATGTACAGCTTCTTCATCACCTCATCGGTGGGATAGATGCTGGTGTCGTTACGGATTTCTGCCTCCACAAACTCATCGGCCGCCTTGTTCGGGTTGGCGTACCACACGTAGTTGGTGACATCGGCGATGATTTCCGGGCGCATCAGGAAGTTCATCAGCTTGTGGGCGTTCTCCACATTCGGCGCGCCGGCCGGAATGGTCATCATGTCAAACCACAGCACCGCGCCCTCTTTGGGGATGGTGTAGCGGATGACGTTGCCGTTCTCGGCTTCTTCCGCGCGGGCAGCGGCCTGCAGGATGTCGCCGGAGTAGCCGGCGGCTACGCACAGGTCGCCGTTAGCCAGATCGCCAATGTATCGGGAAGAGTGGAAATAGGTGATGTTCGGACGCACAGCCTTGATCACTTCACCGCCTTTTTTGATGTCGTCGGCGTTGTTGCTGTTCGGGTCCAGGCCGATGTAGGCCATGGCGGCACGCACCATTTCTTCACCGGAATCCAGCATGGCAATGCCACAGCCGCCGGCGGCCAGCTTGCCGGTCACTTCAGGGTCAAACACCAGGGCCCAGGAGTCGGTCGGTGCAGTGTCACCCAGAATCTCCTGAATGCGGCCTTCGTTGTAGCCATAACCGTTGGTGCCCCACAGGTACGGCAGGGAGAACTGGCTGCCCGGGTCGACCTTTTCCAGCTGGGTCATCAGGTCCTGGTTCAGGTTGGTCATGTTCGGCAACTGGCTGTGGTCCAGCGCCACGAAGGCCTTGGCAGAAATCTGCTTGGCCACGTAGTGGTTGGACGGCACAACCAGGTCGTAGCCCGAACGGCCAGACAACAGGGCGGCTTCCAGCACTTCGTTGCTGTCGTAAACGTCGTAAACAACTTTGATGCCGGTTTCCGCGGTGAACTTCGCCAGGGTGTCCTCGGCGATGTAATCAGACCAGTTGTAGACACGCACTTCTCCGGCTGCAAAAACCGAAGAGGCACCCAGAGACATAGCAACAGCGGCGGCAAGCGCCTGTGGCTTACACAACTTCAACATTGGATGGTGTCCCTCAGTGAAAAGGGATGGATACAAAGCGTGCAGGACGCACGCGGTGTTGTGCAGGTCTGCTGAGGGTGGCCGGAGGTGGCAGGTGTTTGTGAAAACACCGGGGTGCCGCCTTTTGACTCCTTTGAGGCTTATCCTGGAAACGGTGGTGGGGAATCCGACCGTATTCGCGCGATATTTATCATGAGAATTCTGGCCGCGCCACTTTTTTTTTCCGGATTTGATAAGCGCTTGTGCCTACCGTTTTCCGCAGGCCAGAAAAGGCCGCCCGCAGCGTGGCGGGCGGGTTTAAGACGGGTGCTTACTGCACGGTGATGGTTTTTGTGACCAGCTTGCCATTCTTTCGGATAGGTCCGTCTTCCTTGGCGCCTAGCGTGTATTCAAAAATGCCGGTCTGGTTGCCACCGGCTTCGCTGTGGACCATAAGCATGAGCATGTCACCGGCGGATACTTCCTCGGTAAGAATCGCCGCCACATCCATATTTTTGCCGGCCCTTAATGGTGCGTGGGCGACCACCGGGCCAGGCTTCATAGCCGAATCGGTACGGTGAACCACCAGCCAGCCGTTTTCCTCGGCAACGACTTTGCGGGCAGAGACCACTCCATTGCCCACGGACTGATCCATGGCCCAGACACCGGCCTTGTGATCCTCGGCCTGGGTGGTCGGGGCAAGCGCCAGTGCCGACGCTACGGTGGCTGCCATAAACAGGATGTTCTTGCTGTGCTTTTTCATTACGTTCTCCTTGCTTCACTAAGGTAAAACCCATCGAGGCTGTTGTTTTCTGATGGGTTACCGGCAGCTACGGAGACAACGTCCGAAAGTTTCAGGGAATGCGATATTTAAAGACGGTTGGTATCAGCACCCTCACCGGTGGGATACAGAAAACCGTGAAGCGCGGGTCCGGTGGGCTGTCCGGTGGGCGATCCGCCCCGGGGCTCCAGACTGATGCCAAACGTTGCGCGACGCAGCAGCTCCGCGTCGTAATTCGTGAGCGCGGCCGGGTCTACTTCAAAATGCTCGTTCAGGACGCCCACGGATCTTGGCGTCGGGCCAAGTTCGTCATCCTTTATCCAGAGTTGGTAAGACTGGTTCCCGGCGGGCCGGGCGGTGACGGGTTGAATGTTCAGTTGTTTCCTGGCCAGATCCACCGTCAGCAGGAAAGCCGGCTGTTCGTCATTGTGCTGGAACACAGCCACATAGGGGCTTTTTGTTGGGGTGGGCTCAAGCATCATCACGGCAATCAGAAGCATCGCGGCAATCGAAGTTGCCGCTGTGCTCAGGCGCCACCTGGACACTTGTTGCCGGAGCCTGACCACCTCGTTGTGCTGCGACGAGGCCTGCTCCAGCTGATCAATGGAACGCTCAATCCGGGCGAAAAGCCCGGGGGCGGGGTCGACCGGTTCGATTTCGTCGTTCAGAGCGGACAGCCGTGATTCCCACTGCAGTATTTGCGCGTCCAGCTCTGGATGGGTGGTCCGCAGGCGCTGAACGCGCTGGCGATCTTCGATCGGCAGAGTCCCCAGAACGAACTCTGCCGCCAGCATGTCCAGGTCGTCTCGTTCGATCATGAGTCCAGGCACCTTTTCAGCTGTTTAAGGGCGCGGTGAAGCCAGGTTTTTACGGTGTTGACCGGCTGTTCGAAATAGTCTGCCAGTGCATCGCGGGTCCAGCCATTCAGATACGCAAGCCGCACCATGTCCGCACGGTCCTTATCCAGTTCTTCGAAACACCGGTTGAGCCGGGCCTGGGCCTGCACATCGTCAATCCGGTCGATCACGTTTGGCGAACGACTTGGGATCTCGTCAATATCGGTTTCCTGACCTTCCCGCTCTACCGGCTGTTTGCGCAGCGCGTCAATGGCCGCATTTCTGGCAATAGAAACCAGCCAGGTGATAGGGGAGGAACGGGTTTCGTCAAACAGCGCAGCCCGTTGCCAGACCTTGATAAACGATTCCTGGAGTACATCCTCCGCCCGAGCCCTGTCTTTCAGGATACGCAGTATGACCCCCAGAAGTTTCGGGGCTGTGGCCCGATACAGTTCAGCAAAGGCCGTACGGTCTTTCTCAGCAACCGCGTGGAGCCAGGCCGTGACGGGGTGATCCGATGCCACCACCGGCCTCAGTTAGCCGGCTCGGGGGATCGGCCCGGGGTGCCGATATAGAGATAAACGGAGTGCTGTGAACGGTCCTGAACGCGATGCAGAGAGACGGCCGGGCCGGCCTTGCCGCTGTTCTGATAACGCGTCACTTCACCGGCGGGGCGGCCATCCCGTTCGCGCCCGGCTTCGGTACCTTGCCAGTTTTCCCCAAGGCAGGCGCTGAGCTGGTTGTTGGCTTGCTGATACATGGCCGTTGCCACCTCCTGGTTCGGTGCGCCGACCGTGCAGGTGTATGCGGCATCGCCGTTGCCCCACTCCCAGATTTCGCAATGGCCTTTGATTAACTGCTCTTTGGCCCGGTAAAGGGTCACCATGGCGTAACTTGAGCCATTGCCGCGATAGGCATCAAAGCCGGTGGTGTAATCGGCAACAACCGATTGCAGGGTTGCACAGGGATCATCGGTTCCGCTGGTGACGGGCCCGAAACTGCTGCAGCCTGACAGCAAAGCCAGCGAGGCAGACAGTGCCAGCATGGGGCGACGGTTCGTGGTCATCGATCATTCCTTGTTCGGGGGAAGTGCCAGAACCCTATTTGAGCCCAACCATCAATGGGATGCAATGCCGGTGCATGAATCAGTGCCGCGCTGTGTGGCGATAGTCTGTGGGCGACTTCCCCATCACTTTTTTGAACAGCCGTGAGAAGTAATAGGCATCGTCATAGCCCAGTTGCCGGCTGATGTCGGCGAAGCTCTGGCTGGTGGTATCCAGCAACTCACAGGCCCGTTCCACTTTGAGATGCAGGAAGTGCTGGATTGGCGAGGTGCCGGTCTGTTCCCGATACCGGGTGGCGAAGTGAGCCGGCGACAGGCCGGAAAGCTCGGCCAGCTGATTCAGGGTCAGGCGTTCCTCCAGATGCTCCCGCATGAAGCTGTGCAAGGAGTCCAGCTCGGCCTGCCGGGCCTGGCTGGTTTCGTCGGCGTTGATGGGCACGGCGGCCAGCAACTGTCGTAGCCGATTGCTGGCGTGGATCAACCCACGGGCCCGGAAGCCCGTCTGCCGTACCGACAACAGGCCGTTGAAATCCACCAGTAACCGGGGCTGTCTGCCCAGATGCCGGATGCGGGTGCTGTCATCAAAGCCCATGTACTGACCGAAGTCTTCGGCCAGGGGGCCGGTATAGTGAACCCAGTGAATGGTCCAGGGGTTGTCCGGGTCGGCGGTGTACCGATGGCTGGCGCCGGCCGGCAGTAGCAGGAGGTCGCCGGCCTCGACTGTGTGGGGCACGCCGGCGACGTTCAGAAAGGCCTTGCCGTCCGTGCAATAGATCAAAAGATTATCACGGTGGTGTTCCCTATGCATGTGATGCCCGGCCGCTCTCCGATAATGCCCGAAGGCAAGTGGATACAGCTCCCGGGTGAGCGGATGTGCCGCCAAAAGCCGCACAATAGGCTCTGGCACCACATAGCGAACACTGTCGGCTGGCACGGGCCACTGTGAGGTTTGAGTGGCCGGTTTCTTGGCTGCGATCTCATTCATCGAAAAATAATCCATCATGGGCGAAATTTAGTCAATCACCAAGCGTAAATCCGCGTGCTAGTCTTTCTTCAAATCATCGTCGGATCTGCCTTGTTATCGGTAGGCCGGCTCATCCCGGATAACAACAAACAGGGAACATCATCATGAAAAAAGTACCTCAGTTTATTGCAGGGGAATTCGTTCAGAGCCAGACCCAGAACTGGATCGACGTGACCAACCCCGCCACCAACGAAGTGATTGCACAGGTGCCCTGCGCCACTGCCGACGAGATGCGTCAGGCGATTGATAACGCCAGTGAAGTGTTCAAAAGCTGGAAGGAAACCCCGGTTTCTGAACGAGCACGGGTGATGCTGCGTTATCAGGCGCTGCTTAAAGAACATCACGACGAAATCGCCGAGATCCTGTCCCAGGAAACCGGCAAGACCTTTGACGATGCCAAAGGCGATGTCTGGCGCGGCATTGAAGTGGTGGAACACGCGGCCAACGTGGCTTCCCTGATGATGGGCGAGACCGTTGAAAACGTGGCCCGCGAGGTAGATACCCATTCCTGGATCCAGCCGCTGGGTGTGTGTGCCGGCATTACGCCGTTCAACTTCCCGGCCATGATCCCGCTGTGGATGTTCCCCATGGCCATTGCCTGCGGCAACACCTTTATCCTGAAACCGTCCGAGCAGGACCCGCTGACACCAACCCGCCTGGCCGAGCTGTTTGAGCAGGCCGGCGCACCCAAGGGTGTACTGCAGGTGGTTCACGGGGCCAAAGAGCAGGTTGATACCCTGCTGACTGATCCGGCCATCAAGGCCGTATCCTTTGTCGGTTCGGTTCCGGTCGGGCAGTACATCTACGAAACCGGTACCCGCAACATGAAGCGGGTGCAGAGCTTCGCCGGCGCCAAGAACCACATGGTGATCATGCCGGATGCGGACAAACAACAAGTGATCAACGCCCTGGTAGGTGCCTCTGTAGGTGCCGCGGGCCAACGCTGTATGGCGATCTCGGTGGCGGTCTTCGTGGGCGCTGCCCAGGAGTGGATTCCGGAGCTGAAAGAGGCCATGGCGAAAGTGCGCCCCGGCGCCTGGAACGATTCCGGTGCCAGCTATGGCCCGGTGATCAGTGCCAAGGCCAAAGACCGCATTGAATCGCTGATCGCCACCGGCGAAGCCCAGGGCGCCAAACTGCTGCTGGACGGCCGTGGCTGCACCGTTGACGGGTTGCCGGAAGGTAACTGGGTAGGGCCAACCCTGTTCAGTGAAGTCACGCCGGACATGGATATCTACAACGAAGAGATCTTTGGCCCGGTGCTGTCGTGCGTCAATGTTGACAGCCTTGGTGATGCCATCGAGCTGATCAACGCCAGCCCCTACGGCAACGGAACTTCCATCTTTACCAGTCATGGCGGCGCGGCGCGTCGGTTCCAGCACGAGATTGATGTGGGCCAGGTGGGTGTGAACATTCCTATTCCGGTGCCCCTGCCGTTCTTCTCGTTCACCGGCTGGAAGGGCTCGTTCTACGGTGATCAGCACGCTTACGGCAAACAGGCGGTGCGCTTCTACACGGAGACGAAAACGGTGACCTCCCGCTGGTTCTCCAGTGAGGCGACCTCATCCGAGGCCAACTTCTCCATCCAGCTTCGTTAATCTCGTTGTCGGTGAGGTTATTGGGCCGGTTCCCCCACCGGCCCCTTTTTCCGCTTCTTCAGTGGAAGCCCCGACCGTAACAAACAAGGAGCCTGACGATGGATTTTAATCTCACTGAAGACCAGCAGGCGTTTCGGGATGCTGCCCGAGCCTTCGCTGAAAAATCCATGGCGCCCCATGCCGCCCAGTGGGACGCCGAGCATATTTTTCCGGTCGATGTTATGAAAGAAGCCGGAGCCATGGGTTTTATGGGCATGTACACGCCCGAATCCCTCGGTGGTATGGGCTTGTCTCGCCTGGATACCTCGGTGATTGTGGAAGAGTTGGCGGCAGCGTGCCCGTCCACCGCCGCCTTCATCACCATCCACAACATGGCCACCTGGATGGTGGCAAGTTTCGCCTCTGATGATCTTCGCCAGGAAATTGTCCCCAGGCTGGCCAGTGGTGAATGGCTGGCTTCGTACTGCCTGACTGAACCCGGTGCCGGCTCCGACGCCGCCAGTCTCCGCACCCGCGCGGTTCGGGATGGCGACAGCTATGTGATCAATGGCAGCAAAATGTTCATCTCCGGCGCCGGCGCAACCGATATTCTGGTTCTGATGGCGCGCACCGGAGACGCCGACAGCGGCTCGAAGGGCATCTCTACTTTCGTGATACCAGCGGATGCCGACGGTGTCTCCTATGGCAAGAATGAGGAAAAGATGGGATGGCATAGCCAGCCCACGCGCCTGGTTACCCTGGAAGACGTTCGCGTGCCTGCCAGCAATCGGGTGGGTAATGAAGGCGATGGCTTTGCCATTGCGATGAAGGGGCTGGACGGCGGCCGCCTGAATATCGCTACCTGTTCCCTGGGTGGTGCCCAGGCGGCTTTGCTCCGGGCCCGGAATTATATGCACGAGCGCCAGCAGTTTGGTAAGCCGCTGGCGGCCTTCCAGGCGCTGCAGTTCAAGCTGGCAGACATGGTTACCAACCTGGTGGCTGCCCGGCAGATGGTGCGTTTGGGTGCGTTCAAACTCGACAGTGGCGACCCGGAGGCTACGCTGCATTGTGCCATGGCCAAACGATTCGCCACCGACGCCTGCTTTGAGGTGGCCAACGAAGCCCTGCAGCTGCATGGCGGCTACGGTTACATCCGGGAATACCCGCTGGAGCGCTATCTGCGGGATTTGCGGGTACACCAGATTCTGGAAGGCACCAACGAAATCATGCGCCTGATCATTGCCCGCCGGCTGCTGGACGACGGCGTTGCCGAAGCGATCCAGTAACCGGCCACGGACTATAGAGGAATTTGTGATGAGTGAACTGATTCAACTGGAAAAACGCGGCCACATTGCGGTATTGACCATCGCCAATCCGCCGGCCAACACCTGGACGGCCGATTCCCTCGCCGCGCTGAAGGAGACCGTGGAAGAGCTCAACGCCGACCGGAACATCTTCGCGCTCGTGGTGACTGGCCAGGGCGAAAAGTTTTTCTCCGCCGGTGCTGACCTGAAAACCTTCGCCGACGGCGACCGGGCTCGCGCCAATGACATGGCGCAACGATTCGGTGAAGCGTTCGCAGCGCTGACGGCGTTCCGTGGCGTATCGATTGCCGCCGTAAACGGTTATGCCATGGGTGGTGGCCTGGAATGCGCCATGGCCTGTGATATCCGGATTGCAGAAGAGCATGCCCAGGTGGCTCTGCCGGAGGCCAGCGTTGGCCTGCTGCCCTGTGCCGGCGGCACCCAGAACCTGCCCTGGCTGGTGGGAGAGGGTTGGGCCAAGCGCATGATTCTGTGCGGTGAACGGGTAACCGCCGCCAAGGCCCTGGAAATCGGATTGGTGGAAGAAGTGGTGCCCACCGGCAACGGCCTGGAAGCCGCCCTGAAACTGGCGGAAGGTGCCTGTAAGCAGAGCCCTTCGTCCATCGCCCGCTGCAAGCAGTTGGTGATGAGCGCCCGCGACGGTCGCAGCCACAGCGATGGCTGGCGCATGGAGCGCGAATTGTTCGTGGAGCTGTTCCATACCGAAGACCAGAAAGAAGGCGTGAATGCGTTTCTTGAGAAGCGTAAGCCCGACTGGAAAAACCGATAACCCGGATTCGCTATGAGTGATCAACCAATCGTATTTGAAGAATGGAAAACCGCTGATGGTGAGCTGATTGCCGTGGCACGGCTGAACACGCCGCGCAATCTCAACTCACTGTCGATGGATATGATCAGCCTGCTCAAGCCCCAGCTCAGCCGCTGGGCCGAGGATCCCAAGGTTCAGGCTGTCTGGCTGGAAGCCGAGGGCGACAAAGCCTTCTGCGCTGGCGGCGATATCGTCTCGCTGTACCGGGCCATGACCGAGCCGGGCAAACTGGCGGAGGGCGAGCGCTTCTTTAACGAGGAATATGAGCTGGATTACCAGATCCACACCTACCCGAAGCCCATCGTTTGCTGGGGCAACGGCATCGTGATGGGGGGCGGTATTGGTCTGATGGTGGGTGCTTCTCACCGGGTGGTGACCGAGCACTCGAAGCTCGCCATGCCGGAAGTCAGCATCGGCCTGTACCCGGATATCGGTGCCGGCTGGTTTCTGAACCGCATGCCCATGCGCACGGGCCTGTTTCTGGGACTGACCGGTGCCCGCATGAACGGCGCCGATGCATTGTTCGTGAACATGGCCGACCGGTTTATCTCCCATGGTCTGAAAGACCAGGTTGTGGATGCCCTGAAAGCGGCGGATTGGCAACGAGCGGAGGCGCAGGCGGTGGTGAGCGCAGTGCTGCGGCAGTTTGAACAGCAGAGCCGTGAGGCCTTACCCGCGTCTCCTGTACGTGAGCATTTTGAAGACATCCAGCAGGCCACCGATGCCGATTCTCTGGAGCAGGTGGTGGCGCAACTGGACGAGCTGGGGGCTCGGGAAGATTGGCTCGGCAAATCAGTGAAGGGACTGAAGGCCGCGTCTCCGACCTCCCTGGCCCTGATGTGGCAACACTACCACCGCAGCCGCCTGCACAGCCTGAAAGAGGTGCTCGACAACGAGTTGGTGATGTCCCACAACAGCCTGAAGAAAGGTGAATTTGCCGAGGGCATACGGGCATTGCTGATCGACAAGGATATGCAGCCCCGCTGGCGCTATGCCTCACTCAGTGAAGTGGAGAGCGCCTGGGTGAACGGATTTTTCAGCCAGTAGTCTGCTTTGCGCAGCGATGACCCGTACAACAACAAGGAGAAGCAACATGGCCAAGATTACCTTTATCGGCCTGGGCAACATGGGTGCGCCGATGGCGGCCAACCTGCTCAAGGCCGGCCACGACGTTACCGTGTTCGATTTGTCCCAGCCAGCAGTTGAGGCCCTGGTGGCCGAAGGTGCCCGCACGGCGGATTCCGGCAAAGCCGCCGCCGAGGGCGCAGAATGCGTGATCACCATGCTGCCGGCCGGCAAGCATGTGGAGGCGGTCTACCTGGGTGACGATGGCCTGCTGGCTGCATTGCCAGCCGGCACGCTGGTGATCGATTCTTCCACGATTGCCCCGGAAACGGCCCGCAACGTCGCCGAACAGGCGGCTGAGCGAAAGCTTGCGTTTATCGATGCCCCGGTATCCGGAGGTGTGGGTGGTGCCAAAGCCGGCACGCTCACCTTCATCTGTGGCGGCGACGCAAGTACCTTCGAGAAAGCCAAGCCGATTCTGGAAGGCATGGGTAAAAATATCTTCCACGCCGGCCCCCATGGTGCCGGGCAGGTGGCCAAGATCTGCAACAACATGCTTTTGGCGATCCTGATGGCCGGCACCAGCGAAGCCCTGGCCCTGGGTGCCAAAAATGGCCTGGACCCTGCCGTGCTCTCGGAGATCATGAAACAAAGCTCTGGCGGTAACTGGGCACTGAATGTCTATAACCCCTGGCCGGGGGTGATGGAGGGAGTGCCAGCCTCCCGCGATTATCAGGGCGGTTTCCTGGTGAACCTGATGGCGAAGGATCTTGGCCTGGCGTTCGACAACGCGGTGACCAACCAGGCGTCGATTCCGATGGGCTCCCTGGCCCGAAACCTGTTCCAGCTGCATGCCGGGCAGGGCAACGGAGAGCTGGATTTCTCCAGCATTCTGCGGCTGTACAAACCGGAGTAAGCAGGGGTGGGCGATGGCAGGTCGCCCTTTCTTTTTAGCCTAAAGTTTACCTTTACGTAAAGTGAAGGCTATGCTAAACCTGACTAAATCTTGTGCAACCAACAACGACAACAAATGGAGTGTACGATGAGCCTACCGCACTACAACGAGGTGTATGACAACTTTGATGCGGCCGCACTGGAAGCGGAAATCCTGGACGGGCGCCTGGACAGTGGCCTGAACGTCTGCCACGAAATCTGTGATAAATGGGCTTCCGACCCGCAAAAGGTTGCGCTGTTTTACGAGAAAGTGGGTGGTGGTGATGGCGTGCTTACCTTCGCAGAGCTGAAAGCAGCCTCGGCCCGCTTTGCCAACTATCTGAAGTCTCATGGTGTCAAAAAGGGTGACCGGGTAGCCGGCCTGCTGCCACGGGGCCCGGAACTCCTGATCGTGATTGCCGGCACCTTGCGCCTGGGTGCGGTTTACCAGCCGCTGTTTACAGCGTTTGGCTCCGGGGCCATTGAATACCGCCTGGAAAAAGCCGGCACCAAACTGGTGGTCACCGATCCTGACAACTATCCCAAGCTCAATGACGTCAACAACTGCCCGCCGGTGTTGTGCGTGAACGCCGCCGCCACGGGCGAGGACGTTGCAGACTTCCAGCAGGTGCTGGACCAGCAGTCAGACCAGTGTGAGCCGGTGATGATCACCGGCAGCGATCCGTTCCTGCAGATGTTCACCTCCGGTACCGTCGGCAAAGCGAAAGGCGTGGCCGTGCCCGCCAAAGCCCTGTTGGCATTCTATGTGTACATGAAGTACGCCATTGAACTGCGCGACGACGATGTGTTCTGGAATGTGGCTGACCCCGGCTGGGCCTATGGTCTGTACTACGCCGTTACGGGCCCGCTGTTAATGGGCCACGCCACGCATTTCAACCCCAACCCGTTCACCCCCGAATCCACCTACGACATGATCCGCAAGTACAAGATCACCAACCTGGCGGCGGCGCCCACGGCGTATCGGCTGTTGAAAGCCAACGATCAGGTCTTGCCGGAAGGGGAGAATCTGGGGCTGCGGGTGTGCAGCAGTGCGGGTGAACCGCTGAACCCGGAAGTGGTGAACTGGATTGCCCGCCGGCACTTCTGCCCGGTCAAGGATCATTATGGCCAGACAGAAACCGGTATGACCTGCTGCAACTTCCATGGCCTGGAGCACACCATTCGCCAGGGCTCTATGGGGTACTCATCGCCCGGGCATCGCGTGGTGGCGCTGAACGAGAAAAACGAAGAGGTGGGGGCCGGCGAGATTGGCCAGTTGGCGGTGGATATCAAAGCCTCGCCACTGTTCCATTTCGATGGCTACACCTGGGGTGAGAAAGACCCGTTCGTGAATGGCTACTACCTGACCGGTGACATGGTGATCTGCCATGGCGATGGTGGCTATTCTTTCAGTGGCCGGGACGATGACATCATCACCACCGCAGGCTACCGCGTGGGGCCGGCCGATGTCGAAAGTACCTTGCTGGAACACGCCGCTGTTGCCGAATCCGGTGTCGTGGCCAAGCCCGATGAAAAGCGCGGCTCGATCATCAAAGCCTATGTTGTGATCAAAGCTGGCCAGGAGCCGGTGGACGACCAGGCGCTCAAGGAGGAGTTGCAGGAACTGGTTCGCCGTCGTCTGTCCACCCACGCCTATCCGCGTGAGATCGAATTCGTGGATGAACTGCCGAAAACGCCCAGTGGCAAGATCCAGCGCTTCGTGCTGCGCAACCGGGCCCAGGATGAGGTGCCGGCATGAAAGTGACCTTCGAGGAGCTGAAAGACTTCCTCGAGGTTCAGTTCCCCCAGGGGGCCGCATACGGCTCCCTGGAGGCACTGGGTGACGGCTGGGCGGAAATGACCCTGGCCGTGGAGGATGATCACCTGCGCCCGGGCGGGACCGTATCCGGGCCTGCGATGATGGCGCTGGCGGATGTCACCATGTACGCAGCCTTGCTCAGCCGGATTGGCCTGGTGCCGTTGGCGGTGACGACGAACCTGAATATCAACTTCCTTCGCAAGCCGGTGGCACATGCGCCGATACGGGCACGGGCGACCCTGTTGAAGGTGGGGCGCACCATGGGCGTGGGCGAGGTTTTCGTCTATTCCGATGGCATGGAAGACCCGGTGGCACACTCCACCATGACCTATTCCATACCGCCCGAGAAATATCAAAATTAGTTCTTGACGTTTACGTGCACGTAAATCTAATCTGTGTGCTAGTTGCGAAATACAACAATAACAAAAGGTGAAGTGGCTCATGAGTGAACAGTACGTTCTCGAGACCCGTAACCTGGTCAAGGAATTCAAGGGGTTTGTTGCCGTTAACGACGTCAACCTCCAGATCCGTCAGGGGGATATCCACGCCCTGATCGGCCCCAACGGTGCCGGCAAGACCACCGTATTCAACCTGTTGACCAAGTTCCTGATTCCCACCCGCGGGCAGATTCTGTACCGCGGCGAAGACATCACTCCCCTGAAATCCGCCGCCATTGCCCGTAAAGGCATTGTTCGCTCCTTCCAGATCTCTGCCGTGTTTCCCCACATGACCGCGCTGGAAAACATTCGCGTGGCCCTGCAAACCGCAGAGGGCTCCTCCTACAGCTTCTGGAAATCCGGCAACTCCCTGCACAAGCTCAACGAGCGCTGCATGGAGCTGTTGGAGTCCGTCGGCCTGGCCGAGTTCGCCAATACCACCACGGTAGAGCTGGCGTATGGCCGCAAACGGGCGCTGGAGCTGGCCACCACCCTGGCCATGGAACCCCAGCTGTTGCTACTGGACGAACCCACCCAGGGCATGGGCTCGGAAGACGTTGACCGCGTAGTGGAACTGGTGCGCAAGGCCGCACAGGGCCGGACGGTACTGATGGTGGAGCACAACCTGAGCGTGGTCAGCAAACTGTGCGACCGCATCACCGTACTCGCCCAGGGTGCAGTCTTGACGGAAGGCGATTACCAGACGGTCTCCGCCGACCCGCGTGTGCGCGAGGTGTATATGGGCAGTGATGGCAGTGGCGAGCGGGGGTCACAGGCCGCCGCCAGCGAAAATGTGGAGGCGGCCCAATGAGCAAGAATCCGGACCGCGAATACGAGCAGCTGCGCATTTCCGGCCTGCACGCATTCTATGGCGAATCCCACATTCTGCACGGCATCGACATGGTGGTTCAGCGGGGCGAACTGGTCACACTGCTCGGCCGAAATGGCGCCGGGCGCAGCACCACGCTGAAAGCCATCATGAACATGGTGGGCCGGCGCACCGGCTCCATCATGATCAACGGCGAAGAAACCATGCAGTGCGCGCCTCATCATATCGCCAGGTTGGGTGTCGGGTATTGCCCCGAACATCGGGGCATTTTTTCCTCCCTCAGCGTGCAGGAAAACCTCACCCTGCCGCCGGTGGTGCGCAGCGGTGGCATGAGCCTGGAAGAAATCTACACCATGTTCCCCAACCTCTATGAACGCCGCTTCAGCCAGGGCACCAAGCTCTCTGGTGGCGAACAGCAGATGCTGGCCATGGCCCGCATTCTGCGCACCGGCGCCAACATGCTGTTGCTGGATGAAATCACCGAAGGCCTGGCCCCGGTGATCGTGGAGAAACTGGGGGAAGTCCTGATAGCCCTGAAGAACAAGGGCCTGACCATTGTTCTGGTGGAGCAGAATTTCCACTTTGCCGCGCCGTTGGCCGACCGACATTACGTGGTGGAGCACGGCCAGATTGTGGAAGAAATCAGCGCCAACGAACTGAGTGCCAAACAGTCGGTGCTGGATGGCTATTTGGGGGTCTGACCCCGGATAGAACGAGAGTAATAAGAGCAACAACAACCCGAACCAACGCAAGACAGTAGCGGAGAAACAACAATGACAATGATGAAAAAGCTTCTGACCTCAGCCGTTGCATCAGCTCTGATGGCCAGTGGTGCCCAGGCGGCAATCTCGGACAACACCGTAAAAATTGGCTACCTGGCCGATATGTCCGGTACCTATCGAGACCTGGCCGGCCCCAATGGCCTGACTGCCCTGGAAATGGCGATCAAGGATTTTGGCGGCACCGTCAATGGTGCCAAGATTGAAGTGGTAAGTGCTGACGACCGCAACAGCCCGGACACCTCCTCCAGCACCGTTCGCCGCTGGGTGGAAAACGACAAGGTGGATCTGGTGGCCGGTATGGTGGCTTCCTCGGTGTCCATCGCCGTGAGCAAGATCCTGGAAGAGAACGACCGGCTGGGCATCATTTCCGGTTCGGCGGCTTCCAGCATCACCAACGAACACTGCACACCCAACCACATTCACTATGTGTACGACACCTATCCGCTGGCCAATGGTACGGCCAGCGCTGTGGTGAAAGAAGGCGGCAAGACCTGGTATCTGCTGACCGCCGACTACGCCTTCGGCCACGCTCTGGAAGCCGACGTTACCCGCGTGGTTGAGGCCAACGGCGGCGAGATTGTGGGCAGCGTGCGCCATCCGTTCCCGACCCAGGATTTCTCTTCGTTCATCCTCCAGGCCCAGGCCTCGGGAGCGGATGTGGTCGGCCTGGCGAATGCCGGTGCGGACACCACCAACGCCATCACCACCGCCAGTGAGTTCGGGGTAACCCAGGCGGGCCAGACACTGGCGGCGTTGCTGTTGTTCCTTACCGACGTCCATGCCCTCGGTGCGGAAACCGCGCAAGGCATCCAACTGACGACCGGCTGGTACTGGGACATGAACGACGAAACCCGCGAGTGGTCTGATCGCTTCATGAAAGAAACCGGCGTACGCCCGACCATGGTTCATGCCGGCATTTACTCCAGCACCATGCAATACCTGAATGCGGTGGCTGCCACCGGCTCGGATGATGCCCAGACCGTGCGCAAGCAGATGATGGATACACCCATCAACGACATGTTTGCCAAGAACGGCAAAATCCGGGTAGACGGCCGTATGGTGCATGACATGTACCTGGCGGAAGTGAAAACCCCGGCGGAGTCCAAGAATGAATGGGATCTGTACAAGATCCTGCGGACGATTCCGGCGGATGAAGCCTACCGCCCGCTCTCTGAGAGCAAGTGCAAGCTGGTGAACTAAGCAACGGGGAATTACCCGGTGCCCGGTCTCTAAGCGCGACCGGCGCCGGGTACCCGCCCGGACGAACACCCCAACAAAAACAACGTCTGCGCTGCTTGTGGAGTTAGCAACATGACCATGATTTTCGGCGTCCCCCTTGCTGTGCTGTCTGGCCAGCTGCTGATCGGGATTATCAACGGCGCCTTCTACGCCCTGTTAAGCCTTGGCCTCGCGGTTATCTTCGGTCTGCTGAAGATCATCAACTTCGCCCATGGCGCCATGTACATGCTCGGTGCTCTGGTCACCGTGGTTCTGTTTGACCTGCTGGGCGTCAATTACTGGGTCGCGCTCTTCGTCGCTCCCGTACTGGTTGGCGCTTTCGGTATGCTCATCGAATACTTCCTGCTCCGGCGCATTGCCGGCCAGGATCATATCTACAGCCTGCTGCTCACCTTCGGGGTGGCCCTGATCATCCAGGGCGTGCTCACCAATATCTACGGCGTGTCCGGGCTTCGATATTCCATGCCGGATTTGTTCAAAGGCGGCATCAACCTCGGCTTCATGTTCCTGCCGTACTACCGGGCCTGGGTGATCGTGGTGGCCCTGCTGGTGTGTTTTGGCACCTGGTTCATCATCGAGAAAACCAAACTGGGCTCCTACCTCCGGGCAGGCACAGAAGACTCACAGCTCATGCAGGGCTTCGGCATTAACGTACCCTTGCTGGTGAGCCTGACCTACGGATTCGGCGTCATGCTGGCGGCTTTCGCCGGTGTGCTGGCGGCACCCATTTATTCGGTAACTCCGGTGATGGGGTCCAACATTCTCATCGTGGTCTTTGCGGTGGTGGTGATCGGGGGCATGGGCTCCATTGGCGGGGCCATAATCACGGGCATCCTGATGGGCGTGATCGAAGGCCTCACCAAAACGTTTTACCCGCCGGCGTCTTCGGCCGTTATCTTCCTGGTGATGGTCCTGGTGCTGATGATCCGACCCACCGGCCTGTTCGGTAAGGAGGCATAATCATGAACCAGCCTGTTAATCCTGCCGATATCCACAAAGCCATTGTCGAGCAGCAAAAGATCCAGGACCGCAAGAAACTGATGGTGAACGGCGTGCTGCTGCTGTTGCTGCTGGCCGCGCCCTTCGTGATGTACCCGGTCTTCCTGATGAAGATTCTGTGTTTTGCCTTGTTTGCGGTGGCCTTTAACCTGCTGTTCGGCTTTACCGGCCTGCTGTCCTTCGGCCATGCGGCCTTCCTGGCCACCGGAGGTTACACCACGGGCTACCTGCTCAGTAATTTCTCCGGCCTGACCACCGAGATGGGCATCATTGCCGGTACCGCCACGGCCACCTTGTTGGGACTGGCCTTTGCGTTACTGTCGATCCGCCGGCAAGGCATCTACTTTGCCATGGTGACCCTGGCATTGGCACAGCTGGTGTTCTTCTTCTTTGTGCAGTCGGAATTCACCGGCGGCGAAGACGGCATGCACGGCATCCCCCGGGGCGAGCTGTTTGGTCTGATCAATCTCGAAGACAACCTCAACATGTACTACTTCGTGCTGGTGGTGTTTATCGCCTGTTACCTGCTGGTGCAGCGCATTGTCAGCAGCCCGTACGGGCAGATCCTGAAAGCCATCAAGCAGAACGAACCGCGGGCGGTCTCGCTGGGTTATAACGTGGATCGCTACAAGATCCTGGCCTTTGTGATCTCCGCCGCGCTGGCGGGCCTGGCCGGCTCCATGAAATCCGTGGTGTTCCAGCTGGCGTCTCTCAATGATGCCCACTGGCATATGTCGGGCGAGGTCATCCTGATGACCCTGGTGGGCGGCATGGGTACGCTGCTTGGGCCGGTGGTGGGCGCCACCTTTGTGGTGAACATTGAATACCAGCTATCCCAGGGGCCCCTGCGCGACTGGGTAGACCCGATCCTCGGCGGCATCTTTGTGCTGACGGTACTGGCCTTCCGCAGCGGGATTGTGGGCGAGCTGCAGAAATTCATGCGCAAGAACCTGGGATGAGTTACGGGGGCGGCAGCCCCCAGTCCTGTTCGGCCAACGCCTGCGCGATAGCGCGGTAGCCCTTGTCGCTCGGGTGGTAGCCGTCCCGGGCGAGCAGGGCAGGGTCTGACACCGTGGGGTAACCCAGATACCGGAAATCGTCCGGGTTCCTTGCCGCAAGCACCTGATACACCCTGTCCAACTGCCGCGCCCGCCATCCCATAACCTGGCGCAGGGGTGCCGGCAAGGCCGAGAATTTGTCCATGGGCGGCACGCTGAGCAACGTAATGGGCGCCTGATACCGGGTTGCCAGGGTTTCGCGGAGCTGAATCAGTTGCCGGCGAAACCGGAACCGTGGAGTGAAACCGGTAGTGTCGTTTACCCCCATGCTCAGTAATACTGCATCTGCCGGTGGCAAGTCGGCGGAGCCCAGCGCATCAAGCAGCGCACCCAGCCGAATACCATTCACCCCAAAGGTAGACCAGCCAATACAGAGCCCGGTGCGTTGATGTAACTGCAACGCCAACTGGCTTGCCAGACCCTGGGCGTGGCTTTCAACCCCCACGCCCGCCGCAGTGGACTCGCCCAGCACCAGTAACCGAAAAAGGGGCTCTCCCTCCCCGTACTGGCCTGCGCAATCCCCAGTAGCCTCTGGCAGCCGTGGCGTCACCCGCCGGGTGCGCTTGCCCTGATAGAGCAACACCGGAAACAGCAAAGCCGTAGTCAGCCAGAAAGGCGCGTGCATAAAGGAGTCTCTTTCAGCGAGGGTAAAGCCCAAGTATTGCAGGATTCCCCCATGCCAAACCAGCCAGAAACAACATAAAGCCCGGAGTTATACGAACGCGTTCGCAAAACTCCGGGAAGGTACCGGGAAATGTTGCTAACCTTCTGATAAGTTTGAAAAGGAATATCGGGGCGTGCGGAGTTATACGCCCCCAATCTGGAGCAGGGGTGGCTCGAACGCGGGCGTATAACTCCGGCGGTAGCCGTGGTGGATTCAGGTAATTTGCTGATTTTATTGGTGAAGCTGAGGTTTGTTAGGGCCGAGATTTTTGGAGTTATACGAATGTGTGTTATACGAACGGGTTCGTATAATTAGCTGTTGAACTAAACCGCTCCGCGGTAGCGGTGATACTGAGAATCTCCCCGGAATGGAGGTGATTGGAGGATACTTTTGAATGGCCCAAGTGGGCTTTTCAAAGAGGAGATGCCGCCATGACCCCCTTACGTCAGGCTATGATCCAGACCATGCGTCAGCATGGTTTTTCCCCGCAGACCCAAAAAAGTTATCTCTATGTAGTCGCGGATCTGGCTCGATATTATCGTCGATCCCCGGACCAGTTGGAGGTCGGGGATCTGCAGACCTACTTTAATTACCTCGTCCAGGAACGTTCCCTGGCGCCGGCCAGTTGTCGGCTTTACCTGCATGGCATTCGGTTTTTGTATCTGCAGGTGCTGCATTGGGCAGACTTCGACGTGAACCTGGTGCTGCCCAAGCGACCACAGCGCATTCCTGAGTTACTGACTCGTCAGGACGTTGCAAGGATAGTGGGAGCCACCAAGAACCCCAAGCATCGGGCCTTGCTGTTGATCACGTATGGCTGCGGCTTGCGAGTGAGTGAAGCCGTGGCATTGCAAGTGAAGAACATCGACGGGGAGCGCCACCTGCTTCACATCCATCAGGGCAAGGGCGGTAAGGATCGCATGGTGCCCCTGACTGACGTGCTACTCGATGTATTACGAGCGTATTGGTGCCTTGGCCGCCCCGTACTCTGGCTGTTTCCGAGTGAAGTACTGGTTGGTCAGCACCTGACCGCCACCACGGCCCAGAAGGTTTATCGTCACTCCAAGCGACTCAGCGGCGTGCAAAGACGCGGAGGGATACACGCACTGCGCCACGCCTATGCGACCCATCAGCTGGAACATGGTGTACCGCTCAACGAGTTACAGAAATATCTTGGGCACAGTGATCTGCGCACCACGGAGCGCTACCTGCACTGGTTGCCGGGAATATCCTCACAAAACCGTTCGCCTGCGGACTTGATCGCGGATCTGGGAGGTGCGTGATGGCCGGTTCAGTTACGGTCCAGTCGGCACTGACCCAGTTCCTCTCGACCGACTCATTGGACCGCCACCGTCGCAAGGTGTGCAGCCGACTGATGGATTGCCGCACAGCCCGGATGGGCGGTATGGAAATGCGTTGTGATCACTGCAAAGCACGAACCGTGCATTACTACGGTTGCCGGGACCGGCATTGTCCGCAATGCCAGAGTCGGGCTAGCCAACAGTGGTGTGAGCGCCAGCGTCGATCGCTACTGCCGGTACCCTACTTCCACCTGGTGTTCACCGTGCCCCACGCCCTGAATGGCTGGGTTCAGGTGCACCCGGAAGTGGTTTACCGTCGCCTGTTTGAGTCAGTTTGGAATACGCTCAGTCAGTTTGGCCATAAAACCAAACACTTGCAGGGTGAGTTGGGCATGACAGCCGTGCTCCATACCTGGGGGCAGAATCTGAGTCGCCACGTTCACGTGCATTGCCTGATTCCGGGCGGGGTGCTCACAGAGGCCGGAGAATGGCATGAGGCTAAACATCAATATCTGTTCCCCGTCAGGGCCTTGTCCCGCCGCTTTCGCGGCCGCATGGTATCGTCCCTCAGACGATCGGTCAGAACCGGCGAATTGCACAGACTCACGGAGCCTCAAGCCATCGACGACGTACTCAAAAAAGTGATGCAGCAGGATTGGGTGGTTTACGCCCGCCCTTGTCTGAATCAGGCGGAGACGGTGGTGGATTACCTGGCTCGCTACACCCACCGCATTGCTATCAGTAACGGTCGTTTGTTGTCGCAGGACGGCGGCAGAATCATGATCCGCTATGTGGACTACCGGGAAGGAGGGCGCCAGAAGAGCCTGCAACTGGAAGGGGCGGAATTTGTTCGACGGTTCCTCATGCATATCCTGCCCAAGGGCTTTATGCGGATTCGTCACTTTGGTTATCTGAGTAACCGAACCCGACGTCGCAAGCTGACGGCCATTCGTCAGGCCCTTCAAAAGCCACCCGAGGTCGATGTTGAAGTCAAGAATGGCTCGGAGTCCCAACGCAGCTGGCCGTGCCCTCGATGCGAGGACGGTGTGGTTCATATGGTTCGGCAGATTCCCCGGTTTAAAACCGTGGGTAGAGTGACGGGTTAGCCGCTTTCCCTGGCGGCTTCCCGTGGGCGCTACAGTTCCTGAGGAGCTGGGTTGTGACTCGGGCTGAGGCTGGCAATGAAAGAAACAGAGGGGTAGGCTGATCCAAATCACCCAGGGATGAGGCATTTTATGGGGACCATCAGGACGATACGCACTTCCGCAGAGTACCTTTGCGGGCCTGAACCGCCATCCCGGTATCCGTTCAAAATTTACTTTACCCTTATACATTGTGTGCTGGCATTAGTGGCAGCGGCTTAGTCCAACCCACATTTAAAGGCCATGCTGCGCACGACCATTAAATGCTTCAGTGTTATAGCGGTGGGTTGATTGCATAGGGTTTTCTTGCCTTTTCTCGGAAGGTTACCCGAATATACTGTATATATAAACAGTCTTTTTCGGGTTTTGAAACCCGGTGCAAGAAAACAAATAGAGCGGATCGCCGTTGAACGCTCTCCCTGCTACCCTCAAGAGCCAAGCCAGACGGATAAGTCGCGCTTGATCCGTCTGGCTTGGCTCTTGAGGGAAGGCGGATCAATCGGCAATCGTGGTCGCCTTTGTTCCGTGCCTTCGCATCTTCGGTGCCCCCGCTGACTACTGGCCTGATAACTTCCCAGGGATGTCTGCAGAGTGTGGAGTGGTCTGTGAGTAGGGTGGAGTATGAGAGTCTTTCAGGACGGTCCGTATAACCACACGTTAAGTCGGACCCTGGCTGGCGCCAGTGCCGCTTAACATCCGTCGTTAACTAATATATGGTGAAGAATGCAATGTGGCTGAGGTCTGAGGAGGAAATAATAAAGCGTATTGTCGCTAATAGGACTGCTTTGGCAAACTCCGTCAGCTTTGCTCTTAATTCTGCATTTCCATACCCAGAGCATCAGTTTGCTAATGATGTGCTGGTATCTGTAAATGTGCCCCGCGCCCACCTAGGATTAGACCCGGAGCAGAAGCCGGGAGATATTGATCTTCTTCTTATACCATTTAATGATTACCGATATCATTTTGAGCGATCGGTTGCCATTGAAGTAAAAGTACTGCGTCCTACCATTGCAAAGCCCTCCAGAAATGTAAATTCAATGGGCTTTAAGCAGGCATCAGGTTTGCTGAGGGATGGATTTCCGGTCGTAGGGCTACTTCATATTGCTGTGCCAGAGGAAACTCCTGCCGAGTTTTGTTGGGATGTTCCTGTAATAGCCAATAATTTAGGGCCATATGGTGAGTTGGTTGAAACGGGAGAACGTGTGGCGATGGACCCTTTCCCAATAATTACTGCCCAGAGGCAAGAAGGGCGAATTAATGCATTGGATTTACCGATGGAGGCTGGGTTTAATTCTATTGGCCTCAATTTGTCACCTGACGGTGAAGGTTTTTCTGGTGGTACGATGGGGTTCGATAAAATGGGAAAGATAAATCCTCAAGTTTCTCAGGAGCTTTTGGAAGCTATTGAAGCATATTTGATTAATAACAGAGAACGTTTTAGTGAGGTTCGGTGGTTTGATAAGGGAGGTCGTTAACAAGGCCAAGCACGGCGACGCCTACTACATTGCGGCTTCGCCTCCATTTCGTAGCCGCGCATGTTGGCGGCGTTATAGCCCAAGGAGATTCGGTGCTGGTCTGGGATGAGGCAGATGTGCTATCCGTACTTGAGGTACTTCCGGAAGTGGAGCACGACGGTATTTGGCATAGGTACGTAGTCCAGAGGCATGGAATTGAGCTTACTGTAACTATTTACCAATATGACGCTGATGTTTGGTTTGAAATGCGATCATTAGGGAGGCTCTGAATAAGTCTCAAAATCAGCGATAATACGGTCATCGTCAACTGCACAGGATTCGTTGCCACCATGGATCAGATCACCTTCTCCGAAGCCGAGTACCAGACCAAGAAGCGTAAAACCCGCCGCGAGATTTTTCTGGAACGGATGGACAAGCTGATTCCGTGGAAGCAGTTGGAGAAGAAGGTAGCCCTATATTACCCCAAGGGCCAGACTGGCCGGCCACCGTATCCGCTGCCGACCATGCTGCGAGTCCACTGCATGCAATTGTTCTATAACCTCAGTGATCCTGCCATGGAAGACGCATTGTATGAGATCGAATCCATGCGCCAGTTCGCCGGCCTGAAGCTGGACCGATTGCCGGACGAAACCACCATTCTCAAGTTTCGTCATTTCCTGGAGCGCCATGGCCTTGGCAAGGTGTTGTTCAAAGAGGTGAACAAGCACCTGGAGAAAAATGGTTTGATGCTGCGTGAAGGCAGCATTGTGGATGCTTCCATCATTTCTGCACCAAGCTCCACGAAGAATGAAAGCGGCCAGCGCGACCCTGAGATGCGACAAACCAGAAAAGGCAACCAGTGGTACTTTGGCATGAAGATGCATATCGGCGTGGACGATACGCTCGGCTTGATCCACAGCATCGATACCACCGCTGCCAATGTCCACGACATCGTGTCCGCCGGCAACCTTCTTCACGGTGACGAGCTGCGCGTGTTCGGTGATGCCGGTTATCTTGGCATTCAAAAGCGGGATGAGCATAAAGATCGCCAAAATGTATCCTGGTTCATTGCCAAGCGCCCCGGTTCTCGTAAAAAACTGGACGACCGAAAGCTAAAGGCCGAGAAGCTCAAAGCCAGCGCCCGGGCCAAAGTGGAACACCCATTCCGGTACATCAAGCAGGTCTTTGGCTATAGCAACGTTCGCTATCGCGGCTTGGCCAAAAACAGTAACCGATTGCACTTGCTGGCTGCGTTCAGCAACCTGCTGATGGGTGAAAAATACCTGCTGTCGTAGGGTCAGTTCGCCTGTTTTCCGCCAAAACGGCGGGAAATAGGCAAAAATCGAACAAAACAGAGGGTGATAACGCCAAAATCGCGCTTGAATGGCTTTTTTTCGAGTTGAAAAGCGATTCAGCGATAAATCAGGCGTTAATCAGACCCTCCTTAGGCATTGAGAAGCCAATTTTCTCCATGCGGGTTACCGATTGCCCTGGTATAGCACGCAGGCTTGATTCTACTGGCGAGTATTTGGAGTTTGCCGCGTCAAAGTGTTTTGGTTCGCGCTATGACGGGGAGCAACCAATGCCTTATGGTGTCCGTGTATACATTAAGCCTATGATCAACGTGGCACTGTTCGGGTAGGTTATAACAAATCGATTAAGTTCGTTCCGGTTTGGCGGCCTCCACCAGACGCCCCTGTCGGGCCGCTTATCATCGGCGTTATGTCCATGAATAGACGCGTTATTTTTACAATAATTGGCACCATGGTAAGCGCGATCGTGTTCTGGAATGCGTTGGCCGAGGCTGTTGTGCTCTACGAAATGTGGGCGACTGGGGCATCCACGCGGGCGGAATTAGTAGATGACATGGGTTTAGGTATTCTGTTGCTCGTAGTGGTTCCACCGGGCACGATCATCCTGTCGTCGATCATTGCATGGGGAATTTGGCGGCATCTGAAGAAGCGACAGTTATAGCGCATAACCAGTTGTTGTAGTTCGTTTCGGGCCTTCGGCCCTACATCGGACGTCCATTTCGCTGCGCTGTATGAGCGCCGCTAAACGTCGGCGTTATGAGCCATGAGGGTTGCAGATAGACATGAAAAAGTGGCTTAAGGAAGCAGAAATCTCACTGGCAGAGGCCATCGAAGCGGCAAGGATTGGTGAAATCCCAGCCCAGAATCTCTATATGATTGCGCCGCTGATCTATTCCAAAAGAAACAACATAAAAAATGATGCTCTCGTTCAGGAAATGCTGGATCAGAATGATGAGCAGGTACAAAGAGACTGGGCATGTGATGAAAGGTCAAAGGATCAGTACAAGTTCCATTATGTTGCCTCATACCTCTTTTGTTTTGTGGTTGCCGGAAAGATAGGAGAAGCAAAATACGACGAGATTATGGAATACGTAACCAGCAAAATGGACCTATTCACCGATGATTACGGCCTCGAGTAAAGCTCATAACCAGGCCAGTCACGGCGACGCCTACTACATTGGGGCTTCGCCTCCATTTCGTAGACTCGCATGCTGGTGGCGTTAGCTAGCGAATTGCAAATGGACTTAAATGAAGAAATTGACTCTCTAAACCGGTTGTTCAAAAAGTACAAAGTCGAATATTCCGTACCGAGAGTCTACACCAGTCGAGACGCTGCTTCCGTCCGAGAAATGTTCAGGAGTGGAATGGGGTATGGTTTTTACGACTTGCTGATTTCCCAATCAAATGGGACTGCGGTTGAGGTTAATGACGAACTCGAAGTTAATGCAAGGCTTCACGCTTTGCTTGACTCAATAAGAATGAAAATCGATAAATATCCGGAATATAAGGTTTATAAGAAACCTAAGAAAAAACGAAAGAAAAGCTAGCAAGTGGTCAACGGGACGCCAACTACAATGCGCTCCGTCGGCGCCCATTACCAGTGGCATTATGGGAAACTCTATGCAAACTACTAGCGAATTTGAAAGCAAGGAGTCTGGCCTTGGATATGGTGGCTGGCTTCGTTGTTTTCGGGTATTCAATGGTATTAATTGGGGGGTAGGAGTATTGGTGGTTCTGGCGCTGAGTTTTGTAGCGATCATGCTTATATATTATTTATATATGCGAGGTTACGTTAGTGAAAAGCCAGCACCGATCCTATTTGGTATTATTTATTATGTGGTCTGTTCCTCTTATTTTAATCGCTCAAAGCGAGTTGCTTCATACTATGGTGTCAATTCTTGAAGCCCCACATAACGCGCAGGCACAGCGACACCTAACTGCATTGCGGCTTCGCCTCTCTTCCAAAGCCGCGCATGCTGGCGGCGTTGTGCATCTACGTGCCTAGGATTTGATTAAAATGGATCGCATATCTGATAGGGAGCCATCGCGGGTTATAGTCTTGATGGCTTGCTTATGGTTTCCCATCTCATTGGCTCTGATCAACGGGCACTGGTTGCTCTCGGTCTTTTTCCTGGTCGGAATCTGGTTTTTTCCTGTCTATTTTTGGAAGGTTAAAGAGGTATATTTCTCGGAGCAGGCGATTAAGGTCAAGCGAGGAAAGGGTTTTGTGGAGATTCCACTCAGCAAAATTCAGTCTGTGAAGCACAATCCACAATTTTTCCGTGGTTGTTATAAGGTGGTATTCAAGGATCGATCTCCGCTGGGGAGGTATATTCTTTTTTCGGGCAGGTCTGTACGTGGACTAATTTTCTCCAGAAAGCACCCGGGCTTCAGAGCTTTCCTTGATGCCATCAATACAAGTACAGGTAAGGAGCGGCATTGACGTCGCGCCCCTGCTGTAAGCGAAAAAAGTTACGGAAAGCAGACTCTAAGGATAGGCGTATGAAGTGGTTGTTATCTATACAGCTGTGTTGTTCGGCCTCTGGCATGTGATTGATTTAAATGCCGGTACTGTTTTGGAAAGTGTTGTTGCTCCCCTCGCTTTTGCCCTTGTACTGATAGCGTTTCTGGTGTGGCTTTCTGTCAAAGTTGGTGGGTCTCGATCTTCGTCAACCGGTGGACTTCGAAAGGCAGTACTTCACAACACTATCAAGCGTCTAGTAAACCGTGGCCTGCCACCATCACGGAATTGCCCTATTTTGACGCCATCAGGATGACTGCTACTTTGAAGGGTGAAATCACACAGACTACGAGGGCAAAGCCATGAACCAAGACGCTGACAAGCCGCTCGCGCAGGAAACACTTTACGTATTGGTGGCAGATAGTTCCCGAGCCAGGCTTTTCCAGGCGGTCACGCCTGTAGAAGTGCTAAATGAGGTTGTGACCAAAGAGCATGAAAAGGGCCGCGAAAAAGACTCGGAACGCTATTCTGACCGGCCGGGAAGCGATCATGGTGGTGTTGGCGAGCCTGTAAATAAATCTGTGTAACTGCCCACCCCATTACAGGTGGCCGTCCAGGCGGTCACCGAACTCGATAATAAAGCGATTCAATGCCGGCTTCCAATCACGGATCGGCATGGTCCATTTCTTTGAGGCCTGCTGGATCGCCAGGAAGGCCACTTTCAGGGCCGAGTCATCACTTGGGAACAGCTTCCGGCGCTTGGTGGCTTTGCGGATGACACTGTTCAGTGACTCAATAGCATTGGTGGTGTAGATCACTTTCCGGATCGCCGGCGGGTACTCGAAGATGGTGATCAGGTTCTCCCAGTGGCTTTGCCAGGAACGAGAGATCTGTGGGTATTGGCTGTCCCAGCGCTCTCCAAAGGCCGCCAGTGCCTGCCGGGCTTCATGTTCCGTGGCGGACTGATAGATCTGCTTCAGATCGGCCGTCACAGCCTTGTAGTCCTTCCAGGACACGTAGCGCAGCGAATTGCGAACCATGTGCACGATGCACAGTTGCACCTTGGTTTGGGGGTACTCAGCGGCAATGGCATCCGGGAACCCTTTGAGGCCATCCACACAGGCGATCAAGATGTCCTCCAAACCACGGTTCTTCAGTTCCGTCAGTACCGATAGCCAGAACTTCGCACCCTCGGTTTCGGCCAGCCAGAGGCCCAGTAACTCTTTCTGGCCCTCCATGTTGATACCCAGGGCCAGGTATAGGGACTTGTTGATGACCCTCTTGTCCTGACGAATTTTCAGAACGATACAGTCCAGATAGACGATGGGGTAGATCGGATCAACAGGGCGATTCTGCCACTCGTGAACCTGATCGATCACACGCTCCGTCACCTTGGACACCAGAGTCGCCGAGATGTCGGCGTCGTACATTTCCTTGAAGGCGTCTACGATGTCTCGGGTGCTCAGGCCCTTGGCGTAAAGCGCTAGGATCTGGTCATCCATCTGAGTCAGGCGGGACTGGCCTTTACGGACGAACTGAGGCTCGAAGGAACCGTCCCGGTCCCGAGGAGCCTGTATTGCGTATTCCGGCGAACGTGACCGGTCATTCCGGGGATCGTGACCGATTCGCACACGGCCATCACGCTGGAGCTAGTTTTGTACTCTGAGCGGTCACGATGGGTCAACCGATTCCGTGTTTTGTGCTTTCGCTTTTCGCAGTGATTCCCCCTTCAGATTGAGTCGGTGAGCGCCGTGCAGGAGCCTGTCCAGAATGGCGTCGGCGAGCGTGGCGGAGCCGATGTAGTCGTGCCAGTGTTCGGTTGGTAACTGGCTGGCGATGAGCGTTGAGCCTCGCCCGTGCCGGTCTTCAATCACTTCCATCAGATCCTGTCGTTGTTGCGCGGTTACCTTCTGCATGCCCCAGTCGTCCAGGATCAGCAGGTCGGTCTTCAGCAACTGGTTCATCAGCCGCGCGTAGCTGCCATCGCCGTGGGCGATGCGCACCTGATCGAACAGGCGCGGCACTCGCAAGTAGCGAACCGAGAGCCCCTGCCGGCAGGCCTGGTTGCCCAGGGCGCACGCCAGCCAGGTCTTGCCACAACCGGTCGGGCCGGTGATGCACAGGTTCAGGGATTGGCGGATCCAGTCACAGCTGGCCAGGCCCGCCATGCGGGAGCGTTCCAGCCCCCGTGGATGGCGGTAATCGATGTCTTCCACGCAGGCAGGCACTCGCAACCGGGCTGCCTTCAGCAGCCGCTCTAATCGGCGGTTTTCCCGGTGCAGCACCTCCCGGTCGATCAGTAAGGCCAGGCGTTCCTCGAACGCCAGGTCGTGGGTGTCGGGCTGTGCCCGTTGTTGTTCCAAGGCATCGCACATGCCTGTCAACTTGAGCTGGCGCAGGGTGTCGAGGGTGTTTTGAGTCAACATCAGTTTCTCCGGTATCAGTGGTAGTAGCGGGACCCGCGAACGTTGGTGTGAACGGGCAGATCGGCCAGTTCCGGTTCTTCCTCGTTCAGTGGCAGAGGCAGCTGATCCAGACCCTGCTTCAGGATCGAGCTGATGCTCTGGTAGCTTGCCGAGTTGATGGCCAGTGCTCGGCTACAGGCCTGCTCCAAGCGGTCACGGCTGTAGCGTCGACTCAGGTTCAACAGCCCCAGGCAGGCCCGGTAGCCATGCTCGGGATGCGGACGATCCTTGAGCTGTCGCTGTACCACGTCGAGCGTGGCGGGACCGATGTCAGTGGCCCAGTTCAGGAACCGCCCGGGCGACCAGTTCTGATGGGCCTGATGGGACTTAGGCATGTGCTCGGTCAGGGTGACGAAGCGGCCCTTGCCATGCCGAGGGTGCAGGGCCACCCGCTGGCCTTTGTGCATGACCTCAACGGACGTATCGGTAACCCGAACATCTAGCTTCACCCCCACTAGGGCGTGAGGCACGCTGTACAGGCGTTTGTCGATCTCGATGTGGTAGTCGATGCCGGGTCGCGCCTTGCGCCACTCGGCATAGACGTAAGGTGTTGCAGGCAGAGGCCTCAGTGCTGGACGATCCAGTGCCTCGAACAGGCTCTGGCGGCTCTCGGAGCGTCCCTGGAACGGGCGCTGATTCAGGGCCGGTAACAGATCCGCAATGGCCGTATTCAGTTCGGCCAGGGAGAAGAACATCCGGTGCCGTAACCGGGCCAGTATCCAGCGCTCGACCAGCAACACGGCGGCTTCGGCCTTCGCTTTATCCTTGGGTTTGTAAGGGCGTGCTGGCAATACGGCGGTCTGGTAGTGGGCGGCCAGTTCGGCGTAGGTCTCGTTGATCTGAGGCGTGTATCGGTCTGCCTTGGTAACCGCTGCCTTGAGATTGTCGGGCACCAACAGCTCAGCTACCCCGCCGTAGAACGCCAGCATCCGCTGGTGGGAGGCGATCCAGTCCGGCAGGCTCTGGCTCCAGGTGGCCTCGGCGAAGGTGTAGCTGGACGCGCCCAGCACGGCCACAAAGACCTGGGCCTTGCGCATCTCACCGGTGCTGCGGTCCACCACTGGCACGGTGGGACCGCAGTAGTCGATAAAGATCTTCTCACCGGCCCGGTGGACCTGGCGCATGCTGCGCCTCTGCCGGCCGCGCCAGAGCCGGTAGTGATGGCAGAACTGGCTGTACCGGCGGGCCTTGTCGCCGTGGCGCTCCACATATTCGGCCCAGAGCAGTTGCAGGGTGACGCCCTTGGTCTTCAGCTCCTGATGGACCTGGAAGTAGTCGGGTTCAGCAAATCGAGATGGGGGTGTCTTGGCCGGGAACAGCAGGGCCTCTAACCGTACTTCATCCGTGCCTTCCGGCAACGGCCAGGTGATGCCCTGCGCAGTGGCCAGGCTGACATACTTGCCGACCACGCCCTTGGAGAGCCCGCAGGCACGGGCAATGCGCTCATGGCTTAGGCCCGCTTCGTACTTGAGGCGCAAGACCTCGATGATCTGTCGCATGGAAATCCTCGCTGCCGGCATCCGCCCTTCCTCGTGATGAAAAAGAAACAGGTATGCCGGATTAAGTTGAAGAATTCCAGCGTGTTGGCAGTGATTCCGGAGGAACGTGACCGGTGATTCCGGCATCGTGACCGGCGATTCCGGAAAAGCACCCGAAATCGGTCACGATAAAACGGAATCAGTGGTCACGATCGCCCGGAACAGGCGGTCACGTTCAAACGGAATGGGTGGTCACGATGGGCCGGAATACGCATGTATCGGTACTTCGCCGTGTTGGCCCTTCAGGCGCTTGGCAGAATAGCCGTTACGGCTGTTGCCGGTGCCACGGCCTTCAAGAGCGTGCTTCTCGTATCCAAGATGCTCATCCAGTTCGGCGTTGAGTGCGGTCTCGACGGTGAGCTTGACCAGCTGCTGTGTGAGGGCTCCGAGATCTTTTTCAGACTTGATGTCTTTGGCCAGCTCGGCGGCCATGGCTTTAAGTTTTTCTTGGTCCAATTGCGTACCCACGATGGTATCCTTTTGAAAAGATTACTCAGTCGTGGGCAGTTACACAATTTGGTTTACAGCCTCGTGTTGGCGGCTACCAAAGCTATGACCGTGAACCCTCTGAAGACCCTGAGGAACAGCGTTTTGCCGCACAACTCAGCGAACAACTCGAAAAGGCCCGCCATGAAGGCCACTTTGATAATCTCGTTCTCATTGCGCCCCCGGAGTTCCTGGGGGTCCTGCGCCACCAATTAAGCAAAGACTGTATGGCGGCGGTGGTGAAGTCTATCGACAAAGACCTGGTGCGACAGGAGACTGACTCTATTATCGAGCACCTTGACTTATAACTCTCACGCCAGAACAAGCCACCCCTGGTAAAACCGGGGTGGCTTTGGCCTACTGACGCGGCCTTACATGCTCTTCCCTTGCGCCATATGCCGCTCGTGAAATTCGTTCATATATTCGCCTAGCCGCTGCCGAGCGTTTTCAAGTTCCTCCCAGGCTTCCTGCAATTCGGATAAATCCTCCTGCGCGGGCGTCTGATCCTGGGTACCGCTGTCCAGGCTTTCATATTTGGCATCAATCCGTTCTGCCACATTCTGGTACTTGGCCCATGCCGCATCATAGCGTTCACGCTCGGATTTCCATTCGTTCGCGTTTACCATGGTTTGCCTCCTTCCGCTGCATATCAGTTCTTGGGGGATAGTCGTTTCACCGGCCAATAGGCTCGGGCGAAACGAGGTTCTTTCAATCCCGGTGTGGGTTCTACACCGCTTCCACGGAGGGTTTTAGAACCGCTTCAGACGTATTTTGGCGCGCTGCCACAATGACCCTGACCCCGTATCAGGTCCACCCAGAGTTGGAAATTCCCGCTTGTGCCAATGCACAATCTCAACGTCCGCGAGGGCTTAGTTTAGTTTTGGAAGGGGGGAGGGGAGCAGCGAGCGGCCGATGGCATACGTCACACCATCGGCCCGGGCTCAAGAGTAAAAACGACGGTTAGTTAGTGAGCTTGTCCCATTCTTTCTCTGCTTCGTCTCTCTTCATGCCGTACTTTTCCTGAAGCTTGCCGATAAAGTGCTCTCTTTTACCGCCGATTTGGTCCACGTCATCGTCGGTTAATTTGCCCCAGTTTTCGCGCACCTTACCTTTCAGCTGTTTCCAGTTGCCTTCCAAAATGTCGTTATTCATAGCATCCTCCTCATTGTTGGCCCCTGAGTAGATCCCTGGATGCAGGACCGAAGGCCAGAACTTCAGTGCATGGAGATTGGCATCGATTAAAGCAATGCCAATTTGCTGTGATTACTGCGTTCCTTCGGTTTTTAACGTGGCACACAAACAAAACTGTGACAATGAATGGTCCGGCTATCGTTCAGGTGAGCGTATGCATGTAATTTTTAAGTATTTGAAAATAAACGGAATTATACTTTGATTAGGAAAGTGTAAGTTTCCCGTAAGGCGAAGGTTTTGGTATACCTTATCCATAGGTTTCAGCCTAATGTCACGGTATCTGGACCCACGGCGGCTTGGTTTGGACTTACCCCGATACACATGACACACCCCAGCCTCAAACGGAGGCCATTTCAAAGGCCTAACAAGTCACTTAAGGCGAACGCGTGAAACGCGCCGCTTCGTTTTCGCGTTAAGCACAAGGAAGGCTTATGCACACGAACATAGCCCGCTACGGAATCATTCTTAACACGGAAAACTTCGAGGAGTGCGTGGCGTTCTATCGAGACCTCTTTGGGTTGCGTCAGCTATTCGAGAAAAAGGAGGGTGACTTCAAGCTCGCGTGTCTCGAGTACGGGAATGGATATTTGATGGTCGAGCAAGGAGGCAAGGCGAAGAATGGCGTTAAGTCACCGAAAGAGGGTAGCTTCAAACTGCGCTTTAATGTTGAGGATTTGGAGGTGGCCCTTGCGGAAATAAGGGCATGGGGTATCCAAGCTGAAATCCAGGAAAGTTCGTGGGGTCGGACTATCAACATCAGCGACCCTGATGGCAACCGAGTAGGTGTCAGAGACGAAGCTGGCTTCGTCCACCAGATAAATGCTTAATAAGCTGTTACAGCCTGCAGGGAGGGGGTGGCATGGCAAAGCAGATAGGCGGATGCTTGTGTTTAGCGGTTGTCGTCGTCATGGCTTCTTTGCTTATACCGTCAAAGGTTAATGGTCGATCTGGCATGGGCGAAGTTCCTCATGGCTTCCCCTTTCCGTTTGTGTGGCAGAGCGTGGAGAAACTAGACCCACCCTCATTTCCTCGCTCCTTTGCTGTCATGCTTCCCCAGGAGTTTCCGACGTGGGTATCATTTGCCAAGCTATCTTTGAATGTGGCATTGGTTGGGGTCGTCGCATTTGCTGTGTTACAGGTATTCAGAAGATGGAGGCCGGGGCGCAGATTCGTATGACCTCGGCAGCTCTAACCAGTGCATTAACTTCGTTCCCGGCCCGACAGCCTTCCATCGGATGCTGTTTACGCAAGCGTTAACCTCATTGACAATCTGGAGAGCCGGACATTGTGGAAGTTTGATCCCGTCATCAGGGATGCTAGCTATTATCGTCGGCGCTGGTCATTCATTAATGGTTTGTTCAGTTTCGTGTTCCTGGTTGCCGGTACGGTGGCATTCTATTTCGACAATGTGACGCTACCTGGGCGCACGGGACTCGCTGAGTTTTCGGGTAAGTGGGCCCACGGGGTAGGGGTGGCTTCCTTTTTTGTTGCCGCCTATTGGATTTATATGTCGCTAAAGGAGTATCGAGTCTCTTTACTCATACTCATAGCGCCGTTTTTAGCTGCGGCGGCGGTGTCGGCAACTTTGCTCGCCATCAAGTATGGTTAACAAGTTGTTGTAGCCCATTCCCTCAGAGAGCGCCTCCGTTTCGGCCACTGATCTCGGGAGAGAGCCTTGGCGATTTTGCTCTGGTTGAGGTACACATTGAACTGTGCCCTCCCTTCAATACTTGATTTTTTGCGGATGCAAGCATTTAACCAATGGCGGTTGCCGGATGTGCCTGCGCTTGCGCTGCGGTGGGCCGCAACGCACCGGCATTAAACGTCATAAGGAGTGCTGGTGGAGTTTCTTTTAGTCTTGCTCATTCCCCTTGGATTTATTGGAGTTTTTCTTGCGGCTCCATTTTGGATATCACGTGCAACGAAAGCCGAGCATGAAGAGGTACTGACTGGAGCCCAGGACTATGAGGGACAACAAAGAGACGAGTTCATAGAAGCTCAGCGAACAGCGAAACGCCTTGGCGAATACGGCAAGAGCCTCTCTGGAGGAGTGGTCTTAATCTTGATAGCGGGATTTGCGCTGCTGACAGGAGAGTTGTCGTTCCGCGGAGGCGATCCAATAGTAAGTCAGGCTGATGGTGATGATCGATTCTTTGCTTTTGTGGGGATTATTCTTGTTTTGGGTGTTTGGCTTAGTGGATATGGATTGATAGGAAAGTGGAAAAATAGAACGTTTGACAAGTCACGGAAGAGAAACGTCTAGGACACGTTGCTTATCTCAATGCCCGCAGGCCCAATCATGGAACTGACACTGGACAAGCTTTTAATCTTTGCGGTTCGCAACGGTAATCTGGAGCTGGTCAAAGGGCGAATCGAAGCCGGTGCTGATGTTAATTATCAAGACCCACAAGCTGGGTCAGCTCTTGGCGCAGCAATACATAACGATGATGTGTCCCTGGCGCAATACCTGCTTGAGGCTGGTGCCGATGCAAATCTTCCGAATGAGCATGGCACAGTTCCTCTGGAGTTGGCCTTACATCATGCAGGCGACAATATGGTGCGCAAGCTTGCTTGGTTCGGCGGCAAAATTACCAGTCGCTGCAGGCCGCACTGGAGAGAGAGGCTGGAGGCCTGCCTCCGTGTCAATTAAAACGTTATTGTAGTTCGTTCCGGATTGGAGCTTACATCGGGTGCTCCGGTGGGGCCCGGTAGGGAGAGCAGATGAAAATTTACGGTGATGCCAAATCCGGCAACTGCTACAAAGTTCAGCTGGTGTGTAACCTCCTGAACATCGACCACGAGTGGATTGAGGTCGATATTCTGGCTGGCGACACCAGGTCCGACGAGTTCTTGCGAAAGAACTCGAATGGCAAAATACCTTTGCTTGAACTCGATGGGGGCGAGACGCTTTCCGAGTCCAACGCCATTATCAACTTCCTGGCAGGCGGATCGGCGTTATACCCCGAGGGTGGGCTGGCTCAAGCGCGTATCCTGCAGTGGCAGTTTTTCGAACAATATAGCCATGAGCCCTATATCGCGGTAGCCCGCTTCATCAATAAGTACCTTGGGCTGCCTGATGACAGAGCTGAGGAATATGCGTCGAAGCAAGCCGGCGGCCACAAAGCGTTGCGAGTGATGGAGCAGCAGCTTCAGAAAACGCCTTATCTCACAGGGGAGCATGCGACCACGGCAGACATCTCGCTTTATGCCTACACCCACGTAGCTCACGAGGGCGGCTTTGAACTGGCAGACTATCCGGCGATTCTGGCATGGCTGAAGCGTGTGGCTTCGTTGCCAGATTTCAAGCCGATGGCCTGAGGCCATTGGCTTTTCTGAGCTTTCCAATCCAGTGAACCGGATGCCCGCGTCGGGCGCTTAACAACAGCCTTGTATGAACTAAAGGGATTGTTTATGCATAAATCGATAGTGTTGGTTTTGTTGTCTTTCCTCCTGCTGACAGGCTGTGCCTCTCACCAGATACCTGGCAGGCACAAGGTCGCCTTGTCTTCTGACTCAGAACGAATCGCTTATGACGTGGTCGGGGGTGGAAAAACGGCTCTGGTTTTTATCCACGGCTGGAGTTGTGACGGACGTTACTGGCAGCAACAAATACCGGCGTTTGCCGGCGATTATCAGGTGATTACGGTTGATCTGGCGGGCCATGGGCACTCATCGGTTGGCCGCTCTGATTATTCGATGGTGGCTTTCGCTCACGATGTGAAGGCCATTGTTGATCAAGAGCGCATTGAACGTGCCATTCTTGTAGGGCATTCGATGGGCGGTGCGGTGATTGCCGAAGCAGCCAGATTGATGCCGGCCAGAGTTGTTGGTGTGATAGGGGTTGATACCTTACAGAACGTTGCGGAGCGGATTCCCCAAAGTGTCGTTGATGAAATGGCTCAGCCCTTTGAAGCTGACTTTACGACGGCGGTAAAGGATTTTGTCGCACCTATGTTTCCTGAAGGTGCCGATGAGCCCTTGGTTGCCTGGGTGAAAGAAGATATGTCTTCTGCGCCAAAGGCCATTGCCTTGAACACTTTCCGAAACTATCTGGAGCGATACGTCACTGGCGAAGCGGCCACTGCGTTTGATGAAGTCAGGGTGCCCGTCATCTCGATAAACGCCAGGTTGTGGCCGACAGCGGTGGAAGAGAATAGAAAACACATTGATGATTACCAGCTTATGTACATTGAGGACGCTGGCCATTTCCCGATGTTGGAAAGGCCTGAGGCGTTCAATGAGCTTTTGAAACAGGCCATTGACTCGATCGAGGAAAAGGGCCGTAAACCCATTTAACTGCCGGGCAGGGCATGCTTGGTGGCACGCGGGAATTCTGAATGAGCAGCAGCTCCAATAAACCATCCGAGTTGGCGCAGAGCTGGATAACGAACGCCGAACTCTGGACAGCGGCGGTACGCGACGGCGATATCGAGAGTCGCCGCCTGGTGACCGACCAGTCCATGGTCAACGCCGTGCTCGCCCAACAACCGAGGCGGGTGCTTGACTTGGGGTGCGGAGAAGGTTGGCTGGTACGGGCGCTCGCCAGGCATGGTGTTGACTGCGTCGGGGTGGATGGCTCACCCGGGTTGATTGAAGCGGCCCGGTCTCTTGGGGGAGGACGATTCCACGTCTGTACCTATTCTGAGCTTGTCGACGATGCCCGGAAGATAGGCCGCGACTTTGATGTGGTGTCTGTGAACTTCTCGATCCTGCATGAAGACGTGGCCGAGTTGCTGGAGGCCCTCAGGCCGTTGCTCGCCCCTCGGGGAAGAATGGTCATGCAGACGGTGCATCCCTGGTCGGTGAGCGGCCCCTCGTAATCAACGGGTTAAGCGGCATATGAAAAAGCTCATTGTCATCGCTTTTTTTTCGTTTTCTGCCTCGGCGGCGGAGCTGGCAACAGAGAGGTTCATCGTCAATATAGAATCTCGCTGCGCTGAAGGCGAGGTTTCGTGCGACCAAATGACCTATCACGGTACAAGCAAGGCAACAGGAAATAGCATCATGCTGGAAGGGAGTTCCTGGCACACACTCTGTGCCGACGGCGATACTCCCTGCCGTTTTCTTGGGTATAAGTTTGAGAATGGAAATACCACGTACTACGTGCATCAGGATGGATTGCTTGAAGTTATACGTAACCGAGATGAGGTATTAGTCCGGGAACGGGGCAGCTGGCGAAAGGAATGATCTATGAAGGGCGAATGTCTCTGTGGAAATGTAAAGTTTGAAATCACAGAGGAAATCCGAAACCTCTATCAGTGCCACTGTTCGCTCTGCCGAAAAGCCACTGGAGCGGCGGCGAATGCCGCAACTTTTGTAAATGAGCATGCCTTTCGGTGGGTTTCCGGTGAGAGTGGTATACGCAGTTACAAGAAGCCCAGTGGGTTCAGAAGCGATTTTTGCTCGGTCTGTGGCAGTCCGGTTCCTAATAGTCTGAGGGACAGCGGGATGGTCTGGATTCCTGCTGGTTTGTTGGAAGAGACTCTTACGTCGAAGATATCTGTTCATCTTCACACAGAGTCTGCTGCATCCTGGGAAGAAGAATCGGCTCGGTGTGTGCGATTGGCCGGCGGGCCTGAAAGCTTGGAAACGCTTGATAGTATGTTGTAGCCCGTTCTAGGAGTCTGCGCGGCAGAAGTATTTTGAGCAAGTGACCCCGCCGCGTCGAATCACAGTTCGGCCCGAGAACGTATCCACAATATCCAGCCGAATAGAGTCT
The DNA here is from genome assembly GCF_042763285.1 of Marinobacter sp. LM1. NCBI lineage: Bacteria > Pseudomonadati > Pseudomonadota > Gammaproteobacteria > Pseudomonadales > Marinobacteraceae > Marinobacter > Marinobacter sp. LM1. The sequence goes on from NZ_CP114373.1 coordinate 1,191,876, forward strand.
CGATTCTCTCTATTCAGTCAGTCAAGACGGTTATCAGCGAATGCGTTATCGTAGTCCGATCACTCAGTACGCCCAAGGATCCCTCGGACCCTCTATTTCAGCCTCATCAGTGAACTCATCCGCCTGAGATTAAGCGACAGACAGACCAGATCCCATTCACCCTGCACGGCGTGAAGGCCCCGCAGACTGAACTGTCGGAAGCCCAGAACATGCTTGATCCAGCCGTTGACCGCCTCAACCAGATGCTTGCGCTGAGCGTAAACCGATCGCCCGGTTGCCGTGGCCAGCTTCCCGGCCATCCGGGCGCTGGCCGGATAACGGCTCGCGTCTATCTCTGAACTCTTCTTGCCCTCCCGACGCAGCGAGACATAGCCGTCGATGCTTTTGTCTTCCAGGGTCTGTAGATCTTCTTCTTTACGGTAACCCGCGTCAGCCAGACACTGATCCGGATAGGTTTCCAGAGTGTCTTTTGCCTGATCCAGCAGTGGTATCAGACAGCCATTGTCACTGGGATTATTGCCCAGGTGGTTGGCGACAATCAGCTGGAATTCACCATCCACGGCCAACTGGCCGTTGTAGCATTGCTGGAACCCGTCCGCCGTTTTCATAATCCGGCTTTGCGGATCGGTAAAATTGCTCTGATCCTTGTCATCCGGAACCCCGTAATCCCGCTTGAAGTTCGGGCCCCCGCGAGGTGAGCGCCGATCATCGTCCGGGGACCGACCCCGAGCCTTGTCCCGCTCTTTCTGGTCTGCTTCCAATTTCTCTTTGGCAGCACGAATCTTTTCCAGCCGCGCCTGCCGGTACTGAAGCTCTTCAGGCAGTTCATCACCCCGGTTATCCGGGCCGAACTGTCGGTCTTCCGACTGGTCTGTCTGACGTGCCTGACGACAAAGTGCATCGATCTCTTTCGATAAACGATCGCCTTCCTCGCCCATGCGGCCATAGCTCATGGCCTTATGCTTGCTGGCATTAGCCCGAACCTTGGTGCCATCAATCGCCAGTGTTCCCAGCGTGATCAGCTCCGCTTCCCGGGCAATCCGGACCACCTGAATAAACACGGCCTTGAAGGCAACCAAATGGTGTTTGCGGAAATCACAGATCGTGCGATGCCTGGGGAAGTTGCCTGCCGCCAGAACCCGGAAGGCCACGTCTTCTTCCAGCTTCCGGGCGATCTTGCGTGAAGAGAAAACGCCGGTGGCGTAGGCGTAGATCAAAATCTTCAGCATCATTCGTGGATCGAAGGGCGAGTTGCGTCGGCCGTTGCCCTCGTAGCGGGCATAAAACGCACTTAAATCCAACTCCTCGACGACATCACTGACAAAATAGGCCAGATGCCCCTCAGGCAGCCACTCGTTCAGGCTCGGGGGAAGAAGCAGTTCCTGGCCAGGCGAATACGGGCGGAAAGTGGTTCCCATCAGTCATCCTGTTGCTGAAGAATTTTGATCTATTGTGCCAGAATGTAGCTTCTGCCGCGCAGACTCCTAGCCTCCACTGAACTTTTTGATAGCAGCAATATCGATTTTTCCAATGGTCATCATGGTGTCGAAGGCAGGCTTGGCAACAGCGGGGTAGGTAATTGGTAATTCCATCTCCAGGTTCGGGGGGCATTGAGCCGCTGAAGGTGATCTCTGGGTTCTCCCGCCTGTAACTATTTGGATTCAAAGCAAACATGGAAGTCTTGGCTAAGATTGTAATCAGCGTGGTGGGTAGTTTTCTGACCTACTATATCGTCAGCAATGCGGCAAAGAGATCATCAACTGCTGAGACCGGCGGTAAGCTTTTCTTCGGTTGGTTCCTTATATTGACCAGCTTGGCGTCTACGCTGATTGCGGCAGGAATGCTCTGGTTGTTGTTTTTTGTTGACCATGGCGGTCAGGATATCCCCATCATCCTGATGTTGGAGATGTTTGGCGCCTTCGCGATTTATGGATGGGCCGAGGTGATCTGGACCAGAGGTTGCTTTGATGATGAGTCCCTGACGTTTCAAAGCCTTTGGCAGGGTAAACGGCGGTTTACGTGGAGCGAGTTAAGAAGCATAAGCTTTAACAAGCATCTGCATTGGTACGTTCTTCGTTTTCGCCATGGGAGGACGATTAGAATCTCAATCTATCTAAACGGCCATGGATTGCTGCTCGATAAGATCGAGAGCATGGGATATGACGTCTAGTAAAATCCACGTGGACGGGTTTAAAAAGGTTGTGCAGTGGCCGCTCAGGACTCCTGAATGACCATAAGCTCCTCGGGATTTCCAGGGAACTGCAGGAGGCAGTATGATTCGGGTTGTTTATCGTTGGAAAGTTAAGGAAGAGAACTTCGCGGACTTCAAGAAGGTTTGGGTTCGCACCACCAACCATATCCATGAAACCGTGCCCGGAGCCCTGGGTAGCTTTATGCTCCGCAGTCCTGAGGACAAAACCGAGGTGCTCACCGTCGCGAAATGGGATTCCGTGGAAAGCTGGAAAGCATTCTGGAGCGGGGAAAACCCTGCGCAGATGGTCGGCATGCGGGCACTGGGGGAGCGCGTTTCAGTGATGCACTATGAGGAAGTCGAAGACTTTACCCGTTAGCTCTGGCTGCAAAGCGTCAATCGACCAGCCAGTGGCGTTTCTTGCTCCCATCACTTGATCCAGGTGTGGCTCTCAGGGGCCAACCGCTGCCTCGATTGCAGCAATATCGATTTTTCCCATGGTCATCATGGCGTCGAAGGCACGCTTGGCAACATTGGGGTCCGGGTTATTGATCGCCCCGGTAAGGGCCACAGGGGTTATCTGCCACGAAAGTCCCCACTTGTCTTTGCACCATCCGCACGCACTTTCCTCGCCCCCGTTATCGACTATGGCATGCCAATAGCGATCTGTTTCTTCCTGATCCCAAGTCGCAATCTGGAAAGAGAAGGCCTCGTTATGCTGGAAGGCGGGGCCGCCGTTGAGCCCAAGGCAGGGAACGCCAAGCACCGTAAATTCAACCGTTAAGATGTCGCCCCTGGATCCGGCGGGATAATCCCCGGGTGCGCGCAATATCCTGCCGACTGAGGAATCGGGGAAGATGCTGGTATAAAACTGAGCGGCCTCCTCAGCCTGGCCGTTGAACCAGAGGCAAATGGTATTTCTCGGATGTGTCATGGCAATAACCCTCCTGGACGTTTGGTTTGTGTCTATGAGTCTAGTCGGTTGGGAATGGTCGAAATCGACGACGGCTATCGGCAACTATCCAGAAGGCGAGTGGCGTGCGCCTTTACCGCGTGTTTGAGCTCAGCAGGGGAATGAATGGTGAAAGCAAAGGTCAGCTGGGCGAGCCAGCTGGCGAACCACTCGAAGCTGTCGACGTGGGTTTCCATCAAAAGCCCATCGGCAGTTTGCTGAATGCCATCACGGCAGTATTCGCCGGGATCAAATAATGAGGCTAGCGTTGCAGGATCGGTATGAAAGGTCAGGGATACCGCGTGGGTATTGTTCCAGGCCATGAAGCTCTGGTGCAGGAATTCCGCGGCATCAAAATCTGCAGGCCGTGTGAAGCGGTCTGCGAGCAGCTGAACCTCGCTGATTCGGTCCAGTCGGAATGAGCGCATGGCCGATCGGAGATGGCAAAACCCCGTGACATACCAGCGCCCCTGTCTGAAAACCAGGCCGTAGGGGTCGATTTTCCGCTCCATTTCCGGGTGTTGTGGAGCGTGGTATATGAAATGGACTGAACGAGCGGTTTCTGTGGCAGTGGCCAGTGTGTCCAGTGCATGTTCATCCAGATTGGGCTCTTTGCGCGGCAGGATTACTCTGGCTGTCTCGCTGATGGCCCGAGCCCGACTTTTCAGCTTGTCGGGCATTACCCGCTCCAGTTTGGCCTGAACACTCGCAATGGCGGGCGCTGCATCGGTCAATCCAAGTTGCTTCGCGGAAAGCAGGCCCAGCGAGATCGCCAGCGTTTCCTCGTTGGTGAACATCATCGGCGGTAGTTTGAAGCCCGCCACCAGTCTATACCCACCGTAGCGCCCCTGTTCTGTCATCACAGGGATACCCAGATCCTCCAGTATCCGGATGTAGCGCCGAACCGTGCGCCGGTTTACGCCCAGCCGTTGCGCTAACTCCCCTCCGCCCAACTGGCCATGAGCCTGAAGTAGTTCCAGAACAGTCAATACACGGGTGGTTGGGCCAGACATGGGCGCCTCCGGGGAGCTGAATCAGCCGTCAGATGATGGCACGAATTATTTCATTTATTTAGGACGGATTCTTGCCTAGTTGCCGCATAAGCTGGCGCTGCAGTACACACAATCATGAAAACAACTGGCAGGAAAAGGAGATCAATATGTCAGATCTGACGTTCTATACCCATCCCATGTCCCGTGGGCGCGTGGTTCGATGGATGCTGGAGGAAGTGGGTGCCGATTATACGGTGAAAACACTGGAGTTTGGCGGGGATATGAAAGGGCCGGAATACCTGGCCATTAACCCGATGGGCAAGGTGCCCGCTATCAAGCATGGCGACGTGGTGGTGACTGAAGTCGCCGCGATCTGTGCCTGGCTGGCCGATCGGTTCCCGGAAAAGAATCTGGCTCCCGGGCTCCACGCACCGGAGCGTGGCGGGTATTACCGCTGGCTGTTTTTTATGGCGGGGCCTTTTGAAATGGCGAGCAGCGCCATCGCTTATGATTGGCGGATAGATAGCAGCAACGAGCAGGCTGTAGGGTGTGGGCCAGTCAATGACAGTATTAAGGTACTGGAACAAGCGCTGGCAAAAACTCCCTATATCTGCGGTGATCAGTTCACGGCTGCAGATGTGCTGGTGAGTAGTTACCTTTGGTGGGAAATGATGCAGGAAAACATCCCCAGGCTCGATGTGTTCCGGGAGTACACCGACAGACTGGAAAGCCGGCCAGCGGCTAAACGTGCCAATGTGTTGGACGACGAACTGGCAGAGCAACTCAAAGTTGCCGCTGGCTGAGGTTGGCGACTACGCTGACATTTGAATACATGGTTCACCATGCTTTTCAGTCAGCGGAGGTGGCATGAGGTTTCCCTCAAGCACAGCATTCGCATTACTGGGCGCAGGGTTGATTGCGATCAGCTTCGGCCTTGCGCGCTTTGCATTCGGCCTGTTCGTTCCGCCCATTCGTGCGGATCTGTCTTTGTCGCCCCATGTGATCGGTATCATCGGTGCACTCCCTCTGATCAGTTTTGCCCTGGCTTCGTTGGTGGCGCCCTGGTGTGCCGACCGTCTCGGCGCCCGAAATACGGCGATGGCCTCCGGCGTTTTTGGGGTAGTCGGACTTGCTTTGATCAGTCAGTCGGCCGGAGCCCTGTCACTGGGGCTGGGCGTCGGGGTTGCTGGCCTGGGTGGTGCCGTGGTTGCCGATCTGGCAGACCGCAATAACCCGCCGATCACCCAGGCATTGATGTTGATGATGCTTGCGGCGAGCCTGGCTCTGTTGGCTGCCAGTCCAGACAACCTGCCGCTGGCAGCGTTTTCAGCCCTGGTGTTCGGCCTGGCCTATATGAGTCTGACCGGGCTGTACCTGATGACAGGGATTCGTTTGTTACCGGGGCGGCTGTCCATGGGGCCGGTGCTGCCATTCATGGCGGTGTCTCTGGGACAGGCAGCGGGCTCGCCTGTGGTCGGTATGCTGGTGGGGCAGGTGGGGTATGCCGATGCCTTTGGGTTCTTCTGCGCCATTGGCATTGTCGTGGCCATGTTTTCACCTCTATACCCGCGCTGTCTGGAGCAGGAACCGGAGGAGGAGACGGAAGACGAAACCGGGCTCCAGGCTGCCTACGATTATCAACTGCAGAATGAAGAGGGTGAGCCCTACCGGTACAAGCGTATGAGCAAGCATTAGGTTTCACTGATAGCAGAAACCCGGCCGTGGCCGGGTTTCCTGGGGTTGGGCGGTATTCGATTATTGCTTCAGTCCCATTTCCTCAATCGAGATTTCCCGCATCTTGAACTTCTGGATCTTCCCGGTCACGGTCATCGGGAAGGCATCCACAAACTTGTAGTTTTTGGGAATCTTGAAGTGGGCGATCTTGCCCTTGCAGAAGGCCTGCAGGTCCTCTGCGGTTACCGGGTCTGCATCGGGCCGCAGTTTCACCCAGGCAATCAGCTCTTCACCGTACTTCTCGTCCGGAATACCGGTTACCTGCACCTCTTCAATGGCCGGGTGAGTGTAGAGGAACTCTTCGATCTCTTTCGGGTAGATGTTTTCACCACCGCGGATCACCATGTCCTTGATGCGGCCCACGATCTGGATGTAACCATCCTCGTCCATGGTCGCCAGGTCGCCGGTGTGCATCCAGCCGGCATCGTCGATGGCTTCGCGGGTCTTTTCCTCGTTGTTCCAGTACTTCAGCATTACGCTGTAGCCGCGGGTACATAGTTCGCCAATCTCACCTCGGGGCATGACGTTGCCTGTGCCCGGGTCGACAATCTTGGTTTCCAGGTGCGGCTGGGTGCGGCCCACGGTGGTGACCTGCTTCTCGAACGGGTCGAGGGAACTGGTCTGGGTGGAAACCGGGCTGGTTTCCGTCATGCCGTAGGCAATCTGCACTTCTTTCATGTGCATTTTGCCGTTGACCTTCTTCATGACTTCGGCGGGGCAGATGGAACCTGCCATGATGCCGGTGCGCAGGGTGGAAAGGTCGTAGCTGTCGAACTCCGGGTCGGCCAGTTCGGCGATGAACATGGTGGGGACACCGTACAAGGCCGTGGCTTTTTCCTGGTGGACCGCCTGGAGTACGGTTTTCGGGTCAAAGCCTTCGCTCGGGTAGATCATGGCGGTGCCATGGGTGATGCAGCCCAGGTTGCCCATCACCATGCCGAAGCAATGGTAGAGCGGCACTGGAATCACCAGCCGGTCGTTCTCGGTCAGGCGCTGGCTTTCACCAACAAAATAGCCGTTGTTCAGAATGTTGTGGTGGGTGAGCGTGGCGCCTTTCGGGTTGCCGGTGGTACCGGAGGTGAACTGGATATTGATGGGGTCGTCGAACTGCAGCTCATCCTGACGCTTGGCAAGGTCCGCCTCTGATACGTCGCCGGCAAAGCCCAGGAAATCCTGCCAGGTCCACATACCCTCGTGGTTATCCGGGTGTACGTTAATGACCGCCCGGAGATCGGGGACGTTGTCAGCTTTGAGTTTACCGGGTGCGCTGCGCTTCAGTTCCGGGGCCAGCTCGTAGATCATCTCCCGGTAGTTGGAGGTTTTGAAGCTGTCGGCGGTAACCAGAACGCTGATGCCGGCCAGATTCATGGCGTACTTCAGCTCGTGAACACCGTAGGCCGGGTTGATGTTTACCAGAATGGCGCCTACTTTCGCAGTCGCAAACTGGGTAACGGTCCATTCGTAGCGGTTGGGTGACCAGATGCCCACGCGGTCGCCACGCTTGACGCCGATGGCCATGAACGCCCGGGCCGCTTCGTTTACCTTGTCGACGAACTCTTTGTAAGTCCAGCGAATGTCCTGGTGCAGGCACACCAGAGCCTCGTTGTCGGGAAACTGTTGGGCGGTGCGGTCCAGCATATCGCCGATGGTCATGCCCAGCAGTGGCTTTTCTGCGATACCGCTGGTGTAACTTGGGAGAGTCTTGCTCATGTCTCTGCCTCCATTGTTTTTGTAGTTGAGGGCTGGAAAGTTACTGGCACAGGCCCCCGAGTGCCTGGCCCACTTTAGAGCCGTTATGACGTTTCAGTTGCGCGCAGATCCAGTCGCCGGTTTTCACCAGCTTGTTCAGATCCACGCCGGTATCGATGCCCAGGCCGTTAAGCAGGTATAGCACGTCTTCGGTGGCTACGTTGCCAGATGCCCCTTTGGCATAAGGGCAGCCGCCCAGACCGGCCACAGAGGCGTCAATCACGCTTACGCCCTCTTCCAGTACTGCGTACAGGTTGGCCAGGGCCTGGCCATAGGTGTCGTGGAAATGCGCCGCCAGTTTGTCCATGGGCACATGGGCGGCCACGGCTTCGAGCATCCGCTTGGCTTTCAGGGGCGTACCCACGCCGATGGTGTCGCCCAGGGATATTTCGTGACAGCCCATGTCGTACAGGGCCTTGGCCACGGTGGCCACTTGTGCCGGTTGGATATCGCCCTCGTACGGGCAGCCCATCACGGTAGACACGTAACCGCGTACGGGAATGCCGTGTTTGCGGGCTTCTTCAACCACCGGTGCAAAGCGCTCCAGGCTTTCAGCAATCGTGCAGTTGATGTTCTTTTGGGTGAAGGACTCCGATGCCGCACCGAATACCGCTACTTCGTCGGCCCCGGCCGCCAGGGCGCCCTCGAATCCTTTCAGGTTCGGGGTGAGGGCCGAGTAGCGAACGCCGGGTTTACGGGTGATGCCGGCCATCACTGCGGCCGCGTCGCCCATTTGCGGCACCCATTTGGGTGATACGAAGCTGGCGGCCTCGATGTGACTGAGACCGCAATCGGCCAGCCGGTCGATCAGGCCGGTTTTGACCTCGGTGGCGATCACATCGCCGGGCTCATTCTGAAGCCCGTCCCTGGGGCTCATTTCCACCAACCGAGCCTGCTTCGGAAAGGCCATTATTCTGCCTCCCCGGTGTCGATGGCGATGAGTTCCGCACCCTCGGCCACCTGGTCACCCTCGGCGTAGAAAATCTCGGAAACCACACCATCGGCGGGCGCCTTGATGGCGTGTTCCATTTTCATGGCTTCCATGATCACCAGCGTCTGGCCGGCCGTTACCTTGTCGCCTACCTGGGCCTGAATCGCCACTACGGAGCCGTTCATGGGCGCCGCCAGGCTGCCTTCGCTGGCCATTTCCTCAAACCCGTAGGTTTCCCGGTATACGGTGCACTTGAAGGTATCGCCCTCGTAGAAGAGCACCAGTTCTTCGTTGTGCAGGTTGCCGTGCACGCTTAGCCGGTGGCCGTTGATCACCGCCTGCAGGTAATCGTCATTCAGTTTGGCGTTCAGGTGGTACACGCTGCCGCCCACGAACACCTGGTAGCGGTCATCCCGTTCCAGGATCTTGAGCTCGTGTTTATCGTCGCCCACCTGAAGGGTGAGAGGCTGGGCGTATTCGGAGTTCATGCGCCAGCTGTTCTTGCGGCCGAACGGCGACCAGGGATCGCCGGTAACCGGTTCCGCTGATTTGCGTTGCTCCAGGATGAATCCAGCGGCAAGCACCAGTGCCTTGTCCAGATCCAGTCTGGATTTCGGGAACAGCAGGTCGTTGTGAGTGGCAATGAAGTTGGTGGTCAGTTCGGCTTCGCGGAATGGCTGCGCATCCACCGCCGCGTGCAGGAACCGGATATTGGTTTTCAGCCCGGCGATACGGTAGTGCTCCAGGGCCTGAACCATGCGGTTGACCGCCTGTTCGCGGGTCTCGTCCCACACGATGAGTTTGGCAATCATCGGGTCGTAGTGGATGCTGATTTCATCGCCTTCGGTCACGCCGGTATCTACCCGCACGTGGGCAGACTCATCCGGAGTGCTGAGGTAACGCAGGGTTCCGGTGGCTGGCAGGAAGTCCTGATCCGGATCTTCGGCGTAGATACGCGCCTCGATGGCGTGGCCACGGGTCTTTACCTGGTCCTGGGTCAGCGGCAGGGGCTCACCCCAGGCCACTTTCAGTTGCCATTCCACCAGATCCTGGCCGGTGACCATTTCGGTGACCGGGTGTTCTACCTGCAGGCGGGTATTCATTTCCATGAAGAAGAAGGAACCGTCCACGTCGTACAGAAACTCGACGGTGCCGGCGCCCACGTAGTTGATGGCCTGGGCCGCCCGCACCGCGGCTTCGCCCATGGCTTTGCGGGTGTCTTCACTGAGGCCGGGGGCGGGCGCTTCTTCCAGCACTTTCTGGTGCCGGCGCTGCACGGAGCAGTCCCGCTCGGCCAGATAGATGCCGTTGCCGGATTGATCGCAGAACACCTGGATTTCGACATGGCGTGGCTGGGTCAGGTAGCGCTCGATCAGCATGTCCGGGTTGCCGAACGCATTTTTTGCCTCGCGCTGGGCCGCGGCCAGGGCATCGTCGAATTCGGCCATGTTTTCGACCACCCGCATGCCTTTGCCGCCACCGCCGGCAACCGCTTTCAGCAGCAGCGGGAAACCGCATTTTTCGGCTTCAGCCCGCAGCAAGTCCGGCGACTGGTCCTTGCCGTGGTAGCCCGGCACCAGCGGTACACCGGCGTCTTCCATGATCGCTTTTGCCGCGGACTTGGAGCCCATGGCGGCGATGGCGGAAGAGGGCGGGCCGATGAAGACGATATCGTTGGCTTCGCAGGCTTCTGCGAAGTCGGTGTTTTCAGACAGGAAGCCGTACCCCGGGTGGATAGCCTGGGCACCGCTTTCTTTGGCAATCTCGATAATCTTGTCGGCCCGCAGGTAGCTCTCAGAGCTGGGGGCGGGGCCGATGTAGAAGGCCTCATCGGCCATGGCCACGTGCCGGGCGTTGGCGTCGGCTTCGGAATAGACCGCTACGCAACGGATGCCCATTCGATGGGCCGTCTGGATGATCCGGCAGGCGATTTCGCCCCGGTTGGCTATCAGGATCTTGTTAAACATTATTGTGTCTCCGGAATCCAACTGGCCTTTCGTTTGTTCAGGAAAGCGCTAAGCCCTTCCTGGCCTTCTTCGCCCACACGAATATCAGCGATGCGCTGCGCGGTGTCGTCAATCACTTCGGAGGTGATGGTCTTGTGGCTGACCGCAAAGACCAGTTCTTTGGCTGCTTTCATGGCTTCGGGACCGTTCAGCGCAAGTTGCAGTAGCAGCTCGTCGCAACGCTGGTGCATGGCCTGTTCGTCTTCGCACACCAGGTGAACCAGGCCGTAGTGCTGCGCCTCCTGAGCACTGAAGACTTCCGCCGACAGGAAGTAGCGCCGGGCCTGACGTTCGCCGATGGCTCGCACCACATAGGGGCTGATCACGGCCGGAATCAGGCCGAGTTTGACTTCGCTCAGGCAGAAGCTGGCTTTTTCAGTGGCCAGCACGATGTCGCAGCAGGCCGCTAGGCCGACCGCGCCGCCGAAGGCCGCGCCCTGCACCAGGCCGATCACGGGCTTGGACAGGTGGTTCAGGGTGTTCATCAGACGGGCCAGTTCCCGGGAGTCGTCCAGGTTTTCCTGGCGGGTGTTGTCCGCCATGCGGCGCATCCAGCCCAGGTCGGCACCGGCAGAAAAGTGTTTGCCCTCTGAGCGCAGGATAACAATCTGGGTTTGCTCATCCCGGTCCACGTGTTCCAGTGCCTGAATCAGCTGCTGGATGATCACGTCGTCGAAGGCATTGCGTTTGTCCGGGCGGTTCAACACCACTTCCGAGACGCCATCGCCCCGTTGGTGCAGCAGAACCGCTGTGTCTTGCTGTGACATGGCTGCGCTCCTTTACATGCGGAACACGCCGAAGCGCGTTGGCCTGGCGGGCCGGTTGAGGGTGGCAGACAGGCTCAGGGCAACCACTTCCCGGGTCTGGGCCGGGTCGATCACGCCGTCATCCCACAGGCGGGCGCTGGCGTAGTAGGGGTGGCCCTGGTGTTCGTAGGTTTCGGTAATGGGCTTCTTGAACTCGGCTTCTTCCTCCGCGCTCCAGCTCTGGCCTTTACGCTCGAGGCCTTCCCGGCGCACCTGCGCCAGCACGCCGGCTGCCTGTTCGCCGCCCATGACGGAGATCCGGGCATTCGGCCACATCCACAGGAAGTCCGGGCTGTAGGCGCGGCCACACATGCCGTAGTTGCCGGCGCCGTAGCTACCGCCAATCAGAACGGTAATCTTGGGCACGTTGGCACAGGCCACGGCCATCACCATCTTGGCGCCGTGTTTGGCGATGCCCTCAGCTTCGTACTTCTGGCCGACCATGAAGCCGGTGATGTTCTGCAGGAACAGAAGCGGTATGTTTCGCTGGCAGCACAGTTCAATAAAGTGCGCGCCTTTCTGGGCGGATTCGCTGAACAGGATGCCGTTGTTGGCGATGATGCCCACGGGGTAGCCGTGGATGTGGGCAAACCCGGTTACCAGGGTGGAGCCGTAGTAACGCTTGAATTCGTCGAATTCTGAGCCGTCTACGATGCGGGCGATGACGTCGCGCGCATCAAACTGCTTGCGCAGGTCGGTGCCGACGATGCCGTAGATTTCTTCCTGATCGTACAGCGGGGCGCGGGGCTTCTGGACCTCAACCGGTACTGGTTTGCGACGGTTCAGGTTGGCCACGCAGCGGCGGGCGATTTCCAGGCCGTGGGCATCATTCTCGGCGTAGTGGTCGGCGACACCGGAGATTTTACAATGCACGTCTGCGCCCCCCAGGTCTTCCGCGCTGACCACTTCACCTGTGGCGGCTTTTACCAGAGGTGGGCCGGCCAGGAAGATGGTGCCCTGGTTACGGACGATGATGGATTCGTCGGCCATGGCGGGCACGTAGGCGCCCCCGGCGGTACACAGGCCCATGACGACGGCGATCTGGGGAATGTCGTCTGCGCTCATACGGGCCTGGTTGTAGAAGATGCGGCCGAAGTGGTCGCGGTCGGGGAAGACTTCGTCCTGTTGGGGCAGGTTGGCGCCACCGGAATCCACCAGGTAGATGCAGGGCAGGCGGTTGGCCATGGCGATTTCCTGGGCCCGCAGGTGTTTTTTCACGGTCAGCGGGAAGTAGGTGCCGCCTTTGACGGTGGCGTCGTTGGCGATAATCATGCACTCGGTGCCGGAGACGCGGCCGATGCCGGCGATGACGCCAGCGGCAGGCACTTCTTCCTTATAGACGTTGTAGGCGGCGAACTGGCTGATTTCGAGGAAGGGGGAGCCTTCGTCGATGAGGGTGTTGATGCGCTCGCGAGGCAGGAGTTTGCCTCTGTCGGTGTGGCGCTTCTGGTAGTCGGGGCCGCCGCCCTGGTGGATCTTTTCGACTTTTTCCCGGAGGTCGGCGACGGCTTGTTGCATGGCCTGGTGGTTGGCCTGGAATTCGTCGGACCTTGGGTTGATTTTGCTTTGGAGTATCGTCATGTTCCGTGGTCCCTCGGGTTGGGGGCACGGGCCTGGAGGGGTGTCGTTCCGAAAACCGCTACGAGCACATCCATGTGCGCTTCTCTCCGGCCATCCATGGCCTCCGAAATTTTCGGAACGACACCCCTCCAGGCCCTAGTCGTACAATTGGAGCTGGACTCTGTGCGTCGTTACTTGTTCAGGAACAGCTCGCGACCGATCAGCATCCGTCGGATTTCAGACGTTCCAGCGCCGATTTCGTAGAGTTTCGCGTCCCGCAGCAGGCGGCCGGTCGGGTATTCGTTGATGTAGCCGTTGCCGCCCAGCAGTTGGATGGCGTCCAGGGCCAGTTTGGTGGCCATTTCGGCGGAGTAGAGGATGGCGCCGGCGGCGTCTTTGCGGGTGGTTTCGCCTCGGTCGGCGGACTGGGCCACCATGTAGACGTAGGATTTCGCGGTGTTCATCCAGGTGTACATGTCGGCGACTTTGCCCTGTACCAGTTCGAATTCACCGATGGCCTGGCCGAATTGTTTACGCTCGCGGATGTAGGGGACGACCACATCCATAGCAGCCTGCATGATGCCCAGTGGGCCGCCGGAGAGGACGAGGCGTTCGTAGTCGAGGCCGCTCATGAGGACTTTGGCACCGTTGCCCACGCCGCCCAGGACGTTTTCTTTGGGAACTTTGCAGTCCTGGAACACCAGTTCACAGGTGTTGGAGCCGCGCATGCCGAGTTTGTCGAGTTTCTGGTGACGGCTGAAGCCCGGGTAGTCGCGCTCTACGATAAAGGCGGTGACGCCTTTCGAACCGCCTTTCGGGTCGGTCTTGGCGTAGATAACGTAAGTGTGTGCGTCCGGACCGTTGGTGATCCACATTTTGTTGCCGTTGAGGACGTAGTGGTCGCCTTCGTCGCGGGCGTGGAGTTTCATGGAGATTACGTCGGAGCCGGCGTTGGGCTCGGACATGGCCAGGGCGCCGATGTGTTCACCGGTGACCAGCTTGGGCAGGTATTTCTGCTTTTGTTCTTCGGTGCCGTTGCGGTGAATCTGGTTCACGCACAGGTTGGAGTGGGCACCGTAAGAGAGGCCAACGGAGGCCGAGGCGCGGCTGATTTCTTCCATGGCGATGACGTGAGCCACATAGCCCATGTCGGAGCCGCCGTACTCTTCGCTGACGGTAATGCCCAGCAGGCCCATGTCGCCCAGTTTGCGCCATAGGTCCATGGGGAATTCGTTGTTTTTGTCGATTTCCTCGGCCCGCGGGGCGATTTCGGTGGCGGCGAAGTTGTTCACCTGTTCCCGGAGCATGTCCAGGGTCTCGCCGAGGCCGAAATTGAGCTCTGAGTACTGTGATTTCATCGATTGCTACCTTTTTGTTTTTAACGTCGGGTATCCGTTGGCTGCCAGGTGCTATTTGCTGACAGCGGTTTCTTTGGTGTTCGTCGTCAGGCCCTGCTCTTCCTTTTTCTTCTGCAGTTCGGTCAGGGCCTCGCGGCACCGCGCTTCGGCGGTATCCATTTCCATTTCTGCCATGGCGATGTCTTCTTTCTGCTGTTCCAGCTGTTCCCGTCTTGCGCTGAGGATTTCCAGCATCTTCAGCAACTGCTTTTCATTGCCGGTCAGCGTTTCGTCCCAGAGGTCGAACAGTTCTTTCGTTTCGGCCAGGGAAAAGCCCATGCGCTTGCCCCGGAGAATCAGCTTCAAGCGAACGCGGTCCTTGGTGCTGAAGATCCGGGTTTGCCCGCGCCGGGTGGGCTTGAGCAGCCCCTGGTCTTCATAGAACCGGATGCTCCGGGTGGTTACATCGAACTCCTGGGAAAGCTCGCTGATACTGAAAGTTCGTTTTTCGCTCATGACGGATTTCCTTTTTTCACCAAGGTTAGTTAAAGTTTACGTAAACGTAAAGTGTTTTTGTGGTCCGAATGGATACCCGCGGATCAGACTTCGATCATTGTTAATAAGGAGTACCCGATGGAATTCCAGAATGTGCCGGCAATTGTAACAGGCGGTGCCTCCGGTCTGGGTGAGGGCGCTGCCCGTGCTCTGGCGGCGGCTGGCTGCAAGGTTGCGATTCTTGATGTGAACAAGGAGCAGGGCGAAAAGGTTGCGGCTGAGCTCGGCGGTATCTTCCTGCATTGCGATGTGACCTCGGCCGACAGTGCTGAGGCTGCTGTTACTGCTGCGCGAGAGGCTCACGGCCCCTGCGGTGTCGCCGTGAACTGCGCGGGTATTGCGCCGGCGGCCAAGATTCTGGGCCGGGAAGGTGTGATGCCGCTGGAAAGCTTTAGCAAGGTGGTCCAGGTTAATCTGATCGGCACCTTCAATATCTTGCGGCTGGCGGCTGCCGATATGGCGCAACGGGAACCGAACGGTGACGGCGAGCGCGGTGTCATCATCAATACCGCTTCGGTTGCTGCCTACGAAGGCCAGATTGGCCAGGCGGCTTACAGCGCATCCAAAGGCGGTGTGGTGTCCCTGACCCTGCAGGCGGCCCGCGAGCTGGCCCGTGAAGGGATTCGGGTGAATACCATTGCTCCTGGCCTGTTTATGACACCAATGCTGGCGGGTATGCCCCAGGAAGTGCAGGACAGCCTTGCAGCCACGTTGCCGTTCCCGAAACGCCTCGGTAAGCCGGAAGAGTTCGGGATGATGGTGGACCAGATGGTGCGCAACCCGATTCTGAATGGCGAAGTCATCCGGCTTGATTGTGCCCTGCGGATGGCGCCAAAGTGACATTGGAATAACCTGCCAAAAGCAGGTTTCTGTAATGGTGTTCGCCAAAAGCGAACCGGTAACCACAGGTGAGTGATATGACTAACCCTGTCGATCAGGAAGAACTGGCTCTTTTCCGGGAGTCTGTGATCAAGGCTCTGGAAACCGAAGTGGCCCCGCATTACGAGGCCTGGGAGAAAAGCGGCATTGTGCCACGGGAGCTTTGGAACACTCTGGGCGATGCAGGCATGCTGTGTGTCGATGTGCCGGAAGACTGCGGCGGCTGCGGTGCACCCTTCCAGTACTCGGTCGTGGTGGGTGAGGAGCTTGCCCGGCTGGGATTCGGTGCGCTTTCCACCAACGTGATGGTGCATTCCGACATTGTCGCGCCCTACCTCAGCCATATCGGCAATGAAGAGCAGAAACAGCAGTGGCTGCCGAAGATGGTATCAGGTGAGGCGGTAGGCGCCATCGCCATGACCGAGCCGGGCGCCGGCAGCGACTTGCAGGCCATGCGCACCAGCGCTGTGAAAGACGGCGACGACTACATCCTCAATGGCTCCAAGACCTTCATCACCAACGGCCAACACGCCGATATGGTGATCGTCGCCGCCAAAACCGATCCCAAAGCCGGAGCCAAAGGGATCAGCCTGTTTCTGGTCGATACGTCGTTGCCAGGATTCAGCAAAGGCCGGAACCTGGACAAGATTGGCCAGCACTCTGGCGATACCTCCGAGCTGTTTTTCTCCGACATGCGCATACCTGCCTCGGCGTTGCTGGGCGAGGAAGGACAGGGTTTCGTTTACCTGATGCGCGAATTGCCCCGTGAGCGACTGGTGATCGGAGCGCTGGGTGTGGCAGCGGCCCGGGGCTCGCTGGACATGACCATCCAGTATGCCCAGGAGCGTGAGCTGTTTGGCCAAAAGCTCAGTCAGTTGCAGAACACACGCTTCGAAATTGCCCGCATGGAAACGGATTACCGCATCAACAAAGCGTTTGTGGATCAGTGCATTCGGGAATACGAACAGGGCAAATTGGATGCCCCCACGGCGTCCATGGCCAAGTACAGCGCTACCGAGATGCAGTGTCGTGTTGCTGATGGCTGTTTGCAGCTGTTTGGCGGCTATGGCTACACCACGGAGTACCCGATTTCCAGGAACTTTATTGATGCCCGGGTGCAGCGGATTTATGGCGGCACCTCGGAAGTAATGAAGGAAATCATTGCCCGGTCGGTTTTAGGTCGCTAATCCCCTATCACTTTTTCGGACAGATATAGACGTTGACCGGGCGGGTGCGGGGAGGCCTTTCAGGAACCGTCAAAAGCCATGGATGGCTTTTGTCGAGCGTACAGGGATGTATTTACAGCGTGTTTCTGAAAGGCCTCCCCGCACCCGACCGCTCACCAAAAAATGAGGACAGTCACCATGAGCTCAAACGATATAGTAATAGCAGGCTCCGCCCGAACCCCCATGGGCGGAATGATGGGCTCCCTGAGCTCGGTACGTTCACCGGACCTGGGCGCCGTCGCCATTAAGGCAGCCATTGAACGCTCCGGCCTTCAGCCGGCAGACATCCAGGAAGTGATCATGGGCTGCGTACTGCCCGGGGGGCTGGGCCAGGCACCAGCCCGCCAGGCCTCGAGGGCCTCTGGCATCCCGGACAGCTCAGGTTGTACCACCATCAACAAAATGTGCGGCTCCGGCATGCAGGCCGTCATCATGGCCCACGACCAGATCAAAGCTGGCACCAACAACATCATGATCGCCGGCGGCATGGAAAACATGAGCCAGGCACCGTACCTGTTGCCGAAAGCCCGTGCCGGCATGCGCATGGGCCATGGCCAGGTACTCGACAGCATGTTCCTGGACGGTCTGGAGGATGCCTACGAGGGTGGCCTGATGGGCGTATTCGCCCAGCGCACGGCAGACAAATTCGACATCACCCGCCAGGCTATGGATGAATTCGCCATCGGCTCCCTGCAGAAATCCCTGGCGGCCATCGAAAACGGCTGGTTCCGGGACGAAATCGTACCGGTAACCGTCCCGGGCCGGGGCGGCGACACCGAAGTGGATACCGATGAACAACCGGGCAACGCCAAACCGGAAAAAATTCCACACCTTAAACCCGCGTTCGCCAGGGACGGCTCTGTCACCGCCGCCAACTCCAGCTCCATAAGTGATGGTGCTTCCGCGCTGGTACTGGCCTCCGCCGCCGAAGCCGATGCCCGGGGCCTGACTCCGCAGGCCCGCATAGTGGCGCATGCGACTCACGCCCGCTTACCGGCTGAATTCACCCTCGCGCCCATCGGTTCCATCGAAAAGGTGCTGAAGAAAGCAGGCTGGAATGTGGATGATGTGGATCTGTTCGAGATCAACGAAGCCTTTGCCGTGGTCACCCTGGCGGCGATCAATGAGCTGAAGCTTCCTGCGGAGAAGGTCAACGTGCACGGCGGTGCCTGCGCGCTGGGGCATCCGATCGGCTCGTCCGGCTCCCGGATTATCGTCACCCTGATCAATGCGCTGAAACAGCGAGGGCTCAAGCGCGGCGTGGCTTCACTCTGCATCGGCGGGGGTGAGGGTACGGCTGTGGCTATTGAACTGATCTGATCGGCTTATTTCCCCTGTAGCCTGTCAGCTCTGGGGCGGGCTTGCGGGATGGCCGGTGGATTTTTCTTGTAAAAAGAACTCGCTTCGCTCAGACACCTTTTTCCGGCGAAAAATCCACCGACCACCCCGCGCCGACGGGCATTAGGGGTATACCAGTGATGCACGTCGGTAGGGGGTATGGGGTATTTTTTCTGACAGGAAAAAGGTGTCTGAGCGAAGCGAGTTCTTTTTCCCGAAGAAAAAATACCCCATACCCCCGTACCTGCCCCTAGACGAGAAGGCTGGGAACCCAAGCCCCACTAAGGCAGATCTGTTACGGCCCCAGTAGATGCAGAGCTCACCACACGGGCATACTTGGCCAGCACGCCCCGGGTAAATCTGGGTTCTGGCGGCGTCCAGGCTTTGCGCCGTTTTTCCATTTCCGCGTCAGAGATTTCCAGCACAATCGAGTTGCTCACGGCATCAATGGTGATGGTGTCGCCGTCTTCCACCAGCGCAATTGGCCCGCCCACGGCGGCCTCTGGTGTGATATGGCCAACCACAAAACCATGACTGCCACCGGAGAAGCGGCCGTCGGTAATCAAGGCTACATCGCTGCCAAGACCTTTGCCCATAATCGCCGAGGTGGGGCTGAGCATTTCCCGCATGCCGGGCCCGCCCTTGGGGCCTTCGTATCGGATCACCAGCACGTCGCCGGCCACCACGGTGCCGTCCAGGATGCGTGCCTGGGCCTCCTCTTCCGAGTGAAAGACACGGGCGCGGCCGGAGAAATGGGTGCCTTCCTTGCCAGTGATTTTCGCCACCGAGCCTTCCGGAGCCAGGTTGCCGTAGAGAATGCGCAAATGGCTGTCGGCTTTGATCGGGTTGTCGAAGGCGTGGATGATCTGCTGGTCTTCGGGGTAGGGCACCACGGTCTCGAGGTTTTCTGCCAGGGTCTTGCCGGTCACCGTGAGGCAGTCCCCGTGCAGCAGCCCCCGGTCGAGCAGCATCTTCATTAGCGGTTGAATGCCGCCAATGGCCACCAGCTCGGACATCATGTAGAGGCCGGAGGGGCGAAGGTCTGCCAGGACCGGTACCTGTTTGCCGATGCGTACGAAATCGTCCAGTGACAGCTCCACTCCCACGGTACTGGCCATACCCAGAAGGTGAAGCACGGCGTTGGTGGAACCGCCCAGCGCGATCACCACGGTGATGGCGTTCTCGAACGCTTCCCGGGTCATGATGTCGGAGGGCTTGATATCGGCTTCCAGCAGTTTCAGCACCGCGGCGCCTGCGGCTTCGCAATCCGCCAGTTTGCTGTCGGAAACGGCGTTCTGGGCCGAGCTGCCTGGCAGGCTCATGCCCATGGCCTCAATGGCGGAGGCCATGGTGTTGGCGGTGTACATGCCGCCACAGGAGCCTGGGCCGGGAATCGCGGTTTCCTCGATCTGTTTGACTTCGATCAGCTCCATGTTACCGCGGGCATGGGCGCCCACCGCCTCAAACACGGAGATGATGTCGGTATGGTTTTCGCCGGGCATGATGGTGCCGCCGTAAACGAAGACCGAGGGCCGGTTCAGCCGGGCCAGGCCCATCATGCAGCCCGGCATGTTCTTGTCGCAGCCACCGATGGCGACCAGTCCGTCGAAGCCCTCACAGCCGGCCACGGTCTCAATGGAATCGGCAATCACCTCGCGCGACACCAGGGAATACTTCATGCCCTCGGTGCCGTTGGCGATGCCATCAGAGATAGTGATGGTGTTGAAGATCAGGCTCTTGCCGCCGGCTCCGTCGGCACCCTTGGCGGCCTCCCGGGCCAGGCCGTCAATGTGCATGTTGCAGGGCGTGAGGTTGCTCCAGGTGGAGGCAATGCCAATCTGGGGTTTTCGGAAATCCTCGTCGGTAAAACCCACGGCCCGGAGCATGGCCCGGCTGGCGGACTTGTTGATGCCGTCTACCACCGGTGCCGAGTGTCGGCGTCGTTTATCGGTTGTCATGCGTTATCCCTCTCCGTCGTTTCAAGCCGATCGCGACCGTGCCATGGTATCGGAGACAAGTTCAACTCCGGCAACGGTATGCAGTTTCTCCAGCTGAGATTGAAGCATAGCAACTGGCCGGGAACCCTCCAGCGTGAGGGCAATGTCGAGGGTATCGCCAGTTGATTCCATGGCCATCCTGGAAATACGGAAGCCGCGCACCCGTACCACCCGGCACAGCCGCTCCAGAGCTGCCGCTTCCTGGTTCATGCGGCAATTCAGGGTATATCGTTGACTGGCGCTTTCATGATTCGGATTCATGCTACCTGCTCCTTGCGGCTGTTCGTTTTACGGGGTTCGTCAATCATTTCCTTGTTGCTGGCGCCGGCTTTGACGATGGGCCAGACGTTCTCTTCACGACTGATGGCAACGTGCAGCAGCATCGGGCCGTTGTACGCCAGAATGGTTTCGATGCCGCGGCGGATCTGGTCGGTCCGCTCAATGTGCAGGGCCGGGATATCGAACGCCCGGGCCATAGCGACAAAGTCCGGATTGTCATCCAGATCGATCTGGCTTTCGCGGTTGTTGTAGAACAGTTCCTGTTGCTGACGAACCATACCCAGGCACTGGTTGTCCAGAATGATCAGCTTCAACGGCAGGTTGTAGCGCCGTATGGTGGCCAGTTCCTGTGCGTTCATCATGAACGAACCATCACCGGTCACGTTGATGACGGTTCGTGTTCGGTCCGAGAACTGGGCGCCGATGGCCGCCGGAAGCCCGAAGCCCATGGTGCCCAGACCACCACTGGTCAGGTGGTGGCGTGGATGGGCGAACTGGTAATACTGGGCAACCCACATCTGATGCTGGCCAACATCGCAGGCGATGACAGTGTCGTCGCCGGTGATGCCGGAAAGCTGACGGATGAACGCAGGGCCAGTGATGGGCGCCAGAGGTTCTTCATTGTCTGCAGCACGGAAGCCTCCGGTGGTATGCCAGGTGCGGCATTGTTTCTGCCAGGCGTCGATAGCCAGTGGCTCAGCCGCAATGGCATCGGTCAATGCCGCCAGAATGGCGTTCAGATCGCCACGCAGAGACAGGTCTGCCGGCCGCAGTTTGTTGATCTCGGCGGCATCGGCATCAACGTGGATCATCCGGGCATTAGGCGCGAACCCGTCCAGCTTGCCGGTGGCACGGTCATCCAGCCGGGCGCCGATCACGACCAGAAGGTCGCACTCGTCAACCGCCTTGTTGGCCGCCCGGGAACCGTGCATGCCGAGCATGCCCAGATCATTCGGGTTGTTTCGGCCGGCGTTGCCTATGCCTTTGAGGGTAACCACGCCCGGCAGCCCCGAGACTTCGGCAAAGGTACGAAAACGGTCTTCGGCTCCGGCCAGAGACACACCACCACCGCTGTAGAGCAGGGGCCGCCTGGCTGATCTCAGCATGGCCAGGGCCGGGCCGATCTCCGGGCAATCCGCTGGCGGTGCCTCGGTGCAGGCCGGGGCTGGAGCCTCAATCTCGGACAACAGAATGTCTTTGGGAATATCAATCCACACCGGCCCGGGGCGGCCAGCCTGGGCCAGGCCAATGGCTTCCTCCAGGATGCCCGGCAGGTCTTCGGGGTCATCCACCAGGTAGCTGTGTTTGACGATGCCCAGGGTCATGCCAAGGATGTCGGTTTCCTGAAAGGCGTCGGTACCAATCAATCCGGAGGGGACCTGCCCGGTGATCACCAGCAGGGGGATGGAATCCATGTAGGCATTGGCAACGCCAGTGATCAGGTTGGTGGCGCCGGGGCCGGAGGTGGCAATACAAACTCCCAGTTGGCCACTGGCCCGGGCATACCCATCCGCCGCCAGGGCACAGGCCTGCTCGTGACGGCACAGCACATGTCCCACACCCACGTCATCCACCAGCGCGTCGTACAGGGGCATGATGCAGCCACCCGGATACCCGAAAACCGTGCTGATGTTGTGGCGGTGGAACGCTGCAAGAATGTGCTGTGAGCCGTTCATGGTCGTTTTTCCCTTTTTCTTTGCCGCAAAAAAAAAGAAACCCCCGGGACCTTGCGGTGCCGGGGGTTTCTGGTGTCGTTGTCAGGTTGTCGCTATCTCACCCGCTTGTCCACGCAAAAGCCCCCGGACGGTACCACGACCACCAGGACTAGCTTCACAAGGACCATAACTGCGTTGAGATTCATGGAATCGACAATCTGCTCTGAATAGAGTTGAACAATGTGTGTAGAATCTAACCCACGTTTTCAGGCGGATGCAAGGGCTTATTTCCGGAAATTCAACCGGTGCCGGTTTTTCCGCTTTCTCAAACCGAATCTGTTCACGGCGAGTGGTGCATGACAAGAGCAAAATGGAGCTCCCTGGGATTATCCCTTCTGGTCATCGTGTTATTGGTTATCTGGATGGCAACGGGTGAGGTAAAAGTTGCCAGTGATGAGGCGCCGGAGGAGTCGGCCTCCGAACAGGTAGCCATAACTCGGGTAGAGGTAACACCGGTCAGCGCCCAGGCTTATCAACCAACCCTGAAACTTCAGGGCCAGCTGGAACCCTGGCAGTCGGTTCAGGTCAGTGCCCGCGTGGCTGGCACTGTTGAGCAACTGAACGTTGAGCTGGGGCAGCAGGTGAAAGCGGGTACGGTGCTTGCGACCTTGTCGATGGATGGTCGGGACACGGTGGTACAGCGCTGGCAGGCCAGTATTCGCAAACTGGAAGCGGATCTGGCCGCCGCCCGGAAGCTGCGTTCCAGCAATCTGGCCGCCGAAACTGAAATACTGCGTCTGCAGAGTGAACTCGCCGCGGCTCGAGCAGAACTCGCCGCGGCCGAACTGGCGCTGAATCACCTCAAGCCCATCGCGCCGTTTGATGCCACTGTGAATCGTCGCGAAGTGGACGAAGGCAGTCTGGTGCAGGTGGGAACGCCCCTGTTTGAGCTGGTACAGATAGACCGCCTGAAAGCCACCGGGCAGATCCCCCAACAATCGGCGGCGCTGGTTCAACCGGGGCAGGCAGTCGATATACAACTGCTGGACGGCTCCCGGCTGGCCGGCGTTGTCAGTTTTGTGGCCAGCGCTGCCAATTCGGACACCCGAAGTTTTGCGGTGGAAGTGGTGGTGGAGAATCCTGAATTGAAGCGGGCTGCGGGCGGCTCTGCCAGCCTGAGTATTCAACTGCCGGAGCAACAGGCCACCTTCATATCGCCTGCCTACCTGGGGCTGGATGACGACGGTCGCCCCGGCGTGAAGTTTGTCGATGCTGATAACCGGGTGGTGTTCGAAACCGTACGGTTGTTGAGCGTCTCGACCGACGGCGCCTGGGTTGCCGGATTGCCGCCGGAGATCCGCCTGATTACCCGAGGGGCCGGATTTGTCTCGCCGGGTGAGCAGGTGCGCCCTGTTGACGCCTCAGACCAGCGGGGCTGACCGTCATGCGAGCATTGATTGCCGCGGCCATGGACCGAAGCCGCACCACGCTGTTGTTGTTCCTGTTCCTGCTGTTGGGCGGTATGGCGGCCTACCAGGCGATTCCAAAGGAATCCAATCCGGACGTCACCATCCCGATGATCTATGTCTCGATGACGCTTGAAGGCATCAGCCCGGAAGACGCTGAGCGCCTGCTGGTCCGTCCCATGGAGCAGGAGCTGCGCTCGCTGGAAGGCATCAAGGAAATGCGGGGTACCGCCTCAGAAGGCCATGCCTCGGTAATGCTTGAATTCGACGCCGGTTTCGATCCGGACAAGGCGCTGCAGGATGTCCGGGAGAAGGTGGATACCGCCCGCAGCAAGCTACCCCAGGAAGCCGACGAACCCCGGGTCAATGAAATCAACGTGTCGCTGTTTCCGGTATTGTCGGTAGGCCTGTCCGGTCCGCTGTCGGAACGCGAGCTGATTACCATTGCGCGCCGACTTCAGGATGCCATCGAAGCCATTCCCGAAGTGCTGGAGGTGGAAATTGGTGGCGACCGGGAGGATCTGCTGGAGATCGTGGTGGATCCCCAGGTGCTGGAAAGCTACGGCATCGATTTTGATCAGTTGGCCTCCCTGGTTACCCGGAACAACCAGTTGGTGGCTGCCGGCTCACTGGACACGGGTAATGGTCGGATGGCGCTGAAAGTGCCGGGAGTAATCGAAACCATCGAAGATGTGATGTCGATGCCAGTGAAGGTGGACGGCGACACTGTGGTTACCTTTGGTGATGTGGCCATGCTGCAGCGCACCTTCAAAGACCCGACCGGCTTCGCCCGCATCAACGGGGAGCCAGCCCTGGTACTGGAAGTTTCCAAGCGCTCGGGCGCCAACATTATTGAAACCATTGAGCAGATTCGCACCCTGATTGATGAGTCCCGGCCCCGGTTGCCGGAGACCCTCGATATCCGCTTCATCATGGACCAGTCCGAGGAAGTGCGCGATATCCTCTCGGATCTGCTCAACAACGTGCTGACTGCCATTGTGCTGGTAATCATCGTGGTGATCGCGGCCATGGGCCCACGCTCAGCTGTGCTGGTGGGGCTCACCATCCCCGGGGCGTTTCTGACCGGCATCCTGGTGATCTGGAGCATGGGCCTGACGCTCAATATCGTCGTGCTGTTCAGCCTGATCCTCGTGGCGGGCATGCTGGTGGATGGCGCCATTGTGGTGTCTGAGCTGGCAGACCGGAATCTGTCGGACGGGCAGCCGGTCAAAGCCGCCTGGGTGGAAGCAGCCTCGCGCATGGCCTGGCCGGTTATTGCCTCCACGGCGACGACGCTTGCGGTCTTCGTGCCGCTGCTGTTCTGGCCCGGAGTGGTGGGCGAATTCATGAAATACCTGCCGATGACCGTGTTGATCTGCCTGATTGCTTCGCTGGCCATGGCGCTGGTTTTTCTCCCGGTTTTGGGTGGCGTGAGCGGTGGTCGCCGGCACCAAAAGGATGCCAGTGAAGGGCGTTTCATGCGGGGCTACCGACAGGTGCTGGCCGCTCTTCTGCAGCGCCCGGGCCTGACCTTGCTCGGCACCCTGATGGTGATTTTTGTGATCTACGCCGCCTATGGGCGCTTTAACCATGGTGTCGAGTTTTTCCCGAGTGTCGAGCCCGAGTCGGCCCAGGTTCAGGTGCGGGCTCGTGGCGATCTTTCGGTGTGGGAACGGGATGCCATTGTGCGTGAAGTGGAGTCTCGGCTGCAGAATATGCCGGAGGTAAAGGCCCTGTATGCGCGCTCCATGGTGACCACCAGCTCCCAGATGGCTCCGGATGTGATCGGCGTTCTGCAGTTCCAGTTCACGGACTGGTACACCCGCCGCACTGCCACGGATATTCTGGAAGACTTTCGGGAACGTACGGCAGATATCGCCGGTATTGAACTGGAGTTCCGCAAGCAGGAGGGCGGCCCGGCTGAAGGCAAGCCCATCGAGCTGCAGGTCAGCAGTATGGACAGCACACAGCTGGATGGCTATGTCGACAGCATTGAGAACCGCATGCGCGAACTCGGTGGTTTTGTCGATATTGAAGACGACCGGAGCTTGCCCGGGATCGAGTGGCGCCTGAATGTGGATCGTGAGGCGGCCGCTCGATTCGGTACCGATGTGTTGAGCATCGGCAGTGCGGTTCGGCTGGTAACCAATGGCCTGGTGCTGGCCACCTACCGGCCGGAAGATGTTCGCGATGAGGTGGACATTGCGGTGCGGGTGCCCAACAACTGGCGGGAGCTGGATCACCTGGAGCGCCAGACACTGAACACCCCTCGCGGTCAGGTGCCGCTGTCGGAATTCGTGGACCTGGAGCCAGGCGACAAGACCGGCTCAATCGTTCGGGTTGATGGCCAGCGCACGATCACCATCAAATCGGATATTGCGCCGGGCAGGCGAATGGACGAGCTGCTGCGGACCCTGCAGGCTGAGATGCCTGAGCCACCGGAAGGGGTGAGCGTGCGCTTCGCCGGCGAAAACGAGGATCAGCAGCAGGCCGCCAACTTCCTGACCTCCGCTTTTCTGGTTGCGGTTGGCCTGATGTTGCTGATTCTGGTGACCCAGTTCAATTCTCTTTACCAGACCCTTCTGATCCTGTCGGCGATTGTATTGTCCACCGCCGGAGTGCTGCTGGGCTTGCTGTTTTCCGGTCAGTCTTTCGGCGTAGTGATGGTGGGCATGGGCATTATTGCGCTGGCGGGTATTGTGGTGAACAACAACATCATCCTGATCGATACCTTCAACCAGATGAAGCGGGAGGGCAAAGCCGCCTACGAGGCCGCCCTGGAGACCGGATGTCTGCGTTTCCGGCCCGTATTGCTGACGGCAGTCACCACGATTCTTGGCCTGATGCCCATGGTGTTGGGGGTGAATGTCAATCTGCTGGAGCCGTCATTGGGTCTGGGGGCACCATCCACCCAATGGTGGACCCAGCTGTCCAGTGCCATCGCCGGGGGCCTTGCCTTTGCGACTCTGCTGACATTGCTGCTGACGCCCGCTCTGCTGGTTCTGGGAGAGCGCACCGGCCAGTGGGTCAGGGCGCTGGCCGGGCGCATTGCGAGGCGCAATCAGTAGCGGATTCGTTCCGCCAGGTCTTTGGCCTTGCTGGCCATAGCTTCAAGTTCCGGCACCGTGCGCAGGTTATCCTCGGCAGCGCTGTGCATGGCTTCGGAAATTTCAGCGACTTCGGTAACGTTGCGATTGATGTCTTCGCTCACACTGGTCTGCTCCTCGGCGGCCGTGGCCACCTGGGTGGTGGCATCATTCACGCTGACCATCCGCCGGGTAATGTCCTCCAGGGTTTTGCGAACGGCATCCACCGATTCACTGCTTTCCCGGGCCACCACTTCTGATGCCTGCATGTATTCCGTGGCATCCCGGGAGCCGCCCTGAATGCTGGCAATAATCTCATCAATCTCGACAGTGGCCTCCTGGGTCTTCGCAGCCAGGTTGCGCACTTCATCGGCCACCACCGCAAAGCCTCGGCCGGCTTCGCCTGCCCGAGCAGCTTCGATGGCTGCGTTCAGCGCCAGCAGGTTGGTCTGATCGGCAATCTCGCGAATGACTCGCATCACATCACCCACGCGCTGACCACTCTTGGCCAGTT
Organism: Marinobacter sp. LM1; assembly: GCF_042763285.1. NCBI lineage: Bacteria > Pseudomonadati > Pseudomonadota > Gammaproteobacteria > Pseudomonadales > Marinobacteraceae > Marinobacter > Marinobacter sp. LM1. The sequence continues at coordinate 1,219,129 of NZ_CP114373.1, forward strand.
CCGCCACTGTGGTGGCCGAGCTAAGGATCTGATCTGTCAGGCGATTCATGCTGCTGACGGCATCGTTGATCTGTTCGTCGGCATGGCGGGTCTGGTTCGTGGTCTCATCGACCTGGCTGGCCACTGAGGCCGCATGCTGAGCAACATCCTGAGCGGTGGCGGACATCTCGTTCATGGCGGTTGCGATCTGGTCGATACGCTGATGAGCCCGATCAGAGTGGGACGACACGGCATCGGCGTTGGTCCGGATCATGGCGCCGGTGTCTGCCAGTTTTTCGGCGTTGTGTTTCATCATTTCGCCGGTTTCCTGCAGGAACCGGTGCAAGGCGCGGGCGGTGTCTGCCAGCTTGCCCAACTCATCCGGGCGCTTCAGAGTGACCGGATCGGTCAGATCGCCTTTGCCGATGCGATCCAGCTTGCCGATCAGTTCCTGGGTTGGTCGAACCACAGAGCGAACCAGCACGCTCAAGCACGCCAGTGTGCCGAGAATAATGGCTGCCAGTAGAAATCCTCCCATCAGCCAGGTGGTGCTGGTGGCTTCGTCACGAAGCTCGGCGGAATGAGCCACGGCGGTGTCCCGGATTCTGGCGGATGCCTCTTCAATCAGTTTGGATGGTTCCCGGTCAATGCCGGAAACGGCCTGATCGCCTGCGTTGTGGTCGTAACCCGAGGAGACAAAATCACGGAACCCTTTGCGATAGGCTTCGCCCATACGCTGGTGAGCGGTTCGGAACTGCGTCATCAGGGTTTTTGCCTGGTTGTCATTCAGTTCAGGAATCAATGCGCCCAGTTGTTGCTGGATATTCGCTTCCACCGCCTGGAAACGCTGCCAGTATTTTTCACGCTGGCCGGTATCGGCGCCCCGGATCAGCACGTTTTTCCATTCCTGAACCTGGGTTTTGAAGTCGCTGAGAATGTCTTGGGCCTGAAGTGCCTGGACCATTTCCTTGCTCACCAGATGATCATACTCATTCTGGGTGGCCAGAGAACGGTTAAAGTAGATGCCTGCAACAACGGCAATCACGAGGTTGGACACCACAATAATGGTAAGGATCCGGTTAAGGATACTTTTGAAGTACCAGTTCATGGGTGGGGTTCCTGTTTTAATCCGGAGGGTGAGAGTAGAATAACGAACCGCAGGAGGCCGCTGAGCGCTCCTGGTTTGTTTATCGGCCGCTATCTTACATGCTGAACCCGCTTACTGAAATTTATCGGGACGACTGGCTGCTGGCCGTGCACAAGCCGGCCGGATTGCTGGTGCATCGCAGTCCCATCGACAAGCACGAAACCGAATTTGCCCTGCAGTATGCCCGGGCTATGAACGGCGGTGAGCATGTCTACCCCGTGCACCGGCTGGATCGTCCCACCTCGGGTGTCTTGTTGTTTGCCCGGGATCCGGAGACGGCGCGTACGCTTGGTCTGGCGATGATGGCCGGGGGGGTGAGCAAAACCTATCTGGCGATGGTCAGGGGCTGGGCACCGGAGCAGGGGGTGGTCGACCACCCGCTCCGGGATGAGCCGGAAGACCGACGTCTCAAAGGTCAGGAGCAGCCGGTTCGTGAGGCGCTCACCCGGTATCGCCGGCTGGCGACGACCGAATTGCCGGTGGCGATTGAGCGTTACCCCACGAGTCGATACAGCCTGGTGGAGCTGAAGCCGGAGACCGGCCGGAAACATCAGCTGCGCCGACATATGAAACACATCAACCACCCGATCATTGGTGATGCCAACCATGGTCGGGGCAGGCACAACCGGTATTTCGCCGAGCGCTTCGGTCAGGGGCGCCTGATGCTGGCGGCGACGGAGTTGCGGCTGAAACATCCGGTAACCGATGAGCCTCTGTGTCTGAAGGCCCACCCTGAGCGCAGTTTCTTGCAGGTTTTGGCAATTTTTGACGGGGACGACCTTCCACTGCCGCAATAGCGGAGCGTTTCCGAACAGGCCAACTTGTGTAGCTTTTTATGTCAATTTGCGACAAATAGTACCCTCGGCAGACGCTTCGTTCAACTTGGTGCATACTCCTTTGTAGGCTTATAACCAATAACTAAGGCGCTTGACGCCAGAGACCCATATGCCAAGGCTCTTTGTCTTACTCAGTCTGCTGTGTTGCTTGTTGGCACCGTCGCTGTCGAGTGCCGAATCGGTGGAATGGGGCCCGTTCTCCAAGCGACTGGAGCTCTCCCGTTTCGTCGACTACTGGAAGGAAGAGGGCGCCCGGTCGATCGAAGACGTTCGTGGTTTGCCGGCGCAGGCCTGGACCCGGAACGGGAGCGACAGCGTCAGTCTTGGCTATGGCGACGACATCTACTGGTTCCGCGTTGAACTGACCAATACTCTGAAATCCGAAGCCGGTAATTTTCTGGAAATTGGCTACCCGGTTCTGGACCACGTTGAAGTCTACCGGGAAGTCGACGGCCGAATGCAGGAGCCCTTGCTGCTGGGCGACAAACGTCCCTTCTATGATCGCCCGATTCACCACCGCAATTTCATTGTCCCGCTGGTGCTGCCCCCGGAATCGTCCACAACGGTTTATCTTCGGGTGGACACTACCAGCTCCATGCAGGTGCCCATGACGCTCTGGGATCAGGATGCCTTCTACTCGGCGGAGCAGGCCCGGAGCCTGTTTGAGGGCATTTACTACGGTATTGTTCTGGTGATGATGCTTTACAACCTTTTCGTCTTCATGGCCGTGGGAGAGCGCAGTTTTCTCTACTACGTGGGCTATATTGCGGCGATGCCACTTTTTCTGGCGTCACTGCACGGTGTGGCGTTTCAGTATCTCTGGCCCGAAGCGACCTGGTGGAACGACCAATCCATTATTGTGTTCCTGAATCTGGTGGTGCTGTTCGGGGGAGCCTTCAGCATTCGCTTCATCAGTGTGACAAGGAAAAACCACCTGTGGCTGAACCGGTGGACGATGGCGATGATCATGACGGCCGGTCTGCTTGCCCTGGCGGGCCTTCTGATTCCCTACAGGCTGATGATTCTTCCGACCATTGTGGTTGCCTTTGTGGGATGCTCCACCATGCTTATGCTGAGTGTGGTGCGCTGGTTGAAGCGTGACCCAGCTGCCCGGTATTACACGGTGGCCTGGGTTTTTATGCTGTTCGGGGGCATCGTATTGGCGCTGAGCAAATTTACCATGCTGCCCAGGAACCTGCTGACTGAGAATGCCACTCAGGTTGGCTCGGCCCTTGGCGTGATTCTGTTATCGCTTGCGCTGGCCGACAGGCTGAACCGGGAGAAGAAGAAGTCATTTGCGGCCCAGCAGAAGCTATTGCGTGAAGAACGCAAAGCTCGACTGGCCCAGGAAAAATCGTTGCGTGTTCAGCAAGAGGCTAATGCCCTGTTGGAAGAGAGGGTGCAGGAGCGGACCCGCGACCTGGAATCCCTGAACGAACAACTACTGGAACTGAGTGCGACGGATCCCCTTACCGGACTCAAAAACCGGGGGCACTTTGACAAAAAATTTCAGGCTGACGTGGTCCATGCCTATCGGTTTGAGGAGACGCTGTCGCTGCTGGTGGTAGATATTGATCACTTCAAGAGCTTTAACGATACCTACGGACATCTCGTTGGCGATGATTGTCTGAAAATGGTCGCCGACTGCATCAAACGTCACGTCACCCGGCCGCAGGATCTGGCCGCGCGATACGGCGGCGAGGAGTTTGTTGTCCTGTTGCCAGACACTCCGGAAGCGGGCGCCGTTCGGGTCGCCGAGAGAATCCGCGAGGAGATTCAGAAAACAGCTTTCCGGGTCTCCGATCAGGTACTTCATCTGACCGTCAGTATCGGTGTTTGCAGCTGCGCGCCCGCCCGGGCGGACGCTACCAAAGCGTTGTTTGCCTGCGCCGATGACGCGCTTTACCAGGCCAAGGCGGAGGGCCGCAACCGGGTAATTGCAAATACCCAGGCCGGGCAGGACCAGGCAGTCTGTCAGGCCTGATTTGACCGGGCTGCCTGGCTTAGAGTGGGCCAGGGGTGGTTGGCTTCCAGCGCGTAGGCAATTTCAAGTAGCGTTCGCTCATCGCCATGCCGACCCATAAACTGCACCGAAATGGGCAGGTGCTGGCTGCTTTCCCCCATAGGCAAGGCGATACCCGGAGCACCTGTGGCGTTGGCCAGCGGCGTAAAACTCACATAGCGGGTCAGCCGTTCGAACAGGGTATCGAAAGGTACACCGGGGTTCAGATGGCCCAGTGGCGGTGTGGTATGTCCCAGGACGGGGGTCAGCACCGCGTCATAATCATTCATGTGCCTCTGATAGTCGTGCCAGGAGCGTTTCAGCCGCCAGATGACAGCGGGCAGGCGCCAGAACTGGCGGCGGAACATTTTGTCCAGGCCATTGGTCAGGCCGTCCACTCGGGATTTGTCGAAATCCGGGTGATAGAGCTTCTTACCGCGGGCTTTTACACCGAACGCGAGCATCCCCCAGTAAAGCGCAAAGTCATCCGGAAATGAGCTGGCGACCGGCACATCCATGGGCTCGATAATGTGCCCCAGCTTTTCCAGGTAGCGGGCCGTCTGCTCCACGGCTAGCCGGGTTTCCGGGTCGGTGGGGTGGCCGTTGATGGAGTCCAGCACCAGGCCAATGCGCAATTGTCGGCCAGAGGGGCCCTGCACATGCCCGATGGCGGGTAGATTCCGGTTCTTGAACCAGGACTCGGCGTACGCCAGGAAGCCGGCGGTATCGCGCACTGAACGCGTGACGACACCATCACTGATGATGTTGACGGGCAAATCCCGGGCGGCATCGTTATCCACCACTCGGCCTCGTGTAGGTTTCAGGCCTACCAGCCCGCAACAGGCAGCCGGTATGCGGATAGAGCCGCCACCGTCATTGGCGTGGGCGATGGGCACCACGCCGGCTGCGACCAGGGCGGCAGCACCGCCGGAGGAAGCGCCACAGGAATAGTCCAGGTTCCATGGGTTGCGTGTCGGGTCTCCCTGGGCGGGCTCAGTTGAGGCGTTAAAACCGAATTCCGGCAGTGTGGACTTGCCCAGGCAAATATAGCCCTGGGACAGCATCTGTTCGGCAAAAGGGCTGGTTCTTTTCGCCACCCGGGGCGTGACCGCCTGTGACCCGTGCCCGGTGGGCAAACCCTCAACGTCTGTGTTGTCCTTGATATAGGTAGGTACACCGGCAAAGGGGCCAGTCTGGGCGCCCGGTCGCTGGCTCTGTGTCAGCGCTGGCTGATAACGTTCAGCCACCACACCATTGATCACCGGCGCCGCCAGCTGTGCCCGCTCTATCGCCGCCGCCGTCACTTCCTGCGCCGAAACCTCGCCTGAACGAATCCGTTCAGCAAGTGCAGTAGCGTCGTTGTCGGCCATCGCGTCGTTGCGGAAACAATGGAAGCGGGTACTGGGTGGCTGATTCATGGCGGCTCCTGAAAGCAAAAACAGAGGCTTACTAACATAACTCAGGCTTAAACGTGACGATATGTCATTTCAGGTATGGCGTCACAAAATGGGTGCAAAATATGGCAGCAAAGGATTGATCTGTGTCTCTTTCAATGAAGCCTCAAGCACAGTAAGCTGTTTGCCAACCTACTGAACCAGAATGAATAATGGATCTGATCGAGCCAGCTGTCCGGGTTTTTCTCGGCGTTTTTTTCCTGATGATTGGCCTGCAGTTTGCGGCCCGTACGCTCGGCCTGTATTCACGATTGGGCTTCTCTCACATCAATTATGGCAGGGTCGGTACGGCTACCTGGTGGCATCGCCACACCTTTAACCTGTTCCGGGCTGCGATTCTGCTGGTTTGCCTGGCCAGGATCTGGGTTGATCTGGACGCCTGGTTGGGCGTTTTCCCCCTGCTGTACCACTGGCCGGTGTTACTGGCCGGGGCTGTGCTTCTGCTGGTTTCCTACACTGCCGTGAACTATCTGCAGGCCTACATGCATGAGGACTGGCGTTCCGGCATTGATGACCAGCATGGCAGTGGGCACCTTCTGACCGATGGACCTTTTGGTCGCAGCCGGAACCCGCTGTTTCTGGCGGTGATGACGGGGCAGTTGGGGTTCTTTCTGGCGTTGCCCAGCGTGTTTTCGCTGGTGTGCCTGGTGACTGGCGTGCTGGTGATCATGCGCCAGGCCAGGGAGGAAGAGAAAGCCCTGGCCAGGCGTTTTGATGAACAGTACGAGGCCTATTGCAAACGGGTGCCCCGCTGGTTCTGACTGTCGGGCTCAGGACGCTTTGTTCCGCGCTTCCTTGATCACGTCGTAAGCGTGGCTGATTTCACGGGTTCGCTCTTCCGCCATTTCCCGCATACTTTCGGGCAAGCCGCGTCCGGCGAGTTTGTCCGGGTGGTTTTCACTCATCAGCTTGCGGTAAGCGCGCTTGATCTCGGCGTCTGAGGCCTCTGGCGAGACGCCAAGAACCTTGTAGGCATCATCGATCTGCTGGCTGCTGGAATAATTGCGGGTACCGCCCGCCTGGCCGGCATGGGCACCACGCAGCATAGCTTCGAGCTGGTCGACCTGACTTTCCGGCAGCCCCAGCCCACGGGCGATACGAACCAGCATTTCGTGCTCGGCCGGATGTACCTGCCCGTCTGCGGCAACCGCAGACACCTGTACCTGCAGAAACATCTGCAACAGCACCGGCTGGCGGCCGGAAGCCTGCATGAAGCGCTGGAGTTCGGCGTCCAGGTCGAAGTCCGATGCTTTACCCCGGTTGAACGCTTCCTTGGCCATGGCTTTCTGGGATTCGTTCAGGCGAAAGCGAACGAACATGGCCTCTGCCATCTGGATTTCATCCCGTGAGACCACACCATCGGCCTTGCACAGGGCGCCCATCACCGCGAACACGGATTCAATGAAACCGGCCTGCAGCCCCTGAAGCTTGCCCAGCAGTCGGCTTTTCATGCGCTGGAACAGGAACGCACCAATGGCTGCGCCAACCAGAAAGCCGGGGAATCGACCAAAGGCATAACCGATCAGACCGCCAAAAATGATTGCGAACAGCATTCTCTATCCTTCGTTGAGTAAACAGTCCTGAGAATATACGTGTTTTTGGTCAGGGCTTCATGAACAGGCTTTCATCCACGGCATCAATCTGCTCGGCCTTCAGGTGCTGGGCACCGTAGCGCCGATAGGTTCCGGAGCGCACGAAGAGCAGGAATACCTCCCGGTCTATATGGCCCTGTCTGGTCATGTTATCCATGATGTTCAGCGCTTCAGACAGTGTCTTGCCCTGCTTGTAAGGGCGATCCACGGCGGTCAGCGCCTCGAAGATGTCAGCCACGGCCATGATTTTCTCGGGAATGCTCATGTCCTCACCGCTCAGGCCGAAGGGGTAGCCCTTGCCGTCCACACGCTCGTGGTGGGTGCCGGCCAGCCGGGGCACACGGGCCAGACGGTCTGGCAGGGGCAGGGCATCCAGCATGCAGATGGTCTGCACGATGTGTTCGTTGATACGGAAGCGTTCTTCTTCCGTCAGGGTGCCGTACTGGATGGTCAGATTGTGGAGTTCTCCCCGGTTGTAGGCATACTCAGGCAGCTTCATGTCAAAGCCCCAGAGATTGCGCGGGTCGTCCCGCTGGACCGGAGGCACCCGGTCGCCCCAGGTGCGAATATGCCAGGGTTTGTCTGCCAGCAGTGGCTCGGTGGCGGGCAGTGCCGCTTCCGGAGAATCCGCCAGGGCTTGCTGCTCATCCCCGGAGAGGCCCAGCCGGTCACTGAAATGGCGTTGCCAGGTCTGGGCTCCGATCTGGCGAATGCGCGCTACATCCTCGTCCGACATGGACTCACTGCCCACATTGGCGTCTGCCAGGAAGCCAAAGTCAGCCTGAAGTTTTGCCTGGGCCTCATCTCTGTAACGGGCAGCCTCGGTCGGGTCTTCTCCATTCAGGCAGGCTTGAAGGTAACGGACCTCGGCATCCCGGTGCAGGATTTCAAAGCGGGCCCGGATTTCGTGGATGCGGTTGTAGATGGTTTCCAGCTTTACGGCTTTGTCGACCACATATTCCGGGCTGGTGATCTTGCCGCAGTCGTGCAACCAGGCCGCCAGGTGAAATTCGTAACGTTCGTCTTCGTTCATGCGGAAATGGGCAAAAGGCCCTTCCGATGCCTGCTCTGCCACCTCCGTGATCATCTGGGCGAGCTTGGGTACCCGCTCGCAATGACCACCGGTGTAGGGCGACTTGGCATCAATGGCGCTGGCCACCAGGCGGATAAACCCATCGAGCAGGGCCTGCTGGCTTTCGATCAGTTCACGGGTTTCGATGGCAACTGCGGCGGAGCCGGCAATTTCATCCACGAAAACAATCAGGTCATCACTGAGATGGGTGTGGTCGCCCACTTCCATTTCGATGATCAATGCACCAATGAGTTTCTTGCGTCGATTACGCAGGATGGCAAACACCGGGTGGCCGGATATGTGGTTTCTGAGCTGGCGAATGATCTCGTTATCGTCTGCCGCCTGGTTGATGGCTGGCAGGCTGGCGGGCAGTTCAAGTCCGCGGTTAACAGCCAGGTCGAGCTTATGTTCATGGCTGCTGTACAGGTAAATCGCGCCCCGTTCCTGGCTGACGATGGCGATGATCTGATCAAGAATGTCGCGTAACAACTGGTTCAGATCCTGGCCCCGGTTGAGCACCGTGGCGATGTTCTGGAAGCTTCGGATGGTGCGGGCCATGTCATCCAGGGCAATGCTGAGTTCCGAGGCTTCCCGGATATGGGACTCCGAGCGGATTGGCGTGTCAAAGCGGAAGCGGGAGAGGCTGCTGACCCGGTCGGTCAGGCGTTCAAGGGGTTTGCCCACCTGGCGCCCCATAAACCAGCCAAGTATCAACAGCAGAAGCGCTATGGCGCCGGCGATCGCGGTCTGGCGGGCAAGGGCAGCCCAGACATCGGCCAGCAGTTCATCCGAGGGAATGGCGACAACTACGGAGAGTGCTTCATCGGGCAGGGTTCCAAGTTGCTCGGCCATGCCATACCAGTCCCGGCCCTGCTGATGAAAGCGGCGGATTTCCCGGTTGGTGCCCGGCTCAAGCACCTGGCGGATCACGGCATCGGGTTCGGTGTTACCGTCGGCGTCTGCAAGGAGTTCCCCGGAAGCGCTGACAATGGCCAGCCGGCTTCCTGCGGTCTGTTTCAGCTCCGCCAGTTGCGAGCCCAGGTCGGTCACGGTGACATCAATACCCAGCACGGTACCCGGGATACTGGCGGCCCTCTGAGACAGGGTCAGCCCGGTTTCCTGGGTGGTGAAAAACACATAAGGCGCTGATAGCTGGAGCGAATCTCCGGCCCTGGCTGCCTGATACCAGGGGCGCTGGCGGGGATCATAGTCGTAATCCGGCAGCGAGCGGCGTTCGAGCAGTTCCAGGTCGCTGTTATAGAATTGCCAGATACCCTCGCGCAGATTGCCCTGGTATTCCAGGCTTTGCAGCAGATAGCGACTGGTTGCGGGGGCGTCCGGAAACTGGAGTGAGCCCGAACTGCGAATCTTACGGAACAGGAAAAAATCGCCATTGTCATAGCCTGCGTATACCGCACTGACAATATCGCTGCTGGTGAGCACATCGGCAATCACCGGCAGGCGTTGCAGTCGTTGCTCAAGGGTGGAACTCTGGGTGAGTGGGTCGTGCCGCAACAAGGCCAGCGCCGTAGCCGGCGGTTGGGTAATGGCATTGATACGATCGTCCACGCTGAGAGCCAGCTGTCGGGCAGTGGCGGCGGCAGCGGTGACCTTGGCCTGTTCCATGCCCCGATAACTCTGGGCCACCAGTGTGATGGCCAGTATCAGCATTCCCAGGGTGATGGCAGACGCAATCAGGAATGCCAGTGATACCCGGGCGGTCTGTTTGTTGTGTGGCGGTTTTGTCTGTCTCACAGCGTCGGGATCCAACGACGGATGAAGGGTTCTCTAAGTGTAGACGCTCTGCGGGCGTTATTCTGATTTCAGAAGATAAACGGGGGCTTATGACGCCAGATCTGTTTTCCGGGTTGAATGATCAACCGACAGTGGAAGCCTTTGACGAGGGCGTGGTTGTGCTACGGCGTCATGCCGTGAAGCACCAGCAGGCCTTGATGCGAGATATAGATCAGGTGACGCGACACGCGCCGTTCCGCCATATGAAAACGCCGGGTGGCCATCAGATGTCGGCCGCCATGACCTGTTGCGGCCCCCTGGGGTGGGTGACTGACGAGACAGGGTATCGCTACCAGCCCCAGGATCCGTTATCCGGGCTTCGGTGGCCGGCTATACCCGATAGCTTTGTCTCATTGGCCCGCAAGTCGGCCCAGGAAGCGGGGTTTACCGGCTTTGACCCGGATGCCTGCCTGATTAATCGCTATCAGCCAGGGGCCAAAATGGGACTGCATCAGGATAAGGACGAAAAAGACTTTGCCTGGCCCATTGTGTCGGTGTCTCTGGGCCTGCCCATTGTGTTTCAGTTTGGTGGACTCAAGCGCAACGACCGCCCCGCGCGTATTCTGCTGGAACATGGTGATGTGGTGGTCTGGGGCGGCCCGGCCCGTTTGCGTTACCACGGCGTTCTGACTCTGAAAGCCGGTGAACACCCGGTGACCGGCTCGGCCCGCTACAATCTGACCTTCCGTAAGGCTGGCTGATACCTTATTGCAGCCAGGCCACCAACAGGCCTGCGGCCAGAGATAACACCATCGGGCCAGCCACCAGCAGACCGGTTTGTCGGTTGCCGATACTCCAGGCGATGCCCGATTTCACCAGATTATTCACCGCTGCCGCGATGACAATCCCCAGCACGGCTGCATCCATGCCCAGGCCGTCGTTGGACATCCGGGTAAGAGACAGGGTGATGGCATCGACATCCGCCACGCCAGAGGTGGCGGCCAGGGCGTAAATGCCGACATCGCCAAAGGCATTCTTGAGGAATTCCCCCAGTAACAGAATGGCGGTCAGCAAGAAACCGAACACCAGTGCGGAAGAGAGATCCAGCGGGTTCTGGTTCATGGTGGGCTGGCTCACCTGCAGTTGCCGGGCGTTGCGGCGCCAAATGATCAGCGCGGGCACGTAGAGGAGGGCGGTCATCATGGCGACCGGCCAGATCAGGCTGGGTAGCAGTGCCTTGTTGATGACCAGGCAATAAACCAGAATCCGAGGGAACATGGTGCCGCAGGCAATCAGGATGCCGGCAGCAAACTGCGGGCTGAAGTCGGGATTCTTCGCCGATTGCCGGGCGAAGTGCAGGCTCAGGGCGGTAGATGAACTCAATCCGGCAAACAGACTGGTGAACAGAATGCCTTTGCGGGCTCCGGCCACCCGGATGGCAAAGTAACCGACAAATGAGATGGAGGCGATCATCACCACCATCCACCAGATTTCCCGGGGGTTGAGCACGCCACCCGGGCCCATGGCCTCGTTTGGTAGCAGAGGCAGCATCACCACCGAGATCAAGAGCAGTTTAAGGGCCGCGTCCAGTTCGCTGGCCTGAAGCTTGTGTACCCAGCCGTGGATTTCTTCCTTGTTGTCCAGAATGATGGCGGTGACCACCGCAGCAGCGGTGGCGATCACCGGATCCACCGCCACGGCAACGGCGCCAAAACAGAAGGTCAACAACATGCCGACCATGCCGGTAATGCTGAAATTGCGGATGTGTTCCAGGCGCTCGCTGTAGGCCACCAGCCCCATGGCCACTACACTGAGTAGCAATACCGGAAAGGCCCAGGGGGTAATCTGCTCCGACAATACGGCGGCAATACCGCCCAACAGCCCGACCAGTGAGAAGGTGCGGATACCGGCAATGCGTTCCCCGGATTTCTGCTCCCGGGCATCCCAGCCCCGCTCCAGGCCAATGATGGCTCCGAGCAGCAAGGCCACGGCCAGATTGATGGTGGTCTGGTTGGCGTTTAGGAACTGGCTTGCTACATCATCCATGTACTTGTCACCAAAAAGATTATTTAAACGCATTCTAGGCAATTAGCGGCCCCGGCGGCACCCCCGGTCTGTCGGGATGGTCAGTCTGGCCATACTTTCAGGACGGTTTCTGGTACCCTTCGCGGCCCCGATCTGATATCCCCAAGAATTGAAAGCGACACCCCTGACCATGACAAACGCACTCAAGCAGAACTGGTTTTCGAACATCCGCGGCGACTTGCTCGCCGGAACCGTGGTTGCGCTGGCACTGATTCCGGAGGCGATTGCCTTCTCTATCATTGCCGGGGTTGACCCGAAAGTGGGCTTGTATGCCTCCTTCTGTATTGCCGTGATTATTGCCTTTGTCGGTGGCCGCCCGGGAATGATCTCGGCGGCCACCGGCGCCATGGCGCTGCTGATGGTGACGCTGGTCAAAGAGCATGGGCTGCAATACCTGCTGGCGGCAACCCTGCTGACCGGTGTGATCCAGATTGCCGCCGGCTACCTGAAACTGGGCGGCTTGATGCGGTTTGTATCCCGTTCAGTGGTGACCGGTTTCGTGAACGCTCTGGCCATCCTGATTTTTATGGCCCAGTTGCCGGAACTCACCAATGTGACCTGGCATGTCTACGCCATGACCGCCGCTGGTCTGGCTATTATCTATCTCTTCCCGCTGATACCCACTGTGGGCAAGTTGATTCCGTCTCCGCTGGTTTGCATCGTCGGTTTGACCATTGTCTCCATGGTTATGGGGCTGGATATTCGTACCGTAGGTGATATGGGTGAATTGCCGGATACCTTGCCGATTTTTCTGTGGCCAGACGTACCGCTCACGCTGGAAACCCTGATGATCATCCTGCCCTATTCACTCGGTCTTGCCGTGGTAGGGCTGCTGGAATCCTTGATGACGGCGACGATTGTCGATGATCTTACGGACACGACCAGCGACCGTAACCGCGAGTGCAAGGGCCAGGGCATTGCCAATATCGGTTCCGGCTTACTGGGCGGCATGGCCGGCTGTGCGATGATCGGTCAGTCCATCATCAACGTGAAATCCGGTGGTCGCACACGTTTATCCACGCTCACGGCCGGTGTCTTTCTGCTGATTCTGGTTCTGGTGCTCGACAAGTGGCTGGTGCAGATTCCGATGGCCGCCCTGGTGGCCGTGATGATTATGGTCTCCATCGGTACCTTTAGCTGGGATTCCATCCGTAATCTCAGGGAGCATCCATTGTCCACCAATATCGTGATGCTGGTTACGGTCATTGTGGTCGTCGCCACCCACAACCTGGCTTTCGGCGTGCTGGCCGGTGTCCTGCTGGCGGCCCTGTTCTTCGCCAACAAGGTTGGCCATTACATGCTGGTGACCTCCGAGCTGGACGAGGCAACAGACACCCGTCGCTATACCGTGGTGGGCCAGGTGTTTTTCAGTTCCTCGGAAAAATTCCTGGAATCCTTTGACTTCAAGGAAGCGGTGGACAATGTTGTGATAGACCTCAGCCGCGCGCACTTCTGGGACATTACCGCCGTTGGCGCGTTGGACAAGGCAGTGATCAAGTTCCGCCGTGAGGGTGCGGATGTGGAAGTGATTGGCCTGAATGAGGCCAGTGCCACCATCGTTGACCGCTTCGGGGTGCACGACAAGCCCGACGCCGTTGACCAGCTGATGGGGCACTGATATGACTCAGACCAAAGAAAACTCTGACATTCGCAGCAATAATAACAGCCAGAATCAGGCGCAAGGCGAGGCAGCTATGACGGCAGACAAGTTGAGAATTGTGGCGTGTATTGACGGTTCCCGGGCCGCCCCTGCAGTGTGCGATTTTGCCGCCTGGGCCAGCCGCCACATGGACACGCCGCTGATGCTGCTGCATGTTCTGGATGAAGAACGGTATCCGGCCGAGCCGGATCTGGCTGGCAGCATCGGCCTTGGCAGCCGCGAGCATTTGCTGGATGAGCTGGCGGAGCTGGACCGTAAGCGCTCCAAGCTTGCCCTGGAGCATGGCCACCACATGCTGGACGAAGCAGAGGCCAGGGTAAAAACTGCGGGTATTGGCGAGACGGTCAAGCGCCAGCGCCATGACAACCTGGCCGAGGCCCTGACCGCGCTGGAAAAAGAAACCCGGCTATTTGTGATGGGGTTGCACGGTGAAAGCAGTTCCGATCGAGATGTGCACATCGGTAGCCAGCTTGAGACCGTGATCCGTAGTGTGCATCGTCCGATTCTACTGGTGCCAGATGAATACCGCGAGCCGAAAAGTGCCATGGTGGCCTTTGATGGTTCCGCGACCGCCTTCAAGGGCATTGAGATGATTGCGGCCAGCCCGGTGTTACGGGGCATGCCTTTGCACCTGGTGATGGTTGGAGCCGACACGGCCGATCGTTGGGAGCAACTGAAAAAAGCGGAAAAAATGCTGGAAGGCCTCGGTGTTGAGATCACGCTGGCTGTCCGCGCTGGCGATGTGGAGCCCACGCTGCACGCCTATCAGGAAGAGCACGGCATCGACATTCTGGTGATGGGCGCTTACGGCCACTCGCGAATCCGCCAATTTCTGGTGGGCAGTACAACAACCACCATGCTGAAAACCGCGCACAAGCCGCTGGTTATTCTCAGATAAGGAGCAACCATTGCTCACAGGCAGCCGAGAAGGGAACCCGATGATCAGAAGGTTATTGACCCTGATATCCCTGGTTGTCCTTGCTGGCTGTGCAGGAGGGATCAAGCCGATGGAACACGGGCCGGCAATACCGGTCGCCTCGGAGCCAGACGCTTTTCTGCAGGCACAGAGCGAAGAGCGGGTCGGCGCCGGGTTGCCGGCGGTAAAACTGCTGAACACCGGCCAGGATGCCTTTCTGGCCCGGGCCGCACTGATCGAGACTGCCAGCCAGCGCATCGACGCCCAGTATTACATCTGGAACGATGATGACAGTGGGCGTTACCTGGCCAGCCGTCTGGTTGCGGCCGCAGATCGCGGGGTGGTGATTCGCCTGCTGTTGGATGACATTAATGTTGCTGGCAAGGAATCCCTGTTCGCCTTGCTGGATGCCCACGCCAATATCCGTGTGCGTATTTTCAATCCATCCCGGTCCCGGGATGGATTCGGTCGCTGGCTCTCGTTTATCACTGACTTTGATCGCATCAACCGGCGCATGCACAACAAAACCTTTGTGGTGGACAGTCTTGTGGGTATTGCCGGGGGCAGGAACATCGGGGATGAGTACTTCGATCAGCATCCGACACTGAACTTCCGGGATCGCGATGTTCTGGTGCTGGGGCCGTTGGCGGGGGACATGACCGCCAATTTCGAGGCCTACTGGGACAGTCCCTGGACCTTGCCGCTGGCAGAGCTTTATCCCAAGCCTGAACAGGCACAACCGAAGCTCAGCGTCCTGATTGAATCTGCCGCCTCGCGGCATTACCAGATCGAGCCCCCAGGAAACCGGCAAACGGCAAGAACCTATCTGGAGACCTTGTTTGCCAACACCGTTTCCGCACCCGCCGAACTGGTGTTTGATCCGCCTCCCGAAGACCCGGATGCCCCCGCAGAGGCTCCCCAGCGAACCGCGCAAACCCTGTATGACCTGGTGGACGGTGCCCGGTCCGAGATTCTTATTGAATCGGCGTATCTGATCCTGACTGACCATCAGCTCAGTGCCATGAGCGACATTGGCAGAGGTCGTTTACAGGTTGCCGCCCTGACCAATTCGCTGGCCACCAATGATCTGGTTACCAACCACTCCGGATACGCACGGTGGCGCCGGGCGATGTTGGAGCAGGGTATTGAGCTACACGAATTACGACCGGATGCCCCTGCATGCCAACGTTGGGTGGCCGCCAGTGCAGCCTGTGAAGGCGGTGAGGTAAGCCTTCATTCCAAAGCGGTGGTGTTTGATCGGGAAACCCTGTTTGTCGGGTCCTTTAACGTGAATCTTCGTTCCATCTATCTCAATGGCGAGACGGTGCTGGTGATCAAAAGCCCAGAGCTCGCGGATGCCGTGGCGGACGATATCCGTTACGCCATGGAGCCCCGGAACAGCTGGCGGGTTGAGCTGAATGGCCAGGATGAGCTGGTCTGGCGGTCAGAAGGGCAGGAGGTGCAGCACGAGCCGGAGGTGGGTTTCTGGCGCCGGGCCATGTCGCGGATGCTGTCGTGGTTGCCTATCGAGAAATACCTGTAGCGGGGCTCAGGCCTCGTTGCCGGCAGCCACACCAGACGCCCAGGCCCACTGGAAATTGTGACCACCCAGGTGCCCGGTCACGTCCACCACTTCGCCAATAAAGAACAGGTTCGGCCGATCCAGAACCGCCATGGTTTTGGAGGAGAGTTGGCGTGTATCAACTCCGCCCAGGGTCACTTCTGCGGTTCGATAACCTTCGGTGCCGGCAGGTTTCACCGTCCAGTTGCCCAGAGTGTCGGCAATCTGCTCGATGTCCTGATTGCTGCAGCCTTGAAGTGGGCCCTGCCAGCCCTGAAGTTCATTAAATGCCTGGGCAAAACGTTTGGGCAGATGCTGGTTGAGATACTGCGCCAGAGTGGATTGCGGCTTTTGCCTGCGAAGTGCCAGCAGGTCCTCCTGAATACGCAGGCCGGGCAACAGGTTGATGTGCACCTCATCCCCCGGCCGCCAGTAGCTGGACACCTGCAACATGGCCGGGCCACTCAGCCCCCGGTGCGTCACCAGCATGGGCTCGCGGAAATGCTGGTTGTGGCAGTGGGCATCGACCGGACAACTGACCCCCGAGAGTGGTGCCAGTTGCTGTTTCAGCTCCGGTTGCAGGGTAAAGGGCACCAGCCCGGCCCGGGTCGGCAGAATGTTCAACCCGAATTTTCTGGCAAGCTCATAACCGAATCCGGTCGCGCCCATGGTGGGAATGGACAGGCCGCCGCAGGCAACCACAAGAGATTCGCAGCTCAGCACGCCGCTGCCAGTCACAACCTGATAGCCACCGTTCGCTTCCCGTACTTTCTGAATCTGGGTCTTCAGTCGGATCTCCGCGCCCGCCCATTCACATTCGGTCAGCAGAACATTGAGGACGTCTCTGGCGCTGTCCCGGCAGAACAACTGACCGGGCGCTTTCTCCTCGTACTCGACGCAGTGTCGATCCACCAGTTCGAGGAAATCCTGGGGAGTGTACCGCTTCAACGCTGAGATACAGTAATGGGGATTGTCCGAGAGGAAGTTGGCGGGTGTGCTGTTCAGGTTGGTGAAATTGCAGCGCCCGCCGCCGGACATCAGGATCTTCTTGCCCGGTTTGTTGGCATGGTCCAGCACCAGCACACGCCGACCACGGTAGCCGGCGGTTGCCGCACACATCAGCCCTGCTGCGCCGGCGCCGATGATGATTACGTCATACGCTGAGGATGAACCTGCCATGATACTACCCGCCGTTGGTGAAAAACGCCGGGCAGTATACCAGCCTCACGGCAGGTGAACGGAGCCTTCCATGTAGAAGGCTGCCTGGCCAGAAATGGCCACCCGCTCGCCCCGGAGCTCGCAGCGCAGTTCGCCGCCGCGGGCAGAAACCTGGCGAGCCCTGAGTTCCGTTTTTCCGAGCCTCTCAGCCCAGTAGGGCACCAACACGCTGTGGATGGAGCCAGTCACGGGGTCCTCGTCGATACCGGCGCCGGGAGCGAAATACCGGCTGACAAAATCGCAGTCCGTTCCCGGGGCGGTCACAATCAGGCCCTGGTTACCCAGCTCGGCCAGTTTGCGGTTGTCCGGAGTTGCGCTCCGCACCTCGTCTTCGGAGCCCAGCACCACCATGTAATTGGTGTCGTTAGGCACGTAGAAAGACTCGGCCGGCGCCCCGGGCAAAGCCTCCAGAATCAGCGCCGGCGTTGGCCTGTGCTCGAAAGGCAGATTCGGGAAATCCAGCTCCAGCCAGCCTTCTGCCCGGCGGGTAACGGCCAATGGACCACTTCTGGAGTGAAAATGCACGGTGTCGGCCGGCCAGCTCAGCCGGTTGAACACCACCCACGCTGAGGCCAGTGTGGCATGGCCGCACAGCGGCACTTCCACCGCAGGGGTGAACCAGCGGATGTGAAAATCCGCCGGCTCAGACTCTGGCAACGGCACCAGAAACGCGGTTTCCGACAGGTTGTTCTCCAGCGCTATTGCCTGCATCTGCTCGTCTGGCAGCCATTGGTCCAGCGGCATGACGGCCGCCGGATTACCGCCGAACAGGGTCTTGGTAAAGGCATCGATCTGATAAATCGGTGTGGTGTTCATAGGCTCTCCCTGTTGGGGGTGGTCAGATAATGTCTGGCTCGCGAATGGGCGAAGCGCTGTAATTCCTGCTCACTGTAGCAGTGGACTTCCGGCAGCGGGCGGTTGCCGGTGAGAATCCAGTGGTTGTGGCCGGCCGGGATTACCCGGATGCCCTCCCGGGCCAGGCCTTGTATGGTTTTCAGGTGAAGGCCGTTGCCTGTGGTAGCGTCTGCACCGGCGAGGTTGAACAGGTCTTTCTGACTGGCTCTGGATCTTTCCGGTTGCTGATCAAAACGCTCGTGGGTTTTCTGTACCTGTGCCATGGTGAAACTCCTTCTTCAGTGGATGGCTTTATTGTTCGCTTATCCGTATTGCCATAACAGATTCAGTTAACCAGGCATTGAATCGGTACAGATGATCTATAATCTGAACTGTGCTGGCCGAAAAGTAGCCAATCTGTACTGCCTGAATCGGCGCCGGATCTGCTGCAATAGACCTTGATTGGCCACTGCAAACAGGGAGAAGACCATGGGTGTGCTTTATAACCAGGTAGCAGATCAGCTGCAGGGGCTGATTCGTGATGGCGTTTACCGGGAGGGTGAGCGTTTGCCCGGGGTTCGGGTGCTCAGCCGTCAGTTTGGTGTCAGCATTTCCACAGTGCTTCAGGCCCACCAGACGCTGGAAGCCCGTGGCTATCTGCAGGCCAGGGAGCGTAGTGGCTATTTCGTAAGGTTGCCTGCCAGGGACGTGCCGGAACCCAGAATGTCGGAACAACGCAGCCAGCCGCTGCCGGTGTCTGCCCGGGAAATGACACTGGATCTGTGCGCGGACGAGCAGAAGCGCATGGTGCCGTTGGCCACCGCCATACCACACCCGGATTACCTGCCGCTGCGGCAGATCCAGCAGAGCACCCTGTGGGCTGCCCGGCGGGGCCTGGAAACCCTGGACTACGCCTTCCCCGGCAAGGAATCCTTTCGCCGGCAGATTGCCCAGCGCATGGCGAGCCTCGGCGTGCCGATCTCGCCAGACGATGTACTAGCCACCAATGGTGCCCAGGAGGCCATCATCCTGGCTCTGCGAGCGGTCACCCAGCCCGGCGACATTGTGGCCGTGGAATCGCCTTCCTTTCCGGGAATCCTGCAGGCGCTGGAAGTGGTGGGGCTCCGGGTGATTGAGATTCCAACCCATCCCTCCGATGGTATCAGCCTGGAGGGGCTTCAGCTGGCCCTGGAGCAGTGGCCTCTGAAAGCCTGCGTGGTGGTGCCGAATCACAGTAATCCTATGGGTGCCAGGATGACGGACGAGCGCAAGCAACAACTGGTGGCCATGCTGGCGGCCGCCAATGTGCCGTTGATTGAAGACGATATCTATGGCGATCTGTACCACACGGGTGAGCGCCCGCGGCCCGCCAAGGCTTTTGATCGTGCAGACAACGTGATCTACTGCAGTTCTTTCTCCAAAACCATTTCACCGGGCCTGAGACTGGGCTGGATGATCCCCGGCCGACACATGGCCAGTGCCCGCCAGCACAAATATTTTGTCAACCTGGCAACCTCGTCCATTCCTCAGCTGGCGGTGGCGCATTTTCTGGAGCAGGGTGGTTACGATCGTTATTTGCGCGCTGCCCGCCAACACTACCGTGAGGTGACCGAACGGCTGCGTTCGTCCGTGGCCCGGTCGTTCCCGGAGGGCACGGCGGTCAGCCGGCCACAGGGAGGGTTTGTGCTCTGGGTGCAGCTGCCGGACGGTGTGTCCGGTACTGAAGTGTATCGGCGCGCCCGGGCCGAAAACATCAACGTGGCACCGGGGCTGATGTTCTCAACCACCAACAAGTTCGAGAACTGCCTGCGACTGAACGGTGGCAATCCCTGGACAGACCGGCTGGAGACCGCGGTGATACGACTTGGCTCCCTGGCCCACGAAGTCCAGCGTCATTCTGGCTGAGCGGGCTGCCTGAGTTCGAGCGGGTTCAACAGACCCGCGGCAATGGCCAGGCCGGTCACGTCTGGCAGGCGCTCGGCACCAAGGCGCTTCATCACCCGGGCCCGGTACAGGTCGATGGTCTTGACGCTGACATCCAGTTGCTCGGCAATTTCCTTGCTGGTGTAACCCTGGGCCAGGGGCAGGAATACATCCTTTTCCCGGCGGGTCATGCTGGCAATCAATGCTTCGGTACTGGCAGCAGGCGTTGCGTTTGGTACAGGATCGTCGGCGTCCTGAAGGGCTTGTTGCACACTGTCCAGCAACAATTGTTCGTTGAATGGTTTTTCGATGAAGTCAAAAGCCCCGGACTTGAAGGCCCGTACCACAATGGGCACGTCGGCGTGGCCGGAAACAAAGATGATCGGCACGTCCAGGCCTCGTTTCTGCAACTCTTCCTGTACGTTCAACCCCCCCAGCCCCGGCATACGGATATCCAGAACCACGCAGCCAGGGCGCTGGTCTTCCACCGCATCCAGAAACTGGCGGCCATCACTGTAGGCTTTCACCTTCAGCCCCACTGATTCCAGTAGCCACTGGGTGGATTCAAGCATGCCGGCGTCGTCGTCGACCACGTAGACCGTGTTGTGCGTGTCTGGCATCAGGGTTTTTCTCCTGGCGGATGTGCGAAATCTGCGGTGCGATTTGGGGCGAGTCGGTGCTGGTTAGGCGGGAATCGACAGATCAATGACAGCCCGCCGGTTTCGGCGGGTATGGCGTCGAGAAAGCCGCCAAAACCTTCGATAATCGAACGGCTCATGGAAAGCCCGAGCCCCAGGCCTTTGGGTTTGCTGGTGAAAAACGGCTGAAACATCTGGCGTATGCCTTCGTCATCCAGGCCCGTGCCCTCGTCGGTGACCTGGATCAGGGTTTCGCGCTGATCGTTGATGCAGGTGGTCACCACGATATGGGACAGCCGGCCGGTTTCGCCACGGGCTTCGACATTGGCTTCTATGCCGTTACGGACCAGGTTGATCAACACCTGCTCCAGCAGAACCGGGTCTGCGGTAATCACGGGAGAATCGGCGGCCAGATACTCCTGTAACCGGACCCCGTTTTTTTCAGCTTCCCACTGGCACAGTTTCACCACGTCGCTGATAACGGCATTGAGCGAGACCGGTGCCATGCGCTTCTGGCCTTTGCGCAGGAAAGCTCGTAGCCGTTTGATGACTTCTGAGGCCCGGTTGGCATGATGTACGATCTTCTGCAGACCGTCGTCCACTTTCAGCAGACGGTCCGGATGTTTGTCCGCTTCCTTGAGAAAACGCTGGCTGGCGCTGGCGAAATTGACGATGGAGGCCAGCGGCTGGTTCATTTCATGAGCAATGCTCGAGGCGAGCTCGCCCAGGGTGGCCAGGCGGGCGGTATGGGCCAGCTCGTCTGCCAGTCGGCGGTTCTGCTCTTCCGATTCTACCCGGGCCGTAATATCACGGGAGACACTGATCACTTCGACTACGGCACCGGTGTATGTCTCGCGGATGGCCCGGCTGGCAATTTCGAACCAGCGGCGGCTGCCGTCCCGGTGATGGAGTTCCAGAGTGAGGGTGGCGTAGCCGTCTTCCCGCAGGCGGTGGCGGGTTTGTGCCAGCTCTTCGGCCAGATTCTCCCCCTGGAAAACGTCTTCCAGGGCTTTGCCGCGCAGCTCTTCGGGCCAGTATCCCAGCAGCCGCCAGGAGGCGGGCGTGGCGTCGATAAAACGGCCATCCGGGGCATGCCGGGAGATCAGGTCGGTGGTGTTTTCAGTGATCAGGCGGTAAAGCCGGTTGGAGCGGACCGCCTGCTCCTGATCCCGAATGTCGTTGGTGGCATCACGCCCGCGCACCAGAACCTGCGTGCCCTCTGGCAGGGGAATAAAGCTCCACAGAACGATTCGATCACTGAACCGTGACTCCACATCCTCAATGGCCCGGCCCTGGCCGATGGCCGCCTGCACCAGCGCCTGAGTGTTTACCGGTAACAAAGCATCTGGTGTAGGTGCTTTACTGATAGTGAGCAACTCACGGGTGGCACGGTTGTAGTCGGATACCGTTGCGTCGGCTGCCAGAATCAGCGTGGGTTGCGGGTCGCTGTCCAGTAGGAGATTGATTTGTCGAGAATTGTTGGGATCTGTCATGTTTTATAGAAGTATTCCCATAATACCATGGTAGAGTTTCTAGTAGTTTTGCTGTGGTCTACCATTTTCGGCAATGCTGAGTATAGCTGCTTTAGCGATTCTTCTGAATACGCCATAAGAACAACATCCGAGTTAGAGGACCACGCCAATGACGTCGATTTTTGACCAGGGCCTAGAGCCCCGGGACGCGAACTACGCTGTTCAATCCCCCATAGATTTTATCGAGCGCACGGCCAGTGTGTATCCGGATTACCCGGCCATCATCCACGGTGCTATCCGCCGCACCTGGGCTGAAACCTACGACCGCTGTCTGCGCCTGGCATCTGCCCTGAAAGGCCGTGGAATCGGCCGGGGCGACACCGTTGCCGTGATGCTGCCGAACATTCCGGCCATGGTGGAGTGCCATTTCGGCATCCCTATGATCGGTGCCGTGCTCAATACCCTGAACGTTCGCCTGGATGCCGAAGCCATCGCCTTCATGCTGGAGCATGGCGAAGCCAAGGTGGTGATTGCTGACCGGGAGTTCGGTCAGGTGATCAAGGATGCGGTGCGCCATCTGGAGCACAAGCCGCTGGTGATTGACGTGGATGACCCTGAGTATGGTGAGGGCGTTCAGGTCAGCGACCTGGATTACGAGGCCTTCCTGCAGGAAGGGGACCCGCAGTTCCAGTGGAGTTTCCCGGAAAATGAGTGGGATGCCATTTCCCTGAACTACACCTCCGGCACTACCGGTAATCCCAAAGGCGTGGTGTACCACCACCGCGGTGCCTACATCAACGCGCTGGGCAACCAGACGGTGTGGTCCATGGACATGCACCCGGTGTACCTGTGGACGCTGCCGATGTTTCACTGCAATGGCTGGTGTTTCCCCTGGACCATTACTGCCATGGCCGGTACCCACGTGTGCCTGCGCCGGGTAGACCCGGAGAAGATTCTGCAGCTGATTCGTGACCATCAGGTTACCCACATGTGTGGTGCCCCGATCGTCCTCAATGCCTTGCTGAATGCCTCACCGGAAGCCAAGGCGGGCATCGACCACGAAGTGAAGTCCATGACTGCCGGCGCTGCGCCCCCTGCCCAGGTGATTGGCTCCATCGAAGAAATGGGCATCAAGGTTACGCACGTGTATGGCCTGACCGAAGTCTATGGACCGGTCACTGTGTGTGCCTGGAAATCCGAGTGGGACGAGCTGCCTCTGCATGATCGCGCCAAGATCAAAGCCCGCCAGGGTGTGCGTTACCACACGCTGGGCGGCACCATGGTGGCTGATCCCAACACCATGCAGCCAGTCCCCAAGGACGGCAAAACCATCGGTGAGATCTTCCTGCGTGGTAACACCGTGATGAAGGGGTACCTGAAAAACCCGACCGCCACGGAAGAGGCGTTCCGTGGTGGCTGGTTCCACACTGGCGACCTGGCGGTGTGGCACGAAGACGGCTACATGGAAATCAAGGATCGCCTGAAGGACATCATCATCTCAGGTGGCGAGAACATCTCCACCATCGAGGTGGAAGATACCCTCTATCGCCATCCGGCCGTACTGGAAGCGGCGGTGGTTGCCCGGCCTGATGAGAAGTGGGGCGAAACCCCCTGTGCCTTCATCACCCTGAAGCCGGAAGCCGGGGATGTGTCTGAAGACGACATCATCAACTTCTGCCGCGAGCACCTGGCCCGCTTCAAGGTGCCCAAGACCGTGGTCTTCACGGAGCTGCCGAAAACCTCAACCGGCAAGATCCAGAAGTTCGTACTGAGGGACCAGGCCAAAGACCTGAACTGAATCCTTTAACGGCTGCGCCTGCCGGCGCAGCCATACCTCTCCACAAAAACAACACTGGCTGGCGCCTGAAACACGGTGTCTGGAGGTTTCTTTATGCAAATGTTCCACAGAAAAAATGGTGAAGAGCAGCCGTACTGGCCTGCTGGTCCCTTCAAGGTTCGTCTTCCGTTTGTGCATTACCGCTGGGAATTCGCGGAGATGGTGCAGGCGTTGATCATGTTTGTGGTCAGTCTGGCCATGATTCCGCTGCTGGAAAAATATCTCGGTGTTCCCTACGATGTGGCCCTTGCTTACGTGGTGATCTGCGGTATCGGCTTTATGCTGCCAGCCTTGCTGGGTGTGCCTCTGGTGCCCGGCTGGATTACCCCGGGTATTCCGGTGGTGCTGCTGTTCCTTTCCGATTATGAACCCGGTCCTGAGGCCATCCAGGCGCTGTTTGCATTGCAGTTCCTGGTGTTCCTGATCTTCCTGATTCTGGGCGTGACCCGGCTGGGCAGTAAACTGGTTAACTGGATCCCGCGCTCTATGAAGGGCGGCATCATTATCGGTGCCGGTATTGCGGCATTGATGGGTGAAATCG
This sequence comes from Marinobacter sp. LM1, assembly GCF_042763285.1. Lineage (NCBI taxonomy): Bacteria > Pseudomonadati > Pseudomonadota > Gammaproteobacteria > Pseudomonadales > Marinobacteraceae > Marinobacter > Marinobacter sp. LM1. The sequence continues at coordinate 1,243,630 of NZ_CP114373.1, forward strand.
AGGCCGGCGGCCGCCTGGCCAACACGCCGATCTCCCTGATCGTGGGTGGCCTGGTGTGTCTGTATCTGATGTTCTCCGTCTCGTTCAAAGGCTTTGTCGACAAGAACGTGCTGGCCCGCAAGATTGCCAACTACGGCATGGTGCCGGGCATGGTGGTGGCCATTCTGGTGGGCTTTGCCACCGGCGAATACGATGTGCCGAATGTTGAGTGGGGGATCACCAAGCCAGCGTTCGACCAGTTGTGGAACTACCTGCCGTTTAGTGTTGGTTTCCCGGATCTGAATGTATTCCTGTATGCGATTCCGACCGCAGTCATTGCCTACGTCATTGCCTTCGGTGACATCGTGGTTGGTCAGTCCCTGATGAACCGTGTCGACCACCTGCGCAAAGACGAAGACATCGACAACAGCGTGGACCGCGTGCACCTGGTGACCGCTATCCGTAATGGCGGCCACGCATTCTTCGCGCCTTACCCTGGCCTGGCTGGCCCGATCTGGACGGCGGTGACCGCCACCATGGCCGAGCGCTACAAGTATGGCCGTAATGCCATGGATTCCATCTACAGCGGTGGTGGCACCTTCTGGATTACAGGCTTCATCGCACTGTTTGTGCTGCCGCTCGTGAGCTTCTTCCAGCCGGTGCTGCCGATTGCCCTGTCGCTGACACTGCTGCTGACTGGCTACATCTGTCTGATGGTGGGCCTGGAGCAACTGGAAAACAACACTGAACGTGGTATTGCTGGCACGATGGGCGTAGTACTCGCGGTTTACGGCGCGGGCTGGGGCCTGGCCACTGGTGCGGTGTTGTACTTCCTGATCGAGCGCACTCATATTCTCGGCTTTACCCCCGACCCGGAAGCACCGGGCGCGGAGCCGGTCAACGAGCACTGAACCTGATGCCGCCGTGTTCGGCGGCGGCATCTACCCACTGTGTGTCCTTGGGAGGCCTGAGCGCCTCCCTTTTTTGTTTCTGTTCGGATTTCTGACAAGTTGTCATATTGTGACAAAGCGTCTTTTTTTCTTGAGGTATGCCTTCCGGTTTGCAGTTACGTGGGGGTAAACTGATCCCGTTGATTAAAAATCATCCGCAGTCAAACTCCCGATAACAACAAACAGACCACAGGAGGCTGCCATGACGATCAGCTCCACCCCCGATGGTGTCACGGTCAAACCCCGGCACCTGCGGTTTGATGTTCGTACCGAACTGAGAACGCTCTGGCATGGTAACGATGCCTTTCGAACGGCCTTTTTCAATGCCTTGTCCCTGCAGTTTCCGGATGGCGAGCAACAGTTTATCAACGCAGTCCGGCTCTACCGGGATCAGATTACCGATCCCAAGTTGAAGGAGGAGATCAAGGGCTTTATCGGCCAGGAGGCTCTGCATAGCCGCGAGCACAAGGAATACAACGAGGCTCTGAAAGCCCGGGGCTACGATATTGATGCCCTGGACGAACGGTTCCGCAAACATATGGAGTGGGTCGGGCGCCTGCCGCCGAGTCGGCAGCTGGCCGGGACTTGTGGTGCTGAGCACTACACGGCCGTTCTGGCCAACGCAATTCTCAGTCACCCGGAGTGGATGGAAGGGGCGACTCCAACCATGAAGAGGCTGTGGCGCTGGCATGCCATTGAGGAAACCGAACACAAGTCGGTGGCTTTCGACGTATACCGTGCCTGTATTGGCAACGACAAGCTTCGCCGGATCGTGTTCCTGTTCGTAACCTGGAATTTCTTCCGCTACACCTTCCTTAATACCTGCAGCCTTCTGAAAACCGACGGCAAGCTCTGGAGCCTGAGAACCTGGTTGGGCGGGCTGAATTTCCTGTGGGGCAAGCCGGGGGTTCTGCGCAAGTGCCTGCCGGATTTTCTGGCCTATTTCCGGCGGGATTTTCATCCGTGGCAGCAGGACAATCGCGGTTTGCTGGAAGCCAATCTGAGGGAGCTGGAAGCCTGATCCGGTTCCCGGGTTGCTGAAATTTTCATCAGCCTGTGTAACACTGGGGCGCTGCAAAATAATCATAAGAAAGGGCGTACCCGCCAGAGGACGCGCCCGAACCCGGAGACATTCAGCATGCGAGTTGGTCTGATCGTTGATAGCGCCTGTGATCTACCCTATGAATTCGCCCGCAAACACGACCTGTTTGTGCTGCCCGTCACGGCCATTATTGATGGCCAGACCTACATCGATAACCACGATCCTGTCCGTACTCAGGAGTTCTATCAGAGCGGCCTGCTCGATAAGGGGCACCAGGCGGAAACGGAGGCGTTCAGCGCCGAGCAGATTCATGATCTTTTCATGGAAAAAATTGTCACCGAATTTGATGTCGCCATCTGCGAAACCGTAACCCGCAGCCGGAGCCTGATTTACCAGAACGCATCTGAAGCCATGAACTCTGTGATGGCGCATTATGAAGAGGCGCGCAAGGCTGCAGGCCGGGATGGTAAGTTTTCCATGCGGGTGATCGACAGCAAACAGATCTTTGCCGGCCAGGGGCTGCTGGCGGCTCACACGCTGAAGCTGATTGGCCAGAAAGTATCGAAGAATGCGCTTCGCCATGAAGTGGAAACCTTCACCGACAAAATCTACACCTGTGTCATTCCCCGGGATCTGCATTACATCCGTGAACGCGCCCGGCGCCGAGGGGACAAAAGCGTGTCTGCGGTGGCGGCTTTCCTGGGTAAGGCGCTGAACATCATCCCGGTGATTTTCGGGCAGGGTGTGGAAGGCAAACCGGTTGCCAAGACCCGTAACTTCGACATGGCTGTAGAGAAGGTGATGAATTACGCGGTCGCCCGGGTGGAAGCTGGTTTGCTGACGCCGTATGTCAGCCTTTCCTGTGGCCTGAGCTGGACCGAAATCGAGGATCTGCCGGGCCTGAATCGGCTTCGCGACGCCTGCGAGCAGAACGGCGTTGAGCTGTTGTTGTCCCAGATGGGCATTACCAGTGCCATTTATGTGGGGCCGGGCAGTATCTGCCTGGCTTTGGCAGCCGAGCCTCACGAGTTCAGTGATTTTCAGTAAATCGAACGGGCCGGTCGCCAGACTGGCCCTGTATCACGCCTGAAGGTGTAGTTCGGGCAAACCCGCCTTACCCCGGAACGTGTTAGCCTCTTTGCCAGACAAGAAAACCTGGCAAAGGAAAACAGGCTTATGACCGAGACCACCTCAACCCTGGCGGACCAATTACTTGAAGCCCACGTTCGGCACGAGCTGAATGCCCTGAAAGGCGCCAAACTGAAAAAGTTCCTGCATCAGGAAGTGGACGAACTGCTGGAGTATGCCAATAGCGTGACCCTGGAACGCGTGGTCAGTGCCGAGCAGATTATGGGCCTGATCCGGCGAGTGGTGGTGAGCATGGAGCTGGATGCCGGCATTCCGGAGCTGGCAGCGGACCTGGCAACCGAAGTGTTGAAGGCCCCGGTTCAGAGCCAGACCAGGCTGGGCGATATTCTGTCCCGGGAGCAGGCCAGTGCGTTTGTTGAGGAAGCCCTGGAGTTGCGCCACCAGCGGGAACGGGTGATCAGTGAGATTATGGCGCACCCGGTTTATCAGGAGCTGGTGTCGAATGTGGTCTATCACGGCCTGGTGAACTACCTCTACGAGGATAATCTGATTACCCGCTCAGTACCCGGGGTGGGCTCGATGATGAAATTCGGCAAGAAAATGGCTAACAAGGCCGTGCCGGGGCTGGATGAGACCTTTGAACGCCGCATCAAGGCCTGGCTTTCGGACAGCCTGCCGAGCCTGATTGCCCGAAGTGAGCAGTTCCTGCACAAGGCTTTGAGTGATGACGAACTGCGTGACACAGTCATGGCGGCCTGGGTGTCTCTCGAAGACCGAACCATCGAGGATCTGCAGGACGGACTGGGTGATGTTCAGCTGCAGGAATTTGTGGTGCTGGGCTATGACTTCTGGCTGCATTTCCGCCAGACACCGTATTTTGAGGGCTGTGTTCAGGCAGTAGTGGAGGGATTGTATGCCCGCTATGGTAACCAACCAGTGATGAACCTGCTCGCGGATATCGGCGTCACGCGGGAAGTGATTGTCACAGAACTTGAAGCGGTGGGCTTGCCGCTGGTGGATCTGCTCCGGCAGGAGGGCTATCTGGAGGCGTTGTTGCGGCGCAGGCTGGAACCGTTCTATCGTTCGGCGGCGACGAAAAAGCTGCTGGCGGCCGCTGGCTGAAACGCATCAGGGCCAAACACAAAAAAGGCCGGAGGTGATGCCTCCGGCCTTTTTGTTTGCGCGCGGCCTGGTCTCAGCGCTCCAGGTACTTGAGTTTGTCGGGCTTACCGTCCCACTCTTCGGCATCTGGCAGCGGGTCTTTCTTTTCAGTGATGTTGGGCCACTTGCCGGCCAGCTCTGCGTTGATTTCAACAAAGGCTTCCTGGCCTGCCGGTAGCTCGTCTTCCGAGAAGATTGCCTCGGCCGGGCACTCTGGCTCGCACAGGGCGCAGTCAATGCACTCGTCCGGGTCGATCACCAGAAAGTTGGGGCCTTCGTAGAAGCAGTCCACGGGGCAGACTTCCACGCAGTCGGTGTATTTACACTTGATGCAGTTATCAGTAACGATAAACGCCATAGTCAGATCCCTGGTTCGTAGAAGATTCAGTCTCATCAGGAGCCTGTCAGTTACCCGGCCCCGTTTATAATTTGGAGCGATATTGTAGGGAGCCCCCCACACTGCCGCAAGCGTTGGCCTGCTATATCGTTATTACCCAGATCAAGTTTGGCGCAGAATGCTGTTATTTTGCCAGTAACCCCTTGAGTTCATAAAGTTGGTTCAGCGCGTCTCTTGGGGTAATGCCGTCCAGATCGAGCTTTTCCAGGGCCTGTTCCACCACGCTCGGCTCGGCCATGGCAAACATATCGCCCTGGTACACTGCGTCCACACTGGCGGTCTTTGTAGCAGATGGTGCAGCCGGTTTCGGCTCATTAACGCTCGCGGGTGCCGGCGACGGGTTGCTGCCTGCTTCCAGGCCTTCCAGATGTGCCAGCTGGGTTTTGGCGTTGCGGATCACATCCTGGGGTACCCCGGCCAGTTTTGCCACCTGCAGCCCGTAACTCTGGCTTGCCGGGCCATCGTGCACATTGTGCAGAAACACGATGGAGTCGTCGTGCTCGGTGGCGGTCAGGTGCACGTTAACCGCATGTTCGAGGTCATCGGCCAACTGGGTCAGCTCGAAGTAGTGGGTGGCGAACAGGGTGTAACACCGGATGTTCTTTGCCAGGTGCTCAGCCGTGGCCCAGGCCAGCGACAGGCCGTCGAAGGTGCTGGTGCCGCGGCCCACTTCATCCATCAACACCAGGCTGTGTTCGGTGGCATTGTGCAGGATATTGGCGGTTTCGGTCATTTCCACCATGAAGGTGGAGCGGCCACCGGCTATGTCATCCGAGGAGCCCATGCGAGTGAAGATCCTGTCCACCGGGCCAAGCACGGCGCGGTTGGCGGGCACGAAACTGCCGGTGTAGGCCAGCAGGGCAATCAGGGCGGCCTGGCGCATGTAGGTGGACTTACCGCCCATGTTCGGGCCGGTGATCACCAGCATGCGGCGTTTGGTATCCATCAACAGGTTGTTGGGCACAAACGGCTCGTCGAGCAGCTGCTCCACCACCGGGTGCCGACCTTCCTCCACATCAAATCCTGGCTGGTCGGTAAATTCCGGCGCGGTGAAGCGCAGGGACGTGGCTCGTTCGGCGAAGTTGCTCAGCACGTCGAGTTCGGCCAGGGCCTGGGCGGCGTCCTGCAGCGGGGCCAGCTGTTCGGCCACGGTTTCCAGGACGTCGTCGTACAGGCCTTTTTCCCGGGCCAGGGCACGGCTTTTGGCGCTCAGTGCCTTGTCCTCAAACTCTTTCAGTTCCGGGGTGATGAAGCGTTCGGCGTTTTTCAGGGTCTGGCGGCGGATATAGTCCACGGGTGCCTGGTCAGACTGCGCCCGGCTGATTTCGATGTAGTAACCATGCACCCGGTTGTAGCCCACTTTCAGGGTGGAAATGCCGGTGCGTTCACGCTCCCGGGTTTCCACATCCAGCAGATACTGGCCGGCGTTTTCACTGATGTTGCGGAGTTCATCCAATTCTTCGTCGAAGCCTTCGGCAATCACACCGCCATCACGAATTACCACCGGCGGGTTGTCGATGATGGCGCGTTCCAGCAGGTCGGCCAGTTCCGGGTATTCACCGATGACGGTGGCCAGCTTCACGATATGGTGTGAGTTGACCGGTTTCAGTGCCTCCTGCAGTTCTGGCAGGGCATGAAAAGCGTCGCGCAGGCGCGCAAGGTCCCTGGGGCGGGCAGAACGCAGGGCAACCCGGGCCAGAATCCGTTCGATATCACCCACCCGTTTCAGTAGATCGTGCACCGGCTCATAGTGGAAACCGTCCAGCAGCGCAGATACTGCCTGCTGGCGCTGGCGCACGCGCTCAACATCCCGAAGTGGACGATTCAGCCAGCGTCGGAGCTCCCGGGCTCCCATGGCAGTGGCGGTGCGGTCCATCACCCAGGCCAGGGTGTGTTGTTGGCCACCCATCAGGTTGGTGTCGATTTCCAGATTACGGCGGCTGGCGGCATCCAGTATCACGGCGTCTTCCCGGCGTTCGCGGGTCAGTTTGCGGATATGCGGCAGCGCCGTGCGCTGGGTCTCCTTGGCGTATTGCAACAGGCAGCCTGCAGCGCAAACGGCCAGGGTCAGGTCTTCGCAGCCAAAGCCGGTGAGATCGCGTACCTGCAACTGCTGGGTGATCACCCGGAGGGCGGTGTCCGATTCAAACAGCCAGGGGCCCTGACGGCGTACGCCGGTGAAACCCTCAAGGATGTCGGTATAGGGAAAATCCTCGCTGATCAGGATCTCAGCGGGTCGCAGGCGCTGAAGCTCACCCTGCAGGGCTTCAAGGCTCTCCAGTTCCGACACCGCGAACCGGCCACTGGAAATATCCAGAGAGGCAAAGCCGAACTGCTCTTTGTGATGGTAGATGGCTGCCAGCAGGTTATCGCGGCGGTCTTCCAGAAACGCCTCGTCACTCAGTGTACCGGGAGTGACAATGCGCACGACCTTGCGTTCCACCGGGCCCTTGCTAGTGGCAGGATCACCAATCTGCTCGCAGATAGCGATGGACTGGCCCGCGCGAACCATGCGGGCAATGTAGCCTTCGGCCGAATGGAAGGGTACCCCTGCCATGGGAATCGGATTACCTCCGGACTGGCCACGTGCGGTCAGGGTAATGTCCAGCAACTCTGCGGCTTTTTTAGCGTCGTCGTAAAACAGCTCGTAGAAGTCCCCCATGCGGTAGAACACCATCTCGTTCGGGTGTTCTCCCTTGATTTTCAGGTACTGCTGCATCATCGGGGTGTGCTTGGACAGGTCCGTCATAGTTCCTCAATTCTTCCGGGTAAACATCGGCAAGGGTGGTGGCACGCCGTTCGGGATACCAAAACCCGCGATGGTACCATGGTCCGGAGGTGTCGGCAGCCGGTCAGTCACTCAGGGCATCATCAGTCCGGGATAGTCTGTCGCCAGCCTTTGCAGGTCAGCCGGCTCGTCGACGTCGTTCAGGGTTTCGCTCTCCGCCAGGCGCCACCCCAGGGCCGCCAGACGCTGTCGGGTGATGGCGGCCACCTGCTCGGTACTCCAGGGTATATCCGTGAAGAGGGTCGGGCTGAAACGCCGGAGCCCCAGCAGGGCATAGCCGCCGTCGGCGACCGGGCACAGGCAGGCATCGTGGTTCAGGAGGTCGCCGGCCATTTGCTTCAGTCGGTTGGCGTCAAGATCCGGGCAGTCCGTTCCGATCAGGATCACCGGTAAGCCGGCTGTCAGGGCATGCCTGGCCGCTTCCGCCATGCGATGGCCCAGGTCACCTTCAGCCTGGGAAGACAGGATGGCTCGGTCACCAGGGTCCAACTGTTGCCAGTATTCTGCCGCAGGATCCGGGCTGACACAGAGCTCCACCGGGCCGATACTGGCGTCGAGGGCCTGCGCCAGAGTGTGCCGCAGCATGCGGTCTGCCAGCCGGGCGGCACCGGCCTCACCCAGCGCCGGGATCAGACGGGTTTTTACCTTCCCGGGCCGGGGTTCTTTGGCGATAACAATAATGCGTGTCTGGTTCATCGGTAACGGACTGCCAGTTGGTCTGCGGGAACGCCGCGCCAATAGGCCCAGCGCAACTGCCACATTAAACAGATCGTCCGCCAGCCGCCGCGCTGATCCCAGCGCCGGCCGGAGGTGACCACTCTGTCCCTCAGACACACCGGGGGCGTGATGTGTTTCAGGCGTTTGCAGATTTCCACATCTTCCATCAGTGGTTGTTCCGGAAACCCTCCGACCTGCTCGAACAGGGTTCGAGTCATAAACAGGGCCTGATCGCCCGTGGCGATGCCGGTCAGTCTCGAGCGCAGATTCATCATGGCGCCAACGATCGGCAACAGGCGGGAGCGGCCGTCGATACAAACATCAAAACGGCCCCAGCTGGTTTCTGAGCGTGCCAGGTGAGTCATCACTTGCGTGTCCGCATGCTCCGGCAGCCGGGTGTCCGAGTGCAGGAATATCAGGAAAGGCGATTGGCTGCTTCGTGCTCCAGCATTCATCTGGGTTGCGCGTCCGCGGGCAGAGCGAATCAGGGGAAACCCCCTTGCTTCAATGAGACTGTCCGATTTGTCGTCGCTGCCGCCATCCACCACAATGATTTCGGCGCCCCGCTGACGCCAGATTTCCAGGTGGCTCAGCAGTGGTTCGATACCGTCAATCTCGTTGAGAACGGGGACGATGATTGCGAGCCGGGGATCTTCTTCGCGTATTGGGTGTCGCAACATGGATTTTGGTGACCTCCTGAGAGGAGCATATCAGAGCTCGGGATGGTGAGCATGGCAGGCGAGAGATGAGAATATGAAGCGACTGGTTTTGCTGGGTGCCGGCCACGCTCACATGGTGGCGTTGCGTCAGTTCGCGCGCGATCCGTTGCCGGAGACTGAGTTGGTGCTAGTGTCACCGTCCCGGTGGCAGTACTACTCCGGGATGATCCCGGGCTGGCTGGCCGGGCACTATCGCTTCGATCAGTGTCGTGTCCTGGTCGGGCCCACGGTGATCGCCGCCGGTGGCAGGCTGGTGCTCGATCGGGCTGTTGAATTGCGGGCAGCCGAGCAGGAGGTCGTGTTGGCAAGTGGTGAAGGGGTGCCCTACGATCTGCTTTCTGTCGATGTTGGATCGGCCAGTGACAGTGCCGTGCTGAACGAGCCGGACAGCATGATCCTCGGTGTTAAGCCCGTCGAACGATTTGCTGAAGACTGGCCGGCAACCGAGCGATCACTGCGCGCCAGAGCGCGCCCGCGTATTGTTGTTCTTGGTGGAGGCGCAGGAGGTGCGGAGATCGCTATGGCCCTGGCCCGGCGATCAGCGGATTGCGACCAGGCGGGCGTTGTTCTGGTGGCCGGCAGCAATGGTGTGGTACCGGGCTTTCGTCCCCGCTTTCGCCGCCTGGTGCGGCGGGCGCTGATGCGCTGCGGTGTCGAGATTGTTGAGGAGTATGGAGAGCCGGTGGTTGACGGGGTTCGGTTGGCCGGTGGGCGACGAATGCGGGCCGATGCGGTTCTGGTATCTACCGGTGGCAGGGCTCTGCCCTTTCTGGGAGCCAGCGGCCTGGCCGTAGACGAAGCCGGTTTTGTCAGGGTAGACGCCAGCCATCGCAGTACGTCTCACCACAATGTGTTTGTGGCCGGAGATACCTGTAGCCGGGTTGACCAAAGGCTGGACCGTTCCGGGGTACACGCGGTTCGTGCCGGGCCGATACTGGCCCGTAATCTTGCTGCTGCGATATCGGGTAAACCGTTGGCGCGTTTCTATCCGCGAAGGTTTTCGTTGTACCTGTTGGCGGCGGGAGACTGCACGGCGATTGGTAGTTATGGCCCTTTGACGTTTTCGGGGGCCTGGGTCTGGAAGTGGAAAGACCGCATTGATCGCGGATTTGTTGACAGTTTTCCCGGAGCCTGAGACTGGCGACGGGCATTACAGGAAACGGGAGAACCGTATGAATGTGACCGACGGACAATTGGCCAAGGCTGGTGACGCGCTGGCGGTGGCGCTTGAGCGTAAGGGGATGACCATCGCCACCGCTGAAAGCTGCACCGGTGGCTGGGTGGCCAAGGTGCTGACTGACCGGGCGGGGTCGTCCGCCTATATTATGGCGGGTCTGGTGACCTACAGTAACGCCGCCAAGCAGGCCATCCTTGGCGTACAGGCTGATACTCTGGAGCAGTGCGGGGCGGTCAGTGAACCGGTGGTGCGACAGATGGTGACAGGTGCCATACGTGCCACAGGCGTGGATATTGCCGTCGCTATCAGCGGTGTTGCCGGGCCGGGTGGGGGTAGTGCAGACAAGCCGGTTGGTACGGTCTGGTTTGCCTGGGGCAGCCGGGCTGGCAACATCGAAGCCCGGGTAGCGCATTTCGATGGCGATCGGGATCAGGTGCGCCGGCAGTCGGTTTTGTATGTATTAGAAGGAGTTACCGGATTTGTCGAAACCCTGTGAGGATTTTCACCTTTCCGGGGGTTGGTCTCCTTCTGGCCATATGTTTTAATACTGTTCAAATATACAGGAAAAAACTGGATGGCTATTCAGGTTTTCTCCGGATTCTGCCGCATTGGCCGACAAGGTTGAGCGGCCCTGGTAACGAGGGTTTGCAAGAATGGAAGATAACCGCAAGAAAGCACTCGGCGCAGCGTTGAGCCAGATCGAACGCCAGTTCGGTAAAGGTGCCGTAATGAAGATGGGCGACCAGCCCCGTGAGGCGATTCCTGCCGTATCCACCGGCTCTCTTGGGCTGGATGTTGCTCTGGGTATTGGTGGTCTTCCTTACGGTCGGATCGTTGAGATTTACGGCCCGGAGAGCTCCGGTAAAACCACGCTGACTTTGCAGGTTATCGCGGAAGCGCAAAAACAGGGTAAAACCTGTGCCTTTGTGGATGCCGAGCACGCTCTGGACCCGGTTTATGCGGAAAAGCTGGGTGTTAACGTTGATGAGCTGCTGGTTTCCCAGCCGGATACCGGTGAGCAGGCGCTGGAAATCGCCGACATGCTCGTGCGCTCGAACGCGGTGGACGTGATCATTGTCGATTCGGTTGCGGCGCTGACCCCGAAAGCGGAAATTGAAGGCGAAATGGGCGACAGCCACGTGGGTCTTCAGGCTCGCCTGATGTCACAGGCACTGCGCAAGCTTACCGGTAATGTGAAGCACGCCAATTGCCTGATGGTGTTCATCAACCAGATCCGTATGAAGATTGGCGTTATGTTCGGTAGCCCCGAGACTACCACCGGTGGTAACGCCCTGAAATTCTACTCCTCTGTGCGCCTTGATATTCGCCGTATCGGTTCGGTGAAAGACGGCGACGAAGTGGTGGGCAACGAAACCCGCGTAAAAGTCGTCAAGAACAAGGTATCGCCGCCGTTCCGGCAGGCAGAATTCCAGATCATGTACGGTAAGGGCATCTACCACATGGCGGAAGTGCTCGACATGGGCGTGAAAGAAGGCTTTGTGGACAAGTCCGGTGCCTGGTACGCCTATAACGGCGACAAGATCGGCCAGGGCAAAGCAAACGCTTGTAAGTTCCTGGAAGAGAACCTGGATATCGCCAATGAAATCGAGGCTAAAGTGCGTGACAAGCTGATGCCCAAGCCGGTCAAGAAAGAGACGGCGGAGGCTCCTGCTGAAGCCAATGGCGAACTGCTATAAATTCTAAAAAGAGAAAGATAGGGAGGCGTGACATGAAGCGACTGCTGATTGTGGCTCATGCCCCGTCTCCGAATACCCTGAGATTACGGAGCGCCATCGAAAATGGCGCTCGTAATCCGGACATCGAAGCGGTAGAGGTGGTGGTAAAGGCGCCTCTCGAAGCTGGCCCCGAAGACATCCTCGCATGCGACGCCATCATCCTGGGCACCACGGAAAACCTCGGCTACATGTCTGGCGCCCTGAAAGACTTTTTCGACCGCAGCTACTATCCCTGCCTGGAGAAAACCCAGGGCCTGCCTTTTGCCTTTTATATCCGTGCCGGCCATGATGGTACCGGGACCCGCCGAGCTATTGAGACCATAACCACAGGGCTGCGCTGGAAGCTGGTGCAGGATGCACTGGTATGCCGGGGTGAATTCCGGCCCGAGTTTGAAGAGCAGTGTTACGAGTTGGGTATGGCAGTGGCGGCCAGCCTTGACGCCGGCCTGATTTGATCAACTGGCGTAGCGGTTGTAGAAGCCTTCAATACGGGACAGTGCGTTGTCCATCGTTCGTGAGTAGGCATTTTTGTCCAGGCAATAGGCAAACTGCAGACTGACCCGATATCCCGCCTGGTAGGGCTGGCAGGCGATAACCCGGGCTCCGACCCGGGATTCACTGATGTACTTGCCCTCGATATCAAGAAACAGTCGCACACCTACATCCACCGGTCGTGGGCAGAGAACCGCCATACCATAGCGGTTCATGTCCAGGCAGGTAACTGCCACAGGCTGTTTGCCACGGCCGAAGAAACCGCGCTCACGAAGTTGAACCCTCAGGCAGGACGCCGGAAAACGATCCTTGATGCGGCGATCTGCGGAATTATTCGTCATGTTTTCAGTCATCACGTGTCTTGTACTTGTTGTGGCCGGATTCCGTCCGGGAGATGAAGTGTAGTAATCGACGGCTTGCATGAAAAATGACCACGGCCGGATTTGTGACCAAGTTGGCACTTGCGGTCGGCTCTGGCCCCTTTCGATAAAACCGGACGAGGTACGCGACAGACCCGGCCCCAGGCACTACAATGGCGGGCCTGAAATCCGACAAAACTGACCGTTACGGGAAGCCAATTTGAAGTCTCTGCCCCTGCATCAGCTGTATAAAGCCTGCGTCCTCAAAGACCTGCCATTCAAGACCACAAGGCAACTTGAGCCCCTGGCCGAAATCGTGGGCCAGAACCGTGCCCAGGAGGCCGTGCGCTTTGCCCTGGCCATGCCCCATGGCGGCTACAACGTCTATGCCGTGGGTCGGAATGGGCTGGGCAAGCGAACCATGATGCTGCGTTACCTTGAGCATCATGTGGACACGCTGCAGCAAAGCCATGACTGGTGTTATGTCGCCAACTTCGAGGAACCGCGTAATCCCAAGCTGTTGCAGCTGCCGGGAGGTATGGGGACCCAGCTGAAGCAGGACATGGAAAAGCTGATGACCCGGCTGGTGAAAACGATCCCCCAGACTTTTGACAGCGACAGCTTTCTGGAACGCTCGGAGCAGTTGAAGAATGATTACGGCAAGAGGCAGGAAGATGAGCTGGCCAAAGTGGCTGCCCAGGCCAAGCGGAAAAAGGTAAGCCTGACGGTAACCACCCCCGGTGGCTATCGCCTGGTCGCCATGAACGGCGACGAGCCTCACACCGCGGAAAGTTTCCAGGCTCTGACCGAGGAGCAGCGGGACAAGTTTGAGGACTCGATCAACAAGCTTGAGAAGAAGTTGCGCCAGGCGTTGCGGAAAATGGCGGACTGGGAACAGGAATATGCCGACAAACAGCAGGCTCTGAACCAGGAGACCCTGGAGGGTATCTCCGGCCATCAGATTGACGAGCTGGTGGAGAAATACCGTGAACAGCCCGATGTGGTTACTTACCTGGAGGCGGTTCGCAAAGACCTGGTGGATAACCTGGATATTTTCCTGGAAGACGACGAGGAGCAGGCTGCCATTGCCTGGGCCGCACTGGACAAGAGAATGCCCCGGCGCTACCTCATCAATGTGCTGGTGCATCAGAAAACCAATGAAGTACCGGTGGTGGTGGAAGATAATCCCACCTATCACAATCTGTTCGGCTATGTGGAAAACGTGACCTACAAGGGCACGGTCTTTACCGACTTCTCTCTGATTCGGGCCGGAAGCCTGCACCGGGCCAACGGTGGCTATCTGCTGATGGACGCCATCAAGGTGCTGGAGCAGCCGTTCGTATGGGATGGTCTGAAGCGCGCATTGCGATCAAAATCGATCCAGATCAACTCCCTGGAGCGGGAGCTGACCCTGTCCGGTACCATTTCCATCGAGCCGGAGGCGGTTCCCCTGAACGTCAAGATTGTGTTGTTCGGCGATCGGGAAACCTGGATGCTGCTGCAGGAATACGATTCCGAGTTTGCCGAGCTGTTCCGGGTAACGGCGGATTTCGAAAACGAGATGTACCGCACCGAAGAGAGCCAGTTGCTGTACGCCAAGTTCATCTCCAGCCTTGTGGTTGAGAAGAAGCTGTTGCATTGCACCAACAAGGCGGTGGCTCGCATTATCGAGCATAGTGCCCGCATGGCTGACCATCAGGACAGGCTGTCGTTGCATGCCGCCGACATCGCCAACCTGTTGCGAGAGTCGGATTTCTGGGCCCGCCAGGCTGGTGCCAAGCTGATTTCTGAGGTACATGTGGAACGTGCGCTGGAGAGCGCCCGTTACCGCAGCAGTCGCATCCGTGATCAGTTCTATGATTCCATCCGGGACGGTTCCACTCTGGTGACCACCACGGGCACCTGCGTAGGTCAGGTAAACGCGCTTTCGGTATTGTCCACCGGTGGCTTCGAGTTTGGTTTGTCCAATCGTGTGACCGCAAGCTGCTACTATGGAGATGGCGGAGTCATGGACATTGAGCGCGATGTGAAGCTGGGAGGCAATATCCACTCCAAGGGCGTGATGATTCTGAGTTCCTGGCTGGCCTCTCATTTTGCCGTGAACGATCCCATGCACCTGTCTGCCAGCCTGACCTTTGAGCAGAACTATGGCGAGGTGGATGGCGACAGTGCCTCGTTGGCGGAACTCTGTGCGCTGATTTCGGCCTTGTCCGGCATTCCGGTGCGGCAGGATCTGGCCATTACCGGCTCTGTTAATCAGTTTGGCGAGGTTCAGCCGATTGGTGGTGTGAACGAAAAGGTGGAAGGCTTCTATGCCACCTGTGAGCTTAAAGGTGGTCTGACCGGCAGCCAGGGTGTCATCATTCCAACCACCAATGTCCAGAACCTGATGTTGGACAGCGAAGTGGTGCAGGCGGCCCGGGCAGGGCGGTTTGCCGTGTACCCGGTTGCCCGGGTGGAAGAGGCGATTACACTGTTACTGGGCAAGCCGGCGGGCAAAGCCGATGAGAAAGGCAGGTACCCCAAGCAGAGTGTTTTTGGCATTATTCAGCAACGGCTCGAAAAAATGCGCGAGCATGAGCGGCAGGAGCACGCCCGGGACGATCATAAAGATCCGTCCATTCACTGACCGGCACCATAATAAAACGGACAGGAGAGTACAGATCCATGACTGAGATCCAGCAAACTGTGTACGTGGTAGAGGACGATGAAGCCGTTCGTGATTCACTGGAGTTGTTGTTGAAATCCGATAGCAAGCCGGTGAAAACCTACGAAAGCGCCAATGCCTTTCTGAAGGACTATTCCGACAAGATGGCCGGCTGCATCGTGCTGGATATCCGTATGCCCGGGATGGATGGCATGGAGCTTCAGAAGAAGCTTAACGACAAGCATTCGATCCTGCCCATTATCTTTGTGACCGGCCATGGCGATGTGCCGATGGCGGTGGACGCCATGAAAGAGGGCGCCGTGGATTTCATCCAGAAGCCCTACCGTGAAGAGGCTCTGCTGGAGAAGATCGAGGCGGCCCTGGAGCAGGATCAGGAACAGCGTAAATCCCTGGACGAAAAACAGGAAATCATCCGCCGGGTGAAGAGCCTGACGCCCCGCGAGCGGGAAATCATGGACCGCATGATTGCCGGCCAGGCCAACAAGGTCATCGCCATTGAGTTGGAAATCAGCCAGCGTACCGTGGAGATTCACCGTTCCCGCGTAATGCACAAAATGGGCACCCATTCCCTGGCCCATCTGGTACGTATGGTCCTGTCCGTAAAGGACCTTATCGACTAGGACGGCCGGCACCGTCATCATGTCCGAACGTTTTTAACCGGCCGTATTTCTATGACTGAAACTGTCAGTGAGAACTCCGAGGTGACGGTTCTGTTGGTGGACGACAACCCGCAGAACCTGAAGGTCCTCTACGAGACCCTGAAAGACAAAGGCTACCGTTTGCTGATCGCCAACGAAGGCGAGAAAGCACTGGACCTTGCCCACCGACACCACCCTGAAGTCATCCTTCTGGATATCATGATGCCGGAAATGGACGGCTATGAGGTCTGCGAGCGCCTGAAAGCCGACCCGCAAACGGCCGACTGCGCGGTGGTGTTTCTGTCGGCACTGGATGATCTGCAGGCCAAGGTAAAAGGTTTTTCTCTTGGCGGCGCGGATTACATTTCCAAGCCGTTTCAGTCCCAGGAAGTGATTGCGCGGGTGAAAACCCATGCCCAGGTGATTCGCCTTGAGCGTGAATTGCAGGCCCGGAACCGCGAACTCCAGGGTGATCAGGCCCGGATTCTCAATTCCATCAGCGAGGGCATCTACGGCCTCGACGAGAATGGCATCATTGAATTCGCCAATCCCGCTGCGGGCATGATCATGGGCTGCCCGGTTGAAGACCTGATCGGCAAGAGCTTTTTTGATCTGCATTTTTCCACCGCGTCAGATTCGGAAGACAACCTGCCGGTAATGGCTACCTGCCGGCAAGGCGTGGCCGAGAACCAGCGCGATATCCGTATGCTACGGGCCGACGGTTCCGGTTTCCCCGCGGAGTATCGCTCAACGCCAAAGCTGGATGACGAAGAACTCCACGGCGCGGTGGTGGTGTTCCGGGATATCACTACCGAGCTGGAAAACGAGCAGGCACTGGAGGATGCCCGGGCCATGGTTCAGGAGCAGCGGGATCAGCTGGCCCACACCTCCCGTTTGAGCACCATGGGCGAGATGGCGGCGGGATTTGCCCATGAAGTCAATCAGCCACTGACGGCAATCACCAATTACGCCCGAGTGGCCAAGCGTATGATGGGCAAGGAGCAACCCGACCTGGGTTTGCTGCAGGAAACCCTGGACAAGGTCGAGGCTCAGTCCCATCGCGCCAGCGAAATCATCCGCCGGATCCGGCGATTCATGAAAAAACCCGCCACCGGTAAGGAAATACTCTCGGTTCCCGGTTTGCTGGAGGATACCCGCCAGTTTGCCGAAGTCGACATGCGCAACAACGAAGGTGGCATCGAGGTACAGGTAGAGGATTCGCTGCCGGATGTGCTGGCCGACCCCATACAGGTGCAGCAGGTCGCCCTGAACCTGATACGCAATGCCCTGGAAGCCACCCGCAGTGCCGGCGCGGCAACGCCGGTTGAAGTGAGTGCCCGCCGTTGTGGCGACCACTGTGTCCGGGTTCAGGTGCGGGACCATGGCATCGGAGTCGCCGAAGAGGCCGAAGAGAAACTGTTTCATCCGTTTCATACCACCAAGGACGAGGGTATGGGTATCGGATTGGCCACCTGCCGCTCCCTGATTCAGGCCCAGGGCGGCGAAATCGGATACGAACGACCGGACGACGGCGGCGCTTGTTTCTGGTTCACCCTGCCTGTTTCCGGAGCCGAAGGAGGGCTCTGCGCTCCGGAGGAATAAGCGCTACAGCCAGTCGATGCGCCCGGTCAGATGCGGGGCATCGCCTTTCGCATTCAGTAACTGGAAATCCCAGCCATCCTCTCCTGTCTGCCAGTTCAGCATCGCGTTTCCCGGCAGCAGCAGGGGTTTCTTGAACTGGCAACTGGCCCGCACAGGGCCATCCTTCCAGCCCTTCTGATTCTCCAGCAGCGCCAATGCCCGTGCTTTGCTCCACATGCCATGGGCAATGGCCCGTGGAAAGCCGAAGGCTCTGGCGCTCAGGGCGTGCATGTGGATCGGGTTTCGATCCCCCGAGACTTTGGCGTATTGCCGGCCCAGGTTTTCCGGGGCCTTGATCGCTTCGGAGAATGGATAGGTTTCCAGCTCCGGTTTCGGTTTTGAGCCGGCTTTACTGTGTCCGTTGGCCATCCGGAACAGGTTGGTGCTGACTTCCTCCCAGACCAGGCGCCCTGAGGCCCTCGCTTCCGTCACCAGGTCAAATTCCAGGCCCCGGTCGGTGCGTTGCTGGTTGCCCAGGATAACCCTGAGGTCCAGGTTTTCGCCTGCGGCCAGAGGGCGATGCTGGGTGATGCTGTTTCTCAGATGCACCAGGCCCAGCAACGGCAGCGGGAATGCGGGTTCGGTCAGCAGTTTCAGATGCAGGGGGAACGCCAGGATATGCGGCCAGGTCACAGGCAGCCGGGTTCCCGGATGAAAACTGCAGATTTTCAGATAATCACGGAGTGCAGGGGTGTCCGTGGTAACGCCCAGGAGGCTGGCCTCCAGTCTTGGAATCTGCACCGCTTCCGGGTTGTTCGTTCCGGATTTCGGCAGCAGTGCCCGGCCGTACAGAGGCAAGAGGGCAGGAGGCGTGTGGTGATAAACCAGTGGCGCGGACATCGTAGCGTTCTCCTTGGTCGGCCCGGGGCCGGCGTCCATGTGCATGTCTTGATGGCAATGTGGTTTTATTCTGGGCATTGCCAATTTCTGGTACAACTGTGCGTCTGTGGCCTGATATGCTCTAATGTACGACGAAAGTCTGGCAAACCCGGCCAGATCTGGCATTGACCTGGCGTGCTCCGGGCCCTGTCCGGCGGGTCAAAGTAGTAACCAATAAATAAAAAAGCGGGATACTATGCAGGAACTACGTGATGCAGGCGTGATGCTACGCCTGATATACGAGGCGATGAAGCGAAGAGGTATTGATACCGACGCCATCTTCAGCCGCCTTGGCGTTAACGAGCAGTATGTATACACGGATCAGCTTAGGACTCCCCACAGCGCCCAGCTCTATTTCTGGCAGGCGGTGGAGGATGTTTCCGGTGACCCCGATGTTGGTTTGCACCTTGGGCCATTGCTCCCCGCCTACAAGGGGCAGGTACTGGAATACCTGTTCCTGAGCAGTCCGACGTTTGGCGAGGGCTTGCGCCGCGCCCAGAATTATCAGCGCTTGCTCAGCGATGCCGCCAACACGGATTTTTTCGTGGCTGGCGATGAAGCCTGCATGGTTCTTGATACCGCCTCAGACGATGTTCGCCGTCTGAAACACTTCAATGAGTGTTTTGTTCAAGGCCTGATTACCTTCTTCAAATCCATTACCGACGGCAATTTCTACCCATCCCGGATTGAGTTCGAGCATGATCGGGAGCAGGGTCAGGACCATGTTCGTGAGGTGTTGGGGTGTGAGGTGGTGTTCGGTGCCGAGGAGAACCGGCTTTATTTCCCCGCCGAATTGCTGTCCCATGCATCGCCTCATGCGGAACCCGAACTGTTGGCCCTGCATGAACGCTTCGCCAGTGAGCAGGTGGCCCGGCTCGAGAAGAAGGACATTGTTGGCCAGGTGGAGCGCATCATCGCGGAATTGCTTGATAGCGGCGAAGTCACGCTTGATGCCGTGGCTGAGCGTTTGGGGATCAAGCCCCGGACCCTGCGAACCCGGCTGACCGAGGCCGAGACCAGTTTTAATCAGGTATTGGCGGATTTCCGCTACCGTCTAGCACGGCAGCTACTGGCCACCACCGATGAATCCATTGATGAAATTGTCTACCTGACCGGCTTTTCAGAACCCAGTACGTTTTATCGGGCGTTCAAGCGCTGGTCTGGCATGACACCGATTGAATACCGCAAGACCGCCCAGGGCAAGGATGCAATGGTTGATGCCATGTAAGTGGCGATTCAGGCAAATCTGAAAAAAGTTTGGGAAAATCGTTGACATAAACGAGGGCCTCTTTATAATGCGCCCTCGTTGTCACAGAGCAGTCGCAAGACAGCTCAGGCAGCTACGCGGAGCGGTAGTTCAGTTGGTTAGAATACCGGCCTGTCACGCCGGGGGTCGCGGGTTCGAGTCCCGTCCGCTCCGCCATTTTTTACCTCCCCTGAAGTCTTATCAGTTTTTCTTGATCCTCAGAATCTTTCGATGTTCGCCCGGGCTGATGCCATGCCATCGCTGGTATGCCTTGTGAAATGCCGGAGGGTTGGCAAAGCCGAGCAGCCAGGCAATTTCTGCCAGCGAGCTGTCGGTTTCCTTCAAGTAATCCCAGGCCAGTTGTTGGCGGGTAGTGTCCAGTAATTGCCGGAATCCACTGCCTTCTTCGGCCAGCTGTCGTTGCAGTGTCCAGGGCGTCAGGCCCATTTTTGCGGCCAGAACGTCCACCGACACCTTGCCACCCACCAGTAATGGCGCCATGTGATGGCGGGCGCGATCGGTAATTCTCCACCCTCGCTGGATTCGCTGCAGTTCCTGTTCGCACAGGCTCACCAGTTTCTCATTCATGCCTCTCTGCGCCTGCGCCGGTACCAGCTCCCAGATTGTGTCCTTGATCCGGATATCGTTTGCCGGAGCCCCGAATTCCACGGGGCATCGGAACCAGCTCTCGAACAGGTCGTCCTGACCAATGGATGGGTACTCAATCCGGACACGCTCCAGTACATCGTAGCGGCCGGTCATGTGTCGAATCAGTTGGGTCCAGGCGGCCAGCACAGAATCCACGACAAAATAGTTGTATTGGTTGTAGGGGCGAATGGAATAGAAGCTCACGGTTTTCATTGCGCGCTGAAAGCTGGGAGCCCCGCGGGAATTATGACTGGTGAGGAGTGAATATCGCACCAGCAATTCAAGTGCCCCGGCGACTGTCCCGGCGGTTTCGGCGGCGAGCCCCGCCATGCCGGCGTCGACCGGGCGTGACAGCGCCCCCATGCGCAGCCCCAGCGCCGTATTCCCCGTGGCATTGATAGCGGCGTGGCCCAGTCGCATGAATCTGGGGATGCTGATACGGGCATCGACAGCCGCCTGTTCCGGAGCGCTCAGATGGAACCGTGCTTTCAGCTGTTCCGCATCTCCACCTTCGGCAGCAACGGCCCGCAGTAGCACGGAGACATAGAGCAGGCTGATATCGCCCAGAGCATTCCGGGCCGGCGTTCGGGATTTGATCATGGGCCTATTATTGATGTTGTTCAGGGATAATCAAATGTTATTTTTTGATATTGTTGGCGCAGAGCAGGGTCGGTAGTGTTATGCCCATAACAAATGGGCGGATGTCCCGATACCTGATCAGATGAGGAGAATTTCATGACCACTGCTTCCGGCGAGAGCAAATACCCGAATCTTCTGAAGCCTCTTGATCTGGGCTTTACCACGTTACGCAACCGTACCCTGATGGGGTCCATGCACACCGGTCTTGAGGAAGTGAAAAACGGTTTTGAGCGCCTGGCGGCTTTCTACGCTGAGCGCGCCCGTGGCGGCGTTGGTCTTATCGTGACTGGTGGTATAGGCCCGAATACGGAAGGTGCGGTATTCCAGCATGCGGCCAAGATGAATACCGAGGAAGAGTCCGACAAGCACAAGGTCATCACCAAGGCGGTTCACGACGAAGGTGGCAAGATCTGTATGCAGATTCTGCATGCTGGCCGCTACGCCTACTCTCCGGAGCTGGTGGCACCCTCTGCTATTCAGGCGCCCATCAACCCTTTCAAACCCAGGGAGCTGGACGAAGCCGGTATCCAGAAGCAGATCGACGATTACGTGAATTGCGCCGCTCTCGCGCAGCGGGCCGGCTATGACGGCGTCGAGATCATGGGTTCTGAAGGTTACTTCATCAACCAGTTTATCGTCGCTCACACCAACCACCGCACCGACCAGTGGGGCGGCAGCTACGAGAACCGTATCCGTCTGCCGCTGGAGATTGTGCGCCGGGTCCGTGAGCGGGTGGGTGAGAACTTTATTATCGTCTACCGGTTGTCCATGCTGGACCTGATTGAAGACGGCAGCACCTGGGAAGAAGTGGTTCACCTGGCCAAGGAAATCGAGAAAGCCGGAGCCACCATTATCAACACCGGTATCGGTTGGCACGAAGCCCGTGTTCCGACCATTGCCACCTCGGTGCCCCGGGCCGCATTTACCAAGGTAACAGCGCGCCTGAAGGGCGAGGTCAGCATTCCCCTGGTGACCACCAACCGGATTAACATGCCGGATGTCGCCGAGAAAGTCCTGGCGGACGGCGATGCCGACATGGTCTCCATGGCCCGGCCGTTCCTGGCCGATGCTGAGCTGGTGCTGAAGGCGGAGCAGGATCGTGCCGACGAGATCAACACCTGCATCGGCTGTAACCAGGCTTGTCTGGATCATACCTTCAGCGGCAAGCTGACCTCCTGCCTGGTCAACCCGCGGGCCTGCCATGAAACCGAGCTGGCTTACGTTAAAGCGGCGCAGCCCAAGTCCATCGCGGTGGTGGGTGCCGGCCCTGCGGGCCTGGCGTTTTCCACCGTGGCCGCGGAGCGTGGTCACAAGGTGACCCTGTTTGATGCCGGCAGCGAAGTCGGTGGCCAGTTCAACGTGGCCAAGCGTATTCCGGGCAAGGAGGAATTCTACGAAACCCTGCGTTATTTCCGGAAAATGCTCGACAAGACCGGGGTCGATGTACGTCTGAATACCCGGGTTTCCGCCGAGGAACTCAAAGCGGGTGGTTTCGATGAAGTGGTTCTGGCTACTGGTGTGGAACCCCGCACTCCGGATATCGAGGGCATTGATCGCCCGAACGTTATCGGTTACCTCGACGCCCTGTTGGAGCGCAAGCCGGTGGGCCAGCGAGTGGCGGTGATCGGTGCCGGTGGTATCGGTTTTGATGTGTCCGAGTTTATTGTCCACAAGGGCGATTCTCCCTCTCTGAATACCGAACACTTCATGAAGGAGTGGGGCGTGGACCTGTCGGTAGAGCATCGCGGCGGTATCCAGGGCGTTACGGCGGAAGTGCCGGCACCGGCTCGCGAGGTCTATCTGCTGCAGCGTAAGGCCTCCAAAGTGGGCAAGAATCTGGGCAAGACCACAGGCTGGATTCACAGAACCTCGCTGAAGAATCGCCATGTTCAGATGGTGCCGGGGGTGACTTATCGCAAGATCGACGATGAAGGTCTGCACATCACGGTTACGCCGAAAGGCGCAGAGCAGGGTGAGGACAAGATCCTGCCGGTGGATACCATCATTGTGTGTGCCGGTCAGGAACCTCTTCGCGAACTGCAGGCCGGTGTTGAGGCAGCGGGCATTCCGGTACACCTGATTGGTGGCGCCGATGTGGCGGCGGAGCTGGATGCCAAGCGGGCCATTAACCAGGGTAGCCGGCTCGCTGCGGAGATTTGATCACAAATCGTTGCAGTTTTTCTCTGTGCTTCGGCACTTGTCTGGCTAGACTATGTCGGAAAGTGTTTGAATTGGAACCAAAGGGCGCTGGCGAGCGTCCGGAACTGAGATTCCCGGGGCACGGAGAAGGTTGATGGTAAATGCCAGCCAGGCCGCTGAAGGTTATTCGGCGGTATTTTTTATGGACGGTAGCCAGGTTGCCCGGCAGATGAGACTGTCGGAATTTGGCGCTTTCCTGGATGGCTATGTTGGTCTGTCAGACCTGGCCGAGACTGATGTCCGGGCGGTTCTCGTCAATCTCAGCACCGATCTGAATGTGCGTTCTCTGGTGTTCTTCCGCATCTGGTTTGATGAGGAGGGGCGCGCAGACAGCCACTGGAATGTCCCCATTGAAGCGCTGGCAGAGCAGGGCGCGAAAGGCCCCAACATGGGGGGCGGCCCTATCAGGCTGGTGTGTCGTAGTCAGTGTCCGGATCCGGAGTTTGCCAATGAACTCTGGGACCCGGACATGACCCCCGGCAACAACCATTTTCAGGCCATTCGCAAGGCGGTTGACGCCAATACTCTCCGTTTTCAGAAGATCGAGCCCGAAGAAGAGAATATCCCGGTACTCACTGCCCCGACCCCGCAATCGAATAGTGACGATGGTAGCCGTGACCGCGCGCGTCTGGCTCAGGTCCTCCGCGAGCAACGGCTCAGAATCAAGACGCTCCAGAGCGTCCATCGGGATTCACTGGCTGACCTTCAGCGTGAGCATCGCAATGAAATGCAGGGGCTGCGCAGTGAGCTGGCGGACCTGGAACAGCGATACGAGCGCCTGAAACTGACCAACGAACAGTTGAAAAAACGCCTGTCCCAGCGCAATGAGCAATACCTCACCATGCAGGAGAAAATGGCGGAGGGCAGTGCCGAACAGGGCAGGGAAGATGCTAACGCCAATGCCGAGACGGTGTTGTTGCGGGAACAGTTGGAGCGCAAACAGCGGGAGCTGGAATTGCGCGACGACAAGATTGTGGCGCTGGAGCAGGAGAACCATGAACTCCGCCATCGCCAGCCTCCGGAAGATTCCCTGCTGGAGCAGCTGCGCACCCAGGCGGTATTCCTGGTGGCCTACCACCCCGGTGTCGGGCATATTACTTTGCCCTACGAAGACATCGACACTTACTTCGGGAACCCACTGGCCTATGCCGCAGAGCGCTGTGGCATGAATGAGCCAGCCTATCGGGAATGGCTTGCCCACTATGAACACCCCGTATGCAAACATGTTGATGACGAAGGCAAAGCCTGTGGCGAGCCCATCATGCGCGTGACCCAGCCTGCCGAATTCGAGCCCGGACAGGACGATCGCTGCGACCAGCACAAGGCCTGATCGGTATCTTTTTTCAGAATCGGCCCGAGTTTCGTTAAACTGTTTCCTGTTTCATTCAGAGACCACGGGACACTTCATGGACCAGTTCAGGAATATCGGCATCGTCGGGCGCATGGGTAGCGTCAAGGTGGTGGAATCTTTACGGCAGCTCAAGCAGTACCTTACCGCCAACAATTACCATGTGATCATCGAGGAAGACACTTCCACCATGATTCCGGGCCATGGTCTGCAGGTGGCCAGCAAGAAGCTCCTGGGTGAGATCTGTGATCTGGTGATCGTGGTCGGGGGCGATGGTAGCCTGCTGGGCGCCGCCAGGGAGTTGGCCAAGTCCAAGATTCCGATTCTTGGCGTGAACCGCGGCCGACTGGGGTTTCTGACCGATATCTCGCCGTCAGATCTTGAAGAGCGCCTGGCCCGGGTTCTTGAGGGCGATTACATCGAAGAGTCCCGGTTTTTGCTGGATGGTCACGTTGAGCGCAATGGCCAGCCATTGGGGTATGGCTCGGCACTCAACGATGTGGTTCTGCATCCGGGCAAATCCACGCGCATGATTGGCTTTGATCTGTTTATCGACGGTCATTTCGTCTACAGCCAGCGTTCAGATGGTTTGATTGTGGCGACGCCGACCGGCTCTACAGCCTACTCCCTGTCGGCTGGTGGCCCGATTATGCATCCGAAGCTGGATGCGGTGGTGCTGGTGCCCATGTTCCCCCACACCCTGAGCAGTCGGCCGATCGTGGTGGATGGTAAAAGCGAGATCAAACTGGTGATCGGCGAAACCAATGAGACCTATCCACAGGTCAGCTTCGATGGTCAGATGAACATTGCCTGTGCCCCGGGGGATATCATCAGAATCACCAAAAAACCATTCAAGATCCGTCTGATTCATCCCACCGATCACAATTTTTACGCGACCTGCCGGGACAAGCTGGGCTGGGCAAGCGAAATAGCAGCGAGTTGATCATGGCGGCAATCAAGACAACCGCACATCGCGGCTACGACGTTATTGGTGACATCCACGGCTGCGCCCATACCCTGGAGCGATTGCTGGAGCAGATGGGGTATCGGAAGCGGAACGGCATTTACCAGCACCCCAGCCGACAGGCCATTTTTATCGGCGATATTATTGATCGTGGGCCGAGAATCCGGGAAGCGTTGCACCTGGTGCGTGACATGGTGGAACACGGCTTTGCCCGAATTGTCATGGGCAACCACGAGTACAACGCACTGGGTTACTGCACCCGGGCACGGCCAGGCAGCGGCAAGAAATTTCTGAGGGAACACAATGCCCGCCACGATCGGCTGATCAAGGAAACCCTTGAGCAGTTTGATGCGTATCCACATGAATGGAACGAATTTCTGGAGTGGTTTTACAGCATTCCGCTGTTCATTGATGAGGAAGGCTTCCGCGTGGTGCATGCCTGCTGGGATCAGACCCTGATTGATCAGTTCCGCCAGAGCCAGGGCGGCGCCTGTATCGACGAGGATTTCCTGCACGCCTCGGCGGCCATCGAATCCTTCGCCGGGCAGGTGATGGATACCCTGTTGCGCGGAACTGACCTGCGCCTGCCGGAAGGGATGTCCATTACGGGCCGGGATGGCTACGTCCGGCAGTTCTTCCGTACCAAGTTCTGGGCAGACGACCCGCAAACCTATGCAGATGTGGTGTTTCAGCCGGATCCGCTGCCGCCGGAGGTGGCCAGCAGGACTTTGCGCGAGGAGGAGCGCAAGCAGCTGATTACCTATCCACTGGACGCGCCGCCGGTGTTTGTCGGGCATTACTGGATGGAGGGTGCCCCCGCTCCGCTCAAGCACAATGTGGCGTGTATTGATTTCAGCGCCGTGAAGTATGGCAAATTGGTGGCCTATCGGTTTGATGGGGAAAAAGTGCTCTCTTCGGACAAATTTGTCTGGGTTGATGTTGACCGGCCGGAGCAGCCCGATTACCCGACCAGCGAAGATAGTGTCGCCCGCTAACACCAGAGAGGTAGTTTTGGATAGTCCGTCGTCTTCCCCGATCACTCCTGGCGGCCGCTGGCAGCCGGCGCCCCGCCATGCTCCTTTTGTCATTGGCGTCATCGTGGTTGCCGTGGTGATGGTATGGCTGACCGGCATGGGGCAGAGCAATTTTGCCGCCGCTATGATGATTGTCGACCCCCGGCCGTTCAGCTGGGATACCTTCAGCACACTGGCCGGGCGCCTGGAAGCGCTCTCTATCACCCTTTCGGGAGGCCAGGTCTGGAGGCTGCTGACGCCGGATTTCCTGCATTTCAGCTGGACCCATATCATCTTCAACTCGGTGATGCTCTGGTTCCTGGGCAGTCAGATCGAATGGATGGACGGCCGGGCACGGCTGGTAGGGCTGTTTCTGGCCACCAGTCTGGCGTCCAATCTTCTACAGTATCTGGTGTCCGGCCCGCTGTTCGGCGGGCTCTCGGGGGTGGTGTACGGCATCCTCGGTTATTGCTGGTTGAGCCAGCGAAGACTGCCGCGTTTCCAATTCCCGCCGGCACTCGTGACCTTTGCGCTGGTGTGGATGATCATTGGCTTTACGCCAGTGCCGGAGATGATTGGCGTGGGTCGCATGGCCAATGAGGCACACCTGGGCGGCTTTCTGGCCGGGTTGGCGATGGCGGCGATCATGCCTCCTCGTCGATACCGAGGCTGAAACAAAAAAAAGCCCCACCAAAAGGTGAGGCTGTTAAAAGAGCTTTTAGCTCCTGATGAGAGAGACCAAATGATACGACCGTTGTCATTTGGTGAATTAATGATAATCGTTATCATTTTTAATTGTCAAACGGTCTTGGCATTTTTTATATGAAGAAACGTTCAGGAGGCGGGAATGACATACGAAGAACTGATTGAGCGGCTGGACCCGACGGTTTACCGCAACCTGAAACGGGCCATTGAGCTTGGTAAATGGCCAGATGGTCGCGCGCTGACCCGTGAGCAGCGCGCTATCAGCCTGGAAGCGGTGATTTATTATGAAGAAAAGCACAACGTCCCGGAAGAACAGCGAGTGGGATACCTGGACCGTGGCGAGAAAGCCGGTACCGCTTGCGATCCGTCTGTGCAGTTCCGCAAAGATCGCCAGGGCAACAACGATGTGGACCCAGATCAGTTTGTTGAGGTCAAGGTTTGAGCGAATCCATTGATGTAACCGGCCGGCTTCGCAAGATGCCGGTCGAGGCCGGCGACCCGGTGGCTTATAACCTGGCCATCGGCGACAACCGCATTACCCTGAATGACCTTATTGGTCATAAGGTCCGGCTGAATTTTGATGGCGTGATTCGCTGTATTCATTGCGATCGCACCACCAAAAAGAGTTTCAATCAGGGCTACTGCTATCCGTGTTTCCGAAAGCTGGCCGCCTGCGACAGCTGCATCATGAGCCCGGAAAAATGCCACTATCACCTGGGTACCTGCCGGGAGCCGGAGTGGGGCGAGGCCAACTGCATGGTTGAACATGTTGTGTATCTGGCCAATTCCAGCGGCTTGAAAGTGGGTATAACACGGGCCACCCAGGTACCGACCCGCTGGATTGATCAGGGGGCGGTAACGGCGATACCGATGCTGCGGGTCGCCAGCCGTTACCTGTCTGGTCTGGTGGAAGTGGCGTGCAAGAACCACGTGGCCGACCGCACCAACTGGCGAGCCATGCTAAAGGGTGATGTGCCGGAGCTGGATCTGGTGCAGGAGCGTGAGCGCCTGTTGGACTTGATCGCAGACGACCTGGCGCAATTGCGGGCGCAGCATGGTGAAGACAGCATACGAATTGTGGACGAAGCCACACTTGGGCTGGGTTATCCGGTTCAGGTATGGCCGGCCAAGGTGAAAACCCATAATCTGGACAAAACGCCGGAAGTGGAAGGCTTGCTGGAAGGTATCAAAGGCCAGTATCTGATGCTCGACACCGGTGTAATCAATATCCGCAAATTTACCGGCTATGAAGTCCGGTTCCGGGTTCTTGACTGAATCCGCCATGTCTTTTCTCTGGAGAGTATGAATGCGAACCAACCAGCCACAAACCATTTACCTGAGTGAATACAAGGTTCCTGCGTATCTGGTTGATCAGGTGGATCTGCGTTTTGAATTATTTGAAGACGGCGCACGTGTGCACAGTACCCTGACTGTGCGCCGCAACCCGGATTCCGCGGAGAGCGCTGCCCCTCTGTTTCTGCACGGTGATAGTCTGCAACTGGAATCGGTTTCCCTGAATGGCTCGCCTCTGGGCACTGGTGAGTTCGAAGACCGTGGCGATGCGCTGGTAGTGCCCTCGGTGCCGGAAGAATTCGAGCTGCAGGTAGTCACCTGGATCGAACCTCAGAACAACACCCGGCTGGAAGGTTTGTACAAGTCCTCCGGTATGTTCTGCACTCAGTGCGAGGCGGAAGGATTTCGCTGCATTACCTTCTATCCGGACCGGCCGGATGTCATGGCGTGCTTCCGTACCCGTATCGAGGCAGACAAAAGCGCCTATCCCGTGCTGCTCTCCAATGGTAACCCGGTGGATAACTGCGAGCTGGAAAACGGACGCCATTTTGTCACCTGGGAAGACCCGTTCCCCAAGCCGGCTTACCTCTTTGCCCTGGTAGCCGGAGACCTGGTGGAGAAAAAAGATACCTTCACCACCTGTTCCGGCCGCAACATTGATCTGCGGATGTATGTCGAGCCCCGCAACGCGAAGAAGTGTGATTTCGCGATGGATGCCCTCAAGCGTTCCATGCGCTGGGACGAAGATGTCTACGGGCGGGAGTACGACCTGGATATCTTCATGATCGTGGCGGTGGACGACTTCAACATGGGCGCCATGGAAAACAAAGGGCTGAATATTTTCAACTCTTCCTGTGTGCTGGCCAGTCAGGAGACTGCCACGGACGCCGCCTTCCAGCGTATCGAGGCCATCGTCGCCCACGAATACTTCCATAACTGGTCCGGCAACCGGGTAACCTGCCGCGACTGGTTTCAGCTGAGCCTGAAAGAGGGTTTTACGGTGTTCCGGGATTCCCAGTTCTCTGCCGATATGGGATCGCCGACTGTGAAACGAATAGAGGATGCCACCCTGCTGCGCACAGCACAGTTTGCTGAGGATGCCGGCCCCATGGCCCACCCGGTGCGCCCGGCGTCTTACATGGAGATCTCCAACTTCTATACCCTGACCATCTACGAAAAGGGTGCCGAAGTGGTTCGGATGATCCACAACCTCCTTGGTGACGAGATGTTCCGTAAGGGCAGCGATCTGTACTTCCAGCGCCATGACGGGCAGGCGGTCACCACCGATGATTTTGTTCGCGCTATGGAAGACGCCTCCGGGCGGGACCTGGGCCAGTTCCGGCTATGGTATGAGCAAGCCGGCACGCCGGTGGTTTCGGTGTCTGATGAGTACGACGAGTCGAGCGGTATCTATCGGCTTACCGTGCGCCAGAGTATTCCTGACACGCCAGGCCAGACCGGCAAGAAGCCGCAGCATATTCCATTTGCGCTCGGCCTTCTGGGCGCCGACGGGCAGCCTCTGCCCCTGAAGCTGAGTGGTGAGAGTGGCGAAGCGCCTCTGGAGCGGGTGCTGGAGCTGAGCCAGGAGGAACACTGCTTTGAGTTTGAGGGCCTGTCGGAGCGCCCGGTACCTTCTCTGCTGAGAGATTTTTCTGCCCCCGTGCGGGTGCACTACCCCTGGACGCGGGAGCAACTACTGTTCCTGATGAGCCATGATCCGGACGGTTTTAACCGCTGGGACGCAGGTCAGCGCCTGGCCGTGGACGTTATTCAGTCTCTGGTGGGGGCTCCGGAGTCTGCCGGGGTGGAGCCGCGCCTGGTGGATGCTTATCGGTCGTTGCTGCAGGACAGCGAGCTGGATCAGGCTCTGATGGCAAAGATGCTGCAGTTGCCTTCAGAGGCCTATCTCATTGAGCTGGCGGAGCAGGCTGATGTTGCTGCCATTCACCAGGCCCGTGAAAACGTGCTTGGTTATTTGGCTGAAGGCCTGCGGGATGAACTCATGGCCTGTTATCGGGGCAACGCCGGGCAGGGCGATTACCAGCTGACGCCTGAGGCCATTGCCCGCCGCAGTCTCCGTAACACCGCGCTGGGCTGGTTGCTGCATATTGGTGATCAGGAAGCGCTGGCGCTGGCCAAAGAGCAGTTCCGGGGCGCTGATAACATGACGGATCGGCTCGGCGCACTGCGAGCGTTGGTGAATTCTGATTTCGCGGAAGATCGTACACAGGCTCTGGAAGCCTTTTACAAGCGATTCAGTGACGACCCGCAAGTGGTGGAGCTGTGGTTCTCGGTGCAGGCCTCCAGCGATCGTGCAGGTCAGCTGCCGCAGATACGGCAGTTGCTCGACCACCCGGCGTTTGACTGGAAGAATCCGAACAAGGTGCGCTCTGTCGTGGGTGCCTTTGCGGCCCAGAACCTGGCGGCATTCCACAATCCTGACGGCAGCGGGTATGAATTCCTTGCCGAGCAGGTATGCCGACTGGATGACAGCAATCCTCAGATTGCGGCGCGACTGGTGGCACCGCTGACCCGTTGGCGGAAGTTCGCTCCCGGGTATAGCAAACAGATGAAATCGGCACTGGAGCGGATTCGCGATAAAGCCGAGTTGTCCCGAGACGTGTATGAAGTAGTACACAAGAGCCTGGCAGACTGACGCCGGAGCCTGGCCCCGCGACTGATGCCGTGGGGCCCTTTGTCTGGCTGTGATTGTAAAGCCGTCGTCACAGCCGGATACAAAATCGCACTTTCGGTCGATAGACAATGTTGCCGGATCGGCTAATCTGTCAGAAAGTCTGCGATTGCATCAGACGATAACAAAAAGGCCCACAGAGGCTTCCAGACGGATTTAAGGTTGCACAATGAGATACAACAAAAACGTTTTGTTTGGCGGGTTGCTGGCTCTGTCCTTTGCTGCTTCGCCACTTCAGGCGGCAGTGTCTTCATCCGAGGCAGCGCGCCTTGGCCAGGATCTCACCCCGTTCGGTTCACCCAAGGCCGGTAACGATGCCGGCACCATTCCGGCGTGGGATGGCGGCCTGACGGAGCCGCCGGCTGGCTACGAAGGCAGCGGGCAGCACCATATCAATCCATTCCCCGACGACGAAGTGCTGTTTACCATAACAGCCTCCAACATGGATCAGTACAGCGAGTATCTGACCGATGGCGTCCGGGCGATGCTGGAAACCTACCCGACCACCTTCCGCATACCCGTGTATCAGTCCCGGCGCACCCACGCGGTGCCCGAATGGGTGGCTGAAAACACCCGTAAGAACGCGGTGAATGCCGAGATTGTGGGTGAGGCAGAGGGTATTGAGGGTGCCTTTGGTGGCTATCCTTTCCCGATTCTTCACGGCAATAACGAAGAAAAGGCCTGGCAGGTAATCTGGAACCACCTGACCCGTTGGCGCGGTGTGTCTGTCACCCGGCGCTCCAGTGAGGTGGCGGTTCAGACCAACGGCGACTACAGCCTGGTGACCTCTCAGCAGGAAGCGTTCTTCAACTTCTACAACCCTGAGGGTGGTGAAGAAGATCTGGACAACGTGATCTTCTACTATCTCTCGTTCACTCAGTCGCCACCCCGTCTTGCCGGTGGCGCCATTCTGATTCACGAAACCCTGAACCAGATCATCAATCCGCGCAATGGCTGGGGCTATAACGCTGGTCAACGTCGTGTCCGCCGTGCTCCGAACCTGGGCTACGACTCACCGATTGCGGCCTCTGATAACCTGCGTACCGCTGATGACACCGATATCTTCAATGGTGCCATGGACCGCTATAACTGGGATTACGAAGGTGTTCGGGAAATCTACATTCCCTACAACAACTACCGGATCGGTGAGAAGGGAACGCCTTACTCTGAAATTCTGGGTATGTCCCACCTCAATCCTGATCTGACCCGCTGGGAGCTGCACCGCGTGCACGTGGTCGAAGCGACCCTCAAGGAAGGTGAGCGTCACATCTATGGTAAGCGTCGCTTCTATGTGGATGAAGACAGCTGGAACACCGTATTGCTCGACCAGTATGACGGTCGCGGCAATCTCTGGCGTGTGACCATGGGTATTCCCAAGAACTACTACGAGTTGCCGGGAGTTTGGACGGTGCTTGATGTGTATCACGATCTCCAGGCCCGTCGATATCACGTGTTGGGTCTGGATACCGAAGAGCCGAATACCCGTGTATTTACCAATGATGTACCAAACACACGGTACTTCTCGCCAGCTTCTTTGCGCAGGCGAAGCGTACGCTGAGGCTTCGGCGCCGGTTTGATCCGGCGCCCGAGGCCACAAGCAGGATGTCGACCGGCGGCCCAGGGGGCTGCCGGTTTGTTTGCGAAGGCTGCTGCCAGTCGTGCAGCAGGCGCATCAGGATTTAACCAACGTAAAGGCAATCTGAATGGCTAAAAGGTTCATGTGCGAGACACTGGGAACTGCCTGCCTTGGCCTCTCTATGGCACTGGCAGCTCCAGCGGCATTTGCACTCGCGGATATTATCGAGACACCGGCGAGGCCAACAGAACTGGCTCCCCAGTCACTACTGACCGACGCAACCCGCGCAGGCGATCGAATCGTGTCAGTGGGTGAGCGTGGGCACGTAATCTATTCCGACGATCAGGGCCAGTCGTGGACGCAGGCCGAGGTGCCGGTGGCGGTCACCTTGACCGCCGTTGATTTTGGCACCGAGCAGCATGGCTGGGTGGTTGGCCACAGCGGTGTTGTGCTGCATTCCAGCGATTCCGGGGAGACCTGGGAGCTGCAGCTCGATGGTATTCAGGCCGCCGAGCTGGTGATTGCCAGCAAGGAAGACCAGATTGCTGAGCTGGAAGAGCGCATTGAACAGGCTCCGGAAGAAGAGAAGGCTGACCTGGAGTGGGCGCTTGACGATCTGTTCTTCGCCCTCGAAAACACCCAGGCAGATATGGAAATCGGGCCGGTTAACCCGTTCCTTGATGTCTGGTTCGAAGACGAGAACCACGGTTTTGTGGTGGGTGCCTATGGCATGATTCTGCGAACCCAGGATGGTGGGCAGACCTGGGAAGACTGGGCGCCGAAACTCGATAACCCAACCAACTTCCACTACAACAGCATCGCCGAGGTAGCGGGTGGTGCGCTGGTGGTGGTCGGTGAAGCTGGTCAGATTCACGTTTCTGTTGACGGCGGCGAATCCTGGGAGAAGCGGGAAAGCCCATACGATGGCTCCCTGTTTGGCGTCACCGGAACCGGACGGGTGAACGAGGTGCTGGCGTTCGGCTTGCGGGGCAACACTCTGCTGTCGACCGATCTTGGCCGTAGCTGGACCATGGTGCCCAATGAGGGCGGCGCCACCCTGAATAACGCGGCGGTGGCCGAGGATGGACGCATTACCCTGGTGGGAAATGGCGGCGCAGTGCTGATGAGCACCAACAATGGTGAAAGCTTCCGCCCCTACTTCCGCAATGACCGGGAAGGTGTCATGGGTGTGGTTCCATTGCCGGGAACCAATCTATTGCTGGTCGGCGAAGGCGGTGTTGAGATTACCGACGCTCGCGGCCGGAACCTGAATTAACGCCCTGGTGTGGCATCAACGGATTAATGGATAGAGGGGTTTTTTAATGTCTGACCCGATGCATGACAGGGGTGAACATTACCTGACAACGCCCAAGGCGGAACCGTTCCTTGAGCGTTTACTTTTCAACAACCGGGCGCTGATCCTGGTCGCCTTTTTTGTGCTGACGCTGTTTCTTGGCTACAACGCCATCAAAATTCAGCCGGATGCCAGTTTTGAGCGGATGATTCCGCTGGAACATCCGTACATCGTCAATATGCTGGATCACCGGGACGACCTGGACAACCTGGGTAACTTTGTCCGGATTGCGGTTGCCGTGGAAGAAGGCGACATCTTTACTGCCGAATACATGGAAACCCTCAAGCAGATCACCGATGAGGTGTTCTATCTGAATGGGGTGGACCGTTCCGGCCTGAAAACCTTGTGGACATCGAACGTTCGCTGGGTAGAGGTTACCGAGCAGGGCTTCCAGGGCGGTACGGTTATTCCGGATGGCTACGATGGCTCCCGGGAGAGCCTGGAGCAGTTGCGCCAGAACGTATTGCGTTCGAACGAAGTGGGCCGTCTGATATCAGACAACTTCAAGTCCACGATTGTGTATGCTCCCCTGTATGAGAAAAATCCGGAAACTGGTGAGGCTCTGGATTACGCAGCATTCTCCCGTGAGCTGGAAGAGAAGATCCGGGAGAAGTACGAAGCACAGAATCCGAACGTCAATATTCACATTGTTGGTTTCGCCAAGAAAGTCGGTGACCTGATTGAAGGTATCGGCTCCATTGCCTGGTTTGCCGGCATTACCATTCTGCTGACCACGCTGCTGCTGTTCTGGTATTCCCGCTGCATCGCCGGAACCCTGGTGCCGATCTTTACCTCAATCATTGCCGTGTTCTGGCAGTTGGGGGCCCTGCGGCTGCTGGGCTATGGCCTGGATCCATACTCGGTACTGGTGCCGTTTCTGGTGTTCGCGATCGGTATCAGTCATGGGGTTCAGATCGTTAATGCCATGGCGGTTGAGTCGGCCAAGGGTTTCGATGCCGTCACCTCAGCTCGTCTGGCGTTCCGGGCTCTTTATATTCCGGGCATGCTGGCGTTGATTTCTGACGCTGTCGGCTTCCTCACGCTGGTGTTTATCGAAATCGACGTTATTCGTGATCTGGCTGTGGCGGCCGGTCTGGGTGTGGCGTTCGTCATCATTACCAACCTGGTGCTGCACGTTCTGATCATGTCTTACATCGGCATCTCCAAAGGCGGTGTTCAGCATGTTCAGAATCATGGTGAAAAGCAGGACCGCAAGTGGCGGGTCATGTCCTACTTCTCCCATCCGGGGGTTGCGCCGATTTCCCTGCTGATCGCGGTGATCGGCCTGGGGCTGGGCATGTACTACAAGCAGGACCTGAAAGTGGGTGACCTGGACCAGGGTGCGCCCGAATTGCGCCCGGATTCCCGCTATAACAAGGATAACGCCTACATCATCAACAATTATTCCACCAGTGCAGACGTGCTTGTGGTGATGGTGAAGACCCCGGAAGAACAATGTACCCAGTACAACGTACTCCGGGCCATGGACAGTCTGCAGTGGGAGCTGCAGAACACTCCGGGTGTGCAGAGCTCCGCCTCCCTGGCTGATGTCTCCAAGCTGGTTACCAAGGCTCTGAACGAGGGTAACTGGAAGTGGTACGAGATTTCCCGCAACCAGACCATCATCAATGCCTCCATTCGTGACGCGCCGGCAGGTTTGATTAATACCAACTGCAGCCTCACGCCGGTTCTGGTGTTCCTGGAAGATCACAAGGCGGAAACTCTGGAAACGGTAGTCGAGCGGGTCGAACAGTTCGCCGATGCCAACAGCAACGAGGAGCATACCTTCCTGCTGGCAGCTGGTAACGCCGGTATCGAAGCGGCGACTAACGAGGTGATCTCGAACGCCAAGGACATGATGTTGCTGCTGGTGTATGGCGTAGTGAGTTTGCTCTGCTTCCTGACCTTCCGCTCCATCAGGGCTGTGGCCTGTATTGTGATTCCGCTGGGCCTGACCTCCATCCTGTGTGAGGCGATCATGGCGGTGTCCGGTATCGGCATCAAGGTGGCCACGCTGCCGGTGATTGCGTTGGGTGTGGGTATCGGTGTGGACTACGGTATCTATATCTACAGCAAACTTGAAAAGTTCCTGCTGGAGGGCAAGACGCTGCAGGAGGCGTACTATGAAACCCTGCGCTCCACCGGTAAGGCGGTTATCTTTACCGGTGTGACTCTGGGTCTTGGTGTTGTGACCTGGATATTCTCTCCGATAAAGTTCCAGGCGGACATGGGCTTCCTGCTGTTCTTCATGTTCCTGTGGAACATGGTAGGGGCAATCTGGCTGCTGCCGGCCCTGGCGAGATTCCTGCTTCGCCCGGACAAGATGCTGGCGAAAGCACGGGCTGCGAAGTCCTGAAAATCGCCCTGAACCAGCAAAAAAGCCCGCCTGTGCGGGCTTTTTTGTTGATAGGTCAGCTGGTTAGCGTGCTAATCCTTCCTTTATTTATGGCCAGAAGTGTTCTATGTTCTAGAACGAACCGGATGTTTGCCCGTATACCCGTGCGGGTAATCGACTATAACTATCAAGAAAAGGAAGAGCACACATGACACTGAAACTCAAAGCGTCCGCTTTTGCCGTTGCAGCCGCCGTGAGCCTGGGTGCCGCGTCCTCTGCGGTTTCCGCGCAGGAACAGCGCTTCGTGACCATCGGTACCGGTGGTGTTACCGGCGTTTATTATCCGGCGGGTGGCGCTATCTGTCGCCTGGTGAATATGGATCGCAAGGAGCATGGTATCCGTTGCTCGGTTGAGAGTACCGGTGGCTCCGTTTACAACCTGAACGCCATTCGCCAGGGCGAGCTGGACCTGGCTGTTGCCCAGTCCGACTGGCAATACCACGCCTACAATGGCACCAGCCAGTTTGAAGATGCGGGCAAGAACGAGAAGCTGCGTGCGGTCTTCTCTCTGCACCCTGAGCCGTTCACCGTGGTTGCCAGCAAAGGTTCCGGCATCAAGACCTTTGAAGACCTGGAAGGTAAGCGCGTGTCTGTGGGTAATCCGGGTTCTGGCCAGCGCGCCACAGCAGAAGTGCTGATGGATGAAATGGGCTGGACTATGGATAAGTTCTCGCTGGCGGCTGAGATCAAGGCTGCCGAGCAGTCCCAGGCGCTGTGCGATGGCAACATTGACGCTTTCTTCTATACCGTTGGCCACCCCTCCGGTGCCATCAAGGAAGCCACCACGTCCTGTGACAGTGTAATTGTTGCCGTTGACAACAAGGCGACAGAAGCGTTGATCAAGGAAAACCCATACTACCGTAAGGCAGTGATTCCGGGTGGCATGTACCGTGGTTCCGACGAAGATGTAACCACCTTTGGTGTGGCTGCTACGTTCGTTTCCTCAACTGACGTTCCGGAAGATGTCGTTTACGAAGTGGTCAAGGCCGTGTTCGAGAACTTCGACAGCTTCAAGCGTCTGCACCCTGCCTTCGGCAACCTGAAGAAAGAAGAAATGGTCTCTGATGCCCTGAGTGCGCCGCTGCACCCGGGCGCGGCCAAGTACTATCGCGAGGCTGGCCTGATCGACTGATCGGCCAGGCATGTCAACAGAGCGGGCTGAGGCCCGCTCTGTTGATTCAGTAAGGTTATTTCCCATCACAGGAACATTCTATGGCAAAGAATGACCCCGGTACCGGGGCGGGAGTTGATGCCAGCAAGGTAGAACAGGTATTGCAGACCGAAACCGGAGGCCGGGCGCTGACCGGGCCTGCAGCGGTTATCCTGTTCATCGTTCCGGTGTGCTGGTCGTTGTTCCAGCTCTGGATTGCATCACCCCTGCCGTTCATTCTGAATTTCGGAATATTCAATTCCACCGAAGCGCGCTCAATCCATCTGGCGTTTGCGGTGTTTCTTGCATTCTCGGCATTCCCGATGATCAAAGGGGTGCATGCCAACAAGGTGCCCATATATGACTGGGTGTTGGCTTTGGCTGCTGCATTTGCGGCTTCCTATCTTTATGTTTTTTATGATGCTCTTTCGCAGAGGCCGGGGGCACCAACCACCATGGATCTCTGGGTGGCGTTGGGCGGCCTGGTATTGCTGCTGGAAGCTACCCGGAGGGCCCTTGGGCTCCCGCTGACGGTTGTTGCGGCGGTATTTATTGCCTACTCACTGGCCGGCCCTTACATGCCGGATGTGATTTCTCATAAAGGCGTGAGCCTGAACAAGCTGGCTTCCCACCAATGGCTCGGAACCGAGGGGGTATTCGGGGTTGCTCTTGGGGTGTCTACCAGCTTTGTTTTCCTGTTTGTGTTGTTCGGTGCCTTGCTTGAGCGGGCGGGAGCCGGTAACTACTTTATCAAGGTGGCTTACGCCATGCTGGGGCATATGCGCGGAGGCCCGGCCAAGGCGGCGGTGGTTTCCAGTGGCCTGAGTGGAGTGATTTCCGGATCCTCCATCGCCAATGTGGTGACCACCGGTACCTTCACGATCCCCCTGATGAAACGGGTCGGTTTCCCGGCAACCAAAGCCGGCGCGGTTGAAGTGGCTGCGTCCACCAACGGTCAGCTTACCCCGCCCATCATGGGTGCCGCGGCCTTCCTGATGGTCGAGTACGTGGGGATTTCCTATCTCGAGGTGATCAAGCACGCCATTCTGCCGGCACTGATTTCCTATGTTGCCCTGATTTACATCGTCCATCTGGAAGCCTGCAAGCTGAAGATGGAAGGGGTAGAGCGGCTGAATCGTCCAACCCTGGCCCAGCGCATGCTGAACTGGGTGGTCATTCTGATTGGCCTGATCGTACTGACCTTCGCGGTTTATTACGGGGTTGGCTGGACCAAAGGGGTGTTGGGTGAGGCCGCGCCCTGGGTGCTTGGGCCGATTCTGGTGATGATTTATGTCGGCCTGGTAGGTTATGCCACCCGCTTCCCGGAGCTGGAGGAAGACGATCCCAATAAAGAAATGAACGAGTTGCCGGAGGTAGGCCCCACCGTTAAAACCGGGCTCTATTATCTGCTGCCGGTGGTGGTGCTGGTCTGGTGTCTGACGGTTGAACGCTTTTCGCCCCAGCTGTCTGCCTTCTGGGCGACCTTGTTCATGATCTTTATCGTTATTACCCAGCGGCCGCTGAAGGCCTTTTTCCGCAAGCATGGCGGATTGATGTCTGAATTCACCGGCGGCATCAGTGATTTGTTCCATTCGCTGGCGACCGGCGCCAGGAACATGGTGGGTATCGGCGTTGCGACAGCAACGGCCGGCATCGTAGTTGGTACGGTGACGCTGACCGGTATCGGCCTGGTGATGACTCAGTTCGTGGAATTCCTGTCTGGCGGAAATCTGCTGCTGATGCTCATCTTCACTGCTGTGATCAGTCTGATTCTGGGGATGGGATTGCCGACAACCGCCAACTACATTGTGGTTTCCACCTTGATGGCGCCGGTTATCGTAACCCTGGGGGCCCAGAATGGCCTGATCGTTCCGCTGATTGCGGTGCACCTGTTCGTGTTCTATTTCGGGATACTGGCGGATGATACGCCGCCCGTGGGGTTGGCCGCCTACGCGGCGGCCGCAATCTCAGGGGCAGACCCTATCCGAACGGGTGTCCAGGGTTTTACCTACGATATTCGAACCGCCATCCTGCCGTTCATGTTCATCTTCAATACGCAGCTGTTGTTGATTGGCCTGACTGGCTGGTTTGATCTGCTGGTTACGGTGTTCAGTGCCGTCACGGCCATGCTGGTGTTCTCGGCGGCAACTCAGGGCTTCTGGTTCACCCGGAGCCGGAAGTGGGAAACCCTGTTGTTGTTGCTGATTACCTTTACCATGTTCCGGCCCGGTTTCTGGTGGGACATGATCTATCCGCCGAACGAAGAACGGCCGGGGACAGCCGTTATGGAATACGTGGCGGATGTGCCTGCTGACGGTGAGGTGGTGCTGAAGGTGTCAGGCATGGCGCTGGATGGCAGTGATGTCACCACCTACGTCGAGCTTGAGATCCCTGAAGGTGAAACCGCGCAGGAGCGCCTGGCGGGTGCAGGACTGGAAGTGTCAGAGCAGGGCGGTGATCTGGTGGTGGATTTCGTCAACTTTGGCAGTGCCGCGGAAGATGCCGGTATCCAGTTTGGCTGGACCATTGATGCAGTCCAGATTGAGCTGGAGCGGCCACCAAAAGAGTTGATGTTTATCCCGGCACTGTTACTGTTGGGCCTGGTCGCTTTCGGACAGCTCAGGCGCAAGGCACGGGAGGATGCTCAACCCCAGCCGGCCTGATTGGCTTCGGCTCCGTAAAAACCCGGCGTTGCTGCCGGGTTTTTTTCTGTTAGACTCCCCCTCAAATCCGGCTCGCGGTTTGTGTCGCGCAGCCCGGCAACCAAGTGATCTTTGGTATAGATCACCGCTGAGAAACCACGAGGAGATCATCATGCCCGTCATTACCCTGCCAGATGGCAGTCATCGCAGTTTTGCTGAACCCGTAACCGTACACGACGTTGCCGCAGACATTGGCGCGGGCCTGGCCAAAGCGGCCCTGGCCGGAAAGGTTAACGGAAAGCTTGTGGATACCAGCCACCTGATTGAAAACGATACAGAGCTGGCGATTGTGACGGAGCGTGATGAAGACGGCGTGGATATTATTCGCCACTCCACTGCTCACCTGATGGCCATGGCGGTTCAGGAGCTGTTCCCTGGCGCCCAGGTCACCATCGGTCCGGTAATCGAGAACGGCTTCTACTACGACTTCAAATATGAGCGCCCGTTTACCAATGAAGACATGGCGCGCATTGAAAAGCGTATGGAAGAACTCGCGAAACAGGATCTGCCGGTTTCCCGCTCCATTATGTCCCGGGACGAAGCGATCAAGCTGTTTAACGAGATGGGCGAGGAGTACAAGGTTCGCATCATCGAAGACATTCCGGGAGAGGAAGACCTGTCATTCTATCGTCAGGGCGACTTCATCGATCTGTGTCGTGGTCCTCACGTGCCCAGCACCGGTAAGCTCAAGGCCTTCAAGCTGACCAAGGTGGCCGGTGCCTATTGGCGTGGCGATACCAGTAATGAGCAGCTGCAGCGTATCTACGGTACTGCCTGGGGTAACAAGAAAGACCTCAAGGCCTACCTGCACCGCCTGGAAGAAGCTGAAAAAAGGGATCATCGCAAGATTGGCAAGAAGCTGGGCCTGTTCCACATGCAGGAAGAAGCCCCGGGTATGGTGTTCTGGCATCCGGATGGCTGGTCCCTCTATCAGGAGGTGGAACAGTACATGCGTGCCCAGCAGCATAAGCATGGCTACAAGGAGATCAAGACACCTCAGGTGGTGTCGCGGACCCTGTGGGAAAAGTCCGGCCACTGGGACAAGTTCAAGGACGACATGTTTACCACTGAGTCCGAGAAGCACGATTACGCCATCAAGCCCATGAACTGTCCGTGTCACGTGCAGGTGTTTAATCAGGGCCTGAAGAGCTACAAGGATCTGCCGCTGCGCCTGGCCGAGTTTGGCTCCTGCCACCGGAATGAAGCTTCTGGCGCGTTGCATGGACTGATGCGGGTGCGTGGTTTTACCCAGGATGATGCCCATATCTTCTGTGAGGAAGATGCTATCCAGGAAGAAGTGTCTGCATTTATTGCCATGTTGCACGAGATATATGCAGACTTCGGCTTCAGTGAAATCCTTTACAAGCTGTCCACCCGCCCTGAAAAGCGGGTCGGGTCGGACGAAGTCTGGGACAAATCCGAGGCAGCGCTCGAGCAGGCGCTGAACCGTGAAGGGGTTGACTGGGAGCTGTTGCCGGGCGAAGGTGCCTTCTACGGCCCGAAGATCGAGTTTTCTCTGAAAGATTGCCTCGGTCGGGTGTGGCAGTGTGGTACCATCCAGGTCGACTTCTCGATGCCGGGTCGTCTGGGGGCGCAGTATGTGGCCGACAATTCCGAGCGCAAAACGCCGGTTATGCTGCATCGGGCTGTACTGGGTTCCTTTGAGCGCTTCATCGGTATCCTGATCGAGGAGTACGAGGGTGCTTTCCCAACCTGGCTGGCACCGACACAGGTTGCTGTCCTGAATATTACCGATAAACAGCGTGATTACTGTCAGAATCTGGCCAAAAAACTGGATTCTTTAGGCTATCGGGTTAATGCTGACTTGAGAAACGAGAAGATCGGCTTTAAAATCCGCGAGCATACTCTAAATAAGGTTCCCTATCTGGTTGTTGTTGGCGATAAAGAAATCGAGAACAACGCCGTTGCCGTCCGGACACGTAAGGGCGAAGACCTGGGAACCATGTCGGTCGACGATTTTGAAAAGCTGCTTGCAGCCGACGTCGAGCGCAAAGGTAGAACCAAAACGGAGATCTGATTATTAAACAGCGAGCGAATCGGGGTGGGCGCGCACCCAAGGCGCCTATCAATGAGAATATTGACGCAACTGAAGTCCGACTGATTGATGCCGAAGGCAATCAGGTCGGGATTGTTCCGATCGAAGACGCCCTGCGTATGGCGGAAGAGGCGACCCTGGATCTGGTACAGGTTACGGATTCCGATCCGATCGTCTGTAAGATAATGGACTACGGCAAGAAGATCTTTGAAGAGAAAAAGGCCAAGGCGGCTGCCAAGAAAAAGCAGAAGCAGACGCAGGTCAAAGAGCTGAAGTTCCGACCAGGAACGGAAGAAGGGGATTATCAGGTCAAACTACGCAACCTGGTACGTTTCCTTGAGAACGGGGACCGCGGCAAGATCACAATCCGGTTCCGTGGACGTGAGATGGCACACCAGGAAATTGGTATGAAGCTCATGCAGCGGATTGAGGAAGATGTGGCAGAAATAGCCCAGGTTGAGATGCGGCCGAAAATGGAAGGCCGGCAGATGACCATGGTTATCGCACCCCGCAAGAAGAAGTGAACCTGATCCCGTGACGGGTCCCCCGCATTAGCGGGGGATTTGTCGTTCAGGGGCACAATTGTTTATCCAAAATAGAATGCGGAGTTTTAAAAATGCCGAAGATGAAAACCAAGAGCGGAGCTACCAAGCGGTTCAAGAAGACCGCCACTGGCTTCAAGCACAAGCAGTCCTTCACCAGCCACATCCTGACCAAGAAGAGCCCGAAGCGTAAGCGTCAGCTGCGCGGTACCAAGCTCATCGCCAAGTCGGACGTAGCGTCTATCAAGCGCATGACCGCGTGCTGATTCAGCCGCGCGAATCATTCCTTAGAAAGTAAAGGTAGAAGGATTAAAGTATGGCTCGTGTAAAGCGTGGCGTGGTAGCACGTCGTCGTCACAAGAAGATTCTCAATCAGGCCAAAGGTTACTACGGTGCCCGTAGCCGTGTTTACCGCGTTGCCAAGCAAGCGGTTATCAAGGCCGGTCAGTATGCCTACCGTGACCGTCGCAACCGTAAGCGTGCATTCCGCGCTCTGTGGATTGCCCGTATCAACGCTGGCGCCCGTGCAAACGGTCTGTCTTACAGCCGTCTGATCGCTGGTCTGAAGAAGGCGAATGTTGAAATCGATCGTAAGGTTCTGGCCGATCTGGCCATGAACGAACAGCAGGCGTTTGCCGCTGTTGTTGAGAAGGCCAAAGCGTCCCTGTGATCGCTTAAGCTCTTTCATCGATTGCTGATCGATCCGGGCGCCCCATGTTTCATGACGGCGCCTTCTGATAGGGGAAGGGCACGCTCTTCCCCTATTTTTGTTTTAACCTACCCCATTTCTGGTTTGGAGCAGGGTCAATGGAAAACCTGGAGCAACTGGTTCAGGACGGGTTGAATGCCGTAGAAAAGGCCGACAACCTGCAGGCGCTTGATCAAATTCGTGTGGAATACCTCGGCAAAAAGGGTGTGATTACCCAGCAGGCAAAAACTCTGGGCAAGCTCTCTGCGGAGGAGCGCCCTGCGGCCGGCCAGAAGATCAATGAAGCCAAGGGGCAGGTGGAGCAAGCCATCAACGCACGGCGGGCAGATCTTGAGAAAGCGGCCATTGAAGCCAGGCTTGCGGCGGAATCCATTGACGTAACACTGCCGGGAAGGGGGCAGGACCTGGGTGGTTTGCATCCGGTAACCCGCACCCTGCAGCGCATTGAGGAAATCTTTGCCCGTGCCGGTTATAGCGTAGAGCAGGGGCCTGAAATCGAAGACGATTACCACAACTTCGAAGCTCTGAATATTCCCGGGCACCACCCGGC
Organism: Marinobacter sp. LM1; assembly: GCF_042763285.1. Classification (NCBI taxonomy): domain Bacteria; kingdom Pseudomonadati; phylum Pseudomonadota; class Gammaproteobacteria; order Pseudomonadales; family Marinobacteraceae; genus Marinobacter; species Marinobacter sp. LM1. Next base: position 1,287,843 of record NZ_CP114373.1, read on the forward strand.
TCGTGCCATGCACGACACTTTCTATTTCAATCCGGGTACCTTGCTCCGTACCCACACCTCACCGGTACAGATCCGGACCATGGAAGCAGGCAAGCCGCCGTTCCGCATGATCTGCCCCGGACGGGTCTATCGTTGTGATTCCGATATGACTCACACCCCTATGTTCCACCAGGTAGAAGGTCTGCTGGTGGAGAAGAATGTCAGCTTCGCCGATCTGAAAAGCACCGTGGAGGAATTTCTCAGGGTGTTCTTCGAGCGGGATCTGAAAGTGCGCTTCCGTCCTTCCTACTTCCCGTTCACCGAACCATCGGCGGAAGTGGATATTGAATGGGGACGTGAGCCGGATGGCAGCATCAAGTGGCTGGAAGTGATGGGCTGCGGCATGGTGCATCCGAAAGTGTTCGAATATTGCGGTATTGATTCCGAGGAATATCGCGGGTTTGCTTTTGGTCTGGGTGTCGAGCGCCTGGCCATGCTTCGTTATGGAGTAAAAGACCTGCGTATGTTCTTCGAAAACGACCTGCGTTTCCTTCGTCAGTTCCGTTGATACGACACCAGGAATTGGCGTAACAGGCTCAGAATCAACCGAATCAGGACAGGACCAGGATAATGAAATTCAGTGAACAGTGGCTGCGCGAGTGGGTAAACCCGAACATTGGCTCTCAGGAGTTGATGGACCAGATCACCATGGCGGGGCTGGAAGTCGACGGCTTTGAGGCCGTGGCCGGCGAATTTTCCGGCGTGGTTGTGGGTGAGGTCGTTTCCGTTGCGCCCCATCCGGATGCCGACAAGCTGCGGGTGTGTCAGGTGAGCAATGGCGAGCAGACCGTGCAGGTGGTCTGTGGTGCCCCCAATGTTCGCGACGGGCTGAAGGTGCCTTTTGCCGAGGTGGGCGCTGTGCTGCCCGGCAATTTCAAGATCAAGAAAGCCAAGCTCCGGGGGCAGCCCTCCGAGGGTATGCTGTGTTCGGAATCCGAGCTGGGCTTGTCCGATAACCATGACGGCCTGATGGAGCTCCCGGAGGATGCCCCGGTTGGGCAGCCGGTGGTTGACTATCTGAAGCTGAATGACATCACCATTGATGTGGATCTAACCCCGAATCGCAGCGACTGTCTGTCCATCAAGGGCCTGGCCCGGGAAGTGGGCGTGTTGAACAGCCTGGTCACCAATGCGCCTTCCATTCCGCACGTGGAAGCGGTGCACTCGGAAGTGCCTGATATCCGGGTGGAAGCCCCTGAGGGTTGCCCCCGTTATCTGGGGCGTGTTCTGCGAAACGTCAATCTGCAGGCAGAAACGCCGCTCTGGATGCAGGAGAAGCTGCGTCGTTCCGGTATCCGTTCCATTGATGCGGCGGTGGATGTCACCAACTACGTCATGCTGGAACTGGGCCAGCCCATGCATGCCTTTGACCGGGATGAGATCAAGGGTGGGATTGTTGTGCGTATGGCTGGCTCGGGCGAAAAACTGGTATTGCTGGACGGTCAGGAGGTCGAGCTTACTCCGGAAACGCTGGTGATTGCCGACCACGAGAAGCCAGTGGCCATTGCCGGTGTGATGGGGGGCGAGCATTCCGGGGTGAGTGAGAAAACCCGGGATCTGGTGCTTGAATCCGCCTATTTTGACCCGATCACGCTGGCCGGCAAGGCTCGTCAATATGGCCTGCATACAGATGCCTCCCACCGTTTTGAGCGGGGCGTGGATTATGAGCTGGCACGGGATGCCATGGAGCGGGCAACCGGTCTGCTGATGGCTATTGTCGGGGGCGAGCCCGGCGAAATTGTCGAAGTGGCCAGCAAGGAACACCTGCCAAAGGCGCGGGTGATTGATCTGCGTGAGCAGCGCCTGGCGGATGTGTTGGGGCTTAGAATTGACCGCACTACCGTTGAAGAGATTCTCAGCCGGCTTGGCCTGCACATCGACAAGCTGTTGAAAGACGGCTGGCGTATCAGTGTGCCCAGCTTCCGGCCGGATATTTCCATCGAAGAAGACCTGATCGAAGAGGTCGGTCGCATTTTTGGTTATAACAATCTGCCGGTCACCGAGCCAACCGGCTCGCTTGGGCTGCGGGCCCGGGAAGAAGCGGTTCGGCCGCTGTCTGCTGTGCGTAACTTTTTCGTCGCCCAGGGCTACCAGGAAGCGGTGACCTACAGCTTTGTTGATCCCAAGGTTCAACAGCTGGTGGATCCGGAACGTGAGGGGATTGCGTTGGCCAATCCCATCTCGTCGGATCTTTCGGTGATGCGCACGACGCTTTGGAGCGGCCTGCTTAAAACCGTGGGCTACAACCAGAACCGGCAGCAGCCCCGTATTCGCTTGTTCGAGACCGGTTTGCGATTCGTTCAGGATGCCGATGGCATCAGTCAGCAGCCGATGTTGGCAGGGGTGGTGGTTGGTAACCAGAATCCCGAAAACTGGGTAAACGGTCGCAGAACCACGGATTTCTTTGATGTAAAAGGGGAATTGGAAAGCCTGTTCCGACTGCTTGGCATCGAGGTTGATTTTATTGCCAGCCAGCACCCTGCGCTGCATCCGGGCCAGACGGCGGAACTGTTGAGGGATGGCGAGCATGTGGGCTGGCTGGGTGCACTGCATCCACAAGTTCAGAAAAATCTTGAACTTAATGGCACGATCCTGATGTTTGAGCTATTCTTGAATTCGATCGTTGCCGGTTATGTGCCTAATTTCAAAGATATTTCAAAATTCCCGGAAGTTCGCCGGGATTTGGCTATCATTATCGGGAGCGATGTGGCGTTCGCCCAGGTAGAACATGTGGCCCGTAAACATGCTGGCGAGCACCTCACGGCGTTGCGTGTGTTTGATGTCTACGAAGGTGAAAGCCTGGGTGAGGGTAACCGAAGCCTGGCTCTGAGCCTGTTCTGGCAGCATCCTGAACGCACGCTTAACGAGGACGAAGTGCATTCGCTCTTCAATGGGGTTATCGATGCCCTGAAAGAAGAGTTGGGGGCAACACTGAGGAGTTGACAGATGGCGGCTTTGACGAAAGCGGACATGGCAGAGCGCTTGTACGAGGAGTTGGGGCTTAACAAGCGGGAAGCCAAGGAAATGGTGGAAGCTTTCTTCGACGAAATCAGAGGCGCACTCAGCCACAACGAGCAGGTGAAGTTGTCGGGTTTCGGCAACTTCGATCTCAGGGACAAGAAGCAGCGACCGGGACGGAACCCGAAAACGGGTGAGGAAATTCCCATCAGTGCACGGCGCGTAGTTACGTTTCGACCAGGTCAGAAACTGAAGCAGAAAGTAGAAGCGTATGCTGGAACCCAGTCATAACAATGAGCTCCCGGTTATTCCGGGCAAGCGTTATTTCACCATTGGTGAAGTAGCCGAGCTGTGTGCGGTCAAGGCGCATGTGTTGCGCTATTGGGAGCAGGAATTCCCGCAGCTGTCGCCGGTCAAGCGCCGGGGCAATCGCCGTTACTATCAACGCGCGGATGTGATCACCATCCGCCAGATCCGCAGCCTGCTGTACGATCAGGGCTACACCATTGGTGGTGCCAAGCAGAAGCTCAGCAGCAGCGAAGTGAAGGATGATACTTCACAGTACAAGCAGTTGATCCGTCAGATGATCACCGAGCTTGAGGAAGTGCTGGATGTGCTGAACACGCCGGTGCGCTGAAACAGCAGTAAGCCTGTCTGCATTGAAGAACGACAAAGGCCAGAGTGGCGAGAGCTGCTCTGGCCTTTGTGTTTCTGGTGCCTGGAGGCCTATTTTGTTTTGCAGGTTTTGATGCCGAGCAGGGAATAGGCAGGGCAGTTTCCCACCAGTGCTGTTGCCAGCGGTACAATGCCAATCCAGCCCCAGGGTGTCTGGGGGCCAACAAAGACCAGGGCCAGCAGGACAACACCCACGATGGCACGAATAATACGATCAGCGGAACCCATGTTTACCGTCATCTTGGTCTCTCCTGTGTGATGTCGGATGATGGTTTGACTATAGGCCTGTTATTGGCCGGGTTCAGTGATAAAGTCACACAGGCAGACGACTTTCGATACAAGGCAATGCGGAATGGCCAGGCACAGTATTCTCGACACACTACATGACTCCTTGCGCAAAGATGCCCTGGAGGGTCTCCAGGCCATGCGTTTCCCTCCCGGGCAGGTGCTGTTCAGTGCCGGAGAACATTGCCGGGGGCTTCCCCTGGTGCTGGATGGCAGTATCAAGGTGCAGATGACCGGAGCATCTGGCCACAGCATCGTGCTCTACCGTATGGGCGCTGACGATATCTGCACGTTGTCCATTGGCTGTCTGATGACGGGCCGTGGCTACCGGGCTGAAGCCATCGTTGAAGAGGAGGCAGAAGCCGCCATTATCCCGCGCGGATTATTCGATCGGCTGATGGATCAGTCGGCAGAGTTCCGGCTGGGGATTATGGAGTCCTATGGCCGTCGACTTGACGATCTGATGTTGTTGGTTGAAGAAGTAGCGTTTCACCGTATGGATGAGCGCCTGGCGGAGTGGCTTCAGGCCCGTGCGGCTGATGGTCAGAGTGTACTGAATATTACCCATCAGGAGCTGGCCGTGGAGCTGGGAACGGCCAGGGAAGTGGTCAGCCGACTGCTTAAAGAACTCGAACGCCGGGGCCAGGTTCGGTTAGCCCGCGGCCGGGTTGAGCTCACCGGATTACGGAAAACCGCTTCACCGGCGTGAGAAACTGTGCGTCAGGCGCGCCAGCTGCTCCGAAGACTTCTCGAGGTTAGCTTCTGCCAGACCATAGGCTTCCGTCAGGGTGATGGGAGCGGGGGTGATCGAGAAAGCCGCTGTTAACCCAACGCTATGGAGCGGAGCCAGTTCAGCCCCTAATTTTCCACACAGGCCAATCACTGGTACACCGCAGGCATGCGCCAGTCTGGACACGCCGGCCGGCGTTTTTCCAAAGGCGCTTTGAGCATCGATGGCGCCTTCCGCGGTGATCACCAGATCCGCGTTGCGGATATGCTGCTCCAGTTTGACGGCCTCCATCACCAGCTCTATTCCCGGTTGGAGTCGGGCGTCCAGAATACCCTTGACCGTGCCACCAATACCCCCGGCGGCGCCACTACCGGGAAAGCTGGCAATGTCCAGGCCCTGCGCCTTAACCAGACGGGAAAAATGCGCAAGATTGGCGTCCAGCTGACGAACGTCGTCTTCATTGGCGCCTTTCTGCGGCCCGAAAACCGCTGCCGCTCCCTCCGGGCCCAGCAGTGGATTGGTGACATCGCAGGCCACAATCAACTGGATGCCGTTGAGTCGACGAATGGCAGGTTCCAGGTCAACGGTGGCCAGCCTTGCCAGGCCGGCGCCGCCGGGCCCGATTTCCTCGCTCTGGTTATCCAGCAGGCGCGCCCCCAGAGCCTGCAGTATGCCCGCGCCGCCATCCGTTGTGGCGCTTCCTCCCAGGCCCATGATCAATGTTTTCGGCCGGTGTTTCAGGGCTGCCAGAATCATCTCTCCGGTACCACGGCTGGTTGCCCGGAGCGCATCACGGGCCTCGGCGGGTACACAATGCAAGCCGCTGGCTTCAGCTACCTCAATGACGGCGGTTTCGTTGTTATTGGCCAGGCCAAAGCGGGCTTCGATACGCTCACCCAGCGGGCCCGTGACGGCCACCGTATGCAGCCGCCCGCCCATAGCCTCTGTCAGTGCCACAGTGGTTCCTTCACCCCCATCGGCGAGGGGGATTTCCACAATCTCATCCTCCGGGGCAGCCTTGCGCCATCCACGGGCGATGGCAGAGGCGACCTGCTTCGCAGACAGGCATTCCTTGAAGGAGTCGGGCGCAACAACGATCCGCATCTTACTGTCCTCGGTCTTTAACGTTTTCCATCACGACAAAAGTGCTGGTCTGGAGTACGTGGGGCAGGCTGGAGATCTGTTCTCCCAGAACCTGGCGGTATTCAGCCATGTTGCGGGTACGTATTTTCAGAAGATAGTCGAAATTCGCCGCCATCATATGACACTGCTCCACCGCGGAGATTTGCCGGACGGCCTCATTGAACGCCGCCAGTGCCTTGCTGCTGGTGTCATTCAGAGTGACCTGGGCGAACGCAACATGAGAGAGCCCCAGCTTGGTCTGATTCACCATGGCGCTGTAGCCGGTAATGTATCCCTGATCTTCCAGCCGTTTCATTCGTACCTGACAGGGAGTCTTTGATAAACCGACCCGGGAAGCAAGGTCTGTCACGGTAATACGGCCGTTCTTTTGCAGTTCCCGGATGATGGAAAGATCGATTCTGTCGAGATCTGCCATGACTGCTATCCTTTGAGATAGTGGATGAATTTTTTTAAAAGGCCGAAACGTCCAATATTAGCGAAAGTGCAGGCTTATAGATAATTTTTAGGGTACTAAAAAAGGAAAATAATAATCTATTTTGATGCTGAACAGGCTAATTGCATGTACCTGCTTCGCTAAAATGCGGTCAGTATTCAAACAATCAGGAGGGTACACCATGAGTCTTCAGCAATCTGTGGCACCGGAACTTAACGACATTCGCCAGGCGATCCGTGCAAACTACCTGGCAGATGAACATGAAGTGATCCACCGGCTGATTGCTGAGGCCCAGTTGTCGGATGAAACCCGAAAGGCGATTTCGGCCCGGGCGGCAGAGCTGGTGCGGGATGTGCGCAACAGCGCCCGCCCGACCATCATGGAAAAGTTTCTCGCCGAATACGGGCTGACCACCAAAGAAGGTGTGGCCCTGATGTGTCTGGCGGAGGCTCTGCTGCGGGTACCTGACAATCTCACCATCCAGGATCTGATTGAAGACAAGATCACCTCGGGTAACTGGGGCGCCCACGTGGGCAAGGCCAAGTCCGGAATGATCAACTCGGCCACCCTGGCCCTGCTGATGACCAGCAACCTGCTGAAAGATTCCGAGCGCCAGAGTGTGGGGGATACCCTTCGTAAGCTGGTCAAGCGCCTGGGCGAACCGGTTGTGCGCACCGTGGCGGGCCAGGCCATGAAGGAAATGGGGCGCCAGTTTGTACTGGGTCGTACCATTGAAGAGGCGCAGGACCGCGGCAAGTCCCAGGAAGAGCGGGGCTATACCTATTCCTATGACATGCTGGGCGAAGCGGCGCGCACCGATGCCGATGCTCAGCGTTATTACCAGGCGTACTCTGATGCCATTGACAGCATCAGCAAGCGCTGCAAAGGCGATGTAAGAACGAATCCGGGTATCTCGGTGAAGCTGTCAGCGCTGCTGGCACGCTATGAGTACGGGCATAAAGAGCGGGTGATGAATGAACTCATGCCCCGGGCACTCAAGCTCGCCAAAAAGGCAGCAGCGGCCAACATGGGCTTCAATATTGATGCCGAAGAGCAGGATCGTCTGGATCTTTCCCTGGATGTGATTGAGGCCATCCTGTCCGACCCGGAACTGAAAGACTGGCAAGGTTTTGGTGTTGTGGTCCAGGCGTTCGGCAAGCGCGCCTCGCAGACCCTGGACTGGCTCTATGCGCTTTCTGAAAAACTGGATCGCCGCATCATGGTGCGGCTGGTTAAAGGTGCTTACTGGGATGCCGAGATCAAGCGTGCCCAGGTGATGGGCCTGTCAGACTTTCCGGTCTTCACCCGCAAGGCCTGCAGCGACGTCGCTTACCTGGCCGGTGCTCGCAAGCTTCTGGGCATGACCGACCGTATCTACCCGCAGTTCGCCACCCACAACGCCCATTCGGTGTCAGCGGTGCTGGAACTGGCCAAGGATCTGAGTCGGGATAAATTCGAGTTCCAGCGCCTGCATGGTATGGGCGAATCCCTGCACGACCAGGTTCTGGAGGACAGCGGTGTGCCTTGCCGGATCTACGCGCCGGTAGGTGCCCACAAAGACCTGCTGGCTTACCTGGTTCGCCGGTTGCTGGAGAACGGCGCCAACAGTTCCTTTGTTAACCAGATTGTGGATACCAGCATCACCCCGGAAGAAATCGCCAAAGACCCTATTGACGTGGTGGTGGGCCTTGGCCAAAACCTGTCCAGCAAAGCGATTGTGCACCCGTCGAAAATCTTTGGTGAGCAGCGTCGAAACTCCAAAGGATGGGATATTACGGATCCGGTGACGGTGGCCGAGATTGATGAAGGTCGTAATCGTTACAAGAGCCATCAGTGGAAAGGTGGCCCGATACTGGCCGTGGATTCTGTCAGTGACGAAGTGGTTGAGGTACGGAATCCTGCAAACCCGGACGACCTGGTCGGTCACATCACCTATACCTCAGACGTGGATATTTCGTCAGCTCTGGACGCCGCTCAGGACGGCTTCAAACAGTGGTCTTCGGTACCGGCGGAAGAGCGTGCGGCCATGATTCGCAGGGTCGGCGACCTTTACGAAGAGAATGTGCACGAGCTGTTTGCGTTGACCACCCGAGAAGCAGGCAAATCCCTGCTGGATGCCGTGGCCGAGATTCGTGAGGCCGTGGATTTTGCCATGTTCTATGCCATTGAAGGCATTCGTTACAAGAATGACGGCGAAGCCCGTGGTGTGATGTGCTGCATCTCGCCCTGGAACTTCCCGCTGGCGATCTTTACTGGCCAGATTCTGGCGAACCTGGCGGCCGGTAACGCGGTGGTGGCCAAGCCGGCAGAACAAACCTCGCTGCTGGCCTTCCGGGCCGTGGAGCTGATGCATCAGGCGGGCATCCCCCGGGCTGCGATCCAGCTATTGCCTGGTACCGGCGCCACCGTGGGTTCCGGACTGACCTCAGATGCCCGGGTGACCGGCGTGTGTTTCACGGGTTCAACCGCCACGGCGCAGCGGATCAACAAGGCCATGACCGAACACATGGAGCCGGATGCACCGCTGGTGGCAGAAACCGGTGGCCTGAACGCCATGATCGTGGATTCCACCGCGTTGCCGGAGCAGGTGGTGCGTGACGTGCTGGCATCCTCCTTCCAGAGTGCCGGTCAGCGCTGTTCTGCACTTCGCATGCTGTATGTACAGAAGGACATTGCCGATAATCTCCTGGACATGCTCTACGGTGCCATGGAGGAACTTGGTATTGGTGATCCGTGGCAGTTGTCGACCGATGTGGGCCCGGTGATCGACGAAAACGCCCGCAAGAAGATTACCGACCATTGCCAGAAATTCGAGCAGCAAGGCAAACTGCTCAAGAAACTCAACGTACCGGAGAAGGGCCTGTTCGTGTCGCCGGCAGTGCTTCAGGTGAGCGGAATTGAAGAACTGGAAGAGGAAATCTTCGGCCCGGTTCTGCACGTGGCTACGTTTGAAGCCAAGGACATCGACAAGGTGATTGATGCCGTCAATGCCAAGGGCTACGGTCTGACTTTCGGTATTCATAGCCGCGTTGACCGCCGGATCGAGCACATTGCCAGTCGTATCAAGGTGGGCAACACCTACGTTAACCGTAACCAGATCGGCGCCATCGTCGGCTCCCAGCCATTCGGTGGCGAGGGACTGTCGGGTACCGGGCCGAAAGCCGGTGGCCCGCAATACGTGCGCCGTTTCCTGCGGGGTGAGGTGGTTGAAAAGCCTGCTCAGTCCAGTGACAAGGTGTTCAGTACCGACAAGGCCCAGAAGCTGATCGACAAGCTGGCCAAAGCAGCGGTACCGGAAGCGGAAGGTCGTCAGGCGTTGCTGGAGCCCTTCTTCGGTAAGGTGCCGGCGCCTCTGGACGAAGGGTACGAGGAGATGCCGGGGCCGACGGGCGAGCAGAACCATCTGTCCTGCCATGGTCGCGGGCTGGTACTGTGCCTTGGTCCAGACGCCGAGTCTGCCGTTGAGCAGGCCGGCACCGCCCTGTCGCAGGGTAACAAGGTGGTAGTGATTGCACCGGGTGCCGAGAAGGCACTGGCCGATGCCATCAAGGCCGGACTTCCGGTTATTGCCAGCGATGGCATGCTTGATCCGGACGCTCTGAGCCACCTGACCGGATTTGAAGCGGTGGTGAGCGTAGCCGAGAAGCCGCTGCTCAAGCAGTATCGCATGGCGCTGAGCAAGCGTGAGGGCGCGCTGTTGCCGGTGATCACAGAACACAAGCTGGATCAACGCTACGTGATTGAGCGGCATCTGTGTATCGACACCACAGCGGCCGGTGGTAACGCCAGCCTGATTGCGTCGGCTGAATAAAGCCGGTTTGGGCCGGGGGGAGTGCTTCCCCCGGCTTTTCCTTTCCTCGCGTTTCTGTTGCGAGCCATTCGCGTTACCATAGCCCGTTTTAGCTACATCATTCGAATCGGGCATCCACTTGCAAAGCAACCATTCCAGCCACCGCGACTCTTCCGGGGGAGCCTCTGAGGCCTCGCAAAATTTCTTCGCGGTCTGTCTGTCACTGACGCTGTGTTTTGTCGTCTACTCAATGCTGATTGTGGCAGTGCCTGTGTATGGACTTCAACTTGGCGCCTCTCCGCTCGTTCTGGGTGCAGTGTTAAGCGCCCAGTATCTGCTACCGCTGGTGCTGGCCATTCCCCTGGGAGGCATCGTGAGCCGGTTTGGTGGCAGGGCCACGCTGCTGGCCGGGGCGGGCATTATGGTGGCAGGCTTGTTGTCGATGCATGCGTGGTATGGCTATGCGGGCCTCGTGACTGGTCAGTTGCTGGTGGGGCTGGCTCACCTCCAGATGGTTCTGGCCGCCCAAACCATCATTTCCAACCTGGGCACCGGGCCGAGGCTGGAGCAGTATTTTGGCTGGTATGCCACCTGGCTGTCGGGCGGGCAGGTTATTGGCCCGTTGCTGGCCGGTGTCCTGCTGAAGTCTTCCGGTACCGAGTACGTGTTCCTGGTAATGGCTCTGTTTGCGCTGGTCTCGGGCGTTGTAACACTCCGCCTGACCGGGCAGGCGAGGGAGCGTATTCACGTTACCCGAAAGCAGGCGGGTTTCCGGGCGCAATGGCAGCTTGTCGGCAGTAACCGTGGGGTGCAGTTGTCGATTCTGGTCACGGTATTGGGGATGTTCGCACTCGGGGTCTACGGAAGCTATTTGCCAGTGTACCTGGAGAGCCTGGCCATCAGCCCGTTGATAATCGGAGTTCTGGTCAGTCTTCGTGCCGGCGTTTCTATGCTGGTTCGGCCGTTTATGGCGCGCATTATTGGTCTCGCGGGGGGGCGCGTCCCGACAGTCTTGCTCTCGCTCGGAACCCTCGCCACTGGCCTGGCTTTGCTGGGCGTGTCTGAGCAGGTCATGCTGATGGCAGCCCTGGCCATGCTGGTGGGTATCGGTTCGGGCCTCACCCAGCCTTTGTCCATGGTGATTCTGGCGGAATCCGTGGAACGGGAGCGGCGTGCAGGGGCATTGGGTATGCGTTTGATGGCAAACCGGGCGGTGCACTTTCTGGCGCCCCTGTTCTTTGGTCTGCTACTTGAACTGAGCGGCTTTACACTGGCTTTCGCTGCTTCAGGTATACTGATTGGCTTCGCGCTTATTGTGGCGCACCGACTGTTCAGCTCCGGGAATCTGTAACCATGTCTGGCACGGCCTCCGGCACCTATGATCGACTGATCAACCCTGTACTTGTCGCAGGCTGTATTATTATTCTGGTTGGTTTTTCCGTGCGGGCTTCTTTTGGTCTGTTTCAACTGCCGATTGCCCTGGAATTTGCCTGGCCAAGGGAGTCGTTTTCTCTGGCCATCGCCATTCAGAACCTGTTCTGGGGCATCGGGCAGCCGATCTTTGGAGCTTTTGCCGAACGCTACGGTGATCGCAAAGCTATCCTGGTGGGCGGTATCTGTTACGTGGTCGGGCTGGTTGCCTCGGCATTCGCCATTACCCCGGGCCAGCACCAGCTTCTGGAAATCCTGGTTGGGTTCGGGATTGCCGGAACCGGATTCGGGGTCATCCTCGCTGTCGTAGGGCGCTCTGCCCCGGAAAAGCATCGCTCCATGGCGCTGGGCATTGCAACCGCAGCCGGTTCTGCAGGGCAGATCATTGGCCCGCCCGTCGCGCAGGCGCTGCTGAGCCAGATGCCCTGGCAAAGCGTGTTCATGGTGTTGGCCGGTTTCATTACGGTGTCGATGCTTGCCCTTCTGTTTATGCGGGCACCCAAGGCGGCGCCCTCGGTATCGACCGATGAGCCGATGGGGGTGGTGCTGAAGCGAGCGGTGAAAGACCCCTCCTTCCTGTTCATTTTTATCGGCTTTTTCTCTTGCGGGTACCAACTGGCGTTCATCACCGCGCATTTTCCGGCGTTTATTACGGAAATGTGTGGGCCAATTACGCCGGACAGCCTGATCTACGTGCTGGGGGTAACGTCAGCGTCCGGGCTCGGCGCCATCTCAATTGCCCTGATCGGTCTGTTCAATATCGGTGGCACACTGATGGCCGGCTGGTTGGGTAACCGATACTCGCGCAAGTACCTTCTGGCGACGATTTACCTGTTACGAACAATCGTCTCTGCCGCCTTTATCATGGCGCCCATCACTCCTGAAAGCGTTGTGCTCTTCTCGGTGGCGATGGGTTCGTTGTGGTTGGCAACGGTACCGCTGACGTCTGGCCTGGTTGCCCACATCTACGGGTTGAAGTACATGGGCACGCTCTATGGCCTGGTATTCTTTTCGCACCAGCTTGGCGGTTTTCTTGGTGTCTGGCTGGGTGGAGCCCTGTACGACCTCTACCATAACTACACGCTGGTGTGGTGGATCGGTGTAGGCGTCGGGGCGTTGTCGGCACTGATTCACCTGCCGATTCGGGAATACCCCTGGGAGAAGCGTGGGCAGGCGGTCGCTGCCTGATAGAACGACAAAGCCCGGACCTTTCGGCCCGGGCTTTGTGTAGGGAATTCTGGTCGGGACGGTAGGATTTGAACCTACGACCCCTTGCACCCCATGTATGGGTGGAAAGTGGGGCAGGGCGCTGAAATATATAGAAAAAGGCGAGTTTGGAAAGGTCAGAAAATCGGGAAAACCGTCCCTTAAAAATCAAAATATTACAATGCCGTTTTGGTTCGAAATTCCGCCAGCCTTCCCTTCAAACCCCTGCCAAAAATAGGGGTACAACCAATCCGCCAGCGTGCTATTTAACATCTTTTGACATCCAGTTTCTGACTGCATTGGCTAAGGTATCTCGATAAAGGAGGTTAGCATGCTCAAAAGGACGTTGCTTTTCATCGCATTACTATTCCCTGTAGTCGGTCAGGCTGCCATCTATCAGTGCAAGGTTGATGGCCAGACGATCTTCTCCGACGAGCCTTGTGGTGATAACGCCAAGGAACTGGATCATAAGCCAGCTCCGGCTATTGGCGGTCGATTCGACACTGGCACGGATGCGGAATTCTACGAGCCGGAAACTCGCCAGAGATCCAATGCCAGCGACCCATGCCCTTACATTAACTCTACGGAGCTTCGACGCCTGATCGTGCAGAACAAGATCAAGCGAGGCATGAAACCGGATGATGTCAGGAGATCTTGGGGGAGCCCATCAAGCATATCGACTGGCGATCTGACTCAGTGGGCCTATCACTACACTGGCGGCTCGGCCAATTATGTGTATTTCAGAAACGGGTGTGTTGTTAACTGGAGTGGCTACTACCGCTGATCAGATTGTTTGATCAATGCCAGCCAAAGCTGGGGCCGGCCCTTCAATTTGCCGGCCTCGGATGAACACATGATCGCCCACCTGGACATCTCCCCTCACTCGCACTCTCGCTCCGGTTACCAGCTCTACTGTCGCGCCATCAGGGTGCACCGCCACCACCTTTCCTTTATCCCTGGGCTCTGAGGGCAGCACGCCGAGCAGGCGCTTATACAGGTTACTCATGGGTTTCTACTCCAATGGTTTGCCAAAGCTGAGGGCGGCTGTGATTGACGCTCAGACTGCGAACCAGCCCGCGCCGGGTGTTACCCTGCTCCTGATACTCGATCAGCTTGCCGGGTCGGATCAGGCCGGTTTCAGGCAGAACGGGCAAGCGCAGGCTGATCTGGGCTTGCTTGCCGGTGTTACCCAGCAGAGCCAGGCCTCGCTGGCGGGTCATGGCCGGGTCGGTGGCCAGCTCGTCGATGATGGTCGGGGCCGGCTTGGTGCCGCCGCTGGTGCCGACGATGATGCGGTCGGCCCGCCCCTGGTCGCCGCCGTGTACCCAGACCGCGTTATAGTCCGGTTTTTCCTGCCACTCGATGCCCTCCAGTTCCACAACGTCCTCCGGCAGTACAATGTCGGGGGTGGCGCTTAACCAGTCCCAGGGGGCGACCGGGTACCGGGGCAGAATCCGTAGAGTCTGGTCGGTGTCATGGCTCTGGACGTAGGCGCCGCCGGCCTCAGCGATCCGCTTCGCCGCGTCGATCCAAGTGCCGTTATGGGACCAGATACCGACGGGTATCTGCCAGTCCTCGATCTGCCAGTCGAGCGACCAGCCGATCGGAACGCCGTTGATTTTCAGTGTTTCATTCAGGGCCTGCTGGGCGGTCATGCCGCTGGTGTTGGTGTACTGCGTGACCGGTGCGAGGGGGGCAGACAGGAACGCGGCGCGCCCCCTTCCTGAAACTCGTAGCCAGGCTTCGCCCCAGCGGCGTTCCCGCTGTATGTTTTCGACCAATACCCGCAGGGGTTCGCCGTTGATGGTGGCGATCAGCTCCACTCGGGTGCTGCTGTCCGGCCGCACTTGTGCCAATGCGCTGGCCGGGATACGGGTTGACCAGCTCCAGGTCCAGCTATCGGCATCGATGCTGGCGCTGAAATCCTCGGCCGGGACGGGGGTGCCGTCCAGCTCGGTCAGGGTCAGGGTGTTGATCACGGTGTAAATCTCCCTGATGGGTATGATGACGGTGCCGCCCGGGTCTGGTTTGTCATCCGGGCAACCGAATATCAGTGTTGTGGTGCCGTCTTGCTCTCGGCAGAACCGGAGCACAATCTGGTCGTCGTCCGGCGTTTCCGGGTCAACCGGTGGTGGCCAGGTGGCCAGCCCGGGCGGCGGGTAAATCGCCTGGGTTGCTCGGATGCTGACTTTCAGGGCCAGCTTGGCGCCCTGATTGCTGCGCACGGTGAGGGTGCCGGCGACCGGGAGGCTCTGCTGCTCCGTCAGCGCCCGCGTGGCCCTCAGTTTGATGGTTTCCGCGTATCGCTGGCCCACGCCTTTGCTTAGGCGGATGCCGCGCTGGTGTTCGCTGGTGAACGCCTGCCGGATGCGTACCGCGTCTGCGTGTCCGATGGTGGTGGCGCGGCCTTCGATTTTCTGGCCGTGCTGGGCCACGATTCGGCGGCTGGCTTCCAGCTTTTCAGACTGCTGTTGCCGGATGCTCTGGCCTTTGGTGACGGGCAGGGCCTCGGTCTGGATCGGGGCCGCGCGGGTCTGGGTGCGCGCCATCTCTTGCTGCTGGGTGGCCAGCCGGGTCTGGCTGGTCTGGAAGTTGCGCGCGGGCAGCCCGGCGGCTACCCCGTCCGCGTCGGGCAGGTCCAGATTCTGGCTGCCCTCGGCGGCCATGGCGATCTGCGGGCTGGATTCTGGCAGGGTGGCCAGCAAATCCCCCCGCAGGGTCTGATCGATGGCCTGCAGGGTTATGTCCGCCAGCGCCGGTGCCGGCAGGATCGCGCTCAGGGTGCCCATGACCGGCGGGACGGCGCTTTCGCCTTCTGCGGCCAGGGTTATGTCCGGCAAGGCTGGAACGGGCAGACTGGCGCTCAGGGTGCCGCTGGTGGTCGGGTATTCCGGCGGCTCATAGCGGCCAAACTGGAGCGTGACCGGCCCGGGGGTTGGTTCCCTCGGGCGCAGCAGCTCCAGGATGATGCCGGGGTCTGGGGTGAACCGAAGGTCTACCGGCCCCGGGGTGTCCTGCCGTCGCTTCCAGAGCCGAAGCTTGATCACGGTTTACCCCTGAAATACGGCGCTGGTGATCCGGGCAAAGGCGCCGGCCTGCAGATTGGTGTCCTGCAGTTTGATGTCGCCGGAGCCGGCTTCGTCGGTCACGGTGGCGTCGGCCCAATGGGCACCGGTGCCGTCCAGTATCCGGGCGCTGTCTACGATGCCGGCGGTTGTCACCTGGCCTTCAAGGGCGGCGGTGGTTCTGATCTGGATCTGTTCGGTGTCCAACGTCAAAACCTCCGGCGCCATTGGTAGCTCGGCGATCAGGGTGCCGGTGTCCGGCGTGCCCTCGAATAGCTGAATGACGGCTTCCCCCGGGCTGGCGACCAGCCGGGCATAGCTGGCCTGCAGGGCTGGCACTCGCGCGGCTTCCTGTCGTGCCGCCTGATGGGTTGTCGATAGGGTCAAGGCCATGCGTTACTCCATCGGCTCGGGGCGCAGGTTGGTTTTGATTACGGGATCGTATTCTTGGTCCGGGTCGTGGGCTATCACGGTATAAAGTCGCCCCGTATCCAGATAGTCCAATACCCACTCCCCCGTCAGCTCGTCGGCTTTAATTCTGGCAATGTGGGTTCTTGGCCCTTCCCCAAGGAAAGAACTGGAAGCCTGAGTGTAAATGTTCACCCATCTTCCCGCCGGGGCACCGGTAGCGTCCGTGACTAGTCCTTTTAACCTACCGGCGCCGAGACCTCCTCGACGACCAAAAACGCCGCCTAGTGTGAGCCTGCTCATCGCCATGGCCCCTCTATGTCAAACACTCCCACCTCTGAGCCGAGGACGTTGGTTGAGCCAAAATTGAGCTGAACCATGAGCAAAGCGTTATCATTGACATGGGCTTTATCGATCAGCTTTGCAACGCCGTTTTCTGGCACCCTGGATTCGCTCGTTAGCTTAGTGATGGTTTGCAAAAGCCCTGGGGCTCTTCCTCGCATAACTTTGTCTTGCGTTACAATGACCGGCAAAAACAGATAACCGCCGCTCACTGGAGAAGGGTAAATATTACTTGATGCGTAAGTGTCAGAGTTCCCGAGGTAATTCTGGCCGTATATACCGACCTTCGACGCTTTAGGCCCTCTCGTTGCCCCCTCTCTCGACGCGGCAAAGTAGTATCCAGTAGAGGCACTATCTCTTGTTTCGTGCGCTTTGCAGTTTTGACCAGGGTAAGTTGATTGCCTGATATCTGCCGACGTGAGGCATGCAAAGACATCCAAGGGGGCCGCCCCAACGATGTCTCCAAACTCATAAAGTGCTGCTCCCCGGTTGTTATAATAACTGGGCATAAAGTAGAAAAAGCGCTCGTCAGCAACAATCGCCCAGTTCGCCGGCGCGTATGAGGGTGTGCCTATTCGAGTCCACTGGTGGTTTGAGGTGCTGTTATCGGCTGGTTGGTCGGCGAAGGTAGGGAACTCATCAGTTCCTGTATCAATATCAGTCATGGCTTGATAGCAGCGAACAGGGACGCGGAAAGCGTCGTTGTACGGCGCAGTATCGTCTACCCGAATAAAGCAACCATAGCTGTCCGGGTGAGTTGAGCGGTAGGCTGCTTTCAGGTTGTCGCCGAAAGCCTTTTCCCAATAACCGGGGGTCGCGCGCTTCACTGTTATGCTTCCCGTGGCATTACCATCAGGGATGCCGGGGCAGTCAAAACTAAAGGTCGTGGCCGTCGTCGCTTTGATTCGCCATACGTCGTTCAGCTCTATCGGGTTGGCGCCGGCGATCTCAATTACGGCATATTTTTCAAAGGTATTGCCTCCGCTGAACTCAACTGTCGCAACGCCACCACTGACGGTGATCTTGTTTCCGTCTGGGGTGGCGGTACCGAAGCCGTTAATCAAACAGGCGTCAAGGATTGCGACAATTGCACCCGGGGTTTCATCCAGTATCGGAGCACCGACCATGTCGCTGGTAAACCATCGAACTGTGCTGTTTTGCGGAACTGCCATTTGTCTCTCCTTTACGGTCTGTCTATGTTGCCGAGGGCGTGGATTTCGCAGCCGTCTGCGCCGTCGTCCAGGGGCTCGTCGCTCTGCTGGATTGCCCGGGCCATCCAGAAGTCTGCCAAGGCGCCGACGGTGTTAATACGCACAACATTGCCGGCACTCCAACCGCCCCCGTTGGCGGCGACCGGGATGGTCAGGTAGGGCACACCGCCGCTGCCGTCCTCGTTTCTGGTGCGGGGGTTGATCGGCGCTATGTCCTCGGTGAAGGGGCCGGCATAGACCAAGCCCACCCGCTGGCCGATCAGCTCCACCTCGGTGCTGTTCTTCCATCTCAGCAGCCAGCGCTCGGTTTCGGCCCCCTCGTTGGTCACAGTGATCGGGTGTGCGATGGTGTTCAGGGTGGCGGTGGCCTCGTCACCTTCGATGCTGTCCTGCCAGGTGCCGCTCCACGTTTGCTGATCCCAGGTCGCCGACACCCGCGCGCGCCGGTCGCCGTGGATCAGGCAACTGGCAACGATGGACTCGTTGGCCGGGTAGTTGTGGGTCAGGGGCCGGCTCAGGGTGATATCGCCGGTGATCTGTACGTCCGTGACCAGGCGCAAATCGCCGACCGTGTGTTTTACGGTGACGGGCATGGTGATGCCGCTGGTGTCGTCAAAGGTCACGGTGCCGGTGGCGCGGTCCAGGGTGTAGCCGTCGGTCACTTGGTTGCCGTTGGCGTCAATCACCCGTATCCAGCCCACGCGCGGGCGGGTGGCGATGGTGCCGCCATTGGTCACGGTCTGGGGCGCGGTTTCCTGCGGGTGCATGACCATGACCACATCGCCGGGGCGGTAGATCGGTACTCGGCCGTCGGAGGGCAGGCGCACGGCATCGATGCCCACGATGTCTGCGTTCAGCGGGATATAGCTGAAGGCGACGGCGTTATAGCGCAGGGTGCTGGTGATCATCGGCCGGGGCTTGTAGATGTTCCCGTCGCCATCCACCTTGGCGGGGTCATACCACCACTCGGTTTTTTCCTCGGGGGTCAGGCTGCTGTCGGCCACCAGCTTGCCGAAGGTCACGGCGGCGGTGCCGAAGGTGTAGTTGACGGTTCCCTGCAGCCACTCGTGAGTAAATTCGCCGTCCTGGTTGGCGGTGGCGATGATCTGCTCGCCGTCCTCGGTGGTGCCGACGATCTGCAGGCTTTCCGGTTTCAGCGGGGCGCTGGGGGTTCGGAAAAAGCCCTCGGTGGCAGTCCATTCCCCGTACACGGTCAGCAGGCTGGTCACGTTCAGGCCGACCGGCTGGCCGTCCTGCCAGAATGTTACCTCGGCGGTGCCGGCGTTGTAGTCGATAGAGCCGGCTGCCAGGCCGCTGCCGGTCTGGGGGTCGATATCGGTCAGCAGGTTGCCGCTGCGGTCGTCGTAGGTTTTCCCTCCAAGGGTAAAACGCACCGAATCCGGCACGATGCCGTCGATGTTCCCCGGGGTCAGTTCCAGGGTCACGCTGGCGATGGGCGTGGTGTCGGTGGCGGCCGTGGAGTTGGTGGTTACTCCGTCCACTACATAGCGGGCGGTGGCGTCCTTGCTGGTATCGATGCTCAGGCTTTTGGTGTCCCTGCGCTCGTACCAGTTCGCCAATCCGTAGCCCCTTTGGTAGAACTCAACGTCTACCGCCGATTCGGTGATGGTCACGGTGTCGCCGCTGACGGTGCCGATGATCTGATCAGTCACAACACTGTCACTGCCACTGCTACCCCAGCTTGTTGAGGCGCGCTGTTTCGGCACAACCAGGTTGCCGCCCTGATCCACTGCGGTGATTTTGTGTTGCCGGCTCTGTCCGGTAGGTGATACCAGCCAAAGCTCCAGCCTTAGGGTGTCCGGTTTTGCGGCGGCGCTCAGGGTGATGGGGCTGCTTGCGGACACGGTTTCGTCCGCCTTTACGGCCTCGCCGGCATCTTGAGCCTCGTACCAGTTGTAACTGATGGTCAGGTCGCTGCCCCGATCCGGCAGGGTGGTCAGGATCAGCTCGCCGGTGCCCTCGAACTCGTCCATCTGGCCGGTAGCGTCGCCGCTGATTGCTCCTGTGGCGTCCACGGTGGCGCTTTTGGCCGCGCCCCCTGTTGTCCAGCTTATGGCGACGGAGGTCGGAATAACGGGGCTCTGGGATAGCGTAAAGGGCACGCGGGCCTCGTCGGCGTTCAGGGCCTGGGTGCCGCTGCGAACCTCGTAGTGTACCCGGGAGCCATAGGTGTAGAGGATCTGGCTGCCTACGTCCGGCAGGGCGCCGGTGGTCAGGGTCACGTTGCCGGTTACGTAATCCACGGTTCCGGTACCGAATCCGGGGTCAGAACCGGCGATGGTGCCGTTGCCGTCATCGCTCAGGGTGTACCAGTTGCCCTGGGCCATGTAGCTGATGGTCAGAGCGTTGGGGGCCGGTACCGGGGCCAGGGTTTCGATCCAGTTCAGGCGCCGGTTCTCGGCGGTTACGGTACGGGCCAAGGTGTGGGCCTGTTGCGCTACTTCCACCTCGCGCTCCCCGGCGTCGATGGTCTGCACCAGTTCCGGGTTAAGGGTCTGGTTTGCCAGCGGTTCTTCGCTCTGGGCGGCGGGTACCAGCTGGGTGAACATGGAGGCGGCTTTCAGTTTCAGGTCGCCGATATTGGCGGCAGCGGTCAGCCGTTGTGCCCCGAAGTAGCGGGTTGCATCG
The DNA here is from genome assembly GCF_042763285.1 of Marinobacter sp. LM1. Taxonomy (NCBI): domain Bacteria; kingdom Pseudomonadati; phylum Pseudomonadota; class Gammaproteobacteria; order Pseudomonadales; family Marinobacteraceae; genus Marinobacter; species Marinobacter sp. LM1. The sequence continues at coordinate 1,308,208 of NZ_CP114373.1, forward strand.
GCGACGGTGGTATCCCGCAGGCGCGCGCCGGTGTCGTAGTTGTAGCTGTCCTGTTTGTTAACCTGGTGGCCGGTGAAGTCGTAGCGCAGGGCATCCGAAAGATCCAGGGACACGATCAGGCGCTGGAAATCGTTGCCCTGGGCATCGGTGAAGGTCTGCATCTCGGCGCTGACTTCGGTCACGCGCACGTACTGCTCTTTTTCGTCCGGCTGGCCTTCGTTCTGCACGAGGCAGAGGGTTTTCCCGCGCGGCGGCAGGGTGGTGCTCTCGTCGCGCTGGATGATCCGGATCTGGCGCATGCCGGTGATGTGGTTTTCGTACAGAGCGCCGTGCCACATGGGGCCTTTGAACAGATAGGCTTCCACGCGGTTCGCCGCGTCTGCCCGGGTATCGAACGGGTCGTTGGTGGTGAACAGGGTATAGCCGATGGCCGGATCTTCCGGGAGGGCTGTCACCACGGTTTTAGCCCCGCCGAAAAGATCGGTGCTCAGGGTACGCACCGCCAGAAATAGCTTCCGCAAATTAAACCGGCCCATGGCCCGGTCCAGGTCGCTAATATCCTCAAAGACGTTGTTCATCATGCCGTCAGGGATTTCGTTGCCAGTGGCAGCGCCGCCGCCTTCGGGTACGTCGTCCATAACCTGGGACGCGAGGAACTTGATGTTCTGTTCTTGAATCGGCATGAATTACGGCTCCACGGTGATGAATCGGAATGTGGGGATGACCTGGTGATCTGGGCCCGGGTTGATCAGGAAGCGCAGCGGGGTGCTCTCGTAGCCCTGGCCGTCGTGATGGCGGAACTGAACCGTGTGAACCTCGCCATGGAAATTCAACGTAAGCTTTTGTCCCGGAGTGTTATGCCAGGTGATGATCTGGGGCTCCTTGGTTGCCAGCATCCAGCCGCCCCGGTCCGGCGCCTGCAACGTGATCGGTCGCCCGTACTGGCTGGCGTCTACCATGATGATGGGCTTGCCGGTCACGCTACGGGTAAAGCTTTGTTCCACGGGCGACCAATTCCGGTCAGACCATCTCAGGTCTTCGGGCAGCTCGATGGTCGTGGTGTCATCCGAAAGAGTGATGCTCACAGGGCGGTACTCCGTGCTTTCTCCAGTGCCCGAACAAAGGCGTCTTCATCGGCCGCCAGCACGCGGAAGCTCTCGCCACCGAGATTGATGTCCAGGGTTTTGACGGTTTCGACTCGGGCCTGGGTTGTGGTTTGGGTTGGCCTGTTGAGTTCACGCTCTGCCCGCTGGCGCTCAATCTCCGCCAGCTGCTGGTCACGCGCCCGATCGGCGGCCTCTTTCTCGCGGGCGTTCTCGGCTTCCCGGCGGTTCTTCTGTTCGATCTGGTAGATCTTTTCGAGGGTGTCCAGGGATTGCTGGTAGTCGGCAGCGGCCTCATCGGCGCCGGCCTGCCGGGCCTGTTCCAGCTGTTCCTGCAGGCGTTTTCGTTCGGCCTCATATTGGATTCGTTGGGCTTCTTCGGTGTCGCCCCGGATATCAGCCAGCCGCTGGCGCAGGCTGTTGAGGGTGTTGTCTGCGGTGTCGGTGAGTGACTGCAGTTTCTGCTTGGCGGAGTCGATCGCACTTTGCAGGCCGCTAAGGCGCTGCTTGTCCAGCAGGTCAAACCGGTTGGCTGCGGTTTCGCTCAGGCGGTTGAGCTGATCAAGGCTGAAGCTGCCGGAATCGATCTTGCCCTGGAGGTTCTCCATGGCCACGGCCTGGGACCAGAACCTTTCCTCTACCTCGGCAGCGGCCAGGGCGGTATCGGCGAACCATGCCGCGAGGCTGCTGGACATCAACCGACGGCGGGCAGCAGCCAACTCGTCGGTGCGCTGCTGGGCTTTTTCAAGCGCGTCTGCAGCTGATTCGCTCTCTGTAACGAAGGCGTTACCGCCGATCTTCATCTCGAACAGGTTTCGGGCCGCTACGCTCAGGGCTGTTACTTGTTGCCGCGCATTGGAGATGGCTTTTCCGAATGCACCACCCCAGGCATCCTGCCACTTTCTCCGGAACTCGTCGGCGGCGTCACTGCTATCACCGATGGTGCTCGCCATGTTTCTGATCTTGGGCGTAGCGGCGGCAGCTTCATTACCTGCATCTCTGATGGGCTTGCTGACACCTCCCGCACCGTCACCGCCTGAGCCTTTCTGAAGCAGCTCAAGCTCACCCCTCAATCCTTTGACGGCGGCCAGGCTCTCAAGAGCTTTGATCTTGGTGGTGTTTCCTGTCGCAATGACAGCTTTTGCATAGGCCTCGAAGGCTTCGGAGATTTCGCGTTGGGTTGCCTCTCCGTTCTGCTCGATTTCGAGAAAAGCCTCCTTTGCCTCCTCGGCAGTTTTTTCAAGTTCTTTTTGCGCCGTTACGCCAAGAGTCTCGTAGGCATCCTCTAAATCTTTTGCCTTCCTGGTGGCCTCATCGATGTCGTTCCCAGCTTTCTCGGCGTTTTCCCGGACCCACTCCCAGAAGCGCTCCTCAGCAGTGGCAGTGTCCTTGATCTTTTGCCCGGCAGCTTCTGCCGCGTTGCCGACATCTTCAAATGCGGTGACGATTCCTCGGCCTGCCTCTACAGTCTGGCGGCCATACTCTGCCGTTTGCTTCGCCAGATCGACGACCGTATCTCTGGCAGCACCGGCCTTGGCGCTGATGCTGTTGTAAGTCTCGTCGCTGGCCAAGCCGACTTTGTTCATTGCGAAAACAATACCTTCCGCACCACTCAGAACTGTCGCGAAGCTGCCGGCCACCAGCGTAGCCCATCCTGCCACAATAGTTTGAAGGCCACGGAAAACGGTCATGGCACCACTGGCGCCGGATTCAATCGTGTTCCAGAGCGTGCCGAATCCTGCCGAGATGCTGTCCGCGTTCTCCACCAGTTTGGCCGCCATATCGGCGCCCCAGTCGGTCAGGCGCTTGAACAGATCGATGAGCTTCTCGCCCATTTCGTTCTGGTCGAACAGATCCACCACTTTGTCTGTGGCGTCGGCCACCACCGGGGCCAGCTCGGCACCGATTCGGCGGGTGAGGCCCTGAATCTTCAGGGTGATGTCGTTGTAGATGTCATTGGCTTTGAGAAGCTTGTCCAGCTCCTCATCGGTGTAGATGGCGCCTTCTTCCTCGGCAGCCGCCTGGATGGCTTTCAGGCCGGCGGCGTTGTTCTCCAGAAGGGGCTGCAACTGGCTGGCATCGCTGGCCAGCTTTTCCAGCATGGCTACCTGCTGCTCTTTGGGCAGGCTTTCGATTGCGGCCGCGAACTTGAGCATCTGCTCTTCCGGTCGCAGGTTCTGAAAGTCCTCAATCTTGAGGTTCAGCGCTTCCATTACCTGAGCTGCTTCACCACCACCCGTAGCGCCGAATTCGCCCAGGCGCTCAGTTACGCTGCGCAGAATGTCCGCAACTTTATCGCCAGTCAGCCCCACCCGTTCGCCGGCGATCTGCCAGACCTGCAGGGCTTCACGGTTTGCGCCGATGGCATTGGCGGTGTTGGTGAGCTCATCCGCCAGCGAGGCCTGGCCACGGGAGAATACAGTGAGCGTGGCGGCAGATGCGCCAATACCCGCGACCAGCGCAGTGGCGCCGGCAGCTACGGTTTTGAGGCCGGAGCCGAGTTTGCTGAGTAGGCCGCTGGATTTGTCGGCTTTTTCGCCGAGGTCTTCTGCAGCTTCTGCCACGTCTTCTGTGGCGGGGGCCGCTTGCTGGGCGCTCTGGCCCATTTCGGTGAGCTCGGATGACAGGCTGGCCGCCTGCGTGTTTACTCCGTCCAGCTCCTTCCGGATTCTGACCTGCTCGCCTGCCAGGTCTTTGGTGCTAATCCCGGCGGCTTCCATCTCGCCACGGAGTTCGTTCAGCTGCCTGTTATTGGAGATCCAGGCTTCGTCCGCGCCTTGGGCGGCCTTCTTCGCGCGCTCGAATTCTTGGACTTGCGCCCGGGTGGGTGCTTCGGTTTGTGCAAGCGCTTTGCCGAGTTCGGTGGCTCGGGCTTTCGCGGCCTGCTGCTGCTCGGCCAGCTCTTTGGTTTCGCGCTTGAGTTCTGCAAATTGAGTGACGAGCCCCTGCTGCTCCCGGAGCTCGGTCAGGCGGCCCGCCAGCGCCTGCATTTCTTCTGAGGTTTTCCCCAGGCCTTCGCGCAGGGCGGCGGAGTTGTCGGGTAGCTCCACACGACCGGATTTTTCCAGCTCTTGCAGATCGCTGATCAGGCCCTCTACGTTCTTGAGCCCATCGACGGCTGCAGAAATCAGCAGGTTGACGCGTTCGTCATTTCCTCCGGCCATGTGGTTTCATTGCCTCCCAGCTTAGATCATCGCCATTTCGACGAATTTGCTCAGGCCTGCGCCGGTGCGACCTTCATCCGCCAGCACGGTGCCGGACAGAGTCAGCTCGGCGAAGTCGTCGCCACCGTGACGCTGGAAGCCCGAAGTGGGGGAGAGCTTCACGCGGAAGTACGTTGCGTGCAGCGGGTTACCGCTATCAACAGAGTTGAGGCCTTCCCAGCGCAGCTCGAACAACTGTTGCGAGGCCGCCAGCGCCTGAATCAGGTACTGAGGGTTGCGCTCGTAGGTGGCCTTGAGCGGCACCATGGTTTCATCGTCTGGGTAGGCGATATTCACCGGGGTGTCTTTAACACGGATGCCGTGCGGGGTGCGGTCGTAGTCATCACCAGCAACGAGAGCGGCGTTGCCGATGTGCTGCCAAACAACGGTGCCATCGGTGACCGTGCCGTTTGCGGTCGGCCATGTTGGTTCGGTTGCACCCGTTTCGCCGCCAGTTGTGGCCAGATAGGCCTCGGTGGTGTCAACCAGCACAGCGCCTGCTGCAACCGCGGTTGTAGCTGTCCATGTGGTGTCGTCGGCCACGGTGATGCTGACAGCCTGATCCGGGTCCGGCAGGTAGCGGAAGCCGATACGGGTGCCAGACCAGGACTCGACAATCTCATCAGAGATGGACTGCGCGCCGATCTGCTCGATGTTTGCCAGGAAGCCCGCCGCGATGTTGCGCGGAGTGATGTCGTTACAGGTGGCTTCGAAGGTAAAGGACGTTACGTTTTCATCAACGTCCAGCTCTCCACCAGCTGCAGTGGTGTAGTCCTGTCGGGACTGGCGATCCACCTCGATGGATTCGGTGAAGCCGGTGACGTTCCCCAGCTCAAATGGACGGCCCCCGCCAATCGGCTTGAGGATGAAGCGGCCGCGGCCTTTGTAACCGCGTGTGGTTGATTGCAAGGACATGGCATTACCCCTCGTTTTTGGTCAGCGGGTAGCTGATTGTGATGGTGTGCGTGACACCAGCGGTGTTTGATCCAGACTCCGGGTGGACGTAATCGCCGCCGGAGATCGATACATTGGTAGTGTTTGGCAGTGCATCCATAGCCAGTAGCGATGCCAGGGCCATGGTGATGTCTTCGTCCAGCTCGTCCAGCTCTGGCTCGTAGTCCCGATCGTTGGCGTCAACCATGCCGGTGACCAGCACCTCCCGGGACTTCATGACCGTTTTGGGCTTGGCGGCGCCTGGGGCGTTGGACGATGTGCTGACAGAGATCAGCGGCAGATCGTGCTGGTTGATCCGCAGCGACTCTGGCCGGCCTCGGGTTACCTTGTTTCCAGCACTGGTATGGAAGCCATTTTCTGGCCGGATTCGCTCCAGCTCCTCGATGATTCGGTTAACCAGGGCGGTGCCTTTGGCGGACATTACCGGCCCCCCTTCTGCATCGCGTAGTTGAGCTGGGCCCGATACTCTTTCACCAGCTCTTTGCTGATCTCGGGCTTCAGTTCGCGCCGGACCCCACGGAACACCTGGTCAACCGAAGGGCCGTAAAGGTGTTCGATGTCGCCACGGGCGGAGCCTGTACGAACGAACACCCCCATAACCCCGGAGTTCTTTAGCGGCAGCAGGAAAGCGCCGCGCATCTTCTTTCGGCCGCCCTTGCGGGACACGGCCACGGATACACCAGCCTGCTTTTTGCCGGACGGAATGCCACGCAGCTGGTCACCCGCGGCCCCGCGAGCAGCTCGTGCCATTTGCTTGGCACCATAACGGGCAAGTCGGGTGGGGCGCTTGCGGCCAGAAATGACGGCTTCTGGGTTTCGCTCCGTCGCCTTTTGAGTAACGGTGAGGTTGTCGTTAACGTAGGCCGCTGGCAGGCGCACCTGGTCGCGGATAGCCTTGCTGGCTGCCGTTCGGAACTTTGAGGCCACTCGGTTCACCGCCCGGAACTGTGCTTTCTCGGCAGCTTTCACGGTGCCCTGGATAAACTTCCGGGCTTGGGCAAACTGGCGTTTATCGATACTCAGGCTCATCGCAACACCACTTTGGTCATCGCGTCGTCTTTCACGGCCATCAGCTGATCAACCTTGTGGGTCTCGCCTCGGATGACCACCGGCAGGCCCTCGCGGATGGCGGGCACGTTGTCTGGCAGCACAGATACAGTCAGTCGGCTTTCCACCACCGGCTCGTAGCTGCCAAGCTCCACCAGCTCGTTGGCGACAATGCCCCGGGCGGGCTGGCCTGCAAATGTGATATCTTCGCCGAACATATCCATACAGACTTCGGCGGTTTCTCGAGCCAGATCAATCATTGCGGCGATCCTCTATCAATCGATCCAGCTTCCCGCTGATGAGGCGGAGGTCTGTCTTTAGCTCGTCAAACTTTTTCTCGCTTCGCTGTTGATCTGAGATCCGGGATTGCTGGATCATTTGCACGGAGCTTTCTACAAGGGCAATCCTCTCGTCTTGCTTTGCTTGATCTCGAGAGATGCCTACCGCCAGCATAATCACCGTTATGATGACTGCGATAGGAATACCCTTATCAACATGCCAGCCTCTGCGATCTGCCATTTCCGTCACCGCTGCACCTCGCCAGTCCGCATGATCTCCGACAGCTCTACGGCACGCGAACCGACCTGCCTGGCCCACTTTGAATCCAGCATCTGGCGCGCAGCTTCGGCGTAATCCTTTCGGGCGATAGCGGCCCACATCTTCCGAAAGCCCATCAGCCCCCGGAATCCAACGTTGAAGCACATATTCATCAGGACCGTTTGGCGCACCGGGTCCAGCTCGCTGTACTCATCCACGGTTTGCATGTAGCGCTCGGCTTGCTCGATATCGTTGTCGAGCATGAAATCTGCCTCATCACGACTGATGCCGATATCTTCAAGGTTGCGGCCGTACCCGACAGTCAACTTGCCTACGGTGTCCCGGTAGGGCTTAAGGCGCAGGCCTTCGTGCCGTTCGAGTTGTGATCTGAGTAGTTGCCGGTCCATATAGATCTCGTGATTCAGCAATGACCTTTATTCAGCACCCTGCCGAAACAGGGTGCTGTAAAAGCCCACTGGTTATGCGCTCAGGCGCACCAGGCCGTGGCTGGATGGGTTGGCAGCTGCTGCCGCTGCGTGACCGATAAAGGTGTTATCGGTGGACGCAGTGGTGGCGGCATTGCCGTTCCAATACACCTCCACCCCTTCCGTCCACGCCTGCGCAGAGGTCTTCGGCAGCTCCCAAACGCCAGTACACTGGCCCTCAAAAGCCGCACCCTCTGCCGCATCTTGCAGGGCAACAACGAACAGGGCGCCGATCAGATAACCAACGCCGGAGGTAACGCCGCCAGCAGGGGCGGTGAGGGTCAGAACCTGACCCGGCTGAATGAAGTTTGTAGCCATGTCAGTTCTCCTTATGCGCCAGCGTTGTAAGCTGCACCGCGGTAGTCCAGCGCAGCCACACCGAAGTCATGGCGCACTTTGTACTTGGTGCCGTCTACGTCGAACCCTTGCTGCATTTCCAGATAGGGCTCTTGGTTTCCATCCAGGAACGCGACTTCGATAACCGGAGCCTCGGTCGCGGATGCGAAGGTGTAATAGCCGGTACCTGTCAGGCGCGGGGTGTCGATCACGTCAGAGAACAAGCCGCGAACTTTGTTCGGGCGCTGCAGCTTGCCGCTGGTGTCTGGATCGTACTCAGCGCCGTTGATTACCCGAGCGGTGCCGCCAAGGCCCATCGGCACCAGCAGGTTGGAAGGGCGAATATCCAGGAAGTCATTGCCGCTGATGTCTTTCTGGCTGGCCATCAGAACACGCAGGGCTTCCAGCGACTCCACCGACAGCGCTGCAGCGGTGCCGATGTTCTTGTGGTCGGCGTGGAACAGGCTCTTGCCATCATCCATGGTCGGGCCCTTGCCGCCGTTTTCCGCCAGCAGGGCGTATACAGCAGCCTCGATGGTGCGAGCAGCTGCGCGGCCCAGCATGTTGGACAGGCCAATGAACGCGCCCAGATCATCATTCACAATCGCCTTACGGGTCAGTGAGATGATGTTGCCGACGGTTTCGGCCTGGATGCTGGCCTTCTCGCCGTCCGGGATGGCCTTGTACTTGTACTCGCCGTGCTCGTTCAGGCCGTCCAGATTGCCCAGGCTGCCCAAGCGGTACCGGTTGTGGGCGCGGAAGTCGCTCACGGAGCCGGCGGCGCAAAAGCGAGACCAGGTGTCAGAAGCTGAGGCATACGCTGTCTGCAGCGTTTTGTGCATGGCTTCTTCCAGAATGACCGGGAAGTCGCTAGTGCCCTGAGTGAAGGCGCTGGCCACGATCTTCATCTGGTCCATGCCGTTGGTGTTGGTACCGGATGCAACCAGGGAGTCCTTGGCAATATCCAGCAACTTGTGGCCGCGATAGGGGTTATTGCGGTCGGCTTTGACCCCAGCAATACCGGCACGGGCCATAATGGCTTCAACCGCAGCGGCACGCTTAACGTCGCGTTCATCCTGCACCACGGTTACCCGACCCTGAACTGGCTCAACACCTTCCGCCAGCTTGGCCAAGATTTTCTCTCCTGCTTTTTCCGGAGTGACGGAGAAGTCATCCAGGCAGGCAGCTCTCAGTTCAGCAAGGTCATCGCGACCTTTGAACATATCGAATTTTGCGTTAATGCCCTCGCGGCGAGCAGTTTCTTCCTGCTGCAGCTTGGCGCGGATTTCGGCCTCAGTGGGGGCCGTGGCCTGCGGTTCTGCCGCCGGCTTTTTCACTGGATCAGGCATAGCTGGTTCCTCTGGCTTTATTGCGGCGGCTGCCGCGGGTTCAGGTTTTGCGAATTTTGCAAAGCGGGTGAGGTCGAACGTTTTATCGATGCTGGCTGCAATAGGGAGGGCTTCTGTTACCTGGTTCACGTAGCCGGCTGCCTCGGCTTCTGCAGCTGTAAACCAGTGGTCTTTGCCATCTTCCATCAGCGCCATGAACTCTTCGGCGGGCTTGCCGGTGCCATCGGCGTAGGCTTCGGCCATCGCTCTTGCGAACTTGTCCATGGTGTCGGCCATGTCGCGCATGTCCGTGGCGTTGCCCATGCTGAAACCCCAGGGGGCGTGAATCATGAACAGCGCGTTGCTTGCCATATTGACGGTATCGCCAGCCATAGCGATCAGGCTGGCGATGCTGGCCGCAATGCCGTCGATTTCAGTCGTTACTTTCGCGGGGTGGCGTTTGAGTGCGTTGTAAATGGCCAGGCCATCAGTGACTGATCCACCAGGAGAGTTGATGCGCAGGGTAATGTCGGTGGAACCCAGCCCGGCCAGGTCTTTAACGAACTGTGCAGCAGTCGTGCTTTCGTCATCCCAGCTGTCGCCAATATCGCCGTAGATAAAAATCTCCACGGAGTTATCAGCGAGGGCCTTAATGGAAAAGGGGTTGTTCTTCGGTTGAGGCATAACAGCACCCTTGGTTCTTGGATGCTGTCAGCCTCTCAAAGCACTTGCGACATTTTTAGCTGCGCAATGTCGTTATTTTCAGGTTTCCTCTGGGTCCTCTTGAAGTTGTTCTGTGGCGAGCTTCCAGGCGGCATCTGAATCAAACACCAGGCCTTTTTCTTTGGCTTTCCGCCGGAACTTGTCGATCTGGTCGAGGACATCCGTCGGGTTGACCCCGCGCTTGCGCATTACCTCGGACTCCGAGGCAAAGCCGGCGCGCACGAGGGTTAGCCAGGCGGTGGCTTCTTTTGCCGGGTCTATCCACGGCATTTGCTGGCCAACAAACATGGCATCATCTTCAGTGCCGAGCTCAAGGTCGGGAGGAATTGGCACAACGCCCGAAAGGGCCGCGGCTCTGACGAACTGAGCCCATACTGGCTGAACAAAGTTGCCCACGAACTCGTCAGTCAGTGTGGCGTAGTGAACCCACTGCTCAATCAATTCCTGGCGCTGAGCAGAGAAAGTGCCGTTGTAGTCCCGGGCAATACTGCTGTAGTTCGCGCCAATGCCCGCGGCGAACGCTTTGAGTTGGCCTTGGCGGAACGTTACCAGGTTCGGGTTCGGGCGCTTGGAGTCGATCATCCCGATCTCTTCACCGATCTCCAGGGTATCGATGATGGTGCCGGGCTCGAGCCCAATATCCCGGGGCTTGATGTCTCCGTTCTCGTCTCGGGGCAGGGTGTCGGGGTCCAGGTCTTCTGGGTTGCCACGCTTAACGTAAGCAGTGAGCATGGCCGCGATCTTTGCCGCTACCCGCTCGGATTCTTCGTAATCCTTGATATCTTCAAGGCGAGTGATGACGCTGGCGAATTCGGAAACGCCACGAATCTGGCCAATGCGGTCAGCGATGGTTACGTGGAGGATTCGGTCAGCAGGAACGAACTTCAGGTCGCTATTGGACGACAGGACAACGCCATCGGTTGGGTGGTTTTTGTGCACCCAATAACCGGTTGGACGCCCCCACGCATTTAAGGCGATACCTTGTCGGATGCCGCGGCGGGTGTCGTTGAATGAGTAAGGCACCATGTCCGGCTCAAATAACTCGAGCGAAAACGGAACTCGTGTTCCGTGTTCCAGAAGCGGTACTGGGCCGGACAGCATTTGTGCGAATGCTTCGCCGTCTCTGATCCATGTGCGGCACGCAAGCCTTTGAACTCTGGCCCAGTGGAATTGCTGGGTAACCTCTGGATGGTGCTCCCAGTCTTTCCATGCCGCCAGCAATGCCGAGGCATACTCTTGATGGATCGAGCCATCAGCTCGCCGGGGCTGCGGCTCTACACCTATACCCTTGGGGCCAACCACGTTGTTGACCATAGTGCGCAACGCGCCACGAGTAATATCGTGGTTTTGTTCCAGGTGCCTTATTTGGTTACGGATGGCAATTGCGCCCTGCTGAGTCTGCAGGTTCGGGCCGGCTTGATCCCTCCGAAATTTGCGCGTCCGGTCCGGCTTTGCCGCTTCATAGTAGGCCAGCACTTGACGAGCCTTTGCTCGCTTCAGGGCTGCCTGAGGACTGAAGACACCAACGAGGCGGTCTATTGAATTCAGCTTTGCCTTACTCATCGATCAAGCCTCGCTACTGCAAACCCCAAGCCTCCGAAGCTGGGTGCGCCGGAGGCCGCCCGCCGCTCCGCCGCAACCTTCGCTTCCCATTCCTTTCTGCCTTTGCGGATTGATTCGAGATCTGCCCTCGATACTCGACGCCCTTCGAATTCAATCTGCTGGCCCTGAAGCACAGCCGCTTCGGCGGATAGGTACTTGGCAAGCATTTCTGAGGCTGTTGGGGTTGTCATGGTCTGCACCTGCTTTTGTGGATGTTTTCACTCTACAAATGTCCGCCTGACATCGTTACCGGCAAGGTGTGACCGAAACAATCCTCATGATATGCCGCTCACTAAGGTTATATTTCTTGGCCAAATCAGGGACATTGGTTCCGTTGTACTCTCGGACGATCTCGCTGTTCCTTTGGTTGCGGTTGGGGCAGGGCACGTAGATCTCACCGCCGCCCACCTCCCGGCGAATCTCCAGCACAATCTCGTCCGCCATGGCTGACGCTGCCAGCTCCACCAGGCCATACCTGCGGGTAAGGCAGGCGGTCAGAATTCGGTGCAGCTCCACTGCTGAATCAGTGTCGCGGTTCAGGGTTGTGTTCATAGCCGGCTACTCCACTCTGATTTGCCAACGCCTCGGCGGGCGGATTTCGTTGTTCTTGGCTTCTGCTGTCTTTCCCGGCGTTCTTCCCGGGTTTCGCGTTCACTGTTGTGCTCGATAGGTCTTGCCCAGGGTTGGGTCGGGTTATCCCAGTTGATCCGGTCTGCCCCCAGATGCAGGGCGCCAGCCCAGATCATTGCGCAGAGGTCGATAGATTCGTTCCGCTTGCGGATCTGTTTCCACTTGCCATTCGGCTGCCGTACCTCTGCCCTGAATTCATCCCAGAAGGCCGCGCCCAACCAGGCGGGAAAGTGGAGCCTGGCCGGCCCGCCACTTTGACGCCGGCTCGCGTTGAAAACGGAATCCTTCAATAGGTTGGGGTTGCACAGCAGCTGGGGTATGTTCTTTCGGGTTCCCACTCGACTTTTCCTCAGAATGGGGGCGGTGAGTGTAGAGCCGCCTTTATAGAGCCTGGCTTTGTCTCCGAGCTGCTGCTTCTGGAGGCGGAGCCACCAGGCCTTTGCGTTCTCCGATACACCGCCCTCACCACCGGAGTCTGCGACTACCAGTCGGACTCGAAGCTCCTGGCCATCGATCTGAGTTCTGTACGTGGCGCCCAGAGTCCGCTCGGTCAAAACATCCCAGTCCTCTGGGTAGCTGGCCGGATCGATAGGGGCTTTGCCACCACCAACACCGGGGCGGTTGCTGTCTCTGATCTCGAAGCGGTCTATCAGCCACTGTTCCATCTGTGGGCCGAAGGCGTGAACCTGAACCACGAACCGTGCATCTTGGCCCCCCTGCACGTCCGCGGAGGCAATCAAGAAACGGGCATTTTCCGGAACCACAAATCTAGGGAAGTCCTCTGCCAGATCCGATACGTTGGTCGAGCGAGACTCTTCAAGCATGGCCTGGCTGAGGTAAGGCCTTCCCCAGTCGGTATTGATTACGGCCTTGTAGGTGTGTTCGCTTCCGGTGGATTCGTAGGTCTCCCGGGCGCGCTTAAGCTTTTCAGCCAAGCTGGACCAGGTCTGAAAGGCCGCGGCAGGGCCCTCCATCCAGAACGATGCGATTCGGCTCTTGCGCGGCTCACCTTCCAGCCCGCCGTCCGCGTTCAGGTAACCGCCCTCGGGAACCCATCGGCCATTGAGGTTCAGGCGCTTTTTCAAAGAAGGGTCCACCTCAGTACCGCAGTGCGGACAAAAAGCCCGGGCGGACTGCAGGTTGAAGTTCTCCATGATGGGCTGGAACCACTCCCTGCAGTGGCCCTCAGGACACTGCCAATACCAGCGGCAGCGGGTTCCTTGGTTGTAGAGATCAAGGATGCCGGTCGTAGGCGGGGCCATGTGCGGCGCGTCTTCCGGCTGTCGCCAGGTGGGATCGGTGATATCCCGCCCAGGCGAGCTTTCCGCCAGCGTCATGCCGGTAGAGCCAAACGTCTGGGTACGCTTTGAGGCCAAGGTAAACGGGTCACCCTCACCGCCCATGTCCGCCGCCAGCCGGTCGTAATCTGTGATCAGAACAAACTTGTAATCGGAGCTGGCCATGACGTTCTTCGATGGCCACTTGATGCCCAGGTAATTGCCCGCTCTGAAAATCCTGTCGTGAACGTTATTGTCGTGCCCCCTGGGGCTCAGTCTTTTTGCGAGCGCCGGAGAGTGGTTTAGCATCCGGTCGACTCGTTTCTTGCTGTATTCCCGAGCCTTTTCTTCACTTATCTGAATGATCAGCCCATCGGCTGGGTCGCACTCAATCCGGTATGCGATGTAACCATCCAGGAGCGCCTGCGTTTTTCCTGTCCGGGCTGGCCCGGCAAAGATCACGGCGTCATAGCTGCGCCCGCCCATGCAGTCCAGCGGCTCCCGAATGTATGGGGCGCCGTCTGCGCTCCAGTCTTGGACAGTGCCGTCACCGTTCACCATCTTCATGTATTGGGCAGCCGCCTCGCTGGGCTTGATTCGGCGCGGAGGGCGGATCAGCTCTGCTACATCCTGGCGGATCATTCTTGCGCTTCCGTAACTACCCATGGGCCTCCAACTCCTCTTCATCATCGATGACGGATTGATACATCTGTTCCCTCAGGTTGTCGGTCACGCCCTCGACCAGATCAATTGCCTCCGGCGGGAGCCCTGCGTCGCGCTCGAGTAAATCGGGTAGCGCATCCAGTTTGCTCGCAATGGACTTGGCCAGATTGCTCATCTCTCGGTGCACCTCCTCGACCGGCACCAGGGAGCGCATTTCCTTTTCGAGCTTGATGCGCTCGTTTTCTGACTGGTACCAGTCTTTGCGGTCCTTGGGATGCATCTCGTCCGGATCCGCTCCGGTGCCGGTCACAACATCGCCGAACAGCGCGGGGCCGGCATCCTTGAGTGCGTAGACGCTCACTCCGTTTTTCTGACTAGCCGGAAGTACGCCAGCCTCCCTTAGCCGCCGGCGGACTGTCCCTCGGTCCATTCCGAAGGCATCCGCCAGCCGGGTGATGTTCCAGTTGTAAGCATCCGCTAACTTGTTGATTTCCGCCGCCACCTTCACCACCCGTTAATCGCGAAGCCACGCGCCCCAAGGGCTCGCGGTGGTGGAGCCATGGGAACCCGAAAATTTGCCAAAACTCGCGGTTCCGCGTCCCCGTACAGCTCTGATGCCCAGGAGTACCTTTCCGAATTTGAAACCGGTCCTGTCACTCACCACCCGCCCACTCTCGCAGCGCAGCCTTGTCTGCATTGCAGTCACTGAGAGCCCTCTGAACCTGTGCGCAATACTCTGGGATATCACCCCAGTCAGTGCCCTCGTATTGAGGCATCTGGCTCTGCTGTATGAGCACCGAGGGTGGATACACATACTCAGTCCTGTACTCGATCACTGGATCCCGCGCGCAGGATGTCAGCAACAGCGGGAGGGTGAGGGCGGCCAGCACACTCATCGTCGGCCAGCGCCTGGCGAAGGGCTTCGATCTGTTCACGGAATTTCCTTTCTGAGGTTTGTCGGGATTGTTGTGCCTGGGCAATGAGCTCATCGCGCTTCTGTATTTCCGTGGCCAAGGCCTGATAGCTTTCAGACTGGCTGCGCAGGGATTCGGCCAGCATTGTGTTCTCGGTGTTCAAGGTGCCTACCTTCTCGTTCAGCGCGCTATTGCGTGAGTGGAGGGCGTACACCGTAGCCAGTAGGCCGAGAATCAGGACGACGAGGCCGCCGGATAGCCAGGGCAGGGCTTTTGATGTCAACAGCTTCCCGATCATTTGCGCCCCCTGCTGAATGATTCGATAGCGTTGTTCCCGTAGTAACCAATGACGATTACCCCAAAGACCCACGCCAGACCTTCCAGCAGAGGGACAGATGAGGGGCGTACCGGAGTAAACAATGCCGCCGCCAACGTGAGCAGTAGAGCTCCCATGGCCGTGTAGGCGAGTCGCCGCCTGTGTTTCCAGTAACGCTCTGGGTCTGGGTGTGGGTCGGTCATGCTGCATTCCTCATCCGGTTGAACATCGCCCTGATTTCGTGCTCGTCCTCCTGCTCCGCCAGCCATGCTTCCAACTCGTCCCTGGTGATTGCCTTGGCTCGATACTCCGCCCACTTTGCCCGGGCTTTCGTTTCTGTCGATATCGGCCCGAAGCCCTCGAATCTCGCTCCGAACCGATCCCGGCAGCTGCGCCCAGCTTCTTCGATGCTCTCGCCTGTGAGCATCATCGAGCGCTTACCATCCACTATCGCGGTGAGCTGGATCACGCCGCGCCCTTGATCGTGATAACCCCCATACCAAACAACTCTCGCCAGGTGCGCATCTGGGCCCGGCGCAGGTACCAGTCTTTGTGTTCCCGCTCCATGGGTGGCCACTTCATCCGTCCATCGATGACTGAATGACAGGCGTCACACGCGAAGCAGGCGCTCAGATCGTCCGCTTTCCTGGCAATGCCGTGGCTTTCGTCAGGAAGGTGAGCCAGTACGGTTGTTGACCAATCTCCGTTACACACGCCGACGATCTGCAGGGTGCATGCTTGGCCACGGGCAGCGTTCCGGATGTGGTTTGAGCGAATAGGTGTCGGTTTCTTCAGCATGTCAGTCACCGTGGTACCGTGATCCGCCAGCGCCATAACCCCGGCCGCTTTCCCCGCCTCTGAGCTCCGCCAGCTGGCGGTGCGCAGATTTGAGTTGCTGGCTACGTTCCTTCAGGCGGATCCGTAGCTGAATCACCAGATCATCCATTGCCAGGCTTTCACCGGTCTCTTTGCACACAACGCCGGACGCCTCGCAGTTGTCGCATCGCAGCTGGTAGAACATCGACTGAACGAATCCCGCTCCAAGACAATGAGGGCAGGGCTTGAGCGGTCGCTTCTCCTGGTTGAACGCTGGGCCGGCCTTTTTCGTTACTTCCTTCAATGCAGGCCTCCGAGTTTCTTAACTCCACTGTCAATGGCGCTTTCCAGGTACTCCTGGGTACCAGGCTGGTGGATATGAGTAATACCGAGGTCGCCGCCACCCTGATACACCAGTCGTGCCTTCTCGGCGTTGCCGATCATCACCGGCTCATCCTGCGCCCGCCCACGCCTGAATCCGCTGTGCTGGCTGTTCTCGTGCTCACATGTGCCGATCAGCTTCCGGGGGAAGGATTCAGGCGGCTGCACCGTGAAGCCCTGGTAAAGCTTTTGGAAGTTGTTCCGGAGGAACGGGTATTCCTTGTCGTCAGTCATGCTGACCTTTAGCCAGCCGCCCAGGCGTTCGATGGCCGCGTGAATCTTGGGATCGTCAAAAACCACTGAGCGGTAGTTGCCCACGCAGCGGATCGCGTGATCGACCTTTGCCCATGCCTCACCGCTGGCGGATTGGCTACTGCCCTGGAGCAGTCGAACGATATCCGCTGGCTTTGGCGGGAACTGGCCAGTGTCCGGGTTGGTAATGTGTCGGGACAGGGCCCGCTCAATGTCCGCCAGCGAGAACGCGATCAGGGACTGGAATACCATGTAAACCACTCTCGGCTCCGGGCTCTTGCCGTAGATCTCATGAGCCTGAGCCCACATATCGCCAAAGGCTTCCAGGTCGTTAGTGTTCATAGATCGCCCCCTGTTGGTTGCCAGTTCGCTGTTCGTGGATTCGGCGAAGCTCTGCTGCTCGATCAAGCCCGGCCTGCTCCGGGGATTTCCGGCGCTCCGCCTTGCGTTGAGCTGCGAGCTGAGACCATTTCTCGCGAAGCTTGTCGGGGCACTGCACATTGGCAGACCAGAATCCATGCTGACGGCACCATTTGAATAGAGCCCGAATGTGCACCTGCTCCCGGCGGTCCTGCTGTCGCATCAGCCGGATGGTGTTCGCCCAGCGAGCAAGGTTCGGCTCTCGGGGCTTGTCCTGGCCCAGCTGCTCCGCCAGCTGCTCCCACATCCACGTCGCGAGGCTGAGATCGTCTTGAGTTCCCCAGTACCGGCCGCTCTGGATGGCTGCGTCAGGGCGGCCTGGCTCGGTAGCACTGTCATCGGAAGTGGACCGGGAGGCGTCCGGCCGATCAGGCCCGGACAATCCTTCTGCCGTAATCTCTGCTGTAGTCTCTGTAGTAATCTCTGTAATAGATTGGCGCTTTCCGCCAGACTTGATTGGCGCATCTGTACATTCTTGATTGGCGGATTCCGCCATACTGGGCGCACCGTTCGTGCAAACTAGATTGGCGGAATCCGCCATACTGTGGATTTCATTGGAGTTTTCGGCTGTCTTGCGCTTAGCTTTGTGGCTTTCCGACAGAGCAGCCAAAGCGGCTTCCAGTGCCTCGATGTTCACACGGAAGTACAGCCGGGCAGGGACGCCGCGGCGCGCTTCTTCGATGAAACCGGCCTGGGCCAAACGCTTTCGAGCAGTCTCCTGCTCGCGCCTGGTCATGCCGGTTTCTGACTGCCACTCGGCTTGTGATTTGTAGAACCAGCCATCGGGGTTGCTTGTTCTGGGTCGCCAGTACAGCGCCTGAGACAACATCATTGCCCCGCACATGCCCAGCCCCAGATCCACAAAGGCGCGGTTGAAAGCGATCGGGCGCGCCATAAGATCGATGATGCTCATGCCGCCTTTTCCTCGCCTTCAAAAAGCACGTGCGTGTACTTGCCGTCCCAGTCCTTGCGCATATCGAGCTTGCCTTGTTCGTATTGTGAATAGAGCCACTTAGCGCCCTTCTGGGTGAGAACGACCTTCTCGCAGGGTCGATCCTCTTTGTTTAGGTAACGGCGCTCAGTGAAAAGCTTGTCTCGGTATGCCGCAGCGCTCCGGTAGCCGTGCTGAGTCTTCAGGAGCCGCTTGCGCTCAACCAGCAGGGGCTGAACCCGGTTCAGGTTGACGCCGTTGAGCATTCGGCAGAACTCTACCGGTGTGAGCCCGGCCTTCAGGTTCGCGGCCAGATCGTTGCACACGGCGTTAAGGCGGTGGGTTTCGTCTTTGAAGTGCTCCAGCTGGCTGCTGAGATCTTCAAGGGCAATTCGGGCGGCTTGGCTAAGGTTTTGAGCCCAGGAGGGCAGGGCGGCTTTTGCTTCCAGCTCTTGCCAACGATCCACAAGCCGTGCGGTGAACTCCGGCGATAGTTGGGCAACAATCACATAGCTGTCGCGCTTGCTGACGTGGTAGACCACCCCTGGACGGCCTGTTTCGGACTTTTCCCCCACTGGGGTAAAACTCACAAGGCCGCGCTGGGACAGCCTTTCAATCGATTGCTTCACTTTGTCGTGCCGGGACTCCACAACCTGAGCTATTTCCCGGCTGCTCATGGTGAGCGGCTGACCGTTGATTGTCGGCGTTAGTTGCTGCATACTTCCTCCTATCTCGTCCACAGAACCCCGGTAGGCCTGCCAGCCCATGACCCGGGGTTTTGTCTTTTCTAGGCCTCTGGCCCTTTCCCCGTAATCACCACCCGAACTTCACCCAACGGCTTCACGATCTCGTCGCGCTTCAGGAATGGGTGTGTCCGAAAGTGGCAATCGTCGATTCCCAGGGCATCTGCCAGCCCATCACGGCCGGACTTGAACGCGGCAACCACGTTGTCGTCATCGCGTTGCCGGCGATTGGGTGGGCAGAAGTCCAGGAACACATGAATTTCACCGCCAGCGGCAACCAGATCGCGCAGGGGCTGCAGATCCCATTTACCCTGGTTGATGGCATTGCGTGCTTCGATCTTGCAGGTGTAGCGGTACACCTCGGCAGCTTTGGCCTTCTTCGCCCAGTGGCCCCGGCTATTCGGGCTAAGTGCCTTCGGCGGCCAGGGTAGGTTGATCTGCAATTTCTCCGGCATGACTGCTCCGCTGTCCGGTTTTATTTTTCGTGACGTGTCACGCTGATAAAGCTGGCGGGTTATCCGGTATCACCGCCGTATACCTTTTGATGGGAGGTTACCCATACCCCCTACCGGTGGGAGCCACATGCAGCTTGTCATCGCTGTTGATGCCTGAAGGCATCTGGGATGAGCCTGGCCCTTGCTCAGATCGACCAACGGGCCGCCATGCTTCTCAGTGTTTAACCGGGTGCGTACATGGCACACCCTCCCGGCACCAAGCTCATCTCAGATACCTGCCCGTCTTTCCGGGCTGTCAACGTGGTCACCTGGGGCGGAGGTCGTGACGGTCCTTTGGCCCACGCTGCTGGCGTTCTATCGGTGGTCCCTATCTCCACCTGCAATGTCGGCACCTCGGCTTACGCCTGGCCAGCGACTGTTACCGGCTGCTTCTGATAGCGCTGCAGCTCGCGCCTGCATCAATACCTGTATAAATAACCACCCATAGTCAGGCGGGTATTCCGCCAGCTCGTGAGTGGTTTAATGGAAACCATCAGGCGGCCTCTCCGGTGCGCTTATCTGCCGGGAGTCCGTCAGTAGGGTTCGGGTAGATGTCCGGGCGGAGTTCGTGAGGAGTTACCTGCCAATTGGTGGCCTCACATACGGGGATAACCTTTTCTGCCGAAACCTTCCGGTGCCCAGAAAGCCATTGATAAATCAGCCCCTGAGTAACGCTTAGGTGCTCAGCAAGCTGTCTTTGGGTGACCCGATTCCGGGCCATAAAGGCGCGTAGTGTTTTCATGCTTATGGATATTAGCTTTGCTATTAACTTCGGTCAATAGTATCGCTATTTGTGCGGGGTAATAGTTTTGCTATTCAATTCGGGAATGGACAGCACACGTAAGTTATCCGAAGAGCAAATCGCTGACGCACAGAGGCTAAAAAGCCTATGGGAGCGCGAATTCAAAGGAAAAATCTCTCAGGAAGAGGTCGCGCATCGTTGTGGGTGGAAGACGCAAGGGGCATTTAATCAATATCTGAACGGAAAAATACCCATTGGGCTTCAGGCGCTCCTGAAAATGTCACGAGCATTGGGTGTCGATCCCTCTAGAATTTCTCCGGGGTTGGCGGCCGAGATTTCGAAAAACACAGCGACCGACTTCAATTTGTCCCAAAGCCGCTATGTGCCCGGCTCTGATAATCCACCAGCGGCATCATACTCAGAAATAGATTTGCTCCTGGCAAGCGCCACTCCCCGTTCGCGGCAGCACTTATTGAGAATTGCGCAGGCTGCGGCAGACGGCAGACTCAGCGAGGCTGACACAAAAATGCTGAGCGATATCGCCAAACGACTGGAAAAAGGAAGTACCGACCACCGTGACGACTACCCAAACCTCCAGCCAGACCCGGCTGATCAGGATACTTGAGCCCTCAGCTTACCGAGGCATGCTGCATTGGGTAGACCCGGGCGACGGTCACATTTCCGATGTTCATGTGGCGCGGTACTCAGTAGGCCCGGAAACCTCTGTAGAGGCTTATTCGAAGATTTATCCGTATGACGACGGTATGAACCGGGGCATGGTGAACGAAATCACTGGCTACTTGGTGTGCCATGCCCTCGGCATTCCCCAGCCGGCTCGCGCCTTTGTGGCGTTCGTACCTCTGCGGCAGATCTGCACGCCGGATGCTTCACCCATGATTCAGGCGCTGGCAGAGCAAGTGGAGCACTACCCGGCGTTCTGCACTCAGAGGCTGGATGGGAAAAGCGCGGCCTATCGCTTGCCCGCCTTCGCCTTCCCGGGCCTGATCAAAGATGTCAAAGCCTGGAGTAAACTGCCGGCTGCCATGGCGCTGGATGATCAGATTGCCAACGTAGACCGGCACCTGAACAACCTGATCCGGACCGGCAAAAACTCCTTTGCCGTGATCGACAATGGCATTCTGGCTATACCGCCCGCGAGCGACACACACCACTGGACAGTTGAGCACCTGGACGCCTTGGCATTGTTCCGGAACAGGCTCTGTGAGCACCTGTTCGACGGCGCACCGCCAAACAAAACCGTGAGCGCCACCCTGGGCGTGGCCCAAAATTGCTCACCGGCCGTAGACTCTGTGATAGATGAACTTGAATTCTGGTGGGGGAAACTGCTCACCGCTGAAGATTGCGAAAAGTTCAGGGCGTTTATTCTGGAAAGGACGTCTCAGATTGAAGCGATCCTGAGACGAAGATACAACCGGCTGCTATAATCCGCGCATGATGCTCGATTCCCTTATTGAACATGCAGACACCGTAGGCGCCCCCAATGTAGTAGGGCGTTACAGGCTTTTGCGTGTGTGCCCAGACCCGGTTACCGGCGAATGGTTTAACGTTGGCGTTTGCTTTCAGGCAGCCGATGGCAGCCGCTCTTATCGGTTGCTGGAGAGCATGAATGCCTTCAAATGCCTGTACGGTGACCACGCGGTGGGGAACCTCAACAACCTGCTTTCCGTGGTTGCAGATGCAGCTGAAACGGGCAACCTGGACCAGCTCGGCCCTCATATCCGGGCAGGTCAGGAACAGTACGCCGCCGGGGATTCCGCAGACGATATTCTCGCTCAGATGTTCGACACGTTTGTTACCCTCAGCCGCCGGGCCGGCGAGGAAGTCGAGATCAAAGAAAAGGCCGAGGGCCTGAATACCAACGAGTTGCGAAAGATCGTGCTGGCAGAGGTGAAAACCAGGTTCCGGGGCCTGTATAACCGGTCGTTTCATGACAAGCCCGTCGCCCTGACAGACCCGCTGAATGACGAAAAGCGGCTGTACGATCTACCTATATTTCGCCAGCCCAAGCTGGGGAGCGACACAACTCGGTTTGCCTCGATCATATCGGCCTTCGTGAAAACCGATATCAACCGCGCTTATCACCTGGACAGAGGAGCGCTCACGCTACTGAATGCCCGCGACGTACTCAAGCAAACCGGGCGCTCAGAAGGCGCATTCTTCATCTTGCGGCCCCACGAAGGGGCGCCGGGATTTGATGAGCAGGTAATGAACAAGATCGACGACGACATCGATACAGCTATATTCCACTTCCGACACGATAGGCATTTTAATTTCGAGGTGTTTGACGACCCTAAAATGCTTACTGAAGCTGCCATTGAGTACGCCAGTTAACACAGAGGAAAGGCAGGATGCCTTGGGTGAAGTATCTGCACCGCCGACCAGGTGGTGGCATCAAGATCGTGAGCCAGAATGCTAGTGAACATCCAGTTGAAGACGTGACTGCTGAAGAAATGGCTGCCAATGTCCGCGTGATCGGGCGTGTGTTTTGGTGGTCAGTATTGCGTTAACCAATAATAAAGACAGGGATATAGGAGTAGGGCATGGCGCTCGTGAAGTGTAAGGAATGCGGTTCAGATGTAAGCACGAAAGCAAAGGCCTGCCCAAAGTGCGGGGCAAAGGCACCAAAGAAGACTTCGCTTTTCACTTGGCTTGTAACGGGGTTCGTGGCAGCTGCAATGATCGGCGCCTTCACGTCCGACCCTAGCAGCACCTCCAATAGCTCCGCCAGCGCAAGCAGCGGGGCAGGCTCGACTCAAAGCTCCAGTGGTAGTGCCTCTGCCACTACGAACACCCCTCCTGTAGTGAAAGCGCCTGAATGGCGGACCTTTGAATCGTCTGACGAAATGACAGGCGAAAAGTCAGCTTATGCCGTGTCGCCGAACACTGAACCCACCCAAAGAATGGGTTTTCCTTATGGCGATGTTGAAGCGTGGCTTGGCATAGGCTGTGACGCTTCCTCTGAGTGGGCCTACATTGGTTTCACGCAGGCGCCAAATCTCATCAATGGCGAGATTGGAGACGGATACCATAGTTTTAGGGTGCGAGTCCGATGGGATGAAAACGTTGTATTCGAAACTCTCCGTCAGAAATGGACCGCAGATGCCATGCACTTCTATAGCGATGCATCAATAATCCAGAAAATCGGTGGCGCAAGCTCTGCGATGGTTGAACTCAACTGGCACGGTGAAGGCGCTGTGAGGTTTCCGTTCACTTTGAGTGGGTCGTCGAAGGCGCTGCAAGATATTCGTGGGAGATGTGCTGGCTACTGAACTGTGGCGGTTTTGACTGAGGATCGTTGTCGTCTACTTTGAATTACAATATCACAAAGAGGATACCGCTGTGTCTGAGGAAGAAAAGGACGAATTTGGGGTAACTGATTACATTCTTTACGCTGGCGAGATAAGCCGCAACGGATATGACCAGATTTGCGAGGTTCATAATGGCGAGCTACCTGAGACAGGGAGTCAGGAGGCAGTATTAATACTGTCTACACTCGGAGGAGATCCCGACGCGGCATTTCGTATCTGCCGATCACTCCACCATCATTATCCGAAAGGATTGACCGTTTTTATACCTGGTCTGTGTAAATCTGCTGGTACGCTGATAGCGATTGGATCAAGCAATATATGGATGTGCGATCGTGGAGAGCTTGGTCCGCTCGATGTCCAGCTGGCAAAGCCCGACGAGCTTTTTGGCAGAAGTTCCGGCCTGGATCTCCCTCAGGCGATTGAAAATCTGCAGGCTCAAGCGATACGTACTTTTCGAGAAAGCCTGCTAGATATTCGCATGGGAGGGAAACTTTCTACCAGTATGGCTGCCAAAATATCCACAGAGCTCACTACCGGTCTTTTTCAGCCCATTTTCGGGCAGATCGATCCAACTAAGGTAGGAGAGACCCAGCGGGCTATGCTGATAGGCTATGATTACGGTGAGCGCCTGAATAGCAAGTTCAGAAACCTGAAAACTGGAGCATTACAAAAGCTGACGACAGGCTATCCTTCACATAGCTTTGTAATTGATCGAAAAGAAGCGAGGGAGTTGTTCAAAAACGTAGATAGGCCGCCAGCGTGGTTACAAAATGTTGTGGATAGCGTATCCAAAGCGATTGAGAATGCTACGTTGAGTATGGATAATCCGCTCGTTACCAAATTAAACGATATTGAACCAAATAGTGACGAAGACACCAAGGACGAAACACCTAAACAAGGGGCTGACGATGACAAATCTGCAGGATCTTCAGGAGACCAAGAGCCGCGTGGCTCGTCGAAACGATCGTCTTCAGGAGGAAAAGCTGGCACACGAAAGGTTAAGGGTAACGAAAAACCTGCTTGAGGGCATGTCAAGAATGCCTGCCGCCTCCATGAAGAGAACTATCGCATAATTTGTCGCCTACTTGTGACAAGCCCGCTAAGTAGCGGGCTTTTTATTATCCGCAATAGTCCGCCAGCTGCTGCTTGTAGCGGTTGAACTGGTTCTGATTGGGCTGCAGACCGTACGTTTTCACTATCCTCAGAAACCGACTGACATACTGGCACTTGCCGGATGGCGGTAACCAACTTTCCGGGCCGTGGGCGCCTTTGCTGCGGTTCAGGCTGGCCTCTACTGGTATCAGGTTTACCGGATCGTTCGCGAACTTCTCTCGCTTTGCCTTTGTCCAGGAGCTGGCGCCGTGATCCCAGGCCCACTTCAGGGGCACCACATGGTCGATATCGATATCGCCGGCGTTCTGTATCACGTTTCCTGTAAACATGCTGATCCAGCGCCCGGTAACCACTCTGCAGCGGAGCTCGTCCGAAAACCTTACGGTCGTTGTTGAAGCAGTGATCAACGCTTCAGCGCGGCTATCCTGGCAGTCTCCATCTGCATCATCCCAGCCATGCCCGAACTTGCTTCTCTCATACCCACTGCTGGCGATAGGTCTGGCGGACATTTCCGCCTTGGCTATCGGCCGAAAGCCGCTCATGTTCTTTGGCAGGCGCCCGCCTGACTGGATGCAGGCGTGAACAGAATCGAAAGCCTGATAGTTCTTCGTGCGTTCGTAGTAGGAGCTGGCGGGTGGGTGGCAGATTCCTGATTTCGATTTCTTGACGAGCTCTGCCTGTACCGTACCGGCGCTGATGATTAGCACCAGGGCGAGAAGGGTATTCACTACTGCTTTCAATGTGACGGCCTCCCTGTTTCGTGAGGGCGGAACCATAGCCTATTTCGCACTCTCGGAAAACGACACCAAAAAATAATAGCATTACTATTGACCATTAATAATAGCGTTGCTATTGTTTGCCCATAGTCGTTGATCAGGGAGACAACACCATGGGCCGCAGACAGAAACCGCATTACCCCCGAATGATCGTTGAGCTGGCGGATGAGTCGCTGCTTCCGCCGCGCCGTGCAGAAGTCGTCATGCTGGCGGCCCGAGGCATGAGCGCCAAAGAGATTGCGCGCGAGCTCGATATCTCACCAGACACCGTTAACTGGCACCTCGACGAGGCCAAAGACCAGTTTCATGCGCACAGCAGGGTAGACCTGATTTCTCAGGGCTGGATGCAGGGCCTGTTCCGGGCCCGGATGTTGGCCTGGGCGTTGATGGCTTTCGCCATGCTGCCCGCGATGCGCAGTCGGCCCACGCCGATCAGTGGCGGTCGTCCTCCCGTTACCCAGAACACCATCGGCCGCACGGCTATTCGCGGCATCTACGCATAAGGAGCAGAGCATGGCAGCTGTAACTGTGGAATTTCCGGAAAACCTGACCCTGGCAAAGCTGGACCCGGCACTCCGCCAGCTGGCAACCCAGCTGGACTGTGAGATACGCCTGGGCGCCAATCGCACCTACAAGGTGGTGCCCCGGGAAAAGAACGTGGTTCGCATGCCGGTACGACTGCGGCAAATCAACCAGCCGGGCCCGGGGGCAGCATGAAAAGCTTGAAAGAGCAGATCAAAGAGTTTCTCGCGGAGCGCGGCTATCAGGGCGGCTACACGATCATTTGCAACGGCGAAGTAGGCGGCTGGACAAACAATCTGGATAACCCGGGCGGATGGATGCCTGGCTGTGTGGCCATCGATAAAGATGGCAATAAGTGGATCGCCAAGGGCGGCAATGATTACGACGGCGCTGAGCGCTGGGAGGAACTCTGATGCTGGTAGTTACCAGGAAGGATGGCGAAGCGCTGGTGATCACGCCGGAGGGTGGGCCGGAAATCAAGGTGGTGATGATCCATAACAGCGGCAACACAGCCCGCATGGGGATCATCGCGCCCAAGTCGGTGACCGTTGACCGCGAGGAAGTCCACCTGAGAAAGCGGGAGGGCCGGCGCCATGGCTGATGCATGGGCATGGTTACATGAAGGGCGGGTGGCCGGTGCGTTTATCGGTAAAACCCCGGCTGACTTCTGCGCTGATCGGGCAGGTGGGTGCGTTATCCCGTTACGGGCTGAGACCGCCAAGGTCCGGTATGCAGACGAGCTTTATCAGGTGCTCAAAGACCTGACCGGGCTGGCCATGATGGCGGCGGCACCCCTGAACACATACCAAGCAGCCGTGCGGAATTCCAACGAGCTGCTGCGACAGATTGAACGCGAATCCACGGAGGAGTCAAACCATGGCTGACGTACTGGACGTGCTTGGAGCGATCAAAGAAGCCGAGCGCTCAACCAAAGCGATGATGGAGGCGTTCCCGGAGTGGTCCGACAGGGCTTTCGCATCAAAGATTCTGGGCAACATGCGCAGCGGCGGGCTGATTCACAAGCGCTCGAACGGTTATTGGGCGCTGACCCAAAAGGGCCGCGAGCGGCTGGAAGGTGTCAGTGACCTGGGCAAGAAAGACGAAGCCCCGGAGCAAATCCCAGTGGAGGAACCGGTGAACGAGAAGGTAACCGTTGTTTCGGATTGGGAGCAAGGCATTCGTGACACGTCACGGAAAACAGAAAGTGACGAAAAGACAGAGCCCGTGAGCGCTTTTGATATGGCCCGGCGACTCCAGCACGAGATCCCGAACGGCAGCAGCCTGGTGATTGAGGCAGACGAGGTGTTCCTGGTATGGCGCGGCGCTCGGTTTGCCATCCAGAAGCCGGAAGACCTGCAGGCCTTCAGGGCCATTCAGGAAGCGTATGTGGGCGAGGTGGCGTGATGCTGATCGGAAGTTATGACCAATGGCGGGAGCATAAGCGCCACGTCCTGGAAGAGGAAAATCCAGAGATCGATTGCGAGGAGTGTAGTGGTCGCGGTCATTTTTATGAGCTCTGCAATTGCTGCGGCGGCGAGAAAGAAGAAATGTGTGTCGTCTGCGATGGAGCCGGAACTATCCGGTATCTGGAGTCTCCGCAGCCACGCCTTGGCAGCGCTGTGTTCGGGGAAAAGGCGTACTTCCAGGAGGTGATCGCCGATCTCAAAAAGTGGTGCGCTTACACCGGGGATGATTTTCTGGAGCTGGCTGCTCCGTTCGTAGGTGAGTTTCGGAGGAACTGGTAGGCATGGCACGGAAGAAGCAGAAGCCCAGGCAGCGCAAAGCGCACTGTGGACAGAAGCGGGCCCAGCGGTTTTTCGGGCGCACCCGTATCTGGACCTGGGAAACCGACCGAGAGATCGGAAGCACCGAGCAAAACGCAGTCGCGGTTGCCCGAACAGTCAAGGGATGGGAACCCCTTGAACCGGTTGTGGCCAACGCAGTTACACGCCACCGGAACAGCTGGATCGTGTGCGTGCGAGCGCTGTGCTGGGACGGCGCAGGCACCGAGTGGGTAGAAGAGGAAGTCCGGATTATGCAGAACCAGCGGCTCAGCGAGTTTAACGACCTGTACCACGACTTACGGGCCAAGGTTCTGCAGGCCCAGCGATACGACCAGGTTGTCGACGTTGGTTGGATAGCGGGTACGTGGTGGAAAGACCCGAAGGACGAGGAACTCACCCTGGTGGACCTGGGCGCATCGTCAAAAGCCCGCCAGATGCTGTGGCGGCAGGTTGATCACGATTACCAGGAAGAACGGAAAAAGGAGCTGGCAGCAGCATGAAGTCGACAGAGGAAATTATCGAATTGATTGAGAAGGCAGGGCTGGCCTACATCCACTCCAGTGGGTGTGCCGTGCTGAAAGATGGCACCTGGTTACAGCCTGAAGAATGGAATGTGTGGTTGGAGCGACTGGAAGAAGCGGAGACAGAATCATGAGCAAAGGCCCCCAATACGTAATAGGGAGTTCCGCCAGCGATTGCGAGACATCATTGATGCTCAGCGCTACCACCAGCCCGGTGAGCACGCTGGCAACCGTGGCCGAAACCCTGCACTACATGAACGCCAACGGCATCGAAAAGATCAGCCACCGGAAGGCCCTGATGAAGGCGGGCCGAAAGGCGCTGAATGTCCTGGGGGATGCGTGATGGCACTGAGCCCAGCCGAACGAAAGCGCCGCCAGCGCGAGCGGGAAAAGCACCTCGACATAAGGCCCTTCACGATGCAGCTGGCCGCAAACGAAAGGGCGGCAATCGAAGAGGCTGCCAGCCTAAGGGATTTCGAGGACCAGACCGAGTATGTCCTTGCTTTGGTCTACAAAGACCGTGACATGTCACGGAAAGAAAATGTGTGCACCTATCCAGACTGCCGGTGCCCATTCGATATGGGGCCGGATGGTAGATGCCTGGTTGGGAAGCCACGGAAACAGAAGGCCTTGAGCGATGAATGAGAAAGAGAAAATCCTCAACAAGATCAGGAAGTGTATGGCCCTGGGCGAGTCTGCCAACGAGCACGAAGCGGCCTCCGCCATGCGCCAGGCTAGGAAGTTGATGGATAAGCACGGCCTAACAGAAGTGCATGTGGGCTTGGCCGAGTTTGGTGAGGAAGGCGTAGATCTCGGGTATCGGCGTTTTCCGGGCTGGGTCACCGCTCTTGCTGCCGTTGTTGGCACTGCCTTTCAGTGCAGCGCTTACACCTCCTGGCGAAGCGTCGATTATGTGGGCCGCAAAGAGAATACCGTAATTGCCAGCTACTGCCTTGAAGTGTTGATGCGCCAGCTGAAGGCGTCCCGCAAAGAGTTTGTTAGCAGCTTGCCCAGTTATGGCAGATACGGAGCCCGAATCAAGCGAGAGAATGCCGATGCATTCTGTGAAGGCTGGGTTTCCGCTATTGCCGCAAAAGTTCGAGAGTTTGCTGCCCCCGTCACGCAGCAGGAAAAGGCCAGGCACAACCAATACCTGACAGACGTCAGGGAGACAAAGGTGAAGAAGGCCCGGGACCGAAAGCTGGCACATGAATCGAGTGCTTCTGCAGCAGCTGCTGCTCAGCTTGGATACAGGGCAGGCAAGGATGTCCAGCTGCACCATGGCATGAGCCGCGAAACTGAGGCTCTGGCGCTGGCAAAGCAGGACAAGGCATGACCGCGCCACAACTCCAGATGCCGTTGGCTTGCATCAGCTGCGAACACTACAGCCAGGTAGGGCATGACGATGACAAGCATTGCCCGTTTACCAACCGGTGGGGCGAAACCCATGGGCGAACCAGTTACGGCCAGTGCGATCTGCACGGTCAGGAAGTATTCGCCACGGAAATTTGCAACAGCCATGAGCCCGAGCCGTTCGTCGAGCTGGTAGATGTGACCAACCGGCCAGAGCCAAGGGCTGCAATACAGGAGAGACTGCTGTGACTGGACCAATGTTCATCAGCGAGCGCAGCGACGAGCAGGCTGAAATGTTTGCCAAGTTGCTCCCTAAGGACGTTTACACACTCTTACGCCTGTTTGAGAACTACCGCGGGATTGATCTGCCTCAGGGTTGGCAGGATCTGCTGCAGGTATACCACAGCGTTTTCGAGGATCCCGACAAACGGCCAAAGACCTCATGGCGTCCCGATCGGCTGCGCAAGGCTCTGGATAAAGCTCAGGAGCTGGGCCTGATTGAACTGCAGCGCAATCATCACTGGATGATTACACCCGAAGGGCTAAAGGCTCGGAAGGCAGAGACGGTGCGGAGGATGAAAGGGTGAACATCGAACTAAAACCAATCGCAGAATCCAAAGTCCGCCAGCTGGGCGGCGATGTTTGCGGGGTGCTGGTGCGGACGGATGACGGAGTAATGGCTGTTTCCGAGCATGGCCGGTGCACTCGTCTTGATGCTGGGGTTATGGGGCCGGTTGAGTCTGCTTGCATGAGTGATATGCGAGATGAGTTTGAGGCTGCAATGGCGGAAATCTTTGACATAAACGACGAGGCTATGGCCAGAGTAAAGGCTATGCGGCATGTCGATGAAGAAGGCACAGAATGCTATCAAGGCTGGGAAGACGACGAGGCGCCAAGGACATTTTCAACTGCGTGGCTAGTTTGGAAGCGTGCCCGCGCTCAGGGTGGCGAGCACTGGGCAAAAAGTAACCCTGGGCGAGCTGATCAATACCGAGCCGAGGCGCTAGCTGCCAGGGACGTGTTAGGACTTGGTTCAGAAGATTCAGAAGACGTTTCTCCCTCCGATATTCGCAATGCCGTTAATGCTATGCGCCTGCCAGTCTACACCCACCCCCAGCCCGCCCAGCAGAGTAATCAGGACGACGTGATAGCTCTGCTAACTAATGCCCTCGCAAACATACGAGACACTGATGCAAGTGCAAAAACGCTACAGTCTATGGCGGCGCTGGCCCTGAGAGCTGCAAAGGAGACTTGTGATGAGTGACAGAGAAGAGTTTGAGGAGAAGTTCCCGGTGCCTCTTGGCGTGAAATGGTGCGAGCGCCAGCAGGACTACACCTATGAGAATTACAGGGCTCTGGATTCGGCTGCCAGCTATTCAGGCAAGTGGCAGGCATGGCAAGCCGCCCGTGCCCAAAGTGGGCGAGAAGGGATCTCACGGGGTTGCGGCAGATGCAACGGGTCAGGCGTAATCCCCGCTGCGGATAAGCGGATTGGCACATGGGGATGCAAAGATTGCGGAGGGACGGGCATGCCTAAACCCATCAGCCGCCGCGAGGGGCGCGACCAAAGTGGCCAGGGTGTGGAGGCGGTGGCTTGGGATGATCCTGCTGTAGACCCGATAGTAAGCAAGCTCTATCGGAAATTCAAAGAGTGGAACCGGCAGGGATTTGGCGCCGACGACGTGACCTGGTGTGAGGTTCGCGGATATGTGGCGGAGCTGTTTAACGCTCAGCCCCAGCCCGCCGTGCCGGAGGGGTGGCGCGAGTGTCTTCAAGAAATGGTGCAGGCAATGTATGACTACGAAATGAGCGTGGAAGAGGACGCGCCGTACAAGCATAGGGCGATGATGGATCGTGCTCACGCCCTACTCTCCACCCCCACCACGCCCCAGGCTGATGGGTGGGTTAGGTGTGATGAGCGGTTGCCGACAGAGGAAGATTGGTGGGTGTGGATTTACGATAGCGAAGATAGCGACATCTTCCACGCACTTTGGCGAGACCTGAAAGGTGACTACGAGAACGGTCACATGAACCTATCTCACTGGATGCCCACAGGCCTCAAGCGCCCACAACCTCCAAAGGAGGGCGGGTAATGGATGCTGTGAGCATTTTGATTCTGCTATCGGTGTCGGGATGGGCTGTTGCCACCTATGCATGGTTCATCCGTGGCGTCGATAAATACAACGCTGGGTATAACGCCGGGCAGCATGACAGCCAAGAGGTGTGCAGATTGGCTGGCTGTTCTGGGATTGATCGGGAGATCGCGTGATGGATACAAGCAAGGTCTATTTTGATTCCGAAGGTAACGAGCGCTCAATCTGGCAAATGGTCAAGCGCGAACCAACTTGGGCTGCCGTGAGGATCCAAGAGGGTGAAAAGGCTATTGACGAAATCACCACCCTCCGCCAGCAGCTTGCCAATAGTGAGACAAGAGTAACGGATGCTATCAGATGCTTAGAGACGGTTTCAGGAAAGGCAGAGCTTGGAGCTTCTGTGGTAAGAGCAGAACGAACTGAAGTGATGGACCATGTTGCCGAAGGGTTTGACGTAATCAAGAAATACGCCAAATCCGAGGCCGCCCGCCTAAGACAACAAGCCGACGAAGCCGAGCGGGCGGGAGGTGAGAAGTGAGACGCACCTTTCATGTTTGCCTGCACATAGACAACGCACTGCGCATGAGTAATCGAAAACTTGCCGGGCTGCTCTCCAGTGATGGTCGGGATTTGTCCGCGCAAGAGGTCCGCATGGAACTCCAGGCTGATAGGGCCAAAGGGCATTCGTACTTTTGCGGCTGCGACAACCGCGAGCCTGACGGCTCGTGTGCTGGCCATCCAATTGAAGGCGATGGAGGTGAACTGTGAGCGACTTCTACTGCAGCGGCTGCAGCAAGTGGGCCAGAAGCCCGCACTACTGCCCTGGCCGCCAGATTAAGGGTAAGCCATACCATTACGCTGCCGGTGATTCAGAGAGCGCCCAACGGGAAAAGCTTGAACGCCGAAAGGCAGAGCTGGAGCGCGAGCTGAATGAGATTAATGCTCGGCTGGGAGGTGTTGAGTGAGCAAATCTGTGGAGCTGGACGTGTCGTGCGTTGTTGGCGGGAAGACGTGGAACCTCTATTCGTTCCATTACCAGACTGGCGACGGCGTTTTCACCGGATACCTTCATGCAGTTTCCTCTGAGCATGCCAGCTACATGCTGCAGGAGCTTAGAGAAACAGCCACCCTCGACGGACAAGTTCTGGAGGCTGGAAAACTATGAACTACGCACAGCAACAGCGGCTCCGGTTCATCGAATGCATGCTGGCCTATTACGGCCGCATTGGCAGAGCGGAGGTGTGTGACTTCTTCGCCGTATCCGGGCCGACGGCAACGCGAGACTTCCGGCTGTATTCAGAGGTGGCGCCGGACAACTTGGTAATGGACCGGTCCAGCAAGTCGTGGATCAGATCGGCCAGCTTCAGGAGGGTGTATCAATGACCGAAACACCAGAAATCATCTACCTGATTCCGGGCGAGGACGTAGACGGAGCGCCCTGCATGGTCTGGTGTGATGATCCTGCGCCCGGCGTAGGCATAGACCCGGCTGATGCGGTGAAATATATCCGGGCGGACCACGTCCGGGAACGCCTGTTCCAGGGCTGGCCAGGATGCACTGACCGCGCCTGCATTGTGACCGGTCCAATGTCAGGCATGGGCACCAACGGCGGGTGCCACTGCATGCAGAACGCCAGCCGGAGCCAGCTGAACCTTATGAGCCAGCGGCTGATGGCAATGATGGGAGGTCGAAATGCCAAAACCTGACAACCTGGTAGCCCTGCACCACCAGATGACCGGCAGTTATGTGGTCGATGCCTCGCCGTTGGAGCAGCAGCCTCTGGACAAGTGGGCGGTGCGGCTGATCCTGAGTCAGAAAGAGCGCATCGAAGAACTGGAAACCATGGTCAAGGTGTTCCGGTGCTGCATTGATACAGGTCTGATGCCCAAGCCTGGCAGTCCTTGCCAGAAAAAGGTGTTTGAACTCGTTGGAGAAAGGGAAGGGATTGGAGGTGAGCAGTGAAACTCATGAAAGCAACACAATTCCGGACCCGGTACTTTGAAAAGGGGAGCGAGCCGGACATGAAGACGCTCAAAAAGTGCATAGACGAAGGCGAGCTGCCAGGTCAGCGGATCGGAACCATCTACTATGTGGATCTGGACAGACTCAAGGTATCGAATAACCCGCTGGTGAATAGGGTGCTGGCAGCATGAGCCCACGGCCACGCAGACCGAAGAATAGAGCTTTGCCACCGAATCTGTATCCGAACAACGGTGGCAGGTCATACCAGTATCGTCATCCGGTTACCGGAAAGTTCCACGGTATGGGTTCCAATAAGGCCCAGGCCATCGCGGCTGCCAAGGAACTGAACGCGCACCTGATGCCAGAGAATGACCTGGTGGCGAAGGTGCTGGGCAATGTGACGATCAGCCAGCACATCAAATGGTTCTTTGAAAACGTCGCCCCGGAGCGGGAATACAAGCCGAGCACTCTGGAAATGTACCGGGTCCAGGCTCGCAAGCTGGAAGCTGCCATGGGTGATGTGGCGGTCGAGGATGTGAGCGTGCAGGACATCGCCGAGCTACTGGAAAAGTATTCGCCGCGGTCAGCGAACCAGATTCGGCAGGTGGCTGTTGGCCTGTTTCGGGTGGCAGTGAGCCGAGGGCTTCGATCAGATAACCCTGCCGAGGCCACGCTGAAGCGCAGAGAAAAGAAAGCCCGCCGGCGGCTCACCCAGGCACAGTATGACGCCATTCACGCGCTGTGCCCTGCGTGGGCGCAAAATGCCATGGACCTAGCATTGATCACGCTGCAACGCCGGGGTGATGTGTCGCGGATGAAGTTCGATAATATCCGTGACGGAAAGCTGTACGTGGTGCAGGAAAAAACGGAGAAGTACGACACCGGCTACCTGTCTATCAGCATTGGTCCGAAGCTGAAGAAGATTATCCGGCGGTGCCGTGACGATCTGGCCAGCCCGTACCTGGTGCATCGCAGGCCTGAGCGTAAAGTGAAAGATCGGGAGGGCATGGATCACTGGACACAGGTTCGCCCTCAGATGATTACCAGGGCATTCGCTGAAGCTCGGGACGAATCCGGCTTGTTCGATGGCGTACCGGAAAATGAGCTGCCAACGTTCCACGAGATCCGGGCGCTGGGCATCAAGAACTATCGGGACAAGGGAGTAGATCCGCAACAACTGGCTGGCCATGCCAGCGCAAAAATGACCAGCAACTATGACTCGGGACACGATGAAATTCGATGGGTAGAGGTTGCTGCAGAGTAGGGGGTTTTGGTTTTCTATTGGTTGTATTTTGGTTGGCCCAAAACGAAAAAAGGCAGACGCTTTGTAAGTGTCTGCCTTTCGAGGGAATTCTGGTCGGGACGGTAGGATTTGAACCTACGACCCCTTGCACCCCATGCAAGTGCGCTACCAAGCTGCGCTACGCCCCGTAAACTGCAAACCGCCGAGAAACAAGGTTTATCTCAGTGGCTTAGCGGGAGCGAAGTCTACACCAGCCCAAGCTAAAAATAAACACCGGGCTGGCGAATTTCTCTCGAAATCAACGTAACTTGGTTTCCCGCAGCGCCAGGATGAATTCCGGCGGCTCGAAGGTATCCGGTTGGGCGCTTTCCCAGTACTTATCGAACACCCGAAGGCCGGTTTTGCCTTCCAGTAGTGCTCCCGGTTCGAGGAACGGAAACAGGTCCAGATAGCTATGCACTTCGGTTTTGGAGATGCGGCGAACGATGTGCTCAGGGCCAAGCTCAGAGGGATGCCGGAGACCCGAGGCCTCAAGCAGATTCTGCAGGGCATCCAGAGTGTTCTTGTGGAAGTTGAATACCCGCTCGCTTTTCAAGGGCACGTCCAGTTTATTGCCACGACGCGGATCCTGTGTTGCGACCCCGCTGGGACAGCGGCCGGTATGACAATTCAATGCCTGGATGCAGCCCAGGGAAAACATGTAGCCCCTGGCGGAATTACACCAGTCCGCTCCCAGAGCAAGGGTGCGGGCAATATTGAACGCGGACGTAATTTTGCCTGCGGCGCCAATGGCGATGTCTTCGCGCAGGTGAGTGCCCACCAGTGTGTTATGAACCAGAAGCAGAGCCTCTGTCATCGGCATGCCAAGGCGATTGATGAACTCCAGTGGCGCCGCACCGGTGCCGCCTTCGCCGCCATCAACCACGATGAAATCGGGCTTTTTGCCTGTCTTCAGCATGGCCTTAACGATGGCGAACCATTCCCAGGGGTGGCCGATGGCGAGCTTGAAGCCGACCGGCTTGCCGCCGGAGAGGCTTCGCAGCTGTTCGAGGAATTCCAAC
Source organism: Marinobacter sp. LM1 (assembly GCF_042763285.1). NCBI lineage: Bacteria > Pseudomonadati > Pseudomonadota > Gammaproteobacteria > Pseudomonadales > Marinobacteraceae > Marinobacter > Marinobacter sp. LM1. The sequence continues at coordinate 1,343,862 of NZ_CP114373.1, forward strand.
AGTTCAATGGGGGTGGAAAAGGCGGAATGGCTGGCGGGTGAAATGCAATCTTCGCCAACCTGAACGCCTCGGGCTTCAGCAATTTCGGGGGTCACTTTTGCACCAGGCAAAATGCCACCGTGGCCTGGTTTTGCCCCTTGAGATAGTTTGACCTCTATCATTTTGACCTGGTCCAGGGTGGCATTCCTTTCGAACATCTCGGCATTGAAGGAGCCGTCGGGATGCCGGCAACCGAAATAGCCGGATCCGATTTCCCAGACCAGATCTCCGCCGGGTTCCCGGTGGTAGCGGGAGATCGATCCTTCCCCTGTGTCGTGGTAGAAGCCTCCTTTTTTTGCGCCGGTATTCAGGCTCAGAATGGCGTTGGCGGAAAGTGAGCCAAAGCTCATGGCGGAGATATTGAAAACGCTTGCACTGTAAGGTTTCTCGCAGTTTTTGCCGATCAGAATCCGGAAGTTACTGCTGTCGAGTCGGGTTGGGGTGAGCGAGTGGTTCATCCATTCATAGCCCTCGTCGTACATGCCTAACTGTGAGCCGAATGGTCGCTTGTCGAGCACGTTCTTCGCCCGCTGGTAGATAATAGTGCGCTGTTCCCGGGAGAAGGGCCGCTCCTCCGTATCGGACTGGATAAAGTACTGCCTGATCTCCGGGCCGATCGACTCAAACAGATACCGGAAGTTGGCCATGATGGGATAGTTTCGGCTAACAGTATGCTTTCGCTGCAGTAAATCCCAGGTGCCGAGGGCTGTGAGCGCACCAAAAATCACCGGAAACAGATAGCCTGCTCCTAGCCAAAGCGTTACCGGTAACGACACCAGCAGCCCGGCGATGCTGAGGACATAAGCGGAATAGCGCAAAGGGAAGGTGGTGGTTTTTTCCATGAATACCTCTGGGTGCTGTCGGGCGGGTGTCGGCGAAACCTTGCAGTATAACTACGTCACTTGTCCGGGTAGTAGACCTGTTTCAGGGAACAATTTTTGCCTCTGCAAAATCTGGACTATGCTGATGTAGATAAAAAAGGCATTTTTCTTGCTTTTGATGTTTTGAGTTCAAAGTAATAAAATGACCGGCTTGTAACGTATGAATGATTGTTCATTGCGTTATCCATTCACTCAGCATATTCAGTGATCACACCAGACCAGGAGGCGCCAACGTGGGCGAGGTAGTGAAAGACGAATATCAGACGGATTACGTCGCAGGCCAGGATAATATCAATCCGTTCGGCCTGGATCTTCATAACTGGGTTTTCCCGGTAGCGGCCATCATTGTGGTTCTGTTTGTTATCGGAACATTGATGTTTCCGGTAGCGGCGAAGGAGACTCTTGATGGGGCCAAGTGGGACATTATTGCCAGTTTTGACTGGTTCTTCCTGCTCAGCGCCAACATTTTCGTGGTTGTCAGCCTTGCGCTGATCTTCATGCCGGTAGGCAAGATCCGGCTGGGCGGACAGGATGCAACGTCTGAATTCTCAACCATGTCATGGTTTGCCATGCTGTTCGCAGCCGGGATGGGGATCGGCCTGATGTTCTGGGCCGTGGCCGAGCCGGTGGCCTACTACACAGGCTGGTACGAAACCCCGTTCAATGTGGCTGCCAACTCTCCCGAAGCGCGTGATCTGGCGATGGGGGCGACCCTTTATCACTGGGGGCTGCACCCCTGGGCAATCTACGCCATTGTGGCTCTGTCTCTGGCGTTCTTTGCGTTTAACAAGAACATGCCACTGACCATCCGTTCCGCGTTTTTCCCACTGCTGAAAGACAAGGTGTGGGGCTGGCCGGGGCACATCATTGATGTCCTCGCGGTTGTGGCCACTATCTTTGGTCTGGCCACGTCACTTGGCTTTGGTGCCCAGCAGGCTGCCTCCGGCCTGGATTACCTGTTTCAGGTAGGTTCTGGCACCAATGTGCAGATGGCTATCATTGTTGGCGTTACGGCCTTGGCGCTCATTTCCGTGCTGCGTGGCCTGGACGGCGGCGTGAAGGTGCTCAGTAACATCAACATGGCGACTGCGGGCATCGTGTTGTTCTTCGTGATCTTCGCCGGTCCGACCATGACCATTCTGGAGACCATCTGGGTAACCTCTTCCACCTACGTGGCCAACATTGTGCCGCTGAGTAATCCGTTTGGTCGTGAAGACGAGGCGTGGTTCCAGGGCTGGACTGTATTCTACTGGGCCTGGTGGATTTCCTGGTCACCGTTCGTAGGTATGTTTATCGCGCGGGTTTCAAAAGGCCGGACAGTACGTGAGTTCGTCACTGCGGTTCTGATTATCCCGACCTTGATCACCACCGTATGGATGAGTGGTTTCGGTGGCACGGCACTGGAACAGATCCAGCAAGGCGTTGGTGTGCTCGCAGACAAAGGGCTGACCGAGGTTTCTCTGGCGACCTTCCAGATGTTTGAGCAGCTGCCCTGGACCGGCATTGTCTCGTTCGTCGGTATTATCCTGGTGCTGGTGTTTTTCGTAACCTCGTCGGATTCCGGCTCGCTGGTGATCGACAGCATCACCGCTGGCGGCAAAACCGATGCCCCGACGGCTCAGCGTGTATTCTGGGTGGTTATGGAAGGTGCCATTGCGGCGGCGTTGATCTTCGGCGGTGGCGAAGACGCTCTGGGCGCGATCCAGGCCGTGGCCATCAGTGCCGGGTTGCCCTTCACGGCAATACTTCTGCTGATGACCTGGGGCTTGTTGAAAGGCCTCACCCATGAGAGGAAGTTGCTCCTGCAAAGGGGTGAGCTGACCTCCTGATCAGCGGGTCTGAACAAAAAACCGGAGCTACACCAGCTCCGGTTTTTTTATGCCCAAACACTGATTGTCAGCGCCGGGCAAAGCTTTCCATGGCAAACAGCGCTCGCTCTCTGGGGCTGAAATGTGGGCGCTTGAGGCTCTCGATCGCGTTGAGCCTGGGCAGCAGGCCGCAGCCGTTGGCCATCTGAATGGCCAGACCGGGTCGGGCGTTCAGTTCGAGCAGCAGTGGGCCTTCGTTGGCGTCCACCACCAGGTCTACCCCCATATATCCCAGGCCGGTGGCCTCATAGCATCGGGCTGCCATTTCCAGCATGTTTTCCCAGTCTTCAATCCGGATATTCTCCAGAGCCAGTCCGGTGTCCGGGTGCAGGGTAATCGGCCGATTGAACTGAACTGCGTTCAGGCTCTGGCCAGAGCCGATATCCAGCCCGACGCCAACAGCCCCCTGGTGCAGGTTGGCTTTACCGTCGGACGCGGTGGTTGCCAGCCGGAGCATAGCCATGACGGGATATCCCTGAAACACCACGATCCGGATGTCGGGTACGCCCTGGAAGGAGTACTTGGCGAGTGCCGGGGAGGACTGAACCAGGTTTTCAACAATGGCAACATCCGGGGTACCGGCAAGGGAATACAAGCCAGCCAGAATGTTGGTGAGGTGACGCTCCAGCATCGCGACGGAAATGCGGGCGCTGGAGGCCTTGATAAAGTCGTCGCCATCTCGCCCGGTAATCACGGTAATGCCCTTGCCGCCAGAGCCTTTTGCTGGTTTGATGGCGAAACCGGCCAGATCCTCTGCCATTTCGCGAAAATGAGAGATTTCGTGTTGTTGGCGAACCACCTGCAGCAGCTTGGGGGTTTTTACACCGTATTCGCTGACCGCCAGCTTGGTTTTCAGCTTGTTGTCCACCAGCGGGTAGGAGGTGCGATCATTGTACCGGGCAATGTAATCTACATTGCGCCGGTTCATGTTCAGCATCCCGAGATTTTTCAGCCTGCGTGGAGAGATCCAGTCCATATCAGTCGTAGGCCTTCATCGGGGTAAACCGCTTGAGCTCGCTGAGCTTGTAGCCGGTGTACTGACCCATCAGCAGGATCAGCCCGAGAATAACCAGATGTAACTCCGGGAAGTTGAAGGTGAGGTGGCCAGCCAGCGGTGTACTCATGGCCAGGTAGGCGCAGATGGCCACAAACAGACTGCCTGACCCCTGCACCAGCACTTCGCGGGCGCCTTCCTCTTCCCAGAGAATGGACATACGTTCGATGGTCCAGGCGATGATCACCATGGGGAAGAAGGTGACGGTCATGCCGGTGTTAAAGCCCATCTGGTAGCCAATGATGCTGAGCCCTGCGGTGATGAAGATCACCAGAATGATCAACGCCGATATGCGTGATACCAGCAGCAGGTTCAGGCTGGAAAGATAGCCGCGCAACAGCAGGCCAATTGCTACAACGGACAGAAATGCGATCAGCCCCGGCACCAGGGTGGTCTGTACAAAGGCCACGGCAATCAGGACCGGCATGAAGGTGCCCGATGTCCGGATGCCAATGACAATCCGCATGAAGGCGACAATGAGGGCGCCGATGGGGAGCAACAGCAGCATTCGGAACATGCTCTGTTCTTCGATGGGTAGCTGGTAGAAACCGAGCACACTCAGCCCATTGGCGTTGGACTCCAGCGTTGCCAGTTGCAGCGCCGGCACGGTCTGCCGCAGCATGGAAAAGCTTACCTGGGAGTCGTCGCCACCCACCACGTCGAGGAGGGAATCTGCCCCCTGTCTCCAGAGCAACAGGTTTTCCGGTACACCTTGTTCTGCGGTGCGCGGGTCGAAGGTAAGCCAGCGCTTGCCATTGTATATCTGTAAAAACGGCACCAGTTGTTGGCGACGGCGGGCATCCTCAAGCTTCAGGGCATCTGCTGTGCGCGCAGCGATGCCAGCGTGGTTCAGCATCTTCACCAGCAGTTGCAGATAGTTGTCGTCGGATACCAGCAGTGTTGTGTTCTGGGTGCGGTTGTCTGGCTGCATCAGGCGGATTAGCTCGCGGGTCATGCTCTCCGGGGAACTGGATCGCTCGGAAGCCTGGGTCAGGAGCTCTCTTACGGCGGTGGCCTGGGGCTCCTCCCAGAAAACCGTCAATGCCCGGGGTTTACGCACTGGCGGAGCATGAATCGCATCTTCATCCGGTACAAACTGTGCCTTGAAATAGAGAGTCTGAGGACCGGCGACGTCTCGTTTTGTCCACTGGGCCCTGCGCCCGCTGTTGCTATCCAGAATTGAGAAGCCGTAGCCGGGCGAGGCGGCCTGCTCCGTCAGGATACGGAAGCCGGGCGGTTGCTCCGGGATGTGCAGGCTCACTTCAGCCGGGCTGTTCTGGCCCTCAAAATCGACTCGCGCCTCAATCATCCAGACCGGACGTTGTTCACCGGTCATCCACGGAATACCCAGTTCCAGATGGCGCCAGGTGGCGATCGCTATCCCTGCCGCAATCAACAGGAAGACAAACACGTAAAACGGGACCCGGGAGCGTACCGTCATTCTTCCTCTCCGTTTGCCGCTTGTTCAAGGTAGGATTCGGGCAGCTCTGTTGCGAATTCCTTGCCGACATCGATCAACATGACGTCTCGCAATACGTTGCGGCCAATCAGGACTTCGTAAGTCAGATTTGTCCGGTCTGCCAGGGTAAACTCAGCCACCTGCTGGTGGTCGCCAATGGCAAACTGAAGCTCCACCACCACCCGTCGCTCTGACTCATCGGCACTGGACTGGATAATTTTCACGCGCCTGGAGATTTCTTTCTCCATGGCTACCCACTCGGCATCCTCAGTACCAGGAACGGGCACTTCAAAGCGCACCCAGTTGCTGCCATCCCGTTCAAAACGCTGAACGTTACGGGCGTGTATGGAAGAGGTTTCCGCGCCACTGTCGATTCGGGCGGTATAGACATGGTCGGGGCCAGCCAGGAAAAACTTTTCGACCTCACCGACAACGACTTTGCCTTTGAGGCGATCCGCCCGGCCTTTATCTTCGCGGGAAGCGGGGCAGGTAGGTGCCGCCTTTGGTGGTGGGCACGATGGCTTTTCAACCTGAGTGGCAATGGCTTGAAGAATGGTCTGGGTAGAATCCTGATTCTGCTGCAGGAGCTTTTCGTGCCTTACACCGGCATTCTGCTCCATGGTAACAAGGGTCGCACGCTGGCTTTGGACCGAGGCTCGCACCTCTTCAATATTCTCTTTCGGTACCATGAAATAACGATCGGAAGCGCAACCAGAAAGTGCGACTGCCAGCCCTGTTAAGGCAACTGCGAACAATGAGCGGGTTTGCGAAACACTGGACCCCATGAATATCCCCTGAACCGGCCGTGAGAATTAGTGGCACTGGATGCCTCAGCCATTGGATGTGTTGTCAATCAGGCGGGAGAGTATACTACAACGTACCTGTGTGGTGACTTTACAGATGGTTAAGGCGCACCTTTATCGGCCCAGAAAAGGCCCTTGGCCCAGCGGCGTCTCGGATCTGAGGTACTCCTGAATGACCGGGGAACAATTCAGGTAGAAAAGTAGCAGCTCCCGCTGAATATCCTGGTCCTGAATGCGCGCGGCGAAGGAGATGACTTCTTTGAGCGCCCGGTCGCTGGAGGTGGTGTCGGTCGGCACCGTGAAGTTCTTTCCATAACGGCTTTTCAGCAACTGGGTCAGTCGTTCAAGGTGAAACTCGCCGGTATGGGTGATGTGAGGCAAAACCCGCACATGCTTGTCCGCCGAGCGTTGATTTTCCGAAGACAATGTCTGTTCGTCGTCCACACAGGCAGCCTGCAGGAAATCGGACCCGAATTTTCTCCACAATTCCTTGAACATGCTCCGACCTGCCAGTCAGCTTTCCGTTTACGGCTTTAGCACTCCGGTTGGGTGCTTTTTAACCGTTGTAGAGCAATTTACGCCCTGCGTCCATAGGTGGATTGACGCAATGTTGATAAATGCCAAACAGTCGAGGCCGGCCTGGTGGCACCGTTCCGCCAACAAGAAAAAAGGGTAAGCATTGCGGTAGACTGTCAGGCTTTGATCCCGGGGCCATGCCCTGATCTGACCAACGAACACCAAGGAGAACATGCTGGTGCTAGATGCGCTTACCCTCACCATGGCTGAACGTCCGGAATGGCTGGCAGGTTGGTTCCTTGCTCTGGTGGCGAGTGCCGCCTTGTGTCTGGCGGGCATGATCTGGCTGCTGTGGCGTCGGCGTCAGGATAGAGCCACCGAGTCTGCCTTGCGCGAGGAACTGGACGCTCGGGACAGGCAACTGAGAGATAGCGAGCAGGTGCAGGCGTTGCATGAACAGGAAGTTGAACATCTGCAGACCGCACTCGAGGAGCAGAAAGCCCGCTCCGGACAGCTGGAGCAGAGCATCGAACACTGGCGACAACAGTCTGCTGCCCTGGAAAACCGATTGGCGGCTCTGGCCTCGGAGTTGACAGCCAAACAGGATCGGGTGGCGCAACTGGCAAGTGAGAGCGGTCAATACCAGCAGCGGGTTGAAACGCTCTCGGAAGAGCTGGGCCAGTTGAAGGTCGAGCTACGCGAGCAGCAGGTCACTCTGGATAAGGAGCGCCGTAGTGCCTCGGAAAAACTGGAGTTGCTGGAAAAGAATCGAGATGCACTGAAACAGGAATTCGAGAACCTGGCGAACCGGATTTTCGAGCAGAAAAGTGAGCGCTTCAGCCAGCAATCCAAAACCAGCCTGGACTCCTTGCTTAACCCCTTCCGCGACCAGCTGCAGGATTTCCGCAAACGGGTTGAGGATGTCTACACCACGGAAACCCGGGATCGTCAGGCGCTTCGCAGCGAAATAAAATCGTTGCAGGAGCTGAACCGGCAAATTACCGAAGAAGCCGCCAATCTGACCCGCGCTCTCAAAGGTGACAAGAAAATTCAGGGCAACTGGGGTGAGTTGATCCTGGAGCGGGTGCTGGAACGGTCGGGCCTGCGCAAAGGGGTCGAGTACGAAACCCAGGGGAGTTACCGGGACGAAGATAATCAGTTGTTGAGGCCCGATGTCATCGTGCATTTGCCGGACCAGCGAAATCTGGTGATTGATTCCAAAGTATCGTTGGTGGCCTATCAGCAGTGGGTGACCGCAGATCAGGAGGAAGAACGCGCTGCGGCGCTGAAGCAGCATGTTGAGGCGGTTCGCAATCACATCCGTGCATTGAGCGAGAAAGATTACAGTCAGCTTAACGGGCTGCATTCTCCCGATTTCGTGCTGCTGTTCATGCCCATTGAGCCGGCATTTGTGGCAGCATTCCAGCAGGACGAGAATCTCTTCGCAGAAGCATTTGAGCGGAAGATTATTGTGGTGACGCCTACCACCCTGCTGGCGACACTGAGAACCATTGAGAATATCTGGCGTTATGAACGCCAGAGCCAGAATGCCCGCCGCATTGCCGATCGCGCCGGCGCGGTCTACGACAAGCTGCGGGTGTTTGTCGAGGCTATGGAAAAGCTGGGAAGCCAGTTACACACGGCCCAGGGCACCTACGATAATGCCATGAATACCCTGACCCGGGGCCGTGGGAATCTGATTTCCCAGGCCAATCGGTTTGTGGAGCTGGGGGTCAGGGTTAAAAAAGAGTTGCCCAAGTCGATCGTGGATCAGGCCGAGGTCGATTCTGAAGACGCCGATGAGCCGGGAGATACGCCCGCCATCGACAGGGAGCCTACGGACGCCGGGGAAGCCCGTGCAGAGGACCAACAGGAGTAGCGGTATGTTGTCATCCATGAAAAAAAGGCGTTTGCCTGGTCACAAGGCATTTGCGGGCCTGGTGTTGTCTTCTGTTCTTGCCCTGCAGGCGGGGTTCGCCCAAGCATTGGCTCCGGAACACGAGATTCGCCGCTTGATGCTGGCGACCGAAGAAGCCGTTGCAGCAGAGAACTGGAGTGAGGCAGGGGAGTACCTGAACCGCCTTCAGGCCATGGAGGGAGAGAAGCCCGCCGAGTATTACTACTATCGCGGCCGGGCCATGTTGCAGGCCAATCATCTGAATGAGGCACGTTCAGCACTGGAGCAATACATTACCCGGGCCGGGGCAGAGGGCACGCATTACCAGCAAAGCCTGAAGCTGATTACCGACATAGAGAAGGCCAGCCGTGCCAGTGTTCGCGCTCTGGCGGAAGGGCAGGCCAATGCCAACGAGCCCGTGGCCGTGATTGAGCCGGCGAATGAACAGGATATGAAGACGCTGCGCCAGCTGTATCTGGCAGGCTCGGACAGGGAGGCTCTGGTCATCCATCTGAATACTCTGCTTGAGACCGCTGGCTGGCGGCGTGACAAAACGGTGGTGCGCCTGGACAGGCCAGCAGATCGCCAGTACCAGGTGGCTCTGGATGATGGCAATATCAGTATTCAGGACATCGAGCGCAATCCCGATGGCACCACCGTTCGCAGAACCCTGTCTCTGTCGGTATTCGGTGTGAATCCTCAGTTGCGTTGGGATTGTGAACCGGTGGTCGGAGCCTGCTGGGTTTATGATCCGCGGGACGGCTCCCGGCTTTTCCAGTTGGCGGAGAATCGCGATCAGGCCCGGGACATTGCCCGAACTCTGGGGCGCTTGATCCGGAACCTGCAGCAGGGAAGTTCGTAAGGCCGGGTGTTCAGACCAGGTCGCCCCGTTCGCCTTCCCGCCAGGCGCCCGGGGTGACCCCCGTCCACTTCTTGAAGGCCCGATGGAAGGTGGATGGTTCGGTAAAGCCTACCCGTTCGGCAATATCGTTGATGGGCATCTCCGGATGGGCCAGATAGTAGATGGCCATATCCCGCCGCAATAGATCCTTGATCTCCTGAAACGACGTGTTCTCCTGCTTCAGGCGGCGCCTGAGGGTCTGCGGGCTGGTGTGCAGCTCTTGCGCTATCCAGTCGAAATCCGGCATGGGTTTGGAGAAATCACGGCCAATAAGGCCCCGAATGCGACCGGTCCAGGTGTTGCTCTCATCCGGTCTTGACAGCAGATCTGCCGGGGACGTTTTCAGGAACTGTCGCATTTCCGGCTTGTCCCGAATCACCGGGGCGGAGAGGAAACGTTTGCTGAAGGTCAATGCCGTACAGTCGGACTCGAACGCCAGCGGACAATGAAAAATGTGCCGGTATTCGTCCCCGTGGTCTGGCCTCGGGTAATCGAACTCAGCTTTCTCCAGTTCCACGGGCTGGCCAATGAGCCAGCTGCCCAGCCGGTGCCAGATCACCAGAATGCTCTCGCGCAGAAAATAGTCCGGGTCGTGGATGCTGCCTTCAATTCGCGTGACCAGGCGCGCGCGGTCACCGAAGATTTCAAGCTCCATGGACACCATCGGTTCGAACAGCCGAGAGAACCGGAAGGCCTGTTGATATACCTCTTCCAGCGTCTGGCAACCGACCACCAACGCACACATGGTGGCGAACGTTCCGGAGCGGGCACGGCGTGGCCCCATGCCCATAAATTCATCGCCAGTGCGCTGCCAGATTACCTGCATCAGCTTGCTGAACTGATCACTGCTCACCCTTGCCATTTCAATGCGAAGAAGATCTGGTGAGATCCCGGCCTCCTGGAGCAAAGCACGGCTGTCCAGGCCCAGGCGTTCGGCGCCTGACAGGGAAGCTTCAACAAAATGTCGTGAGACTGTCAGTGTTGACATAGAGGCAGCCAGAAGAAAGAACGAACTTCATCATAAGTACCCGGCTCAACATTGCAAGCCCATGATTTGCCAACGGATGGAAGAAACGGTCAATAGGAATGAAGGAACCGGTAGTTGGCCCGGGCTGCAAAACCCGTCAGCATGAGCCAGAGTCATTGCCGCCGATCAAAAACAAGGAGATGCTTTATGGCAGCCCCGCTCGCCAACCTGAAAATTCTGGATTTCAGTACCTTGCTGCCCGGACCCTACGCCACCATGATGCTCGCCGATATGGGCGCGGAAGTGCTCAGAATTGAAGCTCCGGATCGCGTGGATCTGGCCAAGGTAATGCCACCTTTTGATGGTAAATTCAGCACGACTTTTTCCTACCTCGGTCGCGGCAAGCGAACCTTGCAACTGAACCTGAAGCAGCCCGAGAGTGTTGAAAGGGTCAAGCAGCTGGTTCAGGACTACGACATCGTGGTGGAGCAATTTCGCCCGGGCGTCATGGACCGCCTCGGGATAGGCTATGAGGTACTCAAAGCCATCAATCCCAAGCTGATTTACTGTGCCATTACTGGCTATGGCCAAACCGGTCCCTATAAGGACAGGGCAGGCCACGATATCAACTATCTTGCTATTTCCGGTGTTGCCAGCCACTGCGGTCGTGCCGACAGCGGTCCACCACCCATGGGCATTCAGATTGCCGACGTGGCCGGAGGCTCCCATCACGCTGTGATGGGCATCCTCGCTGCGGTCATCAAACGCCAGGAAACCGGAGAGGGCGCCTTTATCGACATCAGCATGACCGATGCCGCCTTCGCCCTGAATGCCATGGCGGGTGCTGCTGCCCTGGCAGGCGGACAGCCTCAGAAGCCCGAAAGCGGCATGCTCAATGGTGGCACCTTCTACGACTATTACCAGACCAGAGATGGCCGCTGGTTGTCTGTCGGGAGCCTGGAGCCGCAGTTCTCTTCGCGCCTGTGTGACACCCTTGAGTTGGGTGAACTGAAAAGCTATGCCCTGAGTCAGAAGCCCGAACATCAGCAGGAGCTGAAAGCCGCTATCAAACAGAAGATCGCGGAGCGTTCACTGGCTGAGTGGCGGGAGGTGTTTGCCGATGTGGATGCCTGTGTAGAGCCGGTATTGACGATTGAGGAGGCGGCAGAGCATCCGCAGTTGAAGGCCAGGGGGATGGTTGTTGAAAGGGATCGAGGGGATGGAAATCTGCAGAAGCAGATTGGTTCCGTTTTCAGCTAGAGGCACAGACAAAAAAGGGCTCCCGTTGAGGGAGCCCTTTGTCATTCTGCCTGCCTGGGTTTATCAGGGCGCGGTGCAGAATGCGGGCAGTTCCGCCAAAGTAACACCGAAGGTCACCAGTGTCTCGCAGACCATCCCGCCAAATACGGCATCATTATTAGCCGATACCGGGGTTCCATGATCACCTGCCTGATAAGTCGTCAACAGATCATCGCCGAGTCCAATGGTCAGTGGTTTTGTGCCGGCCAGTGGTGCACTGAAGCTGTTCACGGTGACTGGTACAGGCAGACCTGTAACTTCTGGTCCGAATGTACCGGACAGTGCGTCAATACCCCACTGTTCCTGGTCAGCAGCATTCGGGATAACGGTATCTCCAGCAACCTCTGACAGCAGGATAGGCGTTCCACCCGCTGCAAGGGAGGCGGTGAAGTTCACGGGATCTGCTGAGTCGATCGCAGCCTGGAAAATATTAAAGAACGTCTCGAGATTGGCGTCGCCTTGTTCCAGTCCAGCAGCTTGCTGCAGGCCAAACAGAATGCGAGGCGCGAACGACGGTGAGTTCTCCAGCAGTCGAACCACGCCACCGCCCGGCGTCAGCAGGCTGGCAGACTGGATATTGTTGAACGCTGATGGCAATGAGCTGCTGCCGTCAGGTGCGGTGAAGATGGTATCCGCGATCTGATCCTCGTTGGCGGCAGCCAGGAACGGCATACCGGTGATGGTGCCGAGCGAGTGGCCAACAAAGTAGACCGGATCGTTGATGTCGATGGTCAGCGTGCCGTCATCTCCGCCCGCTGCCGCCGGTTTCTGAAGCGTCATGCCTGCACGACCTGCCGCCGGACTGCCGGCCAGGGTGGCGCGAAGGTTCAACTGGTCAACAACGCTCTGACGGATATTGTCCCTGCCAGCCAGGAAATTCTGGAGGTTGATGAAGAAGCTGCCGGAGCCATCGGTACCGGCGGCGTTAGCTGGATCGAAAACCATTGGCGCCGGTGTGCCTGCGGGGGTGGCGTACAGGCCGTAATGGCGTTCAAACGTATCCGGCGCGAGGCCGGGGATGGTACTGCCAGCATTCGCTACGGTGTTGACGAGCGACTGAGCGGTTGCTGCAGACAAGCCCAGCTCGTTAACGAGACGTGTAGTATCGCCCGCTACAACGACCGGGGCATATACGGGAATTGCCGCTTCCGGAGCTCCGCCGGCTGCCAGCAGGTCACCTGCCAGCTCAAGCTGAGCCTCCTCGGAGAATGGCGTGATGCCATGCAGTGGCTGGTCGATAGCGACTACAACGTAACCCTGAGCCGCCAACGCCGTGCCAAAGGTCAGGGCTGCGCTACGATCCGTGGTGATGCCGTGCTGGTACATGACCACACCGCGTTCGTTGCCGCTGTTCGGGTAGAGAACGAGCATCGGGACTTCCTGAGTGCTCTGTTCCAGCGGGAATGGGAAGATGTAGTTGACCGCTGTCGATACGGAAGCATCGGCCTGCGGCAGGCTCAGGCCAAGCGCCGAGAAGGTGGTATTCAGAGATTCGGCCAGAGGTTGGTCTGCAACCCAGTTCACTGCGTTGCCGCCTGCGATGCCCGCGGGAGTATTGCCCAGATAGTAGGGGAGCGAGATGCTGCCCTGAACGGCCAGCACACCGGAAGCTCCGGGAATGCTTCCAGCAACTGCTGATACCAGGCCAACAGGCTGAATGGTGCCGTTGTCGATGGTGATCGCATCCGTAAAGCCGGCGCCATCGAATACGTTACGGTTAACACCAGGCAACGGTGTTGGGAGTTCCTCCCGGAACTGCGATGCGAGGGAGGTTGCCAGGCAGTCGATGGCTCCTGAGCCCAGATCCCCGGCGCCTGCGATCGGGCAGGGCCCAGTGGGCGCGAATACGGCGTTCAGAGGCGAGGCCGGATTCTCGGGAAGCGATTGTGGGAACTGTGCGACGGCAGCGTCCGCAGCGGCTGCAAGATCCGCGTACGCGGAGGCGCCCCCTTGACGAGCGGCCGTCACCGCACTGGTGCGTACGAACGTAGTGATCTGATCCGCGAACCAGGCCGCTGGCTCAGCAATGTATTGCAGTACTTTCGCATCATTTGACGTTGTGAAGCTGTAGGTCAGAGCTATCTCGCTTTCATTCAGCGAGCCACCCAGCGCCTTGATGTAGTTGGTAGCGATTGGCTCCCAAAGGTTGTTAACGAGAGTTCTGACAGGCAGAAGAGCCCCGTTGACGAGCCCTTTGCCGGGATCATCCTCTGTTCCCTCGCCGGTGATGTTCGTATACAGCGGATCCTGAATGATCGAATCGCCATTGATGTCCTTGACCCCTGTCGTGACAAGAACCACGTAGCGCTTCTGCGGGTTCAGGGGTTCGAGCGGCAGGATTCGAATGGCCGAATTGCCGTCGAGAGATTCAACGTCTGCGCGAATCTTCGGCATGTTCTGGGGGCCGCTGATTGCGAGTTCGAGAGTTGGTGGCTCTCCAGCAGACAGCGCCCGTACCGGGTCGCCGCTGGCGTAAGCCAATTCAATGAGGTGAACTGTTTTTCCGGCAATAACGGTTGACGCATCAAGCTGCCCGCTGGTCTGAATTACAGCAGGGGCAATGGTAGAAGCACCGGACAGCTCATTGAGCGCTGTGGTAACCGGCGGAGTAGTGTCATCAACACCAAAGGTTCCGTCTTTCTGCGTGGAGTCAAAAATCAAATCGTTGGGCAGAGGCAACTGGCCCTTCGCAGGGTTAAAGATGGGGTAGGTTTTTCCCAGTGAATCAGCAGAATACTGCGGCTTGGGATTATCATTACCCCCACTGTTAGAGCCACTGAAACAGCCCGTCAACCCAAGGGAAGAAGCCACGGCAAGACTTATTAGAGTTTTCTTGAACATGGGTGGAACCTTTTCCTGTTGTTGTGTCGTTATATCCGGCGTTGACGGAACCGGTCGGCCCCAGGATTCCGCGCATAGCCTTTTCTGATTTGTTGGTTGTCTGAAATTGTAGCCAGCACTTAAAAGCCAATTTCTGTAGCTTCGACTATAGCGACAGAGTAGCAAGTGTTGATCAGCCAAAAGTGTGATTCTGCGTCTGGAAACCCTCCTCGCACCCTTGGAGTGGCCCTCAATCAAAAATAGTGGCCGGTCCGCGGTTTGTCGAGTTCCAGTGACCGGGTAATGCCTGTTTTAACAAATTGTTGCGAATTGGTTTTACCGTCATAGCTATTTTCGCTGGCGTACATAGCATTTGCGCCTTCTGTCGCATCAACCGCTGTGTCGAATTTCTGGTAAACTCTCGCTTCCTTATACAAGCAGGGGGCTGCTTTGGTGGCTCCGCATACTTCCGATAATCAGAAAGCTGATGAGGCCACTATGACCACCGTGATCCGCCAGGACGACCTGATCGAAAGCGTAGCCGATGCGCTGCAGTTCATTTCCTATTATCACCCGAAGGATTTCATTCAGGCCGTGTACGAGGCCTACCAGAAGGAAGAGTCCCAGGCGGCCAAGGATGCCATGGCCCAGATTCTGATCAACTCCCGCATGTGTGCCCAGGGCCATCGCCCGATCTGTCAGGACACCGGTATCGTCACCGTGTTCGTGAACATCGGTATGGATGTGAAGTTCGAGTGCGACATGGCGCTGGACGATGTGATCAACGAAGGTGTACGCCGCGCCTACACCCATCCGGATAACGTCCTGCGGGCCTCTGTGCTGGCTGATCCTGACGGCAAGCGCCAGAATACCAAGGACAACACCCCGGCCATCATTCACTACAAGATGGTGCCCGGTAACACCGTAGACGTGCACGTGGCAGCCAAGGGCGGTGGCTCTGAAGCCAAGTCCAAGTTTGCCATGCTGAACCCGTCCGACTCGGTCGTGGACTGGGTGTTGAAGATGGTGCCGCAGATGGGTGCCGGCTGGTGTCCGCCTGGCATGCTGGGTATTGGTATTGGTGGTACCGCTGAGAAGGCGATGGAGCTGGCGAAAGAGGCTCTGTTGGATCCGATCGATATTCACGATCTGCAGGCCCGCGGTGCCTCCAATCGTGCCGAGGAATTGCGCCTGGAGCTGTTCGAGAAGGTGAACGAGCTGGGCATCGGCGCTCAGGGACTGGGTGGCCTGACCACCGTTCTGGATGTAAAAGTCAAGGATTACCCCACCCACGCGGCCAACAAGCCGGTGGCGATCATCCCGAACTGCGCAGCAACCCGCCACGCACACTTTGTGCTGGATGGTACGGGCCCGTCCCTGCAGACCCCGCCGAGCCTGGACGACTGGCCGGAAATCACCTGGGAAGTAGGCGAGAATGTTCGCCGTGTGAATCTGGACACTGTAACTCCGGAAGACGTGAAAGACTGGCAACCGGGTGAAACCGTTCTGCTGTCTGGCAAGATGCTGACCGGCCGTGATGCGGCCCACAAGAAGATGGTGGATATGATCGAGCGCGGTGAAGAGCTGCCGGTGGATCTGAAAGGCCGCTTCATCTATTACGTGGGCCCGGTTGATCCCGTACGCGAAGAAGTGGTTGGCCCCGCCGGCCCCACGACTGCAACCCGCATGGACAAATTCACTGACACCATGCTGGAAAAAACCGGCCTGACTGGCATGATCGGCAAAGCCGAGCGTGGCCAGGTTGCCATCGACGCCATCAAGAAGCACGGCGCAGTGTATCTGATGGCGGTGGGTGGTGCTGCATACCTGGTCTCCAAGGCCATCAAGGGCGCCAAGGTGGTGGCCTTCGAAGAGCTGGGTATGGAAGCCATCTATGAGTTTGAGGTGGAAGAAATGCCGGTAACCGTAGCCGTGGATTCCCGTGGCAGTTCCGTGCACCAGACCGGCCCGGTTGAGTGGCACGACAAGATCATTGCCGCCAAGGCGGTTTGATCTGAGTCTTTGTTAGTCCGGTGGCAGCCTTGGGTGTTCGGCTCAAGGCTGCCACTGAAAGTCCTTCATCTTTACCTTTCCTTTATACACTTCCACCCCTTCCAGCCTCAGTTTCTCTGTTTGAAGCTGGCAGGTTTCCGTGCCTTCAGGAAAGGCGATCTGGCCGTTGCTCCGGATAACCCGATACCAGGGAATGCAGTGGCCGGCGGGCAGTTTGCCCAGGGCCCGGCCAACGAAACGCGCCTGGCGTCCGAGGCCGGCCATGGCGGCTACCTGACCGTAGCTGGCCACTTTCCCTTTCGGAATCGCGGCCACTACCTGCCAGATTTTCTGCTCCTTTGTCGGTTCCTTTTCGGACTCGTTCATTCAGAGCTCCGGTATTGGCCGGGTTACAGGCGCAGGGCGCCGTCCACCTCGATCATGCGGCCAGAAACGTAGTCGTTCTCGAAGATAAACGCTACCGCTGAGGCGATTTCCTCTGGCTTGCCCATGCGTTTCAGGGGGATGCCGGCGGTCATTTTCTCCAGGGCTTCGGGCTTCATGGAGGCCGTCATTTCGGTTTCGATAAACCCTGGGGCGATGCCCATGCAGCGGATGCCGTAGCGGGCGAGTTCTTTGGCCCACACTGGCACCAGGGCAGATGCGCCGGCTTTGGCGGCGGAGTAGTTGCTCTGGCCCATGTTTCCGGCGCGGGAGATGGAGGCGATGTTGATGATCGCGCCCTGGTCGCCGTTTTCGATCATGCGGGTGGCCGCTTCCCGGCCGCACAGGAAAACGCCGGTGAGGTTAACGTCGATCACGGACTGCCACTGGGCCAGTTCCATGCGCTTCTCGAGCTTGCCGTCCTTGAATTTCACCATCAGGCCGTCGCGCAGGATGCCGGCGTTGTTCACCAGGCCGTTGAGGTGGCCGAAGTCATTGATGATTGCCTGAAAGGTTGTCTCAACGTCTTCTTCTTTGGCGACGTTACAGACATAGGTTTTGGCGTCGCCACCGGCCAGTTTGCAGGCCTCAGCGGCTTCAGCCAGCTTGTCTTCCATCAGGTCGATGAGTGCCAGCCTGGCGCCTTTGGCTGCCAGGTATTCAGCCATTGCGCGGCCGAGGCCCTGGCCGCCACCAGTGATTGCGATAACAGAATCTTGAAGTTTCATGGTTTGCCCTAATTAAGTTCAGAGGTGTTTTACGTTCTCTGTGTGTCTGCATCGTTTTTATGGGGAGGCATTTTGCCCGTTTTCTTTTTTCTTTTCATCGTTATGCCCATTGCCGAACTGGCGGTATTGATTCAGGTCGGTAGCGTTATCGGCGTGTTGAATACGGTAGGGCTGGTGTTTCTGACGGCTGTAATCGGGGCCTGGTTGCTGCGCCAGCAGGGGCTGGCGACCTTGTTGCGGGCGAATGAACGGCTCAACAGCGGTGAGTTGCCGGCAAAAGAAGTGGCCGAGGGGCTGGTTCTTGCGGTCGGTGGCGCCATGTTGCTCACGCCGGGGTTTATCACCGACACCTTCGGCTTTCTGTGTTTGTTGCCGGGCTCGCGACATTGGCTGGCATCGCAGGCGCTGAAGCGGATGACGGTGTCGGGGCAGAATCACGGCCGGAGTTTCTTTTTCAGCGCCGGAGGCGGTGCAGGGCCCTTCGGGCAAGGCCCATTTGGCCAGCAGCGACCATTCGATCGTGATGCCAACGGCAACATCATTGAAGGCGAGTACCAGGATCAGACCCGGACTGATAGGGGCCAGCTCCAGCAGGGGCAGTCTGATCAGGATGAGCAGGAAAAAAAGTAAATTTTTTTTCGTTGCGGGTGTTGAAAACCTTTCGCTCAACCCCATTAACACAGCACAGATTCGCTTCAGGCTGAAAACCGCTGTCTATCAGTGGCTTGGATGCCGGGGCAATTTGTCGGGTCCGGGTCTCCGGCCAGACATTTTTAACATGCAATTGTCATTGCCACATTAATCTGACTATTGGAGAAACAGAGCAATGAAAATTCGTCCGCTACACGATCGTGTTGTCGTACGCCGTAAGGAAGAAGAAGAGAAAACTGCGGGTGGCATCGTGCTGCCGGGTAATGCCAAAGAAAAGCCTTCCCAGGGCGAAGTGATCGCTGTGGGTAATGGCCGCATTCTGGATAACGGCGAAACCCGTGCACTGGCGGTCAAGGTGGGTGACACCGTGGTCTTCGGTCAGTACGCCGGTAACACCGTGAAGGTTGACGGTGAAGAGCTGCTCATCATGAGTGAGAACGATATTTACGGCGTGCTTGAGTGATCGCAACAGCGATAGGCACGAACGCTCATTAATCCGATTGGTTCAATTTTCGGTTTAACGAACAGGAATAGAAGACATGGCAGCAAAAGACGTTAAATTCGGTGATAGCGCCCGTAAGCGCATGGTAGCAGGTGTTAACATCCTGGCGGACGCGGTCAAGGTAACACTGGGCCCCAAAGGTCGTAACGTGGTTCTGGAGAAGTCTTTCGGCGCTCCGACTGTGACCAAGGACGGCGTGTCTGTGGCCAAGGAAATCGAGCTGAAAGACAAGTTCGAGAACATGGGCGCGCAGATGGTGAAGGAAGTCGCTTCCCAGGCCAACGAAACTGCTGGTGACGGTACCACGACTGCGACCGTACTGGCCCAGTCCATCGTAAATGAGGGTATCAAGGCCGTGACTGCCGGCATGAACCCGATGGACCTGAAGCGTGGTATCGACAAAGGTACCGCCGAAGCTGTTAAAGCCATCCGTGAAATGGCCAAGCCCTGCGACGACAGCCGCATGATCGCCCAGGTCGGTACTATCTCCGCCAACGGTGACGAAACCATCGGCAAGATCATCGCAGACGCGATGGAAAAAGTGGGTAAAGAAGGCGTCATTACCGTTGAGGAAGGCCGTGGCCTTGAAGACGAGCTGGACGTGGTTGAAGGCATGCAGTTTGACCGCGGCTTCCTGAGCCCGTACTTCATCAACAACCAGGACAACATGTCTGCCGAGCTGGAAGACCCGTACATCCTGTTGGTCGACAAGAAGATCTCCAACATCCGCGAACTGCTGCCGGTGCTGGAAGCCGTTGCCAAGGCTGGCAAACCGCTCCAGATCATTGCTGAAGACATCGAAGGCGAAGCCCTGGCTACTCTGGTGGTCAACAACATGCGCGGCATTGTGAAAGTCAACGCTGTGAAGGCGCCTGGCTTTGGTGACCGTCGCAAGGAAATGCTGCAGGATATCGCCATTCTGACTGGCGGTACGGTGATTTCCGAAGAAGTCGGCCTGACCCTGGAAAACACCACTCTGGATGACCTGGGTACTGCCAAGCGTGTCAACGTGACCAAGGAAAACACCACGATCATCGGTGGCGCTGGTGCCGAGGCTGATATCAGCGCTCGCGTTGAGCAGATTCGCAAGCAGATCGAAGACAGCAGCTCTGATTACGACAAAGAGAAGCTGCAAGAGCGCGTCGCCAAGCTGGCTGGCGGTGTCGCCGTCATCAAAGTGGGCGCCGGCTCTGAAGTTGAAATGAAAGAGAAGAAGGCCCGCGTTGAAGACGCTCTGCACTCCACCCGCGCTGCCGTTGAAGAAGGCATCGTAGCTGGTGGTGGTGTTACCCTCATCCGCGCTATTGCGGCTCTGGACAAGGTAGACGCCATCAACGACGAGCAGAAAGCCGGTGTGAACATTCTGCGTCGCGCCATGGAAGCTCCGCTGCGTCAGATCGTATTCAATGCAGGCGGTGAGTCTTCTGTGGTGGTTGCCAAGGTAAAAGAAGGCGAAGGTTCCTTCGGCTTCAACGCGGCAACCGAGCAGTACGGCGACATGCTGGAAATGGGTATCCTGGATCCCGCCAAAGTAACCCGTTCTTCCCTGCAGGCAGCGGCTTCCGTAGCTTCTCTGATCATCACCACCGAGGCGATGGTTGCAGATGAGCCGGAAGACGAGAAAGCCGGCGGTGGCATGCCGGATATGGGTGGCATGGGCGGAATGGGAGGCATGGGCGGCATGATGTAATGCCGACCAGATCCCGAACAGGTCTCAGTTTCTGAGGCCTGGCCCGATCTACCCCTGAAAAACCCCGCGCTGGTTCACACTGGCACGGGGTTTTTCGTTTTTTTGTCATGAACTTGCCCAATGGCTTTGTTAGACTCGGCTACCGGTTTTTAAATGTGCCAATTGCAATGACTGAATCCCGACCAAAATCCTTTCTCGGCCCTGGCAAAGTGATTCTGCTGCTGTTGCTCGGCCTGCTGGTTTACGGGATCACGCTGATTGTTCTGGTTCCGGCTGGCTGGCTCTGGCAGCAGGCATCTGCCGAGGTGCAGCTGCCGGAGCAGGTTCGGGTGCAGCAGGTATCCGGCCGCCTGTGGGACGGAGCCGCCGGCGTGGTTGTGGCCGGTTTTCCAGCGCGTCTGCAGTGGCAATTGGGCTGGCCATCACTGTCCGGGTTGACGGTACCGCTGCAATTTTCTGTGTCTTCATCACAATCCCGCGTGGAAGGGGTTGCCAGTGCCGGTTGGCAGGGTAATTTTGAAGTCAGTGCCAATGGCGTGGTAGCGGTTGCCGATTTTGATCAGCTCATACGCCAGAGCGGTGGCGCCATGATTGAGGGAACCGTGTCGGTGGATCGCTTCGAGATGTCCTGGTCTGATGGTCGCCTGCAGTCAGCAGACGGGCTTGGGCGTTGGGGCGGTGGCACGGTTACCTGGCCGATGGGTAATCAGACTGGCCAGGCTGAGTTTCCACCCATGCAGGCGAATCTGGACACCGTGGACGGAGGCGTTGCGCTGGTAGTGGCGGAGCAGGGTGCAAGCGGGCCTGCGGCTGATGCGAGCATACTCTGGGATGGCATGATGGAGCTGCGGGTCTACAAGCGCATGGTCGATCTGGCGCAACAGCCCTGGCCAGACTCCGCAAGACCGGGTGATGTGGTATTCCGGGTCCGGCAGCCATTGCTGCCCGGAGGGCTGTAATATGATGAAGCTGTCCGTCCGGAGTCAGGAGCGTTTGTCGCGTACATTGGCGAATGTGCTGTTGCTTGCGCTGGTGCTCTACCTGGCGGTCGAGCTTGCCAAAGTGACCTGGTTGTTCGCCTGGAATGACCGGCCCGTACCGGAAATCTTTGGGCAGGCGGCCGCCGGTAATGACGCTCGTAACAGCGTGTCTGGGGCTCCGATCGCCGGTTATGAATTCTTCGGGCGACCGGAAAATCAGGCTGGTGTGGCCGATGTGGTGCGTCGTTCGGCACCGGAAACCGGGTTGCGCCTGAGGCTGGAGGGTGTGTTAGTCGGGCAGCGTCCTGAGGACTCCGGTGCTATAGTTGCCGGAAGTAACGGCGAAACCGAATACTATCGGGTTGGCGACCAGTTGCCGGGCAATGCTGAGCTGGCGGAAGTCGAAGCTGGAAGAATTCTGCTACGCCGGGGAGGAAGGTACGAATCCCTGGCGTTTGAGGAACAGATGGACACCGGAGCTCTGGTTGCGGAAGAACCTGTGCAGGCGGCAGAATCGCCGGATACCTACCTGGAAGACGCCAGAGCACGGCTGGACAGTGAAGGCGTAGCCGCGCTGGCGACCTACGGTCTGCAACCTGCGGAGGATCGCGGCGGGTATGTGTATGATGGTTCGAACGCCATGCTGAACGCCGTGAATCTGCGCCCGGGAGATATCATTACCTCGGTGAACGGTCAGCCTCTGGGCGACATCGAGCAGGACAAGCAGCTGCTGGACAGTTGGCGCAGCCAGCCTCAGCTGGATATAGAAATTGAACGTGACGGAACCCTGCTGACGGTCAGTTACGCCATACCCGAACAATGGCGCTGACAGGGTACTCAAAATAACAGGACGATATCGCCAGATGTATAACCACAAGATCAACCTCCTCCAGGCATTTATGTTTGCGCTTCTACTGCCGCTGGCCTCGCTGGCGCAGGCGCAGGAAGAAACCTGGCGGCTGAACCTCAAGGATGCGGACATTCGGGCCTTCGTCACCCAGGTGGCAGACATAACCGGCTACAGCTTTGTGGTGGATCCCCGGGTTAAAGGGAAGGTCACGGTGTTGTCCAGTGCCCCCATGAACAAGGACGAAATCTACGATCTTTTCCTGGCAGTGCTTAATGTGCACGGTTTTACTGCGATTCCCGGGGAAGAAGTGGTCAAGATTGTCCAGCAGGTCGATGCCAAACAGTCCGCTGAGAATCTGGACCGGTTTCCGCAAACGCCTTCCGAGCAACTGATCACCCGTGTTATCCAGATTGATAATGCCAACGCCCTGGAACTGGTTCCGATTCTGCGGCCCCTGGTTGCCAAATACGGCCATCTGGCGGGCGTGGCTGCGGCTAATGCCCTGATTGTCAGTGATCATGCGTCTAATATTGCTCGCATTGAGCAGATCGTGCGGGAACTGGACAGCCCCTCAAAGTACGAAGTGGAAGTGATTCAGCTGCAGGAAGCCTGGGTTGGTGACATGGTGACCCTGCTGCAGGAGCTGGCACCAGAAGAGCTTGGCCGCGCCGGCGGTGAGAACGCCGCACGCAAATACAGCGTGACGGCCGACGAGCGCAGCAATCGGTTGATTCTGCGGGGCGACGAGACCTTCCGGGACAAGATGCGCGGTTTGATTCGCCAGCTGGACCAACCGTCTGCCAGTGGCGGAACCACCAAAGTAATTCGTCTTCGTCATGCTGACGCCAAGACCCTGACCGAAATACTCAAGGGTGTGATGGGTGAGGTGGTGAAAGAGGGCAGTGCGGGCGGCAGCTCGGGTGGCTCCACCGGGAATCCGGGCAACAGCTTTTCAGTCTTTGCTGATGAAGGTCTGAATGCTCTCGTCGTCCGGGGGGATCCCTCCCTGATGCAGGAAGCCGAGCAGATTGTGGCACAGCTGGATGTGCGCCGTGCCCAGGTGATGATTGAAGCGGCCATTGTGGAAATCAGTGATGAGCTGGGCGATCAGCTCGGCGTGCAACTGGCGGCTGGCGATGAGTCTGCGGGTTCGTTTCCGGTGCTGGGTACAAACCTGACCAGTGGCCAGGGTATGGTTGGCCTGAACTCGGTGATTGGAGCGCTGGTGGGCGACACCATTCCACAGCTTGCCGGCGGGTTGACCGTTGGTGCCGGGCAGCGTGATGAGGATGGGGTTACCTGGGGCTTACTGATTCAGGCACTGTCCTCTTCTTCTGCGGCGAACCTGTTGTCTACGCCCAGCATTATTACCCTCGACAATCAGGAATCTGAAATTATCGTTGGCCAGAACGTACCGTTCCGTACTGGCCAGTCTACCGTGACCGGAGACGGGACCACCAACCCGTTTACCACCATCGAGCGGCGCGATGTGGGGTTGTCGCTGAAAGTCACGCCTACGATCAGTGCAGATGGCCTGGTGCGTCTGGTGGTTGAGCAAACGACCGAGGACATTTCCACAACCAGCGTTGATGGTGCGTCCGATCTGATCACCAACAAACGTGAGATTAAAACCACCGTGCTGGCGGATGACGGCGAGACCGTGGTACTGGGCGGTCTGATCAAGGACGATTACCAGGTCAGCAAGAGCAAGGTACCGCTGCTGGGCGATATCCCGGTGCTTGGTCGCTTGTTCTCTTCTGAATCCGAGACCCGCGTTAAGCGCAACCTGCTGGTTTTCCTGCGCCCCACGATCATGCTGGGTAAAGCAGATGCTGTGGCGGCGACCACTGAAAAGTTCAACCGCCTCTGGGATGTGAACCTGGAAGTGCGGGAAAAGCTTGGCTTGCCGCAGGAAGAATCTGATCCGTCGGTTGATATGCTGTTTGAAGGGCGCCGGCAGTAGGGAGTTGTGCTGGCGAGACAGCGTGGATAACCGCGCTGTCTGATCATCGCCCTGGCGAGCAGGACTGGGGCGGTGCTTCGAGTGCTCTCAGAGTGGCGGCATCGGGCAGTCCAGCTGATCCGCCACCAGCCTCATTAATTCGTATTCCTTAACTTCCACCTTACCGTCGTGGCTGATGCAATGTCCGCAGGCATCAATAATGGCAGGCTTCAGCAGTGGTGAGAGCTTGCTGAGAACATTCAGAGCAGCTCTCAGGTTCTGCATGGTGATCTTGCTGTGCATGGTTTCGTCGTTTCCGTTACCGAACCCGGAAATAGCCTCCTGATAGAGCGCTTGAGCCTTTTCCGGTGCTTCGGTGCCGGCCCGGGCGAACAGGCTCAGCACCTGCTCAATGGCGGGTTTGACTTGCCGGAAGCTTCGGTATTTTACGGGCACGACCTGTCCGGAGCCACGGCCTAGATGCCGCCACAGGAAGGTGGTGAGTGCGAGTTCGAACAGGGTTACCCGGTTGTCCGCCTGAACCAGCGTCTGAATATTTGCAAGAAGGGTATCCCGCTCCTCCGGATCGAGCTTTCGCAGCGCCGGCATGGCCAGTTCAAGCATTGGAAAACGTGCGCGTTCGCCAAGTTCCTTTAGGGATGGCAGTAGTTTGCCAAGCAACTCGGGTTGTGCGCCCAGCACGGAGTGCTCTGGTATGAGAGCAAGCCTCTCGGTTTGCTCGGCGTCCGTCAGTTCGTAGATCACCAGGCCATAGCAAAGCTGAACGGCTCCAGCCCGGGTATATAACAGGTTGCGAAAGGTCGATGGCAGTTTTTTCAGGAGATTGCCGGCGAAGCGCTCGCTGTCCGCGGAAACCGTGCCAACGCGGCTGGACAGCGTAGGGGCTGCCGTTGGAGATTCGTTGGTCAGGGAGCTTGCCAGAGGCGATAGGCTGTACTTTCGGGTGCCTTGAGCGGGTTCGACTACCTGGCTCACCAGGTCTCCAATGGCTGCCTTTTCCGGACTGGGGCCTTGTCCCTGCAAGCGTGAGCCCGGTTCGGTATCCCGTAGCCTGCTGCGCAGGCGTGCCATCAGCCCTGGCTGGATGGCGTTGATTCGTTCGTCAATGGGAGGGTGGGATGCCAGCAGGGAGGTGAATTTCATCCTTGCCGCCTCGCCGAAACACATGTGGTTCATGTCGCTGGCATGGCTGGTAGTGTCCAGATACCCGCCTTTCATCCCGATTTTGAACAGGGCTGCGCCAATGCCTTCGGGGTTACGAGTGAACTGAACGGATGACGCGTCGGCCAGCATCTCCCGTTGACGCGAGACGGCCGACTGAATGAGCCGGCCAAAGAACACGCCGACATAGCCGATCACCATCAAGGCCAGCCCGATCAGCCCCATGGCAGCCTGTGCCCGGCCGTCCCGGTTTCGGCTACGACCGCTGCTGTAGAAGCCAGCCCTCAGGAGAAATTGGCCAATCTGGCCAATCATCAATATACCGGCCAGCAAGGCGATCAACCTGACATTGATGCGCATATCGCCGTTGAGGATGTGGCTGAATTCGTGGCCTACCACACCCTGGAGTTCGTCCCGGTTCAATTGGGTCAGGGCTCCGTGGGTAACCACCATCACCGCTTCACCTGGGGTGTAACCGGCCACAAAGGCGTTGATGCCGGTTTCATGGTCCATCACGTAGAGTTCCGGTACCGGCACGCCACTGGCAATCGACATTTCTTCGACGATATTGCGCAGTTTGCGTTCTTCCGGGTCGCGGGTGTCCGGATCAATTGCCCGGGCACCAACCATTCGCGCCACGCGGGTGCCGCCTCCGGCGAGGTCCACCCAGCGTACCAGAGAGCCGATGCCAATCAGCGCGACCACTGCACCGGCGGTTGTCAGGCCATGGCTGGACAGTAGCCAGTAATGAAATGGCAGGGCCGAGGTCTGGCTGCGGGTCACCATGTAACCCACCAGACAGACCGCCAGAGTAATCAGGGTGACTGCGGTGAGAAACAGCACAACCAACAAGCCAGTGTTGCGCCGGGCACTGGCCTGGCGCTGGAAGAAACCGGGGCTCGCCATGAATCAGGCCTCAGAAACTGACTTTCGGAGCCTGGCGGGCCTCTGGAGATTCGAGCTGCAGCTGGGCGGTTTCCTTGAACGCAAACAGGCCGGCCACGATATTGTTAGGGAACTTCTCGCGGAAGATGTTGTAGTTCATCACGCCATCGTTATACGCCTGGCGCGCGAACGCGACACGGTTCTCGGTGCTGGAGAGTTCTTCCATCAGTTGCTGGATGGTCTCGTTGGCTTTCAGCTCAGGGTAGTTCTCGGCCACGGCGTAGAAATTGGCGAGGGCTTTGGTCAGCAGGTTCTCGGCGCTGCCAAGGCGTTGGATCTTGGTGCTGTCGCCTGGGTCACGGGCGGCATCTTTCTGGGCACTGACCGCGTTATTGCGTGCTTCCATTACCTGGGTCAGGGTGGACTTTTCATGGTCCAGATAGGCTTTGGCGGACTCCACCAGGTTCGGGATCAGATCGTGGCGGCGCTGAAGCTGGACATCAATCTGGGCGAAGCCATTCTTGAACTGGTTGCGCAAAGAGACGAGCTGGTTGTAGATAAACACCAGGTAGAGGATGACAACGGCAATTACGACAAGACCGATGACAGTCGTTCCCATGACTACTCCTAAGGGCTAAAGGTTCAGGCGTTATTTTCCACGATCCGGGCGTGGAAAGTCTGTACGAAATTCTCAAAATCTCTGGGTAACAGGGGCTTGGAGAAGAAATACCCCTGAGCAAGCGCACAGCCACGCTGGCTGAGGTAATACTCCTGCTCTGCTGTTTCCACACCTTCTGCGACGACGGTCAGATTCAGGCTCTTGCCAAGGTCGATGATGGTGTTGGCAATTCGGGTATCTTCCTCGTTGATCAGCAGGTCCCGAATGAACTGCTTGTCGATCTTCAGATGCTGTACCGGCATCTGCTTCAGATAGGTCAGCGATGAATAGCCCGTGCCGAAATCATCAACCGCAATACTGATGCCGGCCCGATGCAGCCGATGCAGCTTGGCGACCGCATCGGTGAGGTTGGTCATAAAGCTGGTTTCGGTCACTTCCAGTTCCAGGCGTCCCGCCGGAATATTATGACGTTTCAGGGTGTTGAGAATATCGTCAACAATGGATTCCTGGCGTAGCTGAACGGCGGAAAGGTTCACGGCGATTCTGAGGTGAGTACCTTCGGATGCCCAGCGAGCGGCCTGCCAGCAAGCCTGATCCAGGACCCATTGACCAATCTCGACGATGGAACCATTCGCTTCCGCTACCGGAATGAAAAGGTCCGGGGGAATCATGCCGTGTTCAGGGTGTTCCCACCGCAGCAGTGCTTCTGCACCAATAACGCGCCGGGTCTCCAGATTGATCTGTGGCTGGTAGACCAGATGGAATTCGTGGTTTGCGAGGGCCTGGGCCAGGTCCTTTTCCATCTGTTTGCGTTCGCGAATTTCCTTGTCGATGCTGGCCACATAGAACTGGAAGTGGTTGTGCCCGGTCTGCTTCGCCAGTGCCATGGTTTGTTCGGCGCTCTGGAGCAAGCGATCGGCCTGGTCGGCATCTGACGGAAACAGGGAAATCCCCAGGGTGGCGGTCATGGAAATCCGGTGGTTGCCCGAATTGATGGGGGAGCCGATGGTAGCGAGTACCTTCTCGGCGGTTTCCGCCGCCTGGAATCCATCGCGCAGATGTTTCTCAACAATGACGAACTGGTCGCTGCCCAGCCGCGCGACATTGAATCTGTCGGATGAGAGGTTGGCGGTCAGGCGACTGGCCACCGTTTGAAGGATGGTGTCGCCGGTGCGGAAACCGCACTGCTCATTGACGGATTTGAAGTCGTCAATACCGCAGACCATCAGAGCGATAGAGCTGTGGCCTTCCTGGGCTCGTTCAATAGCGCCCTGAAGATCTTCCATAAAGGCATCGCGGCTGGGCAGGCCTGTCAGTGTGTCGTAACGGGCCAGTCGGGTGACCCGGTCCTCTGCTTCCCGATGTTTTTTCTGGGTATCTCCGATGGCTACGAGCAGATTGTTGGTGGCGTTAACCCAGAGGCCAAGTTCGTCGGCCCGGTGTCCTTCCGGGATCGAAACCAGGCGATCGTCCGGGTGTGCCGGGTCTACCTTTTTGACCGACTGCACAATGCGCAGCAGCGGGCGGGTCAGCAGCAGATGGAACACCACGAACAGTACGATGCCAAGAATGAGTGCCAGGGCGATGCCTGATGCAAACGTCACCAGTGCTCGGCCGAGCCAGGTTCGAGCATAGGGGGCGGTGTCGTAGTGAACCTCAAGATAGCCGTAGACAAGATCCGGATTGCTGCCTCGCGTGAGACTCTCGCGGTATTCGCGAACCTGGCCGAATATCGGGTCAGTTAAAGGGCGAAACGGGGAGTCCTGCAGAGGCCGTAGCCGATCACCCAGTTCATCACCGTCGGGGTGGGTGATTTTGGCCATGTGAATGGGTTCCAGGGCGAACAGTCCATCCACCACTTGTTGGGCGAGCGTGTCATCAATGCTGAAAACGGCCTGGGTGGCGGAGTCTTCCACCATGGCCAGGGTCTGGGCCGCATCACGCTCCAGTTCAGCGGATACCCTCTTTGCATCCAGCACCACCTGTACCGCGCTCATCAGAATACCGCTCAGCAACGCGACGAGCAGTACCCATCGGAGAATGCGGTATCCGAGGTGGTTCTCTACTTCAAAGGTTTTTTGCATCCGCTGTTCTTGGCTCATCTGTCTGATTGGTTCTGTCGGACTCTGCGACAGGATCTATCACGCGGCACATGACAGTATGGTTCAGATTCCTTTCAACTTCATGGAGTATGGACGATTTTTTCAGAGTTTCTTGTGGATGCGTGTGTCGATTTGTTTCGGTTTCGTCGCATTCAGATACAGAAACGCCCGCAGGGGTTCCCGTGCGGGCGTTTGGTCAACGGTCAGGTTGTTGCTACCTACCGTTGTTCCGGCTGGATCAGGCCAGGTTTTCGTTCACGAAATCCCAGTTGACCAGGTTCCAGAACGCTTCCAGGTAATTCGGACGGCTGTTCCGGTAGTCGATGTAGTAGGCGTGCTCCCATACATCAACGGTAAGTACCGGCTTGTCGGCGCCGGTCAGTGGGGTTTCGGCGTTGCTGGTGTTGGCGATGGCAACACTGCCGTCAGCTTTTTTCACCAGCCAGGTCCAGCCGGAACCGAAGTTGTTGGCGGCCTTGTCGTTGAATTCTTTCTTGAAGTCTTCGAAGGAGCCAAAGGCCTTCTCGATGGCTTCTTTGGCGGCGCCGGTGGGCTCACCACCACCGTTCGGGCTCAGGCAGTGCCAGTAGAAGGTGTGGTTCCATACCTGGGCTGCGTTGTTGAACAGCGGGCCACTGGCGCTCTTGATGATGTCTTCCAGAGACTTGTTGGCATTCTCAGTACCTTCAACCAGGCCGTTCAGCTTGGTTACATAGGTGTTGTGATGCTTGCCGTAATGGTACTCCAGGGTTTCCTGAGAGATATGCGGTTCCAGTGCGTTTTTTTCGTAAGGCAGTGCGGGAAGTTCAAATGCCATGAGGTCGTTCTCCCTGGTTCTCTCTGTTTATGTGAGTTGACACTCTCGCAATATAAGGGCGGTTTGAGTTAAATCAACCCCTTGTT
Organism: Marinobacter sp. LM1; assembly: GCF_042763285.1. NCBI lineage: Bacteria > Pseudomonadati > Pseudomonadota > Gammaproteobacteria > Pseudomonadales > Marinobacteraceae > Marinobacter > Marinobacter sp. LM1. Next base: position 1,373,836 of record NZ_CP114373.1, read on the forward strand.
GTGAGAGAGCTTTTAAACTCGGGGCTGCCGGGCAGAAACTGTGCGCAGTTCCGGACCCGCCAGACCAGCTCTTCATAACTGTCTGCCAGAATGTTCACGTGCCCTAGCTTGCGGCCGGGGCGCTCCCCTTTATTGTAGAGGTGAAGGTGAGCGTAGGGCAGTTCCAGTATCCGTTCAATGTCGCCGTGCTCGCCGATGATATTAATCATGCAGCTCAGGCCGCGTGCCTGAACGTTGCCCAGAGCGTGTCCGCTGACCGCGCGAACGTGATTCTCGAACTGGCTGGTCATGGAACCCTCAATGGTCCAGTGCCCGGAATTGTGGACCCGTGGAGCCATCTCGTTTGCTACCAGGCCGTCCTCGGTCTCAAACAGTTCCAGAGTCAGTACGCCCACATAGTTCAATTCGTTCAATAGTGCCTTGATGTACTTTTCAGCATCTTGCTGGATGTGGGGTTGCAGTCCGGGTGCCGGGGCAATGGAGTAGCGCAGAATGCCCTCGTGGTGGGTGTTCTCGGCAATGGGGTAAAAGGCCACATCGCCATCCTCACCGCGAACAGCGATGATGGACACTTCGCGTTTGAAGTTAACGAACTTCTCCACGATTACCCTGGGGTGGCCGATGGCGGTCCAGGCTTCTTCTGCCTGTTCCGGATCTCTCAGGACGGCCTGGCCTTTGCCGTCGTAGCCCTCAGTGATGGATTTGGCTACCACCGGGCAGCCAAGTGCCTCGGCAGCGGCTTTCAGGGAAGCGGCGCTATCAGCGATTTTCCATTCCGGCGTTGGAATGCCAAGCTGGCCGAACAGGGTTTTCTCTGCCTCCCGGTTCTGGCAAACCTGAAGCGCCCGGGGGCAGGGGTGAACCGGCTTGTGTTGGGCCAGCTTCTCCGCAACTTCAACAGGCAGGTGCTCGAATTCGTAGGTTACGCGGTCGACGCGGGAGAGGAAGTCGTCCAGGTAGCTGCCGTCGCGATCCACAATGACTTCCCCTAGACCAGCGCTGGGGCTGCCGGACATGTCGTAGAACACAAATTCCTTTGCGAGGGGGTATCCTGCAAGGGCCAGCATGCGCCCGAGTTGGCCGGCTCCTAGTACACCGATTCTCATCTGGTTCTCCTGATCAAAAGAAAGCTGCTTCGGTGCCTGAGCGGGCCGGGGAAGACTTTCCAAAACACGCTACGAGCACATCCCTGTGCGCTTGTTTCGGGCCGTCCTTGGCCCTCAACAGTTTTGGAAAGTCTTCCCCGGCCCGCTCACCTGGCTTTGGATTGGTGCTACTGATCCCTGGGGTCAGGGTTGTCCAGAATCGTCTGGGTCTGGTTTTTCCTGAAGTCTTCCACCGCCTGGCGAACCTTGTCGTCGAACGTGCCAACGATTTGTGCTGCCAGCAGGCCCGCGTTGGTAGCGCCGGCCTTGCCAATCGCCAGGGTGCCGACAGCAATGCCGCCGGGCATCTGAACGATGGAGAGCAGGGAATCAAGCCCGTTCAGTGCTTTTGATTGTACGGGGACGCCCAGTACCGGCAAAGACGTTTGTGAGGCGACCATGCCCGGCAGGTGCGCTGCGCCGCCGGCACCACCGATGATGACCTTCAGGCCGCGATCGGCCGCGGTCTTGGCGTAATCAAAAAGCAGATCCGGTGTGCGATGGGCGGAGACAACCCGGGTTTCGTAGGGCACGCCGAGTTTGTCGAGCATATCGGCAGCGTGTTCCATGGTGGGCCAGTCAGATTTGGAGCCCATGATGAGTCCAACAAGCGGCTGCATAAGCAACAGTCCTGTGATAATTGGAAAGCCGGCCATTGTATGTTCTGGCCAGTTGCCGTGCAACACGGCAACCCGGGCGTTCGGCTGTCTGAGCGCTTTCTTTATAAGCCTTCATTTTAACCCGTCCGTAACTGCAGGTATTATCGTCGGTTATACGATTAAACCATCCATTCCCAGGAGCTGTAATGGAACCCATCCGCCCGGACGAAGATGAGCTGAGAGCAGAACCCCCGATTGGCGCCGGGGAAGCGCGAAAGCCCCGTACCAGTAAAGAGCATGAGCCTGGGCGTGGGGCTCCCAAAGCCAAGGCTCCTGGTGCAGCTGCGGGCTCTGGCGGAGGCGGTGGTCGTGGTGGACGAGTTCTTGTCTGGGGAGCGATTCTCGGGCTTGCGGTGGCTGCTGGCGCAGGGTGGTATAGCCAGAGTCAGCGCATCGCGGCGCTGGAAAGTCAACTGGAAGAGGCGGATTACTGGGCGCGGCAAAGTAAGCTGGCGCTGGCCCGTTTTGAGGGCGAGCTTTCCGAAACCGGGGAATCCTTGCAGGAGCGGGGTGCCTCTCTGGAGGAAAAGATAGCGGCCAATGCGGAAAAGGTTGAGACCGCCAACAGTGAAATCCGCAAGCTCTGGGTGGTTGCCAATGAGCGTAACCGGAAACAGCTTGAGGAGCATGGTCAGCGGCTCTCGGTGCTGGATCAGAATCTGGCCGAGACCGGCAAATCGGTGTCAGATCTGGAAACCACGCTCGAGCAGGTTCGTACCACGTTTGCTGGAGATATCGCCCAACTGAGCCAGAAGCTGGAGACGTCTGTGGCTGCGCTGGAGCTGGCAAATAGTGAGGCGACGTCGCAGCTGACCAGGCTGAGTCAGCAGATCGGTGATATCGATCAGGTGGTAGAGAGCCGTATCCGCCGGTTTGAGCAAGAGCAGAAACTGGGTATCGATGGTATTGAAAGCCGGCTGTCCTCCGTTGAGGCTCGAACGGACGGCCTCGCAGGAGCCGGTGATGTTCAGGCGCTGCGGAATCGGCTGGCAGAACTGGCCCGGACCGTGGAATCCATCGATGCTTCCCGTGCCCAACTTACCTCGCGCCTCGTGCGCCTGTCGGAGGAGGTCAATCAGCTCAGGGCGTCGAACTCAGGGCAGTAACGGTTGCCGGGGTGAATGTAACGGTTTGTATTCATCCCTTGCGGTAGCTCTCATTTCTTGTGGTGGCCAGTTGTTATGATCGTCCCTACTCGATAAGGGATGAAGAGTGCATAACAATGAAAATCCGAGTGCCTTTCGTTAAGAGTGCTGCCGTCGTGGCATGCTTTCTGGTGTTGTCTGGCTGCACCGTTTATCAGTCTATTGGCAAGAGTGTGGGTGGCTTTCTGCATCCGGTGTCTGGCCATGATTTCGTGCATATCGACACCGATCAGTGGGACCAGAACAATGCCTTGTTGTATTTCTACCGCACCCACTCCCAGTGGGCGGCGGATGAGATTGAGTCTCCCAGCGTCTATATTGACGACAAACACTATTTCAATATCCGCAATAACAGCTTTACCTGGCTGGAAGTGAGTCCGGGCGAACGGCACATCGCCATGCGTCGGCCGTTGCTTGGGCTTGAAGGCCTGAATTCCTTCAGTCTGAGCCTGATTGCGGATGCCACCCTGAAGGTGGAGCCCGGCAAGATTTACTACCTGAGATACAACGAACTGACGGAGCCTGCACGACCGCATCCGGATCTGGATCCGGAGCACCCGCTGGCCTCGGGGGATCTGCAGCTGGTTACCCGTGAGTATGCCATGCAGTCTGATGAAATTGTGACCACGCTGTTCCTGAACAGCGACTTGCTGGCGCCGAACCATGCGGCAACGTCGATTGTCGAGGTTAACGAAGATACCGACTACGAGAAGCGGAAGCTGGCTCTGGAGCAGGAGCGAGAACTGGAGATTGAGCGCCTCCAGCACGAAGGCAAATATGAGGAAGCCTCCTGGTTCTGGCCATTCGGTGGCGGGCCAACGGTGCCGCTGGAAGCCGATCGCAAACTGGAGGCGCTGGAGCAGGAGTATGCCCAGCTGGAACTTGAGCGCGAGCGCAGGGAAGAGGCGGAATCGGGAGGCTGGTGGATCTTCTAGGCAATGTCTACACTGGGGATGGTGTAGTGAAGAGAGATAAGAACAATGTCCTTCAAAGAGACGTTCCGGCTGCGTATTGAAAAGCTGGCCGGGCAGGTTGGCCCGTTGCTTGAGGAGTCCTGGCGAGAGGCTCGCCAACGGCTGGATGAGCTTAACCAGGCGCTTGCCAGCCAGGCGGTGCCGGGCGAACGCCGGGCGCGGGTGAGTGAGCTGGATCTGAGGAGCAAGGGGCAGCAGGCGGGCCAGAAGTCTGCGGAAATACGGCCCTTCCCTGAACAGGGCAAGACAGTACAACGCTCTGATTTTGATCAATAAATGTCCATTTGAGAGCGCCTCGGAAAAAAGTTCAGCAATTTTCGGAAAAACATTTGACACAGTGAACGAAATGCTTAAAATGCGCGTCTCACTTGGTTGAGACAGCAACGCTGAATCAGCAAGCGCCAGGCGCAGCAAGTGACTGTTTTGAGCCTGAAAAAGAGTAAGGCAGCGAAAGTGGGTGGTTAGCTCAGCTGGGAGAGCATCGCCCTTACAAGGCGAGGGTCGCAGGTTCGATCCCTGCACCACCCACCACTTTCAAAACAGAGTTCAGGTTCGGCAAGGCTGAATCAATGCGGAGCGGTAGTTCAGTTGGTTAGAATACCGGCCTGTCACGCCGGGGGTCGCGGGTTCGAGTCCCGTCCGCTCCGCCACCTTACCCTGGGTGGTTAGCTCAGCTGGGAGAGCATCGCCCTTACAAGGCGAGGGTCGCAGGTTCGATCCCTGCACCACCCACCATATTTTAAAAAGCAGACCGATATGGTCTGCTTTTTTTATGTCCGTAGAAATTGTTAGCCCCTTGGCGCGCAGCAAAAAATGGCCGGCGCAGGGTAGCCCCTGGCCGGCCTTCTCCATGAATTACCTGCTCTGAATTACCTGCCGATCAGAGACTGACCGCACACCCGAACCACGTTCCCGTTCACGCCCGCAGACGCTGGGTTGCAGTACCAGGCGATAGCCTCGGCCACATCAACCGGTTGCCCGCCCTGAGACAGGCTGTTCATGCGTCGACCGGCCTCACGGATGGTAAACGGCATGGCGGCGGTCATCTGGGTCTCAATAAAGCCCGGGGCAATGGCATTGATGGTGATGCCGTTCTTCAGATGACGGGCCATGGTTTCGACATAGCCGATCACGCCGCTTTTGGCGCAGGAGTAGTTGGTCTGGCCGAAATTGCCTGCGATGCCGCTGATCGAAGAAATGCAGACGATGCGGCCGTTTTCCCGCATCAGTTTGCGCTCAGCCAGTTCCTCGTCAATCAGCTCTTCTGCAGTCAGGTTGACGGCAATGGTCATATCCCAGAAATGTTCGGGCATGTTGCCTAGGGTTTTGTCTCTGGTGATGCCGGCGTTGTGGATGACGAAGTCAACACCGCCGGTTTCCTTTTCGATAAAGTCTGCGATCAGCTTTGGCGCCTTTTCATCGGTGATGTCGCAGGCGAGCGCCTTGCCTTTCAGAGCGCCGGTTACTTTCTGCAATTCCTCGAGTGCCGGCGGAATGTCGAGCCCGATGACGGTTGCCCCATCTCTGGCCAGGGTTTCAGCGATAGCGGCGCCAATGCCTCGGGACGCGCCGGTCACCAAGGCCACTTTGCCCGCCAATGGTGCGACCGGATTGGTGGCTTTGGCTTCGTCGGCTTTGCCGATGCGAACCACCTGCCCGGAGACGTAGGCTGAGCGTGGCGACAGGAAGAACCGAACCGAGGAATCCAGCTGGTTTTCAGCATTGGGTGCTATCCAGACCAGGTTCGCGCAAGCGCCCTTTTTGCCGATCTCTTTGCCAACGGCTCGTACGAAGCCTTCCAGTGCCTGTTGTGCAGCGGCCTGGGGCGCCTTGCGGCAGGTGTGCGGGTCCTGGCCAATCACCAGAACCCGGCCATTCGTCGCCAGTTTGCGGATAGTGGGGTGGAAGAAGTCATACAAGGCTCGCAGTTCGCTCGGTTTCTGCAGGCCGGAGGCATCGAAAATCAGCGCTGAAAACTTTCCGGATACATCGCCGGTGATTTCCACAGCCCGGGCTTTGGGGCTTGCCTTGGCCGATTCGGCCAGGGTTTCCGGCCCGGTGGCGTGGTGCAGGGTGGCCGGGCTGGCGCCAACAATGCTGCCAAGGGTGGCGATGGCGCGGGCACCATTGCCGGCACCAATGAGGACATCGCCCTCAATAAACGGCTGATCGACCCGCTTGAGACGTTTCAGCGGGGCGGGTGACGGCAGGCCAAGAGACTGGGCAGCGGTTTTTCCCACCGGGGTATTCACGAGTTTGAGGTAGAGGTCAGACATGTTTTCTTCCTTGTGTATCTGGTTGCTTGCAAATTAGCCTAAAGGGTAAGGAATCTTCCAGCTATTGTATTGACTGAACGCAGGTTGTGCGTTGTCAGAGTTGCCAATGAGAGACCGCCGTCAGGCGCTAGACTCATCAACAGTATCGGCTAACTGAAACAGAATCATCTGACTCACAAGGAAACACAGCGATGGCACAGGCAAAGAAAACCACTGCAACCGCGAAGGCGGCCAGCCAAGGCATTCGACGGGTGGCCGTGATTGGCGGCAACCGTATTCCGTTCGCTCGTTCAAATACCGCCTACAGCAAGATCAGCAACCAGGAGTTGTTGACCTCGGCGCTTCGGGGGTTGGTCGATCGCTTCAACCTGGACGGCATGAGAATGGGCGAAGTGGTCGCGGGTGCCGTGATCAAGCATTCCAGGGACTTCAATCTTACCCGTGAATCGGTTCTCAGCTGTGGCCTGGCGCCTGAAACTCCGGCCTACGATATTCAGCAAGCTTGCGGAACCGGGCTGGAAGCCGCGATTCTGGTGGCGAACAAAATCGCGTTGGGACAGATCGAGTGCGGCATTGCCGGCGGCACCGATACCACGTCTGATGCGCCGATCGGGGTGGGCGAAGGGCTCCGGGAAATCCTGCTGGACCTCAACCGTGCCAAGACCACCAAGGAGCGCCTGAAAATTCTTGGCCGTTTCCGGCCGAGCCATCTGGTGCCGGAGATTCCGGAGAACGGCGAGCCCCGTACAGGCATGTCCATGGGGGACCACTGCCAGGTGACTGCCAAAGAATGGAGTATCGCCCGTGAAGATCAGGATCGCCTGGCCTGGGAGAGTCATCAGAAGCTGGCAAAGGCCTACGAGGAGGGCTTTTTCGACGATCTGATGACTCCCATGGCCGGTCTCGATAAAGATAATATCCTGCGTCCGGACACCACGCTGGAAAAACTGGCCACCCTCAAGCCCTGTTTTGATCGGGAAAACGGCACCATGACTGCAGCCAACAGCACGGCGCTGACCGATGGCGCGTCGGCAGTGCTGTTGGCCAGCGAAGAGTGGGCAAAGGCCCATAACATGGATGTCAAAGCCTGGCTGACCTTCTCCGAAGTGGCTGCTGTGGATTTCGTCGACAAGAAAGAGGGCCTGCTGATGGCGCCAGCCTATGCCGTACCCCGGATGCTGGAAAGGGCCGGCCTGACCCTTCAGGATTTCGACTTCTATGAGATTCACGAGGCATTTGCGGCACAGGTTTTATCTACCCTGAAAGCCTGGGAAGATCCGGGATTCTGCAGGGAGCGCCTCGGGCTGGAAAAACCATTGGGCACCATTGATCGCGACAAGCTGAACGTGAAGGGTTCGAGTCTGGCCACGGGGCATCCGTTTGCCGCGACCGGAGGCCGTATTGTCGCCACGCTGGCCAAGCTGCTGGAGCAGAAAGGTAGTGGTCGTGGCCTGATCTCAATCTGCGCCGCTGGCGGCCAGGGCGTGACGGCAATTCTGGAGCGCTGATCCGGGCGGGATAGGTAATAACCGAAATGCGCTTTGACAGCTGGCGGCCAGAGCTATAGTATTCGCGCCACGTTGATCGGGCCTCTACCTGATTGATGAAAAGTTTGATGCGGGATGGAGCAGTCTGGTAGCTCGTCGGGCTCATAACCCGAAGGTCGTTGGTTCGAATCCAGCTCCCGCTACCATAAAAAAGAAAGGCAGATCAGTTAGTTACTGATCTGCCTTTTTTGTTTTCTGATCCTGAAATTTTCTCCGTGCCCTCACCGTGCCCTATGCGTGCCAATTTCCGATTTGGATATTCTGGCTCCTCTTCGTTGTTGACCGTCAGTCTTCTGGGGCACGGGATATTAGCTTCCGCCCTCACGCTAAAAAAAGAGAATCACTTTTCGCCTTCCGATCCTTCAGACTCGTCCGAGACTTCCTTGATGTGCGTGATTAACTGCTCAACCGAACAGTCGAAATAAGTGCATAGCTTATCAATGTTGTCCGTCACTGTGCTGTGGCCGGGATGATTGATGATTTTCGACAGTGTCATCCTGTTGATGCCAGTGTCCCTAGCGATTTCACCGATAGTAATTCGTCGTTTCTCGGCAAATTCCTTATCTGCTATCAACTCCTTTAAATGGAAACGGATCATCTCTCTGCTCGTTTGATAAAACAAATGATCAAACGCCACTTGCAATTATCGCTATGTGGCGTATATTGGTGATCAAGTGATAACAAAAGTTATCAACTGATCATTGATTGGCGAAAGGAGATGTTCTCATGAACAACACGTACCTGACAACTGAAGAGCTATCAGAGCGTATCAAGTATGACCCCCGGACCATCCGTCAGTGTCTGAAAGACAGCGTCCTGTTGGAGGGTAAACATTATATTCGTCCATTTGGCGGCCGAAAAATCCTCTACATCTGGGAGATCATCGAGGAGGACATGCTCAGCATGGCTCAGAACAATCTGGCCATCCCGATGGCGAGCGGAGGTGTTTGTCATGGCTAAGGTGCGAGCACGAGTCGATACAAAAAAGCTCTTTATCGATTTCCGGTACCAAGGAATACGCTGCAGGGAGCAGACTCTATTGAGTGACACCGCCCGCAACCGTAAACAGCTGGAGACATTGATCCAGCGAATGGAAGCCAAAATGTTGGTCGGGGATTTTGACTACGCCGAGTTCTTTCCGGGAAGCAAAAACCTCAAAAAGCTTGAGGACGCTGGGGTCCTTCCCACAAATGGTGAGGGTGTTCTTGGTCAGTCAGAATCAGATACTCCTCTGTTCACAGACTTCGCTGACCAGTGGTTTCTCGAATCGAAAATCCAGTGGCGGAACTCCCACACGCGTAATGTGGAATCCATTCTGGCTAGCTCTCTGAAGCCAGCTTTCAAAAATAAACGGGTAGGCGAGATTTCCAAGCCAGACATTTTGGCTGCACGTAACAAGATGGCTCGGCGGAAGGGAAGGGGGCCGAGTGGGTTGATGGCGCCCAAAACCATCAACAGCCACATGACCATTCTGCGGATGATTCTGACGGAGGCGGCTGAACGGTTTGACTTCACCAATCCCTACCTGAACATCAAACCGCTCAAGCAGCAGAAGGTACACATCGAGCCCTTCTCCCTGAACGAGGTAGAAAAGATCCTCGAAACGGTCAGGGAAGATTACCGCAACTACTACCTGGTGCGTTTCTACACCGGCATGCGTACAGGGGAAGTTGACGGCCTCAAGTGGGAGCATGTGGATTTCGAAAAGCGGGAAATCCTGGTACGAGAAACCCTTATCCATGGCCAGACCGAGTACACCAAAACGGATGGCTCTCAGCGGGAAATTCCCATGTTTGGCCCGGTGTACGATGCGCTGAAGGCCCAGTACGAGGCTACTGGCAAGCTCAGCAAGTTCGTGTTCTGTAACCGGCTGGGAGAGCCACTGGACCATAACAATGTGACCAAGCGTGTCTGGTACCCGCTGCTGGAGCATCTCAAGTTAAAGAAGCGTCGTCCCTACCAGACACGGCACACGGCGGCGACACTGCTCCTTGCCTCCGGTGAGAACCCGGAATGGGTGGCCAGAACCCTCGGCCATTCATCCACTGAAATGCTGTTCAAAGTGTATTCCCGCTATATCCCGAACCTGACTCGCATGGATGGCAGCGCCTTTGAGCGCCTGATTCAGAGCCGGGTCATCGAAAACGATAAGGAGGTAGGTAATGAAACTGAATGATTTGCGCCCGTTGACTCAAGAAACGTTCAAAGGCACCTACCGACTGACGGGGCGTGTGGCCTGTTTTGATGATGAAGGTATTCCGTATCTGAAACTTCGCTTGAGCAGTTGTGCCAGCGACATCGTGGTACTGGCGGTGATCGGCTCTATTGTGATTCCAGAGCATCTGGGACACATGGATCTAGTTGTGGTCAAAGGTCAGGTCTGTGTCGGTGCGGAGGACAGTGAGATTCTGCTGACCGATATCCGCCGGCCGTTGCAGGCCGATGTTGCCGGCTTGCCGGCGCTTCAGACTTTGCCACGAACGTTCTGCCCGAAGCCGGAGGAACTGGATCAGCTGGTGGCTGCGGTACGCTCTTTGCAGTCAGACCCATTACAGATATTCGTCAAGCGAGTATTGGAGCGCCGTGACAGGTTGGAAGTTTTCCTGAAAGCGCCGGCGAGCAGGAATTACCATCACAATGACCCCGGCGGCCTGCTGGCTCATTCCCTGGACGTTGCGAAGAACGTACTGGTCATGACCAAGGCCAATGAGCCCGATATGCCTCGAGAGCTCCAGGAGCTCGGCTTCGTCGCTGGCTTGTTGCACGATATTGGCAAGACCTACACTTATGATGCGTGGGGTAAGCCGACAGCAACTGCAAAGTTGTGCGACCACGCCGACATGACCTTGGAGGCCTGCGCCTACGGCCTGGCGTATCTCGACAAGGTAGACCCTGATGCAGCGCTTGCACTCAGGCACATTTGGACCTGTGCCTCGCCCGGCGCACGCTACGGTGTCAGCCCTGCCATGACTCTTGCCCGCTATGTTCGGGACGCCGATGCCCAGAGTGCCATGGCTGACAATCAGCGGAAGGCCTATCGAAAGCGCCAGCCAATAGGTTTTGGGCGGCTTGGAAACAATGTGTATTGGCGGCCATCAATCGAAGCTCTTGGATGAGGCGGATGAAAACGACAGTGAGGGGTGTGAGCACGTTGCGGCCACACCCCTTTTCTTTGTCCCGGCGGTGCGTGAGGACAGCCCTTAGGCTATGAAGCAGGCATTTACTCCCCAACGGTGCTAAGGTCAGGAAAAATAGAGCGTCCCGAGTGAAGGATATGCTGAAAACCTACTACCTCCATGGCTTTGCCAGCCGCTTCGATATCACCAGCGACAAGCTCAAAACGCTCGCCAAGCTTGGCCCTGTCTATGGTCACGACATTGACTACACCCAAGGCGCGGAAGACGTCATTGAAGATAGCCTGGACAAGCTGATGCAAGTGAACCCGGACCTTCTGGTTGGGACTTCGATGGGAGGATGGCTGGCGGGTGTTCTGGGAGCCGAATCCGGTGTTCCGTTTGTCGCCATCAATCCGGTGACGGATCCTGCCCACACTCTCAGACATTGGATAGGGCAGGGTGTCGATCATCAGGGCCAAGCCTATCAACTGACAGATGAAGTGGTTTCTAGCTATTACCCTTTCACCCACCATGGCAGCGGGATAGTGCTGTTGGACCAGGGGGATGAATTGCTTCCGTGGAAAGACACTGTCGGGGCACTTGGGGATTATTTTCCGGTTCATAGCTTTGAAGGCGGCAGCCATCGGTTTGAACACATGGAAGAAGCGTTGAAGCTGATTCGGGAACATGTGAAGGATTGAAACCGAAAGCCCGGACTGGATGAACGGATAGACCGAACCATGAATTACGACACTCTCAAACAACGCCATCGCGATGAACGAGACGGCTACCCCGCCAATCTTAGTCTGCGAGTTCATCGGTCTCTGAGTTGGTTACAGCGAGCAGAGCAACTGGATGACCCGGATAGCCGGTTCATCTTTCTGTGGATTGCGTTCAACGCGGCCTATGCCACAGAGATCAACGAAGAATACCGGACGACAGAGAAAACCGCCTTCCGTGGTTTTTTGGAGAAGTTAGTCTCTCTTGATGCAGACAAACAGCTGGATGGGCTGACCTGGACAGAATTCCCCCGGAGTATTCGGGTACTTCTCAGCAATCGTTTTGTGTTTCAGCCCTTCTGGGACCATCAAAACGGAAAGCTCAGTGAGGAAGAGTGGCAGGACCAGTTTGCCCGTGCAAAAGTCGCCGCTCAGTCCGCCTTGGGCTCAGAGGATACCGCGACGGTACTGGGCATTGCGCTTAGCCGGATCTACACTCTGCGAAATCAGTTGATACATGGCGGTGCTACTTGGGGCAGTAAGGTAAACCGGGAGCAGATTCGTGACTGTGTAGCTTTGATGAGCCAACTGGTTCCCGTCATTCTGACAATCATGATGGATCACCCGGAGACACTGTGGGGCGATGCCTGTTATCCGGTTGTGAAGGATTAAAGGTGCTGAGGTCTCGAATTAACGGCAAGCTGGTGGTTTTTCACTGGGCTTCATGGCAACCGGATGCGTCAGGGCGCGACCAATCACATAGCCGGCTGCCACACCCACCAGCGCCGTCACCGGCCCGATCAGGCCACCCAGCAAGCCGCCAATAAACATCAGTATTACGCTTTTCATACAGACTCCTCCTGCCTTCCTGGCAGCTGCACTATTCCGAGTATAGGGCATTGTGCCCATTGATGGGTTGACCCGCTGATATTGTCTCGCCAAAATACTGTATATTCAACCAGTATCCGGTGTAAAGCATGTCCTGCATCCTGCTTGGAGACTACGAATCCGTTTCACGCCTGAACATCCCGATGTTTCTGGAACGGGTCTCGGCGGGCTTCCCATCGCCGGCAGAAGACTACGTTGAGAAAACCATTGACCTGAACGAGCTGTGCATCCAGCACCCGGCTGCCACGTTTTTTGTGCGAGTGCAGGGAGAGTCCATGATCGACGCGGGCATTTACCCGGGCGATGTTCTGGTGGTGGACCGATCACTGCGGGCCAGGCATGGAGATATCGTCATCGCCAGCCTGGAAAGCGAGATGACGGTGAAACAATTGCACCTGACACCGCCGCCGGTTCGGCTGCTGCCCCGGAACCCGGCCTACAAGCCACTGACCATCGAGGGCGACATGGTGATGGAAGTGTTTGGGGTGGTCACCAACGTCATTCGGTCACTCAAGCGGGGAGGGTAGGGATGACACCTGAATCGGCAGTCTCCTTTGTCACGGTAAGACGACGGTTCGATTTTCGCAGCATCGAAGTCGGACGCTGGGTGACGCCCCAGGAGCGGGACCGGGCAGCTGGTCGGTTTTATCAGGCGCTGTGTGATTTGATGACGATCCTGCGAGGACCGGAGCCATTGATCTCCCTGAGGAGCACGCTGGGCCTGCAGTATGGCATCGGCGGCCGGCTGGGCGTGGCCGCGCACTACATCCCCGCCACCCGGCAGCTGGCGCTGACCAAGAACGCCGGTGCGGGTAGCCTAGCGCATGAATGGTTTCACGCCTTTGATCACTACATGGGTGGCAAGGCCTACGGGAATGCCGGACCGTTCGGTTTTGCCTCCAGTGCCTGGCTGAACAGCGTAAACAGTAAATCCCACCCATTGAACGAACGGCTAGGCGCCTGCTTTCAGGCTATCATGCTGACGGAGGACGGCACTGCACCCAGCACTTTGTTCCGGGCCTCCCAGGTGGCCGATCAGCATTTAAAAACGGTTTATTACGCCAAGCCGGAGGAACTGTGCGCCCGCGCCTTTGAAGCTTTCATTGAAGACAGCCAGCCGCGTAACCGGTTTCTGGTAAAGGGAACCGTTCACTCTGATGAAGCCAAGGCGGGTCTGTATCCGCAGGGCAATCATCGCCAGCGGATCAATGACGCCTTTCAGTGTTACTTTGCGGCGCTTGGGGCTGCGTTGTACCGGGAACAGGCTAAAGCCGGATGAGGAAGCCCGTGTTCGCCCTGGTGGACTGCAATAACTTCTATGCCTCCTGCGAGAAGCTGTTCCGCCCGGATCTGCGTCATACACCGGTTGTGGTGTTGTCCAACAATGACGGCTGCGTCGTCGCCCGTTCCAAAGAAGCCAAGGCACTGGGGATCAAGATGGGCGTGCCGGTTCACCACATCAAAGCGGAGATTCGCCGATACGGTATCCAGGTGTTCTCCTCCAACTACACCCTCTATGGCGATATGAGCCGGCGGGTAATGACGACCCTAGAAGCTTTGGCCCCCAAAGTGGAGCTCTACTCCATTGATGAAGCCTTTCTGGACCTGACCGGCATTGACCGGGTGGTGTCCTTCGAGGACTTTGGCCGGGAGGTGAAGAACACGGTGTACCAGAACGTCGGCTTACCGGTCTGTGTGGGCATTGCTCCTACGAGAACCCTGGCCAAGCTGGCCAACCATGCCGCCAAGAAATACCCGGCGACCGGAGGCGTGGTCGACCTGACAGACCCCGCCCGGCAACGGCGACTGATGGCCCGCGTACCGGTTGAGGAGGTTTGGGGTGTCGGGCGAAAACTCAGTGTCAGGCTTCAGGCCATGGGCATTGTCACGGCGTTACAGTTAGCGGATACCCATCTGGCGACGCTCAGAAAACAGTTCTCTGTGGTATTGGAGCGCACGGCCCGGGAGCTCAATGGCATTCCCTGTGTGCCGTGGGAAGAAGTGCCACCGCCCAAGAAACAAATCATGTGCTCCCGTTCATTTGGTCAGCCCCTTCAAAAATTGAGCGACCTGGAAGAAGCCGTTGCGCACTTTGCGACCCGCGCGACCGAGAAGCTGCGTGGAGGCCAGCAGTATGCGGGAGAGCTGATGGTGTTCATCCGAACCAACCCGTTCAAAACCACAGCACCGCAGTATTCGCGCAGTGCCAGCGTGAAGCTTATTCAGTCCAGCCAGGATACCCGGATTATTGTGCAGCAGGCCCTGAGCCTGCTTAGACCGATGTACAGGGATGGGTTTGATTACGCTAAGGCCGGCGTTATGTTGGGGGAACTGGTGGATGAGTTGGGAGTTCAGGAGGATCTCTTCCAAGCCGCGCCGGAGCAGACGCCAGACAGTGGCAGATCGGAACGCCTGATGGCGGTGATGGATACCATCAACCGGAAGTCCAGGGCGACGGTCTACATGGCCAGAGAGGCAGGGCCTGCGGCCTACGCTATGCGGCGGGGGCATTTGTCGCCGGCGTATACAACCTGTTGGGATGACTTGCCGAAGGTTCGCTAGTAAACAAAAGCGAACATTCGAATTGCGCCTTCTGCCCCGATTTTCTTCCCCTTAAATTCTGGGGTAGGGTCAGTCAGGGTCACATGGTCCCTCGAAATCGTTAAAAGAGTAGACTATGGACCTTAAGTTTGTTTGGTGTTGAAGTTTTACAATATTTTGCAAATCCAAAAAAGCCCGTACTCTCGGTCTTTTTTCTATATAGGTCGATTCAATCGCAAGTGCTTAATCCATAATCTCCATGCATTCAAGGTTTGGTGTTTCTATAGTGAGAAGAAGGGAGAGAAAATTCCTTCTCTCCACAGACCCTTATGGAGAAATTATGTTTCGAAAAATCATGCCGCTCTTTCCCAAAATCCTGGGTTTTGGAGGCGTTATCGTCGGCGCCAGCATTGCTTTATCGCAAACGACGTTCCCTGAATATTCCGTTGATCAAAGTGCATTGAGCTCAGTAACCGATGTCGTTGCCGTCAGCAACCTGAATTCATGGGCGACGCTTCTTTTAGCTGTAGCTTTCGTGATTTGGGCCAGCGCTGTCTGGATGGCCGATAAGCACTTTTCGGGTGGACTGAGCCCGGATGGATTTATTGCCAAATACTTTTCCGGGTTGGCTGAGTACCTTGGATTTTTTCTGGCGGGAGGAGCGACCTTCGCTATCTGTTTCACTGCCCTGGTTGCGACCTTCCTCATCAACCTTCTGTCATATTGGGTTTCTGGATCATTTTTTGTTTTTGGTCATCAATTTATATCTCAAAAAGCACTTTTTCAGATGCTTATTTCAGGGGTGGCTTTTAGCTTTGTAGGGGCAAGTCTTGTTCGATACGCTCGAGGAGATGGGTTTGCGGTCTTCCGGGCTGGGTCCGATTGCCTCCGAGCAAAGATCAGTCACGGTAGGCAAGTTTGGCACCTGCATTTTGTGCCGAAGGGTCCCCTCCCCAGTGAGCTTGGTCGTGCGGCTAGTACATCCGATTTTTTGATCGAGGAAGCTAAGAATTTGATAGGCGAACTTAAACGACTCGGAAGGGAACGCCCCCAAAAAATCATAATGGATTCGTTCTTACTCGCCGATACAAGATACACAGAAAAGCATAAGGCTGTTCTTCAGCGTGTGGCTGACGAAGCGGGCTACACGTATGAGTATCCGGAGGATCCAATCGACTTGAGCCCATTTCAGCGATGGATCAGGGCTTGGATGTTTCATAAACTTAGATCGCGTCTTGACAATGGGCTTCTTGATAAAACTCGCAGAGTCACGCTGCTCCGCTCTGATCAATAGGGAGGAAGGCCTGCCTCAATGAATTTAGCACAGCCGTTCAACGTCTTATCGGATCTTACCCTTTCGATGTATTAGTTGAATTATCAGTCTAGCCAGTTTAGGGGCTGCACTTTTGATGGGCGACCGGGACTTTCTAATCGATGAACCGGTTCGAGTAAGGTACTGTCGAGGAGGCGAAGAGTCGGTCCTCGACACTTTTCTGTCCAATGGAGGTGACAGTCACACTATTTCATCAAAGGCCGATCGAGAAAAAACTCTGAATTTAGCCGCCTATCCAATGTGCAAGCTCCTCCAATACGATTTCCGGCTCGTGCATACGTATTGCTCGATGATTCAGCATTTCGGCCGGTGCTCCGTGCCTTATTAAACTTTCTTTCAGGTTTGTCAGGTTTTTCAGGGCCTGGATCATGTAAGAAGCTGCCGCCTCAGGATCAGACGCATGATCTATCAATATCGCACGGTAGTCGGGATTCCGATTTTTGTTGAGAAGAAGATTAGGCCACCATATCGCCGAGCGATACCTTCGGGACCTAGGATCATGAGTGCCACATCGTATGCAGGTGCCAACTCTATATTGGTACCCCTCTTTGGCACAGTGCGCCTCTTTTTAGGAATATCCGCAGTAACAGGGTAGAACCCCTTCTTCGAAGCTTCTGCCGCGTTTCGGTCAGTCCATTCTTTAATCCACCAGATCAAGTTGAAGCTCTGCGCCCAGGGTTGCTGCCAATCTGCTCATATTCTTGGCGGAGATGTTGCGCCTCCCTCTTTCCACGTCGCTTAAATAGGGACGCTGGAAGCCGCACAGTCTTGCAACATTTTCCTGAGTGAGCCCCTTCTCCTTTCGCAGTTCACGCACTCTTTTTCCGAAATCGATCAGAAATTGCTCTTGCTTATTTGACATGCGAGATCCGTCGTCTAAATTCAAAAAGTGCCTTATAAGTTACATAATCGACGATAAAGCAGGAGTGGTCAAATGCTCTCCGAAGAAGAAGTTGTCGAAAGATGTACTCAGAGAGGTGTCTCTGGGAAGGGGATAGAAATTGCGCTTGCCGTGCGGTCTTCGCCACCTGCGAGAAGAGTCAGAAGCTCTTCTCGGCTTGGGTCATCTGCGTTCACGTTTGCCAGCCGAAAGATGAGGCAGACGATTCAAGCAGAAAGCCTCTCGATTGAACTGCCCGCCATTTATAAGCATGAATTTGACAGCGAAGTTTACGAATTTTACGACCAGCCCTCTGAACCCCTCTTTCTGGAATATCGAAGTAAAAATGGAAGAAAGGTAAAGGCGAAGAGCATTGCCGACTTCTTTGTGATCAGTGACGATTTCATCGGGTGGGAAGAGTGGAAGCCACTCGAAAGAGTAGTTCAGCTCGCGGAGGAGATGCCTGGACGTTTTGTTTTTGACGAGAAGTCCGGTCGATACATAAGTCCTCCCGCTGAAGATTACGCTGCTCGATTTGGATTGGGGTTTCGGGTGATGACCAGTCAAGACATCAGTTACCGCCTTACTGAGAACTTTCAGTATCTCAAAGATTTTCTGTATACCGAGCCAGAAAAGTATTTTGAGAGTAACGAAAGTAAGATTTTCGGTGATTGTCGATGGGTTTTTCTTTCTGACGTTCTCGAGGCTGGCAGCGTCAATCCTGACGACATCTTCCATTGGATTCTCAACCAGGATGTCTTTGTCGATCTGGAAAAGGACCTTCTTCGTCAACCAAGATACTGCCGAATATTCAGAACTCAGACAGATTCTCTTTTACTGGAGGATGTGAAAAGCGTCTCCCGGCACACAGAGCCGCGGCTCGGTGGTCGGGTAAATTTTTGCGGCAATGTTTACCGTATTTCGTCGATCAAGCCTCAATTTTATCTCCTCGAGGATGAGGCTTGTGGAATAAAAAGCGTCCCGAAAAAGCTTCTGGATGATCAGCTAGCAAGTGGCACTGCATTCCTTTACGTAGAGGATCAGGGGGCGGTATTCAATCTGCTTCAGAAAGCTGGGCCGCGAGAACTGGAACAGGCCAATCACCGTCTAAAGATCCTTGATGAGATCAAGGGCGGTAAACCGATTGGAGAGGTTGCAAAGAGCCATAGTATTTCCGAGCGCACAATCAGAAACTGGCTCCGCCAATTTAACCTATCTGAACACGAGCTTGGTGAAGGCTTTGTGGGATTGATTCCAAAGATTTCCTCAAGGGGTAATAGGGAGTCCAGGCTAGATCCCGCGACCAGATCTCTCATCGAACTGACTCTTGAAGAGCACTACCTCAATAAGAAATCACCACCGCTCTCACATGCGTACGGGTTGTTTCTTCACGCCTGCGAAAAGAGTGGAATTCCGACAGTTTCTTTCAAGACATTTTCTTCATTTGCAAAAAGCATCGATACGGCAAAAAAGGTCAGAGCCCGATCAGGTGACAAAGCGGCCTATCAGCATGAAAGCGGCTCAAACAAAGGCCGGAAAATGCCTTGGGATCTGAGTGGTCAGTTCGCTATGGACGTTGTGCACACTGACCATACTCAACTCGATATCGAGCTGGTGTCCTCGAAAAATGGCACAGGTCTTGGTCGCCCTTGGCTAACGCTTTTTCTGGATGGATTCAGCAGAAAGCCTGTCGGTTTCGCGATCCTCTACGATCCGCCTAGTTACCGGAGTCTGATGATTGGTATCCGGCAAATGGTCAAGGCCACCGGTTACTTTCCTGCTTCGTTTGTGGTTGATGGCGGAAAAGAGTTCCAGGGCATTTACTTCGAAACTCTGGTTGCCTCAAAAGGATCGTCAATCCAGAAGCGGCAAGGTAACCCCAGACAAGGAGCGTTGATCGAACGTTACTTCGGTTCTGTCACCAGCCAACTGATCGATAGGTTGCAGGGGAATACCCAGCCCACGAAAAACGTTCGTCAGATGTCGAGGGATATGAACCCGAAAAGAAATGCTATTTGGACCCTGGAGTCTCTCCACGCGGCGCTTGATTCGTTTTTTGAACTTTATTCGACCTCCGACCATCCCGCACTTGGATGTTCTCCGGAGTACCAGTTTGAGAGGAGCCTCGCGAGAGATGGTGCACGAACAATTCGAAAAGTGGAGTACAACAGCGATTTCACGATTCTGACATGTCCACCGCCTCGTCGGGGAGAGGTGGTCGCCGATCCTTGTCGGGGTATCCGTGTGAACTTCCTGGATTATTGGCACCCTGCATTCAGGTCTTTCGGTAGCCGCAAGGAGAAAGTACCAGTTCGCTATGACCCTTTTGATATTGGCTATGTGTATGCCTTTGTGAAAGGCAGCTGGCTCAAATGTCAGGCGATCAGTCATTACGAGACATTTCACGGAAGAACAGAGCGAGAACTTCATTGTCTTCTTGAGGAGCGCCGCAAGACATCAGCTAGTGTGAACGCTTCAAGAAATGTAACGATGCACCGAATTGCTAGCTGGTTCAATGACATCCATGAAACTGAAAAAAGGCTTGAGTCCGGGCAGTTCGCGAAGGATCAAGAGCAGAAAAAGACGGTCATCGACATTCCGCAACCAGCAAAAGAATCTATTCCAGTAACACCCTGTGGTGACTCCCTACACCAAGCATCATGCGAGGCGCGGCCGAAGTTTGAGGTCGATTTTTCAGCCCCCATCCCTGAGGATTTTTAAATGCGACACCCTCAATCGAAGGTTCCGGCCGCTGTGTTCGAAGCGAGTGCAGAGGTGCGAAGCGCGTACTTCGCAACAGGTTTTGTCCTTCGGCACGACAGGTTGAACGGAGTGTTTCAAGAGACCGTCACTGCCCTCAAAGAGCGAACGGGTAAACACATGGTCGTTGTAGCTGGGCCTACCGGGGTAGGCAAGACAACCCTAGCCAAGAGAGTTACCGACTATGTCTATCAAGATCTTGTTCCAAACTGGCATGAAGATCCTGCCTGTATTCCCTGTGTCTGCGTGGAACTGCGTATTCCGGCGAACGTGACCGGTCATTCCGGGGATCGTGACCGATTCGCACACGGCCATCACGCTGGAGCTAGTTTTGTACTCTGAGCGGTCACGATGGGTCAACCGATTCCGTGTTTTGTGCTTTCGCTTTTCGCAGTGATTCCCCCTTCAGATTGAGTCGGTGAGCGCCGTGCAGGAGCCTGTCCAGAATGGCGTCGGCGAGCGTGGCGGAGCCGATGTAGTCGTGCCAGTGTTCGGTTGGTAACTGGCTGGCGATGAGCGTTGAGCCTCGCCCGTGCCGGTCTTCAATCACTTCCATCAGATCCTGTCGTTGTTGCGCGGTTACCTTCTGCATGCCCCAGTCGTCCAGGATCAGCAGGTCGGTCTTCAGCAACTGGTTCATCAGCCGCGCGTAGCTGCCATCGCCGTGGGCGATGCGCACCTGATCGAACAGGCGCGGCACTCGCAAGTAGCGAACCGAGAGCCCCTGCCGGCAGGCCTGGTTGCCCAGGGCGCACGCCAGCCAGGTCTTGCCACAACCGGTCGGGCCGGTGATGCACAGGTTCAGGGATTGGCGGATCCAGTCACAGCTGGCCAGGCCCGCCATGCGGGAGCGTTCCAGCCCCCGTGGATGGCGGTAATCGATGTCTTCCACGCAGGCAGGCACTCGCAACCGGGCTGCCTTCAGCAGCCGCTCTAATCGGCGGTTTTCCCGGTGCAGCACCTCCCGGTCGATCAGTAAGGCCAGGCGTTCCTCGAACGCCAGGTCGTGGGTGTCGGGCTGTGCCCGTTGTTGTTCCAAGGCATCGCACATGCCTGTCAACTTGAGCTGGCGCAGGGTGTCGAGGGTGTTTTGAGTCAACATCAGTTTCTCCGGTATCAGTGGTAGTAGCGGGACCCGCGAACGTTGGTGTGAACGGGCAGATCGGCCAGTTCCGGTTCTTCCTCGTTCAGTGGCAGAGGCAGCTGATCCAGACCCTGCTTCAGGATCGAGCTGATGCTCTGGTAGCTTGCCGAGTTGATGGCCAGTGCTCGGCTACAGGCCTGCTCCAAGCGGTCACGGCTGTAGCGTCGACTCAGGTTCAACAGCCCCAGGCAGGCCCGGTAGCCATGCTCGGGATGCGGACGATCCTTGAGCTGTCGCTGTACCACGTCGAGCGTGGCGGGACCGATGTCAGTGGCCCAGTTCAGGAACCGCCCGGGCGACCAGTTCTGATGGGCCTGATGGGACTTAGGCATGTGCTCGGTCAGGGTGACGAAGCGGCCCTTGCCATGCCGAGGGTGCAGGGCCACCCGCTGGCCTTTGTGCATGACCTCAACGGACGTATCGGTAACCCGAACATCTAGCTTCACCCCCACTAGGGCGTGAGGCACGCTGTACAGGCGTTTGTCGATCTCGATGTGGTAGTCGATGCCGGGTCGCGCCTTGCGCCACTCGGCATAGACGTAAGGTGTTGCAGGCAGAGGCCTCAGTGCTGGACGATCCAGTGCCTCGAACAGGCTCTGGCGGCTCTCGGAGCGTCCCTGGAACGGGCGCTGATTCAGGGCCGGTAACAGATCCGCAATGGCCGTATTCAGTTCGGCCAGGGAGAAGAACATCCGGTGCCGTAACCGGGCCAGTATCCAGCGCTCGACCAGCAACACGGCGGCTTCGGCCTTCGCTTTATCCTTGGGTTTGTAAGGGCGTGCTGGCAATACGGCGGTCTGGTAGTGGGCGGCCAGTTCGGCGTAGGTCTCGTTGATCTGAGGCGTGTATCGGTCTGCCTTGGTAACCGCTGCCTTGAGATTGTCGGGCACCAACAGCTCAGCTACCCCGCCGTAGAACGCCAGCATCCGCTGGTGGGAGGCGATCCAGTCCGGCAGGCTCTGGCTCCAGGTGGCCTCGGCGAAGGTGTAGCTGGACGCGCCCAGCACGGCCACAAAGACCTGGGCCTTGCGCATCTCACCGGTGCTGCGGTCCACCACTGGCACGGTGGGACCGCAGTAGTCGATAAAGATCTTCTCACCGGCCCGGTGGACCTGGCGCATGCTGCGCCTCTGCCGGCCGCGCCAGAGCCGGTAGTGATGGCAGAACTGGCTGTACCGGCGGGCCTTGTCGCCGTGGCGCTCCACATATTCGGCCCAGAGCAGTTGCAGGGTGACGCCCTTGGTCTTCAGCTCCTGATGGACCTGGAAGTAGTCGGGTTCAGCAAATCGAGATGGGGGTGTCTTGGCCGGGAACAGCAGGGCCTCTAACCGTACTTCATCCGTGCCTTCCGGCAACGGCCAGGTGATGCCCTGCGCAGTGGCCAGGCTGACATACTTGCCGACCACGCCCTTGGAGAGCCCGCAGGCACGGGCAATGCGCTCATGGCTTAGGCCCGCTTCGTACTTGAGGCGCAAGACCTCGATGATCTGTCGCATGGAAATCCTCGCTGCCGGCATCCGCCCTTCCTCGTGATGAAAAAGAAACAGGTATGCCGGATAAAGTTGAAGAATTCCAGCGTGTTGGCAGTGATTCCGGAGGAACGTGACCGGTGATTCCGGCATCGTGACCGGCGATTCCGGAAAAGCACCCGAAATCGGTCACGATAAAACGGAATCAGTGGTCACGATCGCCCGGAACAGGCGGTCACGTTCAAACGGAATGGGTGGTCACGATGGGCCGGAATACGCAGGAACTAAGAATGGACTCCCAAAGTGGTTTTGATTGGAAGGAGCTATACAGGCAGATTCTCGTCGCACTCAACGAACCGCTTGTGGATCATAAATGCAACATAAGGACGACGACTGATTATCAGAAGAGTCGGGTAATGACGGGTGGCCATATCACAGTTAGTCGATTGAGAACCGAAATGGAGCAAGCTCTCAAAGAACGAAAGACACGGGTTGTGATCCTTGATGAGTTGCAACATCTTTTCAAACATGGAGGTGGGAAGGTTGAGCAGTACTACGATGTACTCAAGTCCATCTCCTCAAGAACAGACTGTGCAATCGTGGGGATTGGAACCTACGAGCTGTGCTTCATGATGGATTGGAGTGGTCAGATGAACCGTGTAACGGATTATCTGCAATTTTCGCGTTATGACTTTGGCGCTCAAAGTGACCTGCAATCTTTCTTCAATGCATATAGCGGCCTCCTTGCCCACGTCCCTATGGATCTGGAGGAAGAGCTTTTGAGGCCAGACCTTGAGTACTGTTAATGGCCAATTAAAATGACCCACTACTGGCCATTAATTTTGACCCACCTCCGAGTGGCCGTCAGGCCACAGAACCAGCTACTGTCCCCAGCTTTTATCGATGGCCGGGGGCATGTCAGTGAAGGAGTGGGTTGTGATACACAAGATCAAGGCACTGCACGATAACGGCAAAGGGTTGTCGATCCGCGCCATCAGTCAGGAACTGGGGTTGTCCCGCAATACCGTTCGCAAGTATCTGCGGATGGATGAGAACGCGATTTCGGAACAGATAGAAGATCCCTCACGCACCAAGCGCCTCGATGATCACCGGGATTATCTGATTCATCTTCTCAAAGAATTCCCCAAGCTCAGCGCCGTCAAAATTGCCCGCAAGCTGCAAGCGAAGGTTGGTGAATTGCCAGCTTCGGATCGTTCCATTCGCCGCTATGTGCGAACGCTCAAGGGGGAAGTGGCCTCAGCCCAGATGCGCTATTACGAACCCATTCTGGACGATGTGCCGGGTGTTCAGTGTCAGGTGGACCCGGGTGAGTTGCGCGGCGTGCTGATTGGTGGCGAAGAGCGCACGCTGCACTTCGTGGTGTTCGTGCTGTCCTACTCGCGGTTGATGTACGTGGGTCTGGCCTTCCGCCCACTGGATACCCAGACCTTTATCCAACTCCATAACGAAGCCCTGCGTTACTTCGGTGGCCTGCCGGAGGAATGCGTCTACGATCAGACCAAGCTGGTGGTCATCAACGAACAGTACCGGGAGCTGACCCTCAACCAACGGTTCCACGAGTATGCCACCACGGCCGGGTTCCGGATCCATGCCTGCGAAGGTTATGACCCGGAGAGCAAGGGCAAGGTGGAAGCTGGCGTGAAGTACGTCAAGCAGGATTGCCTTTACGGTGAGGTCTTCCGGGACCAGGAGCACGTGCGCCAGCACGTGCAGGACTGGCTTGAGAGCGTAGCCAATGTCCGCATCCACGGCACCACCGGAGAGCCACCCCGGGAACGCTTCGAACGGGATGAGCGAGAACACCTGGAGGCTTACCTGTCACCAGCTTGCGTGCAATCTGTGGCCCACGAGACACGTCGAGCCGACAAGACCGGCCTGATCGCCTGGAAGGCCAACAAGTACTCTGTGCCCATGGCCTGGCAACAGGCCCGGGTGGGCGTTCTGGAGTCCGGCGGCCAACTCCACATCAGCGACCTGAACACAGGGGAAGTCATTGCCAGCCATGCTCTGTGTGCCGATAAAGGCAAGGTGATCAAGAACACCCACCACTACCGGGATCATGCCCAGCGGGTGGCCGCCCTTGAGGGTAAGATCAACGACCTGATCGGCAGTGACATCGGGCCACGGTTGTGCCAACAGCTCAAGCGTTCCGAGCCCAAGATCTACAAGGACCAGCTGGTGGCTGCCCGTGACCTGCTCAAGCGCCATGCGCCCGTGGATCCGGCATTAATTACGACGCTGGCAGAGCGTCCCGGCATGACCGCGACACGGCTGCAAAGTTATCTGGAAGCAGCCCAGGCCGCCGTTCTCCGGGAGCGACAGCCGGAACCGCTATCGGAACCAAAAGAAACACTGGATCTGAGCGCTTACCGCCATATTGGCCGCTCCAGTGGCCAGGGGGTGACCCATGAGCCAGCTTGAACAGACCGAGGCCCGTTACCGCAGCCTGCGCCTGAGCGCGGCCGCCGACGAACTGACCAACCTGCTGGCCGAGGCTGAAGCCAACGAGATGTCCTATCTCAGCTTCGCGGACCGGCTTGCCGAGCACGAACTGACCCAGCGCCAGGACAAACGCATCCGCCGGAACCGGAAAATGGCTGCGTTCCCAGCGGAGAAGCGCCTGGAGGGCTTCGACTACCGGCACCAGACCACCATTACCAAACGCCAGGTCAATGCCTTGCTGGACTTCCAGTTCATCGACGAGCGAAACAACCTGGTGTTCATCGGCCCGCCCGGTGTAGGCAAGACCCACCTGGCCATCGGCATTGGCCACAAAGCTGTGGAGGCCGGCTACCGGGTACTGTTCCGCAACGCTCTCGATCTGGTGGAAGAACTAGAGCTGGCCGAGATGAAGGGTGAGTTGAAAAAGCGGGTCAGCCAACTGGCCAAGTACGACCTGCTGATCATTGATGAACTGGGCTATCTACCGATGACCCGGCAGGCCCGATACAACCTGTTCCAGTTGATCAACAGCCTATACGAATACCGTTCAATCATCCTGACCACCAATAAGGACTTCACCAGCTGGGGCGAGTTCTTCCACGACGACAACGTGGCGGTGCCGATCATTGACCGGGTTATCCACCATTCACACATCTTTATGTTGGGAGGAGAAAGCTATCGGCTAAAGCAGAAGACAACAAGCTAGACTATGAAAGGTGGGTCAATTTTATTGGCCAAAGGTGGGTCAAAATAAATGGCCATTGACAAGTACGTTTACATACGCTGTTGTGGTTGCGTCGGTATTCTCAAGGACTGGATCTACCGGGCGATGAATCGTGCTGTAAATGACGGTGCGGCCGCTCTGGGAGTCAAACATCTTGAGGCCACAATGCATCCTCCCAAGGCACTCCAAAGGATCATCGAGGAAATCAAAGAGGGCGAAGCGAGTTTTTATCAGCCCGATATCGATTCGCTTAAGTGTGAATTCATTGGAAATCGCGGTCCCAAGCCGTTTAGCCAAGTGAAGGGAAAAAGGGCCGGAGCTTCCTCTTCCCCTCCCGGTGTCAGGAAGCCAAAGAGGGATCCGATCAATGCATCATGAAGGCTATCTCAGTTCAGCAGTGCGTAGCACTCTCCGGCCGATTGCTATTAAAGGAGACGGAGAAAGTATCGAGTCTCTTACGTCATACATTGGGCGTCTCGCGTGGCACCACTCTGTTAAGCCATCTTTGCTAATCGGGAGTCTGATTGACCCAGGAAAGTCCCCTGGTTTTCTTAATCATGAGATAGCGACGAGCTTTAATTCTCTGACTCCCAAAACGGCCACCATCATAGAAAGTATTTCGGCACAGTCAGGCCTTGCTCATCATTGGGTCGCAGCTATGACCTTTGTGCATCTTCATGATCAGATTGATCATAGCGCTCGCGGGTTCATCAGAAAGACCAAGCAGTGGTGCCCTGTTTGCTATGACGAAGATCATTCAAATGGGGGGCAGTACGATCGCCTCGCTTGGAGCTTGCAAGGTGTCTCGCATTGTGTGAAGCATCGATGCAAGCTCCGGGATTATTGTCAGAGTTGCTTAAAAGCGCAACCTTACCTATCCAGCAAATGTGAGGTGGGATTCTGTCACCACTGTGAGCAATCACTATCAGAAAGTGTTCTATCGCAACGAACTGATGCGGACTGCGAAGAAAGTGAGGTTTATTCCTCCCTCGTATTGGGAATTGTCGATCAAACTCTAGCTGAAACTGAAAGCCTTGAGTCCATATTGCGGCAAATTGCCTATATGTTTTCGGCTGAAGGGATCGCGCGATTTGCTGAGTTTTTGAAAATGGATAGGCATTGTGTAGAGCGATGGATGACGGGGGAGACGAAACCAGCTTTAAAAAGTGTTCAGCGCGTTTTTGGCAAACTAGAGGTGCCCTGGGCAGATGTTCTAATGAAGCGGATGAGCGCATGTGAAATCATCGAATCAAACAAACGGAGTCGATCTAAGGTCCAGTGGGCTCGCAGAGAGCTGGCCCCAGAAAGGGAATTACGAGTCGTTGACGGGGAAATACTCCATGACGATCAGCCCTGTGCGAGGAAAGTCAGGAGCGCCGCTGCAATCGAACGGATTGATCGTTATCTCGATCAAATCATCTCGGGCCAAGTAAAGCCTTATTCTCGCGCAAAAATCGCTGCTACGCTGGGCGTCTCCTCTGGTTATCTCGAGTCCCTGTTTGGCGGGAAGGTAAAGATAATCTCGGAGATCTACAAGCAATACCTGGATAACTTGAGCTTATCAAGAACCGAGCTCCTGAAGGCTGAAATTTATATTTCGCTCCAAATGGTCTATGAGGACGGAGAGGCCCCCACCTGGAGTAACGTCGGCGCCTACCTCTCGAAGGATCTGGGCAAGCGATTTTCGATGACCGAAATCGCACGAATTCGAAAAAAGGCGATTCCGGAAGTGTTCTCTGACGAATATCAGGAAAGCATTCAGAGAGTAAAGAGGAAGATGGGGTAAGTTCGGAGGAGACTTTAGAAGAATGCTTCTCCTGAATTCTCTTCAGATGTTGACTTGAGCTTATAAGGTGGAATGCGATGAACTTTTGGGCACAGACTGTGAACTATAAAATTTCCTAAAATATTGAGAATTGAGGGTTACAGCCGTGCGACGCATAACATTTCCGTGATGGGATAAGCTCTGTAAGTAAAGGAATCTGGGAGATATTCAATGAACTGCGCCGGCATGACAGTGGTTCGTGGTCAGACCACTGGCGGTATCTGATAACAATAAATTTGCCATCAAGGAAAAGATACGGTTCAGATTACACTTAGGCCATTTTCTGGGGAAGAAAATGGTGCCGAGGAGAGGACTTGAACCTCCACGGGGTTGCCCCCACTAGCACCTGAAGCTAGCGTGTCTACCAATTTCACCACCTCGGCAGGTGATTTGCAGATTCGCGTTTAGTTTATTGAAAACCTAGCGTTTCTGCCAGCGGTGAGGAGTTGCCCCTCAACCGATGGCGCGTACTTTAATGATTCGCTCGGGAGCTGTCAAACATTTTTTTCAAAAAAGTTTCTAGAGTGATGTCGGACGATTTCAGGGTATTTGTGCCTATATTGGCGCCCTTGTTAGGCAGCATTCCCATCCCAACGTTATACTGCATCAAACACGAATGATGCCGCACGGTTTGCGGTGAGACAGAAAGGATCCGAATGGTTTCCAGGAAGAACAAGCAAAGTGACCCTCATGCCCAGCGTGAGGCCCAGAAATATGACAACCCCATCCAGAGTCGGGAGTACATTCTCCAACATCTGAAAGAGCGGGGCGCGCCGGCCACGCACGAGACCCTGTGTCAGGAGCTCGGGCAGACGTCTGCGGAAGGAATTGAAGCGTTGCGCCGTCGTCTGATTGCGATGTGCCGCGATGGACAGTTGATCTGTAACCGCCGTGATGCGTTCCTGCCGATAGAGGAAGCGGATCTGGTCACCGGGCGCGTGGTTGGCCATCGAGACGGTTTCGGGTTTCTGATCCCCGATGATGGTGGCTCCGACCTGTTTCTGACCGCCCGGCAGATGCGCCAGGTATTCCACGGTGACCGGGTGGCCGCCCGGGTGGATCAGGTGGATGATCGCGGGCGCCGGGAAGGCAAGATTGTGGAAGTGCTGGAGCATCGCACCTCCCAGATTGTCGGTCGCTTCTTTAAAGAAAGTGGCATCGCCTTCGTAGTGCCGGAGAACGCCCGGATCAATCACGAGATTCTGGTTCCTGATGAGCAGGCGGGTAAGGCGGTTCACGGCCAGTATGTGGTGGTGGAGATTCTTCGTCAGCCGACGATTCGAACCCAGCCCACCGGCCAGGTCATTGAGATTCTGGGCGAGCACATGGCGCCGGGAATGGAAATAGATGTTGCCATTCGTTCCTACGAAATCCCCCATAGCTGGCCGCCCGCCGTAGGTGAGCAAGCAGCCTCGATTCCGGCGGAAGTGGCAGAGAAAGACAAGGCAAACCGGGTGGATATCCGCAACATGCGCCTGGTGACTATCGACGACGAGAGCGCCCGCGACTTCGATGATGCCATTTACTGCGAGCCTCGTCCCCGTGGTGGCTATCGGTTGGTGGTGGCCATCGCTGATGTCTCCCATTATGTCCGCCCGGGGTCGCCACTGGATGAAGAGGCCATTCAGCGCGGTAACTCGGTGTATTTTCCGGACCACGTGGTGCCCATGCTGCCGGAGAAGCTCTCCAATGGCCTGTGTTCCCTGAACCCGGATGTCGACCGTCTGTGCATGGTGGCCGACATGACCATCAGTGCCGCCGGTAACATCAGCGGCTACACCTTCTATCAGGCCGTAATGCGCAGCCATGCCCGGCTGACCTACAACAAGGTCAGTGCCATGCTGGAGCATCCGGATACAGAACAGGGCTACAAACTCAGCGCCCACTATGCGGATCTGCTGCCGCATCTGCACAACCTGTATGACCTCTACAAGTTGTTGCGAAAGGCTCGCACCGAGCGTGGGGCCATTGATTTCGAGACCACGGAGACCAAGATTGTTTTCGATGCCCAGCGCAAGATTGAGGAAATTGTTCCGGTGCACCGGAACGATGCCCACAAGATTGTCGAAGAGTGCATGCTGTGCGCCAATGTGGCGACGGCCCGCTTCCTCAAGAAGCACAAGATTCCGGCGCTTTACCGGGTGCACGACGGGCCTTCGGAAGAGCGTCTGAGCAATCTGCGCCTGTTCCTGGGTGAGCTGGGATTGCAGCTGGGCGGCGGCGACAAGCCGTCATCGGCAGATTACCAGGCCTTGCTGGGTCAGGTGGCCGACCGCCCGGATGCCAATGTCATCCAGATGGTGATGCTGCGCTCTCTGAGCCAGGCGGTGTACAGTCCTGAGGAAGCCGGGCATTTTGGTCTTGGCTTCGCCAGTTATACCCACTTCACGTCGCCAATTCGACGTTACCCGGACCTGATTGTGCATCGGGCCATCAAGTCCCGGATCCATAATCCCGAGGCAACCAAAGATCTGGTGTCCCCGAAGGTGCACGATCCCGAATTGGCTGAGTATCCCTACGATTATGCCCGTATGGAGCAGTTGGGTGAGCATTGCTCCATGACCGAACGCCGGGCCGACGATGCCACACGGGATGTCATGGCCTGGCTCAAGTGCGAGTTCCTGCGCGATCACGTGGGCGAGGAGTACGATGGCATTATCGGCGCGGTGGTGCCGTTTGGCTTCTTTGTTGAGTTGTCCGATATCTACATCGAAGGTCTGGTACACGTCTCCACGCTCAGTGGTGACTACTTCCATCACGATGCCGTCAAGCATCGTCTGATTGGTGAGCGCACGGCGGTCAGCTTCCGTCTGGGTGACGAAGTGCGTGTCCGCGTGGTGCGTGTCGATCTGGAAGACCGAAAAATCGATCTTGAGCTGGTAAGCACCCCCAGGCGCCGGAAGGCAGACCGCGATGCGCTGGAAGTGTCCAAGAGCGAGCCGCGGGGCAAGGGCAAGGGTGGTCGCTCCGGTAAAGGGCAAAAATCCGGTAAGCCGGCCAGCGCCAAGGAAAAGCTGGCCGCAGAGGCTGCCCGGGAGGCCCGGTCCAAATCGGCCAAAGGTAAACCGTCAGGCTCGGGCCGTAAGCGCAAGAGTCGCAAATAACACGTTACGCAGGAATTGATTGTCAGTGTCTCAGGAATATGTATTCGGCTGGCATGCCGTAGATGCCGTGTTGAAAAGAGAGCCGGAGCGGTTGCAAAGGGTCTGGATTCAGACCGGTCGTCAGGATAAGCGGGTGAAGTCGGTTACCGATGCCCTTGACGGTCTGGGGGTGCCCTGGAAAGTGGTGCACCGGAAAGAGCTGGATGAGCGGGTGTCTGGTGTCCACCAGGGTGTTGTTGCTGCCGTTGCGGAAAGCCGGGAGTGGACCGAGGATGATCTTCTTGCCCAGTTGGCCGCCAGTGACAAGCCGCCATTGCTGCTGGTGCTGGATGGCGTGACGGATCCCCATAATCTGGGTGCGTGCATGCGCACCGCCGATGCGGCGGGAGTGCAGGCCGTGATTGTGCCCAAGGATAAATCGGCCTCGTTGACGCCGGTTGCCCGAAAGGTCGCCTGTGGAGCGGCGGAAACGGTACCGTTTGTCCGGGTGACCAATCTCGCCCGTTTCCTCCGGGAATTGAAGGACCAGGGCGTGTGGTTGATTGGTACGGCAGGTGAGGCGGATGCCAGCCTGTATCAGGCTGATTTCAAGGGGGCGGTTGCTCTGGTGATGGGCGCCGAAGGTAAAGGTATGCGCCGGCTGACTCGTGAACATTGCGACCAGTTGATCAACATCCCGATGCTCGGCCACGTCGACAGTCTGAATGTGTCGGTGGCGACCGGTGTCTGTCTTTACGAGGCGCTGCGCCAGCGCCTCGGTTAAAACCTTGCACAAACAGGCCTGCGGGCCTAGAATACGTCACCCCTTTTTCAAGGGGTGGCTTTTTATTGTCTGTTGTATGGCAATGGTTAGCTTCGCTTTTGATCAAGCCTTTCTTGTAAAGCCTTATTGATAAAGCAAAAAAGAAACCGGCAGCACTTGCTGTCACCTCCTTGCTTTCACGCTCCGGCCACAACCACTGGTATGGCCACCGGGAGAAGGAAGCTGTTTAAACCGTAGGGAGAACTCATGCGTCACTACGAAATCGTTTTCATGGTACATCCGGATCAGAGCGAGCAGGTGCCCGCGATGATCGAGCGTTATACCAGCGTCATCACTGAAGATGGCGGCAAGGTACATCGCCTGGAAGATTGGGGCCGTCGTCACCTGGCTTACCCGATCAACAAGATCCACAAGGCTCACTACGTGCTGATGAACATCGAGTGTTCACAGGCCGCGATGGACGAGCTGACTCACAACTTCCGGTTCAACGACGCCATCATCCGTGACCTGATTCTGCGTCGCGACGAGGCCGTTACCGACCTGTCTCCGATGAAAGCCGCTGAGTCCCGTGAGGACCGTCGTTCCGGCGGAGACGATCGTCCACGTCGTTCAGCTGACTCTGAAGAGCGTCAGAGCGCATCCCAGGACGAAGAAGAGTAATTAACCGGAGTTAGGAGTTACGTTATGGCTCGTTTTTTCAGACGTCGTAAGTTCTGCCGCTTCACGGCAGAAGGTGTTAAAGAGATCGATTACAAGGATCTGGACACCCTGAAAGGCTACATCACTGAAACCGGCAAAATCGTGCCCAGCCGCATCACCGGCACCAAAGCACGTTATCAGCGTCAGCTGGCTACCGCTATCAAGCGTGCCCGCTACCTGGCACTGCTGCCGTATACGGACGGTCACGACCACTAAGTTTTAACGGACAGGACCCGGGACCATGCGTGCACTGGCACAGTATGTAATGCGCGGTCCCCTGCAGGCTGGCGGGGTTGCAGCGGTTACCACCGCAGTACCCTTACTGTTCTGGATTGGCGCAGCGGTAACTGGCCTGGTCGTTCTTCGGCTGGGCATTCGCCAGGGGCTCAACATAGGCCTCTGGGCACTGATTCCGGCGATCGGGTGGGCCGTTTACGGCCAGGATCCCACGGCGCTGGTGGTGCTGCTGCAGGTGATGCTGATGGCATCCATTATCCGGACAACGCTGTCCTGGGAAAGAGCACTGTTATCCGGTGCCTTTCTGGCGATACTGACCGGGCTGATGTTGCCTGTGATGTATCCGGCGCTTCTGAACGATCTGGTTCAGGCCGGTGTCGAGGTTTACGAGCAGTACAACACTGAAATGGCCCGTGCGCTGGGTGGTGATCTGGAACAGGTTATCCGGGACACCATGAATGCCAGCATGGCCGGTACCTACTTTGCCACTGCCATCGGTATGACGATGCTGGCAAGGTCTTGGCAGGCGGGGTTGTATAATCCCGGTGGATTCCGCAAGGAATTCCATGGCCTCAGGTTATCGCCCGCGGTAGCTGTAGTGTGCGCCATCACCATGGTGGTCGGCCCGATTCTGGGGCTGAATGCCATCCTGCTGGCCTGGGCTGCGGGTACCCCGCTGGTTCTGGCCGGGCTGGCTCTGGTGCACGGTGTGTTTGCTCGAAAGCAGTGGAGCGGAAACTGGCTGGCAATGTTTTACGTTGCTCTGGTTCTGCTGGGTCCCAATCTGTTGATGCTGTTAGTGGTTCTGGCTTTTGTGGATAGCTGGCTGGATATCCGGGGGCGTATACCCGCCGGTCCGGCTGAATAAAGCACGAAGAGGTTAACGAGATGGAAGTTATTCTGCTCGAGAAAGTCGCAAACCTTGGCTCCCTGGGTGACAAGGTAAAGGTTAAGGCCGGTTACGGTCGTAATTTCCTGCTGCCGTACGGCAAGGCCGTTCCTGCTACGGAAGCAAACGTAAAGGCGTTTGAAGAGCGTCGCGCTGAGCTGGAAAAAGCTGCTGCTGAGAAGCTGGCTGCTGCCCAGGCCCGTGCCGAAGCTCTGGAAGGCGCTTCCTTCACCATCACCTCCAAGGCCGGTGAAGAAGGCAAGCTGTTCGGTTCTATCGGTGTTCGTGACATTGCCGACGCAGTGTCTACCGGTGGTACTGAAGTCGAGAAGAGCGAAGTTCGTCTGCCGGAAGGCCCGATCCGGGTCACCGGCGAGTACGACATCGAACTGCAGCTGCACACAGACGTTGAAGTGACCATCAAGCTGGCGGTTGTTGCCGAGTAATCGGTAGCCCAGTGACAGGTCGATTCAACCAGCACTGAAGCCGCAGGTTTCTGTGCTGAAAAACGGGCCCGAGCCGGAGACGGTTTCGGGCCCGTTGCTTTCTGGTATTCTTGTAATCTCGTTTGTTCATTTCCCTGATGTCGGTGTCTATGGCCAATCCCACTCTGAAACCTGCTTCTATTGATCCGGAAACCAGTCGCATCAAGGTCCCGCCGCATTCGGTCGAGGCTGAACAGGCGGTGCTCGGCGGCCTGATGCTGGACAACCGTCGGTTTGACGAGATCGCCGAAATTATTTCAGCGGCTGATTTTTACCGGCAGGACCATCGCCTGATTTTCGGCGCCGTGGAGCGCCTGGCCAGCGAGAGTGAGCCGCTGGATGTGGTTACCCTGGCCGAGTTTCTGGAACGGGCCGGCGATATTGAGGATGCTGGTGGTCTGTCTTATCTGGCGGAACTCGCCGAGAAAACACCCGGCGCCGCCAATATCAGAGCCTACGCTGACATTGTTCGCGAACGCTCCATTCTGCGGCAGCTGGTGGAGGTGTCCGGCAAGATCTCCGATTCGGCCTTCAACCCGCAGGGGCGAAAAAGTAACGATATTCTGGACGAAGCAGAACGCAGTGTGTTCCAGATTGCCGAGGCGCGTACCAAAGAGGGCTCTGGCCCCAAGGCCATCAACCCCATCCTGGCCACCACCCTGAGCCGGATTGAAGAGCTGTTTGAGTCTGGCGAGCAGACGACCGGTTTGACCACCGGGTTCCGGGATCTGGACGACCAGACTTCCGGTATGCAGCCCGCCGACTTGATCATTGTGGCGGGGCGGCCCTCTATGGGTAAGACCACTTTTGCCATGAACATTGTTGAGAACGCCCTGATCAGCACCGGCACCCCGATACTGGTGTTCAGTATGGAGATGCCCGCAGATGCGCTGGCCATGCGTATGCTGTCGTCGCTTGGTCGCATTGATCAGACCAAAGTGCGGGGCGGCAAGCTGGAAGAGGATGACTGGCCCCGGCTTACCTCTGCCGTCAGTCTGTTGAAGGATAAGCCGCTTTATATCGATGACACTCCGGGGCTGAGCCCGACAGAAATGCGCTCCAGGGCCCGTCGGGTGGCCCGCGAGAACGGCGGCAAGATTGGCCTGATCATGGTCGACTACCTGCAGTTGATGCGGGTGCCGGGTAACACCGAAGGCCGGACTGCGGAGATTTCCGAAATCTCACGCTCACTCAAGGGTATTGCCAAAGAACTGGGCTGCCCGGTTGTGGCGCTGTCCCAGTTGAACCGGAGTCTGGAGCAGCGACCCAACAAACGCCCGGTCAACTCGGACCTGCGGGAATCCGGTGCGATCGAGCAGGATGCCGACGTGATCATGTTCGTATACCGGGACGAGGTCTACAACGAGGATACGCCGGATAAGGGCATTGCCGAGATCATTATTGGTAAGCAGAGGAATGGCCCGATCGGTACCATCCGTCTCGCGTTCATTGGTAAATACACCAAATTCGAAGACCTGGCGCACGGCGATTACAGCGATTACGGTGGGGATTATTAATGCCACGCCCCACCGTTGCCCGCATAGATCTTGACGCCCTGAAACACAATTTTCGACGGGCCCGGGAACTGGCTGGAACCGCCTACGCCATGGCGGTGGTCAAAGCCGATGGCTATGGCCATGGCATTGGCTCGGTTGCTGATGCTCTGGCTCCGGAGACCAGCCGGTTTGCGGTGGCCTGTATCGAGGAAGCCATAGCCATTCGCGGTGCCGGCCATCGGCACAGCGTGGTGCTGCTGCAGGGCACCCATCAAAAGGATGACCTGGCCGAATGTGAGCAGTCGGGTTTTGAGCCCGTGCTCCACTGTCAGCAACAGTTATCGTGGCTCGGTGCGGGGCGTTCTCCCAGATTCTGGATCAAGGTCAATACTGGTATGAACCGTCTGGGCTTCCGGCCCGAAGAGCTGCCGGAGGTGATGGCCGGGCTTGAGGAAACGGGTCTGAAGCATCTTGCGATTGGTTTTGTCACTCATTTTGCTTGTGCCGATGATCCGGACAGCGAGATGACCGGGCTCCAGACCCGGATTTTTGAGCGGGCGGTAGCTCCCTGGCCGGATTTGATGCGTAGCGTGGGTAATTCCGCGGCTCACTTTCGCCCGAATCAGCCGCTGTACGAGTGGAGCCGCCCGGGGATCATGCTCTACGGGGCGTCGCCCATGGAGGGTAAAACCGGTGCGGAGCTGGGGCTTTGCCCCGCGATGACCTTGCAGGCGCCTCTGATTACCACACGCGTGGTCCGTGCCGGGGAGTCGATAGGGTATGGCGCTTCCTGGACGGCCAGTCAGGATACCCGAATGGGCATGGTGGCCATTGGTTATGCCGATGGCTACCCGCGTCACGCGGGTACCGGAACGCCAGCCGCTGTGCGCGGCCAGCGAATCCGTTTGCTGGGGCGGGTATCCATGGACATGCTGGCAGTAGACCTGAGTGCCGTCCCTGAGGCCCGTGAGGGCGACCTGGTGGAGCTCTGGGGCAAAACCGTGAGTGTCGACGAGGTGGCCGGTTACGCCGGTACTATTGGCTATGAGTTGCTCACCGGCGTTACGTCGCGGGTGCCTCGGGTTCATGAATGATTTCTTCGATGAAATCGAGAATCGCCGCCAGGCTGCGGTCGTCCAGTTTCTTGAGGACTTTGTGAATCACCATTTTGCTGCC
Source organism: Marinobacter sp. LM1 (assembly GCF_042763285.1). Taxonomy (NCBI): domain Bacteria; kingdom Pseudomonadati; phylum Pseudomonadota; class Gammaproteobacteria; order Pseudomonadales; family Marinobacteraceae; genus Marinobacter; species Marinobacter sp. LM1. Next base: position 1,410,293 of record NZ_CP114373.1, read on the forward strand.
CTTGAGCATGCTGCTGATGCCCATTTTGGCCATTCCCATCATCATGCTGCCGGCATTCAGGCGGCGTAGTGGCTCAAGGAAAAAGAAATCCAGCCCGGATTCGGTCAGTTCAACGATGAGCTCATACAGCTGGTCGATGGCCTGCTTGTCGGCTTTGCCGCGGCCTTTGAGCTCACTGACGGTATAAAGAGCCCGGGTTCTTAGTTCATCGGGGATAGGGGCCACTATATGGCTCTGTTGTTTCAGCATTGGGATTCCCGTTGTTGTATGCTTGTCGATCCGGGAGCGTTCACCGGCTCCCCGTAAGGCTGACGTTTCAGGCTGCATGATACTGCAGTAAAGTAGTGTTCCGAGCCATTGGCCCGAGTGTTTCCTGACATCCGTCACATCAGTGATATTCCGGAGGCGTTGTTTCCACGTGCATGTACTTGTTGTTCACGACTATGGCCCGCTTGGCAAGGTGCTGTTGGAGCGCCTGCGGGAAACGCATCTGCGGATCAGTCCTTTGCTGGTCAGTGATCCTGCCAATGTCGACCTGCATGCCCTGGATAACTGGATTCCTGAAGACACCGCGCTGATTATCAATGCGTTGTGGCTCGCGGATCCGGAAAAGGCGGAGAAAAACCGGGAGGCGACTCACGAAGCGGCGTTTTCATTGCCGTTGGCGCTGGCCGAGCATGCCCGTGAGCGCAAAATGGCTTTACTGCAGCTTTCTTCATGTTATGTGTTTGATGGCCGTAAACAGGGTGCCTACATAGCGTCGAATCCAGGGCAGCCTGTTAACGAGCTGGGTCGCTGGCAATGGGAATGTGAGCAGGCCCTGAGAACGCAGCTCCCGCGGCATATTATTCTGCGTACCGGCTGGAGCCTGGCCCGATTTATCGGCAAGGTTCAGCAAAGTACGGCGCAAGGTGGCCTGTCTTTGCCCGGCCGCTGTCAGGGGCAGCCGGTGGCGGTGAAGGATCTGGCGAGGGTGATCGTGGCAGTGGCGCTCCAGATCGATTGTGGTGCTGAAGTCTGGGGTACCTACCAGTATGCCGGGGCAGAAGAGATCAATCTGTATGAACTTGGGTTGGCGATAGCCGGCATGCCCGGCATTCCTGAGGGAATCAAGGTGGTGGACGAGGTGCCCGACTGGGGTCACATCGAACCGGTAAACACCACTATGGTCTGTACCAAGATCCGCAATACCTTCGGCATAAAACAGATGCCGTGGCGCACCTGGTTGTCTGAAGAGGTGGCGATGTTGAAGGAATCGAACAGCGCTGAGCGGGTTCCGGCAAATTCCTGAACCCGCTCAGGGTGTGTGACTGGTTGGTGCTTACTGGCCCTGACGGGCGAAATCCCGCGTTACCATTTGCAGCGCTTCCACATCCAGCAGTTCCACTTCCCGCCCGCGAGCGCGGATGATGCCCTGATTCTGGAAGCGGGTGAAAACCCGGCTCACGGTTTCAACTGCCAGGCCCAGGAAGTTGGCAATGTCGTTCCTGGCCATGGGCAGGCTGAAATTGGTAGCCGACATACGACGACGGCGGAAGCGGCTGGACAGCGAGAGCAAAAGCGCCGCAATGCGCTCTTCGGCGGTATTCTTGCTGAGCAGCATCGCCAGCTGATGGCTGTTCTGAATTTCCTGGCTCATCAGGTGATACATGTGGTGCTGCAGTTCCGGCAGCTTGCCGGTGAGTTCCTCAAGCCTGTCGACCGGGAATTCACATACGCTGGTACGTTCCAGCGCTTTGGCCGTGCAGGCATAGTTCTCGCTGCTCATGCTGTCCAGCCCCACCAGTTCACCAGGCATGAAGAAACCGGTTACCTGTTCTTCACCGCCTTCGGTAATAATGGATGTTTTGATGGAGCCGCTCTTGACCGCAAAGCAGGAGCGAACCGGGGTACTCTGATCGAAAATATGCTCGCCGCGGTTATAGATTTTCCCCTGCTGGACAATGTCCTCAAGGCGATCAAGATCGTTCTCTTCAATGGCCAGAGGTAGACACAGGTTGCTCAGGCTGCACTGGTGACAGGAGGCCTTGAGAGGGGATACTTGGTGAAGTCGAATTGCCTGGGCCATAGTTGACGAACCATCCGGGTTGATCCATTCAAAACCGCACCGAAGCGTGTGCGGTGCGTCCTCAGCCCCAACAGGTAAGGCTTTTGCCTGCGTTCGGGGCGGACACCCTGGGCGATCCGGATACCTGGGCATGCGGCGGATTCCCATGGGTGCCAATGCTGAAACATCTGGTTTCAGTCACCTTGATTTAAATCAAGTATAGCAAAAAAGGCTAGTCTTATGCCCAAACTTTAGTCTTTGCGGGTTTGGCTTTTACGCCGACTCCGGCTAGCGTTTCTTCTTCTTGCGCTGCTCGTCTTTTCTTGCTCTCTCTTCCGCCTCGGCCTGTTCCCGGGCTTGTGCTTCGACCAGTTCCTGTTCCACCATATCCGGCGTTTCCAGTGAGATCCGGCCCAGCGTCCCGGCCCGGAGTTCGTTCAGCAGCACTTCGGAAACCTTGTGCAGATCCGGTACCCCGCCGCGGCCCAGGAAACGGCGTTTTACGGCGATGGCATCCATCAGTGCCAGCCCATCTACGGGTGTTTCGTCCAGCCCGTAGCGGTTGACGACGAGCTCCGGGTAGTGGGCAATCAGATAATCCGCCTCGAACAGCGCAACATCCTCGAAATCCAGTACAGCACTGCGGATTGCGCCGGTTATTGCCAGGCGATAGCCGCATTGCACCGGCGACAGCTTGGGCCAGAGGAAGCCAGGGGTATCGTAGAGCAGAACGTTATCCGGCAGTTTGATGGCCTGTTGTGCCCGGGTAACTGCTGGCTCGTTACCAGTCTTGGCGGCGGGCCGGCCAGCCAGGGTATTGATCAGTGTGGATTTGCCGACGTTCGGGATGCCCAGGATCATCACCCTCAAGGCGCTTTTCTGTCGATCATGCCCGGGCGTCATCTCTTCCGCCAGCTTGAGGATGCCCAGGGCTTCCTGGCGTTGATTGTGTGTGAGCGTGACCGCACGTACACCCCGTTCCCGCTCCAGCCAGGCCAGCCACTGCTCGGTGATGACCGGGTCGGCCAGGTCTCGCTTGTTAAGCACCTTGATCAGCGGGGTATCGCCACGCAGCGAAGGCACCAGCGGATTCTCACTACTGAAGGGAATCCGGGCGTCCACCACCTCGATGATGAGGTCCATCTGGGGCATGACTTTCTTGATCTCCTTTCGGGCCTTGTGCATATGCCCGGGAAACCAGTTAATGGCCATGGTGTTTACTCCGCTGATTGATTGAGGGCGCCATTATGCAGGGGAATGACTAAATTTTCACATTCATCAAATCCCGCCAGTGTCGCGCCCTCAGAGCGAATCAAGCTGAGAACCTGTACAAATTGAAGGGATATCGGGGTGAAATGAAGTAGGTGAATGCTTTAGGGTGTCACTTCAAATGATTAAAGCCAATCCGTGGTGGCTCCCGACAAGCCGCCTCAATGATGGAGAACAGTATGAAGCTCGCAAAATTCATCGGTTCCGCACTTGTCGCCCTGACTATCTCAGCGCCGGCGATCGCACAGCAGTCGCCGGGTGGTCAGCCGGATCAGGTGGCCCAGCTCGCGCAGATGGTGGGGCTGTCTGAAGAGCAGCAAACCGAGATTCGCGGCATCATCGACGACATGCAGGGCGAGATCGGCGAACTGCGCCAGGATGCCCGCTCGCTGCAGGAAGACCTGCAAGAGCAGATCAAGCCGGATTACGACGAGTCTGCCATTCGTGACAATGCCGCCAAACTCGGTGATGTGACCGGTGAAATTGCAGCGCTTTCTGCCCTGATGCAGGCGAAGGTGGATGCGGTGTTCACCCAGGAGCAGCGTGATGAGCTGGATCGCCGCATGAAACAGATGCAGCAGCAGATGCAACAACAGCGTCAGATGATGCAGCCTCAGGGCCAGCAGTAATCCGCTGAGTCGGTCTGTATGAAAGAAGCCCCGCCGGAGCCTGGCCCCGGCGGGGTTTTTTGTTATGGGGCGTTAAACGGTCGAACCAGAATGATCAGCCTGGGCAGCAAGGTCAGTGCACCCAGCAATGCCATGAACATGGCAAAGCCGGTGAACAGGCCAAAATAAATGGTGGGAATGAAGTTCGACAGCACCAGTATGGCGAAACCGGCAATGATGGTTAGTGAGGTGTAGAACATGGCCTGGCCAATGCTGCGGTGACAGCGATGCATGGTGGCCAGGTAGTCGCCATCTTTGGCGAACTCGGTTTTGAAGCGATGGATGTAGTGGATGGTGTCATCTACCGCAATCCCGACGGTGATGGCCGCCACGGTAATGGTCATCATATCCAGTGGAATGCCCAGCCAGCCCATCAGCCCCAGTACTGAGCCTGCGGCAATCAGGTTGGGTGCCATACCCACCAGCGCCAGCTTCACGGAACGGAACAGGATCAGAAACATGACCAGGATAGCGCCAAACACCACGCCGATGGTTTTGATCTGGGAATCGAACAGGCTCTGAAGCATGTTGTTGTACATCACTGTCATGCCTGAGAGCAGTATGCGATCCCGGTCGTAACCGAGTTCGGTGCTCAGGTGGTGGCGAATGTCATCCAGCAGCTCCTGTCGACGCAGGTCCGGCATGGTTTCGAGTATGCGGATACTGAATCGCGCCTTGTCCTGCTCCTCAGAAATATAAGGGGTCAGCAGAATATCCTGTAGATCGTCCGGTACGGCGGCGGGCACAAAGGCCAGCTCCAGGGCGTCCAGGGGCTCACCGCCGTTAACCTGGGCCAGCAGGTCGAGTGTGGTCTGTATGGACAGGACTTTGCCGGTCTCCGGCAGGCTATGCAGGTAATCATGCACCTCACCGAGTTGGCGCATTTTCTGATAGGTGTACCAGGTGTCCCGGTATTCCTCGTCACCGCAGTCTTCTACAAACGGGTCGCAGTCACTGGCGAATGGATCCGCGTTGGCGTTTTCCGGGGCGGGTTGATCGGTGATGACCACATCCAGCGGCGTGGTGCCCCCCAGTCGGTCGTCTATGGTGACCATGCCTTGATGGATTTCGGTGGAGGACTTGAAGTAATCGATAAAGCTGTTCTCTACCGTCAGTCGGTTCAGGCCAATCACGCAGAGCACGGCAATGACCCCGGAACTGACCAGGACCGTCCCGCTGAACCGCTCGGTGAAGCGGGCGAAGGCATCGGTGAAGGGCACCTTGTCTGAGCTCACGCGCTGGTCGATCGGGGGTGGCAGCAGGCTCAACAGGGCCGGGAAGATCAAGAAAGTAATGAGAAAAGCCACGGTCAGCCCCAGGGTCATCATCCAGCCAAAATCGATGACCGGCCGGATGCCGCTGAAGGTGAGGGAGCCGAAGGCAACAATGGTGGTGATCGCCATATAGAAGCACGGTCGGATCATGGTCATCAGGGTGTTGCGCAGGATGTTGTTTGGCGCAGCCTCGGGCTCGTCATGCTGGAATTCCCGGTAGCGCACAATCAGATGGATGGTGAGCGACAGGGTCATGATCAGTAGCAGCGAGATAAAGTTGGACGAAATCACTGTCACCGGCCATTGGGCCCAGCCCAGAAATCCGACCATCAGCCAGACGGTAAAACCGCAACACAACAGTGGTACCACGACCCAACGCCATTGCCGGAAAATAATCGCCAGGGTGAGCAGCAGGAAAGCCAATACCCCGAAGCCGAAAGTGGAGAGATCGTTTTCAATAAACCGGATCATGTCGGCGACAATCATGGGCACGCCGCCCAGGTGGATGCTGGCGTGGTCGCGGTATTGCTCCAGTATGGCGCGAACCTGATTGATGGTGGCATCACGCTCTTCACCCAGTTGCTCGGTGTAGCGGATAAATTCGTCGCTTGTCTGCTCAAGTTGCGTCCGCTCGGCCTCGCTGGCCTCGCCCCGATTCACCTTTTCCCGGAGTTCGTTACGCTGGTTGAGTAAGTCAAAATAGCGGTCCGGGGTTGGCAGGTTGACCTGGATGGCCGTGGTCTTTCCGTCCTCGCTGATGAGCAGGTTGGGGTACATGGGATTGTCCAGCAACGCCTGTCGGCCGGTCGCCGGAGCCACATCGTGTTCATCCAGCGTTTTGATCTCGCTGTCGACGGTGTCCAGGGTCAGGTCCGGACTGTGCAGCAGCGGTACATTCAGAATGCTGTTGGTGGAACCGACGGCCTCAAGAGCCTGCAAGTCGTCGCGAAGAGCCCTTAACCGCGACAGGCCTTCGGTGGTGAACAGGGGCTCGTTGGGGGTGTAGGTGACCACCAGGAAATCGTCAGAGGTGGTGAAGGTCTGGTTTACCTGTCGGTACTGCTCCAGCGAACGATCGTTTTCCAGCACCAGGGATTCTGCCGAGGCATCCAGCCGGAACTGATCAAAACGCAGCGCGGTCAGTGCCAGTAGCAGGGCAAACAGGGCCAGAACAATCCAGGGGTGGGGCAGGATAAAACGGTCGTAGAAGGCGCCAAGGCGATTCATGAGTTACAACTCTGCAGTCAAAAACGAGTGCAGAGTGTGCCACAAACCTCAGCGAACTGTGACCTTTGCCGAGGCTTCTTCCAGTGAACGGATCAGTTGCTCCAGACGTTGCGTCATATCCGCGCTTTCCGAGAGCTGGACAACCATGTTCCGGGTAGTCTCCCGGATGTCCTGAATATTGGTCAGAACCTGATCGGTATCGGCGGTCTGTTCGGCAGACATATCCGCGATTTCCTGATTGGTCCGGTCGATACGACCGACCACCTCGTTAATGGCTTCCAGGGCCTGGCGCCCCTTTTCGGATTCTTCCACGCATCGCTCGGCGTCGTCTGAGCTCCCCGTCATCTGTTCGACAGCGGTATTCATGGAGGCCAACAGGCGATCCAGGGTGGTCTGGATCTGGTCGGTGGAGTCCTGAACCCGGCGCGCCAGGTTACGGACTTCTTCGGCAACCACCGCAAAGCCCCGGCCCTGTTCGCCCGCGCGGGCGGCTTCTATGGCGGCATTGAGGGCCAGCAGGTTGGTTTGCTCGGCAATGCCCTTGATTTCGGTAATGGTCTGGCCGATCTCATGGCTGTTTTCGGCCAGTGACTGTACGCTGCCAGCAGACTGGCGAACCACACTCGCCAGCATGCGAATGCTGTCGGCGCTCTGGCTGACCCGTTGGCTGCCATTTACCGCAGTTTCCCGGGCTTCTGTTGACAGGGTTTTGGCAATGCCTGCCTGTTCGGCAATGCCGACAAAGCTTTGCAGCATGGCCTCAACGGATTCGGCTGAGCGGTTGGCGCCTTCCTGTTGCCGCGTGAGGCTGTCCCTGCGTGCGGCGGCCCGCTGGGTGAGAGATTCGACCTCCTGGTGCAGGTGCTCGGTGGCCGTTTTCATACTGCGAACGACATCAGATGTACGATCCTGCATGGCATTGAAGGCAGCGGCCATTTCGCCAATTTCATCCCGGGAGTCGACGTCGGCCCGACGGCTCAGGTCGCCGCTGGTCTGCACCGCAACCATGGTGTTCTTGAGCCGGTTAACATGGCGTTCGATAAAGGAAATCAGCAGCTGGGAGCCGGCCATCTCCAGTGCCATGAGCACTGCCACGATCAGTGCAAAGCCCGGCGCGGTGTCTGAAAATACCTGGCTGAAGCTGGATTCGGTCTGGCCCGCGATCACCTGCATGGCATAGAGCACCAGCAGACAGAGCACCGCAAACACGAGAATATTCAGCAACCAGAATTTGTACTTCAGCCGGATATTTCGCAACAGGGTCAGCATTGGCAGCTCTCAGTCAACGGCCTTGACCGGAATCTGCATCGCCTTGTCGGGCACGGGAACCTCCGGCACGCTCAGGCCCAGATTGTTCTTGTCGAATACCCGGTCGGCCCGGTAGCTGGAGCGAACCATGGGACCGGACGGCACTTCCATGAAACCTTTTTCCAGACCAATGTCGCGGTAACGGTTGAATTCTTCCGGGGTGACGTAGCGCTCCACCGGCAGGTGGTTCGGCGTGGGGCGCAGGTACTGGCCCAGGGTGAGAATATCCACACCAATGGCGCACAGATCGTCCATGGTTTCAAGGATTTCCTCTTCGGTTTCACCCAGACCCAGCATCAGGCTGGTTTTGGTGAGCACATCTGGCCGATGTTTCTTGGCGTGGGCCAGTACGCTCAGGGTTTTTTCGTAACCGGCACGGGGGTCTCGCACACGACTGGTCAGGCGCTTGACGGTTTCCACGTTCTGGGCGAACACGTCCAGTCCGGAATCCACCACTTTTTCCACGTCGCTCATTACTGCATCAAAGTCCGGGGTCAGGGCTTCTACCGCCACCTCCGGGGTACGCTTTTTGATGGCCGAGACACAGGCCGCGTAGTGCGCGGCGCCGCCGTCGGGCAAGTCGTCACGGTCTACCGACGTCAGCACGATGTAGCGCAGGCCCATCAGTTCCACAGACTTGGCGGTGTTTTCAGGCTCTTCCGGGTCAAGCCAGCCTTTCGGGTTGCCGGTGTCGACTGCGCAGAATTTGCAGGCCCGGGTGCACACAGAGCCCATCACCATGATGGTGGCGGTGCCGTTGGTCCAGCATTCGCCAATGTTGGGGCAATGTGATTCCTGGCAGACGGTGCTCAGCCGGTGCTCGGTCACGTTCCGGCGCACGGCATCGTAGCGCTCGCCGCCCGGCATGCGCGCCCTCAGCCATTTCGGCTTGCGCTCCAGAGATTTGCCTTCCGTGTTTGATGATGAACGCTTGACGCCGTCCTTGATGGCGGAGAAGCCGTGTTCGTTACGGAATTTGGAACCACTGGTAATGCGGGGCTTTGCGCTTTCGCTCATTGGCCAGGAACTCTCGGATAAGGGTGTGGTGAACCTTTAAGAGTAATCGGCAGTCAGGGCAGTTACAAGGCAGGTAGGGGCAATCACGGGGTTACCGGGCACGACTTTGGTCGTACCCGGTTGAGGGATATCAAGCCTGGGATTTTTCCAGGGCCTGAGTGATATCGGCGATGATATCGTCGGCATCTTCAATGCCGATCGACAGCCGTACAAGGTCTTCGCTGACCCCCGCACTTTTCAGCTCGTCAGCATTGAGTTGGCGGTGGGTAGTGGTGGCCGGATGGCAAGCCAGGGACTTGGCATCGCCAATGTTCACCAGTCGCAGGATCAGATCCAGGGCATCGATGAATTTGGCGCCGGCTTCGCGGCCACCTTTAATGCCGAAACTGAGAATGCCGGAGGCCTTGCCGTCACAGATCTTGTCGCAGGTGGCCTTATAGGGGCTGTTCGCCAGGCCGGCGTAGTTGACCCATTCCACGGCGGGATGATCCTGCAGGAACTGGGCAACCTTCTGGGCGTTGTCGCAGTGGCGTTCCATGCGCAGGGCCAGGGTTTCCAGCCCCTGCATGATCAGGAACGAATTGAACGGCGACAGGGCGGAGCCGGTGTTGCGAAGCGGTACCACCCGACAGCGGCCGATAAAAGCGGCTTCGCCCAGGGCTTCGGTGTAAACCACGCCGTGGTAGGAGGGGTCGGGCTGGTTCATCATCGGGAACTTGTCGGCGCTGGCTTTCCAGTCGAACTTGCCGGAGTCCACCACAATCCCCGCCACCGTGGTGCCGTGGCCGCCGATGTACTTGGTCAGGGAGTGAATCACGATATCCGCGCCATGCTCGAACGGGCGGCACAGAAACGGCGTGGCGACAGTGTTATCGACAATCAGCGGAATGCCGTGCTTGTGGGCAATCTCGGCCCACTTCTGGATATCCACCACATTACCGGCCGGGTTGCCGATAGATTCACAGAACAGCGCCCGGGTCTGGTCATCGATGGCGTTCTCTACCGCCGCAAAATCATCGTGGGGCACCATCTTGCATTCGATGCCCTGGTTCGGCAGCGAGTGGGCAAACAGGTTGTAGGTGCCGCCGTACAGCTGGCTGGTGCTGACGATGTTGTTGCCCACCTTGCAGATGGTTTGCAGGGCATAGGTAATGGCCGCCATGCCGGACGCTACTGCCAGTGCGCCAATACCACCTTCCAGCGCTGCCATACGCTCTTCCAGAACCGCGTTGGTGGGGTTCATGATGCGGGTATAGATGTTGCCCTGTACCTTCAGGTCAAACAGGTCGGCACCATGCTGGGTGTCGTCGAAGGTGTAAGACGTGGTCTGGTAAATGGGCGTGGTGGCGGCCTTGGTGGTCGGGTCGCTCTTGAAGCCGGCGTGCAACGCGAGAGTAGCTGGTTTCATCACAACATTCCTTGCTGGTGGATTGTTCGTTATTGGTTTAAGGAGCCGAGTATGCCACAGGCATTCGGGCTTCGGCACAGTTCCAGCGGTTATACCGATATACGGCAGAGTGCGGAGTCAGTCCAGGACACCGTATACCAAAGCTCTGAGCTGCTGTCGGATGGGGTAGGACGAAGACGGCATCAGCTGGGTCATGAAAATCACCACCAGATCTTCCACCGGGTCGATAAAGAAGCTGGTGCTAGCCAGGCCGCCCCAGCCGAATTCTCCCGGCGAACCAATCGTGGCGGATTTGGCGATATCGGTTTTGACCGAGAACCCTAATCCGAAGCCGCTGCCGGCATAAGGTGTTTCAGTGAAGCCGCCAATAGACAGGGCAGGGAGATCCTGGCCGCCCGGTAGGTGGTTCAGGCGCATAAACTCCAGGGTTTTGCGGCCGATGATGCGCTGGCCCTGATATTCGCCACCCTGGCACAGGGCCTGGGCGAAGCGGAAATAATCATCTATGGTGGACACCAGCCCGCCGCCACCCGACAGGAATTTTGGTTCCTTCAGATAGCGGGACCGCTCCGGGTCGTCCTGGAGTTTCATGGTATTTCCGGATTGGTACAGATAGCAGGCGGCAAAGCGTTCCTGCTGGTCTGGTCGCACATGAAATCCGGTATCGGTCATGCCCAGGGGGGCAAAGATGTGCTCCTGAAAGTAGCTGTCCAGAGATTGGCCGGAGAGCAGCTCAACCAGGTAGCCCAGGACATCGGTGGACACAGAATAGTTCCACGCAGTGCCGGGAGAGAACTCCAGAGGTAACTCGGCCAGCCGGTCGACCAGCTTGTCCAGAGTCAGAATGGTACTGCCATCCAGTTTCAGCTTGCGGTAGGCGGCATCTACCTCGGTTCGCTCGGTGAAGCCATAGGTCAGCCCGGAGGTGTGGGTCATCAGATCCCGGATTGTCATGACCGAGGCCGCGGGTTCCGTCTCGAAATCCGGATAACGGCCTCCCTTGTAGACGCGTAGATTGCGCCAGCCTGGAATGTATTTGTGGACCGGGTCGTTGAGCAGGAACTTGCCCTGCTCGTACAGCTGCATCATGGCAATGCTGGTGACGGGTTTGGTCATGGAGTACACGCGGAACAGGGTGTCCCGGTTCATCGGTAAGTTTCTCTCAACATCCCGCAGGCCCTGGGCGTGACACCACAGAATCTCGCCATGCCGGGCTACCAGGGTAACCATTCCAGGAAGCTTCCCCGGCTGAAGGTAATGAGTGTCAAAGAAAGAAGCGATTGGTTCGAATTTTCCGGTATTCCGTTTTGGCATAGTCACTGTGCACAGGTATTGAAGAGGTTGGTTCCATCAGCGTGTTGCCAGCAGACTGGGCATTTCTGTACTACCCTGAAACCACCGTTCGAGTTGCACGGGCAGGGAGCAGCTGACATGGGCAGGATACCGCACTGGCTTGCGCCGGTTTTAATCTACTTTCTCACTATACCTTCATTATCGGGTGCCGTAACTGACAAGACCGTCTATCCCGTCGGTGTTTTTGAGGGGATCCCGCGGGAAATTGGCGTTGAGAACGGCTCGCTGGTTGGCCGCTTTGCCGACATTTACCGCTGCGTCTTTGATCGGGTGGAAGGGAACTTCCAGTTTATTGAGATGCCGCTGGCGAGAATTCTTTTTCAGTTGGAGAAGGGAGAATTGGCGATTGGGTTGCCTCTTGTGCAGACGGCAGACCGCGACCAATATGCCGATTTTGGTGGCAGGCTGTTCCAGACCGAATACGTATATCTGTTTTTGGAGCAATATCCGCCTTTGCGCCAGGTGTCCGGCCTGCGTTATGCCTTTGTGCGTCGGTTCATAGGCAACCAGTTTCTTCAGGGAGACAACGCCAGTGCGGTCATGGTGGCTGAATGGAAGCAGGCCGTTGATATGGTGAAGCTTGGCCGCGCTGATGTCGTGGTTTTACCGGCGGTTCTTATCGACCATTTGATGGCGGGGTATGAAAAGCCATTCTACGTACGAACCGCGGCGTGGGTAGATCTTTCGTTGTATGTGTCACACCGCTTCGGTGCGGAGCGATTGGCACCGGAATTCCGTAGAGCTATTCGTGATTGCGAATCCTATGATGACCGCGAGTAATGGCTGACCCGGATTCTATCCTTTTTTGTGGAGCAATCGTTCAAAAAGAAGTACTGTATTCGGTAGCGGCATAAACTGTTTACCGGTGGCCTATCCCTTGATATCAGATTCTCTGTACCGTTTTCTCTTCTATGTCCTGCTGTTGATTCCTGGTGCAGTGAAGTCAGACACGTTTCCATTGGCTCCCCTCATCGTCATGGCGCCCGACATACCCGGGATGTCGGAGCCAGGTGAAAGTGGCCGAGATGTAGAATTAGTGAATGCTGTGCTGGAGGCCTGCGGCTGGGAAGCCGAATTTGTCTACCAGCCCTTCGGTCGCCACATCCGCACTTTTCGCGACCAGAGTGCCGCCGATGCCGTTATGACGGTCCAGCTATCTTTGGACATACCGGGGGTCTCCACGTCTGCCTATATCTGGTACCACAACGGCGCTTTCTATAACGCGTCGGTGGTTGGTCCCATAACGACAATTGATGATCTGGCAGGGTTAAGGGCGGTTACGTTTCAGAATGGCATCGACATACTCAGACTATCTGATCGCGTGGATGAGTTTGAGCTGTTGCTGGAGGTGACTGACCAGACGATCCACGCCCGGATGCAGTTAATGGGCCGCGTTGATGTCATTCTAGCCGACGGTCTTGTGGTGGCTACTCTGGACAGGCGGATCCGTTCAGACCGTCGTTTTGGGGAGAGTTGGCCAAAAGAGCTGGACGATTTTGTATTCTATCCGGTTTTCAATCCTACTCCTTACAAAATGGTTTTCCGAAGTGAGGAGCTTGCCACTCAGTTTGACGAATGCTTTGATCGCCTCAGTGCGAAAGGCCGGATCGTTGAAATCAACAGCAAACACATTGATCAGTATCAGGAGCTGCTGCTGCACCGTTATTTGGGGTTCTAGTCAGTTCGCATCGCGGTGTCGTTGAGAATGCTCTATTGCGGAGCCTGGTACTTCTGCATTGGAAGCAGGCGTGTCGTCCAAAGGGATTTGTTTCTTTCTCGTTGCTCTTAAACGGGGACGCTCACCAGGTTCTTTTGACCGCTGATACTGACAGTCCCCGACTAACCGTCTCTGATGGCGGCTATCTGATTCTGAACTGGTCTTTATGTTCAGAGCGGAAGCATCCTCAATAGCTTCTCCATCCGGCATTCACTGACCGTGATTGACAGTGTGTTTCGGGGTGCAATAGCGCCGGCAAAGTTGTTGTGGGCAACCGGGGGTCAAAAAGGGGACAACCATAAAAAAAGGGCTACAACGTGAGTTGTAGCCCTTTGAATTCTGGTAGCAAGGGGCGGAGTCGAACCGCCGACCCCAGCATTATGAGTGCTGTGCTCTAACCAACTGAGCTACCTTGCCATTTCGCTTCGGGACACGCCCCAAACGAGGCGCGTATTTTCGGTATTTGGGCTCATCCTGTCAAGGCTTTACGGCCAAAAAATACCGAAAATTACACGTTGAACCGGAAGTGAATAACATCGCCGTCTTTGACGATGTAATCCTTGCCCTCCAGGCGCCATTTGCCGGCATCTTTGGCGCCGGCTTCGCCGTTGTACTGCACGAAATCGTCGTAGCTCACCACCTCGGCCCGGATGAAGCCGCGTTCGAAGTCGGTGTGGATAACGCCAGCCGCCTGAGGGGCTGTGGCGCCGATTCTGACGGTCCAGGCACGCACTTCCTTCACGCCGGCGGTAAAGTACGTTTGCAGGCCAAGCAGGCCGTAACCGGCGCGGATCACACGGTCCAGCCCAGGTTCTTCCATGCCCATTTCGTCCAGGAACATGGATTTCTCTTCGTCTTCCAGTTCAGAGATCTCGGCTTCCAGCTTGTTGCAGATGGGTACCACGACCGCGTTTTCAGAAGCGGCAATCTCACGCACCTTGTCCAGGTGGGGATTGTTCTCGAAGCCGTCTTCGTTCACGTTGGCGATGTACATGGTGGGTTTGACGGTAAGCAGGCAAAGCTCGCGAATCAGTGCCATCTGGTCTTTGTCCAGGTCCATGCTGCGCACTGGCTTGCCTTCGTTCAGTACCGGCAACAGTTTTTCAAACATTTCCAGTTGGGCCTTGGCTTCTTTGTCGCCACTCTTGGCGACGCGCTGGACGCGTTTGATGGCTTTCTCTACGGTGTCGAGATCGGCCAGGGCCAGCTCGGTGTTGATCACTTCGATGTCGGAAGCGGGATCTACCTTGTTGGCCACGTGGATGACGTTTCCGTCTTCAAAGCAGCGCACCACGTGAGCAATGGCATCGGTCTGGCGGATGTTGGCCAGGAACTGGTTGCCCAGGCCTTCGCCCTTGGAGGCGCCGGCGACCAGGCCGGCGATGTCGACGAACTCCATGGTGGTGGGCACCACTCGTTCCGGCTTGACGATCTCCGCCAGTTTGGTGAGGCGCGGGTCTGGCATGGCCACCACGCCGGCGTTCGGCTCGATGGTGCAGAACGGGAAGTTTTCCGCGCCGATGCCGGCTTTGGTCAGTGCGTTGAACAGGGTGGATTTGCCGACGTTGGGAAGGCCGACGATGCCGCAGTTAAATCCCATGGAATGCCTCTGCTGGAACTGAAAAATTTGGGCGGATTATACCGGTGTATCGGTAAGGGTGCGAGTAAGGGGATGTGCCTTGCTCAGGGCGTTGGTTTGAAGCTGTGCAAACGGTTCATGGCGGCAGCCAGTTTGCCGCTGGCGGCATCCGGTAATACCCGCATGACTTCGTCAAACACGGCGGTCAATTGTTCGGTTTCCTGTTTGCCCAGTCGGCCCAGTACAAAACCGGTGACTTTGCGGCTGTCGCCGGGGTGGCCTATGCCAAGGCGCAGGCGCTGGAAATCGTTGGTGCCCAGATGGGCGATGGTGTCGCGCAGCCCGTTGTGGCCGCCGTGGCCGCCGCCTTTCTTGAGTTTGGCCGTGCCGGGAGGCAGGTCAAGCTCGTCGTGGGCAACCAGAATCTGTTCAGGGGAGATCTTGAAGAAGTCCGCCAGGGCCTTGATGGCAGTGCCGCTGCGGTTCATAAAGGTGCTGGGGTTCAGTAAGTGCAGGTCCAGGCCCTGCCATTGAATGCGGGCGTATAGCCCGTGATACTTCTTTTCGGGACGGAGCGTCTGACCCGCTTCGCGGGCCAGCGCTTCGACGAACAGGGCGCCGGCGTTGTGGCGGGTATTCTCGTAGTCGGAACCGGGATTTCCCAGTCCAACCACCATGACAATATCCTGTGCCATTCGCCGTTGCCCCCGGAGTTATTACTCCTCGCCGCCTTCTTCGCCTTCCTCGCCTTCAGCGTCGTCCGCCTTGGCGCCTTTCGGCTTGTGGATAGAGGCAACTGGCAGGTCGTGGTCTTCGCCCTGCTGCAGAGCGGCAACTTTAACGCCTTTCGGCAGTTTCAGGTCGCTCAGGTGAACTACCTGATCCATCTCGACTTCGTTCAGGTCGACTTCGATGAACTCGGGCAGGTTCTGCGGCAGACAGATCACTTCAACTTCGGTCATGGTGTGGGAAACAATGCCACCCTGGAGTTTCACGGCCGGAGCTGTGTCTTCGTTGATGAAGTGCAGCGGTACGTTAACGTGAATCTCGTGGTCCTTGTCAACGCGCAGGAAGTCGGCGTGAGTCAGGATGGGCTTGTACGGATGACGCTGCAGATCCTTCAGGATCACGCTCTCTTTTTTGCCCTGAATGTCGACGGTCAGGATGTGAGAGAAGAAGGCTTCGTTTTCGATGGCCTTTTTCAGCTCATTGTGCCAGATGGCGACCGGAGTTGCGTCTTTGCCGCCACCGTAGATGATGGCCGGAATCTTACGCTCTTCGCGACGCAGGCGGCGGCTCGCACCTTTCCCCTGATCGTCACGAGGAAATGCTTCAATAACAAAATCCTGAGACATGGTAATTACCTCGTTGGTCATCTGAGCGGCCCGCGACCAGGCTCTGAACAGATGAGCATTTCAAAAAGACCGGAGTTTTCCGATCGACTAAAAGAGTCGGGAGCCCTGTTGGACTCCCGACCCGGAAACTGCCTTTAAGTCTGAGGGTTACAGCGATAAGTCTGTTCAGACGTTCTCGAACATGGCGCTGATGGACTCTTCGTTGCTCACTCGGCGAATGGATTCGGCGAGCAGTCCAGCCATGCTGAGGGGGCGGATTCTATCACAATTTTTGGCTTTGTCACCCAGCGGGATGGTGTCGCACACCACCAGTTCGTCCAGCTCCGAGTTGTTGATGTTCTCGATGGCCGGGCCGGAAAGTACCGGGTGAGTAATGTAGGCAACCACGCGGGAGGCGCCGTGCTCTTTGAGCGCGTTGGCGGCTTTACACAGTGTGCCGGCGGTGTCGACGATGTCATCCACCAGGATGCAGGTCTTGTCGCGGACGTCACCGATGATGTGCATTACCTGGGAAACGTTGGCCTTGGGGCGGCGCTTGTCGATGATGGCCAGGTCGGCATCATCCAGGCGCTTGGCAACAGCGCGGGCGCGGACAACGCCGCCTACGTCCGGAGATACGACGACAAAGTTCTCGAACCGCTGTTTTTCAATGTCTTCAAGCAGTACCGGGGTGGCGTAGATGTTGTCCACCGGGATATCGAAGAAGCCCTGAATCTGGTCGGCGTGCAGGTCTACGGTCAGCACACGATCCACGCCAATGCTGGAGATCATGTCGGCGACCACTTTGGCGCTGATGGCTACCCGGGTAGAGCGAACGCGACGATCCTGACGGGCATAGCCGTAGTAAGGAATAACGGCGGTGATTCGTGTGGCGGATGCACGACGCAGGGCGTCAGCCATCACGATCAGTTCCATCAGGTTGTCGTTGGTGGGGTAGCAGGTGGGCTGGATAATGAAAACGTCGTGACCACGAACATTCTCATTGATTTCAACGGTGGTCTCGCCATCGCTGAAGCGGCCTACAGTGGCCTGGCCCATGGGAATATGGAGTTTTCTGGCAATATCACGCGCAAGTTCGGGGTTGGCATTGCCAGCGAAAATCATCAATTTGGACACGACAGCATCCTTCTCAGTATCGGCGTTTGATTCAGAAGAAGCGGGAGAAAGGTGGCTGGGGTGGCAGGATTCGAACCTGCGCATGACGGGATCAAAACCCGTTGCCTTACCACTTGGCGACACCCCAATATCATCGTGCTTTTTTGGCATCATTTCAGCTCTGTCAGCTTTTTGTGCAGAGGTGAATGGTTCACCCCTTTAGCTACGAACCCCGTGATGCCGGAGGGTTTGCTTTCCCAGATAATCCGGGCTGCGGATTCTGTCGGGAAACGTCCAAAAATGCAAGCCCCGGTTCCGGTTAATCTTGCAGGTCCGAATTGTGAAAGCCACTCCAGGCTCTGGTTAACCTCAGGATACAGTTTTCGAACTACATCCTCACAGTCGTTTCGGTACCTCGAGGCGTCTCCCTCAAAAGCGGGGCGTATTTTGATTTTTGGTGTGTCCCTTGTCAACCCTTCGGCTGAAAAAATCTTTCCGGTGCTGATGTTGCACTCGGGTTTGAGCACCAAAAACCAGTCTTCCGGCGGGTTTGTGGGGGTCAGCTTTTCGCCGACACCCTCGCCAAAGGCTGCATGGCCACGCACAAATACCGGCACATCGGCGCCCAGGCGCAGGCCGATTTCTGCAAGCTGGTCTTCGCCCAGATTCAGTTCCCAGAGGCGGTTCATTGCAAGCAGGGTGGTTGCGGCGTTGGAGCTGCCGCCACCCAGGCCGCCGCCCATGGGCAAGCGCTTGTGGATGTGAATGGTAACGCCGGGGAGCGTGTTCTCGGTGGTTGCGGCCAGGCCTTTGGCTGCCCTGATCACCAGGTTGTCATTGTCCGGAACGCCTGATACGGGTTCTGCCAGTCGTATGCCGGGCTGCTCCGGAGTCAGTGTGAACGTGAGTTCGTCGCCATAGTCCAGAAACTGGAACAGGGTCTGGAGCTCGTGGTATCCGTCCGGGCGCCGGCCAACGATATGCAGGAACAGGTTGAGTTTGGCGGGTGAGGGCAGGGTAATCCGGGTTAACAATACTCAGTCCTCTTGTTGCCATTCGCTGATGACCACGCGTACCCGTTTGTCGCCGTTCAGGGCTGTGATCCGGGCAGGAAGCGCGGGCAGGCTGTCAATGAATGGCTGCCAGCGGTCATAGCGAATTTCCCAGCCATCCTGCCGCAGGATGGCCAGTTGGTGCTGTTCGTCGAATAGCAGGCGGAAATCACCCTCCGGCGCCGGCAGTCCTCGAACCCACCAGGCGAGGTTGTCGATGGGCAGGTTCCACCCTGTAGCGGCGGCCACCAGGGTTTCCGGGTCTGAGGACTGGTAGGTCTCACCATTGGCCAGGGTTAATTCTATGAAGCCCGGAACGCCCGTGAGTCGTGTTGTGCCCATGCCCAGGAATGAGGATGACAGCGAGAGGTCGTAGCGTTCACCCTGCTGGCGCCAGCCGTTGATAATGGCAGTGCCGCTGTCTGAGGGTTGTTTTACCGCCAGCTTTCCTCTCAGTTGCCATTGGTCAAAGCGGCTCAGGTGGTTGCTGCGCTCGGCCCAGTCGGCGGGCGGCTGGTTGGTCATGCCCTCGGGCAAGGGTTCCAGCTGGATGGTGGTACAGCCGGTCATGGCACCGGTTAGCAGTGCCACGCCGAGTAGTCTTCGGATCATTGGTCGGCCCCATCACTGGTCAGCCGGTCGATGGTTTCCCGAAGAATTTCATGGTCCGGGTTCTGGTCCAGTCCTTCTTCCCAGATGATGCGTGCCTGTTCTTCATTACCGGTTACCCACAGGACTTCGCCATAGTGTGCCGCTACTTCCGGGTCCGGGTAGGCTTCCCAGGCGCGGGCCAGAAAGTCGAGGGCCTGATTCGTTTCGCCCTGGCGAAACAGTATCCATCCCATGCTGTCCAGAATGGCCGGGTTTTCCGGATCCAGCGCGAGGGCTTTTTCAATATAGCCGCGGGCTTCATCCAGGCGATCAGTGCGCACCGTCAGAATGTAGCCCAGGGCGTTCAGGGCAACGGCATTTTCCGGTTGCAGTTCCAGGATGGTTTTCAAATCCTGTTCGGCACCAGCCGGTTCTCCCATGGTGTCCTGCAGCATGGCCCGCGCATAGCGAAGTTCAACGTTGTTGGGGTAGCGTTCCAGTGCGGCATCGGCTGCGGCAAGGGCTTGCTCATTCCGCTCCTGGTCGATCAGCAGATTCACCTCCAGCAGCCAGAACTTCTCGGCGTGATCAGGGGCTCGCTCGCGCAGGTTCTGGATGTGGGCAATGGCCTGGTCCAGTTCGCCGGCCTGGGCCTGCAGTTCGCTGGCACGGGCCAGCGACGGGAAGAAATAGTTTCCCCGTTGCACGCTCTGGTAGTACTCGATCGCCTGGTCGGTATTGCCGGCATCTTCCTCAATGCGTCCCAGGTAGTAGCTGGCTTCGTCTTCATGGTGGCCCTGCTCGATCAGGCGAATCAGTTCCTCCCGGGCCAGTGCGGGTTGCTGGTTTTCCAGGGCGACCAGGGCGTGTGAGAGTCTCAGCCCCGGGGTGTCCGGATAGCGTTTTACCAGCCGTTCGAATTCGTCCTGGGCGGCCTGCAGTTCGCCCTCGTTGATCAGCATGCGGCCATAGAGGGTGCCCATCTGGCGGTTGGCCGGGAAGCGCCGGGTATTGGTGGTCAGGTAATTCAGGGCCTCACGTTTCTGCCCGGTCTGGTAGAGCAGATCGCCCTTTAGGATGATGGCGGGCTGGAAGTTCGGCTCCTGCTCAAGCAACTGGTTAATCTGCCGGAGGGCGACCGTGGGGGTGCCGGTTATTTTCTGCAGCAGGGCAATGCTGTACTGCAGTTCGGGGTTATCCGGGTGCTTGACTGCCAGTTGACTGTAAAGCGCCAACAGCTCCTGTTGCTGCGCGGGCGGCAGTCCCGCGGCCATGGCAGCGAGGCTGTCAAAATCCGCGTCTTCTCCCTGGTCCATGATCTGCTCCATATGGAACAGGGCGTTTTCCAGTTTCTGGCGCTTGACCGCCTGAATGGCCGATATCCGATGTGCCTCCAGATTGTCGGGGTCCACGTCCAGCCAGAGCGTAGCCAGTTGTTGCTGGGCATTGTCTGCATTCAGAGACTGGGCGATCCGCATGGCCCGCTCAATCACGCCGGTGTCCCGTGAGGTTTTCGCAGCCTGGAGGTAATTGACCAGGGTGACATCGTAGCGCCCACGCTGGCCGGCCACTTCAGCCGACAGAAGCTGATAAAGCACTTCCGGTTCGAATTCGGCATAGTTGATGGGCGTGGCAGGCGGGGTAGCTGCGGGGGTATTGGTCCCGGTTACCTCATCGGCGGGTTCCGGGGTGCCAGAAAATACAGCGCAGCCCGGAAGTGTGACGAGAGTAAGCCCCAACAGGCAGGTAACCAGATACGGTGCGGATTTTTGCATGCAACTTCCTGTGTGCTATCGGCGATAGGTCAGTGAAAACCGTTTTCCGCCCGGTAATTGAGGCAGATCGGGTTGCGGCCACGGCCAAGGCCCTATAATGGCATAAGCGTCTGAACTTGCCCAACCTGTCCGCACTTGCCGAAGGCGACGGGTTTTCGGGTGGCGACTGAGCAGTTGCCCCGGTAGAATGGCGAGTGATTATCCATAATCTGGGCAGGGTTTTCTGTACTCCAAATGGCACTAGTAACGCTGGGAATCAACCATCGCACCGCACCCGTGGAGATCCGCGAGCGTGTGGCGTTCACGCCGGAGCGAATGGCCGAGGCCTTTTCAGAACTCCGTGCTGCCTCCGGTGCCAGCGAGGCGGCTATCCTGTCCACCTGCAACCGGACGGAGCTTTATCTGGCCGGGGATGATGACTGCGCCCCCTCAGTGCTGCGCTGGCTGGCCGGCTTCCACGAGCTGGATGTGGCCGATCTTGAAAACGTACTCTATGTGCATCGGGATTCCGACGCGGTTCGTCATATGATGCGGGTGGCCGCCGGCCTGGACTCCATGGTGTTGGGCGAACCGCAGATTCTGGGCCAGCTCAAGGATGCCTATGCGCTGGCACGGGAGCACAGCGCCACCGGTTCCTTTCTGTCCCGGTTGTTCGAGCAGACTTTTTCCGTAGCCAAACGTGTACGTACCCAGACAGCTATCGGTGAAAACCCGGTGTCGGTTGCCTATGCCTCGGTCAGCATGGCACACCACATTTTTGCGGACATGTCCCGCAACAAGGCGCTGCTGATTGGTGCCGGGAAAACCATTGAGCTGGTAGCCCGACACCTGGCAGAAGCTGGTGTGCGTAGTTTTCTGGTGGCCAACCGTACACTGGAGAAGGCCCAGGCGCTGGCAGAAGCCCACGGAGGTAAAGGCATTCTGCTCTCGGAAATTCCGGATCATCTTTCCGATGTGGATATCGTGATTTCCTCCACCGCCAGCCCCTTGCCGATTCTGGGCAAAGGCGCGGTGGAAAGGGCGTTGAAGAAGCGCAAACACCGGCCCTATTTCATGGTCGACATTGCCGTGCCCCGGGACATCGAACCGGAAGTGGCTTCGCTGGCCGATGTCTACCTCTATACCGTAGACGACCTGCGTCAGGTGATTGAAGAGAATATTCGCTCCCGGGAAGGCGCGGCCCGTGAGGCGGAAAATCTGATCAGCAGTGGCGTTCAGGATTTTCTGGATCAGCTGCGTGCCCTGGATGCGGTTTCCACCCTCAAGGTGTTCCGTCAGCGAGCAGAATTGCTGCGTGATGCGGAAACCGAGAAAGCCCTGCGCGCCCTGCGCAACGGCACTGATCCTGAGACGGCTCTGCGCTCACTGGCGCGGGGCCTGACCAACAAACTTCTGCACCAACCCTCGGTTCAGGTACGCAAGGCGATGGCCGAAGGCCGTACCGAAGTGACCGAATGCCTGAGGGAGCTTTACCAGCTGGACGCACTGGAAGCTGACGAGCCCACCACCACGGAAAAACTATGAAACCATCCATCCAGTCCCGCCTCGAACAGCTTGTTGAACGGTTCGAGGAGGTGAACGCGTTGCTGAGTGATGCCTCGGTGATTGCCAATCAGGATAAATTCCGGGACCTGTCCCGCGAATTCGCCGAGATTGAACCGGTGGTCAAGTGTTTTCAGGCTTGGCGACAGTCTCTGGAGGACATCGATGCGGCCACGGAGCTGGCCAAAGACGGCGATGCAGACATGCGGGAAATGGCCGAAGAGGAGCTGGCCAGTGCCCGGGCTCGCAGTGAAGAGCTGGATGAAGAATTGCAGCGGTTAATGCTGCCCAAAGACCCCAATGACACCAAGAACGTGTTCCTGGAAATCCGTGCCGGCACCGGGGGCGATGAAGCCGCTATCTTTGCCGGCGACCTGTTTCGCATGTATTCCCGCTATGCCGAGAAACGCCGGTGGCAGGTCGAGGTGCTCAGCGAAAATGAAGGGGAGCACGGCGGTTTCAAGGAAATCATCGCCCGCCTCTCTGGCGATGGCGTTTATGGCACCCTGAAATTTGAATCCGGTGCGCACCGGGTGCAGAGAGTGCCGGAAACCGAATCCCAGGGCCGCATCCACACCTCGGCCTGCACGGTTGCTGTAATGCCGGAGGCTGACGAAGCCGAAGCGGTCGAGATCAACAAAGCCGATCTGCGGGTGGATACCTTCCGCTCCTCCGGTGCCGGTGGTCAGCACGTGAACAAAACCGACTCGGCCATCCGCATCACCCACCTGCCCACGGGCATTGTGGTGGAGTGCCAGGAGGAACGTTCCCAGCACAAGAACCGCGCCAAGGCCCTGAGCCTGCTGGCCTCCCGCCTTCAGAATGCCGAGCTGGAAAAGCAGCAGAAAAGCATGGCGGAAACCCGCAAGAGCCTGGTGGGCAGCGGTGATCGTTCCGAACGTATCCGCACCTACAACTTCCCCCAGGGCCGGGTAACGGATCATCGTATCAACCTGACTCTGTACAAGCTCGACGAAGTCATTGCCGGAGACCTGGACGCTGTGGTGGTTCCCTTGCAGCAAGAACACCAGGCCGAACTGCTGGCAGATATGGCCAATGAGCAACAGTGAATGTTCGCTCACCTGTGAGGCCCTGCTGAGAGAAGCGGCAGGCAGGATTGGTGGTGAATCTCCCAGGCTGGATGCCGAACTGCTACTGAGCCACATCACCGGCCTGACTCGCACCAGTTTCCGGGCCTGGCCGGAGCGGGACGTGCCAGTGGAGCAGGCAGAGCGGTTTTTCGCGTTGGTGGGCGAGCGTGCCAGCGGCCAACCCGTTGCCTATTTGCTGGGGGAGCAGGAGTTCTGGTCTCTCCCTCTCAAAGTCAGTCCGTCCACCCTGATCCCCCGGCCAGATACGGAGTGCGTGGTAGAGGCCGCGCTGTCGCTGGAATTACCCGCCCGCGCAAGCGTGCTGGACCTCGGCACCGGCACCGGTGCTATCGCGCTGGCGCTGGCCAGTGAACAGCCTGGCTGGCGGATTATGGCCAGTGACCGTGTGGAAGACGCGGTCGAGCTGGCCCGGGAAAACAGCCGGCGCCTGGGATTGCCTGTTACCGTGGTAAAGAGCCACTGGTTCGACCAGATTCCCGCCGGAACTTTCGACCTTCTGATTTCCAACCCACCGTATATACCGGCCAGCGACCGTCATTTAAGGGAAGGTGATGTGCGCTTCGAGCCTGAATCTGCCCTTGTGGCCGGAGACGATGGCCTGGACGATATTCGCCTGCTGGTGACCGAAGGACTGAACTGGCTTAACCCCAATGGCTGGATGCTGCTGGAACATGGCTACGACCAGGGCGGCGCCGTACGGGATTTGTTTGCCAAAGCCGGATGGCGCAACATAGAAACCCGCAAAGATTACGGCGGCAATGATCGCATGACCCTGGCCCGGAAACCGGCCAGCGACCAATAGCGAGAACAACCATGCTCAGCGACGAAGAACTCCTCCGCTACAGCCGGCAAATCCTGATGCCCCGGTTCGACATCGCCGGCCAGGAAAAACTCAAAGCCGCCCACGTGCTGGTCATCGGCGCCGGCGGCCTGGGTTGTCCTGTCGCCCTCTACCTTGGCGCAGCAGGTGTTGGCCACTTGACTCTGGTCGACGATGACCAGATCGAACTGGCAAATCTGCAGCGCCAGATCGCCTTTGAGCAAAGCTGGCTGGGCGATTCAAAAGCCGAGCGTCTGGCAGAGCGGGTGAGGGCGATCAATCCGGAAATTACCGTTAACGCAGTCAATCGCCGGGTGGATGGCGATGATCTGCGCCAGCTGGTGAGCGAATCCACACTGGTGCTGGACTGCACGGACAACTTCAACACCCGGTTTGCATTGAACCGGGCTTCGGTTTCTTCGAAAGTGCCCCTGGTTTCCGGTGCAGCTATTCGGGGGGAAGGCCAACTTTCTGTTTATGATCCCCGGAAGTCTGAGAGCCCTTGTTACCATTGTCTGTATCCCGAGCAAGGCAATGAAGACCTGACGTGTTCGGAGGCGGGCGTTATCGCCCCATTAGTTGGCATGATTGGCTCGGCTCAGGCCATGGAAGCAATAAAAGTGATCTCAGAGGTAGGCAGGCCGCTTGTCGGTCGCTTGCTCCTACTCGACGCCTGGCAAATGGAGTGGCGAGAAATGAAACTCGCAAAAGATCCAGACTGCTCCGTATGCGCAGGCTAACGCCAAAGTAGTGGCGGGTTGGGGATGCCCTTCTAAAAATTTGCGGAGCCATGGATGGCGGAGCAGAAGCGCCACAGGGATGTGCCGTAAGGAGCGGTTTTTGGAAGGGCATCCCCAACCCGACACGGCGGTTAACACGCCAAATGATCAGTCCTTTAGCGCCTGAAACCTGGCAATGGCCTCTTTACGGGACTCTTTCAGATCGACAATGGGTCTGAGGTAGCCTTTCGGGATAACACCGCCCTTGGAAGGATCATGAATCCGCTTGTTGTCCAGCTTTGCCAACTCGGGCACCCAGTTCCGAATAAACTCCCCCTTAGGATCAAACCGCTCACTCTGGGTCACCGGATTGAACACCCGAAAGTAGGGCGCAGCATCGGTACCCGTTGAGGCACTCCACTGCCAGCCACCGTTGTTAGACGCCAGAAAGCCATCCACCAGATTCTGCATAAACCAGGCTTCGCCCAGCCGCCAGTCGATGAACAGGTTCTTGGTCAGGAACATGGCAGTGATCATCCGCAGGCGATTGTGCATCCAGCCGGTGGCTTTCAACTGGCGCATGGCTGCATCCACAATAGGGATACCCGTGCGGCCTTCCTTCCAGGCTTCGAAATGCTCGCCCGGCGTATTCCACTCCAGAGCCTCGGTTTCCTCCTT
The DNA here is from genome assembly GCF_042763285.1 of Marinobacter sp. LM1. Lineage (NCBI taxonomy): Bacteria > Pseudomonadati > Pseudomonadota > Gammaproteobacteria > Pseudomonadales > Marinobacteraceae > Marinobacter > Marinobacter sp. LM1. The sequence continues at coordinate 1,435,899 of NZ_CP114373.1, forward strand.
GAACGCACGCCCCATACTCACCCGCGGGTAGTGATAAAGGATATGGATGTAGAAATCCCGCCAGGCGATTTCATTGATCCAGGTTTCCACGCCTTCCCCGGAAAGGCCTGATTGCTTTGCCGCAATCAGGCACTGGCGCCCGGAGAGCACGCCATTGGCCAGGTAGGGGGAGAGCTGGCTGGTGCCATCCAGCGCCGGGAAGTCCCGGTTATCTTTGTAGTCTTTGGCGCGCTCCGTCAGAAACGCCTCCAGCTGCTCGTGAGCGGCATCCTCTCCCGTCGGTACCAGCGGCTCCGGTGCCTCTCTGAACGGCGCAGGCAGGGTGTCGGTCTGTTCGGGTTTGACCGCGTTGCCGATCGCGGCGGGCCTGGGGTGCAGAGTGGGCCGTGTTTCCTCTATCCAACTGCGCCAACGACGGGAGAAAGGCGTAAACACCGAGTAGGGTTCGTTCTGCTGGGTCAGAATCTGGCCGACCGGGGCGACGGTCTGGTCCCGGTACTTGCTCACCCGGATGCCGAAATCCACCAGGCGATCGCGCAGTGCTTTATCCCTGCGGCGTTCGTTAATGCCGTACTCCTCGTTGAAATGGACGTCGGCAATGTCACTGTCCTTGCAGAACTGCAGCAGTGCATCGCTGCCATCCGAAAAACGCTCGGCGTTCAGGAATGTCAGTGGAACGCCAAGCTCAGCCAGTTCCCGGGCCAGGGCGTTGGCGTGTTCAAGAACAAAGCGTACCCGGGCGGCAGACCAGTCGTGTTCCTGCCATTGCTGAGGGGTGACTACGAAACACGCGCGCACCGGTTCTCCTGACTGGCACGCGGCCGTCAGGGCAGGGTTGTCGGCAAGCCGAAGGTCGTTACGGAACCACACCAGTTGTGTCATCGGGTCATCCAGGTCGTTGACGGGTGCATATAAGGGTAAATACAACCCAAAAAATCATAGGCTTGTATATTCGCTGCAACTACCGGATTGGATTATAGTTAAAACCAGCCGCCACCGAATCACGCTGACAACAAGGAGCCGTTTCGCAGGCATGACCGAGCAAACCGAAAGCCAGCGCGAAGGTGTCTGGGCGCATTCCTATCAACTGGCATCCGGCCAGACACAGCAACATCAGCTTGGACATACCCGGGTCTGGATTACCCTGCTGGATCTTGAGTGGCAGGTGCGTGAGGAGAAGCTGGATATTCATTCCGATCCCCTGCATTGGCAGGAAACCCTGAGCCATACCGTGCCATCCGCTGATATTCCGGTGCAGCGTTTTGTGCGTATGGATGATCAAGGTATCGTCCGCTTCAACCCCGCTATGGGCTGTCGTCCCACGGTTATACGGCCGTTCCAGCCTTTAACCATTCCTGCCGGTGGGCGCTGTTTGCTTTACGTGGGAACATCCTTGTGGATGAAAGTGTGTGTAGGCGATGGGCAAACAGAGCTGACCGAGATCCCGCTGGCCGTGCCCTCCATGACCTGGCTTGGCCGTAACACCATGGAGGGCGAGCTTTGCTACGCTTCCTCCACGTTTGGTCGTCTGGCACTTGAGGCGGTGCCGAAACGTCCCTGGCGGGCCGTTACTCCGGTGACCATCATCAATCGCCGTGAGCAGGCACTGCTGCTGGAAAGGTTCAGCCTGCCCACGCCATTGCTGGCCCTTTATCGTAACGAGCGTGGACAGCTGTGGACGCCGGGTGTCACGGTAGAGTGTGAAACCGATATGAACTCTGCCAGCCTGAATATTGAACAGTCGGTACCCGCCTGTGCCGGTCAATGCCAACTGGTGGCGCCGCCCCGGGAAAAGCTGGCCAAAGGGCGCCGCCTGGTGCGGGCGTTTGACCGAATGTTTGGCTGACAGAATCAGGAGCAACTCTGTTGATTGAGGCTATTGAGGCTACGTTTATTCAATTGATCAGTGGCATTGCCTGGGGGCAGTGGCTGGCGGCGGGATTTTTGCTGGTGCTGGGTATCTTCCTGGGTACCATGCTGGCTCGGAGCGTCGGGCGGCTGGTCGAAAGCCGCACTTCACGGCACCACCAGGTGCTCATCCGGCGCCTGGTGTTCTATGTGATTTTCGTGCTGTTTGCTATCGCAGCGCTGCGGGAAGCCGGGTTTTCACTGGAAGTGGTGCTGGGGGCGGCCGGTATTCTCACGGTAGCCATTGGCTTTGCTTCGCAGACATCGGCTTCCAACATCATCAGTGGCCTGTTTCTGGTGATGGAGCGTCCGTTTGAGATAGGCGATGTCATCGAAGCGGATGCCACCATTGGTGAGGTGGTGGCGATTGATCTGCTCAGTGTAAAGCTGAGAACACCGGACAACCTGTATGTGCGTATCCCCAATGAAACCCTGATCAAAACCCGGGTGGTGAACCGGTCCCGGTTTCCGATCCGGCGGATCGATTTGGTGATCGGTATCGCCTACGCTGAAGATGTGGAGCGGGTGCGGGATCTGTTGCTCGGGCTGGCGGAGACCAATCCGCATTGCCTGGAAGAGCCCCGGCCATTTGTGCTGGTGACCGGTTTCGGGCCTTCGTCTGTGGATCTCCAGTTTTCCTTCTGGGTGGCCCGGGAGGATTTCCTGGAAGGTAAAGGCGGCATGATGGTCGCCATCAAGAAAGCACTGGATGGGGCCGGCATCGAAATACCGTTCCCCCACACCAGTGTCTACGCCGGCAGTCATTCCGAACCTTTCCGCATACAGCTGGTCGGGTCGGAACAACAGCAAGAAAAGGAATCACCGGATGTCGACAATAAAACCTGAAGCCATCAAAACCACTCCCCCGAAAGCCGCAGAGAACAAGGTCAGCCTGGGGTGGCGTGAATGGGTGGCGCTGCCGGATCTTGATATCCAGCGTATCAAGGCCAAGGTGGATACTGGCGCCAGGACATCCTGTCTGCACACGTTCCGAACCGAGCCTTATACCGAAAATGGCGAGCGCCGCGTGAAGTTCTGGGTGCACCCGGTCCAGAACGACCTGCACCATGTGGTGGAATGCGATGCCCGGGTGCTGGACGAGCGCACGGTATCGGATTCCGGTGGCCACAAGGAACAACGGCTGGTGATTGAAACCACACTGGTACTCGGCGATCAGAGCTGGCCCATTGAAATGACACTGACCAACCGGGACTCCATGCGGTTCCGGATGTTACTCGGGCGCACCGCCATGGCGGGACGCTCGACGATATACCCTGAAGCTTCTTATCTTGCCGGTGAGCCGGCACCAAGGACCTGACTATGAAAATTGCGGTACTGTCGCGAAACCGTCACCTGTATTCGACCCGGCGTCTGGTGGAGGAAGGCATTAACCGTGGCCACGAAGTGAAGGTCATCGACTGCCTGCACTGTTCCATGAACATCACCTCTGCCGACCCGAAAATCCACTATCACGAAGAGGTGCTGGAGGATTTTGATGTGGTGATCCCCCGTATTGGTGCCTCGGTCACCTTTTACGGCACCGCGGTGCTCCGGCAGTTTGAAATGATGGGCGTGTTTCCGGTGAATGAATCGGTTGCCATCACCCGTTCCCGGGATAAGCTGCGCTCTTTGCAGCTGCTGGCCCGCAAGGGCGTGGGTATGCCGGTGACCGGTTTCGCCAATAAACCTGACAACGTGCCGGAGTTGCTGAAGATGGTGGGTGGCGCGCCAGTGGTGATCAAGCTGTTGCAGGGTACCCAGGGCATCGGCGTGGTGCTGGCGGAAACCCGTAAGGCGGCAGAAAGCGTTATTGAAGCCTTTATGGGCCTGAAAGCCGACATTCTGGTGCAGGAGTTCATCAAGGAAGCTGGTGGCGCCGATATTCGCTGCTTTGTGATCGGCGACAAGGTTATTGCTGCCATGAAACGCCAGGGCGCTGAAGGCGAATTCCGCTCCAATCTGCACCGCGGTGGCACCGCCTCGCTGGTGAGAATTACTCCGGAAGAGCGCCGAACTGCCATTACTGCCGCCAAAGCCATGGGCCTGAACGTCGCCGGCGTGGACCTGCTGCGTTCCAGCCGGGGTCCGTTGGTGATGGAAGTGAATTCCTCGCCTGGCCTGGAGGGTATTGAAAATGCCACCGGAAAGAACGTGGCGGGCATGATCATCAACTGGACCGAAAAGAACTATAAACCCTGGAAAACCAAAACCCGGGGCAGGGGATAAGAAGGCATGGCCAGAGCTCCGTTTGAGATTGCCGGCGTAGAGGTGAAAGCCGGTACCCGGGAGACCGTGGAAGTCCCGGTGGCAAAACTCTACACCCATACCCCGCTGCATATTCCGGTGGAAGTGGTACACGGCCGCCGGGACGGCCCGGTATTGATGGTCTGTGGCGCCATCCACGGCGATGAGATCAACGGTGTTGAAATCATCCGCCGGGTGTTGAAGAACTCCGCGCTGCGGCACCTTCGGGGCACCCTGGTGGCAGTCCCCATTGTTAACATTTTCGGGTTTGTGCAGCGTACCCGTTACCTGCCCGACCGGCGGGATCTGAACCGGTGTTTCCCGGGCTCTGAGAGTGGCTCTCTGGGCGGCCGTATTGCCTATCTGTTACGCACCCAGATCATGGAAAGCGTCACCCACATTATCGATCTGCATACCGGTGCCATTCACCGGTTCAACCTGCCGCAGATCCGCGCCGAGCTGAAAAATCCGGAAACTTCCCGCATGGCTGAAGCCTTTGGTGCGCCTATCATCATCAATGCCGGTCTGCGCGAAGGCAGTCTGCGGGCCTATGCCGATTCGCTGGATATTCCGGTGATCACCTTTGAAGGCGGGGAAGCCCTGCGCTTTGATGAAGTGGTTATCGCCAGCGGTGTTAAAGGTGTGATCCGGGTAATGCGGGAACTGGAAATGGTGCCCGCCAAGAAAGGCCCCAAGGCGCCGAAAAAGCGCTCGGAAACAGCGGCCAATTCCCAGTGGGTCCGGGCAGATATCGACGGCATCATGCGCCCGGTGGCCCGGCTGGGCCAGAAGGTTCGCAAGGGACAACGACTGGCCATGGTGGCCGATCCGTTTGGCGAGACTGAAGTGGCCATCACCTCGCCCTGTTCCGGGATTGTCATCTGCGTGAACAATCTGCCCTTGGTGAATGAGGGCGAAGCGATCTACCACGTGGCGCGGTTTGATGAGTTGGGTGAGGCCGAAAAGGCCATGGACTACTTCCGCAGTTCCTTCGAGAACGAAGTGTCGGAGGAAGCCGTGGTGCCGGTACACCCCTGGGACGAACTTCAGAAATAACCGAACGTTGGAGTACCTATGATCTGGCACCAGAACATCATTGAGTTAGCACCGTTGCCACGGGGCTTCAATCTCGTCACCAACGAGATCCTGGTCCAGGCGCCGGAGCTGACCAACTGCGAGGTGGGGTTGCTGCACCTGTTCATTCAGCACACCTCCGCTTCCCTGGCCATCAATGAAAACGCCGACCCGGACGTGCGTGGCGATCTGGAGCGTCACTTCAATGTGATGGTGCCGGAGCACGCCGATTATTACGAGCACACCCTGGAAGGCCCGGATGACACCACCTCCCACATAAAAAGCGTGATCATCGGGCCGTCGCTGACCATTCCCATCAGCCACGGCCATCTGGCACTCGGTACCTGGCAGGGGATTTACCTTTGCGAACACCGGAATCATGCCGGTGGTCGTAAGATTGTGGCGACTTTGCAGGGGCGTTGGTGAGCTCTAGATCTGCCCGCCTACGCCTTTGAACTTCTCTACAAACGCCGAAACTTTTTCAAAAACGCTTTGTTTCTTGGTGAGGTATTGCGGATTCAACGGACTCATTTTCGGCAGAATGTTATTGAGCTCCGTACCATTGTCGCTGGCATGCTCTCGTTTCAAAGACGTGGCGATGTAGCGCCTGGCCGCTTCCGCGTTAAGCTTTTCGGCCGTAATCAGTGCCTGCGCTTCTCGCTGTTGCTCAGCTCTTGCATAGGTGAAGAACGCGTCAATGACACTGGCCTTGTCAGGAATATCATCAAGATCTGCCTGGTTAATAAAGTCGACCACCAAACTCTCCTTGGCTCTATTACCCAGGCTGGCCCGAATCAGGCGGCGGACTTCATCAATCAGGTCTGACTTGCTTTTGGTTTTCTTGTTGTGCTCAAAGATCAGCTCCAGAATGTAGTCCAGATTGATTTCCTGTGACTTGAGCAGGTCTACCTCGAAGACCACATCATCCCAGTCGATGCTGGACTGGTTGTTATCGTTGCCGGCCTTTTCTCGGCGAATCCAGTCGCGTATGTCGTTGTAGGTGGAGCGGTAATCCTGAATCTTGCGCTCAGAGGGTAATCGTATGCTCTTCAAAACGGCGAGATCTTCATCGCTCAGGTAATGTTTCGCCTTGAATGCTTCCACTTCCGCAGGGTCACTAGTATCAATCGTTTGCAGGGCTTTCAGGCTGGCAAATTCATCGAAATTCTGCAGTATGTTTTCAACGCGCAGGTACTCGCCGAACAGCTTGGCAAACGCCTTCCTGTCCTTTTCTTTAACAATCTCATCCGGGGCGGGAAAGCGCTGTTCCAATTCTGCTACCACCGTCATGAAGCCACGTCGTGCTTCGCCGGTAACGAGATCGGTGAAGCCTTCCATGTATTCCTTGTAGCTTTTCTCCAGTACTACGTTCTTGGTGTTCTTGTCGCCAAACAGGGTGATGGCGTCAATGGTCGCCTTCTCCAGATCACGGAAGGTTACGATATTGCCAAAGGTTTTGGTGGCGTCATAAATCCGGTTGGTGCGCGAAAAGGCCTGGATCAGGCCATGGTAGCGCAGGTTCTTATCCACGAACAAGGTGTTGAGCACTGGCGCATCAAAGCCGGTCAGGAACATGCCCACTACAATTAACAGGTCGATGTCTCTGGATTTCACGCGCTTGGCCAAATCGCGGTAGTAGTTCTGGAAGCCGTTGCTGTCGACACTGAAGCTGGTTTTGAATAAAGCGTTGTAGTCGGCAATCGCGGCGTTTAAAAACTCCTTGGCGCTACTGTTCATAGCCGAGACTTCAAAACTCTCGTCAGCAATATCGCCAATGGCATCCTGTTCCTCGTTGGCGGCAAAGGAAAAAATGGTGGCAATCCTGAGCGGTTTATCATTCTCGGCTTGAAGTTGGTTCAGAGATTCATAATAGAGCTTTGCGGCGTCCACGCTGCTGACGGCAAACATGGCATTAAAGCCCATGGCGCCCGGTTGCAGGCGATGAGTCTTCTGTCGATAGTGATTCAGAATGTACTGCGACACTTCCCGGATACGTTCGGGGTGCAGCAAGGCCTGCCGATTTTCCGCTGCCGTCAGTTTTGTTTCGTCCTGCTCGGTTTCAATGACTTTGAACTGGGGGCGCACATCGTTGTAGTCCACCTTGAACTTGAGCACCTTTTCATCGCGAATGGCGTCGGTGATCACATAGGAGTGCAATTCACGACCAAACACGCTGGCGGTGGTTTCTGCACCGAGAGCGTTCTGGGGGAAAATGGGGGTACCGGTAAAGCCGAACTGATAGAACCGCTTGAACTTCTTCTTAAGGTTTTTCTGTGCTTCACCAAACTGGCTGCGGTGGCATTCGTCAAAAATAAAAACGACTTGCCTGGTGTATATTGGCAGGTCGTTTTCGCTCTTCATCAGGTTATTGAGCTTTTGAATGGTGGTGACGACGATCTTGTTATCTTCTTTGTCTAGATTGCGCTTCAGCCCTGCGGTGCTGTCCGAGCCGTTGACGCTATCGGGGGAGAACCGCTGGTACTCCTTCATGGTCTGGTAGTCCAGGTCTTTACGGTCCACAACAAAGAATACCTTGTCGATAACGTCCAGCTCGGTGGCCAGCCTTGCTGCTTTGAAGCTGGTCAACGTCTTGCCGGAGCCTGTGGTGTGCCAGACATAGCCGCCGCTTTCCGGCTTGCTCCAGTTCTTGCTCGCATGGGAACTTTTGATCTTCCACAGGATGCGTTCGGTCGCGGCAATCTGGTACGGGCGCATTACCAGAAGGGTGTTGCTGACATCAAACACCGAGTATTTCAACAGCACCTCCAGCAGAGTGTTTCTCTGAAAGAAGGTGGTGGTGAAATCTTTCAAATCTTTGATCAGGCTGTTGTCGGCCTTTGCCCAATGCATGGTGAAGTCAAAGTTGTTCTTGTCCCGCTGAGTGGTGTTGGCAAAGTAGCGTGTATCAGTTCCATTGGAAATCACAAATAGCTGGAGAAACTTGAACAGGGAATGCTCGCTGTTAAAACTCTCTTTGCTGTAGCGGTGCACCTGGTTAAAGGCCTCGCGAATGGCTACACCGCGCCGTTTCAGTTCCACCTGCACCATGGGCAATCCATTGACCAGAATGGTGACATCATAGCGATTGGCATGGCTCCCAGTTTGCTCAAATTGCTTGATGACCTGTAGCTTGTTGCGGGTAACGTTCTTTTTATCCAGTAGGTAAATGTTCTGGATGCGGCCATCATCGAATACAAAGTCGTGAATATAGTCATCGTGAACTTTGCGGGTTTTATCGATGACGGTTTCACTGGGCCGGTCAAGAAAAGTTTCCACAAAGCGCTGCCATTCGCTCTCGGAAAACTGCAGTTTGTTCAGGGTTTGCAGTTGCTGGCGCACATTGGCCAGCAGTGCATCCGGGGAGTTGAGGTCTGGCAGATATTCATACCCCTGGTTTTCAAGGTCGGCTATAAATTCCCGTTCCAGGTCGTATTCACTTTGATAGGTTTCACTGAGCTGAACGCACTTGGTATATCTATCCAGAACGATAAATTGATTGGTTTCGGCAATGGCCTTGTAGTCAATCACGTATCCGCGTCCTTTCTTTGAAGCAGCTTTTTCACTTCGCGATCGAAGTCTGATTCGATATGTTGCTGCTTGTTGAACTTGTCGTATTCGGCATAAGCTTTTTGCTCGGCCTGCTTTCGGCTAACGTTGCCATAGCCTTCCAGAATCCGGTACTCATTGAAGGCAAGAAATTTGTTGACGCTTTCAGCAAAGCTTTCCATCGTGAAACTGTTGCGCCGCTCGATGATGCCTTCGATATAGTCGAAAAAAGCCGAGACTGCCCGTTCGAGTTGTTTGATTTCGGTTTCGCTCAAATAATTCTTCGCGACCACAGAATCTGACTTTAATACCCGGCCAGCCGGTGCGTTTTTGTAAGTGCTCATGCCCATCAAAGGCTTACTGGCATCGGCTTTGAGTGAAATGATTTCTGCAGCGGTGTGGCCAGTAATGGCGTAATGGAACTTGTCCTGAACGTGGGCGTAGAACAACTGGGTGGTTTTCGATCTGGGGTCGTAATCAATGCTGCATTCAGCAAAAATATCGGTAATCTGCTGGTAGATGCGCCGCTCACTGGCTCGAATGGAGCGCACCCGCTCCAGTAATTCGCGGAAGTAATCTTTACCGAAGTAGCGGCCATTTTTCAGGCGCTCATCATCCATGGCAAAGCCCTTGATGATGTACTCTTTGATCAGCTGCGTCGCCCAGATACGGAACTGTGTGGCCTGTGCCGAGTTGACCCGGTAGCCAACCGAAATCACGGCATCCAGGTTGTAGTATTTGACCCTATTCGTCTGGGTTTTCCCGGCCACAGCGCCGTGTTCAGTGGTATGTTCCAAAATGGAACATACCACTGATTCCTCTAACTCTCCGCTTTCAAAAATGTTCTTCAGGTGCTTGGTAATTGCCGGGCGCTGCACACCAAACAGCTCCGCCATTCTTTCCTGAGTCAGCCAGATGGTCTCATTGCTGAGCACCACCTCTACCTTTATCTTGCCGTTGGGTGCGGTGTAGAGCAGAAATTCTGTGGTTTGATCTTCCAGACTTAGATTGGGCACAGGGTTCCTTCCTTATGCTTTAATGTCAGTGAGTTCAGTCATTGGCTTCGACCTGCTTCCAAAAGCCATATTCATTCTTCAAGTGATTAAGCAGTAACTTAACAGTCTGCTTCTCGGGCTCTGTTGGCTCGGTGACCGTGTCATTTGACAAGGTTGAATGACTGGAGAACTGGATGATGCGGTTCAAATACGCCTGCTGGTCACCCGGTAAGAGTTCAGACCATCTCGGATAACCGAGAAAGCTCGCCGTTTTCTCGTACAGGTTACGTAAGAGCGTAAAATGGTACCTTTGTACCTGGTTTTCCGCGACTGCCTGCTCAAGGACCTGTTTTAGATATAGATGGTAGGAAAAGCTCTTGTTGGAATCCCCATATTTGGTGTTCAGAAGGTAGCTGCCATTCTCAAAACGTTCCAGCAGGTAGCAGCCTTCTTTTTTACCATTTTTGTTCAAACCAAGTTCATTGTGGAGCACGTTATAAAAAAGAGGGCTGTGAGTTGTGATAATAAACTTCAGCCCAGACTGACTGGATTTGATCAAGCCCGCCAAGTTGACGGCCAACTCAATCAGATGATTTTCATCCAGTGAGCTGACTGGGTCATCAATAAAGACATATTCCAACTGGTCAAACTGATTTGTCTCACGCTCAGTGGGCTCAGCAACGTTGAGGATTGTAATAACCTGATCCAACAGGGTGTAAAAAATGCTCCAGATAAAGTTGCTCTCTTCACCTTTGGAGATTTTCAGGTTGCCGGAATGTTCGTTATCGCCACGCTCAAGTGAAAAAGTCACCTCTGTAAAATCTGCGCTAAAATGCGGGGTGAGTTTCTGATTAGCATAACGTTGGAAGTTTGTGACGATATTGAGATCCTGCCCCTGATCCTTCAAAACCCAGTCGGTAAAAGAGTTGGGTTGAATTTTCAGCTTAGGTTCTGCATCTGAGTCCAGATCGTTATCCCAATAGAACAAGTCCTCGGTGAACGCATTGTAGTAGAGGATTTTGTTTCTTGAGAATGCACTTTCACCTTCACTATTGGTGACATCTTCATCATCATTCTTTGGCGCAATCAGTTGTTTGAATTCCCGGGATAGGCGGGTTTTCCCCGAGCCATTAAAGGCATAAATCAACTGCACCCTTTTATTGGCGCCTCTGAGCTGTTGGGCTATTTCCGTTAGGGTCTTGCTCATATCAAGCCGCGACCTCTTCCGGTTTTGAGAAGCTCAGCAGAAGATCCCGATAGTATTCATATTGCTTTTGCCGCAGCTCGATCTCTCGGGGTAAGCCTTCGGAAATCGAGTCGGTAAGGGCGTTGAATTTGTCCAGAATCGATACAATACGAGCCTGTTCGTCAAGTGACTTCTCGAGATCATCCGGATAGGGGATAGGGATCGAAACCTTCGAAAAGCCGGTCATTAACAGTGTATTGACCTTGGTTCTGGCCACATGCTTCGCCTTCTCAGCAATAAACGATGCGGTTTGCATGCAGTAAGAAACGTACTTCGGGTTCATTGTATGCCGGAAAGCATAGCAGTGGTCGTGAATAGCGACTTTTCCATCGCCTAGCCATGCCACGGCTTTACCAACGTCCTCTACGGTCTCTCCCACATCCGTTATTACCACGTCACCAGGCAGCGCATAACGAAGTGTCTTCGCCATATCACTTCGGACCTGGGAGTGTGCCCTAGTCGTGAATGCTCCGTACCGGGTGTAAATCTCACCGTAATGGATAGCGCTGATACCGTCATCTACATAATCAGCTTTGGTAAAGCGTTTACCCCGAATAAATTCTCCAATCTCTCCGAGCGGCTTCCACGCTACTTCTCCATCTTCGAAACTCAACAACTTGTCGCGATAGTAGTTGTATTGCTTTTTTCTTGCGGTAAGCTCGGCGGTAAGCTCGGCGGTAAGGGAGGTAAATGCGTCAAGAATTCGGACGATTTCCGCCTGGATCTCAAGGGATTTTTTCGGATTTTCCGGACATGGGATGGGAATCTGGAATCCCTCAAGCATGGGCTTCCTTATAGAGGTTGCAGTTGCTCCAACACTTTTTGCCAGAATGTATTTCTTAAAATTTGATGACATGAAGTGATAGAGAAACTTTGTGTTCAATATGCCTGATATAACGCGAATTCTATATGCTCTCTGATGTAGGGCATATTTCCCTTCCACGTAGTGGAATATCTCACCAATTCCGCCTTCGCCGGGTACGACTATAGCCACTTCATCAAACTGAAAGGTATCTGACTTTAATACGTTCTTTGAACGAACATAGAATGGATAGATTCCATTTTCACTCTTATCTTGGCGATTTGAGCTTCCGGTGCCAATATCTGCTACAGCACCAAGGGATACCCAGTCCATATGAACGCTATCGTCCAGCTTGTCCATAAATCTCACATTGCTCATGCCTACAGCTCCTCACCTTCAATCTCCGCCACAATGGCATCAATCTCGGTGCGCAGTTGGTCGATTCTGGCCACTGTGGTTTTTAGCTGAGCATTGAGCTGGGTAATGTCGATCTGCTCGCGGGTGTCTTTGGCTTCTACGTAGCTGGTGACTGACAAGTTGTAGTCATTGGCGGCGATCTCTTCAAACGGCACGGAGCGCGCAAAATGCTCAATGTTTTCCTTGCGGTCGAACGCGCGCATGATGTCTTCAACATGCTGATCGGTCAGGAGGTTGGTATTGGTTTCTTTTTTGAAATACGCCTCGCCGCTGGCATCAATGAACTGGGTGGTTGTGTCAGTTTTGTGTTTGGACAACACCAGGATGGTGACCGCGATGGTGGTGCCATAAAACAGGTTGGGGGCGAGTGAGATCACCGATTCTACGTAGTTGTTGTCTACCAGATACTGGCGGATTTTCTTTTCGGCACCGCCCCGGTAGAAAATGCCAGGGAAGCAGACGATGGCTGCGCGGCCTTTGGCCGATAGATAGCTGAGCGCGTGCAGAACAAAGGCAAAGTCGGCTTTGGATTTAGGGGCCAGCACCCCGGCCGGGGCAAAGCGGTCATCGTTAATTAGGGTAGGGTCGTCGCTGCCGATCCATTTCACCGAATAGGGCGGATTGGAGACGATGGCGTCAAAGGGTTTTTCATCGCCAAAATGTGGATCGGTCAGGGTGTTACCCAGCTGCACGTTGAACTTGTCATAGTTGATGTTATGCAAAAACATGTTCATGCGGGCCAGGTTATAGGTGGTGTGGTTAATCTCCTGGCCGAAGAAGCCCTCTTCAATAATATGCGCATCGAAATGCTTCTTTGCTTGCAGCAGCAGCGAGCCGGACCCGCACGCGGGGTCGTAAATCTTGTTCACGCTGGTTTGCTTGTGCATGGCGAGCTGGGCAATCAGTTTTGATACATGCTGCGGGGTAAAGAACTCGCCACCAGACTTGCCTGCATTGGCTGCGTAGTTGGAAATCAGGAATTCGTAGGCATCGCCAAACAAATCGATATGGGCACTGTCAAAATTCCCAAAATCCAGGCCGGCTACACCTTTGAGCACAGCCGCCAAGCGGTAGTTCTTTTCCTTAACAGTGTTGCCGAGTCGGTTGCTGGTGGTGTCAAAATCGGCAAAAAGACCCTTGATGTCGCCCTCCGATGGGTAGCCGTTAGCGGAGGCTTCGATGGCAGCAAAGATAGCCGCGAGGTCGGTATTCAGGCTTTCGTTGTTGTTGGCACCCTTGGCAATATTGACGAACAGCTGGCTGGGGTAAATGAAGTACCCCTTGGTTTTGATGGCATCGTCTTTGATGTCTGGGGTGATGACGCTGTCGGGCAGCTCTGCGTAGTTGATGCTGTCGTCATCGGCCTCGATATAACTGGCAAAATTCTCGCTGATAAAGCGGTAAAACAGGGTGCCCAGCACATACTGCTTGAAGTCCCAGCCGTCGACAGAACCACGTACGTCGTTAGCGATCGCCCATATCTGGCGTTGCAGGGCTGCGCGTTGTTGGGTGCTTGTCATTCAGTTTTCCTGTTTAAATCCGGTTAGTAAGTCGCCGTCGGCTCAAATTTGAGGTGGGTAGTATACGAGATAAGGTGCATGAAACTCATCGTTCGTTGCCCAGGAAAGGCTTGAGTATTGTGGAGCATGAGGGGGTGCCGACTTTGTGATCAGTTTCCGAGTGCTTTGATACATCCTTGGTGAAGGATGGCGCTGATACACCTAGCTTCGCTGCAGAGGGAGCAAGGCCTTGAACGGCAAGAAAGCTGTATTGTGGGGAGGGCTGGGTACGGACTACGTTTAGCCTAGAACAGGCTGACCTTTGCCAAACAGCTCACATAGTATGCGCCTTGTCGCTTCTACCCAGGTACCCCCGCAAACTCCCGAACATCCCGCAAAAACCGATCTACCTGCTCCTCCGAGGTCGACCAGGAGCACATCAGCCGGGAACAGCCGCCAATAAAGTTGTAGAACTTCCACCCTTTCGCTCTTAGCGCAGCCTGGGTAGTTTCCGGTAAATCCACAAACACACCATTGGCCTGCCTGGGGTAACGCAGGGATACGCCGTCAATACCGCGCAATCCGTGCTCCAGCCGTTCGGCACAGGCATTGGCGTGTCTGGCATTTTTCAGCCAGGTATCGTCAGTGAGCAGACCGCACCAGGGGGCTGAGATATAGCGCATCTTCGAGGCGAGTTGCCCCGCCTGTTTACAGCGCCATTCAAAGTCTTCGGCAAGTTTACGGTTGAAGAAAATGACCGTTTCACCCAGGGCCAGGCCATTCTTGGTGCCGGAGAAACAGAGCACGTCGACACCCGCTTTCCAGGTGATTTCAGAAGGGTGCACGTCCAGCGCCGCTACCGCGTTGGCAAAGCGTGCGCCATCCATATGAATGTTCAGGCTATGGCGGTCGGCCACTGCGCGCAACGCACGGAGTTCCTCTGGGGAGTAAAGGGTACCCACTTCTGTCGCCTGGGTGATGCTCAGTGCCTTGGGTTTGGGATAGTGAATATCGCTGCGTTTGGTGACAAGGTGTTCCACGCTTTCCGGGGTCAGCTTGCCGTTGGCACCTGTACCCAGCAACAGTTTTGCCCCGTTGGAGGCGTATTCGGGGCCGCCGCATTCATCGGTCTCAATGTGGGCCAGTTCGTGGCAGATCACGCTGTGGAAGGATTGCCCGATGGACGCCAGAGCGAGGGAGTTTGCGGCTGTGCCATTGAACACGAAGTAAACGTCGCAGTCGGTATCAAATACTTCGCGTAGTTGGTCTGCCGCTTTGGCTGTCCAGGTGTCTTCGCCGTAGGCAGGTTCGTCCTTCTGGTTGGCCTGTTCCATGGCGTTCCAGGCCTGGGGGCAGATACCGCTGTAATTATCGCTGGCGAATTGCTCCGAGTCTGACATTGGTTCTCCCGAAAATATCATGGGTGAATATCCACCCATTATTAGCTTTGCTGTGGGTGGTTAGCCACCCAATGTTCTTCGTCTATTTGTCTAATAAGAAATCAATTTATTGTTTTGTAAGTATTTTTACTAACTGGCCTGGCCCTTGCTGATAGCTCCCCCAGCGAGGCCGGGCAGGCCTCATCAGCACCCAACCAACAAGATGAATCGGGAGCATTTCTTATGAAACTTCAAACCATTCTGGCGGCTGCGATCGCCTCCTCCGTTGTTGCTGGCCCTGTGATTGCCCAGGATCGTGCCGGCTGGCCCGAGAGCTTTACCGTTGGCACGGCAAGCCAGGGCGGCACCTACTTTGCCTATGGCTCCGGCTGGGCGAACTTTGTGGCGGAGAATCTGGGGGTGTCTGGTGGTGCTGAAATCACCGGCGGCCCGGTTCAGAACATGGCGCTGGTTCACACCGGAGACCTGAAGTTTGGCCTGACCACCATGGGCCCGGCCCGTGAGTCCATGGAAGGCGAGAGCCCGCTGGCCCCGGGCATGAAGATGGACAACGTGTGTGCCATGTTCCCGATGTATGAAACCCCGTTCTCCATTGCCACGCTTTCCAGCTCCGGTATTACCAGCATCTCCGAGATTCCGGACGGTGCCACCATTGGTTTCGGGCCGGCCGGCTCCACCTCGGATACCTACTTCCCGCGCATGATGGAAACGCTGGGCGTCAAGTTCGAGCGTCGTAACGGCAGCTGGTCAGACCTCGGTGGCCAGCTTCAGGATGGTCTGATTGATGTGGTGGCCTTTGCGGCCGGTATTCCCATTCCGGCGGTCAGCCAGCTGGAAGTCCAGACCGACGTTAACGTGATCGGCATGAACGATGATGAAGCCAAGAAGATCGTCGATAACTTCCCGGTGTCGGAGTTCGTCATTCCGGCCAGCACCTACCAGTCCCTGGACGCTCCATCCCGAGTGGTCTCCATGTGGAACTTCGCCATGGTGAACTGCGATATGCCGGAAAGCTTTGTGTATGAAATCACCAAGCTGACCATGGAGAACAACGACAAGATGGTGTCGATCCACAAGGCAGCGCGCCACTCCGTTCCCGAGAACTACACCAAGAACAAGGTACTGCCCTGGCATCCGGGTGCAGCACGCTGGTTCAACGAGAACGGCTATCCCATCGAAGACGCGGCCATCAAGCAGTAATGAACCAGGCCGAAGGGTCGCCTGACGACCCTTCGGCATCCGGTCGATACCGATTCACCGCCTCTCAGACAGGCAGGACTTATCATGACCAAAGAACAATCCCATGCCGGCGGCGAAACGCAGCTGGCAGAAAACCTGACGGTCAATGAAGACCATGTATTGGCCCACAATGTGGATGAAGAACCGGTAGAGGCGAACCGTCGCCTGTACACCGGTATTTTGCTGAAGTTCGTGGTGTTGCTGGCCATTGCCTATTCGGCGTTTCACCTCTACACCCTGAACGTGTCGCCCATGGAAACCTGGTCGTTCCGTATTGTGCACGTGGCCGGTGCCCTGGTGTTGGGCTTTATCCTGTTTGCCGGTGCCCGCTTCGTTTCCAGTGAAGAAGGTGCTGCGCGGCATCGCTGGACCACCTGGTTTGCAGCAGTCGCACTGATTCCAGCGCTCTATGCGCTGTACCAGACTTACGCCTTTCACCAGATGATTCTGGGTGGTACCCTGCGGATTCCCGCCGAGCTGGAAACCTGGCATTTTGGCTGGCCGCTGCTGGCGGCTTCCGGTGTGGGTATTGTCATGAGCTGGTTCCACCAGCGCGATCGTGCCCGGTTCAGCGTGCCGGATCTGGTTCTCATCATCTGCTCTGTGGCGGCTGCTGCCTACCTGCTGGTGGTGTTCAACACCTCCATGCGGATGACCACCGGCACCGCGTTCGCCCCCGTGGGTATTTCTTTTGCCGCTGTGGCCGGTACCGCGCTGATTATGGAGCTTACCCGCCGGGTAGCCGGTATGGCTCTGGTGGTGATTGCACTGGTCTTTCTGGCCTACGTCTTCGCCGGCCCCTACCTTCCGGGCTTTCTGGGGTATCCCGGGCTGTCGGTGCAGCGCTTCTTCAGCCAGGTCTATACCGATGCGGGTATTCTCGGGCCGACCACGGCGGTGTCTTCGACCTACATTATCCTGTTCATTATCTTTGCCGCGTTTTTGCAGGCGTCGAAGGTAGGTGACTACTTTGTGAATTTCGCTTTTGCGGCGGCTGGCCGGTCCCGGGGTGGTCCCGCCAAAGTCTCCATTTTCGCCTCTGGCCTGATGGGTATGATTAACGGCACCAGTGCCGGGAACGTGGTATCCACCGGTTCCCTGACCATCCCCTTGATGAAGCGGGTTGGCTACAGCAAGGAATCCGCCGGCGCGGTTGAAGCAGCAGCGTCTACGGGCGGGCAGATCATGCCGCCGATCATGGGTGCGGGCGCCTTCATCATGGCGGAGATTACCGGTATTCCCTATACCGAAATTGCCATTGCGGCGATTATTCCGGCGATTCTGTACTTTGCCTCGGTCTACTTCATGGTCGATTTCGAGGCCAAGAAGCTGGGGATGCGCGGCATGCGCGAAGACGAGCTGCCCAATTTGCGCCTGATGCTGCGCCAGGTATACCTGTTTGTGCCCATCATCATTCTGATCGTGGCGTTGTTCCAGGGCTACTCGGTGATTCGTGCCGGTACTCTGGCCACGATTTCCGCGGCGGTGGTCAGCTGGATTTCCCCCAACAAGATGGGCCTGCGGCAGATTCTGCATGCGTTTGAGATAGCGGCCTATATGTCGATTCAGATCATCGTGGTCTGTGCGGCCGCCGGTGTCATTGTGGGTGTGATCTCACTCACCGGCGTTGGCGCTCGGTTCTCAGTGCTGTTGCTGGATGTGGCGGCCCACAGTCATCTGCTGGCTCTGGTGTTTGCCATGTTTATTTCCATTCTGCTGGGCATGGGCATGCCGACCACCGCAGCTTATGCCGTTGCAGCTTCGGTCGTGGCTCCGGGCCTGGTGCAGTTGGGGATTGAGCCGCTGACGGCGCACTTCTTTGTATTCTACTTTGCCGTGGTCTCGGCCATCACGCCGCCTGTGGCACTGGCGTCCTATGCGGCGGCGGGTATTTCCGGTGCCAACGCCATGTCGACATCGGTGGCGTCGTTCCGTATCGGCATTGCGGCGTTCATCGTGCCCTTCATGTTCTTCTACAACAGTGCGCTGTTGATGGAAGGAGGGTGGTTCGAAATCGGACGGGCGCTGATTACCGCTACCTTTGGCGTGTACCTGCTGTCTGCCGGTGTGCTGGGCTGGTTCGCACGGTCGTCCGCCCCGGTTCTGGTACGGTTGTTACTGGTGGCCGCAGCCCTGCTGACCATCGAGGGTGGTTTGTGGACGGATCTGGCCGGTATCGCGCTGGCGGTAATCGCCATGCTCATCCAGCGCAAGCGTGCGCCGGCTCTCGCCGCAGCCTGATCTGGCCAGTACCCGGAGGACAACCTGCCGCTGAGCGGGTTGTCCTGCCGGTCCGGGGGCGCTAGGCTTGGCCGAAGCCCCTCTTTGATGTTTCGGAACTGAATTCCATGCTCCAGCGCTTCAGCGTCGTTGTGATTCTGGTTGTCATCATGCTGCTGTCCTGGCTTCTGGGCGGTTGGTACGGTTATCGCCAGCTGGAGCAGGAGGCCCTGCAAGAGGCTTTCCGGTACCGACAACTGGTTGCGAATGAGCTGAACCGGTATCTGCCGGTACCGGCTCTTATCGCCGAACACCCCCTGTTAGCCGACGCGCTCAAGCAACCGAATGATGCCGTGACCCTGCTTCGCGCCAACGAGCAGATGCAAAGAATGGCCACCATTGTCGGCGGCTCAGATATCTACCTGATGGATTTGTCTGGTTTGACGATTGCGGCCAACAATTTCGGCCAGCCGGACACCTTCGTTGGCAATAATTACGCGTTTCGCCCCTACTTTTCTGAAGCCGTGCAAACCGGAGATTCAGTGGCCTATTTCGCCTTGGGTTTACGGTCCCTGGAGCGTGGTCTGTACTTCACTCATCCGGTGCGCGATCAGCGGGGCAAAATGCTCGGGGTCGTAGCCATCAAGATATTGGTCCATGAGCTGGAGTCGCAGTGGCACCGGCCAGAATCGACCCAGCAGGCGCAAATGGTGGTGCTGGACGGCGACGGCATCAGTTTTCTGTCCAGTCGCAGCCAGTGGTTGTATCGGGACTTTCGGCCAGGTGACAAGGCCGAAAAAACCGCCCGCGTGCGGCAGCGTTACCCCGAGCGGGATTTAGCGCCTGTTGACTTCTCGGTCACTGGCAAGCCTTGGGGGCTGGCGGATTATTCCACACGGATTCAGTTACGGGACAGCAACAGTGTCGGCACGTACCTGACCGTCGAGGTGGACCTGCCCAGGCTGGACTGGAGCCTGATGGTACTGACCGAGACGCGATCAGTACTCTGGACCCGCGCCGGTTTCCTGGTCAGCGGGCTGGCCTTGTTCCTGGCCGGGTTCCTTACCTGGTTGTATCTCCGCGAACGATACCGGCGGGAACGTGAACTGGCCTTGAGGGGAGAGCAGTTGGAGCGTCGCGTTGCTCAGCGGACAGCCGATCTTAAACGTTCCAATGACCAACTGCTGGAAGAGATACAGGAGCGGGAGAGAGCCCAGACGGAGTTGCGTGAAACCCAGCAAGAGCTCATCCAGGCTGCCAAGCTCGCGGTGCTCGGGCAAATGTCGGCGGGTCTGAACCACGAGATCAATCAGCCCCTGACCGCTATCCAGGGTTATGCCCGCAACAGTCGGAAGTTTCTGGAGCGGGGGGCCACCGATATGGTGGATGCCAACCTGGGGGAAATTGTCGCCCTGTGCGACAAGATGGCGGAGCTCATCCGACAGTTTAAGGTGTTCGCGAGAAAGTCCGAGGGCCCCCCGTCGGTGGTTGATCTCAGATTGGCGGTGGATGGAGCCCTCAAGATTATTCGTGCCCAGCACAGCAGTAGCGGCATTGTCATCGATTGGCATCGTCCGGAGCAGCCGGTCATGTGCCACGGCGATCTGATCCGGATCGAACAGGTGATGGTCAATCTGGTGGCGAACGCGGTTCAGGCGGTTGAAGGCCGTGACGAGCCGTTGATCGAGATCATGATTGATGAGGAAGAGGGGAGCTGGCGTTGCCGGGTTCGAGACAATGGGCATGGCCTTCCCGGTAACACAGAGAAGGTGTTCGAACCGTTTTTTACCACCCGCTCTGTCAAACAGGGGTTGGGCCTGGGGCTTTCCATTTCCCGTCAGATCGTTGAAGCTCTGGGCGGAAACCTGGTCGGCCACAATCGTGACGATGGTCCGGGTGCCGAGTTCGTTCTCAAACTGAAACAGCGTAGGGCAGAGGAATGACAACCGCTTCAGTCATTTTTGTCGATGACGACCCGGATATCCGGCCACTGATGGAACAGACCCTGGAGCTGGAGGATATCCCGGTGGCCTGTTTTGCGGATGGTGCGTCAGCCTTGCAGGAGGTTCATCCGGATTTCGAGGGCATCGTCCTGTGTGATTACAACATGCCGGGCATGGACGGCCTGGATGTGTTGCAGCGCATCCGGCAGATTGATGAAGATATTCCGGTCATTCTGCTGACTGGTCAGGGCGATATCAGCACGGCGGTATCGGCCATGCAGCAGGGTGCCTACGATTTCATCGAGAAACCGTTTGATCACGAGGAGTTGATTGAACTTCTGCGGCATGCCCTTGAGAAACGGCATCTGGCGCTTGAGAACCGGCGGCTGAAAGCTCAGCTCCGACACCTTGCCCGCCCCGGCCCCCGGATGCTGGGCGATTCGCCGGCTATGCAACGGGTGATGGCGACCATTGATCCGGTATTGGATATCTCCGCAAACGTGCTCCTTCATGGTGAGACGGGGTCCGGTAAGGACGCGCTGGCCAGATATATCCATGAAAACAGTCCACGCAGCAGCCACAATTTTGTTGCGATCAATTGCGGCGCTGTACCCGAGAATCTGATCGAAAGCGAGCTGTTCGGGCACGAGGCCGGTGCCTTCACAGGTGCTGACAAACGACGTGTTGGCAAGATAGAACACGCTCATCGGGGAACCCTGTTCCTGGATGAGCTGGAAAGTATGCCCATGCCGTTGCAGATAAAACTGCTCCGGGTTCTTGAGGAGCAACGGGTTGAGCGGCTTGGCAGCAACCAGGTCGTGGACGTGGACGTACGTATTATCGCCGCCACCAAATCCGATCTGAAAGAACTGAGTGACAAGGGAGAATTCCGGTCCGACCTTTATTACCGACTGAATGTGGTGAAAGTGGATATTCCGCCGTTGCGGGAGCGAAAGGAAGACATCCCCAAACTGTTCCATCACTTTGTGCTGATTGCTGCCGCTCGCTATGACCGGGAGAGTGTGCCTTTGGACGCACGTCAGGCTGCCCGGCTGATGCAGCATTCCTGGCCCGGCAACGTTCGGGAACTGCGTAACCTGGCCGAGCGATATGTCTTGCTGGGCCCGGCAGCCCTGGCCGAAGGCGATTCTGCCAGCGGACCGAACATTGCCAGCCGGCAGACGCTGTCGGAAATGATGGATGGCTTTGAACGCTCGGCGATTGTCAGTGCGCTGAACGCCTGCCACGGTAGCATCAAGGACACCATGGTGCAGCTCGGGATTGCCCGCAAGACGCTGTATGACAAAATGAAGAAACACGGGCTGGACAAAGCCGAGTTCAAGGACTGACCGTTACAAAAGATAACGCCCTGGTTGCACTGGTTTTACAAACTACGAGGTTTCCTCGATAAATCTGTCGTGTGTTTTTCTGTAGGATTGCTAATCTTTTTTTAGCGGACTTCTCCGACAGTCATTCCAACCACGGAAAACACACCACATGAAGAATCTGACCATCCAGGCGAGGGTGCTGTTGCTGGCACTGGTGCCGGTTATTGTTCTGACTGCATTGCTGACCACTTACAACCTGAATCAGGCCCGCTCGATCGGAGAGCAGGCGGTTGCAAGCTTCTCGGAAGACATGGAGGCCAGCAAGCGCCAGGAGCTGCGCAACTATCTGGAGCTGGCAAAAACGTCCATCCAGCATCTTTATGAGCAGCCGGGCTCGGCCAATGATCCTGAGGTCCAGCAGCAGGCCTGGGACATCTTGCGGCAACTGCGTTTTGACGACTCCGGCAGTGAGGGCTATCTGTTCGCCTATACCACGGAAGGTGTTTCGGTGATGCATGGTGTCAATTCCGCCCTGGAAGGCCGTAACCTCTGGGGCTTTCAGGACCCGAACGGCACCTACCTGATTCGCGAACTGATCGAGGCTGCGCGCAATGGTGGCGGCTATGTACCCTATGGCTGGAAACACCCGGAAACCGGTAACGTAGCCCCCAAGTTAGGCTATGCCGAAATGCTGCCGAAATGGGGCGTGATGATTGGCACCGGATTCTGGATTGACGGCCTGGAGTCTCAGGTTGCTTCCATGGAGCAGCGGGTGGGAGATTCCCTGGGTGAGGCTATCATTGGTTCGGTGACCACCTCCCTGATCGCCCTGGCCATTATTGTCTTCCTTGCCCTTGTCGTGGTTCGGGGCATTATCCGTCCGTTGAAGTCGGCGGTGACGGCGATGAATGGCATTGCCAGTGGCGACGGGGATCTTACCCGTCGGCTGGATGTCTCGGGCCGGGACGAGCTGTCGCAGCTGGCCACGGCGTTCAACAGCTTTGCGGATCAGGTCCATGGGCTGGTCCGCCAGGTACGGCAGTCTGCCGAGACACTGAATGACACCACCGGCGAGCTGAACGAAGTCATGGTGGAGGCCGAGCAGGGTGTTGAACGCCAGAAATCGGAAAGTGACCAGGTAGCCACCGCCATGAACGAGATGACCGCCGCCGCTCAGGAAGTGGCCGGTAATGCCAGTGAAGCGTCGGATTCGGCTGGCCACGCCACCGCTCAGGTAATCGATGCCCAGGGGCTGGTGTACCAGGCCATCGAAGTGATTGGCGGGCTCTCCAAACAGGTGGAAGAGGGGGTTCAGGTCATTGAAAAACTGGGCACCGACTCCCGCCAGATCGACAGCGTGCTGGAGGTTATTCGGGAGATTGCCGACCAGACCAACCTGTTAGCCCTGAATGCTGCCATCGAGGCGGCTCGCGCCGGAGAAGCCGGCCGTGGCTTTGCCGTGGTTGCCGACGAGGTACGTACGCTGGCAAGCAGGACCCAGAAGAGCACTCAGGAGATCCAGGCGACCATCGAGCGGCTGCAGAAAGGTGCCCAGCAGGCGGTAATTCTGATCGGCGCCATCAGCCAGCGCAGCGAGGAAACCGTGGAGGAAACCCGCCAGGTGAACGAAGCGCTGCAGCGTATTTCCCAGGCCGTGAACACGATTACCGATATGAACACCCAGATTGCCAGTGCTGCGGAAGAGCAGACCAGCGTGTCGGAAACCATCAACCAGAATGTCCACGAAATCGTGGCAATCTCGGAACAGACTGCCCAGGGAACCCGTCGCGCCGGCGAAGCGACCCAGCGCCTCAAGGCACTGGCCGGTGAATTGACCGACGAGGTCAGCCGCTACCGGGTCTGAGCAGAGTTACCTATCCAGTCGAAGGAAAAGGCGCAGTCACGAAAGTGATCTGCGCCTTTTTTTGCCCGGATCAGGGCGCGATTTTCTTTTTCAGGGCTTTGGTCAGCGGCCTTGGCAGGCTCGGCAGCGACTTCAGCAGCCAGGGCAGAACCTTTCTTTTTACGCCATTCAGGGATTCCGGCACCACCGCTTCAATCAGGTGCGGGCCGGGGTTGTGTTTGGCGTATTCCATGGCTTTGATCAGCTCTTCCGCCGTGGTTACCCGGGTGCCGTGCACGCCCATGCTCTGGGCCAGCAACGCGTAGTTGGTGACCGGGCCACTGATGTCGAGTTGGGATTTCGCCTTGGCACCGGCTTCTTCTGCGCCAACCCGTTCCAGTTCTACGTTCAGGATCGAGTAGGAAGCGTTGTTGAAGATGATGGTGGTCACGCTCAGATTTTCCCTCGCCATGGTCCACAGGGCCTGGTTGGTATACATGGCGGTGCCGTCACCGATCAGTGCGTAAACCTGGCGATCCGGACAGGCGATGGCTGCGCCGATGGCGTTGGGCATGCCTTGCCCGATGGCCCCGCCGGTGAGGGTGATCAGGTCGTGCCGTGGCGAGCCTGCGGTCATGGCGTTCAGCATCAGGCCGGAGGTGATGGCTTCATCCACGATAATGCTGTTCTCGGGCATCAGTTCGCCCACCGCCCGGCAAACCTTTTCGGCGGTGAGTTTACCTTTGGGCAGGCCGGGGCGGCCGGGCGCCTGCAGCTTGGGTTGGGCATTGCTGGCACCGAGAGTTTCGGCCAGCTTTTTCAGGCTGGCGGTGGCATCCTGCTCCGGCGTGCTCAGGGTGTGAGCAGTGCAGTTGTCTGGCACCAGGTAGCTTTGTTTGCCCGGATAGGCGAAGAAGGATACCGGGGCCTTGGCATCCACCAGAATCAGGTGGTCAAACTCGGAGAGCTGCAGAGTGGCCAGTTCCGCCAGGTAAGCGATCCGCTCCACCGGCGGCAGGCCGGCGCCCCGTTCAATGCGGGTTGGGAAGGTTTCGGCAAACAGGGTGACACCGTTGTGGGCGGCAATGCGTGCCGCCTCCAGCAGAGCGGGCTCACGCAGGGCGCGGCCACCCAGCAGCAGGGCGGTTTTCTTACCGCTCTTAATGGCTTCTGCGGCCGCTTTAACAGCGCTATCTTCAGCTGCTGGCGCTTGCGGTTGAGTGGGTGCGGCACAAGGCTTGCCGCCTTCGCCCCAGGACACATCCGCTGGCAGAATCAGAGTGGCTACCTGCCCTGGCAGGCCCCGGGCGGCGATGATGGCTTCGGCGGCATCCTGGCAAAGGGCTTCTGTGCTTTGTGACGTGCGCACAAAATTGGGGGAGATGTTGCGAGCGACCGTTTCGATGTCAGACTGCAACTGGGCGTCGTATTTCACATGGTAGGTGGCATGGTCGCCAACAATGTTGACCACCGGTACCTTACCCTTGCGTGCATTGTGCAGGTTGGCCAGGCCATTGCCCAGGCCACAGCCCAGGTGCAGCAGGGTAGCAGCGGGTTTGTCCGCCATCCGGGCGTAGCCGTCGGCGGCACCGGTGGCGACGCCTTCAAACAGGGCCAGTACCGCCCGCATTCCGGATTCGCTGTCCAGGGCGGCGACAAAATGCATTTCGCTGGTGCCCGGGTTGGTAAAACAGACTTCAACACCCGAATCCACCAGGGTTTTCATGAGTGCCTGAGCGCCGTTGGTCATTGTTGTTCTCCAGCTTGGGTCAATTCGTTTGTATTGGTCCGGTCGAGATGGGTCTCGTTGATATCGGCAATTCTGGTGACGCCGGTCAGGGTCATGGCCAGTTTCAGTTCCTGCTGCCAGGTGTTCAGGAGTCGGGTTAATCCGGCCTGACCTTCTGCCGCCAGGGCCCACGCCCAGGGGCGACCAATCATCACGCCGTTGGCCCCCAGGGCGAGGGCGCGGAAAACGTCTACGCCGTTGCGGATGCCGCCATCCACCAGGATCTCGGTGTCGTTGCCGACGGCGGCCACGATATCCGGGAGTTTGCGGGCGGTGGCGGCCACACCATCCAACTGACGACCGCCGTGGTTGGAGACCACGATGCCATCGGCGCCTACGTTGACGGCTGCTTTGGCATCATCCACTTCCAGTATGCCTTTCAGGATCAGTTTCCCTGGCCAGCGTTCCCGCAGCCATTCGATGGCCTGCCAGGTGACGGAGGCATCGAACTGGGTATCGACCCACTGCTTGAAGGAGTCCAGGTTACTGGCCTCTGGCACCGCGTCGCTCAGGTTGCCAAAGGTCAGGGGGTTACCTTTTATCGCTACCTGCCATAGCCACCCGGGCCTGGATAGCAGTTGCTGCGCTTTGAGCGCAACGGAACGGGCGCCGGCGCTGTTCAGGCCGTTACGGGTGTCCCGATGCCGGGGGCCGGGCAGGGGCAGGTCGATGGTAAAGATCAGCGTCTGGCAGCCAGAATCCCAGGCTTTTTTCAGCAGGTTTTTTACGTAGCCCCGGGTCACGAATCATGTACAACTGGAACCAGAAGGGTGCCGTGGCGGCTGCTTTCACTTCTGCCAACGGGCATATGCCAACGGTGGAGAGGGTGAAAGGCACCTCGGCCGCATTGGCGGCTTTTACGGCCTGGGCTTCTCCCCGTTGTGCCATCATGCCGGCCAGCCCCAGAGGCGCCAGGGCGACAGGCATGCTGCAGGATTGCCCGGCCAGCTCGGTGCGGGTGTCCACGTTATCGACATCAATCAACACACGCTGGCGCAGGGCGATATCCTGCCAGCCGCGGACATTGGCCCGCAGGGTGTGTTCTTCGGTAGCGCCGCCGTCCAGGTAATCTGCCAGAAACCGGGGCAGTTTACGGCGAGCGAGTTGCTGGTAATCGGCGGCGGTGGCCGGATAACTCAGGGGCATGGTCTCAGTTTCCCTTGATGATGGAGCGGGCGGCAGCCCGCGCCGTCAGAATGCAACCGGGCAGGAAGGTGCCTTCGAGTGACCGTTTGCCATTGCTGCCACCGCCGCCAAAGCCGGCCGCTTCGCCGACACAGTACAGGCCGCGGATGGGTTGCCCGCTGGCATCCATTACCCGGCTTTGCAGGTCGGTGCGCAGGCCACCCAGGCTCTTGCGGGTAGTCAGTTGCATGTGAATGGCGATATACGGCCCGGCGCCTGGTTTCTGCAGAGGCGCCGGTTTGCAGGTGCGCAGCCGGTCCGGCCCCCACTGGCGGGCGTGGCGGATCATGCGGATTTGGGCATCGTTGTTCAGTTGATCGCCCTTGCTGAAATTGGCATCGAAAGCATCGGCGGTGGCTTTCAGAGTGGCAGCGTCAATGTCCAGAGAGCAGGTTAGGGCGTTCATTTTCTTCGCCAGCCCTTCCAGGGTGTCATCCACCAGGAAGTGGCGGCTTTCGTGCTGCATCTGATTCACCAGCGGTTTGTTGCCCAGCAGCAGTTCTTTCAGGAACAGCGGGAATTGTTTGTCCCGGATTCTGGCATTGTGTTCAGCGCCGGAGATGGCAAATTCTTTCAGTGCGATACGCCGGTTCAGCAGGTGCCAGGTCCAGGGTTTTTCCTGTTCGGCTACCCGTTGGCACAGCCAGTGAGTATCAAAGCCGGTCACCAGGGGCTCCGGCCCTATACGCTCGCCCCGGTGGTTCAACCAGAGTGCGGATTTACACGGTATGGTAGACAGACCGTGGCCCGGGAAATGCGGATAGGGATGGGGAAAGCCGGCGGCATAGTTCCACATTTCGCCTGCGTGGGTGATGCGCGCGCCCAGGTGGTCTTTGGCCCAGTGGTGCAGTTTGCCATCGGCAAACGGGTGGGCACCGTTGAGAATGGTGTCCGGTTGCGGACGATGTCTGGGCCAGTTGGTACGGCACTCGGCGTGGCTGCCGTTGATACCGCCCATAGCCAGCACCACGTTCGGAGCCTCAAACCGCATTTCTTCGCCGGTTTCCTCGTTGATGGCAACGGCGCCGCAGACCTCACCGGCCTGATGGTCGACTGCGGTAATTCGGTGCCGGTGATGAATGGCCAGTCTGCCACTGGTGTTGGCTTCGTGCAGGGCATTGACCATGCAGCGCACCAGTTCCCGGGAGGTGCCCCAGGTGATGTGGTACCGGGGCACGCTGTTGCCATCGCCAAACCGGCCTCGCTCCACCCAGTTCACCGCCGGCATGAATTTGATGCCTTCGTCAGCGAGCCAGTCGTGCACCTCGGTACGGGAATGCTCAACGTAATAGCGGGCCCACTGCACAGGCCACTCATCGTTCGGGTCCAGTTCGCCGAAACGCAGCCAGTCGTTCAGCGCCAGTTCCGGCGAATCGGCGATTCTCATGCGCCGCTGCAGCGGCGTGTCAATCAGCATCATGCCGCCAAAGGCCCACAGCGCCAGACCTCCGAAGCGTTCGGGGCTGTCACGATCAACAATGGTTACGGACTTGCCAGCCCGCAGCGCTTCCAGGGCGGTGACAATGCCCGCCAGGCCGCCGCCGGCAATCAAAAGGTCTGAGCTAACAGGTTTCACCATGATGCGTTTCCGGATTGTATTTTTGGTTTTGTTGTTACAGACCATATAACGCTATGATCGGTTCTGAATTGACTTCAGAGGCCATAATAATTGACGTTAGAAGCCACCGTATCCATGGGCTGGGTCAATACCGTGATCGATGCCGCGAGGAATCTGGGCGTTCCGCAGAACCTGTTGCTGGAAACCGCTGGTCTGCCGGCCGGGGCCCTGTCTCTCGAACGATGGCCCATCGACTTCATTACCCGTCTCTGGCACGCCGCTGAGCAGTGCACGCGGGATCCCGGGTTTGGTCTGAAAGTTGGCGCCGGGGTGCGGCCGGCCAGTATTGATGCGGTCAGTTTCGCCATGCAGAGCGCCGCCACGCTGCGCGAAGCCATCACCCTGGTCCAGAAATACCAGCGGCTGATCTCTGATGGCGGTCGCTTCCAGATGATACCGGGTAGCAGGGGCACCTGGATTGTCTACCACCCCCGGCAGGGGCGTCTGGCGTTCAGTCCGCATCAGATTGAAGCCGTGCTGTCGGCCGTGGTCAGCCTGACCGACTGGATTGCCGGTTCTGCGGTTGGGCCTGTGCGAGTGCAATTCAGTCAGGCCCGTCTGGGGCCACTGTCAGGGTACCGGGAGGTGTTTGGTTGCCCGGTGGAGTTCGAGCAGGCGTTCAGTGGTTTGCTGGTGGGTAATGAGGTGCTGGACAGGCCTTTACCACAGGCAGATCCGGCCCTTGCCCGTGTACATGAACAGTACAATGCAGGGCGGCTGGCGGCGCTGGAAAAGGGCGCTGTGTCGGCAGAGGATCTGCGACAATGGCTGGTCGCCCGGATGGGGCCAAACCTTCCACGACGGGCAGAAGCGGCCAGGATGTTGGGGCTCAGCGAACGTACGTTGGCCCGTCGGCTGGAGGCACAGGGCTATACGTTCAACAGCTTGTTGGACGAGGTGCGCCGGGAGCTCGCCCTGGCGGCGGTGCGGGAATCGGGGTTGTCCCTGGCAGAGATCGCTTTATCGCTCGGATTTGCAGAGGCCAGTACCTTTTACCGGGCATTCCATCGCTGGACTGGCATGCCCCCGGCTCGCTGGCGCAAACAGGGGGCGCACTGAAACCTACAGATTGGCTTCGGCAAACTCTGCCAGTACCGAACGGGGCACGCCTTGCAGATGGATGTGACCGCCGTGGCGGAAGCCCTTGAAGCGCTCAGTCATGTAGGTCAGGCCGGAACTCAGGGGGCTCAGATAGGGGGTGTCTATCTGCGCCAGGTTGCCCAGGCAGATCACCTTGGAGCCGTTACCGGCCCGGGTGATGATGGTCTTGATCTGGTGCGGGGTCAGGTTCTGTGATTCATCGATGATGATGAGGCTGTGCTGGAAGCTGCGGCCCCGGATGTAGTTCATGGATTTGAAGTGCAGAGGCACTTTGCTGAGGATGTAGTCGACACTGGCGGTCATGTTCTCATCGTCTTCGTGCAAAGCTTCCAGGTTGTCCACGATCGCACCCAGCCAGGGTTCCATTTTCTCGGCTTCGGTGCCGGGCAGGAAACCGATATCCTCGTCCAGGCCCTGGGTGGACCGGGTCGCGATGATGCGTTTGTAGAGTTTGCTGGCCACGGTCATTTCAATACAGGCGGCCAGGGCCAGAATGGTTTTACCGGAACCCGCCGAGCCGGTCAGGTTCACCAGGTGGATGTCGGGGTCCAGTAACAGGTTCAGGGCCATGGCCTGATAGATATCCCTGGGCACCAGGCCCCAGACTTCTTCATTCATCAGATCATGCTGGTGCAGATCCTTGAGCACCAGTTGGTCCTCGGAGATATCAACTACCTTGCCGATGAAGCCCTGCTCGTCAATCACGAACTCGTTGATGTTCAGTTTCGCCAGTTCCCCTTCGCGTTTGAGCAGGTGTTCCGTCACTCCCTCCCGCTGTATGGTTTCCACCTTGGCGATACCGTCCCAGAACGAGTTCGGGAACTCCTTGTAGCCCTTGGGCAGCAGGTCAATGTCGTCAAGTAGCTGGTCGTTGTGGTAGTCCTGGGCTTCGACACCAAAGCCGCGGGCCTTTAACCGCATGTTGATGTCTTTACTGACCAGGATGATATCCCGGGACTTGTGGCGTGCCTGCAGGGCGGCGAGGGTGTTGATGATCTTGTTGTCGTTCAGGTGCTCCGGCAGTGAGTGATTGCCGGCACCTTCGGTGCTCATGATGATTGAGAGGGTGCCCAGTGGGTCCGCTTTCTTGCCGCGCAGAATAGGCACGCCTTTCTCGATGTCCTTGGGGCTGGCATCACCCAGCAGTTTGTCGATGTTTCGAATGGCCTGGCGGCAGTCGGCGGCAACCGTCTGTTTGCCGGATTTCAGGCTGTCGAGTTCTTCGAGGACGGTCATCGGAATGATGACATCATGTTCTTCAAAGTTCAGGAGGGCATTCGGGTCGTGAATCAGGACGTTGGTGTCGAGGACATACATTTTCCGGCGAGCTTGCGGTGCTCTTGGCATAGGGGGCGCTACCTCTCTGGTGGCTCAGTCGGTCTCGGCGCAGCGTTGCGTCAGGTCTCTGTCGGAGATCAGTTTCAGCATGTCATAAGTGGTTATGATACCGGTGATTTTTGAATCCCGGGTGACAAAGATCCGGTGCAGGTGCTCTCGCATCATGATATTGGCAATGTCTCGCACTGGCGTGTCTTCGTCAACCGACAAAACAATGGGCGTCATGATGTCCCGGACCTCAACCGGAACCTTGCCCATCTCTTCGAAGATGACCATACGCAGACGCCGGGCCTCTTCCTGCTCCTCTTCGGTCAGCCTGGGCTGATCGCCGGAACGGGAGGCATTCCAACGGAATTCGGTAATGTCCTTGAGGGTGGCTATGCCGATGATGTCGCCGTTGTCGTCGGTAACCGGGCTGCCGGTGATTTCGTTGTCGGTGAGGAACCTGGCGAGGCGATCCATAGTCCAGTTGTGGGGGACAGCCTTGATGGTCGGGGTCATGATCTCATGGGCGAGAACACTCATGTGCGGGCATCTTCCGTTTGCTGTGCTTTTGATGAAGCTTAGCCGTTCCGTGGCCTGCCGTCACCCCTGCATTGTGGTCGGGTTAACGGGCTTCCGGGCTTACGCCCTGCAATGTACCGTCTTCGCCCCATTGCAGCTGGTAACCCTGATAGCGATCCTGTTTGGCGACAGCTTCCAGTGCGAGGATGGATTTGACCGGTATATCGACAATCAGGCTATTGACCAGCCACCCGGGCAATGCGCCGTTGGGTTCGGTGTGCTGCACCCAGACCATTCGGGTTCGGTCGCCCTTGGGAGTAAACCGGTAGAGTGTGTCGGAGCGGTCCACCCGCACGCGACTGTTGAACTCGGCCCGCATGTTGGGAGTGGCGTTGAGGTCCATGACAATCTCGCCGGTGGACGCGTCGCCGCGGGTACGGATGCGCAGTACATAATCCCGGTCGGTTACCGGCCACGGCATATCGTTGACCGAATAGGCATAGCGATCGTGGAAGTCCCCCTGCCCAAAGGCATGGGATTCAGTGCAGTTGTGAACCCATTCCTCACAGGATTCCGGATTGACCATGACGGCCATCAGGTTCTCGATAGGAACGTCCAGTTCCGCTACTGCCTTGAAAGCCTCGAACCCCGAGCCTTCCCGCGCCATGGTGTATATCCGCACATTGTCCACTTCCTTGCGCAGTGACCAGGCCTCGGCATCTTCCGATGGCAACGGGCCGGTTTCACTGGCGGTCACAGACAAGGTCATCAACAGGCCCATAATGCCGGAAATCAGGCGGCTAACGCCGTGGGCTCTGGTTGTGGTCATAGGCTAAACTTCCGTTGTAAGAGTGAGCCGAGTCTACCACGGGGCGCAATGCCCCCCGCCTGTGAATGCGGGGGTTTGTGAACCAGGTAGCTTAGTTACACAACGCACACCACGATTGGCCTGATCTGACGAACATTATGACAACACAGAAACTGGTAGATGCCCGCGGACGAATAACGCCAGGGCTGATGGAGCACCCTGTCGACACCATCAATTATCTCGACTACGACCTGCGCACGGTGATGGACAAGCCGCGGACCCGCCTGGCCAGACACTGGCGTTTCAACCAGTTCCAGTTTGTCAGTGCGATGGCGCCGGGCTGGGTGTTCGGCCTGGCTATTGTGGATCTGAACCTGGTGGGTAATGGCTTTTTCTATCTGTTCGATTTCGAGAGAGGACAGATGTTCGAGCATTCGTTTTTACACCCTCTGGCCAGGAACACGAACATAGAGCCTTATCCCGAACGCGGTTACGCCCGGTTCCGCAAAGGCGACTTGAGCATGGCCATCGAACCGGCCACGGGCGGTCGGAATGTGAGAGTGAGCGGGCCCGGTAATATCCGGGTGGATCTTGAGTTGCGGGACACCGAACAACCCTTGCGGCTGGTGTCGCCGGCCGGATACAACGGCTGGGTGTTCACCCGGAAATCGGCCGGACTGACGGTGGACGGTGAAGTGCGCCTGGGCGATATGGTCTGGCGTTGCGATGAGTCTACCCGTGGGTCCATCGACTGGAGCTGCGGCTTCATGCGCCGGGAAACCGCCTGGAACTGGGCCAGTCTGGCTGGGGTTGCCGACAATGGTGTGTCAGTGGGGCTGAATCTGGCCGCTGGTGTGAACGAGACCGGGATGACCGAGAACGCGCTGTGGCTTGACGGGCATCGCATTCTGCTGGGGCCGGCCCGATTCGAGTTCGATCGCTATCAGCCCGGGGCGGACTGGCGGGTCACCACCGACGATGGCCGCGTTGACCTCCGTTTCGGGCCCTCCGGCGCGCGCCGGGAAAAGCTCAACGCCTGGGTTATTGCCTCCAATTTCCGTCAGTTTGTGGGCACTTTCCAGGGTACGGTTGCGGATGAAAACGGCAAAAAAATCCCCGTAAACGGGTTACGGGGATTGATGGAAGACCACTTTGCCCGGTGGTAAGCCGGGCGTAGCCATCACTTTTCGGGCAGGGTGACGTTCAATTCCAGCACGGAGCAGTGGTCATTGCGATCCACCTCCACCTGTACCATGTCGTCGCTGATCTGAACGTACTTGCGGATCACCTGCAACAACTCCTGCTGTAGCTGGGGCAGGTAATCCGGCTGTTCACGCTGGCCCCGCTCATGGGCCACGATAATCTGCAGTCGCTCCTTGGCGACACTGGCCGTACTGTTTTTCTTGCTTCTGAAGTAATCGAAAAAACTCATCCCTTAGCCCCCTTTGAACATCCGTGAGAAGAAGCCTTTTTTCTGGGACGTCATGAAACGGTATTCCCGTTCCTCGCCCAGCAGCCTCGCAACGGCATCTTCATAGGCCTGGCCGGCATCACTTTGCTCCTCCAGAATGACCGGCAGGCCCTGGTTGGAGGCATTCAGTACGATCTGGCTCTCGGGAATCACGCCCAGCAGAGGGATGGCCAGGATTTCCTCAACATCCTGTACCGACAGCATCTCGCCTTTTTCTACCCGGTCCGGGTTGTAACGCGTCAGCAGCAGGTGTTCCTTGACCGGGTCCTGCCCCATTTCCGCACGCCGGGATTTGCTCTGCAGTATGCCCAGGATACGGTCTGAATCCCGTACCGATGAGACTTCCGGGTTGGTGACGACAATCGCCTCGTCGGCATAGTAGAGCGCCATCAGCGCGCCATGTTCGATGCCGGCCGGAGAGTCGCACACGATGTAGTCAAAGGTTTCGGACAGTTCGTTGATGACCTTCTCCACACCATCTTTGGTGAGAGCTTCCTTCTCGCGGGTCTGGGAGGCAGGCAGGATATAGAGCGTTTCTACCCGCTTGTCCTTGATCAGGGCCTGGTTGAGAGTCGCTTCGCCCTGAATGACGTTAACGAAGTCGTACACCACCCGGCGTTCGCAGTTCATGATCAGGTCCAGGTTGCGCAGACCCACGTCGAAATCAATCACGACGGTCTTGTGGCCGCGCTTTGCCAGACCAGTGCTGATGGAGGCGCTGGTGGTGGTTTTGCCCACGCCGCCTTTTCCTGAGGTAACGACAATGATTCTAGCCAAGGTTCAGTTCCTGTTTCTCGGTGGATTCGTCATGGTTTCAACTGTTGTTATCGGTTGTCACAACATCAGGCCTTGTCCAGTGGCGTCACCACCAGCACATCGTCCCTGAGCTGGATCTGCACAGCGCTTTTCCAGCCAATGTCCTGAAGATCTTCGGAGATTTTATAGTGTCCGGCGATGGACACAAGCTCCGCCTCAAGTGACTGGCAGAACACCCGGGCAGACTCGGCACCGTGAATGCCGGCCAGCGCCCGCCCGCGTAACGGGCCGTATACATGAATATTGCCGGCAGCCAGAACTTCGGCTCCAGCCTGCACCGGCGCAAGGATGATCAGATCGCCTTCCGGCGCGTATACCTGCTGCCCTGATCGAACCGGTTGATTGATGATTTTTGCCGGTGCCGGTTCGTTTGCAGGCTCCGGTGCAGCGGCCGCTTCCGGTTCGGCTTGTGCCGGAGCTTCCTGGGCCGGCTTTTCTTTCAGGCTGCCGCCGGGCAGCAGTGCCAGGGAGGCTCCCCGGGCAAGCCGGCGCTGATCGTCGTTGGCGGCACGAACGCCAATCACGTGAATGTTGTGACGGCGGCAGGTTCCGATCATCCTGAAAAAATCGAGTTCGCTGTCCAGGCCTTCGTATTTCTCCAGGCTGATAATCAGCGGGATGTCTTTGAAGAAGCCCGGCGCCTGGCTGATCTTGTCCCGAAGATTGGCTTCAAATTCGTCGTTGTCGAAGTAGTAAAGCTCAAGGGCGGTCAGGGAAACACTGGCACTCTTCAGTTGAAAGCTCTGTTTTGTGTCGGTGGCTGCGGAATCGCTCATGGATGGACCTGTTCTCCGGTGTCTGAGGCATGGGCATCTCCGAGGGCGCGCAGCGGAGGGGCATCGAAACGGATGCCGGACCAGCCCGTGCTGATAAACTGGCGGATGTTACCATGGCTGTCCCCGGCCGGGTCGCCGAGCACCTGCTCGTAGTGTTGGGCGAACAGGCGCAGGGTGTCGGTCTCGCTCAGATTACAGTACTGACCCAGGCCGAAGAGCCGGCAGGAGCCAGCGTTTTCGCCAGTCTCGTTGCGAAGCGGGCCGTTGCTGAAACCGGTGGGCCGAAATTCAAAATACTGATTGATCAGTGCCAGGGTGTCGTCGAAATCGGCATGACCGGCCTGCACTGAGGCCAGGTGGATACGAACCGCTTCATTAACATTCATTATTTGTGATCCTGCTTGGGGCCGGTCTGGTAGTTGGCTTTCCATTCTTCGTAGGGCATGCCGTAGATTTCTTCCCGTGCGGCGGGATCTGAAATGTCGAACCCCCGCTCTCCCGCTTCGGCCCGATACCATTTGGACAGGCAGTTGCGACAGAAACCCGCCAGATTCATCAGGTCGATGTTCTGGACGTCGGTGTTTTCACGCAGGTGCTGGACCAGGCGCCGGAAGGCGGCGGCTTCGATTTCGGTGCGTTCAGACTCGGGAATCGGGTTGCTCATGGGGCCTCGCTGTTGCTTGCCGGGACTATCGGGATTTCCTGACATTCTCGGCATGTTACCGTAAGATACAAGGCTGTATAAACGTACAGATTGTTAACGTGAGCCCGCCCCTATGGCCCAGCGCAAGATCATTCATGTGGACTGCGACTGCTTCTATGCCGCCGTCGAGATGCGTGACGACCCAAGCTTGCGGGAGGTTCCGCTGGCGGTGGGTGGCGAGGGCGGCCGTGGTGTGGTGACCACCTGCAACTACCGGGCCCGGGCTTTTGGCGTGCGTTCGGCCATGCCCGGCAGCGAAGCCCGGCGGTTGTGCCCCGGCCTGGTCACGGTACCGACGGACATGGGCCGTTACCGGGCAGTTTCCCAGCAGGTGATGGCGATACTGCGGGAGATGACCGATCTGGTTGAACCCTTGTCCCTGGATGAGGCGTTTCTGGATGTGACCGATGTTGACGCGTTCAAGGGCAGTGCCACCCTGATGGCCCGGCACCTGCGGGAGCGGGTGAGCAGGGAAGTCGGCATTACCATTTCCGCCGGCGTGGCCCCCAACAAGTTCCTTGCCAAAATTGCCAGTGACTGGCGCAAGCCCGATGGTCTGTTTGTGATTACGCCGCCGGAGGTAGCCGACTTTGTAAGCGAGCTGCCGGTGGAAAAGCTCTTCGGTGTAGGGCAGGTGACCGCGGCCCGGCTGCACGCCCTGGGTGTGAAAACCTGTGGCGATATGCAGGCGCTGGGTGCCGACGTGTTGATCGAGAAGTTTGGCAAACAGGGCTATCGTTTGTTTGAAATGGCCCATGGCCGGGACAATCGCCCCGTTGTGGTGTCGCGGGTGGCCAAGTCTGTGAGCGTCGAGCGCACCTTTTCCCAGGACCTCCCGGACCGGAGCGCCTGCGATACCGTGATGCCGGCCCTGGTGGCCGACCTCAATCTTCGCCTCTCGCGCAAGGGGCAGCACAAGCCGATACACAAGCTGTTCGTGAAAATCCGCTACAGCGATTTTTCCACCCACACGCTGGAGCGGGTTCGGGAGTCCGTCACCGAGCCGGCCCTGATGGATTTCCAGCCACTGCTCGAAGAGCTGATGCCCAAAGACCGCCCGGTTCGCCTGCTGGGCGTGGGTGTCCGGTTCCGCAATGACGATGCTCCGGTCACCCAGTTGCGCCTGTTTGACTGACTTCGGTCCCCGCGGGCATATCCGCCATTTTTTTAGGTTAAAACGGTATGGTTGCCGCTTTGACGTGACAGTGTGTCACCTCTAGCTTTTAGGTGACGCTATCCTGCTGTAAGCGTTGCGGGCCACGCCCGCCCCGAAACAACAATCGCAGGAGAACAAGAATGAACAAGGCTGGCTGTTGTGGCCCCTGGCGCTCCGGTGCGCTGGCGGGCTTGTTGTTTTTGTTGCTGTCGGCTCCGGCATCGGCGGAGCTGGGGGATTATGGATTCTGGCGAACCCTGGGTAACCTGGCGTCGCCGCCCGGTGCCGATAATCCGGTGACATCGGATCAGCGCCAGGGTGCCTACCCTTTGTTGGCCAATCCCGATGGTTACGAGAATTTCTCGGCGGGGGCTTACTACCAGTGGCAGACCATCGCACTGGCGCCGGAAACCGGCGCTGTATGCGGTAACGGTTCGGAATACAAGTTCTTCGTGAACCGGGTGCCGAACACTTCCAATACCGTGGTTTATTTTGAAGGTGGCGGTGCCTGCTGGGATTACGAGAGTTGCAGTGGTCAGACCGGGATCCGGGGAGCTCGTAATCCCGATGGTATCCCGGATGATTACATGTCTCTGTTGAATCCCGGAGCCAGCCTGGTGAGCCCGTTTGTGGTTCGTCTGCATCCCTGGACCCGGGTAAAAACCCAGAACTGGAACATGGTCTACGTACCCTACTGTACGGGGGATATCTATTCCGGTGACCGGGTGGCGGTGTATGAAGATCCTGAAGGCGAGGCGGAACCTCTGATCTGGGATCACAACGGCCTGAGGAATACCCGGGCGGTGATCAGCTGGCTCAAGGACAACCTGCAACGCCCCGGGCAGATGCTGGCGACCGGTTGCAGTGCTGGTGGCATTGGTGGCTTGACCAACTATCACCCAACCCGGCGGGACATGGAGCCGACCCGCAGCTTCCTGATCAACGATTCAGGCCCTGCCTTCAGTGCGCCGGTTGGCGCCGACCCTCAGCAGTATCCTTCGGTGCTGCTACAGAGCTTCATCAGGCAATCCTGGGGGCTGGACCAGCCGGGCGGCCCGCTGGCTTACCTGAAGTCCGGTTTGCCGACACTGAACCTGAACGACCTTGGCAGTCTGTATCCGGCTCTGGCCACGGCCCTGCCGCAGGACCGCATGGGGCATACGCATTTCTGGCGGGATCTGAACTACTCCTCCTATTCCTATGAGCGCTTCTTCCCGGAGATCGAGAACGCGCCGGATCAGGCCACCAAGGAGGCTTTGCTTCACGAGAAGTGGGCCGTGGACACCGAACGGTTGAAGCAGACGCTGGCCGGGCTGGATAACTTCGGCTATTACCTGCCCATGTTTCGGGACGTGAATGAAAGTCACTGCACGTCCATTATCGAGTTCGCCAATTCGGATATTCAGGAGTTGGGCCTGGAACTGGGGGATTTCGTCAATAACGTGATGAATGGCAGCGGTGCGGTGATGCAGGTCTCGGAGACCGATACGGTGGCCGATTACAACAAACCGTTCAACCTGTTGTACTGGTCGCTGGATCAGTTGCTCTGATTATTGCCGGCGGACCGGCCCATGGCCTCTACCCGAGCTTCCTGAAGGCGCTCGCGCAGGTATTGGTCCCGGGTCAGTCCGCCGGGAATATCATCCATGGCCATCACTTCTTCCACAATCGCCTTTTCCCGGGCCTTGTAGCGTTCGAAGTCCGGCCTGGGTTCGTCCAGCCAGGCCTGCAGTCTGGCTCCGGATTCAGCCCGGTACCGGTCCATGAGTTGCTGTGCGGCGGCTTTTGCTGCCTCCTCATCCGGCTCCAGAATCTGGATCATCGCCAGTTGAATCAACGCGGCTTCCGGAGCACTCATCTGCACAGATCCCTCGTATTCGTTCATACGCTCTTGCAGGGCATCGGCCTGGGCCCGGCGTTCCTGTTCGGGGAGAGATGGGGCGTTGGCAAAGAAATCGTGCAGGTCATCTTCAAATTCAAGCCGCTGGGCGTAGGCCTTGACCTTGGGGTTGTCCAGCAGCGCCTGTTGTTCAGGTGTGAGGGCATCGGAAGAGGGCGGGGGGGCCTCGGCCGGATCTGAAGCGGTATCCGGAGCGTTTCCGGCTGGCGGTAACTCGGGTGGCGGGGTATTGGTCGGCCACAGGAGCGCCAGCGCCAGAATAATTGCGGCCCCGGTGACCAGCAGGATCTTTGTGTTCATGACTCACTCCGGCAGGATTCTCCGGAATCAGTGTAGACCAGAATGCGGCAACTGCCTGGGTTGGGCTCAGCTGGCCAGCCACTGCATAGAGGCCCATCCCATGGTGCCACCAATCAAGGCGCCGGCCAGGACATCGCTGGGGTAGTGGAGCCCGAGAATGACCCGGGATGCCGCCACTGACAAGGTGAACGGAAGCACACACCAGGCCAGGGCCGGGAGCGCAACGAACAGCATGGCCTGAAAACACACCGCGTGCAGGGTGTGGCCGGACGGAAAGCTGTACCGGTCCAGTGGCGGCGTT
Source organism: Marinobacter sp. LM1 (assembly GCF_042763285.1). Classification (NCBI taxonomy): domain Bacteria; kingdom Pseudomonadati; phylum Pseudomonadota; class Gammaproteobacteria; order Pseudomonadales; family Marinobacteraceae; genus Marinobacter; species Marinobacter sp. LM1. Next base: position 1,475,369 of record NZ_CP114373.1, read on the forward strand.
GCACAGTTGATAACCGGAAACGAAATAAAAGGCCGCTCGCGAATCAGCCAGCGTTTGAGGGCCTTGTAGGTTAGCGTGCAGGTGAGCCCGGTAAGCGCCATTTGAAGTGCCAGGGCCGGGCCAGAGTCCCCGGCGTAGAAAGGCAGTGAGAGAATCAGTGCGTACCAGAACCAACCGTCGCCAAGTCGGCTGACGACTCGGAAATACCCCAGAATCGGCCGGAACCGTACGCTGCGATTAATGGCCTGGCAGACCGCGAATTCTCGCTGGTCTGCCAACTCAAAGAAGCGAGATGCCTTGCTTGTTAATGCCATGGTATCGGGCCTGTGCAGTTTGGTTTAAAACCAGCTGTTCAAACTGGTCGATCTGGCTGCTCCAATTCAATTCAAGAGCGTCCAGGCGAGCCTGGGCGCGGACTCGGTTCAACAGTGAGGGCTGGTCGGCCAGTCTCAGGGCGTGATTGATGAAGTCTTCGTCGTCTGTCAGTTCAGCCTTCATGCCGTTTTCGTCGTGTCGGATATGTTCTGCGGCTGCCGCATCGTCGAAGGCGACGATGCCCAGTCCGCTGGCCATGGCTTCCAGCACCACGTTGCCGAAGGTGTCGGTTTTGCTCGGAAACAGGAACAGGTCACCGGAGGCATAGTGCCGGGCCAGATCTTCGCCCCGTCGGGTGCCACAGAATATGTAGTCCGGGTGCCGGTCTTCCAGGGAGCGGCGCATGGGGCCATCCCCTACCAGCACGAAGCGGGCATTAGGATGCAGGCCGCGGATACGCTCGAAGCAGGCAACAGCCATGCGCAGGTTTTTTTCCGCAGCCAGGCGCCCGACATAGAGTACGGCACGTTCGTTGTCGTGCAGCCCCCATTGCCGACGCAGGGATTGGTCGCGTTTGTGGGGGGTGAAGCGCTGGCAATCCACGCCCCGGCTCCAGAGGCCGGTGCGGGTGATCCCCATGTCCCGGGTAACCCGCTGCATGCGACCGGTAGGCACCAGGGTGATGGCTGTTCTGTTATGGAACCAGCGACCGTAGGCACACAGTAACCGTTCGAGCAGGCCCGCTCCGTAATAGCGAGAGTACTGATGGAAGTTGGTATGGAACCCGGAACTGACAGGCAGGGCGAGGCTGCGAGCCGCGTTCACGGCCGCCACGCCGAGTGGCCCCTGGGTTGCCACATAGATGCCGTCGGGCCGCTGTTTCTGCCAGAGCTTTTTCAGGCTGGAGGGGCGGGCGGTACCGAAGCGCAGATCTGCGTAGCCGGGAAGAGGCAAGCCATTAACCACCAGTTCGGTGGAAAACAACCCGCTCCCGGTACTCTCAAACAGTCCTTTCTGTTCGTGGGGCTGCCGGGGGCGCACCACGGTTACATGGTGGCCCCGTTGCATCAGCCCCTGACACAGGTGCCGCATGGTGTTGGCAACACCATTGATTTCCGGCGGAAACGTCTCGGAAACAATGGTAATGTGTTGCGGTCGCCGTTCGGTCAACTGGGCTTCGGTCACGGGGGTTCCTGAAGGTTCTGCTGTCATGCCTTTACTATGGAAAGACGCCATGACAGAAATGCGACAACTCCGTGACATTCCGTTTACGTGTTTATACCCCGTCTCTTATCGACCTATTGCAAGGAGATTCCATGCAAACGCGAAAACTTGGCTTTACAGATATCGAGGTCAGCCTGATCTGCCTGGGAACCATGACCTGGGGCGAGCAGAACAGCGAGCAGGAAGCCTTTCAGCAGCTCGACTATGCCATGGAGCAGGGCATCAATTTCATCGACGCCGCTGAAATGTATCCAGTGCCACCCAGGGCAGAAACCCAGGGTCTGACCGAGCAGTATCTGGGCAACTGGCTGGCCCGCCGTGGCCAGCGTGATGATCTGGTGATCGCCAGCAAGGTGGCCGGGCCGGGTAATGGTCTCGGGTATTTGCGCGGGGGGCCGAGGCTGACCCGGGAGCATATCCGCTCTGCCTGTGAGGGCAGCCTTAAGCGCCTGCAGACGGATTACATCGATCTTTATCAGGTGCACTGGCCGGACCGGAGCGCCAATTTTTTTGGCAAGCTTGGTTATGACCGCAATCCCGATGAGCAGATGACGCCCATTGAGGAAACACTGGAAGCGCTGGATGAACTGGTGCGTGAAGGAAAGGTCAGACACATCGGGCTTTCCAACGAGACACCGTGGGGCACGATGCAGTACCTGCGCCTGGCGGAGCAGCGTGGCTGGCCCCGGGTGGTCTCTATCCAGAACCCCTACAACCTGTTGAACCGTTCCTTTGAAGCAGGCCTGGCGGAGTTCGCCCATCGTGAAGGCACCGGCCTGCTGGCCTATTCACCACTGGCCTTTGGCATGCTGACCGGCAAATACCTGGGGGGAAAATGGCCGGAAAAGGCCCGGCTGACTCTGTACGAGCGGTTCAGTCGCTATACCAATGACCGGGCGGCGGACGCCACGAGGGCCTATGTTGAGCTGGCTCACCAGCATGGTCTCACGCCGGCCCAACTGGCACTGGCCTGGGTGAACAGTCGGGAGTTCGTAACCAGTAACATCATTGGCGCAACTACCATGGAGCAGCTCAGGGAGAACATCGGGGCAGGCAGTGTGACTCTGAGCCCCGACCTCGTGTCCGCCATCGAGGCGATCCATGCCGAGTTCACCTATCCCTGCCCTTGAAGACTGTATGCATAAGGGCTTGCAGTAGCCAGGTGCGATCCTGCCGCTCCGACCAGCGGCAGGATCGTTACATACTGCAATATAAGTGATCATTTATTGACAAAAAAGCTGGTGCCAGGCGACGGAACGCTGGCGAAATTGTGTGCAAAATCACACCAATCTTCGTCGCAATCATTAGACTTTGGTACTGTGAATTAAATAAAGCCAATGTCGATACCGGATTTCCTGTTGCCATGATTCTTCGCCTGTTCGTCGTCCTTCTAGCCCTGAATAGCGTCGCCTTTGCGATGCGGGCTGACGCTGCGCAGCCCATGTTGTCGGAACCGATGCTTTCCGAGCGCATGATGGCCGAGCGCGACGAAATGACGACGGCGGAGGATGTTTACGAACTTCAGGAATGGATGTCCGGCGATTATGAAGACGACCGCAGCGATGCACTTACCGCTATCGGCTCCCGTCTGCTCAGCCTGAGCCTCAGCCGCTCCCGCACTGCTGAAAAGACCTATGCTTCCGATCCGGCTCAGCCTGACCACGGCATCGCCCTGTTGAACGAAGGTGCCTGCCTGAACCTGCGCTGGAAGTTCTGACCGCTGTTCCTTGGCGTGTCCGCCATCTTTCTCCCGACCTTCCGCTTTGTCAAAATGTCATGACCTGACGCATTGTCAGCTTGAATCTGCCGTGTGATCATCCACCTTAATTGAGATTCTCAAGCGACGAGGAGCCGGTAATGGCAGCAGAGAACGGAGTCTATTGCGACGACGCAGAACGGTGTGTTGATCGGGTGATTGAACGGGTTGGCAAGCGCATTACCCTGGGCTTGCCGCTTGGTCTTGGCAAGCCGGTGAGGTTTGTGAATGCGCTCTATCAGCGTGCCAAGGATGATCCGGACATTGAGCTGCATATTGTGACCGCGCTCTCCCTGTTAGCGCCTGAGGGCAGTTCTTCACTGGAAAAACGTTTCATGGGGCCCTTCGCCAAGCGCCTGTTTGGCGATATTCCGGAACTGGCCTATGCCCGTGATGTCGCCAATAACCGCTTGCCAAGCAATGTCCAGGTGTCTGAATTTTTCTTCAAAGCTGGCAGCTACCTGAACAATCGCAACCAGCAGCGAAACTATGTATGCACCAACTACACCCATGCCGTTCGCGATCTGATGGCGCAGGGTGTGAATGTGGTGGGGCAGATGGTTTCCCCAGGCGAGCCCAATGGCTTTCCGGGCCAGGTGAGCTTTAGCTGTAACCCGGACCTGTCACTCGATATCCTGCCGCTGCTGCGGGAGCGTGAACAGCAGGGCGTACCGGTGGCCATGGTGGCTGAAATCAATCAGTACCTGCCCTGGTTTGGCCATCATGCAGCCGTCGAGGAACAGCAGTTTGATCTTCTCTTCAGTCATCCATCGACAGACTATCCGTTATTCTCGGCTCCTCAGATGGCCATCAGTCCGTCTGATCACCTCATCGGATTCTACGCCAGCTGCCTGTTGAAGGATGGCGGAACCCTTCAGGTTGGCATCGGTTCACTGGGAGCCTCGCTGGTTCACAACGCCATTCTGCGCCACAAGCACAATGATGCCTGGCGCGCAGTTTATGACCACCTGGATGTGGGATCCAGGTTCCCTGTGGTTGACCGCTGCGGCGGTACCGGTACGTTCGAGACCGGCCTGTATGGCTGTAGTGAAATGATGGTGGATGGCTTCCTGTATCTGATGCAGGAGGGCATCCTGAAGCGGGAAGTATTTGATCATGCCGGTTTGCAGACTCTGATCAACCGGGGCGAGATTACCCTGACGCCGTCGCTCGACATGCTGGATGTGCTGGTCCGGGAAGGGCTGATCGACTCGCCATTGCGGGCGCGGGATGTCAACTGGCTGATTCAGTACGGCATTCTGCGGGACACAGTGGAATTCCGTGGCGGACGCCTGCGCCTGAGTGAAGATCACGCTGTAGAAGCAGACCTCAGCCAGGATCAGACCCGTGAGGCGCTGGCGGCCCTGGGTCTTGGTTCAAGGCTCACCGGTGGTATTGCCATGCACGGTGGCTTCTACGTGGGGCCGGAGGCCTTCTACCAGGCTCTGAGAGATCTGTCGCCAGAGCAGCGTGACAAGATCTGCATGACCAGTGTCAATTTCATCAACCACCTTTACGATCACCGTTTCGGAGATCAGAAGCTCAAAGCCGCCCAGCGTTTGCACGGTCGGTTTATCAACTCTGCGATGATGTACACCCTCAGTGGCGCGGCAGTGTCAGATGGGCTGGATGATGGTCGCGTGGTCAGTGGTGTGGGGGGGCAGTACAACTTTGTTTCGATGGCCCATGAGTTGCCCGGGGCGCGCTCCATCCTGGCTCTCAGAGCCACCCGCATGTCGGGTGGGCAGGTAGTGTCCAACATTGTATTCAACTATGCCCATTGCACCATTCCAAGACATCTCAGGGACATTGTGATCACGGAGTACGGCATTGCCGATTTGCGGGGGCGGTCCGACGAAGATGTGTTCCTGGCGCTGATCCGTATTGCCGATTCCCGTTTCCAGGCGGATTTGCTGAAACAGGCCCAGAAGGCGGGCAAGGTCCGTGACGATTTCCGCTTGCCTGCGGACTGGCAGAACAATACGCCGGCGTCGGTTCGCCAGGCTTTGGCTGCATCCGGTAAGGGCGACTGGTTCCCGGCGTTCCCGTTCGGCCGGGATTTCACCGATGAGGAGCTGACCCTGGGGAAAGCCCTTAAAGGACTGAAAGCCGCAACCGCCACTCCCCGTGGTAAACTGGCGACCCTTTGGCAGGCCATCCGGGCTGAAGACGATACTGGCCAGTACGCGGTGCTGCTCGAACGCATGGGGTTGAACAACCCCTCAGGCATTCGGGAGAAGCTGGATCGCAAACTGGTGATACATGGCCTGCAGCAACTTGAACCCGCGACAAAGACAGGAAGCGAAAACAGCTAATGCAAGCCGATAACCCGAACACCCGGCCGGATGTTTTTACCGTCCATTACGTGCTCAAGAACCGCATCGGTGAGCTGGTGGATACGTCTGAAGGCAGCGAGCCTCTGCACTTTATCTACGGCAGCCCCGAGATCATTGCCGGCATTCAGGAGGCGGTGAAAGACCGAAACGTAGGTGATTGCCTGGAAGTGACCGTGCCACCGGAGATGGCCTACGGCGAATACCGCGAGGACCTGGTGCGCAAGGTGCCCCGTTCCCTCTTTGAGGGCGTTGAAAACCTGGATGTGGGCATGAAATTCCAGACTAACTCCGGTGATCAGGCCCAGGTGGTACAGGTGGTGGCGATCGACGGCAACCTGGTCAAAGTGGATGCCAATCACCCTTTGGCCGGTTTCACCCTCTATTTTGATCTGGAAATCGTGGGTCGTCGCGAGGCTACTGAAGACGAGGTAGCTCAGGGTCGCCCGCTGTTCTGAGAGGGCGTTCGGGTACCTGGTCGAACTCGCCCGAGTGAATGCGGGCGAGGCCCTGGCTGATCTGCTGGTGTATGCACCCGGTCAGCTCATTCAGGGATAGATCCGGATCCGGTCCAAGGGGCGGATGCAGTATTACGATGATCTGCCCCGGTGGCTGTCGCAGCAGCCTGAACAGATGACAGTGGAAACTGTCATCGCCCACAAAGGGCGCCAGTGAGTCAGGGCGCCGTTCTCGCCGATAACCGATGGACACTGGCTGTATGACCGTGTTGCTGTCCCGGGCGGCGCTCATCAACAGTCCGTGCATGGGTAATACGGCTACCCCGGTGCTGGTGGTTCCCTCTGGATAGACCATCACCGATTCTCCAGCCTGCAGGCATTGCGCGATACTGGCTTTGATAGCCCTGGCCTGACCGCCGCCACGTTTGATGAACAGCGTGCCGGCCTGCCGGGCCAGCCAGCCGATCACCGGCCATTGACCTACTTCCGCTTTTGACAGAAACCGCATGGGCGTGATGCTGCCAAGAACCGGGATGTCTGACCAGCTGATGTGGTTGGCGACAAACAGGGCGTTTTCCGGGCAGGGCTGGCCATAAACCTGAACCTGCCAGCCCAGGCATTGACATGCCTTCCGAAAACAGATTGTGGCCCAGGGATTCCTGTCCACCGGTCTGGTCCTGGCCAGATCGGAGATCCGGAGCAAAGCCGCCAGCGCGCAGGCTCCGACAAGGAAGCCTGCAAACATTGCTAACCGAAAGCTCAGTCGAAGCCAACTCATCGGCGATCCTCCGAATCAGGCGGGGCGGCGCAGGAAGTGCCGGCTGTAGCGGCCGGCCAGGTTACTGACCTCCAGCAGCACCAGCATGTCGGCACAGCGGAATTCAGGATCCCAGCAAGGCTCGCCACAGACCCTTGCGCCCAGGCGCATGTACGCCTTGATCAGGGGCGGTATGTCCACAGAGCGTTCTGATTCCGGATGGGCAAGATGTGGCAGTTGGCGCTTTGGCGTTACCCGACAATGCGGCTCAGACAGATGCTGTTGTTGCAGGAGCCGGGCCACATGCCAGGCTTTTGCCCCGCCGTCGGCCATGCTGATACTGGCGCAGCCGATCAGATGGGTAACGTTGCGCTGCACCAGGTACTCCGCCACCGCTGACCACAGCAGCGTGATGGTGCCGCCATTGCGGTAGTCCGGGTGCACGCAGGTGCGGCCGAGTTCAGCCAGTGTTCCAGGCAGGGCTTCCAGAGCCGCGAGATCAAACTCGCCTCGGGAGTAGAAGCCGCCAACGGAAGCCGTATCGTCCTGATGAAGTATGCGGGTGGTGGCCACCAGTTCACCGGTGTCTGCGTCGGTGACGATCAGGTGATCGCATGCCGCATCGTAGGCATCGGCATCAATACCCGGGATTGTGGCGCCGAGATCGCTGCCATACTCCTCGGAGAATACCCGGTAACGCAGGCGCTGCGCCGCTTCTATGAGCTCCGGGTCACGGGTCAGTTCGGTGCTCAGGTTACGGCCCCGGCGGGGTTGAAGGCTCGCGGTGGTTGCAGTCATGGCTTGGCCTCTGTGTTTCTGTTTCAGGTCAAGGCTATGAAGCGGGTATGACAGATGGGTGACGCCGGGGTGACGTCTCTGTGACAGTGCGAGACCGTTTTCAGGAAAACGGATATGTGTCACAGGCTGTAACCCTTTGGCGGTTCCATGTATATTTCTGAATAGCATGTATAATTGCTGTAACTGAACGTTGCCTGTATCGTCGGGTGTACAACCCTGAAACCGGAATAAAATAATCAGAGATGGATGGCGTGGAACAAACAAACGAGAGTTGGCGAATCCTGATCGTAGAGGACGATGAGCGGCTTGCGGATCTGACCCGCGAGTACCTTGAGAACAATGGCCTGACAGTGTCGTTGGAAACCCACGGGGGAGCCGCTGTTGAGCGGATCCGCAACGAGCAGCCTGATCTTGTGGTTCTGGATCTGATGCTGCCTGGCGAAGATGGTCTGTCCATCTGCCGGCGGGTACGGCCGTTCTTCAATGGCCCCATTATTATGCTCACCGCCCGGACAGACGACCTGGACCAGGTCCTGGGCCTGGAAATGGGCGCGGATGACTACATTGGCAAACCGGTCCAACCGCGCGTTCTGCTCGCCCGCATCCGTGCCATGCTGCGCCGGGTAGAAACCTCGCCCGTTAGCGGGCAGGAGACGTCCGGAGAGGAGCCGGTTCGTTTGCAGTTCAACGACCTCGTGGTCGATCGTTCCATGCGTGAAGCCTGGTTAAGTGACGAGAGTATCGACCTCACCAGTGCTGAGTTCGACCTGCTCTGGCTGCTGGCCAGTAATGCCGGGCGGGTGCTGAGCAGGGAAGAGATTTTCACCGCACTCCGGGGCATCGAGTACGATGGGCAGGATCGTTCCATTGACGTTCGCGTGTCCAGGATCCGCCCGAAAATCGGTGATGATCCCATCCACCCGCGCCGTATCAAAACCGTTCGCAGCAAGGGCTACCTGTTCGTCAAGGAAGCCTGATCGCGCCTGAGGCGTTGCCGCCCCGAAGGTGGCAACGCCGGTTACCAGGGTTGGCCCGATGTCCCTGAAATTTTTCCTGAAAGCCTACGCTCGTATTGCGGCCATTGCGGCGGCGGTCGTGCTGGTGTGCGTTCTGCTGTTTAACGGCATCAACTCCGTTCGCGAACAATACTGGCATGAGCAGGCCATGACACCGGTTATGCGTTGGCTGGCAGCGGCCCCGGATCCGCTCAGTCAGTATCACTGGATGGCCCCGATGTTTGGTCTGCACAGTGGCGTTGCGGCCGACTTCGGGCTTTCCCGGGTTGCGCTTGAGCGCCTGGGCTATGGCCAGGTGGTGGCGCAGTCAACCGATAGCGGGTATGGCTATTATGTCCTTGGTCTCGGGGGCGAGGTACTCGGCATACACCTGGAGCAACCCTACCGGGATCTGGCCCGGGCAATCTCGTTGATGGTGCGTTGGCATCTGGATACCAGCCCTGCGGCTCAGCGTGCGGATGTGGCGCAGCAATTGGCTGAATCTCTGAATCTCGATATCCGTCTGGTTCAGAAGGCCGAGGATCTGCCGGATCAGCAGGCGCTTGAGCGGCTTGGCGACACCGGGCTGGCGATTTTTGAACACGGTGATAACCGTGCCAGGGCGCTGGTTCGTTTGTCGGAAGGCGCATTGGTTGTGGTGACATTGCCTCCCCCCTTCAATCCCTGGGGTTGGCCGATTATCTTGCTGCTGACCGCTGTTGTCGGTGGCGTGCTGGCAGTGGCCCTGTTTCTTGCGTTGCGTTTTGTAGAGAGTCATCTGCGCAAGGTTGAGTCGGTAGCGATTCGTATTGCCCGGGGTGAGATGGGAGCCCGGGTGGAATCCGAGCAGGGCACGCTCGTGTCCCGGCTGGGGACTTCGTTCAATGGAATGGCGGAACATATCCAGCGCCTGGTGCAGGTGCAGCGGGAAATGATTCACGCGGTTTCCCACGAACTGAGAACGCCGGTGGCCCGTATCCGGTTCGGCGTCCAGATGATTGAATCCGGTAGTACCCAGGAAGTGCTTGAAAAGCAGCTCGAGGGCATTGATGGCGACATCCAGGAGCTCGACGAACTGATTGACGAGATCCTGACCTATGCCCGGCTGGAGCAGGGCGGGCCGGTGTTCAGTCTCCGGGAGGGCTCGGTCACGGATATAGTCAGGCAGGTTGTCTCCGAACAGCGGCTGATCCGGGAGGGAGTCGACATTGAGTGTCAGATTGACGAAGCCTCGGAGCGCTGGGCACAGGCCGATATGGAGCCTCGTTACATTCACCGGGCGGTTCAGAACCTGGTCGGCAATGCCGCGCGCTATGCCGCAGGCCGTGTGCGGGTGAGTTGCCATCTGGATGAAGATAATTGCCGGATTGATGTGGAAGACGATGGCCCGGGCATTCCGGAACAAGATTGGGAGAAGGTGTTCACCGCCTTTGCCCGGCTTGATGACAGTCGTACCCGCACCTCAGGCGGCTACGGGTTGGGCCTGTCCATTGTTCGCAGGATTCTGTACTGGCACGGTGGGCAGGCGTTTGTGGGCCGCAGTGATGTCTTGGGCGGAGCCCGGTTCAGCCTGGTCTGGCCGCGCCTGAAGCCCGCAGACCCGGATTTGTGAACCAGTGCTCGGTACCTCACCTGATGTAACAAAGCTCTACACAACCACAACTGAACCCTCCGCAGCCCTGGGTAATACTTCAAAGCGTAAGGGATGACTTTTGAGGTTGTAGTTCTTACGAACTTTCCTTGTTTCATTCGTCATTTGAGGGCCGGTTTTTCCGGCCCTTTTTTTATTTCCGCGCCGCGTCACACCGCTCGATCCCCGTCCTGTTAGAATCTCCTGAAAACAACAGGAGGTTTTGATGTCCCGATATCTGCTTGCCATAGACCAGGGTACCACCAGTTCCCGCGCCATCGTGTTTGATGACAAAGGCGCTCAGGTGGCCGTTGCCCAGCAGGAGTTTCACCAGTACTTCCCCAAAGATGGCTGGGTTGAGCACGATGCTATGGAAATATGGGACAGTACGCTGGCGGTCTGTCGTTCAGCCCTGAGCAACGGCAAGATTAAGGCATCTGACCTCGCAGGCATCGGCATTACCAACCAGCGGGAAACCACTGTGATCTGGGACAGGGCGACGGGGCAGCCGATTCATCACGCCATTGTCTGGCAGGATCGCCGTACCGCGTCCTGGTGTACCAAGTTGCGCCAGGATGGCCATGAATCCCTGGTGGTTGACCGCACCGGATTATTGATTGATCCCTACTTCTCTGCCACCAAGATAGCGTGGATTCTGGACAACGTTGACGGTGCCCGCCAGCGCGCGGAAGCCGGTGAGTTGGCCTTTGGCACCATTGATACCTGGTTGCTCTGGAATCTGACCGGCGGCAAGCACCATCGTACCGATGCCACCAATGCGTCCCGCACTGCACTGTTCAATATCCATACACAGCAATGGGACCCGCAGCTGCTCAAGCTGTTTCGGGTGCCTGCTGCTCTGTTGCCGGAGGTATTCGACAGTGCAGCTGAGTACGGGTTGACGGAACCCGAATGTCTGGGCGCTTCGGTGATGATTGCCGGTATTGCCGGTGATCAGCATGCCGCTTTGATCGGCCAGGCCTGTTTTGAGCCGGGAATGGCCAAGAGTACCTATGGCACAGGCTGTTTCCTGATGCTCAACACCGGCCAGCAGGCCCTGCGCTCTGAAAACCGGTTATTGACGACGGTAGCTTACCGCCTCAACGGCAAACCCTGCTATGCCATTGAAGGCAGTATTTTTGTTGCCGGTGCCGCCATGCAGTGGCTCAGGGATGGGCTTCGGTTGATTTCCCATGCCCGGGAATCGGCGGAGCATGCGGCGACGGTCGGTGTGAATAATCCGGTGTATCTGGTGCCCGCGTTCACCGGCCTGGGAGCCCCGCACTGGGACCCGAACGCCCGGGGTGCAATCCTGGGGCTGACCCGGGATACCGGCATTGCCGAGATTGTCACGGCGGGTTTGCAGTCGGTGTGCTATCAGACCAAAGACCTGGTGCGCGCCATTCGCAACGATGGTGCCCGGCTGGAATCCCTGCGGGTCGACGGAGGCATGGCCGTGAACGACTGGGTAATGCAGTTTTTATCTGACATTCTCAATGTGCCGGTTGACCGGCCAAGTGTGACCGAAACCACGGCTCTCGGGGCGGCCTACCTTGCGGGTTTGCAGACCGGGGTTTTCGATAGCCTGGAGCAGATTACGTCGCTTTGGGAATGCGAGCGCCAGTTCCGGCCGGATATGGCGCCGGGGCTGCGGGAATCACTCTATGCCGGCTGGCTGGATGCTGTTGAGCGAGTCTGTAATCACTGAGGTTCAGTGGCCGGTGCGTTCGAAGGCGATCAGGTGATCAGCCTCCACCCGGACCGGTACCTGCTCACCCAGGTTAAAGTCCAGGTGGCTCCGGAACAGGGCCTCAAATTCAGTGTCTTCTGAACACCGGAAACGATAGAGCGTGGAGGTTCCGGCAAAGGTTTTTTCCACCACCTTTGGCTTCAGCTCTGAGTCTTCATCGAAAACAATGTCGTCCGGCCGGATCAGGACGTCCAGCAGGGTGCCTGGTTGCCATTTGTAGGCCCGGTTGCCATGGATGACGCCCAGTTCCGATTCTATGGTGTCAGGGCCCAGGGCCTTGCCGGGAATAAACCCACCTTGCCCGACAAAACTGGCCACGAACCGGTTCGCCGGCTCATGGTAGAGGTTGTAGGGCACATCCCACTGTTGAATCTGCCCGTCCCGGAGAACCGCCACCTGATCACACATGGCAAAGGCTTCCTGCTGATCATGGGTAACCAGGATGGCGCTGATGCCGAGAGTCTTGAGGATTTCCCGCACATCCAGGCTCAGCCGGCGGCGCAGATCCGTGTCCAGGTTGGAGAAAGGCTCATCCAGCAGGATCAGTGTTGGCTCTGGTGCAAGTGCCCGGGCCAGGGCCACCCGTTGTTGCTGGCCGCCAGACAGCTCGTGGGGATAGTTGTCTGCAAGGTCCTGGAGGTGCACCAGGTTCAGCAACTCCATGACCTTTTGTCGACGTTCCGCTTTGCTTAATGACTTCAGACCGAAGCCGACGTTATCGGCAATGCTCAGATGCGGAAAAAGGGCATAGTCCTGGAACACCATGCCAATCTTGCGCTTTTCCGGTTGCAGTGCCCGCCCGGGCAGGCTGATGGCCTGTGACTGCAGGCGGATTTCACCCCGGGAAATCGGCAGGAAGCCGGCCAGCGCCCGGAGAATGGTGCTCTTGCCACAGCCGCTGGGGCCCAGCAGGCAGCCAATATCACCGTGGCTGAGGGCAAAGCTGACGTCCTTGACGACGGAATCACCGCCGTAGCCACAGGACAGATTGTTTACTTCCAGCAGCCAGTCTGCGGGGGGCACCAGGGCTTCGGGCATGGATCAGTCCAGACGATTGAGAATCAGGAATTCCAGCAAGGCTTTCTGGGCATGCAGCCGGTTTTCCGCCTCATGCCAGACTGCCGAGCTTTCGTGGTCCATCATGTCTGCCGAAATCTCTTCACCCCGGTGGGCGGGCAGGCAGTGCATGAAGAGGGCGTCTTTGTCGGCCTGAGCCATCAGAGCCGGGTTGATCTGATAGCTGCGGAAGGCTTTTTCCCGGGCTTTCTGCTCGTCTTCCTGGCCCATGGAAGCCCAGACATCGGTGACCAGCAGTTGGGCGCCTCGTGCTGCCTCTTCTGGCGCGCGCACAACGGTCACCCTGTCAGCATGCTGTTCGATCAGTTGTTGATCCGGTTCGTAACCCTCTGGGCAGGCAACGTTCAGGTGGAAATCGAAACGCTCTGCAGCGTTTATGTACGAGTGGCACATATTGTTGCCGTCACCAATCCAGGCCACGGTGGCACCACGGATGCTGCCGCGAAGCTCCCGATAGGTCTGCATGTCGGCCAGCAGCTGGCAGGGGTGGAATTCGTCGGTGAGAGCGTTGATCACAGGCTTGCTGGAGGCAGTGGCAAAGCGCTCGACCGTTTCGTGGGCAAAGGTACGGATCATCACCGCGTCGACCATGCTGGAGATCACAATGGCAGAATCCTCGATCGGTTCGCCGCGGCCAAGCTGTGTATCCTTGGGCGAGAGGAACATGGCGCTACCCCCGAGCTGGGTCATGCCGGCTTCGAAGGAAACCCGGGTCCGGGTGGACGATTTTTCGAAGATCATTGCCAGCACCCGGTTTTTAAGGGTGTCCCTGGTCTGGCCTGAACGCCACTCTTTGCGTAATTTGGAAGCATGATCGAGCAGATCTTCCAGTTCCGCCGTGGTCATGTCGTTCAGTGTCAGAAAATGTCTTGCTGCCATGAAAGGCCCCTGTTTCAAGCAAACTGCCCGTTCGGAAAAGCCAACAAGTCTAGCCCGTCGCTACCCTGAAAACAACGCCGGGCGCGGTGCTGTTGTTCTGGGTCAAAACGGACGGTTTGTTGAGGCCTGAGGCACCCGTGTACAATAAGCGCAAAGGCCGTTTGGCGGCAAAGCTGACTCCCAACCAGAGGAATGAGTTCATGGACATCAATGAAACCATCAAGAGCCAACTTGAAGAGAACCCGGTTATTCTTTATATGAAGGGCACCCCGCAAGCTCCGCAGTGCGGTTTCTCGGCACGTACTGTTCAGGCTCTGATGGCGTGCGGTGAGCGCTTTGCGTTTGTGAATATTCTCGACAATCAGGAACTGCGTGAGGCCCTGAAAGTCTATTCCAGCTGGCCAACCTATCCGCAGCTCTACATCAACGGTGAGCTGGTGGGTGGTTGCGACATCGTTCTGGAAATGTCAGAAAGTGGCGAGCTGGCCAAGATGGTCAAGGATGCTGCGGGTCAGGCCGAAGCCTGATCATTCTGCTACTCGTAACGGTATTTAAGCTTTATCGTAAAACGACCCCCTATCCCGCTCTCTGGAGCGGGATAGGGGCTTGCCTCTAAAGCCGCCCGGTATATTGCGGCGTCTACATCCTTTAGGTCCGTTGATTTAACGATTTTCGCGCCCGTCACCGCGCCATTTCCCATTAATCTGAGTTCTATTTCTGCTATCCATGTCTTTGATCCCTCCGAGTCTACAGGCACCCTAATCGTCTCTCGGAAGAGATATTCCGATAAATGACTTGAGAGTTTTGCGACAAAAGGGTCTCTTTCATCGGGAGTCTCAGTCTTTTGCTTTACTGGCTCCGGCGTTTCTACGGCCTCGCTTGCACGTGCAGTCAATGCAGGTGTAGCCACTGATGCAGGGGATTCGAAGGATGTTGCCCGGGTTTGGGTGCTTTCGGTTGTCCGCTTCGGGGAATCTGGCTGTGTCGCAGTGACGGTTTGCGATTCGGGCGGAGCACTGGAGGTAGATTCTGTCGAGGTTACCACCGGCTCGGCCGGCGGGATCTCGAACTCGGAGTGCCTGGGCTTTGGCGGTTCCGGGTTTGCCACGTTCTCTGGTGTCGGGACGGCCGCCGGGGTTGTCAGCGTAAAAACCAGCCGGTGAGTCAGTTCCCGGGCCTCCTTCAGAGGCGATGGAAGCCCGGCCAGTACCAGAGTGTGAGCCAGTATGGCCAGGGAAACCGCTAGCAGGAGCCGATAGGATGCCGGCATTGAGGGTGAACGAAAACCCGTGTCCGGCATCTATATCAGGCGGTTTTTGTGCGCAGGTTGCCCACGACGGCATTCAGGGCCCGGTCAATCAAGGCACCCTGTTCGAGCAGCGTCAGGCGGCCACGGCGCATCTCATGAGCCAGCTCAACACGGGTTTTCTCAATGACTTTCAGGCCCATACGGTTGACGAACACAAAGCAGTCCGCTTCATCAATAATGGCTGAGAGTTTGCAGCGGAAGCTGGTGCCGTTGACCAGGCGGAACTCCACCCAGTTGCCAATTTCGATAGTGTCGAGCTTGGCCACATATTCGGCAATCGCAGCATCTTCCAGTTCCTGTTGCCGTTCAACGGCGGTCTGGTGCACGGTCGGGGCTTCGTCTTCGGCATCCGACGGTGCATCCTGACGGGCTTCGATGGCGGCGTTGGTCCGGAAGGCCTCAGCCAGCTCATGCTTCAGGTGCCCCATCATCTGATCAAGCCGGGTGGCGTTGTAGGAGACTTCCTCAAGTCCTGCCCGCAGTGATTTCAACAGACCGGGCACAACCCGAACCCACTGGTCACGCTCTTCATCTTCTTCATGGGGGTGCAGGCACCAGATCAGGTCATCCACGACCCGTGCTGTTTCGTGCCAGCGGTGTTCGGTGTCGTCCTTCAGGTAGGCCAGGAACATAACCCGGCTCCAGCCATTCATCAGAATATCGCTGACCGAGTCCGGAAGCCGGTAACGGGATACTTTTTCCCGTAACAGCCGGTCCACCTCTTCCTGGGCCTTCTGGGATTTGATGCGACCACGTTCCGATTCTCGTGTTCTCTGTTCCACCAGGGAGGCCTTACGGTTTTCTCGCTCCAGGAATTGCTCAAATTCTTCGTTCAGGGTTTCGAACAACTGAATGTTGCCATCGAATTCATTGAGGATTCGTTGCACCACGTTGTGTATCTGACCGTACAGCTTGTCTCGGGTTTTCTCATCGCTGCTGCTCCAGCCAATGCCCGCGCGGGCGAGGGAGTTGAGCAGCTTGCGGGCCGGGTGGGTTGCCTTGCTGAAGAAACTCTTGTCCTTGATCACAACCTTCAGAATCGGAATCTGCAGGCGACTGATCAGCACCTGAACCGGGGCGGACAGGTTGTAGTCATCAAGGATGAACTCGAACAGCATGGAGACCAGATTGATCAGATCTTCATCCACTTCATTCAGTGCGGGCTGGCGACCATCTTGAGCGTCGGCCTTGGCCAGCAGTTGCTGAACGACCTGGCGCAGGTCGACGGTTACGGGCTCACCCGTGCTAAGGTCGTCTGTTTCCGGCCAGTTTTGCTGAAGCGGAATGGCGTTGAGCATATCCGCCAGTTCCCGGCCTCCGACCACTCTCAGAGAGGGATCGGCGCTGCGTGGGGGCATGCCGGCATTGGACCTTTGCAGAGCCAGCATCTGACGGATCTGGTCAAACAGTACGGTGTCTTCCGGGCGTTGATCGTAGCCGGCAGTCGCCTCGCTGGGGCTTTCGGCAGAGCTGTCTGCCGTTGCAGATGGCTTCTGGCTCTGGTTCTTCTTGCCGTGATAACGGAAGTTCGGGATAACGCCGGCCTGGATCAGAATGCGATTGGCTTCATCCAGGAGCATGCCCAGGTTGGAGATCACGTAACGGTCAAATTGCTTGAGCAGGATGAGCCGTTCGCGAATCTGGATATCGAGGGCCTGAATCGCTTCGGTAAAAGCGCTGCACAGGTGCTCCGGTGCCATCGGGTTGACTGGCTCCTGCTCGGTGGCGTCCGGATAGATCTCGGTAAAACGGGCCTGCAATTGCAGTAAAGGGCCTTGGAAGTGCGCCTTGGCCTTGGTGGTCATGGCGTTGAAGGCAACCTGTTCTTCCAGGTCGTCATTGCCAACCAGCGAAAGAGTGTCGGCACTGGCCTGCGGGCTGGCTTCGGTTGAAGGAAGCTGGCCGGCATGGGGCGGGTTGGCAAAGAACTGGGCAACCGTATTCTGAAAATGACGCTCTACACCCTTGCGCTTGATGCGAATCTCGCGCATGGCTTCGAAGTAGCGGTTTTGTTCATTGTTGCTGCGGGCATTGTTGGCCAGTTCGAAGAGTGAATCATCGACGGCATCGAAAGCCCCCTGCAACAAATCACCCAGCCCCGCAACAACGGTGTCGCGGATGCGGGCTACCTCCGCAGGAACCGGTCGGGTGCTTGCCGCTTCCCTGTGCTCGCGGAGGTAATGTATGCCGGACTGCTTGTTCATGGCCGACTCCTGTTTACGCCTCAACCGGATACATGACCGAGCCTGATTCTTGTCTGTTCTGATTATTGGATAAATTTAGCGCATTTTGATCTGCATTAACATGAATAAACGCTAACCTGCGATCAGGTTCATAAACTCCGACCACGCTTTTTCTTGCGTTTGGGGTGGACAATGGCAGCTTTAACCACGTTGTCCTTGATTTGCAGGACTTCAATACGATGACCGCCAACTTTCAGACACACGTTGGTGTCCGGAATATTTTCCAGAGTTTCGGTGATCAGTCCGTTCAGGGTTTTCGGGCCATCGGTTGGCAGATGCCAGCCCAGGGTCTTGTTGATCGTCCGCACGGCGGCACTGCCATCGATGATAAAGGTGCCGTTGTCCTGGGGAATGATGTCGGGCGAGGTGGCGGCATAATCGGTGGTAAATTCCCCGACGATCTCCTCAAGAATATCCTCAAGCGTAGCCAGGCCCAGTACATCGCCGTATTCATCCACCACAATGCCGAACCGGCGTTTGCCTTTCTGGAAGTTCAGTAGTTGGGTATTGAGCGCAGTGCTCTCCGGAATGAAGTAGGGTTCCTGGCACAGCTGCATGATCATCGCCTTGTTGATGTCTGTCTCCTGCAGCAGCCTGGCCGCGCTGCGAAGGTGCAGAATGCCCTGAATGTTGTTGATGTCACCCTTGAAGATAGGCAGCCGCGTGTGTTGGCTGCTTCTGAGCTGGCGCAGGATAGTGTCTGTGTCGTCTTCCAGGTCGATGCCGACGACTTCGTTTCGGGGCACCATGATGTCATTGACGGTGACATTCTCCAGATCCAGGATGCTGACCAGCATGTCTTTGTGCCGGGCCGGAATCAGTGCGCCGGCCTCGTTCACCACGGTTCTGAGTTCTTCACGGCTGAGATGATCTTCCGAGGCCTGGGCCGAGGAGACGCCCAGAACGCGAAGAATGCCGGTCGTAAACAGGTTGACCGTCCATACCAGCGGGTACAGAAGTTTCAGCAACGGCCCAAGAATATGACTGGCCGGGAAGGCAATTTTTTCAGGGAACAGGGCTGCGAGAGTTTTCGGGGTGACCTCGGCAAAAATGAGGATAACGATCGTCAGCAGTAAGGTGGCAATTGCGATACCGGCGTCGCCCCAGAGGCGAATTGCGATGACCGTGGCGATCGATGACGCAAGAATGTTCACGAAGTTATTGCCGATCAGGATAACGCCGATCAACTGGTCGGTTCGGTTAAGCAGGCCTTGCGCTCGCTGGGCCCCTTTGTGGCCGGTGTTCGCCATGTGTTTCAGGCGGTAGCGGTTCAGGGACATCATGCCGGTTTCAGAGCTGGAGAAAAACGCAGAGAGGATGATCAGTCCGACAAGTAGAATAAACAGCGCGGTGAGCGATGTTTCGTTCAAGAGAGCAGCCCTTATATTGAGGATAAGTTGCGAAAATAGGATTTGAAGGTAACAGGTGTCAAGCGGGTTAGGTCAGTAAGGGGGGGCGGGTCTCAGACGCCCCGGTGGAAAACCAGCTCGAGAACAAACTTGCTGCCGTAGAAGGCCAGCATCAGCAGTGCGCAGCCTGCCAGTGTCCAGCGACTGGCGGTGATGCCGCGCCAGCCTTTGGTGTAGCGGCCTACCAACAGTCCGACAAAAACCAGCAGGGACAGCAGGGAAAAAATGGTTTTGTGGGCCAGATCCTGAGCAAAAAGGTCTTCAATGAAAACAGCGCCAGTGACAATGGCGAGTACCAGCAGCACAACGCCCGCCCAGACCATTTCAAACAACAATGACTCCATGGTTTGCAGCGGTGGCAGGTTCCTTACCAGCAGGCTGTTGTAGTTGCGCTTGAGCTGCCGGTTCTGTACGTAAAGTAAAACCGCCTGTATGGCTGCCAGGGTAAACATGCTGTATGCCGTGACTGACAGGGCAATGTGAGACAGCATGCCGTAGCTTTCTTCGGACACCAGGCGAGACGGCGTGTGGGTAATCAACGCCATGACAATGGTCAGTGCTGCAATCGGATAGGCCGCAATGAACAGGCTTTGTACGGGTTTGCTCAGATTAAGTCCCAGAAGCAGAAAGACAATGAGCCAGGAGATCAGAACGGAGCTCTTGAAGAAACTGAAGTCGAAGCCGCCGTCCAGGTGCACGGTCTGGGCAATGAGCAGGCCATGGCCGATCAGGGCAAGCACGCCAATCAGTGTCGTAACCGCCAGGTTGCTGTGCACCTTTCCACGTAAATGGAGGGCCTGAAGCGCGGTTCCAACGCTATAGAGGAAAAGTGCGGTAACCGCGAGAATCAGCGTTCCCATGACATCCTTAATCGTGTTGCCTGATGAAGTGAAATCGGCGCGGAGTTGTTCAGAGGCTCCGTAGTCTGGGTATAATGTCGCGATTATGCAACAGGAATCAAGCAGGCCGAGCTGGCTTCTTGATCTGTGTGAACAAATTCTCCGGGGTACGGAAGAGCAACATGTTTGAGAATCTCCAGGACCGGCTATCCGGTAGCTTGCGCAAGATCTCGGGCCAGGCGCGCCTGACTGACGACAATATCAAGGACACGCTCCGTGAAGTGAGGATGGCCCTGCTGGAGGCTGATGTCGCCCTGCCGGTGGTCAAGGCCTTTATTGAAGGGGTTCGTGAGCGTGCGATTGGCCAGGAAGTTCAGCGCAGCCTGACCCCGGGCCAGGTCTTCGTTAAGGTTGTCCAGCAGGAGCTGGAACGGGTCATGGGGGAAGGCAATGAATCCCTGAACCTCGCCACGCGTCCGCCCGCGGTTATTATGATGGCGGGCCTCCAGGGTGCGGGTAAAACCACGACGGTGGCCAAGCTGTCCCGTTTCCTGAAAGAGCGTGAGAAAAAGTCCGTGCTGGTGGTCAGTGCCGATATTTATCGGCCGGCGGCCATCCGTCAGCTGGAGACGCTGGCCGGTGAGGTGGGCGTCGAATTTTTCCCGAGCACCACCGAGCAGGATCCGGTGGATATTGCCAGCGGCGCCATAGAGGCCGCCCGCCGCAAGCATATTGATGTGGTGATACTGGATACTGCGGGTCGTCTGCACGTGGATGAGCAGATGATGGGTGAAATCGGCCGCCTGCATAAGGCGGTGAATCCGGTTGAAACCCTGTTTGTGGTTGATGCCATGACGGGCCAGGACGCGGCCAATACCGCCAAGGCATTTAACGACGCGTTACCGCTGACCGGCGTGGTGCTGACCAAGACCGACGGCGATGCCCGTGGCGGTGCGGCGTTGTCCGTGCGTCATATCACCGGCAAGCCCATCAAGTTCCTGGGTATTGGTGAAAAGTCAGACGCTCTGGAGCCTTTCTATCCCGATCGTGTTGCCTCCCGCATCCTTGGCATGGGGGATGTGCTCTCCCTGATTGAGGAAGCTGAGCGCAAGCTGGACCGAAAGAAAGCCGAGAAGCTCACCAAGAAGATCAAGAAGGGTAAAGGTTTTGATCTGGAAGACTTCCGCGACCAGCTCCAGCAAATGAAGAATATGGGCGGTATCGGCGGACTGTTGGACAAGTTGCCGGGCATGGGGCAGATGGCCCAGATGGCGCAGGCTCAGGTTAACGACAAGTCGGTTGGTCAGATGGAAGCCATTATCTGCTCCATGACGCCAAAAGAGCGCCGCTACCCGGATGTCATCAATAATTCCCGCAAGCGTCGGATTGCTGCCGGTTCCGGTACCCAGATCCAGGACGTGAACCGTCTGCTCAAGCAGCACAAGCAGATGCAGAAGATGATGAAAAAGTTTGGCAAGAAGGGTGGGGTTGCTAACCTGATGCGCGGTATGGGTGGTATGATGCCGCCCGGCGGCGGTGGTGGCATGCCTCCGTTTGGCCGTATGTAAAAAGCCTTACATATAAAATGGGGAAACCGGTGGTTTCCCTGTTTTCATTGGCGCTTTTTTCGCATAGAATAGCGCCCCTTTCGAGTATGGGTCTTCCCGTCAGCCGTGAAACGGTGTGTCGGGAATCGTACAAAGTTCGTACAACAGAACAGGATATTGGTCGAAATGGTAACAATCCGTTTGGCTCGTGGCGGCTCCAAGAAGCGCCCGTTCTACCATCTGACAGTCACTGACAGCCGTAACTCCCGTGACGGCCGTTT
Organism: Marinobacter sp. LM1; assembly: GCF_042763285.1. NCBI lineage: Bacteria > Pseudomonadati > Pseudomonadota > Gammaproteobacteria > Pseudomonadales > Marinobacteraceae > Marinobacter > Marinobacter sp. LM1. The sequence goes on from NZ_CP114373.1 coordinate 1,496,969, forward strand.
CATTGAGCGTGTTGGTTTCTTTAACCCGATTGCCCGTGGTCAGGAAGAGCGTCTGCGTGTTAATCGTGAGCGCGTTGATTTCTGGCTGGGCCAGGGTGCACAGGCCAGTGAGCGTGTTGCTCAGCTGCTGAAGGCTGCTCAGTAATAGCATTGTTGGTACCGGGGTTGTAAAGGCATGACGCAGAATTCGCAGGAAACTGTGATCGGCCGGATCACCTCGGTGTTCGGGGTAAAGGGTTGGCTTAAGGTCTTCTCTTACACAGACCCGAAAGACGGAATACTGAACTACCGTGACTGGATTCTGCTCCTGGACGGCAAGCGTATTCCGATCAGGCTTGAGGAAGGTCGCCGCCAGGGGCAGGGGATCGTCGTCAGGCTTAAAGGTATTGATGATCGTGAAGTGGCCCGCACTTATTGCGGGGCGGAGATCCGGGTTCCCACCGAGCAATTGCCGGAGCTGCCCGAAGGGGAGTTCTACTGGCATCAGCTGGAAGGACTGGATGTCTTCACGGTAGAAGGTGAGTGCCTGGGTAAGGTGCATCACCTTCTGGAGACAGGCTCCAATGATGTCCTGGTGGTGCGCGCTACGGCGGGCTCTATTGACCAGAGAGAGCGATTGATTCCCTATCTGCCGGATCAGGTGGTTCAGCAGGTGGATCTCGATGGCTCTCGCATGGTGGTTGACTGGGATCCGGAGTTCTGACGGGTGTGGATTGGCGCAGTCAGTCTGTTCCCGGATATGTTTTCTGCGGTGACGGATTACGGGATTACCGGGAGAGCAGTGCGTGAAGGTCTGCTGACCTTTCATAGCTGGAATCCCCGGGATTACACCCATGATCGTCATCGCACGGTGGATGACCGGCCTTATGGTGGTGGCCCGGGGATGCTGATGAAAATTCAGCCTCTGCGGGACGCAATCCAGGCGGCCAGGGCATCGGCACCCGGCAAGGCCTGTGTGGTCTATCTTTCGCCGCAGGGTGAAAGGCTGGATCAGTCGGTGGTGGAGTCACTCGCCGCCGAACAGCAGCTGATTCTCGTTGCCGGTCGTTATGAAGGTGTTGATGAACGCCTGATTGCGGCAGAAGTCGACCGGGAGGTATCTCTTGGGGATTTCGTTCTCTCGGGTGGCGAGCTGGCAGCGATGGCTGTGATTGATGCGGTAACACGCCTCATCCCCGGAGCGCTGGGTCATGCGCAGTCGGCGGAGCAGGATTCCTTTGCCGACGGATTGCTGGATTGTCCGCACTACACCCGGCCCGAGGTTTACGAAGGTCAGGCGGTGCCGGAAGTTCTTTTGGGCGGTCACCATGAACAGATCCGGCGTTGGCGATTGAAAGAATCGTTGAGGCGAACCAGTGAGCGGCGCCCCGACCTGCTGGAAAAGCGGGAACTTACGGAAGAAGAGCGCCAGTTACTGGAAGAAATTTTGAACGAACCGGGTGCCTCTGAGTCATCAGGGCATTGAAAGATTGGGTATCAGGAGCATTACGATGAGTGGCAAGAACAACATCATCAGTCAACTTGAAGCAGAACAGATGACCAAGGAAATCCCTGCGTTCGCGCCGGGCGATACCGTGGTTGTACAGGTTCGCGTAACTGAAGGTAACCGTGAGCGTCTGCAGGCGTTTGAAGGCGTGGTTATCGGCAAGCGTAACCGTGGCATGAACTCTTCCTTCACTGTTCGTAAGATCTCTTACGGCGTGGGCGTTGAGCGTACTTTCCAGACCTACTCCAAGCTGATCGACAGCGTCAGTGTGAAGCGTCGTGGTGACGTGCGTCAGGCCAAGCTTTACTACCTGCGCGACCTGTCTGGTAAGGCAGCTCGTATCAAGGAAAAGCTTAACTGATTCAGATTCGTCTGTTCAGTACCAAAAAGCAGCCTCAAGGGGCTGCTTTTTTTATGGTTTAATGCCTGCGATGTCTCCGGAATCGAAGAGGGTGCTGTGCCAAGGCCAGAAGATGAGCAGTTGATAGAGCGTTTCAGTGACGCGGTCTGGCTTGAGGATGGCCTTGGCGAGAAAACCCGGCAGGCCTATGCCAGTGATCTGTACCGTTTGTCCGGGTGGCTGGAGCAGCAAGCTGGGGCGCCAACCCTGCGCAGCGCACGACGCACAGATCTTCTGGCCTGGATGTCGCGGGGCTTGTCCGACGGCCTGAAAACCAGCACGGCGGCCCGCCGCCTGTCTGGTGTAAGGCGCTTCTATCGTTTTCTTTTGCGTGAAGGCATTATTGCCGAAGACCCAACGTTGCGGATTGACAGCCCTAGGTTGCCCCGGCGCTTGCCGGATACCCTGACCGAGGCCGACGTGGAGTCGCTGCTGACTGAGCCGGACCCGGAGCTGCCGGTAGAATTGCGGGATCGGGCCATGCTGGAGATTCTCTATGGCTGCGGACTTCGGGTTTCGGAGTTGACGGGGCTGACGGTGGACCAGGTCAACCTGAGGCAGGGCGTGGTTCGCATACAGGGCAAGGGCGGCAAGGAGCGTTTGGTGCCGCTGGGTGAAGAAGCTGTGGACTGGTTATTACAGTATATGCGGCAGGCCCGGGGCGAGCTGCTGCGAGGCAAAACCAGTGATGCCCTGTTTCCGGGCAATCGTGGCACCGCCATGACCCGGCAGGCCTTCTGGTATCGAATCCGGCATTATGCGATCCGCTGCGGAATCACCAAGCACCTTTCTCCTCATACGCTCAGGCATGCATTTGCCACCCATTTGCTCAATCACGGGGCGGATCTTCGGGTGGTGCAGATGCTGTTGGGGCATTCAGATCTGTCGACCACCCAGATCTACACTCATGTTGCGCGGCAAAGATTGCAGGATCTTCATCAGGCCCACCACCCCAGGGGTTGACTGCGGCCGCTCCGGAGGCTGAACTAATCCGATTTTCCGGTGTCGCAGACACCACACAAACCGACAGAGGTAGTTTCAAGCTCATGAACATCAAATCAGTAGCAGTGTCCATTGGACTGGCGCTGACCCTGGTCGGGGCACCAGCCTCCCAGGCAGGCGAAGCCGAAGACCGCATTGCCCAGCGGCTGACCGAGGCGGTTCCCGGTCTAAAGGTAAACTCTGTTCGCGAATCTGAGGCAAAAGGGTTGTACGAAGTTCAGAGCAACAACGGCGACACCATCTATACCACGGAAGACGGCACCTATCTGCTGACGGGCGATCTGCTGAAAATCACCAAAAACGGCATTGCCAACGTTACTGAAGAATCCCGTGCGGGTTCCCGTAAGGACCTGATGGCGGATTATGGTGGCAAGGGCGTGATTTCGTATCCGGCCAAGGGTAAAGAGAAGGCGGTCGTTAATGTGTTTACCGATATCGATTGCCCCTATTGCCGGAAGTTGCACGATGAAGTGCCCCAGTTGAATGAGTACGGTATTACCGTCAATTACTACGCGTTTCCCCGTTCCGGGCCAGGTACGGCCTCCTTCAATAAATATATCTCGGTCTGGTGCGCTGACGATCAGCAGGCCGCTATGGATGCCGCCAAAGCGGGGCGTTCGGTAGAGCAGAAGAGTTGTGAGAACCCGGTGGCAGAGCAGTATCGTCTCGGCGGTCAGGTGGGTGTGACCGGCACGCCGGCTATTTTGCTGGAAGACGGCAATATGGTTCGAGGTTATGTGCCGGCCCGAAATCTGGCTGAGGGTCTCGGTATTCTGTGACCCTGTCGGTGTTCGTCGCCAGTCGTCATCTTTGTTGAAAGCGTGACCGATTCAGGGCTTATTCAGCCGGCCCTGAATCGGTATACTATGCCCCCTTATTGCAATCCATCAGCACCCCCATCGGGATCAGAGGTGAGAGCTTGAAAGACGTCAATGTCGGAATTTGCGGACTGGGAACCGTAGGCGGCGGTACATTCAATGTCCTGACTCGCAACGCCGAGATTATTGCGGGTCGTGCCGGCTGCAACATCCGGATTGCCCGGGTGGCGAGCCGCCATAGCCGCGATGACCTTGATCTGGGCAATGTCCCGTTCAGTACCGACATTTATGACGTGGTGAACGATCCTTCGATTGATATCGTGGTGGAGCTGATTGGTGGCTACGATGCGGCCAAAGAGCTGGTGCTGGCGGCCATTGCCAACGGCAAGCATGTGGTGACTGCCAACAAGGCCCTGATTGCCGTGCACGGTAATGAGATTTTCGACGCAGCGGAGAAGGCTGGCGTCGTGGTTGCCTATGAAGCCGGCGTTGCCGGCGGCATTCCGGTGATCAAGTCTGTGCGCGAGGGCCTGGCCGCCAACCGCATTGATACCATTGCCGGCATTATCAATGGCACCGGTAACTACATCCTGACCGAAATGCGTGCCGGACGGCCCTTTGAAGAGGTGCTGAAAGAAGCGCAGGCGCTGGGTTACGCGGAAGCTGATCCGACCTTTGATGTGGAAGGCATCGACGCCGCCCACAAACTGACCATCCTGGCTGCGTCCGGTTTTGGTGTGCCCCTGCAGTTCGACAAGGCTTACACCGAAGGCATTTCCGCGCTGACCCCGAACGATATTGCCCACGCTGAACTGCTGGGTTACCGGGTAAAGCACCTGGGTATTGCCCGCCGCCGTGAAGACGGCATCGAGCTGCGTGTGCATCCGACCCTGGTGCCCAAGAGCCACCTGATTGCCCAGGTAGACGGTGTTCTGAACGCTGTTCTGGTGGATGGCGATGCTGTTGGCCAGACCATGTATTACGGTCCTGGTGCCGGGGATGAGGCTACAGCATCTGCGGTCATCGCAGACATCGTGGACGTCGCCCGCGCGGTGTCCAGCAACAGCCAGCAGCGCATTCCCTACCTCGGATTTACGCCGGACGCCCTGGAAGACCTGCCCGTGCTGCCAATGGAAGATGTCCAGTCGGCTTACTACCTGCGAATCCAGGCCTTTGACCATCCGGGTGTGTTGGCCAAGATTGCTGCCATTCTAAGTGAGCATGGCATCAACATCGAATCGATCATGCAGAAAGAATCCGAATTCAAGGATGGCCGGATTCCGGTCATCATCCTGACCCACACGGTTCAGGAGCGCCAGATGAACCTGGCCATTGACGAGATGGAATCCCTCGCCGACATCGATGGCAAGGTTGTCCGTATTCGCGCAGAAAACTTTAACTGACAGGTACGCACGTGAGATACATCAGTACACGGGGCGAAGCTCCCGCACTGGGCTTTGAAGACGTTCTTCTGACCGGACTGGCCACCGACGGTGGCCTCTATGTGCCGGAATCGTTGCCGCACTTCAGCCTGGAAGAAATTCGTAGCTGGCGCGGGCTTCCCTATGCGGAGCTGGCCTACAAAGTGATGTATCCGTTTGTAGAGGATGCCATCCCGGCGGACGACTTCCGCAAGATGCTGGATGAAACCTACAGTGTGTTCAGTCATCAGGCGGTGGCGCCGCTGGTGCAGCTGGACACCAACGAATGGGTGATGGAACTGTTCCGTGGCCCGACGCTGGCGTTCAAAGACTTTGCCCTGCAGCTGCTGGGCCGCTTGCTGGACTACGTTCTGGAGAAGCGCAACCAGCACGTTGTGATCATGGGGGCCACCTCCGGTGATACCGGTTCTGCTGCCATCGAGGGCTGCCGCCGGTGCGAGCACGTGGATATCTTTATCCTGCATCCGCATCAGCGAGTGTCTGAAGTGCAGCGCCGCCAGATGACTACGGTGCAGGGCGACAACATCCATAACATCGCAGTCAAAGGCAACTTCGACGACTGTCAGCGCATGGTGAAGGAGAGCTTCGGCAATCAGTCCTTCCTGGGCGGCAAAACCCAGCTGGCGGCGGTGAACTCCATCAACTGGGCCCGGATCATGGCCCAGATCGTGTACTACTTCCAGGCGTCTCTCGCTCTGGGTGGCCCGGACCGCAGCATGGCGTTCTCTGTGCCCACAGGCAACTTTGGCGATATTTTCGCCGGCTACCTGGCCAAGAAAATGGGGCTGCCCATCAGCCAGCTGGTGATTGCCACCAACCGCAACGATATCCTGCATCGCTTCATGAGCGGCAACAAGTATGAGCAGCACCAGCTGGAGCATACCCTGTCGCCGAGCATGGACATCATGGTGTCCAGCAACTTCGAGCGTCTGCTGTTTGATCTGCACGGCCGTGACGGCGCGGCGGTCAAAGCCTTGCTGGAAAATGCAGCCAAAGGCCCGGTCAGCATTGAAGACTACCGCTGGAAGCACGCCCGCAAGCTGTTCGACAGCGATGCGGTGGACGATAAAACTACCTGCGACACCATTCGTGACGTCTACGAGCAGAACGAATATCTGCTGGACCCGCACACCGCCATTGGCGTACGCGCTGCCCGCAACTGCCGCCGCGACTCTGCTGTGCCCATGATCACCCTCGGTACCGCGCACCCGGCCAAGTTCCCGGATGCGATTGCCGAATCCGGCCTGAGCGTGAAGCCGCAATTGCCGGCTCACATGGCTGATCTGTTCGAGCGGGAAGAGCGCTACACCGTGCTGGATAACAATGTGTCCGAGGTGCAGGGCTTTATCGCCAAGCATTGGAAGAACGCCTGATCCGGCATGACTCCTAAAAAGATCCTGCGTCGCCCCCAGCCGTCCGATGTGACGGGGTGGGGGCAAAACCTGCCCCCCATCCTTCGCCGTCTCTACGCCGCCCGCGGTGTGCAATCCGACGACCAGCTCCAGTACACCCTGAAACACCTGGCTTCGCCGATGCAGCTTCGCGGCATTGATCGCGCAGTTGAACTGCTGGCCGAGGCCATAGTGCAGAAACAGCGGGTAATGGTGCTGGGGGACTTCGATGCCGATGGGGCCACCAGTACTTCGGTGGCTATGCTGGGTTTGTCGATGCTCGGTGTGGCGGCGATTGATTTCCGGGTGCCCAGCCGATTCTCTGATGGCTACGGCCTGACACCCGGCATCATCCACCGGTTGCAGGAAGACGGGGATTTGCCGGATCTTCTGGTGACTGTTGATAACGGCATCTCCGCCATCGAAGGCGTGCGTGCTGCCCGGGAGCTGGGCATCAAAGTGGTTATCACCGACCATCATCTGGCCGGAGAAGAGCTGCCAGATGCCGATGCCATTGTGAACCCCAATCAACCCGGTTGTCCGTTCCTGAGCAAAAATGCGGCGGGAGTGGGCGTGATGTTCTACGTGCTCACGGCGCTGCGTAAGCACCTGCGAGACAACAACCGGCTGCCGGACCCGGAGCCTAACCTGGGTAGCCTGCTGGACCTGGTGGCCCTGGGTACCGTGGCCGACGTGGTGCCGCTGGACCATAACAACCGCATCTTTGTGGAGCAGGGCATCCGCCGCATCCGCAAAGGGGAAGCCAGACCGGGCATCCTGGCTCTGCTGGAAGTAGCCGGCCGCGACTACACCGAAATCAGCGCCACCGATCTGGGCTTTGTGGTTGGCCCGCGCCTGAACGCTGCCGGCAGGCTGGACGACATGAGTATCGGCATCGCCTGCCTGCTCGCCGACAGTCGCGACGAAGCGCTGCGTCTGGCCCGGGAACTGGACAACTTCAACCGCGAACGCCGCACCATTGAAAAAGACATGAAAGCCCAGGCCCAGGACCTGTTGGCCTCCATGTCCCTCGATATTGACGGCCTGCCCTGGGGGCTGGCCCTGTTCGACCAGGACTGGCACCAGGGCGTGATTGGCATCCTGGCGGCCCGCATCCGCGAACAGACTCATCGCCCCACCATTGCTTTTGCGCCCGACGACGACGGCGAACACCTGAAAGGCTCTGCCCGATCCATCCCCGGCCTGCACATCCGGGATGCGCTGGCCGTGGTCGATGCGAAGAATCCGGGCTTGATGAAAAAATACGGCGGCCACGCCATGGCCGCCGGCATGACCATCGCCCGGGACGACCTCGCACGTTTCAGCAACGCCTTCGACCAGGCCGTGCGTGACACGTTGAAACCGGAAGACCTCGAAGCCGCCATCACCACTGACGGCCCGCTGGCCCCGGAAGAGCTGAATCTGGACACCGCCTACCTGCTCAAACGCGCCGGCCCCTGGGGGCAGCACTTCCCAGAGCCGGTGTTTGACGGCGAATTCCGGGTAGTGAGCCAACGCATTGTCGGCGAGAACCATCTGAAGCTCGTGCTGCAGCCGGTTGAGGGCGGCGGCATTATTGATGGCATCGCCTTCAACACCGGGCCGGAAGTGCCGGACTTTACCCGGAGTGGCGCGCGGGTGGTTTACAAGCCGGATGCCAATACGTTCCGGGGGCGGACCAATTTGCAGCTTCTGGTGGATTATCTGGAGCCGCTAGGCTGAATCTGTTGACTCCCCGAATCAAGCTGGGGCGCCGTTCGGGGTAGGGCTTTCCGAGAGTGTCGAAAACAGGGATGTTTTCGTCAAGCGTACAGGGATGTATTCACCGCGTCTCTCGGAAAGCCCTACCTCGCACGGTGCTTACTCCAAGCCATGAATAGCTGATTTAACCCGTAAATTCCGGTAGAATCCGCCCTCTGTTTTTATCGCACCATTTTCCAAAGCGAGACAAGGTTTCATGGAAATTAATCCCATAGTGACGAAGATCAAAGAGCTTCGCGAGCGCACCGAAGCGCTGAGGGGGTATCTTTGACTACGATCAGCGAAGTGAACGCCTGACCGAAGTCGAACGCGAACTCGAACAACCCACCGTCTGGGACGATCCCGAGCGGGCCCAGGCATTGGGCAAAGAGCGCTCAGACCTTGAACTGATCGTTAAAACCATCGACAACCTCACCAACGGCCTGGCCGATGCAGAAAGCCTGCTCGACATGGCGGTGGAAGAGGACGACGAAGGCACCGTCCAGGAAATCGAAGCCGATCTCGAAAACCTTGATAAAGAACTCGAGAAGCTCGAATTCCGCCGCATGTTCTCCGGCGAAATGGACGCCAACAACGCCTACCTGGATATCCAGGCCGGCTCCGGCGGCACTGAAGCCCAGGACTGGGGCAACATGCTGTTGCGCATGTACCTGCGCTGGGCCGAGCGTCGTGGCTTCAAGGCCGAAATCGTTGAACTGCAGGAAGGTGAAGTGGCCGGCATCAAGAGTGCCACCATCCACATCCAGGGCGACTACGCCTACGGCTGGCTACGCACAGAAACCGGCGTACACCGCCTGGTGCGGAAATCCCCGTTTGATTCCGGCAACCGTCGCCATACCTCTTTCTCTTCCGTGTTTGTATCACCGGAAGTGGACGACAGCTTCGAAATCGAGATCAACCCGGCGGATCTGCGGGTCGATGTGTATCGCGCTTCCGGCGCCGGTGGTCAGCACGTAAACCGGACCGAATCCGCAGTGCGACTGACCCACAACCCCACGGGCATCGTGGTGGCCTGTCAGGCCGGCCGAAGCCAGCACCAGAACAAAGACCAGGCCATGAAGCAGCTCAAGGCCAAGCTCTTTGAACTGGAAATGCAGAAGCGTAACGAAGAGAAACAGAAAGCCGAAGACTCCAAGTCTGACATCGGCTGGGGTAGCCAGATCCGTTCCTACGTGCTGGACGACAGCCGTATCAAAGACCTGCGCACCAAGGTGGAAACCAGCAACACCCAGTCGGTGTTGGATGGTGACATCGACAAGTTTATTGAAGCCAGTCTGAAGATGGCGCTGTAGACGGCGCCATCCAAACCAAACCGGACCATTCCGACTTCTTTAGTGAGCCAAGATGACTGAACAGACCCAGAACGCCGCACAGCATGAGGATAACAAGCTGATTGCCGAGCGCCGCGCCAAACTGGCTGCGCTGCGCGAGCAGGGCAATCCGTTCCCGAATGACTTCCGTCGCGATGCCACCGCCGCCGAACTGCAGGCGAAGTACGGTGATAAATCCAAGGAAGAGCTGGAAGGTTTGGGCATCAAGGTGGCCATTGCTGGCCGCATGATGCTCGACCGCAAGGCGTTCAAAGTGGTTCAGGATATGACCGGCCGCATCCAGATCTATGCCTCCAAGGACGTCCAGAAAGACACCAAGCACTGGGATATGGGCGACATCGTGGGCGTGCGTGGCACTCTGTCGAAATCCGGCAAGGGCGACCTGTATGTGACCATGGACGAATACGTACTGCTGACCAAGTCACTGCGCCCGCTGCCGGAGAAGCACAAGGGGCTGACCGACACCGAAGCCCGCTATCGGCACCGGTACGTGGACCTGATGGTGAACGAGGACAGCCGCCGTGTGTTCCATGCCCGGTCGAAGATCATCAACGCCATGCGCCAGTACTTCGCCGAGCGCGATTTCATGGAGGTGGAAACCCCCATGTTGCAGGTGATTCCGGGTGGCGCCACCGCCCGTCCGTTCGTGACCCATCACAACGCTCTGGGCATCGATATGTATCTGCGCATTGCGCCGGAACTGTTCCTCAAGCGCCTGGTGGTCGGTGGCTTTGAGCGAGTGTTCGAAATCAACCGTAACTTCCGCAACGAAGGGCTGTCTACCCGGCACAACCCCGAGTTCACCATGGTCGAGTTCTACCAGGCCTACGCCGATTACAACGACCTGATGGACCTGACCGAAGACATGCTGCGTACCATCACCCAGAAGGTGCTGGGTACCACCACTGTAATCAACACACGGGTACTGAAAGACGGTAGCGAAGAGACCATCGAATACGATTTCGGCAAGCCGTTCGAGCGCCTCACTGTGGTCGACGCCATCCTGCGCTACAACCCGGACATCACCCGTGAGCAACTGGCTGACGACGCACAGGCCCGAGAAGTGGCCAAGAACCTTGGTATCCACGTGAAAGACATCTGGGGCCTGGGCAAGGTGCAGATCGAAATCTTCGAAGCCACCGCCGAGCATCGCCTCACCCAGCCGACGTTCATCACCGAGTACCCGAAAGAAGTGTCGCCTCTGGCCCGCTGCAAAGACAGCGATCCGTTTGTGACCGAGCGCTTTGAGTTCTTCGTGGGCGGTCGGGAGATTGCCAATGGCTTCTCTGAGCTTAACGATGCCGAAGACCAGGCCGAACGCTTCCAGGCCCAGGTGGCTGAGAAAGATGCCGGCGACGACGAAGCCATGTTCTACGATGACGACTATGTCATGGCCCTCGAATACGGTTTGCCGCCGACCGCTGGTGAAGGTATCGGCATCGACCGCCTGGCCATGCTGCTGACCAACTCGCCATCCATCCGCGACGTCATCCTGTTCCCGGCCATGCGCCCGGAACACAAGGCCGAACAGAAACCGGAAAGCGAGTAAGCCCATGCACCCTGCCGAGGCACTGGCTCAACAACTGAAGCCCGGCCGCGGCTGGGACCAGTGGCTGGCGGACGAGTTCCGCCAGCCCTACATGCGGCAACTGGCCGAATTCCTCGCCGCCGAGGAACAGGCCGGCAAGGTTCTGTATCCCCCCAGCTCCCACTGCTTCAATGCCCTCAACAGCACACCGCTGGCCAACGTAAACGTAGTGATCCTTGGCCAGGACCCCTACCACGGCCCCGGCCAGGCCCATGGTTTGTGCTTCTCTGTGCGCCCTCAGGTTCCGCCACCACCGTCCCTGGTCAATATCTTCAAGGAAATCGAAACCGACCTGGGTATCGCGCCACCGGATCACGGCTGTCTGCAGCCGTGGGCAGAGCAAGGCGTGCTACTGCTCAACAGTGTCCTCACGGTCGAGCAGAGCAATGCCGGAGCCCATCAAGGCAAGGGTTGGGAGCAGTTTACCGACAAGGTGATCGAAGTTATCAACCGGGAGCGCGACAACGTGGTGTTCCTGTTGTGGGGCAGCTACGCCAAGAAAAAGGGCCAGCACATTGACCGGAACCGCCACCTGGTTCTGGATGGCCCACACCCGTCACCGCTCAGTGCCTACCGTGGATTCTTTGGTTGCCGGCATTTCTCGAAGGCTAACGAATGGCTGAGGGAGCAGGGCAGGCCCTCCGTTGATTGGGCTTTGCCAAGCAAAGCTGCGTTGATTGCCAAGTATAAAAAGTGACGCGCTGACGAAGGCAATGCAAAGGTAGTCTTCAGGGCGGGGCAGGCTGCCGAAACCGTGCGGAGCCGAGCATACAGGGAGGTATTCACAGCGTGTTTCGGGAGCTGGTCCCATCGCAAGGACGGGCGCCAAACTCCCAAAACCACGAGGTATTACTGAAGCAGCGCCATAGCCGCTTCCATCTGCGCATTCAGATCCTCTTCCTCGCTCATATCGACATTCGGATCCAGTCCCAGCCGATCGAACGCAGAAATCTTCGTCCAGTCCATCTCGTTCCAGGGATGATCGCTCCCGGCAACCAGCTGCAGGTTGGCCACCATGACCAGATCGGCATAATCCGCTGCCGGCACCTCACGCTGGAAGTTGGCGTATTCCAGAGGCACATTCTGCAGTTCCTTTGGAAAATCCCATTTTTTCAGAATCATAGAGCCAATACGTGGGTGCAGCTCATCAATCACATTGTCCAGCATGATGCTGCTGATCTGGATATCCTGATCCTCCACATAACGCAGAATCGGCAGAATACCGATCAGGTGCACCAGGCCAGCCAGCGTTGCCTGATCCGCCTTCAGGCGGGTGTAATGTTGCGCCAGAACATGGCACACGCCCGCCACTTCGGTGCTGGTCTGCCAGGTGGCGCGCAGGCGCTTGTCGATCATATCTGACGTGGCCTGGAACATCTGTTCCATCGCCAGCCCCATGGCCAGATTACTGGTGTAAGCCATACCCAGCCGGCTGACCGCCATGTTCAGGTTTTCGATGGCGCGACTGCCGCGAAACAGCGGGCTGTTGCACACCCGGATGATACGCGCCGAGAGCGCCGTATCGTTGCTGATGACCTTCACCAGATCGGCAATGGCAGAGTCTTCGGACTCGGCAATCTCCCGCACCTGAAGCGCTACCTCAGGCAGGGTTGGAAGTACCAGCTTGTCGTTTTCAATGGCAGCCGTCAGGTCAGACTTGATGGTTTCAACAATATTGGCCATGGTCAGTTAGGTTCCACTTGTCTGGAGGCATCCCACGTACGGGGATAAAACCGGTATGTGTTTTAATTTATAGCAAATTTTTCCGGTATTTCCTGTCAACTTATGTATCCGGCTGTTCGGCTTTCTCTCGTTCAGGGACCGGATAGGGTATCGGCCGCACCTCAAGTTGCAGGCCCTCATGACCGTCTACGCCCAGATGCTTGCTGGCCGCGTCATGTCGGATCACCGCCAGCATTTCCCCCTGCTGCTCGCCAGTCAGTACTGAGTTAACCACCTCGCCCACGGCACTGCCATCGGCGATCAGGCGGGTACCGGGTGCCGGGGCGGCATCAGTGCCGGAGAAAGCGACCCGGAACAGGCTTTTCTTTAACTGGCCGAGGAAATGCATCCGCGCAATCACTTCCTGTCCGGTGTAACAGCCTTTCTTGAAGTGAATGCCTTGCAGATGCTGAAGGTTGAGCATCTGGGGAACATAGGCTTCCCGGGTTGCCTCGGTCAGCCAGGGTACGCCGGCGCTGATCTCCGAGGCCTGCCAGGTCGGCATGGAAAGTTCGGAGGTGGGCGGCAACGAAGGCTGGGCATCGGTTTGCCAGAGTTCGAAGCGAGCGAGGTGGTTGCTGTCATCTTCGACACGAATCAGGTACCCGTTATCGGTACTTAACACCTGACCGGGGCGGGTCAGTTCGTCTGTGGCCGCGCCGGCAACCTGTCGGGCGGTCTCGATCCCCAGCAGACCGGTGATCCGGCCTGCGTCAAGAACGGCAAGCGATGTGCCCCGGAACAGCATCAGGTACTTGTTCAGGTGCTGAACGGTGTCTTCTGCGGTCTCCCGCTCGAGGCTGAGCAGCAAGTCTTCGCCATCCCGGACCAGTCGGGTAATGCAGTAGACCCTGCCCTTCGGGGTGCAGGCTGCTGCCCTGAGCGACTGTCCGGCAGTGACTTCGTCCACACTCTGGCTGAACTGGCCCTGGACAAACTTGTCGGTACCCGGCCCGCTGATTCTGGCCAGAACCCGGTCGGTCAGATGAGCCCAACCCTCGTAAGTGGGATTGGCTGGCGTTTCGGTATTGGCGTTAGTCATCGAAAACTCCGGATGGAATCGGGGGTTCACCGTGAAATAGCTGCTGGCCCTGCAAGGAGCCACATGCGCAGCCGACGGAATGCCTGTTCGGAAACATTGCCACGACATAGCCGGGATGGACTGAGCAGGATCGCGGTCATGGTGTCTGATCTGGTGACAACGGACTCTACTTTCAAGATCAGAAAGGATGCACCGAGGGAGCTGCAGCCGCAAACTCTGGTGGTAACTTCCCGGCCACCGGCCAACTGGCATCGAAGATGCCGGTCGTCAGCTGTCAGGCTGATAATGGCATTGGCTCCACGGAGCCGGCCACAACGTCGGAAGTCCAGCCAGCCCAGAAGCATGGAAACCGGTAACAACACCAGTGCCAGCGGGGCGACGGACAGGCCGATTGCCAGTAGTACGGCAGACAACGCCAGCCAGGGCAGGCTGGCGCAAATACCCGCGGCCCTGGAGGGCGACAGGTTCAGTTCAATCGGGTTGGACACGGTTCAGGATCATGTCAACGATGTGACGAAGATCCGGGTCCTCCGGCTTGCTGCGCTGCATGAACCACTCGAACATGTCCGTATCCTCGCAACTTAACAGCTTGCGGTAACGGGCCTGGTCTTCCGCTGAAAGATCCCGGTATACCTCTTCAAGGAACGGGAGCAGCAGGACGTCCAGTTCCAGCATGCCGCGGCGGCTGTGCCACCACAGGCGATGAAATTCGGTGTGATCCTGAGAAGTATTGGTTTCGGACATAACGGATTCTGCCTTTGGAAACGGAGTAAGGCCCGGTCTCAGGGAGACAGGGTGCGGTAAGTCGTCGGCACCAGCACGGTATCCTGGGCGTCATTCAGCAGGCCCGGATAATCCAGTGTGTAATGCAGGCCACGGCTTTCCTTGCGTTGCAGTGCCGAGCAGATGATGAGATCGGAGACTGTGACCAGGTTGCGCAGCTCGATCAGGTCATTGGAGACCCGGTAGTTACTGTAAAACTCGCCGATTTCGCGGGACAGCAGGTCAACCCGGTGTTTCGCCCGCTGCAGGCGCTTGGTGGTTCGGACAATGCCGACATAGTCCCACATAAAGTGCCGCAGCTCGTCCCAGTTGTGGGAGATGATGACGTCTTCGTCGGAGTCTCGCACCTGGCTCTCGTCCCAGTCCGGGGCTGACGGTGGCGGCGGAATGTCCGCCTCTCTGCGGGTGATGTCCTGAGCCGCGGCGCGGCCATAGACCAGACATTCCAGCAGCGAGTTGCTGGCCATGCGATTGGCGCCGTGCAGGCCAGTGAAGGCGGCTTCGCCAACCACATAGAGTTGGTTGATGTCGGTGCGCGCCCGTTCATCACTGACAATTCCGCCACAGGTGTAGTGGGCGGCAGGCACCACGGGGATGGGTTCGCGGGTAATGTCGATCCCGAAGCTCAGGCACTTTTCGTAAATGGTCGGGAAGTGCTGTTTGATGAAGTCGGCCGGCTTATGGCTGATGTCCAGGAACAGGTGGTCCGCGCCCAGGCGCTTCATCTCATGGTCAATGGCCCTGGCAACAATGTCCCGGGGCGCCAGTTCCGCCCGTTCATCAAACCGGTCCATGAACCGGCTGCCGTCCGGCAGCCGGAGCACGCCACCTTCGCCCCGAACCGCCTCGGTAATCAGGAAGGATTTGGCGTGCGGGTGGTACAGGCAGGTGGGGTGGAACTGGTTGAACTCCATGTTGGCAACACGGCAACCGGCCCGCCAGGCCATGGCAATTCCGTCTCCGGAAGCGCCGTCCGGATTGGTAGTGTAGCGATACGCCTTTGAGGCGCCGCCGGAGGCGATGACGGTGAACCTGGCTCGAAACAGCTCCACGTGGTTGTCTTCGAGATTCAGGATGTAGGCGCCGACGCAGCGGTTGCCGGGAAGCGCAAGCTTGCGGTTGGTAATCAGATCCACGGCTACCCGGCCGGCTTTCAGATCAATATTCGGCCTGGCCTGGGCCTGGCTCGCCAGGGTGGTGGAAACCGCGTGGCCGGTGGCATCGGCGGCGTGGATAATCCGGCGATGGCTATGGCCGCCTTCGCGGGTGAGGTGGTAGTCCTCGCCATCGTCCTGCCTGGTGAACTTCACGCCGGAGTCGATCAGCCATTTGATGCTTTCCTTGCTGTGTTCCACGGTAAAGCGGACCGCATCCTCGTGGCACAGACCGCCGCCCGCGTTGAGGGTGTCCTGTATGTGATTCTCCACGGAATCGGTATCGTCCAGAACCGCAGCGATGCCTCCCTGGGCCCAGAGGGTGGCGCCAGAGCTGATATCGGCTTTGCTGATGACGCAAACCCGCAAGTGCTCCGGAAGATTCAGCGCAACGGTAAGGCCGGCAGCGCCGCTGCCGATGATCAGAACATCGTATTCGTAGGACTGTGGCATTGAGTCGTGGTCGCGGGCCATAATGTGGACGTGTATTGAACTAAACTTTACGCTTGCTGTCTATTTGGGCTAACGGATAACCCTGTCAGCCGGGTGCGGTCTGCATCAAGGGTTAGTGAACGAACGCTGGAACAGCCCAATGACACAAGCCACTCGTATCGAGGCCAGACCACTGGCTCCCAAAACAGGACTTTCTGTTGCTTCGTCCATGACGCCTGAAAATGACTGGAAACCCGGTGAGCAGTCCGACAGCCAGACGGATCTGCAGTTGGTTCGCAAGGTCCGGAACGGAGATCGTGCGGCCTTCGATCTGCTGGTGGTGAAATACCAGTCCAGGGTCGCGTCTATTATCAGCCGCTATGTCTACGACAGCCAGGAAGTCATGGATCTGACTCAGGAAACCTTTGTCAAAGCCTTCCGCGCGATTGATCGCTTTCGCGGCGACAGCGCGTTTTACACCTGGTTGTACCGGATTGCCGTAAACACCGCCAAGAATTTCCTTGAGGCCCGCGGCAGGCGGCCCCAGGGATCGGCGGATGTCACCGATGCGGAAAACTTTGATGATGGCGGCCGACTGCGTGACCCGGCCTCGCCGGAGCGGTTGCTGCAGAGGGAGCAGTTGCAGAAAGCTCTTGCGGAAGCCATTGCCAGCCTGCCGGAGGAACTGCGGTCGGCGTTCCTGCTCAGGGAATACGATGGCCTGAGTTATGAAGATATTGCCCGGATACTGGAGTGCCCCATAGGTACCGTGCGCTCAAGAATTTTCCGGGCGCGGGACTCGGTGGATCGCCACCTTGGCCCGCTCCTTGATCAGTCAGTAACGTGAATGAGGTTGCATCCTATGGATGAGCGTCTCAGAGAAACACTGTCTTCGATGATGGATGACGAGGCCGATGAGCTATCGGTTCGTCGGTTGTTGTCACATGGCAACCAGGAGGACGTGCGCGGCCAGTGGCAGCGATGGCAGCAGATACGTGATCTGATGCACGAGCAGCACGGTCCTGCCGATGGTATTGATGTTGCCGGCGCGGTGAGGGAAGCGCTCGATGGCCATGCTCGCTCAGAACAGGCCCGGTCGCCGGTGGAGGTGCCCAGGGTGTCGGTCTGGCGCTGGCCGGTGGCCGCCATGGTGTTCATGGCGCTGATTGTGGGCTTCGGTGCCGGAGCCGGCTGGGATACCCGCACCGGAGTATCTGTTCAGGCACTGGCCGGCGGCAGTGCCGAGCCTTCAGCCTCTGGGGTAACGCTGTCGGCGGCGGTTGAGGAAGTGGCACTACAGCGGCTGGACGAAGACCAGTTGCGCCAGATGCGTCAGTACCTGCTTGAGCATGCCCAGCACAACAGCGTGGGTGCAGGTCGTGGCTCGGTGGGTTACGCCCGCCTGGTCAGCGCCAGTGGTAACTATTGAACCGGGAGCATGGGTTTATGAACAACCGGGTATCCAGCAGGTCGGTATTCGGAGCGGTTGCCGCTCTTGTGGCTCTGCTGTGCCTGTTGATCAATCCGGTGAGGGCCGAGTTGGCCAGCGAGACAACGAAAAGCGGTGAAGCCCCGGCGGCCATGGCCTGGCTGGAGCGGCTTGGCCCTGCACTCAACATGACATCGTACCGCGGGGTCTTTGTTTATGCCCGGGGCGAACAGGTACATTCCATGCGCATCGCCCACCGTTACCGGAACGGGCGTGTTGAGGAACGCCTGGTGATGCAGGACGGCGGCAGTGGTGAAATCGTCCGTAAAGGCATGAACGTGGTCTGTGTATTGCCTGACCGGGGCAGGGTCCGGCTGGACGAGGTGATTCCTTCGGGCCCGTTCGCAGAAGCGTTTACCAGTCAGTTGATGCCGTTTGGCCGCTGGTATCTGCCTGAACTGGCGGGTGAAGACCGGGTCGCCGGCTACGATGTGGTGATCGTGGCGCTCGGGGCCCGGGATGATGATCGCTACAGCCACCGCCTCTGGCTGGAAAAAGAGACGGGGCTACTGGTCAAGAGCCAGGTGCGGGATGTAAACGGTGAGGTACTGGAGCATTTTCAGTTCACCGATCTTGAGATCACTGACGATATTTCCGACGAGGAACTCGAGGTTCAGACCCGTGGTCGTGAGATTAGCCGTACCCTGGACGATGGCCGGAAACAGGAGTCATCGGTTGGCCGGATGAATGGCTGGACTCTGTCCTGGCAGCCGGAGGGCTTTGTGCCGGCGGCTGCACCACGTTCGGGCAGTGGCAAGGCCGTGGCGTTCTCCGATGGCCTGGCTGCGTTTTCCGTATTTGTCGAGCCTGTCGGGCGGCTGAAAATGCCGACAGGCGCTTCCCGTATCGGGGCAACCACCATCTACATGCGCGAAGTCATGGTCTCTGATCGCCCCTTCCTGATAGCGGTGGTTGGTGAAATTCCGCCGGGCACTGCACGAAAGGTGGCAGATGCCGTGGAAGTGGATGACGATTTCGTAGCTGAGCTGTCCGGTCATGATCACGGAAACCGGTAAAGTCGTGGCCCTGGTGGGTGATCAGGTTTGGGTTCAGACGATAAGAACCAGTGCCTGTCAGAGTTGCTCGGCCCGCTCGGGCTGCGGGCAGCGAGCCCTGGCTGCGGTATCCGGTGGCCGGGCGAATCAGGTACTGGTAGATAATTCCGTGGGCGCCCGGTTGGGGGATGAAGTGGTCATCGGGCTGGATGAACAGTCGCTGCTGAATGCCTCGCTGATTATTTACGGTTTGCCGTTGGTGCTGATGGTGCTTGCCAGTGTGATGGCTCATAACTGGGCCGCGGGGTCAGACCTGGGCGCCATCGCCGGAGCGGTGGCAGGCCTGGGCGTCGGGTTCTGGCTGGTGCAGCGTTGGCAGGCCGGGGCCGGTGATCGCTACCAGCCGCGGTTGTTGAGGATAAAGACAATTCCATCCTCGACATGTCCATGATCCCTACCGTTTTTTAAGTTGAAAATTCACGCCCCAGCCCCAGAATAGCTCTATAAACGCAAGTAAAATCAGGGGGTTCTACATGCCAGAAAAGAATATAGAAGCTGCCCGTATGCCTTCCCTGGCCAGGCCCGGTGCCATGCTGGGCGTTCTGCTGATGCTGGCTGCCATGGTGTCGGTATTCTGGAGCCAGGGCGTCGCAGCCAGAGGCCTGCCGGATTTCACTGAGCTGGTGGAAGATAACTCCAGTGCAGTGGTGAATATCAGTACCACGACGGATCCGGGCAGCCAGAGCTCTGGCTTCCATGGGCTCCCTTTTGATGAGCGGCAACTGGAGCAGTTGCCGCCTTTCCTTCAGGATTTCTTCCGCGGCCCGCAGTCTCCTTTTGGTGGGTCCCCTCGGCCGCAGCAGCCGCGCAGGAGCATGGGCTCCGGCTTTATTGTGTCAGCCGATGGTTATGTACTGACCAACAATCACGTGGTTGAGGGTGCCGATGAAGTGATTGTGCGCCTGAATGACCGCCGCGAGTTTTCCGCCACTATCGTGGGTACCGATCCCCGCTCGGATATGGCGGTTCTCAAAATCGAGAATGGTGAAGACCTGCCGGTGGTCAGCGTTGGACGTTCCCGGGATCTGAAAGTCGGCGAATGGGTTTTCGCGATCGGCTCGCCATTCGGGTTTGACTACACGGTGACGGCGGGCATTGTCAGTGCTCTGGGCCGCTCGCTGCCATCCGAGAACTACGTGCCGTTTATCCAGACCGACGTTGCCATTAACCCCGGTAACTCCGGTGGCCCGCTGTTCAACCTGGAAGGCGAAGTGGTGGGCATCAACTCCCAGATTTACACCCGCTCCGGCGGCTTCATGGGGGTGTCGTTCGCCATTCCGATTGACGATGCCATGAACGTGTTCCGCCAGCTCCGTGACAAAGGCACCGTCGCCCGGGGTTGGTTGGGCGTGCTCATTCAGGAAGTGAACCGGGATCTGGCCGAGAGCTTCGGCCTGCGTCGTCCCCGTGGCGCGTTGATTGCCGAAGTGATGCCGGATTCACCGGCGGAGAAGGGGGGCCTTGAGGCCGGTGACATTGTGCTGGAATACAATGGCGAGGATGTTCAGTTGTCCTCTGACCTGCCGCCCATGGTTGGCCGCACACCGGTAGGTGAATCGGCGCGCCTGACGGTGTTGCGCGGTGGTGATGAAATCACCCTCGACGTGGAAATTGGCAAGTTGCCGGAAGACGGCGATGACGCTGCCCAGCCCTCCACCAGTAGCCGCGACAACAGTGCGGGCGCACCGCTTGGGTTGTCCGTTGAGCCACTGGCTCCCGAGACTGCCCGTTCAGTGGGCGTGGAAGGCGGTGTTGTAGTCGCTGGGGTGGATCGTGGCCCGGCTTTTGAGGCTGGTATTCGTGCCAGGGACATCATTACCGAGATCAACCGCCAGCAGATTCGCTCGGTGGAGGACTTCCGGTCGGTGGTCCGCGACTTGCCGGAAAACCGGGCGGTTTCGGTCCGGATTGTAAGGCAGGGTCGGGCGATCTATCTGGTCATGAAGCCCTGAGTTAATAACGACCTTTCAAGAAGGTTCAGGCCCCCGGCGTGTCAGGACACGTTCGGGGGCTTTTGGTTTTTAGGCCATAGTTTGTCCGCTTTGGACGAACTACCTGAAAGGGCATTCTACGCTTTGTCCCCGCTAAGTGGGCTCGGAATCGCTGACCTGCAGCATCAACGACTACGCCGCTTTTAAACAAAAGCGAACATTCGCAGCACCTAATATCCTTGGCGTTATCTACCCCAGTTGAGCGCCTGGTCGCTTCTCAAGAACCCGGCAAACGATCAAATGGACTAACTGTTCCAGCTCGTGGATCGCCAATAATGTCGGTGTAGATTTCAGTCGTCCGAATATCGCTGTGGCCCCAAAAGATATGAAAGGCCAGTCGACCATCAGATCTGGTGGTGTCGATGGACTCGATCAGGGATTTGAACCTGACACCCCGATCATGGAATTCCTAAACAATCTCAACCAGATCTTCGGGGAACGAGCCAGCCGATCCAGCCTCCAGACCACCAGATCTGGCAAGCCCGCGATCTGTATCGCGGGCTTGCCAGTCTGAGAATAGGATCACAGTCCTCCCTGAGAAAGGTAGCTATGATGCGCCCTCGTTTTGACAGGTAAGTCATTATTCCGACAGGTAAGTTGGTCAGGTGTATGTTTAAAGCTATTCAAGTTACCCTCCGAAATTTGATCGGTTGTGCGATGCTATTATCCTTTGCGACGCGGGCAACGTGCGTTGCAGCGGAGAACTCCAATAGGATTGCACGTCCCTCGAGCAATGAATTGTCAACGCCAATTGCGATAACCCGTACTTCGGTCACTTAACCGTGTCGCCAAGACTTATTCCGTCTGTTCTGAAAATTGTATCGAGTTGGTATTAAGGCACGCGGCATCCATGTGTGAATTCTGGTCGAATATGTGCTTATCGAAAAAGTCCTGTAAATCGATCTCCCAGGATTTGTGCAACAAAGTCTTAGCCGGCCCGAGGTTGCCTATTCAGTGTCGAAAATCTAAGTGTCTTAAAGGAAAAGCCCGAAATAAAAGGAGAAAGGCAAATTGGATGTCTTGAAGTTATCGGAAATAGTTCGGCGTAAGATTGCGGGTGTCAAAGGCCTCCATGAGGCCTCAATATCGGCTGAGAGCAACATTAAGGATGATTTGGGCATTACATCTATGGAATACATTACGATATTGACAGAGGTGGCGTCGCTACTTGGTATAGATTTAATGCAGTTCTCAGAGAGTGAGATTATTTCCGCCCTCACTGTAGGCGACTTAGAAAGTGTATTTGCTTCGAAGCTTCCCAAATAAGGAAAAAACATGATCGATTACAAGGCGAATATTGTATTGGGTGCGCAGGGGATTGTACTTAAGCCTTGGGCGGAGCAGGATGCTGAGCGAGTTGTTGACTCAGTTACTGACCCACTTATATGGAAATATACGACGGAAGCTCTTTCCAATAAAGGTGACGTTGTTAAGTATATATCGCGGGCTATTGCTGATAGAGAAGCTGGTAATCGCTACTCTTTCGCAGTTCACTTAAAGGACCGTGGGGAAATTATTGGAAGCTCCAGCTTCGGGAATATTTCTGCAAAGGATGGCCGAGTCGAAATCGGGTGGACCTGGTTGGCCCCAGAATATCATGGTGAAGGGGTTAACACAGTTGTAAAGCATCTCATGTTGAAGTACGGCTTTGAAGAACTTCGTGCACGCCGTATAGAGTTCAAGACGGATAACTCAAATCCGCGTTCCTGCGGAGCACTCGAAAAGATTGGTGCAAAACGGGATGGCGTGCTGCGTTCACATACTTTAATGCATGATGGACGTTACCGTGACACCGCTTACTATTCCATACTCAATGAGGAGTGGGCTCAAGTAAGCTTAGCGCTCAGTAAGCGAATTGCGGGGGAGGTATGAACTCTAAATCGGTTTCTCTCGGCGTGTGTTGTTTCTGAGTGATAGCCGATGAATCGGGAATGAGGAAACCGTGATCGCGCTATAACAATAGTCTCCGAGATGTTTTATTGATTGTTTGATGTCTGGGGGGCGCGGCACCGGGCTCAAGATGGTGCGCTTTGAGTGATTCAGGTCTTATATAGTGTCAGCGCCTCCTTGAGACCTATGCGCGCGCGGTCCAATTTACGCTCGACCTCTTTTAGCAAACGGGGTGTTCCAAACTCCTCGAAGCTAGATCTTCTAGTATAAGGTTCAAACGCAAATGGTAGATGATTTCGTACGGTTATCCGGCGATCCAAAATCCCGCGGGATTGAACATGGCCGGAAGCTGGCGCCACAAATAAAACGGCTTCTTGATGACGACTGTGCACGAATTTATTGTCATTTGGCGCATCCAGTTCCCGAGGAACGGATCTACTCTTTCGTGAAGGCATATGCTTCCGAAATAGAGAGGGAGCTGCCTTTGATCGCAGAAGAGATTGTAGGTCTCTCCGAGGGCGCGGAGATATCTTATGAGCAAGCAGTACTCCTCCAAGTTCGACGTGAAATCTTAATGCAAATACACAGCGGAGCGAATAGCGACTGTTCCTCTTATTCGCTGCCTGTTAATTCACGCGTTATTGCCCAGACTGTCGACCTAAATAGTTCCTTTTCCGAATTTGGCACAACATTTCAAATAGAACCATGGCGAGGAACCCCAGAGATCTTGATGTTTTCGTTTGCAGGCTTGCTGGGTTACCTGGGCATGAACTCGAGTGGCTTAGCTATTGCAATTAACATGGTGTCTTCCGACGATTGGCAGATTGGAGTACCTCCATATCTGTTAGTGCGACACTTGCTCGAACTACACACGGTTGAGGAATGCCTTCAGGCGATAGCGCGCATACGTCGAAGTAGTTCCCGCAGTCTTACTATTTGTGACATGGACCGGAGTGTGACGGTCGAAATGACTGCGAATTCTTTTGTAGTTCTTGAAGGAAAGGAGTTGCTTCATACTAATCACTACTTATCTCCTGATTTGAGCTCCAAGGACACTGCCAATTTCTTAACAAGACACTCCTCCCTGCAACGGCTAGAGAGGCTTCGGCAGTTGACTGCAAAGCTTCCGAGCACTCCAACGACTACCGACTTGTTCGATCTTTTCAAAGACCACGAAAATCACCCGGTTGGATTGTGTAGTCACGCCGACGGTGACCTGCGCCGAACGGAGACAGTTGCCACCGTTGCAATGCATCCCTCGACAGGAAAGATGTACGTCCGAAAAGGGTTGGCATGTAGCGGGAATAGGATTGCCCAATACAGTCTAGCGAATCAAAGACTCAAGCCTGACGCTCAACCAATTCCCATAGCGACGTAATGGCTACCCTAGCCGTTGCACAAATCTCGAAGTCCAATTTAGAGAAATTACCTAGATATGAATCAAAAGGTTCAACTTACAGGTTGTGACGCGTCATCGCTTTCCGATAAAGCATTGATGGGCACGACAAGAGAGATCACCGCTACAGACGGTCATAAAATTCAATGGGTTGAGTTTGGGTGTGGGCAGCCGATTGTGGTTTCGCCGGCATTGGGGACGCCTCTCGCTTCTTGGTTTCCCGCGATATCGGCGTTGCAAGAAGATTTCAAGTTAGTTTTTGTTTTACCGCGGGGAGGGTGCGAGGGGCCGACGACCCAGGATCCGGGTGCCTTAACTGTTGAGCGCCGCGCAGAGGATCTGGCTGAGCTTATCAACTCACTCGGATTTCAAGAGTATTTTATTATCGCACACTCGAGTGGCGTAGCCCCTGTAGTTGTAAGCTTGAATCAACTACACATGCCTCCGTCCCATGTTTGCTTAATCTCCGCGAGGTATTGCGAGGGTCAACCTGTTGGTGCTGAGGAGTTACTTGAACGCGCACGAGGCAACACTGGGTTTATGAATGTCGTTCAGTCGATAGTGGTTGGCTACTCGCCCCCTTCAGTTGCCGGTGTAATGAGGGAGTATTTGCGAGATTTTGGCCGACTAGAAGCACTGCTCTACTCCTTCGAACAGTCGCGTGCCTTTCGTTATGTCGAGCCTTGGTGCGCCGGCATCGCGATGACTTTTGTTATGGCCGAGCATGATCCAGAAGACGTTCGGCAGTCAACGCAAGAAATAATCGATACCCATTCGAAAGAGCCTTGGGCTCTGGTTGATGTTCCGGGCGCAGGGCACTTTTTCGTACAAGACGACGGGGCAGCGGCCGCAGCGCTCATCGCGCGAAGCCTTTCTCAAGCATGATTTGGCGGTGTGTACATCATTTTAGATCAGTCAGTACCGCTCTCTGCGGGAATAAGCGATGGAAGAAAAATATAAGGAATGGACAAATATGACCACTATTGAAAAGATCAAAACGAAAGAATGGTACTTCTCTCCGACAGAGGAAGTAGCAAGCCGAGTTGCACAATGCGTAGAGGAAGGAGGGGTGGCACTCTTTCCCGCAGATACGGTGTACGGATTTTTTGGCAACGCGCTCGATCCAAAGTCCTATGAGCGTGTTTACGAAATCAAAAAACGAGAACGTCGTAAGCCTTTCGTCATATATACGAACGCGGCCCAAGTCGAACAAGTCGCTGATCTCAACCCTATGGCGCGGAAATTGATTGAGCGGTTTTGGCCGCATGAAGCGCTTGCGTTAGTTCTGCCCAAAAAGAGCATCATTTCGGATCGTTTTACTGACGGCAAGGATACGATCGCAGTGATGTCGGCCGGTGGGGACTTTATCTCTGAGGTAATGCGTAATTGCAACGCAGTCATGTTTGGAACGACCTGCAATATGTCTGGCTTGCCTGAGGTTATCAAGATTGATGAAGCACGAGAGTTCGCTGAGCAGGTAGACATCGCTGTTGGAGGAGACCAACTTCTTAAACACAGCGTGCCATCAACAATTGTCGACTGCACTGGAGATGAGCCCAGGATTCTTCGCGAGTCGGCGATTCCAGCCACAGTTATTATGGAAGCATGTCGCGATTAAGGAGATGGCGAGGTGCGCAATAGATCTGTTTATCAGGTTCGCGCTCTACCGCCATCGCCACCAGATAAGGAGCATGGATATTAGCAACTTGTCTCTTAATGCTGCTCATCTTTCGGTTTTATAGTACGGATACACCCTAATGCCTAAAACATTTCTGACAGTCCTATTTCTCACGGTAGTAATCAATACCGGCATGGGAATGCTTATTCCCGTCTTGCCAACGCTTCTCAAAGATTTTGGCTTTAGTACGGTTGGACTATCCCTACCTTTCGCCGCCCTGATCATTGCACGAATAGTTTCGAAACCTTGGGCTGGAATCGCACTCGGCCGTTTTGGCGGACGAAAGCTTATGCTTGTGGTTTTCGTTGTGTATTCACTCGCATTTTTCTTATACCCATTCTGCAATAATCCTGTCGGATTCATCGCGCTCAGAGTATTGGAGGGATTTGCTGAAGGTGTGGGAGGCGTGATCCTCACTGATTATGCAATCGCGATGACTGCTGGGCGAAAAGACCGCGGAAAACTTATGGGTTATTTTTCAGCGGCATTCGGCTTGGGTTTTATCATCGGTCCTATGATTGGTTGGGCTGCCTTGGAAGCGTTCGGTGTCGTAGGTATGTTCCTAATTGGCGGTGCTGTTGGGCTTCTCGGGGTATTCGCAAGTGTTATTTTGCCGCATAGGTATAGTAAATCTGCGTCATCGAGAGCAAGCATAAAACAGCTTGCAGATAATGTTGTTTACCTCATTCCATACATTCCTAGTGTCCTTCGTAGAGCTCTGTTTTTCTCATTCATGATTATTGTGCCGTTATTCGCTACCGAGCGATTAGGTTTGTCTGCGGAAAAGGTCGGTTTGTTGTTCACCGCCTCTGGAATAATTACAACAGTATTTATGCCATTTACAGGTAAGCTCGCGGATCGCTTTGACCCCAAGGCACTGACTATTTGGTGTCTAGTGGGTATGGGTGTATTAATCGGCATCTTCGGATACACCGATTCAATTGAAACCTTTTTAGTTTTCTTTATGGCG
The DNA here is from genome assembly GCF_042763285.1 of Marinobacter sp. LM1. Lineage (NCBI taxonomy): Bacteria > Pseudomonadati > Pseudomonadota > Gammaproteobacteria > Pseudomonadales > Marinobacteraceae > Marinobacter > Marinobacter sp. LM1. Next base: position 1,523,790 of record NZ_CP114373.1, read on the forward strand.
GAAACATTCCTGTTCACGATTATGTTACCTGCGGGTACGAAGCTATTTGCAGACGCGGTCGATAGTCATCCACTGCGCGGGCCGATGATTGGATCGTTCGGAAGTTTTACAGAGGTTTTCACTGTCTTTTTGGCCTTTCTGATTCCTGCTATTTTAGATTTCAGTCTCACAGGGTCTTGGTTATTTTTGGGCGGTCTCTGTATTTTTGGAGCTCTTTTATTACTTCAATGGAGACCTGAGTTGATGCTTGAAAATAAAAGCCTAAAAGAAGCTAAGGCTGAAGCATAAGATTAGAATAAAACATCGAGTCATAATTTCCTGCTTTAGCCCGTTAGAGGGGTGTTGATGTTTACAATCATGAGATTTTAAGGCAGGAAAACTAAGTTTAGATAATTGCGAATTGCCTATTGGTTAATTGGATAGGAAATTAAGGAAAAGGAGTTTTGGTCTGCAAATGGAAATATCTAATAGGAAAATAAACCCCTTTCACGACGAACATGTAAGAGCCGGAGCTAGGCTAATGCCGATCTCTGGATGGGCAAGACCATTGCACTACGGCTCACCTGACTCAGAGGTTCTCACTGTTCGTAATGCGGTCGGACTTTTTGACCTTCACCCGATGAGCCGCCAGGTAATAGAAGGCGCCGACGCACTTGCGTTTATGCAGCTCTTGGTGACAAGCGACGTCCATCGATCTCTAAGCAACTACGTTGCGCAGTACACCTGTTTTTGCGATGAGCAAGGCGGGATTATTGACGATGTATTAATTTTCCCGAAGTCGGCCGAAGAGTTCCTGATCACCTCTAGTGTTGCAGCTGCAGAAACATTGAGCACTTGGCTTAAGCGATGGGTCCAAGACGAAGGCTTGAACGTTCAATTGCGTGATGTTAGTGCGTCAGAAACCCAATTTGCTTTGCAGGGGCCTCGTAGTCTGGAACTCATTCGCAAAGAGATGGGTTTGGACGAGGCTGGTCTTAAGCATATGCATTTTATGGAGACATCGCTACTCGGTGTTCCTGTGTTCCTCGCCCGCACGGGTTATACAGGGGAAGTTGGTTTTGAGATTTTTACCAACGCACAGCATGGAGTCGACCTATGGCGGCACTTAACTGAATCCGGTGCTGAATTCGGTATCCAGCCGTTCGGGATAATGGCGGCTCAAACGCTACGGCTTGAGAAGGGTTACGTAATGCATGGCCTTGATATGAGTAGTCAAAATAACCCTTATGAAATTGGCCTTGGTTGGACGGTTTGTACCGGTAAGGGGAAGTTTTTAGGGAGGAGTGCGCTCTCTCGTGTGAAGACCAAAGGCGTGGAGCGACGGCTCTGCCGATACTATCTTGAAGGCCCTGAAACTATGCCCAGCGGCACAAAGATCTATGTGCATGATAGAGAGGTAGGTCGAGTTACAAGTTGTTGTAAGAGCCCAACATTAGGTCGAGTTATAGGTATGGGCATGATTGATGCCTCCGTCAACGATGACTGTTCGTGCTTCGTGCGCAGAGGGGACTTACAGTGGCCGTTATCCTTTGTTGAAAGGGCATTTTATGATCCCGAAGGCAGCCGGCTACGGATGAGGTTGGCTGAAGATTGCTGACTCATCGGCCCCAAGGCACGCAAGAAGTTATGTCCAGGAAAAGCTCATGAGTGGCAAAAGTATGTTTATGATAGCGAGGGTAATCTGCTCGTTGGTCGTGTTTGGGCTATCACCGGGCGTGGCCACAGCGGAAAACGACTTTTCGATCGCAAACAGCATCACCCGCTTTCAGGTACGTCATGTAATAGATACAAAGGAAACTGCAAGTCTTACCTTCTCATCATTTCTCCAGGCAAAGAATAAAACATTCTTGTTGGGAATTGTTGACTATGAAACGGATTATCGGCGACACGCTACCAATGGCCGCATTGAGTTAAATCTCGGCGGTCCTTTTCCCGACAGCCCTATGGGATGGATCGTTCGTGGCCGGAATTATTATAAGGAAGACCCGGCGGCAGCCGCGGGAGGGCTGCAGTTGAACTTCAACAAGTTACCTGGATTGGGGTCTGTACTTAAAAATAATGGGATTACTACCTTCCTGCAGTTGCTTCGCAATGCCAATGACCCTTATTTCGGAGATTTCGAAGTCCTTCATTATTATAGCGTTGATATTGTCCAAAAGCGTTTGGCTCTTCGCGGATATAATATTTTCACCAATGGAGGGGGAAATGGGTCTGTTATTAATCTTTGGGCGGATCTTATTTACTCGATGAATAGTAGGTTCGACTTCTACTATCGAATAGACCATGTAAGTGACGAGAATGGTTACCTGGGTCAGCCTGGCACGACACATTATTTGGGGTTACGCGTGAACTGGTATTAACGCATGTATTGTTGTATCCGGGAGATACGATGAGACGCGGCTATCGCGTTCAAAATCCCTGTTCCTTTCCGATTTATTGCCTCCAACTTTTTTACTGGGCTATATAAATGCTTGAACTTCTCAATTCAGTGGTTGCCCGGATGCGGGAAAGCTCCGGAACTCTTCATACCATTTCGCAGGGCAATAGGTGTTGCTTTACCTATCCAGAGGTATTTGAGGATGTTCTCTGTGCGCGCTCGTACCTTCACGATCTAGGCCTCAAACCAGGATGCTCCATTGGAATACTCGCCGAAAATTGTTACGAATGGATACTCCTTGATTTGGCATGCCTTTCATTAGGTATTGTGCTTGTGCCTTTCGACCCAAAAGTACAGGAACCGCTCGAGGTCCTCATCAATTACTATGACTTAGACGTACTATTCTACGGTCGGTCAGAAAAGGTTAAGCACTGTAACGCCATCCAATTATGCACATTCCTCGACCACCGAAATTCGCTCAGTGAGGACGATGTACCGTTTTTTGAATACAGTGCTGACTCAGTGGTATGCATGAAGTTCACTTCCGGAACGACGAGCCTGCCCAAAGGAATTCCGGCGAAGGCACAAAACATTGCTGACTGTGTGCATGTTATTCAAGATTCGTTTCACCATAATGCCGATGATTTGATCCTTTCATTCCTGCCACTCTATCTGCTTCAGCAACGATACTTCATCTACTCTTCTATTTTGTTTGATATCCCTCTTGTCGTTGTGCCGTACCTCTATTCATTCTCAGCAATCGCGACGTTACATCCCACGGTTGTGATGGCCGTGCCCCATTTTCTGGAAACATTGATTCAGCGCTACGAACAAGCGAATACCAGAGCCGAACCTGTTGGTGCAGAATTAAACTCTGAGGTGTTCACAGCCATCTTTGGCAAACGTTTGCGCTATTTGTGGACCGGCTCAGCCCCTATATCGATCGATCTACTTATTAAATACGAGGCGCTAAAAATACCGGTTTATCAGGGCTATGGGACTGCAGAAACCGGGATTTTGGCTAAGAATTTTCCCGGCAGCAACCGCTATGGCAGTGTCGGTCGTGTGTTACCGGGACGCAAGATTAAGATCAGCGAATCCGGTGAGATCTTGGCTCGCCCTCATGCCGAACTCAACACTCACTACTGCGAAGGACCTATTTCGAATATTGGGCAGCGCTTTCTTGATTGCGACGGATATTTCCCAACAGGGGATCTTGGCTATTTCGATGATGATGGATTCCTTTACATCACTGGAAGACTCAAGAGCATGATTGTTCTATCAAGTGGGCGGAAGATCAATCCGGAGCCGATTGAAGCAGCAGTTACATCTGGTGCCGACATCGAAGCGTGCGTTCTGTTTGCATCTTCCGCGGGACGGCTGACAGCAGTCATAGATTCAGCCCTTGCGGAGGAGCTTGTAGCGAAGCAAATAGCACAAGTGAATAGTAGACTTAAGCATGAGGAACGAATTGGAAACTTCTTGGTTGTCAGACAGGCGTTTTCCCGCGAGAGCGGACTGAGAAATGCCCAAGGGAAGATTGTGCGAAATCGCGTTTATGCAAGATTCAAAGAAAAGCTTCAGGAAGTAGGAGTGCATTAGCGGGCTTAAAAGAAGCTGTGTTGTTCGGATCATATTCAAAGACTGTAATATCGGGATCAAACTACCACAGTTTCTGTGGGTTGTTATTCCGTCCTCACCCTATTAAAGCGGAGACTTGCTTAGCCAAGTGAACTCTATTGATGCCGATCAACTTCTAGAGGACTCTGAGTTTCTGAGTTTATCAAGTCCCTGGGAAATGCTCATCCAAAGCACCCAACCTGGCGAACCCCTTTCAGCACTTACAGTTCATTTTGTTGGGTTCGAGAGCATGGGCTTTGGGCGATTCAGTCGCAACATTCTAGCCGGTAAATCTTCACATCGCCGTTTAGAGAGCAGCCTGTCTTATCGACAGGCGGAGTTCGCATTTGGTCGGCTGGCCGCTCGACATGCGTTGACGCGTTTTTCTCGAGCGCTGTCAGATACCTCCGTGCCTACGGGCGACAATCGAGAGCCGCTTTGGCCAGACGGCATACTGGGAAGCATTACGCACATATCTGGTCTGACCGGGGCTGCGGTAGTGCCTAAAGGTCCATGGCGCTATCTAGGGATTGATATTGAGCAAACCGCACTCGGGAACGCACAGCGGGCGCTGCGCACTCTTGTGATTGACAGTGCGGAGTTCGCGTTGTTGAACCACGTTTGCGAAGAGGCTCACCAGCCTAGTTTGGCTCGCTATGTCACTCACGTCTTTAGCGCGAAAGAGTGTTTGTTCAAAGCGGCATTTCCGAGCGTGCGACGTTTTTTCGGTTTCTCGGCGGCTCAACTGTGCGGCTTTAAGCTCCTTTCCGGCGGGCGTGGGCCAGAGGCCCGGCTTACGCTCGAAATCGTGCAAGGGGTAGGCGGCGAGTTCATCACGGGTAGCCGTTGGTGTATTGAGGTTTGGCGGTTACCAACTTCAGATACTTATTTGTCTGTACTCGCATATTAAAGGTAGTTGCCGTTACTGTCATGGCAACATGCAAGCAAATGAAAGTCTGGATACTATATGTCCGATGCTCAGCAAAGAGCAGAGTTAGCAGTACAGGAGCTTCACGTTATCTCGGCTGTTTGCACTGAGCGAACCTATGCCAATTTACCGTCTGCGCTGGCTGTGCCCGCCCTATTGATGGGGGCGGCATGCTCGGCTTCATGGGCAAGCCCAGGAGCGGTCGACAGTCAACTCCAACACCGTCGCCAAATCCCAAACTCTCCATGGGTGCTGATAGAGGCAGCGTCAGTCGCCCATCGCTCTGTTTTTAGGTCATAAAACTCGCGACTGAGTTGATTGGTCGCAATGTGTGCTGATCCCCCTTGTAGTCGAGGACTTCTTTGTATCCAGACTCGTTCGCACAAATACTTTCAGCGCGAAACCTCCGTCGCACTTGAAGCCTATTCACGCGAGGCATGAAGAAGCCATGCTTCACTCCGGTTTCTTTTCAAAGAACGTCTCTGCTTTTTAGTGACAGCCCGTTTCCTCACCGACTAGATCGTTCGAATATCGAATTCTGAAAAATGCGTTCTCTAAGTAACGTATGCGCCCGATAACTTTGCGTTTTTGTAATGCTTTCATGCATCTACTTCGGCGGGGCAAGCCGATCTGAGAATAGGGTCACAGACTTATCTGAGAATGGCCACTATAGTGCGCGTCGTTTTGACAGGTAAGTCATTAATCCGACAGGTAAGTTGGTTAAATATATGTCCAAAGCTATTCGAGTTACGCTCCGAAATTGGGTCGGCTGCGTTGTATTGTTGCTTGCGATTACGCAGACAACATCCTTTGCAGCGGAAGAGCCCAAGCAGGAGCTTGTTATGGGCTTCGTTCCCAGCCGCGATACAAACCAAATCCAGCTATCTGCAGACCGCATCGCGCACCACCTCTCGAAAAAAACTGGATACCGCATCCGGGCGCTCACCGTCACGAATTATGCCGCGATTGTCCTCGGCATGAGCAACAAAACCATTGATATCGGTTTTGTCGGTCCGCTCGGTTACATCCTCGGCCACAAAAAAACCGGTGCTTATCCTATCACAGCATCAGTTCGTGACGGAAAAAAAGGATACAGCGGCATCATGATCGTGCGTGAGGATAGCGGTATCACCGATCTCGAGCATTTGAAAGGAAAAACGATTGCCTTGGGCGATCCGCTTTCGGCGTCGTCGAATCTGTATCCAAAGTTTGCGATGTTTAATGCTGGCGTCGACCCTCAGAAGGATGTCAGGGCAAGGACACTTAGCAGTGCCAGCGCAGTTGTTATGTCTGTCGCACAGGGGCAGGTCGATGCAGGGGCAATATATCTGGACGCGCGCGAGAATCCCGAGGTTGTAGCTCGATTTCCCAAGATTATGGATGAGACGCGGGTGATTCTTATGACGGAGACCATTCCGGCGGACCCCCAGATTGTACGGAAGGACTTGAACCCAGGCCAAGTTCAAGCGCTGAAGACGGCATTGCTTGAGTTGTCCTCTGATGACGAGGGCAAGAAATGGTTACAGGAACTGTTTGGCATAGACAGCCTGGCGCCTGCGGACGATGCGGACTATGACGGACTGCGCCGCGTTGTCCGAAAAGTTAATCCGATGCTCTTGAATCCTTAATCACTAGAGTCTCAATTATGGAAGATTTTTTTAGGACAGAGGGATTGTCCAAACGTTTTGGCGATGCGGAGTATGCGCTGGCTCCTACGGAGCTTGGCTTCGGTCGCGGGCAGTTTGTCGCAGTGGTCGGCCCATCTGGCGCGGGAAAGACGACTTTTTTGCGCTGCATCAACCGCATGCTTGATCCGTCCGAGGGCAGGATCTTTATTAGCGGACGGAGTATTTCCTCAATGAGCAAGCGCGGATTGAGGCGGCGCGTCGCGATGGTTTTTCAGCAACCCAATCTAGTGAATCGTTTGAGCGCGCTAGACAACGTGCTGATAGGACGGTTGGGCTATATGAGTGGTGTGCGGATGTTATTTCCGTACTTCCGACACGAAGATAGGATGAAAGCGCTCACCGCGCTCGATCGCGTCGGCATGCTTGAGCATGCTGTCACGCCCTGCGGCAGCCTGTCGGGGGGGCAACAGCAACGTGTAGCTATCGCCAGGGCGCTTGCGCAGGATGCCGAATTGCTACTTGCCGACGAGCCTGTGGCTAGTCTCGATCCAGAGAACGCAACGAAAATCATGGGGATCTTAAAGGACATCAACCAAAAGGACGCAGTGACTGTAATCGTGAATCTGCACCAAATCGATCTTGCGAGGAAGTACGCCGACGTCATTGTTGCATTCAAATCGGGACACATGGTCTTTTGCGGTGACAGCGAGCAATTCATGGACGAACAATATCAACGAGTTTTCGTGGGGGCTGCATAATGAGCTCCAACTTTTCCGTTGCATTTAATCTGCTGCCCGGCATGGGATACATACATCGCGGTCAATATATGCGTGGTGTAATCGATCTTATATGCTTTGTCGCCCTTCTGTTCACCGGGTGGGCGCTCCTGTCCACGGGTAACATAATACTTGCCCTCCTAGTAATGGCCAGTTCGGCATATCGTATGGCCTACATGGTCCGAGTGTCGGTGCCGCTCGTTCAGCAGCCTAGCAGAATCGACGATCACAAAATCCTTGAGCCGCAGAGCATGATAGCCGTGCTAAAGCCGCGCTGGTGGATAGGCGTTCTAAACTGGCCCTGGCTTTACATCGCGTTAGTAACTCTGGTTGTGGTTTATTTGTCGCGCGTGACCGAAATGTCCTGGATGCAGATCCTCAAGGGGGCGTCGGGGGCTTTAGACTTAGCAAAGGGATTTTTAGCCCCAGATTGGACGCAATTGCCGGACGCTCTGAAATATGCGGCGCAGACCATCGCAATTGCGATTTTAGGAACACTAGGCGGTATTCTGATTGCAGTGCCCGTGTCTCTGCTGTGCGCGAAGAACCTGATGCAGGCGACGTTGCTAACTGGATCACTGTACTACGTCGCTCGCTGGGTGATGGCAGTAGTGCGTGCTACGCCGACCTTCCTCCTGGGACTGATTTTCGTGGCCTGGGTCGGTCTGGGGCCCTTTCCTGGTGTCTTGGCCATCACCGTTTTCTCTGGCGCTTTGATGACCAAGTTATTGTCGGAATCTATCGAATCAATAAACCCCGGCCCAGTCGAAGCAGCAACTGCGACAGGCGCTAATCTTTTTCATGTAATTCTCTTTTCCGTTTTCCCGCAGATGTCGACGGTATTTATCGCGATCTCGCTTTACTGTCTGGAAATAAACATTCACAGCGCCACCGTGCTGGGATTAATTGGTGCGCAGGGTATAGGCATGCCGATTTACGAGTATTTGTCATCCCTAGCCTATGGCAGCGCGGCGGTCTACATCTTGGTTGTCATCGTCATTACGGTCGGTGCTGATTATGCGAGTGGGTTTGTGCGCTCCCGCATAAAATAACAAGTTAAGTCACTCTTCATATACAAATTATTGTGTTTGTCTTGAATCCGCTTGCTGAGGGAGAAGTCCTGCTAGCTGGAGGACACTGATCGCGCTGTCCCCAGCAAGAGTACTCTGTAAGTTTTGCTACTTCATTCTAAGGATAGAATATGAGAACTCAGGTAAACGCGCCTGGAAGGCGTGAGGTACTGTTCACCGTGATGAGTCCTAACATCATCGACGGCGAACTCACTGCTAAACAGGCATTCAATAGCTTTGGCTCTTGTGGAGAAAACGAGTCGCCAGAGCTCAGATGGTGCGATGCACCGCTAGGTACCAAAAGCTTCGCCGTCACCGTTTATGACCCAGATGCACCAACTGGAAGCGGGTGGTGGCACTGGGTTGTTTACAACATTCCCTCCCATGTTTCCTCGCTGAAAGCAGGGGCCGGTGCAGACGGCAGCGAATTGCTTCCCGAGGGGGTAGCTACGGCACGCAATGATTTTGGTTCTAAGGCCTATGGTGGCCCCTGCCCGCCGCCCGGCAAGAAGCACCGTTACTTGATCTCAGTTCACGCGTTGAAGACTGAGAAGATTGAGCTACCAGAAGATGCCTCCCCCGCTATGATCGGCTTCAACCTAACCTGCCATTGCATTGAAAAGGCCGTGCTAACGGCGACATACGGAAGTGAGACTAAGTAGTTAACGGAAATCGTCGAATTACATCACGAACCAATATTTCATAAGCCAATATAAGCAATTAATCTTATGCCAATCGCAAAATTAATCACAGATCTTGTTGCACAGGCCAACGAAACACAGCCCTCCATTTTGATTGAACGCGCTCTTACGCTAGATGCGCTTATCCCGGAGGCAGAAAAACTTGAGCCCTATACTTCAGCGGAGTGTTATGCAATTAAATGCATAACGAATAACGACTACAATTTCTCCGATAATGGTCAAATTAGTTTGGCTTTTCGGCCGCATGGAAAGTTACATATCCTTCCAAGGAAAGAGTTTGAAGCGCACTCTGATTTCCTCACCTTATTCGGACACGTAGAGTTATCAGAAAATGAAGTGAATTCATACTTAGAGTTAAGGCGTTCTGAGCAAAATGCGCTGGAAAACGACCGAATCGCTATTCTGGAATACTTGTCTAGTAATAGTTTAGAAGATGTTTGTCGGCAGTTAATAGAGTTATCTGAACATATGGCTCCATTGATTTACTATGTTGGAAAACATTGTATCTCAAACTTCTATAATATTGGAAAATCTGGTTTCGGTTTAGAAATTTCCCTGAAAGAAGCATTGAATGAGGTTATTGAGAAGCGCGAAAAATCCTCCATTGAGTTTCTGACATTAGCCTACTGCTTGCATCTTCTGTTGCAATCTGGGAGTTATACGCGCCTGGAAGAAGCTAATTCGAGCCAGCTGTCTCGAATGAGCATTGAAAAATTCTTTAATGCCAAGTTTGACTTCTATCAGAAGTCGCACGCTATTCCTGAAAAAATGAACAGGTACTCACTTTTCTCCTCGTTGCCTTTAGGGGAGAAGGCTGAAATGATTGCCGAAATAAGAAAAGCGATTGAGGTTAGTGACAATCGTTTTGCTCGTCATATTAACGGTGTGAATCTGCGCAAGAATGAAATTACACTTCCGACTGCGCCAGTGCGAGCAAATGCAACTCTAGGATTTGCAACCCCCTCTGCGCGCACAATTGCTTTGTTGCAACCCTTTTTCGGGCCAAATATTTCTGTTGAACAAGCGTTTCTTCCTACCGCCTTTAGAAAGATGCTCGATCAAGTGAGTGGGTCACAAGAATCCCCTTTTTCTTCACGATTCGAGTCTCTGATCGATTTTGTAGTGAGAGAGGCTTTGCTCCATACACAGTCTGATTTTGGGATGACACGAGGCACGCGTGATTTTAGCGAATTTTCAAGAGCAGTGTGTCAGGGGGAAGCTGGGCTTGTCTGTGAGTGGGGGCAGGCAAACTATTTCTGCCACGTAGTTCCTAGTGATGAAATGAAAGCGGCTTATGCGCCAAAAACGCTCTCAATGATTCTCAATGCAATATCTGGACGTATGCGCTTCAATTCTTGGCATTATGCTCCGAGTTACTTTAATGTCGATAGCATCCCTGCGGCTCGTGGATGGTTTTATGCTCCACGACTCGCAGATATTGCAGATCATTCTGATCAGCATCACTCCGGGCATGTTCATGCCACCGTTCGATATAGCATCAGGTCTCCCCTCCCTGTTTCTGTTAGAGAAACAGTGCTCCCAGGCTTTATTGACCTGAGGCTCATGCGTCAGTCTGGCGATCCGTATAGTCGTGAAGATTTACTTACGGCTATTGCCTACACTGAAGCTCTTCAATTTTTATATCAAAGTTTAATGAATTTCGTATTGAAAGAAGAAAATATCTTCCTATTTTCTTTTGGCGATAAAAAATGGTTCTCCGAGGTATACCCGGTGAAAAAACCTGAAGCTGTGAAATCAATGGACTTAGCGGAAGTATAGGAGGTTTTTAATATGGCTTTCGTTGTTACTGAAAATTGTATTCGCTGTAAATTTACTGACTGCATAAGTAATTGCCCTGTGGATTGTTTCTATGAAGGGCCGGAGTTTTTAGTAATTGACCCCGATGAGTGTATCGACTGCAATGTGTGTGCGATGGACTGTCCAGTCGATGCGATTTTTCAAGATAAAGATCTGCCAGAAGATCAGAAAGATTTTATTGAGATAAATAAACAGCTTTCAAAAGTTTGGCCTCAGGCTGTCCCAGGAGTCTCCACACCACTACCAGACGCTGAGCATTGGCGAAATGTGAGCAACAAGAGAGAAATTTTGCTTAAATCTGTTTCAGGAATTTTGAAAGATGAATTAGTTGAGTAAGGATCGATCGCCAAAATGGATAAGTTAGGGTGTTTTTTCTGTTTGAATGAAGAGTTTTTCTGGAGGCGGTAAAAAGACCCACCTTGTTTGTCCCTAAAAGCGATCTACGAAGCTTCTTGGATTTGAACCAAAGTGACAAATTCGTGACACGCTAGCTAAATAGGTTATTTATGGACGCTTAAACAGGTATTTTAACTTTTAACCATTTTCGTCGGCGGGCGATTGCCAAGCTACCGAATACCTATGTGCGCTTGAGCGATCTCACGGAAGTTGGTGTGCCCGAGTATAGGCAGCAAACTATGCTCTTGGAGTTTTTATTTCTTTCTCTTGAGAAAGTAGCGCAGACTTCCTTGTTATCTGGGATGAATATGTGTCGTGAATAGGTGGTTTTTGGTAAGCCTAGATTTCCTGGTATTCCTATAATCCTTGATTTTTTCATTAATCTGTTGGACGCGGCGGTCTCTATTCATCTACGTCGATAAAACAGTTCATATTGGCAACACTTAGTGTATTTTCTTATATATTTTCTTTTCGCAATTTTAAGGAGTGATACCGTGGCATATGTGGACCCAAAAGATTTTGTTCGGGAGATGGTAAATTCAGGAGAATCTAAATGTTACATGTCCAGTCGGGATACGTTCATTAGAGCGTTTATGGCCGGCGCTATCCTTGGGTTAGCTGCCTTTTTTGCTATCAATGTTGCGGTGACTACAGGCTCGCTATTGACCGGGGCAATTTTATTTCCAGTCGGATTCATTATGTTATATCTGATGAAATTCGATTTGCTTACAGGGGTTTTTACGTTAGTCCCACTGGCCATGTTGGATAGACGACGAGGGATCACCCTTCGGCAAGTGTTGAGGAATTGGGGATGGGTCTTCTGTGGTAATTTTAGCGGTGCCTTGACCACAGCGTTTTTTGCTTCGTTTGTTCTGACTTATGGGTACAACGTTGATGGGGGGCTTTTGGCAGAGAAGATCTCAATCATTGGTGAGTCGCGGACGGTCGGATATCAGGAATACGGAGTTGCCGGCTGGTGGACGATTTTCTTTCGAGGGATGCTGTGTAACTGGATGGTTTCCATGGGAGTGGTCGGTGCCATGATTTCGACTAATGCGGGGGCTAAGATGGCTGCCATGTGGATGCCAGTAATGCTTTTTTTCTTTATGGGGTTTGAGCATTCAATTGTGAACATGTTTTTATTTCCCTTTTCTATGATAATGGGGGGGCAGTTTACGATTGCAGATTATCTTTTGTGGAATGAACTTCCTACAGTATTGGGTAACTTGGTTGGAGGGTTCATGTTTGTCGGTTTACCCTTGTATTTGACTCATATCCGGAGCGGTCGTGAGCGGCAATTGGCGTAATTCGCTAGGCTTGCTCTTTCGTAATCCCGGTGCAGTTGCAGTGGTTAACCAATGTCGAACATTACTCTAAGCTGATTTTCTTGACCCCAGACAGGTAGTAGGTAGCATTCCGCCATTAGTTGTATGAGAGTGCTGCCTTTTGTAATGCTCCCGCTGACCTGACCCAAATAACTGAACCACTCACTACTTAGTAATGCCGGTTAAGTGACCCTGACCCCGTATTAGGTCCACCCAGAGTTGGAAAAATCCGGCTCCAATTGTTCCTGTTTTCTTCGTGAAACCGCATGTTTTCTGGCGTAGTCAGAGGGCGTGCACCACTCCAATGCGGAATGGGGTCGGACTTGGTTATAGAACGCTCGCCACGCTTCGATTTTCTCCCTGGCGTCGGCCAGTGACAAGAACCAGTTTTCGTTCAGACATTCCTGCCGGAGTCGTCCATTGAACGATTCTACCGTTGCGTTGTCGGTAGGTTTTCCAGGCCGCGAGAAGTCGATTTCGATGTTCCGCTCATAGGCCCAGCGATCCATGACCTTGCCGGCGAACTCCCAACCGTTGTCGGTCTTGAGCACCTCCGGGTTGCCTCGGAAGCGGGCAATCGCCGTCAAGGCTTCCTGAACATCATGGCCCTTCAGGCTCTGTCCAACCACGATGCCGAGGCACTCCCTGGTGAACAGATCAATGATGGTCAGCAAGCGCAGTCGCCGACCATCAAACAGCGCATCTGAGACAAAGTCCATGCCCCAGATGTGATTGGGATGGGTGGCTCGTTGAAGTGGCTGACGGTTCTTGGCCGCCTTGTTGCGTTTAGGACGCTTTAGACGAAGTGACAATCCCTGGTCCCGATACAGCCGGTAAACCCGTTTGTGATTGTCACGCCAGCCCTCTCGTTGCAGTTGGACATGCACGCGTCGGTAACCGTAGTGAAGCCGTGTGAGAGTGATCTCACGGATCCTCATCGATAATGCCGACGAATCTCTTGCCACCGATTGGTATCGACAAGACGCCCGGGAAAACTGCAAGACCGCACACGCCTGGCGCTCGCTGACCCTGTATCGCTTTTGCAGGTCAGCCACCAGTTGGCGTTTACGAGGCGGTCTCAGAGCTTTTTTGCCACCACATCCTGAAGCATGGCCTTGTCCAGACTCAGGTCGGCCACCAGCTTCTTGAGGCGCTGATTCTCCTCTTCCAGCTGTTTCAGACGTTTCAGCTCGGATGGCCCCAGACCACCGTACTTCTTGCGCCAGGTGTAGAAAGTGGCATCGGAGATGCCCATCTTGCGACAGACCTCCGGGACCGGTGTCCCCAATTCGGCTTGCTTCAGGGCGAAGGCAATCTGCTCTTCGGTGTAACGGGACCGCTTCATGGCATGATCTCCTGCTCAGGGCTCTATCATGCCGGATTTTCCAGTTTTAAATGGACCTAAATTCTGGGGTAGGGTCACTCTATTTCCGGTTTTAGGTGACTTGAAGCAGCGTGTTTTCGGGCGTAGTCATAGGGTATGGACCACCCCAGTGCGGAGTGAGGCCTGACTTGATTATAGAGCGTTCTCCAGGAGCCAATCTTCTGCTCGGCATCGGTCAGTGACGGGAACCAGTTCTCGTTCAAACATTCCTGACGGAGTCTGCCGTTGAATGACTCCCAAGTCGCATTGTCGGTGGGCTTGCCGGGCCGAGAGATATCACTTTCTATCTGTCTCTTATAGGCCCACCGCTCCCTGCCCTTGCCGGCCTGCGGCCTCCACCGGACGCCTCGATCGGTCCGCTGCTAAACAGAAGCGAACATTCGATGCATCCCCAATTACCGGTCTTCTCACTCCCCGAAACGGGCAAAAATCGCCTTTCAAGACCCCGGCAATGGAACGGGCGGACACACGGTTCTGGCACGTCGATCGCCAGTGTAATGGGTGCATGTCCGGTTGTTCGGGTGAGGCACCACAGGAATACACCAATCGCATGTCCAGATAATTCCTGATTTGATGCACAGACAGGGTGCAGCGACGGAACGCTTTGGAAATGACATGGCCTAGCTCCTGGGTGCTGACCTACGTTCAAGATTGGTATCGAACATTCAGGTATTAAAGGTCATGTTGGTAACGCCTTGCTCTGTCGAGCATAAGGTGCGCAATCCGCTGTCCCAGTTCGAAACCTTCCTGCACAGTCACCAGCTGCGCGCTTGGTTTATCTCGCCCCCAGGCCTCCCCGGCCTGTCGAGAGGCAAAGAAAAGGACATCGCAACAAAACGCACTTCGAATGTCTCCCGATGCGGCCACCGACACTAAAGAGACGACCGCGTCCTCCGGCTCAAGCGAAACCACTCTCTGTGGCGTAATCGTCATGTTGATCGGGTTGTTCGTCTGCGGGCAACGCGATTGCACCTGCGCCCGTTCGCCAATAACGGTTGGAAACATCAAGGCATCCAGTGCACACCAGGTGTAAAGGGGCCGATCGTTGATAACAAATGCATGCGGGGTTTCTCGCAGTGTGATGCCGGAGCCGATCAGCCGTCCCTGGCCGTCGTACTCGATGGTCCCGCAGGGCAGTTTTTCCAGCACCAACTCTGCCTCATCAGTCGTCCAGTTGAGCGACTTCGCGAGCCGCTCAACAGTGACCGGTTGTCCCAGGGCAAGCTCGCGCAACAGCGTCACATGAAGCGCGGCTTCCCTTTCGCCGGTCAGACCCAGCCGTTCCACGATCTCATCCATGTTATACATTGGCGGCACCGTCTTATCCCGCACAGCACGACAATTGCTTCACGTCCTTGGTGAAGGTTTGGGCACAGAGCTTGAGCCCCTCCACCATGGTCAGGTACGGGAACAGCTCATCGGCAATGTCGTTCACGGTCATACGCGCACGCAGCGCCATGACGGCCGTCTGGATCAGCTCACCGGCTTCGCCCGCGACGGACTGGACACCCAGCAATCGTCCGCTGCCACGCTCAGCGACCATCTTGATGAAGCCCCCGGTATCGAAGTTAACCAGGGCCCGGGGCACGTTATCGAGGGTCAGGGTGCGGCTGTCGGTGTCGTATCCCTGAGCCTGGGCCTCCGCCTCGGACAGACCGACGGTGGCCACTTGTGGATCGGTAAAGATCACCTCGGGCATGGCGCTGAGGTCGAGGCTGGCGTCACCGCCGGTCATGTTAATGGCGGCCCGACTACCACCGGCGGCAGCCACGTAGACGAACTGGGGTTGATCGGTGCAGTCCCCGGCTGCATAAATGCCGGACGCGGTCGTTTGCAGGTGGTTGTCGATCCGGATCGCGCCGCGCTCGGTAGCCACGCCGACGGCCTCCAGGTTCAGGTTCTCGGTATTGGGTGTGCGGCCACTGGCCACCAGCAGTTGCTCCGCCTCCAGGGTGCCGGCGTTGGTTTGGAGGGTGAACACCCGGCCATTGTGGGTAATCTCACTGGCCTGGGTCTGCTTGAGCACCTCGATGCCCTCGCGACGGAAGGCCGCTTCCACGGCTTCACCCACCGCCGGGTCTTCCTGAGACAGCACCCGGCTGCGGGCCAGAATGGTGACCCGACTGCCAAGGCGGGCAAAGGCCTGAGCCAGCTCGATGGCCACCACCGAGGCACCAATCACAACGAGGCGCTCGGGAATGTGATCCAGCTCCAGCGCACTGGTGGACGTGAGATAGGGCGTCTCGGATAGCCCCGGAACAGGCGGTTCGGCGGGCCGGGCACCGGTGCCGATAAAGGCCCGGTCGAAGTGCACCGTCTGCTCGCCGCCGTCGTTGAGCGTAACCGTCAGTGTGCGCTCGTCCACGAACCGCGCCTCGCCCTTGAGGACGGTAATCGCGGCATTGTCATTGAGAATGCTCTGGTACTTGGACTCGCGCAGCTCCTCCACCCGGGCCTGTTGCTGAGCCAGAAGGGCTGAACGATCCACCACCGGTGCCTGGGCACTCAGTCCGTCGTCAAACGGGCTTTCCCGGCGAAGGTGGGCGATATGCGCCGACCGGATCATGATTTTGGACGGTACGCAACCAATGTTGACGCAGGTTCCGCCGATGGTGCCGCGCTCAATCAGCGTCACCCGGGCACCGCGCTCCGTCGCTTTCAGGGCCGCAGCCATGGCACTGCCACCGCTGCCAATCACCGCAATGTGCAGGTTGTTGTCACTCATAAACGTTACTCCTTGGTTGAAGGGCTATCGCAGCAGGCGTCGTGTTTCTTTTTACGCCAGACGGCATAGCAGGTCAGGCCAATAAAAAAGACCAGTGCGGGCAAAAGCACGTAGTCGAGATAGCCGGTGAGGGCTGCCAGGCCTAAGGTTCCCAGCAAAACCACCAGTATTGGGGTAAAGCAGCACAGGGCGACCAGCACCGTGCCGATGACGCTCACCCGCAACAGGGTTTTGGGGTTTGCCATGGTTACTCCTGTTTTGCCTGAGATTGTTTCAGCGTGGACGGATAGCCGGCGTTGGTGGTGGCTTGCGTCAGTGCCTCAACGGTCGTTTTCTCGTCGTCGAAGGTGACCGTCGCATCGCGTTCTTCATAACGAACATCCACAGAGGTCACGCCCTCCACCCGGTTGAGAGCGGCCTTGACGGTGATCGGGCAGGCCGAACAGGTCATGCCAGGGACTGACAGGGTGACGGTTTGTGGTGCTGCCAGGGCCGGCAGGCTAACGAACAGGAATAACGCTGTGGCGATCAGTGATTTTTTCATGGTGCTATGCCTCTCAGTAAAATAGGGGTAAAACATAAGGGAACGCCAGCGCAGTCAGAATGAGCAGCGCGACAATCCAGAAAACAACCTTGTAGGTTGTGCGTACTTGCGGCACCGCGCAAACATCGCCCGGCTGGCAATCCTGTGCAGGCCGGTATATCCGGCGCCAGGCAAACACCATGGCCACCAGTGCCGCACCGATGAACCAGGGCCGATAGGGTTCCAGGGCGGCCAGATTGCCGATCCAGGCGCCTGAAACTCCTAACGCGATTAAAACCAGGGGACCAAGACAGCAGGCGGATGCCAGGACGGCGGCAACGCCCCCTGCGATCAGCGAACCGCGACCGGATTTGGGCTCAGACATTACGTTGGCTCCTTTCATGAGATGGATGACTGAGATAAGGTTACTCCCGTAGTCAGCTACGGAATCAACCCCCTATGTCCAAGAAACCACGTTCAATGACCATTGGCGCCCTGGCCAAGGCCGCCAATATCGGAGTGGAAACCATCCGCTATTACCAGCGCCGGGGACTGGTGGCAGAGCCTGACAAACCCTATGGAAGCATCCGCCATTACGACGATCAGGCGTTGGCGCGTCTTCAGTTCATTCGAACGGCCCAATGGTTGGGCTTCAGCCTGGATGAAATCGGAGGACTGCTAACACTGCAAGACGGCACCCATTGCGATGAAGCACGGGTACTGGGCGGACAGAAGCTCGCCAAGGTGCGTGAGAAAATTTCAAGTCTGCGGCGTATCGAGCGAACGCTGGAGGGGCTGGTGCAGGCATGTTGCACTGAGCAGGGTGACGTGAAGTGCCCGCTCATTACGTCTCTTTATAAGGGCGTAGAGGAAAACACGTCGTGAGCTTATCTACGAGAGCCAACTTCTCTGCCGGGGTCGGTTATGGCAACCAGCAAGGGGGCCGATCCGGTCGGCATCATACGTCGCCGCTTATCCCCGAGCCTACGCCAAATCTAAACGTTCGCTTTGCGACCGTAGCTTGTGTTTGTACCTCTGCCAATCGCTGGGGCGCCCACTCCATAGTTATGCTGCTTGAGTTCGACACGTTCTTTTAGCCCGGAAGCCAGCCGTAATTCCCGATGGTGTCAGTACTACCTAGCAAAAAGGTGGGCACTCTTCAGCACCAACGGCCGGCTAAACTATGAGCTCAAGAACACAGCAAGATATCGTCATCAAGCTAATGCGTATGTCGTGTCCTCATAACGACATTGATTAGCCCAAGGATCGGAAGACGTTATCGAAGAGAGCTTGGCTAAGCTGATGCAAGTGAATCCGGATCTTCTGGTTGGGACGTCGATGGGAAGATGGCTGGCGGGCATTCTGTGAGCCGAAGCCGGTATTCCGGTTGTCGCCATCAATCCTGTGACGGATTCTGCCCACACTTTCACGTCCTGGATAGGCCCGGATGTCGATCATCAGGGTAGGCCTATCAACTGACAGACGAAGTGGTTTCTGGCTACTATTCTTTCACCCGCTGGGGCAGCGGGCTGTTGCTGCTGGATCAGGGGATGAACTGCTTCCGTGGAATGACACCGTCGGGGCGCTTGGGGATTATTTTCCGGTTTATAGCTTTGAGGGTGGCAGCCACCGGGTTGAGCATATGGAAGAAGCGTTGAAGCTGATTTGGGAATATGTGAAGGATTGAAACCGAAAACCAGGACTGTATGAACGGATAGACCGAACCATGAATTATGACACTCTCAAGCAGTGCCACCGCGATGAGCGAGGCGGCTGCCCCGCCAATCTCAGCCTGCGGGTTCATCGGTCTATGAACTGGCTGCAGCGAGCAGGGCAACTTGAAGACCCCTGGATTGGAGCGGGCAAATAAGTTCCTTTGCTTGTGAGCGACTCTGACAGGTCGATTTGCAATTAATAAAAGCAAGAAGGCCTGAGGTCGTTCAGGCCTTCTTGATATCTCAGAAGAGTAATTCCGGCAACCAGGTTGCGATCTCCGGGAAGATCATAATCAGTATGATCCCAACGATTTCTACCAGTACAAACGGAATGATCGACTTGTAGATATCGTTCATTGTGACCGACGGAGGCACTACACCTTTCAGGTAGAACAGGTTGAAACCAAAGGGTGGTGTCTTGTAACCGATCTCCATGTTGATCACGAACAGAATGCCGAACCAGATTGGGTCAAACCCTAATGCCGTGATAATCGGAATAAATACCGGCAGAGTGATCATCATAATGCCGACAGGGTCCAGAACCATCCCCAGGAAGAAGATGATGACCATCATGGCAATAATAGTTCCCCAGGCTCCACCCGGGATCATGGCCATAATGCTTTCAATCAGGGCCTGGGCTCCCATGCTTTGATAGGCGGAGCTGAATGCGTGGGCCGAAAACAAAATCCACATCGTTAGGCCGGTCAGCTTGAGTGTACGGATCGCGGCTTCATTCAGTACCGACCATTTGAACTCGCCGTAGACCGCTGCTGAAATCAGCGCACCGAGGACACCTATGGCTGCGGCTTCTGTCGGTGTGGTGAGCCCGCCCATGATGGAGCCCAGTACCATTCCCACCACGCTGATCGGCAGGAGAACAGAGCGCAGGGCGCGGAACTTTTCAGGCCAGGATGCCCGGTCTTCTTTAGGAAGCGCTGGTGCCAGGTCTGGCTGCAGGGCGCAGCGGACAACAATATAGAGGGTGGTGAGTACCATCAGCATAATGCCGGGCATAACACCTGCAGCAAACATCTTGCCTACGGATACACCCGTAATCAGGGCATACAGAATCATCAGGATACTTGGCGGAATCAGAACACCCCAGCCGCCACCGGTATTGATAACCCCGAGTGCCATCTGCTTGTCGTAACCCCGGGAGAGCATGGAGGGGAGTGCGATCGCACCCATAGCGACCACTGCCGCACCGCTGATGCCCACCATGGCTGCAAATACCGCACAAATACCCAGAGTACCGATGGCCAGGCCGCCCCGGAGGCCGCCGAACCAGAGATACATCATGCGGTACAAGTCTCGCGCAACACCTGTGCGTTCAAGAATCATTGCCATGAATACAAACAGTGGTATGGCCACCAATGTAAAGCTTTCCATGGTGCCCCAGATCTGGGAAACCACCATGTAGAAGGAGTCAAAGCCCCAGGTGAAATAAAGAAAAACAACAGACACACCACCCAGCACAAATGCCAGTGGCAGGCCAAGCAACAGGAAAAACAGCAGCGAACCAAAGAAAAGAAGCGTCATGACTTCAATGCTCATTATGCTTCTCCTTCTTCAGAATGGCTTTTCCGCTCGGCGGGGTCGTAATAGCTCAGGTTAAATGCGATGGCGATATCCTCCAGCAACCTCACAATGCCTTGCAGCAGCATCAAAACAGAGGCAACAAAGATGGCTCCCTTGGCTGGCCAGATAGGCGGGTTCCAGGCAGAAAAGGAGGTTTCCCGGCTTTCGAACGACTCAGAGGCCATGTCAAAGCTGAACCAGACCAGCGCCAGCATGAAAATGAAAAACAGAATAGAGGTGAAAATGTCGACAAAGCCCTGGGCCCTCAGCTTAAGCGTCGAGTGCAGCAGATCGACATTCACGTGCCCGCGGTGGGCCATGATGTATCCGCCAGACATTACTGCGTATACACCGAACAGCAGCTGTGTCAGTTCATTTGTCCACACCGAAGGTGAATTGAAAAAATAGCGCAGAGCTACTTCAAGTATCAGAAAGACAAACATGGGAAAGACGATCAGGGCTATACATCGGCCAACGTACTCGTTGAGCCTGGTGACGCCTTTCATGAATGCGCTGACTACGCTCATGGCACTCTCCGGGGGACTTGGGTGTGAACTGAGAAAACAGGCCCCGGGGGTTAATCAGGGCCTGTGGTGTTGCGTTTAGGATCAGAGGTAGCCAAGTTCGCCAAGGAACTGCTTGAGCAGGCTCAGAGCCTTCTTGGCCTCATCGCTGCGCTTGGCTTCTTCATCCCACATGCCCTGGGCTGTCTGGGCAAGCTTCTGCTGAACATCTTCAGGCATCACGTTTACTTCAACACCTTGATCAGCAACGGCTTTGGCCAGGGCGATACGCTCTTTGTACAGATACTGGTTGGTGCGGATCCAGAATTGCTCATCCAGAGCCTGTTTCACCACCTGCTGCAGGTCTTCCGGAAGTTTGTCCAAGGCCTTCTGACTGACGATGATGACATCGGTGCCGGCAATGTTCAGCGCAGGCTGAACGTGGTATTTGGCAACATCATACAGGCCCATGCTCGCAGCACCCTGGGCAGCGCCCCAGTGGGCGCCGTCTACAATGCCGGAATCCAGTGCGGTGTACAGTTCACTGCCCGGGATATAGGAAGCGGAAGCACCGGCTTCGGTCAGGAACTTCTGAAGCGCACCGGAGGAACGGATTTTCAGCCCCTTGAAGTCTTCCCAGCTGTTGATGGGTTTGCTGGTAACCATTTCGGTCGGGTAAACCTTGTCGGTTGCCCAGTAAACGCCAGACTTGGCGGCTTCATCCCGCAGCATTTGTTCGAAGCCCATGTTCTGGTGGAAGTACGCGGCTTCCCAAACGTTTCGGAATGCGAAGGGCAGGCCAGAAGCAATGCCGGCCAGGGTCATCTTGTCCTGGGCATAACCGGGAGAAATCGTACCCATTTCCAGAATGCCACGACTCACGGCATTGAAGGTTTCTGTGGCCTTGAACATGGCGCCTGCTTCAAACAGCTGGAGCTTGATCCGGCCTTCAGAGCGTTCTTCGATCACATCCTTCAGTCGACCAAGGCTGTCCTGGTAGGAGCTGCTGGAGCCTGGCCAGTGGGACTGAACCTTCCAGGTGTAGGTTTTTTCAGCGTATACAGGTGCGCTGGCGATAACAGCGGATACACCCAGTGTTAACGCGGATGCATAGGTAGTAAGGTTTTTTCTGAATGTGGCAAGGAAGCTCATAAGTTTGCTCCAGTATTTGTTATAGTTGCATTGCTCGTGTTTCGCAGTGCAGAATATAAGACTGCACCGTGAACTTTTGTTGTTCGACTTTATCACAAGATTTGCCATTTGCAATAGGACGTTTTTCTCCTGTTTCAGAGGGGGAGGGCGACACCCAGGAGATGTACATGATCAAGAAATATAGCCAAGAAAAAACGATCCATCTTGTCATAGATCGTCCGGATAAAAAGAACGCCCTGAACCGAAACATGTATGAGCAGCTGGCAGGTTATGTGCGGGAGGCAAGTTCTGACCAGCATGTGCATGCCATCGTCATCTCGGGTGCTGAAGGTGTGTTTACCGCCGGCAACGATCTTGATGATTTCCGGGCGCGGGCTACGGACGAAAACCCGAAACCCTCTGCCGGCCTTGCATTCATTGAAGAATTGATGGCGTGTGATACTCCGGTGATAGCGGCGGTGGAAGGGTTGGCGATTGGTATTGGCACCACTATGTTGCTCCATTGCGACAGCGTATTTGCGGGGCGCTCGGCCAGGTTCAAAACTGCCTTTGTCGATTTGGGATTGGTGCCGGAGGCTGCTTCAACTGTGACCATGCCATTGCACCTTGGCTCCCGGATGGCTGCTGAATTGCTGTTGCTTGGTGAAACCCTGGATGGCACCCAGGCCGGTGAATGTGGCCTGGTAAGCCGGGTGGTAGA
The DNA here is from genome assembly GCF_042763285.1 of Marinobacter sp. LM1. Lineage (NCBI taxonomy): Bacteria > Pseudomonadati > Pseudomonadota > Gammaproteobacteria > Pseudomonadales > Marinobacteraceae > Marinobacter > Marinobacter sp. LM1. Next base: position 1,546,709 of record NZ_CP114373.1, read on the forward strand.
TGATGGACAGGCTGTGGATTCGGCCCTGGCCCTGGCGGGCAGGCTGGGAGAAAAGCCCCGAGAGGCATTGCGGGCCAGCAAGCGTTTAATGAAGGCGCCATGGCGCGACCAGGTGCAGCAGGCATTGGAGCGGGAGCGCGGTGTGTTCAGTGAGCGCTTGCGTTCCGACGACTGCCGTAATGCTTTGAGTCGCATGCAGCGCCGTTAACCGGCGCTGTTATCCCAGTAAGGCGTTCTTAGCTCCCGCTTCAAGACCTTGCCAATGGTAGAGCGAGGCAGTTCCTGCCGGAACTCTACGGCACTGAGGCGCTGGGTCTTGCCCAGATGCTGGTTGGCCCAGTCCCGGATTTCCTCTTCTGTTTCCTGGCATCCGGATTTCTTTACCACCAGAGCGAGGGGAGTTTCGCCCCATTGGCTGCTGGGTATGCCGATAACCGCAGCATCGGATACCGCAGGATGGCTGAGGACGACTTTTTCCAGGTCTACGGCGTAGATGTTGAAACCGCCGGAAATAATCATGTCTTTCCTGCGGTCGAGAATATGAACAAAGCCGTCTTCGTCAATGCGGCCCATATCGCCGCTGCGATAAAAGGCAAGTCCATCGGGGCTTTGCCACAGCATCTCCCTGGTCTGCTCCGGGCGGTTTACGTAACCCCGCATCATGGAAATCGCGCGCCCGACAATCTCGCCGATCTCACCCTGAGGCAGCTCCTTGCCATCTTCGCTGACCACCCTTACTTCAGCCCCTTCGGTGGGCACTCCGACGGTATCCCATTTGTCCGGATAGGCAGCGCAGTCGAGGCTGGTGGAAATGCCGCCTTCTGTGAGGCCATAGACCTCCCGGATATTGCCTGGCCAGCGTTTCATGGTTTCGGCGATCACATGGGCCCGGAGCGGCGCACTGGTACAGAGCTTGAGCTTGAAGCTTGAAAGGTCAAACTGGTCGAAGTCCGGAACCGCCAATATGCGCTCAAACTGCACGGGCACCAGCATGGCGTGAGTGACTTTGTGCTGTTCTGCCAGTTCAAGGAAGCGACGGGCATCAAACTTGGCCATCAGCACGAGGGTGCCGCCATAGAAAATGGTCGGTAGCACCGATACCAGGGTGGTGTTGGAGTACATTGGTGTCGATACAAGGTTAACGGCTTCACCGTTGAGCCCGAACCGGCTCATCCTGACCATTTGCCGCTGGCGGAACCGGTAGTCGTGGAGTATGCCCTTGGGAGTTCCGGTCGTGCCTGAACTGTAAATGATGTTGAACGGATCGTTCAGTGTTACCGGCGCCGGGTCTGGCTCGGCGGGAATCGAGCCCAGCCAGTCCTTTAAATGCTGTCCGGCAGCATCGTTGTCCAGCCCGATCACCTCATCGTGATTCAGGCCGGCCCTGAGGCTGGCTTCGGCCCAGATATCGAGGTTTTTACGGGAAACGAACAGGAACCTGGAGCCGCAGTCACGAATCATCAGAGCCAGGGATTCGCCGCTGGCCATACCGGAAAGCGGCACCATGCAGCCACCCGCCACCAGGGTTCCCAGATAGAGGGCCACCATTTCCCTGCTGTTTTCCGACAAGGCCGCAACGCAGTCGCCTTTTTTAAGGCCGGTTTGTCGCAGCTTGTTGGCAATGCGGTTGACCTCATGCAGCAGACCGGCCCAGCTGAGCGCTCCCTTTTCGTCGATGATTGCGGTCTTGTCGCCTTGTCCGCTGGCAAAGGCCTGAATACGAAAACCGATGGCCTCCATGGCTTCGCCGGAGTCAGTGGGAGCGTATACGGGCATTTCGTCAAATTGCGTTTTCATTTTGTCATCCTTTGATGTTGTAGTTTTGCTAGATGAAATTAACTTCCAATTATATTGACTCATAACCGTTGTGCGTGACAAATTATCTGGAAAGCAAAATAGAACACACAAAAATAAATCATGTTAGCGGGGAGAATTTCATGGGGCGATTTGTTCAGCGAGTGGCAATCGTCACCGGGGCCGGAAGTGGTATCGGGCGGGCAACCGCACTCAGGCTGGGTCGCGAAGGGGCATCCGTTGTGCTTGTTGATGTCGCCGAGGGCGGCTTGCTCGAAACCGAGAATCAGATGGCCGATGGTGTATCTGTGCTGCGTCGGGTGGCAGATGTTGCGGATGAGGCTGCGGTAACTGCCCTGGTAGCCGAAACCATGAAAACCTTTGGCCAGATTGATGTGCTGTGCAATATCGCCGGTATCGCCAGTATTTCCGGAGCCCATCCGCCGGTCACCGAGAACAGTCGTGACGAGTGGGAGAAAGTGCTCGCTGTAAACCTGCTGGGAACCATGCTGACGATAAAGCACGTTGCACCTCACATGCAGGCCCGCAAGAAGGGCAGCATTGTCAATACCGCATCGGTTGCCGGTATTCGTTCGGGGGCTGGAGGCAATGCCTACAGCGCATCAAAGGCCGGCGTGATCAACCTGACCATGACCGCAGCCTGTGACCTGGGGCTGGACAACGTGCGGGTAAACGCAGTTTGTCCCGGGCTGGTTGAAACCGGTATGACTCAGACAGTCTTTGACTATGCCCGGGCACACGAAAAGGCCCACAAGCTCGGCTCCCGTTGTGAGTTGCGCCGTTATGGCGATCCCGCGGAAATTGCTGCCGCCATCCTTTTTCTCGCCAGTGACGATGCCAGTTACATTACCGGTCAGGCCCTGGCCGTTGATGGCGGCAACACAGCGTCCCTCAACCTGCCTGGAATGAAAGTCTGATGAACAACAGTAGTCTGCACATTACCGGTGGCAAAGACTTGCCGGGTTTTCACAACATGCTGGGCTACCGGCAGGTATCGTGGGAAGAAAATGAAGCCGTGATCGAGCTGGAAATCCAGGCGGATCACCTGAATCTGGGTGGTGTGATCCATGGTGGAGTACTGACCTCCCTGCTGGATATTGCCATGGCCGAAGCCGGCACCTACTGCCCCTACCCCGGGCGCATGCGCAAAGCCATTACGCTTTCGCTGACCACCACGTTTACCGGGCAGTGCACCGGGGGCGTAATCCGGGTGACCGGTCGTAAGCGCGCGGGTGGAAGCAGGATTTTTAACAGTACCGGTGAAGTTCACGACGAGCTGGGCAACCTGCTTGCAATCGGTGAGGGCACTTTCCGGATTCGTTCTGGTAGTGAGAAACCTGAAGGCGTTCCCGTCTGAATGCCTGCTAACGCGATTGCCGGCGTTAGTAGCAGTCGCAAATAACTGAACAGAGAGGAAACGGATATGTTCGAGCTGTCTGACAAGGCCAAGAAACTGCAGGCCGAATTAACCGAGTTCATGAATGCCTACATCTACCCGAATGAAGAGAAGCATCACCATCAGGTGGCAACCGCAGAAAACCGTTGGGCACCGGTTCCGATCATTGAAGAGCTGAAAGATAAGGCCAAGGCTGCCGGGCTGTGGAACCTGTTCCTGCCAGAAAGTGACCTGGGTGCCGGGCTGACAAACTTCGAGTACGCACATCTGTGCGAGATTATGGGCCGATCCGAGATGGCTCCTGAAGTATTCAACTGCTCCGCGCCGGACACCGGCAACATGGAAACCATTGCACGTTACGGTAACGAGGAGCAGCAGGAACAGTGGCTGAAGCCGCTTCTGGATGGAAAAATCCGTTCCTGCTTTTCCATGACCGAGCCGGATGTGGCTTCCTCTGACGCAACCAACATTGCTTGCGAGATTCGTCGTGAAGGTGACGAGTACGTTATCAACGGTCGTAAGTGGTGGTCTTCAGGTGCCATGACCACCACCAGCAAGATTGCCATCGTTATGGGCAAAACCGATCCCAGCGCTCCCAAGCACCAGCAGCAGTCGATGATTCTGGTGCCACTGGATGCACCCGGGGTGAAAATGATTCGCCCGCTGACGGTATTCGGTTATGACCATGCGCCGCACGGCCACGCCGAGATTCACTACGACAACGTGCGGGTGCCGGTCAGCAATATCCTGCTGGGTGAAGGTCGCGGCTTTGAAATTGCTCAGGGTCGCCTCGGGCCGGGCCGTATCCACCATTGCATGCGCACCATCGGTGTCGCCGAGCGTGCCCTTGAACTTATGTGCAAGCGCGCGAATGCCCGTGAGGCCTTTGGTCGCCCGCTGTCCGAATTTGATTCCATCCGGAAAGACATTGCCCGCAGTCGCATCGACATCGAGCAGGCTCGCCTGATGACCCTCAAGGCGGCCCATATGATGGACACCGTTGGCAACAAAGTGGCCCGCCAGGAAATCGCCATGATCAAGGTGATTGCCCCGAGCATGGCCCTGAAAGTTATCGATCGTGCAATTCAGGTGCACGGTGGTGCCGGTGTTAGCCAGGACACCTTCCTGGCATCTGCCTGGGCCAAGGTCCGTACCCTGCGCCTGGCCGATGGCCCGGATGAGGTTCACCTGGATTCCGTAGCCAAGCTTGAACTGCGTCAATACCGCTGAAACAGCTGTTACCCAGAGTAATAAGGATTCGGAAATGACTAATCCATTATTTGATATGACCGGGAAAGTGGCGGTTATTACAGGCTCCACCAAGGGCATTGGCCGGGCCATTGCCGAAGAAATGGCCCGCTGTGGCGCCCGGGTTGTGATCTCCAGCCGCAAGGCTGAAGCCTGTGAGCAGGTTGCCAGTGAAATGCGGGCCCAGGGCTTTGATGCCATGGCTATCGCTTGCCACGTCGGTAAGAAGGAGGACCTGCAAAACCTGGTCGACAAAACTAACGAAGCCTGGGGCACCATCGACGTTCTGGTTTGCAACGCCGCGACCAACCCGGTGTATGGTCCGACCGCGGAAATGACTGACGATGCCTGGGACAAGATCATGGACACCAACGTCAAGGGAACCTTCTGGCTCACCAATATGGTGCTGCCACAGATGGCCGAAAAAGGCTCAGGTTCTGTGGTGCTGCTGTCCAGTATTGCCGGTATTCGCGGCAACACCACTATCGGCACTTACGGTGTGTCCAAGGCGGCAGAAGCTGCCCTGGCGCGCAACCTGGCCGTTGAGTGGGGGCCGAAGGGTATCCGTGTGAACAGCATTGCGCCGGGCCTGATCAAGACCGATTTTGCCAAAGCGCTTTGGGAAGACCCGGTTCGCGTAAAGCGGGCAGAAGACAAAACCCCGCTTCGGCGCATCGGTGATCCGATCGATATTGCCGGCCTGGCTGTTTTCCTGGCGACCCCGGCCAGTGCCTACATTACCGGGCAGGTGATTGTTGCCGACGGTGGTGAAACCATCTGCTGATACCGGGAAACCGGAACACCCCTGCCGCCGGGCCCTGTCTGGCGCCAGGGGTTATCAGAACATAACGACAAGAGATAATCATGAGCATGACTCCAGAGCTGGTAGCGGTTCTGCCAGCCCACAAATTCGATGAAGCCCGCCTGCTCAACTGGCTTCAGCAGGCATTGCCGGACTTCGGTAACCAGATGGACGTGAAGCAGTTTCAGGGCGGGCAATCCAACCCTACCTTTCTGCTGGATACCGGCAACAGGCGTTATGTACTGCGGAAGAAGCCCCCGGGAAAGACGCTGCCTTCGGCTCACATGGTGGAGCGGGAATACCGCGTTATGCGCGCGCTCGCTGAACACACGTCCGTTCCGGTACCCAATGCTCGCGTACTGTGTGAAGACAGTGAGGTCATTGGCACTCCCTTCTACGTGATGGATTTTCTGGAAGGCAGGATTTACTCCCATTCGGCACTCAAAGAGTTGGAGCGTGATGAGCGAATGAGGGCTCATCACTCAGCCATCGACACGCTGGCAGCTTTGCACTCCGTGGATGTCAACGCTATTGGCCTGGCAGATTACGGCCGCCCGGAGGGTTATGTGTCCCGTCAGGTGGCTCGCTGGAGCAAGCAATATCTTGCATCCCGGACGGATGACCTGCCGGCTATGGACAAGCTGATGTCCTGGTTGCCGGAGAATCTCCCGGCCAGGGATGAGACTTCGATTGCCCACGGTGACTATCGGTTTGGCAACCTGATGCTGGCACCGGATCGCCCGGACGTAATCGCGATCCTGGATTGGGAACTGTCGACTCTCGGGCATCCGCTGGCAGACCTCGCCTATTACTGCCTGCCATACCACCTGCCTGCTGATATGCCCGGTATGCGTGGCCTGAATGGCGAAGATCTGCAGGAGCTTGGTATACCAAGCGAGCAGGAAACCATTGCCCGGTACTGCGCGCAAACCGGCAGAGACGGCATTGATGACTGGCACGTATTCCTGTCGTTTTCGTTATTCCGGCTGGCAGCCATTCTTCAGGGTGTGTACAAGCGGGCCCTGGATGGCAATGCTGCCAACGCCAATGCGCTGGAAGTTGGCAAGCGTGCCAGCCTGCTGGCGGATATTGGCTGGCAAATCGCTTGTGAAGGCCGCAAGCCATGAGCGGAGAAGCGATTATGCAGGGCAAGATTGCCAATCGAATTCTGATTACCAACGATGACGGCATCAATGCGCCGGGTATCGCTATCCTTGAAACCATTGCCCGGCGGTTGGCCGATGAGGTCTGGGTTGTGGCTCCGGAACATGATCGCAGCGGAGCTGGCCAGAGCATATCCATTCACAGTCCGTTACGGGTTTATCAGGTTGGGGCTAATCGTTATTCGGTGTCAGGCACACCGGCCGATTGCGTGTTGTATTCCCTGGCCGAGTGGTTCGGGGAAACACCGCCAGACCTGGTGCTCTCCGGTGTGAATTGCGGAGCGAACATCAGTGATTCGGTCCAGTACTCGGGTACCGTTGGAGCGGTACTGAGTGCACACCACATGAACATTCCGGCCATTGCGCTGAGCCAGGCCTACCTGAACCGGGACGAGGTCCGCTGGTCGCCGGTGGAAACCTTTGCTGAAGCGGTCATTCGCAGGCTTTACCACCCCGGCCAGGTTCTGGCGTGGAATGTGAACTTTCCAGCCTGTGAAGCGGCCGATATTACCGCAGCCCGATGGTGTCGGCAGTCCAACGGCTCTATCCAGAAGCCAACACTGGTCGCAGGCCGTGATGCGCGCAGCCTGCCTTACTGGTGGCTTGGTTTTGACCGGAGCTCACGCCACATTGTGGCGCCGGATGCGGATGTGACCGTACTTCGTGAAAAAGCCGTTGCCATTTCACCGTTACGCCATGACGAGCCCTTGCCCGGGGCTGTTGATTATTTTGATTTGTCCGCTCAAGCGGTTGACTGAATTAACCCAGGGGGAGAACAAGAATATGTTTACACGCCACTACAAGGTTTGGCCAAAAGATCTGCCCAAAACCATGACCCTGCCGAAAACCAGTCTGTACACCAACCTGGAAGTCTCGGCACTGCGCTACCCGGACCACAATGCCATCGTTTTCTACGATGCGCCCATGACCTATGCCCGGCTTAAGCAAGAAGTCGATACTATGGCGGGTTACCTGCAGGCCCAGGGGGTCAAGAAGGGTGACCGGGTCCTGCTTTATATGCAGAACTCCCCGCAGTATGTGATCTCCTACTATGCCATCCTGCGGGCCGATGCCGTGGTTATTCCTGTGAATCCCATGAACCGCGCGGCGGAGCTTGAGCACTATATTTCGGATACCGGCTCCACGGTTTGCATGGCGGGCCAGGAACTGGCGGGCTTCATCGCGCCGTTGATTGGTGAGACCAACCTGGAACAAGTGATTGTTGCGTCTTACAACACCTACATTAATCCGGAAACCGACCTGACGTTGCCGGCTGAAGTTGCTGCGCCCGCGTGGTCCAGGGATATACCGGGAGTGGTTACCTGGGAGGCGGCCCTGGAAGCCGGACACAAGCCCGGTGAACATACTGCCGGCCCGGATGACCTTGCCGTTATTCCGTACAGCTCCGGTACCACCGGGGCACCCAAGGGCTGCATGCACACTCACCGGTCGGTAATGGCGACAGCCGTGCACCGGGTATTCTGGAACCTGTCTACGCCCGATGGTGTGCAGCTTTCCACGCTGCCATTCTTCCATGTAACTGGTATGACGGGCTCCATGAACGGCCCCATCTTCTCGGGTGCCACTTCCGTAATCATGACCCGTTGGGACAGAACCACCGCGGCACGTTTGATTGAGCGTTACAAGGTTACCGGCTGGACCAACATCGTCACCATGGCGGTGGACTTCCTGTCGAATCCGGATCTGGGCAAGTACGACATCAGCAGCCTGAACATGATTGGTGGTGGTGGTGCCGCCATGCCGGTTGCGGTCGCCGAGAAGCTAAAAAAGCTGACGGGCCTTGATTACATTGAAGGCTACGGTCTGTCTGAAACCATGGCAGCGACCCATATCAATCCAACCAAAAGCCCCAAGCCCCAGTGTCTGGGCATTCCGGTGTTTGATGTCGACAGCCGGATTATCGATGTCGACACACTTGAAGAAAAAGGCGTGGGAGAAACCGGCGAGATCGTTTCCTGCGGGCCTCAGGTCACTCTGGGTTACTGGAATCGACCCGTGGATACCGAGGCCTCGTTCGTCGAAATCGATGGTAAGCGTTTCTTCCGCACCGGCGATCTGGGTTACTACGATGAAGATGGTTACTTCTTCATGGTGGATCGGGTCAAACGCATGATCAACGCGTCTGGCTTCAAGGTCTGGCCGTCTGAGGTAGAAGGTTTGATGTACCGTCACCCATCCATCCACGAAGTCTGCATTATCTCTGCCCCGGACCCCAAGCGTGGTGAAACGGTCAAGGCTTGTATTGTACTAACGCCTGAGGCTGAAAGCACAACAACCAAGGATGACATCATCAGTTGGTGTAAGGAGCAAATGGCGGCCTACAAGGTGCCAACCATCATTGAATTTGTTGATGAGTTGCCAAAATCACCGACCGGAAAGCTGATGTGGCGGGCACTTCAGGAGCAGGAGTGGCAGAAGTAGCTTGCACAACACTGGAAGTTAGGAAGGCGGCTCCCCCCCCCACCCTCAGGGCTTGCCGCCTTTTTGCACTGACCGGAAAACTCAGACCACGTACATGGCCAGATTTTCCAGTACGCAGGCTGGCTTGTCTTCGTTCCTTATTTCCACCACGGTCTGGTAGGTGGCCAGTAGGCGGTGATCATCCACCCGCTTCACTGATACCAGCTCAACCCGGGACCGGATATCTGACCCAGCCTTGACGGCTGCGGGAAAGCGGAGTTTGTTCAAGCCGTAGTTGATGGTGGCTGAAGTTCCCGTCACCTTGATGACCTCGCTGTTGAGCCTGGGTATCAGTGATGCGGTCAGGTAGCCATGGGCGACCGGGCTCTTCCAGGGGGACTCGCGGTTGGCCCGCTCGATATCCACATGGATCCACTGGTGGTCGCCGGTGGTTTCGGCAAAGGCGTTTATCATGGCCTGGCTCACGGTTACCCAGGGGCTGTGGCCAATCAGCATGCCCTGATAGGCTGCCAGTTTATTAATATCAACAGTAATCATAGGACCTTCCTGATAGTGGGTTGATGAAGGGCTCAAACGTTGTAGCCAGGAGACCTGGCATCAAGCAGTCTCAGAAGGGCGGGCCAGGTAAGCTTTGCTGTCTTGCCGAGTGAGCCTGATTGATCCGCCGTGGTGTCGATAGCCTGTTGGGTGGGCATGTATACCGGGCCACAGCTCTGCGCTTTTACCTGTATCTCGCAGGCCTTCATCAGGAAGTAGAGGTATGTGAAGGTTTCCGGCACATCGCGGCCCACGGTCAGAATGCCGTGGTTTCGCAAGATCATCATGGATTTGTTGCCCAGATCCCGGATCAGGCGCTCCCTCTCATCAAGGTTGAGCGCTACGCCTTCATATTCGTGGTAACTCAGGTGCTCAAGGCACAGCATGGCGGTCTGGCTCAGGGGCAGTAGGCCATCACGGTGGGCTGATACCGCAACACCATCTGCTGCATGCAGGTGCATGACGGCTCCGGCATCTTCACGCCCCATATGTACGGCACTGTGGATGGTAAACCCCGCCGGGTTAACCCTGCGCAGCCCGCCAGCCTCCACGACTTCGCCATTTTGGTCGACTTTCACCAGGGATGAGGCGGTCATTTCATGGAACAGCAATCCGTAGGGATTGATCAGAAAGTGATGATCAGGCCCGGGCACCCGGGCCGACAGATGGGTGAACACCAGGTCGTCCCAGCCAAAGAGGGCTACCAGTCTATAGGCAGCAGCCAGTTCGGTTCTTATTTTCCATTCGGCTTTTCTCAGATCAGCCTGCATTTCGTCCGGGTGGTTTTTTGTCATGATTGTTCCTCCACAGAGAATGATTACTCAAGGTTATTCCGGGCATAAAAAAGGGGTGGCATAGGCCACCCCGAAAGAGGGTCCTGACTGAATGTGGAGACAGACCCAAGGTTCACTGATTTGGTATCAGTTGGCTTCCAGCAGAGCGGCATAGCGCTCAAGATGGAAGTCATCATCGCCCAGCTGGTGGTTGATCATCACCAGCCGCTTGGCGTAATGGGCAAAGTTGTATTCCCAGGTCATGCCAATACCGCCGTGGGACTGAACGCCCTTTTCCGAAATAAACTGGGCGCTGCGACTAATTACGTTTTTAGCGGCCGCAATTACCCGGCGGCGTTCGTCGCTCTGAGACTCATCAGCCACACTGGCGGCAAGGATGGCCATTGAACGAGCCTGCTCCAGTTCGGACATCATGTCGGCCATCCGGTGCTGAAGCACCTGGAACTTTCCGATGGGCACACCAAACTGCTTGCGCTGTTTGAGATAGTCCAGGGTCAGGTCGCAGGCGACTTCCATAACGCCGACAGCTTCACCACAAAGAGCGGAAATGGCACGGCCAACCTGGTATTCAATAACATCGGCAGCCTCACCTTCGTTGCCCAGCAGAGCGTTTGCGCCGACTTTGACGTTGTTCAGGAATAGATCGCAGCCCTTCGCGCCGTCGATGGTCGGGTAGCTGCGACGCTCCAGGCCTTCAGCAGTGGCGTCGATGACGAACAGGCTGATGCCAGCGGCATCACGGCTGTTGCCGGCTGTGCGGGCAGAAACCACCAGCAGGTCGGCACTATGGCCACCGATTACGACCGCTTTGCGACCGTTAAGAACATAGTCGCTGCCGGCTTTCTCGGCGGTGGTTTCTACGTCATTGGTGTTGTAGAAGCTCTGGGGCTCCTGCAGGCCAACGGCAAGCTGGGTTTCGCCTGTTGCAATGCCCGCCAGCCACTGTTCTTTCTGCTGTTCATTGCCGGCCTGGCTAATCAGCCCGCCGCCCAGAACCACAGACTGAAGGTACGGCTCGATGCACAGGCCGCGGCCCAGCTCGGTCATCACGCTTTGAACTTCAACACCGGTGCCGCCAAAGCCGCCAAGTTCCTCGGGGAATGGCACAGCCATCAGGCCCAGTTCGCCCAGTTGCTTCCAGAAACTTTCACTGAAGCCAAGTTCGGTTTCGCTGTATTCCAGCCGCTTTTCAAAGCTGTATTCACCGCGAACCAGACGAGCCACGGTGTCCTGCAGCATTTGCTGCTCTTCGTTGAGTCGGAAATCCATGGTCGCCTCCTTAAAGTCCCAGAATCATTTTCGAAACGATGTTCTTCTGGATCTCGTTTGATCCACCGAAAATAGACAGCTTGCGGTTGTTGAAGTAATGGGCAGCCAGGGGCGCAGCATCCGGGTCAGACAGGAATTCGCCGTCATAGGCCTGGTCCATCTCTTCTTCAACAAACGGAATGGCGTAAGGTCCGATCGCCCGGCGTGCCAGGTCGTTGATGGCCTGGCGAATCTCGGTGCCGCGCACTTTCAGCATGGAACTTTCCGCTCCCGGAACGCCGCCGCCTTCTACCGAGGCAACAATTCTCAGGTTGCTGATCGCTGCTGCCATCAGGTCGATTTCGACCTGCGCGATACGTTGGCTGAAGGTCGGATCCTGAATCAGGGGTTTGCCGTTCTTCACCCGACGGCTGGCCAGCTGCTTGAGGTGTGTCAGCGCTGCCTTGGACAGGCCGATGCCCGCCAGGCCAGTACGCTCGTAGGTGAGCAGGTACTTGGCATAGGTCCAGCCTTTATTTTCTTCACCTACCAGGTTCTCGGCCGGAACCTTCACGTCTTCAAAGAAGACTTCGTTAACTTCATGCTCACCGTCCAGCGTGATGATCGGACGAACGGTAATACCCGGGGTGTTCATGTCGATCAGCAGGAATGAGATGCCTTCCTGCGCCTTCACTTCTGTGTTGGTGCGTACCAGGCAGAAGATCATGTTGGCGTGCTGGCCCAGCGTGGTCCAGGTCTTCTGGCCATTAACGATGTAATGGTCGCCTTCGCGCACAGCCCGTGTTTTCAGGGAAGCCAGGTCAGAACCCGCGCCTGGCTCGGAATAACCCTGACACCACCAGTCTTCGCCGCTGAGAATCCGGGGCAGGTATTGCTGCTTCTGTTCTTCGGAGCCGAACTTGATGATGACCGGAGCCACCATATTTACGCCGAAGGGAATGGAGCGGGGCACGCCGTAACGGCAGGACTCTTCATCCCAGATGTGCTTCTGGACCGGTGTCCAGCTGACACCCCCGTACTGTTCCGGCCAGTGCGTGGCGTACCAGCCTTGCTCGCTGAGAATTTTTTGCCACCGCTGGTGGTCTTCCTTGCTCAGCTTGCGAAAGCCTTTCACCTTGGCTGCGATGTCTTCAGGCAGCTTGGCATCCAGGAATGCGCGAACTTCATCGCGGAAAGCCAATTCCTCGGCTGTGTAATTCATGTTCATAGGTAACCCTCACCGTGCTCGTAGCGAAAATGTATACCGCATAGCAGAATTGTTCCATGATCCATCAACCAAACGGTGGATGTCAATGCTAACGGAATCAACTGTCAAAAAAATGCATCGTTGTATGCATGCAAAAAGATAAATGGACTTGTTGATCTAAAATTCTTCATCTATATTCGTTGGCGTGGAATATGGTACTGCATAATGAAATGCAAATAACCCAGCACCCCGCTGTGCGGAATTGTTGCGGTAGGGTCTGTACCAGTCCCGGAGATTTAACAATAAAGACGCTAACCAACTCCGATGCGAGGTTTTTCAAGATGACAACAACAACAACCCGTTTTGCCACCCATCCGCTGGTCCGCGCCGTAGCCCTGGCGGGTGCACCTCTGCTGATGCTTGGCTCGGTAACTGCCCAGGCGCAGAGCAACACAGAGCTGGAAGAGCTGCGTGAGCGCATCCAGGTTCTGGAAAGTCATGTGTCGACTGCCCCTGAGGCGCGGGACGACAACCCATATCTGTTACGTGAAGGCAAGGGGATGAAGATTGGTGATACCACGATTACATTTGGCGGGTTCATCAAGGCCGATGTGATTTTCGGATCCAACGGTAATGGAACCCCCAACGGTTACTCCATTGCTTTGCCCCGGACGCTTGCCAAGGCGGCCAATGAAGGTGAAAGCGACTGGAAAACAGGCTTCTCTATCCGTGAATCTCGTATCAGCATTGGTACCAAGACCGAGGATGTTGGCGGCCATGATTGGACCACGTACATCGAAATGGATTTCAACACCGCGGAGGATGCTCCCGGCAATGAAGTTGTCACAAACGGCTATAATGCGCGCGTTCGGCAGGCGTTTGGCTCCTGGAATGGTTGGGATTTTGGCCAGACCTACACAACCTTTACCGATCTGTCTGCATTGCCAGAGATTCTGAACCAAGGTAAACAGGCTGCCTTTATCTATGCCCGACAGCCGATGCTCCGCTATAACATGTCCGCTCCGGGTGGCAAGTTGATGGTCGCCCTCGAAAACCCGGAAGATGGTTTTGGCTCTGAATCCTATGGCGATCAGTCCTATCCGGATCTCGTAGCGCGCTATCAGACTCGCGGCAACTACGGTTTCTACTCTGTTGCGGCCCTGCTGCGCTATCTGGAAGATGATGCTGCGGAGGACACCAAGGCAGCCGGTGCTGTATCTCTGAGTGCCCGTATTCCTACGTTTGGGCGTGATGACTTGCGTCTGCAATACAGCTATGGAGCGCTTGGCCGTTACATGGGGCTGTTCACCTACCCGGATGTGGATCGGGCTGAGCAGGCGGCCGGAAAGGTTGAGCCGCTGAATACCTACGGGGTCACTGCGGCCTACCGTCACTTCTGGAATTCAGCCTGGAGAAGTAACCTGTCGGTTTCCCATACCGAGATTGTGGACGATCTGGACTTCTCTCCTGCAGGGACTCTCAGCTATTTCGACTCCTCCACCTCAGTCCACGTTAACCTGCTGTGGGCCGCTCATGAGAACCTGGCTCTGGGTCTTGAGTATGCCTACTGGGACTTTGGCGAGATCGCCGGCAGCGGCAGTCAGCAGTATGAGCAGGTAATGGCTTCCGCCAAGTTGGCATTCTGATCAGCGATTTCCGTTGAGTTAAAACGAATATTAGGTATTTCATCGCTTGCCCCGGGTGCGCTGCACGCCGGGGCTTTTTTATGCCAGCGCGAGAAGTTTAGGCCTCGAGGCGCCGGGCACAAAAAACCCCTCTACGGAGGGGTTCAGGAGTGCTGTTTCCGGAGGGATCAGCTGAAGGCCTGAATACCGGTCTGACCACGGCCCAGAATCAGGGCATGGACGTCGTGGGTGCCTTCGTAGGTGTTAACTGCTTCCAGGTTCATGACGTGGCGGATAACGTGGTATTCATCTGCAATACCGTTACCACCGTGCATATCGCGGGCTACGCGGGCGATGTCCAGGGCCTTGCCACAGTTGTTACGCTTCAGAAGAGAAACGGAATCCGGGGTGGCAATGCCTGCATCCATCATGCGGCCCAGCTGCAGCACAGACTGTAGTCCGAGGGTGATTTCAGTCTGCATGTCTACCAGCTTCTTCTGGATCAGCTGGTTGGCGGCCAGAGGCTTGCCAAACTGCTTACGCTCCAGGGTGTAGTTGCGGGCTGCATGCCAGCAGAATTCCGCAGCACCCAGGGCGCCCCAGCTGATGCCGTAGCGAGCCTTGGTAAGGCAGCTCAGGGGGCCTTTCAGGCCTTCAACTTCCAGGCGGTTTTCTTCAGGAACGAAGACTTCGTCCATAAAGATAGAGCCGGTGTCGGATGCGCGCAGGGAGAATTTGCCCTGAATCTTCGTAGTTTCCAGACCCTTGGCGCCTTCGCGCTCGATCACAAAGCCGTTTACCACGCCGTCCAGCTTGGCCCAGACCACACAAACGTCGGCAATCGGGGAGTTGGTGATCCAGGTCTTGGAGCCGCTCAGTAGGTAGCCGCCGTCAACTTTCTTGGCGCGGGTTTCCATACCACCGGGGTCAGAGCCGTGGTTGGGTTCGGTCAGGCCGAAGCAGCCAACAAACTCGCCAGAGGCCAGTTTCGGCAGAAGGCGCTTTTTCAGCTCTTCTTTGCCGTAAGAGAAGATCGGGTACATCACCAGTGAAGACTGTACGCTCAGGGCCGAGCGGTAGGCAGAGTCTACCCGTTCAACTTCCCGTGCGATCAGGCCGTAGCACACGTGGTTCAGGCCGGGGCCGCCGTACTCTTCCGGCAGGGTGGCACCCAGCATGCCCAGTTCACCCATTTCGGTGAAGATGCTGCGGTCGAATTTTTCGTGGCGGTTTGCCTCGACGATGCCGGGCATCAGACGGTTATCGCAGAAGCTGCGAATGCTGTCGCGTACCTGACGCTCGGTTTCGTCCAGTTGTGATTCAAAGTTCAGCAGGTCATCCCAAGGTGCGGAAGCCATTGTTGTTCTCCTGAAAAGTTAGTTGGAAACCCGTTCAATTACAGCAGCAATGCCCTGGCCTACACCAATGCACATGCTGATCAGAGCGTAACGGCCACCGGTACGTTCGAGTTGGCGTACCGCCGTCAGGGCAATCCGGGCGCCGGAAGCGCCAAGAGGGTGCCCCACGGCGATGGCGCCGCCGTTCGGGTTGAGTCTGGAATCGGAAGGATCGATTCCCAGTTTGGTGGTGCAACCGAGAACCTGGGCGGCGAACGCCTCGTTGATCTCGATTACATCCATGTCTTTTAGTGTCAGGCCTGCCCGGGCCAAGGCTTTCTGGCTTGCCGGAACCGGGCCGTACCCCATTACATTGGGCGCAACGCCGGCGATGGCAGCCGATACGATACGTGCGCGGGGCTGGATGCCAGCCCGCTTGCCGGCTTCTTCGGAGCCGATAATCAGGGCGGCAGCACCATCGTTCACGCCGGAGGCGTTGCCGGCAGTAACCACGCCATCTTCAGCCAGCGAGCGAAGATTGGAAAGCGCCTCGAGGTTGGATGTAGGCCTTGGATGCTCGTCGTCCTGTACGGTCAGTGGCGGTTGTTTGCGGCCCTGAGGTACAGAAATGGGCAGGATCTCGTCTTTGAAAAAACCGTCCTGGCGGGCGGCTTCATAGCGGGCCTGGCTTTGTGCGGCAAAGCGATCCACTTCCAGTCGGCACAGATTCAGCTCGCGTGCGATGTTGTCTGCGGTTTCCGGCATGGTGTCCGAGCCGAACTGGCGTTCGATCAGCGGGTTCGGGAAGCGGGCACCAATGGTGCTGTCAAAGGCGCGGAATTCACGGCTGTAAGGTGATTCGGACTTGGCCAGCACAAACGGCGCGCGGCTCATGCTCTCGGCACCGCCGGCTACGAACAGGTCGCCTTCGCCACAACGGATAGCGCGGGCAGCATCGATGATGGCGGCAAGGCCAGAGCCGCAAAGCCGGTTCACGGTCTGGCCACCGGTTTCGACCGGCAAGCCTGCCAGCAGTCCGGCGTGTCGTGCCAGGTTGCGGGCATCTTCACCGGCCTGGTTGGTGCAGCCGGCAATCACGTCTTCATAATTCTCCGGAGCAAAGGCGTTGCGCTCAATGAGTGCGCGAACGACCTCGGCCAGCAGGTCGTCGGGGCGAACCTTGGCCAGGGCGCCTGCATGCCGCCCAAATGGTGTTCTCAAGCCATCATAGATGTATGCGTTCATAAGAATTGCCGTATCGATTATGGTTAGGTAATTCCGAACTGCGGAATATAGTTTTGTAAATGATATTGGAAAAGACTAATCTGGGTCTATCTCAATTGCAAGAATTGTTCATCATTGGTGGCTGACTGGTTTATGAATGGAACTCTTCGCTGGCTGCTGGCTTGTGCCGTGGTCATGGAGCTTGTCGCGATTTGTCTGCAGAGCAAAGCCCTTAGCGCCTCTGCCGGGCTGGTATTCATCCTGGTGTTTGTTCTGGGCGCGATGCGCCTTCAGGTCTATGCAAGGACGTTGTTCCTGCTTTCCCTCACGTTTAGTGCTGGTTTGTTTGTGACCGGCCGTCTCGGAATGGACGGTGCCCTTGATGCGTTGTCGGATGCAGCGTTCTATTCGGCGTTTTTGGGCAGCCTGGGGATGATGCAGTGCCTGGTGCGCCGCTTTGAAGTCCTCAGGCGTATCCACGATGTGCTGCTCGGGGGTCGGGTATCCCTTTTATACCCAAAGTATGCGGCGGTGAGCTGCGGTATTGCTTCGGTACTCAGTTTCGGAATGATGAGCCTTCTATGTGGCACACTCGCGGATAGCCTGAAGGAGAGGGGGATAGAGGGCGCGGCAAGACTGCAGTGGCTCAGGAGTGTGCTGATCAGCGCCTTGCGGGGGTTTGCCCTGGTGCCATTGGTGGCACCCACCAGCGTAGCGGTTGCGATTCTCACGCGAGAGCTGCCCCAGCTCAGCTGGTCTTCTCTTTTGCCTTTCGGCTTTGTGGCAGCTTTGCTGATGATTGTGGTTGGCTGGGTGCTGGAAAGGCAGCGCTTCCGGGAAATCAGTAGTGAACGGGTTGCGCTCGACGGCTGGCCTGAAGGAACGGGCAAACTGACGCTTCTGGTTCTGGTGGTGTTTGCCTGTATGGCTTTGCTGGTTGCCTTGGCGGGCGTGAAGGTGTCGGTGGCTGCCATGTTGGCTGTTCCGGCTGTCACTTTGTCTTATATGTTGTTGCAGGAACGCTCTCCGGTGGCGGCATTGGCAGAAGGGGTAGGGCAGTTGGCGGTGATGTCCAACGAAATGGCGATCTTTGCCGGCTCAGCCATGCTTGGGGTATCGATTGCCACTGTGGTGCCGGCAGATCTGTTGAACGGACTTGTGGTGAGCGGCTGGGGTAGTTACCTGATTGCAGCCGCAGGGCTGCTGATCATGCCGCTGTTCTCCATGGCTGGGGTGATTCCGATTACCGTGCTCAGCGTGCAGTCGGGCATGCTTGCGCAACTTGTGGCTAGCGGGGCTGACCCGATGCTGGTGGCAATTGGCCTGGTTATTGGTTTCTCACTGGCAATGATGGTGTCGCCGTTCGGGCCGTCGGTGATGTTGCTGTCACGGTTTGGTCAGGTTTCCCGTAACGTAGTGGCCTTTCAGTGGAACGGTGTTTTTGTCTTGCTGGTGGTGCCGCTGTTGCTGTTATTGCTGGCGGTGTTTGCGGTACTTCTGCCGGTCCTGGGTTGACCGGCAGAGTCGGCTCGCGGGTTAGTCAGTAGCCACGGGCTATGTCGACTATTCCTGTGATGGGGTGCCCGCTGGCATGGTCCCGGATTTTCCCGGTGATCTGCTCCAGCGTGGCATCCCGAAGAGTTCGCGCCGAAATGTGCGGCGTGATTGTGATGTCGGTTCGCTCCCAGAATGGGTGGCCAGCCGGCAAAGGTTCCTTGCGGAACACATCCAGGGAGGCCCGCTGCAGTTTCTCCTCATCCAAGGCCCTGAGCAGGTCTTCTTCCACGAGGTGCTCCCCCCGGCCGACGTTGATCAGCACCGCGCCCGGCTGGAGCTGGCTGAACAGGTCGTAGTTAAGGATGTTTTCGGTTTCGCTGGTCAGTGGCAGGGTGTTAACCAACACTCGCGTTGCCCCCAGAAACTCTCCGAGTTGCCCGTTGCCTGCAAAGGTGCGCACGCCTTCTACCGTGTGCTCACTCCTGGCCCAGCCGTTTACCGTATAGTCCAGGCTTGCCAGTGTGCTGGCCACACGCTTGCCAATGTGCCCAAGCCCCATAATGCCGATGGGCCACTCTTTCCGGCTGATGGGGCGGTGTATCTTCCACAGCCGCTGGCGTTGCTGATCCCGGTACAGCTCCATCTGCCGACTGACTTCCAGTATCTGGTGCAGTACATGCTCGGCCATCTGTACCGACATGCCGGCATCTTCCAGTCTTACCACGGTAAGGTCTGCCGGCAGGTTGGGGACTTTCAGCAATCCGTCGATACCGGCGCCCAGGTTGAACACGGCCTTCAGGCGGGTTTCACGCTCGAACAGCTTCGCCGGGGGCTGCCATACGATGGCGTAGTCTGCATTAATCGCCGGTCCGTCCGGATCCCAGACATAAATGTCTGCTTCTGGTAGCAGTTGTTTGATAGGTACGGTCCAGCGCTCTGGTTTGGGATCGCCCGCTACAAAAAGTACCTTCATACATGCTCCTGAGTATGGTTTGTTGTCGTGCATATGACTTGGTTCCGCATTGCAGAATAAAGTATCGCTATACTATGGTAAAGGTTGCCCGGGTTTCCGTCATGGCTATTTCGTGGCATCGGGTAATGCCAGTGTTTCGAATCTGGCATGAAATTTGATGGCAGATTGTGGTTCTTGAGTTTCTCATAGACTAGAATATGTCCACTTTTCACGCCCACGGTTCACAGGCTATCCGTGACAGGCAACGCAGTTCAGGAAATAGGCAAGTTATGGCAAAAAAACAGCAGGACAACTCACCGGAGTTGAAAGTAGCGTCTGGCGATGGCAAGCCCGTTCAGCCGGGCAAGGATCGCAAGTTTGTAGAGGCGCTGTCCCGGGGGCTCGATGTACTGCGCGCTTTCAGTCAGGGATCTGTGATTCTAGGTAACCAGGATATCGCCAGGATTACTGGCCTTCCCAAGCCTACCGTTTCCCGGATGACATACACTCTGACCAAGCTTGGCTACCTGAGTTATAACCAGCAGTTGGAAAAATATCAGCTCAGCTCGGGCGTACTGGCTTTGGGCTATGCCTATGTGTCGAATTTGAAGGTTCGTCAGCTTGCCAAGCCTTACATGGATGAGTTCGCCCGGCAAACCAACATGTCGGTTGGTCTCACCTGTCGCGACCGTTTGCACATGATTTATGTCGAGAATCGCCTGCCACCGGAAGCAACACTGCTGCGCATGGATATCGGTTTGAAGTTGCCTATGTCTACAACCTCTGCCGGCCGAGCGTATTACTGTGCCGTTAGCGACCCGGCCCGCAAGCTGATCGACGATGCCATGGCTGAGAAGTACGGTGAAAAGTGGCCGACTATTAAAGAAGGCCTGGACCAGGCGATGGAAGATTACCGGGAGCACGGTTTCTGCCTGTCGCTGGGAGATTGGGATCGAAATATCAACTCGGCCGGTGTGCCTATCCACCTGCAGGATGGCACTACCATGGCTTTGACCTGCGCTGCACCCTCGTATCTGGTGCCGGGTGACAAGTTACGCGACTCCTACGCTCACCAGCTCGCCATGCTGGCCCGTGATATCGAGTCGCTCGGGGTCTAGTGCCGGGCGCCGGTAGCAAGCCGGCACAGAGTGAGATGAAAGTGAAAACCGCAGATGAGAATCTGCGGTTTTTTTATACCTGAACCAAAACGGTGGTTGAAATGAGGGGTAAACTTGTATTAAATCGTTAAATGATTTCGCTAGATAAAACCATATTTCATCAAAAGGCGAGGGGAGATTATGTCTGAGGTTGTTGCTTATACCCGTGAAGGGAATGTCGGTGTCATTTCCGTAAACTACCCGCCGGTTAATGCGTTGAGCCATGCGGTGCGTGCCGGTCTGGTTGCCGCCCTGGAGCAGGGACAGAAAGATGCAGGGGCAGACATCCTCTTGCTGGTCTGCGAAGGCAGAACCTTCATTGCGGGCGCGGATATCCGCGAGTTCGGAAAGCCTCTTCAGGAACCCGGCCTCCCCGATGTGATCAATGCCTATGAATCAAGCGACAAGCCCATTGTTGCCGCTATTCATGGCACCGCTCTGGGCGGTGGCCTGGAAACGGCTCTGGGTTGTCACTATCGGGTTGCCCTGGCGTCTGCCAAGGTGGGTTTGCCTGAAGTAAAGCTTGGTCTGTTGCCCGGTGCTGGCGGTACCCAGCGCCTGCCTCGCCTTGTGGGTGCCCAGAAGGCACTGGAAATGATTACGTCTGGCAACTTCGTAGGCGCCAGAGACGCGCTGGCTCTGGGCATTGTTGATGCTGTTGAAGGCGGTGACGATATTCGCCAGGTTGGGCTGGCCTATGCGCGGAAACTGGCAGCTGAAGGTGCTCCGGTGCGCAGGGTGCGTGATATTGCCGACAAGGTTGAAGCTGACAAGGGCAGCGATGTCTTTGACCAGTTCCGTGCTGGCCTGGCCAAAAAAGCCCGTGGCCTGTTCTCTCCTTTCAAGTGTGTCGACGCCGTAGAAGCAGCTTTCACCTTGCCGTTTGCCGAGGGCCTGAAGCGTGAGCGTGAACTGTTCAAGGAATGCATGGAATCGCCGCAGCGTGCTGGCCTGATTCATTCGTTCTTTGCCGAGCGCGAGGTTTCCAAGGTCAAAGGCCTGGCCAAGGATACTCCGGTACGTGAGGTGAAGAGTGTGGGTATTATCGGTGCCGGCACCATGGGTGGTGGTATTGCCATGAACTTCGCCAATGTGGGCATTCCTGCCACCATCGTTGAGGTCAAACAGGACGCGCTTGATCGAGGCCTTGCCGTAATTCGCCGCAACTACGAAAACTCCGCCAAGAAAGGCAAGCTCACTGCAGAGCAGGTGGAAGAGCGCATGGGGCTGATCAAAACCAGCCTGAGCTATGACGATTTCCGTGATGTAGATCTGGTGATCGAAGCCGTATTTGAGAATATGGCTATCAAGAAAGAAATCTTCGCCAAGCTGGATGAAGTGTGTAAGCCGGGCGCTATTCTGGCGTCCAACACCTCCACCCTCGACATTGATGAAATTGCCTCTGCTACCAAACGCCCGGAAGACGTTGTGGGTATGCACTTCTTTAGCCCGGCTAACGTAATGAAGCTGCTGGAAAATGTTCGTGGCAGCAAGACGTCTGACGAGGTGAAGGCCACTGTGATGGCCGTAGCGAAGAAAATTAACAAAGTCGGAGTCATGGTCGGTAACTGTCACGGCTTTGTTGGCAACCGGATGCTGCATAAACGCGGTGCCGAGGCCATGGCGCTTGTAAACGAGGGTGCTTCGCCGCAGCAGGTGGACAAGGTACTGACCGACCTCGGCTTCCCGATGGGGCAGTTTGCGATGTCTGACCTGGCCGGCATTGATGTCGGTTATCGTATTCGTGAAGAGCGTCGTAACGCCGGTGAAGATGTGCCGGCCAGTTGGATGGACAAGCTGGTTGAGCAGGGTCGTCTGGGACAGAAAACCCAGGCTGGCGTTTACAAATATGAGGAAGGTAGCCGCGCGCCGGTTGTCGACCCGGAAGTGGAACAGCTGATTGAAAGCTTCCGCGAGGAACAGGGGATCGTAGCCCGGGAGGTTACCGACCAGGAAATCCTTGAGCGTTGCATGTACGTAATGGTCAACGAAGGTGCCAAGATCCTGGAAGAAGGCATTGCCGACCGGTCACTGGACATCGATGTGGTCTGGATCTACGGATATGGTTTCCCCGCGTATCGTGGCGGCCCCATGTTCTGGGCAGATCAGGTTGGGCTGGACAATATTCTGGCGGCAGTGAAGAACTACAACAGCACAGTGGGTGGCGAGCAGTGGAAGCCTGCACCGTTGCTCGAGAAGCTGGTGGCGGAAGGCCGCAAGTTCAGCGATCTATAATTATAAGGAGTTCATCTTATGTCTGATGCTGTCATCGTTTCGACCGCGCGTACCGGCCTTGGCAAGTCCTATCGTGGTGCCCTGAACAACACGCACAGTGTTGATCTGGCCGGGCACGTTATCCAGCACGCCGTTGAGCGTGCAGGAATCGACCCTGCCATCGTTGAAGATGTCATTCTGGGCGCAACCTTTCACGAAGGTTGTCAGGGCAAGAACATGGCACGCCTGGCGGCTATTCGCGCCGGGCTCCCGGTTACTACGGCCGGGCTGTCAATTAACCGGTTCTGCAGCTCCGGCCTGCAATCCATTGCTATTGCTGCCCAGCGCGTAATGTCGGAGAAAGTACCTGCCATCGTGGCTGGTGGCGTTGAGTCCATCTCCCTGGTTCAGAACGACAAACTTAATGGCTTCCGTGCTACTAACGAATGGCTGATGAAGAACAAGCCGGAACTGTACCTGTCGATGATCGAAACGGCCGATATTGTCGCCCAGCGTTACAACGTAAGCCGTGAAGCCCAGGATGAGTACGCACTGATTTCCCAGCAGCGCACCGCCGCGGCCCAGCAGTCCGGAAAGTTTGACGACGAAATTGTGCCTTTTGACGCCACTATGCTGGTTAAAGACAAAGAAACCGGTGAAGTGAGCGAAAAACAGGTAACTCTGGACCGGGACGAATGCAATCGCCCGAATACTACATTGGAAGGGTTGGCCTCACTGGACGCGGTACGTGGCCCGGGCCAGTTTGTTACCGCGGGCAACGCCAGCCAGCTTTCTGATGGCGCCTCCGTCTGTACGGTCATGGACAGCACCTATGCCGAAAAGCACAACATTGAGCCTATGGGCATTTTCCGTGGCTTTGCTGTTGCGGGCTGCGAGCCCGACGAGATGGGTATCGGCCCGGTGTTTGCTGTTCCACGCCTGCTTGCCCGCAACGGCCTGACCATGGACGACATTGACCTGTGGGAACTGAACGAAGCCTTTGCATCCCAGGTGGTCTACTGCCGCGACCGTCTGGGTATTCCGATGGAAAAGCTGAACGTGAATGGCGGCTCTATTTCTGTGGGTCACCCCTATGGTGTGAGTGGTTCCCGCCTTACCGGCCATGCCCTGATTGAGGGCAAGCGCCGGGGTGCCAAATATGTGGTGGTCACCATGTGCATTGGCGGCGGTCAGGGCGCAGCCGGCCTGTTCGAAGTGGTATAAACGGAGAGCGCCGTCATGCAGCAGAAAATCGTCAGTACCCGGGACCTGGCTTTCCAGCTTTATGAACTTCATGAAGTAGAGAAGGTGCTCAGATTTGAGCGCTATCAGGACCATAGTCGTGAAACGCTGCAGGCGGCGCTGGACCTGGCGCTGAAAGTTGCCGCAGAGGAGTTCGCACCCCATGCTCGCTTGGTGGATGAAGAAGAGCCGACCTTCGAGAATGGCCGTGTGCACATGCGCCCGGAAGTTCACAAGGCGCTGGACGTACTGAAAAGTACTGGTCTGATGGCGGCCAGCCAGGACTACGAGCGCGGTGGCATGCAGTTGCCCAGTGCGGTTGCCCAGATGTGTGTGGGGATGCTCAAAGGAGCCAACGTAGGGACTCAGGGCTACGCCGGGCTGACTATTGCGGCAGCTAACCTGATTCTCGCCCATGGCTCCGACGAGCAGAAAAGCCGCTACGCCGAGCCGATGCTGGCGGGGCGTTTTTTCGGCACCATGTGCCTGACCGAGCCCCATGCAGGATCCTCTCTGGGAGATCTGCGCACTCGCGCGGAGCCGCAGGCGGATGGCAGTTATAGGTTATTTGGTAACAAGATCTACATCTCCGGTGGTGATCACGAGCTGAGCGAGAACATCATTCATATGGTACTCGCGCGTTTACCTGGGGCCCCGGCCGGCGTAAAAGGAATTTCCCTGTTTCTGGTGCCGAAGGTCCTGGTTAACGAAGATGGCTCTTTAGGCGAGCGCAATGATGTCGCCCTGGCTGGCCTGATTCACAAAATGGGATACCGTGGCACGACGTCTACCATGTTGAACTTTGGTGAGGCAGCGGGGGCGGTCGGGTATCTGGTTGGCGCGCCCCACGAGGGCCTGGCTGCCATGTTCCATATGATGAACGAAGCCCGGATTGGTGTTGGCCTGGGCTCGGTGATGCTGGGTTACACCGGCTATCTTCATGCGCTTGAGTATGCCCTCGAGCGGCAGCAAGGGCGTCCGGTTGGAGAGAAGGATCCGGAAAGCCCCCAGGTGCCTCTGATCCGCCATGCTGATATCCGGCGCATGCTGCTGGCCCAGAAGGCCTATGTGGAAGGTGGGCTGGCGCTCTGTCTGCAGGGTGCAGTATTGGTGGACGAGAAGAAGTTTGCGGAAACTGGCGAGCAGCGTGAGCTTGCCGCCGGGCTGCTCGACTTGCTCACGCCAGTGATCAAGTCCTGGCCTTCCCGTTATTGTCTCGAAGCTAACAGCCTGGCAATTCAGGTGCATGGTGGCTACGGCTACACCCGGGAATATCCGGTAGAACAGTTCTACCGGGATAACCGGCTTAACCCGATCCACGAGGGCACCCATGGTATTCAGGGCATCGACCTGCTTGGTCGCAAGGTTTCCATGGCCGATGGCCGGTATTACCGCGAACTGGTGCGCAGGATTGAAGCCACTATTGCCGAGGCCCGCAAGCAGGAACGGCTGGCTTCTAATGCCGGGCTGCTTGAGCGGTCCCTGTCAGCAATGGTTGAAGCTACCCGGGTGATCAATGAGGTAAAGGCCTCCGGTGACAAGGAAAAAGCACTGGCAAATGCCACTCTGTACCTGGACGCCTTCGGGCAGGTGGTTGTCGGCTGGCTCTGGGTGCGACAGGCCTTGAAAGCCCTTGTCGGACTAGGCGGGGCCGGTGAGCAGACGGAGGGCTTCTATCAGGGTAAGTTGCGCGCCTGCGATTATTTCTGCCGGTACGAATTGCCCGGAGTGGTTGCAACGGCTGAGTTGCTGCAATCGGTGGACTCAACGGCACTGGATATGTTTGACGAGGCATTCTGACGGGCCTCGCCAACTCTGAATCAACACAAAAACAACAGGAGTCAGGGTAATGGACAGACAAGCAAAGGCGGTGGTCTGCCGGGAGTGGGGCAAGCCGGTACAGGTCGAACAGATTACGGTGGACGGACCAAAACGGGGCGAGATAACCATCAAGGTTGCCGCCTGCGGCGTGTGCCACAGCGACCTTTCAGCCACCACTGGAAAGATTCAGTATCCACCGCCATTGGTGCTGGGCCACGAGGCGGCCGGTGTGGTGGTTGAAGTTGGCGAGGGTGTGGAAGGCTTCAGTGAAGGCGACCACGTTGTTAGTTCGTTTATCTCAATGTGCGGCAAGTGCCGCCAGTGTGTGCGTGGCCATCCGGTTCTGTGTGAAAGCGCCCGCAAGGCGATGTTTACACTGCCCGATGGAACCGTTCGAACCCGCGACAGTCAGGGCGAGCCCTTGAATGTGTTCGGCGCCTGTGGCGTGATGGCGGAGTATGCAACCCTGCATGTGGATAACTGCGTGAAGGTTGCAGAGGATGTGCCACTACAGAACGCCGCATTGGTGGGCTGTGCCGTGATGACCGGTGTGGGTGCTGTATTTAATACTGCCGGGCTGGAGCCGGGTTCCAGGGCTGCGGTGTTCGGTATTGGCGGTGTTGGCCTGAACGCCGTTCAGGGCTGCGCAACCGCCGGTGCCGAAATGATTGTGGCGGTGGACAACAACCCGAAAAAGCTCGCCATGGCGCGGGAATTCGGTGCCACCCACACGATTGACCTCAATGAAGTGGACGATGCCGCCAAGGCCATCAGAAAACTGACCGGCGGCGTGGATTACGCCTTTGAGTGTGTTGGTGCCGGTGCCGTGGTTGAGCAAGCCTATAAGTCTCTCGGGCGCGGTGGTACCGCTGTCGTGGTAGGGGTCGCTGACCCGAAAGACAAAACCTCGATTACTACGCTCACCCTGCCGGCCGACGAGCGCACCCTGAAGGGCAGCTGGCTGGGTTCAGCCCGGCCGCAACACGATTTCCCGCGGCTTCTAGGTTTGTACCGTGCGGGTAAGCTTAAACTCGATGAGCTGATCACCCAGACTTACTCCATAGATGAAGCTGTTCAGGCCTTTGACGACATGATCTCCGGCAAGAACGCGCGTGGCGTGATTGTCTTCGACTGAGGGAAAAACATGAAGATTCTGAACAAGAACTACATCAATGGTAGCTGGGTCGACTGGAACGGCGACATGGCGGATGTGCATGAAGCGGCCACCGGCGACGTGATTGCCCGGGTGCCCATGTCCGATCCGGGGCAGATGGAGCTTGCAATTGCCGCTGCGCATGCAGCATTTGAGGCCTGGTCTGAAAGTTCTGTAGAGCAAAGGGTGAACGTGCTTGGCCAGCTGCATGCTGGACTCAAGCAAAGGGCACCGGAAATTGCGGAAGCGGTCAGCCGGGAAGTGGGCATGCCACTGAAGCTTGCCACGGCAATCCAGGCTGGCCTGCCGGCAACTGTAACCAAGACCTATACCGATATGTTGCCGGAGTTTCCGTTCGTTGAGCAGTCTGGTAACTCGGAAGTGCAATATGCGCCGGTCGGAGTGGTGGGCTGTATTACGCCCTGGAACTACCCGCTGCATCAGATCATTCTGAAGGTAGTACCGGCGATTGCTGCCGGCTGCACCGTCGTGCTGAAGCCCTCTGAGATTGCGCCGCAGGCAGCTTTTATCCTCGCAGACATTCTGGATGAAACCGACCTGCCGGCGGGAGTGTTCAACATGGTATGCGGGGCCGGGCAAACCGTTGGTGAAACCCTGATCCGGCATCCGGATGTACGCATGGTGTCTTTTACCGGATCCACTCGTACCGGCCACACGGTTGCCCACGCCGCTGCAGATGATTTCAAGCGAATTGCGCTGGAAATGGGCGGCAAATCGGCATCGGTTGTATTGCCGGATGCGGACCTGGAAGCCGCAGTAAAAGGCACAGTGAGCAACTGCCTGCTCAACTCCGGACAAACCTGCACCGCCCTGACCCGGCTGCTGGTGCCCGCCGATCGCCATGACGAGGCGTGCAAGCTGGCGGCTGCAGCCGCGGCCCGAATGACTCCGGGTAACCCGCTGGATGAAACTACCCGTTTGGGCCCCTTGGCCTCCTCGCAACAGCGGGACCGGGTGGTGGATTACATCCGGCTCGGTGTTGCCGAAGGCGCAACCCTGATGGCCGGCGGTCCGGATTCGCCGGACGGTCTGGACAAGGGATACTTTGTACAGGCAACCGTCTTTGGCAATGTAGATCCGAACAGCACAATCGCTCAGGAAGAAATATTCGGTCCCGTGCTGTGCGTGATTCCCTACAGCGATGAGGCCGAAGCCTTGCGTATTGCCAATGGCACAGCCTATGGGCTGTCCGGAGCAGTCTGGTCGGCAGATCAGGAAAGGGCGAAGGCCTTTGCTGCAAAGCTCCGGACCGGTCAGGTGTCCGTGAACGGTGGCGGCTTTAACCCGCTGGCTCCCTTTGGTGGCTTTGGCCATTCCGGTATCGGACGGGAGTTCGGCAAGTGGGGGCTTGAGGAGTTTCTGGAAGTTCGCTCGCTGCAGCTGTAATCGCAAGACAACGAAGGAGCCGCAGCAGCGGCTCCTTCACGTTTAAGGGCCGGAAATGTTTATCAACAACAAAAGAGTGATGCCGTGAAAACACGAATTACGGAATTATTTGGAATCGAGCACCCGATCGTACAGGGTGGCATGCACAACGTAGGCTTTGCCGAACTGGCATCGGCAGTCTCCAATGCCGGTGGTCTGGGCATGATTACCGCCCTGACCCAGCCTACGCCTGAACATCTCGCCAGTGAAATCGCCCGCTGCCAGCAGATGACGGATAAACCCTTCGGTGTAAACCTGACCTTCCTGCCGTCCTTCAACGCGCCGCCTTACCCCGAGTACATTGACGTTATCATCCGCAGTGGTGTCAAGGCGGTTGAAACCGCCGGCCGCAGCCCCGAGCAGTACATGGAGCAGTTGAAGGCTGCGGGTATCAAGGTTATCCACAAGTGCACATCTGTTCGCCACGCTTTGAAGGCCGAGCGAATCGGTTGTGATGCCGTCAGTGTGGACGGCTTTGAATGCGGCGGCCATCCCGGTGAGGATGATGTGCCAAACTTCATTCTGCTGCCCCGTGCAGCCGAAGAGCTGACGATACCTTTTATTGCATCTGGCGGGATGGCCGATGGTCGGAGCCTGGTAGCGGCTATGGCATTAGGTGCCGAAGGTATGAATATGGGCACCCGTTTTCTGGCCACCAAAGAGGCGCCGGTTCATGAGAACGTGAAGCAGGCAATTGTGGAAGCCAGTGAACTGCAGACCCGGCTGATCATGCGCAACCTGAAGAACACCGAGCGGGTGATGGATAACGCCGCCGTGCGGGAAATCATCCGGATTGAGAGTGAAAAGGGTGATCAGGAAACTATTGACGATATCCGTCACCTTGTCACAGGTGCAAAGGGTAAGCTGGTGTTGCAGGAAGGCAAGATGGATGAAGCTGCCTGGAGTTGTGGCATGGTTGTTGGGTTGATTAATGATATCCCTTCATGCGATGAGTTGGTCCGCAGAATCATGGAAGAGGCTGAAGGGATTGTGCGCCAGAGACTTTCCGGCTTTTTGTAATTGAATTGCCCGGAGGGTGTGTCACCCTCCGGGCAGGACCGTCTCAGGCCAGGGCCTTTTCCCTTCTTTCGTATTTCTTGTGCGTCAGTGCGGCGGCGATGACCGCAGGAATGATCAACGCAGCACTAATAAGAGACAATTCCAGATTGGTCAGCGGAACCGGTCCGCCACCGGGGATGGCAAGGATCATGCCACCGGCAATGAGTCCCAGCCGGATTGGCCATTGCAACAGCTTGCTTGCTGCCAGAGAGCCTACCCCGATCAGCCAGCCTTGCATGGCCGATGCTATCAACGTTACCCCAATCAGTGCTTGTACAATCACCAGGAGAATCTCGCTCCAGGTACCCTGAAAGATCAGCGCTGGATTAAGCACAAACAGGAATGGGATAAAGTAGATCACGCTGCCCAGCCGCATGGCTTCCACACCGGTTTTCATTGCGTTGGAGCCGGCAACCGTTGCAGCGGCAAAGGCGCCCAGGGCAACCGGTGGGGTGATGAAGCTGAGCATGCCCCAGTAAAGGATGAACAGGTGAACGGCCAGGGGATCCATTCCGCCGCCGTTTATCAGGGCCGGTGCCAGCGCAACCGCCAGGAAAATATAGGCAGCTGTAACCGTCATGCCGATACCGAGCACAAAGCTGGTCAGCGCTCCCATCAACAGCAGTACCAGGGTGTTGCCACCGGCAAGGTAGATAAGGTCATTGGCAATAGTGCCTGACAGCCCGGTAACCGACAGTGCACCTACCAGCAAGCCAACACCGGTGAGGATCGCGATCAGCTCTGCAAACAGCTTCCCTGACTCTGCGAAGAAGTCCTTCACGTCTTGCCACTTCCAGCGCTGGTAGGGCAGTACCTGGTTGATCACCAGCAAGAGAACCGTTGCAAAGAATGGTGCCGTGGCCTCTCGTCGCAGGAAGAACAGCATCCAGATCAGCAGGGCAAACACGAAGATGAAGTACCAGCCTTCCTTTAATGTCTGCCTGAGTGACGGCAATTCGCTGGCCGGCAGGCCCTGAAGTTTGTTGCGCGCAGCATAGGCATCAATCTGGATAAACAGGCCGAGGAAATACAGTGCGGAGGGCACGACTGCCGCCAGTGCAATGGTGCCGTAGGGAATGTTCAGGAACGCGGCCATGATGAACGCGGTGGCACCCATAACCGGTGGCATCAGAACGCCGCCTGTAGAAGCGCAGGCTTCTACGCCGGCTGCGTAGGAACGGCTGAAGCCGACTCGGCGCATTGCCGGAATTGACATCACTCCGGTTGTCATCACATTAGTGATTACGCTGCCGCTCATGGATCCCATGAGGCCGCTGGAGAAAACCGCAACCTTTGCCGGTCCGCCCCGAACATGGCCCAGCAATGCGAAGGCCAGGTTGATAAAGAAACGACCGCCGCCGGTTTTCTGCAGGGCGACGCCAAACAGAAGGAAGCCGATCACGATGTTGGCAAAGGCTTGTAAGGGCACGCCCATGATGCCTTCTCGACTCATGGCCATGTAGATCGCGGTCTGGTCGGGGGCGGATGGAAACCCCTGGATGGGGCCCGGCAGCTTGTCTGCAAATATCGGGTACAGGCTGGCGACACCGACAATCATGGCAATCGGCAGGCCGCCGGCCCGACGAATGGCTTCGATGACGGTAACCCAGAACAGGAAGCTGAACACTACGGCGTATTGTGGTGCCGCGTATTCCCAGCCGTAATCCAGAATAGTTTCCGCGTTGTAGACAAAGAACCCGCAGATAACCGAGGCGGCAAGGAACAGGATGATGTCGTACCACGGAACCTTGTTCCGGGAAGCGTGGCGTGACATTGGCCAAAGCAGAAAAACCAGCGGTAGCATAAGTGCCACCACCACATAGAAAAACTGGCTTTCCACTTTGGTAACAATATTGATCAGCTGCAAATTGAACAGGTAGTCAATCGTCAGCAGTGTCAGGACAAGAGTTGCAACCCTGGGGACCCATGGCCATCCGCCGGAAAGCCGCCGGATGCCGCTGACGTTTTCTTTCGATGGTTCAGTGTTGTGTGTTTCAGACATGCAGTAAGACTCCTGAAAGAACTCCGGTGTAACAGACCCCTTGTCTTTACACCGGAATCAGGTTTCAACAAGGACAGCAGGTTTTACCGGAATACCGGATTCATGCCAGCCGCTTGAAGTGCTTCTGCCCGCGCCGTCATCCAGCCCTTTTTGAAGGCTTCCTTGTCGGCAGGCGGGTTGGCCTTGGTGTAGCTCTCCCAGGTGTCCAGGAGGATATTCTGGCGCTGTACCAGCATGTCCTGGTGCTGTTGCATGTCTTCCGTCCAGTGGCCGATTTCCTTGTAGTAGTCGACGACCACATCATGCAGCGGGATGACCCAGTTGAGATTCTGGTTCTCCAGCGCATAGCCTGCATTGCCCGGTGCGGAGTCCTTGTACTTGTCGTAATCCTCGGTGAAGACACGAATCAGCCCGTCCACCAGTTTTTTATCGGCATCGGCGTTGGCGATGATGATGGGGTAGGGGTAGCTGGAACCAATCCACGGCTCATCCTTGCTGATGCCGGCGCCGGAAGTAACCCGGTGCGGTTGGAAATAGGGAGCCACGGAGCGCAGTCGCTCCCAGCCCTCGGTGTCCTCAGGATCAAGCTCCAGCCAGGATATACCGCGCGGGCTGGCGGAAAGCTGTTGTGGGCCGCCGGCGACAGAAACGGTAAATGCGGTATCGCTTTGATTGGCAACAATGCCTTCAAAGGCCCTGCCGTATCCCGGGAAGTCTACCCGCTCCACGTCATCCCAGGTGAGGTCGCCAAAGGCCAGCATGGCTTCGGTGCCGAGGTTCAGGGCATCGTCACCACGAATGTAGGAAATGCGTTTGCCCTTGAGGTCATAGGGGGTTTCTACGCCGATATCGCCGGCTACAGCAATGCTCAGGCCAAAACTGGCAATGGAGGTGGTAATAACCCGAACCGGCTGCGGCCCCCAGTTGTCCTCGGAGAACATCAGTACGCCTTCGGCGGCGTAATAAGCGGCAATGCCACAGGAACAAACAGGTACGCGCCCGGTTTTAAGTGGTGTCATCCGAGAAACGTCGTTCTCGCCGGGCAGGATCCGCAGGGATACGCCGTACTCATTACGTAGCAGGTTGCCGATAGAAACCATCTGGCTATAACCTGCTGAGCTGGTGCCATAGGCAGTCATTCCGATGGTGGCTGGCAGATCGACATTTTCTGCAGCCCACGCAGTGGTTGCGCTCCCGGCAAGAAGAGAAATTAAAATGATATTTTTTGTTGTCATCATGTATGCGCTCTTTTGAGGTTATTGTTTTGCTGTGCAGAATAGAATTCTGAATTAAGATTTAGTGTAGTCAGGCTTTTGTCTGTGTGTCAATTGATGTGATCGACGACTAATTTCCTGCGCGTCGTTGTCAGGTCTGTAAGAGGCTGATAGGTTTCCATCAAGCTGGGTGGACCTGTCGGGCCACCGACAGGTGGGGCCAATTTTGTTAGTAAGTTACTAATTTGTAACGATAAAGTGCCCGTAAGACACGCATCCCCCTATTGCATATTACGGCCCATCATGAACACCCATTCCGGACGAACGTGAACACCGATTCTGGTTCAACGTGAACAGTCATTCCGATTGAAGGTGAACACTTTTCCGGATTTTCCGGAATCGGTGTTCACGATGCCGGAATCAGCGTTCACATTCCCGGAAACGGTGTTCACGTTCAACCGGAATCCTTCTTAACGCATTGTTTATTAGACCGTTTGCTACTCTGACTCCTTTTTCTGGGGAGCGGAGTTGTGCCAGCAAAGAGAATTCTAATGCGTAAAATCAGAGAGGTGCTTCGCCTAAGGCTGGAAGCCGGGCTCTCGATCCGGCAGATCAGTGCCAGCACCAAGACCAGTGTCGGGGCCATCCAGAAGCTGTTAGCCCGGGCCGATGCCCTGAACCTCAACTGGCCGTTGCCCGAGGATTTGGACGATGGCCGCCTTGCGGCCCTGTTCTATCCCAGTGCCGATCCCACCACATCGACTCGCTACCAGGTGCCTGACTGGGCCACCGTTCATCAGGAACTCAAGCGTAAAGGGATGACCAAGCAGCTGTTGTGGGAGGAATACACAGCTCAGTATCCCAATCGCTGTTACAGCTACTCCCAGTACTGTGACCGTTATCGGCAATGGCTGAAGCAGCAGAAGCGCTCCATGCGCCAGACCCATAAGGCCGGGGAGAAGTGCTTCGTGGATTACTGCGGCCCGACCGTGCCGATCATCAACCCGCAGACCGGTGAGGTACGCACCGCTCAGGTGTTCGTGGCGGTGCTTGGGGCCTCCAACTACACCTACGCTGAAGCCACCTGGAGCCAGAGTTTGCGAGACTGGCTATCCAGTCACGTGCGTACCTTTGAGTTCTTCGGTGGCATTCCGGAGATGGTCGTGCCGGACAACCTGCGCAGCGGTGTCAGCAAGGCCTGTCGGTACGATCCAGAGCTAAACCCCAGCTACCAGCAACTGGCCGAGCACTATCAGGTGGCCATCCTCCCGGCCAGGCCCTACAAGCCCAAGGACAAATCGAAGGCGGAGGTCGGCGTGCAAATCGTGGAGAATTGGATCTTGGCCCGGTTGCGTCACCACACCTTCTTCACTCTCGCCGAAGCCAACCAGTGCATCCGGTCACTGCTTGAAGAGCTGAACAGCCGCCCGTTCCGGCGGCTCCCGGGTAACCGGCAAACCGCCTTCGAGACACTGGATCAGCCAGCCCTGCGTCCCTTGCCGAAACAGCCCTATGAGTACGTCGAGATCCGGCGTTGCCGGGTCAATATCGATTACCACATCGAGTTCGACCAGCATCATTACTCGGTACCGCACCAGTACGTGGGCGAGCAGGTGGAAGTCCAGGCCAGCGATCATCTGGTGCAGGTCCACTTCCGGCAACGCCAGGTGGCAAGTCACCCACGGCGTCACAGGCCGGGCACCACCACCGAAGCCGGTCATATGCTTGCCCGGCATCGAAAACAGCAGCAGTGGACCCCGGGGCGTCTCAAGAACTGGGCCCGGGACATCGGGCCAGACACGCTGATCTGGGTCAGTGATCGACTGGCTGAGCGGGAACACCCGGAGCAGGCCTACCGGGTCTGTCTCGGGTTGCTCAACCTGACTCGGGAGTACCCCAGCCAACGCCTGAATGCCGGCTGCCGCATCGCCAATCGGGAAGGTCTGAACCGGCTGAAGCACATCAAGGCCATTCTCCGGAGCAACCGGGACAAGCTGCCGGAGCAGTTGTCCCTGAACGCCGAACTCCCTCAACACCACGAGAATATCCGTGGCCCGAAGAGCTTCCACTAGGACATTACCCATGAGCACAACACAGACCCTGGCACGACTGAAAGACCTGAAGTTAGGCGGCATGGCTGCCGCCCTGGAACACCAACAAAACCA
Source organism: Marinobacter sp. LM1 (assembly GCF_042763285.1). Lineage (NCBI taxonomy): Bacteria > Pseudomonadati > Pseudomonadota > Gammaproteobacteria > Pseudomonadales > Marinobacteraceae > Marinobacter > Marinobacter sp. LM1. Next base: position 1,581,469 of record NZ_CP114373.1, read on the forward strand.
GCTGGGCACCTACGACGAACTGCCGTTCGCGGAGCGCCTGGAACTGCTGCTTGACCGAGAGTTCCAGACCCGAGAGCACCGGAAACAGGACCGCCTGGTACGCCAGGCCCGCTTGAAGCTCCGTGCCTCGATCCAGGACATCGACTACCAGCACCCCCGCAACCTGAAGAAAGCTCAGGTGGCCCAGCTGGCTCAGACCGACTGGCTGGAGCGTGGCCAGAACCTGTTGATCACCGGCCCCTGCGGCAGCGGGAAAACCTACCTGGGTTGTGCACTGGGGCACCAGGCCTGCCTGAACGGCCTCAGTGCCCGGTATTACCGGATCTCCCGGTTACTGCTGGAACTGACTCAGGCCAAAGCTGACGGCACCTACCAGAAGACGCTGAACCAGCTGGCCAAAGTGAAGCTGCTGATCCTGGATGACTGGGGACTCGAAGCCCTAAAACCGGCACACCGAAACGATCTGATGGAGATCATGGATGACCGTCACGGCACGCACTCAACCATGATCATCAGCCAACTGCCTACGGATCAGTGGTATGCCGCCATCGGCGATAACACCCTGGCTGACGCCATCCTGGACCGGCTCATGCACAACGCCCATCGCTGGGCTCTGAAGGGGGAATCGATGAGAAAACGACTTCAGGAAATTGACTGAACGTGAACACCCGGAGTAAAAACTCCGGTGGGTGATGCGTTAAGAAAAATGGTGTTCACGTTCAACCGGTATGGGTGTTCACGTTCGCCGGAATACGCACCTATCCTTGTTGGGTTGAGCAGAGGGCTTCAGAGTTCTATCCAGAGATCAGTCGTTGCGCCAGGTCTGAGCGTCATCTTTGTGCGGGTAGGTATCACTCGTCAGCACCCTTACTAGACGAGAATCGCGGGCGGTTGGCCTTGTAGTACTCAATTATGCTGCTTCGAATCCCATAATTTTTCATAAACTTGATACATTCTGAATGTCCGCTTTGCGACCTTCACTTGGGTTAGTCAGAGTCGAATGATCACGCTGCGCAAGGGCAAGAAATTTGTTTTATCCCCTTAGAAAATACGGAAAATAGGCAGATCACTCCTCAACCAACAGAGCAAACTGCGTGGAATACCTCATCACGATGTGGGATCTGGCTAGAGCCGGCGAAAAGCAAGGTGTTCTGTTTTTCATTGCCGTTTACTGCTTTTTGATCATGAGTATTTCGCTCATAGGCCAGTTGCGAATGCGGCAGTGGCCTTCAGTCACAGGCAAATTGCTGGAAGGCGGCCCCCGCACCATCGGCGGGAGCGATCGATATGACGCTGATACTCGTTATGTGGTCAGCGCCCTCTACGAATATGAGATCAGCGGTAGAAGGTATCAGGGCAAACGTGTCTCACCCTGGATCTTCGTCACCAATCGAAACGCCAAAGGTATTCTCGATCATCAGTTCAAAAGCGTGGATCGACAGGGGGGCTTGGTAAAGATTTTTTATAACCCAAACAATCCGAAGAAAAGCACGCTGTTGAAACCCGGAAAATTCGGACTCTGCATCTCTTTCGTGATTTGGATAGGTCCGATGCTTTCCTACCTTACCTCATACCATTGAAATCCGAGAGTAGATCTGACAGTTGAAACTGGAATCCTACTATTCGCTTTGCGACCGTAGCAGCTAAACATAAGCGAACATAAATATTCGAAAGATTTCAATGTGCGTTAGACCCTTCGAGCATTGACTTGATCTCCTGTATTTCGGCAATAATGACGACGGATTTTCAGGAGCAAGAGTCCGAGCAGTAAGAGATAAAAAGGACTGGGTTCTGGCACTTCAACCGGATTGTCGAGATACCGATAATCTTCAGCGAGAATAACAGAAGCGTTGGCTGCCCCCTGGCTGTTGAGAACAAACGTCAGTAGGTTGTGTGTGCCGGTGAAGAGGCGGGAGTCCACTCCCGCAAAATAGAGTTCATTTTGCCGGTATGAGTCATTGGAGGTCTCCCAAATTAGCTGATCATCTAAAAAAATGCTTAGCCAATCGCCATCGCCGATATCTTCCCAAAAAAATGGAATGTAAAAGTCGCCGGAAAATGGAAGCGGATCAAAGTTGGTAATAGGCACCATGACAAAATCTGGTGAGGCTTCGGTCATCACCTCACCGGTAATCTCAATCTGTCCCCTGATGCCGCCACCTCCCAATCCCCGCTGTTTCCTCTCATACCTGATATTTCTTTCAGCATCATCATACTTTTGTCGAACCCGCGTTTTAATTTGGTCTTTCAACAGTTCCAACAAATTAACGTCGCTAGGCAGCGGTTCGGAAAAAACGTCGCCCATATCTGAAGGAGTCGCCCGAGCCAAATCGATCTCAAATCCAGCATCAACGCCGGGATTAGGTCCCAGGGTGGTAGATGCTCCGCGTGTGCCACGGATCTGACCATCTTCCAGGAGGTTACAGATGAATTCTTGGCGCAGGTGGGTAGCGTTTGCCGTTATTCGAGTATCAACAACCACCCATTCAGCATCGTCGACACGCTCCTCTACGCATGGAGCTGCGTACAATAACGATGGGATGGCAAAGGTTAGGCAACCGCAAACAGCGACCAAGAAGGACCTGACTGATTTAACGCGCATATTTAAGTCTCCCTGGCAAATTTAACCAGCGTTTTTTAGCCAAGTGGTGCTGATGCAAGTTAACTGCCAATGGCCAAAGACTTGCGCGGAATTATTTTCTTAAGTTTCAGGCCGACAAAACGGACTCGACCTTTTTGTAAAAATAATCGACGGGTTGGGATTGGGGGCATGATGTTGCGTGATTGTGTCCTTGCAGCTGATCACAATTCAGCAGTGCAGATAGAGAAGGCTGGTTGAAGCTCGGAATCACTTTATCTGAATGTTCGCTTTGCGACCATCCCGTATTCCGGTCGGCACCGTAACCAAAGCCGCGAGTTGCTCCCTCAGTTCACCCTGAGTTGGTTAGGAAACGAGCCTTCATGATCCTGGTAAGCGGTCAAATGGCGTCACAAACGAAGCGCGAGGTAGTGTGTTCTGTTCAATTGGGCGGCTTCACCATCTGAGAAGCAAATCAGACGTTGCCGGCCAGGACCTGAAGCTATCATTCGTTGTAAAACCGCCCAATTGACGGGATTAGAACCTAAACAAGGCCATCCTCTGGTGTTGCTTGCTTACGGCATGCATCAAAAGAGTCTTTTTCAGTGTCCAGAAAGCCGCGGTCAAAACAGAACCGCGGCTAACAGGAAAACTGCACGTTAACATTTGCGCCGACGTGAGCGACTTATCAACGCGACCAAGCCAAAAGCTAACAAACCTAACGTCCCCGGCTCTGGGACGGGTTTTGGATCGGTTGGGCTCGACAATTCTGCGGTAAAACCAATGTTTTGAAAATCGACCTGGCGGTTGGATCCCGTAAGAAACGCCGTAACATATTGAACGTTTAACGGAGCGGCTAGAGTAATATCCTGAGCGGTGATTCCTGGAGCAGTGCCTAGATCTGGCAAAACTTGCAAAATGCCCACCTGAGAATTCGCGGAATTGAAAAAGGTGAACTCGATATTGTCGACATCATAGTTTTCACCTGTGTAATTCCAGAAGTGCAGAGTGTTTAGATCGTACTCCTGCCCAAAGTCAAATGAGAGTTCCAAGCCCCCGCCGATCTCATAAGCTGTATACCAAATATGTGTTGTTTGATTGTGGAACTCCTCGGAAGTCGCGCTAGGCGCGTCAATCACTTTGTTGATCGTTTGGCCGCTTGCGAAGGTGTTGTTATAAGAACCCGGCGACGTGCCCGAGCCTACTGCAACCGTTATATTGGACTCGTTCAGGTAAATAGGCGCCGCTACAGCATTTACCGCACCCCAGACAAAAAATGCCACTAAACTGTTCAGTAATAGTCTCATTAGCATCTCGATGTTCCTCTCCATTGGTGGTTCGCGATAGTGTCTAAGCAAAGGTGACGCCAAAGATGTCAAATCCCTTTAGATCAATGGTCTCTCATTGATACCGTCCGTACTCGTGTAAAGAAAATTGACGACAAGAACTACAAACGACGAGGTTTGAACGGGCAAGTTGCGTTGCGGTTTAATAAGAAGATCTTCCATTGAAACAGTGGGGGGGGGGAGGTGAACGAGGTCGCGCGGCCCAGGAAAAGGCCCGTTTTGTGGTCAAAACTGTCAGTAGCGGCACCGAAAAAAGGACCGCCTTGAGAACAAAGCACAGGCGTTACGCCCGAATCTGAATGTCCGATTTGCGACCAAAGCTGAAAATGCCTGCTTGGATGGTGCTGCGAGGCTGTGCCATGAAGGTAGTTAGGTGCAAACTGTGCAAAGGTCACTTTAGTCACTCAGTCCACTGAGGACGAGCAGGGCGCAGGCGAGGCGTGAACGAAGGAGCATGCCGGATTCTCGTATTGTAGAGGCGATGGTGGATGGGTGCCGGGCACCGTGCCAGTGGTTTAGCCGATTCTGGCGGGGAACTCAAGCACCATCGCCTGGCCCATGCGCCGGATCAGGACGTGTTACCATTGCCGTTTCTTACAGAAGTGTAAAAATTTCCGACAGAGTCCGCCCGATGTGCTAACCGACTGAAGAAGCTTTTGCTTGGCGCGAAGCCGTTTACCGCTTGGTCTGGGTGGAGGGTGCCCGCTACCCCAGGCTCGACTTCATCATCCACAACGCGCAAGTCAACGAAATTGCCGACCGGACTTCCTCCGACCGGCTGCTGTTTCTCGACGGCGTTTACGCGGAGGACAAATACGGCGTCATGCGCTTTCACCGCGTCAAAGCCCCCACGATAGAGGAACTCAGCTCTCTGGTGCATCAGCTCTCTCATCGCGTCACTCGGGTTCTGGAGAAAAAAGGCTGGCTGCAACGTGACGATGAAAACACCTATTTACTTCTGGATGCCATCGATCAGGAGGATGATGCCCTCGGCCAGTTGCAAGGGCATTCGATCACTTACCGCATCGCAATGGGGCCGCAGAAAGGACGCAAGGTGTTCACCTTGCAAAGCCTGCCACCCCGTCTGGATACCCCCAGAGTATCAGACCGTGTGGCCAAACAAGCGGGATTTTCCTTGCACGCCGGAGTCATGGCCGAAGCCCACCAACGTGACGTGCTGGAACGGCTGTGCCGCTACATTTCTCGGCCCGCGGTGTCGGAAAAGCAGCTGGCGCTCACCAGCAATGGCAAAGTTCGCTATGAACTGAAGACGCCGTACCGTGATGGCACCACGCATGTGTTTTTCGATCCCCTGGATTTCATGGCGCGGCTAGCGGCGCTGGTGCCGAAACCGCGTGTGAACCTGACGCGGTTCCACGGTATTTTCGCCCCCAACAGTAAACCTCGGGCGCTGATCACGCCAGCAAAAAGAGGCAAGGGGAGGAAACTTGCGAAACAGGGATGCTCAGAAAAGACCATTGCCGAACGCCGCAAAGCCATGACCTGGATGCAACGATTGAAGCGCGTTTTCAACATCGACATAGAAAAGTGCGAGCTTTGCGGCGGGCACGTCAAGGTGGTCTCCTGTATCGAAGACCCTGCCGTGATCGAGAAGATTCTGCAACATCTGGCGATGAAGGAATCGCTGCCGTTACCCCGCGTCCATGAAGCGAGGGCGCCGCCGGATCAGGCGGCGCTGTTCCAGCTCTAAACCACCACTCTTTCTCCTTCACCAACGACTTGCCCCAACACGGCAGGATGAGACGCGCCTGCTGGGTGCATCTTTCAAGAAAACCGATGAAAAACCGACAGCCAATACCTACGCTACCGAACGGAAAAGGCTGAATTCTGGCTCCGAAAGGACCTTTGGGCCGTTCATGCACGGATTTCATATGATAGGATTTCAGCGAAAAGGCGCTTTATTTGTCCTATACCCCCTCAGCGCCTTGAAAGCAGAGCTAGATGCACAGATTCAACAAGGCAAACGTATTCGGCTGCGCTAGCCAGATACCAAGGATTGGAGCGGTGTATGGACAGACTGGAAAAGATAGAAGCCCGCCGACTGATTCTGAGTTGGAAGGACCGCTGGACGCAGACAACACAGCAGCGCCTCGAAGTCGAGTCGCGGCAGCTGCAGGGCGAGCTGCACGCCAAAATCGACCAAATCAGTTTTTGGGATGCACTTTTTTCCGGCCGGTATCTGCGCAACACCATTCAGCCGCTCTTTACCGAGTGGTGCCAAACCAAAGCCACGGAATTGAGAATGGCGGCAGAGCAAGACCTGCAATCAGTCGTAGCGCGAGCCATCCCCGAGGAGGATTTCACCCCCTCTCTGGACGGACATAGCAGCAAGGGCACACTGCTGGATGTAGGCATTGCAGCCATTTCAACCGGTCTTACTGCCGCGACCATTCCAGCGGTTGTCGCCTTTTCTACAACCACTGTATCGGTAGGTGGTCTGCTTGGGTTTCTGGGCGTCACCACGACGGTACTCGTGACACGTAACTTAATCGCCGGCCTGGTAGTCCTGGGGTTCCTATTCCTGATAGCCCTGCTGCGCTTCAAAAGCATCAAGCGCAATGCCCGCAGCCGCCTGAAGGCCAGGGTCGACAAACAGATCATCAAGAAAATCCACTTCAGTAAAAAAGAACGATCACTGGCGATGGGCATGACCAAAATGCTCGAAAACACTGCGGACACGCTGATCAAGGAACTGCGCCATGGTTGAGCAGATCCTGTTTGAGGTGCCCACAAAGTTTGCCAGCGGTATTGCCGATGGCAGCATCGTGCGCATCGGTACGCTGCTTAAGGACAGTATGTCCGGTCAGATTCTCAGCCACGTTCAGGAAACCGGCTTGGCCCAGAAGCTTCTCAGCAACGCCAGCCTCTTGCCGTTTTCCCCATTGAGCGCCCTGGACCTGGCGTCCTCTGGTTACGCCAACGTCCAGCTGCATCAACTCAAAACCATGGTGGAAGGGCTGCAGATGCTGCAGTACGCCAACATCGGCCTTGCCGCCACCGGGCTTGGGGTAAGCGTGTTGGGCTTTATGCTGATCAACCAAAAGCTCAAAGGGCTCGAAAGCGCCATCGCTCAGCTATCCACTCAGATGGACAAGCACTTCCAAGAGCTGGCAGAAAAACACCTGCGGCATAAGTTCGCCAATATATACGTGCTGTTTGAGCGGGCCGAACAGGCCTCGTTTTTGCGCAGCCCGGCGCAAGAATGGCTGACCATCGAAGGCCAGCTCGCCATGGAAAGCGGCTTCCTAAGAAGCGAGATCGGCCATCACCTGACCCAGAACAGCTTCCACTACGACTGGTTCAATAAAATGACCAGCGCGCTGGCAATGTGTAATGCCGCTCGCATTCAGTGCCTGCTGCAAGCCAACGAGATGAGCGCCGCTCAGCATGCCTCCACGGTTATTGCCGATAACTACAGCGACCTGTTTGACCCGCTCAGCGCCACACAACTTGCGGCAAGAATGACCGAAGCGGAACAAGACTCGCGAGAGGATGACCTGCACCTGTTCAAGTCCAACCAAGCCAAAGCAGCGCAGGTAATGTTGGGCCTACGCGAGATGACCGATGCCGCGATGACGCAACCGTTGCTGCTCGAACATCTCGGAAGCAGAGAAATCAGTGGCCAGGCTTACCTGAACGCAGTCAACGCTCAGGATCAACATCCCATCATTCTGTTGACCCCATAATGCCGCTCTAAGGCCAAGGCATGGCGCACTCCAAAGCGCCTGCCTTATGCCAGTAAACACATCAGGATTCGTGAAACAGGCCGCCGCACAAAAAAAATGGTAATAATGCCAATCTGCGCAATAAAAACAGGATTCGCACAAAGTTTCCTAAGCGCAAAACGGTATTCAAGAAGGAACTGAGCCATGCAACCGGTCGGGTACAACCGCCTGCTTCAGGAGTCGACAGTCAAGGCGCTGCCACCTGCGCGCCTGGCGGAAGTCCGTGCAGTCACCCGCAAGGAGGTTATCGGCCACACCCTGGCCCGGATTCCCAACACGCCAGATCGACCAGTTTTTGGGCCCATTTCCGGATGGGCCTCTGTAATCCAGGTATACCAAGGGATTTGAGCCATAAAAGACGCGCCAGGATCTGCGCGATCTTCTTCATATTCTGGGCAGCGGCGGCCAACAGGCACTGTTCACGCACTATCGAGAGCCCTCGCAATCGAGCGTAACGATGACCATGCAACTGTTTGGCATCGGCGAACGACCGCTCCACGTCCTGTCGTCGTTTGTAGAGCGCCTTGCCCCACGGGGTTAACCGGTAACTATCTGTTCGGTCTTTGCTGTCCTGCCAGACATGCCGGGTAAGCACTTTGACGTGGTTGGCGCTGCGCGTGCATTGACTTAATAGTGGGCAGTCTTTGCAGTGAGCCGGATTGGACTTGTACTCACGGTAGCCCAGCCGATTGGTCGTGGCGTAGGTCAGTTGCTGACCTTGCGGGCAGCGATACGTATTCGTTTCAGCGTCATAGGTGAAGGCCCGCTTTGGGAGATAGCCCTTGGGCTTGTTTGGTCGCCGGTAACCCATGACCCCATAGATGCCCCGGTCTTCCAGGCCCTTGCAGATACCTGCCGTGTAGTAACCCGCATCCAGGCCCACACCCCAGACATCGAAGCCAAATCGCTCACATTGTCGATCGAGCCGGTCGAGGTAGGGGCGGCTGTCGTGCAGGTTGGCCGGCGTGGCGTAGCTGTCGGTGATGATGGCGTTGCGGCCATCGACGGTGCGGTGATCAAGGTAGAAGAAGCTCTTGGGCTTGCCTTCCCGAACCATATAGCCACTGTCCGGATCGGTACGGCTGATCTTGGTGTTTTTGGTCTTGGCTGGCTGCTCGGACAGCTTCGTTTTCAAGGGCCAGTTGAGCTACCTGGGCCATGTGCTGATGGAGCACCGCAGCGGTCTGGTGCGCGGTGCCCATGTGACCCTGGCCAGTGGTCGTGGTGAGCGCGAAGCCGCGCTGACGCTGCTGGGGAAACTGGATGGTCGGCGGCGGCGCACCTTGGCTGCGGACAAGGCCTACGACACAACAGACTTCGTGGCCGCTTGTCGCGCCCTCGGCGTAACGCCCCATGTGGCGCAGAACACCCGTGGCCGGCGTAGTGCCATTGATGGCCGCACCACGCGCCATGTCGGCTACGGTCTGAGTCAGAAGATCCGTGCCTGGATCGAAACCCACTTCGGCTGGCTCAAGTCAGCGGCAGGCCTGCGCCAGGTGAAGCAACGCGGACTGGAACGTGTCGACGCACTGTTCCAGCTGGCCATGGCGGCCAGCAACCTGGTACGCCTGCCGAAATTGCTGGCTGCAGGCACAGCGGCATGAACGCGCTGACAGGAGAGGTGCGCCCGGTGTCCGCCAAATCGGGCTGTTTCACCGGCCTGACGGCCTGAGTAAGGCTTATTCGACCGCGATCACTGCCTCCACAACGCAGTGCGCGCAGTCATTACACCGAATTTCAACAGGCTGCTAACTTCTCAGCAAAATATAAACACTACATCACCCTGGCATCCAGCCTGCGTCCGAGCATCGGCACCCCTTTCTGCCCCTGTCCAAACCTCTGAGCAATTGTTAAGCTGTATATGCGTACAGCATCAAGGGATTGCATCATGCCATTGGCCAGGATGGCCGCGCCTGCTCCGACGCGCCCCTACGAGCGCCACCGGCCAGAAGAAACGCTGCTCTATCAACTCATCGAAACCCATTACCCCGCGTTTCGTGCCCAGCTCGAAGCTCAAGGACAAACGCTGCCTGCCTTCGTTAAGCAGGAGTTCGACGAGTTCCTCAAATGCGGTCGGCTTGATTACGGATTCTTGCGGGTGTGCTGCGAAGATTGCAAGCATGAACGCCTGGTTGCTTTCAGTTGCAAACGACGGGGGTTCTGCCCGAGTTGCGGTGCTCGGCGAATGGCGGAGTCCGCCGCCTTGCTGGTTGATGAAGTGCTGCCGAAAGAGCCCATCTGGCAGTGGGTGCTGAGTTTCCCCTACGAATTGCGTTTTCTGCTTGCCCAGCAACCCGCCATGATGGGCAAAGTGCTGGAGATCGTCTATCGCACGGTGGCCACCCACTTGGTCAAGAAGGCCGGGTTCAACAAGCGTACTGCCCATACCGGGGCTGTCACCCTGATTCAACGCTTCGGCTCTGCACTGAACTTGAACATTCATTTTCACATGCTGTTTCTCGACGGCGTTTACGCGGAGGACAAATACGGCGTCATGCGCTTTCACCGCGTCAAAGCCCCCACGATAGAGGAACTCAGCTCTCTGGTGCATCAGCTCTCTCATCGCGTCACTCGGGTTCTGGAGAAAAAAGGCTGGCTGCAACGTGACGATGAAAACACCTATTTACTTCTGGATGCCATCGATCAGGAGGATGATGCCCTCGGCCAGTTGCAAGGGCATTCGATCACTTACCGCATCGCAATGGGGCCGCAGAAAGGACGCAAGGTGTTCACCTTGCAAAGCCTGCCACCCCGTCTGGATACCCCCAGAGTATCAGACCGTGTGGCCAAACAAGCGGGATTTTCCTTGCACGCCGGAGTCATGGCCGAAGCCCACCAACGTGACGTGCTGGAACGGCTGTGCCGCTACATTTCTCGGCCCGCGGTGTCGGAAAAGCAGCTGGCGCTCACCAGCAATGGCAAAGTTCGCTATGAACTGAAGACGCCGTACCGTGATGGCACCACGCATGTGTTTTTCGATCCCCTGGATTTCATGGCGCGGCTAGCGGCGCTGGTGCCGAAACCGCGTGTGAACCTGACGCGGTTCCACGGTATTTTCGCCCCCAACAGTAAACCTCGGGCGCTGATCACGCCAGCAAAAAGAGGCAAGGGGAGGAAACTTGCGAAACAGGGATGCTCAGAAAAGACCATTGCCGAACGCCGCAAAGCCATGACCTGGATGCAACGATTGAAGCGCGTTTTCAACATCGACATAGAAAAGTGCGAGCTTTGCGGCGGGCACGTCAAGGTGGTCTCCTGTATCGAAGACCCTGCCGTGATCGAGAAGATTCTGCAACATCTGGCGATGAAGGAATCGCTGCCGTTACCCCGCGTCCATGAAGCGAGGGCGCCGCCGGATCAGGCGGCGCTGTTCCAGCTCTAAACCACCACTCTTTCTCCTTCACCAACGACTTGCCCCAACACGGCAGGATGAGACGCGCCTGCTGGGTGCATCTTTCAAGAAAACCGATGAAAAACCGACAGCCAATACCTACGCTACCGAACGGAAAAGGCTGAATTCTGGCTCCGAAAGGACCTTTGGGCCGTTCATGCACGGATTTCATATGATAGGATTTCAGCGAAAAGGCGCTTTATTTGTCCTATACCCCACTATGCCTGCTACCTGTGCGTATTCCGGCGAACGTGACCGGTCATTCCGGGGATCGTGACCGATTCGCACACGGCCATCACGCTGGAGCTAGTTTTGTACTCTGAGCGGTCACGATGGGTCAACCGATTCCGTGTTTTGTGCTTTCGCTTTTCGCAGTGATTCCCCCTTCAGATTGAGTCGGTGAGCGCCGTGCAGGAGCCTGTCCAGAATGGCGTCGGCGAGCGTGGCGGAGCCGATGTAGTCGTGCCAGTGTTCGGTTGGTAACTGGCTGGCGATGAGCGTTGAGCCTCGCCCGTGCCGGTCTTCAATCACTTCCATCAGATCCTGTCGTTGTTGCGCGGTTACCTTCTGCATGCCCCAGTCGTCCAGGATCAGCAGGTCGGTCTTCAGCAACTGGTTCATCAGCCGCGCGTAGCTGCCATCGCCGTGGGCGATGCGCACCTGATCGAACAGGCGCGGCACTCGCAAGTAGCGAACCGAGAGCCCCTGCCGGCAGGCCTGGTTGCCCAGGGCGCACGCCAGCCAGGTCTTGCCACAACCGGTCGGGCCGGTGATGCACAGGTTCAGGGATTGGCGGATCCAGTCACAGCTGGCCAGGCCCGCCATGCGGGAGCGTTCCAGCCCCCGTGGATGGCGGTAATCGATGTCTTCCACGCAGGCAGGCACTCGCAACCGGGCTGCCTTCAGCAGCCGCTCTAATCGGCGGTTTTCCCGGTGCAGCACCTCCCGGTCGATCAGTAAGGCCAGGCGTTCCTCGAACGCCAGGTCGTGGGTGTCGGGCTGTGCCCGTTGTTGTTCCAAGGCATCGCACATGCCTGTCAACTTGAGCTGGCGCAGGGTGTCGAGGGTGTTTTGAGTCAACATCAGTTTCTCCGGTATCAGTGGTAGTAGCGGGACCCGCGAACGTTGGTGTGAACGGGCAGATCGGCCAGTTCCGGTTCTTCCTCGTTCAGTGGCAGAGGCAGCTGATCCAGACCCTGCTTCAGGATCGAGCTGATGCTCTGGTAGCTTGCCGAGTTGATGGCCAGTGCTCGGCTACAGGCCTGCTCCAAGCGGTCACGGCTGTAGCGTCGACTCAGGTTCAACAGCCCCAGGCAGGCCCGGTAGCCATGCTCGGGATGCGGACGATCCTTGAGCTGTCGCTGTACCACGTCGAGCGTGGCGGGACCGATGTCAGTGGCCCAGTTCAGGAACCGCCCGGGCGACCAGTTCTGATGGGCCTGATGGGACTTAGGCATGTGCTCGGTCAGGGTGACGAAGCGGCCCTTGCCATGCCGAGGGTGCAGGGCCACCCGCTGGCCTTTGTGCATGACCTCAACGGACGTATCGGTAACCCGAACATCTAGCTTCACCCCCACTAGGGCGTGAGGCACGCTGTACAGGCGTTTGTCGATCTCGATGTGGTAGTCGATGCCGGGTCGCGCCTTGCGCCACTCGGCATAGACGTAAGGTGTTGCAGGCAGAGGCCTCAGTGCTGGACGATCCAGTGCCTCGAACAGGCTCTGGCGGCTCTCGGAGCGTCCCTGGAACGGGCGCTGATTCAGGGCCGGTAACAGATCCGCAATGGCCGTATTCAGTTCGGCCAGGGAGAAGAACATCCGGTGCCGTAACCGGGCCAGTATCCAGCGCTCGACCAGCAACACGGCGGCTTCGGCCTTCGCTTTATCCTTGGGTTTGTAAGGGCGTGCTGGCAATACGGCGGTCTGGTAGTGGGCGGCCAGTTCGGCGTAGGTCTCGTTGATCTGAGGCGTGTATCGGTCTGCCTTGGTAACCGCTGCCTTGAGATTGTCGGGCACCAACAGCTCAGCTACCCCGCCGTAGAACGCCAGCATCCGCTGGTGGGAGGCGATCCAGTCCGGCAGGCTCTGGCTCCAGGTGGCCTCGGCGAAGGTGTAGCTGGACGCGCCCAGCACGGCCACAAAGACCTGGGCCTTGCGCATCTCACCGGTGCTGCGGTCCACCACTGGCACGGTGGGACCGCAGTAGTCGATAAAGATCTTCTCACCGGCCCGGTGGACCTGGCGCATGCTGCGCCTCTGCCGGCCGCGCCAGAGCCGGTAGTGATGGCAGAACTGGCTGTACCGGCGGGCCTTGTCGCCGTGGCGCTCCACATATTCGGCCCAGAGCAGTTGCAGGGTGACGCCCTTGGTCTTCAGCTCCTGATGGACCTGGAAGTAGTCGGGTTCAGCAAATCGAGATGGGGGTGTCTTGGCCGGGAACAGCAGGGCCTCTAACCGTACTTCATCCGTGCCTTCCGGCAACGGCCAGGTGATGCCCTGCGCAGTGGCCAGGCTGACATACTTGCCGACCACGCCCTTGGAGAGCCCGCAGGCACGGGCAATGCGCTCATGGCTTAGGCCCGCTTCGTACTTGAGGCGCAAGACCTCGATGATCTGTCGCATGGAAATCCTCGCTGCCGGCATCCGCCCTTCCTCGTGATGAAAAAGAAACAGGTATGCCGGATAAAGTTGAAGAATTCCAGCGTGTTGGCAGTGATTCCGGAGGAACGTGACCGGTGATTCCGGCATCGTGACCGGCGATTCCGGAAAAGCACCCGAAATCGGTCACGATAAAACGGAATCAGTGGTCACGATCGCCCGGAACAGGCGGTCACGTTCAAACGGAATGGGTGGTCACGATGGGCCGGAATACGCAACCTGTCAGATTTGGCAGTTCATCAGAGTTATCAGCGGTCAGGAATAGGCAAACGACTGCAGTCACTGACCTAGGAGCAACTGGGGCCGCTCTGCAAATTAATACTCATCGCTGCACCGGCAGCCAACTCGTATTATGGTCAGATTGGTTACACGCACAATGACCGCTGTTGGGTTCTGGATGCGGGGGTGACCGTTGGCAATTAACAAGTCGCAGCAGTACGCGGCCTACGGCCGCCGGACACCCTTTCCGTGGCTCCTTCGTCGCCACTCCAAGGGTGCCGCTGTGCTCAGCGTTATTCCGAAATCTGAACGTTCGCTTTGCGACCCGAGGAGCCACTTGACCGCATGTCGGAGAGTTTTTCTGCCTTTTCGCTATGATGTCCGGGCGGGCCGAACTGTCGATCAGTTATGCGGGATGGGACAATCGTTGACGAATCCGCTTGACCGCATCTTTCCCGAACTTTTTTCGAGCCCGCATTTCGATGGAATTGAGGGTCAGGGGCTTCTCTGAGCCTTCCCACTCATATTGCCTATGGATGCCGCTGATGGTCTGACCTGGCTTCAGGCGAAGGCCTAACAGTCTGCCCATGGCGTCCGCTTGTTTCCAGGTCCAAGGCTTGTTCTGCCCCGGCTGGTATACGAAAGGGACTGCTAAACCTTGCTTAATTCGGTTCCGCCGAATACGGTTCAAGCCATCGTAGCTACGGGTGATCTCCACGCCATCAAACCGCCATCGATGCAGTGTCTTAACCGAGGAAAATTCTGCATCTAGAAACTCTCCACCCAGATCCGCTGCGAGCTTTTGGGCATCTTGTTTTTTTTTCCGGTGATCACCCCGGCACTGATCGCAGGCTACGTAGGATGGTGAGGTGCTAACCTTCTCTTCAAGGCGCTCCAACTGATAAATCGTCCTCTTCAGGCGATGGAAAGCATCTTCCTGGCACTGTAGTTCGAATCTTCCGCATGCCCTCCGAGAAGGATTGGCGACGATGACGAAGCCGAGGACTTTGCACAAACGCTCAGCCCTTTTTACTAACCCCACGAAAAAAGCTTGATCGGCCGCAAGCTTAAGTTGCGAGGAAATTACTTGCCTGCAAAAGGAGCACCACCGGCCCTCGAACTGCGGGTCTTTTTGACGGCTTTTAATCTGTAGAAAACTCAATTCGTTGGGCCAGTGACAGCTGTCGCAAAAAAAACGATGCTTCACCGTAGCGTTTTGATACTGGCCGTCAGTGAGGTTGACACGAACTGAGCTGTGTTCGCGTAACCAGCGCTCAAACTCCGCCTCTGAATCAGCTAGTTTCTGCAACGCTAAACGCTCTGCGGCGCAGGATGGGCACCAGGTGTCCTGATATATAATGGAGGCCGGCTTTGTTGTCCATTCGGAATGTTCCGAATGCCCACACCAAATGGATACGTGCGAATCTATACCGAAAAAATCCGAGAGCAGTTCCCCACCACGATCCTCTATTTTTTTAAGAAGTGTATGTCGCATCTCGTGCGCCCTGTAAATCTTGGCGAGATCAAGCAGGCTTCGGTCATAAGCCGGCACCTCAAGGCCCGCTTCGCGAATTGCTTCCTCAACGTGATCAAACATTCTATCCGGCGCCCAGCCCGGGTTTAGGTCCCAGACTAGGATAAGAGCAATGTTCCGCTGCTCAGCGATTTTCGCTTTATCTTCATCACGACCTTGCTGTTCTGGTTTGAGGTGATATTTGCTTTGGACTTCCAAAGCGATGCTTCCACTCTCATTCAACCCATCAAACTCTAAGCGTTCGTTTGTTTTGGAAGACCGGAGCCAGTCGGGACGGACCTTCTTCATCGGTTCCTCAATAATGATTTCCACGATGGTCCGAGTGATGACTTCAGGGAGTGATTTGTGTAAATCATGGCACTGTTGGCACCAACTTCCCCCCCGCAGTTTATCGAGTGAGACAGCAGCTTCATGACCATAAGGACAGAAAAAGTGAATCCGCGTGGAACTGTTTTGGTAGACCGCATCAGGCGCAAGGCGCCCTCCGCGTTTCTCTATGTGCACCCGGGCATCCAGCGCGCCACGTATCCGGCGTTGGAAATTGCCGAGCTTTGTGGTGGTTAATGAATCAATCTCCGAAAACAGGATAGTCGCGTTGCTCTCACTTGCGATTTTCTTACACGTCGGGCACCCGTGGAAGGCATAGTTCAGTTCGTGCAGCTGTGGTGAATATGATGTATCACAGACGACGCACCGCACGGGAAGTGGAACCCCACGATGGATTCTTGACGGAACGTTCGAAGCCGAGGCCCATTCGACACGGCCCTCAGTGATTGCCTGCAGAATCCTGGGCGCGTCAACGTGAGGTCGATGCAGCCGAATGGTAGAGCGAAAACTCGTACAGAGTGGGCAATTAGGCTCATTTCTTGCCAATGTACCACCGCCGCAAATGACCTGAACACCACAGGGCTTATGCTCGGCTACCCAGTCGTCGGATATTTTTGATGCGCCATTCGGCAGAATCTTCCAGGCGCTAGCCCGATCGAAAAGTCGTTTCTCCATGGACTGCTGTCCTACTCGGCATGATTTTCCCCTCTTTTTTTGATCACACACTGAACCCTGACACATCACGTGATCAGGACGTGTTGCGAGGGATTGAATATTTCGCAGCGATTGCACGGTCGGTTTCCTATGAGGCCCTACACACTGGAGTCCCTCTCGATCCTTGACTTCGCATACGAGGGTCAAGCGATCTTTCATGATTAGAATCCGGTTTTGTTTCGGATTCTCTCGAACCAGTGACCAGGTGGATTTAACCGAACACAGCAACCGTTCAACGCGCTCTTCAGTCCACGGCTCGGTTCTCCTGAAACCATTCTCCCAATCGCACACCTGACACGATGAGATCTTTGATTTGGTGAAAAGGTGGAGGGCACTGGTTTCAAATCGAACACGGTGTTTCGGGCAAAAGCCGGTCAACAGTGTATAAGCGGTATCCAGTTCCTCAAAATTGTCAAACATGAGAGCGGACAGGTACGCTCTTCGACTGCCCCTAAATCCAGCAAGGGCGCCTGTTAGGCCGCCGTGGGATAACGGGTATTTAATACGGTTTTGAATGCACATGGACTGCCGTCCTTTTGCTTAAACATTGTTCGAGACAGATCAGCCTAGCCAATCTTGCCGACGCGAAGATGAGTTTTTTCGCACGCAACTCACCACCGCAGCTAACTTCTGCGACCAGTATCCACCCACCGCCGAATCCAATCCAAAGCACCCTCTGACGGGCTTGAATTACACACCCCGCGAACCTCGCCGATCACCCACGTTTTATTCTGATACTCAAGCGATATGGTTAAACGCGCCGGGTGGACCATCCGGTAAATGAAGACTTCCCCGAGGGCGACCGGCACGTCATAGCTGCCGACGCAATGGCGCATGGTTGCCCCTTCTTTCAGAAGCTCCAGCCAGGAACCCAACGGCTCTATACCGTCGATTGGGGCGAGAGGCGGTTTCGGATAGTCGCCGTGCTCCTCAGAAAGCTCCTTCGCCAGGTCTTGGCGCTTCTCTTCGGAGTTTCGGCTGTTTGCCCGGTTAAAGCGTTCAACCAAGCGGTCGTGCTGGGCCTGAAGGGTTTCTCTGGAATGAATTGCAGCAAGGGCCTGTTCGTTACCGCCGGCCATGGCGAGCGAATCCCGAATCATCCGGCATAGCCAGGACAGCTCCACAGCCGAGGTGTGTTCGTCCACCAGATTCAGCAATCCGGGCCACAACGGTTGCCGAACGCGATTCAGCAAACGAAGGTGGTTCACATGGAGGTGAGGGTGGTGCCGCATCAAGGCTAAGTACTCGGGGTTCTGAAGTGCGGCGCGAATATCTTCCAGCTCCCAGGGTAATAAAGGCGACAAGGCCAGGCGACGGACTAATCGAACGAGGGATCTGCTGCCCGGAAGCCCAACTGCTTTAAGAATATCGGTGCGTTTACCGGCCAGAAACGCGTTAAACCGTTCGAGCGACCAGGACTGTTCACGCGCATGATCCACCGCCAGGATAAACAGTAGAGGAGCGTCCTCGGCCAATTCCCGAGCCGCTGCCGAAGCCGCACAGGCCTGTGCGAGCACAAAGTCCATGGCGGGCATCAACGCAGTGATGGCTGATACTGCTTTCGGCAGGGCATCACACAGGCGCCTTCCTTCATCATCTTCCAGCGTAAACAGCGGTAACCCGGGCGGCTCCAGGAACTGGCCAGAGGCAATCTGACCCTCATCGTTATAGCTGGCCCAACGCAGGGGATGCTCTGAATCCCAACGATTAACCTCAACCCGGATCGGGTAATTGAGTATCTGGCTCAGGTCGTAAACGGTGGTGGTGCTGGTCATACAATCAAGCTCTTCGACGATCTTCAGGCAGGATAATCCAGCGATACGACAGTGTGGGTCGCCTGAGCCGTAAAACTTTGACTACACTGCCTCGGAAAGAACGGCCAAGGATACAGCTATGTGCGGACGGTACAACGTAAGCGACTCTCCGGAAGTCCAAACGCTGATGGAACAACTGGGGCTGTCTGGCATTGCACCCAGGCCTCAACACAATGTACCACCAGGCGGAATCGGTGAGTTTGTCATAGAAGCGGCGGATGACCGGTACCTGCTACAAGGGATCTGGTCGCTATTAATTGAGCCGAACCCGAACGGCTATGGTTTCCGGCCCAACCCGAAATTTCACACCTTCAATGCCCGCAGCGATCGGCTGACCAGCAGTCCGTTATGGAAAAAGGTGTATGCGACCAAGCGTTGCATTATTCCAGTCAGCGCATTTCACGAATGGAAAGGTAAGCAGGTTTACAACATTCACCCGCAGAATGAGGCCACGGCACTGGCGGGGCTCTGGCAATCCTGGCATTTCGGGGACGAGCAGGTGAATTCCTTCACCGTCATCACACTGCCGCCTCACCCGAGGTTCAGCCATATCCACCCGAAAAGCATTCCACTGATGCTCCGGCCAGAAGAGTTTGATTTGTGGCTGGATCCTGAGTTTCACGAGACGGATGCCTTTCGGGGGCTGATGCGAGCGCATATTTCTGCACCGCTGGTGTGCGAGCCGGTGCGGAGTACTCATGACTTGAAGCCGGTAGGCGATAAGGAGGTTATCACTGCCGATGGTTAGGTGTTTTTAGCGAACCCACCAGGAAATAAAAAACACCGGCGCAACCACCAGGATCGGAATCTTTAACCACACCGGGAAGGCTTCCCATTCCTCCCAACCGACACCGTGGTCATTGAAATAGCTGATGCACAGCATCGACACCACAACCCAGAGCACCGCACCCAACGCAGCTAAAATCAGAATCATCACGCACCTCGCTGGATGTTAAAGACAAACGTCATCGCATTGGCTTTGCTGATGGTTAGCACGTGAATGCTAGCGGCATCTTCGTGCATCTCCAGATTGAGCAACTCCAGCACAGAATTCGAATAGCGAAGCTCCTCAAACCATCGGGCATAGAAATGCTGAACGGCTGCGGAAAGATCCTCTGACTGGGTGACGAGCTCGCAGCGCAATAGGGCATCGGGGCAATCGGGCTGCTCGCGAATGAATGATTGCTCGCTGAACACAGGGTCGTTGTGGATCAGGGCATTAAAGATGTCGTGCTGGAACCCCAGCATGGTGGAGTCGAAATCGTAGGTTTTTGGGGTAAACCCATGTTCTAGCAGGAGGGCGGCAAATTTGTGTTTGTTCAGTGCAGGGTTCCTTGTGTCGTTGGCAGAGTTGGCCATTGGCTTTACTTGACCAGCACAAGAATCTAGCATGACGTAGCGTCAGAATGTGTCGCTTAAGCTGTCGACTTCGAGAAAAGACAAGGATCCCGCCATGTCCAGCACTGCCGTTCGTTACCTCACCATGCTCCGGATGGTGCCCCGGTACCCAAGATCCATCACCACCACCGAACTGGCGAGCCGCCTGGAAGAGCAGGGCTTTTCGGTCACCATGCGCTCGATCCAGCGGGATCTGGAAAAGCTGAGTGCGGATTTCCCTTTGTTGGTCGATGAAAACTCCCGGCCTTACCGCTGGTCGTTCGACCGCAATGCCACCATGGACATCATCCCGGCGCTGGATCTGCCAGCAGCACTCACGTTTGAGCTGGCGAAGGCCTACCTCTCACCAATGCTACCCCCAAGGGCACTGTCCCACTTAAAGCCCCACTTCGATGAAGCCCACCGCACGCTGTTGCGTGAAAAGAACCCCCTGGGCCAATGGCCAGACCGGGTCAGGGTGATCAATCGGGGATTAGGAGGTGCGCGCCCGCCCGTTGATGCCGATGTTCTGGAAGCGGTCACCGAAGCCTTGCTCCGGGAGTACCAGTGCAAACTTACGTACCAGGCCCGCAGCTGGCCGGAACCGGAAGAGATTGTGGTGCATCCGTTCGGGCTGATATTCCGGGACCCGAACGTGTACCTGATCGGCACTATCGACGGTAGAGAAGGGGTTCGCCAGCTGGTGCTGCACAGGGCGACGGCAGGTGAAGTGGTGGAAGAGCTCATCGAGCGCCCGGAAGATTTTGATCTGGATTTGTACATCCACTCCGGCGCTATGGGCATCCTGAAATCCGATGAGCCGGTGTATCTGAAGTTACGCTGCGACAAACCGGTGCTGAACCACCTGATCGAATCCCCACTGGGATTTGATCAGATCACCACCGAGGTTGATGACCAGACCTTCGAAATGGCCGTCACCGTGGGCGACACCCAGGACTTGCGCTGGTGGCTCACCGCTCAGGCGGTGCATTGCGATATTCTGGAGCCGGCGTGGTTGCGGGAAGAGATTGAAGCCACGCTTAAGCAGGGGCTGAAACGGACCCGGCAGACCAAGGCTCAATAGACCGGAAAATCCCGGTTTTGGTCATATCCCGCCGCAATGCAAACGCGGCAAGGGCCTCAACCGGGTCCACCGCTTCAAGGTTGCCGAAGTGAATCTGGCGCCAGGTGTCGCGGTTGACCTTCACACTGTACAAGTAGCGATCTTCAACCCGGCCGGTGGCGCGGTTGGTCATCTGGGTGAAACCGGAAAGCACCACGGTCTCGACGGACGGCGCACAGGCAAATCCCTCACCGATCAGCCGAAATCCCATGCCGTGCACGTGGGCCATATAGAGCTTTCGGAGCGCCGTATCCGATAGCTCTTTTACGGAAACCCCGGTGCCCCGCTGGTACATCCGCAGCTCGGTTTTTGGGAAATCCTCAATCTCCGGCAGATCCACATCCAGCATCAGCGTTTTACCATCGTCGCTCAGCTCAAGCGACAGACTGGTTTCCTGGGGCCAGTCGATGTCCATCAAGTGGTCATCCAACACCGACTCCATCGCAGACAAACTGCCTTGCACGGCCCGTTGGTACAGCGTAGCCCGCTGCGTTTCTTTGCGCTGGTGGTGTTCCCGGTCAGATTGCCACTGAACCCGCTGGCGCTGGTACTCCGAGAGCTTTCGCTGGTTGCTCTCCATAATGGCCCTTCGGCGAGCGGGGCAAAACCAGGCTTTCCAGTCCGGCTTGCGAGGCACCGGTCGAACAGGTTCGGGAAGGTCGAAGGGTTCCGAGAGAAATTTGGGAAACTGATCGGACGCAGGGGTGCCCAGGTGAATCGCGCCGATGCGCGCCATCATCCGGTTATGGGTATCAACCTGTTCATTGAGAGTATCTTTAAGCGCGTCGAGGGCATAGGCCTTGGCCGCCGCCATGGCTTCGTTGCCAAGATCCTGGCCATCTGCGTCCAGGATGGAAATATCCCCCGTTGCCGTATTGAGCTGAACCTGGGCAATTTGCTCGGCGATGGGCGGCAGAGGCGAGCTTTGCGGATGGTCCCCGTTCGCACTGGCTGAAGGCCCGCCCAGTTGGCGGTTCTTGAGCAGTTTTTCCCGGTAGGACAAACCGGTACCGGGAGCACCCACGTTGCCATAAAGCCCGTTTCGTCCCAGCGTGACATTGGCCCCGCGCATACCGGCAGACACGCTCACACCACGCTTACCGAGGTTCAACCGAACACCCGGGAAAATCTTAACGGTTCTGCGAAAACGAAACGCCATAGCCTCCAGCCGGTGAACCTGTTAGTGCGCATCCTATCATTAATTTAGGAGCAGTTTAGGATACCTGTGCGACTTATCTTGTCGCATCCAGAAAGTAATTTGACTCAAGACATGGCGGCAAGCATCAATCTAAACTCCGGCTATGTACCAAAATGCGACAAGAAGCCTTGGAATATAGAAACAGTTCAAGCAGTATCTAGGGTTAAATCAGAAAGCTCCCTACCTTTTCATCATCATTCGCAGCTCATGTCATTCTAAAAAGGGATGTAAATGGAATTTTTGAATCTTCTGTCACACTTGTTACCTGATTTTCCTGCATTGGCAGAGAGCTCCCCACAGGGTCTGGCGACTATCTTCTGGTCACTGATGGTGTTGGTTTTCGGTGTTGCCCTGTATTTCGTCGGACTGCATTTCATCCGATTCAAGCGGCGTGTGACATCACTCTGGGGCTTGATCAAGGACCAGGATAAAAAAGCATTAAGCGCCAACCGCCGGGAAGTTCTTAACAACGCAGAGCAGCTGAAGGACGATGAAGTCGGGAAGCTCTGGCGCGAATTCGATGAAAGCCTCGTTGTCTCGGGTGATCATAGCAATCTTTATAATACCCTCGATGCAGATCACTTTTTTAATGCCAAGACATTAGCTAGCGGGCTGACAGGAAGCAGGCTTCTTGCGGCTACCCCAAGTTTTCTTGTAGCGATAGGTGTACTGGGTACCTTTGTTGGGCTGACAGTGGGGTTGGATAGTCTGAACCTGGTGTCGGGTTCGAGTACAGATGATCTTCGTGATGGTATCGACAACCTCATTCAAGGCGCATCAGTAGCGTTCATGACATCGGTTTGGGGTGTTGGTCTGAGCTTGGTTTTGAATCTGATTGAAAAATTCTTTGAGCGGTCGGCATTAGCTAAGATTAAAAAAGTGCAGCAGGAGATAGACTTTCTCTATCCCAGAATTCCCGCTGAGCAGTCATTGGTCCATATCGCTGATAGCAGCCGAGAGAGTAAAGAGGCCTTGCAGGAGCTGCATGAACGTATTGGAGATCGCCTGCAAGAAAGCATCAAGGGTGTTAGTGATTCGATGGAAGAGGCGTTCACTACAGCCCTGAACCGAATCATGGCGCCAGCAATTGAGTCCCTTGTCAGTAATGCCAGTCAGCAGTCCACGCAGGTCTTGGAGCGTCTAGTCGGTGATTTTGTTGAGGGCGTAAGTGGTGCTGCAAAAAATCAGGGTGCTCTTCTGGAACAAGCTGCAGCAGAAGTGAACAACGCGGTTACCGGAATGAGCTCGCAGTTGGGTGACCTCTTTTCAAAACTTAATGAGCAGCAGGAGCGCCAAATCGAGAGCAGTCGGCAGCAAGCGGAGCGCTTTGAAGAGCAAGTGGCCAAAGTTGCCGACTCTGCTACGGCTAGTCAGGAAGCCCTCGAGAGCCGCTTCAAACAACTGACTGACGACATGATGTCTCGCCTTAATTCCCAGCTATCTTCAGCAGATGAGAGGGAGGCTGAGCGCCAAAAACGCTTTGCAGATCAAACCGAGAAAGCAGTCGATCAGCAGCAGAGCCTTGTCAACAGTATTGCTGAATCTGTACGCGCTACGCAAAGTCAGAGCCAGCAGCTTGCGGAACAACATCGTGAAATTCTCGTACAGCTTTCCCAGGTTACCGATTCGATGTCCGCAAGCAGCAAACATCTGGACAGCAGTTCAAACCAGCTTGGAATGCTGAGCTCTCAGGTGCGTCAAGCGAGTGAGATGCTTGGCTCTCAGTTAACTCAAGCAGTTTCGACTATAGAGGCTGCAGGTGCACGAAATTCCGAGTTATCAGAACGCCTGAGTGAGCAGTCCCGGTTGCTCGAAGACCTGCAGAAGACTATCCGGGATAGCATTCAGCAGTATGGTGATGCAGCGAAACTGACGAATGAGGGGTTTGGAGAGCTTAAGGAACATCAAAGAGAATGGCTCAGCTCTATTAGATCCGAATTCAGTCAGCTATCAGAAAGCCTCGCGGATCAGGTTTCCACTATTGAGAAGCAAGCAGAGTCTTGGCTCAGTGCATACTCGTCCCAGGTAAACCAGCAAATCGAGGACCGGATGGAGAAATGGAATTCCAGCTCAAGGGCTTATGCCGACTCAATGCTTCGCATCGTCGAAAACATGAGCAGTATTCTTGACGAATTGGAGGCCCGTTGATGGCTCTGCGTCGCTCCAACAAGTCCGCGTCAGTAGACGAGGAGAACCCGTATTGGATGTCATTTTCTGATGTGATGTCGGGATTGTTGGTGATCTTTATCCTTGCGTCAGTGATTCTAATTCTTCGGTTAATGGAGCTTCAGGCTCAAGCTCAGGAGCAAGTCGCAGATTTTGAGGAGGAAATTGCGCTTCTTAGGAAAGCGGAGGAGGTTCGTCGAAACATACTTTCCGAAGCTGCCGAAGTACTGCGAAGCCGCGGTATCCAGGTTGAGGTCAGTGAAAACAGTACGGTACTGAGGATACCCAATCATTTGCTCGGGTTTGACACAGGTGCCGATGAAATTGGCCAGCAGTACCGCGAAACGGCCTATGAAATTGGCTCTGTTCTTCATCAGCTGATCACCAAAGAAGATCGCGCCGATTATCTTGATACGGTGTTTGTTGAGGGGCACACCGACAACCGTCCTTTCACCGGAAGATTGTGTGGTACGAAAGGCAACTGGTGCCTCTCAACTTTTAGGGCTATTTCTCTTTGGCAGTTCTGGGAAAGCGCATTGCCAGCGGATGACAAGTTAGGCTACCTCAGGAATGGTGACGGTAATACCTTGTTTTCCGTTAGTGGCTACGCGGAGACGCGGCCTGTAATTGAGAGCCAGATAACCGAGGAGGATTTTAGCCAGAACCGTCGGATCGATATTCGCTTTACTATTCGCCGACCGACAAGCTCAGACTACGAAAAAGTTCGAGCGAAAGTGGACCTGAATCAATGAAGCTACCACCACTTCCTGGAATTGAGCTGGAGTGGCCGGACCATGTTGCTATCGGCTGGAATCGAATAGTCGAAAAAACCAAACTCCACGCACAGGCTACAGGTGGTGGTGATGCATTCAATCAAATGTGCGCGCGAATCAAACGATCTGTTCGTTTCGCTGACTTTACAGACCTTTACGATGCCTTGGAATCTCGGTTGGGCGCAAGAGCATTAACCTGGTTATGGATTCACGAGCAAGTTGTATTTCGGGCCAGTTGTCGTGAATCGGTATTGAGTGCGCTTACCCATAAACAACACCCGAGGCTTACGCGCCTAACACTTTTACAGCTCGTTCAGCTCTATTTCAAAGAGTTCGACCATCTGGATGCGGTGGATAAAGGTCTATTCAGCGCCTTAGGTGAGACTATACGATCTCAGGTCATCAGAATCCCAGAACAAAAGCACGAGTCTGAGTTAGGTGACCCCATTTCCGCCATCAAAGCTAACTCGCATTGGATTATAGGTGCTGATGGCCCGGCACATCTTGCTGAGCAGGTTCGCGAAAGTGGCCAGGAGCTAGAACAGCGATTTGCAGAGCTGGGGATGGTCGGGCTAGATGCTGGACGCTATGGCGACATTTGTAGGGCCCATTATTACATCGAAGCTCTGAAAGTGGTTCCGCTTGGCCGGTGGGATGAAATTTTTGACGAGCTCTTGAAGCCATCGGTTAGTCAGGCACCTTTTGGTGATGGCAAGAGGATCGGACACGCTGCGCTTGAGATCATCATTGACAGAGCCGGCGATGAAGTCTCTGAGCCGTGGCAAGAATTCGTGCTTGGTATCGCGGGAGATCCCAGGATTCAAAGTGGCTCCCGAACCTACCAGGAGTGGTGGAAGCCGCTTGGGGAGGAGCGGGTTGAGAAAGTTCGTGGGTGGTTATCTAAAGAGGACCTAAAGCTATTTCTCCGAGCTGTAGAACAGTATGGCATTGAGAGTGGTAAAGCTGATCTGAAGAGAATGTTCCCGGCCCGAAAGAAATTTCTTGAAGGGCTATACGAGCAAAAACGGATCAGAAACACACGGTTGATGCTGGGTGACAAAGCTCAGGAGGTAGTGAAACGGTTACTGGCTGACGATATCAAGACTAATTTCGCGAGGCTTGAAGGAACACTGTCGGATAAGGCAGTTATCTACTTGGATTGTGGAGACTTCTTTCTCGTTGAAGGATCACATAGCTTCAAAATATGGGTGTACCTAGCCAGGCCGGGAACCATGGTCTGGTCTTATGAGTTCCCCAGTTTTAGTCACCATGATTTGACCAGAAGGACACCTGACCAATATAGCGCCATGTATGGCCTGCCACACGAGTCCGTTACCCACAACGGGACCTGGCAATCTAAGGTGATAAACTTTTTGGCAGAACATGGTATCGAACTGGATATTGAGGGATTACTGACCCCCCAAGAATATCGGGGACATCTGGCTCGCTTCGGTATGCCGGTTATTAAATCCCCTAAAACCAGAGTTCCAGCTCCGCAAGAGCTGCCACCTCGTCTGCAAGTCAGGCCACCAAAATTGATGGAGCGAAGGCGGGCACCCAGGTTTGAGGATCTTTTTAAAGAGAAAGAAAAAGAACCCTTAAGTGCTGTCGACCGGTATTTGCGTGGTAACCGCGAAGCTGAGTCAACTAACGCCTCTCCCGCTGACCCGAGAAGATCCAAAGCACATGATGATAGAGAGCCAGCAGCACTATCTGAAATAGAGCAAACGGTCTTGGGCTATATGGCTCATAACCCCGGGGTGAAAGCTCGCCATGTCGCCACTCTTCTAAGCATTCCACTCAGGGATCTGATAACAATGTTCACGGGCCCGTTATCACCCTTTGTGAAGCGTGAAGACCTGCATACCTGGACGATTCGGCCAGAGTTAATTCACAAGTTCAAATAATGTCAGAGACTTCTTATGGGTTTGTTTGATCTACTCCGCTCGATGGTGTCCGGTGGCAAGGATGAGGTTGACGAGCAAAGTGGCTTCTATCACCGGGCAGACTCTTCAGGAGTGTTGTTTTATCTAGACCTTGCAGAGCTGAATGAGTTGAAGCAGGGCAATGGTTCGACGTTAAAGAAAATGCAGCTCATTGCTCTCAGGATGTTAGAAGAGCAGGGCCTTGCGGCCCCCATGGCGAACGGTTTCCATGTAAGTGCAGAGCATATTGCGGGCTTGGATGACGATCATGCGCAGATTATGGGGTTGCCGGAGCAATTTTCCGGCCATTTCCAGACCGAGATTCATGGTAGAACCGGGCATAGCGGTTTTCGAGTATCAGCATTAGCGGTAGTGGATGGCCAGCCAGTGCCATACCAGCTTAAAGGGCCTTTCTTGTCTTTGACCTCCACTGAAGTCTATCGCCTCAACCTTGCGGAACTATTTGCTTTAAATGCTTTGGCGTACCACCAAAGTTTACCGCCTGAAGAGCGTGGCGAAAGCGAAAGCCTGAGGCTCATGGGTGCGCTTCAAACAGCTCAAAAGAATGGAATGCGCCTTGACCTTGGGCATTTTGAAAAACTGGATGTCGTTATCCCTGAAGGCATTGGTATCACCGCATCTCAAATGCCCGATGGCGGTCTCTTCCTTAGCCCCAGCATTGGTGATGGAACCTCACCCGATGACCTCGACCGCCGGTGGGATCAATTGGATCTTAACTCCAATTCCGGAGGTGCCCTTAGAATCGGAAATCGGGTAGTTCTTTTGGAGCCCGAAAAGGTAGAGGCCGTTAAAGAGGTTCTGGGAAATCGCCGAATACCTGCCGACAAAGTAAAAGAGTTTATTCAAACACCCAGTGCGTTTCTGGATGCTGCTCTCGTAAACCTGGAACTTGGCTTCTCCGTAAGAGTTCAAGGTGTAGGCAAGCTTCAGCATATGGAGTTCGGAGAAGGCGACGCAAAGAAGCAAGATTGGTTTGCCCTGGACAAATTGCCCGCGCCTCCGGAGGCATTGGCGCAGTCCGTTCAGTCAGAAGAGGAGTTATGCCAGTTTCAGGAAGCACTCCATGCAGCCTGGGGGCAGGGCGCAGAGACAATTGCATATAACGGAGAAACATTTGATGTTTCTGACAGAGGCGCTGTTTCCAAACGGCTGGCTCAGATTGAGGAATCCCTTCGAAATCCGGTGCGCAAGGATATAACTCAGGATGACGATACTCCCGAGAAGCAGGAAAAGTTAAGCCTTGTTCTGAAGGAAGCGGAGGAACTTCACGATGAGCTGCGGCAGAAAGCTCTCGAATCGACTGTAAGCTCAGATCCTGACTGGAGTAACTATGCCCGAGAACCTTTCCCCCATCAGAGAGAAGGTGTTCTCTGGATGCTCGGCTTGCTAGATCGGGCTCGGAGTGAAGCCCCCGATGACCTATACAGATTACAGGGCGCGCTCTTGGCTGATGATATGGGGCTTGGAAAAACCTACATGAGCCTTGTTGCTGCGGGTGAGTACTTGAGCAAACAGGAGAAATCAGGGAAGCAGCAGAAACCCATTCTTGTGATCGCGCCACTGAGCCTGCTGGAAAACTGGGAGGATGAGGTTGGTGTCACGTACAAGGGTGTTCCATTCAAAGACATCGTTGTTCTCCAATCCGGCCGTGATCTCGCCAAGTATCGGGTGAAAGGTGAGAAACGAGAAACTGTCCAAATGGCTAAGATGCTCGAGAATGACCAGATTCTTGATGAAGATGCCATTCGCTACGCGCTTCAAATAGGCCCGGATGCCGGAGCCAAGCGGCTGGATGTAGAGCGGCGGTTGGTATTGGCAACTTACCAAACCCTTCGTGACTATCAATTCTCCCTGTGCCGTATTGATTGGGGAATGGTGATATTCGATGAAGCGCAAAACATCAAAAACCCGAACACACTGCAAACTCGCGCTGCAAAGGGCCTGAAAGCAGATTTTAAATTGCTGGCAACGGGCACCCCCGTGGAAAATAGTTTGGGTGATTTTTGGTGTCTGATGGATACTGCCCAGCCGGGTTTGCTGGGCAGCTGGCCGGTATTCAGAGATACGTGGATTAAGCCAATCCTTACTGCAGATGAAGATGATCGCGATTCTGTCAGGGCATCGTTGGGGCAAGAACTTCGGGACGCGGTCGGCCCCTTTATGCTTAGACGGGTCAAAGAAGATCAGTTAACCGGACTACCCTCAAAAACTATCCGGTGCGGTGTTCCACAGCCGGAGTCGGGGAACCTGGTTTACGACCCTGGCCTGGGTAGCACTATGGAAGGCCTGCAGCGCCAAGCCTATGAGGATATTCTTAAAGGATACCGGCAGCAGCAAGCCACAGAAGATATGCGCGGTAAAGCTCTAGCAGTTCTTCAGCAGTTAAGGGAAGTATCGTTGCACCCTAGGCTCCGACATGAGGCAGAACTGATGGCCGATGATCCGGCCTCGGCAAGGCGAGTAATGCATCAATCAGGCAAACTCCAGGTATTGCTTAAAACGCTTGATGCTATTAAATCCAGGGGCGAAAAGGTGATTTTGTTCATGGTCACGAAGCGCCTGCAAAGACTTTTAAAACTGTGGCTCGATCAGATCTACGGGTTGGATGTTGCCATTATCAACGGAGACACTGCTGCCGTTGCGAAAAAATCCGACGTTCTCAGCCGAAAGCAGCTGATCACCCAGTTTGAAGCAGCTTCAGGTTTTAATATATTGATTATGTCACCGGTTGCGGCGGGCGTTGGCCTAACTGTGGTTGGTGCTAATCACGTTGTGCATTTGGAGCGCCACTGGAATCCAGCTAAAGAGGCTCAGGCTTCAGACCGAGTTTATCGAATCGGTCAGAAGAAGCCGGTAACCATTCATCTCCCAGCCGTACTCCACCCAGATTTCGATGCTTTCGATGTGCATCTTGATCGACTGCTGCGTGGAAAATTAATGCTGAAAGATGCAGTAGTGACGCCTGAATCTGTGAGCGAGAACGAAGTTCTCAAGTCCATGGGGCTTTAATCGTATCAATGGTCGTCCGTTTCTATTCTAATCTCCGCACGACCAAAGGCCGTTTCCATCAGGACTAACATATCCTGTAATTCTGGCGCATCTATTCCCCGCTCACCTTCCGGCGCGGAGATCCGCTCAATCAAATCAGTTAGAGCGGCTTCACAGCCCATACTCGGGACACCGGGTGAGTCGTCATCAACGGCGTCGAGTATGGCTCTCAGGTTGTATTCATGGGCTTCAAAGCCCGTCGCCATACCATACTCGAAGATCGCGACCAGAGTTTGCCACTCGATTATCTCCGCTTCCCAGTCCTCCTCGCAGGCAAGGTAACGGTGGCCATTGGCGTTGATCAGGGAGATCAGTTGTTGCCTGGTCATGCCTCCCCCACGGCTTCAACAATCACCGTTTTACCTTTGGCCCGGGCATAATTCAGGGCGGACGCGGTACCCCGGGATTTGCCATCCCAGAAGGCGATCACCAAATCCGCCGTATCGACGATGGTGCGGTTACGAATCGGGCCGGCCCCACGGCCGTATTGTTTCCAGTCGGGTTTGATCACGGTAATAGGCAGCTTATGTTCCCGGGCCAGTTGCTCCGCCAGAGCATCCGCGCCTTTTGCGCCGCCAGAGATGATGTGCGCGGGCAACCAGGGTTGGAGCACACGCTCCAGGCGGTCGTAGTCAGTAAAGTGGCGAGAACCAATAACGGCGATTTTGCGCATAGCGAGCTCCACAGGCTGGTAGTCAGGACTGAGAGCTTAACGCCCGTAAGCGACATAAACTGACGCAAACGAAGTATAAGATGGTGGTAAATGGATCAGGAGACCACCTCTATGCTGCTGTGGAAAGAGCTCATCAACGAAGCGCAGGACCCGGGGCCAGACTTGTCAGCCTCGAAGGATGACCTGAAGCTGCTCCAGATCTACCTGTGCCGGCTGTATCTCACTCCCGGGTATGAGAACACACTTAGCTTTTTCGGCGCCGACGACGCTCTGGCATTTCTGGGCATCAAGGTGCCGGAAGGCGGTGGTTCCGTGTCGGGCACCGGTGTTTACCTCAAGGCGATTCGTGACCGCGAAAAAGCCCTGACGGCATCCCTGAAAGGCAAGCCGAATCTGTCTTTCGAGCCGTTGCTGTCGAGCCTCACCAAACTGCTGAAACCCAACCTGGTGGAGATCAAAGTTCTGATCTTCACTCTGTTGCTGCACAAGCATCCACAAGCCAAGCAGGTTCTGCGGGAGCTGGAAATCACCGAGCTCAACAACTCGGTAAACGCTTTGGCCAAAGCCATGCGGGAATCCTCACGTATGCTCGCTCGCGCTTTGGACGAAGACGCCATGCTGTGCCAGATTCGACTGCTCGAAGCGCCTAATCGCAACAGTGACATCTGGGACCTGGTTGAGGGAGGCCCCTTGCTGGGCCAGCTGGTCATCGCTTCGTCCGAAGCAAACGACGAAGAAGATGAGCACGACCTGGAACAAATGCTGTTTCGTCAAATCTGCCCACCGGGCCCTGCTGCGCGGCACAAAATTGGTGATTTCAATGGTGTGCCAGAGCTGCAGTTGATGTTGGACTATCTTCAGAATGCGTTGCGCAGCAAATCCCGAGGCAAAAATATTCTGCTGCATGGCAAGCCCGGCACCGGGAAAACCCAGCTGGCCCGGGCGATGGCCGAAAAGCTCTCAGCCCCTCTGTATGAAGTGCCGACCAAAAGCGACAACACCGGATCAATGACAGGCCGGATACGCCTCGATGCGGCCAAACTGGCCCAGATGTTTCTGGAAGACCGGCTTGGCGCCATCCTCCTGTTTGATGAAATGGAAGATGCCTTCCGTAAATCGGAACAGCTGGCCAAGGGCTGGTTCAACCAATTACTGGAGGAAAACCAGGCACCGGTTATCTGGATCAGCAACAACATTTCAGAAATGGATCCGGCTTTTTTACGTCGTTTCGATTTTATTGTCGAAGTGAAAGGCAGTGGAACTGACCAGCAAACCGAACGTATGGAAAGAGAACTCCTGATGCTGCCGGTTTCACCGGACTGGGCATCGAGTGCTGCCAAGCAGCCCTGGATGACACCGGCTCTGGCCAAAAATCTGTCAGAGGTGGCGCAGTATCTGCCAGTAAAACAGGTCACCCGAAACCAGAACAGGCTGGAATCACTGATCGAACAGCGCCTGGCGGCGATGGGCGAGAATCGCCCGGTGAAGATTCTGAAAAAGCCTCGTAAAGCCGATTTCCCGGAATTCAGGATCGAGTGGATCAACACCCGCCCAACCTTACGGAACGCAGAGCGACTGGCCCGTGATGAAGGCACCGCGCGCATTTGCTTGTACGGCCCACCGGGCGCAGGGAAGACCGCCTATGCCCAGGAACTGGCCCGGCGCCTGAAAAAGCCGTTCATGCTGCAATCGGGCAGTGACTTATTGGGGATGTTCGTCGGGCAAACAGAGAAGAACATCGCCGCTATGTTCGACAAAGCAGAAAAAACCGGTGCAGTTCTATTGCTGGATGAAGCCGACACCTTCCTTTACACCCGCAGCATGGCCCAGCGTAGCTGGGAAGTGAGCGCGGTGAACGAGTTCATGATTCGGCTTGAGCGGTTTGAAGGTGTCTTCCTGGCCACCACCAACCGCTTCGACAGCTTCGACAAAGCCATCCTGCGCCGATTCCAGCTGAAAGTAGCGTTCAGCTGCCTGACAGCCGAGCACGTAAAGGCTATTGTCAGTGCATGTGTGGTTGATAAGGATAAGGCGAGCGCGTTAACCCCCGAGCAGCTCAGTCACCTGGACCATCTCACCCCGGGTCTGATCCGAGCTGCGGTGCAGAACCTCCGGCTGCGGGGTTTCAAAGCACGCACTGTGAGGCTGCTGGAGGCGCTGAAAGAAGAGCAGCGCCAGCAGACGGAGGGCGTTGTCAGCCAACCAATCGGATTTGTTCAATCGTAAAAGATCAGGAGCGCCGCATAATGAGCAAAAAACCAAAAACCGGCTTCCCGCAAGATTTGTGGGTAGTGGAGTATATTGACCTGATGAATCCTTCGGACAGTTTCGAAGGGCAAGCGATGCCTCGAGAGGAAGCCGAGGCAAAATACGCGGCGTTGACGGACAACGGTACCCGCAAGACCGCCCAGGACAAAACAAGTATGGGCTACTACCAGCTCAGACAAAAAGCCTGAGGTTCAGTCAGGCTGAAGGCCCTGAGCTGCATGGGCTCAGGGGAAGGGAGGACATTATCCGAGGCGGCGCAACGCTTCTTCCCGTGCAACGTCCCAGCTGGATTCGTCGGTAGGCAATCCGTTAGCTCCCAGCGGTGGCACCCCGCGCTCTTTCCGACGGGCGTTTACCTTCTCGGTGTAATCCAAACTCATGGGATTAATACCATGGCGACGGTCATTAGCGTCTGCGATGGAGTCCATCATGGCATCGTATTCTTCCGGGAAGAGTTCGTAGTGTACATCGTGGACCAGCTTGTTGAGCTCATCCAGCTTTCGGCACTCCTCCTCGGATAAACCCTCGCGTTCTGCGGTGCGCTTCTTGAGCAGTTCTTTTTCGGCACGATTCATCGCTTTCTCCCTGTTCAGTTCAACTGCGATCAGTCTAGGTTAGTTGGGCGACACATATTGTCGCAGATGTTCCTTAGAATGAACTTATCAACAAAGGAGGGATGAATGAGCACCCACTACACCCCTGAAAGCATCTCCCGTGCATTGTTCCACACAGATCCTATGCACACGTGCTGCGCAGAGAATGACTGCTTCGATGAGTACGACGCAGTGGCCCGGAGCGTCAGTGAGCATCTACAGAGTGGTGAAGCCCTGGAACATGCTTTTGCCCGTGCGCTCGGAGCCTGGTTTTACGATGATGAGGATCCTCCAGTGCAACCCGCTGTGATCAGGCCCGTCATTGAATGGCTCGAGAAAGAGGGACGACACCATGAGTGAACTTAGAACCGACCTGAAAGCCGGATTGAAGGGAAAGTCCCATACCGCCATTCTGAAAGCCATGGGCTACCGAAACCCGACTCCTGCGAACATCAAGCGCCTGGAGAACGTACTGGCCAGCAAACATCTTGGCCTCGAGGGAGGAGGATTTGACCTGAAATACAGTTCGGCAGAGTTTCTGCTGGCACTGAGTAAAGTGGCAGGTCTTAAGGGGCAGGAGGCTCGCCAACGGATCAGCCACCTTGAGCACCCCCTCTCAGAAGAGTGGCATGCATACAAGCCTTATCTCTGGGTAGATACCAACTTCAAACGCACCACACAGCCGATCTTCGCTCTGGCCGCGTGTGAGTCATTCCGCCACCTGTTCTTTCCGAAGGGTTTCTGGCGGCTACCACTGGAGCAACAATTGGCCAAAGCGGGTGAAAAGATTCGCGAACACATGCTCGAGACCACCGGCACTCTCGGTGTCTGGGGCAAGATTGAATCTTACTGGTTTATCCCGGCGCCAGGCCACGCCTATGTCCTGTCGACTGAAGGTGACGTGATTGGCGAAAAACACTTTGCAACATGTAAACAATAGTTACGTTTGTTGGAATTGGCTCCAACTTCAAGCAGTATTGCTTATACTCGGAATGCAACGCAGCCTAACTTTTCTGAACTTGGCGGACCGGCTGCGCAGAGAGATTTACCAAACAAGGACGAAAGATGTACGA
This sequence comes from Marinobacter sp. LM1, assembly GCF_042763285.1. Lineage (NCBI taxonomy): Bacteria > Pseudomonadati > Pseudomonadota > Gammaproteobacteria > Pseudomonadales > Marinobacteraceae > Marinobacter > Marinobacter sp. LM1. The sequence goes on from NZ_CP114373.1 coordinate 1,616,033, forward strand.
CCTGATCGGCGATATTCACGGCCACGCCACTGAACTCAAAGCCCTCCTCACCAAGATGGATTACCGCGAAACAGACGGCGTGTGGCAGCACCCCGAGCGCCAAGTTATTTTCCTGGGTGACTTTGTAGACCGCGGCCCGGAACAGGTAGAGGTCGTAACCATTGCCCAAAACATGGTCGAAAAGGGCCACGCCCTGGCGGTCATGGGCAACCACGAATTCAACGCAGTAGCCTGGGCTACGGAAGACCCGCAAAACCCTGGTGAACATCTTCGCCCCCATATTGATAAGAATCTTAAGCAGCACAGAGCCTTTCTGGAGCAAGTAGGTGAGGGGAGCGAACTGCACCACAGTATGATTGAGTGGTTCAAAACTTTGCCGGTGTACCTGGACTTGCCGGAATTTCGAGTAGTACATGCCTGCTGGCACCCAGAGCATCTTGCGGCCATAGCCAAGTACACCGATAAAGAAAATCGGTTACTTCCGACCGCTTGGGAGGAGGCAAGTCGAAAGGGCTCAGAGGCGTACGAGGCTGTTGAGACCCTGCTTAAAGGCTTGGAAATCCGGTTACCACCCGGACACCATTTCCACGACAAGGATGGTAATCCGAGATATGACATTCGAACTCGCTGGTGGCAGCAAGAGCAATTAACTTACCGAGATCTCGCCATGGTACCTGGGTCGGAGATCGCCAAGATTCCCCATACTCCAGTCGAATCCGATGTGCTTCCGGGCTATGACGGTGAAAAACCGGTTTTCGTGGGGCATTACTGGATGTCTGGATCTCCAGAGCCTTTGAGTGAGCATGTTGCTTGCCTTGACTACAGCATTGCCGGAGAGGGTAAGGGGAAACTCTGCGCATACCAAGTTAATGGAGAAGCGAAACTCGACGCAGATAGCTTTGTCTGGGTCGAAAGTGGCCGTTAAAAGATACGCTCAGTTCGAAGGGCACTATAAAGGCTTGGTAGCGAGCATACAGCAACAGTGATTCTGGGTAAGCGACCGGTACTATTGATTCCTGCCGTTAGCAGGCTACAGTTTGAGTACTCTTGTCGTAAATAAGGAAGTAACCAATGCCGATAACGGACTACCACGCCAAGTATTTTGCCTACGAACTCACCAGGCAGCGTCGTGGTGGTGACGTTGGTCGTCTGACCCAGTCGCTGTTCGATGCCTCAGTAGACCTGAACCCCCACCAGATTGATGCAGCGCTCTTTGCTTTGCAGAACCCCTTGGTAAAAGGTGTGATTCTGGCGGACGAGGTCGGCCTGGGTAAGACCATTGAGGCTGCTCTGGTGCTGGCACAGTACTGGGCAGAACGTAGACGAAGATTGATTGTTGTTTGCCCTGCGGCTTTGCGTAAGCAGTGGGCAAACGAGTTGGCAGAGAAATTTCATCTGCCGTCGCAGGTTCTGGACGCTCGAACCTATAAAGAGTTGCGGAAGCAGGGTGTGGCAGCTCCGTTCGACCAGCCCGGTGTTAACGTCATTTCTTACAATTTTGCTGCGAGAATGTCGGAGAAACTACGGCTCACACCGTGGGACCTGGTGGTATTCGACGAAGCCCACAAACTCCGCAATGCTCACCGGGAAAGTCACCGTACTGGTCAGGCTATCAAAGAAGCGTTCGGCGCCTGCAACAAGCTGCTGCTAACAGCGACGCCATTACAGAATTCCCTGATGGAGCTGTACGGTCTTTCGACGGTCATCGACAGCCAACTGTTTGGTGATGCGCTCAGTTTCCGTCGCCAATATCTGCGCGGTGCAGAAGACCTGGAAGGCCTGAAAGAACGGCTTCAGGAGTTCACCAAACGGACCTTACGAAAACAGGTTCTTGAGTACATCCGCTACACACAACGGCGTGCCATTACGATTCCCTTTGCTCCATCGGAAGATGAACTGCGGCTTTATCATCTTGTGTCTGCCTACCTGCAGCGTGAGAACAGTTACGGCGTCCCCCAGCGGCAGCGCCACCTGGTCACTTTGGTGGTCAGGAAACTGCTGGCGTCTTCAACGAGTGCCATTATCAATACGCTTGAGACAATGATCGAGCGGCTGAAAAGGCTGGAGCAAACTCAAGAAGATGAAGACAACTGGCTGGAAAAACTGATCGGTAGTGAGGATGTAGAAGGGGACCTCCTCGATGAAGCCGCTGACGGGGAGGGCGAATACCAGGTTGAACAACCGGATGAGCCCATACAGCTGGACCGCCTCCGTGGAGAAATTGCTGAACTGGAACAGTATCTGGATCTGGCACACAGAATCACTGAAGACGCCAAATCTGTAGCTCTGCTAAATGCGCTGGAGCAGGGCTTCAGCCACATGACGGAAATGGGCGCGGAGCGTAAGGCCGTCATCTTCACCGAAAGCCGTCGAACTCAGAATTATCTGCTCAAGTACCTGGAACGCCATGGCTATCTCGGCAAGGTCGCCACATTTAGTGGTACCAATAATTCCAGCACTACGCAGGCGATTTACAAGCGCTGGCTCACGCGTAACGAAGGTTCTGATCAGGTTACCGGTAGCCCTGCAGTTGACCGGCGCACAGCGATTATCGATCACTTCAGGGACGATGCAGAAATACTCATTGCCACCGAAGCCGCAGCAGAGGGCGTGAACCTTCAGTTCTGCAGCCTGGTGGTTAATTATGATCTGCCCTGGAACCCCCAGCGGGTAGAGCAGAGGATCGGGCGCTGTCATCGTTATGGTCAGAAATTTGATGTCGTCGTCATCAACTTCCTCAACCAAAAGAATGAAGCAGATCGGCGAGTTCTTGAACTGCTCAGTGAGAAGTTTCACTTGTTTGATGGCCTGTTTGGTGCGTCAGACGAAGTGCTGGGCCGAATCGAGTCCGGTGTCGACTTCGAGAAGCGCATAGCGGCCATTTATGACACTTGCCGGTCTCAGGCCGAAATCGAAGAGGCCTTCAATGACCTTCAAAAGGAGCTGGAAGAAAGCATCAACCGGCGAATGCAAGAGACTCAGGAAAAGCTTTTGGAGCATTTCGATGCCCAAATCCACGACTTGCTGAAGATCCAGCGCGAGAGAGCAGAGCAGCAGCTCGACCGGGTAAGTCGCCTATTCTGGCAGCTCACCAGGCATCAACTTGCTCCCTTCGCCACCTTCGATGAGAAGCGCCTGGCATTTGAGTTGAACGAAAGTCCGTTAACCAAGGTGCCCACCGGTGCATATGAGCTGATCCGAAAGGGCGAGAAACCGTCAGAGCACGCCCACCTGTACCGGTTAAGCCACCCCCTCGGTGAGTACGTTTTGGACACTGGCCGTAGGTTGGAAACACCGGTAACGGAAATGGTGTTCAATCTGACTGGTCACGAGGCGAAACTTTCCGCACTCCAGAATCTGCCGGAAAAATCAGGATGGCTTGAACTTAATTTGCTCGAGCTGCAAAGCTTTCAGCGTGAAGAACACTTGGTTTTTACCGCAGTCACGGATGCCGGACAGCTGCTTGATGAAGAGCAATGCGAACTCTTTTTCCGGCTGCAGGGTGAGGTGCTGAGCAATGACGCTGACGGCCCCGTTCAGCAACCGGGGCGGCAGCTAAGTGAAACCGTTACCAGGCAACTGGATGCCCGGCTCAGCCGATTGCTCGACGAGAACAACGAATACTTCCAGCGTGAGCGGACCAAGCTCGAAGCCTGGGCGGATGATCAATTGTTGAGTGCAGAGCAAAAGCTCGAGGACACAAAAGCTCAGATCAAGGAAGCAAAGCGCCAGTCCCGCCTGGCAGAAAGCGTTGAAGATCAGAAGCATGCTCAAGAAGAGATCAAGCGTCTCAGTAAGTTGCAGCGCCGGCAGCGACAGGAAATATTCGATGTGGAAGACGAGATAGAAGCCCGCAGGGATGCCTTAATTGATGCGCTGGAGCGCCAGATGCATCAGAGCAGTAGCACCCATCACCTGTTTCGAATTCGATGGCGCCTAGCCTGATCTTTAGCTGTCAGTTCGATTAACAATCTTCCAGCTATTTGTGGGAGAATCCTCAGCATTTCTGACCTGCCAAGTTCGATTTTTAAACAGGGAATACCATGAGTAACGCGACACAGCAGTTAAAAGCCCAGCAACGTCGACAGAAATTTGCCGACCTTTTGCGTGAAATGTTCCAGCTCAATCAGCCGGAACTGGATTTTGGGCTCTATCGCATTATGCATGCCCGTAAAGACGACATTAATTGCTTTATTGATCAGGACCTGTCGAGAATCACGCAGGAAGCATTTAGCCAATACGCCAGCCAGGATCAGGCACAGCTTGAAGCCGAGCTGGAAGAGCACATCAAGAGCGCGAAAGGCCTGGGGATGGACCCGGACGCGATCCCCAAGGTGCAGGAGCTCAAGCAGCAACTACAGGGTGGATTTGATCTCGCGCGGGAAGAAGGCGAAGTCTACGACGCATTGGTCACCTTCTTTAGTCGTTACTACAACGAGGGTGACTTCTTATCACGCCGGGTCTACAAAGACGGCACCTACGCGATTCCCTACCAGGGGGAAGAAGTGGTGCTGCATTGGGCCAACAAAGACCAGTATTACATCAAAAGCAGTGAAACCTTGCGGGATTACAGCTTTCGCCTGAACCCGGATGCTGGCCCCGGTGAAGACCCCATGCGCGTTCATTTCAAGCTGGTGGATGCGGAAGCCGGTGCCAAAGACAACAACAAAGAATCCGATAATAGTCGTCGAGTCTTCGTGCTGGACGCAGAGAACCCGTTTGAGCTGATCACCGGTGAACCAACCGAGTACGGTGACCAGCACACCGAACTGCAATGTCGGTTCGTGTTTCGGCCGGCAACGGAAAGCGACTGGACAGAAGCCGAGAAGAGAAAGGCGACAGCTGCAGCCCAGAAGAAACCGCCGACACAAGATGCGCTCAAGGTGATTGCTGAAGAAAGGCTTCTGGGAGCCGCCTCTGACTTGCCCGAGCCCTGGAAAAGTGCGCTTACAAAGCCTTACCGCAAGGCTGATGGTAACCGGGCTGATTATTCAATGTTGACAGGGCAACTGAACAACTACACTAAAAAGAACACGTTTGACTATTTTATCCATAAAGATCTCGGTGGCTTTTTGACCCGGGAGCTCGATTTTTATATCAAGAATGAACTCCTCGACTGGGAGGATATAGCCTCTTTAAAAAATGACTCGGCAAGACTCGCCCCATTGCTCAGCAAGATTGAAGTGATTCGTTCGCTTGGAGAAAAAATCATTACTTTCCTGGCACAACTTGAGAATTTCCAGAAAAAGCTTTGGCTGAAAAAGAAGTTTGTGACTGAGACCAACTATTGCATTACGGTCGGGCGCTTGGAAGATCAGCCCGACCTATTGAAAGAAGCGTTTGATAGCGATAAGCAACTTAAAGATTGGGAATCGCTATATCGAATTGATCTTGAGCAGTTGGAAAAGGATTGCAAGTCGCTAAGCTGGAAAGAGCTTCTCGCTAAGCCGAAATACCGCTATATGATGGTAGATACTGGGAACTTTGGCGAGAGTTACAAGGCGAAAATACTGGCTGGTATTGACGGTCTGGATCAGCAGTGTGAGGGAGTAATAATTAATTCTGAGAATTTCCAAGCGTTAAATTTATTACAAGAGCGTTATAAAGAAAAAGTTAAGTGTATCTATATTGACCCGCCTTATAATACTGGCGGCGACGGTTTTGCTTACAAAGATCGGTATCAGCATTCTTCCTGGCTTACCATGATACGAGAGAGGCTGTCCGCATCTCATGGATTACTCTCTAATGATGGCGTTATTTTTGCGAGTATAGACAATATTGAGCGTGCGAACCTTGAGCAAGCGCTAAATCACGTGTTTTCTGAGCGTAATAGAGTCGAGGAGATTGTGTGGACTCAAAATACAACTAAGAATCAATCTCCCACATACTCGACAAACCACGAGTATGTAGAGGTATATGCCAAAGATATTGTCGAAGCTAAGTCAGATTTCATGATGTTTCGTGAGGCCAAGCCTGGATTTAAAGAAATAATGGATCTTCTGGATAAGTTGAATCCAGAATTCCCTCCTGTTGAAGAAATTGAGCTGGCTCTTAGAGAACTGTACCGAGAGCATAAGCGTAAAATAAAAGAAAGTGGTGGCGATGCCATTGATGAATGGAAGGGCATATATAATTATAATCGGGCTGAATATCGGGATGAATGCGGTCGGTTTGTAGACGAGGCAAGCGCGGAAAGCAAGAGCGCTAATATTTGGGTTTGGAGGGAAGATAATCCCTCGATGCCACAAATTAAAGAAGATTCTCAAAAAGCTGAGTTCAGAGATCCTGACCATCCTGCGTACAGATTCTATAACCCTATACATCCCATCACAGGAAACCCATGCCCCGCTCCAAAGCGTGGCTGGAGTTGGCCGTTTGATCCTTTAGGGCGCCAAACAAGCTGTTTTTCTGAATTGGCAAAAGATCATCGAATTGCATGGGGGGAGGATGAAAATAAAATACCTCAAACAAAGCGTTTCCTACACGAAGTAGAGAGCAATGTCGCAAAGTCCGTAATAATTGATTTCTCTGATGGTGAGAAGGAGCTTACTGATTTGTTCGGGAGAACAAGAAGTTTTGCTGCTCCAAAACCGACTACTTTGATCCAGCGATTTATTCAGCATAGTAATGTTGGTGATGACGGACTCGTTTGTGATTTTTTCAGTGGCTCCGGGACGGCGGGGCACGCCGTGCTCGCGCAGAATCATATTGATGGTGGTAAAAGAAAATTTCTGTTAGTGGAAATGGGAGATCACTTTAATTCGGTACTTAAGCCGAGATTGATGAAGGTTGCCTACACGCCAATCTGGGATTCAGGTGACCCTGTCCTGCAAGAAAGTACGGCTAGCCATTGTTTTAAATATGTGCGCTTGGAGTCTTATGACGATGCTTTGGGAAATCTTTCCCTAGAGCGAAATCATGGCCAGCAGCAGCTCCTGAATGAATCGAAAGAGTCCAATAGCGCGGAGGCCCGCCAATCGTATGTTATGAACTATATGTTGGAAGCCGAAACCCGCAACTCCCCGTCGCTGCTAAATACCCGTCAGTTTGTCGATCCCACCCAATACAAACTCAATGTCCACGCTGTTGGTGGTTACGAAACCAGATCCGTCAATGTAGACCTGCTTGAAACCTTTAATTATTTGCTGGGGATGACGGTAGATCATATTGCCGCTCCCATTTATTTTGATGCTGAACTGGACCAAGGTGAGTATGGCCGCTGGCAGGCTAAGGTTAAACGTAGTGAAACCGGCAAGTGGTGGTTCCGAACCGTCTACGGCACGAATCGGGCCGGGCAACAGGTGCTGGTGGTATGGAGAAACCTACCGTCGGTCATTGATGGTGAGGCGGATGGCATCCAGAAGGATAATGCCGTGCTGGATGCGGTACTGATCGAGAAGCTCTCTATTCGCCTGACTGAAAGCCAGGACGACGAGATCGACGTGCTGTACGTAAACGGTGACCACAACATCAGTATTCCCCGGTCTCGCAAGGGTGAACCCATGGAGCAGGCGCGTATCCAGCTGATTGAGGAAGCGTTTCATCGGCTGATGTTCGCTGACACCGAAGCGGTTCACTGAGGGGAATATCATGGCAGCACGGAAATCCGCCAAGGGAAGCAAGCAGACGTTGCCCTTCCGCCATCACCTGGTGCTGAATCAGTGGTTGTTCTCTCTGTTCGGCTTCGACTCCCTCAGTGGGCAGTTTGATTTGGGAAACCGGGAAGCGCCAACGCTTGAGGCATTCCGGGACCGTTTTCAGCTGATTGGCGAAACCAGCGGCCGTAATGCCGAGGGGGAGCACCTGCTGATTCAGAGAATCCGGGAGAATCTTAACGAAAATGCCAAGCTGAGTGATGAACAACTGCTGGAATACGACCGCCGGATAAAGCAGCTGACGGATACCATCAATAATGCGCGCCTCGCCTCTGGTGAGGAGCCAATTGAATGGAAGTACTTCCAGTACCTGACGCTGTTGTTTACCGAGATCTACCTCGACTATCTGTTTACTAAACCGGATGAGCTACTGGAAGCGCTTAACCATCAGATTGAGCGTTGGAATGAGCACTGGATTGTGGAACAGGGCTTTAAGCATAAGCCCCTGGAATTGCTGAACCCGGAAGACGATCTTTGGCCGCAGCTCAACATGGTGGCCTATTGGAGCGCGACCGGTTCCGGCAAGACCCTGATCATGCATGCCAACATTCTGCAGTATCGCTTCTACCTGCAACGGTATGGCAAAGCTGGGGATATTAACAAGATCATTTTGCTGACTCCCAACGAGGGTCTTACGCAGCAGCACTTACGAGACCTGGAGAAGTCAGGAATCAGGGCCAGCGAGTTCTCTGCCCGTGGCGGTGATCTGTTTGCTCAGGATGTGATTGTCATCGACATCAACAAGCTCCGCGATAGCGAGAAGAAGAAAACGGTGGCGGTCGACTCTTTCGGCTCTCGCAACTTGTTGTTGGTGGACGAGGGCCACCGAGGCACGGCCAGTGGGGGTGGCAGCTGGTACGAATACCGGCAAAAATTGTGTTCGTTGGGTTTTTCCTTCGAATACTCCGCTACGTTTGCCCAGTCAGGCTCCAAACACGAGAATCTGCGCCAGACCTATACCAAGGCCATTCTGTTTGATTACTCCTACCGACATTTCTACGGGGATGGTTACGGTAAGCAGTCTCAGATTCTGAACCTGCAAGCGAATCCCAATGCCCAGGATGAATTCCGATATCTGGTTGCCTCGTTATTGAGCTACTACCAGCAATTGCGATTGTTCGAAGATCATGGTGCCAGCTTCAAGCCCTTCAACCTGGAGAGGCCGCTGTGGGTGTTCGTCAGTTCTAAAGTGAGTGCCGGGCTATCCAGCGGTGAAGCTTCCGATACGGTTCAGGTATTGGCGTTTATTGACCAGGTATTGCATAAGCAGGAGGAGACGGTTGCTGCAATTGATTACCTGCTGAAGCGCGGCATGGTTGCCAAGGGTGGTACCGATCTGTTGCATGGCCGATTCAATTACCTGAAAGAGCTTGGCGAAAGTGGGGATGCGCTTTATCACGACCTGTTAGACAGGGTGTTCCACAGCAGTGGTGGTCGTCTCCACATCGAAAACATTACCGGCATTTCCGGTGAAATCGCGCTTCGAGCTGGCACTTCAGACACGCCGTTCGGTGTCATCAACGTGGGGGATGACTCAAAGCTGGTCAAACTCTGCGAGAAGCACGACCTATTCACACAGGATTCGCGTTTTAGCGAAAGCCTGTTCCATGGCATCAATACCGACGGTTCGCCGGTCAACCTCCTGCTGGGCTCGAAAAAGTTCACCGAGGGCTGGAGTAGTTGGCGCGTTTCCAACATGACGTTGATGAATGTTGGCAAGAATGAGGGTGCGCAGATCATTCAGCTGTTCGGTCGCGGTGTAAGGCTGAAGGGCTGGAAAACAACGCTAAAGCGTTCTGCCGAGCTGGCAACCGGATTGAAAGAGGCCGGTATAGAGCGGCCTGAGCACATCGGTGTCATGGAGACACTGAATATTTTCGGGGTGAAGGCCGATTACATTGCTCAGTTCCGGAAAGAGCTGGAAGACGAGGAGATTCCGGTTAACGAGGGTCTCGAAGAATTCGTGCTTCCGTTGAAGCCGATGAAAGACCTGCGTAAGGATCTTCATGTCGTTCGGGTGAAGGAAAGCATTGCCAATAAGGCCATTGGCGGTTCCGGTACCGCATTTCAGGAACTTGCCGAACAGGTGGTACTGAAGGCGCCAGGGGATTTGCAGCCGACTGAGATTGACTACTTTTGCAATCCACCAAGGGTCAGTCTGGATTTCTATCCCCAGGTTGGACTGTTCGCAACCGACAAGAAGGGCGTTCAGAACACTGGAGCCAAGATTCAGCGTCTAAAGCCGACTCACATTGCACTGCTGGATATGCAGCGCCTTTATTTCGAGCTACTGGCGTTCAAGCGGGACAAGCGCTGGTCAAACCTGACCATCACGCCGGATGTGGTTGAAAAACTCCTGACTGATAACCGGTACGACTGGTACCGGCTCTATGCCCCGGATGAGGCCATGCTGCTGGGCCGGCTGGAGAAGATGACGCTATGGCATGACATGGCGATATCCCTGCTCAGAAAATACTGCGAGCTGTTCTACGGATTCCGCCGGAAACAGTGGGAAGCGGACAAGCTGGAGTACAGACCGATCACCGAAAATCGGAAGTACCTCCCGGGTGTGAGTGAAGCCACACCAGAAGGCAGCTACATGGTCACCCTTGACCGGGTTCGCCATCAGTCCCTGATCAAACAACTTTCGAACTTGAGGGAGAGTATCGAAAAGGGTGATGTGGATACCTGGAATGGCGCGGTTAAAGAAGGACTGGAGTTTATCTGGTGTGAGCGGCACTTCTATCAGCCGCTGCTGGCATCCACCCAGGGGCTGGATTTTCAGGTGACTCCGGTATCGCTCAACAAAGGCGAGGCCGATTTCGTTCGCGACATCCAGGCGGCAACTAAGACTGGGGCTTTTGAAGGCTACGAGGTTTACCTACTGCGCAACCAGACCGGCCAGGGAGCCGTGGGCGTATTCGTTGATGGTGGCTTCTACCCGGACTTTATCCTTTGGCTGGTGAAGGGCCAATCCCAGAAAGTGGTTTTCGTCGACCCGAAAGGCCTGCGCCATCATAAACCGGACGATCCCAAAGTCCGCTTCTATGAGACCATCAAGGACATTGAGGCAGACCTTCGCAAGCAACGTCCGGAGAATGCCGGAATCGAGCTGCATGCGTTCCTTATTTCAGAAACCCATTCTTCACAACTTGTCAGCCAGTGGAAGGATAAGACAGGCAATGCAGTCACTCGGGAGCTTATGGAAAGCTGGAATATTCTGTTTCGGGAGGAGGACGAGGGGTACGTTGGAAAGTTGGTTCAGGCTGTTACTCGATCAAGCTAAGCTGAAGAGAATATGTCCTTGATTGGTATCTGATTTCGGCTTTTACATTTAAGGAACAGCTACAGAAAAGTGGAAATCCCCGAAAAGAGCATCCTGAATTCAGTTGAAGCCATATGTGGGAAGGGAATGATGATTAGTAACAAGGGACAGTCCCTCGAACTCTTTTTCATCGACGGAAAACCAGACGGCATGATGACTGCCGAGGTCTTCAATTGGACAGGCCACGTGCTGATGGCGCCGCGCACTCGACTTGGCGCGGCTTTGAAAAGGCCTGAGGCGAGCTATACCGGTGTTTACCTGTTATTCGGGGAGGACGATGAAGGGCTGCTGGCCTACATAGGCGAAGGTGAGGACATCGCTGACCGGATAAAAAGCCACGATACCAAGAAAGACTGGTGGACGACGGCGGTTTTGATTACCACTTCTGGCAACAACCTCAACAAGGCGCATGCGAAGTATTTGGAGTCCAGACTGGTTGAAGAGGCTCGCAGGGCTGGAAAAATCCGCTTAGACAACGGCAACACGCCGCCGCGTTCGTCATTGAGTGAGGCAGCTCAGGCCAATATGGAAAGTTTTCTCGAGTACCTCATGATGGTGTTACCCGCCTTGAGGATCGACAGTTTTTTGGCTCAGACCAGACCACAGACTAAAACCGATTCAGGTTCTCCCGCCACAGCAGAGGAGCCGAATACAGTATTCGAACTCCGAACACCAAAACACGGTATAGAAGCGAAAGCTGTGCTTACTGATGGGGAGTTCGTTGTTCTCTCAGGCTCAAGAGTGAGCCCCAGATGGCGCGGTAAGAGCTCCCACCACACAGGATACAGCAAGCTACATGGGGATTTGGTGGCATCGGGTGTAATCCGTCCAGAAGGAGAGGTTGCTGTGTTTACCGAGAGCTACGCGTTTAAAAGCCCGAGTGCTGCGGCCGCCGTTGTGAATGGCCGTCCAACCAATGGCACTACTGAATGGCGACTGCCGGATGGAAAAACCTATAAGGGCTGGGAGGCTGAAAAGCTGGAGCAGGAAGCTGTAACGTGATTGTTTCTCCGAAGGATTGGACTGACTTATGAAGCTCCAGGACTTGCTCACGGAATATGATGACTCCTTATCCGGTGATTCGTTTATCGACCCCCTTGGCCAGCTGGTTATCTGGTCGGCCTATGGTCAACAGATTTTCCGAAACCGCGTAAATTCTGTCTCAAATGATGTCCGCAATTTCACGCTGAACTTGCTGCACCATGGTGTGATTCGCTCGTTGCTTCACGATGAAGAGATTCAAGTTTCAGATGCGCTTGCCAGTGAACTTGGACCGAAGGAAAGTCTCCCTTTCGTTCACGCCTGTCTGATACACCTTGAGAACATCTTTACCTATTCAATGGTTAACCGGCCAGAGGACGCGGGTATCGATACGCTTGGTATTTTGGGCGGCAGCAAAGGCCGGGCCGCTTTAGAAGACAAGGATAGCGATGGAAACCCCCAGCTTATTTTCACCGATAAACCTTCCGGCCAACTGCTGGTTCGTCAGCTGGGCCTGGGGGTGAGTGGGCGTTACAAAACACCGTTTGTTGAGATGGGGTTCTTTGATCAGAGCTACAATTATTTTGGTCAGGACGCTTCAATGCGTTGGGCTGAATTCGCTCAGCTTTTGGCTGGGAGCGATGCGCTCAATCACTGCTTCATGGAAGCCAAGAGCCACTTGGTGAGGCTTGTTACTGCATCTCAGTCAAAAGCCCAGATACCACCCAAGGTCAATTTTTTTGATGTCTCCCAAGATCTTAAAAATGCCTACCGCACCGCGTTCACTAGTGGTGCCAAAGTGGGTTCGGAAACTCGGGATTTCTGGCTCTCAGTAACCGGACTGGATGAGGGAGCGGCCGGCGCGCTGCTTCGTGTCATGGAAAGCCGGCTCACTCAGTTTAAGTCTGGTAATGTCCTGCCTGAGAAGCTGGAACCCCAATCTATTGTTCAAGAGGCTATCCATTCCTTTGAGGGTGGCCTGGATGAACGTCAGAAACTTCTCAACATCCAACTTATTGAGCCATTGCTAGCTGAAGTAGATCTGCTATTTCAGATCGCTCGATATAAGAAGGTTCAGACGGTCGCAGAAATTCGAGGTCACTGGGAACGGCTTTACCGTTCGGACGCTACATTGAAGAGTTGCGCTGAGGCCATCGCTAGCCAGCCCGAAGTTTTAGCGGTTCTTCAGGGCACCGGCCGATATCGCTTGGACAAGATACGTGATCTTGCGCGTTTGAATACCGTGGAAGAGCAGCTGGAGTCCTTGCTTGATTACCATGCTGCAGTGATGAAACAGCGAGGGCAGTTGCGTTGGGTTGAGCTAGCCAGAAACGGGGAAGTCCATAATCATGGTCGAACGACATCGTTGCCGGTTGCAGCCGACCGCCCGATCGGTTCTTGGGTGAACTCTTACTATCTTCATCAGTTTAATTTTTTGGTGAGCGGGTATTACGGAGGTGGGCAGTGAAACTACTCTCGGCCTTTGGCAAACAGGTTGAACAAGTCGGCACTGTTCAGAGGGTTTGGCTCACTAGCTTTGTCATAAATATTGAGTTTATTGAAACCTACGTTTTACCGGTCATTCTTGGCATGGATCCCCCTAAACTGAGAATGGACTATGAGGGAATGCAGCAGGTATTGAGCGAGCGAGGTATCGATGTTCGGGTGTTCTGTGACAAGCGGTTTGTTGAGCCGGATCAGAATAAGCGAACGGCAATTCCCATTCATGGGGTATCGCCAGAACGGTTGTCGCCCAATGCCGAGATCAATTTCTCTGAGCGCAGCCTGTTTCACCCGAAAGTTATCTATCTTCAGGGCGAAAAAGGATCTGTTCTCGGTTCTGGTAGTGCAAACCTGACTGTAGATGGCTGGGGGCGAAACCAGGAGGTTTTCTCCTTTGTGCCAGTCGCAAGCCGAAATATGGCGGAATCGGTAAGAAGTTTCTTTGAGCCAGTATTCGCCAACGTACAGGAACGATTCCCAGACGACTTTCCTGCCCCCGAACAGAACGCAAATCTCGGCATCGACTTCTGCCATAGCCTGGCTGGCGCACCGTTTCTTACCCAGCTGCTTGAGGGTAAAGCGACCGAACTTGCAGTTTGGTCCCCGTATTTTTCCAGAGATATCAGCCACTACGTAAGGAGCCTACAACGTTACGCAGATGCACCAGGTCTCAGGGTTCAGCTGGTACCGGACAGGGTGGATAATCAGTATCTACGCGCAGAATGGAGCCAGGGCCTTTCTGAGCTGCATGGTCATGGATTGCTCTCTTTGCACAAGAGCCCTGTTAAGCGTGATGATCGTAGCTTTATGACTCATGCAAAGCTTTGGAAATCGCCAGAACGGTTAGCGATTGGATCTTGGAATTTCACCCAGCCTGGCAGCAATTTAATTACCGGCAGCAGCGCCCAGAGTCAGAACGTAGAGGCTGGTTTTATTGCCCGTAGTGATGCTTCTTTGGCTGATTTTGTGGGCGAGGCATTGCCGCTTACCGAGTCATTGTTTGCGACGCCAGACCAGATAGAGCAAGAGAGCCTGCGGGTTCCAGAGCCGCCGCCATTTGATCTCCGAGTGGTTTTTGACTGGCAAACAGAGCGCTTTCACATTTCAGGAGTGTGGCTTGGCAAGACAGAGCCTGATGATAACTTCAGGCTAGAACTACCCGGGTTTTCGCACTCAATAGAACTGAGCTGGATGCCTGATCCTGAAAATGATGATTTTATTTTGGAGGAATTGGAGCTTCCGGTGACCACCACGAAGCCGCTGTTGGTCAACCGAAGTTACGAAGTGCTCAGTGGTTTAGGCTTCGTAATAAAGGGACTGATCATCGAAACACGTCCTATATTCCGAAGGGCACAGCAGTACGAGCATCTTCGGGATTTGTTAGATGCCTTGGTGCTTACTGGCGGTGAGCCGCCCGCTGATGACGCTACCTACCGGGTACAGGAAGACGTTGATGGGAAGGTGTTGGTAGATGCTTTGGAGTCCGATGCTGTTGGTGCGATTTCTGAACACGAGCACCAATCTACTAATATTAGTTATTTTCGGTTGTTTTCCGCGTGCCACCACTATGAAGAGCTGCTGCTCAATTGCAGGGATCAGAAAGAACTGGAGTATTGGGCCTTCATCCGCCCGGGTTGCCTTCAGGAGCTGGTAGAGAAAACGGAGCATCGCATTGAGAGCAGTTCTGTACCTTCGCTGTTCAACTGGTTTCTTGCTCAGGAAGTAAATCAGCTATGCCTTACGGCACGCGCTCAGTATTCCCAATTGCCAGGGAATGGGGTCGATACAACCGCTGAACGGTGGGGAGCTTTACTGGTGGATGAGCCGGCGCTGCCGTCATCACTTAGTGATGAGTATCTGGCATGGCTGGTCGATGAATATCACCGCCGAAGCTCACACAGGGAAAAAATATGAGCGAAGCCGATTGGGGCTTGCTAAGCCCGGAAATGGTCTCTGAGTGGATCAATTTCAATGGTGGCCAGAAAGATTGGCACTATAGTGCGCAAGATCGCCAATCCATGCCAGCTAAACAGACTGAAGGTGTGGCCTACCTCTGGAATCTGTTGGCAGAGCAGAAGGTTGCTTTACTGGCGGATGAAGTCGGTATGGGGAAGACATTCCAGGCTCTTGGGGTGGCTGCGCTCCTCTGGAAGATGAAACCTGATGCCCGAATATTGGTGATGGCCCCTAACCGGGATCTTTGCCTGCATTGGCGCCGCGAATTTAACAATTTGGTAGCTTCGCACTATCGAGTAGTCGACCACACCGTTAAGAATAGTGTTGATGGTGGTCC
Organism: Marinobacter sp. LM1; assembly: GCF_042763285.1. Lineage (NCBI taxonomy): Bacteria > Pseudomonadati > Pseudomonadota > Gammaproteobacteria > Pseudomonadales > Marinobacteraceae > Marinobacter > Marinobacter sp. LM1. The sequence continues at coordinate 1,631,790 of NZ_CP114373.1, forward strand.
AGTTCCCAGCGTTGAAATCTGTAAGTCGTTAGCAGACCTGAACGCCGCAGTTATGCGGGGTGTTTCCCACTTCTATCTCACAACGATTCATTCCCTGAGCGGATTGTTGAGGGGCGAGGAGCTTGACAATCGCAGGCCGGACAAAATCGCCGGGGAGAGGGCCGGAGAGATTCACAAAAGCATCAAGAGCGCCCTTGGGCCTGAGGGTTTTGACCTGATAATCGTGGATGAGGCGCATTACCTGAGAAATATTGACGGTGGCTCGCAGCGGGTTGCTGCCGCCAAGGAATTCTTTGGGACTCGGCAAGATCCGCTCTCGCAAAGAGTGCTGCTGCTAACGGCGACACCCAGTCATACCCGTCTTTCAAATGTGAACAGCATTTTCAGTTACTTTCTGGACTGTGGGGATGGGTGGACAAGTGAATCTGACCGCGCCAGTCATCTCCTTAATAATTATGGGTTGCGGCGGATGCGACTCATGGAGGGGAATGGGAAGCTTTTCAGTAAACGCCACTATCGCCATGAAAAGCCGGTGCCGGCGACGTTTGTTGGACAGCCCGAGGCTGAGGGCTTCTTTGCCTTGTATCAAAAAGGCCTGGTCGCTGAACTGAACAAGAAAAATGAAAACAAAAGCCTGATGTATGGCTATCTGGAGGGGTTTGAGTCCGTTGGCCGAGATGTCTTAGCGGACGAGGTTTTCAGGCAGGATTCTGAGCGGGACACACCAGACGGCGAGAACGGTAAAAGCGATTATTCGACAGCCCCGGATACAAATCTCCTTATGGGACTGACCGACAGCTTTTATCGGACCTTTAATCGATTTCCCGGGCACCCCAAATACGGACGGTTGATAGAGGAGTGTGTTCCTGAAAAGCAGGATTTGTATCAGTTGCCACTGAGCAACTTGAAACACCTTATATTTGTACGTCGTATTCCTTCCGTCCGAGAATTAACGCAGCGCCTGAATGAGCGCTACGACCAGCTACTGGGTGAGATTCTGTTTTCGGGGTTAGGGCTATCGTTTTTGGATACTCAGGGAAATCCAAGGCTTAAAACCTTTTCCCGCAATGAGTTTGAACAGCTGCTAGAAAGCACCAGAGCCGGGGTTTCTCAGGATGAAAGTATCGAAATGGATGCCGAAGATGGCGATTCTGACGGTATAGAAGACGATTATTTGGCATCACGGATTGCCCAGCTTTTTGTAGTGAAGAGAGGGGGCGCCGGTGGCCAGACTGATTGCGCAAACGTGCGGCTCCGTTTCACCAAGCCGGAAAGTCTTTTTTCGCTGTTTCTTGAGCCATCCAGTGATTATCTAAAGGGCGGTTACAACTACTTTTACGGTGATTCAGAGCGCACGAGAGCCAACTACGGTTTGGCCGCTCGTTACGAACGGTTTGGCAGCTGGAACAGTGCTGCCGATCTGCGTGAGGCCGTGGGTGAAAATGAAGCGCCGAAAACAGCCTACATACAGGAGATGTTTACTGTTTGGAGACTGGTTTTTGATGAGCTTCCCAGCAAGCTTCAGGAACTAATGCGCGGATGGGCCAACACTAAGAAGCCCGTTGCGGAAAACTTCGCGAACTATATTCAAGCCGGGTTTTTGCACGCGAGCCCAGTGATAGTGGAATTGTATAGCTGGTTTGTGGAGTATCGCCGCAAAGGAAAGATTGACAGTGTGCAGGAACGGTACCGAGGAGGCTGTAAACCAAATTGTGTAACTGCCCACGACTGAGTAATCTTTTCAAAAGGATACCATCGTGGGTACGCAATTGGACCAAGAAAAACTTAAAGCCATGGCCGCCGAGCTGGCCAAAGACATCAAGTCTGAAAAAGATCTCGGAGCCCTCACACAGCAGCTGGTCAAGCTCACCGTCGAGACCGCACTCAACGCCGAACTGGATGAGCATCTTGGATACGAGAAGCACGCTCTTGAAGGCCGTGGCACCGGCAACAGCCGTAACGGCTATTCTGCCAAGCGCCTGAAGGGCCAACACGGCGAAGTACCGATACAGGCTCCTCGGGACCGGGACGGTTCCTTCGAGCCTCAGTTCGTCCGTAAAGGCCAGTCCCGCCTGACTCAGATGGATGACCAGATCCTAGCGCTTTACGCCAAGGGCCTGAGCACCCGAGACATCGTAGACGCCTTCAAGGAAATGTACGACGCCGACATCTCGGCGACTCTGGTGTCCAAGGTGACGGAGCGTGTGATCGATCAGGTTCACGAGTGGCAGAATCGCCCTGTTGATCCGATCTACCCCATCGTCTATCTGGACTGTATCGTTCTGAAAATTCGTCAGGACAAGAGGGTCATCAACAAGTCCCTATACCTGGCCCTGGGTATCAACATGGAGGGCCAGAAAGAGTTACTGGGCCTCTGGCTGGCCGAAACCGAGGGTGCGAAGTTCTGGCTATCGGTACTGACGGAACTGAAGAACCGTGGTTTGGAGGACATCTTGATCGCCTGTGTGGATGGCCTCAAAGGGTTCCCGGATGCCATTGCCGCTGAGTACCCCCAAACCAAGGTGCAACTGTGCATCGTGCACATGGTTCGCAATTCGCTGCGCTACGTGTCCTGGAAGGACTACAAGGCTGTGACGGCCGATCTGAAGCAGATCTATCAGTCCGCCACGGAACATGAAGCCCGGCAGGCACTGGCGGCCTTTGGAGAGCGCTGGGACAGCCAATACCCACAGATCTCTCGTTCCTGGCAAAGCCACTGGGAGAACCTGATCACCATCTTCGAGTACCCGCCGGCGATCCGGAAAGTGATCTACACCACCAATGCTATTGAGTCACTGAACAGTGTCATCCGCAAAGCCACCAAGCGCCGGAAGCTGTTCCCAAGTGATGACTCGGCCCTGAAAGTGGCCTTCCTGGCGATCCAGCAGGCCTCAAAGAAATGGACCATGCCGATCCGTGATTGGAAGCCGGCATTGAATCGCTTTATTATCGAGTTCGGTGACCGCCTGGACGGCCACCTGTAATGGGGTGGGCAGTTACACAGATTTATTTACAGGCTCGTACCGAGGGTTCTATGAGTTCGTTCGGCAGGAAAAAATCAAAGGTTCTTTGTTACTCCGCTACTTTGTCGCTGCCCTGGAAACCTTTGAAGCGCTTTGCGATAAAATTGTTGATCATCGTGCGGGAGACTGGCGAAAGGAATGGCGCAGTTTAAAAGGTTTGACCAGTCCTGCCTGGTACGCGAGTGGCGAAAATAACACTGCCCGCCAACGCCTCATACTTGGTTTTAACAGCCCCTTTTACCCCAACGTTCTGGTTTCTACCTCGGTATTCCAGGAAGGGGTAAACCTTCACATGAACTGCCATCAGGTCCACCACTATGGAATTGCTGGATCCCCCGGAGATAACGAGCAGAGGGTAGGGCGAATCGACCGTTTGTACGGATGTGTCAATAAGCGGCTGGCAACCGGAGGTGGGGAGCTAGGTATACATTACCCATACCTTGCGGGCTCCGTAGATGAAGACCAGGTTGCCTCTTTCATTGAGCGAAAACATCGGGTGGAGGAGCGAATGGATGCATGCCTCCAGTCTAGGTTCGACTCTGAATATCGACCGAGCTCCATGGTCGACTGGGGGCAGTTTCTCCGAAAGCCTCTGGATCATTCCGAGGAGTTGGTTGAGGACCCGTACCCGGCTAAGTTTCGACGATTGCGTGAGGCAGGATGCGGATACAAGCCACAAGAAACTCACACCTTTGAAGACATTACCGAAAAACTGCGTAATCACCTGGAGCGTGCCTGCGATCCGCTCAAAGACAAGATTCTTGAGGCCAACTCCAGTCAGACATCCCCAAAGCCTTTATTTGTTATTGACCCGCTGGTTGAGCGTCGGGAAACAAAGAGGCACCAACCCATTTTTGCGACGTTGGGCTTCTCCCCGAGATTCTCAGCCTTGAGCCCCGACACGGCTTATGTTGTGAGTTTTTCATCGCCTATTGCAAACCGGGCGAATCTGGAAAAGGTGTCTTTACAGAATTTAAATGCACTGATATCCGAGCTTAGTAAACGGTATCCGCTTGTCCGGGTTGGGATTGACGAGGATGTGGGGAACAGCCATTTCTACTTGAGTACCCGGGTAAACTTCCCTCTGTTTGTTCGCCGAGGAAAAATGGAATGGTTCTCCTTGTATGAGGTTCGTATGGGGCTGGAAAGCATCAAGCAGTTTTCCGATGAACTGGAGGCGCAGCTGTTCCATGGGAGGCAGGATCTTACCGTTGCAGAGATAAGCAGCTCTAATATTTCCGGCCCTAAACCTTTGCCGGAGAGATTCATGAGCCAGCGTAACATTAAGCGGGCGGAGGGCGCCTGGAGCTCAGTTGAATCTGAGTTGGGACAGGTCGAGCAGCTGATCGCACCGTTATCGAAAGAGCAAATTCACGCTCTGCTAGACCAGACCGCCGGTTCAGCAAAAGGTGCCGATCCAGCACTGAACCTTTTACGGCTTAATAGCCGGTTTCCGTTTGTGAACTTTCGGGAGAAGGGTGCTGGAGAGTTTGAGGTCCAGTTGAATTTTCCGGCGGGAGATTTTCAGGACTCAGAGAGGGCACTCTTGCGGGAGTGGTTTGATTATGTCGTAGGGGATCGTCAATGAAGCGTTTCACTTTTGAACCTCGGTGCTGGTATGCCATGGAGCTGATCAGTTCCGAGTTTGGTCCCAACATCCGGCGCTTTTCACCAATTCAGGTGTACTCCGTCACTCCGGTTGGTGGTGGTAAGCGACGGTTAGAGCTTTCTTTTTACCATGCGGCCTATCCTGCCGGGGTGCGAGACAAGTTATATACGTTGCAGACGATCGAGCGAACTGAGCATTTTTTATTGGCCTTGGTTGTAGGAACAGAGCGAATTGCATTGTTCATGGAACTGACGGATGACTGGAAAATGAAGCATGCGCCAGAAACAGTAACCTCGACTGTGCAGAGCATGCCGGGTCCTGGTAGCGAAGCCAAGCTGAAAGATAAATACACCGCCTGCCTCCTCGGCGGCGCAATAGGCGATGCCCTCGGTGCCGCCGTTGAGTTCATGTCCCGCGCTGAAATCCTGAACCGCTTCGGCCCCGAAGGTATAACTGACTACGCCCCGGCTTATGGTGGCAAAGGCAAGATAACCGACGACACCCAAATGACTCTGTTCAGCGCCGAAGGCCTGTTGCGGGGGCGAATGCGGGGAGTCAGTAAAGGCATTGCAGGCTTCGACCACACAGTTGCCAATGCTTATCTACGATGGTTGGCAACACAGGGCCACGAGTGTCGTGCGGTAACCGCAGAGAAAGACGGCTGGTTGTTTCAGCAGCCAGAGCTGCACAGCCAGCGAGCACCGGGCATGACGTGCTTGAGTGCGCTGCGGGATTACCCGGGTGTTCCAGAGACCGCCGGCAATGACAGTAAGGGGTGTGGCGGGGTAATGCGGGTGGCTCCGGTAGGGCTTTACTGGCGCACCTTCAACGGTAACTCCGGCTTGGAAAGGGTATTTGAAGATGGGTGTATGTGCGCCGGCCTCACCCACGGCCATCCCAGCGGGTATCTGACCGGTGGCGTACTGGCCGTTTTGATCTTTGAGTTATTGAACGACAAAACTCTGCTGGATGCCCTGGGTGCCGCCAAGATATTACTGGTTGCAGAGCGCGGTCACGAGGAGACGTTGGCGGCCCTGGATAAGGCGGTAGAACTGAGCCAGTCCGGTACGCCACACCATATCGCTATCCAGGAACTCGGCGAAGGCTGGGTCGCAGAGGAAGCGCTGGCGATTTCTGTTTATTGCGCCCTGGTGGCTGAAAGTTTCGAGCAGGGCATTGTGCTGGCAGTGAATCACGATGGGGATTCAGACTCCACGGGGGCTATCACCGGGAATATGCTTGGCGCCATGCTTGGCACCGGGGTGATTCCGCAGCGATGGCTGGAGCCGTTAGAACTTCGGGAGGTTATTGAGGCGGTCGCGTCGGATTTGTGGACGTGCCAGGAGTGGCATTCTTTTATGGATAACGATGGGCTTTGGGAGCGGTATCCTGGATACTAAATTGCTGAATCCCCCGTCAGCCCCTGAAGCCTTTAAATCTTCGGGTCGCCCAAGCTTCCAGAGCATCGGCCTTCCAATACCCGACAACCCCAATGGCCAGTAACGACAAGACAAAGCTTCCATAGCCGATGAGGGCTGCTGTCATATTCATGGTGCCTCCGCGTTACCTGATGCTGGGTTTATATCATACCTGCCCGGAGATATCTCTGGCGAGTATCTCAACTTCTGAGGGGGCATGGCCTGAGGCGAGCCAGTCCCTTGGGCTTAGGCAGCGGTTGCTGAGCAGCAGGTCACCATTTTCGGTCGTCATAAACCGGTTCAGGGTAAGCAGGTTCACACCTGGGTTAATGCTCTGCAAAATGATCTGAAGATGGGGGAGAGTGGCTTCCTCTGTAAACTGCCAATGAGGAAACAACAACTCTCCGCTGGGAGACTCAAACGTGTAAAGCCCCGGGGGTTTCTTCGCAATAAGACCGCGAACCGCTTCTTTTGATGTGGAAAGACGTTGGGCTACCTCGTCCAGCGTAAGCGCTTGCTGAATGATGTCTCGCACCTCATTCTGGAGTTGCTGGATCTGGCGGCGGGTTATTTCTTGGCTGGTAAGGCCGTCAGCGTCTGTGAATCGCGCTCCGCCGGCTTTGAGAATGTCCCTTTCTTTTGGCGATAGGGGCTGGCTCTTCTGACGAGTTTCGTTATTGGGCTGTGAGTTCGAAATGTTGTTCTGGATGTTTTGAGATAGCATGTAGGCCAGATAGTCTTGACTCACCTCGGTAGCAAGCTGATCACGAATTTCGTTGTCTGATTGCACGTCCTAAGCCCTCCATTCGGATCAGCAGCACAAAGCTGGCGCTGCATTTGTGAACAGGACTGGCACCGAGTTCTGTCCCATATTGCTGCAAGTTGTCTTCTATAATTGTTTTTCGGCAATTGGTTATCCTGAATCTTACAACAGTTAACGCTTTCAAACCTTATTGCACTAGCGATGGCAGAGGGGGATGGTCACTAAGGGTTGGCGGCAGATTGGTTCAGGAAACCGGTCCATTTATGGGGCCTTAACGGCGCCGCGATGCTGGATCACTTGTTGAGCGATCCCGAACGGAGTCATTTGCTGCCCTTTTCCGACAACAACGATCGGCGACGGCTTGATGCAGGCCCGTCGAATTCGTGGTCAAATTTGACCGTCCATTTGATCGTTCGCTGGCAGGCAACACGGAGCATGTCCCGAGATGAAAACAAAGCGACCAACGGAAAAAGAACTACTGGAGGGCCTCAATCCCCACACCGCCCATGCCGATGAGCTCGCCGAGCCGTTGCCTCAGGAGCTTGCACCTATGGAGCGCCTCAAAGGCTCGGTCAAGCGCTATGACCGGCCAACCGATCCGGTTTGGGATGAATTCTTTGAGTCCGATGAAAGCGTAACAGACGATTTCATGGAGGATCGAGAGCAGCCCAAGAAGGGACGAACATAATGGCCCTCTTAGAGCGATAACAATGCCGATTCCATATATTACCGGCCTAACGGCACTTAGTACTCTCCACTCGGGGCGCTTGAAACCTTTCTGGCACAACATGGGGGCACGCGAGGTCTGGCCAGTTAAAACTTGGAGAAGCCATGCGGAACTGGTTGAGGGCAGAGCCTTGGCGTAGCTGAACTATTTCAGCGCTTTCTCCTTGAGAATTCCGGACTCATATCAATGCTGGTGTTTTTTGATCGGCATTGCTAGTCTTTAACCATATGTTGTTGTTCGCAAAAGGCAATATGCCTACATGTGGTATTTGTTGATGAACATGCGACTGACCCCGCACCGATTTTTTGCTGCCAATCCGCACGGGGTGGATTGGGTACAAAGCGTGATGGGCAACCAGCTCTGGATTGATACTCTGGCAAAAACCGGTCAGGTGCCGTTGATGCCGGTTCACCAAGTGTTGGAGTTAAACCCGGAGGGCGAGCCACAAAGTGTCCACAATATGGAAATAATTGAGTTCGGTTGCGCCGTGGCCACACGGCAAGGGGAGTTGCTGGACAGTCGGTCGTTTCTTGTGCGCCCTGTGGAGACTCCGCTGCTCAGTGAATTCTGCACCGAACTGACAGGGATCAGCCAACCGATGGTGGATGACGCGCCCGTCTATTCAAATGCTATCGAGGCGATGGATGAGTGGCTTGGTGTCCCAGCGGAAGAGTTCATCTGGTGCAGTTGGGGCAACTACGATCGTCTGCATATCAAAGCTCAAGGTGCACGTGTGGGCGCGGTGCCTGTCTTCATGGGGTATCCGCATCTGAACCTGAAGCGGATTTGGCGCCTCACCAACGGACAAAAAAGAAAGAACGGCCTTGCCCACGCACTGGCCTATCACAACCTGACCTTTGAGGGGCACCACCACCGCGGTATAGACGATGCGCGCAACATGGCCAGAGTACTACCTTATATGGATTGGTCGCTGGAAAGCGAACTAATGACTCCGCCCGAGTCGCTGCCGCTAAAAGGACATATTCAATCAAAGAAGGTCGTGACAATTGAAGAAATGGATCGAGCGATTTGGGGTAAAGCCGGGAGTTAACACCTTGCCACTAGAGGTGGGAGTATGAAGCTGGTTTGCATATCCGACACCCACAGCATGCACCGTCGTATTCCGGAGATTCCCGATGGCGACGTGCTTGTTCATGCGGGCGATAGTCTGGGGCAGGGCACACTGGAGAACATCGAAGAGCTCAATGACTGGCTCGGAACGCTGCCGCATCGCCATAAGATTGTGATTGCAGGCAACCACGATTGGGCCTTTCAGGAGACGCCAGATCAGGCCAGGCAGGCTTTGACCAACGCCATATACCTGGAAAACAGCGGCGTCGAGATTGAAGGCATACGATTTTGGGGATCCCCCTGGACGCCGACTTTCATGGATTGGGCGTTCATGCTGGAGCGTGGTGAGCCACTGTACGAAAATTGGCAAGGCATTCCGGACAACACCGATGTTCTCATCACTCATGGCCCGCCTCACGGCATTGGGGATGAGGTCAACCTGGGGTTCAAATGCCAGAATGTCGGATGCGTTGATTTGCTTCACCGAATCCAGCAACTCTCACTCAAAGCGCACATTTTTGGCCATATCCACGAGGGCTACGGGGAATACTGGCGGGGAAGCACGAGACTGATCAATGCCAGCACCTGTACGGCTCGCTACGAACCCAACAACGAGCCTGTCGTGGTAGAGATATGACAAGGTCATATTTGAACAAGGAGTTTGAATGACAGCGGAAGAACTGATTGAACATCTGAAATTATTGCCGCCGGAAACGCCTGTCCTGGTTGAGGGGTACGAAACCGGGTTCGATGATATTGTAGAGTTCACCTCAGAACAGGTTGTCCGGTACCGACATGCTCAGGAGTGGGATGGTGAATACCAACCACTCGACAGGTTCTCCAGCCAGGAAACCGGAGCGCTGCATGCCGCGGTAATCTGGGGACGTAGAGGCCATCGAAGGTAAGGCCATGAAGGATAAGAAATCTTACAGCTTGAGTGACCTGGTGGCCCAGTGTGACCCGAACGCGACGATGCCCGAGGCGCTGCAAGACTGGGAGCAGGCTGAGGCGGTTGGTCTGGAGCAGGTCGTTATGGGTGAGCAGGTTGATATTGGGGAGGCGGTCCTGCATTTTCGTGAAAAACTGGCCGGTCGTTTCGATATCGTTCAAATGATCCTGTTTGGCAGCCGAGCCCGTGGTGATTATCACGACGAAAGCGATGCCGATGTCGCGGTGATTTTGGCCGGGCAGCCAGGGAATTTCGTTGAGACCAAGATGGAGATGGCTGGTCTGGCGTTTGATGTGCTTTTGGATACTGGTGTGTTGATTCAGGCACTGCCAATCTGGGAGCGTGAACGGGCGAGCCCGAGGGACTACTCCAATCCAGAGTTACTCGAAAACCTTGCCATGGACGGCATTGTGCTTTGGCACGCGGGATAACTACGCTGGCTGTCAGGCATTGAAATCAGTGGAATGGAAACAATGAACTCACGGGCTCCTCCAGTCCGCTCAATCCCTTTTCCCAGTATCTGCTATTTTGTTCCCCTCCCCCCTCAATCTCCCCATCGGTTCCATCTGCCGACCAAAAGATTTGGTGACTTCTTACCATCTCGTTGTATTAGCCACGAAAAAAGACAGTTTGGCGACCAAAAGCATCAGTGATTAGAAATACACTTTCTCTGTTGTGGCCAAAAGTCCGGATACCTGGACAAGATGTAGGGTTACGGTAGCCGAAATGAAAAGCCGGATTTAACGTCTGTTGTAGTTCATGGGGAAGTTCTAGGTATACATCGTGAAGGTGCCGAATTCGACACCACCGCCGATCTGGAGCTCCTTCCCTTGAGTGCGATGATTCAAATTCAATGCTGGGGATCCATCATGCAGGAACTTCATTTGTTTGGAAGCACCATAACGTTTATCCGCCTTAAGAACAGCGCTTTTAGTCCGCTTTCAGATCACGTCTACACGATTAATCGGAAGCGCACCAAGAACCCTGCGCTCGATAATTTTCTGGGAGGAGTGCTTGGGTTATTCGAGGACTACGCCGAAACGTTTATTTTAGAGGACGAACTGATATTTACATCCCAGGACTGTCTGATAGAAGCCTGGGACGCGACAGACCCATTTTTCATCCTGCTCCTTGTAAAGTCGGCATCAGGGCACGTTGACGATGCCATGGTAGATGAGCTGCGCCAGGTCCTGCTGGAGTTTACCTCGTCGATTCTGGAATTCGGCGCAGATATCTTTTCAGCGCCTTCGACAATCCTTACCGCCGAGCAACGCACGTTTGTGAGGGAGGCAGCCACAGAGTACCGTCGGCAACATAAAAACCAGACAATCATCGCACCATTCGAATGCTCGTTTCCCGGTTCAGGTCTACAACCGCTTCCCATTCAGGGCAAAATCAAACCTGCACCGTCGGATGTCGTAGATTCAAGTGACGAGGTTTTTCTGGCGCTATCCGATGGAATCAAAGCGGATGATTTATCCATCTTTCTTCGGAAGCTCAACGACATGGGAAAACCCCAGACGGACCGCACAGATACATACACCGCTGAACAGGAAAAACAGCTGCGCATCGCCGCTGAAGCTTATCTTGCGCCCATCAAGGCCATCGAGGTTACCGTCTGCACGAGACAAGACCTCAAGGGCGTTGTCAGACGCTATGTGAAGGATATCCGCCCCATTACTGACGCGGAGATTCATACCAAAATCGCTAGCAATCAGTTGGCGCTGTAAAGCGCCGCTGATTGTCGTCTTAGGCGGCACTGATGGTGGCGCATTGCATTTGAATCAGAACACCGACAGCGAGGAATACGAGAGCAAGCTCATAAGAATTGCGCACAGTTCCAGTCTTAGATCGCGAGAGTATCAGGCCACCATAGTCGCTCACGCGAGCATTCGTGCCTCTATCCCTCATATACACCGGAAAGCCATCCAAGTTGGACCTGATTGAAGAATCCGGAAGCACATCGAAACCAGCCCCTCGCATTCCGGACATGATCTCTTCATTTCCATTTTTTGCAACAACTTTAAATTGACTACTCGGCACCTGAAAAAGCTCAAGCACGTGTTTTACCAATGCAAAATGCGACGCCTGGTACATAAGCAGCTGGCGATTCGGGCTCACAACGTAGCTAAGCTCATCCAGGTAATCGGCCGAGACGCCGCTCCAACCAAGGACCTCGTCCTCACTTAAAGACTCAGCGTGATGGATCATTCTGCTCCAGGCTTGATCCGAGACGGTCTCCAGCAGAGCATTAGGACAATCCGCACCCTTGAATTTTACGTTTTTGTCAGTGGGTGAGCTGAACCTCATGCGATTGTTTGCAAGGTTGATGACGGACTTTAACTGCGTCTGAACGTTAGGATGAATCTTCATGAGCTCTGCGGCCCGCTCGTAGCGCTGCCCCAACCCCACAAGCCGAAGCGTTCTCAAGAGGGCACCTAACGTAGGGGCCGGGTAATCCAGTGCAGCTACCATTTCCGGAGAGGCCGTTGCCGGTCTCGTTGGCAGATCGGAAATTTGAACAACGCCGGCTAACTTGCGGGCTCGCTGGTGGACTACCGGAGTCAACTGATCGATCCAATCTGTCACCAGGTGACAGTAATTTTTGAGCCCTGTACTCGGAAAGCGATGCCCCATCAAGCGGCCTGCAGCCATTGCGCTTCGACGTGAGACACCATCCGCTTCACCCAGTATCAAACGTTTCAAGGCTGGATAATCGAGGACGTCAGTTAGCTTATTCGACAGAGGGCTATCGAGGCCGAACAGCGCTGGAACAATCCGGTTGTAAAAACTGTGGCGACAGTGATGAAGAACCAGCGTGGGATTGCCCGTGACACTGCGAAGAATACGAATCAACGCCTCGGATATCCGCGGCGCAAGACTGGTGAGCACCGGAACCCCTTTGTCCGAGGTTTCACAGAGAATGGGCCGATTGGTTTCTGGCCAGGCAATCGTTTGATAGCGGGCCAGAACACCATCAATGAGATCTTGCTCGATCTCAGACAGCGTGAAAAGCAAAGGCACAGCACGACGACTGGGTTTGCTTTTCAATTTCCGGTACTGGTTATTTTGAACCAGGACCCAGTGGAACCGCTCATCTTCGCACCAATCTCTGCGCAATAGATTGATTGCCTCCTTGGCTCGCAAGCCAAAACGGTAGGTCAGGAGAAGAACAAATCCCAGCATCCTCTTATCATCGACCTCCAGACTACCGTCTTCCTGAATGACCTGTTGCGCAGCCTGGTACTCAGTTTCAGTAATCAGCCCAGGGCTCACCGACCGATAATCACTGGTGATATCCAGCTCATCCCACTCAGGCGAGGCCACGCCGTACCGTGAGGCCCAATTAAAAAAATCCTTGAGTCTTTTGCCGAACGCTCCGGTGTACCGGGATGTGAGAGTTTTGTACTCCAGCATGTCGGCGCACAGTTCCGTGATCTCATCGCTGTCGAGGCCCACCAAATCAACGTCATACAGCAAGCCCCGAACCGCCGGGGACAACAAGCTCCAATACGTCGTCAACGTATTCTTGGCGAAAGCATCGAACCGCTTTCGCCATTTCGCTTTTCCACGCCGAGCATGATCGGCAATCCATAGACCACTGAGAATCAAGCTCGGGCTGATCAAACCACGATAGTTCTCACAGATCGTTTGAATACTTTTATCGCACTCAAGGGCTTTGGACTGTCTCGGCTCATACTCATTCAAGGCAGCCGTGACGAGTTGAGTGAAGGTTTTTGCGTTTTCCTGGAGTCGCGTCTTATCGGTTTCCTGATCTCGTAAGCGCGCAGGAAGTCTTGATGGAAGTTCGGCAGCCTGATCCTCGTCACCTGGCAAATCGATAACGCGGTCATGAAGGATGCGGGCGAAATCCGACATCGAAGCACTGGTTGGTGGCGCGCGGTCACTCAACGCCGCCGCAACAATCCCAGGCATATCAGCCAGGTTGGATTGATTGATGACACCGCACAACCAGTCAACCAGTTCCAACATTGACGGATCAGGGTGACCTGAATGGTTGTCTTGATAGATCGCTAACAGACCCTTGAATTCGGTTATCTCCTTGGGCGCCGGCAGAGTGGCTCCGCACTTCTTACCCCACCCGTAGGCCAGCAAACTGGCGACCTTAAAACTGACCTCAAGCCTCTGTACCGGCGTCACGAAATCATCCGACGTGAGCGTTTCGCTGTACTCGAAGAAATACTGACGCTTGTGCTGTATCAGACGAAAATTATCCCCCTTGATCACATCGAGCAATAACTGCTGGTATCCGAGCCGCTTTTCCACCGACAACAGCACGGCTCCCAAGCAAAGGGCTCGGGATTTCGATAGCGCCGCCTTAAACGAGGATTTGTTGGTTAACTCAGCCCAGTGTTGCAAATGGCCATACACCGTCAGAGACGCTGCAATGTCTGGGTTTATCAACGATCGCTCATCGCTGACCTTGATGAGCCGTTTTTTCAGTATTTTCTGTCTTGCTGCGCCAGAGGCCAGCGCCCCATCCCGTACTTTCTGGTCGCCACCTTCGGGCTCAGTTTCAGTTATAGAATCGGTCTCTTGCTCGGGTTTTGTCATGAGCTTGGTAAAGACCCGAAAACGAACGCTGGCCTGCGGATGCGGCAAATGGTTTTCTCTCAACAGCATCCGAGTACTCAGCCGGACCAGTTCGTTATCACTGATTTCGTTGAGTGATCGCCCATTCAGGATCAGCTCAATATCTGCCCGCGCTTGTTGAATCGCGGCTTTGAGTTTTTTCTTTCGCTCACGGGCTCTGGCTCTCTGCCCAAACACCTCGGGCTCTCTATAGCTTCCTGGTGGGGTGTCGGCTAGAACCAGCAGGGGCGGCTCCGGGAGTGATGCTGGAAGCGCAAAGGGCAGTGAACGAAACACGTGTTCAATCACATCGCGGTAGTTCTTTGCGTCTTCTGCCCAACATCGGGCGGAATAATCACCGTAACTTGCAGCCCCCCGTTCCGCATGCCCCATCCACCCTTCGATGACTTCCGGGTCAACCCCTTCTTTCAATAACCGCTGGGCATACCTGTGGCGAAACAAATTATTGGGCAGCCCCCAGTCGAACAGCGAACAACTCAGGTCAGCGGCATCAGCCATGGAGTGCCAGCGAAGGTGGTCATCAAGAAGAAAGAACAACGGTATGCTTGGCATAGCCGTAGGCCCTTGGACCATGTCGGCTATTTGCTCCGCCAACTCTGGGCGGTGGGTACCGATAGCCTGACTCAAGTGGTTCAGATGACCAAGATAGAGCGCCAGCAACTCAATCGCAGCCTGCGGCAATGGAACCAAACGACCGTTATGGAGCCCTTCATCATTCTTGTCGTTGATGTAGACGCACTGGCGCGATAACGAGAAGTGATGAATCGATTCAAACGGATCCCTCAACGGGCGGGCGCCACTTGCAGCGTAAAGTGCCGTTACAACATACTGGCCCAGCACATTGTGATAGAAAACAAGCCCTCGTCCTCTTGCTTGCTCGAGCTTTTCCGTGGCTTGCTGAATTTCCTCGGACAGAACCGACTCAAGCGGGGCCAGAAGACTTCCCATTACATGAAGGGAATCTTGCTCGTTGGGCCCTTTCGTTACTTCTAGCTGTAAGCCTTTTTCGATCGCTTTAACGTCCCAAGTAGCATAGCTACAAGCTCCCGGAAGTGCGCTTCTCGGATGTGACGCCAACAACCTCGAAAAGCTGAAGTCGCCGCTTCGACCGAATAACTGCTGACCTTTGCATTGCGCCAACTTTGCGCTGGTGACCCGAGGAAAGTGCTTCTCAGCCTGGCCATTGAACCAGGTTTCCAGCTTGATCTCCGACAGCTTATTCCAGACCGCCCCCAGGGTGAGCTCCCCGCCAGACTCGTTGGCATCAATCACCCATTCCAGGGACTGCTTAACTTTTTCTGGAACGATGATGGCTAGATCGTCACGGAATGGCTCGACGAGATTCCTACTAACGTCATCAGGACGCCACGCACTGTGGCGTCTCGGCGATCGCCGCTTAAGAAACATGAAGTCTGGACTCAGGCTCCATTCATCGGTCATCTCGGTCCCAATTGGTATTCGCTCAACCAGCTGAAGTGATCGAGATAACTGTATGGCTGCCCAAACCAGAACACCGCCAAACCGGTCTCTCCTGTCCATCGTTTGCAATGTGCGCTCAACCCAGGACTCGACCAGCTGCACCTCTGGTGGCAAAAGGCGATCCCAGGTCCACGGCAGATAATGGGCCAGTTCCATTGTCTGCATGAACACACTTCCGGAGCTGAGAGTTTGCTGGGCCGCACTATCCGTTGGATCAACTTCAGTGACGTACGAAAAGGTTTCGCCCTCATCGTCATCAGAAACCGAGGGGATAACACTGTACGTCGAGTCTCCAGACTCGAACGGCAACTCATCAATCGGGGAGGGCTTGGATCTTAAATGAAGGGGAATCGCAGTGGTTTTTGCTGAAGTTCGCGATTCGATTTGGTGATACGAGCCGCTCGCGATGGAGAGTATCGCATTGAGAAATTCGTTATGGCTTTTCGGGCGAGATTTTACTTCCCTCATCACACCTGCCGCATTCTCCATTGCAGAGGTGAAGTTCTCAAAGGAATTTGGAGCGGAGCCGATCAGCTTCTTTGTTCTACTTAGTAACTCGTCAATCAATGCCCAACGACTGTCGAGCGAGTCGGCTTGTAAGAACCTGGCCGCACTGCTAACGGAGGTATCTGCAACACAACCAAAATCAATGAGCCGAATCGCTGCTTGACCAATGAGCCAGATACGCAAGCGCCGTCGATTACAAAAGACTTCTTCATCCGTGTTAGCGGCCAGCGGGTTAACAATCAAGCTCAACAAAAAAGTTCGGCTTGCGAGATCTTTGAACTGTCGCTTGTTCCTCTTAGCACCCCCGCCGTGCCCAATGCTGGGGTAGAGTTTGGTTAACCTTGAATCAGCAGCAAACTCGTCCGCGAATTTCTTAAGTTCGTGGACAACTGGGTTGAATGACCAGTCTGCGAGGATGGACTCGGATTCAGGGTGCCGCAACTCCTGCGCCAGGTTTTCAAAGCCAACCGTGAACTCGTCTAAGCCTAGGATGTGGAAACTCAGCTCGACCGGAAACTCCAGCCCTTGGTCTACCGCCCAATGACACAGGTCACCAAAGCGCTCTCCGAGCCTTAAGGTCATATTGTCCGCAACAGTCGCTGAAGATCTGTGCCAATCCTGCGCCACTTCTTTTGTCATTGATTGCTCTTAATGCCATGGCGAAATTATGAGTAATCATCTCTTATCAT
Source organism: Marinobacter sp. LM1 (assembly GCF_042763285.1). NCBI lineage: Bacteria > Pseudomonadati > Pseudomonadota > Gammaproteobacteria > Pseudomonadales > Marinobacteraceae > Marinobacter > Marinobacter sp. LM1. The sequence goes on from NZ_CP114373.1 coordinate 1,648,639, forward strand.
GTGGTTTTGTGCAACTTAAGGCAAAATAGCGACTATCTAGTAGTCGCCCCTGGTGTCCTACTCATAACCTCCCGCTACCAAAAAAGAAAAAGGCAGGTCAGTTACCTTCACTGATCTGCCTTTTTTGCTTTCTGGGCGGCAGATTATTCCCATGGCCATTATTGCCGGGTGATGCCCCTTTCTGACCAAGCAAAAGGAGCCCAAAGATGTCTTCCCGGCGACTTGGCGTTGTACGCCCCCTGCTGCAGATGGGGTTGATACCCCAGATTACCATCGGAATCATTGCCGGCGTTTTGCTGGCCGTGATTTGGCCTGATACTGCCCAATCGGTTTCTCTGCTTGGCCAACTGTTTATATCCGCCCTGAAAGCGGTTGCGCCTATCCTGGTGTTTGCGCTGGTGACGGCAGCCATTGCCAATCACCAGCAGGGACAGCCAACCCACATTCGTGGGGTGTTGCTGCTCTATGTGATCGGTACGCTGGTGGCGGCTGTGGTAGCGGTGATCGCCAGCTTTGTCTTCCCCACGGAACTCACTCTGGAGCTTCCGGAAGTCAGCGGCAACCCGCCTGGCGGGGTCGTCGAGATCCTGCGCAATCTTCTGCTGAGCGCGGTGACGAATCCGGTCAGCGCCCTGATGGAGGGGAACTTCATTGCTATTCTGGCCTGGGCCGTTGGTCTGGGATTAATGCTGCGCCAGGGCCGTGACGCCACCCGGCAAGTGGTGAACGACCTGTCCGATGCAATTTCCGGCATTGTCCGGGCCGTTATCCGGTTTGCGCCCCTGGGAATCTTCGGGCTGGTTGCCAATACCCTGGCCGATGCCGGCATCGGCGCGCTGCTGGAATACGGCCGCCTTCTGGCCGTCATTGTTGGCTGTATGCTGTTTGTGGCTCTGGTGACCAATCCGTTGATTGTCTTCCTCCACACCCGCCAGAATCCTTACCCCCTGGTATTCGCCTGTTTAAGGGGCAGTGCCATCACCGCCTTTTTTACCCGCAGTTCCGCTGCCAATATCCCGGTTAACCTTAACCTGTGTGACCGGCTGGGGCTGGACCCGGATACTTACGCTATTTCCATCCCGCTTGGTGCCACTATCAATATGGCCGGTGCCGCCATCACCATCTCCGTGATTACCCTGGCGGCTGCGAATACCCTGGGTATTCCGGTGGATTTCCCGACCGCACTGCTGCTTTGTGTGGTGTCGTCTATTGCGGCCTGCGGGGTTTCCGGCGTGGCTGGAGGTTCACTGCTGCTTATTCCGCTGGCGACCAGTCTGTTTGGTATCTCCACGGAAGTGGCCATGCAGGTGGTTGCCATTGGTTTTGTCATCAGCGTGGTTCAGGATTCCACCGAAACCGCATTGAACTCATCAACCGATGTTCTGTTCACCGCGGCGGCCTGTCGTTCGGCAGAGGCTCGTGAATCAGCATGACCACCGGGCGCAGAAATCTGGTGTTTATCGGCATGCCTGGCAGCGGCAAAAGCACCGTCGGGGTGTTGGTGGCAAAACGCCTGGGCCTGGGGTTTATCGATACCGATCTGCTGATACAGGAGCAGGCCGGGCGAACGCTGCAGGAGATCGTTGACCAGGACGGCTATCTGGCCCTGCGCCGGATTGAAGAGCAGGTACTGCTGGCTCTTGAGGTTGAAGGTCAGGTCATCAGCACCGGTGGTAGCGCGGTGTACAGTGAGGCCGCGATGACACACCTGAGGCAGAAGGGCACCGTAGTGTTTCTCGACATTTCTCTGGATGAGGTGCGCAGACGTATCGGCAATTACAGCCTCCGCGGTATCTCCCGTCGGCCCGACCAGTCGCTGGAAGCGTTATTTGAAGAGCGTTTCGCCCTTTATACCCGCTACGCGGACCTGGCCATCAAGGGCCAGGGGTTGAACCAGGAACAGGTCTGTCAGGCGGTCATCGATGGGTTGCCACAGTAACGAGCAATTCCTGTCAGGGCAGATTCTCGCGCCAGTGTTTGACCCGGACCTGGTCCTTGATGGCGTCGACCACCTCCAGTATCAGGTTGATTAGCGCTTCGTTTTCGGCCTCTTCCTGTTGTTGGCCAGGTTCGGGCAGGAACACGTTGACGATATCTTCAATAAACGCATGGTTAGAAGTGGAGGCCAGGTCTTCGAGAATCTGGTGAATCACATTGGCGACAATGTCACCCACCGCATTCTCCAGTGTGTCCTGGATGGTTGGCCCCACCACAGGCAGGTATTTCAACCGGGACAGCTCAAGATTCTGCTTCAAGGCCTGGTCCACCCGGTTTTCCAGGTAGGCCCTCAATGCGCCGCGATTTGGTACGTAACCCTCCTTGGCTGCCACTGCCACCCGCTCTGAAATCCAGTCTGACAGCATTTCCCGCCGCGGATAAAGAATATCCTGCTGGATACGCTCAAACAGAGGCGAGCCCCGTCGAACTTCTTCCTGAACACCGCTGAGTACTTTCAGGACAATCCGGTCAGACAACTCCTCCATGAAAGCTTCGTAGTAGAAATTAACGAACCGGAACAGCCGGGTGTTGGTGAAATCGATGATCTTGTACTGATGCAGCCGGTAGATAATAGAGATCACCCTCAGGATTCTCAGAAACCGGAGGCTGCCAACCGGAATGCAGCCCACCAGATCGTACCAGTGGATGAACGGATAGAAGTACCAGCGGTCATAGACTTTTGCCCTGATTGAATAACCCCAGCGCAGTACAAATTCGCTCAGGAAAATGGCCACGAAGATCAGGTCGTAGAAGATGAAGCGTTCATGAATGGGGTGGTAGGCAGATTGCAGTGCCGGCGCGTAGTCTTTTAGGAGATTCTGCACAGCCACAAAGTTGTAGATGGAATCCCAGATGATGAACGAAAGGTTGATGATCAACAGGCCAAGCATCAGAAAGTCGATCAGGAACCAGATCAACTGATGACTGGATTTCAGGTTTTCGCGGTTTACATGAAGCATCCGTAGGACCTGTCTATGACTCTATAAGTGTCTGACAGGTTAGCCTATTTCTGGATCAGGTACGAGGCTGACGGTGGCAACGGCGATGGCGTTATGCTGCTAATCTTAATACGGCGGGCATGGATAGCGCCCCGGTCTTGCGGGTAAACTCTCGCCCCTGTGACAGGGAATACTCACTTTATCTGGTCAGGGCAGCCATCCTTTGATGCGGTTATTCGGCACTCACATTCAAACAGCGATCAGGCCGATGATATGGCTGCTGTTATGGCAGGCGAGTTCAGGATTGGCCAACCAGGTACGGGTGGAGGTCGAGGGGGATTACGACCAATTGCAGGAGAACGCGGAAATCCTGCTGGGCGAGGTTGAGGACAGAACCGCCGACGGTCTGCGCCGCTATGCCTCCAGCGCCGTCTCCCAGGTGGAAGAAGCGGTCCGGGCCCTCGGATACTACAATCCGACCATACGCTGGCAAGTGAATGAACAGGATGAAGCGCCAGCGGAGCTGGTGCTGACCATCGTTCCCGGCGAGCCCGTGCGCGTGCGATCCCGGCAGGTGGATATCCAGGGGCCCGGGGCCGACGATCCGGACCTGGTGCAAAGCCTCCCGGAGCGTCCCCGGGAAGGTGATATTCTGAATCATGGTGAATATGACGGTTTGCGGCAGGCGATCCAGAACCGGGCAGGGCGCCTGGGCTACTTTGACGGCGAGTATGAGACCCGAAAGCTGAAGGTCGACCCGGACGCCAACGCCGCGGATATCCTGCTTACCTATCGCACCGGTGAACGCTACCAACTGGGTGAAGTCACCTTTCTGGAAGGCCATGGTTTTGATGAGCAGTTGCTGCGGCAATTTGTAACCACAGAGCCGGGCGAGCCGTTTCATGCCGATAAGGTGGCCCGGTTGAACCGGGATCTCTCCAACAGCGGCTATTTTTCTGGCGTCGACATTGATGCCTCTCCTTCCCAGGCAGAGGATCGTGTTATTCCAGTGACAATCGGTCTCACTCCCAGGCCTCCCAGATCGGTGTCTGCGGGCGTCGGGTTCTCGACCGATGTGGGGCCGCGTTTCCGCGGCAACTGGCGTGAGCACTATATTAACTCCATGGGGCACAAGAGAGGGGCAGATACCGAGCTCTCTGAACTGCGCCAGAGTGTCAGTGGTTGGTACGAACTGCCTCTTGACCCGCCCATGACCGATTCCATCCGCCTGGGCACCGGGTATCAGCGGGAACATGTGGAAGACGTTGAGTCCGAACGCCTGACCTTCGGTCAGCAATGGAACCATCAATTGGACAACGGTTGGATGCAGGTGTTGTCGATGCGCTGGGAAGGCGAGCGCTTTCGCATTGGTGACGGTGAGCGAGGGACCTCCAGCCTGCTTCTGCCGGGTGTGAGCTATTCGAAGCTGCAGGCGGATTCGCCACTGGATCCGTCCCGGGGATTTCGTTTACAGCTGGATGTCACCGGGGCCCACCGGGCGGTGCTTTCAGATGCGGATATTCTGCATGTCAATCTGCTTGCCAAGGGTCTGTATACCCTGGCCGACAACCATCGTTTTCTTGCCCGGTTCAACTTTGGCGGTGTAGCCACCAACAATTTTTCCGATGTGCCGCCCTCTCTGCGGTTCTTTGCCGGCGGTGACCAGAGCGTACGAGGGTATGGTTATGAGACGCTTTCACCGGAGAACAGCGATGGTGTGGCCGTTGGCGGTCGATATCTCATTGTGGGGAGTGCTGAGTACCAGTATGAGTTTGCCAGGAACTGGCGTGTGGCTGCCTTTGTGGATGAGGGTAATGCCGTGAACGATGTCTTTGATCCGCTGGCGACCGGTGTTGGGGTGGGGATTCGTTGGGTCAGCCCCGTGGGGCCGCTTCGCCTGGATGTTGCCAGGGGGTTGAATGAGGAGCTTGGCGGTGGCTGGCGGATTCACTTTTCCATGGGGCCGGAACTGTGACCGAGGCGCAATCCAGAAATACACAGGCCCCGGATGCCGAACCGGAAACCCGAAAATCCCGGCATTGGTGGTTCTGGCCGCTGGTGATTGTCCTGGTACTGCTGCTGGTGCCCCTGTTGCTGGTGGTTGCAGTTCTGCTGGCCCTGCGCAGTGAGACGGGAACCGCCTGGGTCATTGAACAGGTACCAGGCCTGCGGACGGAAGCTGCCGAGGGCTCGATGCTGGGGCAGTGGCGGGCCGATGGCCTGGTCTGGCAGGGCTATGGTGTTGGCGTTCAGGTGAGCGAACCGGAAATTGACTGGTCACCGTCGTGCCTTCTTGAGCTGACGGTATGTCTGGACACGCTCAAGGCGGCCAGTATCGCGGTTACTGTGCAAGAAACCCCCGGCCAGGCTGATCAGCCACGAGGTGATATCCGGTTGCCTTCCGTCAATCTGCCCCTGGGTGTGAATATCCGTGAAGTCCGGCTCGGGGCACTAACGGTAAATGACAACCTGGTCTGGAATCGGGTCGAGCTGGATTCCCGGGCGTCGGGTGCCACCCTGAACATTGACCACCTTCTGTATGAACGCGGTGATATTCTGGTGACCGCCGATGGCCGAGCCGAGATGCGTCGGGACTGGCCATTGAATCTTTCAGTCAACGTTACCTTGCCACCACCGAGCGGAGACGACTGGCAGATTGCCCTGGATCTGTCCGGCAGCGCCCGGGATCTTCGTGTGGCAGGCGCCAGCAGAGGCTACCTCGATGCCCGCCTTGAGGGGGAGATGGATCCGCTTGATGCCGATTTGCCGGCTACCCTGAAGCTTCAGTCGCCGGAATTTCGGCCGCACAGCGCCGTGCCTGAAACCCTGACGCTGGACCAATGGCGGCTGGAACTCGATGGTAGCCTGGCTCGGGGCTTCGATACCCGAACCCGGGCGATGCTCCCGGCGTCCACCGGGCCAGTGGAGGCGTCAGTTCAGGGCCTGGTGACCCTCCAAGGTGCTTCCGGCGTCGAGGTTACGATGATCGCGCGGGATCGGGAGGGCAATTCCGATGGCCGCTTCGGTGCGAACGGCAAGGTATCCTGGCGTGACGGTATTGATGCCAGCGCAGACATAACCCTGGAGGAGTTTCCCTGGTACGGCCTGATTCCGGGCCTGGAGCCGCCACCGGTTGTGCTGAAACGTCTGGATGGCCAGGTTCAGTATGGTAATGGTCGTTATCAGGCAGCGCTGGATGCTTCAGTGGCGGGGCCCCTGGGTGAAGCCGAACTGACATCCCGGCTGATAGGGGATCTGCAATCGGTGAGCCTTAGCCAGCTGGACATGACCACCGGTGCCGGCGCGCTTTCCGGACAGGCAGAACTGGTGTTTTCCGGGCCGCTGAGCTGGGAGGCGCAGTTTGAGCTCGATCGATTCAATCCGGGCTTTTGGGTGCCGCAACTGGAAGCGCGTTTGAATGGAACGGCGGCTACCCGAGGCCAGTTGCGGGAGGGGGCGCTGCCCGAATTATTCGCAGATCTGGATCTCAGCGGCCAATGGCGGCAGCAGCCGGCACAGGCAAAAGGAACCTTGTCCACCCAGGGGCGAGACTGGGTTGTGCAAAACTTCAACCTGTCCGTCGGGGATAACCGGCTTGAGGGCAGTGGACGGTATGGCGAATCTCTGGCGGGCGACCTGCGCTTTGATCTTGCCGCACCGCAACAACTGTTGGCTGGTCTGGGTGGGGAGGCTGCCGGACGGCTTCGGCTGTCTGGCTCGCCGGAAGCTCCGGAAGCTGAGCTCTCACTGACGGCGGGCAATCTGGCCTGGCAGGATCAATTCCTGGTTACCGAGGCGCAGCTTGAGGCGGGACTTGATAGTGACGGGGTGCTGGACCTTGATCTGTCGGGCACTGAGCTGCGTCTCGCTGGCCAGGAACTCGACAAGGTTGTAGCGTCCCTCAGCGGCACCCGGGAGCGCCACACCCTGGCTTTGCAAGTCGATCATCCTGAAGCTTCGGTTGAGCTGGAATTCGCGGGCGGGCTGGGAGAGAAACTACCGGATTGGCGCGGACAGCTGACCCGGGGCCTGATTTCCGTACCAGAGCCAGGGCAGATCTGGCAGCTGGATACGAGAGCGGATCTCACCTACGTGGCCGGGGCTCTTGAACTTGGCAGTCACTGCTGGCGCTGGCAGCAAAGCTCGGTCTGTGCGGCTGACCAGAGACTGTGGCCAGACTCCCGCATTGCTTATGAAGTGCGAGGTTTCCCGGCCAGTGCTTTGGAACCGTTGTTTCCAGAGACTTTTCGGTGGCAATCGACTATAGACGCCGACATTGCCGTAACTCTCACGGATGCGGGTCCTGATGGCACTATCCGGATTGATGCCGGCGCCGGCGAGTTCGGGGTTCTGGTGCTGGACGACTGGCAGCCCATCACTCATGACCAGCTAGTGGTTGAGGCTAATCTTAAACCGGATGAGGCCAATGTCAGCCTGGATTTCAGCGGCCCGGAACTTGGCCAGTTTGACCTGGATCTTGCTGTGGATCCTCTGGCCAGTGACCGCACGGTTGATGGTGAATTCCGGCTCCAGGCCCTTAATCTTGCCTTCCTCTCGGCATTTACCGGTATTGAAGACATTCAGGGGCGGGTTAATGGCAGTGGTCGTTTGAACGGTCCCTTGATGAAGCCTGACGTCACCGGCGAGCTGGTGCTTAGTGAAGGGCGAGTGTTTGATCCTGGCCTTCCCCTGCCACTGGAGGAATTGCTTGTAGTGCTTGAGTTCCGGGGGCAGTCGGCCGATATCAGCGGGCGCTGGAAAAGCAATGATCGCAGTAAGGGCCAGGTCTCCGGGAGCTTGGAGTGGGGACAGTCGCCGCAAGTCGCGATCAACCTGAAAGGCGAACGGCTGCCGGTGACGCTGGAACCTTATGCCCGGTTGGAGGTGGCGCCGGATCTGGATATTGCCTTCAAATCTGGAGAGCTGTCGGTCTCCGGCCGCGTTGAGGTGCCCAGAGGCGAAATCGAAGTCCAGAGCGTCCCCCCATCGGCGGTATCGGTTTCCGAGGATGAAGTCATCGTGGGTGTCGAACGGGAAGAACCTGCCATTCGGTCGATGCTGATGGATGTGACTGTGGTGGTCGGTGAGGATGAGGTGTCGTTTGCCGCGTTTGGTGTCACCGGCAACCTCGAAGGCACGTTGCGCATTGGCAACAAAATGGATACGCGGGGTGCGCTGCAGTTAGTGAATGGTCGCTATGAAGCCTTTGGCCAGGAACTGGACCTGCGCCGGGCACGGATTCTCTTTGTAGGTGCGCTGAACCGACCGTATTTGGACATTGAGGCAGTCCGTGAAGTTGATACGGTGGTCGCCGGGATCCGGTTGTCCGGCCCGGTGGATGAGCCGGAAACGGAAGTGTTCTCGGAACCGTCGATGCCGCAGAGTGATGCCTTGTCGTACGTTATTCTTGGCCGTCCGCCCCGGGGCCAGGGGGATGAGGGGCAGATGAGCCGGGCTGCGTTGTCACTGGGTCTTACCCAGGCCAGCAAGATCACACAAGGTATTGGAAACGAGCTGGGTATCCGTAACCTGACATTGGAGGCGGAGGGTTCAGGGGAGCAGGCCTCCGTGGTGGCGAGCGGCTATATCACAGACGAACTAAGCCTCCGTTATGGTGTTGGCATATTTGAACCCATTACCACGGTAGCCCTGCGCTACGATTTGGGCCGCTACTTCTATCTGGAGGCCGCCAGTGGTCTGGCGGCCTCACTGGATATTTTCTATACACGGAACTTCTGAGTGGCCAGGTCAGTCCAGCTCGAAGGTGGCGCTGACGGTGGCCTGGATTTCCCTGGGGCCCACGCTTGAAACGGCGTCACCGACCATTTTCGATTCCGCTTGCATCATCGGTACCGGACGATGGCCGCCGTTCACATTCAGACTGACCACTTCGCCACAACGTTGCTCGAGTTGCTTGGCGACAAACTCGCAGCGGCTTCTGGCATCGGCGATGGCCCTTGCCAGAGCCTCGCGTTCCAGCCCCTGCTCGTCTGAGTGGAAAAACTGGTGGCTGCCAAGATGATATTGCAGCCCCAGCTTGTTGGCTTCACCAATCAACGGATTCAGCAGATCCAGATCGTTGATCGAGAAGCTGACGGTCTGGCTTGCCACCGATACTCGCTTGGGATCCTGGCCTTGTTCCCGTACAGGAAGCATGCGAGTGTAAACACTGAGATCGGCATCAGAATAGTCGTCCAGCTCATTACGATAGGCCGCAATGGCCTGGCGCCATTCGTCCATGGTGTCGGACACCTGTTCAGAGGCCTTGGCGGCATCCGGGTGCTCGGCCGTGACTGAGAACTGCAGTCTGGCGCTGTCTGGTTCGTAACGAACAATACCTTCGCCATTCAGGCTCACTTCTCCGGCACTGGCTGCCGCGGGTATCACGGTGACGGCGGCGGCGAGCGCAAGTGGCAGTCGACGTTTGATCATGGTCATTCTCCTTATGAGTGGAACTCCGGGCCTTCCCGGTTATCCAGTCGTTCCAGTTTCCGGGCCCGGGCGGCGTGCACAAAGTGGCTGAAGATGCGACGGTGCCCGGTGTGGTAAAGCAGGTATTCGGGGTGCCATTGCACTCCCATCAACCATTGTCGGCCGGTGTTTTCGATGGCCTGCACAAACAGGTCGTTGTCCACGGCCGTCACTCTGAGATTCTGTCCAAGGCGCTTGATGGCCTGGCTGTGAATGCGGTTGGCGCCAATCACGTGGCTGTACATCAGGCCTCCCAGACGGCTGTCCCGGACCAGGCGAACCGTTTGGAGGGGTAATAACAAAGGTCGATGTCGGGTATGTACCCGCAACGGGGTAACGTTCTGGCACAGGGACCCGCCGTGAAAGACGTTGATAAACTGTGCACCGCGGCAGATACCCAGCACCGGAATGTTAATCGCCTCCGCCTGGCGGAGAAGCTCGGTGTCGGTAGCATCCCGTTTCAGGTCATACCTGGCCGTCACCTGGGGTTGTTGACCATAGCGGCCCGGATGCACGTGGGTGCCGCCCGAGAGTACCAGCCCGTCCAGTAGTTCGACGTTGGTTCGGTCGCCCGGGCGGATGTAGTGTGTTCTGGCGCCATGCAGGCGCAGGCCCAGGCTGATCAGCCGATGGGCCATACTTCGCCGGGCCGGGCCACTGATGCCGATGGTGAGGCCGGGGATGTCCGTTTCGCTTTCCCAGTCAGACATAACCGTGCTGATGCAGCCATTCATCGGTGGTCTCACGCCAGGAGCGGGTGAGATTGCGGAAGCTGAACTTCCGGGAGTCGTGGAATTCGCCCCGCAGGGCATCAAGATCCTGACGGTTGTTGGCAAGCTGCTCCAGCACTACCCAATCGTTCCAGACTGTGGAGAAGTGCCAATTGGGATTGTCGATATCACAATCCGGCAGCCGGTAGTGCAGAGTAGGACGACTTTTGATCCTGGGGTCCTGAACGTATTCGGACAACAGCGATTCGTTCAGATGAGCGAACAGTGGCAGAAGATCCAATGCCTTGTTCCGGGTAGGGTTGTAGTGCAGATAGTCCCTCATCAGTGTGTCCAGGTCAGGACGGTAATCGTCCGCCATCAGCTTGTCTGTGTAGCGGCTGCTCCAGGGCTCGATGTAGGTGGTGAACTTCCGGCTGATATCCAGCTGATGCCGGGACTTGAGCCAGTCATACAGCAGTGCGAACGCCTGCAGGTAACGAACCAGGGTATCGGGCTCGAGGTCGGGCAGTTCCGGGTTGAGCTGAAGCCCGAACGCAAAGTAAATGGCCTCCCGGCTGCCTTCTGCACCCAGGCCTCGAAGCTCGTCTACCAGATTCTCAATCATGTCCAGAGCCGACATTGCCAGCGGCGGCCCTACTATCTCCAGAGGGACAATTTTTTCAGCGGCAAAATCAATGACATCCATGGCGTGGTTGCCGAGCTCCCGAATGGATTCCGGGAGCCGTTCATCGGCGAGGTCCAGATCTTTGATGGGATCAGAGTCCAGTTCGATGGTGAAAACCCCGGCATCGGTGTCCAGTCGGGTGACATAACGGGATGTCAGCTCCGGCTCACCCCCAAGTAGGCGGGCAGCGTGCGCGACCAGGGCCTCGTAGGTCAGGCCGGACAGTTCAATCTCAACCCCGACTTTTCGTTCCTGGCCGTCCCGATTTGTCTTGCGTTCCGGCATCTTGCAGCGATCGTTTGCGGTCATGGTTGGTTATGGCTTCCCTGTGTCTGGTTTCCGTCACCATAACATACAGGCTGGTGCTCGCCTGTTACAGGAAGGAAACGAAACGGAGGGGGCTTTACACTGGATAAAACACTGTATATAGTCAGTTCACTGTATAAAAAAACAGGATCGAAATTCCGGAGCCCGACTGATGAAACTGACTGCAAGACAATCCCAGGTGCTGGACATTATCCGACGTTACGTGGATGAAACCGGCTACCCGCCCACCAGGGCTGAAATTGCCGCAGAGCTGGGATTCCGTTCCGCCAACGCGGCGGAAGAACATCTGAGGGCTCTGGCAAGGAAAGGCGCCATCGAGATGGTCCCGGGAGCCAGCCGGGGCATTCGCCTGCCGGAGGCCGAAGAAGATCTGGGCCTCCCTGTCATCGGGCAGGTTGCCGCCGGTAGCCCGATTCTGGCGCAGGAACATATTGAAGATCACTGCACGCTGCAGCCGGGCTTCTTCTCTCCTTCAGCAGATTACCTTTTGCGGGTACGGGGGATGAGCATGAAAGACATCGGGATTCTGGATGGTGATTTACTGGCGGTGCACAGTACCCAGGATGTCCATAACGGTCAGATCGTTGTCGCTCGTGTCGGAGAGGAGGTCACCGTCAAGCGTTTCCGCAGGGAAGGCAACAAGGTCTGGCTGATTGCAGAGAATGAGGAGTTTGCTCCGATTGAGGTCGATCTTGCGGAGCAGGAATTGTTTATTGAAGGTCTCGGCGTAGGCGTTATCCGCCGCTCCGATCTTCACTGAGTACCGTATTCGGCAGCGCATGGCGCAGGTAGGTGAGTAATGGAACAGTTGAGCTTCACTCAGAACATGGCATTTCAGCCGGCAGCTGTTGTTGCGGCTGGTGCGGTTTCCTCTGGCCAAAGGGCACCGGCGGCCAGGGTAGCAGCGTCCGGTTCGGAGCGACGTTCAGCGTCTGGCTTCGGTGGCAATGTTACCGAGATTATTCTTCCGGAGGAGCAGGTGGAGAATTTCCAGTTGCTGCTGCCAATGCTCACACAACTCAACCAGGAGAAACGTTGGCTGGCGTGGATTGATCCTCCCCAGTCCCTGGTGGCCAAGTGGCAGAAAATGCACGGCATTGTGGCCAGTGAGATTCTGGTGTTGCGGTCAACGACAGAATTCCCGGCTCAAGAGCTGGCTGAGCGGGCGCTGGGCGCAGGCACCTGCCATGCCGTTGTGCTCTGGACTCACAAGCTGGGCCGTGCGGCGCTGGAAGCGTTGCAAAAGGCATCTGCCAAGGGTAATAGCCACGGTGTGGTGTTGCGCCAGAGATAACGGGTGCTCAATGCAAGGTGTAGTGGGGCTGATTGTCGGCGAACTCGCTTTCGTCCTCTTCCCAGTCAATGTCGTGGCTGATGTTGCCAGCGGCCTCGATGCCAGCGGCAATCATCGCCTTGGCGACGTTCATGTCCCGGTCTTCCAGCATTTCTCTGGCCTCATCAGAGAATGAGATGCGCACAAGTGGAGCTGCGTCGTCATCAATCCGGCGAAGCGCGTAGTCGCCGTCGGCGAGTTGTACAATTTCAAAAAACGAAGGTGACATTCATTCAACCTATATCTGCTGTCAGCGTATGTTAATGGATTGGCTCCGGCAGGCGGATTACCACTCGCTGTGTTGCTCGTCTATCTCTCTGGTCAATACGGTCATGGCAGCCAGTATCTTGTTCAGAGCCTGAACGGACCGATCTGGCCCCTGATCCGCCGAAACCGCAATGATGTTTTCTTCCGTCACGGTTTTCCGTGTCTTGGGCGGTTCTCCAGCGGCAGCCTCCAACTGATTCAGCTGTTGCCACCAACTGCCTGGTGTTTCAGCCAGTTCCTTCAACATCCCGCCTTCCGCAATCGCATAGGGAAACAGCGCCTCCAGCTCATCAATGGAGGCCGGTCTGTCGACTTTGTTCTGGTGACATCGGGCAATCATTACCAGCAGGAGTAAGCGAGCCCGCAGCAACAACTCAATGGCACCTTGCAGTTGGGCTTCTCGTTCTGGTGCAGTCGCCGCTTCGTCTTGCTCAACCCGGACTAGTAACGTTTTGGCCAGAAACAGCTTTTGCGAAACCAGGGTGTGCCATTGTGATGCCATGAGGAAACCTGCGAGCGAAAAATCAGAGAAACAGGGCCGGTAAAACTTTGGGAGTCTACCATTTTTGGCTGTTTATTTCTCGCTCTGTCCGCTTTGTGGAAATGCTCTTGTCACAAGAAACTACAAACAACCACTTGAAACGGGCGTTTGAAACTGGCAAAAAGAGCGTCAGATTGGGTGAGTATTGACCACTCATGTGACTCACGCTGGAGGTTGAGGATGCGAAACCGATTTATTGCTGCCATCGCAGTTGCTGTTATGGGGGCGTCCAGTCCGCTGCTGGCAAAGGTAACACAGGCGGAAGCCGCGCGCCTGAATAATGAGCTGACACCGGTTGGTGCTGAGCGCGCGGGCAACGCAGCGGGCACCATTCCAGCCTGGGATGGCGGGCTTGCCACGCCACCGGCGAATTGGCGCGAGGGGTCTGTAGAAACCAATCCGTTCCCTGGCGATGACGCCCTGTATGTGGTGACGGGTGATAACCTTGATCTTTACCGGGATAAGTTGTCGGACGGCCACATACGGATGCTGGAGCAATATGGCCCGGCATTTTTCATGCCGGTGTATGAAACCCGTCGGACAGCGGCTTTTCCCGAACATGTATACGAGAAGTTCCGTCAGAATGCCCTGACCGCCGAGCTTTTGGATAATGGTAACGGGGTAAGAGACACCATCATGACCAGCCCGTTCCCCATTCCGAAGAATGGTCTGGAGGCGATCTGGAACCACATTCTCCGGTATCGCGGTGAGGAGGTGTCCTTCCGAAGTGCTTCAGCCACTCCTCAGGAAGACGGTTCTTTCAACCCGGTGGTCAACCACTACGATTATTTTTTCGCGTACAGTCAGGTAGGCGCGGATCTTGCCGATATCGACAACAAGATCTTCTACCTGAAAACCGAGACTATCGCCCCGACCACGCTGGCGGGCACCATCACCCTGGTGCACGAGACTCTGGACCAGGTTCGTTCACCTCGCCTTGCATGGCGTTATGATGCGGGTTCCCGACGCTTGCGCCGGTCTCCGAACCTGGCCTACGAGACAGACCTGCCGAATTCGTCCTCTCTGCGTTCGGTTGACCAGAAAGATATGTATAACGGTGCTCCAAACCAGTATGACTGGGAACTCAAAGGTAAACGGGAGCTGCTGGTTCCCTACAACGGATACAAGCTTCACGATTCCAGTGTTCGCCCTGAGGATGTCATCCGCCCCAACCACATCAACCAGAGTCTTGCTCGCTATGAGCTGCATCGGGTGTGGGTGGTAGAGGCCAAGCGTCGTACCGGTATCGGCCATATTTACGAGCGCCGTGTGTTCTACATTGATGAAGATAGCTGGCAGATTCTGGTCTCTGAGGAGTACAACGAGAAAGGCGAGCTATGGCGCGTTTCCGAGGCTCACAATATCAGCTACTACAGTGAGCCGGTCTTCTGGACCACCATGGAAATGACGTATGATCTGAAGGCAAATCGTTATTACATTGATGGTCTGGACAATGGTTACCCCGCCTATGATTTCGCGCCGGGGTATCGTGGTAACGAGTTTACCGCCTCTGCGGCCCGTCGCGCAGCACGGCGTTAACCGTCCGCTTGCGGGGCGCCATCGCTTCCGGTGGTGCCCTTTCGTTGGCCAGTCTGTCCCGCAGACCACGGAGATTGCTGATGGCCAACCCTGAAAACCTCCTTTCCGATCTGGATCAGCTTCAAGACGAATTAACCCTGGCCCTGGACAACCAGGATTGGGAACGATTGGGCCAGCTTAATGCTCGGGTTCGACCGACGGTGGAACCGTTGATGGCTGAGCTCGAGCAGGGCCGACTTGATGCCACACTGGTGCGAGAGCGACTGGAAGCGCTGAATCGTTTTGTGGCCGAGGCCGATGCCGCCGCTGTGAAGGCCCGCGACGAGGCGAAAGCCTCATTGAAGTGGGTCAGCCAGAACCGTAACGCCGCCAAAACCTATCAGAACGTCTCCTCGAATCGTCAAAGATAGCGTCATAAAATTGACTCGGGCCGGCATACGGTCTTAAATACCGCACAAATCCATGAAGAGATTCCTGTGAATGTCCAAAAATAACAAAGTGCTGGTGCTGAGTGAGGATGAAACCAGGCGACGAGATCTGGTCACCATTCTGGAGTTTGTCGGTGAAGAGCAGGTGATTTCCGGCGACGAGGCTTTGGCGCTTTTGGCGAGTGACGATGATCAGGCCTGGGATAGTGTTTCAGTGGCGGTCGTCAACGGCACCGAATCCGGCGCCTGTTCCGCCATAGAGCAAGTATGCCGAGCCATGACCGGTGTGCCAGTGTTGCTGGTTGGCGACCCTGAGCTCAAGGGTTTGTCAGAGGACGATGCGGCACGAGTGATTGCGCGGATGGAATGGCCGCTGAACTACACCAAGTTCGTGGATTCCCTGTACCGCGCACAGATCTATCGGGACCAGTTCAGCCGCAACCAGCAGCGCGGCCAGCAGCGTGGTGTGCAGCTGTTCCGCAGCCTTGTGGGAACCAGTCGTAAAGTCCAGCAAGTGCGCCAGTTGATGGAGCAGGTGGCCGACAAGGATGTGAGCGTGCTGATTACCGGAGAGTCCGGTACTGGGAAGGAAGTGGTTGCTCGCAATCTGCATTACCATTCTTCCCGCCGCGATAAGCCCTTTGTGCCGGTGAACTGTGGTGCCATTCCGGCAGAGCTGCTGGAAAGCGAGCTCTTTGGCCATGAGAAAGGCGCGTTTACCGGTGCCATTACGGCGAGGGTAGGGCGCTTTGAGATGGCGGAAGGCGGCACCTTGTTCCTGGATGAAATTGGCGATATGCCCCTGAACATGCAGGTGAAGATACTGCGGGTTCTGCAAGAGCGCACCTTTGAAAAAGTGGGCAGTAACCGCACCCAGACCGCTGACGTACGGGTGATTGCGGCGACCCACAAGCATCTTGAGGACATGATTGAATCCGGTGATTTCCGGGAGGATCTGTACTACCGGCTGAACGTGTTCCCCATCGAAATGCCGGCACTCCGGGAGCGAGTCGAAGACATTCCACTGTTGATCAATGAGCTGATTTCCCGGATGGAAAAAGAGAAGCGTGGTTCATTGCGGATGAACTCGGCGGCCATCATGAGCCTGTGTCGTCATGATTGGCCGGGCAATGTCCGTGAGCTGGCTAACCTGGTGGAGCGTCTTGCCATCATGCATCCCTATGGCGTGATCGGAGTGCAGGAATTGCCGAAGAAGTTCCGCTATGTGGATGATTATGACGAGAATCGCCCGGTAGAGGATTCCGGTATGCCCTCTTCCATACCAGGCCTGGTGGGGCTGGATGCGCCAGCGTTGCTGCCGGTGAACGGCATTGATCTGAAGGATTATCTCTCCAATCTTGAAAAGCAGTTGATTCAGCAGGCTCTCGATGAAGCCAGCGGCGTAGTCGCCCGCGCTGCCGAGAAGCTGCGGATACGGCGCACTACGCTGGTGGAGAAAGTGCGAAAGTATGGTCTGAGGGACGACTCAGAAGAAGCCTGATGATACCGGGGTGGCCGTTAAAAGGTGGCGTCAAAGGTTTGTAACCTGCGACGCCATTGTTGTTTCTGGCCGACGGTAATTCGTCACCCCGGGTATCGTTGGTTTCGTTACTATTTGAAAATAAACAATAAATACTAATTGGCACGCTGTTAGCTTTAACCTTTCCGAACAAAAGTATTGATGGCCCCGCCGGGCCTGTCAGGGGGAAAGGTTATGAGCCACGCACATGTCGTTATGGAGTCCCGCCACCAGCCGGATGCCAACGCTGCGGCTGATGTCAACGACAAGGTGACAGCACTGTTTCCGCAGCAGGACGATGAGGCTGTAGATTCTGCGCTGGAACTGTTCAATCGCATGTCTCGGCAGATTACCGATTCCTATCGCACACTCGAGTCTCGGGTGAACCAGCTCTCCGGTGAACTGTCTTATGAATCGCGACAGCGCCAGCAGGAGCTGGAGCAGAAAGAGCAGCTGGCAGATCGCCTGTCTACCTTGCTCAATGCTTTGCCTGCGGGCGTGGTGGTGCTGGACAAACATGGTACTGTCAGCCAGAGCAACCCGGCCGCCATTGCCTTGCTGGGCGAGCCGCTGGAGGGCGAGCGCTGGATTGACGTAATCCGCCGCTGTTTCGCACCCCGTAACGATGATGGCCATGAGGTGTCCCTGAAGGATGGTCGCCGGGTCAGCATTGAGATCCGTACCATGGAGAATCAGCCGGGTCAGTTGATCCTGCTGACCGATCTGACTGAAACGCGCCAGCTCCAGTCGCAACTGGCTCATGCCCAGCGCCTCTCTGCCATGGGCAAGATGGTTGCCTCCCTGGCCCACCAGATTCGCACACCGCTGTCTGCTGCCATTCTCTATGGTGGCCATCTGAGCCAGCCGGATCTCGATGAGGAGCTACGTCAACGTTGCGCCTCCCGGCTGATGTCCCGCCTCACCCATCTGGAACAGCAGGTTCGCGACATGTTGATCTTCGCCCGGGGCGAAACCCGACTGGCGGAAGAGCTGGATTCGTCGCGCCTGGTGGAGGCGCTGGAGTCTGCTGTGGATGGGCTCAAGCTTGCGCCAGGTGTGCAGGTGGCCCTGGACAACCAGGTGCAGACGCCTTGCCGGCTGATGTGCAATCGCGATGCCCTGGTCGGCGCCTGTACCAATCTTGTGAATAACAGTCTGGAGGCGGGGGCCGCCGACGTTTCAATCGTTGTTTCCGCCACCTCCGGCCGCCTGGAGATCCGGGTTTCCGATAATGGGCCCGGGTTCGAGCCTGGTGAGGCAGGTCGGATTATGGAAGCCTTCTACACCACCAAGTCCCATGGCACCGGCCTCGGGCTGGCCGTGGTGCAGGCTGTGGTCAAGGCCCATCAGGGCGAGTTTTCGATTTCATCCCCCGGACAGCAAGGTGCCGACGCGATAGTTCGGCTGCCGATTCTGACAGCCCGGTTTTAAAGAACAGGTTGGAGGTACATAGCATGGCAAAGGCCCAGATTCTGATTGTGGAAGATGACCACGACCTGCGCGAAGCTTTGGTAACGACGCTGGAACTGGCGAAATTCCAGGTGCGGGAAGCGGCCAGCGCTGAAGATGCGCTGGCAAGCCTGGCCCGGGCGCCGGTCGATATGGTGGTCAGCGATGTCAATATGCCCGGCATGTCCGGCCATGAGTTGTTGGCGGAAGTTCAGCGCTTGTATCCGGGGCTGCCCATGATGCTGATTACCGCGTACGGCCAGATCAGCCACGCGGTGTCTGCCATGCAATCCGGTGCCATCGATTATCTGGTCAAGCCGTTTGAGCCTCAGGTTCTGGTGGAAGCGGTCAGTCGGGTCGTGGGCGGAAGCCGCCAAAAGGCTGGCGATGAGCCGGTGGCTGAGGATCCGGTCAGTAAACGCATGTTCCAGTTGGCCGCGAAAGTGGCGGCCAGTGATTCCACAGTGATGATTTCCGGTGAGAGTGGTACCGGTAAAGAAGTGTTGGCCCGCTATATCCATCAGCAGTCACCCCGAGCGGATGAGCCATTTGTCGCGATCAACTGTGCCGCTATTCCGGAGAATATGCTGGAAGCCATTCTGTTCGGTCACGAGAAAGGTGCTTTCACGGGTGCCGTTGCAGCCTCTCCAGGTAAATTCGAGCAGGCCAATGGCGGAACGATCCTGCTGGACGAGATTTCCGAAATGGATCTTGGTTTGCAGTCCAAGCTGCTGCGAGTGTTGCAGGAGCGGGAAGTGGAGCGCGTCGGTGGTCGCAAGACCATTCAGCTGGATGTTCGTGTGCTGGCGACCACAAACCGTGATCTGGCGGACTACGTGCGCGAGGGCAAGTTCCGCGAAGACCTTTATTATCGATTGACGGTGTTCCCGATGCGGTGGCAGCCCCTGCGGGAGCGGCCGCTGGATATTCTGCCCCTGGCCCGCTCACTGTTGAAAAAGCATTGCCGCAAGATGAAGCTGACCGGCATCACCCTGGCCGAGGATGCCCGCAAGGCACTGATGGCTCATGCCTGGCCGGGTAATGTCCGGGAACTGGACAATGCCATTCAGCGGGCGCTGGTGTTGCATCAGGGTAATGTAATCCACGCCGGTGATCTTTGTCTGGAGCTTGGGATTACCGGTGCCGCTGACTTTGGTGCACCCGCTGAGCCGGCCATTCCCGCCAGATCCATGGAGGCCCCTGAGGCCGACTTGCCAGACCCCGAGGCGGCGATGGAAGCGGATTCAGCGGCTGATGAGGCGATTGGCTCACTCGGAGATGATCTGCGCCAACAGGAGTTCCGTATCATTATTCAAACCCTCAAGAAAGAGCGTGGCAGGCGCAACCGGGCCGCGGAGCAACTGGGCATCAGCCCGCGAACGCTTCGTTACAAACTGGCCCAGATGCGAGATGCCGGTATCGATCTTGATGCGGAGCTGGCCATGGCCTGAGTCAGGGCCTTTGTTGTCGACCTTATACTCCTTCGGGCACCCTTCGGGGTGCCGTTTTTTTACTTGCCTGCCTGGTCTTCTTTTTCGGTCTGGTTTCATCCCTGTCAATTCTTCGTCGCGCAGACGCCTTCCGTTGTGCAATGATTTATTAACCCGTTGAAATAAATGGTTTAATTGTTTCTGGCCTGTTGCTTGCTTTCAGTTCATTTGAGTCAGCAACAAGTACAGACCCGACAGGGTCGCCGGGAGAGTGTGATGGTTCAACGTGCCGACATAAACAATGTTCTGTCTGAGATCCGGAATCTGCGTACCCAGATGATGCAGAACCAGCGGATTGAACAGGATCAGTCCGTACGTGGCCGCATCGATGGCCCACGACAGGTTCAGGAAACCCAGGAAGTTCCCAGCTTCAGCGATATGCTGGGCAAGGCCGTCAACAATGTACACGAGGTTCAGAGTCAGGCCAGTGAACTCAGGACGGCCTACGAAATGGGCGATCCGAACGTGGACATTACCCGGGTAATGATTGCTGCCCAGAAATCTTCGGTGTCTTTTGAGGCTCTGACCCAGGTGCGTAACCGGGTTGTGCGAGCCTATGAAGACATCATGAATATGCCGATCTGATAACGGAGCAACAGCATGGCAAGCGTACCTGCGGAAACCGCCGCCTCTGACCTGCCGGCTACTCAGGAGTCTGATACTCCGGAGAGCCGTAGCAATCTTTTGCTCGGATTCAACCGATTGAATCTGCTGCGCCAGGTCGGGCTTATGGTCGGGCTGGCCGCCAGCGTGGCACTGGGTGTAGCTGTGGTGCTCTGGGCCCAGGAGCCCAATTACCAGCCGGTGGTGGGGGATCTGTCTGCTTACAACCCGCAGGACGTGACCACCATCCTCGACAGCAACGGTATCGATTACAAGATGGACCCCCGCACCGGAGCATTGCTGGTGCCGTCTGAACAGGTCTATAGCGCGCGCCTCAAGCTTGCTGCTGAAGGCGTAACCGACCAGAAGACCATGGGCTATGAGTTGCTGGACCAGGAACGTGGTCTGGGAACGTCCCAGTTCATGGAAACCATCAGCTACCGGCGCGGACTGGAGGGCGAACTGGCTCGGACCATCGCTGCCATGCGCGGTGTCCGTAATGCTCGTGTGCACCTGGCCATTCCAGAGCGCTCGGTGTTTATCCGGGATGCCAGGGAGCCAACCGCCTCGGTGTTTCTTGAGGTATTTGCGGGACGTCGTCCGGAGCCCGAGCAGATTCGGGCCATCGTCAACCTGGTGGCCGGCAGCATTCCGATGATGAACCGGGATCAGGTGACTGTGGTTGACCAGAACGGCAATCTGTTGACGGGCGATGAGGTTCAGGCCGAAACAGACCGGATGAAAGACCAGTATGAATACACGTCCAGGGTTGAAGAGCGGCTGACCCGCCGTGTCGCCTCATTGATTGGCCCAATTGTCGGGGAAGGGCGTTACCGCGCGGAAGTCACCGCCGACCTCGACTTCTCTGCGGTCGAGCGTGCCGAGGAGTTATACAATCCGGAGCAACAGGCGGTGCGCAGTGAGCGCGAGTTGTCTGAGCAGCGTGTGGCGGGAGCCCAGGGTGGCATTCCCGGTGCGCTGGCCAATCAGCCGCCAGGGGCTGCGACGGTTCCGGAGCAGGCCACTGCCGCCCCAGGGGAAGATGGCGCTCCTGCAGCTCCGCCGGTGAATGTCCGGAGTGAATCCACCCGGAACTATGAACTGGATCGTACCGTCAGCTACACCCGTCAGGAGCTGGGTGCGGTCAAGCGGGTGACCGTGGCCCTTGCCGTGGATGACATGAAAGTGGTCGACCCGGAAACCGGCGAGGTGAGCTATCAACCCTGGCCAGAGGCCGAACTGCAACGGCTGAGCATGCTGGTGCGTGATGCGGTTGGCTATTCCGCGTCCCGCGGAGACAGCGTTACCGTCATGAATACCGCGTTTGCCCCTGAGGAAGCGGTGGAGTTTGAAGCTCCGGGCTTCTGGGAGCAGCCCTGGTTCTGGGATTTGATGAAGCAGGTATTGGCAGGACTGGTCATTCTGATTCTGGTTCTTGGCTTGCTGCGCCCCACCCTGAAGACACTGTCCGGTGGCGGTCGCCGCGAGCGTGGTGAAGGCGGAGAAGAGGGTGAGTATGGTGGCCTTGCTGATATTGAAGGCGGGCAGGCACTACGCGATGCCATGTCGTCTCAGGATGACCTGCTTTTGCCGGGCGCCACAGACAGCTATGATAGACAGTTGAATGCACTCAAAGGCCTGATTGCGGAAGATCCCGCCAGGGTTGCACAGGTTATGCGCCAGTGGGTGAATGTCGATGACTGAAGAAAACGGCCAGTTGCAGGGGGATGCCCCGAAAAAGCCGCAGCGCAAGATTCCGCGAGTGGAGCAGGCAGCGATCCTGCTGATGTCTCTGGGTGAAGCGGACGCTGCTGAGGTGCTCAAGCACATGGGGCCGAAAGAGGTTCAGCGGGTTGGCGTCGCCATGGCGCAGATGAAAGACGTCAGCAAGGACGACGTCACCTACGTGCTTAACCAGTTTGTGGACGCTGTCGGCGGCCAGACCGGTTTGGGGGTTGGTAATGACGATTATATCCGGGCGATGCTCACCCAGGCGCTGGGTGATGACAAGGCCGCGAGCCTGATTGACCGAATCCTGATTGGCGGCAATACCACCGGCCTGGATACTCTTAAGTGGATGGAGCCCCGGGCTGTGGGCGATATTATCCGTTACGAGCATCCCCAGATTCAGGCCATTGTTATCTCCTACCTAGACCCGGACCAGGCCGCTGAAATTCTTGGCACACTTGATGAAAAAGTGCGACTGGATGTGATGATGCGGGTGGCGTCGCTGGAAAGCATTCAGCCACAGGCCCTGCAGGAACTGAACGACATCCTTGAGAAGCAGTTCTCTGGTGGCGCAGCCTCCCAGACCAGTCGGATTGGTGGCGTGAAGCGAGCGGCCGATATCATGAACTTCATGGATCGGGGGATTGAGGGCTCGTTGATGGATTCCATCAAAGACATGGATCCGGATCTGGCGTCCACCATTGAAGACCTCATGTTCGTGTTTGATAACCTCAAGGATATTGATGATCGGGGTATTCAGGCGCTGCTTCGAGAGGTCTCCTCGGAGGTGCTGGTGGTGGCGCTCAAAGGTGCCGACGAAGCCGTCAAGGAGAAGATCTTCAAGAACATGTCCAAGCGTGCTGCGGAGTTGCTGCAGGATGATCTGGAAGCCAAGGGGCCGGTCAAGGTCAGCGAAGTCGAAGCGGCCCAGAAAGACATTATCACCGTTGCTCGCCGTATGGCTGAAGCCGGCGAGATCTCGCTGGGTGGTAGTGGCGAAGAAATGATGTGATGAAAGATTCCGATCAGGACAGCAAGCGCATACCGAAAGAACAGATGACCGCCTGGGAACGGTGGGAATTGCCCCTGCTTGATGAGCGCGGAAACCAGGTTGTCGAGGAAGAGGAAGTCAAGCCGCTGACCGCGGCCGACCTGGAAGAGATTCGCCAGGCTGCCCGCGAGGACGGTTTTCAGGAGGGGCGCCAGGCCGGGTACACTGAAGGCTTTGAGCAGGGACGTGCTGACGGGCACAAAGACGGCTACGCCTCTGGCGAGGCGGAGGGCCGGAGTCACGGAGAGCAGCAGGCAGCAGAGCAGACGCGTCAGGAAGTTGCCTCCCGGATGGAACGACTGGAGCATCTGATGGGAGAGCTGTTGTTGCCCATCGAGCGCCATGAAGACGAGCTGGAAGCGGTGCTGGTCAACCTCACTACGGTGTTGGCCCGGGCGGTGGTCTTCCGTGAGCTCAGCATGGATTCCTCCCAGATTCGCCAGGTGGTGCGTCGGGCGCTGTCGTCACTGCCCTCGACCGCCGACAATCTACGCATTCATATTCACCCCGACGATATCGAACCGGTACGCGAAGTCACTGAGCGCCTGGAATCATCGGCCGTGATTATTGAGGACGATTCTCTCATGCCCGGTGGCTGTAAAGTGGAATCGCGCCATAGTCTGGTGGATTACACCGTGGAGAAGCGATTCCAGCGGGCGGTTCAGGGCATGCTGGAAGAACAGCTGGCGGAGCCTGCCGGCCCGGATCAGGAAGAGCTGGCACCCAGTATGGGGGAGCTGACCGATTTTCACCGGGATGTACTGAGTGGTTCAGGCATGACATCAGCACCGGAATCCGAGTCTGACCAATTCAACGAGCAGGGCCAGGACGATGACCTCACGCCTGGCTGAACGGTTACGGCAGCTTCAGGGAGCCATCAATGCCGAACCGGCGCCAGAATTGTCTGGCCGGCTTACGCGCATGGTGGGTCTCACGCTGGAATGCGTGGGTTGCCCTATGGTGGTGGGGGACCGTTGTCTGATTCAGGGCGATGGCGCCACCAGTGTCGAAGCGGAAGTGGTGGGCTTTGAGGAAGACAAGGTTTACCTGATGCCGCTGACCGCCATCGAAGGTCTCAAGCCCGGAGCCCGGGTGATTCCTCTGGCCTCGGCCAGCAGGGTGCCGGTGGGCCCGCAAATGCTAGGACGCGTGGTGAATGGTGCCGGCGACCCGCTGGACGGCAAGGGACCGTTGCAGGCGGAGGCCAGAGTGCAGCTGACCGGCGACATCATCAACCCATTGAACCGGGCGCCGGTTCGCCAGTCCATGGATGTGGGCATTCGCGCCATCAATGCGTTGTTGACTGTGGGCCAGGGCCAGCGCCTCGGCCTGTTTGCCGGCAGTGGTGTCGGTAAGAGTATGTTGTTGGGGATGATGACCCGGTTTACCAATGCCGATATTACCGTGGTTGGATTGATTGGCGAGCGGGGCCGGGAGGTCAAGGAATTCATCGAGGACATTCTCGGCGATGAAGGCCTGGCGCGTTCCGTGGTTGTAGCCGCCCCGGCGGATGATTCGCCGCTGATGCGCCTGCGCGCTGCCATGCTCACCACCCGAATTGCCGAATATTACCGCGATCAGGGCAAGCGCGTTCTTCTTTTAATGGATTCTCTCACCCGCTATGCCCAGGCACAGCGGGAGATCGCCCTGGCCGTTGGCGAACCACCGGCGACCAAGGGTTATCCGCCCTCGGTTTTTGCCAAGCTGCCACAACTGGTTGAGCGAACCGGTAACGGCCGTCCCGGCGGTGGTTCCATTACCGCCTTTTATACCGTTCTGACGGAAGGCGACGATCAGCAGGATCCCATTGCTGACGCAGCCCGGGCCATCCTTGATGGTCACATCGTCTTATCCCGACGCCTGGCGGAAGAAGGCCACTATCCGGCCATAGATGTGGAAGCCTCCATCAGCCGGGTGATGCCCCAGGTGACCGATCCGGAGCACTTCTCCCGGGCCCAGAGATTCAAACAGGTCTATTCCCGTTATCAGCAGGCCCGTGATCTGATCAGTGTGGGCGCCTACGTGAAGGGTTCCGACCCGGAGACCGACTTTGCCATCCAGCATATAGGCAACATGCGCCAGTTTTTGCAGCAGGGGCTGAATGAAAGTGCTCCCCTTACGGAGGCGATTGAGCAGCTGCTGGCGGTGGTACCCGAACGACGTTCACCGGAACGAAGAAAGACGGCGGTGCCGAACCCCGCCGGCAATCGGGATAATGTCTGATGCTGCGATCGAAACGGCTTGAAGTTGTCCTCTCCCTTGAAGAGCGGAAAGAACAGGAAGCGTTGGAACGCCTTGGTGAGGCCCGAAAGCAGGTGGAGGCGCACCGAGAACAGGTGGAAAACCTGGAGCGGTATCAGCAGGAGTATCGTGACCAGATCCGCGCCAGCCAGCAGGGTGTTGTGCCTGTGGCGCGGTTGCAGGCCTGGCAGGCGTTTATCGCCCAGCTGGACCAGGTGATTGCCCAGCAACAGCGGCAGCTGCAACAAGCGGAGCAGGTGTTTGAAGCCCGGCGTCGGGAGTGGCAGCAGGCCTGGGAGCGTCGCCGTGGGATGGAAAAATACATCGAGTCCTGCCGACAACAGGAGCAGCGGGAGCAGGATCTCAGAGACCAGAAACTGGCGGACGAGGCGGCCGGTCGGGCCTTTGCCCGGCGGCAGCGATAATTGTTTGCCCCGATGACCTGCATCAGAAAACCTGGATGCAATTTCCGTTAATTTGTCTATCCTTTACCAGATAAGCTTGCCATCAATGGCCGGCGGCAAAGGAAAGTCATTGGTGGAATGTGCCGGGAGGTTCAGGAATGCCTATAGAGACACGCCGGAGCGATGATGGCAAGACCCTCACGATCTGCGTGGAGGGTCGGTTCGATTTCAGTACCCATCAATCCTTTCGGGATGCCTACGAGCATAGCGAACCCACCGTCAGCCACTACGTCATTGATCTTTCAGACACCACCTACCTCGACAGCTCGGCTCTGGGCATGTTGCTTCTGTTAAGGGATCACGCTGGCGGCGATGGCGCCCGCATCTCTATCGAGAACTGCAACAGCGATGTCCGGCGCATACTCTCCATTTCCAACTTCGAGCAGTTGTTCAGCATTCGCTGAGGCGATTCCCTTGAAGGTACTTCTTGCCGAGGACAGTGCCAGCGACCGGTTGATTCTGGCGCGGCTGGTAAGCCGCCTGGGCCATACCGTGATTGAGGCCGAAGACGGTACCGAGGCGGTGGAACTGTTCCGGGAATCCCAGCCGGATCTGGTGTTGCTGGACGCCCTGATGCCCCGGATGGACGGAATGGAAGCCGCCCGCCAAATCAAGGTGCTGGCGGGTGAGCGCCTGGTGCCGCTCATCTTTCTCACTTCCCTGTCCGGGGCCGGAGATCTGGCCCGATGTCTTGAGGCTGGCGGCGACGATTTTCTCGTGAAACCCTACAATCGGGTGATTCTCGAGGCGAAGATCAACGCGTTTAATCGTATGCGGGCCCTGCACCAGGCATTGTCGGACCAGCGTGACCAGATTCGGCGCCAGAACCAGCAGATGCTGGACGAGCAACGCACGGCACGGCGGGTGTTCGACAATATTGCCCACACCGGTTGCCTGGATGCACCTAATATTCGCCACCATGCCTCACCCCTGTCGGTCTTCAACGGTGATGTCCTGTTTGCGGCTCAGCGCCCCGGCGGGGGCACCCTGGTGTTCCTCGGTGATTTCACCGGGCACGGATTGCCAGCCGCCATTGGTGCCATGCCCGTGGCGGAAATCTTCTATGGGATGGCGGCCAAAGGTTTCGGAGCCCCGGATGTTCTCCGGGAAATCAACCGCAAGCTTCGACGAATACTGCCAGTTGGCATGTTTTGCTGCGGCCTGATGATTGAGGCGGATTTCAAACACAACAGTCTGCGTGTCTGGAACGGTGGCTTGCCGGATGGCTGGCTGTTGCGTGCCGGGGGCTACCGTGTCGCCATTCCGTCCCGGCACCTGCCGCTGGGAGTACAGGAGCCGGATCAGTTCTCGGCATCCATGACGGTGCTGGATGCTGCACCGGGCGACTGGTTGGTGATGATGACCGACGGGCTCCCCGAGGCACCCAACAGTGCGGGTGAAAGTCTGGGCGAGGAAGGTGTCCTGAGCGTGCTGGCAGGGCTGGAAACAGGGCAGGAGCCCTTCGAGGCCCTGCTGGCGAGAATGCAACAGCATACCGGAAAGCCAGAGCTGGCCGATGACCTGACACTGTGTTGTCTGCAAATGGTCCGGGCGGAGGCGCCCGAGGCAATGCCGGACAAGATTCCGGAATCGGCGCTGACCGGGCCGGCGGACTGGCACTGCGTCTATGAGCTGCGGGAACAGACCCTGGCAGACTTCAACCCACTGCCGCTTTTACTGCATATCTGTATGGAAGTGCCCGGTCTGAGGAGCCGAAGCGGCGAGGTCTACACGCTGTTGTCGGAACTCTACAACAATGCCCTTGAACACGGTGTGCTGGCCTTGTCCTCAGAGTGGAAAACGTCACCGGGCGGTTTCAGTCGTTATTACCAGGAGCGAACACGCAGACTGGGTAACACCGATGGGCATTTCATCCGGTTTTCTCTGGAGCATCAGCCCAGGGAGGGTGGAGGTACCCTCACCGTTGTCTGTGAAGACAGTGGTGATGGTTTTGATTTCACGGAATATTCTGACACAGTGACGCACCAGCAGGCGGCTTCGACCGGTCGATACGCGGGCCGGGGGCTGGAGATCCTCCGGCGAATGACACGAAATCTGAAGGTTCACGGCCGGGGCAATCGCGTGGAAATCGTCTATGATTGGTGGTTTCCCGACGCGGCCATAACGAGTGGCGCCTGAGTGCCGACAAGCGAGGATAGCGAATGAACGACAAACCCCATCTTGACGTGGAGGCACTGGCCGAACTGCAGGATGTGATGGAAGACGAGTTTGATGTCCTGATCCAGACCTACCTGGCAGACTCCCGTTCACGCATTGATGGCCTGAAAGAGGCACTGGCAACGGCCGATCCGGAGCACTTCGCCAAGACGGCGCATAGCTTCAAGGGTAGTTGCATCAATATCGGTGCTCCCAGACTGGGGGGGCTGTGTTTTGAGGCCGAGCAGCTGGGCAAGGACGCGACTCTGGAACAGGCTCCTGCAGTGCTTGAGCGGATTGAGGCCGAGTTTTCGGAAGTGGCCCAGCGATTGCAAAATTTTGGCCAGGAGGTCTGACCGTCACCCCGCGCTGAGGTTTGGCACCGCTTTTGCAGTTTTCAGGAAAACGCTCCGAACAGGGGCTACCTGAGATCTAAAGCGGCAAGAGGTTGCCATGCAACAGACCATACTTCCCCAGGCACCGGCGAAAACGAGTCAGCCAGAGGTCGGTGCAGCGAAATCGCAGGGCCGGAAGGACCCGGAGGCCGGTGACAGTCGTTTTGACGAGCTGTCCAGGGCCGAGCAGAAGCGGATGGATGCCAAGCGCGCCGAACGTCGGGATCAGGCAGATGCCGCGAAGGAACGCAAGGCAGCCGACCGGGCTGATGAGAAAGCCGAAGCCTCCAGTACCCGGTCAGAAAAAAACGATACGCCCACTGACCAGAAGCAGGTAGCGGACTCCGATTCACCGGCTCGTCCTTCCTCTGCCAGTGACACCAGCGATACCGGCGACACTGAGGCAGACGATGCCCTGGTCGTTGCCGAACCGCTGATGCCCCTGACATTCGCCAATCTTCAGTCGCTGTATCCTGCAGCCGCCAACCAATCCGGTACGGGCGGGCCTGGGAGCATGGCTTCAAATATGACGCTCACAGGAACTCAGGCCACTTCCGGACTGATCAAGGGCCTGCCAGGGCAAACAACTGCCGGGGGAGGCAGCACCGCTCTGGCTCCGGGCATGCAGCTAACCGACCTGTTTGCCGGTGCGACGAGCGCTGAGAGCGCCCGCCCCGTTGATCCGACCAGTCTGCTCTCCAATCCGAGATTCCAGAGTGTAATGGAAACCGCAGCGCAGCAGGCAGCACAGCCCGGAAAACTGGCTGCGGACGCCAACATTCCGCTCCGGGGCTACACCACCTCGGTGGATGTGCCGGTTGGACAGGCGGAGTGGGGCGACAAGGTCATGGGCAAGCTCAGTTGGCTGACCGCCCGCAATATGTCGGTTGCCGAAATACACCTCACGCCTCCGGATATGGGGCCAATGGAAGTCAAGGTGAAAGTCCACAACGATCAGGCCAGCGTCACCGTGCATGCGGCCAACCCGGTGGTGAGGGAGCAGCTCGAACAGCACTCCCACCGGCTCCGCGACATGCTGGGTGAACAGGGGTTGTCCCTGGGGCAGTTTGATGTCTCTGACCAGGGCGGTCAGCAGGCCGGTGGCGAGAGTGGTGAGGCCGGTGAGGGCGATGGTCGGTCTTCTGGTGGATCATCACTGGCCAGCCACGATGCTGATGCAGAGTCGTTGAGCACCGGCCAGCTTGATCTGGGCTGGCGGGGTGAAGTGGACGTCTTTGCCTGAGTCCGGATAATTTCTGAACAATTCAGCCTGCTGTTTTCCGACTTCTTTGCCCATCCCCTCCGGCAACGCTAAACTGCGGTTCTGACAACAGGGGATGGGCTGTCTGGCCCGGCCTTTGCATCACATCGGAGAAAGGTTGTTCGGAGCTTCCCGGACGCCAAAAAAGTGACAAGCGAGTGTTATGGCCGAAAATACTGCGACCGAAGCGCCTGCCAAAAAAGGCAAGCTGAAACTGATCATCATGCTGGTGATCATCATTATCCTGGCGGTGGGTCTTTCCGTGGTCGGGACACTCTGGTTCCTGGGCGGAGGATTGCCCGGCGCAGATGACGCCGAAACCACAACTTCGGCAGAGCCCGCGTTTGTCGCCAGCAGTTATACCGAAATTGAGAAAGCCCTGGTGACTACCGTTCAGGCGCAGGGTCGCCAGCGCTATGCCCAGGTCTATGTGTCATTCGAAGCCAAAGATCCTGCGGCACTGGCCGCTGCTGATGTTCATATGCCGCTTATCCGCAGCCAACTGGTGATGGTGCTGGGCAGCAGCGACTTCATGCAGTTGCAAACGCCGGAAGGTCGTCAGACGTTGGCCGACAGCATGCTGCAGACTGTGAACCAGGTGCTGGAGCAGGAAGGGGAGCCGGCAATCGACCGGGTATTGTTCCGGAATTTTGTGGTTCAGTAATCATACCGGACGGATAACCAACAGTTAGGGGCAGGAACAGGTATGCAGGATTTACTGTCACAGGACGAGATCGATGCCCTCCTCCACGGGGTGGATGATGGTGACATCGATACCTATGAAGAGACCGATGATACCGGCGTAAAGAACTACGACCTCGCCAGCCAGGATCGGATCGTCCGTGGCCGCATGCCAACGCTCGAGATGATCAACGAGCGTTTTGCCCGCTATACCCGTATCAGTCTGTTCAACCTGCTGCGCCGCAATGCCGATGTCTCCACCGGCGGCGTCCAGATCATGAAGTTCGGTGAGTACATCCATACCCTGTACGTACCCACCAGCCTTAACCTGTGCAAGGTTCGCCCGTTACGCGGTACATCCCTGTTCGTGCTGGACGCCAAGCTGGTGTTCAAACTGGTGGACAACTTCTTCGGTGGTGAGGGCCGCCATGCCAAGATCGAGGGTCGGGAATTCACACCGACCGAAACCCGAATTGTGCAAATGGTACTGAATCAGGTCTTCCACGATATGAAAGAAGCCTGGCACGCAGTCTTGCAGGTGGAATTCGAATACCTCAGCTCGGAAGTCAACCCGGCCATGGCCAACATCGTCAGCCCGAGCGAAGTGGTCGTGGTCAGCACCTTCCATATTGAACTCGATGGGGGGGGCGGCGAACTTCATTTCGCACTGCCGTATTCCATGATCGAGCCAATCCGCGATGTGCTGGATGCGGGTGTGCAGAGTGATATTGATGATGTCGACGAACGCTGGGTAAACGCCTTGCAGGAGGACATCAAAGAGGTCAATGTGCCCATCAATACCACCGTCTGCCGGCGCCGCATCTCTCTGCGTGACATTGCCCGGATGAAAGCTGGCGATGTGATTCCGGTAGAGATTCCCGAGCACCTGACGGTGACCGCCAATGGTATTCCAATCTACAAGGCAACGCTGGGCACCCGCGACGGTAAGCTGGCGCTGAGGATTCACGACCGGGCCAAGTTGCCCAAGGTAAAGAAACAACTGAAGGTGGGACGCAATGGCTGACGACGACAAGAAAGACGAGCAGGAACTCAGCGAAGACGAAAAGCTGGCGGCCGAGTGGGAAGCGGCAATGGACGAGTCCGGCGATGGAGAAGGCTCCCGGGAAGATGAGTGGGCAGCGGCCATGGCCGAGGCTGAAGGTGGCGACGACCAGCCTGAAGCCGAACGCCAGGATGTGCGCACCGCTCCCATGGAAGAGTTTGGTGCGGACCAGGGCCCTGGTGGCGGTGAGTCTCCTGACATTGACGTAATTTTGGATATTCCGGTTACCATTTCCATGGAAGTGGGGAACACCCAGATTCCGATACGAAACCTGCTTCAGCTGAACCAGGGCTCAGTGATTGAACTCGACCGACTGGCGGGCGAGCCTCTGGACGTGCTGGTTAATGGCACCCTGATCGCCCACGGTGAGGTGGTCATGGTCAATGAGAAGTTTGGTATCCGGTTGACGGACGTGATCAGTCCGGGTGAGCGAATCAAACGGCTGCAGAAATAATATGGCAAGACTGACGGGCTGGTTGCTGTTGTGGGCTCCGCTGCCGCTGTTGGCCGAGGAAACGGCAGCGGCGGGCGAAATCGCCACCTCTGGTGGGCGTGCCCCGGATACTGTGGCGACGATACTGAGCCTGGGAGCGGGCCTGCTGGCGGTGGTGGCCATCATTTATGGTTGTGCCTGGCTGATCCGTCGGATGGGCGGCATGACCGGTATGAACAACAACGCCATCAAGGTGGTGTCTGTGCTGGCTATCGGTGCCAGGGAACGTATTGCGCTGGTGGAAGTGGGGCAGCAGCAGATTCTGCTTGGTATTACTCCCAGCACGATCAGGACCCTGCATGTATTTGATCAGCCGGTGGTGGATGCCGGCAATGCCGGCTCCAGTGACTTCGCCCGCAAGCTGCAGTCCATGATTGGCAAATCCTGGTCAGCGCCAGAGAGGAAAGACTAACGTCATGGTGGTGGCCATTCTCAAACGCGGTTTTCCCTGGCTTACCCTGATTGCCGGCCTTTTCCTTCCCGCCCTGGCCCAGGCTGATCTGCCCGGCATTCCGGCATTTACGGTTGAGCCCGGCGAGAACGGCACCGAGGAGTACTCGGTAACCCTGCAGATCCTGGCGCTGATGACCGCGCTGACTTTCCTGCCGGCCATGCTGATGATGATGACCTCGTTTACCCGGATCATCGTGGTCTTTGCGATTCTTCGTCAGGCTCTGGGGCTACAGGCCACACCCTCCAACCAGATCTTGCTGGGGCTGGCGCTGTTTCTGAGCATTTTTATCATGAAGCCGGTGCTGGAAGAGGCGAACCGGGTGGGCCTGCAACCATACCTGCAGGAAGAGGTGACTTCACTGGAGGCGGTGGAACTGGCCAGCCAGCCGTTTCGGAAGTTTATGCTGGAGCAGACTCGAGAAGACGACCTGGCGCTGTTCATGAGGATTGCCGATGTTCAGTATGAAACACCTCAGGACGTGTCTTTCTGGATTCTGATGCCGGCGTTTGTCACCAGTGAACTGAAGACGGCGTTCCAGATCGGGTTTATTCTGTTTATACCATTCCTGATCATCGACATGGTGGTGGCCAGTGTTCTGATGGCCATGGGTATGATGATGCTGTCACCCATTATCATTTCGCTGCCGTTTAAAATCATGCTGTTTGTGCTGGTGGATGGCTGGGCCCTGATCATGGGAACCCTGGCCGCCAGTTACGGGATCTAGGAGGTATCATGACTCCGGAAACGGTTATCGACATACTGCGAGAAGCGCTCTGGCTGATTGTTTTGCTGTCTGCCGTCATCATCGGGCCGGGGCTGGCGATTGGTCTTGTGGTCAGTACCTTCCAGGCTGCCACCCAGATCAACGAACAGACCCTCAGTTTCCTGCCTCGCCTTCTGATCACACTGATCGTGATCATTGCCGCCGGGCCCTGGATGCTGACCACCTTGCTGGACCATGCCAACGGGCTGATCTCCCGCATTCCCTATCTGATCGGCTGAGCCCATGCTGCCGGCGGAGTTCAGCGCAGATCTGATTGGCCAGTGGGTGGGGCAGCATATCTGGCCATTATTCCGGCTGGCCAGTTTCCTCATGGTCATCCCCATCTTCGGTACTCAGTTGGTGCCCGCCCGTGTTCGGCTGGGACTGGCGCTGCTGATGACCATCCTGATTGTGCCCATGATTCCTCCCGTTCCCCAGGTGGAAGCGCTCAGTGCCGACGCGGTCGTCATCACCCTGCAGCAGATCCTGATTGGTATTGGCCTGGGCTTCGCGCTGACTGCACTCTGGCAGTTGTTTGTGATCGCCGGGCAGATGATTGCCATGCAGATGGGCCTGGGCTTTGCCTCCATGGTAGACCCCGCCAATGGTGTTAACGTGCCAGTGCTGGCTCAGATCTACACCATCACCATTACTTTGCTGTTTCTGGTGATGAATGGCCATCTGGTGGCCTTCGAGGTGTTCATCGAAAGTTTTTATACCTTGCCTATTGGCCTGGAGGGGCTGGGGCAGGATGGTGTGTGGGCGCTGGCCCATCGCATTTCCTGGATGTTTGCCTCCGCCATGTTGCTGGCATTGCCGGCGGTGACTGCGGTTCTGATTGTGAACATCTCTTTCGGTGTGATGACACGCGCAGCACCGCAGATGAACATCTTCGCCCTCGGCTTTCCGATTGGCCTGATTTTTGGATTGTTTGCTATCTGGGTGTTACACGCCAACTTCCTGCCGCACTTTGACCAGTACACGCGGGAAACCTTTGATTTCATGCGCGCTCTGCAAGGGCAACCCTGACCATGGCCGAAGAGAACGACAACAGTCAGGAAAAAACCGAAGAGCCTACCCCCCGACGCCTGGAAAAGGCCAAGGAGGAAGGTCAGACGGCCCGTTCCAAGGAACTGGCCACCATGGCGGTATTGCTGGCCGGCGCTGGCGGGCTTCTGATTTTTGGTACGTCGCTTGGCGCATCTATTGAGTCCATCATGCGCGACTCCTTCGTAATCGAGCGCTCAGCGATTTTTGATACCCGGCAAATGAGTGTGCAACTGATACTGGCGGCCAAAGAGGCCGCCTGGGCGCTGTCACCGATACTGGTAATGTTGCTGATTGCCGCCATTGCCGGCTCCATTGGCATCGGCGGTCTGCTGTTCAGTGCCAAGGCCATCGCACCGAAATTCAACCGCATGGATCCGATCAAAGGCCTGGGGCGAATGTTCTCCATGCGCTCCCTGATCGAGCTGGTCAAGGCCATTGCCAAGGTGGGGCTGGTGATGGCAGTCGCCATCCTGATTCTTAACCTGCGTACAGAAGATCTGCTCGCCATCGCCGAAGAGCCCACCGTTCCGGCCATAGAGCATGTACTGTGGACGTTGGGCTGGAGTTTCTTCTTCCTGTCCTGCGCCACCATTGCCATTGCCGCCATCGATGTACCCTTCCAGATCTACGATCACCAGAAAAAGCTCCGTATGACCAAGCAGGAGGTCAAGGACGAGTACAAGGACACCGAGGGCAAGCCGGAGGTCAAAGGCAAGATTCGCCAGCTCCAGCGGGAGATGGCCCAGCGCCGGATGATGCAGGACGTTCCCAAGGCCGATGTGGTGATTACTAACCCGACCCACTATGCCGTGGCCTTGAAGTACGATCAGAAAACCATGGGCGCGCCAGTGGTGGTGGCCAAGGGGGCAGACGAGGTGGCCTTCAAGATTATGGAAATTGCCAGGGAGAACAAGGTCGAGGTCCTGCGAACACCGCCACTGACACGGGCGGTGTATCACAATACCGATATTGGTGAAGAGATTCCGGACGGCCTGTACATGGCCATTGCTCAGGTGCTGGCCTACGTCTTCCAGCTGCGTCAGTTCCGCAAGGGCCGTGGGCCGAAGCCCGGCATGCCGGACTTCCCGATTCCGCCCGATATGCGGCGCGATATCTGAAGCCCTCTATTCCGGGGATCGGAATAGAGGCAGGATATTGCTTTCCGCGGGGTCAGCTGGATTCGTGCTCGTGAATCCGCTTGCCCCAGGCTTCCCGTTCGCCCGGCAGGATCAGGTTAAGGATGATGGCAACCACTGCGCACAGGGCGATGCCTTCCAGTTGGCCCAGCGCCATGTTGCCGATACCAAAGACCAGGGTCACGCCTACGATCACCAGATTACGGGACTGGGACAGATCCACCTGATGTCGGATCAGGGTATTCAGGCCCACAACGGCGATTGAACCGAACAGCAGGCAGAGGATGCCGCCCATAACCGGTACCGGAATGGTCTGCAACGCGGCGCCGAACTTGCCGACAAACGCCAGAACAATGGCAACCACCGCCGCCCACCACATAACTTTCGGGTTGAAGTTCTTGGTCAGCATCACCGCACCGGTTACCTCGGAATACGTGGTGTTGGGAGGACCGCCAAGCAGCGAGGCAGCGCTGGTGGCCAGACCATCACCCAGCAGGGTACGGTGCAAGCCCGGTTTTTCCAGATAGTTCTTGCGGGTAACGTTACCGATGGCCAGAACGTCGCCGATGTGTTCGATGGCTGGTGCGATGGCGACCGGAATCATGAACAGGATAGCGCCCCAGCTGAACGCCGGTGCTACGAAGTTTGGCATTGCCAGCCACTCAGCCTGTTGGATCGGCGTTGTGTCAACAATGCCCATAATGGCAGAGAGAAGGTAACCCACGAGGACACCGAACATGATCGGGATCAGTCGGAAAATGCCCTTGGCCCAGACCGACATGATGATGGTCACGGCCAGAGAGATCATGGCAATCCATATGGCAGTGTTGTAGGGCACCAGCTGAGTCTGGCCGTCACCGGTTTTGCCTGTAGCCATAAACACTGCTACCGGAGCCAACCCCAGGCCGATGGTCATGATGACCGGTGCAATCACCACCGGAGGCAGCAGCCGGGTAATGAAGCCGGTGCCACGCAGGCGAATCGCCCCGGACAGAATGATATATAGAATGCCTGCGGCCATCAGGCCACCGAGGGTTTCTTCCAGGCCAAAGCGGCCTTTGGAGGCCAGCACGGGCGCGATGAACGCGAACGATGAAGCCAGGAAAATCGGGATCTGGCCACCGGTCACAATGTGAAAGATAAGAGTGCCCAGGCCGGCAGTGAACAGCGCGACGTTCGGGTCCAGGCCGGTAATCAGTGGCATCAGTACCAGGGCGCCAAAAGCCACCAGCAGCATCTGGGAACCGGCAATAGCCTGTTTCCAGACCGGATCGTTGTTATGGTCCTGCATGCTCAGACGTCCTTCTGCTTGGTGCCGAAGATCTTGTCGCCGGCATCACCCAGGCCCGGCAGAATGTAGCCTTTCTCGTTCAGGCGCTCATCCACCGATGCGGTGTAGATGGACACGTCCGGGTGTTTTTCCAGAACCTTTTCCACGCCCTCCGGCGCAGCCACCAGAACCAGAGCCCGGATTTCGGTGCTACCGGCCTTTTTGAGCAAATCGATGGTGGAAATCATTGAGCCGCCGGTAGCCAGCATCGGATCGATGATCAGGGCCATGCGCTGATCCAGCTCGCCTACCAGTTTTTCCAGGTAGGTTTCCGCTTCAAGGGTGTCTTCGTTGCGGATCTGGCCAACCACGCTCACCCGGGCCACCGGAATCAGGCTCAGGACACCGTCCAGCATGCCCAGACCGGCACGGAGGATGGGCACGATGGTTACCTTCTTGCCGTGGATCTGCTCCACGGAGACCGGGCCTGCCCAGCCCTCAATGGTTTTTTCCTGAAGATTGAAGTCTTTGGTGGCCTCGTAAGTCAGCAGCGCGCCAACTTCCTGTGCCAGCTCTCGGAAGTTTTTGGTACTGATGTCGGCGCGGCGCATGAGGCCGAGCTTGTGGCGGATCAGAGGGTGCTTCACTTCGTGGATCGGCATGGGGTCACCTGTGTGTTCGGGTTTCTGGCTTGAATCGGGATAGTGCAAATGGCGAAAGGATACCGTATCTGGGCCGCTGCGTCAGGCGTTGAACGGTGCTCAGCCGTCAAATTTTGCAAGGGCTGGTACGGTTCTTGCGATACCACCCGGAAAGCGACCCCTGGTGTCAGATTTTCGACCCGGAAAATGCCCGCAGGCACAGATACGTGGAGACAGACCCGGCATGGACAGAGCTCTAGTCCTTAACAACGTCAAATCCCTGACGCGGGGGAACCTCGGCATCCCCCTGATGCTGATGGGGCTGCTTGGCATGATGATTCTGCCCATGCCGGCGTTCCTGCTGGATGTGTTCTTCACCTTCAACATCACTCTGTCCATCGTCATTCTGCTGGTCTGCGTGTACGCCATGCGGCCGATGGAATTTGCCTCCTTCCCCACGGTATTGCTGGTGGCCACCCTGTTGCGCCTGGGCCTGAACGTGGCGTCCACCCGGATTGTATTGCTGAACGGCCATGAGGGCGGCGATGCTGCCGGTAAGGTCATCGAGTCCTTTGGTGAAGTCCTGATTGGGGGAAACTACGCTGTTGGTCTGGTGGTTTTCGCCATCCTTATGATCATCAACTTTCTGGTTGTCACCAAAGGTGCCGGCCGGGTGTCTGAGGTCAGTGCCCGCTTCACTCTGGATGCCATGCCTGGCAAGCAGATGGCGATTGATGCCGATCTGAATGCCGGGCTGATCAATCAGGACGAGGCCAAGCATCGCCGTTCGGAAATCGCCCAGGAAGCCGATTTTTACGGTTCCATGGACGGTGCCTCGAAGTTCGTGAAAGGCGATGCTGTTGCCGGTTTGCTGATTCTGGCCATCAACATCGTTGGTGGTGTGGCTATCGGCATGATGCAGCACGGGTTGGATTTTGGTCTGGCAATGGAGCGCTATGCGTTGCTGACCATCGGTGATGGTCTGGTTGCCCAGATTCCCTCGTTGTTGCTCTCCACGTCTGCCGCCATCATGGTTACCCGGGTAACGTCCAGCCAGGACATGGGTGGCCAGATCATTCAGCAGATGTTCAGCGCTCCCAAAGCGTTGGGCATTGCGGCCGGTATCCTGATTCTGCTTGGCCTGATTCCAGGGATGCCCCACATCGCGTTTCTCGGCCTTGGATTGCTGGCCGCTGGCGCAGCCTGGTTTATCTGGAAGAAACAGCAGCAAACGGTTGAGGATGAAGGTGGTTTTGTTGGCCGTGGCGGCATGGCTGGTGGTGCGGCCCGGCAGGGTGCGGAAATCTCTCCGGATCGTCCGGGTGGCGAGGGGCAGGCACTGCCGGCGCCGGGAGAAACCCGCGAGCTCGGATGGGATGACGTGGCCACGGTGGACATTGTCGGGCTGGAGGTAGGCTACCGCCTGATTCCGTTGGTAGACAAATCCCAGGGTGGACAATTGCTCAGTCGGATCAAGGGGGTTCGTAAGAAGCTTTCGCAGGATCTGGGCTTCCTCATGCCCTCGGTGCACATTCGCGACAATCTGGATCTTATGCCGAACGTCTACCGGATTACCCTGATGGGCGTGACCATTGCCGAGGCGGAGATTCATCCGGAGCGGGAGCTGGCCATTGATCCGGGGCAGGTGTTTGGCAAAGTTGAAGGCATTGCCGGCAAGGACCCGGCCTTCGGCCTGGACGCCATCTGGATTGAGTCCGACAGGAAAGATCAGGCCCAGACCCTGGGGTACACCGTGGTTGATGCGAGTACCGTGGTGGCGACGCACCTCAATCAGATCCTGCAGAAACACGCTCATGAGCTGATTGGCCACGAAGAAGCCCAGAAGTGGCTGGACCAGTTGGAGAAGATTTCGCCCAAGCTGGCGGAGGAACTGGTGCCGACCACCATTTCCATCAGCATCCTCTTGAAAGTGTTGCAGAACCTGTTGAAAGAAGAAGTGCCGGTGCGGGATATGCGCTCCATTGCCGAGGCCATCGTGAACGTGCATCCAAAGAGTCAGGACCCGAAAGTACTGACCACGGTAGCCCGCCAGGCGCTGCGCCGGATGATTGTTCAGAGTATTTGTGGCAACGACGCCGAAATCCCTGTTATCACGTTGGATCCAGACCTGGAACAGTTATTGCTGAAGTCTGTTCAGCAGAGTCAACAATCCGGCGGTCAGGATGACATTGGTCTGGTGCTTGAGCCCAACATGGTGGAAAAGCTGCAACGATCCCTTCAGGACAGCGTGCAGCGCCAGGAAATGCTCGGCAAGCCCGCCATCCTGCTGGTTTCGGGGCCCTTGCGGCCAGTACTGGCGAAGTTTGCCAGCTACGGGGTAGAGCGTTTGCATGTGCTCTCTTACCAGGAAATCCCGGATAACAAACAGATCACGATAGTCGCTTCTGTGGGTCAATAAACCGACGGAGCATCGCGGGGAGCCAGAGTGCTTGCCGGTGGGAGGATGAAACAGCATGAAAGTAAAACGGTTTTTTGCGCAGTCCATGGCTGAGGCCCTGAAGCAGGTAAGCCACGAAATGGGGCCGGATGCCGTTATTCTGTCTAACCGCCGGGTTGATGGTGGTGTTGAGATCGTGACGGCACTCGACTACGACGAAAACATGGCGCGTCAGCGTCTTGGCGATAGGGCGGTTGAAGCCACCAACGGCTCCCGGCTGGCAGAGATGCAGGCCGAGCAGCATCGTCGGCTGGAAGATGAGCTGAACCGGTCCCGCAGTCGCATTCGTGAGGTTCGGGAAAAGCGCGCAGGAAGTGGCGCCTCAGGTGGCGCGGCGTCGTCCTTGTCTTTCGAGGCGGCCGATTTTCCGGCGTCACGTCCCAGTGATGTAACAGTGGCAAAGCCGTTTGCGGGTAGCGAATCCGGCGCCGGTGGCTATGCCGATGAACTGGCCAGTATGCGTGCCGAAATCAGCTCTCTGCGTGATCTGGTCAGTGGTAAGGCTGCAACTGCCACGCCGACCGGCAACAGCGCAGTTCAGCAACGATTGGCCGAGCGCCTGCAGGAGTTCGGTTTGGGCGCGGAGCTGGCCGGCTCTCTGTCCCGTCGGCACCGGGCCGGGCGTCTGGAGGACGGCTGGAAGCAGTCACTGAAAATGCTGGCGACCGGCGTTCGTACCGGTCGCGAAGACTGGCTTGATGCCGGCGGTATCTATGCCCTGGTCGGGCCAACCGGGTCTGGCAAAACCACCACCATTGGCAAGCTGGCGGCCCGCTACGTCCTTGAGCATGGTCCGGATTCGTTGGCCCTGGTGACCACCGACCGCTATCGTGTGGCCGCTCATGAGCAGCTCTTCGTGTTCGGCCGCATCCTGAATGTGCCCGTGCGTGTGGTGGATGAGAGCCATTCCCTGGATGACATTCTTGATGAGTTATCGGATCGACACCTGGTGCTGATTGACACTGCCGGCCTGACCAGTGCCGACCGCGGTTACCAGGAACAACTGGCGGAGTTGGCTCGCAGCGATCACAATATCCGTACACATCTGGTGGTCTCCGCCACCAGTCAGCCTCGTATCATGAAATCCGTGTGGCATTGCTATAAGATGGCAAACCTTGCAGGCTGCATCATGACCAAGATTGATGAGGCCCTGACCCTGGGCGAAGCGCTCGGGTTCGTTATGGAGACCAGCTTACCGGTGGCCTGGTACACCGATGGCCAGAAGATACCGGAAGATCTCCAGAGGGCGGAGGCCATTCCGTTAGTGCGCCTGGGCGTAGAACGGCTTAAGGCCGTGCAGAGCGCACAGACAGTCGCCGAAGGTGCCTGAGCCTCGTTGGCGACCAGAATAAAACACCGGCACGCGTGCCCGTACAAGAACGTAGTAAGAGACTGATAACAGTATGAGCAGACCACATCCGGTTCAGGTGATTGCGGTTTCCGGCGGCAAGGGCGGTGTCGGCAAGAGCAATGTTTCGGTCAATCTCGGTATCGCCCTGGCCCAGAAGGGGCGCCGGGTTGTCTTGCTGGACGCGGATCTCGGGCTCGCCAACATCGATGTGTTGCTCGGCATTACCGCCAATCGAAATCTTCAAGACGTACTCAGCGGCGATTGTGATCTGAAAGACGTGCTGGTGAATGGCCCTGGTGGTATCAAGATTGTACCGGCTTCCTCCGGCACCCAGCGTATGACCCAGCTCAGCGCCATGGAACATGCCGGCCTGATCAACGCTTTCAGTGAGCTGGGCGACCAGATTGACGTTCTGATTGTGGATACCGCCGCAGGTATTTCTGAATCGGTGGTCAGCTTCCTCAGGGCCTCGCAGGAACTTCTGCTGGTGGTCTGCGACGAACCTACTTCCATTACCGATGCGTACGCGTTGATCAAGCTGATGAACCGGGATTATGGCACCAACCGCTTCCGTATCCTGGCAAACCAGGTCCGCAATGAGCAGGAAGGCCGCCATCTGTTTGAAAAACTGACCCGGGTCACCGAGCGTTTTCTGGATGTGGCACTACAATATGTAGGTATCGTGCCTTACGACGAGGCCGTCAAGAAAGCCGTTCAGAGGCAGAAAGCGGTGTTGGATGCCTATCCGAGGGCGAAAGCCTCGCTGGCTATCCGGGCTCTGGCCGAAAAAGTGGACAGTTGGCCTTTGCCGTCCTCTCCCAGGGGGCATCTCGAATTCTTCGTGGAGCGGCTCGTCGAAGTCTGATCTGAATCCAGTCCTACAAGAAAACCGGATACATGACATTGGCGAAACATCTGGGAATTTACCATCAGGCCGGCGCCAGGAGCCCTTCAGCCCTGATTGAAGAGCATGCGCCGCTGGTCAAGAAAATCGCCCTTCATCTCATGGCCCGGCTGCCGCCATCAGTGCAGCTGGAAGACCTTATGCAGGCCGGTATGATTGGCCTGCTGGAGGCCGCGCAGCGCTATTCTTCCGGCAAAGGTGCCACCTTTGAAACCTACGCAGGGATTCGCATCCGCGGTGCCATGGTGGATGAGATCCGCAAGGGCGACTGGGTGCCCCGCTCAGTGCATCGCAACGCCCGGCGAATCGCCAGTGCTATCAAACAAGTGGAAGATCGTACCGGGCGCGAGGCCCAGGATGCCGAAGTAGCTGAAGAGCTTGGCATTGGTCTGGACGAGTATCATGCCTCACTTGCCGACGCGAACAGCGGTAGACTTTTTAGTCTTGATGAGCTCAATGAATCCGGCGAGCTGCCGATAGAAGAAGCAGAAGCGAGTGATAATCCGCTGGACGGTATTGCTTCAGGCGCTTTCCAGCGCAGTCTGGCAGACGCCATTGAGCAGTTGCCTGAGCGTGAAAAACTGGTATTGAGCCTGTATTACCAGGAGGAGCTCAACCTCAAGGAAATCGGTGCGGTGCTTGGGGTCAGTGAGAGCCGGGTAAGCCAGATTCACAGCCAGGCGGCGTTGAGACTTCGCAGCCGGTTGGCCGAGTGGCGGGATGGTGACAACGACTGATCGGCCAGGTGCTGTGTTTCGCTTTCAGCAAGCTGTGTAGCTTTTGGTAAACGATGCTTTACAACGTGCGCAAACACCACACAATAAGCGCTTAAGGTAGCAGCCTGCTAGACTTCCAAAAGGCTGAATGAATTCCGGGTGTTACTGACTGGAGGTCCCATTGGACAAGAACATGAAAATTCTCATTGTGGATGACTTCTCCACAATGCGACGCATCATCAAAAACCTGCTGCGAGATCTCGGCTTCACCAATACGGATGAAGCAGACGATGGCAACACCGCGTTGCCCATGCTCCGAAGCGGCAAGTATGACTTCCTGGTGACTGACTGGAACATGCCCGGCATGTCGGGCTTTGACCTTCTGAAGGCTGTCCGTGCTGATGAAAATCTGAAGAACCTGCCGGTTCTGATGGTAACGGCGGAGGCCAAGCGGGACCAGATCGTGGCTGCGGCTCAGGCCGGGGTGAACGGGTATGTGGTCAAGCCTTTCACGGCAGCCGTGCTGAAGGAAAAGATCGAGAAAATCTTCGAACGAATCCAGTAACCAGAGGTCGGATGGCTCGCCATGAGTGATACCAAACAGAACCATCAGGGCCTTGATCCGGAGGTGGCGGAGAAGCTTCAAAAGCAGGCCTCCGACCTGGCCGAGAATGTAAACGCCGGGAATTATGCCAAGGCGATGACCCTGATCAATGAACTGAGCGAGGTTCGCGATCAGAGTCTGTATCGGGAAGTGGGGCGACTGACCCGCAGCCTCCATGAGGCAATCCGGAACTTCCAGATAGACCCGCGTAATGCCGAGCAGAAAGAAGTCCTGTCGAAGATGAGCGACGCTTCTGACCGTCTGGCCTATGTGGTTCAGATGACCAGCCAGGCGGCGAACCGCACCATGGATCTGGTTGAGGAAAGCATGCCGGTGGCTCACGCCATGCGGGATGAAGCGGTTGCCCTGCGGGATGAGTGGCAGCGTCTGCGCCGTCGTGAAATGGAGCCTGCGGAATTTCGGGAGCTTTACGGTCGCATCGACAAGTTCTTCGCTGGCCTGACGACGGACTCCGACAGTCTGTACCAGAACCTGTCGGAAATCCTTCTGGCTCAGGATTTTCAGGACCTTACCGGTCAGGTCATCCAGAAGGTCACCGCGTTGGTGAAAGAGGTGGAAGACAACCTTCTTGGTCTGGTGGTGATGGCCAGCCACGTAGATCAACTGACCGGTACAGTGCATCAGATTGAAGAAAAAGAAGAATCGGCCGAAAAAGGTGTAGGCCCCCAGATCAAGGCCGATGAGCGGGAAGATGTAGTTTCGGGACAGGACGATGTGGACGATCTGCTGTCCAGTCTCGGATTCTGATAATAAAGAGGGTGACGCATGGCGTTAGATGCTGATGAAGAGATCCTGCAGGACTTCCTGGTAGAAGCCGGCGAGATACTCGAAAAGTTGTCGGAGCAGCTGGTGGATCTGGAGCAGCATCCCGATGACAGCGATCTGCTGAACGCCATTTTTCGTGGCTTCCATACCGTGAAAGGGGGCGCAGGCTTTCTTCAACTGGAGGCACTGGTTAATTGCTGCCACTCTGCGGAGAACGTGTTTGATATTCTCCGGAATCACAAGCGCAAGGTAACACCGGACCTGATGGACGTGGTGCTGGAGGCGCTGGACAACGTTAATGCCATGTTCGAAGAAGTCCGCAACCGGGAAGAACCGACGCCCGCGCAGGACGAACTGATTGAAGCTCTGGATGCACTCGCCAA
This sequence comes from Marinobacter sp. LM1, assembly GCF_042763285.1. Taxonomy (NCBI): domain Bacteria; kingdom Pseudomonadati; phylum Pseudomonadota; class Gammaproteobacteria; order Pseudomonadales; family Marinobacteraceae; genus Marinobacter; species Marinobacter sp. LM1. The sequence goes on from NZ_CP114373.1 coordinate 1,692,987, forward strand.
ACCCGAGTCCGAGGATGCACCGGCGGTGGAAGCGCCAACCCCGGCACAGGAGCCGTCGTCTGCGGATGTCGGGCAGCAAGGGGACCAGGGCGATATCACTGACGAAGAGTTCGAGCAGCTGCTGGATGCGTTGGCGGATGAAAAATCCGATGGCCAGAAACCGGTCGGCAACGAGCAGGTGAGCACTCCGGCAGAACCCGCCGGCGGCTCCGACAGTGATGAGATTACCGACGATGAATTTGAGGCCCTGCTGGATCAACTCCACGGCAAGGGCCAGTTTGCCGGCGCGCCTGCGGAAGATGAAACAACCAAGGCAGATACTGATACCAGCGGTGGCTCAGAAAAATCAGCCGGCGACGCCGATCTGATTTCCGACGACGAGTTCGAGAACCTGCTGGACGAACTGCATGGCAAGGGGGCAGGCCCGAGCGCGGGGGCTGTCGCGGGTGAGCCCAAGCCGTCGCCGGCTCCATCAAGCAAGGCCGAACCAGCCCCGGAACCAAAGAAAGCGGAAGCCAAAGCCGAGAGCAAGGCCGCTGCCAAACCGGCCCCTGCGCCCGCGCCTGCCCGTGAGGCCGCACCAGCGGGCGAAACCACGGTTCGGGTTGATACCAAGCGCCTGGACGACATCATGAACATGGTGGGCGAACTGGTGCTGGTGCGTAACCGCCTGCAGCGTCTGGGTTCCGAAAGCGAAGACGAACACATGCACAAGGCAGTGGCCAATCTCGATGTGGTGACCACGGATCTGCAGGCTGCCGTCATGCAAACACGGATGCAGCCGATCAAGAAAGTTTTCGGCCGTTTCCCCAGAGTGGTGCGCGACCTGGCCCGCAGTCTGAAGAAAGAAGTGAATCTGGTCATGCACGGTGAGGAAACCGACCTGGATAAAAACCTGGTTGAAGCTCTGGCCGATCCCCTGGTGCACCTGGTGAGAAATTCCGTGGATCATGGTGTCGAGGCACCGGACGTACGGGAAAAGGCCGGCAAACCTCGCGCTGGAACCGTGACTCTGTCGGCGGAGCAGGAAGGCGACCATATTCTGCTGTCCATTGTCGACGACGGCGCCGGTATGAATCCTGATGTCCTGCGCCGCAAGGCGGTCGAGAAGGGCCTGTACGATCAGGATGCGGCAGACCGCCTTACCGATAACGAATGCTTCAATCTGATTTTTGCGGCCGGTTTCTCCACCAAGGACCAGATTTCCGATGTCTCTGGTCGGGGGGTCGGCATGGATGTGGTGAAAACCAAGATCGGCCAGCTCAATGGACAGATCAATATCATGTCCGAGCAGGGCAAGGGCACCAGCATTATCATCAAGGTGCCGCTGACCCTGGCCATTATGCCAACGCTGATGATCATGCTCGGTGACCAGTCTTTCGCGCTGCCGCTGGTGAGTGTGGTGGAGATTTTCCACCTGGACCTGACCAAGACCAATATTGTCGACGGCAAAGAGTGCATTGTCGTGCGGGACAAAGTGTTCCCATTGTTCCATATCAAGCGCTGGCTGGTGCACGGTGCGGCAGGTCAGGCCGAGCCGGAGAATGCGCACGTGGTGATTGTGGCCATGGGCACCAAACAGGTCGGCTTTGTCGTTGATCAGCTGATTGGCCAGGAAGAGGTGGTGATCAAACCTTTGGGCCGGGCCCTGCAAGGGACGCCAGGAATGGCCGGCGCCACCATCACCGGTGATGGCCGTATCGCCCTGATTATTGATGTGCCGAGCCTCCTGCAGCACTACGGCTGAGCAGGAATTTCCGGGATTGTGTAGGAGAAATGGATGACAGTTTCTGTCCTGGTCGTGGATGATTCGGGCTTTTTTCGCAAACGGCTGACGGAAATCCTGACGGCCTCGGGCCAGATTAAAGTGGTAGGCGCCGCCACCAACGGGCGGGAAGGTGTCGAGCTGGCAGAAAAACTGCGCCCCGATGTGATCACCATGGATTACGAGATGCCGGTGATGGACGGCATCTCTGCCGTGCGCGAGATCATGCGCAAACATCCCACCCCGGTTTTGATGTTCTCGTCCCTGACCTATGAAGGTGCCCGCGTTACCCTGGATGCCCTGGAAGCCGGGGCAGTGGATTTCCTGCCCAAGAACTTCGAGGAAATTGCCAGGGACACCAGTCAACTTCAGAAAATCCTTATCCAGCGTATTCTGGATGTGGCCGGTAGCCGCCCGGGTGCCCGATCGGCGCCTGTGGCCCCGAGGCCGGCGGCACCGGCTGCGGAACCTCGCCGTGAACCTGTCGAGCGCGCCGGTTCGCGCCTGCACCGCCCGGTAACGACGGAACCCCGTAAAGACCCTGCGACCTCCGAGCCGGTTCGTAAACCCGCCAGAAAAACGGCCGCCAGGCACTACAGTGTGGTCGCCATCGGCACTTCCACCGGTGGCCCCGTTGCGCTGCAAAAGGTGCTCACGGCGTTACCGGCTTCGTTTCCCGCGCCCATCGTATTAGTTCAGCACATGCCCGCCAGCTTCACTCCGGCCTTTGCCGAGCGGCTCAACAAGTTGTGTCGCATTGAGGTGCGCCAGGCCGAGGACGGCGACGTGCTTCGTCCGGGGTTGGCCCTGCTGGCGCCCGGTGGCAAGCAGATGATGATTGAAAGTCGCGGCGGGCAGGCAAAAGTGCGGATTCTTCCGGGCGATGACCGCTTGAATTACAAACCCTGTGTGGATGTTACCTTCGGCTCTCTGGCCAGGAGCTTCCCAGGCAAAACCCTGGGTCTGATCCTCACTGGTATGGGTTCCGACGGAAAGGAAGGCTGCAGGATGATGAAGCAGTCCGGTTCCGTGATCTGGTCCCAGGATGAGAAATCCTCCGTCATCTATGGCATGCCGATGGCTGTGGCCAAAGCCGGACTGAGCGACGAGATTCTGGCGCTGGAGGATATTGGCGCGCGGCTGGTTGAAGGTGTGAGCTGATGGATATTCTGAGCCTGCTCGGAATCATCCTGGCGTTCGTGGCCATCCTGGGTGGCAATCTGCTGGAAGGAGGCGCTGTCAGTTCGCTGTTCAACGGCCCGGCCGGGTTGATCGTGGTGGGCGGAACTCTGGCGGCGACCATCCTGCAAACCTCCTGGCCGATGCTCAAGCGTGCCTTCGGTCAGGTTCGCTGGGTGTTTATTCCGCCCTACATCTCGCTGGAAGATGGCATTGGCAAGGTCATCGACTGGAGCGTCAAAGCCCGCAAACAGGGCCTGCTGGGCCTGGAAGGGCTTGCGGAGAGAGAGCCCGAGCCGTTTGCCCGGAAAGGGCTGCAGTTGCTGGTTGATGGTGCAGAGCCCGAGTCCATTCGCAGTATCATGGAAGTGGATCTGGAAACCCGGGAGCAGCGCGATCTGGAGTCGGCCAGGGTCTATGAGGCCATGGGTGGGTATTCCCCCACGATCGGTATTATTGGCGCGGTGATGGGCCTGATTCAGGTCATGACCAATCTGGAAGATCCCCAATCACTGGGGGGCGGCATCGCCACGGCCTTTGTGGCGACCATCTACGGCGTTGCCCTGGCCAACCTGTTGTTCTTTCCGGTGGCCAATAAATTGCGGGGCATCATCAAGGAACGCACCCGTTATGAGGACATGATGATCGATGGCATTATCGCCATTGCCGAGGGCGAAAACCCGAAATCCATCGAATTGAGACTGCGGGGCTTCCTGCAGTAATTCCGGGCCAGGGCTTCCTATGCGCCGTCGCAGACCACCCCAGGATGATCTCCACAACAAGGAACGCTGGCTGATTTCCTATGCGGATTTCATCACGCTTCTGTTTGCCTTTTTCGTCGTGATGTACTCGGTGTCTTCGGTGAATGAGGGCAAATACAAGGTGCTGTCTGAGACCTTCACCGGTGTCTTCAACGCGCCCCAACGCTCATTGCAGCCCGTTACCGTGGGCGACCAGCCGGTCCGGGCGCCGCAACAACAGCATGAAGATGTCATTCCGCCGCCGGTTACTGAGGCGCCCCGTAATCCCGAACTGGATGCCGAGGGCCGCATCGAGGCTTTGCGAACCATGGCCAATCAGCTTGCCATGGAATTCGACGAGCTGATCAATCAGGGGGTTGTGAGCCTGGAAACCAGCAGCGAGTGGATTGAGCTCAATCTGCCGAACAGCATGCTCTTTGGCAGTGGTGACGCTGAGCCCCATTACGACGCCTTTGAAGTCATCGAAAAGATCGCAAGTGTACTGCGCAACCGCGACAACGCGGTCAAGGTGGAAGGCTTTACTGACAATCAGCCTATCCGTACCAGCCGCTTCCCGTCCAACTGGGAGTTGTCCACTGCCCGTGCAGCGGCGGTGGCCCGGATGTTGATGATGGAAGGCATTGAGCCGGAGCGCCTGGCGGCTGTGGGGTATGGCCAATATCAGCCCGTGGCCCGGAACGACACCGAGGAGGGGCGGCGTCGTAACCGAAGGGTGGTTCTGCTGATCTCCCGGGATGCCAGCATCCGGGGTGCGGTGCGCTGATTACCTGCCGGTGGCAGATGCCTATGGCTGAGCTGGCACACTTCCTGTATTACCTGTTGTTCATTGTCCGAATCGGCAAGGGGTTGCCGCAAAACCATCGATTCGGCTTTCAAGTTACCCGTATCCTTGCCGATAAGTTGAACAGAGGCCGGCGCATGGCGCCAGGCTGAGCCGTTACCGGAGAACAAAACGTGCGTATCTGGGCTGTAGCCAATCAAAAAGGTGGAGTGGGGAAGACAACCTCTGTGGTCGTGCTGGGCGGATTGCTGGCCCAACGGGGCAAGCGTGTGCTGGTGGTTGATCTGGATCCGCACGGGTCGCTGACCAGCTGGTTTGGTTATGACCCGGATACTATCGCCCACAGCGTGTTTGACCTGTTTCAGCATCAGGGCAAGGTCCCTGAAGGCCTGCCGGCGCAACTGATCACCGATACCGGTTGCCCCGGGCTGTCGCTGCTGCCTGCCAGTACTGCACTGGCCACCCTGGAGCGTCGGATGATTGGCGTTGAGGGTATGGGGCTGATTGTCTCCCGTGCCCTGGCCCAGTTGTGGGATGATTTTGACTACGTGATTCTCGACAACACGCCGTCGCTGGGTGTGCTCATGGTGAATGCACTGGCCGCTGCCCAGTACCTGGTGATTCCGGTACAGACCGAGTTTCTGGCCATCAAGGGCCTGGAGCGAATGCTGCACACCCTGCAGATGATCATGCGCTCCCAGAAGAACGAATTGCCGTACATGATTGTGCCCACGCTGTATGATCGCCGGACCCAGGCTTCGGTCAAGAGCCTTAATCTGTTGCGCAAGACCTATCAGGATACCCTCTGGCGGTTCGCCGTACCGGTTGATACCAAATTCCGGGATGCCAGCCAGGCCGGGGTTATTCCGTCGCAACTGGACGCAGAAACCCACGGTGTCCGGGCTTATGATCATTTGTTGGACGACCTCCTGAAGCGAACGGGTTCGGTGAAGGAGCGTCAGCATGGCTGACAGAAAAATGATACCGCTGGCGGCGCCGGAAGCGGCCATTGCAAGTTATCTGGATGAATTGCTGCACACCGCCACCAGCACAGCGCTTCAGGAAGAGCAGGTAAAGCCTGAGCCGGAGCCGGAAGTGGCGCAACCGGAACCGGAACTGCCGAAGCCGGTAAAAACCGAAGCAAAGCCTGTCACCAGAACCCGTCCTCGCCCGGTCGTTCAGGCACCTGTGGTGGAACAGAAAGCGCCGGATCCGGTTCAGACAGCGGCGCCAGCAACGGCCCCGGGCAACGATGGCGAGGTGCCACCGGCGCGCCCGGACTGGTCGGAAGAGCCGTTCGAGTGCCTGATTTTTACGGTGGCCGGGCTGCAGTTGGCGGTGCCGCTGGTTCTGTTGGGCGCCATCCATCGTATTGAAGAAGAGATCCGGCCAATTCCTGGCAGTCCCCGGTGGTACATGGGGATACGGCCGGATCGGGACCACAACCTGCGGGTTGTGGACACCGCCGAGTGGATTATGGCTGGCCGGGTACCGGCTGGTGCCCGGGACAATTATCGGTTTGTGATCCGGCTGGATGACAGTGAGTGGGGGCTGGCCTGTGACGATGTGGCCCAGTCTTTCACGCTGCGGCCGGATGAAGTGCGCTGGCGCACAGCGCGCAGCAAGCGCCCCTGGCTGGCGGGCACCGTGGTTGACCACATGTGTGCGTTGATCGATGTGCGCACCATGGCGCATCTGCTGGTGCGGGCAGAGCGTGAACACCATCTGGATCTGAGTTAAACAGGTCCGTTACTCAATGAAACCGTGTGAGGCTGGCACGGTTTGTGCCCTTAACTATAGTATTGGGCACTGATGATGAATTTTTGACGATCAGGTTGCCCGCCGGGCAGCCGAGAAGGAGAGAGTGCTATGGCATCCCCGAGCGGACAGCAAAATCAGGCCCAGGACGATCAGGTACTGCAGTACGTGACTTTCCGCCTGGATGACGAAACCTATGGCATCAACGTGATGCAGATCCAGGAAGTGCTGCGTTACACGGAAATCGCGCCGGTTCCCGGAGCCCCGGATTATGTGCTGGGGATCATCAACCTGCGGGGTAACGTGGTTACGGTCATCGATACTCGTCGCCGGTTCGGGTTGGCGGACGCGGAAGTGACCGATGCCACCCGGATTGTGGTCATGGAGTCGTCCAGCCAGGTGATGGGCATTCTGGTGGATTCTGTGGCAGAGGTGGTCTATCTCAAGGCCAGTGAAATTGAAACTGCACCGAACGTGGGGAACGAGGAAAGTGCCAAGTTCATCCAGGGCGTGTGCAACAAGAACGGCGAGCTGATCATTCTCGTCGAATTCGACAAGATGCTGTCAGACCACGAGTGGGCTGAAATCGCGTCGCTGTAACCGGCTTTTCACAGCGCAGTGATGGACGTCTCCCGGGGTCACCAACAACGGAGACGTCCATTATGAGTTTCACCATTCCCTCCTGGCTCCCCTGGGGCCTGACCGCTGCAGCCATCACTCTGGTTCTGGTTCAGGGTGTTATCCATGGCCGGCGTATCCGGGCCTTACAGGCTTCTGTCAAGCAGCGTTGCGATACCCTTGGCCGTGAACTGCATGCCACGACCAGTGGCAGCCTCGGCGTGGGGCAGCGCCTGGTAGCCTGTGAGCGGCAGATTCATGAGCTCAAAAACACTCTGGAAGAAATGCGGCAGAATGATCCGTTGCGAATTTCCTACGACGAAGCCGCGCGACTGGTTGATCTTGGCGCGGATATCGACGATCTTATGAATACTTGCGGAATTTCCCGTCCGGAGGCCGAACTGGTATCTGCCCTGAAGCGGCGACAGGCGGCCTGATCCCGCGTTTTATCGGATGCTGCTGAATGAAGAAGCTCTATCAGAGGGCCGTTGAGGCCCTCGCTGTTGTTTCCCGCCCCGATTTCGTTTCCGGTGCCGATCTCGTCCCCTCCATCACCGGCCACTCAATCCCCAGAGAAGAAACGGTTCGACACCTGCTGAGCCTGATGCCAGAGATCGAGCCTGACCAGGTCGTCATGCACGTTGGGGGCGGCTCAGGTTATGTGACCGCCGTGCTGGCGGATCTGGCTCACCGGGTGGTCTATGTTGACCGCAACCCGGCGCTGGTGGAGAAGGCCCGCGAGCGCTTTTTCAAGCACGGCGCCCATAATGTGGATGTTGTTGAGGCTTCGGCAGATACCGGGCTGGAACTGGACTCGCCCTGTGACCTGATTCTGTGTACCACCTTCATTCCGGACCCCAAGATGCTTTTGCCGAACCTGCGCGAGGGCGGGAATCTGGTATGCCTGGAGGGGCGGGCGGGGCCGGTGCCCAGTGTCGCCATGTTCCAGCGTAAAGGCGACAAGCTGGAACGGGTCAGAACCCTGGGCTGGGTAGATTTCAACCGTAACTCCGAACAGATTCTGATTGATCTTGGCGTGGTTTCCGAAGCGGCCCTGTCTACCGCCGTTGCGCCGCGCAAAGGTGAGCATTGGCAGCAGGCCTGGGCGCTACGTTCCCTGATCCATTGATGGGTTATTTTCCTCCGGCCGGGCATCTCCGGGTGTCCGGCCCCGGATGTGGAAAGCAAACGCCAGAATCTCCGCGATCACCCGGTACAACTCTTCCGGAATCTCTTCATTCAACGACAGACGCGCCAGAATGCCGGCAAGCTCGGCATTCTCGTACAGCGGGACATTGTTGTCGCGGGCAATCCGGATAATCTCCTCGGCCAGCTCCCAGGTGCCGGTTGCGGAGATAACCGGTGCACGTTCACCGTCGTACTTGAGGGCGACAGCGGCCGGGATGTTGTCCTGTGATGTGTTGGTCATGCCTTGGTATCCACCAGTCGGTGTTCCAGCCGGGTTTGCATCTGCTGTGGGCTGCCCCTGCGACAGTCCAGGTCGGTGACTTCCAGCCCGAGGTCGTTCAGGCTTTGTCGCAGCAGTGGCAGCTCGCGATGCACGGTTCTCAGGGTGCTCTGGTTTTCCGCCCAGACCAGAGCGCTCACGGACGGAGGCCGGAAAGTGACATCGAAATGCAGCGGGCCCGCCTTGTCCAGATCCATCGACAGGGACAACCGCCACTCACTGGCGCTGGCCCGTTCCGGGCGGTTGCTGCCGTCCTTCTCCTGAGAGTACTGTTCCAGTCGTAATTGCGCCGTTCTGGGTTCCTGTTGCGGCGTTAACCATGGCAGTTCAATCAGCAGAGTGTTCACGGGCACGCCCGGTTCGGCGCCGGCCCGGGCATTCAGCGTCTGGCTGTGCAGCTGGTTTACGGTAATCCGGTTCAGCATGCCGGCTAGCAGGCGCAGGGTCTGCCCGACCGTGGCTGGCTCCCCCGTGTTCTGAGAGGCGGTCGGCGCTGGTGCTCTTGGAAACTGCAATGGTGCCTGCAGCAAATCCTGGCTGGACAGGGGTGTCAGCCGGTTGAATTGCTCTGGCCCCTGGTTCTGGCTGGCGAGCAGAGCCGACACCACCTTTAACAGTACCAGTTTAAGATCCGGCTGGCTGGCGGCGGAAGGGCCGGCCTGTAACAATCGAGCCTCGGAAAACAGGCCGCTTTCAGACAACCACTGCCGTACCTGCGTGGCCATGGACTCGGCCTTGCCGGCGCCCGGAGTCAGAGCGTCTGCCTTGGGTAACTGATTGAACAGATTTTGCAGGGCCTGTTGCGCGGGCGCTGGCAGAGGCTGTGCACTGGTGGCGGATGGCAATTGCCCGGGTTGGGGCGGCAATTTCAGGCCCTGGCTCAGGGCGGTGAACAGTTGTGACAGACCACCCTGAAGGTTCTGTTGCCAGGGCAGTCGCTGCGCCAGAGCCCGGGCGACTGCGCTCTCCTGGCCCGGCGCCAGCTTGCCCATCAGCTGCAGTTCGTTACCGGCACGCATGACCTTGATCAGGTCACCTACGGACAGATCCGGTGGCCGGTTGCCTGCCGATACTTTCAGGGATTGTCCTCGCAGTTCCAGCAACAGCTCATGGCTTCCACCTTTCTGTCGCAGGATGTCGGCCACTTTGGCCAATGCTGTCTCCCGATCTGCCAGCTGCAACTGGGCCAGTTGTTGCCTGGCCGAGAGCGCAGCGCCGGGCTCCGTGCTGGTGCCCGGGTTAGCCTTGCCCGGGCTCCGGGTGGTCTGGTCCGGTGCGGGCTGTTTCGGGGGAATGGGTGGTTGTCCGCCGTTCAGTTTCATTAGTGTCGATTTGATGTCGGGCAAGAGTAATATGCTGGCGCTTTCGTTATAATACGCCGCGCTGGCAGTGATTGCCCTGATTTCATGTTGGCACCTGTGTGTCCTTCATTACATGCACCTGATGCCTGCTGCGCATCCATCGCTCTGAAACGGAGCCCTGATGTCCGAGCCGTTACTACAGGCGATAGATCTTGAGTGTGAACGGGACGAGCGCCTGTTGTTCCAGAATCTGTCCTTTTCCATACTGCCCGGTACGGTTACCCGTGTCGAGGGCCCCAACGGTACCGGCAAAACAACATTACTTCGAATTCTTGCTGGCCTGAACGATGCCTGGTCAGGACAATTGCTGTGGTGCGGCGAGCCCAGGGCCCGGCAACGCGAGTCCTTCCTTCGGAATACCCTTTACATCGGCCATCGCCCGGGCATCAAACCATTGCTTACACCGGTCGAGAACCTGAAAGCTCTGATGGCCGGACGTCGGGAGGTGAGCGAAGAGGTGCTGGTTCAGGCACTGGCGGGTACCGGGCTGGCAGGGTTTGAAAACGTACCATGCAGGAATCTGTCCGCCGGGCAGCAACGTCGTGTGGCGCTGGCCAGGTTACTGATTGCCGACGAGCCACTCTGGCTGCTGGACGAAGTCTTTACCGCGATTGATGCAGACGGTGTCCGTGCCATTGAGTCTCTGCTACAGCAACGCGCCGCGGAAGGTGGTGCGGTGCTGGTAACAACCCACCATGAACTCCAGTTGCCGGGTATGAAACGCATCACTCTGGGCGCCGGAGGTGTGCATGAATGCTGATCGGCGGCCGGCACTGAAGCCGGTGTCTGAATCGGTTGGCCCGATAGCCGCCATGGCGGCAGTATTTGCCAGGGATGTCCGGGTGGCTTTCCGGCAGCGGCAGGATCTGCTGAACCCGTTGCTGTTTTTCATCATGGTAGTAACCCTTTTTCCCCTGGGAGTCAGCCCGGAAGTGGCATTTCTGAAACAGTCCGGAGCCGGTATCCTTTGGGTAGCGGCTTTGCTGTCGGTGTTGCTGTCGCTGGACCATCTGTTTCGTCACGATTTTGACGATGGGACCCTGGAGCAGCTGGTACTGCAGCCTCAGCCTCTGTTCCTGCTGGTGCTGGCCAAAACAGCCGCACACTGGGTGTTGACGGGCCTGCCACTGGTGCTGTTAGCGCCGGTTTTAGGCGTTATGGTGCACCTGGACGGGAACTCTATTGCAATTCTGTGTCTAACGCTCCTGATCGGCACCCCGGTACTGAGCATGATCGGAGCTATTGGCGCAGCTTTGACCCTGGGATTGCGCTCGGCAGGCGTGCTCTTGTCACTGCTGATCATTCCGCTGTACATTCCCGTGCTGATTTTTGGTACCGGCACGGTAGCGGCGGCAGCTGAAGGCGCGCCGGTTGGCGGATACCTGGCTCTGATGGGCGCGTTTCTGGTTCTGGCGGTAACCCTGTCGCCTTTCGCCTCGGCAGCGGCCCTGAGAATCAGTCTTTCGAACAGCTGATCGGTTCTTTGGGGCCGGCAACCAACCAAACGATAACAGTGAAGATGGTGACCAACTGATGTGGCAATTCTTTCACAAACTGGGTTCTCCCAAATGGTTCTTCGGGATTGCAACCCGGTTTATGCCGTGGTTGCTGGCGGCCGGTATTCTTCTGCTCCTTGCTGGCCTGGTCTGGGGCCTGGCGTTTGCTCCCAAGGACTATCTGCAGGGCAACAGTTACCGCATCATTTTTATCCACGTTCCCACTGCTTTTCTCGCCCAATCCATCTACATCATGATGGCGTCTGCCGCCGTGGTTACGCTGGTCTGGCGCATGAAGCTGGCGGATGTCTTCGTGAAGGCCGTGGCGCCGGTTGGCCTGGTGTTTACTTTTCTGTCGCTATTTACCGGTGCCGTCTGGGGTAAGCCTACCTGGGGGACTTGGTGGGTGTGGGATGCCCGGCTGACTTCCATGCTTATTCTGCTGTTCCTCTATGGCGGTGCCATCGCCCTGGACCGGGCCATCAATGACGAAAAATCCGCTGCCAGGGCGGTAGCGGTGCTGGTGCTGGTGGGGGTGGTAAATATCCCGATTATCAAATACTCCGTGGAGTGGTGGAATACACTGCACCAGCCGGCCACGTTCAAACTCACCGAAAAGCCCTCTATGCCCGTTGAGATGTGGGTTCCGCTGCTGCTTTCGGTGCTCGGGTTATACCTGTTGTTTGGCTGGCTGGCGTGTCTGCGCATGAAAACCGAAATTGTCATGCGGGAGCAAAAAACCCGCTGGGTGAAAGAGCTGGTGATGGCGGGGAGAGGCTGACCGATGGCGTTTGATTCTTTTTCAGCATTTATCGCAATGGAAGGCCATGGTCCCTATGTCTGGGCCTGTTATGCCGTGTTCGCCCTTCTGCTGGTGGGGCTGATGGTCTGGTCGTCCCGGCATCATCAGGCGGTTATGGCCAGCTGCAAACGCCGCTACCAGCAGCAGGAAAACAGCACCAGTGCCCGGCCAAAACAGGCCGCTACGTTCGCCCGTGTCGAAGTTTCCCAGGAATAAACAGCAGGTAATCCATGCATCCGATCCGAAAAAAACGACTGACGATTGTGCTCTTTCTGGTGGCCGGTATTGCCATTGCGGTAGGCCTGACCACCTATGCCCTCAGGCAGAATATCAACCTGTTTTACGATCCTACGGAAATTGCAGCGGGTAACGCGCCGGTTGACGTCCGCATCCGCGCCGGTGGCATGGTTGAAGAGGGCAGTGTGGCAAGGGATACCGACAGCCTGAAGGTGAACTTCCGGGTGACCGACTATGCGGCGTCGGTGCCGGTACAGTACGAGGGCATACTGCCTGATCTGTTCGCCGAAGGGCAGGGCGTGGTCGCCATGGGGCGGCTGAATGAACACGGCGTGTTCGTGGCCGATCAGGTTCTGGCCAAGCACGATGAGAACTATATGCCACCGGAAGTGGCCGAGGCGCTGGAGCGCTCTTCCAAGGGGCAGTACAAGTCTGCGGATGTGGAAAAAGCCGCGGAAACCACGGCGTACTGAGCGCTCAATTCATTTCTGACGTTGGAGAAACCCGATGTATCCGGAACTCGGACAGCTTGCACTGATTCTCTCGTTGCTGCTGGCAGTACTTCTTTCCGTGGTGCCGCTTGCGGGCGCTCTGACCGGGCGTGACAGCCTGCAGGCATTTGCCCGGCCACTGGCGTCCGGCATGTTTGTGTTCACCGCCCTGGCGTTTGCGATCCTGACCCACGCCTTTCTGGTGGATGACTTCTCGGTGGCTTATGTGGCTAATAACAGCAACAGCATGTTGCCCTGGTACTACAAGTTCAGCGCGGTCTGGGGCGGGCATGAGGGCTCGTTGCTCTTGTGGATACTGATGCTCATAGGCTGGACGCTGGCCGTTGCCATCTTCAGCCGTAAACTGCCTTCGGTGATGGTCTCCCAGGTGTTGTCGGTTCTGGGTATGGTCTCCGTTGGCTTCCTTCTGTTCATCATCCTGACCTCCAACCCCTTTGACCGTCTGTTGCCGAACGTACCGGCAGATGGGCAGGATCTGAATCCGCTGTTGCAGGACATCGGCCTGATCATGCACCCGCCCATGCTTTATATGGGGTATGTTGGTTTTTCGGTGGCCTTCGCCTTTGCCATTGCCGCCCTGATCAATGGCCGGCTGGATGCGGCCTGGGCTCGCTGGTCGCGCCCCTGGACCACGGTTGCCTGGTCCTTCCTGACCCTGGGTATTGCCCTGGGCAGCTGGTGGGCCTACTACGAGCTTGGCTGGGGTGGCTGGTGGTTCTGGGACCCGGTTGAGAACGCTTCCCTGTTGCCCTGGCTCTCGGGTACCGCCTTGATGCACTCGCTGGCGGTAACGGAAAAACGAGGGGTCTTCAAAAGCTGGACGGTGTTGCTGGCTATTGTCACTTTTGCACTGAGTCTGCTGGGTGCCTTCCTGGTGCGTTCCGGTGTGCTCACCTCCGTCCATGCCTTCGCGTCGGATCCGGAGCGGGGCAGTTTCCTGCTGGCGTTGCTGGGCATTACCATTCTGGCCAGCCTGACACTGTACGCCTTCCGGGCGCCGGTAGTGCATGTCCGCTCCCGTTATGGCTCCTTGTCCCGGGAAATCTTCCTGCTCCTGAACAATGTCTTGCTGGTATCTGCCACGATGCTGGTAGCCATCGGCACACTTTACCCGCTGGTGCTGGATTATCTGGACCTTGGCAAGCTGTCTATTGGTGAGCCGTTCTTCAATACCACCTTCAGCCCGCTCGCGGTGGCAACCGGCCTGCTGCTGGGCGCGGGGATTTTCTCGCGCTGGAAGAAGACGGACGGCGGCTGGCTGGCCCGCAAGCTGTTGTGGCCGCTGGCCGTCAGTCTGATAGCCAGCGCGGCGGTGATGATCGGCTACGGCGGGTTTGCGCCCTGGGCCTTCCTGGGTGTGTTTGCGGCCATGTGGGTAACGGTGGCCACCGCATGGGACCTCTGGGATAAATCCGCCTCCCGCAAAGGGCGCTGGCATGGCCTGAAGCGCCAGTCCCGCAGTTACTGGGGCATGGTTCTCGGGCATCTGGGGCTTGCCATGGTAATGGCCGGCGCGACGGTAGTTTCCAACTACGGGGTCGAGCGTGATGTGCGCATGCAACCGGGTGACCGCGCCATGGTGGGGGATTATGAGATTGTCTTCACAGACATTGGTGAGCGTCGCGGCCCCAACTTTACCGCCCAGTACGGCAGCTTCAATGTTTACCTGGATGGGGAACTCGTGACCGACCTCCATCCGGAAAAGCGGCAATATCCGGTCGGCATGAGTGTGATGACCGAAGCGGACATTGATGCCGGCCTGTTCCGGGATGTATTTGTGGCCATCGGCGAGCGTATAAGTGACGATGCCTGGGCTATCCGCCTGCAATACAAACCGCTGGTGCGCTGGTTGTGGCTCGGTTCCCTGGTGATGGCCATCGGTGGTTTCCTGGCGATTGCCGACAAGCGATACCGTATTCGTGTGCGCGATGAGGAAGCCGTGAAAAGCGGCGAGCCGGCAGCGCCGGGCAAAGTGGCGGAGGCGTCCTCATGAAGCGGGTATTGCTGTTCCTGCCGCTGGTAATTGCCGTCGGCGTGGGGGTATTCCTGTTTGCCGGCCTGGGCAAGGACCCCACCAAACTGGAATCCGTTCTGGTCGGCAAGCCCGTTCCCGAATTCAGCCTGGAGTCTCTGGACAATCCGGAGGTTCAGTTGGATCCCTCAGTTTTCCAGGGCGAAGTATCCTTGTTGAATGTATGGGCCGAGTGGTGCCCCTCCTGCTGGGACGAACACGAATACCTGATGTATCTGGCCCGGGAACAGGGCGTTCGCATTGTGGGTTTGAACTACAAGGATCAGCGGGAAAATGCTTTCCGCTTCCTGAACCGGCTGGGTAATCCCTACGAGACCATTATCTTCGACCCGAAGGGAACCCTGGGTTTTGACCTGGGCGTTTACGGCGCCCCGGAAACCTTTGTTATCGACGCGGATGGTGTGGTGCGCTATCGCCACGTAGGTGTAGTGAATCAGAAAGTCTGGGATGAAGTGCTGCTGCCCGTTATTGCCCAGGCCAGGGGGAACAGCTGATGCGTTTGTTGCCTGCTTTCTTAGCCGTATTGATGATGCTCTCGGGGCCGGCAATTGCCGAGGTGTCAGAAGTCTATGACTTTGATACCCGGGCTGAAGAACAGCGTTATCAGCAACTGATCTCTGAATTGCGCTGCCCCAAGTGTCAGAACCAGAACATCGCCGATTCCAATGCGCCCATTTCCAAGGATATGCGGGATGAGGTCTACCGTATGATGCAGGACGGTGCCTCCAACGATCAGATCGTCGGTGCCCTGGTGGATCGTTTTGGCGAGTTTGTTCAGTACAAGCCACCGGTGGATAACCGCACCATCCTGCTCTGGGCCTTTCCGGCGATTGCCACCATTGGCGGTTTTCTGATTGTGGCCGGTGTGGTGTGGCGTGCCCGCAGACGTGAAGACGAACCGCCCCTGAGTGCGGAAGACCGCGCCCGGGCAGAGCAAATTCTGGCCAGTCAAAGTGACAAGGCTGATCGCCGATAACTCCCATTCATTTCGAGACGTGACGATATTTCCATGACCGATACCTTCTGGATTGCCGGGACCGTACTCATTCTGGTGGCCCTGGCCTTTGTGCTTTATCCAGTCTTTTTCCATAAACCCCGGGCCCGCCTGGAGGCGGATCTGCGTAATCAGAACCTGCTGGCCTATCGCACCCGGCTCAAAGAGCTGGAGGACGAGCACGAGGCCGGCATACTGGATGGCGAGAGTTACAAGCAGCTGAAGGAAGAGCTGGCCGGTGCCATGCTTGATGATGTGCCGGAGGAGCCCGTTACCCAACGGCGGGTGCCCGGGCGCCGTAGCGCCATGGTTGTCGCCTTGTTGGCGATCCTGGCATTGCCGGTAGGCACCTATTTCGGCTATGCGGAATGGGGTTCCATGGATCAGGTGGAACAGTTCCTTGCGATGCAGGAGATGGATGCCGCTCAGGGGGATCAGACGGCCCGTATGGCGGAACTGGCGGACCAGCTGCGCCAGCGGCTTGAGGAAAGTCCGGACAACGCCGATGGCTGGGCAATGCTGGGGCAGACCTACATGCGTCTTGAGCGCTATGAGCAAGCGGCCGAAGCCTATCGCCGTCTGGCCGATGTGGTATCTGAGGACCGAAACGCCAGCGCGGTGGCCCTGGGGCTGGCTGCCCAGGCCAACTATTTTGCCAGTGAAGGCGAGATGACCCCGGCGGTGATCGATGCCATTGCGGCTGCCCGGGCCCTGAACCCGGACGAGGTCAATGCACTGGGGCTGATGGGCATCAATGCCTTCGGCCAGCAAAACTACCGGGAAGCCATTGAATACTGGCAGCGTATTACCGAGGTGGCACCGGACCATCCGCAGATCGGGGCCATCCGTGGCGGTATCGAGGAGGCCTACAAGCGCCTGGGTGAAACCCCGCCGGGCCAGGTTGCATCCGAGCCTCAGCAGGCTGCTGGTCCGGGCGTATCTTTACGGGTATCGCTGGACGAAGGTTTGCGCCAGCAAGTGGCTGACAATACCGTGTTGTTCATCTTTGCCCGGCCGGCGTCTGCGGCGGGCGGTGCGCCGGTTGCGGTTGCCAGAATGACGGCCGGTGATCTGCCGGCAGAGATCCGCCTGGATGATCGTTATGCCATGTCCCCTGAATCTGCGATTTCTGGCCAGGAAGATGTGGTGGTGGTCGCCCGCTTGAGTCGCTCCGGAAGTGTTAATCCGCAGCCCGGTGACTGGGAGGGCCGGGTTGAGGCAGAGGTGCTGCCCCCGGCGGAAGCGGAACCACCTGTTGAATTGGTGATTAACCAGGAATTGACCAACTGAATTTGAAAAGCCCGTCACCTCGACGGGCTTTTTTCTGGACCGGAATCAGCGCGAGAGGGAGGCGGGATACAGTGGCGGCAGGTCTGGCGATGGCGCTTCGTTGCCCTGACCGGTGTTCCGGCGCAGGCTTTCCAGCTCCCGTTGCAGTTGCTGTCTCGCATTCTCAACGTGGGTACGGTGCTGGCCCGAATACAGTCCCGCCTGAAAACGATCAAAGGCAATTTTCAGCGAGCTGTCCTCCGTCAGCTTGAACAGATCTGAAACGGAATCAAACGAGTGCTGTGGGAAACGGAGCCGGGCCCAGCGCAGCAACAGCGTTGACGTCTCCCCGGAGCCTCGTCTGACAGCCGCCAGTAGTGCTTCAAACGCCTGACGTTCGTTCTTGATGCTGTCATCTTCCGCCTCATTGTGGCCGGACGCTGGGGTTTGGCGAGCCCGCCACCAGAGCGCAAGGGTCAGCAGCCAAAGCGCCGCAAACAGAACCGTACCCCAGAGCCAGAAAGTGTTGCCGGAGGTTTCCGAACCAGGGGCTGTATCCGGGGTTACCGGTGAATCCGTGGGCGCCGTTGAATCGCCCGTTGTCTGCGCGGGCGGTGCGGCGGTGGCATGGTCGCCGGTTATCCGGAAACGACGCTCCGGCAACACGGCCTCCTCCAGCTGGTCGGTCTCGGTGTTCCACCAGGGTATACGAACCGCGGGCAGGGTGGTTTCACCTGCCTGGACAGGCACCAGGGCGGTCACCTGTTGCAGCGTGGCGCGAAGCCCCTCCGGAGTGGTTTCGGTATTGCGCAGGGGCTGTTCCGGGTAGCTGCGGATGGCATCCGGTACCTCTTGGGCGATCGGCGGCAAGGCCTCAGCGGGCAATCCCCGCGCCTGTAGGGTCACTTTCCGGCTGAGATTGCTGCCGACGGCGAGTTCCTGGGTAGAGGGCAGGCCTTCGTCGCTCAGGGTCAGACTTCGTGCTGGTAACCAGGGCTGATTGTCCGGATATCCGGCAGGTACGGGTTTGACCGGAACGTCATAGAGTTGCTGCCGGTCACGAAGGAAGCGCAACTGGCCCGAGGCATCCCTGGCCTGGCCCTCAAACCGGATAGGCTCCAGGCTGAGAGTGCCTGGTGTTTGGGGAAAGATGGCGTAACGCCGCTCAACCACCCGATACCGGATTCCGTCGCGATAGCGGGTAAACTCACGCTGTTTGCCCAGTGACTCGATGATGGCGTCCGGGTGCTCAGGCTCCGACAGCTCTCCCCGGATCAGGTTGCCGGAGAAGAACAACTGTATGGTCAGTACCAGCTGTTCCTGAACGTACACTTCCGCCTTGTCTGCGGACAGCTCGATAAAGCTGTCACGGCTGGCCGCCGGTTGATCCGGCGGGGTGCCGGAAATAACCTCGATGTCGACCGGGTCGGAAACGGAATCCTTGAACGTCAGTTCGGGAATCGTCAGTGTCCCGGTGCGTGCAGGGGCGAGCTGATAGGTCCAGGTAATCTCGCCTACCATCTCGTTGTTGACGGTTTGCACGCTGTAGCGCTGGTTGCGGGCCAGAATTTCGAAATCCGGCTCCACCTTTTCGATATCTGGCGAAGGCAACTGTGACAGATCGAAGCTGAACAAATTGCTCAGATTGATGTCGATTTTCATGGAGCCCTTAACGGTCAGGGTCAGTACCTCACCTTCGTAGAGCTGGGTTCGGTCCGGTTCCACCAGCAGTCTGTCGGCAGCATGGCTGGCGGCGGACAGGAGCAGTAGCAGGAGTGTCGCGGCAAGGGAGAGAACGCGCGTTACCATGGTGTGTCGCCCTCATCGGGTGTTGTCTGTCGTTGTTGGTGCTGTTGCAGGAACTTGCGCTGCAGCAATCCGCCGGGGTTATCCGGTATGCGGCGCAGCCACTGTTCCTGGCCCTGGCTCAGAGGTTGTTCTGATATTTCGGCCGGCGCACTGGCAGGATTCTGCCCCTCTCCGGAAGGCCCATCCGGGTCTGCCTGGGCATTTGCCTGCTGCTCCTGTGTGCCATCCTCCGGTTGTGGCTCTCCGGCGTTATCCTGTGAATTTTCGCCGTTCTCGGAGGGCTGCTGTTGCTCTCCAGGGCGGGGATTCTGATTCTCGCCATTGTTGTTTGCGGAATCCTGTCCGGCGCTGTCCTGGCTGTCATTGCCCTGGCCTCCGGAGCCATTCTGCTGTCCGGGATTCTGATCGTTGCTTTCCTGGTTGTTGTCGCCTTCTCCCTCGCCCTGGGACTTCTGTTGCTGGTTCAGGAGTTGCTCTACTAGTTGCTGGTTGAAGCGCGCATCTTCGAAATCCGGCTGTTGTTCCAGTGCCTGTTGATAGGCGTCTATGGCTTCTTCCAGTTGGCCGGCCCGGGCCAGGGCGTTGCCCCGGTTGTAGTCACCAACGGCACCGGGTTGATTGGCAAAGGCTTCCGCGGCGTCGCTGTACTGGCCATCACGATAGAGTGCTGAGCCGCGCCAACCCGGCTGCTCCAGAATGGTGGCCGCCCTGGCCGGATCCTGCTGAATGAGGTCCGGGCCACGCTGGTCTTCGCGCTGCCACAGGCTGCCCCAGTCCAGGGCCTGAACCGGGCGCGGTGCGCCTGCCAGCGGAATCAGCGCAAAGGCGAGAATGGCAAAGGCTCCCCGGCGCCAGCCCAGAATCAGTAACGGCAGGGCCAGCCAGAGCAGCCAGTAACCGTCATCCTGCCAGCGATTAACGGTCATGCCATCCTGTTCACTCTGCCATTCATCGGTTTGCGATGGCTCCAGCGCCAGGGCGCGAATATCACGGTCATCCAGAGTCAGTTCGTGACTGGTTCCGCCGTTGTTGCTGGCCAGCTGCGCCATGGTGTCCGGCTCGGCACGGCTGATGACAATTCTGCCGTTGTCCCGAATGAATCCACGCTTTGCCAGAGGGATGGGGCCGCCTTCACGGGTACCCACTACCAAAGTGTTCAGAGGGTAGGGGGTATCTGCCAGCTGCTGGCGGATTGCACTGTGTTGCCGTTCCGGCACCGCCTCGGAGATCAGCAGGATGCGACCCTGGCCCGGTGCGCCCTGATCCAGCAGGTCGACCGCCTGGCGGACCGCCAGATCGGCGCGGTTGCCCTGGGCAGGCATGATGGTGGGGTCCAGCACACTGAGCATGGCCTCAATGGTGCGGGTGTCACCAGTGAGTGGCGTTACCGTGTGGGCGTCGCCGGAGTAGACCACCAGGGCAGTCAAACCGCCTTTGCGCTGGTCGAGAATGTCACGAACCTTGCGCTTGGCCAGGGTCAGCCTGTCCGGTTCTACGTCGGTGGCCAGCATCGACAGGGACAGATCCAGCAGAATGACCAGGCTGTCCTGGGTCTGTTTCAGGGGTGTGGGCGCCTGTCGCCAGCTTGGCCCGGCGAGGGCGATCGCCAGCAAAACCAACGCCAGACTCAGGGGCAACAGGGGTGAGCGGGTGGTGCCAGTGCTCTCGTTGGCCCGGGAACGAATCAAGGGCTGTAACAGGTGAGCGGGGATGTATCGGGCCCATCCGGTCTCACCCTGGCGAAGTTGATGTCGGGCCAGAAACAGGACCGGAACCGCCAGTAATAGCATTAACCACAAGGGGCGCAGAAAATGGAAGTCAGCCATGGCCAGCCTCCGTGGCGGTGTTTTGCTGATAACGGTTGGATGCCAGTCGCACGGCAATCAGTAGCAGCCAGAGGCCGGCGGCCATGCCGGCAGGCCAGGCGTAGAGTTCTGTCACCGGCCGGTAGAACTGGCCATCCTGTTCTATCGGTTCGAGCTGATTGATGCTGTCGTAGATCATTTCCAGCTCTGGCAGGCTTCGGGCCCGGAAATACCGGCCACCGGTCTGTTCTGCCATTCGCGTGAGCAGTTCTTCATCCAGATCCCTTGAAGGATTGACCCGCCTTGAACCCAGTAGCCCGCGCTGGATCATCGTATCGGCGCCGATGCCGATGGTGTAAAGCCGCACGCCAGCGGCCTGGGCAATTTCCGTGGCCTTGTCCGGGCTGACCTGGCCGGCGGTATTGGCGCCGTCTGTCAGCAGGATCACCACTCGCTGTTCCTGGGGGCGTTCGCGCAGACGTTTCACCGATAACCCGATGGCGTCCCCGATGGCGGTGGCCCGGCCTGCCATACCCAGGCCCGCCTCGAACAGCAGGGTCCGTACCGTTTCCCGGTCGAAGGTCAGTGGCGCCTGAACGTAGGGTTCGGTGCCGAACAGAATGAGCCCCAGCCGGTCGCCTTCGCGCTGGTCAATGAAGTCATCCAGCACCCGTTTCACCGCCTGCAAGCGGTTGATACTGCGGCCCTGAAGCACCATGTCCTGTTCGTCCATGCTGGGAGAAATATCGACCACCAGCATCAGATCCCGGCCGGTCACCGGCATCTGGATCTCCTCCCCTACATGCTGGGGGCGGGCCAGGGCCACCACCAGGCACAGCCAGCCCAGCAATAACAACAGCTGGCGCCAGAGCGGCGTTGAGCGCCCCCGGGGGCTTACGCCCGGCATCCCGGACAACCAGTGCCCGACCGGAATGACCGGGGCATCCACCGGTTCGCTCTGCTGCTTGCGGTTGGCAAGCAGCAGCGGCAGTAATGCCAGTAACAGCACCCACGGGTAAGCCAGACTGATCATGACTGGGCCTCCAGCCAGGTTCTGGCGAACGCCATTGCCTGTTCAGTCTGCGCGAGGGGCCGGGGTTGCCAGGTGCTTTTAACCATGGCCTCGACCACGGGCCGGGAGGCGATGCGGTCTTTCGGCGCGGTTTCCAGGAGGAAGTTGATCCATTGCTGCCCGGTCATGGCCTCGGGATGCTTTTCCGGATGGCTCTGTCGTGCCGCACGTTTGAGCAGGGCATTGAGCGCTGCGAACCATTCCGGCGTCGGCCGGGCCTTGCTTTCAAGCTGTTGCAGTTCGGTCCGGGCGCTGCGTTTCCAGCGGTGCTTCTGACGCTGACGGTGCCACAGCCAGGCAAGTGCCAGTGCGCCGACAATAACCAGTATCGCCAGCAGCCACCAGCCTGGAGCCGGCGGCCACCAACCACCGGTAGCTGGCAACTGGATATCACGAAGTTGTGCCAGGGGATCCTGAGGGTTCATCCGATGCGACCTCCCGGGCCCAGCAGCAGGCGCAGGGCCGTGGCCGGATCCTCGACCGTCGACAGAGTTGCGGAAAACACGCCGGATGCCCGAAGGCAGTCTGCCAGACGTTGCTCATGGGTCTCGATCTTTTGTTGCCAGGCCTGCTGGAAGCGAGGGTTTGAAGCGTCGAACCAGATCGGGCCGTCCGGGCCAGCAACGGCAAACCGGCCGGATGAAGGCAGGGCCTTTTCCAGCGGATCCTGAATCCGTATGGCGCTGACCGAGTTGTGCCGGCTCATGGCGCCCAGCAGGGTGGTGGTCTGCTCGGTGATATTCATGAAGTCACTGATGATAAACACGCGGGAACCAGTGTGTGTGACCCGGCGGGCTTCTGCCAGTGCCGTATCCAGCCCATGGCTGGCGTTCGTTGCGGGGGTTGGCGGTGTTTTGCCCTGATGCTGGTGGTTGGCCAGATGATCCAGCAGGCGCAGGACGGACTTTCGGCGCCGGGCGGGCCGGAGTACGGCCAGATCCCGGTCATTGAACACCAGACCGCCCACCTGGTCACCCGCCCAGAGTGCCAGCCAGGCCAGCAGAGCCGCAACCTGGGCACTTCGGACCTGTTTGTAGGCGCCGGCACTGGCAAAGAACAGGGTCGGCCCGAGATCCACAATCAACAATACAGGCCGCTCCCGCTCTTCCTCATACAGCTTGGTGTGCGGTGCCTGGCGCCTGGCTGTTACCCGCCAGTCTATGCTGCGAATGTCGTCACCGGGCTGGTACTGTCGCACTTCAGAAAACGTCATCCCGCGCCCTTTCTGTCGGGACTGGCGTAGCCCGGCCTGGCGAGACCGGACCGGTTTTACCGACGGCAGCTTCAGAGCTCGTGCATCTGCCTGCAGGCGCACCAGCTCCGGCAGGGTAATGAACGTGGCTGGGCTGGAATCTGCCATGACGTTGTTATGGTCTCCTGTCAGCAACACCTCAGGCGGCAACCGGAACCCGGTCGATCAGCCGCTGCAGCACGGAATCGGCGGTCATGCCTTCGGCCTCGGCCTCAAAGGTCAACAGAATCCGGTGGCGCAGTACATCGTAAGCCATGGTCTGGACATCGTCCGGTGTT
Source organism: Marinobacter sp. LM1 (assembly GCF_042763285.1). Classification (NCBI taxonomy): domain Bacteria; kingdom Pseudomonadati; phylum Pseudomonadota; class Gammaproteobacteria; order Pseudomonadales; family Marinobacteraceae; genus Marinobacter; species Marinobacter sp. LM1. The sequence goes on from NZ_CP114373.1 coordinate 1,716,236, forward strand.
ACGTAATCCCGGCCATCGAGCCACGCCAGCGCCCGGGCGCAACGGTCCAGGGCGATAGTGCCGCGGGGGCTGGCGCCGAAGGCGGTCCAGCGCGCCAGTTCAGGATCCAGGGCTGCGGCATCGCGGGTGGCCAGAATCAGCGCCAGCAGGTACTGCTCGACAGGTTCCGCCATGTAAATATCCGAGACCGCCTGCCGGGCGGCCATCACCTGTTCCTGGGTTAGACGAATGTCTACGTTCGGGATTCCCTGACGGTAGTCACTGCGCGCAAGGTGCAGAATCTCACGCTCAGCATCGGCAGAGGGATAGTCGATCACCACATGCATGAGGAAGCGATCAAGCTGGGCTTCCGGCAGCGGGTAGGTGCCTTCCTGTTCAATCGGATTCTGGGTGGCCATCACCATGAACAGTTTGGGCAGGGGAAAGGTTCTCATGCCAACGCTGATCTGGCGTTCGCCCATGGCTTCGAGCAGGGCCGACTGGACTTTCGCCGGTGCGCGGTTGATTTCATCGGCCAGCACCAGGTTATGGAATATGGGGCCGCGCTGGAATTCAAAAGTGCCGGTTTCAGCGCGGTAGATTTCGCTGCCGGTGACATCGGACGGCAGCAGATCCGGAGTGAACTGAATGCGATGAAAGTCGCCCTCCAGATGGTCGGCAAGTGCTTTCACCGCGGTGGTTTTGGCCAGCCCCGGCGCGCCCTCAACCAGTAGGTGGCCATCGGCCAGCAGGGCAATCAGAAGCCGGTCGACCAGTTTGTCCTGACCGATAATGCGCTTGGCCAGTTGAGCTCTGAGATCACCGAACGTTTGCTGTAACGACATGAAAATGACTGCTCTTGATTGATGAAAGCCTGGGTAAGTGATTGCCGCAGTTTTGGCGTCTGGCCGGCAAAAATCAAGGGTTTGACTATGCTTATGTGACGATACCCTGATTACGTTTCTTTCACACAAACCAGAGGTTGGATATGAATGCGCTGACAATCGCCAGCAAGGATCAGTTTTTCGAGCAGTTGGCCGATGCGTTCTCAGAAAAGATTGCAAAAACCGAGGCGAAGAAGATCGCCGATTTTGCACGACAGCATTACGCCCATATTCCTCTGGAGGAGCTGGTCAGTCGCCGCTTCTCGGATACCTACGGCGCCATTCTGGCGGCCTGGCAGTTCCTGCAAAAGCGCAGTGCCGATGAAACCCCGGTTTCGGTGTTCAACCCGGACCTGGAAAGCGACGGCTGGCAGTCCACCCACAGCGTTATTTTTATTCTCCATCCCAATATTCCGTTCCTGATTGATTCCCTGCGCATGGCCATCAATCAGCGGGAAATCGGCACCCATTCCATTCAGCATTCCATCCTGCGGGTGGAGCGGGATGACAGTGGCAAGCTGAAGAAGCTGCACACCACCAAAAAGGCGTCGAAGGACGCAAGCTACGAAGCTTTCATCGTGCTTGAAATCGACCGCCACAGTGCTCCGGAAGATCTGCGGGATCTGGAGCAGACTCTGCAGAAAGTGCTGCACGAGGTACGCATTGCGGTGGGTGATTTCCCGATCGTGAAAGACAAGGTCAGCGAGATCGTCAAGGAGCTGGATGCGACCACGGCGGGGATCAGTGAGGAAGGTAAGGAAGAAGCCCGGGCTTTTCTGACCTGGCTGGTGGATGATCACTTCACATTCCTCGGGTACGACGAATACGACTTTGCCAAGGATAAGCAGGGCATGGTGGTGCGCCGGGTGGAGAACTCGGAGCTGGGTATCCTGCGGGTCAACAACGAACGCCCGGATCGGGTCCGGCTGAATGAACTGCCACAGCGTACCCGCCATGAAATGACCCGTTCCGATGACATCTTCATTTTCGCCAAGTCTGCGCAGCGGTCCCGCGTGCACCGGCCGGCCTATCCGGACTACATCGCGGTCAAGAAATTCAACAGCAAGGGTGAAGTGGTGGGCGAACGCCGCTTCCTCGGTCTATACACCGCACGGGTCTATAACGAGCGGCCCGATGAGATTCCGCTGTTGCGGCGCAAGTTCCAGAGCGTGATGAAGCGGTCCGGTTTCCTGACCGACGATTACGCCGGCAAGGAGCTGGAACAGATCCTGACGCTCTACCCGCGGGACGAGCTGTTCCAGATCGAAACCGATGAGTTGCTGCGCGTTGCCAAGAACATTCTGTACATCCAGGAACGTCGCCGGATTGAGCTGTTCATGCGGGAGGATGTTTACGGTCAGTTTGTAACCTGTCTGGCCTTCTTCCCCAGGGACATCTACAACACCGAGTTGCGCCTGAAGGTGGAGCAGGTACTACTGGATCGCCTGGAGGCCGAGGACATTGAGTTTGTTACTCATTTTTCCGAGTCGGTGCTGGCCCGGGTACAGTTCACCATCCGGGTGCCACAGGTGGAAAACCGCCAGTTGCCGCTGGCGGAGATCCGCGACAAGGTCATTGAGCTTGCCCAATCCTGGCGAGACGGCCTCTACGAGGCATTAAGCGAAGCCTATGGCGAAGAGCAGGGCAATGAGCTGTATCGCGTCTGGGCAGGCGGTTTCCCGGCCAGCTACACTGACATGTTTTCACCCCGCCGGGCGGCCATCGACCTGGAGCACATCACTGCCTCTGCCCGCGACGATGATCTGGCCATGAGCTTCTATCGGGCCCTGGAAGAAGACGAGAACACGCTGCATTTCAAACTGTTTTATCCCGATGAGCCGCTGCCGCTGTCGGATGTGATGCCGATTTTCGACAATCTCGGCTTCCGTGTGATTGGTGAGCACCCGTTCGAGGTGATTGACCGCACGGGTAAAACCGTGTGGATTCACGATTTCACCCTGCAGTCCCATACCGGCAATGTGGTGGATATTCACCGTATCCGCCCGATTTTCGAGGAGTTGTTCCGTCGGGTCTGGCACGGTGAAGCGGAAAATGATGCCTTTAACCGCCTGCTGTTGTCCTCCTACATGAGTTGGCGTGAAATCGCGTTGCTGCGCACCTATGCCCGCTACATGCGCCAGATCCGGTTCTCCAATAGTCAGACGTTCATTTCCAACACGTTGGTGAACCACGTCAACCTGACACGGATCCTGCTGGAATACTTTGAGGTTCGCTTCAACCCTGAGCGCTTCAAGAGCAAGGGCAAAAGTGAGGCGGCCCAGCAGAAACTGGAAATCGAATTCAATGCCGGTCTGGATGAGGTGGAAAACCTCAGCGAGGATCGGGTGCTGCGGCTATACCTGGAGCTGATGCAGGCGACGTTGCGTACCAACTACTACCAGCCGGATGGCGAGGGTCAGCCCAAGCCCTACATCAGTGTAAAATTTGACCCGTCGCAGATTCCGGACATGCCGCTGCCGTTGCCCATGTTCGAGATTTTTGTGTATTCCCCCCGTGTGGAGGGGGTTCACCTGCGTGGCGGCAAGGTAGCCCGTGGGGGGCTGCGCTGGTCGGATCGGTTCGAGGACTACCGCACGGAGATCCTGGGCCTGGTAAAAGCCCAGCAAGTGAAGAACGCGGTGATTGTGCCGGTGGGCGCCAAGGGTGGCTTTGTTGCCAAACGTCTGCCCGATCCGTCCGACCGGGAGGCATTCCAGGCTGAGGGTATTGCGGCCTACAAGACGTTCATTCGGGGCTTGCTGGACATCACTGACAATCTGGTGGATTCCGGCATCCAGCCGCCGGAGCGGGTGATCCGCCATGATGAAGACGACCACTATCTCGTGGTGGCGGCTGACAAAGGCACGGCCACCTTCTCCGATATCGCCAATGGCCTGGCCGCGGAATACGGTTTCTGGATGGGCGATGCCTTCGCCTCCGGTGGCAGTAACGGTTACGACCACAAAAAAATGGGCATTACTGCCCGGGGCGCCTGGGTTTCTGTAGAGCGGCACTTCCGTGAGATGGGCATCAATCCGGCCGTGGATGAGTTCACTGCGATCGGCATCGGTGATATGGGGGGCGATGTGTTTGGCAATGGCCTGCTGTGCTCGGAAAAGACCCGGCTGGTGGCCGCGTTCAACCACATCCACATCTTCATTGACCCGACCCCGGACGCCGAACGCAGCTACAAGGAGCGCAAGCGCCTGTTTGAACTGCCGCGTTCTGCCTGGACCGATTACGACACCAAGCTGATTTCCAAGGGCGGTGGCGTATTCAGCCGGAATGCCAAGTCTATTCCGGTCAGCCCGGAAATGAAGAAACTGCTGGGCATCAAGGCAGATCGCGTTCCGCCCAACATGCTGATCAGTCACATCCTCAAGGCAGAAGTGGACCTGCTCTGGATTGGTGGTATCGGCACTTACGTGAAGGGCAGCGGTGAAAGCCATTCCGACGTGGGCGACAAGGCCAACGATGGTCTGCGGATCAATGGTGCGGAGCTGCGCTGCAAGGTTGTAGGCGAGGGCGGTAACCTCGGCTTCACCCAGATGGGGCGGATTGAATACGCCCTGAAGGGGGGGCGCCTGAATACCGACTTCATTGACAACTCGGGCGGGGTGGACTGCTCTGACCATGAAGTGAACATGAAGATTCTGCTCAACCGGGCGGTGGCCATGGGCGATCTGACTGGCAAGCAGCGCAACATCATGCTGGAGGAAATGACAGATGATGTCGCCTCGCTGGTGTTGAAAAACAATTACCGTCAGACCCAGGCCATCAGTATTGCCAGCGAGGATGCCGCCACCCGGCTGGAAGAGTATCGTCGGCTGATGAATACCTTCGAGAGCGAAGGCAAGCTCAACCGGGCGCTGGAATTCCTGCCGGATGACGAAACCCTGTCTGAGCGCAAGCTGGCCAAGAAAGGGCTGACGAGGCCGGAGCTGTCGGTGCTGATCTCCTATGTCAAAGGAGACCTGAAGCAGGTGCTGATCGACAGCAATCTGCCGGACAACCCCCTGCTGGCGGGCGAGATGTACAAGGTCTTCCCGCGGGATCTGACCAAGCGTTTCTCGAAGGAGCTGGGTGAGCACCAGCTGCGGCGGGAGATCATCGCAACCCAGATCGCCAACGACATGGTCAACCACATGGGCATTACCTTTGTGGAGCGCCTGAACCAGTCCACCGGGGCTGACGCGGCGTCCATTGCCCTGGCCTGGATTATTGCCCGGGATGTGTTCCGTATCGACAGCTGGTGGGACAAGATCGAAGCCCTGGATTTCCACATCTCTGCGGATCTGCAGATGGAGCTGATGCAGGATCTGATGCGTCTGATGCGTCGGGCTGTGCGCTGGTTGCTTCGTAATCGCCGGGCAGAACTCAATATCCAGAGTCACATGGAGCGGTTTGCCGACAGCGTCTGGGCCATTACCTCGGGTCTGCCGGAATACCTTGGCGACCAGGCTCGTGCCAATTGGGAAAAACGCAATGATCAGCTGATGGCTGCGGGTTTGCCGAAGGAACTGGCGTCGGTGCTGGCAGGAACCGGCTATCTGTATTCCTCTCTTGGTATTATCGAGGCACAGGAAGCCACAGGCATGCCGCTGAAAACGGTGGCCAACCTGTACTACGATCTGGGTGACCGTCTCGACCTGACCTGGTTCGCTAATGCCATCGCAGCGTTGACGCCAAGTTCCCATTGGCAGGCCCTGGCGCGGGAAAGCTTCCGGGAGGATCTGGACTGGCAGCAACGGGCTCTGACCACCGGTGTGCTGAAAACCGCTGAAAGCCCGGAGAAAGTCACCGATAGTGTGAACGCCTGGGAGCAGCGCAACCAGCACATGATTGATCGCTGGAACGCGATGCTGGCGGAACTCAAAGGTGTAAGGGAACCGGAATACGCCATGTTCTCGGTCGCACTGCGGGAGCTGCTGGACCTGGCGCAAAGCACCATGCACCAGAGCCCGGAAGACGTAACGACCAACTGACTATTGCGTTATGTCGTTGATTCCCGTTCAATCCCGCAGCGGGAATCAATGGCAGGAGCAACAAGATAATGGCACCACTGAAACATCTACTGGACAAGAACCGGGCCTGGGCCAATGGCATCAAGTCGGTGGACCCGAAGTTCTTTGACCGGCTCTCGAACCAGCAGGCACCGGAGTACCTGTGGATCGGCTGTGCCGACAGTCGGGTACCTGCGAACCAGATTGTGGACTTGCTCCCCGGTGAACTTTTCGTGCACAGAAACGTGGCCAACGTGGTTGTACATACAGATTTCAACTGCCTGTCGGTGCTCCAGTTCGCCATCGAAGTGTTGAAGGTCAAACACGTATTGGTGGTGGGGCATTACGGTTGTGGTGGCGTGCGCGCGGCATTGCTGAACGAAGGCTTTGGCCTGATTTCAAATTGGCTCCGCCATGTTCAGGACGTGCGTGACCGTCACCAGTCCGTACTGGACGCCATTCCCAATGTGCAGGACCGGGTAGACCGCCTGTGTGAGCTGAACGTGGTAGAGCAGGTAGGGCATGTGTGCCAGAACAACATCGTTCAGGAAGCCTGGCGTCGCGGCCAGCCATTGACTGTGCACGGTTTCGTTTACGACGTGGCCGACGGTCTGTTGAGGGATATGGGGCTCTCGATCGCCAGTGAGGCAGACCGGGAAACGATTCGTCAGTCCAGCCTGGATGAGCTGATCGAACGACCGGTCCGCTCCGGGCGCCAAAAAATATAATGCGAAGATTGTCAAAAACTGTCAAAAAATCGTGATGTCCGTCACTTCCTGACCCGTGGCGTCATCACAGTAGTGACCTTCTGCGTCTGTTACAGTAGCAACTGTAAGCAGTAAGGGAGGTAAACCATGAAAGAACTGATGCAGAAAGCCCTGCAGGCACTGGGAACCCGCAGAAACGAAAGTTCTGCCATGGATAGCGCAAGGGCTGAGGCCAAGCGCACCGAAGCACGCACCCCGGAAGATTGGGGAATGTCACCTGAAGACGCCCTGCGTGTGGGTACGGTTGCACGTTACAAATAATATCTGGCTCTTCCCGGGCGGCCCCAGAGGCCGACCCCGATAGCGACAGCCCCGACTGATGCCACAGGGCAGACTCGGGGCTTTTTTCCGGTTAGCATACGCGGCTCATGATTCTGGCAATGGTCCGCTACCCATGTCTGCACTGCCCAATACCCACGAAGTTCTGCTCCGCAATGCGCATCTGTTGAATGGACGCCCAGCGCTGTTAGGCGTCTCGGATGCATCGCTTTTGCCCCGATGCCCGGTTCCCGGTATCGCGATGACCGAGCACGCCGGTCTTTGGCAAATCCTGTCCCATGACACTGACTGGGCTGGCTGTTTTGGTTACGAGCCAGATCGGCAGCAGCAGGGCTCTTGCGATACCGTGGTGGTATTTTTGCCTAAAGCCCGGGCTGAGTGTGAGCTCCGCCTGGCTTTGGCTCGTTACCTCGGCAAACCAGGTGCGGCACTGGTGGTTATTGGCGAGAAGAAGGAAGGCATTGCCGGTGCCATAAAGCAGTTTTCCGTCGTCGCCGGGGAGGTTGTAAAGGTCGACAGCGCCCGCCATTGCCAGGTCTGGTGCGGCAGAAATACCCAACCCCTGACCGAATTCCGGTTGACTGACTGGCTCAGCTGGACGGAGCTTTCCTGCGCTGGCGTGGCGCTCTCTGTTGCCGGCTTGCCAGGCGTTTTCAGTCTGGGTCGACTGGACGATGGCACCCGGATGTTGTTGGAAACCCTGGCTGAGTCACCCCTGGGTGTCGATCGGGTGCTCGATTTCGCTTGCGGTGCAGGTGTTATCGGGTCCTGGCTGCATGGTTTTCATCAGTTGGCGGGGAAGAAGCCGATTCGAGTAGATGGGACCGATGTTCAGGCGCAGGCCGTGTTCTGTGCCCGGGAAAGTTACCGTAAGGCAGGAGTAAACGGTGAGATTTTTGCCGCCGATGGCCTGGCAGCCGTTCAAGGCAAATGGCCGGCCGTGATCAGCAACCCGCCTTTCCACACCGGTGTAAAAACCGATACCTCCATGACCGAGCAGTTCCTGGCCCAGGTGGCCGCGCATCTCGCGCACGGCGGCGAGCTGAGGCTGGTGGCCAACAGTTTTCTGCCGTATGAAGCCCTGATTCGACAACACATCGGCCCGGTTGAGAAACTTGCGCAGGACCGGCGGTTTACCGTTTACCGGGCATTTCGGAAAAAGTCGGGCTGAAAAACAGACAGAAAAAAGCCCCTGGGGTAAGGGGCAAAAGATCTTGTCCGGAAAAATGCGGCCGGCCAGCCGGGTCAGGGCTGGGGCATGACCGGAAAGGGTGTTCGGCGTGAACACCCCTAACTTAGGTTTAATTTCTAGAATAAACAGCCTAAAAGTGTTTATTTTCCCGAAAGCTGCCAACGGAAGCCCAAAATGACAACTGTCAGACTCCAGACACCTGCCGGTGAACTCCGCCTGATCCGGCCTGGCGGAACGGCTGGGCTGCGCGCCTGGGACGCTGCCGACGAGTTGTTGTTGTCGGCTGCGGAGCCTTATCTGGCATACGGTTTGCGCGTGCTGGTGGTGGACGACCAGTTTGGTGCGCTGACCCTCGGGCTTGCCTGCTATCAGCCGCAGACAGTTGCCGACAGCGCGACGCTCGCCCACTCCCTGTTGACGAACGCTTCGCTCAATCCGGCGTTGCCCGACTGCCCCGCGGTTTTGAACTGGCGTCGGCCACCCTCAGGGCCCTTTGATCTGGTGCTGCTCCGTATTCCCCGCCAGGCCGGTTATCTGGCCTGGTTGTTACGGTGGCTCAACAGCGTGCTGGCGGAAGACGGGCGCATACTGGCGGGCGGTATGATCAAGCATCTGCCCGATCGTAGTGTTGATGTGTTCGCCAGTGCGGTGGTCACCGAACAGGTGTTGCCTGCCCGCAAAAAGGCGCGGGTAGTGGTGTGTCGTGGTGGCTCGGCCACATTGCCGGAATGGCAGGAGCAATGGCGCGGCTACCCGGTGGCAGGATTGCCCGGGCCGGTCGAGGCACTGCCCGCAGTGTTTGCCAGAGAAAAGCTGGATATTGGCACGCGGGAGTTGTTACCGCTGATTCCTCAGACGGTTAGTCGAGTGCCCCCGGCTGGGCGGATTCTGGATCTGGCGTGTGGAAATGGCGTGCTCGGGTTGTCTGCGCTTGCCGGCAGACCGGGTGCCGAAGTGCATTTCAGTGACGTATCCAGCCAGGCCATTGCCAGTGTTGAGCATAACCTGAGCCGGTATGAGGGCGGCGATTGCGTGCACTTATGGCATCAGGACGGCATCGCAGATGATTTGCCTGACTATCAGCTTATTCTGCTGAACCCACCCTTCCATGAGGGTGGCGTGGTAGGCGATCACATCGCACTGAGACTGTTCAGGGATGCCGCCCGGCATCTGGCGCCGGGCGGCCGCGTATTGATGGTGGGCAATCGCCACCTGGGGTATCACCGTTCCCTGAAACAATACTTCAGCAGCGTTGAACAGAGAGCTGCAAGCCCGAAATTCGTGGTGTTCGAAGCCCGGAATGGCGCGGTGTGAGTCTCAGGCCGTCGCCGGGCGATCGTAGCCGAGGCGCGCGAGGGTATCCACGATGGTCTGGGTTTGACTATCAATCTCGATGTTGACCTTTTGCCCCTTAGTGGCCTTCCCAAACGTGGTGGCACGCAGGGTCTCCGGGATAAGGTGGACGTTGAAGCGGTTACCTTCCACCTCGCCAATGGTCAGGCTGGCGCCATTGATGGCAATGTAGCCTTTGGGGAAGATGTACTTCGCCCAGGTTTCCGGTAGTTCGAACCATAGGGTCACGTTGTTTTCCGGCCGCAGAATATCGACGATGGTTGCGGTAGTGTGGATATGGCCACTGAGCAGATGGCCGCCGATTTCATCGCCGATTCGGGCGGCGCGCTCGAAGTTGATTTCGTCGCCGGGTTTCAGGTCGCCGAGGGTGGTCAAGCGCAGGGTTTCCTGCATGGCGTCGAAGTACAGCCGGTGGCCTTCCTGGCGGGTAACCGTCAGACAGGTGCCGTTGATGGCAACCGAGGCACCGATGGTTACGCCCTGAACCCGGTCTTCCGGGAACTCGATCACGAAGGTACTCAGGCCCGGCGCCGCGATCACGTTTTCGACCCGTGCAATGCCCTGAACGATACCGGTAAACATACATGCTCTCCTGAAAGCCGTTGATTGGCGCAAGCATACCGGCGCCTGCCAGTGTTGCCAAGAAGTCTGCAAGCCGCTTATGACGGCAAAGCCGACATTCAAGAATTGTTCGTAAAGGTCGATACTTGCATAAAGAACCTGAAGAACAGTGAGCTCAATGGCGGAAAATACAGCAGTAGACAAGACAGATCCGGCCAATGCATCCGGAGCGGTCCTTCGCCCCGGTCGGGCCGCTGATCCGGTGCCGGCAACACCGGAATCTGCCCTCAATGCCGCGCAAAGAACCGCTGCTCTGCAGGCTGACGATGACCAGGGCCCGAACGCTGAATCTGGCAGCGAGCAGCCCGGGGCGCAGGAATCGCAGGATCGGACTGCCGAGACCGGGTCGGAGAATCCGGATATCGAGCAGGCGCTGGCGGAGTCGCGACAGCGCAAGCTGCGTCTTATGCTAAGGCAGTGTGACCGGGTTCTGCTGATGGACTTCAACTTGCTGGCTATGTCGGACTGGCCGGATAACTATCAGATGGCAGCTGCGCGGCGTAGCCGAGACCTGTGGATCTTCAGTGCCCTTTTGGCTGCGACGTTTTTCCTCAGTGGTTTGACCGGTTTTGTGCCGGCCTGGGTAGCCGGTGGAGGTTTTGGCGCTTTCGTGATTATTCTGTTGCTGGGAGTGCCGTTTATCCGTCGGATTTACACGTCCAGCCCCTCCTATATGGATTTAATTATTCGCCGTCAGCGCATGCTTCGGGATGCCCGCAAACATGCGGCCCACCTGGAGGGAAAGGACGGGCTGATATGGCAGTGTGCGCGTATGGCAGAGTACAACCCGACACTGCGTCATACCCGCTTCAGTGAATTGCTCAGACTGTCTGAGCAACGGGTGTTGCCGCGTTATCTTACCCGGCGGGAACATGTTCGGCTGTATCTTATCTATCTGCTGGAAGCCGAGAAAGCCTATGGCAAAGTCCAGCAAGCGTTTTTCGACGGCAATCAGGACGCGATAGACCGGGGGTGGCAGGCAGTGGCGGCGGTTCCTGAAGACCGAGCTTGACATGACAGGCCTTCAAACGTATGTTTCAAACAGACGTTTGCTAGAGGCTCTGACAACAAAATGGCGCAGTCTGATACCGTTGACCGCATTCTTGACGCTGCCGAAGAGCTGTTTGCCGAGCGTGGGTTCTCGGAAACATCGCTTCGTATGATTACCAGTAAGGCTAAGGTAAATCTGGCCGCTGTCAATTATCACTTTGGGTCTAAGAATGCCCTGATCCACGCCGTGTTCGCCCGGTTCCTGACGCCGTTTTCGGCCACCCTGGATACCGCCTTTGATGAACTCGAAGAGCGTTGTGATGGCCAGCCGCCCACGCTGAACCAGACCCTGTGGGCGCTTACGGAAAGTGCCGTGCGCATGCCTCAGCGTAATGAGAAAGGCATATCCATCTTCATGCGCCTGCTCGGTCTTGCCTATACCCAGTCTCAGGGCCACCTGCGTAAATTTCTCGAACAGGAATACAGTGAGCCATTTGGTCGTTTCATGCGCTTGCTCAAAGAGGCCACGCCTGAGTTGTCCTCGGTTGATCGCTACTGGCGCATCCAGTTCATGCTGGGAGCGACGGCCTTCACCATGTCCAGCAGTGATGCCCTGATTGATATTCTCGAAAACAAGCTCGGCGTTGAAACCACGGTTCAGGAAATTGCCGCACGCCTGGTGCCGTTCCTGGCCGCAGGCATGAAGGCTCCAGACAAAATGCTGGTGCCGCCTACCGCTTCAGGCGTTTCGGTTGCCTGAACTCCCCCGCCTCGGGTAGTCTTCCCTCTGGTTCGCAGCCGGAGGGAAGTCGTTACCAATGCCCGATAACAAGCCCCCCGGGGTTACCCTGTCCATTGATATCGCCAATCAGTTCCTGACACTGGCTACTCAATCGGGTGATATCATTGCCCGCTACCCGGTATCCACCGGCCTGAATGGCCCCGGCCAGGCCGACGGCAGTGGCTGTACCCCTGTTGGCAAGCATTATATCCGCGCCCGAATCGGGGCAGGGCAGCCATTAAATACGGTGTATCGTGGGCGCCGCCCCACTGGCGAGATCTACAGCCAGAGTCTGGCGGCAGCGAACCCGGGGCGCGACTGGATTCTTACCCGTATACTCTGGCTTTGTGGCTGTGAATGGGGGCGAAACCGTGGGCCGGGGGTAGACACTTTTCGTCGTTTTATCTATATCCACGGCACGCCGGACAGTGAACCTATGGGAGTTGCCAGATCCCATGGCTGCATCCGGATGCGCAATACCGATATTGTTGAGCTTTTTGACCGGGTTCCAGCGGGGACTCCAGTCAGTATCTATTAATCCGCATAATTCAGAGGGACAGGATGATTGGCGAAGTTTTGGGTGTACTGAATGGCTGGATAGAGCAGTTCGGGTTGCTATCTGAAGGTTGGCGGGCCGGTGTGCTGGTTTTCCTGCTCGTGCTGGGGACGGCGGCGGTTGCCTATATTGCCAGTCATGTGATTTCTGCGCTGGAGCGCAAATTCGCCAGCACTCATAACCTTTGGGATGATGCTATTCTGCACGCGGTCCGTCGCCCTGTCGTGGCTTTCGTGTGGCTCCAAGGGGTGTATTGGGCTGCCGAAGTGGCTCACCATTTTTCCGAGGCTGAGGTCTTCAAGGCTAACGGAACGTTGCTTCAGATCGGTTTTGTCTGGGTGGTGGTCTGGTTTTTTATTCGGCTGATCAAACAGTTCGAGAATATCCTCACCTCTCCGATCAAGATGCGCAAGCCGATGGATTACACCACGGTCAATGCCATCAGCAAGCTGTCGCGCGCGGTTGTGATTATTACCGCCGCTCTGACCGCCCTGCAAACCCTGGGCTTCAGTATTTCGGGCGTGCTGGCATTTGGTGGTGTCGGGGGCATCGCGGTTGGTTTTGCCGCGAAAGATCTCCTGGCGAACTTTTTCGGTGGTTTCATTATCCATTTGGACCGTCCGTTCAAGGTGGGGGATTGGGTTCGATCCCCGGATCGGAGCATTGAGGGTACGGTTGAGCATATCGGATGGCGACTGACCACCATTCGCACCTTCGACAAGCGCCCGCTTTATGTCCCCAATGCGGCGTTTACCACTATTGCAGTGGAAAACCCATCACGTATGACCAATCGCCGGATCTACGAGACCATCGGCATTCGCTATGCCGATGTGCATTCCATGAAAACCATCGTGGACGAAATCCGGGAGATGCTGAAGAATCATGAAGAGATTGATGCCAACGAGACCTTGATCGTTAATTTTCTGGCGTTTAACTCATCGTCACTGGATATCATGGTGTACACCTTTACCAAAACCACCCAGTGGGTGCGTTTCCATGAGGTGAAGGAAGATGTATTACTGAAAATCAGTGACATCATCGAAAACCATGGCGCCGAGGTGGCCTTCCCGACGCGCACGCTGCATCTGCCGGATGGGGTGCGGGTAGACGGGCGCGATTCCTCAAAGCGTGAGGACTCAAACGACAAGTCCTCGGACAAGGACGCTGATTCCGGAAAATCCGGAAAAAATATCGATCATGATGGCGGTTACGGTGAAGCCGATTCAGATTCCGGAGACGGGGAATGACAGTAACGAATGACAATGTACCGGTAGGCATTATCGGTGGTACGGGGCTGACCAGCCTGAGCAATATCCAGATCACCGGAGAAGAGACAGTGACAACTGCGTGGGGTGAGCCCTCCTCCACGCTGGTGCGGGGGCAACTAGGTGATCAGCCTGTTATCTTTCTCGCGCGTCATGGTAACCCGCACCGGATTCCGCCCCATCAGGTCAATTACCGGGCCAACATTCAGGCGTTGCATGATGCCGGCGCTCGGGTGCTGGTGGGTGTAAACGCGGTTGGTGGCATACATGCCAATATGGGGCCGGCCCACATCGTGATCCCGGATCAACTGATCGACTACACCTGGGGCCGGGCCAGCACTTTCTTCGAAGGCGAGCTGGAGGAAGTTACACACATTGATTTTACCTGGCCCTACGATCAGGAAGCGCGTCAGGTGTTGATTGATGCTGCTCGCGCGGCGTCGCTGTCATTTTCCGGGTTTGGCGTCTATGGCGCGACGCAGGGGCCCAGGCTGGAGACGGCGGCGGAAATCCGCAGGATGGAGCGGGATGGCTGTGACATCGTTGGTATGACCGGCATGCCCGAGGCAGTGCTGGCGGCAGAGCTGGGCTTGCGGTACGTCAGCCTCGGGCTGGTGGTGAACTGGGCTGCGGGTAAAACCGACCACATTATTACCATGGCCGAGATTGAAGAAGCGATTGCCCAGGGCATGTCCGGCGTTCGGCAGATTCTGGAGCGTTCAATGGCAAGTCTGGGGCAGCTTGCGCTTACCCCTCAATCTTCTTGAAGAAAACCAGGACGCCGACGGTGGGGGAGTCGATGAAGTGGATTTCCTCACTGCGCATCCGCCGCGTTTCACGAATCCAGGTCACCAGTTCTACTGGTGCCGGACGGAGTTGGTAAGCGGTACCGGTGCCTTCTGATGCTGAACCACCGGTTTCGCTATCAAGTGTATTGCCAGAGTCCTGATCGGAAAACTCCGCAACCGCTTCGGTCTGAGGCGGTGTTTCAGGCTCTGCCGGCACAGCCTCGGGATCGTCGCTGACGGCCCAGTGGTTAAGCTGCACATTAACGTGCAGGTAGCGCTGGCGGTCAATGGTGATCTGGCCTTCCACCGCTCGTTGGCCAGACTCGGCCAGCCAGTCACCGATTGCGACACGCAGAGGTTCGCCCTCGTAGTCGGGCGGAAAGGCTTCATACCAGCCGGCACTCGCCAGTACCCGGTAGTTACCGCTTCGCTCGAGCCGGTTGGCCGCCTCGCCCAGGTGCAGTTGGTTGCGGGGTATCAGGTTGAGTTCGGTTACCCGCTCCCCGGATTCCTGCTCCACCCAAAGGGTTTTGCCGGCCTCTTCGACAGGTTCCACCGACTTGTTCGCCATCTGCTCTTCAATGCCGGCCGGGTCCACCAGACGCTGTAAAATCACCAGCTCTGCCCGGTAGTAGTCGTTCGGGACATTGCCTGAAGCGCCCTGGGCCCACAGGGTTGCCGGTGTGAATGCAACTGAGGCGAACAGCGCGGCACTGGCCAGGGTTTGCCGGGAGCATAAAATGTGAGCTTGCAAGGGCGTTACTCCACCTGAATCCTTTTTTGTCATGATGCCTTTGCCGGGGCCTTGTCGGGCGCCAGTTCTTCGAGCATCGCTGCGATGGCGTCGAGTTTACCATCGGTTGAGTCATCATTCAGCCGGAAGCGAAAGCTGTTGGCGCCTTCGAGCCGGTATCGATCCGGAGCGGATTGCACTTTTTTAACCAGTTCGAGAGGGTCGACCGGTGTCGTTGCCCCGAACTCAAGCCGCACCCATTCCTTGCCGGCATCCACTTTCACGATGCCCAGAGTCTCTGCCTGCAAGCGTAGCTGTGCCTGGCGCATGAGGTTCTTGGCCGGGGGCGGTAATAATCCGAAGCGGTCAATCATCTCAACCTGAAGTTCTTTTAATGCCTCACGATCCTTCACGCTGGCAATACGCTTGTACAGCATCAGGCGGTTGTGGACATCTGGCAGGTAGTCGTCGGGAATCAGGGCCGGAATGCGCAGGTTCATTTCGGTGCCGTGGCTGAGAGGCAGCTCGGCGTTGGGCGTGCGGCCGTCGCGAATCGCTTTTACGGCTTCGTCCAGCAGCTGCATGTAGAGGGTAAAGCCGATGCTTTCGATCTGACCGCTCTGTTCTTCACCCAGCAGCTCGCCAGCGCCCCGGATTTCCAGGTCGTGGGTGGCCAGCATGAAGCCTGCGCCCAGGTCCTGGGATTCGGAAATCGCATCCAGTCGCTTCCTTGCATCGGCGGAAATGGCCTTTGGCGGTGGTGTCAGCAGATAGGCGTACGCCTGGTGATGAGACCTGCCCACGCGACCCCGAAGCTGGTGCAGCTGCGCCAGGCCAAATTTGTCTGCCCGTTCAATAATAATGGTGTTGGCGCTGGGGATGTCGATGCCGGTTTCCACAATAGTGGTGCACACCAGTACGTTGAAACGCTTGTGGTAGAAATCCGACATGATCTGTTCCAGCTGGCGCTCGCGCATCTGGCCGTGTGCCACACCCACCCGCGCCTCCGGAATCAGTTTGCGCAGATCTTCCGCGGTTTTCTCGATGGTGGCGACATCATTGTGCAGGAAATAGACCTGACCGCCCCGCAGGATTTCCCGCAGAATCGCTTCTTTCACCATGGCGTCGTCGCGCTGGCGCACAAAGGTTTTCACCGACAGCCGGCGGGCTGGTGGGGTCGCGATAATGGACAGGTCGCGCAGGTGGCCCATAGCCATGTTCAGGGTTCTGGGAATCGGTGTGGCGGTGAGGGTCAGCATATCCACCTCGGCCCGCAGGGATTTCAGTTTTTCCTTCTGCTGAACGCCAAACCGGTGTTCTTCGTCGATAATCACCAGCCCCAGATTCTTGAAGTTGATATCGCCTTGCAGAAGCTTGTGGGTGCCAATGACGATATCTGCCTTGCCTTCCTCTATGGCAGTGATGGCCTTGCTGGTCTGGCTGCCGCTGCGGAAGCGACTCAGAAGCTCTACAGTTACCGGCGTATCCGAGAACCGGTCACGGAACGACTCGTAATGTTGCTGGGCCAGAAGAGTAGTGGGCACCAGCACGGCCACCTGTTTGCCAGACCAGGTGGCCAGAAAAGCCGCGCGCATGGCGACTTCGGTTTTACCGAAGCCGACATCGCCGCATACCAGCCGGTCCATCGGGCGTTCGCTCGTCATATCCTCGAACACCGATTCGATGGCCACCTGCTGGTCCGGCGTCTCCTCAAACGGGAAGCCGGCAGCAAAGGTCCGATAGGCCTCTTTCGGGTCCTCAAACTGGAAGCCTTTCCGGGCTTCCCGGCGGGCGTAAACATCCAGCAGTTCTGCGGCGGTGTCGCGGATTTTTTCCAGCGCTTTTTGCTTGGCGTTGCTCCAGCGTTCTGTTCCGAGCTTGTGGAGCGGTGCGTGTTCCTCATCGGTGCCGGCGTAACGGGAAATCAGGTGCAGGCTGGACACCGGTACATAGAGTTTGGAGCCGCCGGCGTATTCCAGGGTCAGGAATTCGTCGGATTGGCCGCCGGCGGTGAGTGTCTCCAGCCCCTTGTAGCGCCCCACGCCATGGTCGATATGCACGACCGGTGCGCCAATTCTCAGTTCAGACAGGTCCCGGTAGCCGGCATCGTCGGTTTCGGTTGGTTTCTGGCGCCGGCGACGCTGCAGCACCCGCTCGCCAAACAACGCCGATTCGGTAATCAGTGCCAGATTCTGGCCGGGCAACACCATGCCCTGTTCCAGTGGGGCAATGGTGATGGCCAGAGTGGTGCTCTCGTTTTCGAGGAATTCCGACCAGCTCTGCACGGTTGACAGCTTGAGCTTGTGATCGGCCAGGTTGTCGATCAGCGCCTCCCGGCGCCCGGACGATTCAGCACAGATCAGGATGCGCCCGTGGAACTCCTGAATGAACCGTTTGAGGCGCCCTGCCGGATCAGCGGCGCGCCCGTCCATGGCGACATCCGGGAGAGATTCGGTACCGCAGTTGCTGGCGCCCGCGCCGTCTTCGGGTTGACTGCTGCAGGTAATACGCGGGTAGTGTTTGAGTTGCCCGAACACTTCATCCGGCTGCAGAAACAGCTCGGTGGGGGGCAGAATAGGGCGCAGTCGATCGTGGCGGCGGTCTTCGTAACGGGCCCGCGTTTCCGCATCAAAGGCATTGACGGCATCATTGAGGCCGTTGGCAGTAAACACCAGAGTGTTGCCCGGCAGATAATCAAATAACGTGGCGGTTGCATCGAAAAACAGTGGAAGATAGTACTCAATGCCAGGCGGTGTGATGCCGTGGGTAACATCCTGGTAAACCGGCGCGTCTTTGTCGGCATTGGGGAAATATTCGAACCAGCGATTGCGAAAGCCTGAGCGGGCTTCCTTGTGCCAGGGAAATTCGTTGGCCGGCAGAAGTTCGATGCGTTCGGTTTTATCGATGGATCTCTGGGTTTCCGGGTCAAAGGTCCGGAGGGTTTCGATTTCGTCATCGAACAGATCAATGCGGTAGGGCAGGTTAGAGCCCATGGGGTAAATGTCGAGGATGGCCCCTCGTACCGCATACTCGCCGTGTTCATACACGTTGTCGGTATGATGATAACCGGCTGCCTCCAGTTGCATTCGCCAGCTGTCGATATCCAGGGTCTGGCCCACTTCCAGCAGCAGGGTGTTACCCTGCAGATAGCTTGGGGGGGCAAGCCGGTGCATCAGGGTGCGCGCCGGTACTACCAGAATGCCGTGGCGTGTGCCGGGTAACCGGTGCAGGGAGCGAATCCGCCTCGAGGTAATGTCCTGGTGTGGCGAAAACAGATCGTAGGGCAGTGTTTCCCAGTCCGGAAGCGACAATAGCTCAATGCCATCGGAGGTAATGATGGCGCCGTCTTCATCCGTGGGCAGCCCTAGGAAAAACCGGATGGATTGCTCCAGCTGGATGGCTTCGCTGGTACTTTGAGTGATGACCAGTGTCAGACCTTTGTGGGCGCGGGCGCTCTCGCAGATGGCCAGGGCGTCGGCACAGCCATTCAGTTGCCCCCATTTTCTGTGGTCGGCAGCCTTTTCAGGGGCAGCGGGGGCGATAAGCGGGGCGTGGGCCTGGCCTTTGGTCATGGGGCAAGCGTTCTCCTGAATAAATGCATCATTTGCCGGGGCGGCGCTATTCTATCGCCCGGTTGTGACAGTGTCATGGTCGGGGCAGACAAACGGCTATTTGCCGTATCGCCTTTTAAGTTGGATAATGTGCGCCCCAAATTATTTCCAGTGCTATACGAGGTTCCAACCGTGAGTCACGAACAGATCAACCAGCACCTGTCCAACTGGACTGACCGGGAGTCTACCGCAGAAGCGATGATCCCGTTGATCGGCCGCCTGTACCGTAAAAACAACGTTGTTACGTCCGTATACGGCCGTGCGATCATCAACCAGTCTGTTATCGATATCATCCGCGCCCATCGTTTTGTGCGTCAGGTTGAGGACAGCGAGCTGTCTGTTCACGATACGCTGCCCATTCTCGAGGCGATGGACAAGCTGGAGCTTGGCCGCGCTCACGTGGATATTGGCAAGCTGGCGGTCAAATTCAAGGCAGAGGGCGGTGACCTCACCGAGTTCCTGAAAAAGGAAATCGGCCCGGTGGTTGGCAAGTACGCCGAAGAGGCGGCCAAGGATGCCAAGGAAGAAACGAAGGATGTGGTGCTTTACGGCTTTGGCCGGATCGGCCGACTGCTGGCGCGGATCCTGGTTGAAAAGGCCGGTGGCGGCAACAACCTGCGCCTGCGTGCGATCGTTGTCCGCCAGGGTGGTGCTGACAACGATCTGGAAAAGCGTGCCAGCCTGCTGCGTCGTGACTCCGTGCATGGTCCTTTCGATGGCACCATCACGGTCGATGCCGAGAACTCTGCGCTGATCGCCAACGGCAACTTTATCAAGGTGATCTACTCCGATGGTCCGGACAAGGTGGACTACACCGAGTACGGCATCAACAACGCCATCGTGGTCGACAATACCGGTAAGTGGCGCGATGAAGCGGGCCTGGGCCTGCATCTGAAGTCCAAGGGTGTCAGTCGAGTGATTCTGACTGCGCCGGGCAAGGGCGACATCAAGAACATCGTTTATGGCATCAACAACGACTGGATCACCGACGAAGACAAGATCCTGTCTGCTGCTTCCTGTACCACCAACGCCATCACTCCGGTACTGAAGGCCATCAATGACGAGTACGGTATTGAGGATGGTCACGTTGAAACCGTTCACTCCTACACCAACGACCAGAACCTGATCGACAACTACCACAAGGGCAGTCGTCGTGGCCGCAGCGCCCCGTTGAACATGGTTATTACCGAAACCGGCGCGGCCAAAGCCGTTGCCAAAGCACTGCCGGAGCTGAAAGGCAAGCTGAGCGGTAATGCTATCCGGGTGCCGACACCGAACGTGTCCATGGCGATCCTGAATCTGAACCTGAAAAGCGATGTGGATGCCGAGCAGGTAAACGAATATCTGCGCGATATGGCGCTTCACTCCGAGCTGCAGAAGCAGATCGACTTTGTGAACTCTCCGGAAGTGGTTTCCACCGATTTCGTGGGCTCCCGTCATGCCGGTATCGTCGATGCCCAGGCTACCATCGCCAATGGCAAGCGTTTGATCCTGTACGTGTGGTACGACAACGAATTCGGCTACAGCGCCCAGGTTGTGCGTTGTGTGAACCAGATGGCCGGCGTAACCTATCCGATCTTCCCGAAGCGCGCCCGCGACTAAAGTCGTAGGCCGGTCTCGGCAGTTGATTGGCAGAAAGCCCCGGTAGCGCCAGCTGCCGGGGTTTTTTGTTACTTTGGCCGTACAAAACCATTTTTGTTACCGGTGGAAATAGGTTTCCTTAATCTCTATAATTGGCGCGATTTTGGGTATGTCTGGCACCCCGTTTCTCATCTTTTCCTGCGTCAAATGGCAAACAGCAGCAACTGCTATGGCATTTGAACCTCAAGGTGCAGCCGTTCGGCGCAATCCGGACAGGAAACCAGGGCCGCAGGGGCCGGGCGTTACAAATCCACAGAATAGTTTCTGATGATTGGATGAGGCTAATGATCAAGATCAAAAAAGGCCTGGATCTTCCCATCAGCGGCGCTCCCGAACAGACCATTACTGACGGCAAGCCGGTTCGCCACGTGGCGCTCATCGGTTTTGACTATCACGGCATGAAGCCGACGATGGCTGTGAAAGAGGGAGACCGTGTCAAGCGCGGTACGCTGCTGTTCACGGACAAGAAGACCGAAGGCGTTCGTTATACTTCCCCCGCTGCAGGCGTGGTGAAAGAAATCAATCGCGGTGAGCGTCGCGTTTTCCAGTCTGTCGTGATCGAAATTGATGGCGACGATGCGGAAACCTATGCCCGCTACAGCGATTCCGACCTCGCCGGCCTGGAACGCCAGCAGGTGGTTGATAACCTGGTAGAGTCTGGCCTGTGGACAGCTTTCCGTACGCGCCCCTACAGCAAGGTTCCTGAAATCGATTCTGCGCCGAATTCGATTTTTGTATCCGTTATGGACACCAATCCGCTGGCGGCAGATCCCACCGTTATCATTGGCGAAAATAGCAAGGCTTTTGAAAAGGGCCTGACTATTATCTCTCGCCTCACCAACGGCAAAGTGTTTGTGACTGGCAAGCCCGGCTCTAACGTTGCCGTGCCCAAGGCTGACAATATTGAAGTGCATCAGTTTGATGGCGTGCATCCGGCAGGCAATGTCGGTACCCATATCCAT
Source organism: Marinobacter sp. LM1 (assembly GCF_042763285.1). Classification (NCBI taxonomy): domain Bacteria; kingdom Pseudomonadati; phylum Pseudomonadota; class Gammaproteobacteria; order Pseudomonadales; family Marinobacteraceae; genus Marinobacter; species Marinobacter sp. LM1. The sequence continues at coordinate 1,737,641 of NZ_CP114373.1, forward strand.
CACCTGGATCCGGTGTCGGCCAGCAAGACTGTCTGGTCTATCAACTACCAGGATGTGATCGATATCGCCAAGCTGTTCGAAACCGGTGAAGTGCCGGTCGAGCGCATTGTCGCTATTGGTGGCCCCAAGGCCGTGAAGCCGCGCCTGGTCCGTACCCGTCTGGGTGCCAGCCTGCCGGAACTTCTGGACGGGGAAGTTGCCACAGACTGTGAAGTCCGTGCCATCTCCGGTTCCGTGTTCGGTGGCCGTCGTGGTGATGGCCCCTGTGCCTACCTGGGACGGTTCGCCAACCAGATTACTGTTCTGGAAGAGCAGAGCAAACGCGAGTTCATGGGCTGGTTGTCGCCGGGTCCCAACAAGTTCTCCGTGCTGAACATCTATTTGTCCAAGCTCAATCCGGGCAAGCTGTTCAACTTCACGACCACGACCAATGGAAGTGAGCGTGCGATGGTGCCGGTGGGTGCCTATGAGCAGGTGATGCCTCTGGATATTCTGCCAACGCAGCTGCTGCGCTCGCTGATTGTGGGCGACACTGAAATGGCACAGAAACTGGGTGCCCTGGAGCTGGACGAAGAAGATCTGGCGCTGTGCACCTTCGTGTGCCCCGGCAAATATGAATACGGTCCGATTCTCCGCGAGAACCTGACCCGAATCGAGATCGAGGGCTAATACGATGGCAATCCGACAGTTTCTCGATGGAATCGAGCATCACTTTGAAAAAGGCGGCAAGTACGAGCGCTGGTACGCCCTGTACGAAGCCGTTGATACAATTTTCTACTCGCCTGCGAGCGTAACCAAGACCACCTCCCATGTGCGTGATGGCGTAGACCTCAAGCGCATCATGATCACTGTGTGGCTGTGTACCTTCCCGGCCATGTTCTTCGGTATGTGGAACATCGGTTTCCAGGCCAACAGCTTCCTGGCAGAAAATGCCGGCGCCCAGATTGCCGACGGCGGCCTGCGTGAAGCCTTCATTACCGCCCTGGCGGTAACCGGAGCCGGAGCCGGCCTTTGGGATAACTTCGTATATGGCCTGGCGTACTTTGTGCCCATCTACGCGGTTACCTTTATTGTGGGTGGCTTCTGGGAAGTCCTGTTCGCCACCGTGCGTAAGCACGAAGTGAACGAAGGCTTCTTTGTGACCTCCGTACTGTTCGCACTGATCTGCCCGCCCACCATCCCGCTGTGGCAGGTGGCCCTGGGTATCACCTTCGGTGTGGTGATCGGTAAGGAAGTGTTCGGCGGTACCGGCAAAAACTTCCTGAACCCGGCCCTGACCGGTCGTGCCTTCCTGTACTTCGCCTATCCGGCGCAGATTTCCGGCGACACCGTCTGGACTGCGGTTGACGGCTTCAGTGGCGCCACGGCGCTGAGCTGGGCCGCCAGTGGTGGTCTGGAAGCTCTGGAAGCTCAAATTGGCTGGATGAGCGCCTTCATGGGCACCATTCAGGGCTCGATGGGTGAGACCTCGACACTGGCCATTCTGATTGGTGGCCTGATCCTGTTGGGGATGAAGATTGCCTCCTATCGCATCGTCGGAGGTGTGTTGATCGGTATGATCGGCATGTCGCTGCTGCTAAACATCATAGGTTCCGAGACCAATCCGATGTTCGCGGTTCCGGCGCATTGGCATCTGGTCATGGGCGGGTTTGCCTTTGGCATGATGTTCATGGCGACGGATCCGGTGTCCGCCGCGATGACTGACACGGGTCGCTGGTGTTTCGGTATTCTGGTAGGCGTGATGACTGTGCTGATCCGCGTGATCAATCCGGCGTTCCCGGAAGGCATCATGCTTGCCATCCTGTTCGCAAACCTGTTCGCGCCATTGATGGACCATTACGTGGTTCAGGCCAACATCAAACGGAGGCTTGCTCGTGGCTAAAGCTAAAGAAACCGTCTCCCGCACGCTGATCGTTGCGCTGGTGCTGAGTATCGTGTTCTCTGTCGTGGTATCCACCGCGGCGGTCATGCTCAGACCTGCCCAGGTCAAGAATCAGCATCTTGATATGACAACGAACATTCTCTCTGCCGCAGGTATGCTGGATCAAGGCGATACTGCAGAGCAGATTTTGCAGAAATTCGAGAGTTTCGATGTTCGCCTGGTGGATTTGGATACTGGTAAATTTGTAAAGCCTTCCGCCGTTGGTGTTGCTGAGCCCATGAAATATGATATGTACAAGGCTGCCTCGGACCCTCAGTTGTCTACGGATATTCCTTCCTCGGAAGACAAGGCTGGCATCAAGCGCCGGCCGAATGTTGCCAGGGTGTATACGCTGAGCGAGAACGGAGAGCTAGTGCGTGTGGTACTGCCAATTCATGGTTATGGCCTCTGGTCTACATTGTATGGCTTCATTTCGCTGGAAGGTGATTTGAACACCATTGAAGGGCTTGGCTTTTACTCCCACGCCGAAACTCCGGGCCTCGGTGGGGAGGTAGACAATCCACGCTGGAAGTCGCAGTGGGTGGGGAAGAAAGTTTATGATGGTGATCGCACTGAACCGCAGATCAAACTGGTTAAAGGTGGCGTAAACGTTGATGCAAAAAAAAGGCAGCATAAAGTGGATGCTCTGTCCGGGGCAACGTTGACCAGTCGCGGCGTTGAGCAACTGGTTAACTACTGGATGGGCGACCGCGGATACGCGCCGTTCCTGCAAAAACTTCGTGAAGGGGAGATCTGATCATGGCAGATGCATCAGCCAAACAGGTTCTCTTCGAACCGATCTTCAGCAATAACCCGATTGCCCTGCAGATCCTGGGCATCTGTTCAGCGCTGGCGGTTACCACCAGCATGAACGTTACACTTGTTATGTGCGCGGCGGTTATTGCCGTTACCGCATTTTCCAACCTGGCCGTGTCCCTGGTACGCACCCAGATTCCGGGCAGTATCCGGATCATCGTGCAGATGACCATTATCGCCTCCCTGGTAATCGTGGTTGACCAGGTGCTCAAGGCCTATGCCTACGAGATTTCCAAGCAGCTCTCAGTGTTCGTTGGTCTGATTATCACCAACTGCATCGTTATGGGCCGCGCGGAAGGCTTTGCCATGAAGAACGGCCCCTGGCTGAGCTTCCTGGACGGCGTTGGTAACGGTCTGGGCTACTCGGTACTCCTGATCTTCGTTGCCTTCTTCCGTGAATTGCTGGGCGCCGGCTCACTGTTCGGTGTCTCCCTGATGCCGGTGGTGAACGAAGGTGGCTGGTACATTCCTAACGGCTTGTTGCTGCTGCCGCCGAGTGCGTTCTTTATTATCGGCCTGGCGATCTGGGGTCTGCGGACCTGGAAGCCGGAGCAGGTTGAAGAGCCGGACTATAAAATGTCTCGCCATGTCGCCAAGGAGGCCTTCTGATGGAGCATTATATCAGCTTGATTCTGAAGGCTGTTTTTGTTGAAAACATGGCGCTGGCCTTCTTCCTGGGGATGTGTACCTTCCTGGCCATCTCCAAGAAGATCGAGGCCGCAACCGGTCTTGGCATTGCCGTGGTGGTCGTGCTGACGGTCACCGTTCCGGTGAACAACCTTCTGTACAACAGCGTTCTGCGCGAAGGCGCCCTGGATTGGGCTGGCCTGCCGAACGTAGACCTGAGCTTTCTCGGATTGCTGACGTATATCGGGGTAATCGCCGCGATCGTACAGATCATGGAAATGGTGCTGGATAAATACATTCCGGCCCTGTACGCGGCGCTGGGTGTGTTCCTGCCGCTGATTACGGTTAACTGCGCCATCCTTGGGGCGTCACTGTTCATGGTTGAGCGTGACTACACCTTTGGCGAGAGTTTGGTGTATGGCTTCGGCGCTGGCGTTGGCTGGGCTCTTGCCATCATTGCTCTGGCGGGTATCCGTGAAAAGCTCAAGTACAGCGATGTTCCGAACGGACTGCGTGGCCTTGGCATCACCTTCATTACCGTTGGTCTGATGTCACTGGGTTTCATGTCGTTCTCAGGCATCTCCCTGTAATTCACCCGGTGATTCGGTTTAACGAAAAGGCGAGACCATGAATACAGAAATTATTCTCGGCGTGGTCATGTTCACCGTTATCGTTCTGGCGCTGGTTGCGGTTATCCTCGCAGCCCGCTCCAAGCTGGTAAGCACCGGTGACGTGACCATTGAGATCAACGACGACCCCGAGCACACGCTCAAGACCGCCGCGGGCGGTAAGCTGCTGGGTACTCTGGCCAACAGCGGCATCTACCTGTCCTCTGCCTGTGGCGGTGGCGGTACCTGTGCCCAGTGCAAGTGCAAGGTTCTGGACGGCGGTGGCGCCATGCTGCCCACGGAAAAGACCCACTTCACCAACCGCGAAGAAAAAGAAGGCTGGCGTCTGTCCTGCCAGGTTCCTGTGAAGCAGGACATGAAGATCGAAGTGCCTGAAGAGTTCTTCGGTGTGAAGAAGTGGGAATGTGAGGTTATCTCCAACCACAACGTGGCCACCTTCATCAAGGAACTGGTACTGAAACTGCCGGAAGGCGAGGAAGTAGACTTCCGCGCCGGCGGTTACGTGCAGCTGGAATGCCCTCCGTACGAAATCAACTTCAAGGATTTCGACATCGAGGAAGAGTTCCACGAGGACTGGGACAAGCACGATATCTGGCGCTACAAGGGCGTGAACAAGGAAGAAACCATCCGGGCCTATTCCATGGCGAACTACCCGGAAGAAAAAGGTCTTCTCAAGTTCAACATCCGTATCGCTACGCCGCCTCCTGGAACTGATCATCCGCCAGGTATCATGTCCACTTACGTGTTCAACCTGAAGCCGGGTGACAAGGTCACCGTCATGGGACCGTTTGGTGAGTTCTTCGCCAAGGATACCGATGCGGAAATGGTGTTTATCGGTGGTGGTGCCGGTATGGCGCCCATGCGCTCCCACATCTTCGACCAGCTCAAGCGCCTGAACTCCAAGCGCAAGATCAGCTTCTGGTACGGTGCGCGTAGCGTACGCGAAATGTTCTACGTGGAAGACTTCGACGGTCTGGCTGCAGAGAACGACAACTTCGAGTGGCACGTGGCGCTTTCAGACCCCCTGCCAACCGATGACTGGAACGGCCCTACGGGCTTTATCCACAACGTGTTGTACGAAAACTATCTGAAGGACCATCCGGCTCCGGAAGACTGTGAGTTCTACATGTGTGGACCCCCAATCATGAACGCGTCTGTGATCAAGATGTTGAAAGATCTTGGTGTAGAAGACGAGAACATCATGCTGGATGACTTCGGAGGTTAATCAGACCGCATGACATCCCGCATGTTTCGACCCGCCAGGGTAGCCGTGGTCAGCGTCTTTATGGCGCTGGCTCTGGCCACCCTGGCGGGTTGTTCGTTTCAGGAAGAAGAAAAAGTCTGGGAGATCTCTGGCGGGATTTTCGGGACGACCTATCACATTAACGTCGTATTGCCAGAAGATGAGCAACGGCTTCAGACTCTGGCCAAGGGCATCGAGAGCACGCTGGATCAGGTGGACAATGCCATGTCGACCTGGAAGCCGGATTCCGAGCTGTCTCAACTGAACAGTCTGCGGGACCAGTCGGAGTGGATTGAGCTTTCGCCGGCATTGTTCGAGGTTATCCGGCGGTCAGTCGAGATTGCTGAACTGACGGGTGGGGCGTTCGACGTGACCATTGGCCCGGTAGTGAATCTCTGGGGGTTTGGGCCCAAGGCGCGGCCTGAACAGATACCCTCCGACGATGAACTGAACACCGTACTTGGTGGCACCGGTTGGGAGCACCTGGAGTTCGATGAATTGGCCAGTGCCATTCGCAGCGAGAAGCCCCAGTACATTGATCTGTCGGGTATTGCCAAGGGCTATGGCGTGGATGCGGTGGCCCGTTACCTCGACAGTGAAGGTGTTGGCGCTTACCTTGTGGAAGTGGGCGGCGAAGTGCGTACCAATGGACGCAAGCCGGACGGTACCGCCTGGCGTCTGGCTATTGAGCAACCGATAGAGCAGGGCCGGGCAGTAAATAGTGTGGTGGCGCTGGATGCTCAGGCCATGGCGACGTCCGGCGATTATCGTAACTATTACGAATCGAACGGCCAGCGGTACTCCCATACAATAGACCCTGAGACGGGAAAGCCGATTGGTCATCGACTGGCATCGGTTACGGTTATTGCAGAAGACTGTATGACGGCAGATGCCTTGGCAACCGGCTTTAATGTGATGGGTTTTGACAAGGCGATGGGCCTGGCAACCCGTGAAAACATTCCCGCATTTTTTATTGTGAGGGGAGACAACGGCTTTGAAACCCATCAAACACCGGCGTTCTCGTCTTACCTTGTCCAGTAAAGGAGGGCAGTAATGGGTACCTTTCTTTTGGTGTTGTTTATTGTGGTGCTGCTGATTGCCGGTATGTCGATCGGTGTGATTTTTGGTCGAAAGCCGATCAGCGGAACCTGCGGTGGTATTGGCGCTCTGGGAATCAGTACTTCCTGTGAGATTTGCGGGGGCAATACCCAGAAATGCGAAGAGAGCCGGAGCGGCTCGGATGAGCCAGTAAAAGCGGAAGACCTGGCATACGATGCCACCAAGGCCGAAAAATAACCGCTCCCGGCCAACAATACATTAATAACTATAGCTACGCTTTCAGAGTGTAGATAAGGAGTCAGTGCGCGCATGGCAGAGCATCATTACGACGTGGTGGTTATTGGCGCCGGTCCTTCGGGAGAAGGGGCGGCAATGAATGCGGCGAAGCACAACAGGCGCGTCGCCATCATTGAAGACAAGCCTACGGTTGGCGGTAACTGCACCCACTGGGGCACCATTCCGTCCAAGGCACTGCGTCACTCGGTCAAGCAGATCATCACCTTCAACACCAACCAGATGTTCCGGGACATTGGTGAACCGCGCTGGTTCTCTTTTCCGCGGGTATTGCAGAACGCCCAGAAGGTGATTGGCAAACAGGTGAAGCTGCGCACTCAGTTCTATTCCCGTAACCGGGTAGACCTTATCAACGGCCGTGCCGCATTTGTCGACAAGCACCGGTTGGAAATCCGTGGCAACAAGTCTGTGGAAACCATCCATTTCAAACAGGCCATCATTGCCACCGGTTCCCGCCCGTACCTGCCGCCCGATGTCGACTTCCGTCATCATCGGATCTACAACTCAGACTCCATTCTGAATCTGTCCCACACCCCGCGTACCCTGATTATCTACGGTGCCGGTGTCATTGGGTCGGAATACGCCTCTATCTTTGCTGGACTGGGTGTGAAGGTAGACCTGATCAACCCGGGCAGTCGCTTGCTGTCGTTCCTGGATGATGAAATTTCCGATGCCCTGAGTTACCACCTGCGTAACAACGGTGTATTGGTTCGCCACAATGAGCAGTATGAATCCGTGAAAGGTGACGATCACGGCGTTGTACTGTCACTGCAATCCGGCAAGAAGATTCGGGCCGATGCCTTCCTGTGGTGTAATGGCCGTAGCGGCAATACCGAGAATCTGGGGCTTGAGAACGTGGGCCTGACACCGAACAGCCGGGGCCAGCTGGCGGTAGACGAGCATTACCGCACGGAAGTCGAGCATATCTATGCTGCCGGCGATGTGATTGGCTGGCCAAGCCTGGCCAGTGCCGCCTACGACCAGGGGCGGGCGGCCTCGTCTGACATTACCCAGGACGAGTATTTCCGCTTTGTGGACGACGTGCCTACCGGCATTTATACCATTCCGGAAATCAGCTCTGTTGGTAAAACCGAGCGCGAACTGACCGAAGCCAAAGTGCCATACGATGTCGGCCAGGCGTTCTTCAAGGATCTGGCGAGGGCGCAGATTACCGGCGAAGCCGTGGGCATGCTGAAGATTCTGTTCCACCGGGAGACCCGGGAAATTCTGGGGATACACTGCTTTGGTGACCAGGCCGCCGAGATTGTTCACATCGGCCAGGCCATCATGAACCAGGAAGGGGAGGCCAATTCCCTGAACTACTTTATCAACACCACCTTCAACTACCCGACCATGGCGGAAGCCTATCGGGTAGCTGCCCTGAACGGCCTGAACCGGATCTTCTGATCAGACCGTTGCCCACCAGAGCCCTGCTTCAGGCGGGCTCTGGTGAGGTTTCCCGTATCGGCAGGTTCAACACCGCCTTGGCCCGGTTGTCGAAAAACATACGAGTGCTGGTGGGGTAATCGGTGATAATACTGTCGACCCCCATCTCTTCCAGAAGCAGCATGTCGTGGATACGGTTAACCGTCCAGGTAGAGACATGCATGTTCCGCCGATGTGCTGTCTCGACCATGCCTTTGGTCAGTATTTTCCAGTTCACACAGAAATATTCGCAGCCCAGCCGGGTGGCCAGGTTCAGTGGCTTGGGAAACTTGCGCTCGGCTACCAGGCCGATGCGTATGTTTTTGTCGCGACGCCGGATTTCTCGCAGAAACCAGGGATCGGACGAAGTGATGGCGGCCGTCTGGTACAAATCCCGGCGCTGGATGATCTCTGTCAGGCGATTGCACAGGATGTTCAGCCTGTGCCGTGCATCCTTTTTCACTTCCAGTTGAAGGTGCTCAATGTCATCAAACTGATCGAGCAGATTCTCCAGCGAGGGAATACCGGTTTTCCGGGACCATGAGCTGGTATTGCGGCGCGCATCCATCTCGGCCAGTTCGGCGGCGGTATACTTGCCGACACTGCCTTTCTGGCCGGTGGTGCGGTCCACGGTCAGATCGTGCACCAGCACAGGAATGCCGTCTTTAGACAGCACCAGATCCAGCTCAAAATGCCGGATACCATGCCGGTGGGCATGGATGAAGCCAGGCATGGTGTTTTCTGGAGCCTCTCCTTTGGCTCCACGGTGACCATAAACGATCATTCTGCTGTAGTTTCCCTGAGGCGTTGGTAGATGGCCTGGCGTTTCTTCCAGGTCTCGTGGCACAGGCGAATATCTTCCAGGTAGGCCGGTAATTCGTTCATCAGAAGCGCCTGAGGGCCGTCTACCAGAGCTTTCTCCGGTTTCGGGTGGAAGTCCACCAGCACCATGTTTGCACCGGCAACGACGCCCTGTGCGGTTGCGTGCATCACATCAAGAATACCATCCGGTGACTGGTCCCGGCTGCCCACGGAGTGGGACGGATCCACACACACCGGCATGCGGGTCAGGCGTTTGACCGCAGGCACATGGGCAAAGTCCACCATATTGCGGTGGGGCAGGCCGGCCTCGGTTTTCATACCGCGTAAACAGAAAATGACGTTGGCGTTGCCCTCGCTGGCCAGATACTCGGCTGCATTCAGGGATTCGTTCAGGGTGATACCGAAACCACGCTTCAGGAGCACCGGGTAGGTGCTCTGCCGGCCAATGGCCTTGAGCAGCTCGAAGTTCTGGGTGTTGCGGGTGCCTACCTGCAACATCACGCCGGTTGGCCGGCCGAGTTTTTCCAGGCAGGTGTCGATTTCCTCGATATGGCTTTCATGGGTGATTTCCATGGCAATCACCTTGATGCCATGCTTGCCTGCTTTCTCGAACACCCAGGGCAGGCAGCCCTTGCCGTGGCCCTGGAAGGAGTAAGGGTTGGTGCGCGGCTTGTAGGCACCCATTCGGGTACATACCTCACCGTTGTCTTCCAGCGCCTGCAGCATCATTTCCACATGCTCGGGTACGTCCACCGCGCAAAGGCCGGCGAAAATGTTCAGGTTGTTCTGGCTGAACTCCACGCCGTTATAAGTAAACCCACTCTGGCGTTGGTCATCCTTGTGGCGCCCAAGAATCCGGTAATCCTCGGAAATCCGGATGGCGCGTTCCACCGCCGGCAGGGCTTCAATTTCTGCTTTTTCCAGGGATTTGGTGTCGCCCAGCAGGTAGATTTCGGTCAGTCGCTGGCTGGCACCCTGAATTTCGTGTACCCGGATGCTGACGCCCGGAAGGTTTTCCAGGTATTCCATGGTCTGGCGATAGGCTTCACTATCGAGCGCGGTGTTGGGGTGAAGAATGGCTAACATGGAATCTCCTTGAATCAGGATGCGGATTCTTCCGCCCGGTGCCGGGCCTGCATGAACTCGCGATGATTAAGATGCAGCAGGTCTGCCATGCGGCGAATAAGGTGTTCCTCGTATTTGTCGATACGGCCGTCGGCAAAGGCAACCCGCCAGATACTCTCCAACAGGGACTGCTTCTGTTGCTGATCCAGATGATCGTTAATCTGCCCGGTAAACTGATACAACGATGTGGCGTCTTCGGCGTGGGCGAGGGCATCGTGCAGGATTTCCTCAGCCTCTTCCCGGGTAATCTGGTGAGCCTTCACCGCACAGTCGACAATGGTCTTCAGTTCCCGCTCATCTTCCTGGTTATCGACCCGTGACAGTTGCACCATCAGGGCGGTGGCTGCCACGGCCAGTTGATGTGTATCCGGCTCGACCGGTTCTGACTCGGCAACGGAAAACAGTTTCTTCAGGCGTTCGATCATGGTCAGTTACTTCGTTTCAACAAATGTCAGGCCGCCTGCGCGAGCTGGCGAACCCGGTGCTCCAGTTCGATCTGGTCTGCCGCAAAACGGCGAATGCCATCAGCCAGCTTTTCGGTGGCCATGGCGTCTTCGTTGGATTCCCAGCGGAACTGCTTCTCGTTAATCTGGCCCGGCTTGTCGTGCGAGGAGGCCGTCTCCGGGTTGAGTTTCCTGGCCAGAGTGCCCTGATCATCCTTCAACTCCTGCAGCAGTGCCGGACTGATGGTGAGCCGGTCGCAGCCGGCCAGCATTTCGATTTCGCCGGTGTTGCGGAAGCTGGCACCCATTACCACCGTGTTGAAGCCATTGGCCTTGTAGTAATTGTAGATGCGTGAAACCGAAAGTACGCCAGGATCTTCCTCGGCCGGATAGCTGTCGCGCCCGGAGCTGGCCAGGTGCCAGTCGAGGATACGGCCAACGAACGGTGAAATCAGATGGGCGCCGGCCTGGGCGCACGCCACTGCCTGCACAAAAGAAAAGAGCAGCGTCAGGTTGCAGCGGATGCCCTCCTTCTCAAGCTGCTCTGCTGCACGGATACCCTCCCAGGTGGAGGCGATCTTGATCAAAACACGGTTAGTGTCCACGCCCTGGCGGTCGTAAAAGTCCACCAGGCGGCGGGCACGTTCCAGAGTGGCAGAGGTGTCGAAGGACAACCGGGCATCTACCTCGGTGGAGACCACGCCCGGAATCAGCCCGAGAATTTCCTTGCCAGCCAGCACTGCCAACATGTCGGTTGCGACCGTCAGCTGTTCGGCATCCGAGCCACCATGTTGTGCAGCATGGGCCACGGCCTTTTCCAGCATGGGCCGATATGCCTCAGAGGCCGCGGCCTTCAGCAACAGAGAAGGGTTGGTGGTGGCGTCTTCCGGGCGCCAATGCCGGATGGCATCGATATCGCCGGTGTCGGCCACAACCGTGGTCATGGTTTTAAGCTGTTCGAGTTTGCTGTTCATTCGTCCTGTCATCCCGATGGTTCGGTGTTATTCGGGCACTCATCCACAGTGCCCTTTTAACTCCTACAATAACGGCAGCTTACGACAGTAACAAGACAACAAAAGGTATGGTGGCGATCAGGTTTCCAAACTGGGTTCCGGTTCTCTGACTTTCGCCAGCGCCTGTTCGACCACTTCCAGCCCCGAGCCGGGTTTGTTGGCATTCTCACTCAGATGACGGCGGAACTGCCGTCCCCCCGGCTGCCCCAGGAACAGGCCCATGATATGGCGGGTAATGTGGGTGAGGTACACGCCCCGGTCCAGTTCCTGCTGAATGAACGGGAACATGGCCCGGAGGGCCACATGGCGGCTGGTAACGGCCGGTGGCTCGCCAAATAGTTCAGTGTCTACCTCGGCCAGCAACCAGGGATTGTGGTAGGCCTCTCGCCCCAGCATCACGCCATCGGTGTGGGCCAGATGCTCATGGCAGTCCTCGAAGGTTTTGATGCCGCCATTGATGATAATCTCCAGGTGCGGATAGGCCTGTTTCAGGCGATACACCCAGTCGTATTTGAGCGGCGGAATGTCCCGGTTTTCCTTCGGGCTCAAGCCTTCAAGAACGGCAATACGGGCATGCACAATGAATGTCTTGCAGCCGGCTGCGGCCACGGTTTCAATAAACTCGCACAGCTCGTCCCAGGATTCCCGGCCGTTGATACCAATGCGGTGCTTTACCGTAACCGGAAGGTCGGTGGCCTCAATCATTGCGGCCACGCCCTCTGCTACCTTGTCTGGATGGCCCATCAGACAGGCGCCGATCATGTTGTTCTGCACCCGGTCGCTGGGGCAACCCACGTTCAGGTTAACCTCGCTGAACCCGAACTGTTGCGCCAGCCGCGCGCAATGGGCCAACTCGTTAGCGTCGCTGCCGCCGAGCTGAAGCGCCAGCGGATACTCTGAAACATCGTGGCGCAGAAAGCGCTCGGTATCGCCATGGATGAGCGCACCTGTGGTGACCATTTCTGTATAAAGCAGCGCCCGCTTGCTGAGGATGCGGGCCAGGTAACGAAAGTGCGGGGTGGTCCAGTCCATCATGGGAGCGACGCAGAAGCGACGGGACAGGGCCTTGGTGGTGGCTTGTTCAGAAGTCATCGTATTCCGGATACAGAAAAATTCGGAGTGGAGTCTAACACGAAATATGATCAGCCCTGCCTCCGTAGTATCCTAAATCCGGCTCTCTATACCTGCATGGAGTAATCCAATTTATCGGAACGACTGGATGATACTGCCACCGCCAAGATCCCCAGCCAGCTTCTTTCGGGCCCTCTGGTTCTGTTTGGTTGCTGTGGTGGCTGGTGCCCTGACACTCTCTCAGGCAAATGCCACGCCATGGACGTTCTCGCTCCAGCAAGGTCGGATGGACCTGGCGCTGCCTGACTATGAAATCGCCGGCTGGAAAGCGACGGGCATTCACGCAGATATCGTCAATTCCGTTGAAGCAAGTAACAAGCAGGTCGGCGTTACCTTCCGCCCGGGGTCCCGGCTGACAATAGCCCGCATTGCCCGGCAATCCGGAAGCACCCCCGCAGAGTTAATTGATGTTCAGCTGGATCTCGCGGATACCGAGGTAACCGTTGATCTCGGCGCCCCGGGTGCTATGCCGGAACGCACCCGCATCTCCGGAAATGTGCGCATCGACGTAGCGGAAGTCCGCCACCCGAGCCTGAAGCCCCAACGCCGGTGGTTTGAGGGAGAGGTGAGCGGAACGCTGGCAGATCTGGAGCTGGCGGGAAAACTGAATGCCAGCTCCGGCCTGATAGCCAATCTCGTCTTGCGTAACCGGTCGGCGAGCGACTTCACTGCCGACATCCGCACGACCATGGCTGCGCAGAACGCAGGAGAGGCGCTTGCGGCCACCCTCTTGAACTGGCCGGAATTGCTTTCCCTGGACAGCGGTGAACTAACACTTCAGGCAAATCTCTGGGTGGAGCCAAATGAACCGCTGGCGGTGGATGCCCGGCTAGACCTCTCTGATGTTTCCGGGGTAATGGACCGTACGGCGCTCACCAACCTGAGTGGGCGCCTGTTGTTTGCCCTGGAAGCGGACACATTAACCGCCGCCCTGCGAGACATCCGGATAGGCGAAGTCGATTCCGGAATCGGCATTGGGCCGATTCAGCTCCTGGCGGATTACGAAGCGAACCTGGCTGCGCCGCTCAGGGGGCAGCTTGCCGTTCAGCAGGCGACAGCCGAGTTTCTGGGTGGCCGGCTTCGCGTAGCGCCGCGCACTGTCGATCTCTCGAATCGTCCCTGGCAGGTTCCCATTGATGTCTACGATCTTTCGCTGGAGCGACTGCTGCAGGCGTATCCGGCAGAGGGCTTCTCAGGCACTGGCACCTTGACAGGCCGCATTCCGGTAGCGGTGACCGACGCTGGTGTGCGAGTAGACGAGGGCGCACTAAGGGCGGTATCGCCCGGTGGCAAACTCATCATGCCGGCCGAGCGACTGCAGGCCATGTTGGGCAGCAGCGATGCCATGGATCTGGTGGTGCAAGCTTTGCAAAACTTTCACTATTCGGTGCTGGAGAGCACGATAGACTACGATGAAGAGGGAAAATTGGCGCTCGGTCTGAGGCTGGAAGGTGAGAATCCGGATCTTCGTGGCGGGCAGCCGGTTGTGCTCAACATCAATCTTGAAGAGGATATCCCCGCCCTGTTAACCAGCCTTCAGCTGAGTGGCAGAGTGAACGAAGCCGTGACCGAAAGGGTTCGGGAGCGGGTACAACAATCCGGGCAGGAGGCAGTGCCATGACAAATCTATGGCGTTGGTGCCGGCCATTGGCGGCCAGAACATTGCTGGTTTTAATGTTGCCGCTGGCGCTATTTGCGTGCACACCCACTGTGCAGATGGCGGCACCAAAAGAACCGATTACCGTCAACCTGAACGTAAAGATTCAGCACGAGATCTACGTGAAGGTGGACAAAGAAGTAGACGAGCTGTTCAGCGAACAGGGGCTGTTCTGAGTAACACCGGACAATGCCAACGGCTGACCAAGGGGTTGAATATGAAACGATTGATACAACTGGGCGCCTTTGTGTTGGCGCTCGCCATAGCAATACCGGCGCTGGCCATGGGGCTGGAAGAAGCGAAACAGAAACTGGACACGGCTAAACAGCAGGGCCTGGTGGGGGAAACGCCAACCGGCTACCTGGACGTGGTGCGTGCAGAAGGCGATGCCCAGGCTGTGGTGAAAGCCATTAACCAGGCCCGCCGGGATGAATACACCCGCATTGCTGAAAAACACGACATTCCGGTGACACAGGTTGAGACCGTGGCCGGTCAGAAAGCCATTGAAAAAACGCCCGCAGGCCAGTTTGTGTTGATCAACGGCAAATGGGTGAAGAAGTAAGTCTCAATCGGCCGCTGGGGCCTGCTGCCGAATGGGAGCGGAACCCGTGCTGGCCGACCAGAGCGGATAGGGAATACCTGCCAGCCGGTTCATCACAAAGGCATGGGCCAACAGCAACGCCACTCCCGCCATAAGCACGGGCAACTGCGCCGGATTGGGCATCAGGCCCAGGGAAACGATCAGTGCGGTGGCACCGGCCGGAGGGTGAGCCACCCGAAACACCACCATCAGGCAGCTGGTAAGCCCCAGCGATAACGCCGCCGCCCCCACCCTGGGCAGATCAACACCGGTCATGAATGCCGACGCCTGCCCCTGCAGCCCGAACATGTACAGAGCCAGCAAGCCCATCAGGGCGCCAATCAGGTGCCCGCAAAGTGTATTTCTGGGAGACGCCGGTTGCGCCATGGGCACATAGAACAGAATAAAAGCGGTGGCACCGAGGGAGGGGAAAATGAAAGCCTCCTGCGTAACCAGCGCCACAAACGACACCAAAGCAATACTGAACCCGCCATTAACCAGGTTGAACACCGCCATCACCGTGGTACGGCTGTACTTGCTCGCCAGGCGCTCCAGGTGCAGCGCCTGAACCAGGCCTTTGGCCAGCTGCCAGCGGAGTTGTTCGTTCCTGCGTCCCATACTGCCTGTTCATGCCCTGATTTGGTGCGTTAAAGGGTGCGGGATGATAAGCACTGACGAATATCAAGGCAAACAGGGATTTTCGATAATGGTTAAGAGCTTTATGAATAACCTGAGCTTTTGTCAGAAAGAAGACGCATAAAAATACCGGGTTCCCTTTCCGCTCATAACACCGTATTTTCTGGGAAACCGTTGAACAAAGAGTGCGGCATGGGAAGCAATTGGCTGATAGGCATTGATCTGGGTGGCACCAAAACCGAAGTCATCCTGATCGACCGGCATAGCCAGGAGCATTTTCGCCAACGGGTACCAACCAGCGTCGGCAACTATCAAGCCACCCTGCAAACCATCCACGCCCTGGTACAAAAGGCCGAAGCCCACGCCGGCACCACCGGAATACCCGTGGGCATAGGCATACCCGGCAGCGTTTCGGGCAAAACCGGCCGCATTAAAAACGCCAACTCCACCTGGCTGAACGGCCAGCCCATGCAGCAACACCTTCGTGAACTCCTGCAACGGCCCGTAACCCTGACCAACGATGCTAACTGCCTGGCGCTTTCCGAAGCCACAGACGGAGCAGGGCGCAACCACCACACGGTATTCGCCGCCATACTAGGCACGGGCTGTGGCGCAGGCATCACCGTGAACGGCCAGCTGCTGACCGGCCCCAACGGCGTAGCCGGCGAATGGGGCCATAACCCGTTACCCTGGACACCGGAAGCTGAACTGCAACAGCGCCCCTGCTTTTGTGGCCGGTATGGCTGCAACGAAACCTTTCTTTCCGGAACCGGGTTGTCACTCACTCACAAACTGCACACGGGACAGCAACTGCCCGCCCACACCATTGTTGCAAACGCACGAAATAGCGACCCGCAAGCCACCGAAACCCTGCAGCAATACCTGGAGCACCTGGCCCGAGGCCTGGCCGCCGTTATCAACGTGCTGGACCCGGACATCGTCGTGCTGGGTGGCGGCATGAGTAATGCGGAACAGATATATCGGGAACTGCCGGGAAGGCTTTCGAGCTATGTGTTTGGGGGTGAGTGTGATACGTCGATTGTGAAAGCCGCCCATGGAGACTCCAGTGGGGTGCGCGGAGCCGCTTGGTTGGCAACTATCTGAATCCAAAGGTAAAGCGCCGCCATACGACACAAACTGTTACTCCGTCGCCCGCACTGAGTGTAAGAACGTTGCCACCAGCGGGCAGGTTGCGGTCTGAGCAAACTAGGCGAAACTGCGGGAGCTCGAGTGGCTGCCTTAGGCGGCTGGACAAAAAGTCGGTCGCTGGTAACCTGGTAGAAAAGAATTGGGCGCGAAATAGTAGCAAGGAAACCACCGAATGTCAGACACGCTGGGCTATTACAATGCCAATGCCGAAGCGTTTGTGGATTCAACTCTGGATGTATCTATGGATGACATTTATCGCGTCTTCCTCCCTCATGTGGCCGACGGTGGCCACATACTTGATGCGGGTTGTGGCTCTGGCCGAGATGCTTTGTATTTTCACGGTCATGGATACCGGGTTACCGCCTTTGATGCATCGCAGGCAATCACCGCGCTTGCTCGTCAGAAAACTGGGCTTCCGGTTGAGCATCGGTCGTTTCTGGATGTTGAAGAACTGCATGCCTACGACGGAATATGGGCCTGTGCCAGTTTGCTACATCTTCCCGCAAGTGAAGTTCCGAGCGCTTTAACTCGCCTTTGGTCTGCTTTAAAACCCGGAGGCACGTTGTATGCCAGCTTTAAGCTTGGCGAAGGCGAACGCCAAAGTGGCGGGCGGCATTTTACGGATGCAAACGAAGAGTTGGCTGCGCAATGGTTTGAAGCCGTCGAGAAGGATGTCCAATTAACTTTCTGGCGGACTCTCGATCAGCGGCCCGAGCGTGATGAGCAATGGCTAAACATGCTTGCTCATAAAGCACCAGCAGCACATGACAGGCTGACTATCGGAGGCAGACAGCATCATTTCTTGCCGAAACTGTGCCATGCGATACGTTCAGCTGGCCAAGTAGATATGGCTGTCGCATTTGTGAAAACGACGGGCTTGAATTTGTTGCTTCCGGATCTTCTGGATGTGATTCACAAAGACAGGGAGCCTGCCCCAGCACGGGTGAGAATACTAACCAGTGATTACCTCGATATCACTGATCCGGAAGCATTGCGCAAGCTATCCCTGCTGCAAGATCACGGTGCACAAGTTGCCGTCTACGAGAGCAAAGGAAGTAGTTTTCATATGAAAGCCTACCTCTTTGCGGGGCATGGTGGTTCTCGTCACCATTGGGGAAGGGCGTTTATTGGTTCTAGTAATATCAGTCGGCAAGCGCTTCAGGATGGACTGGAGTGGAACTATCAAATCGATTATCCACCAGAAACCGGCTATCTGGAGGCTGTAAACCGTTTTGAAGAACTTTTCCGGCATCCCAATGTCGTTCCGCTAACAGATCATTGGATCGACGAGTATGCTAAAAGGCGCGTTCCCCCACCTCAGCCAGTAGCGCCTGGTAGTACTGAGCAGGAAGCCCCACCAACACCTAATGAAGTGCAAAAGGCTGCGTTAAAGGCTCTGGACGAGACCAGGGGCGAGGGATATAAGCGAGGCCTGGTTGTTTTGGCTACCGGCCTTGGTAAAACGTGGTTGTCAGCCTTTGATGCCAAGCAGTTGGGTGCGCGGCGAATTCTGTTTGTGGCGCATCGAGAGGAAATTCTGTACCAGGCCGCCGAGACTTTTGTCCGAATAAAACCAGATAGTCGCGTTGGTTTTTATATGGGCAAGCAGCGGGATCATTCTGTCGATATCCTCTGCGCGTCCATACAAACGCTAGGCAAAGAGTCCCACCTTGAGCGGTTTGCTCCTCAGCATTTTGATTACATTGTGGTTGATGAATTTCATCACGCAGCCGCACCGACATACCACCGGCTCCTAAAGTATTTTGCGCCACAGTTTTTATTGGGGCTGACAGCCACACCTGACCGAACGGACCGGTCTGACATTCTGTCACTTTGTGACGACAATCTGGTTTATGAATACCCGTTATTCGATGGCGTAAGGGGCGACTTCCTTGTCCCATTCCATTACTACGGCATTTACGACGAAACCGTGGAGTATCAGGAAATTCCCTGGCGCAACGGGAAGTTCGATCCTGATTTACTCGCCCATAAACTCGCTACTATGGGGCGTGCGCGCCATGCGTTGCGGGTCTGGAATCAACATAAACAAATCCGCACATTGGCCTTCTGTGTGTCCCGCGCACATGCGGATTTTATGGCTCGGTATTTCCAAAAGAACAAGATTAGAGCCGTTGCCGTTCATGGTGATTCAGAAATGTCCCGAGGTGAAGCACTCGAGTTGCTGGAGTCGGGTGATCTCGATGTTATTTTCTCCGTGGACCTGTTTAACGAAGGTGTGGACCTTCCCGCGATTGATACGGTTTTGTTGCTCCGGCCAACCGAATCGAAGGTTTTATTTCTTCAGCAGATCGGCCGAGGTCTGCGTAAGAGCAATGGTAAAGAGCGGCTTGTGATTCTCGATTTTGTCGGGAACCACCAAAGCTTCCTTCACAAGCCCCAAGCCCTTATGGGGCAGTCGATGAACCAGCGTCAGCTTGCTGATTTTGCGAGAAAAGCAGAGCAAAATCGGCTGGAATTGCCCGATGGCTGCTTCGTTAATTATGATCTGGAAGTGATTGAGTTCCTGAAAGGGCTGGATCAGAAGGGGACAGAGAAGGACTATCAGGCGCTCAAAGACACGCTGGGGCGCAGGCCAACGCTTACTGAGTACTATCATTTTGGGGCTAATATTAGCCAGATGCGAAAGCAGTATGGGAGTTGGTTTGGTCTGCTGAGCGCTATTGGTGACGCCTCGGAAGCTGAAAATGAGTTGCTGGCTAAACATAGTGATTTTTTCGTAGAGGTCGAGAAAACCTCCCTGAATAAATCATTCAAAATAATATTGCTTGAGGCATTTCAGACAACTGGTGGCTGGACTGGTGGTGTCGAGTTTCCCAAACTTGCGGATGAGTCGTGGAAAATAATGGCTCGCCGGCCTCGATTATTTGCGGAAATTCACGATTCTGTCCGTCATTTGGATGGTGTAGCGCCTGAATGGCAGAATTATTGGAGAGAGAATCCCGCTAAATATTGGACGAACAAGTCGCCCGCTTTTTTTGTTTTGGAAAACGGACGATTTGAGTCAACAGTCACTGTTGATACGTTTGGATTAGGGATTTTTGAGTCAATGGTCCAGGAACTCATCGACTTCAGGCTAGCCCAATACTTGACTAGGTCCGAGACTGTTCCGGCGACCGAAGTGCAGAATAACGTAGTGGCGATGTCGTCGGAGGGTACAGAACTCCCTTTCTTTCCAACTCTTAAAATTGCCTGCGGCCACTTCAGAAACAGCAGAGTTGATGCGATTGAAGACGTGGAATACCGGTCTCTGGGTAACGGCTACGGGCGATTAAACCCGGAGAAGCATTTCATTGCGAAAGCCTCAGGTAATTCCATGAACGGTGGCAAGAATCCTATCCACGATGGCGATTACCTACTTCTCGAACAGATCAGCTCTGGCGCTGCAGGGAAAATCTCTGATGCCACGTTAGCGATCGAAAGATTGGATGAGGCTGGCGATACCCAATATTTGCTCCGAACTGTTCGGAAGTCCGCTGAGGGTGAATATATTCTGGAAGCTGCGAATCCAGCCTACGAGGATATTGTTCTCACCCCGGAATTAGTAGAGCAGTTTAGGACCTTCGCCCGGTTGAAAGAGGTTATCTCGCCGCTGGAAATGGCTCGCGGACAGGAATTGCTGCGAGAAGACATACCAGCTCTTTTCGGTGCGGAATTTAACCCAGGGAACTGGCAGAGTGGTCATGTGTTTTTGAAAGAGGCAGGGGCCCATGTTCTTTTAGTAACACTTAATAAGCAGGGCAAAGCAAGTCAGCACCGCTATATCGATCATTGGGTCGACGAAACTACCTTTCATTGGCAAAGCCAGAATTCAACGACGCCAGAGAGCAAGCGTGGTAGAGAGCTGATTCACCATCAGAAGCTTGGACTGTCAGTGCATCTGTTCGTTCGTGAAAATAAGCTTCGTAATGGCAAATCGGCTCCGTTTACATACTACGGTCCAGTCGCATACAAAAGTCACACGGGTAGTGCTCCGATGAGTGTTCTTTTTAGTTTGCTGGTTTAGGAGTTAAAACACTCACCAACTCCCCCGCTGAAACCTCCCTGCACCCACTCACATTCTGCCCACTCCACAACGGTGAAAAATCGCCGGAGCCCGCAGCTTCAGCCGCTGCCCTGAGTGGTGCGATGGCGTTGGTTGCCAGTGGAAATGCCGGTGCGAGCTCTGATATTGGCCCGAGTTCTCGCATTATCCGGTTAACAATGCCCCGTGCAGGGCCTCCGGAAAACAGGTTTGTCAGGGCGGTATGCCTGGCCTGCGGGCTTTTGAGTGCCTGCCGGTGCAGGGGGCGGGTGGTTGCCTCGGGGCATAGCATAAACGCCGTGCCAATTTGTGCTGCAACTGCGCCAAGCTTCAACGCGGCCTGCACACCCTCTGCGGTTGCAATGCCTCCGGCAGCGATAACGGGAATGTTCACGGCGTCCACAATCTGAGGCAACAGGGCGAAGGTGCCCATTTGTGTGGTCATGTCCTTCGTAAGAAAAATCCCTCGATGACCGCCCGCTTCCAGCCCTTGGGCGATAATTGCGTCTGCGCCGTGTTGTTCCAGCCAGATGGCTTCCTCCACAGTCGTGGCGGTAGAGAATATCTTTGCCCCGGCTTGCCGGACTCTATCCAGCAATGCCGGTTCTGGTAGCCCGAAATGGAAGCTCACCACTGCCGGGCGGGAGGCTTCAACAATAGCTGCGGATTCTTCGTTGAAAGGCATGCGGCCGGGGCCGTTGCTGATGGTGGCTGGATCTATCTCGAATTCTTGGTAATAGGGCGCCAGTGCCTGCCTCCATCCGGCCTCCTGCGAGTAATTCGGGGCGGGCGGTGTATGGGCGAAAAAATTGAGGTTATAGGGGCCACCCTGGGTGGCTTCATTCAGTGCCTGAAGTTCTGTTTTCAGTGCATCGGGGCCGAGCATGGCGCAGGGCAGAGAACCGAGGCCGCCGGCGTTGGTAACCGCGGCGGCCAGGCGGTAATCCTGAACGCCAGCCATGGGGGCCTGGATGATGGGTTTTTCTACGTGCAGTATGTCCAACAGTGGATGCGGCCAAGATCGGGGCATAATGTGGGATCCTTAAAGGCGGTTTTCCGATGCTGAGTCACCTTTTGCTGTGTTGATGTCGACGGAGGGACTCCAGTACTTCGGCTTTGATTCCTTCGCGTTCAAGTTGTTCGAGCACCTTGGCGAGTTGATCAGCGAGCACAGCATGTCGCTGGTTAAGGTAGTGGTAGAACGTAAAAGTCGTCACGGGCTTTCGGATCGGCTTTAGCCGATGCCAATGTTCGTTTGTCAGCGGTGATATGCCCTCAACATCCGAGACGAAAGCCACGTCAACTCTCCCTAGCTCCAGAAGGGAGCGGACCTGATCGTAATCGTCTGCAAGGATAGGCTCCATGCCGAGCTCTCTGGCTTTGTCCTCGGCGATGATGGCCCCCCGGAGTACAGATACCCGAAGAGGTTGATTTTTGGGAGAGTGTGGCAGGTCGTGGGTTTCTGTCTCCCGGACAACGGCCAGAAGCTTGCCCTGGAGAAGAGGGAACTCAACCCTCACGAGGTTGGGGTAATTCGATGCGACGGCATCAACCCGGTAGAGGTCGCCATCCAGGCCGCCATTGTCGGCCAGCAGAAGAGCGCGTTTGGTGGGCACCTCCATCACGGAGACACCGACACCCAAACGTTGGTAGGCGATTTCCAGGATTTGCCTTGCGGCTGTTGCGCTGGGCACACCCTCAATGGTTGCCAGTCTGACTTCTGCCGGCAACCCGTTGGCCGTCGTATGGGGCGCAACGAATGCCAGAGAGGCAAGCACTGCGATCAGTAATCGGCGTATTGCTTCCATAGTCTTTCCCCTCGGCTCCTTTCAAGGGTGTCCCTACATGTTAGTTCCGATCTGGACGTCTGGCTGTTTTTTTCGGTTACTGAACTTTGCGACCAGTGTATTCCGAGAAGTCCGGCTTCTGTGGCTGGTGCTGGTCGTCGGTCATATAGGCAGAGGTCAGCACGAACTCTGCGGTGGCCCGGTTGCAGGCAACGGGGATGTTCCAGAGTGCGGCTATGCGCAGCAGGGCCTTGATGTCAGGGTCGTGGGGCTGAGGTTCGAGAGGGTCCCAGAAGAATACCAGCAGGTCGATTTCACCTTCAGCAATCTTGGCGCCGATCTGTTGGTCGCCCCCCAAAGGCCCGCTCAGCAGACAGTTGAGATCGGTTCGTCCGAGGCTTTCACTCAGTAGCCGGCCAGTGGTGCCGGTGGCGTACAAGCGCAACGGGGCAAGGCGGGTGCGGTTCTCGTTCGCCCAGTCCACCAGTTCCTTCTTCTTGTTGTCGTGTGCCACCAGGGCAACGGATTTTACGGCCATGTTGCGTCCTTAATCTGTGTGGTTCCGTCAAAAGGGGCAGAGTGTTTCATAAACGCGTGGCCCGGGAAATAGGACGATGGCGGCATCACACCGGCACCGGCTACGTCAATAGCCAAACACGGGGCATTGGCCGGCATTGAAGGCATGGAGGATTATGCTGGCCGGGGGTACGCTGGCGGGATAACAAGGATTTGCGGAGCGTGTGGTATGGCGGGTGGTAATGTACAGAAGAAGTCTGCGAGGAAGGTATACATCACCGGTGGTGCCAGCGGAATTGGCTTTGAACTGGCGCGGTCTTATCTGCGTTCAGGGGCAGAGGTTACCCTGTTTGATATCCAGCCCATGGAATCCGCTGTGGAGATGTTGGCAGCCATAGCGGGGCCGGCATCCATTCGAACATTCGCCATGGATGTGACCAAACCGGGCGGAGTGAGAGAGGCCTTTGCCTCCGCGGCGGAGTCTTCACCGCCAGATCTGGTCATTCACTGCGCGGGAATTGCCATTGCGGCCGATTTCGAGGCCATAGACGACGATGCCTATGCCCGGGTGATCAACATCAACCTGGTCGGTACGCGCAATGTGGTGGCCGGTGTCCTGCCCCATTTGAAAGCAGGTTCGCAGCTGGTTCTGGTTGCATCCATGGCCGGATTGGTGGGGTGTTATGGCTACGCGGCTTATTGTGCTTCCAAATACGGAGTGGTGGGGTTAGCTGAGGTGTTGCGCATCGAGCTGGCAACGCGGGGCATTGATGTCTCTGTGGTGTGCCCTCCGGAAGTGGAAACGCCGATGGTAGAGGCGGAGCGCTTGAATCGCCCCAGGCAAACCGAAGCGCTGAAGTTGATGGCCGGCACCTTGCCTTTGAATGATGCCGTGGCGCAGATCCGCAAAGGTATCGATCGCCGCCGGTTTATGATTATCCCGGGTTGGCGGGCCAGGGGGCTTTGGTTCACCAACAAGCTGCTCCCGGGTTACTGGACGCGAACGCTGGCCGACTATCTTGTCAGCAGGTCGTCGCATTCGTAGGTTGTTGATGCAGGTGATCATTTTTTAGCCGTTTGATGTATGACCTTTGTCAAGCCCATGGTACCCATGGTACCCTAGGCACCTTCTTTCTTTGCTGCCTGTTTGGCTTGTTGGTTGCGCTGCCTCCATGACGTTTTTCAGAGTTCTGACGGTTCTTTCACTCCTTTTCCATGTGCCGGTTTTATCCGCCGAGAGCCCGAGAAATGTTGGCTTTTACTATGGCCACGAGTCACCGATAGGGCCACTTTTTGCCTACGACTGGCTGGTGTTGCAACCGGATCAGGCCACAGATGCCCGGCTGTCTTTGCTTTCCCGGGGAGGGACTGCGCCCCTGGCGTACGTTGCGGTTGACGAGATTGCCAAATCTCACGCGCTTTTCCCGCAAATAGATCCGGCCTGGATCGTTGGTCGCAATAAGGCCTGGGGGAGCGTGATTCTGGATATCCGCAAACCCGAAGTCCGGCGGTTTCTCGTAAATAAGCGCGTTGTGCCGGCGTTGATGCGAGGCTTTGAAGGGGTTTTTCTCGACACGCTCGATAGTCACCTGATGGTGGAGGCCGGCAAGGTAGACGCATTGAGCTTCGCGCAAGCGCAGGCTGATCTGATTGCCGATATCCGAGATAGGTACCCTGAAGCTGTCATGATTATTAACCGCGGCTTTCATCTGCCGGTCCGGGCGCTTGATCAGGTGGATGCGCTGGCGTTCGAGTCCTACTTCGAGGGCTTTGATCCAGAGTCGGGTCGCTATCGGCCGGTTCCTGAGGAACATCGGGAATGGCTGGATGCTCGTATTGCCGAGTGGTCGGCTCGATATCCCGAAAAGCCCGTTATTGCCATTGATTACACAGCGACGCCACAGTTGGCTCAAAAAACGGCCCATCGTCTTCGCGATCGGGGCCTTTTGCCGGTGGTCAGCAACCAGGCGCTGGATCGATTAGGCCCGACGTCGCCAGAGACGATACGCCGACAAGTGCTGGTGTTGCATGACCTGCCGCCGCAGCAAGCGGATCAGAGTCAGGCCCACAGCCGTTTGGGCGTTGTTCTGGAATACCTCGGGTTTGTACCGGTATACCGCTCTGCTCTGGAACCTCCCTTATCCGAACCCGTGCTCGACCGGTATCACGGCGTGGTTGTCTGGTGGGAAGCGGGCACGGCTCATAGCCGGCTGTGTCAGTGGCTGGGTAATAGCGTTCAAGACCAGTTGCCGTTGGTTTTAATGGGGTTAATGCCCGCAGCTCCTGCCTGTCAGCGACTCGTTTCTGGCCAGCGCATGCGGGTCCCGGAGGGGATGCTGCAGGTTTCTGCACTTCAGGAGACGGTTGGCAGGTTTGAAGGTAGCCGTCTGCCGGCGCGGGTTCCTCTGGCGATGCCGCCCGCCATGGATACCTATGAGCCGTGGATTCTGATTGAGGACAAGAACGCGCGATCCTACTCCCCGGTATTTATTCGCCCGGAAGGGGGCGTCGCGCTGAGTCCGTTTTTGTTTGAGCCAGGGCCAGACAATGCAGCGTATTGGCTGTTTGACCCGGTACGGTTTATGGCCGATGCATTGAAGCCGGAGAGTCATCCTGGCGTGGATGCAACGACGGAAGCCGGGCGACGCATCATCACGGCTCACATCGACGGCGATGGAGCGGTTTCCCGGGCTAACCTGCCTGGAACCCCGCAAGCCATCAAGGTGATCCTGGACAAGATCATCCGCCACTATCCCATCCCCCATACGGTTTCCGTCATCGAAGCGGAAGTCTCGGAGCGCGGGGTCTATCCGGCAGAGAGTCGGGAGGCGTTGGAGACTACGCGGCAGATCTTCCGGGAGCCGAATGTCGAGGTGGCCTCTCATACGTTCAGTCACCCGTTTTTCTGGCGCATGATGGAGGGTGGGGAAGCGCCGACGGCCGAGCAGGCCGCCTACGGATATGCCACGGAAGTGCCGGGTTACGAACCGGATCTGAAAAGGGAAATCCCGGGTTCGGTGGCCTTTGTTAACGAGCTGACCCCGGACGATAAAGCGGTTCGTGTCTTTCTGTGGAGTGGTGATGCCCGGCCCGGTAAAACGGCGTTGCGAATGGTGAGGGAGTTGGGGCTGGTCAACGTCAACGGTGGCAATACACGGCCGTTGAAATATGATTCTACCCTCGCGGCGGTCTGGCCGGATGCCCGTCTGGTGGGGGATGAGCTACAGGTTCATGCGCCCGTGCTGAACGAAAATGTCTACACCGATCTCTGGACAGGCCCGTTCTATGGTTATCGTAACGCCCGGGAGAGCTTCGACCTGCTGGATGCCCCATACCGGTTGAAACCCAGCGGGATCTATTATCACTTTTACTCCGGCACCTACCCGGAGTCGATCAAGGCGCTTCATGAGGTCTATCAGCATGCGCTGGACAAACCAAATTCACCGCTATACCTGAGCGAATACGCAACGCGGGTCCAGGCCCGCTATTACAGCGTTATGACCAGGGATGACGATGGCGTATACCGCTGGAAAGGGGTGTACACGCCAGCGACCGTAACACTGCCCGATTCTCTGTATCCGGATATGAAAAATAGCACCGGAGTTGCCGGCTTCATCAGGCATGGTCAGAGACATTACGTTCACCTCACAGGCCCCGGCGCAGCGCTGGCGGTGAGTGAGGTCGCCCCTCAGGGAGTATATCTGGAGTCTGCCAACGCCAGGTTGACGCGTTGGGAGCGCGAGCAGGTTTCCGGGGCGACTTCGCGCGTTACTGTCTCGGCAAATGGCCATGTGCCGGTGGAGTTCCGTTTTGGTGGCGCTGAATCCTGTCGAGTGGTAAGTGATCACCCGGCCACCCGCCTGAGCCCGGTTGCTTTCAGGTTGTCCGGTAAAGCGGTGTCGAACGTTGTGGTGGAGTGTAGTTGAGTGAGGCGAAGCTCTTCCCGTCCCAATCTGTTCGGGGTTCAGGCGTTGGCGGTGATGGGCGTGCTGGCCATTGCGTTGCTGTACGTAGTACACCCGAGGGAGGCGTTTTTTGACCAGATCGGCAGCCTTGAGAAGCCGGATGCGCTCTCCCTGGCTTACCTCACCGTGTTGCTGAATTCTGATTCCGATAATAAAGAGTTGCGCTATCGGCTTGCACAGATGCAATCGGATGTTGGTGAATCCGAACAGGCCATGGCAACGTTGAGCCCCTTGCTCCATGAGCCGACAGTGTCGCCGAAAGCCGTGGAGCTGGCCTTGACATTGGCCATTCAGAAACTGGCGGCTGCGACTGATGAACATACCCGCGCTGAGCGAAAGGCTGACCTGCTGGTTCTGGTTGAGCGGCTGACTGGGGGCGCAGGTGCCCATCCCCGAGTACACAGAAGCGTAGAGACGGTGCTAGGTTGGCTCACGCCGGATGAGCAATTGAGTTTGCTGCCGACGTTGATCTCATCATCGGAGGGGCAAGACCGGTTGTGGTTAGTGATGTCGCTAGGACATGCTCAGGTCGCTGCCGGGAACCCGGCAGACGCTGCGGAAACCCTTGCCGGGATTATCGACCAGCTACCCGCTGAGGAGCAGGACAAAGCGGCCAGGGAACTGGTGCGACTATACCTTGCCTCAGGTCAACCCGTCCGCGCGCTGGATACCTTTCAGGCCCGGAATCTGATGTCTCCCGGAGCCGAGGGACTGCAAGAGGCCATTCAGTTGGCCCGATTGGCGGGCAAAGACGTTCTCGAACGACAATGGCTAGAGTCGTTGATGCGACAGTATACGGCCGATATCACCGAACTCCGTCGTTTGCGAGCCCTGCAGTTGGGCCAGGGAGATCTGGCCCAGGTGGCAATGACGGCTGAGCGCGTTGCCGGGATGCCGGCGGCCGTGGTTGAGGATCGAATCTGGGCCGCAAGGGTGTGGGAGTGGCGAGGGCAGCCGGAGAAAGCCCTGGCCCGCTGGCAGTCGCTTTATCTTTCTGCCGGTCACCCCGAGGCACTGCAGCGCGCAACAGCGCTTGCTCAGGAACTGTTTCGTTGGCCTGAACTGGTGAAAACTCTCGAGACGGCGAGGGCAAGAGGTGAGCTTGGGGCCGATGGTTACCTTGTGCTTGGTGATGCCTATACCAGAGCGGTGGAGCTGGACAAGGCAGTTGCGGTTCTTGAGGAGGGACAGCGAAAGCATCCCTCCGTCGCCGGGTTCAAGGACCGCCTGTATCAGTTGTACGTCAACAACAATCGTTATCTCGACGCCATTGCCCTGTTTGAGCGGCAGGATGTGCTCAGTGAGGGAGATCGATTGGTTCTGGCCAATCTGTATTGGCGAACCCGGCGCGTAGAGCGGGCGTTCGAAACCCTGTCGGTATCGTTCCAGAATCCGGATTTCGCTGCAGAGGCAGAGCTGATGCGGCTGGATCTTCTGACTATGCTGGGGGATGTCGACAAGATTCGGGCTGAGTATTCGCAATTGATGGCTGGTTCCTGGCGGCAGCATGGACCTGGTGTGGCGGATCGGCTGATCGGCCTGGCCGCGCAGTTCGGGGATTATGAGCGTGTTGCGGAACTCGCCCGTTACCGGTTTCAACGTACCGGGAATGCCCGTTACATTCCCATTCTTGCCGATGCACAGGCGAATACGGGGCAGTGGGAGGCGTTGGAGCGTACGCTGGCACAGTGGCGGTCAGACCCGGCCCACCGTCAGGATGGCCTTTACTGGACATTCCGGGGGCGACTGTTTGAGCAGCGGGGCAAGGCTGGTGACGCAGAGAAGGCCTATCGACAGGCGCTGCGTCTGAATCCTGGAAGCGAGGACATCCTCAGCGCGTGGGGCTGGCTGCTGGTGGCAGAACCTCAGCGCAAGAGCGATAAGCTGAATGCCATTCTGACAGAACTGTCATCGCAATCCGGGCAGCGACAGTATGCGTTGCTTGCGTATGGATACTCGGCACTTGGGCAGGATAAGCGGTCCAGGTACTGGTTACAGAAGTGGCGAACGGAGAATGCCGTTGAGCCCCGCGCCCTTGAGGAGCAGGCGGGGCTCGCCCAGAGTCTTGGCGATCAGGCGAGTGCTTTTCATCTCAGACGTCTCGCCGCTCGACAGGTTCCTCGACGCGTCGAGCAAAGAACCCCGTCACGGCAAAGAAGCCCTGATGAGTTGTCCTCCGGATACAGGGCGCAACCGGTGTTTGGTTCCGAGAACCGTGCTGCCCAGTTGGGCTGGCAGCAGGAGCGCATCAGCGACATGGCTGTGAATCATTGGTTCGGCGCGTGGGACTACAGTTCGGAACGCTATCGGCTGACCGGGCGAGCGGCCCGCGTTGATACCAGCGACGACACGAGATTCACGAAGGCTCCCGAACCGTCCAGCGAGGCCATGATTGAACTTCAGAATAACGCCACAGATTGGTTGTTTACGGCTGGGCTTGGGCACGTGGGGCGTCTTGACGGCGATGAACTGAGTACCAGGTTTGAGGCCCGGTTCCAACCACTGGGCCGGTGGCAGATGGCAGTGGGGTATCATTCGGGAGAGCGCTCGACCGATTCGGCAGAAGCCTGGTGGCTGGTTTCCAGGGACAGCACTTCGTTTGAGGGCCTTTACCAGCCAGACAGCCGAACAACCGTTGGGGCGCGATTAGCATCACTGTCATTTGATGCCGGTTCACAAAGCAGTGTGGCGGAGGGACAACGGCTCGAGGTGTTCGGTAGTCATCTCGTGGCTCGCCGTTATCCGGACTGGAGTGTACGGGCGGAATATGTGTTGCAGGATCTGAATCGACTAGAGCGCCTGGAAGGCGCAGTGCAATCGCTGTTTGAACGACCACTCCAGACCGGTGAATTGCTCACCGAACACTACGAGCGCGTGTCTGTCGGTATGCGGTGGCAAGAGCATTCACCTCACTCGTTGCTCGAGCAACAGGCTCAGCCAGGCTGGTTCCTGGATGTGAACACCGGCTATGTTCTTTCCACCGATACCGTCGAGTACGGGCTTGGCGGCGGTGTAAGCTGGTCGCTATTCGGGGATGACGAGATCGCGCTATCTGCCGGTTATGCGTCGGATAGTCTGAGTGGAGCCAGCTCGCTGGACGCACGTGTTACCTATACCTTGTTTTTCAAAACTGCGGGAGAAAACCGATGATTCTTTTTCGACCTCTGCTGCTGGGGCTACTGTTTGTCGCCCTGAGCGGTTGTTCTACCCTGATCACGGAATCGGGTGACACGCCTGTCAGCCTGGCGGAGCAAGTGGCGGTTGTGCCTTTTGTTAATCTCTCGGAGACCCCTCAGGCTGGTGACCGGGCCGCCAGTATCGCGGTTGCCATTCTGCGGGCGGAGGGGGCTGGCCGGGTAGAGCTGTACTTGCCCGAAGACCAGAACCCACTGATGTATGAGAGTCAGGCTCGTCAGGCTGAAGCGATGGACATGGCGGATCGGGACGGGGCTGATCTTATCGTCACGGGAACGGTGGAAGAATGGCGTTATAAGGCGGGTTTCGACAGCGAACCCGCGGTTGGCGTGACAATGATTGTCAGACGCTCTGGCAGTAACGCTATCGTCTGGTCCGGAACAGCAGCTCGCACGGGATGGGGGCGGGAGAGTCTCGGAACGGTTGGGCGTGAGGTGCTTCAGGATCTCATTGATGCCATGCCTTTGGTTCGCGGCGAAGACTGATACTGATGCAGGACACCCGGGCAACTACGACAGTGGCACAATCGGGGCCCGCCACCGAGGTGCATGGCTGGCTGAAATGGCTGGAAGTCGTTCTGGTCTCAGGCCTGTTTCTCGCGGCAGGCTTCTGGCTGCGACCTGACGACCCGCTCCACGTTGGCAATACGTTTGCGTGGCCGGTTCTGGCGCCCTTGTTGATCGGCCTGCGCTACGGCTTTTTCCCGGCTCTGATGTCGAGTCTGTTGGTGCTGCTTGTGGCCGGGTGGCACTATGACAAGGCCGCTGCCACGGCCTACCCGTGGGGATGGGCCGCCGGCATGCTGGCATGTGGGCTGCTGGCCGGGGAGTTTCGGGACTACTGGGAACGTCAATTGCGCCGGGCCAACGCAGTTAACGAATACAGTCTCCAGCGCCTGGAAGAATTTACCCGCAACTTCTACCTGATGAAGGTGTCCCATGATCGTCTCGAGCAACAGTTAGCCGGGAGCTCCGGCAGCCTGCGGGAAGCGCTGAGACGACTGTATGGCGAACTGTCCCAGACCCGCTCCGAGGGTTTGAATGAAGAAAGCGCGGCCCTGATGTTGCGGGTTCTGGCTCGATACGGCCAGCTCCAGACGGCCGCCATACTGGCAGTGGAAGGAAACCGAAACATTGAACCGAAGGCGCTGGCAACGGTTGGTGACTATGAGGCGGTTTCGGAGTCCGATCCGCTGATTCGATATGCCATGCAGGAAAGAACACTGGTGTCGGTGCAGACAGAGTTCCGCAAACACCTGAAAAAACTGGATACTGATCTGCTGGTTGTGATCCCTCTCATTAGTTCTACCGATGACCTGGTGGCACTCTGTGTGGTGGAGTCCATTCCATTCTTCAGTTTCCAGAACCGGACGCTTCGTTTGATGGCGATTCTTGCCGGGCATATGGCGGATATGCTGTGCCAACGGGATCAGACGATGGCAGGTTCTCATGAGTGGCAGAGCCTGTGTTCCCAGGCGCGTCGCGCAGCTAGAGATGCAGAGGCCTTTGGCTTGCCTTCCGTGCTGCTTAAGCTGCAGGTGAACGAGCAGGATCTGGCAACCCTCGCGGACAGGATGACCGGCTTGCTGCGGGGGCTTGATGTGATTGCCGTTAACCGAGCGAACGAGAGCCCCAGCGTGGTCCTGTTGATGCCACTGACCGATGAATTGGGGCTTGCCGGGTATCTGCACCGACTGGAACTGGATATCCGGGAAAATGCGGGCCGTTCACTGTGGGATTTTGCCAGTCAGCAGTCACTGGTGGTAAAGACGGAAGCCCAGGTCGCCGAGTGGCTGGCTCGCGAAGGTGGCGCGATTGACTAGCTACTGGTTGTTACCGTTTGGACTGGTCTCAGAATTGGGCGGTGCGGTTGCACTGTTTACCGGTGAGGATTCGGTTCGGGCAGTGGGTGGTTATGTCGTTGCCCATGCGTTGTCCTGCGTGGTGTTTACGCTTGCTCTGCTGGTCCTCATGCCTCAACGTTACCGAAAACAGCGCTGGCGGCCTGCAGTCTTTCTGTTTTCGCTGCAGTTTGCGATTCCTCTGGTGGGCAGTCTTGGCGTGTTTGTCGGCATTCTGCTCGCGCTGTATCTCCCGCGCTCGAACCGGGAACTCCCGTGGCAGCAGGTGCCCATTCCCGAGCTGCCTTTCCGGCCGACCGATATGGGCAGTCAGGTTGTCTATACCGAGGGTGGTTTGCGCCAGGTTCTGAGAGAGGCGAGTGATCCGGGTAAACGCCTGAAAGCTTTGTTGGCCAGCCGACAGATGGAGGGCCGGGAGGGAGTTGATATTCTTCGGGAGGCACTCAAGGATCCCGTTGATGATGTCCGGCTGCTGGCGTATTCCATGCTGGAGCAGAAGGAAAAGGCGCTGGTGCAGGAGGCTGAGCGCCTGCAGAGCCAGGTGACGGAAGCCGCTGACCCGAAATCGCTCGAGCGCATGAATCGCCGCCTGGCACAAACCTGGTGGGAAACCGCCTATCTTGGATTGGCTCAGGGCAGTCTCAGGCAGTACTACCTCGAAAAGTCGCGGGACCTCCTGGTGAAACTGGTTGCCACCTATGACGAGCCCTCGGACTGGCAGCTCCTGGGGCGGGTGGAACTGGCGTTGGGGCGGCCCGAAGAAGCACGTGATGCCTTCGAATTGGCTATTGATAATGGCGCCCGTCAGGAACACATCCTGCCTTATCTTGCTGAAATCGCGTTTCTGGCCAGGGACTACCAGCGGG
This sequence comes from Marinobacter sp. LM1, assembly GCF_042763285.1. Taxonomy (NCBI): domain Bacteria; kingdom Pseudomonadati; phylum Pseudomonadota; class Gammaproteobacteria; order Pseudomonadales; family Marinobacteraceae; genus Marinobacter; species Marinobacter sp. LM1. The sequence continues at coordinate 1,770,443 of NZ_CP114373.1, forward strand.
TCAGGTTCTATCTGGCCCGGTGCGCCCATGGTCACAATCATCCGGCGATCACTCCTCTTCTCGAAGCCTGGTTATGAGTTTGTTCAAACGAAAGCAGCCGTATATCGCGGACATCGCATTGCTGTTAGAAGGCACCTATCCGTTTATACGGGGAGGCGTGTCTTCCTGGGTACACCAGATGATCTCGGGACTTCCGGAATACCGGTTTGCCCTGGTTTTTCTGGGGGGCGATCCCAGCCATTACGGAAAGCAGCAATACACCCTGCCGGATAATGTCACCCATCTGGAGTGCCACTACCTGATGGACACCCAGGTTCGGGAAAAGCCGAGGCCGAGGGACGGAAACAAGCGGGCCTTCCAGAGTCAGCGGCGGCTGCACGAGAGTTTCAAGGCCAATGAGGCGGTGCCCGAGGAGGTGCTCACGCAGGTATTCAGAGACCTGGGTGAGACCGGGGGGATTACCCGCAAGGATTTTTTGTACAGCCGGGAGAGCTGGCAGGTCATTGAAGACAGTTTCCGTGCCTATTGCACCGAACCCTCTTTTGTTGACTATTTCTGGACTATCCGGACGATGCATGCGCCGCTGTTTACGCTGGCAGAGATTGCGAAGAACATGCCCAGGGTAAAGATGGTGCACTCTATCTCAACCGGGTATGCCGGTCTGCTCGGTGCAATGGTGAGCGACCGATACCGTATACCTTACCTGATCAGTGAGCATGGCATTTACACCAAAGAACGAAAGATCGATCTATCCCAGGCACAATGGATTGACGATCCGGAGGACCAGGTGAGTGCGGCACTTAACGACCAGTTGGGCTATATCCGGCGTCTCTGGATACGCTTCTTCGAGGTGGTGGGAAGGCTGGCTTACCAGAAGGCCGACAGCATTGTCTCGCTGTATTCCGGTAACCAGACTCGCCAGCACCAGGACGGGGCTTCGCCGGAAAAAACCTGCATTATCCCGAACGGGATCGATCCTGAGCGTTTCCGGGAACCACGGGAGCAGCGGTCGGAGGCCATTCCCAAGGTGCTTGGGCTGGTTGGCCGCGTCGTCCCGATCAAGGACATTAAAACCTTCATCCGGGCGATGAGAAGCGTCTCGGAGCAAGTGCCCGAGGCTGAAGGGTGGATCGTCGGGCCAGAGGATGAAGACCCCGCCTATGTCGCTGAGTGTCGCAATCTTGTGACCAGCCTGGGATTGGAAGGCCGCGTTAAATTCCTGGGTTTTCAGAATGTCAGCGAGATTTTGCCCCAACTGGGTTTGATGGTGCTTACCTCGATCTCCGAGGCGCTGCCGTTGGTCATACTTGAGGCCAATGCCGCGGGGCTGCCGTGCCTTGCCACGGATGTCGGCGCCTGCCGTGAACTCATTGAGGGAATGAGTGAGGAGGATCGGGCTTTGGGTGCCTCGGGCGCTGTCGTTCCGATCGCCGACCCTGAAGCGACAGCCAGGGAAGCGATTCATCTGCTGACGGACAGTGAGGCCTGGCGGGCAGCCCAGGCCGCGGGGTTGGAGCGGGTATCACGCTATTACACTTTGGACAGTATGTTTGATCAATACCGCCGCCTCTATGAGGCGTCGTTAGAGACGGCGAGTGGGGGAGAGCGCTAGTGGCGGGTATCGGTTTTGAGCTTAGGCGAATACTCCGGCGGGAAAGCTTTGTGAACCTCCTGGGTGCCTATGGTCTGGCGGGCATCATCAGTTCGGGGCCCTGGGTACTGTCGGTACTCGGGGTTATGATCATCGGGGTGCTGAGTTTTGCGCTCGAGGCAAACCAGGGATTCGTGGTCCAGTTTCTGGTGTCGGTCACCTATCTGATGGCGTTCTCGCTGATTCTCTCCGGGGTATTTCAGCACGTTTTCACGCGTTGGGTCGCAGACAGGCTCTACGAGTCCAAGCGTAACCTGATACTGCCCAACCTCATGGGGGTTATCTGGGTCTCAACCGCCGCGTCTTTCATGCTCGGCGTTGTTGCTGCTATCTGGTTTATGCCGGGCACCAGTTATCTATACCGGCTCCTGATGCTGGCGAATTTTGTGGTGCTGTGTAACCTCTGGCCGGTTACCATCTTTCTCTCCAGCATGAAGTCCTATCGTCGTATTGTTGTTGTTTTCGCGCTTGGGTATCTGGTCGCTATCGTTGCCTCGGTGCAGCTGCGTGATTTCGGCATTGAAGGGTTTTTGCTCGGATTGCTGCTGGGCCACAGCCTTTTGTTTTTCAGTTTTTTTTACACCATCATCCGCCAGTACCCGGGCACCACGCTCATCCGGTTTGACTTCGCCAGGCGTGCCCAGATCTTTCCCACCCTGATCTTTACCGGGCTGCTCTTCAATGCTGCGGTATGGGCCGACAAGCTGATCTTCTGGTTCGTGCCGGAAACCTCAGAGCCGATTATCGGGCTTTTGAGAGCGTCGATTATCTATGACATTCCCATTTTTCTTGCCTACCTTTCGATCATCCCCGGTATGGCTGTTTTTCTGGTGCGAATGGAAACCGATTTTTCCGAAGCATACGACCGGTTTTATAACGCCGTCCGTGAGGGCGATACCCTGGAGCGAATCAACCGTTTTCGGGATGACATGGTTCTGGTCGCCAGAAACGGCATTTATGAGATCATCAAAGTGCAGGGAATGACGGTGATCATTCTGTTCCTGTGGGGAGAGGAGATTCTCTCCGCCCTGGGTATCTCCACACTGTACCTTCCACTGTTCCACATTTTCCTGATTGCGGTGGCCATGCAGTTGATTCTTCTTGCGATACAGAATGTGCTGTTTTACCTCGATGCCCGGGGGATAAACCTGATTCTTTGCGCCCTGTTCCTCGGTACCAATATCGTGTTCACGCTGATCACCATTGAGTTGGGAGCCGCCTTTTACGGATACGGCTATGCGGCGGCTACCCTGGTCTCAGCTCTGGTTGGACTGGCGCTGCTGTCCCGCAAGTTCGATGAACTTGAGTACGAAACCTTCATGCTACAGGGGCGTTAACACACTTGTGTAAGGGAATCATTCAGGTCCTGTATCAGATCGGCTGCATCCTCAAGCCCCACTGACAGGCGTAGCATGCCATCGCCAATGCCCCGTTTGAGGCGTTCTTCCCGGCTCAGGCCGTGATGACTGGTGGCGCTTGGTTGGCTTACCAGGCTTTCTACGCCGCCCAGGCTGGTAGCGAGCAGAAAGACGTTCAGGGAATCCGCCACTTTTTCGGCTGCCTGCTGGCCACCCTTCACTTCAATACTGAGCATGCCGCCGAAGCCGGTCATCTGCCGTTTCGCCAGTTCGTGGCCTTCGAATGAAGGCAGGCCCGGGTAGTGTACTTTGGTGATTTTCGGATGTTGTTCCATGGCTTGAGCAACGGCCATGGCGTTTTCGTTGTGTTGGCGGACTCGTAATGGCAGCGTGCGCAGGCTGCGGGAAAGCAGGGCAGCGGTTTCCGGGGCAATCAGCTGGCCCAGGTTCTTGCGCCAGGCAACCACGGGTTTTGCCAGGCTTGCAGAGGTCATCAGGGCACCGGCGGTCAGGTCGCTGTGGCCGCCCAGGTATTTGGTGGCGCTGTGCAAGACGAGATCTGCGCCCAGTTCCAGCGGTTTCTGGTTAATGGGGCTGGCGAAGGTATTGTCCACCGCCACCAGTGCACCGTTCTGGTGGGCCGTTTCAGCAATGGCGCGAATGTCCAGGATCGCCATGTTCGGGTTGGCCGGGGTTTCAAAATAGACCAGCTTGCCCGGTTCGGTGAGCGTTTTCGCAAGCTGGTCCTGCTCTTCACGGAACAGGAAAGTCACTGGAATCCCCAGCGCCTGGCAGTGATTCTTCAGCAGTTCCTGGGTGCCGCCATACAGATCGCCCACGCACACAATTCCGTTACGGCCATGGGCCAGAAGAGTGGCCGAAATTGCCGCCATACCGGAGGCAAACCCAAGGCCCGCTTCTGCGTTTTCCAGCCCGGCCAGTCCCTGCTCCAGTTCCTGAATGCTCGGGTTGGTGCCCCAGCGGGTGTACAGGTTGCCGTCGCTTCGCCCTTCAATCACATCCAGTAGGGCTGCCGTATTCTCAAACCGGTAGGTGGTGGTGTTGTATACCGGCGAGTAGGGGCTGCCGAAGGCATCCTTGTGGCGGCGATTGTGGATGATGCGGGTAGCGGGGCCTTGGTTGTCTGGGGTGGTCATGGTGGTTCCTACGCATTTGGTGGCCGGAGAGTGAGCTGCATTGTAGACTGTTGCGTATCCTGACGATAACCGAGTTGCTCAACCGAAAGAAGGAAGACGCTTTGTCCATCAAATTGACCCAGTTCAGCCACGGTGCCGGATGTGGCTGCAAGATTGCTCCGGACGTTCTGGACCGCATCCTTCACACTGATGCTCCCGAATTTCACGATCCGCGACTGCTGGTGGGCAACAGCAGCCGAGACGATGCTGCGGTTGCCGATGTGGGTAACGGCCTTGGCATTATCAGCACCACCGATTTCTTTATGCCGGTGGTGGACGACCCGTTCGATTTCGGCCGTATTGCTGCCACCAATGCCATTAGCGATGTCTATGCCATGGGCGGAAAGCCCGTGATGGCTATTGCCATTCTGGGCTGGCCGGTCAATGAGCTGGAACCGGAAATTGCCGCCAAGGTAATCGATGGTGGGCGTGCCGTGTGTGCCGAGGCAGGTATCGCCCTGGCCGGTGGCCACAGCATCGATTCACCGGAGCCGATATTCGGGCTGGCGGTGACTGGCCAGGTGGCTGTTGACCGTATTATCCGAAACGATACCGCTCAAGCGGGCGATTTGCTGTATCTCACCAAGCCACTGGGCGTCGGCATTCTCACCAGTGCTTCCAAGAAAGGTAAGGTTACTCCTGAAGACCTGGCCGTGGCGGTGGAGAACATGGCGACCCTCAATAAGGTTGGCGAAGTGTTTGCTGAGGTGGATGGTGTCAATGCCATGACCGATGTCACCGGCTTTGGTCTTGCCGGGCACTTGCTGGAAATTTGCCGGGGCAGTGGCTTGAAGGCAATGGTAAGCCGCAAGGCTGTGCCTGTGCTGCCAAACCTGAAGCCATATATTGATGCCGATTGCATCCCTGGTGGCACCCACCGCAACGCGGCGGCCTTCGGCAAGGCTATTTCCGGTATGACCGACGCCGACAAACTGCTGTTCTGTGATCCGCAAACCAGCGGTGGCTTGATGGTTAGCGTGGCCGAAAAGAGCCGGGAAGCCTTTGAGGCCCTCGCCCGAAAGCATGGGCTGAATCTGCAGCCTCTGGGGCGTCTTGAAGCCGCGGGCTCCGATGAAAGCCTGGTGTTTATCGAAGACTGATCCCAGCGTACTTTAAAGCCGCGCCGGAGTTGCTCCGCTGCGGCTTTTCTGTTTTTCAGTGTGGCATTTACCGGAATACCAGCGGCAGAGCGTTGAATCCGCCCGTAGGGAACATCGCCCGCTCAGGCTGTTCGCCTGCCACTGGTTCGATGGTGTCGATCTGTTTCAACAACTCTTCCATGAAAACTCTCAGTTCCATTCGCGCCAGCGGTGCGCCCGGGCATATATGTATGCCCGCTCCGTAGAGCAGGTTCTTCGCGGCGTTCTGACGTGGGCAGAACTGATCCGGGTTGCCGAAAGCAACTTCGTCCCGGTTGGCGGATGCCCAAAGAAGGGTGATTTTCGCGCCGGCGGGAATGGTTCTGCCGTCTATTTTGACCTCTCGGGTGGTTAATCGGCGATTGGAAATGAGTGGGGCGTCCATTCGCAGGATTTCGTCAATAGCATCGGAGAGCTGCTCCGGGGCGGCCTTAAGGTCATTAAGAAGCTCGGGATGATGGGCCAGATAGTGGGTCAGTATGGAAATGCTGGCTGAAATGGTGGCCAGTTCTCCGACTGTCCAGTTGCGCAAGAGACTGACCAGCTCTTCGTCGGTCATGGGTTGGCCATCGATTTGCTCGCGCATTAGTCGGGTGGTGACATCATCTGGTGCGGGCTCCCGGGTCCGGCGCCGTGAGTTCAGAAGGTCGCGGATGTACCCGTCAAATTCTTCAGCAACGTCGGCCATGGCGGAACGGTCGCGGGCCAGGGTTGCTCGGTGATTCTTCATCACCCACTCGGCCAGCGGTTGATGCAGGCTATCCGGCCAGCCCATAAACGCGCACTGAATCTGTAGTGCAAAGGGGCGGCTTAGAGTGTTGACCACATCCAGCGGCTTGTTTTTGTTCAGGGATTGCACCAGCGCCCGGGCAACATCCCGGCATACCGGTTCAAAGTGTGCCATGGGCTCGGGCGCAAAATAGGGTTCGATGGCCTTGCGGTAAGGGGTGTGTTCGGGCGGGTCCATGCCATTCGGTACGGACAGGTGCGCGGAGACGGCGTTACTGAAGGTGTGATGATCCTCCAGTGCCCGCATGACATCGGCATGGCGAAACAACGTCCACTGCTGGTAATCACTCCAGGCTACCGGGCATTCCTTGCGCATGGCATCGTAGGCGCGGATCTGGTCCGTCTGAACCTCGGCTGATCTGGGGTCCCAGTCTTCGTGGTGCTGCTCTGCCATACGGCCTCCTGATCTGTCGGTTAGCATTGATGAAATGCTACCACCGGAGGCCGTTCTGCCTTTGGAGAAATATCAAGTCCTGATATTTGTAAAGGAAAGTGCTTATGGGTTTCGGGTAACGCCGATCACTTTCAGGTGGATGGGCTTGCGGCCTTTCATGGGCCATTCGATGCTGCTGCCAATGCTCAGCCCCAGCATGGCTGCACCGGCCGGTGCCAGTATCGAGACTTTGTGGTCGGCGTCGCCAACTTCATGAGGGTATACCAACGCCACTTCGTGCTCCTCGCCAGTGTCTTCGTTCAGAAAGCGCACTCGTGAGTTCATGGTTACCACGCCCTCTGGCATGTCGGCCAGAGGCTTCATGTCGGCACGGCTGAGTTCGTCTTCCAGCCCATCGGCCACATCAGACTGGCCGGCGACCCGCTCAAGCAAGGTGCTGAGACGGTTATAATCTTCTTCTGCAACAGTGATAGGTGGCAATTCAGCCATAGCAATCTCCAGGTAAACAATCGATTGTTGGTTAGGCGCTGAATCCGGACGGGGAAGAGAGTGGATTCAGCGAAATCAGAGGCGGATGGCAGCCCTGCCGGTGTTCCCGAAGGAGGACCGCAGTGCCAGAGATATCGTGTAATTGCCTGAACGCAGAATGTTCACGGGAATTGCACTTCGCCTTTAGAGTTGAAGAAGCTCTGAATCTACCCCCGGGTGAGCAAAATGGCAACTGCGAACTTGCCGAAGATCTGTGCTAGTGTCTTGCACCTGTGAACGGGCTGGTGTCTGGTAGTCGGGAGGTGGTGATGCCAATGGTGGTTCAGGCTTTGATTCCTGTCTTCGTGCTGATCATGTTGGGCCATGGCTTGCGCCGCGTGGACTTTCCCGGAGGTGATTTCTGGCCCCGTGCGGAGCGCTTCACCTATTACGTACTGTTTCCTGCCATGCTGGTGTTCAAGCTTGGGCAGGCCCGGCTGCCTCCTTCCGCCTACGGTGATACGGCGATGCTGATTATCGCCATGCTGCTGGCGATGACGCTGGTGCTGGTGGCTGCGCAGTGGCTCTGGGGCTGGTCTGGTCCGGTGTTTTCTTCGGTATACCAGGGTGCGATTCGTTTCAATTCCTACGTGGGTCTGGCCGCGGGTGGCATGCTCCTGGGGGATGATGGGCTCTCGCTCACGGCTATCGCCGTGGCCATTATGGTGCCGTTGTTGAACCTGCTGTGTATTCTGATGTTCGCTCTTGTAGCAGGGCGAGAGCAAATCAATCTGGCGGCGGTGATTCGGGCGATTGTCACCAACCCTTTGATCGTCGGTTCGGTCATTGGCGTGCTCTGGAGCTATTTTCAGGTAGGGTTTCATCCCTTGCTGGCGGGCATACTGGAGCCGTTGAGTAATCTGGCGCTGCCGATGGGGCTGATGTGCGTGGGGGCTGGTTTGCAACTCAGTGCCCTGCGTGGCGGTTCGGTTCCGTTTATTGTGTCGTCGGCCCTGAAACTGGTGGCGTTTCCGCTGATGACCGCGGGCCTGGCCTGGATGCTCGGGCTGGAAGGGCTGCTGGTGAAGGTGGCGGTGCTGTTGGCGTCCTTGCCTACTGCCACGTCCGCCTACATCCTGGCGCGTCAGCTTGGCGGGGATGCGCCGCTGATGGCAGGGATCATCAGCGGGCAAACCCTGTTGGCGATGGTCTCTATTCCGGTGCTACTGAGCCTGCTCTGGTAAGCACTTGAGAACCGCATCGGCCACAGATTGCTGAAACTCGATGTAGCCTGCCGGTGTCGATTCAATGTCGGTTGCCAGCGGGTCCCAGGTGCTGAAAGTGACGTTCAGCCCTTCGGTAATGGAACGCCACCATTGACGGTTGAACTGGGGTTCGGTCAGCAGGCACGGGTGATTGGCGGCCTCCAGTTTGGCCTGCACATCAGCAATATGTCGGGCACCGGGTGAGAGCTCCGGGTTCAGTGTCAGAATGCCGTCCAGCGTCAGATCATAGTGATCGGCGTAGCGAGTAAAGGCATCGTGATACGCGAACAGGCTGATATCTTTAAGGCCCGCAAAGCTCGCACGAATACTCTTTTCTTTACTGAGCAGCTCGGCTTGAAAGCGCTCGAGATTGGCATTCAGCTCCTCGGGGTTTACGCCCTCATGTTCGCTCAGCGCATTCCGGATGTCTTTCGCCATGTCCAGCGCCAGCATCGGGTCTACCCATATATGTGGATCTTCGCCGTCGCCGTGATCGTGGTGATGGACATCGGGTTCGTCATGATGCCCGTGATCATCGTGGTCTTCATGCTCATGGTTGTGCTCTTCATGATGCTCGTCGTGCTCAGATTCACCGCCTTCGCTTTCCATGAAAGCCACCGCCCGGCCAGCGAATTCCTTGCCACCGAGCAGACGGTTGAGGAAGGTTTCCATATCCGGGCCCACCCAGAAGATGACATCCGCCTGTTCCAGGGCCCGCCGTTGAGAGGGCTTCATGCTGTAGTTGTGGGGGCTGGAGCCGGGTGGTATCAGCGTTGATACTTCCACGCTGTCACCCGCGACAGCTTTGACCAGAAGTTCGACAGGTTTAATGGACGCAACCACATTGGTCGCGGCTGCGGGTGTTGCTATAGCCAGGGCTGAGAGTGCGAGGGCCAGGCGGGTGACATTCTGTGGCATGGTGTATTGAATCCTGCGTGTACGTGAAATGTTATAATATAACGGTTTGTATCGGAGATGCAAAAGCCGCCCATGCGAAACCTCAGGATGGCCGCTATAATGCGCCCTTTATAAATCGGCCACTTATTTTCAGGATGGTTTCATGACAGTACGCACCCGAATTGCCCCGTCGCCCACCGGCGATCCACACGTTGGTACCGCCTACGTGGCCCTGTTTAACCTTTGCTTTGCCCGTCAGCACGGCGGCCAGTTCATTTTGCGCATCGAAGACACCGATCAGGCCCGCAGTACCGCTGAATCCGAGCAGGATATTCTGACAGCGTTGCGGTGGCTGGGTCTGAATTGGGACGAGGGTCCCGATGTTGGCGGCCCCCACGGCCCGTATCGCCAGTCTGAGCGCAAGCACATGTATGGTCAGTATGCTGAGGATCTGGTCACCGCTGGCCATGCGTTCTATTGCTTCCGTACACCGGAAGAGCTGGATGCTATCCGCGAAGAGCGCAGGGCTCAGGGCCTGAATCCCGGCATCAAGGGCGATCTGGAGTTGCCGGAAGAAGAGGTAAAGCGCCGTCTGGATGCGGGTGATCCGTATGTTATCCGCATGAAAGTGCCCGACGAAGGCGTGTGTGAAATTCAGGATATGCTCCGGGGTACCATTGAGATCGATTGGGCTCAGGTGGACTGCCAGATCCTGTTGAAGTCTGATGGGATGCCGACCTATCACCTGGCCAATGTTGTTGATGACCATTTGATGGGCATTACCCACGTGCTGAGAGGTGAGGAATGGATCAATTCTGCGCCCAAGCACAAGCTGCTGTATCAGTACTTTGGCTGGGATATGCCAGAGCTGTGTCACCTGCCGCTGCTGCGTAACCCTGACAAGAGCAAGCTGTCGAAGCGCAAGAACCCGACCAGTATCAACTTTTACGAGCGTATGGGCTTCTTGCCAGAGGCTGTGACCAACTACCTGGGTCGTATGGGCTGGTCCATGCCGGACGAGCGTGAGAAATTCACTCTGGATGAGATGATCGAGAACTTTGATATCCAGCGCGTGTCCCTGGGTGGCCCCGTGTTTGACGTGGAAAAACTGCGTTGGCTCAACGGCCAGTGGATTCGTGAGGAGCTGAGCGACGAGCAGTTCATGGCGCGGATGCAACAGTGGTGGTTTAACCAGGACGACTTGAAAGCCCTGGTGCCCCATATCAAGGGTAGGGCAGAAGTGTTTTCCGATGTGGCGCCAATGGCCCAGTTCATGTTCAGCGGCATGCTGAATCTGAAACCGGAGGACTTTGCCCATAACAAACTGGATGAAGGCCAGATCAAGCGCGTGCTGCAGTTTGCCCTTTGGAAACTGGAAGCCCAGCGCCACTGGAGCAAGGACACCATCTTTGCCGACATCAAGGCGTTGGCGAAAGCCATGGACCTGAAGATGGGCGATTTCATGTTCTCGATCTTTGTGGCCATTGCCGGAACGCCCAATTCCTGGTCAGTGATGGACTCCATGGCGTTGCTTGGCCCGGACATGACCCGCTCCCGTTTGCGTCATGCCCTTGAGGTTATGGGTGGCTTTTCCAAGAAAGAAACCAAAAAAGTAGAGAAGGAATACGCCGCTCTGGGTGTTTGATGAGCGGTTTGTTGGTTAATTGAACGATGAGAACAGGGATGTTCAAAAAACTTTAAAAAAAGCGGAATCGGGTGTTGACGCCCCAAGGGCGGATCCTTAATATACGCATCCGTTGAGGGGCCATAGCTCAGCTGGGAGAGCGCAACACTGGCAGTGTTGAGGTCAGCGGTTCGATCCCGCTTGGCTCCACCAATTTCTAGTCCCCTTCGTCTAGTGGCCTAGGACTCCGCCCTTTCACGGCGGCAACAGGGGTTCGAACCCCCTAGGGGACGCCAATTAGGCTTGACGGTTTAGTCCACCGGATAGCCATCAAAAAAACCGCCTTCGGGCGGTTTTTTTGTGTCTTAACGAATGGTCGGCGGGATTCGCGCCGTTTAGGACGCCAATCCCGGGTGGCCGGTTCAGGCCCGTATGGCAATAGCGCCTTTGCCCACTCCCTCGTAGGCTTTTACCTGAATTTCCTCCCCGGAGAACTCCGCTTTCAGTTTGTCCGCAATGTGGGCGGCAATCAGCTCTACGGTTGTGTCCGTTTCCAGCATGTATACGCGGTGCTCAGGCAGTGTCAGGGCAAACTCACCCTGGTTGGCTTCATACTCGAAGGTGATATAGCCAATGCCATCCTCGCCCACGAATCGGCGAGCCACGTCTTCTTCTGTGCCTACATAGATATCCTGCCAGAGCTTCGCCCAGCGTTCTTCGAGGTCGTAGGCCCGGTGTCCGTTGCGGTCAATGCGGATCGGGGAGCGATGCCCATGGGCAATGCGCTGGCAGTTGCCCAGGTGCTTTTTCAGGCCGTGAACATAGTGGTAGTAGGCGCCTTCGATGACTTCTTCGCGCAGGTTGATGTCGACGGAGATGACATTGCCGGGCAGAACGGCTTTAAGCTCCTTTTCCAGCAGGGCGGCCACGGCAGACGGGACGACCCGGTCCGAGGACAGCCAGACAACGGCTTCGTCCGGCGAGCTATGCTCGATGTGACCGCCGCCAGAGAGTGCCCAGCGGAAAGTGTTGGGCGCGTCCTCGCTCCATTGCAGGCCTTGATATCCGCGGGGAATCACCAACCGGTGGTCCACGCGTTCGTCAATCACCCTTTTGATGGTGCGCTTGACGTTGCTGAAGTCAAATACCATGCCCTGTTCGTCCAGTTCTCCTCCCAGCACCACATCGGCAATCCAGCTTTCGCCAACCAGGCCTCGAGCGGGATCCAGATAGGCGAAATCAATCACAGTGAGGTTGTCGACAAAGAGATGGTTCATGGAGGGTCCGGCGTGGTCAGGTTGCATGATGGCGGAATTCTAGCAAAAATCGCTGCATTCAGCAGTTTCAGGGGGCGCATCATAAACGCGAATCATAGCATCAAGGATCCGCAGTTTCCGGCATTGGTGCTGGCAGCCGGCCAGGCGAGACGAATGGGGTGTTACAAGCAGGCTTTGAAGCTGCCAGGTGGCGGTTCATTGCTAGGGCACGCTATTGGTCAGGCGCGGCAGCTATCGGCGCAGACGTGGGTGGTTGCGGGCGCAGGCTTCCCTCTGGTGCGCTTTCGCTGCAATCGGCAACCGGCGCGCTGGGTGGTTAACGAGCGTTGGCGGGAGGGCTTGTCGACGTCGTTGATTGCCGGCCTGCAGGCACTTTCTCCCGCTGCTTTGGGTGTGTTTGTGCTGTTGGCAGACCAGCCCTTACTGGATACCGAAGGGCTCAGACGGCTGTCCGCAAACGCCCGGCGGAAGCCAGAGGTGCCCTGGGCAGCCAGTTATGGCAAGCGGGTAGGCGTGCCAGCCTGGATTCCGAAATCGCTCTGGGGAGATCTGTTATTGCTTAAGGGCGATGCGGGGGCGGGGGTAGTTCTGAACCGGGCCGGAACCCGTCCGGTTGAAATAGCCGGGGTGCAACAGGACGTTGACACCCCTCAGGACTGGCAGCAGGTCCGTGGGCAATTAGCCGAACAGGCCGGATAACCAGGCGATTCCTACGCTGAAAATACCCAGACTGATGGCCAAGCCAACGGTATAGATGCGCGAGTTGGCCGAGCGCTGCTGAGACACGTACAGATCGATGGTGCGCTGGGCAATGTCCTCGGCGGTCTCCCGGGAAATCTCGTGGGCCTGCTGAATGGCTTCTGACTGCAGGGTTTGCCAGAACTCGGTGTCGATGGTCTGTACGCTGGTGATGTGATCCTTCAACTCCGCCATGTGCTCGGAGGTGAACCCGGCGTTTTTGGAGAGTTCTTTTTTCAGGGAGGTAAGTTCGCGACCCAGGTTCAGGTTCACTTCGGCGGCCACTTCGTCGCGCAGGTTGCGGGTGCGTTCATCCAGCATCTTGCTGAGTGACTCCAGGCGCTCCTCAATGGTGGCTTCCTGCTTGCTGCGGGTTTCGTCCAGCGCACGCTTGAGGTGATCGAACTGCTCGTCGAAAAGGGAACTGAGCAGTTCATGCAGCCGGTTGTTGATATGAGTCTTGACCGCCGAGCGGGCAATCTGCTCAATCAGGTCGCTGGTCAGAGGCACCACATTCGGGGCGCTTTGGCCGTTCAGGCCGCTTTCTGCTTTTGGCGACAGTTGCACAGAGGCATCCTCCGGAAAGTCCATGGGTTCGTCATCTGACTCGCGCAGGTCATGGCCGTTCATTTCAACAGGTGCTTCTGGCACGTTCCCCTGCTCGACGTCACTGGCCAACTGCTCCAGCATCAGGTTGAGACCTTCGTTGTGAGGCGGCTTGGTAAGGATGTTGTAGACACCAAAGTTGCGCGCTTCCTCCATAAAGGAAGAGGATTTCTTGGAGGTACACATGATGATCGGAATGCCGGCCGTTTCCGGGTTGTTCTTGATGGCCTTGGTGGCTTCCACGCCATTCATGCCGGGCATCAGGTGATCCATAAAGATCACGTCTGGCCGGTCGTGGCTCTTCAGGAAATCCAGCGCTTCTTCTGCTGATCCCGCCATGTTCACTTCCATGTCCCGACTCTCGAGCAGTTTGCTTAGCGCAAACCTGGCAACTTTGGAGTCGTCCACCAGCAGAGCATTTTTGATTGCCATGTCACTACCTCAACCTGTTACTGCAAACGCGTGGGTGCTGCGACCGGGTGATTACCAGCCTTCCAGTTGCGGGCACTGGGTTGCCCGATAACTCTTTTCCCGATAACAGACACCGGGTTCCGTGGTGCGGGCGGTAAACACTTCGCCGGCCGCGGTTGTCAGGCGAACCTGTCCATAGGGTTCACCATGGCGGAAAGTGGCCTCGATGGAGCTGCCGTTAGGGTTGCGCAGCAGGCCTTTGCCGTGGAACTTGCCTTCCATGTACTGGCCATCGTATTTCTTTCCGTCAGCAAAGACTTCCGAGCCCTTGCCATGAAATTCGCCGTTGGAGAATTCGCCTTCGTAGGAGCGTCCGTCCGGGTAGGTGAGGGCGCCCTGGCCGTGGAATTCATCATTCCGAAAGCCGCCAACGTACAGCATGCCATCGGCGGTGGTCAGGGAACCATGGCCATTCATACGGCCCTGCTCCCAGTTTCCGGTCAATATGTCGCCGTTGGCCAGGGTAAGCGTGCCCTTGCCGTGGAACTGATCGTTCTGGAACTGGCCGGTATAAGTCGTGCCGTCTGCGGAGCGCCAGCGCCCCTCACCGTGCCGTTCGCCCCGTTTCCAGTCGCCCTCGTAGCGGCTTCCATCGGAGTACCAGGCGGTACCGGAACCATCAAACTCGGCGTCCACGAAGTGGCCTTCATAACGCAGGCCGGAGCTATCTTCCCAGGTGCCATCACCAGTGGTGATGCCGCCGCGCCATTCACCATTCCTGTAGTTTACGGTGGTGAAGGCTTCCAGTTTGCCGACCAGCGTGAGTTCGTCGCCGGCTTCCAGTGCCACTGAATTGCTCCAGGACTGGTATCCGGGCTTTTCGATGGTGATGTCATAGAGGCCGGGGTCCAGCTCCAGGTCCAGGCGGGTGGCGCCATAGGATTTACCGTTGATCGTAACCTGATCGCCCACCACGTTGGAGCGTAACACCAGGGTGCCGGTTTTCGGAGGCTCGGGCGCGGGTTTCGTCTCCGGCACGTCGCGTTGGGAACGCATAGCCGAAACTGGTTCGGCCATGGCCAGCATTTCCGGGTTTTCGGGCATTGGTTCAACGGTGAACGGTTCGCTGTTTGCTGCTGTTTCGGTCTGTTCGCCGGTGGCCGGAAGCGCGTTGTCGACGGGCTGCGGCGTCTCCGGAGTGTCTGCCAATGGTGTCTCGCGGGTATCAGCAAACAGCGGCTCTTCAGCCACAGGTGCGGGTGTTTCGGCTTCAATCCGGGTTGTGGGTGTTTTCGCGGCTGAGGTTTCCGGCGCGGTGGCATGCTCCACGGTTTGCGCCAGAGCCGGAGCTGTGGTGTCGGTGGTATCCAGATCCTTGCGAACCGATGCGAATCCGGCAGTAACCAGAAGCATGAGCGCAAGTGCATTGATGAACAGCAGCGGCCTGAAATCGACCATGACAAAACCTCTTGATCCAAGTGTTCCGGATGCTTTGTTATGGGTTCATCTTAACCACTGTCTGCAACGTTATGTAACAGAAAGTGTCTGAACTTGATCAGAATGCCGGTCGTATCACATTTTGTCCGGAAGCCGATCATGGTTAAGTTGCTCCCAGGACTTCATGTAAACATCGGCTTCATATTGATAGGGAGACCGGAACGGGGTCAGAACAAAATCGAATATCAGGAAAAAGGAGCCGATCGACAGCCAGGCGATCGTCAGGGTGCTGATGGTCGTGGCCTGTTCCTCCGGATTCGAGTTGACGAACTCCTGCAGCATCGGGATCAGGTCACCGGCCATGACTACCGGGTTGAAGCTGGCCAGGACAAAGGGCAGCCAGAAGGCAATGAAGATGGGGAAGAAGCCGTAAGACCACAGCACACGCCGTAACAGGTAGATAGCAACTTCCCGCCAGAATCGCTGTCGAATCTCGGGAACTTTGCGGATTCGCTCGAGATACTGGCGTCGTTCGGCCCACCAGGCGGCAACTTCAGGGGCGTCGATGTGGGATTTGTCTGGGCTGCGGTCTGTCATGGATTGGCAGGCTACCTTGTTGAGTCCGTTCCGTGCATGATATCCGATACTACGTGTTACCCTGTAATTCTCCAATTGTTCTATACACAGGATTTTTTAATGGCTGCAGTGACTGACAACGCAATCCATCCGGCTTTTGAGAAACTTCGCAGTCACCGGATCGGCACCCTGAACCTTGAGGTTGAGGAGTATCGCCATAAAAAGACCGGTGCACGCCATCTTCACCTGGCGGCGGATAACGACGAGAACGTATTCTTCGTTGCTTTGCGAACGTTCCCGATGGATTCGACCGGTGTCGCCCACATCCTGGAGCATACCGCCCTGTGCGGCAGTGAGCGTTACCCGGTGCGTGATCCGTTCTTCATGATGATTCGCCGCTCCCTGAACACTTTCATGAACGCGTTCACCAGCAGCGACTGGACTGCTTATCCCTTTGCCAGCATGAACCGCAAGGACTTCGATAATCTGCTGTCGGTGTACCTGGATTCCGTGTTCTTCTCCAAGCTGGACCCGCTGGATTTTGCACAGGAAGGTCATCGCCTGGAATTTGACAAGCCGGATGACCCATCCAGCGACCTGGTCTACCGGGGTGTGGTCTACAACGAGATGAAAGGGGCGATGAGTGCACCTACCTCCCAGCTCTGGCAGAACCTGACCAGCCATCTGTTCCCGACCACGACTTATCACTACAACAGCGGCGGCGAGCCGGACCATATTGTCGATCTGAGTTATGACGACCTGGTGAAGTTCTATCGCCACCACTACCACCCGAGCAATGCGATTTTTGCGACCTACGGCAATATCCCGGCCCGGGAACACCACGAGAAGTTTGAAGAGCTGGCGCTGAAACGGTTCGATCGGCTGGATATTGAACTGCCGGTGAAAGACGAGAAGCGCATGTTCGCGCCGGTCCGGGTAGAGCAGGGCTATGCGGTAAATGAAGGTGAGAGCACCGACAACAAGACCCACATTGTGATGGGGTGGTTGCTGGGCCACAGCTTCGACCTGCAGGAAAATCTTGAAGGCCAGTTATTGTCTGCCGTCTTGCTGGAAAACAGCGCATCGCCGTTGATGCGGGCGCTGGAAACCACAGACCTGGGCCATGCGCCGTCTCCCATGTGCGGGCTGGAGGATTCCAACCGGGAAATGACCTTCGTTTGCGGTATTGAGGGCAGCGAGCCGGAGCGCAGGGCGGATCTGGAACAGCTGATTGAGTCTACGCTGCAGAAGGTGGTGGATGACGGTGTCAGCCAGGAGCGCCTCGAGGCCATCCTGCATCAGTTGGAACTGCACCAGCGGGAGATTGCCGGAGACCAGTTCCCCTACGGCTTGCAACTGATCATGAGCGCGATTGCCCCCATGGTTCATGGTGGTGATCCGGTGGAACTGCTGGATCTCGAGCCGGTATTGGCGACATTGAGGGAAAAGATCAAGGATCCCGAGTATGTGCCCGGGCTGATCCGGCGCAAGTTGCTGGAGAACCCGCACCGGGTAACCCTGACTTTGCGCCCGGATGAAAAACTCGAAGGCCGTCGTCAGCAGGCCATCAAGGATGCCCTTGCCCGGCGCAAGGCGGAGCTGTCCGACGATGATATCAGCCATATTGTGCAGCGTGCTCAGGCACTGGAAGAGCGCCAGATGCGCAAGGATGATGATTCCATACTGCCCAAGGTTGGGCTGGATGATGTGCCGCTGCAGATGCCGGAGCCGGAGGGACGGTACGATGCCGAAACCGGTGCGACCGTTTATTCCCGAGGCACTAATGGCCTGGTGTATCAGCAGGTGGTGCTACCGCTGCCGGCTCTGAGCAAAGACGAACTGTTGCTGTTGCCTTATTACACCACTCTGATTTCCGAAGTGGGGTGTGGAGAGCTGGATTACTTGCAAATGCAGGATCGTATTTCTGCGGAATCTGGCGGCATCGGCGCTTCTTTTACTGCCAAGGGGCAGATTGATGATGTTCAGGCCATGACCGGCTATCTGATTTTCAGTGGCAAGGCGCTGAGCCGCAACAGCAAAGCGCTGACCCGTCTGCTGAAGGATGTCTACACCGGGGCCCGTTTTGACGAAAAAGAGCGTGTTCGTGAGATCATTGCCCAGATCCGGGCTCGCCGTGAGCAGGCGGTGACGGGCAGCGGGCATGCCCTGGCCATGGGCGCAGCGGCTCAGGGCGTCAGTTCCGGTGCCTGGTTGTCGTACCGTCTGGGTGGTCTGGCTGGAATTCGTGGTACCAAGGAGCTTGATCAGCAGCTCAAAGATGAAGCCGGCCTGGCCGATTTCTGTGGCAAGCTGGCCGCGCTGCACAACCGTATTCGCAGCCAGAACCGCCAGTTCCTGCTGATTGGTGAGGACGACCAGTTGTCGCCCATGCTGGATGAGTTGGGCACTTGCTGGAGCGGAGTGTCTGCAGAGGGTGAGGGTAACTGGTCCATGGAGCCGGTCAGCTACAACACCCGGGAGGCCTGGCTGACATCTACCCAGGTCAATTTCTGTGCCAAAGCCTACCCGACGGTTGCGGTGGATCATCCCGATGCGGCTGCGCTGACGGTACTGGGAGGCTTTCTCCGGAACGGTTATCTGCACCGGGCCATCCGTGAAAAAGGCGGGGCCTACGGTGGTGGCGCCGGCCAGGACAGCGTGAATGGTGTTTTCCGGTTCTTCTCCTATCGCGATCCACGCCTTGCGGAAACCCTGGATGACTTCGATGCAGCGCTGAACTGGTTGTACAGCGAAGCGCATGAGCACCAGGCTCTGGAAGAGGCTATCCTGGGTGTGATCGGCCAACTCGACCGCCCCCGCTCGCCAGCCGGAGCGGCTCGCCATGCTTACCACAACAGGCTGTTCGGGCGTACGCCGGAGCAGCGCGCACGTTTCCGTGAGAGGGTTCTTGGTGTCACTCTGGACGAGCTTAAGCGCGTGGCCAAGACCTGGCTTGCGCCTGAAAAGGCCAATGTGGCCGTGGTGACAAGCCCCGACAACCGTGCGGTTGTGGAAGGGCTTGGCATGGACATTCAGGAACTTTGATCTGACTGGCAGAGGGCCATTGGCTCTCTGCCGGGTTTCCTGCCTCAGCGGTGCCGCTTCAGGCCCGTTGTCACCATGATTCTGGTCGAGATTTCCTCAACGGAATACGCCGTAGTATTCAGATAGGGAATCCGCTCCCGCTTGTACATTAATTCGATTTCTTCAATCTCATGCATGCATTGTTGCAGCGACGAGTAGCGGGAGTTTGGCCGGCGCTCGTTACGAATGGTGGCAAGGCGTTCCGGTTCGATGGTCAGGCCAAACAGTTTTTCCTTATGGGGCCGGAGCGCGGCGGGCATCTTCTGGTCGTCCAGATCTTCTTCGGTAATCGGATAGTTGGCGGCCTTGATGCCATACTGCAGGGCCAGGTACAGGCAAGTGGGCGTTTTACCGCTGCGGGATGCTCCGATCAGAATCAGGTCGGCCTCGTCGTAATGCCGGGTGCGGGCACCGTCGTCATTGTCCAGCGCAAAGTTGACTGCGTGGATCCGACGCTCGTAGCTGCCCGCGTTATTGATGGAGTGGGATTTGCCTACGGAGTAGGAGGACGACGAGTTGAGTTCCTGCTCCAGAGGGTTCAGGAAGGTTCCGAAGATATCTACCATAAAGCCGTCGGCCCGGCTGATGATTTCCCTGATGCCGCCATTAACGATGGTGTCGAATACCAGCGGCCGTTCCCCATCGATTTCCGACGCTTTGTTGATGCGGCTGACAAGATCCCGGGCCTTCTCCTCATCGTCGATATAGGGCACGGTAACCCGCTCAAACTCGATTTTTTCAAACTGCGCCAAAAGGGCATGGCCGAGCGCTTCTGCCGTAAGGCCAGTGCCATCAGAGATAAAAAACGCCGTTCTTTTCATGGTCGTATCCGGTCTGGTTTGAACTTGTTCCCGGGAGTCTTTGGTTGCCTCCCTAGGTAATTTCCGCAGCTTACAGTATCATACACGCCAGATTCGAGACTCCGCGCTACACAGACTCAAGGGAGACACGCTTTGGAAGATTACATTATCTGGTTTGACCACCTGGGAATGTCCGACGTAGACCGGGTTGGAGGCAAGAATGCCTCCCTCGGTGAAATGATCAGTAATCTCGCCAATGCTGGTGTTACCGTCCCTGGCGGTTTCGCTACCACTGCTCATGCTTACCGTGAATTCCTGGCCACCGACGGCCTGAAAGACCGCATTGACGAAGCCCTGGATGCCCTGGATGTCAACGACGTTAACGAACTGGCGCGGGTTGGCTCCCAGATTCGCCAGTGGGTAATCGACACCGCGTTTCCGGAAGTTCTGGATAACGCCTTGAAAGAAGCCTATGCCAAGCTTCAGGCCGGTAACGATCAGATGGCTGTCGCGGTGCGTTCCTCCGCCACCGCCGAGGATCTTCCTGATGCCTCTTTCGCCGGCCAGCAGGAAACTTTCCTGAACGTGGTGGGTCTGGAGCAGGTTCGTACCTCGGTGAAGGAGGTGTTTGCCTCCCTGTTTAATGACCGGGCGATCTCCTATCGCGTGCACCATGGTTTCGATCACAAGCTGGTAGCGTTGTCTGCCGGTATCCAGAAGATGGTTCGCAGTGAAACCGCTTCCAGCGGTGTTATGTTCACCCTGGATACCGAGTCCGGTTTCCGCGATGTGGTGTTTATTACCTCCTCATACGGCCTCGGTGAAACTGTGGTGCAGGGTGCCGTAAACCCTGACGAATTCTACGTACACAAACCGACCCTGGAAGCCGGACGTCCGTCGGTATTGCGCCGTAACCTCGGCAGCAAGGCCATCAAGATGGTTTACCATTCCGAACCGGGTGAGGGTAAGTTTGTTGAAACCGTGAAGGTGGAGCAGGAAGACCGTAATCGTTTTTCCATCACCGATGCGGAAGTGGAAGAACTGGCCAAGCAGGCCATGATCATTGAAAAGCATTACCAGCGCCCGATGGATATTGAGTGGGCTAAAGATGGTGATGACGGCAAGATCTACATCGTTCAGGCCCGGCCGGAAACGGTCAAGAGCCGCGCAGCTGCCAATGTGATGGAACGTTATCTGCTGAAGGAAACCGGCAAAGTGCTGGTGGAAGGTCGCAGTATCGGCCACAAGATCGGCAGTGGCCCGGTGAAGATCATCACCAGCATTAACGAAATGGACCGGGTACAGGCTGGCGACGTGCTGGTTACCGATATGACCGACCCGGACTGGGAGCCGGTGATGAAGCGGGCTTCCGCCATTGTTACCGACCGTGGCGGCCGTACCTGCCATGCGGCCATTATTGCCCGGGAGTTGGGTATTCCGGCGGTTGTGGGCTGTGGCGATGCCACCGAGGTGCTCAAGGATGGTCAGGACGTGACCGTCTCCTGCGCCGAAGGTGACACCGGTATGATCTACGAGGGTGCTCTGGACTTCGAGCTGCGTGAGAATACCGTGGACTCCATGCCCAACATTCCGTTCAAGATCATGATGAACGTGGGTAACCCCGACCGAGCCTTTGACTTCCAGGCGCTGCCCAATGAAGGTGTGGGCCTGGCCCGCCTTGAGTTCATCATTAACCGGATGATCGGCGTGCACCCGAAAGCGCTGTTGAACTTTGACGGTCTGCCCCGTGACATCAAACAGACCGTGGAAAAGCGCATTTCCGGCTATGCCTCACCGGTGGATTTCTACGTGGACAAGCTGGTGGAAGGCATTTCCACCCTGGCAGCGGCGTTCGCTCCGAAGAAAGTGATTGTGCGTTTGTCCGACTTCAAATCCAATGAGTACGCCAATCTGATTGGCGGCACTCTGTACGAGCCGGACGAAGAGAACCCGATGCTGGGCTTCCGCGGAGCGTCGCGCTATATCTCCGATACCTTCCGCGACTGTTTCGAGCTTGAGTGTCGGGCTCTGAAGAAAGTCCGCAATGAAATGGGCCTGACCAACGTTGAAGTGATGGTGCCGTTCGTACGGACTGTCGGCGAAGCTGAGCAGGTGGTGAATCTGCTGGCGGAAAACGGCCTGAAGCGTGGTGAGAACGGCCTGCGGGTCATCATGATGTGTGAACTGCCGGCCAATGCCATTCTGGCGGAGCAGTTCCTGGAGCACTTTGATGGCTTCTCCATTGGTTCCAACGATCTGACTCAGCTGACGCTCGGTCTGGACAGGGATTCTGGCATCATTGCCCACCTGTTCGATGAGCGTAACGATGCGGTAAAGGCGCTCTTGTCCAACGCTATCCAGGCCTGCAAGAAAACCGGTAAGTATATTGGCATCTGTGGTCAGGGCCCGTCAGATCATCCGGATCTGGCCAAGTGGCTGATGGATGAGGGCATTGATACTGTGTCTCTGAACCCGGATTCGGTACTCGATACCTGGTTCTTCCTGGCCGACGAGAAGATCGACTGATCACCAACACTTGGGAAAAGGAGAGCGACAACGTGAGCAAGATTATTACTCCGGATCTGTGTGACGAATTTCCGGAAGTGCAGGTGGTCGAACCTGGCTTCAATAATTACGGTGGCGTGCGCCAGTTCGGCGGTGAGATCGTGACCGTGAAGTGTTTTGAAGACAACTCAGTGGTGAAAGAGCAGGTTGGGCTGCCCGGGAACGGCCGCGTGATGGTGGTTGATGGTGGCGCGTCCAAGCGCAATGCCCTGCTGGGGGATATGCTGGCCGAGAAAGCCGCGGAAAACGGCTGGGCTGGCCTGATCATCTATGGCTGCATCCGTGATGTAGATGAGATTGGACAGACTAATCTGGGCGTTCAGGCCCTGGGTACCGTACCGCGCAAGACTGAAAAGCGTGGTATCGGTGATCTGAATATCCCGGTGACCTTCCACGGTGTGACGTTCAAGCCCGGGCAGTACGTGTATGCCGATAACAATGGCATCATCGTCTCCGAGAAGCCGCTGGTTTAAGCCGCGGCCTCGGCACAGACAAAAACGGCGGCCTTTGGGCCGCCGTTTTTTATTGGGTTACTTCTATGATGTTGATCCCGAGCAGATAACCATCACCATCAGGCTCACAACGCACCACCTCGCCGAGCGTCTCCAGGGGCGGGAACTGATCTCCAGCGGACTCCATTCGGGTTCTCAGCTCCTCGCCAATCCTGAACGGTCGTTCCACTGCTGCTTGCATACCGGCGGCACTGAGATCCCGGCAGATACCGGTGTGGATTTCACCATCGTTGCCGATAATCGTGATGGTGCTGTTCACCTGCATACGATGGAAGTCGCGCTTCTCAGAGTAATCTTTCATCACCTTTACGCCCAGTTGTCGGTTTTTCTTGTCGGTTTGAGCATGGGAATGATCAGGGCCAGCAGTACGCCGCCAAACACGAGGCCCGCGCCCAGAAGCATGAAATCAGATTCTTTGCTGGCCTCAAGACGCTCATTTTCCGCTGTCAGTACTTCCAGATCATTCCGCAGTTTCTGGTTTTCTTCGCGCAATTCACGGTTACGACGCTCAAGATTGATGGAGTCAGCGGCAATATTCTTGATGCGTTGTAGTTCAGTTTGCAGGTCTTCCGCCCGATTGGAAAGATTATTCTCGGCATTCTGCAGAGAATTTCGTTCTTCGGTAACGGCGGCCAGTTGCTGACGAGCTTCAGCCAGCTCAGATTGGGTTTCGTCCAGTTGACGACTGACCCGATGAAGCTGATCAGCTGCGATCGGTTCGTTACTCAGGTATTGGCTCGCAACCCAGCCTTCCGTCCCTTTCGGCGTGCGTACGCGGGTGTAATTGTCACCGGTCTCCAGCACCTCCAGCGGCGTGCCACTGGGGAGGGCATTTTCGATGATACGGTACTGCGTGCCGGCGCCCGAGCGCACAGGCAGGTAGAGTTGATCATCGACCCAGACGGTGCGCGCCTGCGCAACGGAAACGGAGCTGACAATAAGCACAAGGCTGAAAAGGAGACGGAGCGGTGTCACGGAGTACGTTCCCTGATAGTGATATTACTGATGATTTAAACCCGCAATTCTGTCACAAGGTGGCCGCTATTCAAGCACCACAGCGTTACAATCCGCTCATGCTGGCGGCCGCTTTGTTCAGGGCAGCACTACCTTGTAGGGTTTGACGATTACTTTTTCATACACGCCGGCATCGACATAGGGATCGGCATCGGCCCAGGCCTGAGCTTTCTCCAGCGATTCGAACTCAGCGATGACCAGGCTGCCACTGAAGCCTGCTTCGCCCGGATCGGGCGAATCAATGGCCGGATGGGGGCCAGCTACCAGTAACCGGCCTTCGGCCTTGAGCTGTTCCAGTCGGGCCAGGTGGGCAGGCCGGGCTTCTTTGCGCAGGGGCAGGCTGTTGGCAATGTCTTCGCTGATGATGGCGTAATACATGGGTTCTCCGATCGGTGATCAGCTGAGGTTAGGGGCACTGCCTGAAGGCTGATACACTGGTGCCCGTTTCGTTATTCAGGATTGTTCGTGACTATACCCCAAGACTCCAGAACGTGCATTGATCTGCATTGCCATAGCACAGCATCCGATGGCGCGCTGTCTCCAGAGGCCCTGATAGCCAGAGCCGTTGAGCAGGGGGTTAGCCATCTGGCATTGACCGATCATGACACCATCGCAGGTCTCGAGGTGGCGAGAGGTGCGGCGTCAGGTTCCGGTTTGTCCCTGATTAACGGCGTGGAGCTTTCCTGTGTCTGGCGCAGTCATACCATTCATGTGGTCGGGCTCGATTTTGACGAACGTGATCCTGCGTTTCTCGCCGCACTTGAGCGCCAGAACGAAAACCGCTGGCAGCGGGCTCGGATGATCGCCGACAGGCTAAGCCGCCTGAACGTAGACCAGCTTCTTGAGCGGGCGACGAAAGTGGCCGGAGGGGACGTGCCCGGGCGCCCGCATTTTGCCGAAGTTCTGGTGGAAGACGGTGTTGTACCCAAGGTGGCGCACGCATTTAAACGGTATCTGGGAACTGGCAAGCCAGGAGATGTAAAGGCGTGTTGGCCGGAGTTGCCGGAGGTGGTGCAATGGATCGTGGCGGCCGGCGGGATTGCTGTGCTGGCGCATCCCAGGAAATATCGTCTCACAGCAACCCGTTTACGGGCATTAACTGCGGATTTCGGCCGTGCCGGAGGGCAGGGCATTGAGGTGTCAGTGTCGGGCCAATCCAGTGGCGATCTGGGTTTTGTGGCCGAGCTGGCGCGGCGGGAAAAACTCTGGGCCTCTCAGGGCAGTGATTTTCACTTCCCGGGAGCTCCCTGGTGTGAGCTGGGGCGCATAATGAAAATGCCAGAGGGGCTGGAGCCCGTCTGGCATCATTTTCGGCAACCGATTGAGGCCTGAGGCTTCAATCCGGCGCGTGGAACAACAGGTAGAGGTCGGTCAGCGAGTCCGGGATGGCCTCTGCCATCTTGGCTGACAGCTTCTCGTCATTCCGGACTTTCTGGAAGTCCTCGTCCTCAAACAGGCCAGACAGTGTCAGCATCGGCACCATAAGGTCAGCGACTTCATCCTCATCCGCAGCCTGCAGCCAGGCCTCCTCATGCTCGAGGAAGGTATCGACGAAGCCCGCACACCAGTTTTCCAGAGCATTCATCGGGTCGCCGTCTTCTGGCTCCGGCAGCTCCAGTGGCTGGCCCATATCCAGGGCGTGGGCCATATCCCGTGCAAGCTCATTTACACAATGGGTAAACGTGTCGGGAATGCCGGTATCCGGCAACTGATCTGTGCCTGTGGCAAGGCGGAAGAGGTCTTCCGCCTTCAGGCTGACCGGCCCGATCACGCTGGCACACACCACGCCATGGAACCCGAAAAAGTCCAGGGCATGATCTCCCCAGGGTTCTGCGAACAGAATGTCTTCCAGCGCTTCGATGTCCGAGTTGCTCAGCATGATCAGTTGCTCCCGGCCTGCTTGGCCTCTTCTGCCTTTTTGGCTTCTTCGGCCGCGCGTTGGCGCTTGCGGACCTCCCTTGGGTCATTATAGGCCCGGCCCGGAGTCACCGGGATAGCTTCCGATGCACTGGCTTCCTGAGTCTCTTCTTTCTGCTCCGCTGGCTTTTCGCTGGCCGGAGCTGGCTCGGCTTTTACGGGCTCTGCAGGCTGCTCCGGTTTGTCCGCGGGTTTTTCGCTGCTGAATCCGGCCTGCTTCTCGGGCGCCGTATCTACTTCCGGCTCGGTTTTAGCGGCCTCGGCTTTCTGTTCCGGCGCCTTGTCGGCTTTATCCTCGGCAGCCTTCTGATCAGAAGCCGCGCCGGTTTCCGGCTCAGACGCCTTCGGTGAGTCAGCCTTGGCTTGCCGGGGTGCCTTGGTCTCTGCCTTGACCGGTTCTTTGTCTTCGGCTTTGGCAGGCTCGGCGCTGGCCTTTTCTGCAGGCTGCTCGGCTTCTGTTGCGGTGACCTGCTCGGTACGCTGAGGCTTGGCGGCCTGTTTCTGCTCGGCTTCTGCCGGCAAGCTCTCCTTGTCACCCTTGTCTTCGGCAGCACCGGATTTTTCAGCGCTATCCGCAGAGCGAGGCTTGCGCTGGCGGCCTGAGCTGCGGCCTCTGCGGCCGTCAGACTTCTCTTTGCGGCTGCTCTCATCCTTTGCTTCAGGCTTGTCTTCTGCTGAGGGAGCCTCTTTCTGCTCGGCCTGTTCGGTTTTGGTCTCCGGCTTCTCGGCCATTTCCTGTTGTTCAGGCTTGCGGCTCTCTGGCGCAGTTTTGGTTTCCGGCGTTGTTGCGGCCGGTTGCTCGGCTTTATCTACGCGCGACTCACTGGCTTTAGCGTCCACAGGAGCTGTCTTGTCAGCCGCTTTTTCCGGCTGGGTATCTTTCTGGTGCTTCTCGCTGCGTTCCGCTTTGCGTTCTGCTGGCGTTGATGCCGGAGTCTCGGCGGGCGAGCCGTCCCGGTTACGTTGTCGGCGTGGTTTGCGTTGCTTGTCGTCACCGCCCTGCTTGTCGTTGGAAGGTCCCTTCTGGGATTCCTGCTGTTCCCGGTTGTCCTGCGGGCCTTTCTGGTCGCGCTGGGGACGGTTCCGGTTCTGGCCGCGGCCCTGGGAGTCCTTGCGGTTGTCCCGGCGGTTGTCATTGCCCTTGCTGTCGCCAGAGCGGTCGTCCCGGTTGGAACGGTTCTGGCCACCACGTTCACCGCGATTCTGATCGTCACCACGGCCACCACGATTGCGGCCCCGGTTGTCATCGCCACGGTTCTGCTGGCTACCCTGACGGCGATCATTGCCGCTGCGGTTGCCGCCGGTGCGTTGGTCATCGCGGGCAACGCGGGATTTGCGGCGATCCTGGCGGGCCTGGTTCCGACGCTCTTCACTCCGGTTGCGGTTGGTGTCGCGGCTGGCTTCCTGCTCCGGTTCTTCGCCCCGGAAGAAGCACGCGATCTTCTTGCCCAGTTTGCGGAACAGGCCTTCTTCCTGCTCAGTAGCAGCCGTTGGCGCAGCGGCTGTCGGTGCTGGGGCTGGCGCAGAGGGGCGGATAGCTTTCACGGCGGCCTGTTCGCGCACCGGTTTCTCGGCACTTGCAACTTCTACGGCTGCCTCTTCCTCGCGCTCGCTGTACTGTTGAGCTACCTGATGGCTGGAGACATGCTCTGGAGAGGTTTCGTCCTGACGCAGGCGCAGAATCTCGAAGTGCGGCGTTTCCATGTTGGGCACAGGTGCGACCACAACCGCTACGCCTTGACGGGCTTCAATGTCGGCCAGCTGCTTGCGTTTTTCGTTCAGCAGGAAGGTGGCCACAGAAACCGGCACCATGGCTCGTACTTCTGCGGTCTTCTCCTTGGAGGATTCCTCGTAGATCAGGCGCATGATGCTCAGCGCCAGAGATTCGATACCCCGGATGGTGCCCTGGCCTTCACAGCGCGGGCAAACCTCGCTGCGGGTCTCGCCCAGTGAGGGGCGCAGACGCTGACGTGACATTTCCAGCAGGCCGAAACGAGAGATCTTGCCAACCTGAACGCGGGCCCTGTCGAGTTCCAGCGCTTCACGCATCTTCTGCTCGACTTCCCGCTGGTGTTTGGCTGGCGTCATGTCGATGAAGTCGATAACGATCAGACCGCCCATATCCCGCAGGCGCAGTTGCCGCGCGATTTCTTCGGCCGCTTCAAGGTTGGTCTGCAGGGCCGTTTCTTCAATGTCCTGGCCTTTGGTGGCCCGTGATGAGTTGATGTCAATGGACACCAGGGCTTCGGTCGGGTCGATGACAATCGAGCCGCCGGAGGGCAGTTTCACTTCGCGCTGGAACGCCGTTTCGATCTGGCCTTCGATCTGGTAACGACTGAACAGAGGGATTTCGTCCTTGTACAGCTTGATCTTGTTCTCGAAGGTGGGCATGACCGCCCGAACGAAGCTCAGAACGTCTTCGTACACGCTTTCGGCGTCGATCAGGACTTCGCCGATGTCCTGGCGGAGGTAATCGCGCACGGCGCGGATGATCACATTACTTTCCTGATGGATCAGGAAAGGAGCCTTGCGCTCGCCGGCCGCCTGGGTGATGGCTTCCCAGAACTGTACCAGGTAGTCGAGGTCCCACTGGAGCTCTTCGGTGGTGCGGCCAATGCCGGCCGTACGCACAATAATGCCCATGGACTTCGGCACCTGAACGCCGTTCATCGCTTCTTTCAGCTGGGTCCGTTCTTCGCCTTCAATGCGGCGCGAAATACCACCGGCGCGGGGGTTGTTGGGCATCAGCACCAGGTAGCGGCCAGCCAGGGAGATAAAGGTGGTCAGGGCAGCGCCCTTGTTGCCACGCTCTTCCTTGTCGACCTGAACGATCACTTCCTGGCCTTCGGAGACAACATCCTTGATGTTGATTTTGCCCTCAATCTGCCCGGGCGACTTCTTGAAATACTCTTTGGAGATTTCTTTCAGGGGCAGGAAGCCATGGCGCTCTGCGCCAAAGTCAACGAAAGCCGCTTCAAGGCTGGGTTCTACCCGGGTAATGCGGCCCTTGTAGATGTTGGCCTTTTTCTGTTCGCGGGTACTGGATTCGATATCAAGGTCGAACAGCCGTTGGCCGTCAACCAGCGCGACGCGCAACTCTTCGGGATGAGTTGCATTGATCAACATTCTTTTCATGGAAAGAAAGGGTTCCTGTCGTTTGTTGGTGACAGAAAACCGGGGGGATTCGCATCAGCGAAGCAGGATGTGCGTGCCGCGGGCCCTTTACAGCAGGCAGGCCGGCGGCCAGACGGATCATACCCTTATGGGGTGCAATCCTGGGTGTCTGAGACCACCGCCGACATCCCGCCTGCCGGTGGGCAGGTCGAGGTCGAATAGGGTGAGAGTCTGTTGACGCATAATATCCGTTTCAGGTTCACACAAGCCCCTGGGTCTCACGTCGTATTGGTTTGCTGGACGGCCCGGGTTTGCGTGGCAATGATTCTTCGCGATGTCGCCCGACGGTTTTCCAGTCGGTTTTCCTCTCCCGGAGCAGGTAACAGCCTTTCTCGGTCTGGCCTGTGATTCCGGGAGTCTGTTTCCCGCTGCATCCGTTAATGATTGGTTTTGCAGCGTTCAAACTCTTAATCAGTATCGGTATACTGCTGCCGCTCCGGCTTCTGACCAGAGTTCGTCAGGCCGTAGACAAACGGCAGAGCACGCCGGAATATAACAGGTACGGCGTGGCCAGGCAACTCCTCAGTTGCGTCCGTCCCGGTATGCTGGGGCGGCCATACGATGCCGCAATTCATCAACGCAAGGGTTTACATGTCGCGCTCCCCCGATTCCCGTAAGACAAAGGGTCGTCGCCCCTCCAGTGGGAAGGTCCGTGAAGTCGGAAAGGCCGTTGTAAAAACGTGGACTGATCGTGTTCCGGGAAAGGTGGCGACAGAGGTTCAGTGGATTACCGTTGATGAGGATATGGCAGGGCAGCGGGTGGATAATTTCCTGCTTGCACGATTGCGGGGGGTGCCTAAAAGCATTGTCTACCGCATTGTCAGAAAGGGTGAGGTGCGGGTAAACAAAGGGCGTGTAAAGCCTGATACCCGTCTTAATCCGGGGGATGTGGTCAGAATTCCGCCGCTGGTGCAGCAGGCCAGGGCGGAGCAGCCCAGGCCCGGCAGTCGGGTGCAGGGGGTTATGGAGGCTGCGGTCGTTTTCGAGAACGATGAAATGCTGGTGGTGAACAAGCCCTCCGGTATAGCGGTTCATGGTGGAAGCGGACTGAGTTTCGGTTTGATTGAAGTGTTGCGCTCGGCCCGGCCGGAAGCCAGGTTCCTTGAACTGGTTCATCGTCTGGATCGCGATACGTCTGGTCTGGTAATGGTGGCCAAAAAGCGATCCGCGTTACGGTTTTTGCAGGATGAGCTGCGGCAGAAGCGGATTCGCAAGTATTACCACGCTCTGGTGGTCGGCAGTTGGCCGGAAAATGTTGATCGTGTTGCTGAGCCACTGTTGCGTTTTGAGATGCCTAATGGCGAGCGTCGGGTTCGGGTCAGTGAGGAGGGCAAGAGTTCCCTGACTTTGTTTACCTGTTTGCAGCGATTTCAGGGGTATAGTCTTGTTGAGGCATCGCCGGTGACCGGAAGAACTCACCAGATTCGGGTACACAGTGCCTGGGCGGGTCATCCGATTGCCGGGGATGACAAGTATATGGATGATGCGAGCCTGAAAGCTTTCCGGGCCATTGGTGGGCAGCGCTTGATGTTGCACGCCAGGGCTCTTGAGTTTTCGCTTCCGGGTTCGGGTGAGCCCATGCGGCTGGAAGCAGTATACGACGGGCCCTTTTCCGGGGTGCTCGAAGAATTGACCAAGCGAAGCGGGAAGCGGTCTTAATGAAGGTAAAAGTCGTTATTTTTGACTGGGACGGAACGCTGATTGATTCAGTGGACCATATCGCTGACAGCCTGCACCAGGCAGCAACGGAGCTGGGGTATCCGGAGCTGGAGCGGGAGGCCTATCGCGATATTATTGGTCTGGGCATGATTGAGGCGCTGGAGAAGTTGTATCCTGGTCTGAGCCGTGAAGAGATGGTTCGTATTCGTGAAGGTTATGCCGGTTACTTCTTCAAGAAGGTGACCACGCCCCAGAATGTGTTCGACGGCATGGCAGATGTGGTTGCCGATCTCCGGGGGTCCGGGCGCGGGTGTTCGGTGGCGACGGGCAAGAGTCGGCGGGGCCTTGAATTGGCGTTGACCTCCAGTGGTCTGGGAGCCCATTTTGATACCACCCGCTGTGCGGATGAAACCCGGTCCAAGCCGCATCCGTTGATGCTGGAGGAAATTCTGGCGTTCTACGGCTATGAACCGGAAGAGGCTGTGATGATTGGCGATACCCGTTACGATCTGGAGATGGCTCAGCGTATTGGTATGCCCTCCATCGGTGTGGAATGGGGGGTGCACAAACGGGATGTGCTTGAGACCTATGATCCCCATGCAGTGGTGAATTCAGTGGCGGACCTCCGGAAGGTGTTGGGTCTGCGCTAACAGTAGGACGTTGCAAGTAAGGAATACGGATGAGCGAGTGGGATTCGGATAAGCAGTCGGAGTGGGGTGACAAGCCCGTTGAGCCAGAAGCCCGGGGCGCCCGAGGTGGCTTGTTTGGCGGCAGGAATCCGTCGATGCCGCCGGAGACGGGGCGTGATTGGCGTCTGATCGAAAAGCTGGTGATGTCCTTGCAGGCGGAGCAGCGGCGCAGCCGTCGTTGGGGTATTTTCTTCAAGCTGCTCACGTTCGGATATCTGTTTGCGCTGCTGTTCATGATTCGTGCTCCCTTCGGAGAAGGCGTCGGGGCCACAGTGGGGAGCCATACCGCGCTGGTAGAGGTGAATGGCCCAATTGCTGCTGATGAGCTGGCCAGCGCAGATAACCTGGTCGGGGCATTGCGTGCCGCGTTTGAGGCCGAGAGCTCGAAGGCGGTTGTGCTGCGGATTAATAGCCCGGGTGGCAGTCCGGTGCAGTCCGGCTATGTCTATGATGAGATCAAGCGGTTGAGGGAGGAGTATCCCGACAAGAAGATCTACGCGGTGATTTCTGATATTGGCGCATCGGGCGCTTATTATATTGCCGCAGCAGCCGATGAGATATACGCCAACCGGGCCAGTCTGGTCGGATCGATTGGTGTAGTGGCCGGTGGTTTTGGCTTCACTGAGGCGATGGAAAAGATTGGCGTGGATCGTCGTCTTTATACCGCAGGCGACAACAAGGCTTTCCTGGACCCGTTCTCGCCGGAGCAGGAGGAAGAGGTTGCGTTCTGGCAAGGTGTGCTTGAAAACACCCATAAGCAGTTCATTGAAGCGGTCAGACAGGGGCGGGGCGATCGCCTTGCGGATGATCCCCGGCTGTTCAGTGGTCTGGTCTGGAGTGGTGAGCAGGCGGTAGAGCTGGGACTTGTAGATGGTCTGGGCAGTTCATCCTGGGTCGCGCGCCAGTTGGTGGGCGAAGAGGAGCTTGTCGATTACAGTCGCAGCCGCTCTCCTTTTCAGGAGTTTGTGGATCAGCTGGGGGTGGCCGTTGGTGAAGGTGTCGCAACCCGGTTGATGGAGTCACGACTGGAGCTCCGATAAGTTGCCTCGGGCATCAGTCCAGCAATGGATTGATGCCCAGTTCTCTCAGTATACGGGTGAGCGCAATCAGCGGCAGGCCGATCAGGCTGTTGGGGTCGTCGCCCTGAAGGCGGCTGAACAGGGCGATGCCAAGACCTTCCATCTTGAAGCTGCCCGCGCAGTCGTAAGGCTGCTCTTTCTGCAGGTAACCTTCAATTTCCTCTTCCTGTAAGTCCCTGAAATGCACCTCAAACGGTTCGCAGTGCGTTTGAAGGTTGCCGCTTCGGGTATCCAGAACGGCCAGGCCGGTGAGAAAGCGAACCCGGTTGCCACTGCTTCGCATCAATTGCTGTTTTGCTGTGTCGTAGTGGCCGGGTTTGCTCAGCAGGCTGCCATCCGGTAATGCCGCCACCTGGTCGGAGCCGATGATGATATGGTCCGGAAAGCGCGGGGCGAGAGCTTTTGCTTTGCTTTCTGCAAGCCGGACGGCCAGGGCTTCGGCTGCTTCTCCTGGAATGGGGGTTTCGTCAATGTCGGGGCTGGCAGTGTCGAACGCGAGGTCGAGCCGGGCCAGCAATTGCTTGCGGTAGGGTGAGGAAGAGGCCAGTAGCAGCTTGGGAGGAAGCATGGGGTTTCAGGTCCGGTCGGTTGGATATGGGAGTTCTTTGGGGCTCATATCGTAAAATACCCCTATTCCGGGCGAAAGGCCCGGCAGAAAGTCGATTAAGTCTTTGACAGAGGCTGGTCTCGCCCCTAAAATTGCGCGCCTATGTCCAAAGCGCCGATCGTCGAACTGCCCAGATCTGTCGACCCAAACAAGTTGGCAGAGCAGAACACAACGCTTGAAGGGGTAATTCCTTTCAAGGGGCTTTCTCGTTTTCGTGAAGCTGTGCCGGGACTGCCGGAAGATGGTGAGTGCAGCGTAAAGCTGTCTTTCTATCGGGATGGGGAGCGTCGCCGGATAGTGTCGGGCGAGTTGTCTGCGCCGGTCATTCTGGAATGCCAGCGCTGCATGGGTGACATGCAGGTGACTCTGGAATCCCGTTTTGATCTCGGTCTGGTCATCAGTGATGAGCAGGCGCAGCGGTTGCCGAAAGCGTTGGAACCATTTCTGGTAGAAGATTTCAACGCCGATCTCTGGGCAATGGTGGAAGACGAGTTGCTTCTGGTGCTGCCGCCATTTCCGCTCCACGAGCGGGAAGAGTGTCCGGCAAAAGAAGATCTTGAAGCGCTCGAAGTGCCCGAGGCTACCGAAGAGCCCGAGACAGAGCAAAGAAAAGAGAACCCGTTCAGTGTACTGGCGGGACTTAAGACGACAAAGCATTAACGTATTCGAAAATAGGTCAGGAGCATAACCATGGCTGTACAGCAAAATCGTAAAACTCGTTCAAAGCGTGGCATGCGCCGTTCACACGACGCACTGAGTGCTGCTGCTCTGTCTACCGACGCAACAACTGGTGAAGTTCATCGTCGCCACCACGTGTCTCCGGACGGTTTCTACCGTGGCAAGCAGGTAGTTGAGGCTCGCGACGAGTAATTCGTCGGGAATTTCTTCTGACCTGTGCCGCATGGACGAGTGGTGAACAAGCCGGTCACCATTGCCATTGATGCCATGAGCGGTGATCGCGGTGCCGCGGTTGTCGTCCATGCTGCGCTGGAAGCAGTGCGTGAAAACGAAGCCTTGAGTCTTGTTCTGGTGGGAATCCGGAGTGAGCTCGAGGCTTTGTTGCATGAGGGGCATGCCCGTATCCGCATTGTCGAGGCTGCCGATGTCGTTCGTATGAACGAGCGGCCCTCCCATGCCCTTCGCCACAAGAAAAACTCCTCTATGGCCATTGCGCTCAGTCTCGTGCGGGACGGAGAAGCGCAGGGCTGCGTCAGTGCCGGAAACACCGGCGCCCTGATGGCGTTCGGTCGCTCGATCATTCGAATGTATCCCGGGATTGAACGTCCTGCCATCGCAAAGCTGATCCCCTCTCTGCGTGGCCGTTGTCATGTCCTGGATCTTGGGGCCAACGTGGATTCCACAGCGGAGAATCTTTACCAGTACGCCCTGATGGGGTCCCTGATGGCATCCGCTATCTGCCGCCAGTCCGAGCCACGGGTGGCGCTGCTGAATGTCGGTGAGGAAGAGATCAAGGGTAATGAACAGGTCCGGCTCGCATCACACATGTTGGCCCAGTGCGACACTATCAACTACATCGGTTATGTCGAGGGAAGTGACCTTTTTCGCGATGTCGCCGATGTTGTAGTGTGCGATGGTTTCGTGGGCAATATAGCCCTCAAGACCGGAGAGGGGGTTGCCGGCCTGCTGATCGAATTACTGGAACAGGCATTCACACGCTCCATGTACGGTCGTTTTGTGGGCTTGCTGGCCCGGCCGATTATCGGGCGACTTCTGCAATTGATGGACCCTTCCAGGCACAATGGCGCCAGTCTGCTCGGATTGCAGGGTGTGGTCATCAAGAGCCACGGCAATGCCAATGAGCGGGCGATGCTGGCGGCGATCCGGCAGGCAGTTCGTGAAGTTCAGCTGGAAGTGCCACGAAGGATCAACGAAAGACTCGATGATCTGATGTTATGATCCCTCCTCGTTATCGGGAGCGCGACTAAAGTCGTCCCGCATCCCGGCTCTTATTCGCGGATAATTGGCCCTGATTGTACTATTGGCTAATCTTCAGTAACCCTTCAATGACGATAAGATTCCGCTTATGAAATCAGCGTTTGTTTTTCCCGGACAAGGCTCCCAGTCACTCGGCATGTTATCTGCTGCCGCTGAAGCGTGGCCGATGATCACCGAAACGTTTGACGAGGCGTCCAACGTTCTCGGCTATGACCTGTGGCATCTTTGCCAGCATGGCCCCGCCGAAGAGCTCAATAAAACCATGGTTACTCAGCCTGTCCTGCTGACCGCAAGTGTTGCGCTGTGGCGGCAGTGGTGTGTATCTGATGGTCCCCGGCCGGATTATGTTGCTGGCCACAGCCTGGGTGAATACAGCGCCCTGGTGGCGGCGGAAAGCCTGGATTTTATCGAAGCTGTGAAGCTGGTTCAGCTGCGCGGTGAACTGATGCAGGATGCTGTGCCTGAAGGGCAGGGTCGTATGGCGGCCATTCTGGGTCTCGAGGACTCGGATGTGGTATCGGCCTGTGAGGAGTCTGCTGAGGGTGATGTGGTTGCCGCAGTGAACTTTAACGCGCCGGGCCAGGTGGTTATTGCCGGTAGCGCAGCGGCCGTTGAAAGGGCCATTGAAGCCTGCAAAGCAAAAGGCGCTCGTAAGGCCATGCCGTTGCCGGTTTCAGTTCCCTCCCACTGTGCACTCATGAAGGGAGCGGCGGAACAGTTGGCTGAAGCCCTGGAGGATATTCGGTTTAACGATGCTGTCATTCCCGTTGTCCAGAATGTCAATGCTGAGCCGGCTAGGGATGCAGAGGTGCTGAAAGCCAATCTGCTCAAGCAGCTATACTCACCAGTGCTGTGGACAAACTCGGTACAGCGGCTGTCCACCGAAGGGGTGGGTGTGGCTGTTGAGTGTGGCGCCGGCAAGGTACTGGCCGGTTTGATCAAACGTATCAATCGTTCTCTGCCGGTTCACGGCATCGAGAGTCCTGATTCTCTGGCTGAAGCCCTTAAGGCCTTTGGTCAGTCCTGATTACACGGAGTGAATTATGTCTTTGGAAGGCAAAGTTGCATTGGTAACCGGCGCCAGTCGAGGCATTGGAAAAGCCATTGCTCATGAACTTGCCCGGCAGGGAGCCGAAGTGGTGGGTACCGCGACCAGTGCCGAGGGGGCTCAGGCCATTACCGATGGCCTGAAAGAAGCGGGTTTCAGTGGCTATGGCATTGTTATGAATGTGGCAGAGCCCGAGAGCATCGAGACTGGCCTCAAGCAGCTTGCCGAGCAATCGAGTGCGCCGCTGATTCTGGTCAATAATGCCGGCATCACCCGTGATAACCTTCTGATGCGCTTGAAAGACGAGGACTGGGCTGAGGTTCTGGAAACCAACCTGTCCAGCGTCTATCGCACCAGCAAGGCGGTATTGCGTGGTATGGCGAAAGCCCGTTGGGGCAGAATCATCAATATCAGCTCGGTGGTTGCTGGTATGGGAAATCCCGGGCAGGGCAATTACTGTGCGGCGAAGGCCGGTGTTGAGGGTTTTACCCGTAGCCTGGCCAAGGAAATGTCTAACCGCGGTATCACGGCGAACTGCGTGGCACCGGGTTTTATTGACACAGACATGACCAAAAAACTGGACGATAAGCAGCGTGAGGCTATGCTGGAAATCATACCGGCTGGTCGCCTGGGGTCGCCGGAGGAGGTTGCCGCTGTGGTGGCTTTCCTGGCATCGGACGGCGCCGCTTACGTAACCGGAGAAACCATTCATGTGAATGGCGGCATGTACATGGGTTAAGTCCGTTCCGGGCTGGTGTGCAACCCCTTGTCGCACAACATGTTTGACAGAATCCCTGCTTGTTTGCAGGTAGGGTTTAAACTAAACTGGCAGCCATAGAGTTGCTTGGTTGACACATAAAGTGAGGACATTATGAGTACAGTTGAAGAGCGCGTTAAGAAGATTGTTTGTGAGCAGTTGGGCGTGAAAGAGTCCGAAGTTCAGAACACATCTTCTTTTGTAGAGGATCTTGGCGCTGACTCACTGGACACTGTTGAGCTGGTTATGGCCCTGGAAGAGGAATTCGAGACCGAGATTCCTGACGAAGAGGCCGAAAAGCTGGGCACCGTTCAGGACGCGATCGACTACATTGTCGCGCACACCTGATACCCTGCGAATCAGATAGCCAGGCAAAAGCCGTCCTTTGGGCTTATTGAAGGACGGCTTTTTTATTGGCCGGACATTGGCCAGCAGTGAACCATCAGACACGGAACAATCGGGTGATTGGGGATATGAGCAAGCGACGGGTTGTCATCACGGGAATGGGGATGCTTTCTCCGGTGGGGAATGATGTGACGTCTTCCTGGGAGGCCATTCGTGCCGGGCGCAGTGGCATCGGACTGATTGATCGCTTTGACGCATCCGAGTACACCACTCGCATTGGTGGTGCCGTCAAGGATCTTGATATCGAGCCCTGGTTGTCCAGCAAGGAAGCACGAAAGCTGGATGCCTTTATTCACTATGGTCTGATTGCAGCGCAGCAGGCGGTAGATGACAGCGGCCTTGAGCAATACAGCAAGCTCGACAAGGAGCGGGTAGGGATCGCCATAGGTTCAGGTATCGGTGGCCTGGAATACATCGAAAAGAACGTTCTTCAGATGGATAAGGCCGGCCCGCGCAAGGTTTCGCCGTTTTTTGTGCCGGCATCCGTCATCAATATGATTTCCGGAAATGCGGCGATCCGTTTCGGCTACAAGGGGCCGAATATTGCGATCGTGACCGCCTGTACCACCGGAACACACAATATCGGCTATGCAGCCAGAACCATCGCCTACGGCGATGCCGATGTCATGCTGGCCGGCGGCTCTGAAATGGCGACCACACGCAGCGGCGTGGCGGCGTTTTCCTCCGCCCGTGCCCTGTCGACCCGCAATGATGAGCCGGAAAAGGCCAGTCGCCCCTGGGATCGTGACCGTGACGGCTTTGTACTCAGTGATGGCGCCGGCGTTGTGGTTCTGGAAGAGCTGGAACACGCCAGGGCGCGAGGAGCAACCATTTACGGCGAAGTCATCGGCTTTGGCATGAGCGATGACGCCCATCACATCACGGCCCCCCCGGCCGATGGCGAGGGCGCGGCGCGCTCCATGCGAAATGCCATCCGCGATGCCGGCATCAGCCCGGATCTGGTCGGATATATCAATGCCCATGGAACCTCTACTCAGGTTGGCGATGTGGCTGAGGTGGCTGCAGTCAAATCGGTGTTTGGCAGCCATGCGGAAAAACTGGCCATGAGCAGCACCAAATCCATGACCGGACACCTGCTGGGCGCCGCGGGTGCCGTTGAGGCTATATTCTCGGTGTTGGCAGTCCGGGACGGGGTGTTGCCGCCCACCATCAACCTTGATCATCCGGATGAAGGTTGTGATCTGGACTTTGTGGCGCACAAATCCAGAGATGCCGATGTGAAGGTCGCGCTGTCGAATTCGTTCGGCTTTGGCGGCACCAACGGGACCCTGATCGTCAGCCGCTACGAGGGTTGAGCCCGGGTGTTGAAGCTCTACTGGGCAGACGACGACTGCCAGCCCCCTGCTGACCGGGGACTGGCATATGGAGATGGCCTGTTCGAAACCATCAGGGTGAACGTGGATTCCGCGCCTTTGCTGGTCTATCACCTTGACCGGTTGGTGCGGGATGCCGGGCGCCTGGGTATTTCTCTGAGTCGGCCCAAACTTGAGTCTGCGGTTGCCGGCGCAATGCAGCGCTATGGGGCCATTCATGGCGGCAGCCAC
Organism: Marinobacter sp. LM1; assembly: GCF_042763285.1. Taxonomy (NCBI): domain Bacteria; kingdom Pseudomonadati; phylum Pseudomonadota; class Gammaproteobacteria; order Pseudomonadales; family Marinobacteraceae; genus Marinobacter; species Marinobacter sp. LM1. The sequence continues at coordinate 1,809,100 of NZ_CP114373.1, forward strand.
TGGGTGCTCAAGCTGGTGGTAACCCGTGGCAGCGGTGGCCGCGGGTATCGGCCGGCAGCTGATGTCAGCCCTCATCTGTATCTGTTCCATTCCGTTCTTCCTCCGCTGCCGCCCGAAACCGGGGTCATGGTGGACTTCTCCCGGGTACCGTTGACGGTCAATCCACTCCTGTCTGGCATCAAGAGCCTCAATCGGCTGGAGCAGGTTATGGCGGCCCGGGAAATGAAGGATCCAACATTTGAGTTGCTGATGACCAACGCGGCAGGGCATGTGGTTGAAGGTACCCGGACCAATTTATTTCTGCATGGCCCAGATGGTTGGAGAACGCCTCCGGCGGCCTCGTTGGCGGTTTCCGGTGTGATGCGCCGAAAAGTGATCGAATGCCTGCATGCCGCGGGTGAGCCTTTCCGGGAATGTGAGCTGCAGGTGGAGGACCTGCTGGGCCGCGAATGCCAGGGTCTGTACCTGACCAACAGCGTGCTTGGAGTTGTTCCGGTTCGCAATCTGGCGGGCCTTGATTTGCCTGTGGGCAACCGGCTTGCGACAATTTGTGATCCTCATAAGCGACCGGATTGATGCGCGTGTTCAAAAAGCTACTCGTAGGTATTGTTGCTCTTGCTGTTCTGGCGGTTACTGGCAGTGGTCTCTGGCTCTGGCAGGGTTTGAAAACACTTGAGACCCCGGTTTTCCTTGACGAGCCGACTCTGTTTTCTGTCGAGCCCGGCACGGCGTTTGGTCGCGTTGCGCGGGAGCTGGCTGCGCAAGGATTTGTGGATGATCCGCTCTGGCTGCGGATTCACGGGCGCCTGAACCCGGAGCAGACCCTGATCAAGGCTGGGGACTACGAGTTCACCTCCGGTATGACCCCGGTCCACATGATCAACATGATGGTAGAAGGCAAGGTCAAGCTCTGGTCCGTGCAGTTTATCGAGGGCTGGACCTTTGCCGAGATGCGGGCAGCGCTGGCGCGCACCGACAGGCTCACCAGGCAGACCACCGATTGGACGGATGAGGAGATCATGACGGCTCTGGGAGCCGAAGGGCAGCATCCCGAGGGCTGGTTTTTCCCGGATACCTACCTGTTTCACGGTGGTGAAACCGATCTCGATATTCTCAGAAGGGCCTACAACATCATGACCGAGGTTCTTGAGGAGGAATGGCAGAACCGTGAGGAAGGGCTTCCGTACGACAACGCCTATGAGGCACTGATCATGGCGTCGATTGTGGAGCGTGAAACCGGAGTGGCCGGCGAGCGACAACAGGTGGCGGGTGTTTTCGTCCGGCGCCTGCAGAAGGGTATGCGCCTGCAGACGGACCCAACGGTTATTTACGGTATGGGTGACAAATATCGGGGCCGGATTGGTCGCAGCGATCTTCGTACATGGACGCCCTATAACACGTATCGAATTGATGGCCTGCCGCCAACGCCTATTGCATTACCGGGGCGAGAGTCCATTCATGCCGCGTTGCATCCGGATGACGGCGATGCCCTGTACTTTGTCGCCCGGGGGGATGGCAGCCACAAGTTTTCCCGTACGCTTGCCGAGCACCAGAAAGCCGTGCGTGAGTTCCAACTGAACCGCCGGGAAGATTACCGTTCATTCCCGGCCCCGGATTCAGAAACCAGCAGTAACGGAGAGCAATGATTTTGGCCAGAGGGCGATTCATTACATTCGAGGGTACCGAAGGGGTTGGTAAGTCAACACAGCTGGATAACGCTGCGAAAACCCTGGAACGGCTTGGTATTGATTACATTGTGACCCGTGAGCCAGGTGGCACCCCAATGGCAGAAAGCATCCGTGAGCTGTTGCTGGCCCCCAGAGAGGAGTCAGTACACGAAACCACCGAGCTGCTGCTGATGTTTGCCGCCAGGGCTCAGCACCTCCATAACAGAATCCTCCCGGCACTTTCCGCCGGTAAGTGGGTTCTCTGTGACCGGTTTACCGATGCCACCTTCGCCTATCAGGGGGGTGGTCGTGGCGTTGCCCGAGAACGGATTGCGTTGCTTGAGGCTCTGGTTCAGGGTGAGGTGCGTCCGGACCACGTTATTCTGCTGGATGCGCCTGTGGAAACCGGTATGGCTCGTGCTCGAAAGCGCGGTGAGCTTGACCGGTTTGAGCAGGAGGCGCAGGCATTTTTTCAGCGGATACGGGAAACCTATCTGGAGCGCGCGACGGAAATGCCCGGGCGCTACCATGTGGTAAACGCCGCCTTACCCCTCGAGCAGGTATCCGAGAGTGTATCAGCCCTCCTGACCGCATTGGCAAAACTGCCGGTTTCTGACTGACAGCAGACAGATCGCTGGCGACTCCAGGTGTTTTCGTGCACTTTTTGTAATGTTCTGCTTTAATTGAGGAACATTCTCGATAACGGCTTTCAGTAGTAATGCTCAACGCGAAACTTTTGAAGCTACCCACGGCTGCCCAACAGCATCACCATGAACACCACCAGATCGTGGTCGGTGTGCGCGGGCAGGCGGAGCTGAGCATTGATGGATCCGGTGCCTGCCTCGACACCTGGAAAGCCTGTCTGGTGCCGACAGAGGCGCGCCACGATTATTGTGGGGATCAGCAAAACCACGTGCTGGTCATCAATGTTGATCCCTTCTGCGCAGCACTGTCGACACCACTGCACTCGGACTACGACAAGTTGATGCGGCTGTTTGAGAAGCCGCGTACGGTAAAGATGGATAACCGTATTCAGGGGTTGGTCCAGTTTGCCGCCGGTGAATTCGACCGTTCACCGGATAACCGGGCGCTGCATCAGCACCTCGCCGCCAGTATTCTTCATTGCATGGCTGAGCGCATCGTCGACCGGCCCCCCGTTTCCAGTAACAGAAACAGTTTCAACCCCGAGGACATCCGCCGCTATATCGTCGGCAATCTTCACCGCAAGATAACCGTTCAGGATCTGGCTGGTGTCGCATGCCTGAGTGTGAGCCGGTTTCACGAAATTTTTCGTCAGGTTACCGGGACCACGCCGCATCAGTTTCTGCTGCAGACCCGCCTCGATCAGGCCGTTGGGCTGCTTTCCTCGACCTCGCTTTCGGTTTCTGAAATCAGTTATCGCACGGGCTTTTCATCGCAAAGTGCGCTGACCAACGCGCTCAGAAAACACCGGGGCATTACACCTTCCAGGCTACAACTGAATGAACATGTGGCCTGATTCAGGCATGGATTCGTAGGTTTTGACGTCAGTCCCGTAGGATTCTGCAAAATAATCGTAGGATTTTGTAAGCCTCGAATCCGTAGTAATACTAATTTATATCGCCCGAGGACCGAGGCTCCGGAGCTGAGCTGGCTGGTCGCAAAGATCTGGCGATCAGCTATATTCAATGAGGAATCCCGGCAAGTTGATTCTTGCTACAGGTCTGACGAATCCGAGACATACAAAAAACGGCACACAGTGCCGATCTTTGATCTGGTGTTGTGCCAATCGAGCGGATCTTATCCGACTCATAAAACCGGAGGAGCCATATGGCTATTGGAGTTTGGATCAGTCTATTTGCGTATTTCGCCCTGATGATCGTAATTGGCCTCTGGGCCATGCGCACATCATCAGCCACTGCTGAGGATTACATGCTGGGGGGCCGTGCCCTCAGTCCTAAAGTTGCGGCTTTGTCAGCCGGCGCATCAGACATGAGTGGCTGGTTGCTGCTGGGTTTGCCCGGCGCCATCTATGTTACCGGTCTGGCCTCGGCCTGGATTGGTATCGGCCTGTTTGTTGGTGCTTTCATCAACTGGGTCGTGGTTGCCCCCCGGCTGCGGGAGCAGACCGTGCATTATGGCAATGCACTCACCATCCCGGCGTTTCTGGCCAACCGTTTCCCAACCAAGGCTCTGCCGCTGCGCACAGTATCCGCCATCGTTATCGTGCTGTTCTTCGCGGTTTATACCGCCTCTGGCCTGGTTGCCGGCGGCAAGCTGTTTGAAAGCGCCTTCGCCGGTATCTTCAACTTCGGTGGCATGAGCGACTACGCCGCCGGTATTGTGATCACCCTGGGTGTGGTGCTGGTGTACACCGTTGTTGGCGGCTTCCTCGCGGTGAGCATGACGGACTTCGTGCAGGGCTGCATCATGATGCTCGCTCTGGTCATCATGCCTGCAGTAGTGCTGTTCGGCGAAGGCGGTGGTGGTTTCGCCCAGGCTTCCGATACCCTGAACAGTGTGGATCCAACGCTCCTGTCGTGGACGGAAGGGCTCACGGTGATTGGCTGGCTGTCGGCGGTTACCTGGGGGCTCGGCTATTTCGGCCAGCCGCACATCATCGTGCGTTTTATGGCTATCCGTACTGTGGGTGAGGTAGGGACTGCCCGTAACATCGGTATGTCCTGGATGGGCATCTCCCTGATTGGCGCGATCGCGCTGGGCGTATTTGGCCGTGCCTACGCTGTGCGGAATGGTCTGGACGTTGCTGATCCGGAAACCATTTTCATTGTTCTGTCAGATCTGCTGTTCCACCCGCTGATTACCGGTTTCCTGTACGCCGCTCTGCTGGCGGCAGTCATGAGTACCATCTCCAGTCAGTTGCTGGTTTCCTCCGCCTCGCTGACCGAAGATTTCTACCGTCTGTTCCTGCGCAAGGAAGCCACGGATAAAGAGTGTGTCAATGTTGGCCGGGCCTGTGTTGTGGCGGTTGGCCTGGTGGCAGCCTTTATCGCGTCTGATCCGGATTCCCAGGTTCTGGGGCTGGTCAGTAACGCCTGGGCGGGCTTCGGTGCTGCCTTCGGTCCTCTGATCATTCTGGCCCTGACCTGGCCGCGTACCAACGGTGCAGGCGCACTGGCTGGCCTGATTGTGGGTGCAGCCACCGTGATGATCTGGATCTCTCTGGGCTGGAACGGTGAGTTCATGGGTGGCCCCGGTGTGTACGAAATTATCCCGGGCTTCATTGCAGCGTTTGTCGCTATCGTTGTGGTGACTCTGGCCACTTCTGATGCCGGTGAGTACCAGCACATCGAACGGTGATAATTCACCTGCACTGAATAAGGGGCTCCTTCGGGAGCCCTTTTTTTGTCCTTGAACAATGGAGTGTCGCCGGTCATGGGGGTGGCCGGGCCTGTGTGTCAGGACCAAAAAAAACGCCAGCCCGAAGGCTGGCGTTTTCAGATCAGAGGTAGGTTACCTCAGAAGATCTCAGGCTACGGAAGCCTCAGATGCTTTCTGGGTGTACTCTTCCATCTGGTCGAAGTTGAGATACTTGTAGATCTCTTTGGACATGCTGTTCAGGTCCTTGGCGTACTCCATGTACTCCGCCGGAGTCGGGAGTTTGCCCAGTACCGCGCCCACAGCAGCCAGTTCCGCGGAGGTCAGGTACACGTTGGCACCATCACCCAGGCGGTTCGGGAAGTTACGGGTAGAGGTAGACAGGACCGTTGACTTCGGTGCTACACGTGCCTGGTTACCCATGCACAGGGAGCAGCCCGGCATCTCGGTGCGAACACCGGCAGTGCCGTAGGTGTTGAAGTAGCCTTCTTCCATCAGCTGCTGCTGGTCCATCTTGGTGGGCGGAGACATCCACAGACGGGTGCTCAGGGGGCCTTTGTGCTGCTCAAGCAGCTTGCCCGCGGCGCGGAAGTGACCGATGTTGGTCATGCAGGAACCGATGAACACTTCGTCGACCTTGTCACCAGCCACTTCGGACAGGAACTTGGCATCGTCCGGATCGTTCGGGCAGCACACGATCGGCTCTTTGATGTCAGCCAGATCGATTTCGATCACGTGGGCGTATTCCGCGTCTTTATCAGCACGCATCAGCTTCGGATCTTTCAGCCACTCTTCCATCTGCTGGGCGCGACGCTCCAGGGTACGCGGATCGCCGTAACCTTCAGCAATCATCCAGCGCAGCATTACGATGTTCGAGCGCAGGTACTCAGCCACGGAGTCTTCCGACAGGTTGATGGTACAACCGGCAGCGGAACGCTCGGCAGAGGCGTCAGACAGTTCGAACGCCTGCTCGACAGTCAGGTGCTCCAGACCTTCGATCTCCAGAATACGGCCGGAGAATTCGTTGATCTTGCCTTTCTTCTCAACAGTCAGCATGCCCTGCTTGATGCCGTACAGCGGGATGGCGTGTACCAGGTCACGCAGGGTGATGCCAGGCTGCATTTCGCCTTTGAAGCGAACCAGAACGGATTCCGGCATATCCAGCGGCATAACGCCGGTAGCAGCGGCAAAGGCCACCAGGCCAGAACCGGCCGGGAAGGAGATGCCCATCGGGAAACGGGTGTGGGAGTCACCACCAGTGCCCACAGTGTCCGGCAGCAGCATGCGGTTCAGCCAGGAGTGGATGATGCCGTCGCCCGGACGCAGGGAAACACCGCCACGGGTGCGGATGAAGTCCGGCAGGGTGTGCTGCATTTCAACGTCAACCGGCTTCGGATAAGCGGCGGTGTGACAGAAGGACTGCATCACCAGGTCTGCCTGGAAGCCCAGACACGCCAGGTCTTTCAGCTCGTCACGGGTCATCGGGCCAGTGGTGTCCTGGGAGCCTACGGTCGTCATGTGCGGCTCACAGTAGGTGTTCGGGCGAACGCCTTTGCCTTCCGGCAGACCGCATGCCTTGCCAACCATCTTCTGGGCCAGGGTGAAACCCTTGTCGCCAGCTTCAGGATCTTTCGGCAGACGGAAGATGTCAGTAGCGCCCATGCCCAGAGCCTGGCGGGCCTTGTTGGTCAGACCACGGCCGATGATCAGCGGAATACGGCCGCCGGCCTGAACTTCGTCCAGGATCACATCAGATTTGAACTTGAACTCGGAGATGGTTTCACCGGCTTCGTTCAGGATCTTGCCTTCGTACGGGCGGATTTCGATGACGTCGCCCATGTTCATGTCGTCAACCGGGGCCTCGAATACCAGAGCACCGGCATCTTCCATGGTGTTGAAGAAGATCGGGGCAACCTTGTTACCGATACAGACACCGCCAGCGCGCTTGTTCGGCACGCCCGGGATGTCTTCACCGAAGAACCACAGAACAGAGTTGGTGGCAGACTTACGGGAAGAACCGGTACCCACTACGTCACCAACGAAGGCAACGGGCAGGCCCTTGGATTTGATTTCGTCGATCTGGCTCATCGGGCCAGTTACGCCGGGCTCTTCCGGCTTCAGGCCGTCACGTTCCATTTTATAGGCAGCGCGGGCGTGCAGCGGGATGTCCGGGCGGGACCAGGCATCCGGGGCCGGAGACAGGTCGTCGGTGTTGGTTTCGCCGGTCACCTTGAACACCACCATTTTGGTGCTCTCGGGAACCTTCTTCTTGTTGGTGAACCACTCGGCGTTGGCCCAGGACTCAACCACAGACTTGGCAACGGCGTTGCCGGCGTCCATCTTTTCCTTCACATCGTTGAAGGCGTCGAACATCAGCAGGGTTTTCTTCAGCTGCTCACCGGCCAGTTCGGCCAACTCGCTGTTGTCCAGCAGCTCAACCAGGGTCTCGATGTTGTAACCGCCCTGCATCATGCCCAGCAGTTTCACAGCGTATTCTTTGCTGACCAGCGGGGAAGAGGCTTCGCCCTTGGCGATGGCAGACAGGAATGCAGCCTTAACGTAGGCAGCTTCGTCTACGCCCGGCGGAATGCGGTTTTCCAGCAGGTAAACCAGGGTTTCTTCTTCACCGGCCGGCGGGTTCTTCAGCAGGTCAACCAGGGCGGCGGTCTGCTCGGCGTTCAGGGGCTTGGGGGGAATACCCAGGGCTTCACGTTCGGCAACGTGTTCACGATAGGCTTCTAACACGATATGGACCCTCATCAGTTGGAATGTTCCGCGCTGTGGGCGTGGTGCCCGGCGGGAGTTTTTTGGCGAAAAGGCCGCAGGAGCCTCTGAATAACGCCTCAAATCACTGATGGGGTTTCAGGATTTATTCAGAGACTCCTTGATCTGGCGCTGCATTCTATAGGAAACCCCTTATAAAGTTAAGTTGGACAGAGGTCGGAGGAATCTGCTAAGTGCGCTATACTCCGGCCTCCCGAATTTTCAGCCTGAACCCCGATATGAACGATGCTCTGCAAGAAATTCACGATTTCCTTCCGTGCCGTACCCCGCAAACCTGGATTGACAGCGCCCTGGCGAACCAGGGCCTGCTGCTGATCGATCATGCGCATTGTGAAAAGAAGGCGGCGTCCACCGCGCTGAGTCTGATGTATCGCTACGTGGACAACACCGAGTTGCTCAACAAGATGTCGCGTCTGGCCCGTGAGGAACTGAGGCACTTCGAGCAGGTACTGGCGATCATGAAAAAGCGGGGGGTTACCTATGCCCATCTGTCACCGGCACGGTATGCCGCCGGCCTGCGGGAAGCGGTACGAACAGAGGATCCCGGGCGGCTGGTCGATGTCTTGATCGTCGGCGCCATTATTGAGGCCAGATCCTGTGAGCGTTTTGCGGCACTGGCTCCCTCGCTGGATGAAAAGCTGGCTGAGTTCTACAACAGCCTGCTTAAATCCGAGGCACGTCATTACCAGGATTACCTGAAGCTGGCCGAGCAGGCCAATGGTGGCCCGGTGGATGACCGCGTCGCGGAGTTTCTGGCTATCGAGCAGAAGCTGATCGAATCTCCGGATTCCGAGTTCCGCTTTCACAGCGGCCCGGTTCTGGCAGGTTGAAGCTCCTGGCAAAGTGACATCCAGCGGGCGATTCCGGCGCTGCGGTATTTCTGTTTGTGCAGAATGAAGTAGAACTGACGGTCGAATTTCCGATAGTCGGGGACGCTCAGGGGGACCAGGCTACCGCGTTTGAAAGCGTCGGCCAGGACTACTTTAGACAGACATCCGATGCCCAGATCCGCCTCGACGGCCCGTTTGATGGCCTCGGTATGTTCCAGTTCCAGCAGGATGTTGAGGTCTGGCAACAGGCCGTGCATCCCCCGTTCGAAGCTCTGCCGCGTGCCAGATCCCGGTTCCCTCATAATCCAGACCGCCTGACGAAGGTCCTCGTCGGTCAGAGCCTGTTTTCGGGCCAGGGGGTGTGACGGAGAGCAGAATACCGTCAGTTCGTCTTCCCGCCAGGGAATTACCTCCAGCTCCGGGGACTGTAGCTCGCCTTCAATCAGACCGATATCCAGTTCGAAGTCCCGGACTCGGCGGGCTATGGAGCTGGTGTTGGCCACCTCCAGTGAAACTTTCGGGCGGGTAGGGGTATTCATGTATTTGGCCATCACGCCCACGGCCAGATAGTTCCCTATAGTCAGGGTAGCGCCGACTTTCAGGGCGCCGACTTCTGAATGTTTACTGAAGGCCTGCTCCAGTTCCGTAGCCTGCGCCAGCAGGGACTCTGCCTTGGGCCTGTAGAGTCGGCCGAGTTCGTTCAATTGCAGCCGTTTGCCCACGCGGTCGAAGAGTTGGATATCGAACTGACTCTCCAGTTCTTTCAGGGCGCTGCTGGCGGCGGACTGGGACATGGCCAGCGATTCGGCAGCCCGGGTGATGTTCTGGAAATGGGCGGCGGCCAGGAAAACTTCGAGCTGACGAAAGCTGTATTTCATAGGGTCTCTTCCGGTGGAAGCTATTTATCGGAAAAATCGAATAGCCTTATGAAAACAGCCCGTTTTGTCGATTTCAAGCAAAAGGTTAAACTATTCCCAATTCCTGATGGACTGACCTTAATAGGCGAGGGCTCCCATGAGCAACCTGATGAAAGAAACCGTAACCAGTGTGCACCACTGGAACGATACGCTGTTCAGCTTCAAGACCAGTCGGGATCCCGGCTTCCGCTTCAAGAACGGTCATTTTGTAATGATCGGTCTGGAGACGGATGGTAAACCGTTGATGCGCGCCTACAGTATTGCCAGTGCGAACTATGAAGAAGAGCTGGAGTTTTTCTCGATCAAAGTTCCTGATGGCCCGCTGACCTCGCGCCTGCAACAGATCAAAGTGGGTGACGAGATTCTGGTCAGCCGCAAGCCGACGGGTACGCTGGTACTGGACAATCTGCTGCCGGGCCGAAACCTCTGGCTGATCAGCACCGGCACCGGGCTGGCACCGTTCATGAGCATCATCAAGGACCCGGAAGTTTACGAAGCCTATGACAAGGTGATTCTGACCCACGGCGTGCGTTACATCTCCGAGCTGGCGTACCAGCAAGAGATTGAGGAACTGCCAGAAAACGAGTTCTTTGGTGAAATGGTCAGTGGCAAACTGGTGTATTACCCCACCGTTACCCGCGAGCCCTTCCGAAATCAGGGTCGGCTGACCGATGCCATGGAAACCGGCAAGATCACCCGGGATCTGGGGCTTCCGGACTTCGACGTGGAGCAGGACCGCTTCATGATCTGTGGCAGCCCGAGTATGCTCAAGGACACCTGTGCCATTCTCGATAACATGGGCTTTCGTGAAGCCCGTGGTGGCGACATGGGCCACTATGTGATTGAGCGGGCCTTCGTGGAGCAGTAATTCGACGAAAGTACGAGCGAAAAATCCCGGGGTTAACGCTCCGGGATTTTTTTTGCGACAAAGTTTGTGTGTATAGTTTTCGCTCTTTCACAGCAGGACGATGCCAAGGCAGAATTAGCCGAGCACAGGGTAAAGGAGACGGCGTAAGTTCGCCGTGGATGGGGCAGCGACCTCAAGGGGCTCTTGTCTGATTATGGTGCTGACGCGGTTCGGGTCTATAACTGCCTGAATTGCCCCGCCTCGCCCATGGCAGCCTGGATGTCTTCCTCGAGATACGTCGGGTCGAACCTTGCAATTTCCTTGAGGCGATTCAGTTCCAGTAGCTGAACCCCGGAGTTCGGGGAGCTGACCAGGCCTTCGTCCTTCAGTTCCTGGAATACCCGGTTTACGTGGACAGCACTGAGGCCGAGCGCGTCGGCAATCAGTGACTGTGTGAGGGGAAGGTGTAGTGGCTGATTTGGCTGGGTAACGGTTCTGTCCACGCGGTAAACGGTTTCAACCAGAAAATGGGCCACTTTCTCCCGGGCGGAACGTCGGCCCATGTTAACCAGGCGTTCGATCAGAATGGCCTGATCCCGTGATCCGATCGTGAAAAAAATATTGCAAAGCAACAAGGATTCCGCGAAGACTTCTGTCAGGCGAGACCGCGGAAAGGCACACAGTACTCCGTCTGTGAGCATCCTCAATCCGGATACACGGCTCCGGAACGCATAGTCCCTCAGGCCGATCACATTACCGGGCACGTAGACGTCCAGCACCTGACGGGTGCCGTCTTCCAGGTCTCTGAAAGAGTAGGCCCAGCCCTGCTTCAGCGAGTAGAAATCTCCAGGGGTATCTCCCTGGCACCAGACATTGCTGTTCTTGCCGTACTCTTTTGGGTTCTTCTCGAGGGATGCCAGCAGGTCTGCCTCCGAACGGGAGATAGGGGCGTAGCTCTCGAAGTGTTTGATGATGCAGCCGCTTTCCATGTGATTATCTTTCCTTACCGCCAGCCAGTGAACAACCTATTGATAGCAAAGGAAGGGGGGACGGGCAAGGTAGGTCAGTGGAAGGGCCGAATGCGCGAGTCGCGGACCAGGCCTTTCAATGTGTTCGAAGAATGGTCCTGGTTTAACCTATGTTAACGACGGTTACAGAACACGTTGTTACGTTGGCGGCACACTTCGAGTGAATTTAAGGAAAAGATAATCAGATTCCCATTCAAAGATCAGAGCGCATCGGGTGCGCTGGTGCAGCGGTCATGCTCTGCCTCACTAATCACGATTGCCGGAGTAGCAGCGTTGATTGCCCTGGAGTGGACGCTGTTTTCGAACTTCGAAATACGATTTATTAATTATTGGCTCCCATATCATGCTCCCCTGACGAGTCTTCTGGCGCTGGCATTGATGTTTCTGGCTCTGAGGAGTTGGGTCAGGTTGATGCTTGGTGGGGAACGCATTTCGACCATTCTGGAAGAGAACCCGGCACCGCGTTCGCCGTCCAGACCGGAGCCCCTGGCGCGTCGACTGGGGTTTTCACTGCCTGTCCGAGTACTTGTGGTGGATGACGATGCGGGAGTACGGATGGTGATGTGCAAGAAGCTCTCCAACCTGGGCGTTCAGGTGACCGGAGTCTGTGATGGTGTGGAGGCACTCCTGGCCGTTGCGGATGATCGCTGGGACCTGGTCTTGATGGACGGCGAAATGCCTTTTATGGATGGAATCGAAGCCATCAGAGCCATTCGCCATCAGAATCTCCTCCCGGTATACACACCAATAGTGACCATCTCTGCGAACCGCGGCCAGGACTATCGTCAGGCCTGTGTCGATGCCGGAACAACGGCCTGTCGGGCCAAGCCCCGCGATACCCGGGATCTGGAAGCACTTATGGATGAGTTCTTGTGAAGCTTTTGGGTGGCAAGGGATTTGCGGGGATGCCAGTGAGTGGTGTATATCCGGTGAGGGCGGGTTTAAAGTTACGACTGACTGAAAAGGTCTGAGCAATCCGGTGGCGTATTTGCGGCGATCGTTCAGCCTGCTCTTTCACTCTGATTCACCGATAGGTGCTGGTTTTGTTGCTGAGAGAGAGTAGCGTGCACAAGTGGCTTGTGGTCGGCCTTATAGTGGCCATTCTCACCGTGGTGTTGGTGGATCAGTTGACTCGGAAGCCGGCCGTGCCAGCGCTTGCGCTCTCCGAGCAGCAACTGAAATGGGTTGGTCAGCAGATATTTCGTAATGAGTGTGCCGGGCGCTATGACTGCCTGGTGCACTGGAATCAGGGAGAGGCCTTTCCATCGCTGGGCATCGGGCATTTTATCTGGTACCCCGAGGGCGTGAACGAGCGTTTTGTGGAGAGTTTCCCTGATCTGATTCGCTTCATGAAAGCCCGCGCAGTGGCGATGCCTGACTGGTTGGCGGACGATCCGGTACCGGATGCCCCATGGCCGGACCAGAACGCGTTTATTGAAGCCGCAGGCAGTCAACGACTGGCGGAACTGCGTGCCTTTCTGGACCGAACCAAAGCCGTTCAGGTGGCCTTCATTTTCAAGCGAGCAGAGCAATCTCTGCACCGGGTTATAGAAGCCGTGCCGGATGATCAGCGGGACACGGTGACAGCACACATTACTGAACTTTCAAAGAGACCTGGCGGCGTCTATGCCCTGATGGATTATGTGAATTTCAAAGGTGAGGGTTTATCGTCACAAGAGGTCTACAGGGGGCAAGGGTGGGGGCTGCGTCAGGTGCTGCTGGAAATGGAACCCGGCAAGGCCGATACGGCCTTGGAGCGCTTTCGCGAAGCGGCCGGCCGGGTGCTTACCCGGCGGGCCGAGAACGCAGAGATGCCCATTGAGCGAGAGCGGTGGCTTCCAGGCTGGCTGAAACGCCTTGAAAGCTATCGGGAACCTACCGAAAGCGATGGGTTATAGCCTTACTTTTCAGTAACTTCTAGCGGTTTCCCTTTATAACCTATGTTGTAGTTGGGGCATGTTGCGATTGTTACGTTGAAACCTCATTTTCAGAGTAATGAGGTTTCATCACCATGTTACAACGAGCTGACTTTTACCGAAGCAGAGAGGAAAACGCAGGAAACATGTTTCCCCGGCACGAGCCGATCGTTCACAGCGCGGGGTCGCAGCGCGAGCAAGGGCCACTGGCCCAGCAACAGCTGGCACAATTTGAGCGGGATGGGTTCTTGTGGCTCGAGAACTTCTTTACCCCGGAGATGGTGGAGGGCTTCTTCGACGAGCTGCGAGACATGGCTCAGGACAAGGCCTTCTGTGAGCGGGATGAAGTGATCATGGATGCAAACCGCGAGAAAATCCGGTCGGTGTTTGCAATGCATGAGACTTCCGAGGCGTTTCACCGTTTGACCCGTGATCCTGAATTGCTGGGTATCGCGCAGCAACTGCTGGGCGGAGACGTCTACATCCACCAGTCCCGGATTAACAGCAAGGCGGGATTTTGCGGCAATGGTTTTGAATGGCACTCGGATTTTGAAACCTGGCACACGGAAGACGGGATGCCCGCCATGCGGGCCGTGAGCGCGTCGATCATGTTGACGGATAATAATGCTTTCAACGGCCCGTTGATGCTCATTCCCGGTTCGCACGAGTATTTTGTGCCCTGTGCCGGTGCCACGCCTGAGAACAACTGGACACAGTCACTGCAGAAGCCGACAGCAGGGGTGCCGTCCCGTGATGCTGTAGGTCAGCTGGCAAATCGGCATGGTATTGAGGCGCCCACCGGTCCGGCAGGGTCTCTGCTACTGTTTGAGTGCAATACCCTGCATGCCTCTAACCGGAACATGTCGCCCTGGCCTCGAGCCAATCTGTTTTTTGTTTACAACAGCGTGGACAACCGCCTTGTGGAGCCATTCTGCGGAAGTAAACGGCGTCCTGAGTATCTCGCGGCTCGTGCCAATACTCAGCCTCTCAAACCCTGGAGCTGATTGGCGGTCTGAGTGCCTGACCAGGCTCTACACAAAAAATGCCCCCATCGGCTATCCGATGGGGGCATCTCTGTTTCTACGGGAGGCGTTTTTACACGATGTCGACATGCTCCTGGCGCTGCCAGTAACGGCCGGTTTGGCACTGCTTAACCAGAGTGGCTGCCTGTTCCGTTGTGTCGAGTGTCAGACACCCGGCATCCACTTTTTCTTCCAGTCCTGCTGATTTCAGCAAGGCCTTGGCCGCCTTGTTATAGCCAATGAACTTGCAGTGCGCAAAGGCATCATTGACGAAATCGCGAGCTGGACCGTGGCTGGCCAGGGTGTCTGCCTCATTGTCCGTCATCAGCAAGGCCACTGCGTCGAACAGGACAGAGGGGCCTCCGTCGATCTTTTCGTCTGCAGCCAGCACAGACCCATCGCTGGTGGTGACTCCGTGGATGGTGGGGGCCACGACTTTGAGTTCGGCGCCTTCGTCGTCGAGGGCCTGTTTCAGCGCATCGATCAGCTTGGTATCTACGCCATCGCTGACGAGGACGCCGAGTCGGCGGCCTTTAAAGCTGTCGGGGCCATTTCGAATGATGCTGAGTTTGTCCGAGACGGGCAGATCGGTGCGCGGTTGCCTGGCTGCTTCCGCCGGCTCCGGCATTGGCGTAAGACCGAGGCCGGTCGCTACTTTTTCGGCCAGCGTTTTATCGACATTCAGCAGGTGGCCCACCACCCGTGCCCGGATATCCTCACGCTGGACTTTGCTCAGTTCAAAGACAAAAGCATCGGCAATATGGGTTTGCTCCGCACGGGTCTGGCTGATGTAAAACTGCCGTGCCTGGCTGTAATGGTCAGCGAAGGTTTCCGATCGTACCCGACCGGCGGGACTCTGCAGTGCACGGGGATGGCTGCGAAAGCCGGTATCGGGGTTTTCCCGTGGACCACCGTCATTGCCCCAACTGTTGGGCTCGTAGTTGGCGCGGGTGGTGGGGTTGCTTTCCGCCATATGCCCATCCTGCTGGAAGTGATGCATCGGGCATTTCGGGGCGTTGATAGGCAGGCGGTTGAAGTTTGGCCCGCCCAGGCGCTTGACCTGAGTGTCCAGATAGGAAAAATTACGCCCCTGCAACAAGGGGTCGTCGGTAAAATCAATGCCAGGAACAATATTCTGGGTGCAGAAGGCGACCTGTTCCGTCTCGGCAAAGAAGTTCTCGACTACACGGTTGAGCACCAGTTTGCCGACGGGTTGCACCGGAACCTGTTCTTCCGGGATAAGTTTGGTCGGATCCAGTACATCGAATTCAAACTGATCGGCAAAGGCTTCGTCAAACACCTGCACACCCAACTCCCATTCCGGGTAATCACCGCGTTGAATGGCCTCCCACAGATCCCGGCGATGAAAGTCCGGGTCGGCGCCATTGATCTTGACCGCCTCGTTCCAGACCACCGACTGGAGTCCCTGCAGCGGTTTCCAGTGAAACTTTACGAATCGCGTCTCGCCGCCGCTCGTTACCATCCGGAAGGTGTGCACGCCAAAGCCCTCCATAAAGCGGAAGGACCGCGGGATGCCCCGGTCCGACATGGTCCACATGAGCATATGGGTGCTCTCGGGCATCAGGCTGACAAAATCCCAGAAATTGTCATGGGCGGATTGTGCCTGAGGGAACCCCCGGTCTGGTTCCTGTTTTCCAGCATGGACCAGGTCCGGGAATTTCATTGCATCCTGAATAAAGAATACGGGAATGTTATTGCCGACCAGGTCCCAATTGCCTTCACGGGTGTAGAGCTTTACCGCAAAGCCCCGGACATCTCTGGCCAGATCAAAGGAGCCTTTGTTTCCCAGTACAGTGGAAAAGCGCACGAACGCGGGAGTTTGTTCCCCGGGTCGTTGGAACAGGTCGGCGCAGGTGAGTTCGGCCTGGCATTTGTAGTTTTCGAAATAGCCGTGCACGCCAAAGCCTCTGGCATGCACCACACGTTCGGGAATCCGCTCGTGGTCAAAATGAAACAGTTTCTCCCGAAGCACCTGGTCTTCCAGCAGGGTAGGGCCGCGGGCCCCGGCTTTCAGAGAGTTCTGGTTATCTGATATAGGAACGCCCTGGGGCGTGGTCAGGGTGTCGCTGGGGCTCTGCGCTGTTTGGTGCGTTTCACCGCCGGCCGTCATCGGGTAGGGGCGCTCGGTTCTGTTCTCAGGCATAACTTGGCTCCTATGCTTTGCAGGCGTGAGCCTCTCATTTAAGCAGAGTCTCAGCGGCCTGCATTTAACATGTGTTAATGCCCGAGGGCTGGATAAACGACACGATATGCGACTAGGGTTGGAGCAGGGTATTTACGTTCCCTTCGTTTTTTCTGCGCAAGATTATTAGAGGAGGTAGAGCCGCATGACTGGTGCATTAAGCGGGAAAACGGTGGCCCTGCTTGCAACGGACGGCGTGGAGCAGGTAGAGCTGACAACGCCTTGGGATAAACTCAGGCAGGCCGGGGCTAAGGTGGAACTGGTTTCACTCGAATCCGGCTCGATACGAGGGTATCACCATCTGGACAAGGGGGATTCGTTCTCAGTCGATAAGACGGTGAATGAGGTGACAGCTGAGCAATTCGATGCGCTGGTGTTACCTGGTGGCCTGGCCAATCCCGATGCTTTACGTTTAAACACCGAAGCCGTTGACTTGGTGAAACACTGTGTACAGGCCGATATGCCGGTTGCGGCGATATGTCATGCCCCCTGGTTGCTGGTTGAGGCCGGGGTGGTCAAGGGGCGAACGATGACGTCGTTTCCAAGCCTCAGGACGGATATCCAAAACGGAGGTGGCCACTGGGTTGACCAAGCGGTCCATCAGGAGGCAGGCATCATTACCAGCCGCAAGCCGGATGACCTGGAGCAATTCTGTGACGCGCTGATCGCCGCCCTTGGATGAGCGGGTGCGTGAGAAGCGAGGAGGTGACCTATGCCTTACGATCGTAAATCCGATTTGCCAGACGGAGTTCGAAACAATCTGCCGGCCCACGCCCAGGAAATATATCGCAAAGCGTTCAATTCGGCTTGGGAGGAGTACCGCAACCCTGAGGACCGTCGTGGCGACGCCGATCGTGAAGAAACCGCCCATCGCGTCGCGTGGGCGGCGGTAAAACAGGAATACCACAAAGCCGACGGCGAGTGGGTGAAAGACCGTTCCTGACTACCGGCTGGGGGGCACCCTGCCATTCAGTCTCTAGAAATCGGCGAGTGGTTGGTGCCTCAGGGCAACGGGCTGGCCCGCGCTGGCCTCAAGCCACCAGACATTTTCGTGCCAGTCTCCCAGTACAACCCTGCGGGCGGGCTTGCCATTGGCTTCCAGCTCATGAATGGCGGGGCGATGGGTGTGGCCGTGAATCATCAGTTGAACGTTATGGGCTTCCAGTTCTTTCACCACTTCCTCGGGGGTCACATCCATGATGGTCTCAGCCTTGCCCTGATTCTTCGCCATGGAGATTTCCCGCAGTTGCCGTGCCATCAGCTGACGATCTTTGAGTGGGCGGGAGAGAAGCATCTTCACCGTTTGCGGGTTACGCATGTTGGCCCGGAACTTCTGATATTCCACATCGGCCGTGCAGAGGCTGTCACCGTGCATCAGTAGGGCGGGTGTGCCATACAGATCTACTACCGTCGGATCATCCAGCAGGGTGGCGCCGGCGCGCGCGCAGAAATCTTCGCCAATGAGGAAGTCCCGGTTGCCGTGCATCAGGTAAATATCGGTGCCTGTGTCCCGCACCTCCCGCAAGGCCGCCGCTACCTGTTCCTGCAGCGGGGTTCGCTCGTCATCTCCAATCCAGGCTTCAAAAAAGTCGCCAAGAATGTATAGACGCTCAACGCCCAGAGCCTTGTCTCTGAGGAAGGTCAGAAACGCACCCGTAATATCCGGGCGCGATTCTTCCAGGTGCAGATCCGAGATAAACAGCGTGGTCACGCGTCCTCCAGAACCTCGGCTTTTTCAATCACTACGTCCTCAAACGGGACGTCCTGATGGCCGGCGCGCATGGTGGTGCGAACGGCGCGGATCTTGTTGACGGTATCCATGCCCTCGGCCACCTTGCCGAATACGCAGTAGCCCCAGCCCTCGGCGTTCTTGGCGGTGTGGTCCAGAAAACCGTTGTTCTCAACGTTGATGAAGAACTGGGCGGTGGCGGAGTGGGGGTCCATGGTGCGGGCCATGGCAATGGTGCCGACCATGTTGCTCAGGCCGTTGTCAGCCTCGTTCTGGATAGGTTCGCGGGTTTTGCGCGGCGTCATGCCAGGCTCAAAGCCGCCGCCCTGAATCATGAAGTTGCTGATAACGCGGTGAAAAATCAGGCCATCGTAGAAGCCGTCGCGAACGTACTGTTCGAAGTTTTTGGCGGTTTCCGGGGCTTTTTCGTAGTCCAGTTCCAGTTTGATATCACCGAAGTTTGTCTGCAGCAGAATCATCAGGGTTTCCTGTATTTTGGGATCGGAATGTTGAAAGTGGCTATTGTACTCAAGAGTTTCGTCCGGTGCATGAGTCCGGCATGGATTTGTGAGTATAATAGGCGGTTTAAACGGAGCATCCGGACAGCTCCCATGATTCATTCCCTGTTAACAGAGATTGTATGAGCGCCGAGTCGAAGAAAGCCCACAACTTTATCCAGAGCCTTATTGAAGACGCCATTGCCAAAGGGGAGCACACCGGCAAGGTGGTCACCCGTTTTCCCCCGGAGCCCAATGGCTATCTGCACATTGGTCATGCCAAATCGATCTGTTTGAACTTTGGCATTGCCGAAACCTTTAACGGTGAGTGCAACCTGCGCTTTGACGACACCAACCCGGAAAAGGAAAACCAGGAGTATATCGACGCTATCAAGCAGGACGTGGAGTGGCTGGGCTATGAGTGGGCCGGCGAGGTGTGTTACGCGTCGGATTACTTTGATCAGCTCTATGCCTTTGCCGAAGAGCTTGTTCAGAACGATAAGGCCTATGTGTGTGCCCTGAATGCTGAGCAGATGGCCGAGTACCGCGGTTCCCTGAAAGAGCCCGGCAAGAACAGCCCATATCGGGATCGCCCGGTAGAGGAAAGCCTGCAGCTGTTCCGGGACATGCGCGACGGCAAGTTCCAGAACGGTGAGCTGGTGTTGCGGGCCAAGATTGATATGGCATCCCCGAATATCAACCTGCGGGACCCGATTCTGTACCGGATTCGCTACGCGGATCATCACCAGACCGGCAGCAAGTGGTGCATCTATCCGATGTATGACTTTACCCATCCGATCTCCGATGCTCTGGAAGGGATTACCCATTCCCTGTGTACCCTGGAATTCGAGGATCACCGGCCGCTGTACGACTGGGTGCTGGACAATATCACCATCCCCTGCCATCCGCGTCAGATCGAATTTGCCCGGCTGAATCTGAACTACACCATTACCAGCAAGCGCAAACTGAAGCGGCTGGTGGATGAAAACGTGGTGGACGGCTGGAACGATCCCCGGATGCCGACGATTTCCGGCATGCGCCGTCGTGGTTACACACCGGAGTCCATCCGCAACTTCTGCGACATGATCGGCGTGAACAAGGCCGGTGGCACCGTGGATGTCGGTATGCTGGAGCACGCTATCCGGGAAGATCTGAATAACCGTGCGCCCCGCGCCATGTGCGTGATGCGTCCGCTCAAGGTCACCCTGACCAACTATCCGGCTGACCAGACGGAAACCCTCACTCTGCCAGTGCATCCGCAGAATCCGGATATGGGCGAGCGGGAAGTGACCTGGAGTCAGACCCTGTTTATTGACCGGGAAGATTTCGAGGTGGAGCCGCCGCGTAAGTGGAAGCGGCTGGCCCCGGAACAGGCGGTGCGGCTGCGCGGTGGTTACGTGATGACCTGCAAAGAAGTTGTGCGTGATGACAGCGGCGAGATTGTCGAGCTCAAGTGCGAGTACGACCCGAATACCCTGGGCGTGAACCCGGAGGGCTACAAACCCAACGGCGTGATTCACTGGGTGTCGGCCAGCGACAGCGTGGAAACGGATATCAATCTTTACGACCGCCTGTTCAACCACGAATCTCCGGACAGCGACAAGGAAGGCGATTTTCTGGATCATCTGAACCCCGAATCTCTGGTCGTTCTCAAAGGTGCCCGCGTTGAGAAAAGTCTGGCTCAGCCCCGTACCGATCTGCCGTACCAGTTCGAGCGCGAGGGATACTTTTTCTGCGACCAGGAACTGACTGAAAAGTCTGGCAAGCCGGTGTTCAATCGTACCGTAACGCTGCGGGATTCCTGGGGTAAGGGAGGCAAGTAATGCGTATCTACAATACGCTGACACAGCAAAAGGAAGCGTTCAAAACCTTGGAGCCTGGCAAGGTTCGTATGTACGTGTGCGGCATGACTGTCTACGACTATTGCCATCTGGGGCATGCCCGGGTGCTGGTGGCGTTTGACGTGGTGACTCGGTATCTGCGGCATCGCGGATACGACGTACACTACGTGCGCAACATTACCGATATCGACGACAAGATCCTGCGCCGGGCTGATGAAAACGGTGAGGTGTATACCGACCTGACCGACCGGATGATCCGGGCCATGCACGAGGATGAGGCGAAGCTCGGCGTGCTGTCACCCAATGAGGAGCCCCGGGCGACTGCCTTTATCGACGATATCATTGCCATGATCCAGAAGCTGATCGCTGGCGGCCACGCCTATGCCGCCGATAATGGCGACGTGTACTTTGCGGTGGAGTCTTTCCCGGATTACGGCAAGCTGAGCAAGAAAAAGCTGGAAGATCTGGTTGCCGGTGCTCGAGTGGATGTCCAGGAGGCCAAGCGCAGCCCCGCAGACTTTGCGCTCTGGAAGGCCGCCAAGCCGGGCGAGGTGAGCTGGCAGTCGCCGTGGGGCGAAGGTCGCCCCGGGTGGCATATTGAGTGCTCCGCCATGTCTACCAAGTGCCTGGGTGACACCTTTGATATTCACGGTGGCGGGCCGGATCTGCTGTTCCCGCACCATGAAAACGAAATCGCCCAGTCGGAATGTGCCACCGGCCACACCTTTGTGCACACCTGGATGCACGCCGGCGCCATTCGAGTGAATAAGGAAAAGATGTCCAAGTCGCTGGGGAACTTTTTTACCATTCGCGAGATTCTGGAAAAGTACCCGGCGGAAGTGGTGCGCTATTTCCTGGTGTCCAGCCACTACCGGAGTCAGGTGGACTATTCCGAGGATAACCTGGCGGAGGCCGGGCGCACCTTGACCAAGCTCTATCATGCCCTGCGGGGTATCGTGCCGGCGAAAGAAGCAGATGTAGCGGAAACCGATCACGACCGCCGTTTTGCCGAGGTCATGGATGATGATTTCAATACTGCTGGCGCCATTGCCGTGCTGCATGCAGTGGCGAACGACATCAATCATTACCGCCGGGAAGGTGATGAAGAGGCCGCCAAGCGCAGCGCGGCCGTTCTGGTGCGGCTGGGTGCTGTGCTCGGCCTGCTGCAGCAAGACCCGGAAGCCTTCTTCCAGGCGGATACCGGCAGTGAGCTGACCGCCGAGGACATTGAGGCCATGATTCAGGCCCGTGCCGATGCCCGCAAAGCCAAAGACTTTGCGGAGGCTGATCGCATTCGCGATGATCTGCTGGAGAAGGGCATTATCCTGGATGACAGCCGAGAAGGAACCACCTGGCGCCGGAGCCAGGACTGAGTTGATTCGCGCAATGTCGCATTGTACCGGTGGGAATGACCTTGTAGGGAATTTCACGTACAATGCGGCGCTCTAATCAGAACGTCCCCGCGCTTTCAGGCGCCATCAGGGGAGTCGGGAACTACAAACCCATTGAGGCAAGCAACGATGACAGAACGCGTTCAAGTTGGCGGCATCCAGATCGCCAAGAATCTGTACGATTTTGTAAATAACGAAGCGATTCCGGGCACCGGTATTGACGCTGACAAGTTCTGGGCCGAGTTCGACAAGATCGTGAACGAGCTCGCTCCGCGCAATCGCGAGCTGCTGCTCAAGCGTGACGAAATCCAGGAAAAAATGGATACCTGGAACCGCGAGCACAAGGGCCAGAAACTGGACATGGCCGAGTATAAGGCGTTCCTGAAAGACATCGGCTATCTGGTAGATGAGCCGGCGGATTTCAAAATCTCCACCTCCAATGTGGATCCGGAAATCGCCACCATGGCTGGCCCGCAGCTGGTAGTGCCGGTCATGAATGCCCGTTTCGCCCTGAACGCGGCTAACGCCCGCTGGGGTAGCCTGTACGATGCCCTGTACGGTACTGACGCTATTTCTGAGGAAGATGGTGCTGAGAAAGGTCGTGGCTACAATCCGGTTCGTGGCGCGAAGGTGATTGAGTGGGCCCGCAACCTGCTGGATGGCTCTGCGCCTCTGGCTTCCGGCAGCCATAAAGACGCCGCAAAATACTACATCGATGGCGGCAAGCTGGCGGTTAAACTTCAGAATGGTGACGTGACCGGCCTGAAAGACGAGGCCGGTTTTGTGGGTTACACCGGCGCTGCCGATGCTCCCACCGGCGTTCTGCTGGTGAAAAACGGCATGCATTTCGAAATCCAGATCGATGCCAGCCATCCGATCGGCAAGGATGACGGTGCCCACGTTAAAGACGTTCTGATGGAATCGGCCCTGACCACCATCATGGACTGCGAAGACTCCGTTGCCGCGGTAGATGCTGATGACAAGGTTGTCGCCTACAAGAACTGGCTTGGTCTGATGAAGGGCGATCTGGAAGAGTCCTTCGAGAAGGGCGGCCAGATGATGACTCGTCGCATGAATGGCGATCGCACCTACACTGGCGCCGATGGCAGCGAGCTGACCCTCAAGGGCCGCAGCCTGCTGTTCGTTCGTAACGTTGGTCACCTGATGACTAACCCGGCCATTCTGCTGAAGGATGGTAGCGAAATCCCCGAGGGTCTGATGGACGGCCTGGTAACGTCCCTGATCGCCATCCACGACCTGAAGGGCGACGGCAAATTCCAGAACAGCACCAAGGGTTCTGTGTACATTGTTAAGCCCAAGCAGCACGGCCCGGAAGAAGTGGCGTTCACCAATGAATTCTTCGGTCGTGTTGAAGACGCTCTTGGTCTGCCGCGCTTCACCCTGAAAGTGGGCATCATGGACGAAGAGCGTCGCACCACGGTGAACCTGAAGGCCTGCATCCACGCGGCCAAAGAGCGCACCGTGTTTATCAATACCGGCTTCCTGGATCGCACCGGTGATGAGATTCATACATCCATGGAGTTGGGTCCCTTCATCCGTAAGGGGCCGATGAAGCAGGCCGCCTGGATCAACGCCTACGAGCAGTGGAACGTGGACATCGGCCTGGAAGCCGGTCTGTCTGGCGTTGCCCAGATTGGTAAGGGTATGTGGGCCATGCCGGATCTGATGGCAGGCATGCTGGAGGCCAAGATCGGTCATCCGAAGGCTGGTGCCAACACCGCCTGGGTTCCGTCTCCGACAGCCGCTACCTTGCATGCCACTCACTACCACCAGGTGAACGTGTTTGATGTGCAGAAAGAGCTGGCCAACCGTCAGCGCGCGTCTCTGGACGACATCCTGACTGTGCCGGTGATGGAGGATCCGTCGTCCTTGAGCGCCGAGGACATTCAGCAGGAACTGGACAACAACGCCCAGGGTATCCTTGGCTACGTTGTACGCTGGATCGACCAGGGTGTGGGCTGCTCCAAGGTGCCTGACATCAACGATGTGGGCCTGATGGAAGACCGTGCGACACTGCGTATTTCTTCGCAGCTGCTGACCAACTGGTTGTACCACGGCATCTGCTCTGAAGAGCAGATCATGGAAACCATGAAGCGCATGGCTGCGGTTGTTGATAAGCAGAACGCTGGTGATGCGGCATACCGCAACATGGCTCCGAACTTTGATGACAGCATCGCCTTCCAGGCCGCTGTGGATCTGGTTCTGAAGGGTCGCGAACAGCCGGCCGGTTACACTGAGCCGCTGCTGCACGCTTACCGTCAGAAGGCCAAGGCCAAATACGGGCAGTAAAACGCCCGTCCATAAAAAACCCCGCTTCGGCGGGGTTTTTTATTGGGGTTGCCCCCGCTGACGAAGAGTTCGTGGGATGGCGCGTCAGGTGTCGGCGTGCAGCACGTCGGCGGCGTAAAGGGTGTTTTCCAGCAGGGTGGCAATGGTCATGGGGCCGACGCCGCCCGGTACCGGGGTGATGTAAGCCGCACGCTCTGCTGCAGCGTCAAAATCGACATCGCCACAGAGTTTGCCATCATCCATCCGGTTGATGCCCACATCAATGACGGTGGCGCCGCGTTTGACCCACTCGCCCTTGATGATGCCCGGTTTGCCCACTGCGGCCACCAGGATGTCTGCTTCCCCAACAAATTTCTCGAGATTGTCGGTAAATCGATGGCATACCGTTGTCGTGGCTCCCTTTAGCAGCAGTTCCATGCTCATGGGGCGACCGACAATGTTGGAGGCCCCGACAATAACTGCGTGCTGGCCTTTGTAGGGGGTGCCAATGGAGTCCAGCAGGGTGATGACGCCTGCCGGTGTGCAGGGCCGCAGGGTAGGCTTGCGCTGCATCAGGCGGCCGATGTTGTAGGGATGAAAGCCGTCTACGTCCTTGTCGGGCCGTATCTTTACCAGAATCGGATCAGCATCCAGGTGCGAGGGCAGGGGAAGTTGAACCAGTATGCCGTCAACGGCGGGGTTCTCGTTCAGCTCGTCAACCAGCGCTTCCAGTGCCGCCTGGGAGGTATCTTCCGGCAAATCATAGGACAGCGACAGGATGCCTGCCTGCTCGCAGGCCTTGCGTTTGTTGCCAACGTATACCTGGGATGCCGGATCGTGACCGACCAGTACCACGGCCAGCCCGGGCGCTCTCAGGCCCTTCTGTTTTCTGGCTTCGACACCGGCGGCCACCTGTTGCCGGACCTGTGCAGCAATTTCTTTTCCGTTAATCAGTTTGGCGCTCATGTTTCCGTCTTGTCGGTTTGGGCGTAAAAGTGAAGGCCGGGCATTGTCTCATGCTTCAGGGTTAACGCCAATGTAGAGGGGTGGTCGGGAACTCCAGCGGTTACAGGTGGTCACTTATAGGACTGTCTCGGCAAGGAATTTTCAATTCCGTGTTGACGGACGCGATCGGCGCCGGTAATATGCGCGCCAACTTTGCTGAGGCACTTGTTGTTCAGTTAACGGGGTATAGCGCAGTCTGGTAGCGCGCCTGCTTTGGGAGCAGGATGTCGGGAGTTCGAATCTCTCTACCCCGACCACTTTCTGGATATTCAGGTGGGCGAACGGTCAAGCGCCCGTAGCTCAGCTGGATAGAGCATCCGCCTTCTAAGCGGATGGTCGCAGGTTCGAGTCCTGCCGGGCGCGCCATCTCGTTAATCGCAGATTGGTACCGGACTCGCCGAACCAGCAAAGTTGAAGTAAGCAGTAGTGTGCCGGCAGGCACCTCCCTGATGTGGTGGACGTAGCTCAGTTGGTAGAGCTCAGGATTGTGACTCCTGCGGTCGAGGGTTCGAACCCCTTCGTCCACCCCACTTTTCCCCTTGTTTGTTTCCGAGCACCCTGATTCCCTGTTATGGTTCAGAGTTGCGCCGGATATGCGAGAGTGGCGGAATTGGTAGACGCACTGGATTTAGGTTCCAGCGGGTAATACCGTGAGAGTTCGAGTCTCTCCTCTCGCACCACCCTTTCTTTTTTCTGATTTGTCCCCATTGTGTTTTCGTACCGCGTTGTTAGGCGCGTCTCAAACCCATATTCAGGGTGGCCGGGTGATTCTCTCGGCGGGGCAAACCGTGATAAACTACCGGCTTTTAATTTTGCGTCCCTTTGGGGTGAGCTGCTCCTGCCGGGATTTTGGTTTAATTTTCATTCACCTACAGAATCTGTAATTTGAGGAACTTCCATGCAAGTGTCTGTTGAAACGACCTCCAACATCGAGCGTCGCATGACGATTGGTGTGCCCGCCCAGGAAATCGACCAGGCGGTTCAGAAACGCCTGCAGGAAACTGCTCGCACCGTGCGCCTGAACGGTTTCCGCCCTGGCAAGGTTCCCATGAGCGTGGTCAAGCGTCGTTTTGGTGACAGCATCCGCCAGGAAGTGGTTGGCGAGGCTATGCGCGACAACTACATCAAGGCGCTGCAGGAGCAGGATATCAATCCGGCGGGCTGGCCCAAGTTGGAGCCGA
Source organism: Marinobacter sp. LM1 (assembly GCF_042763285.1). Lineage (NCBI taxonomy): Bacteria > Pseudomonadati > Pseudomonadota > Gammaproteobacteria > Pseudomonadales > Marinobacteraceae > Marinobacter > Marinobacter sp. LM1. Next base: position 1,835,565 of record NZ_CP114373.1, read on the forward strand.
AGACCATGGAAGAAGGCAAGGACCTCGAGTTCGTTGCGACTTTTGAGGTTCTGCCGGAAATTGAGCTGGGCGATCTGAGCAAGATCAACGTTGAGAAGCCGGTGTCTGAAGTTGCCGACAAGGATATCGACAACATGATCGATAATCTGCGTCGCCAGCAGGCCACCATGAAAGAAGTCAAGCGCAAGTCCAAGAACAAGGACATCGTGACTATCGACTTCAAGGGCTCCATCGATGGTGAAGAATTCGAAGGTGGCTCCGCTGAAGGTCATCGTCTGACCCTGGGTTCAGGTCAGATGATCCCTGGTTTTGAAAAGGGCATTGTGGGTGGTAAAGCCGGCGAAGAGCTGGAAATCGATGTCACTTTCCCTGAGGACTACCATAACGAAGACCTGGCGGGTAAAGATGCCAAGTTCGCGATCACTATCCACAAGGTAGAAGAGCCGCAGCTGCCGGAGCTGGATCAGGAATTCTTCAAGCGTTTCGGCATCGAAGCTGAAGACGAAGCCGCTTTCCGCGAGGAAGTGAAGAAGAACATGGAGCGCGAGCTCAAGCAGGCAGTATCCAACAAGGTCAAGAACGACGTTGTAGATGGTCTGCTGGAGACCACCGAGCTGGAAGTACCTGCGGCTCTCGTTGACCAGGAAATTGATCGCCTGCGTCAGGACGCCGTTCAGCGCTTTGGCGGGCAGGTGGATTTCCAGCAATTGCCGAAGGAAATCTTCGAAGAGCAGGCGAAGCGTCGCGTGAAGACCGGTCTGCTGTTCCAGGAAGTGGTCAAGAAAAATGACCTGAAGGCTGACGAAGCGAAAGTGGAAGAAAAGATCCAGGAGATCGCTTCTACGTATGAACAGCCGGACGAGGTTGTTGCACACTTCAACAGCAACCCGGATCAGAAGGCTCAGGTTGAGTCTTCTGTACTGGAAGATGCCGTGGTTGATTTTGTGCTTGGCGCGGCCAAGGTAAAAGAGAAGAAGATGAAGTACGAGGAAGCGGTGCAGGCCGGTCAGCCCCAGCGCTGATGGCCGCCGGGCTCTGGCCCGGTGCCGTGTTCTGGAAGCAGCCGGCGTGTCCGGCTGTTTTCATCTGGGCGATCTGCTGGCAGAGTATATGGGGTACCGGAATACAACGGGCTCCCGTTGAAGCAGGAGTCCAAACCATTGTCCATAAGGAGTTCAGGCGCACATGACGCAGAAACCGTTTGATGGCCCTACAATGATAACCAGCTCAGGCCTGGTGCCGATTGTTATTGAACAGACGGCACGCGGCGAACGTTCGTTCGACATTTATTCCCGTCTGCTCAAGGAGCGGGTGATCTTTCTGGTTGGCCCGGTTGAAGATCACATGGCAAACCTCGTGGTTGCCCAGTTGCTGTTCCTGGAATCCGAAAATCCGGACAAGGATATCCATCTTTATATCAACAGTCCGGGTGGCTCCGTTTCCGCCGGCATGTCCATTTACGACACCATGCAGTTCGTGAAGCCGGACGTAGCAACACTTTGCATCGGTCAGGCAGCCAGCATGGGTGCTTTCCTGTTGTCGGGTGGCGCGAAGGGCAAGCGTGCCTGCCTGCCGCACTCCCGTGTAATGATTCATCAGCCGCTGGGCGGCTATCAGGGGCAGGCGACGGACATCGAGATCCATACCCGTGAGATCCTGAAAATCCGCAACACGCTCAACGAGCTGCTTGCGGAGCACACTGGTCAGGACATCGAGACCATCGCCCGGGATACCGACCGTGATAATTTCATGGATCCTGCCCAGGCCAAAGAGTACGGGTTGATCGATACAATACTTGATAAGCGCGTATCGAATAAATAATACTGAAAGTCATCGCATCACTACCGGCCGGCGTACACACTGACGACGCCGGCCAACGAAGAACAGAGGTATTTCAATGGCAGATGAAAGAAACGGCAGAGGCGACGATAACGGCAAGTTGCTCTACTGCTCGTTTTGTGGAAAGAGCCAGCATGAAGTCCGTAAGCTCATTGCAGGGCCCTCGGTGTTCATCTGCGACGAGTGCGTTGATCTGTGCAATGACATTATCCGGGAAGAGATTCAGGAGAACGCCCCGGAGGAGGCCAGCGATCGCCTGCCCACGCCGGCAGAGATTCGAGAGACTCTTAATGAATATGTTATTGGCCAGGATCGCGCCAAGGTCGTTCTGTCTGTAGCGGTGTATAACCACTACAAGCGTCTTCGCTACGGCGAGGGCAAGAGTGATGTCGAGCTGGGCAAAAGCAACATTCTGCTGATCGGTCCCACCGGTAGCGGTAAGACCCTGTTGGCGGAAACCCTTGCGCGCATGCTGAATGTACCGTTTACCATCGCGGATGCGACCACGCTGACCGAAGCAGGCTATGTGGGTGAAGATGTTGAAAACATCATCCAGAAACTGCTGCAGAAGTGCGACTACGATGTCGAAAAGGCCCAGCGCGGTATTGTCTACATCGACGAGATCGACAAGATTTCCCGCAAGTCCGATAACCCGTCCATCACCCGGGATGTATCGGGTGAGGGTGTACAGCAGGCTTTGCTGAAGCTGATCGAGGGTACTGTCGCTTCGGTTCCTCCTCAGGGTGGGCGTAAACATCCCCAGCAGGAATTCCTGCAGGTGGATACCGGTAATATCCTGTTTATCTGTGGCGGTGCCTTCGCCGGCCTCGACAAGGTCATCCAGGAACGGTCTGAGCGCAGTTCCATTGGCTTCTCGGCTACAGTCAAGAGCCAGGACGACAGCAAGAGCACTGGCGATATCATTCGCGAAGTCGAGACCGAGGATCTGGTGAAGTTTGGCCTGATTCCGGAATTCGTCGGCCGTCTGCCTGTGGTAGCCACGTTGACCGAGCTGGATGAAGAAGCACTGGTGCAGATTCTGACCGAGCCCAAAAACGCCCTGACCAAGCAGTATCAGAAGCTGTTTGATATGGAAGGGGTGGAGCTGGACTTCCGGGAAGACGCCCTGCGCGCAGTGGCCAGAAAAGCCATGGAGCGCAAGACGGGTGCCCGTGGTCTGCGGTCGATAATGGAAGCGACGCTGCTGGATACCATGTATCAGATTCCCTCTGAGCATGATGTCTCCAAGGTGGTGATCGACGAGAGTGTGATCAAGGGGGATTCAGAGCCCTTCAAGATCTACGCCAGCAGCGATCACGCCAAGGCGGTGCCCGAAGACTGAACGGGCACAGGGCGTAGAATACCGGGTGATATAAAAGGGGCGTTCAACGCCCCTTTTTCATCTCAGGCCCTTATCGTTTGCTCCCTGATATTTCCCATCGTAAAAAGATTGCAATTTTTGTCAGCGCCCCAATGTTGGGTGATATGCTGAAAGAAATACTGTCAGAGGATTCCCCATGACCCGTATACCTGATGAAACTGTGCACGAATACCCGCTGCTTCCTTTGCGTGATGTGGTGGTGTTCCCGCACATGGTGGTTCCGCTGTTTGTGGGCCGCGAAAAATCCATTCAGGCGCTGGAAGCGGCAATGGAGGGCAGCAAGGAAATCCTGCTGGTAGCCCAGAAAGATGCCTCCACCGACGAGCCGGGCCCGAAGGATGTATTTGCCATGGGCACCCTGGCGACGGTGCTGCAGATGCTTCGGCTGCCGGATGGCACCGTCAAGGTTCTGGTCGAGGGTAATTCCCGAGCCAGCATTTCTGACATCGAGGAAGGCGATTACCTGTCCGGCCAGGCCATTCTGATGGATGAGGAATCCTTGCCGGAGCGCGAGGAAGACGTCCTAACCAAGACCCTGATGGACGAATTCGAGAAGTACGTGAAGCTGTCCAAAAAGGTGCCATCTGAGGTTTCCAATGCTTTGACCGGTATCCACGAACTTGAGCGTCTGGTCGATACCATGGCCGCGCATCTGGAGATGCGGATTCCCGAGAAACAGGAGTTGCTGGAAGCTCTGGACGTTCGTAAGCGGGTTGATCTTCTGCTGGGCAAGCTGGACGGTGAGATTGATCTGATCGAAGTGGAGAAGCGCATCCGTGGCCGTGTGAAAAAGCAGATGGAGCGCAGCCAGCGCGAGTATTACCTGAACGAGCAGATGAAAGCGATCCAGAAGGAAATGGGCCAGCTCGGTGAGGGTAATAACGATTTCGAGGAACTCGAGCAGAAGCTTGAGGAAGCCGGTCTGCCGGAAGAGGCCCGGAAGAAAACCGAAGCAGAGCTGAACAAGCTCAAGATGATGTCTCCGATGTCCGCGGAAGCTACCGTGGTGCGCGGCTACATTGACTGGATGCTGGCGGTCCCCTGGAAGAAGCGCAGTCGGGTTCGTCACGACCTTGAAAAGGCCCGTGAAATCCTGGACCGGGATCACTACGGCCTGGACGAGGTGAAGAAGCGTATTCTGGAGTATCTGGCGGTTCAGAGTCGGGTCAAGAAGGTAAAAGGCCCTGTGCTTTGCCTGGTAGGGCCTCCCGGGGTTGGCAAGACCTCCCTTGGCCAGTCCATCGCCAAGGCTACCAATCGCAAATACACCCGCATGGCGCTGGGTGGTGTGCGTGACGAAGCCGAGATACGAGGCCACCGCAAGACTTACATCGGCGCGCTGCCGGGCAAGTTGTTGCAGAAGCTTTCCAAGGTGGGTGTGAAGAACCCGCTGTTCCTGTTCGACGAAATCGACAAGATGGGCATGGACCATCGTGGCGATCCGGCCTCGGCTCTGCTCGAGGTGCTGGACCCGGAGCAGAACCATACGTTCAATGATCACTACCTGGAAGTCGATTACGACCTCTCTGATGTGATGTTCGTATGTACCTCCAACTCCATGGATATTCCACCGGCACTGCTGGACCGCATGGAGATCATCCGGATTCCCGGATACACCGAGGATGAAAAGGTTAATATTGCCTTGCGTTACCTTCTGCCCAAGCAGCTCAAGGCCAATGGTCTGCGCAAGGACGAACTGAAACTGCCGGAAGAGACCATCAGGGATCTGATCCGCTACTACACCCGGGAAGCCGGTGTACGGGGCCTTGAGCGCGAAATCGCCAAGATCTGCCGTAAGGTGGTGCGCGAGCACGTAGAGAGCAGCAGCAAGGCCTCGGTGACCCTGACGCCGGATCTTCTGGAGGATTACTCAGGCGTCAAAAAGTTCAAATACGGACTGGCAGAGGAAACCAACCAGATCGGACAGGTGACCGGTCTGGCATGGACCCAGGTCGGCGGCGAACTGTTGACCATAGAGTGTGCTTTGACGCCAGGTAAGGGTCGTGTCGTTAAAACCGGCTCGCTGGGTGACGTTATGCAGGAATCCATTCAGACGGCACTTACGGTGGTCCGGAGCAGGGCGGCCGGCCTGGGTGTGGCGGATGATTTCCACGAAAAACACGATCTTCACGTGCATGTACCTGAGGGAGCAACCCCGAAAGATGGCCCGAGTGCCGGTATTGGTATGTGTACAGCACTGGTTTCTGCACTGACCCGAATTCCCGTTCGGGCGGATGTAGCGATGACCGGTGAAATCACCTTGCGAGGTCGCGTTCTGGCGATCGGCGGCTTGAAGGAAAAGCTGCTGGCAGCCCATCGCGGCGGCATCAAAACTGTCATCATCCCGGATGAAAATGTCAGGGATCTCAAGGAGATACCGGACAACATCAAGGAATCGCTGGAGATCCGCCCGGTCAAGTGGATTGATGAGGTTCTGGATATTGCGCTGGCCTACCAGCCGGATCCCCGGTCTGAAAATGCTGACAAGGAAACCGGCAAATCGGCCACTTCTGATGATTCCGGCGACGCTGCAGAGCGCATAAATACACATTAAACACCGGATGAGTTGTTGACACGCCTGAGAGCCCGTTGGTATAACTGTTTCGCCGTGAAGCAGCCAATACCAAGGGCTCCCGCGCAGTAAGTGCCTATTCCGAACACCGGTTTAATGCCGCAAGGAATAAAAAAACTGAAGAATGGAATTCTCCCATCGCTTATGCGATAGTCGAGAACGTCCGCGAAAAAACAAACCGACCTATAACATCTTCAACCTGAAATCGAAGGGGTTTAGTGTGAACAAGTCCGAACTGATCGATGCAATTGCAGAGTCCGCAGACATCTCCAAAGCCGCAGCTGGCCGTGCGCTGGATGCCATGACCAACTCTATCACCGGTGCACTGAAGAAAGGCGACCAGGTTACCCTGATCGGCTTTGGCACCTTCTCTGTGAAAGAGCGTGCTGCCCGTACTGGTCGCAACCCGCAGACTGGTGCAGAAATCAAGATTCCGGCCTCTAAAGTGCCTGGATTCAAGGCAGGCAAGGCCCTGAAAGACGCCGTTAAGTAACGGTTCTTTCTCTGGCAGTTCCCGGTTTCGGGAACTGCCATCAGAATTCAAGGCGCATTCCGGTAAGGGTGCGCCTTTTTGCGTGTTAACGGTGGCTCTCTCAGCTTTCGCCTCACCACTACCAACAGCAGAACCTTGAACAGGGATTCGAGAACAACATGCTTCAAGATATTCGGGATAACGCCCAGAGTACGATCGCCAAGGTTATCGTTGGCCTATTGATTATTTCCCTCTCGATCTGGGGAATGGATGCCATCATCGGCGGCTTCACTGGCGAGCCAGAAGTGGCAACGGTTAACGGCCAGGACATCACCGAGCGGGAGTTTCTGCGCACCGTACAGATGGAAAGCCAGCAGCGCCTGATGCAGATGGAGAATCCGGATCAATCCCTGTTGGACGAAGATCAGATTCGCCGCGACGTGCTGGATGCGCTGATCCGGGAGGCCGTGCTCACTCAGGACGCTCAGAGCCAGGGGCTGGAGCTGACCGACGCCGACATCGATTCCCTGATTACCCAGATGCCCCAGTTCCAGGTGGATGGCCAGTTCAATCGTGATCGGTTTGTAGCCACAGTGCGCAATCTGGGCATGGGCGTTGCCGAGTTCCGCGAAAGCATGCGCAAGAACTATGTGGTAAACCAGATTCGCGCGGCGATCGTCCAGACTGGTGTCGTGGCACCTGAGAATGCAGCCCATTTGCTGGCCATTCAGAATCAGACCCGTGACTTCCGCGTGCTGACCCTTGATGGCAGTAGTGTTCAGGACAAGGTGGATGTGACCGAGGCGGACGTGCAGGCGTACTACGACGAGAACCGTGACCAGTTTCGTCAGCCAGAGCAGGTGGATGCTGCCTACATTACCCTGTCCCAGGGAGCGTTGGCGGAGTCCATTGAAGTTTCCGAAGATGAAGTGCGGGCCTATTACGAGGAGCGTGCTGAAGAATACGCACGGGAAGAGCGCCGTGCCGCTCACATTCTTGTAGAGGCCGGTGATGAAGGGCAGGAGACTCTCGCAACCATCCAGCAGCGTCTTGAAGACGGTGAGTCGTTTGCCGTCCTGGCCGAGGAATACTCAGTCGATACCGTCTCTGCGCAGGAAGGTGGTGATCTCGGTTTTGCTGGCCGTGGTGTCTATGATGAAGCCTTTGAAGACGCTCTGTTCGGGCTGGAAGAAGGCGAAGTTTCTGGCCCGGTTGAGACCAGCTTTGGTCTTCATCTGATCAAGCTGGAAGAGGTGCGCCGCTCCGATGTGCCTGCCTTTGACGAGTTGCGTGAAGATCTGCGACTCGAATTGGCCAGAACCAAGGCCAGTGAGCGTTTTGCGGAAGTTCGCTCGCAACTGGCTGATGCGGCCTACGCTGCCGACGATCTTGCCGGCCCGGCCGAAGAGCTGGGTCTGGAAATTCGGGTGGTCGAAGGTGTCAGCAGGGACGGAGGTGCAGCACCCTTTGATCATGCGGGTCTGGTACGTCAACTGTTCTCTGAAGATGTACTTGAGGGTGGCTACAATACCGAGCTGATCGACGTGGGTGATAACGTTTCGGTCGTTGCCCGGGTGCGCGAGTATCACGAACCGCGCCAATTGGAGTTGGCCGATGTGGAGCCGGAGATTCGTCGGATTCTGGAGAGAACCGAAACCCGGGATGCGCTGGCAGCCCGTGTTGATGAGCTCGTGGCTCAGCTTGAATCCGGTACCAGTGCTGACGAACTTGGTGCCGGTGAATGGCAGCAGTTTGAAAATCAGGGCCGGAGTGTGTCTGGCCTGAGCCCGCGCGTGGTGCAGGAAGTGTTTTCTATGGCCCGCCCGGATGGTGACTCGCCAACCGTTGGCCGCGCCGTTACGGCCGATCAGGCTGCTGTCATTGTGCTGACCGGTGTCAACGAAGGTGAGGTTGATCAGGAAGGTGCGGAATACCAACAGCTGATGCGTTTCCTGGCGCAGCTGGAGGGGCAGCGTGAATATACCGCCTACCAGCAGTACCTTCGCAATACAGCTGAGGTTGAGCGGAACTGATTTGCTGTAGACCTCGAAAAAAAGCCCCCTTTCGGGGGCTTTTTTGTGAGCGGTTCATTCTTTCGGATATCGGGTAGCTTTCAGGCTTTCCTTGATTTTCTTGAGATGGCCCAGAAAATCCGATCCACGTTTCAGCGTTACACCGGTTGCGAGGATGTCGATGACCGTCAAATGAATAATTCTGGAAGACATGGGCATGTACACTTCTGTGTCTTCCGGGGTTGTGACGCCAACCACCACCGTACAGAATTCCGCAAGAGGGGATTCCGGGTTTGTTATACCAATAACCGTTGCGCCGTTCTCTCGCGCCACTCTGGCGATATCAACGCTTTCCTTGGTTCGGCCGGTGTATGAGATCATTACGATCACATCTCCGACCTGCGCCCCTGCCGCCACCATTCTCTGCATGAGAGCGTCGTCGTATGAGGTTACGGGAATGTTGAATCGAAAAAACTTGTGCTGGGCATCGAGTGCGACCGACGCGGAGCCGCCCATGCCAAAAAAGTGGATCTGTTTTGCCTGGATAAGATAGTCGATGGCCGAAGCTAGCGCTTTGTGATCGAGTGACTGGCGAGACTTATCCAGGTTGGCAATGGTGCTGAGCATGATTTTGTCAGCGAATTCAGCCACGGTGTCGTCGGGCTCTATATTCTGGCCGACATAGGGTGTTCCTGTCGCAATGCTCTGTGCTAATCGGATCTTGAAGTCCGGGAAGCCCGTCGCTGAAAAACTCCGACAGAATCGGTTTACAGTAGGTTCGCTGACATTGGCCGCCCGGGCCAGGGCTGCAATGCTGTACCGCGTTGCAGCGCTGGGGTCCTTAAGAATCGCTTCTGCCACTTTGCGCTCGGACTTGTTCAGATTATCCAGGCGTTCCTGAATATCTTCCAGCAGATTCTCTTCCCGGTGCGCGTGACTGGTTGTCATGAATGGATGCTCCGTTGATCTCTTGGGGGCCGAATCATCTAAGAACTCGGGAGTATACCGTTTTATTGGTGTGTTTGCGGTAGTCAACGTGTCATAACGTGGTTTTCTGAGGGCTGGGAGTCAGCAGTTTGACTGTTTTTTTTTCTAAAACTACTACTTCCTGTTAATGTGAATGAAGTGGAGCGGCAAATCATGGAGGGCGCGACTCATGGTAAAGAACGCGAATGCCCCGTGTGACCTGATGCTTTTTGGCGCCTTGGGTGACCTGGCTCAGCGTAAACTCTTCCCTGCGCTGTATCAGCTGGAGCGCGCGGGCTTGCTCGCGCAGGGCAGTCGCATTCTGGCGATTGCGCGCACGAAGGCAACAACAGCGGACGTCCGGGAGCAACTGTTTGAAAAGCTTCGCTATCATGTGAAAGACAGTGAGTTTGATGCTGGCGTGGCGAATGCATTTCTGCAGCGGGTGGATTACCTGTTGCTGGATTTCACCGATCCTGAGGGCTACGGGGCCCTGCGTGAGTGGCGGGATGAACCCAACAACGAACTCATCGTCTACATGGCCACGCCGCCTTCGATGTATGGCGTGATTGCCCGCAATATGAAGGCGACCAGTTGTTGTAATGAGAAAACCCGGGTGGTGGTGGAAAAACCTATTGGCCACGACCTTGAGTCGTCCCGGGTGATCAACGATGAGCTTGGAGAGGTCTACCACGAAAACCAGTTGTTCCGGATTGATCACTATCTGGGTAAGGAGACCGTGCAGAATCTGATTGCCCTGCGATTCGCCAACAACCTGTTTGCCTCCCAGTGGGACCAGAATCATATCTCTCACGTTGAAATTACCGTCGCGGAGAGCGTCGGTATAGAAGGGCGCTGGGGCTATTTTGACCAGGCCGGTCAGATTCGCGACATGATTCAGAATCACCTGCTGCAGTTGCTGTGCCTGATTGCGATGGATCCGCCTGCCGACCTGTCAGCGGACAGTATCCGGGACGAGAAGGTAAAGGTACTCAAGGCGCTGAAGCGGATTACCCCGGACATGATGGATCGGTACGTCGTGCGTGGTCAGTACACTGCAGGCACCAGCAATGGCAAGCCGGTTCCGGGTTATCTGGAGGAGGAAGATGCCAACAAGGGCAGTGCCACCGAAACCTTCGTGGCCCTGAAGGCTGAGATCGACAACTGGCGCTGGTCTGGCGTGCCCTTTTACATCCGCACGGGCAAGCGACTACCGGAGAAGCTTTCCCAGATCATCATCCATTTCAAGCCCGCGCCTCACTACATTTTTGACCCGGACCAGAAGCATTTGGCCAACAACAAACTGATTATACGGTTGCAGCCGGATGAGGGAATGGCCCTGAAAATCCTGACCAAGGATCAGGGGCTGGATAAGGGGATGCGATTGCGGCAGGGGCCGTTGGAGCTGACCTTCTCCGAAACCTTTGAAGCGGAACGCATTCCGGATGCCTATGAGCGTTTGCTGTGGGAGGTGATGAAAGGTAATCAATACCTTTTTGTTCGCAGGGATGAGGTGGAATACGCCTGGCGCTGGGTCGACGAGATCATCGCTAACTGGCGAGACAGTGGCGAACCGCCCAAGCGATATGCCGCCGGCACCTGGGGCCCGGTTGCCTCCATTGCCATGATCACACGGGATGGGAGGAGCTGGTATGAGGATGCCTGACATCCGCTTGCCAGAGGGGGTAGGGTTTCACGCCGATGATAATGCCGGGCGCGTGGCCCGGGCCTTGGCCTCGACCGTCGCCGATGTGCTCGCCAGTCGTCTTGAGCAGGCGTCCAGGGTCAGCCTGGTGGTGTCCGGAGGCTCTACGCCTTTACCCTTCTTCAAGGCGTTGTCCGACGCGGATCTGGACTGGTCCAGAGTGGATGTTGTGCTGGCGGACGAGCGCTGGGTGCCGGAGGGCGACCCTGCCAGTAACACAACCCTGGTCAGAAACAATCTGTTAGTGGGCAGGGCTGCGAAAGCCCGTTACCTGGCACTGAAGCAGCCGGGGGAAATTCCGGATCAAGGATTGGAGGCAGTTCGGCAGGCGCTTTCTGTGCTGGTTCTGCCGGTGGATGTGGTGATTCTGGGAATGGGCAATGACGGTCATACCGCTTCGCTGTTTCCGGATGCGCCTGAGCTGCCTGAAGCCATGGATGAGTTCAATACTGGTCTGGTAGCGGCGATGACACCCGAATCCCAGCCTCAGCCCAGGGTGACGCTGACCCGGGCGGTACTGGCGCAAGCGCGCTTTACCGCGCTGCACCTGAAAGGGGAGGACAAGCTGGAGACGCTCAGAAGGGCGTGTTCGGCTCTGGATGATGTATTTGCCATGCCGGTGCGGGCCTTCCTGAAACCCGGCCTGGAAGTGTTCTGGAGCCCGTGACGCCGCGTTGCTTGTCTGGTCACCGCCGCTAACTGCTTTAGGAGATCACCATGAATCAATTGTCGGACTATCATCGCGAGCGGGTGCAGGCCGTTCTGGCAGCCTCGCCTCTGGTGCCTGTGATTGCGATCAAAGACCCGGACGATGCCATCCCGCTGTGCCGTGCGCTGGTAGATGGAGGTATCCGGGTACTTGAAATTACCTTGCGCACCGAGCATGGAGTGCGTGCCATTGAAAAGGTCAGGAAAGCCATTCCCGAAGCCTGGGTTGGTGCAGGAACGGTTACCAGTATCGCCCAGTATCGACAGGTGGAGTCTGCTGGTGCGCAGTTTGTGATTACCCCCGGGATTACTGAGGCCATTCTGGAGTTCGGTGTTACCTCCGAGGCACCGCTGTTGCCAGGGGTTTCGACGGTGTCCGAGCTGATGATGGGGTATGCGTTGGGCTATCGGGAGTTCAAGTTTTTCCCGGCGGAAGTGGCAGGGGGTATCCCTGCGCTTAAGGCCTTCAGCGGGCCATTTCCCGATGTCGTCTTTTGTCCGACTGGTGGCATTAGCCGCCAGACAGCCAGAGATTATCTGGCGTTACCGAATGTCTGTGCTGTTGGTGGGTCCTGGCTCACGCCGGCGGAGGCCATTGCCGGTAAAGACTGGCCGGCAGTGTCGGAAATTGCCAGGGGAAGTCTGGGCGACCTTTAAACCGGACACATAAAACCCACCGTCGTGGTGGGTTTTGTGTGTCCGGCCGAAGGCTGTGCCAGGCGCTGCCCGGCGGCTAGCGGATATCGCTGCCAACGCGCACGATTTTCATAGTGTTGGTGCCGCCCTGAGCGTTGACGTAATCCCCCTTGGTAATCACCACCAGATCACCTTCGCCGACTACGCCGCGTCTGCGCAGTTGTTCCACGGCCTCAGCATTGGTCTGCTCATTGGCAATCCGGGCCGAATCGAAGGGTATGGTCTGCACGCCGCGGAAAAGAACCACCCGGTGCTGGGTGGAGTGATGGCGCGACAGGGCAAAGATCGGCAGGCTGGACTTGATGCGTGACATCAGTCTGGGGGTAGCGCCTGTCTCAGTCATGCAGATGATGGCACGCACACCCTGCAGGTGGTTGGCGGCGTACATGGCAGACAAAGCGATGGCTTCGTCGACCCGCTCCATGCTCTCGTGAATCCGGTGTTTGGACTGGTGCATGGAGGGATGCCGTTCGGCCCCCAGGCAGATGCGGACCATGGCCTCTACCGCTTCTTTCGGATAGTCACCTACTGCGGTTTCGGCCGACAGCATGACCGCGTCGGTGTAGTCCATTACGGCATTCGCGACGTCGGACACCTCGGCCCGGGTGGGCATCGGGTTGGTGATCATCGATTCCATCATCTGGGTTGCGGTGATGACCGCCCGGTTCAGAACCCGGGCGCGGGCAATGATGTGCTTCTGAACTGCTACCAGTTCGGCATCGCCAATCTCAACCGCCAGGTCGCCCCGGGCGACCATGACGGCGTCTGAGGCGAGGATGACCTCATCCAGGGCCTGGTCGTCGTGTGCCAGCTCCGCCCGCTCAATTTTGGCGACCAGGCCCGCCTCAGAGCCGGCCTCGCTCAGCAGTCTGCGCGCGATGTGCATATCTTCGGCGGTGCGCACGAATGAGACGGCGACATAATCCGCGTCAAGTTTTGCGGCGGTAACAATGTCCTGCTTGTCTTTCTCGGTCAGAGCTTCGGCAGACAGTCCTCCGCCTCGCTTGTTCAGGCCCTTGTTGTTGGATAATGGACCGCCAATCAGTACCTTGGAGGTAATGCTGTGCTCGTCTACCGACATCACTTCCATTTCGATGCGGCCGTCGTCGAGCACCAGAATGTCGCCGGGGGCAACGTCTTCAATCAGTTGCTCGTAGTCGATGCCCACCCGCTCGGCTGTGCCGGCGTCCTTGTCCATGCTGGCGTCGAGAACGAAGGTTTGCCCGGCTTCCAGGAATACCTTGTTATCGGTGAACCGCGCGATGCGCAGCTTGGGACCCTGAAGGTCGGCGAGAAGGGCAACAAAGCGGCTCTGTGCTGCAGCGGCTTCACGAACCTGGCGGGCCCGGGCCATGTGCTCTTCGGCGCTGCCATGGGAAAAATTCAGGCGAGTCACGTCAACGCCAGCCTTGATGATGGCGGCAAGTGACTCCGGTGTGTCTGTGGCGGGGCCGAGCGTGGCGACAATTTTCGTGCGCCTGAGCATATGTGGGTGTCCTTATTCCGGGTTCGCCGGTATGGTCGAAGAGTCGACAGTGCCGGCGGTCAATGAAAACGGGTGCCAGTATATGAACTACTGATGACCCTTCTGTGACACGGTTTCACCTCGCTAGATGTTCGAGGGCTCCCGATGCCTGCTTTCGTGATATGTAGTAAAGTTACCAAAATAATGGCGATAATTTTTTGCTGTGTCTATGTTTTGAAGCGTTTTTTACTATTCTTTGTTCTATGTTCGAGTGAATCCGTAGAGGAGGCTGCAGGATGCATCCAACCATAGTGAAGGTTACTCAGAGAATTGTGGCCCGAAGTCAAGCCACGCGGCAAGAGTACCTCTGTCGTATGGCGGCGCTGAAAAAGAACTCCCCCCAACGGGGCACGCTGTCCTGTGGCAACCTTGCCCACGGCTTTGCCGCCTGTAATCAGGCGGATAAGAACACGCTCAAGTTGATGAACAAGGCCAACGTGGCAATCGTAACGGCCTACAACGATATGCTTTCGGCTCATCAACCCTACCAACAGTTCCCCGATATCATCCGCGAGGCGGCCCATGGTATGGGGTCGGTGGCCCAGGTTGCCGGGGGCACACCCGCCATGTGTGATGGCGTGACCCAGGGGCAGCCTGGCATGGAGCTCAGCCTGTTCTCCCGGGACACGATCGCCATGAGCACGGCGGTTGCTCTCAGCCACAACATGTTTGATGCCACGCTGTTGTTGGGGATCTGCGACAAGATTGTTCCGGGGCTGCTCATCGGATCGCTGAGTTTTGGCTATCTGCCGACCATACTGGTACCCGCCGGCCCCATGCCGTCCGGATTGCCCAACAAAGAGAAGCAGCGCATCCGTCAGCTCTATGCTGAAGGCAGGATTGGCAAAGAGGAGTTGCTGGAAGCCGAGAGCAAGTCATACCACAGTCCCGGTACCTGTACCTTTTATGGCACCGCCAACAGCAACCAGCTGTTGGTTGAGGTGATGGGGCTGCACTTGCCGGGTGCCGCCTTTGTGAATCCAGGCACACCGCTGCGTGATGCGCTGACCAGGGCAGCGACGGAACAGGTTATCCGGTTATCGAAACCTAACGGTGGAGATCTGGGGCTGGGCGATATGGTAGACGAAAAGAGCATCGTCAATGCTCTGGTCGCCCTGCTGGTAACGGGCGGCTCAACCAACCACACCATTCACTGGATAGCCATCGCCCGCGCTGCCGGCATCATCATTGACTGGAATGACTATGCCGAGCTTTCTGCGGTTGTGCCCTCGTTGACCCGTATCTATCCCAATGGCCAGGAGGATGTGAATGCCTTCCACGAGGCGGGTGGTACGCCGTTCCTGATCCGCGAACTGCTTGCTGGCGGATACCTGCATAACGACGTGCACACAGTGATGGGCCCAGGCCTGGAGCAGTACGCCCGCATGCCGGAACTCGACGATGGTAAGCCCGCCTGGAAGCCTGCAGCTGAGCAAAGTGCCATGCCGGAGGTACTCCGTGGTGTGGCCCAGCCTTTTGCGCCGGATGGTGGGCTCAGGGTGCTGGAGGGCAATCTGGGCAGGGGCGTGATCAAGGTCTCGGCAGTCGCGCCTGAGCACCATACCATTGAGGCCCCGGCCGTGGTATTCAACGATCAGAACGAGCTCAAGGCGGCCTTCGAGGCCGGAGAGCTGAATCGGGATTGCGTTGTGGTTGTGCGATTTCAAGGTCCCCGTGCCAATGGTATGCCGGAGCTACACAAACTCACCCCTTATCTGGGGGTGTTGCAGGACAGGGGCTACAAAGTGGGCCTGGTGACGGATGGCCGGATGTCTGGCGCTTCCGGGAAAGTGCCTGCCGCCATCCACGTATACCCCGAAGCGTTAGATGGCGGACCTTTGGCCCGAGTTGAAGACGGGGATACCGTTGTCCTGGACGCCCGCAACGGAACCCTCAGCATCAGGGTAGAGGATGACGTGCTGGCCGCCCGCAGGCCTGCAACGACGGATTTGTCCGGCTATCATACGGGCTACGGGCGGGAGCTGTTTGGTTGGTTCCGTCGTTCGGCAAGCAACCCTGAACAAGGTGCCAGTTTTTTCTGGAACCACGAGGCATGACAGCAGAACACTATTCTCTGGTGGGGGACATTGGGGGAACCAATGCACGCTTTGCTCTGGTGGGGCAGGGCAGTATAGAACCAGAAGCTATTGAAGTTTTGCCCTGCCGTGACTACGAGAATCTGGATCAGGCGGTGGTCACCTATCTGGAACGTGTAGGTGTGGCGTCGGTCAGGCAGGCCTGTCTGGCCGTGGCCTCCCCCTTGCGCGGTACCCGGGTGACAATGACCAACAATCACTGGCGCTTTGACATTGAGGCGGTGCGACAGGTCTTTGGCTGGTCGGCCTTCAAGGTCATCAATGATTTTACCGCCATGGCGCTGGGCGTGCCCCATGTACCGGACGCCAATCTGGTGCACGTTTGTGGCGGCCCGGGAGACCCTGGCCGGCCGAAACTGGTGATGGGTCCGGGAACGGGCCTGGGCGTTTCCGGTCTGGTTCCGATTCGAAATGGCTGGGTGCCTTTGGTGACTGAAGGGGGCCATGTGGATTTTGCCCCCACCGATGACACGGAAATGGAGGTGTTGCGCCTTCTTCGGGCCAGGTTTGGGCGGGTGTCGGTCGAGCGGATTCTGTGCGGCCAGGGTTTGCTGAACCTGTATCAGGCGCATGCCGAAATCCGTGGCGTGGCGGCCCCGCTCGATGCTCCGGAGAAGATCACAGCCGCCGCTGTGGACGCCTCCGATGCCTTGGCCGGGGAAGTCCTTCGGCATTTCTGCGAAATGCTTGGGCGAACCGCAGGCAATTCGGCGCTGACGCTGGGGAGTCTGGGCGGCGTGTACCTGTGTGGCGGTATGCTGCCAGGGTTTCTCGACTTTTTTCTTGGGAGCCCGTTCCGTGAAGCCTTTGTAGCCAAGGGGCGGATGCGTCCGCTAATGGAATTTACACCGGTTTACGTGGTGACGGAGCCCTATACCGGTTTACTGGGAGCTGCCGAAGCGTTAGGAAATTCTGAGGTATGACCGATTCTTTGATAAACCTGTCCTTTGATGAGCTGGTTCGGCGTGTTCGGGCCTGTCAGATTTGTGCAGGCGATCTGCCCCACGAGCCGAGGCCGGTCATTCAGCTTAGTGAATCCTCCCGCATTCTTGTGGTCGGGCAGGCGCCGGGTCGACGGGTACACGAAACCGGTCTGCCGTTTAACGATCCCAGTGGCGACCGGCTGCGCCAATGGATGGGCATTACCCGCGACACCTTTTACGATGAACAGAAACTCGCCATCCTGCCCATGGGATTCTGTTATCCGGGCACCGGTAAATCCGGAGATCTTCCTCCACGCCCCGAGTGCGCTCCGGCCTGGCGCCGGGCGTTGCTCGACCGCTTGCCGGAGATTCGCCTGACCTTGCTGATCGGTCAATATGCTCATGCCTGGCATATTCCCGGCGCAAGGCGCGCGGTTACCGAGAATGTGCGGCAGTGGCAACAATTCTGGCCTGATGTCATTCCGATGCCCCATCCCAGCCCCCGCAATAACCTCTGGTTGCGAAAGAATCCCTGGTTTGAAGCGGAAGTGGTGCCGGCCATTCAGGCCAGAGTTGCTAGCATTCTGAACTGACCTGGCCACTCCGGTTCATATACTCAGATAGCTCGCTGTATTGTTCCGGGTTAATGTACAGGCCCTGTTTGGTTCGCCGCCAGAGCAGGTCCTCTGGTGTGATCGCCCATTCGTGGGTCATCAGATAATCCACCTCGCGACGAGACAGGGTATCGGTAAACCAGTGGCCGAGATCGGCCATGTTCTGACAGCCTTCCAGAATCTGGTAGCTGCTGGTGCCATAGCTTCGCACAAACCGATGGATTACAGCATCGTCCAGCCAGGGGAAATCGGCCGCGAGTTCGGTGGCCAGCTGCTCCTGAGTGTTGAAGTCGCCGCCGGGCAGCACGGCCGTTCGGGTCCAGGACCGGCCGGCACCGGGAAAATAGCGACTGACCTGATCGGTCACAGCTTCGGCGAGCTTCCGGTAGGTGGTGATCTTGCCCCCGAATACCGAGATCAAAGGGGGCAGCGAGTCCTCATCATCAACCTCGAATGAGTAGTCGCGAGAGGCAGACTGTGCGGTGCCACCCTCGTCGTCCATCAGCGGCCGAACACCGGAGTAACTCCAGACTACATCGTTGGCGGACAGTTGCCGGCGGAAATACTGGTTGACGATCGACAGCAGATAGTCGGTTTCCTCTGGGGAAATCCGCGCCTGCGACGGATCGCCCACGTAATCGACATCGGTGGTGCCGATCAGGGAGAAGCGGTCCTCGTAGGGGATCACGAAAACAATGCGCTCGTCCTGATTCTGAAGAATATAGGCTTCGGTATCCTGGTTGAGCCTGGGTACGACGATGTGGCTGCCCTTGACCATGCGGATCTGCTTGGGAGCTGGCATAGACAGGCTTTCACCGAACAGGCTGCTGACCCAGGGGCCGGTGGCGTTAACGACCACCTTGGCGCGGATGTTGTACTGCTTGTCCCGGTGGTGATCGTCCAGGGTGGCGTGCCATTGCCCGTTACGGCGCTCGGCGCGGCTACAGCGGGTGCGGGTCAATACGGTTGCGCCTTTTTCAGCGGCCTTGCGAGCAGACAGTACCACCAGCCGGGCATCGTCAACCCAGCCATCCGAATACTCGAATCCACGGCTGATGTCTGGTTTCAGGGGCGAGTCCGGGCCAAAGGTAATAGACCGGGAGCCGGGCAGCAGTTCGCGCTTGGCCAGATGATCGTAGAGGAAAAGGCCGGTACGGATCATCCACGCTGGTCGCAGGTGGGGCTGATGGGGCAGGCGAAAACGCATCGGCCACATGATGTGGGGGGCGTTTCGTAGCAGGGCCTCCCGTTCACCGAGTGCTTCCCTGACCAGCCGGAATTCGTAA
This sequence comes from Marinobacter sp. LM1, assembly GCF_042763285.1. Classification (NCBI taxonomy): domain Bacteria; kingdom Pseudomonadati; phylum Pseudomonadota; class Gammaproteobacteria; order Pseudomonadales; family Marinobacteraceae; genus Marinobacter; species Marinobacter sp. LM1. The sequence goes on from NZ_CP114373.1 coordinate 1,854,360, forward strand.
TGCTCAAGATAGCGCAGACCGCCGTGGATAAGTTTGCTGCTGCTGGACGAAGTGGCAGAGGCAAGATCGTTCATCTCACACAGAACAACCCGAAGCCCCCGGCCTGCGGCGTCCATGGCAATTCCGGTGCCGTTTACGCCGCCCCCGACCACCAGAACATCGCATTGCGTGGGGGGAGTGTGAGAGTTGCCTGAAACCAGTCCTTTGTTATTTGCCACTGCCTGAGTGCTCCTGATAATCGCACATAACGCCTGTCATGGAACGATTATCAGGAAACTGCCTGGTCCGGTAAAGCGACCCTGTCACAGGCGGGTGGGCTTACCTGCCTCTTTGCGGCGTTGCTCCCACTCTTCGCGGGTTTGTGCGGCTTCATCACCGGGCAGGAAGTCGATGATCTCGAAGTAATCAGAGCTGAACTGGTCTGCCACCACGGTTTCACGAGGTTTGATCCGGACCACGTAGACGGTCTGGACATTCTGGTGGTCGAACTCGCGCCAGTACTGTTCATCTTTCAGGAAGCTGTAGCGATGCCCCTCAAGGGCCCGGATAACGGCGTCTGTGTTGGTGCTGCCGGCCCGTTCGACAGCATCCTTGTACTGGTAAACAATGCTGTAGGCCGAGGCCGCGGATGATGAAGGGCGCATTTCATAGCGGTCTGAGAAGGCCTCAACAAAGTCTTTACCGCGCTGGTAGTTGTTCTCGTAGGGCAGGTTCCAGACCCAGGGGGCGGCACCAACAACACCTTCCATGATGGTCGGGCCAACCTGTCTGACCATCCCCAGTGTCAGGTTGGGCACAACGATCTGCATTTTTTCCGTCAAACCCATTTCATAGGCCAGGTTCAGAGCCCGGACCATGTCATCGCCGAACAATACCATCATCAATACTTTGGCATCGCTCTCCTGGGCCTGTTCCAGCGCTGCGCGGAAATCATTGATCAGCGCCCGGGGGAAGGGGGTTTTTACACCCTGGTGCACGTCGGTGTTTTCGGTGTTGGAAAACTTTCGTACCGATTCTTCCACGGACCATCCCCAGGTGTAGTCTGAGGTGATGTAGAAAAACTTCTGGTCGGCGTGGTTACGATTGAGATACTGGCTCAGTGCCTTGGCCGTCATCCAGGCGTTGTAGGGCTCCCGGAACATATATCGATGCCCCTCGGCGCCGGTGGTGGCATTGGAGTAGGTCAGGGTGCCGAAGTAGATTCGGTTACGATCCCTGGCGGCTTTGCCGGAAGCAATAGCGACGGCGCTGGAGACGCCACCGAAAACCATCTGCGCGCCCTCGCGGTCAATCAGTTCGGCGGTATTCCTGGCGCCCTGGTCTGGTTCTCCACGGGTATTGCGAATCACCAGTTCGAGGGGCTGGCCCATAACACCGCCTGCCTGGTTGATTTCATCTACCGCCAGATAGGCGCCAAGCCGTTGTTGAAGGCCCTGGTCCTTGTATCTTCCGGTCTGGGGGTAATTCAAACCTATCTTGAGGGTATCGGCGAGGACGGTCGTGCTGGATAATAGCAGGACAGTCGCAAAGATCAGCGCGTTCCTTGGTCTCATTTACGTTGGCCTCCGTAACGGCAGCACAGCGGGTATGGCTGCGTTGCAAACAGTTATTTTGATTGTTTATTGGGCAACTCAAGTGTCAGCCGATACTGTCCGGCCAACAATGGGACTAAAGTTGAAGTTCCGGTAACAATTTGTAGGACGAGCGGTCGATCACACAACCGTTGCTATAAGGCAGGGAAACATTGAGAAGAATGACCTATTCGCGCTCGACTGAAAGCCTGTCGGTGGTGCTCATGGCATTGCTCGCTTTGCTGGTGGCGCTTCCGGCCAGTGCCGAGTGGCACCGATACTCCGACACGGCAATGACAACGCCCGTTGAGCTTGAGTTCTGGGCTGATGAAAGCGTGACCGCCGATGTGGTGGCCCGTGAGGTATTCGATGTATTTCACCGTGTTGATATCCAAATGAGCCGGTACCGGGCAGATTCTGAATTATCAGCGCTGAACCGGGAGGCTGGAAAAGGCCCGGTTAACGTCAGTGATGGTCTGTTTAAGGTGCTTCAGAAAGCCCGTGAGGTGTCCGAGCTGAGTGAGGGGGCATTCGATGTCACCTTTGGCTCGGTGGGTTACCTCTATGACTTTCGGGCCGGCAAGCAGCCAACGGATGAACAGGTAGCGACCGGGCTCACGCGGGTAAACTTCCGCGATGTCGTATTGGATGTATCCGGGCAAACGGTGGCGTTTCGCCAGCCGGGAATGCTGGTGGACCTGGGCGGCATTGCTAAAGGTTACGCTGTCGATCTGGGTATTGAAGTGCTGGAAGCCCACGGCATACGCCACGCCCGGTTGAGTGCTGGCGGTGATATGCGTCTGCTGGGGGACAAGCGGGGGCGCCCGTGGTATGTGGGTATCCGGGATCCCCGGTCTGGCAATGACAACGCGGTGGTGTTGCCGTTGGCGGATGTAGCGGTATCCACATCCGGCGACTACGAGCGCTTTTTTGTTGATGACGCCGGTGAGCGCGTACACCACATACTGTCACCGAGCACTGGCCGTTCGGTGAAGGGAGTACAGAGCGTTACGATTATTGGTGACGATGCATTGACCACCGATGGCTTGTCCACCGCGGTTTTTGTTCTGGGCCCGGAGAAAGGCCTCAAGATGGTGGAGCGCTTGCCGGCGATCGAAGTGGTTGTGATCGACGACAAACGCATGATGCATGTGTCAGAAGGGCTGGTTCCCCCAGAGCCGTAGTAGAGGCAACGTCCCTGCTGTCAGCCGTTGATGGTGCCGTTGACCACATTGGAGAACGCAATCAGACTGTCCTGCATGGTGCTGTTGCCCAGGCCGTGGCCGGTAAAGCGAGCGCCAAAATCACCCTGTTCGCCATGCAGTGCCATGTAGTTCAAAAGCACCGTTTGAACCAACTGGTTGACGTTGTTGGCGGCCGGGCTGGAACCTGTGTCAACGGATGCATCTGGACGCATGGAGCCGATTTGCCTTCTAATCGGGGTAGGGCGGCCCTTTGGATCGTAGATGAGGAAGAACGAGGCAGCCGTTTGTTGGTTGTCACCAGTCCATTCACCTTTGCCTCTGCCTTCCAGGGAGTCATCAATTCGACCATTACTGGAAACCGAGCCGTCGCTGAATACATACAGCATCAGCGGCGTTCCAATTCGTGCAGCGTATTCGAGACATGCCCCCATGCAGCGGCCTGCCTGTTCGTCCCGCCGCTCTCCCGTGCCTCGCTCACCAGTGTGGTAGTCGTATCCACCCATGGTGATAGTACCTGCACCAGCGTAGCCGTTAAGCACCAGTTTCATCACAGAGGCTGTTTTCTGGAATTCCCGATTCCCGTTGAATTCCGAGCTTGAGAAAATACCGGCCGGGCCAACGATGTCGGGATCGGCCATTGGATCAAGAGGGTTTGCCTCTTTGCCATAACGGTCTGCGAGGTCTGCACTCTTGAGATACCCGCACTTCACCAGCTTTTTGACCACCTCATCTGTGGTGATCCCAGCGTTCACTTTTTTCATTTTGGCGTCGCTGATCTGGTAGATAGACTCCATGACGGCCACAGCATCGGAGGGATCAAGAATTCCGATCAAATCGCCTACGTCTACCAGGCCCGAGGCATCAGATGGGCGGTCTACCTTGGTGGGCCTCACTTCGGGGTCTATCAGGTTCATCGGCGCCATGGAGTTGCCCCCGGATTCCGAGCTCTGGGAGCCTATTAACGTAAGTAACTCTCCGTTGGCGCCGGCTTTGTAGATTCCATACATCGGGTTGTGTGGATTGTTGCCAGTATCGTTTTCTGAGCGAGCGGCGATGATAGCGCCATCCACGCCTGCGCGTGTGCTGGCACTGGTGCTTTGCATAATACCTCTCAGAAAACCACTATCGGAATGAAACGCCAGGCCAAGCTCCTCGTTTACGAAGGCTGGGTCAGAAGGCAGCATGTCACCCGGAAGCCCGAGTTTGTTGTATCCCGCAGTGGTTAGAAAGTCCATCTGACCACCCGCTTTGCCCATGAGTACGTTGGAGCCCGCGATGTTGGCGCCGCCGGCCAGATCAAAGCAGATGAAGGGTATCTTTCCGGCACCGGACACGGCGATACCGCAGCTTTCTTTCAGATTCTCGAGATCGGATGACAGCGCTGCGGCTGCCTGACGTGGATTGGCGAACAGGCTGAAGACCGAGGCGCCAAACAGGGTGGCCGAACCTGCCATCAGTCCTTGGGAAATAAACTCGCGTCTGGTCCGCGGCTTGCCATGATCCTGGTGGAGGAGGGGGCTGCCGTTTGCCAAAGGTTTTTTCCGGGATTTGCGTATAAACATGATCGGCTTCCTTTACTGAACCAATGTGGTGGCGCTGCCAAGAACAGCGGCACAACTTGCCTTGACAATCGTCTTGGTGCGGTCATCTTCACAAGCATTACCACCACAGGCTTTCAACTTATTGATGAGTGCATACAGCTCTGTCTGGATCTCATTGTCGGTCGGTTGGGAAGCCAGATTATCTCCCACGAAATGGGTCATCAGGGAGCTTGTAATCAAACTGTTGCCGCCATGATCAAAAGCGCTTTCGGCCGGAGCAGAAAAGTTAAAGCCAGGGAACATAGTTGATCGGAGCTCGTTGTTCTCTATCAACGCATCGCAATACTGGATAGCCAATTGCGTAACAGCCATCTGGTGCGACGACAGGAAACCCTGAATATTCTCCACCGTGGGCAGTTGTTGCTTCACGGTATTGTAGGTGGCACTTACATCCGGATGCGTGGTGGCAACGCCGGTCATTCGGGCCATGGAGGCATTGATTTCATCAAAGGTTTTCAGACCGATTTCCGGTGACGCCGGAAGGTCTGCCGGCTCGGGCTGCGGCAGGGGCGCGGGCTCGGTCCGGGCAAACTGGTTGCTGCCAATCTGATCAAAGGTCAGGAAGAACTCGTCAATTCCGGGGCCGCCTTCAAGCGCAATAATGGTGCCCATAGGGGACAGTGGCTGGCCGATGCCTGGCTGGTAGAGGTCTGCATCGAGCAGGACATCGAGGTTGGCCCAGGCTTGCCCGACAGTGGCTTCTTTACCGTTGATGCCCAAACGCATTCCCCTGAGCGGGATATTCGAGGGCTCGACGCTGTCATCCAGGCTGATGAAAAACGGACTGGTGAATCGGTAGGCGTAGCTGTCGAACTGGCTGACTTCAAAGACGATAAAGCTCTGTGGCAGGTCAATCAGGTGGGAGACCCCGAACAGCAGATAGAACTTCTGGCCCACACCCACTTCAAAGTTGGCCTGAATCTGCTGGGGTGTCAATGCACGGTTGTGAATGGCCACCATACGGATGGCCCCCTGCCACGGGGAATTACCGTCGGTTTCATTACCCAGCACCAGGGCAAAGCTGTCGTCCCACTCGGTCAGCAGTCCGCCCTCGTCGGGATCAAGGTCGCCCGAAAACTCGCCATTGACAAAGATCTGTCGACCGGTCGTCGGGCTGTAATTAACCACCACATGCTGCAAGGTTGCTTGCAACAGCATATCGGCATCCTGAGTCGCAAAGGCGCTGTTCTCGTCGCTGGTGGTGGAGCGATGCAGTACTTCGTAACGCTGGAGCGACTGGCTCAGGGTTACATTGCGTGTGGTCGCGGAGCCGGAATAGGTGACGATGCGGGCGTCTTCCTGGGTGATATTCCCGGGAGCTACCCAGGCTTCGATGCTGTATTCACCGGAGGTGGTCAGTTGGGTATGGAGTTTTCGGCTTGCCGAGGTGCTGCCCTGGGCCTTGCCGGCAGGCACCATAAATCCTTCGCTGTTTTCTCCTGCGGGGCCAAGGTCGATGCCCCAGCCGCCAACCCAGTCAACGTTGCCGCTGAGCGTGAGATTGAGCGGTGGCTCAATACCGCTGGTGTCAAATGCAGTTTGCCCTTCACCCGCTTTGAATTCGTACAGGGCAATGACATTGTCTTCATAGCGACCGCCGGAGTTGGCCAGCAGGCCGTCGGCACTGAGCTCAACCGCCTTGCTGACCACCAGAGCAGGGTCGACAGGCGTTGCGCTCAGATCCTTGACCATTTCCAGAATCTTCATTTCCATCAGGTTGGCCGAGGCTACGCAGTCGTTATCCCAGCAATTATGGAAGTCAAAGCGCAGCCGCTGTACCAGGCGAGAGTCCGCGGGCACCGTGGCATCAATGCGGCTTCGGGCCTGGTCGTAGGCGGTGTTTACATCGGCACTGGCAATATAGGGTGTCTGACCACCATCGCTATGGCACTCGCTGCAGTACTGTTCGAGCACCGGATACACTGTGGTGGCGAACAGGCCGGGCTCGGCCGGCAGAGAAATGGTGGCCCCCGGATCTTTCAGGGCCGGTGCACGTAACTCGACGGTTTTGGCCGAACCTCCACCGCCTGCCCAGTTTGTGATGTAGGTTGTCAGGATGTCGGCGCAGGCAGAGTTGCTGGATAACCAGCAGTTATGGCCATCTGCCACTTTGGTTACCATCAGGGAGTCAGACGGATCCGAGAGATTTACAATCTTCTTTGCCTGGGAATAGGCGCTGTTGACGTCCTGCTCATTAACAAAGGTGGGCGACTGACCATCGGCCCCGTGGCAGGACCCGCATTTATCCTGGGTAACCAGATTGTCCCAAACGCTGCGTTTGAAATTGGACACATCCTCGGTTGCCGGAGCCGGACCACTGTAGACAATGCCGCCTGAGTTGCCGGAGGTGTTGGGAAGAGATTCTGTAGACTCTCCGCCACAGGCCGCCAGCAGCAGGGTGGCTCCCACAACAACGAGTACCGATTTCAGGGCTTGCGCCGGTGTGTGTGTTCGCAGTGTCATCATCTGTTACTCCCCCATGCAGTAAACAGCGGATTCAGCGAACACCTGCTTCAGGTTGTAGCCCTGGTTCGCGAAGCTGACAACCATACTGTTGACCTTGGCCCGGTCGTCACTGTCCGAGGGTGGGCGCAGGCATACATTCTCGAAGACTTTCTTCACCTGACACTGGGCGAAGGCCTGGGAGTGGGCGAATTCCCGACCCAGGCTTTTGGCGCCGTTGCCGGAGCCGGGCAAGGTCGGATCCCAACCAAGGCGTCGATTGGCACCCTGGCGCCAGTAATTGTCCCAGCGGTCGTCAGGTGTGACATAACCCTGCTCAAACGTCGCCGAATTGATGTGATATTTGCTCTGAACCCGGGTGCCGGTTACCGGATCTGTCGTGCCGACGGCGTTGTAGACCAACCGCCCCAATTCACCGTCGGGGTCGTTGTTCTGGTCATACCGGTAGTCGTAATAGGCAAAGGCCTGTGTCATCGGATCCATGCCGGTGTGGCAGCCTACGCAGTTATTGAGAAAAACCCGGCTGTCTCCGCCGGGGCTGCGAGAGACATCCTGCCGAATACGGTCGGTGGGCAGGGTAACGTCAGCGACCTGCTCCAGGTCGTTGCACATGTGGTTGATCAGGGTAAACCGGAACATGGCGCGGTTGGTGCCCGCGCTGAAGAATGCTCGGGCAGAGGCACGGGAGGTGATCACGCCGGCCGTGGCCGAAGATGGCAGTCCGTTGTAGCTGGACTGGCTGACCCGAATCAGGTTATCGCGCAGGCTGATGCCCCGGGATTCCAGTTCTGAGTAATGGTTGTTGTTGCTCACAGAGTAGGGCGGTAAACCGAGAGACGGATCGCCAATGTAGAGCACGTCTTCAAAAAGGATCTTCCGAAAATCCTGGTCGTCCCGAACCATGCCGACAACGGTGGCAATGTAATCGTTGAGAGGCACGAACTTGGACATGGCCTCGTTGGTCCAGGGCGCAGCAAAGTTCTTAAGCGTGACATCGTAAAAGGCCGGATCTTCCATGGCGATGAACGCAGCGCCTTCGGGATTGGAAGGTATCAGGTCGGCCATCGACTGCAGGACGCTCTCGGACGGCGGAACGCCCGCAATACGGTCGTGTATCTGTTTGGCCTGTTCCCTGGCGCCTGCCTCAGCCAGGCTGGACACCATTCCTGAAAGAACGATGATACTGCAAGCCATGGTCATCAGGCTTGTCATCCTGTTCCGGGCGGTCATGTCCGTATCCCTCAATGATGGTTAGCATCCGCACATTAATGCTTTTTGACAATTGTTAAAAGTTTACGACTTGCTATATCTTAAAAATTGAGTCCCAGGCCACGTTATTACATTGCGTTACGTAAAAGCTTTGGAGTGACAGGTTCGAACCGACTTAATTTATGTCATGGAATGTCATCCACCACAGGGTTTGTTACATTGGAAGTCACGTCATCGGTTCTCTCTGCTCGCTATCACCGTGGTCGGTTGCTGGCCTGTATCGGTGCGCTGTCGCTGACAGGATGCCTGTCTGGCGGTGACAGCCAGAAGGCTGATCCGGTTGTGGTCGAGGAGCCGGTTGCCTACATAGAACGGCAACTTGTATTCAATGAAAACACCGGATCGCTGGTTGAGGATGACCTTGCGAACCCCGCAGAATTCAGGCCAGGCGCCCGCCTTTTGCTGAAGTCCAGCGCCGCAGCACGATCTTCGGCAAAGGATATATCCTCTGCTGCCTTATCTGGTGGTACCCCTGGACAGGGGGTCTACGACGTCAAAGATCTTCACGTGTCCCAGGATGGAAACCGGTTACTCTTTGCCCTGCGTGCCCCAGAGATAGAGGGTGCCGACGATGACGAACAGCCCACCTGGAATATCTGGGAATACGATCGAACCGCGGCATCGCTTCGCCGTATTATTGATTCGGATGTGACCGCCCGCGCGGGTCAGGACGTGTCGCCGGCTTATCTGCCTGACGGCCGGATTGTTTTCTCATCCACACGCCAGCGCGTATCCAAGGCGATTCTGCTGGATGAGGGCAAGCCTCAGTATTCCGGCCTGGACGAGGAACTGGACAGTCCGGCGTTTCTGCTTCATGTCATGGATGAGGATGGCCGCAATATCGAGCAGATCACCTTTAACCAGAGCCATGACCTGGACCCCGTGGTTATGGGCGATGGCACCATCATTTTCAGTCGTTGGGATAATGCCGGTCAGACTCGAAACAATGGTGTGAACCTTTATCGCATCAATCCTGACGGTACCGGGTTGAGCTACCTTTACGGCCGGCATTCCCATGAGTCCATTCCGGAAGCCGGCGACATCCAGTTCCTGCGGCCTCAGGCACTGGATTCAGGCAACCTGCTGGTCCAGTTGCGCCCCTTTGAAAGCGACGACTATGCGTCGGTGCTGGCAGAAATTGATGTTGAACGCTTTGTTGAGGCCAATCTTCGCGTCGATGGCACTGAGGCTGTGGGACAACGCTCATTGATTCCGGGCATTCGCCTGAATGGAGAGTTGTCTCTTGACGGGCGCTACGGGTTTGCGTCGCCGCTACTGGATGGCACCGGCCGTTACCTTGTCAGTTGGACTCCTTGCCGATTGCGGGAAGTTGCGACCGATCGCATTGTAAATTGTACGGAAGACCGACTGGCTTCTGACCAATATCGTCCGGCCCCCCCGGTGTATGGGCTCTGGCTTCTGGATGCGGCTGAAAGCACCCGCCGTCCGATTGTGACTGCGGTAGAAGGCGTCCAGTTTGACGAGGCCTTGCTGATGCGAAGTCGCCCTCTGGAACGTTTTATTCCAGAGGCCCAGTTCCCCGGCGATGCTGGCGCATTGGCGGATGACGGCTACGGAATTCTGCACATTCGCAGTGTTTACGATCTGGACGGCACGGACACCACGCCAGCCGGCATCCCCGCCATGGCCAATCCGGTGCAAACGCCCCCGGAGCAGCGGCCAGCAAGATTCCTGCGGCTAGAGAAGCCCGTGGCGATACCCGATGACGACGTACGGGATTTTGACAACAGCGCTTATGGGCGAAGCCGTGGCCAGCTAATGCGTGAGATCCTCGGTTATGTGCCGGTTGAGCCGGATGGCTCGGTGAAAGTGGCGGTCCCTGCCAATGTTTCCTTTGCGATCAGCGTGCTGGACGGGCAGGGGCGAAGACTCGGGCCAAGGCATGAGAACTGGCTGTCCGTGCGCCCTGGCGAGACCCGGGAGTGTTCAGGTTGCCATGATCCGGATAGCTCCGCTCCTCATGGCCGCACCGATGCCGGCCCCGCGCCCGCCTGGGCTGGGGCGCCAACCACTGGCCGGCCTTTTCTGAACACCAATCCTGCACTGTTTGCCGACATGGGCGAAACCATGGCCGAGGTCTATGGTCGCATCAACGGCATTCGCCGACCGTCACCGGATCTTGAGTACGAAGATGAATGGACCGACCCGAATGTGGCGCCATTGGGCGCGAGTTTCGCGTACGCTTACGGTGACCTGGACACGGCTCCGCCCATTTCCGGTGTCTGTGCTGGGGAGTGGTCGCCCAACTGCCGTATTGTGATTAACTACGAACAGCATATCCATCCACTCTGGGGTAAGCTCCGGCAGGAAGTGGACCCTGTCACCATGGACGTCATTTCTGATTCCACCTGCACCGGCTGCCACACTACCGCTGATGCAGCAGGCGCTGCTCAGGTGCCCGCCGGGCAGCTGGATCTGGGCGATGGCCCGTCACCTGCAGAGCCGCTGCACTTCAATTCTTATCGCGAACTCCTCTATCCGGACAACGAGCAGGAGTTGATGAACGGCGCCCTCGTGGATGTGCTGGTGGATTCCGGGGAGGTGCTAAGGGATGAAGAGGGCAATCCGATTCTTGATGCTGATGGGAACGAGCAACCGATCATGGTCACCGTGCCGGTTCGGCCATCCATGTCTGTCAATGGCGCTCGGTTCAGTCGATTCTTTGGTGTGTTCGCAGCCGGTGGCAGCCATGAAGGTTTTCTGAAGCCTTCCGAACTGAGGCTGATTTCAGAATGGCTGGATATTGGTGGCCAGTATTACAACAACCCCTTCGATGCCCCGGAAGACTGATCCAAGGACTCAAGCTCGCGCCATGCCCATCGCCATTCTCATGATTTTACTCTTGCTCCCTGCCCAGAGTTGGGCCGGTGGGTTATGGGGCTCGGAGGGCCAGGATGTGGCCCGGGTGCAGGTAACCGAAGCCTATCTGTCCTGGAGGACGGGCCCGGCATCCGGATACCCGGTGTTCCATACAAGTGAGAAAGGGGAGTGGCTGACCATCCTTCAACGCAAGACCAGCTGGATCAAGGTGATGGACTCTCGAGGCAGGGAAGGCTGGGTGTCGGTGGCGGACCTGGCTCAAACCGTGGATGTCACGGGAGAGACCGTGAGCCTCCAGGTTCCTGACCTGGATTCGTTCGGGAAGCGACGGGCAGAAGCCGGTTTGATGATGGGCGAGTTTGACGGTGCTGCCGTGATGGCTGGCTATGGAGGTCTTTGGCTGACCCGGAATCTGTCTGCAGAGCTGTGGGGGTCTCAGATTCTTGGCAGTGCCTCCGAGATTCGGATGGTTAATGGCAATTTGGTGCATCAGCCATTTCCGCACTGGCGGATATCGCCTTTTTTCACCCTGGGGATTGGCCACATCTGGATTGAGCCGAAAGCGTCTCTCGCCCAGCCGGAGGAACGTGATAACAGCATCGGCCATGCCGGCCTTGGAATCAGGGCCTACATCACTGATCGATATTTCATCCGTGCCGAGGTGAAGGACTACAAAGTCTTCACGACCCGGTCCACCAACGAAGAAGCGACAGAATGGAAAATCGGACTAAGCATCTTTTTCTGAAACCACTGTGCCTTGCGGCAGGCCTTTGCACCGCTGCGGCAGGACAGGCGCAGGAAGACCGCCCGCTGATCGAGCCCGATGTGACGCCGGTGCCGGTTACCGAAGCCCTGATCGATACCGAAAACTTCGAGATCGGGGCATTTGTGGGTGTGCTGAACATAGAGGATTTTGAATCGTCCCTGTTGTACGGCGGCAAGCTGACATACCACCTGAGCGAATCGTTCTTTTTCGAAGCAGGTGTGGGCTTTGCGGAAGGCGGCGAGACCAGTTTCGAGAAGCTGGCCGGAGATGTGGAGGTGCTGACCGACAGTGAACGGGACTATAGCTACTATAACATCAACCTGGGGTACAACGTGCTGCCGGGTGAGGCGTTCCTCACAGAGAATTACGCCTTCAACACCAATTTCTATCTGATTGCCGGGGCAGGGGCCACGGAGTTTGCCGGCGATACCCGTTTCACCCTGAATGCGGGTGCCGGCTATCAGGTTTTATTGACCGACAGCGTGTCGGTGCATTTTGGGGTACGGCAACACTTTTACGACATTGATGTGCTTGGGGAAGAGAAGACCTCCGTCAATACCGAGGTCAGTACCGGGTTGTCTGTGTTTTTCTGAAATTAAGGAGGAATGGCTGTGAGAGCATCCATAGCAAGACTGGCATTGGCGGGTGTACTGGCCTGCGCGAGCCCCTTGGCCGCGGCTGAGGCCATTAACGTACCGGCGCCAGACTTTACCCTGGAAAGCCGCTCCGGGGAGAACCTGCGGCTGGAGGATCATCGGGGCGAGGTCGTTATGCTCAACTTCTGGGCTTCCTGGTGTGGGCCCTGCCGCCAGGAAATGCCCCTGATGGACGAGCTATACAGCCAGTACAAGGATCTCGGTTTCATCATTCTGGCAGTGAACGTGGATGAGAATCGGGACGAAGCCCTCCGTTTCCTCGACAAGGTGCCGGTCAACTATCCGATTCTTTACGATCCGGAAAGCTCGGTCAGTGAACTGTATGAGGTTCAGGCCATGCCAACGACGGTGATGATTGACCGGAACGGCAATGCCCGATATCTGCACTACGGCTACCAGCCAGGTTACGAGGATGAATACGAGCAACAGATTCGCGAACTGGTGCGCGAGTAACTTCTGGACGGTGCCCGCTATGCGAATTTTGTCGATCCTGTCGTCCCTGTCTCTGGTTGCACTGCTGCTGATGGCGACCGGCTGCAGCTCGGTAAAACCCTGGGTGAAACCCTACGAGCGTGACAATCTGGCGGATCCGGTCATGAGTCTGAGCAGGCATGGCACGGCTGACGCCTACATGCATCACGTCTATCAGGCCAGAGAATCCGCTCGCGGCGCTGAAGGCGGTTCAGGGGGTGGCTGTGGCTGTAACTGACAGATTTCGGGTTGCTGCACTCAGTCTGATGGCCCTGATGGCGTTACTCACGGTTCAGTCCGCCACAGCGGCGACCTTACCCGTGGACAAAGTAGACGTGCTCTATCATCGTTACGATGGTGGCGGCATGGTGATTGATGGCCCATCGGTGCTGGTCCGCAAAGGCATTGGACCCCAGGTCTCCTTTTCCGGTCAGTATTACGTGGATTCTGTGTCTGCTGCCTCGGTGGATGTATTGGCGACAGCCAGTGCCTACGAGGAGGAGCGCACAGAATACACCGTGGGTGTGGATTACCTGTACGACAAGGCCATTCTGAGTCTGGGTTATACCAACAGTACGGAAAATGATTACGAAGCCAATACCCTCTATTTTTCGGTGAGCCAGGAATTCTTCGGAGGCATGTCCACGGTCACCATGGGCTATGCCAGTGGCTGGGACGAAGTGGGTCGGGTTGGTAATGATTCCTTCAGCGAGGAAGCCGATCGTCGTAACTACCAGCTGGGCCTCAGCCAGGTCGTTACCCGTAACAGTCTGGTAGGCCTGGACCTCGAAGTGGTCACAGACGAGGGTTATCTGCAAAACCCGTATCGTGTGAACCGCTACATTAATCCCGATAATCCAGCGGAGTTCCTGACTCAACCGGAACAGTATCCGGAAACCCGAACCAGTACCTCCGTGGCTGTGCGAGCGCTTTACTATCTGCCGTATCGCGCCTCAATACGCGGTGAATACCGCTATTTTTCAGATACCTGGGGTATTAACGCCCATACCATGGAACTGGGTTACGTGCACGGGTTGAACCAGCGCTGGACCCTTGAAGGTTCCGTCCGCTATTACACCCAGAACGAGGCGGATTTTTACAGCGATCTTTTTCCGTTCAAGAACTCCCAGACCCATCTTGCCCGGGACAAGGAGCTCAGCTCGCTTTCAGGGACAACCCTGGCAGTAGGCGCGGTGTACGAATGGAAACAGACGTCGCTTCCGGGCATTGATCGTCTGCAGTTCAGTCTGTTGGTGGACTGGCTGAATTTTGATTATGACAACTTCCGGGATGTCACCGCGGCCGGAAACTATCTCCCCGGCGAAGAACCCCTTTATTCCTTCGATGCCTATGTCACCCGGGCGTCATTGATTCTTGAATACTGAGCATGCAGGAAGAACGACCATGGCCACTTGCTTGAACTCCCGATTTCCGGCGCTGTTAGCGGCATTGACCCTCGCCCTGACAGCCCCTGCCTTCGCCCAGTCCAATCCCGGGGAGGAGAAGGACGAGACCGCGGTCGCCGAGCAGGTCGAGGCCCTCAAGAAGAAGGTTATCCGGCTTAACCGGGACCTGTTTATCCTTGAGGAGGATCTGCTGTTCCCGGCCAACACCCAGGTTGCAGTGTTTCTCAGCGTGGATGCAGGCAAGTTTCTGAAGCTGGATGCGGTCAAGCTGAAGGTTGACGACGAGATCGTTGCCTCTCACCTCTATACCGAGCGTCAGGCGAAAGCACTTGAACGCGGCGGTATGCAGAGGCTTTACGTGGGCAACCTGAAGACCGGAGCCCATCAGGTGACGGCGTTCGTCGAGGGCATCGGGCCGGATCAGCGGCCTTACAAACAGGCAGCGTCGCTGGAATTCGAGAAGGGCACCGGCACAGCTGCACTGGAGATCCGTGTTGAGGATCGCTCTTCCGATTATCAGCCCTCAGTTTCCATCGTGGAGTGGGAGTAAGCCGCGCCGTGGGATTGACAGTGATCAAACCATTTCGAACGCGTTCGGTATTGTTTACCGGCGCTTTGTTATGGCTGACGATGGTTGCTCCGGCCCAGGCCGATGAGCCCCGACCGGAGCGGGCGAAGGACCTTCGGTACGGTTGGGCTCTGTATGAGTATCATCAGGGCAATGTCTTTGAGGCTCTGACCCAGCTGGCGGTTGCCCGTGAGCAAGGCGGTATCGAAGGACATGGTGATCACCCGGCTTTGGTAGAGGGTGGGCTGATGTTGTCCTGGGGCATGACCCGTGAGGCCAGCAAATTGTTCACGGAACTGCTCGGTAGTGACGGCACGGGTAGCACACTTTCGCCGGATGTTCGCAATCAGGCCTGGTTCTATCTGGGCAAGGTGTTTTTCCTGGAAGGTAATCGTGAGCTGGCCGGTGAGAATCTCGAGCGCGTGGATGCCGAGGCACTCGCTGAGGCCAACCATGACCTCTATCGGGAGTGGGTTTATCTGCGAGCACGAGTGGCCATGATGTCTTCGAGGATCGAAGACGAATCGAAGCTGACGTCGCTAAAGGAACAACTGGAAGACACGGACATCTGGTCCCTTTACCTGCAATACAATTCAGCCGTCGCCGCTCTGGACGCGGGAGACGTCGCGACAGCCGAGGCTGAACTGCAGACACTCATCGCCATCATTCAACAGTCTGCCGATTCCGCCGAACCTGAGGCCGAACGCGAAGGCCTGTTGGACAGGGCCCGACTGTCACTTGCCCGGCTTTACCTCAGGGATGATCGGTTCGACGCGGCGCTTGAGATCCTTGGCGACATGCCGCTGAATGGCGTATTCGCTGACCAGGCCCTTTTCGACTATGCCGTAGCGGCGGCCGGGCAGGGCAGGCCGGATCGGGCACTTGATGCGCTCGATACGCTGTCGAGCAGGGATCTGTTTTTGCCATGGCGCCAGCAGGTTCCGTTCGCCCGGGCCTATGTTCTTGAGCAGATGAACAAACCACAGCGAGCATTGCCGGCCTTCAGGCAAGCGGCCGACCTTTACCAGGCCCGTATTGAGGAGCTGGACATTATCCGGAATCGGCTCACTGAAGAGAGTCTGATGGCGCAGCTTGACTTCACTCGCGACAGCGACGGCATTCTCACGGATTCCTACGGCCGTTTGCGGGTCCAGCCTGCCGATTTCGGCATAGCCGAAGTGCTGGCTTCGGAGACTTTCCAGCAGGCGCTTGCAGAATTGAACGAGCTCTACCAAATGCAATCCTTTATCGCCGAGCGGCAGTCCCGGTTTGAATCCTTCCGGATCATGCTGGAAACCCGCGAACAACAGCGTCAGGTGCGGATTGCGGAAACCCGTCAGGCGCTCGAAAACCAGCAGGCGGACCAGTGGCAGACGTTGCATGAGGAATTCAGGGAAACGATCGCCACTGCGTTGGCTGAAGAAGACGTTCAATTCTTCATGACCGCAGAACAGAAAGCACTGAGAGACAAGCTCAATGAGGTTGAAGAAACGCTGGCGGGCTTGCCTGATGATGCCACCACGGCCAGCCAGCGTGAGACTTACCGGAGAATGCGTGCCTACTTCGACTGGTGGATTGCGGATGACTATGGCGTGAATCGCTGGGCGGCGCAAAAGCAGTTGCGGGAGCTGGATCGTGAAATGCAGCACCTCCAGGCCCAGCGGCAGAGGGTTGAAACCCTGATGTCCGACGATGGCCGCCATGCCGAACTGGCTCGCCGCATTTCTGCCAGCGAGCGCGAACTCGCCACCCTTGGCCAAGAGGTGGCGGTTGCATTGAGCAACGCCCGGCGAATCCTCCTGAGCCAGGTAGACAGCATGCTTGTCGCCCAGCAGGAGGAGCTCAATGGGTATCTGGTGGCTTCCCGCCATGCCCAGGCCAGGTTGGCGGACCAACTGTTCCGTAGATCGCAAAACCCGGGAGCCGGTGATGAGTAACGGGACTCCTGGAAAGATGGTGAAAGGCCTTGTCGTAGCAGGTGCGCTGCTCATGGCCAGTGGCTGTCAGATGTTACAGTCGATGATGCCCGCCGGCGACGAGGAAATGCCAAGGGTCCGTGAGGGTACTCTGGCCGCGCTTCCGGCGACTGAAACCCGTCAGGTTCAGGGTATAGAGGCTGGCAGCGGCCCCACGGATGATGTCTCCATCGAAACAGTGATGGAAAGCTACAAGGCGCTTTTGCCGCTGGTGGACGATCCCCGCAAGCAGGTTACCATCCGCCACCGGCTGGCCGATCTGGAATTCCAGCGGGCGGAGAGGAAAATGGCCGATACCGCTGTCGATGAGCTCGCCGGTGCTATCGAGGCCTACCAGCGTCTTCTGTCCGAATACCCGGAGCGCGAGGGCAATGACAAGATCTATTATCAGCTTGCCAGGGCCTGGGAGCTTCGGGGAGCGACGCCCCAGCAACTCGATACTCTGGATACTCTGGTCCGGCGGTACCCCGATTCTGACTACTGGATAGAAGCTCAGTTTCGCCGAGGCGATTTGCTGTTTATCGATGGCCGATACCGGGAAGCCGAGCAGGCCTTCGACGAGGTTACTCTGGCCAGCCAGGAGCGTATGGCCGATGCCTCATTTCTGGTGAACGCGCATTACATGAAGGGCTGGAGTCTGTTCAAGCAGGCGCAATACCAGGAAGCCCTGTTCAGCTATGTAGAAGTGCTTGATCTGGTGATGCCGGAGGGGCAGCCGGTGGAAGATGTGGATCGGCGGGGCCAGACCCTGATCGAGGATCTGTTCCGGGTCGTAGGGCTGTCCCTGTCTTACCTTGATGGCGCGGAAACCCTGCAGGCGCTGTTTCGCCAGACGGGCGGGCGTCCATACGAAATTCTCGTTTATGACCGCTACAGTGGGCTTTTGGTCGAGAGAGAACAATACGGTGACGCCATCGACGTCTTTGAAGCCTTCATAGAAGACCACCCGGCGAGTCCCTGGGCGCCTCGCTACCACATGCGGATTATCGATACCCTGGAACTGGCCGGTTTCACCCGTACTGTGCCTGAACGAAAGGCCGACTTTGTTAGCCGTTACGGAATTTACAGCGACTACTGGCAGTCAGCGGGCCCGGAAGCGATCGGTTTTATCGGGCAACAGCTGGAGCAGCTCCTGCCTGAGCTGGCAGACCGCCAGTACCTGTTGGCAGGGGAGGCCTCCGATCAGCAGCAGGCCGATGATCATTACCGCAAAGCCGCCAGTTATTACGCAGAATTTGCCGCTACCTTCCCGGATCATCCCCGCACACCGGAGCGTCTGTTCCTTCTGGGTGAAACCTATCTGGAGCTGGAAGACTGGGCGGAAGCCATCGCCGCTTTCGAGCGTGTGGCCTATGACTACCCGCAGGACACCGTATCCGGGCGGGCAGCCGAAGCCGGCTATGCGTCGGTTCTGGCATTCCGTGAGTATTCAATAACCTGGAACAGTCTACCCATATCAGAACAGGCGGCTTATCAGGAACTGCAGCAGTTGAATCGGCTGCGGTTTGCAAATGCATTTCCCGAAGACCCCAGGGCCCCGGCGGTGTATTACATTGCGCTGCAGCACGAGTTTGACCGGAACAACTGGGAAGAGACCGTCAATATGGCGGCCCGGCTTGTGACCTGGCAGCCCACGCCTTCCGCTGAGTTAACGACAGAAGCCTTGCTGTTGTCTGGCCACAGCCTCTCTGAACTGGCCCGATACTCCGAGGCGGAGCAGGCTTACCGTGATGCCCTGGCGACCATGGCTGAGGAAGATGAGCGAAGAAGCGGGGTGCGTGAAAATCTGGCCGCCGCGGTCTATCGGCAGGCCGAGCAGTTGGCCGATGCCGGTAATGTGGAAGCTGCCGTCGGCGAGTTCCTGCGAGTCGGTGCTGTGGTTCCGGAATCCGCACTAAGGGCAAACGCTGAATACGATGCCGCCTCACTTCTGATAACCGCCAATCTCTGGGAACCGGCCATTGGTGTGCTGACCAGTTTCCGAAGGGCTTTCCCGGACCACGAATTGATTGATACGGTCCCGGCAAAACTGGCGTTGGCCTATCGTGAAACGGCGCAGTGGGAGCGAGCAGCCGACGAACTTCAGCAAATGGTGGCCCTGGCGACAACGCCGGAAGAGCGAAGAGAAAACCTGTTGATTGCAGCAGAGCTGTACGATCAGGCCGGAAACCGTGACAAGGCCATCGATACCTGGCGGAATTACGCCAACAGCCATCCCGAGCCGGCCGATGTCTACATGGAAGCGGCCAATCGGCTGGCTGAGCTCTATCAGCAAGCTGATGACACCGTAAAAAGAGATTACTGGTTGCGCAAGCAAATGGAAACGGTGGACCGGAATCCGGACGCGGCGGACGACCGCATGCGCTACCTTGCCGCGTCAGCCTCGGCCATTCTCGCCCGCGAAGCGCTTGCCCGGTATGACAGCATTCGCCTGACGTTGCCACTGAATGAGAGCATGGCTGCAAAGACCGATGCGCTTGAAGGGGCAGTTAATGCTTACAAGAAAACCGCCAGTTACGGCCTTTCGACGTTCGCAACCGAGGCCGGATACCAGATTGCCCATATCTATGGACGCCTCGGTGCCGATCTGATGGATTCGGAGCGGCCCTCCGGGTTGAGTGAGCTTGAGCTGGCCCAGTACGAGCTTTTGTTGGAAGAGCAGGCCTATCCATTCGAAGACAACGCCATCGATATCCACGAGCAGAACATCCGGCGGGCCCGGGAGGGCATTTTCGATGAGTGGGTCAAGCGCAGCTACGAGGCCCTGAAAGTCCTGCTGCCAGGGCGCTACCGGAAGGAAGAAGTGACCTCGGGGGTTGTCTATGAACTTGATTAAGACCTGTGGTCTCTGTCTTTTGTTGTCAGTCGCGTTGTCTGGATGTGTCACGGCCCCGACGCCGCCAGAATCTGATCCTCAGGTCGAGCAGGCTGTCCTCGAGGCGTCATTCAGCGAAGCGGTCAAGGCCATGGAGCAGGGCAACTTTGCCGAAGCCCGGACCGTTTTTGAACAATTGGCCCGGAACTATCCGGACAAAGCCGGCCCCATGGCCAACCTTGGCATCATTGCTTTCCGGGAAGGGGACGCCGATAGCGCGAAAGAATGGTTTGAGCGCGCGCTGGCGGTTAATTCCGAACAGGTCCAGGCTTTGAATCATCTGGGCGTGATTGCCCGAAATGCCGGAGAATTCGATGAGGCGGAACGGTATTACCGAGCTGCGTTGGCGGCGGATCCGGATTACGCGCCTGCGATTCTTAATCTGGCCTTCCTGCTGGATATCTATCTGGGTAACCCTGCCGATGCGATCGAACTCTATGAGCGTTATCAATCGGCTGCCAGAGAACCGCACCCGAGACTGGAAGACTGGATATTTGATGCGAAAAACAGAATCTGATTTGGACAGGTTGATATGAAACGTCTTTCGCCGATCATTCTGGCCGCTTCCGCTCTGATAGCTGCGGCGCCCATGCTTTACGCCCAGGACACCCCGGGTGTGGTAACCATCGAAGGTACCCGCATTCGTGGCGACCAGGAAGTGCCCACGGTCATGTATCTGGTGCCCTGGCAACCACCGGAAGTTGAACAACTTCGGGCGCCAGACGAGCGGCTCATGGTTAATCAGGGGATTGCGCCGCTGGAACGATATGAATTCCAGAGGCTGGTGCAATACCACAACGAATTCCTGAAACAGACACAACCGGCAGATGAATCGCCAGAGTGAGACATTCCTCACATCTGCTCTGTGTTCTTGCGCAAAAATAAACAAACCCTCACACAGACTTGCGCGAACTTACCCTGTCCGGGCGAGCTCGCGAATAGACTGATCTGAAAACGGACCATGGAGTGCCCAGAAAATGATCGATACCGCCGTTCGCTTCTTCCAGGAAGGTGGCTTTTTTATGTTTCCGATCGCCGTTGTGCTGATCATCGGACTCATTGTTGCCATTGAACGTTACGTCTACCTTTCCGCCCAGAAACTGACCAACCGTCGGGATTTCAACCGCCTGCATCAGATGATTGCAAAGCGCGATCTGAAGGGCGCCCTGAATTACACTCAGGAGTCCGGTAGTGCCATGTCCACCATGATCGGCTTCGGCCTTCAGCGCCTCGCCCGCCGCCAGGGTCGCGAAGAGATCGAATACGCCATGGAAGAGGGGTTGCTGGATGTTATGCCTCGGCTGGAAAAGCGCACACAGTACCTGGCAACACTGGCCAACATCGCCACGCTGCTGGGCCTGCTTGGTACCATTATCGGTCTGATTGCTGCCTTTACCGCAGTAGCCGCAGCGGATCCGGCCCAGAAAGCGAGCCTGTTGTCCCAGAGTATCTCGGTCGCCATGAACACGACAGCGTTTGGCCTGATGTCAGCCATTCCGATGCTGCTGATCCATTCGCTGCTGCAAACCAAGACCAACGAGATTGTTGATAGCTTCGAGATGGCCGGCATCAAGGTTCTGAACCTCCTTAGCGATGGCTCCGGCAACAAGTCCGGTGCACAACCACAGGGTCAGACTGCCGCTGCGACGGCACAGGTAGCGACACCGGCCGGTAGCCCGGCCTGATAACCAGCCAGAAGGATGTCAGGCCATGAGACGGAAGCATCGTCGCCTACAAAGTGAGGCAGATCTCGACATCACGCCCTTCATGAATCTCATGATTGTGCTGGTGCCGGTACTGCTGCTGAATATGGTGTTTGCCCACACCAGCGTTCTGGAACTCAACTTTCCGACCGGCGAGAGCCTGTCGGCAGAGCAGGCTGAAGAACTGCAGATCCAGGTTGTGATCTATGAAGATCGGCTGGTTGTTGCAGATAACCAGGGCGGCGTCATCAAGGACATACCCCGGCGTGAGGGCGAGTATGATTTTCCTCTGCTCAAGGATGTCATGAAAGAGATCAAGAGTCGGGTGCCGGACAAAAAGGATGTGATCATCATGCCGTCCCGGCAGACCTCTTATCAGTCTCTGGTTTCCGTGATGGATACGGTGCGCTCCTATGAAGCCGTAGTGGCTGGCAGTGTTGTCGAGGCAGAACTGTTCCCCGAAATCTCCCTCGGAGATGCACCTGCCCAGACCTCGGGCACCGCGGAGGTAAGTTCATGAAAGAATCCGCGAAAGCCCGTCGTCTGAAACGGCATTACCGGCGCAACAAAAGCCAGGGAAAAATGAACCTGGTGTCGCTGATGGATATTTTTACCATCCTCGTGTTCTTCCTGATGGTGAACTCTTCGTCTGACGTACAGGTACTCAACCAGAACAACACCATCAAATTGCCCGATTCGACTGCCCAACAACCCCCGGGTGATGTACTGGCACTAACCGTGACCGACCGGGATATCCTGGTGAACGGCCGGCTGGTGGTGAAACGCGACGCGTTCCAGACCTTCGAGGGGCAGGTTGAGCCATCGCTGAAGCAGGAGCTCGACTACCAGGCCAGTCGTTCGTCGGGGCCAGCACCGGAGGCAGGTCGCCCCATTACCATTCTTGCGGACCGGGAACTTCCTTACGAGCTGCTCAAGAAAATCATGTCCACCTGTGTGGACGCCGGTTATGCCAGCATTTCCCTGGCGGTTAATCAGCGCACGGAACAGGGGGCCTGAAGCTAATGGATTATCGCTACGGATTGCCCTGGAATCAGGAGAGGGGAGAGCGCAAGAGACTGTTGGCGGCGGCGGTTGTCGTGGTGCCCCTGTTTCTGGTTTTCGCGGGCTATGTGAGTTGGGTTGAGTTGCCGGAACAGGATCGGCAGGAACAGGAAGCCTTGCCGCCCCAGTTGGCGAAGCTGATTGTTGAGAAAAAGGAGCCACCCAAGCCGGTATTGCCAGAGCCTGAGCCGCCAAAGCCTGAGGAAAAGCCGGTGGAGCAGGCGAAGCCTGAGCCAAAACCCGAACCCGCTCCAGCGCCGGTTGTTCCAGAACCGGAAGTGGCTGAAAAACCGGAACCAGAGCCCAAACCGGAAGAAGTGGCCAAGGCTCGGGAAAAGGCGAAAAACACCGGGATTCTTGCCATGGGCAACGAGCTGTCGAAGATCAGTTCGCTGGCGGAATCGGTCAAACTGGATAGTCCGGTTACCAATACGGCCGAGCCGATCGCCAGGAAGACCGGTGATACCCTGGCTTCCCGTGCTACCGAAAACACCCGCAGTAGTGGTGTGAATGAAATCGCTTTGAGCCGGGAAACCCGTGAGCTTGCCCTGGCAGAACGGGAGCGCGCGGAGGTGGCCGAGGCGGAACGTGTGGCTGCGGTAAAAGAGACGGTGCGCAGGGAGCAGCAGGAAACTGCCTCGAAATCGCGTAGCCGGGAGGAGTTGCGCCGCACCATGGATGCCAACAAGTCCGCCATTTACAGCATCTACAATCGCGAGCTGCGCCGAAAACCCTCGCTGCAGGGCAGTATCACGCCCGAACTGGTTATCGAGCCGAATGGTGCGGTGTCCAGTTGCTCGGTTGTGGAGTCAACACTCAACGAACCGGCACTTGAGAACAAGATCTGCAACCGGTTGCGGCTGGTAGACTTTGGAGCACGACCAGGAGTCGACAAGACCACCATTCGTTATCCGATCGAGCTGTTGTCGAGCTGACGGTTGGCTCCGGATCAGGGGTGGTGAAGGATCGCTCCTGATCAGGCGCTTTCGACAGTGTGGGGCGCAAACAGCTTGTAGCGGTTTCGCCCCTCCCGCTTGGCACGATACATGGCGATGTCGGCGCCGTTGATCAGTTCCTGAACGGTGGTACCGTCTTCCGGATACAGGCTGATGCCAATGCTTGAACCCACGTTTATCTGGTTGCCGTTGATCTGATAGGGCCGTTTGTTTGCTTCAATCAGCCTGTCGGCCACGGCAAACACGTCGGATAGCCGTTCCATCTCCGGTAGCAGCACAATAAACTCGTCGCCTCCAAGTCGGGCGAGTGTGTCGTCTTCCCGCAGGCAGTCTTTTACCCTGGTAGTGAACTGAAGCAACAGGTCATCCCCCACCGCATGGCCCAGCGTGTCGTTCACTTCCTTGAAACGGTCCAGATCCATAAACATCACTGCAAGCAGCATTTCCTTGCGATGGGCATGGCGAATGGCGTGCTCCAGCCGGTCTTCCAGCAATCGTCGGTTCGGCACACCGGTGAGGGCATCGTAGTAGGCTAGCTGTCGGATCTGTTCCTCGTTCCTGCGATTTTGCGTGATATCCGTGAACAGGCCCGCGTAATGTGTGGTATTGCCGTCATCGTCGGTGATTGCGGTGATGGTCAGAAGTTCCAGATAAAGCTCACCGGTTTTTCGGCGATTCCAGATTTCTCCGCGCCAGTAGCCGTGGGTTTCCAGGGAATTCCACATGCGCCGGTAGAACTCGCTGTCGTGGCGCCCGGATGAGAGCAGATCCGGTGACCGACCGATGACCTCTTCGGCGGTATAACCGGTCAGTTGGGTGAATGCCGGGTTGACGAATTCAATGCAGACGTCTTTGTCGGTCACCATTATGCCTTCAAAAGACGATTCAATGACCCGCTCCGCCAGTTGCAGGGTTCGCCTCGATTTGGCCAGGGCCTGATCCCTTTGTTCGAGGGCTTCGCGAAGATCGTCCAGATACATTTGCTCAGCGCCGGTCAGCATGTCGTGATAACCGATCAGGCCGGTAACCTCTCCAAGCTGATTGACCACGGCAAGATGGCGGATGCGATGATCTATCAGCAGATCGCGGGCGTGAATCAGCGGGTCTTCTTCGTTTACGGTGAGCAGAGGCCGGGTCGCCAATTCATTGACCAGGGTGTTGCTGGTGTGGCGTGCAATAAACCGGACCATATCCCGCTCGGTCAGAATCCCCAAACCTTCTTCGTCGCAATCGACCACCACCGCATCGGCATGATGGCGATGCATGTAACTGGCCACTTCCGCCAGAGACTGGTCGCCCCGAACCACCAGTGGCGGGCGCGGTACGGCCGCCCGCACTTCCCGCAGTCGCAAGTAGGGTTCCAGGCCCTGGTTGAGGGCCAGGTCGGTCTGGGAAAGGATCCCGACCGGTTTGCCGCTACTGTTAGTCACCAGAAAATGGCGTTTTCCGGTATCACGCAAACGAACCGCGGCTTCACCGGCATCCAGAGTCTCGGGCAGGGACAGCACAGGTGAGCTCATCACCGTACTTACCGGCTGCCGGAATGTTTCAGGGTCTGTAAAGTCGATCGCCAGGGCGTCATGTTCTGTCCAGATACCAACAACCGTTCCGCCATCGGTAATCAAAATGGAACTGACCGAGGTTTCGGACATCCGGGCAGCCGCATCGGCAATGGTTGTGTCCAGCTCACACTGAAGCAGGACGCCCGTGTGCATAATGCGTGATATCGGAAGCGGCTGCCCCATGGGCACTCCTGTTATTCTTGGTCTGTCTGTTGCGAAGAATTCGGTAAAAGTGAACCTTCGCTCATTTATATTGAAGTCTATCAACCCCCGGCTTCCGATGCCTTAACTTTTACGTAGCTTCCAGGCGCGTCCTCAATCGCCTCAAGCGGGCCTTCCCCGGGCTGACGGGGCTGAACTTGCTCTCCCTCGAATGTCGCCAGCCATTCACGCCAGTGTGGCCACCAGGATCCAGGGTGATGTTCTGCGCTATCAAACCAGTCATCCGGCGAGCCTGGCAATTGGTTATTGGTCCAGTACCCGTATTTTTCCTTGTAAGGGGGATTAATGACCCCGGCAATATGGCCGGAACCGGACAGAACGAATCGCACATCGCCGCCGTAAACCCCGGCGCCCCGATAAGTCGTTTTCCATTTAGCGATATGGTCCTGGCGGGCGGAAAGGAAGAAGGAAGGTACCCTGATGGCGGAAAGATCAATGCTTTCACCCGCAATCGTGAGGGCATCCGGCTGCACCAGTCGGTTATGCAGGTACATTTCCCGAAGGTAGTAGCTGTGCATTCTGGCGGGGAGGTTGGTGCCGTCGGTATTCCAGTACAGCAGGTCGAAGGCTTTGGGTTTCAGGCCTTTGAGGTAGTTGTTGGTCCAGTAGGACCAGAACAGATCGTTTTCCCGCAGCAGATTGAAGGTAAAGGCCATGGCCCGGCCATCCAGGTAGCCTTTGCGCTCCATGGTTCGTTCGATACCGCGGATTGAGTGATCGTTAATGAAGACGCCGATGCCGCCGGGGTCTGAAAAATCCAGCAGGGTGGTCAGATAGGTGGTGCTGACGATCGGGTTACGTTGTTTTTTTTCCAACCAGGCCATCGTGGTTCCGAGCAGGGTGCCGCCAATGCAGTAGCCGATGGCATTCATCTGTTGCTCGCCGGTCGCTTCAGTGACAGCATCAATGGCAGCCAGCGGGCCTAACTCCATGTAGTCGTCCCAGCCCCTGTTTTTCTGGGCTGGCCCGGGATTCCGCCAGGAAATCACAAACACCGTCTGGCCCTGGTCTACCAGCCAGCGAATGAAGGAATTGCGTTCGGTGAGGTCGAGAATGTAGTACTTGTTGATCCAGGGAGGAACGATCAGAAGCGGGCGCTGGGCCACGGTGTCTGTTGTTGGCGAGTACTGGATCAATTGCATCAGTTCATTCTGATACACCACTTTGCCAGGCGTTGTTGCCAGGTTGCCGCCCACCTCAAAGGCTGAACGGTCGGTCATGGCGACGTTGAACAGATTCGGGTTCTGCCGGATATCGTCTACCAGGTTGCGGGCCCCATCCACCAGATTCATGCCCTTTCGTTCCCAGGTTATCCGCAGGACTTCCGGGTTGGTCAGCGGGTAGTTGGAAGGTGAAAGCGCGCTCGTCAACTGACGGGCGTAGAACAGCATCTGGTCGCGACCTGGGCCGGGGAGCCCCTCCATACCTTCAACCCAACTCAGGAAAGCACGGGAGTTGATCAGATAGGCCTGTTGGAGCACATCAAAGGACAGATGCCGGTGCCAGTCCTCCGCCAGGAAGCGCCGGTCGTCCGGGTCCGGTTCGGCGACTGGTTCTGTAGGTTGGCCGGTGAGTCTGGTCAGTGTGTAGCGAGCCAGCCCCAGGTGTTTGCGGGCAAGATCGATTTCTGCACTGGCGAACCGGAGCGGGTGCAGCAGCAGATCCTCGGCCATGGTTCGATAGGCGTCCGAGATTTCGCTCAGTGTGGAGAGTTTGGTGTCCTCCATCATGCCGGTGTCACCGAGCCACTTTTCCAGCTGTTGCTGGCCCTGGCGGACGTTGTCCTCAAAGGTTTTCACCAGATGGGTGGCGGTTTTGCTCACGAAATCCAGACCGAACATGGGGCTCTCCTGCCTCTGAATAAAAAACGGCCGGAATGAGTGCCATTCCGACCGGTTTTGGTGTTGCTTGTCAGGCTGCCGATTTGGAACCGCTGGCCTTGGCGGCTGGTGCTTTCTCTTTGGCTGGTTCGCTCGATTCCTGTTCGAAGACCTTCTGCACCTGATCACGGGTTTCGCTGAAGTAATCCTGCCAGGCTTTCCAGTCCTGGGTGAACTGGTCACTCAGGGATTTGAGGGTCTCAGCCTGGTTGGTGGTCAGTTGCTTCAGCCCATCCAGATCACGAACCTCAGAGACCTTTCTGGCCTGGTCCATGGCAACATCGGCATAACGACGAAACGCATCCATCTGCATCTCGGCGGCCTTGCTGAACTGGGTGAAAAGGGTTTCGTTGAGGCGGTTGGCCTTGTTGATCATATCCTGATTCATTCGTTACAACTCCTTTGTAGTGATTGTCGGAACGGGTAGTTTAGCTCAGCTTCGATGACATGATTTTGACAGGCGTCAAACCGGCTTTCACCCTATCTCCTAGTCTATAGTTAATCTGATAACAGATAGATCCGGGAGACATCCGATGGCAAACCGAAAATCCGAGCTGGAAACCCTGAAAGCAGACCTTGAAGCCAGGCTGGCCCGCTACCAGGCGCATCAGCGCAGGGAGGCGGGGGCATTGGAAAAGGATTTCGAAGAGCAGGCGAGCCAGACCCAGAACGATGAGGTAGTGGATTCCCTGGAAGCGGAAACGCGATCGGAACTCCAGCAGATTGATCACGCCCTGGAGCGGATAGACCAGGGCGTCGGCAACGAATGCGAGCAGTGTGGTAACGACATCGATCCCAGGCGGCTTCAGGTATTGCCGTATACCACGGTTTGTGTAGATTGCGCGTCAGACTGACAACTTGGACGCAAAAGCACAGGATGAACAATGGCTGAAGTGCAACGCAACGACGGAGCCCGTTCCGGGCTACCGAAGAGTCAGATAACTGGTCTGATTCTGGGTGTGGCGTTCCTCCTGGCAACGCTGGTCCTGCCAGCGCCGGGTTCCATGGGGGCGGAGGCCTGGGCGGCGCTGGGGCTTATGCTGCTGATGGCCACCTGGTGGTCCACCGAAGCGATACCGATCCCGGCCACAGCCCTTTTACCGATCGTGCTGGTACCCGCGCTTGGGCTTGGCACTATCGGGCAGGCAACGGCGCCCTATGCCAATCCGATCATCTTCCTGTTTCTCGGTGGGTTTACCCTGGGCCTGGCGATGCAGCGATGGAATCTTCATCGGCGTATTGCCTTGCTGACGCTCAAAGCCATGGGTGATCAGCCCAAGCGACAGATTGCCGGCTTCATGCTGGCGACGGCTTTTTTGAGCATGTGGGTGAGTAATACCGCAACCGCTATCATGATGCTGCCCATTGGCTTGTCCGTGGTAGCGATGATGGACAACTCGAACCCGGAGGGTGTTCGGAAATATGCAACAGCGCTGCTTTTGGCCATCGCCTACTCCGCAAGCATTGGTGGTATTGCGACGCTGATCGGGACCCCGCCCAATGCTTTGCTGGCGGCCTATCTGAGTGAAAACCAGGGCATCTCGGTGGGCTTTGCCCAGTGGATGGTGCTGGGGGTTCCGGTCACTCTGGTAATGCTGGTGCTGACCTGGTGGTGGCTGACCCGGAGGGATTTCGGGATTGGTCAGGCATCGGACAGCGGCCAGATGATTCGGGATGAACTGGCCAAACTCGGAGTCATGAGCCGGGGAGAGCGTTTGGTGGCCGTGGTATTTGTCATCACGGCAACGGCGTGGATTTTTCGCCCGCTGTTGTCTGCCAGTCTGATGCCCTGGTTGAGTGATACCGGCATCGCAATCGCGGCAGCGATCGCCATGTTCCTTATCCCGGTAGATACCCGTCAAGGCACGTTTGTGCTGGATTGGGATTCCGCCAACAAATTGCCCTGGGGAGTACTGTTGCTCTTCGGCGGTGGCCTGGCCATGGCGGGGGTAATCAGCAGCTCCGGTCTTGCGGAATGGATCGCCGGCAGTCTGGGCGTGGCTGGTGTATTGCCGACCATCGTCATGATGGTAATTGTGGCTTCTGTAATTATCTTCCTGACCGAAGTCACCAGCAATACCGCTACTGCCGCCGCCTTTTTGCCATTACTGGGAGCGCTTGCCATGGCGCAGGAGGTGTCACCATTGCTACTGACGGTTCCCGCCGCGATTGCAGCCAGTTGCGCCTTCATGATGCCGGTAGCCACGCCGCCTAACGCGATTGTCTTCTCCAGCGGTCACATGCAGATTTCGGACATGATCAAAGCGGGTTTTGCCCTGAATCTGATGGGCATTGTGGTCGTCACTCTCATCACTTACGGGTTGCTGGGGTTGGTGTTCTCGCTCTGATGCTCCCCGCCACTTCATGGCTTTGCCTCCGGTCTTGAACCAGTTCTCATACCGGTTCCCGGAGGCCCCTTCTGCAGCGACAGATTTGAGGCACAGTTATCTTTAAGCCAGTTGCGATTTCGGTATCGTACGGTAACAACATGTAACCCGATAAGTTGCACGTCTAATAAAAACAGGGACTTTCCAAAATGCTGCTGGTGTTGGCCGGATCCATTCTCACGTTCACCATGGTGCAGGAAGCCACCGAGGTCGAGCCATTCGATCGTGGCACGATTGTTCTGGAGCAGAAGGTGGATGCCAGCCCTGTCGAGCTTCGATGGGACACCCGGGTCGAACCCCTGGTAGAGCAGAAATTCCGCAATATCGTTCGCCAGGCGTACGACTACAGTTGCGGCAGCGCGGCCCTGACCACGGTACTCAACTTTTATGTTGGCCGGTCTCTGACCGAACGACAGGTGATGGAAGGTTTGCTGCACTACGGTGAGAGCGAGCGAATCGTTGAACGCCGCGCTTTCTCCATGCTCGATATGAAGCGGCTGGTCACAGCCCTGGGTTATCCCTCTGGCGGTTTCAAGGCGGAAATTGAAGACCTGATGGAGCTGGACCATCCGGCGATCGTTCCCATTGATCACGCTGGTTTCAAGCACTTTGTGGTGCTGAGAACCATCCGGGACGGGCGTGTTTACCTTGCAGACCCGGCGGTTGGCAACATTTCCTTCACTGTGGCGCAGTTTCAGGAAAAGTGGGACGACAACGTGCTGTTCATTGTCTTCCCGGGCAGTGATAAACCCCTGGATAACCTTGAGTTGAAAGAGGAAGACCTGCGCTTTGTGGATGATCAGACAATGACTCTGCTGGCCATGCAGCAGATTCCAGAGTTCCACGAGTCAACGGAACGACGCATTCAGAACTTGTTGGAACGCCAGAAGAACAATCCGGACGGTAGCGTGGAAAATACCCGCAAACAGCTCCATTACCGTCGTCATTAATTTTCCCGGTCGTTTGGTCGGGCAGGAATAAAACAAATAAAAGTAGGGAGTCAGGATGAATCGTTGGTTTGTGCGAGGTTTTATCCTTGTTTCCGCGGCTGGTCTGCTTCCGGGCATGGCTATGGCTCAGGAAGGGAACGTGGATCAGGCGCGGGAAGCGCTGGCGCGTCAGGAAGGGGATGAGGATTCTACCAAACAGCTTGAGGAGGTTTTCCAGGCTGCCGAGAAGAATTACTCACTGCAGAAGAAGGGCACCCACTCCCTGAACTATTCGTTCGATTATTCCTATACCGGGGATCAGCGACTGGATCTGGCCATCACTAATGGTTCGGTTCGTAACCTGGACGTTGTTCCATCGGCTACCCATAACTTCACCAACGCGTTTTCCTACGATTACGGGTTACTGGATAACCTGACCATCGGCACCCGTGTTCCACTGGTCGTGAAGTATGACACTCAGGATGAACTGAACGTATACGACTTCGGCGACATCTCCTTCACCGGACGCTGGCAGCCTTTTGCCTATGTGCCCGGCAAGATGTCGACCACCTTCTTTGGCACCCTGAGCAGTAAAACCGGCGTCAGTCCCTACGAGATCGACATCAACGAGCAGTTGTCCACTGGCAGTGGTTATTACTCTGTGGGCGGTGGTCTGAGTATGTCGAAGGTACTGGACCCTGTCGTGGTCTTCGGTTCTGTCAGCGCGACCTACAATCTGACCGTAGACGGCCTGGAGCAGGTTCGGGGCGCCCGGTTGCTGGAAGAAGTCGATCCGGGCTTCGGTTTGTCCGGTTCCGTGGGTTTTGCCTATTC
This sequence comes from Marinobacter sp. LM1, assembly GCF_042763285.1. Classification (NCBI taxonomy): domain Bacteria; kingdom Pseudomonadati; phylum Pseudomonadota; class Gammaproteobacteria; order Pseudomonadales; family Marinobacteraceae; genus Marinobacter; species Marinobacter sp. LM1. The sequence goes on from NZ_CP114373.1 coordinate 1,885,563, forward strand.
GCTCTCCTATGACATCTCACTCAGCGTGTCTGGCCAGCTCAGCTACAGCGACGAGACGGTGCTGACCTTCTCCAACGGTGACCAGGCCGTGGCCCAGGACCAGATGACTGGCTTCCTCAGTATGTCCCTGGGCACACGTCTCAGTGATATGACCATTGTAAATACCAGCCTCGGGATCGGTTTGACGGAGGACGCGCCGGACTTCTCCCTGGGTGTATCCCTGCCCATCAATTTCTCTGGCCTCAAAGAGTGATTGAAGTCGAGGACGTTTCAAGGGAAGGGGAAGGATTTCATGGGACAAGCTAGTCACAAGCGACATCTTCTGGCCGCCGCCATGGTCGCAGGCGTTTCCTGCGGGGCCCAGGCACAGCTGACGCAGAACCTGACGATACATCCGAAGGCGCTGGCACTGGGTAACGCCGTTACAGCAGATCCCCCGGGGCTGATGGCCATTCACTATAATCCAGCGGGCCTGACCAAACTCGACGGGCGCCAGCTTGAGGTGAACCTCCTCAGCATCTATCTGGATATTGACGCCGACTTCTACGCAGATGAAGACTACGAGATATTCGGAATCAGCGGGCTCGAAAAGGACCCTTTAACCGGAAACCAGCGCGATCCGATTGCGAACAGCAGTAGTCATACCAATAACGTGGCGATTTATGTGCCAGGTTATGGCATTCTTCGAATGCCCCCAGGCCCAGCCTTTGCGCCATCAGCGGGTATCAGTATCAAGCCGCCGGGTTCGAAGCTGACGTTCGCCAACGCTTTTTATCTGCCGATGGCCGCAGGCTTCTACCGGGATAAAAACGACCCCGGTCGCTACCTGCCCCAGGCGGCCACCCTCCAGCGGACCACCTACCTGTCTCCCACCGTCGGGTATGAGATCAATGATGAATGGTCTGTGGGCGCGGGCATTCATCTCTCGCATTTCGCCTTCGCAGCGGACCAGTACATGCGGGCGCCAAACCTGCTGATGGGGGTGGCAGAGGTTCTGCAGGATGCGTTCAACTGTGAAAGCGGCGACGAACCGCTGCAGCCCTGGCTTGCGTTATGTGGTGGTAATGTCGGCCCCTGGGACGACATCGGGGCCATGAGTCTGAATCTGCAGGAAACCATTTCACCCACCTACGCCCTGGGGGTGATGTGGGAGCCGACAGACTGGTTCCGCTGGGGTGCCAGCTATACGTCTGAAGCCGACATGAACCTCAAGGGGCAGTTCGAGATTCAGTACACCGATGACTGGTCCGGGTTCTGGCAGAGTGTGAATGGCTCCATTCTGGGTGCCATCTCGTCGGCCATTCTGAGTCTGCCCTCAGGTGCTCCGCGGGAGGCGGGCAACGTCAGTATGGATCTTGTCTACCCCCAGCATTTTCAGACCGGTATCAGCGTGGATGTTCATCCCAAGCTGACCGTGAATGCGGATGTTGGCTGGACAGATTTTGCCCAGTGGGATGCCTTCAATTTCCAGTTCGATCGTAATCTGGAGTTCCTGAACGCGGCACGTATTCTGTCGCCGGACAACGCCACATCCGATACCCTGCGCCTGCCGTTGGGTTTCAAGAGCCAGTGGAACTGGGCTTTTGGTGTGGAGTTCCATGCATCATCTCGTCTGGATCTGCGGGCCGGGGTGGAAATCCGGGACTCGGTTATTCCGGACGACCAGCGCTCGATTATGGCGCCATTCGGGGGCGCGAACCTGTACAGTATTGGCATGGGGTACAAGTGGGATAAGGACACGGAAATTGATATGAACCTGTCGTATCTGCAATCGATTGAGACCATTCCGGCCGACACCAGTTGCAACGTGAACTGCGACAACATCACCAACATCATCTATAACCCCTATGCCGACCTCACCATCAAGACTTCCCTGCGGGTGGTGATGGCAGGCTTGAGCTTCCGAACCAAATTCTGATCCTGACAGGGGGGGCTGTGATGGGACTTGGTCGATACAGCGGACTGGCGGTCGGTGTGTTTGCGCTCGCGTTGCTGGCAGGTTGCCAGACCGGAAGCAGCGGCGTTGCCGAGCGGGAAGGCTACTTTTCCTGGGTGGATGAGCAGGGCAGGGTGCGTTATTCCCGGATTCCCGACGCCCAGCGCGAAGACGTCACCCCAAGTGAGCCGGATGCCGAGCCGGTCGCCATCTCAGGCGAAGCCTCCGGGTCTGAGGCTTATCGGCCGGCCTCTGGCAGCGACCGCGGCGCCGCCGCAAAGCTGGAAGAAAACCTCGAATACACCACCGAGAATTATCCGGATGGTGAGGAGCTGGCGAAAAAAGGGTTTATCCGGCCTGGCCAGCGGCAACCCTATTTCACATGGCGTGATGCCGACGGCATTGTCCGTGTCAGCTATTACACCCCGGATATGCGAACCGAAGAGCAGAAACAGGCGGATCAGGCGCCGGTCATGCTCAGCGATGCCAGCGTATACCTGCCGGTCACTGTAGATGACCATACGCCGGTTGAGGGCTATGATCCCGACGCCTTTGCCATACTGGGGATTGAGGAAACGGATTCGTTTTTCCGGGTATTTGCCGAAAGCTGTTGCCAGACCCTGCCTGCCCGGGATTTCCTGCAGTGGCAGGAAGGCCGTGAGTTTGGTGTTGATTTTGAGGAAGACACGCCCCGCCACCGTTTCAGCACGGGTGATTCGCCCTATCGGCTGATTGCCCTGCCGTCCAGTACCTTTGTCCCCGGGTTTGTGATGCGGCTGCGTTCCTACGCCCACAATGGCGTGCTGGTACCAAGCCTGGCATTTCTCGACAAGGACTTTCAGCCCGTGCGGGTAGTGACGGATCTGGTTATGAACTACGAACCGGAAAACTGGCGTCGTCGCGGGTATCTGGAAAGCTGGGTGCCGGCGTTTCCCGGCCAGGGCGAGCGCTGGCTGGTGGTATTCACCCGCCCGGAAGACCTGGCTGGGCAAACGGTGACGGAAGCGGGCGACACGCCCAAAGCGATTCCACACGTTGAAACCGGAGAAATCGGCATCACGACATTTGAGGAGTGATGGCGACCATCAGTCTTCCGGTGCGTCCAGATTCAACCACTGCTGGGACAGCCAGTAGAAGCTGCCGTTACCCGCTGGATGGGTACAGTTGTATCGGAACCGACGGCTATTGATGGCTTTGGGTGCTTGGACCTCTATGCTATCTCCCACCACTTCAAAATTGATTCGACCGAGTCCGGACGCGAAACAGGTAAGCCGGGAGGGGCTGATGGCATCGGTGGGCGTGAAACTCAAGCGCGGCGGATTCTGCTCGAACACCCCGTCGGGCAGGTCTTTGGCCGGTACCGGAAAAGCCTTGCTCATCAGTTTGTCTTTCAGGCTGCCCAATTGGCCGTAGGCATTGGCCATGGGGAAGCGGGGCAGACGGGTTTTGCCTGAATACTGTCCAATAGCACCGGATTGTTGTCCGTATCCCAACCAACCCCTTTCGCTGAGCTTCTGTTCCAGGGCTAGATCGAATTCGCCGTACGGATAGGCGAACAGAGGCTCCTCCACGCCAATGCGGTTCTTCAGTTCTTGCTGAGCCTCGTCCAGGCTACTGGTAATCCGGTTTTCCCATTCATCTTCGGCTTCGCTCCGTCTGCGTGCCAGGTGAGCGTGGTCCGCGCTGTGATTGGCGATAGTCGCCAACTCATTGTTTGCCATTGTGCGGAGTTGCTCCCAGGTCATGTAGCCCCTGGCGCCTACCGAGTCGGTATTGACGAAGACAGTGTAGGGCAGCCCGAGGCTGTCCAGTAACGGCGCAGCAAAGGTATGGACGGATTCATAGGCATCATCGAACGTAATGGCCACTTCATTGGTGTCGGGGTGTTCGCCGGCCAGTGCCGCCCTGGTGCCGGCTTCCAGCGGCACCACGTCAAGGTCAAGATCCCGGATCATGCTTATCTGCGCCTCAAACAATGATCGGGACGTGCTGGTCGCCGGAGGTGTACTGTCATCCACGTGGTGATACTGCAGAACCACCAGGTCGGCCTGAGCCTGTGTTCCGGCCAGCAACAGGGTACTGATCAGGGGATACGCAATCAGTTTGTTTATTCGAAGCATGGTCTTGTTTCCTGACACACGGGATTTCGTAGGATGATTTAGGCGTAATGGGCTTTCAGAACCGAGAAGGCCTGATTCAGTTGTTGGATTTCTCCGGTATCACCGCCCCGGTCTGGGTGCGCACGCATCACGAGTTTTCGGAAGCGCTTCTTGACGGTAGCGAACTGCCCCGGTAATTCATCGAAACCCAGCGTTCTGGCCGCCTCGGCGGCTTCCGAGTGCTCGGGCCGGGACAGGGTGTTGCCAGCCCAGAAGTTGTCCATCATTTCCCGGATGGCGGCTTCGGAGAGAAAGTATTGGGACAGGTCCAGATAGAACTCGCGGAGGGCATCGGTAGAATCCGGCAGCGCTGTTGATTCGGAGCGATTCACGATTTGCCCGATGCTGAGCCGAAGCGGAGAGATATTCAGACTCTCACCCTCCACAGCAATCTGATCACGCAGACGGTAGAGCACGTGGAACAGCAGGAAGTGCACCGGGTACAGGCGATCGGGCTCATGAAAGTCGACGGTGCCGATCAGGCTCCAGCGCTCGCCCTGCAAGGCTCGTATCAGCTCTAACTCGGATAGCCCGGCCGGTCCTGCGGCCCGTAGCTCGTGCTCCACGGCAACCGACAGGTGTTGGACCTGTTGCTGTAGCCAGCTGTGTTCTTCACCACTGGCTTCGGGTGAGTCATCGAATCTCTGGTTATCTGTGGAGATGGTCATGGCCATCATGGTATGCCAGTCAGCCTTCGCTTGAAAGCCTGGTCAGGGCCGGGAAACCGCCCAGAAACAGCTGGGTGGAGAATTCAGCAGCGGTTCTGGCTTCGTCCTGGGCGAGTTCCGGCTTCTGGTGTGCTCGCCTGGCCACCAGCATGCTGGTGTCGTAGGCCACGCCAAAAAACGCGGCGCAAAGATAGTCCGCATCGACTGCCGGCAGCAGCCCGCGGGTCATGGCGTTCCGAACGTCTTCCTCAAGGGACAGCATGGTCAGGCCCAGAATATCTGAGCCGAACAGGTTTCGGAGGGCGCGCTGATTTTGATGGGCGAGCTCATACACCACCGGATCTTTCGCGGTGGCGCTGTAAAGCGCCAGATAGGCCCGGTAGACAAATTCCTGGGTTGAGGATGCAGACTGTCGCTGCTGGCTCATGTCGTTGTTGAGCGAGGTCAGGAAATCGCTGAGCAGGGCCGCGAAGATATCCTGTTTGCTGGAAAAGTAGTTGTAGAAGGTGCCGGCGGCGAGACCGGTTCTGCGGACGATGTCCCGAATGGTGGTGTTGTCGTAACCGTGCTCCTGGAAACAGTCTCTGGCCGCCCTGAGAATGGCGTGACGATTTCGGATACGGTTGAGCGCGCGCTTGCCCGTGGCTTGTGGTGAAGTCAATTTCAACATATCCATGTTGCTATCCTGTCCCTGATGGTTTGTGGCGCGTATAATTGCCCGCTCACTTACCTTGTGAGCGTGAAAACGAATGCCCGAAGCAATGACTGCCAGCCCTGAGAAGACACCGGCTTCTGATTACGAACGTCGCCAGAAACTGGAGCTTAACAAATTGCAGAAACGTCTGCGCCGTGAAGTTGGGCAGGCGATTGCTGATTTCTCGATGATTGAAGCCGGAGACAAGGTGATGTGCTGTCTGTCCGGCGGCAAAGACTCCTACGCCATGCTCGATATTCTGCTCAATCTGCAGAAGAGTGCGCCAGTGCGTTTCGAACTGATTGCCGTGAACCTGGACCAGAAACAACCGGGTTTCCCCGAGCATGTCCTGCCGGACTATCTTGAGTCGATGGGTATCGAGTATCACATCATCGAGAAAGACACCTACAGTATTGTTAAGGAAAAAGTGCCTGAAGGGAAGACCACTTGCGGACTGTGTTCACGCCTGAGACGGGGCATTCTCTACAATTTCGCCGAGGAGCATGGTGTAACCAAGATTGCCCTGGGCCATCACCGGGATGATTTGCTGGAAACCCTGTTCCTCAACATGTTCTACGGCGGCAAACTCAAATCCATGCCACCGGTGCTCCACAGCGACGATGGCCGCAATACGGTTATTCGTCCTCTGGCCTATGCCAGGGAGAAGGATATTGCCCGCTACGCGTCACTTCGGGAATTTCCGATCATTCCCTGCAATTTATGCGGCTCCCAGGAAAACCTTCAGCGACAGGTCATCAAGGAAATGTTCCAGACCTGGGACAAACAGCATCCTGGCCGTCTGGAAACCATGTTCCGGGCCCTTTGCAATGTCGAGCCGTCGCACCTGGCCGATCCGGAATTATATGACTTCAGGGAAGGGCGGCGTCTTGGCGGCAAGCGTCAGGCCGTTCAAACCGCGGAGCCCCAGCAGGATTTTGGCCGGCTAGATGTACTGAATCTCTGATCGTCAGTGATTCAGCAGGGCCTGGAAAGGCAGCGTCCAGAGGCCAAACAGGATTAACAGCAGGCCACTGAGCTTGCGGAAGCTCTGGTTGCTTTTCAGGCCTCTTATCCAGTTGGCGGCGAAGCCCGTCGCCAACATCGACGGCAGGGTTCCCAGTCCGAAGAACATCATCGTGAGAGCTGCGCTGCTGACGGTTGGTTGAAGCGCCGCCCATCCCAGTGTGCTGTAAACAAGGCCGCAGGGCAGCCATCCCCACAAGGCACCGAGAGCAAGGGCCTGGCCGCCATTGTGAACCGGCAGGAACTTGCGGGTAAGCGGCGACAGGAAGCGCCATGCCGGCGCCCCGACCCGCTCAATGTAGCGAATACCCTGCCACCATTGCCCCATGGATAACCCCATCATGATCAGCAGCAATCCCGCCAGGGTCATCAGAGCCAATCCGGCACCATGCCACTGGCTGGCGGCACTGGTGCTGAGCAGGGCAATCAGGGTTGCGATCAGGGCGTAGCTGGCAATCCTGCCAAAATTGAATGCCAGCAAGAGCAGGGTCTGCCGAAAGCGGAAGCCCCGGCCTACCGGCAATGCCATGGACAGCGAGGCGCTGATGCCGCCACACATGCCCAGACAATGGGTACTACCGAGCAGTCCTATCAGGAAGGCACTGGGGTAGCTCAGATAGAGTTCAGGCTGCATCCGCTATCCTGTCAGCCCTTGTCGGTATCGGTATCGGTTTGCTCCGCGTCGTCTTTCTGGCCGTCAGGTTTCGACTTGTTACGGCGGGCTTCCCTGGGAATCATATCCTTGTCATCGTCGTAGAGAATGCGATGAGCGGGGCCGTCCATGTCATCGTACTGCCCGTTCTTGACGGCCCAGGAAAACAGAAGGACGCCCAGCGCCACCAGGATGAGCATAAGCGGAACCAGTATCATGACAATCTGCACGATAACCTCCTGTTCATAAGTGTATGGCCCAAAGTATCAGGCTGCTTCTGGTGCGCCAAGGGTGGCCTCCGGGGGCGGTGTGCCCTTGTTGGACCGGCTGAGTCGTAAGGCGTTCAGCACAACGATCAGTGAGCTCAGGGACATGCCGATGGCAGCAAGCCAGGGGGCCACAAGGCCGGCTGCGGCCAGGGGCAGGGCGCAGACATTGTAGCCGAACGCCCAGATCATATTCTGACGGATGATTTTCCGGGTTTGCTTGCTGGTTTCAATCGCGGCGACCAGGGAATTCAACTGGCCATTCAGCAGTACCGCGTCGGCTTTCAGTTGAGTCAGGTCTGCCGCTGTACCCATAGCCACTGAAATACCGGCTCCGGCCATGGAGGGCAGGTCATTCAGTCCGTCACCCACCATCATCACCCGGTGCCCGTCCGCTCGAAGCTGTTCCAGCACTTCCAGTTTCTGCTCCGGTGAGGCTTCACCAATGGCTCGGTCAATGCCCAGTGCATGGGCTACCTGTTGTACGTGGCCGGAGCGATCCCCACTAAGGAGCAAGGTCTCGATTCCGGATTTCCGTAACGCCTGCAAGGCCTGTGACGCGTCGTCCCGTATCTTGTCATCCAGCCGGAAGCGTGCCAGCCATTCCTTGTCTGTCGCGAGCCAGATTTCCATGCCTTGGGCGTCTTCACCTTCTGGCGCAATTGCCGACGTGTGCTCGGAGACAAAGGCTTTGTGCCCGATGTAGACCGCCCGTCCATGGTAGTGTCCGGACAAGCCACCGCCCAGGTGGTTACTCACCTGACTGACGGTGACCGAAGGCTGCTCGTGGAATACCCTGGCAATCGGGTGCTCTGAATGTTTTTCAAGCCCCGCGGCAATCCGAATGCAGGTGTCCTGATCCAGGCTACCGAACACCGCTTGCCCGGTCAGACTAAGCTCTCCCCGGGTCAGAGTCCCGGTTTTATCAAACACCACGGTATCGATGGTGTTCATGGATTCCAGGGTGTGACCGCGAGTAGGCAGGAAACCAAGCCTTCTCAGGCGCACTGTGGCAGATGTGATCGCCGTTGGCGTAGCCAGCGAGAGGGCGCAGGGACAGGTAACCACCAGTACGGAAAGCGTGATATCGAAGGCGTTGTCGGCCCCGGCCAGCCACCAGCCTACCCAGACCACTGGTGCCAGTATCAGCACACGGCCGACGAACTTGCCCGCAATGCGATCGGCCATTCGGGCCACCGGCGGCTTTTCGGACTGTACGCGATCCAGAACTCGCAAGATGCCGGACAGCCGGGTCTGGGCCCCGGCATGGGTGACGCGGATGTCGAGCGGATTTTCCCCATTTACGCTGCCGGCATGAACGGTGTCGCCCGGCTTACGGGTTTCTGGCAGGTATTCACCGGTGAGGGCGGCTTCGTTCAGGGTAGACTCCCCCGAGACGATTTCGCCATCCACAGGTAGCGTTTCCCCTGGTCGAACCCGGATCACATCACCCGGTTGTACCTGGTGAATGGCGATGATCTCTGCCTCACCGTTCAGGACCCGTGCGGCAACAGAGGGCTGGAAGCCCGCAAGGGCATTGCCGCTCAGCCCGGCGCGATAGCGGGCCTGAACTTCAATGTATCGGCCCAGCAGCAGGAAAAAGGTAAACATGCACACGGATTCAAAATACACTTCGTCGCCCCCGACCACCGTTACCCAGGCGCTTGCGCTGTAGGCAAGCCCGATGGCGATGGCCACCGGTACGTCCATGGTCAGATGACGGGAGAGCAGGTCCCGGCGGGCATTGGTAAAGAATGGGCGAGCGCTGTAGAACACCACCGGCGTGGCAACCAGCAGACTGAACCAGCGGAAAAAATCCACAAAATCCGTGGAAAGATCACTGACAAGTTCAAAGTACAGGGGAAAAGCCAGCATCATGCTCTGGAAGGAACCGATCCCGGCCACCGCCAGACGAATGAGCATCGAGCGGTGCTCTGCCTTGAGCGCCTGTTCGGCTTCGTCGGCCTGATACGGGCGGGCGGTGTAGCCAAGTTCGTGGATGGCAATCAGAAGGTCGCTGAGACGTGCCTTGTCCGATGCCCAGACCAGGCGAGCCCGCTGTGTGGTGTGGTTTACGGTAAAGCTCTGCACGCCTGGCTGCTGTTTCATGTGATTCTCAAGCAGCCAGATGCAGGCGGCGCAGGTAATACCGCCGATCAGCAGCTGTGCCTCCTGGCCAGCCTTGACCGGTGCCACAAAGGCTTGTTGAACCAGGGGGTGATCCAGCTCCCGGATACGATCGAGTTCTGACCGGGTCAGTTCTCTTGGTGTAACAGCGGGTTCGGTGCGAAACTCATAGAAACCGGTCAGACCCTCCTGGTGGATGGTCTGACACACAGCCTTGCAACCCTGGCAACAAAAATGCCTTTGCTGTCCCTGCAGTTCCAGGGTAATCGGGGGTTCGCCATCCGCTGGTTCTCCGCAATGGAAGCAGTTCAGGGTGGTCACCCTTGGGCGTCGCCTTCTGCGTTAATGCGAATGGGGGTAGAGGAAGGAAGCCTTACCTCACCCTTTACCCGCCAGTCGTTATCTGGCCCCTGGAGGTCGTAGTACCAGCGACCACTGACATCCTCAAGGAGCTGGCCCCGGTACTGACCGGGAGCGACCCGGGTAAACTGGACGGTTTTATCCTGACCAGACAATGTCGGGTGATACAGGTTGAACACCAGATACGGGTAGTCGGCGGCACCATTCACGGTGCTCAGATCCAGTGTTGCAGAACGACCATTCAGGCTCAGTGAGCCTTTCATCTGGAGATCTGCCGCCTTTTCATCCCGGGCAATGGACATATTGATGCCACGCCCCTGTTTGGAATAGTCGTCGGTCACCAGCGAATTGTCCATGCTGGACGATACTGTCAGGGCGGTAATCCCCCACATGATCGACGCCAAAGGGAAAATGGTCAGGAACCAGAACCACGGCTGGCGATACCAGGGGGCAGGTGTTGCGTTATCAGTCATTACGGTCTTGTCTCGGTTTATGGCTTCAGAGCCGGTTGTCGGGCCCTCTTGTTAGCGGGGCCTTGGACCAACAAACCGGCTTTCAGTTTCAAGTTTAATCAAGGAATCCGGTTGGGACTCCGCATAGAAACGAATATCGTTATTGGTGTCCACCAGCACTTCCGGTGGCACGTCAACAACCGTGGGCAAGGAGAGATTCTCGCCGCTGCTCACCGTCACCGTGGTGTCTGTCAGAATGCGCATACCTTCAAGACCGTCCACAGTCAGGCTGAAGGTTTGTGGTACTTCTGACATGTTCTGGATCTTCACGGTATACGAGTTTTCCACCCGCCCTTCGCCGTTGAAACTGAACAGTGCACCACGGTCCCGCAGCACATCCATCTTGGCCGGAACCCGGGTGGCAATGGTGAAGATCACCGCGCTGATCATCAGTATGAGCACTGCGCCATAACCAAAGGTACGCGGCCGCAGCAGTTTGGAGGTTTTACCCTCCAGTTCATTCTCAGTGGTGTAGCGAATCAGCCCCTTGGGATAGTTCATCTTCTCCATAACTTCATCGCAGGCGTCGATACACAGGGCGCAGCCGATACACTCGTACTGGAGGCCATCACGGATATCGATCCCGGTGGGGCAAACCTGAACACACTGGCCGCAATCAATACAGTCGCCCAGACCGACTTCGGCGGGTTCGACGCCTTTCTTGCGGCTGCCACGTGGCTCGCCCCGGTTGGGATCGTAGGAGACAACGCGGGTGTTGGGATCGAACATCACGGATTGGAACCGGGCATACGGGCACATATACAGGCATACCTGTTCCCGCATCCAGCCGGCGTTCAGGTAGGTGGCGACGGTAAAGAAGGCCACCCAGAAATAGGCCCAGCCGTTGGCCTGCAAGGTGAACAGGTCAACGATCAGCTCACGAATGGGGTAGAAGTAGCCAACGAAGGTGACGCCAGTCGCCAGCGCGACGAACAGCCAGAGTGCGTGCTTGATCGATTTTTTGGTGAGCTTCTCCGCAGAGTTGGGGGCTTTGTCCAGTTTCATCCGCTTGTTGCGGCTGCCCTCAACTTTTTCCTCGATCCACATGAAGATAAAGGTCCAGACTGTCTGGGGGCAGGTATAGCCGCACCATACCCGGCCGAACAGTGTGGTGATGAAAAACAGGCCAAAGGCTGAAATGATCAGCATGCCGGATAACAGGAAGAAATCTTTGGGGAAGAAGGTAATGCCGTAAAGATGGAATTCCCGGGCAGGCAGGTCGAAGTGAATCAGGGGTTGCCCGTCCAGAGTCAGCCAAACGAACAGAAAGTACATGCCCATTAGCAGGGTTAGACTGACATTCCGGATTCGCTGAAAAAAGCCTTTGACTTCCTTGACGTAGATTTTCTGTCGACTGGCGTACAGGTCGACGGTTTCTGGCTTTTTTTTGTTATTGGAGGAATCGCCGTTCGGGTCAACCTGTTTGACCGGAATCTCGTTGCTCATGGGTACCTCCCGGTGAGTGGTAAAGCTGGGAGCGGGCCTCGGAGGGTCAGCTGATCTTCTCAAGCCTGTACCCGCGGGCGCAGATACAGGGTTGAGAAGACCGGGCCAGGGCGAGCCTGGCCGGGTCGGATTCAGTTAGACAGGCTGTAAACGTAGGCTGCCAGGATCTGAATCTGGTCGTCGGTCAGACGACCTTCTTGTGCAGGCATCTGGTTCTGGCGACCGTTCATCACGGTCTCCTTGATCCACTCATAAGTGGAGCCATAGAGCCAGACATTATCGGTCAGGTTGGGCGCACCCATGGCTTCCATACCTTTGCCTTCCGGGCCGTGACAGGCAACGCAGGCCTGTGCGAATACCTGGGCGCCAGCTTTGGCCGCCTCGGCATCTTCTTCGCGTCCACTGAAGCTCAGCACGTAGTTAACCACCTGGTCGACCTGCTCGTTGGTCATATTCGGCATAACGCCCTTTGCAGGCATGTTGCCGTTACGACCCTGAGCAATACTGTGCAGGATCTGGTCTGGTTGACCGCCCCACAGCCAGTCTTCGTCGGTCAGGTTGGGGAAGCCCACCTGGCCGCGAGCGGCGGTGCCGTGACAGACCGAACAGTTGTTGGCAAACAGGCGCTGGCCGATCTTCATGGCGTCATCGTTCTGCGCCAGTTCAGGAATGGCAGTGTCGCCGAACTGGGCATAGATTTCGCCATATTTCTCTTCGGCAGCTGCCACTTCCGCTTCCCACTGGTTGGTGGATGTCCATCCCAGCAGACCCTTGAAGTTGCCCAGGCCCGGGTACAGAGCCAGGTAGCCAAGGGCGAAGATGCAGGTTGCTACGAACAGGTAGAACCACCATTTCGGCAGAGGGTTATCGTATTCCTCAATGCCATCAAAGGAATGGCCCATTGTCCGGTCGGTTTCAGTATCGGTTGTCTGGCTCTTGCGGGTGGCCCAGAGGAGCCACCAGCAGCCGAAAACGGTACCGAGCACGATCACACTGACCCAGATGCTCCAGAAGGTACTCATTGTTTCTTCTCCGTTTTTTCCTGTTCGAGAGTACGCTTTTCGACTTCGTCGTCATCGAAGGGGAGGTGTGCTGCCTCGTCGTTGGCCTTCTTGCGGTGGGCGCTGTACGCCCACCAGACGATTCCGAAGAACGCTGCCATTACCAGCAGCGTGTGAATGCCGCGTAACTCATTAATATCCATGGGATCACCGCTTCTCTGAAATCACAGTACCCAGCTGCTGCAGGTATGCGACCAGCGCTTCGATTTCAAATTTGCCTTCGATCTCACTCGCTGCGTTGGCAATCTGCTCGTCGCTGTATGGCACGCCAAGCGTCTGCAGCGTCTTCATCCGGGACTCAATGGAACCGTGATCAACACGATTCTCGAACAGCCACGGGAAGGCAGGCATGTTGGATTCGGGTACCACGCTGCGCGGATCGTACAGATGCTGGCGCTGCCAGGCATCCGAGTAACGACCGCCTACACGAGCCAGATCCGGCCCGGTACGCTTGGAACCCCACAGGAACGGACGGTCATAAACGAACTCGCCCGCAACGGAGTAGTGGCCATAACGCTCAGTCTCAGCCCGGAACGGACGGATCTGCTGGGTATGGCACACGTGGCAGCCTTCACGGATGTAAATGTCCCGGCCTTCCAGTTCCAGGGCTGACAGAGGCTCCAGGCCTTCGACCGGCTCGTTAACCTCTTTGTGGAAGAACAGGGGCACCACTTCCGCCAGGAAACCGCCACTGATGGTCAGTACGATCAGCACGATCATCAGACCAAGGTTCTTTTCGACTATTTCGTGTCTCATCTGGTCTCTCTCCCTTACGCCGCCTGAACCGCAGCATTATCTTCTGCAACGGCGTCTTTCTGGCGTACGGTCATGTACACGTTGTAGGCCATGATCAGCATGCCGGTCAGGAAGATCGCGCCACCGATGAAGCGTACAAAGTAGCCCGGGTAGGAAGCTTCAAGCGCTTCCACGAAGCTGTAGGTCAGGGTGCCGTCTTCGTTTACTGCACGCCACATCAGACCTTGCATGATGCCATTCACCCACATGGCGGCGATGTAAAGCACGGTGCCTACGGTAGCCAGCCAGAAGTGAGTGTTGATCAGGGCAGTGCTGTACATGGCCTGGATGCCCCACAGTTTCGGGATCAGGTGGTAAACCGCACCGATACTGATCATAGCAACCCAGCCCAGGGCGCCGGAGTGCACGTGGCCGATGGTCCAGTCAGTGTTGTGGGACAGAGCGTTGACGGTCTTGATAGACATCATCGGGCCTTCGAAGGTAGACATACCGTAGAAGGACAGAGAAACCACCAGGAAACGCAGGATAGGGTCAGTGCGCAGTTTGTGCCAGGCACCGGACAGGGTCATCATGCCGTTGATCATACCGCCCCAGGACGGCGCCAGCAGAATCAGGGACATGACCATGCCTGCGGTCTGTGCCCAGTCAGGCAGAGCGGAGTAATGCAGGTGGTGACCACCGGCCCATACGTAGGTGGCGATCAGTGCCCAGAAGTGCACGATAGACAGGCGATAGGAGTAAACCGGACGGTTGGCCTGCTTGGGAACGAAGTAGTACATCATGCCCAGGAAGCCAGCAGTCAGGAAGAAGCCCACCGCGTTGTGACCGTACCACCACTGCATCATCGCATCGGTAACACCCGCATAGGCGGAGTACGACTTGAAGGCGGTGGCCGGCAGCGCCATGTTGTTACCGATATGCAGTACAGCAACGGTAATGATGAACGCGCCGTAGAACCAGTTGGCAACGTAGATGTGCGGAGTGCTACGCTTCATCACGGTTCCGAAGAACACCAGGGCGTAGCTGACCCAGACAACCGCAATCGCGATGTCAATCGGCCATTCCAGCTCGGCGTATTCCTTGGACGTTGTCAGGCCCATCGGAAGGGTGATGGCAGCAGCCACGATGATCGCTTGCCAGCCCCAGAAGGTGAACGCCGCCAACCCGTCAGACATCAGGCGAGCCTGGCAGGTTCGCTGAACGACGTAGTAGGACGTTGCAAAAAGGGCACTTCCGCCAAAGCCGAAGATTACGGCGTTGGTATGCAGCGGCCGCAAGCGACCGAAGTGAGTAAAGGGCAGGTCGAGGTTGAGGGATGGCCAAACCAGCTGTGCTGCAATCAGCACACCCAGAGCCATACCTACAATACCCCATACCACTGTCATGATGGCGAATTGTCTCACCACCTTATAGTTGTATGTCAGGTTTGCATTTACTGTGCTCATAGCCTTACCAATGGGTTCAGGATGGGGAATTATGCGGGGGCAAGTATGGAGAAACGATTATTCCTTTGCAATGATCAAGATCAAGTTATGACATCCGTCAAATCCGCCGGAATCAGTAGGCTGGCCAGTAAGTTGCAAGTCTATCCAATATGTTTTTATTGACGCTTTAATGGCTTGCCAGATCCATTCTGTCACCGGGTTTGATCCGCGACAGGAGCGAGAGAGGGAAAATTGGTGAAAAGAATTAAGACCAAAGGCTACGGAAAAGATGCCAAAGCCGTAATGATACTGGCCCACGGTGCTGGCGCGCCCATGGATTCATTGTTCATGGAGTTGTTGGCGGAGGCTCTCGCAGGGCAGGGCATCGAAAGTGTGCGGTTCGAGTTTCCCTATATGGTGAAGCGTCGCGAGGATGGCAGAAAGCGACCGCCCGATCGGCAGCCGGCTTTGCTGGCGGCATTTGAAGATCAGGTGTCCCTGGCCAGAGAGGAGCTCGGAAGTCAGGTACCGCTGCTGGTGGGGGGAAAATCAATGGGAGGGCGGATGGCCACGCTTCTGGCTGCCGGGAAGTTCAGGGATATTGATGGCGTTGCCTGTTATGGCTATCCGTTTCACCCGCCGGGGAAGCTGGATCGTTGGCGGACTGACCATCTGGATAAGGTCGCGGTTCCTCTACTGGTGGTGCAGGGTACCCGGGACCCATTCGGTAAACCGGATGAACTGAAGGCGCAGGGTCAGATCCCCGGCCTTACCCGGCTGTGCTGGCTGGACGGCGGAAATCACGATTTTCAGCCGCTGGCGCGGCAGCCAGAGCAACAGTCAGACCTGATTGCGCAGGCTGCTCTTTTGACGCGTCAGTTTGCCGACGATGCCGTGC
Organism: Marinobacter sp. LM1; assembly: GCF_042763285.1. NCBI lineage: Bacteria > Pseudomonadati > Pseudomonadota > Gammaproteobacteria > Pseudomonadales > Marinobacteraceae > Marinobacter > Marinobacter sp. LM1. Next base: position 1,901,545 of record NZ_CP114373.1, read on the forward strand.
TGTGACCAGGCGCTGACGCGCGATTGGCGAGTACGATCTGATCTCGCCCTGCGCCCTTGGCCTGATAGAGTGCTTCATCGGCTTTTCGGAACAGGTCAGATGGCTCCTCCCCCGTACCCAGTTCGGCAATCCCGGCGCTGAGTGTCAGATGGAAAGGCTTTTTGTCCGGAGCGATAAGGGCGGTTTCCCGCATGGCCTTGAGTATGCTGAGACAGAGCGTGCGCGCGCCTTCCAGATTGTTTCCGGGGAGTAGCAGGGCAAATTCCTCGCCACCAAAACGGATGGCTACGTCCCTTGGCCTTTTGACGTGCTCATCCAGAATGCCCGCGATCTGTTTCAGGCATTGGTCTCCGAAATCGTGGCCCCAGGTATCGTTTACGCGTTTGAAATGATCGGCATCAATCAGGGCCAGAGTTAATGGGTTCCCGGTCCGACGGGCCTCCCTGCAGAGTTCAGGCAGAAGATTATCCATGTGGCGCCGGTTGTACAGGCCAGTGAGCGCATCGTTGAGGCTTAAAGATGCCAGTTTCCGATTTGCCTGTTCCAGTTCCCGCATGGTGTTGCGGAGCTGGGCGGTGCGTTCATGGACCTTCAGTTCCAGTTCGGTCCGAGCCTGGTGTTCCACATCCAGCAGTTTCTGGTTAAGCAGGCGCCAGCGCTGCACCAGTGCGTAATTCAGCAGGACCACCTGGCCTCCGAGAACCGCCTGCATCATCACTTCCCGGGCCTGATAATCGCCAAGATACCCGAACGCAGCCATGGCATAGATCAGTGCCCCGGCAACCATTACCATCCAGGCCGCCAGATACCAGAATGCGGGCCTGTATCCCTGGCGCCAGCGAACGTAGGCAATAACCTGTAGCGCCACAATGACTGTCAAGGCCAGGGCGGTATTGATCAGGATGGACTTGGTATACGGGATCAGGAGCGTCAGTGCTACTGCGCCAACGGCAACTGTGGCCAGTGATTTCAGCGCCTTGACAGAAAGAGTGTCGGGGCCGACTTCCAGGAAAGACCAGCCAAATAGAGTCATCGCCAGCGCGCAAACGGCCAGGGTTAACGGAATGGAGAGGTTCGCCAGTTCTGAGCTCTCCGGCCAGAAGTATTGGTTGGCAAATCCACCCATGGCGAACAGGAACATCCCGATCGAGATTATATAAAAGGCGTTGTAGAAGTAATAGCGGGTGCCCGCACTGATGAACAATAGCAAGTTGAACGCCGCCAGTATCAGCAGGGCGCCGTAAAACAGGCCGTGTATGAGGGTGAGATGGTTGCTTTCCGCAATGACCTCGCCCGGTGTCATCAGGCCCAGGGGCACATTCAGCGCGCCGCTGCTATGCACCCGGATGAGGATGGAGCGGTTTTCGCCGGCATCCAGTGTGACGGGGAGCAGGAAATAACGGTAATCTATGCCCCTTGTGGCAAACGGGAACAGGTCGCCGGTCGCCAGCGGAGGTCGGGCGTCTTCAGGGCTGTAACCGCTTTGGTAGCGGCTTTTTTGCCAGAACGTCACCTCGTCCAGCAGCGGGTAATGAAGCTTCAGGTACCAGAGACCGGATTCAGCGCTGCTGTTGCGGACATTAAGTTGGATCCAGTACACGGAATCGGTGTGGCTGAATACCAGGTCATGGCCCCGGGCTGGTCTCCACGCCAACTCGGCCGGCAGATCCTCAGGTGCTGTTGCAGCATGGGCCGGTTCACCCGGGCGGGCTGAGTAAAAACAGATGTGGTGGTTGATTGCACTTCGGGCGTCCGGGCTGGCGGCATCAAGAGCGGGACACGGTTCCATAGCCGCAAGCTGGCCGCTGAACAGCAGGCCAGCCGTGGTCAGAAAACAGGCCGTAAGCAGGTTCCAGAGTCGGAGCATCTTCCACCAGGCGGTACGTTGGGAGGCAGAAAGTGTAGCCAGCGTGAACAAGTGCTGCCGTTAAACACGTTCAAGTTTTATCGCTGTCAGTGCGTCAGAATCCTGACAGTGGTCACCAACAAGGTTATGGAATGCAACAGATAATGCTGATGTGTCGCCCGGGGTTTGAAACCGAGGCGGGTCAGGAGTTGATGGATTCGGCGGCCGCTTGTGGTCTGTTCGGTTACTTTCAGCCGATCAGGAACGCAGGGCTGGTGCGGTTTACCCTTGGCGGGCCCGAATCTGCCTTTGAATTGATGCAGAGAATACCGCTGGACGAGCTGGTCTTTGTGCGGGACTGGTTTCTGGTGCTTGGCGATTGCCCGCTGCCGGCCAGGGACCGGGTTGGAGCCGTTATCGAGTTCCTCCGGGGCGCCGATTGGCAGGGCAGCCTGGCATCACGACTGGAAACCCGGCTTACGGAAACCAATGAAGATCGCGATCTGGGCAACTTTGCCCGAAAATGGGTGGCACCCCTGTCCCGCGGACTCAGGGAGGCGGACATGCTGACGCAGGACTCGGACAGTGCCAACGGTGACCGTCTGGAGTTGCTGTTGCTGGATTTCGAAACGGCTGTTGTCGGGTTAAGCCTGGCCGATAATCGATCCCCTTTTCCGCAGGGCATACCCCGTTTGCGTTTGCCTGCCTCAGCGCCCAGCCGGTCTGCGCTCAAACTCGAAGAGGCGTGGAAAGTCTTTATTCCTGAAGATCGTTATCTGGACTACCTGGGTGGCGGCCGGAAAGCGGTAGATCTGGGCGCCGCTCCCGGAGGATGGACCTGGCAACTGGTTCAGCAAGGCATGATGGTGACGGCGGTCGATAATGGCCCCATGAATCCAGAGTTGATGGCCACAGGGCATGTTGAGCATGTCCGGGCTGATGGCTACGCCTGGCGCCCGAAGCGGGCCGTGGACTGGATGGTCTGCGATATTGTCGACAAGCCCCGCAAAACCGCGCGTCTGGCGCTGGACTGGGTCGGAGGCAAACTGTGTCGCTACACCGTGTTCAATCTCAAGCTACCCATGAAGAAACGTTATGAGGAGTGGCTGATCTGCCGGGACATACTGCTGCAGGGGCTGGCAGAGGCCGAGCTCAATTGCCGGCTCCGGGCCCGGCACCTCTACCACGACAGGGAAGAAATAACCTGCTTCATCGAGCGCCTGGACTGATCACCGGGCTCACGGCATATCGCTGTGCTGGAGCACGGTAATGGCTTCATCCCGGTCCATCATGGGGGTGAGTTCCGCCATTAATTCCCGGCGTTCAGGAGAGCGGTACCAGCGATCCCAGTCTGCCTCTGAGCGCCAGTTTGCCAGTGTCATGCGATGGTTGGGGTCGCGGCAGTCGACCAGGGTCTCACCGGAGATAAAGCCCGGGGCACTGACGGCCTGCTGTAACACTTTTCTGGCCCGGTCTTCGTAGGCCGACTCCAGAGTTTCGGCAATATGGCGTTCAATAAGTACCCGAATCATGACAATCTCCCTTTATTTTCGCTGCTATAAACAATAATTTAGCACTGGATTCAGAAAAATCACGCTACTTGCAGGAGGTCACGCGTGTCCGATCATGATTATCACGCAGAACTGGATGCACGGGGACTATTCTGTCCCGAGCCGGTCATGATGCTGCACAATCGCATCCACGATGTTGAGATTGGGCAGGTGCTGCGGGTGGTGGCCACCGATCCTTCAACCACTCGGGATATCCCGAGGTTCTGCCAGTTCCTCGGGCACGAACTTCTCAGCCAGCAGGAAGCGGGCGGTGAATTCCTGTTTCTGATCCGCCGCTGTCAGGACGCCTGACTCAGAGTTTCTGACCAACGTTGGCCACGTGCTCCAGAAACTGATCCCGATCCATCTCGCCCAGCACGCGGGCGTTGCTGAGCTCTGCCCCGCTCGCCTGATAGAACAGTATTGCCGGGGGGCCAAACAGGCCGAGTTCATCCAGCAGGGCCTGCTGGGCGGGCGTGTTGTCCGTCATGTCGATCTGCAGCAGGGTGTAGGGTGACAGTGCCTGGATGACCTGGGGATCGCTGAACACATTGCGTTCCATGACTTTGCAGGAAATACACCAGTCCGCATAGAAGTCCAGCATGACGGGCTGCCCCCGGTCACTGGCATTGGCCAGCAATGTGCGGATCTGGTTCGGATCCTCAACGCGCTGGAAGCTGGCATGTGATAGCTCGCCCGCCACTGGTCCCGGCGCCGCGGAGGCGACAAAGGGCGCCAGCGGCTTGAGCGGGTCGTTGGCGCCGCTGACGGCACCGGCCAGCAAGGCCAGGCCATAGGCAAACATAACTAGCCCCAGCCCCTTACGGGTGCGCTGCCAGCCAGCCTTGGCGGCATCGAATGCGCCCAGCTGTACGCCAGTAATAGCAATCAGCAGCCCCCACATGGTCAGGCTGAACCAGACCGGTACCAGGCGCTCAACCAGCCAGATAGCCACGGCCAGCAGCATGACACCGTAGAAGTGCTTCACCGTGGTCATCCAGTGCCCTGAGCTTGGCAGCAGTTTCCGGCCGCCAACGGCAACCAGAATCAGGGGAACTCCCATGCCCAGGCCCAGTGCCAGCAGCGCCACACCGCCGATCACGGCATCCTGAGTGGTGGAAATGTACAGCAAGCTGCCGGCCAGTGGCGCAGACACGCAGGGCGAGACAATAAGTGCTGAAAGGGCACCAATACCGAAGATGCTGGCGACACGGCTGCCAGTCAGGCGATGGCTGGCATCGTTGAGGGGTTCCCGAATAAAACGTGGTAACTGGATTTCGAACAGGTCGAACATCGACAGCGCAAAGACCACGAACAGGCCAGCGAAAACACTCAGCACCCAGGGCGACTGTAGCTGCGCCTGGAGATTGAAGCTGGCGCCCAGCAGTCCGGTAATGACACCCGCCGCGGCGTAGGTCAATGCCATGCCCAGCACATAGCTGCCAGACAGCAATAATGCGTGGCTGGTGGTTCTTGTATTACGCCCGGAGACCATGGAGGAGATGATAGGCACCATGGGCAGAACGCAGGGTGTAAAGGTCAACCCCAGACCGAGCAAAAAGAATACGCCGGCGATCATCCAGATCGACTGGCTGGACAGAAAGCCGGCGAGGCCGGTCGCGGTGGAGGTATCTGCGGGCGCCGCATTACCGGTATCGGAGGTCACGCTGTTGGCTGCGGTCTCGGCAGCGTCGCCACCAGGGTAATAGAAGATGTCCCGGGTCTGCGGGGGATAACAAAGCCCGGCCTCTGCACAGCCCTGGTACGTCACCTGAAGCTCCGCTTCCCGGACACCGTCGGGCAGGGTGATGGGTACCCTGGCCTGGACCGGATCAAAAAAAACGGTGATCTCACCAAAGAATTCGTCTTCAGTCAGCGTGCCCGGCAAAGAAAAGCCGGGTTCGCCAACCTGTACACTATCAGTTACGGCATTGATCTGTATGCGGCTCTTATAGAGGTAATGGCCGGGGGTGATATTCCAGGCCAGCACCACAGCCCCGTTATCAGTGGTGTAATCAAAGGGTAGTGCTTCATCTACCGGCAGAAATTCGCTGTTACCAAACAGGCTGCCATTGCCGGACCCCAGAGCCTTGGCTCCGGGAGACGCCAGCGACAGACCCACTGCCAACACAAGCAGGAGATGGTAGGACAGATTTCGCGTAGAAGCACTGAAGGCCTGGACTGCTGACATGGATACGGTCATTTCCTGATTCTGGTATGCATGAAGTCGGTTCGAAGCCAGTGGACACCATGCTGTGGCGAAAGTTCCCACTGGTATTGGCCGCGTTAAAGTCGCACAATAGCCAACCGATGAATCACAATCCAGACGATCTTATCATGCTGTTCAATGACCTGTTCCGGGAATCATACCGGACGATTCTGGTCAGGGGCAGCGACGAACCGGAATATCTCCCTGTGAGCGAGCCCGAGGGCCTTGCCAGGGTAGTCTTTGCCCATGGTTTTTTTGCCAGTGCCCTGCACGAGATTGCCCACTGGTGCATTGCCGGTGAGCATCGGCGCACAATGTACGATTACGGATACTGGTACTGTCCGGATGGACGAACACCTGAACAGCAGCAAGCGTTTGAGCAGGTGGAGGTGAAACCTCAGGCCATAGAGTGTCTGTTTTCCCTGGCGGCCGGCTTCCGCTTTCACATCAGTGTCGACAACCTCGCCGGCGGAGGCGCTGCCGATGGAGATGCATTCCGCCTGAATGTGCTCAACCAGGCGAGCGAGTACCTTGCCTGTGGATTACCCCGCCGTGCACAGCAGTTCTACGATTCGCTCTTGCAGTTTTACAGCACTGGTGCCCGGATAGATGAAACCTGGGCTCGAGTGAAGACCCGTCTGTTAACTGCAGAGCAGGAATACGATCAATCAAGGATACCTGAACCCCTATGACATCAGAACCAAAGCATACCGGCGATTTACGCTTCAGCGACCTCAATCTGGACAAGCGACTGCTGGATGCCATTTCCAAAATTGGCTTCGAGTACTGCACGCCCATTCAGGCAGAAACACTGCCCTGGACCCTGGCCTGTGAAGACCTCATTGGCCAGGCTCAGACGGGCACCGGCAAGACTGCAGCCTTTCTGATTACCGCGATTCAGTCTTTGCTGGAAACTCCGATCGACGAGAAAGAGCGTTTTGCCTCCGAGCCCCGTGTTCTGGCGCTGGCGCCCACCCGCGAACTGGCCATGCAGATTGCCAAGGACGCCGAACAGCTGTGTCATTACACTGGCCACAATGTGGTTACTGTGGTTGGCGGGATGAACTACGACAAGCAGCGGGAGCAGTTGCAGAACGAAATTGTCGACATCCTGGTGGCTACCCCGGGCCGATTGATCGATTTCCTGGGCTCACAGGATGTTTTTCTGGATCAGCTCGACATCCTGATTCTGGATGAGGCGGATCGAATGCTCGACATGGGCTTTATCCCGGACGTCAAGCGCATCATCCGCAAGTGTACCCCCAAGGATGAGCGTCAGACCCTGCTGTTCAGTGCCACCTTCAACCAGGATGTCCTCAACCTGGCATCCATGTGGACCCGCAATGCCGAGTTTGTCGAAATCGAGCCGGAACAGAAGACTGCAGAACGAGTTGAACAGACTGTTTTCCTGGTGTCCGATAACGAAAAGCTGCCGGTACTGGTGAATTACCTGAAGCGGCCGGAAGTAGAGAAAGCGATTGTTTTTGCCAACCGTCGTGACCAGTGCCGTGATCTTGAAGAGGATCTTAAAAACCAGGGTGTGAAAGTGGCGTTGATGTCTGGCGAGATCGCCCAGAACAAGCGGCTGAAAACGCTAGACCAGTTCAAGAAGGGGCAGATCCAGGTGCTGGTTGCTACCGATGTGGCGGGCCGTGGCATCCACGTAAACGGCGTGACCCATGTATTCAACTACAATTTGCCAGACAATGCCGAAGATTACGTTCACCGCATTGGTCGTACTGGCCGTGCCGGTAAAACCGGCGTATCGGTGAGCTTCGCTGGTGAAGAGGACGCGTTTGCCCTGCCGGAGATTGAAAAATACATCAGCCAGAAGCTGAAGACGGCGGTGCCAGATGAGAATCTGACAGCCGCCATGGATAACCCGCCGATTACCCGCAAGCGGGGTGGTCGCCGGCCGCAGGGCAACAGCGGTCGCGGGCCCAGACCACGTCGTCATTGAGAGTCACTGGTGAGACCACTGTTATGCTGATCGTTGCGGACGAGAATATTCCCTTACTGGATTCCTTTTTTGGCGACATCGGAGAGATTCGCCGGGTGAATGGCCGGACGCTGGCTCCGGACCAGGTAAGGGATGCCGATATACTTCTGGTCCGTTCGGTAACCCGGGTAGACCGGCAGTTGCTGGAGGGTGCCCGGGTGCGGTTCGTTGGTACGGCCACGATTGGAACGGACCACATAGACCAGGCTTGGCTCCAGGAACAGGGCATCGGTTTCGCCGCTGCGCCAGGCTGCAATGCCGTCAGTGTGGCAGAGTATGTGCTCTCGGTATTGTCCCTGTACGCAGAAAAGCGGGGTATTGAAGACTGGTCATCCCTGACGGTAGGGATTGTCGGGGTGGGTAATGTCGGTGGTGAGTTGGCCCGAATGCTGGAGCGGCTGGATTTCACGGTAAAGCTCTGTGATCCGCCCAGGCAGGAAGCTGAAGAAGAGCACGCAGAGGAGTTTGTGCCGCTGGCCGAGGCTCTGGAGTGTGACGTTGTAACCTTGCACACGCCGTTGACGCGAACTGGAGACCATCCCACCAACCGGATGATCGCGGGCAGCGAGCTCGCGGCGCTTGGGCAGGATCAGTTGTTGATCAACGCCGGCCGGGGCGAGGTGATAGACGGTGAGGCGTTGCTTTCCCGGCTTCAGCATGCGGACGCGCCCACGGTGGTGTTGGATGTCTGGGAGCATGAGCCCAGAATCAACCCGGACCTGCTAGACCGGGTGTGGCTGGCCACGCCCCACATTGCCGGCTACAGCCTGGAAGGCAAGATGCAGGGCACGGAGATGATATACCAGGCCCTGTGCCGTTACCTGGGGCTGCCTGTGCGCAAAAAAGCCGGACAGTTTCTGCCGGAGCCGGCCCTCAGTAAAGTGTCCTTTACCAGCAGTGCTGATGAGGATGAGGCCGTTCAGGTTGCTTTGCGCGCCTGTTACGATCCCCGCCGGGACGATGCCCGCCTGCGGCTGACCATGCGGGGTAATCCTGAAGAACGGGCGCAGGCCTTTGACAGGCTACGCAGGGACTATCCGGTGCGCAGGGAATGCTCGAGCCTGAAAGTGCAGTTGAAGGGCAGCAGCAAGTCGATTCAGGACAGCTTCAGGGCCATCGGGTTCAAACTGAAGATCTGACGCCCTGAGTGTCTTACCCGTCAAAAGTGAAGGGCGCCTGTGTGGCGCCCTTTTTCGTGTAATTACAGTTTGGCGTTCTGTAGCGCCGCAATTCGGTCCTCCAGCGGCGGGTGTGTCATAAACATTGCTGCCAGACCTTCGCGGGCGCCCCGGTTGATACCGAATGCCTGCAGGGTGTCCGGCATCTGATCCGGAACCTCACTTTCCTTTTTCAGGTGCGCCAGGGCGCTGATCATGGCGCCTCGCCCTGCCAGTTGGGCACCGGCAATGTCGGCACGGTATTCCCGACGACGGGAGAACCAGAACACGATGGTGCTGGCCAGGATGCCGAGCACGATTTCTGCCACGATGCTCACGACAAAAAAGCCGATTCCATGGCCGTTCTCATTCTTGAAGATGACCCGGTCCACGAACGAGCCGATCACCCGCGATGCGAAGATAACAAAGGTGTTTACCACGCCCTGGATCAGCGTCAGAGTCACCATGTCGCCATTGGCCACATGGCCAATCTCATGGCCCAGTACGGCCCGGATTTCGTCCTTGTCAAAGCGGCTTAACAACCCCTCACTGACCGCCACCAGAGAATCGTTTTTATTCCATCCAGTGGCAAAGGCATTGGATTGCTGAGCAGGGAAGATCGCCACTTCGGGCATACCTATGCCGGCTTTCTTTGCCAGCTCCGCGACGGTTTCAACCAGCCAGCGCTCCGCCGGCGTGCGAGGTGAGTCGATCACCCGGGCTTTGGTGCTCCACTTCGCCATGGGCTTGGATAGGAACAGCGAGATAAACGCACCAGCGAAGCCGAACACCGCCGCAAACGCCAGTAGCGAGCCGTAGTCGATGCCTTGTTGTGCCAGATAACTATCGACCCCCAGCAGTCGCAGGGTAAAACTCGCAACCAGAATAACGGCCAGGTTGGTGGCCAGAAACAACAGAATACGCATGGTTTTTTCCTGTATCAGCTTACCGGGAAACGTATTGCCTTTCTGACCGATATATGTGGATCCGGTTCAGCGGTTCAAGAACCTTAACGCCATTTAATGAACGGGTTGCAGGCCTGAATCGTTAAAGAAGGTTGATTGCACCGCCAGACTGATGCGGCTGGAACTGCCGCTTTTCAGGGCGGAGCGCAGCAGATGAATATAGGTGGACAAGTCCTTCTGAACGGAAGGCGGCAATTCGGGTTCGTTTGAAGCCGCCGACAGTTCCCTCAGAAGCGCCTGCGGGGCCGGGGCGCTGAGCCGAACAAATGCCTCCCGGGTCAGCACCGCCTGATCCAGAGCTTCCTGGCGAATGGTATCCACGTATCGGAGCAGGCCTTCTTCGGACAGCCAGAGCAGGGCGCCGAAACAGGCCATGTGGCGCTTGCTGTGCAGGCCGAATTCGTCGGGCTCGTCTGGCCCGGCGATATCCTCCACGAACAGGTTTACCCGCCGGGGAAACGACATGTAGAGCTGAACCAGGGCGATTGCCACGTCCTTGTAGAATTCCTCGACATGAATGTCGGCCATACTGACTCCGGTTTACTGGCGATAGTGTTCAAGGAAATTGCCCAGACGGCCCATGGCATCCGACAGCGTGTCCGCTCTGGGCAGGAAAACAACCCGGAGATGCTGCTTGTCATCAATGTTGAAGGCCGAGCCCTGAACCAGAAGTATTTTCTCCTGGAGCAGCAGATCCAGAACCAGCTTCTCGTCATTCACCACCGGGAAGTGCTTGGGGTCGAGCCTCGGAAACATGTAAAGCGCCCCTTTCGGCTTGACGCAGCTGACGCCGGGAATGTCATTGAGCATGCGCCAGGCGGTCTCACGCTGCTCGTAGAGACGCCCACCCGGTGCCACCAGATCGTTGATGGACTGATAGCCACCCAGAGAGGTCTGGATTGCCAGCTGGGCCGGCACATTGGCGCACAGGCGCATGTTCGAAAGCATGTCGATCCCTTCGATCAGGTCCCGGGCCTTGTGCTTGGCTCCGCTGATGATCATCCAGCCGGAACGATAACCGGCCGCCCGGTAGTTTTTGGACAGGCCGTTGTAGGTGAAAAACAGCACGTCGTCTGCCATCGAGGCGATGGATGTGTGCTGGGTGCCGTCGTACAGGATCTTGTCGTAGATCTCGTCGGACAGGATGATGAGATTGTGTTCCCGGGCCAGCTCCAGTACTTGCTGGAGTAATTCCTCAGAATACACGGCACCGGTCGGGTTATTCGGGTTGATCAGCACAATAGCCCGGGTCCGGCGGGTGATCTTTTTGCGGATATCGTCGATGTCCGGGAACCAGTCCTGTTGTTCGTCGCAGCGGTAATGCACCGGTTTGCCGCTGGAGAGGGTGACGGCGGCGGTCCAGAGCGGGTAGTCCGGGGCCGGAATCAGTACCTCGTCGCCGGTATTCAGCAATGCCTGCATGGACATCACAATCAGCTCGCTGACGCCATTGCCCAGATAAATGTCATCAATATCGACTTTGGCAATGCCCCGCTGCTGGCAGTAGTGCATCACGGCCTTTCGGGCCGAAAACAGGCCTTTGGATTCCACGTAGCCCTGAGCCTGGTGCATGTTGTAAATGACGTCTTGCTGGATTTCTTCCGGAACGTCGAGCTCGAAGGCTGCCGGGTTGCCGATGTTCAGCTTCAGAACCCGGTGCCCTTCTTCTTCGAGCCTGCGGGCTTCACGCAGAACCACGCCACGAATTTCATAACAGACATTGTCGAGTTTGGCGGATTTGAAATAGTTCTGCATGGGAGCCTGGGTCCTTCGCTAAGGTTCTGAACGAAAGCCTTATTCTAGCGGAGGGACGCCTCGGGGTAACAGGGGCAATTGTGTGGAATTGTGGCCAAATCAGGATAGTTTACGGAACGTCTTTGAAGTGATGTGTCAGCAGGCTGACCCGAAGTGACAATTTAGAATCTTGTTGGGGGAAATTATATTGTGCACAATATGACTCAGCCGTTCATACAAAATCGGCCGTGGCCGGCCAATACAGGAGAGAGATTTCATGGCGAGCGAAACCATCTACAGTTTCAGTGCCAAAGATATTAAAGGGCAGGAAGTATCAATGGACGACTATCGGGGCAAGGTTCTGCTCATTGTGAATACGGCCTCAAAATGCGGTTTTACGCCCCAATTTGAGGGCCTTCAGTCACTCCATGACGAATTGGGGGAACGCGGGTTTGAGGTGCTGGGCTTCCCCTGTAATCAGTTCATGAATCAGGACCCCGGTAACGACGATGCCATCAGCCAGTTCTGCTCCCTGAACTACGGTGTCAGTTTCCCCATGTTCGCCAAGATTGAAGTGAACGGCGACGGCACGCATCCGCTGTTCAGGTTCCTGAAACGTGAGGCCAAGGGCCTGATGGGCTCTGAGAAGGTCAAATGGAATTTCACCAAGTTTCTGGTCAATCGGGACGGCCAGGTTGTGCGGCGCTATGCGCCAACGGCGAAACCGGCCGACATCCGTGCCGATATCGAGAAATTACTCTGACCATGAAGGACAACGATCAGATACTGGCGCTTGATAACCAGATCTGTTTTGCCCTCTACGCAGCCAACCGGGCGGTGACCGCCCGGTACCGGCCGTTACTGGAGGAGCTGGGGCTGACCTATCCCCAGTATCTGGTCATGCTGGTGATGTGGGAAGCAGACCGTGAGGGGCTTCGGCCACGGGTCGGCGACCTGGGGGCCAGATTAAGACTGGACTCGGGAACGTTGACGCCGCTACTTAAACGCCTGGAGCAGCGGGAACTGTTGCAACGGGCTCGGCTCGCCGAGGATGAACGGGTGGTTCGGTTGAGGCTGACCGATGCCGGACGGGCAATGCGGGCCAAGGCGGCGAACGTGCCCGGCCGCCTGATGTGTGGTCTGGATATTGAGCCGGAGCGATTGCTATCGCTGCGCCAGGAGCTCAGGAGTCTGCTGGAGGTTCTGGAGACAGCGGAGCCCAGCGAGCGATAACCGCCCTGAGTTCGTCACGATTATAGGGCTTGGTGATGTAGTCATTCATGCCCGAGGCCAGGCAGTCCTCGCGGTCGCCTTGCATCACATTGGCGGTTACCGCGATAACCGGCAGCGTTTGCCATTGGGGATTCTGGCGGATAGCGCGGGTTGCTTCGTAACCGTCCATAACCGGCATCTGGCAGTCCATCAGTACCAGGTCGTAAGCTTTGTTCTGAAGTGCTTCCAGTGCCCGGCGCCCGTTCTCCGCGTGATCTACCCGGTGCCCCAGTTTCTTCAGCAGGCTGCTGGCCACCAACTGGTTGACCTGGTTGTCTTCCACCAGAAGGATGTTGAGAGCCGGTACCGGTTGCCGGCTTGTGCCAAGCGATCGATCCGGGTGCGTTGATTGTTCGCCTGAATCCAACCCGCCGGCAGCGCACAGGCATCGGAACAGGTCGTCTCTTCGCAGTGGGAGTGCCACAACGCAGTGTCTCGGGTGGTCGCTGGTGGCGGTGCCGGACTGGTCGGCCAGGATCACGCCTTCTCCGCGCCAGTCATTGGCAAAGGCAAGATTTTCCCGGGGCGAATTTGCTGCATCAATCAGCAGGATGCCCTCCGGATGCCGGCTCGCGCTGCGCACCGGTATGTTCCAGGAGCGCAACTGGGACTCAATGGCCAGTCTGTGAGGGTTGCTTTGGGGCAGAGCCATGGCAATGCCTATGTCGCCCAGGCGTTGCAGAACGTCTTCTGCGATCTCCCATTCATCGCCCTGGTGTACCGGAAGCGGCAGGGTCACGGTAAAGTGGGTTCCGGCGCCTTCCTTGGAATCCACCAGAATCTGGCCATGCATTCGCTCCACCAGTTGTCTGCAGAGTGTCAGCCCAAGCCCGGTTCCGCCGTAGAGGCGGGTGGTGTCAGTATCGGCCTGGGAAAACGGTGAGAAGATCCGGTGCAGGCCTTCTCTCGACATACCGATCCCGGTGTCGATGACTTCCAGTCGCAAGCTGCCCCCGGACCAGCTGGTGCGAATCTTTACTGTGCCTGCATCGGTGAATTTGATGGCATTGCTGAGCAGATTGTTCAGAATCTGGCGGGTACGGGTGGGGTCCCCCAGAAAATGTTCTGGCAAATCCGGCGCGGTCTCGTTAACCAGGTTAATGCCTTTGCGCCGGGCTTGCTGTGCGTGCAGGGTGGCGCATTCTTCAATCAGTTTCCTCATGCTGAACGGAATGCTCTCCAGGGAGAGCTTGCCAGCCTCGACCTTGGAAATGTCGAGAATGTCGTTGAGCAGCCCGAGCAGGCTCTCGCCGGCATTCAGTGCAATTTCCAAACGATTGCGTTGGCCGGCGTGTTTCTCGCTTTCCAGTGCCAGCCCCAGCATGCCCAGAACGCCGTTGAGCGGTGTGCGAATTTCATGGCTCATGCTTGCCAGGAAGTTGGCCCGGGCACGAGCCCGGCGAACGGCGTCTTCCTTGGCGCGGACCAGCGCCCGGTTACCACGCTGCAGCGCTTCATTCTTTTCGGATATTTCCCGGGTGCGGTCTTCCACTTCCCGTTCCAGCTGGCTGGAATAGTTCTTCATGGCACTCTCGGCGGACCGCAGCTTGGCCACGCTCACTTCCATGTTCTCCAGGTGCTGGTTGATGATGCCCACCATGGTGCCGATTTCATCACCTTTGTGGTTTTCCGGAATTGGAAGCCGGACCTTTTCCGGAGAACTTGCCCGAACCTGGCTCAAAGCGTTGATGACGTTCATCATGGGCCGGGTCAGTACAAAATAGAAAATGGCGAGCAGTACGCCGGAGAGCGCCAGGCTCTTCAGCAGCCCGATAATCAGGGTATTGGTCGCCCGGGTGAGAAACTGTATGCCGTAATGATAGGTGTCGATGGTTACAACAAGCTGGCCCAGAGGCAGATCCGCCAATTGCGGCACCTGCAGTTCCTCATTGAACACGCGGCTGGCGCCAAACAGCAGATCGCTGATCCAGCGATAGCGGGAAACCGGGCTGCTCTGGCTGGCTGCAGCCATGGTCTGGCCATCGCTGTCAATAATTCGGGCGTCTATGGTGGCGGGGTGTTGCAAGAGGCCGTCGAGCAGCTCCTCCGCGAGCCGGACATCAATGTTATAGGCAATCTGGGAGGCCGGGCTCTGGCTGATTTCAATCAGGGCGCGAACTTCGCGGTCCATCGATTCCCGGGCGGTGAAGTAGTCCAGGGTAATCTGGATCAGGTTCAGTACCAGGCCCAGCACCATGGCGACCAGGACCGTGTCCCGGGTGAGGCGATAGGAGAGCCGTTGCCTGATTCTGTTAAACACGATGTTGCGTCATCCTTGAGATATGGGCGTTTACGAAGCTGCGTTCAGTCGTCGTAATCCGCTTTTTTCTTCCAGGTGCCGTCGTCCTGCAGAAAGTTGTCCCATTCCTTGTCCAGCTTGGAATGGCTTTCCTCATTCATCTTGCCCTCTGTGCTCATTTCCTCAAGTTCCTTGATGCGGGTACGGAAACTCTTCACCGCTTTCATGGCCAGAGGGTTGTCCCGGGATTTGCCCATCTCAGTACTGGCAAGGTGATAAGCGTGAATGGCCTTGCGGATCTGGTTCTGGCGAATGAAATCCCGGGCCTGGAAAACGTGCAGGTCGGCGTGGGTTTTGTGCACCAGAAACAGAACATACTTCAGATTCTTCTTGGCGGTGGCAGAGTCTATCCGGCCGGCTTTATGCATAGCCTCAATCAGCTTGAACAAGGCCTGGAGCAGTTCTTTGATGTAGGTGGACTTTTCCGGAGAGTCGACTTTTACGGGTGGGCGCTGGTCGTTCTTTTCCAGAATCTGCTTTTTGGTTTGCGCAATGTTCTCCAGCCACTGTTTTACCGGCTGATCACTCTTCAGCGCGGTCAGTTCCTGGCAGGCGTCTTCCATGCGCTTGAGCAGCAGTAGTTTAAGGTCTGGCGTGAGGTATTGGCCGGGAATATCGGTAAGCAGGCGGTAGGCCTTGTTGTAGGCATCTTCCTGAGCCGTCATTTTGCGAACGCGTTCGATCCTCGCTTTTTCCCGCATCTGGCTGAAAACGATAATAACCAGGGAAACGGTGACGATCGCGGCGAGCAGCAGCACAATGGTAGTGGTATCCATGGTGTGGGGTTAGGCTCCGGATTGAATGAACGTCTGGCCCGAGGGCTTGTTTTATTGGTTTTGATATTATTCGGTAACGCCCTGAAAGCCTAGCAGAAATATGCTATTCCGTCCTTTTCAGGTTGTAATCAGGGTAGTAGGTTCATTTATTACGTGAATTTTCAGATTCCTGTATATTGCGGAAATGAATAATACACCCTGCTGCTGACGGTGAGGTCTGGCTGCCTATGGACATTTCCCGCGTTGATCTGAACCTGCTTGTGTACCTGGATGTGCTGTTGCGGGAGCGCAATGTAACCAAAGCGGCCAATCACCTTGGCATCACTCAGCCGGCCATGAGTAACGGTTTGCGGAGGCTGCGGGATCTGTTTGGCGATCCCCTGCTGGTGCGAACCAGTGAAGGCATGACGGCCACCGAGCGGGCCAGGGAATTGCAGCCACTGGTTCGCGGGATTCTATCGGATATCGAGCAGGCGGTGCAGGAAAAAACACCGTTTGCGGCCGGTGAGAGCCAGCGGGTGTTCCGGATCATGGCCAGTGATTACGCGGAATCCTGCCTGATGCCACGGGTGTTGCGCCGTATCCGACAGGAAGCACCGCATGTCACGCTGGATGTTCTGACGCCCAGTGATGTCAGTTTTCTGGATGTGGAGCAGGGTCGCCTGGACATGGCGATTAACCGTTTCGACAAGATTCCCCAGTCATTTCATCAGAAAACCCTCTGGACGGAATACTTTGCGTGCCTGATGAACGCCCGGAACCCGATCCTGAAAGAGCCGTTTACACTGGATACCTATCTGGACGCCAGTCATATCTGGGTCAGCAAGACCGGTTTTGGTGTCGGGGTGGGGGTGAATCCGAAGGATGTTCAACGCCTGGGCTGGGTGGACGAGGCACTGGGCAGAATGGGGCGCAAGCGCCAGATTTCCGTGTTTACGCGCCATTATCAGGTGGCGATGCTGCTGGCGGAACAACACGATCTGATCGCCACGCTGCCATCGAGAGCAGCCTGGCTGCAAAAAGATAATCCAAATCTGGTGGTCAAGGTGCCGCCTTTTGAGATTCCGCCCTTTGAACTCAAGATGGCCTGGAGCCCGCTGCTGCAGCACAACTCGGACCATCAGTGGCTGCGCAAACTGATTGTGGAAGTGGCGGAAGAAGTGGATGAGGAATTTGCGCCATTCGGGGCCAGTTTCGAGTCACCTCAGGCGGTTCAGGTGTCCCACTCAGAGCGGTAGTTCGCGTAACTCCAGAGAGGGGCGCGCGGCGTCCCACATTTTCTGGAACGCCTCTTCCATCAGCCGGACCCGCCGGCCGGCGGAAAAATCGGCAAAGCCCTCGGTCTTGTCAAAGCTGTGTCGGTACAACACGCCCTGGCGGTCGACCAGCAGGAAGGGCTGATCCTCCATGGGGTAGTCCTCGTTCACCAGCCGGAGCTCAATGCGGCTGGTGAGCCGGCGCATCAGTTCTACCAGTTGGTGTCGTCGTTGCACTAATGGCTTGTCGTCGTGAATCAACAAACGGACCTCGCTCAGTCGATGGCGACGGGCGAGGGCAGAGACCAATTCCCGCAGGCGATGCCTGTCGTAGAATTCATGGTCCAGAATCCGGTCGTAAAGCCATAGGCGCTGGCCAGCCTGGCCAACCAGGGAATCCATCAGGTTCATGAAGGATGAGGGCTGGTCAAACAGCCAGGATTCCTCATCGGCTCCCAGGATTAACGGGTTGCTGCGTCCTGCACCGGCCCGATGGGCGAGATCCGGTGCCAGACAGCGCATGTCGAGGTGCGGAATGCCGGCATCCTCATAGGGGGTAAGCGAACAGATGTGGAAGCCGCATCGTTGGTAAAAACCAGTGGCATGTTCCTGGGCTGAGAGCCGGAGTTCCTGGTAACGGCCGGCAGACTCGGCGATCAGGTGCCTGAGCAGGGCTTCTCCAACACCTTTGCCCCGGGCTTCCGGTAACACGGCCATGCGGCCGATGTAGCCGGTTTCTTCCAGGGCGGAAAACAGGCGGGCGGTGGCCACGGGTTGGTTGGACGCATCGACGGCAAGATAATGATCAGCAATCTCGTCGGTGTCATCCCACTCAAGCTCTGGCGGCACCTTCTGCCCATCGATAAACACCCGCTGGCGAATCTCGCGAACCGACCCGGGTGCCAGTTGCCAGCTGTATTTTCGAAATCTCAGATCCATGGCTTACTCGAAATAGATCGAGCCCTGGTTGTAGAGGTTAGTTAACAGCCCCAGCAAGGCTTCGTCGCCGGCAAATTCCGCCAGTGTCGCCATATCAATGCGGGAGCGGGCACAGAGCAGGGGGGCCAGCGGACGGGCATCGCCCTTGAGCAGAAACTGTTCGCCATCAACAAACAGGGCGGTCTCATCATTCAGCTCATGGTAAGCGAAGCGGGAGCCTTCGTTCCACCGCAGCTGTTCGCCGGCCCGGATGGCTTCGGCCAGATCATCAGGCTCAGCCGGCTCGTCGGCAGGAACGACTATGTCCATGCTTTTGGGGGCGGTGGCGAACTGCCCGAACCAAAGGGCCAGATTGCGGCGATCACCGAGTTGCTCCCGAATCACAGCGTCGAGACGGTCGACTACATCGGCGCCGATGGTTCCGGGGTTCTCCTGAACCTGAAGATCCGGGTCATCCAGATGTTCAGCCGCTTTTTCCTTCTGGCTCAGGTAGTCGGTAAAGCTGGTCAGTACGTCGTCGACGGTAGGTGCCCGAAAACCCACAGACAGGGTAATGCAGTCGTCTTCCGCCACCCCATGATGGCCAACGCCCGGTGGCAGGTACAGCATGTCACCCGGCGCCAGGGTCACGGTTTCTTCACCGTCCCAACTGCTCAGAATCCGTAAGGGTGTACCCTCTACCCGGGGCGATCTGTGGTCACAGTGTCCGCCGAAGGTCCAGCGTCGGTGGCCCTGGGCCTGCAGCAGAAACACGTCATACATATCGTAGTGGGGCCCAACGCTACCGCCTGTCGGTGCGTAGCTGGCCATGATGTCGTCCAGCCGCCAGTTGGGGATGAACCGGAAGTTGTCGAGCAGATCAGCGATTTCCGGTACCCAGTGGTCCAGGCCCTGGACCAGCAGGGTCCAGTCCTGCTCCGGCAGCTCGCTGAAACGATCGGGAGTGAACGGGCCATTGTGAAGCTGCCAGGGTTTTCCGGCATCGTTCTCGATGACGATGCGGGATTCAACGGCTTCCTCGCAGGCCAGTCCGGCCAGCTCATCCTGGCTGACCGGGCACTGAAAACCGGGAAACGCCTGGCGGATAACCAGTGGCTTTTTCTGCCAGTAGTCGCGCAGAAATTCAGTGGCTGTCAGCCCGCCAAGCATATCCATGGTGTTGCTCCTGCCTAGATGTCTTTGGCCTGGTCGATCGCGTTACCGATGTAGTTGTCCGGGGTCAGGGCGCGCAGTTCGGCCTTCGCCTGTTCCGGGATCTCCAGGGTTTCCACGAAATTCTTGATGACTTCGGGTGTCATAGCCTTGCCGCGGGTCAAGTCCTTGAGCTTTTCGTAGGGTTTCTCGATGTTGTAACGGCGCATCACAGTCTGGATCGGCTCCGCCAGTACTTCCCAGGCGTTGTTCAGGTCTTCGTTCAGACGGGCCGGGTTGATTTCCAGCTTGCCCAGACCTTTGAGGGTCGCTTCGTAGGCAATCAGGCTGTGAGCAAAGCCAACGCCCAGGTTTCGCAATACGGTGGAGTCGGTCAGGTCACGTTGCCAGCGCGAAATCGGTAGCTTGGCTGACAAGTGGCCGAAGAGGGCATTGGCGATGCCGAGATTGCCTTCGGAATTCTCGAAGTCGATCGGGTTCACCTTGTGGGGCATGGTGGAGGATCCGATTTCACCGGCCACGGTCTTCTGCTTGAAGTAGCCCAGCGAGATATAGCCCCAGATATCCCTGTCCAGATCGATCAGAATGGTGTTGAAGCGGGCAATGGCATCGTAAAGCTCGGCGATGTAGTCGTGGGGTTCGATCTGGGTCGTGTACGGGTTCCAGTCGAGGCCCAGGCTCTCGATGAATTCTTCGGCGTTGGCAGCCCAGTCCACGTCCGGGTAGGCAGACAGGTGGGCGTTGTAGTTACCCACCGCACCGTTGATCTTGCCCATGATTTCCACTTCACGGATCTGCATCAGCTGGCGGCGCAGGCGATAGACCACGTTGGCCAGTTCCTTGCCGACCGTGGTCGGGGAGGCGGTCTGACCGTGGGTGCGGGATAGCATGGGCTGTTCAGCGTGCTCCCGGGCCAGCTCGGCCAGCTTTTCGACCAGGTTGTCCATGGCCGGCAGCAGGCCGTGATCCAGGCCTTCGCGCAGCATCAAGCCGTGGGACAGGTTGTTGATGTCCTCGGAGGTGCAGGCAAAGTGAACAAACTCGGTTACGGCGTGCAGCTCAGGCACGTCGGCAATTTTTTCTTTGATCAGGTACTCAACCGCTTTGACGTCGTGGTTGGTGGTCCGCTCGATTTCCTTGATGCGCTCAGCATCGGCCAGGCTGAACTCGCTGACCAGCTTGTCCAGGAAGGCATTGGCTTCGGCGGAGAACGCGGGCACTTCGGTAATCGCGGGGTGGGCAGCCAGTTTCTGCAACCAGCGGATTTCGACGGTTACCCGGTTCCGGATCAGGCCGTATTCACTGAAGATGCTGCGAAATACACTGACTTTGCTGCCGTAGCGGCCATCGACCGGAGAAATAGCGGTCAGGGCGGTGAGTTCCATCGAAAACCTCTCAGTTCATCAAAGAAAAAGCGGGACAGGAAAATGAAGACGCTAATGATACACCAGCCGGCTCGCTGAATCAGCGCAGCAACTCCCGGGCATGGCTGATGACCTTCTTGCGGGTGAAAATGAGTTGCCAGCGGTGGCCGCCACTTTGCCTCCACAGCACGGCAGATCGGATGCCGGCCAGCAACAGGGCCCGTACCTTGTCTGCATTTTCATTACGCTGGAGTATCTGCGGGTTGCCGGTTACCTGAATGCGCAAACGGAAGGTGCTGATGGTGTCGGCATAGATTGAGGCCAGATTGCCCAGAAGGTTGCTGTGACTGTAACCGAAATGGCTGGCGGTATGCCGGGCCTGCTCGATCCTGTTGCCGATAACGTCCAGCATGTCTGGGGAGCGTTTGAGTTTGGCTTCAAGCTGGATCAGGTTGAACACGTACCGCAGGATTTCTACGTCCTGAGGTTGGCCGTGCTGGGCCAGTACCGTTGAAAGTACCGTCAATCCTTCCCGTATGTCAGACAATTCGCCGCCGTAGACATCCAGCGTTGAGGCCGGGTTGGTGGCAAACAATGAGCGAATACAGGTTTCCAGGCTGTCTTCATTGCAGTTGCCGTTATGGGCAATCTGCTGCACCAGGGTCGCAGCCTGACACAGGCCGGCCAGCGCCAGGGTCTGGTCATGCAGGGAGCGGCTCATGTGTCAGATCCTT
The DNA here is from genome assembly GCF_042763285.1 of Marinobacter sp. LM1. Classification (NCBI taxonomy): domain Bacteria; kingdom Pseudomonadati; phylum Pseudomonadota; class Gammaproteobacteria; order Pseudomonadales; family Marinobacteraceae; genus Marinobacter; species Marinobacter sp. LM1. The sequence goes on from NZ_CP114373.1 coordinate 1,922,797, forward strand.
CACTTGCCTGGTGCTCAAGTCTTGCCGGTAAGGCTTCGTTATCGCGCCAGGTCTGTTCAATAACGCCGCCGCCCAGGCACACCTCACCCTGATAGAAAACCACGGACTGGCCGGGAGTTACGGCACGCTGGGCGTCGTCGAAGACGACCTTCACGCCACCATCTATGACGGTAACCTCGCAATCCTGATCCGGTTGGCGATATCGGGTTTTCGCCTTGCAGCGGAACTTCTGTGCCGGAGGTTCGCCGGCCACCCAGTCAACAGGGCCCGAGACCAGTCCCCGCGAAAATAACAGCGGGTGATGCTTGCCCTGGACGGCAATCAATACATTCCGCTTGAGGTCTTTTTCTGCCACATACCAGGGCTCGTCGCCAAACTCCGCAAGACCGCCAATGCCAAGGCCCTGACGTTGCCCGATGGTGTGGTACATCAGGCCTTGATGTTTGCCAATCACCGTGCCGTCGGGCGTTTCAATGTTGCCGGGCTGAGCGGGCAGGTATTGTTTCAGAAAATCGGTAAACTTCCGTTCCCCGATAAAACAGATTCCTGTCGAATCTTTTTTATCGTGAGTAACGAACCCCTGCTCTTCAGCAATCCGGCGAACCTCCGGCTTTTCCAGTTCGCCCACCGGAAACAGGGTGCGGGCGATGCGCTCGCCGGAGACGGCATGGAGAAAGTAGCTCTGGTCTTTGTTGGGGTCCAGTCCCTTGAGCAACTGGGCCTTGCCGCTACCATCGTTGAGCGGGCGCTGGCGTGTGTAATGGCCGGTCGCGATATAGTCGGCGCCCAGAGTAACGGCGTAATCCAGAAACGCCCGGAATTTTACTTCCTTGTTGCAGAGGATGTCCGGGTTGGGGGTTCGGCCGGCACTGTATTCCGACAGAAAATGCTCGAATACCCGGTCCCAGTACTCCGCAGCGAAGCTGGCGGTGTGCAGTTTGATGCCGATGGCGTCGGCAACTGCCTGGGCATCTGCCAGATCGGTCATTGCAGTACAGTATTCGGTCCCGTCGTCCTCGTCCCAGTTTTTCATAAACAGGCCTTCCACCTGGTACCCCTGATCTTTCAGGAGCCAGGCCGCAACGGAGGAATCCACGCCGCCGGACATGCCGACGATCACGCGGGTGTGCTCGGGGGATTGGGGCTCAGTATTCTGGGTCATTTCGTCTGGGAACCGGTCAAAAGCGCGAATTTTAACATCATCCGGTGATTACGTCTGTCCATCCACAACCACATCAAGAGGGAATTTGCGTCCGTTTCGGTAATCCTCGATGCACTGGAGCACCAGCGGGCTTCGAAGCTGGTCACCGAGTTCCCGGATTTCCTCCGGCGTCAGCCAGTGTGGGCCGATGATGCCGGTATCCAGCTTGTCGGTGGCGTGCCGGAGGGCTTTGGCGGCATAACAGAACCGGTAGTAGGTGACACCATTGGCGGGGGCCTTGTAGGTGTAGATGCCGAGGAAAAAAACCGGTTCTATCTCCCACCCGGTCTCTTCCAGGGTTTCCCGGCGTACGGCATCCAGAATGGCCTCGTTTTCCTCTATATGGCCTGCGGGCTGATTGAAAACCACCTTCCCGCCACTGACTTCCTCAACCAGAAGAAACCGGCCCTGATCGTCTTCAACAACCACCGCCACGGTGGCATGGGGTTTCCAGGTCATGATCGGTGACGCCTCCTTTTGGGCCTGGTTGATAGTTTCGGGGGAGTGTCGGGCAGATTGACCGTAACACTTCGGTATTCGCCGGGCTTCAGGTTATCCAGGGTCCAGTCCCCGATGCGGACCCGGATCAGTCTCAGGGTAGGGTAGCCTACCGCCGCCGTCATTCTGCGTACCTGCCGGTTTTTGCCTTCGGTAATCGTCAGCGCCAGCCAAGTGGTAGGCACATTCTGTCGAAATCTCACCGGCGGGTTGCGGGGCCACAGTTCGGGTGTTTCAAGTCGATCCGCTCTGGCCGGCCGCGTGATCCCGTCTTTCAACACTACGCCTTTGCGAAGTTTTTGCAGGGCCTCGTCTGTGAGCTCACCTTCGACCTGAACCCAATAAGTCTTGGGCATTTTGTTGGTGGGCGATGCGATACGATGCTGTACTGCGCCCTCGTCGGTGAGCAGTATAAGCCCTTCGGAATCGTAATCGAGTCGACCGGCCGGATAAACGCCGGGTTGATCAATCCAGTCGGCTAGGGTAGCTCTGGGATGGCTGGCGCGCTCGTCGGTAAACTGACTCAATACGTGAAACGGTTTGTTGAAGAGAATCAGCTTCGCCATGGGTGAAGTCCTGTGCCGGAAATGCGCGAAAGCGCCAAGACTACTGCAATCACCGTTGATTAAAAAGCACGAAGCCAGCCCACCGGCAGAACCGGTGGGAAAAGGAAAGAAATGGCAGGCTGCCGGCGTTGGCTGAGGGCTTCAGGCAACGCCTGGCATCAGCCGTTTACAGCACGGGGCGTGTAGCTCTCGTTGCTGTTGCTGGATTGAGCCGCCTGATCCGACGAATCCGATGCCGTTTTCGCCCCGGACTCTCTGGCCGGAACCTCGTCCGGAACAATGTTAATGGCGTGGACGCCCTTGTCACTGGGCTTCTTGTCGAACGTTACCGTCTGACCGGCCTTGAGGGTTTTGTAGCCATCCATCTGGACTGAGGAGAAATGGGCAAACAGGTCATCGCTGCAGCCATCTTCAATGATGAAGCCGTATCCCTTGGCATTATTGAACCATTTGACTTTGCCTCTTGGCATGATGAACTCCCCTGTTCCTTTGCTGTCACTTTGGGAGGCGCTGACTGTTCCTCTGTACTTGGTGCCCGTGTATGGCGGGCAAGTTCCAGAGGCTCGGCAGGTGCTCCCTTATTATTGGTCTTGTGTGTTGAATTCACAGCGCCCTGGTGGCGCCTGAACTGTTGCCAACAACGTGAAACCGGTATTGGCTGTGGTTTCCGGTTACACGATGAAGCATGAGTTTACATTCTTTAACAATGCACATTAACTGTCGGCCAAACCGGCGCCTGAGTCAAGTGCCGGATACTGCGGAACAGGTGGTTCTGGCAGGTCTGGAAGCGGTATCATGTTCGTATTGATAAACAACGCACGCTTGTGGGCAGTGTTGGCTTGAAAACACGCTGCCACGCATCCACATTTAAGTCAGGAACCGAATAACCGGTATATGGAACCATGCGGACAATTGAGAATTCTCTACTAGTATTCAATCAGGGGGAGGATGAACAACCCGGTCGCCATGAGGGGGGCAGTGTTGCGCCGGAGAAGCCTGCCCTGAAGCGCCCGGCGCGTTACCGGGTTGTGCTCCTGAATGATGATTACACACCCATGGATTTTGTGGTGGACGTACTGATGAAGTTCTTCGCCATGAACGAAGAAAAGGCGACGCAGGTGATGCTGCTCGTCCATACGCAGGGAAAAGCCGTATGTGGGGTATATACCCGAGACATCGCGGAAACAAAGGCAGCACAGGTGAACCAGTATTCCTCGGAATGCGAACATCCGCTCCTTTGCGAGATTGAACGTGCGGACTGACAGACGTTGGGGTGGCCCATGCTGAGTAAAGATCTGGAAATTACGCTGAATACGGCCTTCAAAAATGCGAGGGACAAGCGTCATGAATTCATGACCGTCGAGCATTTGTTGCTGGCCCTTCTCGACAATGAATCGGCAGTGGGTGTCCTGAAAGCCTGTGGTGCAGACCTGAAGCGCCTTGAGGAAGAGTTGGTAGAGTTTGTGGACTCCACCACCCCCCTGATCCCTAGCTCCGACAGTGAGCGCGAAACCCAACCCACATTGGGGTTCCAGCGGGTACTGCAGAGAGCGGTATTCCATGTGCAGTCGTCTGGCAAGAAGGAGGTAACCGGAGCAAACGTACTGGTAGCCATCTTCAGTGAGCAGGAAAGTCAGGCGGTTTATGTGCTGAAAAAGCAGAATATCGCCCGGATTGACGTGGTTAATTTCGTCTCCCATGGTATCTCCCGGGTTCAGGGAGCAGAGGACCAGGAAGGCGCGGATCACGCTGCCCAGGACGAAGCAGCGGAAGAGGGCGGTCATTCCCGTCCGCTGGAGAGCTACGCCACTAACCTCAACGAACAGGCACGGCAGGGTCGTATTGATCCGCTGATTGGCCGTGAGCATGAGGTTGAGCGGGTGGTACAGATTCTGGTTCGCCGCCGCAAGAACAACCCCTTGCTGGTGGGCGAGGCCGGCGTTGGCAAGACAGCCATTGCCGAGGGTCTGGCCAAGAGGATTGTGGACGGGCAGGTGCCGGAGATTATCTCGGATGCCGTCGTCTACTCACTGGATATGGGAGCGTTACTGGCCGGTACCAAGTATCGTGGCGATTTTGAAAAACGCCTCAAGGGCCTTTTGAGTGACCTGAAGAAGCAGAATCATGCCATTCTGTTCATCGATGAGATCCACACCATCATCGGTGCCGGATCTGCGTCGGGCGGCGTGATGGATGCCTCCAACCTGCTTAAGCCTATGCTCAGTTCAGGCGAACTCCGTTGCATTGGTTCGACCACGTTTCAGGAGTTCCGCGGTATTTTCGAGAAAGACAGCGCCCTGGCGCGTCGCTTCCAGAAAATTGATGTCAACGAGCCGAGCGTTGAGGACACCTACCAGATCCTCAAGGGTCTCAAGCCAAACTTCGAGAAACATCACGATCTCAAGTACACCGACAAGGCGTTGCGGGTAGCCGCAGAGCTGGCAGACCGGTACATCACCGACCGGCACCTGCCGGACAAGGCCATCGACGTGATCGACGAAGCCGGTGCACGGCAGCGGCTGCAGCCGGAAGACAAGCGCAAGAAAACCATCGATGTGACCGACATCGAAGACGTGGTCGCCAATATTGCGCGAATTCCGCCGAAGAATGTTTCCACCAGCGACAAGGATCTGCTGCGCAATCTTGAACGCGATCTGAAAATGGTGGTGTTCGGTCAGGATCCGGCGATCGAATCCCTGTCAACCGCCATCAAGCTGGCTCGGGCAGGGCTGAAAGCGCCTGAGAAGCCGGAAGGTGCCTTCTTGTTTGCCGGGCCGACCGGTGTTGGTAAAACGGAAGTCACAAAGCAGCTGGCGAAGGTGCTGGGCATTGAGCTGGTTCGCTTCGATATGTCGGAGTACATGGAGCGCCATACCGTGTCGCGGTTGATTGGTGCACCTCCCGGCTATGTCGGTTATGACCAGGGCGGCCTGCTGACCGAAGCGGTCAACAAGCACCCGCACTGCGTGTTGCTGCTGGATGAGATCGAGAAGGCGCACCTTGAAGTCTTCAACCTGCTGCTGCAGGTGATGGACCACGGTACCCTGACGGATAACAATGGCCGTAAGGCAGATTTCCGTCACGTGATTCTGGTGATGACCACCAATGCGGGCGCTGAAAGCATGGCCCGCCGCTCCATTGGCTTCAATGAGCAGGATCACAGTACCGACGGTATGGAGGTGATCAGCAAATCCTTCACGCCGGAGTTCCGGAACCGGCTGGATGGCATTATCCAGTTTGCCGATCTGCAGAAGGACACCATCACGCACGTGGTAGACAAGTTCCTCACCGAGCTTCAGGCCCAGCTGGATGAGAAGCATGTGGTGCTTCACGTTGACGATGCGGCCAAGCTCTGGCTGGCGGAAAAAGGCTATGACGTGACCATGGGGGCCCGGCCGATGGCGCGCCTGATTCAGGACAAGATCAAGCGTCCGCTGGCGGAGCAGATCCTGTTCGGCCGGCTATCGGAGCACGGTGGTGATGTGTTCATTCAGCTCAAGGACGACGAGCTGACCTTTGATTATGAGGACGAACCGGCTGAAGCCGTGTGATACAAAAAAGCCCCGCACTTGCGGGGCTTTTCAGATGTCAGCTCGGACCATTAACGGGCACGGTAAACGATGCGGCCCTTGCTGAGGTCGTAGGGAGTCAGCTCAACCTTGACCTTGTCACCAGTCAGAATGCGGATGTAATTCTTGCGCATTTTTCCGGAGATGTGTGCAGTCACAACGTGGCCGTTGGACAGCTCAACGCGGAACATGGTGTTGGGAAGGGTGTCGATAATAACGCCTTCCATTTCAATGACATCTGATTTCGCCATTCAGTAGAAACCTCGTTCGGAATACTTTTCGGTGATTTTAAATTGCGCAATTCTGCCTGAATTCTCCACGTTTGGCAAAACTCAGTCGGTCGACATCTCGCGCCAGTGGCCATCCCGCAAGGCCTCAATGGGCTTAAAGCGGGTTTTATAGTTCATTTTCCGACATTCTTTTATCCAGTACCCCAGATACAGATGCGGCAATTCCCGCCGTTTGGCTTCCTCAATCTGCCAGAGCACTGCGAAAGTGCCCAGGCTCCGGTGCTCCAGTTCCGGCGCGAAGACGGTGTAGATGGCCGAGAGGCCATCATCCAGCAGGTCGACGGCTGCCAGTCCCACCAGGTCACCATCAAGAGACATTTCGAGGAACCAGGAGTCGGTAGCCCCCTCCACGAGGAACGAGGTAAATTGTTCTCTTGAAGGTGGATACATGTCCCCGTCGCGATGACGCTCCTCTATATAGTGGGCATACAGCCGGTAATAGCGTTCACTGAATGCTGCTGGCGCCAGCTTGCAGTCGAGGTCGGCATTTTTGCGAAGCACCCGGCGTTGATTCCGGTCTGGCTCGAATTGGCCTACCTGCAGGCGTACCGGAACACAGGCGTTACAGCTTTCACAGTGCGGACGGTAGTAATGTGAGCCGCTGCGGCGGAAGCCCAGTGCGGTTAACTGACTGTAGAGTTTTTTGTCGATGTGGGCGCGAGGGTCCACAAACATGGTGGTCGCTTCACGGTCTGGCAGGTAACTACAATCGTGAGGAGGGGTGGCAAAGAAAACGAGCGTTCTGAGATTACTCATTTCACCTCCGGGCAGGGCCATTGCCAGCTGAAGTTCCAGTCTGGCTGGTCTGGTTTCCGATCGACACATGCCCTGAGTATAGATAAAAACTCGGCTCTCGGAATACTGCTCGCCCCCATCGTTAGCAGATGGTCGCTCTCCACCTGACAATCCATGAACTGATAGCCCCATTCACCCAACTGATGTGCCAGGTGCACCATCAGAACCTTGGAGGCGTTGGTTTCCAGTGAAAACATGGATTCGCCGAAGAAGCAGCGGCCGATAGCCAGTCCGTACATGCCGCCTGCGAGCTCATTGTTGCGATTCCAGACTTCAATGGAGTGGGCGATGCCACGTCTATGAAGTTCTGTATACGCTGCCATCATTTCGTCGGTTATCCAGGTGCCCTCAGCGCGGGTGTTTGCGCAGAGCCGGATGATGCGGCCGAAACAGTGATCGGTGGTGATACGAAATCGGCGCTGGTTCAGTGTCCGGCGCAGGCTCCGGGAGATGTGGATGTCAGAGGGAAACAGCACGCAACGAGGGTTGGGTGACCACCAGAGAATGGGCTGGTCGTCACTGAACCAGGGGAAAATGCCATTCCGATAGGCCAGAATCAGGCGTTCCGGAGACAGGTCGCCACCCAGGGCAAGCAGTCCATCGGGATCCTCCAGCGCTTCTTCTGCGGGAGGAAACCAGAGTTGATCAGGATCCAGCCAGGGTAGCGACGTCATTCTGCTTCTGAGCTGTCAGCCCTGTTGGTCAAGAAACTTCTCGGCGTCCAGCGCAGCCATGCACCCGAAACCGGCGGACGTCACAGCCTGCCGATAGACGTGGTCAGCTACGTCGCCCGCGGCGAACACGCCCGGAATGCTGGTTTGGGTGGCCATGCCCTCCAGGCCAGAGCGAATCCGGATGTAACCGTTGGTCATATCCAGCTGGCCTTCAAACAGTCTGGTATTCGGCTTGTGGCCAATCGCGATAAATACGCCGGCCAGCTCGAGATCCTGAGTGCTGCCATCTTTGGTGCTCTTGATGCGCATGCCGGTAACGCCGGTGCCATCGCCGAGCACTTCGTCCAGGGTGTGGTCCCAGATGATGTTGACGTTGCCGTTTTCTGCTTTCTCGAAGAGTTTGTCCTGAAGGATCTTCTCGGCCCGAAGCTTGTCACGGCGATGAACCAGGGTCACTTCATCAGCGATGTTCGAGAGATACAGAGCCTCTTCCACAGCAGTATTGCCGCCGCCGATAACCGCGACTTTCTGCTTGCGGTAGAAGAAGCCGTCACAGGTGGCGCAGGCCGACACGCCCTGACCCTTGAACTTCTCTTCGGATTCAAGCCCCAGATACATGGCAGAAGCGCCAGTGGCAATGATCAGAGCGTCACAGGTGTATTCGCCGTTGTCGCCTTTGAGCCGGAACGGGCGGTTGTTCAGATCAGCTTCGTTGATGGTGTCGTACACGATGCTGGTTTCAAAACGCTCGGCGTGCTTCTGCATGCGCTGCATTAGCTCGGGGCCCTGAACGCCGTCATTGTCGCCCGGCCAGTTGTCTACGTCAGTGGTGGTGGTCAGCTGGCCGCCCACTTCGATACCGGTGATCAGGGTCGGGTTCAGGTTGGCGCGCGCGGCATAGACTGCAGCGGTGTAGCCGGCCGGGCCGGAGCCAAGAATGATCAGTCGGGAATGTCGGGTTTCGCTCATCTGTGTCTCACTGAAATGAAGTATGCGTATTCGACGGCTCTCCTCTGTCCCTTCGGAGGGCAGAACGGGAGCCGCTCATCTGAAATCTGGCAAAAGGCTAACATGAAATGACCGGGCTGCCATTCGTTTACGCCAATGCGGCTTATAAAACGTTGCTATGTGGTCAGACCCGGATTATTCAAGCACCGATACGGTCGTTAACAGCTGGCGCACCCGCTCCCGGGCTTTACCGGATTCTCCCTGTTCCAGGCGATGTTCGGCTACGGCGGGGAAGACGGCCTGCACGTCGTCGGGCAGTACGTGATTACGACCTTCCATCAGTGCCCATGCTTTGGCGGCTCTCAGCAGGCCGAGGCCCGCCCTCGGGGACAAGCCGTAAAGCAGTCCGGGCATGCGCCGGCTCTGCTCAAGAAGGCGTTGCAGGTAATCCAGCAAAGCCGGGCTGGCGGATACCTTTTCCGCGGCCTGCTGCAAGGCCACCAGCTCATCGTGCGGGAGTATGGCCTGCAAACGATCGGTAAGGTGTTTGCGGTCTTCGCCCTCCAGCAGCTCCCGTTCCGCTTTCGGGTCGGGGTAGCCCAGCCGAAGTCGCATCAGAAACCGGTCAAGCTGGGATTCAGGCAGGGGAAAGGTACCGCCTTGCTCTATGGGGTTCTGGGTTGCGATCACAAAGAACGGGGTAGGTAGTGGTCGGGTTTCCCCCTCAATGGATACCTGCCTTTCTTCCATGGCTTCCAGCAGGGCGCTTTGGGTGCGCGGTGACGCGCGGTTGATTTCGTCTGCCAGAACCACCTGGGCGAAGATGGGGCCGGGGTGAAACACGAGCCCGCCGGCCTGCTTGTCATACATGGAGTAGCCGAGGACGTCTGCAGGCAGCAGGTCATTGGTGAACTGGATTCGCTGATAGCTTAACCCCATGATTTTTGCCAGCGCATGGGAGAGGGTGGTCTTGCCCATGCCCGGAATATCTTCAATCAACAGGTGGCCGCGGGCAAGCAGGCCGCAGAGCGCCAGACGAACCTGATTCTCCTTGCCCAGCAGTACCTTGTTAAGGGCGCTGACGACAGTGTCCATTTTCTGTTTCATGCCGGTTTCAGTCCCTCACCCGTTTCAGAATGTCGCCGTAGGCATCGATGCGCCTGTCCCTGAGGTACGGCCAGATTCTCCGGATGGATTCGGTGCGCTGGCGGTTCAGGGTTACCGACAGGATACACTCGTCAGTCTCGTTGCCGCGGGCCAGAAACTCGCCCTGAGGGCCACAGATGAAACTGTTCCCCCAGAACCGGATGCCATCGCTTTGGCCGGAAGGATCTGGCTCGGTCCCAACGCGATTCGGGGCGATAACCGGAAGGTTGTTGGCTACCGCATGGCCACGCTGAACGGTCACCCAGGCGTCCAGTTGCCGGGCCTGTTCGTCTGGATCGTCGGTCACATCCCAGCCAATGGCGGTCGGGTAGATCAGTATTTCCGCGCCGGCCAGTGCCATCAGTCGGGCCGCTTCCGGGTACCACTGGTCCCAGCACACAAGGACCCCCAGCTTACCAACGGAAGTCTGGATGGGGGTAAACCCGCTGCTGCCGTCATTGAAGGTGGCATCACCGGGAGTAAAGTAGAATTTCTCATAAAAGCCCGGGTCGTCCGGGATGTGCATTTTCCGGTACAGCCCGGCCAGGCTGCCATCGGTGTCGAACACCACAGATGTGTTGTGGTAAACGCCATTCATGCGCCTTTCAAAAATAGAACCCACAAGCACAACGCCTAATTCTTTTGCGAGACCAGACAGATAGTTGCTGGTGGGCCCGGGAATGGGCTCTGCAAGCTCAAAAATGGCGGTGTCTTCGGTCTGGCAGAAATACTGGGTGGCGTGCAGCTCCTGCAGGACAATCAACTGCGCGCCATCCACCGCAGCCTGCCGTATCAGGCGTTCGGATGTCGCGAGACTCCGGTTCTTGTCGGGACTGCAGGTTTGCTGAATGGCGGCGACCTTCAGGTTGGAGCTGGTGTTCGTGCTGGTCATACCGTTACCACCCCCGCAGGAATTTGCATGGTTACGCAGTGCAGACTGCCGTGCTGGTAAATGAGCGGGCGGCAGTCAATTGGAATAATCTCCCGGTCTGGGAAGATGCCCGCCATGATGCGAACTGCTTCTTCGTCCTGCGGCACATCGTAGACTGGCAGCAGAACTGCGCCGTTGATGATCAGGAAGTTGGCGTAGGTCGCTGGCAACCGTTCGCCGTCCTCATCGTAAATCGGGTCGGGCCAGGGCAGGGGCGTCAGGCGATAGGGGGTGCCGTCGGCCTGACGGAATTCCTGCAATTCTTCTTCCATCGCCGCCAGGGCGCTGTAGTGCTCGTCCGCAACATCCGGGCAGGTCACATAGCAGATATGATCAGGCGCGCAGAACCGTGCCAGGGTATCGATGTGGCTGTCGGTATCGTCGCCCGCCAGATATCCGTGGTTGAGCCAGAGAATACGATCGACCCCGAGGACTTCCTCCAGCAATTGCTCGATAGCCGTCCGATCCATGGATGGGTTTCTGGACGGAGTCAGCAGGCACTCGCTGGTAGTGAGCAAGGTGCCGGCGCCATCGGATTCTATAGAGCCGCCTTCCAGGACAAAATCCACTGGCTGCAGTGGGTGTTTGCCGAAAACGCCCGCGTTCGCCAGGTGCCGGTTGAGGGCATCGTCTTTTTCCCAGGGAAATTTGTCTCCCCAGGCATTGAACCGGAAGTCCAGCAGAGCGGGGCCGTCAGCGGTATCCACGGTGATGGGGCCGTGGTCCCTGGCCCAAGTGTCGTTGGCCGGGGCTGGCACAGTGATTACGCGACCTGGTAACCCGTTGCCTTCGGCATAAGCGTTCAGCTGCTGGCCAAGTTGCTGGAGACGTGCCACGAACTCGCAGCTGATCACCAGGTGTTCAAAACGGAGGACCGCTTTGGCAATGGCCTCGAACACGGGCTCCACGTCGGCCATGCGCTTTGCCCAGTCGGTTCCGGGATGAGGCCAGGTCAACATGACTGCGCTTTGGGAAGCCCACTCCGCAGGCAACGTACGTCTGGAAGTCACTGTATAAGTCACCTTGGTTTGCAAAAGCCGCCATTCTATCTGAGCAATGCAGCCCGTGCATTGTCATTCCTTGGCCGGTGTTTGATGAAGCGGGTGTTTATCAGTCTTTGTGTTGCTTTACCACTGCATGTATTACGCGGTTACCTTCGAAATAGACGACAAAATCCTGATAATGCCACTGACTGATGGGGGGTTCTCCGACCGGACCTTTGATGTTCTGGGGGGCGCCCCAGCGATTCCGGACGGAGTCTTCACTCATGCCGTTCGCGGGCAGGCTGATCTGGCTTCTGTCGGCCTGGCTGCCGACCGGTACCCTCAGTTCCTCAGCAAGGGCCAGTGGCGCTGAGCCGGCGAATACAGCCGTAGCCAAAACGGCGGCAGCCATCACATTGCGGTAGTTTGTCATAGAGGAGTCTCCAATAATGCATGATTACTGCGCACTGTCTGCGGCAGATGAATAAAACGTAATATCCCGAAAAGCTTAGCAAAAGTCAGCACTTTTTCAGTATCTTACTCTTTTTGGCGTTGCCGAATCTGCCAACGCATCACATGCCGGGCAATTTGCTGACGGTCGCTGTCATCCAGTTCAACAAACAGCGTGTGAACCCGTGTGCCGCCTTGGTTGTCGTGCTCGGTATCCAGTACTTCAGCAATGGCTCTTGGCTGGTATAGCTCTGGTGGTAAGGTCATCCGAACGGCCAGTCGGTCACCCGCGCCAAAGGCTGCCGTGGGCCAGCTGAATGAGAGCCCGCCCTCGCTCAGGGTCACATCCTGCCAGTCCTCCGGTTGCAACGGATTTTGCTCAAAGGCGATAATGCGCGCCAGCGTATCGACCTTGCTGTTCAGGGATTTGACCAGCCCGGCCAGCAGGCGGTCGCGCTCGGCCAGGCTTGCCAGGTGTGCACGTACGTCCTGGTCCAGCCTCCGGAACTCGGCTTTCAGGGCTTCCAGTGGTGAGCTGTTGAACGGGTCGTCGCCGGCACGGGCGTCGTCCAGGCGGCGTACCTCAAGCCCGATACGGTCTTCTATCCGGAAGAACTCCCGGCGCTCCCGTTGGCTGTCTCCGCTCGGTGGCGTTTTATTCTGGCTTGGCATCCTGTCTCCGGACGGGTTTTTATTGATTATAGAACAGTTTAGCAGTTTCCCGATGGCTGGTAAGAGGCCTGGCAAATCTCCGGGCCAGGTAATGATCGAGGCCGGCAGGGAATCAATAATCGACGGACCGCAAGGTAGCGACAGGCACCCCTACATGTTCAGACCCTTATCGTTTTATATTGGGCTGCGATACACCGCCGCCAAACGACGCAATCACTTCATCTCCTTTATCTCCCTGACCTCAATGATTGGCCTGATGCTGGGCGTTGCGGTACTGATCATCGTGCTCTCGGTCATGAACGGGTTCGATCGTGAACTCAAGCAGCGCATTCTTGGGATGGTGCCCCATGCCACGATTCAGGGGGCTTCCGGCCCGTTGGAGAACTGGCAGGAGATTGACCAGAAGGTCGAAGCCTACCCGCGGGTGCTCGCGGCCGCTCCCTTTATCCAGGGGCAGGGCATGGTAACCGGTGGTGGTAACGTCCGGGGCGTTATGCTCAACGGTGTCCTGCCGGAGCAGGAGGCCAGTGTTTCGATTATCGAGAATCATTTTATCGAAGGCAGCCTTGATGAGCTTCGTTCTGGCGAATTCGGAATCATCATAGGCCGGTTGATGGCTAACAGTCTTCGCCTGGGGGTGGGAGATAAGCTGACGGTGGTGTTGCCGGAAGCTTCCGTAACCCCGGCCGGGGTGTTGCCCAGGCTCAAGCGCTTCACCGTCAAGGGTATTTTCAGTGTTGGTGCAGAACTGGATGGCAACTACGCGCTGATCCACATGGATGATGCGGCGCGGTTGATGCGCACCGGTGGTCGGGCAGAGGGTATCCGGCTGTTGATGGATGACCTGTTTGCGGCACCTCGGGTTGTCAATGATGTTGCCCGCACACTGGGCGGCCGCTACTACGTATCGGACTGGACCCGTACCCACGGCAACCTGTTTCAGGCAATCCGCATGGAAAAAACCATGATCGGGTTGTTGTTGATGTTCATTGTCGCCGTGGCGGCCTTCAATATTGTGTCGACACTGGTCATGGTGGTGACCGACAAGACTGCGGATATCGCTATTCTGCGAACCATGGGCGCCACGCCCGGGCGCATTATGAGGATCTTTATCATCCAGGGTGCCGTGATTGGCGTGTTTGGAACGCTGACAGGTACCGCGCTGGGGATCTTTGGCGCCCTGAACATCAGCGGCTTTATCTCCTGGCTTGAATCGGCGCTGGGGCATCAGTTCCTCAGCGCCGATGTCTATTTCATCAGCTACCTGCCATCGCAGCTCCAGTTGCAGGATGTACTGATTATCAGCGGTGCGGGCCTTGCTATGAGCCTGCTGGCAACTATTTACCCGGCCTGGCGTGCATCGCGGGTCGAACCGGCGGAGGCATTGCGTTATGAGTGACGGGCAGGGGACATCTCTGGTGATTGATTGTCAGCAGGTTACCCGAACCTACAGCGAAGGGCCGGAGACGCTGACGATTTTTTCGGACATCTCTCTCCAGGTTGAGGCCGGCGAGACAGTCGCCATTGTCGGCAGTAGCGGAGCCGGGAAAACAACCCTGCTGAATCTGCTGGGTGGCCTGGATCGCCCTTCCTCGGGGCATATCCGGATCTGCGGCGAGGACATTCACAAGCTATCGGAAGCGGGCAGGGCGCGCTTCCGGAACCAGCACCTGGGGTTTGTGTATCAGTTCCATCACCTGTTACCGGAATTTACCGCCCTCGAGAACGTTATGTTGCCCTGCGCGCTGGGTGGCATGCCACCCAGGCAGGCCCGCCCGAAGGCGGAGCATCTGCTGCAAAGGGTCGGCCTGGGTGAACGGCTCAGGCACAAGCCTGGTGAGTTGTCCGGTGGTGAACGTCAGCGGGTCGCCATAGCCAGGGCGCTGGTTAACAGCCCGGAGTGCGTATTGATGGATGAGCCGACCGGTAACCTGGATGAGCACACCGGAGAGGGGATTCGGGCCCTGATTGGTGACCTGAGGGATAATTCCGGGACCTCATTCATTATGGTTACACACGATATGACCATGGCCCGGAGCCTGGGAAGGGTGCTGCGACTGGAGCAGGGGCGGTTGGTTCAGGAGGCCTGATTGCTGGCTGGCGTGCTTTTGATGCGCTCGCGACGCCGCAATTGCCAGTCAGTGCGGATCTTGCGGCGCCAGAGATACTGAATGATCAGGTACGCGAGGCAGGCGGTAACAGTAGCCAGAACCAGAGAACCCAGATAAAGGGGCACGCCGATATCGATCAATCTGTGGCTGATCCAGTCCCAGGAAAGCTCGAATTCGAACGCCAGAACCGGCCGGTTCAGTATCCAGGCCCCCACCTTGTAATTGAAGTAGAACATAGGGGGCATGGTCAGCGGATTGCTGATCCAGACCAGAACCACAGACAAAGGCAGGTTGGCGTTAAACCAGATGGCGCAGAAGGCCGCCGCCAGCATCTGGAAGGGCATCGGGATAAAGCAGAACCAGACGCCCACCAGGAAGGCCCTGGCAACACAGTGTCGGTTGATATGCCACAGGTTGGGTTCATGGAGGATATCGCCCAGAAAACGCAGCGATTGCATCGACTGCACCTTTTCAGGGGTGGGCAAATACCGTTTCATGAACTTCTTCGGCATAGGAAGTTCGGCCTGTTTCCTGGCTTTGAGTAATCACTGGCACCCAGGGGCTGCCAGCGCTATCGAAAATCGGAGGACAAGGATTGTCCGAAAACCCAGTTACCAACCGGGTCAGCAGGCTCGGTGTTGGACTCGCCAGCATTCTCGCCTTCTCTTGCGGCGTTATCTTACTGTATCGGCTCGCAACCTTGCCACCATATCCATGGCTGTTTGTGCTGGTTGGGGTAATGTTGCTGGCGATGTTCTGGCGATATCGGCGCATGCATAGGCTTGCGCCCGTGGTGGTTGCTGCGACGCTGGGGCTGGCCTGGGCCGGCTGGAATGCCGATATGAGACTTGCCGAACGCCTGCCTTCGGAGCTGGAGACCAAGCGCATCATGGTTTCCGGCTACCTCTGTGATTTGCCGACACCGGGAAGCTTTGACAGCCTGAGATTCGGATTCTGTGTTCG
This sequence comes from Marinobacter sp. LM1, assembly GCF_042763285.1. Classification (NCBI taxonomy): domain Bacteria; kingdom Pseudomonadati; phylum Pseudomonadota; class Gammaproteobacteria; order Pseudomonadales; family Marinobacteraceae; genus Marinobacter; species Marinobacter sp. LM1. The sequence goes on from NZ_CP114373.1 coordinate 1,938,594, forward strand.
GCAATGGCATGTCCCCGATGTGTCCAAAAGTTATACCTTGCCCCGCGTCCTTCGGCTGTCCTGGTACGGCAGGGAGGGGCGCACGCTACCCGACCATCGTCTGACCCTGGAGGTCACGCTCAAGCGTCCGCACGGCAATCTGAATCCAGACGGGTTTCGTTATGAAGACTGGTTGTTCCGCCATGGCTACCGGGCGACTGGCAGTGTAAAGCAGGTGGATGCAGCTCCGGAGCTGGCCTGCGGACTGCAATGTCAGTACCACGCCTGGCACTGGCGCGCTTCAAAACAGTTGCAGCGTTGGTTTGGTGAAGCGGAATACTACCCGCTGATTGCCTCTTTGCTGATGGGTAACCGGGGCTCGCTGGAAGATCACCACTGGCAGGTGCTCAAGGCGACCGGCACCATACATCTGGTGGCCATTTCCGGTTTGCATCTCGGGCTGGTGGCTGTCGGAGCCGGTCTGCTGGCGCGCTGGGGCTTGCTGTTGCTGCCGGTTGGTTGCCTGAGTGAGCAGGGGCGGCGTTCTCTGGTTTTTCTGGTAGTTGTTCTCAGTTGCTTCGCCTATGCGTTATTGGCCGGCTTTACTGTACCGACTCGCCGGGCCCTGGTAATGGTGGTTGCGGGCGGCTGGTATCTGCTCAAGGCAAGACAGCAAAGTGGCTGGCGGCCCTTTGTGTTGGCGCTGGCAGCGGTGCTTCTGATGGATCCGTTTGCGCCTCTGGATCAGGGCTTCTGGTTGTCCTTTGGTGCTGTCGGGGTGCTGCTGATCGTGTTCTCCGGCCGTCTGGGCTCGTCGGGCTGGTTGTCGGCCTTGTTAAGAGCGCAGGGGGCGGTATTTTTCGGATTGTGGCCAATGTTGATGCTGTTGCATCAGGGCCAACCGCTTGCAGGCTTCGCGGCCAACCTTCTGGCGGTTCCCTGGGTTTCGCTTGCTGTCATGCCGGTGCTGTTCCTGGGGGCTATCATCGCGCTCCTTTCCGGAGGGTGGCTCCTGCCCTGGGTATCGGCCGGGTTTGACCTGGTCCTGGGAGCGCTTTGGTGGTGGCTGGAATTGGTGGCCCGGTTCCCGGCAGGACAGATGCAGCCTCTGCCGCTGCCACTGGCAGCCAGTCTGGCGTTGCTGGCGCTTTGGGCAATTCGCTGGAGCGACTGGCGATGGCGGGCATTGCTGGGGGGTACCTTTCTGCTGCTCAGTATTCCCTGGTCCGGTGCCGGAGGAGGCGATTCCGTCGTACAGGCGCCTCAAGTACGTGTTCTGGATGTGGGGCAGGGGCTGTCGGTTGTGGTTCGTGCCAGTGGCCGGGTGATGGTGTATGACACCGGGCCGGAAGTCGCGGGCGTGTACTCTGCTGTGGATTCGGTGCTGGTTCCGAATCTCCGGGCGATGGGCGTCGAGGTTATTGATCTGCTGGTTCTGAGTCATGCCGACAATGACCACGCCGGCGGTCTCGAGACGTTATCTGAGCACTTCGCGATCAAAAGGGTGATTTCCGGTGAGCCGGATCTGATTAATGGGCGTGTTCCGGCACCGGTGGAGGCCTGTCGCCCGGGGAATATTCAGTGGCCGGGTCTTGTGATGTCGCGGTGGCAAAATCCAATGCCTGCGGAAGGGAATGACGCTTCGTGCGTGATGCGCCTGTATCATCCGCCCAGCAACAGTGATCTCGTATTGACCGGGGATATCAGCCGGAAGGTTGAAAAACTCATGCTGGGTGATGGTGGGCCGGACTGGCTTGAGAACCGCGTTGCGCACCGGGTGGTGCTGGCGCCACACCATGGCAGCAAAACCTCATCTTCAACACGCTGGGTGCAGGCGGTGGCGCCGGATCGGGTGATCTATACGGCGGGCTACCGGCACCATTTCGGGCATCCGCATCCGGAAGTAACCGGTCGATACCGCGCCAGCGGTGCAGTGCCATTGAATACGGCCTGCTCCGGCCAGATCACACTCAGGTTCACAGATTCAGGTCTGCTTATGAGTGAGCTCTGGAAGACGCAGCCTTTCTGGATAGCGTCTCCGGGGCTTGCCAGGAGTGAATGTAAAATACCGTGACAATCCGGGTGTGGCCTGCACCGGCAGCTATGCTAAAGTAGCGCGGCTTGTAACTAATCAGGGAGATCAAGCGTGTTCGAGCTGTTGAAAGCCGGTGGCATCCTGATGGTGCCCATTGTTGCCTGTTCCATCCTGGCACTTGCCATCATTCTGGAACGAATCTGGACCTTGCGGGCCTCTCGGGTTGCGCCCCCGCAGTCTATTAACGAGCTCTGGCGCTGGATCAAAAAAAAGGAGCTTAACGGCCGCAAACTGAAGGCGCTGCAGGCATCCTCTCCGCTTGGCCGAATATTGGCCGGCGGCCTGATCAACGCCAAGCATGGTCGCGAGATCATGAAAGAAAGCATCGAACACGAGGCCAGCCAGGTTATCCACGAGCTGGAGCGTTTTCTGAATCCCCTGGGTACTATCGCCACAATCACGCCGCTGTTGGGCCTTCTGGGTACCGTTATCGGGATGATCAAGGTGTTTGCCGAAATCCAGTTGGCCGGCGTTGGCAATGCCGGTAACCTGGCCGGAGGCATTTCCGAGGCATTGATTACCACCGCGGCTGGCCTGAGTGTCGCCATTCCTGCTCTGGTCTGTCACCGCTATTTCATCCGTCGCGTGGATGAATTGGTCGTCAACATGGAACAGGAAGCCATCAAACTGGTGGAAGTGGTCCACGGAGACCGCGAAATCGACGTTGAAGGAGCCTGAACGCCGTGAAGTTCAAGCGTCAACGAAGCCAGGAAGTCGGGGTAGATCTGACGCCACTGATTGATGTGGTGTTCCTGCTGCTGATTTTCTTCATGGTGTCGACCACATTTACCCGGGAGAGCCACCTGCAGGTGGAGCTTCCGGAAGCCAGTGCAGAGCCGGCAGCTCCGTCTGAAGTCTGGCAGATTGATGTGGTGATTAACGCCGAGGGCCAGTACTTTCTGAATGACCGCCCCCTGGTCAATAATCGCCGGGAAACCCTGGAGCGTGGTGTCAGTGAACTGGCTGAGGGCGACAACAGTCTGCCGTTCATTATCACTGCAGATGCCCGAACCCCCCACGAATTTGTGGTGCGGGCCATGGATGTTGCCGGTCGCCTGGGTTTTGCCAAGCTGAGCATAACCACAGAGCGGGAGGCTGAGAGCCAGTGATGCAAACAAGGCCGGAGCCGCTCAATACGCCACCTGCCGGTAGCTGGACCACCTACAAACGCCTGCTCAAGTACGTCAAGCCCTTCTGGTTTGCGTTCTCCCTCGCCGTGTTCGGAAACATCATTTACGCCGCTGCATCCACCGGGATGGCCGCGGCGATGGAATATGTGATCACGGCGATCGAGAATCCGTCCGACCAGAACCGGATGTTGCTGACCGGGCTGATTGTGGGTGTTTTCGCCTTCAGAGGCGTTGGTACGTTTTTTAGCCAGTATTTTATCAGTTACGTCGGGCGAAACGTGATCAACGCCTTGCGCAACGATGTGTTTGATCGCCTGATGTCTTTGCCGTCCCGATACTATGATGAAAATGCATCCGGGCGTCTGGTCTCGAAGCTCACCTTTAACGTTGAGCAGGTCGCTGATGCTGCGACCAATGCGGTGACTATCACCCTTCGCGAAGGCCTGACCATACTGGGTCTGCTCGGCTTTATGCTGTACACCAACTGGAAGCTGACCCTGATTTTTCTTACTGCCGGTCCGGTCATTGGTCTGGTAGTGAATTATGCCAGCAAACGGTTTCGTCGAATCAGTAAGCGTATTCAGGGCTCCATGGGCGATATCACCCATGTGGCCTCCGAGTCGATCACCGGATACCGGGTGGTGCGCACCTTCGGAGGCGAAGATTATGAACGGGAGCGGTTTCGTGAGGTCAGTGCCCGAAACCTGAAACAGAGCCTGAAAATGGCTTCTACTCAGGCGATCAGTGTCCCGGTCATTCAGGTGCTGGTGGCTTTTGCTATCGCCGCGCTGGTGTGGACCATGCTTGCGCCGGAGATTCGGGGTGAGATGTCGACTGGTCAGCTGATTGCGTTCATCACCGCGGCGACGACCATGGCCAAGCCCATTCGCCAGGTCACTTCCGTGCACGCCAAGATTCAGAAGGGTGTGGCGGCTGCATTTGATGTGTTCGAGACCATGGATGAAAAGCCGGAAGAGGACCCAGGCTCCTACAACCCGCAGCGGGTCAAAGGCGACATCACATTTGACCAGGTGTCTTTCCGATACCGGGATCAGCTCGACAATGTGCTTGAAGGGATAACCATCGATATTCCAGCCGGCCAGAGCGTTGCACTGGTGGGCCGGTCAGGCAGTGGTAAGTCGACCATGGTTAGCCTGTTACCCCGTTTCTACGAGTACACTGGGGGAGCTATCCGCATTGATGACCATGAACTGAAGGAGTTTTCGCTTCAGTCCCTGCGTGCCCAGATTGCTCTGGTGAACCAGAACGTGGTGCTGTTCAACGATACCATTGCCGCCAATATTGCCTATGGCGCCTTGCGCGACTGCAGCCGGGAGGAAATCATGGAAGCGGCTGAGAAGGCCCATGCGCTTGAGTTTATCAACCGCATGCCGGAGGGGCTCGATACCATGATCGGCGACAATGGCGTGATGCTTTCCGGCGGCCAGCGCCAGCGCCTTGCGATTGCACGGGCCATCCTCAAGGACGCACCGATCCTCATTCTGGATGAGGCGACATCGGCTCTGGATACAGAATCCGAGCGCCATATTCAGGAGGCGCTGGAAACCGTTATGCAAGGCCGTACCACGCTGGTGATCGCACACAGGCTATCCACCATTGAGAAAGCCGACCGAATTCTGGTCATGGATAATGGCCGCATTGTCGAATCCGGCAGTCATGGTGAGCTGCTGGCTGCGGGGGGTGCCTACGCCCAGCTGCATCAGATTCAGTTCAGCGAGCACGCATGAGTACCAGCCTGGTTGACCGGCTTTGGTACGGGCAGGGCAGACCTCTTGCCCTGCTCACACCACTGGCCTGGTTGTATCGGGCGGTGTCTGAGTCCAGACGCCGAAAGGCCTGGCATGCGCGCAATGAATCGCTGCCGGTGCCGGTTGTGGTGGTGGGCAATATCACCGCTGGCGGGACCGGCAAGTCGCCTCTTACTGCCAGTCTGGTTCAGTGCATGAATCAACACGGCTGGAAACCGGTGATTCTCAGCCGTGGCTACGGTGGTAAGAGTTCTCAGTATCCCTTGCTGGTCGCTGACGGGACCCCGGCGGGTGTCTGTGGTGATGAGCCTCTGATGCTGGCCCGGGCCACCGGATGCCCCGTTGTAGTGGACCCGGATCGCTGTCGAGGGGCCCGTTGGGCGCTGGAGAATGGCCTGGGCGATGTGTTGATCTGTGATGATGGCCTGCAACACTACCGCCTGCCCCGGGATATCGAACTGGCTGTATTCGATGCCCGGCGCGGTACCGGAAATGGTGCCATCATTCCGGTAGGCCCGCTGAGGGAGCCGGTTGAGCGCTTGAACAGTGTCGACTTTGTCGTTCTTAACGGAGCTGAGTTTCCTGAGGCCGGAGAGACCATAGAGAGTTTTGCCGGCGTTGATCATCCGGAGATTCATGCCATGGAGCTGGTGCCTTCGGCTCTGGTGAACCTGAATTCCGGTGAGACCCTGTCTCCGGAGCAGCTCAAAGGCAAGCCGGTACGGGCAGTAGCGGGTATTGGTAATCCCGGTCGATTTTTCGAAACCCTCCGGAACCTTGGCGCCCACGTGAATGAAGTTCCCTTTCCCGACCATCATCATTTTCGCCCCGAAGACCTGGCGTCCGGTGCTCTTGAATGGTTGGTGATGACGGCCAAGGATGCGGTGAAGTGCCATGGCTTTGCGCCGGACAACGCCTGGGTCTTGACGGTTCAGGCCCGGTTGTCGGAACCTTTTGAACAGCATTTTCTGGAACGGCTCAGAGCCAGCTCTGGCCAGTTGCAAACTGATATCAGCGAGGAATCGAACCATGGATAAGAAACTGCTGGCCATGCTGGCCTGCCCGGTGTGCAAGGGAGAGCTCAAGCTCAACGACGCCCGTACCGAGTTGATCTGCTACCAGGATGCCATGGCGTTCCCCATTCGTGAGGGGATTCCGGTTATGCTGGCGGTTGAAGCCCGCACCCTCAGCACGGACGAGCGCCTCGACAAACACTGAGTCACCCGCAGGACGCAACCATGTCATTTACCGTTGTCATTCCCGCCCGATATGCCTCTACCCGTTTGCCCGGCAAGCCTCTGGCCATGATTGCCGGCAAGCCGATGATTCAGCATGTCTGCGAGCGGGCCAATGAGAGCCGCGCCAGCCGCGTGGTGGTCGCGACCGACGATGCCCGTATCGAAGAGGCGTGTCGCGGTTTTGGTGCTGAAGTCATCATGACCTCGCCCAATCATGCCAGTGGCACAGACCGCCTTGAGGAAGTGGCGAGGAAGCTGCAGCTGGATCCGGATCATCGGGTGGTCAACGTTCAGGGGGACGAGCCTCTGATACCGCCCGAACTGATCAATCAGGTTGCCGATAACCTTGAGCAGTACCAGGAGGCCGCCATCGCAACGCTGTGCGAGCGGATTCACGATGCCCGCCAGGTGTTCAATCCCAATGTTGTGAAAGTGGTGTTCGATGCCCGGGGCATGGCTCATTACTTCAGTCGGGCTCCGATTCCCTGGGCCAGGGACTTCTGGCCGGCGGGGGCGGCTACCCAGGATGTGGACCTTCCGGATGGCATTGGCTATTTCCGGCACATTGGTATCTATGGCTATCGAGCCAGTGTGCTCAGTGAGTTCGTTACCTGGCTGCCGGCCCCTACCGAGCGGGTGGAATCCCTGGAACAGTTGCGAGCACTTTATAACGGTGCTCTGATTCATGTGGATGTGGCGGACCGGCCACCGGCCCCCGGGGTGGATACCGAAGAGGATCTGGCCCGTCTACGGGCGCTGATGGAAAAAGGGGGTGCCCGTGGCTGATCGTGTAAGCGTGCTGTTTGTTTGTCTGGGCAATATCTGTCGCTCTCCCAGTGCCGAGGGAGTTTTCCGTCACCTCGCCCAGGAACATGGCCTGTTAGACAGACTGCATATTGATTCCTGCGGCACCGGCAGCTGGCATATCGGTAAATCCCCGGACGAGCGGGCAACTGCCGCCGCGGCGCGCCGTGGTATCGATATCAGCGACCTGCGCGCCCGCCAGTTCCGTGCGGAAGATCTGGACCAGTTTGACTATGTATTGGTGATGGATCGGTCCAATCTTGCCGACGTTCGTGAGGTCTGGCACCAGAATGGCGGTACCGAACCCCGACTGTTTCTGGACTTCGGGGGCTCTCGGCTGGCCGAGGTACCGGACCCCTACTACGGCGGAGAGGATGGCTTTGAACACGTGCTTGATCTGATTCACGACGCAAGTTCCGGCCTTCTGGAAGAAATCCGGAGGCGGCTGGCTTGAGTCAGGCTCTGGAGATTCAGGAGCGGGCCAGCCTTCAGAGGTTGAATACCCTGGCTGTGCCTGCAACGGCCCGATACCTGGTTGAAGTCGAAAACGCGGTGCAGCTCAAACAGGCGCTTTGCTGGGCCGATGACCATGAACAGTCCGTTCTGGTACTTGGCGGTGGCAGTAATCTGGTGTTTGCCGGCGATTATCCCGGCCTGGTCATCCTGATGGCATTGCGTGGCCGAAGTTGGGAGCGGGTAGATGATCATGGTGCGGTATTGGTCTTGAAAGCCGGCGAGAACTGGCACGAGGCTGTGCTTTATGCCGCCCGCTCCGGTTATCGCGGGATCGAGAACCTGGCGTTGATCCCGGGCACGGCCGGCGCCGCCCCGGTACAGAACATCGGGGCTTATGGCACCGAGTTGTGTGACTGTCTGGAGAGTGTCACGGTACTGAACCGCCAGACTCTGGAGGTAGAAAACCTGCCCGCAAGCGCCTGCGAGTTCGGCTATCGCGACAGCCTGTTCAAGCACCGGCCGGGCTGCTACATCATTCTTGAAATCCGGCTCCGGTTGTCCCGCGATGCGTCTTTGAATATCGGCTATCGGGATCTTCAGGATTACTTTGGCGACGTTAACGAGGCTGAGTTAACACCCCTGGCGGTGGCCGAGGCCGTGATGGCTGTCCGTCATCGCAAACTGCCGGATCCTGCGGTATTGCCGAATGTGGGCAGTTTCTTCAAAAACCCGGTTATAGGATTGACTCAGTTTCGGGGGCTTCAGGCCCGGTTTCCGGATGTTGTGTCCTATCCCGCGGATAGTCAGGTCAAACTGGCGGCTGCATGGCTTATTGACCAGGCCGGATGGAAGGGGTTTCGCAACAGTCGGGTCGGGGTTCACAACCGCCAGGCGTTGGTACTGATCAATCATTCCGGTGGAACCGGCCAGGATGTACTGTCCCTGGCTGATGACGTGCGCCAGTCTGTGCTTGAGAAATTCGGCGTTGAGCTGGAGATGGAACCGGGGATTGTGGGCAACGCCTGATCTGCGGAGACGTCGTCAAGACACCGGAAGGCCGGGAACAGCCTTCCGGTGAATTTGGTTCAGGGTTACAGGCCGCCTTTGGGCGACGCCTTCACCAGGAACGACAGAGCCTCGTCAACAGGAATATCCTGTTTTTCCTCGTCCCGCCGACCCTTGTATTCCAGGGTTCCTGCGCTCAGGCCGCGTTCTGAGACCACGAAGCGGTGGGGGATACCAATCAGCTCCATATCGGCGAATTTCACACCCGGGCGTTCGTTACGGTCGTCCAGCAGGACATCGTAACCGGCCTGGCGAAGCTGTTCGTACAGTTTGTCGCCAGCCTCGGCCACCACCGGAGATTTGTGGCCATTCAGGGTAACAATGGCCACCTCGAACGGTGCGATGGCATCCGGCCAGATGATGCCCTTCTCGTCGTGGTTCTGCTCGATGGACGCCGCGACGATGCGGGAAACGCCAATACCATAGCAGCCCATTTCCATTATCGAAGTCTTGCCGTGTTCATCCAGAACCGAGGCGTTCATGGCCTTGCTGTACTTGTTGCCCAGCTTGAAAATGTGGCCAACTTCAATACCGCGACGGATCTCCAGTGTGCCGTTCCCATCCGGGCTGGCATCGCCCTCGACCACATTGCGAAGGTCTTCCACACGGCTGATCTCTGCATCACGCCCCCAGTTCACGCCGGTCAGATGATAGTCATCCTTGTTGGCACCGCAGACAAAGTCTGCCAGGTGGGCAGCGCTGCGATCCACGATAACCGGTACCGGCAGCTTGACCGGGCCGATGGAGCCTGGCTTGCAGCCGATGGCTTTCTCGATTTCCTCGTCGGTTGCCATGGTCAGCGGCTCGGCAATGCCGGGAAGGTTCTCTGCCTTGATCTCATTCAGGGTGTGATCGCCGCGCAGAATCAGGGCCACCAGGCCGGATTCACCATTTTCATCCGCCTCTGCCTTCACCAGCAGCGTTTTTACGCTGCGCTCAGCCGGCATGCCGAGGAACTGGGAAACGGCGTCGATGGTGCGTTGTCCCGGGGTATGAACTTCTTTCAGTTCTTCGCCGGGGGCAGGGCGCTCACCGGCCGGTGCCACTGCTTCGGCTTTTTCGATGTTGGCGGCGTAGTCACCGCTGGTGCTGAACACGATGGCGTCTTCACCAGACGAGGCCAGGACGTGGAATTCATGGGATGAACTGCCACCGATGGAACCGGAGTCCGCCTGTACCGGACGATAGTCGAGCCCCAGACGGTCGAAAATGTTGCAGTAGGTCTGGTGCATGACCTTGTAGGTTTCATCCAGGGATTCCGCGTTCAGATGGAAGGAGTAGGCATCCTTCATGATGAACTCGCGGGCGCGCATCACACCAAACCGGGGGCGGCGCTCATCGCGGAACTTGGTCTGGATCTGGTAGAAATTGGCCGGCAGCTCCTTGTAGCTTTTCAGCTCGTTCCGGATCAGATCAGTGATGACTTCCTCGTGGGTGGGGCCGAAGCAGAAATCCCGGCCATGGCGGTCGTTCAGGCGCAGGAGTTCACCGCCGTACTGTTCCCAGCGCCCGGATTCCTGCCACAACTCGGCGGGTTGTACCGCCGGCATCAGAACTTCCTGGGCACCGCTCTTGTCCATTTCTTCACGGACGATTCGCTCCACCTTGCGCAGGGTGCGCAACCCTAAAGGCAACCAGGTATAAAGGCCGGCGGCCAGTTTACGGATCATGCCCGCCCGCAGCATCAGCTGGTGGCTGATAATCTCGGCGTCGGAAGGGGTCTCTTTCTGGGTAGCTATCAGGTAACGGCTCGCTCGCATCGTGTCTTCCGCTGTCATCAGAAAAGTGGGAGTCAGACTAATTGGCAAGGCGGGATGCCCGCCACAGCCTTTCATTGTCGTAGAGTGGGCGTTATTGTACGGAGCCTGCATCACAAGGTACAGATAATGACTGACGAATCCATCGATGTGTCACCCCGCCGGCGCCCGGTTCAGGCTCGCAGCCGGGAACGGGTGAACACCATACTGCACCATGCCGCCGGGATCTTTCACGAGCAGGGCGTCGACAGTACCAGTATGTCGGCCATTGCCCGGCAGTCCGGTATGTCTCTGGCATCGCTTTACCGCTATTTCCCGAATAAAGCAGCGATTGTTCATGCCATTGCGGAGCGTCACGTTGAGAAGATGGAGCAGGCGTTGCGGGCCAGGCTGCCGCAACTGAGTCTGAGCGATGCGGTGGATGTTCTGATCGATCTGTTTTACGACTTCTACCGAACGGAGCCCGCCTATTCCGCCATCTGGAGTGGCGTGGAAGCCATGCCGGAACTGAGGGAGCTGGATCTTCGCGAACTCTACAGCAATGCCCGGGATCTGGATGCCCGTCTGCAGGAGGAGTATCCCGATTTGCCTGCAGATCGCCGCTGGACAGCCAGTTTGCTGTTACCCCGTTCTGCCGGCACGATTCTTCGGCTGGCGGCCACCCTGCCGGATGAGCAGGGCGTATTGTTGGTACAGGAAATGAAAACCATGGCCCGTGCTTACCTGGACAACCTGGTGGCTCAGGACAGGTAACCCAGCGGCAGGGCAGTGCTGTCGATGACCCGCCGCAGAACAAAGCTGGAGTGAACGCCGCTGACACCGGGAATGCGGGTTATCCGGTTCAACAGAAAGTGGTGGTAGTGGTCCATATCCGGCACGACCACTTTGAGCATGTAATCCGCGCTCTGACCAGTGATCAGATAACACTCCTGAACCTCAGGATACTCACCCACCTGTTCCTCAAACGCCGCAAAGCGCTCTGGTGTATGCCGGTCCATGCCAATGAGAATGATGGCGGTGAGCGACAGTCCCAGTTTTTTGTGATCCAGAATAGTGACCGTCCGCACGATAATGCCGGCCTCCTCAAGGGCACGAACCCGGCGCAGGCAGGGAGAGGGGGATAGCCCGACTTTCTCGGCCAGCTGCTGATTGGTCAGGGAGCCGTCTTTTTGCAATTGTTCGAGGATTTTTCGGTCGAGCTTGTCAATTTTGACAAGCGTTTTCTCTGTAACAGGCATTTTCTGTCTCTTGTTGGAGGTTTTCTGAAATTATATGGCATTATTTGGTGTTGCGGCCAGAAAATGGCAACCAAATAGCTCGCTCTAGCCTTTACACTGTGTGTGTTCCAATCACTGTCTGATATCGGAAGGAATTTTCATCATGGCTTTTGACCATCGCAAATACGTTGCTTTCCAGCCGGTCGCCAAGAAAGACCGTCGCTGGCCCGATCAGGTTATCCAGAAAGCCCCGGTCTGGTGCGCTGTAGATCTTCGGGACGGCAACCAGGCCCTGGTCAAACCCATGTCTGTTGCCCAGAAGCAGCGTTTGTTTGATTTGCTGGTCAAGCTGGGTTTCAAGGAGATCGAAATCGGATTCCCGGCAGCCAGCCAGCCGGACTTTGATTTCTGCCGCAAGCTGATCGAAGAAAACCGGATTCCGGATGATGTAAAGATCCAGGTCCTGACCCAGGCTCGGCCGGAATTGATCGAGCGGACTTATCAGGCCCTTGAGGGCGCCAAACGGGCGATTGTGCACGTCTACAATTCCACCTCTACCGTGCAGCGGGAGCAGGTGTTTGGTCTTGACCGGGAAGGTATTCGCGATATCGCGGTACGTGGCGCCACTATCGTGCGGGATATCGCTGCTCGCTATCCGGACACAGAGTGGACCTTCCAGTATTCCCCGGAGAGCTTTACCGGCACGGAGCTGGATTTTGCTGCCAGTGTGATTGATGCCGTCAACGATGTCTGGCGCCCGGACCAGGGCCAGCCGGTCATCATTAACCTGCCGGCGACCGTTGAAATGGCAACGCCCAATGTGTTCGCAGACCAGGTGGAGTGGATCTGCGACAACATTCGCTACCGGGAGCACATCAGCATCAGCCTGCATACCCACAATGACCGGGGCTGCGCGGTGGCAGCTGCCGAACTTGGCGTGATGGCGGGTGCAGACCGGGTGGAAGGTACCTTGATGGGCAACGGCGAGCGCACCGGTAACATGGACCTGGTCACCATGGCCATGAACCTGTATTCCCAGGGGATTGACCCTACCCTGGATCTGTCCGGCATGGCCGAAATCACCGAAGTGGTGGAGGCGTGCACCGAAATTTCCACTCATCCGCGTCATCCCTATGCTGGTGAGCTGGTCTTTACCGCTTTCTCCGGCAGCCATCAGGACGCCATTCGCAAGTGTCTCTCCCGTCGGAAAGAGGGCGATGCCTGGAACGTGGCTTACCTGCCCATCGATCCATTCGATGTCGGCCGCCGGTACGAGGAAGTGGTTCGTATCAACAGTCAGTCCGGCAAAGGCGGTGTCGCTTACGTACTCGAGCGGGACTACGATATTACTCTGCCGCGGTGGCTGCAGATCGAATTCAGCAAGGTGGTCCAGCACGAAGCTGAAACCAATGGTGGAGAGATCGATTCACATACTATCCACCGTCTGTTTGAAGAGCGTTATCTGAAAGTGCACAGCGACTGGGCTCTTCGCTCCTACGACCTGCATCGGGATGATAATGGCGTGCGGGCCGAGGTAGTTGTCGGTGGTGATGCTGCTCCGGCTACCCTGGAAGGTCGAGGGCTGGGAGCCGTGGAGGCGGTTTCCGACGCACTGTCCAGGCAGTTTGGGGTCTCGGTGGCGGTCGAAGCCTATGATGAGTACGCGCTGGGCGAAGGTACCAATGCCAATGCTCTGGCGTGTATCCGGCTGACAGCCAATGGCAGGCACTGCAGCGCGGCAGCCCTGGCGGAAGATACTACCTCGGCGACATTGCAGGCCCTGTTCTCGGCGGTAGCTCAGGTGCTCGATGGTAGCCGGTCCGAGTCTGTTTCTGCAGAAGCGGCAGAAACTGTCTGAGCGGATAATCCCTTCTACCAACAGAAAGGCCGGCAATCCAGGGACTGCCGGCCTTTCTTGTTTCTGCCCGTGAGGGGCATCAGGACGCTGACATAACAGCTTAAAGCGGTGTTACGTTTTCGGCCTGCGGGCCTTTCGGGCCCTGGGTTACGGTGAACTGCACCTGCTGACCTTCGGCCAGAGTACGGAAACCGTTTGCGTTGATTGCACTGTAGTGAACGAAAACGTCACTGCCGCCTTCCTGGGCGATGAAGCCAAAGCCCTTGGATTCGTTGAACCACTTCACGTGGCCGGTTTTGGTATCGGACATCGATCTTTCCTGTCTTACTGATAATTTTCCCTCACGGGACCTTCTTTCGAGCTGGGACATCCGGAGCGCACTGAGGAAGGGGCAACGAAAAGCCAAGGGCAGGACGTTGTAACGCATTCGCCAAATAACGCTGCAGAAGTACACAGCAATTTTCAGTATAGACCGACTTTGAACGGCGTCAATTGTTTTTTTATGATCAGCAAGCGTTTTTTAATTGATAAAAAACAATAAGTTGTAATGAAAGTGAAACCCGGGGCTGCTCTTGATCAAGAGCGCCCCGGGTGTTGTGTGGCTCAGCGGATGGAGGTTTGATCAGCGACCGAATTTCTCGCTGATTTCTTCCAGTATGGCCGGGTCGTCGATGGTGCTGGGTACCGTGTACTCCTCACCATCGGCAATCTGGCGAATGATCCGGCGCAGGATCTTGCCGGAGCGGGTCTTGGGCAACCGGTCAACGACGATGGCTCGGCGGAAGCAGGCAATGGCCCCGATCTTCTCGCGAACCATCTCTACCAGCTCCTCCTCCAGTTCGTCCTGGTCGATAGTGGCGCCATCTTTGATCAGCACCAGGCCAACCGGAATCTGTCCCTTCATGTCGTCATGGGCGCCCACCACACAGCATTCCGCGATGGCCGGATGGGACGCAACGACTTCTTCCATCTCGCCGGTAGAGAGCCGGTGCCCGGCGACGTTGATCACATCATCCGTCCGACCCATGATGAAGACGTAGCCGTCATCATCGATAAAGCCACCGTCGCCTGAGCTGTAGAAGCCAGGAATCGGCTTCAGGTAGCTGTTCTGAAAGCGCTTGTCGTCGCCCCATACGGTCATCAGGCAGCCTGGGGGCAGCGGCAGTTTCACCGCCATCTGACCCTGTTCGCCCGCCGGCACCTGGCTGCCTTCCATGTCCACCACCTGAACGTTGAAGCCGGGTGAGGGGACGGTTGCAGAACCGGGTTTGGTAGTCATCATTTCAATGCCAACCGGGTTGCAGCAAATGGCCCAGCCGGTTTCGGTCTGCCACCAGTGATCGAGGATGGGCAGCCCGGTGTGCTCTTTCAGCCATTCGTAGGTCGGGGGATCCAGGCGCTCGCCGGCCAGGAAGATGCGTTTGAGAGAGGAGACATCGTAGCGGCTCAGCTGATCTGCTTCCGGGTCTTCCTTGCGCACTGCACGGAATGCGGTGGGCGCGGTAAACAGCATGTTGACTTTGTGATCCTGAACCACACGCCAGAATGCGCCGGCATCCGGGGTTTTTACCGGTTTGCCTTCGTAAAAAATGGTGGTGCAGCCGGTAAAGAGCGGTGCATAAACAATGTAGCTGTGGCCCACCACCCAGCCAACATCTGAGGCCGCCCAGTAAACGTCGCCGGGTTTGGCATCGTAAACCAGCTTCATGCTGTACGTGAGAGCAACGGCATGGCCCCCGTTGTCACGGACAACACCTTTGGGTTTTCCAGTGGTACCGGAGGTGTAGAGAATATAAAGCGGGTCGTTGGCCTTGACGGGTACCGGATCAGCCGGGGTGGCGTTGGCCACGATCTCGTTCCAGTCAAAGTCTCGGCCTTCCTGCATGGTTGCCTTGACCTGCGGCCGCTGGAATACCACGCAGGCTTCCGGTTTGTGGCTTGATTGCTCAATGGCCTTGTCTACCAGCGGTTTGTATTCGATCACTTTGGTAACTTCGATGCCGCAGGAGGCGGTAATCAGGGCCTTGGGCTTGGCATCTTCAATGCGAACGGCCAGTTCGTGTGCGGCAAACCCGCCGAAGACCACCGAATGGATAGCGCCGAGCCGGGCGCAGGCCAGCATGGCGATGGCTGCCTGAGGAATCATCGGCATGTAGATGATGACGCGGTCACCTTTTTCGACTCCGCGGGCGCGCAGGGCGCCGGCAAACAGAGCGACTTCATCACGCAGTTCGTTGTAGGTAAATGACTGCTTGGTATTGGTGACCGGGGAGTCGTAAATCAGGGCTTTCTGGTCGCCACGGCCGGCACGGATATTGGCATCCAGAGCAACGTCGCTGGTGTTCAGTTCCCCGTCTGGAAACCACTCGCCGTGGCCATTGTCGAGGGCGCGCCAGATCGTATTCGGTGCTTTGATCCAGTCGATGTGCTGCGCCTGCTCGCGCCAGAAATCATCCCGCTGGTCAATGGACCGGCGAAATTCGGAGTTGTAGCTCATTGTGCTCCACCTCAGTTGTGCGTGTTGTTGTTTTATCGTTGTTATTGACAACTTTAGGAGCTTTGAAATCCGGGGCTAGTAGACCATAGGCGTAGTTGCCAGGCTCTGCGGCACTATTCCGACGAAGAATTGATCTCCGTCACCTGGGCTGACACCGAGCCGCGTCCAAGTCTTGCGGTAATCTGATCGCCGGTTTCCAGGTCGCCGGCCTTGCGAACAATACGGCCCTGGTCGTCCCTGACGATGGCGTAGCCTCTTCCGAGGGTGGCCAGGGGGCTGACCACATGAAGGGTTTGTGCAATGTGCTGCAATCGCTCGTCTTTTTGGCGCAGCAGGTGCCGGGCCGCGAGTGTCAGGCGTTCCTCGAGCTGTTGGGTCTGTTCACTTGCGGTTTTCAGGGTTCGGCGTGGGGATTGCGCGCTCATCCTTTGAAGCAGGTAATCGGTTTTCTGCTTCTGCTGGTCCAGTCTGTTACGGATGGCCTTGTTCAGTCGCAGCTCAAGCTCATCCATGCGTTGCGCCTTTTCCAGTAGTTCCCGTCGAGGATCCCGGAGCCGGGCAGACAGGTGCCCCAACTGGTTATCCAGCCTTTGCAATAAGCGGCGTGCAGACTGGCCAAGACGTCCCTGCTGTTCGGTCAGTCGACGGAGCCAGTCCTGCTGGTCGGGTGAGATCTTCTCAGCGGCGGCCGACGGCGTGGGGGCTCTCAAGTCCGCGACAAAATCAGCAATAGTGACGTCGACCTCATGGCCAACGGCGCTGACGGTCGGGATGGGGCAGGCGGCAATGGCCCGCGCGACGGCTTCTTCGTTGAAGCACCACAAGTCTTCCAGGGAGCCGCCACCACGGCCGATGATCAGGACGTCAGCGAGACCGTGCCGTTGAGCACGGTCAATGGCCTGGACGATATCTGCGGTGGCCGCCTGGCCCTGAACGGCGGTGGGATAGAGCGTGATCGGAATAGCCGGGCAACGTCGCTTGAGTACCGTCAGGATATCGTGAATGGCGGCGCCAGTTGGTGAGGTGATCACACCAATATGCCTGGGCGTGGCGGGAATCGGTTTCTTTCGGGCCGGATCAAACAGGCCTTCACTCTGGAGTCTCGCTTTGAGTGCCTCAAAAGCTTGCTGGAGCGCACCCAGGCCGGCGGGTTCGAGGTGTTCCACGATGATCTGGAAATCCCCGCGGTTCTCGTACAGGGTCACCTTGCCGCGAATCCGGATCTGGTCTCCTTCCCGGGGCAGGGTGCGGATCCGCTGGTTGGCGCCACGGAACATGGCACACCGGATCTGGCATTTCTGATCTTTGAGCGAGAAATACCAGTGCCCGGAGGATGGTCTGGAAAAGCCGGAGAGTTCCCCCTCAACCCAGACCTGCATAAAGCTTGATTCCAGCAGGTGGCGCGCCTGGTGGTTGAGCTCACTGACTGTGAGTGCTCGTGGGCGGGTGTCCGGATAGGGGGTGCTCACAGGGCGGGCTCCAGGATTATTCATAAGCAATAGCCGAAAGAGATGGCCAAAAATAACGGAAATTCAAAAAGATGCAACCAAATGGCAAAAACCGCGCGGTTTACTGTCCTTACGCACCACTTTATAATAGATCGATTAAGGATTTTGCTTTGTCGCACCGCCGCGGGTGCGGCACGGAAATTCCCAACTTAGCATGTTCAAAAGGCGGATCCCAATGCTGCGTATTGCCGAAGAAGCCCTCACGTTTGACGACGTTCTGCTCGTGCCCGGATATTCTGAAGTTCTCCCTCACCAGGTCGACCTGAAAACCCAGCTGACCAAGGGTATTACCCTGAATATTCCGCTGGTGTCGGCGGCCATGGATACGGTAACCGAGGCGGAGCTGGCCATTGCCATGGCCCAGGAAGGCGGTATCGGTATCATGCACAAGAACATGACGGTGGAGCAGCAGGCGGCTGCTGTCCGCAAGGTCAAGAAGTTCGAAAGTGGCGTGGTCAAGGATCCGATCACCGTATCTCCCGAGACCACCGTGCGCGAGCTGGTCGATATCACCATGGCCAACAATATCTCAGGCCTCCCGGTTGTGGATGGCAATGACCTTGTCGGTATCGTGACCGGCCGTGATATCCGTTTCGAAAGCCGCATGGATACTCCGGTGCGGGACATCATGACGCCCAAGGACAAGCTCGTTACCGTCAAGGAAGGCGCCGATCTGGACGAGGTAAAAGAGCTTCTGCATCGCCACCGCATCGAGAAAGTTCTGGTGGTAAACGACCAATTCCAGCTCCGTGGCCTGATCACGGTAAAAGACATCCAGAAAGCCAAGGACTACCCGCTAGCGTGCAAAGACGAGCAGGGGCGCCTGCGAGTTGGTGCCGCGGTCAGCACTGGCGGCGACACCGAAGCTCGCGTTGCCGCACTGGCAGAAGCCGGCGTGGATGTGATTGTGGTTGATACCGCCCATGGCCATTCCAGGGGCGTGATCGATCGGGTTCGCTGGGTGAAACAAAACTACCCGGATGTTCAGGTCATTGGCGGTAATATCGCCACCAGTGATGCTGCCATCGCGCTGGCCGAAGCTGGCGCTGACGCTGTGAAGGTAGGTATCGGCCCCGGTTCCATCTGTACCACCCGGATCGTCGCCGGCATTGGTGTGCCCCAGATTTCTGCGGTTTCCAATGTCGCCGCTGCCCTGAAGGACCGCGGTGTGCCACTGATTGCAGACGGCGGTATCCGCTTCTCCGGAGACATCGCCAAGGCCATTGCTGCTGGCGCTCACTGCGTCATGATCGGCAGCCTGCTGGCAGGCACCGATGAGGCTCCGGGTGAAGTCGAACTGTTCCAGGGCCGCAGCTACAAGGCGTACCGTGGCATGGGCTCTATCGGCGCGATGGGCCAGGGTTCCAGCGACCGTTATTTCCAGGATGCCAGCAAAGGCATCGAGAAACTGGTGCCGGAGGGCATTGAAGGCCGTGTGGCCTGTAAAGGCCCGATGCGCAATATCGTGCATCAACTGGTTGGCGGTATCAGGGCCTCCATGGGCTACACCGGTAGCGCCACTATGGACGAAATGCGTACCAAGCCCGAGTTTGTTCGCATTACCAATGCCGGTATGCGTGAGAGTCACGTTCACGATGTGACCATCACCAAAGAAGCGCCCAACTACCGAATCGGTTAATCTTTGCCTGATCAGACGCGGCCCGGTTTCCGGGCCGCGTTGTTTCTTTACAGCCCGAGGACTCCATGGCCCAGAACATTCACGACCACCGTATCCTGATTCTCGATTTCGGTTCCCAGTACACCCAGTTGATCGCCCGTCGCGTTCGCGAAATCGGCGTTTACTGCGAGATCAAGGCATTCGATATCACCGATGACGAGCTCAACGAGTTCAATCCCAAGGGGATTATTCTGGCGGGCGGCCCCGAATCGGTAACCCAGCTGGGTGGCCCGCGCGCGCCGGAAGGTCTGTTTGATCGGGGCATCCCGGTCCTGGGTATCTGCTACGGCATGCAGACCATGGCTGAGCAGCTCGGTGGTCGGGTGGCCAGTTCCGAGAAGCGGGAGTTCGGTTACGCCCAGGTGAAAGTGCGTGCCAAGGGTCCACTTCTTGCGGACATTACAGACCATCTGACGCCGGCCGGTGAATCTCTGCTGGATGTGTGGATGAGCCACGGTGACAAAGTGGTGGCCATGCCTGAAGGTTTTGAACTGCTGGCTTCCACTGAAAGTGCGCCGATTGCAGCCATGCAGGATCTGAGCCGCGGCTTGTTCGGTGTCCAGTTCCATCCGGAAGTGACGCATACGCTGCAAGGCAAGCGAATTCTGGAACACTTCGTGATGACCATCTGTGGCTGCGAAGCGCTCTGGACGCCGGCGAAAATCGTGGATGACGCGGTTCGGCAGATCCGGGAGCAGGTCGGCAGCGACAAAGTGTTGCTGGGCCTGTCCGGTGGGGTGGATTCTTCGGTTACGGCGGCTTTGTTGCATAAAGCCATCGGTGACCAGCTTACCTGCGTGTTCGTGGACAACGGCCTGCTGCGTCTGCACGAAGGCGATCAGGTGATGGACATGTTTGCCAGTAACATGGGCGTGAAGGTTATCCGGGTTGACGCCGAAGATCTGTTCCTGTCCAAGCTCAAGGGTGTGAACGACCCGGAGCAGAAGCGCAAGATCATCGGTAACACCTTCATTGACGTGTTCGACGACGAAGCGGCCAACATCAAAGATGTGAACTGGCTGGCCCAGGGCACCATTTACCCGGACGTAATCGAATCTGCGGCGTCCAAAACCGGTAAAGCTCACGTCATCAAATCCCACCATAATGTGGGTGGCTTGCCGGAAACCATGAAGATGAAGCTGGTAGAGCCGCTGCGCGAGCTGTTTAAAGACGAAGTGCGCCGGATCGGCCTTGAGCTGGGTCTGCCATACGACATGGTGTATCGCCATCCGTTCCCGGGGCCGGGGCTGGGCGTTCGTATCCTCGGCGAGGTCAAGAAAGAGTACGCGGACATCCTCCGCCGTGCCGACGCGATCTTCCTGGAAGAGTTGCACCGTGCTGATCTGTACCACAAGACCAGCCAGGCGTTTGCCGTCTTCCTGCCGGTGAAATCAGTGGGTGTAGTGGGTGATGCCCGTCGCTATGAATATGTCATCGCTATTCGCGCGGTTGAAACCGTCGACTTCATGACGGCTCGCTGGGCGCGCCTGCCGTATGAATTGCTCGAAACCGTGTCAAACCGGATTATCAACGAAATCTCCGGTGTTTCGCGGGTAACCTACGACATCTCTTCCAAGCCGCCTGCAACCATTGAGTGGGAGTAGCCGGCAACGACGGGCACTCTCTGGTAACCGTCTGTCAATGACAGGCGTTCATTCAACCCGGCGCCATTGCCGGGTTGTTTGTTTTTGGACTTTGATTAATTACCTGGAATTACCCGGTTTTTCTATTTGAACCTCAGTGCATCCACCAGCAAGCGAAACAGCGGGGATGATTGACGGCGACTCGGGTAATACAGGTAATAGCCGTCATAGGTGGTAAACCAGTCATTCAACAGACTGACCGGTTTTCCGCTGTGCAGTTCTTCTCTCACCATTGCGGTCGGCGCCTACGCTGGAAAAATGCCCCTGTTACAGAACGTTCAGGAGAGTTTTTGGAACCGGGTGTCAGCCGCTCGAAACCGGAGTAGCCGACAAATTCCGCAATATGCCGCATTGCTCGACTGTCCGACGGTTTGAACAGCTGCGGCGCAGCATTCTCAGTTGCTCGTTCAGTTTGGTTAGTTCCTGGATACGCGCCTCCACCTGCTCGATATGCCTATCCATCATCCGATTCACATCATCACATTGCGCACCGGGTGACCGGTTTAAAGCCAACAACTGCCGGATCTCCGGCAAACTGAGATCCAGGCTGCGGCAGTGCTTGATGAACAGCAAATGCTCAACGGCAGCTTCATCGTACAGGCGAAAATTGCCTTCACTGCGTTCTACAGAGGCAATCAAATGTTCCTTTTCATAATGCCGGATGGTTTGCACGGAGCAGCCAGTCACTTTCGACAGTTCGCCGATTTTCATCATCTCTCAATATTCCGATTGACTCTATAGTTGTTATAGAGTTTATAGTGGCTGTCTGTACATCCACAAGGGCTTTATTCGATGTCTGACCCGTGCAATGACAACTGTCAGAGCAACAAGATTGCCAGTGCCCCCACCTCTGGGATAGCGAATACTGACGTAGCTTTGCAGCATGGCTATGTCAGTGACTACCGGGTACCAAAAATGGACTGCCCGTCGGAAGAGGGGATGATCCGCATGGCTCTGGACAGTATTGAGCCCCGCGTTTTACTGGAGTTCGATACACCGAATCGGAAGGTGCGGGTATTCCATGGCGACAATGGGGCTGCCATCGAGGAGAGGATGCGCTCCCTGGGGCTGGGTGCCACGCTGGAAAAAACCACCCCGGTGGGGGAAGGGGATCTAGTCCTGGCCAGGGAGAAGGAAGAGGCAACCGCCCAGGTCGAAGCCGGTATACTGAAGTGGTTGCTGGCCATCAACGGCGTTATGTTCGTGGTTGAACTGACAGTAGGCTGGCTGGCGCAATCCACTGGCTTGATCGCGGATTCTTTGGACATGTTTGCTGATGCCGCCGTCTATGGCGTGGCACTGTATGCCGTTGGACACAGTGTACGGATGAAGCTGCGCGCTGCGCATTTTTCCGGTTGGCTTCAGTTGATTCTGGCGCTGGGAGTCCTGGCTGAAGTCGGGCGGCGATTTGTCTTCGGCAGCGAACCTGTATCCGCGTTAATGATGGGTTTTGGTCTTGTGGCCCTGGCGGCCAACGTCTGGTGTCTGGTGCTTATCGCAAGAAACCGGCACGGCGGCGCACACATGAAAGCAAGTTGGATCTTTTCGGCTAATGATGTCATCGCCAATGTGGGGGTTATCGTCGCCGGTGTATTGGTCGCCTGGACGGGCTCCCGTCATCCCGACCTGGTCATTGGTCTGATCATCGGGCTGATTGTGCTGAATGGCGCCCGGCGTATTCTGCAACTGCGCTATTAGTCTCTGGCTCTTTCTCGCTGCTCGGATTCATGCCGGCAAAATTCCGCGCCTGGGCGGCCTATTAAAATAGTCGCCGCTCTCGCCGATGCTTATGGAGAATTTTCTGTCAACCGTGCCCATAGGTGTGGGCATCCTTGTGCATGTGGTCCGGGTGCTCGAATTCCAGTGTTGAATGACGTATGTTGAATTCCTGCGCCAGAGCCTGTTTTATCCTGTATTTGATATTCTCAAGCTGATCCCATGCACTTTCCTCGATAATCACATGGGCCTCCAGCGAGGCATCGTGTTCGCCCATCTGCCAAAAATGCACATGGTGAAGGTCGATAACGCCTTCGATGTTGGAGAGGGCAACAATGACGGCATCGGTATCGATGTCCACCGGGCTACCCAGCATGAGTGTTCTGATGGTGCCGCCGATTTCTGTCAGGCCCAGGTAGAGAATATAGCCCGCGATACCGATGGTGATGGCAGGATCAACCCAGCGCATGTCGTAGAGCAAAATAAGAGTCCCGCCAATGACCACGGCGACCGACGCGAGTGCATCCGACAGATTGTGAAGAAACAGTGCACGGATATTGACGCTGTCTTTCTGCATCGAATAGGTGAGCAACGCTGTCAAGGCGTCCACAGCCAGAGCGATACCACCAAGCCAGACGACCCACCAGCCCTTTACCTCTGGAGGATCGATTATCCGCATGCCACCTTCGTAAACCAGGTAGATCCCGATAATGATCAAGGTAGTGTAGTTGATGAGAGCTGCAACGATTTCAATGCGTCCGTAGCCAAAGGTCATCCTTGCGTCAGCCTGGCGGCGCGCAATTTTTTGCGCCGCGAACGCGATGACGAGTGAGGCCATGTCAGAGAAGTTATGCAAGGCGTCCGCGATAAGGGCGAGACTGCCGGCAAAGATACCTCCCCCAATCTGAGCCAGGGTCAGGATCCCGTTCGCCCAGATGGCGATGGCAACGCGTTTATCCTTGGTCTCGGGGGGTATATGCACATGGTCGTGACTCATTGGGTTAACCTAGTTGGTGGCTATTTATAAAGAGGCATCTGCTGTATTCAGCTTACTCTGTGCCTGGTCGCCTGTACCTTGGCGACTTTGTGGATTTTGGGCCATTGGCTACTCATCCATTTTGACAGTTTTCAGGAGTTCCGCAAGGCTGTCTTCGGCCGCTTTTTTGTTCGGGAATGGCCCGATATTTTGACCTTCACGGGTTAAAAAATACCAGTCACTGTTGATGGCGTGGATGCGATGTGTTCGAAAGGGTGAGGCTTCTTTCAAGTCATCTATTCGTTGCTTGGGTGGATCGTTCATAGTCTTTCCAGGATATAAACCGCAATAAAAGAACATTGAAAAAATCATGGGGAGATTCCCCCCCCACGATGGAGTGTTGGTTAACTATCAGTGTCGTGATTAATGTCGCCTGTGGGCGTGGAGTTACTGGCACTTCTGCCATGCAACAGCGCATAGAGCACAGGGAGTACAAACAACGTCAACAGGGTGGACGAGATAATCCCGCCGATCACCACGGTCGCCAGAGGACGCTGTACTTCGGCACCGGTGCCGGTATTGAGTGCCATGGGTACAAAGCCGAGGCTTGCTACCAGGGCGGTCATCAATACCGGCCGTAAGCGGATCAGGGCGCCTTCGACAATGGCCTTCATCAGGTCACCCTGCTCGTGCCACAGATCGCGGATAAAGGCGATCATCACCAAGCCGTTTAACACCGCCACCCCGGAGAGGGCGATAAAGCCAACACCCGCCGAGATCGACAGGGGCATGTCTCGCAGCCACAGGGACAGAACCCCGCCGGTGAGGGCCAGTGGCACGCCGGTGAAGATGATCAAGGCATCTTTGAGGGAGCCGAAGGCCATCACCAAGAGTGCGAGGATGATGGCGAGGGTCACGGGCACCACGATGGCAAGCCGCTGACTGGCGGACTGCAGTTGCTCGAAGGTCCCGCCGTAATCCAGCCAGTATCCGGCGGGTAGGTCCACGTCGTCCGCAATGCGCGCCTGTGCTTCCTCGACAAATCCGCCCAGGTCGCGGTCCCGCACGTTGGCGGTGACCACCACCCGACGCTTGCCGTTTTCCCGGCTGATCTGGTTGGGCGCCGGAGCCAGCTCCAGCTCGGCCACTTCCGACAGGGGCACATAGCCACCGTCCGGCAGGGGGACAGGTAGGTCCGCGAGGCTGTCCACATCCCGGCGGATGTCTTCGGGAAGACGCACCACCAACTGGAAGCGGCGGTCGCCTTCGTAAATCAGGCCGGCGTTTTCGCCCCCGACACCGGCTGCCACCAGATCCTGGAGATCATCCACGGTCAGCCCGTAGCGGGATAGCGCCATGCGCTTGGGGTGTACCGACAGCATGGGCAGGCCGGTCACCTGTTCGACCCGGGCATCGGCGGCGCCCTCCATGGATTCCACAACCTCAAGGACGTCGTTGGCCGATGCCAGCAGCTGATCCAGGTCATCGCCGAACACCTTGATGCCGAGGTCGGCGCGCACGCCGGAGATCAGTTCGTTGAAGCGCATTTCTATGGGCTGGGTGAACTCATACTTGTTGCCGGGAAGCATTTCCACCGCTGCTGCCATTTCCGCCACCAGTTCATCCTTGGTTTTGTCTGGGTTCGGCCATTGGCTGCGGGGCTTCAAGATAACAAAGTTGTCCGCTACGCTGGGGGGCATGGGGTCGGTGGCCACTTCCGGCGTGCCGATCTTGGCGAACACCTTGTCCACCTCCCCAAAGGCCTTCAGCCGTTCTTCCAGCTGCGATTGCATCTCGATGGACTGCTCCAACCCGGTGCCCGGGATGCGCAGGGCATGGAGTGCAATATCCCCTTCATCCAGTTGTGGAATAAATTCCGACCCCAGGGTGGTCGCCAGCCAGAGACAGACCGCTACCAGCGTGGTCGCGCCGCCCAACACCAGCCAGCGGAACCTCATAGCCACCCGCAGCGCAGGCCTGTAGAGCGATTTAGCACCGCTGATTACCGGGCTTTCCTTTTCGCTGATCTTGCCCCCCATAAAGACCGCAACAGCGGCGGGCACCACGGTCAGTGACAGCACCATGGCCGCCAGCAGTGCCATTACGACAGTGGCCGCCATGGGGTGGAACATCTTGCCCTCGACCCCGGTGAGAGCAAAGATCGGCAGGTACACCACAGTAATGATGGCGACACCAAACAGGCTGGGACGAATCACTTCGTTGGTGGCCTCGAACACCAATTGCAGACGTTCCTTGAGGGCCAACTGACCCTGGTGCTGGGCCTGGGACAGGCGCCGGATACAGTTCTCGACGATGATGACCGCGCCGTCGACGATCAGGCCGAAATCCAGCGCCCCCAGACTCATCAAATTGGCGGATACGCCAGACCGCACCATACCGGTGATGGTGGCGAGCATCGAAAGCGGAATGACAGCTGCCGTGATCAAGGCGGCGCGCAGGTTGCCCAGCAACAGAAACAGCACCACGATCACCAGCAGTGCCCCTTCAAGCAGGTTCTTCTCCACCGTGGCAATCGCCTTGTCCACCAGGGCTGTGCGGTCGTATACCGCCTCCACCTTGACGCCGTCGGGCAGGGAGGGCTGAATGGCCTCCAGCTTTTCGGCCACCGCCTGTGCTACCGCCCGGGAATTTTCCCCCACCAGCATCATGGCGGTGCCCATCACCGTTTCCTTGCCGTCGCGGGTGGCGGCGCCGGTGCGCAGCTCCTTGCCAATGGCCACTTCAGCTACATCGGCTACCCGGACTGGCACACCATCCCGGTTGGCAATCACCACCTGTTCAATATCGCCAATGGTGGCCAGCTGCCCGGGCGAGCGCACCAACAGCTGTTGGCCGTTGCGTTCGATATAGCCGGCGCCGCGATTGGTGTTATTGGCCCGCAGGGTGCTGACCAGTTCATCCACCGTGATGCCGAACTCCAGCAACCGTTGGGGCGACGGCGTGACGTGGTACTGCTTGTCGTAGCCGCCAATGGTGTTGACCTCGATCACGCCGGGCACCTGGGCCAACTGGGGTTTGATGATCCAGTCCTGGATCTCACGCAGTGCCGTAGCGTCCAGCGGACTGCCATCCGCTTGAGTGGCACCGGGCAGGGCTTCTACGGTGTACATGAAGATCTCGCCAAGACCGGTGGCGATGGGACCCATCTCCGGCTCCAGCCCGGGTGGCAGCGCGCTCTTGATGGCGCCCAAGCGCTCATTGATCAGGTTGCGGGCGAAATAGATGTCCGTGCCTTCCTCGAACACCACCGTGACCTGGGACAGGCCGTAGCGGGACAGGGACCGGGTATAGGACAGGTTGGGCAGGCCGTACAAGGCCGTTTCCACCGGGAAGGTGATGCGTTGCTCTGCCTCCAGGGGCGAATAGCCCGGTGCCTCGGTGTTGATCTGTACCTGGACATTGGTGATATCCGGCACCGCGTCGATGGGCAGGCGCTGAAAACTCCACACGCCCACGCCGACCAGCACCAGAATAAGGGATAACGTTAAAAACCGCCGCTCTACCGAGAAGCGTAAGATGGCGTTTATCATCAAAGCCTCCTGGGTTAGTGGTCGTGGGATGCGCCGGATTTTTCGATATCGGCCTTGATCAAATAACTGTTTTCCACCACATAGCGATCGCCTGCTTGCAGGCCGCCCAGCACCTCAGTCAGGTTGCCGTCGCTGCGGCCCAGCTCCAGTGGGCGGATCTCGTAGGTGTCATCCACCTGAATAAACACCACGGTCCAGTCCCGGAAGGATTGCAGGGCGCGGTTGTCAACCACCAAGGGGGCCTCCACCGTTTCCACCACGATATCCCCGGCCACCAGCAAACCGGGGGTCAGCAGTCCCTCGGCATTGTCGACTTCGACCCGGGCCAGGGTGTAGGGCGCGTTGCCGGGTGCCGGCAGCAGGTGGCGGATGGTGCCTTCCCGGTCAATGCCGTCAGCCTTCAGTCGGACTTTCTGGCCAATGGCAACCTCGGCCCGTTGGCCGGGGAAGACCTTGAATTCCGCCCACAGAGTGGTCAAATCGGCAATGGCGAATAGGGGTTGCTCCCCGGTCATTTCTCCGTTGCTGATCCGACGCTCAATGACGATCCCGTCGATGGGCGCTCGCAGTGCGTAGGTTTGCAGGCTTTCGTTGGACTCGACTTGAGCGAGCACGTCACCACGCTCGACCCGATCGCCCAGATTGACCTTCACCTGGCTGACCACGCCCGGGAAACGGGCGCGGATCCGGGCAATCTGCTGCGGTGCCGTGGTCAGGCTGCCGTAGGTGGTGAGGCTGCGCTCGATGGCACTCGGCCCGGCTGCGGCCGTTGTGATACCCGCTTTTCGGGCGATAGCCGGGGCGATCCGGGTGCGACCTTCGTGGGATTCCCAGTGCCAGCGGTAGTTCTTGCCGTCCATGGCGAGGCTCACTTCTACGTCGAAGGAGTGGGGTTCGGTCACCACGCCATCCCCCAGCCAGTAGTCCCCCTGGTAGGCGAAGTCGAAGGTGTCCACTTGCCCACCCAGGCGGGTGAGCTGGACATTGAGGTCAATATCATCAGTAACGGCGCGGCCATCCCTGGTGACCCAGGCCCGGTATTCCGGTGGGACCCCCTGCTCGAAGATCTGCAGTTCGACGGTGGCGTCGTTCTGTTGCAGCAGTATGCCGCCGTGAGGCCCCCTGGCCTCTGCCTGCGATTCGTCGTGTTGTTCCTCGGCAGCTTGTAAGGGGCTGATGGCAAGGCAGGTGGCCACCAGAATCAGACAGAGTTGTTTTATCAGTTGCATGGTGTGAATCCTGAATTTGTGGGTTAGCGCGTCGGGGCGCCCGGAACAGTCGCGAGTGGCTGCGCCGTAAGTTGTTCGATCAACGCCTGGTTGAGCAGCGCCGTGGTGGCGGCGTCGACCAGTGCCTCCCGTGCTGAGAGCAGCTCCCGCTGTGCGGCGGTCCACTCCACATAGCTGTAGCGGCCGTTTTCATAGGCTTCGCGGGTCTGAGTGAGTGCCTCGGTCAGGTCGGGAAGCATTTGGCTGCGAATCTGCTCAACAGTCTCGATGCTTTGTTGCCGCAAGTGGTAGGCGTCGAACAGGCGCGAATGGAGGCGCAGCAGGGTATCCTCCCGGCGGAATCGGACCTCATCCCGCGCCGCCAGGGCGGCCTGCACCTCGCCGCGATTGCGCCGTCCGGAAAAGAGCGGTACCGAGAGCCCAGCGGTCAAGGCCGTATCATCCGTCTCTTCGAAGCGCCGGATGCCGACCTGCCAACGGATGTCGCTCTCGGACTGGCTGCGCGCCAGCTGAATTTCCGCTTCGCGGATACGCTGTTCGCTGGCGTAGATTTGAATGGCCGGGCTGTCGCTGACCCGCTGGTACAGAGCAACGAAGTTGTCGGAGGAACCGAACTGGAACAGGTCGCCTTCCAGCATTTGAAAGTCCGGGCTGGTATCACCCCACAGGGAAGCCAGAGCCATTTTCCGGCTCTCGTAGGCGGCTCGCAGATGGGACTGCTCAATACGACTCTGGGTGAGCGCGGCCCTGGCGCGCAGGACTTCGGCCTGGGGCGCCGCGCCGCGGTCGGCGCGACGGGTGACGATCTCGTGGGTGGCCTCGGCCAGCGCCACGGCTTCAGCGGCGAGTTGGAGTTTTTCCTGCAGGGCCAGGGTGGCGACAAAGCGCTGGGTCACCTGTCCGAGCACATCCAGGGTCTCGGCCCGGCGCTCGGCCTCGACGCGCCCGTATCGTGAGTCAACCACGCTGACGCGGGCCTGACGCTTGCCGCCAAGTTCGAGAACCGATGACAGGGATAGGGTGTACTCTGCCCCGTCAACTCCTCGCAGATTGTCGCTGCCGAGGAAGTTTTCCACTTCCAGGCCGGCCTCCAGGGCAGGATTTTGATCTGCCGTAATGCGGCGGCCATCAAGGCCCTGAAGGCGAAAATCGAAGACCTGGAGGCCGGGGTTTTGCGCCATGGTCCGCGAGAGGGCCTCGGACAGAGTGAGCGGTTTCTCCCCGGCGTGTGCCAGGGCAGCACCGAATGCCAGCGCTAGAAGGGAAAAGGCATGGATAATAGAGTGGGACGGCATTGCGCGCCGCCCAGTTTTCATGGGCATTCTGAAAAGCATGAGGCTGCTCCTACGAAAGTCTAAATGACAGTTGTTCCCCGGGTGGGGAAGGTATTCGCAGGGTCAGGAAACGGGAGGGCGGAAAAGGGAGGATTGAACCCCGGTGGTGAAGTTGGCTTGGTAGTCGGACTGTACTATTCCCGCAGCCAAGCCGGAAATGTCTGTGAGGGTTCCCAGCAACACCATGTGAAAGCAGCTGTGGCTGTGATGGCCATGGTCCGCTGAATGACTGGGGCTGTCGGGAGACGACTTGGTTGCCTGATTTTCGCTGGAAAAATCCGCTGATTCGTGTGAATGCTCATCATAATGTGGCATTGCGGGGTTGTGCGGTTGTGCTTCATAGGCAATAGATGCCACTGACTGCAAAGCAATCAACAGCGTCATTGCGACTATGAAACAGCGTTTAATCATGCAAGTGGTCCCGGAATTTGATCGTGAGCCTAGCAGAAAGGCAACCACATAGAAAGGACTGGACTCCCATGGCGTTACGTGTGTCCGTAGTGCGCTGCCCTGAGTGGCGGGCGATTGCACCGACCAACCGCAGTTCGTCTATGTGGCTGCCGCCGGGGGCAGCCGGGCCGGGATCAATATGGCCGGCGGCGACGCTATGCTCGATCTTCGCGCCATGCCGGCGGTCATGGCGATGCGGGCCAATATGACCGTGCAGAAATTGGCTGAAGAGCTGTTTCCCTACCGGACCACAGTGGAAGGGCTCAAGCACTGCGCCCAGACTTTTACCAAGGACGTGACTCAATTGTCCTGTTGTGCCGGGTAAGGCTGCGTTCCCGGCTCAGTCGGAATGCCTGATCAGGTGCGGCAGCCAGCGCAGATACGCGACCATACCGAACAACTCGACCAGGGATTGGAAAACAATGACAACGACAGCGGCCCGCCAGGGTTCCGGCAGTGACAGGGCCAGTGGCAGCATAACGAAGGAGTTTCGGGTGCCAAAGCTGAAGGTGAGGGTGCAGCTGGTAGTGGGTGTGAACCCGAATAGTTCGCTGAGCCCCTTGCCGATAATGGCGGCGGCAACCAGGTAAAGTACAAAGACTAGGAGCGCGGACCACAGCAGGGCGCCATTGTCGATCACCAGGCTGACCTGGGAGCCGGCAATCAGAAACACCACCAGCGCCAGCAATGGCACGGGCAGACACCCAAGCCAGTCCACCAGTGTTTGCGCTCGCTGGTGCTTTTCCGTCAGCCGTTCGGTTAACCAGGCCAGGATCAGCGGAGTGACAATCAGTCCGAAGAAGGCTGGCAACAAGTGGCTGCCAACCGCCAGTTCAATGGCGATATTGCCCATGAAGAGCCAGATGTAAACGGGCAGCAAAATGAGCTGGACAATCAGGAGGATCGGCGCGGCCGCGATGGCCCGGGCACCGTCCCCGCCACCGAGATGGGTAAAACTGATAAACCAGTCCGTACAGGGTACCAGCAGTACCAGCAGCACGCTGAGACGAATAGCGGGATCATCCGGTAACAGCCACAATAGAAGACCAACGACCACTGGTATCAGAATAAAATTGCCCGTCAGCAAAGCGGCCAGAAAGCGGCGATCACGAAATGCCGACCTGAGATGTATCAGTGGTACCTGAGTGAAAGTGGTGTACAGGAGAACGCCCAGTGCGGGCCAAAGCAGCGCTTCCCAATGACGGGTCTGCTCTGATGACATCCAGCCGATGGTCATGCCGGCCAGGATGGCTAGGAGATAAAGCCAGACTTGATATCGCTCCAATTGTTCGCGCATTTAAGGCTGTTCCCGCTGTTTTTTCGAGGGCACGATAGTATCATTGGGGCGCAATGAACTCCCGACACTTGCCCTGAGCATTTCGGCAGGCTTCGAGGGGGACTGAAATCTCTTTAGGTTGGGTCGGGAGAGATACGGTAAAATGGTTAGCGTCAGCGTTATACCTTTTTTCTGACAGTAGCGGGGATGGGCGTCTCCACAGGGTTGGTGGCTTTTTACCCGGTTTGGCTGGTTCTGACCCTGTTGAGAGGAGCTGCCAGTAAAAAATGAAATTATTTTTAAGGAATTTCTGAGCATGGTATTTATCATGGTGTTACCGATTATCAGTATAATAAGCCGTTGAAAATAAAAGACAAAAATGGCTTATTGATAATAGAGTGGGAATAAGCGGCCGGGAGCTGTTTGACGGTGACGACAGCCTCTGAGGATGAATTGTGGATGGCCCGGGCGCTGGCTCTGGCCAGCCAGGCGGATGCTGTCGGTGAAGTGCCGGTAGGGGCCGTGGTTGTGCTTGACGGCAAGGAAGTGGGTGCGGGCTTCAATGCACCGATTTCCGGCTGTGACCCTACGGCCCATGCGGAAATCCGGGCGTTACGGGATGCGGCGGCCCGGGTTGGCAATTATCGATTGGCCGGTGCCACCTTGTACGTGACACTGGAGCCCTGCACCATGTGTGTCGGCGCGATCGTTCACAGCCGTGTCAGCCGGTTGGTATTTGGCGCTCTGGAGCCCAAGGCCGGCGCTGTGGAATCAGCCAGGCGAACCCTGGAAGAGCCGCACCTGAACTGGCGGGTAGAGGTTTCCGCCGGGGTGATGGCAGAGCAGTGTGGTCAGGTGATATCTGAATTTTTCAGCCGGCGTCGCCGTGAAATCCGGCAACGTCGCAAACAACACTCAGGGAAGGGAAGCGAAGCTCCATGAAAGTATTGGTAACGGGTGGCGCCGGGTATATTGGCAGTCACGTTGTGCGTCAACTGGCGGCGGCAGGTCACGACATTGTCGTTTTTGATAACTTGTCTACCGGTTATCGCTGGGCCGTGACCGCCGGCGAGTTGGTGGTGGGTGATCTCGCCGATGAGCAGGCGCTTGAAGCGGTGTTCTCCGAACACGGATTCGAGGCGGTGCTGCATTTTGCCGCCAATATTGTGGTGCCGGAATCGGTTGCCAACCCCCTCAAGTATTACAGCAATAACACCCGTAACACCCTGAATCTTCTCAAGATGGTTGAGCGCTATCAGGTTCCCTACATGGTGTTTTCCTCCACCGCAGCGGTTTACGGTATGCCCGAACAAACCGTACTGACGGAAGACCTTCCGCTGGCGCCCATCAACCCCTACGGTGCCTCGAAAATGATGAGCGAGCGCATGATGATGGACCTCGCCGCCGCCAGCAGTCTGAATTACGTGATCCTGCGCTATTTCAACGTGGCCGGTGCCAATCCGGACGGCTTGTTGGGGCAGGCAACGCCGGAGGCAACGCACCTGATCAAGGTAGCCTGCGAGTGCGTGACCGGGCAGAGAGATGGTATGAGCGTGTTTGGCACCGACTACGAGACCCGTGACGGCACCTGTGTCCGCGACTACATCCATGTGGAAGATCTGGCCAAGGCCCATGTTATGGCGCTGGATTATATGGCCAAAGGCGGTGAGTCTCAGGTGCTTAATTGCGGCTATGGCCGTGGCTTCACTGTGCGTGAAGTGATTGATGTGGTGAAAAGCGAGTCCGGTGTTGACTTCCCGGTACAGGAAACCGGACGCCGAGCCGGCGACCCGGCTGCGCTGATGGCCGATAACACACGGATCAAGAGTGTCCTGGGCTGGCAGCCGGATTTTGATGATCTGAATACCATCGTGCGGACCGCGCTGGCCTGGGAAAAGATCTGGCAGCAAAAGAAAGCAGGCCACTGACAGTTTTCATTCTAAATTTTCAGGAAGAGTTGCATGAAGATTACGATTTTCGGAACCGGTTATGTCGGCCTTGTGACCGGCGCCTGTCTGGCGGATGTCGGGCACCACGTGCTGTGCATGGATGTGGACCAGGGCAAGATCGAAAAACTGAAGAACGGCCAGATTCCTATTTACGAGCCAGGCCTGGACAACATCGTCAAGCACACCGTTGAGGCAGGTCGCCTGGCATTTACCACGGACACCGAGGAAGCGGTCAAGCACGGTACCCTTCAGTTTATCGCCGTTGGCACGCCACCGGATGAAGATGGTTCTGCGGACCTTCAGTATGTTCTGGCAGTGGCGAAATCCATTGGGCAGCACATGGAGGATTACAAGGTGGTGGTGGACAAGTCCACCGTACCGGTCGGGACTGGCGACAAAGTAAAGGCGGCGGTTCGTGCCCAGCTGGACAAGCGGGGGTT
This sequence comes from Marinobacter sp. LM1, assembly GCF_042763285.1. Classification (NCBI taxonomy): domain Bacteria; kingdom Pseudomonadati; phylum Pseudomonadota; class Gammaproteobacteria; order Pseudomonadales; family Marinobacteraceae; genus Marinobacter; species Marinobacter sp. LM1. The sequence continues at coordinate 1,972,209 of NZ_CP114373.1, forward strand.
GGAACTGGATTTTGATGTGGTGTCCAATCCGGAATTCCTGAAAGAAGGTGCTGCCATCAACGATTTCATGAAGCCGGACCGGATTGTGGTCGGTACCGAGAGCGAAAAGGCGGCGGATGTGTTGCGGGAAGTGTATTACCCGTTCAACCGTAACCACGATCGCATGATCTTCATGGACATCCGTTCTGCTGAGCTGACCAAGTACGCGGCCAATGCCATGCTGGCTACCAAGATCAGCTTCATGAACGAAGTGGCAAACCTGGCCGAGCGGCTGGGTGCGGATATTGAAGAAGTTCGCCGGGGTATCGGTTCTGACCCGCGTATCGGTTATCACTTTATTTACCCGGGTTGCGGTTACGGCGGTTCCTGCTTCCCGAAAGATGTGCAGGCCCTGGCCCGCACCGCCCGCGACTGCGACTACGAGTCCAAGCTGCTGAACGCGGTGGAAGCAGTGAACTATGCCCAGAAGCATGTGCTGTTCGACAAGGTCTCGCACTACTTTCAGGGTGATCTGAAGGGCAAGACCGTGGCGCTCTGGGGTCTGGCGTTCAAGCCCAACACAGATGACATGCGCGAAGCATCTTCCCGCACCCTGATGGAAGATCTCTGGAAAGCCGGTGCGAAGGTGCAGGCTTTCGATCCGGAAGCCATGGAGGAAACCCAGCGCATCTACGGGGATCACGAGGGACTGACTTTGTGCGGTACCAAGGAACAGGCGTTGAAGGGTGCTGACGTATTGGTGATCTGCACCGAGTGGAAAGAGTTCCGCTCACCGGACTTTGATGTGATTGCCTCAACCCTGAGTGAGCCGGTGGTGTTTGATGGTCGCAACCTGTACGAGCCGGAAATGCTGGATCGTCATGGCCTGATCTACTACGCCATTGGCCGCGGCCGTAACCAGTTCCATTCAGCGGTCTGACGGCCGGGGAGGGGTGTTGATGTTCCAGCTTCACGAGCGTTTGGCGGCAGATACCCACAAGCTGGGGGAAAGCCGTCTGTGTGATGTCTTGCTGATGAACGACAACACCTGGCCCTGGGTTATCCTGGTACCCCGCGTATCAGGCATTCGGGAAATCTATGAGTTGCCGAACGAGCAGCAGCAACGTCTGCTATTCGAGTCCTCTGCATTGAGTGAGGGGATGATGGAACTGTTCGGTGGCGACAAAATGAATGTGGCAGCGCTGGGCAATATGGTGCCCCAGTTGCACTTGCATCATATTGTCCGCTATCAGGGCGACCCGGCCTGGCCGGGCCCGGTGTGGGGCAAGCAGCCTCCTGTACCTTACACAGAAGAGCAGCTAGCCAGTGTGAAAGCAAAGCTGCAGCCGCTACTTGAGCAACTTGCCTAAGATTTAGTAGCTCAATCCAGACCCTGCTGCCACTGGGCCAGGGTCTGGGAACCCACCAGAATCATTCTCAGCTCGGTTTTCAATTTCTGCTTGAGTTCTTCTCGCTCTTTCGGGGTTGCATCCAGCGCCTCGGCGCCTTGATTGAAGACCAGTGTGACCATTGCTTCGGCGACAATCCTGGCTTCCGCCAGGGGTTTGTTCTGTTCGTCGGCAAACCGGCCAAGATCGTCGGCCAGCTCCGTTACGAAATGGTCGATTTCTGCTTTCACCGCCGTCCGGAAAGGCTTGGATACGCCGGTGCGCTCCCTCAGCATCAGGCGGAACAGGTTGGCGTTGTTACCCAGGTACTCCATGAAGGTGTCCACCGAAGTGGAAATCGCACTGCCGTCCCGGGCAATACGTTTACGGGCCTGGCGCATCAGCTGCCGCAGGGCCACGCCGCCTTCGTCCACCAGGGCCAGGCCAAGCTCGTCCAGCTCGGCGAAGTGCCGATAAAAGGATGTGGGGGCAATGCCGGCCTCCCGGGCGACTTCCCGCAAACTCAGGCTGCCAAAGCCCCGGTCTGCGCTCAGTTGGGCGAGGGCAGCGTCCATCAGTGCTCGACGGGTTTTCAGTTTCTGTTCCGCTCGGGTGGCCAACGTCTTACTCCATGGTCCGGTCAAACCATGCATTCTAGCCCCCGGTTTTTTGATAGTCATCCCGCTGCCGGATATCCGGTGTCAATTCTGTTTCCGGACGCCTGATTTTCAAAGCCATTGTGTTTATAATGGGCGGCTTTTCGGCTATAGCCGCCCAAATTCTTTGATTCAACGCGAACACATTCAGAACGAACGGGAACCGATATGCGCAGCCATTATTGCGGTGGGATTAACGAATCTCACATCGATCAGGAAGTCACACTCTGCGGATGGGTACACCGCCGCCGTGACCACGGTGGGGTCATCTTTCTGGATCTGCGAGATCGGGATGGCATGTCTCAGGTTGTGGTCGATCCGGACACCCCTGAAAGTTTTGCTCTGGCGGAGAAAGTCCGCAGCGAATTTGTTATCAAGGTGACCGGCCGCGTTCGTCGTCGCCCCGCGGGTACCGAGAACAACAACATGCCCACTGGCCAGGTCGAGCTGTTGGGCAAAGAGCTGGTCATTCTGAACGCAGCCGCCACCCCGCCGTTCCCGCTGGATGAGCACGTCGACGTGGGCGAGGATGTTCGCCTGCGGTACCGTTTCGTAGATCTGCGTCGCCCGGAGATGATCAACCGTCTGCGGTTCCGTTCCCGTGTGACCAGTTACATCCGGAACTTCCTGGACAGCCGCGGATTCATGGATGTGGAAACCCCGATCCTGACCCGTGCCACCCCGGAAGGTGCCCGTGACTACCTGGTACCGAGCCGTACCCACGAGGGTTCCTTCTTCGCTCTGCCACAGTCGCCGCAGCTGTTCAAACAGTTGCTGATGGTGTCTGGTGTAGATCGCTACTACCAGATTGCCAAGTGTTTCCGCGATGAAGATCTGCGTGCCGATCGTCAGCCCGAGTTTACCCAGGTGGACATCGAGGCTTCTTTCATTGATGAAGAAACCCTGATGGGCCTGAACGAGGAAATGATTCGTTCCCTGTTCAAGGATGTGCTGGATGTTGAGCTGCCGGAGTTTCCGCGCATGCCGTATTCTGAAGCCATGCAGCGTTACGGCAGCGACAAGCCGGACCTTCGTATCCCTCTGGAACTTCAGGATGTGGGTGATCTGGTGGAAAGCGTGGACTTCAAGGTGTTCGCTGGTCCCGCCAAAGATCCGAAAGGCCGTGTCGCCGCCCTTCGCGTGCCCAAGGGTGCCGAGCTGACCCGTAAACAGATTGATGACTACACCAAGTTTGTTGGTATCTACGGTGCCAAGGGCCTGGCCTACATCAAGGTAAACGAACTGGCCAAGGGTGCCGAAGGCCTGCAGTCGCCAATCGTGAAATTCCTGGGTGACGACGTTGCGCTGGCCATCATGGAGCGCGTAGGTGCGGAAGATGGCGATATCGTCTTCTTCGGCGCTGATAAGGCTACCGTCGTGAATGAAGCCCTGGGCGCCCTGCGTATCAAGGTAGGACACGACCTCAATATGCTTACCTGCGAGTGGGCACCAATGTGGGTTGTAGACTTCCCGATGTTCGAGGAGCTGCCGGATGGCAATCTGACCGCCATTCACCACCCGTTCACGGCGCCGTCCTGCAGTCCGGAAGATCTGGCAGCAGACCCGGCGAACGCCTTGTCCCGTGCCTATGACATGGTGCTCAATGGTACCGAGCTGGGCGGTGGTTCTATCCGTATCCACGACGAGAAAATGCAGGAAGCGGTGTTCCGTATCCTGGGTATCGGAGAGGAAGAGGCTCGTGCCAAGTTTGGCTTCCTGCTGGATGCCCTGAAATTTGGTTGCCCGCCTCACGGTGGTCTGGCCTTTGGTCTGGATCGTCTGGTGATGCTGATGACCGGTTCTTCGTCAATCCGCGACGTCATCGCTTTCCCGAAAACCCAGAGCGCCACCTGTCTGATGACTCAGGCGCCGGGCGAGGTAGACGAGAAGCAGCTGAAGGAGCTGCATATTCGTCTGCGCCGTTCTGCTAAAGCCGTTGAAGGCAACAAGGCAGAAAATAAAGAGTAAAGGCACGATGCCGGAGGTGGCGCGCCATCTCCGGCACGGCCAGACTCTCTCACTTCCGAGGGCAGGCGGATGGCAATCATCCTGGGGGTAGACCCCGGCTCCCGCATCACCGGTTACGGTCTTATTCGTTCTGAAGGCCGGCTTCTTGAGTACCTCGACAGTGGCTGCATCCGAGTAGGTGAAAAGCCAATGGCGGAGAGGCTGCAGACTATTTTCCACAGTCTCGCCGTGCTGATTGGCGAATATCGCCCGGAGGAGTTCGCTATTGAGCAGGTGTTCATGGCGCGCAACCCTGACTCGGCCCTGAAGCTCGGTCAGGCAAGGGGAGCTGCAATCGTCAGTGCCGCCAACAGCGGCCTGGCAGTTCATGAGTATTCTGCCCGGCAGGTGAAGCAGGCGGTGGTGGGTACTGGTGGAGCGGATAAATCCCAGGTGCAGCACATGGTGCAGGCGCTTCTGGGGCTGTCCCGAAAACCACAGGCGGATGCCGCCGATGCCCTGGCCATTGCCCTCTGCCATGCCCATATGAACCAGAGTGTATTACGTATGGCCAGGACCGGAGGTAAGGTCAGAAGCGGCCGCGTACGCCAACCATAAGCGGCGGTTTGCCGCGACAGGAGAGCCCGTTTGATTGGTCGAATCCGAGGAATGCTGATTGAAAAGTCTCCCGGGCAGGCGCTGGTGGAATGTTCCGGCCTGGGTTACGAAATTGACATTCCCTACACCACGTTTTTTCATCTGCCCGAGACCGGGCAGGAAGTGACCCTTCATACCCATTTCGCCGTTCGTGAAGACGCCCAGAGCCTTTATGGTTTTGCCTCCCGTCTGGATCGAAATCTGTTCCGGCTGCTGATCAAGGTTAACGGTGTTGGCCCCAAACTTGCGGTGGGCATTCTGTCGGGCCTGGATGCACAGCAATTCATCCGCTGTGTCGAGGCTCGGGACGCGAATTCGCTGGTCAAACTGCCCGGTGTCGGCAAAAAAACGGCCGAGAGGCTGTTGATTGAAATGGCCGACAGGATAGGGCAGCTGGAAGGGCAGTTCGTCCCGTCTCAGCCCGATGTGCCGACTGGAGCCGGGCAGGCTACGGCGAGTCAGGCTGGGCCTGACCCACGTGAGGAGGCGGAGGCCGCATTGATTGCCCTTGGCTACAAGCCCCAGGAGGCGGCCAAGGCGATCAGCAAGGTGGCCGGCCCGGAGATGAACAGCGAAACGCTGATACGTCTGGCCCTGAAGAATATGATTCCCGCCGGGTAACAACCCGGCGTTTTTGTGTCGGCTAAGGCCACAGAACCATGACACCAATGTGTATAGAGCGTAACGTGACTCACAAGCGCCCCTTTGTACAATTGGTGCAACCTGACTTACAGGGTGAGCCAGCGGGCATGTTGTTTATTCCCAGCAAGCGGATAATGCCATGATTGAATCGGACCGATTGATATCGGCCAAGGCCGGAGAATATGAGGAAGTGCATGATCGGGCCATCCGTCCGACGTTGCTTTCCGAGTATGTGGGCCAGCCTACGGTACGCGAACAGATGGAGATTTTTATCTCCGCTGCCCGGGGCCGCCAGGAAGCGCTGGATCATGTGCTGATTTTCGGCCCTCCCGGGCTTGGTAAAACCACTCTGGCCAACATCATTGCCAATGAGATGGGTGTCTCGATCAAGACGACGTCCGGCCCGGTACTGGAAAAGGCCGGAGACCTGGCTGCCATGCTCACCAACCTCGAGGAAGGTGACGTCCTGTTTATCGACGAGATCCATCGCCTGAGTGCGGCGGTGGAGGAAGTGCTCTATCCGGCCATGGAAGACTATCAGCTGGATATCATGATTGGTGAAGGGCCGGCTGCACGGTCTATCAAGCTGGATCTGCCGCCGTTTACGCTGGTAGGGGCAACCACCCGTGCTGGTCTGCTGACGTCGCCGCTGAGAGACCGGTTCGGCATTGTCCAGCGCCTGGAGTTCTATAATCACCAGGACCTCACCCATATTATTACCCGTTCGGCCCGGCTGTCGTCGGTGGAAATCGACGAGGCAGGGGCGTTCGAGATTGCCCGCCGGTCCCGGGGGACCCCGAGGATTGCCAACCGGCTGCTGCGCCGGGTCAGGGATTTTGCGGAAGTGCGCTCCAATGGCCATATCACGGCGGATATTGCCGACCAGGCACTGAACATGCTGAAAGTGGACAGCCAGGGCTTTGACCACATGGACCGTCGCCTGTTGCTGGCCATGATCGAGAAGTTTGATGGTGGCCCGGTGGGTGTGGAGAGTCTGGCGGCAGCAATCAGTGAGGAGCGGGGTACCATTGAGGACGTACTGGAGCCATTCCTGATTCAGCAGGGGTACATGGTGCGGACACCAAGAGGGCGTATGGTGACCTCGAGCGCGTACCAGCATTTCGGGGTGGTGCCGCCAAAGTCCGGCCGGGAGGACGACCTGTTTGAGTGATCCCTCTGCCAGCTTTGAATTGCCGGTTCGGGTCTACATAGAAGATACAGATGCCGGTGGCATTGTTTTTCATGCCAAATATCTGCACTACATGGAGCGTGCCAGAACGGAGTGGGTCCGTAGCCAGGGTGTTGGGCTTCGTGCGGGGCTGGAGCACAACATCAGTTACGTGGTGCAAAAGATGAATCTGCACTTCCGGATGCCCGCGAAGCTGGATGATCAGTTGCTGGTTACGGCTGAGCTGAAAGCGGCATCCCGGGTCTGGATGGGCTTTCGGCAATGCGTGTATCGCGCGGATGATCGGCAGTTGCTGTGTGATGCAGACGTTCGTGTGGCCTGTGTTGCACTGGATACCGGCAAACCCCGGCGTCTTCCGGAAAATATGCAGGAAATTCTTAAGAATTTCGTATAATTTGTTGAAAGATTTACAAAACTACTTGGGAGTGAACAGTGGAAACGGAACTGTCAGTCTGGCATCTGATTGCGAATGCAGGGATTTTGGTGCAGTTGGTCATGCTGTTGCTGATGCTGGCATCGGTCGTCTCCTGGGCACTGATTTTCCAGCGCCTGCAGGTCTTCCGGAAAGCCCGTCAGGCTCAGCTGGAATTTGAGGACCGGTTCTGGTCCGGCATGGATCTGGGCCAGCTCTACAAAGAAGTGAGTGCGGAGCCAACGCCGTTTTCCGGTATGGAGTCTGTTTTCCGGGCAGGGTTCAAAGAGTTCTCCCGCCTTCGTCAGCAGAGCCGGGATGCCGACGCCGTGATGGAAGGTACCCAAAGAGCCATGCGCGTGGCTTTTTCCCGGGAGCAGGAGCGCCTGGAAACCCATCTGCCGTTCCTGGCGACGGTCGGTTCCACCAGTCCCTACGTTGGCCTGTTCGGTACCGTGTGGGGCATCATGAACTCCTTCCGCGGGCTGGCCCAGGTGCAGCAGGCCACGCTGGCCACGGTGGCGCCGGGTATCTCTGAGGCGTTGATTGCCACGGCGATGGGCCTGTTCGCGGCCATCCCTGCGGTCATTGCCTATAACCGGTTCTCGGCCATGTCAGACGCCTTGCTGAAGAACTATGAAACCTTTGCGGAAGAGTTTTCCAGCATTCTGCATCGCCGGGTCCACAACAGCGATCAGGCCGCAGCATAAGTTGCCATCTGGCGGTAACAGGAGTGTAGCGAGATGAAAGGTATGGGAATGATGCCTCAGCAACGGCGCAAGCCGATGTCTGAGATCAACGTAGTCCCCTACATCGATGTGATGCTGGTGCTTCTGGTGATCTTCATGGTGACGGCACCGATGCTCACCCAGGGCGTGAAGGTGGATCTGCCGGAGACAACCTCCGATCCGATTCAGCAGGACAAAGACGTGGAGTCCATCACCGTGTCTGTCGATAGCAATGGCGCCTACTACCTGGAAGTGGGTGACGACGCCAGCGAGCCGATGGCGCTGGACGAGGTGCGCAACCAGGTGGCAAAGATTCTGTCCCAACGGAGCAACGGTGAAGTGCTCGTCCGGGGCGATGAGTACGTGGACTACGGTGTGGTGGTGCGCCTGATGGCTGAGCTTCAGGCTGCCGGGGCCACCGGGATTGGCCTGATTACCGACGCGCCCAATGATAATCAGTAATTGGATGATGGTGACATTTTGAAGGGCCACAAGCGGGACATCGTCAGTACCGGAAAAGCACCTCTGAAATCGCCGGTGGCGGTCTCGGTAGGGCTGCACCTGCTGGTGTTCGGTATTGCTCTGGCCGGGTGGTCGTGGAATACGCCACCAGAACCGGAGCCCAGAAGTATTTCGGCCCGGCTGATCAGTCCTGAACCAAGGCCGACACCGGTGGTGGAAGAGCAGGACGAGGCGGATAAAGAGCAGGAGCGCAAGCAGGCACAGGCGCGCGAGCAGGAAGAAGCTGAACGCCAGCGCCGGGCTGAAGAAAAAGCCCGGCAGGAGGCGGAACGGAAGGCTCAGGAAGAAGCTCGCAGGCGCGAAGAAGAGCGTCGTCAGCAAGAGGCGCAGGCTAAGGAGCTGGCAGAGAAGCAAGCCAGAGAGCGTGAAGCGGCGCGCCAGAAAGCGGAAGCCGAAGCCAAAGAGCGTGAACGGCAGAAAGCTGAGGAAGAGCGCAAGCGGCAAGAAGAGGCCAAACGCCGGGCCGAGGAAGAAAAACGCCGACAGGAAGAGCAGCGAAAGAAAGAAGAGGCTGAACGACAGCGCCGCGAAGAGGAAGCTCGCAAAGAGGCAGAGCGGAAACGTCTTGAGGCTGAGAGGCGCCTGCGTGAACAGCAGCTGGAAGCGCTGGCGGATCAGGCCAGGCAGGAGCGTGAAGCGGAAGCCCGCCGCCAGCAGGAAGCCGCGGCAGCGCGTGCAAGAGAAGCGCAGATGCAGAGCGAGAGTGATAAATACCAGGCGTTGATTCGCGAGCGGTTAAAGCAGGCGTGGTATCCGCCGTCCTCAGCGAATGAAAACATGACGGCGAGGTTGCAGATCACACTGTTGCCCACTGGTGAACTGGCCAGTGTGAAGTTGGTCGGTAGCAGTGGCAACACTGCGTTTGATAACTCGGCCCTGAGTGCGGTCCGATCATTGAACCGCTATCCCATTCCGGATAATCGTGACACGTTTGAGCGTTATTTCCGCCAGTTCATGATTGAATTCAACCCGCAAAGACTGCGGTGAGGTTGATAATGTTTATGAAAAGCAGATCCCGTTGCTCTGGTAGCTTTCTGAAGACACCGGTTATTGCCTGCCTGGTGCTGTTTTTGACGGCATCCCTGGGCGCCCGGGCGGAACTGTTGATCCGCATTACCGAAGGTGCGGGGTCGGCCATTCCGATTGCCGTTGTACCGTTCGCAGAGAGTGGCAGTATGCCCGCCGGGGACAAGGTGGGCGGTATCGTGCAGGCAGATCTGACCATGAGTGGTGAGTTTCGTCCGCTAGAACCATCAAAAATGCTGAGCCTTCCCTCTGAGCGCTCCGAGGTGTATTTCCGGGACTGGCGCATGCTGGGGCAGCGCTATGTGCTGGTGGGGCAGCTGACCCGCAATGGTGATCGGATTCAGGCCCGCTACGAGTTGTTTGATGTTAACCAGGAGAAGCGGATTCTTGGTGAAACGGCGGCAGTTCCTGCCTCTAACCTGCGGTCGCTGGGCCACCACATCAGTGACCGGGTATATGAGGCTATTACCGGAGCTCCCGGTGTATTCTCCACCAAGCTGGCGTACATCACCGTGTCTGGTGAGGGCGATCAGACCCGTTACCGGCTTCAGGTCAGCGATGTGGATGGTAAGCGCTCCAAAGTCCGGCTGGAAAGCCGGGAGCCCATTCTGTCACCGGCCTGGTCGCCGGATGGAAAGAAACTGGCCTATGTTTCCTTTGAGACGGGCAAACCGGTTATTTTTATCCATGAACTGGCTACCGGTGAGCGCCAGAAGGTCGCTGACTTCCCGGGGCTGAACTCGGCACCGGTCTGGTCAGCCGATGGCCGTTCGCTGTTGATGACGCTCTCTCGCGACGGCAACGCCGAGATCTACCGAATGGATCTTGCCAGCCGCAACCTGACGCGGTTGACCGACCATTGGGCGATTGATACCGAAGCCGCATGGGACCATGCCGACCGGGGTATCTACTTTACCTCTGATCGCTCCGGTGGGCCGCAGATCTATCACATGGAACGCCCGGGGGCTGAGCCGCGTCGAATTACCTTTGGCAGTCGCTACAACGCCAGGCCGCGACCGAGCCCCACGGGTGACTATGTCTATTACGTTCATCAGCGCGATAGCGCCTTCCATATCGCCAGAACCAATCTGGAGACCGGCGAAGAGACGGTTATTACCCGAACCGGTTCCGACGAATCACCCAGTGTGGCTCCCAATGGCAGGTTGCTGATCTACGCAACCCGTCAGAATGGGGAAGGCGTACTGACCGTGGTATCCGCAGACGGAGGCGCGGCGTATAGCCTGCCGGCCTCTGAGGGCGAAGTGCGGGAGCCGGCCTGGGGGCCGGTTACCCGCTGAAAATGCACTGAACTGAATTAATTCAACGAAGACCTGAAAAGAGGAAATAACGTGATGAAGATGTCTTTCTCTGCAAAAGCGTTTGCCATGCTCCTGTCCGCCGGCCTGGTTGCTGGTTGTAGCTCCACCGGTGAAAACATGGAAGAGGGTACTTACGGTTCTGACGTGGCCGCGATTGATCAGGATGGCGGTTCTACCGTTTACGGTGGTGCGGATGGCTCCGGCGTTTCCGCCTCCGAGCTGACTGATGACGAGCGTCGGGCCGCTCAGGAGCAAGCCGAGCAGGAAGCCCTGCGTGACATTACCACCTTCTACTTCGATTTCGATACGTCCGAAATCAAGCCGGACGCCCGTGACGTGCTGGTTGCCCACGCTCGCTACCTGGCGGACAACCCGCGTCAGCAGGTACGCCTGGAAGGTCATGCTGACGAGCGTGGTACCAAGGAATACAACCTGGCTCTGGGTGAGCGCCGCGCGAACGCCGTACAGCGCTTCCTGATTGTAAACGGCGCTTCCCGTGGCCAGATTGAAACCGTAAGCTATGGTGAAGAAAAGCCGGCCGTGCGTGGTTCCACTGAAAGTGCCTGGGCACAGAACCGTCGCGTAGAGCTGGTATTCCAGTAAAACCGACCTAGACGGACGTATCCATGAGAAAACACCTCATGGCGGCCGTGCTGATCCCGCTGGGCCTTGGCCTGGCGGGAGTCGCCCATGCACAGTCGTCCACACCCGCATTCCAGAACAACAGCTCCGAGGCCCAGCGTAAGGCCGGCAACAACCAGGCCACGGCAGAGCTGTTCTACATGATTCAGCAACTGCAGCGCGAAGTTCGAGACCTGCGTGGCCAGGTTGAAGAACAGCAGCACCAGATTGGTCGCCTGCAACAGCAGGGCAGGGACCGCTATGTGGATCTGGATCAGCGGATACTGGAGCTGTCCAAGGCCGTCGAGTCCGGGGCCAGTGCTGCACAGCAGTCGGCTGCAGCGGGAGCTTCAGCAGACAGTGGAAGACTGAAGCCGACCCGGGTGTATCGTTCGCCGGAACCGGAAGAGCAGAAAACCTATAACGACATTATCGACCTTATCCGCAACAAGAAAGACTACGACACGGCGATAACCCGCCTGTACGAGTTTGTGGATACCTATCCCGAGGGCGACCTCACCGTTAATGCCTATTACTGGCTTGGTGAAGTCTATCTGGCGAAACCCCAGTTGGAGCAGGCCCGTCAGGCTTTTACCATCGTTGCGACGCGCTATAGTGATCATCGCAAGGCGCCGGACGCTGTGTACAAGCTGGGGGTGACTCTGGATCGCCTTGGCGAAAAAGACGAGGCACGGCGTCGGATGACCTCCGTGGTCGAGCAGTACCCCGATTCAGGGGCGGCAGAGTTGGCGAAGAAGTATCTTGATTCCGCCCAGGGTTGATCGGTATCTGGTCAACTTGCACGGATCTTGATCGGTCATTGAAAAAAGTTGGTCGACCATGAAAAAAAGGGGTTGATCACCAAAAAAATATCAGTAATATGTGCGCCTCGTTTGGGTCGTTAGCTCAGTTGGTAGAGCAGTTGGCTTTTAACCAATTGGTCGAAGGTTCGAATCCTTCACGACCCACCAAATTCAGAGTGCGAGGTTTTGGCCGCGCGTTCGCTGGATGAAAAGCCAGCACAGCCAGTTAGGGGTCGTTAGCTCAGTTGGTAGAGCAGTTGGCTTTTAACCAATTGGTCGAAGGTTCGAATCCTTCACGACCCACCAACAAGGCAAGCCGTCACCACGGGGTTTGCGGAAAAAAGAGCCGAAAGGCTCTTTTTTTTTGCCCGCAAGAACCCACCTATACCCACAGGACGGACGCTATCCTGCAACCTGGCATACCCACATTGCAGGATCATGAAACCAAAGGCAGAAGTGATATACTCTGGCCGTTAACGTCAATCAGAGAATAAGTGATGACTAAAGCGCAAGACCGCATTCTGGTTCAGGAACATCTCGCCCATCAGGCGGAGCCCAAGCCCCTGAGCGCCTCAGAGAAAGCTGATCTCGAGGCCAGGATCAAGGTGGCTCTGAAGGAGAAGGATGCCGTTCTGGTAGCGCATTATTACACCGACCCGGACATCCAGCGGCTGGCAGAAGAGACCGGTGGTTGTGTGGCGGATTCCCTGGAAATGGCGCGCTTCGGTAACCAACACCCGGCCTCCACCGTTGTCGTTGCCGGCGTTCGTTTCATGGGAGAGACGGCAAAGATTCTGAATCCGGAGAAAAAGGTTCTGATGCCGACTTTGGAGGCAACTTGCTCGCTTGATGTTGGTTGCCCGGCAGACGAGTTCTCCGAGTTCTGTGATCAGCACCCGGATCGCACCGTCGTGGTTTATGCCAACACCTCGGCTGCGGTGAAAGCCCGGGCCGATTGGGTGGTCACCTCCAGTTGCGCCCAGGCCATTGTTGAGCATCTGGACGCCAAAGGTGAAAAAATCCTGTGGGCGCCAGACAAACACCTGGGCGGCTATGTACAGAAAACCACAGGCGCAGACGTTCTGCTGTGGGACGGCTCCTGCATCGTGCACGAGGAATTCAAGTACCGTGGCCTGGAAGACCTCAAGGCTCTGTACCCGGATGCAGCAATCCTGGTGCACCCGGAGTCACCCGATGCGGTGGTACAGATGGCGGATGTGGTCGGTTCAACCTCGCAACTGATTCATGCGGTGCAAACGCTTCCGAACGAAGAGTTTATCGTTGCAACCGACAACGGCATTTTCTACAAGATGCAACAGCTGGCGCCCAACAAAACGTTGATTGAAGCGCCCACCGCGGGCAACGGCGCAACCTGCCGAAGCTGTGCCCATTGTCCCTGGATGGCCATGAACGGTCTGGAGAATCTGCTGCACGTGCTCGAGCATGGCGACCAGGAAGTGCATGTGGATGACGAGCTGCGAGAAGACGCGCTGCGCCCGCTGCGCCGGATGCTGGACTTCACCGCCAACATGAACCTCAAGGCTGCCGGCAACGCCTGAAGGCTTCGGGGTTATTCCTAACCGGCTTCGCGCGCCTGAAGTCGGTTAGTCAGCTCACCAAGGCGCTCACTCACCACCTGGCGTTCGGCGGAGCCGGCCGGCAGTTTCTCCTGAGCCTGGCGCAATTGCCGCTGTGCTGATTTCAGATCGCCCATCAGTACATCGTATTCCGCTCTCGCCCGGTGTACGCCGACAATATTTCGCGCCATACCTTCGGCTTCGGCCAGTCTCAGCCACAGTTGCTCCTGGCTGGGAAGGCGGCGAGTCAGCTCCCTCAGGTAGTCGGCAGCAGCGGCCCCGTTACCATCGGCAATCTCTATGGCCGCCAGCGTGGATGTGATGGGATAGTTGCCGGGATTGCGCGCCAGTGCCTCCTGCATAAGCGCTCTGGCGTCGGCATACCGTTTCTGGCTGAGCAGAACTTCCGCCAGTGACACCTGGAACGTGATGCGCCCGGGGTTGGCTTTCAGTAATTCCCGCATTAATGGTTCGGCCTTGTCGTAGCGTCGGCTTTCCTGATAAGCCACCGCCAGGCCGTAACGGATGGCATCGTTGCGCTGGGCGTCTTCCCGGGCAAGGTAAGCCTCGAACGTTTCTATCGCCGTTTCGGGAGATTCGCTGTAATGCACCTGCAGGCGGCTGCGAACCAGGTGATATTCCTGTCCGTCCTGCACCCGGGTATCAGGGTATTGTTCGGCCCGGTTGCGGGTGTCGGCAACCCGGTTCTGGGTCAGCGGGTGAGTGGAAAGGTATTCCGGCAGGCGATTTCCCTGCAGGCGGTTCTGTCTCATCATGATTTCGAACATCTCGGGCATGCCTCTCGGGTCCATGCCGGCACTGGCCAGGATGTCCATGCCAACCCGGTCGGCTTCCTGTTCGTGGGAGCGGCTGTAGGCCAGCATGTTCTGCACCGCCATGGCCTGGGTGCCGGCGATGGCGGCAATGCCAATGTCTGACTGGGTAACCGCAGAAAGCACGATACCGGCGATCATGCCGGCCAGGGTTAACGGAGCGCTGGTTTCCTGTTGCTGCATTCGGCGAGCAAAATGGCGCTGGCTGAGGTGGGCCAGTTCGTGGGCCAGGACCGAGGCAAACTGTTGTTCGGTGGCGGCGTTCAGAAACAGGCCCCCATTGACGCCTACTACGCCGCCGGGCACGGCGAAAGCGTTGATGGCCGGGCTGTCAATCAGAACCAGTTTCAGGTCGCGGTTATCCAGCGGTGCGGACGGCACCAGACGATAAATGATCGCGCTCAGGTAGTCGTAGACCAGTGGGTCCTGAAGTTGCGGGGCTGAACGGCGAATGGAGGCCATAACCTGTTGGCCAATATCAGCTTCCATCTGTCCGGAGATCAGGCCGCCGCTACCGCCGATGCTTGGCAGGTCTGACGACTGCGCGCGTGTGGCCGGGCTGGTGACCGCCATGCTGAGGGCCAGAAAAACGATCAGGGCCCAGGGGGAGCGGTGTTGGCCTTCGTTCTGGTACTTCATATGTCTGAGGATGCCTCGAATTCGTGTTGCCCGTTTGACAAGGCGGCAGCCGGCAAGTTCTCCGGAGTATTACCAACTCTTGTGATGCAATAGAGTAACACCAGCGGCATAATGCCTGCCTGATTACTGTATGAAACGTAATGGTAAATGCTGATTATGGCTGACAGAACCCTGGATGCCAGCGGCCTGCGTTGTCCCATGCCGCTGCTGAAAACCAAGCTGGAGCTCAACTCCATGACGCCCGGGGAGGAATTGGTGGTTGTCGCCACGGATACCGGCTCACTGAGGGACATACCTGCCTGGCTGGCGTTGTCGGCCCATACGCTTGTCAGCCAATCGGAGAGTAATGGGGAATACCGTTTCGTGATAAAGTGCGGCGGTTAATTTCCGGAGTCATTCATGGTCAGAATTCTGCGCGGTCTAGCCCACAAGTATTTTTCAGACGAAGAAGCCGTCATCCTTTTTTTGCTGCTGGTGACAGGCACCGTCTTTATTATCTGGTTCGGGGCCATGCTGGCGCCGGCCATCGCTTCCCTGATTGTCGCGTTCATTCTGCAGGGCCTGGTGTCAAAACTGAACCGGATGGGTGTGCCTGAGCTGATCGCCGTAATTGGCGTGTTTGTCGTGTTCCTGGGCGTGCTGGTGGGTTTTATCTTCGGCTTGTTGCCGTTGATCTGGACCCAACTGAGTACCCTTGCCGGCGAAGCGCCACGGATCATCCGCGAGCTGCAGTCCTATCTTGAGGTTCTGCCGCAACAATATCCGCATCTGGTTTCTGCTGAATCTGTGAATACCATGTATCAGCAGATCTCGGCCGAAGTAGGGCACCTGACTCAATGGCTGGTGTCTTTCTCGCTCTCCAGCATTCCGGACCTTGTGGCCTTGCTGATCTACATGGTTCTGGTGCCTATCCTGGTCTTTTTCTTTCTGAAAGACCGTCGGGTCCTGGTGAACTCATTTGCCCGCCTGCTACCTCCGCAGCGACCAATGATGGTTCGCATCTGGCACGAGGTTAATCTGCAATGTGCCAACTACGTCCGTGGCAAGGCGGTGGAGATCCTGATAGTGGGTGGCGTCACCTATGTCGCCTTCAAGTTTCTCGGCATGCCCTATGCGGCATTGCTTTCCCTGTTGGTGGGGCTGAGCGTGGTGATTCCCTACATTGGCGCTGCGGTGGTCACCATTCCGGTGGCAGTGATCGGCCTGTTTGCGTTCGGCTGGGGCAGCCATTTTATCTGGGTCATGGTCATCTACGGCATTATTCAGGCGCTTGATGGCAATGTCCTGGTACCGATTCTGTTCTCGGAAGTGAACAACCTGCACCCGGTGGCGATTATTGTTGCCGTGTTGTTCTTTGGCGGAATCTGGGGCTTGTGGGGCGTGTTTTTTGCGATTCCACTGGCGACGATGCTGAAAGCGGTTTTCGCGGCCTGGCCGGTGAAGGAGTCGCCTCCGCCACCAGCCATTGCGGAATAGGGCGTTAAAGGGCCTTGACGGCTTCCAGCACCTCGTCGGCGTGCCCTTTGACCTTGACGCCGCGCCATTCCCTGCGCAGCACGCCTTCCTTGTCGATCAGGAAGGTGCTGCGTTCAATGCCAAGGTGCTCCTTGCCATAAAGCTTCTTGAGCTTGATGACGTCGAACAGCTTGCACAGGGATTCGTCCTTGTCGGAAATCAGGTGGAACGGAAAGCTGTATTTCGCCCGGAAGTTATCATGGGCTTTCAGGCCATCCCGCGAGACGCCGAATATCTCGGTGTCCTCGGCAGCGAAGGCTTCCATTCTGTCCCGGAAGTCCTGGCCCTCGGTGGTGCAGCCCGGTGTATTGTCTTTCGGATAGAAATAAATAACGATGTTCCGGCCTTTCAGGTCGCTCAGGCGAACGGTCTGATCGCCAGTGGCCTCAGCCTGAAATTCTGGCACGGGTTGATTCAATGCTACGGATGACATGACATCTCCTTTAATTCCCTTGTGTCAGTTCGAGCCCAACATTACCATATCGGTTTTATTCGGACGGAGCTTTTATGATTACGGGTAGCCTTGTCGCACTGGTCACGCCCATGCATCCAAACGGTGATATTCACTGGGAGGATCTGGACAAACTGGTGGACTTTCATATCGAAAACGGCACCCATGGCATTGTTGCTGTGGGCACCACTGGCGAATCCGCAACCCTGGATCCGGAGGAACACATCCGGACGATCGGGCATATCATAAAACGTGTGAACGGCCGGATTCCCGTTATTGCCGGTACCGGTGGTAACAGTACGCGCGAAGCCATTGAATTGACCACCGAAGCCCACAAACTCGGTGCCGATGCCTGTCTGCTCGTGGTGCCTTACTACAACAAGCCGACCCAGGAAGGCCTGTATCAGCACTTCAAGGCCATCGCGGAAGCGGTACCGGGCATGAACCAGATTCTCTACAACGTACCGGGCCGCACTGCCTGCGATATGTTGAACGAGACGGTGGTTCGCCTGGCCGATATCCCCAATATCGTTGGTATCAAGGATGCGACCGGGAACATTCCCCGTGGCGCCGAGCTGATCGAAGCCCTGGATGGACGCCTTGCGGTGTATTCCGGTGACGACGCCACAGCGGCGGATCTGATGCTGGCGGGCGCGAAAGGTAATGTTTCGGTAACGGCCAATGTTGCTCCGAAAGCCATGGCTGAGCTCTGTGAAGCGGCCATTGCGGGCAACGAAGACGAAACCCGCCGCTTGAATGAGCTTTTGATGCCGCTTAATCGCAAGCTGTTCCTGGAAGCCAACCCGATTCCGGTAAAATGGGCGCTGTACCGCATGGGCATGATCGGTGAGGGCATCCGTCTGCCACTGACGCCGCTCAGTGAAAAGTTCCACGGCGAGGTGGAAGACGCGCTCAAGGCCTCAGGTGTTCTCTGAGGCCACCGTTACCGTTAACCGGAGTAACCCGATGCAGGTTCCTGCAAGAGCCCGTAAGAAAACCGTTTTGTTCGTTCGACCTGTTTCGGCATTGGTGCTTGCCAGTGCCCTGGCCGGTTGCAGTTTCATAAATGATCGTTCCGAAGGCTATGTCAATGCGCCGGAAGGCGAGCCGATTCAGGTGCCAGATGGTCTCGACAGCTCCCGACTGAGTGAGACCATGCCGATACGGGCTATCAACACAGCTGATTCCCGCAATCTTTACCCGTCGTCGATTCCCCGTCCGCCAGATATGACATCCGAGATTCTGGATGAAAACTATGTAATTGAAGAGCTGGACGGCCGTATCTGGTTACTGGTCAATGAGGTGCCGGGCCGACTCTGGCCCGTGGTGAGTGCCTGGATGAATGAAAGCGGTCTGGGCATTGCCCATGACAGCCCGCAACTGGGGATTCTCCAGAGTGAACTGGCGAACTTCAGCAAGCGCAGCCGAACACTGCTGGGGCTCGCTGATAATCCGACCGCAACTGAACCCAAAGTGGTGATGCAGGCCCGTCTGGCACCTGGCATCCGTCGTAAAACCACTGAAATCCGCGTGCGTATTCTGGAGCTGGAGCAAGCCCCGGAAGAACTCATGCCCTGGGACAGTGACACCGGTGCCGATGCAACCTCCGAGCAACACCAGCGGGCGCTGCTGACGGAGCTGGGGGATTTCCTCAAACAGCGTGAGGATAACAAATCCTTCTCGCGGGCGGCCTCAGGCATGGTCTCCAAGCCATTGGTACGCTTGCAGTCTGAACAGGAAGAAGCGGTTGCCATTCGGGTAGAACTGGATTTCGGCCGCACCTGGGCAGAGGTCAATCGGTCCTTGGAGGAAATGGGGCTGCCGGTACTGGATCTGAACCGGAGCGAAGGCTGGTTGCAGGTGGATTTCCGCACGGAAGACGAACGCAGCCCGGGCTGGTTCTCGTGGTTCAGCGATGCCGAAAAGCCGGTTCACACCCACACAGTTCGAATTCAGCAGAGCGCGGACGCTATGAGCGTTACCGCCGAGCAGCAGGACAGCTACGGGGGTGAGCGCAGTTCAGCAGATCTGCTTACCCAACTCTTTGAACATCTGTATTGATTAACGGGGTGGCCGTGGCCACCGGCCGTTTGGAGAAAGTAATGGAAAAGCGCGAAGAGCTTTATGCCGGCAAGGCAAAATCGGTTTACCGCACGGACGATCCCGAGCGGTTTGTTCTGGTGTTCCGGGACGATACCTCGGCCTTTGACGGAGAGAAGAAAGAACAGCTGAACCGCAAGGGTATGGTGAACAACAAGTTCAATGCCTTCATCATGGAAAAGCTGGAAGCGGCCGGCGTACCTACCCACTTCGAAGGGCTGCTGTCTGATACCGAGTCCCTGGTCAAGAAGCTTGAGATGATCCCGGTTGAGTGTGTGGTGCGCAATGTGTCTGCGGGCAGCCTGTGCCGTCGCCTTGGCGTGGACGAGGGTCAGGAGCTGAACCCGCCCACCTTTGAGCTCTTTCTGAAAAACGATGCGCTGCACGATCCGATGGTGAACGAATCCCTGGCGGTCAGCTTCGGCTGGGCCAAGGCCGATGAGCTGGCCCGGATGAAAGAGCTGACCTATAAGGTCAACGACGTGCTGAAAAAACTGTTTGACGACGCCGGCATGCTGCTGGTGGACTATAAGCTGGAATTTGGCCGCAGTGGTGGTCAGATCGTTCTGGGTGACGAATTCAGCCCTGATGGCTGTCGTATCTGGGACAAGGAAACCCGCAAGAAAATGGACAAGGATCGCTTCCGCCAGGGCCTTGGCGAAGTGATTGAAACCTATGAAGAAGTCGGTCGTCGTCTCGGCATAAAGTTTGACTGACCGGCTAATACAACCACAAAAACGGGTGCGTTATGCGTAAACTGATGATTGTTGTAGGTGGCTCACTGGCTTTGGCCGCGCCGCTGGCCGATGCTGATGTACTAGGCGTTGGCGCCAACGTTAGCTATTGGGATTCCGATTTCTCTGGCGAAGTGGTCAACAAGGATTCGGCCGTTGATATTGAAAAGGATCTCAACCTCGACAGCGACAGCAACGCGAACTTCACGGCGTTTTTCGAGCATCCGATTCCGGTGCTGCCGAACGTACGGTTGAATTACACCAGCATTTCCCAGAGTGGGCGTGGTGAGATCGGGCTGGAAGCGTTTGATGACATACCGGTTGGTGCGGAAGTCAAGTCCGATCTGGATATCGATCAATTGGATGTGACCCTGTATTACGAAGTACTTGATAACTGGGTGAATCTGGATCTGGGCCTGACTGCCCGCCGATTTGATGGTGAGCTTGTGCTTCGCGATCAGACTCCGCTTTCCACAAAAGTAAGTGAAACCTCCGTCGACGCCGTCGTCCCTATGGGCTACCTCGCCGCCCGTTTTGACCTGCCGTTAACTGGCGTGTCCGTAGGTGCCGAGGGCAATTTCATCAGCTACAGCGGCGACTCTCTGCACGACTTCAACGCTTATGGCCAGTACGAATTCGCCATGCTGCAGCTGCGGGCGGGCTATCGTCAGATGGCCATCGACTATGAAGACGATGACGACAAACTGGATGTCGAAATGTCCGGACCCTTCGCCAGTGTTGGCGTGGCGTTCTGACCAGGACCGCTAAAAGGCGCCTTCGGGCGCCATTTTTCATGGAGAACAGATCTTGAAAATCCTCGTTACGGGAACCGCCGGCTTTATCGGCTCGCATCTTGCTCACCGTTTGCTCGATCGTGGCGATGAAGTGATTGGCGTGGACAACGTCAACGACTATTACGACGTCAATCTCAAGGAAGCACGCCTGGCCCGGCTGCTGAACAAGCCCGGTTTCACGGAAGTACGCCAGGACGTGGCCGACCGCGAGGCCATGGAAGCGGTTTTTCGTGAACACAAGCCCGAGCGGGTAGTGCACCTGGCAGCCCAGGCCGGAGTCCGGTATTCCCTGGAAAACCCTCATGCCTATGTGGATGCCAATCTGGTCGGCTTCATGAACATCCTTGAGGGTTGCCGTCATAACGAGGTCAAGCATCTGGTGTATGCCTCCAGCAGCTCCGTGTACGGGGCCAATGAGACCATGCCATTCTCCGTGCACGATAACGTGGATCACCCGCTGAGCCTGTACGCGGCGTCCAAGAAAGCCAACGAGCTGATGGCCCATACATACAGCCATCTGTACAACCTGCCCACCACCGGGCTGCGGTTCTTTACTGTTTACGGCCCTTGGGGCCGGCCGGATATGGCGCTGTTCATCTTTACCAAAAAGATCCTGGCCGGTGAGCCCATCGACGTGTTCAATCACGGCCATCACAAGCGGGACTTCACCTACATCGACGATATCGTCGAAGGCGTTATCCGTACCCTGGACAACGTAGCCCAGCCGAACGAAGACTGGAGCGGTGCCCAGCCGGACCCGGGCACCAGCAAGGGGCCTTACCGCATCTACAACATAGGCAGCAATAACCCGGTGGAGCTGTCCCGTTTTATCGAGATTATTGAGGAGCGGGTGGGCAAAAAAGCCGAGAAGAATCTGCTGCCGTTGCAACCGGGTGACGTGCCGGCCACCTACGCCAATGTCGATGACCTGATCAACGATGTGGGGTACAAGCCGTCTACCACGGTGGAAGAGGGCATTGCCAACTTCGTGGACTGGTATCGGGATTTTTACAAGGTATGATTTTGCCTGCTTGATCATTGCCGCAGTATTCGGCCCGCGCCGGTGCTGCTTAAGATAGTAAAAGGCCAGCGAGATCGCTGGCCTTTTTGCTCAACGGTACCTTGGAGGTTAGGCAGTGGCGGCCTTCCGGCGAGCTCGAAGTCCCAGGCCAAACAGGCCAAGGCCGATGAGGGCCAATGAGGACGGTTCCGGCACCGATGCAGACGGTTGGCACGCTGGGTCCGTCGGATTGAGCTGACAGAAGTCCAGGGTTTCCTGAAGCTTTTTATTGGCGAAGTCTGTAACGAAGTTCTGCACGATGGTCTGGTCCGTGGTATTGAACAGATTCAGGTCAAATACCGTTCCGCCATGATCGGAGATCAACTGTTGATAGGATGCGATTGTGCTGTTGTTTCTCAGAACGCCGTTGTAGAGCGCGTTATTGCTAGTCAGTAGTCCGTCAAGAACGCTTTCAGAAACCGCCTGGCCTCCTACAGATCCACGCCTGATGAAATCGCCATTGGAAGGCTCGTCGGTCAGTATAATGATGTTCTTAACCGCGTTGTTGCGGAAGGAGAACAGGCTGGATTGGCCATCTAAACCGTTGAGCGCGAATGCGGTAGCGGTATAGCCCGGCTCCGAGGCGCCATTAGTTACCAGCCCTTGCGCCGCGGTTGAGAAATTTGTGGCATCGGTGAAGTCCGTAATCAACCTTGGAGCGGGAGAGCCGCTTCCATACCCTACCAACCCGTACTGGGCATTGACCTGGCCCGTGCCAGTCAGAATGCTGGCAAACAGTCCGATGTTAGTCCGTAGGTTTGCCTGAACATTACCCATGGAGCCGGATTCATCCACAACAAATACGATATCGCTAAGAATGGGGGCGGCGTGCGCAGGCGATACTGCGACGGCAGTCCCCAGAATAAGGCCGGAGAAAAACTTCTTGAGATTCATGGTTCACCTCATCCAGGTTGAGTCGTTTCTATGGGATCCATTCCGTACTGCTCAATCGGTGGATACCGGGTTGTAGCCCATGTTGGCTAAAATAATCTAGGCAAAAGGTGAGCCATAATTTTCATTTAGACGAATAATGCCTATAAGTCAAAATGTTACAAAGGCTTGGTGGTTGCGGACATAGCCGGCGGCGAGCTGGAGTGTATCAAAAGCTGACATTTGTGAGGGTGGGCGTCAGGGATAGCTAACAGGTTGGAGGTCTATACAGAGATTTTAACTACTTTGCCTAACATGGGGCATTTGAACTCCAGGTAGATGGCCTCTAGTTCAAGCACGGTTGACCGAGCGCCTCCATACAGCCGATCCCCGACAATCGGGTGCCCCAGGCCGGCCAGGTGTCGACGGATCTGGTGTTTACGGCCGGTTTCGATTCGTACCTGCACGTCCGTTGTGTCTGATTCCTCATCCCGGCCCAGTGTCGTCACGCGGCTGATTGAGTCCTTGCCATCCAGTGGCGTGTCGAGGCGAAGATCATCCGCCATCAGGTTGCCGGCGACCCGCGCTCGGTAGATCTTGGTCATGGCGCGCCCGGCAAACAATTCTGAAAGGGCCGCCGCAGCCTTGCCATCATGGGCAATCAGCATCAGACCTGCAGCGTCGGCATCCAGGCGGTGGACCAGAAAGCAGGGTGTGTTCAGTTCAATTTCTGCCAGGCGCAGCAAGCTGCAATGGTCGCCCCATTGAGAACCCTGTGATAACAGCCCGTGGGGTTTGAACCAGACACTGTAACGACCTTTGTTCTCCAGCAGCGTCGGTGTTTCCGGCTTGCGCGCCAGCACCTGATCATCGTAGAAAAGCTGAATACGGGTACCGGGTTTCAGTTCCCGCTTGGCCTTGCGTAAACGCACGTGTTTTCCCTTCTGTGTCCACCAGCACGCGCCTTTGGCCATGGCATCCTTGATGCGCTGCTTGGGCAGGCCCGAGGCGTCTGCAAGCGCATCCACAGCCGTCGTGCTCTGGTCTACGGTGACATCAAACTGTTTGCGCATCGGCGTTTTTATCCGGAAGGAGAAGATCCAAGATGATTGCCGGCAATAATACGGAGCGGGGAAAGTGTCGACAAGGCGCTTGTACCTCAAGGCACATTGATGACAGAAAGCGCTGAGGGTGTACACTGAGTAAAAGCCACCTCAAGGAGTTATCGACATGCCAATGATTGGCTGGCTGTTTATATTCGCCGCCTTCGCGATGATTGTCGGAAGCCTGCTTTTACTGCGAGATGGGGCAAATATGAAAATCCCCAAAGAAAAGCTTGAGAAGATTCGTCAGCGCAAAGCGGAACAGGAGGCAAAGGATAAAAAAGACGGGGATAGCTGGTAGCGCCAGAACCATGAACCAGTTCCAACTTTCCAGCTTAGATGATGGTCAACGAAAACTCCCGGACACAAAAAAAGCCGCCCAGCAAAGCTGTAAGCGACTTCTTCTGCAGGATTGGTAGGACCACGCGGATTCGAACCGCGGACCTCTACCATGTCAAGGTAGCGCTCTAACCAACTGAGCTATGGTCCTGTCCTGCAACGGGGTGGAAATATACGGATTTCGGGTGCCCTGGTCAACCTCTTTGCGGGGGATTTTTCGCTTTCATCAGGGCCTTGATGGCGCGGCTCAGGGCGTTCCAGCGATTGACCAGAAGCGCGGCAAAAATCAGCGCGCAGCCGGCTATTTGCAGCAGGGTCATGGTCTCGCCGAACCAGGCAACCGCGAAGACAGCAACCCACACCGGTTCCAGTACCAGTATCACTACACCGTGGCTGTTCACCGACAGGCTCTGGGCATAGGTCTGCAACAGAAAACGTCCAGCTGTGGCAATCAAGGCACTGGCCAGTACCCAGACATAGAGCATGGGTTCGGGGTTGGTCAGTGTGTGAGTCCAACGCTCGCTGATGGCGGACTCCGCCAGGGTCACGGTCCCAACGGTAAGCAGGGCAATGGCCGTCAGCGGCAGTGCCGGTACTTTCTTTTTCTCCACCGATTTGCCTTGCTTGTCGACCACGATGCGTTGGTTGGCGGCGCGGGTATTGAGCGTGAAGTACAGGGCAAAGATGGTTGCCGCCAGAACGAAATAGAGCTGCCCCGGGTCTGGCCTGAAGCCGTTTTCGAGGGACAAAAGCGCCAGACCGGCCACCGCAATCGGTATCGCCAGCCAGGTGCTCAAAGGCTGCTGTTCGCCAAATACTGTACGGGCAATGATCGGGACAATCACCACGCCCAGGCTGGTCAGAAACGCGCCTTCGCCCATGCTGTCGGTGTGATACAGCCCCATGATCCAGCAGGTCATGGCAATGCCGAACACAAAGCCCACACCCAGGCTTCGGAGTATCTGGTCCCGGGTAAGCCTTAACAGCGAGGGTAAGGCCAGCAGGGCGAGAAAGGAGCCGGCAATCAGAAAGCGAGCCGCCATGAACATCAGGGGCGGCATCATTAAAACTGCCTCTTTAGACAGCATCCAGCCAATCGCCGCCAGCAGGGTAACGAGTACCAGGTAAAGATCAGATTTGTGGGCGTCAGACATGATTGAACCGGCATCAATAAAAATCAGAGGGCTCAATCTATAGTTTGCGAATTAAAAAAGATAGCAGCGAAAACCGAGGGAGTGGCTCATCCCTGAGCCTTTGCAACAACGATCGATCAGTTGTTGAGTGTGGTGTATACAAGATTGGACAGGCTGGTCTGGCTGGAGTTCGGCACTTCAATGTACTGGTCGCCAGAGCCCCAGAACTGCCACCACGCACGCTGATTGTAGGTGCGGCTGGCAAAGTCCACACGCAGGCCGTTCAGGGTGGTGTTGTTCACCACGGGGACAGCGGTGTTGCCGGTCTGGGTATTGATCACGTCGCCATGGTTTGCGCCCTCGCTCATTAGCACCGGGTAGTGGTTGTAATACAACCCGGACGGGCCGTTCTGTCCGCTGACTTTACCGGCCAGGCTGATGCTGTTGGAGCAGGAATCAATACCGCTGGCATTGGTTGCTCCGCAGGCTGAATGGGTGGGAACAACGCCATCGTCGGTGCCATCAATAAAGGGTTTGGTGATACCTCCGTAGGATGAGCCACCGCCAACGAACCGCAGGCGCGGAATGCTGTTGGGGCTGACGGCCAGGTTGCGGGCAACGTTGGTCTGCAAGTCGTTGACCACACCCAGATTATCCGGCTCCGGGTCAATGCCGGTAAAGGCTTTGACCGCCTGTTTCACCGGCCAGTTGTACCAGCTGTCGTTGTAGGCAATGCTCACGGCCAGGTCGGCCAGTTCCGTGCCACCACCGGCACCGGCCATGTCCAGTACTGCCAGGATTTTCAGCGGTTGCAGGCCTTCCGATTGCAGCCAGCGCGCCTGGTTTTCCAGCAGATGGCGGGTTACCAGATCGCCGGTGGAGTGGGTAACAACAACGCAGTAGTCATTACACAGCCCTTGCTGACTGATCTGCCGCAGTTGCTGATAAGCCTGCTGGGCGATCTGGCCTTCTACCCGGCCATTGCTGGCCCAGTCGATACGGGCTTCGGCCCGGTTCAGCCAGTATTCCCGCCAGTTATCTTCGCCGGCCTGCTGGACTTCCTGGAAGTTGGCCGGTGGGTTGGACAGATCATCCATCATGAAGCCGTGAACCAGGATCACATTGTGGCCGGCCAACTGCGCACTTGCGCCAGTGGCAAACAGGCCGCCAGCCAGCGCTGTCGCGAGGGCGGTTTTCGTCAGGCATCCTCTTCTTTTCATTGTCATTGGTTGCTCCGTTTCTTTCCGATTTATTGTTGTGGTGTTATCAGAACTTGTCCGCCAGCTGCCGTAGCAGGGCAGCCCGTTGTTCTGATTCGGGATTCATCGCCGGCTGGTTTTGGAGGCCGTCCAGATCCGGCGGTGAAAATTCATAGCCTTCCTCGGGACCGAAGGCGTAGTCGGTGCGGTCGCCCGGGGCGGCGGGTAACCGGCGTATCTGCAAATGCCTGAGTTGCAGGGTGCCCTGAATGTCGCGATTGGCTAACACGCTGCCATGGGCTTTCAGGCGAATGACGGCCGAGCTGCTGCCCAGAGACGTTTCCTGTTGCAATTGGGCCAGCGGGGTTTCGCCGCTGTAGAGCTGTGCAGAGAGGGCGTAATAGCCAGACTGTTCCGGATCGAAGCGCACAGGGATGACCAGGTCGTTCCCAGACACATAGGCGGTTTCCAGACCCTCGAAGCTGCCCAGATCGGGTTCGATGGTCAGTGAAGACACATGTCGAACGGGCTTGCCGTCTACCCGGGCCTCCACAATCAACCGGTACTCGCCGGGGGGATGATCGGAACTGATGGTGCCCTGGTAATAACCGGGGTCTGCATTCTCCAGCTCGGCAGAGGCTACCCGGCCCCGCTCTCCGGCGGTCTCCAGGGTGGCGGACAGAGACTGGCCGAACACCTGGCGACCTTTCAGGGACGCTACCACCAGAATCGGCTCACCTTGGCTGAAGCGGAATTTGTCCAGCGTCACTACAAATCTGCCATCGCCCTCCAGCGGAAGCACGACCGGGTGGTAGCGGTTACCCTGGTAAGCCTCTGCCTGAGCTTTGGTCAGCGGTACCGAATAATCCGGGTACCGAATGGTCTGTTGGTATTCGTCTGCGACACTTGCCAGCATGAATCCCAGTGCGTTATCGGAGGGTGGTTCGGAAACAGGCCCGGCAGGTGTGGCCTGGGCGGCCGACTCCTGGTTGGAAACCGCTTCCGGAACGGAAGTGGTGGTGTCTTGCTGAAGGCCCCGGAAGCTGCCCTCGTTCTCGGCCGAGAGCAGCCACACGGCACCGGCCACACCGGCGGTGATGGCCAGGCTTATGCTTAATGCCCGGTACGGCATTGTCAGACCCCGTTATTGTTATTGAAGGCTTGGTTAACTTTTAACCATAGGGTCGAATTGTCTTAAACGGCAAAAAATTAGGCCGGAATAGCAGAGGTTTTGTGTCGTTTTGCGAGACGGTTCTCAAACTCAGAACCAGCCACTGTCTTTGATGGCCTCAAAGCCGAAGCGTAGCCGCACCTCATCTCCCACCAGTCCGTTTTCCAGGCCGTAGGTCATGCCCCAATCGCTGCGGTTGATGACAGCCTCTGCGCTGATGCCCAGGGTGTAGTCCTCATGGCCGATGGGATACTCCGCCGCTTTGTTGAGGGTGACGTTCACGTCGACCGGCCGGGTCTGTCCCAGCAAGGTCAGGTCACCGGTCACTATGCCGGTATTGTCCCCGGTTTTTTCAAAATCACTCACCACAAAGGTAATCTCCGGGTATTTGCTGGCGTCCAGAAAATCGGGCTTGCGGAGGTGATCGTCCCGTTTATCGTGGTTGGTAAAGACACTGCTGGCTTTGAAAACCAGCTTCCCGGAATTCAGTTCTCCGGTTTCTTCGTTGTATTCAAACTGGCCTTCAATATCCCGGAACATGCCCATCACCGGGGCATAACCGATATGCATGATTTCGAAGCTCATGGAGAAGTGTTCTTCGTCCACTTCGAACTTAGCCGGCTCTGCAGAAACACTGGTAGCGGTGGCCAGCAGGATTGAGGTTGTCAGAGCTTCAGGAAATGACAGTTTCATGATTTTGTCTCCTTTGGTAGAGCCAGCGCACGTCCAGATAAAAGGACCAGGCAAGCAATGCCAGAGCGAGCCCGAGCGTCAGGCTGGCGAATAATGCAGGGGTAATGGGCACAACCGCGACCATCAGTGTGACCACCTGCCAGACACAGATGGTCTTCCGTCGGAAGCTGTCTGGCAGCGGGTTATTCAGCCAGGGCAGTGGCCAACAGGCCAATATGAACAGATAGCGCATCAGGCCCAGGGCAAGTACCCAGCTACCGGCTTTCTCCAGGGCCAGTGTGGCAACGCACAGCCCGAGGATAAAGAGCGCGTCCAGCTCCATATCGAAACGGGCACCGAAGGCGCTATGGCTTCCTGTTGCCCGGGCGATTTTGCCGTCGACACCGTCCAACAACAGGGCGATCAGGCTGATAACCGCATAGCTCCAGAGCTCGGTTGAGGTTGCTGAAGAGGAGTGGTCACCGAGGAACGGAGCCCAGCCAACCAGCGCCAGCACCAGAACCGACCGCAGCAGCGTGGCGCGGTTGGCCCAGCCGAAGTCGGTCTGCCACCGCCAGTGCCGGAGGATAAGTACACTTTGCCCGAGATAGAACGCAAAGGTGATTAACCAGAAGCCGGTTGGCAGATCAAAGGCTTTGGTCAGAATAAACGAAACGCCAGCCAGGCCCAGCATTCCCAGGATCAGATCACTGATGGGGCTGAAACTTCCTTTCATTGAGGTACTGATGGAATCCATACGCCATTGCGTCCGTATAGCCTGTGAGTGGCGTTAGCAAGCTCCCATTCTATGACTATAGTTTGGAGAGACTGCTTTTGCGTACGCAGCCATTCATCAAATGGACTATTCATGGACGTTGAGAACAACACTGCCTTTTGGATTACCGGGTATCAGGAGGCCAGGTTAGGGCCAGTGCCCGAGCCGACTTTTCCCGCTTCTGAAACACCGTATGTGATCGTTCGTTCCCGCTATTCCGGCATCAGCCGGGGGACGGAATCCCTCGTCTACAACAACCAGGTTCCTGAAAACGAATACCAGAGAATGCGGGCACCGTTTCAGGAAGGCGAATTTCCGTTTCCGGTGAAATACGGCTATGCCAGTGTAGGAGAGGTTGTGGACGGGCCGGAAGCCCTCCTGGGGCGGAACGTATTCTGCCTCTATCCTCACCAGCAGCGATACGCGGTGCCAGCATCCGCGGTGCTGCCTTTGCCAGCCAAGGTTCCAGCCGAGCGAGCAGTGCTGGCGGCCAACATGGAGACCGCCGTTAATGGAGTCTGGGATGGGCAGCCTGCGGTTGGTGACCGGATTGCGGTGATTGGTCTTGGCGTGGTGGGCTTGTTGGTGGCCTGGCTGGTCAATCGCATTCCCGGCGTGGAATTGATCGGGGTTGATACCAATGAAGGGCGACGATCGGTGGCTCAAGCCCTTGGGGTGCGGTTCACTACCGAGCCGGACATCCAGAACTGTGACCTGGTATTTCATGCCTCCGGGCACCCCTCGGGGCTGGCCAAAGCCTTGTCGCTGGCGGGGACGGATGCCCGGGTGATTGAACTGAGCTGGTATGGAGACACGCCTGTTTCCGTGCCGCTGGGACACGCCTTTCACCCGAACCGGCTGACTCTGAAATCAAGCCAGGTGGGCCAGCTATCGCCGGAGCGCAGGCCGCGCTGGCACCATCGCCGCCGCCTGGAACTGGCGCTTTCCATGCTGTCAGAGCCGGCTCTGGATGCGTTGATCAGCGGAGAGTCGCGCTTTGAACAGCTTCCGCAAGTCGCCGGAAATATTCTGATGCCGGGCGCCGATGCGCTCTGCCACCGAATTGTTTACTAACCCAGGGAGAGACTATGTTCAGCCTGACCGTTCGTGATCACATGATGATCGCCCACAGCTTTAACGGTGAGATTTTCGGGCCTGCCCAGGGCGTTCACGGGGCAACCTATGTGGTGGATGTTACTTTCGAGCGCCACGTACTCGACAACAACGACCTGATTGTCGACATCGGGCAGGCTTCGGCGTTGCTCAAGGACGTGTTGTCGGAATTCAACATGAAGAACCTGGATGATATTCCCCAGCTTGCGGGACGAAACACCACCACAGAGTTCATGGCCAAGGTGGTGTTTGACCGCATGGCGGCGGCCATTCACGCCGGCCGGCTGGGTGAGGACGGTAAAGGCGTGGTCAGCTTGAAAGTGACCCTCAGCGAGTCGCACATCGCGTGGGCCAGCTACCATGCCGGCATCTGAACTCTGGTTCGTGGTGCCGGGAGACCCCGGCCAGAACACCGGTGGTTACCGTTATGTGCGGCGCCTGGTTGCGGCGTTGTCCAAGGCGGGCATTCCGGTACAGTTAACCGGCCTGGAAGGGACGTTTCCCAAACCGGATGACTTTGCCAGGCAGTCGCTGGATCGGTTCCTTGCGGGTTTGCCAGACGGAACCCGGGTCGTGCTGGATGGCCTGGCGATGGGCGGCCTGCCTGAGGTTTTACAGCGACACCAGAGCCGGTTGAACCTGATGGCGCTGGTGCACCACCCGCTGGCGGATGAGAACGGCCTGAGTGAGCAGGAACAGGCCTGGTTCAAGCATTCGGAAACGACGGCATTGGCCTGTGTCGGCGCCGTTTTTACCACCAGTCACTACACGGCGGAACGGCTGCAGGCATTCGGAGTGACGCCGGCGCGGGTGACCACTGCCTTGCCCGCTGTCGACGATGCTTTTTTTCAGCAGCCGCCCCGGATTGGCCGGCGTGATGCCACCAGGGCGATTCATCTGCTGTGTGTGGGTCATCTGTCACCCCGAAAAGCGCAGCATCAGCTGATTCAGGCGCTTGCTAAACTCACACACCTGAACTGGCGCCTGACGCTGGTTGGCAGTGCGGAGCGAGCCACGGATTATGCTTCCGGTGTTCGTGCCTTGGTCCGAGAATCCGGTCTGGAAAGCCGTGTTGAGTTTGCTGGCGAGCTGAAAGAAGCAGATGTGCTGAAGGCTTATCAGCAAGCGGATCTATTTGTGTTTCCCTCGCTTTACGAAGGCTATGGCATGGTCATCGATGAGGCCCTCGCAGCCGGGCTGCCCGTGTTGAGTTCCAACGGCGGCGCGCTGGTTTCGACTGGCGCCAAACCAGGCGTTGCGTTGTATGAAGCGGGCAATGTAGCGGCTCTGGCCACCAGATTGACCCGGCTGCTTGCCGAACCGGACGCCCTTGAGACACTGGTCGCGGGCGCTATGCAGGCCCGGTGCGAGATCCGTCGCTGGTCTGAAACCGCGCAAGATTTCATTGCCGGGCTGGAAAAGGGCAGGCCGCGTAATCCGGTTCAATTTTCCGCGGATTGGCTGGAAGCAAGGGAGCCCGCCGATCACCAGGCCCGTGATGAGGGGCTGACGGCCCGACTCGCCGAATGGCTTACCGAACGATATGACTGTCGGGCGTCGGGTAGCAAACCGGGGGCGCCCCTTCATCTAGTGGATCTCGGTACCGGTCGGGGCTCCAATCCTGTCTACCTTTGCCCGAGACTACCGGTACCCCAGCGTTGGACGTTGGTTGAGCCGGACCAAACCCTGGCCGGGATCGCCCTTCAGCGGGTTGAAAAGCTGGATGCACCGGCTGTGCTGGAAACAATGGTCTTGACGAAAGATAACCTCAGTACGGCGTTGCCCGAAAACGCGGACCTGGTGACGTCTTCGGCCTTGATCGACCTGGTTTCCGAACCCTGGTTGAGCGCCTTGTCTGCAGCGGTGGCCAAACGTCAGGCGGCATTGTTGGTCGTCATCACTTACAGCGGCTTTTTTACTCTGGAACCTGCTCATCCCTTCGATGACAAACTGCGCGCTCTGGTCAATGCCCATCAACATCGGGAGAAGGGCAGTGGCGCTGCGCTCGGCCCGGACGCCACGGCCTGTTTGAGCCGTTTCATGTCCGGCAAGGGCTATGACATCCAAACGGCAGATAGTCCCTGGGTATTGACGGGTGAGCAGGCCAGCCTCGCCGCTATGTTGCTTGAGGGCTGGGCGGAGGCTGCCACAGAACAGCAGCCGGAACAGGCGAATGATATCCAATTCTGGCTCGAAACCCGTCGGCAACAGCTGGATACCGGCGCCCTCGCCATTACCGTGAGCCATACGGATCTGCTGGCATGGCCGAAGCAGGTCTGAACCCGGAGAGGCCGGTCCCCGGCTTTGGGCGAGGGGTGTTTCGCTGGTGCGTCACCTTGCTGCTCCTGGGGATTGTTTTTGTTTTCGTCGACATCGATAGGCTAGCCCAGAGGCTGGCGATGGTTCCGCCAACGATCATCCTTGCGGTATTGGTGGTCTCGCTGATTCAGATCGCACTGTCGGCCTGGCGCTGGCGGTATACCGCGAACCGGCTCGGTGTAGTCATGGGCTTTGGCTTTGCCTTTCGGGAGTATTACCTGGCCGGGTTTCTGAATCAGGTGCTTCCCGGGGGCGTGATGGGGGACGTAAATCGAGCCTGGCGCCACAGCCGTTCGGCGAAGCGTTTGCAGCAACTGGCGATTGTCCATGCGGTTGTGCTGGAGCGCCTGTCAGGCCAGTTGGTGCTGGTACCGGTTGTACTGATTGCGGTGTCCGGGCTTTGGTGGACCGGGCAGTTAAATAGCCAGGTCGGTGACGCAGGCGTATCCCTGAACCTGGGCTATTGGCTGATTCTGCCCGCGTTGGCCGTGCTCGGGGTTTTGCTGGTCTCTATGACGGGGTTCGGGGCCCGGTTCAGGCGTTATGTCCGACGATTAAGCGGGGATGTGCGTCGGGCTTTTCTGGGTTGTCGGAATGCCCTGGTGCAGGTTGGTACCTCGGTTCTGGTTTTCCTGACCTATATGGCGGTGTTCATGTTAATGGCCACGGGCATGGACTTGTTTGCCGACGGCACACCCTGGCTGTTGGTCGTGGC
This sequence comes from Marinobacter sp. LM1, assembly GCF_042763285.1. Classification (NCBI taxonomy): domain Bacteria; kingdom Pseudomonadati; phylum Pseudomonadota; class Gammaproteobacteria; order Pseudomonadales; family Marinobacteraceae; genus Marinobacter; species Marinobacter sp. LM1. The sequence goes on from NZ_CP114373.1 coordinate 2,005,210, forward strand.
CCTGTGCCCGCTACTGTTACTGGCCATGGTGGTCCCGTTAACGGTGTCTGGTTGGGGCGTCAGAGAGGGCGTGGCGGCTATTCTGTGGCCATTGGTAGGGCTGCCGGCAGAGCAGGGCGTGGCGCTGAGTGTTGGCTATGGTGCGGCGGTGTTTCTGGTGAGTCTGCCGGGTGCCCTGGCGCTGCTGTTCCGCCGGTAATCAGGGTTTGGCGGTGTCGAATGCCAGATCAAAAAGCATATCGCTACCAAGATTCACCAACTGGGCTTTTGGGCGAAGCGCCTCATCCAGCTGGTCAATCTCCGGCAGGGAGAACGCAGGCCGGCCGCTTCCGATGATCATGGGGGCAACCATCACGTGTAAGCGGTCCAGTAATCCCGCCTTCAGGAAGGACGAGACGGTAACGCCTCCGCCCTCGATAAAAATCTTGCGAAGTCCAAAATCCTGTAACACCTGCAGGATACGTTCGGGAGAAGCAGGGGCTTCGTTTTCTGCGGAGCCCAGGCAAGGCACTGTTGTAACCCCGGTCGGATCCAGCGTTTTCGGGCCTGGCTGATAATCGCCGGCAATCAGATGCAGCGTAGGAGCATCGCCGTCGGTGAACAGGTGGTGGCTGGCAGGCACCCGCTGCCGGCGGTCGATCACGACGCGCACCGGGTTGCGGCCAGAGGTTCGGCGCACGGTCAGGCGCGGATTGTCGGTGCTGGCCGTTCCAGCGCCGACCACCACGGCGTCACACAGGGCGCGGATTCGGTGCAGGTGGGTAATGCCGTCGTCACCATTGATAAACCGGGAGCAGCCGGTGACTGTGGCGATCCGGCCATCGAGGCTCTGGCCAAGTTGGCCGATCACCCGGCTGTTGTTGGTGACGGGCTGGCACAGGGGCAGGAACAACGACAGCAGGTTCCTCGCTTGTTCGGATGCCGGCTGAACGAGTTCCCAGCTTTTGCCGTTGATCTTCACCGCGGGTTGATCAGAACCGGGCACGGGCAGGGTGATATTGCTCCGGTTGATCGCGCTGAGTACCAGATCCCAGGCGTTATCGGTGTCCAGTGCGTCATTTGCCATGTGGTACCTGCTCGTTCGTTGTTCGTTTCAGTATAGGCAGATTGTGTCCAAAGCTATATGTACGATACATTTCCGGTTTGATTCACTTTTTCGGCCAACTTTTCAGGGGCACGGAGCCATGCGGTACCTGCAATCTTTTAACCGTCGTCTGCGTCGTATTCGGGAGCAGGGCCAGTTGTCCCTGGGGGATGTGGCCGAAATGTGTGGCGTGGACGAGGCCCGTGTCCGCAGCTGGGAGGCGACGGACGCACGCCAGAGAGGGTACCCCGGGGTTAGTGAATTGCTGGATTTTTGCCTGAAAACCGAAACACCGCTGGAACGTCTGCTGGATATGGACGATGACGGTGAGGATGGACAACTGGAACTGCCGGGGCTGGCGTTCAGCAACAGTGATGATCTCTCAGTGGCGCTGAAAGAGCTTGAGCAGGAGATCAATCGAATCCAGCTCAGTGATGACGAAACCGAGCTGTTGCGCCGGTTCCGCAAGGCAAGTGCAGATAACCGGCGCATGGTGTTGCAGCTATTGGGGCGCTAAAGGGCCCGGGTCGCCTCTATTTTCCCTTCTTGTAGATGTTCTCGTAAACGAAGTTGGTGGCCTCCACGAAACCGTCAATGCTGCCGCAGTCAAAACGCTGACCTTTAAACTGGTAGGCCAGCACGCAACCATTCTTCGCCTGCTCCAGCAGGGCATCGGTAATCTGAACCTCACCATTCTTACCCGGCGGCGTACGCTCGATAATGTCGAAAATGTCCGGGGTCAGGATGTAGCGCCCGATAATCGCCAGGTTGCTGGGCGCGTCTTCCGGTGCTGGTTTCTCCACCATGTCGGTAATACGGTAAAGGCCATCCTTCATGGATTCACCCGCAATCACACCGTACTTGTGGGTTTCGTCTTCCGGTACTTCTTCGATGGCCACAATGGAGCAGCGGAACTGGTTATACAGTTTGACCATCTGGGTCAGAACGCCGTCACCATCTTCCGGGCCCACGCAGAAGTCATCCGCCAGCACAACGGCGAACGGGTTGTCGCCCACCAGGTTGCGGCCAGTCAGGATGGCGTGGCCCAGTCCCTTCATTTCATTCTGACGGGTGAAGGCAAAAGAGTTGTTGTTGATCAGATCCCGGATAGAGGTAAGCAGGCCTTCCTTGCCGGTACCGGCAATCTGGTGCTCAAGCTCGTAACTGATATCAAAATGATCTTCGATGGCGCGTTTGCCGCGGCCGGTGACAAAGCCGAATTCATGAATGCCGGCATCTGCGGCTTCCTCCACCCCGTACTGCACCAGTGGCTTGTTAACGATCGGCAGAATTTCCTTGGGCATGGCCTTGGTGGCCGGAAGGAAACGGGTGCCGTATCCGGCAACCGGGAAGAGGCACTTTTTGATCATGATTGTTCGTCCTTAATCAGGTGGTTTACCGCTTTGTTTACCCACAAAGCGTGCCAAGTGTAACCAAGTTGTATGCTGAGTTGGAGGGTTTCATTTCCGAGTGTTGATTTCTGGTAATTCTGTCGACTGGTTCCGATCTGTCCGGGGTGACTGAAATGCCTAGAAAATTGTTTCAGTCCCGCTTTTAACTACATGATTTTACGTAACATTAAAATTGTAAATTTATGATGATAATGGTGGCCTGAGAGCGGCCTATCTTTTAAAGTTGCACCGAATTAATGGGTTTACATGAAATTGACATTGCTTCGGGTTTTCCAGAGTGCCGCCATTGATCTTCAAACTGCCTGTTCGTCACTTCTCATTGTCTGCACTATTTTTGTGCGCGACAGCGAGCTTGTGTCTGCCAGCCTACGGTTCAGAGACGGCGCTTGATGGTGATACCCCTGAAACCAGCCGGCAGGCGTTGCTTCCCGAGAACAGTCTGAAGCTGACCCGTGAACACTGGCTGCGCTCCAAGATGAAGTTTTCCGGGCGCACCAACCGGGACACCGATCATCGGGATGGGGCGCTGAACGTGGGCCTGAATGGTCTTTTCTGGGCGAATCATCGTGCCGGCGTGCGCTACAGTGACGCCAAGACCTATCGGGTGGGCAATGAGCGCCGAGTACTCGGCTTCAGTTATGGCCTTCCGGTAGGGCGTAACCATCTGGATATTGAACTCCGGAATACCGCTTATGAAGAGGTGTCCAGGGCAGACGGTTCCCGTTTTCAGAAAGAAGGACGCACCCGGGATCTCACTATCACCGGCAGGCGAGCCCTGTTCTCTACGTTCGGCTATCAGTTCCTCGGCCGTGCCGGATACTCTTCCGTAAACCAGTACTGGACCCGAAGAACGGATGAAGTGCATCGTTCCAGTTACCAGTTATCGACTGTGGGGTTTGAGGCTAACGGACATCACAATCTGTACGGTGGTTTTGACCTGAGCAGCGGACTGCGTGCGGTCACGGGTATTGAGGCCGAGATAGAGCGTGCGACCGATTCGGAACAGGGGCGGCGTGAAGAGCAGTTTGGGCGCATGGTTCTCAGTGCATCGCTTGACCGAGAGTTACTGGCCTGGCACTGGGGACTGGACGGGGAATACCAGTTGGCGTCTGCCGATATTCCGGGTTCTCAGCACCTGAGGGTTGCCGGGTCAGGGCTGGTGGCGGGTTTCAATGGCCAGTCACTTAGCGTAGCCGAAGGTGGGTGGCTGCGCCTGGGTAGCCGTAGCCCGGAATTCGACGTTCCGTTCTTTCCCCGGTTTTCGTCGAGTGTTCGTCTTTCTGTCCTGCGCGGCTGGATTCCTGATGAATCATTCCAGCAGCATCAGGCAGGACATGTTACTTCGGGAGAGGTTTCATGGGGGCTATCTGCGCGGCAATTCAGCGCCGATGTCAGCCTGGGGCGGGTGCTGAATACAACCACAGATGCCATAACAATACCTGATCAACCGGATGTCCGCTTTACCATGAGCTTGCAGATCTGAAGCAACTCTGCCTCACGTCGTTTCATTTGATTTCGATTCGCTTACGAACTTGTCACTTGTAGCAGCCCTCGGGCGCGGTGCTACATTGAATGGACAAACCGTGAACCGAGGAAGGAAACGATGCACGCAGGGAAAGTAGGTCTGGTGGTTCTGGGATTGTTCTTGTTTGCTCCCTTTTATGCCCAGGCATTCCAGTTTCAGGATGTTGTGGAAAAAGCGAAATCGAAGGCGAGTGCGGCATACGAGCAGGCCCCTCGTATTCCCGACTTTATGGCAGACCTGAGTTACGACGAATACCAGTCCATCCGCTTTGATCCCTCAAAAAGTTTGTGGCGAGACGGGAATTCCCGCTTCCAGGTAATGCTCATTCCCGCAGGGAAGTTTTACACCCGTCCGGTAAGCATCCACGTAGTGGACAGCGAGGGCGTCCATCCGCTGTCGTTCGATAAGAGTCTGTTCAATGTCGACGACGAGGCGCTCAGAAAGCGGGTGCCAGCCGATCTCGGGTACGCCGGGCTCAAGTTGACGTTTCCTTTTGATGGTCCCGACGTAGCCAATCAGTTCCTGGTGTTCGCGGGCGCAAGCTATTTTCGCGGCGTCAGTAAGGAAACCTCCTTCGGGCTGTCTGCGCGGGGTATCGCTGTAGACACGGGTTTGCCGACCGGTGAGGAGTTTCCTGATTTCACGGAGTTCTGGTTGGAGCGCCCCGCTCCCGACAGCGATCATGTTCGTGTCTACGCATTGTTGGATGGTCCAAGCCTGACCGGGGCCTATGAGTTCACGGTATACCCCGGGGAGCAGACCCGGGTAGATGTGAAAGCCCGCCTGTTTATGCGGGAAGACATCGAGTTGCTGGGGCTCGCTCCACTCACTTCCATGTTCTATTACGGGGAACATACTCCCAGACCGCTTGGTGAGTGGCGCCCCCAGGTCCACGATTCGGACGGATTGTTAATCCATGATGATGCAACCGGCGAATGGCTATGGCGCCCGCTGATGAACCCGGATCGACTTGCCGCAAGTTTCCACAGTGTCCGTCGTGTCGGCGGCTTTGGTCTGATTCAGCGTGATCGGGAGTTTCGTCACTACGAAGATCTGGAGGCCCGATATGAGCGCAGGCCCAGCGCCTGGGTGAGCGCCGAGGGGGACTGGGGGAAAGGAAATGTGGTTCTGGTGGAGATACCTACGGACGACGAAACCAATGACAACATAGTCGCTTTCTGGAGTCCGGGAGGTGAAGTGTCCGCAGGCACGTCGCGGGATCTGAACTACTCGATTCAGTTCGGCGGTCCCGGCGTGGCGCCACATCCCGGCGGCAAGGTGGTAAACACCTTCGTCGGCGCAGGGGATCGTATAGGCGGCGGTGATCAGGCGGGTGCCTATCGGATTCTGGTGGATTTTGCCGGCGGTCCCTTGTCGGAACTCAACGCGGAGTCTCCCGTAGTCAGCAAAGTGACCGGGGGCGAGGGTGTTGAGGTGCTTGAACACTTTGTGGAGTGGGTAGCGCCAGAGAATCATTGGCGATTGTCGATCCTGGCCAAGCCCGCGCCGGATCAGATTCTTCAGCTGCGGGGTTTTCTGATGGTGGATGATGAGGTCGCCACGGAGACGTGGAGCTACTCCCTGCCGCCGGGGACAGGCCTGCGGGCAGAACCCTGATCCTGGAGGATCGTATGGACGCGCAAACCTCTTACCAGTTGCTGGGAAAGCTGTTGGTGTACCTTGAATTGAGTGGCGCCAGTAACGACCGTAAAACGTTCAATGGCGCACTGGCCTTACTCGCGGACGGCGTCGCCGGAAACGAACACAGCGTTCGGTTTGAGGACCTTTTGGCCCGCATTCCTGACTACTTCGAGTTGGATGAGCCAAGTCTTCCGCCGGTAGCACCGCCGATTCGCCGCAGCAGTATCGGGTATTTCACCGATGACTGAGTCAGCGACTGTGTCCCGCCCCTGGCACCTGCAGGCGACGATCCGACGCTTGGTGCTGACTGCGTTTGTGGCTGGCCAGACGGGGCTGGCATCCTGGTTTCTGCTCCAGGTGCTGCCTTATCACGGCGGCAACGTGGCGGAGTGGCTGATCGTTGCTGTTTTCGCGGTACTTTACCTTTGGATTGCCTTTGGCTTCTGGATCGCGGTATACGGTTTCCTGCTGCGCTTGCTGGGCGGAGATCGGGCATCGCTACTGAAGCGCCATACTCAGAATGAGCTGGCGGCAACGCCGCTGTCGAAAACCGCAATTGTCATGCCGTTGTATCACGAGCCGGTAAGCTGGACGCTGAAGGGGCTCAAAGCCATTTACCTCGATCTGGCGCGATCAGGCCGCCTGGATGATTTTGATTTTTATATTCTCTCAGACAGTCAGGATCCTGATGTCTGGCTGCAAGAACAGCAGGTCTGGTTGAAACTGGTGGAAGAGCTCGGCGCTCACGGTCGGCTCTTCTATCGCCGGCGTCGGGTTAATCTCAACTACAAAAGCGGCAACGTGGCTGATTTCTTGAGGCGCTGGGGAAGTCAGTATCAGTATATGGTCGTTCTGGACGCCGATAGCCTCCTCGCCGGTGACACTATTCGGACCATGGTGCAGGTGATGAACCGGGAGCCCCAGGTTGGGATCCTTCAGACTGCTCCTACCATTATTAACGCTCGCTCCGCGTTTGCTCGTATCCAGCAGTTTGCCAATCGGCTTTACTCGCCGCTTTTTGCCACGGGCCTGGCTGCCATCCAGATGGGGGATGCTGCATTCTGGGGCCACAACGCTGTGATACGCGTTGCTCCATTTATGGCGCATTGTGGTTTGCCAAAGCTCAAAGGCGCTGGTATCTGGCAAGGGCCAATCATGAGCCATGATTTCGTAGAATCGGCGTTTCTGGGTAGAGCAGGGTATGAAGTCTGGCTGGAACCGGCTTTGGGGGCCAGCTATGAAGAATCTCCGCCCACGCTTGATGACGAGCTTGCCCGAGATCAGCGCTGGTCGAAAGGAAACCTGCAGCACGCAGCGCTGATGCTATTCTCGCCTCGATTGCGCCTGGCACATCGTTTTGCCTTTTTGAATGGCATTATGGCGTACGCATCGTCACCGTTATGGTTGTTGTTCCTGGTCCTGACAACGATTGCTGCTGTGCAACTGACCGTCGCGCCTATCGATTATTTTCCGGACGGGCGTGAGAGCCCCTTTCCTTTGTGGCCAGAATGGCGGCCGACATGGGCCATCACCTTGGTCGTCAGCACCATGGCGCTGTTGTTTTTGCCCAAGTTTCTGGCCATTGTTGATGTCGTCGCCCATCGGGCTCTGAGTGGATTTGGCGGCTTTTTCAGGTTGTTGTCGAGCGTGTTGCTTGAAATCGTCGTCTCAGTGTTGCTTGCCCCCATCCGGATGCTTGCCCACAGTCATTCCGTTATTTCGGCCCTGTTAAACGTTCGGCTGAGTTGGGCTGGCCAGAATCGTACCGAGGAGACCGGTTGGCGGGAGGCTGCTGTGCGACATCTGCCCGGACTTATCATCGGTAGTGCTTGGTCGGCCTTTGCCTGGACCCTGGACCCGATGTTCTTTTTATGGTCATTACCCGTGTCTGTCCCTCTGGCACTGGCAGCGCCAACAACGGTTTGGTTGAGCCGGTCAAGCAGCGGTGAGTCCCTGAGTCGCAGGGGCTTATTGTTAACACCTGAAGAGCGAACCAGTATGCCGATGCTTGATGATGCACGGGGCTTTCGAGAGGAGGCAGAGAGTGAGGTTGCTCTCACACCGGTGGAACAGGCGGTACTGATCCCTGCGGTCAATCGGCTGCACCGCCACCTTGCCGGGCGTGGCGCCAAGGGCTTGAAGAAAGAAGTCATTGAGGGAGAGCTCGATGCCTGCGTCAGCCGAGGCTACCGGGGAATCGAAAAGGGCCGGCTTTCGCTTTTGCTGGAAGACCCGCAGGCACTGACAGCCCTGCATCGGCGAGCCTGGAGTGCGCCTTCGGACTCATTCTGGGGGCAACGCGTTCGCAATCTCGTACTGCACGCGCAAGGTTTGCAGGATCTGTAAACAATCATACTTAAGCCTAACTCACAATTGTTGACAATCAGGGAATGCAGGCGTAGTTTCACGCTAAATAACCTCTGGATTGTTAACAAAGCATGATTCAGGCACAGCTGCAAACCCAAACCCGCGCCGATGAGGCCTTTGATTGTCTGCAAACGGCGATTGTGAAGGGCGATCTGGCGCCGGGCGAAAAAATCGGCGAAGTCGAGCTCTGTTCCCGCTTTAACCTTACCCGAGGCCCGCTGCGTGAAGCGTTGGGCCGCCTTGAATCCCGTGGATTACTGGTCAGGCGCCCTCACGCTGGTGTGAAGGTGGTGTCCGTTAGTGCCGCAGAGCTTCTTGAGTTGTACCGAATTCGAGAAGTCATGGAGGGGCTGGCAGCCCGTCAGGCGGCCGAACGCATGCCCGATGAAGAAATCCATGATCTCCTGGCCACGCTCGATAGTCACGAAAAAATGATTGAGGAAGCTCAGGGCCAGGCCTACTACCAGGCCGAGGGTGACTACGATTTCCACCACCGGATTGCCACCGGCAGTCGCAATACCAAACTGGCCCAGATGCTCCTGGGTGATCTTTACTACATGGTGCGGATGTACCGTTACCGGTTAAGCACCTCGGCCGGGCGCCCCCATCTGGCGCTGGGTGAACACCGCCGTATCGTCGAGGCCATTGCCCAGCGCGATGGCGAACTCGCCGAATTCCTGATGAAACGACACATTAATGCTGCACGCCAGAACATCGAGAAGAAAATCGAAGAAGGCGTTCTCACCATCTGATAAGAGAGGAAAAACCCATGGCTAACAAACTCTCCCCGGGCGCCCGTTTTCGTAAAGCCCTGAAAGAAAACCAGCCACTGCAGATTGTTGGTACCATCAACGCCTACGCGGCCATGATGGCCGAGCGGGTAGGGCATCAGGCCATTTACCTGTCTGGCGGTGGTGTAGCGAACGCCTCCTATGGCCTGCCGGATCTGGGCATGACCACTATGAACGATGTGGTGGAAGATGTGCGCCGGATTACCGCCGCCGTGGATATTCCGCTGCTGGTCGATATCGATACTGGCTGGGGTGGTGCCTTTAACATTGGCCGTACCATTCGCGAGATGGAGCGTGCCGGCGCCGCTGCGGTGCATATTGAAGACCAGGTAGCCCAGAAGCGCTGCGGCCACCGCCCGAACAAGGAAATCGTTTCCAAAGAGGAAATGGTAGACCGCATTAAAGCCGCAGCCGATGCTCGTGAAGACAAAGACTTCTTCATCATGGCCCGTACCGATGCGTTTCAGAAAGAAGGGCTGGACGCGGCCATCGATCGTGCCAAGGCCTGTATTGAAGCCGGTGCCGATGGCATCTTTGCGGAAGCCGTACACGAACTGAGCGATTACAAGGCGTTCGCCGAGGCGATCGATGCGCCGATTCTGGCCAACATCACCGAATTTGGCGCCACGCCGCTGTACAACCGGAAAGAACTGGCGGATGCCGGCGCGGCGATGGTGCTGTACCCGCTGAGCGCCTTCCGTGCCATGAACAAGGCGGCGCTGACGGTATACCAGAACATTCTCGAGAAAGGCGACCAGAAAGACGTGGTTGACCTGATGCAGACCCGTATGGAGCTGTACGATTTCCTCAACTACCACGATTTCGAGCAGAAGCTGGACCAGCTGTTCGCTCAGAAAAAAGACTGATTGCGTTAAACTGAACAAAATATAAACAGAAAATCTGGGAGACCAACATGGCTGAAGCAAAGAAACTCGGTGGCGCTGGCCTGCGTGGCCAGGTAGCTGGTGAAACCGCCCTGTGCACCGTTGGCAAAACCGGTACCGGCCTGACCTACCGCGGATACGATATTACCGACCTGGCGGATAACGCCCAGTTCGAAGAAGTGGCTTATCTGTTGCTGCGAGGCAAACTGCCGAACCAGGCCGAGCTGGATGCCTACAAAAGCAAGCTCAAGAGCCTGCGCAGCCTGCCGGAAGCCCTGAAACTGGTGCTGGAGCAGATCCCCAAGGACGCGCATCCGATGGATGTGATGCGTACTGGCTGCTCTATGCTGGGTAATCTGGAAACCGAACAGGATTTCAGCGAGCAGGACGACAAGATCGACCGCATGCTGGCCGTGTTCCCGGCCATCATTACCTACTGGTACCGCTTTGCCCATGAGGGCGTGCGCATTGATACCGCCAGCACCGAATGCGATTCCATTGGTGGTGTGTTCCTGGAGCTCCTGCATGGCAAGAAGCCCAGCGAGCTGCATGAGCGGGTGATGAACGTCTCCCTGATTCTGTACGCGGAGCACGAGTTCAACGCCTCTACCTTCACGGCACGTGTATGCGCCTCCACGTTGTCTGACATCCACAGCTGCGTGACCGGTGCTATCGGCTCCCTGCGCGGCCCGCTGCACGGCGGCGCCAACGAAGCGGCTATGGAACTGATTCAGAAGTTCAAGACGCCGGAAGAAGCTGAAGCTGGCCTGATGGGCATGCTGGAACGCAAAGAGAAAATCATGGGCTTCGGGCACGCCATCTACAGCGAGTCCGACCCGCGCAACGCCATCATCAAGAAGTGGTCCGAGAAGCTGGCGCAGGAAGTGGGCGACACCGTGCTGTACCCGGTTTCCGTTCGCTGCGAAGAGGTTATGTGGCGCGAGAAGAAGCTGTTCTGTAATGCCGACTTCTTCCACGCCTCTGCCTACCACTTCATGGGCATTCCGACCGAGTTGTTCACGCCCATCTTCGTGATGTCCCGGGTATCCGGCTGGACCGCCCACGTGAAAGAGCAACGCGCCAACAACCGAATTATCCGCCCGAGCGCTGAGTACACAGGCCCTGAACATCAGGACTGGTTGCCCATCGACAAGCGGAGCTGAGAGAGACTATGAATACCCAATACCGTAAAGCCCTGCCGGGCACGGAACTGAAATACTACGATACGCGCCAGGCGGTAGAAGACATCCAGCCGGGCGCTTACGCCAAGCTGCCTTATACCTCCAAGATTCTGGCGGAGCAGCTGGTGCGCCGTTGCGATGCGGAGTCTCTGACGGATTCCCTGAAGCAGCTGATTGAGCGTCGCCGCGACCTGGATTTCCCCTGGTACCCGGCGCGGGTGGTGTGCCATGACATCCTGGGCCAGACCGCCCTGGTGGACCTGGCCGGCCTGCGCGATGCTATTGCCGAGAAGGGCGGTGATCCCTCCAAGGTCAACCCGGTGGTTCAGACCCAGTTAATTGTTGACCATTCCCTGGCCGTGGAAGCCCCGGGTTTCGACCCGGATGCCTTCGAGAAGAACCGCGCCATCGAAGACCGTCGTAACGAAGACCGTTTCCATTTCATCAACTGGACCCGCACCGCGTTCAAGAACGTGGACGTGATTCCGGCCGGTAACGGCATCATGCACCAGATCAATCTGGAGAAGATGTCGCCGGTGATTCAGAACCGCCCGGATGAAGACGGTCACCCGATTGCCTTCCCGGATACCTGCGTGGGCACCGACAGCCATACGCCTCACATTGATGCGTTGGGTGTTATCGCCGTAGGCGTGGGCGGTCTGGAAGCGGAAACTGTGATGCTGGGGCGTCCGTCCATGATGCGTCTGCCTGATATCGTGGGTGTGAAGCTGACTGGCAAGCGCCAGCCTGGCATTACCGCCACCGATATTGTTCTGGCGATTACCGAGTTCCTGCGTAAGGAGCGTGTCGTCGGCGCCTACCTGGAATTCTTCGGCGAAGGTGCATCGAGCCTGACCATCGGCGACCGGGCCACCATTTCCAACATGACCCCGGAATACGGTGCTACGGCCGCGATGTTCTACATCGACGAGCAGACCATTGACTACCTGAAGCTGACCGGTCGTGAGCCAGAGCAGGTAGACCTGGTTGAGAAGTACGCCAAGGAAACCGGCCTGTGGGCCAGCGAGATGACCGGGGCTCAGTACGAGCGCGTGCTGGAGTTTGATCTGTCTACCGTGGTTCGTAATGTGGCAGGCCCGTCCAACCCGCACCGCCGTGTCGCCACGTCCGATCTGCACGATCGGGGCATTGCCGTGAATCTGGACAAGGCACTGGAAGAAGAGAAAAAGGGCCTGATGCCCGATGGCGCGGTGATTATTGCTGCCATCACCTCCTGCACCAACACCTCGAATCCCCGCAACGTGGTGGCGGCTGGCCTGCTGGCCAAGAAAGCCAACGAGCTGGGGCTGGTGCGCAAGCCGTGGGTGAAATCCTCCTTCGCACCGGGATCCAAAGTGGCCCGCCTGTATCTGGAAGAAGCTGGTTTGTTACCAGAACTGGAGAAACTGGGTTTCGGTATCGTGGCCTATGCCTGCACCACCTGTAACGGCATGTCTGGCGCCCTGGACCCGAAAATACAGCAGGAGATCATTGATCGGGACCTGTATTCCACCGCCGTTCTCTCTGGTAACCGGAACTTCGATGGCCGGATTCACCCATACGCGAAACAGGCCTTCCTGGCGTCACCGCCGCTGGTTGTCGCCTACGCCATCGCCGGTACCGTTCGGTTCGATATTGAACAGGACGCCCTGGGCTACGACAAGGATGGGAACCCCGTCACCCTGAAAGACCTGTGGCAGTCTGATGAAGAAATCGACCGCATTGTCGGCGAATACGTGAAGCCGGAGCAGTTCAAGCAGGTGTACATCCCGATGTTCAACCTGGATGAAGCCGAGCAGGCCAAGAGCCCGCTGTACGAGTGGCGCCCGCAGTCCACCTACATCCGTCGGCCGCCATACTGGGAAGGTACCATGGCCGCCGAGCGTGCGCTCAAGGGTATGCGCCCGCTGGCGATCCTGCCGGACAACATCACCACAGACCACCTGTCGCCATCCAACGCCATCATGATGGACTCGGCTGCCGGTGAGTACCTGCACAAGATGGGCCTGCCGGAGGAAGACTTCAACTCCTACGCCACCCACCGTGGTGACCACCTGACTGCCCAGCGAGCGACCCTGGCCAACCCGAAACTGTTCAACGAAATGGTCCGGGACGAAAACGGGGAAGTGGTGCAGGGTTCCCTGGCCCGTGTGGAGCCGGAAGGCAAGACCATGCGCATGTGGGAAGCCATTGAAACCTACATGGAACGCAAGCAGCCGTTGATCATCATTGCCGGTGCAGACTACGGGCAGGGTTCTTCCCGTGACTGGGCGGCCAAGGGTGTTGCCCTTGCAGGTGTAGAGACCATCGTCGCCGAAGGCTTCGAGCGGATTCACCGCACCAACCTGATCGGTATGGGTGTGATGCCGCTGCAGTTCGAAGAAGGCACCACGCGCCACACGCTTCAGCTCGATGGTACCGAGACCTACGACGTGGAAGGCAAGCCCGCCCCCGGCGCCAAGCTGGAACTGGTCATTCACCGCAAAACCGGTGAAGTAGACCGGGTGCCGGTGATCTGTCGTCTGGATACCGCGGAAGAGGTCACCGTGTACTCTGCCGGTGGCGTACTGCAGCGCTTTGCCCAGGATTTCCTGGCGTCTGAAAGCGCCGCCTGATCGCCATGGCAAGGTCAGGCGGGAGTTGTTCCTGGCTCCCGCCTGAAACATTCATTCAAGTGAGGCTCGCTCAATGAGTTTTGCTCCCCAAGTTCGTATTCCTGCCACCTACATGCGTGGCGGTACCAGTAAAGGCGTCTTCTTCCGCCTGCAGGATCTGCCCGAAGTCTGCCAGGTACCCGGTGAAGCGCGAGACAAGCTTTTGCTGCGCATAATTGGTAGCCCCGATCCCTACGAAAAGCAGATTGATGGCCTGGGCAATGCCACCTCCAGCACCAGTAAATCGGTGATCCTGGCAGTGCCCACGCAACCGGACCACGACGTCGATTATCTGTTTGGCCAGGTGTCCATCGACAAACCCTTTGTTGACTGGAGTGGTAACTGCGGCAATCTAACCGCCGCCGTAGGCGCGTTTGCCATCAACGGCGGCTTTGTGGCCAAAGAGCGTATTCCTGAAAACGGCATCTGTATCGTTCGTATCTGGCAGGCCAACATCCGCAAAACCATCGTGGCCCACGTGCCCATCACCAACGGTGAAGTGCAGGAAACCGGTGATTTTGAACTGGATGGCGTGACCTTCCCGGCGGCAGAAGTCCAGATCGAGTTTATGGACCCGGCCGATGGCGAGGGGGCCATGTTCCCCACGGGTAATCTGGTGGATGAGCTTGAAGTGCCGGGTGTCGGCACCCTGAAAGCCACCATGATCAATGCCGGTATCCCGACCATTTTCATCAATGCCGAAGACATCGGCTACAAGGGCACCGAGCTGCAGAACGACATCAACAGCGACCCCAAAGCCCTGGCCATGTTTGAAACCATTCGCGCCCATGGCGCGGTGAAAATGGGCCTGATCTCCGATATCGCGGAAGCTGCCAATCGCCAACACACTCCGAAAGTGGCGTTTGCGGCCAAACCTTCGGATTATGTGTCCTCCAGCGGAAAGCAGATTAACGCGGCCGATATTGATGTACTGGTTCGGGCGCTGTCCATGGGCAAGCTGCACCACGCCATGATGGGTACGGCTGCGGTGGCTATCGCAACGGCCTCTGCTATTCCCGGCACGCTGGTTAATCTGGCAGCCGGCGGCGGCGATCGTACCCATGTGACTTTCGGTCATCCGTCCGGAACCCTTCGGGTAGGCGCGGAAGCGACGGAAGTAAATGGTCAGTGGACAGCCACCAAGGCCATCATGAGCCGCAGTGCGCGGATTATCATGGAAGGTTGGGTGAGGGTACCTGGCGACAGCTTCTGATGGCTCCTATAGTTGGGACAGGAGGGCCGGAATATGTCTGCCACTTACGATCTCAACGAACGCCCGGACTACGACGACGTACTGCAACAAATCGCCGACTATGCCCTGAATTACCGCATAGAAAGCGAAGAAGCCTGGGAAACGGCCCGTTATTGCCTGATGGACACCCTGGGCTGCGGTTTGCTGGCGTTGCGTTTTCCGGAATGCACCAAACACCTGGGCCCGCTGGTGGAAGGCACGATCGTTCCCCACGGTGCCCGGGTGCCTGGCACTCCATACCGCCTGGACCCGGTGAAAGCCGCCTGGGACATAGGCTGTATCGTCCGCTGGCTGGATTACAACGATACCTGGCTGGCGGCCGAATGGGGCCACCCTTCCGATAATCTCGGCGCCATTCTTGCGGTTGCCGACCATCTTTCTCAAAAACGCGTTGCCAATGGCCAGGCGCCACTGGCCATGAAGGCCGTTCTTGAGGCCATGATCCTGGCCCATGAAATTCAGGGTGTACTTGCCCTTGAGAACTCCTTTAACCGGGTAGGGCTGGATCATGTTGTGCTGGTGAAGGTGGCGTCGACCGCCGTCAGTGCCAAACTGATGGGCGCCAACCGGGAACAGATGCTCTCAGCGCTGTCTCATGCCTGGGTCGATGGTCAGGCCCTGAGAACCTATCGCCACGCGCCCAACGCCGGTTCCCGAAAATCCTGGGCGGCGGGGGATGCCACCTCTCGTGGGGTTCGCCTGGCAGACATTGCCATGCGCGGGGAGATGGGCATTCCCGGGGTGCTGACGGCGCCACAATGGGGCTTCTACGACGTCCTCTTCAGCAAGACCAATCGAGATCAGGCCCTGAAACCCGAATCATCACGTAGCTTCGCATTACCACAGTCTTTCGGCTCCTACGTGATGGAAAACATCCTGTTCAAGATCTCTTTCCCGGCAGAGTTTCATGCCCAGACCGCCGCCGAGGCAGCGGTAAGACTACACCCGCAAGTGAAGGGCCGGCTGGACGACATTGATCGCATAGAGATCACTACCCACGAGTCGGCCATTCGCATTATTTCCAAACAGGGCAAGCTAGCCAATCCCGCAGACCGGGATCACTGCCTGCAGTACATGACGGCGGTGCCACTGATCTTTGGCAACCTGACAGCAGAGCATTACGAAGACAGCTTTCACCAGGCCCATCCTGAAATCGACCGGCTCAGGGAAAAAATGCAAGTGATCGAGGATGAGCGCTATACCCGCGAATACCTGGAGGCCGATAAACGGTCAATCGCCAATGCGGTACAGGTTTTCTTCAAGGATGGCTCCAGTACCGACAAGGTTGCCGTGGAATACCCGATAGGGCACCGACGCCGGCGAGAGGAAGGTATGCCGCTGCTGGTGGAGAAATTCCGGGCCAACCTTCAGACACGCTTTCCTGCCCAACAATGCGACGCCATTATGGACAGTTGTGGGAGTCTGGGGCGGCTTGAGGTGATGCAGGTGCACGAGTTTGTGTCGCAACTATAAAATATTTGTAAAATTGAACGAAATGGGCGAGTGGCCCACATTGCAGTTTCAATGAATTGCCGTACAATCCCGTAACGGTTTGTTACAGTGTGTAGCAAAGGATGCTTGCAGTACAGGCAGTGTGAACCGCACAAGGAGTCGACGTGGCCCACGTCAGGTTGTTCAGACACTATATACACTTACCTTTTGTTATTCTCGGCCTGATCGATCTGATCGTCATGGGCCTTGCGTTCGCACTGGCGGTGTTTTTCCGCTTCTTCGGCGAGCTCGAATTCTTCCTCGATAATCTTGTTTTTGTCCTCCCTTCCATCACGATCTTTGCGTTGTTCAATTTGATCGTCATGATCGCCCTGGGCGTGCACCAGTCTCGTGTGGAAGAAGGCATGTCTGGCATGATGCTGCGCACCATCATGGCCATGATTTTCGCCATTCCGCTGCACGGCTTTGCCTACTTCGTGGCCAATGACTGGCTATGGTATCTGGGTAGCTTCGGGTTGCTGACATCGGCAACTGTGCTGGCGATATTTTCGTTAGGTATTGCGCGAGTGGTGTTCTTTGCTCTGGTAGGAAAGGATCGCTTCAAGCGCCGGGTTCTGGTGCTGGGTGCCGGGCGCCGGGCAAAACAGATGTTTGAGGATTTGACCACCCCCTTCAACCGCAAAGGTTTTTCACTGGACGGCTTCGTTCCCATGCCGGATGACACGGTGGAGGTGGATGAGCAGTACCTTATTAACCTTCCAACCTCTTTGCACGACTACGTACTTCGACACCCAGTGCGGGAGATTGTGGTTGCGGTAGACGATCGCCGCCGTGGCTTGCCGATGGAAGACCTTCTGGAATGCAAAATGGAAGGTGTGCACATTATCGACGGTGCCAATTTCTACGAGCGTGAATCCCGCAAAGTGGCCCTGGAGATGATCACCCGTGGTTGGCTGGTGTTCTCTGACGGATTCACGGTTTCTTCGGTGTATGGCGTTGGCAAGCGGGCGCTGGACGTACTGGCTTCCGGTACGCTTCTGCTGGCCACGTTCCCGATCATGATTCTCACCGCCATCGCCATCAAACTGGAAGATGGCTTTAGAGCACCCGTGATCTACAGCCAGGAGCGGGTGGGTCTGAACAACCAGGTGTTCAAGGTGCACAAGTTTCGCTCCATGATTACCGACGCGGAAAAGAATGGCGCGGTCTGGGCTCAGAAGAACGATACTCGGGTGACACGCGTTGGTGAGTTTATCCGTAAGGTGCGGATTGATGAGCTGCCACAGATCTTTAATGTACTGAATGGCACCATGGCCTTTGTTGGCCCGAGGCCGGAACGGCCGGTGTTTGTTGAGCAGCTGTCTGAGAAAATTCCGTTTTATGCAGAAAGGCATCGGGTAAAACCCGGGCTGACCGGTTGGGCTCAATTGTGTTTCGCCTATGCGGACAACGAAGAGGACACCCGGGAAAAGCTGCGCTACGACCTCTACTACATCAAGAACCAGAGTTTACTTCTTGATCTGTTGATTATAATTCAGACAGTAGAAGTGGTATTGTTCAAAAAAGGATCAAGGTAGTTTCGGGAGTCAGCTGTTCCCGGAACATGGAATAGAGCACGGACCTCACAAGAGAGGAATAAAGATGTCACGGAAGTATCTCATCCAAGGGCTTATTGTGTCCCTCATGGCGGTAGTTTTGGCAACGGGTTGTGCCGGCCCTTCCGCTTCCTCTTCAGAACAGATCCAGCGTGCATTGGCCGTTGATACCCGGGATAGCGTGGATCAGTACATACTGGGCGCAACCGATGTCGTACGGGTTTCTGTGTGGCGCAACGAGGATCTCAGTATCTCCGTTCCGGTTCGGCCTGACGGCAAGATCTCCGTACCGCTGGTAGGCGACGTACAGGCCAGTGGCCGCACGCCCGAAGAGTTGGCCAGCTCCATTCGTACTTCCCTGACTGAGTACATTCGTGAGCCACAGGTGAGTGTGGTTGTGACCTCCATGGGCAGCCATGAATTCACAGACCGGGTGCGGGTAACCGGTGCGGTTCGCCAGCCCATTTCAGTGCCTCACCAGAGCGGCATGACGGTTCTGGATATCTTCCTGAATGCCGGTGGTGCGAACGAGTTTGCCGCGCTGAACAACGCCATGCTGTATCGGAAGCTTGAGAGCGAGGTGGTTGCCATTCCCGTAAAACTGGACGACATCCTTAACAAAGGCCGGGTTGAAACCAACTACGGCATGCGGCCGGGTGACATTCTTACCATTCCAGAGCGCAGTTTCTGAGTGGTTGCAGAGCTAAAAGGTCTGAAGGCGGGTTAGGTTATGGCATTACCGTTATCCCAGTTACCGCAGGAGATCATTCGCGAGGTCCGGGGCCGGAAGGGCCTCGCGTTTCTTGCGTTTGTGATTGTCAGTTTTGCTGTGCTTGGAGCAGGCTTTGTATGGCCCTATAAGTATCAGTCTGAGACCATCATCTTCGTAGACGACCGCAACATCATTGCGCCGTTGATGGAAGGGCGCGCCGTGGCCACGGAGATTAACGACCGTACCTCGGCTGCAAAAGAATTGCTGATGAGCCGGAGCCTGATCGAGAAAGTGGCTTTGGATCCTGAAATTTATCCGGATGCGCCCTCTGACCCGGCGGCACTTGAGTACCGGATTGCGAACATTCGCTCGGGTTTGTCGGTCAGGCCCCGGGGCGACAGTTATTTCAGTATTGGCTTCTCGTCCACTTCCCAGATGGAAGCATTCCGCGTTGCCCAGAAACTGGGGCAGGTCTTTATAGAAGAAACCAAAGACCGTAAGCGGGCCGAAAGCCGCAACGCCTACGATTTCATCGACAAACAGGTTAAAAGCTACGAGCAGCAACTGGCCCAGGCTGAGAACCGGCTCAAGGAGTTCCTCTCTGAAAACACCGATGGAACGGAGCAGGAAGCCAATGCCCGCATGGCGCAGCTTCGTAATCAGCTGGAACTGGCCGAACTCGAGAAAAAAGAACTTGAAACCCGTGCGGCTTCCCTACAGGGCCAGCTTTCCGGTATTCGTCCCACCATTCGCCAGGGTCGAACAGAAGACGCCTACAGAGAGCGGATTCGTATCCTTGAGGAGCGCCTGGACAGCTTGCGGCTGCAGTACCACGATACCTACCCGGATATCGTGATACTTCGGGAACAGCTGGCGGAACTGCGCAAACAACGAGATCAGGCGGCAGAACGGCCGACGGACGTGAGTTCACTTGAGGGCGAAGAAGCTGTTAACCCGCTCTACCAGGAACTGCGGGCAAACCTCTCTACCACGCGGGCGGATATGGCCACCGTGGATACAAGAATTACTTCGCTCTCCCGTCTGCTGGAACAGCAAGCAAAGCGCATGGAACGCATCCAGGCCAACAAGGCCCAGTACTCCGAGCTCACCCGCGACATGGAAGTGAACCGTGAGATTTACGATGACCTGCTCAAACGCCGGGAAAAAGCGCGGGTCTCCATGCATCTCGACATTGAAGGGCAGGGGCTCAACTACCGCATCAATGAAACCGCTCAATTCCCGCGTACGCCTTCTGGCCCGCAATTCTCCATGTTTGCCGCGGCTGGATTGTTTCTGGGGCTGGCAGCGCCCTTTGGTGCCGTTGCCGGCTTACTGCAGGTAGACCCCCGCATTCGTGCCAGGAAGCAGCTGGAAGAAGACATTGGTTTGCCGGTTCTTGTTGAGATTCCGGAGGTACGAACACCCTACGAAAAGCGACGGGATCGAAAGGTTACGTTACTGATCGGGATTTTCGCGGTGCTCACGGTAACAGTGTATGTGACCATCGTTGTGCTAGCTCAAATGGGAGTGATCTGATGCCAGAACAACGAAATGATCGGTCCGGATTTGATCCCGAGGGTTCCCAGAATTCTGGCAATGAGACAACCGGCAGCAGCCCGGCGGGCAGTGAAGAGCATTCCTTTTGGCTGAAGCGCAAGGAGCGTTTGAAACAAGAGCTGGATTTCCGGGATGACGAAGACTCCCGCATGCTGGTGCCAAGTTCTCTGGAACTGGGCCCCGGCGCGGTTGATAAATACGTTATCAGTAAGCAGATCGTGCGTATGCAGGAGCCCAGAAGGCTCACGCAGGACGACCTCGACGAGCGTCGGATTATCTATCCCGAGTCCCGCAACCGCGCGCTGGTCAACCGCTTCCGGGATCTGAGAACCAAGCTGCTGGAGGTTTCCGGAGGCAATAACTTCACTCTGGTCGTGAGCGGTGCCAGCTCTGGCGCCGGTTCCTCGTTTGTAGCCCTGAATCTTGCGGCAGCCTTTGCCTTTGATCAGGCCAAGACGGCTTTGATCATCGACTGCAACCTGCGCGAGCCGTCTTTGCACTCCACGCTGGATGTGATGCCCGAAACAGGCCTGACCGACTTTCTGGATGACCCGGACTACGACATTTCCAGAATTCTCTATCCGACCGGTATTCCCAGGCTGAGGCTGATTCCGGCAGGCAGTCGCCGTGAAACACCGGCCGAGTTTTTTACCTCCTTCCGGATGAAGCAATTCCTGCAGGCAATCCGTCGTCGCTATCCGGACCGTTTCATCGTGCTGGACACGGCGCCGATATCCGAATCTCCGGATGCCCGCATTCTGACCGAACTCTGCGATTACGCCATGCTGGTGGTACCTCACGGCAAGATCACTGCGGCGACGGCCGAACAAGCTGCGACGGCTTTCAATCCGGACAAGTTTGTAGGAGCGGTGATCAATGGCTGATCAGCAGAGGGTAGGGACACCCGTTGCAGTAAAGGCAATACCAGTAATGTTACTGGCTGGTGCCTGCTCGTTCCCCGTTTTTGCGCAAAGTGAGGTTACGTTCGGGCTGGACAGCCGCTTCACCGACAATGCCCGCAAAGCAGATACGAATGAAGACAGCGATTTCGAGACCCGTGCCTACCTTACCGCCGGTTACCAGACAGATCCCGGACGCTGCAACGCTGATTTCCTGGGCACTCTGAGGTATTCCTGGTGGCAGGACGATAGCTTTGACAGCGAGAGCTTCGCGGAAATGGACTTCCAGGGCGATTGCGAGCTCGCCAACCAGCTTTACTGGGAAGTGGACAACAACCTTAGGGTAGTGAACCAGGACACTCGCCAGAGTGACACACCGGACAACCGAACCCGAAAAAACGTGTTCAGCACTGGCCCCAGATACCTCTGGCGTCTGAATGACACCAACTGGCTCAATCTTTCTGCCCGCTACGCCAACACCGAGTACGACGAACCGGAGGAAACGGACAGCGAGCGCTATACCGGTTCTATCGCCTGGAACCACCTGTTCAGTTCAACATTCACCGGGGGGCTGAGAGTTTCCTACAGTCAAACCGAGTTCGACTATGGCGCAGAAGTGGATGTGAATAGTGCCCAGGTTACCTTCGAGAACCGTTGGGCGACCACGTCTCTTTCCGGTTCTGTTGGCGTGAGTGAAATCGAAACGGATTACGCCAATACCAACCAGTCGAGCGATGGGCTGGTAGGCCAGATAAACCTTACCCGGCAAATCAATCCGAGTACCGAATGGTACCTGAATGCCTCAAGGGAGCTGACAGACCGCACGTCCACGCTTGACCTTCGTTTCGGAGAGTTCGAGTTCAACCTCCGCGAAAGCATCACCGTTGAAAACAGCGTTTTGTCGACCGGCATCAACAAGCAGTTTTCCGACGCCTCCTCACTGAATCTTGACCTCTATGCTTATCGCTCGGATTACCTGGAAAGCGACGAGAAAGAAGACAAAGCCGGCATTAATGCCCGCTATTCTCGCCAGTTTTCGGAACTGACCACCGGATACCTGGCGCTGGGCTTCGACCACCTGAGTTATGAACGCGACGACAGCCAGGACGAAGTCGCCCGGCTCGTTCTCGGGGCTAAACACCAGACAACCCGGGATTTGAGTTTGTTGGCCAGGGTAGGGCACGACGCCAAGTCCAGCGATGTTTCCAGCCGGGAATACGATGAGAACTGGGTGTTGGTTGGTCTGGAATACCGACTGCGCTGATCAACACAGGAAGTGTGAGGCTATGGCCATGAAAGAACCGATACAGAACGCCCTGACCATTGATGTGGAAGACTACTTTCAGGTAGCTGCATTGGCAGAGGCTGTTCGCTACGACGACTGGTCCTCCATGGAGTATAGGGTTGAAGCGAATACAGATCGCATTCTCTCGTTATTCGAGAGGGCAGATGTAAAAGCGACCTTTTTTACCCTTGGGTGGGTCGCTGAGCGATCTCCAGAGCTGGTGAAACGGATTGCGGCTCAAGGCCATGAAGTTGCCAGCCATGGTTACAGTCATCAGTTGATCTATAACCAGACGCCGGACGTTTTCAAAGAAGAAACCCGGCGATCGAAGGCTATTCTTGAGGACATTCTCGGTGCGCCGGTAACAGGGTATCGCGCGGCCAGCTACTCCATTACTAACCAATCGCGTTGGGCGCTGGATATTCTTGCCGAGCAGGGGTTTACCTGGGATTCGTCCATCTTTCCAGTGCATCACGATCGCTATGGCATGCCCGGCACGCCACGCTGGCCCCATCGACTGACCACCGATAAAGGCTATGAGCTGGCGGAGTTCCCGCTAAGCACGTTCAAGTTGCCGGGTTACACCCTTCCAATTGCTGGTGGTGGATATTTCCGGCTTTTCCCCTACTGGTTCAGTCGATACGGACTGGGCTCCATTAACCGGGAGGGACGGCCTTTTGTGTTTTACCTTCACCCCTGGGAAGTAGATCCGGGCCAGCCGCGCCTGGATGTAAAGTGGTTCTCCCGCTTCCGCCATTACAACAATCTCGATGTGTGTGAACAGAGATTGGCCAGATTACTGTCTGATTTCCGGTTTACCACCATGAGCCAGGTTCTGGAAAGCGAAGGGGTTCTTGAGCCCTTATCGAACACTCTAGGCTCTCGTTCTGTGGCAGGGATGGAATGATGGTCGCAGTTTTCTGGATATCTTTCCTGTTGTTGGCTTACATCTACTTCGGCTATCCCGTCTGTATCAGACTGCTGGCATCCGCACGCCCCTTGCCCGTAAACAAGAGCGGCGCTTACCAGCCGAAAGTCTCGATTCTTATCGCTGCCTACAACGAGGCTAAAGATATTGAGGCTACGCTCAGGAACAAGCTGGCGTTGGACTATCCCAGGGAGCAATTGGAAATCCTGGTGGTTTCCGATGAGTCAGAGGACGGAACCGACGAGATTGTCCAGGCGGTTGCTGCGGATGCGCCTTTCCCGGTCAAGCTGTTTCGTCAGGTACCCCGTCAGGGTAAAACCGCAGGGCTCAACATGCTCAAACAGCATGCCGAGGGGGATATCCTGGCGTTTTCGGATGCCAACTCCGAATGGGATCAACAAGCCCTTAAAGCACTGGTGAGTAACTTCAACGACCCAGCGGTGGGATACGTAACCGGAAAAATGGTCTACGTGAACCCGGAGGGCGCCCTGATTGGCGACGGCTGCAGCGCTTACATGAAGTATGAGAACTGGCTCAGGGCGCAGGAGACTCTGGTAGGCTCTGTGGTGGGCGTTGACGGTGGCATTGACGCCATGCGTAAAGAACTGCATTCCGAGCTGAATGCCGATCAGTTGCCGGATTTTGTTCAGCCACTCAAAGTGGTTGAGCAGGGGTACCGCGTTGTTTATGAACCTGGGGCGCTGCTCAAGGAAGAAGCGTTAAGCGATGGGGGCAGTGAATTCAGCATGCGGGTGCGGGTAAGCCTCCGTGCACTGTGGGCGCTCAAAGACATGAAACAGCTCATGAGCCCGGCCAACGATCCAGTGTTTGCCTGGCAGCTTATCTCCCACAAGCTGCTGCGCTACGCGGCCTTTGCACCGATGATAACCCTTGCGATTGCTGCCCTTTACCTGGCGCCGGTGAAAGGGTTGTATGCGTTAGCCGCGATAGGGTACGGCCTGTTTCTCTATTTCGCGTGGGCGGGCTATCAAAAAGAGAGCCGGGGGCAATCGCTTTCTACCGTGTATGCCCTGCCATACTACTTCGTATTGTTAAACCTTGCGTCCTTTAAGGCATTTGTCGCCTTCGCCAAGGGCGAAAAGAAGGTTGTCTGGAACCCAAGGAAGGGATAATGGCATTGCCCAACCTGGAAGCCTTGCTGGAGGAGAAAAAACTCCCCGGGCTTGATGGATTTCGAATGGTTGCCGTCATGGCCGTGGTGCTGGCTCACTCAGGGGTAGGCACGCTGTTCTTTTCGGCACGCCATGGCGTGGCTGGCTTCTTCGTTCTGAGTGGGTTTTTGATTACCTGGCTCTTGCTAAAGGAACATGCCAAAACGGGAACCGTTTCATTCAGAAAGTTTTACATGCGCCGGTCTCTTCGCATCTTCCCGGCTTACTACGCCTTCTTACTGGTATCGATTTCGTGGGATTTGTTCCGCGGAAATGACGACATCAAAGAAGCCATAGTCCCCGGCTTGTTCTATTTTATGAACTACCACAACGCGCTGGAGGGACATTCGTCGTCGTCCATTGCGCATGTGTGGTCTCTGGCCATTGAAGAGCAGTTCTATCTGATCTGGCCGATGCTTTTCGTATTTCTGATGAGGCGCGGCCGAGAGTACGCGGTTGCTTTCCTGATTATTGCCAGTTTGGTTGTATTGGCCTGGCGCTCCTATTCCTACACCTACCTCGACTACGGACCATCCTACGCCTACAACGCGTTTGATACGCGATTTGATAACCTGGCTCTGGGATGCCTTTTGGCGTTTCTGGCGCAAAAGCCGCGTTGGCTGTCTGTGTTCAATAGCGTCAGCAGCCGGTTCTGGATGCCTTTTATCCCCTTGGGCCTGTTGTTCCTGTCAAAAGAGTACGGCAGCGGCGATTATGCCTACGGCCCGGCGTTTACGGTTGATGCGTTGTTACTCGCGATTCTATTGCTGCAATTGATCAGGCTCAGCTCAGGGGCTTTCTGGGGCTGGATGAATCACCCTGTGTCGGTCTATCTCGGAGTTATATCCTACCCGATCTATCTGTGGCATGTATGGGGCCTGCAGGCCGGCGACAAACTGTATTTTCTCCCCGAGTGGTTACAGCTCCTGGCTGGCGTGATTCTCAGTGGTGTGCTTGCCTCAGCGTCTTACCATTTTCTCGAAAAACGATTCCTGCGATTAAAGCACCGCTATGAGGTAGTGGGAGCAAAGCCTGGACGCTCACCGAAGGCGGGTAATCCATCCGGAATGGAGAGCCTCGCGGCCAGGGAGCGTTCCAGTTGAAGGTATTGCACCTGATTGATAGTGGCGGCCTGTACGGCGCAGAGCGAATGCTGTTGGCTCTGGTAGCAGAGCAAATCAAGCAGGGGCTGGAGCCCATGATTCTCAGTGCGGGGTATTTGGGGGAAGAAGAGAAGGCAATTGAGCACGAAGCAAAAAGGCTTGGTTTACCTATTCTTGAATGGCGTATGAGTCCGGGCTTGAATTTAAAAGAGGCGCTTAAAATAATTAAATGGTCTGAAAATAATAGAATCAGTGTTTTGCATTCCCATGGATACAAGTTTGATATTTTAGTAGTTATGTCCAAAATGTTTAAAAAAAGAATCCCATTTGTGACAACTATCCATGGGTATGTTGGTTCAAAACGATTCTCAAGAATGTGGGTTTATGAAACCATAGATAAGCTTGTCCTGCCCTATATAGATCGGGTATGCGTAGTTTCCAGTCGCATGTTAGAAATTCCTTTCATAAAAAGGTTGAAAAGCGAACAAAAATACTATGTAGGAAACGGTATTGGAGGGCGTGCTATAAAAGCTTCTAATGAGAAGCTTGATGTTGACTATAAATATAAGTTTATGAATAAAAAGTTCAACATTATCTCAGTCGGAAGGCTCTCCCCAGAAAAGAATTTTTCTACCTTAATCGAAGCGATGGCAGATCATCGTTTAGAACAATTTTCGGTAGGATTGACAATAATAGGCGAAGGCGGGCTGAAAAAAAATCACCAAAACCAAGTTTCAGAATTAGGCCTAGAGAACCGAGTAAATCTATTAGGGTATAGAGATGATGTTGCGGAGATAATGCATCACGCTGACTTGCTAATTATGCCATCGTTAACTGAAGGAATGCCCATCACTTTGCTTGAGGCTATGAGGGAAGGCTTGCCCATCCTGGCATCGTCCGTGGGAAGTATCCCGGATGTTTTAGAAGGTGGGTCTGCCGGCTTTCTCCTGAGGCCAACAACAGATGCGAAGGAGCTCGCAAGTGAAATTCTATTGGTGATAAAAGACGATATAGGAAGAAAACAAAAATCGGAATGGGCGGAATTTATATTTCAGAAAAACTATTCATCTAAAAATATGGCTGACAATTACTTAAAGATTTACGAAAGCCTAAGTGAAAGCTAGGTTAGGAGGTTGTGATGAATAGCAATTTTGAAAAATTGTACTTTATGATGCCTTTCTGGCTCCAGAATATTTTGGTCAGCATATACGGATTAAAATTAAGAAAAGAAAGGTACAGTGTTGATCATGACCTAAAGCTATCTCAGTTGATGAAAAGTGCAAAATTCTCTGAAGATGAAATAAAAAGATACCAGGAAGAACAGTTCGTAGCATTGGCAAGATATGCAGTAACGAATGTCCCTTACTATCGAGAGATAGCTCAGAGAAATGGATTTGATGAGAACGATATTAATAGTATTGATGATTTAATAAGGTTTCCAATTTTAAAGAAATCCACAGTAAAAGAAAGCCCGGAGAATTTCGTTTCTGATGAATATGATGTAGAGAAACTAATATCTCTTTATACGAGTGGTACAAGTGGTACTCCTTTAAAAGTATACTGCAATAAATCTGTGAGATCACAGCATTATGCGTTTTTTACTCGCCTTAGACGTAGTCTTGGGATTGACGAAAAAGGTATAAGGGTAACGCTTTTTGGTAGAATAATAATGAGACCAAATGAAGTGAGGCCTCCCTTTTGGCGGTGGGACTTTTTTAATAGAAATTTGCTGATGTCTTCTTATCATCTATCTGAGAATAACATTATTGAATATTATAATAAAATAAAGCAGGTGGCGCCTTCCGAAATAATTGGATACCCATCGAGCATCTATCAGATTTCTAAGTACATAGTGAATAACAGTCTTGATAAATTGAAAGTAAAAGCTGTTATTACTACCGCTGAGACCCTGATGGACTATCAGAGAAAATCCATAGAGGAGGCTTTCGATGCGCCGGTAATTAATCAGTATGGCTGTACCGAAATGGCATTTTTTGTCTCGGAATGTGAGCATGGATCTCTTCATATAAACCCAGAGCATGGAATAATGGAGATAATTCGTTCAGAAGAGATTCTCAAAAACAAAGGACCTATTGCGGTTACCGGGCTAATTAACAATGTTATGCCTTTAATTAGATATGAAGTGGGTGACATCGTTGAGTTTTCTGAGAAAAAAGATTGTCAGTGTGGCAGCAAATTTCCGATCATTTCAAGAGTTGAGGGTCGTGTCGATGACATTGTCTTCTCAAAGAGTGGCGCTGCGGTTGGTAGATTAGACCCTGTATTTAAAGGTGGCCAAAATATTTCTGAGGCCCAGATTCACCAACTAGCTAACGGCAACATAATCGTGCGAGTTGTGCCCACAGAGTTATTCAGCGATGAGAACGCCGAGTGGATCAAGTACGAATTGAAAAAGCGCGTAGGTGATGGTCTGAATATTGACATCCAAATTGTGCACTCAATTGAGTTGGAAAAAAGTGGAAAGTTTAAATCAGTTATTAGTGAATATAAGCCTCACAGGAGCAGCTAAATGCGCCTAATGTTTGTAGGTGACGTTTGTTTAGGCGAACACTACTTTTCATTCGGTCACGGAGTCAGGTCTGCCTTAGGCCAGCTCTTTAATTCCGATATGAGTGAAGTTTCTGCGTACCTTCATGATGCAGATTACGTTGTTGCTAATCTTGAAGGTCCGGTGTCTAGGATTCCATTTAAAAAAAATGATTTCTCCGACAGGGTTTTTCGTGGTGATATCAACGGAGTAAAGGCATTAAAGGAATTAAATATAAATGTTGCCTGTGTTGCCAATAATCACTCACTTCAACATGGGCCATTGGTATTTAGTGATTGTGTAGATTTGCTAGTTGAAAATAAAATAGCTGTAGTTGGTTTGTCAGATGAAGCCCCATTAATTTTTAATGATGGTGAGGTTTCTGTTGCCATAATATCGGTGTCTGACATTGAAGATCCATTTGATTCAGATAATTCTATTTATGAAGTGTATAATGAAGAACGAATCATAAAAAAGATAAAGTCGGTTAGAAGTAAAGTGGATCACGTTATTTTATTGCTTCATTGGGGAGTTGAAGGCACTACCGAGATAACTGACCGTCAGAAAAACATAAAGAAAGTGATGTTCGATGCTGGCTGTGATTTTGTTATTGGCCACCATAGTCACGTCGTGAGTCATATTGAACGATGTGGTGACCAATTGTTTGCTCCAAGTCTAGGGAACTTCGTTTTTGATTTACCTTGGGAAGATCGATATCGTAAGTCTGGAATTCTTGACATCGAGCTGTCCAAGTCTGGCATTGAACGCGCGTTGTTTTCAAAGTGTATACTTGATCGCAGAGGCTTGCCGACCCGATTTCTTCAGGAGTCTATAGTGCTTTCTGACGGTAGAAATGAGATATATGGTTTTTTTAAATCGAATCTTTTCAATCAGTTCAAAAAATACATGTATTTTTTTGGTCACTTGGGGTTCGGTGATAGACATGCAAAGTTTCGGTTTCTCCGTTGGAAGATTATTTCATGGATAGCAAAAATGAAGTAAGTGTTCTGCATTTTGCCCACTGGGGTGGAAGCGGTATCACCAGTTTGATTAAAGATTTCGTCGAAATGGGAAATGCTTCGGTCGTTCTTCTGAAACCCTACGAACGATTTTATGTGGATTTTTCCCAAGCCGTCGATAAGGTTCAGGTAAATTTTTCGTTACGCAGATCGTTAACGTGCTTGCTAACCCTATTGTTTTTTTATAAGCGTGTGAATCCTAAAATAGTTCACGCTCATTCCCTTGTACCACTATTAATCAGCGCGCTATTTTTTTATCGCTCTAAATTAGTGTTTCACATTCATAATGAATATCCATATTTTGAGGGTAGGTCACTACGTTACTTGTTAAAGCGATTGGCTCTTAGAGTCGTATTCAAAATAAGAGCCATTTCCGTAGTTTCCGTTTCTACCAAAGGCGGGGAACTTGTAAAACAAATAACCAAATCAAACTATACATTGATATTAAATGGAATTGAAGATTCCGGAAGTAGTCGAGCCCCGTTTTTACTGGAACCTGATCAGTTCCGTTTTTTTTCCATGTGCAGATTGGAGCAATCCAAGAACCTGGTCTATGCTATTCGTCTTATAGCTGAATTGAAGGCTATTTCTGGATTCGATGTCCAATACTCGATCTATGGTGAGGGACCCCAAAAGGATCAGTTGACTGATCTGGTTAATTCCTTGGGGGCGGGTGGTTTTATTTTCTTTGAAGGTTTTACGAATACTCCGGACGAAGTCAATTGCGGATTTGACTACTACCTTAGTACATCGTTTCATGAGGGGTTTGGGCTTTCCATATTAAATGCGTTTAGGGGTGGAAATTTGGTTTTTATGTCTCAAACCGGAGAGCTAGTTAATCATGCTGAAGACGGATTTCACTGCTTCTATCTGAGAGGTAATTTAGACTTAGATGTTGAAAGAGTTGGAAGGGTTATGCGACTTGATGTTAAGGAGAAAACCGCTGTTCAGGATAACGCCAAAATTCTTTTCAAGTCGCGATTTCGGAAAAAACAAATGACAAACAACCTACGCAGTTATTACGAAAATTTGATTTAACCTAGCTCTAATGTTTGGATTGCTTCTAGCATATAGCCGGCATCCCTTTGCCAATTATAGGTGCTCTCTACAGCCTTATGGCCATTTGCTCCGAGTTCAGTTCGGAGCTCTGGCGATTTGAGCTTGGCTAGTTTTAGGGCAATATCTTTCGGGTCTTCAGCAATTGCGATTAAACCGCAATTTGCCTCCTCTACAATTCTTTTTATAGGCTTGATGTCGGTGGCAAGTACAGGCAATCCGGCAAGCATATAGTCAAAAATCTTATTTGGTATTGTGTGGGCCCAGTGTTTACATTGTCGGTACGTGAGAGCGCCAACGTTGGCCGACGACATAATTTCTTCTACTCGTTCCTTGCTCAGCCATCCATGAATGGTAACCGAGTTTTCCAGCTTCAGATCAGAAACTAGGCTTTCTAACTTTCTCTTAGCGTGCCCTTTACCAATTATGTCTAACTTAATGACATCCGAGTCATTGCCTAATTTGATAAATTCTGATATTGCTAGTATCAAGGTGTCTAACCCTCTGAGCTCGGTTAAAAAGCCCACATAGACAATAGATATTCGTTCACCGGAGTGGTTTACAAGTCGACCGCCAAACTTGTCAACGGCGGGCGTGTTGCTAACGGTTGTGATTTTGGAAGGGTGGGCTAATTTCTTTTCGATGAGACGATCTCTGGATTCCTCAATCATCACAAAGGTGTGATCGACTTTTCGTAAAACTGATTTTTCGTAACGGCGGGTTAACGTTGGGTTTTTAATTATTTGGTTCACTACAGCATGAAGATTTGAGTCCGGAAATAATGCTGAAGACTCATACATATACGGATATACTTCGGCCATATCGAATATAAGCTTCGTGCCGGAGACTTTAGAGACTATTATGGCGGAACGTATAAGCGGTAGGTCTCTTACAATAATCAGTGAGCTTCTTTTTTTTCTGGTTACTGACCATATCTTATAAATCCATAATGGATTGAACCAAATAGGAGCTTGTAAAAGCTTTGCCAGGATTGCTGGCAGTGTCCTAAATTTAGGAAGCCGATATATTTCAAGTTCATTGATTTTCTCAAAACTAGGTTTTCGTTCCGTATTCTTAGAAATGATACTTACATTAAAGCCAAATGATTTAAGTGTAAGTGCAATCTTTTCAACTCTGACGTCCCACGGATAATCTTCTTTATAAACGATTACTACTTCCACTTCTCAGTCCCTTTGAGTCTGAAGCCGGTGTGTTGTTGCGGCGTTTTTATCCTAAGTAATGATTTTTGAGAATTTCGTTCTAAGCAAAAAATGTAGATTTAGAGTTGATGCATGATAATGAAATATTCATTCTACAGATAGTCCTATCTTTTCAGGAGGTAGCTTGCAATCGCTACATATAGGGTAACCTTGTGTATTTGCGATTCCTTCGCTGTTAAATATATACAGATATGCGCTTTCGATATCTTTCAGGCTTCCTTTTCGAGCGTTAAGAGTGATCTCTCGATCGGTCCATTTTTTTGGCATTTGGAGTTCATAGTGAGTGACTTTCTCCAAAGAGGGAGCGTTTCCAATTACTGCTCTCTGCAATGTCGAGTCAAAATAGATATCATCAATTTGTGACACTTGGAGTTTACCTACTTTTCCGTCAAGCCCGATAAGTGCAGCGGTCGGGCTCCATCGACCAGATGCGTCAAGTGAAGGGTCAAATTTAAACTCTGTGAAAGCCTGACTGTTAACCTTCAATCTAATCAGCCCTTCATCTGTGTCCATTTCGAACTCTAGATGATTCCAACTTCCCCCGACAACGGGAGCTTCAGCCCAATTGACGACTGAACCGATGGTCTGATGCATTTGAGTCCACGAGAAACGAATACCCTCTTTTCCTTGAGGATCCTCCCAAACTCGTAAATACTTCTGGGAACCTGGTGCTTCATAGCCATAACTAGATACACTAATGTGATCTTTTGGAAAGGTTGAGGAGGCTCCGGAGGTCTGGCCCTTTATTATTTTTCCCGCCAACATCTCGGCTTTCGGAGGCTTTTCAGCAAAAACAAGGTTTATCATTCCTTCTTCGTCAATGCCGATGTATTCAGCGATAATTCCCTCGCCAATCACAAGGGTCTCACCTTTTGAAAAGCTTCCCCTGATATTGATTGGATATACGCGCCAGTAGCGTTGTGGTGCATAAGCTGGCTTGAACCACCAAGAGACGTATAGCTGCTTATTGTCGGTGGGCGTATCCCAACCGCTCTCTCCTCCGTATGCCACGGGATTGCCAAGGAAAGACGTATGCCCGACTAAGAGATATTGCTCTGTTGAGTCTTCATGACGAGGGGTGTAAGCCGATGTGACCTCGGGCGGAAATGATCCCCACGCGCCGCTCGCTGCAGTTGCCCATATAGAGTCTTCACCCTTTGAAGCTACCGGGACTTTTTGTCCATCGGTCAGCAACTGATAACTGTTTTCGACTAGCCCGCCTTCGTAGCTTGCATCTACAAAGTCCATCAAAACGGGGGCAGCTTGTTTCTTGTCGCCGAATCCCAGTCCCTGGATAACTATTACTTGCTCGTTATTGTCCGAGGCTTGAATCGTCGCTGAGTGAATTGTCGGCGAGGCGGTAGCGGGTAGGCTCATAGCCGAGAAGATTACGGACGCAAATGTCAAGCCTAGTGATGTTATTCCCGGTTTAACAGCTTTGGAGTTCATGTTGAGGTCACCTCGATTCAATTGCGGGAAGTTAAGAAGTAGAGTACTCCTAACCACTGGGCACTACGTGCGTCGGCTCTCAGTCTTACCCTTCTTAACAATAGTATGACTTTGTTACAGAAATTTACAATGAATGTTGGGTCTGGCGAGAGGCATTGTGATGCCATCAGGTTTTAACGATGGGTTGCGTCAATTAGGTTTGTGGCTAACATCGCTTTTTATCAAGACTGCAGCACGAGATCTTTGTAACACAATGTAAGTTTGGGTAAAGTGTGCGGTGTTATCGGTAGAGGCGGAGACGCTCGTACGTGGGCCCTTTGCAGTTTTTAACCTGTGTGAGTTGAGGTCGTTGATGGACCCCTTGGTTACCGTCCTTACGCCAGCATTCAATCGCGTGTCTTATATCAATGATACCGTTCGGTCTGTGCAATCGCAGACCTACCGAAACATTGAGTACCTCGTGATCGATGATGGCTCAACGGATGGGACGCTTGAGGCGTTAGATAGTTATGCTCGAAAAGGCATCTTGACGCTACTGACACATGAAGATCGTAGAAACCGCGGGCAGGCAGCGTCGTTGAATCTTGGGCTGCGTCAAGCAGCCGGTGAGTATATTGTCATCTTAGACAGCGACGACATTCTCCACCCAGAAAAAATCAGCAAACAGGTAGCCTATCTCGAAAGTCACCCGGACATAGGTATGGTATACGGGCAAGCCATGGCTATCTCGAGTGATGGCAAAGAGCTATTCCCCATTCCCCCAAATGATCATGTTGAGCCGGGAGATCCTAACCGATTGCTACTTGACTGCTATATGGCCCTGCCAGGCGGCGCCATGGTGCGAAAGTCGGTTTTTGATCAAGCTGGTTTTTTCGAGGAGTCGTTCCGGGCAAGCCAGGATCATGACATGGTCGTTCGGATCGCTGAAGTTGCACCGTTTGTTTATCTGCCTGGCATTGTCTTCTATTACCGCAAGCATGCTGAGTCAATCAGCCAGCAGGGGTTAGAGCGTCGTTGGATGGTGGGGTTTGAGATCCTGGCAAGAGCGAAAAAACGTTTTTCCTATCGGAGCAGCACCATTCGCAAACGTAAGGCGCTCTTGCATTTCAGAATGGGACAGGTGCGTTGGTTTCAGCGTAGGCTACTGAGTGCTCTCTGGCACTTTAGTCGGGCTGGGCTGGGTGACCCCAAGAGGTCAATCGCGGTAATCCTGGGTTTCGAAAAAGCCCGCTAACGCTAGAGAGAGCTGTATGGATAGTGGAAGTCCAATTCGAATCCTTTTTGTTATCGATCAATTTGTTAGTCCTCACGCCGGCACAGAAGGTCAATTGCTCCAGCTCATAAAAAGCCTTCCTAGAGAGCGTTTTGTGCCGGAGCTTTTGGTTTTGCGACCGTCCGAGCATACAGACGCGGGAGGGTTTCCTTGCCCTGTTTCGGTTCTCGGACACTCCAAGGTCATGAGCCCATTAACCTGGCTCTCCGTCATCCGCATGGCAGTCAGAAAAAGGGCGGAGGGGATATCTGTCTGCCAGGTTTTTTTCAACGATTCCTCCATTCTGATTCCACCTGCCATGTTTATAGCAGGTATACCCACAATCATTTCTCGCAGGGATATGGGGTTCTGGTACACGCAGACGTATCTGCGCATCCTTCGGTTAACCCGTCGCTTTGTAAGTCATGTGGTTACCAATAGTTTGGCGGTGAAGAACGTGACTGTTGAAAAGGAAGGCTATACAAGCAATAGCGTTTCCGTCATTTACAACGGCTATCCTCATGAGGTTGGATCAGATCACGCGCTATCTGAAGGTGAAGAGCGGAATCGCCGCAGAGAACTGGGTCTGCCGGAGGAGGGGCGTTTTATCGTATTGGTCGCAAATCTGCGCGAGATCAAAAGGATCAATGACGCGATAAAAGCGTTGCCGGTGGTTTTGAATGCCGTGCCTGAAGCGCAGCTGGTTCTTATAGGTGGTGGCGACCAAACCGCCTATCGCGAAACGGCAAATCAAGAGGGTGTTCTGGATAGAGTTCACTTTTTGGGCGCCCGATCAGATGTAAAAGAGATTCTGTCGGTTATGCATGTTGGCTTGTTGTGCTCGCAATCGGAAGGGTACTCCAATGCGATCGTCGAATATATGAATGCTAGATTGCCGGTTGTGGCTTCCGATGTTGGTGGAAATGCTGAGGCGGTGGTCCATGGTGAGACTGGTTATCTATATCCGTGTGGTGATGTTTCAGCGTTGGCCTCTTGCCTGGCAGATTTACTGGACCCTTTAACAGGTATCGCGGAAAGAATGGGTGAGGCGGGTTTTGAATTAGCACAAAGTCGACATGAGATCGGTCATATGGTCAAACGCCACACAACACTTTACGAAAATGTGATATCGAAGGCTGGCAAAGCCTCCCCATCGGAGGTCAAGTGAAGATTTCCCGGTTGGTTAAGCTTGCGGGCGAATGTGGAGGTTACCGCTTTGCACGGTTTTTGACGGCCAGAAACCCCAGAATCCTCATGTACCACCGTTTTTCGAAAGAGCCGAAACCAGGGTATGTGGACGCTAAAGCTTTTGAGTGGCAAGTTAGACATATCGCCCAACACTATAATGCGATAACGGTGTCTGGATTGGCGGAAGAGATTTTTTCTCGTGGCGTGGCATCGAAAAACAGCATCGCGATTACCGTAGATGATGGGTACCGTGATTTCTACAATGTGGCTTGGCCAATCCTGAAAAAATATGGGGTCCCAGCGACGTTTTACGTAACAACAGGATTTGTCTCCGGTGATTTGTGGTTGTGGCCGGACCAACTACGTTATCTACTCGAGAGATCTCCAAGCACACCGGGTACATATGATCTCGGGCTTCTTAAAGTCCAGACTCCCATTTTGGAAGCCGATTTTGAGTCTGAATTCTGGCGTATAAACCAGCTAATGCTTCGTGCCGAAAACAGTGCCAAACTTGATTGCTTGAGGGCTATGGAAAATGCTTGGAGTATCATGCTTCCACTCAGGCCTCCGAAAGAGTTTGAAGCTGTAACCTGGCAGGAGTTGCAGGAAATGCAACAGTCTGGCGTTGAAGTCGGAGGTCATACGGTAACGCATCCGTCACTAGCTCGAGTCTCTTTGATGGAGGCTGAAAGTGAGATTGTCGGTAGTTCTGAGGATCTGGAGAAGCACCTGGGGAAGAGTAACAGGTCATTTTGTTATCCAAACGGCACCCCCGATGATTTTGTCGGTGAACAGGTAGAAGCTGTTAAAAAAGCCGGGTTTATGTGTGCGGCAGTTGCTTTTTCGGATAGCCAGGAGCATGGACAGCGGTATGCGATGCGAAGGCACTCTGTCTCAGCCGATCAATTTCAGTTTTTGAAAGCAGTATCGGGTGTCGAATTGCTGGGACTAAAATGGAGAGGGCGAGTGCTGGAGACTCCATATGGCTAGCGTGATTTCTAATGCTAAAGCCGCGGCCGGTATGGCGCCTGGAGACAGATCGCCTGCCAGTTCGTTCTCGTTCGGAATCTATATCTTCTTTCTGATCGATTTTTTTCTGCATTTGTCGGCTCGATTTCCTGCCTACGGTGTGATTCGGCCTACACTAGTTCTTGTTTTGATAATTAGTTTAAGCCTGTTTTTACAGAGAGAACGGTTTAAAGGATGGACTAAAGATCCGATTGTATATTCGCTCGGAGTCCTATTGATTTACATCATCGTTTCTTTGCCTTTGGTTGAGTGGCCTGGAAGTGTTATAAAGAATAATTTAGGTGATTTTGTAAAAGCCGTTGTGTTTTTTTATTTTACCGTATTGTTGGTGGATACGGAGAAAAGACTAAAAATACTTTTTTTTGTGTTTGTGCTTTGTCAGGTTTTGAGGGTTTTTGAACCATTATTTCTTAATTTAACTGAGGGCTACTGGGGGAGTAGTACGCATTTGGGGCATGGTGAATTCTCGCAGCGCCTTGCGGGTGCACCTTCTGACGTAATTAACCCCAATGAATTAGGGTTTGTGATCGTAACTGCCATTCCATTTCTTCATTACATTCTTTGGTCTTGGAACTTGAAGGCCAAGTTGCTATATATAGTTATTTTACCCCCACTAATGTATGCATTGATTTTGACTCAATCTCGAGGGGCTTTTGTTGCTTTACTCGTTATTGGTTTTTTTATATTCAAAGAGTCGAAGCGTAAAATGATGCTGATTATTGTCACCATTGCTATTGCACTTCTGGGTTGGCAGGTTATGAATGATGAACAGAAGGATCGATATCTATCGTTAGTGGGGAAGTCGGAAACATCAAACGCAGCATCTGTCGATGGCCGGATTCAGGGTATGTTTAGAGAGTTTTCACTTGGGTTGGAGCGACCCATCGTAGGGCACGGACTAGGGACCACTCCCGAGGCAAAAACACATATTCTTGGTAGTCGACAGGCATCTCATAATTTATATGCTGAACTTTTAATTGAGTTGGGTTTTGTTGGTGCATTTATTTTTATATCTTTTCTTGTAAAGGTCTATCGCCGTTTGGTGGATAGCTCTAAAACGATTTTAACTTCGCGGGGCGAAAATAATACTTTCTATATGAATCTAAATAAGGCATTAATTGCGGTGTTTTGGATGTATGCTGCGTACAGTTTCAATTATTGGGGGCTGTCTCAGTACTATTGGTATTTTTTTGCAGGTTCTGTCGTCGTGTTTTATCGAATGATCAATCTTCATGAACCCTCTGGCTTGTTGCAGGAGGAAAGTTCGCGGCCTGCCAACAGGTTTAGTAACTTGGTTGATGTTCCCCAAAAAAGATGATCTTGTCTTTTAAAAGGATTTTCTGATGAGAATTGTAGTTTTTGCCAGGCACCCGGGGGGTGGTATTAGGACATACTTTTCCTACGTGTATGGCGATCAAGCTCAGAGTGACAATTGTTTCAGCTTAGTGACACCAGAGTCCGAAGCACTGCAGAATCTTGTCGCGCCGTTGCCTAATGTTGATGTCGTTGGCCAGTCTTCTGAAAACCTGATTATGTTATTGATGACGCTGTTAAAGCAGGTTGTCAAAGCCAGGCCGGAATTAGTCCACTCGCATGGATTCACCGCTGGCCTGATTGCGGCGTTTCCGCTTTGGGTACTTCGTATTCCTCACATCATAACAACTCATGATGTGTTTATGCCGGGGCATTTCCAGGGGAGGTTTGGAAGGCTAAAGAAGCTGATTATGGCCCGCTTGTTTTCCCTGGCGAATGTCATCAATCCTGTTGGCGAAGACGCTGTTTCAAATTTTGATGAGACATTCCCCACTTTGGGCTCTAGCGGGCGCGTGAAGGGAATTCGCAACGGCATTAAAGCTGAGGCCTTTCTTGGTGACCATGTCAGGAACCTTCGAAATGAGGCAGGTATTCCTGATGATGCGTTAGTACTTGGTTTTTTTGGGCGTTTCATGGCCCAGAAGGGATTTGGCCTGCTGGTTGATGCTGTTGAACAGTTGAATCGTCGCAGTAGTGAGAGGCCGGTTCACGTCTGTTGCTTCGGCTGGGGAGGTTTTATCAGGGAGGAACAGGCAGATATCCGCAGCCGAGGTTTGGATTCATTTTTTCATTTCTTTCCGGCGACAGACTCGATGGCCGAAGCCATACGGGGAGTTGATGTGGTTGTCATGCCTTCGAAGTGGGAAGCGTGCCCACTCCTACCGATGGAGGTTATGGTATCCGGTCGGCCTCTCATTACGTCCAATTGTATAGGAATGAAGGAGGTGGTCGCTGATTCTCCAGCAATGGTATTCGAGGTCGGTTCGTTGGCCGGGCTTCTCGAGAAGATCCAGTTGTTTGAGGCAAATCAGAATGCTTTTCAACTTGAATCGGACAGATTCAGGGAGGAAGCAGCGTTAAGATTTGATGTTAGCCAAACCTCCAGCAAGTTGGCACATCTTTTTGATGGTGTTTTGGCGAATACGGAGTCCGGTAGGTGATTCGTATTTTATTAGTCAACACCGGCTCAAATGTCCTGGTGATGCTCGTTAAACTGGTCATCACCTTCATTATGACCCCCGTTTTCGTTCACAACCTTGGGAAGTACGACTACGGTCTGTGGGAGATGATTGGCGCTGTAATTGGCTACATGGGGATATTGGACCTTGGCCTGCGGCCTGCCATCAGTCGGTATGCCGCGAAACACCACGCCGAGCAGGATTCACAGGCACTTGAGTCTGTGTACATGTCCGCCTTTGCGTTCATGATGATGGTCGGGCTGCTCCTCTTCGCCTTTTTCTTATGCTGGGGAATCTGGTTTTCCGGTGCGATCGCCCCGGAGGGAGAGCCATATCAGAAATACACGCTGTTTCTGATCATCATCGGGGCCCACCTGTTAATCTCGTTTCCAGGATATGTTGCAGAGAGCTACCTGGAAGGGTTCCAGAAGTACTACCTTAAAAACAACATCACGATTATCAATTCGATCGTGGGTTCCACGCTCCTTTACCTGTTGATCACTCCTGAAAATGGTCTGGTGCTCTTGGCTGGCATCAACGCCATTGGAATTTCCATAAAGTACATCCTCTTCATGTGGTTGCTGTCCCGCCCCGCCTTTGGTGCGATCAGGGCCCGTTGGCGATCCTACTCCTGGGTGCGTCTGAAAGAGCTGATTGTTTTCGGTTTTAAATCATTCGTTCAAGGTATTGCCACACGTGTTGAAAATGCTACGGACGTTTTGGTGATTGGTTTGATTATGGGGCCTGCTATGGTTCCGTTCTACAGTATTCCCGCGAACCTGACTCAGCACATCCGAAACCTCGGGTGGACACTGACTCATGCCTTTATGCCACTGTTCAGCGGCTTGAGTGCGAGGGCTGAGAACGACACCATCCGGCGGGTTTTTCTGATTTCGTCCCGTTACGTTGTCAGCATTCTTTTGGCCATGGGCACGGGGGCTCTGTTGTTGGGAGTGCCTTTTATCTCAGTATGGTTGGGGCCGGAGTTTGGTGAGAAGGCGGAATGGCTTATCGTGTTTCTGGTGTTCTTTACGGTGCTGCCTTTTATCAATCCGTTCGCCAGCCGTTATCTGACGGCGATTGATAAACACGGGATTTTTGCACGCCTCACTCCTTTGGCCGCCGCACTGAATATTGGCCTGAGCCTTGTTCTTGTTCACCCGTATGGCCTTGAGGGCGTGGCTTTTGCTTCCGTCGTTCCCGGGTTGATCTTTGTCCCTTTATATCTCCGATATACCTGCCGCCATCTCGAACTTCCCGTCAGAGAGTATTTGCGCTCGTCTGTGCTGCCTGGCTTCGTCCCGGCTGGTTTAATGGCAGTTATTATTCTGGGTGTTGGTCAATATCTGATGTACGACAGTTACCGCCATATTTTGTTGGGTGCGATTCTGGGAAGTATTGGCTGGCTGGCAGCCTTCTGGCTGCTGGTGTTGAACCGAGAAGAACGAGATTACGTGGGCGCTCGACTGGCTCGCATCGCAGGAAGGAAATAGTCCATGTGCGGTTTTGCAGGATTCGTAAACAGGGATGTGGGTAGAGCCCCGGAGGCCACCCTGGAGGGTATGGGGGCTGCCATAGCTCACCGGGGGCCGGACGATTCAGGTATCTGGCTCAAGGCAGACCTTGGCTTGGGTCTGGTGCATCGCAGGTTGGCCATTCAGGATCTGTCACCGGCGGGTGCGCAGCCGATGGCGTCAGCGAGTGGGCGCTTTGTTATTGCCTTCAATGGGGAAATCTATAACTTTCGGCAGCTGAGATCAGAGCTTGAAAAGGAGGGATGCACCTTTCGGGGCCACTCAGACACGGAAGTGATGCTCCACGCAATTGAGCGTTGGGGGTTGGAAGAGAGCCTACCGAAGTTTTCGGGAATGTTTGCTTTTGCCCTGGTGGATATGAAAAGCCGGGAACTGATTCTGGCCCGAGACCGGATGGGTGAAAAGCCACTGTATTATGGATGGCAAGGCAAAAGTCTGTTGTTTGGTTCGGAGCTAAAGGCGCTTCGGGTGCATCCTGCATGGCAAGGCGGTGTCGAGCCTGGGGCGCTGGCGCTGTTGCTCCGGCACAACGTGATACCGGCACCGATCAGTATTCATAAAGGGATTCTGAAATTACCGCCTGCCTCGCTGGTTCGTTTTCCTCTTGATGGATCCTCACCGGGTACGTTACCGGAACCGCAACGCTACTGGTGTCTTGAGGATTGCTTTACAGAGAGCCGGGCGCCGGAAAGCTTTGAGGCTGCCAGTGACCAGTTGGAGGTTTTGCTCGGGAACGTGATCGAAGACCAGATGGTATCGGACGTTCCTTTAGGTGCTTTTCTCTCCGGCGGTATCGACTCTTCCACGGTGGTTGCACTCATGCAAGCCCGTGCAAGCCAGAAGGTGAGAACGTTCAGTATTGGCTTTGATGAGCCGGGCTTTAATGAGGCAGAGCATGCCGCAGAGGTTGCCCGTCATCTGGGAACCGAACACACAGAGTTGTACGTAACTCCC
Source organism: Marinobacter sp. LM1 (assembly GCF_042763285.1). Classification (NCBI taxonomy): domain Bacteria; kingdom Pseudomonadati; phylum Pseudomonadota; class Gammaproteobacteria; order Pseudomonadales; family Marinobacteraceae; genus Marinobacter; species Marinobacter sp. LM1. The sequence continues at coordinate 2,046,446 of NZ_CP114373.1, forward strand.
AGGGATGCGCTTGACCTAGTGCCGCGTTTGCCAGATCTCTATGACGAGCCTTTCGCGGATTCCTCGCAGTTGCCTACTTTTCTTGTCAGCCAGATGACACGGAAGCATGTCACGGTTGCATTGTCAGGTGATGGCGGAGATGAGTTGTTCTGTGGCTACACTCGGTATCCCTCGGTTCATAACCGTTGGCGGAGCCGAACCAAGCCGGCCGGTGTCGCCCGGCGCTGGTTATCCCGCTTACCAGAGGGTGCAACGGCTCAGGCGATCCGGACTCTGGTGCCTTCCCAGCGAGGTCGGTCGACGCTGGCGATTCGTCATCGCCTCAAAGCGGAACGTGCGCTGGCCTCGGCCGCGGATCTGTCAGATTTCTATCGACAGTCTGTCTCTTTCTGGAATGAGCCCGAGTGTTTTCGGAGGGACGTTCAGGAACCCAGATATGGTCTGACTCAGGCAATCCCGCACGCTGTTCCCCCCGACGGATTGAAAGCGTTGATGTGGCGCGATCTGAATTGGTATCTGCCCGATGACATTCTGGTGAAGGTCGACCGGGCAGCGATGGCCTGTAGCCTGGAAACCAGAATACCGATGTTAGACCCGAAGGTGGTTTCCTTCGCGCTGTCGTTGCCGTTGAGCTATAACCTAAATGGCGGCGTGGGCAAGCAGGTACTGCGTAGCGTTTTGTACCGCCACGTGCCAAAGTCCTTGGTGGACAGGCCCAAGCAGGGGTTTGCGGTGCCCGTGGGGCAATGGTTACGGGGCCCTCTGCGCCCCTGGGCGGAGGCGCTGCTGCAACCGTCTGTCTTTGACAAGCAGGACTATCTCGACCGCTCAGTTGTGAATGCCTATTGGCATGAGCACCTAAAAGGGCGCGAGGACTACTCTGCAGAGCTATGGGGCATTCTTATGTTTCTGGCATGGCTGGAGCGCACGGGTGGCTGAAATCAAACCCTATGATGATCAACGCCATCGGGAGCAGGTGCTGAACCTGTTTGCTGATGTGGCGTTCAAACGTGATATCTGGAGTTATCAGTTCCAGGAGAATCCTGGTGCGCGCGATCGTGGCTTTGCTCCGGTGGTAGCGGAAGAGAATGGTACGGTTGTCGGCTTCAACGGGGTGGTGCCGGTAAGTATTCTATGGAATGGCCGGCCAACACAGGCCATGTGGAGCTGCGACTTCAAGGTGTCTGAGCGCCAGCGCGGAAAGGGCGTAGGCCGGTTGATCAAAGTAGAGTTGGCACAACGCTCTCCCATTCTTATGTCGTTTGGCATCAGCCCGGTCGCCGCCATCGTATTGCAGCGGATGGGTTGGCGTGCCAGCGACCAGGTGCATTTTCTTCGTAAAATCCGTCAGCCTCGTAGCGCTCGTGACTGGGCTTTGATGCTTCTGCAATTTTGCACTCGACTGGTTAACCGCCCAGTGCAGAGCGGACACAAGCGGGCGTCTCTCCTGCAGCAATTGCCACCCAGAGAACAGATTGATGAGTTGTGGGCGGCAGTTGCGCAAGGCTACGACAAGGTTGTTGTGAGAGACTGGGCTTACCTTGACTGGCGCTATCAGCGGCATCCGTTTGCACAGTATTCATTTCTGGAAGTACGGGACGAGGATGATTCCCTGAAAGCTCTGGGGGTTGTCCGTGCGGATGACCGACAGGTTCGACTGGTCGATTACATCGGGCCAGCAGCATCAGCGGCGCTGAAGTCGGCGGTTGTAGAGGCAATGCTAAGGGAATGGCCGAATGCAACCTCTTTTTCTGCATTGACCTCCGATTTGGAGCTGAAGCAGGCCATGAAAGCGCACGGGTTTTATCAAGGCCGTGAGCAACCCCGATTTTTTGTGTGGGAATCACCACAGCGAGTTTCGTCAAGCGGAGATTGCACCAGCGGCTGGTTCATTATGGGGGGAGATTCTGATGGCGAACTGCTGCAGTCTGCCCGGGAAGCGTGGAATGAAGAACGTATTAACAAGGACGATAACGGATGTCGGCTAAAGACCCTTTGATCACTATTATCACTCCTACCTATAACCGTGCGGAGTTTATTCTGCAGGCGGTTGAGAGTGTGATGGGGCAGACGTACGGAAACTTTGAATTTCTGATCGTCGATGACGGTTCAACGGATAATACGGTGGAGCTGCTTGAACCCTACCTGCAGGATGAACGCGTCCGTCTGTTCCAGCAGGAAAACCAGGGGCAGAGTGTGGCCCGAAATGTGGCTCTGGCGGAGGCGTCCGGCGACTTCATATGCTTCCTGGATTCGGATAACTATTGGCCGCTTGATAAGCTGGAGAAACAAGTCAGGGTTTTTGAACAGCATCCGGAAGTGGATGTGCTATATGGCGATAATGTGATTATCAACGAGCAGGGTGCTGAGATCAGTCGCAAGAATATGTCGCGTTATTCGGGACGCATCGCCGCGAGGATGATTCGGGACAACTGTGTTGCCATGAACACCGCAATGGCAAGGCGCCGCTGCTTTGATGAGATGGGCGGCATGAGCGGAAAACGACGTGTGGCTGACGACTATGATTTGTGGCTACGGTTTTCCGCCCGCTATCAGTTTCGCTATGAGCCGGAATACTGGGCCTGGTATCGAGTGATGGAAAACCAGATTTCGTCGGATAAAACACAGCGGTTCCGGGTCAATGAAGCCATCATTCGCGACTTTCGCCGAGAGTATCCTGAGGCCCTCAGTGCGAGTGAATTCGATAAGGGATTTGCCCATTTCTACATCAGAAAGGGGCGTTACCTGGGCGCCGTGGGTAAAAAGCTTGCGGGCATCAAAGAAATCATGAAAGCGCTGAAGTATGCGCCGGCAGAAACCAACGTCTGGCGAGCGCTGCTTGCGGTAGCGCTGAAATAAAAACAACGATGAATAAGACAGGGAAGTAAGCAGTCATGTCTTCTAATCCTCTGGTGTCGGTCATTACGCCAACATTTAACCGGGCGGACTACCTGCCGTATGCGGTTGAGAGCGTTCTGTCTCAATCGGTTCCTGATTTCGAATTGATCGTTATTGACGATGGTTCCACGGACGGCACCGCCGAGCTGATGGAGCGGTATCTGGCGGACTCGCGCATTCGATATCTTAAGCAGGAGAACCAGGGGCAGAGTGTGGCCCGGAATCGCGGGATTGCCGAGGCCCTTGGCCAGTTTATCTGCTTTCTCGACTCTGATAATGCCTGGGTGAGTACAAAGCTGGAAACCAGTCTGAAGGCCTTTGAGGAACATCCCGAGGTGGATATCGTCTATGGTGATTTCATAACCATAGACGGGGAAGGGCATGAACATGGTGTGAATCGTATGGCCCGTTATTCCGGCCGTATCACGCCGCAGTTGCTCCGGGATAATTTTGTGAGCATGAACACAACTATGACCCGCAAGCGCTGCTTTGACGAGATGGGGGGCTTTGACAGCGCCGATCGGTTGGCGGAGGACTACGGGCTCTGGTTGCGTTTTTCCACCCGCTATCAGTTTCTATATGTTCCAGCGGTGCTTGGGTATTACCGGGTTATGGAAAACCAGATTTCCTCTGACAAGGAGAGCAGGTTTCGAGCGAACGAACAGCTGGTCCAGGGTTTTCTGAAAGCCTTTCCTTCAGCGGTTACCCGGGGTGAGGCCCGCCGGGGGTTAAGTTATTTTTTTATTCGGAAAGGGCGATATGAGTACTCGTCTGGTCAGCGTCGCCAGGCCTTTCGTTCTTTGCTTCGGTCATTGTCGAAGGACCCGTTCTGGATGGGCCCCTGGCGGTTCGCTGTAAAAATGCTGCTAACTTCCAGCCGAGGGAGGCGAATGTGACTTATACCGTTCGTCGCTTGTCTGAGAAAGAGTTTTTCGGGCTGCAGGAAAGCTGGGACCATCTGCTGGAGCAGAGTAATGCCGACCCGCTGTTCATGAGCTGGGCCTGGCAGACGTCCTGGTGGGAAACCTGGGGCGATAGACTGAACCTTGATCTGTTGCTGCTTGGTGTATACGCCCCGGGCGATACGCTGGTTGGCCTGGCTCCGCTCTACCTGAGTGCCGTCAGCACGCCGCTGGGATGGAAAGTTCGAAGGCTGCATGTGGTAGGCAATGCCTGGAAGCTGGGGCCTACGGTGCGCACGGAATATGTGGGCGTCATTGTGGATCGGCGTGAGCAACTGGCCATCCTGCAGGCGCTTGGGAGCTATCTCGCTGAGGCCCGGTGGGATGAGATGATTATTGCGGATGCCTCCGCGAGATCAATGAGTATGATCGAATCTGGCCTGAGCCACACGCTGGCGCTCTCCCGGGTGGTTCGGAGTGAGTCGGAAGGTGTGGTGATTCCAACTCAGGGACAGTTTACGGACTGGTTATCAAGGCTTGGAAAGAATACTCGTCTGAAAGCCTATAATCGGCGAGAGTTGTTTGAAGGTACTTTTCATGGTTCCTTCGAGGAATGGCAGACCCCGGAGACGTTTCTGGCATTACTCAATCGTTTTCACTGCGAGCGTTGGGGAAAGCCCTGCTTTGACGATAATGCTGTTCGCTTCCATGAGGCACTTCTGAACCGGCTCTCCGGAAGCCAATCCGCGAGAATGTCGGTACTGAGAGCCGACAATCAGATTGTGTCTGTACTTTATGATGTCCGCGCCGGCAATCGGGTATACAACCTGCAGGCGGGGTTCATTCAGGATTTCCACAACAAATTGTCCTTGGGCACGCTCCATCTGGGTTATGCCATTGAGCGATCCTTTCAGGATTCGAGCATTGTCAGTTACGACTTGCTGGCCGGGTCCGGGAAAAATACGTTCTACAAACAGCACTTCAGAGGGGAGCAGGTGTTGTTTACCACCGTTGAGTATGTTCGTTCTCCCATTCTTAAAATGGCTTATGGGGCAAGGGGGTGTATGCCGCCCCGTTTAGTGTCCTCAATTAATCGTTTCTTTCGTCTCTGAGCGGGTGTTGTCATGAATATGGAAAGGATGCCGTCTATCAGCCTGATGAGTCGCCTGTGGCCGTTCCTGCTTGTCTTATGTGTGCTGGCATTCGTTACTTTTCCTACTCTGGAAGGAATCGTGACGCGATGGGTAAAGTGGGACGAATCATACTCCCATGGTCTTTTGTTAGCCGGCGTGTCGCTGTATCTGATCTGGCGAAAGGCGAAGGCCAATCCGGTGGCCCCGGGCTTCGCCCCGGTTTGGGTTCTTCCTTTGATAGCGTGTCTGCTTGCCTATTGGGTAGGGGGGTTGATTCGTCTTCAGGCGCTTCAGCAATTGGCGTTGGTGCCTCTTTTGTTTGCTGCCTGCGCGACGCTGATGGGGTGGCGCCAGGCTCGCTGGTTCATTGTGCCGCTGGGTTTGCTGTTTCTGACCATTCCTGTGTGGGATTTCCTGGCCTGGGCGCTACAGGTAATTACCGTTTCCGTTAATAAGTTCCTGTTGGGTTTTTTCGATATTGATTTTGAGGTGGAGGGCGTTTTCGTTTACCTCATCGGTGTCGGAACCTTTGAAGTTGCTCATGGATGCTCTGGACTCCGGTATCTGCTGGTGGGGCAGGCGCTGGTTCTGATTTATGGCGAGTTATACCTGTCGAGGTTACGATCCCGCATCACGTTATTCTGTTTGGGGGTGGCATTCGCTCTACTTGCCAACTGGATCCGGGTGTTCGTCATCATCTACATGGGGTATGAAACGAACATGCAGTCCGGCCTGATCGAGGATCATGAAAACTTTGGCTGGTGGGTGTTTGCGGGCACGCTTGTTCCCCTTTATTTTCTGGCTCGTCAGCTTGAGAAACGGGACGACCAGGTTGTTGCCAGCCAGGATAATGACGAGAAGCAAGATCACGCTAAACCCGCAGGTAAAGCTACCGTTGCTGTAACGGTTGTCGCGCTGTTGGGGCTGGTTACCTGGGTTGCTTTGCCGGACAAGCGAGGCAACATTGCTTCTGAACCCGAGGGGTACGCCATTGATTTAAGTGAAAGGTATTCCCCGGTCTTCGGATCTGCACTGGAGGGGTGGCGCCCCAACGTTCTCAATCCAGACAGAGTGTATGCGCAGACCCTGTTTGACCGTTTGCAGGCCCGCGCAGGGCAAGGTTTGGGCACAACCTACTATCTCGGCGCGTTTACCTATGACTATCAGAGGCATCGTGCGGAACTCATCCAGTACAGTAACCGCCTTTATGACCGTGATTTCTGGATTCCGGAAGGCTTCTTTGATGTTGAAAACAGCCTGAATATCCCGGTGCAGGGAGTCACCCTGAAACATCGTGTTTCCGGACAACGTGTGCATCTGGGATATAGCTACTTTGTTCAGGGGCAGTGGGAAACCGATCAGTGGCGCGCGAAGCTTGCTCAGGTGGGCGGGTTCTTCAGTGGCCGTGATGATGCCTCTTTACTCATCTCCGCAGTGGCGTGTGATGGCTGTGAGGTGACTGCAACGCTCGCTGAGTTTATCGAGTCTACTTTTCCGGTGATTCTTGAGCAGATTGATCAAGAGGTGGTGCGATCAGATCGTTGAGTTGGCTCTCTAATCGGGACAGAAACTGTTCGTGATTGGTTGAATACCATTCGATTGCCAGCCTGGACATGTGGGCCAGCGTGGCCGGTGGCTGGTCTATCGCAGCTTGAATGCTCCGCTCCAGAGCGTGTTCTGAGACAAGGTAACGGGTGCCCAGGCGAAACGTCAGGTTTCTTTCCACGTGTGCCAGAAAGCCTCTGTCCTTCCCAACCAGCTCGTTCATGGGCGGTGCATCAGTTGTTATTGTAATACAGCCGTAAGCCATGGCCTCTGCCAGTACCTGGCCATAACCCTCCACTTCTGAAGGTAGTACCGCGAAACCGGCCTGGGCCCAGAGTGTGTTCAGTTCATTGTTCGTGAGGTTCTTCTCTACCCTGATATTGGCGGCGGGGGTGGTGTCCAGATGCTGGGAGACAACGACCAGTTCTGGCCATTCTGGATGCCTCTGCCAACATGCCATAACACGTTGCGTGCCCTTGAACCGACTGTTGCCAGCTACATGCAAAGCCAAACCGTAGTTTTTCCTTTCTGAATCGTTTTGAGCGCTAACTTCACCGCCGGTAAAACCCAGGTAGTGGGTGTCTGCATGTAAGGCGGAAAAAATCGATACCGCGTGGTGTGTTTTGCAGAGTATACGGTTGGTAAAGCTGAGGTAGGGACCTCTCGATTCAATGAACCATTCCTGGTTAGGGATGAGCCAGTGGTGTCGGCCAGCAGCCAATTGAGATATCCAGACATTCTCGAGGTGAATGACGAGATCCGCCTGTTGAACCGGACGTAGCAGCCTGAGTAAGCCGATCTGACTGCGATAGAAGAGTTTGCTGAGAAATCCGGGGCAAAATCGTTTTAATGCCTTGAATCGATAAGCTGAAAGGCGGGAACGCCATACGGGAGTAGGGGGCAGTTGAACCTGCCTGGTCTGGTGCCCAAGCCGCTGCAGGGCTGCTTCCAGTATCCTGGCATCTTTTTGCAGCCCTCTGCCGCTATTGGCATAAACAATCAGTACATCCATGAACCTGACCTGAAATGAAAAAGCCCTGCAAGTGCAGGGCTTTTAAAGCGTAGCATAGAACTCGATGTCAGGCTTTTTTACGGCCTTTCATCCGGACTGCAATGCCAGCGAGACCAAGGCCAAGCAGAGCCAGCGTGCCAGGCTCGGGAACCTTGGTGGCACGAACTGCGATCACCATATCGTCATGGTTGTCATCGCCAACATAGCCATCGTCCAGGCTGATTACGAAGTAATCTTCTTCAACATAGAAGAGGTTGAAGTTGGTGCTGGAGTTCGGTTTGGCGATGTTGTTGAACTGACTGCCGTTGGCGCCATCGTTGTTGATGGTAACTCCGCTGCCATTGATGAACTTGAAGTTCAGCAGGGCGTCAAGACCACCGTAGAATACGGCGCTGAACTGGTCATCAGGATTGCTGTTGGTATCGAATACCAGCGTGTTACCCCAGTAAAACTGGTTGTTGTCGTTCGCTTCTTTACCCAGGTAGGTGAAGGTCAGCTTGAACGGATCGGAGCTGGTGGATTTCAGGTTGTGGCCGAACAATACGGTATCACCCACGTTGTACAGAGGTGCATCCGCTGTCCAGGTACCACCTACGCGAGTGGCGTAATCGTTGTCTCCCGGAACACTTTGCTCAGCTACAGCGCCAGGTGCGTTTGCATTGGCAACAGAATCGATATAGGCAGCCTGAGCTACTCCCGCAAAACCGACGGCTGCAGCCATTGCCAAGCCTTGAGTCAATTTTTTCATTTGAGTCACTCCTCCAGTGAGTGGTCTTTGCGTTACGTCATCCTCTAATAAGCAGGCTTTGTGCCAGATTTTAAGTCATTGAATATTAATGAAATTTTCTGGCCGCTGCTGTTTGGTTGTAAAATAACTCGACAACCAGAATGCTCACTTAGTTAACCTGATGCTCTACCGGATCAGACGGTTCACTACTCAATCCATTGATATCGATTACCTGAATCGTAAAGTACCAGGTGCCGGGCGCCAGGCCGGTAACCGTGGTTGAGGTTGTGCCTGCCGGCACCTCCAGGGTTTGAGTCAGGTTTGCAGCATCCTGTCCGTAGTTGATCCGGTAACGGTCAATTTCGCTCAGCGAAATGCTGCTGCCGTCTACCCTGGTGCCCGGAGGCGTCCACGACAGTGTCACACTGCCGCTGGCATCGCCGGTACCACCGGGCTGGCTGGTGACCGGTGATTCTGGCTCCGATACGGTTTCGAGCGTGTACGGGTGCAGGCCCGATTGATAAGCCTCAAGAACCGTCACGCCGCTATCGTTAAGCACCCGGCTGGCTGATGGTTGCATCAGGGGGAGTCCGTAGCGAAGTTTGTAAAGATCGTCGATGCCGTCGTTCAAGGTGCTTTCGGCGAACTCGCTGTCCAATGTCAGATGCTGGACGGTGTTGGTCGTGGATATGGCATCTCCAGTGGCGGCGTCGGTAATCGCCAGTTGTGCGGTGGCACCCCAGCCGAACTCAAAGTACTCCATGGTGATGGCAACGGGGGTCCCTGCTTCGAGACTCGCGGTGGCGTTGTAGCTGGTGGGGGATTGGTTCTTCCACTGATCAATGACGGTAGACCCGTTGAGGAAAAGCCGAACACCATCATCCGTGGTGGTGGTGAAGGTGTAGTCCCGGGTTCCTTCATTGTGGGGGGGTGTGAACCATCCCTGCCAACGCACGCTGAACCGGTCCTTTGGAAGCTCCGCTGCCGGGCTTCCACTATTCCAGTTGAAGTCGACGGTCGCATCCCGCTGACTGTAAACGAAGCTGTCAAACTCGGTGCCTGTGAAGTACTGGCCGACGAATCCGGTTGCATACACTTCCTGGGGGGCAGGGAAGTCGCTGGCATCGGTGGGATTGGTGCCGGCCTGGTACTCTTGCAGGATGGTGTAGCCATCACCGTCAAGATCTACATTGGCATCGCCCGGGTTGGTGGGGTCCGTGCCATAGGCGTATTCGTACCCATCCGGAATCCCGTCGTTATCAGTATCTTCGGTGCCGGGATTGGTCCTGGCCCAGAACTCATCCATGGCGGTAAGCAGATCATTGTCGGTATCGGATTTTGAATCGGCGGCATTGGATGGATCCAGCCCGTACACAATCTCCCAGTTGTCGTACAGATCATCACTGTCCGCATCAAGTGGGGGGTACTGGCTGTTGAATGAGAGGCCCTGTTCAGCGTCAAAGTAGCCGATTCGGTAGCCCAGATGGTAGGCATCTTCGGATGTCATCTCGGGGGCCGAGTCAGGGGCTTTCTGGGCGTAGCTGTATAGCGCGCTGCCGCTGATCACTTGCTGAGAGATGCCGGGGCCGGACCAGGCAACGGTAAAGTGGTCGTCCCATCCACCTTCCTTGTGTCTGAATTCAAAGTAATATTTTTTGCCGGCCTCCAGATATTGTACGCCGGAGGTTTGTGAGGCATAGCGGGTGAAATTATCGAGGGGCGTGGACATGGTGGAGGCGATCTGAACCGCACCGTCCGGGTTCTGGGAATCAGATAACCACAGTTGTGTCTGATCGTCGCCACTGATGTAAAAGGTGTATTCGCCCGTTTCGGGGGGCTCGATAAAGCCCCGGATCAGTGTGCCGTAATTATTGGCTCGGCTGGTGGCTTGGCGTAGTTGGGTGAGTTCAGTGATTTCATCGGGCGAATCCGGATATTTCTCTGCGTCCAGCATGCCCTGAACGTAGTTCCCGGAGATACCGTCAAAATACCAGACATCGACCTTTCCCGGTTCGCTCGTCTCTGGTATCGCGGCTGTCGGTGGCAAATCCTCAATATCCCTGAACTGCCAGTTCTGACAGCCGCTGAGCAGAACCACCACGGTGCCTACGCTCAACACTTTGATAGCAGCCATAACCCACCTTCCTTGCTATTGGAAACAATATGTAAAGTATTGTTGCAGTGGGTCAGGGCTGCCACCGGCGGCTAGGAACGTTTCGTTATGTCCTCTTTTTGGTTATAGCGTGAGTAATGATTAGCCGTTGTTGCCTGAGCTGAACTTGTCCATGATCTGCTGGGCCGCATCGGTGCGCCCGGTGGCTCGATAAGCTTCGGCCAGATGCATTGCGATTTCCTGGGAATCCGGCGCCAGGGAATGGGCTCTTTCCAGTACAGCCAGGCTTTGCTCGTGTTCACCAGCCTCGAACAGGATCCAGCCGTAGGTATCTGCAATCGCAGCATTTTCGGGCACCAGTTCGTAGGCGCGTTTGGCCAGTGATGCCGCTTCGCTGTTGCCGGCCTCGTAATACAGCCAGGCGAGATTGTTCAGCGCCAGGGCGTTGTCCGGGGTCTGTTGCAGAACCTGCTGGTAGTGCTCAATGGCCGCATCCGTCTGGCCTGCTTGCTGGGTTTGAAGCGCCAGTGTAAGCAGAATTGACGAATTGTTCGGGAATTGTTTGTTGGCTTCCTGCAGTGCTTCTATCGAATTCTGAGATCGGCCGGCGTTAGAGAGTGCGCGAGCATGGGCGATGGCCAGTTCCGCCGTTTGTCGTTTGGCCAGGGCCAGTTGATACAGTTCAGCGGCTTGCTGATGTTCGCCCTGATTCTCGTAATAGCTGGCTTCTACTTGATAGGGCGCAGGGGAGTCCGGGTGATGCTGCTTGGCATCCTGCAGCGCGCTTCGCGCGGCGGTTGCGTTGCCATTGCTGAATTCGATGGCAGCCACTTTTAATGCAATGGCCTCATTCTCCGGGAAGAGCGCCCGACCCCGGCTCAGGATCTCAAGAGCACGTGAGCTGTTGTCGCGCTGTGCCATTTGAGTGGCTATGCCTTCGTACACCGCAGCCACCATCGGCTCTGCCTGCGATGGCTGATCTTCACGCTCTCTTTCCATCAACCGGGCGGTCAGTTCATCGGCTCGCAACGTATCGTTGTTGATCAGCGCGGATTCCAGAAGGATCAGCCGCGGTCCGTTTGCCTCAGGATGTTGCGTGCTGATTTCCTGCATCAGCCCGGTCAGTTGATCGCGCTTCATCACACCGGCAAGGGCCTGAATGGCGGGCAGGTTGTTCGGGTTGGTTTCGACCGCCTGGCGGTACCAGGTAATCGCCTGCTCTGTGTTCTGCTGTTCGCGGGCAAGGTTGCCCAGAGCTACCAGAGGAGCTGCTTCTTCCGGGTGTTGCTTGTGCGCCCGCTCAAAGTAGCTGGCCGCCTGTTGGGTGTTGTTCAGGCTGCTGGCCAGGTTTCCCCGGGCGATCAAAGCCGCCATGCTTTCCGGATTGGCTTTAAGCCAGGTATCCAGGGTGTCTGTTGCCGCCTGCGAATTGCCAGACAACGCCTGGGCCTGGGATGTCAGAATTGTGGCCTGCAGGGCCTCCGTGGCATCCGACGGAATCTGACTGGCCTGTTTGATGGCATTGGCGAAATCACGGGTTTGAGTGAGGTAAGCCGCATAGCGCAAACGCAGGTTGTGGTTGTCTGGTGCCAGTTCCAGCGACTTTTCCAGGAGCTGGCGGCCACTCTGATCGTCGCCAGAAGCCAGGCTTGCAATGCCTACCAGTGCGAGTGTTTGTGGATCGGCGTCGCTGCCCTCCAGGTCTTCCAGCAGTGATTTTGCGCCAGCCGGGTCGCGCATGGATATGCGGGTGGCGGCCAGGAGTTTGCGTACTTCATCGGCGTTTTCCATATCGGCCAGCGGTGCAAGCAGTTTCTCCGCCTCCTCGGGGCGGCCTTGCCGATAACGTATTACGCCCAGCATCAATGCGCTTTGTTGATGGTTGGGAACCTGGTTAAGGACTTCCTGCAGATACCTGGCGGCGGTATTCAGGTCGCCATCATTATAGGCTGAGGCCGCGGCTTCCAGGTTGCTTTTGATCGTACCCGGACCGGACTTGGCAAGGATTTCCTCATAGACAAATGCCTCCGCCGATTTGCCCTGCTCACGCAGAACGGTGATCAGGGCCGAAATGGTCTGGTATTTCCGGAAGGTCATAACGTCGAACTGGCCAATGGTCTCCAGGGCGCGTATGTACGCCTGTTCTGCTTCGGCCCATTGTTGGCGGGCATGGGCGAATTGCGCTTTCCAGAGCCAGACGTCCTCGTGTTCAGCGTCAATTTCTATGGCTTTCTCAAGGCGTTCCTTTGCAGTGTCGAAGTCGCCCTTGGCCGTGGCAACCCGGGACAGGCCGATCATGGCAATAACGTTATTGCTGTGTTTGTCGAACGCGCTCTGGTAGGCCTCTTCGGCTTTGTCAAAGTCGCCGCTGGTCAACCAGGCGCGACCTTTCAGGTTGTCTGCCTGCAACTGTTGATCCGGAGAGGGCGATGAAATCTGGTCCAGAGATTCCAGGGCTTCCTGGTGTTTACCCTGGAGAATACGGGCTTCAGCCCGGATCAACGCAGCCTGGTTGCGTTCCGATTGGCCCAGCTCCTCAATGTTCGTCTTCTCAAGGAGCTTGTCCAGTTGCCGTTCAGCGTTCGCCGCATCACCGGCAGTTAGCAGGTTGTGGATGATGACAAAGTAGGGGGCGGCGCGATTCGGCTGGAGATCGATGGCGCTTCTGGCCTCGATGGTGCTTGCTTTCAACTCACCTTGGCGCTGGAAAAACCGTGCCTGGTCAACATGGCTGATGTACTGAATGTCTTCCTGAGACATGTCCGGTTCGCTGTTGCACCCCGTCAGGGTCAAAGCAATGGCAGCGGAGAGCAGTGATGCACGCGCAATAGTTTTGATTTTCATGCCCTGTTCCTTCTTTCGTCGGGTCTTGTTCTGTTCCAGCATTGGGTGTCTCAGGCCTCGTTTGGGGCCGTGTTGGTCTCAATCCGGTATTTGTCGGTCAGGTTGTATAGCGTCGGGCGGGTAACGCCCAGCAGACGCGATGCCTGAGCCATGTTGAAATTACTGGTGGTCAGGGCCTGCATAATGGCTTTTCGTTCTGCCGCTTCACGTACCTGGCGCAGGTTGAGCTGAAAGTCGGTGTCGCACGCTTCAAGGGGCAGAACCAGGTCTTCGGCGGTGATGCGCTTGCCATCGGCCATGATGATCGCCCGCTTCACCTTGTTGATCATTTCACGCACATTGCCTGGCCAGCTGTAGGCATTGATTGCCTGAACCGCATCGTCCGAGAACGTGAGGTTAGGGCGGTCCATTTGTTTCCCCAGGGTTTTCAGGAGGGATTGTGCGATCACCAGTGGGTCGCCATCCCGTTCACGCAGGGCAGGCACATCCAGTGTGATTTCACTGATCCGGTAATACAGGTCTTCCCGGAAATCGCCCTGGGCAATCAGGTCCTGAACATTCCGGTGGGTGGCGCACACCACCCGGACATCAACGGGAATCGGTTTTACCGAACCTACCCGGTCGACCACTCGTTCCTGCAGGAAGCGAAGCAGTTTGGCCTGCAGTGCCATCGGCATATCGCCAATCTCGTCGAGAAACAGGGTGCCGCCGTTGGCGCTCTCAATCTTGCCTTTCTTGGATTGGGTCGCGCCGGTAAAGGAGCCTTTCTCGAACCCGAACAGTTCGCTCTCCAGCAGGTTTTCCGGAATGGCGGCGCAGTTGATGGCCGCAAAGGGTTTGTCGGCGCGATGGCTCAGGTCGTGCAGGGCCCGGGCCAGGAGTTCCTTGCCGGTACCGGTTTCGCCGGTAATCAGGGTGGTGACATCGGTAGGTGCAACTTTTTCGACCGTGCGGCAAATCACCAGCATTTCGGGGCTGGCGGCAACAATGCCTTTGATGTTGGTGCCATTGCCTTGCGAGGACAGTTCGCGGTTTTCTTTTTCCAGTTCCGCGAGGCGGAATGCCCGATTTACCACAAAGGTGAGGATGTCGGCATCCAGCGGCTTCTGGTAGAAGTCGCAGGCTCCCATGCCTATGGCCTTGACGGCGTTTTCCTTGTCTTCCCGCCCAGTCACCACGATCACTTTGGTCATGGGCGCCAGGCGAAGGATATCTTCCAGCAGTGCGAAACCCTCAGTGGCGCCGCCGGGGTCGGGTGGCAAGCCAAGATCCAGCGTCACCACTTCAGGCTCGAGACGCCGAAGTGCCGTTAGCGCTGCCTCCCGATCAGCGGCCACCGAGACTTCAATGTCTTCACTGAAGCACCATCGCATCTGGCTCTGGAGGCCAGGATCATCCTCGACTATCAATAACTGCTTCACAACAACAACCAGTCCTTTGTTCCGTGTTCATATCGGATAGACGCCCATGAGGCGAACGCGATTCCATGACTCTGATTCTTAACTGAACATTGACACTTTGCAATGCTCGCTTAATAAAATAGTCTTCTCCGTCGGTTAATTGACGGCTTGCCTGCCTTCCTCAAAGCCGGAATCTGTCGGTTCCGGCTTATTCCCGGCTGATTCGCCGGTTGCTGCATTGGCCAGCGGAATACGTACCGAAAAGCAGGAGCCCAGGCCGGGCTCGCTGGTTACGTCAATCGAACCGCCCAGTTCCTGTATGTATTCCCGGGCCTGATAGGCTCCAATCCCCATACCGGTAAGCCCTTTGGTGCTTTCGAAGGGTTTGAAAAGCCGGGTGCGGATAAACTCTTCCGTCATGCCGCTGCCGGTATCCTGGATAAACAGCACCACGCTGCCTTTGGCCGTTTTCAGGTTCAGTGTGATTTCCCCGGTTGGAGCCGTGGCGTCCTGGGCGTTGCTAATCAGGTGGCCCAGCACGCTGCGCAGCTGTTCTTTGTCGGCGCATACCTGGATGGCGGGTGGAGCACCCAGTAGCATCGGTGCCGGGCTGCGGCGGCTGTTGTCTTCAATCAGCTCGCGGACCAGTTGGGTCAGGTCTATGGGAGCACGATGCTCGTCCGCCCCGGAGGATGGTTTGCGGATATGATCCACGAGGTTCGACATTTTACGGACCGCATGATCGGTGGTGGCAATCATGTCGTCGATAAAGGCTGGGTTGTTGCGATGTTTGGGCGCATTCTTGACCAGCAGGGACAACTGGGCGATCAGTGTTTTCAGGTCATGCACCATGAACGCGCTGGCCTTGCTGACGGCTTCAAACTGCATGGCCCGTGAGAGCCGGTTCTGGGCATCGTTCTGGGCGATGAGGTTGCAGGTCTGGCGGGCTACCACCTTGATCAGGTCGAAGTTCTCCCAGTTAAGCTCCACCCTGGCGTAGGGAGCGCCGACCATGGCAATGCCGTAGAGTTCGTTATCGAGATACAGAGGGATGACCAGCCAGGCTTCCGGGGTCTTGGTGATGGAGTCCGGTATTTCCAGCAGGTTGTAGCTCACCGGGTCTTCCCGGTATTCACTCAGATCAATGATCCACTCACGATCTTTAAAGAACTTCACCATATCCGAGTCTTCGTCAATGATGGTGTACTTCGGAGTCGCGATATTGACGCTTGCTTTCAGGTGGAAATCTTTCTGCTCGCCCTTTATCCAGAGCGCGCCGGCATTGCTTTCCACCAGTCCGGCCAGAATGCGCACTACTCGTTCGGGCAGGGGTGGTTCGTTGCTCAGGTTGGCAAGTTCCTTGGTGAGCTTGAGCCATTCATCGCGATAATCGTACTTGTAGTCGAAGAAGTTCTGGCTGATGAAGACCATCAGGCGGCCGCGAATACGCCGCGACAGCAGAAGTGTGACCAGAAAAGCCAGGGAAACGGTGATGAACAGAACCTGCAGGGCTTCGCCCCACTCACCACCCAGGGCGCGTACGTAGTAACCGCCGATGGCCAGCAGTAACAGGTATCCGCCCGCGAAGATGAGTGTGCCAGCGTGAAATACGGCCGAACGGGACAACTGGAAGTCCACAGGTTGTTTGCGTGTGTTCACCACATTGATGGCAAAAAGGGGCATGAGTGCGGCGTTCACAAAACCGCGCGCATTCCAGAACGAATCCGCGACTTGCCCGAACAGCAGCGCATCGGCATACATGAAGAAATCAAAGGCGAAGATGGTGGCAACGCCAATGCACAGGTATTTCATGCTGGAGCGGCCGAAGACAGTAGAGTTTCGCCAGATTTGCTCGACCAGCGACAGGCCCAGGAGTGACAGGGCGATCTGGCCGATCACCTTGGTTTTACCGCTGACAAGATCGATGTGGAGGGCGAACTCAAGTGTACCAAGGGCCAGCAAGGTGATGATCAGTATCGCCGTTGCGGCACCCAATACCTTCTTTATTTGACTGGTGAACCGGCCTTGCCGAAAGCCGTCGCGAAGCATGGCGAACAGCAGGAGTAACCAGGCTGTGTCTCTGAGCAGTTCCAGGAGGTAGCGGGTGAAGAATCCGGGCGATCCCCAGAGGCTTTGGGTAACCAGGACGGAGGCCCACAGGGCGGTAACAATGGCGGCAAGGAACAGAGCACGATCAATGTCGCGGCGAAGATAACGGGTTGCCACAAGAACGGCCAGAACCGCAAAGACAGCGGCTGCCGCACCGTGACTGATCACGCTGAGATCCCTGAACATTAGCTCTTTCCTTGAACACCGGGAATCCCGGGCCTGCCGGTGCCCGGGTACTGTATTTAATATGTACAGGGTAGCGCCGAAAAGGGCCGTTCGTCTATTTGAATACTCAAATTACCGATGAGTTTCACACCGGTTTTTTGTTATCGCGATAATACCGGAAAATCTCTTTCAATGGCCGTTTGGGCTCAAAACCGAATTCCCGGGCGAAGGCGCGACCGTCAATCACCACCGGATATTTGAAGAATGCCATCAGGTACGGAGGGAAGCTGCGCAGGTTCAGAACCCGGGCAATGGCCTTCGGCACGCTCGGTGGAATGGAGGGAATGGGTATGGTTTTGCAACCGCAGAGCTTCAAGGCGTGCTGGTAGGCGACCCAGTCTTGCGGCGCGACATTGAACACGCCTTTTACGGGCTTTGCCCAGGCGGCGACAATGGCGTCTGCCATGTCGTCGATATGGATGAACTGCATCATCGGCGAAAAGCCAGCCAATACGGGTGCCCGCTCACTGCTGAGCAGGGTGCTCATGGTATTGCGAACACCGGGGCCCACGATGTTGCAGGGCCGAAGAATAGTGATGTTGAGTTCCGGGTAGCGCCAAAGATAGATGTTGGCGAGGTTCTCAAGCTCCACTGAATCCACCAGGTCGGCACTCAGGCCTGCGCTTTTGAGGGGGGCGGACTCGTCTATCAGCGCCGGGTTATAGGCCACGGCACCATAGACGTGGTAGGTGGAGAGCACAATCACCCGGCGTATGCCGTATTTGTGGGACAGGTCCAGTAGCTTCTGGGTGCCCAGTACATTGGCGTTATAGCGGCGCATGCGGGTCAGTTGGCTGGAGAGGATGCGGCCGAGATGTATCACGCCATCAAACTCATAGCGTCGGAACAGGTCTTCGAAGACCCGCTTGTTGAAGTCAATGCAGTAGCTGGGGATGTCGTCGCCCAGGTAAACCTGTTCCCGGAAATCGACGGCCACCAGGTCGCAGCTTTCTCGCAGGCGGCGGATCACTTGCTGGGCCAGCGCACCGGCAGCACCTGTGATCAGAATGCGGGGTCTTTGGTGCTTGCTCATCAGAACAGCCTTTTCCTTTCGCTCAGTCCCTTGTCAATCAGTCGGCTGATCTCGGCTTTCACAGCTTCTACCCGTTCGGTGACCTGCTCTTCAGGGATTTCGGTATCATCAAAATACATGGGTTCCCCGAAATTCAGGTGTACCTTGGCGGGGAGCACCACGGGCAGGGCGACAGGAACGTAGGGTACGCCCAGGGCATTGGCCAGTGGCTTGATGTTGGCAATGGCCGGGATGGTCTCTTCGCAGCCCACTACGCCCACAGGCACAATGGGCGCCTTGTACTTCATGGCCAGATGCATAAAACCGTTGCCGAAACGTTTCAGTTGATACCTGTCCCGGTAGAGCTTGCCGGAGCCTCTTACGCCCTCCGGAAACACAATCACAGCTTCATTGTTGGCGAGCATCTTCGCGCAGTTGACCGGGTCTCCGAGCACGGCGCCGATTTCGTTCAGGAGATTGCCAAGCCACGGCACCGTCGGAAAGAAGCGCTCGATCATGGCGCGGGGAATTCGAGGATTTTTTTCCCGTGAGGCGAGGGCGTAACCAATGAGCAGGCCGTCGATGGGTAACTGGCCGGAGTGGTTGGCAATAATCAGCACCGGGCCCTCTGCCGGCACATTGTCAACGCCGGAGGCGCTGACCCGAAAGTATTTCTCGTAGAATTGCCGGGCAACGGAAAAGCCGTATTTCACCGCTTCGTTGTTATAACCCCAGGGATCGTAGCCCAGTGTGCCGATGGGTTTGCGAATGCGGTTTACCTGTTCGTCCAGTTCCGCTGGTATCAGTTTCGATCTCAGATACGATGCCAGGCCCATGCCCGCTCCCTGTGTCAAAGAAGTTGCCGCTCAGGCGCGGCCGATGAATACGCCCAGTGTGTGGCTCTGGCCTTCATTTAATACCCGATAATCCGATGCTGCATTGGCTGTTTCGACGCACAGCATTTTCTGCCAGGCAGAGTCTGGAAAATCAGAAAGACGCTGCGCTTTTCCCGGGCCCGGGTTCCAGACCACGGTTGAATCGCTACCCACAGACGTAAGCTTTCGCTTGCCGGAAGGTGTTACTACGGTCAGTGCTTCGCCGGTTTCGTATATCCGGTCCACTTCACCTTCGAAATACACTGGCCCTTCCTGTGAGACGTAGTCCCAGTCTTTCAGCGTGTCGATGTACTGGCTGTTTCCCAGGCCCAGCACGCGGGTTCGCTGAATGTCGTCAGTGGGCAGGTAAGTGTGAAGGGCCTGGCTGAACGCCAGCGGCGCTTTCGAAAGATTGGTGGTTGTCAGAGCAATCTGGCAACCGCGAACGGAAAAACTGAATGTGATCAGGGCCAGGGCGTGGCCATCCCTGTGTTCTTCAAAATCGTCGTTGGCGCTGAGCGACAGGCTGATCTCTACTTCATGGGCGCTTTCCCGAACATCTTCCAGTCGCCATAAAGCAGTGCGGGCAAAGCCGTGGGCTGAGGATGACGCTATGCGCTTGCGGATTTCCGGCGGGTTCCGGAGTGGGTCTCCAAACCAGGGCCAGCACACGGGAATGCCACCGCGAATTGCTCGGCCAGGTTGAAAACGGGCGAGTTCACTGAGCCAGAGCCAGTTGCGTTCATCCATTGGCGCGAAATGGGTGAGGTGTGCCCCCTGTAGAAACAACGTGGCCTGGAACAATGGGTGATGAACTTCAAGTGCCTCCAGTTGCCCGATGGTACTCCAGCGGGTAAATGACCAGTTGCCCGGGCCTCCGGTTGCTGGCGGCTTGCTACTGCTGTCCGACATATTCAGAAACTGCTTCCTTTAGGTAAAACTCCGTAGCTTCAGAGTAATTTAAAACCGTGCGCGCGGCGAGTTTCTGAATACAATACGTCAAAATTGTGAGGGTCTGAACATGGAATCAGAAAATCCGGTAGCGTCGGTCTTGCCGATGCCGGAGCCGCTTCTCGAGCAGTCCGCGGGCCGGTTGGACAAGGTGGCTGGAGACATTATCGGGGCAGCTGGCCGCTGTGATTCTTTGTTGGTCTCCGATGGCTGGTTGGATGAACTCGCCGATAGCCTGAGCGAGAAAGCCTGGATTGAGCTGGATCTGCTCGGTCATTTGCCCGTTGGCCTGATCGCTGCGCTTCGTAACGAGGTAGAGATACTGGACCGTACCGAAGCCATGGGGCGAGCAGGGATTGGGCGCGGTGCCGATCTGACCCGTGATCGTAGCGTCCGCCGGGATAAAATCGCCTGGCTTGATGGCTATACCGCCGCCCAGTCGGAGCTGTTCCGGTTCTTTGATGCCCTGCGGGTTGGTCTGAACCAGCGCCTGTTTCTTGGGCTGAAGCGCTATGAAGCGCATTATGCCACCTACCAGCCTGGCGATTTCTACAAGCGCCACCTGGACAGTTTCCGGGGCAGGGCATCCCGTGTGGTCAGCCTGGTGCTGTATCTGAATGAAGGATGGCAGCTGCAAGACGGGGGAGAGTTGCGGGTGTTCAGCCCCGACAACGAAGATCAGATGGTTGGTCTGGTGCGGCCGGAAGCAGGGCGTGCGGCTCTGTTTCTGAGTGAGGATGTGCCCCACGAGGTATTGCCCGCCAATCGCACCCGGTACAGCATTGCCTGTTGGTTCCGGCAGGACGAAGTCCCTTTGCCGTTGTAGTCCTTATACCCTTCTGTTAATATGCGCGCCGCTTTCGAGGGAAATGCCCCGAAACGCCGTTATGGTGGCCCCATTGGTGCCTCCGCAACATGAAACCGTGAACCCGGTCAGGCCCGGAAGGGAGCAGCCGAAGCGGTGGATGTGTGTGCCGGGGGATCGCTGGTGGGGTCACCCCCATATCCAGCCTCTTGTTTTGCCTGTTTCCTCTCCCGTTTGTTGCGCAAGCGCATGCTTCTTCTCATTGCCTGTCCATGCTAGAGTTGTTCCCATTTTTCAGAGCAGTTGATGGATCATGAGCTATCAGGTTTTAGCCCGGAAATGGCGCCCCCGTACCTTTGAAGACATGGTGGGGCAGGAACATGTGTTACAGGCGCTTATTCACGCCCTGGAACACCAGCGCCTGCACCATGCCTATCTGTTTACCGGCACCCGGGGCGTGGGCAAAACCACCATTGGCCGCCTGCTGGCCCGCTGTCTGAACTGTGAGACCGGCATAACGCCGAATCCCTGCGGTGAATGCGACAGCTGCAAGGAGATCCTGGAGAACCGTTTTGTTGATCTGATCGAAATCGATGCTGCCTCCCGCACCGGTGTAGATGACATGCGGGAACTGACCGACAACGTGCAGTACGCCCCCACGCGCGGCCGCTACAAGGTGTACCTCATCGATGAGGTGCACATGCTCACCAACCAGTCCTTCAACGCCTTTCTGAAAACCCTGGAAGAGCCTCCTGAACACGTCAAGTTCCTGTTGGCCACCACTGATCCCCAGAAGCTGCCGGTGACGGTGCTTTCCCGGTGTTTGCAGTTCAATCTCAAGCGGATGACGCCGGAGCACATTGTTGGCCACCTGCAGCACGTTCTGACCGAAGAACAGATCCCGTTTGAAGACCCGGCTCTGTGGCTGTTGGCGAGGGCGGCCGATGGCAGTATGAGGGATGCCCTCAGCCTGACCGACCAGGCGATTGCATTCGGCAACGAGAACCTGGCTGCCAGTGATGTCAGCAATATGCTGGGCACCATCGATCAGCGCGATATCCAGCGCATTGTTAACGCATTGGTTGAGCGTGATGGCCCCGGCCTGCTGTCTGAAATTAACCGGATCTCGGATTTTGCGCCGGATTACGGCGTCATCCTGTCCGATATGCTGTCCCTGTTTCATCGCGTCACCATGGAGCAGGTGGTGCCGGGCAGTGCCGACAACGCCATGGGCGATGCTGCCCAGGTGCAGGAACTGGCCCGTCGTCTGAGTGCCGAAGATGCTCAGTTGTTTTACCAGACCGCGTTGATTGGCCGGAAAGATCTGTCGGTGACACCGGATGCCCGTATGGGCTTTGAAATGACCTTGCTGCGCATGCTGGCGTTTCGACCGGGTACCGATCGCCGGGAACCGCCGGCGCTGGCCTCTGGCAACAGCAACAATGGCCCGGCGGATTCAGAACCTGAGCCTGGCCCGGTTTCGCAAACCGCGCCCACCCAGGCTGTCGCCGCGGCACCGCAACCCGAGCCCGCGCCTCAGCCGGCTCCCAGTCCGGAGCCGGTAGCTGAACTTGAACCGCAGCCACCCATGGTGGATGACCCGCCACCCTGGGAGCCAGAAGACTACGGCGTTCAGGCTGAATCACCCGAGTGGCAAGAGCCGGTGCCGCAATCGGATTCCAGTATTGAGCCTGACGCAAGCGCGATACCCGAGCCAGAGTCAGCGCCGGAACCAGTTTCGGCCCCTGATCCGGTGCAGTCAGAGCAAAATGCTGACCAGGCCCTGGTGAACGAGCCTGAGCCAGCCCCTGCCGAGCCCGAGCAACCGGTTACCTCCGACGGGTTTGTCTGGGAACGTGATTTCCGCTCGCTGGGTATTACCGGCATGCCTGGAAACCTGGCCAGCTATTCGTCCATGAGAATGGAAGGGCAGGCGGTTGTGCTGACTCTGGATGAGGGGCATGCGCGGCTGCTCAATGCTCGCCACGAAGAAAAAATACTGGCGGCCTTGAGATCACGCTTCGGCGACGCCACACAGTTGAAGATAGAGCAGGGTGTGCCGGGGTTGCATACGCCGGCCGCCTTCGAGGAGCGCCAGCGGGCGGCGCGCCAGAAAGCTGCGGAAGAGTCCATCCGACAGGATCCTCTGGTCAAGAGTATTGTGGAACGATTTGAAGGGCGGGTCGTCGAAGAAAGTATACGCCCCGCAGAAACAGCCAGGAGATAAGTAGATGATGAACAATATGGGCGACCTGATGAAAAAGGCCCAGCAGATGCAGGAGCAGATGCAGAAGGCCCAGGAAGAGATCGCCAAAGCCGAAGTGACCGGGGAATCCGGCGCCGGGTTGGTAAAAGTCACCATGAACGGCCGGCACGATGTCCGCAAAGTGGATATCGATCCGTCCCTGTTGTCTGAAGACAAGGAAATCCTGGAAGACCTGCTGGCTGCCGCCGTGAACGATGCGGTTCGCCGGGTAGAGGCCAACCAGAAAGAAAAAATGTCCGGCATGATGTCTGGCATGGGGATGCCGCCCGGTTTCAAGATGCCGTTCTGAGCCGGCCTGCCATCGATTTTTTAAGGAGTAGTCATGGCATTCAGCCCCCTGGTTGATGAATTGGTGGAGTCCCTGCGATGCCTGCCCGGTGTTGGCCAGAAGACGGCCCAACGCATGGCCTTTCATCTGCTGGAGCGGGGGCGCTCTGGCGGAACACGGCTGGCAGCGGCGCTGAATCACGCGATGGACGGTGTTCGCCGTTGCGACAGTTGTCAGAACTTCTCGGACACCGAAATCTGCCAGATCTGCGAGAAACCCGAGCGCCTCAATGGCACCCTGTGCGTGGTTGAAAGCCCTTCAGACCTGCTCGCCATTGAGCAGGCCGGCGATTACAAAGGCAGTTACTTCGTGTTGATGGGGCATCTGTCGCCCATCGATGGCGTGGGCCCGGAGGAGATCGGGATTGAACGCCTGCTGGATCGGGTGCGCCGTGAAGGCGTAACGGAATTGATCCTGGCCACTAACCCCACGGTGGAAGGCGAAGCCACCGCCCATTACATTGCTGACCGCCTTGATGGCCAGAATATCCTGATTACACGCCTGGCCCATGGCATTCCGGTTGGCGGTGAGCTGGGCTATGTTGATGGATTTACACTCACCCATGCATTCCGGGGTCGCAAACCCCTGTCTGAATAAGTTCCCAGGTTCTGTTTATGACCCAAACCGACCCGGCCGTAGCCATTCCACCGGCCCCGGATACCGTTCGCTGGCTGGAGACACCCGAGCAGCTGGATCAGTGGCTCGAAAGCCTTGAACCCGGCATGCCGGTCGCACTCGACACGGAGTTCGAGCGGGTGTCCACCTTCTACCCGATTCC
Organism: Marinobacter sp. LM1; assembly: GCF_042763285.1. Lineage (NCBI taxonomy): Bacteria > Pseudomonadati > Pseudomonadota > Gammaproteobacteria > Pseudomonadales > Marinobacteraceae > Marinobacter > Marinobacter sp. LM1. The sequence goes on from NZ_CP114373.1 coordinate 2,070,369, forward strand.
TGGCCTGGTGCAGTTGGGCGCTGGCGGACAGTTCTGGCTGGTGGATCCGGAGGTGGCTGAGGCCTCGGAATCGTTCCGGGCGATGCTGGCCGATGAAAACCGTCCAAAACTGCTGTATGCCATGAGTGAGGATCTGGAGTTATTCCGCCATTGGCTGACTGTGGAACCAGCCGGTGTGCTGGATTTGCAGATCGGTGCCGCGCTGGCCGGTGCCGGATTCTCTGTAGGTTACGCCCGCCTGGTTGAGACGCTGTTCGGTGAAGCACTCGATAAGTCCGCCACCCGCTCGGACTGGGTGTCACGGCCACTGACGCCGGCCCAGGAGCGCTACGCCCTGGACGATATCCGTTTTCTGGAGCCACTCTACGGCTGGGTGTTGACCAACCTGAGGCAAAGAAACCTGGAACATGCTCTGGCGGATGAATCCAGCCGGTTTGCCAGTGAGGCCGCTACCCAGGAAGACCCGGAGCAGCATTATCTGAAACTCCGGGGAGGCTGGACCCTGAACCGGGAACAGCAAGCGGTGCTCCGGGCACTGGTTGCGTGGCGTGAGCAGGAGTGTCGTCGCCAGGACCGACCCCGCAACAGGGTCCTGAACGATGGCTTGCTGATTGCCGTTGCTGAGCGGTTGCCGTCATCAGCTGCCGTGATCAGGGATGTTCAGGGCGTACCCGGTGGTTTCGTTAAACGTTATGGTGAGCAGCTGGTTCAACTTGTGCAGGCCGCCCGTGATACCGATAATTCAGGGCTTGAGCTCATTCCAAGACCGCTGAGCCGGGATCAGCAAGCGCTTTACAAGAAAGTTAAGCGTTACTTTAGTAATGCCGCGGAACGCGTTGATATTCCAATGGAATTGTTGGCGCCGCGTAAGCGTATTGAGAAGCTGATCCAAGATGGCACCCTGGCAGGCCAGGCGTTTTTTGAGGGCTGGCGCGCGCAGATTATCGCGCCGGTAAAGCAAGATATTGAGGAACTGCTCAGCCAATGACTGAACGTGAATTTGTATCAGTGTTTCGCAGCAGCAAGAAAGGCGACACCTATCTCTTTGTTCGCCGCGGGCAAAAGTGGGACGATTTACCGGAGGCGCTGAGAGGTATCTTTGGTTCGCCCATCCACTCGATGGATCTGCTGTTGACGCCAGACAAGAAGCTCGCGCGCACAACCGGAAAGGAAGTGCTGGCGGCAATCGAAGAAAAGGACTTCTTCCTGCAGATGCCGGAAGAGCAGGACACCTACATCGTGGACTTCAAGCGCAAGATCGAGCAACACCGGAAATGATTGCACAGATTCCCTTCTGGCAGCGCAAACGACTGGCAGACATGACGCAGCCGGAATGGGAGTCCCTGTGTGATGGCTGCGGTAAGTGCTGTTTGCAAAAGCTGGAGGATGAGGATACGGGAGAGGTGTATCACACCGATCTTGTGTGCCGTTACATGGACCTCGAAACCTGTGGCTGTACGGTCTATGAGCAACGATTGAAAAAGGTACCGGGGTGTACGGTACTGACCGCCGATACGGTTCTCAGCTACCACTGGTTACCATACACCTGTGCGTACCGGACCCTCGCCGAGGGAAGGCCTTTGCCGGACTGGCACCCGCTTCGCAGCGGAGACCCTGAAACCGTTCATCAAGCCCGTGTTTCGGTGCGGGGTAACGTGGTGTCGGAGGATTCTGTGCCGGAAGAGGATTGGGAAGAACACATTATTCACTGGATTCTGTAATGATGGATACGGACGCTTCACTGGCTTATGGAGTTTTCTGGGCGGCCTATGCAGTCGCTTTCGTTGTGTTTTTCTACATGATGAAATCACTGTTCCGGGTATTGCCCTTTTATGGTCTGCGGACGTTGCTTTTGTCTGCGCTTGTGGTGCTGGTGCTGACCCCCGTGGAATCGCCAGACGTGGCCGGCTGGTGGATACCGGCCTGGCTGTTTGCGGGCTATGAGCTGATTCTGGGTGACACCGATGCTGCCGGTCGCGCTCTGTTCAACTTCAGCATTGCGGCGATCGTCATGCTGCTGGTCTGGATACTTGATCTGGTTCGGTATCGGCTGGTACGCAAGTAAACGGTTTCTTAGAACAACAAAAGATAAGGGCGCAGTTCAATGAAGGGGTTTAAACGCATTTGGGTGGCTGCAGTTCTGCTGCTGTTTTCTTGGCAAGTATCTGCGCAGGACCCGGCACTGTCTCTGCCCGGCAATGCAGATGTGCGCATTGTGGTGGATATTTCCGGCTCCATGAAGGAAACCGATCCACAGAATCTCCGCCGCCCAGCGGTCCGGCTGCTGGCCCGGACCCTGCCAGAAGGGGCCAGTGCCGGTCTCTGGACTTTCGGGCAGTACGTCAACATGCTGGTGCCCTACGGTGTGGTTGACCAGGCCTGGCGCGATACTGCTGTTGAGCGTTCCGAGCAGATCAATTCGGTAGCGCTGCACACGAACCTGGGGTTGGCGATGGAGAAAGCCGCCAACGACTGGCTGTCTGGCGGTACCCTCGAGAACACCCATCTTATTGTCCTCAGCGATGGCAAGGTCGACGTGCCCGGTGGCGAAGACGCCAGTCGGGCCGAGGAAAAACGCATTCTCGATTCCTTGTTGCCAGCGCTGAAAGACAAGGGCGCCACGATCCACACGGTTGGTCTGTCTGAGAAGGCGGATATCCGGTTTCTGCGTAACCTGGCCCGCGAAACTGGTGGCAGCTTCCAGCTGGCACAATCCGCCGAGGCCTTGAACCTGGCCTTTGCCAATGCGCTGAACACCGCAGTGCCGCAAGAACAGGTGCCCATTGAAGGCGATGGCTTTGCCGTCGATGAGGGCATCAGCGAGTTTACGGCGCTGATTTTCTCCGGTCAGGATGCTTCTGGCGAAGAGCCGTTGGCGCTTGCACAGCCTGATGGTGAGCCTTTCACCCGGGAGAACGCTCCGGAAAATGTTCGTTGGGCATCTGAGCCGGGCTACGATCTGATCACCGTTACTGAACCGGTCTCGGGCCGCTGGCGTATCATTGGCGATCTTGGCCAGGGGAGCCGCGTGACGGTGGTCAGTGATCTGCGCATGGCCGTGAATCCGATTCCCGCCGAGTTTACCGAAGAGCAGCCTCTGGCCATTGAAGTGGCCTTTTATGAAGAAGCCGAAAAGATTACGGGGTCTGATTTTCTCTCGGTGATGGACGTTAGCCTGTCGATAACCGCCAGTGACGGCCGGAAAGGTACCAAGGTATTGTCTCCCGATACGCCGCCGGAAGACGGCGTATATCGGGACACCGTACCCAGATTGCCTGCACCTGGCCGCTATCAGGTTGATGTGGTGGCGGATGGCGGAACTTTCTCCCGCAAATTCAGCGCCATGACGACGTTTACCGTGCCAGGGGAAGAGCCACCTCTGGAGGTCGTGACCGAACCCATGGTGCCAGACCTGTCTGAACAGGCGGAGCCGCTGCCGGATTTTGATGGCGGAGCCAACTCTTCAGAACCGGAGCCGCAATCGGAAGCTGAGCCTCCGGTCGAAGTTCCGGTTCAGGAATCCGAGCCGGAACCAGTGCCAGAGCCTGCACCGGTCGTTGAGCCGAAGCCCGAAGCGCCGGCCGAACAGCCGATTGCTGACACGGAGCCGGAGAAGGGTACCCTTCTGGGTATCCCGGTTTGGGCCTGGGGTGCTGGCGCAGCCTTGCTGGTTGCTATTGTGGGCCTTGGTTTGTTTGCATGGCGCCAGAAAAAGGCCAGGGCAGAACAGGAGCAGGCGGCAGCGGCCGAGCGTGAAACGCTGGAAGACCTGGCTGAAGAATCGGAAGAAGCACCGGTGGTGGAGCCAGAGCCTCCGGCAGCGGCAGAGTCGGTGGAAGCGGAGGCTGAACCTGAAACTGAAACTGCGCTGGAAACAGATCCAGAGCTGGCGTCTGCCGAAGAGTCGGAACCGGAACCTGAAGATATCCCGGAACTCTCGCAAGCTGACAGCGAACCGGACGAGGTTCCGGACGAGGCCGTACCCGAAGTAACGGAAGAGCTGCCATCGGCTGAACTGGAGCCGGACGAGGACGAAATTCCCGTGGCAGACGATACGGTTGGCGCTGAGGCCGAGCCAGATCCGTCGGAAGCCGATGAGATCAGTGAATCCGAGTTCGACATTGATGAGGACGAGTTTGGTCTGGAAGACTTTGACCTCTCCGAATTCGACGATTTGCCCGATTATGATGAAGAGTCACCGGAGGGCGAAAAGCCCAAACCGGTGGACAAGAAAGAGAATCCGAAAAAGTAACCAACAGGAATCAGACACATGAAGTTTACCGGCACCGATAAATACGTAGCCACCGATGACCTGCAAATGGCAGTCAATGCAGCCATCGCGCTGCAGCGTCCGTTGTTGATCAAGGGTGAACCCGGCACCGGTAAAACCCTGCTGGCGGAGGAAATGGCCGCGGCGCTGGGAATGACGCTGATTCCCTGGCACATCAAGTCGACCACCAAGGCCCAACAGGGCCTGTACGAGTATGATGCGGTGTCCCGTCTTCGTGACTCCCAGCTCGGCGACGAGAAGGTCAAAGACATTCGTAACTACATTGTGAAAGGAAAGCTCTGGGAAGCCTTTGAGGCGGACGAACAGGTGGTTCTGCTGATCGACGAAATCGACAAGGCGGATATCGAATTCCCGAACGACCTGTTGCTGGAACTGGACCGAATGGAGTTCTTTGTTTACGAAACCCAGGAGTTCGTAAAAGCGAAGAAGCGCCCGATTGTGGTGATCACCAGTAACAACGAGAAAGAGCTGCCGGATGCCTTCCTGCGCCGTTGCTTCTTCCACTACATCAGTTTCCCGGATCACGACACCATGAAAAACATCGTGGATGTCCACTTCCCGGGGATTCAGCAGCAGGTGGTGCGGGATGCGCTGGAAGTGTTCTTCGACGTTCGCAAAGTGCCGGGGCTCAAGAAGAAGCCGTCGACATCCGAGCTGATCGACTGGCTCAAGTTACTGATGGCGGATGAGCTCTCTGCCAAAGCCCTGCAGGAGAAAGACTCCAGCTCGGCTCTGCCACCGCTCTATGGTGCCCTGGTGAAGAATGAGCAGGACGTTCATTTGCTGCAGAAGCTGGCTTTCATGGCGCGTCGCCGAAACTGATCACCGACAAGAGCCTTGCTTTATGTTGATTGATTTTTTCCTCGAAGTACGGCGGGCCAAGGTGCCGGCCAGTCTGCGGGAATTCCTGGACCTGCTGGAGGCCATTCAGCAGCGCCTGGCATTCGCAGACATGGAGGAGTTCTATTACCTGGCCAGGGTGTGCCTGGTTAAGGATGAGCGGCACTTTGACAAGTTTGATCGCGCCTTCCAGGCCTATTTTGAAGGCATCGAGAATCTCGATGATCTGCTCGAGACGCTGATTCCGGACGACTGGCTGCGTGCTGAATTCGAGAAACACCTGACCGACGAAGAGAAAGCCAAGATTGAGACTCTCGGCGGGTTGGAAGAGTTGATCGAAACCTTCAAGAAGCGCATGGAAGAGCAGAAGGAACGTCACGCCGGCGGGAACAAATGGATTGGTACTGGCGGAACCTCACCGTTCGGCGCCAACGGTTATAACCCGGAAGGCTTCCGCATCGGCCAGAACAAAGGTCGCCACGGCCGGGCGGTCAAAGTCTGGGAAAAGCGTGAATTCCGCGATCTGGACGACAGCATCACCCTGGGCATCCGCAACATCAAGGTCGCCCTGCGCCGGTTGCGTAAATTTGCCCGACAGGGTGCCGCAGACCAGCTCGACATGGATGACACCATCCGCTCAACGGCCCGCAATGCCGGATACCTGGACCTGAAAATGGTTCCCGAGCGGCACAATGCCGTGAAGGTTCTGATTTTCTTTGATGTGGGTGGTTCAATGGATCCTCACGTTCGGGTGTGCGAAGAGCTGTTCTCCGCGGCACGTCTTGAGTTCAAGCACATGGAGTATTTCTACTTCCATAATTTCGTTTATGAAAGCGTGTGGAAGAATAACATCCGGCGCATGAACGAGACGCTCAGCACCTGGGACATCCTGCATAAATATACGCCGGACTATAAGGTGATCTTTGTCGGGGATGCCACCATGGCACCCTATGAGATTACGCATCCCGGTGGCTCTATCGAGCACTGGAATGAGGAAGCAGGCGCGACCTGGTTCCAGCGTGTGACCGAGCATTTCCGGAAGGTGGTGTGGCTCAACCCGTTACCGGAAAGCTACTGGGGATCGGGTGGTTCACTGGGCATTACCCAGCAATTGGTCAATAATCATATGTACCCTTTGACCATTGAGGGGCTCGAATCGGCCATGAGGCAGTTGAGTAAGTAAAAAAAAGCCGATGCGGTTGAGGGCATCGGCAAAGCTCGGCATATTCAAGCGGGGGTTGCCTGAAAGGCGCTCCCGCCAACTCTGATAGAGCAAATCCGGGGCCATGCCCCTGTATAAAGTATTAATATCAATAGCTTGCATCGTCATGGGGCCGGTCGGTCCTTTGTAATCAGTCTCCCTTCCCTTTATTTCTGTCAAATTAGTCGACACTTTTCGTTGCCGATACCCGGCCAAATGCTCATTTGGTGAAATGGATACCGTTCTTGGTTGTTAGCGGGTGTTACTCTTTATTTCGAAATGTTACCTGAGCCGCGCACCAGCGCGGCCCGGCAAGGCAGGAAAGTGATGTTCGGCAGACAAAAACCACAAAAGTGCCGGATTGCCCCAGGGATCAGGGGGCTTTGTATATCCGGAATGATCATTGCCGCGATGGCGGCAACCTCCCACGCATCGTCGCTCGATGAGCAGATCGAGCGTCTGAACGCTGACATTACCCGGCATACCGCAAGTGTGCATGCCCTCGAGCAGAAACTGCTGCACCCGGTGAATACCCGGGTGGCGGTCTTTCTGTCTTTGGCGAACCGGCAGGCCCTTGAGCTGGATTCGGTAGAACTGTTCGTCAATGAGCAGCCGGTTACCGCTCATCTGTACACAGAAAATGAACGGAGCTCCCTGGGCCAGGGCGGTGTACATCAACTGTTTATTGGCAATCTGGCGGACGGAAAGCACAGTCTCAAGGCAGTGATCAACGCCCGGGCGGCCAACAATCGTTTCGTGCGCCGGGAGATTGTCCACGATTTCCGAAAACAGCCCGGCACTTTGCGCCTACAGATGACGCTGAACGCCAAGGCACCGGACTATGAACCGGAAGTCTCATTTGTTGAGTGGAAATAACCGGCCATGAATGGGCGCATGTCTCTGTTCCTCCGAAACAGTATTGGTGTCATGGCAGCGATGCTGGCAGGTGTTGCCGCGCCGGTAGCAACTGCCATGGATAACTCGTTGGCAACCGGCGTGGTTCGCTTTGCGCTGGATACCGGTGAGGCTTCGTCGGTTGTCGGGTTGGCCATGAAGCTTGAAGGCGAATCGGCCGATTACCTCCAGGCCCGGCTTATGCTGGCGTCGGGGCAGCACGACGAGGCCAGGGCTGGGTTTGAGGGTGTATTTAACGGTGCGTCTCACCGAGGCGAAGCGGCATTAGCTCTGGCTGAAATGGCACAGGAAGAGGGCGATCTCACCGGTGCGGAAAACTGGTACCAACAGGCGCGCCGAACCGGCTATGGCGAAGTGGTTCAAAAAGCGCTTCTTGGTCTGGCGGAGCTGGTCAGAATACAAGGGAAGACCGACGCGGCCGGTCAATACCTTGCGCGTATGGAAGATGGCTACTGGGCGGCTGTGGGCTATATGAACCTGGCGGCGGATTTCGCCCACGATGATCTCGATTCGTCACGGGCCCTGGTTTCGCTCCGGGTTGCCATGGCCATGGCTGCCAAAGACGCCGACTCGAACCGGAGCCGGGCACTGCTCGATCAACTCAATCTCCGGGCCGGGTATCTGGCGCTGGGTAGCGATGATTACGACAAAGCGATCGATTTCCTGGAGAAGGTCTCTCTGCAAAGTTATCACACACCTCAGGCCCTCTATCTTCATGGACTTGCGCTGTCGCGTAAAGGTAACCACCGGGCCGCCATGCAGAGCTGGCACCGAGCCAAGAAATTTCCGCTGGCGTTTCCCGGCGTTTCAGATGCGTGGATTGGCATGGGACGTGGTTACGATCTTTCCGGGTATCCGGGCCAGGCCGGAGAATCCTGGCTCGCCGCCAATGCTGCGTATGAGGGAGAACGGGTAACTCTGGGTAAGCTGTCCGAGAGGATCACGGCAGACGGTGCCTACAAAACCCTGGTTCAGGATGCCCGGAGTGACGACATTCAGTGGTTTCTGGCCGATAACCGAACGCTGACCCAACCACGAATGGCGTATCTTCTTCGCTTTATGGAAGAACCCGGCGCCCAGACAGCGGTGCGGAGGGTGGCGCGCCTCGATGAGATGGTCGCAACACTGGATGCGAGCAAGTACAACCTGCAGGTTTTCATCCAGGCCCTTGAAGGCTTTATGAGCTCAGCCGGTTCAAAGGCTCCGGGGGCACAAATCGCGTCCGTTGAGCAACAACAGGGGGATCTGGAAGCGCGATTGGATCGGTTGGCGGAGCAGGCGGCGACGCCTGCCCAGGCTACAGAACTGCGCCAGCTCAAACAGTCTCTGGCAGCAGCCGGCCGCCGCATGAACGCGCTGAATCAGCAGGTCGTCCAAATGCCTGAGCGCCTGGAAACGGTTCTGGACGACGCTGGTGCATTGAGAGACGCCACCAAGGATTTACGTTACAAGACCCTTAGTCTCCGGGAGCAGGCTGCGCGAGAACTGGATGCACTGGCACTGGCGTTTGTTAAAAAGCAGACCCAGCGCATGACTCACGCGCTGGACAAAACCGAGCAGCAAATCGCACATCTCTACGAGTATCTGGCTCTGGAAAATCTCGGGGAGGGTGCACAGTGAATCTGCCTTTTGCTCCGAAGTCCTTCGCGGCACTCCTTGTAATGGTTATGACGTTGGCCCATGCGCCGGTTTCTGCGCAGGAATCGTTCCGCGTGGAGTTGGGGCGGGATGGTGAAACCCTGGGGGATATGCGCCCGGTGTTTCTGAAATTTGAGAGCCGGCCACTGCCGGCGATTTCGCCTCTGGAAGTGGCTCGCCGTTATCAGAAGCTGTTTGAGTCCTCGGACGAGCCTGAAGTACGGATTGATGCCCTGAACCGGCTTAACAATATCCGTGACCGGTCGGGAGAGGACGTCGGTTTTCCTGAACAGCGGGAAGCGGCCATCTATGAAGAAGTGCTCGAGAGCTACGAAAGCATTCTGGCTAAAGGGTCCTTTTCCGGGCGTCTCGACGAGTTGCTGTACCAGATGGCCAAGGCTCACGCGCTGACCGGGCAACCCGAGCAGTCCATCGCAAGACTGAAACAGCTCGTTGGCCTTTATCCGAACTCTGAACTCGTGCCCGAAGCCCGTTTTCGAATTGCGGAAGCCGCGTTCTCTGCCGGCCGCTACGCGGAGGCAGAGGCCGGTTACCGACAGTTGTTGGAGCACGACAGCCATCAGGAGCTTGCCGCCAAAGCCCGCTACATGCTCGGCTGGAGTCAGTTTAAACAGGGTGAGCCCGCCTGGACCCGCGCGGCAGCGACATTCATGGCGGTACTGGATCAGCAATTGCCAGACCAATCCACGCTGGCCAACCCGCCGGCGCAGTCCATGGATATGCTGGAGGACACCTTCCGGGTGCTGGCCTTGATGGCCTCCCGCCAGGGCGATGCCCGGACCCTTGCAGACTGGCGGGATGGACGTGAGTCATCGGCATGGCAGCATCTCCTATACGATCGGCTTGCGGATCTGCATGCGGTGGAACGCCGTTATGAACGGGCGGTGTCAGTCAACAACGCTTTTGTGTCCGAGTTTCCGGGCCACACAGCGAGCCCGGATTTCCTGGCCCAGAGTGTGTCCTACTGGCAACTGGCCGGTAAAACCTCAAAAGCTCTGGCGGCGCGGGATGATTACGTCCAGCGTTTGGGGGCAGAGGCCCGATTCCAGACGATGACTCCTGAGCAGAAGGGGCTTTGGGCGCAATACACCCGCTTCCTCGCTGATCACTACTACGCCACCGGTACAGACCTCAGTAGCCGGAACCAAACGGCTGTCGCCAGTGAAGCCTGGGCCAAAGCCGCCCATTATTACGAGCGGCTTGCACCTCGCTCGGATCAAGCCGGGGAACTGCTCCATCTCGCAGGCGATGCCCGGTTACTGGCTGGCGATCGGGCTGAAGCCGTCAGGAATTTCCGGGCCGCAGCCTACGACCATCGCCACGGGGATTCCCGGGATTCGGCCTGGGCCGCTATCCGAATTGTTCGTGAGGATCTTGAGCTGGCATCAGGAGAGAGCAGAACTGCGACGCTGCTCGTCCTGAGCAACGAAGAGCAGCAATATGCAGAGGCGTTTGGCCCGGATGAACGTCTGTCGGGGCTCCGTGCCGACCTTGCCAACCGTTGGTACGACCTGGGCGAATTCGAGCGTGCCCTGCAATACGCCAGTTCTACACTGACCTGGGAGCGGGCGGGGGTTACCGAGCGTTACGCCGCGTGGTTGGTGACCGCGCGTATTCGACAGAAAAACAACGAGTTTGGGCTCGCTGAACGTGCGTGGCGCCAGGCTTTGCCATTGGCTGACGAAGCCAGCCCGGATGCAGAAAGCCAAAGGCGCAGTCTTCTGGAACAACTCGCGTCCGCTATCTATCAGCAGGGTGAAAAGGCTGCTCGTGCCGGCGACGCAACTTTGGCCGTGGCGCATTTCCAGAGGGTTGAGGGCGTTATGCCGGGCTCTGAAATTGCGATCAAGGCTCGCTATGACGCCGCGAATACTCTGCTTCGGGCATCCGACTGGCTGGCTGCCATCAATGAACTCCAACGCTTCCGGATGGATTATCCGAGTCATGAGCTTACGCCTGAAACCAGTGAGAAGCTGGTTCTCGCCTATCAGGAATCTGGCCAGGGATTAAAAGCCGCGGAGGAGCTGCTGAGTCGCTCAGAAACGCTTGCGGACCCGTGGCCCACCAGGCTGCGTGCTGCGGCCATTTTCCACGCAGAGGGTGACAGCGCTTCCAGAAACCAGCTTTACAAAAACTGGCTGGCGGTTGCACCCACGCCCGATTCCGCCGAGGAGCATGTTCAACAGCAGACCATGCGCCAACGGCTGATCGAATCGGGAGACTCGGTGATTGCCGTACGTGAACAACTGCTGGCTCGGGAACGAGCCAGCCATTGGCATTCCGAGGATACCCTGAAATGGGCTGCCGATGCTGCACTGTTCTTTGGTGCCCAGACGGCAGAGCGTTTTGCCGGCATTGCACTGGTTCACCCGCTGGAGCAGTCACTTGCACGAAAGCAGGCGGCCATGCAGCAGGCTCAGGAGTATCTCCAGGAGGCAGAGTCCTTTGCCGGCGTTGGAGTACGTTCGGAGGTTTTATATCGCCGTGCTGAACTCTATCGAACACTGGCGTCTGACCTCATGTCCTCTGAAGTACCTGCGGAACTGAACGAAATGGAAGCCATGCAGTATCAGATGCTCCTGGAAGAGGAAGCGTTTCCACTTGAGGAAGAGGCCATGGCGCTGCACGCCCGCAACCACGAACGTATCCCCGCGGAGGGGTTCGATGAGTGGATTCAGCGCAGCCTGGAGGCCCTGGCCACCATGCATCCCGGGCGCTACGACCGACAGCTTCGCTGGATGAGTTGGACGACGGACACCAATCAGGGAGGCTCATGATGAGGTTGAGAGGGATACCCCAGGTTTTCCGGTTTTTACTTCTTCTGGTTCTTGCGGGGTTGGCTGGCTGCGCTTCCAAAGCGCCGGCACCTGAAAAACTGGCGCAGGTGTATCAGCCGGAACAGTCAAAAGAGTGGGAGCGGCAGGGCCGGCAGGCCTACGAAGCCGGTGACCGGAAGATGGCGCTGGAGGCCTGGCACCAGGCGGTTGCGGCGGATCCTGCCAACGTGAGGGTCCGCAACAATCTGGCACTGCTTCTTAAAGAGCAGGAGCGCTTCCAGGAAGCCGCTGAGATGCTGGAAGCGGGGTTGAAGGTGACGCCGAAGGTGGCGGAACTGCATTACAACCTGGCGGTGATATCGGAGCTCTACCTGCTGGACCTCGACAAGGCGCTGGAACATTACCAGCAATATCAGTCCCTGGTGGGGGAGGAAGGCTCGCAGGTTGCCGGCTGGATCGCAGATCTTGAACGGAGGCTGCAATGATGCTGTCCAGGTTAACGTGCTGCGGTTTCCCCCTGTCTGTTCTGCTGCTTTGGCCGGCCATCGGCTATTCCGCAGAAGGCAACAGTGAGGCGGGGCAGAGCCAACAGAACGTTCTGCAGGTACGGGGGCTCTCCGCTGGCACCGGCGAAGACGATCCGAGAATTCTGTACATATTGCCCTGGCAAACGCCGAGCCTGCCCCGGCGCCCGAGAACCGAACTCAATCAACAGGCACCGGAACTCTTGCATCCGGTACCTCAACCGGTTCTGGAGAACCATCGCCAGTTTCGCGAAACCCTGAACCCCCTTGTGCTGACACTAACGCTTTCTGCAGGGCAGGGCGCCGCACCAGTCGAGTCGCAACCGTAACGTCGCAGTATATGGAGAACTACACCATGCTTGATACCGTTATCCGCTTTTTCCAGGAGGGTGGTCCCTTCATGTACCCGATTGCCATTGTGCTTGCACTCGGGCTGGCGATCACTCTGGAACGTTTCCTGTATCTCGGAGCGGTTCGCCGTCGAAACCGGGTGGCATTTGAGCGCGGCATTCTGCCCGCCCTGCAAAAACGTGATTACCAGCGCGCCATGAAGGCGGCGTCCAGCTCAGACAGCGCAATTGCCTCAGTGCTTGGCGCTGGCATTGCCCGGTTGATCAATAACTGCCGGCGTGAAGACATCGAATACGCGATGGAAGAGGGGCTGATGGAAGTGCTGCCCCGATTGGAAAAGCGCACGCAGTATCTCGCCACCCTGGCCAACATTGCGACGCTGCTGGGCTTGCTTGGCACCATCATTGGCTTGATTGCGGCATTCACCGCGGTTGCCGCCGCAGACCCCGCGCAGAAGGCATCGCTGTTATCGGAAAGCATTTCCGTGGCCATGAATACCACTGCTTTTGGCCTGATGTCGGCCATTCCGCTGCTCCTGTTCCATGCGGTACTGCAGACCCGCACCAACGAGATTGTCGACAGTTTTGAAATGGCGGGGGTCAAGCTCCTTAACATGGTGTCTGAGTCCGCAAACCGGCCGGCGGCGGCCGCCTGATGGTGCCGGCATTCCAGGATCTGATCAGGAGTAGCCGAACATGAGACGTCGACATCGCAGACTGACGGCCTCGGCAGACCTCGACATTACCGCCTTTCTCAATCTGATGATTGTGCTGGTGCCGGTGTTGCTTCTGGGCATGGTGTTCAGCCAGATCCGGATGATCGAGCTTAACTTTCCGGGCATGGAAGCGGGGCAGGCGCCGGATGCCGAATCGTTCCAGCTGGTGGTGACGGTGCTCCCGGAGGGTATTGAGGTGGCGGACAGCGACCGCGGCCTCATTGACGTGTTGCCTGTTACCGGGCAGGGCCAGGCCTATTCACGACTGAGTGAACTGTTGCAGCGGATTAAATCCCGGATGCCCGACAAGACGGACGTGATCCTGGAAGTCGGACCAGACGTTGACTACCAGACTCTGGTGTCGGTTATGGATACGGTGCGCTCTTACCAGGCGGTGGTGGCAGCGAGCGTTGTGGAAGCAGAGCTCTTTCCGGATGTGTCTTTGATGGATGCTGGTGAGGATCGCAATCTGGCCGCGCGACCGATGGAAGGCAAAGGAGAAGGCGCGTGAAGTTGTCGAGACGAGCCCGGCTGCGCCAGCGTCACTATGGTCGGATGCACAAGGCTGGTGGCCTGAATCTGGTGTCGCTGATGGATATCTTTACCATCCTGGTGTTCTTCCTGATGGTGAATTCCTCGGATGTGAAGGTCATGCAGAACACCGCGGACGTTCCGTTGCCCAGTTCGACTGCCAAACAGGAAGCGGTGGAGAACCTGACCGTACAGGTGGTGGGCCAGTCCATTCTGGTCCAGGGCCGGGAAGTGGCGCGCCTGGACGGCATCGAAGCCACAGATACCCGCATTGCCGGCTTGTCCGAAGAGCTGGCGTACCGAAGGAACCGCTGGGCTGAGGTGCCAGAGAATGGTCTTGAGGTCACAATCATGGCGGCCAAGGATACCGATTACCGGTTGCTGAGAAAGATCATGCAGACCTGTGTCGATGAGCAGTTCCGGCAGGTGCGCCTGGCGGTGGAGTCGGAGGTTCGTAATGGCTGATCGCAGGGAACTGCCGCAACCGTCCCGGCTGCCCTGGTCCAGGGACAGAGCAGAGTCAGGCCGCTTCGGCCTGATAACCGGGCTGATGCTGGCGCTATTTCTTATTCCTGCCCTCATTATCCCGGGCTTGCAGGTACCGGAACCCGAGCGTGAACAGGCTGAGCAGTTGCGGCCACGGCTCGCGAAGCTGGTACAGCCACCGAAGCCGGTTGAGCCACCAGATCCGGTTGTGGAGCCAGAGCCTGAACAGCCCAAGCCAGAGCCGGAACCGGAACCGGAACCGAAGCAGGTTGAGGAGCCGCAACAGATTCCTCCTGAACCGACGGTGGCGAAATCGGAGCCGAAGCCAGCGCCGCAGACGACCGAGCAGGCTCGGGAAACCGCCTCACGTTCTGGCCTGTTTGCCATGAAAGACCGGCTCAGTGCTCTGACGTCTGTGGACACTCCGGCACCTGAGGTGCAGCGTGTCGCGAATGTCAGTAACAGTCAGGCGGTTGGCCTGGCACCGGAAACGCCGAAAGATTCGGTACTGCAAGGCAGCGGCGGTGTTGAAACCCGCGAAGGGCCAGTTCGGGAAGTCGAACTGGCTAAGCATGAAACCAGTGACGTAGCCGCTCCCCGGGAAACCGCGCCTCAGGTGGCAAGCCAGCCGGAACCCGCCCGGCCGTCAGTGGGCGAGCGTGCCATGAGCAATATCCGGCAGGTATTTGATGCCCAGAAGAGCGTGCTCTATTCCCTGTACCAGCGGGAGTTAAGGCAGGATCCAACCCTTGAGGGTAAGGTTACCCTGGAACTGGTGATTGAGCCGGATGGCAGTGTCTCAGCCTGTGACGTGGTGGGCTCGGAGCTGGACCACCCGATGCTGGAGAAGCGCATTGCTTTGCGTGTACAGATGTTCAATTTCGGGGCAGCCAATGTGGAAACCCGGAAGGTACGATTCCCCATCGATTTCCTTCCGGGGTAATGCCAGCCGAAACTCAGTTTTCGATGGTGATTTTCGGCAAGCGGGGTTTTTGCAAGGAAATCTTTTCGGTGGGGGCAATCACCTTGGCCTCGCCGGTAACCACCTGATCACCGTTCTGATTGCGCACATCGCAGCCAAAAGACACACGGTTTTTAGGTTCCTTGCGAAGCACAGACAGGGTGACAGTCAGTGTGTCGTCCAGCTTGACCGGTCGTTTGAAGGACAGGCTCTGTTCCAGGTAGATGGTGCCGGGGCCGGGCATTACTGTGGCCAGGGCGGCAGAAATCAGTGAGCCACTCCACATACCATGGGCAATGCGTTCCCGGAACATGGATTCTGCCGCAAACTCGGAATCCAGGTGCACCGGGTTTACATCGCCGGATACCGCCGCAAACAGCACCAGCTCATCTTCGGTGAGGGTGCGTGTGAAGGTGGCTGAATCGCCCTCGTTCAGTTCGTCGTAGGTAATGTTTTCCAGCGTATCCAGGGTGTCGCTCATCACAGGCTCCGGTGATTCAGTGTTCGAGTACGGTTGTACCGTTTGCTGATCTGAAAACTACCTCATCGTTAACAAAACTGCTATTCTCTCCCCACTTTTTTGAGGCTGATACTTTAGTCGGGTTGATTTTCCCGAGTGTTCGGTCTTGGCAAAACATTACAATCAGGGGGCTTCTGAACCCATCCGGTAGTACCCCACAGCGCCAATCAGACAGGAGATGGTGATGGATTTTGAGCAGTTCTATCAAGACAAATACCCAGCTGGCATCCCCCGGGAAATCGATCTCAATAAATACAAGAACATGGTGGATGTTTTTGAGCAGGCGGTACAGAAGTTTGCAGACAAGCCTGCGTTTACAGCAGTTGGCGTTACCCTGACTTATCGGGATCTTGATACTCAGAGCCGTAACTTCGCGGCCTGGCTGCAGAACAAAACTGACCTGAAACCGGGCGACCGCATTGCGGTGCAGATGCCGAACGTAACCCAGTATCCGGTGGTTGTGTTCGGGGCCATGCGCGCTGGTCTGATTGTGGTGAACACCAACCCCCTGTACACCACTCGTGAGATGGAGCACCAGTTTAACGATTCTGGCGCAAAGGCACTGGTTGTTCTGGCCAATATGGCCGACAACGCGGAGAAGGTTTTGCCCCATACCGGCATCGAGCACGTGATCGTGACCGAGATTGCCGATATGCACTCCCCCATCAAGCGTACCCTGATGAATGCCGCGGTGAAGCACCTCAAGAAGATGGTTCCGGCGTTCAACATTCCGGGTGCTCATAAGCTGCCGGCGGTACTCAGCGCCGGTGCCCGTGAAAAGTTTACCCCGGTCGACATCAAGCTGGATGATCTGGCCGTGCTGCAGTACACCGGCGGTACCACTGGTGTTGCCAAGGGTGCCATGTTGACTCACGCCAACCTGGTGGCCAACCTGACGCAAGTCCGGCCGATGCTGGAAGATCAGGTGGAAGAGGGCAAGGAAGTGGTGATTGCACCGCTGCCCCTGTACCACATTTACTCCTTCACCCTGAACTGCGGCATTATGCTGGAAGCAGGTGCCCATAACGTTCTGATTCCGAACCCGCGTGATATCCCCGGATTCGTTAAAGAGCTGCAGAAGCAGAAGTTCTCTGCCTTTATTGGCCTGAATACCTTGTTTGTGGCCCTGTGCAACAATGAGGATTTCCAGGATCTGGACTTCTCTGGCCTCAAGCTGACTGCCTCTGGTGGTATGGCCCTGACCAGCGATACCGCGAAAATGTGGCAGCGTGTAACGGGTTGCGAAATCAGCGAAGGCTACGGCATGACCGAGACTTCTCCGGTGGTTACCTTCAATCCCCGCAGCGCCATCCAGATCGGCACCATCGGTCTGCCGATTCCGTCCACTGTGGTTAAAACCATTGACGACGACGGCAACGAAACACCGGTCGGCGAGCCGGGCGAACTGTGCGTGAAGGGCCCGCAGGTGATGCGAGGTTACTGGCAGCGTCCCGATGATACCCAGAAGTCGTTCACCGATGACGGTTTCCTGAAAACCGGCGATGTGGCCCTGATCCAGGAAGACGGCTATATCCGCATTGTGGATCGTAAAAAGGACATGATCATTGTGTCCGGTTTCAACGTGTTCCCGAACGAAATCGAAGATGTTGTAACCACACACCCGAAAGTGGTGGAGTGTGCCGCCGTGGGGATCCCCGATGCCAAGAGCGGCGAAGCGGTGAAGGTTTATGTAGTGCCCACCAAAGAAGGTGTAACCGCCAACGAACTCAAGGAGTTCTGTCGGGAGCGTCTGACCGCCTACAAAGTGCCCAAGCACTTTGAATTCCGCGATGAACTGCCCAAGAGCAACGTGGGCAAGATCCTGCGCCGCGAACTGCGGGACGAGGCCAACGCCAAGTAACAGGCGAGGCCCTCATGCCAACCAAAGACCCTGCTTCGGCGGGGTCTTTGTGTTTCTTGGCTCCGGTTTTCGTTAGACTGTTTCGCCCTGACGTTCCACCTATCCATTGATGAGCCTGCAGCTGTTAATGACTGACAACACTCGTTCCGAAACTCCTGTTGACCCCCGGGCCGCCGTCAAAGCGATGATGAGCCAGCTGGAAGCCTGTAACCAGCAGGAGGCCGCCCGTATCATTCGCTGTGTAAGCCGTTGCAAGGGTAACCCTGGTAACAAGGACCTGGAAAAGATGGCGCAATGGCTGGATCAGGGGCTCGACAAGGTGCGTAAGCGTCAGGCATTGCACAAGCCTGCGACCTTTCCCGCAGGGTTGCCGGTCAGCGATCGGGTCGAGGACATCAGTGATGCCATCAACAACCATCAGGTGGTGATCATTGCCGGTGAAACCGGCTCCGGTAAAACCACTCAGATTCCGAAGATTTGCCTGAACCTGGGGCGCGGCATCCGCGGCCTGATTGGCCATACCCAGCCCCGGCGGATTGCCGCGCGCAGTGTTTCCAGCCGGATTGCCGAAGAACTGGGTGAGACGGTAGGCCAGCAGGTCGGGTATCAGGTGCGGTTTACCGACAACACCTCGGAGTCGTCCCGGGTCAAGGTAATGACCGACGGCATCCTGCTGGCGGAGGTGCAGCACGACCGTTTTCTGGATCGCTATGACACGCTGATTATCGATGAGGCCCACGAGCGCAGCCTGAATATCGATTTTCTGCTCGGCTATCTCAAGCAACTGTTGCCGAAGCGCCCGGATCTGAAAGTCATCATTACCTCGGCCACGATCGAGGTGGAGCGCTTCAGCGAGTTTTTCAACGAAGCGCCCGTGATCGAAGTCAGCGGTCGTACCTTTCCGGTAGATATTCGATATCGACCCCTGGTTGGGGACGAGGACGACCGGGATCAGGGCTGGACCGACGGCGTGCTCTCGGCATTGGACGAGATTGAACAGCATGAACGGCAGGAAAAACAGCCTCCGGGGGATGTACTGGTTTTTCTGCCAGGCGAGCG
The DNA here is from genome assembly GCF_042763285.1 of Marinobacter sp. LM1. Lineage (NCBI taxonomy): Bacteria > Pseudomonadati > Pseudomonadota > Gammaproteobacteria > Pseudomonadales > Marinobacteraceae > Marinobacter > Marinobacter sp. LM1. Next base: position 2,089,060 of record NZ_CP114373.1, read on the forward strand.
GGAGATCCGGGCCCTGAGCAAGGCGCTGCGCCACGCCGACCTGCGTCACACCGAAGTGTTGCCGCTGTATTCCCGCCTGAGTAACCAGGAACAGAATCGGGTGTTCCAGGGCCACAAGGGGCGGCGGATTGTGTTGTCCACCAACGTGGCTGAGACTTCGCTGACGGTGCCCGGTATTCGCTACGTGATTGATACCGGCGTTGCCCGCATCAGCCGGTACAGTGTGCGCTCGAAAATACAGCGTCTGCCCATTGAACCGATTTCCCAGGCCAGTGCCAACCAGCGGGCAGGCCGGTGTGGGCGTGTGGCGCCGGGGATCTGTTTCCGTCTGTACGACGAAACGGACTTTTTGAACCGCCCGGAATACACCGATCCTGAAATCCTGAGAACCAACCTGGCCTCCGTTATCCTGCAAATGGCCACATCCGGACTGGGCGAGATCCGGCACTTCCCGTTCCTTGAGGCGCCGGATCGTCGCCAGGTTAACGATGGTTACAAGCTCCTGGAAGAACTCAGCGCCGTCGATGACAAACGCCGAGTTACCAGGCTTGGGCGCACCATGGCCCGCTTGCCACTGGATCCTCGGTTAGCCCGTATGCTGGTGACATCAGCGGAGCAGGGCAGTCTGGCGGAAGTGTTGATTGTGATTGCCGGCCTGAGCGTTCAGGACCCCAGGGAACGACCTCAGGACAAGCAGCAGGCGGCCGACCAGGCGCACGCCCCGTTCAACGACAAGGAATCGGACTTCGCCACCCTGCTGAATATCTGGAACTGGTTCGAAGAACAGCGCCAGGAGTTGTCCCAGAATCAGCTCAAGAAACTGTGCCAGAAAACCTTCCTGAGCTGGATGCGAATGCGTGAGTGGCGGGACATTCACCGTCAGCTCACCCTGATCTGCCGCGAACAGAAGCTGACATTGAATAGCCAGCCGGCCAACTACGACGCAGTGCATAAAGCCATTCTGGCCGGCTTGCTTGGTCAGGTGGCGGTGAAAGTGGAAAAGCGGGAGTATCTGGCCACCCGAAACCGCAAGGTAATGATTTTCCCGGGCTCCAAAGTCGGCAAGACGGCGCCCAAGTGGATTGTGGCGGCCGAGATCGTCGAAACCAGCAAGGTGTTTGCCAGAATGGTGGCGGCCATTCAGCCCGAATGGGTGGAGCCGCTGGCCGGCCACGTAGTAAAGCACCACTTTTTTGAGCCCCACTGGGAGCAGAAGCGTGCCCAGGTGATGGGGTACGAGAAGGTCACACTGTATGGCCTGGATGTGGTCCCCAAGCGCCGCATTCCTTACGCCAAGGTAGACCCCGCGGAGTGCCGGAATCTGTTTATTCGCCGCGCCCTGGTTGAGGGGGATTACCAGTCGAGGGCGCCGTTTATTGCCCGTAACCGCGAAATGCTGGATACCGTTGAGAATCTGGAGAAGAAAACCCGGCGGCGGGATCTTCTGGTGGATGATGAAGTGCTGGTGGCGTTCTACGACCAGAGACTGCCCGCGGATATCGTCAGTGGCCGGCATTTTGAGTCCTGGTGGAAAGGGTTATCCGCTGAGGAATTGAAGAAGCTGGAGCTGACCGAGGCTGACGTTCTGCAAAGGCCTCTGGATGAGTCCTCGGCCCAACAGTATCCCGACTATCTGGAATGGGAGGGGGTGAAATACCCTTTGAGCTACGAATTTGAGCCCACCAGTGAGCGCGACGGCGTAACGCTGAATGTGCCCCTGATGGCTCTGCGACAGATCCCCGCCCGGCGCCTGGAATGGCTGGTACCGGGGCTGCTTCGGGAAAAATGCATTGCCCTGGTAAAAGGTCTGCCGAAAGCGCTGCGCCGAAATTTTGTGCCGGTACCGGACTTCGTCGACGCCGCGCTGGCCAACCTGCAGCCGGGCAATGAGCCTCTGGCGATCAAACTGGGCGAACAGCTGCGTCGCATGACGGGGGTCCAGATTGATCCGGATGCCTGGCCGGAAGAGGAGCTTCCCCGCCACCTTAGAATGAACTTGCGGGTGACTGGCGATAAAGGCAAGGTCATCGCCGAAAGTCGTGATGCGGGGGAACTCCAGGCCAGACTGGAGGGTCGGGCCGAAGAAGCGCTGGCGTCGGCGACGAGAGATGAGCCCGGGCAAAAACAGGCGGGTGAATACATAGCCTGGCAATTTGGAACCCTTCCTGAGCACGTTCAAACGGAAAAAGGCGGTATGCAGGTCACGGTGTACCCGGCTCTGGAAGATCTGGGTAATAAGGTTCGTGCTACTCGGTGTCTGGACAAGCTCACCGCAGAGGATACCCATCGTCGCGGCGTTGCGCGGCTGATTGTGAACCGGTTCGGTAATACCCTGGCGGATCTTGAACGAAAGCTGCCCCGGTTCAAACAGTCGGCGTTGATGTTTGCACCGATCGGCCAGGCAAAGGGACTGCTGGATGATCTGGTGCTGTCGACAGTTATGCAGCATTTCCTGGCGGATAAACTGCCCAGAACCGAACAGGCGCTCTCAGAGCTGTTCGACCGCCACCGGGGTGACTTCATTCCGGCTCTGGAGGCTGCTGATGAGCGCCTGTTTCAGGCCATGAACGGCTACCAGAAAGTCGCGAAACAGCTCAAGGGCAAGATTAATCTGGCGCTGGCAGCAAGCATGGCCGACCTCAAGTTCCAGCTGCAGCATCTGGTGTATCCGGGGTTCCTGGTCAATACCCCGGTTCAGTGGCTGGAACGGTTCGGCACCTACTTTGAAGCGGCGGACATCCGGCTGGAAAAAATGCCGCGGGAAATGGGCCGTGAGCGGGAATTTCTCCACACCATTGAGCCATTATGGGCCCGGTATGCCGCCAAACTGGAGCAGCAGAAGCGGCAGGGCGTGCGAGATCCCGAACTGGAAACCTACCGATGGATGCTGGAGGAGTTCCGGGTGTCGTTTTTTGCCCAACAACTGGGCACGGTAATGACGGTTTCGGCGAAGCGGCTGGATAAACAATGGGAAAAGACCCGCATATAACCTTGCCGGATGCACCATAACAGGGCCACTGGACGATAGTCCCACGGGCAATTCCGCCGGACTGTGTTAGTATTTCTGACATTGTGATGTCAGAAACCGTTTTTATAATTGTGACGTGGGGTTATTGTGATTAAAGCCGTCATCAGCGGAACCGGCCTGTATACGCCGCCCGCCATTATCGAGAATGATGAACTGGTTGAAGCCTTCAATCAGTACGTGGAGCTGTTCAACAACGAGCATGCCGACGAAATTGCCCGCGGTGAGGTTGCCGCCCTGCAACCCTCGTCCTCTGCCTTTATTGAAAAAGCCTCCGGCATTAAGCGCCGCCATGTTATTGATCGGGATGGTATTCTTGATCCCCACCGCATGACCCCCTACATTCCCGAACGCAGCAATGATGAACCGTCGGTTCAGTGCGATATGGCCGTGGCTGCAAGCAAGGAAGCCCTGGCCCAGGCGGGCAAAACGGCGGCTGATGTCGATGCCGTGATTGTGGCCTGTTCCAACCTGCAAAGGCCGTATCCGGCCATCGCCATTGAAGTGCAGGAAGCCCTGGGTATTGAAGGCTTTGCCTACGATATGAACGTGGCGTGCAGTTCCGCCACCTTCGGTCTGCAGGCGGCGGTCAACTCGGTCGAAAATGGTGCAGCACGTTCGGTGCTGGTGGTCAGCCCGGAAATCTGCTCGGGCCACCTGAACTTCAGGGATCGGGACAGCCACTTTATCTTTGGTGATGCCTGCACGGCGATACTGGTTGAGCGTGAGGAAGACACCAAAGCCGGCCAGGGTTTTGAAATTCTGGGTACTCGTCTGAAAACCAAGTTTTCCAATAACATCCGGAACAACTTCGGCTTCCTCAATCGTGCCGATGAATCCGGCATTGGCAAGCCAGACAAACTGTTTGTCCAGCAGGGGCGGAAGGTATTCAAGGAAGTCTCACCCCTGGTGGCCGAGACCATTCAGGGCCACCTGGCATCCCTTTCCCTCAGCCCGGATAATCTCACCCGGATGTGGCTGCATCAGGCCAACCTGAACATGAACCAGTTAATTGCGCGCAAGGTTCTGGGTCGCGATGCCAGTGTGGAAGAGGCTCCGGTGATTCTGGACGAATACGCTAACACCAGTTCCGCTGGTTCCATCATCGCGTTCCACAGACACAAGGACGATCTGAAAGCCGGCGATCTGGGCGTGATCTGCTCATTCGGCGCCGGCTATTCCATTGGCAGCGTCGTGGTTCGCCACCGCTGAGCCTGTTTATCTCGCTGCCAGCGCCCGCAAGGTGTCTGGCAGCGGGGTGGATTTGCGTGTCGCCCGGTCCGTCCAGACGATTTTCGCATAGCCTTCCGCGTAGATATCTCCGGTATCCTTGTCTTTCAACAAGTGGTAAGTGTCCAGGCTGGTATTTCCGGCTTTGTCCGCGTAAGTTTCCACCACCACATTGGCGGGGTGAGTCAGCTCCTTCAGGAATGTGGCGCTGGTCTTTATAATGACCGGCCCGGTGGCATCTTCGGCACCACCGAGTTCCAGTGAGGCAAGCCAGACAATCCGGGCTTCTTCAAAGAAACGAAAGTAAACTGTGTTATTGGCGTGGCCGTATGCATCCATATCACCCCATCGCAGTGCCATGGTGAGGGAGCTGACGGGATTTCCCGGTACTGACATCGGATTTCCTCCGGAAGGTTGAAAAATAATAATAAAGCGCCGGTATTGTTGACGAAACTGAACAGGTTAAACAACCCAAGAGAGCGACATGAAAGAGCGTAAGTCCCGGCGCTGGTCATCCTGGATGGTCATCGCAGTTTTCCCGGCCCTGGCGGTCTTTAATCCGGCCACGGCCCAGAATCTCCAGGAGCCCCCGGGTGAACAGACTATGCCGGTTGAAACCGGCGATCCCTATGAAAACTGGAACCGAAAGGTCTTCGCCTTTAATGATGCTATTGACCGGTGGTTTCTCCGGCCGGTAGCCAAGGGCTATCGCACTGTCACTCCAGATCTGGTGGACCGGGGGATTACCAATTTTTTCAATAATCTGACCGAAATCCGTAACTTCACCAACAGCCTTCTGCAGCTGAAGGGTGAGTCTGCGGTTGTGGCGGTTGGCCGTTTTACTTACAACACGGTTTTCGGTCTTGGTGGTTTCTTTGATGTTGCCAACGCCTTCGAGCTGCCCGAGCGGCCGGAGGATTTCGGCCAGACCCTGGCAACCTGGGGCGTGGATTCCGGTCCTTACCTGATGCTGCCGTTGCTAGGGCCGTCCACGCCCCGGTATTTCACGGGTATGGCGGCGGACGGATTCATGCTGCCTTCGGCGTGGGACTCGGTCGAGAACCCCGAATGGTATTACCTGCGAATGCTCCAGATTGTGGACAAGCGGGCAGATCTGATCCCGGCGGAGAATTTCATTTCCGGGGATCGGTACACGTTTATGCGCAATGCCTTCCTGCAGCGTCGTGAATTCCTGATTAACGATGGTAAGATCACCGAAGATCCTTTCGCGAGTGATGATGACGATCTGATGCTCGACGATTTCTGAGTGTACAAGCCGGGAGGCGACAGGTGATCAAGGACCCGAGAATAACCCGTTTCCGACAAATGCTGGCGCAGGCCACGAATTATGAACAGTGGAAAGCGGCCGCACTGGAGCTGGATTTTCTTGAGGGCAATGCTGAATGGAAAGAGGATTTTGCCTCCGATCTTTACCATTACGAGCTGATCTATGATCGCCTGTCCAATCTCAAGCAGTATCGCCAACAGAATGATTTCGAGCGCCTGAAGCGCGCGCTCAGGGAAGGGTTGCATCACGACCTTGGCAACATGGGGAATCCGGCGCTGTACACCCGCTCCCGCGTCGGTACCAAACACCTGATTGAAGAATACATCACTCAGGTCTGTGAGTCGCTGGATTACCTCTGTGACCACCCGGTCCCTGGCTTTCCGGTGTATGACAAACTGCAGTTTTTCCGCGACACCCTGACAAGCTACGGGCGGCCCACCTTACTGTTGAGTGGTGGCGCCAGTCTGGGCATGTTCCATTTCGGGGTTATCAAGGCGCTGTGGGAGAAAGGCCTTTTGCCGCAGGTGATTGCCGGCTCCAGCATCGGCGCCATTATCGCCGGCATTCTGGGGGTTCATACCGATGCTGAAATTCCTGAAATGCTGGTGCCTGAAAGCCATAACCTGAAAGCATGGAAATGGCGGGGGTTGTTAAGCGCCATGCGCGGAACCGGTCTGATGGACCAGGACACATTGCGCCGATGCCTGCGTGAGAATATTGGCGACTATACCTTTGAGGAAGCCTACCAGCGCACGGGGCGCAGTATTAATATCAGTGTGTCTCCGGTGCAGGCGCATCAGAAAGCCCGCTTGCTGTGCGGTTACACGTCACCGTACCTGTTGGTGTGGAGTGCCGCCCTGGCCAGTGCCGCAGTACCGGGTATTTTCCCGCCGGTGACGCTGATGAAGAAAGATCTCAATGGCAATTCGCTGCCTTACATGCCGCGGCTCAAGTTTGTGGACGGCTCTGTTGTGAGCGATCTGCCCATTGAACGACTGATGCATCTTTATGATGTAAATTTCACCATTGTCAGCCAGACCAACCCTCACGTGGTGCCGTTTCTGACTGATCGTGGCCAGGATGAAAAACTGTCACTGACCAATCTGCCGTCACACTTGCTGAAATCCGAGATACAGTTCCACGGGCAAGGCGTATTCGATTACCTGAGAAAGCGGGTGCGGCCAGAGATTCTGCGGCAGCTTTCCGGCCAGATGTATACCATTATGGCTCAGCGTTACTCCGGTGACGTGACCATCGCGCCGAACTATTCGCTGCGACATTTTCGGCGTATGCTTGCCAACCCGAGCCCCGAGTATGTTCGTGAGATGATTCTGGAAGGAGAGCGGGCTACCTGGCCGAAAATATCCATGATTCGCTCCCACGCGCGGATCTCGAAAACCCTGGAGCGTTGCGTTCGCCGCCTGAAACAGCAAAACCGGCGCGCAGCGGAACTCAAACTGGTAAGCGGTGACAGCCCGGCCAGGCCCTGAGGAACCATGTACTACGATTTCTTCGGCTTTCGTGAGCCGCCATTTTCAATCGCTCCCGACCCCCGATATCTCTACCTCAGCGATCGCCACAAGGAAGCTCTGGCGCACCTGATGTACGGTGTGCAGGGGCAGGGCGGTTTCATTGTGATCACCGGCGAGGTGGGCACCGGTAAAACCACGGTTTGTCGCTGCTTCATCGAAAATGCGCCGGCACATGTGGATATTGCGCTGGTACTGAATCCGCGCCTGTCTGCCAGGGAGCTGCTGTCGTCCGTTTGTGACGAACTTGAAATAGCGCACCAACCTGATGCCAGTATCAAGACCCTGGTCGACAGCATCAATCAGGATTTGCTGAAAGCCCACGCCGCTGGCCGGCACAAGGTGTTGATTATTGACGAGGCCCAGAACCTCTCTGCTGAGGTGCTCGAACAGCTGCGCTTGCTGACCAACCTGGAAACCTCGGAAAAGAAACTGCTTCAGATTGTCCTGCTTGGCCAGCCGGAATTGCAGGACATCCTGGCTCTGCCGGAACTTCGCCAGCTCAATCAAAGGGTCACGGCACGCTACCACCTGGATGCAATAGACCGGCAGGAATTGCCTGCCTATCTGCAGTACCGGCTTAATGTTGCCGGTATGCGGGGTGATATTTTTACCCCCGGGGCGGTCCGTAGACTGTATCGGGAAAGTCAGGGCGTACCCCGGCTTATCAATCTGATCAGCGACCGGGCACTGCTCGGAGCCTATGCGGAGGGAGATCATCTGATCTCCGTCACCCACATTCGCAAAGCGGCAAAAGAGGTCAATGGCGGCCTGGCGATGGCTCCGTCCGGGCGGACGTTCGGTAGCCGGGGCAGTCATGTATGGTTGGTTGTCGCCTCGGTCATACTGGCCATCATTGGCACCTTGTGGCTGCTTGAACTTCCTGGTTCACCCACCCCGGCACTCGCCGAGCCCAAGGCCGAACGGTCCGTTGCAGGTGTGATTGAACGGGAGGCAGAGCCTGAGCCGCAAACGGTATCAGATTCTGACCAGCCGGAAATCGTGGCGCCGGAGCCAACATCGCAGGGGTTCGTGTTCAACCAGCACACCCAGTCGTTGGCTGAGGCCTTCACCGCTTTGTTTGGTCTGTGGGGCAAGAGCTATGAACGGTCGGCCAACCCGATCGCCTGTGATTACGCCGCAACGGTGGGGCTGGCCTGTCTGGAACGCCAAGGCAGTCGCAGAAGCCTGGAGTTCATCAATCGGCCGGCCATCCTTCAGTTAAGGGATGAAAATGGCCGCACTCGCCAGGTCGTCGTGGAACGACTGGATGGTGATCTGGCCGTGATTGCGACGCCCCGGGGCAGCCAGCAAGTGCCATTCCGGGAGATTGAAGACTACTGGTACGGTGATTTCCGGGTGCTCTGGCGAATTCCCGAATTCATGACCGGCGATGGTTTCTACGGCGATGACTCTGGCCAGCAGTTATGGATCGGTGCCCGTATGATGGAGCTGGCAGAGCGCCTGAGCAGCGGTGAGCAGGAGGCGGCCCGGGTCAAGCGGATGGATATGACGGAACAGGTGCGCTGGTACCAGGAGAAACGTGGGCTCACCGTGGATGGTATTGCCGGCGCCATGACCATTATTCAGATGAACAACGATCTGGCCGACAATATTCCACGGCTGGTGTCAGCAGAGATGGCCAGGAGCGGGTAGCGTATGTCGTATATTCTCGATGCGCTCCGAAAATCCGAAGCTGAGCGCCGACAGGGCAAAGCGCCGGATCTCGGGCAGCCGGTACAGATGGTCTACCGCCCCAAACGTAAGCCGGTATCGGCTGTGGTGTGGGTTGCGCTGGCGTTGCTGGTGAACGCGGGTGTGCTTGCCTGGTTGTTCTGGCCGGAGCGAGACGCAAAGATCGTGACGGTGCAGGGGGCTCCTGCTGTAGCCCAGGAACAGTCCGAACCGGTACCCGATGTGCCGGCGGCTCAGCCTGAGCCTGAGCCGCTTCCAGAGACTGAAATAGCGGATCCGGTCCGGGTTTCCGGAGGGCAGGACCTGTCTCAGGCAACAGGTACAGGCGTGGTCACTGAGGCGCCTGATGATGCCAGGGCACGTGAGGCGGACGTCAAGCCGCAGCCCCGGGAGGCACCGGTGGTGATTGTTCCCCGCCGGTCTGAGGTTGAACCTGTGCCGCAATCGGCCTTGACGGAACGGGTGCCGCAGGGCAGGGTGCCTCATCTCGTGGAACTGCCCCTTTCTTTTCAGAAGAGTGTCCCTGATTTGACCTTTAACAGTCATATTTTTGCATCTGATCCTTCCGCCAGTCGGGTGATGATTAATGGTCATTACCTGAAACCGGGAGATGGCTTTGGGCCGCTGTTGGTGGAACGTATTACCGAAGACGGCGTGGTGCTTAGCAAGAACGGCCAGTTTTTCCGTGTAGGTACCGTGCGTGACTGGGTGAGCCCGAGATAATGGCGCTGACCGAGGACGTTAAACAGCAGATTCAGAAAGCCTATCGGGATGTGTTGGCGGGCAAGGATATCCGTGCCCGTTATGGCCAGCGGCTGATGATTGCGGAAATTGCCCGGTACATGGGTGAGATCACCGATAACGATGGCCAGCGCACCTCCCCTCCGGCCACCTGCGTGGTGGAGGCTGGTACCGGTACCGGTAAAACGCTTGCCTACCTCATCGCCGCCATTCCAGTGGCCAAAGCCCTTGGCAAGACTCTGGTGATATCCACCGCCACTGTGGCGCTTCAGGATCAGATCGTTCTGAAAGATCTGCCGGACCTGCGTAAACACAGCAAGCTGGATTTCAGCTGGACCCTGGCCAAAGGCCGTGGGCGTTACCTGTGTATGTCCCGACTGGAAGCGCGGCTGCACGATGAAGGCCACGGCGACAGCGATACCATGCCCTTGTTCCTGTTGGATCAGCCGGTAGACGACGAAGCCCGTAGCCGGGCCACCTTTGAAAACATGCTTGCCAGTTATGGTTCCCGGGACTGGGACGGCGACCGGGATCACTGGCCGGAACAGATTCCCGATGAAATCTGGCGTCAGGTGACGACTGATCATCGCCAGTGCACCAACCGGCACTGCGCCTACTTTGACAGTTGTGCGTTCTTTGATGCCCGCAAGGATCTGGACGATGCCGAAGTGGTGGTGGCCAATCACGACCTGGTGCTGGCGGATCTGGCCCTGGGCGGTGGCGCCATTCTTCCGGAGCCGGAGAACGCGCTGTTCATCTTCGATGAAGCCCATCATCTGCCCGACAAGGCCCTGAACCATTTCGCCGCGTCGGTGCCGTTGAACTCCACCCGGCAATGGCTGAAACAGCTTTCCCAGGCGCTGGTCAAGATGCAGCCCTGGCTTCCAGCGGGCTCCCAGGCCGCCAAAGCGGTTGAAAAGATCAGTGCCGCGGGTCGGGATCTGGATCTGGCACTCACTCGCGTGTACGAAGAGGTTGAGCAGAATACCGGCTGGGAATTTAACGAAGAGCGCCGCAGTGCCCAGTGGCGGTATCCGGATGGTGCCTTGCCCGAGAAGCTGGCCGAACTGGCTGGGGAAACACGAATCGCCACGGCAGGGCTTTGTCGGCACCTCGGAACATTGGTCGATGAACTCCAGAGCGCATTCGATGAGCGCAAGGATCCGGAGCTGGACCGGGACACAGCAGATTCCTGGTACCCGGTAGTAGGTTCCTTTCATGCCAGGGCGGAAGATCAGCTGCGGTTGTGGATTGCCTGGAGCGAAGGTGTCGCCATCGTCAGTGATGAAGAGGAGCCGGTGGTCGAAGCTCCTGCCCGTAAAGGCCCACCGGCGGCAAGGTGGGCAGTGCGCCAGCGCTGGGACCATGCTGAAGACATTACCTTGTTCAGCTCGCCGGTACTGGCCGATAACCTGCTTTATTCGAGATTGTGGTCGAGGGCTTACGGAGCGGTGCTCACCAGCGCCACGCTGACGGCGCTCGGGCGCTTTGATCGCCTTCGTTCACGAGCCGGATTGCCTGAGGCCAGCCGTTATCTGGTAGTGCCCAGTTCTTTCCGGTACGCCGAAATGGCGACGGTGGAAGTGCCGGCCATGGTCGCGATGCCTACCGACGATGGTTTCGCCGATGCCTTGGTCAAGCGTTTACCGGAGCTCTGGGCCGGAGAAAAGGCGACACTGGTGCTGTTTACGTCGCGCCGTCAGATGCAGCAGGTTCGTGATGCGCTGGCGCCTGAGTACCCGGAACTTATCCTGACCCAGGACGATATGGCCAAGAATGAGGTGCTCAGGGTGCATTGCAGCCGGGTTGACGAAGGTAAGCCCAGTGTACTGTTTGGTGTGGCCAGCTTTGCAGAGGGCATTGACCTGCCGGGGCGCTATCTGCACCACGTGGTGATCACCCGATTGCCCTTTTCGGTACCGGATGACCCCATTGAAGCCAGTCTGGCCGAGTGGGTGACCCAACGTGGAGGCAATCCCTTTATGGAAATCACAGTGCCGGACGCTTCTGTCAAACTGGTGCAGGCCGTTGGCCGCCTGCTGCGAACGGAACAGGACACGGGGCGGGTGACCATTCTGGACCGCAGGATTGTGGCTCGACGCTACGGGCAGTTGCTATTGGATGCACTCCCGCCGTTTCGCCGCATCATTGAACACTAGATTTCTCGCAAGCCTGTAAACTGACCCATAAAAAAAGAGCCAGCCCGCAAGGGGTGGCTCTCATGGAAGGGGTTCTTAACGAACCCGGGCGTCGAAACAACGCGGAACAAGAAGTCTGAAGGCCTGAATTTCAGATTTCGAGGTAAGGCGTTAACCTCACCATGGTTAAATGATAGGGCTTAAAGGGGCGTAAACGGATCGTCCAAAGGGCGTAGTGGCCAGGCTTAATTGGTGTCAAATGTGATGGTCATCACATTTTTGCGGCATCCTCCAGCAACCCCACCTCCCGTGCTTTCGCCAGCGCCTCGGTGCGCCGGCTCACGCCGAGCTTGCCGTACAGGTTCCTGATGTGCGCTTTCACGGTAGCCGGGGCAACGGACATGCGCTCAGCAATTTCTTTGTTGGCCAGCCCCTGGTGGATCAGCACGAGAACTTCCTGCTCACGCTGGCTCAACGGTTCTGTCAGGACATTTACAGTCTCGCCCCCCGGGCGGGCAGTATCGATGGGGTGATTGGCTTCCTGGGAGCCATTAAAAGACGCCTCGCCAGGCTGTCCGGCGGCCAGATCCCTGAGCATCCCGAGCAGTTCCCGGTTCCACCGCCCCGGGGTTCGTAGTCTGGGAAAATCCAGTAGCATGTCCCGTAGTGCAGTGCTCTCTTCCGCAAACAGGCGCAGAAAGCCTGCGTTTTCGGCCCGGTCCAGTGCTTTCTCCAGCATGGCATCGGACTCGTCATTGCGGCCCTCGTGGGCCAGCGCCTCGGCGTACACCAGTAAAATCTCTACCAGGTGTCGATTGTGCGCGTTGCGTTCTGCGGCTGGTATCAGGGCGGACAGGGTGTCCTGAGCCTGCTGATATTCGCCCAGTGCATTCTGTACCCGGGCCAGGGCAATCTGGTTCTGCTCCCGGTTAAGCGGGTTGGTTGCTGGTTGGTCCAGAGCGGGTTGTAAACAGGTGCGAGCCTTGTCGGCGTGGCCGGAGGCCAGGTAGCAGCGTGCCAACAAGGCGGACGCGGCAGGCGGCTCGAAGACGATGTGTTCCCTCCGGCGCCGGCCGGTAGTCACGGCATCTTCCAATGCCTCAACTGCGGTTTCCAGGTCACCCCGGGTAAAGGCCAGGTGCCCGCGTACATACTGGATCACCACATGCTGGCCAGGTTCGGTGCCCTTCTTTACATGATCGAGCAAGGGGGCCAGGTACCCCTCGGCCGTGCTGATCTGGTTCCGCTCGCGATAGATTTCCGTCAGCGCACTGTTCTGCCAGCAGGAAATCAGTCGCGGCTGGCTGGGGTCCGAATAATGTTCGTCCACCCACTGCCGCACTCGGCCGGTGGTTTCCAGCGCCAGGTCGGTATCACCGCGGTGGTATTGAATCCAGGCGAGCAGGCCGCCGGACGACAGAACGGTACTGGCTTTCCGCTCTACCTGGCCATAATGAACGGCTGATTCCAGAGCTTCCTCGGCGTCATTCAGTTCGCCCTTCCCGAAATAGTCCAGGCCCAGGCCGTAATAGGTGACTGACTTCAGGGGAATACTGATCTGATCAATGTCCTTCAATACCTGCCGGGTCAGATCCGAGGCGTTTTTTTCGTCGTTGCGGGTGCGGGCCAGGTAGGATCTCACCAGGGAAATCTCGCTGTGCAACGCCAGTGCGCCTTCAGCATCCGGGTGGGAATCGGCAACGCGGCGGTCCAGCAGATCCTCAACTTCCAGCAGAAGCGGGTCCAGACTTTCCACCCGGTTTGCGAAAAACAGCCCCCAGATCCTGAGCATCTGCAGTTGTGGGCTGTCCTGAATCTTGTGAGCAGGGATAGCATCCAGCCATTCAAGTACAGGAAGGTGATAGCCGCCATGAATCAGGTTGTTGCCGTGTTCCGCCAGAACCGCCGCCAGATGGTCTGTATCGTTGCGCCGGACAATCTGGACAATCCCTTCCTGGACATGGCCATGGCGCAGTAGCCAGTCAATGGCTCGGGATTGCAGTTCCGAGGCATGGGAGGGGGCGGCACTCTGGATTCGCTGTAACAGGGCTTCCCGAAACAGGTCGTGGTAACGGAACCACTCGTTGCTGTTGTCCAGCGGGATCAGAAAGAGATTCTGGGACAGAAGGCTGGACAGCTTTTCCTGACTGTCCTGGCGTTGCCTGACGGAATTGCACAAAGGGGCGCATAAGCGCGGACAACAAGCCGTTTCCAGCAGGAAGTCCGTCAGATCTTCGGGAAGCTGCTCAAGCACTTCTGTAAGGACATAATCGGAAATCAGTCGGCTGTCCGGTGAGCCCAGGGCCTGACCGGGCAGGACGGCTTCTTTCTTGCCGGCCAATGCTGAGAGCTGCATGGCGGCGACCCAGCCTTCGGTTTTACGGCATATCGACCGAATGTCGTCCTCGGACAGCTCCATGGCCATCGTACTGCGGAAGAATTCCTGACATTCCTCTTCGGAAAACGCCAGCAGACCGGGGTGGATGTCCTGAACCTGGCGGCGGACTCGCCAGCGGGCCAGTGGCAGCGGTGGCTCAGTTCGTGACGCCAGGGTCACCAGGATACCGGGTGGCAGATAGTCCAGAAACCACGCGAGCTGGCGATGAAGGGTGTCGTTACTGATAACGTGGTAGTCATCCACCACCAGAGACCAGGCATTGCCATCTGCCGCGAGAACATTCAAAAGGCTGGTAATGGCGGGTGTGAGCTCGTCGTCGTCCTGCCTGGCCAACAGCTTCTTGCAGTCCTCCAGTCCGATCAGGCCGGCATGCTCGAAGGCGCCAATCACGTACTGCCAGAACTGCCTTGGCTTGTCGTCCTGCTCGTCCAGTGAGAGCCAGGCGGTGGGCATGCTGTTGCCGGCGCACCACTGGCTGACCAGTGTGGTCTTGCCATAACCCGCCGGAGCAATAACCAGATTCAGTCGTTTGCCGGATTCCGGTTGCAGCAGGGCGTCCAGCCGTTGACGTTGAACGGCTCTGGAATCGGGTGTTGGCCGGAGGAATTTGGTTGTCAGCAGCATGGCTTCCCGGGATCTGGGCACGTTTGATTAGCGATTGTGTGCTTTGTCACACACAAGTCAAGGGCTGTGTTGACGCAAGGTGTTGTCGGGCCAGCGAAACCAGAGATTTGGTCTACACTGAATACAGATTGCCTTGTATACCAAAAAAGAATGAAAAATTGATCCTTTATGCGTATTATCCGGTTATGAATCCACCAGCGTTCACGAGTTGAGCCTGAGGCACTGACTCAGGGCCGGAAATCCAGGGAGCGACAGAATTAATGAAATTACAACAGCTGCGTTATATCTGGGAAGTTGCGCACCACGACCTCAACGTGTCCGCCACCGCCCAGAGTCTGTTCACCTCACAGCCGGGCATCTCCAAACAGATTCGTTTGCTCGAAGACGAGCTGGGGCTCGAGGTTTTTGCCCGCAGCGGCAAGCACCTGACTCGCATTACTCCCGGCGGCGAGATCATTATCCGGGAGGCCGGGGAGATTCTGCGTCGGGTAGAGGGCATCAAGAAGATTGCCCAGGAGTTCAGTAATCAGCGCAAAGGCGACCTGAGCATCGCGACCACCCACACCCAGGCGCGTTACGCCTTGCCGCCGGTCATCCGGGGCTTTATTGAGGAGTATCCGGATGTGTCCTTGCACATGCACCAGGGCACGCCGATGCAGATCTCAGAGATGGCCGCCAACGGTGCGGTGGATTTTGCCATTGCCACTGAAGGCATGGACCTGTTCAACGACCTGATCATGATGCCCTGCTATAAGTGGAATCGCTGCGTGATCGTTCCCAAGGATCATCCTCTGGCCAAGGGCCAGGAACTCACACTGGAGGAACTGGCGGAGTATTCGCTGGTTACCTACGTATTCGGGTTCACCGGGCGGTCCAAGCTGGATGAGGCATTCCAGTCACGGGGACTGACCCCGAAAGTGGTGTTCACTGCAGCTGATGCCGATGTCATTAAGACTTACGTGCGATTGGGGCTGGGGGTCGGCATTATTGCCAGTATGGCGTTCGATCCCAAGGTGGATACCGATCTCGTGGCGCTGGACGCCAGCAAGCTTTTCAGGCCCTCGGTCACCCGTATTGGCTTCCGTAAAGGCACCTTCCTGCGGGGCTATATGTACGACTTCATGGAACGGTTCGCGCCCCATCTCACCAAGGAAAAGGTGGATGAGGCCGTGGCCCACCAGGGTAGCCGTTCCGAGATTCAGGAGCTGTTCAAGGATATCGAGCTGCCTACCTACTGAGGTTGGGGCCAATGAAAAGCCCGCGGGCCGTTAAGGCGACGCGGGCTTTTTTGTGGGCGCAGCTTCGGGCCGTTCAGCCAGACTTGCCAATCAGGTTGCCGGCATGCAGACCGCATTCCTTGTGTGTGGCTTCTTCCCACCACCAGCGTCCTTCGCGCTCGTGCTGGCCAGGGAGCACCGGGCGTGTGCAAGGCTGGCAACCAATACTGACGAAGCCCTGCTCGTGTAGCCGGTTATAGGGCGCCTCAGACATGCGGATGTAATCCCAGACTTCTTTGGAACTCCAGTTTGCCAGCGGGTTAAATTTTATCAGTGGCTTTGCATCAGTTGAGAAGGCGGTGTCCAGCTGGACCACCGGCACTTCATTCCGGGTACCGGGGCTCTGGTCCCGACGCTGGCCTGTAACCCAGGCATCCAGCGTGGCAAGCTTGCGGCGCAGCGGGTTAACCTTGCGGATACCACAGCATTCCGAATGACCCTCTTCGTAAAAACTGAACAGGCCTTTGCGGTTGACCATGTCCTGAACTTCTTTGGCATCCGGAAACAGGACTTCAATATCGATGCCGTAGTGTTTGCGCACCCGATCTACAAACTCGTAGGTTTCCGGGTGCAGTCGGCCGGTATCCAGGGTAAACACCCTGAGATTGTCGGTCAGTTTGTGAGCCATTTCGATCAGCACGACGTCCTCGGCGCCACTGAACGAAATGGCAATGTTGCCATAGTGGGCGAGGGCGGCTTTCAGGATCGCCCTGGGGCTTTGACCATCCAGTTCGGCCCTGAGAGAGTCGATATCAGTCATAATCATCCAGTCTGTACCAATAACTTGTGTGGCTAGCTTAGCAGTAAACCTTTAATGCCCTGAAGGAATGAGGATCTATATCTTTATGCCATCAAAGATGGGCAACACCGGATACACGATGCATTTGGCCGCGCTTTTTCATATCATACGCCCACCAACCGGGGCGCAGGTGCCTCATCTTTTTATTTATCGTTCAGGAGACCGTTGTGGAACTCGCATGTCTTGACCTTGAGGGCGTACTCATCCCGGAAATCTGGATCGCCTTTGCAGAAAAAACCGGCATTGAAGAACTCAAGGCAACCACCCGGGATATCCCTGATTACGATGTCTTGATGAAGCAGCGCCTGCGTATTCTGGACCAGCACGGCTATGGGCTGCCGGAAATCCAGGAAGTCATCGGTACTCTGGACCCGCTGCCGGGCGCCCGGGAATTCCTCGACTGGCTGCGTGAGCGTTTCCAGGTGGTGATTCTGTCGGATACCTTTTATGAGTTCGCCATGCCGCTGATGAAGAAGCTCGGCTATCCGGCGTTGTTGTGCCACAAACTGGAAGTGGCGGAGAGTGGTCAGATCACCAATTACCTGCTGCGTCAGCGGGATCCGAAACGCCAGTCTGTGCGTGCATTCCAGTTGTTGAACTACCGGGTAATTGCCGCTGGTGACTCCTACAACGATACCACCATGCTCGGCCAGGCAGAGGCGGGCATTCTGTTCCACGCGCCCCAGAACGTTATTGATGAGTTCCCGCAGTTCCCGGCGGTGCACAATTTTGACGATCTGAAACAGGAATTTTTGAAGGCGAGCGCGATTCACAGCGCCTGATCCTTCGAATCGCTGATCTGTGCCGCGGCTGTGCGGCTGTGGTGCAGATCAGAGCTTCAGCTTTTCCAGAAAGTCCATCAGTGGTTTGACCTTGGTGAGTGTTTCCTGATACTCGGCCTCCGGGTCAGAATCCGCCACAATGCCTCCGCCCCCCCAACAACGAATCGTACCGTTGGACTCGCACAGCAGGGTTCGTATTGCGATGTTGCTGTCCAGCCGGCCATCAAGTCCGTAATAGAAGACAGAACCACAATAGGGCCCTCGCCAGTGAGGTTCCAGTTCGCGAATAATTTCCATCGCCCGGATTTTCGGAGCGCCGGTGATGGAGCCGCCAGGAAAGGCATCTAACAACGCCTGAAGCGGGCTGACTTCCGGTTTTAGGGTGGCCTTGATATGGCTGACCAGGTGGTGGACATTGGCGTAGGATTCAAGGGCAAACAGCTGCTCAACCTGCACGCTTCCGGCCTCAGCGTGGAGGCTGAGATCATTCCGCAACAGGTCCACAATCATCAGGTTTTCGGCCCGATCTTTCTCGGATGCCTGAAGTTCATTTGCCAATTTGATATCGGATTCCGGCGAGGAGCCCCGGGGGCGTGTACCTTTGATGGGGCTGGTCTCGACTACGCCCTGGTCTATTTTCAGAAACCGCTCTGGCGATATGGAAAGAATCGAGTCGTCTCCGGCTCTCAGGAAGGCGCTGTAGGGCGTCGGGTTGGCTTCCGTGAGCTTCTCGAAGGCGAGCCATGGATCGCCGCAGTATTTGCCAGAGAATGCCTGGGACAGGTTGGCCTGATAACAATCGCCAGCTTCTATGTAGCGCTTGACGGCTTCGACACCCGACTTGAATTCTTCCGGCGTTTGCGCCGGAGCAAACGGGGCTTCCATGTGCCAGTGCATCTGGCGGTTTGCCGGAGCCGACAGCCATTGTTCAATCTGATCCTGAATCGAAGCAGGGCATGCCGGATGAATCCAGAGCCAGTAGCGACCGCTATTTCGGTTAAAACTTGCGGTCCAGAGATAGAGGCCGGCTTGCATTAACGGAACGGTGGAGGCGTCGTGCAGTTGAGCCAGCCGCCGTTCGCGGGCGTAGCCCAGCTCGTACCCCAGATAGCCGATCCAACCGCCAGGGAGAAGATTCGGGTCGGTACCGCGCTCTACCTGAAATGGTGCGGCAAGCTCTTCCATTTCCCGAGCGAGACTGGCGGTATCAATGGGGGGCGAACTGTCACCAGGCAGTTCCTTCGAGCACACGGCCATGGCCGAGAAGCCACATAAGGTGCCGCGACGGGGGCTATCGCCTGTGCTACCAAGAAAAACGAAATCGGATGCCCGGCAGGCATGCATCATAAGCTGGTGGTAGGTCGCCCGGGTAAGTTCCCGCGTTGTTGCCCGGCCCAAGGGTCCTCCGGAATCTTGCTGAAATGATAAACAGGCCACAAAAACAGCGTTGTAGCGTTTGCGGCGGCACTGATCTAATGAAATAGCGTCCTGTTGGGACGGGGAGAAAAAGCCGGTGGCTATTCTAACCGAGATAGCAGGGCACCCCCAGCATAAAAACAATGTAAAAGCCGTGCGCTCCTGTTGCGCGAGCTTGTATAGGAAAGTGGAGTAGGTATGACACAGCTAAAATCCCGTTTGATGACCTTCCTGATGTTTCTGGTTCCCCTGCTGATGGCACCCGGATACGCCAATGCCCAGCAGCCGTCTGAAGCTGAAATCAAGGAGATGATCCAGGAACAGTTTGAGCGGATGTACCAGAAGGGGGTAGATGACCTTGAAAGCCGGATCGTGGTGACAGGTGGGGTAAAGCCGTTCGCCGTGGTAACCGACACGGGAGACAAGACCAAAACCATTCGCATCAAGCAGATTGAGGAAATGCCGGCGGATGTTGCCCTTGAGGTACTCCGGCGTTCGCTCGTTGCACTGGTAAAGAAAGGCAAGATCGGCGCGACGGCAGTGTTCTACACAACGGCCAATCCCAATAAAGAGTCGGAGGCGGACCGGGTACTGGTGGTCGAGATGGAGCATATTTTCGGGCCCACGCTGGCCCAACTGGTGCCTTTCACCATTGATGAAGGTAAAGCGTTTTTTGGCGAGCAGGTGGTTGTGGAAATGGAGAACAGAATTTTCAACATCAAGGTCGACGGGGAGCCTGCTGAGTAATACTTTCGTGTCCGACAATCCAAGTATCGATTACGTGAAGGTGGTCACGGAACATTCAGTTACCTCTGCAGTACTCTGTAGCCGTGCAGATACAAAAGTACACCAAACAGTCTGCATGAGATGGAAATAACAACAAACTGTTCCAATTAGGAGAACGTTATGAAAGGCCTGAAAAAAATCGCACTGGCAACGGCCGTTGCTGCAGTTCCTTTTGCTGCTCAAGCTGATCTGAAAGCGCTTGACGACACCACCATGGGTAACGTGACCGGTCAGGCCGGTGTGACCATCGAACTGGAAACCGAAGTTTCCATCGGTGAGTTCCGCTACACTGACGAAGGTTACCTGGCAGTTAACGACATCTCCATCGGTGGCGGCTCCGTTGAGCGTGATGCCAACGGCGCGGTAACTGGCGTATCCGGCATGCTGGATGACCTGGTTATCGACATCGACGTGGAAGCCGACGGTGACGCGGTCATTGATGTTCACAGCATCTCTGGCAACCCGATTGACTTTGCCATGGCTGTTGGTTCTGCCTCTCTGAACGCCACTGACGGCAGCGGTGACTCCACTTTGCTGGCCAGCAACATCGGTATCGAGGGTAACCTCGGCCTGCTGAACATCCGTGTGGATACCGCCACTGACAACCTGATCATGAACGTTGGCTTCAACGTGACTGATATGGATATGGACGTGGACTTCCTGGGTGTTAACGTGCGTGATCTGACCGTTTACGGTTCACAGTTCTTTGAGCAGGGTCCAGCTGGCGGCTTGCCGGCTCTGTTTGCTCAAGCGCAGATCACTGTAGGCAAGGGCACCTCTGCTGCCACCGGTGGCGACGCCCTGGAAATCAGCATCCCGACGTTTGCAGCTGACATCGGTGTTGGCGCGGTTGAGATCGGCGGTGAGTCCATCGGTTCCTTCCGTGTAGACAACCTGCTGGTACAAAACACCACTATGAAGGTATACGGTCACCAGTAAGTTGACCTGACACCTTAACGTGGTGATAGCGCCCCGCACTGCGGGGCGTTTTTTGTCTGACTGAATCAGCGGACAAAAAAACGGCGACCTTTCTGGTCGCCGCTTTTGGTTTCAGGGGTAGGGTAATTATTGATCGGGTACCCGAATGGAAAGGTCAAACCCTCCGCCCGGGCGTGGAGTCAATGTAATGGGGCCTTCGTTGATTGCTTCGGGGATCTGGATCTGATCAATGCCCGGGGGATTACCGATACTGAAATTCAGATTCTGGCCATCGAAGCCAATGCCCAATTGATCATTCAGGAACGTCTGGGTGAAGGGCTCGTCCGGAATTTCCGGTTGCTGACCAAAGATAATGGGCAGTGTCCTCGGGGTGAAGTCCGCAGGTGGCTGTGCTCTGGCCAGTTCGTCGACCGGAAGCAGCAGGGCTCTGCGCAGGAACTCCTCTTCGGCATCGGAGAGCGCATCTTTCTTGCCCTCATCCAGATAACGCTGAAGAGCTTCCCGATACGCTTCCTCTTCAGCTTCGCTCAGAACGGGCTCACCTGGCGAGATGGTGAGGGCACGGATAATCTTTTCACGATCCGCCTCGGACTTCTGTTGCTGGCGTGGGACAACAATAACGGCGGAATCCTCCACGTAGGTTTCTACCATTTCGTCGGAGGTCATGGTTTGTACGCCGGCCCAGGCCGGTGTGAATGTGGTGGCCGTGATCGCGGCTGCAAGCAGTTTGCGACGCATTTGTGAATGCCTCATGCTGAATCGGTTCAAAAGAGGCGCTGCTGAGTGTACTGCTTCAGTCAATACGCTTCATACTATCACTTTTGAGTATTCGGTTTGTCCGACAGTTTTTCAACCGTAAAGTGCCTGGTGTGTGATCAGAATCCGGTGCTCGAGGGTAAATAGTTAAGGAACCATTATTTTTGTGGTTTTATGTCCGGATTACTTGCAACCACATTCCTTGAACTTTTGGGCCTGAACCCAGTCGCAGGAGCATGATGCGAAATTCTTTAAACGCCCGTTGGCGACGATGGATCAATCGCCGAATTCCGAGAGCAGACAGCCAGACCCTCAGCCAGAAGAACATCTTCATTCTGCCCACCGCGGCCGGCGTGGTGTACGGCTTGTTGCTGTTGGTCATGCTGATTACCGGAATCAATTACCAGAACAGCCTTATCTATCTGCTTACGTTTATTCTCGGAGCCGTGTTTGTGGGAGCCATGCACCAGACCCACAGAAATCTGTCCGGTCTTTCTGTTGCCCTGGTCCGTCCTGGTGAAGGTCGGGCGGGTGACGACATTCCGTTTGTGCTGCGGGTGACTGCAGGTAAGGACCCAGGGCTTGGCCTGAGCCTGTCGGTTGAGGATTCATCGGTTGAGAGCGTGCATGTTTCGGCGGGTGAATCCCGGGACGTGGTGCTGTCAGTGCCGTCTGCCCATCGCGGCTATCTTCGTCCGGATCGGATCCGTATCGAAACCCGTTTTCCGTTCGGGCTGTTAAAGGCCTGGTCCTGGTTGCGTCCGGCGTCTTCCGGAGTAGCGTTTCCCAGGCCCTTACCCGCACCGGATACCGCCGGAACTGTTCACGATGGTAGCGAAGCCGCTTCGTCCGCGCCCGTGGCCGGCCAGGACAATGCCGATCTTCGTCCCTGGCGTGAAGGCGATATGAGCCAGCGGGTGATGTGGAAACGCTTTGCACGCACGGGCCAGATGATTGTGGCTGACTGGCAGGGTGAGCAGGGCAGTCCGCACTGGCTGGATTTTCATGCCTTTCCGGGTGTTGATACCGAGTTGCGGCTGAGTTATCTGGCCTGGATGGTGGCAGACCGGGTTCAGAAAAACGCAAGGTTTGGTCTCAGTTTGCCCGGCGATACCATTGAGCCGGACAGTGGTTCACTGCATGGAGAACGTTGTCTGCGCGCGCTTGCGGTGTGGGGCGAGCAACCGCCGAGGGATCCTGACGGTCAGCCTTTTGGTACCCGTCAGGCCGAGAATGGGAAAGCGGGAGTATCTGCATGAGCACGATCATGGCCAGAGTTTTCTCCGCAAAACCGGCAGAACAGGCACCGATCGAAGCCATCCCCGGTAACGCACTGTTGTGGCTGATTGCCAGTTTTGCGCTGCTTCTGGTTCCCCAGTGGGACCGGCTGCCCTGGTGGCTCATTGCAGCCTGTGCCGTGCTGGCGGGTTGGCGTTGGCTGGCGCAAAAGGGCCGGGTAAAACTGCCAGGGCGGTTGCTGCGCACCGGTATCATGCTCGTTCTGATTGGCGTCTACGTGGCCACCGTGCAAGGCCGCTTCACAGTGGATACCGCCGCCTCGTTCTTCGTATTGGCCGTTGGGTTGAAATGGCTCGAAACCCGGTCCGCCCGGGATTTCTATGTGCTTTTCTTTATTCAGGTTTATCTCGCGGCCGTGAACTTCCTGTTCAAGCAGGACATTGCCTGGGCGTTACTGACCTTCGCGGCTATTGGCTGCCTGATGGTGGGCCTGCAGATTCTTAACGCGCCGGATCTTCCCGGGAGCCTGAGGGTTGGCTGGAAGCGCCTGGGTTTACTGGTGCTGAAAACCCTTCCGGTGGTTGTGCTGCTTTTCGTGTTTTTTCCGCGCATGGCGCCGCTCTGGAGTGTGCCACTTGTTTCTGGAGAGGCACGCAGCGGCATTTCCGACACTATGCGCCCGGGTGATATTTCCAATCTGGCCCAGAGCAGTGAAAGGGCGTTCCGGGTAACTTTCGGGGGCCAGCCACCGCCGTATCGGGAGCGTTACTGGCGGGGTTTGATTCTCGACTATCTGGACGACGAAACCTGGCGCCAGAACGACCCCGACGGTTTCCGGCGGCCAGCCAGGGTAGACAACGACGGTGGTGTCGGGCCGTTGCGAAGTAATGAATACGATATCCTGCTGGAGCCGACAGACCAGCGCTGGGCGTTTGCTCTGGAGAACTCGGTAGCCGTCTCGGGCAACGTGGTAAGTACGCCGGAGGATTTGTTCCGCTTTCAGCGCCCCGCCGACAGCCCGGTGCGTTATCGCCTGGCCCGGGTTTCCGCTGTGCCAGCGCCGGCTGAAGCTCTTTCTCCGGCAGAAACCCGGCGCTATCTCCAGCTTCCTCGATCCGGCAACCCCCGGGCCCGGGAGCTCGCACGAGAACTGTCTCAAGAACTGTCCCATTGGGAAGTCGTCAACACGTTGCTCCGGCGTTTTCGGGAGCAAGCCTATTTCTATACGTTGCGCCCGCCCACCATGCCAGACGACGGTATTGATGCGCTGTTGTTTGATGAAAAACGGGGCTTTTGTGCTCACTATGCCGGTGCGGCGACCTTTGTCTTCCGGGCAGCCGGGATTCCTGCCCGAATTGTGGTCGGCTATCAGGGCGGCGACGACGGGGCTGGCGGAGATTACCTGATTGTCCGTCAGTACGATGCCCACGCCTGGGTGGAGGTGTGGCTGGAAGGCCGGGGCTGGGTGAGGGTGGACCCGACAGCTGCCATTGCGCCAAGCAGGATTGAATCCGGGTTGCGGGATGCGGTGGCCGATGAGGGCTCGTTCCTGGAAAACGATTTGACGTCGCCTCAGCGATACGGTGATGTCGCGATCCTGCAATGGGCGTCGCTCCAGCTCGATCGCATCAATTATCACTGGCAGCGATGGGTTGTAGGTTACCAGGGGCAGAGTCAGATGGATCTGATGTCCCGGTTGCCGGGCAATTTCGGACTCAAGGAACTTGGCTACCTGACGGCCGGATTGGTTGGCGTCGCCCTGCTGATCGCAGGTGTCGTCTCGGCTCTTTCGATTCGCCGCGGCGCCCGTAAGGATGCTTTCGGCCGGGTGGTTTTGGCCTGGCATCGGCTGTGCGAACAGGTGGGCGTGCCGGTCCGTACCGGTGAAACCCCCACGACGCTGGCAGAACGCCTGGCGGATGCGCGCCCGGAAGTCGAATCTTCGGCCCGCCTCTTTGCCCGGGCCGTTAACAGCCATTACTATACGGCCTCAACTCAGGAAGTTTCCGCGCACGAAGCGCGCAGGCTTGCCCGGCTATTGAAAACGATGAAACGGCAGTTGCGCCGTAAACCTGAACCCGCTTCACGGACGCTCCGACATGACTGATATTGCGAAGGACATGCCCTGGCTCGGCCGCGCCTGGAACACGGTTCAGCAACGCCTTGCCCAGGATCGGTTGCCTCATGCGCTGCTGGTCGTTGGTGAGCAGGGCGTCGGGAAAAGGGCGTGGGCAGAAGCGGTCGCTGGGCTGCTGTTGTGCGACCAGCAGGTCGGGCTCGACAACGGAGCACCGATTGCGTGTGGTCAGTGTCGCCAGTGTCAGTTGATCGCGGCGAACAGCCATCCCGATGTCCGGGTGTATTCACCGGAAAAGTCCCGGATGGTGAAAGTGGATCAGATCCGCGCGCTGTCGACGTTTGCCGTGGCCTCGCCGCAGGTTGCACACCGCAAGGTGGCCATAGTCGACCGGGCGGATCAGCTCAACATCAACGCCGCCAACGCATTGCTGAAAACCCTGGAAGAGCCTTTGCCGGATGTGACCCTGTTGCTGCTCCAGGAATCCGGGCGGCCGGTACTTCCCACCATACGATCCCGCTGCCAGGCCCTGACCATACCGTTACCTGATGCCGAGGATGCCGGGCGATGGCTGTCTGCCCGGGTATCCGAGTTGGATGAATCTGCCCGTCCGTCGCCAGACACTCTGGCCAAAAGCCTGATGCTGGCGGGTAGTGCCCCCAGGCTGGCGCTGGAGTATGCCACCGGTGAGTTTCTTCCACAGAGGGATGAAGCTTTTGAAGCATTTCGGCAGTTCATGAAAGGCCAGATGACGGTGGGAGATGCCGCCCGCCGCTTCAAAACGCTGGGGCTGGACGATAC
Organism: Marinobacter sp. LM1; assembly: GCF_042763285.1. Classification (NCBI taxonomy): domain Bacteria; kingdom Pseudomonadati; phylum Pseudomonadota; class Gammaproteobacteria; order Pseudomonadales; family Marinobacteraceae; genus Marinobacter; species Marinobacter sp. LM1. Next base: position 2,114,600 of record NZ_CP114373.1, read on the forward strand.
ATTATGGTTGTTTGAAAGCTGGGCTGCCGACCTGGCTCGGTGCAGTGCCGGGGGCGAGGTTCAGGACCCGGAGGCGGCAGACATGTTGGGCTATCTGGCCAGGTCCAACCCGCCGTGGCGCGCTCATCAGTTGCTGGACCGGGTTCGGGAAAGCCGGAGCGCGGGCGTATATAATGCCAGCCCGGAGCTTGAAGCCACCCAGCTTCTACTGGCCTGGCGGGAGTTGATGCCCCGGAAGCGGCAGACAACGTGAGCGTTGTTCAGGATCAACTGCTATCATTGCGAAATATCAGTAAATTTGCGTAAAAGGTATTTGATATGGGGCCCGGATTCGGAGCACGCAGCGGTATTCTAACCTTGACGATCAAGGACAAGGCGGTTCTCTATGCGGCGTACATGCCCTATATCCGTCAGGGAGGCCTGTTTATTCCTACTCAGAAACAATATCAGTTGGGCGATGAGGTATTTCTGCTGCTTAACCTGATGGATGAGCCGGAGAAAATTCCGGTAGCTGGCAAGGTCATCTGGATTACCCCCAAGGGCGCTCAGGGAAACCGTGCCGCAGGCATCGGCGTCCAGTTCAATGGCGATGACGAAACTGCCCGCACCAAGATTGAATCCTACCTGGCTGGCTCACTGAGTTCTGATCGCCCCACTCACACCATGTAAGGCCGCTACCGAATGACGGAGACCTCGTTACCCGGTAGCGTTCCAGAACCACAGGCCGGTTGCCATGAAATGCACTGGCCCTTGGATAACATAACTCTTTCGGGTCTGACCTGGCCGAACTCCAGCGAGGAAAGCTCTCGACCACCGGCTATCCTTCTGCACGGCTGGCTCGACAACGCCATGTCCTTTGCCCGACTGGCGCCGTTGTTGGCCGAGAACACCACGGTACATGCGGTGGATATGGCCGGGCACGGACACTCGGGCCACCGGCCGCCGGGTTACAGCTACTGGTTAATGGACTACGTTGGGGACCTTTCCGAACTGGTGGAGCGGCACTTTCCGGAAAGCGAGCGTTATCCTCTGGACCTGGTGGGCCATTCTCTGGGCGGGATCGTCTGCGCACTCTACGCCGCCGCATTCCCCGAACGGGTGCGTAGATTGGTGATGATTGACAGTCTGGGCGCTCTCAGTCGGCCAGCCCGTGAGACGATCCCCCAGTTGCGGCGGGCATTACAGAAACGCAGGGCCGGTTCTGCTGCCCCGGCGGTCTATCCGGACGTTCAGAGCGCGGCCCGAATCCGGGAGGGCGGGCTGAGCCCTCTCAGTCCCGAGGCGGCAAGAACGCTGGTGCCCAGGAACATGCGCACGGAAGCTGGCGGGTTCATATGGCGCACGGATGCCAGATTACGGCATCCGACACCGCTGATGATGACCGAAGAACAGGTGAGGGCGTCTTTGTCTGCCATCCAGACCCCCACTTTATTCGTAAGGGCAGAAGAAGGGTTGCTGGTTTCCCGCAGCGGGCTCGACAGCCGTGCCGACCTGGTTCCCAACCTTGAAACAGTCGATGTGCCCGGTGGGCATCATTGTCATCTTGACGGTGAGGTCACTCCCGTTGCCGAAACGATTAACAGGTTTCTTGCATGATTGATCGTGGTATTTCTTCGACGGTCGGTGCGCTGGCCGGCCTCATGTTGTTTTGTCTCACCAATCCTGCAATGGCGGCCTGGCCGGAAGAAGCGCCAGCTCCGTTCCCGCAGTCAACGCTTGAATCCACCGTCGAGATTCAGTCTGCTGGCCATCTGGTGCTCTTCAGCCCGGTTCGGGAAATTCGCGATGAAATCCGTTCCGAGACCATGGCTCGTCTGCCGGTGCAGGGGCAGGGCCAGCTGTTTGAAATCTCCAGGGATGCGAATCGTCAGGCTGCGAGGGCCCATTACTTCCAGCAGCTGTCTGCCGGTGGTGCAAAGATTCTGTTTGAGTGTGCAGGCATCGCCTGTGGCCGCAGTAATGTCTGGGCCAACCAGATTTTCCAGCAATCCCGACTGCTGGGGCGGGACGCCACCCAGGATTACCTGGTTGCGGCGACAACGGCTGAGGACGGACAGCAATGGCTGACCCTTGTCTACACTGTGACAAGAGGTAACCTGAGGGAGTATGTCTGGGTTGAGCATCTGAATGTTGGTTTCGGTGCGGCCATTCCCGGATATACCATTGGAGCTGGCCCGATTCAGGGGCCGTTGGTGATCCCCTGGTCCGGTGGATTGACGTTTCGTTTTGAGTGGTCAGCGGATGATCGGCGAACCCTGAATGACTGGGCTCGCGATGATGCCGAAGTGGTGCTGGCCTCGTTCACCGATCTCGAACAGAGTGAGTCGCTCGAGGCAGCTTTGGAACGTTCCCGCGCTGCGGCGGAAAGCCTGGCTGCCTTGCTGGGTAAATCGGGGATATCGGGAAGTCAGATACGCATTGTTCCGGTTGGGCCGGCCATCCAGATGAATGACCCGGCCCGGCAGGGTAACCGGGTCGAAGTGCTGGTTATCAAGAGGTAAGGAAATGGCAGATAAGGACAACCCGGAAAAGGAATCTTCCGGAAGCACGGCAGCCGCACAGGACGGCGTCACGTCGGTGGTGAGCAGTTCTGGCATTTCTCCGGCATCAGCGCCGGCCAGCACCGAACGCATGGAGCCGTTGCCGGGCAAGGGCAAAACCGTTGCGCTGACCCTTGGGAGCGGTGGGGCGCGTGGGTACGCCCATATTGGCGCGATTGAAGTCCTGCAGGAGCGGGGGTACGAGATTGTTGCCATCTCCGGCTGCTCCATGGGCGCCCTGATCGGTGGCATGTACGGTGCCGGCAAGATGAAAGACTACAAGGACTGGGTGACCGGGCTCGGCCAGTTTGATGTCTTGCGGTTGCTGGATGTGACCTTCACTTCCGTCGGCGCTATTCGTGGAGAGAAAGTCTTTTCGGTGGTGCGGGATATTCTGGGCGATACGCGTATTGAGGATCTGCCCATTGCTTACACCGCCGTAGCAACAGATCTTCTGGCCCACAAGGAAATCTGGTTTCAGGAAGGCCCGCTGGACCAGGCTATCCGCGCCTCCATTGCCATACCCAGCGTGGTGACGCCTCTGGTGCTCAACGGCCGGGTACTGGTGGATGGCGCACTGCTCAATCCATTGCCTATTATTCCCACCATCTCAGCCCATGCAGATCTGGTGATGGCCGTTAACCTGAGCGGTGAGGATGATCAACAAAGGCGCATTCCAGACGCTGCGTTTGCTCCGGAAGAAACCAGTAGCGATATGGAGGAATGGGTCGATGCCATTCGCGAAAAGGCGTCCCGCTGGTTTGATTGGGATACCCTGAAAACGCTGGGTTCCCGAAAACCGGAAAGGGGCGAGTCGCCGGAACAGAAAATAAGCCGGGAAATGGCAAAGAAAACAGCACCCGAGAAAAAGCGTGAAGACGAATCGGGGCGGTCCAGGCATCGTGACGAGCACGAGACCATTGACTGGGACAAGCTGGGCATTGGCAAATTCGACGTAATGAACCTGACCATCGAGACCATGCAAAGCGCGTTAGTGCAGTACAAGATTGCCGGCTACCCACCGGATCTGTTGGTTAACATTCCCAAGAATGCCTGCAGAAGCTACGACTATCACAAGGCCCCGGAGCTGATACAACTGGGCCGGGAGCGGATGTTGGCCGCTCTGGACCGGTTTGAACAAAGCCGCAGCAGCTCCGGCCCACTGGCTCTCTGAGCCACAAGAGCTGCAGCCCGCGCCGCAATGCGCGTATAATGCCGCGCACCATTAGCCAGATCAGGAAGCTAAGTTTTGACCAGTCCCGTTGACGACCTGCACTCCATCCGTGACCTGCTCCGGTTCACAGTTTCCCGTTTTGCGGCTTCGCCAATCTACTTTGGCCATGGCACTGATAACGTCTGGGATGAGGCCGTTCAGCTGGTATTGCGCAGCCTGCATCTGCCGCTGGAAAATAACAATCTGTTCCTGGATGCGCGACTGACACGTTCAGAGCGGGAACTGATTCTCGAGCGGGTGGAGCGTCGGGTCAACGAGCGTATTCCGATTGCTTACCTGCTTGGTGAAGCCTGGTTTATGGGAATGCCGTTCAACGTTGATGAGCGCGTTCTGGTCCCCCGTTCACCAATCGGCGAACTGCTGGAGAACGGCCTCCAGCCCTGGTTGGGCTCAACGCAGGTTCAACGAATTCTGGATTTGTGTACCGGCAGCGGCTGTATCGGTATTGGCGCGGCGACCGTTTTTGATGAGGCGGAAGTGGATCTGTCTGATATTTCCGCGGATGCCCTAGCCGTAGCAGAGTCCAATATTGAACTTCATGGACTGGAGAGCCGCGTGCGCGCGATTCAGTCGGATGTTTTCGACAATATTGAAGGCCGCTACGACGTGATCGTCAGTAATCCGCCTTATGTCGATGCGGAAGATCTGGCAGACATGCCGGCCGAGTATCACCATGAGCCCGAATTGGGTCTGGCCGCGGGAGACGACGGGCTGGACATTGCGCACCGCATTGTTGCCCAGGCTGCCGATTACCTTACCGACGACGGACTCCTGATTGTGGAGGTTGGCAATTCCTGGGGTGCCATGGATGATGCCTATCCGGATTTGCCGTTAACCTGGCTGGAATTCGAGAACGGTGGTGATGGGGTATTCCTGGTCACTGCCCGGGATCTGCGTGAATGGCAGGCCCGAAGAAGCTAAGATTTCAAATTACAAAACCTGTATAAAGTGCTGAATTATGTCGGGAAATACATTCGGAAAGCTGTTCACCGTCACCACCTTTGGTGAGAGTCACGGCGCGGCCCTGGGCTGCATTATCGACGGTTGCCCTCCGGGCCTGGAGCTGTCGGAAGAAGATATGCAGCGAGATCTGGATCGCCGCAAACCCGGTACCTCCCGGCATACGACCCAGCGTCGTGAAGCGGACGAGGTTCGGATTCTGTCTGGTGTGTTTGAGGGCAAAACCACGGGCACACCGATTGGTCTGATTATCGAAAACACCGACCAGCGTTCCAAGGACTATTCCAAGATTGCTGCCCAGTTCCGTCCTGCTCACGCAGACTACACCTATCACCACAAGTACGGTGCCCGGGATTATCGTGGGGGTGGTCGCTCTTCCGCCAGGGAAACCGCCATGCGGGTTGCTGCCGGCGCCGTCGCCCGGAAGTTTCTTGAGCAGCGCCTCGGGATCAAAGTGCGGGGTTATCTTTCCCAGTTAGGGCCGATCAAGGCAGACAAGCTGGATTGGGAGCAGGTTCACCAGAATCCGTTCTTTTGTCCGGATGCAGACAAGGTCTCCGAGATGGAAGCCTACATGGATGCTTTGCGTAAAGAAGGGGATTCGATTGGCGCCCGCATCAATGTGGTTGCGGAGGGGGTCCCTCCAGGTCTTGGTGAGCCGATTTTTGATCGTCTGGATGCCGATCTTGCTCACGCCCTGATGAGCATCAACGCGGTCAAGGGTGTGGAGATTGGTGCCGGTTTTGATTGCATCGAGCAGAAAGGAACAGAGCACCGGGATGAGATGACGCCAGAAGGCTTCCTTTCCAACAATGCCGGTGGTGTTTTGGGCGGCATTTCCTCCGGCCAGCCGATTGTTGCCAGTATTGCCCTTAAGCCAACATCAAGCTTGCGGTTGCCCGGCAAGGGCATTGATGTAGACGGCAACCAGGTAGAGGTGATCACCACTGGTCGGCACGACCCCTGTGTCGGTATCCGCGCGACGCCCATCGCCGAAGCCATGATGGCGATCGTCCTGATGGATCATTACCTGCGTCATCGCGGCCAGAACGGCGATGTAGAAGTCACCACGCCTGTCCTCGGCCAGCTCTGATCCAGGGGAGGCGCTACCATCTACTGGCGGCTGTCGAACCTCTATTTCTGGTTTTTTGCCCTCCTTGGAGGGCTTTTGCCCTATTGGTCCCTCTATCTTGAGGGGCAGGGCTACTCCTATCTCCAGATCGCCACATTGATGGCGACCATCCAGCTAACCAAGATCGTGGCACCCAGTGTTTGGGGGTACATCGGTGACCGGACCGGCCACCGGGTCCGCCTGGTGCGTTTTGGTGCTATTTTCGGCTCGCTGTTTTTCGCCGGCGTGTTTCTGGAACCCGGATTCTACGGTCTGTTGCTGGTCATGCTGGTGTTCACCTTTTTCTGGAACGCCATTTTGCCGCTGTATGAAGTCATTACCCTGCGGGTACTCGGCAAGCATCGGGACAAGTACGGCAAGGTTCGTCTTTGGGGCTCTGTAGGATTTATCGGCGCAGTGGCTCTGGTCGGCGGGCTACTGGAGCTGGTGGAGATTCAGTACTTGCCGTGGCTGTTATTGCCGGTATTTGCAGGGATTGCCGTCTCGGCATTTCTGGTGCCTTCCGAGCGTGGCGAGCGCAAGCAGCAATCTGCACCTGTCGGTAGCCTCAAAGCAATTGTCACCCATCCGGCTGTGATCGCTTTTTTCGCGATGAATTTTCTGCTTCAGGTATCACATGGTGCCTACTACACCTTCTTCAGTATCCACCTGGAACAACATGGATACGGCAAACTGGCCATCGGGTTACTGTGGTCACTCGGAGTCATCGCGGAGATCGGCCTGTTTCTGATTATGCACAGGCTATCCCGGCGTTTTAGTGTACGGCAGGTGGTGCTGGGGGCGCTGGTGCTGACGATGATCCGCTGGGGCCTGATTGCCGAGCTTACGTCGGTATTGCCGGTGCTGATCTTTGCCCAACTGTTGCATGCGGCTTCTTACGGCGCATTGCATGCAGTATCCGTCCAATACATTCAGGGCTTCTTCGGTAAGCACCATCATGGCCAGGGTCAGGCTCTTTACAGTGGCCTGACCTTTGGCGCCGGCGGGGCGCTCGGTGCATGGTTATCAGGTTTCCTGGTGGATGGTTTCAGTACCTCCGCGGCGTTCTGGGGTGGTGCCGCCGCAATGGCCCTTGCGATTATCGTAACTTGGCGGGGTTTGCAGCCGCCACCTCAGCTCCAGCACGATCATTGACTGGACTCTGGTCGCGTTTCTTCCTCTTCTACTATCTGCAGCAATGCCTGCGCGGCACTACCCAGTTGTCGGCGGGAGAGCGCCACGGCACCCAGAACCCGGGTAACAGGGTGGGGCACTTCAAGCACTTTCAGGCTGTTATCGAGCATGCTAACCGGCAAAATGCTCCACCCAAGGCCAACGCTTACCATCATTTTGATGGTTTCCAGGTAGTTGGTTGGCATCAGGGGTCTCAGGGTGAGGTTGGCTTCCAGAAACAGACGGCTGACCACCCGGTAGGTGGCGGTGCTGGTGTCCGGTAGCAACGCCGGGTGTGGCGCGAGGTCAGAAAGTTCAGGACTCGCCAGTGTTGCGAGAGGGTGTTCTTTCCCAACCACGAAGGCCATTGGGTCTGGCCACTGGGCAAGGATGGAGAACTCCGGATTCATGCTGTCGCTGAGGGTCACAAAGGCCAGTTCTGCGTTGCGTTTGTTCATCTGGTCGTAGGCGGCATCGGATTCCATGAATTGCAGGTGCAGATCTACTTGAGGGTATTCCCGGCGGTAGCGGCGCAGCCAGTTGGGCAGGTGGTGCAGGCCGATGTGGTGGCTGGCGATGGCGTGGAGTTCGCCTCCGATGCTGTCGGCGCTGGTGGTGAGGGCCATGCGGGCGTTGTGGATTTCGTCGAGGATTTTGCGGGCATGGGGGAGGAGTCTTGTGCCGGCTTCGGTCAGGCGGATTTCCCGGTTACTGCGGTCGATCAGTCGGGTGTCCAGTTGGGTTTCCAGGGCGGCCAGGCGTTTGCTGATGGCTGGCTGTGTCAGGTGCAGGGTTTCAGCGGCTTCTGAGAAGGAACCCTGGTCGACGATTGTCAGGAATGCTTTCAGGGAGTTTGCGTCCATAGTTGCTGCTCCAATTGATGGGTGGATTCCACGTTGGTGCAGGGATCAGATTCAGGAACCCCCTCCCAAAAACCGCTACAAGCACGTCCGTGTGCGCTTCTCTCCGGCCATCCATGGCCTCCGACATTTTTGGGAGGGGGTTCCTGAATCTGCTCCTCATACTTGGGTGCAGGTTTCAGGACTTCCCGACTCATGTTGGGGGAGCGAACGGGCGGGTAAGGCTTTTCAAAACCGTTGAGGGCCAAGGAGGGGTTCTAGGGATTTTCCGTCCAAAAACGACAAAGTGCTCTGGAGGCCTCTCTGGCCGTGGCCTCCAGAGGGGTATTACTTTTCCCTGACAGGTAAATATCCCTCGATTGAGCGCATAAGCTCCTCCAGTTCTGGCAATTTTTCGCTCAATTCGAAATGGTAAGTCCCCTTGAGGTTAATGTTGTGCCAAGCCACAGGGGAGGCCTGTTTGACGATTCCTATTCTATGGGCGTCTCCATGGTATTCGAAGCTGGTCAGCAGCTGACTGAGTATCCTGGAGTTGAAATAGATGATGGCATTGGTGACTAGACGAGCGCACTCATTCCATAGCTGGATTTCTTCGTCTGAACTGCCCCGGAACTGATCCCCATTTACGCTGCTCACTGCCCTACGCAGTTGGTGATAGGCCTCTCCACGATTCAGCGCGCGCTGAACATAGTTTCTTAAACTGGCATCATCGATGTAGCACAGTAGATAATTCGCTTTCACCAGGCGGTTGTATTCAGTCAGGGCTTCCAGCAACGGGTGATTGTGCTTGTATCCCGAGAGCTTTCTCACCAAGGTGGCTTGTGTTGTTTTCCGTTGTTTAAGCGATACTGCGATCCGTTGGATGGTATCCCAGTGCTGCGCAATTCGATGCGTGTTAATGGGCTTTTTCAAGCGTAGCTGTATTCTATGGTCTTTGTCTTCCTTGACATCAAACATGTCATTGATCACTTTACCGACCTGGGCATAGCGCGGGGCAAACTGGTATCCGAACAGATCGAGCAACGCGAAATTCACATGGTTCACACCATGGGTGTCGGTTGAGAGCACATCCGGAATAATGTCTGACGTATTGCTCATCAACAAATCAAAGATGTAGTGAGATTCATGCTCGTTGGCACCAATTACCCTGGCATTAATGGCCGTATGATTGGCGATTAGGCTCATAGCAGAAACGCCTTTTTGTGTACCGAAGTATTTCGACGAGTAACGGGTTTTGAACGTCTCGCGCCGGGCTCCGAACTTTTGGCCGTCGGCACTTGCGTGTAAAACATCCTCCTGGATGTTGTAGTGCCTGAAGATGGGCAGCTTGGCGGTCGCGTTATTGATGTTGTCGTTGGCATCATTCAAGGTTTCCAAACGTAGGTAGTTTGCCTGGATGGTGCTGAGCTGATCATAGGTACGATCAGAGATCTGTGCCATACCGTAAATGCCTTGATTGGTTGCATTGCCGACCAGAATTGCCAACAGATCATATTCATGGGAACGGCTTCTGGATTGGGAACCCAGCACATGCGCGAAGCAGTCTATGAAGCCGGTGTCACGATCCACCATGCGCAGTACATCCGCGACACCCGTTGTAGGGATTTGCTGGAAGAAGGGATTGTTGACCAGATGATGTTTGCTGGCCGAAGGTAAGCGCCAGAAGTGTTTACCCTGCGGATTGCGCAAGATGATATTCCGGTTGTCTTCCTGTTCAAGATATTCACCGACCTCGAATAAACGGGTATCCAATTCAGTGGCCATCTGCTTTATCAGTTTCTCAGGCTCTTTGGCCAAATCGGTTAGCTGGCTCTGTTGCAGCAGCGTATATTTATGTTTTCGCCAATGCTCCCCGTCGATCAGATCAGCATCAAGCGCCCGGTATTTAATGACTTCAGGCAGTGTTAGTTGGCCATTCAGGCGATCAGGAATCTGCTGATAGAGGAACCACTCATAACGATCTAACAGGATGTTACCGTCACGATCCAGCAGGTATTCGTGTACTTTTTTCGGTAGAAACCGGGTATCGGCGGTTTGCAATTGGGCCAGGGTGTCGATTTCGCCTTGTGCTTTCGCCAAGGCAGTCGCTAAGTGCTGAGTGCCATCGCTGCCTTCAAAGCGCAGACATCGAAATAACTCTCGCAGTAAACCTTTACGCAGGCTTTCTTTCTCGTCGTAGTATTGCCACATGGCTTCATCGACTGATCGCCGCTGCTCGTTCAAGAAGAGACATACCGATTCCAGATCCTTTTTGGCCAGGAGGTTCAGTGCTTTTTGTCTTACTGTTGCAAACGGTAGTTGCAGATCAATTTCGTCATCAATGAATAGATGGAGCACTTCGGCCGCCTTGCTGACATTTTTGGCCGCTTTTTGCCAATCCTGATACACCGCTTCTTTTGCGTACTCCTTTGCCTTCTGTTTGGTCTGCCTGACATGATGCACAAAACCATCGGCAATACGTTCGAGTGCTTGTTGCCATCGCGTTTGCAAATAGCACAACAAATACAGCCGTTGGTTGCTTATGGTTTGCCGTTTCAGTTTGGCGCCGTAGTAGTCGACTTTCTCCGCCAGGTGTTGTTGATTTTTCTGCGACAGTGAAAGCAGGCTCAAGAGCAGGTCCACTTCTGACATCCAATGCTGGATGTTGCGATAGACAACCAGCTCTTTCTCAAGTTCGGTTCCAGTGAAGTTACGAGCCGATTGTCGCAACTGCCGGAACGGTAGTGCACCTTCGCCGTTTACGAGATCCGCCAGTGCATGCTTAAGATCTTGTGACATTGCACGCTCAAGGCGGTTGGCCATGTCTTCCTGTTCATCTCCCACCACTTGACTGATGATCTTTTGCAGCGTGCTGTAGGCAGGGATCGCTATCTTCTGTCTCGAACAATACTCAATGGCCGCATCGAAGAGGTGTCTTGGAGCCGTCCAGGCTCTGGCTTGCTGGGATAAGTAGGCGCTCAACGCAGCTCCGTGGTCTTTGGCATTCCAGCGCTGGTAGTTGCAGAGTTGGAAAATACGTTGGTAAATCCGTTCGTTCTCTTTTGGCGTGAGATTAAAGGGTCTACAGCCCGGCCCTGGTAGAATGGTTTGATAAACGTATTTGAGATCCTGCTTGATCTGGTGGAAACCGGGATGAAGCACCGCCGGCTTGGCCTTGAAATAGCCCAGCAGTACAACCAGCATGTAGCGCTGACCCCGGTGACGTAGGCTTGTAGCGATAGCCAGTTCCTTATCGTTCAGCGAGAAAAAGAAGCGTTGGTCTGCTGAGGTGAAAGCGGGAGGTCCATAAAACTGTTCTTGTTCCGCCTCGGACAAGATTTGAACACGTTCATCGAATGCCATGGATTTAGCCTAAAAAGGCCAAATCTTACCCAATCAGAGCCAAAATAGGGATATGGAAAAAGTAATACCCCTCTAGAGGCCATAGATGGCGGGGCTTCCAGAGCACTTTGTCGTTTTTGGACGGAAAATCCCTAGAACCCCCAAGTCGCTCACGCGTAGCCTCACGCAGTTCAGCCCTGCTTTCGGTGATGTATCTCACTTAGAGCATTATCGCCCCGCTTATAAACAGAAAAACCTGGCTGATCGAGCTTACCTCAATCGAATTGGCTGCCTGATCTCGATTGTGATCGTAACTCTCGGCATCCCTCTGGATTACGTTGTTTACCCTGAGCAGTTTGTGCAGTTTGTGCAGTTTGCGTTCCTGCGTGTCGCAGAAGTCGCTTTTCTTATGGCGATGTACTGCATTACCACCTTGCCATCCGTGAAGCCCTATCTATTCCGTAAGCGCCGTTAAATCGACCCGCTTGCCCTAATCGTATTGAGCCACTTTTTTCGAAGCCGGCAACTCGGCATTCCAGGGCAGCAACGCTTCGAGCTTCTCCAGCGTGTCGGACTCAGCAATGCGTTCCAACACATGGTGGATATAAGCTGAAGGCTCCAGGCCATTGGCCTTGGCGGTTTCGATGAGCGAATAGCAGGTGGCGCTGGCTTTCGCCCCTTGTGAGGTATCGGCGAAGAGCCAGGCTTTTCTGCCGAGGGCAAACGGGCGGATGGCGTTCTCGGCTCCGGCATTGCTGATCTTCAGGTCACCGCGCTCACAGTAGCCGACCAGGTAGTCCCATTGGTTCAGGGTGTAATCCATGGCCTGACGGGTAAGCAGGCCTTTCATCACCTTGGGGGCATTTTTCTCCAGCCAGGCTTTAAAGGCGTTCAACAACGGCAGACTCTTTTCCTGGCGAACCCGATATCGCTCCGCGTCGCTCAGATCCCGGGCGGCCTTTTCAATGGCGTACAGTTTGCGGATGTGGCTCAGGGCTACATCCGCCTTTGAGGGTTGGCCTTTTTTGCCTTTGGCCGGTGCCGCCCGGGACGCCTCCACGTACTTACGTCTCGCGTGATCCCAACATCCGATCCGCGTCAGCTTGTTCGTGGCACAGACCTGCCCATAGCCGGAATAGCCATCGGCTTGCAGAATGCCCTGGAAGTCATCCAGCAGACGCACCGGTACCTTGCCACCTCGTGATGGATCATACTCGAACAGAACCGAAGGTTTTCCCGGTGGACCACCCCGGGTGACCCACATCCATTTGTCGGATTGGGCGGTCTTACCGTCTTCCTTGAGCACCTGGATCCGGGTTTCATCGGCTTGCAGGTAGTCACCGCTATTCTGGGTTTCCCGCATCAGGTTGATCAGCGGCTGGAAGACGTCATTCAGCCGGATGATCCAGTGAGCCATGCTGGTGCGGCTGACCTCGTGACCCAGACGCTTGAACATCTGCTCCTGACGGTACAGCGGCAGGCCGTCGGCGTACTTGGAGGTAATGAGGTAAGCCAGCAGTGACGGGGTGGCGATGCACTTGCCCAGCGGGCGCGCCGGACGGGCGGCCGCAACAATGCGCTCTTCGCCGTCCTGCTCGAACACGGCCTTTTCCTGCCAGTACTCCAGCACTTTCAGTTGAGCGGGGATGAACTCCAGTTCTTCCTTCACCTTGGTGAAGAAGGTCTTGCTGGCACCGGCTTTTTCTTCGTCGCTGAGGGTTAATTCAATACGCTCACGCAGCAGCGTATCGGAGAAACCACGTTGGCGGCGCTTGCGGGAACGGCGGGGTGTCTCTTCCTCTTCGACATCGTCGGGCAGCTCATCGCGCAGTACATCAATCTCGACTTCCAGCTCGACCTCATCGAACAGCAGGATCTGATTGGGCAGCTTTTCACTGCTGGCGGCGAACTGCTGGATCTTCTTATGGCGCAGCAGTTCTTCGAGGATCTCGATGCGAGCGTCTCGTCGCTGGATGGCGTCTTCTTTGGAGGCGAGTTGCTGCTGAAGGCCGCTGATAAGCGCCACCATCTCAGCGGTCGATAAACCGTTGAGATCCGGGGTTTTGAGGGCGTTATCAGGCGTTGATTTCATGGCGGAATTATAGCAAAAACAATGCCCTGGCACACCTAAAACGTAATGCAAAAAGGGCTATCCGACACTCTCATAGTGCAGGGTTTTATGGCCCCGCAACAGACTGATGTCGTAGCCGTCCAACAACCAGTTGATCTGTTCACCGGTCAGCGGCATCAGTTCATCCGCAGGCCCTGGCCACTTGAATTTCTCCTCAGCCAGGGCTTTGTAATAGAGCACAAAGCCGTTGTCTTCCCACATCAGGCATTTGATCTTGTTCCGCTGCCGGTTGGTGAAGGCGTAAAGTGCACCGGAGAATGGGCTGTGCCCCAGTTCCTGTTCCACCAGCAGGGCCAGGCCGTTGGCCTGCTTGCGGAAGTCGATGGGCTTTCGGTACAGGTAGATCTCCGGCAGATCCCAGGAAGGGCGCAGATAGCGGTGACGCATCACAGCTGTCTCAAGACGGCACCCAGCAAATCGATATTACCGGCATGCAGACCGGTGATCGATACGCCGCCGGGCAGTGACACGGTCAAACCGACTCCGGCATCCGGAGTCGGAGTCACGCGAGTGAATCCGGATCGAGCTTGAACCGGTTCATCACTGGATTCGGCACGGCCGGTCAGCTTCTGCCGCCAGTAGACAAACCGATGATAAACAAGCGACTCTTGTTTGCAGTAGGCTGCACCGGACAAGCCCGAAGCCTGCCAGTCCGACAGCGTCTGTTGCCAGAACTGGTGTAAATCAGGGGTAGTCATCAGATTCCTCCTTAATGTGAAAGCAGGAATCAGTGTGGCGAAACTCGGGCGTCAGCTACAGGTGCGGATTTATTGGCGCTTACTCTATTCCTGGTCACAACAGCCTTCACTTCATCGGTTATTTTAACGGTAGTGATCATTATCTATCAGACTGATGGAGCGACTTCGACCTACTATGCCGGCATCAATCTTGTGTTGCTCGGCATCGGATTTATGTTGGGGCTCTCATTCAAAGAAGCGCTGTTCTACACCTGTTTAACCCTTGCAAGCTATTTGGCTGTAAGCGCAGCCTCCGGAATCCCTGACGGTGCTTGGCGCATCGTGATTAATAATTCTTACTTCATATTTCTCACCGGTGTAGTTGCCAACATTGCTGCTTACTTTTCAGAGCGAGAGCGTTTTTATACGTTTTGCCAAGAGCAGGAAATTCAGCGGAAGAATTCCGAGCTGAAGGAAATGGACCGCCTGAAATCAGAATTCCTTGCTAACGTCTCCCACGAGCTCCGCACGCCCCTTACAGTCATCGTTGGTCCTGCTAAACACCTGCTGGAAAACGAGGGCAACCAACTGTCCGAGCATTCCCGCGAGGTTATCGAGCGAATCGTCAGAAATGGCTCCCGATTGATTAAGCTGGTGAATGATGTTCTTGAAGTGATGAGCTTTGAGTCCGGCAAAAAGCACGCGAAACTCTCACCACTAGCCTTTGATCGCGTCGTTAAATCCACGGCGGACCAACTCTCGGCTCTATTCCACTCTCAAAGTGGGCGGAAACTCCAAGTAAACATTGGTGATGAGGTCATTCCCGTGATGGGCAGTGAAATGCAGCTGGAACGTGTCTGCTTTAACCTCATACAGAACGCCTACAAGTTTTCGCCAGCAAAAAACGGAGAAGTCAGCGTGTCCCTGGTCAGGCAAGGGAGCAAGGCGGTGCTTACCGTGAAAGATAATGGCATTGGCATTGACCCGAAAGACCACAAAGTAATTTTCGAGAGATACCGTCAAGCCGACGGTTCGCAGACCCGCCGGTACCACGGAACAGGTATAGGATTGGCCCTCGTTAGAGAGATCGTCTCAGCCCATGGCGGAAGCATCGATGTTTCCAGCAAACCCAATTTTGGAGCTACGTTTACTGTCTCCTTCCCTATTACAAACCAGGTAATCGATGAAACCTTCTCGACAGAGGATGAAAGAGTTGACCTCTTCCGAAGTGCAGAAGTTGACTGTCTCAACAGCTTCGAACAACGATCTGCCGTGAGCGCCGGCAATAAGCCATTGTGTCTCGTTGTTGATGATGAGCCAGATATGGCCGCCTATATCAGAACAGTGTTGGCGTCGGAATTCGAGGTACAGATCGCCGTAGACGCCTACGAGGGCCAGAAGCTGTTTGAGCAGACCAGGCCAAGCTGCGTGATCAGTGATCAGATGCTTCCTGGAATGAGTGGTGCAGAGTTTGTTGCCTGGTGCAGGCGCCAGCCGAATGGCCAAACAGTCCCGATCATTATGCTGACCGCTAAAAACGATCCACTAACAAAACAGGCGGCGATCGATGCGGGATCCGATGCATTTCTAGGAAAGCCGTTTGATGCAATCGCTCTCCGTAAATCGCTTGCCGACCTCATGAAAAGTTCGGATAGAGGCGTCATCGCCCGCCCGAAACTCGTAATCGTTGATGATGAGGACGACATCGCTGCAGTCCTAATAGACCTCTTCCAAAGCAGCTACGACATTATTTGTGTTGCCGACGGGGGATCCGCGGTTGAAACCATACGTGAATGCCAACCCTCGGCTGTGCTTCTCGACCACATGCTGCCAGACAAAGATGGCATCGACATACTTGCAGAGTTGAAAGCAAGCAAAGAGCTGCGATCAATTCCCGTAATACTTCTCACAGCGAACACAAAGAGCAATGTTAAAGAGCAGGCTCTAAAGCTTGGCGTTGATGACTTTTTATCAAAGCCGTTTTCGGGCCCAGAGCTCACCACGCGCGTCTTCAATTTGGTGCAGCGCACTCGCCTCGAAAGACTGCTGGAAAGCAAAAACAGGGAACTCGAAAAGGCCATCGGCGAACTCAAAGCCAGTGAGGCTCAGCTAATCCACTCCGAGCGCTGGAGAACACTCAACCACTTTGCCGGCGCACTCATCCATGAAATTGGGAACCCTCTGAATTACGCCCTGTCTGCTGCTCGTGTGGCCGCTAAGCACAGTGACGATGCCGTGCGGGTTGAAGCTTTGGCCGACGCCACAGAGGGGCTTCAACGTATTCAGCTGATGGTGCGCGAACTCAGAGATTTCCTTGCCCCTACCGCGACGCCATCTTTAGAGCTCAGACCGACATCATTGGTGGAGGTAATTGAGCGGGCAGCAAAACTGAACGCAGATCGTATGAGCCAGGTGACGCTCTCTGTGAGGGACGTCGAAGTAGAGGTTGTGGCGTCTGACTCCGCGCTTATGCATGTTCTCGGGAATCTGATCGATAATGCCCTTTACGCCATTTTGGAGATACCAGTGGCCGACCCCCGCATCGTTATCCAGGGAGCAATTGATGAAGAAGGACAATTTGTAACCCTCTCAGTTTCCGACAATGGCCCAGGTGTCCCTGCACATCTTGGCTCACAAATCTTTGAGCCGTTCATCCACTCCAACAAATCAAGCGGCCTTGGCCTCGGCCTATCTATCTGCAAGACGCTAATCGAAAAAATGAGTGGGCTTATCGTTCTGGAACCCACTGACCATGGGGCCACCTTTAAAATAACACTGCCTCTCGCACATCAGAGCCAGCCATCCCCGCTACTTACTGCATTACCTGAAACCATCTAGCCTGCATGCCCTTTGGCGCTGGGTTGTATATCGCAAACGGATTAATTCATATAAAATTAATTGGTTTCGTACACAACTATAAATTCAATCGTAATTAATTGGATTGAATTCTCTAACCAGTTGCAGCACCGGACGCCGCCATGATTGCCACGCCGGTGTGCAAACAGTGAGGCAGTAGATGACGACCGCGAAAAAAGCTGAGAGAACCCTTCAACAAGTAAAAATGCCAGATGACCTTCACAGAGCAATCAAAATGAAGGCCGTGCAAGATGACGTTTTAATGCAAGAAGTGTTCGATGAAGCAATGGAGAAACTAATCGCGGACAGAAAAACCAAGAAGATCCAGTACCTTGCCTCCCCGCGCGAGGGCAAATCCAGATCCTTTTGGCTACGGGACTCTATACTTGCCGAAGTACAATCGGCGGCAGAGCAAGACGACGTGCCTGTAAACCGGGTCGAATACACTGCCCTGGTTCGTTTTTTCGAATAAAACTCAATGGGCTTTCATGGAGAAGGCCCGCTCTTAAACAAAAGCGAACATTGGAGCGGGAAACTATCTTTCCGCCAGGCCCTCACGACTGAACGGAAGAACTGATCCCTTGAGAGTTGTAGCTGGCCAAGCATCAATGGGCTGAATCATTGGGTCTAGCAACATCGCTGCGGCTTTTTTGGTGTCGGTATCCGACATTGCTGGTTTTCGGACACCTTTTCGCCCTCGGGCTCGGGTAGCTTGAAGTCCTGCTATCGTCCGCTCCCGAATCAGGTCACGCTCAAACTCAGCCAGGGACCCGAAGATATGGAACACCAGGCGACCACCTGAACTGGTCGTGTCGATGGATTCGGTCAGAGATTTGAAACCTACCCCACGCTCGTGAAGCTCCTCAACGAGAACAACTAGGTCCTTTAATGAACGGGTAAGACGATCCAGCTTCCAGACAACCAAGACATCTCCCTTTCGGAACATACGGAGGCACTGCGACAGTTCAGGTCGTTCACGTTGGGATCCGGTGAACTTTCCTTGGAGGATCTGTTCAGCTGCGTAAACCGCTGAAGGTTGCCACCCATTCCACGTGAAGCCTGCCACTCGGACCGGAGCAAGGCTGCCACCCATCGGAGCGTAGCGACGCGGGGTTTCTCTTCTTTCTCCGAAGTCTCGGTGGCCGTCAACTTTGCCTGCTGTTTTCGCATGGTTGCTTCCCGCAGAGTGATCTTGTCGGCGTTGTGTACGAGCTGATTCTGAATGGCGTCACCGATTACGCCATGCCATTCCTCGATGGGTAACTGGCTAATGGCGATGGTGGTAAAGCTCTCCAAATCTCCTCATAAACAGCTGCATGCAGCGGACGCGCAGCATGGCAGACAACGGGTACGGAGGCCGTCCGCTCTGACCCTTGGGGTAATAACGGGCTACTTTCTTCTCCAGCTGCTTCCAAGGAATCAGCTAATCCATCCGTTCCAGAAAGATCTAGCGGCGGGTTCTGGGCTTTTTGGTTTTGTACTCGGCTTCGGAGAAGATGATCTGATCCATGCTCGCAACGATCCTATGCGGTTAACGATGACCGTATTATCGCTGATTTCGGGGGCTTATTCAGAGTCTCCCTAGAACGTCGGATGGCATTGTACCCAGTTGAATTTCCTCTCAGCCGGGATCTTTCAGTTTTAAATGGACCAAGAGACGCAAAACCTGGATCTCTTAGTCTCGGTATCCGAAAACCGCCACTGCATTTTTGCAAAACAGTTGTGCACAGATGTCATGGAGTGAGATGTAGAAGTTCACTAAAGTTTTAACATTGACATGGGTCAATTTTTCCAAACTAAAAAATAAAGGAATCAAAATGAACGAAAAAAACAACTTTATAGAAAGACATAACCTTTGGACCACAGAGCAAGCGGAAGCCGCGGATAAAGTCATCGCCGAAATTGAGGCTTCGGGAATTGAAGTGGTAAGGCTTTCTTGGGCCGACCAATACGGACTTCTACGGGGCAAGGCCCTGACGGTAAAGGCTCTGAAAGCAGCATTCGCTGAGGGGTCAGAAATAACCATGGCTCCATTCTTTTTTGATTTGGCAAGTTCTATTGTTTTCAATCCATTTACTCCCGGAGGCGGATTTGAAATTGCGGAGCTAAGTGGAAGCCCAAGTGTTGTTATGGTTCCGGACCCAACTACATTTAAAGTTTTACCTTGGGCAGATAAGACAGGCTGGATGATTGCCGATCTTCACTGGAAATCAGGAGAGCCGTTTCCTCTATGTCCCCGTGGCATTATGAAAAAATCCCTGAAGCTGCTGAGCGAAGAGGGCTATACCTTTAAGTGTGGAATTGAGCTCGAATGGTATCTCACCAAAATCATTGATCGCTCTCTTAACCCCGAAAACCTAGGTGCACCTGGCGTTCAGCCAGAGCCATTCAAGGTTCAACCCATCGCGCAAGGTTATTCCTATCTATTAGAAAATCACCTTGATCAGGTCGACGAAATTATATCTAAAGTTCGAAAAGGTCTTCTCGAACTAAACCTGCCTTTACGATCAATGGAAGATGAATGGGCTCCAAGTCAAATGGAAACAACATTTGACGTAATGGAAGGATTGAAAGCGGCTGATGCTGTGTTGCTCATAAAGTCAGCTATAAAACAAATATGTGACCGTAACGATTACCATGCATCATTTATGTGTAAGCCGGCGATAGATAGCTTCTTTGCTTCAGGGTGGCACATGCATCAATCGCTGGTCGATAGTCATACCGGGAAGAACCTTTTCGTTCCCTGCGAGGGGGAAGTTTTATCCGCATTAGGGCGGGCTTACGCCGGTGGCTTATTGGAAAATGGTAGCGCTGCTTCAAGCTTTACAACACCTACCATTAACGGATATCGGAGGCGTCAACCATATTCGTTAGCGCCAGATCGAAAAGCTTGGGCAAAAGATAACCGAGCAGCGATGATTCGTGTTATTTCCGCAGTTGGAGATAATGCGAGCCGCGTGGAAAATCGGATCGGAGAGCCTGCGGCGAACCCTTATCTGTATATGGCTTCACAAATAGTATCTGGTATCGATGGAATTAAAAACAAAAAGGATCCAGGGGAGCTACAGGAAACACCATACGATGCAAAAGTAACGATGCTGCCGGCCACATTGAAAGAAGCTCTTGACGCTCTGGAAAAGTCATCTCTTTTTCGAGATTGCTTTGGTGAAACATTTATCAACTATTGGATAAGGCTTCGTAGACATGAATGGGCGCGATTTGTGGAAGCCGAGGGTGAGGAAGCAGCGAACCCGTCTGGGAAAGTGACGTCCTGGGAACATAAGGAATATTTCAATTTAATATAGAAGTTGAGATCCGGTATGAAAAAAAGATTTGCTTTAGTTTGGTGCTCCGAAGAAGAACGATTTGATTATAAAGAGGAGATGTTAAAAGCTTTTGAAATGCCGAACTCAGATTGGCATTTAGTAAGCGCTTTTTCAGAAATGGAGGATGTTATTGATCGCTATGATGGGTTCGTAATAAGCGGAAGTGAATATTCTGTAAATGACGACGCAGAGCGATTTTTAAATTTATTTACCTTAATTAGAAAAGCAATCGTTAAAGAAAAACCGATTGTGGGAATTTGCTTTGGATGCCAGTCATTAGCTATAGCACTTGGCGGCCATGTTGGAAGAAATCTCAATAAAAAATTTAGGTTTGGTGTAGACAGGCTGAGATTTAAAGACTCATTGCGAAAGGTAGTTGGAATTGTCGAGCAAGACCTAGGCTTAATTGAGAGTCATGGGGAGTGTGTTATCAACTGCCCTCCTGGCTCTGAAATACTTGCTGAATCTAAGTCAACGTCTATTGAGATTTTTACTCCGGGGCCATATGCGCTTGGAATTCAGGGCCATCCGGAGTTAAGCAAAGAAACGGTGGAGACCGACTTTCTCAGGGTCCATCTTGCCGATCGAAACATTCAGGAAAGTGAGCTCGAACATTTTAGAGCAGAAATTTTAGGATACAAACCGCCTGAACTGATACGAAAATTGGTAAAGATGGTTCTACAAAAGCAAATAAATTTAGGTAAATTGGTAGGTTAATAATGAAAGAAATAAGCCAGCTTATTGAGCCACGTCGCGTGCACCGGTCAGTGTATACTGACCCAGAAATATTTCAAAAGGAAATGGAAAGAGTTTTTCGTGATAATTGGGTTTTCTTATTGCATGAAAGCCAAATTCCGAAAAAAGACGATTATAAACTGATTAGGATCGGGGGCCGACCATTAATTGTTATCAGGAAGGGAGAGGAAAGTTTTCAGGTTCTTTTAAATCGTTGTCCACATCGTGGTGCTAAAGTTTGTAGGAATGATTCGGGGAACTCAAAGACTTTCACTTGCCCATACCATGGTTGGAAATTTAAAAATAACGGAAAAGCATTCGTAATACCTGGATCAAATGCTTACGGAGGACAATTCGAAAAAGAAAGTTTTTCAATGACCACGCTTTCGAAAGTAGAGAGCTATCGTGGTTTTGTTTTCGGAACGAGCAATGAAACCGCTATTCCTTTAGATCAATATTTAGGACATGCACGAAAATATTTGGACGAGTGGTTAGATCAGGGGGGATCAATCAGGGTTTCCAAATCAGCTCAACGGTATGAAATTGCCTGTAATTGGAAGTTGGTTTTTGATAATGCGGGTGATGGATATCATGTGCCTTTCTCTCACCAATCGTTAATTCAAATGACAAACCTAAGGCATGGCGGTGGGGACATGCAATATTTTGGAAATGCAGATGAAACTGGTATGAAGATCTATTCATTAGGAAACGGACATTCGGTGATAGATCAAAGACCGGAGATGTACAAAGAGTCCGCATGGGATCAACAGCGACCACAGCCGGGTCGAGAAGCATTCGAACATAATGTTCGTAAATTTAAGAGAGATCCTAAAGACTATCTTGATATGGCAGTTGGTGCGGGAATGAATCTTAACATATTTCCAAATCTCTTACTGATCGGGAATCAGATTCAGGTGATTGATCCTATATCCGTTAACAAAACAGTACTGCACTGGTATGCAACTTTGTTGGATCATGAAGATGATGAGCTAAATGCAGTCCGTATGCGAACACAAGAAGATTTTCCCATCATGGGCGAGGTAGACGACGCTGCCAACTTTGAGTCATGTCAGGAAGGGCTCGAGACCATTCCTGAAATTGAATGGGTGGATATCAGTCGGCATATGTCATCCATCGAGGATAAGGGTTACACCGATATCATTGATGATAAACCAACATCTGAAATTCATAGTCGTAGCTATTTTCAAATTTGGAAAGAGCTGATGACTAAAGAAACTGATTTTAAATAATGGACTCTATAGATGAACGAAATAAATGAATCTAATAGCAAGTTCTGTGATCCCAGTAAAATAGATCTTGAATATTATAAGAAAATAAAAACCTATTCGGACCTATTAGCGAATCCGGAAGAGCTAGGAGAACCTTCGCGTAACGGAGAGCTTGAAGCGTTTGTTCTTAGGGAGGCAAGACTTTTGGACCAGAGAAAGTTCGACGACTGGCTCTCGTTGTTTAGTGAAAACGGCTGTTACTGGATCCCAGGGAGTTCTCCCGCAAACTCCCCAGCAGAAGAGATAACACTTGAGTTTCATGATTTAAGACGGTTAAAGGACCGAATAGTTAGGCTTCAAACTGGAGTTGCATATTCGCAAATTCCTGTTTCCAGAACTAACCGAGTTGTTAGTTTTCCGGAAATATGGAGTTCTGATCTATTTGAAGATTGTTTTTTCGCGAGATCGAGCTTCGTTCTTCATGAGAGTCGTAACGAAACCTCCCAAATTATAAGTGGGTGGTATGGTTATGTTGTTAACTTCAGTGGTGGTGACCTCAGACTCAGCATGAAGCAGATCAACTTGAACGATTGTACTGCACCACAGGGTAATCATTCGTTTTTTTTGTGATTGGATAAGATTATGGACGTATTAAGATTTAGGGTTGTTGATAAGGTGGCGGAAACTAAGGATTCATATTCCTTTTTTCTGAAATTTCTGGGTGAAGGCGACATTAATTATATCTCGGGCCAGTATTTGCCAGTTAAAATTCCTCACGAAGAAGGAATTTTGTTTAGGTCATATTCATTGTCTTCCTCGCCAAATATTGACGATCTTTTTCGGATCACGGTTAAAAGAGAAAAGGGTGGGAAGGGCTCAAACTGGTTGTGTGACAACCTAATGGTTGACGATGTTTTGGAAAGCTTGTCTCCAGCCGGAGATTTCTTTCCAAAGGTTTGGGACACTAACTTCGTATTTTTTGCAGGTGGTAGTGGTATAACTCCAATATTCTCAATTATTAAAACTAATCTTTTGGCACATAATTCAAAAATTAGGCTGTTTTATGCTAATTCTGACAAAAATTCGGTTATTTTTTCC
Source organism: Marinobacter sp. LM1 (assembly GCF_042763285.1). Classification (NCBI taxonomy): domain Bacteria; kingdom Pseudomonadati; phylum Pseudomonadota; class Gammaproteobacteria; order Pseudomonadales; family Marinobacteraceae; genus Marinobacter; species Marinobacter sp. LM1. The sequence continues at coordinate 2,137,851 of NZ_CP114373.1, forward strand.
GAGGAGTTGTTCCAGCTCCAAAAAGATTTTCCGGATAGGCTGTCCATTGATCTTTGGTTAGACGAAGAAAATGGAATTCCAACAGATTCTGCTTTTTTTGAATACATTGATAAGGTGAATGAGTCACAGTATTTTTTATGTGGGCCTTCTGCGTTCATGGAAAGTGTCGAAAAGTGTCTGGAAAAAGCCGCCGTTCCGAAAAGCGATATAGCTATAGAGTCCTTTGTAGGTGTTTTGCCGGATAAAATTAGTAATGGTAGCTCTAGCTCTGATAAAGATATAACCGTTCGAGTTTTATTGAATGGAGAAAAGAAAGATATTTTTTGTTCCGAGAATGATTTTATCTTAGCTGAAATGTTAAGGAATGGAATGAATGTTCCTAACTCGTGTGGGGTTGGGAACTGCGGTTCCTGTATTTGTAATCTTTTACACGGTGAAGTTATTCTGGAAAGTAATGCTGTCCTGGATTCTTCAGACGAAGAGGACGGGTGGATTCTAGCATGCCGTTCTAGGCCTAGATCAAAATATATTGAGGTCTCCTTTGACGAATAAGATAAATAGGGGTGGTATATGGCCCACTGCTCGAATTATGAAAATGCTAACTGGGATTATATCAAGGCCTTTTTGGCGCTTTACAGGGATCACGATTATCAATCCGCCGCAGAAAATTTAGGTATTGATGCTTCGACATTACGGAGAAAGATTCAATCTTTAGAAGGGGCTTTGGGGTATTCGCTGTTTGTTAGGGAAAATAATCAGTGGGTTTTAGCGCCAGGAGCTGAAGGTATACGTGATGCGGCTCTTGAAATGGAGCTGGCAACTCGAAAGTTTTTTGGCCTAACTCCTGGTAATAAAGAGGCAAATATAAAAATATCGTTGCCTTATTCTCTTTCTGCAATGTTTTCAGAGGTGTTCTCTGAATTTAGGCAGTTGTATCCAGGGTTTAGGTTAAATATTTCTAGTGACGCTCGTTTCGTGAATTTAGAACGTGAGGGATTTGACTTTGCGCTTCGGCTTGCTCGGCCTGTAGATAACATGAGTAATATTAAGATTAGAAAGCTTGGGACTTACGGGTTGGGTGTATATGGTGCAGATATTTATGTGAAGGAAGTCGTTTCAAAATATGGGGAGGAAGCGTTATTCGAGAAGTCCGATTTGATCGAAACCAGTATTGACTTTTCTTATAAAACCCATGAATTCGTTTTCGGGTACATAAGTTGGGATCAATTAGGGTTTTCCGGTCAGCCTAGATTGTTTTTTGATGATCTTGAGACTTGCGCAAAGTTTTCCGCAGATCATGGTGGTCTTGCTATTCTTCCAAGATTTTTGGCGCACAGGTATCCACAGCTTATATGCGTCAAGGATGCTCCTAAAGATTTGGTTTCTGAGCTGTGGTTAGTTAGTCGGTTGGATATGAAAAGTGATTGGCAGATAGCACTTGCTGAAATGTTATCGGTTAAGGCTAGGGGATTGGAAGAGATTTAAAGACAAGAGTTTATTCGATTATGAATAGGTATAAAGCTTTTGAGGTTACTATTTTTAAGAGCTTTACTGTTGTTGATGGTGAAACTCTACTAAAAGCCTCGGAGAGGTGCTTGGGTCACATTATAAAGGTTGGTTGCCGTGGCGGCGGGTGTGGTGTGTGCAAGGTCAAGGTAGTAAAGGGGGACTATGAAACGGGAAAGATGAGTCTAAAGGTATGTTCCTTAAAAGAAAGAAAAAATAATATAGTTTTAGCGTGTCGGTGTTATCCAAAAGGCGACATTTTCTTTGTTGCAGTTAAAAAAATGGGTGATTTATGAGAAAGGGTGTTATCAGACCTGGACATGTAGAAATTCGTGTTCTTGATATTGATGAAGCAGTTAAACATTACGTGGATCTTATGGGTCTAATCGAAATGGATCGCGATGATAAGGGCCGTGTTTACTTAAAAGCTTGGACGGAGGTTGATAAATTTTCGGTCGTATTGCGGGAGGCTGATGAACCTGGAATGGATTTTATGGGGTTTAAGTGTGTGAGCGAAGAGGTGGTCGATCAACTTCGAGATCAGCTTTTGGACTTTGGGTTGCAAGTCGAAGATATCCCGGCCGGCGAACTGAAGGACTGCGGACGACGTGTTCGGTTCAGGGCGCCTACCGGCCATTTTTTTGAGCTTTTTGCTACTAAGAAGCAGACCGGTAAATGGGAAATTGGAAATCGTAATCCTGAAGCTTGGCCGAGAGGGCTGGTAGGGATGGCAGCTTCTCGGTTCGATCATTGTCTTTTGTACGGCCCTAACCTGTCAGAGACCTTAAAGCTTTTCCGAGAAGTGTTGGGCTTTGATCTAGCTGAACAAGTTTTGGCTGCTGATGGCACTCGTGTTGCCCAATTTTTGACGCTTAGCATGAAGGCTCATGATGTCGCTTTTATTCACTGTGATGAGCCCGGAAAATTTCATCACGCTTCTTTCTTTCTTGAAACTTGGCACGACGTGCTAAAGGCTGCTGACCTGTTGTCGATGACGGACACTTCTATCGATATTGGCCCAACGCGACACGGTCTCACTCATGGGCAAACCATCTATTTCTTCGATCCATCCGGTAACCGCAACGAGGTATTCGCCGGAGGCGATTACCACTATCCGGACCATCCGCCCGTTACATGGGACGCAGAAGAGTTGGGTAAAGCGATCTTCTATCACGATCGTGTGCTGAACGAACGCTTCCTGACCGTTTTGACCTGATCCCGAACCGATTGAAACAGGACTAAGCAGCAATGAAAGAGATCAAGCACTACATCAACGGCGAGTACGTGGGTTCTGCCAGCGGAAAGCTGTTTGACAACGTCAACCCGGTGAACGGCAAGGTGATCGCCAAGGTTCACGAGGCCGGCCGGGAAGAAGTGGACGCGGCCGTAAAAGCGGGCCGTGCCGCTCTGCGCGGTCCCTGGGGCAAGATGACGCTGGAGGAGCGCACCCGGATTCTGCACAAGGTGGCCGATGGCATCAACGACCGCTTTGACGAGTTTCTGGAGGCGGAGTGCCAGGACACCGGGAAACCGAAGTCCATGGCCAGTCACATCGACATCCCCCGGGGTGCGGCCAACTTCAAGGTATTCGCGGACATGATCAAGAACGTGCCCACCGAATCCTTTGAAATGCCCACTCCGGATGGCACCGGTGCGCTGAACTACGCGGTGCGTCGACCCAAAGGTGTCATCGGTGTGATCAGCCCGTGGAACCTGCCTTTGCTGCTGATGACCTGGAAAGTGGGGCCAGCCCTCGCCTGCGGTAACACCGTCGTGGTCAAGCCTTCAGAGGAAACTCCGAGCACCACGGCCTTGTTGGGCGAGGTGATGAAGGACGCCGGCGTACCGGACGGCGTGTACAACGTCGTTCACGGCTTCGGTGGTGATTCCGCCGGCGCCTTCCTGACTGAACACCAGGACGTAGACGGCTTCACCTTTACCGGTGAAACCACCACCGGTGAAATCATCATGAAATCCGCTGCCAAAGGAATCCGGGATATCTCCCTGGAACTGGGTGGCAAGAACGCCGGCCTGGTCTTTGCCGACTGCGACATGGATAAGGCGATCGAGGGCACCATGCGCTCGGCCTTTGCCAACTGTGGCCAGGTATGCCTGGGCACCGAGCGGGTTTATGTCGAGCGCTCCATCTTCGACGAGTTTGTGGGACGGCTGAAGGAAGCCGCGGAAGGCCTTAAGATCGGTCCGCCGGATGATGCCGAAGCGAACCTGGGTCCGCTGGTCAGTCTCAAACATCGCGAGAAAGTCCTTTCCTACTATCAGAAGGCGGTTGATGACGGCGCCACCGTTGTGACCGGTGGTGGTGTTCCGGAGATGCCGGAAGAACTGGCCGGTGGTGCCTGGGTCCAGCCCACAATCTGGACCGGTTTGCCGGAAGATTCTGCGGTGATTACCGATGAGATTTTTGGCCCCTGTGTTCACGTCTGTCCGTTCGATACGGAAGAAGAGGCCATTGAGTTGGCCAACAGTCTTCCTTACGGCCTGGCCTCGGCAATCTGGAGCGAGAATATTACCCGCGCCCACCGGGTAGCTGGCCAGATTGAAGCCGGCATTATCTGGGTCAACAGCTGGTTCTTGCGGGACCTGCGCACACCCTTTGGTGGCAGCAAGCAGTCCGGTATTGGCCGTGAGGGTGGTGTGCACTCCTTGGAGTTCTACACCGAAATGAAGAATATCTGCGTGAAATTGTGAGCTGACCATGACTGCACCTCAGAATAGCCCGGAAATCGGGCGTGAGATAACCGCTGCCGGCTACCGCACCAACGTGCATGACCATGGTGCCGACAATGCTAAGAGTGATGTCGCGGTAATGATGATCCACGGCTCCGGGCCAGGTGTTACTGCCTGGGCCAACTGGCGGCTGGTGATTCCGGAGCTGGCGAAGAACCGCCGTGTGTTGGCGCCTGACATGCTCGGCTTCGGTTACACCGAACGCCCGGAAGATAATACCTACAACCGTGAACGCTGGGTTAAACATGCCGTCGGGGTGATGGACGAGCTGGGGCTCGAACAGGTCGACCTGGTGGGCAATTCCTTCGGTGGCGGCCTGGCACTGGCGTTGGCCATTGAACACCCGCAACGGGTGCGCCGCCTGGTGTTGATGGGCTCGGTGGGTGTGAGCTTTCCGATCACCAAAGGCCTGGATGAGGTCTGGGGCTATGAGCCTTCCATTGAGAATATGCGCCGGCTGATGGATGTGTTCGCTTACAACAAAAATCTGTTGACCGACGAGCTGGCGGAAATGCGCTACCAGGCCAGTGTGCGCCCTGGCTTCCAGGAATCCTTTGCCGCCATGTTCCCGGCGCCGCGCCAGCGCTGGGTGGACAATCTGGCCAGTCCGGAAGAGGACATCCGCAAACTGCCTCACGAAACCCTGATTCTGCACGGCCGGGAAGACGAAGTGATTCCGCTGGAAGCGTCTTACAAGCTCGCCGAATTGATTGACCGGGCGCAGCTCCATGTCTTCGGCCGTTGCGGCCATTGGACCCAGATTGAACACGCCGGCCGTTTTGCACGGCTGGTGAACGATTTCCTGCACGAAGCGGATCAAGCCGCCGGAGGTAAATAATGGAACAGGCAAAGATCCAGGCGTTTGGCGATGAACTTTACGAGGCGCTGGTAAACCGAGAAGCGGTACCACCGCTGACCAGCCGCGCTGACGACATCACCATCGAGGACGCCTACCACATCTCCCTGCGCATGCTGGAGCGCCGGCAGCAGGCCGGTGCCCGCATCATCGGCAAGAAGATCGGTGTTACCAGCAAAGCCGTGATGAACATGCTGAACGTGCACCAGCCTGATTTTGGTTACCTGACCGACGACATGGTGTTCAACAGCGGCGAGGAAGTGAACATCAGTGACCGCCTGATTGCCCCCCGCGCTGAGGGCGAGATTGCGTTCATTCTCAAGAAGGATCTGACGGGCCCGGGCGTCACCAATGCCGACGTGCTGGCAGCCACCGAGTGCGTGATGCCGTGCTTCGAAATTGTCGATTCCCGCATCAAGGACTGGAAGATCGCCATTCAGGACACCATCGCCGACAACGCCTCCTGCGGTTTATTTGTGTTGGGCGACAAAGCCGTTTCACCGCGTGAGGTGGATCTGGTGACCTGCGGCATGGTGGTGGAAAAGAACGGCTCGATTATCAGCACCGGCGCCGGTGCGGCGGCTCTGGCGTCGCCGGTGAACTGCGTTACCTGGCTGGCCAACACTCTCGGTGAGTTCGGTATTTCACTGAAAGCCGGAGAGGTGATTCTGTCCGGTTCGCTGGTGCCACTGGAGCCGGTGAAAGCCGGTGATCACATGCGAGTTGACATCGGTGGCATTGGCAGTGCGTCGGTCTGTTTCTCATGACCCCTGGCTGGCGACAAGAACAAAGAGGACATTGCTATGAGTAAGAAAATCAAAGCCGCCATCATCGGCTCGGGCAACATCGGCACCGATTTAATGATCAAGATTCTGCGCAACGGCCAGAACATCGAGATGGGCGTGATGGTCGGTATCGACGAAAAATCCGACGGCCTGGCTCGTGCCAACCGTATGGGCGTGGCCACTACCGCCGAAGGCGTGGAAGGCCTGGTGAAGATGCCGGAGTTTGCCGACATCGATGTGGTATTCGATGCCACCTCCGCCGGCGCCCACCGTCATAACGATGTGTTCCTGCGTGGTTACAAGGAAGGCATCAAGATGATCGACCTGACGCCAGCGGCCATCGGCCCGTACTGCGTCCCGGTGGTGAACCTGGAGAAGCACCTGAAAGAAGGCAACGTCAACATGGTCACCTGCGGTGGCCAGGCCACCATTCCCATGGTGGCGGCCGTGTCCAACGTGGCCAAGGTACATTACGCGGAGATCGTTGCGTCGATCTCCAGCAAGTCTGCCGGCCCCGGTACCCGGGCCAACATCGACGAGTTTACCGAAACCACCTCCAAGGCCATCGAAGTGGTCGGTGGTGCCGAAAGGGGAAAGGCGATCATCATCCTCAACCCGGCCGAGCCGCCGCTGCTCATGCGCGACACCGTCTATGTGCTGTCCGACAAAGCCGACCAGGCGAAGGTAGAGCAGTCCGTGGAAGAAATGGCCGCGGCCGTGGCCAGTTATGTGCCCGGCTATCGCCTGAAGCAGAAAGTCCAGTTCGACGAAATTCCCGAAGACCAGCCCATGAACGTCCCGGGCCTGGGCCGCTTCAGCGGCCTGAAGACCTCCATCTTCCTGGAGATCGAAGGGGCTGCCCATTACCTGCCGGCGTATGCGGGCAACCTGGACATCATGACCTCCGCCGCGCTGGGCACCGCCGAGCGTATCGCTGAATCGCTGGTCAACTGAGGAGGAACGAACAATGACTCATAACCCCGGTAAAAAACTCTACATCTCCGACGTGACCCTGCGCGACGGCAGCCACGCGATTCGCCACCAGTACTCCATCAAGAACGTGCAGGACATTGCCCGTGCCCTGGACAAGGCGAAAGTCGATTCCATCGAAGTGGCCCACGGCGATGGCCTGCAGGGTTCCAGCTTCAACTACGGCTTTGGTGCCCACACCGATCTGGAGTGGATCGAAGCGGTCGCTGAAGTGGTGGAACACTCGCAAATTGCCACCCTGCTGCTGCCTGGTATCGGCACCGTGCATGACCTGGAAAACGCCTATCAGGCCGGCGCCCGCATTGTGCGCGTGGCCACTCACTGCACCGAAGCGGACGTTTCCCGACAGCACATCGAACACGCCCGCAAGCTGGGCATGGACACCGTTGGCTTCCTGATGATGAGCCACATGCAGACCCCGCAGGGCCTGGCGGAACAGGCCAAGATGATGGAGGACTACGGGGCCACCTGCCTGTACGTGGTCGACTCCGGCGGTGCCATGAACATGAACGATATTCGGGACCGCTTCCGCGCCCTGAAAGACGTGCTCAAACCGGAAACCCAAACCGGCATTCATGCCCACCACAACCTGGCCTTGGGTGTGGCCAACTCCATCGTCGCGGTGGAAGAGGGCTGTGACCGCGTTGATGCCAGCCTGTCCGGCATGGGCGCCGGTGCCGGCAATGCGCCGCTGGAAGTGTGCATCGCCGCTTTCGACAAGATGGGTTGGGATCACGGCACCGACGTGTACGCCCTGATGGACGCCGCCGACGACATCGTTCGCCCGCTGCAGGATCGTCCGGTCCGGGTGGACCGTGAAACCCTGGCGCTGGGCTATGCCGGTGTGTACTCCAGCTTCCTGCGCCATTCGGAAGTGGCGGCCAAGAAATACGGCCTTAAGACCGTGGATATTCTGGTTGAGCTGGGCAAGCGCCGCATGGTGGGTGGCCAGGAAGACATGATTGTGGACGTGGCGCTGGATCTGTTGAAAGCGCAAGAGGAGCAAAAGGCATGAGCAAGACACTGAGCAACGAACAGATGCTGGCGCTGGCCGAGCACGTGGAAAATGCAGAGCTACAGGCCCACGACATCACCAAGGTCACCAACGACTACCCGGACATGAACTTCGAGGACGCCTACGACGTGCAGTGGGAAATCCGCCGTCGCAAAGAGGAACGGGGCAACAAGGTCGTGGGCATGAAAATGGGCCTGACTTCCTGGGCCAAGATGGCGCAAATGGGCGTGGATACTCCCATCTACGGCTTCCTGGCGGATTATTTCAGTGTGCCAGACGGTGGTGTGGTTAACACCAAAGAGCTGATCCATCCGAAGATCGAAGCGGAAGTGGCCTTTGTTACCAAGAAGCCACTGCACGGTCCGGGTTGCCACATTGGTGATGTGCTGGCGGCCACCGACTTCGTTATTCCCGCCGTGGAAGTGATCGATTCACGCTATGAAAACTTCAAGTTCGATCTGGTGAGTGTGGTGGCGGACAACGCCAGTTCCACCCGCTTTATCACCGGGGGCCAGATGGTTGATGTCTCGGACGTGGACCTCAAAACCCTGGGCGTGGTGGTCGAGAAAAACGGGGAAGTGGTGGACGTTGGCGCCGGCGCCGCCGTGCTTGGCCATCCTGCTTCCAGTGTTGCCATGTTGGCCAACCTGCTGGCGGAACGAGGTGAACACATCCCGGCCGGCACCTTCATCATGACCGGAGGCATTACCGCCGCGATCGCCGTGGAAGCCGGCGACAACATCACCGTTCGTTACCAGGGTCTGGGTACCGTCTCGGCCCGCTTCGAATAAGGAGGCTCTATGCCGATTGCGCAGATCAACATTCTGGAAGGCCGGACCGATGAGCAAAAGGAAGCGCTGATCAAGGAAGTCAGCGAGGCTATCGTGCGTTCGCTGGATGCGCCGATCGAAAGTGTGCGGGTGATCATCAACGAAATGCCCAAGCAGCACTTCGGCATTGGCGGGCGATCGGCGGAAAAACTCGGGCGTTGACGTCCACTCGGGGCCGGCAGGCCCCTCACTCAAAACCACTACAAATACGAAAATGGTGAACATTATGAGAACGACCAAACTGCTTGCTGCCGCCGGTACGCTCGGCCTTGCTCTTTCTGCAACCCCGGCCCTGGCTGTGAACGGCCATTACGTGGGCGGTATTGAAGGCACCAAAGGCCCATCGCTACCACCGGAAGGGCTGTATTATCGCGGTTACCTGGTGCAGTACGAGATTGATAGTATCCAGGATGACGACAGTAATGACGTGCCTTTGGACAACGAGGGTTCGGTTACGGCGTTTGCCAACCGCTTCATCTATGTAACCGACAAGAAATTCCTGGGCGCGGATTATGGCATGGAAACCATCATTATTGCCCAGCGGAATGACTTTGATTTTGAGGCTCTTGGCGCTGATCAAACAGAATCTGGCATTAGCACCGTGTTCCTGGGGCCCGTGATTCTGGGCTGGCATGGGAAGCAGTGGGATTCGGTATTTGCTGCGGGTTACTGGTTTGATACGGGTGACTTTGAAGCTGGAAATCCAGCTTCTGACGGCAAGGGCTTTGACACCACCATGCTGACCCTGGGCGGTACGTGGTATTTCGATGAAGCCAGAGACTGGTCGTTCTCCGCCTTGTCTCGCTATGAGATCAAAACTGAACAGGATGACACTGACGTAACGCCGGGCGATAGCTGGATTGTCGAATGGGCGCTCGGCAAAGTGTTAAACAACGGTGTCGAAGTCGCCCTGGCCGGTTATGACGGCTGGCAGCTGGAGTCAGACAGCGGCCCACAAACTACCAATGCCAAGGTGGAACAACACGCCATTGGTGCCGAGGTCACCTTCCCGGTCAAAGCGATTGGCGCCCAGCTCAGCGGCGCGGTGTACACCGAGTATGCCAACAAAAATCGCCCCGAAGGCAACCTGTTCCGTCTGCATTTAACCAAAGCCTTTTAAACCCGACAGGTTATCGCGATCGGCAAACAGACAACCCGTGCCGGCGTATTTTGCGCCGGCTCAGGGTTGATGGTCGTAACAAAGGCAATGGGTGCATTATGTCGGAATCACGCCAACACGAATTTCTCCAAACAACTTCCAGACTGACTGAAACAGCTGTTCTGACCATGCTCCAGGCAGCAGTGGGTAAGGCTGAAGATTTAGGCATTCGCGCGACTATAGCTGTCACGGATTCGTCCGGACGTTTGCTGGGTTACCTGAAAATGACGGACTCATTTCTGGTGTCCTCCGAGCTTGCCCGCAAAAAAGCGATTACGGCTGCCGGAATGGCCACCGAAACGGTGGAGCTGGAAGGCCTGCTGGCATCAGCCCCTGACCGGGTATTGAATGGTCTTACCTCAACCGAGGACTTTACTGTCGTCGGCGGCGGAGTGCCCCTGTTTCGGGACCAGATGCTGGTTGGCGGTATTGGTGTATCCGGAGGTTCGGAAGATCAGGATGTTGAGTGTGCCCGTGTAGCGGCTCAGGCAATCCAACTGTTACGGAACACGAAATGACAGCGGCCCCATTACTGGCAAGTCCTTTAAGTGAACTGGCACAGGCGTTGGAGGCTGGAAATCTCACCAGCGAGAAGCTGGTCGCCTCCGCCATCGAGGCTTATCGCGCCAGTGACGACAACTCCTACATTCAATGGTGCCCGGAGCAGGCACTGGCGCTGGCAAAAGCCAGTGACCGGGCCCGGAAGGCCGGTGCCTTTACCGGCCCTTTGATGGGCTTGCCGGTATCGGTGAAAGACCTGTTCGGTGTGCCGGGACTGCCCATTCACGCCGGCTGTGCCCGGCCATTACCGGAAAGATGGCAGGCAGCAGGGCCTGTGATCAAAGCGCTAAGCGCCCAGCTGGCACCGGTGATGGGGAAAACCCATTGTGTGGAACTGGCGTTCCCGAGTTCGACAGATAGAAGCGTAAACCACTGATTAACCTGAAAACGCGTTTTCAAAATTGGCACTACAAGCGAGATGCAGTCGGTGCCGGCAGGCCAATCGCTTCGAAAAGGTCGCGTTGTTCAGGCTTCAGTTTGGTCAAGCCGCTCGCCGTCTCGCGACGGTGCAGCAGGACCTGGTGGAACTGAATCTTGCGGGCAATTTCCAGTGCCCGCGTCGGTGACAAGGGGTGATCGCTGGCCTTCAACCGCATTCGTAGCACCCGGTAAAGCACCAGCGCGAGGAAGCAGATCAGCGCATGGGCGCGGATACGATCCGGCAGCCGGTGGTAGACCGGTGCGATCTCGATGTCGCTCTTCAGCACCCGGAAGCCGCGCTCGATGTCTGCCAGCGCCCGGTAGCGCTCTACGATCTCCTGCGGGTCGTGGTCGGCCATGTTGGTGACCAGCAGTAGCTTGCCGTCCATCATCCTGGCGCGATCGAGCGCCCGCTGATCCAGGACATAGTTGAACGTCTCGGCGGTCAGATCGACCTTCAGGATATGCCCGAGGTGAGCGTCGGTGACGGCCTTGTAGAACCTGGCGGTGACGCCGGCATCCGAGAGCTTTCTGCCACGATAGCGCCGCCCGGCATCCTGATTGTCCAGTTTCTCGAACCACTGGCGCGCATCGGCCTGCAGCGCCTCGATCTTCTGATCGCGTGCCGCCGTCTGCGCCTTCGCGACCTCCGGCCGGTGCGCCACGATCAGCCGATGGTCCTGCCATGCCATCTCGCCGTAGGCTTCGCGTTCGGCGTCCTGGCAATGCGTCTGGTGAAACGCCTTCAGCAGCGCATCGAACTCGCCATAACGGCGTCCCGGCACCGCCAGGATAAATTCCAGAGGGCGACCCTCGATACGTACGGCGGACAGGGCGGCCAGATTGTCCAGCGAGAGCAGGCCACGGTCGGCGACCAGCACAACTCGACTCACGTTGAAGCGCTTGACCACCGTTTCGATGGTCGGCAGCAACGTGCGGGTTTCCGCGACATTGCCATCGAAGACTTCGTGGTGAATGGGCAAGCCTTCCGCCGTCTGCACGACACCGAGCATGAACTGGCGGGCGATGCCGCCCTCCTTCGAGGGACCGTATTGACGGAGATCACCGTCGAGTGAGGTACTGCCTTCTGCCCGAATCGTGGTGAGGTCGTAGAAGACGATCGAGAGTTCCTGGTCGATCAGTGGCTTGAGCTGCTGTGCCAGAACGTCATTGAGAGCTTCGCTGCAGTCCGACAGGGTATCCATGGTGCGCAGCAGATGCTGGTGACTGATCGAGGCCGTGTCGACGTCGGGCACCAGTACATCTTCCAGCCAGCGCAGCACCCCGAGCTTGGATTCCGGATCACACAGCCGATTGAACACCATGACCCGCAGCAGCCGCTCGGCATCGAACTGGCGCTTGCTACGCAAGACACGCCGGAAGGCGTCATCCAGGCCGAGCTCTTTCCAGAGTGACGTCAGCAGCCAGGTATCACCCACGGAACGCGCCGGCGCGAAGTCGGTCTCGCCGGTGCCTTCCTCGAGCGTTGGCTGGCCGGTGACGCGCAGCAGGCCATTGATCAGCGCGCTGGACTCCCCGGCGGTGACGGCTTCCAGGCGTCCCAGCGTCGCGATCACGCGTTGGCGCGGCTTGCCGGCCTCGTCGCGATAAGACTCGACGAGCTTCACGTAGCGGCGCGGACCGGATTTGGTGACTTTGACAAACATGTCACTACGATAGACCGCCCAATCTATGTCTGGCAAGACATCAAGAGAAAAACGTGTCACTACAAAGAATTCGGCAAGAGATGGCTAAGCTACTGAATTCTCATGCCATGAGTGCCGATTTCAGGCCGAAATCGGGCTGGAAGTGTCGAACTCGGGGGCGTTCGGCGGGCTTGGTACCAACAGCCACTGGGGAACGCCGGCAAACCCCTGGGACAAACAGGTTCACCGTGTGCCGGGTGGTTCCAGTTCGGGTGCCGGGGTGTCGCTGGTTAACGGAACAGCGGCGCTGGCGTTGGGGACCGACACCGCCGGGTCCATCCGGGTGCCAGCCAGCATGACAGGCGTAGCAGGGTTGAAGCTGACAGCCGGGCGCTGGCCCACCCAACAGATTGTTCCGCTGTCCCACACGCTGGATACACCGGGATTAATGGCCCGGCGGGTTGATGATCTGGACTATGCTTTTCGCGCTCTTGATCCGGTTGTCAGCAAGCAGCGGGTGGTGCACACAAGCGCTTCCGAGTTGGCTGACCTGACATTCGGCGTACCAGCTGCATTCTTTTGGGAAAACTGCAGCCCCGGTTGCGTAAACCGCTGAAGCCTGCCACCCATTCCACGTGAAGCCTGCCACCCAAACCGGAGCAAAGCTGCCACCCATCGGAGCGTAGCGACGCGGGGTTTGCATTGTTACTCGGAACCGGTGGTGCTCGTCAACTTGGCCTGGCGTTTTCTCATGGATTCTCCCCTGAGATTGATCTTGTAGGCGTTGTGGACCAGGCGATCCAGGATGGCGTCAGCGAGCGTCGGATCGCCAATCACAGCATGCCACTCCTCAATGGGCAGTTGACTGGTGGCGATGGTCGAACGCCTGCCGTGGCGGTCCTCCAGCACTTCCAGCAGGTCACGCCGATTCTCGGCGTTCAGTTTCATCAAGCCCCAGTCATCCAGAAGCAGAACATCGACCTTGGCGAGGTTGGCCAGCAGCTTGGGATAACGGCCGTCGCCCTTGGCGATCATCAGGTCTCGCAACAGTCGGGTTAAGCGCAGGTACTGGACCGTGTAACCCTCGCGGCAGGCCTTGTGTGCGAGGGCGCAGGCCAACCAGGTTTTGCCCACACCGGTGGGTCCGATGATGAGGATGTTGAGGTGCTCCTTTGCCCACTGGCAGGTCGCCAGTGACTGGATCAGCCCTTTGTCCAATCCGCGGGGATTGCGGTAGTCGATGTCTTCCAGTGCGGCAGCGTGCCTGAGTCTCGCACGGCGCAAACGACTGGTCAGCCGCCGGTTCTCCCGCTCGGTGATTTCGCGGTCCACCAGCAGACCGAGGCGCTCCTCGAAGGCCAGTTCATCGATGTCCGGGGTGGCCATCTGGTCGGCCAGTGCCGCCACCATGCCGCTCAGTTTGAGGGTCTGGAGTCCGTCCAGGGTAGGATGCTTCAACATGGTGTTCTCCTGTCAGTGGTAGTAGGCGGGGCCGCGGATGTTGCCGTGTGTTTCAGGCAAGGCCAGCTCCTGCTGCTCCTCCAGTGGTTGCTCGTCCAGACGGTGCTTGAGGATGGATTCAATGCTCTTGTAGCGGCAGCTGCCCAACATCAGTGCCCGCCGGCAGGCCGCCTCCAGGCGCTCGTCCCCATAAGCGTTGCCCAGGCGCAATATGCCCAGGCAGGACCGATAGGCCTGCTGCGGGTGTTTGCGGGACGTAAGCGTCCGCCCATCACACCTTGTCAGGTGTAGCCGGCTTCCAGTTGTGGGGCAATAGCTCGTCGATGGCGTTGTTCTTCTGCGTCGGCAGTCGGGTCAGAACATCCTTCAGATAGGCATAGGGATCATGCCCGTTCAGCTTGGCAGACTGGATCAGGGTCATCACCGCAGCCGCACGTTGACCACTGCGTAGTGATCCCGCGAACAGCCAGTTGCTGCGGCCCAGTGCCCAGGGCCGGATCTGGTTTTCCACCCAGTTGTTGTCGATGGGCACCGCACCATCGTCCAGGTAGCGCGTCAGCGCTGCCCAGCGTTTTAGGCTGTAGTCCAGGGCTTTAGCCGTGCCGGAGCCATCCGGCACTTTCTGGCGATGCGCCAGCATCCATTGATGCAGTGCCTCAGCCAGTGGTTTGGCTCTGGCTTGTCGGATGTCTCGACGCTTATCCGGCGGCAGGTCTTTGGTTTCCCGTTCGATCTCGTAGAGGCCGCCGATGTATTCCAGAGCCTTCGCAGCCAGCTCGCTCTTGTTGGCCTCGTGCAGGTCGTAGAACTTGCGTCGGGCGTGGGCCATACAGCCGATTTCGGTGATGCCGTTGCCGAACCCGGCCTTGTAGCCGGCGTAGTCGTCACAGATCAATTTGCCCTGCCAGTCACCCAGGAAGGTGCGGGCGTGTTCACCCGCTCGGCTGGGCGCGAAGTCGTAAACGGTGGCTTTGAGGTCCGAGAACGGTGTGGTGCAGTACGCCCAGACGTAGGCCTTGTGAGTCTTTTTCTTGCCCGGAGCCAGCATGCTGACCGGCGTTTCATCGGCGTGCAGAACGTTGTGTTCCAGCAAGGCGTTTCTCAACGCCTCTGCCAGGGGCTGCAACTGCACACCGCAGGCACCCACCCATTCGGCGAGTGTGGAACGGGGTATTTCCAGGCCGGCACGGCCGAAGATGCGTTCCTGGCGGTACAGTGGCAGGTGGTCCGCGTACTTGGCCACCAACACCTGAGCCAGCAGGCCGGCGGTGGGGATGCCCTTGTCGATCACCTGCGGTGGTACCGGTGCCTGGATCAAGGTCTCGCACTGCTCGCAGGCCCACTTGCCCCGGATGTGCCGCTCCACGGTGAACTCGCCCGGGACGTAATCCAGCTTTTCGCTCACGTCCTCGCCAATACGCTTGAGCTGGCAGCCGCACTGGCACTGGGTATTGACCGGTTCATGGTGGATCAGGGTACGGGGCAGCTCCGGTGGCAGCGGGGTGCGCTTAGGCTTCTGCTTGGGTCGAGCGGCCTTCTGCTCCTCAGTCATCGCCTGGTCCAGCTCGGCTTCGATGGCGGCCAGGTCACTGTCGATCAGCTCGTCCAGGAGCTTGCCCTGAACGGCATCGAGTTGCTCACTGCGGCGGGCGAACTTGTGACGTTTGAGGATGGCGACTTCGTGGGTCAGCTTCTCGATGATGGCATTGCGGCGCACCAACTCCCGCTCCTTCCGGCCCAAGGCTTGATCCTTGGCGTCCAGAGAGTCCATCAGTTCCGTCGCCAGAGCGCGGAGCTGATCGGCTGAGAGTTGGTTGATATCGGGGCGCTGAGTCATGCCGCCTAGTATGCCAAGTCCCTGTTCGGCAGGCGATTCGCGGTTCTGGCTATAGCGGCATCACAGCACTTGTGATTACAGGATGCAGATGACGCCCTCCGCGCCAATGCGCTGCCAGGGCAGGCCCTGAACCAAGGCAGACAACTGTTCCTCGGTCAGGCGCAGTTGGTCACCACGCCAGGTTTCGCCCCAGTGGAATTTACCCCGGTTCAGCCGGCGGGCGCACAACCAGATGCCCAGGCCATCATGGATCAGCACCTTCATCCGATTGCCTCGCTTGTTGGCGAACAGGTAGGCGCAATGGGGTTTAGCCGAACCGAATACCTGAATAACCCGCGCCAGGGCCTTGTCGGGTCCGGCCCGCATATCCAGCGGTTCGGTGGCCAGCCAGATCTCATCAATGCGGATCATCCCAACAGATCCCGAAGCAAAGCCGCACACTGATGGGCCTGCTCCGCAGGCCACTCCACCACAACCGCACCACCGGCGCGGGGAATCTCGATGCGGATGGTGCTACGCTTGTCTGAAACGGATTGGTTGCTCGGTGCAGAGGCCACTGCTGGCAGACGGACCGGAACGAATCCAGGTGTTTCCGGTGTTTTACCCGCTCTTCGCGCTTCGCTCATCCAGCGCCGGACCATGTTGGCGTTGAGACCGTTATCCAGCGAAATCCGGGAAACAGACGCCCCGGGCTTCAAACATTCGGCGACGATACGAGCCTTCAGCTCTTTAGAGTAACGACGACGTTTTTGGTAGGGCTTGGTTACGCTTATATTGGTCATGTTAAGTGTCCACTTAAAAATAAGTGGACACTATCCTGACGGCCGCAGCGCCTGGCTCAAGATGGGTTTACCGGACGGTTACTGCGGGACGCCATCACAGTCCGGATGAGCTTCTCCGTTGCCGGCCCGGTTTTGGCGGCCCACTTCAGTAGCCGTTCCGGCGACCACTCCCCCGCCTGGCGGTGGGACTCCGGCATGTGCGCGGATACCGTGGTGTGGCGCCCCTTCAGATTGGAACGCTGATGACTGGCCACCCGTTCGCCGCGGTGGAAACACTCGATCGTGTTGTGGGTCATGCGCACATCGACTTCGCGCTTGATCAGGGCATGGGGTACCGAGTAGTAATGCCCGTCGACAGCCACGTGGTAATCGATGTGAACCCGGGCCTTCTTCCACTCGGCATAGACGTAGGGCTCTGCCGGCAGGGGTTGAAGCACCGGCCGATCCAGTTGCTCGAAGTGCTCCCGGCGGCAACCGGGCAGCTTGCGGAAGGGACGATTGTTGAGCTTCACCAGCAGTTCGCTGATGGCGGCATTGAGTTCGCGCAGGGAGAAGAACTGCCGGTGGCGCAGTGCCGCCAGAATCCACCGTTCCACCACCAGCACTCCGCCCTCTACCTTGGCTTTGTCGCGCGGGCGACGAACCCGCGTTGGCAACACCGCGATCCCGTAGTGGGAGGCCATATCCTGGTAAGTGGGATTGGTATCGGGCTCGTAGCGGTGAGCCTTGCTCACCCCGGACCGAAGGTTGTCGGGCACCACCAGTTCCGGCACGCCACCCAGGAACCGGAGGGCGCGCTGATGGGAGCCAATCCAGTCCGGTAAACCCTGGGTCCAGGTGGCTTCGGCGTAGGTGTAGTTGGAAGCACCCAGCACCGCCACAAAGATCTGCGCTCCGTGGATCTCCCCGCTGACGCGGTCGATCACCGGCACCGTCTGACCCGCATAATCGACAAACAGCTTCTCTCCGGCCCTGTGGTCCTGGCGCATGACCATATCCAGCTTGCCTTGCCAGGCGCGGTAGTGCTCGCAGAACCAGCTGTACTGGTAGCCATCAGGATGGGCGGTACGGTATTCCTGCCAGAGCAGGAACAGGGTGACGTGCTTGTGTCTGAGCTCCTTGTGGATAGCCAGCCAGTCGGGGATGCCCCGGAGCTGGGCCGGCATATCCGGTGGCGGCGGAAACAACATCCGTTCCAGCCGCGTGTCGTCCAGATCCGCGGGCAGGGGCCAGCTCACTCCGGCTTCCTGAGCCCGGCGCAGGTACTCAGCGACGGTGGGGCGGCCAATGCCGCAACTCGTCGCAATCTGGCGATTGCTCATACCCTTGCCCCATTTGAGGCGCAGGACTTCCTTGATTTTACGCATGGATAACCTCTTGGCAGGCATCTGATCCCCTCCGGTTGGAAAGGGCCAGAATACCGGTTAGTTATCCCGCGTCGGTTGGCTCCTGATGGGATGCCAAGGCGCGCTGCCAGGGTGGCAGCTTTGCCGTGGAATCAGTGGCAGCATTCGCGTGGAATGGGTGGCAGGCTTCGTCTGGAATCAGTGGCAGGCTTGGTCTGGAATACGCAGTGTGTGAGCAAGATGCCTATCAACAGTACCGCGTGAAGCACCAGCAGCCCCGCACTTGGGGCACGGCTCAGGTGCTTTGGTGAAACGGCATTCGATGACGGCGCGTTCTGCACAAAGATGTTGTCCAGTGGCAGTCAGGCCGAGGTTATTGAGTTGGCAAAAGCTGGAAAGATCAGGGCTAGAAAAGGTAAGATTGTTCACGTCGGGGGCTTGGTTTTTGTTGGTGTAGGAGCTTACATTTTCTAAGATCCCCGACTCCTTTTCCAGCCGGTCAGATTTTTTCTACACCCTTAAATGCGAAGAGCCTGATTACTTGATGCCAACCCCGTTATCTCAATGGCGGAAAATTGCCGTGGCCCGAACACTTGGGCTTTGATTGAAAGCTGGTCAGTTCATCGCCGTTGTCACAGATAAAATCACGCACCAACCCTAAAAGTAGCCAGGGTAAGTTCAACAAGCGGTTTGGCTTGGATCAGCACGGGCGCTGCCGGCTATATCGAGACAAAGCCAAAGATCCACGAGAAAGCTTTTGTGCCACAGGTGAACTGCTGCCAGTATCCTCCGGGCTAACCCCCAATTGCACCCGTAGATACGTGGCTTTCGATATGACGAACTTTGCTAAGTCCGGAAAACAATGGAATTTCCGAACCCTTCGAATCCGACTACCCTCCCCGCGCAGCATTTTTGCAAAACGGTTTTGCACAGATGTTATTGAACGGGGTGTAAAAACTAACTAATGTCGAAATATTAACATGCGTCAACAAGTGCTCGAAAAATCATAAAAAGGAATGTCCCATGAGGGGGTTCTAGGGATTTTCCGTCCAAAAACGACAAAGTGCTCTGGAGGCCTCTCTGGCCGTGGCCTCCAGAGGGGTATTACTTTTCCCTGACAGGTAAATATCCCTCGATTGAGCGCATAAGCTCCTCCAGTTCTGGCAATTTTTCGCTCAATTCGAAATGGTAAGTCCCCTTGAGGTTAATGTTGTGCCAAGCCACAGGGGAGGCCTGTTTGACGATTCCTATTCTATGGGCGTCTCCATGGTATTCGAAGCTGGTCAGCAGCTGACTGAGTATCCTGGAGTTGAAATAGATGATGGCATTGGTGACTAGACGAGCGCACTCATTCCATAGCTGGATTTCTTCGTCTGAACTGCCCCGGAACTGATCCCCATTTACGCTGCTCACTGCCCTACGCAGTTGGTGATAGGCCTCTCCACGATTCAGCGCGCGCTGAACATAGTTTCTTAAACTGGCATCATCGATGTAGCACAGTAGATAATTCGCTTTCACCAGGCGGTTGTATTCAGTCAGGGCTTCCAGCAACGGGTGATTGTGCTTGTATCCCGAGAGCTTTCTCACCAAGGTGGCTTGTGTTGTTTTCCGTTGTTTAAGCGATACTGCGATCCGTTGGATGGTATCCCAGTGCTGCGCAATTCGATGCGTGTTAATGGGCTTTTTCAAGCGTAGCTGTATTCTATGGTCTTTGTCTTCCTTGACATCAAACATGTCATTGATCACTTTACCGACCTGGGCATAGCGCGGGGCAAACTGGTATCCGAACAGATCGAGCAACGCGAAATTCACATGGTTCACACCATGGGTGTCGGTTGAGAGCACATCCGGAATAATGTCTGACGTATTGCTCATCAACAAATCAAAGATGTAGTGAGATTCATGCTCGTTGGCACCAATTACCCTGGCATTAATGGCCGTATGATTGGCGATTAGGCTCATAGCAGAAACGCCTTTTTGTGTACCGAAGTATTTCGACGAGTAACGGGTTTTGAACGTCTCGCGCCGGGCTCCGAACTTTTGGCCGTCGGCACTTGCGTGTAAAACATCCTCCTGGATGTTGTAGTGCCTGAAGATGGGCAGCTTGGCGGTCGCGTTATTGATGTTGTCGTTGGCATCATTCAAGGTTTCCAAACGTAGGTAGTTTGCCTGGATGGTGCTGAGCTGATCATAGGTACGATCAGAGATCTGTGCCATACCGTAAATGCCTTGATTGGTTGCATTGCCGACCAGAATTGCCAACAGATCATATTCATGGGAACGGCTTCTGGATTGGGAACCCAGCACATGCGCGAAGCAGTCTATGAAGCCGGTGTCACGATCCACCATGCGCAGTACATCCGCGACACCCGTTGTAGGGATTTGCTGGAAGAAGGGATTGTTGACCAGATGATGTTTGCTGGCCGAAGGTAAGCGCCAGAAGTGTTTACCCTGCGGATTGCGCAAGATGATATTCCGGTTGTCTTCCTGTTCAAGATATTCACCGACCTCGAATAAACGGGTATCCAATTCAGTGGCCATCTGCTTTATCAGTTTCTCAGGCTCTTTGGCCAAATCGGTTAGCTGGCTCTGTTGCAGCAGCGTATATTTATGTTTTCGCCAATGCTCCCCGTCGATCAGATCAGCATCAAGCGCCCGGTATTTAATGACTTCAGGCAGTGTTAGTTGGCCATTCAGGCGATCAGGAATCTGCTGATAGAGGAACCACTCATAACGATCTAACAGGATGTTACCGTCACGATCCAGCAGGTATTCGTGTACTTTTTTCGGTAGAAACCGGGTATCGGCGGTTTGCAATTGGGCCAGGGTGTCGATTTCGCCTTGTGCTTTCGCCAAGGCAGTCGCTAAGTGCTGAGTGCCATCGCTGCCTTCAAAGCGCAGACATCGAAATAACTCTCGCAGTAAACCTTTACGCAGGCTTTCTTTCTCGTCGTAGTATTGCCACATGGCTTCATCGACTGATCGCCGCTGCTCGTTCAAGAAGAGACATACCGATTCCAGATCCTTTTTGGCCAGGAGGTTCAGTGCTTTTTGTCTTACTGTTGCAAACGGTAGTTGCAGATCAATTTCGTCATCAATGAATAGATGGAGCACTTCGGCCGCCTTGCTGACATTTTTGGCCGCTTTTTGCCAATCCTGATACACCGCTTCTTTTGCGTACTCCTTTGCCTTCTGTTTGGTCTGCCTGACATGATGCACAAAACCATCGGCAATACGTTCGAGTGCTTGTTGCCATCGCGTTTGCAAATAGCACAACAAATACAGCCGTTGGTTGCTTATGGTTTGCCGTTTCAGTTTGGCGCCGTAGTAGTCGACTTTCTCCGCCAGGTGTTGTTGATTTTTCTGCGACAGTGAAAGCAGGCTCAAGAGCAGGTCCACTTCTGACATCCAATGCTGGATGTTGCGATAGACAACCAGCTCTTTCTCAAGTTCGGTTCCAGTGAAGTTACGAGCCGATTGTCGCAACTGCCGGAACGGTAGTGCACCTTCGCCGTTTACGAGATCCGCCAGTGCATGCTTAAGATCTTGTGACATTGCACGCTCAAGGCGGTTGGCCATGTCTTCCTGTTCATCTCCCACCACTTGACTGATGATCTTTTGCAGCGTGCTGTAGGCAGGGATCGCTATCTTCTGTCTCGAACAATACTCAATGGCCGCATCGAAGAGGTGTCTTGGAGCCGTCCAGGCTCTGGCTTGCTGGGATAAGTAGGCGCTCAACGCAGCTCCGTGGTCTTTGGCATTCCAGCGCTGGTAGTTGCAGAGTTGGAAAATACGTTGGTAAATCCGTTCGTTCTCTTTTGGCGTGAGATTAAAGGGTCTACAGCCCGGCCCTGGTAGAATGGTTTGATAAACGTATTTGAGATCCTGCTTGATCTGGTGGAAACCGGGATGAAGCACCGCCGGCTTGGCCTTGAAATAGCCCAGCAGTACAACCAGCATGTAGCGCTGACCCCGGTGACGTAGGCTTGTAGCGATAGCCAGTTCCTTATCGTTCAGCGAGAAAAAGAAGCGTTGGTCTGCTGAGGTGAAAGCGGGAGGTCCATAAAACTGTTCTTGTTCCGCCTCGGACAAGATTTGAACACGTTCATCGAATGCCATGGATTTAGCCTAAAAAGGCCAAATCTTACCCAATCAGAGCCAAAATAGGGATATGGAAAAAGTAATACCCCTCTAGAGGCCATAGATGGCGGGGCTTCCAGAGCACTTTGTCGTTTTTGGACGGAAAATCCCTAGAACCCCAAGGACGGCCCGAAACGAGCCCACAGGGATGTGCTTGTAGGCGTGTTTTGAAAAGCCTTACCCGCCCGTTCGTGACCTGCGCCGAAGTATGGCTCTACTATTGTTGATTCCTGTTTGGAATGCAAAGCATAAAAAACATGAATTGAGGTTATTCGTGGCGCAGGGGTATGATGTCATCATTCGAAGCAGAAACAGAAACCCCCAGAGAGTGAGAGAGAATCATGGCGGGCAAGACCTTATACGACAAATTGTGGGACGACCATTTGGTCAAGCAGCGGGACGATGGTTCCGCGTTGATTTACATTGATCGTCAATTGTTGCACGAAGTGACATCACCTCAGGCCTTTGAGGGCCTTCGTCTGGCTGGCCGCAAGCCTTGGCGGATTGATGCCAATATTGCCACTCCGGATCATAACGTTCCGACCACGGATCGTGACAAAGGTATCGACGGCATTGTGGATCCGGTGTCCCGCACTCAGGTGGAGACGCTGGACAAGAACTGTGACGAATTCGGGATTCTCGAGTTCAAGATCAAGGATCAGCGTCAGGGTATCGTGCACGTGATTGGGCCGGAGCAGGGTGCGACGTTGCCGGGCATGAGCATTGTCTGCGGTGATTCTCATACTTCTACTCACGGCGCTTTTGGCTGTCTGGCTCATGGTATCGGCACGTCTGAAGTGGAGCATGTTCTGGCGACCCAGTGCCTGGTCCAGAAGAAGATGAAGAACATGCTGGTAAAGGTGAACGGCAAGCTGGGCGCGGGTGTTACCGGCAAGGATGTGGTGCTGGCGATCATCGGCAAGATTGGTACCGCCGGTGGTACCGGTTACGCCATTGAATTTGGTGGCGAGGCGATCCGTGGTTTGAGCATGGAAGGCCGGATGACCATTTGTAATATGTCCATCGAAGCCGGTGCCCGGGTGGGTATGGTGGCAGTGGATGACACCACCATCGAGTATGTCAAAGGTCGTCCGTTTTCGCCCAGGGGTGAGACCTGGGACAAGGCGGTTGAATATTGGCGCACGCTCCACAGCGACGATGATGCGGTGTTCGACAAAGTGGTTGAGCTTGATGGCTCCGCCATTCAGCCTCAGGTGAGCTGGGGCACGTCGCCGGAGATGGTGGTTGGTGTAGAGGGCGCGGTGCCGGATCCTGCGAAGGAAGAGGATCCCATCAAGCGCGAGGGGATCGTCCGCGCGTTGAAGTACATGGGCCTTCAGCCGAATCAGAAGATTACCGATATCAAGCTGGATCGCGTGTTTATCGGTTCCTGCACCAACAGCCGAATTGAGGATCTGCGGGAAGCTGCGGCGGTGGTAAAGGGTCGCAAGGTCGCGGCCAGCCTCAAGCAGGCGATGGTGGTTCCGGGTTCCGGTCTGGTCAAAACCCAGGCGGAGCAGGAAGGTCTCGACAAAATCTTTATCGAGGCGGGTCTGGAATGGCGTGATCCGGGTTGTTCCATGTGTCTGGCCATGAACGCCGACAAGCTGGGGCAGGGTGAGCATTGTGCGTCTACCTCAAACCGGAACTTCGAAGGTCGTCAGGGCTTTGGTGGGCGTACTCACCTGGTAAGCCCGGCCATGGCCGCCGCGGCAGCGGTGACTGGTCACTTCGTTGATGTCCGTGAATTGATGAACTGAGCCACAGGAGAGAGACCATGCGAGCATTTACGCAACACCAGGGCATTGTTGCCCCCATGGACCGTTCCAATGTGGACACGGACATGATTATTCCCAAGCAGTTTTTGAAGTCCATCAAGCGCACGGGCTTTGGCCCGAACCTGTTCGATGAGCTGCGTTATCTGGATGAAGGCAAGCCGGATCAGGATTGTTCCAACCGTCCGCTGAACCCGGATTTCGTGTTGAACCAGGAGCGTTACAGGAACGCCAGCGTGTTGCTGGCCCGGACCAATTTTGGCTGCGGTTCCAGCCGTGAGCACGCGCCCTGGGCGCTGGATGATTTCGGTTTCCGGGTGATTATTGCTCCGAGCTTTGCCGATATATTCTACAATAACTGCTTTAAGAATGGCCTTTTACCTATTGTTTTAAATGAAGAAGTGGTTGATAAGCTGTTCCGGGAAACCGAAGAGAATGAAGGCTATCAGCTGACGGTCGATCTCGAGGCTAAAACGGTGGCGACACCCGGTGGTGAGTCGTTCAGTTTTGATGTTGATGATTTCCGCCGTCATTGTTTGCTGAACGGTCTGGACGACATCGGCGTGACCCTGGAAGATGCGGATACCATTCGCGCTTATGAAGAATCCCGGCGCAAGACCGCTCCCTGGTTGTTTAATACTGCAAACTGATTAACAAGGAATTGGATTATGTCCCGTAATGTATTGCTCCTGCCGGGCGACGGCATTGGTCCGGAGATTGTGGCAGAAGCGGAGAAGGTTCTGCATAAGGTGAACGACCAGTTCGGGCTGGCGCTGAGTTTTGAATCTGCCCTCGTTGGCGGTGCGGCGATTGATGAGACTGATACGCCGCTGCCTGAAGAAACCCTGGAGAAGGCCCGTAAGGCCGATGCGATTCTGCTGGGGGCTGTAGGGGGGCCAAAGTGGGACAGCCTCCCGATGGCGAAGCGCCCGGAAAAGGGACTGTTGGGGCTGCGTTCCAACCTTGAGCTGTTTGCCAACCTGCGTCCGGCCATTCTGTATCCGCAGCTGGCGTCTGCTTCGTCCCTGAAGCCGGAGGTGGTTTCCGGGCTGGACATTCTGATCGTCCGCGAACTCACCGGTGGTATTTATTTTGGACAGCCTCGTGGTGTGCGTGAGCTGGAAAGCGGTGAGCGCCAGGGCTACAACACCTACCAGTACACCGAGTCCGAGATTCGGCGTATTGGCCGGGTTGCCTTCGAGGCGGCCCAGCAACGAGGCAAGAAGCTGTGCTCGGTTGACAAGGCCAACGTGCTGGAAGTGACCGTGCTGTGGCGGGAAATCATGGAAGACCTGAAGCGGGAATATCCGGATGTGGAGCTTTCCCATATGTACGTGGATAACGCAGCCATGCAGTTGGTCCGTGCGCCCAAGCAGTTCGACGTGATTGTGACTGGCAACATGTTTGGTGATATTCTTTCTGACGAAGCGGCAATGCTCACCGGTTCTATCGGCATGCTTCCCTCTGCGTCACTGAATTCCGAAAAGCAGGGTATGTATGAGCCGTGTCACGGCTCGGCGCCGGATATTGCCGGGCAGGGCATTGCCAACCCGCTGGCTACCATCCTCAGTGCTGCAATGATGTTGCGTTACAGCCTGAATGAGGAAAAAGCCGCCCAGGCCATCGAGGCGGCGGTCAGCAAGGTGCTGGACCAGGGGCTGCGTACCGCCGACATTATGTCGGAAGGCGGTCAGAAGGTATCCACTCGCGACATGGGTGAGGCGGTTCTGAACGCGCTTTAAAGCACCACTGGTTTGCTCAATCGAGACCCGACAACGGCAGGATGCAGCCGTTGCGGGATCATCCATCCTGTCCCTGCCAGCGATAACGGTAGCGGGCGGGCATAAAACGAGGTTCAAAGGTCGCACATGAAGCGAGTTGGACTTGTAGGTTGGCGCGGCATGGTGGGCTCGGTCCTCATGCAGCGCATGCGTGAAGAAAATGATTTTGCCGACATCGATCCGGTGTTTTTCACCACTTCCCAGGCAGGGAAGCCGGCCCCGGACGTAGGCAAAGACGGCGTTCCTCCATTGCAGGACGCGTTCGATATCGACATCCTCAAGGGGATGGATGTGATCGTTACCTGTCAGGGCGGCGATTACACCACCGAGGTTTACCAGAAGCTGCGTGATGCAGGCTGGGACGGTTACTGGATTGATGCGGCATCCACTCTGCGTATGGTCGATCACTCTGTGATCGTGCTGGATCCGGTTAACCGTAACGTGATCGATGCGGCCCTGGATAAGGGCGTAAAGGATTATATCGGCGGTAACTGCACCGTGAGCCTGATGATGCTGGCCCTGGGCGGCCTGCTGGAGCAGGATCTGATCGAGTGGGTGTCTCCGATGACGTACCAGGCAGCGTCCGGCTCTGGTGCCCAGAATATGCGGGAGCTGTTGAACCAGATGGGCGCGTTGAATGAGAGCGTCAAATCTGAGCTGGCTGACCCGTCTTCCGCCATCCTCGACATCGATCGCAAGGTGACTGATACCATGCGTTCCGGCGATTTCCCCACTGAGCATTTCGGTGTGCCGCTGGCGGGCAGTCTGATTCCGTTTATCGACAAGCAGCTCGATAACGGCATGAGCAAGGAAGAGTGGAAAGCGGGCGTCGAGACCAACAAGATTCTTGGTCGGAGTGACAACCCGATCCCTATCGATGGTATCTGCGTGCGCATTGGCGCCATGCGTTCCCATAGTCAGGCGCTGACCATCAAGCTGAAGAAAGACCTGTCAGTTTCCGAAATTGAAGGCATTCTGGCCAAGGCCAACGACTGGGTGAAAGTTATTCCCAACGATCGCGATGCCACCATGCAGGAACTCACTCCGGCCAAGGTCACTGGCACACTGAGCATTCCGATTGGTCGAATTCGCAAGTTGTCCATGGGGCCGGAATACATTTCCGCTTTCACGGTGGGTGACCAGTTGCTGTGGGGTGCTGCAGAACCGCTGCGTCGGATGCTGCGAATCCTTCAGGAACGTTAAAAAGTGTTACACAGCGGTAATTAATGCCAACTGTGTCCGGTTTTTTGCAAGCCGGTCAGGGGCGGAGGCTGATTTCAGCGTCCGCCCCTGTTATTTTCAAGGGCGCTAAGGAGTTCCGCCCGATAGATAAAAAAACGGTGCAAGGATTGCAGCTGATTGATTGATAAAACGGGTTTTATCAACAATACTTGCCAAACCGAACGGTATAATTGCGATATAAAAACGAGAAATAACAAGGCGAAAGTCATCCAACCTCGTCCGATTCTGTTGAGATACGGCAGTAAAGAATAACGGAGACTGGAAAGGAATAAGCATGAAGGTACGCAAGCTTGCGGTTGCCCTGGCGCTGGCGGGAGGGCTCGGCTCTGGAATGGCTCAGGCGCTTGGACTTGGAGAAATTGAGCTCCAGTCCTGGCTGAACGAGCCACTGGATGCAGAAATATCACTGAATCAGAGTCGCGGTGTTGATCCCGGTGAAGTGTTCGTCAATGTGGCACCGGAGGCCGCCTATGAGCGCGTCGGCCTGGACCGCCACCAGTTTCTGAGTCAATTAAGGTTTGAAGTGGTTACCGGGACGGATGGCAATCTGGCCATCAATGTTTCCTCCCGGGCGCCGGTACGCGAGCCGTATCTGAATTTCCTCCTCGAGCTGACCTGGCCCAATGGTCGCCTGATGCGGGAATATGCCGTGCTGGTCGATCCTCCGGTTTACGCCGAGGAATCTGGTATTGAGGAGCAAGTCAGTGCTCCGGCCACGACAGCCACCAGACAGCAGCCGGCGCGCAGCCAGGAATCTGTCCGCCGCCAGGCGGCAGCAGAAGGCTCCGTGTCGCGTGGCTATCAGGCAGATACGTTTGGTCCGACAGGGCCATCCGACACACTCTGGACCATTGCCCAGCAGGTACGTCCGGATGGTTCGGTTTCCATGCAGCAGGTTATGCTCGCGATTCAGGATCAGAATCCTAACGCGTTCATTGGCGGGAATATTAACCGCCTGAAGCGTGGTGAGGTGTTGCGGATTCCCTCTCTGGATCAGATTCGGAGCCGTAGCCGCGCTGAAGCCAATCGGGTAGTTGCACAGCAGAACCAGGAATTCCAGTCTCCGAGAACCGTTGATGCAACGGATACCGCCCAGGCTGCGGCAGGACAGGGTGCTACTCAGGCGGCAGCGGGTGATGAGTTGCGCCTGCTGGTTGCCGATGAATCGGAATCCCGGTCTACCGAAGACGGTGGTTCTGCCGGTGGTGACGGCGATCTGCCGGGCGGTGTTGATGCCGGTTCCGCAGTTGCGATGGAAGAGCTGGAGGCCGCAAAACGCGAAAATGACGAACTCAATACCCGTGTCCAGGATCTACAGGACCAGGTTGAGACCCTGCAGCGGTTGCTGGAACTGAAGAACAGCCAGCTTGCGGATATGCAGGGTATGGTGTCGGAAGAAGAGTCTCCAGCTCCGACCGATACTGCTGAGACAGAGTCTGACGTTGAACCGGCGACAACACCAGTAGAAGGTGATCTGGGTGCCGGCACCGGTGAAGATCCGTTCGGTGGTGGTCAGGCCGATGAAGTCCTTGAAGGTGAAACGGCCGACACACCGATGGCGGAAGAAGATAGCGCCATGGTCCCGGACGAAGCCGATATTGCAGGTGAAGAACCGTTTGGTGGTGATGTCGAAGGGGGTGCTGCTGATGAGGTGGTGGCAGAGCAGCCTGCCGTTACCGAGCAGGAATCTCCATCTGAATCCGAGCCCGCGGCCGTCCCGCAGACCCAGCAGCCAAAGCCGCTGCAACCAGTAACGGCGCCTGAAAAGGCATTTCCGGGTAACATTATTGACGGTATTCTGAACAATCCGATGTATCAGATTGCCCTCGGTGGTGGTCTTATCCTTCTGCTTCTGTTGTTGTTGCTCGTGGCACGACGCAATGCCAATCGCGAAAAAGAATTCTACGACCAGTTGAACAGTGATGAAGGCGAAGGCGGTGATTCGTTCGACCTCAGTCTCGAAGATGAGGATGAGGCAGAAGCGGAAGCCGGTGATGCCATTGCCGAAGCAGAAACCTATGTTGCTTACGGTCGTCACGATCAGGCAGCCCAGGTGCTCGAGAACGCCATTTCACGTGAGCCCAGCCGTACTGATCTGCGCCTGAAGCTGTTGTCTGTGTATGCGGACAATCAGGACCGCGACGCGTTTGAAAAGCAGTACCGTGAAGTTGAAGCGCTGGATGATGAGGCAGCTATCCAGGAAGCTGAATCCCTCCGGGAGCGCCTTGCTGAAGCTGAAGCGATGCCCAGCATCGACGACCTTGAATCCCAACTGCGCTCGGATTCGTTCGGCAGTCAGCCAGAGCAAGAGCCGGCCACCGAGCATGCTTCGGATGACTGGGATATCTCTGACGAGCTGAAAGCTGACGAATTTGAAGCCACTTCAGAGCCCGCTGATGAAAACGAGTTCGGTGAGCTGGAGTCCGATGTCAGCAAAGAATCCGATGGCCGGGATGACATGATTGAGTACGATCTGTCCGGCATTGGTGAAGAACCGGAGTCTGAAGACGAGTCCGCCACCGAAACTGATTACGCTTCACTTGATCTGGATTCCGGTCTGGATGAGGCAACCGGGACTTCCGAATCCAAAGAAGAGGACTTCAGTCTGGATTTCGAGTCGGCCTTTGAAGACGACGCACTCGCCGGTTCAGATGAGCCCTCCTTGGAAACCGATGAAGCGGAGCCGGTTGAGGCGGATCAGTCTGGTACCGTTTCGGATCAGGAAGACGATCTTGAGCTGGGCTTCGATCTTGATGACGACCTTGAGCCGACGGAAGAAGAGCCAGTTAAGCAGGAAGACACCGAGGTATCGGATCTGGACCTGGAGTCTGATTCGCTTGACGAGTCCTTCCTGGACGAGCTTGATGCGGAGCTGGATAAGGTTGCCGGCGAGGACGATGAGCCTTCTGAACTGGAGCTTGGAGAATCCGATCTGGATGACCTGGAACTGGATGTATCTGATGAAGATCTCGCGCTGATGGAAGAGTTCTCTGATAACGGAGAACCTGCTGGTCCTCAGGAAGACGAACCATCCCTGGAAGATGAGCTTGGGCTGGAAGATGCACTCAGCGAATCCGAGGCTGATGAGCCGGGCGTTGACCAGCAGAATCCGGAAGAGCTGGCGGAGCAGACAGAAGAGGTTGCTGAGGCCGAACCGGCTCCTGAAGAGCTGGAGGACGAAGTCGTGCCGGTGGCGTCAGACTCTCTGGACGAAAGCTCCACTCGTAGTGATAGCGGATTGGATATTGATGAGAGCGCTCTGGACGACGAGGATGACTTTGATTTCCTCGCCGGTACCGATGAAGCCGCCACCAAACTTGATCTGGCACGGGCCTACATCGAAATGGGTGACAGCGACGGTGCCAGGGATATTCTGGAGGAAGTTGCTCTTGAGGGTAACGAAGAACAGAAGGCAGAAGCACAAGAGCTTCTTAAAAATCTCTCCTGATTCGTTATAATCAACTAACCGCGGCAAGCGCCGGCCATTGAGCCGGCGTTTTGCTTTTTCAGTGGACAGCAATCGGGTCAGCACTTGTTCCTCACGCCTCAGCCTCTCACCACAGATAACGCCATTGGTAATGGACGGGTTGCCATCATCTTTGAGTACGACGGTCAGGCCTTTCATGGCTGGCAATTGCAGAAGAGTGGCGTGCGTTCGGTGGAGGCAGAACTTTCCCGGGCCGCGGCCCGCGTTGCCGACCATCCGGTCGACCTGGTGTGTGCAGGCCGCACCGACGCCGGCGTGCATGCCAGTTTTCAGGTAGCCCATTTTGACACGCCATCGGTTCGAAACCTTCGTTCCTGGGTCATGGGAATGAACACGGCATTACCTGATGACATTTCTGTGCACTGGGCAGGGAACGGTCAGGGCGATTTTCACGCCAGGTTTTCCGCGATTTACCGACGTTACCGGTATGTGATCTACAATCATCCGGTGCGCCCGGGGATCCAGCGTGGACAGGTGTCCTGGACCTTTCGTCCGTTGGATGCCGAAAGAATGCATCGTGCAGCCCAGGCACTGGTCGGCGAGCATGACTTCTCCTCATTTCGCGCTGCCGGTTGCCAGTCCCGGACTCCGGTTCGGTTTCTGGAGCAGATTTCGGTAACCCGATGCGGAGAGTTTGTCGTAATAGATGTGCAGGCCAACGCCTTTCTTCATCATATGGTACGCAATATTGCCGGTGCCTTGATGGCGGTTGGTAATGGTCAGCAGCCTGAAGGCTGGATTGGTGATATTCTGGAACGCCGTGATCGCAAACTTGCCGGTGTGACCGCCCCTCCTTACGGGCTCTACCTGGTGGATGTCGGTTATCCTGAGTCCTTCGGGATTCCCAAGGCATTGTGTGGACCGGCGTTCGTTACTCCCTGGTTTGACCCGGCCAGCAACGCGCCGATCACACCAACTCACATACACCCGAAACAGGGAAAGGCTCCTGCATGACAGCCCGCGTAAAAATATGTGGCCTGACGCGCCCGCAGGATGTGGAAGCCGCGGTAGCCTGTGGCGCCGATGCCATAGGTCTGGTGTTTTATGCGCCGAGCCCTAGAGCGGTCGATCTGGAGCAGGCCCGAATCCTGGCCGCCAAGGTTCCTGCGTTCGTGGCGGTTACTGGACTGTTCGTGAATCCTGAGCGGGATTATGTCGAAGCCGTTCTGGATGCTGTGCCACTGGATCTCCTGCAGTTCCATGGCGATGAGAGTCCGGAGTTCTGCCAGTCTTTTGGCCGGCGCTGGATCAAGGCCGTCAGGGTGCGTGAGCCCGGACAGATCGAACAGGCGTTTGCCGATTATCATCAGGCTTCCGGTTTGTTGGTGGACGCCTGGGATCCAAACCGCTATGGCGGTACCGGCCAGTCGTTCAACTGGTCACTGATTCCTGAAAGCAGGCCCTTGCCCCTGATATTGGCCGGTGGGTTGTCATCTGATAACGTAGCCCGCGCGATTGAGCAGGTACGCCCCTGGGCTGTTGACGTCAGCGGTGGGGTGGAAGAGAGCAAGGGTAAGAAAGACGCCACCAAATTGTCTCAATTTTTCAAAGAGGTTCACCGTGTCTGTAAAACTGACTGAAGAAATGTTGAAGGCGCTTCCTGATGCGAGAGGTCACTTCGGTGCCTTTGGTGGACGGTTTGTTTCAGAAACCCTGATGGATTCTCTGATGACCCTGGAAAAGGAGTACCTTCGGTTGAAGGAGGATCCGGAATTCCAGGCGACTTTTGATAATGACCTCGCCGATTATGTTGGCCGTCCCAGCCCGCTGTATTTCGCAGAGCGCCTGACTCGGGAAGCCGGTGGCGCACAAATCTGGCTCAAGCGCGAAGACCTCAACCACACCGGTGCCCATAAGGTGAATAACACCATTGGCCAGGCCCTGCTGGCCAGTTTTCTGGGCAAGAAGCGCATCATTGCAGAAACTGGCGCCGGTCAACATGGTGTAGCCACCGCCACGGTTTGTGCCCGTCTGGGCCTTGAATGTCACGTATTCATGGGGGCAGAAGACGTCAAGCGTCAGTCCCTGAACGTGTACCGCATGAAACTGCTGGGCGCGACCGTCCATGCCGTTCAGAGCGGTACGAAAACCCTTAAGGATGCCATGAATGATGCCATGCGCGACTGGGTCGCGAATGTGGATGATACTTTCTACATCATCGGCACTGTGGCAGGGCCGCATCCCTATCCTTTACTGGTGCGTGATTTCCAGTCGGTGATTGGGCGAGAAATCCGTAAACAGGCCATGGAAAAAGTGGGTAAACTGCCGGACGCACTGGTGGCCTGCGTCGGTGGCGGTTCTAACGCCATTGGTATGTTCTATCCGTTCCTGGCGGATGAGTCCGTGGAGCTTTATGGTGTTGAAGCCGGTGGTCTGGGTATTGAAACCGGACAACATGCGGCTCCGCTTTGTGCCGGCCGCCCCGGTGTGCTGCATGGTAACCGGACCTACCTGATGGAAGATGAGAATGGCCAGATCGCCGGAACACATTCCGTTAGTGCTGGTCTGGACTATCCCGGAGTGGGGCCCGAACATGCCTGGTTGAAAGACATTGGCCGCGCCAATTACGTGTCGGTGACTGATGACGAGGCCCTGGATGGCTTCCGTAAACTGACGCGGGTTGAGGGTATCATGCCGGCGCTGGAAACCGCCCACGCTGTGGCTTATGGCGTGAAGCTTGCCGCCACCATGGACAAGGACCAAATGCTGGTTATCAACATCTCTGGTCGCGGCGACAAGGATATTCACACCATTGCCCAGCTTGATGGCATTGAGATCTGAAGGTATCAGGAGCAGGCATGAGCCGAATTGAAGGCGTATTGAAAACATTGAAAGAGCAGGGCCGCAAGGCGCTGATTCCCTATATTACAGCGGGCGATCCACATCCGGATCAGACGGTCAGCCTGATGCATACCCTGGTCTCTGCCGGTGCTGATATTATCGAGCTGGGCGTGCCGTTCTCGGACCCGATGGCTGATGGTCCGGTGATTCAGCTGGCCTGTGAAAGGGCGCTCAAGCACGGTACGTCGCTGCGTCAGGTGATGGCGATGGTCAAGGAGTTCCGCAAGACCGATCCGGATACCCCGGTGGTGCTGATGGGTTATCTGAACCCGATGGAGGCCATGGGCTATGAAGCGTTTGCAGATGCGGCAGCGGACGCAGGTGTCGATGGCGTTCTGACGGTTGACC
Organism: Marinobacter sp. LM1; assembly: GCF_042763285.1. Classification (NCBI taxonomy): domain Bacteria; kingdom Pseudomonadati; phylum Pseudomonadota; class Gammaproteobacteria; order Pseudomonadales; family Marinobacteraceae; genus Marinobacter; species Marinobacter sp. LM1. The sequence goes on from NZ_CP114373.1 coordinate 2,171,407, forward strand.
TGCCTCCCGAAGAGGCTGATCAGGTAGCACCGCTGTTTGCCGACCGCCATCTGGATCCGGTTTTCCTTTTGGCGCCGACAACCACGGATGACCGGATCAAGGCGATCAGTGAGCACTCATCCGGCTATGTGTACTATGTTTCTATCAAGGGCGTGACCGGGTCCGCAACCATTGATGTTGATGAAGTCGCGAAGAAAGTGGCCCACGTGCACGAGCTCACGGCGTTACCGGTGGGTGTGGGCTTTGGTATCAGGGATGCGGAAACTGCCGCTGCAGTAGGCAGAGTATCCGATGGTGTAATTGTTGGCAGTGTTCTGGTCGATACAATAGCCCGACATCAGACAGATCCTGACGCTTTGCGTAACGCACTGACGGATCTGCTGCACCCGATGCGCGAAGCGCTGGACAGCCTCGCTCACTGAGCGGGCATTATCCAGGCATCAAAGGACAGGACGAGAGCATGAGTAACTGGCTGGACAAAATCATGCCGAGCAAGATTCGCTCGGAATCACGGCAACGTACCGGAGTGCCGGAAGGGTTATGGAAGAAATGCCCCAAATGCGGCGCATTCCTGTACAAGCCGGAGCTCGAGAAGAACCTGGACGTTTGCCCCAAGTGTAATCACCATCTGCGGGTGTCTGCACGTCGTCGACTGGATATCTTTCTGGACAAAGACGGGCGTGAGGAGCTGGCAGCTCACCTCGAACCGTCAGATCGGCTGAAGTTCAAAGACAGCAAGCGCTACAAGGACCGACTCGCGGCGGCGCAGAAAGCGACCGGCGAAAAAGATGCGCTGATTGCCATGCGTGGCACAACCATGGGTGTCCCTTTGGTTGCCTGCGCGTTCGAGTTCAACTTCCTGGGCGGTTCGATGGGTCAGGTGGTTGGCGAGAAGTTTGTCCAGGCAGCGAATGTGGCTCTTGAGCACCGGATTCCCTTGGTCTGCTTTTCCGCCAGTGGCGGTGCCCGCATGCAGGAAGCCATACTGTCTTTAATGCAGATGGCCAAGACCGCGGCGGTGTTGGAGAAGCTCAAGCAGGAAGGCATACCATACATTTCAGTGATGACCGATCCGGTCTTTGGTGGTGTATCGGCCAGCCTCGCTATGCTGGGTGACCTCAATATTGCTGAACCTTACGCTCTGATCGGTTTCGCGGGCCCACGGGTTATCGAGCAAACCGTGCGCGAGAAACTGCCGGAAGGTTTCCAGCGCAGCGAATTTCTGCTGGAACATGGTGCGATTGATATGATTCTGCATCGTCATCAGATGCGTGAGCGCATCGCCCATCTGTTGGCCAAGTTTACTGCCCAGGAAAAGCCCGGCACCGAAGCCCCCATCGAATTTGAAGTTACTGAAAAGCCGGACGTTGATGAACCAGAAGGGCACTGAATCCTCCTCAGCCCCCGTTGGGCCTCCGGCCCTCGGGGCGTCTGTTCAAGAATGGCTGCACTGGCTTGAAGCCATTCATCCCACAGAAATAGATCTCGGCCTGGACCGGGTACTGGTGGTTCTGCGGCGGTTGTTCCCGCGCAAGCCTCAGGCTCGCATCATTACCGTGGCAGGGACCAATGGCAAAGGCACCACGGTTACGGCACTTGAGTCGATTTTGCTGGCAGCCGGCAGGAGCACCGGGGCTTATATGTCCCCCCATCTGTTCCGCTATAACGAGCGGGTTCGGATTGGTGGCCAGGAGATTTCCGATGCGGCCCTGGTGACCGCCTTCGAGCGGGTGGAGGCGGCTCGCCGCGGGGTGACTCTGACCTATTTTGAATTCGGAACGCTGGCCGCTTTTGTCGCATTTGCAGACGCCGGCGTTGAGAATTGGGTGCTGGAAGTCGGGTTGGGAGGTCGCCTGGATGCAGTCAACGTGCTGGACCCGGACTACGCGGTGATCACGTCAGTAGATATCGATCATATTGGTTTTCTGGGGGATAACCGGGAAGTCATTGGTTTTGAAAAAGCGGGGATCCTCAGACCGGGTATACCCGCCGTTTGTGCGGATCCAAATCCTCCATCCTCGGTCCTTCAACAGGCCGCGGCGCAGAAGGTGGCGCTGAAGCTCACCGGCCGCGATTATACGCTTGCGCCCGGTGCTCCCGGACAGGTTGTGCTCACTATTGGCGACGAGAAGATAGAGTTGCCAGCCGGCCCCTTGCCTGTCCAGAGTGTGGCGGCTGCGGCGGTGCTCTCCCGGCAACTCGTACCGGAGCTTTCACTGGAAAGCCTTCAGCATGCGATACATAGCGTGCGGGTTCCAGGCCGGTTTGAAACCATTCATCACGATCCGGATGTCATTATAGACGTTGGTCACAACCCCCATGCTGCTGCCTGGCTCGCTGACAACCTCCGTAGCCTTCGATGTGATGGTGATGGCCACGGGCGTATCCTGGCTGTGTACGGCGCGTTGGGAGACAAGGATGTGGAGGGTGTGGTCGGTGCCATGTCGTCCGTCGTTGATCAGTGGTACCTGGCGGGCCTGAATGTTGCCAGAGGGCTTGATTCCGACAGCCTGATGAAGCGTATCGCAAGCGTGCCATTTCGGGGAACGCCCGGCGTTTTTGATTCTGTGTCTGAGGCTCTCGCAGCGGCCATGGGCGAGGCAGTGTCCGGTGATCGGGTCGTGGTGTTCGGTTCGTTCTTCACGGTTGCTCTGGCCAGGGAAGAGCTTCTGCCGGCTTCGGAAGCGTCTTAAAGTTTGTCCATAGGCCCCTGGGAAGCTTTGAGTTCTGGCGAGTGGCCGGTTAGTATCGTGATCAAACAGGTTGTTAACGGGAGCCCTCTCAGGTGGATGGACTGAAGCAGCGGATCATTGGCGCACTGGTGCTGGTTTCACTCGCGGTTATTTTCGTGCCGATGATTTTTGACGAGCCCCATTCCCAAAGACAGTCAACCCCCATCACCATTCCCGAGGAACCTCCGTTCCCCGAAGTTGAGATGCCTGAATCTCAGTATCCGGATAACAAGACCGTCGGCGCAGAGGCACCCAGGAGTTCCGCGCCGCCCGTTAACGACGAGCCGGCGGCCGGTTTTCGGATCATCGAGGAAAACGCTGTTGCCGAGGAGGAGCCCGCCCCGGAGCCAAATTCCCAACAGGTGGAACCAGTACCGGCAGAATCCTCCGCTGAGCCGGAGCCTGCGGCGCCAGCCGAAAAACAAGATGCTGCCTCCACAGGCGCTGCAGAACCTGGCGATAAGGCCGAGTTTACGGGTTCACTTGAAGGTGCGTGGGTGGTGCAGCTTGGCAGTTTTGGTAACCAGGACAACGCCCGGCGTTTGCGGGACAAGGTTCTCGACATGGGGTACGGCGCCCACCTGCAACAGGTTGATCGCGGCGATAGCACCCTGACCCGGGTATTCAGCGGCCCGTTCGTCAACAAAGACGATGCCCAGAAAGCCAAGGCGGCCCTTGATAAAGCCTTCGGCTTGAACAGCCTGGTCACCACCGGCGACAAATAACTGGCCGTTGCCGGATTTAATCTGGCTTCGGCAGTTTGGTGTCACCCGGTTTCCTGTTAGAATCCGCCTTTCGTTTTCTCCACCGGGTTTTCCATGGAAGCGCTGATCTGGATAGACTGGGTCATCATTGCCCTCATTGCCGTCTCCACGCTTATCAGTCTGAAGCGGGGCTTCGTCCGTGAAGCGCTGTCGCTGGTTACCTGGGTTGGTGCATTTATCATCGCCCGGACGTTTCACCCCCAGATGCAATCTCTTCTGGAGTCCACCGTGGAAACACCGCTGGTGCGGTTGATTGCAGCGTTTGCCATCCTTTTCTTTGGCACCCTGATCGTTGGCGCGATCATCAACAATATGATCGGCCACCTGGTGCGTGCGACCGGCCTGTCAGCAACGGACAGGGTGCTCGGCATGGGGTTTGGTCTTCTCAGAGGGGTTGTGGTTGTGATTGTCGCCATTGCCTTCACGCGCTACACGCCGCTGGCCGAGGATACCTGGTGGAGAACGTCGGTCATGATTGAACGCCTTGCGGTAGTTGAGGATTGGTCCAGGCGCACGCTCGGCGACGAATTTGCCCGCTTCCTCGGTCCGGAGCAGGGCGCACAGACAGCCCCGGAGGCGTCCGCAGAACCTGAAGGCGTGGAACCCGCGTCTGCATCCCGTTAACATTCAGTTTTAACACTCGGAGATATATCCAGCCATGTGCGGCATTGTCGGTATCGTCAGTACTTCCAACGTCAATCAGCTTCTTTATGATGCACTGACTGTTCTTCAGCACCGTGGCCAGGATGCGGCGGGTATTGTTACCTTCCAGGACAACCGATTCTTTTTACGTAAAGACAATGGACTGGTGCGGGATGTTTTCCATACTCGCCATATGCGCCGGTTGGTGGGTAACGTGGGCATCGGGCATGTGCGTTATCCCACGGCGGGTAGCTCAAGTTCAGCGGAGGCCCAGCCTTTCTATGTGAACAGCCCCTACGGCATTACCCTGGCGCACAACGGCAACCTGACCAATGCCGATGAGCTGAGCAGCGATCTGTTCCGAACCGATCTGCGCCACATCAACACCAACTCGGATTCTGAAGTTCTGCTGAACGTGTTCGCCCACGAACTGCAGAAACTGGGTAAGCTGAACCCCACCAAGGACGAGATTTTTTCCGCTGTACGCGCCGTGCACAAACGTTGCAAAGGTGCCTATGCTGTTATCGCCATGATCACCGGTTATGGCATCGTCGGTTTCCGGGACCCGAACGGTATCCGGCCCGCCTGCTACGGTGTCCGGGAAAATGAAGAGGGCCAGAAGGAATACATGATCGCGTCGGAAAGCGTCGCCCTCAATGCTGCCGGTTTCAGCATCGTTCGTGACATTGCTCCGGGCGAGGCTGTCTATATTGAAACCGATGGCACCTTGTATTCAGAACAGTGCGCCGAATCACCCAAGCTCTATCCGTGTATTTTCGAGCATGTCTATTTTGCCCGTCCGGACTCGATCATGGACGGCGTTTCCTGTTACAAGGCCCGGCTCCGGATGGGCGAGGTGCTGGCAGACAAGGTCCTGCGCGAGCGGCCCGACCACGATATCGACGTGGTCATTCCCATTCCGGACACCAGTCGTACGTCCGCCATGCAAATGGCCCATCAGTTGGGCGTGAAGTATCGCGAAGGCTTTATCAAGAATCGGTACATTGGCCGTACCTTTATCATGCCCGGCCAGAAAATGCGTAAGAAATCGGTACGCCAGAAGCTCAACCCGATTGACCTGGAATTCCGTGGCAAGAACGTCATGCTGGTGGACGATTCCATCGTACGGGGCACTACCTGTAAGGAAATTGTTCAGATGGCCCGGGATGCCGGAGCACGTAATGTCTATTTCGCGTCGGCTGCGCCCCCCGTGCGCTATCCCAACGTTTACGGCATCGACATGCCTTCGGCCAGCGAGCTGATTGCCCATGACCGCACGGTGGAAGAGGTTCGGGATCTGATCGGCGCCGACTGGTTGGTGTATCAGGACCTGGAAGACCTGATTTCCTGCGTCAACGATGTCAACGAAGACATCAACGGTTGGGAATGCTCAGTGTTCACCGGGGATTACATTACCGGCGACGTGGATGAAGCGTACCTGACCAGGCTTGAGGATCTTCGTAAGGATGAGACGCGCTCAACCAGCCAGGTGGCCAATGACGACAACGCCATTATTGACCTGCACAATGATGAAGACTGACACCCGCAATTACGCCAGGAGGCTGCCATGACGTTCGGCCGAGACGAACACGTTTGGATTCCCGAATCGGACCTGGACGGCATGTCAGTCGACACCCTGGCCGTGCGGGCAGGGCAGATTCGTACCGGGCAGCTCGAACACAGCGATGCCATCTTCCCGACCTCCAGCTTTGTCTATGGCAGCGCGGCCCAGGCGGCTGCCCGTTTTGGCGGCGAGGAGCCCGGCAATATCTACTCCCGGTTTACCAACCCGACCGTGCAGGCATTTGAAGCCAGAATTGCCGCCATGGAAGGGGGAGAGCGTGGTGTTGCGACCGCTTCGGGTATGGCTGCGATTCTCAGCACCTGCATGTCCTTGCTGAAATCTGGCGACCATGTGATCTGCTCCAGAGGTGTGTTCGGGACGACCAACGTACTGTTTCAGAAGTACATGGCCCGATTTGGCGTAGAAACCAGCTTTGTCAGTCTGACCGAGCTGGATGAGTGGAATGCGGAGATTCGCCCCGCCACCCGGATGCTGTTTCTGGAAACCCCGTCCAATCCGTTGTGTGAAGTGGCGGATCTTGCGGCCTTGTCTGCCATCGCCCGTGAAAACGATGCGTTGCTGGTGGTCGACAACTGCTTCTGCACACCTGTGCTGCAGCGGCCCCTGGAGCAGGGCGCCGACATCGTTATCCATTCGGCCACCAAGTATCTCGACGGCCAGGGCCGTTGCGTCGGTGGCGTGGTGGTTGGGCCGGGCAAGTACCTGGACGAGATTTATGGCTTCATCCGTTCGGCGGGCCCGACCATGAGTCCGTTCAATGCCTGGGTGTTCCAGAAGGGCCTGGAAACCTTACCGATTCGTATGCGCGCCCACTGCGACAATGCGTTAGAGTTGGCTTTGTGGCTGGAACAGCAGGACTGTGTGGAAAAAGTTTACTACGCAGGCTTGCAGAGCCATCCACAGCACGAGCTGGCGAAAAAACAGCAGGGCGGCTTTGGTGGCGTGCTCTCCTTCCTGGTAAGGGGGGGGCGGGAGCAGGCGTGGAAGTTTATTGACGCGACCCGGATGATTTCCATCACCGCCAACCTGGGGGATGTGAAAACCACCATCACCCATCCGGCGACAACCACTCATGGACGCCTCTCTCCCGAAGACAAGGCGAGGGCAGGCATTACCGAGAACCTGATTCGCCTGTCAGTCGGTATCGAATCCATCAAGGATCTGAAAACCGATCTGGACAGAGGTTTCCAGGCGTTGAAAGACTAACAACCGGACGGTTTGAGCATTCATGGCGGAATCCGCGAAAGCGAAGAAAGCAGTAGCCACAGAACTGACCGACAAGCAGAAGCGATTTCGTCGCCTGATGGCTCAGGGGGCCAGGGAAGGCGCGGTCATTGCGTTGATTGTGCTGTGCGTCTATCTCGCCATGGCCTTGTTTACCTTCAATCCGGCTGACCCTGGCTGGGCCAGCATTGGCCACGATATCCGTGTGCAGAATTACGCAGGTCGCACCGGTGCCTGGCTGGCGAGCCTGTTCATGGACTTCTTTGGCCATGTGTCCTGGCTGTTTCCGGTGATGGTTGCGGGTTACGCCATCATGCTGATTCGTCGTCGGCATCAACCGCTGGATATGCACTGGCCGCTGTTCATGGTCCGCTTTGGCGGTTTTGTTCTTATTCTGCTGTCTGCCACCAGCCTGCTTTCTCTCTACTCCGTATTTGGCCTGGGAGCCTCCTCTGGCGGCGTTCTGGGCACTGCGGTGTCTGAAGCCATGGTGCGGTTTTTTAATCTTCCGGCGACCACGCTATTGCTGATTGCCATCTTTCTGTTTGCCCTGACGGTGACTATCGGCCTTTCCTGGTTCCGGTTGATGGATCAGGTGGGCGGCTTGACCCTGAAGGTTGCCCTGGGCGCCAAATCGCTATTCGCCGGGGCAGGGAAGAAGGCTGAAAAGAGCGCCGGCCAGGGAAACCCGGCAGCCAGGGCGGAAGCACCAAAGCCGGAACCGGAACCCCCGGTTGTGCGTGACAAAGTACGGGCTCGCGAGAAGGGTAAAAATGACCGAAAGTCAGGCCAGCAGAGCTGGTGGCAGCGGATATTTGGTCGTCGTGCAAAACCCGCGGAGGATACCAGGGCTCGGGAGCCCCAGCGCGAACGGAAAGAGCCGGCTATCGAAGGGCTGCCTGCATCCATAGCGGAACCAGAGCACCTGGAGAGTTTCAGCTCTCGGGATGTAAAGGCAGAGCCATCGCCTCCCCCGGCTGAAAAGGCAAAAGCCCGTTCCCTGAAAATATCGCCGTTCAAGAAAGAAGAGCAGGGCGGTGCGCCGAAAAAGGGTGATGACCGCCAGGGCTCTCTGCTCGAAGACATTGAAAGCCCGATTCCGCCGATTTCATTGCTGGACCCTCCCGAGGAGCACAAAGAAAGAGGTTATTCGGAAGAGTCTCTGGAGCACATGTCCCGTTTGCTCGAAGAGAAGCTAAGCGATTTCGGGGTGTCAGTTGAGGTAGTCGAGGTTAATCCCGGCCCCGTGATTACCCGCTTCGAGATCAAACCGGCGCCCGGGGTCAAGGTCAGCAAGATCTCCAACCTGGCAAAAGACCTGGCCCGATCCCTGGCCGTGCTCAGTGTGCGGGTGGTCGAGGTGATTCCGGGCAAATCCGTGGTCGGCATCGAGATTCCCAACGAGGAGCGTGAAATTGTACGCCTGAGCGAAGTGCTGGGTGCAAAAGTGTTCACCGAATCCTCCTCTCCACTGACATTGGCTCTGGGGAATGATATTGGGGGCAACCCCATGGTTGCCAACCTGGCCAAGATGCCCCACCTGCTGGTCGCCGGCACCACCGGTTCCGGTAAGTCGGTGGGGGTGAACGCCATGTTGTTGAGCATGTTGCTGAAGGCCACTCCGGACGAGGTCCGGTTCATCATGGTTGACCCGAAGATGCTTGAGCTGAGCATTTACGACGGGATCCCGCATCTGTTGGCGCCAGTGGTCACGGACATGAAAGAGGCCGCCAATGCCCTGCGTTGGTGTGTGGCCGAGATGGAGCGCCGCTACCGGCTGATGGCCAGCCTGGGGGTGCGCAATATCGCCGGCTACAACAAAAAGGTGAAAGATGCCCGGGCGGAGGGAGAGCCGCTGCTGGACCCGCTCTGGAAACCGGACGAATACCTGGCCAATGATGAGCAGGAACGCCCGGAGCTGGATACCCTGCCGTTCATTGTGGTGGTGATCGATGAATTTGCCGACATGATGATGATTGTCGGCAAGAAAGTGGAAGAGTTGATTGCCCGGATTGCCCAGAAGGCAAGGGCGGCCGGTATTCATCTGGTTCTGGCAACCCAGCGTCCGTCCGTGGATGTGATTACCGGCCTGATCAAGGCCAACATTCCCACCCGGATGTCGTTCCAGGTATCGTCCAAGATTGACTCCCGTACCGTTCTCGATCAGGGCGGGGCTGAACAGTTGCTGGGCCACGGCGACATGCTGTATCTGCCACCAGGCTCAGGTTTGCCGGTGCGGGTTCACGGTGCCTTTGTCGACGATGACGAAGTACACCGTGTGGTCAGTGCCTGGAAAGCGCGGGGCGAACCAGAGTACGTGGATGATGTACTGAATGGCGCCGAGGGCGAGCACCTTCCAGGCGTACCCACGCTTAGCGAAGGCGGCGCCGGTGGTGGCGAAGAGGGTGATGCCCTGTTTGACGAAGCGGTGGCTTTTGTCACTGAAAACCGGCGAGTGTCTATTTCGTCGGTCCAGCGTAAATTCAAGATCGGCTACAACCGTGCCGCCAATCTGGTGGATGCCATGGAAGCTTCGGGGGTAGTCAGCCCGGCGGGCCACAACGGTGCCAGAGAAGTTCTTGCACCGCCGCCTCCCAGAGACTAGGAGTTATCAGATGATCAGAATGTTTTCAGGAATCCTGTTGGTACTGGCAGCAACGTGGTCTGGCGTGTCCCAGGCTGATAGTGCACAGGCATCCCGGGGCGCAGCCGAACAGTTGACCTCGATTCTGAAAAGCTACGAAACCTATCAGGCGGACTTTATACAGATTGTGGTCAATGAGAATGGCAGCCAGGTTCAGGAAACCCGTGGATCGCTCAAAGCCAAGCGGCCTGGTTTGTTCTACTGGGAGACCGGAGCACCCCTGTCCCAGTTTATTGTCAGCGATGGCGATAAAGTGGAGGTGTACGATCCGGATCTGGAACAGGTAACCATTCATTCCCTTGATGAGCGGGTTCAGACCACGCCGGCACTGCTGTTAAGCGGAGAAGTAGAGAACCTGGATGAGAGTTACGAAGTGAGCGTTCGGGATCTTGGCGAAAGCACCCGTGAGTTCACTCTGGTACCCCGTAGCCAGGATTCTCTGTTTACCTCTCTGCGACTGAGCTTCTATGACGGAGAGCTGCAGGAAATGCGCATGCGGGATTCATTGTCCCAGATGAGCATTCTCAGCTTCGACCATATTGAACTGAATCAGGCACTCGATTCCAGTGTCTTCCGCCTCGATTATCCGGAGGGGGTTGACGTGATTCGGGATGGTGCCTGATGCAGGACAGCCTGTTTCAGACTGAGACCGGCTTTCAGCCCCTGGCCGCTCGTATGCGGCCGACCTCTCTCGAAGGCTATGTCGGCCAGGCTCACCTGGTCGGCCCTGGAAAACCCCTGCGCCGGGCTGTGGAGCAGGGGCAGCTGCATTCCATGATTCTCTGGGGTCCGCCCGGAGTCGGAAAAACCACCTTTGCTCGCCTGCTGGCCAATGTCGGCGACCTTTCCTTCGAAACCATCTCTGCAGTCCTAAGTGGCGTTAAGGAAATTCGCGAGGTGGTGGAGCGCGCTCGCAACCGTAAACAGTCCCAGGGCAGGGATACGCTTTTGTTCGTGGATGAAGTGCATCGCTTCAACAAAAGCCAGCAGGATGCATTCCTTCCCCACATCGAAGATGGCACCTTTATTTTCGTGGGCGCAACCACCGAAAACCCATCCTTCGAACTGAACAGTGCCTTGCTGTCCCGTACCCGTGTTTATGTCCTGAAAAACCTGGAGGCAGCGGATATACGACGGTTGCTGGACAGTGCCCTTGAGAGCGAACAGGGCTTCGCTGGCCAGCTTCGGGTAGATGAGTCGGTGCTGGCGACCATGGCGGAAGCGTCCGGTGGCGATGCCCGGCGAGCGCTGAACATTCTGGAAGTGGCCGCCGACCTCGCTGAGCCGGACGATGACGGGAATAATCGGGTTACCGCTCAAACTCTCGAACAGGTACTGCAGACCAGTCTCCGCCGTTTCGATAAAGGTGGGGATGTCTTCTACGACCAGATTTCGGCGCTGCACAAATCGGTGCGTGGCTCCAACCCGGACGGTTCACTTTACTGGTTGTGCCGGATGCTCGACGGCGGTTGCGACCCGTTGTATGTCGCCCGGCGCCTGGTTCGTATTGCCAGTGAAGACATCGGTAATGCCGACCCGAGGGCGCTCCAGATTACGCTGCAGGCCTGGGATGCTCAGGAACGTCTGGGCTCCCCGGAGGGTGAGCTGGCACTGGCGCAGGCCGTTACGTACCTGGCCCTTGCCCCCAAAAGCAATGCCGTTTACAAAGCTTACAATCAATGCATCGCGGATATCCGCAGCGATCCGGACTATGAAGTTCCGGTACATCTGCGTAATGCGCCCACCAAATTGCTGAAAAGCATGGGGCACGGAGAAGAGTACCGATACGCCCACGATGAGCCGGATGCCTATGCGGCAGGAGAAGCCTACCTGCCGGAGGCGATCCATCAGCGCCGCTATTACCAACCGGTCCAGCGGGGGCTGGAAATCAAGCTGGCTGAGAAGCGCGAACGACTGGACTCGCTGGATGCCAACAGCTCGAAAAAGCGGTACTAAGCCCCATCCCTTGCCAATTTTCCTGCCTGTGCCCGGCCGGTGGTGGTCAGCGCATTCACGGCAGGTATAATGCCCGCATAACCATTCATTCGTTAACCGGAAATCAGGAACAACATGCTCGATCCGAAACGTGTCCGTACACAGACTGAAGAGATCGCCCGTCGGCTGGCTATCAAGAATTTCGAGTTTGATATTGCCACCTTCGAGCAGCTTGAGGAACGCCGCCGGGCCATTCAGGTTCGTACGGAAAACTTGCAGAGCGAGCAGAACAAACGGTCGAAATCCATCGGCAAAGCCAAGGCGGCCGGTGAGGATATCAAACCGTTGCTGGAAGAAGTCGAAAGCCTGAAGCAGCAACGTGGTGACGCCGAGGACGAACTGCGTTCCGTGCAGGAATCCCTGAATGCCTTCTTTGCCGGTATACCCAATCTTCCCGACGACGACGTGCCACCGGGCGCCAGTGAAGACGACAACGTCGAGACGCGTGTCTGGGGTACGCCCCGTGAATTCGATTTTGAGCCTAAGGATCACGTGGCCCTGGGTGAGCAGCTGAAAGGCCTGGACTTTGAGAAGGCCACTCAGCTGGCCCATTCCCGTTTTGCTGTTATGCGCGGACAGCTGGCGCGCCTGCACCGTGCACTGGCCCAGTTCATGCTCGATCAGCATACTCTGCAGCATGGTTACACCGAGGCCTATGTTCCTTACCTGGTGAATGCCAACACTCTGTTCGGTACGGGCCAGCTGCCGAAATTTGAAGAAGATCTTTTCCGCACAGCCGGCGACAATCCTCTGTACCTGATTCCTACCGCGGAAGTGCCGGCCACCAACCTGGTTGCGGATACCATACTGGATGATGCTGAACTGCCGTTGCGCCTGGTTTGCCATACGCCGTGTTTCCGGAGTGAGGCAGGGTCTTATGGCCGGGATGTGCGGGGCATGATTCGTCAGCATCAGTTCGACAAAGTGGAGCTGGTGCACATCGTTCGTCCGGATGAATCCACGCAGGCGCTGGAGGAGTTGACAGGACACGCCGAGAAGATCCTGCAACTGCTCGAACTGCCTTACCGTGTCGTCACCCTCTGTGGCGGAGACATGGGCTTTTCCGCCGCGAAGACCTACGACCTGGAAGTCTGGCTGCCAGGGCAGGGCAAATACCGTGAGATTTCTTCCTGTTCCAACACCCGTGATTTTCAGGCACGGCGTATGCAAGCCCGCTGGCGTAATCCGGACACTGGAAAGCCCGAACCGGTACATACCCTCAATGGTTCCGGCCTGGCCGTAGGTCGCGCCATGATTGCGGTGATGGAGAACTATCAGCAGGCGGACGGTAGTATTTTGGTGCCCGAGGTACTCAAACCCTACATGGGAGGCGTCGAGCGTATTCAATGAATGATCAATCCAGGGATGCACCAGTAAAGGGCGTACCCGTCGGCTCTGCACCGGCAAGGTACCGGACCAACCCGGTTACGGATAACCCCAACAACTCGGCCGGGGAAGTTGCCCTGGTCGGTGCCGGCCCTGGTGATCCGGAACTGCTTACCCTGAAAGCCTGGCGTTTGATCCAGTCGGCGGAGGTGGTGTTGTACGACCGCCTGGTTTCCCCGGAAATCATGGCTCTTATTCCTGAAAACGCCCAGAAGATCCACGTTGGCAAACAACGTTCGAACCACACGCTGCCGCAGGATCAGATCAATCAACGGTTGGTGGATCTGGCCCGGGAAGGCTATCGGGTGGTACGCCTTAAAGGCGGCGATCCGTTCATCTTTGGCCGTGGTGGCGAGGAGATTGAAACCCTGGCCTCGGCCGGCGTCCGTTTCCAGGTTGTGCCGGGTATCACTGCCGCCTCAGGTTGTGCTGCTTATGCCGGTATTCCGCTGACCCATCGGGATCACGCCCAGTCGGTGCGGTTTATTACCGGGCACCTGAAGAATGACACCTGTGATCTGCCGTGGAAGGATTTTGTCCAGAATAACCAGACGCTGGTGTTTTACATGGGCCTGGTCGGTTTACCGATCATCAGTCGGGAACTGATGGCACACGGCATGCCGGCGGATATGCCTGTGGCACTGGTATCCCGCGGCACCACGCCGGAACAGGAGGTGATTACCGGCACTCTGGAAACGATTGTGGATCGGGTTCAGGAGAAGGGGGCTCAGGCGCCGACGTTGGTGATTATCGGCAATGTGGTTTCTCTTCGAAACCGTCTGGACTGGCTGGGAGCAGAAGCCGGGCGCTGAGGCCCGGCTTCAGACTTCAGGCAGAGGCGGTCCGCTTGGGCAGAACGTCTTTAAGCTTCTCACGCATGTCGCGAATGGCTTTTTCGGTGGTTTCCCAGTCGATACAGGCGTCGGTGATGGATACGCCGTATTTCAGGTCAGCCAGGTTTTCCGGAATAGACTGACTACCCCAGTTGATGTGGCTTTCCACCATCAGGCTCTGGATAGACTGATTGCCTTCCAGAATCTGGTGAGTCACATCCTGCATTACCAATGGCTGAATAGCCGGATCCTTGCTGGAGTTGGCGTGGCTGCAATCCACCATGATGGATTTGCGCAGCTTGGCCTTATCCAGTGCCTGTTCGCACAGGGCTACGCTGACGGAGTCGTAGTTTGGCTTGCCGCCACCACCACGAAGCACGACGTGGCCGTAGTTGTTGCCCTTGGTGCGAATAATGGCAACTTTGCCCTGCTGGTCGATGCCCAGGAAGCTGTGGGGATGAGAGACTGACTTCATGGCGTTTACCGCAACGTCGAGGCTGCCATCGGTGCCGTTCTTGAAGCCGATGGCCATGGACAGGCCGCTGCTCATTTCCCGGTGGGTCTGGGACTCGGTGGTACGGGCACCGATAGCAGACCAGGCTATGGTGTCCTGAAGGTATTGGGGAGATATTGGGTCCAGGGCTTCAGTGGCGGCCGGAAGGCCCATCTCATTGATGTCCAGCAGCAGGCGGCGACCAATGTGCAGTCCCTGCTCGATATCAAAGGTATCATTCAGGTGCGGATCGTTGATCAGGCCTTTCCAGCCTACGGTGGTGCGTGGCTTCTCGAAGTACACGCGCATGACGATCAACAATGTATCGCTGACTTCATCGGCGAGCTTTTTCAGTCGGGCGGCATAATCGCGGGCAGCTTCTACATCGTGAATCGAGCAGGGGCCTACGACAATGAACAAACGATGATCCTTGCCATCCATAATGTCGTAGATGGCTTGCCGACCATTGGCAACGGTTTCGGCTGCCTTGTCTGACAGTGGCATCTCTTGCTTCAGTGCTTCAGGAGTGATCAGTGTTTCCTGGCTGGCCACGTTCAGGTTTTCCAGTTTCTTACCCGACATCTTGTTGTGCTTCCCCGAATCTTGTCGTTACCTCATCCGGTATATTCGTTCTTTTGTCCGGATGATTGAAGATAATTGCGAATGGTGCCGGCACACGCTTGCGGTAAACCCCGGCGAGTTGGTTATACTGCGTTATTTGCAGGCCCTTTTCAACGCTTCTCAACGCTTCAGGACTACAGGTAACGGATGTCGCCCTCATCAACGAAACCACAGGCTGTATCTCCCTCCCGAAAGGTGGTTTCAGAAAGGATTATCCAGGTTCTGTCCGGGATCCGGGTGCCCGATCTGCCATACCCCGCCAGTAAGTCTTCTCTGGAGCAGGAACCGGACTGGCGTCCCTTATTGATGTCCTGCTGGACGGAACAGCGGGATGAGCGGGTAACCAAAGTGCTGCGTTCGGTTCAGATTGAGTGGACCGTCCGACAGGTGAATGCGGCCTACCTCTCCGACCGGATCATGGATGTCTTCCTGAAAACCTCAGGCCTGCATGCCGCCCTGGTGGGGCGCATAGCGCGCTTGCGGTTCTGGCTGGCATGGCAACTGGATCTGTGTGGTGCGGAGGTGTTCAGCGGGGTGCTTCTGGACTGGCTTGATAACCTTCAGGAATGGCGTGGCTGGAGTGATACCGGTGGTCGATCATCCCGCGTATTGCTGGATCAGCTCGATAGCCTGGTTATTACTGTATCCGGCAGCTTTGAGGCCGGCAGCCGCGATCCGCTGGAGCACTACTGCAGCCAATGGCTTGCCGATACCCGAAAGCGGGATGATCAGGTGGCGCGGCTCCGGGAACGGTTGTTGGAAACCGAGCAGGGGGCTTCACGCCAGCGTTTGTCAGATCAGGTGGCCAGGGCTCTGATCGGCCGCGCCTTGACGGGCCGTCAGCTACCGCCGGCCATTACCCGCTTTATCCTGACCGACTGGCACAAGGTGTTGAAACAGAGTGTCTGGGCCGAAGGCGCGGACAGTGAAGTGCATCGGCACGCCAACAAATTACTGGAGTGGCTGGTCTGGGTGGGCGACCCCCAGCTTTCTGATCGGGATCGTAACCGGTTGTATCACGTCGGGGAACAACTCGGCGACCGCGTCCGCGAAGTCTGGACTCGCGCTCTGGGTGAGGGTGCTCCCGAACAGGCATTGCACGAGATCCAGGCGGTAATTGTGGCTCGAATTCGAGGAGAGACACCTGAACTGGAGCCCGCGCTTGCCACCGGTTCAGATTTTTCCTGGGACAGCACCTGGCTGGCAAATGAGCCGGTCTCGGTCGACCACGCCAAACCTCTGGTCGGTCAGTGGTTTGTAGAGGGTGAAGGGGCAAGGGAACAGCGACGTTTTTTCTTTGCTTTGTTGTCTGATAGCGGGGAAGTGCTCTGGACCAATGGTGCCGGCGTTAAACTCGGACTGCAGTCGTGGGCCGAGTTCCAGGCCGAGCTTGGCCGCGGTGCGCTCAGGCCGCTTCCAGAACCAACGGCCTTCGGTCAGGTACTTGTAGAAACCCTCGAAGTGCTATCGAAAGTCTGCGCCAGGCAGCTGGAACAACGAGAAAAGGCGGCCAAGGAAGCCCGTGCCCGGGCCGAAGCGCTTCGGAAGGAACGGGAAGCGGCCGAGCAGCGCCGTCGGGAAGAAGAGCTCGCACGTCAGCAGGAACTTGAACGGGAGCGTGAAGAGGTTGAGCGCCAACGGGTGGCAAATGAGAAGGCGGAGCAGGAGCGTTTGCGAAAAGAGGCCGTGCTGGTGGCCACCAAACAGGTTGAAGGTATCGCTCTCGGTGGCTGGATTGTGCTTACCCAGGAAACCCGGGATGACGACCCTGTCCGGCTCAAGCTCGCCGTCAAGATTTCTGCCTCGCGGAAATATGTGTTTGTGGATCGTCTGGGGCTCAATCGCCGGGAATTTCTCCAGGACGAACTGGTTAACGGAATCGTGGAAGGTCGAATTCGCGTGCTTGGCAGTTCGGCCGAGTTTGATGACACCCTGAGCCGCGTTGTCGGGCGTATCCGTGTTGGTCGGAACTGAGGTGAACGATGATCGATGATGATTATGGCTTCGGAATAGAGGACGACTTACCGTCAGGGAAAGACCTTCGTGAGGAATACCGGTTAACGGCGCGGGCGCGAGCCTGGATACTCCCGGAATCGCCCGAACCGGAGTCTGAGCCGTCGACACTGGATGGTGTATCCGGAAGGCTGGAATGTCAGGTGCGCGACATATCGGCCCGTGGAATCAGTCTGTTGTGCGAGGCATCGCTTAGCATCGGGTCGATTTTGGTTGCGGAGGTAAGTCTTGGGGAACACGCAGAGCACTTCCGGCTGAGTGTCGAGGTCATGTGGTGTCGCGAGGCGGAGTGGGGGTATCTGATTGGCGTCCGGGTACTTGAGTCAGATGAAACTGACTATCTGGACTGGATCGAGGCGGTTGCCAGAGCACTCTCGGAAAGCTGAACGAAAAGAGCCGGCATCGCGCCGGCTCTTTTGCGATGGCTGATGTTAGCAATCCATCAGGCGTCCATCTCCGCCATGCCGGTGATGTTGAAACCACCGTCCACATACAGGATTTCACCGGTGATACCAGAGGCCAGGTCGGACGACATGAAGGCGGCGGCGTTGCCAACTTCTTCTGTGGTCACGTTACGACGCAAGGGGGCCTGCTTGGCGTTCTCGGCCAACATGCGGCGGAAGCTCTTGATGCCCGAAGCGGCCAGAGTCTTGATCGGACCCGCAGAAATACCGTTCACCCGGATGCCTTCCTTGCCCAGGCTGGCGGCCATATAACGTACGTTGGCTTCCAGGGATGCCTTCGCCAGTCCCATCACGTTGTAGTTCTGCAGCACCCGCTCGGCGCCCAGGTAGCTCAGGGTCAGCAGACTGCTGCCTTCGTGCATCATCTTGCGCGCGCCCTTGGCGAGGGCCACGAAACTGTATGAGCTGATATCGTGGGCAATCCGGAATCCGTCACGGGTGGTGACGTCCACGTAGTTTCCATCCAGCTCATGGGCCGGCGCATAACCAACCGCATGGATGATGATGTCGATGTTGTCCCAGTGTTTGCCCAGTTGCTCGAATACCTGGTCAATCTGCTCGTCGCTGGCGACGTCACAGGGGAAGGTCAGTTTGCTGCCCCACTGTTCCGCAAACTTCTCAACGCGGGACTGCAGTTTCTCGTTCTGATAGGTGAAGGCCATTTCGGCGCCTTCACGAGCGAAGGCCTCGGCAATGCCGTAGGCAATGGAATGTTTGCTGGCGACGCCAACAATCAGTGCTTTTTTGCCACTGAGGATTCCCATGGGTTTCTGCTCCCTGTGTTCCGTGGTTTCGGCGCATTATCCCCGACCTGTCAGGGCCGGGTAACGCTCAATTGGTCGTAGACTGATAGAAAAAAGCGGCATTCAGCAGTTCCCGGGTATACGGCTGTTGTGGTTCCCGGAAAATGGCCTCTGCATCGCCGTATTCCACAATCCGGCCTTGCCTGAGTACCAGCAGTTTGTGGCTGAGTGCGCGAACAACGGCCAGATCATGACTGATAAAGATGTAGCTTAGCCTATATCGGGCCTGAATTTCCCGTAAAAGCTCGATCACCTGCTTCTGTACCGTTCTGTCGAGGGCGGAGGTGGGTTCATCCAGAATCATCAGGTCTGGCTGGAGAACCAGCGCGCGTGCTATGGCAATACGCTGGCGCTGGCCGCCGGAGAATTCGTGTGGATACCGATGCCGTGCGTCCGGATCCAGCCCCACATCCTGAAGGGCCTGGATAACTCTGGCTTCGTGCTGCCCGGAACTCCCGGGCTCGTGGATTTCCAGTCCTTCACGGATGATTTCTTCAACGGACATCCGCGGGCTGAGGCTGCCAAACGGATCCTGGAAGACAATCTGAACGCGCCGGCGCCATGGCCGGAAAGCCTTCTGGGAAAGGGCGGACAGCTCGGTACCGCAGAGGCTGAACTTGCCTGTGCTCGGAGTGAGTTTCAACAAGGCGTGGCCCAGTGTGGTTTTGCCACTGCCACTTTCGCCGACAATACCGAGGGTTTCACCGGCACGCAGCTCGAAGCTGGCATCCTGTACCGCGTGGAAGCTTTCTTTTACCTTGCCCAGCAGGGTCTTGCGAATGGGGAAATGCACATTCACGTTGTCTACGGTCATCAGGGTTTCGGTGCCGTTGGCGGCAGGCAGAGGGTGCTCCGGTGGTTCCGCGTCAATGAGTTTACGGGTGTAGGTATGAGAGGGCGACCTGAACAGCGCTTCTGTCGCGCCTTGTTCGACCATTTTTCCCCGTTCCATCACCACCACGTAATCGGCATACCGGCGGACGATGCTCAGATCGTGGGTAATTAACAGCACTGCCATGCCCAGCTTCTGCTGCAATGATTTCAGCAACTCCAGCACCTGTTTCTGAACCGTCACATCCAGTGCCGTGGTGGGCTCATCCGCAATCAGCAGATCAGGTTCATTGGCCAGAGCCATGGCAATCATTACCCGCTGTTTTTGCCCACCCGATAATTGGTGTGGGTAGCTCGTCAGGCGGGTCTCCGGGGCCGGAATCCCGACCAGTTCCAGTAATTCCAGGCAGCGTTTCCGGGCCTGGGGGCCGCGCATGCCTTTGTGGAGTTCCAGGGTCTCGCCAATCTGCTTTTCGACGGTATGCAACGGATTGAGCGAGGTCATCGGCTCCTGGAAGATCATGCTGATGTGCCGGCCACGAATCTGGCGCAGGCGCTTTTCCTTCGCCTGCAGCAAGTCTTCGCCCTTGTAGAGGATCTGTCCGGCGGGATAAGCCGCATGACGTTCATCCAGCAGCCGAAGTATCGACAGGGCAGATACCGACTTGCCGGAGCCGCTTTCGCCAACCAGCGCGAGAGTCTGGCCTTTGTCGATGCTGAACGACAGCCCGTCAACCACCCGTGGGCCGTTGTCGAAGGTGATGGACAGGTCCGAGATGGAAAGCAGGTTACTCATATCAGTTCTTTCTCGGGTCAAAGGCATCGCGCACCGCTTCACCCACAAACACCAGCAGCGTGAGCATGACGGCCAGTGACACGAATGCGGAAATACCCAGCCAGGGGGCATGAAGGTTGGCTTTACCCTGGGCAATCAGTTCTCCCAGTGATGGCGATCCCGAGGGCAGGCCGAACCCCAGGAAATCCAGAGACGTGAGCCCGGTTATGGCGCCGGTGAGAATAAACGGCATGAACGTGAGGGTTGCCACCATGGCATTGGGCAGAATGTGCCGGAACATGATTCTGCGATTGTCCAGGCCGAGTGCTCTGGCGGCTTTCACATACTCGAAGTTACGGGCGCGGAGAAACTCAGCCCGCACGACATCCACCAGCCCCATCCAGCTGAACAGCAGCATGATGCCCAGCAACCACCAGAAATTGGGCTGAACAATCGAAGACAGAATGATGAGCAGGTACAACATGGGCAAACCAGACCAGATCTCGATAAAGCGCTGGCCAAACAGATCGATCTTGCCACCGTAGTAGCCCTGAAGTGCGCCAACGGCAACGCCAACGATGGAACTGGCGATGGTGAGCGTCAGGCCGAACAACACCGAAATGCGAAATCCATAGATCACCCGGGCGGCCACATCCCGACCCTGATCGTCGGTTCCCAGCCAGTTCTCGGCACTGGGCGGCGCAGGTGAGGGAACAGTCAGATCGTAGTTGATAGTGTTATAACTGAAGCGAATGGGAGGCCAGAGCATCCAGCCATTGCTTTCGATTTCGCCCGCGATGAAGTCATCGCGATAATCGGCTTCCGTGGGCAGAAACCCACCAAAAGTTTCTTCGGGCACCTGCTGAATGACGGGAAAGTACCAGTCGCCGTGGTAGGAAACTACCAGGGGTTTATCGTTGGCGATCAGTTCGGCACATAGCGAAAGGCCAAACAGCACCAGAAAAATCCAGAGACTCCAGAAACCGCGCCGGTTAGCGGTAAAGTTATTGAGTCGTCTGCGCTGAATCGGAGAGAGGGTTGCCATGATTACGCACCCTCCCGGCTTTCAAAATCGATGCGCGGATCAACAGCGACATACGTGAGGTCGCTGATCAGCTTCATCACCAGCCCCATCAGCGTCAGGATGTAGAGAGTGCCGAAAATGACCGGATAATCCCGGTTGAGGGCAGCCTCAAAACCAAGCAGGCCGAGGCCGTCCAGTGAGAAGATTACCTCAATCAACAACGACCCGGTAAAGAACAGCGCCACCAGAACGCCGGGCATACTGGCAATGACAATCAGCATGGCATTACGGAACACATGGCCGTAAAGCACCTGCTTTTCTTCCAGGCCCTTGGCCCTGGCGGTGACCACATACTGCTTGCTGATGTCGTCCAGAAACGAGTTCTTGGTCAGCAGCGTGAGGGTAGCGAACCCGCCGATCACGTTTGCGGTCACTGGCAGGGCGAGATGCCAGAAATAATCAGTAACCTTCTGGTACCAGGTCATCTCGTCAAAACCCGGCGAGGTCAGGCCCCGGAGCGGGAACAGATCGAAATAGCTACCGCCGGCAAACAGTACGATCAGCAGGATGGCAAACAGGAATCCGGGAATGGCGTAGCCGACCACGATCGCGGAACTGGTCCAGACATCGAACCGGGAGCCATCAGTGACCGCCTTACGGATGCCCAGTGGAATGGAGACGAGGTAGATAATCAGCGTAGACCAGAGGCCGAGGGAAATGGAGACCGGCATCTTGTCCAGAATCAGTTCGACGACGCTTCTGTCCCGGAAAAAGGAATCGCCGAAATCGAAGGTGGCGTAATCGCCCAGCATTTTGAAAAAGCGTTCGTGCGCAGGCTTGTCGAAGCCGTACATGGCCTCAAGTTCTTCAAGAAGTTCGGGTGGCAGGCCCCGGGAGGCCCGGCTGTCTCCGGAACTGCTCGCCACTTCACTGCCGACATCGCCACCACCGGCTCGCGCCAGAGCGCTGCTGCCGTGGCCTTCCATCTCCGCGAGAATCTGTTCAATGGGGCCACCGGGAGCGGCCTGAACAATGACAAAATTCAACAGCATGATCCCCACCAGGGTGGGGATGATCAGGGCGAGGCGGCGGAGTATGTAAATGCCCATTCAGGGAGCAGTCCTTACTACAGCGTCGTGATAGCGAACGGTATCAGCGTTCAGTCCACCAGTTGTTAAGGTCGATGCCGTTCTTGGGCGTGTTGGCCGGGCGTTTCAGGTGGTTCCAGT
This sequence comes from Marinobacter sp. LM1, assembly GCF_042763285.1. Taxonomy (NCBI): domain Bacteria; kingdom Pseudomonadati; phylum Pseudomonadota; class Gammaproteobacteria; order Pseudomonadales; family Marinobacteraceae; genus Marinobacter; species Marinobacter sp. LM1. The sequence continues at coordinate 2,193,465 of NZ_CP114373.1, forward strand.
AGGCCACCCGATCCTTGCGCAAATGCCAGTGCGGGATCACGTAATGGCCATTCAGCAGCACACGATCCAGTGCGTGCACCCGGCGTACAAGCTCTTCCCGGTCCGGCGCCTGAATGACCATGTTGACCAGCTCATCGATGACGGGATCGCTAACGCCCATGAAATTGCGGGAGCCGGGTACATCGGCATTACTCGAGTGCCAGTAGTCCCGTTGTTCGTTGCCCGGAGAATCAGATTGAGGCAGCACCTGGGTGATCATGTCGAAATCAAAACTCCGAACCCGCTGAACATACTGGTTGCTGTCGACCAGGCGCACCGACACATCGATGCCCAGCTTTCCAAGATTCTGTTTGAAGGGTAGAACCACTCGTTCAAAGCTTTTCTGGAACAGAAGGATCTCGAATGCCAGTGGTTTGCCGGTCTCCTGATGGACCATTTTGCCATTCTTGATCTGATACCCGGCTTCGGTCAGAAGTTTCAGTGCGGTACGCAGATTGTCCCGCAGGCTGACGCCGTTACCCGTATCCGGTGGTACATAGGCCTCTGTGAAAACGTCGGGGCTTAGTTGATCCCGATAGGCTTCAAGAATTTCAAGCTCTCGCCCTTCAGGCAAGCCCGACGAGGCAAGATCGCTGTTCTCAAAATAACTGCTGGTGCGAGTGTACTGGCCAAAGAACAGGTTCTGGTTGGCCCACTGGAAATCAAAACCGTAGGCCAGCGCCTCCCGAACCAGAGGATCCCGAAACACCGGTTTGCGGGTATTGAAGATAAAACCCTGCATGCCTGTGGGGCGGTGGTGTTCGATGGCTTCCTTCTCGATATCGCCGCTCTCGAATTGGCGGCCGGTATAGGCGGTTGCCCAGTTCTTGGCTGAGGTTTCCTGGCGGAAATCGAAGTTGCCCGCCTTGAATGCCTCGAGGGCGACGGTGTCGTCGTTGTAGTACTCGTAGGAAATGGTGTCGAAGTTGAAACGGCCCTTGCGTACACCCAGATCTTTGGCCCAGTAGTCGTCGACTCTCTGGTAGGTAATGGAGCGGCCTGCGTCAAAAGAGGCAATCCGGTAAGGGCCACTGCCCACCGGGATGGTCAGGCCGCTGCTTTCAAACTCCCGATCCTGCCAGAAATGTTCTGGCAGGACGGGCATCTGACCAAGAATCAGGGGTAGTTCCCGATTGTTGGTTTGCGCAAAGTCAAAGCGAATCCGGTGACTGTTTTCAATGGTCACCTTGTCTACATCCGCGTAGTAGTTGCGGTAAAACGGGTGACCTTCGGTGGTCAGAATCCGGTAGGAAAATTTCACGTCTTCAGCGGTGATTGGTTCACCGTCCTGAAAGCGGGCCTCTTTATTCAGATTGAAGATGACGAAGCTGCGATCTTCCGGGACTTCAACGGATTCGGCAATCAGCCCGTACTCGGAAAACGGCTCGTCGGCAGAGGACTCCAGAAGGGTATCGTACACGTAGGCATTAATACCCGCCGCCGAGATGCCCCGGATAACAAAAGGGTTAAAACTATCGAAGCCGTTGGCAACCACAGACAACTTCAGTTCGCCGCCTTTCGGGGCCTCCGGGTTGACGTAGTCAAAGTGACTGAAGCCTGGGGGGTATTTCAGTTCACCGTGCATGGCGATGCCATGCACCGGACTGGGATTCTCGGTGACGCCTTCATCGGCTAAGGCGAAACAGGCGGACGCTGCCAGAGCCAGCGTCGCGGTAATTCTGGTCAGCAAGGGTGCTTCTGGTTTTTTTGTCATGGTTCTCGCACGTTACGGACTGTTTCTTATGTCCACGTAGAGTACCAGACTTTGGCCGGGTTGGAGATAACGGTCCGTATTAAGATCGTTCCATGATGCGATGTCACGCACATTCACCGAAAACCGGCTGGCGATGGCAGACAGGGAATCGCCGCTGCGAACCCGGTATCCCACCTTGCGCACCATTGCCTTGCCCCGGGTATTCGAAGCTACCATGGTCGGCTTCGAAGTTTTCGACCAGATCACCAGTTCTTTGCCCGGAATCAGGGGGTCTCCCGGTGCCATGCCATTCCAGGCAGCCACTTCCCGAACCGAAACCCGGTGCTCCCTGGCGATATCCCAGAAAGTATCGCCCCGGCGCACGGTGTACCGTACCTTGTTGCCGCTACGCTTGCGATCCTGAGTTCGCTCCAGTCGCTGGGCCTGGCTTAGGGCATAGGCGTCGGAGCCCTTGGTGGAGGACGGAATCAGCAGTTGCTGGCCGATCCGGATCAGGTCACTGTTGAGCTTGTTGACCTGCTGAATGACCGATGGGGTAGTGGAGAACTTGCGGGCAATGGTGTTCAGACTGTCACCCTTGCGGACTTTATAGTTCTGCCAGGATACACGCTGTTCACTTGGGAACTTTGCAAGCGCGGTTTGGAATGCCTCCGCCTGTTGCTTGGGTACCAGCAAGCGATGGGGGCCATCCGGATTGGTTGCCCAGCGATTGTAGGACGGGTTCAGTAAATAGATTTCATCAATATCCACGCCGGCTAATTCTGCGGCCTGGGCCAGATCCAGCTGGGAGCCGGTATCCACCACTTCGAAATACGGTTCGTCTTTTAATGGTGGCAGGTCGATACCGTAGGCTTTCGGATCGTCGAAAATTTTTGCCAGGGCAATCAGTTTGGGCACATAGTGGCGGGTCTCCGTCGGTAATGTCAGAGACCAGTAATCTGTGGATTTTCCGGCGTTGCGGTTACGACGCATGGCGCTGGATACGGTCCCGCCCCCGGAATTATAAGCGGCCAGGGCCAGGGTGTAATCGCCATCGAACCGGTTGGCCAGGCGCTCCAGGTAAGTCAGGGCAGCATCGGTAGCCGCAATCACGTCCCGTCGGTCATCATGCCACCAGCTTTGGGTCAGCCCGAAGTATTTGCCGGTAGACGGGATGAACTGCCAAAGCCCGGCAGCGCGACCGTGGGAGTAGGCAAAAGGATCAAAGGCGCTTTCTACCACTGGCAACAGAGCCAGTTCGCTGGGCAGGCCGCGTTTTTCGGTTTCATTGATAATGTAATGCAGGTACCGGGAGCCTCTTTCCACCACGCGATCGATGTAACGGGGGTGGCGCACGTACCAGTCCAATTGAGCCTGTACCCTGGCATTGTCGACGGAGTGATCCATGGTGAAACCGGCGCGAAGTCGTGACCACAGATCGTCTGTTCTGGTGGATGCGTCGGATTGCCGGGCGGGATTGTCCAGTTTTTCCCGAGCTTGCTGGGCCTTGGCCTGAAGTTCCGGGGAGATGGCGTCATCTAATGGTGCCCCGCTGGCACTGTCCTCTCCATTGCCGGCAGCGACGTCAGCCTTGAGGTCCTCATCGCCCTTGGCTACAACCACTTGCTGTGAGTCCAGGGGGTCTTTTTGCTGATTCTCTTCCTCGGTCCCGAACCAGGCCGAAGGTGTATGCCAGTTTTCGGCGATCTGACTGGTACTGCAGCCGCTGAAAAGGGTTGACGCGAGAAGGATGAAGGGCAGTCGTTTAACCGGCATAAACACAGGGTTCCGGGTGGTGCCGGCAGGTATCTGTAAAAATAGCCGGCAGATTTAACAAGTTACGTTCGAGAATTGTTCGAAATTCTATGGGAGCGTTTTCCGGGCGGTCAAGCTGCGCCATGTTACGGCTGTGAGATAAATTGTTAAGCAGTGACCGCCCGCACGCTCAGAAGTGGTCCTTCCCGTGCCGCACCGCTGCAAAAACCGCACAATCCGAGCCGGTGGCCAGGCGGTGCGTGGTGCTGTAGTTCTCGGCGGCTTCTACAACCATGGCATCGTCCCATCGAAGGAATGGGTTCAACTGCTTTTCCTGGCCGATGGTGGTCGGTACGGTAGGCTCGCCCCGCTCCCGAAGGGTTTTGCAGGCGCTCTCGAACTCGGCCAGTGCCTGGTCCTCGGGTAACCAATGACGAGCGAAGCGGAGGTTAGCCAGCGTATATTCATGGGCGCAGTAAACCGCAGTGTCATCGGGTAGATCGCGCAGGGTCAGGAGCGAGGTGTGCATCTGCTCCGGTGTGCCTTCGAACAGTCGTCCGCAGCCGCAGACAAACAGTGTGTCGCCGCAGAACAGGACGGGTTTGTCATTTACCTGGGTGTCGCTGTAATAGGCAATATGATCCAGTGTATGGCCGGGAACTGCCAGGACATTGAACGTGATGCCTTCCCAGACGACTTCATCGCCGGCATGGACCGTGTTTGTGGCACCCTTGAAGGGCGAATCAGTCGGGCCAACAATACGGATGTCCGGATACTGTTGCTGAAGCTCTTTCACACCGCCGGTGTGATCCGGGTGGTGATGGGTGATCAGGATAGTGTCTGCTGAGAAACCGCTGTCACTGAGATAATCCAGCACCGGCTTTGCCTGGCCGGGATCGACTATCAGGGTCTTGCCGGACTCAAGGTTGGTAAGGCACCAGATATAGTTGTCTGAGAATGCCGGAACCGGATGAATGCGCAAGGTGGCCACCCCATGTGTTCAATGAATGTGCCTGTTATGATAATGCAACAACGAGTACAGCCCAAGGAGCGGCAGGTTGCTCGAGCAATCAAGCCTTTAGTGGACCGGGTAGGGGAGCCAGCGTGACAACCAGCGGCGTGATTGACTATTCAGCACGACATGAGAGTTTTGAACGTTGGGTGCAGACCCCCCTTGGCCGCTCCCTGCTGGCCAGCCAGAGAGCAGTACTTGATAAGGAGCTGCAAGGCCTTACCGGGGCAAGACAACTTCAGGTTGGCCTGAGTCACCGATTGCCTTTGGCGAGTGGTACCGATTTTGCCCAGAAGATTATTACCTGCCCGGCCTGGCATGCCCATATGCCGGAGGGCGTGGCGGTTTGTGACGCCGACGAGCTGCCGTTTCCCGGTGATTCCATGGATCTTGTGATCCTTCATCATACGGCCGATTTCTCTCCGGATCCGCACCAGGTACTTCGCGAGTCCGCCCGTGTATTGCGAGGTGAGGGGCGCATCGCTCTGGTTGGGTTCAACCCCCTCAGTCTCTGGGGCGTACGAAGACTGGTTTCCCGCCATCGGTTTGGCCCCTGGGGTGGTCGGTTCCTGATGCGATCACGAATGGAGGACTGGCTCAGGTTGCTGGGGTTCGAGCTGGAAAACAGTGGCACCTATTTCTGTACCCTTCCGCTGCAGCGAAAACACGGGGCATCCGGAAGACGGCAGCGTTTGGCCGCCAGTAGCCGCCCTCATTTACTGCCCACGGGCGCCTATTACTGTATCCTTGCGCGCAAACGCGAATACGCCCGGATCCGGACCAAGGCATCCTGGCGCAAGAGCAAGGTAATTGCTTTGCCCGGAACCGTGGGGGTATCCAGTGGCTGTGCCAGCCATAGCTCAGGCAGGGTGAACAGGCGTAGAACAGAACAGGAGCAGTAATGGCTGGTAAGGTAGTGATGTATACCGACGGAGCCTGTAAAGGTAACCCGGGCCCCGGGGGGTGGGGTGTTGTGTTGCGCTATGGCGATGCGTGCAAGACCATGCACGGCGGTGAGTTGCAGACCACCAACAACCGAATGGAGCTGATGGCGGCCATTCGAGGCTTAAGGGAGCTCAAGCGCGCTTGCCAGGTGGAGTTGTATACCGACTCACAATACGTGCGCAAGGGCATTACCGAATGGATGAGCGGCTGGAAGCGCAATGGCTGGAAAACCTCGGCAAAGAAACCGGTCAAGAATGCGGATCTGTGGCAGGAGCTCGATGCTGAAACTGCCAGGCACACCGTTAACTGGCATTGGGTGAAGGGTCATTCAGGGCATCCTGATAACGAGTTGGCGGATGAGTTGGCCAACCGCGGAGTCCGCGAACTGAACGGGGCCTGAACCCTGGCCCCTGGAAAACCGATTAATGAGCAGTGAGTGAGAGCGCAGTTGCATGAGACAGATCGTACTGGATACCGAAACCACGGGTATTGATCCGAACGAAGGTCACCGCATTATCGAAATTGGTTGCGTGGAAGTGATCGAGCGCGAGCTGACCGGTCGCAACTATCACGTATACATTAACCCTGAGCGGGAGGTAGAAGCGGAGGCTATCACCGTTCACGGTATCACCAATGAATTTCTGGCCGACAAGCCAAAATTTGCGGAGGTTGCCGACGAGTTCTTTGAGTTCATCAAGGGCGCAGAGCTGGTCATCCATAACGCCGCGTTCGACGTGGGCTTCATGGACTCCGAATTCGCCCGCCTGAAACCGGTTCGGAAAACAGCAGACCACTGCGGCATTGTCGATTCACTGGCCATTGCCAGGAAAAAGCACCCGGGCCAGAAGAACAATCTCGACGCCCTGTGCAAGCGCTATGGAGTGGATAACTCCAACCGTGACCTTCACGGGGCATTGCTGGACGCCGAGATACTGGCAGACGTCTATCTGTTGATGACCGGCGGTCAGACCGCGCTGTCCCTGGATGCCGGCTCCGGCGATGAAGGTGGCGATGGCGGTATTCGCCGGATCTCCGGTGAGCGCGCGCCGTTGGCGGTGGTTCGGGCCACGAGTGATGAAGCCTCTGCCCATGATGAGTTCATGGCGATGATGGAGAAGCAGGCCGGCGAAACGGTGTGGTCCCGGTTGCAGGCAACAGAATGAGAACCACGTTCAGCTGTACCATTTGTTACATTCCGGCTTTCTTGAGCTACTTGAGTTTTGTGTTATAAGTAATGATAAGTTCGCCAGTTTTTTGCGAACCGTTCAGGTATGGGCAAGGGCTGCCTCGCTGAACAGGAAGGACCTGCCCGTATGCAGGCTGCAGTTCATGAACAGGATGCGGTAGTCTCCGCAAATTAACAGGAAGCGTTTATGGTTCAATCGTCTCTGGCGACGAAATCGCAGTCGTTTGATCTGGTCAAAAGTGAAATCGAACAGACCATCAAGCAGGCAGAATCCAGCCTTGAGCGCTTTCAGGAAAACCGCGAGAGCGGGGAAGATCTGCAGAATTGTGTTGATTACCTGAACCAGCTTCGGGGAATCTTCATTCTGGTGGAGCTCCGGGGCGGAACCCTGCTTTGCCAGGAGGCGGTTAATCTCGCCAATGATGTGCCAGTTGGTGCCAACGACGACAAGAATATACTGCTGACAGCACTTAACAGCGCGCTGTTCATTCTCCGCCGTTACGTCGAGTACTACCATCAGCAACGTGAAGATCATCCCGAGCTGCTGCTGCCCGTGATCAATGATCTGCGTGAAGCCCGTCGCGAGAAACCTTATCCCGAATCCTGCTTCTTTGATATCGACATCAAGGAGCGCCCGGACTTTTGCAGCGATCTGGGACTCAGGCCCATGGATGATGCTGAGTCTGAATATGAAATCCTGGCCCGTCGCATGCGCCTGACCTTCCAGGTGGCACTGCTCGGCATTCTCCGCGAGCGCAACGAAGCGGTTAGCAAGAAGCTCATTGCCAGGGCTGCCCGTGGTCTCGCACGGCTGTGTCAGGGAGCGCCTATGGGGCAGATGTGGTGCCTGCTGGCGTTGGTCTCCGATACCATGCTGGATCGTGCCATGGGCTTTAGCAAGGCCCGCAAGCGTCTGCTGATGCGAATCGAGAAATACGCGCGGGAAGTGGTATATGTCGGCAAGGTAGCTACCGCCAAGGACGCCCCCGAATCGCTGATCAAAGATCTGGTCTATCTGCTTTACCGCAGTGGCTCAGCCAACCCTGAGGTGACGCGGGTACTCTCTGCTTATCAGCTCGGTCCTGCCGAATTCCCGGACGCACTTCTTGAGGCTCATTCCCGGCGCCTCTATGGCCCTGGCACGGATGTGCTCAAATCCCTGTCTGAAGCCTTGCAGGAAGAGCTTAATCAGCTGAAGGACAAGCTGGACATCATCGAGCGCGGAATAGAACCGGATCTGGCCGAACTTGCCTCGATTGCCGATACTCTGGAGCGCCTGGCCAATACGCTGGTGATGCTCGATCTGAACCGCCTGGCCAGTATTTCCCGTGAAGAAGCGGCCAAACTGCGTAAATGGGAAGAGGAAAACCGCCTGCCGGCGGAGGAGGAGCTCTATCGTCTGGCGGATTCCGTACTGGGGGTAGAGGATGCCGTCATGCAGATTGTGACCCGTGGCATTACCTCAGAGACCGATGCCCTTGCTGGTGCAGACCGGAGCCGGGACGAATCCGTGTACCTGCAGGAAGCCATCTGGGTTGTGGCGGATGAGGCCCGTAGTGCGTTGACCCTTGCCAAGCGAGCGATCACAGCATTTATCGAATCCGATTACGACAAGCTTCATCTGGCCAATCTGCCGGGGACACTGCGCAGTATCTGGGGTGGCCTGCAAATGGTGGACGACCCCATCGCAGCGGACGTCATTGCCAGGGTCGCGACGTCTATTCAGGAGCGCCTGCTGGATGCGCGCGAAGCCCCTGCGTCTCAGGTTCTGGAAGCGCTGGCGGATGCGCTCACCTCGCTCGAGTACTACATTGAAGGCGTCGGTCGGCGGGAAGACAGGAATGTAGACCTGCTCAAGCTGGCCCAGAGTTCGCTGGATGACGTCGGTCTGTAGACGCCAGGGTGGCCCGAATTTCTGAATGGCATAAAAAAAACCTGCGGTTTGCGCAGGTTTTTTTATAGCTGGTGTTTAACCGGGCTCAGCCCATGTTGAACAGTTCACCCAGCTTGGTTGCCAGCATCATGTCGCCTTCGGCGCGTAGCTGACCAGCCATGAACGCCTGCATGCCGTCGGTCTCGCCAGAGACGATACCCTGCAGGGTTTCAGAGTTCATGATCAGGGTAACAGAAGGATCGTCGTGTGCGCCTTCGTGCAGCTTGCAGGTGCCGTCATTGATCACGAGGTGGTAAGTCTTGTCGTCTTCGATGTCGAACTGGAATACCAGGTCCAGGCCCTGTGCTGCGTCTGCGTTGAAGTTCTGTTCGAGTTTTTCAAATACCTGAGCTACAGACATTGTTTTACCCTTTTTGATGGTTGTCTTGTCATGGTGGTGACGACTAGTGATCCCTGGCAGAGGCAGCCTGTACAGCAGCCGGGGTAGCGCCAACCTCGCAATCCGACTTTATGGTTAGAGCCGGTTCGTGTCAAGCTTGATCGAACGCTTGTTTTAATTTTATCGCGGGCTTATCAGGCCTGTGCCGAGGCGGTACACTTCGGGGTTTGCAAATACGTGTGGAGACTGCATTTTGGAATTTCTGACCGAATACGGCCTGTTCCTCGCCAAGGTGGCGACTTTCGTGGTGGCGGCGATTGTGCTCGTGTCCATCATTGTCTCGGCAACCCAGAAAGACCGGGACGATCACGAAGGTGAGGGTGAGCTGAAAATACGCAAGCTGAACGATCAGTATCGCCGGCTCAGAGAGTCAATCCAGGCCAGGTTGATGACAGACCAGGAACGAAAGGCTTGGCAGAAGAAAAAGAAAAAAGAGGACAAGGCTGAAAAGAAAGCCGCGAAGAAGCAGCCAGAACCTGACGCTACCGAAGAGAAAACGGCGCGGGTTTACGTGCTCGATTTCGACGGTGACATTAAAGCCAGCGATACCGATACCCTGCGGCGTTCAGTGTCGGCGGTTCTGAGTGTTGCCAATCCGGAAACGGACGAAGTGGTTATCCGCCTGGAGAGCGGCGGTGGTCTGGTTCATGCCTATGGGTTGGCGGCAGCCCAGCTGGATCGTGTTCGCAGCAAAGGCATCAAGTTGACCGCCTGCGTCGACAAGGTTGCGGCCAGTGGCGGCTATATGATGGCCTGCGTGGCTGATCGCATTATTGCTTCGCCGTTTGCCGTGCTCGGTTCCATCGGGGTGGTGGCGCAACTCCCGAACTTCCACCGGTTCCTGAAAAAGAACGACGTTGACTTCGAGGTGCTCACCGCGGGTGAACACAAGCGAACGCTGACAATCTTTGGTGAGAACACCGATAAGGGGCGCCAGAAATTCCTCGAGGACCTGGAGGATACCCATGTCCTGTTCAAGGAGTATGTGAGTGAGCGGCGTCCGGATCTGGATATTCAGGCGGTTGCCAATGGAGATATCTGGTTCGGCAAGCGTGCCCTGGACGTGAAGCTGATCGATGAGATCAAAACGTCTGACGAATACCTGATTGAGGCTTGTGAGCGGGGAGACGTGATCTCAGTGTCTTTCCAGCGCAAACGTACACTGCCGGAAAAGCTCGGTTTGGCTACCAGCGCGGCGCTCGAACATACCGTCTGGAAAGTGTTGAGTGCGTTTCGGAATCAAAAAATGCAGTAAACCAGAACTGAACGCCAGCGCATGACGACTCATGCGCTGGTGATTGGTCTCAGGAGGCCCGGCGGCGGAACAGGGGCTGGTCCGTGTCGGTCGCAGCCTGGTAGGTCTGGGTGAAGAAGCTCAGGCACTTCGGTGCCTTTGCAATGTCCTTGTCAGCGCGCAGTACGTAGCTGTCAAAGCCACAGCGCTTCATGAACTGAAGCTGGTCGAGCAGCACATCGCCAATGGCTCGCAGTTCGCCGCGGTAACCGAATCGTTCACGCAGCAAGCGGCCAATGCTGTAACCGCGACCATCGACAAAGCGCGGGAAATTCACCGCAATCAGCGGCAGCTCATTGACTCTCTCACCCAACAGTTCCGGCTCGTCGTGGCTATCAAACCAGACACCTACGGAGGGGTTTCCGGCAAAGTGCTCATGGCCGGCCAGCCACAGATCCGCAGGAATCAATGCGGGGTTATCCTCGGGAATATCCATGGATTCACCCGCCGCAGGACGGGGTACCACGACCCAGTCGTCATTACGAATCGTGCCGTCAGCGGCAACTACATCAGGCATATACCCGCTCCTTGAAAGGTTCCAGACCGACCCGGCGATAGGTGTCCAGGAAGGTTTCTTCTTCTGTCCGGTTTTCCACGTAAACATTGATCAGCTTGCTGATCACTTCAGGCATCTCCTCGCGCGCGAAGGAGGGCCCCAGGATCTTGCCGATGGTGGCATCATGGTGTGAAGACCCGCCCAGACTGATCTGGTAGAACTCCTCGCCTTTCTTGTCGACGCCCAGAACACCAATATTGCCCACATGGTGGTGGCCACAGGCGTTCATGCAGCCTGAAATGTTCAGGTCGATGGGGCCGAGGTCGTACAGGAAGTCCAGGTCATCAAAACGACGCTGGATTGCTTCAGCCACAGGAATCGACTTGGCGTTGGCCAGGGCGCAGAAATCGCCGCCGGGGCAGCAGATAACGTCGTTCAGTGTGTTCAGGTTCGCCGTTGCGAAGCCCAAAGGCACAAGCTTTTGCCAGAGCTCAAACAGTCGATCCTGGCGGACGTCTGCCAGCACCACATTCTGCTCGTGAGTGGCCCGGGCTTCACCGTAGCTGTACTCATCCGCAAGGTCGGCAATCTGCTCCAACTGGAAGTCGGTGACATCCCCCGGGGGCGTACCGGTCTTCTTGAGCGTCAGGGTTACAATAGCGTAGCCCGGCTTTTTGTGACTGTTGACGTTGTGGGTCAACCACTTGTCAAACTCACGGTTCTCGAAGCGCTGTGTCGCCAGCAGGTCGGTAGCATTGTCCAGTGCTTCGTATGCCGGCTCGGTAAAGTAGCCCTGGAATTTGCTCACTACCTCCGGCGTCAGTTGGGAAGGTGAGTCCTTGATGTGGGCCCACTCTGCTTCAACTTTTTCGGCAAAGCCCTCAGGGCTCAGCGCCTTGACCAGAATTTTGATACGCGCCTTGAACTTGTTGTCCCGGCGGCCGTAACGGTTGTAAACCCGGACAATGGCTTCCAGATAAGTCAGCAGATCCAGCTCCGGCAGGAAGTCGCGGATGACCGGGCCAACCATGGGGGTACGACCAAGTCCGCCACCAACGTGAACCCGGAAGCCAAGTTCTCCCTGGTCATTGCGCACCAGCTGCAAGCCGATGTCATGAACCCGGATAGCTGCCCGATCCGTATGCTCGGAGGCATTCACGGCAATCTTGAATTTACGTGGCAAAAACGCAAACTCCGGGTGGAACGTCGACCACTGGCGAATAATCTCGCAATAGGGGCGTGGGTCAGCGATTTCGTCCACCTGGACACCGGAGAACGGGTCCGTGGTGGTGTTCCGGATGCAGTTACCGCTGGTCTGATTTGCGTGCATTTCCACTTCCGCCAGCTCAGCCAGAATATCGGGCACGTCTTCCAGGTTCGGCCAGTTCAGCTGGATGTTGGTGCGGGTGGTGAAATGAGCGTAGCCTTTATCATAGTCCCGGGTTACGCGTGCCAAACGGCGGAGCTGCTCGGAGCGAAGCATGCCGTAAGGGATACAGATACGGAGCATGGGTGCGAGACGCTGAACATAAAGCCCGTTCTGCAGTCGAAGTGGAAGGAATTCCTCTTCAGACAGCTCACCAGCAAGGGCGCGCTCGGTCTGGTCACGGAATTGGGCAACACGCTCTGCGGCTATCTGCCGGTCGTGCTCATCATAAACGTACATAGTGGAACGTCCTGCCTGCTACATCAGAAGAGCTAAAATTTACGGCCGGGTTTCATGGACCGGGCCTTATTCCTGCGAGGCAGGATACCATCGTGTTTTTATTCTCAAAATGATTATTTCAACATAACATTATCGATTCAGGTGATAAGTGATCGCCGCCGGAACTGGACGAATGTCAATTTGCTGCTTTACTTGATCGGGAAAGCCAGAAAAACAACAACTTCGGGTAGGAAGGAGGAAGTGCCATGAAAAAATCCGTGCAATCAGACAGTCAGGCCGATGCAGTGGCGGCGGTATTGCTCGTGCTGCTGGCAGTGGCCTTTGCGGTGGTCTGGGTATCCGGGCAGTAGGCTACTGCCCGGCCAATACCAGTTTGACCACGATGATCAGCCCGCCCACAAACGCGACGGTAAACAGAACGCCGGCAACGATATAGGGCAGCGGGCTGTGGTGTGAAAAGTCTTCCTGGCGGCGCTTGTCAGACTGCACACCGAAAGCGCCGGCAAGGATGCTTTGCATGATCTTCAGAACCCCCGGGCTGCGGGGGCGTTCATTGTTATTGTTGTTTTCGGTCACGTCATTCATGGAATACGCCTCAGGTTATTCCGCCGGATCGTACGCCAGGCTTGGCATCAACCAGCGTTCAGCCTCAGCCTTGGTCAGGCCTTTGCGTTCAGCATAGTCCTCAACCTGATCAACGCCAATTTTGCCAACGGCAAAGTACTTGGCTTCCGGGTGGGCGAAGTACCAACCGGAGACTGCTGCGGTTGGATACATGGCAAAATGCTCCGTTAGCTGCAGGCTGGTGTTAGCGGTGGCGTCCAGCAGTTTGAACAGTGTGGCCTTTTCAGTGTGGTCCGGGCAGGCGGGGTAGCCGGGGGCCGGGCGGATACCACGATAGCGTTCCTTGATCAGGTCCTCGTTGGCCATCTGTTCATCGGTGGCATAACCCCAGAATTCCTTGCGCACCCGTTCGTGCATGCGTTCGGCAAAGGCTTCGGCCAAGCGGTCTGCCAGGGCCTGCACCATAATGGCGCTGTAGTCGTCGTGGGCGTTTTTGAACTCAGTGGTCAGTTCGTCGACGCCGATGCCGGTGGTCACCGCAAAGCCGCCCACGTAATCGCCCAGATGCAGACTCTCCGGCGCCACGAAGTCGGACAGCGCCATCATTGGCTTGCCCGGAGCCTTCTCATCCTGCTGACGCAAATGGTGCAGGGTAGTCAGCTCTTCGGTTCGGGACTCATCGGTGTACACCACAATGTCATCACCCCGGCGATTGGCGGGCCAGAACCCGATAACGCCTCTTGCGGAGATCCGCTTTTCCCCGATCATCTGTTTCAGTAGTTTCTGGGCATCGTCAAACAGGGTACGGGCGGCGTCGCCACGCTTCGGGTCGTCAAAAATGGCCGGGTATTTGCCGGCGATGTCCCAGGAAATAAAGAACGGTGTCCAGTCGATGTAGTCCACCAGTTCGTTCAGATCATACTCTTCGAACACCCGGACACCGGTAAACGCAGGCTTGGGCGGCTGGTAGTTCTCGAAATCGATTTCCGGTGCACGGGCACGGGCTTCTTTCAGCGACACCAGCTTGGTGCGGTCGCCACGGTTCTTCCGGCGTTCCCGGATTTCATCATATTCGGTGCGGGCTGCTTCCACGAAAGCCGGCTTGGCGGTCTTGCTCAACAGCTGGGACGCCACGTTCACACAGCGGGAGGCATCAGACACGTAAAGGGCGATGTCGTTCTTGTACTGGGGCTCGATTTTGACCGCGGTGTGGGCTTTGGAAGTTGTCGCGCCACCAATCATCAGGGGAATTCTGAAATCCAGGCGCTGCATTTCCCGGGCCACGTGCACCATCTCATCCAGTGACGGTGTGATCAGGCCGCTCAGGCCAATCATGTCGACATTTTCTTTTCGGGCTGTTTCCAGAATCTTTTCACAGGGCACCATTACGCCAAGGTCGATTACCTCGTAGTTGTTGCACTGCAGGACGACGCCAACAATGTTCTTGCCAATGTCGTGTACGTCGCCCTTGACCGTGGCCATCAGTATCTTGCCCTTGGCCTGCTGGTCTTCGGTTTTCTCAGCTTCGATGTACGGAATCAGGTGCGCCACGGCCTGCTTCATCACCCGGGCGCTTTTGACCACCTGGGGCAAGAACATCTTGCCGTCACCGAAAAGATCGCCAACCACGTTCATGCCGGCCATCAGCGGGCCTTCGATTACCTCGATGGGGTGGCTGGCGTTTTGCCGGCAGGCTTCCGTGTCGTCAATAATGTAACTGGTAATGCCTTTAACCAGGGCATGCTCCAGGCGCTTCTCAACGGGCCATTCACGCCAGGCAAGGTCTTCCTCTTTGGCCTGGCCGCCTTTGCCTCTGAACTTTTCGGCCGCTTCGAGCAGGCGATCGGTGGAGTCATCCCGGCGGTTCAGAACCACGTCTTCCACCAGTTCTTTCAAGTCAGGCTCGATCTCGTCATAGATCACCAGTTGGCCGGGATTCACGATGCCCATATTCATGCCGGCCTTGACCGCGTGATACAGGAAAACCGAGTGGATGGCCTCACGCACCGCATCGTTGCCGCGGAATGAGAACGAGACGTTGCTTACGCCGCCGGAGATAGAGGCGTGGGGGCAGTGCTCCCGGATCCAGCGTGTGGCGTTGATAAAGTCCACTGCGTAGTTGTTGTGCTCCTCAATACCGGTAGCAATGGCAAAGATGTTGGGGTCAAAAATGATGTCGGCCGGGTTGAAGCCGATGCCGGTCAGCACATCATAGGAGCGTTTGCAGATTTCAGTCTTGCGTTCGAAGGTATCGGCCTGGCCGTCTTCGTCAAAGGCCATCACCACCACCGCAGCGCCGTAACGCATGCAGTCCCTGGCACGTTTGATGAACTCCTCTTCGCCTTCTTTCAGGCTGATGGAGTTCACCACGGCCTTGCCCTGGATGCAGCGTAAACCCGCTTCGATCACGTCCCACTTGGACGAGTCGATCATGATCGGTACGCGGGAAATGTCTGGTTCAGAGGCCACCAGGTTCAGGAAGGTAACCATCACTTCCCTGGAATCCAGCATGCCCTCGTCCATGTTGATATCGATGATCTGCGCACCGTTCTCAACCTGGTCCCGGGCAACGCTCAGGGCTTCTTCATATTGCTCTTCCTTGATCAGCCGCAGGAAGCGCTTGGAACCGGTTACGTTGGTGCGCTCACCGACGTTGATGAACAGGGTGTTTTCGTCACCGGTGAACGGTTCCAGGCCGGAGAGCCTGAGTGCTTTCGGGCGTTCAGGAATTTGTCTCGGCGGGTACTTGGCCACGGCCCTGGCGATGGCTTCAATATGGTCCGGGCGCGAACCGCAACAGCCGCCAATGATGTTGAGAAAGCCGTCTTTGGCAAAGCCTTCAATGATCTCGGCCATTTCCTCCGGGGTCTGGTCGTATTCGCCAAACTCGTTGGGCAGCCCGGCGTTGGGGTGGGCTGATACGTAGGTTTCGGCCTTGTTCGACAGTTCTTCCACATAAGGCCGCAGCGCGTCCGCGCCAAGAGCACAGTTCAGACCCACGGAAATCGGCTTTGCGTGGGCAACCGAGTTGTAGAAAGCTTCGGTGGTTTGCCCGGAAAGTGTTCGGCCAGAGGCATCGGTGATGGTTCCGGAAATCATGATCGGCAGCTCAATACCACTGTCGATAAAGAACTGCTGGGTCGCGTAGATTGCCGCCTTGGCGTTCAGAGTGTCGAAAATGGTTTCGATCAGAATAAGGTCTGAGCCGCCCTCGACCAGGCCGGAGACCGCCTCGTAGTAATTGTCGACCAGAGTCTGGAAATCCACGTTCCGGTAACCGGGATTGTTCACATCCGGTGAAATAGAGGCGGTGCGGGAGGTGGGGCCCACGGCACCGGCCACAAACCGCGGCTTGTCGGGATTCCTGGCGGTGAACTCGTCGGCGATTTCCCGTGCCAGCTTCGCCGCAGCCACGTTCAGTTCCCTGGCCAGCTCTTCCAGACCGTAGTCGGCCTGTGACAGCTTGGTGGAGTTGAAGGTGTTGGTCTCGATAATGTCGGCGCCGGCATCCAGATAATCTGCATGGATGTTGCGGAGCAGGGCAGGCTGGGTAAGGTTCAGCAGGTCATTGTTGCCCTGGACTTCCCGTTCGTAATCCTTGAACCGATCGCCCCGGAATGCGGCCTCATCCAGTTTCTGGTTCTGGATCATGGTGCCCATGCCACCATCAAGAATGACAATCCGCTCCTTGAGGGCTTGGTGCAGCTGTTCCAGGCGTGTATTGCGATCGGTCATAGAAAACTCTTCCGGGTGTCGTTATTAACGTCGTGTTTTACGTTTTGGCGCGGGATCATAGCAAAAATGCTGAAAGGCGTCTTAGTACGGATGATCATTATCAAGTTCCGTTTTGCCTGTCCGCCGTTGGGATAAGGGAAACTGATTACCCCATTAATGCCCGACTATTTTACTTGGTCTTTTATGTTCCGGCGATCTCTCATAAAATGTCAGTCACACTTGATAACAGGTAGGAAGCATGGCTCTGGTAACTGTGACTGATTCCGCAAGGGATTATCTTGCGCAACTGATTGAAAAGCAGGACGTTGAAGGTATGGGCGTACGCATTTTCGTGACCCAGCCCGGCACCCGCAACGCAGAGACCTGTCTGGCATACTGTCCGCCCAATGAAGTTGTGCCAACCGATGAGCAGGTCAACCTGGAGAAGTTTACTCTGTATCTGGACCATAATTCGGTGCCGTTCCTGGAAGACGCATATGTCGATTACTCCAAGGATCAGATGGGCGGGCAACTGACCATCAAGGCGCCTAATGCCAAGGTGCCGCAGGTGGCTGATGATGCGCCCCTGCCGGAGCGTGTGAACTACGTGCTGGCCTCTGAAATCAATCCCAACCTGGCAGCTCATGGCGGTGATGTTTCGCTGGTTGAGATTGTTGACGAATCGGTTGCGGTGTTGCGCTTTGGTGGCGGGTGCCAGGGCTGCTCTGCGGTCAGCCTGACGCTGAAGCAGGGTGTCGAGAAGACACTGAAGGAACGCGTACCTGAAATCTCCGCGGTGCGTGATGTGACAGACCACTCGAATACCGAAAACGCTTACTATCAATAAGTTGCACCCTTCCTCCGGCAGTCGCCCCTTCTCTGGCGGCTGCCAGAAACACCTGCCTTGCCTGGCTACACGGCCAATGGCCTGTTAAGCGCAATACTTCATTATCGGTCACATAAACAGAATCAAAGGCCGGGTATTATCCGTGCCGTGTGAGCGAATGCTTTTTCTATTTCGGGGTAACGCTTGACTGACCTTGCTCTTGTGTCCGTGCCTGTAATGGCTGCCGTGGTGGGATGGTTCACTAACTGGCTCGCCATTCAGATGTCCTTTCATCCTGTCCGGTTCATCGGCGTTGGGGTTATTGGCTGGCAAGGGGTAATTCCGCGCAAGGCCGAGAAAATGGCCCACATCTGTATTGATCGCACCCTGCAGAAGTTTGGCGACCTGAATTCTGTGTACCAGAAGCTGGAGCCCAACCGCATTGTGGAACAGGTGGTGGCTCAGGTGACGCCCCGCATGGATGAGTACATTGACGAGGTCATGTACGAAATCCAGCCGGTACTCTGGGATAATCTGCCGCTGTTTGTTCGGGCCCGGATCTATCAGTGGGCGCGGCAACAGCTACCCAATCGGGTAGAGGAGCTGGTGGAGGATTTTGGTGACGATCTTGATGAGCTGGTCGATCTCAAGGCGCTGTTGAGTCGGGAGTTGCAGAACCATCCGGACCTGATGAATCGTATCTTCCAGCAGGCCGGTGCGGTTGAGCTCAGGTCGGTTATTAATCGGGGCGCTATCATCGGAGCGGTGATGGGTGCCGCGTTGGCGCCGGTTTCCGTGTTCTACCCCCAGCCCTGGTTACTGCCGGTGGGCGGGTTCTTTATAGGCTTCGTGACTAACTGGATTGCCATCAACCTGATTTTCGCTCCGGTACGTCCGCGCAGAGTGCTGTTCTGGCAATTGCAGGGGCTGTTCCTGCGTCGGCAGGATGAAATCAGCGATATATGGGCGCGTCTGGTGGCGGAGGAATTGATCACGGTCGAGAAAGTCGCCGATGCAATGATCAACGGTCAGCATGGTGACCGTACCCGCGCCATCATCCAGAAACACCTGCGCCCCATGCTCGACAATTCCATGGTCATGAAGCTGGCGGCCCAGGTGTCTGTGGGCATGACCGGTTACACCGAGCTCAAGCGTGTGATGAATCAGAAAGCGGTGCTGGCCACGCGGGATGTATTCAGTGATCCCGCTTTCAATCGTGAGCGTGCACCAGTCGTCGCGGGGGTGCTGGCCAGCCAGATGAAGGCCCTGCGACCGGAAGAATTCCAGGACATACTCAGGCCGGCGTTCCGGGAGGAAGAAATTCAGCTGATGTTCGTGGGTGGCTTGTTTGGTGCTGTGGCCGGGCTCGTTCAGTTTCTTGCCATGACCGGCTTGCCCCGGGCCGTACTGGGCTAACCACACCAGGGAGAATAGCGTATGCCAGTTTGGGCACAGATCCTCACACAGATTTTTTTGACAGCGTTCACCGTAACGGCTGTTCTCTTCGGGTTCTGGTTCTGGGTGGTAAAGCCATGGCTGGCTGAGCGCATTCAGGATTTGATTGATACCGCCAATGAGATTGAGCCGAAGGTGACCAGCGGCGTTCAGAAGGGTGTTGCTGAATCTATCCGGCAGATACCCCAAAGCGCCTGGGATGGTGCCACCAGGGAATCCACTCGCCAGTTCCTCAAGTTTGGTTCAAACCTGTTTGAAAACGGGCTGAGCACTTTTCTGGGGGCCGCTGCCGAAGAACAGCAAGCCAATCAGGCGCGGTCAGCCGAAAAGCGCGACAAGTAACAGCGCGATATTTTCCACTGGCTCAGAGGCAATTCGTAGGACGAGGCAGTCCGGCAATCCGGCAGGCAGTTTTGGCGGGTGTTCCGGGGAACAGTGTCATCAGGTAGATGCTGTCTCCTTTCTCGTCCCCCAGCGCCTCTCTCACGGCCTTCACGAACAAACGGTTCGATGGCGGTGAAATTTCATGCTGTTTATAAAAATTCCTTAGAAAATATATGATTTCCCAGTGTTTTTCCGTTAACTCAATGTCGTCTTCCTGAGCGATTTCCCAGGCTACCTCATCGGTCCAGGTGGCCGCGTCCTCCAGAAAACCCTCGTTGTTTCTCTCAGGCGAATTCGAAGTACTCATGGTTTACCAGTTGATGATTCGTGAATGATTAACGGTCAGCTGCACAAAACCGGCGTAGTCGACCAGTTGATCTGCGGGCACGCGATTGGCCACGGCGCGCGCATTTGCGTCAGCCTCCAGGCCATAAGAAGCCCCTGGCAACTGCTTTCCGCGATCGAGCAGCGCCAACACGGCATCTTCAATCAGCAGTAGCGTGTCACCCTGTTGAGCAGATGCCAGACAATGCCGGAATCTGGCGTGTTCCGGAGCTTTGTTGATGATGTGCAGGGTTGCGGTCGTGTTTTCAGGCATGACAGGGTCCTATCCGGCAAAAACAACGCGGGAAAACTGGCTCAGGGTTTTGGAAATCGATTCCGACGGCGTGCTTCCTGGCAGCAAATCGTCGAACTCCAGTCCATATTGCGCGCATGCTTGGGCATCCACCAGTATCTGTTCAACGCCGAACAGGGCGGCCGCAGAGAGGTTCTTCGCCACAGATTTCTGGCCGACGGCGTCGGCGGCCTGGCCTTTGCACAGCCAGTTGACGCCAGCCCCCAGAAACAGCATGGCGGCGGGCTGGTCGAAGGCCGCCAGGGAGAAGGTCATGTCCAGCGCGTCTCGTCCTGCCCAGGAGCCATAGGGTGGCTGATCGATCACAATCAGGGTGGTCATGGTCAGTGTGTCCCGTGAAAATAAAGAACCCGGTTGGACTTCAGGTTTCCCTCTACCCACTCGCCAAGACCGGCAATTTCGAAGGGTGCCCTGAGATTGCTGGCAGTCAGCTCGTAACGGGCCTGTTCGGTCTTATCGACAATGCCGCGGCGCAGGGCTGAAGCAATGCAGGCGACCGCTGTGATGTTGTTCCCGGAAAGGAATTCAGACCACAGTCGCGGCCAGTGTTGCTCATCGGAGGGAGGAGCGCTCAGGGCTGACGCCAGGTGTACGCCATCGCCATACAGGAACACCCGGTCGATACGGTGGCCCGCTTTCAGCAGGGCCTGAGCGAATGACAGGGCAGTCTGGGGAGCCTGTGTTGCCCAGGGGGCACCGGTAATCACGAGTGTGTAACTGAGTGGCTGAGGCATGAATCTGGATGCTGACTGATGGAAACCCTGCAAGTGTACCTAAAGCAAAAACCCCGGCATAGGCCGGGGTTTTCTCAAGGCGTTGGGCTGAGTGTACTGATCAATCTTCGCCGCTGAACGCTGACAGCAGGTGCAGCAGGCTGACGAACAGGTTGTAGATGGACACATACAGGCCTACGGTGGCGATGATGTAGTTACGCTCGCCACCCTTGATGATCTGGCTGGTCTCGAACAGGATCATGATCGAAGCGAAGATCGTGAAGCCTGCGGAAACGGCCAGGTGCAGAACTGAGCTCTCCATGAAGAACGCCAGCAGCATGGCGCCAATCAGCACGAATGCACCAGCGGTCAGGAAGCTGGACAGGAAGCTGAAGTCCTTCTTGGTGATGATGGCGGTTGCGGACAGGCCCACGAACGCGACGGCAGTCAACGTCAGTGCCTGAGCAACAATCTGTGAGGCGCCTGCAGCAACAAACGCACCGATGATCGGGCCAAGGGTATAACCCATAAAGCCGGTCAGTGCGAAGGTGGTGACGATGCCCCAGGGGCTGTTCTTCAGCTTATAGGTGGCAAACAGCAGGCCGATGTAGCCCACGATGGTAATCAGGAAGCCCGGGTGCGTGCCATTCATGTTCAGGAACGCGGTAACGGCTGAAAACGCCAGGGTCATACCGAGCAACATGTAGGTGTTGCGCAACACCTTCATGGCGTCGTCGCTGATACCTGCCGCTGCGCGACTGGTTTCGCTGGCCGGCGAGTAGGCCGCCTGGTTGTTCTGAACGCCGAAACGTCTGTCTTCCATTGTCATCTCCGTTTAGTGCTCTAGTGCAACTGGATACTGTAGACCATCATAATGTCGAAACCGCAACTTTCAATCATTTACGACAGAGAAACACCAAATGGATTCCATTAAAACGCGGTAATCTTGTCTAAGCTCTGACCAGAAGCCACGGAATTTGCTTTGTTTTTATTGCAGGGCGTTGACAGAGGGGGCAAATCCGGTATCATTCCTCCCGCTGTCGACAAGGCAGCTATCCGAAGCGTTTCCCGATGCTTCGACAAGACGGTGGGCTGGCAGAGTGGCTGAATGCAGCGGTCTTGAAAACCGCCGACGGTTAATAGCCGTCCCGGGGTTCGAATCCCTGGCCCACCGCCATTTTTCTTCTTGTTTTTCCTCTTGATACCCCAATATCCTGGTTACACCAATCCCTCCGTTGGATTCCAAACACCACGCTTCATATCCGGGAGATTTCATCCATGGCTGAAGAACCGGAAAGTCAGGAACAGTCAGATCGCAAAAACCGCCGCTTCGCAGTGTCAGCCAATCGAGGCAGGGCGAGCCATCGCGTGCGTTATGTCGAGACCGGTGGCGCGGCCGTAGATACGGAAGAGTGCACCTTTTGTCAGGCCGTTCCCGACCTTGAACATGCCGGGGGAATCAAAGCCACTCAAGTGCCTGGCCATTCTGACACCAGCGAGTGTTCTGGTAGTGAAGCTCAAAAAGCCGGCGCTGATTCTGCGCCGTAGCCAGATCGCATAATTCAAACCGGACACGGTCACCGGGTAGTTGCTGGGCCAGGCGGCTGCAATCCAGGATCGGTACCACGCCAGGCTTCGGGTAGCCACCAATCGTCTGGCCATCGTTCAGCAGCACGATAGGCTGACCATCGCCGGGAATCTGAACAGATCCGTGTGCAATGCCTTCGGAGATGATGCCGGGCGGAGGGCAGTCCAGGGCTTCACCCTGAAGCCGGAAACCCATACGGTCAGATTGATCGCTAACGGTGTAGCCGCTGGTTGTCAGCCGCAGGATATCTGACCGCTGAAACTGAGTGTACTGATAGCCCGGTATCAGGCCGAGAACCACCTCTGAACTGAAATCAGGGCGCTGGTGCGCGGGCACTTCCCGGCTTGGCACTTTTCGTTGCGGTTCCCGTAGTACCAGTTTATCTCCTGCCTTTATCGGGCCCCGGCCCTCAAGCTTTTCCCGAACAACCACCGTGTGACTGCCGAACTGCTGCGGCGAATCCAGTCCTCCCGCCACGGCCAGGTAGATAAGCCGGTTGTGAGCCGAATGGCTGATGGCCAGCTCGTCGCCGTCGTTCAGGTTCAAGGTTCGCCACATTTCAACGGGTTCGCCGGTCACGGTCACGCTGGTTCTGGCGCCAGTGATGGCAATCCGGAGCGAGCCGTGGGCAATGGCGCGGAATCCCCCTAACATTATTTCCAGGCAGCCAGCATGGCGAGGGTTGTCCAGCAGCTTGTTGGCCCAGGTAAAGCTGATCAGATCAAGGGCGCCGCCTGCGGCCAGCCCGTGGTGGCGATAACCCCGGCGACCACTGTCCTGCACAGAACTTTGCACGCCGGGATGAATGACCTCCAGCCAGCTCATGAAATGAGCTCCCCACCGGCGGCCAGAAACGCCTCCCGGCTGATGGGGGTAAAGCGCACCCGATCGCCCACCTTGAGGAGCGACAGGTTCGTTGGATCAAAAAGGCGTGTCGGGCAGCGCCCAATCAGCTGCCAGCCGCCCGGAGAAACCTGCGGGTAAACTGCTGTCTGCCGATTGGCAATGCCAACGCTTCCGGCGGGTACCTGTTTGCGAGGAGTGGTTTTCCGGGGTGCGGCGATGCTGGGGTCAACCTGCCCCATAAAGGCGAAGCCGGGGGCAAATCCAAGCGCATGCACCCGGTATTCAACCGAGCTGTGTCGACGAATCACTTCCTCGCAATCCAGGCCGCTTTCCGAGGCCAGCCACTGCAGGTCAGGCCCGGTCTCGGCACTGTAATACACCGGCAGTTCCACCAGGCGGCTTTTCAATTCCGCCGTGTGCGCCTGTGTGCTCAGCCTGTGAACGAGGGGCCAGATCTCGGCGCTTACCTGTCGGAAATCGACGACTACCGGGTCGTAGACCACCATCAATGTCGTGTATGAGGGCACCATATCCACCAGCCAGTGAAAACCCGCACGCCAAATGTTGTCGACGAGGTTGGCAATGCGGGCAGGCAGGGCGTCATCGATGGCCTGGGCCAGGGTAATCAGGATGGTATCTTCCGAAACCGCCTCGATCATCGGCCGGATTTACCGAGCGCCTGGCGGATGGCTTTGATTGCGTCGAGCGCGGCGTCATTGTCGCCATGTACACACAGGCTGTCGGCCGGAAGCTCAAGCCAGTTGCCGGTGGTACTGAATACGCCGCCCTTTTCCGCAAAGGACTGCGCCTGGCCAACGATGATGTCCGGATTCTCGTGTACGGCGCCGGCCTGGCGCCGGGAAACCAACTGGCCTTCGTCATCGTAGGCGCGGTCTGCAAAGGCTTCCAGCAGCAGGGGCAGGCCAACGTCGGCCGCCATCTGCTGATGTTCGCGGTAATTACTGGTGACCGGAATCATCAGTGCCAGATCGGTCCGGAAGGTGCGTACGGCCTCCATCACGGCGCGAAGCAGTCTATTGTCCCGCATCATGTCGTTATTCAGGGCGCCATGGGGTTTGACGTAGCTTAGCGTCAGGCCTTCACTCCGGCACATGCCTTCGAGCGCCCCGAGCTGATACAGCATCAGGGCTTCGATCTCTTCCGATGTGTGGTGAATCGAGCGCCGACCGAAGCCGGGCAGGTCGTGATAGGACGGGTGAGCGCCAATAGCCACGTGGTGAGTGGCTGCCAGTGCCAGTGTTTTGCGAATTACCATAGGGTCTGCGGCATGAAAGCCACAGGCCACGTTGGCCATGTCGATCAGGGGCATAACCAGGTCGTCCTGGCCCATTTGCCAGGCGCCGTAGCTTTCCCCCAGATCGCAATTCAGTTTCATGGCACTGTCCTGTCTTTCCTTAGATGTCGCTGCGGCCCGGGAAGGTGGCCTGTTTGCGCTCTTCCGCCAGTCTGGCCCGCTGTTCCAGGGATTCCGGCGAATTCTCGGGAATAGCCCATCCCTGCAGATTGTCCTCAACCAGTTGCACCAGCGCATCAATGTGCCCCGGGGTGGCGTTCAGGCAGGGGATATAGCTGAAGCTTTCGCCGCCGGCTGCCATAAAGTAGTCCCGGTTTTCCTCATTGATCTCCTCAATGGTTTCCAGGCAATCCGAGGAGAACCCCGGGCAGAACACATCAATGGATTTTACCCCCTTTCCGGGCAAGGCTTTAAGGGTTTCATCGGTGTAGGGTTGCAACCATTCCTCCCGCCCGAACCGGGACTGGAAAGTGGTCATGTACTGGTCTTTACCGAGGCCAAGACGCTCCGCCAGCAGCCGTGATGTCTTATGGCATTCGCAGTGGTAGGGGTCGCCCTTCAGCAGGTATTTCAGCGGTACGCCGTGGTAGGAGAGAATCAGCTTTTCCTTGCGGCCATGTTCGGCCCAGTGGGATTCAATATGGCGCGCCATGGCTTCGATGTACGGCGGGAAATCGTGGTAATGGGAAACAAGCCGGAAATCGGGCAGCCAGCGCCGCCGGGTAAAGTCTTTTGCAATGGCATCGAACGTTGAGGCCGTGGTCGAGGCTGAATACTGGGGATACAGCGGAAGTACCAGCAGCTTGCGCACGCCCTGTTGTTGCATCTCGTCCAGTACCCGGGGGATGGAAGGGTTGCCATAACGCATGGCGAAACCTACCACCACATTGGTGCCGAAGCGCTGTTTCATGGCCTCACGGATACCCTCAGCCTGTTTCGCTGTGTGAATCAGCAGGGGAGAACCGTCCTTTTCCCACACACCGGCATAGGCTTCCGCACTTTTCCGGGGGCGAATGCGGAGGATGACGCCGTGCAGAATCAGCCACCACAGGGGGCGCGGTACCTCGACAACCCGCGGATCCCAGAGGAATTCCGCCAGGTATTTCCTCAGGGCGGGGGTGGTAGGGGCGTCGGGGGTTCCAAGGTTGGTGATCAGCACTCCGAGCCGATCCGGCTCATTGTGGCGGTAGTTATCGATCCCGTTGTAAGGCATTGAGACGTTCCGTGAGATGAAAATTAACGCTTGCCGGCCTGCTGCATCAGGCGGGGAATAAGCCCGGTAATGTCGTAACCTGCATTCCGTGCCCGGGACAGGATTTCCTCAGGCTGGTGGTCGCGGGCACTGCTCAGAGCCCATAGTACCGTACAGCGGGTGCCGGAACGACAGAAGGCTAGTACGGGTTTCTCGGCATCACGGATCATGGGCGCGAAACGTTCGACGTCCTGGTCGGTAATATTGCCAGACTCAACCGGCATGTAGACCCATTCAAGGCCCTGTTCTCTCGCCGCGGCCTCAATGTCGGCCATGGCCGGTTGGCCGTATTCTTCATGGTCGGGCCGATTGGCGACCAGGGTCCGAAACCCCAGACGCGCAATTTCGGCGACGTCCTCAATAGCGATTTGTGGCGCTACGGAAATACTGTCATCAATTTTTCTGATATCCACGCGTGTCTCCCAACGACGGTCGTTTAATCCGCTCGATCACTTCGAATGCCATCATACCGGCCACCATGGACGCAACAAAGACCACGGCTTTGATTTCTCCGGCACCAAGAGCCACCAGGGCGGGCCCTGGACAAAAACCGGCAATGCCCCAGCCAATACCGAACATCATGCTGCCAATAACAAGTCTGGGCTCAATACGGTTGTTCGCCGGCATTTTCATGGTGAATCCGAGGAACGACAGGGTACGCCTGCGCGCCGCGGCGAAAGCGACCAGTCCGACGATGATTGCGCCTCCCATCACGAAAGCCAGTGACGGGTCCCAAAGCCCGGCGATATCGAGAAAACCGAGCACTTTTTCCGGATTGGCCATACCCGATACCATGAGCCCCAACCCGAAAATCAGTCCTGCCAGAAGTGAGGTGACAGAGTACTTCATCATTCAGACTCCCATCAGGTGGCGAATTACGAACACCGTTAAAAATCCTGTTGCCATAAAACTCAGGGTTGCGACCAGTGAGCGAGGCGACAGACGAGACAATCCACAGACACCATGCCCGCTGGTGCAGCCTGAGCCGTAGCGAGTGCCTATACCCACCAGCAATCCGGCAACGATCAGGGCTGGATAACCTGCGTCAATCTGAATCGGTGGAAGTTCAGAAAACAACAGCCACAGGCTTGGGGTGCCTACAAGCCCGGCGAGAAAAGCCACCCGCCAGAGTATATCGCGGCGGGCAGGCACCAACAGGCCACCCAGTATTCCACTTATTCCTGCAATGCGGCCGTTCAAAAGCAGGAAGCTTGCAGCGGCGAGGCCGATCAGCAGGCCGCCAGTCAGTGCAGCGCCAGGGGTAAACTGGCTCCAGGCAATATCAATCATTCATAGACTCCCGCGAAATATCGGTTTTGGAATAACCATATAATGGGGAGGAATAATAACAAAAAAAGCCCGGCAGGGAATGCCGGGCAGAGGCGTGCGAGTAGTATCCATGAAAGACTTCCAGACAAACCGACATCAACAGGGATGCCGGTATTGGGAAGTATTGACCATAATTCGAACAGTTCAAGTGAGAGGCGCTTTCGTTTGAAAACATTTTTTCATATTGCATCAGTGGTTATACTGCGGCCTTTCGTTATGCGGTTCTCAGGGCCACCACTGCAATCCGGCCCCGGCTGTAATACAATGACAGCTACCGCTAATGCCCGACTCCCATGAGGTATGCATGTCTGAGCACGACGACAAAAATCCTGAAAATGATCCGCAACTGGCGGGCAAGATCAAGGATTCCGCCCGGCAAATCTGGCTGGCTGGGCTTGGCGCCTACACCAAAGCGGAAGAGGACGCCGGCAAGTTCTTTGATCGTCTGGTTCAGGAAGGCGAACAGCTGGAGAGCAAAACCCGGGGTGTGGTCGAGAAACAGATCCGCACCGTGGAAGATCGGGTAGGCGAGGTTCGTGAGCGGGCCACCGGTACCTGGGACAAGCTCGAGCATATGTTCGACCAGCGGGTTTCTGGCGCACTCCGTCGCCTGGGCATCCATCGCCGGGAAGAAATCGAAGCTATGGAGCGCCGTATCGAGGCATTGGAAAGTGAGCTGTCCAGGCTGCGCGGCAAGAACACTGCGCGCGACGAGGAAGAATAATCTCTAGAGATAGGTCCGGCTGGTGAGCCGGACCTGTTCCTGTTCTTCTTCGTTCAGGTAGGGAAGCAACAGGTGCAACATCTGATAGACCCCGCGGCCCGGATCCACTGACTCCCGGTCATCCAGATGCGAAAGCGTGTCGAAGCTACTCCAGTAACACACCGTCAGGGTAAGCTGCTCACACACCGAAGCCAGTTCATCCGAACCGATGTTCATGATGCCTTGCCGGCGAAAACTCTCACACAGCGTGTTGAACGCCAATTCCTTCTTTTTGAGAATCCTGCGAAATCGAACCTGAAGCTGATCGTAACGGGACAGGACGTTGACCAGATCCTGGTACAGGAAACGGTAGCGGGCCACGGCTTCAAACAGCAGATGCAGGAAGAAGCTGAACTGGTCCATGGGCACGTCTGCTTCCTCGGGCACCGCCAGAAGATCCAGCATCTCTGCCTCATAGGCCCGGAACAATTCCTCAACGATATCGCCTTTGCTTTTGAAGTGGTAATACAGGTTGCCAGGGCTGATCTCCAGCTCATCAGAGATCAGCAGAGTGGTGACGTTGGGCTCCCCAAGGCTGTTGAACAGCAGCAGGCTGGTGTCGAGGATCCGATCCCTGGTTTTGACTTTCTTCATCCGTAATGGCCCGGTCAATCAGAGGTCGAATGAGGCCCACACCGGGCAGTGATCGGATGGTCGCTCCATGGCCCGGATATCGTAGGACACACCAGCTGCTTTTGCCTTGGGCAGGAGGCTGTCACTGGCCATGATCAGGTCAATGCGCAGGCCTCGCCTCGGGTCACGCTCAAAGCCTTTGCTGCGATAGTCAAACCAACTGAAGGTGTTGGCTTCGTCCGGGTGCAGATGGCGGAATACATCGGTAAAGCCCCGTTGTTCAACTTGCCCAAGCCATTCCCGCTCTTCCGGCAGGAAACTGCATTTTCCCGAACGCAACCAGCGTTTGGCATTGTCGGCGCCAATGCCGATGTCGCGGTCTGTGGGCGATATGTTCATGTCGCCCATTACCAAAATATGGCCGGGTTTCTTGGCCAGTTGGTCCAGGTAGGCCATCAGGTCGGCGTAGAACTTTTCCTTGGCAGGAAACTTTACAGGGTGGTCCCGGCTTTCCCCCTGGGGGAAATAACCGTTGATGACGGTCAGGGGTTCGCCGTTAACGGTGAAATGGCCGGTAATCAGGCGCCGCTGGGAGTCTTCACCATCAGAGGGGTAGCCTTTGAGGACCTCTTCCGGCTCCGCGCGGGATAACAGGGCAACACCGTAGTGGGTTTTCTGGCCATGAAAGTGAACGTGATAACCGAGCTCGCGAATGGCCTCGACCGGGAATTCCTCATCAGTGACCTTGGTTTCCTGAAGACCGATGACATCCGGATTAAGCTGCTGAATCACGGCTTCGAGCTGATGCAGGCGGGTGCGGATACTGTTCACATTGAACGACACAAACATCATGGGCGCAGAATCTCCGGAAAAATTTTTTCGGAGTTTAACACACCCCAGGCCGGGTGCCGTCTGGCAGCTGCGACCGGATTACCGTGTCAGTTCACAATCCGGCAAGCGGGCAACCTGATAGCGAATGTGGGCAATGTGGTTGGATTCGGCATCTTGCCGGATGTTGGTCAACCCCAGATAGTCGGTCAGTGCGCCGTCTGAGCTATAGCCCAGCACGATGGGATCCACCAGAAACCGTAATACCAGACTTGTGGGGCGGATCTGCACGGTCACCTCTGCGTTCACCTTTACAGAAGTGGCTGGCTCCAGAACAAAACCGTAGTGATCGCCCCGGGTGGGGGCCAGAAACCGGAATTCCACAGACTCGCCTTGTTGGACGCGTTCCCAGTTTGCCCGGACAAAGTAATCAAAACCTGAATCCACCACCAGGCTCTGGTCAAAGGGGACCATGAATTCGCGGGTGTCTCCCGCTGGACTCTGCCAGACGATGTTGAGTGCCTGCTCCTGCGGGTAGGTGATGGTCAAAGCTTCTCCGAATGTCGGCTGGCGGAATTCCAGTTGCGGACGGAATGGGGAGCTATTGTAAGACAGCATTTTGCTGGCAAACTCGTCGCGGCTTTCCGGAGTCCGGTAGGAAACCTGGTGATTAACCGGGGCGAAGACGCCTTCGGAACACGTGCCTTCGACTCGATGATCCTCCTGGTAAAGCACCTTCCCATCCTGTTTGGCTGTACCTGAAAATTCAAATACCTCGCCAGCCACGGGAAACGCGGCTGCTGCCAGGAATACGGTCAGGGCCGTCGAACCAGCGAGTTTCATGTTTCCAGCTCCGTATACAGGGCCTTGCGAATGAACAGCAGCAACGGAAACAGGACGAACCAGCCGACGGCCATGGCGACCAGGGAAACTGTCAGGTCCGGCAGCGCCACTATACCGAGCTGGCTGGCGGACCAATAGGCAAAGGGGCCGGCAATGGGGGCCAGAGCCCACGGCAACCACTGGTGCTGGCCAATCCAGCCCAGGGAATGACACAGGGTGGTCATGAAGATGGCCCAGATCGCGATGAGCCAGGGCGGGGCCGCCAGCACCTCTTCTCCGGAATCCAGGGCCAGCACCCCGGTTCGGAACCAGAATGTATCCATCAGTCCGCCGAGCACCACGCCAAAGCCAATAAACTGCAGTTCGGAAAACCGCTGTTGACTGACCAGAGCAAGATGTAGCCCCAGGAACACCAGGATCAGCCCAACCGTAGCTAGCCCGGGGTACAGCACGCAGGCCAGCCAGCCTGTCTGGAACAGTATAAAGTTCAGCAGGTTACGGGCGTTTTTTGAAGTGATCATACACTCAGAATATTCGCGCGTTTGTTGGCCGGCTTGGCCATGACCAGATGGGCAACGCCAATCGCCCGCTCGCTGAAGCCAGCTTCGCAGTACGCGAAATAGAAATGCCACAGGCGCTGGAAGGCCTGGTCGTATCCCAGCTGTTCCAGTTCCTGACGGCACACCATGAACCGATCACACCAGTCCCTCAGCGTTCGGGCGTAGTGAAAGCCGAAGTCTTCGGCATGGGTCAGTACCAGGTCTGAGCCCCGGTTCATAGAGCCAAGAATAGCGCCAAACGATGGGATAAAGCTGCCGGGGAAAATGTAACGCTGGATGAAATCCACATTCTTCAATGCCCGGTGGTAACGCTGTTCCGGCATGTTAATGGCCTGAATCAGCGCCAGGCCATCCGGCTTCAGCAGGTGGCTGATTTGGGACAGGTAGCTGTCCAGGAACTGGGGGCCAACGGCTTCGATCATCTCGATGGACACCAGTTTGTCGAACTGCCCCTGCAGATCGCGGTAGTCGTCGAACAGCAGCGTAATCTTGTCTTCCAGGCCTTCCGCTTTCACTCGCGCCTTGGTCAGCTCCAGCTGCTCCCTGGAAATGGTAGTGGTGGTGACATGGCAGCCATAGTGTTTGGCGGCGTGAATGGCGAAGCCACCCCAGCCAGTACCGATTTCCACCACCCGGTCCTCCGGCCTTAAATCCAGCTTGCGGCAGATGGTATCCAGCTTGTGAACGGCCGCTTCGTCCAGGGTTGCATCCTCGCGGGGGTAAATGGCGGAGGAATACATCATGGTTGGGTCCAGGAACAGGCGGAACAGGTCATTGCCCAGATCGTAGTGGGCGCTGATGTTCTTGCGGGAGCCTTCCGGGGTGTTGCGGTTCAGCCAGTGCAGTGCCTTGAGTGCTGGCTTGCTGATCCAGGCAAACCGGTCTTCAAACCGGTTCATGGTGTCGATATTGCGGGTAAAGAACCGAAGCAGGGCGGTCAGATCTGGTGAACTCCAGTCACCTGCCACAAACGATTCGGCAGCACCGATGCTGCCACCGGTCACCAGATCCCGCCAGGTGCTGTGGTTGTGGATCACTAACTCGGCCTGCGGATAGCGGTCATCGCCATCACCGAATACGAGGTCCTCACCTCCTGCCTCTCTGATCACCAGCCTGCCATGACCAAGCTGCGCCAGTTGCTGGCAAGCCAGGTGCTTTGCGACACGGCTGATCAACGAAAGCCCCGTGTTTCCGGTGCGCTGGTGTTCAACCGAGGTGTTCAGGTTCTCCATGAGCTTACCCTTCCTGCCGAATCAAATGCGTTGTCTTGTTGTGCCGATGGTTTTTCCGTTACATCCAGCCCCAGATCCTCGGTACCGCGCTGGTAGGCGCTGTCGGTTGCATCGAGTTTGTCCGGGTGGGTGTAAAAGGGGGCCCCTTTGAATTTCAGCTTCAGGGCATTCCAGTAAATACCGGCAACGCCTTTGATGGTTTCCAGGGGAAACCGTCTCAGGCTCCTGTGCAGGGTTTTACGATCAAGAGGGGTGCGTTGGACTACCAGCGTGGCATCAAAATGCTTGCGGCCTTCCTCTTCCACATTCATGTGAACGCGCATGTCCTTGCCGCGAAAACTGAACAGCCACTGGTAGTGCTGATTCATGCCATTAAATGGTGAAACGTGGAAGCGTTTGCTGAAAGCAAAACGCTCGGTGTGCCAGGCGTTATCGGAGCCCGGCCCCGGCTGGGTGCATTCCATGCAGTACACATGGCGCTGTTTCCAGGGGGTGTTGGTAATCTGGGCGACAATCACACGGGGGGTGGCACCGGCGTCTGGCCTGCAGCCCCTTTCATAGCACAGGTAAAAGCTGACCGGATTGAAAATGTAGCCCAGGTAGCGCGGGTGGGTAACCAGCTCTATTGGCCCATCCGGAGCCCAGCCGGTGGCGCTTTTAACCCGGTTGAATACCGCCTGGCGCAGGCTGGGCACTTCCGGGTCAAGGTAATCCCGCCGGTAGAGCCCCAGCCAGTTAAAACGTTCGAGGGAAAAAAACGGACTGGTTCTGGTTACCGTGGACCAGTCGTCAAGGTCGAGGGCGAGCATTCCGATGTTGTAGCTGAACTCATGCTGAACCGGTAGCTTGCGCCGATGCCTTATGGTGCCTTCCAGCCATTCACTGGCCATAATCAGAGCTCCACCCCGAATGCCCGGGTAACTCTCAGTGCGCTGCGCACACCGTCTTCGTGGAAGCCATTGAACCAGTAGGCACCGCAAAAGTGGGTGCGGTTCCGGTTACCGATGTCATCGTAGCGCTCCTGTGCGGCAACGGCGTCCAGAGTGAAGACGGGGTGATCGTATTCAAACCGTTTGATCACCTTTTCCGGATTAATATCCCGGCTTCGGTTCAGGGTGACGCAAAAGGTTTCCGGAGCGTCGTCGAAGTTCTGAAGAACCTTCATGTTGTAGGTTACGGAAACCGGTTGCGTGCTGTGTTCCGGGATCATGTAATTCCAGGCGGCCCAAGCCAGACGGTTCGAGGGCAGTACGCTGGCGTCCGTGTGCAGAACCACGTCGTTCTTCTGGTATGCGATGGCTCCGAGGATGCTTCTCTCATCGTCAGTGGCGTCGTCCAGCATGGCCAGGGCCTGGTCACTGTGGCAGCCGAAAATGACCTGGTCAAAACGATGTTCCTGTCCGTTGGCCACCAGGGTAACGCCCTCCTCATCCCGTTTTACGGAAGTTACCGGGCTGTTCAGATGGGTGCGTTCGCCCAGCTTGTCCATCATCCGGTTTACGTAGGTAGCCGAACCTCCGGAAATCACTCGCCAGGTGGGCCGGTCATCCACAGATAACATGCCGTGGTTGTTAAAAAATTGTAGAAAAAACCGGATTGGGAACTGTTCCAGCACAATCTCCGGCGCAGACCAGATAGCCGCGCCCATGGGGACAATGTAGTAGTTTCGGAAGTACCGGCTGTAGCCGTTGCGGTTCAGATATTCCCCGAGTGTTTCGCCGTCCGGAATCGTGGCGGCGGCCAGGTCGGCACGGGTTTCCTTATTGAACCGGAGAATCTCCCGGATCATTTTCAGGAAATTCAGATTAAACAGATTCCGGCGCTGGGCGAACAGGGTGTTCAGACTGGTGCCGTTGTACTGCAGTCCACTGGCATGGCAGTCCACGCTGAAACTCATGTTGCTCACTTCAGAGGCCACCCCGAGCCGATCCATCAACTTGATGAAGTTGGGGTAGGTCCAGTCGTTGAACACAATAAAACCGGTATTCACCGGCCAGGTGCGACCACCAGCTTCAAACTGTTCCGTGTTGGTGTGGCCTCCGGCATAGTCGCCGGCTTCAAACAGATGCACATCGTGCTTGTCGGCCAGCAGCCAGGCGGCTGTTAAACCTGATACTCCAGCGCCAATCACGGCAATTCGCTGACGTTCCTGATTCATGCAAGGTATTTCCTGTGGTCAAACTTCAATGATCGGTTTTACGGGCCATGGAGGCGGCCATGCGGTCGATGACTCCCTGGGGCAGGGCGGCTAGCAGCTTCAGGGACCAGGTAAAGCGTTTCGGGAACGCGATTTCGTTCCGGCCTTTCTCAAGCCCTGTGCGGATTCGTCTAGCCGCATCCCCGGCTGAGATGATGAACGGCATGGGAAAATCGTTTCGGTCCGTCAATGGCGTTTTGACAAACCCCGGGGATACCACCACCACCCGAATCCCCTCGGCCGCCAGATCAGCTCTCAGTGACTGGGCAAAGTAGGTAAGTGCCGCCTTGGAGGCGCCATAGCCCTCAGCACGCCCGAACGGAAACCACCACGCCGAGGAACTCACAATCACCAGCGTCGCCGGTTTACCTTTGGCACGGGTCGCCCGCAGCGCCGGCAGGGCAAAATCCAGGCAGCGTGCTGTGCCGATCACGTTGGTGGTCACGTTGTTGGCAATGACATCGCTGTTGTAGTCCGCGACTTCCAGATACTCACAGGTACCGGCGTTCAGAATGACCATGTCCAGGTCGCCAAAGTGGTCAAGCTGCGACTTGACCCCCTGCAAGTCATTCTTGCTGGTGGTGTCCGCAGCGGCGGCGGCTATCTGGTTCGGGAAGGTTTGCAACAGCTCATCCAATGGCTCCTGCCGGCGGCCGGTCACAATCAGTTTGTGACCGGCACCGGCGAGTTCGTGAACCAGCGCTTCGCCAATACCGGATGAGGCACCGGTTAACCAGATGTTGCTGGGTGACGTCAGTAATTGGCTCATCCTGCCTGCTCCTTAACCCAGCGAATCATGCGGCCGAGCACCGGCAGGTTCTCATATAAAAGCTGGCCGGCGTCGAAATAGTCCCGGTGATAACGAACTTTTCCGTCCCGGATCTCCAGATGGCTGATACCCTCCACAAACACCGGCTTGCCGCCGCGAACACGCTTGTGCTGAAGCTCCATCACCCAGGGCAGGCTGCACCAGCATTCCTGAATGACCGGCTCGTGGAAACGGAACTGGCAGCGGATAACGTTGCCGTAGGCGCTCGCCATGTATTCGGTTAGCTGATCAAGGCCATGTACCCGACCAAAAGGATCCTGAAACTCGATATCCTCGCCGTATACCTGCTGGAGCTTGTTGAGATTGCCTTTGTCCAGTGCGTTATACAGCGAACAGAAACGTTCCAGTACCACGGGCAATCCGGAATCCGGTGCCCCGACTTCAATGGCAGAGGCAGACGTCGTCATGAGCGGTTCCTCCTCTTGTGGTCCAGTTTCCGGGTCTCTTTCTGAATATGAGCCGGAATCGGATTGAGATCCCAGATGATGCCCAGCTTGGAAAGCAACCACAGGCCGTACCAGGTGACATCAATTTCGTACCAGCGGAAACCCTGGCGTACCGATTGCGGCCAGCGGTGGTGGTTATTGTGCCAGCCCTCGCCCAGGGTGATCAGAGCCAGCCAGAAATTGTTGCGGCTGTCGTCATCGGTCTCAAACCGTCTTTTACCCCAGACGTGTGACAGGGAGTTGATCGAAACCGTCGCGTGAAAAAGCACCACGGTTGATATGAAGAAACCCCATACCAGGAGCTGAAGCCCGTTGGTGCCGAGCTCGGGGGCCCACAGGGCCAGTGCCTCGCCAAACAGGTAAATAGCGACCGCGAACGCAGCGGGTATCAGAGAGTCAAAACGGTTGATGAACCTGAGTTCCGGGAATTTCAGCCAGTCGCGCACCCTGCGTTCATCCATCGCAAAGCCCGCATCACAGGTGAACCATCCCATATGGGACCACCAGAACCCACCCTGGTGTGGTGAGTGCAGATCCTGCTCGTTGTCCGAGTGTTGGTGATGGTGCCGGTGGTGCGCGGCCCACCACAAGGGACCCCGCTGAGCCGCGCTGGCCCCCAGAATGGCAAATGCGAACTGCGCAGGCCGGCTGGTTTTGAAGGTTTTGTGGGAGAAATACCGATGGTAGAAGCCCGTGATCGCGAACATCCTTACCAGGAAAAACGCAACGGCAAAAACCACTGCGAAAGTACTGACGCCGGTGTAAAGTGCCAGCAAACAGGCAAGGTGGAGAGCGATGAAGGGCAGGACTCGTACCCAGTTAAAGGCTCGGGAGTCCGTATCCAGGTGATCTGATCCAGCTTCGGAATCGAACCATCTCAGAATGTTTGTTAACCAACTATTTACTCGGGTCATATACAACCATGCGTGAAGTAACATCAGACACCACATCAATACGCAGCATCGCGGTTATTGGTTCAGGGCTGGCGGGGCTGACGACCGCAATTCTTCTTGGCGATTCGGGCCATAATGTCCGGGTATTCGAGAAGAGTCGCGGCCCCGGTGGTCGTCTGGCGTCCAAACGCGTGGCGAACGGATCCGCCGATATCGGCGCCCAGTACTTCACGTCCCGTAATCCCGGCTTCACCCGGTTTCTGGATCGCTGGGCCGGGCCCCGGAGCTACCAGAGCTGGAATGCCCGGTTCGGCTATCAGACGGAAGGGGCCAGCTGGCAGGCGTTTCCGGAGGAACACCGGTTTGTTGGTACTCCGCGAATGACGGCCATTTCCCGGGCTCTTTCTGAACACATTACGCTGGCATCCGGTGTTCGAATCGTCCGATTGTCGAAAGAAGATTCGAAATGGCAGCTCACCGGTACCGATGGGCAGCACTACGACGGCTTTGATCAGGTCGTGATCACGGCGCCACCGGCGCAGGCTCAGGAACTGTTGCGGGACAGCGGGCTTGATGCGATGGCGGAAGGGCTGGCTGGACACGTGGGTAATATCCTGCCGTGCTGGGCGGTAGCTGCCCATTTTAATCGCTCCGTTGATTTCCCGTTCGATGCTGCGCGCCCCAACTCGGACGTGTTGTTCTGGGTGGCCAACAACTCCTCCAAACCCGGCCGGGAAGACGAGGGCCAGTGGTGGGTGCTGCACGCCAACCCTGGGTGGACACATGAGCACGTGGATGACGCTCCGGAAAGCATTGCTGAAGCTCTGCTGGCGGAATTCAAGGCACTGACCGGGCATGGGGAGGCTCCGGATGACTGGGTAACTCATCGCTGGCTGTACGCACGCTCGGAAGCCGGCGATAACCCCGGCTATCTGTTCGACCAGAATACTGGCATTGGCCTGGCAGGCGACTGGCTGGCGGGCGGTCGGGTTGAAGGCGCCTGGGAAAGCGCCTCGCAACTGGTGCAGGCAATGGGCCAGAGCTCTGATCAGTAATTGCGGCTACTCAGTCAGGTCGGAGGGAGCTTTTTCTGCGACCTCCGGCCGCCGGTAGAAATGGGTGATGGTGCCGTCGCCGAATTTTGAGAAGAAGGCACTCACCTCGGTGATTTTTCGCAGGCTTCGCTCCCGGGTGATCGGGTTTTTCACCAAGACCTTGATGCCGTTGAAGTTGTCCTGAATGTTCGAGAAGCGAGCCTTCATGGAGCAGGTAACCACGTTGTCCGGGTTAATGCCCAGCTCCGATGCCAGCCAGCGGCTGTGGTTCAGGATTTCGGTCTTGTCCAGATTTTCCCGGGTGTCGACGTGGTCCAGCTTTACCCGGTTCACAATGCAGAACGAGTAGCTCCTGGGCTCCCGGCGGGCCACCTTGCGGAAGGCTTCCCAGAAGAAGTTATCGGTCAGCTCGGCAAACCATTTCATGTTGCTCAGGCAGGTATCCACCCAGTCGAAGCTTTCCGGGTCCTCCAGCACTTCGTTAATGGCCTCCCGCAGCAACCAGTCGAAGCCCAGAGCGGTCTTGTGCGCATATACCTTGCGGTACATCTGGTGGCGGCTGTACACGAAGTCTTCCAGGGCGCCCAGGCCTTTCTGGGTAATCGCAAGCCCCATCCAGGGTTCAGAAACGTCCCAGCCGAACCGCAGGTTGCTCAGCAGGTGATCGAGATTGAAACCGCCGATGGTGACCGAACTGTGGAAGCCGTCCCGCAACATATAATCGGCCCGGTCGGCATCAATTTCCCCCGAAACAATGGATGACAGCAGACCCATCACCAGCTGTGGTACATCCCGGGGCGGGATAGTGCCGGCAATGGCATCATCACCAGCAATAAATTCCCAGAAGGTCTGGGCGTGGCGGCAGAAGGTTTCGCTGGGCGTAACATCGGTGGTTTCCATAATGCCGATGACATCGATAGCAGCCAGCCCGGCGCTCTCCAGATCCACAGACGAGAGTACGTCATGGGCGACTCGAACAGAGTAGTGTTCATGCTCCAGCTCTTCCGGTTCACTGGCGTGGTAGGCCGAATAGTCAACGCCTTCCCACAAATCCCGGAACCGTTCAGGGCGAGACATCAGGTCGCGAATCTTCCGGGCCTGGGTGAACTGATGGGAGAAACTGGAGTGACCGCTGTCGTGCAGCAAGCAGCCAAGCCGGATGGTCTTGGCCAGGTAATCAATGGCATCGAGCTGGCTCAGGCTGAGATCGGTCTGCTCACTCAGCTGCCGTTCCCGAAGGTATGCATCGATCATGGCCCGGAACATCCGTGTGCCCACATGCATCACCCCGATGCTGTGCAGGAAACGGGAATGGGTGGCGCCGGGGAAAACCAGACTCAGAATGTCGTTCTGGCAGATGTTTCGCAAGCGCTGAAACAGTGGATGGTCAATCACCTGGATTTCGTGCCGGTAGAGCGGGATACCGCCATGCACCGGGTCCATGATCAGTTTGTCATAGGCTCCGAGCAGATCGTTAACGGCACGTCTCATGGTTACAATTCTCCCAAAATGATGATTGCGGCCTTGTTATATCACAGGGGCATGCCAGAATAGGCCATATAAAGCCTTTTTTCTTTACCGCTGGTAGTTTAGGGCAGCCAACATGACCTCGCGCACCGAGCGCATTCTGATAATTGACGCCGATGAACAGGCCCGAGCCGATCTGTCCCGTTACCTGGAGGCGCGGGGGTTTTACGTAACTGGTGCAGCGGGGGTAAACGCTGCCCGAGGATTGTTCGACGACAATATCCCGGATGTGATCTTTGCAGATCTCCCTCCAGAGGCGATCAGAGACCTGTCCCGGCGCCTTGATGAAACAGAAAGTTTCACGCCGATAGTGGCCTGCACCAGCAGCCAGTCCAGCGCCGATGTGGTCCAGGCCATGCGGGCCGGAGCCGCCGATGTCGTGCTCAAACCCTGCAATGACGACCGCAATGCACTGGACGACGTTATCGGCAAGTTGTTTGACCGGGTCAGGGTAAACCGCCTGAACCAGTTGTACCGGCAGGAACTGGAAGAAGCCAACCGGGACTTGCGCAACGGTATTGCCGAGCTAAGGGCCGATCAGAATGCCGGCCGCAAGGTGCAGCTTAAAATGCTGCCAGACCATCAGCTCACGCTTTCCGGGCTCAGTGTGGATTACCTCATCAAGCCGTCCCTGTATCTCAGTGGCGATTTTCTCGACTATTTTCGCATCAGTGAAGACAAGGTCCTCGTTTATATCGCCGACGTTTCAGGCCATGGCGCCAGTTCCGCGTTCGTTACCGTGTTACTGCGAAACCTCACAAATCGTTTGCAGCGGAATCTCCGGCGCCAGTCCAGTGACGACATCCTGCACCCGGAACGTTTCCTGGAGCGCATTAATTCGGAGCTGTTGGATACCGGGCTTGGCAAGCATGTCACCGTGTTTGTAGGCATTATTTCAACAACGGAACGTACATTGAGTTATGCGGTCGGGGCGCATTTCCCCATGCCCATCCTGTCGTTTGAGGATGGTGAAACCCGTTTTCTGGAAGGCAGCGGGCTTCCGGTAGGGCTGTTCGAAACGCCGGAATGGGAACTTTACCAGGTGAAGCTGGACCGACCATTCCGGCTTTTGTTGTTCTCTGATGGCCTGTTAGAAGTGATCCCGGCCAAATCTCTGGATGAAAAGGAGAACAGGCTACTTGAACTCGTTTCAGGAGGTAGTCACACTATCGCATCGCTGAGCGACGCTCTGGGGCTGGATAAGATCTCGGAGCTGCCTGACGATATCGCGATAGTATCGGTAACTGATACCATAAACGGGTCAGATAACACGTCGTCGACTTAGTGGCAGTGTGAAAAATGGCTGGTTATAAAATCCTGCAAGCAGAACAGCAGGGAATATACGTCCTGAAGTTTATTGGGGAAATCCGGCTGAACCTGTGTTCGACGCTGGACAATCTGGTTGAGTCCATAACCCGTGATCCGGCATTCAAAACCGTGGTTATCGACCTCACCGAGACCGAAATCATCGACAGCACGACGCTTGGCCTGCTGGCCAAGATTGCGCTGGCGGCGCAGAAACAAAGTCATTTTCTGCCAACGCTGATTTCCACCAACCCCGATATCACCCGCATTATTACGTCCATGGGCTTCGACAAGATTTTCATTATTGTCCGTGAGCCAGCTTCCCGAATTGAAGAACTCGAAGAAATCCCCGTGCTCAAGGCGAGCGAGCAGCAGGTTCGCGATAAAGTTCTTGATGCCCATAAAGTACTGATGGGCATGAATAGCCGGAACAGGGAAGAATTCAAGAATCTGGTGCGGGCCCTGGAATGCGAGGAAACTGGCTGAAAAGCCAGTCCTGCACCGGGCCCGGCCCTGACAGAAACAGAACGGAACGTTTATGCCTGATAACCCGACGCCCGGTAATCACGGGGCGAATTCCTACGATGTGGCAGTACTTGGTGGCGGCAGTTTCGGTACTGCCATGGCAAAAGTACTGAGCGAGAACGGCCACGTTGTGCATTTCTGGATGCGCGATGAAGCACAGGCAGAGGAAATACGCAGCACCCGCATTAATCGCCGGTATATGCCCGCCGTTACCCTTCAGGGTGACATTCAGCCAACAACCGACCTGGCCGAGGCGGTGCGCAAGGCGGAGATTGTGCTGGTTGCGATCCCATCGAAAGCGTTTCGGTCGGTCATTCGCGAACACAGCAGCGAATTCCGCGATGGCCAGATCGTCGTCAGCCTGACCAAAGGCATCGAAGAGCACGGCTTTAAATTGATGAGCGAAATCCTGCTGGAGGAGCTTCCCAGGTGTCGTTCCGGTGTTCTGAGCGGGCCGAACCTGGCTGGCGAGATCGTCAACCGTGAACTGACCGCCACCGTTATCGCCGCAAAAGACCCGGATGTGCGCCGCACTGTGCAGGAACTGCTGGGCTGCGAATACTTTCGGGTTTACGCCAATGTTGATATCTACGGTGTGGAGCTGGCGGGCGCACTCAAGAATATCTACGCCATTGTTGCTGGCCTGGCATCAGCCCTGAACATGGGCGAGAACGCGAAAGCCATGCTGATTACCCGTGGCCTGGCCGAGATGAGCCGTTTCGCGGTTAGCCTTGGCGCCAACCCGATGACCTTTATGGGCCTTGCAGGTGTTGGCGACCTGATTGCCACCTGTACCTCCAGTAAAAGCAGGAATTTCCGGGTTGGTTATGCCATTGGCAAGGGCCAGAAGCTGGAAGAAGCCGTGCAGGAGCTGGGGCAGGTGGCCGAAGGTATCTATACCCTGAAACTGGTACGCGAAAAATCTGAGGCTATTGGCATCTACATGCCTCTGGTACGGGGGCTTTACGAGATTCTCTATGAAAGCGCTTCCATCAATGCGGTGATCAACAGCCTGATGATGGCCGTGCAGAATTCTGATGTGGAGTTCATTCTGCCGCGCACCATTACCCAGTGACCCGGGATTGTCATCCGGAAGGAGAGGCACGTGCATCTGATTGTTATGCGCCATGGTGAGGCCGGCTGGCATTCGCTGGATCAGGAGCGTGAGCTGACCGAGGCGGGTCGCCGCGGCGTGGCAGCCGTGGCGGCGCAAATTGCCTCTTCCCCGTGGCGTCCCGCCCAGATCTGGTCCAGTCCCTATGTTCGGGCCCGGCAAACCGCCGCGATTGTGGCGGAAGTGCTGAATTGCCCGGTCCAGGAAAAAGCCTTTATCACACCCGATGATGACCCTGGCCGTTGTCTGGATGAGCTTCTGGACAACCAGGTTTCACCATTGATGCTGGTTTCCCACATGCCATTCGTGGGTAGCTTCTCCACTCTGTTGGTTGATGGCCATCGGCAGGGCATTCCCTTTATGACGTCTCAGGCTGTACTGCTGGATATGCCTGTAGTGGGGCCAGGCTGCGCCGACTTGAAAGCCCAGTTTCTGCCCTGATCTAATCAGTACATCACTCATTTCTGATACTGAACGAACCTATGTACAGTTTTCCCATTGATTACATTGAGCCAGTCTTCCGGCCGCCCAGCGAGGCGAAATCACTGATTCTGCCGGTGACTAATGGCTGTTCCTGGAACCAGTGCACCTTCTGTGAGATGTATACTCAGCCCCAGAAGAAATTCCGGGCTCGAAAGCCCGAAGACATCAGGGCAGACATCGAGAAAGCAGCAGCGGCATTTGGCGACGTGCGCCGGGTTTTCCTGGCCGATGGAGATGCCATGGTGCTGCCCACCCGGCGCTTGCTGGAAATAATCGCTGACTTGAAGCGAGCTTTTCCCGGCCTGGAACGCGTTTCCAGCTACTGCCTGCCACGAAACCTGGCGAAAAAATCGGTTGAAGAGTTGGCGCAGCTCCGGGAAGCCGGCCTGAAAATCCTCTATGTGGGCATGGAATCCGGCGACGACGAGATTCTTCGGCGCGTTAACAAAGGTGAAACCTGGGAATCCACCCGGTCGGCCCTGGTGAAGATCCGGGAAGCGGGCCTGGTGAGCTCGGTGATGGTGCTCAATGGTCTGGGCGGTGAAGCTCTTTCAAGGCAGCATGCCATTAACACTGCCACACTGTGCAATGAAACCCAGCCCGATTACCTGTCTACCCTGGTGGTCAGCTTCCCGCAGGGTGAAGAGCGATTCCGCGAGGGTTTCGGGGCGGATTTCGTGCCCCTGGGCCAGCAGGCCCTGTTCGAGGAAATTCGTGTGTTTCTGGAGCACCTGGAACTGGACAACACCATTTTCCGA
Organism: Marinobacter sp. LM1; assembly: GCF_042763285.1. Lineage (NCBI taxonomy): Bacteria > Pseudomonadati > Pseudomonadota > Gammaproteobacteria > Pseudomonadales > Marinobacteraceae > Marinobacter > Marinobacter sp. LM1. The sequence continues at coordinate 2,236,438 of NZ_CP114373.1, forward strand.
AGCGATCACGCCTCCAATTACCTCGTGCTCAAAGGTACGCTGGGCCGCGATAAAGACCGCCTGCTGCAGCAGGTAAACATGGCCATTACCCAGCCTGGCGCTGTGCCTCTGCGGGCAGAATGGATGCGTGGGCTCTGATCAGGGAGAAAAACATGAACCGGACACCCGACGACATTGCCAGATCCCTCGAGGATGCCGGCAAGAGCAGGGATCTGCCACCGCTGGATAAATGGCACCCCGAACTTTCCGGCGATATGGATCTGGTGATCACCCGCGACGGCCAGTGGGTCTTCAAAGGTGAGCCCATCGCCCGTGCGGCCACGGTAAAGCTGTTCTCTACCATTCTCAGGCGGGAAAGCGACGGCGAGTACTACCTGGTTACGCCGGTCGAGAAATGGCGTATCCGGGTTGAGGACGCACCACTGCTGGCCCATGGCCTGGAAGTGAAAGGCGAGGGCGCGGAGCAGGTTATTACCCTGGCCACCAACATGGGCGAAACCCTGGAGATTGGCGAGCAACACCGATTACATGTTGGCTCTTACCCTGAGACTGGCGAACCTCGGCCAGTTATTCAAGTACGCCACGGTGTTGAAGCCCGGCTGGTTACCTCGGCGTTCTATAACCTGGCCGAGCTGGCCGAGGAAACCGAAGCGGCGGGAAAAACCGTGTACGGGGTGCTTAGTCACGGAAAATTCTGGGAAATCGGGCAGGACGGTTGAAAAGCGCCTGACCACCCCAATGAATAAGGTAGAAAACGCAGTCTGTCACTTGTTAAACTGTGGTTTCTTTCTTGTTATCGAGCCTGGCTCTCTAACGAGGCCCGGTGGTCGTTAGTCCCTCTGTGCAGTCTGGCTGTTCACGATCACTTTCGATTGCCTACAATCTAAATACACAGTCATTGCGACACGCAAGGAGATCACATGGCCCAACCTCGTGTTGTCACCATCCATTACACGCTCACTAACGACCAGGGAGAGCAACTCGATTCCTCCCGCGTAGAAGGCCGTGAGCCACTGGCGTATCTGGAAGGTGCACAGAACATCATCGGCGGACTGGAAAGTGCGCTGACCGAGAAGAACGCTGGCGACCAGGTTAAAGTTTCCGTAGAGCCAGCTGAAGGCTACGGTGAAGTAAACGAAGAGCTCATCCAGCCGGTTCCGCGCTCTGCTTTCGAGGGCGTAGACACCATCGAGCCAGGCATGCAGTTCCAGGCACAGACTCCGGGCGGCCCCCAGGTCGTTCGCGTGGTAGAAGTTGGCGACGAAACCGTTACCATCGATGCCAACCACCCGCTGGCGGGCCAGACTCTGCACTTCGACGTTGAAGTGGTAGAAACCCGCGAAGCAACCGACGAAGAGCAAGAGCACGGCCACGTGCACTGATATGCCTTCTGATGGTTGATCAGAAAACGGCACCTTCGGGGGCCGTTTTTTTATGGCCGGAATAATCTGCGAGCATAAAAAAACCGGGGCAAGCCCCGGTTTTCTGAAACAGTGATCGTGGATCACATGTTCGGGTAGTTCGGACCACCGCCGCCTTCCGGCGTTACCCAGGTGATGTTCTGGGCAGGATCCTTGATGTCACAGGTCTTGCAGTGAACACAGTTCTGGGCATTGATCTGGAACTTCTTGCCGCTGCCGTCGTCTTTCTCGACCACTTCGTATACGCCAGCCGGGCAGTAACGCTGCGCTGGCTCGTCGTACTTCGGCAGGTTCTCTTTCAGCGGAATTTCCGGGTCGGTCAGCTTCAGGTGAACCGGCTGATCTTCCTCATGGTTGGTGTTGGAGATGAACACCGAGGACAGGCGGTCAAACGTCAGCTTGTTATCCGGCTTCGGATAGTCGATTTTCTTGCACTCAGACGCCGGCTTCAGGGTGGCGTAGTCCGGAGTTGTGTCGTGGAAGGTGATCGGCAGGCTGCCGCGCAGAATGTTCTGCTCGAAGAAGGCGATGGCACCGCCGACGATATTGCCGAACTTGTGCATGGCCGGGCCAAAGTTACGCTCGGCGTAAAGCTCCTTGTACAGCCAGCTGTCTTCGAAACGCTTCTGGAAGCTGGTGATTTCCTCACCGGATTTGCCTTCCTTGAGAGCTTCGAATACAGCTTCCGCGCCCAGCAGGCCAGATTTCATGGCGGTGTGGGAGCCTTTGATCTTGGAGCTGTTCAGGGTGCCGGCATCACAACCCAGCAACAGACCGCCCGGGAAGCTCATCTTGGGCAAGGCGTTGTAGCCACCCTTGGCGATAGCACGGGCGCCGTAGGCAACACGCTTGCCACCTTCCAGATATTTCTTGATCTCCGGATGGTACTTGAGACGCTGGAACTCTTCGAACGGGCTCAGGTGCGGGTTGCTGTAGGAAAGATCGGTGATCAGACCAACATAAACCTGACCGTTTTCCAGGTGATACAGGAAAGAGCCGCCGGTGGAGCCAGATTCGTTCAGCGGCCAGCCGGTGGTGTGAACAACCAGACCTGGCTCGTGTTTGGCCGGGTCGATGTCCCACAGCTCTTTGATACCGATGCCGTAGTGCTGCGGATCCTTGCCTTCGTCCAGCTTGAAGTCGTTGATCAGGCGCTTGCCCAGATGACCACGACAGCCTTCGGTGAACAGGGTGTACTTGGCGCGCAGCTCCATTCCCGGCATGTAGCCGTCTTTCTCGGAACCGTCACGGGCAACGCCCATGTCACCGGTGATAATGCCTTTTACCTGGCCATCTTCGACGATGGTTTCTGAAGCGGCAAAGCCCGGATACACTTCAACGCCCAGCTGTTCGGCCTGCTCAGCCAGCCAGCGGCACAGGTTGCCAAGGCTGATGATGTAGTTGCCGTGGTTGTGCATGTTCTTGGGCACAAAGGCATTGGGTACTTTGGTGGCCTTTTCCTGATTCTTCAGCAGGAAAATGTCATCCCGGGTAACCGGGGTGTTCAGGGGGGCGCCTTTCTCTTTCCAGTCCGGGAAGAGTTCGTTCAGGGCCGTGGGCTCGAATACGGTGCCGGCGAGGATGTGCGCGCCGATCTCAGAACCTTTTTCAACCACACAAACGGTCAGTTCTTCGCCGGCTTCCTGCGCCAGTTGCATGACGCGGCAGGCTGCCGACAGGCCCGCAGGGCCGCCGCCGACGATCAGAACATCAAATTCCATCGATTCGCGTTCCACGTTGGTCTCCTCAAACAGCTTTTAATGGATATTGTTTGCCCGCAGGCCTCATCAGGGACGCCATCATACCGGCAAAAATGCGTATAGACGACAGCCCGAAACCGCTCAAAACGGCTCTTTGTCCCGAAAGGATAACGCATTTGAAGAATCAAACAAACGTTTGTTTGAAATCTGCACTAACCTTTGGCATTGTACGTATACACCGAAATATCGTGTGTTTTGAGTCGATTTTTAGTATCGTCTCATTGTCAGGTCGGGTCAACCCGGTCCTTTGACTGTGAAGACTCATTAAACCCATCGTAGAAGAACGAGGAATCTATGAAGGTTCTGGTCGCTGTAAAACGAGTTATCGACTACAACGTGAAGGTGCGCGTCAAGCCGGACAACACCGGCGTTGATCTCGCCAACGTCAAGATGGCAATGAACCCGTTCTGCGAAATCGCAGTTGAAGAAGCGGTTCGTCTGAAAGAGAAGGGCGTTGCCAGTGAAATCGTTGTTGTATCCATTGGCCCGAAGGCTGCTCAGGAGCAGATCCGTACTGCCCTGGCTCTGGGTGCTGACCGTGGTATCCACATCGAGACTGACGAAGAAGTTCAGTCCCTCGAAGCGGCCAAGCTGCTGAAGGCTGTTGTTGAAAAAGAAGAGCCCAAGCTGGTTATTCTTGGCAAGCAGTCCATCGATTCCGACAACAACCAGACTGGCCAGATGCTGGCTGCTCTGACTGGCATGGGCCAGGGCACCTTCGCCTCTGAAGTGGTTGTTGACGGTGACAAGGTTAACGTAACCCGCGAAGTAGACGGCGGTCTGATGACAGTTGCTCTGAACCTGCCGGCGGTTGTTACCACAGACCTGCGTCTGAACGAGCCGCGCTACGCTTCTCTGCCGAACATCATGAAAGCCAAGAAGAAGCCGCTGGACTCCATGTCTCCGGCTGATCTGGGCGTTGACGTTGCCGCTCGCCTGTCCACCCTGAAAGTCGAAGCCCCGGCTGCACGCCAGGCTGGTATCAAGGTGGCTGACGTAGCTGAGCTGGTGGATAAACTGAAGAACGAAGCGAAGGTGATCTAAATGAGCATCCTGGTAATTGCTGAACACGACAACAGCAGCCTGAAACAGGCTACTCTGAACGTTGTAGCGGCTGCCAAGGCCATCGGTGGAGACATCGACGTGCTGGTTGCCGGTGAGAACGTAGGCGCCGTCGCTGAAGCCGCTGCCAAGGCAGAAGGCGTGAACAAGGTACTGGTTGCCGACAACGCCGCTTACGGTCACTTCCTGGCAGAAAACCTGTCTGAGCTGGTTGCTGAAGTAGGCAAGGGTTACAGCCACATCCTGACCTCTGCCGGCACCACCGGTAAAGACTTCATGCCGCGTGTTGCTGCGCTGCTGGACGTTGCCCAGGTTTCTGACATTATCCGCGTTGAATCCGAAGACACCTTCGTGCGTCCGATCTACGCTGGTAACGCCATTGCGACCGTTAAGGCAAGCGACAGCATCAAGGTTGTGACGGTTCGTCCGACCGCCTTCGACCCGGTAGCCGCTGAAGGTGGTTCTGCCTCTGTTGAGCAGCTGGACGTGGTAAAAGATGCCGGCCTGTCTTCCTTCGTTGGTGAAGAGAAAGCCCAGTCTGATCGTCCGGACCTGGCTTCTGCCGGTATCGTTATCTCCGGTGGCCGTGGCATGCAGAACGGCGACAACTTCAAGATGCTGGAGCAGGTTGCTGATCTGCTGGGCGCTGCGGTTGGTGCTTCCCGTGCCGCTGTTGATGCCGGCTTCGTGCCGAACGACATGCAGGTTGGTCAGACCGGTAAGATCGTTGCTCCGCAGCTGTACGTTGCGGTTGGTATCTCCGGTGCCATCCAGCACCTGGCGGGTATGTCTGATTCCAAGGTGATCGTTGCGATCAACAAGGACGAAGAAGCCCCGATCTTCCAGGTGGCCGACTACGGCCTGGTTGCAGATCTGTTCGAAGCAGTTCCGCAGCTGGAAGAGGAACTGAAGAAAGTTCTGTAACTTTCTGAAGTTGCACTAAAAGAAGGCGCCTCAGGGCGCCTTCTTTGTTTTTGATACAATGCGTTTTTCCGCTTTGCCGATGATCAGTGTATCCGCGAGGATATGCAGTGCCCGGTTAGAGGTTCTCACCGCTTTGTAAACCTGCTCGCTCTTTTGATGGTGGGATTGTTTTATCCGGCGGGCGCTGTCCCGAAACTCATCGTCCCTGGAAAACAGGTCAATCAGGCCAAACGTGGTGTTGGCGATGGCTTTGTGGACTTTCTCGACCGCCGTTGCACCGCCGGACACCGTTTCTTCCAGCAACCGGGCGCGGTTGCGAACTTCCATCAGGTCCATTCGGCTTTTCTGGATCGCACTCAGGGCACCAATTCGATGCGCATTCAGGATTCTCAGATTGCGCCGGTTGCCATTGGCAAGCCGGAACGCAGCAAACAACAGCACTGCGCTGCCGGCCAGACACATCAGGCTAACGATCAGTAACAGCATGGAAGGGCTCCTGTTGCTCTTGTCCTAGCGATACTCAATGTGCATATCTACCTCAATGTCCCGCTCGTCCAGTTCCCGCTCCAGCTCTTTCATCACTTCCTGATAGACCATTTTCCGGGTCATTACTGGCAGGCGGTCGGCCAGCACCCGTCCGGTGCGGGATTCGCGTTTGGCCAAGGCAATCGGATCCCGTACCCGTAACGTAAGCACCAGCTCAGGATCCTGATGTGTGTCGCTGATATCCTCGCTTTCCAGCATTTGCTTGATGATCTTTCGCTGCTCAAGCACTTGCCAAGCCAGCAGCGCGCTGAAAGCCAGAAGAAACAGGCTGATAATAATCAGAAAGACGCTCAAAGGGGCTCTCCTCCTTTAATGACTGGGCAGAGTGTGCCGCAGTCCGCAGGACAAACGATTGGCCGGCCCGACGCCGGTTCACGAGTTCACGGGAAAGTAGCACCACAGAATAAACCTGTTACCATCCATTCATACATTCGTTTGAACAAGGACAGACCATGACAGACACCAAAGCTGCGAACTATGACCTTGTCGTGTTCGGTGCCACCAGTTTCGTCGGCCAGATTCTGGCTCGCTACCTTCTGGAAAACTATGGTGCAGACAAGGAGGTCAAATGGGCCATTGCCGGCCGTTCTGAAGGCAAGCTGAACCAGCTCAAGTCGGATCTGGGGGCAGGCGCCGCATCACTACCGGTCATTCTGGCGGATGCAGCAGACGAGCCTGCGCTGCGCGATCTGTGCGGCCAGACCCGGGTGGTCATCTCAACCGTGGGCCCTTACGCTCTTTTCGGCGAGACTCTGGTAAAAGTCTGCGCCGAGACAGGCACGGACTACTGCGACCTCACTGGTGAAGTACAATGGATCCGCCGGATGATCGAGCGATACGAGGCCAAGGCTAAAAAGAGCGGTGCACGGATTGTGCATTGCTGCGGCTTTGATTCGATTCCCTCGGACATGGGCGTGTGGTTCCTGCAGCAGCAAGCGGAAGCAACCTTCGGCAAACCCTGTCAGGACGTGCGCATGAGAGTGAAAGTCGCCAAGGGCGGACTTTCTGGAGGTACGGTGGCTTCCATGATCAACGTAGCCAAGGAAGCCGGAGCCGACCCCAAGTTACGCAAGGAACTGGCGAACCCGTTCTCTATCTGCCCGCCGGAGCATCGCTCCGAGAAGCGCCAGCCTAGCCTGAAATCTGCGGAGTTCGACCAGAACTTCAACGCCTGGCTGGCCCCGTTTGTGATGGGCGCCATCAACACCCGTGTGGTGCACCGCTCCAATGCGTTGCAGGGTGCCCGCTACGGCAAAGAGTTCACCTACGACGAAGCCATCATGACGGGCAAGGGCGCGAAAGGCCGCCTGACCGCTTACGGTATGGTGGGTGTGCTGGGAGCGTTCTTCACCGCGTCCGCCATCAAGCCAACACGGTGGGTGGTCGAGAAGCTCGTACCCAAGCCCGGTGAGGGCCCGAGCCCCGAAGATCAGGAAAAAGGGTTCTACGATCTGCGTTTCGTCGGCAAAACCACCGATGGCAAGACCATGATCACCAAGGTGACGGGCGATCGCGACCCGGGTTACGGCTCGACATCAAAAATGCTTGGTGAAGCCGGTCTGTGCCTGGCCTTTGATGTGAAAGACGATGTGAAAGGCGGCTTCTGGACCCCGGCCTCGGCACTCGATGGCAAATTGCTCGAGCGCCTGCAGGCCAATGCCGGTCTGACGTTTGAAGTGGTCGAAACCCGCTGATCAACCCAGGTGCAGAATACGGTCGAAGGCCAGCAGGGCTTCCGGCCCGTGCCCGAGACAAACCACGGTGCGCCCCTGTAGCCAACGGCTGATCTGGGGCGAAATCCGTGTACGGGTTGCCTCGTCCACACCGGTGAAAGGCTCATCCAGAATCAGCACGGGTGCCTGACTCAGTAACACCCTGGCCAGCACCAGGCGCCGGGCCTCCCCGCCAGATAAACGGTTGCCGGCGCTGCCCAGCCAGGTACCCAATCCTTCAGCGTTCTGGGCTAACCGTTCTGCCAGTTCGACTATCTCCAGTACCCGCCACATATCACCGTCCCCGGCGTTGGGGTTCGCTAACTGAAGGTTCGCTTTCACGGTGTCTTCAAACACCACGGTCGCTTGCGTGAGGTAGGCGCTGGGCTGGGAATGACGTTCTCCCCGGCATGGCTCTGCCAGTCCGGCCAGGGTATCAGCCAGAGTGGATTTGCCACTGCCGGACACGCCAACGATACCGACGGTGTCGCCCGGGTGAAGCTCCAGAGTGAAGTGACTGAGCAACGGCGAGTACCCCGGGTAACCCACGGTGATATCGCTGGCCTGAAGCGCGAGACCCTCCGGCAGTTCGCCAGCAGGGTTAGCGGTTGATGCCGCGGCCGTTTCCAGACCATGGTCGGAGTTCAGGCGCTGCGCGGCAGAGCGAGTCGCCCCCAGCTTGCCAAAGGCATCCGGCAGCATGGCGTAGACTTCGGCCAGGCCCAGCAGGGCAATGGGCAGAAGCACCAGTACCGGACCGCTCAAAGCACCTTCCTGAAACAGGTGAAAACCCAGCCACAAGGCCGCCACTGCCGCGACATTGATCAGCAGATGAGAGCCGGCCTGATGCCAGCCGGTTCGGCTGTCGATCCGGGCCTGATTCCTGGAAAGCTCTACGCTTCGGCGCATCAGCCGGGCCGTGTGCTTACCCGTCCGGCCAGCGGCGGTCAGTTCCGCAAAGCCTTCAAGATGTTCAATCAGCTCGCTCCGCAGGCTCTCCTGTTGATCGCTCAATTGCCCGGAGGCAGCGCAGGTGCGCAGATACACCAGCCAGGTGGACATCAGGAACGATAGCGACAGAATCGCCAGCAGAATCAGCGCTACCACGCCATCAAACAGCAACCACGCCATTGCGGCAAGCAGTAAGGTAACCACGGCTGCCAGGGCGGCGGGGGCAATCAGTCTGAGATAAAGCGTGTCCAGCGCATCGACATCGGCTGTGAGCCGGGAAAGCCACTGCGCGCCGGAACGGTAACTGCGCTCTGTTCGTGGCCGGGCCGCCAATCGGTCAAACAGGGCCACCCGAATATCGGTGAGTAGCTGCAGTACCGTGTTGTGGTTGTACACGCGTTCCAGATACCGGAACACCGTTCGGGACACCGCAAAAAAACGGATACCACCGCCCGGCACATAAAGATTGATGTAAGCCTGTATCCCTGCCGCCAGCAACAGGCCAACCAGCGCGGTTTCGGTCAGAAACCAGCCAGACAACGCTAGCAGACCGATACCGGAAAGCAGGGTGCCCAGTAGCAAGCCGGCACCAACCGTAAGGCGACCTTTGCGACGGAAAATCAGCGGCAGCCAGGGCTTCAGTTCAGGCATCGCGCACCTCGCCGTCATTTACGATCAATACGCGGTCTGCCAATGTCAGCAGCGCCTGATGATGGGTGGAGAACACCAGTGTTTTGCCGGATTCGCTGAGTCTATGCAGGGCCTCCAGAATGAACACCTCGCTGGTGGCATCCAGCCCGGCCGTCGGTTCATCCAGCAGAACCAAGGGATAGTCCGCCAGGAAGATACGGGCCAGGCTCAAACGACGGGCCTGACCACCGGACAGCCCCAGACCATCCTCGGCAATGCGGCTGTGAATGCCGTCAGCCCGGCTGTCCACCAGCTCACCCAGGCCCACCTGTCGTAATGCATAGTCGATGGCAATATCCGTCGCATCGGGGGTGGTTAGCCGAAGGTTTTCGGCCCAGGTGCCCTGAATCCAGAAGCCCCGCTGGCCAAGCCATCCGAACGGCTGATTGCCGGGAGCCTCGCCGAATACTGACACAGCACCTGCCTCTGGCTGAATAAAGCCAGCCAGCAGATGCAAAAGGGTCGATTTGCCTCCACCAGAGGGGCCGGTAAGGGCGATCACCTGACCGGCCTTGATGCGGATATCCAGGTTATCGAAGATGACCGGGCCCTCGCCGTAACGGAGCGTGACCCCGGAGATCTGAATGCCTTGATTGCTAATGCTGTTGTCTGGCCGGATCGGCTCTGCGTTGTCGACAGACTGTTCCAGCCGGGCCAGAATCTCGGCACCGGCCCCCAGGGCGGCTGCCCGGTCGTGATAGTGCTGGGATAGCGTGCGCAAGGGCTGAAAGAACTCCGGGGCCAGCAGCAGGATAAGCAATCCGCTGAACAGCGTGAGTTCGTCGCTTGGGCCAAATTCGATATAACCCAGCAATCCGAAGCCGATATAGATGGCCAATACCGCAATCGCCACAGAGGCAAAGAATTCCAGTACCGCTGACGACAAAAATGCCACTTTCAGCGTTTTCATGGTGATCTTGCGGTACTGGTCGGAACGGGCTTCCAGCGTGCGGCTGGCCGCCTCGGTTTGCCCGAACAGTTGAAGCGTCGTCAGCCCTCGAACCTTATCCAGAAACTGGCCGGATAACCGGCTGACCGTTTCGAAATGCTGCTGGTTCAGCTTTTCTGCGCCCATGCCCACCAGGGCCATAAACAGCGGAATCAGCGGCGCAGAAAGCACCAGGAAAATACCCGCCAGCCAGTCCAGCCAGAACACCAGAACGAGGATGGCCAGGGGAATCACCACAGAGAGGGTCATCTGCGGCAGAAAACGGGCGAAATAGCCGTGCAGCGCCTCCACGTGGTCCAGCCACTCGCGGGCCAGGGACGCAGCGGACGTGTCCGCCAGATTCACCGGGCCGGTGGCTTTCCAGTGATGATGCAGTTGCCGGCGGGCATCGCGCCGCACCTGCTCGCTGCAGCGGGCTGCAAAGCGGGTTTGCAGCCCCTGGCCTGCGGACCGAATCACCAGAACCGTAATCAGGGCCAGAAATACGGGCGTGAGTTCGGAAACCGGCGTTTTTTCAATCACACCCTGGTGAATCAGCCAGGCCAGCAACACCATTTGTACGATGGTGGCCAGCCCGGCAAGAACACCGGCCAGAACGGTTGCGGTGATCCAGCGCTGGCTATTGCGGGCCAGACCGGATAGCCAGGCGCGGACCTTTGACCGGGCCGGATCTGCCACTCAGTGGTACCCTTCGCCCGCACGCACCTTGCCGCGGAATACCCAGTAGGTCCAGGCGGTATAGGCCAGAACAATGGGAATGACGAACAGCAGGCCGAGCAGCAGGAACAGCTGGGACTCATAGGCGGAAGCCGCATCCCACAGGGTGTAGTTGGGCGGAACCACATACGGCCACTTGCTCACCACAAGTCCGAGATAGGTGGTGATGAACAGGCCCATGGTGGCGACGAATGGCATACCTTCAAACCGGTTGCGTACCGAACGCCAGATCTGGAAGGCACACAGCAGGGTCAGGGCCGGCAGAATCCAGATCACGCTCAGATTGGAGAACCAGCGCTCCCGCACCATGTCGTCAACAAAGGGCGTCCATACGCTGATAATGCCGAACACCACCAACACGGCAATCAGCAGTGGTGCACTTACCCGGTAGGCCCACTCTTGCAGGCGCCCTTCGGTTTTCATGATCAGCCAGGTAGAACCCAGCAGGGCATAACCGGCCAGCATCCCCAGGCCTGTCAGCACGGTGAACGGTGTCAGCCAGTCCAGCGCGCCGCCAACGTAGGCGCCATTCACGGTATTGAAACCCTGGATGTAAGCCCCGACCACAGCACCCTGAGCGAATGCGGCAATGGTAGAGCCACCGGCAAACGACCAGTTCCACAGGTACCTTGAGGTACGAGCCTTGAATCGGAATTCAAACGCCACACCCCGGAAGATGAGCCCTGCCAGCAGCAGGAACACACCAATGTAGAGTGCCGGCAGGAAGATGGAATACACCATCGGGAAGGCGGCCAACAGGCCGGCTCCGCCCAGCACCAGCCAGGTTTCGTTGCCGTCCCAGACCGGAGCCACCGAATTCATCATGGTGTCCCGGTCCTCTTCCGACGGAGCGAACGGGAACAGGATACCCACGCCCAGGTCAAAGCCGTCCATCAGCACATACATGATGATGCCGAAGCCGATAATGAATGCCCAGATGAGGGCGAGATCAAACAGTTCCATGGTCAGTGCCCCCCTTCGTTAGCCGGTTTTGCCTGATGAACGCCGTGTGAGCCGGATTCAATCTCGAACGGCACATGGGCCGCAGAGAGCGGACGGGCAGGGCGATCAGAGGCATGCTCTTCATCGTCAGCATCTTCAAGACCAACGTAAAGCACCCGCATGAGGTAATACACGCCGGCACTGAACACCAGGGCATAGACAACGATATAGCCGATCAACGTGAACAGCGCCATGCCGCCGGTGAGCGAGGGCGTTACCGATTCGGCCTGGGTCATCATGCCGTACACCAGCCAGGGCGCCCGACCTACCTCGGTCACAAACCAGCCGGTAAGCACGGCAAAGAAGGGCGCGATACTCATAAAGCGCATCCCCTGAAGATACCAGCGGGTCTTGTAAAGGCGGCCACCCGCACGCAGAACCAGGCCTGCGAGCGCAAACAGAATCATCAGGACACCAATGCCGACCATGATCCGGAAGGACCAGAACACAATCGCCACCGGTGGTTGCTCTTCGACCGCGACTTCATTCAGACCCGGCACTTCGCCATCCCACTCGTGGGTAAGAATCAGGCTGGCCAGGCTGGGAATGCCAATCTCGAAATGGTTGGTCTGGTTTTCCTGGTCGGGAATGGCAAACAGCAACAGCGGCACATTGCGGGAAGTTTCCCAGTTGCCTTCCATGGCCGCGACCTTCGCGGGCTGGTGCTCCAGAGTGTTCAGACCATGGAAGTCGCCTACAACCGCCTGGGCCGGGGCAATGAACAGCAACAACCACAGGCACATGGATAGCGCCTTGCGATTGGCTTCGACCTCACGCCCCCGTAACAGGTACCAGGCGCTGACACCCGCCACCACAAAACCACCGGTAAGGAAAGACGCCAGTGCCATGTGCATAAAGCGATACGGGAAGGACGGATTGAAGATGGCCTCGCTCCAGGACACTACATGGAACACGCCCTCACGGAATTCGACACCGGCCGGTGTCTGCATCCAGCTGTTGGCTGCGAGAATCCAGAAGGACGAGATAAAGGTGCCGGTGGCCACCATGATGGCGGCGAACAGATGAACGCCGGCGGGTACCTTGTCGCGGCCAAACAGCAGTACCCCCAGGAACGCCGCCTCCAGGAAGAATGCGGTGATCACCTCATAACTCAGGATGGGGCCCAGGAAGTTAGCCGAGGCCTGAGAGAACGCGCTCCAGTTGGTACCGAACTGGAATGACATCACAATGCCCGAGACCACGCCCATACCGAAGACCACGGCGAATACCTTGGTCCAGAAGGTCGACAATTTGGTCCACACCGGATTACGGGTTTTGAAGGCCAGGCCCTCAAGTACCGCAATGTAGGAGGCAAGCCCGATGGTAAACACCGGAAAAATGGCGTGAAATGACACCACAAACGCGAACTGGATTCGCGATAGGATGAGAGGATCTAGTTCCATAGGAACCTCCGGTAACTCGCACAAGTCATAACAAACGGGTCAGCGAACCCGTTCAGCCGCTGCCATAGTTTATTTTGTTATGTTGTTATTACCGGCAGATGATTACGATGCTACGCAAATCGTAGCAGATTTCGATAGGGCAGTTTGTCGCACCCCTTGATATAAAACAATTATGGTGAGCCAGATGAGCTTTTACGAGGAACGAATTCTCCCCCACATCATAGACAAGGCCTGTTCCATGGGCCAGGTGATGAAGCTGCGCAGCCAGGTGGTTCCGCAGGCCCGGGGCCGGGTACTGGAAGTGGGCATGGGCTCTGGCATCAATCTGGAGTTCTACAACCAGGACCAGGTTGAGCTGGTTTACGGCCTGGAACCCTCAGAAGGCATGCGCCGAAAAGCGCTACCCAACCTGCAACGTTCCCCCATAAAAGTAGAGTGGCTGGATCTGCCGGGGGAGAAAATACCCCTGGAGGACAACAGCGTGGACACCGTGCTGCTGACCTTCACCCTATGCACCATCCCTGACTGGCACGCCGCGCTGCAGCAAATGAAACGCGTACTCAGGCCGGGTGGCAATCTGTTGTTCCTGGAGCATGGCGAATCCCCCCACGATGGCACCCGCAAATGGCAACATCGAATCACACCTGGCTGGCGCAAGCTGGCCGGTGGCTGCCACCTGAACCGCCATATAGCGGACCTGATCAGGGAAGCGGGTTTCGAAATCCTGGAGCTGGAAAACCTCTACATCCCCAAAGCGCCCAAAATCGCGGGTTACATCTACAAGGGCAGGGCGATCAAGCCGGTGGCGGCATAGAAAGCGTATTGAAGAGCGGTTGGGAAACAGAATTGCGTTACGTCATCGGCCCTTATACAATTCCGCCCTTCAAGAATCTCCCCTCCGAAGCCCGGATGGTGAAATTGGTAGACACAAGAGACTTAAAATCTCTCGGCCGCAAGGCCGTGCCGGTTCGATTCCGGCTCCGGGCACCATTCAGTCTGAACTCTGAATCACCGTGGCAGCGTAGCGTTTTATTCGATCCCGGCCTTCTGCTTTGGCTTGGTAGAGAGCCTCATCGGCTCTGCGCATCAGCATTTCCGGGCCGAGTCCCCTGACATTGGCGGTTGATGCCACGCCAACACTCACTGTGACCACCGGCGCCACTGGCGAATTGGGGTGTGGAATCCGTAGCTGTTTGATGAGTTTTCTGAGGCGCTCTGCATCCTGTTCCGCGTCTTCGACGGATTGCCCGGGTAAAAGAATACTGAATTCCTCTCCGCCGGTTCGCGCCACCACAAAGCCCGGTTGCTCGAAGCATTCCTTCATCTGGTTGGCCAGGGATACCAGGCAATCGTCACCCATCTGGTGCCCGAAATGGTCGTTATAGAGCTTGAAATGGTCGATATCGAGCATTAACACTGACACTAACTGGCTCTGCGAAAGGGCTTGTGCCAGTTTTTCGTCGTACAGACGACGATTGGCAAGCCCGGTCAGTGGATCCTGATGAGAAAGCTTGACCAGGTTGCTGGTGCGGGTTTTCTGTGCCGCCAACAATCGCTGGAAGTTACGAGCGAGACTTCCAATTTCATCACGACGGGTTTTAAGGGCGCGTGGAACCGCCTGAAACTGAGCGGGCTGTTCCCAGAATGTGTCTCTTCGGGTTTTACGGGTGAAACCTGTCAACTGCTTTAGCGGGCGGATGACCTGGACCCACAATAAGCTGAGAACCACCAGAAGGGCGCCTAATAACAGGAGGACGGTCCAGGCCATGGTGTATCTGAATGCGCTTCGATAGTGATTGGTTTGCTCCCGGGGCAGGTCAGTGGTAATCAGCAGAGCTTCAGTCCCTCGCTGGGGTTCGATACGTTTCTGTGCTGTGAGGACAGTTTCCTGACGACTGGTGACAGGTTCATTCAGCCGTTGAGCCTCTGTCGCCACCGTATTGATGTCGATTACCAATCCAGTTTGTCGTTCAAGTGTTTCAACGAGCCGCTCGTCGATCAGACGGACCATGGCAATCAGTCCCATGGAAGGCCCGGTTCGGTCGGTTCTGAGAATAGGCTCGGCACTGATCAGTGAGGGGGTGTCGCCTGTCCCCGTGTCTATCAGGCGATATCCTTGTTGGAAATCAAAGGCGTCGAAGCCCCGGATAAAGCGTCCGGCCCACTCGCAATTGTCGGAAAGGGAGGAGCAGGTCCTGTATTCACCTGTTGCAGGATCCAGCCCTGCGACCCATCTGATGCTCGCCTGAATATCAATGAAGACCATCAACTGCACGTTAATGTCTTCGAACATCTCAGCGCTGAAATGAGAGGACGTATAGTTGGCCTGTTGTCCCTGAATGAACGCGTAGCTGTCATCCCAGTTAGCCCAGTCTCTGGTTATTGCAGCCAGCCCGTCATGATTGTCTTCCATAGCCAGGACGATCCTGTCGAGCTCCTTCTCCGCCAGTCGCGATTCTGCGGTGAGCAATGATGGGATAACAAAGGTTCGTTCCCAGATAACCAAGGCAAACAAAGACACCAGCAACAGGGCGGATAGTGAGAGTAGAAAGCGCCCAATCAGCGAGCGTGCGAACCTGATCATGGGCGATTGGGGTCTCCGGGTAGTTCAGTATTGCAATAAATGTACTTTAGACCATGTTGTGGCAATCAGCGTTGTCTGAACAGTATGTAATGTCCGCATAACACAAGACTTTACATCCGGGAGACGCCAGCCCCGTCATAAAACAGCAATGGGTGGGGCTGGCTGGACGGCGCTCCGGGCTTAGGCTGAACGGCTGCGGCGGCGCGCAGCCAGGCCAGCCAGACCTAGACCAAGGAGTGCGAGGGTAGAAGGCTCCGGTACAGACACCGGGCGCGAAGTAATAATACCTTTGAGCGTAGCGCTGTTGTCGTAGTATTCCTTGGTCCAGAATTCGCTGGCCAGAGCGCCATCGAAAAAGAACCCGGATATGTCGACGAAGTAGTTCACGCCGTCAATCAGAAAGGAATCTGAGGCCCCCACATTCAGGGCGAAGGTTACCCGGTCGGCGCAGCCGTTTACATTGACACCTGATCCGTTCGCCTGGCCGTTAGCACAGGGATTGCTGCCATTGGGTGTCTCCCAGTGCTCGAACTCGAAAATCGATGACACAGTTTCGGAGATGCCGTCGATCAGTAAGGTGGTCTCTACCGTGAGTGATGCGTTGCTCAGAGAGGTGCCAGTGATCGGGTAATTGAAATGAGTGAACGTGCCAAGATCGAAATCAATGTTCTCGTTTACATTGACGGCGGGCGGAGCTGACCCGTCAAACCGGTACCCGCTTTGCTGATTTTGCTGATTGGCGGGCGTACCCCAGCGGATTTCATTGGTACCGCCTCCTGAAACAGCGGGGCCACTTGGATTGGTGGTAGTCCAAAGACCGCTAACGCCAGTGAGCTGGATAACGGCAGCTTGTGCTGAGCCTGCGGCAAACAGGGCCACGGCGGCGCTGGCGATCAATAGTTTCTTATTCATTGGTGACACTCCCTGTGGGCTTCGTCATTTGTTTACCGTCGCTCGAAGGTGTAATCCCTGAGCTCCGTGAGACAATCAGCAATGGGAGTGCCTGATCTTAAAAACTGTCGGTTTAACAATGTGAAAGAAGTGTCATCTATGTGATTGGGTGATATTTGATCAGTTGCATTGTAAAGAAAACGGACATACCCAGAGGTTAACGGTCCGGGTTGTCCTGTTCTGGCAGGGGTTCAATGCTGTTGATGTCGCCGGTGGGGACGGCCGGTTCGTCTTTGATAATCACGACGATACCGCCAACGATAATGGCAAGACCAACAATGGCTTTGAGCAACGTTGAGCGAGACATGCATCACCTCCTGTGTCGGGTACATGTTATTACCCTGAGGGCGTTTCGCGGCATTGCAACCATACGCCGAAGGTCGGTTCGACAGAGACGGCGGCGTTGGGAATACTGACACAAAGAAATCACCGATAAAAACCAAGGGGAGTGTTGTATGACGGCGGCATCTGATGAATTGGTGCGACTGCACGCTGAAAACGGTGTGGCCACAGTAACCCTGAATCAGCCGGAGCGGCGTAACAGTCTTTCAATGGCCCTGCTGGAAGCGCTTTCAGAGGTGCTTGAGCAGATTGCCGGGGACGGTAATGTGCGCGTAGTGGTACTTGCCGCTGCCGGCAAGGTGTTCTGTGCCGGACACGATCTTCGTGAAATGCGCGAGCAGTTCGACAGCCACGATTTCCAGTTGCGGCTTTTCAGGCAATGCAGCAAGGTGATGCAGCAGATTGTGAACCTGCCAAAACCGGTGATTGCCCGGGTTGCTGGCGTAGCGACGGCGGCAGGCTGTCAGCTGGTTGCCAGTTGCGACCTGGCAGTGGCCGAGAAGGGTGCCCGTTTTGCTACGCCAGGTGTGAACATTGGCCTTTTCTGTTCAACGCCCATGGTGGCTCTGTCCCGCAATGTCAGCCGCAAGCATGCCATGGAGATGCTCTTGACCGGTGAGTTGATTGATGCGGCCCGGGCAGAACAGATCGGGCTGATTAATCGAGCGGTCGAGCCGGAAGCTCTGGATGAGACCGTGTACGGCATGGCAACCACCATCGCAGCAAAGTCCGGGCATACCCTGAAAATTGGTAAAGAGGCGTTCTACAAGCAGCTGGAAATGCCGCTGGCCCATGCCTATGACTACACGGCGAATGTGATGGCGGAAAACATGCAAGCGAACGATGCCCGGGAGGGTATTTCTGCGTTTCTGGATAAGCGGGACCCAGACTGGCAACACAAGTAATCAGCGGTTGCAGAAGGCCGGCTGGTCTCGGACCAGTCGGTCTCCTGCTTCGATTTGCCGGCTGTTGAAATAACCCGCGTTCATTTCCACGGCGCGCCAGTAGGAGACGCCTGCGGGGTAGCTGGGGCAATCGTTGCTACGAGATGATGCACAAGGGTGCATCTGGCGAATGCTGACGATCACTCCCTCGTTGTCCAGAAAGGCAATATCCAGCGGTAGAAGGGTCTGGTACATCCAGAAGCCTTGCTCCGGGCTTCTCTCATAATCGTAGATGAACAGCATGCCGGCGTTTTCTGCCAGAGCTTCCCGGCCCATGAGGCCTTTCTGTCGGTCTTTGCTGTCACTCGCCACTTCCAGCACCACTGGATGTCGCGCTGTCTCTGTGACGAAACAGGCCTGGGCCACCGGGAGGTGCCCGGAATCTTTGGCCCCTGCCGAGCCACAGCTTGCAAGCAGGGTACTCACAACCAGCAGGGAGAAAAAACGAGTCATCATGAACGCAGACGGTAGCCGGTTTTGAAGATCCACCAGACGGCGGTCATACACATGGTCAGGAATACCATGGTCATGCCTACACTAATGCCCACGTGCACATCGGAAACCCCATAGAAGGCCCACCGGAAGCCGCTGATCAGGTACACCACCGGATTAAAAAGGCTGATGGTTTGCCAGATCTCGGGCAGCATCTCGATGGAATAGAAGGTGCCGCCCAGGAACACCAGTGGCGTCACAATCATCATTGGCACAATCTGCAGCTTCTCGAAGCCATCCGCCCAGATACCGATGATGAAGCCGAACAGGCTGAAGGTCATGGCTGTAAGCACCAGGAACGAAAACATCCAGAAAGGATGGAGTATTGAGTAGTCAACGAACAGCTTCGCGGTGGCCAGAATGATCAGACCCAATATCACGGCCTTGGTGGTTGCGGCCCCCACATAACCCAGCACGATTTCCACGTAGGATACCGGCGCAGACAGCACTTCATAGATGGTACCGGAGAATTTCGGCATGTAGATGCCGAAGGAGGCGTTGGAGATGCTCTGCATCAGCAGTGACAGCATCACCAGGCCGGGAATGATGTAGGCCCCGTAGCTGATGTTGTCGATGTCGCCCATGCGGGATCCGATGGCCGAGCCGAATACCACAAAGTACAGGCAGGTGGAGATAACGGGCGACAGCACGCTTTGCATGACCGTGCGTTTCATGCGTGCCATCTCGAACTTGTAGATTGCTTTAACACCGTAAAGATTCATTGTTCTCTCCGTGCGGACCGTTCGGGCGGGTGGCTACTCGTGCACCAGGCCCACGAATATCTCTTCCAGGGAACTCTCCCGGGTTTGCAGATCACGGTACTCAATGTCCAGATCTCCCAGGGTGCGTAGCAGTCGGGCCACGCCGGCCTGTTGTTGCTGAGAGTCGAAGGTATAGATCAGCTCGTAGCCGTCTTCCGAAAGTTCGATTGGCTCCAGGGTGAGTTCCCCGGGCAGCTTATCCAGTTTTTGCTGAAGCTGCAGGCGAAGTTCTTTCTTGCCCAGCTTGGACATCAGGCGGTTCTTGTCTTCCACGAGAATGATCTCGCCCTGGCGGATAACGCCGATGCGGTCGGCCATTTCTTCCGCTTCTTCAATGTAGTGGGTGGTCAGAATGATGGTGGTGCCGTTCTCGCGGAGTTTGCGCACCATCTCCCACATGTCACGCCGTAGCTCGACATCCACTCCGGCGGTAGGTTCATCCAGGAACAGAATGCGCGGTTCGTGGGACAGCGCCTTGGCGATCATCACCCGGCGTTTCATACCGCCAGACAGTGACATGATGCGGTTGTTGCGCTTGTCCCAGAGGGAGAGGTCTTTCAGAACCTTTTCGATATGGGCAGGCCTGGGTGCCTTGCCGAACAGACCGCGACTGAAGGATACCGCATCCCAAACGGTTTCAAAGGAGTCGGTATTAAGCTCCTGCGGTACCAGGCCGATGGCCTCCCGGGCTTTGCGGTATTGCTTTACGATGTCGTGACCGGCGGCTTTTACCTCGCCATCGCTCTTGTTGACGATGCCGCAGATGATAGAGATCAGGGTAGTTTTACCAGCACCGTTGGGGCCGAGCAGCGCGAAGATCTCGCCGGGGTAGATTTCCAGGTTGACGTCTTTGAGGGCCTGGAAGCCATCTTCGTAGATCTTGTTCAGGTGCTTAACGGATATGTCCGGTTGCACGGGCGTGTCCTGTTCTGTTGATGGTAGACCAGAAAGCCGGACATTTTCTCATGCTGGCAGCAGTTTAGAAACCTTTGCTATGTCGGGAATTATCCCCATAATGCCGGTTTAAGATCTGGTTGTGAGGCAGGGTATGGTACGAACCATCATGGTTCCGGGTTTAGTGTTGGCTGCAATTGGGGCTCTGGCGTTTGGCCCACAGTGGCTGGAAACCGCCGGCACCGCTGAGGAACGGCCAGAATGCGACCTGCTTTCCCGCGCCTGCACCTGGGAGACCGACGAAGGCGCCTGGCGAGTGGAACTCAGCACGCTCGAAGAAGGCGATCAGGGCATGGAATACCGGCTGGCGATTACCGTACCGGAAGCGCCGGACCGCTTTCTGGCGGTATTAAGAGGGCAATCCATGTATATGGGCGAATATCCGGTGCCCATGGAGCGCCAGGAGCCCCTGAGCTATCAGGCAACCTTTACAGCTCCGTTTTGCACTACGGGTGCGGAGATGATCTGGCGCATTGACCTGCAGGATGGCCAGAAAGTATTGGAAAATGTGCCCTGGGCACTGGTGTTCCGGGCTGAGAAATAGTTAAATCCCGTCAAATTTCGATGACTTCCAGGGAACAGTGATGGATTACGGGGAAAGCGTTCAGAAGGTGCTATTGCGCAAAATCCGCAAGGCCGAGCAGGATCTCGTTCAGCTCAAGCTGGATTACTGTCGCTTCGTGTTCGGGCTGACCCACCGGGCTACGGTTTCAGCCAATGGCCAGTCCTGGGTAGTGCGGGCGGTGGATGTGGAATCCATGACTTACACCGATGATGGCGAATTCACCAAACCTGCAATTACCGGGTCACCTGCCAACGATGATTCCTGCCGGGAGGCCGTTAACCTGGGCAGCGACTGGACTCTCGAAACCGCTAAATAAACGCGTTACTGGTCACCGCCTCGTAGAGGCTCGAGTTGGCAGGCACATAATGGTTGGCTTGCCAGAATTCCGCACCTTCCAGCCCGGCACGGTAACACGCCATCAGCACGCTGCTACCGGTAAGCGTCGAAATAGCCTGCAGCGCCTCTGGCTGCCGAATACCCGTCTTTCGGCTGACAATGCCCGCAACCATACCTGCCAGCGCCTCAGAGTGGCGAACGGGTTTCGGGCTCAGGGCACAGCTGGCACCGTAGAGCCAGGCTGCAGCATAAGTGCGAACCGCCTCTGGCGATTCTGACAGTACCAGGCCTTTCACCCGGCAATCCCGCTCCTGCAATCCCGCCAAAATGTGCAATTGGGTAAAGAGTTCAGTTCGATCAGGTGCCGTCATGCCTTTGTAGCGACGCGCTTCATTGCCCGAACTGGCGACCCTGCGCGCGGAACTCCCGGAATTATCGGCTTGCGGATCGGCGCCTGCGGCACCGGCTGGAACAAAGGATTCTGTCCGGGACAGGTTAATCACCCGCGCGGCTAACAGCGCCAGCAGGGCAATCAGCCCCAGTTCTGTCATTGTGACCAATCCATTGACCATCGTGGTATTCCTCTGAAAACGGAGCGACAAGCTGAATCATCGGGTGATTGTAACGTTGCGTAACCGGTAGGGCAGTGGGCAAACCCCGAAAATGGCACTGAAGACCGGTTTAGCTTTGAAAAATGTGATGGCAGTCCCAGGGGATCAGCAGGTGGGCATGGTCTGAAGGGCCAGTTTGCGACGAATGAAACGGCCCAGGGCGTCGACACCGATGTTCAGCAGGGCGGTAATCAAAATCAGCACCATGGCACGATCAAAACGAATATTCTGAATGGCACTGTCGACGTAAAAGCCGAGAGTGTAGATACCAAGGATGCCCAGTATCGCCGTTTCGCGCATGATGATTTCCCAGCGGTAGAACAGGAATGCCAGGAATGAGCGGTAGATGCGGGGCACCAGTTCCCAGCTGTAGCGGGAAAAACCCACCGGAGCGTCCGGGCGCAGGTGAATGGTGTTGGTCTGCCGGCCAATCAGGTGGCCGATAATGCCACCGTTGTGCAGGGCCAGCGCCACCACGGCCGGCAGCATGGAAGGCCCCCACAGCTGTAGCAGAATATAAGCAAGAATGTATTCCGGTGTCGAACGGGCGATCACCAGAAACACATGCCCGGAGGTACGCCGCACCGGGCCACCGAAATGATTCGAGATCAGGGGGAAGGCCAGCAGGGACAGAATGCCGGTGGCAACCAGCGCTATCTGCGTCAATACCACGGTGTTCCAGATGCCTGGCAAAGCTTCCGTTATCATCACATCGGATAACCACGCCCAGATAGCCGCAAGCCCTTCGCCATCCCGGATCGGTGAAGGAATGATGTCCTCAGTAAAGAAGCGTTCCACGTTGCCCCAGACAATGGGCAGACCGTCCCCAAGAAAAAAAGGCGCTGCAAGAATATAGATCGGCAGTAGTTTGGGGCGAACCCATAACGGCATGGTGGCGATCAGCACATAGAACAGAATCAGCATGGCGCCGGCATCTGAGTACAGACCCTGGGAGAATGAGGATTCCAGGTAGAAACCCAGAGTCGGAAGCCCCACAAAGCCCAGGATGGCAGAGGAACGCAGGCCACACTCGAGCCGGTAGGCCGTATAGGTGCGCATCTGAACCCAGCAATCGGGGATACGGGCATACAGAAAGGCGGCAATGGATGAGGTTCCCGGTGGCAGCAGACGGCCCGGTTCCGGGTCTGCCTCTTCCAGGATTTCCGAATAGACCTTGGCGAAGATGCCGGAATAGGGAATGGCAATGGCCAGCACACCCGTGAGCGGGTGGAAACCGAAAAACTGAAGAAAGATCAGCGCCCAGAACAGCTCATGGATGGCACGGATAAAGGCGCAGAAGATTCGTACTGGCAGAAAGCGGTACACCAGCGCCAGCAGGAAGCCGCAGATACTCCCGAGAGTTACGCCCACGAAGGCAAAAGCTACGGTCCGCAGCAGGGCAGTGAGCAAGCCTTCGGTACTGAAAAAATTGGGTGTGGCCACGCCCAGAAAGAAGCGACCAAGATCCTGCCAGGGGTTGGCTGTGGTAATGGCAATGTCCGCAACCAGCAGCCCGAGCAGCGCAACGGCAAGAAAAATAAAGCTGGCTCGTACGGTTGGGTAGGCGAACATGCTGAGAGTGGGTGCCTGTCAGTAGAGAACGGAAATGCCAGCGGCTGTCAGCTCGCTGGCAGGCTGGTCCAGGGCAATCTGGCCATCCTGAATACCGATGATGCGGGTACAGTGTGCCAGTGCCATCTCCACATCATGCAGCGCAACAATACTGGTGGTGAATTGATTGGTAAGCATCGTCATCACCTGCTGGGCCATTGGCCCGTCCAGGGCGGAAATGGGCTCATCGGCCAACAGTGTTGGCGCCTGCCGATAGAGCGCCCGCGCAATGGCTACCCGTTGCCGTTGCCCGCCAGACAGTGCCGCCGCCGGAATCCAGAGTTTTTCCGGTATACCCAGTTCGGTCAGTAACGCCCCGATGGCGTCTTTGTCCCGCCGGAAGGGCCGGATCAGGGTAAGCGTGTTGTACCAGGTGGCATGCTGGTCCAGTTGGCCCATAAATACATTGTGGAAGACAGGAAGCGCATTGACCAATCCAA
The DNA here is from genome assembly GCF_042763285.1 of Marinobacter sp. LM1. Lineage (NCBI taxonomy): Bacteria > Pseudomonadati > Pseudomonadota > Gammaproteobacteria > Pseudomonadales > Marinobacteraceae > Marinobacter > Marinobacter sp. LM1. Next base: position 2,260,166 of record NZ_CP114373.1, read on the forward strand.
GGCCCTGAGGAACGAGCGAAGCCTTGCCTTCGAGCCGGTCATAAAGCAAGCGGATAAGCGTGGATTTGCCGGCACCACTTTTGCCAACCAGACCAACGTGTTCCCCTTCATTGATTCGGAAGGAGAGCGGGCCAATAACCCGCTCTCCATCGAAACTGGCGGTCAGGCCATGGAAATCAAAGCCTGACATCAATCGAGAATTCCGATGTTTTCCGCTGTCGCACGAATGGGCTCGTAGTCGTCATTGGACGCCGGAATGAAGCCGGAGCGGGGGAAGCTCTCCAGCAAGGCAGGATCGTCCAGCTTCAGCAGGGCTTCGGTGACCTTCTGCTTGAAGCCATCACCAAAACGCTCGTCGACATCGCCACGGATGGTCCACTGATAATCCGGGTAGGAAGGCGTTTTCCAGATTACCTGAACGGAATCAGTATCGATGTTGCCGTTTTCCAGTTCTTTTTCCCAAACCTGGAAGTTCAGGGCGCCCACTTCATAGGTTCCGGCCTCGACCAGGCGAAGGGTACGGGTATGGTTGCCACTGAAACCAACCCGGGAGAACAGGGAATCCGGCGCTTCATTGAAGACATCCCGAATGTAGAACTCGGGCATGAGGCGGCCCGAGGTCGAACCTTTTGAACCGAAGGTAAAGGTTTTGCCGCGCAGTTCGTCTTCCAGCGCATCCAGGCTGTCGGCCGGCTGAATTCCAGTGCTCGTGTTGGCGATAAAGTAGGTCTCGAAGGCTTCGTCTTCAACGCCTTGAGCAATGGCTTCGGAACCCGGAACCAGTCGACGGGCCTGAACACCAGACAAGCCCCCAAACCACGCCAGTTGTACCTGGTTGTTGCGGAAGGCCGATACCGCAGCGGCGTAGGATTTCACCGGGATGTAACGCACCTCAACATCCAGTTGCTCCTGAAGATAGTCAGCCACGCCACGAAAGCGCTCGACCAGTTTGGTTTCATCTTCATCCGGAATGGCGGTGAATACGAAAGTGTCTGCCTGAACAGTGGTAGCCGCTGCCAGGGAAAGCAGGCCCGTCGCCAGCCATTTTCTGAGGTTGCTGATTGCCATCATCAATCATTCCTTTGCAAGGTGGGGGTTGGTGAAAAACGTTGCCATGTACTTGAAAACCCAGTCAGGATAACGTGATTTCCATCAAGTCTGAACCGGTATACGAGGGAAGGCTTTACCTGGCGCAGTGCCACATGCAGAATTTTTCAAAATCAGAACAAGTGACCGTCATGCGATTGACCATAGTAACTCCAGCCGGCCCGGATTCAAAAGCAGGTAATCGGGCCACCGCGCTGCGTTGGAAGAGTCTGCTGGAAGCCACCAGTCATCAGGTGGAAGTGGTGACGGAATATCAGGGCCAGGAAACGGACTGCCTGATTGCCCTGCACGCCTGGCGAAGTGCTGACGCGGTTAAGCGGTACCGGGAAACATGGCCGGAGAAACCTTTGATAGTAGTACTCACCGGCACAGACATATACCGCTTTCAGCACGAGTTTCCGGACATCACACGGGCCTCCATGGACGCCGCTGACCTGTTGATCGGGTTGCATGATCTGGTGGCCGAGGATATTCCCGAACGCTACCGCGATAAATTGCTGTGCCTGCGGCAATCGGCGCCCAAGCCGTCAGTGGCGGGCAGCGCCCGGGCAGAAAAGGACCAGTTCCACGTTTGCGTTATTGGCCATCTGCGTGAAGAAAAGGACTCTCTGCGTGCTGCCTGGGCGTGCTACCACATTCCTGAGCAATCCCGCATCGTGGTTTCCTGCGCCGGCAAGGCTCACAACGAGTCCTGGCGGGAAAAGGCGCTGGAAGAAAGCCGATCCAATCCTCGGTTTCATTATCTGGGTGAGTTGGACAAGCCTAAGCTGGAGCACCTGATGGCCGTGAGTAATCTTATGGTGATCAGCTCAATCATGGAGGGTGGGGCGAATGTGGTGTCGGAAGCCTGTCGGGCGGGCTTACCGATTCTGGCCTCTGATATTCCCGGCAACCGCGGTTTGCTGGGCGATGACTATCCTGGCTATTTTCCGGTCAAAAACGATGAAGCTCTGGCGAGGCTGATGTTACGTGCGGAAACCGACGCGGAATTCCTGGCGGAATTGCGGGCGAAGGTAAATGCCCTCGCGTCCGGGTTTACCCCGGAGAGCGAGCTGGAAAGCCTGGAACTCGCCCTGGTCCGATGCAAAAAAGGGTAGGCCGACGGGCCTACCCCTTATTTCAAGGCATTGGGTTGGATAGGTTTCAGAGTACCTTTTTCGCTTCGGCAGACAACTCGCTGAACCCTTTCAGGCTCTTGAATGCTTCCAGTTTCTGCTTATCCGCATCGCTGGGGTTGGCAATCTGCTCGATGGAGGTAATGCCAGCCTCTTTCATTTTCTTTGCGGTTGCCGGGCCAATGCCCTTCACGCGGGTAAGGTCAGACTTATCTGCCGGCTTGGCCGCTTTCTTCGGAGCTGCGGCCTTGGGCTTGGCAGTGCTCGTTTTCTTGGCGGCCGGCTTGGCAGCGGCGGTTTTCTTGGCCGGAGCCGCTTTCTTGGTACCACTGGCCTTCGAGGTTGATTCGCCGGACTTGGACACTGACTTGCCAGTTTCCCTGGAAGCGATACCCAGGCGCTCCAGCAATGCCGACTGCAGTTCGTGGAATTCATTCATGCGGCGCTCAAATTCGTCGTTAAAGCGCTTCATTTCACGATCACGCAGCTCATCCATGTCTTTCAGGAGCTTGCGTACCGGCTCCTGAACCTGGTTCTGCAGGTTGTCGAACTGCTTCAGTGCGTCGTTAATCAGCCCTTCGATCTGGGCGGATGTTTTCTCGAACTCTTTGTTTACTTTCTTGACGATCTTATCAACGCTTGGCTTGGCTTTCTTTGCCATGGAGTGTCTCCTTACGGAAGGGAAGTGCGGGTGAAGTGAACGGGCATCAGGCCATTTGTCGCATACCGGAAGCGGGGCTCGACCCACGCCGGGATTTCAGGCTCTGTTTCTTGAGAACAACTTCTCTTATGCGCCGCAGTTTGTCAGAGAGCGGCGATTCGTCTCGAGCATTTAGCTCAACAAAATCAAGTGAGTAGAAGAAGTTGCTACAGTGTTTTCTCTTTTCGGTAACCAGGCCGGTCAGGCCTTCGGCACGGATTTCTTCAAACGGCATATCCATAACAAGGTCGACAACCACGGTATCCCCGGGTTCAAACAGCTTGTCCGTTTTCATCACGCAGCCGTAACTGTCGAGTTCATAAAGTCGCGCTTCCACGGTTTCCTTGCGAAAAATGCCGTGTCGGATTCGGAAACGCGCGACCAGGTCCGGTAGTTCTTCGTTCATGGAACGCTTGCTCTGCTATTGAGGTCGGCCAGATATATACTGAACATTAATTAAACAATAGACGGGCCAGAAACTTTTGGCAATGCCGTCAGCTATCTACCGCAGCCCGTTCATGGAAATAATCAGGATTTGGCCCCCTGTGCGGGGCTAAATCTGCCCATTACCGGGTTTTCAGCTCGTAAAGGTCAACACGTCGATCTTTCAGATTGGTGACAGAACCTTCGTTTCTGACCAGTTTGAGCTTTTCCAGATCCATGTCTGAAAACATGATCATTTCGGTGTTCGGTGTAGTTTCTGCCATCACTGCATCATGTGGAAATGCGAAATCCGACGGCGAGAATACCGAAGACTGGGCGTACTGAACATCCAGGTTTTCCACTTTCGGCAGGTTGCCCACGCTGCCGGTAATCACCACGTAGCACTCGTTTTCTATGGCCCGGGCCTGGGCACAATGGCGCACGCGCAAATAGCCGTTCTTGGTATCGGTCCAGAAGGGGACACAGATAATGTCCACATCCTGACTGGCGGCGATACGGCCCAGTTCCGGAAACTCAATGTCGTAGCAGATCATGATGGCGACACGACCGGCATCGGTATCGAATACCTGGAATTTATCACCACCCTCAATAACCCAGTCGCGACGTTCGTGAGGGGTGATATGGACCTTGCGCTGCTCGTCTACACGACCGTCACGGTGGCACAGGTATGAGACGTTGTAGACCCGGTCATCTTCAATCAGCGGCATGGAGCCGGTGATAATGTTGATGTTGTAACTGACGGCCATTTCCGACATTTCGTTGCGGAACTGTTCGGTAAAGCCGGCGAGGAACCGAATGGCACGGGTCTGATCCATCTGGTCGGTCAGCCCCATCAGCGGCGCGTTGAAAAATTCCGGGAACAGGGCAAAGTCGCTTTTATAATCCGACAGTGCGTCCACGAAGTACTCAACCTGCTTGAGCACCTCCTCCACCGAGGTGAATTCCCGCATCTGCCACTGCACCGCCCCCATGCGCACCTGGGTTTTTTTGACGTTGAGTACCGATGAGGGAGGCGTATAGAGAATGTTTCTCCACTCCAGCAACGTCGCATATCCGAGGGATTTCTGGTCTTCCGGCAGGTATTTGTGCATCAGCCGGGTAACCTGGAAATCGTTGGAAAGCTGGAACGTCAGGATCGGGTCGTAGATTTCCTTGCGATCAACGCGCTGAATGTATTCTTCCGGAGTGTATTGCTCGGCGTACTTGAAGTAGCTGGGAATCCGCCCGCCGGCGAGGATGGCCCGCAGGTTCATGGAACGACAGAGCTCTTTTCGTGCTTCATACAGGCGACGCCCCAGTCGATAGCCCCGGTATTCGGGGTCTATAAACACATCCAGGCCGTAAAGCGAATCGCCGTTGGGGTTGTGCCAGATTTTTTCGTTACGCAGAATCAGGTCGTCGTAGGCGTGAGGGTTGCTGAATCTTTCGTATTTCACGCATACCGTGAGCGCCACCGCCACCAACTGGCCGTTGTCTTCGATACAGATCTGGCCATCCGGGAACTGTTCTACCAGCGCCTTGATGGTGTCTTTTGGCCACGCGCCACCAATGTCGTCGTAAACCCGATCCATCAACTCTTGCAACTGGCCGTAGTCATCAAGGGTCAGGTTACGCAGATTCAGGTGGAGCTCTTCATGGGCCATAGGGTTCTCCCTGTCGTGTATGGCGAATGTGCTGTGATCTCAGCATTCTAGCAAAGAGTGTTCAAGACTTCGCAGGATCTGCCGTTAGTGAGTATGTTTCGACTACACTAAATGATAAATGCAATTTGTTTTTGACCCTGATTGGAGGCCGTCAGCTTGAACCTATCATTCGCCCAGAAATTGCTGATCGCAATTGGCTCCCTGATCGTGTTGATTATGGGCGCCCTGACAATTTCCAACGATATTCGGCTCCGCTCAACGACTGATCGCTACGTTAGCGCGCTGATGAGCGATGCAGTGGCCCAGAGTACGTCGAGTATTGCCGATTGGCTCAATACGCGCCTGGATATGGCGGAAGCGACGGCGAAGGCGCTGGAACGGACTCGCAACGACGATAACGCCCGCGTTCTTATGGAAGCCATGACCGAAGGTGGCAACATCAAGGACGTGTACGCCGGCACCGAAGATGGCCGCATGCTGATGCGAAGTGCCGAAGTAGAGGCCACGCTTCCACCCGATTATGACCCCCGGGTACGCCCCTGGTACCAGAAAGCCCAGCGTTTGGGGCAGGCGTCGTTTACCGATCCGTACCTGGACGCAACCTCGGACGAGACCATTATTTCCGCCATGGCGCCAATCAAGCGGGGCAATTATGTTGGCGTGGCCGGTATGGATATCAGTCTCAACACAATCGATCAGATGCTATCGACCATTACCCTGGCAGAGACGGGCTATGCGGCGTTAATTAACAATTCCGGCACGGTCCTGTTTCACCCCAACAGCGAGATTGTTGGCAAGAACATCAGCGGCATGATCGGTCAGCAGCCGGTTCTGGACGGTTCTCTGCAGGGATTTGAGAGCGAGGGTGCCGAGTGGAGTGTCAGCTTTCACCCCATCAGCGAAGCCCGGGCCGTGGACTGGTACCTGGCTACGTTCGTGAATGAAAACCTGATCAGTGCTCCCATCGTCGAGGCTCGGACTATGGGCCTGATCATCGCCGGGGTAGGGCTGATTGTTGCGCTTGTCTTGCTCTACTTTGCGATTAGCTTCCTTCTTGCGCCGGTTCGCAGGCTTAATGGCGCCATGTCTCGCATCGCTTCCGGAGATGCGGATCTTACCAAGCGTCTTGATGACTCTGCGTCTGATGAGTTTGGGCAGTTGGCGCGCAGCTTCAATAGCTTTGTTGAGAACATCCAGCAGGTTGTAAAAGAAGTAAAAGAGGGCAGCGACGAACTGGAGGAGAACGTAAAGTCGCTCCGACAGACGTCCAGCGACAGTCGCTCCAGTGTTGAAAACCAGCAGCATGAGATCGATATGATCGCGACGGCAATTAACGAAATGTCCGCGGCGGCGGGTGAGATTGCCCAGAATGCCCAGCAAACTGCGGAAGCCGCAGAGAATGCAGACCAGGAAAGCCGGGGTTCCCTGGAGACCGTCACCGCCTCGCGGGATGCGGTGCAGAAGCTGGTGGGTGAGATAAACGCCGCCGCCGAGGTTATCGACACCCTTGGTAAGGATGTTTCGTCGATTACGACTGTGCTTGAAGTCATTCAGGGCATTGCGGAACAAACCAATCTGCTGGCACTGAACGCGGCCATTGAAGCGGCACGGGCAGGGGATGCTGGGCGCGGATTTGCGGTGGTGGCCGATGAGGTTCGGAATCTCGCTCAGCGTACCCAGTCTTCCACTGAAGAAATCAACAACATGATCGAGCGGCTGCAGAAAGGCGCCAACGATGCGGTAGACGTTATGAAAGCCTCTACGGCGGTATCCAACGTGAGTATGGAAAAAGCGCAGGATGCGATGGAGTCTCTGAACCGGATTGTGGAGGCGATTACCGCCATCAGTCAGATGACCTCACAGATCGCCACGGCCTCCGAGGAGCAGACATCGGTGACCGAAGAGTTGAATGCGTCCATCACCCGCATTGCTGACCAGGGCCAGGAAGCGGCCAAGGCGGCCAGCGAGAACGATGTTTACAGTGGCCACATCGAGACTATCGGCAGTGTGCTGAATGACAAGGTAACCCGTTTCCGGGTGTAATTCGTGGCGGCCAGGGATGGCCCGCTAGTCTCCGACACTCAGTAGCTCAACGCGGCGCTCCAGGTTTTCCAGGGTTCGACGCCCGACATATCTGGATTCTTCACTGAGATACGGATTCTCCAACGTGATTACTGTGCGCCGATCAAGGCCCAGTGATGATACCGCTCTGCCAAACCAGTTTTTCAGATACACCGCGAAGCTGCCGTCCAGGATCGCTCGCTCCAGACCCAGTTGCAGGCGTTGCGCGGTTTCGTGATCGTCCGGGGCCACAAAAAGGTAGGATGGCATGGCGTAGGCCAGCAGGATGTTTGGCTCGATTACCAGGTCGTCGGCTTTGTTATGTTCGAGGTCGAACAGCACTTCGCTCACACCGCGGGCGTAACAGTCGAAGCGTTTATTGCGAAGCATACCAAAGAGTATTTCATAGCGGGTGTGGGTGATCACGGTAATGCCGTTAGCTTCGAGAATCGGGGTGTCTGGCCAGTGTGCGCCCTGGCCAATACGGATATCTCGCTGGCGCAGGTCGTCCAGGCTGGATACCCCCTCAAACAGACTGAGCTGTTCCGGCAACACCAGGCATACCCTGAATCCGAGCAGTCCGCCGTCCACAGGTACCGGAATGGCGTTCAGAAATGTTTCCCGCTCTTCTGATGTCGCCACGTTCGCAATATCCAGAATCCGGCTCTGAGGGTTAGCCAGTTCCCGAAGGGCGCGCCCCTGGCTTATTTCTTCACTGCGGATAATCTGGAACTCACCGTACTCCGAGGTTTTGCGCAATGCGAGTTCAACCAGATTGCGAATCGCCGGGTTATCGTAGTTGCGATACCAGAGTATGTAGTCTCGTGTGGGAGCCGATTTGGATTCGGATTCGGACGCAGCCGTTGGCTGAACGTGAATGCACGCCGCAAGCGCCAGAACTGGCCAGAGGCGCGTTATCATTTTATTGAATGTGTACAACTGCGTGCCCTTTCCCTGTTATCCGGCTGCAAGCAACGGTAACGTTACAGACATTGGCTACAGCTTAGATCAGAAAGCGTTATTCGAAACGTACAGGTTTCAAAAAAACTGTAAAAGATTCTTGAAGTAGCCGTATCTGACTGTAAAGATCGCCTTTTGTTTACTTCAGGATATGGCTTTATGGCTCTTATTGATTCTCTGATTGGCACCGCCGGCCAATGGGTAAGCTCCAGTGACCCCAAGGCGACGCTGCTGCAACCGCTGGAATGGCTCAAGAAGACCGGCAGTTATGCCGCGGTTAACCGCATTATTGGTATGGCGATACCGTTCGCGCCCCGTAATCACTTCAGTGTTGAGGAGCTTCGCCCGGGCTACGTCAAAGCCCGCGTGCGCCTCAAGGGCAATAAAAACCACTTTGGTAGCCTGTATGCTGGCGCCTATTTCCTGGTGGCGGAGATTCCCGGTGGGGTGTTGACCCTCTTCGACCTTGGCCCTGCCTATACGCCAATTCTGAAGGAAATGACTCTGGAGTTTCTGCAGCCGGCCAATTCAGATGTGACCGTGGAATTTGAACTACCACCAGAGGCGGTGGCTGCCATCCTTGCCGATGCAGACGCCACCGGCAGGGCTAAATTTACTCTGGAAGGCATTCTGAGAGATGAAGAAGGCAACCACGTTGCCACCTCCATCGCCCATTACCGGGTGCGCAAGAAGGGGTTCAAGCCTCAGGATTGATAGAGCGTAGCGCCTGCAGGAAAACATCGCCATACTTTTCCAGCTTGGCGGCGCCCACGCCGCTGACCTCGGCCAGCTCCTCCAGGGTGGAAGGGCGGCGTTCAAGCATGTCGAACAGGGTTGTGTCGTGGAAGATCACGTAGGGCGGCACGCCCTGCTTGTCCGCCAGCTCTTTGCGGCAGGCCCGCAACGCATCCCACCCGGCGTGGTCGGTAATCTGGTCCCGCACGTTCTGGCCGCTCCGGCGGCTCGTTGATGACTTACCACCAGCGGTGTTGCGGACCACCGGGTCTTTCCGGAGTTCAATCGCCTGTGCGCCCTTGAGCAGGGGGCGGCAGCGCTCGGTTAGCTGAAGCGCGCCGTAGCCCTCAGGGTCTGCCCGCAGGTAGCCGTTCGCCACGAGTTGCCGGAATACCGACTTCCATTCGTTCGCTGACAGTTCCTGACCGATGCCATAGGTGGTGATCGCCTGGTGGCCGGATTGCAGGATTCGTTCATTCGCTGACCCGCGAAGTACATCAATGACGTAGTTGACGCCAAAACGCTGGCCGGTACGGTACACGCAGGAGAGGGCCTTCTGCACCGCCACCGTGCCATCCCAGGTTTCCGGAGGGTTCAGGCAGGTATCGCAGTTTCCGCAGGGAGTCTCCAGATTGTCTCCGAAATAATGCAACAACACTTGTCGCCGGCACTGGGTCACTTCGCACAGCCCAAGCATGGCATCCAGTTTCTGTCGCTCAACCCGCTTGAACTGATCGTTACCCTGAGAGGCCTCCAGCATCTGCCGGAGTTTGATGACATCCTGCAGGCCATACACCATCCACGCGGTGGACGGCTTGCCATCCCGGCCCGCCCGGCCCGTTTCCTGGTAATAGGCTTCCAGGCTTTTTGGGAGGTCCAGATGGGCGACAAAACGCACATCAGGTTTATCGATGCCCATGCCAAAGGCAATGGTTGCCACCACAATAACGCCGTCTTCCCTGAGAAAACGCTCCTGATTGCGGGCGCGGTCTTCGGCGCTCAGCCCGGCATGGTAGGGCAGTGCGGTATAGCCCTTGCTGCTCAATAATCGGGCGGTGGCATCGACCTTGTTTCGGGACAAGCAATAGACAATACCGCAGTCACCCTCATGCTCTGCTTTAATAAAATCCAACAACTGTTTGTTTGCGTTGGTCTTTGGTGTAATCCGATACTGAATGTTGGGGCGATCAAAGCCACTGATGAAATGCCGGGCGGTGGTCAGCGACAGCCGTTCCGCAATCTCTTTTCGCGTGCGCTCATCAGCGGTCGCTGTCAGTGCGATACGGGGGATGCCGGGAAATTCCTGGGCCAGCATGCTCAGTTGAAGGTAGTCGGACCGGAAATCGTGCCCCCACTGGGAGACGCAGTGAGCCTCGTCTATGGCAAACAACGACAGGGACGCGTTATGCAGCAGCTCAATGGTTCGCGGCTGAATCAGCCGTTCCGGCGCGCAATAGAGCAGGTCCAGCTCGCCGGTCGCCAGGGCGTATTCGGTGGCACGGGCCTGTTCGAAATCCATGGTGGAATTCAGGAACGCCGCTCTCACTCCAAGCTCGCGTAGCGCCGCCACCTGATCTTGCATAAGCGCGATCAACGGTGAGATAACAATGGCGGTGCCGGGCCGGACCAGAGCGGGCACCTGATAACACAGGGATTTACCGCCCCCGGTGGGCATCAATACAAGGGCATCACCGCCGTTGACCACTTCCCGGACAATATCCCCCTGCAGGGGCCGAAAACTCTCGTAACCAAATACCTCGTGCAGAACCTGCTCCGGATTTCGGCCCGCAGCGGTGGGTGGTTCAGTGGCGAGTTGGTCGAAGTCCTGGTCCATGTACATTCAGTGGTCGGCTCGTGGCGGAGTGATTAAGCAGCGCGATTCTACCAGATCCTTCCGGATGTTTGGTCAACTGGCCATTCGGGTGGAGGCAAACCGGCAAGAGAAAGGATACAATAGCGCCCCTTTCGTACACTGTGATCAACGCTGCGAACAATAACAGGGCTTGCATGCAGGAATTTGACGCAATCCGTCCCTATTCGGATGAAGAGACCGCGCCAACCATCCAGAGGTTGGTTAACGACCGGGAATTCCTGGATATGGTGGGGCGATTCAAGTCGCCAACCGTTGCAAAGTGGGCGCCGGGCGTTCTGAGGATGTTCATTCGCCGCTGGCTGGTCAGCCATTTCGGGCATTACACCCGGGTGGATGATATGCAGGCCGGAGTTTCGAAATACGTGGGAGAACTGGTGGAAAATACCACCACCCGTGTAACCCACAGCGGCCTGGAAAACCTCAGCAAAAACAGTGCCCACTTGTTCATCTCCAATCACCGGGACATTGTTTTCGACCCGATGGTGGTGAACTACCTGCTATTCCAGAACGGCTTCCACACAACCCGGATTGCCATTGGCGACAACCTGCTCTCCAATCGGGTGTTTGCGGAAATGATGCGGCTGAACAAGAGTTTTGTGGTTCGCCGTAACATGACCAGCCCAAGGGAAATGCGCGACGCCTACCTCACGCTTTCCGGCTTCATCAATCACAGCATTGATACCAATCACAGCATCTGGATTGCTCAGCGCGAAGGCCGCGCCAAAGACGGCATTGACGCTACCGACCCGGCCATCATCAAGATGTTCTACATGAGCCGGAAAAAATCCGGGCTGGCGTTCGATGAAGCCATGAACCGTCTTCACATCGTGCCGGTATCTATTGCCTACGAATACGACCCCTGCGATGCCGACAAGGCCAAAGAACTGGAAGTGCGGGGCCGGACTGGCGCCTATCAGAAGGCCGAAGGCGAGGACACAGACCAGATCGTTAAAGGACTGACGGGCTATAAAGGCCACGTTCATGTTCATTTCGGAGCCCCGATTGCCGATTCACCGGACAACCCGAAAGCACTGGCCGCACGCATTGACCATGAAATGCACGCCAATTACCACCTGCACGCCTCTAACCTGGTGGCGTACCAGATGCGGGGAGTTCATCCGGATGCCCATGAGACTCCGGGCAGTGTGAGCGAGAGCGTGGTAACCGCCGAGACCTGGTCTCCGGCCGATATGGACGCGGCCACGGCAGAAATGGAGCGCCGGCTGGAGGCCTGCGAACCGGCGATCCGCCCTTATTTGCTGGATATGTATGCCAATCCGGTGGTCAATGCACTGGCCGCGAATAACAACGAGAAACCGCTGAACCCGACTACCGACTAAGTTGTCATGCCCAGAGCATGGCCCCCATCTCCAGCGGGTGGGTTAGCGCCTTGTGGTGCGGGTAGATGCGCAATCGCAGTGTTTGTAACCCCGGGTAGGGTGGCTGGATCCGGGTTTTGAACAGGGTCTTACCGTCTTTCTCTCCGCTGGCTTCCAGCACAAATGCGTCGGGCCCGGGGCCAGTGTGAGTGCCGGTGCACTCAGGCTCGACCAGGCATTCCACCCGTACATCATCGGGCGCCAGACCATTCAGCGCCACCGACACTTTCAGCTCCACGGATTCATCCCAGTGACAGCGATCTGACACGCAGCCGTCCACATGGATGGACACGCCGTTCCAGGCCTCGTGCACCCGGGCTTTCCACTCTGCCAGCTCCTGCGCCAGTGCGGCATTGTTGTCTCTCAACCGTGCGCCCTGCCGGGTGGCTGGCTGATAATAGTTGCGAACATAGTCCATCACCATACGCTGGGCATTGAACCGGGGCGTAATGGTTTTCATGGACGCTTTGGAACGGCTTACCCAGCCCTGGGAGTAGCCCTGTGAGGCTCGGTTGTAATAGAGCGGAATCACTTCCCGCTCCAGCAGGTCCAACAGGTCCCGGGCTTCCTCGCGGTTGCGAAATTCTACATCCAGTTCGGTGTCGCGCGGCGTAATCGCCCAGCCATTGGTTTCGTCGTAGCCTTCACCCCACCAGCCGTCCAGCACGCTCAGATTCAGGGCACCATTAACGGCTGCTTTCTCACCAGAGGTGCCGCTGGCTTCCTTGGGGTATTCCGGGGTATTCAGCCAGACATCAACTCCGCTCAGCAGCCGGCGCGCCATGGCCTGATCATAATCCTCCAACAGAATAATGTGCCCCATCAGGTTGGACTGCATGGAGAGGTCGTGTATGACCTTGATCAGCTGTTGCCCGGGTTTGTCCTGGGGATGGGCCTTGCCGGCAAATACCAGCACAACCGGTTGCTCCGGATTGGTGAGCAGCCGTTCCAGGCGGGGCAGATCGGAGAAGATCAGCGTAGCTCGCTTGTAGGTAGCAAAGCGGCGGGCGAAGCCGACCACCAGCGCGTCATTTTCCGGCGATACCAGCTTGCGGGCCATCCGCTCAGTCACTGAATGGCCCGTGCCATTGCGCTTGTGCTGGCGTTTCAGGCGCCGCACGATGAACTCGGCCATCTGCTGTTTCAGGGCCTTGTGAACGCTCCAGTAATGGTAGTCCGGGATCTTGTCGATGAACTGCCAGAATGTCGGGTTTCTCAGTTCACTTTTCCAGGTTGGCGCCTGGATATCGAACAGACTTGCCCATTCCGGCGCCAGGAAAGTTGGTACATGAACACCATTGGTAATGTAGCCAAGAGGGTTCTCGGCCGCCGGTATCTGAGGCCAGATATCGCCTTCCATCCGAGCGGCTACACCGCCGTGAATCCGGCTTACGCCGTTATGAAACCGGGAGCCCCGAAGGCCCAGACTCGTCATGTTGAAGCTTTGATCACCGTTTTTGCTGCCCAGCCCGAAAACCGCATCGAATTCCAGCCCGGAGTGGTCCAGGAAAGGCGACAGGAAGTGCTCCACCAGGTCCCGGGGGAAGATATCGTGGCCCGCCGGCACCGGAGTATGGGTGGTAAACAAGGTGCATCCGGCTACCGACTCGAGGGCGGCACCAAAAGACAGCCCTTCGGCCATGGCCATACGGCACCGTTCCAGTATCTGGAAGGCTGCGTGGCCCTCGTTGATATGCCACACCGTAGGCTGAACACCCAGTGCGGTCAGAACCCGGGTGCCTCCAATGCCCAGCAGCATTTCCTGGCTGATGCGGGTAGCGGAGTCGCCGCCATAAAGCTGTAAGGTAAGTTCCCGGTCTTCATCTGTGTTTTCCGCGGTGTTGGTGTCCAGCAGGTACAGGGAAATATGCCCGACCCTGGCCAGCCAGACCCGTGCATGCACTTCGCGCCCCGGGAAGGGCACAGAGACGGTCAGTGCCTTGTCATCTACCTCTACCGGCGTGATTGGCAGCTCATCGCTGGAGTGGCACTGATAACGGGCAATCTGGTGCCCCTGGGCATCAATGGTCTGAATGAAATAGCCCTGCTGATACAGTAGCCCGACGGCGACAAAGGGTAACCCCAGGTCACTGGCCGCCTTGCAATGGTCACCAGCCAGTATGCCAAGGCCCCCGGAGTAGATCGGGAAACTCTCGTGAAACCCGAACTCGGCGCAAAAGTAGGCCACAAGGCTATCTTCAGGGTTCAGTGCCTCCAGCACTTCGGTGCCGGGTTCGGATTCAAGATAAGCGTCGTAAGCGGATAATACTCGACGGTATTCGGCGAGAAAGGCGCGGTCTTCCGATGCCTGATCGAGCCGGGCCTGGGCCACCCGTCGCAGGAACAGTTTCGGGTTGTGCTCCACTTTTTGCCAGAGACGGAGATCAATCCGCGCGAACAGACTGCGCACGCCATGATCCCAGCTGTAGAAAAGGTCATTGGCCAGCGCATCAAGTCGCTCCAGTGCTTCTGGTAGTCTGGGGCGGGCTTCCAGCCGGAATTCAGTTGCGGTGTGCATGGTGATGACCTCCTTGGGCCAGGGGCACCGTGTCAGTCTTCATATATCCGGTCGTTGACGGTAATGAGGTTCCGGTACAGGGCCGCGTATTCGCCGGCCCGGTTCTTCCAGGAATAGTCGCCTTTCATGCCGTTTTCCTGCAGTTTGCGCCAGGTTTTCCGGTCCTCCCGCGCTGCCAGCGCACGGGTAATGGCGGCATGTAATGCATCTGGCGTCGCCTCACGAAACACAAAACCATTGGCTTGTTCCGGTGTTTCCTCATTGGGGTCAAACACCGTATCGTTAAGGCCGCCGACGCCGTGCACCACCGGTACGGTGCCGTATCTTAGGCTGTACATCTGGTTCAGTCCGCAGGGTTCAAACCGGGAAGGCATCAGGAAAATATCGGCCCCGGCGGTTATCCGGTGCGCCAGGCCTTCGTTGTAACCGAGGGTGAGTGAACATTGCCCGGGCCATTCACGAACCATGGTTTTCAGGCTTTCCTGGTAGTGGTGTTCGCCGGAGCCGAGCAGGGCAAACTGACATCCTCGTTCCAGCAACGGCTTGATGACCCCAAGCAGCCAGTCCAGCCCTTTCTGTTCCACCAGGCGCCCGACGAACCCCAGCAATGGAGCCCCGCAAACCTCCAGCCCGAGTTCCTGCTGCAGCCTTGCCTGGCATTGTGATTTGTTGGCGGGATAGTCCGCGCCATAGTGGAACTCCAGGTGTGGATCCGCTTCCGGGTTCCATTGGCGGGTATCAATGCCATTGAGAATGCCGTGAAGCCTGGATGACTTGTGGCGCAGCAAACCGTCCAGACCGTTACCGAACCAGGGTGTCTGAATTTCATCTGCGTAGCTGGGGCTGACGGTGGTGATGGCATCGCTGAATACCAGTCCGCCTTTGATAAAGGACAGTTGGCCGTGAAACTCCAGGAACTCGTATCGCCAAAGTGAGTCCGGCAGGCCCAGGGCACGAAAGGTTTCGTGGGAAAACAGCCCCTGGTAAGCGAGATTGTGGATGGTGAACACAGTTTTCGGGGCGTCCTGACTATCTGCCAGAAACACCGGGATCAGTGCGGATTGCCAGTCGTTACAGTGCACGATGTCCGGCCGCCAGGCCAGGCCCAGTTGCCCGAGCGCCAACATGGCACCGATTCGTCCGAACAGGTGAAACCGGTGAGCGTTGTCCCACCAGTCCTCGCCTTCTTCGTTCTGATAGGGGCTGTCGCCAGCACGGTCGAACAGGGCTGGGCAATCCACCAGCCAGAGGGTAACGGCGGTGCCCGGCAATCGGGTTTGCCACAGGGATACATCGTACTGGCCGTAGCGAAATCGGGTTTTACGGCGGGATCCGGACTCTCGCGCAGCCTTCAGCGCTGCAGGGTAGCCGGGGAGCAGGATCTGACAGTCGTAGCCCAGGCGGCAGAGAGCTTCAGGAAGGCTTGCCGAAACATCCGCAAGACCTCCGGTTTTTACCAGAGGAAAGACTTCGCTCGTGGCAAACAGTACCCGGGTCATGTCGCTGGCCTCAGCATAACCAGGCCCAGGGGCGGTACCGTAAGCTCCACGGAACACGGGCGGGCCATCCAGGGTGTGGGCTCAGCTTGCAAGAGTAGAGGATTGCCGAGGTTACTGCCGCCATACCAGGTGGAGTCTGAATTAAAAATTTCCTGCCAGTTACCTCCTGTTGGCACGCCAATGCGATAGTGATGCCTGGGTATAGGAGTAAAGTTGGCAACAATCACCAGCGGCCCATGCTCGGGCGTTCCCGGGTTGCGCAGAAAACTGATCACAGACTGGGTGGAATCGTGGCAATCAATCCACTCGAAGCCTTCGCCGGTGAAGCTCTTGCGGTGCAGAGCCGGGTAGCGGCGATAGAGCCCATTGAGATCCTGAACAAGTTTACGCAGCCCCTGGTGCTCGGGGTATTGCAGCAGGTACCAGTCCAGTTCGCGACGTTCGCTCCACTCCTGGCGCTGGCCAAATTCACCACCCATGAACAGCAGCTTCGCACCGGGGTAGGAGAACATGTAACTGAACAATAGGCGCAGGGAGGCTCTTTGTTGCCAGTCATCCCCCGGCATTTTCTGAATCAGGCTGGATTTGCCGTGTACGACTTCGTCGTGGGAGAGCGGCAGCACGAAATTTTCCGAAAAGGCATAAAGCAAACCAAAGGTGAGCTTGTCGTGGTGATACTGGCGATACACGGGGTCCTGTTGCAGGTAGTGCAGGGTGTCGTGCATCCATCCCATGTTCCATTTCAGATTGAATCCAAGACCGCCAATCTCCGGCGGCCGCGTCACCCGGGGCCAGGACGTGGACTCTTCCGCCATCATCAGCACGCCGGGAAACCGGCTCTGGCATACCCGGTTCAGATCCTGAAGGAACCGGATCGCGTCCAGATTCTCATGGCCGCCATGTTCGTTCGGCAGCCATTCTCCCTCATTCCGGGAGTAGTTCAGGTACAGCATGGAAGCAACCGCATCCACCCGCAGCCCGTCCATGTGAAAGGTATCCAGCCAGAAAAGCGCACTGCCTATGAGAAAGTTCCGGACTTCGTGGCGACCGTAGTTGTAGATGAGTGTGCCCCAATCCTGGTGACGCCCGCGGCGGGGATCTTCATGTTCATAGAGTGCCGTGCCATCAAATTCGGCGAGGGCGAAGTCGTCATCGGGGAAATGCCCCGGCACCCAATCGAGAATCACGCCGATGTTGTTCTGATGGCACAGGTCGACCAGATATCTAAGATCATCCGGGCTGCCATAACGGCTGGTGGGGGCGTAATAGCCGGTAGTCTGGTAACCCCAGGATTCGTCCAGCGGGTGCTCGGTAATCGGGAGCAGCTCAATATGCGTAAAGCCGGTTTCCAACACGTAGGGCACCAACTGATCGGCCAGCTCCCGATAGGTCAGCCAGCGCCCGGAACCGTGATGGCGCCAGGAGCCCGGATGCACCTCATAGACAGAAATCGGGCTCCGCTGCCAGTCGAACCGGTTTCTGCACTCAAGCCAGTCTCCGTCGCTCCAGGCGTATTGCCCCCGCTCGGTCACCACTGCGGCATTGGAAGGCCGGTGCTCAAAGGCCTGCCCATACGGATCGGTTTTGGTGATGTGGTGGCCGTTTCGGGTTGTGATGGCAAACTTGTAAAGGTCTCCCGGCTTTACTCCCCCAATGAATACCGACCAGACACCATAATCTTTGTTAACCGCCATGGGATGACGGCCGCTGTCCCAGTCGTTGAAGTCGCCGATCACACTCACGGCCTGGGCGTTGGGTGCCCAAACGGCAAAACGAGCGCCTTCGATTCCTCGCTGATTCCCGAGGTGGGCACCCAGAACATTATAGATATGCCAGTGCCTGCCTTCGGCAAACAGGTGCAGGTCGAACTCACTCAGGGCGGGGCTTTCCATAGACCACAGATTCCTGAACAAAAGTGGAAATCAGAGGTTAGACCATGAATCGTTTTTGCGTTTGTACAAAATATGACCTAAGACAATTGTACGTCATAATTCAATGATAGTGTTTTTCTGAAAGAACAAACGTCAAATTTGTGTCGGCGCGTATCCGGTTTAAACAGGGAAGCTGCTATGCAAACCGCCAAGCGTTTCGTTAGTCGCCTTACTCGTCAAACCCTGGCCCTGGTGCTGGCTGGCGGCAGGGGCTCACGACTGCACGACCTCACAAAATGGCGAGCCAAGCCCGCCGCTCCCTTCGGGGGTAAGTTCAGGATTATCGATTTCCCGTTGTCCAACTGCATCAACTCCGGCATTGGTCAGGTAGGCGTTATCACCCAGTACAAATCCCACTCATTGATCCGTCACATTCAGCGCGGCTGGGGGTTCCTGCGGGGGGAGCTGGATGAATTTGTGGAACTGTTGCCGGCCCAGCAGCGCATTGAGACCTCCTGGTACGAGGGCACAGCAGACGCCGTGCTGCAGAACCTGGACATCATTCGCAGCCACCAGCCGGAGTACGTGTTGATTCTGGCAGGTGACCATGTCTACAAAATGGATTACGGCACCATGCTGGCTGCCCACGTGGAACAGGAGGCGGATATTACCGTGGGCTGTATTGAGGTGCCCGTCGAAGAAGCTTCGGCGTTCGGGGTGATGTCGGTGGATGAAGATTTACGCATTACCGAATTCGAGGAAAAGCCGGCCCACCCCAAGGCCATGCCGGGTAAACCGGGGACAGCGCTGGTGTCGATGGGTATTTACGTGTTCAGCACGAAAGTTCTGTTTGATGAACTGCTGCGGGATCACAAGATGGACGGTAACTCTTCCCATGATTTCGGCAAGGATATTATTCCCTCGGTGATCAAGCGCCTTCGGGTTACGGCTTTCCCGTTCCGGGATCCAGTCAACAACAAGGTGGCATACTGGCGCGATGTCGGAACCATCGATTCCCTGTGGCAGGCCAACCTGGAACTGATCGGTATCAGCCCGGAACTGAATCTGTACGATTCGGACTGGCCGATCTGGACTTACCAGGAACAGTTACCGCCGGCCAAGTTCGTGTTCGATGATGACAACCGTCGGGGCACGGCCGTCGATTCCATGGTGGCCGGCGGCTGCATCGTTTCTGGCGCTCACGTTCGACACTCGCTGTTGTTCTCCCAGGTTCGGGTGCATTCCTTCAGTGAGGTGGAGGACTCTGTAATCTTCCCGGACGTGGACATTGGACGCGATTGCCACATTCGCAAAGCGGTGATTGACCGCGGCTGCCGGATTCCGGAAGGCACCCGGGTTGGTTTTGATCGGACAGCAGATGAAAAACGCTTCCACGTGTCGTCTAAAGGTGTTGTGCTGATCACTCCCGAGATGCTCGGGCAGGATTATCCCCATGGCCTCTGACCCCCGCACGCCAGTGGTACTTTGCTGGCATATGCACCAGCCGGATTATCAGGATCACAGCAATGGGCAGTTCCTGTTCCCCTGGGTCTATCTGCACTGCATCAAGGATTATGTGGACATGGCTGCGCACCTGGAAGCCCACCCGGATGCCCGTGCGGTGGTGAACTTCGCGCCGGTGCTGCTGGAACAGATTGAGACCTATCTGTACCACATTGAGCGATGGCGCCATGGAGGGCAAACCATCGGCGATCCTCTGCTTGCGGCTCTGGTTGATCCGGCGCTGCCGGAACCTGGCTCACCGGCATTTCTGGATTTGATGGAAAAGTGCCTGAGGGCAAACGCCGAGCGGATTATCAAGCGTTTTCCCGCCTATGCTCGGTTGGCGGAAGTGGCCGATCTATACCGAACCCGGCCCGACATTCAGCGTTATCTTTCTACCCAGTTTCTTGCCGATCTGCTGGTGTGGTACCACCTGGGCTGGATGGCGGAAACCGTGCGCCGCAAACATGGCGTGGTACAAAGCCTTCAGGAAAAGGCCCATCAGTACACACTGGACGATCGCAAGGCATTGCTGGACGTGATCGCAGAATTGATGGCCAGCATAGGCCCTCGCTACCGTCACCTGGCGCATACAGGCCAGGTGGAACTGGCCATGAGCCCCTGGGCCCATCCCATCGTGCCTCTGCTGCTGGATTTCAGTGCCGCCCGAGAAGCGATGCCAGACATCGCGCTTCCGGAGCATGACCACTATCCAGGGGGGAAAGAGCGGGCCATCTGGCATCTGGCCGAGGGCAGGCGAGCCTTCAAACGCTTTTTCGGCACCGAACCTGCGGGTTGTTGGGCCTCTGAAGGTGGGTTGAGCCAGGCCACGCTGCTGTTGCTTGGCGAGCAAGGCTTTCGATGGACCGCTTCCGGCGATTCAGTCATCAATAACAGCATCAACAAGGCCAGGGCGAATAAATCCTTGCCTGAAGCTGCCAGCATCCATCAGCCGTACCGGTTTACTGATGCCAATGTAACGGCTTTTTTTCGTGACGATGGGTTATCGGATCTGATTGGTTTTACCTATGCCGACTGGCACGCCAGGGACGCGGTTGGCGACCTGGTGCATCACATGGAAAACATCGCCAGAGAAGACAAGAACCCGGTGATCTCGGTGATTCTGGACGGCGAGAATGCCTGGGAGTACTACCCGGAGAACGGCTTCCATTTTCTTGACGAGCTGTACCGGGTGCTTGAGAAACACCCGAAACTGCGGCTGACCACTTATTCGACCCTTCAGGAAGAGCATTACACAGAGCCTGTGCAACTCCCGGAACTGGTGGCTGGAAGCTGGATTTATGGAACCTTTTCCACCTGGATAGGCGACTCCGACAAAAACCGGGCCTGGGACCTGCTGTGTGAGGCCAAGCAGCATTTTGACCGGGCGCTTGATAATGGCTCCCTCAACATGGATCAGAAGCAGGCGGCCACACATCAGCTCGGATTGTGTGAAGGCTCGGACTGGTTCTGGTGGTTTGGCGATTACAACCCGGCAGCGGTGGTTCGGGATTTCGAGCAGCTGTATCGCCGGCACCTGGCCAACCTTTATGAGCGTATTGGCTACCCGGCGCCGTCCAGCCTGTTCCAGCCCCTGAGCCAGGGTGGAGGGGAGCCCGCCAAGGGCGGTGCCATGCGGCCGGGGCATGAGGCTGATTCATGACTGTAGAAATGCCATCCAATCCGGTTTTGGCAAGGCGGCGTGCCGGTGTGCTGTTGCACCCGACCGCATTACCTGGCGTTTCCGGCAAGCTGGGCGCCGCTGCCCGGCAGTTTGTGGATGTTCTGGCCGAGGCAGGCATCACGGTGTGGCAGACACTGCCATTGGGGCCCACTCATGCAGACCTTTCGCCGTACCAGTCGCTCTCGGCCCATGCCGGGAACCCCGTTCTGATCGACCTTGAGGAACTGGTGGCGCCCGGTCTTCTCGATAGCCAGGAACTTACCGCCTTTACCCGTACCGAAGCCCTGGAACATGCCAGCCAGCGATTCCATGCCGGTCGCTATCGTGAGTCAGAAGCGCTCAACGCACAGGCCTATCAGAATTTTCTGGAGCACCATCAGTGGCTGGATGATTTTGCGCTGTTCATGACAGCCAGAGAGGCGTTTCCGGGCGTGAACTGGCTGGACTGGCCCGACGACCTGCGGGATCACAAGCCGGCCGCCCTGGAAGCCCTGAGAGAATCCCACCAAAGTACACTGGAACGGGTGTGCCTGGAGCAGTACCTGTTTTTCATACAATGGACAGCGGTGCGTCATTATGCGGCCGAACGGGGCATCTGGCTGTTTGGCGACATCCCCATTTTCGTCGCTCACGACAGCGCCGATGTCTGGGCCGCACCCCACCTGTACAAGCTTGATGGTGAAGGTAAGCCCAGAGTGGTTGCCGGGGTGCCCCCGGACTATTTCTCCCCCGAGGGTCAGCACTGGGGAAACCCGCTATTCGACTGGCAGCGAATGGAGGAGGACCGATACCACTGGTGGGTGCAGCGCCTGGCCAGCCAGCAGGAACGGTTCGATCTCCTTAGAATTGACCATTTCCGGGGGCTGCAGGCTTACTGGGAGATTCCGGCGGAGAATCCGCGCCCGGTCGATGGCTACTGGGTGCCGGGCCCGGCCGATGATTTTCTGGAAACCTGCTTCCGGGAGTTACCCCGTTTGCCGCTGGTTGCCGAGAACCTCGGCATCATCGGGGAAGATGTGGAAGCCCTTCGACACCGTTTCCGGTTACCGGGTATGACCGTCATACAATTCGGTTTTGATGGCAGCGCCGCCAACCCCCATCTATTGCATAACCACAAGGAATGGGATCTGGTCTATACCGGTACCCACGACAACGACACCACAATGGGCTGGTACCAGAGCCTGGATGAGCGAACCCGGGAGCATGTTAACCGGTATCTGAGAATTAACAGCCCGGATATGCCATGGCCCGTGATACAGGCTGCGATGGGCTCGGTATCACGACTGGTGATCGTCCCGATACAGGATCTTCTGGCTCTTGGATCCGAGGCACGCTTCAACACGCCCGGCACGATCCAGGGTAACTGGAAATGGACCTTACCCGAGGATTATCGAGCGAGGATCGACCTGCCAGGGCTGAGAAATATTGTGAACCTATACGGTCGATAGCCGAGTGATCACCCTCTTGATCAGAATCAAGATGGTTAATATTTAATCAGGTGTAAAGTGGAGGAGTTGCGGTATCCACTCGGCAAGCTGACAGGAGGAAACGGCATGGAACACCGGCTAAGCCAACGGGTAGAAGGCGGGTTGCCCATTCTGGTCTACAAACGTGGCATGCCAGTAGCGACTGGTATGATCCGGGATGCATCCCGACGTGGTCTGTTTATTGCGACCGATTATTCGGATGTGAGACTGAACCAGACGATCGAGCTGTCCTTCCGGTTTCCGGAACGTTCGGAGCGGGGGCACTGCACGCTGAGCGCCCATGTGGTTAGGACTGATGATGGCGGTCTGGGGGTTGATTTTGACGGCGTTGAGAACGATGCGCTGACAATTTCTGAACTGATTGCCTGCCTGCAGGAACAGGCGTCTACAGACCTTCTTGCCGGGCGAGTTCGCAAGCAAATGCACTGACTTCAATAATGACAACAACTGATTCTGTAAGGGACGACTGACATGGCACGACTTGAAGGAAAAGTAGCTGCGGTAACCGGCGGCGCACTGGGCATTGGCAAAGCAACGGTTGAACGGATGGCAGAAGAGGGCGCTGCCGTTGGCATTCTTGACTGCCTGGATAGCGAAGGCGAGACCCTCGCCAAATCACTCAGCGACAAAGGCTACAAGGTTGGTTACTGGCACTGTGATGTGACCAATGAACAGCAGGTGAAAGCCGCTCTGGACGGAGTGGCCGGGCACTTCGGAGCGCTAAACGTCGTGGTTAGTAACGCTGGCATGTCCGGCGCCAACAAGCCGACCCACGAAGTGACCGAGGAAGAATGGGACAAGGTACAGGCGGTTAACGTAAAAGGGGTGTTTTTCTGCACCAAACACGCCATTCCTCACATGAAGAAGGCCGGCGGCGGCAGCATCATCAATCTGTCTTCCATTTACGGCCTGATCGGCGCGCCGGACGCACCTCCATACCATGCGTCCAAGGGTGCTGTCCGGTTGATGACCAAAACAGATGCGATGCTCTACGCCCCGGACAACATAAGGGTGAATTCCGTGCATCCGGGCTTTATCTGGACCCCGATGGTCGAAAACCACCTGAAAACCACCGGCCAGGATCTGGAAGCTGCCAAGCAGGCCACCGCCGCTTTACATCCTCTTGGCCATATGGGCGAGCCGAACGACATTGCCTGGGGCATTGTTTTCCTCGCCTCTGATGAGTCCAAATTCATGACCGGGAGCGAACTGGTTATCGACGGCGGCTATACCGCGCATTAACGGCTGAAGCCCCATGACTCTGGCCGCGTATACTATGAGGGCCCTGCCAGCACAGATGTCAGGGCTGATGGCGATTGCACTGGATTTGCAGTGGAGCTGGCACCACGGATGTGATGAGTTGTGGCGGCAGCTCGATGAAGAGATCTGGGAGGCAACCCATAACGCCTGGCTGGTGCTGAACAGCGCTTCGGCAGAACGGCTGCAACAGCTGGCCGAAGACCCCGAATTCCTGGCCCAGTACCAGCAACAACTGAATCGCCATGAAGCCTTCAACCAGTGCCCGACCTGGTATTCTGAAAACTGCGGCAACCAGCTGGCCACTGGCGTCGCCTGGTTCTGCATGGAGTATGGGGTGTCGGAATCCCTGCCGTTATACAGCGGCGGCCTGGGCGTTCTGGCCGGCGATTTCCTGAAGGCTTCCAGCGATCTGGGTGTGCCGGTCACAGCCGTGGGCTTGCTCTACCAGCAGGGCTATTTCCGGCAGGCCCTGAACGCTGAGGGGGAGCAGCTGGAGTTTCACCCCTATAACGATCCGACCATGCTCCCGGTTACTCCGTTACGGGACAGCAACGGAGAATGGGCAAGGGTAAACGTACCTTTTCCCGGCCGTACAGTTCGCCTGAGGGCCTGGAAAGGACAGGTGGGGCGCTGTGAATTGTTGCTGCTCGACAGCAATGACCCCCGGAATGAGCCCGGCGACCGGGGTATTACCAGCGAACTCTACAGTGGCGATCCGGAAAAACGCCTGCAACAGGAAATGGTGCTTGGAATTGGCGGCTGGCGCTTGTTGGCACAGTTGGGGCGCCAACCCGCTCTGTGCCACATTAACGAAGGCCACAGCGCATTGGCGCTGGTTGAGCGCGCGGTGCACTGGCAACAGCAGAATGAGACCAGTTTTGAAGTGGCGCGGCTGGCAACCAGAGCCACCAACCTTTTTACCACCCACACTTCGGTAGCTGCAGGTTTTGACCGGTTCCCGACGAAACTTGCCCGATTGTACCTGGAGCCCTGGTTGCAGGAGATCGGCCAGTCGCTGGAGACCATACTGACTGTTGCCAATGGCGGTTCAAGCGATTTGAACATGTCGGGGCTTGCGCTAGGTATGAGCGGTCGTTTTAACGGTGTCAGCCAGATTCACAAACAGGTCACTCAATCCATTTTCCAGCCGTGGTTCGGGCGCTGGCCGGCGGCCGATGTGCCAGCAGAATACGTTACCAATGGTGTGCATACCCCGAGCTGGGATTCTCCGGAGGCGGACGAATTATGGACGTCGGCCTGTGGCCAGGACCGCTGGCGACAGCCTATGAAGGACCTTCGCCCGCTGAAAGGGACTACTGACCATGATCTCTGGCAGATGCGCAGAAACCAGCGACACCGATTGGTGTATTACCTGCGCGCGCGATTGCAGAGCCAGCATTGTGAGCACAACTACGGCAACAGCGAGGAAGCGGCGTGTGGTCTGCTTCTGGATACTGAGTCTCTGACGTTAGGCTTTGCCCGCCGCTTTACCAATTACAAGCGCCCGGACTTACTGCTGACAGATCCGGAACGACTGATCCGACTCCTCAGCAATCGGGACCGGCCCCTGCAGATTGTATTGGCGGGGAAGGCCCACCCCCACGACAACGAAGGCAAGGACATCATCAAACGCTGGAAGCAGTTCACCCGCCTGCCGGAAGTAGAGGGGCGCGCGGTATTCATTGAAGACTATGACATGGCGGTGGCTAGCGAACTGATTCAGGGCGTGGACGTTTGGCTTAATTGCCCGCGCCACCCCTGGGAAGCCTGTGGTACCAGCGGCATGAAGGTGCTGGTAAATGGTGGCCTGAACCTGTCGCAGTATGATGGCTGGTGGGCGGAAGCCTGGCAGCCGGAGCTGGGCTGGGCCATTCGGCCGGGAGCCACCTTCGAGGAGTTGAGCCAGACGGATAAACACGATGAGGCTGATGCCGAAGAACTCTATCAGTTGCTGGAGAATCACGTTGTACCGGAATTCTACCTGCGTAATGAACAGGGTTTACCGGCCAACTGGCTGGAGAGAGTTCGGGCCAGCATGAACGAATTAACTGCACGATACTCGGCCAACCGCATGGTTCGGGAATATGTCACGGATTTCTATCTGCCCATGGTGGCCCAGGGCGCGGAGCGCACCGCTGTAGGTGCTGACGAACTTGTTTCTGTGAAAGAAACCATAGCCCGACACTGGCCACGCCTGAGGTTTGGCGCAATGGACGCCCGGGAGGAAGGCCAAAAACTGCGTTTCGATCTGGATGTGTATCTGGATGGCCTGAGCCCGGAACTGGTCGCCGTAGAGTTGGTGGCAGAATCCTCAAACTCCGGCCCACGCCTGGTGCAGTCTATGGCGTTCAGCGGGCCACTACAGGAAGCCGAACAGACGTACCGATATTACTGCACGGTGCCACCACGCCCGCTAGAGCATTTCACTCCACGCATCCGCATTCATGAACCCAGGCTAAACCTGCCCCTGGAAGACGCTCACATTCTCTGGCTGCGCTGATCAGCCACGCCAGAAGCCCGGTGAGAGCACGATCACCACGCTCAGGATTTCCAGACGCCCCATCAGCATGCCCACTGACAGAATCCACTTGGCGGCGTCGGGCAGAGGCGAGAAGTTCCCGGCGGGGCCAATGATATCGCCAAGGCCGGGACCAACGTTGGTCAGTGAGGTGAGGGCGCCGGAAAGTGCAGTGACAAAGTCGAGCTGAAGGGATGCCAGCAACACGGTGATCACCAGCAGACACAACAGGAAGATGAAGGTATAGGCAATCATCGAGGAGATGATTTCGTCGCTGACGGCACGGCCGTTGTAGTTACGGGTAAATACGGCCCGTGGGTGCAACAGCCGCATTAACTGCTCTCGCAGAATGATCAGCGATAGCTGGAACCGGAAGATTTTCATGCCACCGGCGGTTGAGCCTGAGCAGCCGCCCACAAACATGAGGAAGAAGAACACCACAAAGGCCAGAGGCCCCCAGGCGGAGTAATCTTCAGACGCGTAGCCCGTGGTCGTAACAACGGAAGTCACATTAAAAAGCGTGGCTGCGTAATTGTGAATCGGATCGAAGGGTACCGGGGATACCCACCAGCGATAGAGCGTGAGCATGGCCGGCACCGCGAACAGAATCCCCAGGAACAGACGAACCTGCTGGTCACGGAACAGGACCCCATGCTGGCCGTGCATTTCCCGCACAAACAGGAAGAACGGCAGGCTGCCGATGATCATGAAAAAGGTGGCTTCCAGCAGGATAAGGTCGTTGAACTTACCCATGGACAGGTCTGAGGTTGAAAAGCCGCCTGTGGCAATGCTGGTCAGGCCATGGTTGAACGCGTCAAACAAAGACATACCAGACAGCCAGTAGGTGACAACCGCAACCACGGAAAACACCAGATACACCAACAGCAGGCCCCGGCTGAGAGTCTTCATGCGTGGCAGAGCCTTTTCCGTCCACTCAGACGATTCGGTAGCGAACAGGCGCATCCCGCCTACCCGCAGGAAAGGCAGCACGGCAACGAACATGCCGATAATCCCGATACCGCCCAGCCACTGAAGGATCGAGCGCCAGAGCAGCAGATCCTTGTCCATCGTGTCCAGGCCGGTGAACACAGTAGCCCCCGTGGTGGTGATACCGGAAGTGCCCTCAAAAAACGCATCTGCCGCCGAGATGTCGTTATCGCTCAGGTAAAAGGGAAGGGCAGATAGAAGGGCGATGACAAACCAGCTGGAGACCGTGAGCACGAACATATAGCGCGGTTTCAGTTCGCGGGGTTCACGGTAGGTCAGCAACAGCCCCAGAACACCAAGCACGCAAACAATAGCCGCCGATTCGGCAAACGCGATGGCATTGGGTGCACCGGAAGGGGTGGCAGCCAACAGCAGTACCGGTAACGTCATGAAAACACTCAGAAGTATAAACATGACGCTGACAATGAAGACGACAGGGGCTAGGTTTCTCAAGGCACGCTCAAGCCAGCTGACAAAAAGACGGCGTCAGCATACCCGCGGGCTTGCTTAACCGCAAGGAAACAGGCCCCGGACAGAAGTATTAACCCGGAATTAAATCGGCGTAAAAAATGGGTAAATACGGAACGCACCTATGGCGGGAATCGTCGGACTGATGCACGTTTACTGTCAGGCCGTGAAGGCCTGTATGAACAGGGAGAAAGACTATGAAGACCACAAGAAAGGTTCTTGTTGCATCAACTGCCTTCGCCGGGCTGGCCCTGGCTGGGCTTGCTTCTGCCCAGGATATGTATAAATCCGGTGTTGGCGGGCTCTACGCCGGCCTGAATTACACCTTCATGGAAACCGATTTCGATGGCCTGGCAGAAGCCGACACCGGCACCTTGTCTGGCAAGGTCGGCGTTATGGCTACGGACTATTTCGGTGTTGAGGCCCGAGCGGGCTTTGGTGTGGATGACGATCGGATTGCCGGCGTTGACGTTAAAATCGACAACTTCTTCGGTGGTTACGGCACGGTGAACGTGGTGAACGAGAGCCCGGTAACACCCTACGCTGTTTTCGGTTTCACTCGTATTGAAGCTGAGGCAGGCTCAGTGGAAGACGATGATTCCGATTTCTCGTACGGTGCCGGCCTGAATGTGAAGTTCGCCAAGAACCTGTCAGGCAACCTCGAATACATGCGTTACTACGATGACGATGATATTACCGTAGATGGCATCGGCCTGGGCGTTCAGGTCAACTTCTGACGATGAGATAACCAATGCCTGCGGGGCGGGACCTCGCAGGCATTCGACGTTAGCCGTTCATCACAGAGCCAAGCAGAATGACCCCGGCATAGCCCACTGTGTACGCGGCCAGAAGGTGTAGCGCGTACTTCAGGTAAGCCACAAACGTGAGCCCCTCAATTTTGCTCATGGCTACAATTCCCGCCGCAGAACCGATTACCAGCAACGAACCACCGACGCCAACTGCATAGGTTAGCCCCATCCATTCCCCGGGGCTCATGTCGATACCGGACTTCAGCAGTGCGGCCGTTAAAGGCACGTTATCGATGACCGCGGAGAAAATGCCCATCAGATAGTTGGCGTACACCGGGGGCATGACATCATAGATTGCCACCAGTGAATCCAGAGCATGAATTTCTTTTAGCATACCCACCAGAAGCAGGATTCCCAGGAAGAACAGCAGGGTTTCAAACTCGATAACCCGGATGTATTCGAGAATCGGGTCCAGATCCGAGTCGTCGCTCATGAAGCGGGACACCAGGAACATGATGGAAAGACCAAAAAGGAAGGTCAGCACTGGCGGAATACTGAATAACGCGTTGCCAGTAATGGTGGCAATGATTGTAACCAGAAACAGGCCCGCGATTACCGCGTCTACGGTTCGGACTTCATTGGAACTGGCTTTCAGGGTAACGGTGCCGGACAGACCGCCAGAAAGAAGCACGGCCAGCAAAAACACCGTGATTGAAGCGGGAATGGCCAGTGTCAGCAGCGTCAGGATTTCCACTTTGTCTGCCAGGAAGATCATCAGCGTGGTGACATCGCCGGTGATCAGTGAAACGCCGCCGGAGTTCACTGCAAATACAACCAAAACAATAAATTGTAACCGCTTCTTCAGATCCAGGCTTAAAGAGAGAATCAGGGAGCAGGAAACCAGTGTTGCTGTGATGTTATCGGCCAGGGAAGAAAACACGAAGCAGAACAGACCGGTCAGAAACAGCAATCGCCGCTCGGTGACCTGACGAGGCATGATCAGGTAGATCATGTTTTCGATCATGCCTTTCTTGTTCAGGTAGGCCACAAATGTCATCGCCGCCACGAGAAACAGCCATAACCCGGCGATCTCGGCAATGCTTTCCGAAAGGCCAGAGGAAACTGCAGCGGTTTCGTCTACACCGGAACTGAACAGAAACAGGAGAACCCAGCTGAGCGTGCCAAAGAACAGTGTGGTTTTTGCCTTGTTGACGTGAATGACTTCTTCAAAGATGACGCCGAGCAGCGCCAAGATGGCAACAGCAATCAGAACAGCTTCAAGAATCGGCATTTTGGAATCCTGAACCCCGGGGAAGATTAGGCAGCGATTCTAAACCCATTAGCGGGAGCCTCCAAGATTAGTAAACTACGGAACACTGCCTATACTTGAATCTGACGCACATCAAAAGGGCATTCGCTCTTTCTGTTATTGATGGAACAGTCACAACGGGGAGAGAAAGTCATGAAACACAGTTTGAGAACGCTGGTCTGTGCCACCCTGATTTCGCTGCCACTCGCTACCTTTGCCCAGGGTGGATCCGGGCAGGGCAGTCAGGCAGGAATGATGAACCAGGAACGGATTCAGCAAATGCAGCAGAACATGGATCGAATGAACCAGACCATGCAGCAGATGCAGAATGCGACGACCAGAGAAGAACGTCAACGCCTGCGGCAGGAACATATGGAGCACATGCAGGAACACCTGCAGATTATGCGAGAGTCCGGAATGGGTCCAGGCATGATGGGCCAGGGCGCGGGAATGATGGGGCAAGGCATGGGAATGAACGGCCAGGGCCCCGGCATGGGCAACCGAAATCCTGGTCAGGGCCAGATGAAGAATCAGGGGCCTGGCAACAGCGGTCAGGGAATGCGGCAAGGCAACCCGGCCATGACCGAAGATCAGCGGCTGCAGCGCATGGAACAACGGATGGACCAGATGCAGTTGATGATGGAACAAATGCTTCAGAATCAGCGCCAGGGAAACCAGTAACGCCGAAAACCAATCAAAGAAGAGAGTGACTCTGAAGATGGAAGGCTGGATGGTTTAGGTGAGTCGGATTCCGGCGTAGCAGTACTGCTGGAAGCACGTTACGCGCTTACAAACGACTGGCGTTACTTTTTGGATGGGCGCGTATCAGCAGGAGAGATTGGTACGCTCGGAATTTTCGGCGCAGGAACGTGCTTGGTGTGCCAGGCTGATGGTACTGGCTGGGAAGTGGGTGCTGCCGTGACTTTCCACGATAGCAAGCTCGCAAACCGGTACTTTGGCGTAACCACACAACAATCCATCGATTCGGGGCTGCCGGAAACTGATGTTGATAGTGGGTATAGATCAACAGGGGTTAATGTCAGCTACCGCAATTACCTGGGCCAGAACTGGCAGATCTTCGGAGAAGCTCTGTACGAAGCGTTCGGGAGTGATGTATCCGACAGCCCAATCACTCGAAATGATTATGAGGCGGAAATAGGCGCTGGCTTCATTTACGTTTTTTAGGTTTGGCTTGGTGGCGTACGCAGGGATGCGCTCAACGCCTGTACCAAAGAGGTGGCAGTGACAGCTTCCATAACGTGCGTGAGCTATGCATCCGAACATCCTATTTAACATAATATACATTATGCGCAGTCTGGTATCCGTTCAAATAACAGTATTACGGATTCTATCTTTGCATTCTCTCCTTGCATCCTAGCGGCTTACCAGGAGCTTAGCCGATGAGCAAACCGGCCAGCCACCCGCGCTTACTCCCGAACAGTTCGCCCACCTGTTAGGCATTATCCAGAAGCATCGATACCCGAAAAAGAACACGGCGCCGACTCGTATCAGCTTCAAGCTCGGACTACGAGTCCAGGATATCGCGCTTCTCCAGATAAAAGACGTCGCCGAGCTTGGCCCTGTGAGTACGGATTCTGGTCAGCGCTCTTTCAAACTTACGGAAATCCTTGCGTTGCCTTCGGCTTACACTAAGTGTGCCGATGCGTTGAAGCGGTCCAAATCCACGTATCAGCCGCGTCGAATCAGTTTTGGTGTTCACGATTTCCACCATCTTGTTCAGCGAATTGAAATCATGGCCAAGGCCGGCGCCGAGATCAAACCGAAGGATTTTTATCCTGAGGTCAAAAAGCATCGTGGTAAATCGCGTGATCTTCCAATGAAGAAAGCCTCTATTCCCCCAGTACTCTCCAGGAACACTTTGCCCACATGCAGAGGCATTGGGCAGGTATTGAGCGAGCCTGCTCCCACAGCGGCCGGAGGACGTTAATAACGCATATCATTCATGAAAAAAGAAGTCAGTTAAAGTCGCGCGAAAAATCGCTGGGCATGTCTCACCGTCAACCACGCTCATTTACTAAGAACCTCCCGAG
Source organism: Marinobacter sp. LM1 (assembly GCF_042763285.1). NCBI lineage: Bacteria > Pseudomonadati > Pseudomonadota > Gammaproteobacteria > Pseudomonadales > Marinobacteraceae > Marinobacter > Marinobacter sp. LM1. The sequence goes on from NZ_CP114373.1 coordinate 2,292,087, forward strand.
GAGCCACTGAAGGAAGCGTTGCAAGATGCCGGGTACAAATATCTTGGTTAGTACGGCAACCGAATCAACTTTAAAGAGCAGTTGTTATTATTGTTCAACCACCTCAAACGCACTCTGGTTTGCGTACCTGACAGGTAATATTTTTCAGCCCATTTGTTATGTGTCTTGTTGATAGCGCCGGACACCGACAGCCGCCCTGCCCCTCCAGATCACGAGTCATATTCCCAATCTGGCCAACCAAACGTAGATTTCATGGCTATTGGGGATGCATTGATGCCTGAATGCGAAGTTGGGTTTGGTCGCAAAGCGAACATTCAGCTTGGAAGATAGCGCCAGCCTAACGGGCCGATTCGTGGAATTGCACTGGAACACTCTGGTCCAGTTGACGGACTTTTTGAACTCGGAGCATCCCTTTCGCACCATCAAGCGGCAGTTAAGTTATGCCAAAGTCCGCGATCGCAGCCTGTCGAAGAACACCAACCTGTTCTACCTGTTCGCGGCGCTCAGCAACATGCGGAGTGACAGGTTCGCCGTTTTTAAGCCATTTTATGCGTCCTTCACCGCAGTAGTTCTTGTACTCTTCCGCCACGTCGGGGCGGCGGCTGCTTCGAATGCTTCTTTGGTCTTCGTGACACGCGCATGGCCCTGTTCTTCATGGAGCATCCATTGGTCGTCGCCGTAGATAATAGGCAGGTCCATGAAGGTCTTAACCCTCCATTAACCACCTCCTAGATAGTCTGTATCCCGTCGTTTACCGCAGATTTGACCGCGCCCGAATGGACTTTACCTATGTATCGCTTGCCCTGCTCGAAAGTAGTGCTGACTGCTTTATGCTGCCTGGTTATTGCAGGCTGCAGTTCGTTGTCCACGAGAACGGACTATCTCGCTCAGGCCGATTCCGAGCGTCAGAACGTCGTCTCCAAGTTTGAGATGGAGGTTGGTCTCGAAACAGCCTACCTGAATGAGCTGGTCAACAGCCATGACCTGGACGCGCTTATTGTCGAAGCGCGCGCGGCCAATCCTGATTTCCAGCAAACACGGCTTTCACTCCAAATTCTCCGTGCTCAATACCGAGCGACTCAGGCGGATCAACTCCCCGACGTCGAGGCTGGATTCGTCGCGAATAACACTGACGGTCTAGATACTGCCTACACCGGCACCGTCAGCATCAGCTGGGAGCTGGATTTGTGGTCGAAGATTTCTGATGAGGCGTCGGCTGCCGCCAGTGACGTTGCTGAACAGCTGGCTCTCTACCAAGCTGCGCGGGATACGCTCGCAGCCGAGGTCATGCAGGGCTGGTTGAAACTGGTGAATCTGAATCGCTCCGTTGCCATCGAAAAGCAACGCGCGGAGCTATTGGAAAAAAACGAACAGTGGATTCTTCAGCGTTACCGCTCGGGACTGGGTGACCTTGAAGATCTGGACAGCGCCCAAAGCTCTGCGGCCAGTGCCAGGGCGACATTGATTGCAGTTCAGGAATCCCTGCAGCAACAGCAAAGGGCGTTGAACCTGTTGCTCGGGCGAAGCCAGGCTAGCACGGTCATTTCCGCCGACTATCCGCAGGTTCTTTTACCCCTGTCCGACCTTGCAGAGCAAACATTGCAGCGTCGCCCGGACCTTAAAGCGGCCTATATGGCTATCAGGGCAAATGATTTTCGAACGTCCGTTGCCTACAAGGACATGCTGCCATCCATCAACCTGGAAACAGCGCTTAGCGAAACAGGCACATCGCCCAGTGACGCCCTATTGCGCAACCCGGTGTGGTCATTGCTCGGTCAGCTACCGCGTTGTGCCCTGGATCGACGAATTGATGGCAACGCATCCAGGTTTGAATCTCAGAGTTCAGATTACTGACACCAACGTGGACTTTTACCGGGATTCGGTCGACATGGCGCTTCGCTACGGCGCGCCCAGTGACACCAACCTGTATGGCTTCAAAATTTGCGATGTGCCGCGCCTGCTTTGCGCATCTCCTGATTACCTTTCGCGTCATGGTCGCCCCATTCATCCTGATGACCTTGAGAACCACAACGGACTGTTCTATCAGTTGCAGGACATCCCATTTGACCTCTGGACGTTCAAACGGGGAGACGAGGAATATCGAGTCAAAATGACGGGCGATCGCGCCTCAAACGATGGCGATCTGGTTCGCCGGTGGTGCGTCGCTGGTCGCGGTCTTGCGATAAAATCGTGTCTTGATATGTCGGATGATCTGCTTGCAGGCCGTGTCACCACAATCATGCCGGACTATGCGCCGCCGGTATCCGAGCTGTGGCTGATTTGTCCTACCCGACAGTCAATAACGCCGGCAATGAGGTTGTTGAGGGATGACCTGCGTGCAAAAGTAGGCGAACTGATGAATGCAATGATTGCCGGAGGCTTTTTTCCTCCGGATCGCTTGTCCGGAGGAAAAAAAGACGCCTGAAAAACAGCGGGTGCGTTATTGATGATAAGAAATTCTCATTAACGTGCAGTACACCACTGGCAGCACCACTAACGTCAATACCGTTGCAACACCCAAACCGCACACGATAACCACCGCCATGCTCGCGAAGAAGGCATCGCTGAACAGAGGAATCATTCCCAACATGGTGGTTACGGCCGCCATAAGCACAGGTCGTACCCGGCTTACCGCGGCCTCAACCACCGCAGTGAATGCATCATCCTGCTGTTCTAACTGAATATTGATCTCCTCAACCAGCACAATGGCATTCTTCAGTACCATACCGATCAGACTCAGAGTCCCGAGCAGCGCCATGAATGTAAAAGGCGCGCCGAGCAATACCAGTCCACCAATGATTCCAATCATCATGAGAGGAACAATCATCCAGATAGACAGAGCCTGTCGGAAGCTACCGAACAACAGCATCGAAATAATGAACATCCCCAGCAGTCCAAGAGGCAGCGAGGAGAAAAGCGAAGTCTGAGCTTCGGATGAGGTCTCGTACTCTCCACCCCACTCAATCGAATAGCCGTGGGGAAGCTCCAGCGCGTCGACCTGCGGGCGGATCCTCTCCAGCACACTCGCCGCCGTCTCCCCCGACAAAGGCATGGGTTCGGCATAAACCGCCAACATCCGCTCCCTGTTTCTGCGTTTTATCAACGGATCCCGCAGTTCCGTATTGATGGCATTGATGACGTTGCCCGCGCTGACATAGCGGCCCTGCTCTTCACTCCAGACATTGATCGAGGTAAGGTTTTCGATGTCAAAACGCTGCTCCTCTCTTGACCGCATAATGATCGGAATGAGGTCGCTCCCCTCACGGTACACTCCAACCTGCTGCCCCTGATTATTCAGCAACAACGCCTGGTGCAGTGATTCGCGAGATACGCCAAGGCGCCGGGCCTGTTCTTCGAGGAACTCCGGTACGATCACGGCTTCCCGATTACCCCAGGACAAGCGCACGCTGTCGGCCAGAGGTTCATTTTCAAAAATTGCCTGCACGCGCACACCGATTTTCCGGAGTTCTTCGGGATCTTCTCCAAAGATACGAGCTTCAAGACTGGCTTTGGCTGAGGGCCCCACCTGCAAAGCCTGCACTTTGTAATGCACGTTCGGGAAGTCTGTACGCAGTTGCTCAATGACTTCCTCCATACGGGCCTCTCTCGACGCCTTATCCCGGGTCTCTACGATCAATTGGCCAAAACTGGCGTATCGCTGCTCCGGTGAATACGTCAACGTAAAACGCTGGGCTCCGCCACCGGTGACACTGGTCACCTGAACGACCTGGTCCATGTCATTCACGCGCGATTCCAGCCGCTTTACGGTCTCTTCGGTTTGCAAGATGTCGGCGCCCTCGGGCAACCAAAGGTCAACAAAGAAGAGTGGCGTTGTGGCATTCGGGAAGAAAGCATTCTTAACCTGTCCCGAGAACGATAGAACCCCAGCCAGAAGCGCGATCGCAAGTGTTAATGTCACGAAGCGATAATGAATCGCGTAGGTCAGCAGGCGGCGGAAGACGACGAAAACAATTCCCTTATAGGGGTCGTTATCGGATGACTGCCCGACACTCTCGAGCTTGTCGGGATAGAACATATCAAAGAAAAACGGGGTCAGAGTGAGTGCCGTCAGCCAGCTCAGGAAAAGCGAGTAGCACAGAACCCAGAACAGGGAGCCAATGAATTCTCCGGTGGTGTCTGGTGAAAGGCCGATAGGAGCAAAGGCCGTAATGGCAATCACGGTAGCGCCGAGCAGCGGGTACCGGTTCTGCGAGACCACTTCTTTGGCTGCCTGCCTTTTGGACTTGCCCTTGGAAAGGCCAATCATCATGCCCTCGGTGACGACGATGGCATTATCGACCAGCATCCCCAGCGCAATGATCAGCGCACCCAATGAAATCTTCTGGAGCTGAATACCGTGTATTGCCATAAGCACGAATGTACCCATGATGGTAATCAGCAGGATCAGCCCCATGAGCAGGCCACTTCGCAGCCCCATGAACAGCAAAAGCACAATAATGACAATGCCCACCGCCTGAGCAAGGTTCATGAGAAAAGCAGATACTGCCTCCTCGACTACTTCAGGCTGGTTATACACTGTGTTCAGTGTCATGCCGATGGGTTGCTGTTTTTCCAGGCGTTTCAAAGCCTCATTGAGACTCTCACCTACATCAACAACGTTGGTGCCCTCTGCAAATGACACGCCGATGGTCAAAGCAGGCAATCCGTCAGAGTGGTAAAGCAAGGCGGGTGAGTCATTGGTCACCCTGCGAACTTCGGCCAGATCGCTGAGCCGGATAATACCCGAATCAGCGCTTCCAACTGCCAGTTGCTCAAGTGCCTGAACGGAATCAAGCTGACCGGTTGGCTGAACGGATAACGACAGCCCTTCACTGCGCAGGTGGCCAGCGTTGCCCACCGTATTCTGCGCATTCAGAAGGCTTGCCAGGTATTCTGGCGAGATGCCAAGAGCACGCATACGGTCACGGTCCAGTGACACGATCATCTGCTCGTCGACACGACCACCGATACTGACTTTTGCGACGCCCTCCAACAATCGCAGTTCTCGCTGAATGAGATCCGCATGGTCACCAAGATCTTTCAGCGAGTAGCCGTCACCACGCAACGTGAGCAGCAGGCCGAAGACATCGCCAAAGTCATCGTTCACGATGGACGTGTTCACGCCTGGTGGCAGACCAGGCTGGGCATCATTAATCTTTCGCCGAAGGATATCCCAATACTGGTCTAACTCCCCTTCTCTGACCGTCTTCTTGAGTTGGACAGTAATCTGCGACAAGCCGTCCGAGTTCACCGAAGTAATGTCATCGATGCCCGGCATCTGCTGGATCGCTTTTTCCAGAGGCAGCGTAACCTCCTCCTCGACTTCAAGAGGCGTTGCTCCGGGATATTGGGTGGTCACCAAGGCGGAACGTAACGTGAACTCCGGGAATTCAAGCTGGCCAAGACCCAGAAACGCGAACATGCCCCCAACCCCAAGCAACAGCGTGACCATCCAGCTGATGGACTTCCGATCAAGAAAATAATCGACCATCTCAGAGCCCGCCCTCTTTTTCCCAGGGACGGACCGAACGATCCCTGTTCATCCGGTGAGCGCCGGCAACCACGATTCTGTCGCCCGGGCTGAGCTCTCCCCGAACAAGCACGCCATCGTTCATTTTCTTACCCGGCTCGACATCCACCGGCTCGACGCTGCCCGTGTTATCGCCATTCTCACCATCGGCAGCAGCCACGTATCGCCAAACCACGCTAGTGCCGGGTTCTGCGTCAGGTGTTACAAGCGCCGCGGTTGGTATCAGCCACGACGGGGCGCTCTCTCCAGCCAATGTGCCGTAATCAAGCAGAACGGTCGCGCTCATCCCCGAAAGCACTGTGATGTCCTCGGGTTCAGGGAGCGTTACGGTAACCTCATAACTGAGCGACCCCTGAGAGGCATTGCTGTCATGCTCTTTGTAGCTCGCGGCGTAGCGTTTATCGGGAAGCTCGGGAAACTGTACCCACGCGATAGTGTTGCCATTGGCGCGAACGTTCCTGGATCTCTGTGGTTGAAGGCGGCGGACCTGTTGTTCAGGCATCTGGAACGAGACGTCGATAGAGCCGGGCCGTTGCAGTTCGGCAATGGCCTGCTGCGCTGATACAACCTGAAAGACATCCACCGGCACCCGTGAAATGACGCCATCAAATGGCGCTTTGAGAACGGTATAGGAAAGTTGGTCCTCCGCGCTGGCCAGTTGCGCTCTGGCAGAGAGGTACTCGGCCTCGGCCTCATCGAAACGGGCCTGACTGATGGCCTGGCGCTCCAACGATATTCGCATTCGCTCGAAGGTGGCCTGTGCCAGATTGAAATTTGACCGGGCGTTTTCCAGGCGGGTTCTTGCGTCCCGATCGTCCAGGCGGGCAACGACCTCCCCTTTTTCCACAGTGTCGCCTGCTTTAACGGCCAGCTCCGTCAGCTCTCCTCCCACTCTGAAAGAGAGTTCTGAATGGTCAGACGCCGAGACTCTGCCCGGATACTGATTGAGCGTGCCTGACTGCGCCTGCTCCAGCGTCATGAGCTTTACCGGGTAGACAGTTTGCTGTGTCAGAGGGGGCGCCTCCGCCGAACATCCCATCACCAGGAGGCTCGAAAGCATTGCAAGCGCTTGTAGGCCTCTCAAGGGCATGGCGGTACTGACCATCTTGAATTTCATAACGCGTCACTCTCCAGAAAAAATTAGGTATTCCGACGATCGGCAACCGCATCCCAAGCCATATTAAACGCTAATTCGATATGCTCATCGGTACCTTCGAACGACCCTTGCAGGCATCGTTGAACGAGGTGGTAAATCGGGCGGAACATAAACGTTTCGAGAAGTGGAAAAGGTACCGGTTTGATCAGCCCGGATTGCTTTCCCTGATCAACTGCATTCAAAAGATTTGCGGCTCGGCTTTCGTTTCGTGCCTGGATCTCGGGAGTCATCCAAGCAGAATGCGTGAACGTCTCGTGGTAGCGGAATAGTTCCGGACGCTCAAGGCCGATCCGGAACAGTGTGTGCCACTGGCGTCGCAGTCCTTCACGCAGATCTTTCCCGCGAGAAAAACTGTCCAGCGCCGCATCAATGACCTGATCGCTGACGTAATAAAATGTCGCCAATAAAAGCTGTTCTTTATCTTCGTAATAGATGTACAGCGTGGCTGGTGACAAACCCGCAGCCTTGGCTATCTTGCCAACCGAGGTTGCTGAAAAACCGTGATCTGCTACTTCCCTCACGGTAGCTTCCAGGAAGGCTATTCGTTTCGAGTCGTCTCTTTGCCGCATTTGTCTGCTCAACGCTTCAAATTGGTCGGCCTAAAATAAATGCACGTTCACTTATTTTCAAACCGAAAATATAGGCGTATACCGAAGTAGGTGCCCTACTGAATTCCTGGACAGAATGGCCATTGGGGGCTCCATCAGGCATCTGTCTCCAAACCTGGACTGTAGTTTTCATGTCGTCACGAAGTCTCTTGAGCTCCTTTAACTCCTGATCCAGTCTGCAAAGGCGGTCTGTGAATAGCTCCTTCAGGTCGCTGCCAGCCAAGCCACCCTCCGTCCCATGACTTAGAATGACTTTGACTTCACGCAGGTTGAATCCCAGCTTGTTTGCCACGCGAACAAACCGTAAGCGCCACAGGTCTTCCGAATTATACAAGTTGTAGCCATTTCGGGGATCTTTTCGTGGCCGAAGTAACCCTTCACGGTTATAGAAACGAACGGTGTCCGGAGAGACATCCGCCAAGTTTGCAATTTCATTGACTTTCATCGTGCCCACATCGCTCGCATGAAACAGATCCCGATATATCAGAGGAGAAAACGCCAGCATGACCACTCTGAAACTCTCTCAATTTGTTATTGCATAAATGAAGTCGACCTTTATCCGCCCGTCGCCACCTTTACGTTATTGATCGGTTGGCTTTTCGACCAAGCGACTAACCCAAGGCCTCCAAGGATCATCGGCAAGGTCAACAACTGCCCCATGGTCACCCAGTCAAGGGCAATGAACCCCAGTTGCGGGTCGGGGAGGCGAACAAACTCGACCGCAAAACGGAAAATTCCGTAGAGCAACAGGAACAGGCCGGACGTTGCGCCCATCCGACGAGGGTGGCGTGAGAACCACCACAGCACCACAAACAGCACAACACCTTCCAGGGCAAACTCGTACAATGACGACGGGTGACGTGGCGCCGACCCCATATTCGGGAACACCATGGCCCAGGGCACGTCGCTGACCCGCCCCGGGAGCTCGTGGTTGATAAAGTTGCCAAGGCGCCCCGCCCCCAGGCCAATTGGCACCAGTGGCGCTATAAAATCCGTGAGTTGGAAAAACCGCAGGTTCTGCTTGCGGGCGAAGACCAAGGCTGCAATCAGGACGCCGGTCAAGCCGCCGTGAAAACTCATGCCCCCTTCCCAGATCTTGAGCAGCCAGAGCGGGTTGTCTGCCAGCTTGTCAAAACCGTAGAAGAGCGCGTAACCGACGCGGCCACCGAGAATGACGCCCATCGCGCAGTAGAAAATCAATGTTTCAACAGCGTCTGCGTTCAACCCGAGTCGATGAGCCCGACGACGCCCCAGCCACCAGGCCGCGAGAAAACCGACAAGGTACATCAGGCCGTACCAATGGATTTTCAGTGGGCCCAGTGCAATGGCTACCGGGTCTATTTGAGGATACTGAAGCATAAGCTTCCCTGATTTCGTGTGTGAACGTGCGTTAGGGTTTCAATCAGTAACACGTTCCGCTCCATTGGCTGTCTCCTCCAATCGTTGCCTGGCAACAGCGATACCGCTGCGCATGGCCTGTGCGGACTCGTTATCGCCGAAGCCAGCCAATGCCCGGCGCCAGTAATTGATCGCCTGTTCATAGCGGCCGTCGTCAAAGGCCTCGACCCCCAGTATGCCCAGCGCCGTTGGCTCACGTGGATCCTTGTCGAGTATTTCGTCGATCAGCGCATGCACTTCATCGGTCAGGCTGCGCCCGGCCACAAAGAATTTTATCTGAGCCAGTTGGGCCAGAAGATCTACTCTGCGGCCTTCCAGTTCGATCAGTCGTTCCAGGGCGTCAATCGCCTGACCCGGTTGACCGATCTTCTGGTAAAGCGGAAACAGCAAGGACCAGACCTTGGGATTATCCGGCTGAGTCCCGGCTTCCTCTTCGAGCCGACCAACCAGGGTTTTCATTGAGGCACCGGGCGTGTTGAGCACGTCCTGCTGGGCGGCATGCAGCGCCAGATCGCCATCGGCACCCAGCCATCGATAGCCGATCATGCTGGCAGCCATGACTGCCGTTATCACCAGTGGAATCATCAAACGTCCTGACAGGGGGCGCCTGAGAGGCATTCGGCGATGGGCCTCGGTGTCCTCCAGCAGATTGCGGTCCAGCTCGTGGCGGCCTTCTTCAAAACGGGCGACGTCAATCTCGCCGCGATCGCGGGCGCTTTTCAGGGCTGAAAGCCGGCGTTCATAGACGGCCAGGTTTTGCGCCTCAGCGTGATCATCGGCCTCAAACCGCTGCTGCCAGTCATGGATCGCCCTTGCTCTTCGCAACGGTAGACTCAGGAACCACAGCGCTATAAGCAACAGTGTGCCGATACTTAACCAGAGCATAGTCATTCCGACCTCTCACGATGACGATGAATCAAAGAGGACAGGCGGGTACGCTCCTCCTCGGAGAGCGGCCGCACTCGCCGGTGCCTGCGTGCCCGGACAAAGGCAATCACAACCAGGGCGCCTCCTGCTACCAGCGCTGCCGGCAATGCCCAAAGCAGCCACGTGCGCCCGTCAAGGCGCGGATTGTAAAGAACGAACTCGCCAAAACGATTAGCCATGAAATCAAGAATTTCCTTATCCGCACGCCCCTCATGAAGCATCAGCGCTACCCGCTCCCGCATGTCCGCCGCCACCGGCGAATCGGAGCTGTCGATGGCTTGAGCATCACATTTAGGGCACCGCAATGACGCCGTAAGGTCGCGATAACGCTCCGCCATCACCGGATCCTCGAAATGACGCGCATCAATTGCCGTATCCGCCATCGACTGGAACGAGGCCATCAAAAGCACGATGACCACACAGCAACGGATCTTCAGGGTTAGCGCCATTTCTCTACCTCCATCATGACTTCATCCACCTGGGCGGGCGTTATGTACCCAACGTGCTTGTATCGAACGATACCGTCTGCGTCGACCAGGAAGGTTTCGGGCACGCCATACACGCCAATTTCAAAACCCAGGTCACCGGCAGGATCGAAGATGTTGACCTCGAAAGGTTTTCCGAACTCTTCGAGAAACTGTCGCCCCAGGTCACGGGCGTCTTTATAGTTGATGCCCACCATCTGAATGCCGCGCTCGGAGAGCGCCAGTAGCTGGGGCATTTCCTCCTTGCAGGTCGGGCACCAGGATGCCCAGACATTGACCAGAGATATCTGCCCGCGAAGCAGGGATTCATCCACCTCGGTATCAGGGTCCTCCAGCGTCGGGAGCGTGAACGCGGGAAACGCCTGGCCTATCAGGGCTGACTCGCGAGCACTGGGATCCAGCGAAAGCCCCCGGTACAAAAAGAAGGCCAGGCCAAGGAACACCACAAACGGAAGCAGCAGCAACAGGCGACGCATCATGCGCGAACCTCGCGTGCCGGCCTCATCGATTCGCGGTCAGCTGCGGCTGCACGGCGGCGACGGTAGCGACGGTCTGCCACGGCCAGCACGCCCCCGGAGGCCATCAGCAGCGCACCCAGCCAAAGCCAGCGTACAAATGGCTTGACCTGTAGGCGCATTGCCCAGCTGCCGTCGTCCAGTTCCTCCCCCATGGCCACGTAAAGGTCCCGCAACAGGCCGGGGTCGAGTGCGACATCGGTCATCGGCTGCCCTCGGGCAATGTACAGGCGCTTCTCCGGGTACAGGGTGGTGACAATCCGGCCTTCACGGGCAACCTCGATGGTCGCCGTATCGGCGAGGAAGTTGGGCCCCCGACGCTCGCCCAGTTCGGTCAGCGTAAAATCGTACCCGCCCAGATTCACCTGCTCACCGATATCAAGCCGCACATTACGCTCCATGGCGTAGTTCGACACCATCACCACGCCCACGATGGTGACGGCCAGGCCCACGTGGCCGACCACCATGCCCCAGTATGAAGGGGTCAACTTACGCAATCCGGCCAGCGCAGAGGACGCATTGCGGACTTTATCAAACAGGTCGCGCACCACCCCCAGTACCACCCACAGGGCCGCCACCATCCCCAGCGCCACGGCGACATTCCACTGGCCGTTGTAAAGAAACGGTATCGATACCGCAATCGCCAGTGCGGCCAGGCCCGCCCCCAGAAGCCGCCGGAACAGCTCCCGACCGGGCATCTGCTTCCAGCGTGAGACCGGCCCCAGCCCCATAAAGGCACACAGCATGACGGTCAGTGGCACGAACAGGCTATTAAAGTAAGGCGCGCCGATACTGACCTTGCCCAGCCCGAGTGCATCCAGGATCAAGGGGTACAGGGTGCCCATCAGGACCGTGATCGTCATGATGACCAGCAAAATATTGTTGATCAGCAACAGAGCATCCCGGGAAAGCCAGCTAAAGCCCGCGTTGGCGCTCATTCGCGGCGCCCGTAGCGCAAAGATCAACAGCGAGACGCCGACCGTTATTCCCAGCAACGCCAGAATGAAGAGCCCCCGTGACGGATCATTGGCAAAGGCATGAACCGAGGTCAGTACCCCTGAGCGCACCAGGAAGGTGCCCAGTAACGAGAGTGAGAACGTGAAAATCGCCAGCAGTGCCGTCCAGCTCTTGAACGTGCCGCGTTTTTCCGTGACCGCCAGTGAATGTATCAGCGCTGTCCCGCTCAGCCAGGGCAGGAGCGATGCATTTTCCACCGGATCCCAGAACCACCAGCCTCCCCAACCCAGTTCATAGTAGGCCCACCAGCTACCCAGAGCGATGCCGAGGGTCAGAAAGGCCCAGGCAATGTTGGTCCACGGCCGAACCCAGCGCGTCCAGGCCGCATCGAGACGCCCTTCGATCAGCGCAGCGATGGCAAAAGCAAAGACCACTGAAAAACCCACATAGCCCATGTAAAGCATCGGCGGATGGATGATCAGGCCAACATCCTGCAACAACGGATTCAGATCGGCACCGTCGGCTGGCATGCCCGGCAACAGGCGATCAAAGGGACTGGACGTAACGACGATGAAAAGCAGGAACCCTGCGCTGACGACACCCAGAACTCCCAGAACCCGTGCCAGCATATCCCGTGGCAACTGGCGGGAAAACAGACTGACGGCAAAGCCCCAGCCACTGAGAATCAGACTCCATAACAGCACCGAGCCTTCATGAGAGCCCCAGACGGCGGTGAACTTGTAGTACCAGGGCAGCATCGAGTTGGAATTACGGGCCACATAATCCACGCTGAAATCATCCAGAAGAAAACTGGCGGTCAGGCTGGCATAAGAAACCAGTAGAAAAACAAATTGCCCCCATGCCATGGGCTCTGCAAATGCCATCCACAACGGGCGCCGGGTGGCGGCTCCCAGCAAGGGCACGGTCGCCTGAAGCAGCGACAGGCAAAGTGCAATCAATAACGCGAAGAGACCAACTTCAGGGATTGTCAGGGTAAGCATTTCGGGGCCGTGTTCGGTTGCGGGTTCGGCGATGACCGAACCTATCGGTGAAGGTTTCTCAGGTATTGCTTCGTCAGCCAGCCACAAGGCCAGCTGACGAATTCTCTATTACTTCCGACCAGGTTGGCGGGTAACGCGCAGATACGGTGTCTGCTCATCCCATCCGTCGGGGAAGCGCTCTTTGGCCTCTTCGTTGGAGAGCGACGGAACGATGATCACATCCTCGCCATTCTTCCAGTCCACCGGCGTGGCCACTTTGTGGTTGTCGGTCAGTTGGAGCGAATCAATGACGCGCAGGATCTCGTCCAGATTGCGCCCGGTGCTGGGCGGATACGTCAGCATCAGACGGATTTTCTTCGCGGAATCGATAATAAATACCGTTCGAACAGTCACCTTGGGGTCGGCTTTTGGATGGATCATTCCGTACAGGTCGGCAACCACCTGATCCTTGTCTGCCAGCAGGGGAAAATTGAGCCCGGCGCCCTGGGTTTTCTCGATATCCTTCACCCAGTCGTTATGAGAGTCGAGCGGGTCGACGGAGACCCCGATCAGCTTCACACCGCGACTGGCGAACTCGTCCTTACGCTTGGCGAAGGCGCCGAGCTCTGTGGTACAGACGGGGGTGTAGTCGGCGGGGTGTGAAAACAGTACGGCCCAGTCGTCTCCCAGCCACTCATGAAACTGAATGTTTCCCTCGGTGGATGCCACGGTGAAATCGGGAGCGGTTTCTCCAAGTTGCAATGTCATCGTTTCATTCTCCTTTGCTTTGGCTGTCGTTCTTGGTTTGTCAGCACAGACGATATCCTTAAAGTCAACTTTAAGGTCAAGGCGTTTGTCAGATGTTTCTTAGCCTGATCCATCGAGCTCGACGTTCGTGCCCGATTTTTCGGGTATGAAACTGACATAGAGGAAAAGCACGGTGCCCAGCACAATGGCGATATCGGCAAGGTTAAAGGCCGGCCAGTGCCAGGATTGCCAATAGACATCAAAGGAATCCACAACATAGCCACGAAATATCCGGTCAATCAGGTTGCCCATGGCACCGCCAAGAATAAGGCTGTACGCGATGGCTTCTCCCCTGCGGCGGCACTGAAGAATCAGCCTGATCAGTACAAATGAGACAACTACCGCGACTGTGATAAGAAAGTATCGCTGCCAACCTCCGCCATCGGCAAACAGGCTGAATGCGGCACCGGTGTTCCAGACATGCACCCAGTTAAAGAACGGGGTCACCGGAATCGATTCGCCATACGCCATTGACTGCTGGACCAACCATTTTACAACCTGATCAGACGCCGCAATCAGGCCCGAAATAGCCAGCAGGCCATACGGCAAGAGTTTTTTGGCAACGATGGACATTGTTTAACCCTTAAGCGCCAGGATGCGCCTGGCACCGTTGAGTACGATAATCCCCGCGATGCTGCCGATGATAAGGTCCGGGTAATTGGAGCCAGTCCATGCCACCAGGGCGCCAGCGGTAATGACCCCCAGATTGATCACCACATCGTTGGCTGAGAATATCCAGCTCGCCTTCATGTGGGCACCGCCCTCCCGATGTTTGGATATCAACAGCAGACAGGTGGTATTGGCGATCAATGCGATGAACGCAATCCCCATCATTACCAGCGACTCCGGCTCACTGCCGAAGACAAAGCGCCTCACCACCTCTGCAAGTGCGCCCACAGCCAGTATCAGTTGGAGTACGCCCGCGAGATGCGCCGCACGCACCTGCATTTTCACGCTGTGCCCAACCGCATACAGGGCGAGCCCATACACGGCCGCGTCGGCGAAATTGTCCAGGGATTCTGCAATCAGTCCGGTAGACTGGGCGATCAGGCCGGCCGTCATTTCCACCGCAAACAGGACGGCATTGATACCGAGCAACCAACGCAGGGTGCCGGACTCCTGCTCGGCCGAGATAGCCGTACCCCCGACCGCCTTGATTGACTCAGGGTCGGCAGCGGCCGTTTCCTGAAGCGAAGCTCCCAGCCCGAGGGTTGCCAGCTTCGCGGTGATAGGCTCAGCCTCGCCATCGTGCACAACCTTCAACCGCCGATCAGACAGGTCGAAGGACAGCCCGCGAATGTCTTCAAAACCGTTCAGGGCCAGGCGAATCATCCGTTCCTCCGAAGGACAATCCATCTTCGGTACGGTATACACACTGATCCAGTTGCCGGACGCTTCAGAGGCCTCCGACCCGGCATTACCCTCGGCGGGTGTTGCGTCGCAGCCACAGGCGTCTTCACAGGGTTTACTCATGATACGGCTCCACTTGGGTATTGTCGGATTATGATTTAAAACTATATAGTCACTATAAGGTCAATAGAACAGATACCATTTGTTGAGGAGACACCCGATGCGCATTGGTCAGTTGGCGCGGTCCGTAGGGGTTGACACCCAGACCATCCGTTTCTATGAGCGAGAGGGCTTGTTACCACCGCCGGATCGTCAGGACAACGGCTACCGTATTTACACCGAACGGCATGTTGAGCGACTGGCCTTTATCCGGCGCTGCAGAATACTCGAGCTGTCACTCGCTGAAATTCACGAGTTACAGCGTTATCAGGGCGCGCCCCATCAGCCTTGCAGGGTCATCAACACCTTGCTTGATGATCACCTCGCTCATGTACGGTCTCGGATAACCGATCTGCAGGTACTGGAGAAACAACTCACGTCGTTGAGAGCGAGTTGCAACGATGATCGGGACATTGGAGCCTGTGGGGTTCTCGAAGGGCTCAGTGAAGAAAGCATACAGCAGTAGCCTGAGGCATTTATGCCAAGTATTGGGGTAACCAGTGTGGGCGAATCAATATACTTGCGCAGATGTTGAAAATCCGCTTCCTGGCAGATCTTTTCGACAACACGGAGCCTGAGTAGCCGGCAGATGGAGCAAGCACCTCATCATCTCCTGTTTCGTTGAAAAGGCTGCATCAACTGTTGCCAGTAGTTCGTTGGGTAATTCGGCTCTGAAGCAATACCGAGATCTTTAGCGCCGATCGTTCGCTCGGAATCGAAGTAAGCCGTGCCTAAAAAGCGATCAGTCAAGGTTGTAAAAAGCCCGAAGTTCACATCACCCTCTTTTGCCGTATTCAAATGATGGAAACGATGCACGGAGTTGATTGCGAGAACCTTTTTCAGCGGTCCGGTAAAATACGCTACATTCGAGTGTTGCAGTAGCAACTGAAATACGACTGCAACCACCAACAACATCAGGACATTCTGTGGTACTCCTATAATGAGTAATGGTGTCGTCCCAGCAACTGTTTCTATAAATTGATGCAGTGGATGTTTCATGAGCCCATTAAAGCCGTACAACCGTTTTACGCTGTGATGAACGGCATGTAGGCGCCACAGCAACCGGAGGCGATGACTGGCAAAATGCGCCAGGGTGATACCAATATCAGAAATGAGGATTGCCAACAGCAACTGGAAAAGCAGTGGCCAACTGGAAGGCCAGATCGGTGCCAAAACGAGCAATCCTGCAATTAATGGGAGTACAGCTATGCCAATAACATTAAGCGACTCGTTCATGAGTGCATGGAGCACATCGCGCCGCTGATCCCGTTGAGGCTCATTAAACGCCCGATCATAGGGGATAAGTCTTTCAGTGGCGAAAGAAATCCCTATAAACACCAGGATCAACAACCCCAGCCAACCGGCGTTGAAGTCTTCGGCAACGAGATAGACAGCAACACCATTACCCACGAGCAAAAACAACGGCAAATACAAAAGCCTAACCAACCACATTACGTTACGGATCATTCCAACAGCCCTCGCTAACTAGAGCGTTCAGCATCTCATGGATGCACGCAGCCGAATTGAACGAAAGAGCTGATTATTCGGATAAAAGCCGTTGAATAACCGTTGGGGAAACGCCAAATGCCTCAGTAACAGACCTGCAGAAATGGGCTTGATCAGAAAATCCCGAAGCAATTGCTGCATCAGTGAGTGACATCTCGCGCGATAACTCAAACCCGGTTAATAGCTTTAACCACTTTCTATAGCTGCGCAAAGGTAAACCGGTACATTCGGTAAACCAGTGGGAAAAATGGCTTGGAGACAGGCAAACCATTTTTGCCAACTCGGCTCGTGAGACTGATCGCCCCCCCGATGCTTCGGCATTCAATGCTTCTAAAACGTCGCTCAACCTACTCTTTGGACCAGATGGCTTACTACCCCGGTATTGTCGCTCGAAAGCTTTCAGTGCAATTAACAGATTTTCGGTGCCAGTAAAGCGAGACAAGCACTCCGTAATGAAATCCTCATCGAGTGCCCGGATGGATCGCTTCGACGGATTTTTGATGTAAGGCAGTAGAACATTGCAGACATCAAGGTTTGGATCGATGTAAATACACAGTACCCTGGACAGTTTTAATTGATGAGTAACTCCAGCTGGTATCCATAACCCCCTTCCCTCGCATCGTGTTTCACCGGACATGACTTCAACGCTTGCGTCTAAACCGATCACGATTTGATGAGCCCAATGCCTGTGGGGCTTATTGTCTCCCGACTCTCCATGGAAGGCACCCATGCCTGGCTTTATCGCTACGGAGCCAAGCCATGGGTTCAATAAAGTCTTTGTTTTGGTCATTGCCTCATCTCTGCAAAGACAGACTTTCAGTCGGAGTGACCCTCGGTCAGTTCCAAGCCTCGTCAATGGTGCGGGTCATCAAATCCACCATGGCCGGACTGTCCCATTCCGCGGCACCGACCAGGCGGCCAATTTCGCGACCGTCATGATCAATCAGCAGCGTTGTAGGAACACCTTCTATGCCTAGCGTTGAGGTCGCCATTGTCGACGGATCAATATACTGGCGAAGATGTTGGATGCCGGTTTTCCGGTAGAATTTTTCAACAACGCTGATGCCTGCGTGGTCAACGGACAGCGCAACCACTTCAAAATGCTCGCCGCCCAGTTGAGCCTGAAGTGAGTCCAGCGTCGGCATTTCCTCTGCTGACGCGCTTGCGTTCCTGAGCCTTCATGTCATCACGCGCCCGGGTCAGATCGCGCATGGCTTCCTGTTCGTTATCAGGCACCCAGACCGGCGTCAGGTCGCCCCTGCGAGCCAGGCGCGCCAGCTTCAGAGCATCGCGCCGACCGGTCTTGATTCGCTCCCCGGGCGCCTTCGGAATACGCGAGGGCGCCACCACCTGAGCATCATGGCCGCTGGCGAGCAATTGACGATACAGGCCGTAACCACAGGGACCGGCCTCATAGACAAACTGCAACAGGCCGCCGGATCGACAGCAGAAGCGGCGGTGTGAAATGAAACGGATTCAGCGTTAAACTCTGTCATGACTTGCCCTCCTCAATGTGGCTCTGTCTAAGGGTTGTTTACCCACTCCCCAACGATAACCCACGAACGTTGAGGGTGGGCAGGTCAAAACATCATGTCTAAGAGGGATCTTAGCCTCTTCTTAAGATCCCTCTTCTTACTCAGGTAGGTTTCAGCGATCTAAATCACAGGTGTCCTCCATCTTCCACAGGTATTGTCCAATACACGCCTTGGCCGGTCACAGTGTTTTCCGCCTGTCGAAGCGCCTCCAGTACGACACTTACATCCGCGTCATCAAGCAGGATATCCACCCGCACCCGCGGTGTGTAACCAACCACTTTATCACGTGCCGAGAGAAACGGGTCGCGTTCCACCTGAGCCCCGTGCCCTTCCACATGGCTGAACGTAAAGCCGGATACCTCGCTCAGGGTTCGCAGTTGATCGCCCAATTCCTGCTGGGTATTGGCATGCACAATAAGCGTCAGAATCTTCACGCGTGGTCCTCCGTTGTGGGCTGAGCGAGGCGTCGCTGCGCCCGCCCTTCTATCCAGGCATATAAGGTAGGAAGCAGCACCAGTGTGAGCAGCGTCGACGTGAACAGTCCGCCGATCACCACGACCGCCAGCGGGCGCTGCAACTCTGAGCCCGGCCCGGTCGCCGTCAATAGCGGCACCAGACCCAGGCTGGCGATTAATGCGGTCATGAGCACCGGTCGCAACCTGCGCTCGGCGCCTTCCTGCACAGCCTGGAGCAGAGTTCTCCCGGCTTCACGCAACTGGTTGAAGTAAGTCACCATCACCACTCCGTTGAGCACCGCCACACCGAACAGGGTGATGAACCCCACGGAGGCCGGCACTGACAGGTACAGCCCTGACAGATACAGGCTGACGACGCCGCCGATCATGGCGAACGGAATGTTGAGGATGATCAAACCGGCCTGGCGCAGGGATCGGAACGTGATGAACAGCATCACGAAGATCAGCGCGATGGCAATCGGCACCACCAACGCCAGACGGGCCGCAGCGCGCTGCTGGTTCTCGAACTGCCCACCATAGGTGACGTAGTAACCTGTCGGCAATTGCACCTCACGTTCCAGGGTGGCACGAACCTCTTCTACGAACCCCACCATATCACGACCTTCGACGTTGGCCTGCACCACTACCTGGCGCTTGGCCGACTCCCGGGTGATCCCAACCGGCCCATCGACTTCTCGGATTGCGGCCACGCTGTCGAGGCGAATCTTTTCCCCAGCGGGCGTTTCCACTCTTAGCGCCGCGATATCGTTCGGCGACGTGCGCGCCTGTTCCGGATAACGCAACAACACACCAACGCGTCGGTTGTCTTCGATTACCTCAGTGACAACCCGGCCGCCGACGGCAATTTCCACAAGCTGGTTGATATCCTCGATATTAATGCCGAATCGGGCAATGGCCTGGGGATCAATCTCAACCTGCAGATAGGTTTGGCCTGACAACGGAGCGCGAAAGACATCGACCGCCCCGGGAATGTTATTGATGAGCATTTCGATCTGTTTGGACTTTTCCTTCAGTACCTTCAGATCATCGCCGTACAACTTGATGGCCATCGCGGCCCGCACGCCGGTCAACATCTCGGAGACCCGCATGTCGATGGGCTGAGTGAAGGCGTAGTCGATGCCGACGAAGCGATCGAGTTTCTCGCGCAACCGCTCCTGAAACTCCTCCAGACTCACCGTCCACTGGTCCCTTGGTTTGGTGATGAGAAAATTATCGGTTTGATACAAACCCATGGGGTCCATACGCAGCTCGTCGGCGCCGGTGCGGGACACCACGCCGGTGACCTCCGGCAGCTCCATCATGGCCTTTTGATAGGGCTCGTCAAGCGCCAGGGAACGCTCCAGCGAGATGCTGGGCAGCTTTTCGATGATGACCACCGTGGTACCTTCGTCCATGACCGGCATGAACTCCTTCCCAATCAGGGGAAACAGCAGGGCGGCGCCGAGCAGTAGCATCAATGCGCCGCCCACGGCCGTCTTGAGGTGGCGCAGCGCCCAGCGCATGACCGGCACATAGCCGTGCTTCAACAACTTCAACACCCGGCTGTCTTCCTCAGCGCCACCCCGCATCAACAGGCTGGCCATCACCGGAATGACCGTCAGCGACAGGAGCAGCGAGCCGATAAGGGCGAAAGCGATAGTCACCGCCAGCGGCGTAAACATTTTGCCTTCTAGGCCGGACAGGCTGAACAAGGGCAGAAATACCACAATGATGATCAGCACGGCAGAGATCACTGGCGTAGCCACCTCTAGCGTCGCGCGGTAGATCAGATGCAGACGATCAACCCCCTTGGGCGCCTGGCTGAGTCGCGCATGAGTGTTCTCGACCACCACCACCGCAGCATCCACCAGGATACCGATGGCAATCGCCAGCCCGCCGAGAGACATGAGATTGGCGCTGACACCAAACAGACGCATCATCACGAAAGTGAACAGCACCGACAACGGCAAAATTAGCGCCACGGTCAGGGCGGCGCGTAAATTGCCGAGCATGACTATCAACACCAACAGCACCAGGACCACAGCCTCGCCAAGCGCTTTTTCCACCGTCCACACCGCCTGGCTGACCAACTCGGAGCGATCATAGAACGGCACAATACGTACACCTTCGGGTAACGTCGCCTTGAGCGCCTCGAGCTCATGCTTGACGCCTTCGACCATGGTCCGGCTGTTGGCGCCCCGGCGCAGCAGCGCCAGGCCGGTCACCACCTCGCCCTCGCCATCGGCGGTGACCGCGCCGTAGCGGGTCATGGAGTTGATGCGGACCGTGGCCACATCAGTGACGTGCACCGGGACGCCATTACGGCTGGCCACGGTGATGCTGCGGATATCCTCCATATCCAGTAGTTGCCCCACGGTACGCACCAACAGCACCTCGTCGTTACGGTTGATGCGGTCCCCGCCGGCATTGCGGTTATTGGCTTTCAGTGCGCGTTCCAAGTCATCAATTGCCAGGCCGTGGGCCAACAGCGCCTCGGGATCGGCAACGACTTCGAACACCTTGACTTCGCCGCCCAGGGAATTGACGTCGGCTACGCCCTCCACGGTGCGTAGGCGCGGACGGATCACCCAGTCCTGGATACTACGCAGTTCCCGGTTGCTGTAGCCCTCGCCCTCAACCCGATACATGTATCCCTCGCTCAACGGCGTGGTGATGGGCCCCAATCCGCCCTCCACCCCGGCGGGCAGTTCGCCCCAGACCTGATTGAGGCGTTCGGCCACCTGCTGGCGTGCCCAGTAGATGTCGGTGCCGTCCTCGAAGTCGATAGTGATGGAACTCAACGCGTATTTGGTGGTGGAGCGCAGCACGGTCTGACGCGGCAGGCCCTGCATCTCCCTTTCAATCGGAAAGGTAATGCGGCTTTCCACCTCGGTGGGCGACAGGCCCGGTGCCTTGACGATCACCAATACCTGGGGCGAGGCGATATCGGGGAAGGCATCGATGGGAAGCGTGCGAAACGCCCATACCCCACCGACAATCAGTGCAGCGGCCAACAGCAGTATCATTAGCCGCTGGATCAGGGAAAAACGAATCAATGAAGCGATCATGGCTTACTCACCCCCCTGGTACTGCCAGTGGGATTTGAGCTCGGCCACGCCGCCGCTAACGATCTCGGAATTCGCCTCAATGCCGCCGCGCACCGCAATCCAGCCTTCCGACTCCAGCCCGATCTCGATCGGCGTTGGCGCATAGCGCCGTGGGCCCAGCACCTTGAACAGGTAGGCCTGCTCACCCACCCGGAACACGGCGCTGGCGGGCACCATGAGTCCTCGATAGGCCACACCGGTCAGGGTCACGGTGGCGTACATGCCGGGTCGCAACTGGCCGTCCGGGTTATCGACCACGATGCGTCCGCCCAGGGTTTGACTTTGCCGGTCCACCTCAGCCGCAAGCGATTGCAGGCGGCCACGGTATTCACGCCCGGGACTGGCCTGTACCTGGACCGTGGCCTCCGCACCCGGTTTGATCTCAGATAAGTTGGCGACAGGGATGCGTACCTCGGCCCACAGGCTGGACAGGTCGTCCACGTGAAAGGCGGTCTGCCCAGCGGTTATCAACTGACCTGACTCGATCTCGACCCCGGTGACCATCCCATCGATAGGACTGGTCAACTCGAACTCCGCCAGGCGGTCCGGTTTCTGCGCCAGGGCCTGTATCTGCCGATCAGACAGGCCGGCAAGCGACAACAAGCGACGCCGCGCATCCAGCGTGGCGCGGGCGCTCTTGTATTCACTGTCCACTTTGAGCCAACGGCTTTCGGCGACGATGCCGTCTTTCCACAAGCCTTCGATACGGGCGCGCTCGGCGCGCGCCAGTTCGAAGCGGGCCAACGTTTCCAGATAGTCGGCCTGCGCCTGGCCCAGGCTGTTGCTGCGCAGGCGGGCCAGCACCTGCCCCTTGCGCACTGCCTCGTTCTCCACCGCCAGCAGTTCGGTCACCATGCCGTCCACGACAGGGGTGACACGATTGCTCTTGCGCCGGTCGGCAGTGAGGGTGCCGGTCAGTTTCAGACGCGGCTTGAGCTCGCGGGTAGTTACGGTGGTGGTCGTAAGCCCGGCGCTGGTCAACTGCTCCTGGGTCAGCTCCAGTTCAGCGGCCGGCGCCAGCGCCGGAATCAGCAGGAAAAACAGTGTGGCTAGTAGCTTATTCATTGTCAGTATCCTGTTCAGTGAGGACAAGGGCACGACCAGCCGCCAGGCGCAAATCTGCAGCCTCCAGCCAGGCCTTTTGCAGCAGCTCCAAATAGCGTTCATGGGCGTCAAAATAGGTGTTGTTGGCATCGATTACCGAGAGAATTTCCACCTCACCGTTGGCGTATGCCTTGCGCGTCAGTTCGAATACTTTTTGCGCAGGCTGGAAAACTCGCGCGCGGTAATGCTCACCCTGCTTAATGAGCTGATTCAGATTCAAAAAACTCCGCTGCAAGCGACTATCCAAATCCCGTTCCAGCGCCTGTAGCTCCGACTGGCCCTCAATTACTTGTGACCGGACTTCTCCAATGCGACCGCTGTTTCGGTCCCAGAGAGGTATGGTGATACCCAGGCCGATTCCAGTGACATCCTGACGGCGTCCGTTTAGTAAATCCTGCTCACGAAACACCCGCAGGCTGATATCTGGCAAACGCTCAGCACGGGCCAAGTCCACACCTGATCGCGCTGCCTCGACTCGGTGTTTCGCGGCGAGCAGCGCCGGATGATTCGCCAGACCAGCCTGCAACTGCTCCAGCCCGTGGACGGGGCCAAACGGTTGAAGGGAAGTCAATCGAGGTGTCGTCTCTCCGGGTAGCTCCAAGTAGACGCGAAATCTGCTGAGCGCTTCATTGTATGCGCCTTCTGCACTATTTAATTCCTGTTGCGCGGCTTCCCGGATCAGATCCATGCGCAAGCGCTCCAGGTCAGAAAGCTCACCGGCCTGAGCGCGTCGGCGCCCGGTGTTCTGCAGGTCATCGGCAAGTTGCAAGCGTTCCTCCGCCAGGCGAAGGCGCTCCCAAGCCAACTGCAAGCTGTGATAGCGCTGCGCTACCTGGGTTTCCAGACGAATCTTTTGATAGCTCTGTTCGGCCCGGGCAGCGTCCAGTCCCGCCCCGGCAACCGCCTTCTGGTACCCGATACGACCACTCAGTGGCAGCGGCTGGCTGATCGCAAACTGGGTGAAATCAGTACCTCCGGTGCCCGCGTCCTTGCCAATACTGTCGTCGGCACGCAATTCGATCTGCGGGTTCGGCCACACACCGGCCTGTTGCAGAGCACCCCGGCGGGCATTGACAGTCGCCTGCGCACCACGAATTTCCGGCGCAATCTCAACCGCACGCCGGATACTGTCTTCCAGTGTCCATATACCCTGCGATTGACCCATGACCGATACCGACGCAGTACAAGACAGCAGGAACCACAGCACCACCGCTCGCCGATTTTTTCGGCGCGCCAAGAAAAAAACATTGAACATTATCCACTCCTAAGCGCTGCGTCGGTGATACGACACGCGCGCAAAAGCATCCAAGATAAAAAGCCATGCGGCATTGCTAATGCACAGACCAATACTAAGTCTCTGCAGGCAAAACCATCTAAAGGGAAGTCTCAGATTCTCAGAGAGGGGGCGCGCGCAGAGGCGGCCTTAGACTGAAAGGGGAAGAAAGAAACCTTGTATGGCGATAGAGGCGCCACAATACCTGAGAGCAAAATCGTCTCGGCAGAAGTAGAATCACTGCCGCAAACAGGGCGAGGACCATCGACCCAAGCGGCAGTTTTTTCAGGGCTCCTTGTTGAGACAGGTCGATGTGACCCACTTCGTCAGGATGTTTCTTGCCCGAAGCACCGTAGTCGACGTGGCTTTGATCCTGATGCACATGTTCCGACGTGGTCGGCTCATGATCGTAGGTATGCATATGCAATCGCGCGCCTTGGATGAAGACCAGGGCGACAGCCAAATACGTTACCCAGAAAATTTTCTTGAGCGTGGTTAATTGCGATCGATGCATAGGATCGGATAATACCCATTCTCCCAATGCCAGGCAACAGATTAGTCTCCAGTTTCAATCTTCTACCCCGGATTTCTCATAAAGAGGTAAAAGGAAGCGGCTGAACGAGCGGTTATTCCAATCCAGCGGAATCAATTCAATAAATTCTTTATCATGGTCATTGCCTCTGCAAAGACAGACTTTCAATATATATGACTTGACCTTGAATTAATCGCCTGGCCAAAGCTGAATCGCCCGAGCCAACTTTAAGGTCAAGGCGTTTGTTGCAGACGTCCAGTCGGACTGACCATCGGTCAGTCTGGAACCCCGTCAATGGTACGGGTTATCAAATCCGCTATGGCCGGGCTGTCCCATTCCGCGGCACCGACCAGGCGGCCAATTTCGCGACCGTTGTGATCAATCAGCAGCGTTGTAGGAACACCTTCTATGCCCAGTGTTGAGGTCGCCATTGTCGACGGATCAATATACTGGCGAAGATGTTGGATGCCGGTTTTCCGGTAGAATTTTTCAACAACGCTGATGCCTGAGTGGTCAACGGACAGCGCAACCACTTCAAAATGCTCGCCGCCCAGTTGAGCCTGAAGTGAGTCCAGCGTCGGCATTTCCTCACGGCAGGGTGCGCACCAGGTCGCCCAGATATTGAGCAAAATCACCTTGCCCTGAAAGTCAGCCAGTGTCAGCGGTCTGCCGTTTTCGTCTTCAAAAGCCAGCTCGGGCAGAGTGCGAGGGGACTCCCAGATCAGGAACCCCTGGGGCCCCACCGACTTCGGAACCTTCCCTGCAGCCATAACTTGAGCGGCTATGGAAATAGCAAGCGCGAAAAGGACTACGGCGATTCCCCGGGCGGCAGATATGCGCTGGTGACTCATTGGACATTACTCCTGATTACAGTGGTCGGTTTGTTGCCGGCATGGTGCCCCACGCGTTACTCACTCTGTAACAGCTCTTCAATTCGCCCGTGCAGTCGGCCCCAGAACCCATCATCGGCTGCCGCGTTGGGGCCTTTGGCAATGGCCGTCAGGTAGGTCACCAGGTGTTCAGGCTTGAATTTCAATCCATGGAACCGGGCCCGCATCTGCCCTTCCGGGTCAATCACGTGGGTTACCACACCATGGACCTGTACACCCTCACCCGTATCCCTGAACTGAACGCCGTAGGCTTTAGCAAGTTCTGGTGTCAGTTCAGGTGGTTCCATCCTGGCTCGGTAGAGGAATTGCCAGTTGCGGGGATTCAGATCGAAATTCTCGCCGTAGGCACGCATGTTTCTCCGGGTGCCTGCAACATCTTCCCGGTCCGTGGCAATGGTGATGAACACCACCTCTTCACTCAGCCCTTCTTCTTCAACCCCGGTTTGCAACTGCCGGATCAGGTTCATATGCAAAGGGCAGGCCTCGGTACAGCGCGTGTAGAGAAAGTTAAGCACAACGGTTTTGCCGTTTAAGTCGGCAAGGGCAAGGGTATTGCCATCAACGCCTGTAAGATCAAATTCAGGGGCCGGCTGATCCACAAACTGGGCATACCGCTCTTTCTCGTTCAACGAGGCCTCCACATCTTCCATGGAATGGGCCATGGCATTGGTGCTGACCTGGGCAACCATGGCAATCAGCAATTCTGAATACACTGTTCACAGTCATTCTCCATTTGAGTTGTTTTCCGAAGGGAGTCCCGGTTTATTGTGGCTTGATATCGTCCAGATTCAGCGCAACGGGCAGGTCAGCTGGTGCCAGGCAAACGCCCTCGTCACTGCAGGCCTGTACCCGTACCGTCATGTCTAGCTTGCCTGCCTCTTTCAGCGCGGCGGTCTGTTTTTCATCTGGCAGCAGCCGGATGCTCGCACCGTCGTCGTACACCTCCAGGGCGGTGTCACCCAGCACAATGTCACTGACCCGGCCGCGCGGGTACTCCGTCGGAATATCGAGCGACTGGCCGCCAGCCGAAGACTTGGCGACGGTGGGGATCAGAAACTCCATGGAGGCTGGATTCGCATTCACGTGCCAGCCCGGTTCAATGTCCAGTGTCAGAACGATTTCACCGGTCTCCCCTATCAGGGCTTTGCCGCCTTCCGCAAGATTGAGGCGGACCTTATCGGAAGAATCTGCCAACCCCGTGCGGGCAACTGGCGCCTGGGGGTCGGAACTGGCTTGTTCAGGCTGGGCTGAGCCAGGGGCCTTTCCGGAATTGGTACCGATCAACATGAACGCCGCGATCGCGATCAGAAAAACCGCTATGCCGGTCAGCAATACTTTGGCTTGGGTTGTCATGGTTCATCTCCAGTATCTAGGGTTGTGAATTCTCGGTGCGGTTGATCGCCTCGACCAGGCTGTCGGTATCAAAGAGCCCAGTGAAACGGGCGACAACGGTGCCGTCAGCGTCAAAAATCGCCGCAAAAGGCAAAGCTTGCCCACCCGTCGCGGTTAACAATGCGTCTTTTTCGGGATCGCTTGCTGTCACATCCACCTGAATCGGCACCATGCCGGCCCGCGCTACGGCTTCAGCCACAGCGGGCTCTTTATACACGGTGCGCTCCAGGACCTTGCAGTTGATGCACCAATCGGCAGTGAACTCCAGCAAATACGGCGTGCCACGGGCTTTTGTGTCCGCCAGGAGTTCTGCGGAGTAGGGCTGCCAGACAAGTTCGTCTTCGCCGCTGCCCAACGGAGATGCGAATACCACTGTCACCGCAAGGGCAAGGCCTGTCGCCGTTGCAGTGATCACGCGAACGGCACCGCTCCCCTGAACGAAACGACGGAGACCCCAGACCAGCACCAGCGCCAGCCAGGCCCACCACAGCCAGGGGTATACCGCTTTGGGCACCAGGCTCGCGCTGAAAAAGACGGCGGCGGCCAGCAATATCAGCGCGAGCACTTCACGAATGGCCAGGGTCCAGGGGCCCGCCTTGGGCAACCGGCTCAGCCACTCGGGCCTGAGCATCAGTACCGCGTAGGGCAACGACAGCCCCAGCCCGATACTGCCGAATATCCCCATGATGACCGGTGTCGGCTGGGTAACGGCAAAGGCCAGAACGCCACCGAGGAATGGTCCTGCGCAGGGCGCGGCCAGAATCGCACTCAACAGCCCGGATACATAGGCTTCAAAGTAACGCCGGCCATGCGCCGAGGCGGCGAATGTCGGGACGGGGATGGGCAGATCGAGCCAGGTAATCACCGCAAACCCGACCATTAACGCAACCAGGACGGCCACGAATAGCGTTGACTGGAACAACGTGCCCCAGTTCCACTGCAGCAGTGCGGTCAGGCCGCCCAGCGTCAGGAAAAAGGTGAGTGTTCCGGCCGTGAATGCCAACGCGGCCAGCACCCGATGGGACCTCTGGCCGCCCGCCTCCCGCAGGATGGTCCGGACCTTGATGGGAATCGCGGGCAGAACACAGGGCGTCAGGTTGAGCAGTAGACCTGCCATAACCGCCATCATGATCTGGCCGGCAATGAGTAATGAGGGCAGCTGATCCATTACTCAGTGACTCCCAGCATCCTGCCGAGCGCTTCCTGGCTGGGCACACCAGTCTGGCCCCGCCATTGTCCGCTCGTGTCCTTGAACAGCAGCCCTGGCGTCCCGCTGAAACCCGCCTCGGCCATCCACTGACCGTGTTGTTCGAGGGCCTGTTGAAGGTCGGCCGGGATCGGAGTGAGTTCAGAAATGCCGCGGCCGTCACCGCTTTTTCCGAAGTTTTCCTCAAACACCTGGAGCGCCGCGGCTCGATCCTCTGCGTTCATGATTGCTGCAGAAAGCCCCAGGCTGGACGGTTTGAGAAACCCGACCATGACCCAGTGCAACCTGACTTTCCCCTCCGCAACCCAATCCCTGGTTTGCTGCCAGAATTTGTGGCAAAAAATGCAGTTGGGATCCGCGAAGATATAGACCTCAGGGGCATCTTTACCGCCCTCGCTCACCAGATGGGGGTCCCGGGAGAGCTGCTCGGCAACCGACGCATACGTCGGCTTCGGTATATAACGAGCGGAATATTCGCTGGTCAGATCGTTGCCATCACTCTCCAGAAGTGCGCCGGAAAAAGTGAGGTCACCGAGACCATAGAGGATTCCGGTTTTCCCGTCGCCGGTCTTTACAACATAGCCGGTCACGCCCTCGGCTGGCGTGGAGAAGCGTTCAGTCACCGTAAAACCGATTCTCTCCTGCAGTGCCTTGATTCCCGGGTCCATTGGTGGTGACGCCGAGGCCAAGGCAGCGAATAAACTCAAAAAAAGTGCCATCGAAAGCTTATGGCAGAGCACGGTCATGCCGCGCACCGGGTATTCCAGATAGAATGACATCACAGATACGTTCCCGTTTTCATGTATTCATCAGTCGATAAAATCACCAGCAAAGCTGCCTACGTGATGGTCTACCGCGCAAGGCCAAACGACAGGCACTCGAAGCGAAAGCCTCTGGTAATCAAAGGTTCAGGAGACTGTTGATTACTTGGGAGGAAAGGGGTCTGGGCCAGAAAGTACACGGCCGGAATGAGAAGAATAGCCTTTCGGGCAGGGGGAAGATAACAGCACTACCGAGTCTCTAATTGCAGATTTCCCGACATGGGACGTTGAACACGGGCTACTGCAGCTGCCCTCGGCATTGAGCCCGGCGCAGTCATGCATCACCTGGGTGTCTGGCAACATGACACAAGCCTCGGCCATGGGTTCCGCTTCAAAAGAGGTCGCGGCAACTCCCTGTGCAACGGGGAGAAGAGCCACGAGCAGTAGTACTGCCAGTCCCATAAGCCGTGTGGTCATCGCACTGATATCCTGATTACAGAACAGCTAAAACATCTTCCGCGTGGGAAGATAGTCGCCCACTTTAACCTACATTGGCGGAAGTGCAAACAGACACGCTCCATCACCGTATCCGCCAATTCGGCTACCAGAGTAAGATGTTGGCGGCGCACATAAGTTCCTCAGAAGCTTGGGTGTGGGGACTATCCGGGGATAAAACATCCGCTCTCCCTCGAGCCCTCAGTCGAGTGAAAATCATGTTCTTTCACGTTGATCGTTCCCCCCCACTGCCCCCTCATGCAATGATGCAATCAATGGGCAGGTAATATTGTACGGATGGGCATGGCACTGCTCAACCATCTCGCCCAGTACCTTCTCGATTCTCCCCAGTTGGTCGATTTTCTCACGCACGTCCCGCAACTTGTGCTCGGCCAGAGCGCTGGCCTCCTGGCAGTGAGCGCCATCTTCAAGTTGTAGCAGGTCACTGATTTCGACAAGACTGAAGCCCAGCTGCTGAGCCGTTTTCACGAACATTAACCGCTCGATATCAGCTGGACCATAGCGCCTAATACCACCTGGAGGACGTTCCGGCTCCGGTACTAGACGTCGCCGCTGGTAATAGCGGATTGTCTCGACATGGACGTTGGCAGCCTTAGCCAGGCCACCGATGGTCAATGAATTCGCTTTATCCGGCATACCCCTTGACTCCGTAGCTGACTACGGAAGTAATCTTATCTCATCGAATGAAACCATGAAAGGTGTCAGCGTTATGCCGAATTCCAAATCGGGGCGTGTCCCCTTGGCTGCGGGAGGTATTGCGGGCCTTTTGGCTTCGGCCTGCTGTCTCGGACCGCTGGTACTTGTCGCGCTGGGTGTCTCCGGTGCCTGGATGGGCAACCTCACGGCTCTTGAACCTTACCGCCCGATTTTCATCGGCGTTGCATTGGTGGCCATGTTCTTCGCCTGGCGTCGAATCTTCCGGCCAGTGGAACAGTGTCAACCCGGTGAAGTGTGTGCCGTACCACGGGTGCGAACGACTTATAAGGTGATCTTTTGGGCAGTAACGGCACTGATACTGGTCGCCCTGTTGTTTCCCTATGCCCTTCCTCTGTTTTATTGAAAGGAGATTGTCCCATGAAAATGCGCTTTGCCATGACGTTGCTTTTCGCCCTGCTCAGCATGCCCTCGTGGGCCGCCATGCAGACAGTGACGCTTTCAGTTCCGGGGATGACCTGTTCCGCATGCCCCATTACCATCAAGCTGGCCTTGAACAAGGTGGACGGTGTTTCACAAGTCGACGTGAGCTATCCGGATCGAGAAGCCGTGATTACCTTTGACGACACACGAACATCGGTGGAAGCCTTAACCCAGGCAACGGGCGATGTCGGCTATCCCTCCACCCTGAAATCCCTGGAAACGGACAGTAAGTGAGTTGTGATAAAGGACTCCAAGCGCCCTCTGTTACACGCGACTCGGCGCCTGCCGTGACAATGCCCCAGTAATTCAAGGAACTCGGAATGAATAGTGACAAAAACCTGCATATCGCTGTGATTGGTAGCGGCGGCGCAGCCATGGCGGCTGCCCTGAAGGCCGCGGAGCGTGGCGCCCGCATCACCCTGATCGAGCGCGGCATTATTGGTGGTACCTGCGTGAATACCGGCTGCGTGCCGTCGAAAATCATGAGTCGTGCCGCGCATATCGCGCATCTGCGCACGGAGAGCCCATTTGACGGGGGCGTCAGCGCCCAGATACCGAAGGTGGACCGGGCGAACCTGCTTCAGCAACAGCAGACGCGTGTCGAGGAACTGCGCGACGCCAAGTACGAAGGGATTCTGCGCGACCAGACGGCAATCACGGTCCTGAACGGTGAAGCCCGGTTTGTCGATGCCAATAACCTGGTGGTCCAGTTGAACGAGGGCGGCGAGCAGAACGTCCATTTCGATCGCGCCTTTATTGGCACTGGCGCCCGTCCCGCAGAGCCGTCGATACCGGGGCTGGTTCAAGCCGAGTCTGCGAATGATGCCCAAGCAGTGAAAGCGCTGGCGACTGACTCCTCCGGCGCCCTGCTGGTGCTTCGGGATAGCGGCCTGCTTGTTCTTGATGATAAGACTGCCGCCGACATCCCGCTGCCACCGTCCGATTCCGGCGCTCAACCCCGTTCCATGGCAAAGGGCGCGGACGAACGCCTGTACCTGGCAGGGCCAGGCCTTGGCATCTGGCGCTATGAGTATGCTAGCGAGCGCTGGCATTCCCTCAATGACACCCTGCCGGATCTCGGAATCACCGCCATTGCCGCCCACGCCACCCAACCGGAAACGCTCTACGCCTATCTTGGTGAAGGTGGCATGTTCCGATCCAGGGACGGCGGTGGCGAATGGGTGAAGGTTGACGGTGGACCCCGGGAGCCGGTGCAGGCGTTCCTGCACTCGGATATGCCCGGCAGCATGGAAAGTGGCTGGCTGTTCGCGGGCACCACCCGTGGTGTGGCCCGTTCCATGGACTGTTTTTGCTTCTGGGGCGATGCCGGCGAATTGCGAGGGGCGGTGACGGCCATTGATTACGATCCTTCGGCCCCGGAGAACGTCTACGCCGTAATCGAGGGGCAACTTCACCACAGTTCTGACGGCGGCGAAACCTGGGTTGGCCTTGAAATACCCCAGGCAATCACCGCTCTGACATTCTCACCCAAGGAAGGACTCGTGGTGGGCACGGAAAACGGAGACCTGCTTTCGCGGAACGCCTCTGGCGAATGGGTGCCTGTTCATGAATAAGTGGTTTGTCCCGCTGGTCTTGCTCGTTGCCCCGGCCCTTCTGATGGCCGGTGGCGCGCCACCAAACAGCGACAGCTTGCCGACCGAAGTGGCCAAGGGTCGCCAGATCTACGAGCAATACTGCGCCGCCTGCCACGGATGGCAGGGTGAAGGTGCGGCCAACTGGAACAAACCGGATGAGAAAGGCGAAATGCCCCCGCCACCACACGATGAGACCGGCCACACCTGGCGCCACAGTGATGCCATGCTGTTCAGGATGATTGCCGAGGGATGGCGGCATCCCTTCAACAAAACAGATCGGCTGGCTATGCCAGCATTTGAGGACACCCTCACCGACGAGGAAATTCAGTGGGTGATCGAGTACCTGAGAACACTATGGACAGACGACCAGCGCCGCTATCAACAGAACGAAAGTCAGGACATTAACCAGGCCGAGAGCCCCTCCTGACTTCTCACGGATACCAGACAACACTCCTTTAAATCTCGGTAACTCGAAAATGTCGTTGAAGCAGCACTTCAATAAATGGTCATGGTTATTCGGTATAGCCGGTTTCAGTCTGGTGGTCGCTGCAATTTTCGTGTTGCCGCAGTACCTGAAGCCTGATCTGGATGCCGGTGTCACTTTTTACGCCACCGAGGGATGCGCACCTTTTGAAGGTCAGTGTATCGGGCGAAAGGGCGATCAAACCATCACAGTCGGCTTAGGTAATGAAGCCATCGAATCGATGACAGAGATTCCCATTCGTGTGCGTCTCGATAACATGACAGCAGACTCCCTGATCGTGGATTTCGAAGGGCTTGAAATGTACATGGGCGTGGTCCGCACCCAGCTGCTACCGAATGCCCAGGGTGTTTACCAGGGAACCATTACCCTGCCGGAGTGCGGTACCGGCAAGATGCTATGGCGGTCGAGGGTTATCATCGACAACGACCCTTCCAGTGAAGGTATCAAATTTGATTTCTGGGCAGTTTAACGGACTTACAAAACTTAGGGGACTAAATTCCTGATCTTGCAACCTGGGGAATTGGCGCCGCGTTTGCCATCGGCTGGACACCCTGTATAGGCCCCATACTCGGGGCCATATTGGCGCTCAGCTCCACGCATGCCAATGCTGAGGCGGGCATGCTGTATCTGGCGGCGTATTCGTTGGGGTTGGCTCTTCCTTTTCTCGGAACCGCCCTGTTTATTGAACACTTTCGGCAACGAGTACGCTGGCTCAGTCGCTGGAGTAGACTGCTGAGAGCGCTTGCTGGCTTGGTGCTCGTTGTAATGGGAGTAATGGTGCTCACCGGTCGGATGACACTCTTTGCGTCGTGGATGTTGTCGACGTTTCCGGTTCTCGGAAGGCTTGGTTGAGCTTCCTACAGCCAAACTACAGGGAACGGTCCATGGCTTCATGCTCAAATACTGCGTATAAACAGGTTTCATGAACAAATGGGGCCGCTATTTCGTTAACTAATGGCTTTGCATTGCCGAACCATTGAAGCGGCTCATTGTTCTTCAGG
Organism: Marinobacter sp. LM1; assembly: GCF_042763285.1. Classification (NCBI taxonomy): domain Bacteria; kingdom Pseudomonadati; phylum Pseudomonadota; class Gammaproteobacteria; order Pseudomonadales; family Marinobacteraceae; genus Marinobacter; species Marinobacter sp. LM1. Next base: position 2,325,454 of record NZ_CP114373.1, read on the forward strand.
ACTGAATTAAAAACCGGTTCGCAGTGGAGGATCTAGAACGTTCGCTTTTGTTTATAGCGCCCCCTGCTACTCATGCCTGTTACGCGTTCCCAATCATGCGGTTCCAGCGATATTCATCCGAACGCCAAGTCGGACCACGAATTTAGCACCTTGTGTGATCGTCCAGCATACCCTGGGGTTCCGGCTCCGAAATAGAACCTGTGAGTAGTGCAGCCCCTACTTTGTTTGCCCCGGGCCCGCTAAACTTACCAGAATGGGCTAGCCCTCACAGCCAGGAAACCCACAAGGAATCAGGAGCTTTCCAGACCCCATGACCAACCATTTTGAGGGCCCCTTCAAAGGCGAGTTTCTCGCAAACCAGGTGACTAACCCAAACATCAGGGTCGGGCGATACAGTTACTATTCCGGTTATTACCATGGCCATTCATTCGACGATTGCGCCCGGTATCTCATGCCTGATCGTGATGACGTTGATCGGCTCGTTATCGGCAGTTTCTGTTCCATCGGCTCCGGTGCATCATTCATCATGGCAGGCAATCAGGGCCACCGGCACGACTGGGTTTCCGCGTTTCCGTTCTTTTATATGATAGATGAAGCCGCCTTCACCAGTGCCTTGGATGGATTTCAGCGGGCTGGCGACACGGTGATTGGCAGTGATGTATGGATCGGCTCAGAGGCAATGATTATGCCCGGCATCACCATCGGTCATGGCGCCGTTATTGGAAGCCGTGCGCTGATCACCCGGGATGTCGAACCCTACACGATCGTGGGCGGCAACCCAGCGAAAACTATTAAACAGCGCTTCTGCGACGAAGACATTGCGCGGCTTCTGGAGATGGCCTGGTGGGACTGGCCGCTGGACGACATTCAGGCTGCGATGCCACTACTCTGCTCTGGTAACATCCGCGATCTGTATCACTATTGGCAGGAGTCCGTCCGTTCATGAATCCCCTTCTAATGCTGCTATTTCTGCTCTGGAGCGGCTTTGCTCTGGCAGACCCTGCCTCCCTGCCAGACGAGCTTGCCGAGGAGGCCGGCATGCTGGGAAGCATACTCAGTGATGGGCGGGCGGTTTTCTATCCCGAAAGTGCCTCTTACCTCTCCCTCTCATCGCTGAATGGCCCCGGGTACAGCAACGGTGTTGCCGTGCTCATGACTCTGGGGGGCTGGGGAGGCGGAGCAACCAACAATCAGTACCTTGCCTTGTACGCCATCAACGACAGCATTGCTGGCGTGTCGCCGGTCAAGACCTATCGCTTACTCTCTGTTCGTCACGTTGGGGGCAAGGGTGACCGCCTGTTCACTGGCGTTCGCGAAACCGGAAAAGGCCTCGTCCTGTCCGGGTTTAGCTATGCGGCTGAAGACCCACTCTGCTGCCCGGCCAAACCACTGGAGGTCACCTTCACCTTCGGGGAGCGCGGCGAGCTTCTCCCGGCAGCCTCGCCAACGCAACCCTGGCAGACCGCAAATCCGATGAGGCCCGCTCGGAGCAGGCTCAGCCCGCCCCCTATAGCGGACAGATCGTGATTCGCGGTGAAATTCAGGATCGCGACGCTGAGTACCATGCAGCAAAACCGGCCCCATACAGCGGTCAGATTGTTATCCGCGGCCAGGTTCAGCCCGAAAGCCACGGCTGAGCTATAGCTGCTTCATTTGCGTCTTGGAACCAGAGACGGTGCGTTTTTGGTTTCGAAGCAACACATAAGCCTCCCGAGCGATCTCCTTATATCGGTTACTCCAAAGCTCACTTTCAGTTGCCGCAGCCATGAAATGCTCATCTCGTCGTTGTTCGTCAGGTATACGGGCAAACCTCAGCGCGGTACCTGTGAGCAGCTTGCACTTCGCTGATCAGAATTTTCGTGGGGTGCGCACTCAGTTTTCAGGCAACAAACGCGCGGCTGGCGGACCCGACAGCGCAACAAAACCCGGCGAAACACACGCCACGCACCGCCAAACAGTTCGGCGAAAAATTCGGCACGTAGTCGGGCATTGTCACGTTCGATTTCACGGATTTTTGGATCCGGGTTATGGAAGGCCATTGCATCTTCTCCCTGCTCTCTGAAAGCTTAGCAAAATCGAGGCAATGGTGGCGATTTCGACACGCGCCACATTCGGGCGAATGAAAGCCACTACAGCGACTGGTGCAAAAGGTCGAGCTGGGAATCGCCCACCAGTGTTCGTTCGCGCTCAAAGATCAGCCAGGTTCGGACTCGGCTCTCTATCTGATTTCTGTTGCGACAAATCCAGGTATAGCGGCCGGCAGGATCAGAGACACATTCCATCTGTGCGCCGTGTTTGCGGGCAATCGCCATGTGTCGCTTAAATGTCCGGTCAGGCATGTTGGCATAACGTCTTCGGATCTCATCTGAAGTCAGATCAGCGTTATCCAGCACAGTGGTAATGAGCTCAAGGGTGGTCTTGAAATCGCGGTACATAGACTCTCTGGAGGCGTCATGCCAACAAGTGGCACGAGCTTCTGCCGGTGCCAGTTTCTGGCGTAGCCGCCGGCGAGCGGTAAATTCGCAGCCTGGGCACACCAAAGCGGGCGCCAATTATAGCGATGCCAGCTGTTGGCACAAGTATTGAGCCAAGCCAAACTCTGGCATAGCCATCGTTCCCATTTGACACTTTCCCATGCTGGCACCAAGCTCCAAGAGCACCACTTAATTGAACTCAAGTCCGGAGCTGACCATGAGCAATCTCGCGCCCGACACTGAAATGGATTTCCCCATCACCGAAGAATGTGGCGCCATAGTTCAGCTCCTTCAGCCCAGAAACCGTGACCTCGGGGGCTTTTCGGTAAGGCGGGTTCTGCCGGTAATTGGCCGGAGAATGATCGGGCCATGGATCTTTTTTGATCATATGGGGCCGGCCCATTTTGCGGCCGGGGATGGCATTAACGTGCGCCCTCACCCCCATATTGGCATTGCGACCGTTACCTACCTGTTTGAAGGTGAAATCCTGCACCGTGGGAACCGCTTTCGCTGCCGCGTCGCCGGTCAAGACCTTTGCCGATACCCTATACATTGAGGCATGGCTGAAACCGGGGCAAAAGCTTACTCTGCCTGATGCCGAGGAACGAGGGTTGTACGTTGCCAAAGGAAAGCTGCGGGCAGGCGGAACGGAGGTGCCTGAATATTCCATGGCCGTTTTGGCGGCTCACGAGGGCGTTACGGTTGAGGCGATTGAAGATACCCGGATCGCCCTTGTTGGCGGCGAACCACTGGGTCGACGGTTTATTGAATGGAATTTTGTGTCCAGCCGTAAGGAGTGTATCGAACAGGCCAAGGATGACTGGCAGAACCGACGTTTTCCCACCGTACCCGGTGATGAAGAAGACTTTATTCCCTTATCCGGCTAGAACCAGCGCCCAACCCGTGAGGCGTACTGGGTGTAGTCGTCACCGAATAACGCCCGCATGTGTCGTTCCTCGGGTTTGATCTGGAAGCGATTCATGTACAGCATGAACAGAGGCAGTAACAGAGCGGCAAATACACTGCCCAAGTACAGGCTCCACGCAATAAGCATCAGCAGAAATCCGAGGTACATGGGATTGCGGGTGTAACGGTAAATCCCGTCAACCACCAGGCTGGCAGACTGATGGGGCGTACGAGGATCCACGGTGGTGCCTGCTGCACGAAATGCCAGAACGCCGGCCAGGGCAATACCTGCGCCAGCCAGGACCATGAGGGTGCACAGAATCAGCCTGCCCGGAACGGTAAAATAGCCAGACGGCAACAGCCTCGAAATAGCCCACATGGCCGCCCCGAAAAGGATAACTAGAACAACGGGTGGAACCTTGAGTTCAAGTGCTTTCACTATTTGTGTTCGTCCCTGAGAACGTTTGGCTAAGCTGGTATCTCTGACTGGATGCCCAAGGCTGAGTTTACGGCGTCCCGAATCTCGCGATACCGCTCCGGATTGCTGATCAGTGTATCCAGATTGTCCTCAGGGAACATCTCTTTCAGCTTGGATCTGGCGGACTCTCCAGCAAATACCGCCGGGAACAATTGCTCCAGGGCACGCAGCATCACCTCAGGTGACACCGAGGCGCCAGGCGACGCCCCAAGTATTGTGCCGTAGGTTTTATCCTTCGACACGATAATCTCTGTACCCATCTGCAGATCCCCATCCTTGATGATCTGTACCCGCTGGCCAGCCTCAATAGGCTTCCAGTCAAACCTGGAGCTCAGGCCCGGAGCGAATTTCTCCAGCGACTCCAGCATGCTTTTCTCGCCTTTGAAGGTCTCAGAAACCAGGTATTTCACGAGAGCGAAATGCTCTATCGCGACGCTCAGCAACCCGGGGATATCGTGCAGGCGCATGGCCTTCAGATAATCAATGAATCCGCGCCCTTTTTCCAGAACGGGCTTGAATGAGGCAAATGGGCCGAACAGCAAATAATGCCTGCCATCAGCCACCCGCAGGTCCAGATGCGGTACAGACATTGGAGGTGCACCAACTTCCGCCTTGCCGTAGGTTTTTGCGCGGTATTGACGGGCCTGCTCTTCGGTAATTTCCGCCTGCAGAAAACGCCCGCCCACCGGAAAACCGGTGAACCTCCGGGCAAACGGTAAATGACTTTTCTTGAGAATGGGGAAGGCACCCCCGCCCGCGCCAACAAACAGTATGTCGGCCCGATGCTGAACGGCAGCGCCCCGGGTTTGCGTTTCTACCAACCAGCTCCCCGCTGGGTTTCGGTGCACCCGCTTTACATGGACGCCATACTCGACTTTTACGCCCAACTGCTTCGTCGCATATTCCGCCATCTGTTCAGTCAGGGAACCAAAATTCACATCGGTTCCCGTTTCCACAACGGTCGCTGCCATTTTCTCGTGATGGGGACGGCCGTCCATGGTGTAGGGAATCCAGCTCTTGATCTCGTCAAATTCCTCGGAAAAGCGCATGTGCTCAAAAAAGTGGTGGGCGGACATTTCCTTGAAGCGTAGCTTGAGTTCCTCGATGGACGGCTCGGAGACCAGGGTGCAATGGCGGGTCTGGTTGATGAAGCTAGTGGGCTCTTTTATCGCACCTTTTCGAACAAGGTAGGCCCAGAACTGCTTGGCAACGTTGAACTGGGCATGGATTTTCAAGGCTTTCTCCACCGAGATTACCTCGCCATCCACCGGCGTATAGTTAAGCTCGCAGTTGGCCTCGTGGCCCGTGCCGGCATTGTTGAAAGACCAGGAGTTGCCTGCGCCCGGGCTGTCCAGTCGCTCCAGAATGGTGATATCCAGTTCGGGCGCCAGTTCCTTCGCCAGGGTGGCAAAAGTGGTTCCCATTATCCCTGCGCCGATCACGATCACATTCATATGCCTGCCCACCAGAGTCCGTTTAATGAAGCTATTCAATAGAGTACCTGTATTGACGTTAGCATGCTTGCGGCCAACACGGAAAATTCATCGGTTTGGCTCAGTTAAATAAAAATCCGCATTCTGGGTCTACCCGATGGATGCAGTTTACGTTAAGGTAAAGGTAAGCCTGGAATGATCCACATCAGATTTCCCCAGGTTGTCTACAATGACATTAACGACACGCCCACAAGGCGTGTTTTGTTTCCTCAGGCCAATACCCCAGGAAGAGGACTATGACAACAACAAAATCGAAAGTTGTGTATTCCCCCTCGTTCACCGATGGTGCGGAATTCCGTATTCCCACGTTCAAGCTCCTGAAGCAGGATGGCAAGCTCTATAAGAGCGCCAAAGCGCCGGATCTTGAAAAAGAGAAAGCCCTTCGCATCTACCGGGCCATGGTCACCACCCGGATTCTCGATGAGCGTATGCTTGCTGCCCAGCGCCAGGGGCGTCTGAGCTTCTACATGCAGTGTACCGGTGAAGAAGCCGCCGTGATCGGCAGCGCCGCCGCGCTGGATGATAACGACATGATCATGGCGCAGTACCGGGAGCAAGGCGCCCTCGCCTACCGCGGTTTTTCCATCGACGAATTCATGAACCAGCTTTTCGGCAATGAGCTTGATTACGGTAAGGGCCGGCAAATGCCCGTGCACTACGGCTCGAAAAAGCTGAATTACATGACCATCTCTTCGCCCCTGGCCACCCAGATTCCCCAGGCCACCGGCTATGCCTATGGCCAGAAGCTGGCGGGAGACGGCCACTGCACCATCACCTATTTTGGCGAAGGCGCCGCGTCCGAGGGTGACTTTCACGCGGCCCTGAACATGGCTGCAGTCCATCGCGTACCCGTCATCTTCCTGTGCCGGAACAACGGTTATGCCATTTCCACCCCCGCAGCCGAACAGTTCGCAGCCGACGGCGTAGCACCCAGAGCCTATGGCTACAAGATGGACGTTATCCGGGTAGACGGTAACGACGTACTGGCCATGTATGAAGCCACCAGAGCCGCCCGGGAGCTGGCCGTCAAACACAATCGACCGGTATTGATCGAGGCCATGAGCTACCGCCTTGCGGCCCACTCCTCCTCCGACGACCCGTCCGGTTATCGCAGCAAAGACGAGGAAGCGGTATGGCGCGAGAAAGACCCGATCCTGCGCATGCGCCTGTGGCTGGAAAGCAAGAAATGGTGGAGTGAGGACGACGAAAAACAGTTCCAGGAAAACATGCGCCGGGAAGTGCTGGAAACCATGAAGCGGGCGCAGAAGCGTCCGCCACCAGCCCTCGAAACTCTGGTTACCGATGTCTACGACGAAGTACCTCCCATGCTGGCCGAGCAGTTTGAGAAACTGAAGGCTCACATACGTCGATATCCGGATGAGTACCCAAAGAGCGCCGAACACGTTAAGGGAGGAGCGTGAGATGACCAAGATGAATATGCTCCAGGCCATCAACAATGCCCTGGATACAGCCATGGCGGCCGATGACAAAGTGTTGTGTTTCGGTGAAGACGTGGGCGTTTTTGGCGGCGTGTTCCGCGCTACCAGTAATCTTCAACAGAAATACGGCAAGTCCCGCTGTTTCAACACACCGCTGGTGGAACAGGGCATCATCGGTTTTGCCAACGGTCTGGCCGCCCAGGGCTCTGTGCCGGTGGCGGAAATCCAGTTTGCCGACTACATCTTCCCGGCCTTCGATCAGATCGTGAACGAATCGGCAAAATACCGCTATCGCTCCGGCAACCTCTTTAACGTTGCTGGTCTGACCATTCGTGCACCCTACGGTGGTGGCATTGCCGGCGGCCTTTACCATTCGCAATCTCCGGAAGCCTATTTTGCCCATACCCCGGGCCTCAAAATCGTGGTGCCCCGCAACCCCCATCAGGCCAAGGGCTTGCTGTTGGCTGCCATCCACGACCCCAACCCGGTACTGTTCTTTGAACCCAAGCGCCTGTACCGCGCGTCTGTGGGCGAGGTGCCAGATGAAGATTATCGCCTGCCTCTGGGTGAAGCCGAGATCACCAAGGAAGGCACTGACGTGACCATTCTTGGCTGGGGCGCCCAGATGGACGTGATAGACCAGGCGGTTGAGCGCGCTGAAAAGGAAGGCATTTCCTGCGAGGTGATTGACCTCCGGTCGATCCTGCCCTGGGATGTGGAAACCGTGGCCAATTCCGTGCTCAAAACCGGGCGCCTTGTGATTACCCACGAAGCTCCTCTCACTGGCGGCTTTGCCGGCGAAATTGCAGCGACCATTCAGGAGCGCTGCTTCCTGTACCTGGAATCTCCCATTGCGCGGGTAACCGGGATGGACACCCCCTTCCCGCTGGTGCTTGAGAAGGAGCACCTGCCGAATCACCTGAAGGTCTACGAGGCCATCAGGGAAAGCGTGGAATTCTAGGCGGATATCAGGACAGGAGAACAAGCATGAGTGATTTTATTCTGCCCGATATCGGCGAAGGTATCGTGGAATGTGAACTGGTCAAATGGCTGGTAGCCGAAGGCGACGTCATCGAGGAAGACCAGCCGGTGGCCGAAGTGATGACTGACAAGGCGCTGGTGGAAATTCCTGCCCCCTACAAGGGCCGGGTTACCCGTCTCTATTACCAGGAAGGCGATATCGCGAAGGTGCATGCGCCACTGTTCGAGTTGGTGGATGAGAGTGGCGAGGCCGGGGCGCCGGCACCAGCAAGCGCTGAAGAGTCGCCGCAGGTAGATGCTGCCCCGGAAGCTGTAGCCAAAGCGGAACCCTTACAAAGCGGGGACGATAACGCGACTGAAGACTTTATTTTGCCCGACATCGGTGAAGGGATTGTCGAGTGCGAGGTGGTTGAATGGCGCGTCGCCGAGGGCGACGAAATCGAAGAAGATCAGCCGGTGGTGGACGTGATGACCGATAAGGCCATGGTTGAGATCACCGCCCCCAAGGCCGGCCGAATCACCAAGCTCTACCACGAGCAGCAATCCATGGCGCGGGTGCATTCACCGCTGTTTGCCTTCATCCCGCGGGATCGTGAAGAGGCTCCTCAGCCAAAGAGTGAATCCAGGCCGTCGGCGGACGCCGCGCCCACAAAAGCGACACCGGTGGCAACCGGCACCCGGGCCCGGATTCCAGCAAGCCCGGCGGTCCGTCGGTTGGTGCGCGAGCACGAGCTGAACCTGGGCGACATTGCCGGTTCCGGCAAGGATGGCCGGGTGCTTAAGGCAGATGTTCTGGCGCATTTGGAACAGCCCAAATCAGAGCCCAGCGCCACCGAACGTCAGGTTGACCCCGGCACGGCGCCTCGCCGCCACGCCGAAGGTGATCAGCAAGTCCGCGTGGAACCGATCAAAGGCATGAAAACGGCCATGGCCAAGGCGATGGTTCAGTCGGCAACCACCATCCCTCACTTTATCTACAGTGAGGATATTGATGTAACCGACTTGCTCATGCTGCGGGAACAGCTGAAGCCGGAGGCTGAAGCCAAAGGCACCCGGCTAACGCTCATGCCATTCTTCATGAAGGCCATGGCTCTGGCTGTTCAGGAATACCCGGTATTGAACAGTCAGTTAAACGAGGACGTGACCGAAATCCACTACCTGCCCCACTGCAACATTGGCATGGCGGTAGATGGCAAAGCTGGCCTGGTGGTGCCCAACGTCAAGCACGTTGAACAGCTCACGCTGCTGGGGATCGCCGAGGAAATCGCCCGGTTGACTGAGGCCGCCCGTTCCGGACGTGTCAGCCAGGATGATCTCAAAGGCGGCACCATCACCATTTCCAATATCGGCGCATTGGGCGGCACCTACGCTGCGCCCATCATCAACGCACCGGAAGTGGCGATTGTGGCGCTGGGCCGCACCCAGAAGCTACCGCGTTTCGATGCCAATGGTCAGGTGGTTGAGCGGGCGATCATGACGATCAGCTGGGCCGGCGATCACCGCATTATTGACGGCGGCACCATCGCGCGGTTCTGCAACCTCTGGAAGAGCTATCTGGAGTCGCCCCAGACCATGCTGTTGCATATGGGCTAACGGGCTGTGATGGAGCAGGAAAAGCATCTTCAGCAATTCTATATACCGGAAGAGCAGTCGATCTACCTGCTCAGCCACGATGATGCCAAGAAGCTCAAGGACTGGGTGGCGCTTTGCGTTGCCCAGCTCCGCCAACTGGGTTACCGGGATGTTGAACTGATTGGCAAGGGTGCCTATGGCTTTGTGTTTGCCGGCCGCTTTCCTGGTCTGGATACGCCGGGGCCGGAACATGTGTTCAAGTTCACCCGCATCAACCTGCCCCAGCACCTCCAGGATCGTCTGGAAGACGAAGCCTTCATTCTGGAGCAGGTGCACCACCCCAGAGTACCGCGACTGATCGCCTTCCAGCGCGCCAACAACCAACCTATCCTGGTCATGGAGCGCGCTGCAGGGCTCAACCTGGAAGAGGTCTCCCTGCAGGAAGGCCGCCTGAAACCCCGGCTTATTATTCGAATTGCCGATCAACTGGCGGATATCCTGCGCTGCCTGCGCCGGGAAAACGGGCCCGCCGGCCGCCCCATTGTTCACGGCGACATCAAACCGTCCAATCTGGTGTTTGATGCCCGTACCGAGAACATCGCGCTGATTGACTGGGGGTCCTCGGTGTTCGCCCAGCTGGATGCCAATCAACAGTTCGTCACCGCCAATGTGATGGAACTGATGTCGGATAACCTGCAGCAAACCAATGCCAGACTGGGCGATGTCTATTTTATCGGCGAGGAGCAGCTGAACGGCGGGCTCTCCTCGCCCCGCTTTGATGAACAGGGGGCTGCCGGAACCCTGTATGCCCTCGCCTCTGCCCAATCCTGTCGGTTTGGGCACCGGGCGATTCCAGCTGCGTCTCTGGGGCTTCCCATGGAATTTGCCCGAATGCTTGATGGCATGCTGTCGCCCGACCCGGAGACTCGCCGCAAGGCTGGTGATTACTACTTGCGGGAAATGCCCCGAATGGCCCGCACGGTGATGATTGACCTTCCGGCACGGCCGACCACTCCGCAGGTGCCGGTATGGGTGCGGGCGTCCGGGCAGGAAATTGATACCGTGGTATACAGTTCCCGGAAGTCGTTTTTGCGGGAGGAAGGTGCCCCGGAGACCCTGAGTGATGTGAACGACGTCCAACTCGACCGCTACTACAAGAACTTCATGCAGGGCATGGGGGAAACCGAGAAAGCGTTTCTGGCGGCGGTCAGTCGGCTCGGGCGCTACCCTGTGGAAGGAGGCCTGGCGGTACGCTGGGAAACCGACGGTATCTATATCGATACCTCTCTGAACCTGCATGATCCGACGTTGAAATCGGCCTTTGTCCAGGCCGTCAATAACATGGTGTACCTGGCCCAGGCCATCTACCGCAAAGGGATATTCAAAAGCTGCCTGTTCAACGCCCGTAACACCCTGCACATTGATCGTGAAGATCAGGGCCAGCCGTTTCTGGTCTCCCCCGGCATGAATCTACACTACGAAGTGAGCGCAGCGCCGGAAGTGGAAGATGAAAGCCGCGTGCATTCCTATTTTGAGGATGGCCCCGACCCGGAAGAATTCCTGGTATTACCCGAGACGATTATCCGGGCACTGGAACGGTTGAACGACATTCACCACACCGGCATGATCATCTTCGAAGCCCTGCCCCGGCACCTGAAGATCCACAGCCATTACCGGCTGCTGGACCCCGAGCGGGAACCGGAATTCCGGACGCTGCTGGACGAGATCCTGTCTGCGGTGGAGCAAATCACCGGGCTTGGCGTGTCCGGATATATGAAGATGCCCTACAAAGACACCCGGTTCTTTCCGCACATCGAGCGGCTGCCCGACCGGTACTACCCTCGAAACCCGCGAGCCGAGAGCGTTAATTGACCGCCCGGAAAAGCTGGCGCCGGGCGCGAACCACATCCGCCATAATCGACAGGGCAATCTCGGCCGGTGTCTTGCTGCCGATATCCACCCCCACGGGCATATGAATACGCTGAATCTCGGCCTCAGTGAGCCCGCCACTGCGTTTCAACCGTTCCGCCCGGGCTTTTGAAGTGCGCATTGAGCCCATGACACCGATATAGCCCGCTGGCGTTTTGACCGCGGCCATCATCGCCAGATCATCGATCCTTGGATCGTGCGTGGTGGCCACTACGGCCGTCGAGGGGGCGCAGGCACCGTCTTTGCCAAGGTATACGGAGGGCAGTTGGGGAATAAACTCGACACCTTCGGGCAAATTGTGGGTGCCGGCGATGTCTTCCCGTGGGTCGCAAAGCACCACCTCATAACCCAGACCCAGAGCAAACCGGGCGCAGGCGTCCGCTACGGTTGAATATCCGGCCAGAATCAATCGCGCGACGGGTGCGACGACAATCTTTATGGTCTCGCTACCCTGCTCCCAAATGACCCGGCTACCGTGATCATCGACAGGGTGGAGACTGACGTTGCCACCAGCCAGGCCTACTTCCCGCTCCAAAGCTTCACCACTTGAAAGCCGTTGCAGCAGCGTCCGCAGCTGATCGACAAAATGTGACTCCGGAGATCGCTTTTCCACCAGTACTTCCAATGCGCCTCCACAGGGCAGCTTCACCTTTGGATTGCGGTTTTCCTCGCTGTCGCCACCATATCTAATAACAACGGATGGCAAGGTATATTCCCCCTGCACCAGTCGATCCAGGAAATCCTCTTCAACACAGCCGCCGGACAATGACCCAACATGCGCTCCGTCGGCTTTCGCTACCATCATCGCTCCGGGTTCCCGGGGGGAAGAGCCGAACGTGGACAGCACGGTGCACAGCCAGATCGTCTGCCCTTGCTCCAGCCAGTCAATGGCCTGCTGTATAACGCGATAATCGAGATTCTGCATGCTTGCTCTACCAAAACTGCCGGGGACGCCCTGCCCGTTCTGTGCCTGATGGGTTGTGACAATACCAGCAACCTCCGCAACATCCTACGGGCACCTTGCGCCAACTTGTTAACCACTTCATAGGCGCAACTATTAATCCCTGATACCGTGAAGACACTCGGTAACAATATGTAAACAACAATACCAAAGAGCCTCTGGAGGGATTCGCCATGAAACGCTCACCGTTGCAGGGACGCCGCAAAACCGCCGCGCAAAGTCTGGCCGTTGTCTCAAGCATTGCCATCTGTGGCTGGGCCCAGGCAGCCTCTCCCACTCATACCGTCTTTGCTGCGGAAAATGCGCTTTATGGGTCCGGTTACGATATCGGCACGGCCGACGGCTGGATAGACGCCAAGCTGCGAACTGCCATTCGTCAGTATCAGTCCGATCGCCCAGAGCTCTCGGCAAGCGGAAATCTGGATTCAGCCACGCTCAAATCCCTTGGTGTTGAGGCGGCTCCGGCCCTAACGATCCAGAGCAATTCTGTGGCTTCCCGGTCTGCGGCACGTGGTCAACTTGGAATTACCGCAAAAGTCCCGTCACCCGCCCGTTCCGTTGCCGCTGTCGCACCAGAGCCCAAGCCGGAGCCAATTCCCGAAGCTCAGGAACCTGAACCGGAAACTGTCGAGCCAGAGATCGTGGATGCCGCAGAACCGCGAGAGATTCAGGTTGCGGCCCTGGAGACAGCAGCGCAATCGGTCCCAGCAGAAGAATCTGAAACCGGTCCGGATGAAAGCCAAACAGAACAGCGTGTTACAGAGCTTTCTTCATCCGTTGCCGAAAGCAGTCAAGCGCCAGTCACCGCAGATCAGGACTCGGCAGAAGTTGTCGAGGTGGTCACTGGTGATAACGAAGAGCTGATCGCCCAACTGCCCACCGAGCCTACCGCAGCGGGCCCGGACGAGCCGCTCGTTGTTGAAGAAGAACCGGAACCCGTGATTGTTGATGCGCCAGTGGCAAACGCCAGCGAGCCGGTTGCCAATCAGGAAGCCCAGGCAGAACCGCGCCCCCAGAGCAGCGGCGGTTTCTTCTCCTGGCTGTTTGATTTCTTTTTCGGCTGGATAGCCTGATCTGATCTTAAAGGCGGCAGGCTCAGTCCTGCCGCTTCATGCGCTCCACATCGGCTTTCGCATCTCTCAGGAAGGATTCAACCGTCTCGCCGGGCAGCAGCAACTGCTGTTCAATCATTGAATCCCGCCAGTCTGATTCTTCAAAGATGCAGCGATATTCATTGGGAAATTCTACATACAGGCGCTTGAAGTACTCCCGCGCGAGCACCTTGTTGGGTTCCTTGCGGCGCGACTGCAACACCGCCATGTTGTACAGGGCACCGGCCCGGATATGATCCGGCTGACTTTCATCCTGATAGATCTTATCCAGTCGGCCCAGCACCTCATTCAAACCGGTTAACCGGTATTCCTTGAGAATCTCCGCCGCAGACTCCATTACCCGGTCTTCCCCGTGCCTGCACGGAGAGTTGGCGTGGTCTTCGACGTACTGATCCACCGCCCGCTCCACTTCATGGCGGTGCTTGTGGTCCTGTTTCTGCTCATACACAAAGCCGGTGCCCACGCCGGTGGCAATGGTGCCCGGCATACAACCGCTGACCAGGCCCGCGCCCAGCGCGATTGCGCTCGCCAGCCACACAGCTTTAAGAGATTGCGTGTTTGTCATCTGGTCATCCCTGATGGAGTGGAATACGTAGGTTACAATTGAACTGTGCTGAGTTACACAAGGTAACTGTCCTGCCGCGGCAGAACCGTGATCCTTGTTCTAAAACTGAAAAGGAGTGAACGAATGGCCAATACCAAAGCATACGCCGCCACTGCACCGGATTCCGGCTTGGCCCCCTACGCCATTGATCGCCGGGAACTCCGTGCTGACGACGTAGCGATCGAGATCGACTACTGCGGTGTCTGCCACAGCGACCTCCACACCGTTGAAAATGATTGGGGTGGCTCAAAATATCCGGTCATTCCGGGCCATGAAATTGTTGGCCGGGTTACCGCCGTTGGGCCAGAGGTCAGTCACTTCAAAGCCGGCGACCTGGTGGGCGTGGGCTGCATGGTAGACAGCTGTCGCAGTTGCTCCGCCTGCGACTCCGGCCTGGAGCAGTACTGTATTGAAGGCTCCACCATGACCTACGGTAGCCTGGACCGCCACGATGGCTCGGTCACTCACGGCGGCTATTCCGAGCGGATTGTTGTCAGCGAACGCTTTGTTGTTCGGGTGCCGGAAAAACTCGACCCGGCCAGTGCGGCGCCCATTCTGTGTGCAGGCATCACCACCTATTCACCCCTAAAGCATTTCAAGGTCGGAAAAGGCCACAAGGTAGGCGTGCTGGGGATGGGCGGTCTCGGCCACATGGGCGTGAAATTCGCCAAGGCGCTGGGTGCCGAAGTCACTATCTTTACCCGTTCTGAAGCCAAGGTGGCGGAAGCGAAGAAGCAGGGTGCGGACCACGTCATCATTTCCACCGACAAGGAACAGATGAAAGCCGCCGCAGATTCCTTCGATTTTCTGCTCGACACCATTCCTGTAGCCCACGACCTCAACCCGTACCTGAAGTGTCTGAAGTACGACGGCACACATATTCTCGTGGGTTTGCTCACCCCAATTGAACCCGCCCTTCAGGCCGGCCTGCTGGTGACCAAGCGCCGCGTGGTAGCCGGCTCTCTCATTGGCGGAATGCCGGAAACGCAGGAGGTTCTGGATTTCTGTGCGGAGCACGACATCACCTGTGATATCGAGATGCTGGATATCCGGAACATCAACGAAGCCTACGTGCGCATGAAGAAAGGCGATGTGAAGTACCGCTTCGTCATTGATATGAAAACGTTGAAAGAAGGCTAATCTCCCACCCCTTGCCCGGGCGCCCAATGTGTCGCCCGGGCAGTCTTTGACAATCCGCTAATAACCAATCCGGTTGCAAAGGTTTAGCATGGGTCTATCGTTACCCTATAAACCCTTGGAAATTGTCCATGACCTTTGCACGCATTGCCGGAACCGGTTCCTATCTGCCGGATAACATCGTTACCAATCGCGACCTGGAACAGAAGGTGGAGACCTCTGATCAGTGGATCCGCGAACGCACTGGTATCGAACAGCGGCATATTGCCCTGCCCGGACAAAGCACGGTAGATCTTGCTGAACAGGCGGCCCTGAACGCCATTGAGGCCGCCGGCATTGAAGCCACGGATATTGATCTGATTGTTTTTGCCACCACCACGCCGGACAAGGTGTTCCCCAGTTGCGCCTGTATCCTGCAGGCCCGGCTCGGCATTCAGGGCTGCCCCGCCTTTGATATTCAGGCCGTCTGCAGCGGTTTCGTCTATGCGCTGGCCACTGCCGAGAAGTTCATCCGTACCGGTTCAAGCAAAAAAGCGCTGGTGATCGGCGCGGAGGTATTCTCCCGCATCCTTAACTGGGAAGACCGTACCACCTGCGTGCTTTTTGGCGACGGCGCCGGCGCTGTTGTGCTGGAGGCCAGTGAGGAGACCGGTATTCTGTCTACACACCTGCACGCCGATGGACGGTATGAAGAGTTGCTGCACGTCCCCTGTGGCATCGCCAACGATTTTGATGCGGTAAAGGCCGGCCAGGCGTTTGTGGAAATGAAAGGCAATGAAGTCTTCAAGGTGGCAGTGAACACGCTCGGCCGGATTGTCGATGAAACCCTGGAGGCCAACCAGATGCAGAAATCCGAGATCGACTGGCTGGTTCCTCATCAGGCCAACCTGCGGATTATCGCTGCCACGGCGCGCAAACTGGACATGCCCATGGATCAGGTAGTGGTGACCGTCAATCGCCACGGCAACACGTCGGCGGCATCCATCCCGTTGGCGCTTGATGAAGCCGTCCGCGATGGTCGAATCCAGCGTGGGCAGGTTGTGTTGCTGGAAGCCTTTGGCGGCGGCTTCACCTGGGGCTCGGCACTGCTACGCTATTAATTGCCGACTCTCATATGCCAAACAAGCCTTTGAATATTTATTTTTAATATTTTTCGTTCTTAAAACCTTTTGTTAGATTGCTCCTCAGATTAGAACCATCATTCTGAGGAGCTCGTCATGAAGCAACTGTTCAAGGGAATCGCGCTCGGCGCCGCCCTGCTCTCCGCCCAACCGGTACTGGCTGCAGACCGGGAGCTGCTCAACACCTCTTACGACATCGCCCGCGAACTGTTCGCTGCCTACAACGAAGAGTTTAAAAAGCACTGGCAGGAAAAGACCGGTGAAACGGTCGAAATCAAACAGTCCCACGCAGGTTCATCCAAGCAGGCGCAGGCCATTATCCAGGGCCTGAAAGCCGATGTTGCAACGTTTAACCAGGTGACCGACATCGACATCCTGCACCAGCGCGGTCGTCTGATTCCTGAAGACTGGGCCGATCGCCTGCCGAACAACAGCTCGCCTTATTACTCAACCATGGCGTTCCTGGTACGCGAGGGTAACCCGAAGAATATCGAGAACTGGGACGATCTTGTTCGCGAAGACGTTCAACTGGTGATGCCGAACCCTAAGACCTCTGGAAACGGCCGTTACACCTACCTTGCCGCTCTGGGCTACGCCCAGGACCAGTTTGGCGACGATCAGGAAAAAATTGATCAGTTCATGGCGGACCTGCTCGGTCAGGTACGCGTTTTTGACAGCGGCGGTCGTGGTGCCACCACCACATTCGTTGAGCGCGGCATTGGCGATGTCCTGCTGACCTTCGAGTCGGAGGTTCTGAACATTGCAGACCGTTTCGAGAACGGTGAATACGTGGCTGTCACGCCGAAGGTAAGCTTCCTGGCTGAATTCCCGGTGACGTGGATTGACGACTACGTTGAACAGAATGGCACCGCCGAGCTGGCCAAGGAGTACCTGGAGCACCTCTATACCGAAGACTCCCAGCGCCTGCTGGCAGGCTTCAACTACCGTGTTCACAACGACGCCGTGAAAGCCGAGAATGCCGATCGCTTCCCGGAACTGAAACTGCTGTCCATCGAAGAGATTGCCGGTGGCTGGGAAAACGCCATGAGTACCCATTTCAGCAGTGGCGGCAAGCTGGACCAGTTGCAGCGGCGCCGGTAAGAGCAAGCCATGCCCACCTCCGCTCAAGCAGGCGTCGCCCCCGTGCGGCGCCTTGGTCGTCGAAACAAACGGGTATTGCCGGGATTCGGTCTGAGCCTCGGCATTTCGCTGTTTTTTGTCAGCCTGGTTTTGCTGCTGCCGATGACCGGGCTGGTCGTTGAAACCTCCGGCATGACCTGGGACCAGTTCTGGTTCACCATCACCGATCCGCGCGTGGTGGAGTCCTACAAGGTTACCTTATGGACGGCCCTTGCAGCGTCACTGTTCAATGGCCTGTTCGGGTTGCTGTTGGCCTGGGTGCTGGTTCGCTATGAGTTTCCGGGCAAGCGCATTGTCGACGCCGTGGTCGACCTGCCCTTTGCCTTGCCAACTGCTGTCGCCGGCATCACCCTGGCAACGCTGTTTTCCCAGAATGGCTGGTACGGCCAATGGCTGGCCAAAATCGGTGTGGAGGTTGCATTTACACCCCTGGGCATCGTTGTAGCCATGGCATTTACCAGCATCCCGTTTGTGGTGCGTACGGTGCAGCCAGTGCTTGAGGAGCTGTCGCCAGCCGATGAAGAAGCCGCTGTTAGCCTGGGGGCATCTGACGGGCGTGTGTTCCGCAAAGTTATCTTTCCTTCGCTGTGGCCAGCCCTGGTGACCGGAATCGCCCTGTCTTTCACCCGCAGCCTGGGCGAATTTGGTGCGATTATCTTTATCGCCGGCAACACGCCCTACGTCAGCGAAGTCACCAGCCTGATGATCTTCATCCGTCTGCAGGAGTATGACTACGCGGCCGCCAGTGCCATTGCCTCGCTGGTATTGCTGGCGTCGCTGATTCTGCTGTTCTCCATCAACCTCTGGCAGGGTCGCTACCTGCGCAGGCTGGAGGGTCGATAGATGGCTGCGCAAAACCGCCGTATTGGTGACCAACCCTGGGTGCGCCGCAGCCTGATCGGGCTGGCCCTCGCAATTACTCTGATCATGCTGGTGATTCCCGTAGTGGTGATCTTTACGCAGGCGCTGAGCACAGGCTGGAGCGCTTTTGCCGGCAATGTCCTGGATGAATACACCCTGGATGCCATCGGCCTGACTTTGTTTGTGGCCGCACTCACGGTGCCGCTTAACCTGGTTTTCGGGACAGCCCTCGCCTGGTCTGTTACTCGGTTCCGTTTTCCCGGGCGCAAGCTGTTGATCACCCTGATCGATATTCCATTTGCGGTATCACCGGTTGTTGCCGGTCTGCTGTACCTGCTGCTCTATGGCCGGAACGGCTGGCTGGGCAGTTGGCTGAGCAACTACGACGTTCAGTTGATGTTCTCCTGGCCCGGCATCGTGATGGTCACCGTATTCGTAACCTGTCCGTTTGTGGCCAGGGAGCTGATCCCCTTGATGCAGCAACAAGGCAGCGAGGAGGAAGAAGCCGGCGTGGTGCTGGGCGCTTCCGGCTGGCGGATCTTTCGCAAGATCACGCTGCCTAATATCAAGTGGGCGTTGATCTACGGTGTGGTATTGACCAACGCCCGCGCAGTGGGCGAATTCGGTGCGGTCTCGGTGGTATCCGGCAATGTTCGCGGAGAAACCAACACCTTACCGCTGCATGTTGAACTGCTTTATCAGGATTACAACATTGTCGGGGCCTTTGCCAGCGCTTCGCTGCTGGCGGGTATCGCCATCCTGACACTGATTGCAAAGGCATTCGTCGAATGGCGTCAGTCCCGAGCTGAACACGCGACGCCCGAAGAAGGAGGTGCGTGACATGAGTATCACCATTGACCAGATCAACAAGAACTTCGGCGGCTTCCAGGCGCTGAAGAATGTTTCTCTGGATATCCCCGAAGGCCAGCTCACTGCCCTTCTCGGCCCCTCTGGTTCGGGCAAAACCACCTTGCTCCGGATTATTGCCGGGCTGGAGTCGTCAGATTCCGGCCGGATCCTGTTCGGTGGTGACGATGTCAGCCAGCTACACGTTCGCGACCGCAACATCGGGTTTGTGTTTCAGCATTACGCCCTGTTCCGGCACCTGACTGTTGCCGAGAACATCGCGTTCGGCCTGGAGTCGCTCCCAAAAAAGCAGCGCCCCTCAAAGCAGGAGATCCGCCAACGGGTGGCCAAGCTGCTGGAAATGATTCAGTTGCCGGAACTGGCCAAACGCTATCCGGCACAGCTATCTGGTGGGCAGAAACAGCGTGTTGCTCTGGCTCGCGCGCTGGCAACTCAGCCTCGTATTCTGCTGCTGGATGAGCCCTTCGGCGCCCTGGATGCCAAAGTCCGAAAGGATTTGCGCCGCTGGCTTCGCGCGTTACACGACGAGTACCACTTCACCAGCATTTTCGTGACCCACGATCAGGAAGAAGCGTTGGAGCTGTCAGACCAGGTGGTGGTTATGAGCCAGGGTCAGGTGGAACAGGTGAATTCACCGACTGGACTGTATGCCCGGCCAGAAAGCCGGTTCGTCTTCGACTTCCTGGGCCACGTCAACGTGTTGTCGGGCTTGGTGAAAGGTCAGAAACTGGTTCAGGGCGATGCTTGGGTATCCCTGCCGGGGATTCGTCAGGATCAGGAAGCCCAGCTCTATCTGCGCCCCCACGAAGTTCAGCTGTCCCGATCCCCCGCGGCCAAGGCCCGCCTGCCCCTGCGCATTGAAGCCATCAGCCTGATCGGCTCGGAAGTGCGTATTGAACTTGCCCCGGAAGGCTGGCAGAGCGATGAAATCTGGGAAATCGGCATGAGCCATGCGGAGTTTGCGCGCCAGAACCCCACCCGTGGTGAACTCTGGTACGCGGTACCCGACGTTGGCCACCTCTTTGTCGCCAACAGCGTTCAGCCGAGCACGATCGACTGGCAATACACCGAGGCAGCCAACGCCAGCAATATGTAATCGGCGGTCAGGTGGTTACCCACCTGCCGTCGTCGTAACGCAGCGTTTGGTCGCCCTCCACTCGGTGCAACCAGAGCCAGCGGTTTTCCACCAGAGCCCGGACATCGGCGTTACCCCGGATTACCGCTTCAATACGTTCCGCCGGTGCATCGACCACCACCGCAAGGCGCATTGGCTCATGGCGCCAGTGCTCACCGTCGAATACTGACTGCAACGGAAGTCCGATCTTGAGATCGACACCATTCCCCTCGACGACACCCAGGTTGCCGCCAACCACCGAGTGCAGCAGTTTGTTGCCGGCACCGAAGATATCCGGCCTGGCAACGGAACCGAAATACTGCAGATTAATCCAGTTTGCCACCACCATGGGCGCAGACATCAGCAGGGTCAGAACCTCTCCGGACGGGTCCTGCGACGGATCATAGTCGTGCAGGAAGCAGCGCCCTCCGAGATCCAGTGAGCGAGTAAGTGAACGCGGGCCGATCACCATCCCGGCATTGTTGGCCAGGCCCCACTCAGGCCGCACTTCCGCCCAGTTGCGAGTCCGGCGTTTGAGTTCGGCAAGCAGGTCATCATCGGTCTTGCCATTAAGCCCAAGACTGGTGGCTCTTTCTCTGCGACAGGCCTGGCCAGCAGCCTCAAGCTTCTCAACCAGCGTATTAAATACCCGCTGATGGCTGTCGGGCACCTGGTCCCGCCCGTAAATGGTTATTCTGTCCGTGATCGTGCAATGCTCAGCCGCCAGGGCAATGGTGCTCTCGGGCATAACAATGCCACGCTCTGCCAGGCCCGCCCTCACCTGCCGGTCATTCAGCAGCTCGGCAGCCACTCTGGCATTTACCCCTCCATTTTTGCCGCCACAGGCTCCGCAGGCCAGACCAGCTTCGTTGGGGTTGTTGTCCGTATGGGCACCATGGCCCACCAGCAACAACACGCTGGCGAAGCCTTTGGTCAGGGACATCGCCCGCAAAAGCCCTTCCGCCAGATTTACCCGCTCAGGATCTGACAAAGGATAGCCGTCCACGCAGTGGTGGAGCCTGCCGGGTTCCACCGCCTCTGCTTTTGCAGAGTTTCTGTTCAGGCTGTCGCGAACCAGCTTCCAGGCCCAGGCAAGGCCAGTGGTTTCCACCAGTGTGAATGTAGACAGGCTGGAGTATTTGGCCCGGCGTACGGACTCCCGAACCTGTTCGCGGCTGTCCAGTTTCCGGTCCAGCTCCCGGTCTTCTGACGGACTGCCCAGGGTTTCCGAGTACCGATACACCGGCGCCAGCAGTCCCGGCAGCCGGGCTTCGTCATCGGTTGGACCATGCCTGTGATGAACAATGGGCATGCCGAAAAAGCCCGCCACGCCAAGCGTTCTGATTTCAGGGTATACCTTCTCCAGCTGTCGACGAATGACTTCGGACCTTACGTCTATGCAGAAGGCGGCCTGCACTTCCGCCACAGGATCCGGTTCCGCCAGCGAGCTCCGCTCACTGGAGCGGATATCGTCAAGGAAACGGGACTGCCAGGCCAGCTCATAGGCCCGATGCCATATCCAGAGTGCCTGTTCATTAGCGGAGGCCGGCGCCAGATCGAACGCATTGACGTAACGATTCTGCCAGCTCTCACGCTCTGCCTCAGTCATATTGATCAGCGCATGGGCCTCATGAATGAGCCAGATGGTCGCCAATTGCGCGCAGAAGTGTTCGGTACCGCTTTCATGAGGATCGCCCAGTGCTGCTCGCCAGTCCACACCTCTGCACCAGGATGCCCAGCCCAGCAAATGGCCGAGCAGGTGGTGGATCACCAGGGGCAGTTGGCGGCTGCTGTAAGGCAACTCACGGGCTACCGTTGCAGCCGCTTCCTGCCAGTCAGGCTTCAGCAACATTTCCACGCTGGCTTTCCGGGCCAGAGAGCGTCCGGACTGACTAAGCCAGAACTGATACAGATCCTGTTTTGTACCAGAAACCCGCCAGCGATTCTGACGCAGGTCGAAGTAGCGCGCACAGGCGCGGCCGATCTCTTCCCGGACCTCCTCGAGGGACGGTTCCTGTTGACCACGGCGGGTGTAACCAAGAGCCGACACAAACCCGGGCTGATTTGATGCCGCCCCGGAAAGCTGGGCCAGGAGCGCCTGGCTATCATCTTTCAAACCCGCTTCGCGGGCAGCTTCCTCAAGGTGCGGACGCTGAATACGACCGCCATCCCAGGCTTCCCGGTAGAAAGCCGGAGGCATCAACAACCCTGCCCCGAACAGGTTGTCCAGTTCTCGGGAAACCTTTTCGACAGGTCCAGTCCTGCTGCCCCACCAGGGGTTAACTGCGATCCAGCGATCTAACGGCCAGATGGGCGCAATTCGTTCGCAGGCTTCATTAACAAGCTCCGGAATGACCTGTTCACAGGAAGCAGAATACGTAACAGGTGCGTTCATGATCTTTCTCCAGTCAGAGCCCCGTGCCGCAATCGGATGTCGGCCGGTTTACCGTGGGCATTGAGCCAGGTTTGTGCCCAGCGGCGGGTAAGCTTTTCGAAAGGCTTGTCGAGATAGAGTCCTTGGCTGAAGTGCCAGTGGAGCTTCTGCGCCACCACGCCCTGCGGGCGGGCGAATAGCACCAGCGACAACATAAACAGCACGGCCAGAATTACCCAGGCGAACCACTCAGCACCAACCGGCAAGGCTGTGTGCGCGGTCTGAGGCAAAGCGGTGCTCAGCAGCCAGTTAAGCACCCCGTACAGGGGGACCAGGGTAACGGCCAGCAGCAACACGACGACACGGGCGCCTTTTTGGCTTGCTCCCGGTGTACCCAGAACGGCAGCGCCAACGGCGAACACCAGCAAGGCCGCCAGTACCGGCTTGTGGGCCACCAGTTGTGGGGCCTGCCACAGCAGGGCGGCGGCCAGACCAGAGGCCAGCAGTGCGAGACCGGCTTGCGACTTGCTGATTTGCTCTGAAAACGCAATCCGGGAGACTTTGACGGTACGGCCAACGGCCAGGAACGAGTGCGCCTTGTACAGGGAGTGAGCCAGCAGGTGCAGTAGTGCCAGCGTGTAGGCGCCCAGCGCAATCTCGAACAGCATGAAGCC
This sequence comes from Marinobacter sp. LM1, assembly GCF_042763285.1. Lineage (NCBI taxonomy): Bacteria > Pseudomonadati > Pseudomonadota > Gammaproteobacteria > Pseudomonadales > Marinobacteraceae > Marinobacter > Marinobacter sp. LM1. The sequence continues at coordinate 2,348,691 of NZ_CP114373.1, forward strand.
CATCTGGGCATTCGTGGACCAGACCAGGCCATGTTTCGCTGAATTCTGGGTCATCATGGTGAACACGGCGACGATGGCGGTTGCCCCGCCAACAACCAGCAGGATCATGTGCCCTGCCGTGAAGCCTTCAAACACCGGGAACAGTCGCAGCCAAAGGAAACCGCCCAGGTTGACTACGCCCGCATGCAGAAGTGCTGACACAGGGGTGGGAGCTTCCATCACCCGGATCAGCCAACCGTGGAACGGTAGCTGGGCACATTTGAGCGCAGCAGCCACCGCCAGCAAAACAGAAGCGATGGTAAGCGACTGGGATTCACGGCCCAGGTCTTCGCCCAAAGCATAGATTTCAGGGATGCGGAAGCTGCCGTAGTGATTCCAGATTAACAGTACGGCTGCCAGAATGGCGGCATCGCCAAGCCGGCTGGCAATAAATTTCTGAGCTGCCGCGAGGCGAGCCTGTGGCCTTTCCGCATACAGCGTCAGGAGCTGGTGCAATGAGAGGCTTACACCCACCCAGGCCCCAGCCAGCACCAGCAGGTGATCGGTAAACACCAGCACCAGTACACTGACCACTGTAGTGAGGAACCAGGGCAAAAACGCATTATAAGCCGGGTCGCCACGCAGGTAGTCCCGGGTATAACGAAGAATGACCCAGGCAATGAAACAGACCATCAGAGCCATCCATACCGCCAGACCGTCCGGGTACAACCCCAGTCGAATGCCGAGCTCCGGCAGACCGGTATCAAACACCAGCCGGTCAAACAACAGGACTGCACCAATGGTGGCAGTTGCCAGCAGCAACAGCCTGAAACCGCTTTCCGCCAGGCGCCAGCAATGAGCCAGTTTGAGAGGGTTTTTCGTCCAGTTGGCGAATCCAGCCAGCGCCAGCAGGGCAACAGGCAGGGCCAGCCAGGCCATCAACAGCACGAGCGAAGCAGTCGTGGTAAGTGTTGTCATGTTGGGCTCCTTCAGGTTCACGCCTACTTTGCCGTTAATGCACTCATACATAAAATGGTTTATAAAGATCAAATCGTTCACTTTTAAAGAACAGACAAGAGACCACCATGCGTCTGAACTACCATCACCTCTACTATTTCTGGACTGTGGCTCGAACCGGACACCTCACCCGGGCAGCCGAATCACTGCATATCTCACAGTCCGCATTGTCCGGCCAGATACGAAAGCTGGAGGAAAGCCTTGGCTACGATCTTTTTGTCCGGGAGGGGCGGCGACTGCGACTATCGGAGGCCGGGCGGGTAGCCTTTACCTACGCTGAGGAGATTTTCCGCCAGGGGGAGGAACTGGAGGCGCTGTTTCGTACCGGGCGTCAGGCCAACCGGGAAACTCTGAAAGTCGGTGCGGTCGCAACCCTCTCCAGAAACTTTCAGGAAGGCTTCCTGCGGCCCCTGCTGGGACGAAAAGATCTGGAGCTCAAGCTGCAAAGCGGGAGCCTTGACGACCTTCTTCGCCGTTTATCAGCGCACCGACTCGATCTGATTCTGTCGAATCAGCCAGTACAAGGTGACGAAGAAACGCCCTGGCGCTCACGCCGTATAGCCCGCCAGTCGGTCAGCGTAATCGGGCCACCGGGCAGCCAGGATGCCCCCGGGTTTCCCGATATTCTGCGCGACCGACCTCTGATTCTGCCCGGGCCTGACAACAACATCCGGCAGGCCTTCGATCAGCTCTGTGATCACCACCACATTCACCCTGTAATCATCGCTGAAGTAGACGACATGGCCATGATGCGTTTGCTGACCCGGGACAGCGGGCACTACGCCATACTGCCGCCGGTGGTGGTCCGGGATGAGTTGAGAAACGGCGAGTTGAAAGACTACGGCGCCCTGCCCGGCGTATTCGAGGAGTTTTACGCCATTCGTATCCGGCGCCAGTTTGAGTCGCCGGTATTGCGGGAGTTGATGGCTCAGAAAGCCGAGGAGTTACTGACCTTTTCGGACAATCAATCTGGTTGATTCGGCCTATGTATTACACAAACAGGCCGTTATAGTCGTTGGTGTACAACAATAACAAGGATTATCCATGGCCCACGCTCGCACCCGAAAACCCTCTGTTCTGATTATCGGTACCGGATTCGGCGGAATCGGTATGGCCATCAAACTCAAACAGGCAGGATTTACGGACCTGACTCTGCTGGAAAAAGCAGGCGGTGTGGGCGGAACCTGGCGCGACAACACATACCCCGGTGCGGCCTGCGATGTTCAGTCCCACCTCTACTCCTACTCGTTCGAGCCCAAACACGACTGGAGCCGGAAATTCGGAGCTCAGCCTGAAATCCTCGAATACATGAAATCCTGTGTTCGCAAATACCAACTGGAGCCTCACATCCAGTTCAATCAGGCGGTAACGTCCGCAACATTTGACGATCACAGCAACCGTTGGCATGTCTTGACTGAAACCGGCGACACATTCAGCGCCGACGTGTTAATCACCGCCACTGGCCAGTTGAACCGGCCAGCCATGCCGAACATTCCGGGGCTCGAGACCTTCCGGGGCACCTGCTTTCATTCCGCCCAATGGCAGCACCATACCGAGCTTCACAACAAGCGCGTTGCGGTGATAGGAACCGGCGCCAGCGCGATTCAGTTTGTGCCGGAAATTACGCCACTGGTCGGGCAACTGGACCTTTACCAGCGTTCGGCCGCCTGGGTATTGCCCAAGCCGGACCGGCCGTTTCACCGGTTTGAGCAAACACTGTTTAAAAAGCTGCCACTGTGGGACCGCCTCTACCGGGGCCTAATTTACTGGAAGAACGAGTCCCGGGCTCTGGCATTCACCCGTTTCTCGTGGATTCTGGATCTGTTCGCCCATCAGGCCCGAAAAGAAGCCCGCCGCTGGGTAACAGACCCGGATAAACTCCACCATTTGATCCCCGATTACCGCATTGGCTGCAAGCGAATCCTGATCTCCAACGACTGGTACCGAGCGGTCAATCAGCCCCACGCCAACCTGCTCACAGACGGCATCGCCCGAATAGATGAGACCGGGATTGTGTCTGAAACAGGCGAGCACCGGCCTGCCGACATCATCATCTTCGGTACTGGCTTCCGGGCCAGCGAGTTTCTTTCGCCCATCCACATTGCCGGCCGTGAGGGTCTGACGCTGAATGACGCATGGACCAACGGTAGCAAAGCCTTCAAAGGCATCTCGGTCAGTGGATTCCCCAATCTCTTCATGCTCTATGGCCCGAATACCAACCTGGCGCACAATTCGATTCTGTTCATGCTCGAATCTCAGTACCGGTACGTGTTAAGTGCCCTGGACGCCCTCTCCCGCTATCCCGGCGCGGCCATGGATGTGCGGGAGGATCGCCAGAGCCGATACTGCCAGGTGGTCCAGCGCGGCCTGGAAGGCAGTGTATGGGATGCTGGCTGCAGCTCCTGGTATCTGGACGAGCATGGGCGAAACACCGTGAACTGGCCCGGCTTCACCTTCAGTTACCGGTTTGCGACCCGGTCAGTGGATACCGCCGACTACCAGTTTCTTGACCCGGTGAACGCCTGAGCCCGGCAGCACGGAACCGCCCCGCCGAGGTTTCTCATGAGTTTTAAGCCAGGGTTGAATCAGGCACTTAAACATAGGATGATTGGATCACCATATAGAGGGATGATCCATTATGCTAACACCAATCCGCAAAGGGTCGCTGGTCGAAACCGCCATTGACAGTCTCCGGAAAACGATTGAGAGCGGGGAATGGCCGGTAGGTACTCGCTTACCCGTTGAGGCAGAGCTCTCGGAGGCTTTAGGGATCAGTCGCAATACAATCCGCGAAGCCGTAAGGGTTCTGGTGCACGTTGGCATGCTGGAAACCCGACAGGGAGACGGGACCTACGTGCGCGCAAACAGGGACGCCGGAGAAACACTTAGGAGAATTGCCCGAAGCCGACTGGCAGAACAGATTGAGGTCCGGATTACGCTGGAGACGGAAGCGGCGCGCCTGGCAGCGACGCGCCGCAACGAAGCGGATCTTAAAGCCATGACCGAGGCCCTGGATGCGCGAGCGGCGGCCGGAGAGGTCATTGCCGAACGTATACGGCACGACGAGCGGTTTCATCACTCGTTGGTACGAGCATCTCACAATTCTGCGCTGATTGAGCTCTACGACTATTTCTCTCACGCGGTCAGCCAGACCATCGAGCGAACCGAAATGGATTCAGACCTCCCGGAACCCAGCCAGGAAGCCCACGAACTGCTGTTGGCAGCCATTCGCCGGAAAGATGCCGATAAAGCGGAGGCACTGTCGAGGGCGCTTCTGACACCAAGCCTCAATGCCCTCAGTGGTATGGAGTAAGCTGTGAAATTCCGGATAGACACCTTTACCCTGCTGTTACTTGGCGCCATTGTTCTCGCCTCGTTCCTGCCGGTGACGGGACAGGCGGCAGAAGCGCTCGGCACCGCAGGCACCATCGCAGTGGCCTTACTGTTTTTCTTTCATGGCGCAGCCCTGTCCAGACAGCAGATCATCGACGGCGCCACCCATTGGCGGCTGCACATCCTGATTACCGCCCTCACCTTCGTGTTTTTCCCCCTTGCCGTACTGCCGGTCAATGAGCTGAACACTATTGCGCCCGAGTGGATGCCCAAAGACCTGGGGCTGGGTTTTCTGTATCTGGGCGTACTTCCATCCGCTGTATCTTCTTCGATTGCCTACACCGCCATGGCCCGGGGCAACGTACCGGCTGCCATCTGCAGTGCGGCCGCATCTAATGTGTTCGGCATGATGCTGACACCGTTTCTGTTGCTGCTCCTGGTATCCACCTCGGGCGCCGGAGAGTTCTCGGTTGCCGAGGCACTGAAAGACATCGTGCTTCAGCTACTGCTGCCATTTGCGGTTGGCCATGCCCTGCGCCCCTGGCTCGGCGGCTACCTGTCACGCAATGAGTCACTGATGGCACGCTATGACCAGTGTGTGATCTGGATCATCGTATACTCCGCCTTCTCTCACTCCGTGGTTAGCGGGTTGTGGCAGAACCTTCCGGTACAGGCCATCGTCCTGGCGATTCTGATCTGCTTCGGCTTGTTGGGGCTGTTTATGCTGATCGCTCGATTGATGGTGAGAAAGCTGGGGTTCAGTCTGGAGGATGAAGCCGCGGTGGTTTTCTGTGGTTCGAAGAAGAGCCTGGCATCTGGATTGCCGATGGCCAAAGTGCTGTTCTCTGGCCATCCGGGGTTTGGCATGATCGTGTTGCCGATTATGTGCTACAACCAGATCCAGGTGATTGTCGGGGCCATTCTTGCGCAGAAGTATCGTGAGAAAATTCAACAGGCAAAATCAGCCCCCGCCCATGCCTCCGAAAATGGTTGCCAGAATCGCTAAACCCACAATCCAGCCAATAACCGCCGGCCAGAAATTGACCATCTGTGGAGGCTGGTCGGCGGAATCGCTTTCCCCCTCCCCCATGCCTCGGCCAGATAGCATATCCGACTCCGGGTAAGTCCGTGGATCCGGTTCTTCAACAACATCTTTCAGGCTGAACCACTCGAACCAGTCCCCCAGAAAGCGCGCGACCGGAGCCGGAAGCGCGCCGTTTTCTGCCAGCGGGCGAACCTGGGGCTCCAACTGGCGACCAATCTCCCGGCGAACATCAACACGATCTGCCGGGGGTTCACACAGGATGGCCTTCCAGATAGCAACGTCCTGCTGGCGGTAATTATCGTTCATCAACGCCCTGATCTGGATAATGACTTCCCGGGTAACCTGGGCCTCTTCGGGCGTCAGCGCCCGGGAATCAGCGTCTTCATAGCGGAGTTGTCCGGAATCATTGTCTGTCGGGCTTGATGACGGGCCCCCGTCCGGCGCATTGGCCGTCGATTGGGGCTCCGCGCCACCGGTCGCTTCACGGTAGGCCCGCTCCAGGGCTTGAGCCTCATCGCCTGACGCAAACTTCAACTGACGCTCGTAGGCCTGGCGTATCCGATCCTGGTCGCCCGTCGGCTCAATTCCGAGAAGATCCCAACAGTTCATACAACAGCAACTCCGATAATGGAAAATCTGTATTCTTTATAGAGACAAACGAGGCTCTCTCACTTAGGATTAGTTGAGAACCATAACAATATTTTCATCTCGGCAAATTATAGAACGACACACATGGCCATTACGAATTACCTGTTTGCAAAGCAACGCTCTCTTCATCGCTTGCAAGGACGCATATGGTTGTCGGTTTCTCTCTCTGCGGCCCTGAGCGGGACGGCATTACCCGGCACCGCACAAACTCTCGATTCCGGTTTCGAGGACAGTATTCCCGGCTTGAACGCCGCGATACCGGAAGTGCTGACCACCACCAGACTGCGGCAGCCCAAAACCCGAGTGCCCGGCAGTACGACGGTGATTGCCGGAGACCTGATTCGGGACCTGGGTATCAGAAGCCTGTATGAAGTCTTCCGGCTGGTGCCAGGCATGGTGGTGAACTTTGTTGGCAGCCATCAGCCCGTGGTTACCTACCACGGCACAGTCCACTACGAACAGCGGAGAATGCAGGTTCTGGTAGACGGCCGGACGGCTCACCGGGCAACCCTGTCCGACATGGACTGGGAAACCATGCCTGTGCCCCTCGAGCTGATCGAGCGCATTGAGGTTGCCAGAGGACCGAATTCGGCCGCCTATGGTATCAACGCATTTCTGGGCACCATCAACATCATTACTCGGGATCCTGCGGACAGCGCCAACCTGGAAACGACGGTCACCAGTGGCTCCAGAGGCTACCTGCGCACGTTTGCCTCCACCGGCAATGCGGATTCGAGTTACGACTGGCGCCTGAGTTTCGAGAGACGCAAGTTCGACGGATTTGATTATCAGGTCGATGACGATGAACGCTTCCCGTTCAATGATGGCCACGATATCAACTCTTTTATCTACGATTCTCGACTGACATTTACGCCGGGGACTAACCTGGAACTTCAGGGCGGCGTGGTCGATGGCACCAAATACCAGGACAAGGACAAAAGCGGCGAACTCAATCCGCTGGACCATCCGGACATCGACGTGCGGGACTACTATCTGCAAAGCAAGCTCAACCATAGTTTCTCAAGCGAGCATTTCATCCACTTGCAGGCCAGCGTTGAGAACTTTGACCGGCGCCAGGAATATGCCATCAGTTTCCCGGACAGCACGGTGGAATGCCTCCGAAACAACACTCCATTGTACGAGTACACGTACACGGCCGGCGGGCGGGAACGGCGCTGTTTCATATCCCAGGGCGGTCCCGACGCTTTTGCAGTAGTGGATGCAGATTCCGAAGATACCCGGATTGAACTGGAAGCTCAGGATACGCTGATTGTCAGCGACAGCCTGAAACTGGTTTCCGGCGCGGGTTTCCGTAAAGATATCTTCCGTTCAGAAACCTACTTCAACGGGCGCGGAAACAACTATCAGTCCCGCTTGTTCGGCAACCTGGAATACAGTCCCTGGCAATGGGTCACCTTTAATGCCGGCGGCAACTGGGAGCGAACCAGCACCACAGGCGACAGCTATTTCTCTCCCCGCGCAGCCGCAAACTTCGTGGTGAACAATAACCACGCCCTGAGGTTTGTGTTCTCCCAGGCTGTCAGAACTCCTGATGGCTTTGAACAAAGCCCTGACTGGGGATACACCCTGCGTAATGTCAGACCGGCAATCTATTCTGACCTTGATGGTCGCCGCGTCACGATTGAGGACGCCGCCCAGGAAACAGGTATCCTCACACTGGGTAACGATCTTGAGGAGGAGACCATAACCTCTCACGAAATCAGCTACTTCGGGCAGTTTCCTCTGGATCAAGCGTTGTTCTCGCTTGAAGTCAGAGGCTTTCGCGATGAGCTCAGAGACATGATCAGTGGCGTTATCCAGCTCAAGGAGTGGACGCTGGAAAACAACGTGGCCGTTGACCAGAAGGGCTTTGAGGTTGAAGCCAGCCTCGATTTTCCCGGCACCCTGCTTCGAGCAAGCTACGGTTATCTTGATCAGGAGACCTGGTATACCGGCGCGCCGATTCTGGAATCTGACGGCACGGTAAACGAAAACGAGCAGCGCTACATGACCGAACTGCTGGAGCGGATGTCTGTCCGGCACTCGGGTAGCCTGGCGATTATTCAGGATCTTCCCGCAGGCTTTAAGTGGTCTGGTGCATTTTACTGGGCCGACGAATTCAACACCCGGTTTGAACGCTTTGATACCCGGTTGGTGAAACAGATATTCCAGCCCCGTTATACGGCTGAAATCGCGCTATCCATGCAACATTACCTGAACCGGGAACCTGAGCTAAGCTCAGACAACAACATCGAAGATCATAACCAGTTTTTTGTTGAAGCCGGTATTCGCTTTTGACGGTGTGCAGGGCAGGAAACTAAACAGTCAATGGAATGGGCCAGCTGTCAGACGATGCTCAACCCTAACGGTAACGTTACAACGGGCCGTACACTCAAACTTGCCAGATTCACCTCTATGTTGGTCTGGCTGATGGCTTTGCTGTTCGTGAATTCTGGTCTCGCGCTAGGCCAGGAATCGGGGACCGGATCAGCCTATATTGCTGGATCTGGAAACGCGGCTCTGGATGACCACGTTGCTCGCCTGCTGACAGAACAGCTTGGCGACCAGGTCACACTGGAGCCACTGACTGAAAGCCAGCTCGCCGTTCTCGAGAATGAACCAGTGATCGCAATAGGGCCTGCCGCATTCTCACGGGTGCGCCAGGCCAACAGAGATCTTCCGGTTTTGGCATTACTGGTTGATAAGGATTTCATCGAGGGGTATACCACACGATTTTCCGGCCAGGTTTCTGCCGTCTATTACGATGCGCCCTTATTACGGCAAGCCTTGACCGGCAAGGTCATCCTGCCCCAGGCAACCCGCGTCGCCTTGCTTGCCACGACCGAAAGCGTAGAACTTTACGAACCCCTCATCGATCAACTGGCACCCTACGGCCTGGAGGCCAAGGTCTTTATTGCCGATACCGAGGATCAACTTATCCCAAGCCTGATTCGTGCCCTCAGCTTCGGTGATTTTCTGCTTGCCGGACAGGATGATGCCATTTACAACCCACGCAATATCAAACACATTCTGCTAACCGCCTATCGCAGGAACAAGATCCTGATCGGCCCGAGCCAGGCCTACGTCAAGGCCGGCGCCCTCGCCTCCAGCTACGCGCCGTTCATTGAGATGGCTGAGCTTGCAGCCGGTCACCTGATAGCCTATTTCGACTCCGGTACCTTCCCGGCGCCAACCTACCCGGACGAATACCGGGTTGAGGTAAACCAGCAGGTTGCGCGATCCCTGAACATCCCGATGCCAGAACGGGAGTGGATTGCCCAGGCGGTACAAAACATGATTAGCGAGAACAACCAGGAGGCCGGCCAATGAGCAACACAGCCAACACTCCCGGCATGTCGCTCTCGCGGCGCCTTCTCCTGCTTGGCGCCCTGCCCGCGGTCGTGATTTTTGTGGCGTTGATGGTTTTCTTTACCTCAGCCCGTCTCGAAGATGCCCGTCTGGATCTGGCCCAAAGCAGTCAGATGCTCGCAGACAGCCTCGCCCCAGCACTTGAGTATGCCGTGGTCTCCGGTAACTCAACGGCTCTGGAGCAGGTCCTCGGGCAGTCCCTGAAACGCAGCAAAGCAGACTGGATTCGCGTGACCGACGTCGTTGGCGAAGAGCTCGGTTTTGTCAGCCGAGGTATCGAATCGGAACATACAGCAGACGGAATCTTCGACATCTATGACGCCGAGATTCTGCAGGAACCACTGGAGATCGGTTCTGGTGGAGCGGGTGACTGGTTTACCGGCGGCTGGAACTTCAATTCCGGATCGCTTCGGGTGGGACTGGTGCAAGTCGGGGTGAACCCCGACGTTCTGGAAACCCGAAGGCAGGATATTCTCTGGAGCTCCCTGACCGTGGGCTTTGCCTTGCTGGTGTTCAGCCTGCTGCTGGCAAACCATTTCCTGAACAATATCCTTCAGCCCATGCGACAACTGTCCAGCCGCGTTGGCAAGCTGATTGTTGGTGACTACACCACGCAACCGGTCTCCAGCAAGGGCAGTGCCCGGGAAATTGCGGAGATACAGCAACAGTTGAACGAACTCGCAGTTCATCTGGAACAACTTCGGTCTGCCCGGGACCAGACACTGGCGATTTCTGAAAGTGCCCGGGAGAAAGCGGAACACGCCAGCCAGGCCAAGTCAGAGTTTCTTGCCACCATGAGCCACGAACTTCGGACTCCCCTGAACGGCGTGCTCGGCATGGTTGACCTGATTCATGAAGAGCCGTTGACCAAGCGCCAGAGCGACTACCTGACCACGGCCCGGCAATCCACGGAAGACCTGCTGACCGTGATCTCCGATATCCTGGACTACGCCAGAATGGACAATGGCAATCTGGTATTGGACCAACAGGCCTTCGATCTTCAGAGCCTGTTCACCAATTGCGTCGCCTCCTACCGTCACGCCGCAGAAAAGCAGGGGCTGAGCCTGGATCTCCAGTTCCTCGGTGAATGGCCACGGCATCCTGCCGTGCTTGGAGATGCGCCGCGGGTGAGGCAGATTCTTGCCGGGCTGATCGACAACTCACTGAAGTTCACCAGCGAAGGATTCGTCGGCATCCGGGTGAACTGGCTTGAGCTTGAAAACCACTGCGTACTCGTCCAATGCTCGGTTAAGGATTCAGGCTCTGGTATTCCTGCGGAACGACTGCAAAGTGTCTTCAACAGCTTTGAGCAGCTGGACGCCGGCGATAACCGGGCTCACGGTGGCACAGGGCTTGGGCTGTCGCTGGTTCAGCGCCTGGTCGAATTGATGGGTGGGCATGTGCAGGTGGAGTCCGACATCGGCCAGGGATCCTCATTCCGGTTCGAGCTGCCTTTCGAGCTAGCCTATCAGAATCCTCCAACCGATGAGCCACGGGAACAGGTGACCGGTACCGCCCGGGCCCTGGTGGTCGAGGATAACCTGGTGAACCAGAAAGTAACGGAAGCGCTGTTGCGGAAGTTCGGATTCCAGACCGAATGCGTGACCAATGGTACCGATGCTGTTAGACGAATCAAAAATGACCACGAAGGTTATGATGTCATTCTGATGGACTGCCAGATGCCAGTAATGGATGGCTATGATGCCACCCGTATGATCCGCGACTGGGAACAGGGAAATGGTCAGAGCGGCGTACCCATTATCGCACTGACCGCCGATGTGTCTGAGGATACTGAGAAAGCCTGCAAAGAAGCAGGTATGAACGACTATCTGACCAAGCCCGTGCGAAGGGATACGTTGCGGGAGGTACTCTCTCGCTGGATTCGCGTGTAATAACGAGCGCCGGAGCTGGCAGGCTTTGCACTCCGGCGCTATCCACCCTGTCAGGCCACCGGCTCTCGCATGGTGACAAACTCTTCAGCGGATGTCGGGTGAATGCCCATCGTAGCGTCAAACTGGGCCTTGGTGGCACCGGCTTTAATAGCCACCGCCAGTCCCTGGATGATTTCACCGGCATCCGGCCCAACCATATGGGCGCCCAGTACCTTGTCTGAACTATCATCCACAATCAGCTTCATCAGACAGCGCTCATCACGGCCGCTCAGGGTGTACTTCATGGGGCGAAACTCGGAACGGTAAATCCGCAGCGAATGCCCCGCGTCCCGCGCTTCTTTCTCGGTCAACCCGACCGTTCCGATATTAGGCTGACAGAAGACAGCGGTCGGTATTGCGCTGTAGTCCATATCACCCTGGCCATCACCAAACAGCCGCCGGGACAGCACCATGGCCTGCGCCAGCGCAACCGGCGTTAGCTGCGGCGTTCCGATGACATCACCAAGGGCGGAGATGGACGGTACCGCCGTCTGGAAATGATCGTTCACCTCAACATGACCCGAAGCATTGAGTTCCACTCCCAGATCGGTCAGCCCGAGTCCGTCTACGAGCGCGCGGCGACCTGTCGCAGCCATAACCAGCCCGGTCTCCATGCTGCTGCCATCGCTCAGATTCACCTGGTAGTGAGCATTCAACTGCTCGACAGATTCAATCGTGACATTGAACCGGAGATCCACGCCTTTCTTGCGCATCTCCTGTTCCGTGAACTTGCGGATATCCTCGTCAAACCCTCGCAGGAACAGCTCGCCCCGGTACAGCAGCGTGGTCTCCACACCAAGACCCGCGAGAATGCCGGCGAACTCGACGGCAATGTAACCACCGCCCCAGACCACGGCGTGGCGAGGTAACTGTGGCAGGTAAAACATCTCATTGGAGGTGAGCAGAAATTCCTTGCCGGGAACATCCGGAACCACTGGCCAGCTGCCCGTGGCAACTGTGATGTGCGCTGCCGAAAAAGCTCTATCACCAACGATCACCGTGTGAGGGTCGCGGAGACTGGCCGTACCCTCAATGATGGTGACGCCGGCATTCTCGAGCAATCGGCCATAAATGCCATTCAAGCGCTCTATCTCGGCATTCTTGTTGGCGACCAGCGTTGGCCAGTCAAACGAGACATCGTCTGTTGGCACAGACCAGCCATATCCATTTGCATCTTCGAGCTCTTCCCTGACGTGCGCTCCATAGACAAAGAGTTTTTTCGGAACACAACCCACGTTAACGCAGGTTCCTCCCAGATAACGGGATTCAACCACCGCCACCCGCGCACCGCGCTGGGCCGACATGCGGGCGAGCCGGACACCGCCGGAACCGGCCCCGATAACGATCAGATCAAAATCATGGCTCTCAGACACTGTTTCTCCTGTTTACTTCAAGATTGCTGCTGCCGGGGCTCACTCGACTGATCTTCGTCTGCGAGCACTTCCCGGAACAACACGTGGTCTTCAAAATCACCAAGCCGGATCTTGCCCAGGCTTCGGAACCCCTCGGATTCATAAAACGGCAGGTAACGGCTGTTCCCGGTATCGAGCACCAATCCACTGCCCCGGGGGGTTTCCTCACACAGGCGCTCCACTGCCTGCAGCAACATCCGACCATACCCCTTGTGCTGGTATTTTGGGTTGACTCCCATCAACGGCAACTGATGCGCCTGCCTCTGCGGCAAAAGGTCGCGAATCCTGCGATGATACTCCAGATACCGGCGCGTAGATGAAAAGCCCGCCGTCAGAACCATACGCACCCGCCAGCCAAGCTGGTCTGCCAGATTCAGCCTGAGTTCCGGCTCACCTACAAACGCAACCGCGACCAGTGTTTCGTCCACCATCACACCGATGGCATCCTGATTCAGCTCCAGATAAAGGTCGATCAGTTCCCGGATGGTCGCCCTCACCCTCTGGCTGTAACCGGGTTTCCGGTGATCGAACAGGTACTGGAATGTCGGCTCCTCCCGATAGGCATGAAAAAGCACCGACTGGGCCTCGTTTCGTGCCGTCTCGTCCAGGCGAACCAGAACAGCTTCAGCATTATTGTTGTTGTCTGCCATCGTGTTGCTCCCTCGCTAGTGTGGGGTCACGCTTGCCGGTCAGATCGCCAGCGTAAGCCTCACGGATACCTGCCCGGGCCCATTGCCCCGATCAAGTGCGGCCTGGTCAATCACCACGCCATGATTACTGTGCAAACGCTCAAGCCAGGCTGCCACATCCGCATAGGCGGCGTTTTCAAGCCAGACCCGGATGGCACCCTCACCGCTGGGCTCGAAGCGTTGCAAAGAAAGCCCCGCCTCTCCGGCTGAACGAGTCACCAGGGCCATCAATGCCCGCCCGTCTTCCGGCTTGTCAGCCCCTGCCGCAGTTGTCGCTGCGCCACCAGCCGAGCCCAGGCGCTGAATGGTCGTCTCGTTAGCCCGCATCCAGGCCAGGAGTTCTGCGGCATTCTCACGACTCGAGGCAGCCCGGTCATGAAACTGAGTCACCGGCTGCCAGATCAGCAGATAAATCAATGCCAGCAACAGGGCTATACCCAGAGCAGTCAATGCCTGACGGTCGCGGGTGGGTAACTGATCATAGCGAGCAATCAGTTTGCCCACGGCTGGTTGATCCTTGATGCGTGACCACATGGGCTTATCCTCCTGAGACCGTGAGGCGGCCTCGGGCGCCGCTGGATTCGTTGACCACGGAACCGATCTGGGCCTGCAGCCCTTCGCTGGCCAGTCCGTTACGCAGACGGCTTAACCGATCATAACTGTCGGCCCGGATATCCACCACGAGTTCGCCCCGGCTCCGGCTGTAGTTGATCGAGTTAAAGGTAACAGCTCCGGGATTCTGCAGCCGGCCGTACTGATCGCCGGTGTATTTCATCAGGGTGATAAAATCGACGTCAGAGCCCTGGGAGCCAGCAACCCGTAACTGGCCTTCGATCACACGTCGTACGTTTCCGGCATGGGTTCGGCGGTCCGAGGGAAAGGCATTCCGGTAAACTGCCATGGCCTGGCTTTCAAGCTGCTCCGCTTGCTGCTGCTGGTAGATTCCCATACCGATCTCCAGCCCCATCTGGATCACGAACCAGAGTGATGCTACGGCGATAAGCGGCTTCCAGGGTTTCAGGGGGCTGCTGCCCTCCGCCTTGAACGCGAACGCCCCCTGGCACAGATTAATGGGCTGGCTCAGGTGATGGTGGTACGACCACGCCAGGAACTCGGTTACTGAAAACTCCAACGGCTTCTTTTCGATACGAAGAAGCCCGGTGGTTCCCGAAAGCTCGCTCACCAGGGCCTGGCTCGCGTCCAGATCTGCCTCGGTGCCATATAGCTGCACCGGAATTTCGGCCACCACTTCGTCAGACGAAGGCGCAGCAAGTGTCACTGCAAGCAGCGGAAGATTATCTGCCTGCATGCGCAGCCACTCTCCCCGCTGGCTCTGCAGGAGTGCCGACTCTGCATCCAGGCAGATCACCCATCCGGATTCCGCTGCCGGCAACAGTGAAGCGTCAGGATAGACGGCCTCCAGACGGGCGTGGTACCAGCCAGAAAACAGTTGGCGCCAGCGGGCCATCTGCTCGCGATCGATGGCAGCAACCCGGTAGCCCTCAGGCGTGTGCGGCCCCAGCGCGAGATGCACCGAGTCAATGTCCTGGGCTATCTGCTCCTCAACGGCATACGGCAGGGCCTGCTGAATAAAACGGGTCTGTTTCGCCGGTATATCCGCCAGACAGAAAACCGCCTCGTCACCGGGAATCAGCCCGATCAGCAGCACTTTCTCCAGCGCATTCTGTGCCAGCGTTTGCTCGATATGCTCCCGTGTATCAGCCGTGCCTCTGGCCTGAGCATCGCCACTGGCATCCTGGAGCACCCAGCTGAACAGCTGGGCATCGGGGCTCTGGTCCGGGTCCGCATACGGAGGCACCGGCCGGACAAAAAGGCGGTAAGACATGGTTATCCTTCTGAGAAAGTGTAAGGTTCCTTGGTAATGCGATTCTTCTGCCCGGTATCCCTGTGAACCGTCCGGACTTGGCCCTCCGGGTTTCTATACACGGTGCTGACCATATTGACGACACGATTATCGTAGGTAATCCGTGAGACAACTTCAAAAAAACGGGTCTGAAGCGTTAACCCGTTGGCTTTCAGGCCCATCCCCGAGAACTCCGGCAGTGCCAGGAAATCCTGAAGGTTTTCGAATCGTTCTTCTTCGCGCTTGGCAATAATCGATTCCGCCTGAGCCTCATTCATATCCTCGTGCAGACTCATCAGAACCTGCGCCGTCGCAGTATTCACGTTAATGCCGACGCCAGAGACTGGCAGTGCCACCAGATGAGGCCGCAGCGCAGCATAGATTTCCTCGGTCATGCCCTCAATCAGACGCAACTCGGTAATGGAAACAAAGGGCTGGTTGCCAGTGCGATACGGAGGGTCTGCCATCAGATACTGGCCGTCTTCGGCGCCATAAGCACTGATGGCCTGGTCGTCGGCGTCCATCCAGTCAATGAGCGGGTCTACGGTGAGGCCGGTGATACCCAGAGCACGAAATAACCGGGTGAGCCGGTCTTTGGTGATGGGGTCCACTTCTCCGCTCGCGGTGACCAGATTATTCAGGTTGATTCTTCCTCCAAGATCATCGATCTGGACCTCGGCAACACCACTGTCGTCCAGAGGCAGAATGGCAGCGTGCATGGCCCAGAACTCATCCGGGCTGTCGACCATCACACTGTTTTCCTTATCCTCTTCGTAGTCCCGAACCAGAATACGCTTGGCAAATTCCTCGGCACCCAGAGCAATACTCTGGCCTTGTTGCTGGGCCAGGTAATGGCCAGCCTTGAACACCCGCAGGCTTTGCTGGCGGGTCATGCCCGATGCCATCAATACCACCAGAGCCATCGCCAACAGCACCATGATCAGGGCGACGCCCTGCTGCCTGCTCCCGGCAAACTTAATCATTGCCGGTCACCCCGCCCGCGGCCTGGCCAGATCCGTCTTCAGTCGCGTCATCTTCCGACTCGGCCTGGGTCTCCTGTTGCTGATTGATCACCGCCTGAGCCTGCGACGGTTCAAAATCCGGCAAACTGAACATGCGGACCAACTCACCAAAGCGTTCATGTTCCAGTGTAATCTCAATCCCGCGAGGCAAAGAGATGTCGGGTCGGGTTCCCGGCGTCATCTGCGCCAGAGCATCATCTTCCGGCCATTGCTCCTGCCAGTTACCGTTCTCATCCAGAAACCGGATTTCAAACTCCAGAACCCCGTCCAGCATCAGAATGTCCAGGCTTTCGTCTTCCTGCCCCTGATCCACCACAGGCCAATACCGACGGCGCAGTTCAGTTCCGGTATATTCCCAGCCGACGCGCTGCAGACCGCTACGCCGGAGACCAAGCGGATTGCGCCAACCCTGGCGGGTCAGCATCAACGCAAACGCATCATCCCTTGAGGTTAAGGACGGTGAATAATCACCATAAACATCCCGGGCGGGCCGGTTGATGATCTGGGTGATGTCACGTTCCAGCAGCAACATGGTTTTCTGCAAACCGTCGAACGCCTGGGCAACCTCATCCACCCGGTCCCGGGAGTTCATTACACTGCTCACCACCTGCCAAACACCCAGCCCGATCACGGCTGTGATAGTGACGGCAATCAGTACCTCCATCAGCGTAAAACCGGACTCCCCGGCTAACCTGACCTGGCGCGCGGGCATGCTCATCAGGTTTCTCCCAGGAAGGCAGCCAGGGTATGGACGGCAAACGGTTCTGATTGCGCCCCGGAGTATTTGGCTACGGTTACCTCAATCCGCCGCATCGTGGGCTCTGCCGTAGCCTCAACAACGGTGGTGACCCGCCAGCGGAAATTTCCGAAGTCGGTATCTTCCGAATTCTCCGAAATCCCTGGCAGCTCATCCTGAAGCCGTAGTTCGTTAATCCGGTTTTCCGCCACCCAGCCTGCCAGCGTCTTGTCACGTATGCGCTCGAAACTGGTGATGTAATTCCCGCCCACTTCGGCGGCGGCCGTTGCAATCAGACCGAACACGAGCAATGCGACGAGGACTTCAATCAGGGTGAAACCACGCTGAGGCCGACTCATGACTCATCCCCGGAACCAGGTTTGCGCCATTCCAACGGCGAGACGCCATCTGAAGCAACCACGTGCATCAGGTCAGTGTCCCGGCCCAGGGTGAATTCGATTTCAAACGGTGTGGTTTCACCACTGGAGAAGAACACCACGTCTGGCCTGAGCCGATCCTCGGCCGAGGCCAGTCGCGGAGCGTCACTTTCGATATACTGGGTAACGGTCAACCATTCCGGGAGGGTTCGCTTGTGGAATATGCGCTCACCTGAGGATTTCCACTCGCCTGTCTTATCCTGAAACGCCACGAACCGATAACCGTCTTCTTCCAGCAGCAAGCCCATTTCCAGGTTATTGAGAACCGCCTGTTCCTGTGCCGTTTGCATCAGGAGGTAGAGCTCCCGAACCTGGCTTTCCAGCTCGCGCTGCTGGGAGCTGCCGGCCATATTGAACACCGCCAGTGCCGCCAGCAGTCCGACGATGATCAGGACTACCAGAATCTCGATCAGCGTAAAGCCGTTTTGGTCAGCCCTGCGGCCCACAATCAATCAGTTCCCGCTGTCCCAGACGCTGATATCAGCGGCATCGCCATCCCCGCCTTCCTGGCCGTCAGAACCATAGGAATACAGATCGTACGGCCCGTCTACACCAGGGCTGACATACTGGTAGTTGTTACCCCAGGGGTCTTCGGGAACATTTTTCAGGTAGCCATCCGGGTTCCAGTTCTTGGGCTCAGGGCTGCCGCTGGGCTTGTTGACCAGTGCTTCAAGGCCCTGCTGGGTAGAGGGATAATGGCTGTTGTCCAGGCGATACAGGTCCAGTGCGTTGGCGATGTTACTGATCTGGGTTTCGGCCACCGTTACTTTGGCCTGATCACTGCGCCCCATGATGTTGGGCGCCACAATTGCCACCAACAGGCCGAGAATGACCATCACTACCATGATTTCGATCAGGGTGAAGCCCTTGGTCCGGGCCAGCGCTTTCGGTTGGTTCATGCTCATAGTTTCACTCATCTTGGGTCCGTTGTTTCTCGTCGCTTTCAGAAAAGTTTTCTGGCTTCCTTGCTGGCCCGACGGCGGGCCATCATCCCACCAGGTTGCTCATGTTCAGAATCGGCAGCATGATCGCCAGAACAATAATCAGCACCACCGCCCCCATGAACAGCAGCATCATGGGTTCAAACAATCCCACAATAGCGGCGATCTTGGATTGCAGGGTGTTTTCCTGCATGCGGGCCGTGCGTTCAAGCATACTGTCCAGCTCGCCACTGGCCTCGCCACTGGCAATCATATGCAGCATCATTGGCGGGAAGTAACCGGTCTGGTCCAGTGAACGGTGCAACGATCCCCCTTCACTGACCTTCCGGGCAGCCTCCCGCAGTTCCTGCCGGAGATAATCGTTGGAAAGCACCTCCCCGGCAATGCGCATCGCTTCAACCAGTGGTACACCACTGGTGGTCAGAATGCTCAGGGTACTGGCGTAGCGGGCCGTATTCACGCCTCGTACCATGCCTGCAAACAGCGGCAGGTGAAGTAGCCGCTTGTGAAACTTCAGGCGCACCGCCGGTTTCGTCAACGCGAAACGGAAGCCGATGATCGCCACCACCAGCAAGACTAGAAGGTAGACTCCGAAACTGCCGAGAAATTCCGACACCGAGAGCATAGCCACCGTCAGCCCGGGCAGCTCCTGTCCCTGCTTGAGAAAGACCTCGATAATGTCGGGCACCACATAGGTGAGCAGGAACACCACAATGGCAATAGCTACGACACTCAGGATAATCGGGTAAATCGCAGCCAACTGAATCTTCTGGCGGGCTTCTTGGCGACTTTCCGTGTAGTCCGCCAGCCGGTTCAGCACCAGGTCCAGATGCCCGGCATGTTCACCGGCAGCGACCGTGGAGCGGTAGAGCCGGGGAAAGGCCTTGGGGAATTCACCGAAGCTGTCCGCCAGTGTGTAGCCTTCCATCACCTTGGCCCGGATAGCAATCAGCATGCTGCGAATCCGCGGCTTGGTGGATTGCTGGGCGGCCGCACTCAGTGCCTGCTCGACCGGAATCCCGGACTGGATTAGCGTGGCCAGCTGCCGGGTGACCAGCGCGAGATCGGCTGCGCTCAGAGAGCCGCGGCTACTCAGTGGGTTGCTACGGGCCTGTTTTTCTACGGCCGCTTCTACCGCCAGCGGGGTCAGCCCCTTTTCCCGGAGTTGCTGGCGCACCGCTCTGGGCGCGTCGGCTTCCAGCACGCCCTGTTTCTGCTTGCCTCTGGCATCCAGAGCTTTGTATTCGTAGGCCGGCATGGATTACTGGCTCCGGTGGGTCACACGCAGTACTTCTTCCACCGTGGTTACGCCATCCAGAATCTTCTGAACGCCATCGGCATGAATACTCGGGCTGTGCAGGCGGGCCTCCCGTTCCAGATCCAGCTCCCCTGCGCGTTTATGAATAAGGGTGCTGATTTCTTCCGTGATCTCGACCACTTCGTAGATACCAATCCGGCCCCGATAGCCCAACTGGTTACAATGCTCACAGCCTTTGGCGCGGAAGATGGTGGGCGGGTTGGCCGGGTCCTGCTGGAGGAACTCACAATGCTCTTCGGTAGGCATATAGGGCTCGCGGCAGTGGGTACAGAGCACCCGCACCAGCCGTTGCGCAACGATACCGACAAGACTGGAGGAGATCAGGAAAGGCTCGATACCCATGTCCATCAAACGGGTAATGGCACCCACGGCGGTATTTGTGTGCAGGGTAGACAACACAAGGTGCCCGGTCAGACTCGCCTGAACGGCAATCTCCGCGGTTTCCAGATCCCGGATTTCCCCGATCATCACCACATCCGGATCCTGGCGCAGAATGGCTCGCAGGCCCCGAGCAAAGGTCATATCCACTTTCGGGTTCACCTGGGTCTGACCAATGCCCGGCAGGTTGTACTCGATCGGATCCTCGACCGTCAGTATATTGCGGCTGCGATCATTGATTTCCTGCAGCGAGGCGTAAAGCGTGGTGGATTTACCGGAACCTGTGGGGCCTGTCACCAGCAGAATACCGTACGGACGATAGATCAGCTTGCGCAGGGTTTTCAGATCCTGCCCGGCCATGCCAAGGGATTCCAGCCGAATGGTGCCCGCCTGTTTGTCGAGCAGGCGCAACACCACCCGTTCACCACTGGACGAGGGCATGGTCGACACCCGGATATCGACTTCCCGGCCGGCCACCCTCAAAGCAATGCGGCCGTCCTGGGGTACCCGTTTTTCTGCAATATCGAGTTTTGCCATAACCTTGATCCGCGAGACCAATAATGGTGCCAGCGCCCGTTTGGGCTGGACCACTTCCCGCAACACGCCGTCAATCCGGAACCGGACAATCAGCTGTTTCTCATAGGTTTCGATGTGAACGTCCGAGGCGTTGGTTTTGACCGCCTCGGTAAGAATGGCGTTAATGAGGCGGATAATGGGAGCGTCGTCCTCCTGCTCCAGCAGATCCTCCGTTTCCGGAACCGAATCGGCCAGAGAGGCCAGATCCATGTCGTCACCAATCCCCTCCACCATTTGCATGGCTTCCGCCGAATCGTTCTGATAGGCGGCATTCAGGGCCTGGTCGAAGCGGTCCGGCTCAACGGTAGAGAACTTCGCCCGGCCACCGCTCACGCGGTTCGCCTCGGCCAGTGCGGCATGGGAAGCCCCCGGGCGCACGAGAATGACCGGTTCGCCCTCTTCGTTGCGGGTAAGGATGACTCCGTTACGCTTGGCGAAAGTAAAGGGAAGTCTGCCCAGCGGCGCATCCTGCGGCTGAATGTCGGTTTGGGTGGTCAAGCTCGTCCTCGTTAAATCCGTCTGGTCACTGATTGTTCTTATGGGGCCACCCGTTGCGACGGCCCTCCACGTTGTCAGCGTAAGCAAAAAGGCTACCACAGGAATGGGAACCACTGAACAACTCTATACACTATACTGCCACTAATTCATTGCAGTCTGATAACCTGTGAGCTTTTTACGATTTCCCAATGCATTCAGGAACGACAATGCTTGCAATTGATCGAAGGACTCCGCTGCTTCTGGCCATAGCAGCAGCAACGGCCATGCTGGCGCTGACCGGCTGGCAAGGCTATCAGTTCTGGCAGAATGAAACCCAACGTACCCCGCCCCAACCGACCCGGGAAGCTTCAACAGGTGCAGATCAGGCCAGAACCGTGCCTGATGTTCAGTTGTCGGATCTGGAAGTGTTCGGCTCGGCGACTGCCACCCCGCAAAGTGAAGACACCAACACAGAAAATCTGCCGGAAACCAATCTGCGCCTCTCCCTGCGTGGTGTCCTGGCAGCAGACGGCGACTTCCCCGGCAGCGCCCTGATCGAAGATGACAAAGGCAAAACCGAGGCCTTTCTGGTAGGTGATGAACTGCCCGGAAATGCCAGGCTTCGTACTGTGTTTGCCAATCGGGTCATCATTGAGCGATCCGGCAAACTGGAAAACCTCTACTTCCCGGAGACCGAAGATCGCTCCGGGGTCGATTTCGCAAGCAATGACGAGCCTGCTTACGAAGCTCCCCCACAGCAAGAGGTTCAGGTGCAGAGAGCACGCCCCCAGACCAGCGCCTCGTCGGCCGACCAGCAACAGCGGCGAGAGGAAATTCGTCAACGGCTGGAACAGTTACGCCAGCGGCTTCAGAACAACAACTGAGGCCCGCCATGGAAGCGGCAAGCAGACTCATACGTTGCCAGTCCCTGTTGCTTCCCCTCATCCTTACCGTGTCTGTTGTCAGCGCTCTTGAACTAAGCAGTCGCCTGATGACTTATGTGCTGGAAGAGTTCGGCGAAGCCGCGCACCAGCGGCTTGAGAACTGGCAACGCCTGCACGCAATGGCTGCCAACGCTCCGAGAGATCGCCAGCTTCGGCTGGTTAATTCCTTCTTCAACCGGGTGACGTTTGTCAGCGACATCCGCCACTGGGGCCAGGAAGATTACTGGGCTACCCCCGTTGAGTTGCTCACCACCAACGGCGGTGACTGTGAAGACTTCTCCATCGCCAAGTACCTCACCTTGAGGGCCATGGGCGTCCCGGATGACCAACTCCGGATTATCTACGTCAAAGCACTGGAGCTGAACCAGGCCCATATGGTCCTGGCCTGGTATGAAACGCCGGGCTCCGACCCGTTGATTCTCGACAACCTGATCAATGACATCAAACCGGCATCCCAGAGAAACGATCTGGAACCGGTTTACAGCTTCAACGGTGAAGGCCTGTGGCTGAACCGCACATCCGGCGACAATGCCAGAATTGGCGATGCCCGGAAGCTGGAGCATTGGCGGGATCTTAACGACAGGCTGACCGAAGCCCTCCGCCCTTAAAAAAAACGCGCTGTGAATACCGATTGTCGGTAAATGACAGCGAGCTTGTCGCTCTCTGACACTGGTAACGGCCGGCCAGCCGTTAGAATGCCCGCAATTCGATAAACGATGGAGCAGCACAGAATGCGACGCTGGAATGGATGGGGTGACGAACAGTTCTCACTGGAATTACCGGAGCAAGGTCAGGCCTTTCTCACAGATCGTGTGGGAGGCGGCTCCCCGCTGGCGGATATCACCCTGCATGCAGCCTGTGAGCAGGTTCCGGAATCCCGGTTGCCCTCAGACCCACAGGTTGATGACCTGATCGACCGAAGCCCGGAAACCCGGGTCCGACACGCCCGGGGCCAAAGCCTGCCAGACTGGCTGGCCATGCGCAGCGGTGATATTGGCGAGTTCCCGGACGGCGTGGCCTTCCCGAACACCAGTACCGATGTACGCGCCCTGCTCCATTACGCCAACGACAAGGATATCCAACTGATCCCCTACGGGGGTGGCACCAGCGTAGCTGGGCACATCAACCCGGTAGACCAGGGCAAACCGGTTCTGACCGTCAGCCTTGCGAATCTTAACCGCCTGATGGATCTGGATCGGGAGAGCCAGATCGCCACCTTCGGAGCAGGCACCCCCGGCCCGCTGGTGGAATCCCAGTTAAGAGCCCATGGCTATACCCTGGGACACTTCCCTCAGTCGTTCGAGCTCTCCACGATTGGCGGCTGGGTGGCATCCCGCTCCAGTGGCCAGCAGTCACTGCGGTACGGCCGTATAGAACAGCTGTTTGCCGGCGGCCGGATTGAAACCCTGCAAGGCACCCTGACAATCCCCACCATTCCGGCCTCCAGCGCCGGCCCGGATGTCAGGGAAATGATCCTCGGTTCCGAGGGCCGGCTGGGCCTGATTACCGAGGTCAAAGCCCGGATCAGCCGTCTGCCTGAACAGGAAAGCTTTCATGTGGTGTTCTTCCCGGACTGGGACAAGGCCCGAACCGCCGCTCGCAAGCTGGTTCAGAACCGGGTTCAGCTTTCCATGCTACGACTGAGCAACGCCATTGAAACCGAAACCCAGCTGGCACTGGCCGGGCATCCGAAACTGATCGGGCTACTGGAACGTTTTCTGGCGTTTCGCGGTGCGGAAGACGGCAAATGCATGATGACCTTTGGCGTAACCGGCAGCAAAGCCCAGTGCCGGGGAGCACTTGCGGAGGCCCGCAAACTCTGCAGTGACTACAAAGGGGTCTATACCGGCACAAAACTTGGCGCCAAGTGGGCGGAGAAACGCTTCACCATGCCCTACCTGCGCGAAGCCCTGTGGCAAATGGGCTACGCCGTGGACACCCTGGAAACCGCCACCGACTGGGACAACGTTGATACCCTGATGAACCGGATTGAAACCAACCTCAGGGAAGGTCTGACAGACAGGAACGAGCGAACCCACGTATTTACCCACCTGTCTCACTTTTACGGCCAGGGTTGTTCCATCTACACAACCTATGTTTTCCGGGTTGCGGATAGCTATAACGAGACCCTGAGCCGCTGGCAACATCTGAAAAACACCACCTCAGACCTGATCGTGCGGAACCGGGGCACCATCAGCCATCAGCATGGCGTAGGCAAGGACCATGCCCCCTTCCTCCCTGTCGAAAAGGGAGAGCTGGGTATGCGTGCAATTCGTTCGCTGACCCAGAGCTTTGATCCGGACCAGCGCCTGAATCCCAAAACTCTGCTGGATTGAAGTGATCATGGATCGACAACAGATACTGGAAAACCTGAAGGGCGAAACGCAGACCTTCGATGTGGTAGTGGTCGGCGGCGGCATTACCGGCGCCGGCGTTGCCCGCGAAGCCGCGGGCAGCGGCTTGAAGACGTTGCTGGTGGAGCAGAAAGATTTCGCCTGGGGCACCTCCAGCCGTTCTTCCAAGATGGTCCATGGCGGACTTCGCTATCTGGCCAGCGGACACATCGGGTTAACCCGCGATGCCGTCCGGGAACGCGAACGCATGTTGCTGGAAGCGCCTGGACTGGTCGATCCACTGCCTTTCCTGATGCCCCACTACAAAGGCAGTTTCCCGGGCCCCGGGCTGTTCCAGATGCTGCTGGCCATGTACGACCGCCTGGCCGGCACCCGCAGCCATCAGAAATATACGCCAGCGGAAACCCTGAACTGGGCCCCGGGGCTCGATACTACCAACCTGCGCGCCACCAGTCGTTTTACCGATGCGGTGACAGACGATGCCCGCCTGGTCCAAAGGCTGATTGCCGAAGCCTCCCACGACGGCGCCATGTGCCTGAACTACGTCGCCGCGACCGCCGTCGACCGGGATGATAACGGAACTGTCTGCGGATTAAGACTGACTGCCGAAGAGAATGCAGAGCAGAGCGCCATCACGGTCAATACCCGATGCGTTATTAACGCTACCGGCGCCTGGGCCGATCGGTTGCAGAAACAATCAGCGACGGATCACCCGCTCACCATCCGACCGCTGAGAGGCAGTCACCTGGTCATTCCGTGGCACAAGCTGCCGGTGACCTGCGCTGTATCCCTGATCCACCCGGATGACCGAAGGCCTGTATTTGCCTTCCCCTGGGCAGGTGCCACGGTTCTGGGAACAACCGATCTCGAACACGCCAAAGATCTGAACGAGGAGCCGGCCATCACCGGTGGGGAAGTAAATTATCTGCTGCAAATTGCCACCCGTTTATTCCCCGGTGCGACCATTGATCGGGCCGACGTGCTGTCCACCTGGGCGGGCGTTCGACCTGTGGTCACCGACGGCGGAGGTAAAGCTCCGTCCCGGGAGAATCGGGAACACGCCATTCGGCACGACAAGGGCCTGATCAGCATCGCCGGCGGGAAGCTCACCACCTTCCGCCAGATGGCACGACAGGCGTTGGCCATGGCCCTGGGTGATCAGCATGAAGACCGGCTTCGTAGCGACGAGCAACGGGTATTCACGGCCACGCCAAACGACCGTAAACCCGATGATATTACGGCGCTGGCCTGGCATCGACTGGGCGGCTATTACGGCCCGCACCGCCAGTCTATCCTGAACAACGGTGACGCCACCGAAATCCCGGACACCGGTGTGCTCTGGGCCGAACTGGAATGGGCCTGTCGCCATGAACAGGTTCAGCATCTGGATGATCTGATGCTGCGGCGTACCCGCCTGGGGCTGATCCTGCCTGACGGGGCGGCCAGTTTGCTTCCTGAAATCCGTAACCGATGCCAGAGCCTGCTTGGCTGGGATGATGCCCGCTGGCATCAGGAGCAAGAGCGATATCTGGCAACCTACCGTAAGGGCTATCAACTGCCGATGGGCGAGGATGCCCGGGATGCCTGAGACCCCACTGATACTGGCGATCGACAACGGCACCCAGAGCATCCGCGCCCTGCTGTTTGACACCCGGGGTAACTTGTTGGGCAAGGGCAAGCAGGAAATCGAGCCTTACTTTTCCGAGCAACCCGGCTGGGCAGAACAGCACCCGGAGTACTTCTGGGACAACCTTGGCATTGCTTGCCAGCAACTCTGGCAAACCACCAGCGCCCGCCCGCAGCAGGTGGTGGGCGTGACCGTTACCACGCAACGCGGCACGGTGGTCAACCTCGATCGTGAGGGCAAGCCCCTGCGGCCCGCCATCATTTGGCTGGATCAGCGCCATGCACGGGTAGACGGGGCGGTGAAAGGCCCCTGGGGCTGGCTGTTCAAGCTTGCCCGCCTGGAGGAGACCATTGGCCGCTTCCGGGAAAAAACCCAGGCGAACTGGATCGCGCAGAATCAGACGGACATCTGGGCGAAAACCCACAAGTACCTGCTGTTATCAGGCTATCTGAATTACCGATTGACCGGTGAATACCGCGATTCCACCGGCAGTCAGGTGGGCTACCTGCCCTTTGATTATAAACGCCAGCGTTGGGCGGGGCCCCGGGATTTCAAATGGCAGGTGATGCCGGTGACCCCGGGTATGCTGCCTGAACTGATACCGCCTGGTGAACAGATCGGAACCCTGCTGCCTGAGGCGGCGGCGCACCTTGGCCTGCCGGGTGGACTGCCCGTCATCGCCGCGGCATCAGACAAAGCCTGCGAAATTCTCGGCTCCGGCGGTCTGTCTCCGGAGACCGGCTGCATGAGCTATGGAACCACGGCCACCATCAACACCACCAATGCCCGCTATGTGGAACCCACCCGGTTCATGCCGCCGTATCCGTCTGCCCTGCCCGGCCACTACTCCACCGAAGTCATGATCTATCGGGGTTTCTGGATGGTGAGCTGGTTCAAGCGGGAATTCGGGCTGCGTGAGCAAAAGCTGGCAGAACAGAAAGGCATTGAACCCGAAGCCCTGTTTGACGAACTGGTGAATGCGGTGCCGCCAGGCTCCATGGGTTTGATGCTACAGCCCTACTGGAGCCCCGGCGTGCGCCAACCTGGCCCGGAAGCCAAGGGGTCCATTATCGGCTTTGGCGACGTGCACACACGAGCTCACGTCTATCGGGCCATACTGGAAGGGCTGGCCTACGCCTTGAAGGAAGGCAAGGAACGCATCGAGAAACGCAGCGGCCAGGCTATCAAGCGGCTTCGAGTGGCAGGCGGCGGGTCCCAGAGTGATGCGGCCATGCAATTGACGGCGGATATATTTGGCCTGCCGGCGGAACGCCCGCATACCTATGAAACCTCCGGACTGGGAGCGGCTATTGATGCCGCCGTGGGGCTGGGATTACACCCGGATTTCGACACGGCGGTCACGGCTATGACCAGAACCGGCCGGGTATTCGAGCCCAACCCCGAAGCGTCTGCGCTCTATCAACGCCTCTACCGGGAGGTATATCAGGATATGTACCCCCGCCTGCAGCCACTGTACAAAAAGATCAGGGAAATTACTGGCTATCCGCGCTAGCTCTATTGGTGACTTTTTATTCACCCGCGCCTATAATGATGAAAATTCATCAAAGGAGGCCAGAGCATGCCAGAAGCGGTTAGCGTAGCACCGGAAACCAGCGATAAAGCTCTGCTGTCCAAAGCCCTGCTGAACGCAGCGAAAGCCTTT
The DNA here is from genome assembly GCF_042763285.1 of Marinobacter sp. LM1. Taxonomy (NCBI): domain Bacteria; kingdom Pseudomonadati; phylum Pseudomonadota; class Gammaproteobacteria; order Pseudomonadales; family Marinobacteraceae; genus Marinobacter; species Marinobacter sp. LM1. Next base: position 2,376,451 of record NZ_CP114373.1, read on the forward strand.
GGTCTGCCACAAGCGGAAATCGCAGCCGTGGTTGGCCGAAACCGCACAGGTCTGACCCGCGACGGCATCGATCCGGCCAGCAAGTCCGGTGAACTGGCATTGTTGTTTATCCGGCTTTACCGCAGCGTCTATGCATTGACCGGCGGTGAAAGGGAGGCCATGACCCATTGGCTGAACACGCCCAACCACTATTTTGAGGATACACCCAGAGAGATGATCCAGAGTACGGAAGGCCTGGTTCGGGTGGTTCACTACCTGGACGCCATGCGGGGGCGGATTTGAATTATCGGGAACGGATTGCCCAGTCCATCGCACCGCTGCAAGGCAGCCTGTTCCGGGTAGTGGAAAGCCAGGAAGACATCGCGACGGCGCGCATTGTCGACAGTATGCAGGAACAGAATCGACTGGAGGAACTGCTGGAAAGCAACAAGCCACCGGTACCCGGCACGGCACGAAAACGCCATTACCTGCTGACCACACCGTTCCGCTACCCGCCCCTGAAATACGGCTCACGTTTTGGCCGCAATTTCGAGCCAAGCCTGTTCTACGGAGCCATGGCCATTCCCGCTGCCCTGGCGGAAACCGCGTTTTACCGGTTTGTGTTCATGAGCCACCTGAAAACCCCGTTCAAGCGCCCGTTAACCACCTTGCACACGGTGTTCAGCGCGCGATTCCGAACGGAACGAGGTGTTCGGCTGCAGTCTGAACGCTGGCAGGATCTTCATCATACGCTGACAGATCCAGTCAGCTACCGGGAAAGCCAGGCTGTGGGTACCGACATGCGTAGCCTGCAAGTGGGCGCCTTCCAGTTTCTCTCAGCCCGCGCCCTGCAAGCCGGCCTTTACGCTCTTCCGTACCATCCAGACAACGGCGTTGAGGGCGTCAATGTGGCCTTGTTTAACGTCAGCGTGTTCCGGGACGCCGCACCCAGGAGTTATCAAAAACTGATTGCCGTGACGTCGCCCAGCCAGGTGTCCATGAGCCTGTCGGAACCGGATGGCAGTAAACAGGTTTACGAATTCAGCCTGGATCAGTTTCTGATCGAAGGCGAACTGCCTCAGCCGGCGCCGTAGCTTCTGCCGTTTCTCTCTTCTGATGATCGGCCTGCCAGCCGCCTCCCAGCGCCTTGTACAGATCCACCGCTGCAATCAGCCGATTCAACCGCACCTGGCTCAGCTGCTGGCGAGCATCAAACACGGTCCGCTGGCTTTCCAGCAAGGTGAGCAAGTCATCTGCCCCTTCCCGGTAACGCACCTCGGTCAACCGCAAGGCCTCTTCCGCCTGAGTCAGAATACTCTGTAACCGCTGCTCCTGGTCCAGGTACAGCGCTTCTCTGTCGAGTGCATCCCCTACTTCCTGGAATGCCGAGAGCAGGCTGGCACGGTAACTCGCCAACAACGCCACCCGCCGAGATTCCGAAATGGCAACATTGTTGCGACGCTGGCCTCCATCAAACAGAGTCTGGCTGAGGGCAATCAGGCCATTGGCGGTTTGCAGTGGGTCCGCCAGGCTTACAAAACTATTGGTGGAGAAGCGAACCGCGCCGCTGAGCGACACCGATGGCATCAAGGCCGCCCTGGCCTGCTCGACGTCCGCACTGGCGGCCATCAGCCGAGCCTCCTCAGCCGCCAGGTCCGGTCTTCGGGTAACCAGGCTGGCCGGCGTTTCCGGGTTGATCTCCGGCACTTGAACCGCAAGTAGCCCAGCCTCCGGAATCTCTTCCGTAAACGGATAATCCCCGGTCAGTAGCCGCAAGGCCGCTAACCGTTGCCGGGCCTGATACTCCAGTGGCGGCACCGCATTCTTCAGGTTCAGTACGGAGGTTTGCTGGCGGGACAATTCCGAGCGATCGGCCACACCGTTACGATACCGGGCCTCGACGAGGGCCAGTGTTTTTTCACCCAGTTCCAGATTCCGACGCGCAATATCCACGCGCTGCTGCAACTCCTGCCATTCGAACCAGGTACTGGCTACCGAGGCCACCAGCGTCATTCGGGCGGCGTCATAGTCATACTCCGAGCCCTGGAAACCCGCGAGAGCCCCGGCTTCCGCGGCGGACAGGCGACCCCAGAGATCCAGCTCGTAGTCAACCGACAGCCCGAGGCTACTCGAACCACTGGTGACACGATCCTGGCCGGAGGCCTCGCTTGCCTGTTTACCCGTGCTTCCCGACGCACCAAGGGTCGGCAGCAAGGCAGCTCCGGCGTTGCGCAACTGCAAGTCTGCCTGAATCACTGCCTGAGCGGTGGCGGCCAGGTCCGGATTATTCGAGAGTGCCCGGTCGACCAAACGGTTGAGCTCTTCGTCACCGAAGGCATACCACCAACGCGAACCAACCGCTTCACCGGCGCCAGCCCCGATGTGCCAATGGGCTGGCGGATTCAACGGCAGCTCAATGGGTTGTGGCGGAAAGCTCGCGCACCCGGTCAACAACACCGACAACAGTGCAATATGGCGAAGGCTCATAACATTACTCCGAGGCCAGGGCATGAACAGGGTCCAGATGGGCGGCCTTACGGGCGGGCAGAAACCCGAACAGCAGGCCTGTGGCAAAAGCGCAACCAAAGGCCAGAGCCATGGGTAGCAGCGTCATGTGAATGGGTGTGCCCAGAGAGCCAATAATCCGGGTTGCGGCAATGCCGATGACAACACCAATCAACCCGCCTATGGCCGATACCAGCCAGGCCTCGGTCAGAAACTGCTGCAGGATATTCCACGCCCGGGCACCGGTGGCCATGCGAATACCGATTTCGCGGGTACGTTCAGTGACGCTCACCAGCATGATATTCATCACCCCGATGCCACCCACAAGGAGGGAAATTGCTGCAATAGAGCCCAGCAGCCAGGTGAGTGTATTCTGGGTTTCCGAAATGGTTTCAATCAATGAAGCCATGTTGCGGATAGTAAAGTCCTCAATGCCATGGCGGGCCATCAGAGTGTCGTGAATGAGGGCTTCGATCTCATCCATACGGTCGATGTCGGCCACAGCCACGGTGATGTTGCGCAGGTGCGTTTGCCCGAAAATGCGCAGGCTGCCCGTGGTGTAGGGAACAAACACCACATCGTCCTGGTCCTGTCCCATGGGAGAGGCGCCTTTTTCATCCATCACGCCAATCACCTGAAACAGCACGTTGTTAACCATCAGGTGTTTACCAAGGGGGCTTTCGTCAGGAAACAGAGCGTTGGCGGTGGTTTTGCCCAATACTGCTACGGCTGCGTAACTGGCTTCATCCTGGGCGCTGAAGAAGGTGCCCTCAACAACAGGCCACTGGCGGGCCACCGGGAACCGGAAGGAGGTGGCATTGATCTCAGCCGAGTGATCCCGGTTGGAATAGCGCAGCGTCTGGCCGCCAGTAAGCTCAGGTATTGCTGCAAGAACACCCTCTATCTCATTGATTGCTTTGAAGTCAGATGGCACCAGTGTGGTCACGCTCCAGCGCCCACCCCGCTGATCGGGACCACCCGGGCGCACCAGCAGCAGATCACTGCCCATGGTGCTGATTCGGTCGACGACATCCTTTCGGGCCCCCTCCCCGATCGCCAGCATGGTGATCACCGAGGCAACCCCGATCACGATGCCAAGCAGTGTCAACGCCGTCCGAAACAGGTTGCTGTGCAGGGAACGCACAGCGCTTTTCAGGGCCTCCTGCCAATCCCCAAGACGAGAGTGGCGACGGCCATTCTGGTCAGTTTCTGGTATTTGCGCGGATGGCATTTCGGCGCCGGTGTCCTCAACAAGCTCACCATCGGCAATGCGGATTTGACGGCGGGCCACTTTTGCCACGTCGGGATCGTGGGTAATCAAGATGATGGTATGGCCTTGTCTGGAAAGATCGGTTAACAGCCGGATCACTTCCTGGCTGCTTTTGCTGTCCAAAGCACCAGTCGGTTCGTCTGCGAAGATTAACTGGCCGCCGTTCATCAGGGCCCGGGCAATTGACACTCGCTGTTGCTGACCACCCGATAACTGTGCCGGCCTGTGCGACAGACGCTCGCCCAGCCCAAGCCCGGTGAGTAACCGTTCTGCCCTTGCGTGCCGCTCGGCCGGCGCCATTCCGGCGTAAATGGCGGGGATCTCCACATTCTCACGGGCAGTCATCCCGCGCAGCAGGTTGTAACTCTGGAATACAAAACCAAAGGCGTCACGCCGAAGCAGTGCCAGTTCGTCCCGGTTCAGGGCGGATACGTCCCTGCCATTGAATCGGTACTGGCCAGCGCTGGGCTGATCCAGACAGCCGAGGATGTTCATCAGGGTAGACTTGCCGGAGCCCGATGGCCCCATGATGGCCACAAACTCACCGGGCCAGACCTTCAGATCAATGCCCTTGAGTACCGGAACCGCCAGTTCACCCTCACCAAAGGAACGGGTAATGCCTTGAAGCTCAATCAACGGCCGCGGACTCATCTCAGCATACCCCGAAAGGCAGATCTGCCCTCACCCTGAGCGGCCCGTGGATCACGGTTTGCGAGCACCACCTGATCGCCCTCGCTCACCCCGGACCGCACCTCCACGTATACCCGGTTGCTGATGCCGGTTTCGATGTCCCGAATCTGTGGCTGCCCCTTTGCATCCAGGACCTTGACCTGGTTTCTCGCCACCGCACTGACTGGCACCCGCAATACATTCAGTGCCTCCTCCTGAATAAAGAACACCTGGGCGGTCATCTGGGGCAGCAACCGCCCCTCCTGGTTATCGACCGTAAACAGGGCGTTGTAGAGCACCACGTTGTTGGTTACTTCGGGAGTTGGCTCAATGTACTGCAACTCTCCATAGAGCTTATGCTCGGCATCACCGAGTGTGGTGAAGTACACCCGCATGCCCGGTTGCAGCTTGCCGACGTCGGCCTCGGACACCTGGGCACGCACCCGCATGGTGCTCAGGTTGGCAATGCGCATAAGCAACGGCGCGGTCTGACTGGCGTTCAGGGTTTGTCCCTGGCGGGCTTCAATGGACACCACGGTCCCGTCCATCGGCGCATAGATTCGCGCATAACCCAGGTTGGCTTCTTCGGCCCGCAGTGTGGAGGAGGTCTGTTCAATCTGGGCTTCAAGCATGGCCAACTGCGCCCGGGCGGACGCTAACGATGCTTCGGCAGTCTGCAGGGATTCCCGTGTGGTCGCGTCTTCGCGCCACAGGTTCTGCTGGCGCTGGAACTGGGTCTCCGCCAGCCGCAGCTGGGCCTTGCGATCGGCTAACTGGGCCTGCTGGTTCTTCAGCTGGGCGCGGGTGGCATCCACTTTCGCCACATAGACGGTAGGGTCGATTTCCGCCAGCAGATCGCCGGTGCTAACGGGTTGGCCTACTCGTACGTGAATCAGCTCCAGCTGGCCGGAAACCTGTGCACCCACATCGACATAATTGCTCGGTTCAAGCACGCCGGTGGCCGAAACCAGATTCTGGATGTCGCCTCGGCTCACCGCCACGGTATTCAACGCCGGCTCATTGCCGTTACCGTTGCGGGCGTACCAAAAGGCAGCGAAAGCCAAAGCGCACAGTACAATCAGAAATCCAACCCACTTCAGCCAGCGATGCCCGGCACGGGTAGCAGAGGCCATTCAGATATCTCCATGAGTTCAAATCAGACCGAACCATAGAGAACTGATACGTGAAAAAGAAGTCGGGGATCAGGGTTTTGCGAAACCTTTACACGAACGATCTCAGGCGCAAAGAGGATATAGGGTTACAGCCCTCCTGCAGCGAGCTGAATAGCAATCGCAGCCATCATCAGGCCGATAACACCGTCAATCACACGCCACGCCGCAGGCCTGGCTAGCCATGGCGCCAGTCGGGAACCGGCCCAGGCCAGCGCACCAAACCAAAGCACGGACGCGCTGCTGGCACCTGCCACAAACGTGGCCGGATCCTGCTGCTGAGCACCCACGGCCGGAATCAGCAGTAACGTGTCCAGATAAACCTGGGGGTTCAGCAAGGTGACAGCCAATGTTGTAAGGATCACACCTTTGACGGTGCTGCGCCGAGCTTCCCCGGCCTCCAGCGACGCGCGCCCCCTCAAAACCCGATAGAACGCCTGGCCTGCGAGCAGCCCCAGGAACGCCACGCCCAACCACCTGAGCACATCCAGCGCCTCGGGCATGGCCATCAGTGCTGCACTCACGCCAAACATGCCCAGGGTGAACAGCAGGATATCCGAAGTCATACACAAACCTGCTGACCACCAATGGTGTTCACGACGAATGGCCTGGCTGAGAACGTAGGCATTCTGGGCACCAATAGCCACGATGATACCGCCACACACAACCAGGCCTGTCAGATAACTCTCAAACACCACTGCACTCCTTATGATTAATGACGAAAGCCTACCCCGTTACCGCTATACTTGAAATTCATCCTGTTAATACCTGATAAGTTTTTCTTATGCTTGACTACAAATTGCTGGAAGCCCTTGCGGCCGTGGTCGACGCCGGCGGTTTTGACAAAGCCGGCGACATGCTGGGCATTAGCCAGTCCGCCATTTCTCAGCGAATTCGTACACTTGAAGTCAGGCTTGGCCAACCTGTGCTGGTGCGAAGCCAGACTCCGAGAGCAACGCCCGCAGGCCAGAGATTACTCAATCATGTTCATCAGGTGCGCCTGCTGGAACGCGACCTGACCAGTTCCATTCCCTCCCTGGCCGAACCAGCCACTCGATTTCGCGTCGCGCTCAATGCCGACAGCCTCGCAACCTGGTGGGCCTCTGCCGTCGGCGACTTCTGTACCGAAGAAGGAATACTTCTGGACATGGTGGTAGAAGACCAGGACGTAGGACTGCGGCGCATGCGCGAGGGCGACGTAGCCGCCTGCCTTTGCAGCAGCCCTCAGCCGGTTGCCGGCGCCCGGTGCATACCGCTGGGAGTGATGACGTATCTGCCATTGGCCACACCGGAGTATACCCGCCGCTATTTTCCAGACGGGCTGAACAACGGGAGCCTGCAATCCGCGCCCGCCATTGTGTTTGGCCCCAACGACCAACTCCAGCATCGATTTCTGGCCCAGGTAGGCTATCAGGGCAAATTTCCGCACCACCTGTGCCCCTCATCCGAAGGCTTCGTAAAGCTCGCGCTGGCCGGCATGGGCTATGGAATGATTCCGGAAATTCAGGCCCGGGAGCATATCCAGGCAAATCAACTGGTTAATATCGCCCCTGGCAGCGGCCTGGAAGTACCGCTTTACTGGCACTTCTGGCGGCACGGTGGGGAGTTGATGTCTCGGTTGACCCGGAAACTTCAGGATTCTAACGGGCTGGTTTAAGTGGTTTCTGGTGATCAGGGTATCTGCCTAGAAAAAATAGCTATGCAAACCATCCAGACAGGAGTACAGTGGCGGTCGTTGGAAAGATTTAGCAAAGCATTCATCAATAAGACGCATCCCTGTTGTTATAAGTAGTGTTCGTCCTGTTTTTGATCACGCCAGTTTTTATGTTTCCGCACACCGCTGACCTGCCCTCACAACGAGATCAGGCGGCACATTAAATGATTGAATTCAGGATAGTAAAATATGTCTACTGTTACCGGTACTGTTAAGTTCTTCAACGAATCCAAAGGCTTCGGCTTTATCACTCGTGAAGGCGGCCCGGACGTTTTCGTTCACTACAGCGCCATTCAGGGCGGCGGCTTCAAGACTCTGGCAGAAGGCCAGCAGGTTGAATTCACCGTGACTCAGGGCCAGAAAGGTCCTCAGGCGGAAAACGTAGTTGGTCTGTAATTAACAGCCCAGTACGATCAAAAAGGCAGCTTCGGCTGCCTTTTTTGTTGCCTGAAATTCCGTGTTAGTCCGTATTCATCCTTATTAGTACCATGGTCGGGCTCACCTTGAGCCACGCTAAGGCCTATAATGCCTGCTCGGGTGAATTCACTCCCCAGGCCCTCGAGGCTCAGCAAACCAGAAAAGGCCCACCATGTTTTCTGAACAGTTCTATTCCGTCCAGGACGGACGTATTGTGATTTCCGCACCCCAGGCCAGCTACTTTGCCAAAGAGATCGCCGGGGACTTCAATCCGATCCACGATCCGGACGCCCGTCGTTTTTGCGTGCCCGGCGACCTTCTGTTCACCATTGTGGTGTCCCGTTTCGGGCTCTCAGAAAATATGACCTTCAAGTTCCGTAACCTGCTTGGTGCCGAGGTTCCGCTTGAGTTCCGCGAAAGCGAAAATGGCGAAGCCATCAACGTTGTCGACGAAGCCGGTAAGGTCTACCTGGAAGTTACCCGTAAAGGCGCGGTAACCCGGGATGAAAAAGTGATTGAAGAGTTCAGTCGGTGCTATGTTGCGGCGTCCGGGAAAAACTTTCCGCACACGCTCAAGCCCTTGATGGAATCACACGGGGTGATGTTCAATCCCGACCGGCCAATGGTGATGTATGAGAGCATGAGCCTGGCTCTCACGCAGCTGGAGAACCCTCAGCCAGACCTTGAGTTGAATAATGCGGATCTGGAAGTTGCGGGGAAACGCGGCAACGTAACGCTCGAATACAATTTGCAGTCTTCTGGAAAAACCGTTGGCGAGGTTTCCAAGCGCCTGGTGCTGGCTGGCCTTCGGGAATACTGCCCTGAAGCCATGGCCGGCATCGTCGAAGAATTCTACCGGCTCAAGGCAAGGGGTACCCGCTGGGGGATAGAGAGCGAGGATCAACCTGCCGGATTGTAACGTTCAAACGTTTGCAGGCAGACATCCACGGTTACCGATAACGTTTTCAGCGCCGCAGCCCGTGCCCTGCCTTCCGCACTCGCCCGGTAGAGGTGCGGGGTCATTGCCAATAAATCGGCAATAGGATCGGCGCCCTCGAGATGCAGTGTAAAGCGTAAATCCTGGGTGCCAATTCGCCGAAATCCTTCTGGTACCAGAGCCACTTTACGAGAGTCTGCGCGAACTTCCGGATAGACAATCTCCCGCAACTCCCTCAGATGATCCTGGCCGGCGTCTACTTGCACCAGTCGCCCACCCGGCCGCATAACCCGGGCAAACTCCGGATACACCGGAAATCCGAAAAGGCAAAGAAGACGGTCCACTGAAGCCGACAACACCGGCAGATTAGCATTGCTGCCAACCACCCAACATGCGCGCTTTTCCCTGCGCGCCGCCGCCAGCACCGCCCACTTGGAAATGTCCAGTCCGAGCAACGATAGTGAGATTTCGTCCTCCTGGGACGCTAGTTGGCGCAGATAATAGCCCTCACCACAGCCGGCATCCAGACAACTGAGTTCGCTGCCCGTCGCAGCGTCGTTCAGGATTGCAGCCGACACGGCATCCGCAATCGGGCGATAGTACCCCGCCTCAAGAAAGCGCTGGCGCGCCGCCACCATGGTTTTACTGTCGCCGGGATCTTTCGAGCGCTTTTTCTGAACCGGCAGCAAATGTACGTAACCCTGCCGCGCAATGTCGAAGCTATGGCCCTGCGGACATCGCCAGGCTTTATCTACCCGCTGCAGCGGGTTGCCGTCGAGTGGGCAGGCGAGGGATTCGAAGGAAGTGATGTTCACTGAGCGTCCAAACGTTGGAAATGCCGGGCCATTCTAACAAGGAATACCCCATCAGGCTCGCAAACTGCGGAATGGCTTCCTATTCTTGTTGTGAATGACTCGAAAACGCTTAGATGCGTTCTCACCCACCGGGAGGAGTCTCGTCCGTCATGGAGAGGAATAAGGACAGATCGTCGTTACCGTCACAATCGGAGCAAAGTGAACAAAAGTTCCATGAGTTGATTGAGAGCCTGCCGATGGTTGCCGTTCAGGGTTACGACCGGAATCGGAGGGTCATCTATTGGAATGAAGCCAGCACACGATTGTATGGGTACTCCAGAACTGAGGCTCAGGGAGAGCTGCTGGAGGACCTGATTATTCCGGAGCCCATGCGCGCAGCCGTCATTGAGGCCCATACTAACTGGCTTGATCACAACATCAGCATTCCCTCGGAAGAACTGGAACTGAAACATAAGGCGGGCCATCTGGTGCCGGTTTATTCCAGTCACGTCATGATCAAACAGGACACTGGCGAGTGCGAGATGTTCTGTATCGACATCAGCCTGGAAGAGCAGAAGCAAACCAGGGAAGAGCTGGTCCACCGCGCCAGTTTTGATGACCTTACCGGGCTGCCCAACCGCCGTTTGATGGAATCTGAGCTTGAAAGCCGTTTGGCGGAGGCAGAACGCCAGGATCGTGAAGTTGCCGTGATCTTTCTGGATCTGGACAACTTCAAACTGATCAACGATACCCTCGGCCACCATCACGGCGACACCCTCCTTAAATCGGTAGCCGACATTCTAAAGCAGGAACTAAGGCACAGCGATCTGCTCAGCCGTTTCGGAGGCGACGAGTTCGTGCTTCTTCTGTTTGATTTTGACGGCCCAGAGGGAATTCATGAATTGCTCCAGCGTCTGATCAAGGCGCTGGAAAACAAAGTGCAGCTTCAAGGTGATTGCTATCAGGTATCGGCAAGTTTTGGCGTCAGCCTTTACCCACACAATGGCGGCACCGTAGCAGAACTCATGGGCAACGCAGACGCGGCCATGTACCGCGCAAAGGAGATCGGAAAAAATACGGTCTGCTTCTACACCTCTGATATCAACGACCGGCTGGTCGAATACCAACAGATAACCGCCCTGCTGCGCCAGGCCCTGACAAATGGTGGCCTGGAGCTTTACTACCAGCCACAAATAGACCTGAGAACTGGTGGGACGACCTCCTGCGAGGCGCTTTTACGATGTTTCGATAAAGCATCAAACCTTGTCTCTCCGGCGACATTTATCCCGGTCGCTGAAAAATCCGGACTTATAAACCGTATCGGTGACTGGGTCATCGATGCCGCATGCAAACAGCTCAAAGCCTGGCAGGGAACTGAGCTCGCGGGCGTGCGTATTGATGTCAATCTGTCCGGTCGCCAACTGACCAATCCACACCTGGCTGACCAGATCCTGGAAACCATCCAACACTATGGCTTGAAACCTGAGCAACTCGGGGTGGAGCTCACGGAGAACGAGGTGTTTGGCAGTGAAGAAAGCCAAACCAGGCAACTGGAGCGCCTCAAGGCTGCGGGGCTCCATATATCCATTGACGACTTCGGCACTGGTTACTCTTCCCTGGTTTATCTTCGGAAGCTGCCGGTATGCAGCATCAAGATCGATCGAAGCTTCCTTCACTATGCTATGGAAAACGAAAGCGACATGTCCATCATGAAAGCCATGGTTACGGTCGGCCAGAGTCTCGGGTTGAGCATTCTTGTAGAAGGTGTAGAGACGGAGCAACAGGCAAAGCTGATACGTGATCTCGGTTGCGATTTCGCTCAGGGCTTTCTTTACGCCAAACCGATGCCGGCGAAAGCGGCAGAGGCGTTTATGAAGCTCCGGACTTCGCGCAATTTATAAGCAACGAACGAAGCCTGATTTCATTCGGATTAGCCTTGCTGAAGGGGTACGCCAGGGGGCCCCCAGAATCGGACTCCCTCGATTTCAACACCGCTGTCTTCCAAATAGATGGCTTCGGTTAATGCCTGCCGCGCGAGTTCCGGAGTTTCCTGAAAAGCCCAGTCATGGTTACCGGCAACAACAATCTTGTGCCTGTGAGGCAAAGTCCCAAGCCAGTCGTTGAAGTCTATGACGTTTTCTAACGTACCCTGCCCCAGGCAGTCCCCGGCATGAATCAGCACATCACCGTCCGGGATGCCTGGAATGCACCTATGCAGGCTGTGGGTGTCGGAAATACAGACCAATTTCATTTCATTCAATCTGTGTTTAATGGGTTAGAGATTTCGCTCCACTGTATACAAGATAACAGCAAGCTGTTGGCAATTTCGGTAACCCTTTTTCGACAATCAGGGGTAGAAGCCCTCGCTGCTACATAGGCTTGATGTCTTCATTTACCAGGATTCGATATGCCTGTTCCAGCGCATCGAAGATCTCTTCTGGAACCTTGTACTGATATTGCTTGCGTCGGTGATTCGAAATGCGGCCGTTCTGGTCCAGGCAGAACATCACCAGCCTGGAGAGATCGGTGTTGGGTATATCGAAGGACTGGTCTATGCGGCGGTAGATTTCGTCGTACCGCGTGAGGAACACGGTCTCTTCTTTCAGGTGTTGTTCAATAGCCTGTTTGGTTGCACGGGCCATAAATTCTGCGCAGTGGGTGCCATCCCAGTACCGGTAAAGGGCTTCATGGCCCTTAAATTCGAACTGAAACTGGTTTTCGTCGATGTAAGTAACATCCCAGTACTGCCTCGCTTGTTCCGAAAACGCTTGCAGCACACCTAGATATTCGGATTCATTCTGGCGTAACACTATGGATACAGGAAGCACCAGGCCATTCTGAAGGGCTCCACGCTGGCACAGTACCTGGTGAAACAAAAACCGGGACAGGCGGCCATTGCCGTCCATAAAGGGATGAACAAAAACAAAACCAAAAGATACGATGCTGGCCAATACCAGTGGGTCCGTATCTTCCGGCTGCTGGTTTGCCAGCACCATCAGATGTTCCATCAAGGAACGCGAGAGTTCCGGGGCCGGCGGCACATAGCTAACACCCAGCGCACCGCGCAGGCCGTTACTGAGATAGTTCTGTTCCGTTCGGAAAGACACCGCCTGGGAGAACACGTTGCTGATAACGGCGTTTTGCAGGTCTACCAGGTAGTCTTCATCCAGTTTTCGGGGGCTGTGGGCCTGTTTCAGCAGGTTCACAAAGCGGGTGGCTTTATCTTCCGACGGTGCTTCGTTTTCAATGGCGTAGGAATCCCTAGTTTCGTGCAGGTAGGCCCAGGCCAGCGTGCGGTTAAGAATGTCTTTCGGCAGCGACTCGGTAAACTCGGTTGCTTTTTGCAGCAAGTGTTCATCAAGCAACGCCTGAAGCTCTCTGGTTCGCCGCACTGTGATGCAGTAATCCAGTGTGCCCAGGCCATTGAATATCACTCGCCAACGGGGATTCTTCTGTCCCTGGCCGGTAATGTAGGCTTTGGGGTTAAACAACGGCACGTAAGCCTGCTGGATGCTCTCCGTGGCGCGTCGAATCGTCTCACCGGTAAAGTGTTCCCACAGGAAGCAGGCCTTGCGCAGGTATTGGCTGTTTGGGGAGGCATCAAAGGCCTGCCGGATCTCAGGCTCTGGGATGGCCGGCAGTGCCTGGGCCAATACTTGCAAGTTGATACCTTCGTGTTTGATGGCAAACAGAACGTGCCCCAGGCGATCGTCCGGGGCCGGGGCCAGCTTTGCGGGCACAGCAATAGTCTGGCCGATGGTTTCCTTGCGGGTGACCGAGCGCACTTCCGCAGATATCGCCGGCGCTATGGCCGAGATACTGTCCTGATTAATAAGATGTGCGTAACCTGCGTACTGCATGTTTTCCCTTTCATCCCCTCGCCAAAACTTTATTTACACGAAACTCCCTTTTTTTACACTTTTGATAATATAGGCAACATTTTTTACACGCAAGGTCCGGGTGCTCACATTGACTGTACCTGCTGCGAGGCACTAAAAGCGAGAGCAGGAAATCATCTCGCCGTTATAGTCAAAATCGACGCTGAAATCGCTGAGAGAGATGGAAAAAATTAGGAAAACGTTCGCGGGAAAGACGCCGGTTATTTTCCGAAATCGTAAGCAACTGAAAAGCAAGGGTAAAATGGAGGCGCGGGTCGGAATCGAACCGGCGTACACGGAGTTGCAGTCCGCTGCATAACCACTCTGCCACCGCGCCGGGGAAGCCTGGATTCTGGCTTTTGCTCTCAGGAGGCATTGAGAGACTTGGAGAAATTGGAGCGGGAAACGAGATTCGAACTCGCGACCCCAACCTTGGCAAGGTTGTGCTCTACCAACTGAGCTATTCCCGCTCTAATGTTTCAGAGGCATTGCCTCGTCAACGGCTGCGTATTCTACGGATTCCGCCTTCGCCGTCAACACCTTTTTTTCAACTTTCTGTTTTTACTGAAAATCTGCACAAAGTTTAGCCAGCAACGATTCAGGATCGATCCCCAGCCACCGCTGTTGCATTACGCGCGCCGGCCAGCTGCCCGGCGGAATCGCAGTTCAGGTAACTGGAGGACTGGAGCCATTCCTGATCGGGATAGTATTTAAACACCAGCTGTCCGCCCTTGAGCTCGTCTACCACGGTTTTGATGATTTGATTGTCTACCGCCGGGCAGCCATGACTACGGCCGATTCTGCCGTACTGTGTTACCCAGCTGTCCTGAACGTAGTCTGCACCATGGATAACAATCGCCCGCTGACGAGCAAGATCGTTGAAACCCGGTTCCAGTCCGTCAAGGCGTAACGAATAGCCATGGGAACCCCGATAGGATTCGGCGGCTTTGAACAGGCCGATACTGGACTGGTGACTGCCCTCGATATTGGAAAATGCGGTTGCCTCAGCATTACCGGAGTTTTTACCGTGAGCCACGAGGTCACGAAGGATTAATTCTCCTTCGTTCAGATCAAACAGCCACAGCCTTTCTTTCGAGGACGGCAAAGAGAAGTCGATCACAGCCAGCCGCTCCGGCATGGCTGTGCCATTGCTGATGGCGCAACGGGTTGCCTTGAGTGCGGCTTCGAGAACCTGCGGGCTGAGCTTGGGAGCCGCGGAAGCCAAACGTCCAAACATATCATCGTTCGCGGTTTGGGCGTGGCCTGCGGCCGACAACCCAAGGGTAAAAAGCGCGCCTGCAACCAGAGCAGAAATTCCTCGTCGTTTGTGATGCTTGGGCATCAAACTTACCTCTCAACCAGATAGAAGCTGCATAAATCCGCAGATCAAAAAATGCCCTATTCTACCAATAAAAAATGAGACACCCGTCATCGCCGTACAAAAAATAAACAAGCAGTAATCAAACATACGAATTCCGGGGTGTGGCTCCGGCGTGATAGCATTGACTCAACTCAACGGGGTGCCTGGAAGGGCTGAGACCATACCCGCGGAACCTGACCCGGTTAATACCGGCGTAGGGATTGAGTCACCACCTTTCGTGGTGTTCGCGGCATGGCACCCCCACTACTGAACAAGGTGCCAATGTATGATTTCACGCTTGATTCCCGCGTTGTTCGCCGTGTCGCTGCCGCTGATGGTTGCCGCCGATGAACCGACCGGCCTGAATGTGTATACCCATCCCTCCTTTGCCGCCGAATGGGGCCCGGGGCCCGCGGTTAAAGAGGCGTTTGAAGCCCAATGCGGCTGCTCCCTGAACTACACGGTATTGGACAGCGGCGGAGACATTCTGCAAAGGCTCCGGCTGGAAGGAAGCTCCACCCCGGCAGATGTGGTTCTGGGGCTGGATACCGGCACCATGGAGACCGCTCGGCAAACCGGCCTTCTGGGCCGCCACGGCCAATCACTGGAACGCCTGGCATTGCCTGTTGACTGGGACGACGACACTTTCGTGCCCTACGACTGGGGCTATTTTGCCTTTGTCTACGATACCGAGCAGTTGTCGGAGCCGCCCTCAAGCCTTGAAGAACTGGTCAACGCGCCAGACGATCTCAAGATCATTATTCAGGATCCGCGCACCAGCACACCGGGACTCGGCCTGTTGCTCTGGATGCATGCCGTCTATGGTGATGAAGCGCCAGCAAAGTGGCAGCAGCTCAGCGACAAGATTCTCGCAACCACCCAAAGCTGGAGTGACGGTTATTTCTCGCTATTCATGAATGGCGAAGCGCCTATGATCCTCTCTTACAGCACTTCTCCTGCGTATCACATGGCTATCGACAAAACTGACCGTTATCAGGCGGCCCGTTTCAATGAAGGACATTACCTGCAGGTGGAAGTCGCCGCCCTGGTGGAAAGCTCCGATAACAAGACACTTGCCAGAGAGTTTCTGGACTTCATGCTGACCGCGGACTTCCAGCGTCATATTCCACTGAAGAATGTGATGTATCCGGCGGTTGATCTTGGCGATGAATTGCCAGACGTTTTCGACAAGCTGATTACACCATCCGAAGCCCTGTATATAGACCCCGCGAAAGTTGCCACCATTCGCCGACAGTTGGTGAACGACTGGCTTGATGCACTGACCGACTGAAGTGATGCCAACACACGCGAGAGCCGCCCCCTTCAGCCATCCTGGCTGGCAAATCTGGCCTGGCCTGTTACTCGGCACCGGGCTATTGCTGCTCGTGGCACTTGGCTTGTTGAGCATACTACAGGAGGCCGGAGAGCTGGATCCGGGGCGCACGTTAGCAAGCTCCTATTTCCAGAGCGTGGTCCGATTTACCCTTTGGCAGGCCTTTTTATCTGTCCTGTTAAGCCTGGCGCTGGCGCTCCCGGTAGCGACCGCCCTCGCCCGCTACAGAAGCTTCCCTGGTCGCACATTGATTCTGCGGCTGATGGAGTTGAGTCTGGTCTTACCCACTATCGTGGCAGTCTCAGGCATCATAGCGGTGTTTGGTCGGCAGGGCTGGTTCACCGGCCTGCTCAATATCTGGGTTCCTGTAAATGGATGGAATCTTTATGGGCTGAACGGCATTCTGCTCGCCCACGTGTTCTTCAATGCGCCACTGGCGGCCCGAATCCTGTTGCAGGCTCTGGATTCCATACCCGCGCCACGAATGAGAACCGCCTCTCAGCTTGGGCTCGGCGGCTGGTGGCTGTGGCGTGCGGTACACTGGCCCGCCATCAAACCGGTCCTGCCCGGCGTGGCGGCACTGGTGTTCACGCTCTGCTTCACCAGTTTTGCCATCATCATGACGCTGGGCGGAGGGCCAGGAACAACCACCCTGGAAGTCGCCATCTACCAGGCACTGCGCTTTGAATTCGATTTCGCCCGTGCCGCACTGTTTGCCATTCTGCAGCTGTTGATCTGTGGCAGCCTCTGGTGGCTGGTTTTCCGGAAACGCCTGGACACCGCGGTACTGCCAAACCGACGGCTATCGCGTCAGGTCCCTCTGTTCGCACGGCGCTGGCAAGGGTTTTCAGCAAGTCTGCTCCTGGCGATTTTCACGGCCTTTCTGGTCGCGCCACTACTGGCTATTATTCTGCGCGGTTTACCGGCCTTGTGGCCAACGGCGGATGCTACTTCTATTTATCAACAGCTATTGCCGGCCACCGCTCGCAGCCTGTTAATCGCCCTTCCAGCCGGGCTCGGTTCGGTGGTCGTTGCCTTGCTAACCCTGGCGGCAACCAACAGGGCTCGTCTGCGCTGGCTGGCCATAGTGCCGGCCGTCACTGGCTATCTCCCATTGATCGTACCGCCTCTGGTACTGGGGACCGGGCTTTTATTCTGTTAAGGCCGCAATTGGGGAACACCATGCAGGGCTGGTTCCTGGTGGCACTGATCAACGGGCTGATGGCCGTGCCGTTTGTGCTACAGATATTGCGCGGACCTCTCGCAAGCCTGGACGCCGGATCACTCAAACAGGCAGACCAACTGGGCCTCCTGGGCTGGTATCGATGGCGATGGCTGTATTGGCCGCATCTGCGCCGTCCAGTTGCTCTGGCCCTGGCGTATGGTGTGGCATTATCTCTGGGTGACTTCGGTGTTATCGCCCTGTTCGGCAGCCCGGGCAAACCGACGCTCCCGGTTTTGCTTTATCAGCAACTGGGCAGTTACCGGTTGGCGGAAGCTGCAGGTACCGGGCTCTGGCTGTTGGGGCTGCTGGTACTGATCTTTGTATCGCTCTCCCGTGTTCCCGGCATTAAGTCCAGAACAACTTCCGCTGCGAGCCAACCACTGCCGGAGCCTGAACATGCTTGAGATCAAAGATCTGGCCTTCGAGTATGGGCCTGACGGTCGTCTCTGGCGATTCGATTTTTCCGTGCCTGCCGGCGAATGTCTGGCCATCCAGGGCCCCAGCGGTTCCGGCAAATCAACCCTGCTCAGTTTGGTTACAGGTTTTCTCCCGCCAGCCAGCGGCCGGATTCTCTGGCAGGACAAGCCGATCCACTTGCTAAAGCCCTGGCAGCGCCCGGTCACGAGCGTGTTCCAGGAACACAACCTGTTCGAGCACCTGGATGTCTTCACCAATATTGGCCTTGGCATTCACCCCGGCCTCAAGCTGGATGAATCTCAACGCCACGCCATTGAAGCCGGACTGGAACGCACCGGGTTAGCAGGTTTCGGTCCCAGAATGCCTGGCGAGCTTTCCGGTGGCCAACGCCAGCGCGTTGCCTTGCTGCGAGCCATC
Organism: Marinobacter sp. LM1; assembly: GCF_042763285.1. NCBI lineage: Bacteria > Pseudomonadati > Pseudomonadota > Gammaproteobacteria > Pseudomonadales > Marinobacteraceae > Marinobacter > Marinobacter sp. LM1. The sequence goes on from NZ_CP114373.1 coordinate 2,394,535, forward strand.
CTGCGGCGCCAACCATTGCTCTTGCTGGATGAGCCGATGACTGGCCTGGACACCGAGACCCGGAAGATTCTGTACGCCATGCTGCTGGAAGAGAAAGCCCGGGGCATCACCATGCTACTGGCCAGTCACGATGAAGAAGAACGCAGAATACTGGCAGACAGCCACTGGAATCTTTAAGCTTTCAGAGAACTCAAACAGGGACTCCGTGACTCCGTGGCAAATGAACCAGGCCTATCTCAGCCACTTGGCGCCCACACTCCCGGTAACGCCGAATTCGGTGGCCATACGCTGAAGTTTTCCGGCGACTGGACTCTGTCCCACTATTCCGTCCTGAATCGGCAAACAACTGCCCTGAAACCTCGCGCAGCCGCCTGCAACCCGGATTTTTCCGGCCTGGGCCGCCTGGACACCGCCGGCGCCTCGTTGATGGTGAAATTGCTTGGCAGCGACGCTCTGATCAGCGCTCTGCAACGAGCTGAATTACCGGATGAACAGCGCGCCCTGATACAGGCGGTTGCTGAAGCCATGAACCAGCCATCGGCGGCGGTCGCAACCGTTAACCCGGTCGTGGCGTTTCTGGCGGAGATAGGAAAGAAGGTGACCACGCTGGGGCAACTTGTCTGGTTGCTGGCCGGGTTTATTGGCCAGACGCTGGGCACGCTGTTCTACATCCTGCCCCGGCCTACTCGCTGGCGTATAACGCCCTTTGTGGCGGCACTACACGACACCGGCCTGAACGCCCTGCCCATTGTTGCCCTGCTTACCTTTCTGGTTGGCGCCGTGGTTGCGTTTCTTGGCGCGACAGTTCTTGAAGACTTTGGCGCGACCATTTACACCGTGGATCTGGTGGCGTTCTCATTCCTGCGGGAGTTCGGCGTACTTCTGGCAGCCATCCTGCTGGCCGGCCGAACCGCCAGTGCCTTCACCGCACAGATTGGCGCCATGAAAGTCAATGAAGAACTCGACGCTATTCGCACCCTGGGGCTCAATCCGGTGGAACTGCTGGTCGTTCCCCGGGTTTTGGCGATGATGTTCAGCCTCCCCATTCTCACGTTTATCGGCATGATCTCGGGCATGGTCGGTGGGGCTGTGGTCTGCGCGGTGGCTCTGGACATTCCGCCCAGCCAGTTCATTGCCATTGTCGAACGGGATATTGCCCTGAAGCACTTCCTGGTCGGCCTTGGCAAGGCGCCGGTGTTCGCATTTCTGATCGCCGTCATTGGTTGCCTGGAAGGCTTCAAAGTGGCCGGCAGTGCTCAGTCTGTCGGGGAACACACCACCTCCAGCGTGGTGCAGTCTATCTTTATGGTGATACTGCTGGATTCCGTGGCAGCGCTGTTTTTCATGGAAATGGGTTGGTAAGGCATGGCGGATCATCCGGTCATACAGGTACGTGCACTCGACAACCGGTTCGGCAGCCACATCGTTCATGAGAAACTCGATCTGGATCTGTATCCCCGGGAGATTCTTGGTGTGGTCGGCGGCTCCGGCACCGGCAAGTCCGTTCTACTGCGCAGTATTGTTGGCCTGAATCCACCATCCGGCGGGCACATCACCGTTTTTGGTGAAGATTTGACGGAACTATCCGCCACCGAACGCTCTCGCTATGAGCAACGTTTCGGGGTTCTGTTTCAGGGCGGCGCCTTGTTCACGTCACTGAACCTTGAGCAGAACATCGCGCTGCCGCTGATTGAACACGCCCGACTGTCGCGGGCCGAAGCGGAGGAACTGGCCCGAATGAAGCTGGCCTTGACCGGCCTGCCACCAGAAGCCGCCACGAAATACCCGGCCGAACTCTCCGGCGGTATGGTCAAGCGGGCGGCCCTGGCCCGGGCGCTGGCGCTGGACCCGGAAATCCTGTTTCTGGATGAACCAACCGCCGGTCTGGACCCGATCGGCGCTGCCGCCTTTGACGAGCTGATTGTCACCCTTCGCAACGCACTGGGCCTGACGGTATTTCTTGTTACCCACGATCTGGATACCCTGTACACCACCTGTGACCGTGTTGCGGTTCTGTCTCAACGCAGGGTGCTGGTTGCCGATACTCTGGAAAAGGTGGCACAAACCGACGATCGCTGGATTCAGGACTACTTCCATGGTCCCCGTGGCCGCGCGGCGATTACAGCCCACAACAGGCTAACCAAACAGGAGCCCGGTTAATGGAGCCCAAGGCCCATCACGTTATCATCGGATTCTTCACGCTTGCGGCAGTCAGCGCTGCCTTGCTGTTTGCCCTGTGGCTTGGAAAATCATCTACCGACACCAACTGGGCCTATTACCGGATCGGGTTTGATCACCCGGTTGGCGGGCTGGCCAAGGGTAACCCGGTCCTCTATACCGGCGTCCCGGTGGGCGACGTGCTGGATCTTACCCTGGCGCCGGACAACCCCGCCCATGTGCGGGTACTGGTGAGGGTGAACCAGGATATTCCGGTACGGGAGAATACCCGCGCGGGCCTGGTCCTGGCCAACATAACCGGCAGCATGAGCATACAGTTTACCGGAGGCACACCAGACAGCCCCATTCTGGAAGGCCACAAAGACAATCCACCGCTGATAGCCGCCGAGCCTTCGGCCTTCAGTAACCTGCTGACCAACGGCGAGGCCATGCTCAGCAAAGCAGAGCAGTTGCTGGAGAATGCCAACCGACTAATGTCCGAAGACAACCTGAGCAACATTGCCGAAATTCTTCAAAACACCCGCCAGGCCAGTGAATCCCTGCTGGCGAGCCGGGACGAGCTTGAGGCGCTGATGACCCGGTTCGATGACGCCGGCATCCGTGCCGAAGAAGCTGCCATCAAGGTGTCTGCCGCAGCAGACAGGTCCCGAGAGGTACTGGATGAGCGGGTGGAACCGGTTCTCCTGGCCATGTCCAGGGCGCTGACCACCCTTCAACCTACCCTGGATCGACTGGACACCCTCACCGGCGACAACGAACTGGCGCTGGACGCCGGGCTTCAGGGTCTGGGAGAAATAACCCCTGCATTGCAGGAGCTGCGTAGCACCTTGCGCAACCTGAACTCATTTACCCGCAGGCTGGAACAGGACCCCACCGGAACCTTGTGGGGCGGCACCGGCATCAAGGAGTACGAACAATGAAAGTGCTATCCGCTCTCGCCTTGGGCCTGGTTCTGGCTGGCTGCACGGTCTTCCCGGTGCCCGAATCCCCTCGCCTGATGGAGCTGGCACCAGCGAGTGACTTGCCAGCTTTTGAACAGGCGCTTCCGGCCAGCCTTCGGGTAGATACGCCACTGGCTTCTGACCCGCTGGACAGCGCTCGTATTCTGATTAAACCGTCGGCTTACGAATACCGGGCCCTGGCAGGCGCCCGATGGCGAGAGAGTATTCCCGTGGTCGTTCGCGATCACCTGTTGGAAACCTTCCGGGCAAGCGGCGCGTTCGCGAATGTGATGACCGACACCAGCCCGGCAACGTCGCAGTTAACCCTGGTCTCCGAGCTGACTGGATTTCAGGCTGAAAACGGTGAGAACGGCACCCGGGTGGTGATCAGGCAACATCAGCAACTCATGGATAATCGCACCAGACGGAGCTTGTGTGTGAGGAGTTATGAGGCCAGGGCGAACGCAAAAAGCACCGAGCTGGGGGAGTTGATGAAGGCCTTCAGTAACGCCAGTGCACATTCATCCGTGACCACCGTCACCTGGGCACATCAGTGTGTGGCCCAGGAACCTCCGGCCAATTAACCTGCCTCTTTCGGAAACAGGTCAGCCCAGGCGGCGCGAAGGTAAAGAATCATGGACCACAGAGTCAGCACTGCTGCGATGTATAGCAGACCGATGGCCACATAAGCCCAGAAATTACCCGGCGGAAACGCCAGCAACCCCACAATGGACGCCATCTGAGCGGTCGTCTTGATCTTACCGATATAGGACACGGCAACACTGGCGCGACTGCCCATTTCGGCCATCCATTCACGTAGCGCGGAGATAACGATTTCACGACCGATAATCACGGTGGCGGGAATTGTCAGCAGTACCGCCGAATACTCTTCGATCAGGACCGCCAGCGCCACTGCCACCATGAGTTTGTCGGCCACCGGATCCAGGAAGGCGCCGAAAGGCGTACTCTGGTTCAGCTTGCGGGCCAGGTAGCCGTCCAGCCAGTCCGTCAGACCCGCCAAAGCAAATATGATGGCGCTGACCAGGTAGCTCCACTGCATCGGCAGGTAAAAGATCACCACGAATACCGGAATCATCACGATACGGGACATGGTCAGTATGTTCGGTAAATTCATGGTGTTCCTATTGGTCATGCAATGCTGCGTAAATGGTCTCTGCCAGTGTTTTGCTGATGCCCTGCACTTTGGCCATTTCATCAACACTGGCTTTTCTGAGTTCCTGGATGCCACCGAAATAGCGAATCAGTTCGCGCCGACGCTTGGGACCAACCCCTTCGATGCCTTCCAGTGTTGACTGGCGCCGCTTTTTATCTCGCCCGGCCCGGTGTCCGGATATGGCAAAGCGGTGGGATTCATCCCGAATATGCTGTATCAGGTGCAGCGCCGGAGAATCCGCCGGTACTCGGAATACGGCCCCTGTTAAGGCGTCAATCAGCTGCTCCATCCCTGCGCGCCGGGTCACACCCTTGGCGACACCAATCAGGGGGATATCGGAAATTCCAAGCTCTTCAAACACTTCACGAGCAATATTCAACTGGCCCTTACCACCGTCGATAAACACCAGATCTGGCCGCTTGCCCTCGCCGTTCACCATCCGCCGGTAACGCCGGGTGAGTACCTGTCGCATGGCGGCATAGTCATCGCCGGCGGTTATGTCCTGGATGTTATACAACCGGTAATCGCTTTTCAGTGGCCCATTCTCGTCGAAAACCACACAGGATGCGACGGTATTTTCCCCATGACTGTGGCTGATATCGAAGCATTCCATACGGGAAGGCGTTTCCGTCAGCTCCAGCAGGTCCCGCAGGGCCAGCAATCGGCGATACACGGTTTCTTTACTGGCGAGATGTGTCAGCAGGGTTTGCCGGGCGTTGGTCATCGCCAGCTCCAGCCAGCGCCGACGCTCGCCCCGCACATTGCCGCGGATGCGGGTTTCCCGGCGCGCCGCTTCCGACAGGGCCTGCGACAATAATTCCTGCCCGTCTACCGCCACCGGCACCAGGATGTCGCGCGGAATCTCCCGCCGGGTGTCGCCACCGAAATAGTACTGGCCCAGAAACGAGGCCAGCAATTCGCCTTCGGTCTGTTCCAGGGAATAGCGAGGAAAATAATCCTTGGTGCCCAGCACCCGCCCGCCACGAACAATAATCACAACGATGCAGACCACACCGGCATCCTGGGCAATGGCGATGACATCTGCATCCCCTCCCTCACCGTCTACGGATTGCTGTTCCTGAACATGGCGAAGATTGTTGATCTGATCTCTGTACGCCGCGGCTTTCTCAAACTCCAGCGCCCTTGATGCATCCTCCATGGATTGCATCAGGTCCTGAATAATCGCCGGGTTCTTGCCCTCCAGAAACATGCTGGCGTGCCGGATATCCTCCTGGTATTCCACAGGGCTGATAAAGCCGACGCACGGCGCCGTGCAGCGGTTGATCTGGTACTGCAGGCAGGGCCGGGTTCTGTTTCTAAAATAGCTTTCACTACAAGATCTTATGCGGAAAACCTTTTGTAGAATATTAAGACTTTCCTTGACCGCTCCCGAGCTTGGAAAGGGCCCGAACCAGGTGCCACCACCCTTTTTGGTGCGGCCCCGCCGAAAGGTCAGCGAGGGATAATCCGAATGCGAGGAGAGATAGATATAGGGATAGGACTTATCGTCCCTCAACAGAATATTGTAGGGCGGCCGCAGCGATTTGATCAGATTCTGTTCCAGCAGCAACGCTTCTGTTTCACTGCCGGTAATAGTGACTTCAATGGCCGCAATCTTGCCCACCAGGGCTTCGGTTTTAGGGGCCAGGCCTGATTTACGGAAATAACTGCTGACGCGCTTGCGAAGGTTGCGGGCTTTACCCACGTAGAGGATGCCACCGGTATCGTCATACATGCGATAGACACCGGGGCGTTCTGTCAGTTGTTTCAGGAAATTCTGGCTGTCGAACTTCCCGGGAGATTGCTCGGGATCAGACCTTGTCGGCATCCAGCAATCCAAGCCTTACTGCCATCAGTGCCAGTTCCACATCACTGGAAATCTCCAGCTTTTCGAAAATCCGGTAACGGTAACTGTTTACGGTTTTCGGGCTCAGGCACAGCTTGTCGGAGATATCCTGAACCTTCTGGCAATCCACCACCATCATGGCAATCTGCATTTCGCGCTCAGACAGGCGCTCGAACAACGACAGCTCGCCGTCTTCATCCCGCTCCCCCCCGAGCTGTTTCAGTGCCATTTTCTGGGCAATTTCGGGGCTGATGTAGCGCTGGCCGGAATGGGCTTTACGAATGGCCCGCACCATTTCCTGAATGTCAGCGCCTTTGGTGACATACGCGGTGGCGCCGCTCTGCATCACACGGGCCGGATAGGGGTCGTCAGCACAGGCGGTAACCACGATAACGCGAATGGAATCATCAATACGAAGAATGCGCCGGGTCGCCTCCAGGCCGCCAATACCGGGCATGCGAATATCCATCAGGACAATATCCGGACGGTTTTCACGCACACAGTCAATCGCCTCTTCGCCAGACGAAGCCTGGCCAATGACGTCTATATCGGGATTGTCAGCCAGCATGCGAGTGATACCCGAGCGTACGAGCTCGTGGTCATCAACAACCAATACCCTGATCAAAACTCACCTCGCCGTCAGGTATGAGGAAACAGGCCGATTGTAACGGTTAGCAGCGTCAGCCGGTAGGCGGCATGAAAAAAACTGCCAAAATGGGCACCTTGATCACAGACTATTGCCGGAAGGGGAGCCCAGGCCGGCAGTGTTCTCAACCGGATCGAACCAGACCACCAGTTCTCCCATGCGCACCGCTTCAAGTACGCGCTCCCGCTCTGCCAGAGGACTTTCGGTGTCATTCAGCCCGTGATAACGGGTGCAGTATTCCTCGGCCAGGCCCTCGAGCTGATCAGCCGTAAGCAAACCCGTGTCTACTACAAATTTTTCTTCTCGCGGGTCCGGATCGGAAGGCTGCACTGCATCGTTACTCATAGAACCTCCAGTCAGTCGCTGTATGTTACGGTTTTATGAGCCAGACAAGAACCCCCGCAGATGAAGACACATCATCACGTTTCTGGAGAGCGGGTGCGGAAACGGGCAATGAGCTGCTTCATGCCCACCGATTCCTGCCTAAGCGCTTCACTGACAAGGCGGGTATCCTCCACATTCAGAGTCAGGGTCTCAGCACTCTCACCGAGAGCCTCCGCACGACGCCCCACCCTAGCGATTTCACCCCGCTGCAAGGCAACCGCACCCTGCACACTCTCACTCTGACGCTGCAGCTCATGGAACTGAGCCGCCAGGCCTTCCAGGTGCGCTCTCAGGGCATGCAGATTAGAGCGATTCATTTCGCCAGCGCCCGCCATATCTTCCAACAGTGAGTCTGCGTTGTTTGCACCCACGACAAGATCCTGCACCCACTGGCGAATATTGGCGGTGGATTCCGAGGTCCGACGTGAAAGCGTGCGCACCTCGTCTGCCACCACGGCAAATCCCCGGCCGTGTTCGCCCGCCCTGGCAGCTTCAATCGCCGCATTGAGGGCCAGAAGGTTGGTCTGCTCGGCAATATCGGCGATCACGCCGGTGACTTGCTCGATTTTTCCGGTTGCGTCTATCAACGCAGTGATCGACTCAGAAACCCGTCCAATCACCTCAACCGTGTGGTCAGCGCCTTTCTCACTGTTAGCCAGCCCCTCACGGACTTCGCTGTTGGCATTGACAGCATGCATCACCGTTGCTGCAGAGTGCTCGGTGGCCTGTTCGATCTGGGACGCCTGATCCGCGATGGAAGCCATAGACTGAGCCACATCGGAAATCTGACGGCGAGTGCTTTCGGCGGTTTGCTGCAGTGCTTCCGCTCCGTTATCCAGGCTGGCAGAGCGTGCATCAAGGCCTGAAGCCGCTGACCGAACATCCTCAACAAAGACCTCAAAGCGCCGGACCAGTTGTTCAATAGCTCCGGCCACGCCGGCAACCTCGTCACGACCTTTTACCGCCAGGATCTTGGTCAGATCAGCGTTCTGCTCCATGGCCGACACATCCTGGGCCATGGCCTGCAAGCGAAGGATCACCGAAGTCCGTAGCCAGAGCGTCATCGCCACGACCAACGCAAGAAAGACCAGGGCGCCACCAAGCAGGAACCTCTGCTGGTCTGCCAGATAATGCAACAGTTCTGATGCGCTCGCAGTAACGCCATCGCGGCTGGCTCTCTGGCGCTCGCTTATCGCCGCCAGCATGGGCTCCAACGCCTGGAACAGTTGAAAATCGACGATTTTTCCCACTTCATAGTAGCTACGTTGGCCTATTCCCTGTTTCATGTCCGCCATCAGCGCCACGACCCGGTCATATTGCTCGCGATTGTCCCGTGACCAGGTGCCTAACCCGGGATTCTGCTGAATCCTCTGCCAGTGCCGGGGAATTGAGCGCTCCAACTCGGTGAACAAAGGATCGATTTCGTCCCACAGTAAAAGCTGTGCCTTGATCTTGTAAGCCAGATCCTGCAACAGTCGATGGTCCTGCTCCAGATCAACCAGCATCCAGGATTGCTCGAGACTCTCTCCAACCAGTGCCTGAGAGGTATGCTCGGCTTTCGCTATGATCATCCAGGCAATGAACGTGAGGCCGGCAACAGCAGCCACCGACAGCAGCGCAAACGCCAGGATTCTGGCGCGAACAGTGGTCAGCATAAAAACTCCGATCAGGTGTACCCGGTCGGAGGGTATGCCCGTTTTATGACACTTTTATGTATTTGCTTGCGTCATTTTTTCGATACTACGTTTGGCGATCTTCAAAAATAACTGCTAAATCACTATCATCGCTCTTTTATTTCCGTTCGGATGCTAATGAATCACCACGCTTTCAAGCTAACCCTGCCGATTTTATTTGGCTACATCCCCCTTGGTATGGCCTTTGGTGTGTTGTTTACCACGCAACTGGATTATCCCTGGTGGATTGCTCCCTTGATGGGCCTTGTTATCTACGCCGGTGCCGGCCAGATTCTGGCGGTCAGCCTGCTGGCTGCCAATGCCGGACTGGTTGAGGTGGCCGTTGCCATGTTCGTACTGAACGCTCGACATCTCTTCTATGGATTGTCGCTGCTGGGGCAATTCCGTGGCGCCGGCTGGCGTAAGGCGTATCTGATTTTCGGTTTGACCGACGAAACCTATTCGCTGCTCACCAGCCGTCCCCGTTCGGCCAATCGCGAACAGGAACAGCATGTGGACTTCCGGATCACGGCCATGAACCAGGGCTACTGGATTGTCGGATGCACCTTGGGTGCGGTACTCGGCAAGACTGTCGCCTTCAACAGTACCGGCATTGAGTTTGCACTCGTGGCGCTGTTTATTGTGCTCACAATCGAACAATTGAAAGCATTGGGGGATTCGTTTCCGGTGTGGGCGGGGGCGGCGGCAGCTGCGCTTGCCATGATGCTGGTACCGGCAACCCATCAACTGATAGCAGGCATTGTACTGGTTACTGCAGTGCTTCTTCTGCACTACCGGAAGTATCGAACCGACACCATGGCAGGAGACGCAAATCGTGGATGAAAGTAGCTACCTGGCGGCGTTTATTGCCATCTCCGCCCTGGCCACATTTGCGACCCGAGTGGTGCCTTTCCTGTTCTTTGAAAAGCACACGGAACACCCTCTGATCAAACACATCGGGCGCTTCCTGCCCGCAGCCGTGATGGCATTACTGGCCACAGTATTTTTGCAGAGGTCTGCGGACTGGCAGGCACAGGCACCTGGCGCAGATGCGCTGATACCCGCATTACTGGTGGTTGCCGTTCACCTGTGGCGCAGAAACGCGCTGCTTTCGATCACCATTGGCACTGCAGCCTACATGGCTATTCAGCAGTCCGGCATTCTGTAAGACACCCTCGAATCAGGGGGTGCCCTCAACATTGGCCACCAGCCGGGAATCTTCCAGCGCGGCCGTGCGGTGCTTCACCACGCCCTTGTATTCCGGACTTTCAATCATCGCCAGAAAGGCGTTAATGGAGGGGTAGCGGACCAGCAGCACCTGATCCCAGGATTCATCCGGCGGCGCAATCAGCGAACCGACGGAACGGCCAGACCAGATCACCTCAGCACCAACTTCCGAGACACTGCGGGCAGCCTCTGTCATATAACGCTTGTAGGCATCCCTTCCCGAACAGTCTTCGCTGTCATCCTTGTATGCAGCCTTGTCCCTGAACCGAAGCAGATTTAGCATCACAACAGGCTGATCTTTGGGGATTTCATCAAGAATCTTCTGTAACTCTTCCTGAGATGGATTGACGGTCGCCATAGTTGTCCCTGTTCATTCGTTTGCAAGATGGTTCTTTGCTGCCATTCTTTTACTAGGACAGTAAACCAAAATCCCGAAGTGTGCATCTCCATCTTCGTCTTTCGGAGGGGTTCCCTTGCATTATTGACCTTGATCAAGCAAGAATTGCGCGCTTCCGCCAGGCTATATAGACATAACCATAAGTGCTAAACCGCGCTTTTCAGATCAAGAGAGGCAATCGACCGTGAGCAAACTCCCAGCGATATTGGTCGCACTCGGGCTGGCCACCACAGCAGGTTCTGCATCCGCTACGGTATCTGGTGACCCAGAAAACGGCAAGGGCGTCGCCAATCTCTGCGTGGCCTGCCACCAGGCCGATGGCAGCGGCAAACACATCGAGGGCGGAGAATCCTGGCCCCGGTTGGCTGGGCTGAATGCCAGCTATCTGGCCAAGCAGCTGCACGACATCAAAGATGGCTCCCGGGCCAGCCCCTCCATGATGCCTTTCGTGAACATGCTGGACGATCAGAAGATCGCTGACGTTGCGGCCTATTATAGCCAGCTTGAACCCACCAGTGGTGAGGGCGGCAACAATGCCGATGAAGCACTTCTGAAGCGGGGCGAACAACTGGCCGAGCGTGGCGACTGGTCCCAATACGTTGTTTCCTGCAAGAGCTGCCACGGCCCCGGCAACCAGGGTGCGGGCGACGTATTTCCCGGCATTGCCGGCCAACACGCCGGCTACATCGAGGCGCAGCTGAAGGCCTGGAAGGAAGGCACCCGCAAAAACGATCCCCAGGATCTGATGGGTTCCATCGCCCGCCGTATGAGCGATGCCGATATTCACGCGGTCGCCGTATGGCTTGCAAACCAGAACACCGCCAGCAACTGAGGGGACAAAGATCATGATGCGCACACTGCTAACCGTCGCCCTCTCCGGCTGCGTAATGCTTCCGATAACCGCTGCGGCCAATGACGACAGAACCCAGGCCTACATCGATCAGCTCACGGCCATGGGCTTTCCTGCCCCGAACGAAAACCAGCTGGTACACATTCCGCCGTCCATGGCGGACCTGGAAAAAGCCGACATCCATCCGGAACTGAAAAAGGTTATTCGAAGGGGCTACGACCTGTTCACCAATACCCAGCAACTACGTGGCAAGAACGTGTTCAACAATATGAACTGTTCCAGCTGCCATCTGGGTGAAGGCCGGATGCCTTTCAGCGCGCCTATCTGGCCTGCTGCCGTCACCCTGCCCGGCTATCGCGGCAAGAACGGCCATGTAAACAACCTGGAGGAACGGATTGCGGGCTGCTTCACCTATTCCATGAACGGCAAGCCGCTGGAATACGGCAGTGACGATATGCTGGCACTGTCTGCCTACCATCAGTGGTTGGCGACAGGTGTGGAGATGTACCCCAAACAGCCCATCTATGGCCGAGGCTTCCCGGCTCCGGAGCGGCCAGCCGAACTGAGCTACGTCAACGGTGAAAAGCTGTACCAGAAAAACTGCGCGGTTTGCCATGCCGAAGACGGGGTTGGTCTGCGTATCGACGGCCACACAGTATTCCCGGCCCCCTGGGGCGATATGTCCAACAACTGGGGGGCTGGTATTGTGCGCCTGCATACCGCAGCTGGCTTCATCAAGAACAACATGCCATTGGGACAGCCCAACTCCCTGACCGATCAGGAGGCCTGGGATATCGCCTTCTACATGGACAGCCAGGAGCGGCCACAAGATCCACGCTACACGGGCGACGTAAAGGAAACCGCTGAGAAATTCGGCCCCACCTTCCACAAACATTCCATGTATGGTCAGGTTCGGGAATCCGATGGCAAGTTACTAGGCGACCACGACAACACCGGAGACAAGCCTTTCCTGAAGCCAGACACCGTACGGTCGAGAACATTCGACTGACAGACGTTATAATGCGGTGCCACAGGCCTCCCTCGCGGAGGCCTTTTTACTTGCAATCAGCGCAAGGAGGAACACGATGACCATCAATCGATGGCACCTGCTGGTAAGCGGCAAAGTACAGGGCGTTTACTACAGGGCATCCACCGAACAGAAAGCCCGGGAACTTGGCCTCACAGGTTGGGTACGAAATTTACCCGACGGCAGGGTCGAAATCGTGGCAGAGGGCGAGCCACTCCAGCTCAAGGCACTGCATGAATGGTGTCACGAAGGCCCGGAACGCGCGGTGGTCGATGAGGTGGCGGCTCAGGAACTGCCAGCTACTCAGGAATTCACTGACTTCAGGACCATACATTGAGCAGTCTTCTTGATACCTTTCTGTATACGCTGGAGACCACGCTGCCGGTCTTTGCCATGGTCTTTATCGGCATCGGTCTTCGGCGCATTGGCTGGATTGACCAGGGCTTCATCGCCACCGCCTCTGCCCTGGTTTTCAAGGCCACACTCCCCACCCTGGTTTTCCTGAGCATTATCAGAGCCGACCTGGATACCACCCTCAGCATCAGCATGCTGATCTTTTACTTCCTGGCGACCCTGGCCAGTTTTGCCCTTGTCTGGTTCTGGGCAACAAAGCGGGTCCGGCAAGAGGATCGCGGGGTTTATGTCCAGGGCGCGTTTCGGGGCAATTGTGGCATCGTTGGTCTGGCGTTGGCCGCTAACCTCTATGGTGACTACGGGCTCTCGGCCGGGGGGCTTCTGTTGGGTCTGGTGATTGTGGTCTACAACTCGTTGTCGGTGATCGTGTTGCTGGCTTATCAGCCCGGAAAAACCATGAGCCTGAGCAACACCCTTCGAGACATTGCCCGCAACCCCCTGATTATCGGGGTGGTACTGGCCATCCCGTTCGCTGCCTTTGAAATCACGCTTCCAGGCTGGGTAATGACGAGCGGCGACTACTTTGCTTCGCTAACCCTGCCCCTCGCTCTGCTCTGTATCGGCGCGACAGTCTCGCTGAAATCCATCCGCAGTGACAGTGGCCCGGCCATGGGTTCATCCATCTGGAAGATGGTGTCTTTGCCGGCCCTGTGCACACTTGTAGCCTGGCTGGCCGGCTTTGAAGGGCGCGAACTCGGGCTCATGTTCCTGTTCTTCGCCAGCCCAACGGCAGCGGCCAGTTTCGTGATGGTGAAGGCTCTGGGCGGCAACGATCGCATGGCAGCAAACATTATCGCGTTGACGACCTTGCTGGCGAGTGTGACGGTAACTACCGGGGTGTTTGTGCTGCAGTCGATAGGAGTTGCGTAGAGAGAACCAATAAAAAACCCCAGCATTTCTGCTGGGGTTTTGTATTGGCGGAGAGGGAGGGATTCGAACCCTCGATACGCTATTAACGTATACACACTTTCCAGGCGTGCGCCTTCAGCCACTCGGCCACCTCTCCAATAAACTGTTTCAAATCAGCGATGTCGTCGCTCATTTGAGGGCGCAAACTTTAATGGTTTTGACGGCGTTTGGCAACTCCATGTTTTGAATTCATCAAAATTTTTTTCAGAAGAACCTTACGACGGCCTCGGGCATAACAAACCCGGGGTCCATGGCGTATCCTTTCAGGAAACCCGCTCAACACGTTCAGGAGAATGACCATGCTGATGAAAGCCGACCAATCCACCCTGTTGCTCATTGACGTCCAGGAACGGCTGATGCCCGCCATCAGCGAGGGCGATGCGGTTGCTGAGCGTTGCATAACGCTGGCAACCATTGCGGGACTGCTTGGCGTACCCGCGATTGCAACCGAGCAGATACCTGAAAAACTTGGACCGAATCTGGAAGGCGTTAAGGAGCTGTGCAACAAAACCCTGGCGAAAACCCATTTCGACGCCTGCCCGGACGGACTCATCGACGAATTGCCCGAAGGCCGGCAACACATTGTCATCGGGGGCTGCGAAACTCACGTATGTATGCTGCAGACCGCCCTGAGCCTTCTGGATGCAGGCTATAAGGTGTGGGTGGTGGCAGACGCCACCGGGTCCCGTAGCGAACTTGACCGGGACGTTGCCCTGGATCGACTGCACCAGAGCGGCGCCCGCATTGTTACCACGGAAATGGTGGCCTTCGAGTGGATGGTTCACTGCAAGCATCCACACTTCCGGGACATTCAGGCCCTGATAAAGTGAATGACAGAAGGTAGATACACTATGCTCAACATGGACTTTTCCCGGCGCGTTGTTATTCGCACCCACGAACATCACTGGGTGCCCAGCCCTGCCGCTGGCGTTGAGCGCAAACCACTGGCCCGAGAGGAAGCGGAACGGGGCCACGCCACCAGCGTTGTACGCTATAAGCCCGGTTCCTCCTTCTCTACCCACGAACACCCTCTGGGCGAAGAGATTCTGGTGCTTGAGGGCGTTTTTTCCGACGAGACCGGCCACTATCCGGCCGGCACCTACATCCGGAACCCTCCGGGCAGCAGTCACGCACCGTTCAGTGAAGAGGGTTGCACCCTGCTGGTCAAACTCCACCAGTTCGATCCGAGAGAAACCGCGACGGTCAGAATCGATACCAATTCCGGCCACTGGCTACCCGGCATTGGCGGCTTACAGGTTATGCCTTTGCACGAATTCGAACATGAACACGTTGCCTTGGTAAAGTGGCCGCCAAACGAAACGTTTCAGCCACATCGTCACTTTGGTGGAGAAGAGATCTTTGTGCTGTCGGGCGAATTCTGTGATGAGCACGGCCGGTATCCCGCAGGAAGCTGGATTCGCAGCCCGCATAAGAGCGAACATCATCCGTTTGTTGAACACGAGACGGTCATCTGGGTAAAAACCGGCCACTTACCGGTAAACCACTCCCCTGAAACGTAAAAAGGGCCCCAGATGGGGCCCAAGAGCGCGTGCAACGCTGCTTGCTAGCGATCATATTCAGGACACGTAACGCCCTTGCCACCCAGCGCCACCCAGCATTTCATCGCTGGCCCGCTCGTGGCCATTACCAGTGAGGTGTAATTCACCTACCGGCACCGCGAAGACGTGATAGGCCTCAGGGCCGAACGGGTCAAGCGCGGTATCAATGTACTGGAACCGATCGGGAACCGGCTCACCCGACATTGCCACCCGGAACTGCCGTTCCACCGTAGGCGTGGTTACATTCAAAGGCTGCTGTACCCAAAGGAAGACCGCTTTATGCGGCACCAGATACTCGCAGCGCACCACTTCATAACCCTCCCTCAAGGTCAGGGTGGTAGGCTCTTTACCAGGTTCGAGTCTGAACTTGTGAATCGTTTTCATAGCTGCGCTCCTCTGGATACTGCGGAATACGATTCCATAATGGAGCAGCGCAGGCTTCGATAAAATAAGCTTTATTAAGCATAAACCATCGTATTTTTCGATGCTTTAACAGCTTGAAACCTAGCGCTCAAAGAGCCCCTGACGAGCCTCGCAGATTGCCCTTACCCCCTCATGGGCCAGCTTTCGGCTTCGGGAGACCGCAAACAGCTGATCCGTCACCTCATCGAGCGAAGCAATCAGAGCCACCTGATACTGACGGCACACTTCATCCTGAATCATCGTAGGCGCCGCGAACACACCAAGTCCCTCCCGACCAAACACCTTGATAAGGGCGCTGTCATCGACTCGGGCAACCAGGTTCATTCGGACATTATTGAGATTGAACCAGTGCATCAGTTTCTCGAAATACGGCGCATCGGTAGCGTTCGCCAGTAACGGCTGGTGATTGAGCGAGTGAGGAAAGCCGGTCTTGAGTTGCTCCGCCAGTTCGGGTGCAGCAAACAGACTGATGGTAGACCGGGATAGCGGATGAACCGCGAAACGTTCAGGAGATTCTGCCTGGGGCATTCTATCGGTCAGTACCACGTCGAGCTCCTTCCGCTTGAGGCTGAGAAGAAGATCTTCCGTCCGGCCGGTCCGGCATTCCAGTTGCACGGGCCGGTTCAGCTTCATCGCCGGGTGAAGGAGGTAATAGGCGATCAGTTTGTGGATAGACGCCGATATGCCCGCAGACAAGGAAAGCGGCCTGTGTTCAGGCCCCGCCCTCAGGGTTTCAGACAACTGACCGGTCAGCTCGAAGATCTCATCGGCATAACTGCGAACCATATGGCCGAGTTCTGTGAGCACCAGTTGCCGGCGCTCGCGGCTGAATAACCGGCCACCCACCGCGCCTTCAAAGGTCGCAAGCTGGCCACTGAGGGTCTGGGGTGCCAGGTCGAGTACCTCGCTGGCTCGGGCAATAGAGCCTTCGCGGCTAATAACCCAGAAATAATAGAGATGTCGGAGGTTCAGATTCTCCACATCGGTCCCCTACTCCGCATTGAACAGTTCCCGGCTATTTTTTGCGATAGATGATGCCAGGGTGACACTGGACCATTTCGTAGAGATTGGGAAGCCCGTTCAAAGACTCAGAAGCACCAAGAATCAGATAGCCTCCGGGGTTCAGAGCACCATGCAGCCGGGTAAGAATGTCCTTTTTCAGTTCCGCTGAGAAATAGATCAGCACATTCCGGCACATGATGATGTCGAACTTGCCAAGCATGTATCGATCCAGCAGGTTCAATTCCTTGAATTCCACCATGGACTTGATTTGCGGTCGAATCTGCCAACCACCGTTGGCCGAGGGGGTAAAAAAGTGCTTTTGACGCTCCGGCGACAGCCCGCGGCCGATGGCGATCATTTCATACTCGCCTCTGCGGGCAACCTCCAGCACGCTTTTGGAAATGTCCGTTGCCGTGATTTTTACATCCCGCAGCTTACCCGGCCGGGTGCGGCGGAATTCGTCAATTACCATGGCTACGGAGTATGGCTCCTGGCCAGTAGAACAGGCGGAAGACCAGATTCTTAACGGCTGGAGTGAACTGCGCTCGGCAAACTCTGGCAAGAGCTTTTCCTGCAGAATCCGGAACGGGTGGTTGTCCCTGAACCAAAGCGTCTCGTTGGTCGTCATCGCGTCGATGACCACCTCGCGCAAGCCTGCCCTTCCAGGCCTCTTTAATCGTTCTAGAAGCTCTCCAAGGGAATTCAGGCTGTTTTCTTCGAGAATGCGCCGAAGCCTGCTCTTTACAAGATACTGTTTGTTATCACCCAGCAGGATGCCGCACGCATCCTGCAGGAACTTTTTAAAGGCTTCGTATTCCTGGGGCGTTATGTCCGCTTTCATTGGATCTCTTCGTGGGTGAAACCATCAGCCGAGCATCAGTGCTGATCAATAATTTCCATTACTCGCTCGGCCAGCTCATCCGGGCTGAATTTCGCCATGAAATCGTCTGCGCCCACCTTCTGCACCATCGCCCGGTTGAAGACACCGCTCAGCGAGGTGTGCAGCATTACATACATATCTTTCAGAGCCGGATCTTCTTTGATTCTGGTAACCAGGGTGTAGCCGTCCATTTCCGGCATCTCAACGTCAGAGATAATCAGAGACAGATGATCATTTGCGCGCGATCCATCCTGAGTTATCTCTTTGAGATACTGCAGTGCTTGCTTGCCATCGTTTTTGGTAACCACTTCCATTCCTATAGCGGTCAGGCAACGCTCGATCTGCCGACGAGCCACCGAAGAGTCATCCACCACCAGCACAGGCAGGTGGCCCGGCACACGTTCGGCACTCCTGGCAACCAACTCCTCCGTAACATCTTCCCTGAGCGGAGAAACTTCTGCAAGAATCTTTTCTACATCTATGATTTCTACCAGCTTATCATCAATCTTCGTCACCGCAGTCAGGTAAACATCCTTTCCCGCACCCTTGGGTGGCGGAAGAATATCCTCCCAATTCATATTCATGATTCTCTCGACACCAGCCACGAGAAAACCCTGCGTTTTACGATTGTATTCCGTAATGATCACAAAGCTTGTAGCTAACTGCTCCTGCGGTATGCCCGCGAGCCCTATCGCCATGCTCAGATCAATAATGGGAATGGTCTCCCCCCGAACATGAGAAACGCCTCTCACCACCGTTTTACTGTTGGGAATCGAGGATAACTTGGGACATTGCAGCACCTCTTTAATCTTGAAGACGTTGATACCGTATAGCTGCTGCCCCCGGAGCCGAAAAAGTAATAATTCCAGCCTGTTCTTACCGACCAGTTGCGTTCGCTGATTAACGCTGTCGAGTACCCCTGTCATGATGCTTTACTCCTGGCGCGCCTTTACCGGCATCAATATTGCTTTGACCTTTGTAAGGTGTTTTCAGGCCTGTCCAAGACAAATCTTTGACGCCTGCAACCTGTTAACGGTTAACGGCCCGAAAACCCGAATCCTTAGCGGATTTCGACAATACACACAGGTAAACACAGCATAGGACAAACCGGTGCGTATGCGAATCATCTTTTTGGCTGCATTGTGTCTATCACTGAGCCCAATCACTCTGTCTTCAGAGAGAACCAGTGCTGAAGCCATCCGTGACGCTGCCCAGACGTTCCTGGCAGAGTGGTCCAGAACCCTTGCTGCCGAGGGCTACACGAGCCGCTACGAAGTTGGCGCTATCGACAGCCGCATCGCCCTTGCTGCCTGCAACCAGGGGCTGAACGCCGAGTTTGCGGGCGATCCGCTACAGACCACCAGCCCGTCGGTCCTGGTTTCCTGCAGTGGTGAGCGCCCCTGGAGAATGTACGTTACCACCAGCGTCGAGGTTCACGGCCCTGCCCTGATAGCAGCCCGTCCTCTGGCGCGCGGCGAACGCCTGACGCCGGACCTGGTCACCCTAAATTCGGTGCAGATCAATGCCAGTCGTCGCGGCGTACTCACCCGCAAAGAGTCCGTTTCAGGCATGATGATGCGCCGCCCGGTGAACGCCGGCACGGTAATGACCCCGGATCTCCTTGAAGCTCCCAACGCGATTGAGCGGGGTGACCATGTTATTATCACCGCGCGCTCAGGCTCATTTTCGGTATCATCTCGCGGTAAGGCACTGGCGAGCGCGGGCGTTGGAGAACAGGTACTGGTGGAAAATCTCCGCTCGTCCCGGACAGTCAAAGCTCGTGCCGTTGGCCCAGGGCGGGTCGAAATTCCGATGTAAGGCGGCAAACAGCAAGAGCGGCAAATGTTTTCCGTTTTGTAACTAAAGTATGGCGCGGATTTGCCGTTAAGCAGATATAAACCCGAATACGCCACTTTCTTGTGGCCCCAGGCAAGCAGGTATTGATATGTCAGTTGACTTAAATGGAATTGGCCCCGGCCAGGTCAACACCACGCGCACGACGGCCGACAAAGCCTCAGGCAATCAAACGTCACAGGCGCCCACAGGCGAGCAAGCCAAGGCCCAGAGCCCCGCTGCCCGTGGCGAAAACGTGAACCTGAGCAATCAGGCGAAAAACCTGAAGCAACTTGAGCAGAAGCTGGGGGACTACCCCGAAATGGACGATGATCGCATCGAACAGATTCGTTCTGCTCTTGAGAACGGCACCTACAAGGTAGATGCCCAGAAACTGGCCCAGAAAATGCTTGAGATGGATAAAAGCATTTTCGGGTGAGTAAAGCATGACTGCACATGAACAGTTGAAAGCGATTCTTCAGGAAGATATCCGCCAGCTTGAGTTGCTGGCGGAAGTACTCCACCAGGAAAAATCCGTGCTCTCCTCTGCGGATATCCAACCCCTCCAGGAAATGACCAGCCGGAAAAACCAGATTCTTGAGGGCATACGCGAACGCGCCAAAAAGAAGATTCACCTGCTGGTGAATATGGGCTACAAGCCCAATGCCGGAGAGCCATCACGCTTCATTCGCTCCGCTGGTATGGATGAGCTGCACCAACTCTGGAAAGAAGCCGACACCCGTTTGCGCGAATGCCAGGCCGTGAATCAGAACAACGGCCGAATTCTTGGCCACCTGCAAAAGCGCCTGTCACGCCTTACCGACATCTTCCGAGGTGCTTCCGCCCAGCAGAAGCTCTATGGTGCCAAAGGCCAGCAGACCAACGTCTCAAGCACCAATATTCTGGCCAGCGCCTGATACACCCATCGCTCACAGACAACGAAATGCCCGGAGATCTTCCGGGCATTTTTCGTTTCAGGGCAAGGTTTTCAACGCGTATAGATGGTCATCTGGGAATCCGGGTGAAAGCGGATATCGCGAATGCTGACATTGCCCATGGGTGGAGTCTGGCCGCCCATCACGCGAATATTATCCATCCGGATTTCCTCGATACGCTCGGGAAATGCCAGCCTCAGGCCTCCGTCTTCCTGTAGCGAGTAGCGAGGCTCTGAGTCTCGGTAATGCACACCCGTAATTGTAAGGTCTGAATCCAGAAAACTGAGCACCGGCACGAATACATTTGCCGCCAGCCTGATCCCTTCCACCACGTCGACATCGGGAGATTCTCCTGAGAGATCGTCCCGGGCGCTGGCGGGCATGGAAGACACGGCCTCCAGGCGCTCCATCAGGCCAATACCGCTTTGTGCAGACACCCCTGACATTTCCTCTTCCGAGAGGGGTGTGAGTCCGCTCCGCTCGTAGAGTTCGCCCGCTCCGGCGCCTATCTGCGCTGCATTGGTGTTGCTGGACGCCAGTGACACCAGGGGCTGAAATGGCAAGGTGACCATGGTAACCAGCGCTGCTGCATTGCGGTAACGCGACTGATGCTTGAGTACGCGGTGGAGTTCCCTCTCTGAGATCCAGCCGGCAGCAATTAACACCTCACCAAGGCGCTGCCCGGTTTCCCTCTGCGCACGAAGCCCTTCTTCCAGCTGA
The DNA here is from genome assembly GCF_042763285.1 of Marinobacter sp. LM1. Lineage (NCBI taxonomy): Bacteria > Pseudomonadati > Pseudomonadota > Gammaproteobacteria > Pseudomonadales > Marinobacteraceae > Marinobacter > Marinobacter sp. LM1. The sequence goes on from NZ_CP114373.1 coordinate 2,415,553, forward strand.
CCTTCAGACAGGTAGCCACGATTGATCAGCAACCGGCCAAGCCGGGATTTCTCTTCAAAACCCTGACGGATTCTCACCAGATTCCTCCTGCAGTATCAGTGATCACCGTACAACCCGGCCCGGTATTCAACAGTCAAGTGAAGCGTAGCCCACAACCTCTGAGCGTGCTGTTCTGATTTGCCCTTAATGACGTAATGATCTGTTAAGATCTGCACAAACTACGTAATAACCGGATTATCTCAGTATTCTGGTCACCACCTGTAACAGAGAGCTGCCTTGAAATGACAAATCCCGTAAAACTCGTCCCGATTGTGATGTCTGTCCTGTTTGCCTTCGTTGCCACTCTGCTGACCACCTCACCAGCCATGGCCCAGAACGAGGAACCGGCACTTCCTGAGGTCCGTTTTGTCACGACGGAGGGCCCTTTTGTGCTTCAGCTTCGGCCCGATGTTGCGCCCAAAACCGTGGAAAACTTTCTGGCTTACGTAAACAGCGGTTTTTACGATGGCACCATCTTTCACCGAGTGATTCCCGGCTTCATGGTCCAGGGCGGAGGATTCGATGAGAATCTTGGACGCAAAAAAACCAGAACCCCGATTGTGAATGAAGCCACCAGCACCCTGCCCAACCTTCGCGGCACCATCGCCATGGCCCGAACCAATGCACCGGATTCTGCCACCAGCCAGTTTTTCATCAATGTGGCCAATAATGATTTCCTGAACGCCGGAGTTCGGGGCCCGGGCTATGCGGTTTTCGGCAAGGTGACCGATGGCATGGGTGTGATTGATCGTATCGCAGGGGTCCAGACCGGCTACCAGCGCGGAATGGCCGATGTTCCCGTGAGCCCGGTCATCATCGAGTCCGCCGAAGAAATCACAAAAGACAACTGAGCCCCATGATCAACGACCTTCGTCCGCCGGCAATGGAACCGGCGGAGCTGATATGGCGAGACGGAGTGCCTGAATCAACGCGCTTTGGCGACGTTTACTTCAGCAGAGATGACGGTCTGGCCGAAACCCGTTACGTGTTCATCGAAAGAAATGGACTACCCGGGCGCTTCGCGAAACTCGACAGGAACAGCCACTTTGTGATCGCCGAGACAGGTTTCGGAACCGGGCTCAACTTCCTGGCGACCTGGGCCGAGTGGCTGGCTCAACGACCTGACGATAAAGGCCACGCAATTCTTCACTTCATCTCGGTGGAACGTTACCCCCTGTCTCTGGCCGATCTGGAAAAGGCCCTGGAGAGCTGGCCGGGGCTGCAGCCCCTTGCACGGGAGCTGATTGAGAACTACCCACCTCTGATCAAAGGAACGCACCGCCTGGTACTTGGCGGCGGCGCTATCAGGCTTACCCTCTGTTTTGGCGATGTACTGGACGCCTGGAACGAACTGGAATTCGTGGCCGACGCCTGGTTCCTTGACGGATTTGCGCCGTCGCTGAACCCGGACATGTGGCTTGAAAAAGCCATTCATCAGATCCGGGCTCACAGCCAACCAGGCACCACCCTGGCCACCTTCACCTCGGTCGGCAGGGTTCGTCGTGCGCTGGCAGATGAAGGCTTTGAGATGGCGAAAGTTCCCGGCTTCGGGCGCAAGCGGGAAATGCTGACCGGCAGACTGCCAACGTCGGAAGAGGTCTCTGCCCCCACTGTCGGAACTGACCCCATCGTCATCATTGGCGCCGGGATAGCCGGTACCGCTCTGGCCCGCAACCTGGCGGAACGGGGCGTTCCGGTGGTGCTTGCCGACCAGGCCAGCGGCCCCGGAGCTGGAGCTTCCGGTAATGACCAGGGGGCCCTGTACGTAAAACTCGGTGTCGAGTACAACGACCAGACAGAACTCGCAGCCACCGCGCTTTGCTTCAGTCAGCGCTTCTACCAACGCTGGCAGGGCGAGTTCTGGCACCCAAGCGGGTTGCTGCAGCTCGCAGCCACAGACCAGGAGCAGGATCGCCAAAAGCGGTTTCTGGAACGCAGCAGCTACCCCGAAAACCTGCTGGGTGCCGTATCACCCGCAGAAGCTAGTCGTATTGCCGGCATACCGCTCCAGTGCGAAGGGCTATGGTTTCCGGGTTCCGGGTGGCTACAACCGGCCCGAGCGTGCAAAACGCTGATTGAGCACCCACTCATCCGCACGATTTTCGGGTTCAAGGTCGATACGCTGAGGTGGGCAGACAACCACTGGGCCATTCAGGCCAGAGGCGGAAGATCTCTCAGAGCCGCAAAGGTTGTGGTTGCTGCCGGCCATGAAAGCACTGCCCTCGCTCCAGTACCTGAGGGCCAGTCGCTGCGCCTCAAGCGCATTCGCGGACAGGTCACGCGCATACCCGCAGACGACTGCCAACTTCCAGACGTGGTCATTTGTGGCACCAAATACCTGAACCCCGCCTATGACGGCAGTGCCATAACCGGCGCCACATTTGATTTGCGCGACGATAACCCCGAACCAACGCCCAAGGGACATCAGGAAAACCTGGACCAACTTCGGGAACTGCTGCCCTCCGTAAACATCTCAGAACACATACAGGCAGAACATCTTCAGGGGCGCGTGGGATTTCGCTGTACCACACACGACTATCAGCCGGTGGCTGGTCCGTGCCCCGGTAACGATGAGACAGCCGGGCCCGGCGTGTATCTGCTCACCGGTTTTGGCAGCAAAGGCCTGGTATGGGCTCCCCTGCTGGCGGAATATCTGGCCGACCGGATCTGCCAGCAACCGGCCTGCCTGAATACCCGGCTCGCCCGTCGTGTGGAAACGGGACGCCTTTACCGGAACCAACTAACCGTATAGTAATAAACTCGAGCTATAGCGAACGGTCCGGCGGCCGATAAACCTTCATAAGGTGGCAGTAGAGGGGGAAATCCCCGGAGAGGTGGAACCATGTCCATTTTCGTCAGTGAACCCGGACGTCCGATCGGAACCCGGTTACCCGAAGCGTTCCGAAGTCGCCGGGTGGGCGATGTCACCGAGCTGTCGGAGTCTGCGTCCATTTCTGCCGAACACAGCGAGGCTACCGACGCCGAGTTCCAGCAGGCGATGCACAGCGGCGGTGGTGGTAGCAGCTTCCGCGCACTTCAGGAGTATGGTGCCGCTGCTGCGGGCGAACGTCGGGAGGAAAGGGTTTACCTGCCAGTCGCCGACATCAGCTCGCCAGCACAGTTTTCGGTTCCTGCTTCTGCCACCGTCGCAGAGGCGCTGGAGACCATGGAAGAACACGGCGTTCACCATCTGGTCGTGCTCTCGGATAACAATGTCGCAGGCCTGATCGACCTGCGCTGGCTTCTTTCGTGGATTCACGAGAACAGTTCGGAAGCTTTGAACCAAAGCCTGATTCACATCGAACTACCGGCTTTTCTGACTGCATCTCCCGAAACCGATGCCCATCAACTGGCACGCCTGATGCTCGCTCACCGGCTGAATGCGGCCCTGGTCATCAATGCTGCCGGACAACCCGCCGGCGTGGTCACCAGCACCGACTACCTGAAGCTCTATGCCAATGCGGGCCGACAGGAAGGGGCGGTCTGACCCCACCCCGGACCTGCAACCCGGAGGATTACGGCGTTATCGGTGTCAGTAACTCACCTTCCGGGCTGAAAACAAGCAGCATCCTTTCGCCATTTCGGTTCACCAGCGCCACCACTTCATCGTCGCGGTAATTCTCCAGATCGAGAATGTCCAGACCTTCGAATGCCAGTTGCCTACGCCAGTTGCGGAAGGCTGCGTCAGATTCGGAGGTATCCACTCTCGCCAGGATACTCTCTGTGCCCGTCACCGGCGCCGCCTGGCCTTCAACAAAGCTCCCGTTGGTATTGCCCGACACCACAATATCACCGTCAAACCGGACTCCACTGGTCAGGAATTCATTGGAAAGATCATCCGCATCATCAACGGTGTACGCGCTCAGAGGTTCGCCTGAAGTATTGAATCCAAGAACAAAACCAGCGCGGTTATCCAACGGTGTGCGAATAATCTCATCCCCTGCGTTAACGGTACCGGCGTCCTCTGGCTGAGCTTCACGGAATCGGTAGCTATAGGGTGCATCGCCGACCAGCACAACCCCGGCACCGCCATAAAGACCGTCCCCCAGTGATTCAGAGCTGTCTTCACCTACCTGATACACGGTCGGTGATTCTCCTGTGTTGCCATTGAAGAAATACGGGCCAACATTTCCCAGGCCATCCAGCGTCATTGGCGACGCCCCGAACAACAGAGCCAGGGAGCCTTGTGAGCTACCACCGACTACCGTCTCATCACCTGATGAGCCAACCTGCCGCGTCCAGGCCAGGGTCGGCTCCAGAGCCCCTGCGTTCTCCGCCGTATCAATGCGGGCCAGGAAACTGTCGGTGCCGCCCTGGTAGGCATCGGTATTCCAGGCACCGAGGGTTTCGCCGCCCACCAAAACATAACCAGTGGTGCCGTTAATGCCCACCCATCGCACCGAATCGTCCGCCGGCGTGCCAATTCTGAAGATATTGTTTCCGGTCCAGCTCGGAAGATAGTTCCCCGAAGCACCGTCATAATGGAACAGGGCCGTTACCGCATCAGACCCGCCAACGGGAGCACCCGGTTCTGCCTGGTCAGAGCTAAAAGCAACGGCAATTTCATAACGATTCACACGGTTATTGTTTTCAGTGACCGTTCGTACACCAACGTCCAGGAATACGTCTGAAGGTTGCAGCGCTATCGCCGGGTCTGTCACCTCAACAATCTGCAGCTCCGTACCCGCCTGGTCATAAATGCGGACCTGGACCTGATTGTTCCCTGGAAGGTAACCAGCAACAAACACCCGGCCCTCATGGCCCAGCGACACATCCGTTGCCATAAAGCCATCACTCCAGACCAGCGGTTCAATCAGACGGTTAAGGTTCAACCTCAGCAGTGTTTCAGACTCGCCCCTCGCATATCCGGCCCGGCCAGCCTGGTAATTTACATCGACGCCAATAGGCGCTGCGTTGTCGTCCAATTCATCCTGAAGATTGTTGTAAACAAGCGCACGCACACCAAAGGTGATTTCATCCTGCTCCAGTGGGAATACCAGCTCCTCAATTGGGTCATAGGTACCCTGAGCGTTCTTCTCAACAATCTCGAAAGTCTCGTCCTCGACAACACCGGTCAGCGCACCAATTCTTGTCAGCTTGGCTCTGAACAGGGTTTTACGGTCACCCGTGAGAATGGCGCGATACTCACGAGTCGTCTCGGTATTGATGGTATCGCGACTACCGCCATTGACGGTTTCTATACTGAGTAGCGGCTCGTTATCCTCAATTGAAAGGTTGGCCTTGACCTCAACGCTACCATTGCCCAGGGAGGCAATGCCCTGGCGTACTTCGGTCAGAACCATGGTCGCCACTTCTGTTGGCTCGGGAAGCAGGTCGTCAACCACTTCAAAGGGGATATAGCACTCGGTAAGACCGGGCTTCAGTGTCACAACACCGCCGGTTACCGTATCGCCAGTCGTGTCATACTCGACGTACTCGAGGGGGTTACCCTCTTTATCAACGGGGTGATTCAGTTCGTCGCTGAGCGCAACAAGGTCTTCGCCAATAATAATCGCACCGGTGTTGGCGCGGCTATATTTGCAGTCCTGATGGGCGGGATCAGTTTCGTCATTGTCACAAGCAGTTGGGTCGAAATCAGAACGCAGCTCAAAGGCGATTTTGACTTCGGTAACCGAGGGTTGATCCAGATTTACTTTTACATACGCGCGCTTGGTTGGGTAGGTGACTGACTCAGTTCCATCCGGCGCGCCCTCATCCGTGAACTTCTGGAGCTCGTAAGAATAGGAACCGGCATCCAGCTCAGGCACCGCACACCGCTCTTCCGACTCATCTTCAGACGCCTGACTTTCACCTTCTTTCAGGTTGGCTCCGTCGAGGGTAATTACGTTTCGCTTGACTTCAATATCAAACGGCTGAAAACCCGCCATGCGGCCGTCCGTGGTGACTATCTCGATATTCTCGGTCTGGCCAAGATCAGCCTCACCCCGGTTGCCCCCGGATAACCCAGGCACACCGCGCATGATAATACCCTGACGGGCCTTATTGCTGGTGTCTTCCAGCGCAAGCCAGGATGGCGCATTGGTCAGGGAGTAATCGAGAATGCTTTCGCCGCCATAGGCGCCCCAGTTGTAGTAATACTCCACCCCCAGATAGGCGGTGGTCGGTGGCGCCCCCAACAACGTGGGCTGGTCAGGATCTTTTTCGGTCTTGCAGCCGGTTGCTGCCAGGGCAATCAGGGCAACACCAAGGAGGCGGCCCGAGGCGGTTGAGCGGGAGAACAAATCGGCGCGCATGCAAAAATCCGTTTCATGACGTTATTGTTATGGCCGTGCCCGGATGCCTGGCATCCGGTTTACACACCGTTACAGATCAACGCCATGGTAGCCAATTTGAATCCGGAGCGATCTGCGCGAGTTCTCAGATTCTTTGGCCAGCAGCCCTCAGACCTCGATACCATGCTCCCGCAGCAGATTGGCCAGCCCCTCCTCGTCCAACACCGGCACCCCCAACTGCTCAGCCTTGGCCAGCTTGGAGCCGGCGGCCTCGCCTGCGACAACGCAGGCGGTTTTTTTGGAGACACTACCAGCAACCTTGGCACCGAGCTGCTCAAGCTTTTCCTTGGCTTGATCCCGTGTCATGCCTGAGAGAGTGCCGGTCAATACCCAGGTCTGACCACTGAGAGGCTGTTCATCGACTGACAGCACCTGCTCTTCCTGCCAGGTGACACCTGCCTCTTTCAGAGCCGCCAGTGTTTCCTGATTGTGGGGCTGATCAAAGAAGCTCCGGATATGACCGGCCACAATAGGCCCGACATCAGGCACCGTCTGGAGAGACTCTTCATCCGCTTCAGAAATCGCTTCCAGCGTGCCGAAATGGGCTGCCAGGCCCTTGGCGGTGGCCTCACCCACTTCACGAATACCAAGTGCATAAAGGAACCGCCAAAGCACCGGTTCACGGGAGCGATCGATGGCGGCAATAAGATTTGCCGCAGATTTGTCGCCCATACGCTCCAGGCTGGCGATCTGGAATTTCGTCAGCCGGTAAAGATCCGCCACGGTGCTGACCATACCTTCGTCCACCAACATCTCGATCAGCCGGTCCCCAAGGCCCTCAATATCCATGGCCTTCCGGGAGGCATAATGCCGGATCGCTTCCTTGCGCTGAGCCGGGCAATACAGGCCGCCCGAACACCGCGCAACGGCCTCTCCTTCAATCTGGACAATATCCGAGCCGCAGACCGGGCAGTGCTCGGGCATTTCAACCATCGGCGCCATGGCCGGGCGCTTTTCCGGCACCACCTTCACTACCTGCGGGATAACATCCCCGGCCCGGCGAATGAACACCGTATCGCCGATATGAACGTCCAGGCGTCGGATCTCATCCATATTGTGCAGGGTTGCATTTGACACAGTCACACCGCCGACAAACACCGGCTTCAGGCGGGCTACCGGTGTCACTGCTCCGGTTCGACCCACCTGGAATTCCACATCTTCAATGATCGTCAGCTCTTCCTGGGCCGGAAACTTGTGGGCGATCGCCCAGCGCGGGGCGCGGGAAACAAAACCCAGCTCCTGCTGAAGATCGAGACGGTTTACCTTGAACACAATGCCATCGATTTCATAGGGCAAGCTGTCGCGCTTGGCCATCAATTCGTTGTAGGCATCCAGACAGGCTTCCACACCCTCGGCCTTGCGCATTTCCGGATTGATCCGGAACCCCCAGTCCCTGACAAGCTGCAAACTGTCCCAATGAGTTTCAGGCAGTACACTTTCATCAGTTACCGCCATACTGTAGGCACACAGTTCCAACGGGCGCCTGGCGGTTACCGTCGATTTCTTCTGGCGCAGGCTTCCGGCAGCAGCGTTGCGAGGATTTACAAAGGTCTTCTCGCCCTGCTCTGCCAGGCGCTCATTCAGCTTCTCGAAACCGGCACGGGGCATGTACACCTCGCCGCGGACCTCAACAAGATCCGGATATCCCGAGCCACGCAGCTTGAGAGGTACCGACGGAATGGTGCGAATATTGGCGGTGATATCTTCGCCGGTATAGCCGTCACCCCGGGTCGCGGCACGGGTTAATGTACCGTTTTCGTAGTGCAGGCTGACGGCGAGACCGTCCAGCTTGGGCTCACAGACATACTCAATGGCCCCGTCCTCTCCCAACCGGTCACGAACCCGACGGTCAAAATCCCGGAGTTCGTCCTCACTGAAGGCATTATCCAGCGACAGCATCGGCAGGCGATGGGTAACTTCCTCGAAACTGGTCTCAGCGCTGCTGCCTACCCGGCGGGTCGGCGAATCCTCTGTCGCGAGTTCCGGGTGTTCGGCTTCCAGCTTCTGCAACTCCCGAAACAACCGATCGTACTCGGCGTCGGGGATCCTGGGGTCGTCCTGAACGTAATAGTAATAATTGTGGTCTTCGAGGGTAGCGCGCAGAGAGTCCACGCGCTTCCGGATAGTTTCGGGAACGTTGGTCATCGGTTCTGGGGTCCGGACGGGCTGCTAGGCTCGCTGGGAGCGTTGTTTGCGTTCAAACTCACGAATGCGCTGACGACAGTGCTCAATGGTTTGCGGCGTCATTACGCTTCGGCGCTCATCTTTCAGTTCGCCACCAAGGTTTCGGACTACGCACTGGGCAGTTTCAAGCATAAATTCGAAGGCCTGCAACGCATTGGTGGGCCCTGGCAGGCTCATGAAGAAACTGATACCGGGGGTGCTGAGCCCGGCCATGTCCTGAGGGCGAAAGGTGCCCGGCTCCACGGCGTTGGCCACGCTGAATTGCACAGGCGTGGTGGTGTCCTCGGATTCATGGCGGTGGTAAATGTCCATATCGCCATGCTCCAGGCCGCAGGCCTCAAAAAGGCTCTTGAGCTTGCTGCCCTGGAACTGCTCACCGCTGCGAGCCAATACATTGATCACCAGCACTTCCCTGGCCTCCGGGCGATTGGCTCCAGCCAGGGGCTGATTCTTGCGCGGTTTCCCAGGCGTTCGCCGGGCGGTATCTTCCTCAACTTCGGTGGTAACCACCGGCGGCTCTTCCGCTCTGGGTTCGGCTTTGGCCTTTTCAGGCCGGGCGGGCCTGGTTTTCGGTTTATCCGCTTCTGGTTCCGGAGTGCTGGTCACCTCGGGCTCAGGGGACTCGGGTTCTTCTATTTCCGGTTTCACAACCCTGGGCGGACTCAGGATGCCATCATTTTCATCCCCATCTCGGGCGCTCCAGCCGGATTCCGGGGTAACATCGTCTTCTTCATCGGCACTTACGGGGGCGGACATATCGCGCTTCAGATAGCCCCGGTCTTCCAGTGTCGAGCGGGAAACCGTGCGAGCACCACCGTTTGGCAATTCCGGGTTGAAGTCATCATCCAGCGGGGAATCCTTGAGCTCGTCAGCCCCCATACCCGACGAAATGGCCATGGATTCCTTCCGGGCACGCCGCATACGGCGCACACCGTCAATCACAATTCCAATAATAACCAGGGTACCTATGGCAATTAACCATTCCCTAAGTGACATAATGCTGCTGTCCTGTTTGCAGTTTGGAACGTTGCTACTCTAAGAAAAGCCCGTAATGAATACAACGCACACCGGGCCCAGATGGCGTTATTGTCATGGTTGGCGAGCATTTCACCAACCACTGCGCCTATCAGGCCTCAGCCAGCGCGGCGGCCTCATCCACATCAACAGATACCAGGCGCGAGCAGCCGGGTTCGTGCATGGTGACCCCCATTAACTGATCCGCCATCTCCATAGCGATCTTGTTATGGGTAATGTAGATGAACTGAACCTGTTTCGACATCTCCTTAACCATATTCGCGTAGCGACCCACGTTGGCGTCGTCCAGCGGCGCGTCCACTTCGTCCAGCATACAGAACGGAGCGGGATTGAGCTGGAAAATCGAGAACACAAGCGCGATGGCTGTCAGCGCCTTCTCCCCCCCCGACAACAGGTGGATGGTGCTGTTCTTCTTGCCCGGCGGCCTCGCCATGATGGCCACGCCAGTCTCCAGCAGGTCTTCCCCGGTCAACTCAAGATAGGCATTGCCACCACCGAATACTTTCGGGAAAAGGGCCTGCAGGCCGCCATTCACCTGATCAAACGTCTCTTTGAAGCGCTGCCGGGTTTCCCGGTCAATTTTCCGGATAGCATTGTCCAGGGTTTCCAGCGCTTCCATCAGGTCGTTGTGCTGCTCGTCCAGGTAGGTCTTTCGCTCGCTTTGTACCTGATACTCTTCAATGGCCGCGAGGTTAATTGCTCCCAGACGCTGGATACGGTTACCGATTTTCTCCAGCTCTTCGGCCCAGACCTTTTCTTCAGCATCCTCTGGCAGATGTTCGAGCACTTCCTGGAGCTTAACGTTGAGTTCCTTGAGCTGCTCAATATGGTTGCCGGAGCGAATTTCCAGGGCCTGGGATTCCATCTTCAGTTTTTCCAGCCGCGCCCGGATTTCCTGAACCTGATGCTCGGTTCGGCTCCGCCCCTGTTCGCGATCACGAACCTGTCGATCAATCTCTTCCAGGGCATCCCGGGCGGCACTGAGCTTTTCTTCTTCGGCCAGTCGTCGTTCCAGCAACCCTTCAAGTTGCAACTGGAGATCCTCAATAGGCTCCTCGGCACTTTCGCGGGATTCCCTGAGTACATCCAGCCGCTCTTCCAGACGCTCTTTCTGCATCTGCATCCGGTCGATGGTTTGCTGCAGTCCGTCGCGCTGGCTCTGGAGTGTCTGCAACTGTAGTTGCAGTTGATGAGCGTGATCACGGTCATGCCGGGCTTCCTGGCGCAGGCGGTCCAGTGTTTCCCTCAGAGAATCCCGTTGCTCCAGCAACTGCTCTTTCTCTTCCTCACTGTCCTCGCTGGATGCGAGTGCAATATCCCACTCCTCGCGGGCTTCCTGAAGGTTGGCGTTCTGCTCTTCCAACGCCAGGCCCACATCCGCAATGTCTTCCCTGATCCGGGACAGCCGGGCTTCAATCTGCTCTGCCCTGGCTTTCAGACCACTGGCACGTGAGGCCAGAGCCCCAAGCTCCCGCTCAACGTCGCTGTGGCGGGCTTGAGCCTCGTCCCGTTCGGTTTCGGCACGCTCCGCCTTCTCCTGGAGATGCTCGAGTTGCTCGGTTGCCTGCTCCAGCCTGGCTTCTGCTTCTGCCAGCTTTGCCTGCAATTCCGTTACCTTTTTCTGACGCTCAATCACACCAACCTGAGCAGCATCGGAGTCAGGCATCAGCAACCAGTCACGAGAGAGCCAGACACCGTCCCGGGTGATGATGCTCTCGCCAGGCGCCAGACCAGATCGGTTGGCCATGGCTTCAGAAAGGGTATCCGCAGCCTGAACCGAAGAAAGCAGCTGGCTGATCGCCCCGACACCACTCACCTTGGCCGCCAGGCCACGGGTTTCGGAGGCAACGGCACGGTCACTGACCACCGCAAAACCTTTGGGGGCCGATTCCAGCGCCGTAGCCAGTTGATCGAATTCCGGCAATGTCAGGCCCTGAGTGAAGCGGCCAATGACCTGCTCGACGGCAAACTCCCAGCCGTCCTCAATCGACAATTTCGCAGCAAGTCGCGGCGCGTCGGTCAGCCCATGATCGGCCAGCCACGATTGCAGGGCATCGTCGCCTGCACCCATTTGTTCGTCCAGCAGTGCCTGCTGGGACTCCATCGTGGCTTTGAGGCTTTGTACCGTCTGGCGATATTCAGATGAACTCTGTTCGGCGTCGCGCAAAGCCTGTCGGCTCGAATACACCTGATCCTGCAGTTGCTGAATACGCTCCGCGGTTTCTTCCCTTTTCAGTTCCAGGGTTTCCTGTTCTTCCAGAAGCTGCTCGAGCTCCGAGCGATCCAATTGTCCGTCCAGCAGCGCCTGCTCATCGCGCAATTTCTGTTGTCGGGTTTTCAGCTGTTCGATGGCGTCTTCAAGAGAGCGAATTCGGGATTGCGCCAGTTCGGCCTGCCGGCGGGCATCCGATGAACGGGTACTGAACTCATCCCAGCGGTGCTGCCAGTCACTCATGGCCTCTTCTGCCTGCTGGAGCTTCTCGGCCGATTCCTCTGAACGTATCGCCAATGCCTCCTGCTCAGGCTCGATCATGTCGAGCTCTTCCCGGAGCGTGGCCAGCTTTTCTTCATCCTGTTCCAGTTCGCGGCCTAATTCGCGCTCGTTGGCCAGGGCCTGATCCAGCTCTGCGGCAGTCTGTCGGCTGCGCTCGCGCTGGTGCTCCAGACTTTGCTCAATACGGGCAATGTCGGCCCCGGCCTCATAGTACCGGGCCTGAGCCCGGTTAAAGTGCTCGGTCCGTTCATGGTGGTCTTCCCGGAGCGATTCCAGCGAAGTTTCCAGGTTCACCCTTTCGGTCAGGAACTTCTCAAGTTCCAGCTCGGTATCGCGGATTTTTCCGCGCCAGGTCTGAAGATCGTCATCCAGGGCTTTCCAGCGCAACACGGTTAGCTCGGCTTTCTTTTCGCGCTCTTCCTGTTTGTAGGCTTTGTATTTTTCCGCGGCGGCCGCCTGACGCTCCAGGTGCTGCAGTTGACGTCCAAGCTCTTCGCGAAGGTCTGTCAGCCGCTCCAGGTTCTCTTGAGTACGGCGAATACGGTTCTCCGTTTCCCGCCTCCGTTCCTTGTACTTGGAAATGCCCGCAGCTTCCTCGATGTACACCCGCAATTCCTCAGGTTTCGCCTCAATCAGCCGGGAAATCATGCCCTGCTCGATAATGGCGTAACTGCGCGGCCCGAGACCAGTGCCAAGGAACAGATCGGTAATGTCACGACGACGGCATTTGGAGCCATTCAGGAAATACTCGGATTGCCCTTCCCGGGAAACCCGGCGTTTTACCGAAATCTCGTTGAACTTCACAAACTCGCCGGGCGCCGATCCGTCACTGTTGTCAAAAACAAGTTCAATCGACGCCTGTCCCACCGGCTTGCGGGCACTGGAACCGTTGAAGATAACGTCGGTCATCGATTCGCCACGCAGGTACTTCGCGGAACTTTCACCCATTACCCAGCGAACGGCATCGATAATATTGGACTTGCCACAGCCGTTAGGGCCCACCACCGCGGTCATGTTGGAGGGGAAAGGCACCGTAGTGGGATCAACAAAGGATTTGAATCCCGCGAGCTTGATGGACTTCAGCCGCATATCAGGCGGTCTCCTCCGTGAGAATGCTCAGAACCTGGTGGCGCTGATGCTCGCCAAAGTCCTGAATAACCCGCTGCAGACGCTCGGAATCACCCTCAACGGCAGCATCGGCCAGACGACGGAAGAAGGTACCGGTTTCTGCGATCTCACTCCGGAAATGTTCCAGCGCCACATAGTAGGTCCGGCTGATGGCGGGACGGAAGTTTTCGAGGGTTTCCTCAAGAAAGGGATTGTCAACCAGACGGTAGGCATACTGCATGACCCCGAACCCCGCTTCAATGACCCGCTCTGCGGCATCGGGCGCATTCGAGTTCAGGGCATCAATAACCGCCTGCATTTCATTAACCTGCCCCATCATGCCGCCGAGCTGTTCACCTGGCCAACGCTCCAGCACCTTGCGAGCCAACATGCACAACAGATCGATGTAAATATCGTAAAGGGCATTCACCGAGCCTATCGTCAGTTCCGACACCACCGCCCCGCGCCGGGGATAGATCTCAACCAGATGACGCCGCTCCAGAATCAGCAGAGCCTCACGCACGGAGCCGCGGCTGACATTCAGATCACCGGCGACCTTGAGCTCCTGAATTCGCTCTCCCGGCTTGAGATCGCGAACAACAATGCGCTGCCCCAGATGCTGGGCAATTTGTTCGGATAGGCTTTCCGGTGCCTGAAATCTCATAAATCGACAGCTCGCTTGGTACATTCAAGCGCAGGAGTTTATCACAGGCTTTTGGCAGCCCCACCCCTTTGTCCGACATTTCGATTGCACGTCTTCAGAACCGGCAACCCGCTGCCGGAATTTTGACAACCAGGCAAATATTATCTGCCAGTTTATGGAATCGACTTTAACAGGAGGCGCTTTTCTGTTGTTTTTATTGGCTTTTTATCTTATGGCATTTTTTCTGCTTATTGGTACAGCAAATCACTTTGTCACCAGCAGAGCGTCCTACTGTGAAAAACCTGACATCGATCCGGCCAAACACTTCCCGCCCCGCGCGGCTTGCCGCTTTGAAGCAGTCGTTCCAGGACTGGAACAACACCTCCGATGTCATGGCCCGGCTGGCCAGACGCCTGAGCACCACTCTCTCCCTCGAGGCGCAACTGTCGATTCTGGCGGAGGAGATGACAGACATGGTGCCTTTCGACTCCCTCAATTACAGGCACCGCATCGCCCGTCAGGACTTCGTTTTTTCCACTGGCATGGGTGGGCCCCATCGCTGCGAGTACCGTCTCTCTCTGGAAGGTCACCAGTATGGCACTCTGACGTTACACCGTCGCCAGCGATTCAGCGAAGAGGAACTGACGGGTATCGAGATGATGCTCTCCGGTGCGATCTGCCATATTCGCAATGCCTGCCAGTTCATTGCCATCGAACAGACCGCACTGACGGATTCCCTGACAGGCATTGGCAACAAACGGGCACTGGATGAGGCGCTCCAGCGCGCCAGCGCCATGGCGGACAGACACGGCGCCCCCTGGAGCCTGATCCTGTGCGATCTGGATCACTTCAAACTGATTAACGACAACCACGGCCACGTGGTTGGCGACCACATTCTCGCTCGCACCGCAGAAAAGCTTGAGCAGGCCCTGCGTAATTCCGACACGGTCTATCGCTTTGGTGGCGAGGAGTTTGCCATTCTCCTGCCTCATACCAACGAGCAGGAAGCCCGTGACGTAGCAGATCGAATTCGGGCTGCCATTGAAAGCATTCGAGTGGACGGCGGTGAAACACCTCTGACGGTTACCGCCAGTTGCGGTGTGGCGATGCATCTGACGGATGAACAGCCCGAGCAATGGCTTGCCCGGGCCGACGAAGCACTCTACCGGGCCAAGGCGGCCGGCAGAAACTGCACGCGGGTATTCGCAAGTATTTCCTGAAGAGAGGTCTCAGCGTGCTCGCTTTCCGCCCTTGCCTGCAGATGGCTTCCCGCGGGAATCTGACCGGGCTTTTGGCGGCGCACCATCGGCGACTTGCCAGCTTCCACCTTTACGCGTCCGTTGCAGCGATTTGCCAGGACTCTTGCGACGTTTGCGATCATGGGCAGCCTGCTCTCCCGGAGTTTTCTGGGGTACAGCAACGCTGCCGAGCCCGACGGCACGGCTCAGCGCATCAACACCCTTTTGATCCAGCTCTTCCCAACGGCCCATGGTCAACCGGCTGGGCAGGAAGATCGGTCCATACCGTACCCGCTTGAGACGGCTCACCCGAACGCCCTGAGATTCCCAAAGGCGACGCACCTCCCGGTTGCGACCTTCCAGCAAGGTTACGTGGAACCACTGGTTCATACCTTTGCCACCCGCCGGGCTGATATCGGTAAACTTGGCCATGCCGTCTTCAAGCAGCACACCTTCCTTCAGGCGCTCAATCATGGCGTCATCCACTTCACCGAATACCCGAACCGCGTATTCCCGGTCAATCTGACTGGAGGGATGCATCAAGCGATTCGCCAACTCACCGTCAGTGGTAAACAACACCAGACCGGTAGTGTTGATATCCAGACGCCCAATGGAGATCCAGCGCTGGTCCTTGAGCCGCGGCAGGCGGTCAAACACCGTGGGCCGCCCTTCCGGGTCTTTCCGGCTGGTCACCTCACCTTCCGGCTTGTTGTAAATCAGCACCCGACGCACAACTTCGGCAGCTGAACTCACGTCCAGCAGCTTGCCATCAAGCTCAAAACGATCAGAAGTGGAAGCCTTCTGGCCAGGCTGAACCGGAACGCCATTGACCAGCAGTCGACCGGCCTCTATCCAGCCTTCCACTTCCCGCCGGGAGCCAACGCCGGCGCGGGCAAGCAGCTTCTGCACCCGCTCGGGGCCTGCACTTAGAGACTGATCGCTACGGGCTGTTTTGTTTTCGGGGCCTTTTGCCGCCATAAGGGTAGATATCCTTGATATACGGGGCTGAAACCTGGGTTTCAGTGAAGTGTCTGATCCGATTCAGGCGCCTGGGACTCCGAGTCAGAGTCCGGACTGGCACCGGAACCATCAGGAGAGTCGAATTTGATCTCTCCCTGCATGTTCTGCTCTATTTCCCGACCGATTTCCTCAAGGTCACGCACCTCAGAAAGCGGAGGCAGTTCATCCAGCCCGGTCAGGTTGAAATAATCGAGGAACTGGCGTGTGGTGGCATACATGGCAGGCCGCCCAGGGACATCCCGATGACCGACCACGCGCACCCACTCTCGCTCAAGCAGTGTTCGAATGATATTGCTGCTTACCGTAACACCACGAATATCCTCGATCTCGCCACGGGTGATGGGCTGACGATAGGCAATCAGGGCCAGAGTTTCGAGAAGCGCCCGGGAATAACGCTGGGGCTTTTCCTCATACAGCCGACCAACCCATGGCGCAAACTCTTCCCTGACCTGCAATCGGTACCCGCTGGCAACCTTACTAAGCTCGAAGCCGCGGCCTTCGCAGGATTGCTCCAGCATCATCAGCGCATGCTCCATCACCTGCCGGGCCGGGCGCTCATCTTCGCCAAACAGCTCGCGCAGCTGCTCCAGAGACAACGGCTTGCCGGCCGCCAACAGTGCCGCCTCCGCAATAGCCTGAATACGGGCCAGATGTTCTTCGTTCATAGTGTCACTCGATCCTTCAGCTTGCCGCCCGCGCCCTGACATGAATGGGGCCGAGCACTTCCGCCTGAACGATTTCAATCAGCTGTTCTTTCACCAGTTCCAGTGTGGCAAGAAAGGTGACCACCACGCCAAGCCGGCCCTCTTCAAGGGTAAACAGGCTCTCGAATGTTACGAACCGGTCGCCCTGCAGCACAGACAGAATGTGGGACATCCGCTCCCTTGTCGATAACCGCTCTTTCTCGACATGGTGGCTGGTAAACAGATCCGCCCTCTGCAAAACACCCTGCAACGCCAGTAACAGCTCCTTCATATCAACGTCCGGATGGGGTTGCGATGACGGAAGCTTGGGTAAAGCAGCGGAAGCCGGATAGGTATCCCGTTCCATGCGCGGGATCTCATCGATATCCTCCGCAGCCTTCTTGAAGCGTTCGTACTGCTGCAGCCGGCGAATCAGCTCTGCCCGGGGGTCAATATCGTCTTCATCGTCACTCTCCTGGCGGGGTAGCAACATACGGGATTTAATCTCCGCCAGGGTCGCAGCCATCACCAGGTACTCGGCTGCCAGCTCGAACCGCATCGCTTCCACCGCACCAATGTAATCCATGTACTGGCGTGTGATTTCACTGACATCAATATCGAGGATATTCATGTTCTGGCGGCGAATGAGGTAGAGCAGCAAATCCAGCGGCCCCTCAAAGGCCTCCAGAAAAACCGCGAGGGCATCCGGCGGGATATATAGATCCTTGGGGATATCCACCAGGGGTTTGCCGGATACGAGCGCCAGCGGCACCTGTTCCGGTGTCGTTGCCTGCGCTTCTTCCGGCTCCCTGGTGTCTTCGGTCATGCCTTTGCCAGCCTTTGACGTTATTGGCGGTCAGGAATCAGCGGTAGCTGAGCCCCATCGCTGCACGGACTTCTTCCAGGGTATCACGGGCGGCATCGCGCGCATGCTCTCGCCCTTCCTGCAGAATGGAATGCACCAGATCCGGATTGCTCTCGTATTCCCGGGCACGCTCATGCAACGGCTTCTGTTCCTCGATGATGGCATCGATCAGCGGCTTTTTGCAGTCCAGGCAGCCAATACCGGCGCTGCGGCAGCCTTCCTGTACCCACTGGCAGGTCTGCTCGTCCGAGTAGACTTTGTGCATACCCCAGACCGGGCACTTCTCCGGCTCGCCCGGGTCTGTCCGTCGCACCCGCTGCGGGTCGGTTTGCATGGTCCGGATCTTTTGAGCAACACTGTCCGGATCTTCACGCAAGCCAATGTAATTGTTGTAAGACTTGGACATCTTCTGTCCGTCCAGCCCCGGCATCTTGGATTCCGGCGTCAGCAACGGCTGCGGCTCCGGCAGTATCACCTTGCCGCCGCCTTCAATGAAACCGTATAGCCGCTCGCGGTCACCCAGCGAAATGTTCTGCTGTTCTTTCAGCAGGGCCCGTGCGGTCTCAAGCGCCTCAAAATCGCCTTCTTCCTGATACCGTTTTTTCAGGTTGCGATAGAGTTTCGCGTTCTTTTTGCCCATCTTGACGATAGCGGCCTCGGCCTGCTCTTCGAAACCGGGCTCGCGACCATAGATGTGGTTAAACCGACGGGCGATTTCACGGGTAATCTCAACGTGGGATACCTGATCAGCACCAACCGGCACCTTGCCTGCACGATACATCAGGATATCCGCAGTCTGGAGCAGCGGGTAACCGAGGAAGCCGTAGGTGGCCAGATCCTTTTCCCGCAGCTTTTCCTGCTGATCCTTGTAGGTAGGAATGCGTTCCAGCCAGCCCAGGGGCGTGATCATAGACAACAACAGGTGCAGCTCGGCGTGTTCCGGTACCTGGGACTGGATAAACATGGTGGACGAGCCCGGATTAACTCCGGCCGCCAGCCAGTCGATGACCATATCCCATACGCTTTGCTCAATGCCTGAGGGATCATCGTATTGCGTGGTCAGGGCGTGCCAGTCCGCCACAAAGAAGAAGCACTCATACTCGTGCTGGAGCTTGACCCAGTTTTTCAGCACACCATGGTAGTGGCCGAGGTGCAGCTTGCCGGTCGGACGCATGCCGGACAACACTCTTTGCTGGGAATCGACAGAACTCAAAGCACGAACTCCTTCTTTCTGTTTATAGAGCGCCGGAGATCAGCGCCTAAACCGGCCGCTGAAATCAGGCTGACCGGGCATTATAGTCTTTACACTCGCCGGCGTTAAGCAATGCGGCACAAAACCGAGGCTCTATAACGCAAAACCCCCGGAATTCTCGCGAATCCGGGGGTTTTGGTGAAGCTCAGGGCTGCTTTACCAGCCAGTCACTTCCTTCAGGGCCTTGCCGATTTCGGCCAGGCTGCGCACGGTTTTAACACCGGCGTCTTCCAGGGCAGCAAACTTCTCGTCCGCCGTACCCTTACCACCAGAGATGATGGCGCCAGCATGGCCCATACGCTTGCCCGGAGGTGCAGTGACACCGGCAATGTAGGAAACCACCGGCTTGGTGACGTTCTCTTTGATGAACGCAGCCGCTTCTTCCTCAGCGGTACCACCGATCTCACCAATCATGACGATGGCTTCGGTTTCCGGATCTTCCTGCAGCAGCTTCAGAATGTCGATGAAGTTGGAGCCAGGAATCGGGTCGCCACCGATACCGATACAGGTGGACTGACCGTAGCCGAAGTCCGTGGTCTGCTTGACCGCTTCGTAGGTCAGGGTGCCGGAACGGGACACGATACCAACCTTACCCTTCTTGTGGATATGGCCAGGCATGATGCCGATCTTGCACTCGTCCGGAGTGATCACGCCCGGGCAGTTCGGGCCGATCATGCGAACGCCTTTACGATCAACGTATTCTTTGGCGTACAGCATGTCGATGGTCGGAATACCTTCAGTGATACAAACGATCAGCTGAATACCGGCGTCGGCCGCTTCGATGATGGCGTCTTTACAGAACGGAGCCGGAACGTAAATGACGGTCGCTTCAGCGCCGGTCTTTTCTACCGCTTCACGTACGGTGTTGAACACCGGCAGACCCAGATGCTCAGTGCCGCCCTTACCGGGGCTGACACCACCTACCATCTTGGTGCCATAAGCGATGGCCTGCTCAGAGTGGAAGGTACCCTGTGCGCCGGTAAAGCCCTGGCAGATAACCTTGGTGTCTTTGTTGATCAGGATGCTCATTATTTACCCCCTGCGGCTTTAACGACTTGCTCTGCGGCGTCCGCCAGGCTGGTGGCGGCGATGATGTTCAGGCCACTTTCGGCGAGTACCTTGGTACCCAGCTCCGCGTTGTTGCCTTCCAGACGAACCACAACAGGCACTTTAACGCCGACTTCTTTAACCGCACCGATGATGCCCTCAGCGATCATGTCGCAGCGAACAATACCACCGAAGATGTTAACCAGAACGGCCTGTACCGCGTCGTCAGACAGGATGATCTTGAACGCTTCGGATACGCGCTCTTTGGTTGCGCCGCCGCCTACGTCCAGGAAGTTGGCAGGCTGGCCGCCGGACAGCTTGATGATGTCCATGGTGCCCATGGCCAGGCCAGCACCGTTAACCATGCAGCCGATGTTGCCTTCCAGCGCAACATAGTTGAGCTCCCACTTGGCCGCTTCCGCTTCCCGGGAATCTTCCTGGGAGGGATCGTGCATCTCGTGGATTTTCTTCTGACGGTACAGTGCGTTGCCGTCTACACCTACTTTGGCGTCGAGGCAGTGCAGGTCACCAGCCGGGGTGATCACCAGCGGGTTGATCTCAACCAGAGCCAGGTCGCACTCTTCAAACAGTTTGGCCAGGCCCAGGAAAATCTTGGTGAACTGACCGATCTGCTTGCCTTCCAGGCCCAGCTTGAATGCCAGTTCACGACCCTGGTACGGCTGCGCGCCGACCAGCGGATCAATTTCGGCTTTCAGGATCTTTTCCGGAGTTTCTTCGGCAACCTTCTCGATTTCCACGCCACCTTCAGTGGAGGCCATGAAAACGATACGACGGGAACCACGGTCTACCACAGCGCCCAGGTAAAGTTCCTGATCGATGTCGGTGAGGGATTCAACCAGAATCTTGCTGACTGGCTGGCCGTTTTCGTCGGTCTGGTAGGTAACCAGGTTCTTACCCAGCCACTTTTCGGCGAATTCACGGATCTCTTCTTTGCTCTTGACCAGCTTTACACCGCCGGCCTTGCCGCGACCACCGGCGTGAACCTGGGCTTTCACTACCCAGCCGTCACCGCCGATTTCGTCTGCCGCTGCTACGGCTTCCTTGGGAGTATCGCAGGCAATGCCTTTGGATACGGGCAGGCCGTACTCAGCGAACAGCTGCTTGCCCTGATATTCGTGCAAATTCATAGTTAATGTCCCGTCTATTGATGGAGGATAACCACGTACGGAAATGAACCCGTCAGTGCACCGCCATTGGTGCAGCTGGAACGAATTCGTTCTGGCAGGCCAGGGATCGCCTCGGCCTGCCGGTCACACATGCGAAAAGCCGCCGTTATGATGGCAGCGGGGCGCCCCAGTTGGCGCCCCGTATTCCGACAATGCGTTACTTCTTCTTGCGACGGTTGGCGACGTGAATCGCACCGCCAGCAACGGCCAGGGCCGCTTCGTGCACAGACTCGGACAGAGTCGGGTGCGCGAAACAGGTCAGGGCCAGATCTTCTGCGCTTGAACCGAATTCCATGGCGATCACGCCCTGGGCAACGATTTCAGACGCCTGCGGACCCACCACGTGGAAGCCAAGAATACGGTCGGTCTTCGCATCTGCGATGATCTTGACCATACCGGAAGCGGCATTGGCAGCCATGGCACGACCGTTCGCCGCAAACGGGAAGGTTCCGACGTTGTATTCTTCGCCTTCAGCTTTCAGCTGCTCTTCGGTCTTGCCGACCCAGGCAACCTCAGGGAAGGTATAGATGACATTCGGGATGCAGTCGTAATTGACCTGAGGCTTATGCCCGGCAATACGCTCAGCAACCATCACGCCCTCTTCAGACGCTTTGTGGGCCAGCATTGGACCACGAACCACATCACCGATGGCCCAGACACCCGGTGCTTCGGTCTTGCAGTTGTCGTCTACGAAAATAAAGCCCCGCTCATCCATGGTCACGCCGGAGTCTTCAGCCAGTGCACCATCGGTGTACGGACGACGGCCAACAGCCACGATCAGCTTGTCAAACTTGGCGTCTTGCTTACCCTTGGAGTCTTCGTAGCTGACGTTAACCAGCTTGCGCTTGACTTCCGCGCCAGTCATGCGGGCGCCCATCACGATGTTCAGGCCCTGCTTCTGGAACTGCTTCAACGCATCCTTGGCACACTGCTGGTCAACCGCCGGCAGGAAACTGTCCTGCGCTTCGATCACGGTTACTTCTGAACCCAGGCGGGCCCAGACGCTACCCAGCTCCAGACCAATAACACCGGCACCGATCACACCAAGACGCTTGGGCACTTCGGTAAACTCCAGCGCACCCTCGGAATCGACGATGTACTCACCGTCGAACGGCGCCGGCGGAATCTCGATCGGCCGGGAACCGGTGGCGATGATCACGTTGTCGGCTTCGTAGGTCTTGGTTTTGCCATCCTTGTCGGTGACTTCCACCTTACGACCGGCCAACAACTTGCCGTGGCCGTGGATCGAGGTGACGCCATTGGCCTTGAACAGGCCAGCAATGCCACCGGTCAGCTGCTTAACGATACCAGCCTTGCGCTCCATCATCTTGGCAACGTCGATTTTCACGTCCTTGGCCAGGATGCCCATAGAGTCGTAATCGTGGCTGGCTTCCTCAAACTTGTGAGTCACTTCCAGCAGGGCCTTGGACGGGATACAGCCTACGTTCAGGCAGGTACCACCGAGCACCTGGCTCTTGCCGTCTTTACCAGTCCAGGACTCAACACAGGCGGTCTTAAGACCCAACTGAGCGGCTTTAATGGCAGCAACGTAACCACCGGGGCCTGCACCAATGACAATAACGTCGAACTTATCGGACATAATCTTTCCTGTTATCGAATTCGTTGAGTGTCAGATTACACATCCAGCAGGATACGTGCCGGGTCTTCCAGCATTTCCTTGATCGCCACCAGGAACTGCACCGCTTCCTTGCCATCGATCATACGGTGATCGTATGACAGCGCCAGGTACATCATCGGCAGAATCTCAACCTTGCCATTTACCGCCATCGGGCGCTCCTGGATCTTGTGCATACCCAGAATGGCAGTCTGGGGCGGATTCAGGATCGGCGTGGAGATCAGAGACCCGAAAATACCACCGTTGGTGATGGTGAAGGTGCCACCGGTCATATCTTCAATGGCCAGCTTGCCTTCCTTCGCCTTGGTACCGTACTCGACGATCTTCTTCTCGATGTCGGCCAGACCCATGGCGTCGGTGTCACGCAGAACCGGTACCACCAGGCCACGGTCGGTGGATACTGCTACGCCTACGTCCTGATAGCCGTGGTAAACCATGTCGTTGCCGTCAATGGAGGCGTTTACTGCCGGGAAGCGCTTCAGAGCTTCGGTAGCCGCTTTGGTGAAAAACGACATGAAGCCCAGCTTGATGCCGTGGCGCTTCACGAAGCTGTCCTGGTACTGCTTACGCAGTTCCATGATCGGCGCCATGTTCACCTCGTTAAAGGTGGTCAGCATGGCTGCTGTCTGCTGGGCATCAACGAGACGCTTGGCGATGCTGGCACGCAGGCGGGTCATCGGAACCCGCTTCTCGGCGCGCTCGCCCTGGCCAACGTTCACCTCAGGCATCGCTGCCGGCTTGGCGGCAGCCGCTCCACCGGAAGATTTGTTGCTGTCCACGTAGTTCTGAACGTCTTCCTTGGTAACACGGCCATCTTTACCGGTGCCCTTTACCGCGCTCGGGTCAACGTTGTTTTCTTCGGCCAGCTTGCGGGCAGCCGGGCTCAGAATGGCGTCGCCGGAAGCAGCTTCGGATTTCTCCTCGGCTTTCGGTGCTTCGGCTTTCGCTTCAGACTTGCTCTCGGCCGGCTTGGATTCACCTGCTGCGCCTTCCTTGAACTTGCCGATGACCTCACCGCTTTCCACGGTGTCGCCTTCGTTCTTGAGAACTTCTTCGATCGCACCATCCGCCGGCGCAACCACTTCGAGCACAACCTTGTCGGTTTCGATATCGACAATCAGCTCGTCACGGGAACAGGCCTCACCCGGCTGCTTGTGCCAGGTCGCGACGGTGCCTTCGGCAACCGACTCAGGGAAAACGGGGGCTTTAATCTCTGTTGACATTACGGATCCTTAGTTCGGTAGCTCGTCAGATTTCAAACGCGTCGTTAACCAGTTTCTTCTGCTCTTCGATGTGAACAGACATGTGTCCACAGGCAGGAGCAGCAGAAGCCTCACGACCGGCATACTGGAGATATAGCTTGGGATTCAGGCGCTGCAGTGCGTTCCGCATGTGATGCTGACTGCAATACCAGGCTCCCTGGTTCATCGGCTCTTCCTGACACCAGACCACATGCTTGAGCTTGCTGTACTGGCTCAGCAGTTCGTCCAGGTCATCGCTCGGGAATGGGTACAATTGTTCGATACGAACAATCGCGACATCGTCCCGCTCATCCGCCTTCTTCTTCTCCAGAAGATCATAGTAGACCTTGCCACTGCAGAGGATCAGGCGAGTCACTTTTTTGGGATCGGACGGCTCTTTCTCCGGCAGAATTGTCTGGAATGTGCCGGATGTCAGGTCGTCCAGACCCGAAATGGCTTCCTTATGGCGCAGCAGGCTCTTGGGCGTAATGGCAACCAACGGCTTGCGCAACGGACGCTTCACCTGCCGACGCAACATGTGGAATACCTGAGACGGTGTAGTCGGCACACAGACCTGAATATTGTGTTCTGCACACAGCTGCAGGAAACGCTCCAGACGGGCGGAACTGTGCTCCGGCCCCTGCCCTTCATAACCGTGCGGCAGCAGCAGTGTCAGGCCACACAGTCGACCCCACTTATGCTCACCACTGGTCAGGAACTGATCAATCACCACCTGTGCACCGTTGGCAAAGTCACCAAACTGGGCTTCCCAGACAATCAGCGCGTTCGGCGTTGTGGTGGAATAACCGTATTCGAACGCCATCACCGCTTCTTCAGACAGCAGTGAGTCATAGATGTCGAACTTCGGCTGATCGTCTTTCAGATTCTGCAGGGAAATATGAGTAGACCCATCTTTCTGGTTATGCAGAACAGCATGACGGTGCGAGAAGGTGCCCCGGCCCACGTCCTGACCAGTCAGGCGGATCGGGTGGCCTTCGTTCAGCAAAGTGGCGTAGGCCATCATTTCGCCGTAGCCCCAGTTCAGGGACAGCGCGCCGGCCGTCATCTTCTCGCGATCATTAACAATCTTGGAAACCTGGCGCTGGATGCTGAACCCTTCCGGCACTTCAGTCAGCTTCTTGCCCAGTTTCTGGACGGTTTTCAGCGCAACGCTGGTCTTGCACTTCGCTGTCCACTCATGGCCCAGATACGGAGCCCAGTCCACGTAAAGCTCTTTGTTAGGCTCTTTAACCAGAGACTTGACCACGTGATCACCCTTGTCCAGGGCGTCCCGGTAATCAGTCTCCATCTGCTTGGCTTCATCTTCGGTGATCACACCGGCTTCAACCAGCTGATCCGCGTAGATCGCACGGGTGGTCTTCAGCTTGCGGATCTTGTCGTACATCAGCGGCTGGGTCGCTGCCGGCTCATCCGCCTCGTTATGGCCTCGACGACGGTAGCAAACCAGATCAATCACCACATCACGCTTGAATTCGTTGCGGTAGTCCATCGCCATCTGGGTGGCAAACATCACCGCTTCAGGATCGTCTGCGTTCACATGCAGAATCGGCGCCTGAACCATCTTGGCAACGTCGGTGCAATACTCGGTGGAACGAGCATCTTCCTGCTTGCTGGTGGTGAAGCCAACCTGGTTGTTGATCACGATGTGGATGGTACCACCAACACCAAAGCCCCGGGTCTGGGACATCTGGAAGGTTTCCATCACTACGCCCTGCCCGGCAAACGCAGCGTCGCCGTGCATCACAATGGGCACCACGGTACTGCCATCGGTATCGCCACGACGGTCCTGACGGGCGCGTACCGAGCCTTCCACTACCGGGGATACGATTTCCAGGTGAGACGGGTTGAAGGCCATGGCCAGGTGAACCTCGCCACCCGGCGTCATTACGTTTGAGGAGAAGCCCTGGTGGTATTTCACGTCGCCGGAGCCGGAATCCGCGAGCTTCTTGCCCTCGAATTCATCAAACAGTTCTTTCGGATTTTTGCCCAGGGTGTTGACCAGCACGTTCAGTCGACCGCGGTGGGCCATGCCCAGCACGATCTCTTTGGCGCCATAGGAGCCCGCACGCTGAATCAGCTCGTCCAGGCAGGGGATCAGACTTTCACCGCCCTCGAGACCAAAACGCTTGACGCCCGGATAACGGGAACCCAGGTATTTTTCCAGCCCTTCGGCAGCCGTCAGGCGCTCAAGGATATGCTTGCGGGTTTCGGTCTCGTATTCCGGACGGGAACGAACCGGCTCCATACGTTGCTGGAACCAACGCTTGATGCGCGTGTCTACCACATGCATGTATTCAGCGCCGATGCTCTCGCAGTAAGTCTGGCGCAGGCCTTGGACAATATCGCCGAGTTTCATGCTCTCGGAACCAAAGTTCAGAGAGCCGGTCTGGAACTCCAGATCAAGATCGGATTCGCCCAATTCGTGGAATCGCGGGTCCAGATCTTCTACCTGAGGACGTTGCCAGACACCCAGAGGATCAAGCTTTGCTTCCTGGTGACCGCGGAAACGGAAAGCGTTGATCAGCTGCAGAACACGGATCTGTTTTTTATCAGCGTCGGACGTAGCACTGGCAGGCACGCCATTGGTCGCCAGAAAACGCTGATTGCGGGAGATGTGCTCAAACTGCTCGCGGATGGTGGAGTGAACGATGTCGCGGCCCTGATAGCCATCGACGCTCGGGAGTTTGTCGAAGTAACTCCGCCACTCTTCTGGAACTGCATTGGGGTCTGTCAGGTAGGTTTCAAAAAGCTGTTCAACATAGGCAAGATTACCACCCTGCAGGTGGGAAGTCTGCCATAACTGCTCCATGATGCTTTCGTGCATTTTGAATAGCTCACCTTGGGCTGGTGCGGGGGAGCCAGTATGGTCGGCCAGGGGTAATTCTCAGTCAATACGGGTTATTACGGCATGACTTTGGCCACCACACCCGGCAAGGATGTTTTCCGTCCCCAGTGATTTTTATACTCAGCAATACTGTCCGGTGACTGGATAAGCGCACCGAAACAGCGTGCATAAGTTTGCACCCCGGTAAGACTTTTGACTATAAGCCTTTGGTTGAAGGCCCCGCATATAGCGAGGCCTTCAGGGGTACTAACTGGTGTCAGAACACCAGTATAGCTGGTGCTGCGAATTTTGCCGGTCAGGTGGCTCTTTGCAGCAACAGGTTCCGGATATGGCCAATTGCCTTTGTGGGGTTCAGGCCCTTCGGACACACACTGACACAGTTCATGATGCCACGGCAGCGGAACACGCTGAACGGATCGTCCAGGTTCGCCAAACGCTCTGCCTGGGCGGTATCACGGCTGTCGGCCAGGAAGCGATAAGCTTGCAACAGACCAGACGGACCGATGAACTTGTCCGGATTCCACCAGAAAGACGGGCAAGCGGTAGAGCAGCAGGCACAGAGAATACACTCGTACAGGCCGTCCAGCTTCTCACGATCTTCCGGAGACTGCAGACGCTCGATGGCTGGCGCGGGGTTGTCATTCACAAGGTACGGCATCACTTTTTCGTACTGCTTGTAGAACAGGCCCATATCAACCACCAGATCACGAATGACCGGAAGACCAGGCAGCGGGCGCAAAACCAGCTTGTTGTTCTTGACCACATCGGAAACCGGTGTGATGCAAGCCAGGCCGTTCTTGCCATTCATGTTCATACCATCTGAGCCGCAAACGCCCTCACGACAGGAACGGCGAAATGCGACAGTCGGGTCCTTTTCCTTGGCCAGCGCCAAAACATCCAGAACCATCAGATCTTTGCCTTCCGGCAACTCAATCTCAACGTCCTGCATGTAAGGGGCGTTGTCAGTTTCCGGGTTATAACGGTACAGACTTACCAACATTTTCAGGATACCCCCTTAGTAGGTCCGGATCTTCGGCTCGAAGGTCGGAACCGTTTTCGGTGCAAAGTTCACGTCACGCTTGCCAACGCGCTTGTCCAGCGGGAAGTACATGGAGTGCTTCAGCCAGTTCTCGTCGTCACGCTCGGTGAAATCGTTACGGGCATGGGCACCGCGACTTTCTTTACGCTCAATCGCAGACTTGGCGGTCGCATAGGCAACTTCGTACAGGTTGTCCAGCTCCAGTGCTTCGATACGGGCGGTGTTGAATGCCTTGCTGGTATCAGTCAGCTTGGTCTTACGAACCCGCTCACCGATTTCTTCCAGCAGCTTCAGACCCTTCTCCATACTTTCGCCGTCACGGAACACGCCGAAGTAGAGCTGCATGCAGTTCTGCAGGTCTTTACGAACCTGAGCCACATCCTCACCCTCACTTGCACTGTCCAGACGCTCCAGACGAGCCATGGCACGCTTGATGTCTTCGTCGCTTGCGCCGTCGACCTCGAAACCACCACGCAGCTGCTCCTCAATGTGCAGGCCAGCCGCACGACCAAAGACCACCAGATCCAGCAGAGAGTTGCCTCCCAGACGGTTAGCACCGTGCACAGACACACAAGCGGCTTCACCGCAGGCAAACAGGCCCGGAATCGGCTTGTCATTGCCGTTTTCATCCTGAGTCAGCGCCTGACCACCAACGTTGGTCGGAATGCCGCCCATCATGTAGTGACAGGTCGGAACCACTGGCACCGGCTCTTTGACCGGATCAACGTGGGCAAAGGTACGGGACAGCTCACAGATACCCGGCAGACGCAGGTTCAGCGTTTCTTCGCCCAGGTGATCCAGCTTCAGCAGTACGTGATCCTTGTCGGGACCACAGCCGCGGCCTTCCAGAATTTCCAGAACCATGGAGCGGGCAACAACGTCGCGACCAGCGAGGTCTTTGGCGTTCGGAGCATAACGCTCCATGAAACGCTCACCTTCGGAGTTGATCAGGTAACCACCCTCACCCCGGCAACCCTCAGTTACCAGCACACCGGCACCGTGGATACCGGTCGGGTGGAACTGCCACATTTCCATGTCCTGAACCGGGAAGCCGGCACGCAGGGCCATACCGATACCGTCACCGGTGTTGATCAGGGCATTGGTGGTTGACGCATAGATACGACCGGCGCCACCGGTTGCCAGAACGGTCGCCTTGGCCTTGATGTAGCAGACTTCACCGGTCTCAATTTCGATACCGACAACACCGACCACTTCGTCTTTACTGTTCTTGACCAGGTCCACGGCGTACCACTCGTTCAGGAACGAAGTGCCGCCTTTGAGGTTAGCCTGGTATAGCGTGTGCAGCAGAGCATGACCGGTACGGTCGGCTGCGGCACAGGTACGGGCAGCCTGACCGCCCTTACCGTAGTCCTTGGACTGACCACCGAACGGACGCTGATAGATACGACCCTGCTCGGTACGGGAGAACGGGAGGCCCATGTGCTCGAGCTCGAACACTGCCTGCGGACCGACGGAGCACATATACTCAATCGCGTCCTGGTCACCGATGTAGTCAGAACCTTTCACAGTGTCGTACATGTGCCAGCGCCAATCGTCGTTGGGATCAGCACTTGCGATCGCACAGGTAATACCGCCCTGGGCGGATACCGTGTGCGAACGGGTCGGAAATACTTTCGTGATACACGCGGTATCGAGACCGGATTCGGTCAGCTGGAGGGCGGCTCGCATACCGGCACCGCCACCACCGATAACAATCGCGTCGAACGACATGGTCTTGATGTTAGCCATCGATTAAAGCCCCCAAAGAATCTGAATGCCCCACACGACATATACAAACATTACGAGCACACAGGCTGCCTGAAGCAGAAAACGCGGCATCGCGGATTTGATGTAGTCGGTAGAAACTGTCCACAAGCCAACCCACGCGTGCCCGGCAATGGACAGCAGCGCAAGCAGACTGAAGATCTTGAACCATCCCTGAGCAAACAATGCAGACCACGCCTGGTAGTCAACATCGGTGGTCACAAAGAAGCCAAGCAGGAACAGCGTGTACAGAGCTAATACGTAGGCTGTTACGCGCTGGATGATCCAGTCCTGAATACCGTTACGACCAATATTCGTTACACTGTTCATGCCCATACCCAGACTCCTGCCAGAACGATGAGAACAACGGAAACCGCAATCGTGGCTTTCGCGGCGAGGCGCCCGCTTTCAAGCTCTTCGCCAATACCAGCGTCCATCAACAGGTGTTTGATACCTGCAACCAGGTGGTACAGCAGAGCAGACAGGATGCCCCAGATGATCAGCTTCGCCAGGAAGCTGTCCAGCAGCTCATTCACCCGGTTAAAGCCATCTTCTCCGGAAAGGGAGAGATCCAGGCCGTACATCAGGAAGGCAACACCTACGAAGATGATGATGCCGCTGATGCGATGCAGGATCGAAGTAATGGCTGGCAGCGGGAAATGAAACTTGCCGAGATCGAGATTTACTGGTCGTTTGCTATTCACAGCGCTCTCACACTCTCTCTTGGTTCCGCGGGACCGCAAAACGGTGGCGGATGGTTGGTATGTTGGGACCGGAGAATCGGTACGATACCGATAACCGATTGGTTCAGGAGGGCGGATGACTACCCGGTAGCTTGCTATACTCAAGCCCATAAGCCGGTGCATCCCCGATTCCGGGCTACGGATTATAAGGAGACACCCCGGTAATTACAAACTTGCAATCGCCCTCCAGGCCTTGCAGCTTGCAGCCTCTACCCATCTATAAGGCTTATTGACAAAACCAATTTCCGCCCCAGGGGCCCGATATTCCGGATATCCCTCATTTACAAACGGGAAGAAATTTGCCGTTTTCTCCGCCAGTGCATTGACAAAAAAAGCTGACGCCCTATATTTTGCCGCCAGTTTTGCGATAATACGCGCTTTCTGGCGCATCTACACATGCAGAAAAGCTGTTATAGCTAATCAGACAGGAGAGCACCATGACCGACAGGAAAGCCACGCTCTCGGTGGGAGATAAGTCCATTGAGCTACCGGTTTATTCCGGCACCGTCGGCCCTGACGTTATTGACGTACGCGGCCTGGTACAGGAAGGCGTTTTCACTTACGACCCCGGATTTGTATCCACCGCAGCCTGCGAATCGGCCATCACATACATCGATGGCGCCAACGGTGTTTTGCTGCACCGCGGCTACCCCATTGACCAGCTGGCCGAGCACTCCGACTTCCTGGAAGTCTGCTACCTGCTGCTGAACGGCGAACTGCCCAGCGAAGAAGAAAACAAGCGGTTCCACGACACCATCAAAAACCACACCATGCTGCACGACCAGATGCGCAACTTCTTCAACGGCTTCCGCCGTGACGCGCATCCAATGGCCATCATGTGTGGCGTTGTGGGCGCGCTGTCTGCTTTCTATCACGACCAGATGGACGTTTCCGATCCCAAGCAACGTGAAATCACCGGCCATCGCCTGATCGCGAAAATGCCGACCATTGCGGCATGGTGCTACAAGTATTCCATGGGACAGCCTTTCATGTATCCACGGAACGACCTGTCCTACGCAGAGAACTTCCTGCACATGATGTTTGGCACTCCGTGCGAAGAGTACAAGCCAAATCCTGTTCTGGCCAACGCCATGGACAAGATCTTCATTCTGCACGCTGACCACGAACAGAACGCGTCCACCTCCACCGTTCGCCTTGCAGGCTCTACCGGCGCCAACCCATACGCCTGTATTGCGTCCGGCATTGCCGCACTCTGGGGCCCGGCTCACGGCGGCGCGAACGAAGCGGTACTGGACATGCTGGCCGAGATCGGCGACGAGTCCAACATCGAGAAGTTCATTGCCAAGGCAAAAGACAAGGACGATCCGTTCCGCCTGATGGGCTTCGGCCACCGGGTTTACAAGAACTTCGATCCACGCGCCAAGGTCATGGCTCAGACTGCCCACGAAGTATTGAGCGAACTCGGCCTGGAAAACGATCCGCTGCTGAAAATTGCCCAGCGCCTGGAAAAGATCGCCCTGGAAGACGAGTACTTCGTTCAGCGCCAGCTGTATCCGAACGTCGACTTCTACTCCGGCATCATCCTGAAGGCCATCGGTATTCCGACCTCCATGTTTACCGTTATCTTCGCCATGTCCCGTACCATCGGCTGGTTCTCCCACTGGAACGAAATGGTCAGCGGTGCCAACCGTATCGGCCGCCCGCGCCAGCTGTACACCGGCTCGCCGAAGCGGGACTACCCGAAGAAGTAAGCACACCACTTGCCTTCAACCAGAAAAAAGCCGCTGACTTCAGCGGCTTTTTTTCATTTCCCGGTCAGTCTTTCACCATGCTAACGACAGTCCGCCGGCAGTAGTTTTTCAACAGCGTTCTGACCATAGCAACTCCAGAATAACCCGTTATCGGTGACCTCCGGTTCCAGAACGATGTATTCCGACTCTCCGGTTTCATCAACCCCCATCTCAATGCCGATCACACCACCGTCATAGACATCGATAGTATAGTCTTCACCAGAGCCCCCGAAGGTACCGCCATAACCAAGCTCCGCCATCGAGCCGGGCCAGGCCTGGTGTTCACTGACATAGGCATCGACAGAATCCGTAACCCCCAAGCCTTCCAGGTAGGCATCCTGATAGCGACTTCTCTCTACGTATTCCTGATACTGAGGAATCGCAACAGCGGCAAGTATGCCGACAATGGCCACCATCACGAGCAAGGACGCAGCCCCTCCCCCAACCCCGAGCCTCGGGACGAACAGAGCGAAGAACCAGGCTAACTTGCTCCGCCCCGGGTGAGATACTTCACGCCCTTCCGACAGGGCAATGGCCGCTGCCATTCGCTTGGTGAGCCAGGGGTAGTCTCCCGTTATTTCGTTGAAGGACATCCAGAAGCCGTTGGTCACAGCCACTTGCCCTACAAATGCGTCCACGTTGATGGTTTGCCAGCGGGTATCGCCAGCAGCGATTGCTGCCAGCGCTGCCTTGATGTCCTCCGGTGACTGACAGCAGGCTACACCGTAGCGATCACACGTGTATTCTTCGGCACGCCGCAACGCCGGCCCGATTACAGGCAGCCAGGCAGCGGGTGCCAGCACCGCGGCCCCCAGGAAAGATGGCGCCGGTGAATATGACCCAACTCATGACCGATGTAGAAATCAATAGCGTCCGGGCGCTCTTCCAACGCATCAACAACATCAGTGAACAGCACAACAAAATGCCGTCCAAGAAACTTGGTCGCAAGTGCATTGAAAAAGTCCGTCCGCAGGAGGTAGGCTTCCGGCACCTCCTTTACCCCAACCTTTTCGCAACAACGAATAAGCCGGTCATAGAGATCCGGATATTGCTCGCGACTGATTCGCACCCCAGACCCCTTCAGGTGTGAGATGAAAGCCGAATGGGCAAAGAGAAAGAACACGTACCCCACCAACAGATACAGCAATACAATACCGAGCGTCCCCAGTATCAGAGCCAGCCAGATGGCCACAGCAAGCACCGCCGTCACCAGCAGCAACGGTTTTTCATGTTTGTATACCAGATTCATTTACTTCCCTCACGAATAAACTACAGGCGGCATCACGGCCTCCCCCATTCGCTGAACAACAAGGATAAGAAGCACCGGGAGACCCAAAAACTGGTTTCTCACGGCCTGTAAGCATCCATGCGGCTAGCCTGCTAAGTATAAGAAGGCCTGGAAGCGCCTGCTATCGTATGCGCCTGAAATAGGCAGATAGTTTACCGGTCTGTGATTAGCGTCATGCCTGCATTGAGCATTCTGTGAGCCCAGACCAATGGATACCCCGCGAACGGTCGAAAAGGGTTTCAATCCTTTCGGCTCGATTTCATAATCAAAGCACACTGACACTCACCGACTGGAGTAAATCAATGACAACAACGGTAGCGTTTATTGGCCTGGGCGTAATGGGTTATCCCATGGCGGGGCATTTGGCAAACGCAGGACTTTCTGTCCGTGTCTGGAACCGGTCTGGCGAGAAGGCAACACAATGGGCGTCAGAACATTCAGGCGCCGCCTGTGATTCGATCGCGCTCGCTGTCAGAGACGCAGATTTTGTCATAACCTGTGTTGGCGCTGACAAAGATCTGATCGAAGTATTTGAAGGCGACGAGGGAATCATCGCAAACGCTCCAGAGGGCGCCATCCTGATTGACCACACGACGGCATCTGCGGGGATTGCCGAACGCCTGGCCGAGTCCGCTGGCGCCCGCAAACAGGCTTTTATCGATGCGCCGGTTTCGGGTGGTCAGCAAGGCGCCCAGAATGGCGCACTCACCATCATGTGTGGCGGCGCCGAGCAGGCGTTCGAAAAAGCCAGGCCGGTCATGGCGCACTACGCTCGTGCGCTCAACCTGATGGGCCCGGCGGGCAGCGGGCAGAAAACCAAGATGGTTAACCAGATTGCCATTGCCGGGTTGGTTCAGGGGCTTTCAGAGGCGCTGCACTTTGCCGAGCAGGCAGAGCTGGATGTACGCAAAGTGGTGGATGTGATTTCCAAAGGTGCAGCCCAGTCCTGGCAGATGGAAAACCGTTCAGGAACCATGATTGCCGGTGAGTTCTATCACGGGTTTGCGGTTGACTGGATGCGAAAGGATCTGGGGATCTGCCTGGAGGAAGCGAGAAAAGTGAATGCATCGCTGCCGGTTACCGCACTGGTAGACCAGTTCTACGCGGATGTGCAATCCATGGGCGGACGACGCTGGGACACATCCTCTCTCATACAGCGGCTACGCAAGTTCCGTTAACGCGCCAGCGTATACGAGAGTAACGCACCCTCGCCTTCTCAAAGGTGAGGGTGCGCCACCAACCATCTTACTTTTTCTTGTCGCGCGGCACCCAGCGACCATTTTCATACCACGCTGACCACCCCGTAGCCTTGCCGTCCTTCTCCGACATGACGTACTGCTCTTTTGATTTTCGGCTATAACGAATGACCGTCGGATTGCCTTCCGGATCTTTTTCCGGGGCATCCATCAGATAATCGTATTTCGGGTCGATTTCCTTGCGGTGCGGTTTGATCTCCATCACCAGTGGCGGCCGGGTTTCCCGATTTTTCGGAAACTTGCTGGCTGCCAAAAACAGGCCGGACGCACCATCACGCAGTACGTAGGTATCGTCCACCTTATCGCACTTGAGCTCTGGCATCGGCACCGGGTCCATTTTGGGGGGTGCCGGCTCACCATTTTTCAGCAACTTACGGGTGTTCTTGCATTCGCTGTTGGTACAACCGAAGTACTTGCCGAATCGGCCGGTCTTGAGCTGCATCTCGGAGCCACACTTGTCACATTCCAGCGTCGGCCCATCGTAACCTTTGATACGGAACGTACCCTCTTCAACCTCGTACCCTGAGCAGTCCGGATTGTTACCACACACGTGTAGCTTGCGCTTCTCGTCGATCAGGTAGCTGTCCATGGCGGTGCCGCATTTCGGACAGCGGCGCTTTTTCCGGAGCAGTCGGGTTTCGCCTTCCCCTTCCACGTCGTCGTCAGCGCTCACCACTTCGTCACCAGACACCAGGTTAATGGTGGTCTTACAGCGCTCCTTGGGTGGCAGCGAATAGCCGGAGCAGCCCAGGAACACCCCGGTACTGGCCACCCGGATCTGCATATTCCGGCCACAGCTCGGGCACGGTATATCGGTTTCCGTGGGAGTATTGGCGCGCATACCACCATCCGGCTTCTCAGCGCTTTCCAGCTGACTACGGAACTTGGCATAGAAGTCGTTCAGCACTTTCTTCCACTGGACTTCACCCTCGGCGATCTCGTCCAGCTCATCTTCGAGGCGCGCGGTGAAATCGTAATCCATCAGGTTCGGGAAGGATTCCGCCAGCCGCTCGGTTACGATTTCGCCCATTTTCTCCGCGTAGAAGCGACGATTCTGAAGCTTTACGTAGCCCCGATCCTGAATAGTAGAAATGATTGACGCATAGGTGGACGGTCGGCCGATACCCTGCTTCTCCAGCTCTTTGACCAGGCTGGCTTCGGTGTACCGGGGTGCCGGTTTGGTAAAGTGCTGCGTTGGATCCAGTTTCTTGAGATCCAGGGGCTGATCCACCTTGATATCTGGCAATGCCACGTCTTCATCTTTCTTGGTGGACTGCGGCGCTGCCTTCAGGAAGCCGTCAAACTTGACGATACGGCCTCTGGTGCGCAATTCGTAGTCGCCGTTGGCCACCACAATCGAGGTGCTCAGGAATTCGGCATCCGCCATCTGACAGGCAATAAACTGACGCCAGATCAGGTCGTAGAGCTTCTCTGCGTCCTTTTCCAGGCCGGTAATATCCGTTGGCCTGCGAGCAACATCGGTCGGGCGAATCGCTTCGTGAGCTTCCTGAGCGCCCTCCTTGCTGCCATAGACCCGCGGCTTCTCAGGCAGATAACGTTCGCCAAACTGCTTCTGGACGAAGTCACGACAGCTGGCTACGGCATCCTGGCTCAGATTGGTGGAATCCGTACGCATGTAGGTAATGAAACCGGCCTCGTACAATCGCTGGGCCAGCATCATGGTTTTCTTGACGCTGAACCCCATGCGGTTACTGGCCGCCTGCTGCAGCGTGGAGGTAATAAATGGCGCGGATGGGCGAGATCGGGTCGGCTTGTCTTCGCGTTTGGCCACCTTGAAGCCGCCAGCCTTCAGGCGTTCAACGTGCTCCTTGCTCTGAGCCTCGTTCACCGGCCGGTAGGGCTTGTCGTTATAACGGGTTACTTCAAACCGGACCGGGTCTTTGGTGCCCTCTGCAGCCAGGTCTGCATGCAATTGCCAGAACTCTTCCGG
The DNA here is from genome assembly GCF_042763285.1 of Marinobacter sp. LM1. NCBI lineage: Bacteria > Pseudomonadati > Pseudomonadota > Gammaproteobacteria > Pseudomonadales > Marinobacteraceae > Marinobacter > Marinobacter sp. LM1. The sequence continues at coordinate 2,452,175 of NZ_CP114373.1, forward strand.
CACAAACTTCCGGATCTCCCGCTCCCGTTCCACAATCAGCCGCACGGCGACGGATTGCACACGTCCGGCAGACAGGCCCCTGGCAATCTTTGCCCACAACAGCGGCGAAACCATATAACCCACAACACGGTCCAGGAACCGGCGGGCCTGCTGAGCGTTCACCCGGTTGTTATCCAGGTTGCCCGGATCCTTGAAGGCTTCCTGAATTGCCCGTTTGGTAATCTCGTTGAACACCACGCGCCGATATTTGTCCGGCTCGCCGCCAATGGTCTCCTGAAGGTGCCAGGCAATCGCCTCCCCTTCTCTATCCAAATCCGTTGCCAGATAGATATGGTCAGCAGACTTGGCCAACCGTTTGAGCTCGCTGACCACCTTTTCCTTACCGGGCAGAATCTCGTAACGGGCGCTCCAGTCATGGTCGGGATCTACACCCATACGGGCTACCAGTTGTTCGCGGGCCTTACGCTTCTTGTGCTCGGCTTTCTCTTCCGGGCTCATCTTGCGTGTGGCCGCTGCCTGCTTCGCCCTTTCTTTCGGGTCTGACTGGCTGCCGCTGCCACTTACGGGCAGGTCACGGATGTGGCCAACACTGGACTTCACGATAAAATCCGAGCCCAGGTACTTGTTGATGGTCTTCGCTTTCGCTGGCGACTCGACAATAACGAGACTTTTACCCATATCGGAGATCTGTATCCTTGGCGATCAATCGGTCAATATCTGAACAGAACCGTAAACTCGCATAAAAATCAGGCAACTGGAAAACACAGAGGCTGCCATTCTGTATAGGCTCACTGTTTTACAGGGTCAAGATTGGCAAGACAACCCATTCTTTGATTTCAATCAGCCTTTTTTCCGGGTTCCGTCGCATTTTGCGCGTCCGGAAACAGGAAGGCCCGGCATATGCCGGGCCTCCTGACTGAGCTCACTAATCAGATACTCCTGATCAGATACGCTCCCACACAGTGGCAATGCCCTGACCAAGACCGATACACATGGTGGATACACCAAGCTTACCGCCTTTGGCCTGCATGATATTCAGCAGTGTGGTGGAGATACGGGCACCGGAGCAGCCCAGCGGATGGCCAAGAGCAATCGCGCCGCCGTTCAGGTTCACCTTCTCTTCCATGACGCCCAGCAGTTTCAGGTCTTTCAGAACCGGCAGGGACTGGCCAGCAAAGGCCTCGTTCAGTTCCCAGAAGTCGATATCTTCAACTTTCAGGCCTGCACGCTTCAGGGCCTTCTTGGTGGCCGGTACCGGGCCGTAACCCATGATCGCGGGATCGCAACCAGCCACGGCCATGCTGCGGATCTTGGCAATCGGGGTCAGACCCAGTGCTTCTGCCCGCTCAGCGGACATCAGTACCATGGCAGCCGCGCCATCGGTCAGCTGGGAAGACGTACCGGCAGTTACGGTACCGTTCTTCGGATCAAACGCCGGACGCAGCTGGCCCAGGGACTCAGCGGTCGTTTCCGGACGAATGGTCTCGTCTTCTTCGATCAGCTTCACAAAGCCGTTTTCGTCGTGGCCTTCAATCGGAACGATTTCGTTCTTGAAGCGGCCTTCAACAGTCGCTTCGTGGGCCAGGCGATGGGAACGGGCACCGAACTCATCCTGCTGCTCGCGGGTAATACCGTGCATTTTCGCCAGCATTTCTGCAGTCAGGCCCATCATGTTGGACGCTTTTGCAGAGTACTTGGACGCAGCCGGGTTGTGGTCGAAACCCTCAGTCATGGGTACGTGGCCCATGTGCTCGACACCGCCTACCATGAACACGTCACCGTTACCGGTCTGAATCGCCTGGGCAGCGGTGTGAATCGCGCTCATGGCAGAACCACACAGACGGTTTACGGTCTGGGCAGCAGACTCGTGCGGGATACGGGTCAGCAGGGAAATCTGCCGCGCCACGTTAAAGCCCTGCTCCTTGGTCTGGTTTACACAGCCCCAGATCACATCTTCTACTTCTTTCGGGTCGAGCTTCGGGTTGCGCTCAAACAGTGCTTCAATCAGCGCAGCCGACAAAGTCTCGGCACGTACGTTGCGGAAACAGCCGTTTTTGGCACGACCCATCGGAGTCCGCACGCAATCGACGACGACAACGTCTCTCGGATTAAGGCTCATAGATCTTTCTCCGTTCGGAAATCTCGTTAGGGTTAGCCAAAGAACTTCTTGCCAGTCTTGGCCATTTCACGCAGCTTCTCGGTCGGCGCGTACAGCGGGCCAAGATCTGCGTACTTGTCTGCCAGTTCGACGAACTTGTCGACGCCCATGTCGTCGATGTAGCGCAATGCACCACCACGGAACGGAGGGAAGCCGATACCGTAGATCAGGCCCATGTCTGCATCGGCCGGGTCTTCAACAATGTTGTCTTCCAGGCAGCGAACGGTTTCCAGGCACAGAGGAATCATCATGCGGGCGATGATTTCTTCTTCATCGAAGTCTTTGCTGCCGTCAACCACAGGCTCGATCAGCTTGTAGGTTTCTTCGTCGACAACCTTCTTCGGCTTGCCCTTCTTGTCTTCTTCGTACTTGTAGAAGCCCTTGTCGTTCTTCTGGCCGTAACGGTTGTTCTCGAACATCACGTCAATGGCAGACTTGAAGTCGGCCTTCATGCGCTCGGGGAAACCGTCAGCCATAACTTCGTTGGCGTGCTTGGCAGTATCCATGCCGACAACGTCCAGCAGGTAAGCCGGGCCCATGGGCCAGCCGAACTTTTCCATCACCTTGTCGATCTTCTGGAAATCGGCGCCGTCACGTACCAGCGCGGCAAAACCACCGAAGTACGGGAACAGAACACGGTTAACCAGGAAGCCCGGGCAGTCATTGACCACGATCGGGGTCTTGCCCATAGCCTTGGCATACGCAACGGTAGTCGCGATAGCGCGGTCACTGGTCTTCTCGCCACGGATAACCTCAACCAGCGGCATCATGTGCACCGGGTTGAAGAAGTGCATGCCACAGAAGTTCTCCGGACGCTTCAGGTTCTTGGCCAGAAGGTTGATGGAGATAGTCGAGGTGTTGGAGGTCAGAATGGTGTCTTCGCGAACCGCGTCTTCGGTTTCACGCAGAACAGCATCTTTCACCTTCGGATTCTCAACAACCGCTTCAACCACCAGGTCGACGTTCTTGAAGTCGCCGTAGTTGAGGGTCGGAGTAATTGCGTTCAGAACGTCGCCCATCTGGCCGGCGTCCATCTTGCCCTTGGCAACACGCTTGGACAGCAGCTTCTTGGCTTCATTCAGGCCCAGCTTGATGCCGTCCTGATTGATGTCCTTCATGATGATCGGCGTGCCTTTCAGTGCAGACTGGAACGCAACACCACCGCCCATGATACCTGCGCCCAGTACAGCGGCCAGGTTCACATCAGAGGCTTCTTTTTCCCAGGCACTGGCTTTCTTCTTCAGGGCCTGGTCGTTCAGGAACAGACCAACCAGACACGCAGCAACGTTGGTCTTGGCCATCTTGGCAAAGCCTTTGGCTTCTACTTCGATCGCCTTGTCGCGGGTCATGCCGGCATGCTTCTGCATGGTTTTGATCGCTTCCACCGGCGCCGGATAGTTCTTGCCAGCCTTGCCGGCCACGAACGCCTTGGAAATCTCGAATGCCATCATGCTTTCCATGGCATTGAGCTTGATCTTGCCTTTCTTTTCTTCACGGCGAGCCAGGTTGTCCAGCTTGCCTTCGTTGCACTGATTGATGATGGCAACGGCTGCGTCGACCAGCTTGTCAGCGCCTACAACAGCGTCAACAGCACCGGTTTTCAGAGCGGCATCAGCGCGGTTTTCAGTACCACCGGCAATCCACTCAACCGCATTGTCGACACCAACCAGGCGGGACAGGCGAACAGTGCCGCCAAAACCCGGGAAGATACCCAGCTTCACTTCCGGCAGACCTACCTTGGCCTTGGGAGCCATAACACGGTAGTCGGTCGCCAGACACATTTCGAAACCACCACCCAGAGCGATACCGTTGATAGCGGTAACCGTCGGGAACGGCAGGTCTTCAATGGCGTTGAATACTTCGTTGGCCTTGAGGTTATTGGCCACGAGGTCTTCTTCGGAACCGGCAAACAGCTCGGTGAACTCGGTGATATCGGCACCGACAATGAAGCTGTCTTTGGAGCTGGTTACCACCAGGCCCTTCAGGTTCTTCTGGGATTTGAGTGCTTCAGCTGCGGCGCCCAGTTCTTCGATGGTGAGACGGTTGAACTTGTTGACTGACTCGCCCTGCAAGTCGAAGTCCAACTGAGCGATCCCGCCTTCGATCTCTTTAACCGTGATGGCTTTACCTTCGTAAATCATCAACTGATCTCCAGTCTGTGTTTGGAACTGCTGACAACCGGCGGACGATGGCCGCCATGCCGGCTGTTTGTGCAGCGAGATTTCGGTCACTGCCCGATCTTCCGATCCAAAAATTCATACAGTCGTTTGAATCGTGAGGGCACACGATGAAAAAAAAAGACGCGTTTGTCAATTTGTTTCTGAATGAAACCTGTAGAAAAAAGGGAGCTGACTCTGTAAGCACCGGAAACTACTTGATTAGCCGGCAGACTTACTTTAACTTCGGGTTACGACTTTAGTCCACAATAATAAAACTGCATTACGGAGACTCATCCGATGAAAGACGCCCGCCTGCGGATCCAGTCGTTGATTGCCGCGTTCATTCTTCTCGCCCTGACGGCTTTGAGCGCCAAAGCCCAGGAAACCGGAGCAGAGTTTCTGTCTGACCTCCACGATTTCCGGGTTAACAATTACCTGGCCCTCGATGCCTTTTACAACTTCAGTGCAACCGGCGATACCGAAACACTGAACAGGATCGTTGTCGGAATCAACAACTCGAACGATGCCATGAATTCCGTGGTCGCCAGCACCAGCGGTGTTCTTTCTGAACAGCAAGTAGAGGAACTGAACCAGGCTTTCGATCAGTTCAAGAACCTGATGCGTGGCAACATCAATGAAGTACGTGACCGTGGCTACCCGGATCTTCGCCTGATGGCCGACCTGGCAAACCAGGCCCTGAACATGAACAACCTGGCCACCGAACTGTACTCAGTGGCGCAGGAAGGCAGCGGCATCAAAGCGGACACGCGCATCGAGTCGGCGCGCTCAGCCGCTGTTGTCATGGCCCAAATGATGGCACGTTATGCGGCCAGAACGCACTCGTCCGTCTCCCAGACCTTCCAGGGTGCCTCCAGCGAAGTCCCTCTGGACGAACAGGCAAAGACATTCGATCAACTGCTGTCGTCACTTCGGGCCGGCTCAACTAACGGCGAGCTCAAGGCTGCCCTGGACGATGTCGCTTCCAAATGGCAGTTCATCCGCGGCTCCTACATCAACTACAACGAAAACAACGTTGGCTTTGTGATTGATCGCTACTCCAAAGGCATCATTGAAGGCCTGACCAACGCCATTGACCTGCTTCGCGCCAGCGCCTGACGCTCTTCCGGGGTGAGCACCCAGCTCACCCCCAGCCAAATCCCTCCCCGGTTGATACCGGTCAGCATGACAAAACACTTTCCCCGGTATACTCTCGGTACTATTCTGAACCTATTCCCCAAGTACGAAGGAGCGCTAACCTATGTCCACCTATAAGAAAATGCTGGTTGCCATTGATCTGACCGAAGAGGCACCACAGGTTCTGAACAAAGCCAAAGCAATGTGTGACGCCCAGGGAGCGGAGTTGGTGCTGGTTCACGTTGTTGAGCCGGTTGGTTACGCCTATGGTGGCGATATTCCGATGGATCTTTCCGAACTGCAGGATCAGCTGGACAAGGCTGCCCGTGAACAGCTGGGCAAGTACGGGGATGAATATGGTATTGCGGCAGCCAACCAGGTGGTAACCGTTGGCCGGCCGGAATCGGAAATCCACCGCCTGGCCAAGGAACACAACGTTGATCTGGTGATTGTGGGAAGCCATGGCCGCAAAGGCTTCCAGTTACTGCTTGGCTCAACTGCGAACGGTGTTCTTCACGGTACGGAGTGCGATGTGTTGGCCGTTCGTATTCATTAAGACTCTTGATGACGGGGAAGGCATCAGCCCTCCCCTTTCATCCTGGCCTGTAGCTTCCTGAGCTGGCTTTCCAGAGAAACACTGACGCTGGATGCCATTGAGAAAAAGTTGAGCAGTGCTTTCAGATTACTGTCACCCTTACAGACAGCATGTATCCGCTGCCAGAGCGCCTGATTGACCAGCTGCAGCCGCTGATTACGCTCCACCAAACCCTTTAGTTCCCAATCCGCTTCCTGCTGATTCCGCTTTGCGAACAGCTGTTGAAGCAGATAATACCCCACACTGCGCATCACAAATTCATCGCTGTTGGCAAACGGCAGGTGGTGTAACGCCATAGGCTTGAGCTCCGACAGCACCGGGCAACCACTGGTAGCCATCTTGAGCCCCAGCAGAGAGCGCAGGGACTCTTCCAGCGTCGTCTGCTTGAAATAGGAGCGACGCTCATCCGTAACCGTTACTTCCACTTTCTGATAGGCGTCTTCTGCCTGAAATGCCTCTACCACCGGCAATATCTCGGTTGCCGCCGGGCAATACGGGGTATCGCCGGGTTTCAGCGGGCAATTCGAACACTGGCAATGCTCGAGGCGAACCCAGGCCGGCAATGGCTGGCCCTGTGACGGCGAGGATGACCCCCCACTTACCTTGAACTCGATATTGCGGCCATCCTGAAATTTGAAATTGTAATCTATGTTCATTGATTCGCCTGTTCTTCCAGCTCCATCCACCGTTCAATCACCGACTCCAGGCGAGACTCCGTTTCCGCCAGTTGTTCCAGAGTGGCCGATACATCTTCCGGTGGGCCTGAATAAAAATCCGGTGCAGAAATTTTATCCTGAAGCTCAGCTACCTGCTGCTCCAGTTGTTCGATTTTGCCGGGCAATTGCTCCAGCTCAAGTTTAAGCTTGTAGCTCAGTTTTACGGGCTTCGGTTTTGCCGACTGCCCCACAGTACCACTATCCTGCTTGGGCTTTTTATCGGAACTGTCGGGTTTATCACGCTTGTCCTGTTTGTCCAGCCGGCTACCGGAGGTTTCCGAGGGAAAACGACCGCCTTGCCGGCGCCAATCTGTGTATCCACCCACGTATTCCGCCACCGCCCCGGAACCATCAAGAAAAATGGTGTCAGTCACCACGTTATCGAGAAATTCCCGGTCATGACTGATAACAATCACCGTACCTTTGAACTCCGAAAGCTGCTCTTCCAGCAATTCCAGGGTTTCGACATCAAGATCGTTGGTCGGTTCGTCCAGCACCAGAATATTGGCCGGTTTACTGAACAACTTGGCCAGTAGAAGCCGCGCCCGTTCACCACCGGAGAATACACGCACGGGAGAGCGTGCCCGTTCCGGGGTAAACAGAAATTCCTGCAAATATCCCAGCACATGCTTGCTCTGACCATTGATATCAATGAATTCCCGGCCCTCAGCCAGGTTATCCAACGCATTCCTCTGGAGATCCAGTTCTCCCCGAAGCTGATCAAAGTAGGCAACCTGAAGATTCGTTCCCAGCCGGATATTCCCCTCGGTGGGCTTCAACTCCCCCAACAGCAGGCGCACGAGGGTCGTCTTCCCCGTGCCATTCTCGCCAACCAATCCGATCTTATCGCCCCGGAGAATAGTGAGATCCATATCGCGAACCACCGGCTCCCCTTCTACATACGAAAAACCGGCGTTGCTGGCTTCCACCACCAGCTTGCCCGAAATATCCGCCTGCTCAACGGCAAAACTGGCGGTGCCACCCCGCACCCGACGCTGCCTGTGCTCTTCACGCATCGCTTTGAGCGCCCTCACCCGCCCCATATTCCGAGTGCGGCGAGCCTTGATACCCTGGCGGATCCAGGCTTCTTCCTGTTTCAGGCGCTTGTCGAAAAGCGCGTTCTGGCGCTCCTCTTCCTCCAACGCTTTTTCCTTAAGCTCCAGATATCGGTTATAACTGGCAGCAAAACTCACCAACTGCCCCCGGTCCAGCTCCACGACGCGAGTGGCCATTCGCCGGATAAACGCACGGTCATGACTGACAAACAACATGGCCCCACGGAACTGCGACAGCGCCTCTTCGAGCCAGGCAATGGCGGGCACGTCAAGATGGTTGGTCGGCTCATCCAGCAACAGAATATCCGGGTCTGCCACCAATGCCCTGGCCAAAAGCACGCGGCGCTGCCAGCCCCCGGAAAGGGTATTCAGCACCCGATCCGGGTCCACACCATATTGACCCAGAATCGTGGTTACCTTCTGGTCAAGCCGCCAGCCGTCCAGAGATTCCAATCGTTCCTGAACCTTCATCAAACGCTCAAGACTGGATTCGTCCGCCTTTTGGGATAGCCGGTGGAATTCCGCCAGCAGATCCCCGGTTTCCGGAAATGCGGAGGCCACCACATCATAGGCTGTACGAGCGTCATCCGATGGCAGGCTCTGGGGCAGTACCGACAACACAGAGCCATCTTCCAGGCGCACCACGCCGCCGTCCGGCGTCACTTCCCCGCTGACGATTTTCAACAGCGTGGATTTCCCCTCCCCGTTTCGGCCCAACAGACAAACCCGTTCACCGGGGTCAATGGTCAGGCTTGCCTCATCCAGCAATGGATGCATGCCATAAGCGAGGGAGATCCGGTCTAGCGTTAACAGTGGCACTGTATCAATTCTCCTGATTCAAAACGGTTACCTTGTCGCCCACAGCAATCACACCCGGTTTTTGATGCACGGCATTCTGCCCAAAAATAACGCCGTCCTGGGTCTTTCGATACCCGGCCAGGGTCTTGAGGGGCTGAGTGGCGGGATCTTTTCGGCCAGTATCGGGATTGACCGTGGTCATCACGCAACGGGAACAGGGTTTGACAATATCGAGTTGGCTATCACCAACACTTATTTCCCGCCAGAGGTCTTCCGCCCAGGCCCCCGCCCCCTCAACCACAATGTTCGGCCTGAAGCGACGCATATCAACCGGGTATTCGAGACGGGAATTGAGCTCATCCAGAGACGACTGGTTAACTACCAGTAACGGGAAACCATCGGCAAAACCCACCCGGCGTTCGGCGTTGACACGGCCGGGATCCACCCGCCGAAAACAGCTGTCAGGCATATAAACCAGGCTAAGCTTTTCTCCGCAATAACGGCTCAAGGCCTCACCAGCGCGGCCGGCTCCGGCAGTGGCAACCACCTGATCACGCCAAACCGTTACTTCCACAGCGTCAGTGCCCGCCTCGAGAGGGAAAACCCCCTCGCCAGGCACATCAATAACGACCACTCCATCTCGCAGAGCCGTGGAAACATTGGCGAGCTCAGGCAAACGACGCTGAGTCACAAAACGGTTATCCCTGTCGATGATCATCCAGCGTCGATCGCCCTGCGGACCAAAATCATCCAACTCAAAACGGGACACTTCGATTCCCGCCAATGATTTGACCGGATAGATATAGAGGGATTTCACCTTCATGGTTTCGCCTTCCTCGGTTGCCGGATTATTCAGGAAATGGCTGCCGAGTATAACTGACGAGACAGGGGGAGTGAGTGATTTTGAGAGGCTTGAAACGAAGAAACCCGGCCTGAGGCCGGGTTTCGGAATTCTGGAGCGGGAAACGAGATTCGAACTCGCGACCCCAACCTTGGCAAGGTTGTGCTCTACCAACTGAGCTATTCCCGCTGATTGTTGCCGGGCGTTGCCTGACAACGGCTGCGTATTCTACTGATAACTCGGGGGCCGTCAACACTTTCGTGAAAAAATTTCACAACCGCCGATAATCATGGTGCACGCAGGTCTTCAGGTTCCACCCCAAGCGCCAGCTGAACGATCCTGGCCACCGACGCGCTCAACACCTCCGCCTCGGTGCCGGGCACCTCCAGCAACAGATCGTAGCTCATACCCAGCACCACATTGACGATCAGGGTGCCGTCCTGGCGAGGGCATGGCGAATCCAGGCGCTGCAGAAGCTGCTCCAGACCGTCAATCCAGGACTGCCGATACCGGCGTGCCACCCTGGCCAGGCGGTCGTCCCTGAGCGCCTCCATCACAAACACCTGCTCTGCCAGTACCTGCTCCCGCCGGCGTGTAAACTGCTCCTGCATCCAGGCCCGGGCAAAGTCAGTCAGGCGCTGACACAGTTCCGGACGAAACTCAGCACCCCGGCGCAATTGCTCAGGGGGCACACCATCAAGTACCAGATTCAAGGTGTCGTGGAACGCTTTCAGTTCTGCGCCGGCTTCTTTTGCGTAAAGCATGAAGGCATCGCTGATCAACTCATTGATGTCTCGGAAATAGTAGGTGGTTGCGGCCAAGGGAACCCCCGCTTCCTTGGCGACGGAACGATGCTTGATACCTTTGATACCGTTTTTGGCCGCTACCCGGATGGTTGCCTTGAGAATGGCATGACGCCGGATTTCACTTTTGGCCCGAGTGGTTCTGCCACCCCGCCCTGGGGCCCTGTTATCGTTGGGCATAGCTTTATTGGCGCCCGGGCCATCGTTCACCGCCGGGTTGGAAGATGACATCCTGTTCTCACTCCGCTGATTTTCTTGTTATTGCGTGTGAGTGAGTGTGCCCGTTATCGACTGCCAATTCGTTGAACCGATCATCAAACTGGCCAGCTCTACTGGCCAAAGCGTGGCCCACCTTCAAGATAAGCCAGTTCGTCCGGCGAAGAGGCGCGCTTCAGAGCTTTGTTGCGATGGGGAAAACGGCCAAACCGGGCAATAATATCCCGGTGATCGCGAGCCGATTGCAGAAAGCTGCCAAGAAAGTCTCCCAGAACGCCGTCGGTGGTGGCAGACAACTGCTGATAGCACTCTACTGAAAGATCCTGATCAGCCAGCTTCTCGGAGTGTTGCAGCGGCATATAGAGGAAGGCGCGTTGCACCGGGGGCAGCTCCAGATCCTGTCCTCGCTGCATTGCGCCACGGCACAACTGCCTGGCCAGCCGGTCGTTGTCAAAGGCCATGGCGCCTCCGCGAAAAATATTACGGGTGAACTGGTCCAGCAGAAGAATCTCAGCAAGCGAGCCTCCGGCGGCTTTACGCCAGTGATCTAACCCCTGCTCCGAGGCAAACAGCACCAGAGACAAAAACCGGCGCCGGATTTCCTGATCGAAAGCCCGGTCGCTGCGAAACCAACGGTTGCGATGATCGCGATCAGGAATACCATTTTCATCTAATTCACCGAACCAGAAATCCAGAAGCTCTTTCCAATCGAACATCTGACAACTCCCTGATACATTGATTGTCAGGATCACTTTAAACGGCCCACTGTCGTCAAGTTTACGGTCGTATCAAGACAAACGACCAGATCGGAGATGTTATGACCCAACCACACCAGATTATTCTACTGGCCCACGGCAGCAGCGACGCACGCTGGTGCGAAACCTTCGAGAAACTGGCCGAACCGACCGTAGAGTCAATCGAGAACGCAGCCATTGCCTATATGGAACTGGCAGAACCCTCGCTGGATACCATTGTGAACCGGGCCAAAGGGCAAGGCGTAGAGCAATTCACGGTCGTCCCGTTATTTCTCGCTGCGGGCCGCCACTTGCGAAAAGATGTGCCAGCCATGATCGAAAAGCTGGAGGCGGAACACGGCGTTACTATCCGCCTGGCTGAACCAATCGGGAAAAATCCGAGGCTTGGACTGGCCATCCGTGATGTGGTTAAGGAGGAACTGGAGCGCTCTGAACACTGACAAAGAACCAACGACGGATTCCGATCGCAGGAGGGAACCCATGGACAAACGTATATTGGTTACCGGTGCCACAGGGTTTATCGGCCACATACTATGCCGAGAGTTGATTGAACGCGGTTATGGGCTAACAGTTCTCAGCCGTCAGAAGCCGGATGCCGTGCGCTCCATCTGCGGCCGGGTAGAAGTCACGGATGATCTGGAAAAGTTGCGCGCACACCCGGGCTTCGATGCAGTTATCAACCTGGCAGGGGAAGGCATTGCCGACAAACGGTGGAGCCATGCCCGCAAGGAACAACTGCGTGCCAGCCGCATTGATCTTACCCGCACCCTGGTCGGAGTGGTCAGAACCTGGAGCAACATGCCGGAGGTTCTGGTATCCGGCTCTGCCGTCGGCTTTTATGGCAACCAGGGGGATCACCTGGTTACCGAAGACACAGAACCCCATGATGAGTTTACACACCAACTGTGCCGGGACTGGGAACAGGAGGCACTGAAGCTTGAAACTGATGGCGTGCGCGTTTGCCTGTCCCGCACCGGCGTGGTGGCCGGCCGTAACGGCGGTTTTCTGCAACGCATGATCCTGCCCTTCAAGCTCGGGCTTGGCGGAAAGCTGGGCTCCGGACGGCAATACATGCCCTGGGTTCACAGGGACGACGTGGTTTCCGGCCTGCTCTGGATGCTGGATACGCCAACGGCAAGCGGCCCCTACAATATGGTCAGCCCGAACCCGGTCACCAATGCGGAATTTACGAGAACGCTTGCACAGGTTCTACACCGCCCAGCCGTTATACCGGCTCCAGCGCCTGCGCTGAAACTGATGCTGGGGGAAATGGCCGGGCTGTTACTGACCGGTCAGAAGGCGATACCGGAACGGCTAAAACGTGAGGGTTTTGAATTCCGGTTTGCGGAACTGGAAGCCGCGTTAAGGGAAAGTGTGGGAACTTAACTTTTTTAAGAAAAAGCGTTGACAGCCCAGGGCACCTTACTTAATATACGCGCCACCTCGACGAGGCAAGCTTTTGAAAACGTTGCGTCCCCTTCGTCTAGTGGCCTAGGACTCCGCCCTTTCACGGCGGCAACAGGGGTTCGAACCCCCTAGGGGACGCCAATTTCAAAGCTGTCTGTTCGTCAGCTGCCATGACCACCTTGGTGGTGCTTTCCTCCTTTAGCAGCATGGCTCTTCTGATCCTTCATGACGAAGATGCCAACTCCGACGAAGAAGCCAATCATCAGCAATACTGTGGCGATTCCGGCGATTACAACTGCGTCCATATACATGGCTATGTCTCCTGTACCTGTAAAACTTGATTAAGCTCAGGTTACGCCGGCACCGCCTGCCCCGTATTGATCTGCATCAAGCTCATTTCGTCATTGCAATAATTGCCAAAGTGAGACGCCCTGCCCCATTTCTCTCGATTTATCCTGAGTTTGCAGCGCATTTGCCATAAACTGCTGCTATAGTCGTAGGCAAGGGAATACAGGTAACAAAGTCAGGGATCGCTTCTGTAATTGCTATGTCCGATACTTCCTTGGATGGTCGAAAAATCAAAGACATGCCAGACATTGCGACGCGTTTGAAACGTTTTCGTGCAGCCTCTCCTTTATCTTTCCGGCTGGTGGCATGGATCCTTCTGTTCAGCTCTGCTTTTACACTGCTCGCATCCGGCATCCAGATCTACTCAGACTACCGGGAGGATCTGTCCAAGATTGAACAGCGGATGCAGGTTATCGAATCCGGTTATCGTTCCAGTCTTGCCCAGAGCCTGTGGGCGCTGGATCAAAAGCACCTGCAAACCCAAATGGACGGTATCCTTAGTCTGCCCGATATCGAACACCTTCGGCTCCGGATTGAACCTGACTCGGAGCTGGTCATGGGAGAGCTCCCAAGAGAAGCCGATACCCTCACCCACAGTTTTGAGCTGATCTATCGTGACGATGCCGAGTTCCAGCTGGGCGAACTCACCATAACCGCCAGCCTGCAGCGAGTGTACGATGAGCTGCGGCGCCGGGTGGGGTTCATTCTTGGCACCCAGTTCCTGATCGTTTTCTTTGTTTCCATTCTGATTCTATGGATCTTCCGCCACCTGGTCACCCGCCACCTGGCTGACATGGCTGACTACACCCGCGATCTGTCATTGCGGAATCTTGCGCGCCCGCTGGAACTGGATAGGCCTGATACGCCGGCTTACCAGCGTGATGAACTGGGTATGGTGACGGAAGCCATTAACCAGATGCGCGAACGCCTTACCGATGACGTGGCAAGGCGGGAACGGGATGAAGCCGAAATTCGTAAATTCTCCAAAGCCATCGACCAGAGCCCGTCTTCGGTTCTGATCTGTGACCGGCAATGGCGCATTGAATATGCGAACCGGAAATTCAGCCAGCTGACGGGGAACAGCCCGTCTGAAATCATCGGCAAGCATCCCTCCTCACTCATTGACCCTGGTGTGGATTCCCACGAAGCCAGACAGCTCTGGAAATCCATCAGGCTTCAGGTACAGCGCGTGGGCGTTTGGCAAGGCGAAGTCAACAGCACACGGAAAAATGGCGAGCGCTACTGGGAACAGCTTGTGGTCACCCCTATCAAGGACAATAACGGTGAAACCACCGGTTACCTGATACTCGGGGAAGACATCAGCATCCGCAAACGTTACGAACAACAACTGTTGCGGCAAGCGAACTACGACATCCTTACCGGGCTTCCCAACCGGATGCTTGCACTTGATCGTCTTAAACTGGCGCTGGCCCAGGCAAGGCGTGATGAATCCAAGGTTGGTGTGATGTTCCTGGATCTGGACAACTTCAAGCACATCAACGACACGCTCGGCCACGATGCCGGCGACACGCTGCTGATTGAAGCCGCGCGCCGGATCTCCAGTTGCCTGCGAGGCACCAGTACGGTTGCCCGACTGGGGGGTGATGAGTTCCTTGTGGTGCTGCCGGGGCTTAACGGGCCGGACGCCTCTCGCCAGGTTGCTGAACGTATTCTGAAAACCTTCGCACCTCCGTTTATGCTCAGCGGCCAGGAAGTGTTCGTTACGACCAGTATTGGCATCGCCACCTTCCCGGACGACTCGGATAACAGCGGCACCCTGCTCCAGCACGCCGATGCGGCCATGTACGAGGCAAAACACAAAGGCAAGAGCGCCTATGCCCGCTTTACTCCGGAGATGACCGAGGTTTCCCACGAGCGCCTGCAGATGGAATCTCACATGCGCAAGGCCCTGGAGCTGGGTGAATTCGAGCTCTATTTCCAACCCATTGTCGACACCGCCAGTGGTGGCCTGGTGGCGGCAGAAGCCCTGCTTCGCTGGAACAATCCGGCCATGGGCATGGTGATGCCAGATCGCTTTATTCCGCTGGCCGAGGAAACCGGCCTGATCATTCCGATCGGCGAATGGGTCGTCAAGGAAGCCTGTCAAGCCGCGTACTGCTGGCAGGCGATGACCGGGCGCGAGATCAGCATTGCCGTCAATGTATCACCACGCCAGTTCCGGGACCCCGGGTTTACCGACGCCATCATGCGCGCGCTGAACGACAGCAATTTACGGCCGGAACTGCTGGAACTGGAAATCACGGAACGGCTGATTCTGGACAATTCCATCGAAACCGCTGATATCCTCAAACAACTCGACAAAGTTGGAATCCGCTTGTCGGTCGACGATTTCGGAACTGGTTATTCGGCACTCAGCTATCTGAAAAGCTATCCCTTCGATACCCTGAAAATCGACAAGTCATTTGTTCAGGATGTCCTGAAAGAAAACGAAGACGCTTCCCTGGTTCGCGCGATTATCAACATGGCCCACAGTCTTGGCCTGAAAGTGGTCGCCGAAGGCGTTGAGGAAGAGGATCAGACTCACTTCCTGAAAGCGGAGCATTGCGACTACTCCCAGGGCTACTTCTACAGTCGCCCCCTGCCCGAGCAGGATTTCATTCACTGGCTCGAAACCAATGAGCGGGCCAATCTCAAGTAATCAACACGGCACAACCATGGACGACTCTATCCTCGTCGTGAACTGCGGCAGTTCATCACTGAAACTTGCCCTGTTTGATCACGACCACCATAAAATCACCTCTGCCCTGGCGGAAAGACTCAATCAATCCGATGCCTTTGCCCGTATCAGTGGCGACAAAACACCGGTTCACTTACCTTCCGGTGCCAGCCACAGCCAGGCGCTGGCGGCGCTCGTCAACGCATTTAAAGACCGGGCTCTGATGACGGGCGAACCCATGGCTGTTGGCCATCGAGTGGTCCATGGGGGCGAAACCTTCCGTGAAGCTTCGTTGATTGATGATCAAACAGTGTCCGCCATTGAAGCCTGCGCAGCGCTGGCCCCCCTGCATAATCCGGTAAACCTCGCGGGCATTCGCGCCATGCAGGCGCTGTTCCCGAACGTTCCACAGATCGCGGTATTCGATACCGCTTACCATCAGACCCTGCCCGAGCGCGCTTACCGATACGCACTACCGGAACGGTTCTACAGCGACTGGGGAGTGCGTCGTTACGGCTTCCACGGCACCAGTCATTATTTCATGGCACACGAGGCCGCTCGTCTGCTGGACAAGACACCGGCCACTACCTCAATTATCTCTGCCCATCTGGGTAACGGTTGTAGCATCACAGCGATCCAGAATGGGCTCAGCGTCGATACCAGCATGGGCCTGACTCCGCTTGAGGGACTCGTGATGGGCACCCGCAGCGGGGATGTCGATCCCGGGCTTTTCGATTACCTGGCAAGTCGTGGCATGAGTGCCAATGACGTCCACGAGATGCTGAATAAAGAAAGCGGATTGCAGGGGCTCTCAGGCCAGACCAACGACATGCGAACCTTGTGCGAGCTGGCTGACCATGGCCACGAACCCTCACAGTTGGCAATTGACGTATTCTGCTTCCGCCTGGCGCGGTATATTGGAGCGATGACCGCGTCCCTGACAAAACTGGACGCTCTGGTCTTCACTGGCGGCATCGGTGAAAACAGTGCCCGCATTCGCCAGGACACAACCCGACATCTGCACCTGCTTGGGATTGAGCTGGATCCGGACCTCAACGAGCATCACGGCCGCTGGAGTGATGGCCGCATCAGTTCCCCGGACTCGCGTTATCCGGCGCTGGTCATTCCCACAAATGAAGAACTGGTGATTGCCCGAGAAGCCTCCCGCCTGGCCGCTGCCGGCACCGAACACTCCGAAGAATGAAACCTGGAACAATCATGGCAAAAAGTCTTTTCATAGCCCCAACCTCTCTTGACTCCGGCCTGACATCCGTATGCCTAGGTCTTCTGCGCGCCCTGGAACGGGAAGGAGTGAGCGTCGGCTTTTACAAACCATTCAGTCAGTCCGTACACAGAGGCGAAGCGCTTCATAACGACGGCAAGGATTCTTCGGTGGCCTTTGTGCGTGCCCGCAGCCACCTCGAACCACCCGACCCGATTCCCCTGAAACAAGCCCAGCAGCTGTTGAACCACGGCAAAGCAGACCTGCTGATGGAGAACGTGGTCGGTGAATACCAGAAAGTCGCCAATGAAGCGGATGTGGTCATCATTGAAGGATTGGTACCGGACAGAACCGAAGCCTATATCGCCCGGCTGAACGTGGAAGTCGCCCGCAATCTCGGTTCCGAAGTGATCCTGGTGAGCACACCGAAGAGCTGTACTGCCAGCGAGCTCGATGACGACCTGGATTTCTCCTCACGCCTGTTTGCGGCACCGTCGGATCCTGACGTGATTGCGGTCATTCTTAACAAGGTGGGAGAACCACAGAAGTCCGGTATGGCACTGGATCATCCGCCGGCAAGTGAAGCCACCGAAACGGATTATCACACCTCCTGCAAAGTGTTCGCGAACGGCCGCTTCCAGTTGCTGGCGCAGATTCCCTGGCAACCACAACTGCTGGCACCCCGGGTCTCTGATGTAGCGCGAGAGCTTGGTGTTCCGGTACTGCACGAAGGGCAAATGCACTCACGGCGGGTGCAGCGGGTATCAGTGTGCGCCAGATCCATCCGCAACATGACCGACACCCTCAAGCCAGGCACCCTGATGGTCACCCCTGGTGATCGCGAGGATATCGTAGTGGCCACGGCCGTCGCCGCCCTCAATGGTGTCCCGCTTGCCGGGCTGATGCTGACAGGCGGCCTGATGCCGGACGAACGGGTTATAGAGTTGTGTCGGCGGGCACTGGACACCGGTTTGCCAGTGCTGAGCTCGGAAACCAATACCTACGAGAGCGCCCACCTGTTGGCAAATCTGTCTTCAGCCATTCCCATTGACGATCCGGAACGTATTGAAGAAGCCATGGAATCTGTGGCCCGGCGAATCAATACCCAGTGGCTGCAGGAGCACCTGAAAGTTCAGCGCCAACGTCGGCTCTCGCCTCCGGCATTCCGTTATCAGCTATCGGAGAGAGCCCGGGCTGCAGCCAAGCGGATCGTCTTGCCAGAAGGCAGTGAACCCAGAACCATTCAGGCAGCCATTATCTGCCATCAACGTAACCTGGCTCATTGCGCGCTGATCGGTGATCCACACGAAATTCGCTCAGTCGCCGCCTCCCAGGGCGTGGAACTGCCAAATGACCTGGAAATCATAGACCCGCAATCGGTGCGCGAGCGTTACGTGGCGCCCATGGTGGAGCTGAGAAAACATAAAGGCCTGACACCGGATATGGCCGAAGCCATGCTGGAGGATAACGTCGTTCTGGGTACCATGATGGTGGCCATGGACGAAGCCGACGGACTTGTATCCGGCGCTATTCATACCACGGCCAACACCGTGCGCCCTGCCCTCCAACTGATCAAGACCCATGACAACGCCAAGGTGGTGTCATCGGTATTCTTCATGTTGTTACCGCAACAGGTGCTGGTATATGGCGACTGCGCCATCAACCCAGACCCGAATGCCGAAGAACTGGCCGATATTGCCATACAGAGTGCCGAATCTGCTGAAGCCTTTGGTATTGAACCTGTGGTTGCAATGATCAGCTACAGTACCGGCGAGTCCGGCAGCGGTGAGGATGTCGACAAGGTTCGCGAAGCCACCCGCATTGCCCGGGAACGGCGCCCGGATCTACTCATTGACGGACCGCTGCAATACGATGCTGCGGCGATTGAGAGCGTGGCAAAATCCAAAGCCCCGGGCAGCAAGGTGGCCGGCAAGGCTACCGTGTTTGTGTTCCCGGACCTGAACACGGGCAACACCACCTACAAGGCGGTGCAGCGCAGTGCCAATGTCGTCAGCGTGGGGCCCATGCTCCAGGGCTTGCGAAAACCGGTAAACGACCTGTCCCGCGGGGCCCTGGTGGAAGACATTGTCTTCACCATTGCCCTGACGGCAGTACAGGCAAAACAGGTCGCGGATGCAGGAGCCGCCTGATCAGGGCTCCTGGCAGGGACTAGCCCCGGCAGATCAGCGTTTAACGCTTTTCTGCCGGGTCTTCTTGATCCGACGGCCTTTCTTCAGGTCGTTGTCCTTCTTGACCTTTTGCCGAGGCGTCAGACGGTCGACCTTGGTTGCAAAGGGGTTCTCGCCTGACTTGAATTCAAACCGTATCGGCGCGCCCACGACTTTCAGCACCTTTCTGAAGGTGTTTTCAAGGTAACGCTTGTAAGCACCGGGTAGTGA
Source organism: Marinobacter sp. LM1 (assembly GCF_042763285.1). NCBI lineage: Bacteria > Pseudomonadati > Pseudomonadota > Gammaproteobacteria > Pseudomonadales > Marinobacteraceae > Marinobacter > Marinobacter sp. LM1. The sequence continues at coordinate 2,471,458 of NZ_CP114373.1, forward strand.
ATCCACCTGATTACCATGCACCACCACAACCGGCGGGTTGGAGCCACCCTGGTGAGCGTATCGCAGCTTGATGCGGCGACCATGAACCATCGGCGGCTGGTGTTGAGCAACGGCATCCTGGAGGATTGCAGTCAACCGGTTGGTTGGCCACTTTGACATCGCGGATTCATAGGAGGCCTGGACCGACTCATACATGGTTCCGACGCCCGTGCCGTGCAGTGCCGAGATATAATACTTGCCCGCATAATCCAGGAAATCCAGGCGCCTGGCCACCTGCTCTTTTACCCGGTCACGGTCTTCCGGATCCATGCCATCCCATTTGTTGATGGCGATCACCAGTGAGCGGCCCGCATCCAGTACAAACCCGATCAGGTGCAGATCCTGGTCTACCAGCCCCTCCCGGGCATCGATTACCAGAATCACGACATGGGCATCATCAATCGCCTGCAGTGTCTTGATAATGGAGAACTTCTCCACCGCCTCGCGAACATTTTTTCGGCGACGAACCCCGGCAGTGTCAATCAAGGTATACTCATGGCCCTGGCGCTCATAGGGAATGTAAACGCTGTCGCGAGTAGTACCCGGCATGTCGTACACCACCACCCGATCTTCACCGAGCATGCGGTTAACCAGGGTAGACTTGCCCACATTCGGCCGCCCCACCACACCAATCCGGATACCCGGGTAACGATCCGCCCGGTCCTGGTCTTCCGGATTTTCCGGTTCCGGCAGCAGCGCTTCCAGCAAAGACAGGATGCCGCGGTTATGGGCCGCCGCAATCAGAAACGTGGACTCGAACCCCAGACTGTAGAAGTCCGCTGCCGCCACGTCCGGATCCTGGCCATCGGTCTTGTTAACCACCAGATGAGCCTGTTTGCCCGATTTGCGCAGATAATCCGCGATCATTTCATCGCCCGCGGTCAGTCCTGCCCGACCGTCCACAAGAAACAGGACAATGTCCGCTTCTTCTACCGCCTGCATTGACTGGCGAGCCATTTCGGCGTCAATACCGGCTTCGTCACCGGTAAGGCCGCCCGTATCGATAACGATGAATTTCTGGCCTTCGTAGTTGCCCTCACCGTATTTTCGGTCCCGGGTCAGCCCGGGGAAGTCCGCTACGAGAGCATCCCTTGAGCGGGTCATCTGGTTAAACAACGTTGACTTACCAACGTTGGGGCGGCCTACAAGGGCGATAACTGGGGTCATATTGATCTGCTATTCAAGAAACCAGAAACCCGGCACACAGGCTAAAGCCTGGGCCGGGCATAAACTTGTCGGGGCGTACTCAGTCGTCCTGTTCAATTCTCAGGAGGGCCATCTTTCCACCATTTCCATAAACCAGCAGGTTACCATCTTCGATCACCTGAACTGGTACGCGGATACCGTCACTATCAAACTCACGCTGGCCCTGCAGACTGCCATCGGAGGTCGACAGCACATGCAGGTAGCCTTCAAAGTCGCCTACCACGAGGTAATCACCGGAAACAGCCGGTCGGGTCAGTTGGCGCCAGGACAGGCTGACCTGAACCCAAAGCTCTCGTCGGTCGCTGCCACGGAGCGCTACGATATCGCCATTGGCGGAGGACAGAAAGATATTGCCGTTACCAATCGCGGGCGAGTAGAAGCTTGATGCCCGACGGCTCCAGATTTCCTGCCCGGAACGAATATCCACCAGCGCCAGCTTACCCTGATAACCGACGACCATAATGGCCGAATCCAGAACCAGCGGCTGGCCGCCGATATCCACCAGGCGTTCCAGTTCGGTACGACCCTGGGGCTGACCGACCTCATACTGCCACACTGGCTGCCCGTCCGAGGCGGTGAGTGCAATGACACGACCGTTGGCAAACGAGGAGATCACAATGTCGCCGCCCACCAACGGTGCAGCTGCGGTTCGCACGGTCAGCACCGGTACTTGAGCCTCGTATTGCCAGCGGCGCTCTCCCGTTGCTGCGTCGTGGGCAATCACACGGCCATCGGTGGTTTGCACAACCACGAGGTTACCGTTGGATTGAGGCGAAGCCAGAACCTCGGTGGGCAGAGGTACCCGCCAGGCCTCGGTACCGTCCTCCGATGACAGAGCCACCAGCTCGGCATCCCGGGTGACCATATAGAGGTGCCGGGCATCAGCGCCCGGGCCGGCAAAGAACTGCTCATCGTAGTCTTTCTGCCAGATAACCTCGCCGTCCGCCGGCCTGACCGTCGCAACAACCCCGTCAGCGGAAGCCGCGTAAATCAGGTCGCCAGCGTAGAGAGGCGCAATCTGAAGCAGCTGATCGTCGTGGCCATCACCAACGGACATGCTCCATACTGTGTCCAGATCAATGGTTTCGCTGATTTCAGGCACAGGAGCGGGTTGCTCAAAGGTGTCTGTACTGCTGCACCCGGCGATTCCGACCAACAGACCACAGAAAACCGAGCCAAGCCCGAATTTGAGCGTGCGCTCGACAAACATCAAGCGCCCTCCCCGACACCGAGGTCTGACAGTTTCAGTTCAAGAATGCCGCTGCGGCCCTGCTGGCTCTGCTCTCGTGCCGCCAGATACGCCTCACGTGCACCGTCCCGGTCGCCCTTGGCCAACAGAACATCGCCTTTCAACTCGGAGAAGATGGCCGCGAAGGCATCGGCGTTCGTCGCATTGTCCAGGGTGGCAAGCGCGGCATCGTGTTCGCCAGCGGCAAACTGGGCCCGCGCCAGACGATTACGAATCACCAGCTCCAGAGCCGGGTGACCGGCCGCTTTTTCCAGCGCCCAGTTCAGTGTTTCAACAGCGGCCACGGGATCCTCACCCTCAACCATTTGCTGCCGTGCCAGAACCAGGTTGCCATAGATGGCGTAGGCGCTGTCGCCGTGTTCGTCTCTCAGTGTCTCCGCCACAAAACCCACAGTGTCGGCCGACTCATCATCTGCGGAGGAGAACGCGTTCAGCAGGTTGGCAAACTGATTAGCGGCTTCGGCGCGTTGTTGCGCCTGATGGTTCTGCCAGGCCTGCCATCCAAAGACGATGGCCAGAGCCGCACCAATACCGATGAGCAGCGAGCTTCCGTTATTTTTCCACCAGTCCTTGATTGCCTGGACCTGTTCTTCTTCGGTGCGCAACTCCGCCATGAAAACTCCTGTTATTCGTTAAACTGCCTGTTTATATAGACTCTGCTTACAACAAACCGGCAAGCACAGCTGCCAGGTCTGCCTGAGCAACTTCCTGCTGGGGCTGATCGTCACGTAACGGCTTGAGCCCCGCCGTGGCCTGAGCGATTTCGTTTTCACCCAGAATCACCGCAAAGCGTGCGCCACTGCGGTCTGCCTTTTTCATCTGACTCTTGAAGCTGCCGCCACCGCAGTGTGAGACGACAATCCGGCCCGGCAATTCATTTCGTAGCGTTTCTGCCAACGCCATCGCCGGGGCTACCGCCTGGTCCCCCATGGCTGTAACGTAAACATCGGCTTGATTGTTCACATGTTCGGGGACCAGTTCCAGGGTTTCCAGTAACAGAATCAGTCGCTCCAGCCCCATGGCGAAGCCCACCGCTACGGTGGGTTTACCTCCAAGTTGCTCCACCAGACCATCGTAACGGCCACCGGCACAGATCGTACCCTGGGCACCCAGACTGTCGGTAATCCACTCGAACACGGTTTTGCCGTAATAGTCCAACCCGCGCACCAGGGCCGGGTTTAACGTGTAGGCAACGCCCGCCGCATCCAGCATCGCTTTCAGTTGCTCGAAATGCTGGCGAGACTCATCGTCCAGATAATCATCCAGGCTCGGTGCGCCCTGTAGAATTTCCCGCGTGGCTGGATCCTTGCTGTCCAGTATCCGCAAAGGGTTGGTGGTTAACCGGCGCTTGCTGTCATCGTCGAGCTTACCCTGATATTGCTCCAGATAAGCAACCAGGGCCTGACGGTAGACTTTCCGGGAGTCGCTGGTACCGATGGAGTTGATCTCGAGTCTGGCATGGTCGGACAACCCCAGGGCGCTCCACAGGCGCGCCGTCAGGATCAACAGCTCGGCATCAATGTCAGGGCCGGCCATACCGAAGCATTCAACACCAATCTGATGAAACTGGCGGTAACGGCCTTTCTGTGGCCGCTCATGCCGGAACATCGGACCGGTGTACCAAAGCCGCCGGGTCTGATTAAAGAGCAGCCCATGCTCTTCCGCTGCACGCACGCACCCGGCCGTACCTTCGGGCCGCAGAGTAAGGCTATCGCCGTTGCGGTCTTCAAAGGTATACATCTCTTTTTCAACGATGTCAGTGACTTCACCGATCGATCGTTTGAACAACTCGGTATGTTCGACCACGGGCATACGGATTTCCTGATAGCCGTATTGTCCGAGAACCTGTCGAACGGTGGATTCAACGTACTGCCAGACCGGTGTCTGGTCCGGGAGAATATCGTTCATCCCCCGAATTGCCTGAATCTTTGCCAAAATAATATCCTGATAGGTTTCTGAAATCGGTTCTGATCAGTCTGAGGACTTGGCGATGACCGCGCTGTCCTGGTCCTGACGCCGTGAGACTTCCTCGCGAATCAGGCGTTCAAGGTCGTCCACCAGCGTTGCGTTGTCCAGCTTCTGGTTTGGCTTTCCGGCCATATAGAACAGGTTTTTCGGTGTGCCACCGGTCAGACCGATATCCGCTACCTTTGCCTCACCCGGACCGTTAACAATACAGCCAATAATGGCTACATCCATTGAGGTGTTCACATCCTCAAGCCGGGCCTCCAGATCATTCATGGTCTGGATAACATCAAAGTTCTGACGGGAGCAACTTGGACAGGCTATAAAGTTAATGCCGCGGCTGCGTAACCGGAGACTTTTGAGAATGTCGAAGCCGACTTTGATTTCCTGAACAGGGTCGGCGGCAAGGGAAACCCGAATGGTGTCACCAATGCCGTCCATCAACAGCATACCCAGGCCAATGGAAGACTTGACCGTACCAGAGCGGAATCCACCGGCCTCAGTGATACCCAGGTGCAGCGGTTGCTCAATCTGGGAGGCGATAAGGCGGTAGGCCGCGACGGTCATGAACACTTCCGAAGCTTTCAGGCTGACCTTGAAGTCCTGGAAATCGTGCTTGTCCAGGATATCGATGTGGCGCATCGCCGATTCTACCAGCGCTTCCGGCGTGGGCTCCCCGTATTTGCGTTGCAGCGCTTTCTCCAGCGAACCCGCGTTTACCCCGATCCTGATCGGAATGTTGCGGTCCCGGGCGGCACTGATCACCGCGCTGACCCGGTCGTCCCGGCCAATGTTACCGGGATTGATGCGCAGGCAGTCCACACCAAGCTCTGCAACTCGGAGCGCTATCTTGTAGTCAAAATGGATATCGGCCACCAACGGTAACGAGACCTGCTGGCGAATCTTGCCAAAGGCCTCAGCCGCCTCCATGGACGGAACCGACACCCGCACGATATCCGCTCCGGCCTCCTGGATAGCCTTTATCTGTGTGACTGTTGCGTCTACGTCGCAGGTATTGGTATTGGTCATGCTCTGCACCGCAATGGGCGCATCGCCGCCAACGGGAACATTACCTACCATGATCTGACGGGATTTACGTCTTTTGATCGGAGACTCTTGTTTCATGGGATTCAACCAGAAATCTTTGGGAAGAAAATTCTGCTCAGGGCTCGAGCGTAAACTCTGACCGATTGTTTACGACGCGAAAATTACCAAGATCCATCGGTTCGCCCTGAAATTCCAGGGACTCCACCGCGCTCATGGCGCCCACCACAACTCTGAGCGGTGGCTGCCCGCTCACGTCCAGGGCATCGCCCTCTCGGCGTAACGCGCTGGCCAACCGATTGCCCGCACCATCTGTGACCTGAATCCAGCAGTCGTCACTGAACGTCATGGCCAACCTCACGGTTTCAACCGGGGCCTCCATCACTTCAGACTCAGTCAGAGCGGGATCCGGGGATTGCGCAACAACGGGCGGCTGTTCCACCGAAGGCTGCTCTGACAGCAACTCTTCCTGGCCGAGGCCTCCACTGGCGGTCGGTTCGCTCAGAGCTTCAGTATCCGTCACGGCGCCGTTCTCTGTTTCAACGTTTCCGACTGAACCGGTGCCGGAATCCATCTGTTCCGGTTCGGCCGGCTGTTCAGCCTCTTCGATAACGGAGGGCGCATCTTCCGGTCTAGCACTGGCATCGCTAACGGCCTCGCCACTCCGTGCTTCCAGAGACTCCGAGATACCGTCGGCATTACTTTGAACCGGCTCCGACACCGGTTTTACGAGATAGCTATACGCCAGAAAGCCAACTACCCCGAGGAATGCCAGCAACACAACCAGTTTGGCAATCTGCCGCTTTCGTTTTTTCTTGCGCTCGATATCAACCAGAGGATTGGACTGGTGCTCCTGCTCCCGCTGCTGACGCAGGGGCTCAAGTTCCGAGTCGAGCGCTGCAATCAGGGCGTCTGCATTCAGTTGCACCTGGCGGGCATAGGTTCGAACATACCCTTTGAGAAACAACTCGGTATCAACCTTGCTGTAATCACCTTCCTCAATGGACTGGATTACCGAAGGGCGCAGGTGTTGCTGATCTGCAATGTCTGAAACGCTGAGCCCGAGCTTCTCCCGGGCGCGCCTTAGCTGCTGGCCAACCGAGGCCTCGGAAGCTGGCTGTGACTGCTCCTCACCGGTCATTGGCAATCAGTACCTTATATTGTTGATATTCGACAGATTCCGGATACTCGTTTCTGAGCAATAGTGCCAGGCTGGCTTCCTGATCCCTGTCCTGGAAATGCCGGGCAATCCGGATACCGGTATACAGACTCTCCGGTGAATGCGTCAACCGGGTATTGCGCTGTATCATGGTCTGAAGACGGCTGTAGTATCGAGAGGCCTGAGAAAAGTTATCCTGCTCAACCAGCACCCGAGAGAGGGACAACAGGGTGCGGGCTTCGCCCCGCGTAAGCTCCACGGCACGCCGATAGGCAGATTCGGCCGATTCCAGCGAACCAAGCCGTTCTTCTGTCAGCCCGAGGTTATAAAAAACGGCTCCCCGGTCTTTGTACTCCGTATCACGTGAGGCTATCCGGAACTGGTCCCGGGCCTCCTCAAACCGTTTGAGGCTATACAGGAAAGCACCGTAATACACTCTTCCGCGGGTATAGTCTCCATCTGAGGCAATGGCATCCCGGAAGCTTTTTTCCGCCAGGCTTTCCTCACCCTCCGCGCTCAACACCAGGCCCCGGGCAGCAAGTGCCGGTGCGCTTCGGTTGTCGATTTCTAACGCCCGCTCCAGGTGGTCACGGGCACGATCCAGATTCCCCTGACCAATGTAGGCAGTCGCCAGTTGAACGTAATTGTTGAGGGCTTTCTGTCGGTCGGCTTCACGGCTGAACCGGCTGTCGGTGGTGGTGACACAGCCCGATAACATGACCCCGATAACCAGAACCACAGCGGAAACGAGTTTCACGGTAACGTCCTTTGCCATCAACAAACACCTTCTCCTGTTGTCTTACCCGCCGGTTATCAGGGGTTGACCTGTTGTACTGCGATATAACGCTGGCTTCTGCGCGTGCGGTCTTCGACCCGCCCTACCAACTGGCCGCAAGCGGCATCGATGTCGTCGCCGCGGGTGGTACGGATCGTCGTGACATAACCAGCCTCGTTGAGTACGGTCTGGAATCTCCGGGTTGCGTTCATGCTTGGCCGGCGGAAATCACTTTCCGGGAACGGGTTGAACGGAATCAGGTTGATCTTGCACGGTAGCCCTTTCAGCAAAACAACCAACTCCCGGGCGTGTTCGGGTTGATCATTCACGCCTTCAATCACCGTGTACTCAATCGTGGCTTTGCGCTTGTCCGGCAGCCGCGAAAGGTAGCGCCGGGTCGCGGCCAGCAGTTCGGCAATCGGGTATTTCTTGTTCAGAGGAACCAGTTGGTTCCTCAATTCATCATTAGGTGCGTGGAGTGAGATGGCCAGTGAAACATCGGTAACTTCACCGAGACGATCCAATGCAGGCACCACACCCGACGTACTGAGCGTTACCCGACGCTTTGAAATGCCGTAAGCCAGATCCTCCATCATGAGATTCATGGCATCGACCACGTTCTCAAAATTCAGCAGTGGCTCGCCCATACCCATCATCACCACGTTGGTAATAGGACGGTCGTTGGGATCGAACGGCATGAAAGCCCGTCGTGCAACCCATACCTGGCCAATGATCTCGGCGGCAGTCAGGTTGCGGTTAAAACCACGCTTGCCGGTGGAGCAGAAGGTACAGTCCAGGCTGCAACCGATTTGCGAAGACACGCAGAGAGTTCCACGCTCACCATCCGGAATCAGGACGGTTTCAACGCTGTTGCCGTTGTCCATACGCATGACCCATTTCCGGGTGCCGTCTTTTGATGTCTCATCATAGACGACCTCAGGGCCACGAATCTCGGCAACCTCCTTGAGCTGTTCGCGCAGCGACTTGCTCATATTGGTCATTTGATCGAAGTCATCAACTCCGCGCTGATGCATCCACTGGAGAACCTGCTGGGCACGGAAACGCTTTTCCCCCAGGGTTTCAAAAAACGCCTCCAGTTTTGCCTTGGGCATTCCCAGAAGATTGACTTTTTCGGCGGCGCCCGTCATCACATAACCTCGATCAGATAACCAATTCAGGGGCACCCTGCCGGGCACCCCTGAAACAACAACCTCAGCCGCGCGGGCAGATTTCGTTGTCGTTGAAGAAATAAGCCACTTCACGCTCAGCGGAGGCAGCAGAGTCAGAACCATGGACAGCGTTGGCGTCGATGGAGGAAGCAAAATCCGCACGAATGGTGCCAGCTTCCGCTTCTTTAGGGTTGGTAGCACCCATCAGCTCACGATTCTTCAGGATGGCGCCCTCGCCTTCCAGCACCTGAACCACAACCGGGCCAGAGGTCATGAATGCAACCAGATCATTAAAGAACGGGCGCTCTTTGTGCTCGGCGTAAAAGCCCTCAGCCTGCTCCTGAGTAAGGTGCATCATCTTGGCAGCAACGATTTTCAAGTCCGCCTTCTCGAAACGGCTGTAGATTTCGCCGATCACGTTCTTGGCGACTGCGTCGGGCTTGATAATGGAGAGCGTGCGCTCGTTTGCCATGGTATTTCTCCAGTTAGTTCAGGGTTGAAAATTCAGAGGTGGGATTATACGCAGTCAGGGTGCAACTGCCTACCGCACCGAGCGAAGTCGCTCCACAACTTCAACAATCTGGGAACAGGCAAATGCAACCTCCTCTTCGGTGGTGAACCTGCCAAAGGAGAACCTGAGCGCCCGGTGAGCCAGCTCATCGCTGACGCCTATTCCTCGCAATACATAAGAAGGCTCGACCGTTGCTGAAGCGCAGGCGGAGCCCGAGGACACCGCAAGGTTGCGAAGGCCGAGCATCAACGACTCGGCTTCAACACCCTCAAACGACAGATTGACAATACCTGGCACACGATGTTCCCGACTGCCATTAAAGTGAACTCCGTCAAGCCCCTCAAGCCCGTCCAGGAACGCCGCGCGCATCTGTTCCAGTTTACTTATTTCGGCATCAAGCCCGGTACGTGCCAGCTCGAAGGCCCGCCCCATGCCCACGATCTGATGCGTGGCCAGTGTGCCCGATCGCATGCCGCGCTCATGTCCGCCGCCATGCATCTGTGCTGCAATGCGAACCTCCGACGCTCGCCGGACATACAGCGCCCCTACGCCTTTCGGGCCATAAACCTTGTGAGCCGAAAGAGAGAGCAAATCCACCTCAAGATCCGCAACATCCACTGGCAGCTTGCCGGCGGCCTGGGCGGCATCAACATGAAACAGCACGCCACGCTTTCTCAAGCACCGGCCGATTGCGCGGATGTCGGTCAGCGACCCAAGCTCATTGTTGACCATCATCAGGCTGACCAGGGCGGTGTTATCCCGAAGCGCGGATTCGACGGCCTCAACGGAGGCCCTGCCATCGACTTCCGGCTCCAGCCAGGTAACCTCAATGCCCTGCTGCTCCAGCCACTTGCAGGTATCAATGACAGCCTTGTGCTCAATGCGGGATGTCACGATATGGGGATTATCGCGTAGCTCCGCCACACCCTTGATGGCAAGATTGTCAGATTCCGTGGCTCCGGAAGTCCAGACAATCTCCCGGGGGTCTGCGTGGATCAGATCCGCCACCTGTCGACGAGCATTTTCAACGGCGGCTTCGGCCTGCCAGCCATAACCATGAGAACGGGAAGCCGGATTGCCAAACACCCCATCCAGGGTCAGGTACTTCATCATGTCTTCAGCAACGGCGGGATCAACGGGCGTCGTCGCCGCATAGTCCAGATAGACGGGCTTTTTCATAGGCAAAAGAGGTCGGGTTATCAGGCCGTGGCCTGGTCAGTCAGTCTTTGGGTATTGATAGCGTCGGCACTTTCATCAGACTGCTTGCGGTTCTGACGATCAGCCACTTGCCGGATTTCGTGTTTGCGCATCAGATCCCCGAGACTGATTTCACTCAGGAATTGATGAATCTGGTCACTGAGATCAGACCAGAGATGGTGGGTAAGGCATTTCTCGCCGTTCTGGCAGTCACCTTTGTTACCGCAACGCGTAGTATCAAGGGACTCACTCACAGCGTCGACCACTTCGGCCACGAAAACCTCATCTGCGGAGCGGCTCAGGCGATAACCGCCACCGGGGCCACGCACACTTACCACCAATTTCTGCCTGCGCAGTCGAGAGAACAGCTGCTCCAGGTAAGAAAGGGAAATTTCCTGTCGGGCTGAAATATCCGCCAGACTCACCGGCCCCTGCCCTGCATGCAGCGCAAGATCCAGCATTGCCGTAACGGCATAGCGGCCTTTCGTGGTCAGTTTCATAACCTCAGCCCCAATGATGGGATTGAATCTCGATTCACTGGAGCGAGTATGAATTGACCAACTAAAACAGTCAAGTATTCAGCCACGCTCCCGCTCATCAGACTCATCGCGAACGCAGTCGAAATCCTCATCATGCAAGGGAGGCAGCTCGCCATTCTGATACTCGGCGTTCACCTTGCGAAGCGCCTTGCACATATTCTCAATCCGATCATCCACCGCATGCATGTGGTCCAGCAATGCCCTGACCGATCTAGCGACCGGGTCCGGCATTTCCTCGGTTACGCCGTAGGCGTCGAAGCCCATACGCTCCTCCATCTCCTTGCGGCGCACGTCGTCTTCACCTTTGCGTTTGACGATGACCCTGCCCGGTATGCCTACCACGGTTGCCCCAGGCGGAACCGCCTTGGTCACCACAGAGTTGGAGCCGATCTTCGCACCCTCACCCACCTCAAATGGCCCGAGAATCTTTGCGCCGGCACCCACTACCACACCATTACCGATCGTTGGATGCCGCTTGCCCTTGTTCCAGCTGGTGCCGCCAAGCGTCACACCCTGGTATAGCGTGACATCGTCTCCAATCACCGTGGTTTCACCAATCACCACACCCATGCCATGATCAATAAAGAAGCGGCGACCAATGGTTGCGCCAGGATGAATCTCGATACCGGTAAACCATCTCGCCAGCGTAGAAATCGTCCGCGCAAGCCACTTCAGCCCCATGCTCCACAGCCAGTGGGAGAAGCGATGAAACAACAGCGCGTGCAATCCCGGGTAGTTGGTCAACACCTCAAAGGTGTTCCTCGCCGCCGGATCCCGGTGAAATACGCTTTTTACATCTTCCCGTAAACGCTCAAACATGACGTTATTCCTGCCCCTCATCCACGGCGCCAGCCGCTGTCGTTTTCCTGCCCACCCCTTCGCGGGCACCGGCGGCCTTCTGAACCGATGTCAGAATACCCCGGAGAATATTGATTTCCATCTGGTCCAGCTTTGCCCGCTGAAACAACCGGCGCAACCGTGTCATCAACTGCCTGGGGTTCTCCCGGCGATGAAAATCCACATCCTGCAATACCTGTTCAAGGTGCCCGAAAAACCCCTCTACATCATTCACCGTTGCGGGCGGTACATCCCAGCCGCGATCCCCGGGTTGAACCATGGACTCAAGGTAGGGACTGCTTTCCACCTCTTCAAGCCCACGAAGATAATGCATCCTCAATTCATAACAAACCACCTGCACCGCCATTGCCAGATTCAGTGAGCTGTAGTCCGGGTTCGAGGGAATATGGATGTGATAATGGCAGCGCTGAAGCTCTTCATTGGACAACCCATTGCTCTCACGCCCGAACACCAGGGCGACAGGACCACGAGCACTGTTTTCCGCCGCGGTGACGGCAGCCTGGGGCGGGGAAATAACGGGCCAGGGGACCTTCCGCCCGCGTGCGCTGGTACCCATCACCAGGACACAGTCTGACAACGCCTCATCAAGACTGGAAACTACCTGAGCCCGATCCAGCACATCCGACGCCGATGAAGCCCGGGCATAGGAGGCTTCGTCCGGAAACGACTTTGGATTCACCAGCCAGAGATTTCCAAGCCCCATGTTTTTCATGGCGCGGGCGACGGCGCCGATATTGCCCGAGTGGGTAGTTTCCACCAGGACGATGCGAACCTGATCATGGTAGGTATCAGTGCTTTCCACCGGCAGCGAGGGCTTGTTCATGGTCATCGGGCCTGTTACTTCAAGAAAAGTGATAAAAGAGCGGCATGATACCAGAATTACCGGCCAACCCGCTCTCCGGAAATGCCGCAACCCCGTGGTATCCGTGCTTTTGCTAAGCCAAAAAACGTACAAGGCGGGGCAGTTTTTGCTATCATGGCCGGCCTTCACACACCCGGATAATGAACACTCAGATGCAACCAGCAATTAAAATGGCCCTGCGCGTTGCCCGCCAGGGATCTGACTACCTGAAAGCCCATTTCGAGCGCCAGGAGCCTAACGGTAAGGATGAGTCCGAACGCCACCGGCAACTGGAGCGAGTGGAGCAGTCCATTTACGACAACTTCACCGAACAACTGGAAAAGGCCTACAAGGATCATGTGATCGCGCCTCTGGGCGAGTCCGACGCCGGCAACCACGAAAAAAGCTGGCACATATTCCCGGTTCTCGGCCGCGACAATTTTGTGCGAGGCATTCCCGAATTTGTTCTTGCCCTGGCCCAGAAAAAGAACAATCGCACCGAAAACCTGCTGCTGGTTAACCCGATTACCGGCGAAGAGTACTCCGCCAGCCGAGGCCACGGCGCTGTCCTGAACAGCCGCCGCGTGCGCACATCCGAAGTAAAAGTGCCCGCCAAGGCAGCACTGGCCACCAACCTCCTCGACCAGGCCCGCCAGGGCGATGACCCGATGATCTGGGGCGAGATGGCAGCCGGCCTGGCTCGCGACACCGCCATGTTCCGCACCTCGGGCTGCGTCACACTGGATATCGCGCGAGTGTCTGCTGGCCTGCTGGATGCGGCCGTGATCTTCCGACCACAGGCAGCAGATTTTGATCTGGGCGTAACACTGGCCATGGAGTCTGGCGCCCTGACCGGCGACTTCTCCGGCAACCCCGCGGTTGGAGCCGCCAGACAACTGGTCGTCGCCAATCCAAAGCTGTTCCGGGAACTGCTCAAAACGCTGCACCCCTTCCGGGGTCGACTGCCGCGTTAAGAAAAGCCGAACCGCAAAAAAACCGCCACTCCTCACGGATGGCGGTTTTTTTGTGGCCTGGAAAAGACCCGGAGCTTACATCCGGTTCAACCACTCCGGCGGCTGCTCCTCTTCTTCCTCACCGGTACCCTCTTTCGCGGGAACCATCAGATCTTCGCGGGTCACGCCCATCACCATCAACATATTCGCGGACACGTAGATGGACGAATAGGTACCGACAACAACACCGATAATCAGGGCAAGCGCAAAGTTATTGATCGCTTCGCCACCCAGGAAATACAGCGCCAGCAATACAACCAGCGTGGTACCAGAAGTATTAATGGTTCGGGTAATGGTCTCGTGGATCGACTGGTTGATAATGTCCCAGGCCTCACCTACGCGCATTTTCCGGAAGTTCTCCCGAATCCGGTCAGCAACAACGATGGTATCGTTCAGGGAATACCCGATAACCGCCAGCAACGCCGCCAGCACCGTCAGGTCGAAGGTCCACTGAAACAGCGCGAACACCCCCAGAACAATGATGACGTCGTGCGCCAGAGGAATCACCGAGGCGATACCAAACTTGAACTGGAAGCGCATACCCACATAGATCAGTACCACCGCGAGGGCGATCAGCAGCCCCAGTCCACTGTCTTCTTTGAGCTCTTCGCCCACCTGAGAACCGACAAATTCAGAGCTGACCAACTCAAGGTCAGCTCCGTCCGCCGCCAGCACGCCGGCCACTTCCAGCGCCAGTTCGTCATTCCCGGCCTCTGCCATCCGGATCAGTACCGTGGTATCGGCTCCGAAATTCTGAACCGCAAACTGCTCGTACCCCGCCTCGGTAAGGGTGTTTCTGATTCCGTCCAGGCTAGGAGCTTCAGCGTATTCGAGCTCCACCGAGGTTCCCCCGGTAAAGTCCATACCCAGATTCAGGCCACGCACCCCCAACAGCGCAATGGAGGCCACCACCAAAACAATAGAAAGTACGGAAGCTATCTTCCGCAAGCCCATGAAATCAAACGGCTGCTTTTCCATATCAGGCATTTTCAAGCTTCCCCCCGATGGACAATTTCTCGACCCTGCGACCGCCATAAACCAGATTCACTATGCCGCGGCTCACCATCAGGCCCGAGAACATGGAAGTGAGAATACCGATACACAGGGTAACTGCGAAGCCCTTCACCGGTCCGGAGCCCATGGCAAACAGAATGACGGCAACCAGAAGGGTTGTGATATTGGCATCGAAAATCGACACAAAGGCGCGACCATAACCGGCATTAATGGCGCTTTGTGGCGGCACCCCCGCCTTCAGCTCTTCCTTGATACGTTCAAAGATCAGAACGTTCGCATCAACGGCCATACCCACCGTAAGAACGATACCCGCGATACCCGGCAACGTCAGCGTGGCAGATAGGATTGACATGCATGCAACCAGCAACATCAGGTTAAGCGTCAGCGCAACATTGGCCACCAATCCGAAGCCGCGGTAGAACACCAGCATGTAAAGCAACACCAGCCCGAAGCCGAGCATCACCGACATCATCCCGGCATCGATATTCTTCTGCCCCAGGCTTGGCCCGATGGTGCGCTCCTGCACAAAGTACATGGGCGCAGCCAGAGCACCGGCCCTCAGCAGCAGTGCGAGCTCAGCCGCTTCGGGGATGGAATCCAGACCAGTAATCCGGAAACTGCTCCCCAGCGCTGACTGCACTGTCGCCAGGCTGATAATGCCTTTTTCCACGACCCGGTTTTCAGTTTCAACGATTTCTCCGTTAACTTCCCGGGTCTCGGTTTCGGTGCGGTATTCAATGAACAACACTGCCATACGGCGGCCGATGCTATTGCGTGTCGCCCGATTCATCAGGTCACCACCAACGGAGTCCATGGTGATATTGACCTGCGGCTGGCCATTCTCATCGAACGCCTGCTGGGCATTGGCAACGTTGTTACCAGTGGCAATCACATCCCGCTCAAGACGAGCGGTACGCTGTGGATTATCCCGGAAAGGAAACTGTTCGGTCTCGGCGGAAGGCGCATCCTGCCGAGCTTCCATCCGGAATTCCAGGTTAGCCGTCGCGCCAAGTACACGCTTGGCCTGAGCGGTATCCTGCACACCTGGCAGCTCTACAATAATGCGATCTGCCCCCTGACGCTGAACCAGCGGCTCGGCCACGCCCAGTTCATTCACCCGGTTGCGGATGGTGGTCAGGTTCTGTTCAAGAGCGTATTCCTGGATGTTCCGAACTTCTGCTTCGGACAGTGTCAGCGTCAGCAGAAACTCTTCACCTTCTGTTGTCTCATCCAACAGGAACTCGTTGTACTGATCGCGAACCAGCTCAAACGCCTCGCTACGTGCAGCTTCGTCACGGAAGCTCAGTACAATGCGGGCCTGATCCTCAATGTCGCCACCGCGGTAGCGGATGCGCTCTTCCCTCAGCTCTCGCTTGATCTGACCAGACAACGCTTCCAGACGCTGATTCAAAGCCGTTTCCATATCCACCTCCAACAGGAAGTGAACACCACCACGTAAATCCAGCCCCAGTTTCATTGGGCCTGCTCCAAGGCTACGCAGCCAGCCCGGCGTTGACGGCGCCATATTCAGGGCCACCAGGTATTCGTTGCCAAGAGCCGCCTGAACAGCGGGGCGTGCCCGCAGCTGGTCATCGGAGCTGGTGAGGCGGATCAGCGCGTCACGCTCTTCCAGCAGGCTTGATTTTACTTCGATACCTTCCTGCTCAAGCTTGGCAAGGGCGCGATCAAGCACTCGCTGCTCAACTTCAGTGCTGCCACGGGCGCCGGTGATCTGGATAGCGTAATCGTCAGGGAAAAAGTTCGGTAAGGCGTAGATAAAACCAATCACCAGTGCAAACACGATGACCAGGTTTTTCCAGAGAGGATACTTGTTCAGCATGAGAATCCTTCGAGCCGGCAGACGTGCCGGTCTTGGTGTTTCAGCCAGTCAGAAAATGAACAGGCGCATCTTGGATGCGCCTGGAAACCAGCTCAGATGTCCTTGAGAGTGCCTTTCGGCAGAGCCGCAGCAACGGCAACTTTCTGAACCTTCATTTCAACGTTATCTGCCACTTCCAGAACAATGAAGTCGTCGGTTACTTTGGTAATCTTGCCAGCGACGCCACCAGAGGTAACCACTTCATCACCCTTGTTAAGGCCGGACATCAGCGCCTTGTGCTCTTTTGCACGCTTGGACTGCGGACGCCAGATCAGGAAATAGAAAATCAGGATGAAGCCGGCGAAAAAGATGATCTGACCCATCACGCTCATTCCCTGGGCACCCGCTTCCTGAGCCGAGGCCAGAGCAGGCATCAGAGACAGCAGGCCAGCGATGAGCAATTTGACTGATTTCATTCAGGTTCTCCGTTTATTGACAGATTTAAAGCAAAATTTGTTCAGGAATCGCCCAGAGGCGGAACGGTTTCGCCCCGTAAGGCATAGAATTCGCTTACAAAGTCCGACAATGTACCTGCTTCAATGGCCCCACGCAATCCACTCATCAGGTTCTGATAGAACCTCAGGTTATGAATTGTATTGAGCTGCGACCCGAGCATTTCTCCGCACTTATCAAGATGATGCAGGTAGCTCTTGGAAAAATGCTTACAGGTATAGCAGTCACAACGCTCGTCCAGCGGTCCGGTGTCGTGACGGTTTTTGGCATTGCGGATTTTGACAATACCGGTGGAGGTAAACAGATAGCCATTGCGTGCATTACGGGTTGGCATCACACAGTCGAACATGTCGACACCGCGGCGCACCGCCTCAACGATATCCTCAGGGCGACCAACGCCCATCAGGTAGCGTGGCTTATCTTCCGGCATCTTCGGCGGCAGGTGATCCAGGATCCGGATCATGTCTTCTTTCGGCTCGCCCACCGACAGGCCGCCAATGGCATAGCCATCGAAACCAATCTTTTCCAGACCCTCCAGGGACTGATCCCGGAGCGACTCATACATGCCGCCCTGCACGATGCCAAACAGCGCCGCCGGATTGCCCTCATGGGCCCTCTTACTGCGCTCGGCCCAGCGCAGCGAGAGCTCCATGGACTCTTTCGCCTGCTTTTCCGTTGCCGGGTACGGCGTGCATTCGTCGAAAATCATCACGATGTCAGAGCCCAGATCACGCTGAACCTGAATCGCGATTTCCGGTGACAGCTCGACTTTGGAGCCATCAACCGGAGACCGGAAAGTCACACCCTGCTCGGTAATCTTGCGCATCTCGCCCAGGCTGAAAACCTGGAAACCGCCGGAATCCGTCAGAATTGGCCCCTGCCACTGGGTGAAGTCGTGCAGATCGCCGTGGGCTTTCACCACCTCTGTGCCGGGGCGCAACATCAGGTGAAATGTATTGCCCAGAATAATATGTGCACCGATTTCCTCGATGTCCCGGGGCAGCATTCCCTTAACAGTGCCATAGGTGCCAACCGGCATGAATGCCGGAGTCTCCACCACACCTCGGGGAAAGGTCAGTCGGCCACGACGGGCCTTGCCATCTTCTCCGAGTTTCTCGAAGGACATAAAACAGGATTCACTCACTGTGATTCTCCACGGGATTCGGTTTGATGTGGCTCGGCGGAATCCGTTCCCAGCATCATGCCCCGGCTGGGCTCCTGCGCGGTAAGAAACATGGCGTCGCCGTAGCTGAAAAACCGGTACTTTTGCTCCACCGCCTCGCGATAGGCTGACATGATGTTGTTATAGCCTGCAAACGCGCTGACCAGCATGATCAGTGTGGACTCCGGCAAATGGAAATTAGTGATCATGGCGTCCACGGTCTGGAAACGGTAGCCAGGGTAGATGAAGATATCCGTGTCGCCCCGGAACTCCTGCAAACGCCCTGCCCGGCTGGCCGACTCCAGGGAGCGGACGGAAGTGGTACCCACGGCAACGACCCGGCCTCCCCGAGCGCGGGCTTCATTAACGGCCTTTACCGTCTCTTCCGGCACATGGGCAATTTCGCTGTGCATGACATGATCTTCGATCTTGTCGACCCTTACCGGCTGAAAGGTGCCAGCGCCAACGTGCAACGTAACGTATGCAAACTCAATGCCCTTCGCTTTCAGGGCAGACAGCACGACATCATCAAAGTGCAGCCCGGCAGTGGGTGCAGCCACGGCGCCCGCCTCCTTGGCATAGACGGTCTGATAGCGCTCACGATCCGACTGCTCATCTTCCCGTTCCATGTAAGGCGGTAAAGGCATGTGACCGATACGCTCGAGCACATCCAGAAACGCCTCATCCCCTTCATAGACGAAATGAAAGAGCGCATCTTCCCGCGCCAGCATTCGCAGTGCGGTTCCATCTTCCAGCAATAGTCGCTGGCCTTCCTTGGGAGATTTGGAAGAACGGGTATGGGCGAGCAATTCCTTTTCACCCAGTAAACGCTCAACCAGTATTTCAACTTTGCCACCGGTTTCCTTCTGGCCAAACAACCGGGCCGGAATAACACGGGTATTGTTGAATACCAGGAGGTCCCCGGGCTGGAGCAGATCCGGAAGGTCAGTAAATTTCAGATGACTGGTCTGGCCGGAAAGGCCGTCAAGACTGAGCAGGCGTGAGGCACTGCGTTCTTTAAGCGGATAACGGGCGATAAGCTCGTCCGGCAGATCAAAATGAAAATCGGAGACGTTCATGGGCCGGGCTATTCACGATGCCGCAGGTTGCGGCCTATAAGTGGTAGCGGCGGGCGGACTCGAACCGCCACGGGTTTTACCCCAACGGATTTTGAATCCGTCGTGTCTACCAATTTCACCACGCCGCCATCGGAGA
Source organism: Marinobacter sp. LM1 (assembly GCF_042763285.1). Lineage (NCBI taxonomy): Bacteria > Pseudomonadati > Pseudomonadota > Gammaproteobacteria > Pseudomonadales > Marinobacteraceae > Marinobacter > Marinobacter sp. LM1. The sequence continues at coordinate 2,490,746 of NZ_CP114373.1, forward strand.
GTGGGAGGGATTATACTGAGCCAGAGCCCGAAAGCAACCAGCCGGCAGGCAAAAATCACCCGCCGGCACAGTGAATTAGAGTCGATCGAACAGGGACAGCTGGGAAACCTGTGCAAACGACTGCTGAGCGGCCTGCAATACGAAGCTCTGGAAACTGAGGTTGCTGATGGCCTCGGCGTAATCGACATCCTGTAGCTGGGAACGAATCTCTTTGGTGTAGAGTTCCGAATCCTCAAGAAACGCGGTGGTGGATTCCACAGCGTTGAGCCGGCCACCAAGCTCGGTTTGCTTGAGAATGATCGACTCCTGGGCGTTATCGAGATTGACCAGGGTTTCGGCGATCAGCGCATCGTACTCGGCACTGCTCTTGGGCGTTGTTTTGGAAATTCCGTCCAGGCCGGCAATCAGGTTCTCGATGGTACCAAAGACAGATTGTTTATCATTCACGCCCAGCGTAAACGTATCGCCATCCTGCGCATCGTTAATCGTTAATTTCACCCCTGCAACCTGAAACTCGTCGCCAACCAGGGCGCCCGCTGGCTCAACGGCCAAAGGATAGATGATTCCACCTCGTGTATAGGAGGCTGATATCTCCAGGTCGCCCGCTCCATTGGCGGTGACGGCGATATCAAAATCGTCAGGCACCCTGGGGCTGAAAGCGTCTGTCATATCCTTGGGTGCAACAAACTCGAGATTGGATATATATCCATCCACGGAGGTTGATCCTTTAGCGAAAACCCCTTTGGCTACGTCTACGAAGATGCCTTTTCCGTGATCGCTGATGGGAACGGTCACACCGTCATCAATTTCCAGAACCCGCTGCCCTTCGTCCCCCTGGTAAACCCATTTGCCATCGTCATTCTGGGCAAAGGCGGGAGTGCTGCCCTGGAAGCCACTGAAGATATACTCTCCTGACGCATCCCGGGTATTGGCAATATTGGCGAGCTGACCCAGACGCTCCTTGAGTTCGGCAGAGATGGACTGCCGATCATTGGCAGACAGAGAACCATTACCGGCCTGAACTGTCAGCTCCCTCACCCTCTGGATAATGTCCACGGCGCTGGCCAGGGTGCTTTCTTCCTGCTTCAGCCGGTTATCGGCAAGATTGGCATTCCGACCATAGGTTTCCGAACGCTGAAGCTCCTGGTCAAGCTTCAGAATGCGAGCGGCCGCCACCGGATCATCCGACGGTTTGTTCACTTTCTTACCGGTCGATAGCTGCTGCTGCGTATCAATCAGGTTGCTGTTGATGTCCTGCAGACGATTAATGCCGCCGGAGAAAATCTGTTGTGATGATATTCTGATCATGTGACATCACCTCGCCTTAACGGAAGCTCTGCAGCAATGTGTTAAAAAGATCCTGCGCCACAGACATCACCTGGGCCGATGCGTTGTACGCAGCCTGGTACTGAATCAGCTTGCCAGCCTCTTCGTCCAGATTGACGCCCGAGACCGATTCTCGCTGATTGGTGGACTGCTCCAGCAGCGTTGCGCCGGCATCTTTGTCCAACTGGCTCTGGCGGGTTTTCACCCCGATATCCTCGACCAGGCCGGCATAGCCCTCAGTAAAGTTCTGGGAACCGCCATTAAGGGTATTCTTGGTACCAAGGGCCGCCATCAGCTCGGCGTTCCGGTTATCAGAAACGCCGTTGCGGTTGAAGTCGATGGTGAATACATCACCGTCTGCGGGCTCACCGGTTATCTCGAAAACGAAACCCCGATACTGACCATTGGATTCGTCTTCCGGACGAGTACTGAAAATCTGATTGATCTTCTGGGGATCATAGACATCCGGTGTTCCATCCCCATCGTTGTCCACCGCGGCACTGGTAAACAGTACGCCGCTATCGTTGGCAACTTCATAGGTAATATTGCCCGCACCATCATTACTGAAGGTTACGGTAATCGGACCATCTGCAAACTGACCGGAATTCTGGAAGTCATCCAGCAAAGCACCGGTATTGGGATTACGGACATTAAGCATGTTGCCCTGGTTGATCGTGCCGGTGCCCAGATTGCCATCATCGGAACTCGCACGAACGGGGCTGGCAAAAGCAAGATCCTCCTCCCGCCGAATGTTCAATTGCATGTTTTCGGCAGCATTGCGACTAGGCTGAATCAGGTACTTGTCACCTGCGTTGAATTCGCCACCTTCAACACGAATGTTAAAGCCCGGCATGTTGATTTCAGACTGCACCGGGTCTGGAAGCCGGCCCTGTTTCACCGTGTCGCCCGAGATGGTATCGATCAACTCGTAGCTGCGCCCATCACCACTGAACTGCAGCTCCCAGGTACCAGCCGGCAACTGGGAACTGTCGGTAATCTCAACGGCCAGTTGGCCGGTGGTGGTGCGGTCGTTATTGCCGTTCGGCACCACCCGGCTGCGTTGTACGGCGAGGCTGTTCACATCACTGAAGAAGTTACCGCCGAGATCGCCTTCGAGGTCCATCCCGATCTCATGCTGATGGTTTATAGCCGAGGAGATGGCAATCGCCAGCCGGCCGAGCTCATCGAAGGCGGGCTTCAGTGCCATTTCATCAAAGGCACGCAAGCCACCCAGTTTTCCGCCCTGAATCTGTTCATCCACCAGCAGGGTCCGCCCACCACTGGAGAGCGTAAATTCCAGCCGCGTGGGATCTTCCGCACTGCTTCGGGTCGCAAATTCTGCGGCATTGGCGCCGGTAACCAAAGCCAGACCGTTAGACAGGGACACATTCACCTGGCTGCCTTCAACTTCCGTTACCCGAATGCTCACCAGCTCAGACAACTGGCGCAACTTCTCGTCCCGCTTATCCATCAGCTCCAAGGGCTCCTTGCCCTGGGCCAGGCCCGGAGATTCAGAAATAGCCAGGTTCAGTTCAGCGATACTCTTCAGCAGAGTATTGGCATCTTTCACGCCCTGCTGCATCTGGGTTTTTACCGATTCGCGCTGCTGGATGAACTCCTGGTTCAAGCCCTGAAAGCGATTCACCAATTGCTGGGCTTCGCTCAGCACCAACTGGCGTTGTGGCAACGACGTGGGGTCCTCCGCGGCATTCTGCATAGCCGAGAAAAAGTTGTTCAGAGCTTTGTTCAGACCGGTGTCTTCGCCGCCTAACAGGTTATCCAGCCGTGTGAGTTCAGCGTTGAAAGCATTCTGCTCGCCAAACAGTGTGGTGTCCTCACGTAACTGCTGACTCAGATAGGCATCTGCCAGCCGGCGGATATTGGCGACGGATACGCCACTGCCGATGGTCCCTGCACCTGTACGCCGCCCTTCCTGGGTCTCGAACTGGACCTCCTGGCGGCTGTAACCCGGCGTGTTTGCGTTGGTTATATTATTTGCAGTGGTATTGAGCGCCGCCTGGTGCCCCAATACCCCACTCAGACCAATACCGATCAAGCCCGCCATGATCTGTTACTCCTTTACTCTGCCACTGCCCATAGACAGTGTCATCAGAGAATCACGATTCATGATCCGACGGATCTTGGCTCCGTATTCCGGATCGGTTGCATAACCCGCTTCCTGCAGTTTCTCGGCAAATACTTCTGGCTGATCTGCCGATGACAGAACATCGCGGTAACGGGGATTGTTTTGCAGGAAGTCAACGTAGTCCCGGAAGCTGGCTTCATAGTCCGGATAGGCCCGGAAATCTGCCCGTTCCTTCATCGCCACGCCACCCCGGAATTCGGTAGTGGTAATGCTCACAGCGTCACCGCTCCAACGACTGTCTGCCTTGATGCCAAACAGGTTGAAACTCGGCTGCGAACCATCGCCTTTGATCATGTGTTTGCCCCAACCGGTTTCGAGCGCCGCCTGGGCAATCATCAGGCGCGGATCAATGCCGGTCTCCTTTCCGATCTGCTCTGCGAACGGCATCAGCTGCTCAACAAAATGCTCTGGCGACTCAAATACCTCCGGCAGCTTGCCGGGTTTCTGCGCTGGCTCTGCTTTTACCTTCGCAGCTACATCCGCCACCTCTGCCATTCGCTCCGGCAACTCTCTGGAAATCGCCGGCATACTGCGGTCGTAGTCGGTAATGGCACCCTTGTGACCCGCCAGTTTCTCTCCATCCTCATCGAGCCCCGGAATCTGTTGACTCAGTTGCCGGACCAGCGCTTCCGCCAGCCCGGTACCGGTACCACCGGCCATACTCAAGCTGATCTGGCTGTCGAACATATCCCGGTACATCTGGCTTTCATTGCTGTTCAGGTAGTTTCCCTCGGCAAATACCTCACCTGCCTTGCGCATGGATTTGAGCATCTCTGACAGGAACAGGCTCTCGAACTGCTTCGCAACCTGCTCCAGTGCAGCCTGCTTGTCAGTTCGAGCCTGGGTCTTCAGCGCATTCAGACCACTGAAATCGGTGTAGACCTGGGCTTGCTGTAATCTTGGATCCTGCATGGCGATACCTAGATCACAATCAATTCGGCACGAAGCGCGCCAGCCTGTTTGAGTGCTTCAAGCACCGCCATCACATCGCCTGGCGCCGCCCCTACCTGGTTTACAGCCTGAACAATTTCGTTAAGCGTGGTTGCCGGGCCGAACTGGAACATCCGTGCCGGGTCTTCCGTCACAGCGATCTGGGTATTCTGCTGAACGGCTGTATCACCCTGAGCCAGAGGATTGGGCTGCACCACCTCGGGGTTTTCCTGAATAGTCACGGTCAGGTTGCCATGGGTAATGGCAGCCGGGCTTACTTTTACATTCTGGCCGACCACGATGGTACCGGTGCGGCTATTGATCACCACTCTTGCGGCTTCCTGAGCCGGATCGACCTCAATGTTCTCCAGAATGGACAGAAAACTGACTCTCTGTGATGGGTCCCTGGGTGCCCGCACCGATATAGAAGTGGCATCGTGTGCATAAGCCATGTCCGGGCCCAGACGACCATTAATCGCCTCAACCACACGGCGGGCCGTGGTAAAGTCGGAACGCAGCAGATTGAAGGTGATGGTATCGCCCCGGTTGAACGGCGATTCCACCTCTCGCTCAATGGTAGCGCCGTTGGGAATTCTGCCGACGCTGGGTACGTTCACGGTAATCCGGGAACCATCCTGGCCCTGGGCGCCAAAACCGCCCACCACCAGGCTGCCCTGCGCCATGGCATAAACCTGACCGTCTGCGCCTTTCAACGGTGTCATCAACAAGGTTCCACCACGCAGGCTATCGGCATTTCCGATGGATGAAACCGTGATGTCCAGCTCCTGCCCGGCCTTGGCAAAGGCCGGCAAAGTCGCGCTTACGGTTACGGCCGCCACATTGGCCAGTTTCGGGTTCACACCATCCGGCAAGGTTATTCCGAACTGGTTCATCATGTTGCGGAAGGTCTGATTGGTGAACGGTGCCTTGTCGCCGGTTCCGTCAAGACCAACCACGAGTCCGTAGCCCACCAACTGGTTGTTCCTTACCCCTTTGATCCGGGACAGGTCCTTCAGCCGGTCCGCCATCACCGGTGCCGCACCCACCGTCAGGGCAAGTATCCAGACAAGAAAACGCCGCACGCTCATAGCAGCCACCACTCACTGTTAAAGAAACGGGCAAGCCAGCCCATCTGGTTGGCCTGGTCGAAGTCACCGGTACCGCCATAGGCGATACGGGCATCGGCAATACGGTTTGAGGCAACGGAATTGTCCGGCTGGATATCCCGGGGGCGAACCAGTCCGGTCAGACGGATGTACTCTTCACCATTGGTCAGCGACAGCCACTTTTCGCCCCGGATCCGCAACACGCCATTGGGCAGCACTTCAGTGACCGAGACGGTGATGCTGCCAGCAAGGCTGTTGCTCTGATCCGCGTCGGCCCTGGTTTTAAAATCGCGCTCATTGTTCAGTGACGTGCCGATCCCGAAGTTGCTCTTGCCCAGAATGTTTGGCTCCGGCAACTTGATTTCGTTATCCTTGATGATACGGGTGTCAGCATTCTTGCTGGCACGGGTGGACTCCTGGAGGGTCACTGTCAGTACATCACCCACGTTGAGCGCGACGGTATCCCCGTAAAAGTTATAGTTTCGGGAGACCTGGTAAATCGAACCAGACGCCCTGTCCCTCTGCATCATGGCCTGAGGGCGCACCGGTGCAAACTCGGGGTCATCCGGAATCGCCCGGGGCCGGCTCATGGCCGTGCAACCCTGTAGTAGGATCAGTACCACTAAGGTCGCCAGGGTACTGGCGCCCCGGTTTGTCCGGCTGGATGTCATCGGATTCACGACCTCACCTCTGGCGGCATTAGCCAATGTTGTTGGTAATGAACTGCAGCATCTGATCCGCTGTGGAAACCACTTTCGAGTTCATCTCGTAGGCGCGCTGGGTGGTAATCATGTTCACCAGTTCTTCCACGACCTCCACGTTGGAGGCCTCCAGGGAACCCTGTTCAATGGTGCCAAGCCCGAGCAGACCCGCCTGCCCCTCTATGGGGTTCCCGCTGGAAATGGTTTCCTTGAACAGGTTGTTTCCGATGGCCTGCAACCCCTGGGGATTGATGAAATCCACCAGGGTGATCTGGCCAACGTTCACCGGCGCTGCCTGGTCGTCCGTTATCGCCGTGACCGTGCCGTCGGTGCCAATGGTGATATTGGTGGCGTTATTGGGAACATTGATGGCCGGCTCCAGAAGGTACCCGTCCGGATTGACCACATCGCCGTTGACGTTCAGCTGGAACTGACCGTCCCGGGTGTAGGCAATCTGGCCATCCGGCAGCAGAATCTGCAGAAACCCCCGGCCGTTAATGGCCATGTCCAGCGGCTGCTCGGTAATCTGAAGGTTGCCCTGGGAGAACTGCTTGACCGTGCCCACAACCCGGACACCCGTACCCAGTTGCAGTCCGGAGGGCAGTTCGGAGTTCTGGGTGCTCAGGCCACCGGGTTGCCGGTTGATCTGGTACAGGAGGTCCTGGAAGACCGCCTTGTCCCGTTTGAAGCCGGTGGTGTTGACGTTGGCCAGGTTGTTGGAAATGGTGGACATGTTGATGTCCTGTGCGCTCAAACCGGTCTTGCTGACCCAAAGTGCTGGATTCATGCTGCTTACTCCATACCGGGGGGGGCAATCAGGCGGCCAGTTTTTGCCGCTTCAGGCCCGCCAGGCCACTGTGTTCGGTCGTTACTTAAAGGTTCTGCAACAGCCGTGCCGTTGCTTCGGAATTCTCGTTAGCGGTGGTCATTACCTTCACCTGCATTTCGTATTGGCGAGACAACTGCAGGTTGGAGATCATTTCCTCCACCGCATTCACGTTTGAACTTTCGAGAAAACCAGTGGCGACACGCATGGCTGCATCCGGTGGCTCTGGACCATCCAGAGCCTGATCCGGCTTGCGTCGAATGAACCCATCCAGACCTTTCTCAAGTGCATCTGCCGGTGGGTTAACAAGCTTCAGTCGGTCAACTTCCACCAACTGATCCGGCGGCCCACCTACCGGCACAATGGAGATGGTGCCGTCCGAGCCAACCTGAAGATTGTCAAAAGGAGGAAGAGCCACCGGCCCACCGTTACCCAGAACCAGCTCACCACTCGCCAGCCGCACAAGCCCGTTCACGTCGACCTGTAAGCTACCGGTACGGGTGAATACCTCTTCGCCCAGATTGTTTTGAACGGCGAGCCAGCCACCGCCGTCTACCGCCACATCCAGCTTGCGGCCGGTCTCCATTAAAGCGCCGGGCGAGAGATCAGTGCCGGGCCGCTCGGTCATGGCGTAGGCGCGGGTGGGATGGTGCTCACCGAACACAGGCATACTGCGCGCCTGGGCAAAATCCTTCTTGAACCCGGTGGTATTGACGTTAGCCAGGTTGTTGGCATGGGCACGCTGGGCCAGCATGTTCTGCTTGGCGCCAGACATTCCAATATAGAGGGCTTTGTCCATGGGCAAACTCCTGCCGGAATTTTGACTGTTTCCAGTCTTCCTGCAGGAGTCATGCCATGTTCGCTAGGGCGCGAAATTATCGGAGGTTGATGATGGTCTGGGTGACCGCATCGGAGGTTTCAATGGTTTTGGCGTTGGCCTGGTAGTTGCGCTGGGCAATGATCAGGTTCACCAGCTCTGCCGAAAGATCCACATTGGAGTCCTCTACGGAGCTGGCCTTGATGGAACCAAGCGTGCCGGTATCCGGAGCACCAATCACCGGCTGGCCGGATTCAAAGGTTTCCACCCATGTGGTGTCACCCACCGGAGAAAGGCCGTCGGTGTTATTGAAGGCAGCCAGCGCCACCTGACCCAGAGACTTGGACTGACCATTGGTATAGCGGGCGAAGATCACGCCCTGATCGGACACATCGAGGCCTGACAGACGGCCGGTGGTGTAGCCGTTCTGCTGCTGATCGTTAACACCAAATGCCGCACCATATTGGGTGGTATTGGCCAGATTGACAACGAACGCAGAACTGGTGGCCGGCTCAGGAATCGGGCTGACCACATCACCGGGATTTGCCGGTGGACCGTCAGCACCGTTCGGGTCACCGCTTGGATCCTTTGGCACCCAGTCAGTAATAATCAACTCACCGTTCGGATCACCGTTGATGGATTCCAGCTGGCCATCCTGATCAAACAAGGCAGTGTATGGCGTCTGGTCGGTACCACCCACCAGTTCACCGTCAATCTGGAGGTAGATAGACCACTGGCTCTGACCCACCCCGTTACCCGGAGATGGCTCTTTTACATAGAACTGGGTCAATTCGTGGGAATTGCCCAGGCTGTCAAAAATGGTGGTCGACGTTGCGTGGTTGTAAGTACGCTGGTCGATGGGATTGAATTCGTTGGTTACGGTAAACGGTGTCGCATTGAAGGCGACTTCAAACGCGTTGCTACCTGAATCAGTGGTCACCTGCTCAACATTGCGATCGGTGGTAACGAACACCTCACCGTCATATTGCTGGTTGTTGGTGAGCGGAGTACCTGTGGGAGCATCGCCGTAGGCTACCTCCAGCGGCTGCCCACCACTGTGGATGATTCGCAAAACATCGGGGGTTGAGGGGTCTTCGTCATCATCGACAACCGAGGCCGAGATCGCATTGTCGCTGGTGTCGTTAATGGCTTCCGCCACATCTTCCAGAGACGATACATTTTCCAGATTCAGCGGGATCGGTGCAGATCCGTCTATCCGGATTTCAAGCCGGAAATTGGTGGCGCCGCTCACATCGCTATCGGTCAAACCGGTCAGGGAAGCTGCTGTTCTGGCCGTGGCCGTTACTCCCGGCGCAGCATTAATGGCAATGGCGGCATCACTGGCAGAAGCCGTGGCATCAATCTGCGGTACCGTGTAATCACTGGTGCCGTCGGAGTAGCCGAAGGTAAAGCCGGAACCTTGAAGATCTGCAAGCGCGATCGGATCAAAATCCCGGATGCGACGCTCAAGCACAGTCTCTCGGGAATCCAGATTCAGATCGGTCTGGAGATTCGTTGTGCGACGGGGCGCCAGATTGTCGGTTTCAATCTGAAGGTCACCACGGATGCCAGACAGGTTGCCATCATCATCAGCGGTATAACCCTGCACCCTCATATTCTGGTTATTAACAACATAGCCTTCTTTATCAATCCCGAACTGGCCAGCCCGGGAGTAACGGATTTCACCGCCATTATTCAGAATAAAGAAGCCATCACCACTGATAGCCATATCCAGGCCGTTATCGGTGAAGCTGATATTGCCCTGACCGAATGACTGCTTTACGTCCTGCACCCGCACGCCGTCGCCAATCGGATTGGTACCGGCACTCAGGAAACCACTGGCGTACAAATCACCGAACTGTACCTTGCTACTTTTGAAGCCGACGGTACTGGCGTTGGCGATGTTGTTACCGGTGACATCCAGATCCACCGAAGCGGCGCGCAGACCACTCAAACCTGTGTTAAATGCCATGACTTATACCTCCTGGTCTGACACCGGATCAGTTGATTTGTTTGACTTCAGACAGCGGAATGGAGCCCATTCCGGCAAGATTCAGAGTAATGGAACCACCCTGCCCCAACGACACACTGTCGACATTGGCGCTCACCATGGTCGCCAACTGCTCCGATCCGGAGGGATAGGAGCCCTGCGCCACAATCGAGTAGGGGCCGGGCGGCAAAGGATTGCCGTTGCCGTCTTGCCCATCCCACTGGAACGAAACCACACCAGCCTGGCTGCTGCCCATATCAATCTGGCGAACTAACTCACCGTTTTGATTCATGACCGACAGTCGCAGCCCACCCGTGGAAGCCGGCACCTGAATGGTGCCAGTTATCTCGCCTTCGCTACCCAGAATGCCCACACTGGAGGGTGCCAGCACGGTTTTGCCCACCATCGCCGAGGCCTGCAAGGCCTGGCTGGACCGGAACTGACCAACCACATCGTCGACACTGCCCGACAGATTCTGCATTTCTTCCAGTGAACTGAACTGGGCCAACTGGGCGATAAAATCGCCGTTGTCCTGCGGCTCCAGTGGGTTCTGATTCTTGAGCTGCGCCAGCATCAGCTCCATAAACGCGTCTTTACCCAGCTCGTTGCCACCAGGGGTCTTGCCCTCCTGGTTCAGTTGGTACTGGCTCAGCACGTCTGAGGCGGCTGCGGAATTCACTGCACTCATGGCTTAATCCTCACTTGTTACTGCTGACCCAGTGTCAGAATTCGCTGCATCATGGATTTGGCGGTGTTCATGACATCCACATTCATCTGAAAACTGCGGGACGACGACATCATGTCCGCCATTTCCTCAACCACGTTCACGTTGGGGTAATAAACGTACCCTTCCTCGTTCGCGGCAGGGTGATTCGGCTCATAGCGCATCTGCAGTTCTGCATCGCTCTCGACAATCCCCTCAACGCGAACACCTGCCCCGGCCCCCTCTTCGGAACCCATACCAAATCCCTGCTGATCAGGGTTCAGCATGGCCTGCTGAATAGCGGCAAACACCGGTTTGCGGGCACGGTACGTTGTATCCGTGCTCGAACTGGCGGTTTCTGCGTTGGCAATGTTAGACGCGGTGGTGTTGAGCCGCAGTGACTGTGCGGTCATGCCGGAACCGGCGATGTCGAAAATGTTACCCAGTGACATGACAATCTCCTTCAATCTCGTACGGACTGCGGCTTATTCGCCCTTCAGCGCCTTGGTCAGGCCGGAAAACCGACTACTCAGGAACTGGAAGCTGGCCTGGTAATCCATGGCGTTGCGCATGAAACGGGTCTGCTCGGCCTGCGCATCCACGGTATTGCCATCAATTGATGGCTGGTGCGGGGTACGGTACAGCAGCTCGCCGTCAGCGCCAGGGCTGGAGGTGTCCATATGACCACTGTGGGTCGTGGTCATACCAAAGCCCGTCATGGAATCCTGCGCCTTCTGCATCATCGCCTGGAAATCCACGTCGCGGGCTTTGTAGCCCGGGGTGTCGGCATTTGCCAGGTTGTTCGCCAGCACTTCGGCCCGCTTGACCCGCGCCTGCAGCGCGTGCTCATGAATACCAAGCGCTTTGTCGAATGTAATAGCCATTACTGCCTCCAGATCTTTGCACCGACCAGGCTGAACCTGTGAACTTGCCGGTTTTGCGTTCTGAAGTGATTAAAGCAAGCAGAGTGCCAGAATTGAAAAAGCCCGCTGTAATGCGGGCTTCGAAGAGGGCTGTCTAATAAATGAGCGGCAAATTCCGGTTAAACGCAACGAGGGCGGCAACGAGTTTCCCCAGGCGGACTTACCGCTGATCGAGGCTCAGACTTGCCAGGGGGAAGTGCGCCCTGGCGCGGCCCACCTTGAGACATACTCTTTGGTATCGGGCCGGGGCACCGATGGTTTCTCACTGGCAACGGTACCGGTATAGAGGAAACCGATAATGGACTCGCCCGGCAGCAGCCCAAGACCGTCATGCAGCGACGGATGATAAGCCACAGGCCCGGTTCGCCACATGGCGCCGTAGCCGGCATCATTCAGCGCCAGGGAGATAAAACTCATACCGGCCGCTGCCGACATTACCTGCTCCACCTCCGGCACCTTCGGATGATGACGGGGCGACGCAATACCGACAATAATCATGGGTGCACGAGCCGGAGCATTCCGGGCCTTCTCACGCTCCTTATCAGAAGCGTCCGGCGGGCAGCATTCAGCAAACAGGTCGCCCAGAGCTGCCAGGCCTTCCCCCTCTACCACGAGATAACGCCAGGGCCTCAACAACGCATGATCCGGGGCCCGGGCCGCGCACCGGAAGGCCTGATCAACCACAGACACCGGTGGTGCCGGTGCCTGCAAACGGGGCTCCGAAGCACGATCCAGAATAAAACGGGTTATCGAACTCATACAGTCTCGCTGTTGATTGGTTGCATGATTTTCGGTTGGGCCGGAAGCGGCCCCGATGAATTGTGAGTTCTACGTAATGCTGTTAATCTTTAGTCGTAGTTCAAACCAACAATTATAAAGAATCGGCAGCATACAATGAGCGACATACTTATCGGAAGGATCCGGTTCTGAAAATGATGAGCGCACCCGCTGAATTACGCAGCGTAACCGGCAATACCGGCAAGCTGGGGCAAGGCGACATCTACGACCACACGGTGGCGATTCCACCGATGCCCGATTACAACGGTCGGATACTGGCCTACACCGCCACCGCCGCCATTATTGTCACGGGTGTCCTTCAGGATGTGTTTCCCCAATTGCTTCTCTGGATGGTGGCTGGCGCTCTGATCTGGCCTCATCTCGCGCACGTGCTTACACGGCGAACCTTCCTGCGACGTTCAGCCCGGATTCGGCAAAAAATGCTGTTCCTCGACTGCATCATCGGGGGCAGCTTTATTGGTTTGATCGGATTAATCGCCATTCCGTCGGTATCGGTTGTCCTGATGCTGATGTTCAGCTGTCTGATCGTGGGCGGCGTCAGGCAATGGTTGTTCGGCACAGCGCTCCTGTCTGCCGCCATGGCCGCCACAGTGGCGGCAACCGGCACCGCCGCCGATCTGGAAGCCCCCCTGCTCACCAGCATCGTCGCCATTTTGGCCACAGGCACGTACATCTGCGTTACCGCCTATTACTCACACCAGCAGGCCCGGGCCCTGCTGCTGGCAAAGACCCAGATTCAGAACCAGCGGGAACAGTCCATCGCCCTGTCCCACAAGCTCTCGAAATACCTGTCGCCTCAGGTCTGGCAGTCCATCTTTACCGGGGAACGGGATGTTCGGCTTGAAACCCAGCGCAAGAAACTCGCAGTGTTTTTCTCAGACATAAAAGGCTTTACTGAACTGTCGGAGGAGATGGAGCCGGAAGCCCTTACCGAGCTTCTGAATCACTACTTCAACGAAATGTCAGAGGTCGCCCTGAAATACGGCGGCACCATCGACAAGTTTGTCGGCGATTCCATCATGGTGTTCTTTGGCGATCCGACCAGTCGCGGCCAGAAAGAAGATGCGTTCTCGTGTGTATCCATGGCCATCGAGATGCGCAAACACATGAAGATCATGCGCCAGAAATGGCGCAGCCAGGGCATCAAGACACCTCTGGAAATCCGCATGGGCATCAGCACCGGCTACACAACGGTCGGTAACTTTGGCGCTGAAAACCGGATGGATTACACCATTATCGGCAAGGAAGTGAACCTGGCCAGCCGGCTCGAATCCCTGGCGGAACCGGGCGAGATTCTGGTGTCGTATGAGACCTTCTCCCTCATCAAGGACCGCATTATGTGCCGGGACAAGGGCGAGATTACCGTGAAGGGCTTCGGAAAGCCGGTGCCCATCTACGAAGTCGTGGATTTCCGGCGTGACATGGGTCCCCACCGCAGCTTCCTGGAACACGAACATAGTGGCTTTGCCATGTATCTGGATTCCGACAAGGTCACCGAACGGGAGCGCAAAGCCATACTCAGCGCCCTCGAAGACGCAGCCGACCGGCTGCGTCAGGAAGACGATACCGAATAGCTACTGCCGTACCAGCCTCGGGCCCGGGCCGTCTTCGGCACTGGTGCTGCGCCAGGGATTGATATCCAGGCCACCACGCCGGGTGTAGCGGGCACACACCATCAAGGATTCCGGCTGGCACCTGGCCATCAGATCGGTGAAGATGGTTTCAACACAGTGCTCGTGAAAATCCTGTTTCTGACGGAAGCTCACGATGTAACGCAGCAACCCTGCCCGATCAATCTTCCTCCCGGAATAACGAATCAGTACCGTGGCCCAGTCGGGTTGGCCGGTCACCGGACAGTTGCTTTTCAGAAGATGTGAGCTCAAGCCTTCACTGACCACTGGCTCGCTGGTTGTCAGCGACTCAGGCGCATAGTCGTAGGCCACCTGCTCTACCGTTTCATCATCGATCAACTCGTACCCTTCGGGCCGGCCGATTGCAGGCGCTGAGTCATCCACACTCAGAAGCGTCACATCCACCGCCGCACCACAGGCACTCGAAAGATCCTGGGTAATGGTCTCGGCCACTTGATCCGGAGACGAGAACACCGCCTGATTCAAAGAGTTCAGATACAACTTCAGGGATTTGCTCTCAATAATCGCAGGCGACGCCGCAGGAAACCGGATTTCTCCCCAGGCCACGGCCGGTACACCGCCAGGCTTCAGCCAGGAGATTTCCCAGGCCTGCCACATGTCCTCGCCAAACCAGGGCCAGCGGCCATCGTCCAGGCCGATTCGCCGGCGGTTTTCCTCCCGGGCCACCGGGAACAGCAGAGACGGATCGTACTGATCAGGGTATTCACTGGACTTGCCCAGTGGCGCGTTATCAAGAGCCATATCAGTTCCGGAATTGAATCAGTGTCGAATGCCCTTGCCACGGGCAAGCATGCGCAAGGCTACCGCCGCCAGCAAGACGATGAAAACCAGAATCATACCAAGAGACACGAACGGATTAACGTCCGAAACACCCAGTATGCCGAAGCGAAAACCGTTCACCATATACAGGATCGGATTCGCCATGGACACGCCCTGCCAGAACGACGGCAGCATGTCGATGCTGTAGAACACGCCCCCCAGGTATGTTAGCGGTGTAAGCACAAAGGTCGGGACAATGGAAATGTCATCAAACTTGGTCGCCAGCATGGCGTTGATGAAGCCACCCAGAGAGAACAACGCAGATGTGAGAATCACCGTGATAACCACCATCAGCAGGTTATGGATACTTAACTGGGTGAATGCCAGCGACAGCAATGTGACGATCAGGCCGATACTCAGGCCTCGGGCCATACCACCAGCCACATAGCCCGCCAGTATGGTCCAGTTCGGCACCGGCGACACCAGCAATTCCTCAATACTGCGCTGGAACTTCATAGAGAAAAACGACGACACCACATTGGAGTAGGAATTGGTGATCACCGCCATCATGATCAGGCCCGGCACAATGAACTGCATATAGTCGTAGCCGCCCATTTCACCGATGCGGGAACCAATCAGATTGCCAAAAATAATAAAATACAGCGTCATCGTGACGGCCGGCGGCAACAGCGTCTGCGGCCAGATCCGGGTAAAGCGCCGAACCTCGCGGGTAACGATGGTTGTAAAGGCTGTCCACAGTGCTTGTGGTGTCATGCTGTCACCTCGCTGGCTTTCTCTGCCTCCCGGGCATTCTCCTCAACCATGCGAACGAACAGCTCTTCCAGCCGGTTGGCCTTGGTTCGCATGCTGAGCACACGAATACCCAGATTCTCCAGTTCGATAAACAGAGCGTTCAAACCCTGTCCCTTGGCAACTTCCACTTCAAGCGCACCATCGTCATCCAGGCTGGCTTTGAATGCAGTCAGCTCAGGGGCTTTTTCTAACGGCTGCTCGGTATCCAGTACAAAGGTTTCTACACTGAGCTGTTGCAGCAGTTCCCGCTTGCTGGTGTGCCGGATGATTTCCCCTTGATCAATAATGGCAATGTTGCGGCACAGAGCTTCCGCCTCCTCCAGATAGTGGGTGGTCAGAATGATGGTAGTCCCCTGACGATTCATCTCCTCCAGGAATTGCCACATGGAGCGACGCAATTCGATATCCACACCGGCCGTCGGCTCATCAAGAATCAGCAATCTGGGCTCATGTACCAGTGCCCGGGCGATCATCAGGCGGCGTTTCATACCACCGGACAACATCCTGGCCGGTGTGTTGCGCTTGTCCCAGAGCCCGAGCTTCTTCAGATACTTTTCCGCAGACACCCGCGCGGTTTTCAGGGGTATGCCGTAATAACCAGCCTGCGTGGTGACGATATCTTCCACCTTCTCGAACTGATTGAAATTGAACTCCTGGGGCACCACACCCAGGGAGAGTTTGGCGCTTGAGAGGTCTGTATCGATATCATGGCCAAACACCCTGACCTTGCCGCCCGACTTGTTGACCAGGGAAGAAACAATCCCCAGAGTGGTGGACTTGCCTGCGCCGTTGGGGCCCAGCAAAGCAAAGAAATCACCCTCCCGAACGTGCAGGTCAATGCCTTTCAGTGCCTGAAAACCATCGCTGTAATTCTTGGTCAGCCCTTCAATGTCCAGTGCGTAGGTCATACACCCCACCGTTGTTCAGAAACATGGCTCCAAAGGAGTCAAAAAGATAGAGAGCTATTTGATTGAGGCAACGCCCGAAAATTCAAGGGACAAAACCAATCAAAGCCATGCGGCCAAAACCCTCAAACTGCGACAGGATTCCCGATATAGCAGAAGTGCCGCCCCTATAATGCGGTTACAACAACTTACAAATCGGACACCGGCCACCGGATGCTCCAGGTCAACGCGAAGGGATTGTACGACACGCCATGAAACTCGCTCACCTCACCCGTTTTCTTCTGCCACTCTCTGCAGCCATCGCCCTGACCGGCTGTTTCGACAGCGGCGGCAGCTCCGGATCTGACGATACCCGCACCGGGCAGATCCATTTCCAGGGCGTTGGTGGGCTGACCTACCAGACTTCCAGCCAGTCCGGCAAAACCAACACCCGTGGCGAGTTCCGTTACTACCCCGGCGAAACACTCTCGGTCAAAGTCGGCAACCTCCCCATCGCGGAGGGTATTCCAGCCAGGGAATACGTTACCTTCCTGGAATTTCAGGAAGACACACGCACCGCGCTGCAAACGCCGGGCGTAGACGATGAGGGGCTGAGCAGCCACCAGGTTCGTGAACAGCTGCTGTTTGAGAACAGCACACTGATGAACCTGTCCCGTTTCCTTCTGGCCCTGAACTGGACAGAGAACGTAGACGAGGATGAGGGCATCGATATCCGCGAGCGGGTCATCAACCAGCTCAATCGGGCGCTCGATAATCCCAACCTGCCGAACACCGTCAACTTCAATGTCAGTACCAGCGAATTTACCGCCGAGAATTCACCGGCCAACCAGATCCTGGCGGAGATCTGCTTCTACCCTGAAGATGACCCGCTGTGCGGACAGCCGCCAACCCAGGAAGAAATAGATAACGCCACAGAGCGGCCTGTCGACGGAGAGCTGGACCCGGATATCGACTACAAGGAAGACCTGGAGGCGCTTCGGGAACGGATTCTTCAGTCCGTACGCAATATGGATGAATTCGACAACGAGCAGGCCCGCAATTATCTGCGCCGAGAGCTTGCCGCCATCACCCGGGCGTTATCGCGGCAATACTACCTGTCACCGGAAGACGCCACACACCCCGCCGGCGACAACGGTATCAAGTCCGTGAAAGTCAGAAAGATCAGGGGTGACGCTCAACTGGCGCAGCTGCAGGCTCAAAGCACGCGCCCAACCGACGTTTATATCAATGCCGAAAGCTGGCAAGAAGCGGAAGTGGAATACGTGGTCGATGGCCCCAAAGGCGGCGAATCAGAAATTCTGGTGAACTTCCGTCCGGAAGGCACCTATCGCTGGGTGCGCAAGCAGATACGCATACTTATCGATTAATCAGTTTACCCAGGGACCAACGGGACTCGGCACCTGTTACATCGTAGCCAGCCGGGTCCAGGCCCTCGGTGCCGTGGGGCAAACACTCGCGCACGGTCAGCAACTCCGAAGCGCCTCGGGACTCATTGTGCCGGGCCAGATCAACAATCTTTGCGGATTTCAGCGGCCGATGCTCGGCGTCCTGCATGACCATCACACTGGGCCACAACCGCCTTCCCGGTGAATGGGATACCACAATGCCACGCTGGCCATCAGAAAGCTCCACCAGAGTTCCGGTCGGATACACGCCCACACCCTGGATAAAGGCCTCAACGAGATCTTCCTGAAATTCGATGTTGCGCATATCGTACAACAGCGATACCGCTTTTGCTGGTGTCATGGGATCCTGATCATCCCTGGGCGCAATCAAAGACTCGAAGAATTCTGCAATACCTGCAACTTTTGCCAGCAGCGGGACACGGTCGCCACGAATTCCCTGTGGAAAGCCGGAACCATTGTGCCGCTCGCGGTGCCCCTGAACCACGCTCATAACAGCCCTGGAAAGACCCGCGCCTTCCAGCATCTGGCAGCCACGCTCCACATAGGTTCGATAAGTTGCGTATTCTTCGGTGGACAGCTGGTGTTCGCGGGCCAGCATTTCTTTAGGTAGTGCGGTCTTACCCACCTGGGACAAAAGGCACCCTACCCCCAGATGATGCAACAGCCCTTCGTTCAAACCAAGTTGCCGGCCACAGACCAGAGCCCACACTGCCGTGTTCAGGGCATGCCGATACACAAAATCATCGTACTGGCGAGTACGGCTCAGCCACAAAAGCGCGTTCGGCTGGCGAACGACGCTCTCTACCATGCGGCGGGTGACGTCCGCAGCCGGGCGCAAATCCGGCATCTGGTCATCCTGAACGGTCTCGAACATCCGGCTTAATGCCAATTCCGCATCGTTGAGGAGCTTGCGGGATGCTTTGAGTTCTTTTCTGAGGGGGACATCGTTCTTGTAAACAACCGGTTCACGAATACTCAGTGGCGCCAGCTGCAACTCCTCCCGACCACCCGAACGGGCGCTGGAACGTCGAGCAAAAGGACGAACCTTGTCTGACCCGAGGGTGATTTCCTCGCGGGTTTCGGCAACGTCGATCATCACCCACTTACAGTGGGAGACAACGGCTTTCAGATCGTTTTCAGAACGGAGGTAAAATCCCTGGATGGGAAACGGTGTTTGATGCCAGGGGCGATCAAGATCCGACACGAACATGCCGATCTCAAGATCATGTGCCGCAATTTTTTTCTGACGAACGCCCACTAAACACCTCGGGAACAGGGATTCTTTGACTGTTCCCAGTTTGCCACGTTACCGGCAAGACTCCATTACGATTTGGTAGCCAAGCGTCACCAAACCGCAACAAGTCGTAACTCAGATTTTCATTCGGCAACGAAATGTATCAGCGTGACCAAGCTCACAGGGAAAAGCAGACAGACTTCAATCTTCCAGACATTGAGTCTCGTCGAAATCCGGCAGACGGGCATTCAAAGCGCCCCGGGGCACCTTTCTCGCGTAGACCGTATAAGCGACAGCAGACGGGCGGATGTAATCTACATTCACCTCTTCGCCATCCTTTATCAGGTTGGGCTTTGCTGGCTGGCAGGAAACCAGAAGCTCAAAGCGGCTGCCGACATCGGCAACGCGGCCTTTCCCTTGAGGCATTTTCACCGTTAAACAGGCAGCCTGCTCTGTGGCCGGCGCACCCGTTGCCGCCAGAACGTCCAGCGACGGATCTCCACAAGCACGAATGCCATCACCACAATCACCAGCACTGTCATGGCTGCTGTCGGCAATACGCCAGACCCGTTCACTGCACTGGGTTTCCAGTTTCATGGTGGTAGCCTGATTATTGCCCGGCCACCACTCTGGATATTCCGCGCTTTGCCAGTTCACTCGCACCTGCCGGATTTCACCCGCAGAGTTCTCCGCAGGGAACATCGCATAGTGGGTATAGTAGCTGGCACAGCCCGACAGCATTACCACCGGCACAGCAAGCACCGAGGCCATCAATCTCAGGTAAGTGGGTGAACTCATCAGGCAAGACCTTTTCTTTTAACTGCGTCCATTATCGCCATCATGGAATCCACTTCCGCCAACTATTCGGCAGTATCGGCAAACTGCAACCCAAAGCCATCAATAGTGCGGCGCACCACCACCATATCCAGAATGGGGGCCGGCACAGGAAGCCCCTGCACCTGAACAGTCACGCAATCGCCTATGGAGGGCTCAAACACCTGTTCCCCCAACACAATGAACACACCGCCATCTGAGATATCACGGGTAGAGAAAACGAATTCTCCCAGCTGCTCATGGACCAACTTCACTTTTGCACTCATTGCCGTGCGGCTATGCTCTCTGCGATCACTACCGACCATGCTCGGAAACCCTGCCATTTGCTGCGTTCTTATAGTGTTATGAAGCATAACACTATTTTCTGAAAAATATCCCCGAAGGGTTATTGACTCATTCGCGGTTAGCAATGAGAATAGTTGTCGTTTTTAACTGCCTGTAACATTCACTTACAGGAAAGCGCTCACTTTTTAGCAACGCGACAGAAAGGATCAACACTATGCGTATGAAACTTGCCGCAACTGCCGCCATCGCTCTGGCCGCCATGCCGCTGTCCGCCTCCGCCGACGGCGAGGTCAACATCTATTCCTACCGCCAGGCTTACCTGCTGGAACCCCTGCTCAACGCCTTCACCGAAGAAACCGGCATTGAAGCGAACGTTGTGTTTGCCAAGCAAGGCCTTTCCGAGCGCCTTGAGCGTGAAGGCCGCAACAGCCCGGCGGATGTCGTTATGACCGTCGACATTTCCCGCATCAACGAGCTGGTTGAAAAAGACCTGGTTGCTGGTATTGAGACCGACACGCTGCAGAAGAACATTCCGGAGAACCTGCGCCATCCGGAAGGCAAGTGGTACGCCCTGACGACCCGTGGCCGCCTGATCTTCGCATCCAAAGATCGCGTTGAAGAGGGTGAGATCACCACATACGAGCAACTGGCTGATGACAAGTGGGAAGGCCGCATCTGTACCCGCAGCGGCAAGCACCCGTACAACATCGCCCTGATCTCCTCCATGATCGCCCACCACGGTGAAGAGAAGACCGAAGAGTGGCTGCAAGGCGTCAAAGAAAACCTGGCACGCAAACCCCAGGGTGGCGATCGCGACCAGATCAAAGCCATCGCTGAAGGTGTCTGCGACATTTCCATTGGCAACAGCTACTACTACGGCAACATGCTGATGGACGAAAACCAGCGCCCGATCGCCGAACAGGTTAACCTGGTGTTCCCGAATTCCGAAGGTCGTGGTACCCACGTGAACATCAGCGGCATTTCCCTCACCAAGAGTGCGCCGAATAAGGAAAACGCCATCAAACTGATGGAATTCCTGTCCTCTCCGGAAGCCCAGCGCATCTATGCGGAAGCCAACACCGAGTATCCGGCCAACCCGGAAGTGAAGCCTTCCGGCCTGGTAGCCGAGTGGGGTGAAATCAACCCGGACAGCCTGTCACTGCAGGAAATCGCCAACAACCGCGAAGCGGCTGTGAAGCTGGTTGACCGCGTTGACTATGATGGCTGATCAGCCTCATACCAACCGCTAGACCGAAGGGTGTCCTGTCCAGGACACCCTTTTTTGTTGGTCACAAACATGACCACAGTCATTGCAGGGAAGCAACGCACTATCTAAAATCGCAACACTTCTCATCACCACTACGCTAACAGGATCACCATGACCGAGGTCGTTTCCAGTGCAAACCCGGGGCTGTCGCAACCGTTACTGGCAAAACGCACCTCAAAGCGCTGGCTGATCAGCGCCTTCATCACTACCGCCATTGTTGCGCTTCCGGTGCTGTCGGTGATCTTCCTGGCCTTGTTCCCGGACGAAAATATCTGGCCACATCTGATTGAAACCACTCTGCCCCGCTACCTGACCACCACCATCAAGCTGATGATCGGTGTGGGCGCGCTCACCCTGTTGATCGGGCTGGCCACAGCCTGGGCCGTGACCATGTGCGAATTCCCGGGCCGGAAGTTCTTCGAATGGGCCCTGCTGCTGCCGTTTGCCGTGCCGGCCTACGTAATTGCCTATGTCTACACCAGCCTGCTGGATTACGCCGGCCCCGTGCAGCGTGCCCTGCGCGAATGGTTCGGCTGGCAGAATGCCAGCGATTACTGGTTCCCGGAAATCCGCAGCCTGGAAGGCGCCATCCTGATGATTGGGCTGGTGCTCTACCCCTATGTGTACCTGCTGGGGCGAGCGGCCTTTCTTGAGCAGTCACCCTCGCTGTTTGCCGTCAGCCGCAGCCTGGGTCATTCGGCGCTGAGCACTTTCTTCCGGGTGGTACTGCCCATTGCCCGGCCGGCCATTGCCGTGGGCCTGTCCCTGGTGCTGATGGAAACCCTGAACGATTTCGGTACCGTCGATTTCTTTGCCGTGCAAACCCTCACCCGCGGCCTGTTCGATACGTGGATGAACCTGGGTAACCTGGGCGGAGCGGCCCAGATCGCGACCACCATGCTCATTTTCGTGGTCATCCTGGTGACCCTGGAACGCTATTCACGGCGCCGACAACAACAGTACGCGGCCCGCGACAACCGGGACCCAATTCACCGTTTCACCATGTCTTTCCCACGCCAGATGATCTGTGTGGTCGTCTGCGCCGTGCCGCTGGTGTTTGGCTTCATTATCCCCGGCGCCACCCTGGGCTATTACGCCTGGGAATACTTCGATGTGAGCTGGAACCCGGATTTTATTCAGAACACCTTTAACAGCCTGTTCCTTTCCAGCGCGGCAGCGCTCACCACCCTGATCATTGGCGTCACGCTGGCCTATAGCCGCCGTCTGCACAATACCCGGGGCATGCAGATCCTGATGCGGCTTTCCAGCCTCGGTTACGCCATGCCCGGCGCAGTGTTGGCGGTCGGCGTCATCGTGCCACTGGCGGGCTTCGATAACTGGCTGGATTCTCTGATGCGGGACTATCTTGGCGTGAGCACCGGCCTGCTGCTGAGTGGAACGGCCTTTGCCCTGATTTTTGCCTACACCGTGCGTTTTCTGGCGGTATCTGCCGGCAGCGTGGAAAGTGCCCTTCAGAAAATCACCCCCAGCATGGACATGGCCTCCCGCTCCCTGGGCCACACTCCGGGCAAAACCCTGATCAACGTACACCTGCCGATGCTGCGTGGAACCCTGGTCACCGCTGCCCTGGTAGTGTTTGTCGACTGCATGAAGGAACTGCCGGCCACCCTGATTCTTCGGCCCTTTAATTACGAGACCCTGGCCACCTACGTGTACCAGTTTGCCTCAGACGAACAGCTCTATCACAGCGCCCTTCCCGCCCTGATTATTGTGGTCGCCGGTATCATCCCCATCATTCTGATGAACCGGTCCATCTCCAATTCCAGAACCATGGCCTGACGGTCACAGATATCGGAACACCAGAAACAAGAAGGCCCGGCAGTTTGCCGGGCCTTCCTGAACTTACCGTGTAGGCCGTCACCTTTACTGCCAGATAACCGGCTGCTTCTTGGCGTACCAGCTGTCCACTTTCGCCTGATAGGCGTCTTCCACCACGTTACGCTTAAGCTTGAGCGTCGGCGTCAGGAAGCTGTTCTCGATGGACCACTCATCGCTGACCACCGTAATGAAAGCCAACTGTTCGTGGGGATCTACAGTTTTGTTTACGTCCTGAATCAGCTGCCTGAAACTTTCTTCCAACTCCTTGCGGAAGCTCTCGTCAGCAGCTTTCGGGCGAATCTCCTCACCCAGAACCACCAACGCGTGGGGCTGGGTCTGGTTGGCACCCGACACACACACCATTTCGATGGCATCGTGAGACATCAGGCGGTTCTCGATCGGCGCCGGCGCAATGTACTTGCCCTTGCTGGTCTTGAAGATCTCCTTGATGCGGCCGGTCAGCTTGAGGCGGCCCATCTCGTCAATTTCGCCCTTGTCACCGGTACGCAGGAAGCCATCCTCGGTGAAAGCTTCAGCGGTTTTCTCCTCATCCTTGTAATACCCCATCATGGTGGCCGGGCTCTTGACCAGCACCTCGCCCTGCTCGCTGATCTTCACCTCAACGCCAGGCAGGGCTTCACCGACATAACCGGTACGGGTACGGCCCGGCTTGTTCATGTGAGAGTAGGCAAAGTTTTCGGACATGCCATAGCCTTCCAGCAGTTCCAGACCGAGATTGCGGTACCAGTCCAAAACATCGTTGGACAACGGCGCGGAACCGGAACCGGCCAGCTTCACCTTGTCCAGGCCCAGGCCTTTCAGCACCTTCTTCTTGATCAGCTTGTTCACTACCGGAATCTTCAGCAGGCGATCCAGCTTCTGCCTGGGCACTTTCTGTAAGACACCATGCTGGAACTTCACCCACAGGCGCGGAACCGAGAGGAAGAGCGTTGGCCGTGCCCGCTGAAGATCCTGAACGAAGGTGTCCAGAGACTCTGCAAAATAAAGCTGGAAGCCGGAATACAAAGAGCCCAGCTCCACAAAGGTGCGCTCAAATACATGAGCCAGCGGCAGGTAGGACAACATGCGCTCACCGGGCCCTACGCCCAGAGTCTCGATACCGCCAGCAGCGGCGAACGCCATGTTATTGAAGCTGAGCATAACGCCTTTCGGGCGACCGGTACTGCCAGAGGTGTACACGATGGTGGCCAACTCTTCCTGATCACGCCTGGTTTTGCCTTCCAGTGGCGGGTACTTGGCAACAATGTCGTCCCAGGTCTCGAAATCGTTGGGCGGGCTCAGCGGATAGGAAATGCAGCGAACCGATTCCGGCACACCGGATTTCATACTGTCCCAGTCATCCAGTTTACCCACGAACAACACGTCGCACTCGGCGTGGTTGAGGATGTAGTTCACGGTATCGGCGTTCAGGGTGGGATACAGCGGCACGGAAATGTGCCCTGCCATCCAGATGGCCCAGTCTGTCATCACCCACTGGGCGCAGTTCTTGGAAATCAGACCAATCCGGCTTTTCTCCGGCAGGTTCAGGGATTTCAGGTACGCCGCCATCCGGCGTGCCTCATCCACGGCACGGCCCCAGGTGTACTCAACCACCTTACCGTCGCCAATGGGCTGCGTCATATAAAGGGAATTAGGGCTGGTGGCCTCCCAGTGGTAGACCATATCCAGGGGGAGCTTTTTCGTTGTGTCCATGGACCTTCCTGATTTGTCGTTATAGTTTCGGATTCGCTTTGTCGCGTTCTCGTATTATTAGACTTTAGTAGCCTATTTCAACACACCAGAGCCCGTCAAAACGTGATCCGTGCAAAATAATTTGCATCTGCAACCACTCAAACGCTCGTCGCAACAAACTGCGCCTTCCCCTACACCGATTGCCGCATGGCTGTGTTAAACTTGCGCACCTTGAATTTTTGCCCCCGGTTTCACGGGAAAAAACAGTAACTGACTCGGAGATGGGCATATGGCCAAGAAATCCCTGCGCACGCTGATCGGCGCCTCGCTGCTTGCCGCAGCAAGCCTGGTTCAAGCGGACGACCCCCGTGTTGTTGCCATCACACAGATTGTTGAACACCCGGCACTGGATGCCGTACATGAGGGCGTTAAGGACGAACTGGCCGAGCGCGGCTATCGCGAAGGCGAAAACCTGCGCCTGATGCACGAAAGTGCCCAGGGCAACTCAGCCATTGCCTCTCAGATTGCCCGCAAGTTTGTGGGTGAAAACCCGGATGTAATCGTGGCCATTGCCACACCGTCCGCACAAACCGTTGCCGCTGCAGCCCGTAACGTGCCCGTGGTCTTCTCTGCCGTGACTGATCCGGTTGCCGCCAAACTGGTACAAAGCTGGGAAGCCCCTGGTGCCAACATCACCGGGGTAAGCGATATGCTGCCCATCGAGAAGCACCTGGACATGCTGCAGCGTGCAATGCCCGACGCCAAGCGCATCGGCACCGTTTACAACCCTGGCGAAGCCAACGCCGCCGCGCTGATTGAACTGCTGGAAGAACGCCTGCAGGCCCGCGGTCTGGAGCTGGTTAAAGGTGCGGCCACCAAGACTTCTGAAGTGCTGGGCGCAGCCCGCTCCCTGGTAGGCAAGGCCGACGCTATCTACCTGACCACCGATAACACCGTGATCAGTGCCGCCGAAGCGGTTATTTCCGTTGGCGAACGGGCCAAGATCCCGGTTTTTGCTGCCGACACTGCCACCGTTGAGCGTGGCGCGGTAGCCGCTTTGGGCTTCAACTATTACAACCACGGCCGCCAGACCGGCGCCATGGTCGCACGCGTACTGGAAGGTGCCGGCACAGCCGACATGCCGGTTGAAACCATGGAAGAACTGGATCTGTACGTTAACCCCGAGGCCGCCGAACGCATGGGCGTCACTCTGCCCGAAGACCTCATCCAGGAAGCCGTCAAAGTCGTCAAAAACGACAAGTAACGCCTGACCTACACGGGCGGACCCCAAAAGGGCCCGCCCGTTTTCTTTCACGGTGAAAAACTACCCATGCTCAGTGAAATCGCATTCTACGGTGCTCTCGAAACCGGCCTGATCTACGGCCTGGTTGCCTTTGGTATCTATCTCTCTTTCCGTGTTCTCGACTTCCCCGACCTGACGGTGGATGGCAGCTTCCCCCTGGGCGCCGCCGTTGCCGCCATGTTGATTATTGAAGGCTGGAATCCCTGGCTGGCAACTGGCTGTGCGGTACTGGCCGGCATGGCCGCCGGTGCCGTAACCGCCATCCTGAATGTCAAACTCAACATTCTGAACCTGCTGGCCTCCATCCTTACCATGATCGCGCTCTACTCCGTGAACCTGCGCATCATGGGCCGGCCGAACGTGGCCTTGCTCACAGAAGAAACGGTACTGACTCCCTGGTACGACCTGGGCCTGGCTTTCCATCAGGTGCCGGTGTTGCTGTTTACCCTGGTCGCTATTGTGTCCCTGATTCTGTTGTGGCGTTTCATGAAATCCGAGACTGGCCTGGCCATGCGCGCCACTGGCGCCAACGCCCGCATGGCTCGCGCCCAGGGCATTGCAACCGGCGGCATGATCATTCTCGGGGTTGCGCTCTCCAACGGCCTGGTAGGCCTGGCGGGTGCCCTGTTCGCACAGAGCCAGGGGGCAGCTGACGTCACCATGGGTGTGGGCGTGATTGTGATTGGTCTCGCCTCACTCATTGGTGGTGAAGCCGTGATCCCCCCTTCCACCGTGGTTCGTGCCCTGCTGGCGTGCGTGGTGGGAGCGATCATCTACCGACTGGCCATCGCCTTTGCCCTTAATGCCGATATTCTGGGCCTGCAGGCGCAGGATCTGAACCTGATTACCGCGGTTCTGGTCACACTGGCTATCGTACTGCCCGGCGTTCGCACCAAGATCGCCGGCCGTTTCACCAGCAAAAAGGCCTGAGGAGGCACTATGATCAGCGCAACCGATCTGCGGCTTACCTTTGGCAAAGGCACACCGCTGGAAAACCCGGCCCTGCGGGGCATGAGCCTGACAGTAAACCAGGGCGAGTTCGTTACGGTCATCGGCAGCAACGGCGCCGGCAAATCCACCTTCCTGAACGCCCTGGCCGGCGAAGTCATGGTCGACAGCGGCCAGATTATCGTGGACAACCTGGACGTTACCCGCCTGCCCACCCATAAACGAGCGGCCCGTGTTGCCCGGGTGTTCCAGGACCCCCTGGCCGGCACCTGCGAAAACCTGTCCATTGAAGAAAACCTGGCACTGGCCATCAAACGCGGCCAAAGCCGAGGTCTGACCAGTGCGGTGAAAAAGCAGTATCTCGGGCAATTCCGGGAAAGCCTTGCCACGCTGAAACTGGGCCTGGAAAACCGCCTGGGCGACAAAATGGGCCTGCTTTCGGGCGGCCAGCGCCAGGCCGTCAGCCTGCTGATGGCCAGCCTGACGCCCTCCAGCATACTGCTGCTGGATGAGCACACCGCTGCGCTGGACCCGAAAACCGCCAACTTCGTGCTGGAACTCACCCAGCAGATCATCGAGGAGCAGAAGCTCACCGCCCTGATGGTCACCCACAGCATGAAACAGGCACTGGAAGTCGGCAGCCGCACCGTGATGCTGCACCAGGGCCAAGTGGTGTTTGATATTGCCGGTAAAGACCGGGACGGATTGGAAGTGAAAGACCTGCTGGGCCTGTTTGAGAAACAGCGCGGCCTGGAGGTGGACGACGACAGTCTGCTGTTGGGCTAAGAATAATAAAGCGGGGCACACTACCCCGCTTTTCTTTTACTACCAGAGGATCAGTGCCCGTAGATCCTCATAGCAGTATTGTTTACTGCCAGATCATCCATGAACACCTTCCCGATCGAATGCTGGCCCACAATAACTTCTTCGATACCAACATCTGCACGGAACTCGGACATATCAATCGCAAGGGCATCACCGCCACTTGCTTGTCGTGCAGCCTTGTAGACATCGAGCTCTACTTCTGCAAAAAGATCCAGTGGGCTTGGGCGGCGAAGATCATAGTCTGCGCCGGTAATCTGAAGCCCTCTTACACCGACGGCCAAGAAAGGTACATCAAAGTCCATCACTTCGATGGCGAAGGCGCCACGGAAGTTCAGAACATCGGTGGCTGTATCGATTTCAATTGATGATCGCCCAATAACACCCTCAGCAAAGAAGTTGTCCAGCAGGGTGGTTTTGTCGCTACTCCCATCACTGCTCAGCAATTCCCAACTACCAGAGGTAATACGGAAATCCACAGCCGCGAACTGGATAGGCAACAGATTGATCACTGCATCACCATCAGAGTAAACGTCAATATCTATCTTTATATTATCCAGGCGGTCGCTAGCAGTAGTACCAGCTAAGCCGTTGTAGCCGAAGAAATCGGTACGCTCAGCACCTCCAATACTGATATCGCTGATCGCCAGCGAGCCTTCATCAGTGTAGGTAAAGCGCCCGATATCAACTTTAGTTTCCAATTCAATGGTCACACCCGCCTGGCCGGTGATGTTTCCCATCGTGGTTTCATCCAACGGTTGAAACGCCAGGGCCGCAGGGGGCGCCCCGGCAATACACAGCGCAAGAACGGTAGGTTTCAGGCCTTTCATTGTTCTTTTCCTTTTATAGTCGTTATCACTTCCTGTGGGCCACTGCAGTATTACGACGCCACTGTCATACTCTACCGACACGTCGTTTTTGGATACTTGCAGAAGTCACAAAAACCTGCATTCCAGAACTTTTCAGGCGCACACTTTTTAACCACAAGATGTAGTGACATGCAGAGAATCCGTTAATGGCGCGGCTTCCCGCAGATTCAAGAACTTTTCCATTGATTTTCTTTGCCCACAGGCGCCAATCAATAGTTGCTCTCTTATTCACAGAACACTATATCCTGTTATACTTCCCAAAAAATAAGCCCATATATAGGGTCAGCTACGCCAAC
The DNA here is from genome assembly GCF_042763285.1 of Marinobacter sp. LM1. Lineage (NCBI taxonomy): Bacteria > Pseudomonadati > Pseudomonadota > Gammaproteobacteria > Pseudomonadales > Marinobacteraceae > Marinobacter > Marinobacter sp. LM1. The sequence goes on from NZ_CP114373.1 coordinate 2,519,936, forward strand.
ACCTACTGATTGTCAAGCAGTAGAAATGCCAGCAGACACAAGGCTGGCTGCAGTGATCAACACAGAATTCCGGTTATGGAAGGCAGTCTTCCCGGCCAGGCACGGACACCATATATAGTGATTCTGCTGGCCAGATAACCCATGAAGTACCAGAAACACACAGGGGTAAGGCGCTGAGGACGGCGTCTTCAAAAAAGAGACATACTGAAAACCGAGGGTGGCAATGAACGCTAAGGCACAGGCAGTGATCACAACGATTCCCATGCAGGAAGCTTCGCTGGATATCTGGAGCAGCAAGTACCAGCTCAAGACCAAGACCGGCGAGCCTGTCGACAAAGACATCAACGCAACTTACGAGCGCGTGGCCAAGGCCCTGGCCGAGGTTGAGAAAAAGAATGTACGCGACAAGTACATGAAGGAATTCCTGTGGGCCCTGCAAAACGGCGCCATCCCCGCCGGCCGCATTACTTCCAACGCCGGAGCCGAAGCCCACAAGCCGGCCACCTCCACCATTAACTGCACCGTATCCGGCACCATCCAGGATTCCATGAACGATATCCTGGAGAAAAACCACGAAGCGGGCCTCACCCTCAAGGCCGGCTGTGGTATCGGTTATGAATTCTCAACCCTGCGCCCGCGCGGTGCCTATGTTGCCGGCGCTGGTGCCACCACCTCCGGCCCGCTGTCGTTCATGGATATCTTCGACCGCATGTGCTTCACCGTGTCCTCTGCCGGTGGCCGCCGCGGTGCCCAGATGGCCACCTTCGACGTACACCACCCGGACGTGATCGAATTCATCCAGGCCAAACGTGAAGACGGCCGCCTGCGCCAGTTCAACCTGTCCCTGCTGATCACCGAAGACTTCATCGAAGCCGTGCGCAACGGTGACGACTGGCACCTGTCCTTCCCGGTTACCCAGAAAGAAGCCGACGACGAAGGCCTGGACCTGACCGACGCCAGCCAGTTTGTCTACCGCGACTTCCCGGTACAGGAAGGCTACGTGGTAAACAACGAAGGCAAAGTCGCCTGCCGCATCTACAAAACGGTGAAAGCCCAGTTCATCTGGGACACCATCATGACCAGCACCTACGACTACGCCGAGCCAGGTTTCATCCTGATCGACAAGGTCAACCAGATGAACAACAACTGGTTCTGCGAAGACATCCGCGCCACCAACCCCTGTGGCGAGCAGCCCCTGCCCCCGTACGGCAGCTGCCTGCTGGGTTCCGTGAACCTCACCAAGTTCGTTGAGTACCCGTTCACCGAGAAAGCCAGCTTCAACTACGAGAAGTACCGCAAAGTGGTGGGCACCTTCACCCGCATGCTGGACAACGTAGTCGAAATCAACGGCCTGCCCCTGGGCGAACAGCGCCACGAAATCACCTACAAGCGCCGCCACGGCATGGGCATCCTGGGCCTGGGCTCCACCCTCGCCATGCTGCGCATGCCTTACGGCTCTGACGAGTCCGTGAAGTTCACCGAAGAAGTGGTTCGTGAAATGGCAGTAGAAGGCTGGCGCCAGTCCCTGGCCCTGGCCGAAGAGAAAGGCCCGGCGCCAATCATGGACGACGAGTTTGAAGTAACGCCGAAAATGATGACCAAGTGCCCGAAACTGGCCGAAGACGGCATCAAGGTGGGCGACAAGGTCAAAGGCAAGGTACTGCACGCCAAGTACAGCGCCTACATGGGCCGCATTGCCGAAGTAGAGCCGGAGCTGGTGGCCAAGCTGGCCGAGAAAGGTGGCCGTTTCACACACCACACCTCCATCGCTCCGACCGGCACCATCAGCCTGTCGCTGGCCAACAACGCCAGTAACGGCATTGAGCCGAGCTTCTCGCACCACTACGCCCGGAACATTATCCGTGAAGGCCGTAAAACCAAAGAGAAGGTAGACGTATTCAGCTTCGAACTGCTGGCCTACCGCCACCTGGTCAACCCGGGCGCAATGCCGTTCTCCGAGGATGAAGACAAGAAGCTGCCAAGCTACTTCACCACCTCCGACGACGTAACGCCCACGCAACACGTCGACATCCAGGCTGCAGCACAGAAATGGGTAGATTCCTCCATTTCCAAAACCGCCAACGTTCCGACAGAATTCCCATACCAGGACTTCAAGGACATCTACCTGTACGCCTACGACAAGGGCCTGAAAGGCTGCACCACCTTCCGCTTCAACCCGGAAGCGTTCCAGGGCGTACTGGTTAAAGAGAAAGACCTTGAAAACACCCTGTACGAATTCACCCTGGACGACGGCAGCAAAGTGACCCTGCGCGGCAACGAACAGATAGAGTACGATGGCGAAATCCACACCGCCGCCAACCTCTTCGACGCGCTGAAAGAAGGCACTTACGGCAAGTATTAATCCGGGAACCGACAGACAGGAATTACGAACATGACAGTGAAAATCAGCAACAAGATCGTCGGCTACCGGGTAAAGAAAGCCGACACCGAGACCACGGGTGAACACCAGGCGCCGGTGAAAGCCGACACCAAACCGGTGGAGATGAATGAGAACATCGAACGCCCGGATTTCCTCCTGGGCACCACCTACAAGATCAAGCCGCCGGTGGCCGAGCACGCGATGTACATTACCATCAATGACATCCTGCTGAACGAAGACACAGACCACGAGAGCCGGCAGCCGTATGAAGTGTTCATCAACTCCAAATCGATGGAACACTTCCAGTGGGTAATCGCCCTCACCCGCGTTATCTCAGCGGTGTTCCGCAAAGGTGGTGACGTCACCTTCCTGGTGGAAGAGCTGCGCAGCGTGTACGACCCCAACGGCGGCTATTTCAAGAAGGGCGGCGTGTTCATGCCCTCACTGGTAGCCGAAATTGGCGCCGTGATCGAGAAGCACCTGAAGGCCATCGGCCTGCTGGAAAGCGACGAGCTGAGCGAAACCACCAAGCGCATCCTCGCTGAAAAACGCGCCGAGTTTGAGGCCAGCCAGAACAAGGCCACCAACGACGACAGCGCCAGCGAGTACCCCGCCAACGCCACCATGTGCGGCAAGTGCAGCACCAAGGCCGTAATCGTGATGGACGGCTGCGCCACCTGCCTGTCCTGCGGCGACAGCAAATGCGGTTGAGGTGATTGACCGCTGAGTAACGAAAAGGCCTGGTTGCGGAAGCTGCCGGGCCTTTTTGTTGGGGCAATGTTTGTGGCGCGTCGTTATTGGTGAGAATGCGACTGCGTTGATATTACTAAGCGGGATCTGGCTTGTTTCTTTTTTTGGGTTTGTAGTTACATGATCTTTTAAGTTTTTTGGCATCGATGGCCCGCAAGGTTGTCATATCGATGCATGATAATGAAGCAGGTCAATAATCGCAATAATGAAGGCTGCGATCTAATACGCTGTTAGAGCGCCTAAATCAACATCACATTTAATTAAGAGAAATTATGAGCAACTGGAACGAAAAGATCGCTTCTTTTGCAGAAAAAATAGATACTTGTATTGATTGTGATGACATTGATTCTTTAGTCCGTTTTTGTGATGAGCTAAAGAAACTCATATCTGATGAAAGTGAAGCGCCTGATATTGTAAAAAGCGTATTAACATACTATTTAGCGAACATATATCAGCATTTAGGTTCAAAAGGAACTGACAGATGGAATAATCAAAACTATGGAAATGCAATTATTTGCCATAGGAAATTTTACAGGTACGGTAAGCGGGCTGATGAGTTACTTCCTCAAGTAGAAGTGAACCATGCGAACACACTAGAAACATTGTGCAGAACTTTTGAAGCCATTCCACTTTGGAAAAAAGGTATTACTCATTTTGGGGATGCCGAGGAAGTAGGATTATATAGGCTTTCGACTGGCCTGATTTGGATTTCTCGCTATTTGTATGATGAAGGACATATTTATTATTATCAATTATATGCATACAACTATGCAAAGAAACTTCTAGCTAAAGAAACTATTGGTCATAATGGTATTAAGAATAGTATCAGATTTGACTCAGACTCTGTTATTGGGCATTTCCTTCGATATGTTAAAAATTCATTTGATGCTGACCCAGACCTATTGGCTCATCCTTACAAGGCAAATTACTCAAAAGAGGAAAAAAAATATCGAGCATGGTGTAAGGACAATACATTATTCATAAATCCCTTGAATGATCTGGAAAATGCATGGGTGGTGGATCATGATGTTCTCAATTTTCCACCATATAGCACTCCAATTTTTGAAGGCCCATATCTATCCGCATCGTTTTCATCAATGAAAAATGAATATTGCTATTATCGACACTTGTTCTATGAAGGATTGAACAAGAAATACAAAACGTTTACTGATAAAGACAAGTATCTTGCAGACACATTAGACGGCGTAATCTATGAAGGGTACATTGAGAAAATCAAGAGTGCTATTAAAGGGTGCTTTAGTGTTTTGGATAAAATATCAAGGCTCTTGGACAAGTACTACGAATTAAACAGTTCTAGGGAGGCTCTGAATAAGTCTCAAAATCAGCGATAATACGGTCATCGTCAACTGCACAGGATTCGTTGCCACCATGGATCAGATCACCTTCTCCGAAGCCGAGTACCAGACCAAGAAGCGTAAAACCCGCCGCGAGATTTTTCTGGAACGGATGGACAAGCTGATTCCGTGGAAGCAGTTGGAGAAGAAGGTAGCCCTATATTACCCCAAGGGCCAGACTGGCCGGCCACCGTATCCGCTGCCGACCATGCTGCGAGTCCACTGCATGCAATTGTTCTATAACCTCAGTGATCCTGCCATGGAAGACGCATTGTATGAGATCGAATCCATGCGCCAGTTCGCCGGCCTGAAGCTGGACCGATTGCCGGACGAAACCACCATTCTCAAGTTTCGTCATTTCCTGGAGCGCCATGGCCTTGGCAAGGTGTTGTTCAAAGAGGTGAACAAGCACCTGGAGAAAAATGGTTTGATGCTGCGTGAAGGCAGCATTGTGGATGCTTCCATCATTTCTGCACCAAGCTCCACGAAGAATGAAAGCGGCCAGCGCGACCCTGAGATGCGACAAACCAGAAAAGGCAACCAGTGGTACTTTGGCATGAAGATGCATATCGGCGTGGACGATACGCTCGGCTTGATCCACAGCATCGATACCACCGCTGCCAATGTCCACGACATCGTGTCCGCCGGCAACCTTCTTCACGGTGACGAGCTGCGCGTGTTCGGTGATGCCGGTTATCTTGGCATTCAAAAGCGGGATGAGCATAAAGATCGCCAAAATGTATCCTGGTTCATTGCCAAGCGCCCCGGTTCTCGTAAAAAACTGGACGACCGAAAGCTAAAGGCCGAGAAGCTCAAAGCCAGCGCCCGGGCCAAAGTGGAACACCCATTCCGGTACATCAAGCAGGTCTTTGGCTATAGCAAAGTTCGCTATCGCGGCTTGGCCAAAAACAGTAACCGATTGCACTTGCTGGCTGCGTTCAGCAACCTGCTGATGGGTGAAAAATACCTGCTGTCGTAGGGTCAGTTCGCCTGTTTTCCGCCAAAACGGCGGGAAATAGGCAAAAATCGAACAAAACAGAGGGTGATAACGCCAAAATCGCGCTTGAATGGCTTTTTTTCGAGTTGAAAAGCGATTCAGCGATAAATCAGGCGTTAATCAGACCCTCCCTAGGATTGCATTTAATCGGCAATGGTTCGATAAGCAAAAAATACTAAAAGGTCAAAACAACCCATTTATAACTGCACTGTTCTGGTTAAGTAAGGATTTTAGCCAGCATGATGAGGATGAGAGAAGACCTTCATACTGGCTTGACGATTCAGCTTTTGAAGTACGCGAGTTACGAAATGAACTGGAACATGGTTGGGTTAGAGTTGTTAATCCTGAGTTTGAAAGTTTCTCAACCTGGGAAAACAACCACGATTATGCGTATACAATTACGATTGACGAGCTAAATGATAAAGGTATATATGTTCTCAAACAAACGAGAAATGCATTAATATACCTATGCTTAGCTATTAACTTCACGGAAAAGTTTACAAGAAATGGTGATAAAAGGATCACCTTATCAGATGATGTACCGCTCGTTTAACGGTGCTCTAACAAGTGGTTCCAAGTGACGCCTAAGGCGCACCTAAACCAAGCGTAATGCACAACATGGATGATGAGCCGTGAGCAAAATTTTGTATTTACTGCTGGTGAGTATTTTGGTGGCTGGGTGTAGTGGCAAAGCCGTGTATGACAATATTCAGCGGAACAACCGACAGGAATGCGTCAGCGTGCCACCCGCTCAGTATGAAGAATGCATAGAACGTTCCAGTAAGTCATACGAAGAGTACAAGAGGGATCGAGCAGAGGTGCTCAAGTCCGAATAATAGTGCTTCTGGCCCTCACGCCAGCGCTATGCACAGGGGGATATCAGTGCCATTGTTTGAAACAGAGAGATTGCTTGCAAGGAAGCTATCCCATCAAGACATTCCTGTGCTCACCGCAATGCTCAGTGACCCCGAAGTCATGAAGTTTTCCGTTCGCGGAATTTGTGACGAAGAAGCTACCAGAAAGTTCGTTGATTGGTGCCTTGAGTGTTACGCCTCTCATGGAATCGGGCCATGGGGTTTGTATGAGAAAAAATCAGGCGAATTTATCGGCTTCTGTGGCGTTGGGCCGGAGTTGGTTGGCGAGGTTGAAGAAATCAATCTGGGTTATCGACTGGCGCGCAGGTTCTGGCATCATGGGTATGCGACAGAAGCTGTCAAAGGTGTTCTACAGTATGCTTTCGGGCAAAAACACTGTGAGTCGGTCATTGCTATTATCGAACCGGAGCACACAGCCTCCATTAGGGTGACGGAGAAGGTCGGGTTCGGAGACTACTCGCTTCACGAGTTTCATCACCGGCCGGTGCGGGTGTATCGAATGACGCGCGAACAATGGGCATCGCGGAACAAATTGTTTTAGCCCGTCGAAGCATTTTCCTCTGCCGCTTCGACCCGATTTCAAAGCCGCACATGCTGCGGACATTACACATTGCAGGAGGCATCGTGATAGTCATCTATGGAATCAGAGAACATCTCAATCCGATCAAGGCTCAGCTCTCCGAGGTCATTCACGGATGCATGCAGTCCGTACTCGGTATGCCGGAAGACAAGCGGGCTCATCGTTTTATCCCCATGGAACCCGAGGATTTTTATTATCCCGGTGGCAGAACGCCCGCCTATACGGTCATTGAAATCAACATGATGCAGGGGCGAACGGCCGAGACCCAAAAAGCTCTGATCAAGGAGCTCTTCCACAAGCTTGAGTCCGTGGTAGGCATCTCACCCGTGGACGTTGAGATCACAATCAAGGAACAACCGCCCCACTGCTGGGGCTTTCGTGGCATGACCGGAGATGAGGCACGTGACCTTAAGTATTCGGTAAATGTGTAACAATGTGCGCAAAGCCACCCATTTGCTTCTGGGACTTCACCGCCGTTCGAGAACAATTCAAGTCTTGGGAGCTAGGTACGGAACGGAATTCCAATGAACCTGAAAAACCACTTTGAACTGCTCGCCAATTATAATCAGTGGATGAACCCAAAGATCTACGATGCGGCCGCACAGCTTTCGGCCGATGAACTGGCGAAAGATCGCGGCGCCTTCTTTGGTTCTATTCTGGGAACACTGAACCATATCCTCGTCGGAGATACGATCTGGCTCAAACGTTTTGCTAACCATCCTTCGTGCAAGGACTCGCTCCGGGAAATCACTACCCTTGATAATCCGACAAGCCTTAACCAAATTCTCTTTGGTGATATTGCGCGCTTAACGGAACACCGGACCTGGTTGGATTGGCAGATTATCCATTGGATTTCCGAGTTAACCGAAGACGATCTCGCTGTCACTCTCAGTTATCACAACACCAAAGGGATTCCGGCCAGTAAACGGTTTTCAAGCCTGGTGCTTCATTTCTTCAACCATCAAACCCATCATCGGGGGCAAGTGTCAACTTTGCTCTCCCAGGCAGGGGTGGTTATTGGGGCGACTGATCTGTTGGTTCAAATTCCCGAAGAGTCTCAGGCATGACCCATCGCTTCAATTCTGCAGCCTGTCCTGCGGCACCTCAGTCCCGCTATGGACACCAATAAGGACAGCTTGTGTCTGAGCCAGCGCCTCTAGTCAGCATCATCACCCCTACCTTCAACCGTGAGCGAACCATCACGCAAGCGGTCGAGTCTGTCTTAGCCCAATCCTATCCCCACTGGGAGCTCATCATCGTTGATGATGGCTCCCGGGATAACACCCGCGAGAAGCTGGCCAGTTACTTGGGTGATGAACGCATCCAATACCATTTTCAGGAAAACCAGGGTCAGAGTGTTGCCCGCAACCTGGCGCTTCAATATGCCCGGGGCGAATTGCTGTGTTTTCTGGATTCTGATGACCTGTGGGTGCCTGAAAAGCTGGAACGGCAAGTGGCGCTGATGCAGGCTCACCCGGAGGTGGATGTCCTTCACAGTGATGAAATCATGATCGATGAACAGGGCCGGGAGTTGTCCCGCAAGAATATGCGCCGGTACTCGGGCCGGATTGCCCGCCAGATGCTGGTGGACAACAGCGTGAGCATCAACACGGTAATGGCGCGGCGGGAATGTTTCGATGCCATGGGCGGGTTTTCCGGCCGCTACGGCGTCGCCGACGACTACGACATCTGGCTGCGTTTTTCAGCCCGTTTCACCTTCCTGTATGTGCCCGAGTACTGGGGTTATTATCGGGTGATGGCAGACCAGATTTCCAGAGACAAGAAGCGCCGATTTGCCGCTAACGAAGCGATCATTCGTGATTTTATCGAGGAATACGGAAGTACACTCAAACCCGGTGACATCCGCTGGGGCCTGGCCCGCTTCTACTGCCGGAAAGCCCGTCATTTTGCAACGATTGGCAAATCTGGGACGGCCTGGGGCGCGGTCGCTCAGGCGTTGCGGTATGCTCCGCTGGATTCAGTGGTATGGCGAGCCGTTTATCGGGTGATCTTTCCGGGCAAACGTGGCTAAAGCAATGAACCAAACACGATGGCAAACCCTGATGAGCGCTCTGGGGCTCCCGCCTTCAGAAGAGTGTTATCACGCACTCCATGCCGCCTACTCAGAGAAGCACCGGTTCTACCATACCGTCAATCACATTGATGCCATGCTTACCCACTTTGACGGCGTAAAGGAAATCGCTGAAAAACCGGAAGAGCTGGAGCTGGCCATCTGGTTCCACGATGCCGTCTACAAGCCCCTGTCGAAGACTAACGAGCTGGACAGCGCAAACTGGGCACAGGCGTTCCTGACTGCTCACAGTTACGGTAAGGCAGGCATCGAGCGCGTGCGCAACCTCATCATGGCCACCCTGCACAATGGCAACGTAAAGACGCCGGACGAGCAGCTGATTGTAGATATCGATCTTGCCATTCTGGGCGCCCCGCCTGAGGTGTACGATCAGTTTGAGCGTAACGTACGCAAGGAATACAGGCTGGTGCCCGGGTTTATCTACCGCAAGAAGCGAAAGGAGCTGCTTCGGTCCTTTCTGAGTAGTGGCAGCATTTACAACCTTGAGCTGTTTCAAGAAAGATACGAAGATCAAGCAAAACAGAACCTCCGCAGCGCCATTGGCACGTTGTAGACTGCTCTGCTTAATCAGCGGATAAAAAGGACTTTCCATGACTCTCGGATGGGTAATTGCCGGCACAATCGGCCAGGTGCTTCTGGCCTACATGCTGTTTCTGCTGGGTGTATTCGGTTTCAGCGCCGTAGGTAACACCCACCGCCCCACCCCGTTCGATTTCTCGGTCCTTAACTCGGCCCTGTATGCAGCGCCTGCAAGCTGTCTGATCAGCGCGGTAATTGTGATTGGTCTCTACCGCTCTGGCGCGGGTGAAATCTCCTATCTCTGGTACGCAGTGCCGATTCTGTTATTTGCAAGTTATTGCCTTTACGTCAAGCTGTGCATCAAACGCCAGTGAGTGGCGTCGTGTCGAGAATCTTCAATACCGGCTCGCCCGCAGTCAGTATTGTGAAACTCCAACATCATTGGAGGAGATGAACGATGACGGCACGCGCGAACTATATCAGCCTGGCACCCAAAGCCATGCAGATCCTGTTGGATCAGGAAGCCTATCTGAAAGAGCAGTTCAGCGAATCCAACATCCTGAGCACGGCGTTGTGGGAGCTGCTGAAGCTACGGGTATCGCAGATTAACCAGTGCGCCTTTTGTGTGGATATGCACAGCAAGGATGCCCTGGCCCAGGGCGAAACGGTTGAACGTTTGATTGGCTTGAGTGCGTGGCGGGATATGCCGATGTACTCAGCCTTAGAGCGCGCGGCTCTTGAGTGGGCGGAGCACCTTATTCAAGGCAAGCCGGTGGACGACCACTGCTATGACAAAGCGGCAACGGCCTTTGGCGAAAAAGGGCTGGTTGATGTAACCGTCGCGGTGAACGCCATAAACAGCTGGAACCGGATCGTCAAAACCTTCAAGCCAGAGGTAGGCAGTTATAAACCCCAGTAACCTTCGCAAACCTGCATTCGACTTTCAGTTGTCCTGTCCATCGGGCCCGCTGTCGGCCTTTGTTCAGGGGCTTTGGTCTGCGACCGTCTCTGAATCGGCAGCAGAACCGGTGGTAAAGCTGCTGCATTCTGAGGCGTGCAGCAGCATCTGGTTTAATCTCGCAGGGGACGTACGAATTGGGGGTACAACAATTCCTGAAGGGGTTGTTGTGTTGCCGGTTGAGAAGGTGGCCGCCCGGGTATCACTGGCGCCGGGATCAGAGCTCGCGGGGATTCGCTTTCAGCCTGCCATCGGCTATGGCCTGATCCGCCAGCACTTTGGCCGGCCCACGGTACTGACCGGCGACCCGGGGCAATTGCCCGGTCTCATTCCGCTCTTTTCCCGCCTTAAAACCTGTTGCAACAACGTAAGCCGCGTGAGCACGATGCAGAGCTGGGCTGAGAACAACTTCCGGCTAACCCGGCTCATTCCCGGCGCTCTGCAGCAGGCTCTGGACTGTATAAGAGACGATGCGGAACCGGGCTCGCTCACGCAACACCTGGAAATCAGTCAGCGCCATGTGGAACGCCTTTTCAAACACTGGATGGAAATGACGCCCAAACAGTACCAGCGCATTCTTCGGGTGAAACGGGCCATCAATTACATTCGTGAGCATGGCCAGGTTAACCTGGCCGAAGTCGCTCACCAGTTCGGCTTCAGTGACCAGGCCCATATGACCCGGGAGTTTCGTACGATTGCGCGCATCACGCCGGGCCAGGTGTAATCACTGAAAATGAGGCATGAGGACTGGAATCTCCCCGCTTATTTTTCGTAGCCTGTTATCAGGTTCATTGGCAGCCTCCCGACCAGGTCAGATCAGCAAATCAGGAGTTGTATCTCATGAAGGGAATCAGAAGCGCCGGCGCGCTTATTATCCTCACGTGTCTCTCGGCACTGACTCAAGCCGCCACCGCCGTCGAAATGGCCAGGCAAGCGTATTTCCTGATCGAGCGCGACCCTCTCGATCTCGATCAACGAGATGAAGCCAGTTACCTGATTCAGCGCGCCAATGTGTTGGACGGCGACGAGCCATGGGTGGCGGTTGCCCAATCCCGCCTGACTCTGGTGAGCGGCTACAAGGTTGGGCAACGACACGATCGCCGGGCCTACGAAGAAAGCGCCGTCAGCACCGCAAGGCAACAGGCAGAACGCGCAGTTCGTAATGGGCCGAACCTGGCCATGGCACACGTTCAGTTGGCCATGGTGCTCATTATTCAAGGCGAACTGCGTACGGCCTGGGATCATTTGAATACCGCAGACTCACTGAATGAACAGAGCTTCTACCCCTGGTACCTGCGGACGGTTATCGCGATACACCACAAAGACGAAAAATTCGCCGCAGAGGGTTTCAAAGAAATCGAGAGCAGAGCATCCCAGAAGTATCAGAAACGCCTGTTGCTTCATGAGCGCATGCGGTTGGCCAAGGCCACTAAGAACCTCGAGGAGCGGGATCGGCTGCATCGCAAAATGATCGAGCTGGACCCTGACTATGCCTACGCCTGGGGCAATTACGGTTCATTTTTACTTGGCCAGAAACGTTACCGGGAAGCCGTGCATAACCTGGAGCGAGCCGTAGAGTTGAAACCCTACGGGCTCGCGGTGAGCCAGTTAGCGGAGGCACGCAGGAAGCTGAATCAGGCGTTTTGATTCGTGGCCAGTCTGCTTGCAAACGATGCATGCTAATGTGCAGGCTTTTCTAATCGGCCGACGTAACTTGCGGCGGAATTTAAAACAGAATAGCTTGAACATCTATGGTTAAACCTTGAAAGGAGCTCAATCATGCAAAGGATCGCATCACTCAAATTCGGTTTGCTCGGCCTTACAACGCTGTGCCTGCTTCCAGGCATCACCCAGGCCGGCGGCCCGTCTCCCGAACACTACCTCAAAAACAGCCCGATGGTATTGGAGGTTCGCTATTGCGAATGCCAGGCCACAGAACCAGGCCAGGCTCCCACCGAATTACGCCCGGCGTTTCTGGAACAATCGCGTCTACTGAAAGTTGACGTAGACCCTGACGGCAAGGGCTTTGTGTCGTCACCTGAAATAACACTGGACTTTGAACTAAGAGCCCTGCCGGAATCCCCCGGGGATTTCACGTTCACCTTTGCCGGCGAATATGAGACCGGGCAGCAAAACAGCGCTGCCACTGGAAAGGTGTCTTTGAAGGATGGTCACTGGCTAAATCTGTTCGGTTCAGAGCAGAACCAGAATAACGATACGCAGTATCTCGATGTTGCGGTGCGCCTGGTGAAGGCTGACGATTCCTGAGAACAGGATCAAATGCCGTTGAGCCTGTGACGGATTCCGGGCGTAAGGTGTAAGTGAAGTCCGAATACTTGCATTCACCTAAAGCAATCGAGCCGGAATCCTATGCACCGCTTTTCGATCTGGATCATCACATTGGTAATGGCCTTGCCCGCGTTTAGTCGCGCACAGCCCGATTCTTGGCAGGCCCGCGTTGAGCACGAGGCTGCCCGCATTGATCGTCTGCATACCCTGATTGCCGTTCATAAGGGCCAGGAAGTGTTGGCGCTGGATTTGAAAAACCAGGGCCTGGACACACCCACCAACATTAAGTCGTTGTCGAAAACTGTTCTTGCTGCCCTTGTAGGTATCGGTATTAAAAAGGATGTGTTTGAAGGCACTGAGCAGACGGTGATCGAAACACTGGGCGAACGTGTCCCGGCCTCAGCGACCGACGGAGTGGAACAGATTACACTGGGCCATTTGCTGTCTCTGCAAGCGGGACTGCAACGGACTTCTGGCGCCAACTACGGGCCCTGGGTAACCAGCGACAACTGGGTAAATCACGTGCTGACCCGCCCTTTTGTTGATGAGCCTGGCGGGCGTATGCTGTATTCCACCGGTAGCAGCCACCTTCTCTCGGCAGCGCTTACGGTCAGCACAGGCAGAAGCACGCTGCAAGTGGCTCGGGATTGGTTGGGAAAACCACTTGGTGTGTCTATTCCACCCTGGGACAGGGAACCACAGGGAATCTATTTCGGCGGCAACAATATGCGCCTGTCTCCGCGCGATCTCGCGAAGATCGGCGAACTGTATCGCAATGACGGAAGTGTGGGTAATGAACGCCTGTTCCCGGAAGATTGGGTAAGCGAATCCTGGACCGCCCGGGGCGAGTCAGCCTACACTGATGATCCCTACGGTTACGGCTGGTTTATCCGCCCGCTGGCAGGCGAAATCGGCTATTACGGCCGAGGTTATGGTGGCCAGTTGCTCTACGTACTTCCTTCCCTGGAGCTAACGATTGTAATGACGTCAAACCCGTCTCCGCCTTCACCGGGTTCAAGTTTGCTGCGCCGCCAGTTTCAGCTGATTGAAGAACACGTTATTCCGGCTTTTGCCCCCTAGTGATGCCTTACGGCTTCTCACTTGGTACCCTTGCGACGTTGCCATTACGTCAGATTCAAGAGGATTCGAGGTTTCACCCTTGCCAGAACTGAAAACTGTCGGTCTTTTTATCATTACGGCGCTGGCTGAAATAATTGGCTGCTACTTGCCCTACCTCTGGCTGCGGGAGGGTAAATCCATCTGGCTGCTGCTACCCGGCGCCCTGAGCCTGGCGGCATTTGCCTGGTTACTGTCGCTGCACCCGACGGCAGCCGGCCGGGTATATGCTGCCTACGGTGGAGTGTATATTTTTACCGCCATTCTCTGGCTCTGGGCCGTTGATGGTATTCGACCCACAACCTGGGATCTGGTTGGATCCGGCGTCGCGCTTATTGGCATGGCCATTATCATGTTCGCGCCCCGCTCCGCTTAACGGAAATTCTTCATGGTTAAATCGATCGCTTTGGCGGTGCTTCTTGTCCTGCTTCTGGCTCTGATTGTTTTTCAGTACGCCATAACCTCTGTGCCCAGCCTGGAACCACCCATCACCGTGAGTAATGCCCGGCGCGTCGATGACAACAACTCCTTGCTGGTGTCGCTCACCGGAAGCGATGGACAACGTTTCACCCTGGGGCTACGGGGCGATATTGAAGAGAAACCGGAGGAAACCGCGCTGTTTTTCATCAGCCGCCCGAATCTTGTGCCCTACGTGTACTGGCCTGGATTCCGCAGTAATGACGAAAAGCGGGTTCTGAATTTGCTGGCTTCTTGGGAAAAAAACCGAAAGGCGCCTTCTGAAGATTCAGAACACGCGGCGTATCAGATTTATTCAGTGTTAAAGGATCGAAACTAACCCCGAGCCCTAGTGTCCCGTCTGGCTAATTCCTTAACCTACTGAGCTTCTGAAAAACCGAAGAGCTAGGCGTGCTGGTGAAGGTTTGGTGGTTCCAAATCGAGCCAGCAGAACGACGTTCTTCGTTTTTTCAGAAGCTCCCGGAGGGCTTGTCTCTGAGGACTCTGAGCCCTGTGTTGCCAGTCCTTGATGTGGAACCACCACATCTGCAGACTGGCGCCTTGGTCAGAGGCCTCAGAGGCAAGCAGTAGATTAAGGAATTAGCCAGACGGGACACTAGCCCGGGGTTAACTTAAAGCTCAGGCTTACGAGCAAGAGCCGCAGCAGGTACCGCCCTCGCCGTGCCCACCCTTTTTTGGCTCGTCGTTCTGCGTCTCCGCAATACCACTTGCCTCGACGTGTTCAACGCCATTGCTTTCAGTTTCTGCGTCTTCTTTCTTGAAAATATTCACGAATGACAGGGCCATCTGGATACCTCGGTTTGCTACTGGATTTAACATTCATTTTTTATGAATGTTATTGGGTGGACATCTATTTGGTCAAGCGATTTACACCTCAGGTAACGTCAAATTTGATTCCGGTGCCGGAGCCTCTATACAGCGTTATGTGTAAAACAATACCATCGGGGTTTCCCCTAGACTCAGGGAACTCGACGGAAGCCGCACGGATTCCAGGCAGGCTTGCCTGGTTCAATTATTTCAAAGGAAGAAGCCACTACTATGAAAACCATAGGTCTCATCGGTGGAATGAGCTGGGAATCCAGCCAAACCTACTATCAGTTGATCAACCAGAGAGTGCGAAACGAGCTGGGCGGGCTGCACTCAGCGCGACTGGTTCTCTACAGTTTGGATTTTGCCGAGATCGAAGCCCTGCAACATCAGGGGGACTGGGCGGCGACCGGAGAAATTCTTGGTGCGGCCGGCAAGGCGTTGGCCGCGGCAGGTGCGGATTTCATTGTGTTATGCACGAACACCATGCACAAAGTGGCAGATAGTATTGAGAAGGCTTCTGGCCTGACCATGCTTCACATTGCCGATGCGACAGCTGATGCGCTTCATCGCGACGGCATCGATTGTGTTGGCCTTCTGGGTACGAAGTTTACGATGGAACAGGCGTTCTACAAGGAACGCCTGGAGAACCGGGGCATTCGCGTACTGGTGCCGGATGATGCCCAGAGGGCATTGGTGCATACGGTCATTTATGACGAGCTATGCCGTGGTATTATCGGCCAGCCTTCTAAACAGGGCTATCTGCAGGTGCTGGACTTACTGGCCGCACGAGGAGCGCAAGGCGTAATACTGGGTTGTACCGAAATCGGCTTGTTGATGCAGCAGGCTGATACTGCCATTCCGCTTTACGACACCACCCGCATCCACGCTGAACAAGCCGTGGCGCACGCTTTAGCGTGACCAGCGAGCCGTTTCAGCCGCCACAGTTTAGCTCCTCATTCACTTGGTGATGGTATTAACACGTTCTATGAAAAGCTGGCTACTTCTCGGCCTGGCCATTGTGGCTGAAGTGATTGCGACCTCGGCACTGAAATCCAGTGACGGATTCACCCGCCTGCTGCCAAGTGTTGTGGTGGTGATCGGGTACAGTGTGGCCTTCTATTTTCTGGCGCTGGCCATCAAGGTGATTCCAGTGGGGATTGCCTATGCCGTCTGGGCCGGGCTGGGCATTGTATTAATTTCGCTCATTGGTTGGTTACTGCTCGGTCAAAAGCTGGATTTTCCTGCGGTTGTCGGTATGCTGCTGATTGTAGCTGGCGTATTGGTTATCAACCTGCTTTCCAACACAGGTGCACACTGAACCGACATGAGTACCGTAACTTCGATCACCATTCGTAAATACCGGATTCAGGATCTGAGCCCGGTGGTTCGCCTGTTCACCGATTCCGTGCACGAGCTCACGGCAGGCGCCTACGACGAAACCCAGCGCTATGCATGGGCTTCACGCACACCCCATCTGGATACCTGGCGCGAGCGCCTGGAGTCTCTGGAGACCCTGGTGGCAGAAGAAGGCTCAGATCTCGCCGGTTTCATTTCCTATGAAAAAGATGGCCATATCGATCTGGTATTCACCGCTCCCAACTACGCCCGTCGCGGCATTGCTTCTGCCCTTTATCACGAGGCAGAACAGCAGCTCAAAGAGCTGGGCGTAACAGAACTCAAGACCGAGGCCAGCGTGGTCGCCCGGCCCTTCTTCGAGCGCCACGGTTTTGAGGTGGTGGATGAGCAGCGAGTCACGGTGCGTGGCGCCCAGTTTCTGCGTTATCTGATGCGCAAAAAACTCGACGCCTGACCTGGATTCAAGCGGGCTCTTCGGCCAGAGTCCGCACCCGCTCAAAGTCCTCCTCGGTAAACACACCATTCACGCCAGATATGGCGGCCAGCTCCATGCCGTGCTTGAGCCCGAGCTTGTAGATCTCCCGCACCTTCTCCCATTCAATATTTCGGCCGAGAGTGAAGTTCTCGAATCTTGCTTCCAGCGCCAGCACAATCGTCTCCGCCAGACAGGCGTAGGCGATGCCCCGGGGCAAGCCGATGTCCTTCATGCGTACGTCTCCCGGTAGCTGGATTTCCCCGGATTCGATCACCAGCACATCCGGCCGCTTCGCCACATCTTCCGCCGGAATATCCAACGGCCGCGCCACGTCGGTGATCACACAGCCTGGCTTTACCTGCATGATATCCAGGATGCGTTTACCGGCCCCGGACGTAGCGGTAACCACCATATCCATTTCTGAAAGATCCCGATCCATGGTGGCAGAGACGTGAACGATGGCCCCCGGTGTTTCCAGTTCGATGCTTTCCTTCAGTGCCAGTAACTTCGCCGCCTCCGGAGCAACCATGTGGATTTCATCCACGGCTTTGGCCAGCAGGCGCGCGCACACGGAACCGATGGCGCCTGTGGCCCCGACTACCATCGCCTTACCCGCCATTTTGCCGCTCTTACCAATACTCACGCGGCCGACTTTTTTGGCGGCATCGTGGGCGGCCCAGAGCGCGCCGGAGGCACTGTAGCTGTTACCCGTGGTGATCGGTAAAGGTGCGCGTTTGGCCACAGTAATGCCGGCGTCCCCCACCACTTTGGTGAAGGCACCCAGCCCCATAATCTGGGCCCCAAGTTTCTTGGCCAGTTTTGCCGCCGCCAACAACCGGCTGTAGGTAAACTCCGGGCCGTGGGCCATGATTTCCCTGGGTGTGCCGCCTACGGTGATGAGCCATCCCTCGGCTTCATCTCCGGTGGGGGATTTGATGCCGCTCACCTTGGAATAAATGAAAGGCGGTGTGTAAGCCACAGCCTTCTCCACCAGGTTCATCACGGTGGGTGGAGAGACATTGGCAATCCAGTCCAGTGGTGGGGTTTTGGTCAGGTACTGCTGAGACAACGGATGAATCACGAAGGCGAAGCGGTTTACCCGCCGATAACCGTTGGGGTAAAGAATCCGCGGCTCAATTCCCAGGGTCTGAATAACATCCAGGAAGTCGTCTGCGCCCAGCTGCTCCGGCGTGCGGGACATCGCCGCGCTGATCATCGCCTCCATCACATTCACGCCCACGGGTCGACCTTCCAACCAGGGGCTGTAGTCCACCACCATGGCCACCTTGCGGGAGCGAAACCAGTCCAGGGCGGATTCGGTGACCCGGGAGGTGATCACGGTTTTACCGTCCAGCTCTTTCTCCGAGAAGGCCTCCAGATCGCCCATGGCTCCCACAATCACATGGGAGTCCTTTACCGACTCATGCAACGAGCCACGAATGAGCTTCTCGCCCATGCGGTAAATCGGTGTTTTGTGAAGCGCTTCAATGAGCTTGACCGCTGCCGGGCGGAAGGTCACCGGGGCTGTTAACGAGGTATAGGTTTCCAGCTGGCGCAGGGAGGTAAGCAATCTCGGTACGCCGAAATCCAGATAGGGATCGGCAAAAAACAGGTTGTCGGTGTGTTCAGACAACGCCTTGGCAATTCGGTAGCCGGCCTGGCCGTTCAGAAACAGTACCCGGGCGTTGTCAAAAAAGTGCCCCAGCTCAGTCTGCGTATGGCGTACCGCCCATTCCTGTAAGATACCCCGGAGGCCGGCACCGGTCGTCACCGGTTTGTCCGGAATACAGGCCTCAAGGCGAGCCGTATCGGGATGTTCCAGCTGTTCACGGCCCACCTGGTAGTGATCATGAATCATGCTCAGGCCAATGGCATCGGCCTCCCCGCAAACGGAATCCAGCACCGCCTCAGCACGCTCCAGGTTGCCATCCGTGCCTACCCGAATAATCCGGAAAGGCTGTTCCAGGAATGTGGTTTCCAGTTCGTAATCGTATTCCGATGATCCCTGGCTGACACTAACGACCGTTTTCATGGCGCGGGCATCCTTGTTGTTTTGTTATGCAATCAGTTTAGAAGATGGAGCGCTCAGCTGCTTTAGCTCAGATCAAATAGCAGGCACAAAATAACCGGCTAAACTCATGCTGTGTCGAATCCTCAAACCCCAGTCCGATTCAGGGAGGCTCCATGACCATTCAGGAAGAACTCAACGCCACCATTGCCGATCTGGTGCAACCGGGCAAAGGTATTCTGGCCGCAGACGAAAGCTCACCGACCATTGCCAAACGCTTCAAAGCCGTAGGCGTTGAATCCACGGAAGCCACGCGGCGCGAATACCGAAGCATTATTTCTCCACGCCCGGACTTGGCGACCACATCAGTGGCGTGATTCTTTACGAAGAGACCCTGGAACAACTGAGCCTGGAAGACGTTGCTATTCCCAAGCTCCTTGCCAGCCAGGGCATGGTGCCGGGTATCAAGGTCGATCAGGGCAAGGGGCCTCTGGTGAATGCTCCTGGTGACGAGATTACCTACGGGCTGGATGGCCTGGCTGCCCGGCTTGAGCACTACAAGGCCATGGGTGCCCGCTTCGCCAAGTGGCGGGATGTGTTCCATATCTCGGATACCCTGCCCTCGATCCAATGCCGAGGTGCTGGCCCGCTATGCCGCCGTGTGCCAGTCGATGGGTATTGTGCCGATTGTTGAGCCGGAGGTACTGATTGACGGAAATCACACCATTGAGCGGGCTGCAGAAGTTAGCGAAGACGTATTGCTGGAAGTGTTCAAGGCCCTGCATCGGCACCGGGTGAACCTGGAATGCATGGTGCTGAAGCCCAGCATGGTGATACCGGGCAAGGAATCCGGCAAAGCCACACCTGAACAGGTTGCCGAAGCGACGCTCAGCGTTTTCCGGCGAGTGGTGCCGCCGGCTGTGCCGGGGATTTTCTTCCTTTCCGGAGGCCAAACGCCGGAAGAATCCACCGAAAACCTCAATGCTTTGAACAGCATGGGCTACCATCCCTGGGAGCTGAGTTTCTCCTATGGCCGGGCTCTGCAGGAACCTGCCCAGAAAGCCTGGGCCGGAAAGCTGGAGAATGCAGGGGCAGCACAGGCGGCCATGAAAAAACGGGCCAGGCTCAATGGAAGCTGATAATTAGGCTGCGTTGGTGTGGCGCTGCGGCAGATCTAACGTCTGATCCAGACAGGCCAGCATCGGCGCTACTCCCCGGATTTTACGGGCCTGGGGCCACAGCGCCTCGGCCTCTTCAAAACCCTGGCGCAGGTAATTGAGCCATTGCTTGATCCGGCCGGTCACATATTTGTCTTCCAGGCGGGTTTGCAGGGCGGCCGCGTATTCCCGCACCAACACGACAGCCTCTGCCCAGCTCATGGGGTCCCGTGTTTCACCGCTCTGGGAGGCCTTGATCTGGGCCGCCAGGTCTGGCCTGGCGATCAGGCCACGGCCGATCATTACATCGTCGCAGCCGGAGACTTTCCGGCAGCGCCAGTAATCGTCCACGGTCCAGATTTCGCCATTGGCAATCACATGGCTGTTCACGGCTTCGCGTACCCTGGCGATTTCTTCCCAGTAGGCGGGCGGCTTGTAGCCATCTACCTTACTGCGAGCGTGAATGACAATCTCAGAAGCACCGGCCGCTTCCAGAGCCTGGCCACAGGCCACGCCCATGGAACGGTCGTCGTAACCCAATCGCATCTTGGCCGTTACCGGAATATCCGCAGGCACGGCTTTACGAACGGCCGCGGTGATTTCATACATCAGCTCGGGCTCGCGCATTAGCACGCAACCACCTTTGTGTTTGTTCACGGTCTTGGCCGGGCAGCCGAAGTTGATGTCCACCTGTCCTGCTCCCAGCTCCGCAGCCTTGGCACCGTGACGGCCCATCATGTCGGCGTTGGAGCCCAGCAGTTGGACGGCCACGGGTGTACCTACCTCGGTGAGCGCACCGTTGTATAGCTCCGGAGCGTACTTGTAGAAAATCCGGGGCGGCAACATGCCGTGGGTCACGCGAATAAATTCCGTCACGCACCGGTCAATCCCGCCGACCTTGGTCAAGGTTTCACGGATAGGTGCGTCGACCAGCCCTTCCATCGGGGCAAGGATGATTCGCATGAAGGCTCCAGAAACTGAGAGGAGTGAATCAGAGTGCGGCTGATCAAAAATCAGGCGGAGCCGATTGTAAGGAATTCGGGAGAAAATAGGTAGCCGGGCATCCCGAAACAGGATGCCCGGCTGGGGGCTTCTCACAACGTTACCGGCAGATTATGCCTGTACGTCAAAACGGTCGTTGTTCATGACCTTGGTCCAGGCAGCGATAAAGTCCTTCACGAACTTCTCGCCGTTGTCGTCCTGGGCGTACACCTCTGCGTAGGAACGCAGGATGGAGTTGGAGCCGAACACCAGGTCTACCCGGCTAGCGGTCCACTTGGTCTGGTCAGTCTTGCGATCGCGGATCTCGTACGTACCGTTACCCACTGGCTTCCAGCTGTAAGCCATGTCGGTCAGGTTCACGAAGAAGTCGTTCGTAAGCTGGCCTTCGCGGTCTGTGAACACACCATGCTTGGTACCGCCATGGTTGGTGCCCAGCACCCGCATACCGCCGATCAGTACCGTCATTTCCGGTGCAGTCAGACCCATCAGCTGGGCGCGGTCGAGCAGCAGCTCTTCCGGCTTCACGATGTAGTCTTTCTTCTGCCAGTTCCGGAAGCCATCGGCTACCGGCTCCAGGTACTCGAAAGACGGGGCATCGGTCATCTCATCGGTTGCATCGCCACGCCCCTTCAGGAAGGGCACGCGAACCTCGTAACCGGCCGATTTCGCTGCTTTCTCGATACCCACGCTACCGGCCAGGACGATCACATCGGCCACGCTGGCACCGGTTTCAGCAGAGATCTGCTCGTAAACCTTCAGCACTTTGCTCAGACGAGCAGGCTCGTTGCCTTCCCAGTCTTTCTGAGGTGCCAGGCGGATCCGCGCACCGTTGGCGCCACCACGCATATCAGAGCCGCGGAAGGTACGGGCGCTGTCCCAGGCGGTGCTGACCATCTCACTGATGCTCAGGCCACTGTCCGCAATCTTCTCTTTGACCACTTCTTCGCAGTAGTCGGTGCTGCCAGCCGGTACCGGATCCTGCCAGATCAGGTCTTCTGCCGGGGCTTCCGGGCCAATGTAACGGGCCTTGGGGCCGAGATCCCGGTGAGTCAGCTTGAACCAGGCACGGGCGAAGCAGTCCTTGAAGTATTCCGGATCTGCCATGAACTTCTCACAGATTGCACGGTACTTCGGATCCATCTTCATGGCCATGTCGGCATCAGTCATGATCGGGTTGTGGCGCTTGGACGGATCGCTGGCATCCAGCGGCTTGTCCTCTTCCTTCATGTTGATGGGTTCCCATTGCCAGGCACCGGCCGGGCTCTTCTTGAGCTCCCACTCGTAGCCGAACAGAAGGTCAAAGTATCCCATATCAAACTTGGTCGGATGAGTCGTCCAGGCCCCCTCAATACCAGAAGTCACGGCATTGGCAGCTTTACCCTTCATGTTCGGGTTACTCCAGCCAAAGCCCTGCTCTTCCACATCAGCCGCTTCCGGCTCGGGCCCGAGGGCACCTGCGTCACCGTTACCGTGACACTTACCAACAGTGTGGCCACCAGCCGTCAGGGCTGCGGTTTCTTCATCATCCATCGCCATACGGGCGAAGGTGACGCGCACCTGCTCACCGGTCTTGATCGGGTCCGGCTGGCCGTTCACGCCTTCCGGGTTCACATAGATCAGGCCCATCTGAACCGCTGCCAGCGGATTTTCCATGGTGTCAGGCTTTTCTACGTCGCCGTAGCGCTCGTCAGAGGGAGCCAGCCACTCTTTCTCGTTACCCCAGTAAATATCTTTTTCCGGGTGCCAGATGTCCTCGCGGCCAAAGGAGAAACCGTATGACGGCAGTCCCATGGACTCATAGGCCACGGTACCGGCCAGGATGATCAGGTCGGCCCAGCTCAGCTTGTTGCCGTACTTTTTCTTGATCGGCCACAGCAGGCGGCGGGCCTTATCAAGGCTGACGTTATCGGGCCAGGAGTTCAGCGGCGCAAAGCGCTGGTTACCGGTGCCACCGCCGCCACGGCCATCCTGGATACGGTAGGTGCCCGCTGCGTGCCAGGACATACGGATCATCAAGCCGCCGTAGTGGCCCCAGTCTGCCGGCCACCAGTCCTGGCTGTCTGTCATCAGGGCGTGCAGGTCTTTTTTGACGGCTTCGAAGTCGAGCTTTTTGACTTCTTCGCGATAGTCAAAGTCTTCGCCCAGGGGATTGGTCTTGCGATCGTGCTGGTGCAGGATGTCGAGGTTCAGCGCCTCCGGCCACCAGTTCATGACATCGCGATTTTCAGTTGAATTAGCACCGTGCATAACCGGGCACTTACCACCAGAATTCGTCTCACTCATCGTACTCTCCTGCTTCTGCGTCATTGGCAAAAAGGCGTTTATTATTCAAGAGCAACTATCAATATAGATCATTCACAGTTGGCTGCTTGAATGTTTCCTACCGCCAGAATAGTGAAGGACTATCGACTCTCCCGCTTCACTGGCAAATCTGTAACTCACTGGGCAATCGCATAATTCCCGCAGTAATCCGCCAGAATTCCCAGAGAGTCACTCCATGCTACCGATGTGAGATAGGACAACGCTGACATAGGGCAACTCCTGTGTTAACGAGAACACCGTTACCTTACCGCCGACGCCATCAAGAGAAACAATTAATTAAAAATAAATTTACGAGAGTTTTTATTTATCACCTAAAGGCGTTCGATAGAGGTGAACTTTCCGGCATCGTCAAACAGGATACGGAAGCTGCCACGTACGCCGTCGTTGAGGAAAAAACGGGAGAGGATACGGGCCGGGAAGCGGACAGAACGTCCGTCCCGGGCCCTGGTGTGAACATCGGTCGCCACGCCCTGATAAAGCTTGATCCACTCATCAGGGCTGATGCTGATGTCCACAATGATCTGCTGCATTGGCGATGCCTGGCTCAGTTGGCCAGTTCAAGCAGCAGACGGTTCAGGCGGCTTACGTAGGCGCCCGGGTCTTTCAACTGTTCGCCGCTGGCCAGAGTGGCCTGGTCGAACAGAACGGCAGAAAGCTCCCTGAAGCGCTGTTCGCCCTGCTCTGTTTCCAGTCGCTGCACCAGCGGATGATCCACGTTGATTTCAAAGATCGGCTTGCTCTCCGGCACTTTCTGGCCGGCAGCTTCCATGATCTTCTTCATCTGGGCGCCCATATCGAACTGCCCCACCACCAGGCAGGCCGGTGAATCGGTCAGTCGGTTGGTTACCCGTACTTCCTGCACCTGGTCTTCCAGAGCGGTCTTGATGCGCTCCAGCAGATCCTTGTGCTCTTTGGCGGCTTCTTCCTGGTGCTTCTTGTCTTCCTCGGTTTCCACTTCACCCAGGTCGAGATCACCACGGGCCACGTCCTGGAACTGCTTGCCGTCGTATTCGCTCAGATAGCCCATCATCCATTCGTCGATGCGGTCAGAGAGGATGAGTACCTCGATCCCTTTCTTGCGGAACACTTCAAGGTGCGGGCTGCTCTTGGCGGCGGCAAAGTTGTCGCCGGTGATGTAGTAGATCTTGTTCTGGCCTTCCTTCATCCGGCTGATGTAATCATCCAGAGAGACGTTCTGGGTGGCTTCGCCGGTATGGGTGGTGGCAAAGCGCAACAGTCCCGCAATTTTTTCGCGGTTGCTGAAGTCCTCTGCCGGACCTTCTTTCAGCACGGTGCCAAACTCATCCCAGAAGCCCTGGTATTCATCGCCGTCTTTCTTGGCCAGCTTGGACAGCATGTCCAGCACCCGTTTGGTCATGGCGGTGCGGATGCTCTCCACGGTGCTGTCGTTCTGCAGGATTTCCCGCGATACGTTCAGGGACAGATCGTTGGAATCGATCACGCCCTTGGCGAACCGCAGGTACAGCGGCAGGAACTGTTCTGCGTCGTCCATGATGAACACGCGCTGCACGTACAGTTTCAAGCCACGGGGCGCTTCCCGGTTGTACAGGTCGAACGGCGCGCGCTTGGGGATGTACAGCAGGCTGGTGTAGTCCAGCTTGCCTTCGACCTTGTTGTGAGACCAGGTCAGCGGGTCTTCAAAATCGTGGGCGATGTGTTTGTAGAATTCCTTGTACTCTTCGTCTTTGATCTCGGTACGAGGCAGCGTCCACAGGGCGGTGGCATCGTTCACCGTCTCTTCTTCGCCCTTTTTGTCCTCTTCCTCGGATTCGGACTTCATCACCACCGGGAACGAAATGTGATCAGAATACTTTTTCACCAGGCTGCGCAGTTTCCAGCCATCGGCAAACTCTTTATCCTCGGCTTTCAGATGCAGCACGATTTCGGTACCACGCTGCTCACGTGTCGCCGGCTCGATGGTGAACTCGCCATCGCCCTTGGATTCCCAGTGCACGCCGTTGTCGGCAGGCTCGCCCGCCTTGCGGGTGAACACTTCCACTTTGTCCGCCACGATGAACGCGGAGTAGAAACCAACACCGAACTGACCGATCAGCTTGCTGTCTTTTTTCTCGTCGCCAGACAGCTGCTTGAGGAACTCGGCGGTGCCGGACTTGGCGATGGTGCCCAGGTTGGCAATCACATCGTCGCGGTTCATGCCGATGCCGTTGTCGGCGATGGTGATGGTTCCGGCGTCTTTGTCGTAGTCCAGGCGGATTCTGAGGTCGGAATCGCTTTCGTAGAGTTTGTCGTCTTTCAGGGCGGCGAAGCGCAGTTTGTCTTCGGCGTCTGAGGCGTTTGAGATGAGCTCACGAAGGAAGATCTCTTTGTTCGAGTACAGAGAGTGGATCATCAGGTGAAGCAGTTGCTTCACTTCGGTCTGGAATCCCAGGATCTCTTTGTTGGCTTCTACCGTCATGGCTGGTTTGGTCTCCTGCTGTGTCACAAATAAAGAAACAGTTCGATGAGCAAGAGAGTGGGGGTTGGCCGGAGTATTTCAACCCCCGCGAGCACCCAAAATCAGTCTTCGAGCAGGAAGTGAGCACGGGCGGTGGCGATGGGCTGGGAGCGGGACTTCTGCCAGGCCGAGATCATCACGTTGGCCACGCGGTTACCCTGGCGGGTAAGCCGGCACTCAGCGTAGGTTTCCCGGTTCAGGCCGGCCCGAAGGTAGTCGAGGGAGAAATCCACGATCCGGGGCATGCGGAAGGTGTCCTGGGACATAATCAGGTAGATCGCCGCAGACATTTCCATAAACCCACCAATCACACCACCATGAATGGCCGGCAGGATCGGATTGCCCAGGTTCTCTTCTTTTGCGGGCAGGCGAAAGATCAGATCATCCCCAAAACGGTCACACTGCAGGCCAATCCAGCTGGCGTACGGGATGCTTTCCATCATGCGGGAGAAGTCGCCGGTTTCCTGGGTATAGCGCAGAATTTCCGGGTCGGTCATTCTTCACCTCCGGTGATCAGGTCTCGATAGGATTTCGGCGTGGCTTCTTTGCCAATGCGCATGAAGGTACCCACACAGTTGGCGATGGTCTCACCCCCTTCCTGATAGGCCTCGCAACGGGTAAAGATAATGTTCCGGGTGATCTTGTAGGTCTCCGCCCTGGCGTACACCGGCTTTCGGGGCTCCGCCGGGCGCATGTAATCCACCCGGAGATCCAGGGTCGGGCAGAGTTCAAATTCGTCCAGACCACAGATCATCACCGAACCGGAGGCAGTATCCATCAGGGTGGTGATGGCGCCACCGTGGATAACGCCGGTGTCCGGGTTGCCAATAATCTTGTCGCTGTAAGGTAATTCCATGACCAGGTAACCTTCACCCGCATCCGTTGCGTTCAAACCCAGTTCCCTTGCCTGGTTGAGTGTGCTGATAAACCGGTTAACGCGGTTTATTCGGGTTTCATCATTCATTCAGGACTGTCCTGCAGATCAGCTCTTGGATTTCACGTCCGCGTCGGCACGGGCGGGTATGGCCTCTTCGAAGACCTTGCCGTCCCGCAGGGCGGATAATGCGTCTGAGTGGAATTCCCGGCGGTAGAGTACGTACACCACCAGGGTTGAGGCGGCCATAAAGGCCACCGGATGAATGAACCAGGCCACCACAGCCAGGGCATAGTAGTAAGAACGCAAGCCAAGGTTAAAGGCGTCGCCGGCCAGGTTACAGATGTTGCCGGCGCTGCGGGCAAAGGCCTCTCGCGCTGCTGGACTGGTCTTGCTGTCGTCTGGCAGCGGCGCACTGCCAATCATGACGGCCACGAAGTTGTACATTCTCATGGACCAGGTGAACTTGAAAAACGCGTAAATGAAGACCACCAGCAACACCACCAATCGCAATTCCCAGATTTCCCGGCTGGGTACGGCGGAAAATGGCATGGTGGCGAAAATCTCCATGGCCTCGCGGGTATACCCCAGGGCGGTGATAATACCGGCGAGAATCAACAGACAGCTGGAGGCAAAAAACGCACCATTGCGTTCCAGGTTGCCGACAACCGAGGCGTCTGAAATGCGGTTTTCACGCTTGAGCATGACCCGCATCCAGTCTTCCCGGTATAAATCCAGGGTGTTCGACAGGCACGAGCGCGAATTGGCGCGATTGCGCGAATACCAGGTATACCCTCCCCAGCAGACAAAAAACCAGATCAGTGCCAAAAATTCCAGATAGTAGCTCATTGGGTGGTTAAAAAGCCTGGATTGGGGAGATAAATGGGGCGATAACTTCCGTTATGATACGCCAAGGGGCGCGCTCCGGCCACTGTCGGCTGGGCGGGACCGACGACGGAAACCGGTCTGTGCTATAAACTTACCCCAATGCTAAGGAGCCATAAGTGAGACCCGGAATGCTGACCAGATATCTAGCAATAGCGGCAATCGCCCTCGTCCTGACCGGGCTGGGTGGATGCTCGGTGAACCCGGTAACCGGGGAGAAGCAGCTTTCGCTGATTTCCGAAAATCAGGAACTGGCCCTGGGCGCGGAGCAGTACACACCCACGCAACAGACTCAGGGCGGCCGCTTCTATATTGATCCGGAGCTGTCCATTTATGTGCGTGATGTTGGCCAGAAGCTGGCTCGCGTGAGTGACCGACCAGACCTTCCCTATGAATTTGTCGTGCTCAACAACAGCGTGCCCAATGCCTGGGCCCTGCCCGGCGGCAAGATAGCCATCAACCGGGGCCTGCTGGTAGAGCTGGAGGATGAGGCACAGCTGGCATCCGTACTGGGCCATGAGATTGTCCATGCCGCGGCTCGCCACAGCGTACAGCGCATGCAACAGAGCATGCTGATCAGTGCCGGAGTGGCCGGGCTGGGGTTCGCTCTTTCCGATAATGAGTGGGCCGGGCTGATCATGGGCGGTGCGGCTCTGGGCGCACAGCTGGCACTGGCCCAATACAGCCAGGGGGATGAACTGGAATCCGATGCCTACGGTATCCGATATATGAAAGAAGCCGGCTATGATCCGCAAGCCGCCGTGGAGCTGCAACAGCTGTTTCTGAAGTTATCGGAAGGGCGCCAGAGCGGATGGCTGGATGGCCTGTTCGCTACACACCCGCCCTCTGCAAAACGGGTTCAGGAAAACCAGGAACTGGTTCAGAACATCGGTTCCGGCGGTTATCGCGGCCGGGATGTTTACCAGCGTCGTATCGCCAAGCTCAAGGAACTTCAGCCAGCCTACGATGCTCACGATGAAGCCATGAAGCTGGCCTCAGAAGGCAAGTATGAAGCGGCTCTCGATCAGGTAAACAAGGCCATCAAGCTGGAACCACGAGAAGCTATGTTCTTTGCGCTGCGCGGCCGAATCTATCGGGGCATGGAACAACCGGAGAAGGCCAAAGCCGATTTCGACAAGGCCGTGTCACTCTATCCGGAGATGTTCCAGTATCAGCTGTACAGCGGTTTGAACGAACTGGAGCTGAACAACCTTGGCAAGGCAAAAAGCCATCTGGAGAAAGCCAATCAGGTGGTACCGACTTCCATTGCCTATCTCCGACTAGGTGATATCGCGCGGCAACAGGGCCAACGCAGGGAGGCAGTAGCCTATTACTCCACCGCCGCTGAGGCCGGTGGTGATGTGGGGGCTGAAGCTCAGCGCAAGCTGGCCGAACTCAACGAATAGCTCTTTGCAGTTTCAAAAAAAGCCGGGCGCCAATACGCCCGGTTTTTTTTATGGTTGTCACATTTGCTGACCTGACACAAAAACCGCGTCAACGATTGCATTGACTTCTAGAGCAATAACTCTAAAAATCAGATTAACCAACAACAATCGGATGGCGATCATGATCGTAAAACGACTTCAGCCAATGATGTCCCACGCACGACGCAGCTATGTTGAGCTCATGTTCCAGGTGATGGGGCGCGCAATGCAGGCAATCAGCGAGGTGGATGAAGCCACCCGCAACGAAACCTGCGAACTGCCGGAGGGCTTCCTGTTCGAGATGCAGGTTATGCCCAACGGGCCAAAACTCATCGTTGAGCACACCGGCAACGGTAAATTGCTCTTCCACGGGGATGAAGCTCCACGCCCCGTTGACCTCTCGATCCAGTTCAAGCATATCGCCCATGCCTTCCTGGTACTGTCGTTTCAGGAGAAGACCTCCGTTGCCTTTGCCAACGACCGCATGCTGGTGGATGGGGATGTGAGTTACGCGGTGCGGATGACCCGGGTTCTCAACCGACTGGAATCATTCATCCTGCCCCGACTAATTGCCGAAAGGGCGGTCAAAGAATATCCGGCAAGCATCAAACTGCCTGAAAAACTCATCAGTGCCGCCCGCATTTATCTGAAAGTCGCCACCCAATTCGTCGAGACAGTGAGAGCATAATGACCAACAAATACTACGAGTTCTTCTGCCCGGTAAAAGTGATTGCCGGTAAAGCCGCGCTGGAACACATTCCCTATGAACTGACTGGCCTGGCAGCCAAACGGCCCATGATTGTGACCGATAAAGGGGTGCGCGCGGCCGGCTTGCTCGAGCCGGTGATTGCCGCCTGCGAAGAAAGCGGGCTGGAGATTGTATCCATTTACGATGATGTGCCACCGGATTCCTCCACGTCGGTGGTGAAAGACATTGCCAGCGTTTACCGCAAGGAAAAATGTGACTCGATCATTGCCGTGGGCGGCGGCTCCGCCATTGATACCGGCAAGGCGGTCAATATTCTGGTATCCGAAGGCGGCGATGATATCGCCAAATACAGTGGCGCCGGTGTTCTCAAGCACCCGCTCAAGCCTTTCTTTGTGGTGCCTACCACTGCGGGCACCGGTTCAGAGGTAACCTCGGTGGCGGTCATAACCGATGAGAAAAAAGGCGTAAAACTTCCGTTTACCTCATCATTCCTGCTGCCTAACGCCGCCATCATCGACCCGCGTATGACCCTGACCCTGCCGCCCCACATTACGGCAGCCACCGCCATGGACGCTCTCACCCACGCTACAGAAGCGTTCACCTGCATGGCCAAGAACCCCCTGAGCGACGCCTACGCCACGGCAGCAGTCAAGAAGGTGAGCCAATCCCTGCTTTCAGTCATGGATAATCCGAAAGACAGTGATGGCCGACTGGAACTGGCCCAGGCTTCCACCATGGCGGGCATTGCCTTTTCCAACTCCATGGTGGGCCTGGTCCACTCTCTGGGGCACGCTACCGGAGCCATCTGCCACCTGCCCCACGGACTGTGCATGAGCCTGTACCTGCCCTATGTGCTTGAGTTCAACCTTGAGAGCATTCGGGAGCCTTTGGGCGAGCTACTGCTGTACCTGGAAGGTCCGGACGTCTACTCGGCCACCCCTGCGAGTCGACGTGCCGAGGCCAGTATTTCAGCCATTCGAAAACTGCGGGATGCCCTCTACAAGCGCTGCGAACTGCCCCGTACGTTGAAAGAAACCGGCAAAGTACTGGAAAATCAGCTGGAAAGCATTGCCAAGCTGGCCCTGGACGACGGCTCGATCATGTTCAACCCCCGGGAAGTGAGCCACGAAGATGCCATGGCGTTGCTTCGTCGCGCCTGGGCCTGATACCTCAGAGGCATATCTCGCCCCGGCCCTCTCTGGCCGGGGTTAGCCCAAAGTCAGATTCACAATGATTGAAATAAAATAGTAAGAAGGTAATATTTAGCGGGCATTCTGGCAGGGAGTTGGCCGGGTATCGATCTAACCAGCGTATGGGCCTGTCCTATCCAGAGTTCCGCCATGAAGAAACTCCTTTTCAAGCTCTCCTTTACCGCGATCCTGTTGAGCCTGCTAACCACTTTCAGTGGCAATGCCGCTGCCGAAGTGGACAATCAGGAGCGGGTGTTCCGCTTCAACATCTCTCCTAACGGCTACCCACCTTATCTGATCGTTGATGGCAGCAAGCCCTCCGGTATTATGTGGGACGTGGTAAACCTGATTGTCCCCCGCCTGGGCTACGACGTGGAACCGGTAAAAATCCCCAGAAAACGGGTAGACCCTATGCTTGCCGACGGCTACATTGACGGCACTCCAAGGGCCATAGAGTGGACGGAAGAGCCGGAGAAGTTCCTGTTTACCGACCCGGTCGTTCACGTGGAGGAAGTATTCTTCTTCCCGAAGAGCTCTGAGCTTGAATACAAACACCCCGCAGACCTCTACGGCAAGACGATTGTCACGCCACTGGGATACTACTATCCCTTTCTCGAGCCCTATTTCAAAGATCATCGCATTAAGCGATTTGACGCCTCCAGAGATCGGGAGATTTTCACCTTTGTGCTGCATGGCGAGCAGTTTCACGCAGCGCTTGCGGATCGGTTGGTCGGGCAATGGATTCTCAGGAACGAAGGACTGACCGAGCACTTTCGCTCTTCTGTGGAAGGAATCAGCCAGTTCGGCTTCCGGATCATGCTGCGTAAAGACTGGAAAGCGTTTGCCGAGGCCTTCAACCAGGAGCTGGCAAATATCCAGGAGAATGGCGAACTCGACGCCATTCTCTCAAACTATCGCTAAAACCCGATCACTCGAGGCGACGAAGCAGTAGCATCGGCGATACGCTAAGCACTGGTCGTAATTGCCAGCGGCCAAACAACGCCAACAGAATGGCTGCAATCAGCGGTACTGGCAGCATCACCTGCCAGTGCCAGCGGAAAGTGCCCTCGAACATTCCGGCCTGAAGCGCATATACCGCCCCTTCCGCCGCAATCACACCGAGCGTGCCGGCAAAGAACCCCAACAGTGCGAATTCCAGCATGGTACTGCGTGCCAACAACGACTGCTGGCCGCCCAGGGTTCGCAGCAACGCCCCCTCCCTCTGACGATCCCGCAGGGTGGCACTGACAACCGCTGCCATCACCACCAGGGCGGCCGCGAGAATCAGCGCCAGGATTGCCTCAATGGCCTGAGTTACCTGCTGCACAATCTGCTGGATGCGATCAATGATATGGTCTATCTCCAGCACCGAGACCGTCGGGAACTGGCGCGAGAAGTCGTTAAGAGCCAGTTTATTGTCCGGGTTCAGATAGAACGCGGTAATCCAGGTGGCGGGCATGTCAGTCAGACCGCCATCGGGCGGGAAGGCCATGTAGAAATTGGGTTTCATGCTGTCCCACTGCACGGTACGAATACTCGTTACCGGCTCGGTCACCTTGCTGGAGCCGATGGTGAAGGTCAGCCGATCACCCAGCTGCAAACCGAGTTTCTCCGCCAGCTCAGCTTCTACCGAAACCCCCTCGGTTTCGCCCGGCCCGAACCACTGGCCATCCACAATCCGGTTGTCTTCCGGCAGCTCCGGCATCCAGGTCAGATTCAGCTCCCGGTTCAGCGCACCAACCCGCTCATCCTTGCTGACCGCTTCTTTCACCGGCTCGCCGTTCAGTTCGGTCAGGCGACCGCGAACCATCGGATAAAGCGTCTCCAGGGGCGCGCCGCGAGTGGCCCAGAATTCCTCAACATCATCCACCGCATCCGGGGCAATGTTGATCAGGAAATGGTTTGGCGCGTCGTCCGGCAGCTGAGCCTGCCAGTCGTCCAGCAGGGAGGAACGCACCAACACCAGCGTAGCAGCCAGCATAAGCGTCATGGCAAAAACCGCCATCTGCGCCATGCTGGCACGTCGGTGCCGATATAAGCCCACCAGGGCCAGGCGCCAGGAGTTGCCGCCACCCTTCACTCTGCGCAACAGGGCGACCATGCCCCACCCCAGCAGACCGAGCACACCCAGCAGCAGTACCAGCCCGCCCAAAAGTGCGGCCACCAGCATCAGCTCGCCGGCGTACATCCATACCAACCCAAACACGGCGACCCCCGCCAGCAGGATATCCGGAATGGCTTCCCGGCCGGTTTCGCCGGGCTGGGAGCGTAATACCCGCATGGCGGGAACATTACGCAGGCGGCGAATGGGCGGATAGGCAAATGCGAATAGAGAAACCAGTGCCGTTAACAGGGCGGGCGTTAACGCGGAAGGATCCAGGTAGAAATCAACGGGCCGTTCCAGCAGGTCGCTCAGCAAACGCACCAACAGCCAAAACAATGGTAACGCCACTGCCAGACCACCCAACACGCCAACAACACCCCATAGAGTGAGGCGGCGCAGGTAGAGCTCACCAATGCCCCGGCTGGATAATCCAAGGGTTTTCAGCAATGCCACCGTGTCCCTCTGAGACAGAGCGTATTGCCGGCTGGCCACCGCCACGGCTACCGCCGCCAGCAACACCGCAAGACTGCCACCCAGCAGCAGGAAGCGTTCGGCCCGCTCCAGGGAGCGCGAGAAGGTTTCACCGTCTCTGACCCCTTCCCACTCGTGACTGGGCTCCAGCTGTGGTTCCAGCCACTGGTAATAGTCTTCAAGCACACCTTCGGCGCCGGCAAACAGGTAGACATATTCCACGCGGCTACCTTCCTGGACCACACCGGTGCCGGCAACATCGTCCACATGCATCATCACCCGTGGCGCCAGTGATGACAGCCGGAAGCCGCCGTCCGGCTCGCGGATTAATAAGCGGGTGATTTCCAGTTTAAGATTGCCGACTTCCAGAGTATCGCCGATGTCCAGTTCGAGCAGACGCAGCAACCGTGGATTCACCCACACCTGGCCGGGGCCGGGGCCCTGACTGACAATCTGTCTCGGCTCTGCAGCACCGGACTGGATCTCGATTTCGCCGCGCAACGGATATTCGTCGCTCACGGCTTTGACCGAGACCAGCTGAAACCCGCTTTCGCCGAAGACCATGGTGGAGAACTCCACCATGCGCCCGGTTTCGAGGCCTCGGGACTGGGCATTCTCTAACCATTCCTGCGGGATCGGACGGCCGTTTTCGGCTTCCAGTTGCCGATCTGCCGCCAGAAAAGAACTGGCAGACGAAACCAGGGTTCGCTGCAGCTGACTGGCGAACAGCGCAATCGTGGCCACGGTGGCAACAGCAATAATCAGCGCAACCAGCACCACACGAACGTCGCGTTCGCGCCAGTCACGGCTCACGGATATGAGTTTTTTTGAGGCTCCCATCAGTGTGCCGGCTCCCCGGCCAGATCCGGCTCAGTCAGCATGCCCGCCTCGATGTGCAGCTGCCGGCCGCAACGTTCGGCCAGGTGTTCATCATGGGTAACCATCACCAGTGTGGTGCCCTGCTCCCGGTTCAGATCCATCAGCAGGTCAGACACCGCCTGTCCGGTTCGGTTGTCCAGATTGCCCGTGGGCTCATCCGCAAACAGAATGGCGGGGTCGGAGGCAAAGGCCCGCGCAATCGCGACGCGCTGCTGCTCGCCACCGGACAACTGACGAGGGGTATGGTTCAGCCGTTCCCCCAAACCTACACGATCAAGCAATTCTCTGGCCCGCTGCTCCGGTGCCTCCGTGCCACCCAGTTCCAGCGGTAGCATGACATTTTCAAGCGCGGTTAACGCTGGCAGCAACTGGAACGACTGGAACACAAATCCGACCCGACGGGCCCGCAGTTTGGCACGCTCATCTTCACTCAGCTTGCTGATGACCGCACCATCCAGTTCAACGGTGCCTTCCGTGGGTGTATCCAGGCCCGCAAGCAAGCCAAGCAAAGTCGTTTTACCGGAACCGGAGCGACCAACGATGGCTACGGACTCTCCCCGATTGATTTCCAGACTGACCCCCTGCAAGATCGTGAGCGTATCGGTTTCCAGGCTGACCCGGTGGGTCAGATCAGTCACCCGCAACATAGGGTTGCTATCGGTATTACTGAGATCCGTCATCTGGTTCACGGTGACTCCATTGTCTGTATCGTTGAATCTGTAAAGGGTATATGAATTTACTATGCATACGATATCGCTGTACGTCAGATCAATCGTACTATCGGCTCTGTTCTTGCTCACCTTGCCCGCGCTGGCCAGCCAGAACACAGTGCTGGTGGTGGGTGACAGCCTGAGCGCCGCCCACGGCGTACCCTCGGAAACCGCGTGGGTGGAGCTGCTGAGGGACCGTATCAACAGCCGGGAACTGAACTGGACCGTGGTGAATGCCAGTATCGGCGGCGAAACCACCGACGGTGGCCTGCGGCGCCTGCCAGGTCTGCTGGAAACCCACGATCCCACGATTGTAATCATTGAGCTCGGCGGCAATGACGGCCTGCGGGGGTTCCCACCCAATGTGATTGAATCCAATCTGGCCAATATGATCGAGCAGGTACGCGGCATCGGCGCCACACCTTTGCTGGTGGGTATGCAGATCCCGCCAAACTACGGCCAGCGCTACACCACCATGTTCGCCGATATCTTTCCGACTCTTTCAGACCGATACAATACGCCCCTGGTTCCTTTCTTTCTGGACGGCATTTACGATCAGGACGGCTTGATGCAAGGTGACGGCATTCATCCGACGGAAGAGGCACAACCCCGGCTGCTGGATAACATCTGGCCAAAGTTGGAACCGCTGCTGAACAAACAGGCCAGCAGCTGACTACTCAGATTACCTGCCGGACAAACCCTAAAGCTCGGCGTTCAGACCAGTAGTAACCGTCCCGGGCATGTTGGACAAACCCCACATGCCCACCCCACTTCGGGATTTCCATCTGGACGTGATGTCCCAATACCTGACGACTGTCCGGAAAACAGCGGGCCGAAAGGAACGGGTCATCTGCTGCATTCACTACCAGAGCTGGCACCCGGATATCACTCAACCGGAACAGAGCAGAACACCGGGCCCAATAGTCGGCCGCGTCCTGGAATCCATGCAGTGGTGCCGTGTAGCGATTATCGAATTCGTGAAAACTCCGGATTTCCTCGAAACCCGTGACATCGATCAGATCGGGGAATTTTTCCGCTTTTTCCCGCATCTTGACGTGCAGATCCGTCAAAAACCGTTGCATGTAAATACGCCGGCTGGGTCGCGCCAGCACGTCCGCGCTGCCCGCCAGGTCCAGAGGCACCGAGTAGGCCACCGCACCACTGATACGGCTGTCCACACGCTCCCCCTGCTCGCCCAGGTACAGCAGCGTGAGATTCCCTCCCATACTGAAACCTGACAGGAAGAGGTTCTGATACCGCCGCCCCAGCGCGTGACTGACGACGGCATGCAGATCCGAAGTGGCGCCACTGTGATAGAAGCGCGGCTGTTGATTCATCACCCCGCCGCAGGACCGAAAGTTCCATGCCAGCACATCCCAGCCGTCGGCCATCAATGCTCTGGCCAGACCCAGCACGTAGGGCCGGCGGCTGTGGCCTTCCAGCCCATGGGATATCACCGCCAGCCGGTCACTGCCCTGGCGATACCAGTCCAGATGCAGTTCGTCGTCATCGTCGGTGGCCAGTATGTCGGTTTCCGGTTCCGGCAGGGTCACTTTCCGGAACAGGGTCGGCCATACCGACTGGACGTGGCCATTACGCAACCACACCGGCGGACGATAGGCTTCAAGCTTAGCTTTGTGCAAATTTTGACCTTTCATTTCAGGGGGTTGACGAACCTGATTAAAGTACTTAATATGCGCGCCACATTGATGCTGTTCCCCGATAGCTCAGTTGGTAGAGCAACGGACTGTTAATCCGTTTGTCGCTGGTTCGAGCCCAGCTCGGGGAGCCACTTATTCCGAAAGGCCGCTGATCAGATATCAGCGGCCTTTTCTTTTGGGCCTCAGAAAACCTCGGCCCGCTGCATGAACTCCCGCAACACCTGGAACAGCGTATAACCATCCCGTGTACCGATCATTTCACGAATCGAGTGCATGGCAAACTGGGGTACGCCGATATCCAGCGTGGTCACTCCAAGATTTCCCGCGGTCAACGGCCCGATCGTGCTGCCACACCCCATGTCACTACGCACCACAAATGTCTGGTGCGGCAACCCCAGTTCATCGCTGATGTGGCGATACAGGGCAGCGGAACGACTGTTGGTGGCGTAACGCTGATTGTGGTTTACCTTGATGACCGGCCCCTGATTCAACAATGGCCCATGATTCTCATCATGTCGGTCTGCGTAGTTTGGATGAATACCGTGGGCGTTGTCCGCAGAAATCATCATGGAACGAGCAATGGCGCGGCTTTTCCCGGCGCCACACCAGCGGTCCAGCACTGCCGTGAGGAACGGCCCCTGGGCACCTTCGGCGGACATACTGCCCACTTCCTCATGGTCATTACACACCAGCAGTGCCGGCTCATCACCGGAGGTTTCCAGCAAGGCCTGCAGACCAATATAACAACTGAGCAGGTTATCAAGCCGTGCAGAGGCCAGGAACTCTTCACGAAGCCCCACCAGAGCCGCACCCTGGGCATCGTAGAAACTCAGTTCATAGCCCAGAATCTTGCTGGTCTGTAGTCCGGATTCTTTGGCAATCTGCTGTTTCAGCAACTCGGCAAAGGTGGTGGTATCCGTTTCCGGCACCTGCATGACCACCGGCGGAAGATCAGTCTGGGCATTAACGGTACGGCTACTGTTCGCCTCCCGGTCCAGATGGATGGCCAGGCTCGGAATGATCGCCACCGGCTTGCGGAAATTCACCAGGGTGTCCCGTACTTTTCCGTTGTCATCCAGCACCGTCACGCGGCCGGCCAGAGACAGATCCCGGTCAAACCAGGGATTCAGCAATACGCCCCCATACACTTCCACGCCCAACTGGAAAAAGCCCTTGCGGCGAATCTCAGGGTTCGGTTTGGCCTTCAGGCAGGGGCTGTCGGTATGGGCTCCCACCATCCGGATGCCGGAACTGACCACATCCTTGGTGCCGGTACGAAAGGCAACAATAGACGAGCCATTACGGGTTACGTAGTAGCCCTGCCCTGGCTGCAACGACCATTCTTCGCGCTCGTCCAGCGGTTGAAATCCCGCTGCTTCAAGACGCGTTTTCATGGTATTGACCGCATGCCACGGAGTCGGCGAGGCATTCAAAAACTCAATCAAGTCTTTATTGAATTCAGTGTGTTCCATGATCTTCCTGATTGCATGATAATGGCGGCTACAGTATGGCATGAAGCCGCGCCGGCTCCTACCGGGTACGCTGCGCACCGCCATAAGCACTCACCGAAGATTCCGGAGTTCACTGTGTCACTACCCCGCTTTCTGGATATCGAATACTGCCAGACCGACGACGCCCTGTTTCCCACGGCCATCGCCTGGTCCCTTGCAGACGGCCAGATGAAAACCGTGGTAATTGCACCGGAGGATGCCTGGTTGCCCGAAGATGGCGACCTGGGCGATGTAGACCTGCTGTATCTGGAAGAACAGGGGGTACCCCTGCTGGAACTGGCCAGGGAGCTGCACGAGGATCTGCCGGACCAGACCGTATACGTGGATGGACTGGATCCGGACGAAATCCTGATAGACCTGATCTTCAGTGCCGTTCGCCAGGAGGCCCCGTTTGAAATCGCCCCCATTTCCGAGCTGATTACCGGCCTGGACAGCGAAGCACTGGAAGACCGCCGCCGGCAGTTGCTCTTTGATGAAGGGCTTGAACCGCAGCTGCCGGAAAACGGCGTATATTCCCTGCTGTTGCTGGCCCGTGAGGAAGGCTACCTGGAGGATTGAGGTCCGGCCCCTGATCACGGGGAACTGTGACATGAGTCCGCGTAACATTGCGTTACACAAGGCAGAATCGGGCGTCAGTACCGTTACTGACAGGAAGCCTGATAATAATGAACAAGGTCACACCCCGTTTCCTCACATCCAGCCTGATAGCGCTTGGCCTGTTTTCTTGCGCCGCCTTTGGCCAGGAGACCCCTCGCTCCGATAAACACTATGTCGGACTGTTGGCGACAGCCATTGAACACCGCTCCATCGGGCAATCCGACGAGGATGGCTGGGGCCAGGCAGCGACACTGGTGATTGGCGGCCACCTGAGCGACCTGATTCATGCAGAGGTGAGGCTGGGGGGCGGCTTGGCAGACGCCGAGATTTCCCGTGGCGACCTGAGCCTGGCCGTCGACTACTTCGGCAGCTGGTACATGGGCCTGCACTACCCCATCGGTGAGCTTGGCAATGTCTATGCCCAGGCTGGCTTTACCCATGTCAGCGGGGAGGCAACCCTCGACAACCGGGATGCCGACGCCAATGCCCAGTTTCGGGATATCGAGGGCGATTACCCGAGCAGCAGCTTCAGCTTCAGCTGGCTGGCCGGCCTGGACCTGGAACTGATGGATAACACCTACCTGGTTTTCGAGGGCGGCAAGCTGTTTGAAGACACGGACACCAGCGCCAATGCCTTCCAGTTCTCCTCAGGTATCCGTTACGAGTTCTGATGCCGGATATGCCAGCACCGATGGATTTTCGGGTTGCGCTGAAAATCCTTGTCCAGAGTGCTGGCACTCACCTCTTTCACTTCAAACTCTGACTCCAGCGCCTCATCCAGCCTGAACTTACGGAAGTTATTGGAGAAAATCAGCAGGCCATCACTGGACAGTCGTGCCATGCACTGCCGCACCAGATCGGCATGATCGCGCTGAATATCGAGAACGCCAGCCATCCGGGCTGAGTTTGAGAAGGTGGGCGGGTCCATGAAAATCAGATCAAAGGTCTGATTCGCGGTTTTTCGGTCTGCCAGCCAGGCCAGACAGTCTGCCTGTTCGACGACATGCTTGCGCGGATCTGCCGAGTTGAGAGCCAGGTTATCCTGAGCCCAGCTGACGTAGGTTTTGGACATGTCCAGGCTCAGGGTGCGGCTGGCTCCGCCAACCGCTGCGTGCACGGTCGCTGCGCCGGTATAACAGAACAGGTTCAGAAAACGC
This sequence comes from Marinobacter sp. LM1, assembly GCF_042763285.1. Classification (NCBI taxonomy): domain Bacteria; kingdom Pseudomonadati; phylum Pseudomonadota; class Gammaproteobacteria; order Pseudomonadales; family Marinobacteraceae; genus Marinobacter; species Marinobacter sp. LM1. The sequence goes on from NZ_CP114373.1 coordinate 2,560,102, forward strand.
TTGCCCCTGGCATGTTGCTGGATCCAGTAACGTACCGGGCGATGATCCAGGAACAGGCCGGTATCCAGATAGTCTTTCAGGTTCACCTTCAGGGCGCAGCCGTGCTCGTGCACGTTAAAGTACTCGCCGGTCGCCGCCTGTTTTTCATATTGCCGGGTACCGGTCTGGCGCTGACGTTGCTTGCACACCAGATCCTCCGGCGCGACCTCAAGCACTTCCGGGATCACCGCCATGGCTTCGGCAAGGCGCTCTCTGGCTGCCTTTTCGTCGACGGATTTCGGGGCCAGGTATTCCTGAACATGCACCCGCCCCTCGTAGATATCGATCGCCAAGGCATATTCCGGCATATCGGCATCGTATAGGCGGTAACAGCCAATGTTCTGCTTCCTGGCCCACTGGCCAATCGTTTTCAGATTCTTCTTGAGACGGTTACGCAGCATGTCTGCCCGTTCGGCGTTGGCGATGCGAGGCATAATCTGCCCCGGCGCGGCCGGATCACGGGGCGTGCGGGCATTCTCCGGCTGTACATCGAACAGCAACAGCTGCGCCGGCAGCTTGCCATTGAACAACTTGTACTGCTTGAAGCTTCGCAAACCGAGGGATTTTCCGAACTCCGGCGCACCGGTGAACACCCCCAGGCGCCATCCGGTGAGCTCCCGGGCCACAACCTCTCCAAGGGCCTGGTACAGGGCCGCCAGTTCCTTGCGCTCACTCAACCGCTCACCGTAGGGCGGGTTGGTCAGCACCAGGCCAGTATCGCTCCAGTCATTCTTGCGAGTGAATTCGGAGATCGGCCTGGCTTCTACACGAACGATACCTTCCAGGCCAGCTCGCAGGATGTTCTTCTCCGCAGTCGCAATCACGCGACCATCCCGATCAAAACCATAAAAAGTGGGAATGCGCCCCTGCTTGCCCTCATGGGCCCGACGCTCCGCTTCCTGGCGCAGCGACAGCCAAAGCTCGGGCTGGTGTCCTGGCCACTTTTCGAACCCGAACCGCTCCTGCTTCCGCCCCGGCGCAATGTCCAGCGCCATCAACGCAGCTTCAACCACCAGCGTACCGGAACCGCACATCAGGTCCACAAAGTCACCACCGTTAGCGGCAATCTCTGGCCACCCTGCCCGCAGCAGCAAAGCCGCTGCAAGGTTTTCTTTCAAGGGCGCGATACCCTTTTCGGTTCGGTAGCCCCGCATATGAAGGCTGTGACCACTCAGATCAATCCCCAACGACAAGCGGCCCCGGTTCAACCGCGCCGATACCGTGACATCCGGGTCTTTCGGCGCAACCGAGGGCCTGGGTGCACCGGCACCCCGAATGCTGTCAACAATGCCATCTTTCACTTTCTGGGCGCCAAACTGAGTGTTCCGGATGGCTTCGTTCTGGCCAAGAAACGTTACCCGGAAGCTCCCCCCCGCGGGTATATGGGCCTGCCAGTCAAGATCCACGACACCGGCATAAAGTTCGTCGGCGCTCCGGGCATCCACATCCGCCACATTCAGAATCACCCTGTTCGCCAGACGGGACCACAGGCAGGCCCGATAGCCACTCTCCAGCTCGCCCTCAACCCAGACACCAGCGGGTGCATTCCGCACAAGGTTCAGGCCGAATTCTTTCAATTCATCGGCCAGGAGGTACTCGACGCCTTTGGGGCAGGTTACGAAAAAGACATGCTTGGACAAGATCAACTCCTGGTTTTCTGAATAGGGCCGGTAAGTTTCCGGAATGGCAGTAAAAGCCTTTTAGCGACTGTCATCGTTATTTCACAAAAATATAAAAGAAGCGCCATATAGATGAAATAAATAGTGTACACCGGCGCGAGGTTCGTCTTACCTTGTAGTTGACGCGTCGTTCCGGAGGCCGAATAAAAGTCTCCGTTAACAGGATCCTGACTGCTCTGACCGGAGCTGGCAATAGTGGGTTGTCCCGGAGAGGCTCCCGACTGCCAAGGTCACTGCAGATGTGTACACGCTTGTTCTGTTAATCCATCAGTGAGGAACGGCATGAAAAGACAGAAGAGAGACATGTACGCTCGTGCATTCAAGCGGGGTTATCTCGCTGGCGTGTCCGGCAAATCCAAAGACAGCTGCCCGTTAGAACAACCGGAAGTCCGCCAGGAATGGCTGAACGGGTGGCGAGAAGGCCGCACAGATAACTGGGAGGGCATGACCGGCGTCTCCGGCATCCATAAACTGGCCAACGTAACCGCAACGTAATGGCCAACCCCGTTTAACCCTGATCTGTTTTTTTCAATTTTTACGCACAAATCACAATCAGAGCAGTAACCAGAGCAACCCAAACGGGGCCTCCCGCCCCGTACCATGCGAAGAAGCGCTACGGGGTTTATTCCCCGCAAGGGCCCGCTCAGCGGGCCCACCTTCTTTCTGGCCTCAGCTGATTTCTTTCCGGATTGCTTCCACAGCTTCGTTGATCAACGACGGGCCTCGATAAATAAACCCGGTATAGATCTGCACCAGCTTTGCGCCTGCCCGAATCTTCTCTGCCGCACTGTCGCCATCCGTGATGCCGCCCACGCCAATAATCGGCAGCCGATCGCCCAGCTCCGCATACAGCCCCTGAATCACCTTCACAGAGGCTTCCCGTACCGGTGCACCACTGAGACCGCCCGCCTCCTGCTCGTGAACGTGCCCCTTCACCGCCTCCCGGCTGATCGTGGTGTTGGTGGCAATCACTCCATCCAGGCCAGCCTCCAGCAATGCAGCAGCCACAAAGCGAATGCCCTGCTCGTCCATATCCGGTGCGATCTTTACTGCCACCGGCACATAGCGGCCATGTTTTTGCTCACACGCCGCCTGCTCTTCCTTTATGGCGTGCAAAAGCTGCTTGAGCGAATCGCCAAACTGCAGATCCCGGAGGCCCGGCGTATTGGGAGACGACACATTGACCGTGATGTAGTCGGCATAGGGGTAAACAGCCGCTATTCCTTTACGGTAGTCCTGTTCCGACTGTTCATTCGGGGTGTCTTTGTTCTTACCGACATTAATGCCCAGTACGCCCCGGTAACGACGGTGGCGGACATTGGTAATGAGGTGTTCCAGGCCTTCATTATTGAACCCCATGCGGTTAATGATGGCCTGGTGCTCCGGCAACCGGAACATTCGGGGTTTTGGATTGCCGGGCTGTGCCAGAGGCGTAACAGTGCCCACTTCGATAAACCCGAAACCGAGAGCACCAAGAGCATCAATGTGGTCGGCGTTTTTGTCCAGCCCAGCAGCCAATCCAACCGGATTCGGGAATTCCAGGCCCATCACGTTTACCGGGCAAGGCTCCGGCTGTCGGGTAAATGTATTCAGGATGCCCAGTTTTTGAGCAACATCCAGGCTGCCAAGGGCAACATTATGGGCCCGCTCCGGTGGCAATCGGAACAGCAGGTTTCTCAGAAGGCCGTACATCGTCAAACTCCTTTCTCCGGGTGGCAGGAGTATACCGAAAGTTTTCCACACCATCTTGTGTAAACCCCAATTAGTCCCGAAAACCCCGCCCTGTATAGCCTCCCGACGCTTTTCCACGGAATCTGTGGATAACCCTGTTGAAAATTGCCGAGCAAGCGCCCCGACCCCTTGATAACTGCGCCAGCCTACAAATTGATCATTTTTTGATCAGTTATTTTCACTTTATTTATCAATAGCTTAAATAGATAAAATTAACATTTGACGGCTTTGGTAACAAAATGCTAACGGGTAACCAATTCGTCATGATGTGCATAAATCGATCACAGCCAGGCCATTAATTCCACCCATTTCTACGTTTATTCCCGTTATACTGCCCTCATCGCGAAAAGCCCGGAGTGAATCCAATGGAACAGCCTGATCAACCCAGCCATCAGCGCCAGAATAATCTCGAATCCGAGAAGCATGCGGCGACCCGGGTCACGATCATTGGCATGATTCTCGATGCCGTTCTGGGCATCATAAAAGTCATTGGCGGCACTCTTTTTAATTCCCAGGCGCTACTGGTGGATGGTATCCATTCCTTTACCGATGTGGCATCGGATTGGGTGGTTCTGGCGGTCATGCGTCTGTCCCGTAAGGAGCCAGATGCGGATTACCCATACGGACACCAGCGAATCGAAACCCTCGGCACTCTGGTACTGGGCAGCATTCTTATTGCCGTGGGCGCGGCCCTGGCCTGGGAGAACATTCTCAGGCTCCTTTCCGGTGAAGCGCAGCTGGTTCCGGGCTGGCCAGTGCTGGTAGCGGCCGCGGCCTCGGTAGCAGGCAAGGAATGGATCTACCGTTATACTCGCCATGTTGGCATGAAAATCCGCTCAGACCTGATCATTGCCAACGCCTGGCACAGCCGTACCGATGCATTTTCGTCAGTGGTCGTTCTGGTATCTACCATCGGTGCCATGCTGGGTTTCGTCTGGCTCGACGTGGTAGCCGCCGTCCTCATTGCAGCCATCATTGTGCACATCGGCTGGAAATTCACCTGGGACAGCGTGAAAGAACTGGTCGATACAGGTCTGTCCGAAGATGATACCCGGATGTTGAAAACCATTGCCCTGGAAACGGATGGCGTGCGAAATGTTCATGAACTGCGCAGCCGGCGGATGGGGCACGACATCCTGCTGGACGTACACCTGGTAGTTCGCCCGGAAATCAGCGTTTCCGAAGGGCATCAGATTGGTATGAAGGTGGTCACGGGCATGCGGGATGCCCTGGAGAACATTCGGGACATCAACTTCCATATCGACGCCGAGAACGATGAAAAAGTGCCCCACGCCACAGACCCGGGGCTACCCGATCGCGAAGCACTTCGTCGCCTGCTGACGGAGAAGCTGGGCGAGCTACCACCACAAAGCCGGCTCCGGCTTCATTACCTCAAGAATCGCATCCACCTGGAAATCTTCCTGGATGAAAACCATTCCGGGCCACACCTGACCACGGAACAGGTTCGAGCGATTCTGGCAGACTACCCCTGGTTTGGCAGCGTCCGGGTCTGGGTCGCTGCCAACTGACGCGCCGGTTTAACGGCGCCGGTTCTCCTCCATGCGCGACAGGAATTCCTGCATCACCAGGGTATACAGCTCTCCGCCCAGGAACTTGTCTTCCACACCCGAGTCGATACTCGGGTTGTCATTCACTTCAATCACCGCCACCCGATTCCCGGCTTGTTTGATGTCGACACCGTAAAGCCCATTACCGATCAACCGGGTCGAATTCAATGCCGCCTGGATGACATTGCGAGGCACCTCGTAGGTGGGCATGGTTTCAAAACCGCCACTTTCCACTGTGGCACCACCGTGCTGGTAAATCTGCCAGTGACCTTTCACCATCAGATATTTACAGGCATAGATGGCCCGGCCGCCAAGCACACCAATGCGCCAATCGTAATCCGTGTAGAAGTACTCCTGAGCCAATACCAACGCAGACTGTTTGAACAGGTCTTTCAGCCCTGCCCGAAGTTCCTTTTCGTCCTTGGCTTTGATCACACCACGGGAAAAGGCGCCATCCGGAATTTTGATGACCACAGGAAAGCCCAGTTCATTACTCACCTGCTGTACCGCATCCTTCTGATCCTTTGAAAGGATCAGCGTTTTCGGTGTTGGCACCTTGTTGTTTTTCAGCAGGTCCGCCAGAAACACCTTGTTGGTGCAACGCAGAATCGACACCGGGTCGTCAATTACCACCATCCCCTCGGCCTCTGCCTTGCGAGCAAACCGATAGGTGTGGTGATCAATAGCGGTGGTTTCACGAATAAACAGACCATCATATTCCGGCAGGCGCATGTAATCCCGGCGGGTAATGCGCTCCACGTTAATTCCCAGCTTTCTGCCGGCACGCTCAAAACGCTTCAGGGCCATCTCATCGCTCGGAGGCAACTCTTCCTCGGGGTTCACCAGCATAGCCAGATCAAAACGGTAGCGGCGACGGGTGCGCGGTTTGCGCCAGATCATGCTGCTGAAGCGATCCAGGGCGGCCGCAAACAAATCCTGCTCACGCTCGTCAAGATCCGCCGGTGCCGCCGGCTTCATGGTTTCGATCTGCCATTGTTTGCGGTGACGGAACACCACTTCCAGAATCGGGCACGGAAACCGCTCGAACAGGGCACGGGCCACGGGCTTCAGGTCTGGATGTTCGGCCTGGCCAAAATAGGTTCGGATTCGTACTTCATGGGTGGCGTCCCGGTCATCGGTGGCGGGATCGATTTCGGAGGCTGATTTTTCCAGCCACTGGATGACACTGCTGTCCAGCTCTTCGAGTTCAAGCGAAAACAGTCCCTTCCGGCTCAGGTCGTTGAGCGTCATAACCGATGGCACCACGTGGTGCCCGCGCGCTTCCGCAAGCAACGAACAGTAGTAGCCCCGGCTCAGATACCTGGCACTCTGACACAGGTTTATCACCCGCACGCGGCTGTTAACCGGGGCGGTAAACTGAAGGTATTGATCGAAGGTAAGCACGTCGTCGCTGGGGTAGTACGGTGCCCAGTCTTTGGCGCGGTCTACAACGATGAGCAATCGGGACATAAAGCGGCATTCCTCCCTGAAGGTAAAGCCTGATAATTCCGGCAACAATACGCCCCATCACCTTGCCAGACAATCGCCTGAAGATGCGTGCTTTTACGCATCATCCGCTGCTATGACGGGATGGCATCTGTCTACCATAATAGCGGCAATGAGCGTGCCCGCCAGGCGCTACCTTTTTCTCGTTGACCGGGTTTACCAGACCATGACCGATGTAATGCTCCGCCAAGCCCATGCCAGTGATCTGGATGCCCTCGTTCAGCTGGAGAACCGCTGTTTTACCGAGGACAGAATATCCCGGCGCAGCTTCCGCCGCTTTCTGGAGATGCCCAGGGACCGACTGGTTATCGCCGAATTGAACGGCGAACTGGTGGGCTACTGCCTGGTGCTGATGAATGCAGCCACCCGGCTGGCTCGGATTTACTCGATTGCAGTCTCACCCGTTGCCCGCGGCCGCGGTGTGGGTGAAAGACTGGTCCGTGAGGCGGAGAAGGAAGCGGTTGAGGCAGACCGTATCATCATGCGGCTGGAAGTGCGTGAAGACAACATCGGGGCCATTTCCCTGTATCGTCGGCTGGGATATCGGCAGTTTGGCACCTACCGGGACTACTACGAAGATCACGGCGATGCCTTGCGGTTCGAGCGACGGATTCTCTACTACGAGCCCTCTCGCGAATTTCTTCCGGTGCCCTATTACCCCCAGACCACCGAGTTCACCTGCGGTCCGTCTGCATTAATCATGGCGATGGCGGCCCTTGACGAACAGCAACCAGTAAGCACGCTGGAGGAGCTGAAAATCTGGCGTGAAGCCACCACCATCTTCATGCTGGCCGGGCATGGCGGTTGTGGCCCCCATGGGCTTGCGCTATCTGCCTGGCACCGGGGCTTCGAGGCCAGTGCCTGGATCAGCCAGGAAGGCGCGCTGTTCAAAGATACGGTCCGCAACGAAGATAAAAAGCGGGTACTGGAACTGGTGCACGAGGGGTTCCTGCACGATATCGGGCAGACTGAAATCCAGCTGCATCACGACCCGCTAACCCTGGAGGCAATGGAGAAGGCCCTGCATGACGGGCGCATCCCTGTCATCCTGATCAGCACCTGGCAACTGAACCGGAGCCGGGTGCCGCACTGGGTAACCGTATGTGCCATCGACGAGGATTTCGTGTACCTGCATGACCCGGAAATCGATACCGAGGAAGGGGAAACCGTGGCCGACAAGCAATACCTGCCCATCGACCGACGGGTATTCGACAAGATGTCGCGCTATGGCCGCAACCAGCCCCTGCAGGCGGCAGTGATTGTCGGCCCCAAACGCCACTGATCAGCCGGTCCGCAGGGCCGCTTCCTTCAGTTCCGAAATCTGATCCCGCAGGCGCGCCGCGGTCTCGAAATCCAGATCCGCGGCGGCTTTGTACATCTCGTCTTCCAGTTTCGCCACTTCCTTGAGGACATCTTCCGGCGAGCGATTGCCTACCTTTACGCGATAATCCTCGGCTTCTTCAGCAGCCTTCTGCCCGGGACGCTCCGCTTTGCGCCGGCCACGACCCCCGCCGCCCGCGGCACCCTCCATAATATCCGCGATCTTCTTGTTAAGACCGATGGGGGTAATACCATGCTCCTCGTTGTGTGCCATCTGCTTGGCACGACGACGCTCGGTCTCATCAATGGCCCGCTGCATGGAACCGGTGATCCTGTCGCCATACAGAATGGCCTTGCCGTTCACGTTACGGGCGGCCCGACCAATGGTCTGTATGAGCGAACGCTCTGAGCGCAGGAAGCCTTCTTTATCCGCATCCAGTATTGCCACCAGTGACACTTCCGGCATATCCAGCCCCTCCCGGAGCAGGTTGATGCCCACCAGCACGTCAAACTCGCCCCGCCGCAGATCCCGAATAATCTCAACTCGCTCCACGGTATCGATATCTGAATGCAGATAACGCACTCGGATGTCGTGCTCCATCAGGAAGTCGGTCAGATCCTCTGCCATACGCTTGGTAAGCGTTGTGACCAGCACCCGCTCATTCACCCCGACGCGCTGGTGAATCTCAGACAGCAGATCATCCACCTGGGTAGACGCGGGCCGAACCTCAATCTCCGGGTCCAGCAGTCCGGTCGGTCGTACCACCTGCTCCACCACCTGGCCAGCATGCTCGGCCTCATAATTCCCCGGGGTGGCCGAGACAAAGATCATCTGGGGCGCAATTCGCTCCCACTCCTCAAACCGCATGGGGCGGTTATCCAGTGCTGATGGCAGACGGAAACCGTACTCCACCAGGGTTTCCTTACGGGACCGGTCCCCTTTGTACATGGCGCCAATCTGCGGAATGGTCACGTGGGACTCGTCCACTACCAGCAAAGCGTTGGGTGGCAGGTAGTCATACAGCGTGGGTGGCGCTTCACCGGGGTTACGCCCGGAGAGATAGCGGGAGTAGTTCTCGATACCATTGCAGTAACCGAGCTCCAGCATCATCTCGATGTCGTAGCGGGTACGCTCCTCCAGCCGCTGAGCTTCCACCAGCCGGTTGTTATCCCTCAACTGCTGCAGCCGAACATCAAGCTCCTGCTTGATGTCCTCGACCGCATCCAGCACGGTCTGCCGGGGGGTGACATAGTGGGACTTCGGGTAAATGGTCACGCGCGGCACCCGCCTGAGCACCTCTCCGGTAAGCGGGTCAAAATAGCTCAGGTTCTCCACTTCATCATCGAACAGTTCGATGCGAATGGCTTCCTTCTGGGATTCTGCCGGGAAGACATCAATGACATCGCCCCGCACCCGATAATTGGCGCGATGGAACTCGATGTCATTGCGGGTGTACTGCAGTTCGGCCAGCCGCCGCAGGATATACCGTTGATCCATCTGGTCACCCCGGTCCAGGTGCAGCATCATTTTCAGATAGGATTGCGGATCACCCAGACCGTAGATGGAAGAAACCGTCGCGACAATGATGGCATCCGGCCGCTCCAGCAAAGCCTTGGTGGCCGACAGCCGCATCTGCTCAATGTGCTCATTGATGGAGGCGTCTTTTTCGATAAAGGTATCGGAAGACGGTACGTAGGCCTCCGGCTGGTAGTAATCGTAGTAGGAGACGAAGTACTCCACCGCGTTATCGGGGAAGAACTCCTTGAACTCGCCATAGAGCTGCGCCGCCAGGGTCTTGTTATGGGCCATGATGATGGTTGGCCGCTGGACCTGCTGAACCACATTGGCAATGGTGAAAGTCTTGCCAGAACCGGTTACCCCGAGCAGGGTTTGATGGGCAAGCCCGGATTCAATGCCGTCAACCAGTCCCGCAATCGCTTTGGGCTGGTCACCTGCAGGTTGGTAGGGCGAATCGACGCGAAAAGCCCCTTCCCTCGCACTGGATGCTTTGTTGGCCATATCTGGCGTTTTAACCTCCGGACACCGGAAACGACGGAATATTTGCGTCGCATCCTCAAGAAATTTAGCGTTCTGGCAGCTTCATGATACCATCTGTGCGATCGACGGCTGGGTGAAAAATCAGCCAGTAACTTTGGCTCCAGTTGCCCGGCCGATCGCAGCCCAATAAGACGCAGCTTTAAGGAGCTCAAGTTTGGACCTTCAACTTTCCAGCCGAGTACAGGCGATCAAGCCTTCCCCCACCCTCGCAGTTACCAATAAAGCCGCTGAACTCCGTGCGGCCGGCCAGGACATTATTGGCCTCGGTGCTGGCGAGCCTGACTTCGACACCCCCGATCACATCAAACAGGCGGCTATCGACGCCATCAACAACGGCCAGACCAAGTACACCGCCGTGGATGGTACGCCCGCACTGAAGAAAGCGATTATTGCGAAGTTCAAACGGGACAACGGCCTGGAATACGAAGCCAACCAGATACTGGTAAGCAGTGGTGGCAAACAGAGCTTTTTCAACCTCGCTCTGGCAACATTGAACGAAGGTGACGAGGCCATCATTCCCGCGCCCTACTGGGTTTCCTACCCGGATATGGTATTGGTGGCCGAAGGCAAGCCGGTGATCATCGAAACCACCGCAGAGACCCGCTTCAAGATCACTCCGGATCAGTTGGAAAGCGCCATTACCGAGCGCACCCGTCTGTTCGTGATCAACAGCCCGTCCAACCCCAGCGGCATGGCATACACCATCGAAGAGCTGCAGGCCATTGGTGAGGTGCTGAAGAAGCACCCGAACATCATGATTGCCACCGACGACATGTACGAGCCGATCCTGTGGACTGGCAAGCCGTTCTGCAACATCCTGAACGCCTGCCCGGAGCTGTATGACCGCACCTTCGTACTGAACGGTGTCTCCAAGGCCTACTCCATGACTGGCTGGCGCATCGGCTATGCCGCTGGCCCGACAAAAATCATCGGTGCCATGAAGAAGATCCAGTCCCAGAGCACCTCGAACCCCTGCTCTATCTCCCAGGCCGCCGCAACAGCCGCTCTGGATGGAGATCAGGCGTGCGTGGGCGAGATGGTCAAGGCTTTCAGGGAACGCCACGACTGGCTGGTAGCGGCCCTGAACAAGCTGCCTGGTGTGGACTGCCTGAACGGCGACGGCACGTTTTATGTCTTCCCGAGCTTCCAGGGTGCAATCGATGCCACTGACGGCGTGAGCACCGATGTGGAATTCGCCGAGAAGCTGCTGACCGAAGCCGGCGTTGCGCTGGTTCCGGGCTCTGCGTTTGGCTGCCCGGGGCACATGCGGCTGAGCTTTGCCACCAGCATGGATAACCTGCAGAAGGCGGTCGAGCGTTTGCAGAAGGCTCTTGGCTAAAATTTTAAGCTGAGGGGTTGACGGGGCGGTATGGCCAACATAATATACGCGCCTCGTCACACGACGACGTTCCCCGATAGCTCAGTTGGTAGAGCAACGGACTGTTAATCCGTTTGTCGCTGGTTCGAGCCCAGCTCGGGGAGCCACTATTTCGAAAGCCCGCTAGTTCTCTGAATTAGCGGGCTTTTTTCGTTAGACCTCGTATTCGTATAATCGCCTGCCGGGCACGGACGGGTGTCGCTCCCGAAAATGTCGGAGGCCATGGATGGCCGGAGAGAAGCGCACATGGATGTGCTTGTAGCGGTTTTCGGGAGCGACACCCGTCCGTGCCCTACCCGCCAAACCGGAAAGCTAGGGACAGGACCCGAAACGGGGGAGAAACTTAGACCGCTACGACCTCAGCGTGAATGGATTCCAATGCAGCCAAGGGATCCGGCGCCTGGGTAATCGGGCGACCAATCACCAGGTAGTCAGATCCAGCCTTAAGGGCATCGGTCGGGGTCATAATGCGTTGCTGGTCGCCTTTGTCGGCGGTTAGTGGCCGGATTCCCGGCGTGATCAGTTGGAAGTCACTGCCCTGCTCCGCTTTCAGACGCGGGGCTTCCTGAGCCGAGCAAACCACGCCGTCCAGGCCGCTGTTTTTGGTCAGGGTTGCCAGACGGGAAACATGGGCTTCTGCCGAACTTGCTATACCGATACCAGCAAGGTCCTCGTCAGACATGCTGGTCAACACGGTAACCGCGATCAGGAGCGGGCGATCATTGCCGAACGATTCCAGGCGCTCTCGGCAGGCTACCATCATCTTCTCGCCCCCTGAGGCATGCACATTCACCATCCACACGCCCAGCTCTGCAGCGGCAGCCACAGCAGCCGAGGTGGTATTGGGAATATCGTGAAACTTCAGATCCAGGAAGATATCAAACCCGCGACTCTGGAGCGCTTTTACCAGATCCGGGCCTGAGCGCGTAAACAGTTCCTTGCCCACTTTCAGGCGGCATTTTGCCGGATCAAGCTGATCTGCCAGGGCCAAGGCGGGATTCTGGGAAGGAAAGTCGAGCGCGACGATGATTTTCGGGTCGTTCAGGTTTTGCACGTTCAGGTTCCTGGGTAGAAAGGTAATCGGGATGGGTCAAAGCGAGGTTATTCCGCCTCTACGCCCTGAATGGGACGCACGGTTTCCCACTGTTTGCAGCTTGGGCACAGCCAGTGTAACTGTTGGCCGGAGAATCCGCAGCTTACGCAACGATAGACCGGGCGGTTGGCGAGAATCAGGTGCCCTATTCTGCTGACAAGGCGCCCTTCATCAGTGGTCATGCCTTTTTCATAGCCCGCCATCTCCACCAACCGCAAAAGCCCTCGCACGGAGGGCCTGGTCTCCAGCTCCATGCGCAGTAGATCAATGGCCGCCGGCCGGCCGGAGGAACGCTCAACTGACTCCACCAGGGCCAGCAGCAGGCTGGTACTGGGATACTGCTCATAGAGCTTGCGAAGCTTTTTATAAAGGCGTGAAACATCACCATGCTCACGCTCCAGCTTCATCAATCGGTCTATCGCTTCCGGACCGAACTCCGGATTCTGATCGAAAATTTTCAGGGACTGGTTTGCCGCCTCCCGAAAATTGCCCTGCCGAATCTGGAGCTTCATCAGCAGCAGGGTTGCCCGCACACAGGAGCGGTCGTAATCCAGCGCTTCTTTCGCCAGCTTCTGCGCTGTCCAGCGGTCGTCGTTACGGCTCAGGGCGCCATCAGACAATTCGCAGGTAATGTAGGCCAGCGCCTTGAAGGTAGCAGGATCCGCATCACTACGAGTGAGGGTTTTTGCGACCTGGGCCGCTTTCTCCCACTCTCTCTCCTGCTGATAGAGCTCGATCAACGCAATGGCTGAGCGGCGCCCGTACTCACGATCGCCCATCAGCTGGTGAAACAGTGCTTCGGCCCGGTCGAGCAATCCGGCATTCAGATAGTCCATTGCCAGTTCCTGGGTAACCTGGGGCGAATAACGGGCCGGCAGCTCAGGCCTGGCAAGAAGATTCTGGTGAATCAGAATGGCGCGGTCTGTCTCTCCCTTGTTCCGGAAATGGCTGCCAATGGAGAGATGCAAGCTGACGGTGTCTTTGTTGACGGCAAGGGATTGAACGAAGTTATCGACGGCCTGATCAGAGTAGTTGGTAAAGAGAAACTGCAGACGGTCCCGAACGGAATCCTCGTCCATAATGGCTCGGGAGGCGCGGCCAGAGCGGTTTCCGTATCGACCTACAGCCCAGCCAGCGGCAACGGCCGCCGTCAGAAGCAGCCACTGAAACAGCATGTCCATCAAAGTGCCCGGTCGTTTTGTGCCCTGGATTTTTCGAGTGCGTGCTCTGTCCGCTCAAGACGCTTCTGCAGATGACGGCGCGATACAGACGTCCGGACGGTAGCCATGGTAGTCACAAGCACCCCAACCAGCGCACCAATCACAAACGCCATGATGATCCAGACAGCAACGCCATGGGGCTGGGTTTCGAACAACAGGAAGTTGAGCGAGACCGCCATCTGATTATTCAGGGAAAACACCAGCGCCAGAAGAATCAGAACCAGAACCAGCAAGGTAATTAGGATCTTCCGCAGTCCTGCCATGTCTTAAGCGCTCCCAACGGGTCAGATGCCCGGTATGTGAGGTTTCGTGTGTTAATTGCCTTCTCGGGGCCTCAGAAACCTTTTTTCATGCTGTCGTTGACCTGCTCTCGCAGCTCTTTGCCGGGCTTGAAGTGCGGCACAAACTTGGCTGGCAGTTGCACGGCGTCTCCGGTTTTCGGGTTACGACCGGTGCGGGCAGCCCGATGATGCAGGGAAAAACTGCCAAATCCACGGATCTCAATTCGCTGGCCATCGGCAAGGGATTGAGACATATGCTCGATGATGCTTTTCACCGCGAGCTCAACATCCTTTACGGAGAGCTGAGTCTGCTTCGACGCGATCAGTTCAACCAGTTCGGACTTCGTCATGAGGCTTTTCCCTCTGTCATTATTATTCCGCAGCAAATTACCGGGTTCCAATGCCTCTAGTTTAGCCAAACCAGAAAAAAACACAAAAAAAACGGGCTCTTAGAGCCCGTTTTTTTGATACCAACCGGAAACTTAGTCCTTGTTAGCGTTCTGCTGCTGCATCTGCTCCTTGATCAGGTCACCGATAGTGGTGGCACCTGAGGATTCTGCAGCCTTACTGCGTACGTTTTCCAGGGCCTGTTTGTCGTCCTCAACGTCTTTGGACTTGACAGACAGGTTGATCACGCGGTTTTTGCGATCGATGCTGATGATCTTCGCTTCAACTTCTTCGCCTTCCTTCAGAACGTTACGCGCGTCTTCTACGCGGTCACGGCTGATTTCAGAGGCTTTCAGTACCGCTTCAACTTCTTCGTTCAGGGCAATGGTGGCGCCTTTAGCGTCAACCGCAGATACGGTGCCCTTAACGATGGAGCCCTTGTCGTTCAGCTGAACGAACTCGGCAAACGGATCGCTTTCCAGCTGTTTGATGCCCAGGGAGATGCGCTCACGCTCTGGATCAACAGACAGGATAACGGTTTCAACTTCGTCGCCCTTCTTGTATTCGCGAACGGCTTCTTCGCCAGTCTCGTTCCAGCTGATGTCAGACAGGTGAACCAGACCATCGATGCCACCGTCCAGGCCGATGAAGATACCGAAGTCCGTGATGGACTTGATCTTGCCGGAGATACGGTCGCCCTTGTTGAAGTTGCTGGAGAAATCTTCCCACGGGTTGGCAACGCACTGCTTGATGCCCAGAGAGATACGACGACGCTCTTCGTCAATATCCAGGATCATCACTTCTACTTCGTCACCTACCTGAACAACCTTGGACGGATGGATGTTCTTGTTGGTCCAATCCATTTCGGATACGTGGACCAGACCTTCAACACCCTCTTCCAGCTCGGCAAAGCAGCCGTAGTCGGTCAGGTTGGTTACGCGAGCAGTAACCTTGGAACCTTCCGGGTAACGACCTTTGATGTCGACCCAGGGATCTTCGCCCAGCTGCTTCAGACCCAGAGACACACGGTTGCGCTCACGGTCAAACTTCAGGACTTTAACATTGATTTCGTCGCCCACATTCACGATTTCGCTCGGATGCTTGATGCGCTTCCAGGCCATATCAGTGATGTGCAGCAGGCCGTCAACACCGCCCAGGTCTACGAATGCACCGTAGTCGGTCAGGTTCTTGACGATACCCTTGATTTCCAGACCTTCGGTCAAGGTTTCCAGCAGAGCTTCACGCTGCTCGCTGTTTTCAGCTTCCAGAACGGCGCGGCGGGAAACAACCACGTTGTTACGCTTCTGGTCCAGCTTGATAACCTTGAATTCAAGCTCTTTGTTCTCCAGGTGCGCAGTGTCGCGAACCGGACGAACGTCTACCAGGGAACCCGGCAGGAAGGCACGGATGCCGGCCAGATCAACAGTGAAACCACCTTTGACCTTGCCATTGATAATACCCTTGACCACTTCTTCAGCTTCGAAGGACTTCTCGAGAACCTTCCACGCTTCAGCGCGCTTGGCCTTTTCACGGGACAGACGGGTTTCACCGAAACCGTCTTCAACTGCATCGAGAGCCACATCGACAACATCGCCGACAGCTACTTCCAACTCGCCTTTTTCGTTCAGGAACTGGGAGGCGGGGATAACGCCTTCGGACTTCAGTCCGGCGTTAACGGTGACCCAGTCGTTGTCGACGTCAACTACGGTTCCCTGGACGATGGAACCCGGTTGCATGTCAATTTCTTTTAGACTTTCTTCAAAAAGATCCGCAAAGCTCTCGCTCATTATGTGCCCTATATGATCAACGCAAGTGTGCTCCGTGTCACCAGCAACACGGTCTGTTAACGATGTCCGGAATCAGCCAGCGGCTGGCAGAGTACGCTGTTCCGGCATTTCAACGACAAAAAGGTGTAGTCAGGCCTGACCTGCTGCGGCCATACACCTGTCTAACACCTCTTCGATACTCAAACCCGTAGAATCAATGACTTGCGCATCATCTGCAGGCTTGAGGGGGGCCGCAGAACGGTTCATATCCCGCTCGTCACGTACCCGTATCTCCTCTAAAAGGGCGTCAATGTTAACATCGACACCTGCTTCCTTCAACTGATTGTAGCGCCTGCGGGCCCGCTCCTCGGCACTGGCGGTCAGGAAGATTTTGACCGGTGCATCCGGAAAGACCACCGTACCCATATCGCGGCCATCGGCCACCAGCCCGGGCGCCACCCGGAAATCCCGCTGGCGCTGCAACAAGGCATCGCGTACCGGTTGCATGACGGCGACTTTTGACGCGTTATCACCGCAGGTCTCGGTGCGGATTTCGGAGGTAACATCTTCCCCGGCCAACAGAACCTTCGCAGGCTCACCCGGAGGCGTCGGCATGAACGCAACATCGAGCCCTGCGGCAACCCGAACCAGTGCCGGCTCGTCGTCCAGCGCAACCCCCTGGCGGGCAGCCGCCAGGGCCGTCAGCCGATACAAGGCACCACTGTCGAGCAGATGCCAGCCCAGTTTGCGGGCCAACATCTGGGTAACGGTACCCTTGCCAGAACCGCCCGGGCCGTCAACCGTAATTACCGGTGCCTTGCTATCACTCATCAATCACTACCTTCTGCGTTAATTCGAATACCTGTCTGCAATGCCAGATCAACAAAGCCCGGGAACGATGTGGCCACGTTGGCGCAATCGTTGATCCGGATGTCTCCGGTTGCGCGCAATGATGCCACCGCAAACGACATGGAAATGCGATGATCACCATGGCTTTCCACGGTACCGCCACCGATTTCCTGGCCGCCATCGATGATGATGCCATCCGGTGTTACGGTGGTTTCCACACCCAGAGCGGCAAGACCGTCCGCCATAACCTGGATACGGTCACTCTCTTTCACCCGAAGCTCCTCCGCGCCGCGCAAAACAGTGCGCCCTTCCGCGCAGGCAGCGGCGATAAACAGTACCGGGAACTCGTCAATGGCCAGCGGCACCTGCTCTTCCGGAATGTCGATGCCCTTCAGACGGGCTGACTGCACCCGAAGATCGGCTACCGGCTCTCCACCGATGACCTTCTCATTGAGCACTTCAATGTTGGCCCCCATCTGGTTCAGGATATTGATCACGCCGACACGGGTGGGGTTCATGCCCACATGGCGAAGCGTCAGGTCAGAATCTTCGGCAATACTGGCCGCCACCAGGAAAAACGCCGCGGAGGAAATATCAGCCGGCACATCAATGGCGCAGGCGGACAGTTTGCCTCCACCGGTGACACTGGCGGTCGCTCCGTCCCGATGAACGTGGTAACCGAAACCCTCCAGCATGCGCTCGGTATGATCCCGGGTTGGCGCCGGCTCGGTCACCGAGGTAACACCCTCAGCGTAGAGTCCCGCCAGCAGCAGGCAGGATTTCACCTGGGCACTGGCCACCGGCATTTCGTAATGAATGCCCGTGAGTGCATGTCCACCCCGAATCTTCAACGGCGGCCGACCACCCTCACCGGTGTCGATGACCGCTCCCATGGCACGCAGTGGATCTGCCACGCGCCCCATAGGCCGCTTCGACAAACTGGCATCGCCCGTGAGCTCAGAATCGAAGGGCTGAGCGGCCAGCAATCCGGCAAACAGGCGCATGGCCGTACCCGAGTTACCCAGATACAACGGGCCACGGGGCGCCTGCAGGCCTTTCATACCGACGCCGTGAATGCGCACAAAACCGTCATCCGGACCTTCGATGGTGACGCCCATATCCCGGAACGCCTGCAGGGTGGCAAGACTGTCCTCCCCCTCCAGGAAGCCCTTCACTTCGGTTGTCCCCTCAGCCAGGGCACCGAGCATGATGGAACGGTGAGACATGGATTTGTCGCCCGGAACCCGGATGTCACCTTTCACGGTGCCGCCCGGCTGCATTTGGAAAGTCACCTGTTTATCGCTGTTGTTAGTCACGTACGCCTGTCCTGAAAGCATTTTGGAAAAATGTTCCCGCGCCGCCTTGGCGCGGCTGAAAACCCGGAGCAACGTAGGACCATCACCATTGGCAATGGCAGTACGGAGCTGATCCAGATCTTCGGTAAAATGATCAATTACCCGGAGCACGGCATCCCGATTGGAGAGAAAAATGTCGTGCCACATCACCGGATCGCTCGCGGCAATCCGGGTAAAATCACGGAACCCACCTGCGGCATAGCGGAAGATATCCATATTCTCATCTTCGCCCGCCAGAGTGTCTACCAGCGAAAAAGCGATCAGATGGGGTAAATGGCTGGTGGCCGCGAGCACCTCATCGTGATACCCCACCGACATGGTAAGCACGGTCGCACCGGCACCTTCCCAGACGGTCCGCAAACGCTTCAGGCCGTCCTGGTCGGCATTTTGCGCCGGCGTCAGGATTACCTTGTGATTGGCAAAGAGATCGGGCCGGGCCGCACGGATACCGCTCTTTTCGGAACCGGCGATGGGATGGCCGGGTATCACCCAGGGCGGCAGTTCTCCGAATACCGCCTCCACATCGGCAACAAAACTGGACTTGGTACTGCCCACATCAGAAAGAATGGCGCCCTCTTCGATGACGGGCCGAATTTGTTCCAGCACCGCACGGGTGGCCCGCACCGGAACGGCCAACACCACCAGATCACTGCCCTTTACGGCCTGCTCAATGGAATCCGCAGCCTCGTCAATTACACCCAGTTCAACGCCGAGAGCCAGTTCATCCTGTCGGGTATCAAAGCCGCTCACCGTACCCGCAAGCCGTTGCGTGCGGATGGCGCTGGCCAGAGATCCACCGATCAGCCCCAACCCGATAACCGCAACCCTACGAAAAGGCGCACTCGGAACTGTCACTTCACGCCCCCAACCCTGCTGACGCCAATGCCTCAGCCAGCGCCTCGAGAAAACGTTCATTCTCTTGCGGAAGGCCAACCGAAACGCGCAGGTGGCGGGGCATGCCATAACCGGCAACCGGGCGCACAATCACGCCATGGGCCAACAAGGCCTGATAGATACCGGCGGCGGGCTCACCCACTTCCACGGCAATAAAGTTGCCGGCCGAGGGGATGTAAGAAAGTCCCATGCGATCGAAGCCTTCCGCCAGTTGCCGCAGGCCGGCTTCGTTCACCTCCCGGGATTTCTGCAGATAGGCCTCGTCCTCAAGAACTGCTGTGGCCGCCGCCAGGGCAACGGTATCGACATTGAATGGCTGGCGAACCCGGTTCAGGATGTCCGCAATGGCGGGAGAACTGATGCTGTAACCCACTCGCAACGCTGCAAGCCCCCACGCCTTGGAAAAGGTGCGGCAGACAATCAGGTTCGGGTATTTGTCCAGCAGCCGAATACCATCCGGGTACTCGTCACCAACAAGGTATTCGCAGTAGGCTTCATCCAGAACAACCAAAACCTGTTCAGGGATACGATCCAGAAACGCTTCAATCGCATCGGCGGTGTGCACGGTACCGGTGGGATTATTCGGATTAGCAACAAACACCAGCTTGGTGCGCTCGGTCACCGCATCGGCCATGGCATCCAGATCGTGCCCCCAATCTTTTGCAGGCACCGCCACACCTCGGGCGCCAATCGCCTGGGTTACCAGCGGGTAAACCGCGAAGGCATACTGGGAGAATACCACTTCACTATCAGCGTCGGCGAAACACCGGGCAATGACTTCCAGCACATCGTTGGAACCATTACCGAGGGTAATCTGGCTCATGTCTACGCCAAAGCGACGGGCCAGAGCCTGCTTCAAATCAAAGCCATTGCCATCCGGGTACAGGCACATTTCATCGAGGGCATTTCGGGCGGCGGACAACGCCTTCTCACTGGGCCCCAGCGGGTTCTCATTGCTGGCCAGCTTGATGATCTCCGACGCATTCAATCCCAGCTCCCGGGCCAGTTCATCAATAGGCTTGCCGGGCTGGTACGGAGACAGAGCCTGAACACCTTTTACCGCAAGACTCTGGTAATCCACTGCCATTGAACTCTCCTCAGGATCGACATTCGAAATCAAAGTACGCCGATGGGATAGGACCCCAGGCGCTTCAGCTCCACGGCCTCTTCATCAATTTCAGCCAGCACCTTGCTGATCCTGTCATCCTGCATGTGACCTTCGAAATCAATGTAGAAAACATAAGCCCAGGTGCCACTGGGCGAAGGCCGCGTTTCAATCCGTGTCAGACTGATGCCATGGCGATGGAACGGCTCAAGCAGCTGATACAGAGCGCCCGGCTTGTTGCGCATGGAGACCAGAATCGAGGACTTGTCATGGCCACTGGCCGGCACTTCTTCCCGCCCAATGATCAGGAAGCGGGTGGTATTGTCCGGGCGATCCTCGATGCTGTTAGCCAGCTTTTCCAGGCCGTACAGCTCCGCCGCCATATCCCCTGCAATCGCCGCAGCACCTGGCTCCTCTGCCGCGCGGCGCGCCGCCTCGGCATTGCTGGAAACGGTAATCCGCTCAATGCCATAGCGGTGTGTATCCAGCCACTGCCTGCACTGGGCGAACGACTGTTGATGGGAATAGATGCGGGTAATTTCCTCATCTTTGTGCTTCGGCGATACCAGCAGATGATGATGAATGCGAAGCTGAACCTCACCGCAGATTTTCAACGGCGAAGACATGAACATATCCAGGGTGTGATTGATCATACCCTCAGTGGAATTCTCCACCGGCACCACACCGTAATGCGCCGCACCGGACTCCACCTCGCGGAATACCGCATCAATCGCAGGCAGCGGCACGCTGACGACAGAGTGGCCGAAGTGTTTGAGCGCCGCCGCCTGGGTGAAGGTGCCAACCGGGCCCAGGAAGGCAATATGCATGGGCTTTTCCAGCGCCAGGCAAGCCGACATGATCTCACGGAACAGCCGCGCCATTTCTTCAGCGGGCAAAGGCCCCGGGTTCTTTTCCTTGATCCGGCGCAGCACCTGAGCTTCCCGCTCAGGCCGGTAAAAGAACACATCTTCACCGGGATTGGCCGCCATTTTGACATGGGCCACTTCCTGCGCACATTTCGCCCGCGCACTGATCAGCTCCATGATCTGCTGATCGAGGGCGTCGATCTCTTCCCTTAGCTCCCCCAGGCGGGTCTTCTCATCCGTCATGATCAGCCGCGCTCCTTCGCAAATTCCGCCATGTAGTCGATCAGTGCGTCGACACCTTCTTCCGGCATGGCGTTGTAGATGCTGGCACGCATACCACCGACCGAACGGTGGCCCTGCAGGTTGAGCAGATGCCGGGCTTCAGCGCCTTTCAGAAATTCAGCATTAAGCGCATCATCGGCCAGAGTGAACGGTACGTTCATCCAGGAGCGGAAGCGTGGTTCAATGGGGTTGGCGTAGAAATCGTTGCCATCAATGAAACCATACAGCTTCTTTGCTTTCCGGGCGTTCATCTCGCCCATGGCTTGAACACCGCCCTGCTCTTTCAGCCACTTGAACACCAGCCCGGACAGGTACCAGGAATAGGTCGCCGGGGTGTTGTACATGGAGCCGTTATCGGAGATGACCTGATAGTTCATCATGGTCGGCGTCTCTTTCCGGGCCTTACCCAGGAGATCCTTACGGATAATTACCACCACCAGGCCCGAGGGGCCGATGTTCTTCTGGGCGCCGGCATAGATCAGACCGAATTTGCTGATATCCAGCGGCCGGGATAGCATGGTGGAAGACATATCCGCCACCAGCGGCACATTGCCACTGTCCGGAATAAAATCGTATTCCAGACCACCGATGGTTTCGTTCGGCGTGTAATGCAGGTAAGCGGCATCGGCGCTGGTGTTCCAGGCGGACTGATCCGGAATGGTGGTAAACCCGCTATCTTCAGAGCTCGCAACCACATTCACATTACCGTAGCGCTTGGCTTCGGCAATGGCCTTTTTCGACCAGATACCGGTGTTCACATAATCGGCCGAGGTCTTGTCACCAAGCAGATTCAGCGGGATGGTCGAGAACTGGCTGGAAGCTCCACCCTGCATGAAGAGTACGGCGTAATCATCTGAAATACCGGCCAATTCACGGAGATCCTTCTCAGCCGCTTCTGCGATGGCAACAAACTCATCGCTGCGATGGCTCATCTCCATCACTGACATGCCAGTGCCACGCCAATCGAGCATTTCGCTCTGGGCCTGCTTCAGCACAGCTTCCGGCAAGGTGGCCGGACCAGCACAGAAATTGAACGCCCTGCTCATTCTTCTGTTTCCTCGCCTTCCACTTCTTCTTCATCATCGGATTCTGCAATCCGCTCCACACCCACCAGGCGCTCATCTTCCTGGGCCAGACGGATCAGACGCACGCCCTGAGTGTTCCGGCTCAGCACCGACACCTCATCAGTGCGGGTTCGCACCAGGGTGCCCTTGTCGGAGATCAGCATCATCTGATCGCCTTCAAACAGTTGCAGTGCGGTCACCAGATTACCGTTACGCTCGGAGCACTGCATGGCGATAACGCCCTGGCTACCACGGCTGTAGGCCGGGAATTCATCAATGGCCGTGCGCTTGCCGTAACCATGCTCACTGGCGGTCAGAATCACACCGCCTTCCTGCGGAATGATCAGGGACACGACATGGTGGCCTTCCGGCATTTTGATACCGCGGACACCACGAGCCGTCCGGCTCATCGGGCGAACCTGCTCTTCCTGGAAGCGCACCGCTTTACCGGCACTGGAAAACAGCATCACTTCGGCAGAACCATCGGTAATGGCGGCACCAATCAGGGTGTCACCCTCATCGAGATTCAGGGCAATCAGGCCACTGCTGCGCGGGCGCGAGAAGTTCGGCAGCGGTGTCTTCTTGACCACACCGGCCGAGGTGGCCATCAGCACAAACTGGTCTTCCGGGTAGTCACGTACCGGCAGGAAGGTAGTAATGCGCTCTCCTTCGTCCAGCGGCAGGATGTTGACCATGGGCCGGCCACGGGAGCCGCGGCTGCCACGGGGAATCTCGAACACCCGCAGCCAGTACACCTTACCCTTGTTGGAGAAGCACAGAATGGTGTCGTGGGAATTCGCCACCAGCAGCTTCTCGATAAAGTCTTCGTCCTTCATCGACGTTGCCGCTTTACCCCGGCCACCACGGCGCTGGGCCTGGTAATCCTCAACGGCCTGGGTCTTGGCATAGCCACTGTGGGAAATAGTCACCACCAGATCTTCTTCGTCGATCAGGTCTGCAATGGTCAGGTCGCGACGAGAGCTGGTGATCTCAGTGCGGCGCTCATCGCCATACTGGCTGACAATCTCTGCCAGTTCGTCACGAATCACCTGCATCAGACGCTCGGGATCACCCAGGATATCCAGCAGATCGGCAATCTTCTCCAGGATTTCCTTGTACTCGTTCTGGAGCTTTTCGGTTTCCAGACCGGTCAGGCGGTGCAGTCGCAGATCCAGAATCGCCTGGGCCTGCTCCGGCGACAGGTGGTACAGGCCGTCTCGCAGGCCATAGATCTCGGGCAGGTCGTCCGGACGACAAGCATCCTCACCGGCACGCTCCAGCATGGCCAGTACGTCACCAGGTGCCCAGCCCTTGTCCATCAGCTTTTCTTTCGCTTCTGCGGCGGAGGGCGACTGTTTGATCAACTCGATGATTTCATCAATGTTGGCCAGGGCAACGGTGAGACCTTCCAGAATATGGCCCCGCTCACGAGCC
Organism: Marinobacter sp. LM1; assembly: GCF_042763285.1. Classification (NCBI taxonomy): domain Bacteria; kingdom Pseudomonadati; phylum Pseudomonadota; class Gammaproteobacteria; order Pseudomonadales; family Marinobacteraceae; genus Marinobacter; species Marinobacter sp. LM1. The sequence goes on from NZ_CP114373.1 coordinate 2,583,978, forward strand.
TTGCGCAGCTCATAAATGGTGCGGCGGGTGACCACCTCCCGACGATGACGCACAAACGCATCGAGCATTTCTTTCAGGTTCAGGGTCTTGGGCTCGCCGTTGATCAGCGCCACCATGTTGATACCGAACACGGTTTCCAGCTGAGTCTGGGCGAACAGATTGTTGATGATCACATCCGGGTTCTCGCCCCGGCGCAATTCGATCACAACCCGGATACCTTCCTTGTTCGATTCATCACGCAGCTCGGAGATACCCTCCAGGCGCTTTTCCTTCACCAGTTCCGCGATCTTCTCGATCAGACGGGCCTTGTTCAGCTGGTAAGGCAGCTCGGTGATGATGATGGATTCGCGGCCGGTCTTCTTGTCCTGCTCAATCTCGTGGCGGGCACGGATATAAATGCGGCCACGTCCTGTGCGGTATGCTTCCACGATACCGGCACGGCCATTGATGATGCCCTGGGTGGGGAAGTCCGGGCCCGGGATGAATTCCATCAGCTCATCGACCGTGAGATCCGGGTTATCGATCAGTGCCAGGCAGCCGTTCACCACTTCCGTCAGGTTGTGGGGCGGAATATTGGTGGCCATACCCACGGCAATACCGGAGGAACCGTTTACCAGCAAATTGGGCACACGGGTCGGCAGAACTTCCGGGATACGCTCGGTGCCGTCGTAGTTATCAACGTAATCGACGGTTTCCTTGTCGAGATCCGCCAGCAGCGAATGGGCGATCTTCTCCATGCGGATTTCGGTGTAACGCATGGCGGCGGCATTGTCGCCGTCGATGGAACCGAAGTTACCCTGGCCGTCTACCAGCGGATAGCGCAGGGAGAATGGCTGGGCCATTCGAACGATGGTGTCGTATACCGCAGAGTCACCGTGGGGGTGATATTTACCGATAACGTCACCCACCACACGGGCAGACTTCTTGTAGGCCTTGTTCCAGTCGTTACCCAACTCGGACATGGCGAACAGCACCCGGCGGTGTACCGGCTTCAGGCCGTCCCGGACATCGGGTAATGCCCGGCCAACGATAACGCTCATGGCGTAATCGAGGTAGGACTGTTTCAACTCGTCTTCAATATTGACCGGCAGGATCTCTTTGGCTAACTCACCCATCGAGAAAGGTTCCTTTGCGTTATCTGGAAGTCGTTCCGGGGCCGTTTCCGGGCCCCGTCTTTATTCTTCAACAAGCCGCCAAGCATACCACAGACCGCCCCCACCGGGGGCAACTGTGGTAAAGCCTTAATCAAACACCACGGTCTTGTTTTCGTAGGTAATCACGCGGTCTTCAATGTGGGACCGCAGGCCCCGGGCCAGAACATTTTTCTCCACATCCTTACCCAGGCGAACCATGTCTTCGATGGAGTCACTGTGACTGATCCGGATGACGTCCTGCTCGATGATCGGGCCCTCGTCCAGATCCTGGGTGACATAGTGGCAGGTGGCACCAATCAGCTTCACACCCCGGCTGTAGGCCTGATGGTATGGGCGGGCACCCGCAAACGACGGCAGGAAGCTGTGGTGAATATTGATCACCTTGCCGGAGTACTTTCCGCACAGCTCGGCAGGCAGAATCTGCATGTAACGGGCCAGCACCACCACGTCGGTTTCGTATTGCTGGAACAGCTCGTCGATATGGGCGAAGGCCTCAGCCTTGTTCTCTTTGCTCACCGGCACATGGTGGTAAGGAATCTCGTGCCACTCCACCATGCGGCGCAGATCATCGTGGTTGGAAATCACCGCAACGATCTCGCAGTTGAGCTCTTTGCTGTGCCAGCGGTGCAACAGATCGGCGAGGCAGTGTGATTCCTTGCTGCACATCAGGATAACCCGCTTGGGGCGCGCGGAATCAGCAATGTGCCAGTTCATGTTGAACTCGCGGGCAATCGGCTCAAAGGCGGCACGGAACTGATCCAGCCCGAACGGTATCGATTCGGCCTTGATTTCATGCCGCATGAAAAACCAGCCGGCCTGGGTATCGGAGTGGTGGCTCGCCTCGGTAATCCAGCCGTTATAGGTGGACAGAAAATTACTCACCTTGGCAACAATCCCGACCCTGTCCGGGCAGGAAATAACAAGACGATAGGTATGCTCCATGAAGCCTTTCCTTAACTTGAATCCGGGGAAAGCGGGCGCGATAGGAAACCACAAACCGGACATTCACGGCGATGGTCGGTACGCACCGGTAAAAATGACCGGCTATGATAGCCTATCTGACAGCCAGAAACGAGGAATCCAACCATGGACAGAGTGATCTACAGCCCCGCTTCGAAAATCAGCCACAGACCGCTCTGGAGAGCGACAACCGCGCTGATGCTTTTCCTGTTTGCCTTCAACACAAGCGCCAACGAACAGGCCATTCTGGAAGGGGAACGTTTCCATCCGGTACAGGGCTCCCAGGGAATGGTTGCCACCAGCCACACCCTGGCCACAGAGGTTGCCCTGAAGGTATTGCAAAACGGGGGCAACGCCATTGATGCCGCTGTTACCGCCGGCTTCGCCCTGGCCGTCACCCAACCCCGTTCCGGCAATATTGGCGGTGGCGGCTTTCTGGTCTACTCGCCCGGTAACGGCGATGCCCCGGAAGCCATTGATTATCGCGAAACCGCACCGGCTGCAGCCACCGAAACCATGTTTCAGGACCAGGACGGCAATGTCGTGAGCGAACGCAGCCGGTTCAGCCATAAGGCCGCCGGGGTACCCGGCACCGTAGCCGGGCTGGCACTGGCGCTGGAGCGGCACGGCACCCTGAGCCTGAGCCAAGCCCTGGCCCCGGCGATTCGACTGGCCCGGGAGGGCTTTGTGGTGCCCCACCGATTCACCGAAGGCCTGGAGCAGGCCCGGGACCGCCTTGAACGCTGGCCAGCCACCCGCGCTACCTTCTATATAAAAGATGGATCGGCCCCACAACCTGGCGAAGTGTTTCGCCAGCCGGAACTGGCCGACACCCTCCAGCGCATTGCCGAGCAGGGCGTAAAAGGCTTCTATGAAGGTGAAACCGCACAGTTGATTGTGGCGGAAATGCAACGGGGCGAGGGTCTGATTACTCTGGAAGACCTGCGCAACTACGAACCGGCCGTTCGCCAGCCGGTCCACGGCACCTATCGGGGATTTGATATCTACTCCATGTCGCCGCCCTCATCTGGCGGCACTCACATCGTGCAGATCCTCAACATTCTGGAGGACTACCCCATCGGCGAATGGGGGCACAACTCCGCAAACACCATTCACCACATGGCCGAGGCCATGAAACTGGCATACGCAGCTCGCTCGGAATACCTGGGTGATACAGACTTCGTAGCTGTGCCGCTGGAAGGGCTGACCAGCAAGGGCTACGCCGACCAACTTCGCACATCCATCAAGGCAGACAAGGCCCGGCCCGCCAGCGAGATCGCGCCTGGAAAACCTGGGCCCTGGGAAAGCCCGGAGACCACACACTTCTCGGTGGTGGACCGCTGGGGCAACGCGGTATCAAACACCTACACCATCAATTTCAGCTATGGCTCGGGCATTACCGTGGCCGGTGCCGGCTTTCTGCTCAATAACGAGATGGACGATTTCAGCGCCAAGCCGGGGGTTCCCAATGCTTATGGCCTGATCGGCGGCGAAGCCAACAAGGTGGAGCCAGGTAAACGCATGCTCAGCTCCATGTCGCCGACCATCGTACGAAAGGACGACCGCAATTTCCTCGTAACCGGCAGCCCCGGCGGCTCCCGAATCATCACCACCACCTTGCAGGTGATCATGAATGTGATCGACCATAATATGAACATACAGACAGCCGTCAGTGCGCCGCGCATCCACCACCAGTGGTTACCGGACGAGATTCGGGTGGAACAGGGTATCAGCCCGGACACTCTGGATCTGCTCCGGGCGCGAGGGCACACCATCAACACCGGCTCGGCCATGGGCGCCATCCAGAGCATCCTGATTGGCGAAGACGGCACGCTTTACGGCGGAGCCGATCCCCGGCGCAGCACCTCGTCTGCCATGGGATTCTGAGCCATTCAATATTGACCGGGCGCATCCCGGACAGGAGGTAACTGATGTATCTTTCCGTACAACTGAGCTGCTATCCGCTCAAGGACGACTACAAACAACCGATCTGGGATCTGATTGCACGCCTGGAGCAGACCAGCCTTGAGGTCCACCCTGGTCGCATGAGTACCGAGATCTTCGGCGAGTATGACGAAGTGATGAAAGTGCTCTCAGACACCATGAAATGGTCTTTCGAGACCTACGGCAAATCGGTGTTTGTAGCAAAAATCATGGAGGGTGACCGGAGGCCGAAATGACACCCAGCAACGAACCCGGAAAGCAGGACCAGATACCGCAGCCGGGACCGACGATACCCAACCAGTACTCGTTTCTGTGGTTGAGCGCGGCCATTTTCCTGATGTTCCTGTGGCTACAGGGGAACAACCAGCAGCAACAACAGGAACTGGCCTATTCCGAGTTCAAACAGGCCGTCATAAGCGGCCAGGTTGCCGAAGTTACCCTGCGCACCGAAGAGATCAGCGGAAGCTTTACGGATTCCGGTGCCAGCCGGTTTGCCAACGACAGCCGGCCACCGTCGAGCAGTTTCATAACGCTCAGGCCACAGGTGGAAGACCCGGAGCTACTACCACTACTGGAAAGACAGGAAGTACTGGTTCGGGGCTCCCGCTCCGGCCGCCCCTGGTGGCAGGAGCTGATCCTGGGCTTCCTGCCCTGGATCCTGTTATTGGCGCTGATGTTCTGGTTCTGGGGTGCCGCCCAGAAACGCATGACTCAGGGCGGCGGCCCCTTTGACTATGGCAAGTCCAGGGCCCGCCGCGCCCGCAGGGAAACCTCCACCACGACACTGGACGATGTAGCGGGCATTGAGTCCGCAAAACGGGACATTTCGGAAATTATCGACTTCCTGAAGTCGCCGGATAAGTATCGTCGTCTGGGAGCCGTGATGCCTAAAGGGGTTCTCCTGGTTGGCCCGCCGGGCACCGGCAAGACTCTGTTGGCGCGGGCCATTGCCGGCGAGGCGGAAGTCCCCTTCTTCAGCATCAGCGCCTCGGAGTTTATCGAAATGTTCGTGGGCGTTGGCGCGGCACGGGTTCGGGACATGTTCCAGACGGCTCGCAAGGAAGCCCCGGCACTGATCTTTATCGATGAGCTGGACGCCGTCGGACGCTCACGGGGAGCTGGCCTGGGGGGCGGCCACGACGAGCGCGAACAGACCCTGAACCAGATCCTCACGGAAATGGACGGTTTCGAGGCCCATGAGAACGTTCTTGTGCTGGCCGCCACCAACCGCCCGGATGTATTGGACACCGCTCTGCTGCGCCCGGGCAGGTTTGACCGGAAAATCACCCTGGACCGCCCTCACCGGGAGGCCCGGGAAGCTATTCTGAAGGTACATGTGCGCAAGGTGCCGCTGGCTGCGGATGTGGACCTGACGCAGGTGGCCGCGCGCACGACCGGCTTCTCCGGCGCCGACCTGAAAAACCTGGTGAACGAAGCGGCCCTTACAGCCGCCCGAGACAACCTCGTTGAGGTAAACAACCACTGTTTTGAAGTGGCCCACGATCGCCTGATTCTGGGTGAGGAAAGGGACGCCCAGTTAACACCGGAAGAGCGTGAAGCCGTGGCCTACCACGAATGCGGGCATGCCATTATGGCCTATTACATGCCCAAGGCAGATCCTCTCACCAAGATCACCATTATTCCCCACGGCATGGCCATGGGAGTGACCGAACAGACCCCGAAAGAAGACAAATACAATTACACCGAAAGTTACCTGGAGGACCGCATCAAGGTGATGCTGGGCGGGCGTTCTGCCGAAAAGATCATCTACGGAGAGGTCAGCACCGGCGCCCAGAATGACCTGAAAGAAGCCACCAAACTATTGAGACGAATGGTCGGCCAGTGGGGCATGAGCGAAAAGATCGGCCCGCTGGGCCTGGGCATCGGCGAAGAACATGTGTTCCTTGGCCGGGAAATGGGCGCGCCCCGGGAGTACAGCGAAAAACTCGCGGAAATGATCGACTCGGAAATCCAGTCGCAATTACTGGCCTTTGAAGCCTTTACCGTGAGCTTCCTGACCGAACACCGGCAGGAACTGGATGCCCTTGCCAGAGCCGTCATGAAAAGGGAAACCCTGTCAGCCGGGGAAATAACCGAGGTGCTGGAGGAAGCTCGCAGCCGGGAGACCGCCTGAACAACTGCCGGCACAACAGCGGTTTGCTCAGGGCGTGATGGTGACCGGTAGATTCAGCTGGCAAAGCAGGGACTCCGCGCCCTGCTGCTCAAACAGGCTGCACTGACGGCTGATCACCAGCTGTGCTGCTCCCTCCTCCCGCACGGCCCTCGCCATGGCAGCAGCACCGGCTTTGGGCAAACACCTGACCCGGGCAGCAATGCCCCCGGCTTCAAGCATTGCTGCAAGCTCCCCAAGCAATTCGGGATCATCAGCGGCTTCTGAGCGCACCAGAACCGTCAGCGCCCGCTGCCCACGCCTGGCCAGCTCCACGCCTACCCGCACAGCCCGATGATTCGCGCCCTGATCGTGGTTCAGCAACACCACCACCCTGCCCGGTGGTAATGAGCGCGATTCCGGCCACAACAGCACATCTCCCGGCGCCTGCCGCAACAGGCCCCGCGCGGTTGAGCCCAGCTTGAAAGATGAAATACCGGACCAGCCAGCCCCGCCGAGCACCAACAAATCATCAGGCTGTACCAGCCCCAATACCTGCTCTACCACTTCACCCCGGCATAATCTCAGTGCCTGGGCCACACCCCAGGGCGCCAGGGTTCGCTCGAGAGTACGGCGAAGCTTCTCTGCAGTTGCCTGCATACGGACTTCCAGAGCGTCGACATCCATGGGCCTCGCCACGCCGGAACTCCGGCCCACTTCCCGGGCAAAACCGTAACCGGCACTACGCAGCAGGTTTACTTCTTCCACAAAGATACCCAGAACTTCGGCTTGCTGCGCACGTGCAATGTCTGCCGCAGCCTCCAGGGCTGCCAGACTCCGCCTGGAACCATCCAGCAACACCAGTATCCGCCGGACCACGGCGGGGTCTGGTTCCGGAGTTTTATGACTGACCGTTGTGTCCGCCATTGCCATTATCCTGACCCGTGTCTTTGTCCTTGCTTTTGCCAACCTCGGCAAACGCGGCCAGCCTGTCTGCCACGCGACGGTTAAAGCTGCCCTCAGGGAACACGCCATCAGCATCCGGTTGCCCCGGTTCCAGGCCCGTCAACAACTCAATGGCCTGGTCGATATGGGTAACGGGATAAATGGAGAACCTTCCGTCCTGCACCGCTTCCCGCACCGATTCATTCAACATCAGATGCTCCACATTGCTGGCCGGCAACAAGGCACCCTGGCTATTCACGCCTCCGTCCTGCCCGCAGACATTAAAGAAGCCTTCAATTTTTTCGTTGACGCCGCCCACTGCCTGCACCTCACCATGCTGGTTCATGGAACCGGTTACCGCCAGTGATTGCTTGAGCGGAATGCCAGCGATGGCAGACAACAACACACAGGTTTCCGCCACCGAGGCAGAATCCCCTTCCACGCCACCGTAGGACTGCTCAAAGGCCAGACTGGCCGACAGTGACAGCTCATTCATTGGCGCATAACGATTGGCCAGGAACCGGGACAGAATCATCACCGCCTTGCTGTGGATCGGCCCACCAAGCTTGGCTTCCCGCTCGATATCCACCACCTGGCCCTTGCCAGGGCGCGCCGTAGCTGTAATTCGGGTGGGCTGTCCAAAGCGGGTGGCACCTAGCTGCAGTACCGACAGACCATTCACCTGTCCCACCTGCTCGCCCTGAGTGGCAATCATCACCACGCCCCGGCGAATCTGCTCCAGACTACGCTCGCGGACCCGGCTCGCCCGGTAGTCCCGCTCGTCAATGGCCTGCTGCACATGGCTGGCGCACACGTGTGGGCTGTCGGCCACACCAGCCCAATGATCCGCCTCGGTGAGCAGATCTTTCAGTACACGATCATGGGCCGTCAGCTTGTTCTGATCGCTGGCCAGACGGCTCGCGTGTTCAATCAACCTGGCAACCGCCTCCCTGTCCAGGATTCTTACGCCAGCCGACCGGGCCATGGTGGCAATCATCCGGGCGTAGAGTAAGTAGCTGGCCTCATCCCGCTCCATGTCGTCTTCAAAATCCGCTTCCACCTTGAACAGGTCCAGAAAGTCCGGATCGTAGTGGGACAGCAGGTAATACAGCATCCGGTCGCCAAGCAGCACCACCTTTACCGAAAGCGGAATCGGCTCCGGTTGTTGGCTTACCGTGGTGGCGAGGCCATACAGGCGCTCCAGGGATTCGATGCGGATCTCGCCGGAAAAGAGTATGCGTTTGAGGCTTTCCCAGGCCTTGGGCTGCGACAGTACCCGCCGGGCGTCGAGGATCAGGTAGCCCCCGTTGGCCCGATGCAGAGCCCCGGCCCGAATCAGGGTGAAATCCGTGTACAGGTTACCCTGGTGGGCCCGGTGTTCGATCTGACCTGCCAGGTGTTGGTGGTTGGGAAGATCTTCATAGATGACGGGGGCCCCACGGGTCTCGGCATTATCTACCAGCAGGTTCACCCGGTAGCGGTTCAACAACCCTGCCGGTGCGCCGTTTTCCGTATCCTGAAACGCCTCTGCATGCTCCACCACATCCTCACGCACGGCGTCCAGATGGGCCACCACGGCCGGCACGTGGGCCCACTTCTCGCGCAGCTCACCCATGGGCCCGCCCAGGGTAAGCTGAACCATTTCCTCATTCAGGGCATGGACCCGCTCCCGAACCTCCTTGCGCAACCGGGGCACCTGCTGGATGGCCTGCTGCAGCTTTTTCTGCAGATCTTCCACCTTGGATTCCACCAACTCCTTTTCCTCATCGGAGAAGGTCTTGTATTCCTCAGGCTCGATCACCTCGCCGTTGCGCATGGGCGCAAAGGTAAAACCTGCCGGGGTGGTGAGCATGGCTATATTGTTGGCGTTTGCCTCTTCCTGAATCTCAGACAGGCCTTGCTGCTGGCGCCGGGTAACCTCTTCCTGCAATTCCTGAATTCGGGCCTGGTACTCCTCGCTTTCAAAGGTGGCCGGTATGGTGGTCTTCAGCTCGTTGGCCAGTTCGCTCATATCGGCCCTGAATATGCGACCTTCCCCCGGCGGCAGCTCGATGGCCCCGGGTTTGTCTGACTGCTGAAAATTGAACACATGACACCAGTCCGAAGGCACCGGCTTTTCCGCGGCATGGCTGGCCAATACTCGCCGTACCAGTTCATGCTTGCCCGCCCCTGAGGGCCCCAACACGAACAGGTTAAACCCCTGGGCCTTCATGCTGGCCCCGAATTCCAGGGCACGCAGTGCCCGGTCCTGACCGAAGGGCAAAGCCAGATCTTCCAGGCTTTCCGTGGTTTCGAAATCCAGTTTCTCCAGCGGGCACCGATGGTAGATCTGTGCTTCGGTCAGTGCGTCGGGCAGAGCCATCCGTCCTCCTTATGGCTTAAGCCTTGCCTTCCAGTTTGTCCTGGGTGCGCAGGTCAAAATCGCTGGCATCGTGCCGCTCGTGCAGCTGGGAGGCCAAATCGCCCCAGGCCTTGTTCACCATACGGCCACGCTTTACTGCCGGGCGTTTGGCCACCTCGTCGGTCCAGCGAACCACGTTGGTGTAGGTGTGGGCTTCCAGGAACTCGGCCGCCTCGTACACCATGTTCTTCACCAGGGCTCCGTACCAGGGCCAGATGGCCATATCGGCGATGGTGTATTCATCACCAGCTATATACTGGTTATCCGCCAGCTGACGATCGAGCACGTCCAACTGGCGCTTCACTTCCATAGTGTAGCGGTTGATGGGGTACTCGTACTTTTCTGGCGCGTAGGCATAAAAGTGACCAAAGCCGCCTCCCAGGAAAGGCGCACTGCCCATCTGCCAGAACAGCCAGTTCATGGTTTCGGTGCGTTTGGCCGGGTCCCTGGGCAGAAATGCATCAAACTTCTCCGCCAGGTAGAACAGAATGGAACCAGACTCAAAAACCCGGATGGCCGGGTCCACACTGCGATCCATCATGGCAGGGATCTTGGAGTTGGGATTCACCTTCACGAACCCGCTGCTGAACTGATCCCCTTCGGTGATGCGAATCAGCCAGGCATCGTATTCCGCCTCCTTGATGCCTTTTTCCAGCAGCTCCTCAAACATGACCGTTGCCTTGACACCGTTGGGCGTTGCCAGGGAATAAAGCTGGAACGGATGCTCCCCCACCGGCAGCTCTTTTTCATGGGTAGGGCCGGCGATGGGGCGGTTGATGTTAGAGAACTTGCCGCCGTTGTTCGGATCCCATTTCCAGACTTTCGGAGGTGTGTAAGTTGGGTCACTCATTCCGTTTTCTCCCATTGGCTTTACAGGGTTAGTGGCATGACTGTAACCGAATCCGGCACGGGTACGCACGTGGAATACGTCTGCGCGGGATCAATAATCGGTCATCGGTATTGGGCTATACTCGGCTCTGGATCAACTGGACTGCAATGGAACCTGCCATGGCGTGTCACGCCGACCGGACCGCTCCTGTCTTTCAAACGAAAGGCCTGACCAAAACCTACCGTCAGGGCGATGTGGAAGTGCATGCCCTGCGGGGGGTCGATATCAGCCTTTATCCGGGGGAGCTGGTAGTAATGCTTGGCGCCTCAGGCTCAGGCAAATCCACGCTTCTGAACATTCTGGGCGGACTGGATGTGCCCACTACCGGCGAAGTTCGTTATCAGGACATCGATCTGGCCGGCGCCTCAGACCGGGAGCTTACCCGCTATCGCCGGGATTATGTCGGGTTCGTGTTTCAGTTTTACAACCTCATCCCCAGCCTGACCGCCCGCGAAAACGTCATCGCCGTGACCGAGATTGCCCGTGACCCCATGGCGCCGGAAGAAGCCCTGGACATGGTGGGCCTGGCCAGTCGCCTGGACCATTTTCCGGCTCAGCTTTCCGGTGGCGAGCAACAAAGAGTGGCCATTGCCAGAGCCATATCCAAGCGACCCCGGGTGCTGCTGTGCGATGAGCCTACCGGAGCCCTGGACTCGGCCACCGGTATTCTGGTCCTCGCGGCATTGGAACGGGCCAACCGGGAAACCGGCACCACCACGGTGATCATCACCCACAATGCTTCAATCGCGAACATGGCGGACAGAGTGATCACCCTTTCGGATGGCGTGATCAGCGGTGAGCACCGCAACTCAGAACGCCAGGACCCGAACACCCTGAGCTGGTGATGCCATGATTTTCGGGCCGAGCGTACTGCACACCAAACTGCGACGGGAAATCTGGCAGATGCGCGGCCAGTTGCTGGCGATCGCGCTGGTGATTGCGGGCGGGATCGCGGTTTGCCTGATGTCTCTGGTCAATTACTCCTCCCTGACAGCCACCCGGGATCAGTACTATCAGGAGCACCAGTTTGCTGATGTTTTCGTTTCGGTAAAACGGGCCCCCCGCCATGTGCTGCAAACGGTTTCCGAGCTACCGGGTGTGACCCGCCTGAGCGGCCGGGTGGAAGGCGCCGCAAAGCTCAATCTCCCCGATTACGATGAACCTGTGTCGGCCCACTTGGTGTCTGTTCCTCCGGCCGGCCAACCCGAGGTAAACCAGCTGTATGTCCGGCAAGGTCGACTGCCAAGCGCCACCCACGCCAATGAAGTCGCAATCATTGGCAGCTTCGCGGATGCGCACCAGCTCACTCTGGACGACAGTTTCAACGCCATCATCAATGGCCGACAACAAACCCTGAAAATCGTGGGCATTGTCGAGTCGCCGGAATTCATCTACGTGATACCTCCGGGGGGCATGCTTCCGGATTATCAGCGCTTTGGCGTGCTCTGGCTGAATCAGGAAGCACTGGCCGCCGCCATGGACATGCGGGGTGCCTTCAACAGTCTGGTGCTGCAGATCGACCCGCGGCATCCTGTGGAAGATGTGATCGACCCACTGGACCGGTTGCTGGCGCGCTACGGCAGTACCGGTGCGTTCGCCCGGGCTGACCAGTTCTCACACCGTTTTCTCAGTGACGAGCTCGAGCAGCTGAAGGCCATGGCGATTATCTTTCCGTCCATTTTTATGGGCGTCGCCATGTTTCTGCTCAATGTGGTGGTGACACGCCTGATCAGTACCCAGAGGGAAATCGTCGCCATTCTCAAAGCCTTCGGCTACAGCAATGGCCAGATCGGCTGGCACTATAGCCAACTGGTGCTGGCCATTGCGTTTACCGGGCTTGCCATCGGCTGCGCCAGTGGCCTCTGGCTGGGGCATCGGTTGGGAGAGCTGTATATGGATTACTACCGCTTCCCTTCGCTACTGTTCCGAATCAATCCCTGGTGGCTGGCGTTACTGGCCCTGATCAGCATGGCAGTTGCACTGCTCGGCGGCTGGCGCTCCATCCGCGCTGCGGCCGCCCTGCCCCCGGCGGAAGCCATGCAGCCCGAGAGCCCCGCCCGATACCGGATTACCATTACCGAACGGCTGCTGGGCTGGGTGCGCTTTCATCAGCCTTCACGCATGATCGTCAGGCAGCTCGCCCGCAAGCCAGGCCGAACCGCCCTCTCGGTATTTGGCATTGCCATGGCCACGGCCATCGTGGTGGTGGGCAATTTTCAGTTCAGCTCTGTTTCGCTGATGGTGCACACCCAATTCGCCCGGGTGCAGAAGCAGGACCTGACCGCCACACTCACCGACCCGGTCAACCCGACCGCACTTTACGGAATGGCGCGCCAATCCGGTGTGCGTTACGTCGAAGGACGCCGGGCCGTTACCGTAGAGCTGGTTAACGAACACCGCAGATGGCGCACGGTGCTCACCGGCTTGCCCCGGGACGCCAAACTGCAATTTGTGGTTAACCAGGATCTGGAGAACGTGGCCATTCCTTCTGCCGGCCTGTTGGTAACCGACTTTCTGGCCAAGGCCCTGAATGTTGAGACCGGAGACACAGTTCGGGTGCGAGTGCTGGAAGGCCGACGCCCGGAACTGGACCTCACGGTGGCTGGCGTTACCAGCGAGTTCCTCGGTGTGGGCGCCTACATGAATCTGACCGCCATGAACAAGGCGCTGCGTGAAGGCCCGAGAGTGAACCAGATGCTGATGAATCTGGCGCCGGAGCAAACCAACACCGTCTACCAGGAACTCCGGGATACGCCGGGAGTGATGGCCACCAATCTGCGACAGGCAATGCTCGACAGCTTCTTCGAGACTCTCGCGCGCACCTTCCTGACCTACACCTTCATCATCAGCCTGCTCGGCGGCATTATTGCTTTTGGTGTGATCTACAATACCGCGCGGATTTCCCTGGCCGAACGAGGGCGAGACCTGGCGAGCTTGAGAGTACTGGGGTACAGCCACAACGAAGTCGCCCACATTCTGCTCGGAGAACTGGCCATACTGCTGTTACTGGGAATTCCTCTGGGTTGGGCGGTTGGTTTTGGATTGGCAAGTTTTGTGGTTACCGCGATGCAGACCGAACTCTATCGCGTTCCCCTGGTCCTGACCGGCCAAACCCTGGCATTGGCGGCCAACGTGGTCATTTTGTCGGCATTGATTTCCGGCTTCATCACCTGGTGGCGACTTCGTAAACTGGACCTTGTCGCGGTTCTGAAAACCCGGGAATAATGCACACACACTCACATGGGACCCAACATGGCGACACAACGCATCTCAAAAGGAAAATGGGCCTTCTGGCTTTTGATGGCCTCAGTAGCCGCCATCGTCTTCGCGCTTATCCTGCGGCCAGAGCCCGTTTGGGTTGACCTTGCCCCCGTCGAGCGCGGCCCCATGGAAGTGACCATTCTTGAAGAGGGCAAAACCCGGGTCAAAGATCGCTATCTGATTTCCTCCCCTGTGGCCGGCTATATTCACCGGGTTCAGCTGGACGTAGGCGACGCGGTGATTCCCGGGGAGCTACTGACGTTTGTGGACCCGACGCCCGCCAGCATCCTGGACGCCCGGACCCGCGCCGAAGCCGAGGCTCGGGCAGCCGCCGCCCAGGCAGCACTTCAATCCATCCAGCAAAAGGTTCAGGCGGCGGAGGCTGATGCTGAGTTCGCTCAGAATGAATACCAGCGCCTGCTCGCTCTGGAAGAATCCCGCTTTGTCTCCACCGAACAGTTACAACAGGCGAAATCCACGGCAGCCCGGGCACAGGCAATCCTGCGTTCCGCCCGCTTTGATGAAGAGGTGGCCGCCCATGAACTGGCCGCCGCTCAAACCCGGCTGCAGATTTCAACCGCGTCCTCCAATGGTCAGAAACCTGCCGAGCGGGTCGCCGTGCGCTCTCCGGTTAACGGCGCGGTTCTGGCTCTGGTTCGCCAGAGCGAGGGCGTCATCCAGGCCGGCGAGCCGATACTGGAGGTCGGAGACCCTGGCGCTCTGGAAGTGGTGGTCGAGGTCTTGAGTTTTGATGCCGTCAAACTGGAACCCGGCCTTGGCGTGCGACTGAGTGGCTGGGGCGGGCCGGTACTGGAAGCAACGGTTCGTCGTATCGAGCCTATCGGGTTTGAGGATGTATCCGCTCTGGGCGTGGAAGAACAACGGGTTCAGGTTATTGCCGATATGGTCAGCCCACGGGAGCAGTGGCGACAGCTGGGAGACGGCTACCGGGTGGACGCTGACTTTATCCTGTGGCAAAGCGAAGACACCTTGCAGGTACCCACCTCAGCTATCTTCGAATACAACGGCGCTTCTGCGGTTTTCATGGTTGAGAGCGAAACGGCTAGACACCAGACAGTCACGACAGGACCATCCAACGGTTTAATGACCCAGGTAACGCAGGGACTGCAGGAGGGCGTTCGGGTGGTCCGGCACCCCGGCCGTGGCCTGGAAGACGGCGATCAGGTCCGGGTGCGTTAACGCAACCCCCTGAATGGAACGAAGCCGGCACATAGTGTGCCGGCGTCCGTCTTCAATGGGATCAGGCTTTCGTTCTGCGCGAGAAGCCCAGCCCAGCCAGACCAAGGCCGAGCAAAAGAAGGCTGGCTGGCTCAGGCACTTTCGCGGCGGACGAGAAGGAGGCTGAAAACGCCAGGTCGCCGTAGTTCGACCCGGAACTCCAGCTCTGGGTATCCCAGGTACCGGCACTATTGCCGTTGTTCTGCCAGAAAAAGCCACCGTCCAGATAGGCAGACTCGTCACGCAGGGAGCCTGCATAGGCGGTACCAGTCTGGCCATCGAACAAGCCGGTCGAACTGATAAACGCGATGTAGTCGTTACCCCCGACAAGATTCAACCCGCCGGTGTTGAAGGTAAACTCTTCCATACCATCAAGACCACCGTTGTTGGTTGAGGACACAGCGGCACTCTGGAAAAGCACGGAGCCGGTCGCGCGGGTGGTGGCAGCATCCCAGTCCATTACATAGAAAGCAAAGTCCACGTAATCGGGGTTCACTCTGTCGTTCAGGAAGAACGTCCAGCTATCCAGCTGGGTTTCAGAACCGCCCACCTTGAAGGTTTGTCCGTACGTAGCACTGTTAGATTCACCGAAGGCGGCTATTTCGCTGGAGCCATTCCAGCCAGATACGGTTTCAATAACACCCGCGTTGGCAACGCTAGCGAGCCCGGACACTACAACAACAGAAAGCGCTTTGCCCAACTTGTTCATCTGTACTTCCTTATTTGGTTCTTCCAGAGATAATGACGTTGCCAGCAAGGAAGCACATAGCGTGCCTATTTATATCTTATTGATATAAAACACCTTTATTAGAACAGAAAGCCAGTTATGTAAATTATTCCGACGCTATTATCGCGCAATCTTACTCGACAGCGTCGATCCATTTGCCATACCCCGCGGCTTCCATTTGCTCCAGCGGGATGAACTTCATGGCTGCGGAATTCATACAATAGCGCAATCCCGTCGGCGCCGGACCATCGTCAAAGACATGGCCCAGATGAGAATCAGCATGGGCACTGCGAATCTCCGTCCGGGTCATGAAAAACGACTTGTCCTCACGTTCTACCACTGCCTCTGGCGTAATCGGGCGAGTGAAGCTAGGCCAGCCGGTACCGGACTTGTACTTATCCCGTGAGGAGAACAGCGGCTCACCGGAAACGACATCCACATAAAGCCCCGCCCTGGTGTTGTCCCAGTAGGTATTGTTGAAGGCGGGTTCAGTACCATCCTCCTGCGTGACCTCATACTGCATTTCCGTCAAACGCTGCCGAAGAGTCTTGTCATCCGGTTTTTGAAAACGTTCGGGGTTAAAACCCCCGCTTGCCGCCGCTTCTGTCGGATCGGCCTCCGCAGGCATCGAGTCATTGACTCCGGTATTGGGCTGATAGCGCGAGAAGTCCAGCTCATAATCCTCGCCATAGACCTCTTCAATAAACTGATAACGCCCCGAATTGAAGGTATAGAACTTGTAGCGGACCGGATTCTTCTTGTAGTAGTCCTGGTGGTATTCCTCCGCCGGATAGAATCTCTTGAGCGGCTCAATGGGGATCACCACCGGTTTGTCATAGACGCCGGAAGCCTCCAGCGCCTGCTTTGCCGCCTCTGCGAGGCGCTTCTGCTCCTCGTTGTGGTAAAAAATGGTGGGCCGGTACTGCCGACCACGGTCAACGAACTGGCCCTCCAGGTCGGTCGGATTCATCATTCGCCAGAGGCCGGCCAGCAAGCCTTCATAGGTCATTTTGTCCGGGTCGTAATATACCTGGACGGCTTCAGTGTGGCCTGTACGCCCGGAAGAGACCTGTTTATAGGTCGGACTTTTTTCTTCTCCACCAGCGTAGCCAGACACTGCCTCGACAACACCAGGAATCTTTTCGTAGCCGGCTTCCACGCACCAGAAACAGCCGCCAGCAAAGGTCGCCACGGCCAGATCCGGATCATCCGGTGCGTAGGCATTACCTGCACTATCCACTCGCTCTGCTGCCACCTGTGCCGCAAAAAGACCGGCGGCGGAGACCAGCGCCAGGGCGGAAAACAGGCCTATAACTTTGCGTTTCATGACACTTCTCCTCGCTTGAATCCATAATCGCAGCCTAGCGATCTGAATTCACAAAAACGTTCAGCAACTATCACAAATCTATAACGCAGCGGAAAGCTAGCTGGAGGAAGCTAACGGTAGCCAGAGGGTAAAGACAGCACCGTTCGCATTGTGCGCTGAGAGCCTGCCATGCTGCAGGACGACCAAGCGCTGGGCGATCGCAAGTCCCAGGCCGGCATGCCCGGTGCGTTCGGCTCCGGCGGCCTGGTAGAAGGGGTCAAACACCTGGCCAAGGTCTTCTTGGCGGATGCCAGGCCCAGCATCAGCAACAGTGATCTCTGCTCCACCATCCCGTACTGACATCGTGAGTATGACTCTTGTATTCCGCGGAGAATGGGCGATGGCATTGCTGATGAGATTGTCCAGAACCCGCTCTGTCATCGCGATATCCGCCAGCACGCTCTCGGTCTCTGTCGCCGAAATGGTGAGTTCAACACCAGCTCGTTCTGCCGCAGGCCTATGCTTCTGAACGACGTCGTAGAGCAACTCAGCCATGACAAACGGCTCGATATCCGGCTGTTTTTCACGGGCATCCAGGGCGGCCAGTTCGAACAACTCCTCAACCTGCCTGCCCAACCGGTGTGTTTCTGACAGGGCCACCGCCAGGAACCGGCCTCGCTCCTCAGCTTCCAGGGTCTCATGCTTCATCCGCAGCGCTTCCAGGTAGCCCTGAATTGACGCCAGCGGTGTTCGAAGATCGTGAGACACCTGAGCAACCAGCTGTCGACGCTGGGCGTCTTTGTGCTTCAGGAGGTCCAGCTGCGCCACAATGCGGCGCGCCATGAGATCAAACCGAGAGGCCAGGTAATCAATGTCGTCGCCCTTCTCGGCCAGTGGAGGGCTTTGTTCCGAGGACAATTCCCGTTCAAACGACTCCACCCGTTCAGTCAGCCGGGACAGCCGCCGCGTTAACATTCGGAAGAACACCAACCCGGCCAGGAGCCCCACGAGCAGGCTCACCGCCAGGGCGCCTGCGCCCATCTGCAACAACCGGTTGCTGTGAACCATGCTCTCCGCGAGGTCGAATTCTTCACCCCTCAGAACCACATAAAGGTAGCCGGCAGGGTCGATTGCCGAGGGAACAGGGGTTACAGAGAACACTTTTCGCCGATCGTGACTACGAGGGTCGTCCCCCGGCAGAGGATAGGCGTCCGGGTTTTCGAGCAGTGTCTGGATTGGTTCGAGGGATACCCGATTGCGCTTGATTCGGTCCGGATCGGCGGAATAGGCAAGAATGGCCCCGTCGGTATCCAACAGGTAAATCTCAAGGCTGGGATTGATCGTCATATACAGCTCGAACAGCTGCTTCAGGGCATCCCGATTCAACTGGCCATCGGTGACCAGGTTTCGGTCAGAGACCAGATTCTGCGCCAGATTCCGGTTCAGTTGCTGGTTAACGGCAGCCGAATACTCCCTGACCGAGGCCAGACTCAGCAAAGTGAATAGCCCGCCCACCACCAACAGCAGCAGGAACAGACCAATGGCCAGCCTCGCATACAGGGTTCGAAGCACGGAAAGGCCCATGGTTAATCCATAAACCGATAGCCCACGCCCCAGACCGTCTGAACGTAACGCGGTTCGGCCGGATCGGGCTCAATCTTGTTACGCAGGCGGTTGATATGGGTGTTTACGGTGTGCTCGTAGCCGTCGTGATTGTACCCCCAGACGGCATCCAGCAATTGGGCCCGGCTGAAAACCCGGCCACGATGGGAAGCAAAGTGCCACAGAAGATCGAACTCACGGGCGGTCAGATCGAGCTCGCGGCACTCCAGGAACACCCGGCGCCGAACCGGATCAATCCGCAGCCCGTCCGCCTCAATCTCCGCCACATCGTCTTCGGCTGAGCTCTTCCGGGAGAGCGCGTCCACGCGCCGGAACAGAGCTTTGATGCGAGCGGACAGTTCCGCCACGCTGAAAGGCTTGGTGAGGTAGTCATCCGCCCCCATTTCCAGCCCCAGCACCCTGTCCAGCTCGGTGCTCTTGGCGGTCAGCATGAGCACCGGCACATAACCCGCACTGGAGCGTATTTCCCGGCACACCGCCAGGCCATCCAGGCCCGGAAGCATGAGGTCCAGAATCACCAGGTCAATACCACCGTCCCGGAAACGCGCCAGGCCGCTGTCGCCCCGGTCCCGAAGAACCGCAGTCATGCCCAGGTCGGATACCTGCATGCGGACCAGTTCGCCGATACCGGGATTGTCTTCGATTATCAATACCGTGCGCGGCATGCAGCTGAGGGCTCCTTTCGGTCAACACTGGCTGTCAATCCAGTATTATCGTCAGTCCTCTGAGTCTATCGTGGAAAGTTCACAAAACCATAAACTTCTTCATAAACTCCGGACACAGACAATATCGAACCTCAAGCAAGCGATCACCCAATCACCACACCCCCGTAGGCACAACGTCAGTGACATAGTCTCTGAACCGGCGCGCAGGCCGCCCCAGCACTTCTTCAACCGTTTGAGTGGTGCTTTCATTGCGGCCATCAAGAATGTTCACAAACAGTTCGTTGATCAGCCACGCCATGTCGTCTGCCATACCCAGCGCCCTGGCGCCATCCAGATAGGCCTCCACCGGTAACGGCGTAAACCGGATCTCACGGCCAGTGGCCGCAGCAATCGCATGCACACACTCCTCGAACGAGAGCAGCTCCGGACCGGTAACTTCCAATACCTGGTTTTTCAATGCGGGATTGGTCAGCGCCGCTACCGCCACACTGGACAGGTCATCCACATCGATGAATGGTTCCCTGGCGTTGGGCCTGGGGAGCACCAGCTCACCCGCCTGCAGGCCCTGCAGCATAAAGCTTTCACTGAAGTTCTGCATAAACCAGCTGGCGCGAACCACGTTCCAGTCCAACCCGCTGCTTTCCAGTACCTGTTCTGCCCGCCGTGCACCCGCCTCTCCACGCCCCGACATCAATACCAGGTGCGCCACACCCTGCTGTTTAGCTTCCGCCACAAAGGCACGCACATCCGTTTCCGCCGCCGGCACCGCGAGATCCGGGAAATACGTAACGTAGGCAGCACGCACTCCCTGAAGTGCCGCGGCCCAGGTACTGCGGTCTGCCCAATCAAAGGGGATGGGAGAAGAGCGTGACAGGCCGCGCGCCTCCAGCCCCATCTCACCCAGTTTTGCCAATACCCTGGAACCGGTCTTACCGGTGGCGCCAACAACAGCGATGACTTCTGATGTCATGGTTTGGTCCTCGTTAAACGATCACTGAAGGTTCCAGTTTACGAGGACAAAAACTGATGCTTAATGCTTTTCTATCTACTATATTTTGCAGATCGTCCAAAACCCGTGAGAAACAATGATCCCTGAACTTGAGCGGCGCATGCCGACAACCTCCGATCCACTCGGCGAGACGCTGTGTTCACTTCGCATGGATGGTACCGTCTACGCGACTGCCGAACTGATTAGCCCGTGGGGCATGGAGATGCCGCCGCTCGGGGGCAAAATGATGTTTCACATCGTCACCCAGGGAAGCTGCTGGTTGCGTTTCAAAGACCAAGATAGCCTGCTCCTTAAAACGGGCGACATGGCGCTGGTACCCAAAGGGAAAGGCCACTGTATCTCCCATAGTAACAATCAGCCGTGCGAGCCCTTTTTTGATATTCCCGTCACCCGGCTGACAGACCGCTTTGAGTTCATGCGCTATGGCGGGGCCGGCACGGAAGAACAGCGCACGGGCGAAGAAGAAACCCGACTGACCTGCGGCGTGCTTGGCTTCGACCAGATTGCGGCTCAGAAGCTCATTCGTGAACTGCCACAGTGCATTCACATAAAAGGCGACGATGGCGCCCTGCCCGCCCAGCTTACAACGCTGATACAACTGATGGAGCAGGAAGCCCGCGCACTATCACCCGGCGGGGTCACGGTGATGGCCCACCTGGCAGATATCATCGTGATTCAGGCCATACGACACTGGATCAACTCCAGCGCGGAAGCCAGCAAAGGCTGGCTGGGCGCGCTGAAAGATCCGAAACTGGGCAAGGCTCTGGCGGCCATACACGCACATCCTGAGGCTGACTGGACAGTCAGCCGGCTGGCCAGGCACGCGGGCATGTCCCGCTCCGGGTTTTCCGCCCGGTTTACCGAGGTGATAGGCACTTCAGTAAAACAGTACCTGACCGAATGGAGGATGAACCTGGCGCGTCTTAGAATTGGTCAATCACCCGTGACACTGACCGAGCTGGCTGAAGAGCTGGGGTACCAATCCGAAGCGGCGTTTTCGAGGGCTTACAAGCGGGTTTTCGGGGCGCCACCACTGCGGCGGAAAGGCTGCGAAAGGTAATCACATAATGAGCCCGACTTTCCCGCCCACGGCTCTATGGTTCAGACTTGAGTACCTCAGACCGATCCCTCTCGTACTCTTCGTATGACTTACTGGAACGTTGGATGCACTCATCATACTGAGGGGGTGGCACACTGACACATTCCTGTCGGTTGTTTCGCTGCACATTGTCATACACGGCTTTGCTGC
The DNA here is from genome assembly GCF_042763285.1 of Marinobacter sp. LM1. Lineage (NCBI taxonomy): Bacteria > Pseudomonadati > Pseudomonadota > Gammaproteobacteria > Pseudomonadales > Marinobacteraceae > Marinobacter > Marinobacter sp. LM1. The sequence goes on from NZ_CP114373.1 coordinate 2,605,460, forward strand.
TACAGCCAGCAACCAAGACACACACCAGCAGTAAATACAGAGTTTTAGTCACGTTCATCATCCAGTTAGTGCGTAGAGTTTGTGGCATAGGAACCAAAGGGCCGCATTCCAGATCAACGTGATGCCGGCATCGTAGCCATCAACCTGGTTACATGCACAAGTCTCGCAAGCTCCTGAAGACCCGAACCTCAGTTCCCCGAGGTGCATTTTCCTGGGTCAACCAGATAGCCTTAAGACCTAACCACATTGCGGGCTTAATATCTTTAACGAAGCTATCGCCCACCACTGCCGTTCGAGTGACGCGGCTTGTTAATAATTGACCCAACTCCGAGGGTAACGCAAACGCCAGATTACCGACATCACATCAGCAAACCTCAAGCGACCAAGTAACACCAGAGCCAAAAAGACTCCCTGGACGCAAATGATCATTGCCACGACCAATAGCAAAACCATTGTGACCGCAAAGAATGCGGTCGGATCGCCGGGTTGTGCTGCTTCAGCGACATCAATCTCAAACGAGGTCGCCAAGAGCGGAACCAAAGTGAAGTACCATAGGCCAATACCGATCACTATTCCCGAACCCGAAGCTACATTTGAACAGAATCGATAGTAGGGCTTTAGCCTTCCAGCGTCATGAAGAAACTTCCGTATGCGACCCATATTCAGCTGATATTTAACGCCTTGGTTCAGTGGCGACTACGGAGCGCAGTGTATCCGGTGCAGGGCCGCCAGGCTTGAAACGATCTACGACAACTTGTTATGCAATGCCCAGTCGTCGCACGTCATTCGATATACCCGCACAGCTCGGGCATGGAATTCTCGAATCGTATAATCTCTGAACCCAACCTTCTCCGTCACCCTAACAGAGGCTGTGTGCTCCGGCTCGATAATAACAATTACCGACTCGCGGTGTGTTTGATCGAAAGCATACTGGAGAACACCTTTTACAGCTTCTGTGGCATACCCCTGGTGCCAGAACCTGCGCGCCAGCCGATAACCTAGGGAGGCTCTGAATAAGTCTCAAAATCAGCGATAATACGGTCATCGTCAACTGCACAGGATTCGTTGCCACCATGGATCAGATCACCTTCTCCGAAGCCGAGTACCAGACCAAGAAGCGTAAAACCCGCCGCGAGATTTTTCTGGAACGGATGGACAAGCTGATTCCGTGGAAGCAGTTGGAGAAGAAGGTAGCCCTATATTACCCCAAGGGCCAGACTGGCCGGCCACCGTATCCGCTGCCGACCATGCTGCGAGTCCACTGCATGCAATTGTTCTATAACCTCAGTGATCCTGCCATGGAAGACGCATTGTATGAGATCGAATCCATGCGCCAGTTCGCCGGCCTGAAGCTGGACCGATTGCCGGACGAAACCACCATTCTCAAGTTTCGTCATTTCCTGGAGCGCCATGGCCTTGGCAAGGTGTTGTTCAAAGAGGTGAACAAGCACCTGGAGAAAAATGGTTTGATGCTGCGTGAAGGCAGCATTGTGGATGCTTCCATCATTTCTGCACCAAGCTCCACGAAGAATGAAAGCGGCCAGCGCGACCCTGAGATGCGACAAACCAGAAAAGGCAACCAGTGGTACTTTGGCATGAAGATGCATATCGGCGTGGACGATACGCTCGGCTTGATCCACAGCATCGATACCACCGCTGCCAATGTCCACGACATCGTGTCCGCCGGCAACCTTCTTCACGGTGACGAGCTGCGCGTGTTCGGTGATGCCGGTTATCTTGGCATTCAAAAGCGGGATGAGCATAAAGATCGCCAAAATGTATCCTGGTTCATTGCCAAGCGCCCCGGTTCTCGTAAAAAACTGGACGACCGAAAGCTAAAGGCCGAGAAGCTCAAAGCCAGCGCCCGGGCCAAAGTGGAACACCCATTCCGGTACATCAAGCAGGTCTTTGGCTATAGCAAAGTTCGCTATCGCGGCTTGGCCAAAAACAGTAACCGATTGCACTTGCTGGCTGCGTTCAGCAACCTGCTGATGGGTGAAAAATACCTGCTGTCGTAGGGTCAGTTCGCCTGTTTTCCGCCAAAACGGCGGGAAATAGGCAAAAATCGAACAAAACAGAGGGTGATAACGCCAAAATCGCGCTTGAATGGCTTTTTTTCGAGTTGAAAAGCGATTCAGCGATAAATCAGGCGTTAATCAGACCCTCCCTAGATTGAATTCTTCGACATCGCCAACCAACTCAGGCCCAATGCCACAGAAGCCGATAAAATGCCCAGACTCCTTCTCACAAAATGCCCATGGCCCTATTCCCTGAGAGGCGTAACACTCAAGGCACCAATCAACGAACTTTCGAGTAGCTTCCTCGTCGCAAACTCCGCGAACGGAGAATTTCATGACTTCCGGATCACTGAGCATTGCGGTGAGCACCGGGACATCCTGATGGGATAGCTTCCTTGCAACCAACCTCTCTGTTTCAAACAATGACACCGCTCTCTCCCTGTGCTTCACGCCAGCAATAAAAGGCGCCCTGAAAAGGGCCTCCGGTGGGGGGCCTTTGGGCCGGAACGAATTTGATTGCCTTGTTACACATTGACTGAATACTTGAGGTCACACGCCTCATCTCCAGTCATGCCACGAAAGCCCCAACAGTGTGGCGGTTGCTCCTTGATCGTGACTTCAACATCTACGGGTGATATGCCAACCACGGACTCAATCTTCTTGAAGAGTTCCTTGATCAGGGCCTTTTGGGTCTCGGGATTTCGACCCTGCATCATATTGATCTCGATGGCCGTGTAAGCGGGTGTCCTGCCACCAGGATAATAAAAATCCTCGGTTTCCATAGGGATAAAACGATGAACCCGTTTGTCTTCCGGCATCCCAAGTACGGATTGCATACATCCGTGAATGACCTCAGAGAGCTGAGCCTTGATCGGGTTAAGGTGTTCTTTGATTCCATAGATGACTATCACGATGCCTCCTGCAATGTGTAACACCTGGGCTCAGTGGTCGATTTGGAGGCGCACCGCGCCGGAAAACCGGTTCGCTGGAGCCCCTGGTTATACATTGTTCCGATTCGGGATTAGTGCTAGCAAATCCGTTACCCCAACGTCTTCGCCAGATTGCGAAAGTAGCGTAGTTACCTGCCCTCGGTGATGAGTTTGATGGTTGAAGAAATGATAGATCAAGGAGGAAAATCGTTTGGTGGCGGGCACACCCTTGGTATTTTGATAGCTGAGAATAAAATCCAAATTACTATCAGTAAGCCCTGAAATCCATTTGATGATTTTCTCATCTAGCCACTTTCGGTGGCTATACAACTCATCAAGATCTTCGAAAATTATTTGGTTGAGGTTTTTGGGAGCCGCTAGCTCAGTGATTCCACGTAGCGCTTCAGCGCTTGCTGGATGCGCAGCAAACCTCTTGAGCCAAATCGTATCCCCAACAACGATATGATTTAGCGTACCCAATATTGACCCAAAGAAGGCGCTTCGATCTTCCAAAAGAGCCGCTTTGCTCAGGTTGCCTGCGGCTCCATATACCTTCCCATTCATCCACCGATTGTATTCGGCCATCAGTTCAAAATGTTGTTTCAAGCTCATCTGACTCAGATCCTTCTACTGTATGACGCTTACAGCATGCGCAGCCATGGAACGGAGCCGAAGGCGCAATGCAATGAGCGTCGCCGTGCCTGCATTGATTATGCGTCTTTCACATTTCCCCGAGGATCAACGACGAAATCTACTTTGTCACGCTTCAGTTGGCCGCTATTGGTTGGGGCTTCAAGCAACTGCCAACTTTCGTCTTTTTGGTAATCTTTACTTTCAGGTGTTTCGGCTAAAAATGCATGCTGCGCCTCTCGCAAACTCATGCCATTTGCACCGCCCACGTAGTCTGGATCTGAGCTCTGAACACCATCATCTTCCCATCCGCATAACTCACAAATTTCGTAAGTGCCGCCAGACGGCTCGTCCAGAGTTTTGTAACCACAGCATCTGCACGTGTATCTCAATTAAGCATCCATAGCGCGAAGCTTTGCGGAGTCCTTGTAAGGGAGGCAAAGCCGCAATGAAAAGGGCATTTGGCGGCCGTAGACCGCGAACTAGAGCGATTTGTTATCTAAGTTTTCCATTGAAGCTCGGTGAATGGCATCAATGTGGACCAAAGCACTGTCAACGTATTTGAACCCGCATTCATACCCATTGAAGGCCACGAAAAGATGAGGCTGTAAACCAAATTGTGTAACTGCCCACGACTGAGTAATCTTTTCAAAAGGATACCATCGTGGGTACGCAATTGGACCAAGAAAAACTTAAAGCCATGGCCGCCGAGCTGGCCAAAGACATCAAGTCTGAAAAAGATCTCGGAGCCCTCACACAGCAGCTGGTCAAGCTCACCGTCGAGACCGCACTCAACGCCGAACTGGATGAGCATCTTGGATACGAGAAGCACGCTCTTGAAGGCCGTGGCACCGGCAACAGCCGTAACGGCTATTCTGCCAAGCGCCTGAAGGGCCAACACGGCGAAGTACCGATACAGGCTCCTCGGGACCGGGACGGTTCCTTCGAGCCTCAGTTCGTCCGTAAAGGCCAGTCCCGCCTGACTCAGATGGATGACCAGATCCTAGCGCTTTACGCCAAGGGCCTGAGCACCCGAGACATCGTAGACGCCTTCAAGGAAATGTACGACGCCGACATCTCGGCGACTCTGGTGTCCAAGGTGACGGAGCGTGTGATCGATCAGGTTCACGAGTGGCAGAATCGCCCTGTTGATCCGATCTACCCCATCGTCTATCTGGACTGTATCGTTCTGAAAATTCGTCAGGACAAGAGGGTCATCAACAAGTCCCTATACCTGGCCCTGGGTATCAACATGGAGGGCCAGAAAGAGTTACTGGGCCTCTGGCTGGCCGAAACCGAGGGTGCGAAGTTCTGGCTATCGGTACTGACGGAACTGAAGAACCGTGGTTTGGAGGACATCTTGATCGCCTGTGTGGATGGCCTCAAAGGGTTCCCGGATGCCATTGCCGCTGAGTACCCCCAAACCAAGGTGCAACTGTGCATCGTGCACATGGTTCGCAATTCGCTGCGCTACGTGTCCTGTGTCAATGGCCATTTATTTTGACCCACCTTTGGCCAATAAAATTGACCCACCTTTCATAGTCTAGCTTGTTGTCTTCTGCTTTAGCCGATAGCTTTCTCCTCCCAACATAAAGATGTGTGAATGGTGGATAACCCGGTCAATGATCGGCACCGCCACGTTGTCGTCGTGGAAGAACTCGCCCCAGCTGGTGAAGTCCTTATTGGTGGTCAGGATGATTGAACGGTATTCGTATAGGCTGTTGATCAACTGGAACAGGTTGTATCGGGCCTGCCGGGTCATCGGTAGATAGCCCAGTTCATCAATGATCAGCAGGTCGTACTTGGCCAGTTGGCTGACCCGCTTTTTCAACTCACCCTTCATCTCGGCCAGCTCTAGTTCTTCCACCAGATCGAGAGCGTTGCGGAACAGTACCCGGTAGCCGGCCTCCACAGCTTTGTGGCCAATGCCGATGGCCAGGTGGGTCTTGCCTACACCGGGCGGGCCGATGAACACCAGGTTGTTTCGCTCGTCGATGAACTGGAAGTCCAGCAAGGCATTGACCTGGCGTTTGGTAATGGTGGTCTGGTGCCGGTAGTCGAAGCCCTCCAGGCGCTTCTCCGCTGGGAACGCAGCCATTTTCCGGTTCCGGCGGATGCGTTTGTCCTGGCGCTGGGTCAGTTCGTGCTCGGCAAGCCGGTCCGCGAAGCTGAGATAGGACATCTCGTTGGCTTCAGCCTCGGCCAGCAGGTTGGTCAGTTCGTCGGCGGCCGCGCTCAGGCGCAGGCTGCGGTAACGGGCCTCGGTCTGTTCAAGCTGGCTCATGGGTCACCCCCTGGCCACTGGAGCGGCCAATATGGCGGTAAGCGCTCAGATCCAGTGTTTCTTTTGGTTCCGATAGCGGTTCCGGCTGTCGCTCCCGGAGAACGGCGGCCTGGGCTGCTTCCAGATAACTTTGCAGCCGTGTCGCGGTCATGCCGGGACGCTCTGCCAGCGTCGTAATTAATGCCGGATCCACGGGCGCATGGCGCTTGAGCAGGTCACGGGCAGCCACCAGCTGGTCCTTGTAGATCTTGGGCTCGGAACGCTTGAGCTGTTGGCACAACCGTGGCCCGATGTCACTGCCGATCAGGTCGTTGATCTTACCCTCAAGGGCGGCCACCCGCTGGGCATGATCCCGGTAGTGGTGGGTGTTCTTGATCACCTTGCCTTTATCGGCACACAGAGCATGGCTGGCAATGACTTCCCCTGTGTTCAGGTCGCTGATGTGGAGTTGGCCGCCGGACTCCAGAACGCCCACCCGGGCCTGTTGCCAGGCCATGGGCACAGAGTACTTGTTGGCCTTCCAGGCGATCAGGCCGGTCTTGTCGGCTCGACGTGTCTCGTGGGCCACAGATTGCACGCAAGCTGGTGACAGGTAAGCCTCCAGGTGTTCTCGCTCATCCCGTTCGAAGCGTTCCCGGGGTGGCTCTCCGGTGGTGCCGTGGATGCGGACATTGGCTACGCTCTCAAGCCAGTCCTGCACGTGCTGGCGCACGTGCTCCTGGTCCCGGAAGACCTCACCGTAAAGGCAATCCTGCTTGACGTACTTCACGCCAGCTTCCACCTTGCCCTTGCTCTCCGGGTCATAACCTTCGCAGGCATGGATCCGGAACCCGGCCGTGGTGGCATACTCGTGGAACCGTTGGTTGAGGGTCAGCTCCCGGTACTGTTCGTTGATGACCACCAGCTTGGTCTGATCGTAGACGCATTCCTCCGGCAGGCCACCGAAGTAACGCAGGGCTTCGTTATGGAGTTGGATAAAGGTCTGGGTATCCAGTGGGCGGAAGGCCAGACCCACGTACATCAACCGCGAGTAGGACAGCACGAACACCACGAAGTGCAGCGTGCGCTCTTCGCCACCAATCAGCACGCCGCGCAACTCACCCGGGTCCACCTGACACTGAACACCCGGCACATCGTCCAGAATGGGTTCGTAATAGCGCATCTGGGCTGAGGCCACTTCCCCCTTGAGCGTTCGCACATAGCGGCGAATGGAACGATCCGAAGCTGGCAATTCACCAACCTTCGCTTGCAGCTTGCGGGCAATTTTGACGGCGCTGAGCTTGGGGAATTCTTTGAGAAGATGAATCAGATAATCCCGGTGATCATCGAGGCGCTTGGTGCGTGAGGGATCTTCTATCTGTTCCGAAATCGCGTTCTCATCCATCCGCAATACCGTTCCTGACTGATGGCGCGGATCGACAACCCTTTGCCGTTATCGTGCAGTGCCTTGATCTTGTGTATCACAACCCACTCCTTCACTGACATGCCCCCGGCCATCGATAAAAGCTGGGGACAGTAGCTGGTTCTGTGGCCTGACGGCCACTCGGAGGTGGGTCAAAATTAATGGCCAGTAGTGGGTCATTTTAATTGGCCATTAACAGTCCTGGAAGGACTACAAGGCTGTGACGGCCGATCTGAAGCAGATCTATCAGTCCGCCACGGAACATGAAGCCCGGCAGGCACTGGCGGCCTTTGGAGAGCGCTGGGACAGCCAATACCCACAGATCTCTCGTTCCTGGCAAAGCCACTGGGAGAACCTGATCACCATCTTCGAGTACCCGCCGGCGATCCGGAAAGTGATCTACACCACCAATGCTATTGAGTCACTGAACAGTGTCATCCGCAAAGCCACCAAGCGCCGGAAGCTGTTCCCAAGTGATGACTCGGCCCTGAAAGTGGCCTTCCTGGCGATCCAGCAGGCCTCAAAGAAATGGACCATGCCGATCCGTGATTGGAAGCCGGCATTGAATCGCTTTATTATCGAGTTCGGTGACCGCCTGGACGGCCACCTGTAATGGGGTGGGCAGTTACACAGATTTATTTACAGGCTCGAAAAGATCTGTGCCAGCAAGAACAACAGCTTGAGCACCTTGCTCGTCACACATCTTCTTGCCAGCCTGAAATATGGTCTCTCTTTGGTCTTCGTTTGCAGCACCAGAAACAGCAATGCTCATGTAGGCTTCATGGACTTTGTTTAGGCTATCGCCAGGCGGGACAATGATTTCGGTCTCTCGAAAGCTATCGAACAGCCGTGTCTCCATGACCACCTTGTTGCCCAATACGCCCACCCTTGTGTAGCCGTTTTGAATTAATGCGCTTTCGAGTCCAGACAACGCATTGATAATGGGAATGGGTGATACTTTTTCCAGTTTGGAAATGCAAAAATGTCCAGCTATTGACGTCACCGCCAATGCTTCGGCACCAGCCGCGCTCAAACGATTAGCCAATACTTCAAAAATCCTGACCTGCGCATCGACATCGCCAGCCTGAATGTTGCGTATCAAATCGCTCGCTTGGGCATGGCAAATGGTCAGCTCCATACGGCTATCACCATCTGATGCCTGATCGGCTTTCACCAAGTTACGATAATAGAACTCTGTTGCGGCTGGTCCGATACCACCGATTAGTCCAATGTGCATAGATACCTCCATGTGGTGAGTTCTTCTTAAAGATAACGCTGAAATAAACGGCGGCTCGACAGGGGCGTCCGGTGGAGACCGAAGGCCGGAACCAACTTAATTAACTTGTTACAGGGCATCGGTCAGTTCCTGAATTTGACGCCTACGCAGGGCTTCATAGTCTCGGAAAACCTGATGAAAACGATCCTTTCTTACGAAGGGAAACTGGAGATGGTAGTGACGGCTAAAGCCCTGAACGTGACGAGTTTCTTTGCCGTAGATCGGGTTTTCGTCACACCACTCATTGTTAACGCCACGCACAGTAGCTCTGTAAACGCTAATGGTTTGATCTTTGATATCCACGATGTAGGTGGCAAACGCACCTTTGATCAAGAGATAACCTTTGCATGACGACTGCTCAACAAACTTCGAGTAATCGGTTTGTCCAATCATGACCGGGACATCCCTAAACGTCTCAATTTCACCAAAATTCGTTTTGATCGTCATGCCGTAGGCATCACACCCCATCAGGAATTCTCCGAGAGGGTTGAGTTCAATATGCTCGACTAACGCTTCCCTTCTCATGATCTGCTTTGTGATTCCCTGTAACGCTGAACGACGCGGGGCGTCCTAGGCGTCCGTCTTCCATGACTTGTTTTACGTTCCATTTTTCCACTTCCCTATCAACCCGTATCCAGCAAGCAAAACACCCAAAACCAAAATAGTCCCTACAAAAGCAAAGAATCGATCATCGCCATTAGCTTGGCTTACTATTGGGTCGCCTCCGCGAATCGAAAGCTCCCCTGACAGCAGAGCAAATCCGGCTATGAAGATAAGTACCGCTCCTCCAGAGAGGCTCTTGCTGTATTCGCCAAGGCGTTTGTCTTTTCGCTGTGCTTCTATGAACTCGTCTCTCTCCTTTCCCTCATAGTTTTGGGCTTCAGTAAGTACCTCTTCATGCTCGGCTTTCGTAACCCGAGAGATCCAAAAGGGAGCCGCAAGGAAAACTCCAATAAATCCAAGTGGGATGAGCAGTATTAACAGAAATTCCACGAAAACTTCCTTGTGACGTTTAACGCTCGCATTTGCGGCTAGTTTGGAGCACAGCGGAAAACCAGTCCGACAACATGCTCTTGTTAAGAGATAGTGGCACGCTCCGCCTCATCAAGTTTCTTTAATGCGAACTCACCCCTTTCAGATACGGGCCGAGATTTATCCGAGATAAAACGCTCAGTAAACGTCCTGGCAACAGAACCTAAACTGTCTAGCTCTCGTATCAGAATCTCAGCTGAAACTCGCCTTACGATAGATGATCGATCTTCAGATGATTTTTTCAATAGTTCGAGCATTGGAGCTTTAACATTCAGCTTGCGCTCAGCAACGACAGGCTTTAGCCGGCCTTCACAATAACGTAAGCGCCGTTAAATCGACCCGCTTGCCCTAATCGTATTGAGCCACTTTTTTCGAAGCCGGCAACTCGGCATTCCAGGGCAGCAACGCTTCGAGCTTCTCCAGCGTGTCGGACTCAGCAATGCGTTCCAACACATGGTGGATATAAGCTGAAGGCTCCAGGCCATTGGCCTTGGCGGTTTCGATGAGCGAATAGCAGGTGGCGCTGGCTTTCGCCCCTTGTGAGGTATCGGCGAAGAGCCAGGCTTTTCTGCCGAGGGCAAACGGGCGGATGGCGTTCTCGGCTCCGGCATTGCTGATCTTCAGGTCACCGCGCTCACAGTAGCCGACCAGGTAGTCCCATTGGTTCAGGGTGTAATCCATGGCCTGACGGGTAAGCAGGCCTTTCATCACCTTGGGGGCATTTTTCTCCAGCCAGGCTTTAAAGGCGTTCAACAACGGCAGACTCTTTTCCTGGCGAACCCGATATCGCTCCGCGTCGCTCAGATCCCGGGCGGCCTTTTCAATGGCGTACAGTTTGCGGATGTGGCTCAGGGCTACATCCGCCTTTGAGGGTTGGCCTTTTTTGCCTTTGGCCGGTGCCGCCCGGGACGCCTCCACGTACTTACGTCTCGCGTGATCCCAACATCCGATCCGCGTCAGCTTGTTCGTGGCACAGACCTGCCCATAGCCGGAATAGCCATCGGCTTGCAGAATGCCCTGGAAGTCATCCAGCAGACGCACCGGTACCTTGCCACCTCGTGATGGATCATACTCGAACAGAACCGAAGGTTTTCCCGGTGGACCACCCCGGGTGACCCACATCCATTTGTCGGATTGGGCGGTCTTACCGTCTTCCTTGAGCACCTGGATCCGGGTTTCATCGGCTTGCAGGTAGTCACCGCTATTCTGGGTTTCCCGCATCAGGTTGATCAGCGGCTGGAAGACGTCATTCAGCCGGATGATCCAGTGAGCCATGCTGGTGCGGCTGACCTCGTGACCCAGACGCTTGAACATCTGCTCCTGACGGTACAGCGGCAGGCCGTCGGCGTACTTGGAGGTAATGAGGTAAGCCAGCAGTGACGGGGTGGCGATGCACTTGCCCAGCGGGCGCGCCGGACGGGCGGCCGCAACAATGCGCTCTTCGCCGTCCTGCTCGAACACGGCCTTTTCCTGCCAGTACTCCAGCACTTTCAGTTGAGCGGGGATGAACTCCAGTTCTTCCTTCACCTTGGTGAAGAAGGTCTTGCTGGCACCGGCTTTTTCTTCGTCGCTGAGGGTTAATTCAATACGCTCACGCAGCAGCGTATCGGAGAAACCACGTTGGCGGCGCTTGCGGGAACGGCGGGGTGTCTCTTCCTCTTCGACATCGTCGGGCAGCTCATCGCGCAGTACATCAATCTCGACTTCCAGCTCGACCTCATCGAACAGCAGGATCTGATTGGGCAGCTTTTCACTGCTGGCGGCGAACTGCTGGATCTTCTTATGGCGCAGCAGTTCTTCGAGGATCTCGATGCGAGCGTCTCGTCGCTGGATGGCGTCTTCTTTGGAGGCGAGTTGCTGCTGAAGGCCGCTGATAAGCGCCACCATCTCAGCGGTCGATAAACCGTTGAGATCCGGGGTTTTGAGGGCGTTATCAGGCGTTGATTTCATGGCGGAATTATAGCAAAAACAATGCCCTGGCACACCTAAAACGTAATGCAAAAAGGGCTATCCGACACTCTCATAGTGCAGGGTTTTATGGCCCCGCAACAGACTGATGTCGTAGCCGTCCAACAACCAGTTGATCTGTTCACCGGTCAGCGGCATCAGTTCATCCGCAGGCCCTGGCCACTTGAATTTCTCCTCAGCCAGGGCTTTGTAATAGAGCACAAAGCCGTTGTCTTCCCACATCAGGCATTTGATCTTGTTCCGCTGCCGGTTGGTGAAGGCGTAAAGTGCACCGGAGAATGGGCTGTGCCCCAGTTCCTGTTCCACCAGCAGGGCCAGGCCGTTGGCCTGCTTGCGGAAGTCGATGGGCTTTCGGTACAGGTAGATCTCCGGCAGATCCCAGGAAGGGCGCAGATAGCGGTGACGCATCACAGCTGTCTCAAGACGGCACCCAGCAAATCGATATTACCGGCATGCAGACCGGTGATCGATACGCCGCCGGGCAGTGACACGGTCAAACCGACTCCGGCATCCGGAGTCGGAGTCACGCGAGTGAATCCGGATCGAGCTTGAACCGGTTCATCACTGGATTCGGCACGGCCGGTCAGCTTCTGCCGCCAGTAGACAAACCGATGATAAACAAGCGACTCTTGTTTGCAGTAGGCTGCACCGGACAAGCCCGAAGCCTGCCAGTCCGACAGCGTCTGTTGCCAGAACTGGTGTAAATCAGGGGTAGTCATCAGATTCCTCCTTAATGTGAAAGCAGGAATCAGTGTGGCGAAACTCGGGCGTCAGCTACAGGTGCGGATTTATTGGCGCTTACACAATAACGTATATCGGTCCACTCCCATTTCCGGCCTTCCATCCATACAATCCGCCCTTCAAATAGGCTGCGGTATGCTTTAGCTCGAACCGACGGCTGAATCGCAAAACTAGCTATTTCTTCCATTTTTTCGTCAAGAATCGGTGTCCGGCCAAGTTGAGAAAAGAGCGATGGCATAGGCCCAGAAGCCGATGAAATCAACTTAGAACGAAGAGACTTTGCAATGAGTTATTGTCAAATCTGGTGTATGGGCATCAAGCCGCGTTCCTGTCTGATTGATCCTGTACTTGCTCGCCGTCCTTGAACTTCACGTTGTTGACCACGAGGGCCAGCAGATCAAATCCCTTGATCCGTTTCCAGCGCTTCTGCGCGGTTTCCAGTAGCTTGTAGACCATCGCCAGCGTGGTCTCTCGGGAGCCGCAGTTCCGCGCTCTCTTGCTTCTCAGGCGCACCGTCGAAAACGTCGATTCGATCGGATTGGTCGTCCGGATATGGATCCAGTGTTCTGCCGGGAAGTCGTAGAAGGCCAGCAGCTCCTCACGATCCTTGCGCAGCCGTTCCATGGCGCCGGGATACTTCGACTCGAAGCGAACCAGAGTCCGGTCAAAGGCCTTGTGTGCGTCAGCCCGCGTCTCGGCCATCCAGATCTCATGCAGCGCCGCCTTGACTTTCGGTTGCACCGACTTTGGCAGCGCGGACAGGATGTTCGCCGTCTTGTGCACCCAGCAGCGCTGATGGCGGGTGTCCGGATAGCACTTGGCCAGTGCTTTCCAGAAGCCCAGGGCACCGTCACCGATCGCCAGCTTCGGGCTGGTCGTCAGGCCCCGGGCCCGCAGTCCCGACAGCAGTTCTGACCAGCTGGCCTCCGACTCTCGGTAGCCGTCCTCAACCGCAACCAGCTCCTTGCGCCCATGCTCCGTCACGCCGATGATCACCAGCAGGCAGAGGCGGTCATCCATGCGCACGTTGCTGTATACGCCGTCAGCCCACCAGTACACGTAGCGCTTCTGGCTCAGATCACGCTGACACCAGCGCCGGTGATCGTCAATCCAATGCTGCTTCAACCGGCTGATGGTGTTGGCGGACAGCCCCTTGGCCTGATCGCCCAGCAATGCAGCCAGTGCATCCTGGTAATCGCCGGTACTCACACCCTTCAGATACAGCCAGGGCAGCAGCTCCTCGACACTTCGAGCCCGCTTCAGGTATGGCGGCAACAAAGCACTGTTGAAGCGGACGCCGGAGCCGCTGCGATCCCTGACCTTGGGGACCTTGATCTCGACATTGCCGATGCCGGTCTGGACGGTACGCTCGGGCAAATAGCCATTGCGCACCACGGCCTTGCGACCATCCGGCAGCCGATGCTCAGCATGCTGCTCCAGTAGCACTTGGAGCTCGGCCTCAACGGCTTGTGCGATCAACTCGCGTGCACCGCTGCGTAACAACTCGGTCAGCGGATCTGTTACCTGTTCTTCTGGTTGTGAAAGCGCTCTCAGGGTAGACTGGGTCATGGCGTATCATTCTCTGTTGGTTGTGATTCTTGCCGGAATCAATCAACAGGATACGCCATCCTTCTATCTCCCCGTACACCAGAAATGACCATAACTCCTTTGCAATTTTCTCTTCACAGATAATTTGAAGAAGAACTTCTTTATCTCCTTCTTCGATCCTGCCCCAAGAGTTCCAATTGGAAAGCGCAATGCTTAGCGCCTCAACGACATAATCAGGATCTGTAGATCCTGCTATCTCTGGTAGTTTTTCTCTTGCAGCCTTGCGAACTTGAGGCACCCAATCATTAAGCCTGCGAACTGCTAGAGAAAAAAAGAATGCATTCGGCGCGGCCCCTGACAGGGCTCGTAGAGCTTTTTCTCGCCTGTAACCATCCCAGCTAATCAGGTCAAGCCAGGTTATAAATTCCTTGGGCTTTGACCAAACCTTCCATTTCGGAGTGCTGGACTCTCTTAACGCCGAAGAAAACTCAGAGCGAATCAAACGCTCCCAGTAGTCAAAGCTGGAAAGAGGCAAATTATCGGTTACATCAATCAGTGCAGACATATCAGCAACGACTTTGCTTCCTGAACGAATTGAGTTTGCAAAGTCTTGTACTGCCGAAATAACCTGGTCTTCGATTGTCTGCAATTGTTGCATTTACTGCTCGCCTCTTAACGCCTTGGGTAAGCTGACAGGACAGAGCGTAGCGGAGTACCGGTCGGCCTCACCTACTGGTATAAATTGCAGCCAAGCTTGAGACCATGCTTTTGATCGATTCGATCTCAGCGTCACGGTCGACTGCCTGGCAGTTGTATGTGATGAACAGAGCCTTTGGCCCACTGGCCACATACCATAGCTGCCAAAATTCATTGTCCGAACCAAATGCTAAAGTGAACCCTTTGAAGTCGCCAGCGGAGGTTTCCGTCAGTTTGGCACCGGCCTCTATGTGCTCTTGCGCCAGCCCTCTTAAGTCTTCTTCCGTGACCATTCCTTCTTTGGAATAGCTACTGATCTCGAGTGCTCCGACGCCTTCCGGATGAAAAACGATTGAGCAACCTTCTTCATGCTCTCCTAGCCACCCGGGCAGCAAATTGATTCGCCAGTTTGGTCCATCGAACTGATTCATAATTATTGCAACTTAACGAGGCTGTAGAAAAACCCGATTCCGAGTCATTCCAAAGGCCTGGTTCCTGTAATTTTTATCGCGGCCATCAACTGGCCGATTCCCGTGATTTCGATGTTCGGCCATCCGCTTCGGCCTTTTGGGGCTCCTGGATCCGGTATTGCTGGTGTCCAGCAGATGCTCGTCCGGGACTTCCACTCTCGGCATTACGCCACCATCCGCCCGTAATTCGCCAGCTTCTCAATATTGTGCACCAGGCAGTATAGCTGCCACTGGCCCTGCACCTTCTTTTTGCCCCGCAAACTGAAGCGATTCAGGCCCTTGTTCGTGCCGATGTTGCCGAACACTGGTTCCACCACCGACATCCGGTGACTGTAGATCTCTTTGCCTTGCGGACTGTCTACCCGGTGCTTCATCCAGTCGGTGTAGTTGGGCAGGCGCTTGTTCTCTATGGTGAACGAGACCTGCCTTCCTGAACCTTTGCGATGATTGGCGGACGCCGGATTCTGCATGCACTGGCGCTTCTTCGTGCAGTGCCGGCATTGCAGCAAACGACCTTCGAAATGCACCCGGATTTTGCCATTCTCGGCTTTGCGTTTGCCTTGGTAGCTAATGGCATTGCCTGCCGGGCAGATGCACGTCAGATTCACCGGATCGAACTGGAATTCACGGGCTGGGATGATGTCTTTCCGGCCCGTGGTTGGCTGGTTCTGATGGCGTTTGCCGTATTTGTCTTTCTGGTTCTGGAACTTCGGGTCGCGACTGCGGAATTTGTTATCGGGCACGTAGCCGTTGATCTGCCGTTCGTGCAGGTACTTCATGTTGGCTTCATTGGCGAAGCCGGTGTCGGCCGTAACGACGGTGCCTTGCTGGTAAATGTTGTCGGCGATACCCAGCTTCCTGAACCGAGCTTCGACACTCTCCAGCACCGGTTGCAGGGTGTGGTGTTCCTGGCCTTCGCCAAAGGCCTGGGCGTCGATGATGACCTGGTGTTTCTTGTCCACCGTGGCCACGCCGTTATAGCCCTGGATCGTGCCCTTGCTGGTGGTCATTTTGGCGCTTTCGTTATCGGTGAGGTTGCTCTTCACTTCCTTGTTCCGTTTCCCCCGGCCCATCCTTGGGCGGTTCGTCTTTAGGAAGCGGTCGACTTTCTTCGCGGCCTCATCCAGGGACAGGATGGTTTTCGCTCGTCGGATATCCCGGTCCAGTTCAGCTTCAGTCTCTGCCTCATCCCGCTCGTAATGGGCCTTGAGGTGATGGCGAACCAGGCGTCGCAGCTTGGTGCGTTTCTCTTCCAGCTCTTCGAAGGTGCCAGACCATTCCTTGGCCGCGTTCGACGGCATCTTGCAGCCGTCGATGGCGAAGAGTTCGTTACCCAGCAGGCCCTGGTGCGTATTCCGGCGAACGTGACCGGTCATTCCGGGGATCGTGACCGATTCGCACACGGCCATCACGCTGGAGCTAGTTTTGTACTCTGAGCGGTCACGATGGGTCAACCGATTCCGTGTTTTGTGCTTTCGCTTTTCGCAGTGATTCCCCCTTCAGATTGAGTCGGTGAGCGCCGTGCAGGAGCCTGTCCAGAATGGCGTCGGCGAGCGTGGCGGAGCCGATGTAGTCGTGCCAGTGTTCGGTTGGTAACTGGCTGGCGATGAGCGTTGAGCCTCGCCCGTGCCGGTCTTCAATCACTTCCATCAGATCCTGTCGTTGTTGCGCGGTTACCTTCTGCATGCCCCAGTCGTCCAGGATCAGCAGGTCGGTCTTCAGCAACTGGTTCATCAGCCGCGCGTAGCTGCCATCGCCGTGGGCGATGCGCACCTGATCGAACAGGCGCGGCACTCGCAAGTAGCGAACCGAGAGCCCCTGCCGGCAGGCCTGGTTGCCCAGGGCGCACGCCAGCCAGGTCTTGCCACAACCGGTCGGGCCGGTGATGCACAGGTTCAGGGATTGGCGGATCCAGTCACAGCTGGCCAGGCCCGCCATGCGGGAGCGTTCCAGCCCCCGTGGATGGCGGTAATCGATGTCTTCCACGCAGGCAGGCACTCGCAACCGGGCTGCCTTCAGCAGCCGCTCTAATCGGCGGTTTTCCCGGTGCAGCACCTCCCGGTCGATCAGTAAGGCCAGGCGTTCCTCGAACGCCAGGTCGTGGGTGTCGGGCTGTGCCCGTTGTTGTTCCAAGGCATCGCACATGCCTGTCAACTTGAGCTGGCGCAGGGTGTCGAGGGTGTTTTGAGTCAACATCAGTTTCTCCGGTATCAGTGGTAGTAGCGGGACCCGCGAACGTTGGTGTGAACGGGCAGATCGGCCAGTTCCGGTTCTTCCTCGTTCAGTGGCAGAGGCAGCTGATCCAGACCCTGCTTCAGGATCGAGCTGATGCTCTGGTAGCTTGCCGAGTTGATGGCCAGTGCTCGGCTACAGGCCTGCTCCAAGCGGTCACGGCTGTAGCGTCGACTCAGGTTCAACAGCCCCAGGCAGGCCCGGTAGCCATGCTCGGGATGCGGACGATCCTTGAGCTGTCGCTGTACCACGTCGAGCGTGGCGGGACCGATGTCAGTGGCCCAGTTCAGGAACCGCCCGGGCGACCAGTTCTGATGGGCCTGATGGGACTTAGGCATGTGCTCGGTCAGGGTGACGAAGCGGCCCTTGCCATGCCGAGGGTGCAGGGCCACCCGCTGGCCTTTGTGCATGACCTCAACGGACGTATCGGTAACCCGAACATCTAGCTTCACCCCCACTAGGGCGTGAGGCACGCTGTACAGGCGTTTGTCGATCTCGATGTGGTAGTCGATGCCGGGTCGCGCCTTGCGCCACTCGGCATAGACGTAAGGTGTTGCAGGCAGAGGCCTCAGTGCTGGACGATCCAGTGCCTCGAACAGGCTCTGGCGGCTCTCGGAGCGTCCCTGGAACGGGCGCTGATTCAGGGCCGGTAACAGATCCGCAATGGCCGTATTCAGTTCGGCCAGGGAGAAGAACATCCGGTGCCGTAACCGGGCCAGTATCCAGCGCTCGACCAGCAACACGGCGGCTTCGGCCTTCGCTTTATCCTTGGGTTTGTAAGGGCGTGCTGGCAATACGGCGGTCTGGTAGTGGGCGGCCAGTTCGGCGTAGGTCTCGTTGATCTGAGGCGTGTATCGGTCTGCCTTGGTAACCGCTGCCTTGAGATTGTCGGGCACCAACAGCTCAGCTACCCCGCCGTAGAACGCCAGCATCCGCTGGTGGGAGGCGATCCAGTCCGGCAGGCTCTGGCTCCAGGTGGCCTCGGCGAAGGTGTAGCTGGACGCGCCCAGCACGGCCACAAAGACCTGGGCCTTGCGCATCTCACCGGTGCTGCGGTCCACCACTGGCACGGTGGGACCGCAGTAGTCGATAAAGATCTTCTCACCGGCCCGGTGGACCTGGCGCATGCTGCGCCTCTGCCGGCCGCGCCAGAGCCGGTAGTGATGGCAGAACTGGCTGTACCGGCGGGCCTTGTCGCCGTGGCGCTCCACATATTCGGCCCAGAGCAGTTGCAGGGTGACGCCCTTGGTCTTCAGCTCCTGATGGACCTGGAAGTAGTCGGGTTCAGCAAATCGAGATGGGGGTGTCTTGGCCGGGAACAGCAGGGCCTCTAACCGTACTTCATCCGTGCCTTCCGGCAACGGCCAGGTGATGCCCTGCGCAGTGGCCAGGCTGACATACTTGCCGACCACGCCCTTGGAGAGCCCGCAGGCACGGGCAATGCGCTCATGGCTTAGGCCCGCTTCGTACTTGAGGCGCAAGACCTCGATGATCTGTCGCATGGAAATCCTCGCTGCCGGCATCCGCCCTTCCTCGTGATGAAAAAGAAACAGGTATGCCGGATAAAGTTGAAGAATTCCAGCGTGTTGGCAGTGATTCCGGAGGAACGTGACCGGTGATTCCGGCATCGTGACCGGCGATTCCGGAAAAGCACCCGAAATCGGTCACGATAAAACGGAATCAGTGGTCACGATCGCCCGGAACAGGCGGTCACGTTCAAACGGAATGGGTGGTCACGATGGGCCGGAATACGCACCTGGTCGTGGCACACCAGCAGCACCTGCTCGAACAGCTCTTCGATTTCATCCGAGTGACTGCTGACGAACTTGGCCAGGGTGGTGAAATGTGGAACCGTATCGCAGGACAGGGCCTTGAAGATGATGTTGGTCTCGCAGCACCACTGCATCTCGCGGCTGGAGGTGATGCCCTTGGAATAAGCGAACAGGATGATCTTCAGGAGAATGGCCGGATCGTAGGCCAGCCGACCGGTGTCTTCATTGCGGTACTTGGGATGAAACACCGACAGGTCCAGCTTGTGCTCGATCAGGTAGTGCACCGCGTGTTCAAAGGTGCCGGGTTGGAGCTGTTCCTGGTAATTGATGACGACCATGGCATCCTGGTCGTAGTTGTAATGCTTGAAGCGGGGCATCTGACCACTCCTTGTCCGTTTGCCTGATGCTACCAAAACCGAGGGGGATTTCGGGGTTTTTCTACAGCCTCAACGCTGATGGTAACCGGCGCCGGAGCGCCAGCGTAGGGAACCAAAAGCGGCACGCTTTTGGCGTCCGGTTGACTGCCTTGTTAAGTGTTTACCGCAGAAATTGCGGGATTCTTGACCTAAAAATATCAACCAACTCTGGGGCCATGTACTCATAATTATCTGGGATGCCCAAACAGATCAATTTTTGATTTTTTAGATGTTCTCTGAATCTCGTTCGCAATTTACGTTTATGGGCGTTTTCCATAACGAAAATAACCTCAGCCCATTCTATGTCTTCAGCTCCTAGAGGCACCTCTGCATCATTATTCAAGCCTGCTGACCTGACTTCGACATTTGGTTCTTCGCTGAAAACAGCCTCAGCTGTCGGGGAGCGAAGCTTGTTCTGACTGCAAACAAAAAGGATTCTAGTCATTGTTCCTGATGACACTTAACGAATGATATGGACTCCCCCTGCTCCCTCGGCATCGATGTGCCACATTGAAGGTGTCGAAGTCTTCAAGCGAAAGCAGGAGGAGTCATCATGAATGTTACAACCATCGGCATCGATCTGGCGAAAACTGTGTTCAGTATTCATGGCACCGATCAACACGGCAAGGTCGTGGTTCGCAAACGGCTGAATCGCCCCAAATTGTTGGCATTCTTTGCCCAACTGCCACCTTGTCTGATTGGCATGGAAGCTTGCTCCGGCGCGCACTACTGGGCGCGTGAAATGACCAAGCTCGGCCACGATGCCCGAATCATCGCTCCCCGGTTCGTGGCACCTTATCGCAAGAGCAGCAAGAACGACGACAACGATGCCGAAGCTATCTGTGAAGCGGTCAGCCGACCCAATATGCGCTTCGTTCCAATTAAGACCGAGGATCAGCAAGCGACACTCAGCCTGCATCGGATTCGTCGAGGGCTCACCAAAGAGCGCACCGCCCAAATCAATCAGATTCGAGGCTTGCTGGCCGAGTTCGGATTGATCATTCCCCAGGGACGTTACGCCGCACGCCGCCGGGTTCCGGAGATCCTTGAGGACGCCGAAAACGGCCTGCCCATGCTGGCCCGTCGCCTACTCAACAACATTAACCAGCGCATCCTTCAGCTGGATGAGGAAATCCTCGCTTATGATCGGGAAATCGAAGCCATGGCACGGCGTGACGAACAGGCAAAGCGTCTGATGGCCATACCCGGCATTGGGCCTCAAACTGCCACCGCCTTGTTAGCCAGTGCACCTGATCCCAGGCAATTCAAAAGCGGTCGGCACTTTGCTGCCTGGCTCGGATTGGTGCCCAGACAATACTCGACCGGAGGGAAGCCCCGACTGGGCAGAATCACCAAGCATGGCGACAAATACCTGCGAACGTTGTTAATCCACGGCACCCGGGCGGTGATTGCAACGATCGATACGAAAGAAGATCGACTCAGCGCCTGGGCGAAAGAGCTCAAAGAGCGCCGGGGATACAAACGGGCCGCCGTGGCAATGGCAGCCAAGAACGCCCGAATCGTATGGGCACTACTCATGAACCAGACAGAATTTAAAACGCAGCCCGTGGAAGGCTGATAACCGAGTACCAACGACAGGCAGAACACGCCTGCCAGCCGAGTCTTGCAACGGCAAGCGATGACGGAACGGTCAGACCGAGAGTGAGAGAGTCTGTTTATGCTGACGGCCCTTAAAGGCCGACTAACGAATGAGACCCTTACTCACACGCATCATCATCCTGGCCCGGGCAGTAACGCCCACACAGAGGCCGAATGTAGAGCTGCAGTCTCAAACCGCTTCGGATTTAAATGGCGTTGCTTGACCGCAGGGGGAGTCCATGTAGCCTGCGTAAACGGCGGCTTTTGCGCAGCGAAGCGGAGAAAAAGCTGTCCGGTGGAGGGCCGTCAGGCCCGGAACGTATTTGACGCACTGGTTATACGTTACTCAATCTCGATACCTGTGCCATCGTTGGACAAACCGGATGGACCTCTATTAATGCGTGACCGGCAATCCCCTGTCGGAAGATCTACAACCGAGCTTCCAGAATCCAGATTTTGTTTCCCGCCCTGGCTGCTTGCCCACGGCCAAATGCCCGAAAACAAAATAAGCCCCGCAAAGCCGGCAAGATAAAACATCTCGGCCTGTTCGCTAAACAAACCAAACAGAGCCAGACCAGCTGAACTGGCCAGGATGAATGCTGCAATTGCCTTTCGATCTTTATGCACTTCGTCTCGGATCTATTTGCGTATAACGCTTTGCTCACCGGTAAATTGCGAGTGCAGCGAGTAATTTATCCGCGTGCAGCAACTTGTTATATGCCGGAACCGCCAATTTAGTTCGTCTCACTTAGGGCAGCGTCCAAGCTTTCTAAAGCAGAAATCACCTCGTTGACAGTATGCTGATCGAACTCAGGCAAGTCAGTCTCGTCATGTGTACCTTTGTTTAAGTACGACCAATATGCGTTTCTTCCATCTTGACCTAGCACAGCAGTGAGTGCAGACACTATCAGCTCTTTATTAGGTATACTTGACTGGGAACGATTCAGCTTAGATCTTAGATTTTCAGCTAATGCCCTTAGATCCCATGGTGCCGAAGGAGAACGACGAGAGACACTAATTAGGCTGTCCTTCTTATCACTATGCTTTCCGTAATGAAACCAAGTTTTTTCACATAGGTTCTCTAGCGCTCTTCTTGCCGACATCAACGCGTCGCGATACTCCCCTTGTGCATATAGTTCGCGTGCAGCTAATACATAATTTTTGGGTCGCCTTAATGAGTCAACTTGAATATGGTCTTCACCAGCGCTTGATAGGAAAATATATGACTGAGACGCAAGTGACTGACTCTTACCTAGCAGTTGATGTGTGTTATTAAAGAACTCCTCACCATGCACTGCCAAAATGATCTGACAACCCTTGAAAAAATCATCAACAAATAGCGTTTCCCTGATCGCACGACGATGCTCATCATCAATTGCGTTCACTGGATCATCAAAAATAAGCACCGGACAACGCTCTTTTACGTTCTTAGCAAGCAAGATTGCTAGACCGAGGCAACGGATATGACCCTCACTCAGAATATGCAGAGCATCAAATAAGGCAGAAGGGTCTTTCAAAAATGTAATGCCCAATCGTTGATTTTGAGATAACGGAAGTTGAACAGAAGCTAATTTAGCTGCTTCTGAATCGTAACGATTAAAAGCATTGTAAAGTCTCACAACTAGGTCGCCGAGGTCAGCAACCAACTGGCTCGGCAATCGATTCTTATATGCATTCAATCTTTCAACAAAGCTCTTATAAGAAGCTGCAATCTCTTGATTTCTTTGCACTTTGGCATGCTCAGCATTCACATCAGCTATAAGTTGAGCATTCTCCGCATCAAAACTAGTGATTGCCTGTTGCGCAGCAATAATTGCTTGTTTAGCTGTTTGTCTGCGTGTTTCTAAGACAGTGATTTGCTCTTTAAACCAGCGCAAACGATTTAGCTCAGCTTGCTTGGTTGAACGTATTTGAGCGTCCTGATCAGTCTTTTTGTCGGCTTCCTCGAGATACTTTACCTGAGCTTCCAGGTGCTGCCATGGCGTAAAACCATCCGCTAACTGTTGCTGCAAGGAGTACCACCACCCGATATCGATTTGTGAGCCAGGTGAAATATGAAAATCTCGGATAGCATTGTTTTGTGGCAGAAACGTCAAACAAATATTCAATATTTGCGAGAGGTCCAGCAACCATCTACTAACATTTTGTTGAAGCTGTTGTGCCGTTTTCTGAAGCTCTGCCAAGTATTGCAGCTTTTGAAGTTCTTCATTAGCGTTACCGTAAGGGTTTACGGATACTTGGGTGAGCGGCGTTTTACACGCTGGACAATGCTCTGGACTACTCGATTGTAGCTGAACAACTGCGTCGTATAGATTCTTGAATGATACCTCCTGACTTGCATTTTCCAGGTCTTTTTGCTTCAACTTCAGCTCGCTGAGGCCGCTGCTAATGGAGCTACCAAGTGTCTGCAATGCGCTAATTGTTAAGTTGGTTTTACTTGCTTGGGGCTGTCGCAAATCGGTTTCTAGTCGCTGGATTGCTCCTGCATTTTCATCATCACCGTTTAGCTCAAAGACCAATTGGCTAAAGGTTGCTCCGTCACGGTACTGGTTGGCTAGTGTTTGCTCCTCAACATTTAGCCTTTGTAACTCTGCATTGCTAGTCTCTATCTGCTGCTGATAACCAGAAAGTGCCTGCCTTTTTTGCGCTAACTGAGCTGCTTTAACACCAGTAAGATCAATATATCTTTGGTCAAACTCAGAAGTAAAATTACGTACAAACTCGTTGAAAGAGTCTAAGCCAAATAACGTTGATATAAGCTCAGTTTGCTTGGCGGGCGACTGAGCGGCAATTCTAGAAAAGTTATCGATACGATTTTTTTCAACGAAACAAAATCTAAATAGTTCCTCATTTGCTTCAACTTCAACCTCATCGCCTTGCTCGTTTAAGCCTATAACAACTGGCGTCGCAAAACGATTAACATGTGCGTTTTTCAGGTAATCACCCTGATCTCGAAAACGCTTGCTTTCCGCTTCAGCTACGTTACCCAGAAGGCTGTATTCAAGAGCTTCGCAGAAGCTAGATTTGCCAGTGCCGTTCGGTCCGTATATGAGGACTAAACGGCTTTCTAAATCAAAAATCTCTTGCCTGGAGAAACCACGAAACGGCCCCACTGCCATACTTTTTATCTGAGTAATAGGGGAAGTTTTCTCGGCGGTCATCTCGGGTAAAGACTGAATATCTATGCTTAAGGCATCCCAGTTACCCTGGGCCAAGGCAACCATTTTCTTAACCCGCTGGCCTTGATAGGTTCCGAGAGAAGCAAGCTCATCAAGGTTTGCCAGGACAAGGTTCGCTAGCTTGCGCACTCCCGGAAGAACTTCGTCTGAATCCAGAGTTCGCAAAAATCGTAGATACTCAGACTCAATCATAATACTTCCTTAGATTTTAGATTAAATTCCTTCACTTTTGGCACCTGTTAGCAAAGGCCGATGGTGCTCTCTAGGGGCTTTTAGATACTAGCTAAATATGTATTTCGTGTTGATCTTATTTGAGTATCTTGGATCGGAAATGGGTCATATTTTGCCCTACGGGAAAGGTTCTTTGATCACTTTCTGGGTGCTCAATTTTTCAGGCTTTGGCATATAACGCCCGGCTCACGCGCCGGTTTGAAGCCGCGAAGCGGCGGAAAATCGGTCGCCGTGCAGACGATTGTTAGCTTAGAATTAGTGGCTTTGCACTTTTGGTCATTGACTGAATCGCAAGTCCGGTAGCTTTATTAGACACATGCCCATCTACCAGGGAAATCAGATTCATTGATTCTTGGCCCTTTCTGTTTGAGACCATGAGAGAGCCAATGAGGCGCGATATCCCAGTGTTATCATCAAAACCATTCCGCAATGCTCGTCGACAACTAGATGCCAATAAATCAGCTACTTGAACCCCAGGACAACCTTTTGAATCTTCAAAATGCAGATCATCCCGTAATATTTTTCCGGCTTTCAGGGAGCCTTCCTCCTGAACATCAATACCGTAAGTCTCTTTAAGGTATCCGGGCTCCTCACCATCCTTATATATGTACTTTTCCATGAAATTATAGTTTGCCCCTTTTATTGCTATATGGGGGTCTGATATAGACATAGATTGAAGGATTGGCGGGCAAACTTTTTCAAAAGACTCTTCATATATTATTTTTGTGGTGTTTTTTTGGTCAATTCGCCACCTAAACTTACTTAACATTGACGGCTTAAATTGAACGTAATACAAAATAGCCCTCTTTAAAATATCGTTAATCAGGACCGTTTGACATATAAGCTGCAAATACAACTGTGACGAAAGACCCTTAATGTCTTCCGAAAGCTCTTCTAAAGCAGTCCGCATTTCCTGGTGCTGCATCTTATCCTTGTGCTCAACAATCTTATCAGCTTGCTCTTCCTTATGGAGGCCAACTATCTCTTCAGATAATTCAGAAGCGTTAACAGCCACAAAGTACAAGCTTCCGTCTAGCTTGCTTAACTCTGAAATGAACCACTTTAGATCTTTTTCTTTGACATTTTTTAGTTTTATTTCGTCGTTGTATTTCTTACCGCTCTTAATTTTCAATTGAGTGAGCAATTTTTGCATGGCATTTTTCTGATTTCCAGATATTACATACGCAGCAACTACGCACCAAGAATCTGGATTCTTCGAGCAAACGAAACTGCCCGACTCATCGATAAAGATTTCCACACACTACTCCCCTGAGCTAACACTGAAGCATTTAATGGTCGTGCGCAGCATGGCCTTTAAATGTGGGTTGGACTAAGCCGCTGCCACTAATGCCAGCACACAATGTATAAGGGTAAAGTAAATTTTGAACGGATACCGGGATGGCGGTTCAGGCCCGCAAAGGTACTCTGCGGAAGTGCGTATCGTCCTGATGGTCCCCATAAAATGCCTCATCCCTGGGTGATTTGGATCAGCCTACCCCTCTGTTTCTTTCATTGCCAGCCTCAGCCCGAGTCACAACCCAGCTCCTCAGGAACTGTAGCGCCCACGGGAAGCCGCCAGGGAAAGCGGCTAACCCGTCACTCTACCCACGGTTTTAAACCGGGGAATCTGCCGAACCATATGAACCACACCGTCCTCGCATCGAGGGCACGGCCAGCTGCGTTGGGACTCCGAGCCATTCTTGACTTCAACATCGACCTCGGGTGGCTTTTGAAGGGCCTGACGAATGGCCGTCAGCTTGCGACGTCGGGTTCGGTTACTCAGATAACCAAAGTGACGAATCCGCATAAAGCCCTTGGGCAGGATATGCATGAGGAACCGTCGAACAAATTCCGCCCCTTCCAGTTGCAGGCTCTTCTGGCGCCCTCCTTCCCGGTAGTCCACATAGCGGATCATGATTCTGCCGCCGTCCTGCGACAACAAACGACCGTTACTGATAGCAATGCGGTGGGTGTAGCGAGCCAGGTAATCCACCACCGTCTCCGCCTGATTCAGACAAGGGCGGGCGTAAACCACCCAATCCTGCTGCATCACTTTTTTGAGTACGTCGTCGATGGCTTGAGGCTCCGTGAGTCTGTGCAATTCGCCGGTTCTGACCGATCGTCTGAGGGACGATACCATGCGGCCGCGAAAGCGGCGGGACAAGGCCCTGACGGGGAACAGATATTGATGTTTAGCCTCATGCCATTCTCCGGCCTCTGTGAGCACCCCGCCCGGAATCAGGCAATGCACGTGAACGTGGCGACTCAGATTCTGCCCCCAGGTATGGAGCACGGCTGTCATGCCCAACTCACCCTGCAAGTGTTTGGTTTTATGGCCAAACTGACTGAGCGTATTCCAAACTGACTCAAACAGGCGACGGTAAACCACTTCCGGGTGCACCTGAACCCAGCCATTCAGGGCGTGGGGCACGGTGAACACCAGGTGGAAGTAGGGTACCGGCAGTAGCGATCGACGCTGGCGCTCACACCACTGTTGGCTAGCCCGACTCTGGCATTGCGGACAATGCCGGTCCCGGCAACCGTAGTAATGCACGGTTCGTGCTTTGCAGTGATCACAACGCATTTCCATACCGCCCATCCGGGCTGTGCGGCAATCCATCAGTCGGCTGCACACCTTGCGACGGTGGCGGTCCAATGAGTCGGTCGAGAGGAACTGGGTCAGTGCCGACTGGACCGTAACTGAACCGGCCATCACGCACCTCCCAGATCCGCGATCAAGTCCGCAGGCGAACGGTTTTGTGAGGATATTCCCGGCAACCAGTGCAGGTAGCGCTCCGTGGTGCGCAGATCACTGTGCCCAAGATATTTCTGTAACTCGTTGAGCGGTACACCATGTTCCAGCTGATGGGTCGCATAGGCGTGGCGCAGTGCGTGTATCCCTCCGCGTCTTTGCACGCCGCTGAGTCGCTTGGAGTGACGATAAACCTTCTGGGCCGTGGTGGCGGTCAGGTGCTGACCAACCAGTACTTCACTCGGAAACAGCCAGAGTACGGGGCGGCCAAGGCACCAATACGCTCGTAATACATCGAGTAGCACGTCAGTCAGGGGCACCATGCGATCCTTACCGCCCTTGCCCTGATGGATGTGAAGCAGGTGGCGCTCCCCGTCGATGTTCTTCACTTGCAATGCCACGGCTTCACTCACTCGCAAGCCGCAGCCATACGTGATCAACAGCAAGGCCCGATGCTTGGGGTTCTTGGTGGCTCCCACTATCCTTGCAACGTCCTGACGAGTCAGTAACTCAGGAATGCGCTGTGGTCGCTTGGGCAGCACCAGGTTCACGTCGAAGTCTGCCCAATGCAGCACCTGCAGATACAAAAACCGAATGCCATGCAGGTAAAGCCGACAACTGGCCGGCGCCAGGGAACGTTCCTGGACGAGGTAATTAAAGTAGGTCTGCAGATCCCCGACCTCCAACTGGTCCGGGGATCGACGATAATATCGAGCCAGATCCGCGACTACATAGAGATAACTTTTTTGGGTCTGCGGGGAAAAACCATGCTGACGCATGGTCTGGATCATAGCCTGACGTAAGGGGGTCATGGCGGCATCTCCTCTTTGAAAAGCCCACTTGGGCCATTCAAAAGTATCCTCCAATCACCTCCATTCCGGGGAGATTCTCAGTATCACCGCTACCGCGGAGCGGTTTAGTTCAACAGCTAATTATACGAACGCGTTCGTATAACACGCATTCGTATAACTCCAAAAAACGCGACTCTCAGAAACCCCAGCTTCACCAATAAAATCAGAAAATTACCTGAATCCACCACGGCTACCGCCGGAGTTATACGCCCGTGTTCGAGCCACCCCTGCTCCAGATTAGGGGCGTATAACTCCGCACGCCCCGATACTCCTTTTCAAACTTATCAGAAGGTTAGCAACATTTCGCCCTGGTTTCCCGGAGTTTTGCGAACGCGTTCGTATAACTCCGCTTCTGGATACTTGATTGACAATTCCGGAAAATTAAATACTGTATATTTATACATAATCATTAAGGAGCCAGGATATGGACATCCGCTGCCCGATTTCTCCGCAATCCACACGCTTTCTGGATCGGCTCAGAAATTTTATCCGACTTCGCGGTCTCGCTTACCAAACCGAGAAAACCTATGTGTTCTGGATCAAGTGCTTTGTCGGGAGTTTCGAGGCTTCCGGTTGTGTTCAGCCCGGACGAGGCCAGGCGGGTAATTGACAATCTGAAGGGCGAATTCAAACTGGTGGCCATGCTGATCTACGGTGCCGGCCTGAGGATTAACGAAGCTCTTCGATTACGTGTCAAAGACGTCGATTTCGGCATGCAGCAGTTGATCGTTCGCGAAGGGAAATTGACCAGGCCGTTTAGGATTCCCAGTTACTCTGTGGTATTCGGCGGATATGAATGTGGCTGATCAGGCGGATGGTGGGCCTTACCAGGAACTGGAAGCTGCCGATAATAAACAGCCAGATTGCGGCGGTCTCATGCTTCGGAAACAGGAAGAGTATGCTCCCCACCAGAAACCAGATGGCGATGAAGAAATCATTGATGATGCTGATCATCTCGTAGCGGCGCCGGATGATCAGCTCTTCGTGGCCAAGTTTCAGGGTAAGCGGGTTGTCCATTGATTGTTCGTCCATGGCACTTCCTGTTTCCGGTCTGTTTGAAGCGATTATGGGTAAAGTTCGTCGGTTCTGGCGGCCATGATGAAATCGTTTTTGTGCAGGCCTCCGATTTTATGGGTCCACCAGCGTACGGTGGCTTTCCCCCATTCCAACAGTATCGCGGGGTGGTGGCCTTCTTCTTCCGCCAGGTCCGCCACTTTGTTGGTAAAGGCCTGGGCCTGGACAAAGTTTTTGAAGGTAAACACCCGCTGTAACTGCTCTTCCCCATCCTGAACGATCAACTGCCATTCAGGCACGTCTTTCAACAGGGTCTGCTTTTCAGCATCCGTGACCTGGGGTGCATCGGCACTGCAGGCGCTGCAGCCTTGCTGGCCAAGATTCGACATAGCGTCCTCCACTATATTTGTGGCTTCAACCACATCGTGGGTGCCCGCCCGTCGTTTATCAACCCGGCAGTTGAAATCGACCCTCTTTCCGAATACTGTATATATAAACAGTACTCGAGAAATAAGCATGAGCAAATCACTCAACCACCTGCTTCAGGACGCCCGTATCTGGCAGGGTCATAAGCCCCAGAAACACGCCTCTCCGGCGGAGCACACGGGGTATCAGGTTCTGGATAACCAACTTGGTGGGCTCGGCTGGCCCAAGGGTGCCTTGAGTGAATGCCTGCTGGACAGCTGTGGCATTGGCGAGCTGCACCTGGTACTTCCGCTTATGCAGAAGGTCGCCAGGCAGGGAAAAACCATTTTCTGGCTGAACCCGCCCCACACACCTTATGCCCCGGCGCTGGCCAGGGCTGGCGTAAATACCGATCAACTGGTGCTGGTTCAAACTCACGATTCCGCTGACTTTCTGTGGACACTGGAAAACTGCCTGCGCTCCCCTGTCACAGGCCTGGTGATGGCCTGGCCGGGGAAGTTGGCCACCCGGGATATCCGCCGGCTGCAACTGGCTTCCGAAGCGGGTAACAATGTCTGCATTCTGTTTCGGGAACGTCGGCAGGCAGAGCAGCATTCACCGGCCGCACTTCGGCTGGAGCTGATTCCCGGAGAACACCAGGATCTCAAGATCAACATTCTGAAACGCCGTGGTAGCTGGCCAGGACAGCGCTGCACTCTTGCCCTTGGGCATCGCGCGGGCATTCAGGCCAGCGACCCCACTGGTGTTATTCAGGGACCATGGTCACAGGATGGAGCCACCTGATTCATGTTGTGGCTGTATCTGCACTTCCCTCACCTGCTGCTGGATCATGTTCGCCGCAGCCAGCAAACTCAGGGCGCACTTGCGGTGGTCGATCTTGCCGGGCAGGCTATTCTGCAGGTTTGCCCAGAAGCCGATCACCTGGGTATTCGGCCGGGCATGCGCCTCAAGACCGCACTGGGCCTGGCACCAGACCTGGTGATTCTGCATCTCGATTCTCAACAGGAAGCCAATCTGCTGGAAGAGCAGGCCCGCTGGCTATACCGTTACGCGGCCCACATTACCCTGTCGCCGCCGCACGGTCTGTGGGCTGAAGTCAGCAGCCTCCAGCGGCTATATGGCGGGCTTCCCGCCGTTTGGCAAACGGTCGAGCAGGCTCTGGCAGAGCGGCAACTCACTGCCTGGCTGGCTCTTGGGCATACGCCACTGGCGGCTCAGCTCCTTGCGCAAGCAGGCAAAGGCGAGTGCACCGCAGACAAAGGCCACATTCTGACGGCCCTGGGCAAACTGCCTCTGGTGGCTGCGGGTTTTGATGAAAAATCCTGTACCCGCCTGCATCGCCTGGGACTGAATACGCTGGCTGAAGTCTTCAATCTGCCAGCCCGGGAACTGGCACGGAGGCTATCCCCGGAGCTGCTGGCACGTATACAAAAAGCCCAGGGCACCAGGCCAGACCCCAAATCGCCCTGGCACCCCCCGCACCGATTCCGCCAGCGGGCCGATTTTATTCAGGAAGTGGAGCATGCCCAGGGGCTTTTGTTCGCGCTGCAGCGGATTCTGACCGAGCTGGAAGAAGACCTGTGCTGGCGCCAACAGGACACCGACACCCTGCATCTTTTACTCCAACACCGGCACGAAGAAGCCACCCGGTTAACGTTGCGAACGACTGGCCCGGAGCATCGGGCAGAGAGCTTTCTGAAACTGCTGCGCCTGAAACTGGATCAGCACCCGCTGCGGGCACCGGTGATCAGTCTGTCCCTGTCGGTAAAGCGGTTTCTGGGCCGGGAAGCCCCGGTTGGCCAGGACCTCCTGGGCGATGGTCAGGACCTGAATGAAGCCTGGCATACGCTGGCCAGTCGTTTACAGGCCCGCCTTGGTACTGAGGCATTGCAACAGCTTGCACCGCGGGCAGACCACCGCCCGGAGTTTGCCTGGACAGCCTCCGCCATAAAACCGGCCAGCAGGCACAGCGAAACACCAGAGGTCTCTGGCCTGCCTGCGCGCCCTTTATGGCTGTTATCCACGCCGCACCCACTGGCAGAACCTCCGGCCAGATGGTTCTCGGGGCCGGAACGCATCAGTGCTGGCTGGTGGGACGGCCAGCGGGTGCACCGTGACTACTATATTGCCCAGTTGTCCAGCGGTCAGTTGGCGTGGGTGTTCCGGGATATTCGCGATGGCTGGTACATACACGGGTGGTTTGGCTGATGGATTCTGATTACGCCGAGCTGTTCTGCTTCAGCAACTTCACCTTCCTGACCGGCGCCTCCCATCCCCATGAACTGGCTGAGCAAGCCGCGGAGCTTGGCTATCGGGCAATTGCCATCACCGATGCCTGTTCGGTGGCAGGCATCCCCAGAGCCTGGGCAGCCCTTAAAGACAGCCCGGTAAAGCTGATTACCGGGAGCTGGTTCGAACTGAGCGATACTCCCGAGGGCGCCACTGCCCCACCCCGGTTCATACTGCTGGCTCGAACCCGCGAGGGCTACGGTCAGCTTTGCCAATTGATCACCACCGGGCGGCGACGCGCTGAGAAAGGGCAATACCGGTTATTTACCCGGGACATCGAAACCCATTCGCTGGACCACTGCCTCTGCCTGTGGCTGCCACCGCTGGTATCACAAACCAACGCGCACCAGGCATTGATCACCGGCGAATGGCTGCAACGGATTTTCGAGCACAGGCTACGCCTTGCAGCGACCCGTACACTGGAAGCCGGCGAGGAACAGCAACTGGTCCGCGTACGGTGGTTAGCTGAGCAAATGCGCTGCGCAGTGGTGGCAACCGGCCAGGTGCATATGCATCGCCGCGAACGCCAGCCATTACAGGACGTGCTGACAGCTCTGCGCCACCACACCACGCTGGAACAGGCCGGACACTGCCTGTTTCAGAATGCCGAGCGTTATTTGCGCCCGATACCGGTTATCCGGCGACTATTCCCCGAGCCCTGGGTTCGGGAGACCGTGGCAATCGCCGAAGCCTGCAGCTTTGAGCCTGGCAGCCTGCGTTATGAATACCCTCCCGATTTAGTGCCGGAACACGAAACACCCACATCGTTTCTGGCGCGACTCACCCGGGAGGGTGAACGGCGGCGTTACCCATCGGGCACACCCATGAAGGTGCAGGCACTGATTCGCAAAGAGCTGGAGCTGATTGCCGAACTGCGCTACGAACACTATTTTCTCACCATCCACGACATCGTCGACTTTGCCCGGCGTCAGGGCATTCTTTGCCAGGGCCGGGGATCCGCAGCCAATTCCGCAGTCTGTTACTGCCTGGGCATCACCGAGGTGAACCCGGCCAATGTGGAACTGCTGTTTGAACGGTTCATCTCCAAAGACCGGGATGAGCCCCCCGACATCGATGTGGATTTCGAGCACGAACGGCGTGAAGAGGTTATTCAGTACATTTACCAGCGCTACGGCCGTGAGCGGGCCGCCCTGGCCGCCACCGTGATTCGTTATCGCCCCCGCAGCGCCATCCGGGATGTGGGCAAGGCGCTGGGCTTTGATGCCACACTGGTGGAGAAGCTGCTGGATGGCATCGACTGGCGTGACAAGACCACCGGCTGGCGCCAGCAGATTCTGGACAAGGGCCTGACCCGCAGCCCCAAAGTCGCGGATCAGTTCTTCACGCTGGTGAACACCTTGCTGGGCTTTCCACGCCACCTGTCCCAGCACGTGGGCGGTTTCGTGATCAGCGCCGGCCCGCTTTCAGAACTGGTGCCTGTCGAGAATGCCGCCATGGAAGGGCGCACGGTTATCCAGTGGGACAAAGACGACCTGGAAAGTCTGGGGCTGATGAAGGTGGATGTCCTGGCCCTGGGCATGCTCACCGCCATTCGCAAAGCACTGGCGCTGATCAGTGAAGAGAAAGACACGCCGTTTACCATTCAGGATGTCCCTCAGGAAGACCCTGACACCTACGCCATGCTGCAAAAAGGCGACAGTATCGGTGTCTTTCAGGTGGAGTCCCGCGCCCAGATCAACATGCTCCCGCGGCTGAAACCGGAAACCTGGTACGACCTTGTGATCGAAGTCGCCATCGTTCGCCCGGGCCCCATACAAGGCGACATGGTGCACCCCTACCTGCGCCGAAAACACGGCATGGAAGCGGTGGAATACCCCAACGATGCCGTACGCCAGGTGCTGGAGCGCACCCTCGGGGTGCCGATCTTCCAGGAACAGGTCATCAAACTGGCCATGGTTGCCGCCGGTTTCAGTGCGGGCGAGGCCGATAAACTTCGCCGCGCCATGGCGGCCTGGAAATCCCATGGCGATCTGACACCTTTCCGCGACAAACTGATTCAGGGCATGCTGGAGCGGGGCCACGATGCCGACTTCGCCGAGCGCCTGTACAAACAGATCTGCGGCTTTGGTGGCTATGGATTTCCGGAATCCCATGCCGCCAGCTTTGCCTTGCTGGTGTACGTCTCCGCCTGGATCAAACGCCACCACCCGGCAGCGTTCTATTGCGCTCTGCTCAACAGCCAGCCAATGGGCTTTTACTCGCCCAGCCAACTGGTTCAGGATGCCCGGCGCCACAACGTTTCCGTGCTGCCACCAGACGTCAACCACAGCCAGTGGCAGCACACCCTGCAAGGTCAGGAGCAGCACCTGCGCCTTGGCCTTAGAATCATTCAAGGCCTGTCTCGCAGTGGCGCCGAGCGCGTCCACCAGAACCGCCCGGCAAACGGTTACCAAAGCGCCGCCGAACTGCGCACCCGAGCTGGCCTCAACCAGAGCGACATGGAACTTCTCGCCGGCGCCAACGCCATGCCCGGCTTCACCCGCAACCGCCACCAGGCTTACTGGCAACTGCTCGAACACGAAGAGCCCGCCGAACTCTTCGCTAACGAAGCCATGACCAAATACACACCGGAACCCTGCCACCTGCTCCCGGAGCCCACCGAAGGGCAAAACGTACTGGCCGACTACAGCAGCCAGGGTTTAACACTACAAAGGCATCCCCTTGCCCTGCTCCGCGAACAAGGCCACCTGCGCCATTGCCTCACCGCCGACCAACTCAAAGCCACCCGTCCCGGCATCCCCGTACAAGTAGCCGGCCTGGTCACCGGTCGCCAACGGCCCGGCACCGCTTCCGGCGTCACCTTCGTCACCCTTGAAGACGAAACCGGCATCGTCAACGTCGTCGTCTGGCTAGACACCGCCCGCCGCCAGCGCAAACCGTTGCTCACCGCCCGGTTGTTACACGTCAAAGGAGTCATCGAGAAAGAGGGGGATATCGTTCATGTCATGGCCGGCAAGCTGTCTGACTTGAGCCATCTGATCAACTCGCTACCGGTCAGCTCCCGGGATTTCCACTGACCACAAACGCAAAAACCCCGCCAAAGGCGGGGTTTTCAGGGCAGTGTCGGTAAGGATCAGCCGAGCAGCTTGATCATTACCCCCGCTGCAACCGCAGAGCCAATAACACCGGCCACGTTCGGACCCATTGCGTGCATCAGCAGGAAGTTCTGCGGGTTGGCTTCCAGGCCCACCTTGTTGGAGACCCGCGCCGCCATCGGCACCGCGGATACACCTGCGGAGCCAATCAACGGGTTGATCGCTTCCTTGGTGAACTTGTTCATCAGTTTCGCCATCAGTACACCGGAAGCCGTGCCTACACCGAAAGCCACAATACCCAGGCCCAGGATACCCAGCGTCTGGCCATCCAGGAACTTGTCGGCCATCAGCTTGGAGCCAACAGACAGACCCAGGAAGATGGTTACGATGTTGATCAGCGCGTTCTGTGCGGTATCGCTCAGACGCTCTACCACGCCACACTCACGCATCAGGTTACCGAAGCAGAACATACCCAGCAGCGGAGCCGCATCGGGCAGGAACAGAACCACGGCAATCAGAACAACCAGAGGGAAGACAATCTTCTCTTTCTTGCTCACCGGGCGCAGCTGCGACATCTTGATGGCACGCTCTTTCTCGCTGGTCAGCGCCTTCATGATCGGCGGCTGGATCATCGGCACCAGCGCCATGTACGCATAAGCAGAGACGGCAATCGCACCCAGAAGATGCGGGGCCAGTACGCTGGATACGTAGATGGAGGTGGGGCCGTCGGCGCCACCAATGATGCCGATTGCAGCGGCCTCGAGGATATTGAACTCCAGTATTCCCGTCCAGTCCAGCAACGCCGCGCCAATAACGGTACCGAAAATACCGAACTGCGCAGCCGCACCCAGAAGCAGGGTTTTGGGGTTAGCAAGCAAAGGGCCGAAATCGGTCATCGCCCCTACACCCATGAAAATCAGCAGAGGACCAACGGTACTGCCGATAATCACAGAGTAGAAGTTATACAGCATGCCATTGCCGTAGCCGTAATCCTGCGCAATGGAGTTGGCCATCGCCATTTCGGAATAACTGGCTTCTTTCACCGCTACTTTGAAGGCTTCTTTCAGCTCAGGCGTAATCGCCTGTCCGACCTGATAGGCCACATCCAGCGGCGCCGCCAGTGCAGCCAGAACCTTGGAGTTGCCACCCTGCAAAGCAAAGTGAATAGCGTTTTCAGCCGCAGTCAGGGCAAGCCCTGCCTCCGGAATATTCGCCAGAATGCCACCAAACCCGATGGGCACCAGCAGCAACGGCTCAAACTTCTTGTTGATCGCAAGATAGAGAAGCAACAGGCCAATAGCGATCATGATCACCTGGCCCAGCTCGATGTTGAACAGGCCACTGCCTGTCCACAGTGTCATTAATTTATCCATGGAATGCTGGCCCTTATGCGATTGTCAGCATTTCATCATCAGGGGAGACGGCATCACCGACCTTGATGAAGACTTCGCCGATAGTACCGGCTTTCGGTGCGCGAACCTCGGTTTCCATCTTCATGGCTTCGAGGATAATCAGCACGTCACCTTCCTCAACGGTGTCACCCGGAGAAACCAGAACCTTGAAGATGTTACCACCCAGCGGTGCCACCAGAGGCTCGCCTTCGCCTGCCGCCGGAGCGGGTGCGGAGGAAGCGGCCGGAGCAGACGCGGCGCCACCGTCACCCTGGATCTGGGTAATCTCGCCACCTTCGGAAACCGCCACCACAAACTTCTTGCCGTTAACTTCAACGGTGTAAGTCTCCGGGCCTGCGGCTTTCTTGGCCGGTGCGGCGTCTTCTGCGGTCGGTACCGGCTCGAACGCATCCGGGTTGTTGCGGTTCTCCAGGAACTTCAGGCCGATCTGTGGGAACAGCGCGTAGGTCAGCACGTCGTCTTCAAGATTGTCGGCCAGCTTGATGCCCTTCTCGTCCGCCAGCTTCTTCAGTTCGTCGGTCAGCTTGTCCATTTCTGGCTCAAGCACATCTGCAGGACGACAGGTCATGACTTCCTTGCCATCCAGCACACGCTCCTGAAGCTCTTTATTCATAGGGGCTGGCGCTGC
The DNA here is from genome assembly GCF_042763285.1 of Marinobacter sp. LM1. Lineage (NCBI taxonomy): Bacteria > Pseudomonadati > Pseudomonadota > Gammaproteobacteria > Pseudomonadales > Marinobacteraceae > Marinobacter > Marinobacter sp. LM1. The sequence continues at coordinate 2,642,311 of NZ_CP114373.1, forward strand.
GCCGTACTCACCCTTCAGAATGGCGGAGGTTTCCTTGGAGATGGACTTGTAACGCTCGCCGGTCAGAACATTCAGTACCGCCTGGGTGCCGACAATCTGCGAGGTCGGGGTCACCAGCGGAATGAAGCCCAGGTCTTCACGAACCTTGGGAATTTCTTCCAGCACCTGGTCAAACTTGTCGCTTGCGTTCTGCTCACGCAGCTGGTTTTCCATGTTAGTCAGCATGCCGCCCGGTACCTGAGCAATCAGGATGCGGGAATCAGTGCCGCGCAGGCTGCCCTCAAACTTCGCATACTTCTTGCGCACCTGGCGGAAATAGGCGGCAATTTCTTCCAGGAGGTTCAGATCAAGACCGGTGTCACGATCGGTACCTTCCAGGATGGCAACAACAGCCTCGGTGGGCGAGTGACCATAGGTCATGCTCATGGAGGAAATAGCAGTATCCACGTTATCGATACCGGCTTCCGCAGCCTTGATGGCGGTAGCGGTCGACATGCCGGTGGTGGCGTGGCACTGCATGTGGATAGGGATATCCAGCTCTTTCTTCAGGCGGCTGACCAGATCATAGGCCACATACGGCTTGAGAATACCGGCCATGTCCTTGATCGCGATGGAATCTGCGCCCATGTCGGCGACTTCTTTCGCCAGATCTACCCACATATCGATGGTGTGCACAGGGCTGGTGGTGTAAGCAATCGTACCCTGGGCATGCTTGCCGGTCTTGCGAACGGCCTTGATCGCGCGATCCATGTTGCGGGGATCGTTCATGGCATCAAAAATACGGAACACGTCTACGCCGTTCTCGGCGGCACGCTCACAGAAACGGTCAACCACATCATCCGCATAGTGACGATAGCCCAACAGGTTCTGGCCGCGCAGAAGCATCTGCTGGCGAGTATTGGGCATGGCTTTTTTAAGTTCGCGGATGCGCTCCCAGGGGTCTTCGCCCAGGTAACGGATACAGGCATCAAAGGTAGCCCCACCCCAGGATTCCAGCGACCAGAAACCCACTTTGTCGAGTTTCTCGGCGATTGGCAGCATGTCGTCCAGACGCATGCGGGTGGCGAGCAGGGATTGGTGGGCGTCACGCAGAATTACGTCCGTAATCCCCAGCGGTTTTTTCGTGTCAGTCATCGTGTCAGCCTTCTGTTAAAAGGTTCTAATCGTGTACCGGGGTCACTTCTTGTGGCGTGACCGGTATTGTGCAATCGCCTTCTTGATGGCCTCGGCGGTGTCAGGGTCAACCGACGTGGGCGCCTTCGGCTTGGCACGTGGCGTTCTGGCCGGGGTTGCCGGCTCTGGCGGCGCAAACCGCAGGATGATTTTGGACATCAGGCCGGTCGCGAATACCAGAATAATCAGGAACACGAACACGAAGCCCATGCCGGCAATCATCAAGTCTACGGCTTGTGACATCAGCTCATTCATATCGAACAGCTACCTGTATTGGTTTGTTGATTTCCCCGTACCGCCCGACAAGCCACCACTAAAACTAAAGTCTAATGGCCCGGCGGAACAATTCGGGAGGCAAAATCCTGCGTAATTTACCGTTTTCAATGACCAGGAGCAACCTGAAGCACGCATTTCTATAGGGACTTTCCGAGCGTCCCGGCCTGAAATGACAGCTGCTGAGACAATCTCACCCAGCTCTAATCATGCATATCTAACCCGGAATTTCCGGCCTTTCACCTTACCTTTCTCCAGCCGCGCCAGCGCCTGGGACGCCCACCGGGACTCAACCGCCACGAAGCACTGAAAATCGAACAGGTCGATTTTGCCAACGGCAGCGCCGGGAATACCAGCCTCGCCGGTAAGAGCTCCCATCACGTCGCCAGGGCGCACCTTGTCTTTGCGACCGCCAGCCAGGCACAGCGTTTTCATGGCCGGCGTAACCGGGCGCAACGCCTCCGCCAGCAACGCCTCCGTATCGCCCCACAACACCGGCTCGCCCCGCTCCGCTTCCAGGCGCGTAATCTTGTGGCCCTGGCGCGGAGTGCAAAGAGTAACCGCATGCCCCTGCTCGCCTGCCCGGCCGGTACGGCCCACCCGATGGGTGTGCACCTCGGGATCCCGCGCAGGCTCGGCATTGATGACCAGTGGTAGCCCTTTGATATCGAGCCCTCTTGCCGCCACATCGGTAGCCACCAGTACCGTACAACTCTGGTTGGCAAATCGAACCAGAGCGCTGTCCCGTTCACGCTGGTCCAGATCGCCGTGTAGCGACAACGCCGAAAAGCCAAGACGACCCAGTTCATCCGACAGCTCATCACAGTCCCGTTTGGTGGTACAAAACACCAGAGACGACACCGGCTGGAAACGGGAAAGCAGCGCTGCCACGGCCGCCGCCCGCTGATCCGGCTGAATTTCGTAAAAGGATTCTTCAATGGTGATGGTGGCCGCTTTTGATTCCACCCGCACATCTTCCGGCTTGCTCTGGAATTGCTCGCTCAGCTTTCTGATGGCCGGCGGCCAGGTGGCGGAGAACAGCAGCGTCTGCCTGCCACCGGGGGCTTGGGAGACAATGCTGGTGACCACCTCCTCGAACCCCATATCCAGCATACGGTCCGCCTCGTCCAGCACCAGCACTTTCAAGCCATCCAGCGAAAGCGTACCTTTGCGCAAGTGGTCATCTACCCGGCCAGGGGTACCCACGACGATATGAGCGCCATGGCTGAGCGACCCGATCTGAGGGCCGATAGGCACACCACCACACAACGTCAGCACCTTCACGTTATCTTTGGCCCGTGCCAGCTCTCGCAACGCTTTGGCCACCTGATCCGCCAGTTCCCGGGTGGGACAAAGAACAAGACTCTGAACCTGGAAGCGTCGCGGAACGATGGTCTCGATAATCGGTATCCCGAACGCCGCTGTCTTGCCGCTGCCGGTTTGCGCCATGGCAATCACGTCCTTGCCCGCCAACGCAAGCGGAACTGCCTCTGCCTGAACCGGCGTGGGTTGCTGGTAACCCAATTGATCAAGATTGGCCTGCATGGCCGCGGAAAGACCAAGCGCTTTAAAAGATGACATAGAAAAATCCGTGGGGTGGGTTGTGATGGGTTATTGAGAGAATGCTGACGGCGTATACTTAACGTTTGATCGCACCAGTTTATCATGAATTCACGGAGTCGCTGATGGCCTCACTGCAGGAACAGTTATTAAAGGCCGGGCTGGCCGACGAAAAGAAAGCCCGGGAAGTACGAAATGAAAAACGAAAACAGAGAAAGCAACAGCCCAAAGGCGCCACGACCGTAAACGAAGCCGAAGAGCGCGCCCGCAAGGCTCGCCAGGAAAAGGCCGAGCGGGATCGGCAGCTCAACCTTGAGCGCAAGAAAGAGGCTGAGAAAAAGGCGATTCAGGCACAGATTCGGCAGCTGATTGAAACCAATCGCCTGGACCGGAGCCGCGGCGAAACCTCCTACCAGTTTGTCGACGGCAAGAAGATCAAGAAGATTCTGGTGAACGAACAGATGGTGGACCAACTCTCTCGCGGCCGTCTGGCCATTGTGGCGCTGGGTGACAACTATGAGATTGTCCCGGACAGGGTGGCCCGGAAGATTATGGAGCGCGACGAGAGCGCCATCATCTCAATGCATGACCGAAAACAGGATGACGCAGGCGAAGACGACCCGTATGCAGGGTATGAAATCCCCGACGATTTGATGTGGTAAAGACAATAAAAAACCCCGCACAAGGCGGGGTTTTTTTATTTTGTATAGCAAAACGCCTCAGCCTGTGAGGTACACAAACTGAGGCGCTTTGATTTTAATATGGCGCGGCTGGGAGGATTCGAACCTCCGACCGCCTGGTTCGTAGCCAGGTACTCTATCCAGCTGAGCTACAGCCGCTTGAAACTGATTTGCGATGTTGGCGCGGCTGGGAGGATTCGAACCTCCGACCGCCTGGTTCGTAGCCAGGTACTCTATCCAGCTGAGCTACAGCCGCGCATCGCAACGTTGAGTGCTACCTCAACTGTTCTCACTTCTCTCCGGGGAGAAAATGGCGGAGAGGGAGGGATTCGAACCCTCGGTACGATTGCTCGTACGGTTCCTTAGCAGGGAACTGGTTTCAGCCACTCACCCACCTCTCCTTGAGAACGGGGCGTATACTACCATAATTTTTCTGTTTTCATAGGGTTGACACGACTTTTTTCTGGCCGATTTTCCCCACAATCAAAAAAGCCGTCCGGGTTACCCTCGAACGGCTTTTTAACTGATCAACGATTGCCCGATTCCGGCTCTTCGGAGCCTTTTTCAGATTGAATTCGCTGATAGATTTCTTCGCGGTGAACCGCCACATCTTTTGGCGCGTTCACACCGATGCGTACCTGATTCCCCTTTACACCCAGAACGGTGACGGTAATTTCGTCGCCGATCATGAGGGTTTCGCCAACACGGCGAGTTAAAATCAACATATCCCTTACTCCCTATTCCAGAGCTACCTGTTCCGACAAACACTACTGTTTACTTATTGCTTTTATAATGAGATCACTTCAGACACTAAAGACGCAGAAATACTTATACTTACCTGAACCCTGATAGCTATCTTCAATGACCTTGATCAGAGAGCATTTGAGACTTCCCGCCTCAGGCACTCTCCTCCACCCCGGCTTTATCCAGCTCGAACGCACTGTGCAGTGCGCGAACGGCAAGCTCGAGATACTTCTCATCAATCACCACCGAAATCTTGATTTCTGACGTGGAGATCATCTGAATATTGATGCCCTCATTGGACAGCGCTTCAAACATCTTGGTTGCAACGCCCGCATGGGAGCGCATACCCACGCCCACAATGCTGACCTTCGCGATCTTGGTATCTCCACCCACTTCACCGGCACCCAGCTCGGCGGTAACACCGCGCAACACTTCCTGGGCCCGTTTGAAATCGTTGCGATGCACCGTAAACGTAAAGGCAGTCTTGTTATCCTCGCCCACGTTCTGAACGATCATATCTACTTCGATATTAGCATCACTGACGGGCTTGAGAATCCGCAGTGCGCTGCCCGGTGTATCGGGTACACCAGAGATAGTCAGCTTGGCTTCGTCACGATTGAAAGCAATGCCGGAAACAACCGGTTGTTCCATGGCGTTCTCATCCTCAAAAGTAATCAGGGTGCCCTCGCCTTCCTGAAAGCTGGACAACACCCTTAATGGAACGTTGTATTTACCTGCAAACTCAACTGAGCGAATCTGGAGTACCTTAGAACCCAGACTAGCCATCTCGAGCATTTCTTCAAATGTAATGCGCTCCAACCGGCGGGCACTGTCCACTACCCTGGGGTCAGTTGTGTAAACACCATCTACATCAGTATAGATCTGGCATTCATCGGCTTTCAGTGCCGCCGCCAGGGCAACCGCCGTGGTGTCAGAACCGCCACGGCCGAGCGTGGTGATATTGCCGTTGTCATCAATGCCCTGGAAGCCGGCTACCACAACCACCCGACCGGCATCCAGATCTTCCCGCATGCGCTGCTCATCAATCTGCTTGATACGCGCCTTGGTATGGCTGCTGTCCGTGAGAATCCTGACCTGGGAACCGGTGTAGGACCGGGCATCGCAGCCCCGCTTCTGGAGAGCCATGGACAACAGGGCAATGGTTACCTGCTCGCCGGTGGAAACCAGAACGTCCATCTCACGGGGGGTAGGCTCATCCATAATATCGTTGGCGAGTGCAATCAAACGGTTGGTTTCACCGCTCATGGCCGAGACCACAACCACGACATCGTGCCCTTCTTTGCGGAACCGACAGACCTTGTCAGCTACCGCTTCAATCCGCTCGGTTGTCCCGACGGACGTACCACCAAATTTCTGAACCAGCAGAGCCATGTTTCCCAAACTCCGAAACGGGGTGTCACAACGGGGCTAGGCGCCCCGCCATTAAAAACAAACGGGCGGGATTATAAACCTCCGCCCGTATCAGAAAACAGTTGTTTACCCGATATTTTGCTCAACCCAGGCCGGTACACCAGCCAGGGCTTCGGCCAGACGGGATGGATCATTACCACCACCCTGGGCCATGTCGGGGCGACCGCCGCCTTTGCCATCTACCAGCGAGGCCAGATGCTTCATTAAAACGCCAGCCTTGATGCGGTTGGTGGCGGACTTGGTAACACCGGCCACCAGCACCACCTTTCCGTCTTCGACAGTGGCCAGCACCACAACGCCCTCGCCCAGCTTGTTCTTGAGCTGATCCGCAGTTTCCATCAAGGCCTTGCGGTCAGCGCCTTCCATCTCGGAGGCCACCACTTTCAGGCCTGCCACTTCGACCGCGGAACCAGCCAGATCAGTACCCGCGGAACTCGCCAGTTTTGCTTTCAGGGCATCGACATCCTTCTCAAGCTGGCGATTGCGGTCCAGAACCTGCTTGACCTTGTCGACGACAGAATCACGGGTGCCCTTCACCAGACGTGCGGTCTCGCGCAGTGTACGCTCGGTTTCATCAACCCATTCCAGCGCACCCAACCCGGTTACAGCCTCAATACGACGAACGCCAGAGGAAATGCCGCTTTCGGAGGTAATGCGGAACAACCCGATATCGCCGGTACGGGCAACGTGAGTACCACCACACAGCTCAACAGAGTATTTGTCGGTACCCATGGTGAGCACCCGTACTACATCGCCGTACTTCTCGCCGAACAGAGCCATCGCTCCTTTTTCCTTGGCGGTATCCATATCGGTAATGTCGATATCTACCGGCGTGTTCTCCAGGATCTGTTCGTTAACCGTACGCTCGATCTCTCTCAGCTGCTCCGGCGTCACGGCTTCGAAATGGGAGAAGTCGAATCGCAGTTTGTCCGGGTCGACCAGCGAGCCCTTCTGGGTAACGTGTTCACCCAGGATATTGCGCAGGGCCGCATGCAGCAGGTGCGTAGCCGAGTGGTTGCGCTTGGTGCGCTCACGACGGGCATGATCAATCCGCGCATCCACTTCCAGCCCGGGGAACAGCTCACCTTCAATCAGGGTGCCCACATGCAGATGGTTATCCCCTTCTTTGCGGGTGTCGGTTACCTGGAAGCGGCCACCGCTCCAGGTCAGCAGGCCGGTATCACCCACCTGACCACCAGACTCCGCATAGAACGGCGTGCGCTCCAATACCACCACACACTCATCACCCGCTTCCGCGTTACGCTCCTCACCGTTGACCAGCACCGTGCGGATACGTTCATGGCCGTCGACGTGGTCATAACCGGTAAACTCGGTCTTGCCCTCAATCGTGATGCCGGCGGCATTGTAGTCGATACCAAACTTGCTGGCGGCACGAGCCCGGTCGCGCTGGGCCTCCATGGCTTTTTCGTAGCCTTCGTAATCCAGAGTCAGGCCACGCTCGCGGGCAATATCGTTGGTCAGATCGACCGGGAACCCATAGGTATCGTAAAGGGTAAACACGGTTTCACCGGGAATCTCGGTACCCTTCAGCTCCGCAATGTCCTGCTCCAGCAGGCGCAGGCCTTTGTCCAGGGTCTTGGCGAACTGCTCTTCCTCCTGCAGCAACACCTTTTCGATCTGCTTGCGACTACTCACCAGCTGCGGATAAGCCTCGCCCATCAGTTCAACCAGAGCGCCGGTAAGCTTGTAGAAAAACGGCTGGGTAGCACCGAGCTTGTTGCCGTGGCGAGCTGCGCGACGAATGATTCGGCGCAGAACAAAGCCGCGACCTTCGTTGGACGGCATCACGCCGTCGGCAATCAGGAAGGCGCAAGAACGGATATGGTCCGCCACCACGCGCAGAGACGCTTCTGTGGTGGCCGCACCACCCAGGATGTCGGATGCCGCCTTCAACAGGTCCTGGAACAGGTCGATTTCGTAGTTACTGTGAACACCCTGCAGAACCGCAGCAATCCGCTCAAGCCCCATGCCGGTGTCCACCGAGGGCTTGGGCAGGTTCAGCATCTCGCCATCGGCAGTGCGGTTGTACTGCATGAAAACCACGTTCCAGATTTCGATGTAGCGGTCGCCATCTTCTTCCGGGCTGCCGGGAGGCCCACCTGCCACATCCGGGCCGTGATCGAAGAAAATCTCGGTGCACGGGCCACAGGGTCCTGTATCACCCATCTGCCAGAAGTTATCGGAGGCGTAGCGGGCGCCTTTGTTGTCGCCGATGCGCACAATCCGTTCCGCCGGCACACCGATTTCCTGGTTCCAGATATCAAAGGCTTCGTCGTCTTCGGCGTAAACCGTTACCCACAGCTTCTCCTGGGGCAGGTTGAGGTGCTGTTCGCCAGTCAGGAAAGTCCAGGCAAAATTAATGGCCTCGCGCTTGAAGTAATCGCCGAAGCTGAAGTTGCCAAGCATCTCGAAGAAGGTATGGTGGCGCGCGGTATAGCCCACGTTCTCCAGATCATTGTGCTTGCCACCGGCACGCACACATTTCTGGGAGCTGGTCGCTCGTGTATAGTCGCGCTCCTCGCGGCCGAGGAAAAGATCCTTGAACTGGTTCATCCCCGCGTTGGTAAACAGCAGAGTGGGATCATCGTGGGGTACCAGTGAACTGCTGGGCACAATGGCATGCCCTTGCTGCTGGAAATATTCGAGGAATGCTTGTCGCAACTCTGCGGTTTTCATAGACCTTTGATACCTTTCGACCTGATACACCTTGCCAGACACCCGCCGAATGAACCGCCGGGTCTGAGGTTAAATGCGATTACTTACATGCGTGTGCAAATCGGCTACTCTAGCACACGCCGAGAACTTGAAAAACGTGAAAACTCACAGGAGACGCCATGCCCCGACGCTTTCATGAAGCCGATGAACTTCTGCCACCGGCGACCGGCCTGAAACGCGCCCTGGCCATTATTTACGATGGACTGATCAGTATCGCCGTGCTGCTTGTCGCCAGTTGGGTATACACCATGATTGCTGGATGGATTACGGGTTGGGATCGCTATGAACAAATGGCCGAAGCCGGTGAACTCTCAGGAGACCCGGGGCTGACCTTCGTTCTGTTTCTGGTGCTGTATCTGTTTTTCGCCTACTTCTGGACCCGCATCGGCCAGACCCTCGGCATGCAGGTATGGCGCGTTCGCATCGAGAATCTTGATGGCACCTCCGTGAGCTGGACCCAGGCCCTGATTCGCTATGTTACCGCTGCGATCATCGTTTTCCTGAGCATTCTCGGCGCCTACTACCTGGGCGCGCTGACGTTGTTGCTCAGCATCCCGGCCATCATCGCGCTGTTCTATCCCATCAATGGGTTGTCGCTGACCGACCGCACCTCCAACAGCGTGGTTGTTCAGGTGGCCAGGCCCGAGAAAAAATAGGTCCGGCACTACCCTGCCCGACGCATCAGGACGGCTCCGACAATACCGTTAACAACAATCGGAGCCAGCACCGCGATCAGCGGATTAAAGCCATAAACCATACTCATCGGCCCCAGCAGATCCTGCATATACTTGAACAGCAATCCCACCAGCAGACCGGTAAATACCCGGAACCCCATGGTCACAGACCGCAGTGGCCCGAACACAAAGGAGATGGCGACCAACACCATCACCGCCGTGCCCAGGGGCATCAGTGCCTTTTTCCAGAACGCGAGCCAGTATTGTGCCGCACTCAGCCCCTGCTCTCCGAGATAGGCCGCGTAGGTATACAGGCCCGTCATCGACAGATTCTCCGGCTTCACAATCAGTACACTCAGCACGCTCGGCGACAGGCCGGTCTCCCAACGCAGTGACGCACTCACATCACGCACGGTCCGCTCCGGTTCAATACGGGTGGAAGTCACGTTCTCCAGCAACCAGTAGTCGCCCTGGTAGATGGCACGCTCGGCGAAGCTGGCAACCTGCAGTTGCCGGGCATCGTCAAACCGGAACATCGAAACCCCATGCAACACACCGTTTGGCTGAACCGCATTCAGGTGCATGAAGGTATTGCCTTCGCGATGCCACACCCCTTCGGCGGAAGCCATGCTGCTCCCCGCACCTAACGCCACCGCCTTGTCACTCTGGGCAATGCGTTCGGTGATCGGCGCGACATACTCACCTATCGCCACGCCGAGCAGAACCACGATCAATGCCGGCTTCATGGCGGACCAGACAATGCGTTTGAGCGACACGCCGGCTGCCCGGATCACCGTCAGCTCCGAGGAACTGGCCATGGAGCCGAGGCCGACAAGGCACCCCATGAAGGCACCAAGAGGCAGGTAATCGTAGATTCGCCGGGGCAAGGTCAGCGCCACATACCACAACGCCTGCAGGGTTTGATATTCGTTGCGCGTATCTTCCAGTTCAGCAATGAACGCAAAGATCACATCCAGCGACAACACCACAACCATAACCAGGAACATGGCGCCGCCAACGGTACGCATGACATAACCATCGATCTTATGCACGCTGGCGCCCCTCCCTCTCAAGACGACGACGGTTCAGCCACCCGGGGCCAAACTGCAGCCACAGGCCGAGCGCCAGGAACAGCGCATGCACCCAGAGCATACCCACCCACTCAGGCACCTTTTCATCCGCCAGCGCATCCCGGGCCACAATCAGTAAACCCAGATAGGTGATGTAAACCAGCATTGCCGGCAATAAATGGAAAAAACGCCCCTGGCGGGGATTCACCCGACTGAGCCGAACGGCCAGCAAGGTAACGATCGGCACAATCAGCGGTAGCGATATTCGCCAATGCAGCAGAGCACGATCTTCCGGATTATCTGAATGCCACAGTGCCAGAGTGCTCAGGCCTTCCTCCAGCTCCTTACTGCCCTCCTGGCCGCTGACAATCTTCAAACCGTAGGCTTCAAATTCAGTGACATTGTAATCAAGCCTGCCGGGAGTGCCCTGAAAACGACCACCATCCTCCAGCACCAGAAACCGGCTGCCGGTTTCCTCATCAATAAACTGGGAACCAGACTCCGCAGTGATCAGAGTGACACCCTTACCATCCTTGTCGTACTCGGCAATAAACACCCCCTGCAACTGGCGCTTGTCGTCGCTCAGGGCCTCGGTGTAAGTAACCCGATCGCCGGAGGTAAAGTCCTGAAACCGCCCCGGGGCCAGCATTTCAAACTCGGTGGCCTTTCGTTGCTCGTTAAAGATGTGCTCCACCTGTTTCATGCCCCAGGGAGAGATGTAAAGACTCATGGCCCCCACCACCAGCATGACCGGCAGCGCTCCAAGCAACGTTTTCGCCAGCAACTGCTTTTCACTCACACCGCAGGCGAACAACACCGTCATCTCGCTTTCGAGGTACATCCGCCCATAGGCCAGCAGAATTCCGATAAACAGGCCCAGAGGCAGAATTAATTCCAGAAACCCGGGGAAACGATACCCCATAATCGCAAACAGGACGCCGGCCGCAATCTCGCCCTCAGCAGCATCGGCCAGATACTTGATAAAACGCCCACTCATAAACACCAGCAACAGAATGCCAGACACCGCAAGCATACTGACCATGATCTGGCGAATGAGGTAACGGAAGATAATACTCAAATCAGTCTCTCTGGCGGCGCCGTCATTGGAGATGGAGGTTAAGGAGAACAGCGCGTATTCTATGTAACCTCGCCGACGAATGACAGTACGGGGCCTACACGATAAAACCATCGTAACGAAGCGGGCACCCGGCTTGATTAATAAAGGCTTTGCCCCAATCCTTATGAGCATTGCCATCAACATTCAATTCAATTGAATAAAGCACAATCTGACAACGGAGTTGCCATGAATTTCAGCCTGAGCAGCAAAGCCATCACAGCCACCAAAGCCGACTGCCTGGTTATCGGCCTGCCTGAGAAAGGCGAGTGGCCAGAATCCACCAAAGCGGCAGACGACGCGCTGGGCGGACTGATCAAGCAACTCGAGAAAGCCGGCGACCTGACCGGCAAGAACGCCTCCGTGAATACCCTGCCCCTGGTGGATCAGCCCTGGCAGCGCGTTGTGGTAATTGGCACCGGCAAAGATGCAGACCGCACAGCCACAGCCTACCGCAAGAGCCTGATTGCCATGACCGGCGCATTGAAAGATGGCCCCTCCAAAAGTGCACTGATCAGCCTGACCGATACTGCGGTTCAGGGCGAAGCTGCGGTCAGCTCTGAAGAAGCCCGGCTAAACCTGATTGGCCGGATTCTGGAAGACCAGCTCTACACCTTCACCGAATTCAAAAGCGATAAGCCTGCCGCCCGCAAACTGAAAAAAGTTGTGGTACAGGCATCCGGCGCCGGCAAGTCCCTGAAAGATGCTTTCAACCTTGGCCTGGCCACCGGCCGCGGCATGAACTACACCAAAGACCTGGGCAACACCCCACCCAACATCTGCCACCCGGTCTGGCTTGCCGAACAGGCCAAGGCCATGGCCAAAGACTACGACTCCATCCAGACCGAAGTTCTGGACGAGAAGCAGATGGAAAAACTGGGCATGAACACCATCCTGGCCGTAGGCAAAGGTTCCAAGCAGCCTCCGCGCCTGATCGTGATGGAATACCGTGGCGGCAAGGCCAAAGACAAACCCTACGTACTGGTGGGGAAAGGCATCACCTTCGATACCGGCGGCATCAGCCTCAAGCCTGGCGAAGGCATGGACGAAATGAAATACGATATGGGCGGTTCTGCCAGCGTATTCGGCACCATGAAAGTCCTGGCTGAAACCAAACCCAAGATCAACGTGGTTGCCGTGATCGCTGCCGCTGAAAACATGCCCGACGGCGGTGCCTCCCGCCCCGGCGATATCGTCAAAACCCTGAGCGGCATGACCGTCGAAATCCTCAACACGGACGCTGAAGGCCGCCTGGTACTGTGCGACGCCCTCACCTACGTGAAGAAATTTGACCCGGCAGCCGTGGTCGACATGGCTACCCTCACCGGCGCCTGCATTATCGCCCTGGGCAATCATGCCACCGGGCTGTTGTCCAACAACGACGAACTGGCCAACGAACTGCTCGCCGCCGGCGAACGCACCGGCGACCGCGCCTGGCGCCTGCCTCTGTGGGACGAATACCAGAGCCAGCTCGACAGCAACTTCGCGGACATGGCCAACATTGGCGGCCGCCCCGCGGGCACCATCACCGCCGCCTGCTTCCTGAGCCGCTTCGCCAAGGACTACCGCTGGGCCCACCTGGACATCGCGGGCACCGCCTGGAACTCCGGCAAAGCCAAGGGCGCCACCGGCCGCCCGGTCCCCCTGCTGGTCGACTACCTGATGACCCATGCAGGGTAACCAGCCAAACCCACCGGAGCCCGGCAGCCCAGCTGCCGGCCCCTCCGGCCAGGACGACAGAAACCAGCGCTACTGGTTCCACATCCTCGCCCAGAACACCCACGCCGCCCGCAACCTCCACGCTGCCAAACTCGTGGACAAAGCTTGGCAGCAGGGCGACCGTGTGTGCGTTCTTTGTGACACCGAAGAACAGGCCTTGGAACTCGACGACCTGTTGTGGAACTTCACCCCCGAAGCCTTCATCCCTCACAGCATCGCCAAAGCAGCAACCACACCTTGCTCCGACCCCGTCGGCATTTTGCTCTACCCGCCAGCCGCGGTGGACTGGGACACCGTCATCGTATTGTCCTCAGCGCTGCCTGAAGACGCTGACCAATACCGCCGCCTGGCACTGGTTGCCCATAATGATCCGGCGGTATTGAACCAGGCGCGGGGGCATTACAAGCAGTTGCGGTCACTGGGCATTGAAGCTCGGGTGCATGATATGCGGAAACGCTAGCCGGGTTCGCCGCGATCAAGACGACCATGTATAATCGTCCGATTCAGAATTTCCCTATGTGAATCAACCAAAACGGTCACTGCATAATCCCATGGAAAAAACCTACCAGCCAGAAAACATCGAGCGCCAGTGGTACGAAAACTGGGAATCCAAAGGCTATTTCCGCCCCAGCGGCGAAGGCGACTCCTACAGCATCGCCATCCCGCCACCCAACGTGACCGGCAGCCTGCACATGGGCCATGCCTTCCAGCACACCATCATGGACACCCTCACCCGCTTCAAGCGCATGCAGGGCCGTAACGCACTGTGGACCGTCGGCACCGATCATGCCGGCATCGCCACCCAGATGGTCGTCGAACGCAAACTGGCTGCAGAAGAAGACAAAACCCGCCACGATCTCGGCCGGGAAGAATTCATCAAGCGCATCTGGGACTGGAAAGAACACTCCGGCGGTACCATCACCCGCCAGATGCGTCGCCTGGGCAACTCCGTGGACTGGAGCAACGAACGCTTCACCATGGACGATGGCTTCTACAAAGCCGTACATGAAGTCTTTATCCGCCTGTACGATGAAGGCCTGGTGTACCGCGGCAAACGGCTGGTGAACTGGGACCCGAAGCTGCACACCGCTATCTCTGATCTGGAAGTCGAAAACAAGGAAGAAAAGGGCTATTTCTGGCACCTGCGCTACCCGCTGGCCGACGGCCAGAAAACCCAGGACGGCAAAGACTACGTCATCGTCGCCACCACCCGCCCGGAAACCATGCTGGGTGACACCGCCGTAGCCGTCCACCCGGACGATGAGCGCTACCAGCATCTGATTGGCCAGCACGTTCTGCTGCCGCTGGTTAACCGCCGCATTCCCATCGTGGCCGACCACCACGCCGATCCGGAAAAAGGTTCCGGCTGCGTGAAGATCACCCCCGCTCACGACTTCAACGATTACGCCGTAGGCAAACGCAACAACCTGCCCATGATCAACGTCATGACGCAGGACGCCAACATTCGTGAAATCGCCGAAGTCTTCAATGCGGACGGCACCGAAAATTCCGAGATTAACAGCGCCCTCCCGGCCGCCTATGCCGGCCTGAGCCGGGAAGCAGCCCGCAAGCAGATTGTTGCCGACATGGAACTGGCAGGCCTGGTCGAGAAAATCGAAGACCACGTGCTGAGCGTACCCCGCGGTGATCGCTCCGGGCTGATCATCGAGCCGATGCTGACGGATCAGTGGTTTGCAGACGCCAAGACCCTGGCCAAGCCGGCTATTGAAGCGGTAGAAGACGGTCGCATCCAGTTCGTACCCAAACAGTACGAGAACATGTACTTCGCCTGGATGCGCGACATTCAGGACTGGTGCATCTCCCGCCAGCTCTGGTGGGGGCACCGGATTCCTGCCTGGTACGACGCTGAAGGCAATATCTATGTGGGCCGGAGCGAGGCTGAGGTTCGCAGCAAACATCAGCTCCCGGACACACTGGAACTCAAGCAGGACGACGATGTACTGGACACCTGGTTCAGCTCCGCCCTGTGGACCTTCGGCACTCTGGGCTGGCCGGAAATCACCGAACGGCTGAAGACCTTCCACCCCACCGACGTGCTGGTGACCGGTTTCGATATCATCTTCTTCTGGGTTGCCCGGATGATCATGATGACCATGCACTTCATGAAAAACGAAGACGGCACCCCACAGGTACCCTTCCATACCGTGTATGTCACCGGTCTGATCCGGGACGAGCACGGCGACAAGATGTCCAAGTCCAAGGGTAACGTGATCGACCCGCTGGATATGATCGACGGCATCAGCCTGCCGGACCTGCTGGAAAAACGCACCGGCAACCTGATGCAGCCCAAGCTGGCCGAGAAAATCGGCAAGCGCACCGAGAAGGAATTTCCGGAAGGCATCGCCGCCCATGGTACTGACGCCCTGCGTTTCACCCTCGCCGCCATGGCGACCACCGGCCGTGACATCAACTGGGATATGAAGCGCCTGGAAGGCTACCGTAACTTTTGCAACAAGCTGTGGAATGCCGCCCGCTATGTGCTGATGAACACGGAAGGCGAAGACTGCGGCGTGAACAATGAGCCGGTGGAACTGTCACTGGCAGACCGCTGGATCATCAGCGAACTGCAGCACTGCGAGCAGGAGGTGATCCGTCACCTGGACCAGTACCGCTTTGACCTGGCCGCCTACGCCCTGTACGAGTTTATCTGGAACGAATACTGCGACTGGTACCTGGAACTGTCCAAACCAGCCCTGAGCGATGACAGCGCCAGTGCCGAGGCCAAACGGGGCACCCGTCGTACCCTGGTACGCGTACTCGAAGCCGTACTCCGCCTGGCGCATCCGATCATGCCGTTCATTACCGAAGAAATCTGGCAACGCATTGCACCGCTGGCCGGCAAGCAGGGCGACAGCATCATGCTGCAGCCCTACCCGCAGCCGGATGCCAGCAAGCAGGATGCCGCCGTGGCCGCCGATATCGAGTGGCTGAAAGGCGTGATTGTAGCGGTGCGTAATATCCGCGGCGAGATGAACATCTCCCCGGGTAAGCAGGTACCGGTACTTCTGAAAGGCGGCAACGCCGACGATCAGCGCCGCCTGAACGACAACCGCCAATTCCTCATTTCCCTGGCCAAACTTGAGAAGCTGGAATGGTTCGAGGGCGACAAAGCTCCCATGAGCGCCACCCAACTGGTAGGCGAAATGGAAGTGCTGGTGCCCATGGCCGGCCTGATCGACAAGGACGCCGAACTCAAGCGCCTGGACAAGGAGCTGGAACGCCTGAACAAGGAAATCGGTCGCCTGGAAGGCAAGCTGAACAACGAGAAGTTCACCGCCAAGGCACCAGCCGAAGTCGTAGAGAAGGAAAAAGAGAAGCTGAAGGATGCCCAGGGCAGCCTGCAGCGGCTCAGTGCGCAACGGGCAGAAATCGAGGCCATGTAAGGCCATGATCGCCATCCTCGGTGCCGGCTCCCTGGGCCGGCTCTGGGCGGCAACGCTACCTGCCGGGCAGGTAGCGTTTGTGCCCCGTCCGGGGCAGGCCCCTGCCCCCGTCTGTTATCGCTTTCAGCCCATTGACGGCGAATCAGGCAGTACCATTATTCCCTGGCTACAACCCGGCCAATCTCCTGATCTACTCCTGGTGACGACCAAAGCCGGCAACACTCTCGAAGCCCTCAAGGCGGCCCTGCCCTCCATTGCCAAACAGACTCCCATTGTGTTGTTCCAAAACGGGCTTGGGAGCCAGCAGCAGGTCACCGAAACATGGCCGGACCGGCCGGTACTGGCCGCATCCACGACCGAAGGCGCAAACCGGCCCGCCCCCGGGCTGACCGTTCACGCTGGCCGCGGCACAACCTGGGTCGGTGCCCTGAACCCGGCGGGGGACCCATCGGTCGAATGGGTTGCCCAACAGCTCGCCAGCAGCGGCCTCATGGTCCACCCTGAACACGACATACTGGCAAGGCTCTGGCAAAAACTGGTGATCAACGCCGGCATAAACGCCTTTACGGCCATTCTGGATTGCCCCAACGGAGAGATCCTGACACAACCGTTTTACCTGCAATGGATTGCCCCCTTGTGCGAGGAGATCAGCCGCCTGCTCCCTGCTGCCGGACAACCGCAACAAGCCCCGGAAGACCTGCGCGAGACTATTGAGGCTGTCGCCCGCAAAACCGCCGCCAACACGTCTTCCATGCGGGCTGATGTAAAGGCAGGCAGAACCACGGAAATCGACTTCATTAACGGTTACCTGGCGCGGCTCGGCCATCAACATGGCATACCGGTACAGGTGAACCAAATGCTCGCCGAACAGGTACAACAACTGAACTGACTTTTACCAGAGGGAGCAAGACCATGGGCAATCGCCTGTCGAAGATCTACACCCGAACCGGAGACGACGGTTCTACCGGCCTGGCCGATGGCAACCGTATCGCCAAAAATGCCCAGCGAGTGGAAGCCATGGGTATGGCAGATGAGCTGAATTGCCATATCGGCGTTTTGATTGAGACGCTTCCCTCTGGTGACCGTCTGATCGATACCTTCCGGCGCATTCAGCATCACCTGTTTGATCTGGGCGGCGAATTTGCCATCCCGGGCAGCAAGGTGATCAGCGACAATCACATTGAGTGGCTGGAGCAGACTCTGGACGAGTACAACACCGACCTGCCGCCGCTAAAAAACTTCATCCTGCCTGGGGGCTGCCCTGCCGCAGCACAATGTCATCTGGCACGGGCGGTCTGTCGCCGGGCCGAGCGCGTGGTGGTGGCCCTTGGCCACGAGGACTCCATCAATACTGCCTCGCGTCACTACCTGAACCGGTTATCCGATCTGCTGTTTGTCATCGCCCGAGTGCTGGCTCGCCGGGATGGCAGCCAGGAGATTCTCTGGGAGCAAAAAAAACCCGGCCTCTGAGGCCGGATTTTTCACAACAACAACCGCAGATTACACCTTGAATGCTTCCACCAGGCGCTGAAGCGACGCGGTAAGCTCCGACATCTGTCTGGACGAAGCCAGAGTCTCTTCGGCGTTGGAGGCAGTGCTCTGGCCAAATTCGCCAATGCGCTCCACGTTGGCATTCACGTTCCTGGCCACGGCCGACTGTTCCTCCGCCGCCTGGGCAATCTGGTGGCTCATATCCACGATTTCGGAAATGCCCGAGGCGATCCGATCCAGCGCTTCGGTCACTTCACCAGACTTCTGTACCGTCTTCTCCGTGGCATCGTGACTTGAGGTCATGGCAGATACCGCCTCTTTTACACCACCCTGAAGCCGGGAAATCATGCCTTCAATTTCCTCAGTGGACTTGTGGGTACGCTGGGACAATGAGCGAACCTCATCCGCCACCACCGCAAAGCCACGCCCCTGTTCTCCCGCCCTCGCTGCCTCGATGGCCGCGTTCAGCGCCAGCAGGTTGGTCTGCTCGGCAATTGCTTTAATCTCAACCAGAACCTGACTGATATTGTCACTGTCCGCACTCACCCGGTTGATGACATCAACGGCGCCTGCAATCTCCGTAGCCAGCCGGTTAATGGTCGCCACCGTATCGGCCACCACTTCCCGACCCTTCTCGGTATCTTTCTCGGCATTCCCCGCACTATCCGCCACCCGGTGCGCACTCTCGGTAACTTCATTGACCGCTTCCACCATCTGGCCCATGGCCTCGTTGATCTGACCGGTCTCTTCCATCTGTCGGGCCACGGCCTGACTGTTAGCCGATGCGGTGTCATTCACCCGGACCGCCTGCTGATCAACATCTGCTGTTGTAGAGCCCACCGACCGGACAAGCTCAGCAATACGATCGGTCATGTTGTTGAACTCAGAGGTGAGCTCCCCCAGTTCGTCCCGGTTGTTCAACCGGATATGGGTGGTCATATCGCCGGCGGCCACATTTCTTGCAGCTTCGCTGAACCGGTTGATGGCAATCCGCACAGACATAAAGAAGCCCACATAGAGGTAGACCACCACCAGCATCACAGCAATCAGCGCCACCAGAATCAGGGTGCGCTGCCCGGTCTGGCGAGCCAGGCGATCCTCAAGATTACCGGCAACCACATCGAAGATACGATCGCTGAGGGTATCGTAATATCCCATCTGCGCCGATACGGTCTCGTCGAATTCCTGCCAGGGCAGCTCCAGGCGCATAGGCGTAATGACATTCAGGTCCAGCTCATCACGCACTGTCATCAGGCTCTCTTCCGTGCGGGTCAACGCACCGCTCGCACTCTCTGCCAGCTGGGGCGACGCCTCCACAGCAACGGAAAGGGCCGGCGAAAGCAGCGAACTGCGGTTGGTCAACTGATCGTAGATTTCATTCAGGGTTTCGCTGAGTGCATAGCCCACCTGACCTTCCACCAGCGCAAAAATACCGTATGAACGGGCGCCGCCAACAACAGTGCGAGACTCAGGCAACGCAGAACGCACCAGCCCTAACAGCAGCAGGTTTTCCCGGGACGCATCCTGCCCCAACCCGCTGATTTCAATGGTCGCCGGCAGCAAGGCCATCACCTTCTGCACAAATTCCTGGTAGTACTTGAACTGGGGGTCAATGTTGCCCTGATAGTTATCGTTGGCTTTGAGCGTCTCCCATTCTTCCCTTACAGCCAGAATCTGCTCCTGCCAGGAGCCGGAGGTGTCAAAAGAACGCTGTGGTTCGGCGAGATCTGCCAACAGGGCGTCCATACGACTGGCCGCTTCGTTGGCTTTTTCGAGCAGGGGTTGTTCGTCTTTCAGAATGCCAGGGGCCTGATAGTCACGGTAATCCATCGACGCCACCAGCAGGCGTTCCACCTTCTGGAGTTCTGCAAGACCTTCAATGCCGCGGGTCATGGTCTGAACCGACTGGTTGAGCCCGGAAATCACCAACCAGCAAAGCACGATGATAGGGCCAAGAAAGAGAATGCTGATGAGGCTGAATTTGTAAACCATGGGCAGCCGATTCATCAGTGCTACAGCCGGATTGATTATATAGTTCACAGAGCCCTCGCTGCTTCTAACAACTGAATCTTTATTCTTTTGTTTGATTATCGCCCGTTGCCGGAAAAACTTAATCACTATTTAGTGTTATTCTGTAATCCGTTTTTGCTTTCCGGCTAGGCCATGCCTGCGATCACCAGCAATGCAAACGCACATATCCACACCAGCATG
This sequence comes from Marinobacter sp. LM1, assembly GCF_042763285.1. Lineage (NCBI taxonomy): Bacteria > Pseudomonadati > Pseudomonadota > Gammaproteobacteria > Pseudomonadales > Marinobacteraceae > Marinobacter > Marinobacter sp. LM1. The sequence goes on from NZ_CP114373.1 coordinate 2,662,591, forward strand.
CTCCGGTTGAGGAGGTCCCTTATGGCGCTGAGGCTCCGTCCGCCAAAATCGGGCCACTCTTCCGGGTGCAACTCCGAAAAGCGCGCAGGATCAAGTGCATAACCAGTTAACGACCCGTTGGCGGAAATCATGAGCACATCCGCGGTCTTTTTCCCGAATCCCGGGAATACCTTGCGTATTTCCCGGGACCAGCCGGCCAGGTCACCGGCGAGTCCGAATGTGCATGACAGCAAGCGGGAAGGAATCCAGCCGATAAGCCGGGCCGCCCGCTGATAGCGTTCCCGCGCGGCCGCCTGCGGCCATTGGCCCGCCAGAGCTACAAGCCCGCGAGCCAGAAAAGCCAGCGCTATGCCGCCGACGGCGTACCAGAAAACCACCAGGAAGAAACGCTCGAAAACCGAGACCATCAGCGCCCGCGACACCGACAGGTGCATGGCTTCTGGCGATAGCGCCGCTCCTCTTTCGGAGGCGGGCAGGCGCTCTTGAACATGGTGCCAGGCAGCCTGCATATCTCCGCGCCGCCAGGCATCGGAATAGGCTCGCAGCACCTTGCGCCAGCCCGGCGCTCCCATCAGTACCACCATCAGCACCAGTTCAAGCGGATACAGGGCATAGCGGTAGCCCGCCTCACTGGACAGCGCCCACGCGCCAGCGAGCGCCAGAGAAGGTAACACAACCAGCAGCGCCCCTCTCCAGACTGACCGCTCCTGACCCGCTTCTACCCGGCCCCAACGATGAAACCAGCGACGCCAGATCTCATCGCTGGCCAGGTGGTCGGCGCGGTCCAGCCTGCGGCGAATCACGTACGCAATCAGAAAAACAACCAACGACATCAGGCCATCTCCTCGTTCGACAGCAGTGCCCGGAAGCGAGACCACTCAAACGCGGGCCCTGGATCGGTTTTTCGGCCCGGAGCAATATCACTGTGGCCGGCAATGCGACCCGGCGTGATTTCCGGCCAGGCTGTCATTGCCAGGAGCGCCAGACGCGCCAGCGCACGGTACTGATCATCGGTATAGGGAACGTCATCCGCACCTTCGAGCTCGATACCAATGGAGTAGTCGTTGCACTCCTCCTTACCCTGAAAACTGGAACGGCCAGCATGCCATGCCCTGTCCAGACAGCTGACAAACTGAATAACGGAACCATCCCGGCGAATCAACGCGTGTGCAGACACCTTCAGCTCTGCGATCGTTTCAAAATAGGGGTGGACAGCAGTATCCAGACAGTTACAGAAAAAATTCTCGATGTGCGGGCCGCCAAACTGTTCCGGCGGCAGGCTGATGTTGTGAACCACCAGCAGTGAGATAGAGGAACCGTCCGGGCGGGGACCAAAATTGGGCGACGGACACCAGCGCACGCCGGGGAACCGGCCACTGGAACGCAAAAGTGCTGCCGCATCTTTCAGGGAGTGTGGGTGATGATCGTTCTGGATACTAGACAACGTGTTTCCATCGGCGCAGGGGACTCATGCAGATGATTGAATCACAAAGCGCCCATGGATGCCACGACGTCGCCGGTGCCCTGCGCGGGCACTCAGTACCGGAGATCAGTCTTTGCGGTTATGACGCAGGTTGTCGATGATGGACTCCAGCGCCCGATCAAAGATCAGGCCGTCATCCAGCATGGTGATCGCCTGCTCCTGCAGAGCAATCGCCAGGTCATCCCGATGATATTCCGCCACCTTCGCACCACTGCGGTTAACAAAGATGTACTTGCCGGTGGCCTTGATGAAGGCCGCCAGCTTGCAACGGACCCTGGTCTCGTCTCTGGCCATCTCAACCCAGGATCCAACTCTCAGGCCGTCCGCCTTCGCCAGCCATTCCGCCGACGCTACTGGTGATTGGATCTCCGCGAATTCCTCGGCGACGGCTGCCGTCTCAACGCCGGCTGAGATCTCAGCAGGCTTGACTGACGCAGGTTCAGTCACCTCGTCAATCACCTCCGGCGCAGGTTCCGATTGCTCGGGAGTTTCCGCCGGCTCTGCCGGAGCTTCAGGTACCTCAAAATTCTCAATCGTGGGTGCCTTGTCTTCAACAACCGGCGCGGTCACCAGTTTCTGGAAAACATCGACATGGGCAAGCTCCAGGTCCCGGATGGCCGCATCGGTTGCAAACGGATCCCAGGAGATCTCCTGAAGCGCCTTGCGGAGCTCTTCCACCACCTCTGGAATCATTCGCAACAGTTCCGCCCGGGTATCAGAAGACACCGGTCGCGGGTCAACACTCCACACCAGCCGCTCGCTGATGGCCTTTGCCTGCAGCCAACGCTCGCTTTCTTCACCCTCGCGCAACACCACCCACTGCAGGTAGCGGGTCCAGGGCTCGTTCAGCACCTGTAAAACCGGATCGGGAATGTCCCGGCCTGCCGTGTGCTCACGGATAACATCGGTAGCAGCCTGACTGGCACGTTCCTGCCTGGCGCGTCCTTCTTCGGCATCCCGAAGGCGCTGCTCAACCAGCTCGCGACGCCGGCGATCCAGATCCATGAAGTGACCAAAGTCCTTCAGCAATTCCTCGAACAGCCCTACCTGATCGGTGTATTCGGTGAGCACCCGACCCACCACTTCCTCAATTTTTTCCCGAAGCGGATCACGCATTCCGGCACGTTTCTCGCTCCAGCCAATGGCGGCAAGGGCAAGTTCGTTGAGGAGCTTGCGAACCGGATGGCCACCACGATTGAAAAAGTTCTTGTCGCTGAGTGCGACCTTGAGCACCGGAATCTGTAGCCGCCCGATCAGCGCCTTCATAACCGGATGCAACTGCCGATCTTCGAGAATGAAATCAAACAGCATTGAGACCAGGTTGATCACATCACTGTCGACCTGCCCTACTGAGAATCGCTTCCCTTCCGGACCCTGCAACAGCGGCTGTAACTGCTGGCGCAAAGGCACCACATTGTCGCCTTCACCCTGCGGCGCTGCGCCCTGCAGTTCGTTCAGGCGCGCCATCAGACGATCGGTATCCAGAACAGCGCCGGTTTGTGCCATACCGGCACTACTGGTCTCTCCCTGGTGCAACAGCGCACTCAGCTCACTGAAAGTAGGCGACGGTCCATGGCCATTGGCAGTACCTTCGGCAGCCGGGGCTTCCTGGGCGGGCGCTGGCGAACCGCCTGCCTTTGGCGCACTGCGACCCGGCGCTACCTGAGCACCACCCACCGGAGCCCGCTTCATGTCAGGCAGCACGCCGGCGGCGATCAGGGTTTTGTTGCATTCCTGGTAGAAATCACTGAGCTTGTCCACCAGCAGGCGCTCAAACAGCTTCAAAACCACAAGCTTGGCACGGATATCAATATCCAGATCGGTGCAAGCATCCGAAATAGCGCCACAAATGACTTCCGGGCTGAGAGGCATTTGATCGTCAGAGAGATCCAACTGTGGAACAAGATGGCGAATCCGGGCCGCCAACATCCTTACCGGCTCCTGGTATCGATTCCGCAGGCGATTGGTCAGGTTATCTATCGCTACCTGCTGTTCAAGATCAGAGTGATCCACCAGGCTGAGGGAGTCCTGGTCCACTTCTTCCAGTGAACCACCGGAGCGGGCAGGTTTGAACTTACCCAGCTCGTTGAAGGCCTGGCTGACGTATTGCAGGACTGACACTGTCATTGCCTTCCGGCGCAGTCGCAGCTCCCGCATGGCGTCGAAGTAAGCAGTCTGGTCCTGGTTGGAGCCGGCCCGGTCTGCGAGGGCAAACAAACTGTCGTCAGCCTGTTCGAAAAAACTGGCAAGTACCGCCTTGAGTGACTGACCCGATGTGTCACGCAGTCGCACCAGCTCTACCGGTAACGAGAACCGGCTCACCGGCTTCTGACCGGCCAAGCGGACTACCTTGTTATCGTGCGCCATGTGGATGCTCCGGAATCGAACAGCTGATGGTACTTAAACCTTTATAGGATTACATCATACGGGCGAGTGTCGTCACCTTGTGTCAGAATTTGTCACCTTTTGTGTCAGCAGGAACTGCATCACACTTCAGACCCCTCACACCTCCATTTGGCGAATCGATAGCGCTGGCAGTAGAATTGCCCTCCACACTTTTCCAAGCCACCATCAACCTCCGGACGTCCCAATGATTTCTGCCGAACTGCTGCGCCAGGCCCGTATCGAATCCGTTGCCCAGAGTCTGCGGGAAGATATTGGCGATGGCGACATCACTGCCCAGCTGATTCCTGCCGAAAAACTGGCAACCGCAAGGGTAATCACCCGGGAAGACGCCCGCCTGGCTGGAAGCGCCTGGGTGGAGGAGGTTTTTCGCCAGGTGGATCCCTCAGTGACACTTCAGTGGCAGTTTCACGATGGCGACGACGTACCCGCCAACGCCGTGATTTTCCGCATGCAAGGCCCGGCCCGCTCGCTTCTGACCGCTGAACGAGCTGCTCTTAACTGGTTGCAGACCCTGTCTGGCGTGGCAACGGCCTGTGCCCATTACGCTCGCCGGGTGTCCCATACCAACGTCCGCCTTCTGGACACCAGGAAAACCCTGCCAGGGCTGCGACTGGCCCAGAAATACGCGGTGACTTGCGGTGACTGCGACAATCACCGGCTGGGGCTCTGGGACGCCTTCCTGATCAAGGAAAACCACATTGCCGCCTGCGGCTCCATTGCCAATGCGGTCGCCGAAGCGCACCGCATTGCACCAGGCAAACCCGTGGAAGTGGAAACCGAATCGCTCGCCGAACTGGACCAGGCTCTTGAGGCCGGGGCCGACATCATCATGCTGGACGAGTTCTCGCTTGCCGACATGGCTGAAGCGGTAAAGCGGAATGCCGGAAAAGCCCGCCTTGAAGCTTCCGGTGGCATCAACGCGCACACGCTGGTGCCCGTTGCCGAAACCGGCGTGGATTACATCTCTATTGGCGCACTGACCAAAGACGTACGAGCCATCGATTTGTCCATGCGCCTGGAGTAATCCAGTCCCGGAATAATCAGCGGCCGCCAGAGGACAACAGCCGATCCATCTCCTCAAGCGCTGAGATCAGTTCACGGCCGGACTGCTCACGCCCACGGAAATGCTCTTCTGCCATGGGCGCAATACCAGATACCTCTGGCAGCGCGTGACCGGCTTCCACCAGCGCCTTCATTTTTTCAAGAAACACGAACTGCAGCCACTGGGTGAAGTCCATGGTATCCAGGCAGAACGGCTGGGTACTCTGGAACGCCTCCGGTGGCAGGCTTTCTGTCTGCCAGACACCCAGTTGCCGAAGTTCAATTTCAATCTGCAGCAAACCGTCGGTCACCTGATCCAGGTGGCGTGCTTTTTCACTCATGGGATTCCTCTCAGTCTGCCAATGGCTCCAGCTCAACAGACTCCCCATGCAGCACACGGTATAGGTCCTCATACTGGCGTGTGAGCGTGTGTTTCGGAGCCATGTGAATCAGCGGTTGGCGACTCTGGTGTGATTCTTTCATCTTGACGGAACTGGACAGGCGTACCGGCAGCACCGGCAACCCCTCCTCCGTCAGCTCCCGGACCAACTGCCTGGGCAGGCTCGCCCTTGGCTGGAACTGGTTTGCAATGATGCCCTCAACAACCAGCTCCTCATTATGATCCTCCTGCAATTCGCGGATTTCATGGAGGATGTTGTAGAGCGCCTGGCGGGAGAAATCATCGCAGTCGAACGGGATCAGGCAGCGCTGGGCAGCAATCAGGGCAGAACGAGTGTAGAAATTCAGGGCCGGGGCGGTATCGATATAGATCTCATCGAAACTGTCGCTGAGTTTTTTCAGGAACTCCCTGAGCTTGTAGATCTTGTGCTTGGCTTCGAGTTTGCGTTCCAGAAAATCCAGCTCAGGGCTGGATGGCAACACGTACAGGTTGTCGAATGACGAGGCGTGTACAAACTCGTCAGGTCGACGATTGAAGACACTGAAGGCGACCGTCTGCTCCAGCAGATCGGCAACGGTATCTTTCAGTTCAGCCGCCGGCTTGCCCAGCAGGTAGTGGGTGGAGTTGCCCTGCGGGTCCAGATCCACCACCAGGGTACGCTTTCCTCTTGCGGCGCTGATGGCCGCCAGATTACAAGTGATACTGGACTTGCCAACGCCACCTTTCTGATTGAATACAACCCGTCTCATGTCGTCTCTCCAATGGCCTTTATCGTTATTAATCCCTTTACCGCTACCATCCCATCACAGCTTTAACAAACGGAATGGTTAAACGTCGCTGGGCCTGCAGCGAATTCTCATCCAATGTATCCAGCAGCCCCAGCAGATCACCCAGCTTTCTAGGGGCCCTGCGCATGATGAAGCCGGCAACATCCTCACTCATCACCAGCCCGCGCTGCTCTGCCCGGGCCATCAGGATTCGCTGCCGGTCCTCATCCCGGTACACGCCCAACTGAATGAGCAAGCCATGCGCCAGGCGAGATCCCAGGTCTGCCAGCCCGAACGGCAGCGAAGCAGGCACCTCGGATAGACTGACCACCAGCAGGCCATTGCGGTCCAACACCCGGTTGTACAGGTGGAAAACCGCCTCCTCCCAGCCGGGATCCCCCGCGGCATGTTCCAGATCGTCAAGACAGATCACATCATGACTGTCCAGGCCCGCCAGGGCATCCGGGCCAAACGGCAACAACTCGACGATGCTGATGCAGACGGCAGTTTTCCCCATTTGCTCGGACTCATGGCAAATCGCCTGCAACAAGTGGCTTTTACCGGTATCGGAATCGCCACAGATCACGACCACCGGAAGCCCCGACGGCTCCCGGCACACCAGCTTAAGCCGCTGGGCGGCCGAACGGTTACGGTCGCCGTGAAAGTTGTCGAAGCGGGCATCGTCCCGGAGCTTGACCCCCAATACCATTTGTGAGGCTTTCATGACCGCTTCGCCCTCCAGGCCCGCAAACTCCACACTGCCACATAGTGCCCCCCGCTCACCAGCGCGCTGACGGCAACCAGCCAGATCCCGGTGTCGATGACCCAGGGCTGCATGGGCAAACCCGCCAGCAGGATGATAATGGCGAGCGCCACGAGTATCTGCACAAACGTGTTGATCTTGCCCGGAATACTGGGTTCCATATCGAAGCGGCCGATGCCGTAATGAAAAGCCAGGCCGCCGCAGACAATGACAAGATCCCGACCCAGCACCAGGGCAAACAGCCACAGCGGAAGTACACCGGTAATGGTGAGCATGAGGTAGGCCGAAATCAACAGCGCCTTGTCCGCGAGAGGGTCGGCCACAGCGCCAAGCCGGGAGCGCCAGTTGAAATGACGGGCCAGAAACCCGTCAAAGGCATCGGTCAGTGCGGCAACGAAGAATATCACCAGAGACAGCCGGTAGTTACCTTCCAGCAGCGCGCCGGCGAACGGCACGATCAGCACCATTCGCAGGAATGTCAGTGCATTCGGGATCCAGCGCCACTGCTTAGAACTCACCGGGCTGCCTCCATCAAGCCATCAGCTTCGGTCGCCGCCAGTGGCGCCGGGAGCGGGTTGCCAGCGGTAATAAAGTACCTGGTACAAAGACTCAAAAGCCTGTTCGGCATCCTGCTCATCGCCCGGAGCCAGGGGCTGATAGCTGAACCCAGCCGTCGAAGCACTATCCTGCGCATCCGTTCCGGCCGGTGCTTCGGTTTCATTGCGGGAACCGGGCTCGCCTGTTTGCGCCTCACCATCCCCGTCCGAGCCAGCAGTCTGGCTGTTCTTGCTGGCCGTTATCGGCTCTGCAGGCTGCTCCGCCGGCACAAATCGTGCGTCCAGCGCGATATGCTCCTTCAACTGGTCAAGTTCTCCGGAGAATGCCACCTCCACGGTCAGCCGGTTGCCACGAACCCGTGACGCACCAACAGACACTACCGGAGTCATGTCCTGCAGTGCCCGGGTCACCTGGCCGTAATCCGCCAGCGTCGTTACACCCTCAAGCACCATATCAACTTTCGGAGCCTCACCCGCCTCGCCGGCTGTGACCGCATATCGGCTGGCGTATTGCTCAGTCCAGCGATCGATCAAAGCTTGCGCCAACTGTTCCGGCGTATCGGCATTGACCGACTGCTCGCCCGCATCGAGCCCCATGCCTTCAACCACCCAGCCTGCGCGCCATTGGCCGCCGGAACGACTGATACGCACCAGAGCCAGGGCGTCGTGGGACAGATCGTCTGAAGCTTGCTGGATGCGGCCGACAAACTGGCCCCACAAATCCGACAGCAAAGCCCGGTCACCGGCATAGGTCTCCGGCGGGAAGGCGATGGGTAGACCGCGATCGGCCGCTGCTGATAAGAGATGTTGCGCCCAGAGCCCCTCATTACTTCCCGGCGCTGAATCCGCTGCACGGGTCAGTAATTGCCGGTCTCCCCGGTCTTCCACGGCAATCCAGGCCAGCGTCAGGGGGCGGTTGGCGCCCCATACCGGCGCCTGCACAGACGCCAGCGCGCGGTTAACCCCCACGGCCCCGAAACTCATCTGCAAACGCGACTGCCCCGCGGTACGGTTCACCTGATAAGACAGCAACATGGACTCGGCGTCTGCCAGTACCTCGTCTATCCCTTCGAGTTCCAGCACCTCACGGGTCCCGGACACCCTCACCATTACCTGACGCAGCCCTTCAGCGTATCCGGCCTTCAAGGCATCCGCCGAGGTGCCTGCAACCGGAACATCGGCCGTGTAAAGTCCCGACACGCTGACCGCCGATGCCGGGCCGGCCGAGAGTACCCAACAGACTGCCGCCAACAGAAACGCAGCAACTCGCCCGTTCCTGGCTGTTTTCACTGATTCGGTCATGAAACACCTTGCCATTCCCATGGTTGGCGCACAGGATACACCATCACCAGAGCCGAGAGTAGCAAGCACAGGTTGCAGTCAGGCAATCTGAAACCTGCAATATTGCCTGTGCTCCCAATTCCATTTGGAGCCCCCGTGCGCACCTGTTAAAATCCGCGCCTTGACTCACAGGCCTACGGTTATTTTCCATGAGCGAACAGAAGCCCTCCCTGACCTACCGCGATGCCGGCGTGGACATCGACGCAGGTAACGATCTTGTCAACCGAATCAAGAGCACCGCTGCCCGCACACGTCGCCCCGAAGTGCTCGGCGGCCTCGGCGGCTTTGGCGCCATGGTATCGATTCCTGCAGGCTACAAAGAGCCCGTGCTGGTCTCTGGCACAGACGGCGTAGGCACCAAGCTTCGACTCGCCATGCAACTGCAGAAGCATGACAGCATCGGTATCGACCTGGTGGCCATGTGCGTGAATGATCTGGTGGTCGGTGGTGCCGAGCCTCTGTTCTTTCTGGACTACTACGCAACCGGCAAACTCAATGTTGACGTTGCCGCCCAGGTAGTTGAAGGCATTGGCCAGGGCTGTGAGCAGGCCGGGTGTGCCCTGGTGGGTGGCGAGACTGCCGAGATGCCGGGCATGTATGAAGGCGACGATTACGATCTGGCCGGCTTCTGTGTAGGCATTGTGGAGCGTGACCAGATCATTGACGGTAGCCGCGCGCAGCCGGGTGACGCACTGCTGGCCTTGGGTTCCTCTGGCCCCCATTCCAACGGTTACTCGCTGATTCGCAAGATTATCGAAGTCAGTGGCGCAGACCTGAGCCAGCCAATGGGCGACACCACACTGGCCGACGCCCTGATGGCGCCCACACGCATCTATGTGAAGAATCTGCTTAAACTGATTCGCGAAGTCGATGTTCGGGCCCTGTCCCACATTACCGGCGGCGGCCTGCCCGAGAACATCCCCCGGGTACTGCCCAAGGGCACCATAGCCGCACTCGACACCCAGAGCTGGGAGCTGCCACCGGTATTCCAGTGGCTACAGAATGCCGGCGGCGTGGCCGAAGAGGAAATGTATCGCACCTTTAACTGTGGTATCGGTATGGTCATCTGTGTACCGGAAGACCAGAAGGCATTGGCCATGGACACCCTGAATGCCATGGGTGAAAAGGTGTGGCAGATCGGCGTAATGGAAGCGGCCGAGTCCAGCGATGCTGAGCCCGTTGTTCGCTACGCACCGGGGCTTTTGACGGCATGAAGGCAGATCCGGCCCCCGTTCCGAAGATCCTGGTGCTCGCCTCAGGCAGCGGCACCAACCTCCAGGCTTTGATCGACGCCACCCGGGAACGCGACTTTCCGGGTGAAATCATTGCCGTTGGCTGCAACAAACCGGGCGCGTTTGCCCTGGAGCGCGCCGCCCAGGCCAATCTCACCACCTTTGTGGTTGACCATACAAAATATGGCTCCCGAGAAGAATTCGACGCCGCCCTGCTGGCCGAAATTCTTCGCCACAATCCAGATCTGGTGGTGCTGGCTGGCTTCATGCGGATTCTGACCAGCGACTTTGTCCGCGCATTCCGTGGCCGGATGCTTAATATTCACCCTTCCCTGTTGCCGGCCTACACCGGTCTGAACACCCACCAAAGGGTCCTGGAAGCCGGTGACCGCACCCACGGTGTGTCCATTCACTTTGTTACCGAGGAACTGGACGGCGGGCCGGTCATCGCCCAGGCGGAAGTTGCCGTGGCAGAGGATGACACTCCGGAGTCCCTGGCGGAAAAAGTTCAGCAACAGGAGCACGTGCTCTACCCCATCGTCGTGCGCTGGTTCTGCGAGGGTCGCATACAGCTGGGCGCTGAGGGCGTTCTGTTTGACGGCGCGCCCATCGAGCGTCCCATGCGACTGCCGGCGAACTGAACAGATTGTCATCACAAGGCCTCGCCGAACCAACTACACTGTCGCTAGCGTAGACGGTCAAAGAGGCTTTTTGATGCACACAGACACCCCCCACAAACCACGTTTTCAGCTCTGGGCAGCCCTAATTGCCGGCATGATTGCACTGCCGGCGTCCGCCGGCGATGTTGATTATGCCCCTCTGGCACCCTATGAGGCCCGCTACACCGCCTCCATGTCCAAGGGCGTCAGCCTCAACGGCGAAGGTGTTCGGGAACTGACAGACCAGGGCAATAACGTCTGGCTCTACCGTACGGATGTCGACTCCTTCATCGCCGATATCAACGAATCACTGATTTTTCGCTGGGAAAATGGCCAGGTAATTCCCCTGCGCTACCGCTATCACCTCTCCGGCTTCCTGATCAAGGATCGCAAACAGTCCATTGATTTTGACTGGCAGGCAGGCACTGCCACCGGCAGCTATCGCGGCGAGAAGTTTGAAGTCGAGTTGCGGGATAAGACCCTGGACCCACTGGGCTACCAGTTACAGCTCCATCAGGATCTCAAGGCGGGCAAACGCGATGTCACCTACCAGGTGCTGGACAAGGGGGATTACGACGACGACCGCTTTGCTGTCATCGACGAAGATAGCCTGGGCGACAATGGCCGCACCATGAACACCCTGAAGGCGGAAAAGGTCCGGGACGAAGACTCCAAACGCCAGACCCTGATGTGGTTTGATCCGGCCCGGGATTACCTGCTGGTTCGCCTGCTCCAGGTAGAGCCGGACGGCAGCGAGTACGAGCTGAAACTCAAAGACGCGACACTGGCCGACTAACCGGCCAGTCCCTGCTCGGCCCACACCGCTTTTACTTCTTCAGCAATGATTCTCAGGCCCTCAGCCACCCGGGCATCGTCCTGCGAATAGGTGACCCTGAGGCACTCATGGCGATGACGCCAGCCATCCTCGGGCAAGCCCGGGAAGAAATAATGCCCGGAGACCACCAGCACACCCCGAGCCTTGAGGCGCTGATAAAGCTCCAGACTGGAGACTGGCAAATCCGGGAACCAGAGCCACAGGAACATGGCGCCTTCGGGCTTGTGGATGTACCAGCGGCAACTGTCTTCGCCCATGGCGTCCCGGAACACCGATACCGCCCGCTCCATTTTTGCTTTATAGAACGGGCAAACCACATCCCGGCTCAGGGACAGAATCTCTCCGGAGCGCACCAGCGGTTCTGCCAGCATCGCACCAAAGCTTCCGGTGGCCAGGTTCATGATGGCGTTGATACCCGACAATGCCTTGATAATGGACTCTTCGGCAATAACAATCCCGGTTCGCGCCGCCGGCAAGCCCAGCTTTGACAGGCTCAGACACAGGATAACCTGCTCGTTCCAGCTCGGCTGCGCGTCGACAAACAGCAGGCTCGGAAATGGCGTTCCATAGGCTCCGTCGACAATCAGCGGAATATCGTTTTGCCGGGCCAGTTCTTCCAGCCGGGCCAACTCCTCATCGGTGATGACGTTTCCCGTGGGGTTTGTGGGCCGGGATACACAGATAGCGCCGGTTTCTCCGGTCACCTCCACGGCCTCAAAATCCACCCGATATTTGAATTCATGGGCATCGGTGAAGGAGATGTCCGGCTGTACCGCGTGGAACAGCCCTTGCTCAATGCCGGCATCGGCGTAGCCAATGTATTCAGGCGCCAGCGGCAACAGGATATGCTTGCGATGTCCATCACCGTAGTCACCACCAAACATGTTGAAAAGCATGAAGAAGGCAGCCTGACTGCCGTTGGTCAGCGCAATGTTTTCGGGCTTCAGGCCCCAGCCGTATTCCTGATTCAGCAACTGGGCCAGGGAGGCAATAAACTGTTTTTCCCCCTGAGGGGGGTCGTAAATACCCACCAGCCGACGTACGTCCGCTTCACTGGAGGCCATCTCCGCCAGAATGCTCTGAACTCTCTGCTGGATCTCCGGAATGTGGCCGGGGTTACCACCGCCCATCATGATCATGTCCTCACCGGAGGCCATGGCATTCCCGAGATCGTCCATCAGGGAAGTAATGCCGGCATCAGCGGTGAATTTACGACCGAAAGCAGAGAGTTTCATGATTCATTCCGTTCAATAAAGTACTGAGGGAGGTTACAGGCAGTGTAGCTTGGTTGCCTTATGTCAGCCTTCCAGGGAGATTCCCAGATTGCTGACACCGTCGTTGGCGGCACCGGCTCGGAGTTCAGCCAGGAAGGCTTCTTTGGGTGTTCGCTGCTTTTTCAGCGCCATGACGGTGTCACGCTGAAACAGTTTGTCGTCCTTGAGCAGGGGGTGGTGTTCAAACACGCGCACCAGTTCGTTTTCATCCATTCCCTCACCTTCGGACATTTCAACAAAATCCATGACGGTGCGGGTCGCCAACTGGGAAGCTTCGGTGGCGCGATGCTTGTTCGGATTCAGGCGGTTCAGCAGCGCCTGCTCAAGCAACTGGCAGAAATCGAAGGCTGGGTAGACACCGTAGGCATCGTACTCATCCACATTGGGGCACAGGGCTTCTAGCTTACTGAGCAGCTGCGGAATTGCGGCATCGGCCACGTCTTTCTGGAGCATGTCCCAGGCCAGATCGAGCAACTGGCGCATCTTGCCGCCGGTTTTCAGGCCAACGGCGTCGGCGAACAGGGCGTAGTTGGGAAAGGAACGTTCGGCCAGGGCCAGCAGGAAGGCGCATTCGCGCCAGCCCTGCAGCTGTGAGACGGCTTTGAGAAACTGGTTGGCGTTCATGTCCTGGGCAGGGTCACGCCGGTCTGGCCAAGGTACTTGCCGCCGCGGTCTTTGTAGCTGGTTTCACAGATTTCGTCGGATTCGAAGAACAGCATCTGGGCAACGCCTTCGTTGGCGTAGATTTTCGCTGGCAAATTGGTGGTGTTGGAGAATTCCAGGGTTACCTGACCTTCCCACTCCGGCTCCAGCGGGGTGACGTTCACGATGATGCCGCAGCGTGCATAGGTGCTTTTGCCCAGGCAGATAGTAAGTACGCTTCTGGGGATGCGGAAGTATTCAACTGTGCGCGCCAGGGCGAAGCTGTTCGGCGGGATGATGCAGACGTCGCCGGTGTAGTTGACGAAGCTGTTTTCGTCGAAGTTCTTCGGGTCTACGGTGGCGCTGTGGACGTTGGTGAAGATTTTGAATTCGTTGCTGCAACGTACGTCGTAGCCGTAGCTTGAGGTGCCGTAGGAGATGACGCGGCCTTTTTCGCTTTCCCGAACTTGTCCGGCTTCGAAGGGTTCGATCATGCCGTGCTGTTCGGACATCCGGCGGATCCACTTGTCGGATTTGATGCTCATGGGTGAATTCTCGTTTCCAGCTGGTGGGAAAATTGGGGCGTAGTTTACCTTGTCGTGCGGTGACTGTCGAAGATATAGGACTGGTTGCCCAACACCGCGCACTGGGGGCTGCGCCATCAGGCCCTTCTGTCCAAAAACCGCTACGAGCACTTCCCTGTGCGCTTCTCTCCGGCCATCCATGGCCTCCGACATTTTTGGACAGAAGGGCCTGACGTCGCGATCCGACAGCGGAGTTTCAGTCCCTTGGCACCGGATCTTGGTTAATGCTCAGTTACGGAAACACTGGAAATCGTCCCACCAAGATTCCGCTCGCGGGTGGACAGCTCCGCCCCCACCCTTCTGGCGATGTCGCGGTAGCGTCTTGCCACTTCCGAATCCGGCTCGGCGACCACAGTCGGGGCGCCGCTGTCGGTCTGCTCGCGGATGGTCATGTGCAGGGGTAGCTGGCCCAGGAGGGTGGTTTCGTATTCTTCCGCGATGCGTTCGCCACCGCCGTGGCCGAAGAGGGGCTCTTCATGACCGCAGTTGGAGCAGATGTGGACGCTCATGTTCTCGACCACGCCCAGCACCGGGATGTCGACTTTGCGGAACATTTCGATGCCTTTCTTGCCGTCCAACAGGGCGATGTCCTGGGGGGTGGTGACGATGACGGCGCCGGTTACCGGGACTTTCTGGGCCAGGGTGAGCTGGATGTCGCCGGTGCCGGGAGGCATGTCGATGATGAGGTAGTCGAGTTCATCCCACAGGGTTTGCTGGAGCAACTGCATCACCGCACCGCTGACCATGGGGCCGCGCCAGACCATGGGGGTTTTGTCGGTGGTGACGAAGGCCATGGAGTTGGCTTGCAGGCCGTGGGCCAGCATGGGGACGAAGTATTTGTTTTCGCGTACGTCCGGGCGTTTGCCTTCGGGTACGCCGAGCATCATGCCGATGCTGGGCCCGTAGATATCGGCGTCGAGGATGCCAACCCGGGCACCTTCGGCGTGCAGGGCGAGAGCGAGGTTGACGGCGGTGGTGGATTTGCCCACGCCGCCTTTGCCGGAGGCGACTGCGATGATGTTTTTCACACCGGGGACGGCCGGCAGGTCTTTGTTGGTCTTGTAGCTGTGGATTTTCTGGGCTACGTGTACCTCGGCACTTTCAACGCCATCGACAAATTCCAGAGCGTTGGCGACGATCTGTTTCAGACCACCAGCGATGCCTTTTGAAGGGTATGGCAGTTCGACCATCAGGGTCACGTTGCCGCTGTCGTCTGCGCTCAGGTTTTTGACGGCTCCCAGTTCGTACAGGTCTTTGTTCAGGTAGGGGTCCCGGTATTCGCGAACGGCGGCTTCGAGGGCCTGTTGGGAAATCTGGGTCATCGGGGTCTCCGGAATAAGCTCATAAGCTTGAATGCAGGTGAAAAATGATGGCTCGGAAGGTATCATCTGTGCCCGTTTCTGACCATATGGGGTCTTTACCTGGAACAATCAATTGCGATTGGCGCCGGAACCCCGTTTTTGTCTTTCCAACCCGACTCAACATAAGGTTCGGACATCACCATGACGCAAGCGAGCAAGCAACAGCGCGATATTCTGGTTACCAGCGCCCTGCCCTACGCCAACGGGCCCATTCATCTGGGGCATCTGCTGGAATACATTCAGACCGATATCTGGGTGCGCTTCCAGAACATGCGCGGCCACAACTGCTACTACGTTTGCGCAGACGACGCTCACGGCACCGCCATTATGCTGCGGGCCGAGCGTGAGGGGATTACCCCGGAGCAGCTGATCGACCGGATTCGTCAGGAGCATCAGGAAGATTTCGCGGGCTTTCACATCCGTTTCGACAATTATTACTCCACGCACTCGGAGGAGAATCAGTACTTCTCGGAGTACATCTACCGCCAGCTCAAGGACAATGATCACATTGCCACGCGCAAGATCACGCAGTTCTTTGATCCGGAAAAAGAGATGTTTCTGGCGGATCGTTTCATCAAAGGCACTTGTCCCAAGTGCAAAACCGAAGACCAGTACGGTGATAACTGTGAGGCCTGCGGCGCCACCTACACACCCGCCGAGTTGATCAACCCCCGCTCTGCGGTGTCTGGCGCTACCCCTGTGGAAAAAGAATCCGAGCATTACTTCTTCAAACTGCCGGAGTTCCACGATTTTCTGAGCAAGTGGACCCGCAGCGGTGCTCTGCAACCCCAGGTGGCCAACAAGCTGGCCGAGTGGCTGGATGCGGGCCTGCAGGAGTGGGACATCAGTCGGGATGCGCCCTATTTCGGGTTTGAGATCCCGGATGCACCAGGTAAGTACTTCTACGTTTGGCTGGATGCACCTATCGGCTACCTGGCCAGCTTCAAGAACCTGTGCAACCGCGAGGGCATCGATTTCGAGCATTTCTGGAAGAAGGATTCCAGTGCCGAGGTGTACCATTTTATCGGTAAGGACATCATCAATTTCCATGCCCTGTTCTGGCCGTCGATGCTGCACGATGCGGGCTTCCGCACGCCAACCGCGGTTTGGGCTCATGGCTTCGTGACGGTGAACGGCAAGAAAATGTCCAAGTCCCGCGGCACCTTCATCATGGCGCGGACATACCTGGACCACCTGAACCCGGAGTACCTGCGCTACTACTTCGCCGCGAAGCTGACCGGCGGCGTGGATGACATGGACCTGAACCTGGAAGACTTTGCCGCCCGGGTGAATTCCGATCTGGTGGGCAAGGTGGTGAACATTGCCAGCCGCAGTGCCGGTTTTATCACCAAGCGCTTTGACGGCAAGTTGGGCAAGGTCACCGAGCAGGACAAGCTGAAAGAGTTTATTGATGCTGGTGAACAGATTGCAGAGTTCTACGAAGCCCGTGAGTTCGGCCGCGCCATGCGTCGGATTATGGAGCTGGCAGACATTGCCAACCAGTACGTGAATGATGAGCAGCCCTGGGTGACTGCCAAACAGGACGGCCAGGATGACCAGCTGCAGGCTATCTGTACCAACGCCATCAACATGTTCCGCCTGCTGATGACCTATCTGGCACCGGTACTGCCGAAGACCGCCGATGCAGCCCAGTCGTTCCTGAATTCACGCCTGGACTGGAACAACCGTGCCGCCCTGCTCGAAAACCACGGCATCGACAAGTTCAAGCCGCTGATGAACCGGGTGGATATGGACCAGATCGAAAAAATGCTGGAGGCCTCCAAAGAGGAACTGCCGGCGGCCCAGGGCGACAGCAAGAAAGAGGCGGCAAAGGATCTCGAACCGATCGCCGAGGAAATCGAGTTCCCGGATTTTGCCAAGGTGGATCTGCGGGTCGTCAAGATTGTCAAAGCAGAACATGTGGAAGGCGCTGACAAGCTTCTTCGACTGACTCTTGACGTGGGGCATGGCGAACGCAACGTGTTTGCTGGTATTAAGTCCGCCTACAAACCGGAAGATCTGGAAGGTCGTATGACCGTGATGGTCGCCAACCTCAAACCCAGAAAGATGAAGTTCGGTATGTCCGAAGGCATGGTACTGGCGGCCGGCCCCGGTGGTAAGGATATTTTCATTCTGTCTCCGGATTCCGGCGCTGTGCCGGGCATGCGGGTGATGTAAAGCAGAGACTGAGACGCTCCGATGACAGAGTATTTACTGATTCTGGTCAGCACCATTCTGGTGAACAACTTTGTGCTGGTGCAGTTCCTTGGGCTGTGCCCTTTCATGGGCGTTTCCGGGAAACTGGAAACCGCCATGGGCATGTCGCTGGCAACCACGTTCGTGCTGACCCTGTCGTCGGTGTGCAGTTATCTGGCCTACACCTACCTGCTGGCCCCGCTGGATCTCGCTTTCCTGAAAACCATCACCTTCATCCTTGTGATTGCGGTGGTGGTACAGTTCACCGAAATGGTGGTACGCAAGACCAGTCCGCTGCTGTATAGGGTTCTCGGGATTTTCCTGCCCCTGATCACCACCAACTGCGCG
Source organism: Marinobacter sp. LM1 (assembly GCF_042763285.1). NCBI lineage: Bacteria > Pseudomonadati > Pseudomonadota > Gammaproteobacteria > Pseudomonadales > Marinobacteraceae > Marinobacter > Marinobacter sp. LM1. The sequence goes on from NZ_CP114373.1 coordinate 2,680,480, forward strand.
GTATTGGGTGTAGCCCTCCTGAACCTCAACAAAAACAACAACTTTGTGGAATCTGTGCTTTACGGCTTTGGCGCCGCCGTCGGCTTCTCCCTGGTGCTGGTGCTGTTTGCCGCCATGCGCGAGCGCATTGCCGTATCCGATGTGCCGGTGGCCTTCCGGGGCGCGGCTATCGGCATGATTACCGCAGGGCTCATGTCGCTGGCTTTCCTGGGCTTCACCGGCCTGGTCGCGGTCTGACGGAGCGGTTGTTATGTGGACGAGTTTCCTGATTGCCGTTGTGGTCCTGCTGGCGCTTGCCCTGGTCTTTGGCGGGCTACTGGGGTTTGCCTCTGAACGGTTCAAAGTTGAAGGCAATCCACTGGTAGACCAGATTGATTCGCTGCTGCCGCAGACACAGTGCGGCCAGTGTGGCTTCCCCGGCTGCCGGCCCTATGCCGAATCCATTGCCAACGGCGACGCCATCAACAAATGCCCGCCCGGTGGTGAAAGCACCATCAAGGCGCTGGCCGATCTGCTGGATGTAGAGCCACAACCGCTGGACGCAGAACACGGTGTCGAGCAGGCCAAGCGGGTGGCTGTTATTCGCGAGGATGAATGCATCGGCTGCACCAAATGCATTCAGGCCTGCCCGGTAGACGCCATTCTGGGCGCCGCCAAGCACATGCACACCGTTATCGAGAGCGAGTGCACCGGCTGTGACTTGTGCGTGGAACCCTGCCCGGTGGACTGCATCGACATGATCACCATTGAGCAGGATATCCGTACCTGGACCTGGACACCTCCAGCGCCCCAAATCATCACCACCGATCGCCAGGGAGCCAGCGCCTGATGACTCAGCTGTGGGATTTCACCGGCGGCATTCATCCGCCCGAGAACAAGCATCAGTCCACGGCCCGCCCGATCCGCAAGGGCGCCATGCCCGATCGCCTGGTATTGCCATTGCAACAACACATCGGCGAACCGGCAGAGTTGGTGGTTGCGGTGGACGATCGGGTACTCAAGGGTCAGAAAATCGCAGACGTTACCAATGGCATGGGTGTGCCGGTGCATGCTCCCACTTCGGGGGTGATCGAAGCCATTGAACAGCGTCCGGTTCCCCACCCGTCCGGTATGGCGGACTGGTGCGTGGTACTGAAACCGGATGGCGAAGACCAGTGGTGCGCCCTGTCACCGATTGACGATTACAAACAACTTGACCGGGAAGCGGTGCTGCAGCGAATTCGCGAAGCCGGCATTTCCGGCATGGGTGGCGCCGGTTTTCCTACCGATATCAAGCTGAGGCCTCCAAGGGATCGCAAGGTCGATACCCTGATTCTCAACGGCGCGGAATGCGAGCCCTACATCACCGCCGATGACATGACCATGCGCGAGCAGGCCGCCGAGGTGGTTGCAGGCCTGAAAGTGATGGCGTGGATTCTCCGGCCCTCCCGGTGCGTTGTCGGCATTGAAGACAACAAGCCCGAGGCCATTGCCGCCATGCGCAAGGCGGTGGCGGGCACTCAGATTGAAATTGCGGTGGTGCCCACCAAGTACCCGTCTGGTGGTGAAAAACAGTTGATACAGATTCTGACCGGCCAGGAAGTCCCCAGTGGCGGTATTCCTGCTGATATCGGGGTGATGTGCCAGAACATCGGAACTGCCGTCGCCGTGGGCCATGCTGTCTTTGAGGGCAAGCCGCTGATATCCCGTGTGGTAACCGTTACTGGCGAGGCGGTGCGGGAACCCGGCAATTTTGAAGTCCTGATCGGCACCCCGATCCATCACCTGCTCGAAACGGCTGGATTGGCGCAGGAGCGGCTTGACCGGCTGATTCTTGGCGGCCCCATGATGGGGTATACCCTGACCACCGATTCCGTGCCTGTGGTAAAAACCACCAACTGCGTGATCGCGGCAACCGCGGCAGAACTGCCGGCTCCGCCGCCAGAGCAACCGTGCATCCGCTGTGGACAGTGCGCCGAGGCGTGCCCCATGGAACTGTTGCCGCAGCAATTGTTCTGGTATTCCAAGGCGGGTGAATTCGAGAAGGCAGAACACCTGAACCTGTTCGACTGCATCGAATGCGGAGCCTGTTCCTACGTCTGCCCCAGCTCCATTCCTTTGGTCCAGTACTATCGGTTTGCCAAAGGCGAGATTCGCACCCAGCGCGCGGAACAGCTGAAAGCGGATCGCGCTCGCGAGCGCTTCGAGGCACGTCAGGCCCGCCTGGAACGGGAGCAACAGGAAAAGGAATTACGGCGCAAGGAGCGGACCAAGGCTGCTGCCGAAGCTCAGGCCAAAAAGCAGGCGGAAGCCGAAATGGCCGCCGCCGATGGCCAGGCAAGCGACGACCGGGCAGCCAAAGCCGCCCTGGTACAGCAGGCCCTGGAACGCAAGAAGGCCAAAACAGCCGCCGACACCAAAGAGCAACCGGTACCGAGCAGCACTGAAGTGGCCGATGACAAACCCGACATAGAGGCGCTGGAGAAGCAACTCACCCAGGCAGAAGCCAAGCTCAACACCATGCAGGGCATGCTCGATGAGGCCCGGGCTCAGCAGGCAGATAACGTCGAGAAACTGGAACGTGCTGTCGCCAAGAACCATGATCGGGTGCAACGGGCTCAGCAGGCGCTTGATCAGGCTCGCAAGCAAGTGGCGGAAGAACCCGCGTCGTCTCAATAATTCAATCAGGCTGGAACTTCATGGCTCTTGTTCAACAGTCCTCACCCCATGCTCGTCGCGCGCGGCCCACGTCACGGGTCATGCTCTGGGTCATTCTGGCCGCTCTGCCCGGCCTGCTGGCCCAGACTCTGTTCTTTGGCTGGGGCAACCTGATCAATGTCGTCTGGTGCATTGCCTTGGCGCTGGGCTCTGAAGCCGCCTTCCTGAAGCTGCGCGGCAAACCCGTCGCCTTTTTCCTGCGTGACAACACCGCGGCGGTCACCGGCCTGCTGCTCGGGCTATCCCTGCCCCAGTTCACGCCCTGGTGGGTCTCCGGTATTGCCGTGGTCTCAGCAATCGTAGTGGCCAAGCAGCTTTACGGTGGTCTGGGCTCCAATCCCTTTAACCCGGCCATGGTGGGCTATGCCCTGGCATTGATCTCGTTTCCGGTCGCCATGACCACCAACTGGGCCGAAGCAGCCACGCTCTGGGGCGGCGCGCCCGGCTTTGGTGAGACCCTCGCGAAGATTTTCACCGGGGGCCAGACCGCCGTCGACGGTTGGACCATGGCAACACCGCTGGACGAATACAAACACAAGATTGCCAGTCACACGTCAGTGGAAGTGCTCGGCCACCCCACCTTTGGCAACTTGATTGCCCGGGGATGGGAGTGGGTCAATCTGGCCTTCCTGGCCGGCGGCGTCCTGCTGATCGCCCTTAGAATCATAACCTGGCATATTCCGGTTGCCTTCCTGGCCGGTATTGCCGCCATGAGCCTGGCCTTTGGCAGCAACGCCGACCAGTACGCGCCTTTGCAACTGCACCTGCTGGCCGGTGGTACCATGCTTGGCGCGTTCTTTATTGCCACCGACCCGGTTTCGGCAGCCACCAGCCATCAGGGCAAGCTGATATACGGTGCCGGCATCGGTGTCCTGGTGTACCTGATTCGCAGTTGGGGCAACTATCCCGATGCGGTCGCGTTCAGCGTGCTACTGATGAACTTCGCGGTCCCGTTTATCGACCATTACACACCACCCCGCACTTACGGCCATCACAAGGCCCGCCGGGGCGTCCCGGGCCGGAGTGGAGGTTGACCATGAGTGCAGTAACCACCGCCATCCGTCGAAGCGCAATCGGCCTGGGCCTGTTTGCCATTATTACCGGCGGCACGATTGCCCTGACTCAGGGGCTGACCAAAGACCGGATTCAGGAGCAGGCGGCCCGCGCCGAGGCCAGGGCACTGTTCGAGATTATTCCGGAAAGCCAGCACGATAATGACCTGCTGAGAGATGTGGTCACCCTGCCTGCCAGCGAGCGGCTACCCGTTGAAGGCCCCGTGCGGGCCTGGGTTGCCAGAAAAGACGGCCGGCCTATCGGCATGATACTGCCCACCGTGGCACCAGACGGCTACTCCGGTAATATCCGCCTGTTGGTTGGCCTGGATCTTCAAGGCCGGGTATTGGGCGTTCGGGTCACCAGTCATAAGGAAACACCGGGGCTTGGCGATCGTATCGAGACCCGCAAGTCTGACTGGATCTATGGGTTTGACGGGAAGTCTCTCGGTAACCCTGCCCCCAACGCCTGGAACGTGAAGAAGAACGGTGGCATCTTCGACCAGTTCACCGGAGCCACCATCACTCCGAGAGCCGTAGTGAAAGCGGTACAGAAAACCCTGGTCTATTTTCGCCAGAACCGTGAGATCATCCGCGAACGGGTGAACGCGCCCCCGGAGCCCGGTAAGCGCCGCCTGTCTCCGGAAGCCATTGCCGCCGATACTCAACCAGCGGAGCACTCCTGATCATGAGCACGAAAACGTCCAGCGAAATCATCAAGGATGGCCTCTGGCACAACAACCCTGCCCTGGTGCAGGTTCTCGGGTTGTGTCCGCTGCTTGCCGTCACCAGCACGGTCGTCAACGCCATCGGACTGGGCCTGGCCACACTATTGGTGTTAATGGGCTCAAACCTGTCGGTCTCCCTTATCCGGAACTTCGTCAGCGAATCCGTTCGACTGCCGGCGTTCGTCATGATCATTGCCTCGTTCGTAACCTGCGCCGAACTGCTGATGCAGGCGTTTACCTATGAGCTGTACCAGATTCTCGGCATCTTCATCCCGCTGATCGTTACCAACTGTGCCATTCTTGGCCGTGCCGATGCCTTTGCTTCCAAGAATCCACCGTTACCGGCCATTCTGGACGGCGCCATGATGGGGCTCGGCTTCCTGGCGGTATTGATGACGCTGGGTGCTATGAGGGAACTGATCGGCCAGGGCACATTGTTCGCCGATATGCACCTGCTCCTGGGCCCCATGGCGGCGGATTGGGTTATCCGGCCGTTCGAACAGTACCCCGACATGCTGTTCATGGTGCTGCCACCGGGCGCCTTTGTGGGCCTGGGGTTGTTGATTGCCCTTAAGAACGGCATCGACAATCACCTCAAAGAACGCAGAAAAGCCGCCGAACCCGCTCCGGCCAGCACCGGTAGTAAACGGGTGCGCGTAACCGGCACTATTTCCTGAACCAGATCGGGCCAGCATGAACAAAGAAAAACGTACCGAGATTTTCTCCCGGTTGCGGGACGCCAACCCCAACCCGACCACGGAGCTGAATTACAGCACGCCGTTTGAGCTACTGATTGCGGTCATTCTCTCCGCTCAGGCCACGGATGTTGGCGTGAACAAGGCCACCGACAAGCTGTTCCCGGTAGCGAACACGCCCGAGGCCATTCTTGCCCTGGGCGTTGACGGCCTGAAGGAATACATCAAGACCATCGGCCTGTTTAACAGCAAGGCCGAGAATGTGATCAAGACCTGCCGCATTCTGATCGAGAAACACGGCAGTGAAGTCCCGGCCCGGCGGGAAGACCTGGAAGCCTTGCCCGGCGTCGGCCGTAAAACGGCTAATGTGGTGCTGAACACAGCGTTCCGGCAGCCAGCCATGGCCGTGGACACCCACATTTTCCGGGTCTCCAACCGTACCGGTATCGCGCCGGGCAAGAATGTACTGGAAGTCGAGAAACGCTTGCTCAGGCTGGTGCCGAAAGAGTTCCTGATGGACGCTCACCACTGGCTGATCCTTCACGGCCGGTATACCTGCACAGCCCGAAAGCCAAAATGTGGCGCCTGCATTATTGAGGATCTGTGCGAATTCAAGCAGAAGCGGGACTACCAGTAGACTGTCTTGAAAGCGAACTGACAGGAACAAAAAAAAGCCGGCGAATGCCGGCTTTTTCAGATCTGGGTTGCGATCAACGCTGGCCCAGCATTTTCTCTTTCAGGTCTTCCTGGGCGGGCTTGTCTGACAGCCAGATACCAAACAGCGCCTTCTTGAACTCCAGGCCGCCAACGGTATCTTTCTGCTCGCCGTTCTTGAGTACGCGAACGCCTTCGCCGGGCAGGTAAACCAGATCAAACACATCACCTTCGGTGATCTCTTCCTGGAATACCGCCATGAACTGGTCCACATCCGACTGGATAGCAGACAGGTCACCATCGGTGGATGCCTTGAAGCCGTCCATGGTCGCCTCGGTCATGCGCTCGCTGGTGATCATCCCCGAGGTAATGTGCAGCGTGATGGCCTGGGGCTCATCAGCGTTGATAACCGCTTCGCCATCGCTCACCTGTTCAGGTACATAGAGACCACCCACATAAAGATCCATAAACCACTTGGAACGGGTGCCGGCGCCATTGAGCTTGAGTTCCTGCCCCATGGCAGAATAGGTATCGGGCACATCGACATCCCCTACGGTCAGGGCGGAAGCCGGGGCTGACAGAACACCGGTTAGCAAAAGGGATGCAAATCCTGCAGTAAGAGCCTTCTTCATAGTCCTTTCCTTTCGATCGTTATTATTGAGTGTTTCATTCGACACCAGGGCGACTCCCTAGATCTGCCCGGTGGCCCATTCTAACAACGAACTTTGCGGCCTGATCGCCACCTGGTTCTCATTTGCCGCCACATTTAACAAAAAAGCCGACCATGTTTCCATGGCCGGCTTTTTCACTGGTCTCGTCAATCCAGTCTATTTGAACAGCAGACTTCCGGATAATCCCTCTTTCTCAAGGATCTCCCGCAGGCGACGCAAAGCTTCCACCTGAATCTGACGCACCCTTTCCCGGGTCAGGCCAATCTCCTGGCCAACCTCTTCCAGGGTACTGATGGGATAGCCCCTCAGCCCGAAACGGCGGGAAAGCACTTCCTGCTGTTTGTCGCTGAGCTGGTCAATCCACTTCTCCAGGCATGAACACATGTTGTTGTCCTGCAGCAGATCCGCAGGATCCGACGCGCCCTCATCGGCCACGGTATCCATCAGGGACTTGTCACTCCCGGCCCCGATCGGAGTATCCATGGAGGCAACGCGCTCGTTGAGGCCGAGCATGCGTTTTACGTCGTCAACCGGCTTGTCGACCATGCGGGCAATTTCTTCCGCGGTCGGTTCATGGTCCAGCTTCTGGGTCAGCTCACGGGCGGCCCGCAGGTACAGGTTCAATTCCTTGACCACATGAATCGGCAGACGGATGGTGCGGGTCTGGTTCATGATGGCTCGTTCGATGGTCTGGCGAATCCACCAGGTAGCGTAGGTGGAGAAACGGAATCCACGCTCGGGATCGAACTTCTCAACCGCCCGAATCAGCCCCAGGTTGCCTTCCTCAATCAGATCAAGCAGTGTCAGCCCACGGTTGACGTAGCGGCGCGCAATCTTGACCACCAACCGGAGATTACTCTCGATCATGCGCTTACGGCCGCTCTCTTCGCCTTTACGGGCAAGCCGCGCGAAGTACACCTCTTCTTCCGGAGTAAGCAGGGGAGAAAAACCAATTTCGTTGAGGTACAGCTGAGTGGCATCCAGCTGCTTCTGGTTGGAGTAGTACTTTCCCTGTGCGGGAAATCCGTCTTCGACTTCTGCAGTTTCGTCTTCAGCAGAAGCTTTTTCAGGCTTGTCTTCGGCTAACAGTTGATCGTCGGCGTCTTCCAGATCTGCTACGCGATCAATGATGATATCTTCCTGTTCTACTGACATTGTTTACCCCGCCTCTCAATAATCCTGTTGTCACCCGCTACTTCTTTTTATTCCGGGAGTGTTTCAGTTTTGGTTTTCTTCAGGACATTTACTTGTTGGCTGGCAATTACCGTTGCCGTTTTTGTTCTTCTGTTTCGCGGTTTCAGTCAGGCTGTTGGGTAATACCCTCCGGGCCTCGGGCCCGTGCGCGTTTTTCAGCGCCTTGGCAAATACCTGGATGGATCCACCGGGTTGCCATTCTTGCGTATCTCGAAATGCAACTTCGGTTTGTCGGTTCCGGTATTGCCCAGTTCGGCGATTACCTGTCCAGCTTTCACACCCTCCCCTTCCTTTACGAGAATTTTCCGATTGTGTGCGTAGGCGCTCAAATAATGTTCGTTATGGTTCACGATAATCAGATTGCCATAACCTAGCAACCCGTTTCCTGCGTACACCACGCTTCCATCAGCCGCCGCCTTGACAGCATCACCGGGATTGCCGGCGATATCAATGCCTTTATTGACTTTGCCAGACGAAGAAAAGTTTGCAATTACAGTGCCAGAATGCGGCCAGTGCCACCGCACATTGGCCACCACCTGACTACCGGATGACCTGGCCGTCGGAGCGGAGGTCGCGGGTTTGGCAGCCGGTTTCGACACCGTCGCGCCTGCACCTGAACGGGAAGGGGGTGGTGATGCCGCGGGCCTGGAGGGCGCGGTCGTCCGCGCGGTCTGGGGGATCGTGCCCTTGCGATCGAGTCGAAGCACCTGCCCCGGACGAATATTCCAGGGCGGCCCGATGCCATTGGCATTACCCAGCTCCCGGTAGTCCCGGCCGTACTGCCAGGCGATCCTATACAGGGTTTCGCCCTTTTTGACCACATGGGAGCCCCAGTAAACCGGGGGGTTATACAGATCGTCCTGATAGATTGCACTGGTATTGCAGCCAGAGAGCACAAGCACGGCGAGGACCAGAAGCGCCGTCATGAGGACCCGGAACAATGGAGGGCTCCGGCGCTCAGAAGCCGGGACTTCAGACCACCAAACGGGGAAATGCTCAAATTGAATGCGCCCGTTAAAAAGAGTCACGTATTAAAAGCTGCCCGGTTATGAAAAATCCGTCTTAAGAATCGCCCTGATTTTATCCAGTTTCTTATCATTCAGGACTAACTTACTAATATATTGCACGATTATCGGGCAATTCCAAGTTACCCTGTGCACAGGATTGTTACCCTCGGGAACAGTCCTTTTGTGCGCCAGGTAACGTTTTCTCTTGCTCAGGCAGAACCACTCTCCGCAGGCGTTGCCTTTTTGCCGGCCAATTCAATCACTAATACCAAGGCCAGCCCGAGCGCCGCCATTAACGACGCCAGCAGAATCTGGGGATCCTGCCCGTAAAGCGTTGTCCAGGTTTCCGGTGTCACCGGGGTCTGGCTCAACGGTACCTGATGCCCGGCACTGTTGGTACGCCAACTGAGGGTTTCCTGCCAGGGCCAAACCTTACTCAAGGCGCCCACCATAAAGCCGGTGAGCAGCGCTAACACTGTGTCGTGAAAATGCCGAAAGGCCAGCGTAATCAGGCGCGCAACCGACAACAACCCAATCAGGCAACCCAGCACAAACAGCCCCAGATGGATCAGTTCAAGATTTTTGATCGCGGCAAGAACGGGGGCGTACATGCCGATAATCAACAGCAGGAAGCTGCCAGAGATTCCGGGCAGAATCATGGCGCAGATGGCCAGCGCGCCAGCTCCAAGGAAGGCAATACCCGTGGGCGCAAGTTCACTGGCCGGCAAGGTCGTCACCCACCAGGCAAAGACAGCCCCCGCCACAAACGGCACGAGCAAACCGGCCCGAGGGCGCTGGATCTGCTGACCAACATGCCAGACCGAGGCCACGATCAAACCGAAAAAGAAGCTCCATATCAGAACCGGCTGGGTTTCGAGCAACCAGGTAATAACAGAGGCCAGACTGGCAACACTCGAGACAATCCCCGCCAGCAGGCACACCAGAAATGTTCCGTCGATGGCTCGCCAGAAGCCGGCCACATTACCCCGCACCAGTTGGCGCACAAAGGCTACGGGCGCGGCACTGATGGCCTCCAGCAGGCGGAAGTAGATACCGGTGATGAAGGCAATGGTGCCACCGGAAACACCTGGCACAATATCCGCGGCACCCATCGCCATGCCCCTCAGGAATATCGCAGGCAGGCGATGATGATACTCAGTCTGGTTCTGGTCTGTTTCCGACACCGACGGTTCTGACATTAACGGATAACTCCACCCAACAAAGGCACAAAATGCACCGGTTCAAGGTTGTGGCGCTCAAAGCGATTGCCTTTGCGGATAATCTCAACCAACACCTGATTCTCTTCCCCCACCGGGGCTATCAGCACGCCACCATCGGCCAGCTGATCCAGCAGCTCTCTGGGAACTTCCACCGGGGCTGCCGTTACGATGATGCCATCGAAGGGCCCTCGTTCTGGCCAGCCCATACCACCATCCGCATGTTTAAGCAGGACATTGCGCACGTTTAACTGACGCAGCCGGTCCCGGGCGCGATCCTGGAGCGGGCGGATACGCTCAACACTGTAGATCTCGGGGAACAGTTGCGAAAGCACGGCCGTCTGGTAACCGGAGCCGGTCCCCAGTTCCAGCACCCGTTGCGGCGCATGGGCCAGCAACAGCTCAGTCATCCGGGCGACGATGTAGGGTTGGGAAAGAGTCTGGCCATGCCCGATAGGCAGCGAGGTATCCTCGTAGGCCCGGTGCGACAACGCTTCATCCAGAAAGATATGCCGGGGCACCTGGCCAATCACATCAAGCACCCGGTCAGACTCTATTCCCCCCTCACGCAGGCGCTGCACCAGACGCATGCGCGTGCGCCGTGAGGTCATACCAATGCCTTCGAGCTGGGCCGTCATGGCTGACCTCCGGTACTCATATCCAGACCGTCAACCCATTCCCTGAGGCCGGACAAGGCTTCGTGCCGGGTCATATCGATGTGAACCGGGGTGATGGACACATAGCCCTCACGCACGGCATGAAAATCCGTGCCCGGGCCTGCGTCTCCACCCTGCCCCGCTGCCCCTATCCAGTATCGCTGCTTGCCTCTCGGGCAGGTCATCGGCACCGCACCTTCGGCCCGTTCACGGTGCCCCAGACGGGTCACGCGGAACCCGCTAAGCTGTTCCCAGGGCAGATCCGGCACATTTACATTGAGAATGGAACGGGGGCCCAGTTTCAGGGCCTGCTTGTACTCCAGCAACAGCCGCACTACCCGGGCAGCCGTGTCGTAATGGAAGTGGCCATTGTTGACCAGCGATACAGCAATGGCAGGCAGCCCCAGATGGCGCCCTTCGGTAGCAGCTGCCACTGTGCCCGAGTAGATGATGTCATCACCAAGATTGGCGTGGGTATTGATGCCCGACACCACCCGATCAAACGCCGTGTCGAACAGACCGTTAACGGCCAGGTGTACGCAATCTGTTGGCGTTCCGTCGACAGACCGGAAACCATTGGGATGCTGCTCTACCGTAAGAGGCCGGTTCAGTGTCAGGGCATTACTGGCACCGCTGTGATCCCGGTCCGGGGCAACAACTTTCAGCTCCCCGAGGCCCTTCAGACCCTCATACAGCGCCACCAGACCCGGCGAATGAACGCCATCGTCGTTGGACAACAGAATTCGCACAATTATCTCCGCTAGCCTTACTACTTGTTATCACGGCTGAGGCTCAGGTCCTCAAGCTCGAAAAGGTCGCCCAATACCGTTGTGGCGTATTGCCCGGGCGACAACACAAACTGAACTCGCAGGGTGGTGGTATCCAGCCACTGCCATTTGAACTCACCCGGGTGGGCAACCAGGGGGCGCCGCTCCGGTTTCATGCGGGTGGACTGGAACAACCTGGCCAACCCCGGGCAGGCATCCACCACACCACGCTCAAGGGATTCCTGCTCGCCCGAGGCCAGCGTACCGCCATCGCCCCACAGTGGTCCGGTTGGCCCGGCACCTGAGGGTTCCGGCTCTCCCGGCAACACCTCAGTCCAGGTTCGATTGCTGACCCGCTCCGCAAGTACCTGATTGAACAGCCAGGAACGTGCCGCCGAAAAGTACAATACGTTTTTCGACGCGCTTCTGCCAGTGCGCCCGCGCTTGCGATTGAGCCGTGAGGGATCAATCTGTACAGCACGGTCGAGATTCGCTCCCTGAAAACCGAACCGCTGGGGGCCAAAATAATTGGGGGCGCCCTGGCTCGCCAACCGCGCAAGCCCGGCTTCCACAAGCTCGCGCTGGCCCGTCACATTGCGCAGCACAATCTCAAAACCATTGGCCTGATGATCACCCCGCCTCAGTTTGCGGGAATGGCGAACCGCGGCCCGAACCGGCCAACGCTGGCCAACCTCTGCCATCAACGCCTGATCGTCCGCCTCCTGGCCTGGCCGATAAAGACTGAACCACTGAACCGTCACCGCATGCCGGTCTTTCAGGCCACAGAAACCAACATCGAAAGAACGACAGCCCGCCAGAGCCGCCAGCTCCCGGGCGACGTACTCGGTATTGTCACCGGTTTTCTCCAGCCGCAGGCAAAGGTGCTCACCGTCGCCGGATACCTCAACCGGACCTGGTGCCGCGGCATCCTCCTCCCGCTCCGGCCAGAGCAACTCCGTAACCCGGAAATCCTCTGGCGACGTTTTCAGTTCAGCACGACCAACCCGGGCTCCGCCAGACACCGGCCAGTCCAACAGCCACTGAGAATCCTCACTCACTGGGAAACCGCCTCAAGCAGACACACCGCCTGACAGGCAATGCCTTCCCCTCGCCCGGTAAAACCCAGCTTTTCTGTGGTGGTGGCTTTCACGCTCACCCGATTAGCAGGCACACCCAGATCCTCGGCAATGTTCATCCGCATCGCCTCTATGTGGGGCGCCATTTTCGGCGCCTGGGCAATGATTGTGGTATCAATATTGGTAACCGCGTAACCCTCATCCAGCACCCGCTGCATCACCCGCCGCAACAAGTCCCGGCTGTCTGCGCCGGCCCACTCCTCGCTGGAATCCGGAAAGAAATGGCCAATATCACCCAGCGCCACCGCACCCAACAGCGCATCCGCAAGCGCATGCAACAGAACATCCCCGTCCGAGTGCGCCATGAGACCGTGGCTATGGGGAATTGTCACACCCCCAAGAATGACAGAATCGCCCTCACAGAAGGCATGGACATCAAAGCCCTGACCAATGCGCATGATCATCTCCGAAAACAGAACAGAATGCAGGGAATCACTGACGTCCGAGAATAAACTCCGCCAGCGCCAGATCCGAGGGGACCGTAATCTTCAGATTATCCGGGCGCCCTTCCACCAGAACCGGCATGTTACCGGAAAACTCCATGGCAGAGGACTCATCCGTAATCGCCTGGCCACGTTCCAGACACAATGACAACGCCTGTTTTAACGCTCCGAACCGGAACATCTGCGGCGTCAACGCCCGCCACAACCTGCTCCGGTCAATGGTCTCACTCACCACCGGCAATGATCCGGCCTCGGCAAGCTTCAACGTATCCGCCACCGGCGCAGCCAGCAAACCACCCACCGGATGCTCAGACAAGGTCTCAATCAGACGGGACAGATCTTCAGAATGAACACATGGCCGCGCCGCATCATGTACCAGCACCCAGTCATTATCCGCCGCCTGCCCCTCCAGGGCTACCAGAGCCGACAACACCGAATCCGCCCGTTCTTTGCCCCCAGTACAGGTCTGCACCCGATCATCCCTCGCCGACTCACTCTCCGGCCACCAGTGGTCCTTCGGATTCAGCGGCACCATACAACCTTTAAACGGGGCGTTGTCCAACAAACGGGACAGGGTGATGTCCAGGATAAAACGGTTATTGATCCTGAGGTATTGCTTGGGGCATTCGGCTTTCATGCGCTGGCCGATACCGGCGGCGGGGACGATAAGCCAGAGATCTGGGGTACTCATAGACGGCTCTGCACAAGGTACGGAGAGTATCATGGGCCTTCTTTCCGGGAATTTCGGAGGCCATGGATGGCCGGAGAGAAGCGCACAGGGAAGTGCTTGTAGCGGTTCCCGGAAAGAAGGCCCATGATGCTCTATGCACCGAAGTTAATTCTCGACGACCAGAAAGAACGTCTCATCCTCACGAATCAGGCCAAGATTCATCCGGGCCCGCTCCTCAACGGCGCCCTGCTCATTGCGAAGATTCCGCACCTCCGCATAAAGCCGGTCATTCCGGGCCGCCAACTCGGCATTCTCTTCCCGCTGCTCGGCAATCGACTGCTCCAGGGCCCACACCTGCGCAAAACTGCCCTCCCCGATCCACAGGCGAACCTGCAGCAGGAGTATCAGCACTACCAGAATGGCCCAAAGCGATTTCATGCCGAATCCGTACAGAAAATGAACAACAAAATAAACGAGTCGAGGGTCAAGTATAGACCTTATAGTAGATTAGCAACAATTTTCTGTAAGTCACTGTACAAAAAGGCCATCGTGTCTGAATTTTCATTCAGAACGCGATGGCCTTAACATTTTGTTACCTGCCGGAATGGACCGGCAGGTCAGAAAACGTCGCTAATCCTCAACCCTGACCTTTGATTTCGCTCAGGCCACGGTATGGTGCCTTGCCTTCCAGCGCCTCTTCAATACGCAGCAGCTGGTTGTACTTGGCAACCCGGTCGGAACGACACAGAGAACCAGTCTTGATCTGGCCAGCACAGGTAGCTACGGCCAGATCCGCAATGGTGGTATCTTCGGTTTCACCGGAGCGGTGAGAAATGACCGCCGTGTAGCCAGCATCCTGAGCCATCTTGATGGCATCCAGAGTCTCGGTCAGGCTACCGATCTGATTGAACTTGATCAGAATGGAATTACCAATGCCCTTCTCGATACCCTGCTTCAGAATCTTGGTATTGGTGACAAAAAGGTCATCCCCGACCAGTTGAACCTTGCTGCCCAGTTTGTCGGTCAGCACTTTCCAGCCGTCCCAGTCGCTCTCGTCCATACCATCTTCGATGGACACAATCGGGTAACGGTCGCACAGGCCGGACAGGTAATCGGCAAAGCCTTCGGAATCGAAGCTCTTGCCTTCACCAGACAGCTGGTACTGGCCATCTTTGTAAAACTCGGAAGAGGCACAGTCCAGCGCCAGAGTGACGTCTTTGCCCAGTTCATAACCGGCTTTCTCGACGGCTTCCTTGATCGCCGCCAGGGCTGCTTCGTTGGACGGCAGGTTGGGGGCAAAGCCACCTTCGTCGCCTACGGCGGTGTTCAGGCCCTGGGCCTTCAGCACTTTCTTGAGGCTATGGAAGATTTCGGCACCAACGCGCAGGGCTTCACCGAAGCTGTTCACGGAGACCGGCTGGACCATGAATTCCTGGATGTCGACGTTGTTGTCGGCGTGCTCACCACCGTTGAGGATGTTCATCATCGGCACCGGCATGGAGAATTTGCCGGAGGTGCCGTTTACATCGGCGATGTGCTCATACAGAGGCTTGCCCAGGGAGACAGCTGCGGCTTTGGCAGCAGCCAGGGATACGGCCAGGATGGCGTTGGCGCCCAGGTTGGCTTTGTTTTCGGTGCCGTCCAGGTCGATCATGATCTGGTCCAGACTGCGCTGGTCGGCGGCATCTTTACCCAGCAGGGCGTCACGAATTCGACCGTTGATGGCTTCAACGGCTTTGCGAACACCTTTACCGAGGTAACGGGAGGCGTCACCATCGCGCAGTTCCAGAGCTTCGCGGGAACCGGTAGAGGCGCCGGACGGTGCGCAAGCGCGGCCCAGTGTGCCGTCTTCCAGGATGACGTCTGCTTCCACGGTGGGGTTACCACGTGAATCCAGAACCTCACGGGCTTTGATGTTGGCAATCTTGGTCATTCGGTTGATTCTCCAGATTTTATCTTTTAATCACTATACAAGCTTTGAATGATGGTGCCGGAGCGATCAACTGGAAGGGCCTGGCGAAAACCGCTACAAGCACCCACCAGTGGGTCCAGCCAGCAATCACAGATTGCTGTCGTTCGGCTGCGCATGAAGCTCCGCTTCATACACGCTTGCCTCACCCATGTGCGCTTCTCTCCGGCCATCCCTGGCCTCCGAAATTCTCGCCAGGCCCTTCCAGTCGCTCGCTCTCAAGGTTCACGGTATGCCGTCATTCCAAAAACAATGAGGCATGCGACCTGTCAAAATACCAACACCGCCAATCAGGCGGTGTCGATAGGTTTGAAACTTTTTACCAGATCGTCGACAGCTTTCACTCGCTCAAGGAACGGTTCCAGCTGGCTCAGGCGCAAGGCGCAGGGGCCATCGCATCTGGCTTTGTCCGGGTCAGGGTGAGCCTCAAGGAACAGGCCAGCCAGGCCCTGAGACATTCCCGCCAGGGCCAGGTCGGTGACCTGGGCGCGACGCCCGCCGGCGGAGTCGGCCCGACCGCCCGGCATCTGCAGGGCGTGAGTGACGTCGAAGAACACCGGCACGTTCATCTGTTTCATGATGCCGAAGCCAAGCATGTCCACCACCAGGTTGTTGTAGCCGAAGCTGGTGCCTCGCTCGCAGAGGATAATCTGGTCGTTGCCGGCTTCTTCGCACTTGGTGATGATATGCTTCATTTCCTGGGGTGCCAGGAACTGGGCTTTCTTGATGTTGATGACCGCACCGGTTTTGGCCATGGCCACCACCAGGTCAGTCTGGCGACTCAGGAAAGCAGGCAACTGTATGATGTCGCAGACTTCCGCCGCCGGGGCAGCCTGGCCGGGCTCGTGCACGTCCGAGATGATCGGTACGCCATACTTGCTCTTGATATCAGCCAGGATCTGCAACCCCTTGTCGAGGCCGGGGCCGCGGAAGGAGTTGACGGATGAGCGGTTGGCTTTGTCGAAGGACGCCTTGAATACGTACGGGATGCCCAGGCGAGTGCAGACATCCACATACTTTTGCGCGACTTCAAACGCCAGTTCCCTGGACTCAAGCACGTTCATGCCGCCGAACAGCACAAACGGCTTATCGTTGGCGATCTCAATGCCCGAGACGTTCAGGTTGCTGCGCGCCATAATCAGGATCCTTTCTTGTTCGCCAGCGCGGCTTCAACAAAGCCCTTGAACAGCGGATGGCCGTCGCGGGGTGTTGAGGTAAATTCCGGGTGGAACTGGCAGGCCACGAACCAGGGATGATCAGGTGCTTCCACCACTTCAACCAGTTTGCCATCGGCAGAGCGGCCGGAGATTTGCAGGCCTGCTTCTTCCAGTCTCGGCAGGAAGTGGTTGTTGACTTCGTAACGGTGACGATGGCGCTCACGAATGGTCTTCTTGCCGTAACAGCCAACGATGGTGGAGCCTTCGGTCAGCACACAATCCTGGGCCCCCAGACGCATAGTGCCGCCGAGGTCGGATTCTTCGGTGCGCTCTTCTTTTTCACCGGTGGCATCGAGCCATTCGGTGATCAGGCCGACAACCGGCTCCGGTGTGTGTTCACGGAATTCCGTGCTGTGGGCGTCTTTCAGGCCGGCCACGTTGCGGGCGTATTCGATAACCGCCACCTGCATACCCAGGCAGATGCCCAGATACGGCACCTTGTTTTCACGGGCGTACTGTACGGTGCGGATCTTGCCTTCCACGCCACGCTCACCAAAGCCACCGGGCACCAGAATGGCATCGGCGGATTCCAGCACGGAGGTGCCGTCGCGTTCGATGTCTTCGGAGTCGATGTAGTTGATGTTGACCTTGGTGCGGGTCTTGATACCGGCGTGCAGCAGGGATTCGATCAGGGACTTGTAGGCGTCCAGCAGCTCCATGTACTTGCCGACCATGGCGATGGTGACTTCATCCTGCGGATTCATCAGTGAATCCACAACCGCGTCCCATTCGCTCAGGTCTGCTTCACGGGCATCGAGACCGAAGCGTTCGATCACCAGCTGGTCCAGCCCGTATTCGTGCAGCATGCGCGGAATGGCGTAGATGGACCTGGCATCCTGCATCGGAATGACCGCACGCTCTTCCACGTTGGTGAACAGGGCAATCTTGCGACGGGAGCTGGCATCCACTTCGTGTTCAGAGCGGCACAGCAGGATATCCGGCTGCAGGCCGATGGAGCGCATTTCTTTCACGGAATGCTGGGTCGGCTTGGTTTTGATCTCGCCGGCGGTAGCAATGTACGGCACCAGCGTCAGATGCATGAACAGTGCACGCTGGGAGCCTACTTCCACCTTCAGCTGACGGCAGGCTTCCAGGAAGGGCAAGGACTCGATGTCACCCACCGTGCCACCAACTTCAATCAATGCCACATCGGCACCGGCTGCGCCTTCCACCACACGGCGTTTGATTTCATCGGTGATGTGCGGAATGACCTGAACGGTACCACCCAGATAATCGCCCCGACGCTCCTTGCGAATAACCTCTTCGTACACCCGGCCGGTGGTGAAGTTATTGCGCTTGGTCATTGGAGTGCGAATGAAACGCTCGTAGTGGCCAAGGTCGAGGTCGGTTTCCGCGCCATCTTCGGTGACGAAAACCTCACCGTGCTGGAACGGGCTCATGGTGCCGGGGTCCACGTTGATGTACGGGTCCAGCTTGAGAATGGTGACCTTCAGGCCGCGTGCCTCAAGGATGGCTGCCAGTGAGGCAGACGCAATACCTTTCCCCAATGAGGACACGACACCGCCGGTGACGAAAATATAACGCGTCATGCAGATTCCGTGATTATCTGGTTCGGTGAAGGAGGGAGATTATTCATCTCAAGATGGGACGCCAGACTACCAGAAAGCCCCTCTCTACTCAATCACAATCCCGCTCCACAATCAGCCGCCAGCCGGCGGCATGGGCGCCTCCGGAGTATTGTTCAGAACACCACAAATCGCCAATGGCAATCCATGCCTCTCCAGCCGCCGAGACCTCGTAAACCAGCGGCAGAGCCGCTCTCTCCCAGGGTGGCACGCCCTGCTCCTGCATCCAGGTTTTCAGCGATCGGGAGGGTAAATTGCTGCCGAACCGGATTCGCTCGCCGCCCTGCCTCGTAGATACCCTTATTTCCGGACAGGAGGCTTCCGTTGTAGCGCTCTGCGATGCAGGCACAAGCCGAAGGGTCCACCACCCCCACTCCATGACCTGGCCCGGCAACAAGGGCCTGGGACCCACAGGGATTGCGACCTGGGGCACCAGGTAAAGATGATCCCGATAACGGCGGATACAGAATCCGTCTCCACGAATTTCCGGAGTTCGATCCGACCCTGCATGAAGCAACTGGTCGAGTGCTGAGCACCAATCTGACAGCGCCGGAACCGGCAATCCCCGGCCATGAATCCACCAGCGCACCAGGTTCCGGCGCTCGATCTGCCCAAGTGCCGAGAACGGGGCCAGGCGGATTCGACCTTTATCGTCGCCGCAACTCTGCCATTGCAACTCCGCCAGCCGCTGACTCAGGGTTTCACTCTCGGCGCAGGCCCGGGCACTATGAGCAAGGCGCCTCAACAAACCCGGCCAACGCTGTTTAAGGCCCGGCATTACCGAGTGCCGCAGATAATTGCGGTCGTGTACTTCACTCTGGTTGCTGGGATCTTCTACCCAGCTTACCCCCTGCTCACGCGCCACCTGCTCCAATCGACTGCGGGATACGTCAAGCCAGGGCCGGTAGAGATGCCCCAGCCCGAGCGACCGGGCAGCAGGCATTCCGGCCAGACCGTTTACGCCAGTACCACGCAGCAGCCGGAACAGAACCGTTTCTGCCTGGTCGTCTGCATGGTGCGCCATCAGTAGAAGGTCGTTGTCTCCCAGAACCTTCCTGAAGACCTCGTAGCGCGCCGCTCTTGCTGACTCTTCGAGGCTCCCCGCGCCCGCAGCTACATTCACTCGACGCACCTGGAGTTCGACGCCCAGTCCAGCACAGAGATCGATACAGGCGCGCTCCGTCTGATCGTGATTGGACTGTAACTGATGATTGATATGCAACGCTCTGACGCGCGGATGGGCGGCCGCAACGACATGCAAAAGCAGGGATGAGTCCAGGCCGCCGCTCAGGGCGACCCAGAGTTCATCACAGGCGGGAAGTTTCTGAACCGGCCCGATCAGGTCTTCGGGCCAGGTATCCCGGCGAGCGGTGTTACCGCCCGCCGTCATAGCGGGTAAGACGCTCGTACCGGCGGGAAACCAGTTCATCCAGCGGCAATCGGCTCAGCTCAGCCACGCCCTGGGCCAGCGACGTCTTCAGGGTTTCCGCCATTTTTTCCGGATTACGGTGAGCGCCGCCCAGCGGCTCATCGATCACGTGATCCGCCACACCCAGCTCTTTCAGACGATCGGCGGTAACGCCCATGGCCTCAGCCGCCTGAGCAGCGTACTCGGCGCTCTTCCAGAGGATGGAGGCGCAGCCTTCCGGAGAAATAACGGCGTAGGTGGAGTACTGCAACATGTTGAGCTGGTCGCAGACACCGATCGCCAGTGCGCCACCGGAACCACCCTCGCCGATCACGGTAGAGATAATCGGAGTTTTCAGTCTCGACATCACCGCGAGGTTGAATGCGATGGCTTCACTCTGTCCGCGCTCTTCGGCACCGATACCGGGATAAGCGCCCGGGGTATCGATAAAGGTCAGAATCGGCATTTTGAAACGTTCAGCCATTTCCATCAGGCGCAGAGCCTTGCGATAACCTTCCGGACGAGGCATCCCGAAGTTGCGCTTGACCTTGTCCCGCACTTCACGACCCTTCTGGTGACCGATAATCATGACCGGCGTGTTGTCCAGGCGGGCCGTGCCGCCAATGATCGACAGGTCATCGGCGTAGCGTCGGTCACCATGTAGTTCATCGAAGTCTTCGAAGATCAGGTCGATGTAATCCTGGGTATAGGGCCGGCGTGGATGCCGTGCCAGACGAGCAATATCCCAGGACTTAAGGTCTGAGAAGATCGACTCCGTCAGGCTGATGCTCTTCTTTTTCAGGCGGCTGATTTCGTCGGTGATATTGATATCGGTGTCATTGCCCACCATGCGAAGCTCTTCGATCTTGGCTTCCAGGTCGGCGATCGGCTGTTCGAAATCCAGGTAGTTAGGGTTCATGATGTTCCATCATTTTATTGCCAGGCGGGCCGAAACCCGCCAAAACCAGAATTTGGGACAAAGATAGCAGCGCTGCCGGCACGGCTAAAGCGGACATTGGTCTTAATCATAGACCAGTTCCACAGACTGGTCGCCCACCAGGTGTTTCAGCTCGAACAACAGCGTGTCGTCTGGCTGTACCCGCCAGCTTTCACCCAGTTCGATACGTGTGCTGGCCTCGGCACTGCGGTACTCAATCCAGACCGGACTGCCTTCGTTACGAAACGGTCTGAGAGTATCATCCAGCTTGTCCAGAAGACCATTTTGCAACTGCTCTGAGCGCAACGCCAGTTTGATACCCCGGCTGAACTGCTGACGAGCAGTGGCCACATCCATCACACTACTGACCCGCATTTTCATCTGGCCGGAGTAGTCATCGTGGCTGACCTGTCCTTCCACCACAATCACCTGATCCGACTGCAGTAACTCCCGGTTCTCGAAGAAGGCCTCGGAAAACAGGGTAGCCTCAATCCGGGCACTGCGATCATCCAGGGTAATGAAACACATGGTAGAGCCGGTCTTGGTCTTCATGGTGCGCTGGGCCACCACCAGCCCGGCCACCCGCTGGGGCGATTTATTGGGTTTCAGATCGGCGATGGAGCAACGGACAAAACGGCGTACTTCCCGTTCGTATTCGTCAAAGGGATGTCCGGTAAGGTAGAGACCCAGAGTGTCCTTTTCACCTTTCAGGCGCTCTTTCTCCGGCCACTCCCGAACCTGGGCAACGTCCGCATAGGTGTCTTCATCATCGCCACCGCCCTCAAGCATCTCTCCGAACATGTCCACCATGCCGGCGGCATCGTTGCGGGACTGCTGATCCGCCTGCTGAATGGCCTTGTCGATACTGGCCATCAGCTTGGCGCGGTCGGCGCCCAGTTTATCCATGGCGCCAGAGCGAATCAGGGCTTCCATGGCCCGCTTATTGACCTTTTTCAGATCCACCCGGCGGCAGAAATCAAAGATATCCTGGAAGGGGCCTTCTTTGGCCGCTTCTACAATGCTCTCGATGGGCCCTTCACCGAGACCCTTGATCGCGCCCAGACCGTAGACAATCTGCCCCTGATCATTAACGGTAAAGGTATAGGCCGACCGGCTGACGTCCGGCACCAGCAAGTCCAGCTTCATGTTGCGGCACTCTTCCACCAGCGTCACCACCTTGTCGGTGTTCTGCATATCGGCAGTGAGTACCGCGGCCATAAACTCGGCCGGATAGTGGGCTTTCAGCCACAGAGTCTGGTAAGACACCAGCGCGTAGGCGGCGGAGTGGGATTTGTTGAAGCCGTAACCGGCGAATTTCTCCACCAGGTCAAAGATGTTTTCCGCCAGGGTCTTGTCTATGCCGTTGTTTTCACAACCGTCCAGGAAGATGGCTTTCTGCTTGGCCATTTCTTCAGGCTTTTTCTTACCCATGGCCCGGCGCAGCATGTCGGCGCCGCCAAGGGTATAGCCCGCCATCACCTGAGCGATCTGCATGACCTGCTCCTGGTACAGGATAACCCCGTAGGTGGGCTCCAGAACCGGCTTCAGGCCCGGATACTGGTAATCCGGGTGCGGGTAAGACAGCGGCTGACGGCCGTGCTTCCGGTCGATAAAGTCATCCACCATGCCGGACTGCAGCGGGCCCGGCCGGAACAGGGCAACCAGGGCGATCATGTCTTCCAGGGAATCCGGCTGCAGGCGGCGGATCAGATCTTTCATACCCCGGGATTCCAACTGGAATACCGCCGTGGTCTCTGCCTTCTTGAGCATGTCAAAAGAGGGCTTGTCGTCCAGCGGAATCGCGCTGATGTCGAGCTCGCCTTCCCCACGCTGCTGCCGGCGCGGGTTGATCATGTTCAGTGCCCATTTGATGATGGTCAGGGTTCGCAGGCCCAGAAAGTCAAATTTCACCAGGCCGGCGTCTTCCACATCGCCCTTGTCAAACTGGGTCACCAGACTGCCGCCTTCGTCATCACAGTAAAGCGGCGAAAAATCGGTGATCTTGGTGGGTGCGATCACCACGCCCCCGGCGTGCTTGCCGGCGTTGCGGCACACGCCTTCCAGCTTCAGAGCCATCTCCCAGATTTCCTGGGCTTCTTCATCCTGCTCCAGGAATTCCTTGAGCTGGGGCTCCTGCTCGATCGCCTTGTTCAGGGTCATGCCCACTTCAAAGGGGATCAATTTGGAGAGTTTGTCTGCCAGACCGTAGGATTTTCCCTGCACCCGGGCCACATCCCGCACCACCGCTTTGGCGGCCATGGTACCGAAGGTAATAATCTGGGAAACCGCTTCCCGGCCGTATTTCTGGGCGGTGTAGTCGATGACGCGGTCCCGGCCTTCCATGCAGAAGTCGACGTCGAAGTCCGGCATGGAGACCCGCTCCGGGTTAAGGAACCGCTCGAACAGCAGGTCGTATTCCAATGGATCCAGGTCCGTGATCAGCAGCGCATACGCCACCAGCGAGCCTGCACCGGAACCCCGGCCCGGCCCTACCGGAACGCCGTTGTTCTTGGCCCATTTGATGAAGTCCATTACGATCAGGAAGTAGCCGGGGAACCCCATCTGGATAATGATATCCAGCTCAAACTTCAGGCGCTTGTAATACTCTTCACGCTTTTGATCATACTCCGGATCGTCCTTGCTCAGGGTCTTCGCCAGCCGGGCTTCCAGTCCTTCTTCCGACACATGGCGAAAATATTCGTCCATGGTCATACCGTCCGGAATGGGGTAATTAGGCAGAAAGTATTCGCCCATCCGGACCTTCACCGAACAGCGCCTGGCGATTTCCACGGTGTTTTCCACGGCTTCCGGAATGTCCGAGAACAGCTCGATCATTTCCTCGGCGCTGCGAAGATATTGCTGGTCGCTGAACCGACGATCCCGCCTGGGATCGTCCAGAGTCCGGCTTTCTCCGATGCAGACCCGGGCTTCGTGGGCTTCAAAATCATCCGCCTCAAGGAAGTGAACGTCATTGGTCGCCACCACCGGCAAACCGAGTTCAGCCGCCAACTCCACACTCATGTGCAGACAATCCTCGTCACCGGCCCGCCCTGTGCGCTGCAGCTCCAGGTAATAACTGTCGGGATAGAGGTTTCGCCAGTAGTCTGCACGCTCCCTGGCCAGTTCCGGCTTCCCCGCCAGCAAGGCCTTGCCAACGTCCCCCATCTTGGCGCCGGACAGCACAATCAGGCCCTTGGCACGGGATTCCAGCCAGCTTTTCTGGACAATCGGCTTGCCGTAGCGCTGGCCTTCGGTATAGCCCTGGGAAATGATCTCCGTCAGGTTCAGGTAACCATCGTTGTCTCGGGCCAGCAAGGTCAGCCGGAACGGGGTTTCGGGCTCATCCGGATTCTCCAGCCAGATATCGGCACCGATAATGGGCTTGACGCCCGCGCCCATGGCGGCCTTGTAGAAACGTACCAGTGAGCACATGTTGGACTGTTCGGTCAGGCCAACCGCCGGCATGCCCAGTTCCGCGACCCGGCTGATCAACGGTTTGACCCGAACCAGGCCATCCACCATGGAGTATTCGGAGTGAACGCGCAGGTGTACAAAGGTGTTTGCCATGGTCATTCGCCAATCAGTGCTCGGATGTCTTCTTCGGTCTGGGGCCCGAATCGGGCCTCAATCAGGGTGCCTTCAGGATCCACAACGAAAGTGGCAGGCAGCGCCATCGGCACCTGCCAACCGAACCCGGGCCCCGGATCAGAGGCCAGCATGGTAAACTCAATCCCCATACGTTCGCCGAGTTCAACCAGCGGCACACCCGTAACGCCATCAAAATTAACCCCAAGCACCGCAATATCCGGAGCCTTGTCCAACTCGTTCAGCTCGGGGATTTCCTCAAGGCAGGGTTTGCACCACTCCGCCCAGTAATTCACCAGTACCCATTGGCCGCGGTACTTGTTCCAGTTGGCCAGGGTGCCGTCGGCCCGTTCCAGCTCGATCTTTTCACAACCTGAGACCAACAACAGCATCAGCATGAGTACCGGCCATGCCAGCCAACGTGCGCCACTACAAAAGAGCCCGGACTGAGGGTACTGCAAGGGTTATCCTCCTGTTAGACTAACGCCCCGGAAAAGTCTGCAATCAATAGGTTAAACGGCCACGACCATGACAGAAGCTACCCGTATTTTCCATAACCCCAGGTGCTCAAAATCACGCCAGACCCTGGAACTGTTGCAGCAAAAGGGCATCGAACCGGTGATTATACGCTACCTTGAGACGCCACCGACAGAGCAGGAACTTCTACACATTCTGGATCTGCTTGGTTGCGAACCCAGGGAACTCATGCGAACCAAGGAAGCCGAATACCGGGAACAAGGGCTGGACAACCCGGATCTCAGCCGAGAAGCCCTGATACGTGCCATGGCAAACACACCGAAGCTGATTGAGCGCCCGATTGTACTGGCCAATGGCAAGGCTGCCGTCGGCCGGCCTCCAGAAAACGTACTGGACATTCTCTGACTACCAGGGCCACCCATGACAGAAACAACTCCCTATGTGCTGGTGCTCTACTACAGCCGCAACGGACAGACCGCCGAGATGGCCACACAGATCGGCCGCGGCGTTGCCAGAGTGGCAGGAATAGAAGCCAGAATCCGGACGGTTCCGCCGGTTTCCCCGGATACCGCCGCCAGCCTGCCCCCGGTTCCGGATGCGGGAGCCCCCTATGCCACCAAAGCCGACCTGGCGGAGTGCGCCGGGCTGGCCATGGGTAGCCCGACCCGCTTCGGGAACATGGCAGCGCCACTCAAGCACTTTCTGGACGGCACCGGCGACCTCTGGCTCAACGGCAAACTGGCCGGCAAACCGGCAGGCGCCTTTACCTCCACCGGCAGCCTGCACGGGGGCCAGGAAACCACCCTGCTGACCATGATGATGCCGTTACTGCATCACGGCATGGTACTGTGTGGCCTGCCCTATTCCGAAAGCGCGCTCAACGAGACCGCCACCGGAGGCACACCGTATGGCCCCTCCCACTGGGCCGGCGCCGGTGAACAGCAGGCCCTGAGTGACCATGAGAAAACCCTGTGCCAGGCCTTCGGTGAACGCCTCGCCAGACTGGCCCTGAAACTGGCCAACTAAACTGGACCAAACTTTCAAACAACCCTTAATGCGGACTGCTCCATGCTCCACAACGACAAAGCCAGAAATACCGCACGCCTGACCATCGCCCTTTACCTCGCCGTGCTCGCCACCCTGCTGGTCACTACGTTCTGGCCCGCACCGGTGGAGGGTGTTTCCATACCCCTGATGCTGACCGTCAAACTCCTGCCGCTGCTAGCGTTCGCGGTACCGGTTTTCCGGGGTCACAATCGGGGTTATATCTGGCTGGCGTTTGTGGTGATTTTCTACTTCACTCAGGCCGTGGTTTCAGCCTGGCTGTCGGAGGGCGCCGCCGGTCCTGTGACACTGACTATCCTGACGTTCCTGTTGTTTACCGTTGCCATGGTGCACCTCAAGGTCAATCGACCGGTCGCAAACTGATGCTGATGGCTCCCGGAGGCACATAGATGGCGAATGACACCGTGACCATGCCGGCACCGCCGCATCGCCAGACCCTGACCCTGAGGGACATCTGCTCAGCGCTGGTGGAGAGCGGCGAGATCACCCAGCAGGATGCTGAAAAAGTACTGACGGCCAATCTCGGCGCCGCCTCCGGTGCCGGCCATACGCCACAGCGGCATCCTCTTGAACTGGTGGCGATTGCCGCACTGACCAGCCAGCGGAACGGCCGAACTCTTGATCTGGAGCGGCTGACCCATTGGCTTGCGCGCTGGGGTGGTCAGGACTACTACCATATAGACCCGCTCAAGATCGACACGCCGGCCATCGCGCGGGTGATGTCCTACGCCTTCGCACAACGCCATGGCATTCTCGCGGTGGAGATCACACCGGATGAAGTCGTAATTGCCAGCACCGAACCTTTCAAGCGGGAATGGGAAAGCAACCTCCGCCAGGCGGTACGCAAGGACATTCGCCGGGTGGTCGCCAATCCGGAGGATATCCGCCGTTACACGGTGGAGTTCTATCAACTGGCAAGCTCGGTCAGCAAGGCCAGTGGCGGCCAGTCGTCAGGCAGTGCCGGCAATCAGAATTTTGAACAGTTACTGGACCTGGGCGCCAGCGAAAATCCGGACGCCAACGACCAGCATGTGGTCAAAATCGTTGACTGGCTGCTGCAATATGCCTTCGAGCAGCGAGCCTCCGACATTCATATAGAGCCCCGGCGCACGGTTACCCAGGTGCGGTTCCGGATCGACGGGGTGCTGCACAATGTCTACGAATTCCCGGAACACGTTGGCGTGGCCGTGACCAGCCGCCTGAAAATCCTCGGGCGCCTGAACGTAGCCGAGAAACGACGGCCCCAGGACGGCCGCATCAAGACCCGCAAACCCGATAACAGCGAAGTGGAGCTGCGCCTGGCCACCATGCCAACGGCGTTCGGCGAAAAAATGGTGATGCGGATTTTTGACCCGGAGGTACTGCTCAAATCCTTCGAGCAACTGGGCTTCAGCAAGGAAGACCGGGAACGCTGGCAAACCATGACCTCGCGGCCCCACGGTATCGTGCTGGTAACCGGGCCCACCGGTTCCGGTAAAACCACCACGCTGTATTCCACGCTCAAACAACTGGCATCTCCGGAGCTCAACATTTGCACCATTGAGGATCCGATCGAGATGGTGGAGCCCTCATTCAACCAGATGCAGGTGCAAACCAATATCGACCTGACCTTTGCCCACGGTGTTCGCGCCCTGCTGCGGCAGGACCCGGACATCATCATGATCGGTGAGATCCGGGATCTGGAAACGGCTGAAATGGCAGTGCAGGCAGCGCTGACCGGGCATCTGGTTCTCTCAACGCTGCATACCAACGATGCCCCCAGCGCCATCACCCGCCTCATGGAGCTGGGCATTCCGCCCTATCTGATCCGGGCCACGGTACTCGGCGTGATGGCTCAGCGACTGGCGCGTACACTCTGCCCTCACTGCAAGAAGCCCGGGGAGTCGGATGCTCAAGCCTGGCAGACGCTGACCCGGCCGTGGAAGGCACTGCTGCCCCGGCAGTTCTACCAGCCTGTCGGCTGCCTGGAATGCCGGAACACCGGTTACATGGGCCGAGCCGGGGTATACGAGATTATGGCCCTGTCAGACAAACTCACCCGCCAGATCACCGATCGCTGCGAGCTGGAACAGCTTCGGTTGGATGCCTACAAAGAAGGCATGAAGTCGCTTCGGCTCAATGGCGCCCAGAAAGTGGCAGCGGGACTGACCACGGTGGAGGAAATTCTGAGAGTAACGCCGGAAAGCCAACTCTGAGTAAAACGGACAATCAGGCGCCCGGACGAAGCCCGCACTGCCCCAACAGATCCTGCCAGTGCCGGGTATGGCGCATCATGGCCTGATCCAGTTCCTGCCAGAGGCTATTCTTGGTATCAGCCGCCAGATGGCGCTGGTACCAGGGCGTAAAACTCTCAGGCATCACGGCTTGCTGCTGCCTGGCGAGTTCCGCAAAGCCTGCAATCAGCGAATCCCGTGCCCGGCTGACATCACTCATGTACGGCTGGATTTTTCCGATATAGATACTGAGGAAGAAGTTCTGAACAATTTCCGACTGGTTATTGGGCTGGCCGTTGAGACACAGCGGCCTGCCCTCCAATCGAGTGCCGAGCAGCTCGGTGCCGGCATTCAGG
The DNA here is from genome assembly GCF_042763285.1 of Marinobacter sp. LM1. Classification (NCBI taxonomy): domain Bacteria; kingdom Pseudomonadati; phylum Pseudomonadota; class Gammaproteobacteria; order Pseudomonadales; family Marinobacteraceae; genus Marinobacter; species Marinobacter sp. LM1. Next base: position 2,708,880 of record NZ_CP114373.1, read on the forward strand.
GTGCTGATCAGCAAGCGCGCGCTGTTAATAGTCTGGCCCGCCAGCACATCCGCCTGCCAGCGCTGATGAACCTGGCCGAGGTTCTCCAGAGATAGCTCAAGCTTATCAGCCAGTATGGCTTCCACCTGGCGGTTCAACTGCTGCAGATCCCTGACCAGATCCGACGCGGGATTACCCGCTTCCGCCACCGGATAATAGCCTTTAGACAGGGTAAACTGGCGCTCCACCTCTTCGGTCCCCCAGGTGGCATTCCAGACCGCCAGCGGCAGACTGTCCCGTTTGCTTTCAATGGCGGATTCCAGAGCTTCTGTGAGTTCCTCGTCGTCTACCTGGGGCAGACAGGCCTCCGCAGCTCGGATAAAACGAATCTCATAGCGTAACTGATTGATGGGCTGCATCACCTTGCCCATCACGGAATTGCGTTCGCCCACCACATACTGAAGCTCGCAGCCGTACAGCGACAGAAAATCCAGCATGCCCAGATCCAGCTCCGGCAGGGCAAGTATACGTTCTCTCCGCCTGGGTGGAATGGAGGCGGCGGGCAGCTCGGCCCTGGGAACGGGCGCGGTATCGAGTACCCGGGCCAAACGTTCCAGGTACTCATCGGTGAGGGATTCAGCGTCTGAAAAGGGATTGCACCCGAGCAGGCTCAGTGCACACACAGCCGGTACCAGCCATGAATACCAGCGGCGCCCGGGCATGAATCACCTCCTATCGTTTGCGCAACAGCGCATCAACCTCCGAAAAATCCCTGGCCACGACCCGAGCGGTATCCGGCAGTTCGCCCTCTCGTACCAGCCAGGCGGTTTTCAGGCCGGCTTCCTCGGCGGCACGCAGCTCTTCCTCAACATCGGACAGAAACAGCACTGTGCCCGCGTCTACCCCCAGCTCCGCAAGAATGTTGCGATAGGACTGGGACTCCTTTTTGCCCCCGACGGCCGTGTCGAAATAACCAGAGAAGAAAACTGTGAAGTCGCCTTCATTGCTATGACCGAAGATCAGCTTCTGGGCCTTGACGGACCCGGAGGAATATACGAACAGTCTCAGGCCCCGATCATGCCAGCGCTTGAGATAATCCGCGGCATCCGGATAGATATGGCCTTTCAGTTCACCGCTGTAGTACCCCTGCTCCCAGACCATGCCCTGCAGCGCCTTTAGCGCCCCCTCCTTGCGGTCTTCGGCAATCCACTCTTGCAGCACATTGATGAGGCCATCGATATCTTTCCGGTCGGTACCGCTGATCTCTGCCACCCGAGCCAGCTGTTCCGCCACCGCCGGCAAGGTTTGATGGTTGGCCCGGATAAACTCCGGCAAGTGCTCGCTGGCGTAGGGAAACAGGACATCGTGTACGAAGGAGATCGAACTGGTGGTGCCCTCGATGTCCGTCAGGATCACTCGAATCATCAGGCCCCTCCCGCCAGGCTCTCATAACGTGGCAGCCGGGAAGCGATATCCTCACCGGTAAAGCTCGCAACCCAGCCTTCCGGGTTGCTGAATAACCGGATACAGGTGAATTCAGGCTCCGGCCCCATATCAAACCAGTGCCGGGTGCCGTCAGGCACACTGATCAGGTCATTCTTCTCGCACAGCAGCGCGTATACCTGGTCACCGAAGTGCAGGTAAAACAACCCCTGACCACGAACGAAGAAGCGCACTTCGTCCTCGCTGTGGGTGTGCTCATCCAGAAACTTCTGCCGGAACGCGTCTTTCTGGGGATGATCCGCGGTCAGGCTGACCACATCTGCGGTCTGAAACCCCCAATCCTGCTTGAGCCGTGCCACTTCGTCGGCATAGGCCTCAAGAATTTCCTCCTGAGTGGCATCGGCCGGCAGATCGCGGGTTGCCCAACGATCGAAATGCACACCGTGGGCACTCAGTTTATTCCGGATGGTGTCCGGGTCTGTTACGACCGTCTGGGCCTGCTCGGGCTGGTTCTGATGAAAAATGCTCAGGGTGGTCATCGGCGTACCCTCATGGTTTCGAGTTCACATTCAAAAAGAAATTCAAACGCTTCAATATGGCGCAGGCAATCGGCCATGGTGCGGCCCCAGGTGTAAAGACCATGGCCGCGGATAAGGTATCCAGGCTGTTCCGGGTGCCGCGCAAACCAGTCCCGGGTTTCCTCAGCCAGTGCCGGAATATCCTGGGTGTTGTCGAACACGGGAACAATCAGCTTACCCTCATGGGTTTGCACGCCATTGAAGGCTTTCTGTAGCTCATAGCCTTCAAGCTCCAGTGCCTGCCCCGCCGGGATCAGGCGGCTAAGCACGGTAGCCTTGACCGAGTGGGTATGCAGAACGGCGCCAACCTCGGAATAAAGCTGATAGATCACCGTGTGCAGAAGGGTTTCTGCCGACGAGCGGCAATCGCTTTGCACCGCCTGGCCATGAAGATCCACCACCATGACGTCGCCTGCGCCCAACTGGCCCTTGTGCCGGCCAGATACCGTAATCGCCACATGGTCGCCATCGATACGGGCCGAATAATTACTGCTGGTGGCGGGCGACCAGCCGCGGTCGTAGAGAAAGCGGCCGGCCTCGACGATGGATTGGGCGGCGGTGGCGTAGCGGGTTACATCAAACACAGGCATCCTCCGGGTTGGTACGAGCCCTGCCCGGGCGCGAATCTGGCGCCATTATAGAACCACCCAAGCCCGGGTAAAACCGATTCCGCTCAGGCTTTAAGGGGCAGACGGCGCTGGCGCTTGCCGGTCAGCGCAAACAAGGCGTTGCCCAGGGCCGGAATCACCGGCGGGACGCCAGGTTCCCCAACGCCGGTGGGCGGCTCTTCGCTGTCGACAATATCCACCACCATCTCCGGTACCTGATGCATGTGCAGCAGACGATAATCGTGGAAGTTACTTTGCTGCACCTCGCCGCCGTCCAGGGTAATTTCCCCGTTCAGCGCCGCCGTCAGGCCAAAGACAATGCCGCCGGTCATCTGATCCTCGACAATTCGCGGGTTCACCACCTGACCACAGTCCACGCTGCAGGTGACCTTGTGAACGCGAATTCCGCCCTGCTCAATACTGGCTTCCACCACCTGGGCAACATAGGTACCAAAGCTCTTGAACAAAGCCACTCCGCGCGCCCTGCCCTCTGGCACCGGCTGGTTCCAGCCCGCCAGCTCGGCAGCCCGCTCCAGAACCCGCCGATGACGGGGCTCACTCTCCAGCAGTTTCAGCCGGAAACTGACCGGATCTTCGTTGGCCTGGCTGGCGAGTTCATCCATAAAGGTCTCGACCGCGAAACCATTGTGGGAATAGCCCACGGATCGCCACCAGGTAATTGGCACGCCCGGGTCAGTATGGGTATGCCGAACCCGGACATTGGGTACCGCGTAGGGATAGCCAATAGCCCCCTCAATGGCCGAAATGTCTTTCGGGGTTGCGATACCTTCAACCATCAGGCCAACCCTGCCCAATGTTCCGTACAGTAATTTTGGTGCCCAGGGGTACTGGGCTGGTGCAGCGTTCCGGACGTACCAGTCAAGTATCTGCGGGCCAACAATCTGATGATCCCAGCCCGTCAACTGCCCATCCTCCAGACTGGCCGCCATACGATGCAACATGGCCGGGCGGAAAAAGCCATGGCGGGTGTCTTCTTCCCGGGACCAGATCAGTTTGACCGGCACTTTCACCCGGTAGGCGACCAGGGCCGCTTCCTCAATGTAGTCCTGAGTCAACCTGCGGCCGAAGCCACCGCCAAGAAAGGTCGTGTGGATAGTCACGTCATCCGGAGAGAGATCGGTGTGTCGCGCGGCGGCTATGCGGCCCAGATCCGGCGCCTGGGTCGGCGCCCAGACTTCCATGCCACCGTCCCGATACCAGGCGGTCGCATTCATTGGTTCCATGGTGGCGTGGGCCAGGTACGGCTGCTCATATTCAGCCTCCACCAGGGTACCCGCTTTCTCCAGAACAGCCTCGGGGTCACCGTCCACCCGTTCGTCCTCGCCGGGATCGTCACCGGCGGCCTGACGATAGTGTTTGAACACGTCCGGATTGGATAACCCGACGGCCTCGGAAAAATCCCACTCAACCGCCAGCGCTTCCTGAGCCTTGCGGGCTCGCCAGTAGCGATCTGCCACTACGGCCACACCGCGCTCGGTGATGAAGGCATCAAGCACGCCCGGCATGGCCCGAACCTGATCGCGGTTGAAACTGACCGCCAGTCCGCCATAGCGGGGGCTCCGGGTCATAACGGCATAGACCATATCCGGCAGCTCTACGTCTATCCCGTACATCGCCTGGCCGGTGGACTTGGCCTCGGCATCCAGCCTTCCGGCCTGTCGGCCGATGTATTTCCACTGGGAACGGGGTTTCAGTGGCACATCACCACGAATCACCTCTTTGTCCGCCAACTCCACCAGTTTGCCATAGGGCATGGAATCCAGGCCGTTGGGGTGGCGTACGTACCCGCCCTCCGTTTTGCATTGTCCCGGCTCGACCCGCCAAACCCGGGCGGCGGCCATCACCAGCATCAGTCGCGCCGAAGCTCCGGCCTCCCGCAGGGGCTGCCAACTGGAGGCGACACTGGTGCTGCCACCGGTAAGCTGAAGCCCGAACAACGGGTTACGGTACTCCGGAGCAACCGGGGCAAATTCCACGCGAATGGCCTCCGGCGCTACATCCAGCTCCTCCGCTATCAAAGTGGTAAGACCGGTGTAGGTGCCCTGGCCCATCTCAACCCGATCGAGGGTGAAAATAATGTCGTTGTCCCGGGTGAGTTCCAGCCAGGCGTTCGGTTTCCATTCACCGGTTTCAGGCTCATAGCCGGTTTGCACGGAGGCACAACCAGGCAGATTCAGCGCCAATAGCAGTCCACCGGAAGCCGAGGTGCTGACCTTCAGGAAATCCCGTCGATTCATCGCCATATTACGCATCCTCCCCGGCCGGCTGGTACTGACCCACACCACCGGCGACGGACTCAACCGCAGCCACAATGCGAGTATAGGTGCCGCAGCGACACAGGTTGCCGGTCATGGCGGTGACGATCTGTTCGCGATCCGGAGAGGGGTTGTTGGCCAGCAGGTGCGCGGCCGTCATGATCTGGCCAGACTGGCAATAACCGCACTGGGGCACCCCCTGTTCCACCCAGGCTTTCTGTAACGGATGCAACTCGCCATCAGCGGACAGGCCTTCGATGGTGGTGATTTCGGCACCTTCAGCCATCTCCACCGGCGTAGAGCAGGAACGGGCGGGCTGACCGTTCAGGTGCACAGTGCAGGCGCCACAGAGGCCTGCACCACAGCCAAACTTGGTCCCTTTGAGCCCAAGTTCATCCCGCAGCACCCATAACAACGGGGTATCGGGTTCGACATCCAGCGAATGCTGGCGACCGTTCACAGTCAGCGTGAAAGCCATTCCGTGCTCCTCATCATGTTATTGTTTTGGCAGGTTCGGCGCGTTTTACCGCCACGCCTTTACTTGACGACGTCTTCACCATCCTTGTTTACCCAGATTTTGCGCTCACCGGTTTCCAGCTTGCCGTTGGAATCCCACACTTCACGGTTCTGGGTGGCACTTTCCACTTTGCCGTTATCGTTCCAGATTACCCGGTCTTTACAGCCGGCCAATGTCAGTACAGAAATCAAAGCCACAAAAATCAAACGCATCTTAATTCTCCCGATTCGGTGTTTCCGTCGTAGCGAATGATCCAGACGATTCCTTATCTGGAACCATGGATCTCCCGATTATGCTGTTTTTCCCGATCGTTTTTCCTGACCATTACGTAAACCGCGCCGGTGCCACCGTGGTGTTTCTTTGCCGAATGGAAAGCGAGAACGTTGTCCAGCTCCGGCAACCACTTCGCCAGGTAGCTCTTGAGCTGGGCGATGCCATCAGGATTGCGTTCTCCCTTGCCGTGCAGGATGATCACCGAGCGCAAACCGTAATGTACGCAGTCGTTGATAAAACCGAACACTTCCCGGCGGGCTTCCTCCACCGTCATGCGATGCAGATCCAGCCGGGCCTCGATCGGGTACTGGCCAAGACGCAGCTTGCGGAAAACCCCATGCTGCACGCCTGGGCGCTGCCAGCTGAGAATGTCGTGTGCCGTTAGCGGCTCTACCATATCGGACGTCAGTGGGTTCAGGTCTCGCACCGGCTTTTCAACCGCCGCCCTCTGGCGTTCAAGGTGCCCGGGCGTCAGCTCCTTGGGCACCGATACTTCGGCCCGATTGGGTTTGCGTATCCGCTGCACATCCTTCATTTCTTCGAGGAAGGCAAGGCGTTCATCTTTACTGGTCATGACACTAACTGATTCCGGTTTGACGAGTATCAGAACTCTATCACCGCACCGGTCTACCATAAAGAAAAGCTCTGCGACGAAAATCGTAGAGCCCCTCCGGGTTCCGCTGAACTACACTGCAAGCGGAGAATAATAATGACGGAGCTCCCCGTACCTGGCTCCCAAGCTTACGGATCACGATATGGCCGCAGCAAATCAGGACACTACCCGCCCTCAGAACACCCGAGCGATTATGTCATTCCTGAGGGAACATGCCCCGTTCTCCAGCATGGACGACACCCATCTGGCCCATTTTGCTGAGCATGCGACCCTGAGGTTTTACGCCGATGGCGACGAAGTGCTCTCGCCCGACGATGGAGTGGTCAAGCGGTTTTATGTGGTCAAGCAGGGACGTATCCGGGGTGAGCGCCACAATGAAAAAGAAGACCGGGCAGAAACCACCTTTGAAATCAGCCAGGGTGAGTGCTTTCCGCTTGCGGCACTGATTGGCGAGCGCCCGACCCGAACGCTACACAGGGCTTCCGGCGATACCTTCTGCCTCAGTATTGAACAGAACGCCTTCATCACCCTGTTTTCCGAAAGCGAATCCTTTCGCGATTTCTGTCTGCGGGGCGTGAGCAGCCTGCTGGACCAGGTCAATCAGCGCATCCAGTCCAAGGCCATGGCTTCCATTGGCTCCAGCAACAGCCTCGACACCCCCCTGGAGCGCTACGCGCTGCGCAACCCGATTGTCTGCTCGCCGGATCTGCCGGTTCGCAAGGCCGTAGCCCGGATGCACGAGAATAATGTGGGCAGTATCATCATCACCGATGACAATCGCCATCCCACCGGCATTTTCACGCTGCGCGACCTGCGCACCATGATCGCTGAGGAAAAGGGCCCCCTCGACACGCCCATTCGTCAGGTGATGACAGGCAATCCCTGTCGCCTGCCCGCCACAGCGGACGCCTTTGAGGCGGCAATGCTGATGGCGGAACACCATTTTGCCCATCTGTGTGTGGTCGACGAAGAGGACCGCCTGATTGGCGTGGTATCCGAGCGGGATCTGTTTTCTCTTCAGCGGGTAGACCTGGTCAACCTGGCTCGAACCATCGGCACTGCCACCCACTTGCGTACCCTGGTCAGCCTTCGCTCCGATGTCTCAAGGCTGGTCGACGCCATGCTGGCCCACGGCGCGGATTCGGGCCAGGTGGTGAAGATCATTACCACCCTGAACGATGTCACCGTGCGCAGGGTACTCGAACTTAACCTCAAGAAGAACGACCCTGGCATTCCGTTTACCTGGCTTACCTTTGGCAGTGAGGGCCGCCAGGAGCAAACACTGCTGACCGACCAGGACAACGGTATTCTGTTCGAGACACCGGAGGGCATGACCGAAGACCAGGTGCGTGAGAAACTGCTGCCCTTTGCCCGCAAGGTCAACGACGAACTGGCAGAGTGCGGGTTCACCCTGTGCAAAGGCAACATTATGGCCAGCAACCCCAAACTCTGCCTGAGTGACCGGGAATGGGACGACTGGTTTATCCGCTTTATTGATGCCTCAACCCCCCAGAACCTGGTCTACTCGTCGATATTCCTGGATATGAGAGCGGTCTTCGGCCCCACTGAGCCACTCCATCGTCTGCTGGAGAAGGTGCTCCAACGCATCCGCAAGAACGCCCTGTTCCAGAAAATGCTCGCTGGCAACGCGCTGCAGCGAAAACCGCCCCTGACCATGTTCCGGAACTTCCGCTATCTGAACGACGAGAAGAAACACTCGCTGGATCTGAAACGTCAGGGCCTGGCGCCATTTGTGGAATCCGTAAGGGTGTTCGCACTGGCCCATGGGGTGGAAGCCGCCAATACCCTGGAGCGCATTGACGCCCTGGCCAGAAAAGACATCTTTGACGCCAAGGACGCCAACGCCTGGAAGGAAGCCTACAGCCTGATTCAGGCCATCCGTATGCGTGCTCATCAGGAGATGCTCGACCGGGGCGAGGATCTGACCAATTACATCGATCCGGACGACCTGAATCCTCTGGACCGGCGCATACTTCGCGAGTCTTTCCGCCAGGCCCAGCGGCTCCAGCAGAAACTCGAAGTTACGTATCAACTATAGGCCCGCGCACAGATCATGCTGGAATACATCAAACAGTGGCTGGCCAGAAGGCGCGGTGGAACGGTCGGCGAACACGATGCCGCCAATCTGCCCAGCCCGAAAACGGTTGGCGACCAGCCCTTGTCCCGGAGCCGGCTGATTGTCCTTGACCTTGAGACCACCGGCCTGAACGCGTCCAAAGATGAAGTGATTGCCATCGGAGCGGTTGCCATCGAAGGTGGTGTCATCCACCTGAATGACCAGTTTGACCTGATACTGCGCCGCCCTGAACTGGACATTCGGGAAACCGTGCTGATCCATGGCATCGGCCCAGAAGCCCTGACTCAGGGCTACGAAACCCAGGATGCACTGCTCTACCTTCTGGAATGGATGAACGGGGACCCGATTCTTGCCTACCACTCCGCCTTCGACCAGAAGTTCCTCGAAAAGACACTGAAAAGCCAGTTGGGCTACACCCTGCCCCACGTCTGGATGGATGTTGCCGAGCTGATGCCGGCGTTCTTCCCGAAAGCAACGATCAAAGGGCGCGGTCTGGACGACTGGGCGGATGTATTTGGCCTGGAAATCAGTGAACGCCATCACGCCGCAGCCGACGCGCTGGTTACCGCAGAACTGGCACTGATAGCCCTCAATAAAGCCCGGAAAAACGACGTCAAAACTCTCAAAGAACTCAGTGAAAAGCTGCATTATCAACGCCGTTTACAGCATATGCACCGCTATTAGCGGAACAGGATCTACTGGCGATGTCCTTGACCAAATACAAGGCAAGTTACTGAGAGTTAGACCATTTGCCAATATCCATAAATCCATTGACCGGTAAAGTCGGAGGAGACAACAAGTCGGAGAAGTACTACATGAATAATAAATTCTCTATCCGCAACACCTCACCAAAAAAACACCCAATCTCCACAACAACAATACAGGAGTGATTGTATGTCAGGTCATAGCTACGACGCTGAAAACTACTGGAAGGCGAATCTACGCCTGATATTCGGGAGCCTGATTATCTGGGCCCTGGTATCTTACGGCTTCGCTATTCTGTTACGCCCGATGCTGGCGGGAATCCCCGTAGGCGGCACCGATCTGGGCTTCTGGTTTGCCCAGCAAGGCTCCATCCTTACCTTCATTGTTCTGATCTTTCACTATGCATGGCGCATGAACAAGATCGACGAAAAATTCGGCGTGCATGAGGAGTAAGGACAAATGAGCCAATTTGCAATCAACATTATGTTCGTAGGGGGCTCGTTCCTCCTCTACATCGCCATCGCTGTCTGGGCCAAGGCCGGCAGTACCAGCGATTTCTACGTTGCGGGCGGTGGTGTGCATCCTATCACCAACGGCGCCGCAATCGGTGCTGACTGGATGTCTGCCGCTTCGTTTATCTCCATGGCTGGTCTGATCGCGGCCGGTGGCTATGCCAACTCCACGTTCCTTATGGGCTGGACCGGTGGCTACGTCCTGTTGGCCATGCTGCTGGCTCCTTACCTGAGGAAGTTCGGTAAGTTTACGGTTCCGGAGTTCATCGGGGATCGATACTACAGCGCAAACGCGCGACTGGTAGCCGTTATCTGTCTGATCGTTGCCTCGGTAACCTACGTTATCGGCCAGATGGCTGGCGCTGGTGTGGCCTTCTCCCGCTTCCTGGAAGTGGATGCCACCACCGGCCTGATCATCGCAGCAGTTGTTGTATTCGTCTATGCGGTACTCGGTGGCATGAAAGGCATTACCTACACCCAGGTAGCACAGTACTGTGTACTGATTGTCGCTTACACGATTCCCGCAGTATTCATTTCCATTCAACTGACAGGCAACCCGATTCCGGGCCTGGGCATGTTCTCTACCCATACCGACTCTGGCTTGCCGCTGCTTGAGAAGCTGAACCAGGTCATCACTGATCTCGGTTTCAACGAGTATACCGCTGATGTGGACAACAAACTGAACATGGTTCTGTTCACACTGTCCCTGATGATCGGTACTGCCGGTCTGCCACACGTTATCATTCGTTTCTTCACTGTGCCCAAGGTGGCTGACGCGCGCTGGTCTGGCGGCTGGGCTCTGGTCTTCATTGCCCTGCTGTACCTGACGGCTCCTGCTGTCGCTTCCATGGCTCGCCTGAACCTGATGACCACTATCTACCCGGACGGAACCCAGGCCGCTCCCATCGAATATGATGAGCGCCCGAACTGGGTCAAGGAATGGGAAGTAACGGGTCTGATTCAGTTTACCGACAAAAACGAAGACGGCCGTATCCAGCTTTACAACGACGTACCTGCGTTTGAAGCTGAAGCCCAGGCCCGCGGCTGGAACGGCAACGAACTGGTGGTTAACCGTGACATCCTGGTACTGGCCAACCCCGAAATCGCCAACCTGCCAGGCTGGGTCATTGGCCTGATCGCAGCCGGTGGTCTTGCAGCCGCGCTGTCGACAGCCGCCGGCCTGCTGCTGGCGATTTCCTCGGCGGTGAGTCACGACCTTATCAAGGGACGATTCAACCCCAGTATCAGTGATAAGGGCGAACTGATGGCTGCCCGGATATCCATGGCCGTTGCCATTGTTGTCGCCACCTATCTCGGTGCAAACCCGCCAGGGTTCGCGGCTCAGGTGGTTGCCCTTGCCTTCGGTATTGCGGCTGCCTCGCTGTTCCCGGCACTGATGATGGGTATCTTCTCCAAACGCGTAAACAACGTGGGCGCGACTCTGGGCATGCTGTCCGGCCTGATCTTCACTCTGGTGTACATCTTCGTGTACAAAGGCTGGTTCTTCATCCCGGGCACCAACAATCTGGCAGACACTCCCGAGAACTGGGTGCTGGGTATTTCCCCGCTGTCTATCGGTGCCATTGGTGCGATCGTCAACTTTGCGGTAGCCTTCGCAGTATCCAAGGTGACTGCAGAGCCGCCCGTTGAAATTCAGGAACTGGTTGAAAGCGTCCGCTACCCGCGTGGTGCCGGTACTGCCCAGGATCACTGAAGCGAAAGACAATCTGATTCATCGCACCTGATGACAGGTTGAAACCGAACGGGCTTCCTCAGTGAGGGAGCCCGTTCTTTTTTGAGGAAACCGTTGTATGTTCTGGACATTTGTAGCCACCGTTTTTTGCGGTCTTGGTGCCGCTGGCATCGCCATGGGTATTCGCGCGGCCACCGCCAAAAAAGCCCCGAAGTGGCTGATTCCGGTCTTTGCCGGTGCGGGCATGCTGGGTTATCTGATCTATGGAGAATACACCTGGTATGACCACAAACGAGCCATGCTGCCGGAAGAAGCTGTGGTTGTGGCCACCGAACAGGAGAGAATTTTCTTTCGCCCCTGGACCTTTGTGTTTCCCTACGTGACCTCATTCTCTGCGGTCGACAAGGAAAGTATCAGCCGTGATACCGGTGATCAGAACATTGTTCGCTTCACCCTTTACCGTTTCGAGCAGACGGTCACCGATGCGGTTTCGCACCGGATTCATCTCATTAACTGTGGCAGCCGGGAGCTGGTACCACTGGGTTCCGACGGGGCGCCGAGAGTAGATAACATGAAGTTGCTGGAGAGCGACGATCCACTCTATACCATCATTTGCAGAAGCTGAGACCACAGGAGCGGATAACAAGACCCCATGATTAGCGCCTGGCTGCTTGTCCTTATATCGATCACTTACATTTCACTGCTGTTCCTGATCGCCTGGGCAGGTGACCGGCACCCGGGGCTCTACAAGCGCCGTCTGGCCAGAACCCATATTTACGGTTTGTCCCTGGCCGTCTATTTCACGTCATGGACCTTCTATGGCGCAGTTGGTCGGGCCACCCAGGAAGGTCTGGCATTTCTCCCCATCTACCTGGGCCCGTTACTGGTATTCATTTTCTTTGCGCCGCTGCTCCGGCGCATCATCTACATCAGTAAACGCAACAACAGCACCTCCATTGCCGACTTTATTGCCTCGCGTTACGGCAAATCCCAGGTGCTGGCGGCCATGGTGGCCATCTTTGCCCTGATCGGCAGCGTTCCCTACATTGCCCTTCAGCTCAAAGCCATTGCCCTGGGGTTTAATGTCCTCTCGGGCACCGGTGACAGTTATCAGGAATTGAGTACAGCGGCCTGGAACGACTCTGCCTGGTACATCACCCTGGCTCTGGCGGTCTTTACCGTGCTGTTCGGAACCCGGCACCTGGAGTCCACAGAACATCATCGGGGCATGATCCAGGCCGTTGCCTTTGAATCACTGATCAAGCTCATCGCCTTTGTGGCGGTGGGGCTGTTTGTTGGCTACGGGCTGTACGATGGCTTCGGGGACCTGTTTACCCGAGTCCGCGAAGCTGACCTGATGGGCACGCTTACCACAGAGTCGCTGGAAGCCCCTGCGTTCCTCACACAGACGCTGGTTGCCATGCTGGCCATCATCTGCCTGCCACGGCAATTTCACGTGATGGTGGTGGAGAACACCGATCACCGGGATTTTGAGGTCGCTCGCTGGGCGATGCCGATCTATCTGATCATCGCCAGCGCATTCGTCATTCCCATTGCCGCAGCCGGACTGTTGAGCACTCACCTGGCGGGCAGCGATCCGGACATCGTCATCCTGCAACTGCCGATCATGGCAGGGGAACACTGGCTTGCCGTACTGGCGTTTCTGGGCGGTGGATCAGCGGCGGCCGCCATGGTGATTGTCTGTTCCGTCGCCATAGCCACCATGGTGAGTAATGAAATCATCATGCCAGGCCTGCTCAAGTTCTTCCGACCAGGCATGAACCGACGAACTGATCTCAGCTTCCTGCTGCTGACGATCCGGCGGGTTGCCATCTTTGTAGTACTGCTGACCGCCTACGGCTTCTACCGCATGGCTGGCGAAGACTACAGCCTGACGGCGTTTGGCTTACTGTCCTTTGCCGCAGCGGCCCAGTTTGGCCCCGCGCTCGTAGGCGGTATTCTCTGGCGCCAGGGTAACTTCACCGGTGCTGCCTGGGGCCTTGGGCTGGGCTTCCTGATGTGGTGTTACACCCTGCTGTTGCCCGCGCTGGTGTCCACCGGGTGGGTTGCGGATACCCTGATTGAGCACGGCCTGTTTGGCTGGAACTGGACCCGACCAACGGCCCTGTTCGGTTCCGACCTGGACCAGATTAGCCATGGCATTCTTTGGAGTCTGGGGATAAACACCGGGGCCTATATTCTGCTCTCCCTGATTACCCGGCAACGTATTCGCGAGAAGATTCAGATTGCCGCGTTCTTCCACGATGCTCAGCCCAAAGCCGAGAATGCCCAGCACCAGAGCTGGCAGGGTGAGATTCTTACCTCCGACCTGCAGGCCCTGACCGACCGGTTCATGGGGGAAGAACGTTCCGAAAGCATTTTCAGGAACTACGAACGACGTAATGCCATCCGGCTCTATCCTCAGCGGCCAGCTTCCACCCACCTGATGAAGTACATAGAGCGCCAGCTGGCATCGGTGATTGGAGCCTCCACGGCCCGCGTGGTTCTGGAGTCGACCCTGACTGGCCGCGATATGCAGATCGAGGACGTGGTCAGCATTGTCGATGAAGCCTCCCAGGCCATGACCTTCAGCCGGGAGTTACTGCAGTCTGCCATCGAGAACATCAGCCTGGGCGTGTCCGTGGTCAACCATCAGCAGCAACTTGTCGTCTGGAACCATCGCTATCTCGAGCTGTTCAACTATCCCAAGGGCTTTGTCCGGGTTGGCCGGCCGGTTGAAGACCTGATGCGCTATAACCTCACCAACGCCAACCTGTCTGCCCGTCGAATTGACGACATCGTCGAGAACCGCTGTAACAGCATGCGTGAAGGCAAACCCATGTCTTACGAGCGTCAGCGCCCCGATGGCACGGTCGTCCGGGTGGATGGCAGTCCGATTCCAGGCGGCGGCTATGTCACCACATTCCAGGACATTACCGCCATGCGCAGGACCGAGCAGGCCCTGAAGGAAACCAACATCTATCTGGAGCAAAGGGTCCGGGAGCGCACCCAGGAACTGCAGGTGATCAATGAGCAGATGCTCAAGGCCAAGTCGGTAGCCGAGCAGGCGAACCAGAGTAAAACCCGCTTCCTTGCCTCTGCAAGCCACGACCTGCTGCAACCCCTGAACGCAGCAAGACTCTTTACCTCCGCGTTGTCCGGCAAAGTGAACGAGGGCGAAACCCGGGATCTGGTAGACCACATCGACAGCTCGCTGGGCGCGGCCGAGGAGATCATCAGTACACTGCTGGACATTTCAAAGCTTGATGCCGGGGCACTTGAGCCGGATATCGGCGTGTTTCCAGTCAACGAGCTGCTCAGGCATCTGGCCACCGAGTTTTCAGCCATCGCCAAGGATCAGGGGCTGGAACTGCATGTAGTCCCCAGTACCGCCTGGGTCCGTTCCGATGCGAAACTTCTGCGTCGTGTGGTACAGAACTTCCTTTCCAATGCCATCCGCTACACCGCAAGCGGCAAGATTCTGATGGGCTGCCGACGCCTGAAAGGCTATCTGCGCATTGAAGTCTGGGACACCGGACCGGGTATGTCAGATGACCAGCTTAATCACATCTTTGAGGAGTTTCGCCGATTCCAGCATGGTCGCGACAAGAAGGGGCTGGGGCTTGGCCTGGCCATTGTTGATCGTATCAGCGGCATGCTTAACCACCCCGTCACCGTGCACTCCATCCAGGGCAAAGGCAGCGTATTCGGGATCACGGTTCCGGTCGCCCCGGCCGATCAAAGCCGGCTGGATTCCCAGAAAAGCGGCAGCAGTTCAAGACGGGTATCCAATCTCGGGGGCCTTCACGTTCTGTGCATCGACAATGACGCAGCCATTCTGCAAGGCATGGTCGCGTTGCTGGGCAACTGGCAGTGTGATGTCACTGCCGCCGAAAGCCTGGACGATGCGCTGGACAAACTGGACGGACGCAGGCCGGATATTATACTTGCTGATTATCAGCTGGATGATAACCGCAATGGACTGGATGCCATGGACAGCATAAGGGAACATCTGGGAAGCGATATTCCCGGCATCCTCATTACCGGCTATATGGCGCCGGAGGTACGTGACGACGCAGGCAACCGGGGCTACCAGGTACTGTACAAGCCAGTGAAGCCTGCAGCCCTGCGAGCGCTCGTAAACAAACTACTTAAACAGAAGCGGCCATGAATCCATCCGACCGGAAAGACGCAGTAAATCCGTTTGGCAAGCTTACTTTTCTTGTTGTCGACGATTTCGAGAACTTTCGGCTATCCATGCGGCAGATGCTCCGCAGTTGTGGTGCCGACAAGATTGAACTGGTTGCTCACGCCACGCCCGCCATCCAGTACTGTACCTACAATCACGTAGATGTCGTGCTGTGCGACTACAATCTGGGGGAAGGCAAAAACGGCCAGCACGTACTGGAAGAGCTGAGGCACAAGAAACTCCTCAAACGCTCATCGCTGTTCCTGATGGTAACCGCGGAAACCTCCAAGGAAATGGTCATGGGGGCACGGGAATATCAGCCTGACGGCTATCTGACAAAGCCCATTAACCGTGCCATGCTGGAGCAACGTCTGGGCAGCCTGATCAAACAGCGCAATGCCCTGCTCCCCATCACCCGGGAGATCGACCGGGAAAACTACCCGGAAGCCATCAGTCTTTGCCTGCAAACCCTGCCCAAACAGCCCCGCTACAAAACCTGGCTGATGAAGACACTCGGGGAACTCTACTTCATGGTCGGCGACCTGGCCCACGCCCAGAAGGTCTACGATGATGTTCTGAATCAGCGGGAGCTGTCCTGGGCCCGGCTAGGCCGGTGTAAGGTGTTGCTCGCCAACCGGAACTTTGATCAGGCCGTCGACGGCCTCAAGGCTCTGATTGAAAAACACCCGGACTATATGGAAGCCTACGACCTGCTGGCCGAAGGCCTTCAGAAACAGGGACGATCGGCCCAGGCCCAACAGGTTCTTGAGAAAGCGGCTGAACATTCCCCCAACGCTCTGCTCCGCCAGAAGCATCTCGCTGAACTTGCCGGCGCAAACCAGGATATTGACACCGCCTCCCAGGCGTGGCGACAGACGGTGTCTCTGGGCACCTATTCCATACACGACAATGCAGAGCATTACCTGTCGCTCGCCCAGAGCCTGTCCGATCTGAGCGAGGGCGATCTGGACGAAGAAGGCGCGGCGCGCTCGTCAGAAGCCCTCTCTGTGCTTACGAAAATGGAGAAACGCTTCGACAGCGATGAAACCATCGGGCTCAAAAGCCGGATCGTGCAGTGCCGTCTCCATACCGGCCAGGGCCGCCACCGGGAGGCCGAAAAGATTCTTACCGCGGTCAGCTCGGAGCTCGAGAGCCTGGAGGAACTCCCGGCCGATATGGGGCTGGATTTCGCAAAAACCCTGTTCCGGATGGGCCGGGAAGATCAAGCCAAGAGAATCCTCGGCGATCTGGCCTCACGATTTGATAACGACCCCGACACCTTGCAGAAAATTGAAAACCTCCTGGACGAGCCCGTTGGCTTCCGTCAGAAACTGGAAGCACGCAGCATGAACCGGGATGGCATCAAAGCGTTTGAGGCAGGCGACCTTGATGCTGCAGTGGAAGCCTTCAACAAAGCCCTGGCGATCGTTCCGGACCATGCTGCCCTGAACCTGAATCTGGTTCAGGTGTTGATGAAGCAATATGACCAGAACCCGGAGCCTGCGTTACTGGCTGCCTGCCAACAGCGCCTGGATCGTCTGAACAAGCTGCCGGAGCAGCATCGTCAACACCGTCGATACCTGGCCCTAACCCGAAAACTGAAAGGACTGACCGCATGACCGACCCAAACATCGACTTTTCGATGGTGCTGGCCTCTGCCGTGCACGACATGAAAAATTCTCTCGGCATGTTACTGAACAGCCTCGACGAACTTCGTGGTGAACATGAGCAATCCCTTGCTGGCTCCGACAAATTCAACATGCTCCAGTACGAAGCCGAGCGTATGCATAACGATCTGGTTCAGTTACTGGGTATCTATCGCCTGGGAGAAAACAATCTCTCTGCGCACATTGACGAGCATTTTGTGCCAGATTTCCTGGAGGAGCATCTCGCCAGGCACATCCCTTTGTTGCAGGGACTCGGGCTCAAATATTCAATTGCCGCAGATGACATCAATGGCTTTTTCGACGAGGACCTGTTGACCGGCGTACTCAACAACACCATCAACAACGCCATCCGTTATACCAAAAGCCAGATACGGCTTATTGCGCGCGAAGAAGACGGTTATCTGGTGCTGGGGGTTGAAGATGATGGCCAGGGCTACCCGGAAAGCATGCAACATACTGGTACCCTGAGTTTCAAGTCGCTGGACTTCAATACCGGCAGTACCAGCCTGGGGCTGTTCTTCGCCTCGTCTGTGGCCGCACTGCATAGCGAAGGCGAGCGAACCGGCTCCATCAAACTGCACAACGGCGGCAGCCTGGGTGGGGGTGTATTCGAAATCTGGCTGCCCTGACGCAAAAATGAAATGGGAGTCTCAAAAACGGAACCCGGGCCCGCCAACCCACTGCATATTTTCTGAGCTGCACTTATAGTGCCCGAGTCTTTCGGACTGATTCATCACAGCGTAACAACGTCTGTCACTTCCAGGGAGGAGCTCTCTCATGCCGCGAGGGCACGCACTGATCATCGAAGACTCGTCAACGGCCCGTATTCTGTTGTCCCGGCTGCTTGAACGGGCGGATATCTCTACCAAAGGGGTTGCCACTGCAGAGCAGGCCTTTCCCCTGCTTCAGCAGGAACATTTCGACCTTATCTTCCTTGATCATCTCCTCCCGGGTATGAATGGCTTTCAGGCACTGGAGAGACTCAAGCAGCAGCCGGAGACGCGGGACATCCCGGTATTCATGTATACCTCCCAGAACGCAGAACGTTACCTACAGGAAGCCAGAGCCCTCGGTGCTGCCGGTGTCATTCGCAAGCAGGTTGACCGGGACCAGCTGATGCGAACTCTGGATATCATTCTGTCTAACGTGCCTGATCAGGAACAAAGTGAAGCCATCCGCCTGGCCGTTGAGGAAGGAGGACATCACGGGTTGGAAGCAACGGAACAGAACTCCCGGGGCATGACCGGGCGCCTGTCCACACTGGAAATTGCCTATGAAGAGCTCGAGGAAGAAATCCGTGAATTGCGCGCTGCCTTTACCGAATGTCAGCTACAACAGGTTCAGAAGTTAGACCAGCAACGACGGCAAATGCGCTGGCTGGGCGGCTTATCCATTGCGGGTCTGGTGGCACTGGTTTGGCTTGTGACATGGCAGGGAGGGGTTCTGGACGAGTATATTGCGCGCACCGATGAACAATTCAGTTTGCTGCATAGCATTGTTGGCGGCGTTATTGAATTAATCGGTCGATAGTGACCATAAAGGCAGAAATAAAAAAGCCCCAGCATCAAGGATGCTGGGGCTTGTTTATTTAGGAGCCTGACGATGACCTACTCTCACATGGGCAACGCCACACTACCATCGGCGCAGGTCTGTTTCACTTCTGAGTTCGGGATGGGATCAGGTGGTTCCAGACCGCTATGGTCGTCAGGCAAAACGGTTGATCACTGGGGGACGAGATGGAACTGAGTGATGTTGATTTCGTTGCGTCATCCGCAATTGTCTTGGGTGTTATATAGTCAAGCCGCACGAGCAATTAGTATCGGTTAGCTCAACGCCTCGCAGCGCTTACACACCCGACCTATCAACGTCCTGGTCTTGAACGGCTCTTCAGGAGGCTCGAGGCCTCGGGGAGATCTCATCTTGGAAGGGGCTTCCCGCTTAGATGCTTTCAGCGGTTATCCTGTCCGAACATAGCTACCGGGCAATGCCACTGGCGTGACAACCCGAACACCAGAGGTTCGTCCACTCCGGTCCTCTCGTACTAGGAGCAGCTTTCCTCAAATCTCCAACGTCCACGGCAGATAGGGACCGAACTGTCTCACGACGTTCTAAACCCAGCTCGCGTACCACTTTAAATGGCGAACAGCCATACCCTTGGGACCGGCTTCAGCCCCAGGATGTGATGAGCCGACATCGAGGTGCCAAACACCGCCGTCGATGTGAACTCTTGGGCGGTATCAGCCTGTTATCCCCGGAGTACCTTTTATCCGTTGAGCGATGGCCCTTCCATACAGAACCACCGGATCACTATGACCTACTTTCGTACCTGCTCGACGTGTCTGTCTCGCAGTCAAGCGGGCTTGTGCCATTACACTAACCGCACGATGTCCGACCGTGCTTAGCCCACCTTTGTGCTCCTCCGTTACGCTTTGGGAGGAGACCGCCCCAGTCAAACTACCCACCACACAGTGTCCTCAACCCCGATAAGGGGCCAGAGTTAGAACCTCAAACATGCCAGGCTGGTATTTCAAGGTTGGCTCCACCGGAACTGGCGTCCCGGTTTCAAAGCCTCCCAGCTATCCTACACAAGCATGCTCAAAGTTCACTGTGAAGCTATAGTAAAGGTTCACGGGGTCTTTCCGTCTAGCCGCGGATACACCGCATCTTCACGGCGATTTCAATTTCACTGAGTCTCGGGTAGAGACAGCGCCCCCATCGTTACGCCATTCGTGCAGGTCGGAACTTACCCGACAAGGAATTTCGCTACCTTAGGACCGTTATAGTTACGGCCGCCGTTTACCGGGGCTTCGATCAAGAGCTTCGCACGAATGCTAACCCCATCAATTAACCTTCCGGCACCGGGCAGGCGTCACACCCTATACGTCCACTTTCGTGTTTGCAGAGTGCTGTGTTTTTAATAAACAGTCGCAGGGGCCTGGTATCTTCGACCGGCTTCCGCTCCACCCGCAGGGGCTTCACGTACACACCGGCGTGCCTTCTCCCGAAGTTACGGCACCATTTTGCCTAGTTCCTTTACCCGAGTTCTCTCAAGCGCCTTGGTATTCTCTACCTGACCACCTGTGTCGGTTTGGGGTACGGTCTCGAATAGCCTGAAGCTTAGAAGATTTTCCTGGAAGCAGGGCATCAATGACTTCGCGCCCTTGGGCACTCGTCGTCGCGTCTCGGGATTGTGGACCCGGATTTGCCTAAGTCCACTCCCTACATGCTTAAACCGGGGCAACCGTCGCCCGGCTCACCTAGCCTTCTCCGTCTCTCCATCGCAGCTATCCAAGGTACGGGAATATTAACCCGTTTCCCATCGACTACACCTTTCGGTCTCGCCTTAGGGGCCGACTCACCCTGCGCCGATTAGCGTTGCGCAGGAACCCTTGGTCTTCCGGCGTGCGGGTTTTTCACCCGCATTGTCGTTACTCATGTCAGCATTCGCACTTCTGATACCTCCAGCATGCTTCTCAACACACCTTCGCAGGCTTACAGAACGCTCCCCTACCCCGCATACAATGTATGCAGCCGCAGCTTCGGTGACCAGTTTGAGCCCCGTTACATCTTCCGCGCAGGCCGACTCGACTAGTGAGCTATTACGCTTTCTTTAAAGGGTGGCTGCTTCTAAGCCAACCTCCTAGCTGTCTGAGCCTTCCCACATCGTTTCCCACTTAACTGGTACTTGGGGACCTTAGCTGGCGGTCTGGGTTGTTTCCCTCTTCACGACGGACGTTAGCACCCGCCGTGTGTCTCCCGGATAGTACTCACAGGTATTCGGAGTTTGCATGGGGTTGGTAAGTCGAGATGACCCCCTAGCCCAAACAGTGCTCTACCCCCTGTGGTATTCGTCCGAGGCGCTACCTAAATAGCTTTCGGGGAGAACCAGCTATCTCCGGGCTTGATTAGCCTTTCACTCCGATCCACAAGTCATCCCCTGGCTTTTCAACGACAGTGGGTTCGGTCCTCCAGTGCCTGTTACGGCACCTTCAACCTGCTCATGGATAGATCGCCCGGTTTCGGGTCTATGCCCAGCGACTAATTCGCCCTATTCAGACTCGGTTTCCCTACGGCTCCCCTAAACGGTTAACCTCGCCACTGAACATAAGTCGCTGACCCATTATACAAAAGGTACGCCGTCACAGAACAAGTCTGCTCCGACTGCTTGTACGCATACGGTTTCAGGGTCTATTTCACTCCCCTCACAGGGGTTCTTTTCGCCTTTCCCTCACGGTACTGGTTCACTATCGGTCAGTCAGGAGTATTTAGCCTTGGAGGATGGTCCCCCCATGTTCAGTCAACGTTTCTCGTGCGCCGACCTACTCGATTTCACTGAACTCAGGTTTCGGATACGGGGCTATCACCCACTATGGCGGCACTTTCCAGAGCCTTCTCCTACCAGTTGTTCAGCTTAAGGGCTGGTCCCCGTTCGCTCGCCGCTACTTAGGGAATCTCGGTTGATTTCTTTTCCTCAGGGTACTTAGATGTTTCAGTTCCCCTGGTTCGCCTCTTACACCTATGGATTCAGTGTAAGATACCAACCCGAAGGTTGGTGGGTTTCCCCATTCAGAGATGTCCGGATCACAGCTCGTTTGCCAGCTCCCCGAACCTTATCGCAGGCTTCCACGTCTTTCATCGCCTCTGACTGCCAAGGCATCCACCGTATGCGCTTAGTTGCTTGACTATATAACCCCAAGACAACTGATCGCGAAGTCACACCCATCACCAGGCAAGCCTGATTCCGAGGCATCTTCGAGACAGTCACTTGAAGCAATAGAACAACCACTTCAACGACAACACCGGATAACGCTTGAAATCGCTATCACTTTGAACATTTTCTCTCGGAGATAATGAGAGAAAAATATTCGTGTTCTATCTCGTCCAATTTGTTAAAGAGCAAATCTGACCCAGTGATCAGAAAGGAAGGCTTCATCGATATGAAACATTCGTTTCTGTACACTGCTAACCGAAGTTAGTCAGTAAAGTTTGGTGGAGCTAGGCAGGATCGAACTGCCGACCTCCTGCGTGCAAGGCAGGCGCTCTCCCAGCTGAGCTATAGCCCCAAGAAGCTATCTACAAGAATTGATCAGATCTAGGCGTCGAAGTGCGCCGCATAGCCTGCTATGCAAGTACTTCGACAACGACGAGCTGAACAATTCTGGTGGGTCTGGGTGGACTTGAACCACCGACCTCACCCTTATCAGGGGTGCGCTCTAACCACCTGAGCTACAGACCCAAAACACGGGCCTGCAACGACCCATCTGCTCTCTTTATTAGCCAACCAAGTAATTCGTGTGGACTCTGACCGAAGCATTCGGCTTCGTTTAAGGAGGTGATCCAGCCGCAGGTTCCCCTACGGCTACCTTGTTACGACTTCACCCCAGTCATGAACCACACCGTGGTAATCGTCCTCCCGAAGGTTAGACTAACTACTTCTGGTGCAATCCACTCCCATGGTGTGACGGGCGGTGTGTACAAGGCCCGGGAACGTATTCACCGCGACATTCTGATTCGCGATTACTAGCGATTCCGACTTCACGGAGTCGAGTTGCAGACTCCGATCCGGACTACGACGCGTTTTAAGGGATTGGCTCACTCTCGCGAGTTGGCAGCCCTCTGTACGCGCCATTGTAGCACGTGTGTAGCCCTGGCCGTAAGGGCCATGATGACCTGACGTCATCCCCACCTTCCTCCGGTTTGTCACCGGCAGTCTCCCTGGAGTTCTCAGCATTACCTGCTAGCAACCAGGGATAGGGGTTGCGCTCGTTACGGGACTTAACCCAACATCTCACGACACGAGCTGACGACGGCCATGCAGCACCTGTCTCAGAGTTCCCGAAGGCACCAATCCATCTCTGGAAAGCTCTCTGGATGTCAAGGCCAGGTAAGGTTCTTCGCGTTGCGTCGAATTAAACCACATGCTCCACCGCTTGTGCGGGCCCCCGTCAATTCATTTGAGTTTTAACCTTGCGGCCGTACTCCCCAGGCGGTCAACTTAGTGCGTTAGCTGCGCCACTAAGACTTCAAGAGTCCCAACGGCTAGTTGACATCGTTTACGGCGTGGACTACCAGGGTATCTAATCCTGTTTGCTCCCCACGCTTTCGCACCTCAGTGTCAGTGTTGGTCCAGGTAGCCGCCTTCGCCACTGGTGTTCCTTCCTATATCTACGCATTTCACCGCTACACAGGAAATTCCACTACCCTCTACCACACTCTAGTCTGACAGTTCGAAATGCCGTTCCCAGGTTAAGCCCGGGGCTTTCACATCTCGCTTACCAAACCACCTACGCGCGCTTTACGCCCAGTAATTCCGATTAACGCTTGCACCCTCCGTATTACCGCGGCTGCTGGCACGGAGTTAGCCGGTGCTTCTTCTGTAGGTAACGTCAAGCCTCATGGGTATTAACCATAAGGTTTTCCTCCCTACTGAAAGTGCTTTACAACCCGAAAGCCTTCTTCACACACGCGGCATGGCTGGATCAGGGTTGCCCCCATTGTCCAATATTCCCCACTGCTGCCTCCCGTAGGAGTTCGGGCCGTGTCTCAGTCCCGATGTGGCTGATCATCCTCTCAGACCAGCTACGGATCGTCGCCTTGGTAGGCCTTTACCCCACCAACTAGCTAATCCGACTTAGGCTCATCCAATAGCGCAAGGTCCGAAGATCCCCTGCTTTCTCCCGTAGGACGTATGCGGTATTAATCCGGGTTTCCCCGGGCTATCCCCCACTACTGGGCAGATTCCTAAGCATTACTCACCCGTCCGCCGCTCGTCAGCGGGAAGCAAGCTTCCCCTGTTACCGCTCGACTTGCATGTGTTAAGCCTGCCGCCAGCGTTCAATCTGAGCCATGATCAAACTCTTCAGTTTAAATCATACAAGAACCCGAAAGTTCTTAATTCTTGCTCAAGACAAAACTCAATTTCGACGAGTCACTGTCCTGATATTTCGTGTCCGAAATACCTCGGCCAGCGCCCACACGAATTACTTGGTTAACTTTTTAAAGAGCGTTTGAGCTGTTGCTCAATCAAGGCCGCGTATTCTACATCGTTCCGCTGCCCTGTCAACCACTTTTTTCGAAGAATTTTTGAAGCAAATTTTCGAACACTTTCAAGTAGTTGCATCCCTCGTGAACCGGCGTTGTCTGCCGTGTCCCTCAGAAGTGGTGCGCATTCTACAGCCCTCAGGAAAACTGTCAACGCCCATTTTCAATTTTTTTACCGGGCTTCGGTTTCCACCTATCGAGCTGTTCAGAATACAACCAGAACGACTAAAAATCACCCGGATTTTCACCCCTCACCATGGATTCAGAGATCAGGCTTTCAGAATTCGACCTTTATAGAGCTTGCTGCAGTGCGGGCTTTCTCCCGGGCATCCTCTAAGGAGCTACCCAACGCCAGCGCTACCCCCATTCGCCTCTTGCCTTGTAATTCCGGTTTTCCGAACAGGCGTAGCTGGGTTCCCGGTTGTGCCAGGGCTTCTTCCAGGCCGGTATAGGAAACTTCTGTGGAGGTTCCCTCCGGCAGAATGACCGCCGACGCACTGGGACCATTCTGTCGAACAACAGGAACGGGAACACCCAGTATGGCCCGGGCGTGGATAGCAAACTCGGACAGGTCCTGGGATACAAGTGTGACCAGTCCCGTGTCATGGGGGCGAGGTGAGACCTCCGAGAACCAGACATTCTCACCCTTCACAAACAGTTCAACACCATAGATGCCGTAACCGCCGAGATCTTCCACCACAGCACGGGCGATCTCTTTTGAACGCTGTAATGCCAGGTCATTCATCGGCTGCGGCTGCCAGGATTCGCGATAATCACCATCTTCCTGTCTGTGGCCAATGGGCTCGCAGAAGGTTACCCCCTCTTTATGCCTCACAGTCAGCAAAGTAATCTCATAGTCAAAATCGACAAAGCCTTCGACGATTACCCTGCCCTTTCCTGCCCGGCCTCCGGTTTGTGCGTACTCCCAGGCTCTTTCAATATCGGCTTCGGTCTTTACTGTGCTTTGCCCCTTGCCAGACGAACTCATCACTGGTTTTACCACCAAGGGAAGCCCGACTTCCGCAACCGCCTGCAAATATTCTTCCCGCGTACCCGCAAACCGATAAGGTGACGTTGGCAACCCGAGCTCTTCCGCAGCCAACCGACGAATACCCTCACGATTCATCGTCAGGTTGACCGCCCGCGCACTGGGTATCACCCGATAACCTTCCTGCTCGAGCTTGACCAACTCCGGGGTAGCAATAGCTTCTATCTCCGGAACAATCAGGTTCGGGCGCTCCTTCTCGATAACGCTCCGCAAAGCCACAGGGTCCAGCATGTCGACCACATGGGAACGGTGGGCCACTTGCATTGCCGGTGCATCGGCATATCGATCAATGGCGATCACTTCAACGCCGAAGCGCTGCAGTTCAATCACAACTTCCTTGCCCAACTCCCCGGAACCGCAAAAAAGCACCCGGAATGCGTTGCTTTTAAGAGGTGTACCCAATCTGACGCTGGTCTTGGTGTTATCGGTCATCTTATAGAGCTACCTTTTGTTCACGTATTGCCACCAGTTTCAAAACTTCTCGGCGTTCATCGTCTGTCATTCGAGTCCAGTGAAGAATCTCGTCACTGGTACGATGGCACCCGATGCAAACATCGTTCTCGTCTAAAGCGCACACGCTTACGCAGGGTGAGCGCACCCGATCGGCCCTGTTCATTTCTGCTCCGGATCACAGACTTTAAGTTTCTCCAGGTAACGCGTGGCATTCTGAACATAATGCGCCGCGCTCATTTCCAACATTTTCTTCTGATTGTCGTTCAATTCACGCTTGATCTTGCCGGGAGAACCCACAACCATCGAACCATCCGGTATTTCCATACCTTCAGGAATCAGCGTATTGGCACCAATCAGGCAATGCTTGCCGATCTTTGCCCCATTAAGCACCACTGCGTTTATGCCAATCAGTGAATAATCGCCGATATCACAGCCGTGCAGCATCACCTTATGCCCGACAGTAACACCCCGGCCGATGGTCAAAGGCAGCCCCGGATCGGTGTGAAGCACCGATCCATCCTGAACGTTGGATTCAGGACCAACCGTGATGCACTCGTTGTCGCCGCGAATAACCACGTTAAACCAGACGCTACTTTTCTCCAGCAAGCGGACATTGCCAGTGATAACGGCGTTTGCAGCAACAAATTGACCATCGCCAACTACCTGGGGGCGCTTGTCTTCGAGCTCGTAAAACATATCAGCCTCCTTGAGGGGGTTCGAGCAGATCGATTCCGGCATCGTACACGGCGTTCATAAAGTCGACCAGAACAACCGCGGAGAGCCCCCAGATCTGGTAACGCTCCCAGCGGTAACAGGGCACATAAAAGGTGTGGTTCAGAAAACTGAGGGCATCGGTGCGTTCCCTCCTGTCCTCCAGAAAGAAGGAAAGCGGTACCCGGAACACGCTTTCTATTTCATAGGGATTGGGCACCACCGGATGATCGCCTGGAACAACCCCTACGTAGGGTGTTACAAGAATGCCGTAGCGCGACATTACCTGGCTTAATGGTGCGATGACGTCCACCTGGTCGGGAGGCAACCCGATTTCTTCATGGGTCTCTCTCAACGCAGTGGCCGCAAGCGACGAATCCTCGGGATCCCGCTTGCCGCCCGGATAAGACACCTGGCCACGGTGGGTTTTCAGGTTGGCAGACCTCAGGGTAAAAATCATTTCCGGATTGTTTTCATCATCCGTTACCGGCACCAGAATACCGGCTTCCGGATAATCCAGTGCCAACTGTCGCGGGGCATAATTGGATAATTTTTCAGTTAATAGGTCTCGCACTCGCTACTCCAGTGGCATCCCGATTTTGCATGAGACACAGACAGCCGGGATCGTTAAACTGATCATCAACAGATACTCAGTATACGGGGAAACTAATGAAGTATTGCAGCACATGCGGCCATCCGGTCGAACAACGCATTCCGGAGGGTGACAACAGGCACCGCTACGTATGTGTCAGCTGCGAGACCATACATTACCAGAACCCGAGGATTGTGGCGGGTACGGTTCCGGTCTGGGAAGGCCAGATACTTTTATGCCGGCGCGCGATCGAGCCCCGTTACGGCTATTGGACCCTTCCCGCCGGTTTCATGGAAAATGCTGAGACAACGATTGAGGCTGCAGCGAGGGAAACGCTGGAAGAGGCCCTTGCCGACGTCACCATCGAAGGCCTTTATTCCATCATCGATGTGCCGCATATCAACCAGGTTCACATGTTCTATCGCGCCAGCCTTAAAGACGGGCAATTCGGCGCCGGAGAGGAATCCCTTGAGTCCCGCCTTTTCTCCCCCGGCGAGATTCCATGGGACGAGATATCATTTCCAACCGTACGCAAAACCCTTGAGCTCTTTCTTATCGATATGGAGACAGAGCGGTTTGGCGTTCACGTCAGTGATATCCGCCACCCCATGGGGAAAAAGGCCTGACCCGCCGTCAAAGATCAACCAGCCGAAAAACCTCATAAGCGGGCTCTTCATAAGGATGTGCTTGCTTCAGTGCGGCTAGCGCATCTCTTATGAGGCTGTCGTCGCACACTAACTCCACTTTATATTCCCGCACCGTTTCTAATTGCCCCTGTTGCCCCAGAAACGGATCGCTTCCCGCCAGCGGCCGGAACTGCCCCTGGCCTTCACATTGCCAGGCACAACTGTCGTATTCTCCGATTTTTCCGGCACCAACATTGAACAGTGCCTGCTTGGTTTGTTCCAGATGACTCTCGGGTACGAAGTAGCAAAACTTATACACGGACACCTCCCTGACTGATCAAATATCACCCAGCATTAGAGAATTCAAACTTACTCACAGATTCTGTGGATAACTCTGGGGAAAGTTTTTGGGAATCGCCCCCCAAGCCCCATGAATACTGGACTTCTCTTAAATTGCCGACATTTTCACCCATGATTTTATTCCCTTTAATATCAACAAGTTAAAGGTTTCGCACAAAAACTGAACTTAGTTCTCAATGTTTGCTCACAGAACGGCCAGGGCGGCACCGGAAATGTGCATAAAGTTGTCTAGTCAAGCCCCGAGACAGCAAATTTACAGACTATTTTAGGGCATCAGGGGTTGAATTTGGGGTTGACATCAAAGGTACAGGCTTAACCAATCTACAATAAAAAAAGCCAGCCTCGACTCTCTTGGAAACAGAGACCGGAGGCTGGCTTTTCACTTCTCTTTTCAGCTGCGATTCAGCGAATCAACCAAACCACTTTCTGGCGTTGCGGAACATGCGCAACCAGGGACCATCTTCTTGCCAGGTATCCGGGCGCCAGGAGTGCTGAACGGCCCGGAACACCCGCTCTGGATGGGGCATCATGATGGTCACGCGACCATCCCGTGTGGTAATACCGGTAATACCAGACTCTGAACCGTTGGGGTTATAGGGGTAACGGGTCGTTTCCCGGCCACGGTTGTCGACATATCGGAGAGCAACCAATTCGTTATCCGACAGCGCCTTGGCTGACGTGCCGGAAGCGAACTCAACCCTCCCCTCACCGTGGGCAACCGCGATCGGCATACGGGAGCCAGTCATGCCATCCAGGAAGGCGGATGGTGAGGAAGTAACCTCAACCATCACCAAGCGCGCTTCGAACTGTTCTGACTGGTTTCGAACAAAGCGGGGCCAGCCCTCACTGCCCGGAATCAGCTCGTGCAGATTGGATAGCATTTGGCAACCATTGCAGACACCAAGGGCAAGGGTATCCTGGCGATTAAAGAACGCAGCAAACTGATCACGCACCCGGTCGTTGAACAGGATGGACTTGGCCCAGCCTTCACCAGCACCCAGCACATCACCGTAGGAGAAACCGCCACAAGCCACCAGACTCTGGAACTTCTCCAGGCTGATGCGACCGGATAGCAGGTCACTCATGTGAACGTCCGTCGCTTCAAAGCCTGCTCGGTCGAAGGCTGCCGCCATCTCAACCTGCCCGTTTACGCCCTGCTCCCGCAACACCGCCACTTTCGGCCGTTTGCCGGTATTGATAAATGGTGCCGCGACGTCTTCATTCAGATCAAAGGTCAGATCAGCACTCAGCCCCGGATCCTCGGCATCTAGCAGGTTCTCGAATTCTTCCCGGGCACAGTCGGCATTGTCGCGAAGAGACTGAATGCGGTAGCTGGTTTCTGCCCAGAGGCGCTGCAGATCTGTGCGCGCCTCATCCAGAACCGGCTCTCCGGCAAACAACAACCGAACCCGATCCTTGTCATTCAGAGTACCAATGACACTGGTGTGATCTCCCAGCCCGGCACCGGAGAATTGCTGGAGAACGAAATCAGTGTCTTCACGGCGCACCTGGATAACCGCACCCAGTTCCTCATTGAAGAGTTCGCGGGCAAATTGGGATTCGTCTTCCGCGAGGCCATCCAGCTTGATATCGACACCGGTTCTGCCAGCAAAGCTCATTTCCGCAAGGGTGACGAACAGACCGCCATCGGAACGGTCATGATAGGCCAGCAACTTGCCATCGTCGTTGAGGCCCTGAATAACCGCGAAAAATGCCTTGATGTCCTCGGGATCGTCCAGATCCGGCGCCACAGCACCCACCTGACGATAAACCTGCGCCAGCGCAGATCCGCCAAGACGGTTCTGGCCAGCGGCCAGGTCAACAAGAATAAGATCCGTTTCACCGGCATCAGTGCGCAGCTGAGGTGTCTGGGTGCGGGCAACGTCGGTAACCGGAGCGAAGCCGCTGACAATCAGAGATAGAGGCGCGGTCACGCTCTTCTGCTCGCCATTGTCCTCTTCCCAGGCGGTTTTCATGGACATGGAGTCCTTGCCCACCGGAATGGTAATACCCAGCGCCGGGCACAACTCCATACCCACCGCACGAACGGTTTCGTAAAGGTTCTCATCCTCGCCCGGATGACCTGCGGCGGCCATCCAGTTTGCCGAGAGCCGGATATCAGACAGCTTCGCAATCGGTGCCGCCGCCAGGTTGGTAATGGTTTCGCCTACGGCCATTCGGCCTGACGCCGGCGCATCAATCACTGCAAGCGGCGTACGCTCACCCATCGCCATAGCTTCACCGGTACGCACATCAAACGATGCTGCGGTGACCGCCACATCACTCACAGGTACCTGCCACGGGCCCACCATCTGGTCCCGGGCCACAAGCCCGGTAATGGTGCGGTCGCCAATGGTAATCAGGAAACTCTTGGAGCCAACCGACGGCAGACGCAGAATCCGCCGAACCGCATCGTGAAGATCGATTTTCGTGGAATCGAAAATCGGCTTGGTAAAGGAGGAACGGCTGACACTGCGATGCATGCGCGGAGGCTTGCCGAAAAGCACTTCCATCGGCAGATCCACGGGCTTGTCGTTGAAGTAGGAATCGCCCAGCTCCAGATGATGCTCCTCGGTCGCCTCACCAATCACGGCATACGGGCAGCGCTCGCGACGGCACAGGGCATCGAACAGATCCAGGTTTTCAGGCGCAACCGCCATCACGTAACGTTCCTGGGATTCGTTACACCAGATCTCCAGGGGCGACATCCCCGGCTCATCACTGGGAATATCCCGGAGCTCAAACTTGCCACCACGGCCACCGTCCTTGACCAGCTCCGGCATGGCATTGGACAAGCCGCCAGCTCCCACATCGTGAATAAAGCAGATCGGGTTTTTCTCGCCCATCTGCCAGCAACGGTCGATAACTTCCTGACAACGGCGTTCCATTTCAGGGTTATCGCGCTGTACCGAGGCAAAATCCAGATTCTCGTTACTGGAACCGGAGTCCATGGAAGAGGCTGCGCCCCCACCAAGACCAATCAGCATGGACGGGCCACCCAGCACAATCAGTTTGGCGCCGACCGGAATATTGCCCTTCTCGACGTCCTGCTCGCGAATGTTACCCAGACCACCGGCAATCATGATCGGCTTGTGATACCCACGAACCTCTTCACCGGCAGCACCCGGCACTTTTTCTTCAAAGGTCCGGAAGTAACCGGCCAGGTTAGGACGACCAAATTCGTTGTTAAACGCAGCACCGCCGATGGGGCCTTCAATCATGATATCCAGCGGAGAGGCAATCCGGTCCGGCTTGCCATAGCCAATTTCCCAGGGTTGCTCATCACCGGGAATATTCAGATTGGACACGGTGAAACCGGTAAGACCGGCTTTCGGCTTGGAACCACGACCGGTCGCGCCTTCATCCCGGATTTCGCCACCAGAACCTGTGGCCGCGCCAGAGAAAGGGGCAATCGCTGTTGGGTGGTTGTGGGTCTCCACTTTCATCAGGATGTGCACCGGCTCCCGGTTATAGCCGTAGACACCCGAGTCCGGATTCGGGAAGAAGCGACCGGCTTCGCTGCCGGCGATCACCGCGGCGTTGTCCTTGTAGGCCGACAGCACGCCCTCGCTATTCATCTCGAAGGTATTGCGAATCATCGCGAACAGGGACTTTTCCTGGCCTTCCCCATCAATATCCCAGGACGCGTTGAAAATCTTGTGGCGGCAGTGCTCAGAGTTGGCCTGAGCGAACATCATCAGCTCAACATCCGTCGGATCCCGCTCCAGGCCGACAAAGGATTTGACCAGGTAGTCAATCTCATCGTCCGCCAACGCCAGGCCTAACCGGCCATTCGCTTCCACCAGAGCATCCCGGCCACCCGAAAGCACCGGCACCCGTCCGAGAGAGCGAGGCTCTTCGTGGCTGAACAGAAGTTCCGCACCGCCCATCTCGTGAAATACTTTCTGCGTCATGCGGTCATGGAGAAGCGCCGCAATCTGCTCACGCTGTTCCAGACCCAGTTTCTTGCTGGCCTTGACGTAGTAGGCAATACCACGTTCAATTCGGCGGATCTGCCGGAGGCCACAATTGCGGGCGATATCCGTGGCCTTGCTCGACCAGGGCGACAAGGTGCCCGGTCGCGGTACCACCAGGAACAGAATTCCATCCGGCTCCTCAACCTGGACACTGGGACCATAGGTGAGCAGCCGATCGAGAATGGCCTGTTCCGAATCGGAAAGGTCGGCATCAAGATCCACAAAGTGCATGAACTCGGCATACACATGTTCTACACCCGGCACCATTTCCTGTATACGGGAATGCAGTTTGCGGGAACGAAAAGGCGAGAGCGCTGGCGCGCCGCGAAGTTCAAGCATGATATCAACCTGTATCGCGCGAATCGGGGGACGTCTGAAAGGCCGCAATGATACTTGAAACCGACCTCAGGTTACAGCGGAAGCTGGCCTCTTTCCGCAGTGTAAAATTGACATTCTTTTGCACAGTTATTAACCAGACCAATTGACCATTTCGCCCTCAGCAGTGATCATTGAAACTATGCATGGAAAGCAAGAAGCATCAAAAAGCAGGAGCATGGGAGCACCTCCCGGACCATCCTGACCATTGAGCGTGTAGCGGAGAGCAGGGATTTGTCACGATTTATCAGCACTTTCCGAAGCAGTAGTGCGCAGTTGAGCATTGTGTTGGCAGTTATCCTTGCCACCGGCTGCTCGCAGCCCACCACGCTGCAGGAAATCCGGGAAGAAGGCGTGTTGCACGTCATTACCCGGGTTGCGCCTTCTATCTATTACCAGGACCGGGAACAGGACACCGGCTACGATTACGAACTGGCCAGACTGTTTGCCAACGAACTCGGCGTTGAACTGCGGGTTCGGGTCGCCGACGACAATTCTGAAATCCTCTCTGTCCTATCCAGAAATTACGCTCACGTTGGTCTCGCCGGCCTGACACAACGTCCGGACTTTGACAATCAGTACCGCTCCGTGCCCATCGGGGTTTCCGCGCAGTCGGTGATCGTCTACCACAAGGAAGTTCCGGCACCGGAATCACTGGAAGATCTGGCTTC
Source organism: Marinobacter sp. LM1 (assembly GCF_042763285.1). Classification (NCBI taxonomy): domain Bacteria; kingdom Pseudomonadati; phylum Pseudomonadota; class Gammaproteobacteria; order Pseudomonadales; family Marinobacteraceae; genus Marinobacter; species Marinobacter sp. LM1. Next base: position 2,741,885 of record NZ_CP114373.1, read on the forward strand.
CGAAACCATCCATATGCTGGCCGACAGCAACCATGAGCACCTTATTGCCGACCCTGCGAATGAGGCTGGCCCTATCATTCAGAAACATCCCGGCCTGGATGCAGCCGGTCTTCTTGCCCGAGTGGAAAGCGGGGAATTCGGCTATGCGGCGGTGGCCTCCAATGAACTGGATCTGAACCACGTCTTCTTCCCAAAGGTTTATGAAGCGTTCGCACTGAACGAACCCAGTGATCTTGTCTGGCTATTTCCAGCTGCTCAGGATGACACTCTGGTGAATGCCGCCGAAGCTTTCATGGAAAGGGTGAACAACAACGGGACCATGGCCCAGCTCGCCGAACGGTTCTACGGTCATCTGGACCGGCTCAATTACGTTGGCGCCCGCACCTTCATGCACCACGTTGAGAACCGCCTGCCCCGCTATCAGTCGCTGTTCAAGGATTATGCCCAAGAATCCGGTATGGACTGGCGCCTGCTGGCCGCCATCGGGTACCAGGAATCCCACTGGCGCCCCAACGCCGTCTCCCCCACCGGGGTTCGCGGTCTGATGATGCTCACCCGCACCACCGCCAATTACATCGGTATTAATAACCGACTGGATGCCGAGGAAAGTATTGAGGGCGGCGCCCGCTATTTCCGGATGGTGCACGGGCGAATCCCGGACCGAATTCCGGAACCGGATCGCACCTGGTTCGCGCTTGCTTCCTACAACGTCGGCTTTGGACATCTGGAAGATGCCCGACGCCTGGCGGAATCCGCCGGGAAAGATCCGGATCGGTGGATGGATGTAAAGGAATTCCTGCCTCTGCTGGCCCAGAAAGAGTGGTACACCAAAACCCGGTTCGGTTACGCACGCGGGCATGAACCGGTTGTCTACGTACAGAATATCCGGCGGTATTACGACGTCCTGGTCCGGATTACGGAACCGGACGCACCGTCGGCATCCGGGCTTGAGGACCAGCTGGCCTGGCTTGGCGACAACGAGGCCGGCCCCGAAGCCCCAGCCAAAGAGTCTCAGCCGGATCTGCGCGCAGACCTGCCTCCGGAATTACGGTTGATACCACCAACACTCTGACTCAAACATCATCCGATCGCGCGCTCAAGGCGTGCTCGGACTGGGAGGATGAAAACCCTCGCCGGGCCAGAAACCGGGCCTGGCGGAGTTTTTCAGGCAGATCCCCCTGCACATCCGCCAGCCCGAACCGTTTATCACGGGCCCGGACCGCTCTCCGACACCACTCTTCTTCTGCGACGGACGACAGACACTCCGGCGCCTGATTCACACCACGCTGCTGCAGCTCGGCCAGTATTCGCAGTGGTCCGTAGCCGGCTTCAATGCGTTGGCGGCTATAGATCTCCGCGAACCGGTCGTCATCCAACCAGCCCTCACGCTCATATTCATCGAGCACCGGATCAAAAACATCCGGTGGAATCTTGCGCTGCCGCAGCTTGATCGCGAGCTCATACCGGCTGTGCTCCCGGCGGGCCAACAGGCGCAGCGCTACCGAACGAGCCTGGTATTCCGGATCGTCATGTTTCTGATCTTTTGCCATACAGGCCCTTTCCGCGATGACTTGCAAAACGATAGACTTAGCGTCCCGGGGCACCCCCGCAAACACACTACCCGAAACAGACACCTGATCGGGCCGGAAGGCGGAGATACTCTGCCGCCACCGCAAACTGGTTGCAATCCCAAGGATACCGTTTATGGCTGCATTCATTCAGAAATTGTTCAAGAACCGCAAAACCGTCTCACTCGAAAGCCAGAAGGCATCCGAAAAACCACAAAGCAACCAGCCAACCGAAGAAGACAACCGACAGCAGTTACGCCAGCAGCAGGAACGCCAGCTTGGCGCCAGCCCTGAACCATCGGCACTCGCAGCGCTGGCCATAGAAGGTGTGACTTCCGCCATTCGACTGCAGGCGGCGAGTCAGCTTAACCAGGAAGAACACCTGCAGGCGGTGCTGAAACAGGCAAAAGGCCGCGATAAAAGTGTTTACCAGACTGTCAAACAGTCACTTCAGATTCTGAAGGAACAGCAAGCCAGCGAAGCGGCCACCCAGCATCGAATCACCGAGCTGGTTGGCCAGGCACAGGACCAGGCCCGAAGCGAAGACACCAAACTCTACGAAGCCCGGTTGAACGCCCTCCAGGACCACTGGCAGAGCGTTGAAAACAAGGCCAGCGCAGAGCAGACCCAGCAATTCCTGCAAGCGGTCCACCAGATTCGTGAACGCCAGAAGCAACTGGATGAGACGCGCCAGGAAGAGCAGCGGCACCTCGATCAGAAGCAGCAACGGCAGGAAACACTGGAACTGCTGCAGCAAACCCTGAACCAGCTTAAAGCCGCAGTGCCCTCTGGACTTCCCTCGGAATCTGCCCTCGATGCGTTGCAGAAAACCCAGGAAAACCGATGGCTGGAAGCCACGCGGGACACCCAGGTGGAAAAACAGGAGCAGAAGCAATACGAGCAAGCCATGCTGGCCCTACGCAACTATCTTGGCGCGGTGCGGCGCCTGAACCTGGCGCGGCCGCAAATCAGCGAACTGGAAAGCAACGACACCGACAGCGCTCAGGCTGCCGCAAAAGCCCTGTTGCAGGAAGTGGCCTGGCCTCAGGAATTCCCGCTACCCCAGGCCCTGGCCGATCTGCGGGCCCTGGCCGGTAAGCCACGCACACAGCCTGCGTCAGACGGAACCCGGGAACAGCAGCAGGCAAACGTGGCCGCCCTTAATACCACCCTGCCCAAACTGGAAGCCGCGCTGGAAGCAAAGCAGTTCCGGGAATCCCGCCAGCTCCTGAAAACAGCCCAGAACCAGTTTCAGGCGCTTGATGATCGTCACCGCAAGAACGTCCAGGCGAAGATGCAGTTACTTGCCGGCCAGTTCCGGGAACTGAGCGATTGGCAGGGATTCGCCACCGAGCCCAAACAGGTCTCTCTGTGCGAACAGATGGAATATCTGGCGGAACAACCGATGGAGCCGGAGGCCAAGGCAGAGCGAATAAAAGAACTGCAGAACGAATGGCGAGAACTTGGTGGCTCGTCCGACCGAACCCTCTGGAATCGTTTCAAAGCAGCGTCCGATCAGGCCTATGAGCCCTGCAAAGCCTACTTCGAGGCAAAAGCCGATCTCAAACAGGCCAACCTGCACAAACGGGAAGCCATCTGCGAGGAACTCGAACGATTCCTCGCGCAGGCAGACTGGACCAGTATTGACTGGAAAGGTGCCGAACGGATTCATCAGACCGCCCGTCAGGAATGGAAAGCGGCCTGGCCGGTAGACTTCCGGGATAACCGGCAGGTACAGAAGCGGTTTGACGACCTGCTGAAGAACCTGGAGCGGCCCCTGGACGAGGAGCGACAGAAGAACGAGGCCGCCAAACAGGCGATTGTCGAGCGGGCTCAGGCGTTGATTGACCATGAACCTCTTCAGGAGGCCATGGATCAGGCCAAAGCCCTGCAATCGGAATGGAAGCGTATCGGCATCACCCGGCACCGCGAAGATCGCAAGCTCTGGCAGGCGTTCCGCCAAGCCTGCGACCAGATCTTCGAGCGACGCGATGCCCAGCGGTCTGCACAGCAACAAGCGACTGAGAAGGCTGACGCCGACGCTCGCGCAGTGGTTGCCAAGTACCGCGATCTCGGAACAGAGGCTGACGAAGCGTTGATCAATGAAGCCAAGACCGAGCTCAAGCCGTTAGCCGATATGCCGCTCTCACGACCGGTTAGGGGCGAAGTACAAGACCTTCGTCAGCATCTGACAGAGCTGGGGCAGCGCAAAAAGCTGAAAGCCAGACTCGATAACTGGAAGACACTGATCAAAGAGCGTGTGAGTGGCGCCCTTGCCCCGGAACAGGTTCCTTCAAACTGGCAGAATCTGGTTAACGGCGCGACCTCTCTTACAGGTAGAGACCTGGTGATCAGGGCGGAGATCGTTGCCGGCCAGGAGACTCCGGACTCAGACCAGGGACGGCGTATGGAAATCCAGGTTCAGCGTCTGGCCGAAGGTCTGGGTGGTGGCGATCAAACCTCACCTGAGCAGGAACTGGAAAGGCTGATCGCACTCTGGTGCCTGCACCCGGAGATGAACGAACAGAGCGCAGAACACGCTGGTCGACTGGTTCAGGCTTTGGAAAGCCGCCTGCAGCACTAAAGCATCATTCTCTCTGGTGCTGTCGTACAAAATCCCTGGCTTGCCTGACCGCAGCCAGGGATTTTTCCTTCATTTCCTTTAATTCCTCGTCGGCAAGGTAGAACATCATATCGATGGTGTGCCGATAGTACCTGCCCGGCAAACGATTCAGAGCCACACACATCACGTCGGTCAGATAATCCGCTGTGTCCGACTCCTCCCGGGTTGCATCGATCGCATCCAGCACCAGCCTTTCGTAGAAATTATCGATAGCATCTCTCAGAGACATGGTTACACCTGCCTGCTTTATAGGATCAATCCTTATTCAAGATAGAAGTCACAAGCGTTTGTGTCATTGTCCCTGAGCAATTTTGCCAATGGGATTGGCAGCGGCTGTCATTACCGGGGGCTACACTGAACCGCTATGGTTATCACTCTTTGAAATCAAGCCCGGATAACAATCAGAGGAACAGATATGACCACCGAGGCGTACATTTTCGATGCCGTTCGCACCCCCCGCGGCCGCGGCAAGAAAGATGGCTCACTGCACAGCGTTAAGCCGATCACGCTGCTCACTACCGTGCTCAAGGCTCTGGAAGAGCGTAACCGGCTCGACACTTCTCAGGTAGATGATGTCGTCATGGGCTGCGTCACCGCCGTGGGTGACCAGGGCGCGGATATCGCCAAGACGGCGGCACTGGCCGCTGACTGGGATGAGAAAGTCGCCGGAGTAACCCTGAACCGCTTCTGCGCCTCCGGCCTGGAAGCCGTGAACCTGGCCGCCATGAAAGTGCGCTCCGGGTGGGAAGACATGGTGGTTGCCGGTGGTGTCGAGGCGATGTCTCGCGTACCCATGGGTTCCGATGGAGGCGCCTGGGCCACCGATCCGGAAACCAACCTGCACACCGGCTTCATGCCCCAGGGCATTGGCGCAGACCTGATCGCGACCCTGGAAGGCTTCAGTCGTGAAGATGTCGACGGCTTTGCGGTGAAATCCCAGCAAAAAGCCGCCAATGCCTGGGAAAAGGGGTACTTCGCCAAATCCATCGTGCCAGTTACCGACCAGAACGGCGTTGTCATCCTGGACCGGGACGAGCACGTGCGCGGCAACACGACCGTCGAATCCCTGGCAGGCCTCAAGCCCTCGTTCCAGATGATGGGCGAGATGGGCTTTGACGGCGTCGCCCGGGAAAAATACCACTACGTGGAGAAGATCAACCACGTGCACCACGCCGGCAACTCTTCCGGCATTGTCGACGGTGCCACCGCCATGCTGATTGGCAGCGAAGCCAAGGGCAAGGAACTCGGCCTGAAGCCACGCGCCCGCATCGTTGCCACTGCGGTTACCAGCACAGACCCCACCATTATGCTCACCGGCCCTGCCCCGGCTGCCCGCAAGGCACTGGAGAAAGCCGGTATGACGGTGGACCAGATCGACCTGTTTGAAGTGAACGAAGCCTTCGCCTCGGTGGTGATGCGCTTCCAGAAAGAACTGTCCGTTCCGGACGAGAAAGTGAATGTAAACGGCGGCGCCATCGCCATGGGCCACCCGCTGGGTGCTACTGGCGCCATCATCCTCGGCACCCTGCTGGATGAACTGGAACGCCGTGAACTGCGCTACGGCCTGGCCACCTTGTGTGTGGGCGGTGGCATGGGCATTGCCACCATCATCGAGCGCGTCTGAACACCACTTTCAAAAAAAGGAACCGACCATGAGTGCCATCCAATACGACCTGGGTTCAGACCAGATTCTGACCCTGACCATCGACATGCCGGGCCAGTCTGCGAACACCATGAACGGCGAGTTTCGAACTGCACTAACCGAAACCGTCAACAAGGTCAAAAGCGACCTGGATAATGTCAAAGGCATTATCATTGCCTCCGCCAAGAAAAGCTTCTTTGCCGGCGGCGACCTGAATGAGCTGTACACAGTGACCCGCGAACAGGCCAAAGAGTTTGAAGACATGGTCAACGGCCTGAAGGCCGATATGCGTACGCTGGAAACCTGTGGCAAACCTGTGGTGGCTGCCATCAACGGCACCGCTCTGGGTGGTGGCCTGGAACTCGCCCTGGCCTGCCATCATCGCGTTGCCATTGATGATGACCGGACCCAACTGGGCTTGCCGGAAGTCACCCTGGGCCTGCTGCCCGGCGGTGGCGGCACCCAGCGACTGCCCCGGATGATTGGCCTGGAAGCCGCCTTCCCGTTCCTGATGGAGGGTAAGAAGGTAAATCCAAAAGCCGCTCTGAAGGCCGGTATCGTGGATGAGCTGGCCAGCTCACCGGAAGACATGATCGCCAAGGCCCGGGCCTTCATCGAAGCCAATCCCAAGTGCCAGCAACCCTGGGATCAGAAAGGCTTCCGCTTCCCCGGCGGAGCTCCGCATCATCCGGCCATGGCCCAGAAACTGGCTATTGCACCGGCCATGCTCAAACAGAAGACCAAAGGCTGCTATCCGGCACCGGAACGGATTCTGGCAGCAGCGGTGGAAGGCGCCCAGGTGGATTTCGACAATGGCAGCCTGATTGAAACCCGTTACTTTGCCGAGCTGGCCACCGGCCAGGTGGCCAAGAACATGACGGGCACCTTCTGGTTCCAGCTCAACGCCATCAAGGCCGGCGGCAGTCGCCCGGATGGCGTAGAAAAGGAAAGCTTCAAGAAAGTCGGGGTACTGGGTGCAGGCATGATGGGCGCCGGTATCGCCTACTCCACTGCCAGCCGCGGCATTGAGGTGGTGCTGAAGGATGTCTCGGTTGAAAACGCCGAGAAAGGCAAACGCTATTCCGAAAATCTCCTGGCGAAGAAAGTCAGTCGCGGCCGCATGACCGAAGCCCAGAAAGACGAAGTGTTGGCCCGCATCAACGCCACCGCCTCTGCCGACGACCTGGAAGGTTGCGACCTGATCATCGAGGCAGTCTTTGAAGACAGCGATCTGAAGGCAAAGGTTACCCGGGAATCCGAGCCGAAAATGGTCGCTAACGGCATCTTTGCCTCCAACACCTCAACCATCCCCATCACCCAGTTGGCCCAGGCCTCGGCCAAGCCGGACAACTTTATCGGCCTGCACTTCTTCTCCCCGGTGGACAAGATGCAACTGGTGGAAATCATCGTCGGCGAGAAAACCTCCGATGACACCCTGGCCCGGGCGTTCGATTACGTGCAGCAGATAGGCAAGATTCCCATTGTGGTGAACGACAGCCGCGGCTTCTTTACCTCTCGGGTATTTGGCACCTTCGTGAACGAAGGTATCAGCATGCTGGCCGAGGGCATTCACCCCTCAAGCATCGAGAATGCCGGACTGCTGGCCGGCATGCCGGTCGGGCCGCTGGCCATCTCCGACGAAGTCAGCATGACCCTGATGCAGCACATCCGCGCCCAAAGCAAGAAAGACACGGAAGCCGCCGGCGGTACCTGGCAGCCGCATCCGGCCGAAGCCGTCATCGATGCCATGGTGGATACTCACGGACGCAAGGGCAAAGCCGCCGGTGCCGGTTTCTACGAGTATCCGGAGAAGGGCAAAAAATACCTGTGGCCGGAACTGGAGAACCTGTTCGTGGACCAGGACAAGGCACGCCGTGTGAAGCTGCAGGATCTGAAAGATCGCATCCTGTTCATGCAGGCCATCGAGACCATCCGCTGTCTTGAGGAGGGTGTGCTGAGAACCGTGGAAGACGCCAACATTGGCAGCATCTTCGGTATTGGCTACGCGCCCTGGACCGGCGGTGCCATCCAGTTCGTCAACCAGTATGGCGTTCGGGCCTTTGCGGAGCGGGCGCAGCAGCTGGCAGACCAGTACGGTGAGCGATTCACGCCGCCATCGCTGTTGCTTCAGAAAGCCGAACGCAACGAAACCTTTAGCTGACCCTGCCGGCCGGAGGGCCCAAACCCTCCGGCCACCTCTACCCTCACACTCCCGACAGTTTACTTCCGGTCACACGCCCCCATAGTTAGCCTCAGGCTGAAACGTATATGGACATATTGTCACGAAGCTATACCCCTGGCCTATGGCAACAGGTGTAGCGGTTGCCTACAATAAATTGAACAGTCACGGGTATTCACCCCAATTTCATTGGTGGCGATTCCCAGCAGCTTCAGGTATGCATTTATGACCATTGCGGAAAACTCCATGCAGCGCCCTTCCCTGACTTCCCTCACCCGGAAAGCAGGCGCGGTCACGGCTCTGGCCCTGGGCCTCCTTGTCTCCGGCGCCTACGCAAAGATTGATGACTCCGCCAGGTATGAGCCGGTTGCGCCCACTATTGACCAGGCCCGCGCCAATATTCTGATTGCCCGGCAGCTGCAGTTCACTCATTTCCGCAATCTCGGCATCAGCGACGAACTGTCCGGCGATGTTTTCGATGCCTACCTGAATTACCTGGACAGCCAGAGAATCTACCTGACCCAGGAAGACATTGACGCCCTTTCCCGGGTCAAGAAACACCTGGGGTCAGCGCTCAAAACCGGCCAACTCCAGCCGGGCTTTGATATTTACAACCTGGTTCAACAGCGGGTTATCGAACGCCTGAAGTTCGCCCTGGGGCTCATCGACAACGGTATTGAGCAACTCGACTTCACTGCCGATGACAGGATTCGCGTCGACCGTTCCGAGGCGCCCTGGGAGGCAAACCAAGCCGCTCTGGACGAGCTCTGGACGAAGCGTATTAAAAACGCGGTTCTGGCCCAGAGACTGAACGGCGCAGACGATGACGCGATCGAAGAGACGCTGCGCCGCCGCTATGAAGGCCAGCTCAAACGCGCTTACCAGGCCCGCAGCGAAGATGCATTCCAGGCTTACATGAATGCCTTTACCGGTATGTGGGACCCTCACACCTCTTACTTTTCGCCCCGTACCTCCGAGAACTTCAATATCAACATGAGCCTCTCGCTGGAGGGCATCGGCGCGGTACTGCAATCCGATAACGAGTACACCAAGGTAGTGCGTCTGGTACCCGGTGGCCCGGCCTCCAAGCAGGGTCAGCTGCAGCCTGCCGACCGCATCGTCTCTGTTGCCCAGGGCGATGAAAAGCCAGTGAACGTGATCGGCTGGCGCCTGGACGAGGTGGTGGACCTGATCCGCGGCCCTCGCAATTCCACCGTGACATTGGAAGTGATCCCGGCCAACGCCAGTGACGAGACCATCACGCGAACCATCGCCATCAAGCGGGATGAGGTGAAGCTGGAGGAACAAAGCGCCAGCAAAGACGTGATTGAACTGGATCGAAACGGCGAGACCTATCGTATCGGTGTCATCAACATCCCCACCTTTTACGCCGATTTCCAGGCCATGCAGGCTGGCGATCCCAACTACAAAAGCACCACCCGCGACGTGCGTAAACTGATTGAGGAACTCAAGGCCAGCGGCGTGGATGGCGTGGTCATGGATCTTCGTAATAACGGCGGTGGCGCACTGCACGAAGCCAACGACCTGGTTGGCCTGTTTATCGACGAAGGCCCCACGGTCCAGATCCGTAACGCCAACAACGATGTTCAGGTACTGGAAGACGAGGATCCGTCCGTGGTCTACGACGGCCCTCTGGTGGTGCTGGTCAACCGGATGAGTGCCTCCGCCTCTGAAATTTTCGCCGGCGCTATCCAGGATTATGGTCGAGGCCTGGTGGTTGGCTCCCAAACCTTCGGCAAAGGCACGGTTCAGGCCGTTCGGCCACTGAACCACGGTCAATTGAAAATCACCCAGTCCAAGTTTTACCGGGTTTCCGGCGGTTCCACCCAGCACAAAGGGGTGATTCCAGACATCGAAATCCCGTCGCGCATCGATAAAACCCGAATTGGTGAGGACGCTCTGGACCACGCCCTGCCGTGGGACCAGATTGAGGCCGTTCCCCATGCCCGCTATTTCGACTTTACCGGCGTGATTGACGAACTGCGGAATCGCCACGAAGAGCGGTTCGCCACCAACCCGGAGTTCAAGCTGCTGCAGAAGGAAATCGAGTTCCTTAATCGCCAGCGACAGATGGATTACGTCAGCCTTAACGTGGACGAGCGCAAGAACCAGCACAACCAGATCGAGCAGACCCGCCTGACCATCGCCAATGCCCGCAGGGAACTGAAAGGCGAAGAACCGTTTGAAGACCTGGAAGCTCTGGAAGACTGGCAGGATCAACAGGCGGCAGATCTGGACAACACTGACGAAGAACTGGATTTCGTCATCCAGGAAGGCGGACACATCATGGCCGACTTGCTGGAGCTGGATCAACGTATGGCGTCCATTCTGATGCCCACCCAGTTTGCGGCCAAGACTGAGGCACCATAAATCATGGCTGGGCAGCCGTCCGGGGAAAGCGGTCAGAGTACCCAACAGCGTGCCCGGGTGTTCAGGGACATGCTACTGGACGCCCTGCACGCCATGTATTCCATGGACGAAGCTGAGGGCTTGGAATCCTCTGGCCCGAAAGATAAAACCCCAGACGGTATGCTGGAACGTATAGCCGGGTTGACGGGTTCGGCACTTCGTCTGGGCGCCCGGGCAACCGACACCTCCCTGCGGGTCGGTCGGGCCCTGATTAATTCTCAGGATCAGTTGCGGGCCATGCTGACAGCCGGCCAATCGCTGAAAGACATACGGGAAGTTGCGGGCCTCACGCTCTCGGAAATGAGTGAAGCCCTGAACCTCAAAGACAAGTCTTTGCTGGAAGCCATTGAAAATGGCACCTCCACCCTCTCCTTCGAGCTGATTCTGAGACTCGCCGCCCTGGTGGCCCGCAACGATCCGATCCCGTTTATCATGCGCACCACCCGTAACTATAACCCCGAGGTGTGGCAGATACTCAACGATTGGGGCATAGGCCGGATTCCGCTCCAGTTCGAGCGGGAACGGGAATTCATTAACATCTTCCGCCGGCACGACGATGCCAGAAACCTGTCGGATGAAGGCTTCCGCAGAGTGCTGGAATTCACCCGCCAGAGCTTTGAAATGTCACTGCATTTTATAGAACAGCAGGAAAAGGAAGTGGCAGAACTGAAAGCTGGCATGAAGACCGCCGGGCCAGCGCCGGACAAGCCGGCAACCAGCTCCGGGGCAAAACGGAATATCAGGTAAACAGCGCGCGCATTCCGGTAATGTTGGGGTTACGCACTGCGCCCTTCTCGGTCACGATGGCATCAATCAGGCTGGCCGGTGTCACGTCGAACACCGGATTGAAGACCTGAACGCCGGCGGGCGCCAGGGGAATCCCGCGGATTTCACGAACCTCGGTGCCCTCCCGCTCTTCGATCGGAATATCCTTGCCGGACTCCAGCGACATATCGACAGTACTGGAGGGAGCCACCACCATAAACCCGATCTTGTGATGCCGCGCCAGAACCGCCAGGTTATAGGTACCAATCTTGTTCGCCACATCACCGTTGGCGGTTATCCGGTCGGCGCCCACCACAATCCATTTAACCTTGCCGGAAGCCATTATGGCCGCTGCCGCGCCATCGGCATTGAGCGTAACGGGAATATGGTCACGGGTCAGCTCCCAGGCGGTTAATCGGCTGCCCTGAAGCCAGGGCCGGGTTTCGTCGGCATAGACCCGCTTCAACAGTTTTTCCTCGTGCAAACGGCGAATCACCCCCAACGCGGTACCGTATCCTCCGGTGGCAAGTGCACCGGTGTTACAGTGAGTCAGCACTGCGATAGGCTTGTCGGGATTCATCACCTCCAGCGCATAATCCGCCATGGCCAGGTTGGCCGCCAGGTCATCCTCATGCAGACGAACAGCCTCTGCCGCCAGCCGATCAGTGGCTTCGTCCAGAGAATGGCAGGCGTGGAACACCTTTTCCATGCGCTCCAGCGCCCAGAACAGGTTCACCGCCGTAGGCCGGGATTTCGCCAACACTCGAATAGCCTGTTTGATCTCGGCCTGCCAATCGCCTCCGCCTGCGTGGCGGGCTGCCAGGGCCACCCCGTAGGCAGCACTGATGCCAATGGCTGGTGCCCCGCGCACCACCATATCCGTTATGCACTGGGCCACCGCCGACGCGCCATCCGCAACAATCCAGTGCTCCTCCGCCGGGAGCAGGCGTTGATCCAGCAATTCAAGCCTGTCTCCGTGCCAGCGCATTGCTACCGTCCCGATGGAACGATTGGAAGATCGACCTGCCATAAACAACTCCCGAACCAAAGAAAAACAGCGAGTATAGCCCTATCAAACCAGATTGACTGCCCTGATTTGAAGAGGCTTGATGAATGTCTGGAAAATCGCAGCGCAGCGGCCGCCACCGGGGTAGTTCTGCCTGACCGCGCTGGTTATACTTGCCCATTGAATTTCAAGGCGCCTCCGGTGCCCCGAACCCGCAAGGCAGGTTAATGACGGCAGAAACCATCACCGCAGCCGATACCCGAATCAACGCCCGCTGGCTGATTCCCGTCGAACCCTTCGGGGTTGTCCTTGAACACCAGGCCGTGATCCTTCAAGGCAGCCGAATTCTGGCGATCGTGCCGCAGGCTGAGGCAGACCAGAGTTATCGCACACGGGAAACCCTCGACCTGAACCAGCATGTTGTCCTGCCCGGGCTGATCAACCTGCACGGCCACACCGCCATGTCCCTGTTCCGGGGCCTGGCTGACGACCTGCCATTGATGACCTGGCTGAATGATCATATCTGGCCTGCAGAGGGCAAGTTTGTCAGCGAGCAGTTCGTGGCAGACGGCACGCGCCTGGCCATGGCAGAGATGCTCCGCACCGGCACCACCACGTTTTCGGATATGTACTTCTTCCCGGAAGTGACTGCCCAGGCAGCCCACGACACCGGCATGCGTGCACAGATCTGCTTTCCTCTGATGGATATGCCAACGGTATGGGGTTCAGGGCCAGAAGAATACCTGCGCAAAGGTGCGGACCTAATTGAACAATGGCAGCGGGATGACTACATCATGCCAGCCATTGGGCCCCACGCCCCTTACACCGTTTCCGACGGTCCTCTGGGCGCCGCCGTGGAATTAGCGCAGCAAACCGGCGCAGCCATTCAACTGCATTTGCACGAAACCGCCTTTGAAGTAGCGGAAGCGGTAAAAGCCAGCGGGCAACGACCACTGGCGCGTATGGCAGACCTGGGTGTTCTCGGTGCCAATACGCAATGCGTACACATGACCCAGATCGACGAATCCGACCTGGCTCATCTGAAAATGACCAGCGCCCATGTTGTCCATTGCCCGGAGTCCAACCTGAAACTGGCGAGCGGGTTCTGTCCGGTGCAGAAACTGCTGGATCACGATATCAATGTCACCATCGGTACCGATGGCGCCGCCAGCAACAACGATCTGGATCTGTTCGGCGAACTGAAAACCGCCGCAATGGTAGCCAAGGCTGTGGCCGGCGATGCCGCTGCCCTGTCGGCTCACAAGGCGCTGGAGATGGCAACTCTCAGTGGTGCTCGTGCCCTGGGGCGGGATCAGGACATCGGCTCCCTGGTGGCAGGCAAACTGGCGGACCTGATCGCCGTTGATTTGAGCGACCCCTATCTGCAGCCGGTCTACGATCCCGCTTCACACCTGGTCTACAGCAACCACGGCCGGGCAGTAAGCCACAGCTGGATTCATGGCGTACCACAATTACAGGATGGCAGACTTACCCGCATCGACGTACCAGATCTGGTTCTGCGGGTGAACGAATGGCGCAAACAGATTCTCAGCTGATTATCCGGAGTAACCCCGAACATGAACAACCAGAACGTAGACCAGAACGAGATTGCCAAATTCGAGGCGCTCGCCAGCCGCTGGTGGGACCCTACCAGCGAGTTCAAGCCACTGCACGACATCAACCCGTTGCGGCTGAATTACATCGACGAACGCGTATCGCTGGCCGGTAAACGGGCTCTGGATGTTGGCTGCGGCGGCGGGCTGCTGTCCGAAGGCATGGCACTGCGGGGCGCCCATGTTACCGGTATCGATATGGGCGAGGCGCCACTGTCGGTAGCCAAGCTCCATGGCCTGGAGTCCGGCGTGAAAGTGGACTATCGCCAGACCACCATCGAGGAACTGGCGCGGGATCCTGAACATGCCGGTCAGTATGACGTGGTTACCTGCCTGGAAATGCTCGAACATGTGCCCGACCCGGCATCGGTTATTCGAGCCTGTGCCAGCATGCTGAAACCCGGTGGCCACATGTTCGTATCGACCATCAATCGCAACCCGAAGTCGTTCCTGTTCGCCATTGTCGGTGCAGAGTACGTTCTGAACCTATTGCCCAAGGGCACCCATGAGTGGAAGAAGTTTATCCGCCCCTCGGAGATGTCCGACCATCTTCGCCATGCCGGGCTGGAAGTCCGCGAACTCACCGGCATGACTTACAACCCCATCACCAAGGTGTACAAGCTTGGGCGGGATGTCGACGTCAATTACCTGATGCATGCCCGGGATACCCGTGAAGACTGAGCAGACACCGGCGGCGGTGCTCTTCGACCTGGACGGCACCCTGATCGACACCGCCCCGGATTTCATCCGCTGCCTGAACCAGCTCCGACAGCAACACGGCATGCCGGCACTGCCCGCAGAACAGATCCGGCGCTCGGTTTCCAATGGCGCCCGGGCGATGATTCGGGTGGGATTCGGGCTGGAGCCGGAACACGAGGGTTATCCGGAAAAGCACACAGCCTTTCTCGATCTCTATGAACTCGGTGTAGCCGTTGAAACCACCCTTTTCCCGGGCATGGACGTGTTGCTGAGCAGCCTTGAGAGCCGGGGCATTCCCTGGGGCATCGTCACCAACAAGCCCGCACGCTTCGCGGTGCCCCTGATCGAAGCCCTGGACCTGGCGCAACGCTGTGCCGCTCTGATTTGCCCGGACCACGTGGCCGAACGCAAGCCGCACCCGGAATCACTGCTGCTGGCCTGCCGGCAGATTCAGGTGGAGCCGATAAAATCTGTCTATGTCGGTGATCACGAACGGGACATTGAAGCGGGCCGGAACGCCGGAATGCACACCATCGCAGTACGTTACGGCTATATAGAGCAACCGGAGACGGTTGACCTGTGGCAAGCCGACCGGATTGCCGATACCGTCAGCGACCTGACAAAGCTGTTACAATAGCGCCCAATTATTTTCGACCGGCCTGAGCAAGGCCTGGTCCGGCCTGATTTACGGAGACAGGTTATGCAAGATTACCAGGCACCCGCCGATCTTCTGAAAGACCGCATTGTCATGGTAACCGGTGCCGGCAGTGGTATCGGACGCGCTGCCGCCAAAGCCTATGCTGCCCATGGCGCCACCGTCATCCTGGTTGGGCGCACGGTCTCGCGGCTGGAGGAAGTCTACGACGAGATTGAAGCCGCTGGCCACCCCAAACCTGCCATCGTGCCTATGAACTTTGAAGGGGCGGCGGTCAAGGATTATGAAGAGCTGGCCATGACCCTGGAAGACAATTTCGGTCGCCTGGATGGCCTCCTGCACAATGCCGGAATTCTGGGTGCTCGCAGCCCGGTTGAGCTGTACGATCCGGAAACCTGGAACAAGGTCATGCACGTGAATGCCACAGCGCCATTCCTGCTGAGCCGGGCGATGATTCCGCTGCTGCGCAAATCCGAGGACGCCTCCATGATCTTCACCTCGTCCGGCGTTGGCCGGCAGGCACGGGCATACTGGGGCGCCTACGCCGTCTCCAAGTTTGCCGTTGAGGGCCTGGCCCAGTTACTCGCCGACGAACTGGACGACGAGCGCCACAATATCCGGGTAAACAGCCTGAACCCGGGCGCGACCCGCACAGGCATGCGCGTGCTCGCCTACCCGGCGGAAGATCCGAAGAAAAACCCGGACCCGGAGCAGCTGATGCCCATTTACCTGTATCTGATGGGCCGGGACAGCAAAGGCGTTCATGGCCAGCAAATTGACGCGCAGCCGAAAAAATAATGGAACTGCTTTTTTACACCACAACCCAGTGCCATTTGTGCGAACTGGCAGAGGCGCTGCTGGTCAGCACCCCGATGCCCGAGCCCATTCCGGTGGATGTGGTGGACATTGCCCAGTCCGAAGCCCTGGTGGAGCGCTACGGCACCCGCATCCCGGTGCTGCGCCGCAACGACACCGGAGCGGAGCTGGACTGGCCGTTCACCAGGGACCAGTTACTCACGTTTCTGCAATGAGGATCCTCTGACATGCTGATGATCATCTCCCCTGCCAAGACTCTGGATTATGAGAGCCCCCTGGCAACGGAAACCCATACTCAACCGGATTTCCTGGACGATGCCTGTGAACTGATTGACCAACTCAAAGAGCTGGAACCACATCAGGTCAGCAACCTGATGAGCATCAGCGACAAACTCGGGCAACTGAACGCCGAGCGCTTCCAGACCTGGCACACACCGTTTACGCCGGATAATGCCCGACAGGCCGTTCTGGCGTTCAAGGGCGACGTCTATACCGGTCTGGATGCCGAGAGTTTCAGTAATGAGGATTTCAGTTTTGCCCAGAAACACCTGCGGATCCTATCCGGCCTCTACGGACTGCTGAAACCGCTGGACCTGATGCAGCCCTACCGACTGGAAATGGGCACCCGGTTTGAAAATACCCGGGGCAAAGACCTGTACGCGTTCTGGGGCAGCAAGATTACCGAGGCCCTGAACCAGCTCCTGGCCAGCGACGACAAGGTGCTGGTGAATCTGGCCTCCAACGAATACTTCAAGAGCGTGCAGAAAAAACACCTGGACGCCCGCCTCGTTACCCCCCAGTTCAAGGACTGGAAAAACGGCCAGTACAAGATGATCAGCTTCTACGCCAAGAAAGCCCGGGGGCTGATGTGCCGTTACGCCATCCAGAATCGAATTACCCAGGCTGATGATCTCAAAGGCTTCAACCTGGATGGGTACTATTTCAGCGAAGACCAATCCGATAACAACAACTGGGTTTTCCTGCGGGACGAGCAGTAGTCAGGCGGTTTTCCGACCTGTGTTTAACACCTTCAGACATATGTTGATATCGGAGTAGCAATGAACGAAGCAGTATTTTCCCAGATCGCCATGCTGGTGTTTCTGACCGGCCTTATTGCCTGGATGGGCTTCATTGTTTGGGATCTGGCCAAGAAATCCCAGGCCGGCAAATTCGGCACCATCGCCCTGTTCACCGTGCTTGGCGCCGGTGTTGTCGGCTTTATCGTGAAAACCGTGCTGGTGGAGGTTATGCAGATCTGACCGGCCTGCCGTCACTTTACGGCTACCGCCTGGTAGCCGTATCATCCCTTCCCCTTTTTTCGATTCGACAAGCTCCGACCTGACGCAAGGATTCAGACCCATGTGGTTTCGTAATGCCCGTGTTTTCCGTTTCACCAAACCTTTCGATATTTCCGCAGAAGCGCTGGAAGAGAAACTCCAGGCGGACGCATTCAAACCCTGTGGTCCTCAGGAAACCAATCGCCAGGGCTGGGTTCCGCCCCTGGGTAAGCATGGCGACCAACTGGTGCACAGCGCCAACGGTTATCACCTGATTGCCCTGAGAAAAGAAGAGAAGATCCTGCCCGGGCCAGTGGTGAAGGAGGCTGTGGAAGAGCGTGCCGAAGCCATTGAGCTGGAGCAGGGCCGAAAGGTGCGCCGGAAGGAAAAAGACGAACTGAAAGAACAGGTGATGCTGGAAATGCTGCCCCAGGCGTTTTCACGCAACCGCCGATGCTTTGCTTACCTGGCCCCTCAGGACGGCGTGCTGGTGGTTGATGCCGGCTCCGCGAAACAGGCCGAAGACCTTGCCTCCACCCTGCGCAAAAGCCTGGGATCACTGCCTGTGCGCCCGCCTGCGGTTGAGCAATCCCCCGCCTTCACCCTCACCGGCTGGCTGAACGAAAGCATTGATCACCCGGCCAATATTACGCTGGGCAGCGAATGCGAACTGAAAGACCCGTCAGAAGATGGCGGCGTGGTACGCTGCAAAGGCCTCGATCTCAAAGCCGACGAGATCCGCAACCACCTGGAAGCCGGAATGCAGGTGACCAAGCTGGCCCTGACCTGGGACGACAATGTCTCGTTCGTGCTGGATGAAGAGCTGGGCATACGCCGGCTGAAATTCGGTGAAACCCTGCAAGAGCAGCTGGACGACGTCGATGTCGACGACGCCCTGGCCAAGTTTGATGCAGCTTTCACCATCATGACTCTGGAGCTGTCACGGCTGATTCCCGGGCTGCTGGAAGCCCTGGGCGGAGAAGATCGCTCCGCCATCGTCGAGGAGTAAAGGAACGGAGGGCTACAGATGCCCCCCTTTACCCAGCCGTTCCTTCTGCCAGTCTTTCTGCGGCTCGTTCAATACCAGCCGCAGATCCATCACTTCTTCCTCCGGGTTGTATTTGATTTCGAACCCCAGATGCTCGGCCAGCTGCAACATCGGCCGGTTGTCCGGCAACACATTGCCGATCATTTCCATGGTGCCCCGGGCACGGCAATAATCAATCATCTTCTGCATAAGGGCCACACCCAGGCCTTCGCCTTTCATCCGGTCATCTACCATGACGGCGAACTCGCAACGCAGATTGTCGGCATCGGTCCAGGTACGCACCGTACCGAGGGTCTCTTCGCCTTCACCATCTTCACGGGGCGCATTGGCGATGAACACCATTTCCCGGTCATAGTCGATTTGCACCATCTGGGCCACGTCTTCCCGGGAAAAATGCTTGCGGTACTGGAAGAATCGGTAACGGATGGATTCCGGAGACTGATGCTCGTGAAACAGCCGGTGGGCAGGCTCATCCTCCGCCAGCACCGGGCGAATAATCACGCGGCGACCGGATTTGGGCAATACCAGCCACTCCTCCAGCTCTCGCGGGTAGGGCTGGATAATGGGCTTGACCGGATGTTCATCCAGGTCAATGGCGATGTTTACAGCAACGGCGCCCTGCTCATTGAACAACAACGGCGAGATTTCCAGGCCCTTGATCTCCGGTATATCGATCACAATCTGTGACAGCGTCACCAGGGTTTCGGACACTGCCCGGATATCCTCTTCCGGCTTCAGGCTGTGTTCTTTAAGCAGTTTGTACATGTAAGTGCGCCGCAGCAGCTCGCGGGCCAGCACCATGTTCAACGGCGGCAAGGCTATCTGGCGGTCAGTCATGATGTTGATCTGGGCACCGGCTGCCCCACAAACCACCAATGGCCCAAAGACCTCATCACGGGTGATCCCCACACTGAATTCGATGCCGCCAACATGCTGGTAGGAACGCTGGACGGCAAAACCCAGGAAGCCGCTTTTCGGGAAATGCTCCCGATATTCGTCCATCAGGAAGCGGCAGCTGTCGATGATCACCTGTTCGCTGTTGAGCTTTTTGACCGTGCCCTTATAGCGGCGCTGGGTCGGGCTCAGATCCAGGAACGGATAACACACATCTTCGTGGATAACAGTTACATCAATGGGGCGGCGCTCGACTGCGAAGACCTCCAGCACCTCTTCCACGTCATCACAGTAAACGGTTTCAATGGTATTGATGCCGTAGTCGCAGATCACCCGCCGGGCTTCCCGGTTGGACAGATGCCGCCGGCCATCCCGCAAGGCCCTGGCGACCAGTTTGCGGGTGTTGGCCCGGTCGGCGAAGTGGTCTGTAAACGATTCGGGCGTCTCGGTCAGCAGCCGCTGAATGCGCTGATGCCGAACATGCTGCATAAACGCCATCACCGCTTTTTCCGGGTTAAAGAACGATGGCAGCCCAGCCCGGTAAAACTCTTCCCGGGAATCCATCACCGTGCTCTGCCCCAACCAGCAGGTAAAGATGTTCAGGCGGGTGCCCTTGGACGCCTGCACCACGGAATCGGCAATCTGCAGGCTGTCTTCGATCAGTGTGGGTGCGTACATCACCAGTACGTTAGCCACGTTAGGGTCCTTCGCCAGAATCTTGATGGCCTTGCCATAGAGCTCGGGCGTGGCGTCATAGTTCAGGTCGATGGGGTTCTTGCGGGTCCAGTACGGCGGCAACAGTTCTCCCAGTTCCCTGACCGTATCTTCCGACAGCTCCGCCAGTTCACCGCCGAGATCCGCCAGCCGGTCCACCGCCAATACGCCGGGGCCCACGCCGTTGGCCATGATGGCCAGGGATTCCCGACGCAGCGGGCGCATCCGGGTCAGGGTTTCCAGGGCATCAAACATCTGGCCAAGCCCGTCCACCCTCAACACACCGGCGCGTTGAAGCATGGCATCGTAGACCGGGTCGCTGCGTTTGATACCAGCGGGCAAGGCATGGGTAAACCACTCGGATTCGGGCACCCGTCCGGATTTCACCGCAATCACAGGCTTGGTTCGGGAGGCCACCCGCACCGCTGACATGAAACGCCTGGGATTGGGGATGTTTTCAATGTGCAGAAGAATCGCCCGGGTCTGGGTGTCCTGGGCCAGATAGTCGATCAGGTCGTCGTGATCGATGTCCATGCCGTCACCCAGGGTCAGGAAGTAAGAGAAGCCCACCCCCCTGGCAAAAGCCCAGTCCAGCACCGAACTGGCAATGGTGCCGGACTGCCCCACGAAGGCAACGCGGCCGGGAATGGCCCCCATATGGGCATAGGTGGCGTTCAGATGCCGCGCCGGCACCATCAAACCGATAGTGTTGGGGCCCAGCACGCGGATACCGGTTTCCCGGGCGGCATCCCGCACCGAATACATCAATGGCTGGCCGGTTTTACTGTGGGTCCGTGACATACCGCCGGTCATTACAATGGCGGTGCGCACGCCGCATTCACCCAGCTTGCGGATCATTTTCGGCACCGTGTCCGGCGGGGTACAGATAATCGCCAGGTCCGGACTGAAATCCAGTTTGGACACTTTGCGCACACAGGGCACCCCGTGCACGTTTTCGTAGTCGCTCTGGTTGACCACCACGAGCCGGCCCGGATAGCCGCCGCCCAGCAGGTTCCGCAACACCATACCCCCGAGGTTGTCAGCGCGCTCAGAGGCGCCAATAACGGCAATGGATTCAGGATTGAACAGGCTTTCCAGATAGCGGGTACTCAACGCGGCTCTCCCAGTGGTGTGCGCGACAGGAATGTACAGACTTCAATAAAACGACTTGCTTATCAGTGTATACCTTATCTTAGGTGGCGAATTCATGATGTAAATCGACTAACGGGTTATTAGACCAAAGAAATACGACAGGCTTCGGTTATCCCTGATAACATGAAAGCGATAATAAGCATATTCAGGTTCAGGCATTACCCATGACCACGGCATTTTTTTCCCACGACGACTGCATGAAGCACAACATGGGCCCGGAGCACCCGGAGAGCCCTGAACGCCTTTCAAGCATTCTCGCCTACCTCGCAGATACCAACCTGCAACAGGAACTGGACTGGGTTCGTCCGGAAGAAATTACCCGGGACCAACTGCTGACCGTGCATCCGGAAAGCTATCTGCACCAGCTGGACCTGATGCAGCCGACCCGGGGCCGGGTGTTCACCGACCCGGACACCGCGATGATGCCGGATACCCTGAGAGCCGCCAGGCTGGCCGCAGGCGGCAATGTGCAGGCTGTCGATATGGTTATGAGCAGCCAGGTAACCAACGCCTTTGTCTGTGCCCGCCCACCGGGACACCATGCCGAACGAACCAAGTCGATGGGGTTTTGTTTCTATAACAATATCGCCCTGGCCGCGATGCGGGCACTCACCTTTCATCACCTGGAGCGGGTGGCCATTGTCGATTTCGATGTGCATCAGGGTAACGGCACGGTAGACATTGTCAGTGGTGATGAACGCATACTGATGTGCTCCAGTTTTCAACATCCGTTTTATCCGCATTCCCATGTGCACCGGCAGGCCGACAATATTGTCAATGCGCCGATTGCAGCCGACTGCTCACCGGCCGAGTACCGCAAGACGGTTGAAGCCGCGTGGCTCAAGAAACTGCAGGATTTTCGCCCGCAACTGGTGTTGATCTCGGCAGGTTTTGACGGTCACCGGCTTGACCCCATGGCGGAACTGAATCTGGAAACCGAGGATTATCGCTGGCTAACGGAAATGCTGGTGAGCGTCGCCCATGACCACGCCAACGACCGCATCATCTCCACGCTGGAAGGCGGGTATCACCTGAAAGCCCTGTCAGAGAGTGTGGCCGCGCATCTGGACGTTCTGAACGCGGTGTATTGAAACCCGGGAGCGAGCGTTTCCGGTTAACCCGAAAATTCGCTTCCCATACCGTTAGCCTGCAGCAGTTCCGGGCGCTCACCCTGGCGTTGCAAACGAATGGTGGTGCGGCGGTTATCAGCCGGCCGGCGGGAAACCGGATACTGATCGCCGTGGGCCCGGACCGTCAGCATGTTCTCATCGATGCCCCGGGATTTGAGATACTCTGCCACCACGTTGGCCCTTTCCTCCGACAGCGCGCGGTTATCAATCCGGCTACCAATACTGTCGGAATGGCCGTCCACGAAGATTCTCTCTACCGTGCTGTCGGCCATCACGTAGGTCACAATATTATCAAGCAAGTTCCTGTCGGCCTGTGACAGGCTGGTACTTCCGCTGGCAAACGGAACCCGGCTGCGCCGAACCTGGTCGAAGTTAACCGGCAACAGACTGGCAACGCATTCACGATAGCCGGCGTAGGGGCCGGAAAAATTCACATTCGACAACTGCACCCGTACCGGCTGGCCGCTGTATACCGCAGCCCGGGTAACCGTCGGCTGCATACCCCGGGACAACCCCTGGGCAATCAACACCGCTTCCCGATTCCCCAGGTTCACAGAGCGCGGACTATCCGTTACCTGCACAGCGCCAATGGGGTTCGGCGCCACTCCCGGTCGCCAGGGCGGCGCTTCAACCACCAACTGGCCCTGGCCGGGGCGCATCACACTCAGATCCGATTCCAGATAGAAACGCAGGTCTTCCCCCGCCCGGTGCCTGAGTACGGCACGGCCAAAGCCTGGAACCTCATGGACAAGGGAACACTCAAAGACCGATTCGGAGAGGTACCACTGGCTGTTTTCAATACCGGCACCGTAACTGGATGACAACACGGGCGCAGAGGACAATGACATCAACCCTGCCGTCGCCAGTGATTTCAGCAACCTGCCCTGTCTGAAGAACCAATTAGGTGAAACCATAGGAATGCCCCGTGGAGCCTTTAAACCAGTGAACTAACCGGTTAACGGCGACCCGACCGGGAACTTGAGCCGGATAACTTACGATCAGGTTAAAAACATCTGCTTTTCGCTTCTGATATAATCCGCGAAATTTTGCGCTCGCTTTCGGATACCTTCTCATGACCCGACAGATAACCATCACACGCCCGGACGACTGGCACCTGCACGTGCGCGACGGCGACATTCTGAACGATGTGGTCCCCGCCACCGCCGCCTGCTTCGGCCGCGCTATCATCATGCCCAACCTGGTACCGCCGGTAACCGATGCCAGCGCGGCCATGGCGTACAGGGATCGCATTCTGGCCGCGGCCCGGGGAACAGACTTCCAGCCCCTGATGACCCTGTATCTGACCGAGAGCACCACCGCCGAGACCATTCGTGAAGCCAAAGCCGCTGGCGTAGTGGCAGCGAAACTGTACCCGGCTGGTGCCACCACAAACTCTGCCTCCGGCGTGACAGACATCCGCAATATCTACCCGGTACTGGAGGCGATGGCGGATTGCGGCATGCTGTTGCTGGTACACGGCGAGGTGACCGACAGCGACATCGATATCTTCGACCGGGAAAAGGTGTTTCTGGAGCGGGTTCTGGCACCAACACTGGCGGCGTTCCCGACGCTCAGGGTGGTTCTGGAACACATTACCACGGCCGATTCGGCCGACTTTGTCCGTAGCCACCAGGGCAATAATCTCGGGGCAACTCTCACCCCTCAGCACCTGATGTATAACCGCAATCACATGCTGGTTGGCGGTATTCGCCCGCACCTTTACTGCCTGCCCATCCTCAAGCGCAACAAGCATCAGGAAGCACTCAGAGAAGTCGTGGCCAGTGGCGATCCCCGTTTCTTCCTGGGCACGGATTCTGCCCCACACGCAAAAGATAAAAAGGAAGCCGCCTGCGGCTGTGCCGGCTGTTACTCCGCCTACGGCGCCATCGGTCTGTATGCCGATATCTTTGAGGAACTGGGCATTCTGGACAAGCTGGAAGCCTTTGCCAGCTTCAACGGCGCGGATTTCTATGGCCTGCCCCGGAATACCGACACCGTGACGCTGGTGCGGGAACCCTGGACCATGCCGGAACACCTGCCTCTGGCCGGCGGCGACATTGTTCCATTGAAGGCCGGTGAAACCGTTAACTGGCGCCTGGCGTAAACCCTATTCATTCACTACCACGAACATCGGAGTTCGAGTGTCAGACGAAAACAAACAGCCCCACCCCATGTCCCAGCGCTTTCGCGGCTTTCTGCCGGTGGTGGTCGATGTGGAAACCGCCGGCTTCAACCCGGAACGTGATGCTCTGCTGGAAATCGCTGCCGTAATGCTGACCATGGATGAGGATGGCTGGCTGCGCCGGAGCGAAACCCACGTGCAGCAGATCGACCCGTTCGAAGGCGCCAATCTGGAGCAGTCGGCCCTGGATTTCACCGGTATCGATCCCTGGAATCCGGAGCGGGAGGCGGTACCGGAACGGGAAGGCCTGAGCGAGATTTTCTCTCCCATCCGCAAGGCGGTAAAAGAACACGACTGCAAGCGAGCGGTACTGGTGGGCCACAATGCCACGTTTGATCATAATTTCGTTTTCGCGGCAGCGCTGCGGGCCGATATCAAACGCAACCCGTTCCATCCATTCTCGACGTTTGATACCGCTACCCTGGCGGGCCTCGCCTACGGCCACACCGTGCTGGCCCAGGCCTGTAAACTGGCGGGCATTCCCTTCAGCAACAAGGAAGCCCACTCGGCCGCCTACGACGCGGAAAAGACAGCAGACCTGTTCTGCGGCATCGTCAATCGCTGGCGTGAACTGGGCGGGTTTCCGCCGCCGCCAATCGAAATTGCCGAAGAACCCCAGGAATGAAATCTCCAACCCGAAACGAAAAAACCCGCCGAGGCGGGTTTTTTCTTGGCCTATAACGACGATTACCAGTATATCCCCCGCATAATCGCCGCAAAGGCTACCTGCTCGGTAGAGACTTTCGGCTTTTCGCCGGACTTGCTGCCAGCAGCTGCTGGAGAATCCGGGAACATCCGGTAGCCAGTGTTCATAATGATCTCACCCATCTTCGGTGCCAGCGCATGCAGAACCTGCGCGAACACGCCAAGACGGGTGGCAATGCGCTTGGGCCGGTACACAATCGCATCCGCCACCATCTGCGCGGCTTCATCCGGTGTCAGCGTCGGCACGGAATCGTAGATCTTGGTGGGCGCGATCATCGGCGTTTTCACCAACGGCATGTTGATGGTGGTGAAGGTCACATTGCGATCCGACCATTCCGCAGCGGCACAGCGGCTGAACGCGTCCAGTGCGGATTTCGAGGCGACATAGGCCGAAAAACGCGGAGCGTTGGTAAGTACCCCGATGGAAGAAATATTCACCACGTGCCCGCGGCGACGCTCCAGCATGGCTGGCGCAAAGCCCATGATCAGCCGAACGGAGCCAAAGTAGTTCAGCTGCATGGTCCGCTCAAAATCGTGGAAGCGGTCAAAAGACAACGCCAGGGAGCGGCGGATGGAGCGACCCGCGTTATTCACCAGTACATCCACGTGGCCGTGATTATCGAGCACCGTCTTCACAAAGCGGTCGCAGTCGTCCATGTCCGAAAAGTCGCACTGGTACGCATGCACGTTGCCGCCTTTGGCCTCCAGGCTGGCCGCCACTTCATCCAGAGTTTCCTTGGTGCGCGCACCAATGACCAGAATGGCACCGGCCTCTGCCAGCTTCTCTGCCGTTGCCAGGCCAATACCCGAGGTCGCGCCGGTGACCACGCAAACCTTACCTTCAACCGTGCCCTTGAGAGTGCGGTCCTTGAACAGGTCCGGGTCCAGATTGCGCTCCCAGTAGTCCCAGATCACCGGGGCATAGGACGGCAGACGCGGCACCTCAATGTCTGTGCCCTTCAGAACCCGCTCCAGCTCCCGGGTATCAAAACGGGTTGGGTAATTAATGAAGGACATCACCGAGGGCGGAATGCCCATGTCATCCAGAACCGCACTGGTAATGCGTTTGACCGGAGGCAGATTCTTGATGCTCTGGCGAATAAACGGCGGAATAAAACCGAACATCCGGGAATCGATGCGCATACCCATGCGAGGGGCATGGCCGGCCTCGCAGAAGATATTGAGAATCTCACCCACCTTGTACGGATCAGAATCCACCAGATGGAAACAGTTGCCATCCTCACCTTCCAGGTGCGCAATGTGATCCAGGGCGTCGACCACGAAATCCACCGGTACAATGTTCAGCCGGCCACCTTCAATACCGATGGTGGGTACCCACTGGGGCAACGCGTGACGGATCTTCTGAATCATCTTGAAGAAGTAATAGGGCCCGTCCACCTTGTCCATTTCGCCGGTTTCCGAATGGCCAATGACCATACCAGGGCGGTAGATGCGGAACGGAACCTTGCATTCTTCACGCACAACTTTTTCGGATTCGTGCTTGGTGCGCAGGTAAGGATGATCAAGCTTCTCGGCTTCTTCGAACATATCCTCCCGGAAGATACCCTTGAACAGACCCGCTGCCGCGATGGATGACACATGATGGAAATGCTTGGCGCCCATGGCTTCTGCAGCCTGAACAGCCGCCCTGGTGCCTTCGATATTGGTGGCCGCCTGGGCTTCTTCGTCTGCGCCCATGTCGTAGACCGCGGCAAGATGGAATACGTGGTCAATATTTCCTTTCAGTGATTTCAGCGTTTTCGCGTCAATACCAAGGTTTTTGCTGGTGAGGTCGCCGATCACAGCCTTCACTTGCTTGTCGTCTGCACCCCAGCGCTCCCGGAGCCGCTCCAGCTTGTCCTGGGACTGCTCGCGAACCAGAACATACACGGTGCCGCCGCGCGCCAAGAGTTTCTCAACCAGAAAACGACCGATAAAACCGGTGCCGCCTGTCAGGAAATAATTCATAGGTACTCCATTCTGCCTGTTGTGTTTTTTGTCTTTAACCGACACAGATACGACTAAAGTCGTAGCTGATTCCATCGGTCGGCAATTCTACTTAATTGCAACCCTCATGTATCGAACTTTTTTAGAGCTTTTACTCTGTAACCCATTGTTTTTGCTAGAGCCATTACTCTAAAAGCAGCCAGCTCCACCTCACTCCCTGTCCGGTTTATCGACACAATGTGATTGAGATTAGCACAAGAAACCGCGACCACCGCATTGGGTCATTTAATTACGACCAGGCAATGCAAGAGGTTCTTACCAATGACATAATCGGGAACTTCCAGCGCCATTCGGCGTCACTAACCGAGCCAGACATCAAGGTTTAAAAGAAACTGCCATGCCGAAAAACAATCCGAACACCGAACGCCATATTGCCATCGCCCGTGCCTGCCTGAAGGCCATCAACGACACCGCCGCCGACAGTGGTTCCCGGGAAGACAAGATTCAGGCCGTATACCAGGCAATCGACAAGGCGTTTCAGGCCGAGTTTGCCGATTATCGACAGTCCGTTGCGATCATGGCGACGGTGCTGGAGCGGATCGCCTCTGGTGAACTCGACGCTGACCAGGCGGCCAAACTCGCGCGCCAAACCATAGAACAGAAGCCTGACAGCGCCAAAAACAACCAGATGCACTGATCCCTTTTCCGACCTGAACGCCATTCCGGAACCCGAGGCACCATGACTTCGAAACATCCGTTACCTGTTCGATCTCGCTACGCTCTGCTACAGAGGCTGTTGCTGGTCGTCACCGTGTTACTGGCTCCACTGGCGACAGCCAGTGTGTCACCCACCCAAAGTCCCAATGATCCGAACCAGTATCGGTTCATCGAACTCGACAATGGCTTGCGGGTGATCCTCGCTTCGGACCCGGAAACCGACAAAGCCGCCGCCTCCATGAACGTTGCCGTGGGCAGCGGAAACGACCCGAAAGAGCGGGCTGGCCTGGCGCACTTTCTCGAGCACATGCTGTTTTTGGGCACCGAGAAGTACCCGGAGGCAGGCGAATACCAGCAATTTATTCGCAGCCACGGCGGCAGTCATAACGCGTTCACAGCGTTTGAGGACACCAACTATTTCTTTGATGTCGAAGCAGAGTTTCTGGAGCCGGCACTGGACCGGTTCGCCCAACAGTTCTCTGCTCCCCTGTTCACCCCGGAACTGGTGGATCGTGAGCGCAATGCCGTGCACTCGGAGTACAGCTCCAAACTCAAGGATGACGGACGGCGCCTGCTCTCTGTCAGGAAGGCTGCGGGCAATCCGGATCATGCCTTCAGCCAGTTTGCAGTCGGCAACCTCGAGACCCTGGAAAACACCGAAGACAACCCGCTTCGGCCTGACCTGATTCGTTTCTGGGAAGAAAACTATTCGGCGAACATCATGACCCTGGCAGTCTACGGCCCACAGCCGCTGGATGAGCTGGAACGCATGGTGCAGGAGCGCTTTGGCGCCATCGCCAACCGTAACCTTGAACCCAAGGTTCACCCTCACCCGCTGTACGACACCTCCCGGTTGCCAGAGAAAGTGACAGCCGAGACGTTGAAAGACAATCGCAGCATG
This sequence comes from Marinobacter sp. LM1, assembly GCF_042763285.1. Classification (NCBI taxonomy): domain Bacteria; kingdom Pseudomonadati; phylum Pseudomonadota; class Gammaproteobacteria; order Pseudomonadales; family Marinobacteraceae; genus Marinobacter; species Marinobacter sp. LM1. Next base: position 2,770,548 of record NZ_CP114373.1, read on the forward strand.
ACGCTGTCTTTCCCGATCCCCTCTCAGCAGCGTTACTATAAAAGTAAACCCGCAGCCTACGTTGCCAACCTGCTGGGCCACGAAGGCCCCGGCAGCCTGTTTGACGTTCTGAAACGCGCAGGCCTGGTAGAAAGCCTCTCCGCAGGTTCAGGAATGGACACCGGTGAACATGCCACCCTGGACATCAGCATGTCGCTTACCCGGGAAGGCCTGGAACATCAGGACGAGATCATTGCCCTCACCTTTGAGTACATAGATCGTATTCGCGAAGACGGCATCAGTGAGCAACGTTTCAACGAAATGCGCCAGCTGGCCATGATTGATTTCCGTTTCCGGGAACGCGCTGAAGCACAAAGCGAAGCTATGCGCCTGTCCAGGCTTCTCAAGGACTATCCGCCGGAGGACGTGCTGAGCGCGCCCTGGCTGCTGGAACGCTATGCCCCCGAGCAATACAGGGCAATCCTCGATCAGCTGACACCAGACAACCTTAAAGTCTGGGTTGCCGCCCCGAACCTGGACGCGAGTGAGCCAAAGTATACTCAGTGGTATCAAACGCCCTGGGTCAGAGCAGCCCTCGACATCGACAACATGACCGCCCCCAGCCTGGCTGAACAACTTTCCCTGCCCGAGCCCAACCCCTTTGTTCCGGAAAACCTCGAGCTGGTGGCGGGGCACAGCATGGCTCAGCCGGAGAAAATTGCCGAACTGGAGGGCCTGGATATCTGGTACGCCCGGGATACCCGTTTCGGCGCCCCGAAAGCCAACCTGTTTGTCAGCCTGAGAACGCCGGTCGCGCGGCAATCCGCCCGGAGTTCCGTGCTCACACGGCTACTGGTAGACGCCATTAATACCAACCTCAACGCTTGGGCGTATTCTGCCCGGCTGGCCGGGCTGGACTACAGTGTCTACCCCCACCTCCGTGGCGTTACCATCCGTGTAGGCGGTTACAACGACAAGCTGCACAAGCTGGTTAACCAGATACTACTGGAGTTCGCCAATCCCGGCCTTACCGAACAGCGATTCAGGATCGCGCGCCAGAACCTGATTGATGCTCTGGAAAACAAGAGCAAAGAACGGCCGGTGCAACAGACTTCGGAATTTGTCCAAACCGCCTTGCTGGAAGGCACGTTTCCCGTGGAGGACCGCCTGGCCGCAGCGCGCGATATCACACTGGAGGAGCTGAGAGGCTTTGCTGACAGTTTCCTGGCCCGCACCGATCCCGTCATGCTCGCCCATGGCAACCTGACCCAGGCCAGTGCCTTGAATATGGCCAGACAGGTTCAGGCTCTGGTACTCGCCGATCACCAGCGTACAAACGTGGATCGGGCGCGAATTCGCCAGCTGCCTCAGGGCCAGACCGGCGCGCATCTGGCCGTTGAGCACCCCGATACCGGCTACACCTTATACCTGCAGGGCAACAACACTTCCTACGCGGAGCGGGCCCGGTACCGGCTACTGGCACAAATCATCAGCAGCCCGTTCTATGAGGAAATCCGGACCACGCGCCAGCTCGGTTACATCGTCTACGCGACCGCGTTCGAGATTCTGGAAACGCCGGCACTCGGGCTGGTTGTGCAATCCCCGTCCGCAGACGCACAAGCCATCGACGCAGCCGTTGAGGAGTTCAGCCAGGCTTTCGCGCAACAACTGGCGGAGATGGATAACACCCGGCTTGCGCGGGAAAAACAGGCAGTGATCAGCCAATTGCTGGAGCGTGACCGGCAACTGGGCGAAGTGTCCAGCCGTTACTGGCGGGAGATCGACCGGGAAAATACCAAGTTCAATAGTCGGGAAGTCCTGGCTGATGCCATTCAGAAAGTCTCGTTGGAGGAGCTGAAAGAAACCTTCGAACAGGCCATGCTTGAACGGCAACGTGCTCTGCTGGTCACCACCGGCGGCGATGCCGTGAATGATGATGCGATCCTTCAGACCCTGCGGGACCTGGGCCCTGTGCCGAAGGATTGACGGGAGAGATTACGAACCCGCCCGGCCATACTTCAGAGGCCGGGGCTATGATAGTCAGCGACTACCCACGTGATCTACCCGGAAACGGCAAGACAGTGTGAACAAATGAAAAATGACAGCCTTGAGCCCGCTGCCTCGGGCCGTTATCATACCGCCTCCTTTGCGATGCCCCCGTAGCTCATCTGGATAGAGCGATCCCCTCCTAAGGGATAGGTAGCAGGTTCGAGTCCTGCCGGGGGTACCATCCCAGCATTAAAATCAAATAGTTAGAATCGAAAATCCGATTAACCCACCAACCTACCCCTCAACCCCAAAACGATCAATTTTTAGCCAAAAATTTTACTCACCAGCCACCTAGTTTTTACGACTTGGCGATCGCCGTTCGTCAATAGGGGCGATATCTCTCTGTTTTGCCTGACATTCAAGCACACGGTCCGGCCAAAATCTATTTGCTTGCTAGAACGACGAAATGGGGTAACGTCGAAATAGGTCTCGAATTGCGTGACCAATTCAAGAAGCAAGCAGAGGATATTCCAAAATGATGAAACACTTGATTGAACAGATTACCGACCTGCTCAAACAGGCCAACGCTCTGGCGGAGACTCTCGACAATTTCGAGCTGAGCAAAGCCGAGGTGCGGGTGTCGTGCACGGACGGCACCAGCCTGGTGATCGGCGACAATCTCCAGAACTACAGCGATGGCACCACCGGTGACAGCTCCTTGTCACAGCTGACACCGGCGACCGCCAGCCCGGCGGACCAGTTGGGCACTATCAAAAAGAACGTCTGGTTCTGATTGGAGGGATTCAATATGGACTTCATGAAAAAGACCCAGAACCTGGCGGCCACGCTCACCAAAGAGTTCAATTGCGAAGAGATCAATCTCACCGTCCAGATGCGACGGGGCGAGGACTGGATTACGCTCGATCTTTTCCAGAACTCTGAGGAGCCAAATAAGTTCTACGCGACCGTTGACTACTCTTCCAGCCAGCACCCTCAACTTGGTGCGGGGAAAACCATGCACTGAGGCGTCACAAAAAAACCACCCTCCGATTCCAATTTCGCGAGGGTGGGCATCGGTCAGCTAGAGTCATAAATAGACACCCGCACGATTTTTGTCTCCAGCAACGATACTTAAATCAGCCAGCGTTTACTCGCGGATGCATCGCGCGCTTCTTCAAATCTCACCTCGTCGCATGTAGGGCTGCTAATATGCCCTTGATCTATCCACGTTTTCTCCTGAAACTTTGGTAGACTTTCGGAGCTAGTCTAAATCGCTCAATGCCAACAGTATTCTGCCTGCTGGGGCACCAATAATAAGGCAAGGGAGGCGCCAAGCCTGATGGACGTTTTTGAATTTCGGGACAAGCTGGTCGGTGACTACCGAGACTTTACCCGCTCATTTATTCAACCCAGGGCTGAGGACATTAGCACCTTCCTGGACAGTGAATACGATGGAGGCCGTTATTGGCCCTCCCCACTGATTCAGATCAACCCGTCCTACGTCACCACGGGCACCGTCGACTCCCTAGCCTCCGAGGGCATCCTCACGCCCATTACCGCCAGCATCTTCCGGTTCGGCAAGAGCGCCACTTCCTCTGGAGTGCCTGCAACGCTCTACAAGCACCAGCGAGAGGCTATTGATTGTTGCCAGCGCAATGAGCCCTACGTTCTGACCACAGGCACTGGCTCGGGCAAGTCTCTCTCCTACTTCATCCCCATGGTTGATGCGATCGTCCGGGATAAGCAGCAAGACCCCACTCCTCGAATTCGCGCTATTGTTATCTACCCAATGAACGCTCTGGCGAACAGCCAGAAGGAAGAACTGGAAAAATTTCTATCTGACTACGCCGATGACACCCGGCCTATCAGCTACGCCCGCTACACCGGTCAGGAAGACCAGGAAGAGCGGGAAAGGATCATGCAGAATCCTCCCGACATTATCCTGACCAACTACATGATGTTGGAACTGCTGATGACCCGGCAGAACGAACGGGACAAGGCAGTTATCAGGCACTCCAATGGGCTTCAGTTCCTGGTACTGGACGAACTGCACACCTACCGCGGCCGCCAGGGTGCCGATGTTGCGATGCTAGTCCGCCGTGTTCGGGAACGGATGAATCTGGGTCTGATCTGCATCGGCACATCCGCCACCATGGCAACCGATGGCACCCGGGAAGAGCGTCAGGCCAAGGTAGCTGAGGTTGCCTCCAAGATGTTTGGCCAGAAAGTGCCTCCGGCGAACATCATTGGCGAAACCTTGCAGCGCCAAATTCCAGGAGACATGCCGGATAAAGCCGCACTTGCAGCGGCACTGCAACAACTGCTCCCGGCGCAGATCGATTTCGACACTCTACGAAAGCACCCTGTCGCCGCCTGGGTGGAACTCACTCTCGGCATTGTTAAAGAAGAAGGGATGTGGGTCCGAGCAAAACCCAAGACACTCGAAGAAGCGGCGGACCTGCTGAGTCAGGCCTCTGGCCTTGCCCCCGAACACTGCCAGCGTTACCTCGCACAGTTCCTGTTACTGGCCTACCGCACCAGAGACATAAACGATAAACCACTGTTTGCGTTCCGCCTGCACCAGTTTATCTCGGGTGCAGGCGACCTCTACGCCACACTCGAAGAGCCGGGTAAACGCACCCTCGATCTACATGGCCAACAATACGTTCCTGGTGATCGCTCTCGGCGCTTTTACACCGTGCATTTCTGCCGTAGTTGCGGCCAGGATTACTACCCTGTCTGGCATAAACAAAATGATGAAACCGGCGAACTCGGATTCCAGCCCAGAGACATCAAGGAAACGTCTGCAGAAGAGGAAGACACAGGCTACGGCTTTGTCATGCTCGGTCACTGGAACGAAGAGGACTACCCGGAAACCTGGTTGGACTTCAAGAAAGACCCACCCAAAATAAAGTCTTACTATTCCAAGTTCCGCCCCCAGGAGATTCACGTCCTGCCCAGTGGCACCCAACACTTACAAGGCGCGCGCGGCTATTATCTACCCGGCGGCTTCCGGTTCTGCCTGAACTGTGGCCAGGCGCACAGCTCCGGACGCGACTGGACCCGACTCGGCTCTTTATCAGCGGAAGGTCGGAGTTCGGCCACCACAACCCTCACACTGTCGTCACTGAGATACCTTCTGGGCGCTGATAATGAGCTGGCGGATGAAGCCAGAAAGCTGCTTGGATTCAGCGACAACCGACAGGATGCTGCGCTCCAGGCCGGCCATTTCAACGATTTTATGCAGATCCTGCTGGTTCGAGCCGGTGTTCTTGCCTCTCTTGAGCAACAAGATGGTGCGCTGTTAACCGACCGGGACCTCGCCCAGCACATCTTCAATGCCCTGGGAATGGACAGTAACGACCCCGCCATCCGGGCAGACTACCTCCAAAACCCAGAGCAACGTATTCCCCGGCTCAAGCGTGATGCCGAGGAAGCCATGCGCAACGTACTGGGCTACCGGGCATACCACGACCTGCGCCGTGGCTGGCGTTTCACAGTGCCGAACCTCGAACAATTAGGTTTGCTGGAAATAGCCTACGACGGACTGACAGAACTGACAGAAGATGACAGCGTTTGGGAAAAGTCCCCCGATATGCTTGCAAAGGCAACCCCTGCAGTTCGTTATCAGGTGTGCAAACTGGTACTGGATGTCATGCGCAAAAACCTGTGCATCCGTACCCGTTACCTGGACCACCTGCAGCACGAGCAATGGGTAAACCTTGCCACTACCCATCTGACAGAGAAATGGCAGCTTGGCAGCGCAAGAGACATGGCGAAAGGCAGCCACGCCATCATCGGCCGCCGACCAAAGGGGCGGGAGTTCGACCTCGTTTCATTGGGCAGCCGGTCCCGTCTTGCCCAGGAGCTCAAAAAGCCAGGTATTTGGGGCAATGCTCCTTACGAGCCCCTGAACGATAAGAACTGGCCGGCGCTCATCGAAGCACTGCTTCAGGCACTGGAAACCTACGGATTGATTGAAGCCGAAACCGTCGATAAAGAGCTCAGCGGTTACCAGTTGATTGGGGAAGTTCTAGTCTGGAAACGTGGCAGTGGAACTCCGGAGCGCGATCCCCTCGCACCGGCCATTGCCAACAACCCTTACTTCACCGCGCTCTACCAGGCTGTCGCAGATAGCCTGAAACATCAGCACCATGATTGGTTCCAGTTCCTGGCGCACGAACACACCGCACAAGTTGATCCAGAAGACCGCGAAGATCGGGAACGTGCATTCCGATCCGGTGAGCTGAGGGTTATGTTCTGCTCCCCGACCATGGAGCTGGGTGTAGATATCAGCTCCCTGAACACGGTCTACCTACGAAACGTTCCGCCAACACCGGCGAACTACGCCCAGCGCAGCGGCCGAGCCGGCCGCTCTGGCCAGCCAGCACTGGTAGTCACCTATTGCGCTGCACAAAGCCCGCACGACCAATATTTCTTCCGCGAACCCAGACGCATGGTGCACGGGCAAGTGACCCCGCCCATGCTGGATCTCGCAAACGAAGAACTGGTCAGCAGTCACCTGTTCGCCACCTGGCTATCTGAAACGGGAACTCGATTACCAGCCGCTATCAACGAACTGATCGACGTAACCGAAGAGGGCATGCCAATCAGTGAGAGCTATGCCGACTCCCTGGCCGACGAAAAGGCGCTTGCCGGTGCCCAACAACGCGGCAAGCGGCTGATGCAGCTGCTCGGCGATGCGCTAGCGCCGGCCCAAGGCGTATGGCTCAACAGCCAGGAGCCGCTGGAAGTAGCTGCATCAGGGTGGGCAGATAAACGCCTTCAGCAGGCCATGGCAAGGCTCAACGACTGCTTCACTCGCTGGCGCGATCTTTATAGATCCACGTTGAAACAGATCGAGGAAGCCAATCGCTTGATGACCAGCCCGGCCAGCAGCAAGCGGGAGCGGGATATTGCAAAAAGGCGCTGGGAGGAAGGTTCCATTCAGTTCAGTCTGCTTCAGGATAACAGCAAGCGGCAGTCAGACTTTGAAACCTACCGTTATCTGGCTGGCCAGGGTTTCCTTCCAGGCTACAACTTCCCCCGCCTGCCGCTGGCGGCCTTTATCCCCGGCACCCGAACCAGTCGGCGGGAAAATCATAACCGTGTCTTGTCACGGCCCCGGTTCCTGGCGATTTCGGAATTCGGTCCGCTCAGCCTTATTTACCACGAAGGCCAGCAGTACAGAGTTAAACGGGTCATTCTCGGCGCCGTGGATCAGCAACAAGTGACAGAGGCCAAGCTACCCGAGCAGCAGGCCAAAATGTGCGGACATTGTGGTTACGGGCACTTCAACGAGCAACTTGACCTGGATTTGTGCGTCGCCTGCCAGACACCGCTGTCGGAAGGGAAAATGGTGCACAACCTTTTCCGAATTGAAAACGTGGCCACGCGTCCAGTAACCCGCATCACTTGCGACGAAGAAGAGCGCATGCGCCAGGGCTACGACCTTCGCACCACGCTCCAGTACCCAGAAGAGAACGGTGTTCTGAAAGCTGTGCGCAGCAACATGCAACAGGGCGATGACCCGCTCGCTGAGATGGAGTATGCGCAACAAGCCCACATCTGGCGCATCAACCTGGGCTGGAAACGACGCAAAAATAAAGAAATTGACGGGTTCATGATTGACCCGCTCAATGGCACCTGGCTGAAAGACGATGAACAGGGTGGCAACGAAGACAACGAGGCCGACGAACCGGTGAATCAGCGCCAGCGTATTTCTCCCTTCGTCACCGATCGGCGCAATGTCCTGGTAATTCGGCCAAGACTGGCCATGTCGCCTACCACGGCAGCCACGCTGCAATATGCGATCAAACGCGGCATTGAGCTCAATTTCCAGCTGGAAGAAAGCGAGCTGATGGCAGAGCCCCTGCCAAACATGCATGAGCGCAATGCACTGCTCTTTTATGAAGCTGCCGAAGGCGGTGCGGGGGTATTGACGCGCCTTGCCACAGAACCCTCTGCGTGGCGCCAGGTGGCTGAAACCGCCCTGGAGCTAATGCACTGGCAGCGCCCGGATGACACCGTTGCCTGGCATGAGTTGCCTCAAAGCCAATGGCAAGACACCAACGCCAGCTGTGAGGCGGGCTGTTATCGCTGCATCCTCAGCTACTTCAACCAACCAGATCACGAAAACATCGACCGCCGCGACCAGGAAGCCCTCCAGTGGCTTGCCCAGCTAACAGAAATGACGCTGGAAACAGGCTCTGGCGGCAATCGGCCAGCGGATCAGGCGGCGCAACTCAAACGAGCCAGCGGAAGCAGTCTTGAGCAAGCCTGGCTGGATGCACTCCAGCGCTATTCACTGCGCCAACCGGATGCGGCACAGCCTTACCTCAAAGAGTTCAATGTACGGCCGGACTTCGCCTACCGCGATAGCCGGGCCCTGATCTTTGTAGACGGCCCCCATCACGACCACGAAGACCGCCGCATGATCGACCAGCAACAAACACGGGATCTTGAAGACGCGGGCTTCCTGGTGTTGCGCTTCCCCAAAGAAACCAACAGCTGGCCCGCCTTATTTGCGCGCCATCCGGATGTATTCGGCACCATGACTGAACCAGCTAAACGGGAGACTTCCGACTCATGAATGCACCAGCCACATCACCCGCTTATAACCCGGGCAGCATTGTCAGGGCGCGCGATCGGGAGTGGGTTGTGCTCCCGGAGTCTGCCGGTGACGACCTTTACCTGAGAGCCCTGGGTAGCGGAGATGACGACCGCATACGACTGCTGGCGGCACTTGAGCGCGTGGAGCAGGCCCTCTTCCCTGCACCGCACCCTGAGGATGCCCGCGAAGGTAACCAGCAGTCCGGCCAATTACTGCGCGATGCCATGCTGCTGAAGCTTCGGGCTGGTGCCGGGCCTTTCCGGGCCATTGGCAACCTGGCATTCGAACCAAGGGCCTACCAACTGGTGCCTCTGCTAATGGCACTCAAACAAGAGGTAGTGCGTCTGCTGATTGCCGATGACGTGGGTATCGGTAAAACCATCGAGGCTGGGCTGATTCTGCGGGAACTGATCGACCGCGGCGAGGTAAAAGGCTTCACTGTACTTTGCCCGCCCCACCTGTGCGAACAGTGGCAGGAGGAGCTGAGCGAAAAATTCCACCTGCGCCCGGTTATTGTCAGCCGCCACACAGCCGCCCGGCTTGAGCGAGGCCTGCTACAAAGCGAATCCCTGTTCCAGCACTACCCTTACACGGTGGTCAGCCTGGACTACATAAAATCCAACCGTCGCCGGGACGAATTCCTCAGCAGCTGCCCAGATTTCGTGATCGTAGACGAAGCCCACACCTGCGCCCAGGGCAGTGGCCAGGGCCGGCACCAACGCTATGCCCTGCTCAAAGGGCTGGCTGAAAAGGCTACTCGCAACCTGCTCTTGCTGACAGCCACGCCACACAGCGGCGATGAGCAAGCATTTCAGAACCTTCTTGGTTTGCTCGATCAAGAATTCGCCACCCTGACGCGCCTGGACGACAGTCGAAACCCCATTCGCAGGCGCCTTGCCAAGCATATGGTTCAGCGTCGCCGTCAAGATATCGCCGAATGGCAGGACAATACCCAGTTCCCGGATCGCGAGGTGGCTGAAACGGCCTACCGCATGCAAGGCGATTGGATGGGGCTGTTTCAGGATGTCGTCAATTACGCCAGAGAGCTGGTAGACCGCGCCGAGAACCTGGATCAATTCCAGCAGCGCCTGCATTGGTGGGCCGCCCTGGCCTTGCTGCGCTGCATTTCCTCGTCACCTGCGGCGGCCGTTCGAACACTCCAGAACCGGATAGACCGCTCCATCCAGCCAGAAGCAGACTCCGCAAAAGCCATCGATACTCTGGACGAGCTGGGCAACAGAACCATTCTGGACAGCAGTGACGAAAGCCAGGACGACCTGGAACCCAGCGCCCAGGTTGAGGACGTGCCTTTGCTGCAACAACTGATTGCACGAGCCGCCAGCCTGCAAGGCCCAAAGGCCGACCCCAAGCTGAAGCAGATGATTGCCCGGCTCAAACCCATGCTTGAAGAAGGCTTCCGGCCCGTCATTTTTTGCCGTTACATCCCAACGGCGCATTATGTGGCAGAGCACCTGGCCAAAGCGTTTAAGGGGTACAACGTTCAGTGTGTCACCGGCGAGCTGCACCCGGCCGAGCGCGAAGAGCGTGTAGAAGCGCAGGCCAACGAGGACGAGCCACCCATTCTTGTCGCCACCGACTGTCTGTCAGAGGGTATCAATCTGCAAGAGCACTTTGATGCTGTCATCCACTACGATCTGGCCTGGAACCCCACCCGCCATGAGCAGCGAGAAGGCCGCGTAGACCGGTTCGGACAGCGCACTCCGGTGGTAAAAGCGCTGATGATCTATGGAGATAACAACCCTGTAGACGGAGCAGTGCTGCGAGTGATCATCCGCAAAGCTGAAGCCATCCGCAAAGCACTGGGGGTCAGCGTGCCCATGCCCGAAGACGAAAACCGGGTGACTCAGGCCATCATGCAGACGGTTCTGCTCACCCGCGGCCTGGACAGCGGCATGAGCCAGATGGGCCTGGGGCTGGAGGACGTCGAAACCCTGGACGACATAGAACAACAAGTGGACGTAAGCTGGGAAAGTGCTCGGGACAAAGCCAAACGCAACCGCACCATCTTTGCCCAGCAAGCCATCCATCCGGAAGAGGTGCTGCCGGAATGGCAGCGTATGCAGGAGGTTCTGGGCAGCCAGGCTGACGTGCAGCGCTTCATTACCAAAGCTCTGGCGGCATTGCGGGCACCGCTTCAACCCCACAGGCAACACTACCGCATGAGCTGGAGTGAACTGCCAGCGGCCATCCAGCAAAGACTGGAAGGGCATGGCATCCGCAGACTGGATCAGATCGGATTTACGCTACCGCTACCACGAGATGTGGCTTACATTCACCGCAGCCACCCTCTGGTCACCGTACTGGCGGATGAACTGGCCGAACGCGCCCTGGAATCGGAAGACCTGCCTGCCGCAGACCGCCCCGCCCGCCGGGCGGGCGCCATCACCACTAATCAGGTCAATCAACGCACCATCATCGCCCTGCTGCGTTTACGCACCAACCTGGTGGTAGAGCGGGAAGGTAATCGCCGGGAAATGCTGGCGGAAGAAGCCGTAACCGTCGTGATGGAAGGCAACCAGATGCCCCGCCAGCTCAGCACAGAGGAAGCGGTGTCACTGTTTAACCTGGATGCGACACAAAATACCACGCCCGATGTGCGCGAGCGCGCCGTTAAGCAGGCTCTGGAGCGTCTTCAGGAACAACAATCGGCTCTGGATGACATTGCCCGCGGGCATGGCCAACAACTCCTGCAGGATCACCGAAGGGTGCGGGATTCAGAACGGGAGGGCCGCGGTACTTTCCAGGTTAACCCACAACTGCCAGCCGACATTCTGGGCGTGTACGTACTAATGCCAGAGGTCGCGTTTTGATCAAGGAAGAAAAACAGAAGGGAGAAAAAAATAACCCCGGGTTCGTCACCAGTAGCAAGACTGGGAGAGGAATAGCCCGGGGACTGTGCGAACAGTATAACCGGTTGAGAGGTCATGCTCAATGACTAACCAGCTGGACTCACTGATCGCCGGCCTGTCTCCCCAGCGGCTGGGGCCCTATCTGGCCTACAGCCAGGGTGACTACCGCCTTGCAATGGCACATTACCACTGGAACCTGCGCCTGAGCGAGGCTTTATACCCGTTACTGCACCTCAATGAAGTGGTGTTCCGCAATGCCATGCACCGGGCCCTCAGCACAGAGTTTGATACCGAAAACTGGTTCCAGGGCCTGTGGCTTCACAAGCGCGAGCAGCGCTCTATCGAGAAAGTGATCGCCGAACTGCGCAAGCGAGACAACGAGCAGCCCATCAATCCGGACCAGGTCGTGTCAGAGCTGACGTTCGGGTTCTGGTGCAGCCTGTGCGACACCCGGTATGAGCACAAACAGATTCTCTGGCCCAAACTGCTGCGCCACTCACCGCTGAGACAACTGCCGAAGCGCCAGCGGCAAAGAAAAGAGCTCAGCCGAGCCGTCAACCGATTGCGACAACTCCGGAACCGGGTATTTCACCACGAACCCATCTGGCACTGGAAAGACCTGCCTCGTCGCCATACCGATGCCATAGAACTGCTGCAATGGTTCAACCCGGAAGCGGCGCGGGTACTCGAACATACTGACCGTTTTAACGAGATCTACCAGCAAGGCCCCACCGCCTTGATTCAGGAGCTTTATCCATGAGCAACACACAAGCCAACCAGAACGGCATTTTTACTCTGGAGGGCGGCCTGTTGCCCGCCGACCTATTCAACCAATTGGCAGGCCTCCAGCTGAAGGGGCAAACCGCAGCAGACTACAACATTCCCCAGGGCCTGACACTCCGGGACGAAATCGGCCGCTTCTGGCGTATTGCCCAGGCCAACTGGCAAAACTTTGACCAGCAACGCCAGCGCAGTGACCTTTCCAACCCGACCGCAGCCGCCCAGCACTGGCTCCAGAGCCTGCTGACCCAGGTATTTGGCTTTTCCGACCTGCACGCCTATTCCGAACCGCAAATGATCGACGAGCGCGGCTTCCCCATTACCCATCATGCCTTCGGTAGCCGGGTACCCATGGTGTTTTGTGCACCGGGCGACAAAGCCCTGGATACCGCCGACCCACGCTTCGGACACGAAGGCCGCCGGCGCAGCCCCACCGGCCTGCTGCAGGAATACCTGAACGCCAACGACCAGGCGCTATGGGGCTTGGTCAGCGACGGCCAACGCCTCCGCATTCTGCGCGACAACCCCTCAATGACCCGGCCAGCCTATATAGAAGTGGATCTGGCCACGTGCTTTGCCGAGGAACAGCTGCCGGAGTTTCGTATTCTTTGGCTGCTGCTACACGCCAGCCGCTTTCAGCCGGGCACCAATAGCGATGGCGAAATAGCACCCAGCCAATGCTGGCTGGAGCAATGGCGCGCCGAGGCGGAAGAACAGGGCGAACGGCTGCTGGACAAGCTGCGCGTGGGCGTTACCGAAGCGCTGGGTGCATTGGGTAACGGTTTCCTGCGTCACCCGCAAAACGACGAACTCCGCCAGCAGTTTGAATCCCGTGAGCTGGATGCTCAAACCTATTACCAAGAGCTGCTGCGCATGGTGTATCGCATGCTCTTCCTGCTGCGGGCAGAAGCGCGGGACCTGCTGCATCCGGAAGGGAGTGACCCACTGGCCCGGGAGCGCTATCGGGAAGGCTACAGCCTGGATGTGCTGCGCCGGGCGGCCCGCAAGCCCCATCGCTTTGAAGCCCGCCATCACGATCTCTGGCTGACGGTGCAACACACCATGAACGGCCTGGCTTCCGGCCAGCCCCTACTGGCACTCCCGGCCCTGGGCGGCCTGTTTGGCAATGATCAGTGCCCCAACCTCGACAACGCACTGATCGATAACCAGTCCTTGCTCAAAGCCATCAAGGCCCTCACCTGGCACCCCAGCGAGACCAGCAACAGCCTGGTGGCCACCGACTACGCCAATATGGATGCCGAAGAACTGGGCTCGGTGTACGAAGCCCTTCTGGAACTGGTACCGGCCATTACCACCACGCCCTGGCAGTTCAGCTTTATCGGCCTGGATGAGAGCAATACCACTGCCGGAAACCTTCGCAAGTTGACCGGCTCCTACTACACGCCGGATGTGCTGGTACAGTCACTGATTGATACCGCCCTCAAACCGGTGATTCGTGAGCGCCTGGCGGATAACCCGGACGAACCGCGCCAGGCCCTGCTCGATCTGCGCGTGGTAGACCCGGCCTGTGGCTCCGGCCATTTCCTGCTGGCGGCCACCCGCACCCTGGCCCGGGAACTGGCACAACTGGATGCCGAGGGCAGCGAACCCACGCCGGCCCAGTTCCAGCACGCCCTACGCGAGGTGGTACAACACTGCATATTCGGGGTAGACGTGAACCCCATGGCCGTGGAGTTGTGCCGCACAGCACTGTGGATGGAAGCCCTGGAGCCCGGCAAACCGCTGACCTTCCTCGACAGCCACATCCAGTGTGGCAATGCTTTGGTTGGCGTGTATGACCCCACTGTGCTGGAAACCGGCATACCCGACGATGCTTTCAAAGCCCTGGAGGGCGACGACAAGGCGCTGCTGAAAGACCTGAAGAAAACCAATAAACAGCAGGCCCAAACCCTGGCGATTGATTTGCGCATCAACGCCCAGCAACTCGCTGCCGTGGAGGAACTACCGGAAGAATCCCTGGATGAGGTGCTCAACAAGCGTCAGCAATGGCAGGCCGCCCAGCAAAGCCAGGAAGCCCGTCGCGCCCGACTATTGGAAGACCTGTGGACCGCTGCGTTCTTTGTCCCGAAGAACCAGGGCTACGCCAACCGCATTCCGGATAACGGTGCACTGAAGGCGGCCCACCGGGGCGAACTCAGCCCCGAAGTGGAAGCGGAAGTTCGGCTGCGCGCAGAACAGAACCGTTTCTTCCACTGGCCACTGCAATTCCCGGAAGTATTCAACCGGGGCAACGCAGGTTTTGATGTGGTGCTGGGCAACCCGCCTTGGGAGCGCATCAAGCTTCAGGAACAGGAGTTTTTCGCCTCCCGGTCCCCTGAAATCGCTACGGCACCCAACGCTGCAGCCCGCCGAAGAATGATTCAGGCGCTGGAGTCGAGCAACAGCGAACACGATCAAGCCCTGCACCGGGACTTCTTTGAGGCTCGACATGCTGCGGAAGCTGCGAGCCAGTTTGTGCGCGGCAGCACACGCTTTCCCCTGACCGGCACCGGTGATGTCAATCTCTATGCTCTGTTTGCCGAGTTGGCGTTGAACCTGACCGCCAGCCGTGGCCGAGCCGGTATCATCGTTCCTACAGGCATTGCTACGGACGACAGCACCAAGGCTTATTTTGAAGCCCTGGCTTCCGGCAAGCGATTGGCCAGTTTGTTCGATTTCGAGAATCGCGAAGGACTGTTCAAAGGGGTACACCGTAGTTACAAATTCAGCCTTCTAACCATCGCTGATCAGATTGATCACGCGGACCTGATGTTCTTCTCCACCCGGATTGAGCACCTGGACGACCAAGAGCGGCTGTTCCAATTGTCTCCGGAAGACTTCGCCCTAATCAACCCGAACACCCGCACCTGCCCGGTGTTCCGGGCGAAAAAAGACGCGGAGCTGACTCGTAAGCTGTATCGCCAAGCGCCGGTGTTGATGCAGGAGAACCCTGAAACCAATCCTTGGAATATCAAGTTCCAGGCGATGTTCCACATGTCCGCCGACAGCGATCTGTTCCGCACCTATCAGCAACTGGACGATCGAGGCGCCCAGCTCGAAGACAACCAATTCCACCTTGATGGCACCCGCTACCTGCCGTTGTACGAAGCCAAAATGGTGCACCACTACGACCATCGCTTTGCTACCTACGAAACAGACGGCGAAACTACCCGCGACACGACGGTAGCCGAAAAGCAGCAGACAGATTACGCCCCGCTTCCCCGGTACTGGGTGGAAGAGCGTGAGGTACTGCTGCGCACCGCCGATATGCCTCGTGTCGTGCTGGACGGCCTGAAAAAGCAGGACACCGCCAAGTTGGAGGAAGGCCTGCGCCAATGGTTGGCGGGCCAACTGCTGGTCCGTGAGCAGTTTGAAGAAGCCTCGCAACTGCTGGGTAGCCGGGTGACCAAACGCGGCACCACCGGCAACCTGTTCCAAGCCGCGGAGTTCACCAAAGATGGCCTGGCATCCCGCAAAATGGCTGAAGATCACCCGATGACCGATGCGGAGCTGGATGATTGGGTGGCGGCGTTTTCCGCACAGCAAGATTACGCAGTACTGGTGGAGGATCGTCTGAAGAGTCGAAGCCCTAGATACCTTCTCGGGTTCAGGGATATTACAAACGCCACAAACGAACGCACGACAATTGCCAGCTCAGTTCCTTTCGCCGGAGTCGGTAACAACTTCCCGTTATGTATTTTGCCTGTTACCACACCCGCAAATCTGGTTGCCGCGCTGCAAGGAAACCTTTCTACAATCGTCTTCGACTTCGTGACGCGGCATAAGGTTGGCGGCACCCACCTGAACTTTTTTATCGCGAAACAATTGCCAGTCTTACCGCCGAAAGCCTACTCTGAAGCCGACCTCAACTACATCGCCCCACGCGCTCTGGAACTCACCTACACCAGCCACGACCTCGCGCCCTTCGCCCGCGACCTGGGCTACGACGGCGAGCCATTCGCCTGGGAGCCAGACCGCCGGCACCAACTGCGCTGCGAACTGGATGCCTACTATGCCCGGCTGTACGGCCTGACCCGGGACGAACTGCGCTACATCCTCGACCCAGCTGATGTTATGGGCCCGGATTATCCATCTGTCACCTTCCCCGGCCTCAAGCGCAAGGAAATCGCCACATACGGCGAATACCTCACCCAGCGCCGGGTACTGGAAGCCTTTGATCAACTCGCCGCAACTGAAGGAACTCCGTCATGAGCCAGTACAATCCCCGTCATGACATCAAAGCTTTGCTAGAGGCCGCCCAGCTCTGGAAGGACCAATGCCTCCTGGATGACGGCCCTTTGCTGGGTGATGGCAAGTATTGGAGCAGTGCCAAACTGGCGGAGCTGGATCAGCGCTTTATTCAGAATCCCCAGGAGGGCGACGAGAGCTACTTCGACAAACTGGCGCTACAGCTGTCGGATGCCACCCCCGAGGCCATCAAATTGATGGCAGAGCTGAACTGGTTGTTGCTGTTGTTCTCCACCAACATCAAACCCGGTACCAAGCGGGATCTGGTGCGCAATATCTGGGAGTTATCCGGCGACACGCTACCAGAAAGCTGGCTACTGGAAGACGCGACCCTCTCAGGAGCCGGGAGTACAGGCACTGGCTACAACACCTTGCGGTGGCGTGAGTTAGTGTTCCTGATCGAAATGATGAAAGCTTTAAAGGCCCTGGCACCCGAGGCCCAACGCCAGACACTGGAAAGTCCCTGGTCTTTTGCAGACTGGCTGGAAAGCATTCCGGATGCCAGGGCAAGACAGTTTCGCCATATTATCTGTTTCCTGCTCTTTCCCGATCACTTTGAATCCATATCCGTGGGCAGTGACAAGAAAGAAATAGCCCGGGTGCTCGGCGACCTACCCAAAGCCAAGCTCAAGGCAATGAGCAACCGGGAAGTGGATGAAACCCTGCTGGAAATACGCAAGCAGTTGGAAGAGCAGGAGGAGCAAGGCGTTGATTTCTACGCCTCACCCTGGATCGACCAATGGCGACCGTCGCCTCGTGTTTGGTTAATGGCCTGGAACCCGGAGAACTGGGAGTGGAAATCCTTTCAGGATGACCGGCTTCGGGTTGCACGTGGCGAGAATGTCACCCTACCCTGGCGAACCGTCTCCAAGCAGTTGAAAGAAGGCGACACCGCCTACCTGGTGAGACTGGGTGAAGAGCCGAAAGGCCTGGTTGCCCGGGGCACCGTGACAAGTGAACCCTATGAAGATGTCCACTACGACCCGGATTTGGCGGACAAGGGCGAGAAAGCGCTGTATGTGGACATCACACTGACCGATCTGCGAGATCCAAAGGCCGAGCCCTACATCAGTCTAGCGGACCTGAAAGCCGGCACTGTGGATAGCCAGAACTGGACACCGCAAGGCTCTGGTATCGAAATCAAACCCAGGTCCGCGAAACTCGTGGCGGGCCTCTGGAACAAGTTGCCGCCTGTAAAGGTCGTGGAGGCTCATCAACCTACGTCTCGGCAACAGGCCATCAATATCGGCAGACCGGTGAATCAGATTTTCTACGGGCCACCCGGCACAGGCAAAACCCATCATTGGCGTAATCACATCCAGCCAAAATACGAACGGGCCGCCAGCCAGGTCTCAACGGGCGAATGGCTGGAGGAGCAGTTGGCCAATACGTCCTGGTGGGAGGCCGTGGCGCTGGCCCTCGCAGACCTGACCCAGAAGGGAAAAAGTGCAACGGTCAACGAACTGTTGCTGCACCCTTACTTCAAGGCAAAGACTCGGGTGCAAGGCCGTGTTGGCAGCAATAACCTCCGCGCCCAGTGCTGGGCCGCATTGCAGAGCCACACGGTAATGGAATCGGAAACCGTCAACTACTCACCGGATAAACGCCAGCCTCCGCTTATCTTTGACAAGAAACCCGGTGGACAGTGGATCTTCGCCGGCGATTGGGAGGAAGCCGGGGAAGGCTTGCGCGAGCAGCTCAAGAAACTACAGTCAGGACCTCAAAACGAGGAAACACGGATCAAACGCCACCTGACCGTGACCTTCCACCAATCTTACAGCTACGAGGACTTCGTAGAAGGCATCCGGCCTCAAACCACCGCCGAAGGCGGCATCAGCTATGAGGTACGAGATGGCCTGTTCAAAGCTTTTTGTAACCGGGCTCGGCAAGATCCGAATCAACGCTACGCTTTGTTCATTGATGAAATAAATCGGGGCAACATCTCCCGCATCTTTGGGGAGCTAATTACCCTGATCGAGGCCGACAAACGGGCCTGGTGGGATGAAGAAGGCCAACTGGTGGACGGCATGGAGATTACGCTGCCCTATTCTGGTGAACGCTTTGGTGTGCCGAAGAACCTGGATATCTACGCCACCATGAACACCGCTGACCGTTCCATTGCCCTGATGGATGCTGCACTACGTCGGCGGTTCCGCTTTATTGAGCTGATGCCGGAGCCCAAACAGATAACCGGTAATCAGGGGGATGGTTATATACCGGATGGCGAAGGGGGCCTGCTGAGCCTGCGTGATTTGCTGAATGCCATTAACCTGCGCCTGCGCTATCTGTTACACCGGGACCAGACCTTCGGGCATGCCTACTTCATGGAAGTAAAGGATATCGACAGCCTGCGCCACGCTATGGTGTACGACATTATCCCCATGCTGGCGGAATACTTCTATGACGACTGGCAGCAGATTCGCCGAGTGCTGGCGGACGACACAGCGCCGGCCGAGCATCAGATTATTACCCGCAAGATACTGGACCCCGGCCAGCTGTTTGCGGGCGCAGAGCTGGATCTGCCGGAGAAACCTGACTTCCGCGTGAAACAGCCAGGCGAGATCACGCCGGATGCCCTGCGCAAAATCTATGACTCATTGGAAATGCCCGCGTGAAACTCGTTAGTGCCGTTGAGCATGGCTGGCTGACCATCGGCAAGGAAGGCGATCTAACGGCGCCGGAGGCTGATGCGTTGGCCGCCGCAGAGAGCGTGCTTCCCAAGAACTGTCTTGAATGGGGCCGTAACCGGGTAAAGTTCCGGCAGTTCTGTGGCGTGGTGCAGGTTCAGCAGGTGCTGCAAATCGAAATTCTGCCCAAGGTCTTTCCGCATCAGACACCGGAACAGCAACGCACCACCCTGATCGAAATGCTGGACACCGCCGGCGACATCGAGGGGCTCAGTGCCCGGCAAGCGGGCCTGGGCACCAGCAATCACCGACTTCTGGATGTATTCATACGCCATTTTCTAAAGCTTCTCGAAGCGCAGCTTCAACAGGGCCTGCTTCGGGACTACCAGGATGTGGAGGATACGCTCGACCAGGTTCGAGGCCGGATCGACCTGATCCGCCAGCAACGGGAGAACCTGTTCAAGCCCCAGCGCCTCGCTTGCCGGTTCAATGAGCTGTTAGTGGATATTCCGGTGAACCGGCTCTTGCACACAGCCCTACTCTGTATGACTCATTTGGCAAGCTCGCCCATGCTTCGCCAACACATTCAGAGTATGCGGATGCGCTTTGGCGGCATCGGTGTCATTCACAAAGGCGATCACCTGCCCCGCGCCGACGACCTGAACCGGATGCAGCGTCGCTATGCCAGCGTGGTGGATCTGGCCCGACTGTTTATTGACGGCCAGTACCTGGACGCCCGGGCCGGCCACCAACAGGTTTACAGCCTGCTATTTGACATGAACCAGCTATTCGAGCGCTTTGTAGCCGTCAAACTTAGGCCAACCGTCCGAAAGATGGGCCTGCGCCTGATGGAGCAAGGCCCGCGCAAATACCTGGGCGAAGATGACTCCGGCAAAGGCCGGCTGTTGATGCGACCGGATATCAGCTTATTGGATGAACTGAACCGGCCGGTAGCCATTCTGGACACAAAATGGAAACTGCTGGAATCCAGTAACCCTCTGGCTTCTCTCTCCTCAGCGGATCTCTATCAACTGAGTACTTATGCTAGCGCCTACCGCTGTGACCAGGTGATGCTATTGTATCCTGAGCAATCGGGTTTTCGGGGGGAGTACCAGATGAGCTTGAACCTAGTAGATCGGCCCGTGAAGCTTACTGTGTTAGCGATGCCCTTGTGCGGAGAGGGCCTCTCGCTGCCTGTTCGGACAATAGAGGCATTCGTTTAGAGAATAGCGCCATAGCAACGTCGTATTGCAAACCATTGGAGAGGCCACCTTTCGTGTTTGGGTATTTGTAACTAGGATTCGTTGCATGTGGGGACATACAACGCACTACGCACTACTCTAAGAAACCAAAGAAAGAGGAAGTTATGTTCGAGCCGATTGAGGCACTGGACGCATACAATAAGAACATCAATGTTCTCATTGGCTCAGGCGCTTCAGCTGACCTGTTCCCGACACTGGCATTAAAAATCAAGGACGAAAACGGTAGCCGAGAGACGATCGAAAAACTTGCTACTAAATTTGACACACACTCAGAAAAACTCACTGCACTATTCATGCACTACTACGATACGTGCATCTATCCAGTGCAGAATTTCACACAATCCGAAGTTAAAGATGCGAAAGGCTTGGCTAACCTTGAAAACTACGAAATATTTTTAAAAACCCTCCTTGGTTTACTGGATCGAAGAAACGATCTCAATCGGAAAATAAACATCTTCACTACAAATTACGATGGATGCTTGGAGCACAGTGCCGACAGCTTACTTATGAGCGGCTCACATGATTTTGTTGTGAACGATGGCACGTCAGGATTTCACAAGAAGCATCTGCATGCTAAGAACTTCAACACATTTCAGTGTCAAACTGGCATATTTGAACGTGCGACCTATGGTATTCCCCAGCTAAACATTATTCATCTACATGGGTCCGTTAACTGGTCAAAAAGTGGCGATAAGATCGAGGTTAATTACACCAACGACTTCAATTATCTGCTAGAGCCAACAACAGCCCGAAATATAAAAGAATTCTCAACATACTTAGGAACTGAGGGAGGAACCACTGCTAAAATTCCTTCAGTCTCATTGGATAGTTCTAAGATCGAGTCGTTCTGGGAAGAATACAATAAGCTTCCAATTGTAAATCCTAGGAAATGGAAGTTTCACGAAACGGTCTTTGAAGAACACTATTACCAAATGCTTCGGCTTTTGAGTTATGAGCTCGAAAAGCCAAACTCGATATTGATAACGTTCGGCTTTTCGTTTGCGGATGAGCACATTCTAAAACTTGTCCAACGTTCACTGTCAAACCCGCTACTTCAGACATTCATTTGCTGCTACAGCCAAGGCAGCGCGAGAGCTATCGAAGAGGAATTTAAACTCTGGAAAAACGTAAAGGTAATTAGCCCACCGGACGGAACGAAGATGGACTTTACTAATTTCAACAAGTACGTCTTCTCCCTGAAACCTGAAACTTACACGCCACCTGAGGTTCAACTATGAGCATCGTGGTAGGTGAAGTGATAGCCGTCTCTGGCGTAAGAATATCTCTTCGAATTTTCGAAGACTCCAGCCTGGAAACAATTTTTTTCGAAGGCGTGAAGTATAGGGGCGTCTCACTCAGGGAGCACCTGGTAATCCAACGCGGATTTATTGATATCGTATGCCTAGTTGAAGGCGAATACCTTGACGAAAAAAAGCTAGAGGCTGAGGCCGAGAGAACTGTCTATGTTCGAAAGGTGGATGTTCGCCCTATTGGCTATGTTGTAGATGGTACATTCTTTGAGGGCGTAAAGTATATGCCCATGATCAGGGATAAAGCATCGCTACTAAGTGAACTTATGGTGGGCAAGATCTACGGCACGGATGGAAATAGCCAGATCTCTATCGGTAGCATGCTCAAGGAAAACGTGCCGATCAGTTTACCGTGGGCAAAGATCTTTAACAGTCATCTTGGAATCTTCGGCAATACTGGAAGCGGGAAGTCGAACACGCTTGCCAAGCTCTACACAACACTCTTCAGCGAGAAACTGGAGGGGCTCAAGGACAAGAGCAAATTTGTCATTATCGATTTCAATGGAGAATACACAGAAGGGCAAATCCTTCCAGCGAAAGACAAGCGTGTCACTGTTCTTGATTCAAAAAAAGGTGCCGATAGATTCAAGATTGAGAGCTCCCATTTCTGGGATGCAGAGACTTTGAGCCTGCTATTCCAAGCTACAACCAACACTCAACAGCCGTTTTTACGGCGTGTACTGAACGGCAGGGACAGGTATAGAGATGTGCCACTTAAGCACTACCTTGAAAGAACTCTTGAAAAAGCATTTAGTGCAAGCGAACCAAAGCCTGATGCTTTGGAATTGAGTCGAGAGATTGCGAGAATTGCTGACTGCGAGGAGCTGCAGGATCATCTCAAAGGCATGACTTACAATGCTCATAGAAAGTACTTCAAGGACTCTTCAGGGAACTACTATAACTCTGACGGTGATGGGTTCTTAACCCATCTGAAGCCAATTATTGCCGAGCATATTGATTTGGATGGGTTGGATCCATTCAAAGAACTCATATTGAGATGCTACCTCCAGCTCTGCTCCGATGTTGTTCTAGGCTACGCCCAGTACGAACACATCCAGCCCGTACTATCCCGAGCCAAGTCCTCTCTATCGGCCCTCCGCAAAGTGCTTGAGATCGTCGATGTCCCATCTCCGCCCCATTTGTTGCACGTTATTTCGCTGAAGAAGTGCAAGAACGAGGTCAAGAAAATCTTGCCGCTGCTCATCGCTAAAAACTTCTACAGCAATCACAAGGACTCTGAGAACCTCAAGAGTCCGCCGACGCGCACTTTGCACCTAATTATTGACGAAGCTCACAATATCCTTTCTGAACAGTCCACGCGAGAACATGAAATCTGGAAGGATTACCGGCTGGAACTTTTTGAGGAGATCATTAAGGAGGGCCGCAAATATGGGGTCTACCTCACGCTGTCAAGCCAAAGACCAGCGGACATTTCTCCTACTATCGTGTCCCAGATTCACAACTTCTTCATCCACCGCTTGGTCAACGAACGAGACCTTATGCTTCTGGACAATACCATCAGTACTCTGGACTCATCTTCTAAGGCGCTGATCCCCACTCTAGCTAAAGGATGCTGTGTCGTGACGGGGACAGCGTTTGACCTACCCATGATCCTGAAGGTTGACCCGCTCCTCCCGGACCTTCGACCTGACAGTGATGATGTCAATCTGGAGGAGTTGTGGGCTACCCCTCCGGCATAACTCGTTCCACGCGTGGCCTGCCACTCAACTGGGGATGTTTACCAAATAGTTAGCCTGTAAATTTGATCAATCATCAATGCTGCTCGATTCATTGGAAATTTCCAAGGGCTCCCGTCAGTAATCGTTGCGCCCCTTACGCGACGTAAGACTGGTGTGAACTTGTCAGTCTTGTGGTTAACTATCGATGTGCATGTTAGCTTCTGCAATAAGCCTCAAATCATCCAGCTATTCATCTCATCTAGCTCTCCAAAGGAGACGAGAGTCCCAATTGGTTCTGTGTCTGCGTTTCAGAGAGGAGCATCAAAACTGATCCTCCTCGCAGACCAGGTATTCCAGCCGGTCACTCTCCACCGCCAGCACATGAGCACAGTAGACGAATTCCCGCCAATGCAGGCTATCAACCGGATGCACGCAGCGGCCGACAATCTCCTGGTGGTCATTCAGCATGAACTCGACCACGTCGGTAGAGCGATTTCGCTCCCATGTAAGCTCTACAACTTTCTCAACAGCCAGTATCCTCACAACGTCCGAAGGCACTGCGGAGCTTATGAAAATACACTGCCCGTCGCACTCCGATAGGAGGACGGTCTGGGAGCGCTGCAATTCGCCCTCTTTGAACCAAAACCGGAGTCCGACCGTTTTCCCGGAATCGACCACATCCACCTTCAGAGCCTGTTGACCGACTTGAACTTCTTGGTCTTGCCGAAGTCGTTCGAGATGTTGAGAAACCACAGAGCCTGGCGGTCGGTATTGCTTCGGGTCGTGCCTTTCATGAAACCGATCAAGGAGCGCCGTCATATCCCTCTCGACCGTTACAATCTCATCCCCCACCAGCATTTCGGCATCGTAGGCCAATCGCCAAACATTCCTGGCAGTTTGGTAGGCAAAGGTTCTATGGAGCGTGCTCCAGGACTGTTGGTGCATCAAGGAAGCCAATTCACCATGGGATGCTATCTGGACTTGCTTTCCACGACCGTCCTGGTGATCAACCACGACTCGGGCAAGGATTTCTCCAGATGCCCTGGCTGTCGTCAGCCGGACTTCCGCCATATCCGATACCTGTCCGACTAGATCGCTGACCTTCAGGTTAACGCTCAGTGGCCAGCGACCGCGCTCACCTACACCGAGCGCTGAGGCAATCAGTTGCTTCGCCTGATCGACGTTCGCCTGCACTTGCTCTTGAGTCTCCCTGATCTGCTGTTTGAGAAAACTTAGGTGTCCCATATCAGATCTTGGATCTGTCGGATCAAAAGGACTTTCCAGGAAATCTCTTATCTGGGGCTCTATTCGGGTGCGATCAGCGATTTCAGATTCGGCAATCTCCTCCCTGTCTGAAGCGACCGTGTTTCCGATCTCATGGAGCGATGCCATGTAACGATTGATATTTTCCGAGAGCCGACGAATCTGAACCCGCTCAATGCTCTCCTTCACATGAGGGAAACTGACCTGTATTAAGTCATCCTCTTCCGGATCAATGAAGCCTTCACGAGTGAGTCGACGCTGTGCCAGTGAGCCAACCCGATCAACCCGGCCGTTCTTCTGCTCGATGCTCACTGGCGAGCCTGATACGCCGTAGTGAACAACGCTGTCACAGAACAGGTGCAAGTCTTCCCCTTCCTGAAACACGTTCGTGCTCACCAGAACCAATGGATACCCCGGCATACGAAACTTGCGGGCCTGGGCTGAGCGCTGTCCCGGCGCATTGGTCTCGCCCGTGGCACCAATGATCGGAGCGATTGGGTTTAGCTGGTTACTCAGATAGCGGCGATATTCATTGGTACCCAGGTCAAAAATGCCTGGAAGGTTGGCTTTCAGAATCGCCGGCAGCTCATCCGCCAGCCCCTTTAGTTCACGATAGGTGGAAAACCCTGGAACCTGGGACTGTCGAGTCAGCTCCGTGACGAAGTCTTTAACCCAGCCAGTGAGGACGCTGCTACTGAGATCTCCCTCTCCCTGCCTCAGACGTGACACGTACAGATCAATCATGCCGTGGCCCGTGCGTAGCACCGTCGATACAAGTGCCGCGTGTATATCGACGGTCCTCAGAAGCGCTTGAATGTCCTCAGGGTTATTGCATTCTGCCGTTTCAGTCAGCTTACGAAGCAGCCTTCCTAAACTTGGCAGAATTTGCCCCCTCAGCGCATCGCTGGCTTCTAGCTCAGAGAACAGTGTTGGTATGCCGAGTTGCTCTCGAACATCCTGAGGGTCTAGTGGAGCACCATCTTTCTGAGATTTCTGATGACTGACGGAAGCTCGAAGATGCTCTCGAAGTGGTGCAAATGCGCTGTGTCCGAGGCGGTTGACCCAGGCATCAAGGAAAAACAGTTGCGACAGCCTGAATTTCCGGAGGTACTCCTGCGCCTGAACCTTTCCAAGATCGGCAAGGGACGTTTCGGTTGCAGCGGCCAAGCATTGCTCGATAACTTGGCGTGGATCCACGCCGCTGAAAAAGCAGATGAGCTGTGCCCAATTCACCTCTAACAGAGGGCTGGCGAGGCGCGTGGGTTGGGAAAGGCTTTGCCTCACCTGATCCGGCGTTAAAAGATCCCCCCAGTTCTTCTGTTTTTGAGGCTTTGGCGCATCGCCCCGGAAGAACCAGTTGAAGAGGTTGTCGTTCTTGGGGGGCTGCCGGAGTTCGGCCTCCCCAGTGCTGCCCTCCTCAGCGAGGCCTTCGTCTATGCGCTCGTCCCTGAAACGGCTGATTTCACGGTATTCGCCGATCACGCCTTGCATAGAGCTCAGGGCTTTCGGGCGATCTTGCAGGCGGAAGTTCAGATAATTGATCAGCCAATCGTCATAGCACTCATCGAGTTTTTGTTTGAGCTCTTTGACGCTTTTCACCCGACGCACGAATACAAGCTGTTTGCGATTCTCCTGGAAAACCGCATTGGCCAACTGCTTTGCAACGGTGTCCATTTTAGGGTGTGGCAGTGACCGCCCGAGGTTTGCATTGACATAGCTGTCGACAATAGCGCCAACCACGTTCCGGTCCTGCGCATCGCGTCCCCTGTCATCGGGGTCTTCGCTGTCGAACTCCACCCGGGGGGAGCGAGTGGTTTCACCATAACTCTCGAAGGATGCGAGCATGCCCATTTGAAATGACGGCGAGCCATGTTTGTGACCAAGTGCATCACCAACCTTCTTCTGAACCAGGGCGGTGACCAGCTTCTGTTCATCCGTTTCCAGTTCAATCGCTGCCTTTTGCCCATCGCGCCACTCCGCACGGTACATATTGCGGGTGTATTCCCGGTCGCCGATTTTCAACCGGTTGAGGCGGCGCACCATAAACCGGGCAATCTCTGCTTTGTCCGTTACAGACTGGGCGTTCCTGAGTAGGCCGTCCTTCCCTACCAGAGCAAGTTGGTTTCGTAGCTGTTCCAGGTTGCGGTCGTAAGGCGTGGCGGAGAGCAGCAAGGCATTGCGTACGCGACGCTGAAAAGGTCTGTCCTCAGCGTTTTGGTTTTGATAGAAACCCAAGACCTGAGAAAGTACGCGGTTTCGGTCGCTGCTCTCGAAGTTGTGTTTGAAATTGTGGCTCTCGTCGATAACCACCAGGTCAAAGGTGGGCAGCACGTAATTCAGTGCCCGGGCGAACTCGTCTTTTACTCCACGATGAGTGGGATCGCCACTCGGAACCGAAAACGCCGGTAACATTTTCTGCAGTTTCTTGCGCTGCTCGTTCCAGCTTCTGATTGCTTCCCCGTCGTATTCATCGGCAGCCTTTTTTAAGCCAAAGCTGAAACTCCCATTGCGAACGAAAAAGTCGGCATAGAAGCCGGAGGCTGATGTGCGGATGAGGTCTTCCAGGCTATCGCATTTGGCCACAGGGGCAGCCGGCTTGCCCTCCGGAGTACGCACTCGGTAGCTAGCAGTACAGACATTCCTGTCGATAAAGCTGGCATGTTCCCGCAGCCATTTGTCCTGAACATTGGCACTCGGGCAGATATAGAGAACCCGCAGGGCCGGGTTGAAATACCGCATCAGCGCAACAACTCCGAGCGCTATGTAGGTTTTTCCCATTCCGACTTCATCGGCGAGATAACCTAACCCGATATTCTCGGTGTTGATCATGTTGTAGAGAGCAACCGCGCCACGGAGCTGGACCTCGCCGAGCGATTTGAGCTCATCCCTACCACCACTGAAATCAAGAATATGGCGTGCAGAGTCCAGGTCGAGAATAGGGTAAGGTTTCATGCGCTACCCTCCGCTCTTTCGATCCGGTACTGCTGCAGAAATTGAGCCTCAAACCAATCAAAGAACCGGTCTCGATCAGCCTCACGCTCACTGGAAAGCTTGATCAATTTGCTCTCGCGTATCTGTTGAAGAAGCGTTTCGATAAATTCCAACTGCTCTGTGACATAGGGGCGACCTGCAAATTCGGCTGATCGATAGACTTCCTTGGCACTGAGTAATAACAGATACGCACTGACGGGATGGAGCTGCTGATCACTCTCCTGCGCGGGTTCGAGTGCAGCTGCAGCCCGGCCTACTAATGTTGGTAGGCTATCCACGCCGGTGCCGGTGAGGTAGTAATCCTGCTTCTTCGGTGTGGATTGCTCGTTGCTGAGGTCACGCCTCAGCATGCGAAATGCGTGGAACAGTTCGGCATATTCGGAAAAGAACTCGTTCTCCAGAGGCGCCTCTTCGATCAGGCTGGTTTCTCCTCGCTCGCCCAGTTCGAAAAGCCGTTTAACCCGTGCGTCTGTCAGCAGCAGCTGGCGTCGTTCCGGAGACATTCCGGCATAAATCGCCAGTATCTGTTGAGGAGATAGTGTGGCGAGCTCGGGCTGTGGTTTGTGCGACCAGTGCGTTTGCTGAAGCAAAACACGGTGCGGGGCGATTAGTTCACCGGAATCACAAACTCGTCCAGAAACGAGGATCAGGGAGCCGTTGGCTAGCGCCTTCTCCAGAGCTTCCGTGTCGCCAGTGTAGTTGCTCAAACAGTTGCCGAGAGGCCAGCCCTTCACTGCCGTGCTATCTACCCCGTCAGGGCCGATTAAATCAATTTCGATCGGGCTTTCAGAGCCCACTCTCCCGCTCAGGGTTTTGGTCAGCCAATCAAACGTGAGGGAGATCTGCGGCATGATGCCCTGCTCTTCGCCGTCAATCTCGCCCGGTGCTGGTTCGAATGATCGTTGGCTAACCTCCGGCAAATCGTCGGAGATCGTCTCCAACAGCGACTCTGGATCTGTAGCTACCAGAAAACCGGCTTCGACATTCTCATTGAGCGCTTTGTACGTGAAATTCACTGACCCAACAAAGGTGAAAGCCCGATCAGCGCCAATGAAATTGAAAATCTTGGCGTGCAGTTCCCTATGAGGCTCTTTTCCTACTCCCAATGGGTCTGATGTTGTTTTAACCCAATCGGACCAGGAGACGTTCTCCAACCTATCAATATGGGCCAGATAATCGATGTTGCAAAGAGCCTCTTGCTTATCATCACGCGGCAACAATAGGCGCACATTACTTACGCCCAAATCCTGAAATGCCTCATGCAGATTATTCCTGGAGTCGTCGGCAAAAAATGGCGAGATAATCTCCAGTTCAACGGGCTTTTTAAGCTGGCTGGTCTCTGCCGATAGAAAATCCAGAAACCGTGTTGTACTGGATAATCCGAAGTAGTGGACTGGTGGTGCTTCAGGATCCGCTACGCAGTTAGCCAGAAATCTCTGAATTTCAGAAACAGCACCATTGCCCGACTGGACTATCTGCTTACCTTTCAGGTATTCAAGGTCCTGTTTCAGTACCTGCAGAAACTCTCCATCGCCATTCTGTTGGCCAATTTCCTCCCAGTGCTGACATTCAATGTTATCCCACCAACCAGCCTTAGTGAGGTTATTGGAACCGGCGGATATCAGTAAGGAGTCACTTTCCCCAGCGCCGTTACCTACAAGCAGGAACGATAGCTTCGGGTGGAAAGCGCGATTTCCTTCTGAAACACCGTGGCAGCCGTATTCCATTCCAGGGGAGCTTTCGCCCTGAATACGAAATATGTTCTGATCGTAAAAGACATCAATCGGCAGTTCGGCTTCCCTGAGGGATTCTCGTACCTGGAACTGTTTCACCCGTTCATCGATCGAGAACGAGCTGTTTTCTGGCAATAAAAGAGGAACAACTTCCAGCTCAAAAAATGCGGGATCGAAGGTGTAGGTGGTAAAGACAGCGGCCTTAACCGGGCGCCCTCCCAGACGTTCTTCAAGGTATTGGGATATCTGCGCATTATCCATTACGCTCCTCCAGATTCGCTTTGGCAATGCGAAAATAGGAGCCCAGGAAGTAGTCGTAGTCCCAGTCATCCAGGAGAGCTTCCCTGGACCGAAGAACAGCCGTTTCTGACTTCACTTTGACGTTCAGAATGTCGCCGTCATAGGTTACCCAGGGAGCACCACCCCTCGCTTTCATCACCTCCGCATTTAACTTGATGACGGCACTCACTGCTCCCCAATGGTTGCGAGCTCTCAGATTGTCATTGATCTCGCAAAGCGAGCTCCTGCGAGTCATCCCTTGGGGCAAAGTCTCTGGCAGGTGTTCATAGTCATAAGCTTGGCTTTCAATCTGTTCCACAACTGAAGAAACCGGTCGATGATCCTGTGTGAGCAGGTAATAGAAAACGTTGTTAGCGGCGACCAGCACACGCTCTACTCGCTGGATTTCCTCCAGACACTTCTGCAATTCGGGCGACCCGACGCTTTGAACCTGATTCAAATTCTGGGAAAACTTACCGGTTAGCTTACCCGCTCTCACGAGCTTCTCGGTCGCCGCGAAAAGACCTTCTTGTACCGAGGCTGACTGATTGTGGCGACCACGAAGCAGTATATGAGTGAGATTTTGTCGGACAGTCTCCTTACGAATTGCATGCCAAAATTGGGGGGCCAAGCGTTCACATTCATGTCTGGAAAGCTGACCGTCGACCCTGAACAGCTGAATGAATTCGTTGGCGTTCAGACCCTGTGCGATTGTTGCAGCGAGGTCCATCCCTTCCGCTGTAAGCTTCCGATCGCTCCCCTCTACAAGCCCGGAATCTTTCAGGGCCGAGCTGTACAGGCCCCACAGTCCATAACTTGCCTGATTGCTCAGAATCTGCGCTTTCAAGCTAATAGCTAGTGACTCCGCCTGATCAGTCATATGTTTGTGAACGCGGGTGATGCCCATGATTTCTTTGCTACCGGACTGGTAGCGGAGGTAGGCGGCAAGCTGCTCGTAGCGAAGGAACGTCTCCCTGATTAACCGCTCGCGACTGTCTTTGTCGGCATTCCCATGGATCTGGTGTACCCAATAAAAGCCAAGCAGCGCAACGGTGAAGTTCTCAACGGAGCTGGTGATGGTTGTAAGATTACCAACCACCTTTCGGCCGAAATGGGTCCATACCAGCTCGAAGCCAAGCGGGTCTCGCGATCCTTTGGGTTTGGCTCGGTCATCAAGGAGGGAAAGGAAAGGCATAACGTTTCAGATCCTTCTGTTTATTATTCTGAAACCCTCGCTTTTCGTCAGAGGGTCGCGACTACTTTTTTCTCCACGTCGAAGGGCAAGACTCCCTCTTCGAACCTTTTCTGCAGACGATACGCCATCCCCTCAAGCGGTGCCTTTTCGCTGTACCCAAATCTTCGTATTTCTTCCATATAGCGCTGTATAAAGTTTCGCGCGCCGAGCGTTCGCCATTGGATTACGTGCACAAGTTCGTGAAAGTGGATACCAACATCTTTGGCTGCCTCTGGCAAAAGGTAGTAAGTATCTTTGTAGGTGATACCACCGAAGTGGTCCTCGTTATCTATAAAGTCACCCAACCCTGCTTCTCTGAGCTCCGGCATCTTTGGCATGGGGAGAGCGTTCACGACCACGAAATAGGATGAGCGGAGCAGCTCTGGGCGATAATAGCTTCCAAACTGATGCTGCAAAACTGAACAGGGGTGGCGGTCGCTTTTGTGGGCCTCATTGATCTCATCAATCCAGGATTCCAACAAATCAATCATTTCCTCTCCCAAAACTTAGAACCATCCATCGGATGTTGAGCCAACTTCCGGACTCCAGTAGTTAGCCTGCGAATTTGACCCGCCATCAATACTGCTTGCTTCGTTGGAAATTTCCAAGGGTTCACTATCCCCTACCACCAGCATAGAATCGATAGATTAACGGGCTGGCTGAAGGATGAGGGTTCACATGGCCAATCTAAAAGCGGACCTTGAATGGCTTCGGGCTCAAGTCATTTCCAACGCTACCGAGCTTTTTGAAGGCGATCAGGAGATGGCGGAAAAATGGCTATCAAAACCTCTTCCAGCAATCGGTAACGAGGTGCCCATCAACTACATCGATACCTCCGAGCGAGCGCAACAGCTGCTCGATATCATCGGCCGGCTCGAACACGGAGTTTGGACTTAGAAATCCTGCCTGAACGATTTCTCGGCAAAAGATGTGCACCGGTGATGCTCAAACTACTCCAAGGTGCCCCGTAGTGTCCTCCAAATGTATCTGTAATGGACTTTCGGGACGGGTTCCCTTTTTGCTCTTCCCAGGTTGTCGCTCCTAAGTACACTTGGAGTCTACTGGGAGGCCAGTAAACAATCCCGGACTGTATTCGCGCCCCACATAATGCCGCATGGTAACAGGCATCATATTGGTCTTATTGCACTAATTCTGCGTTTACGCGAGTAGACAAGCCCATTCTCGGTTCTGATAATGGAAATTCAATCCGAGTGAGAGCACTCGGCGAGGTAGCTGGCCTTCGTTAAATCTCAAACAGTACGCGAATGACCGTCAATTCTTGGGCGGTCTCCTTCAGGGCAAAGCCCGATCCAAACTGCTCACAGCAGCCGGGCGGAATTCATTTCCGCCAACCCAATCGCCCTTTTGGGCATCCCTCATCTCTACGAGCGATCACCGAACGTTAGAGAGATGCATTGACCTGGAACTGGGAACCCCAGTATTTCCAATGCTTCCAAGCCGATCCTCGGACTAGAACTCGTCGAAAACCCTGACTAAAACCAGATTCGAGCGGAATCATTCCCCCGGTGCGTCACCACCGGCATGCTTGATTCGACCTGTTCGCCCCCAAGCCTGATCCGTATCAGGCACCCATCTTTTGCATCGTCACGCTGACCCCGTGACGGCTCCGCTACCCCAACGAACAGCATTCGCTGATTCGTTAGCCACGGTTCGCAATGGACAAACACGGTGCCTGCAGCGGCACGAACGACACTCCCAACGACCAGAGGAGATTTCCCCATGGTTTTGTATCTGACTGCGGCGACGGGGTGGAGTGTCAGCGAGGGGACCAGGCTCTGCCCCGACAGCCGCAGGGTTTGCCTCGCAACAGCTGCAACTAATCTCAAACCATCAAGAACAGGTAATTTTGCAATGAAACGGAAACGTAAGACGCCGCGCAGCCAGAAGCGCAATTTTGGCTACGGTAAACAGCTTTTGTACGCCATTAAGAGGGCACTGGACGCGCTCTTCGGCCAGCACGACCATTTCGCGACGCGCCGAACTCACGGCATTCGCATCCGGCTCTTCGTCGAATTCTGCCGGCGGCATGGTATCCGGGATGCTCGGTATATCGATCTGCAGCTGGTGGAGGCTTATGGCAGCTACCTGCGTCACCGCCTGTACGATGCCTACGAGTGGGCCGATGGCAAGCGTGACACGACGATTTCAGTGTCATATGCACATAATCTTATCTCGACAGTGAACACCTGTCTGTACGCGATGCGTCGAGATGAGAAGCTGTACTTGTCCGCTCGCAAAGCGCTGGGCGTGGCCAGATCAAATGTCCGCAAAACCCAGATTCAGGCTGATATCGCGGATACAAAGACGGCAGCAGATCTTATGATCGCGTCCGGCAATGAGCGCGGAGCTGCCGTGGTTCTGCTAGCGCGTGCCTGGGGCATGAGAGCGAATGAGGCCATTCTGCAGGACCTGGACCGCATGATGCGAGAGGTAACTGCAACAGGGTCCGCCGCTATTCTGGAGGGAACGAAAGGAGGCCGGCGTTGCAAGAGCAGGACCATTTTGGCCGGTGAATTTCAGCGTGAGGCGCTCGAATTCGCTATCTCCGTCCGGCCGGCAGGCTCCAAATGCATTTTGTCGAAAACAGACAACGTCATCAGCTTTTACCGACGGGATCTGGCGCGCTGCAGGAGAATCCTCAAGCGATGCGGGATCCCTTCCATCCGGGAACTTCGCAGTGGATTCGCGCAGGACGTTTACGAAGAAATCGTGCGTGGGCCCAGCCCGCTCCGCGGGCCTGTCGGGGATCGGGTACTGGATCGCATCGCCCGTGAAAAGGTGGCTCATCTGCTGGGGCATGGGCGTCCTCAGGTAGCCTCTTCTTACATCGGGGGCTACTGATGAATATTCGGGACATTACAAAGCACATCAAATGGAAAGAGGGTGCCTCTGATTCGACTAAAGATCGGACGATCCAGCGGATTCAGGCGATGGCAAACGCTATTGAGATCCAGTTTCCAGAGGTCCGATACTGCAATCAGATCAAGCTGAAGCACATGAAATACGTGAGGGAGGCCTGGTTCGACAACGAAGGCCTGAAACCGACAACAATGGCTGATTACACCCGTGCCATGCGGCTCATGATAAAGGCGCTGGGGAAAGAACGGCATTGGTTCGGTCACTTGGGTCTGGTCCAAGACCCCTCACGCGGGGGGCGGCGAGTGGTTTCACGAGTCACGAAAACGAGGTCACGAAATCGTCGATAAACGATCCTCCGATTGTTCGGGTGGGGGTTCTTTGAAAAATTTCACAGGCCGAGCCCCCTCCCGGCACTGGTTCAGATTTCCGATGATCGCGTTAGGTGATGAGAGAGCTCATTGCCTGGAAAACGCAAATCCACAATCTGAACTGGAGTACCCGATGAGACACACATTCGACAGTTGCGTCAGCAAACGAACAGGCAAACCACTGGCAGCCTACGACTGTGAGTATGAGGCTTGGAGCGCTTCGGACCATGCGAGCCTGTTCTACGGTCAAGATTTCACATATTACCGGTGTCCTCAATGCCAACATTGGCATTTAACCCCCAAGGAGCGAGACACACCCAGTAAACCCTGCGAGTTCTGCACCGATAGCGACGGAGAAACCAAGGAGCTGTATTCAACTAAGGCGGGAGCGGAGGCCCGGGCGAAGATCATTGGTCGCGACAACCACATTCATTTGCGGATCTATGAATGCCCCTACCAAACAGGCTGGCATCTGACCAAACAGTAGTACCCGACGAAGAAAACCCTCAAAACGCACTCAAGAACTGGAGTAGATTCCTATGTCAAAAGGTAAAGGTAGCGCTCGCCCCTCCAACGGTCATCCGGGTGGCAACTGGCCAAGCACAACCGGCCGGCCATCCGGAGGAGGCCGAGGGAACGCCCCCTCCAAGGGTAAATAGCGATGCAAGATCAGGCCGCTGAAATGTCGGCGGCCTGTTTCTGATAATGGTTCCAGTATGCGCTGTAGGACCCGATGGCATTGAAACATTGAAGATCTGGATGCGTAGTGGCAATTGAGGCAAGGGCCTCTTCTTCCTCATCGATCAATCGCCCCCATGCCAGCGCAACCTGAGCTTTCATCCACGCCAGATAATGGTCTGAGTCGTGGCCAGCACAGAGCCTGGCAATGAATGTTTCGAAATCGGATAAATCGGGAATTGTGCCTTTGCGCCAGCGCTTCAGCTTTCCGTACTTATGATCCGCAGGGGTTTCAAATGCACGAGAAGCAAACTCTTCCTCTGAGCAGTCTCTGGGCAAAGGCAAGTAGCTGGCCATTCGTCTATAGCTGAAGTCACAACCATTAAGCTCAGACAATCGATATTTCCAAACCTCAAATAGCCGAATTAAGGGTCTGTCCTTTTCAGACGGGGCTTCCTGAGCCGATGTTTGGGGAGCAATATCTCCCACGAATCCCTGATCGACCAACTGTTGTTTGTGCGCTTCATACGCCCCATGCACAACAAGATGATCGGCCACATCCAAAGTCAACTCACAGAGC
Organism: Marinobacter sp. LM1; assembly: GCF_042763285.1. Classification (NCBI taxonomy): domain Bacteria; kingdom Pseudomonadati; phylum Pseudomonadota; class Gammaproteobacteria; order Pseudomonadales; family Marinobacteraceae; genus Marinobacter; species Marinobacter sp. LM1. The sequence continues at coordinate 2,805,911 of NZ_CP114373.1, forward strand.
AACGTGTAGTAGAAATCAATTCGCAGTTGGTGGTTAACCAAGTGCAGAATGCTCTTTCCCTTGCGCCACTCTGCGCTTTCGGGATTTGTGGCTGTGTGGTCAATCTCGGCGATCAAGGAGATGAGTGCCGGATCCACCAGGGTGTACTCCCTCAAGAAGTCTTGACCCCGTCGAATCCAGACGGCGGGGTCATGCTGTTTATTCGGCTGTCGGCTGGTCTCCTGTTTGACCCAGTCGAGAAAAGTCTTCTCTTGGACCATCCGCTTCTCAAGGAAACTGGCAACTCTGGATCCGTTGAGGGCGGAGCCAATTTTCGACTTGTCAGCACCCGCCAGTGCAGCTACCCACGAGGAGCCATTGTTCTTCAATTGGAGGCCATTCCAGGGCTCCACTGCAGCTTCGATCGATTCCCGGAATTGCTTGTCGGGAATACTTGCGTGCCAGACGCGTTTAATTTTCATCGCGGTGCTGAGTGTTACTGGCTTCTGCTCAGCTTTTTTTAGCGTGTTCAGATGCGGTGCCTCAACCCCGGCAGCATTCGCCATTGTCTTTATCAACCGGGGAAACGAACCTGAGTCGCCGAGCGCGATTCGTAGAAAATCAGACACGTGCGGAAGAAAGAACACGTCGAGTGGCGGAAGTGTAACCCTGACTCTGCTCTTCATATGCTCCTCTATACAGTGGCGACAAAGCCCTGAAATTCAGACGCTGCCACATTTGATCACATTTCCAAAGGTTTATGGCCATCATCCTCCACTATGCTTTGAAGCGTCGATAAATCAATACTGCTGAAGGTCAACCAACAATAAAACCTGAGGAACGAACACATGAAAACCGGCATATTGGAACCCAAGAACCTCCCTCACCTTCTGGTGCTCGCCCGGGGTGCCCGAGCAGGCAACGTGGAGGCATGCAGGAATTTGGCCCGCCAGCTTCGCAACGCATCAAACGCCAAAGCAGTATTACGCCAACTCAAGCAGCAATTACGTCAGGACGAGATTGAGCGAGAGAAAAGGGCACTACAGCGTCGAGCTGATAGGGAGAAGAAACAACGTGCTTGCTTCCCGCCTACACACCCGCTTTTCCGGAAAAGCAGGGCTACCGGAGGCAAGAAAAATCATGATGCGATGAACAGAGCGGTACTCTGTGGCGGGTTCGAAACGAACAGAACCCGCCATTAGCTCAATTATGGCCGATCGAGATTTTCAGACCGCTACTTTTTGAGACCCTCCTCATAAGCTTGCAGGTCGGCTTCGCGCCAACGAGCAGTTTTAGGTGAAAGTTTGAGCGGTTTCGGAAAACGTCCTTCGCGAATCCAACGCCAAATGGACTTGGGAGCAACTCCGTAACGCTCGCTGACTTCTTTGATGCTGTAGAACACGTTATGTACCTCATTCCGATTAATTGGTACTCAATAAGTTAATCGGAAACAAGGACCGGTTGGCGCGTGTAATTGCCAGAAAAGTGCAGAAACTCCGAATTGTTGGTTAATAATCCTTGCGCTGGCGTTTCCGTGGCAATTTGCCTGTGTATGCGTACCTGGAGTAGGCGTTGAGCAGTTGCAGGCGACGATCCAAGATCTGCTCGCTCAGATAAGCTGCGCGGGTCTCATCGCTGTCCAGGTGCGCCAAACTGAGCTCGGAGACCACATCATCAAAATCTGTCCTAGCTGCAGCAAAATTTTTGAAGCAGCTTCTCATTCCGTGGGCGCACGCGATCTTGTTATACCGAGGGTCCATAAATCCTTTGCCGCCAGACTTCAGAGACTCTTGATGAATTGCCTTCACCGTGTTGTTCAACGCGTTCTCGCTAATCTGCTCTTTTCCTTGATAACCCGGAAATACGTAACGGCCCGACTGAGGCATACTCCGTAGGATTTCTATTGCCCGCGGCACCAAAGGCACCACGTGGAGCTCATTCGGATTTCTGTTCTTCATTTTCGAGCCTGGGATTGTCCAAGTGCCCTCGTCAAGATTGATTTCCGGCCATTCAGCAAACTGAACCTCTGTCGGTCTGGCGATAGTCAGTATTTGAAACTCCAGTGCGCGGGCGGGTGTCGTGTCTCGCTTCAGCAAGAATTTCATAAACTCAGGCAAGTCATGATGCCGCATCGCAGGTTTATGCTTAGTGTGATGGATGCGCTTTGCCGGTGGCAGCCAGCCATCCAAATTGTCGTCCCAATCTGCAGGATTCTTCCCGGAAACCAAGTTGCGAGATGCCGCCAGCTTCCAGACTTGGGCAATAGTCTGACGAATTCTGGTGGCCGTTGGTGTTTGGGTGGTCCATAGTGGATTCAGAACTCGTACTACGTCCTCAACGGTGAGGTCGCCGATTTGGGTATCACCAATCTCCCCTAGACATCGATCAATCGACTTCCGTAAGCGGTTTCGCTGCCGCTGCGGGTTCTTGCCGCGAAAAGTCACCTCTTTAATCTTGTAATATTCCTCCGCGAGCTCTCCGAAGGTGACTTGTTTCCGCTGACGCTCACGGTCTCTGGCCTTTCGCTCTTGATTCTGTTCAACAGGATCTACGCCATTACGGATTTCCTCCTTTTTCTGGCGGGCCTGCTCTCGCGCCTCTCCTAGGCTCACATCGGGATAGCCTCCCAGGCCAATCTCGCGACGACGTATGCCCACCGTCGTGACCAGAAGCCAAGAGCGTGAGCCGATTTCCTGTCCAGCCGCTGGCGGACGACATTGCAAAACTAGACCGTCTACCCCACCCACCCTGTGATAAGCAACACAAGGCTCTCCGGCTTTTCGCGTTTTACTGTCCTTTTTCACCACCCCATGGCGTAGGTTGCGAACTTGAGCGGGGCTCATTTCAGGCACTTTTTTTGGCATCGTCTAGCTCCAACTTTCAATCTACCCATCATCCTACCCCCCAAAACACCTGTCGTTAGATGGGCATACTTGTTACTCAACGATACCATCAAAATCAAATCGCACAATTAATTTATTTTAAAAACAGCTGGTTAGTTACCATATGGGGCATTCTGAGACTAACTGGGACATTAGTGTGGAACCTGCCGGGGGTACCATCCTATTTTCAGGCTGCCCGCGGATCCGTTTCCCCTACCCCGGGCTGACTTCGGTGCCTGTCGCGAAATGCCACCAGGCTATCCACTTCGGAAAAGTCCACCAGGTCACGGAAATCCAGCCAGTCCACGAGACAATAGAGACAGATGGCGGGATAGTTCCACTGTTCAAACTGCCCCGCTTCCACCATAGCTGCCAGGGTTCGCAACGTTGTCATGATGCGTTCGCGCTGAAGGTTATAGAACATCGCATCCTGGCTGGTATCGATTCCGGACCTCTCAGAAAGCAGCATGGTTACCGCAGAATCGTTGGCACCATCAATCAGCGTTAACTGGTTTTCCTGGTCCCAGGTGAGAGGTTCAAGCCCAAGCTTCTGACCAAGATAACGGGCGATAACCCGTGAGTCATAGAGCTCCTGATCGCCATCAATCAGTACCGGGATTTTCAGGGTGGGATTGGTGCGCCGAAGCTCATCACGGCCTTCGCCATAAATGTCGAGATTGATGAACTCGTAAGGTTCGTCGTTCAGCAGAAGCCGAATGCGACGTACGTAGGGCGACGTGGTAGATCCAATCAGTTTCATGATTTCTCCCATAATCAGGTTTTCATTCATGGTAAATCATCTTGCGCGTCATGCCTCCGTCCACCACAAAATTCTGCCCGGTGACGAAGCCAGCCTCGGAGGAAATCAGGTAAGCCACCAGTGTAGCGATGTCTTCGGGCCTGCCAACGCGGCCGGCCGGATGCTGCTGGTGATCCGCTTCTGACAGATGCTCGACAGCCTGCTCGCTTCCCTGCCAGTCACGGGTATCTATCCAGCCCGGGCTGATACAGTTCACCCGTATTTCTGGTCCCAGGCTAATGGCCAACGCATGGGTCAGTGCCACAAGGCCGCCCTTGGTGGCGGCGTAGGCTTCAGTATCCGGCTCTGATTGCAGGGCCCGTGTGGAGGCCATATTCACAATCACGCCCCTCGCCTTCCGGAGATACGGTACCGCATGTTTGCTCACCAGAAACGGCCCGGTCAGATTGACATCCATTCGACGCTGCCACTGTTCAAGGCCCAGTTGTTCTATCGGGCCGGTATGAGGGTCCGCAATGCCAGCGTTGTTAATAACGGCATTCAGGCCACCACCCCAGTGCACCGTTTGGGAAATGATATGCTCAACATCCGCTTCGCTGGCAACGTCGCCTGCCAGAAACACGACTTCACCCTCTGCGTTGGCAACCAACTGTTCACCTACGGCTTCGTCAGTATCACAGACTGCCACTTTCCAGCCCGCCGCCGCCAGGTGCAGCACTATGCCTCGGCCAATTCCCTTCGCGCCTCCTGTCACCAGGACTACCTTTTGCATTCGTTCCAAGTCTGCCTCCAACGGTTTCGGTTCCGTCAACACTATTCAACGGGCTTTGCGCCGGACGGAATGATTGCTGCAGTTTAGCAGCAACTGATTGATACGGTTTTCGCCGATGCCTGTTTCTACAGGTTAGAATGCCCGCCTGCCCACACTACCGGAAACAAACCATGGCCCGCTTTAACGAAATTGGCACCGCAACCATCCCCGGCAACGGCACCCGCTTGCGACTGCTGCAACGTAATGACGAGTTTTCCATCAAGATTGCCGGCGCCCCGGGTGAACTGATGAACAGCCGCTTACATGGTTCGGAGGATGCTCTGGCCACCCTCGCCTGTGAACGCCTGAGCCATCTGCCCGCGCCACGGATCCTGATTGGCGGGCTGGGTATGGGCTTTACCCTGGCGGCAGCGCTTTCGGCTACAGGCGATCAGGCTCAGGTGACGGTGGCAGAGCTGGTTCCCGAGGTAGAAACCTGGAATCGCGGACCATTGGGCGCAGCCGCCGGCTACCCTCTGGACGATCCCCGGGCCGCCGTTCACATTGGCGATGTGGCAGAACTTTTGCAACAGGGCGATGGCAACTGGGACGCCATCTTGCTGGATGTGGATAACGGTCCGGAAGGTCTTACCCGTAAAGAAAACAACTGGATCTACTCTCCGGAAGGCATCGCCGCCGCCCAGAAATCCCTGAGCAACGACGGCATTCTCGCCTACTGGTCGGCCGGTCCGGAACAGGCCTTTACCGAACGCTTGCGGCGCGCTGGCTTTTCGGTGGAACCCGTTGTTGTGAGAGCCCTGCGTCCGGGTAAAGGCGCCCGTCACACAATCTGGCTGGCCTGGTAATTTGGGGGATGGTGGGCGATTCCCGATCGGTTTGTTGCCATACGGTCATTCGAAATACAGGTTCAGGTGTACTAGGGTTACTGATGAAGCCGCTATGTTTTGACGAGGATCTGGTCCTCGGCGAAACACTCAGGAGGTCTTTCCATGAAACCCTCAGTGAGTATTACCGGTGAACAGGAAGCCCATAAAGTAGCCGCAATATTCGAGACAGAAACCGATGCCAACGGCGTTGCAAGGGTGCTGTCGCAGGAAACCAGTCTGGATCACGAGCAAGTCATTGTTGTAAGCCCCCAGGACCAACACCCGGGTGAAGAGCTGGAGCCAGAGAATCAGGGCATATGGCAAACGCTGGTGCGTTCGCATCTCTGGCTCGGTATCGGCGGTGCAGTCGCAGGCTTTATTGTGTTCCTCATACTGAGCGCTATCGGCGTGGGGTTTATTGCCCAGAATGGCGTGGTTGCCGCAGCTGTTCTTGCGGCGCTCGGCCTGATACTTGGACTGTTGGTGGCTGGAGGCGTTACGCTCCGGCCGGACCACACACCCTATGTTGCCAAAGCGCAGTCAGCTCTGCGGGAGGGTAAGTATGTACTGACCGTGCATGCCTCCAGTTCTGAGCAACTCAAGGAAGCCACCACCGTTCTGAAAAACCGGAACGTCCAGTTGGTGCGCACTATCTGAGCCTTCGCCCCCGGAGCCACGTCGTTGGTGACAGCCAGACCACGGTGGCCAGTAGCCAGCGGACCAGCAACAACAGAGGCAGGAGTACCAGGAACCATCCTGGTACCTGCACCATCCAGGCCGGCACACCCAATGCCCGGGCAGCGCCGGCAAATACGTCGTTCAGTAAGGCGGGGTGTTTGACAACCACGTAAGCCAGCGCAGCTATGGCCGGCCACTTTGCGTTGCTAACCATCACCGAAGCCATGCGCCCGGCCCGGGCCAATCGGGAAGAATAGGCAGCTGAGCGGGCGGTGACACTGGAGGCTCTTGCGGTACTGGCCGCTGCCCGACCGGCTTTCAGGAATTTTACCGCACTGCCAATAATCAGCGCATCTACGGCGGCCCAGCCGACATCTTCCATGCGAATCGGCTGATCGGTACGGTACCGGGATTCCAGAGTCCGGATACCACTGGTGAAGAACTGCGTAACACCCTCCGTAATCCGCTCCGTCCAGATCCACTCTATGTTATTGCCATCGGCCCCCGCCACGAACTGGCCGGTGAAATCCTGCCCTTCTTTATTGGCGAAGTTGACGGCGTACCAGGCTCGCTGCTCCGGAGTCAGGGCTTGCCCGGTGCCTGCCACCCGGTTCACCATTTCAATCGACCCAACCGGGTTCTGATAAAAATGCATCACCGGGGGAATCAGATACTCGCCATGAGCTCGCAGGGCCTGCTGAAATTCCGGTTCTTCACCAAACAGGTCCATCACAAACCTGGCCCACTCAGGGTATACCTGCAACGCAGCCTGGGCTTTCAGCAACAGCAGACGGTCATCCCGGTAATCAAGCAGCAGCGCCTGCAGGGGCAAGGCTTCGTCCAGCAGCGGTGATTCTGTACCGAATACGTTCTGTGCATGCAGGCGCACCAGGCGTTCCTCAACCGGTTGCGGTTGCAAGCGTACTGACACCAGAACGGCCACAACCAACGCGAAGAGCGCCAGCCACAATATTCGCCGTTTGGGCCGGGAACGGAACAGTGCGGGCTCTGTCATTCAGTACTCCTGCTATAAAAACCTCAGTCTACATGGAAAATCTCCAACATGAAGGCTGACACATGTCAACATCGGTTACAGAAAACAACTCTAGGTGGGTATACCCGTTGCAAAAAACGGATACCATGTCCTTATAACCTCGCTTTCGTCCGACGGCACCTATGGATATCTTCGAGCAGAAACGCCGCATTATCACCACTGCCATCGTTGCAGTTGTTCTCACTGGAATCAGTATTGCCGTGGTGGTCTCCACCCCCCTGATCAATCAGATCCATACCCAGGCCGCAGACACTGCGAGCCTGGTGGCCGATGCCAAGGCCGAGAGCGTTCGGGCGGTTTTCGATCAGCATCAGGATCTGGCCCGACAAACCGCCAGCCGCTCTGAACTGGCGCGAGTTATGGGCGAATTCAAGAGTGGAAACCTGGCACTAGCTGTCTTGCGAACCTTTTCTCGCCCCAGACTTGAAGATGCCGCAAAAAGCATCGATAACCTTGCCGCAATCATTCGATTTGATGCCAGTCGTGACGAAGTCGTGCGCGCCGGGCCCCTGAACGATCAACTACCTGCTGACATGCCTATGCCATCCGGGCTTGATATTCAGTCCTACCCGGTAGGGGTGGATAACGAAGCGAGGCCGTTACTGCACGCCATCGCTCCGATACGCGTGGACGAGCAGATTGTTGGCTATGACCTTCTGCTGTTCGAGCTCTCTCCATTGATTAGCGCTTTTCGCGTGGATGCGGACTCCAGTCTGTGCCTGGTGGATGTAGAAAGAACACGGAGACTGATCTGGGCCGAGGGCATTCACCAGTTTCAACTGACAACGCCCAATGGTTGCCTGGCCGAACGGGAAGGTATCGTTTACAAACCAGGTCTCGATTTTTTCCGGACTTCGCTTCCAGATGGCACCCGTGTACTGGCGTTCATTCGACCGGTGGAAGGGTATGACTGGGAAATCCATATGAACTCCAGGAGTTCCAGTGTGTTCGGCGAAGTTATCGAAGACATTGTTATCAGCGTTGTCCTGATACTCATGTTGTCCGCTGTGGCCGGTACGGTGGTTTGGCGTTCACTGAGGCCCATTGTGCATGCACTGGTTAACCAGGCCTCCCAGATTGCCCGCTCTACCGATGAGCTGCGGCTGGCCCAGCAAGTCTTCAATCACACCCACGAAGCCATTGTGATCTGCGATACCGGTTTACAGGTTATTCGGGCCAATCCGGCCTTCAGCGACATTACCGGCACAACGTCGAAGACGCTTCGCAATTCAAAGATGTGGTGGGACGCCGGGGTGGTGATGAGTTCGTGATCATAACCGGGCCATTAACCAACGATGCCGATGCCCAACCCATTGCTCGCAAAATGATCCAGGTGCTGAATGAGCCGTTTCACATTCAGGGCCAGACTGTACACATTGGTGCCTCGGTGGGAATCGCCTTGTACCCGGACAACGGCCAGACCGCTGAGCTTCTACTGGCCACCGCCGACAAGGCCATGTATTCCGTGAAAACCAGCGGCCGGAACAACCTGGCGTTTGCCTGAGCGGCAGCGAGTGTCCCGTCTGGCTAATTCCTTAATCTACTGCTTGCCTCTGAGGACTCTGACCAAGGCGCCAGTCTGCAGATGTGGTGGTTCCACATCAAGGACTGGCAACACAGGGCTCAGGGTCCTCAGAGACAAGCCCTCCGGGAGCTTCTGAAAAGCCGAAGAACGTCGTTCTGCTGGCTAGATTTGGAACCACCAAACCTTCACCAGCACGCCTAGCTCTTCGGCTTTTCAGAAGCTCAGTAGGTTAAGGAATTAGCCAGACGGGACACTAACTCTGCTCGTACTCCTGCACCAGCTGGCTCAGAAAATAATTGCCGGCAGAACTGAGGAAATAGCGGCCCGCGCCGGAGCGGAACACCAGGTTCCGCTTTTCCAGGTAATCCAGCGCTTCACTCAGGCCTTTCTCGAAACGGGCGGCCCGAAGGATATCCTGATACTCCTCATCCGCCCCCAGGTTGGCCAGATCCTGTTCGTTTAAACCGGCTTCCGGTCGCCCCAGATAATCGAGGTCCCGCCCGCTTCGGGCAAAGTAACGGCCGATCAAAAGCAATACCACCTGCACCCGGAAGGCATTTTCGTCGTGCTCTTCGCTTTCATCGTCGCTGCTTTCTTTCAGGAAGAAAAACGCGCCGGTTTCGTTGAACACCAGTTCGCTGCCCAGGTGTTCATAGAAGGTGCGGAAATGCGAAAGATGATTGTATAGCAGGTTGTATAACGGATTGGCCCGCAGTTCGGAACGGTTGGCATCCCATACATCCCGAACGATCACGCGGCCAGCCTGGAATTCCCGGTAGATAGCAGCACTGTGAGCCGGCAGGATCTGCTCAAAGCTGCTGGCTTGTGGTTCGTTCAGGTTGTTTTCTGCATCCCGGGTTTCTACGAAATCAGGCATGTTCTGGCTCTTGTTCGGTGTGGGTCGTAGTGGTTTCTAGGCGGCGTTTTCGGTAAACAAACTGCTCGCTGTCCGGCGCCTGTTCCAGGGTGCGGAAGCGGTTGGTCGTCGTCACCTGCATACCCTCGGGCGGAGAATTAACCAGCCGGTTCAATGCCGCCAGCAGGTCCGGGAAGCGATAGCCCGGAATAAAACCGTCCAGCCGACCATGAAGCTCCCGTACCAGGTCCGCCGTGGGCCGTAGTTCCAGCGTTTCCAGCCACTGGTACAGCTGGTTGATGCGCTGAACGTTGATGCGGCTTTCGCGGCCGCTGCCGTCTACTTGCTCCAGCACTGGCACGTCCGCTTTCCGGCGCAAATCGCTCAGGCGCAGCTCCAGTTCACTGAACAGCAACTGGTAATAGCTGGACGACTGGCCGAAGGCGTAGTGCTTGGGCCGCTGCTGTGCCCGCAGGCCTACCAGGAACCCGGTGCTGCGGGCAAAGTCGCCGCCTTCCAGCCATTTACGACGAAGGCTGAGGGTTTCGGTGTCGTCTTTGAGCGCACGCAGCTTGCCGTAGAAATGCTCCATGGCGTTGTACTGGGCCATGCCCCGGCGAGTTTTGCGCAGGAAGTGTTCCACCTCCTGGGCGACGGCCTGGATGGGCTTGTACAGGGCGTTCAGGCTGATAGACGAACGGAACAACTGATCCGCCAGGCTGTGGTCGTCATGGCTCTCCAGCAGCCGCACCATGGCTTCCAGGGTTTCGAACAGGTTGCTGCCATCTGGCAGGCGGGTGTCCGGGTTCAGGAACACCAGCGTGGGCTTGATGTGGCGCTCATACAGAGTGACGATCTGCTCGAACAGGTTCTGGCGGAACTCCAGGTATTTCTCCGGCGCCCGGCTGGCGTCGCCGGACAGATCCGCCAGCTGGGCGCTGATGGTCTGCATGCGCAGCACGTTCTGGCGCAGCAGGCCGATCAGTTGGCTGACACGCTCGTTCAGGTCGTCCCGAAGTTCGGTGTAATCCGGATCGGCTTCGCTGAAGCTGCTGATTTCCAGGCGGTTGCGCACGTCCCGCAGGGTCACCAGGTGGCCCCGCAGGCGGGCGTCGGTCAGTTCCTGATAGAGCGAGGCGTTGCAGGCCCGCATCAGGTTGATCAGGGCATCCTGGAACACCAGCCGGCGCTCGCCATCGGCTTTGATAATGTCGATGATCAAGCCACTGCGGAACAGGTTGTCGGTGTTCATCGCCAGCCGCACCCGTTCCCGGTCGGCCTTGCCCAGGCTGCGGGTGTAGTCCATCACTTCAGCCACCAGATCGCTTTCGCGGATGAACCGGGCCTCGTTGCGGTCCATGCGCTCGATCATCCGGAACAGGATCTTCGGGTGTTCGAACAGCAGCCGGGTGGTGTCCAGGGTGCTGAAGCGTTTACTCATCCGCAGGCTCCAGCAGGCTGTTCTGGGTCTGGTCTGCCCAGTGGCTCAGGGATTCGCCGTTGGTAAAGCCTTCCGCGCCGCCCCAGAACACCAGGGTGCGTTCCTTGCTGTAGGGCCGCGCGGTGCGCATCTGCCCCACTTCCAGGTGCCGGCCAATCAGGTAGATCACTTCGGCGCTGGCACTGTGGGTGGCCGCGGAGAACAGGTTGAAACCCTGCTTACGCAGCCGCTCCAGCAACGACGGCATCTGGCTGATATCCACGCTGGCCAGCTCATCCAGCACCATGGGGAAGGACAGCCGCACGCCCGGGTACAGCACCCTCTTGAGCAGCCGGTACACCAGTTCCAGGTTGATCAGGGCGGTGGTGGAGGTGGACTGGCCTTTCTTGTCCAGGTTGGCGGCGTTTTCCTTGCGGGTGCGGTAGGAAATCCCGGTGATGACTTTGTCCATGGTCAGGCGTTTGCTGCCGCCCTGCTCCCCGAAAAAGTCGGCCACGAACACCCGCAGGCGGTCGTAGAAGGCGTCGGACTGCAACTGGTTGCCGTAAGGGTCGATGTTGTTGGCTTCTTCCACCAGGTTGCGGAATTTCGGGTCGGTGTGGATGTCCACCCGGATTTCCACCAGGTCGTTGATGCGCACACCGTCCAGTTCCCGATTGAGCTGGGCCTCAAACCGTGCAATGTGTTCGTGGTTGGATTTCAGGGCCTGACGATAACTGGCCACAGTTTCGTTATGGATGCCAACTTGCTGCTCCAGCACACTCCAACGCTCGGCCATGCCGGCGAACAGGTCTGAAAGGCTCTTGAAGGTGCTTCGGATAACAGACGATGTCGGGCTGTCTTTCTGCAGTTCGCCGTCGCTGTCTTCGTGGATACCCAGGTACACAAACTGGCGCAGGTGGTCGAGGATATTGCGGCGGCGCTCTTCCAGGTCGTCCAGTTGGGTTTGCAGGTCATCAAACGCGGCGGCAGATACCTGCTCGATGCCTAACGGTTGTTCTGCCTGCACCGCTTTCAGATGCGGGAAACGATGCTCTACGGTGCCCACGCTTTTGCTCAGCGCAGCCAGTTCCCGCTCCCGGTCTTCAATACGCTCTTTCTCAGCCCTGGCCCTGGCAGCTTTCTGCTGTAGCGCGTCCTGCTTTTCCTGCTCCAGCCGGGCCTGTTCCTCCAGCTTGGCTAACTGCTCCTCGGCTGCCTGCTTTTCTTCGGTGGCGTCTTTCAGGGTCGTGGCCGCAGCCGGATAGCGCTGGAGCGTTTCCAGATCTTTCTCGATAGACCGGATTTCCTTCTCCGTGCGCTCAATCAGCTGAGGTCGGTCATGTTCCTGGTTGGAGGTGTCGGCCAGCTCTGAACGTTCTTTCTCCAGGCCGTGCAGCTCACCTTCAATATGATGGCGTTGCTCGGCAAAGTTGGTGTGCCGGGCCGGCTGGCTCTGGTACTCAGTATCAAACCAGTCAAAGCCGCGATCGTTGGGGGCAAACAAGCGAGCGAAGGCTTCAATGGTGGCTTTGCTATCGGCATCCAGATCCTGGCCGGGGCTCGCCATCATCAGCCGGGGATCAACCGCCCGCAATGGCGCGGCGGTGGCTTCGTCCAGCTGGTTCTGCAGCTGCCACTGCTGTTTGCTTTCCCGGTCTTTCAGAGTATCCAGCTTGCGCTCCAGCTCCTGCTTCTTGCGCTGAATCTGCTCCAGTCGGATCTCCGCCTGGGCGGCGCTTTTCAGGGCAGCAAGGTGGCCTTTCTTGCTTTCCAGTTCTTCGGTCTGGATCTCGGCAATTTCCTGCAGGGTCATGTCGCCATACTGCGAGATCAGCAGCTCACCGTCTTTCTGGCTCTGTTCGGCCTGCTTGATACGCCGATCTGCGGAGCGAATCTCGCCCTTCAAACCGCTGGCATCCTGCTCCAGTTTTTTCAGGGTTTGCAGCACGTGGCGCAGAGTTTCGTTCTGTTCGTTATAGGTTTCCAGAGCCACCCGGCGCTTGGCAGCAATATCAGCCAAGGCGTTGGTCACCCCGTCCCGGAAGGCGGCGAACTCGTGCTGGCTGCGCAGCAGATTCTGGTAGGCCTGGTAGTCCCGGTTCAGCTTCTCAAACCTTGGTCGCTCTTTCTCGATTCGGTTGAGCTGGCTTTGCTGCTGTTTCAGTTGGTCATGGCGATTCAGGAAATCGTCGATGTTGAAATCGAAGGCATCATCGGCAAACTTCTTGTCCGCTTCGATGATGCTGGCCACCGCATTGGCCATGGCCTGGTCGTCGGCTTTCATCTCGAACAGCAGCAGAATCAGGGTGCGCAGCGACTGCACCCGGCGCTCGTCGGATTCGCCCAGGGGCAGCACGGAATAACGCACCGCGTCGGCGTTCATCAGCTCGCTGCTGTAGAGCATGGTTTTCAATTTGGCCGGGTCGTTGACCAGCCTGGTCTCTTTCGAGAGCTTTTTCAGTGCCTCAGACAGGCGGGTGAATGAGAGCTCCGGCACCGCCTGGCCAATGCCATCTTCATCGTCGCCGTTCCAGAACAAAGGTCGCAACTGGTCATAACTGACCGGAACAAAAGCCCGGCCGTAGCTGAGCTGACTGGCGTTGTCCCGGTACAGAATCTGGCAGTGGGTGCCGGCCGGGTTCTCTGCTTCCATGATCAGGAAACTGAACTGGCTGGGGAAATAATGCTGGTAGCTTTCTTCGTTGGTGTAGAAGCTGCCGGCGCTGGCGTTGCGGAAGGCAAATTTCTTGCGGCTGTTCTTGAAGTTATTCTCTGGCAACAGGAACAGGCGCAGGGAGTTCAGCAAGCTGGATTTACCCAGGTTGCCCGGCCCCAGAATCAGGCCGTGGTTGTCTACCGGAATTTCCACGTAACAGAAGCCGGCGGAGTCCACCAGCACCAGGCGGCGAATGCCGAAGGTGAACGTGCTCGCGCTCGCCTGTGAATCACTCATCCAGAATCATCTCCTGTTCCATGAATTTGCCGGTGGCCCGGAAGGCCTGCGCCAGCGACACAAACTCCAGATCTTCCGCCAGCGACAGGGCTTTTGTAAACCTTTCGGTGGAGTCCGGGGTTTTGCGGAAACGGCTCAGCCAAGGTTGCCAGTCAGCCGGCTGCAGATAGCAGGCCTTGTCGCCCAGTGCCGATCGCACCGATGAAAACATCTGCAGGCCGCCGGCATCGTAATCAAAGGCGCAGAGCACCTCATCGTAACTGGTCAGCCAGTTCAAATCCGCAGTACCGGTAATCCGATTGCCGCCACCGAGCACGACATCGCTGTTTGTGAGATCAACTGTCTGGCCCAGGCAGTCACCGGCAAAGGCCAGCATCTGTCGGTAGTAATAAAAATTTCGCTCATTCTCCACCACCAGCACCCGGGGCGCTGGCCGAAAACCGATATCCACCGAATCTCCGGTAATCACCACCGAATCCGGCCGGTTGCCTGTCAGGGCGTGATGATATACCAGCAGAAAACTCACATCGGTGCCGTGGCGGTGGGAATCGCCCTTCTTCGCCGCATCTACTCTGCTAACGGGTGAAGCGGCCTGTCGATGTAACTCCGCAAACGCAGCTTCATCAAGAATGGTTACCTGCCAGCGATTGGCGCCAACCTTCTCCGTTGCGAACAGCTCCCGATGCCGCCGACGCTGGGAATCCGGCAGCTTCTTCACAAAGGCGTCGTAGTTGATGGCCTGTCCCTGAAGGATTTTCTGGAGGTAGTTCTTCAATAGCTCACCTGTCCGCAGATTGTTATTATCGGTCTACCAAAATATGACACCTTATGAGCCACGGAGGGCCCATGCCAACCATCAGTGAATTCTTCGGCATTCTGATACGGATGTATTACGATGACCATAATCCTCCCCATTTTCACGCTTATTATGGGGAACACGAGGCCATCATTCTGATCGAAACGCTGGAGATTGTTGAGGGCAAACTGCCCAAAAGAGCCAAAGCGATGGTTATCGAATGGGCCTTTGAACACCGACAGGACCTTATCGCAGACTGGCGCCTTGCCGAGCTGCACCAGCCACTGAAGAAGATAGAGCCATTGGAATGAACAGCATGCCCAGAGTCACCCATGTGGAAGCCAAGGCCGATTACATACTGGCCGTCACCTTCGATGATGGTACTCATGGCGAGATCAGCCTTGCCGATCGTTTGTTTGGCCCGATGTTCGAGCCCCTGAAAGACCCGGCATTCTTTGCTCAAGCAAAGGTTGATGAGTTCGGAGCCATCTGCTGGCCCAATGAAGCAGACATTGCCCCGGATGCTCTCTACCGCAAAATCAAATCTGAACAAACTGGAACAGTATGTCGCTGAAGTACAAGATCGTACCCGTCACTCCCTTTGAGCAAAACTGCACCCTGCTCTGGTGTACCGAAACCCACAAAGCAGCGGTGGTCGACCCTGGCGGGGACCTGGATCGCATTCTGGCGGCAGCCGAGGACGAAGGCGTGATTCTGGAGAAGATCCTGCTCACCCACGCCCACATAGATCACGCCGGCGGCACGGCGGAGCTGGCCAAATCAGCGGGGCTGCCCATTGAAGGCCCACACAAGGACGACAACTTCTGGATTCAGGGCCTGGCCATGCAGGCACAGATGTTCGGGTTCCCGGCGCCGGAGGTGTTCACGCCCAATCGCTGGCTGGAAGACGGCGACACAGTCACCGTGGGCAATGAAACCCTGGAAGTGCTGCACACGCCGGGCCACACCCCTGGCCATGTGGTATTTTTCCATCGCGAATCAAAGCTGGCCCAGGTGGGTGACGTGCTGTTCAATGGATCCATTGGCCGCACGGATTTCCCGAAAGGCGATTACAACACCCTGATTCACTCTATCCGGGAAAAGCTGTTCCCGCTCGGGGATGACGTTAGCTTTATCTGTGGCCACGGCCCCATGTCTACGTTTGGCCAGGAACGCGCCACCAATCCGTTTGTGTCTGATCACCGGGGCTGAGTGCCCCGGTATATCGCCCATTTCAGCTCTGGGACAGGCGGAACTGCTCGATGGTTTTGCGCAGGGTTTCCGCCATGGCCAGCAGATCCCCTGCAATTCGCGCGGTCTCCTGGGCATCGCTGGAGGTCTGCTCGGCAGAGCGGCTGATTTCAATCACGTTCTGATTAATGGAGTCCGACACTTCGCTCTGCTCGTTAGCCGCACTTTCCATTTCCTCATTCAGCCCCGTGATTTCACGCACCGCTGCAGCAATGGTTTGCAGCTCGGTTTCCACTTTCAGAATTGAATCCACCTGGTGCTGGGCGAGTTCCGAGGCATGGCGCATGGTACCGACACAATCCACCACCTCTTTCTTCAGCCCCTCAATGGTATGGCGAATCTCCTCAGTGGACGCCTGAGTGCGCGAGGCAAGCGCCCGGACCTCGTCCGCGACCACGGCAAATCCCCGGCCCTGCTCACCGGCTCTGGCCGCTTCAATCGCCGCGTTCAGAGCCAGCAGGTTAGTCTGGTCGGCAATCTCGGAAATCAACTCCAGCCGTGAAGCCATTTCCGTTGTCCGCTGATCCAGCTGCTCGATACGCTGCGCACCGTTCTGAACCTCTGCATTCAGAGATTCAATACCCTGCACCGCATTGCGTGCGAGGTGTTCCCCCGTTTCTGCAGATTTGGTGGTATCCGCCGATTTCCGTGCAGTGGTCACCGCGTTCTCGCGAACCTGTACGGCGGAAGCTGCCATCTCGGTGGTCGCGCTGGCCACCTGGTCGGTGTTGTCTTTCTGGGCAAGAACTTCCCTTTCTGTGGTCTCTGCTTTACCGGCAATGGTACGGGCCGCCGCTTCAACCTGCTCTGCGTTATCCATCACGGTATGCATGCTGGCGCGAATCTTTGCAACCATCCGATTGAAAGCGCGGGAGACCGAGCCGATCTCGTCGTTTCGGGTTACGTCCAGTTCAATGGAGAGATCCGAATTACGGGAAATTTCATCCATGCGGTCGTGCAACCGACGCAAGCGGGAAAACACCAGCCGCCCCAATACCACGGTAGTCAGTATGAAAATAACCACGAAGATCAGAATCTGAATACCGCCACTCACCATCAACTGCTGCTGCAGGCGCGCGTCACTTTTCGCCAGAGAATAGTCGACCCGAATGGCGCCCAGCACGTCCCCTTCCTGGGCCTGGTGACAGCCGAGGCAGTTCACACCCTGATAGTTTTCGCTGGCAATGACCGGCTCGATCAGGGTATAGACACGACCCGCGTCGTTCTCGGAATAGTGTTCAACCCGCTCACCACCCAGCGCTTTCATGTCCAGTGGCTCACGGCGTTGTTCGGCGGCATTCCCTGCACCGTACATGGCATTCAGCTGATCGCTGCGGATCACCCGAACATCCAGTACGTCCTCGGGAGCCATCACCTTCTCCCGCAGAACATCGCGGTTATTAATGGTACCTGTCACCATCATGGTGTTCAGGCCATCGAAAAAGGACTTTGCCAGACCGTCCACATATTTGTGGCTGTACTCTTCGAGGTGGGCTCGCTGGGACTGGGCGCTGTAAACAACCGTAAACACGAGAATGACGGTGAAAGCCGCTGCCAGTGCTGCCAGCAACAGAAAACGGATTGAGTATTGTTTTTTCATGTGACCCCGACAACGGAAGATGATCTGGACATCCAAGAGTAATGACGGCGAATTGGCGCATAACTTTATAGATATGCATCAATTTTTTTATGACGCAGATCATCCCGACGCGCGCTCTATGACATTCCTTGCAATGTTTTACATTCATCCCGGCGCCTCCGGACCAGGAGGCAAGTCAGGTTGGCCCGAAACCTGCAAAGTCTGATGCATCACGGGCTAATTCCGTGATATCCGGCAGAGATTTTCCGTTCAGGGGAGACAACCATGTCATTGCTGACATCACTGTTACAGGCCAGCACGCGCTTTCAGCAAGCCATGGACAACCGTGCGCCGCGCACTGACGTACCCACCGGTAAAAGCAATGAAGGCGCCGCCACAGGCGAGCCCCAGAGCAGCACCGACGACCGCTTCACGCCGTCACAGTGGCAGGAGCGCAACCCGGCCAGTCAGAAAACCCGGCAACTGCCACTAACCCAGTACAAGCAGACGGTTGCCCAGGATCTGTCCTACGTTCGTGAAACCCTGCGGCACAAACTTGCCGAGTACAACGTGCACCCGGCAACCGCGTTGAGCGTGAGTAAAAACGAGCAAGGCAGCATTCAGCTGGACGGCAAAATTCCTGACCAGGTGCGGGAAAAGATACAACAGGATCTCAACAACAACCGGGGATTTGGTGAGGCGCTGAGCCGTTTGAGTGTGACCGAACCCACCCTGCATTTCATGGATAACGCACTCAAGCTCAATCAGGCCTATGGTGTGAACAATTCCCTGCTGGATTCACTGCTCAGTGAGAACCAGCAGTTCAATGGGCTGCAAGACGTCATTCACCGCTACGACAGCCTTCGTCGCACAGCCACACCCGCCGAGACGGGTATCACAGCACAGCAACGCTACGCCTTCAGCCTGAACACCCGGGCCTGAAGCCCGGGTTCAAATCAGCGATATCAAACCTGAAACGGCGCCGGATCGCCCTTGCCCACCCGCGTAACTTCGGGCACATCACCGGTAAAGTTAACCACCGTGGTGGCTTCCATACCGCAGAAGCCGCCATCGATAATCAGATCGAGCTCATGCCCGAGGGTCTCCCGGATGTCGTAAGGATCGGTCAACGGCTCGGTTTCACCCGGCAGAATCAGGGTGCTGCTCATAATCGGCTCACCCAGTTCACCCAGCAATTCCCGGACAATCTCATTGTCCGGGACCCGAATGCCGATGGATCGACGCTTGGGATGCAACAAACGGCGGGGCACCTCACTGGTCGCGTCCAGAATGAAGGTGTACGGGCCCGGCGTAAAATTCTTCAGTAACCGGTACTGGGTATTGTCCACCTTGGCATAAACCCCGATGTCTGACAGGTCACGACACACCAGGGTGAAGTTATGCTTGTCGTCCAGGCGCCGAATCCGCTTGATGCGGTCTGCCGCCTGTTTGTCGCCGAGGTGACAGCCCAGGGCGTAACCTGAATCGGTGGGATACACAATCACCCCACCCTTGCGCAAAATCTCCACCGCCTGTTTGATCAAACGTTTTTGCGGTGTTTCCGGGTGAATCTGGAAAAACTGGCTCATCCATTAGCTCCTTGTTGAAGCTTCTTGTCCATTGCTGCATCACCTTTCGACCCACCCATACAGTTGGGCGAAACCGGAGACGCCTGACCACTGGCCGTCCACTCTTCCGGCGTATACAGATGCAATGCCAGAGCATGCACCGGCCCCGCCAGTTCATCCGCCAGAACCTTGTAAATTGCCTGGTGGCGCCGCACCTTCATCTGCCCTTCAAAATCCGCTGACACCAGCGTTACCTTGAAATGGGTTTCAGAGTTGGGTGGCACCGAATGCATATGGCTTTCGTTCTCCACAGAAATCACGCTGGCGTTAAAGCCCGCGACCAGCTTTTCCTCTATGCTTTTCTGTACTTTCATAAAACACCTACTCCGGACTTTAAGCATCAATGTCCCGACCTGCTGTGTAAACAGTCTACTACAGTACGCCTCGGAACCCCGAAGCCCTTGACACAAAAGCGCCAAAGCGACACATTCCCCTGCCAGCAACCAACCCCCAGTTACCCATGCACCTGTACATCGCCGAAAAGCCAAGCCTGGCCCGAGCCATTGCCGCAGCACTTCCCGGCCCCCACGAGAAAGGCCAGGGCTGGATACGCTGCGGTAAAGGACCGGATGCTGCCACGGTAAGCTGGTGTATAGGCCACCTGCTGGAGCCCGCCGAGCCGGCCCGCTATAACCCGGCCTGGAAAAAATGGCGCATTGAAGACCTGCCCATGTTCCCCGAACCCTGGCAACTGGTGCCCAAAGACAGCGTGCGCCTGCAATTCAAAGTGCTCGAAGCCCTGGTTCGCAAGGCCGATCTCATTACCCACGCCGGTGATCCCGACCGTGAAGGCCAGCTACTGGTCGACGAAGTCCTGCGCTATCTCGGCACCAAGGCACCGGTAAAACGGATACTGATCAACGACCTTACCCCCAAGGCGGTAGCCCGCGCCATACAGAACCCCCGAGACAACCGGGAGTTCCGCCCACTGTCCCATTCTGCGCTGGCGAGACAGCGGGCCGACTGGCTCTATGGCATCAATCTCACCCGATTCTATACCCTCAGCTATCAAACCCGGGGCGAACAGGGCGTCTTCTCCGTGGGTCGGGTGCAAACTCCGGTGTTGGGCCTGGTGGTGGATCGAGACAACACCATCGAGCACTTCCAGCCCAGGCCCTGGTACCGGGTCGAAGCCACCTTCCAGGCCAGCGAGCCGGAGGCCGACCAGCGACCGTTCATTGCTCGCTGGTTACCCGGTGACGAATTTCAGGATCATCTGGATGAAGAAAACCGGTTGCTGGACAAGTCGGTAGCCGAGCAGATTGTCTCCGCCATCAGCGGCCGACCCGGCAGAATTGATGAAGCCCGGTTTCGCGATCGCCCGGAACCGCCGCCGTTACCTCTGTCGCTGTCTGCACTCCAGATAGAGGCTGGACGACTATACCGGATGGGCGCGAAAGACGTGCTCGACACCGCCCAAAACCTGTACGAACGCCATCAACTGATTACCTACCCAAGGTCAGACAGCCGCTACCTGCCAGAGGAGCATTTCAGCCAACGGGAGGCGGTGATTCGTGCCATCGCCCGTGTCGCCCCGGATTTGTCCGGATTCTGCGAGAAAACCGGGACAGAACGCCGCTCTGCCGCCTGGAATGACAAAAAAGTGGATGCCCACCACGCAATCATTCCCACAGTGCGGCCCGCACCAAACGGCAAGCTGTCTTCGGCCGAACAGAAAATCTACGATCTGATCAGTCGATTCTATCTGATGCAGTTTGCACCTGACGCCGTGCACCGGGAGGGCCGGCTGACGGTCGCGATTCAGGACTATCGCTTTCGCGCCACCGAGACAGCCGTGATCGAGCCAGGCTGGAAAACGCTGGAAATCCGCAAGCGGGAACCCGGGCAAGAGCCAGAAAAAGCTCCGTTGCCAAGACTGGAAAAAAACGAGCCGGTCCTTTGCACTGACCCCCAGACTAACGAGCGCAAAACCCAGCCGCCACAACACTTCACCGATGCCACGCTGCTATCGGCCATGACCAATATCGCCCGTTTTGTCGCCGACAACGAGCTGAGAAAAACGCTGCGGGAAACCGATGGCCTTGGCACCGAAGCGACTCGTGCAGCCATTATCGATACGCTGTTCCGGCGCGATTACCTGTTCCGGGAAAAACGCTTCATCCGCGCCACCGACAAGGGGAAATCCCTGATCGCGGCGCTACCGGAATCGATTCGTACGCCGGATCGCACCGCTGTCTGGGAGGCCACTCTCGAGGGCGTTCGCCGTGGCGAAGAGGACCCAAGAGCATTTCTGGAATCCCTCAAAGATGAAATCCGCGGATTCATGGCGCAAGCGCCCGCTGCGGGTTTGGCGAATGCAGAGACGTCCGGCACCGCCATTCACTGCCCGAAATGTCGGGCACCGATGGTTGAACGGGAGGGCAAGTTCGGTGCGTTTTTTGCGTGCACCCGATACCCCGCCTGCAAGGGCACCCGCCCCCTGGAAGACTATCAACCCGAGGACGGAACCAGCCAGAAACCGGTACCCTGCCCCCACTGTTTCTCGCCCCTGGTGCGGCGCAAAAGCAAAAAAGGCTGGTTCTGGGGCTGCAGCAATTTCCCCGGCTGCCGACAAACAGTTGATGATCACAACGGCCGGCCAGCGGTGGACTTACGGAATTCTACATAACGATACTGAACGGGAACTCATTTTTTGGGATAATCCCCGACACTGCAGGGTCTGACCAAGGGCTCTGCGCTACGGTATATAAACCAGGCAACACGATCGAGGGCCCGGCTTAATGCGCATTGCTCTGCTGGAAGACGAACACGAACAGGCGCAGCACATCCAGTCCATCCTTTCAGAGAAAGGACATCACTGTGACAGCTTTCCGACCGGCCAATCGTTTCTCGGTGCCGTTTTGCACCGCAGTTATGATCTGATTATTCTGGACTGGCAGATTCCGGACATGACCGGCATCGAGGTACTGGAGAACATCCGGGCACAGCTTAACTGGCCCGTACCCGCCATTTTCCTGACCCAGCGTGACAGTGAAACCGACATCGTTCGCGCCCTGGATGCCGGCGCCGACGACTATATCGCCAAACCGGCACGGGCGGCTGAACTGGTCGCCCGCATCAATGCACTGGCCCGGCGCAGCAATCCGGAAAGTGAAAAGGAAGTGCTGGTCTACGGGCCCTTTGAGATCAATACCAACCAGCGCATTATCCTCCTGCATGGCGAGCCACTCACGCTCACCGACAAGGACTTCGATCTGACGCTGTTCCTGTTCCAGAACCAGGGCCGCCTGCTCACCCGGGAGATGCTGCTGGAGCGGGTGTGGGGATTGACCAGGGACATCAATACCCGCACGGTGGATACGCATATGAGCCGCCTTCGCAGAAGGCTCGGGCTCAACCCTGAAAACGGATTTCGCATCAAGACCATCTACCAGCGAGGCTATCGGCTCGAAGCCATCAAGCCCGGTGACGCAAACGAAATTCGGAACGATGACACTGCAAATGCCTGACGCTCTGAGCAAGCAACTGAAAACCCTGGCCTTCCTTGCACTGGCGTTCATGGTACCAGCGACCACTGTCGCGGAGCTGTCAATCGCACGGGGTTCTGCGGTATCCGGCAGCCAACAACGGGACAATGCCCCGGAGTGGGTTTATACCTTACGCCAGGGTGATACGGTTGCGAGCATAACCCAGACGCTGCTTTCCCAGCAGACCACACAGCAACAACTGCTGGAGCATAATGGCCTGGCCAGCAACGCCAAACTCGGCGCCGGGGATACCCTGCGCATTCCCGTAAACTGGCTGAAACGTCAGCCCGAACCGGCCCGGGTGATTGCGGTCACCGGCAACGTGCAACAGATCTCCGGAATGGATGGGCGAAAACTCCCTCTGTCCGAAGATTCGATTGTCCGGGTTGGCGACGAAATTCTCTCCGGTGCCGGATCGGCAACCATTGAACTGGCCGACGGTTCGGAACTCCGGATCTCCCCGAACTCCCGCCTCATGTTCAATCGCCTGACCCAGTTTGGCAAATCGGGCATGGTCGACACCCGGCTTCGCCTGCAACGGGGCGAGGTTCACACCCGTGTTCGCCCGGTCATTGAGGGCGGAGCCCGCTTCGAAATCGAAACACCATCCGCTGTCGCCGCGGTCCGGGGTACGGTATTTGCCATTCAAGCCACCACCAACGGCAGCAGCGTGCAGGTTACCGAAGGTGTGGTGGACTTCGGCCAGCCAGGCAACACCCGCCGCATTCCAGCCGGCTATGGCGCGAGTGTTTCCACCGCCAACGGAGGCGCCCTGAATATTCGGCAACTTCCGCCAGCGCCAACCATGAATCCCTTGCCATCGGTGCTTACTCAGCTTCCGGCCGAACTGTCCTGGCAGGCAGGCGGTTACCCGGCCTATCGGCTGGACATTTTTGACCAGGCATCAGGCACCTGGGTGCAGAGTCGTGATGTGGCTGGTACCCGTTTCGACATCGCCCAACTTGACAATGGCCGCTACGAAATCCAGCTCGCCGCGATTGATCAGCGCGGTATTGCCGGAATGCCCGGTACCGCGGAACTTGAGGTAGACCTTCAGGCAAAAAAGCCGGACCTCACCGCACCGGCTGATGGCGAGAGCGTGAACGACGACATGCCGGAATTCCGCTGGCAACTCAATGGCGCCAACGAAGTTGCCCGGGTGGAGATCGCCGAAGATGACAGCTTCCGGCAGTTGGTGACAACCAGCGAGTGGGCGCCGGAAAGCCAGGCGCTTCCGTCGCGCCCCCTGAGCCCCGGCCAGTATTACTGGCGCGTGGTTACGGAGGCGGGAGGCAGCTCTGTTGCCACCTCCGAACCGCGCAAGATCGTTGTTAACGGCACTCTGCCGCCAGTCCGGATTATCAGCGTGAACTATCTGGACAGCCAGGTTCGGGTGTTCTGGGAAAACATCGACACCGCCACGGATTACCGTCTGCAATTGGCTGAAGAGCCGGCGTTTCGCAATATCATCAAGGAAGCCGATATCGCCGATACCACTGCGGCCTTGCGCCTGATTCCCGGAAGAAGGTATTTTGTCCGCGTCAAAGCGCTTTCTGACGGCCCTCTTGCCAGTCGCTGGGGCCCGGGCAGGGAGCTGTATCTCGACTAACCTTCTACGACAAAAAGGCCGATGCGAAGGGACTGGTTACCGATAACAACAACACCGTGGTCCTTGGGCCTGCTACTCGTCACCACCCTGCTACTGATTCAGGCGACTGAGCTGCCGAGTCGAATCAATGACTGGATGTATGACAGGGCGATCACAACCTGGCCAGCGCCCATGGATGATTCGGTGGCCATCATTGCCATTGACGAGTTCAGCCTGGAACAGGTTGGCCGATGGCCCTGGGACCGAAGTCTGCATGCCTCGCTGATCGACACCTTGCGGCAAGCGGGCGCAGAAACCATTGTACTCGACATCCTGTTTCCGGAAGCCGGGCCGGGCGATGAGGAACTGGCTAGCGCCATGGCCCGCCATGGCAACGTTGTTCTACCAGCCTATCTTACCGCTCCAACCCGGGAACGGCTGATCAGTGAACAACTCCCCACACCCAGCCTGGCAGGTGCCGCAGGGGCAATCGGGCATGCCCATATCGAGCTGGACACAGATGGCGTCGCCCGCGGGCTCTATCTGTACAACGGCCTTGCCGGCCGATTATGGCCGACCCTGTCACTCGCCGCTCACCTGCCAATATCGAATCAGATGCAGGCGCAATTGCCGAACTACATCAACGTCCGGGAGGATTATCGGCTGGTGCCCCTGGCAGGCGGGGCCGGCACCTTACCCACCTACTCCTACGCGAGCGTGCTGAGCCACCCGCCCTCACCGCAGGAGTTTGCCGGCAAAACCGTTCTGGTCGGCGCTACCGCTGCGGGGTTTGGCGACATACTGCCAACGCCGTTTTCCGGTCTGAGCCGACCAATGTCCGGGGTGGAATTCCATGCCAATGTCTATTCCGCGAGTAAGCAGAATATACTGATCGTGCCGGCGGAGCCCTGGGTAGCACCCGCACTGAACCTGCTCGTGCTGTTGTTGTTAGCTCTGCTTCTTCCTCGCCTGCGCCCTGCTGCCACCTTGCTGGCATGTGCAACCATTGCCGCAGGACTGGTAGCCGGTTATGTATTGCTGCTAATTGGGGCCCGGGTTCAGCTGTCCGTAGCCAACGCCCTGATTCTGCCGATGGCCGCGATGCCCATTGCCAGTGCACTCCGGCTTGCCATGACCAATCGCTTTCTCAACCGGCAACTGGACGAGATGACCAGAACGCCGCGGCTATCCCTCCCTGAACCTTCGAACCGGCATCCTCACCAACTGCTGATGCACTTGCGTGCGCTGTTCCACCCACCCGGATGGCTGCTGGCAGCAGAGGATGACCTGTTGGAAGTACAGGAAATGACCCTTGTCCAGGCCCCACCCACGGAAACGCCAGGACGGTGGGAACACCAGCAGAACCAAAGCTGGATAACGCTGATTCGTGGCGGCACCAGCTACCTGCTCGGCCTGACACTGCCGAACGACCTCAGTCGGGAGGTCATCCAGCGCTATCTGAACCAGCTGGAGCTGGAGCCCCATGCAGACAGTGAACGCCAGAAGGGGCCCCGGGAAAACATTTCGGCCCGGATCGAGAAAGTGCGCATTGCCACCCAGAAGCTGGCAGAAATGCAGGCGTTTATTCGCCACAGCTTCGAGCACATGCCCGATGGCATCATCGTGACCGATGAATTAGGCGTTATACGGTTTACCAACCGTCACATTGAAGACTGGTTTTGCGAGCCTATGCCAAGTCTCAGCGGCATGCCCCTGGCCACCCTCCTTGATGGCCACGACCCCCGGGACTTGCCGCCCTGGTTCGAAACCATTTCAGAGGCGCTGACCCTGAGACAAAGCCGAACCGTAGACCTGACATTGAACGGTAAAGATTTTCTCATCCACCTGGCACCTTTTGCCCTGCAAAACAGTCGCCAGTTTGGCATTATTGCCAACATCTCAGACATCTCCGAACTCCGGGAGCAGCAACGGCAGCATCGTGAGGCGATCGACTTCATCTCACACGATGTTCGCTCACCTCTGGTCTCTCAGCTGGCCCTGATTGAACAACTGAAACGGGATCCCAGCCATATTGACGCCAACCAACTCGACCAGTTGGGGCGGCTGGCGCGGCGTAGCTATCATCTGGCCGAAGAGTTTGTGCAGCTGGCTCGCGCCGAGCAACTGACCGAAACCCGGTTCTACGAATGCGAATTTCTGGCGATTGTTGAGAACGCTCGGGACAGTGTGTGCGAGCAGGCCCAGGAAAAGGGCATTTCGATCGTGCTGAACGGTACCGAAGACCTCTGGCTGAAAGGCAACGCCGAACTTCTGGAACGGGCCGTCATCAACCTTTTGACCAACGCCGTGCAATATAGCCACCCGGACTCTGCAGTCAGCGTTCACGTCTATCAGGCAGCGCATCTGGCCTGTCTGGCCATATCAGACGAGGGCTATGGCATTGATCCGGAGGAACTGCCTTTACTGTTCGACCGCTATCATCGACAGAAGCGCAGCGAGATAGCCGGAGCGCATGGCACCGGCCTGGGGCTTTCGTTCGTTAAAACGGTGGTGGAAAAACACCGAGGGGAGATCAACGTCGACTCACGGCCGGGCGAAGGCACCACTTTCACTCTGAAGCTACCAATCGCAGACCCGATGTTCTGAACCGGTATGCCTGCTCAGGACTGGATGGTCTTGCTGACCGGCTCAGAAGGCTCACTCAGAAGACCGGCAGTGTCCTGAACCTGGATGGTGAAATACCAGGTACCCGCATCAAGGTTATCGACCACATAGGACATCTCTGCCTCACCACTGGCACCATCTACGGTGATCTCTCTGGACAGATCATCAGCATCCTGCCCGTAACGAATCACGTATCTGTCCAGCTCTCCCATCGCGATCGACTCACCGTTTACACGAGTCATAGGCGCAGACCAGCTCAATACAGCAGAGCGCTCTGCAACCGGCTGAGCACTGCCAACACTACTTCCGGTATTGGGTAGGCTGCCAGATTGAGTCGCGGATTCACTACCCCCGGAACCACCGCCGCCGCACCCCGCGAGCACCATCCCTACCAACAACGCGGCAATCCATGCCCTTGACATATAAATGACGCGTTTCACGGTTATTCACCACCATATTTCCGTCGATTTTGTGAAATTCTATAAAATCGACGCCGATGATGATGCGATAAATGTCATTTTTATAGATAAAAAATCGTCATTTTTCCGTCACCATAATACAAGACGGAAATCGAAAGGAATTGAGGGGACACCGGCACATCGCAGAGAAGCGGAAACAAAAAAGGCAGACCAGTAAAACTGGCCTGCCTTGCAAGAATCAGGGCCAGAACAAAACACTGGCCCCGGAAACGAGAAAAGCCAGCAAAAGCTGGCTTTTCTGGATTGGTAGCGGGGGCTGGATTCGAACCAACGACCTTCGGGTTATGAGCCCGACGAGCTACCAGACTGCTCCACCCCGCATCAAACTGTTTGTTAACTGGGTTGCCCCTGTCAACGTGGCGCGTATACTACCGCCGGCCCCGCACCCTGTCAATCGATATTTTCAAATAAATCGGCAAGATAGTTCAACTCCTGAACAGACGCGGACGAACCTCCATAAACCCCGACGGCATCCAGCGCCATTTTTACCGGCCGAAAGGATCGGCGATGCTCCGGGGTCACCCCAAGGCGATTGAGCGCCTCGAGATGCACAGGCGTGGGGTACCCTTTGTGCTGGGAGAGCCCAAAACCCGGAAACCGGACATCCAACGCCTCCATCTCGCGATCTCGCGTCACCTTTGCCAGGATAGAGGCAGCACTGATCGCCTCAACCCGACTATCACCTTTGATCACGGGCTCGGATGGCCACTGCCACTTCGGGCAACGGTTCCCGTCCACAAGAACGTACTCCGGGGCTATCGAGAGCCCTTCAACGGCACGCTTCATGGCCAGCATTGTCGCCTGATAGATATTCAGCTCGTCGATTTCACTGGCCTCGCATCGGCCCAGGCTCCAGGCAGCCGCGTTTTCCAGAATATCGTCATATAATCGCAGGCGTTTCTTTTCGGTAAGCTTTTTGGAATCCGCCAGCCCGGGGATAGGCCGCGCTGGATCAAGAATCACAGCGGCCGTCACAACCGCTCCGATGAGCGGGCCGCGCCCCACTTCATCCACACCGGCCAGCAGCGAGCCGCGATAGGAACATTCAAAAGGAGGTAATGCCTTGGCCGCCATCAGCTTCGGGACTCCAGCAGCTCAGACACCGCTGCCGCCGCACGTTCGTCGGCGCCCTGGCGCAGCGCCTGGTGCAACTCCAGAAACGCCTGATGCAGCCTGTCGCGCTCCTGTTCGTTTTCCAGCCTTTCCAGAACCGCCGCCCCCAACTTCTCCGGCGTTGCGTCGTCCTGTAACAACTCGGGCACCAGTTGCTCCTGGGCCAGCAAATTAGGAAGCGCCACCCAGGGAACCTTGACCAATCTGGACAGTATCTTGTAACTGAAATCGCTGAGCCGGTAACCTACCACCATCGGTTTTTTCAGTAACATCGCCTCCAGTGTCGCGGTACCGGACGCCAGCAGCACCACATCGCTGGCAGCCATCACCTCCCTCGACCGACCACGAACCAGCGTGACCGGCAAGCTCACCTCCAGGGATTCAACCAGCTCACGCACCTGCCGCTCACGATCCCGATTGACGCAGGGAATAACCAGCTGCAGATCCGGGCGACGTGCCTGGAGCCAACGGGACGCTTCGAGAAACAGAGTGCCGAGACGCTCAACCTCACCACCCCGACTACCCGGCAACACCGCCAGCACAGGTTTATCCACCTCAAGACCGAGGCTCTCACGCGCAGCCAGAGTATCCGGTTCCAGCTCTATCCTGTCAGCCAGGGGGTGCCCCACAAACGACACGGGCACATGATGCTCCTCATAAAACCGGGCCTCAAAGGGGAACAACGTCAGCATAAGGTCCACAGACTTGGCAATCTTGAAGATACGCTTCTGGCGCCAGGCCCAAACCGAAGGACTTACGTAGTGTACCGAGGGGATGCCTGCTTCCCGGCACCGACGTTCGATGGCCAACGTAAAATCCGGTGAATCGATTCCAATCACAACATCCGGAGGGGTAGTAAACAGATAATCCAGCAAGCGCGCACGGATACTGAACAGCTCACGGATCCGGCCAAGCACTTCCACCAGCCCCATCACGGAAAGCCGTTCCATTGGCACCAGCGAGTGAAACCCCTCAGCGATCATTTCATCACCGCCGATTCCGACAAAACGAGCCTTCGGGTAACGCTTTCTTAGCGCACGAATCAGTCCGGCACCGAGAATATCTCCCGATGCCTCGCCGGCAATGATGGCGATGGTTCGCCCTGAGAATGTGGCCGAATTGGCCTTTAGCTGTGTCACCAGCGGCCTCCGGCTGGCTTAACGGATGATGCCGCGATCCGCTCCCTTGAGCGAGTCAATCAGCGGGAGAACCTCAGGGACATCGGCAAAGTTGCGCTCAAGCTCTTCGATGGCCTGCTCGGTCGTCAGACCCTGGCGGTAGACCACCTTGTAGGCTCTGCGGAGACTCAGGAGCGTATCCTTGGCAAAACCACGACGCTTCAGCCCTTCCACATTCATTCCATGAGGTTGGGCAGACTGGCCGCTAGCCATGACATAGGCGGGAATATCCTTGAGCACGATACTGCCCCCGGCAGCCATGCTGTGGGGCCCGATATGGCAGAACTGATGCACCATGGTACCGCCGCCCAGAATGGCATGATCTCCTACCGATACATGCCCTGCCAGCGTGGCACAGTTGGCCAGAATGGTATGGTCGCCGACAATACAGTCGTGGGCCACGTGCACATAAGCCATCAGCAAATTACCATTACCGATCCTGGTCTCACCCCGGTCCTGAATGGTGCCACGATGAATAGTGCAATTCTCGCGGATAACATTGTCATCACCAATGACCAGCGTGGTCGGCTCACCAGCGTATTTCTTGTCCTGGCATTCTTCGCCGATGCTGGAGAACTGGAAGATTCGGTTGTTGCGGCCAATCACCGTCGGCCCCTTGATGACCACGTGAGAGAGAATCTCGGTACCTTCACCAATCTCCACCCCCGGACCAATATAGCTCCAGGGGCCAACCGTCACGTTATCCGCCAGTTTGGCTGACGGGTCCACAATCGCTTGAGGATGGACACCCGACCAGTCATTTGTCGCCATCAAACTTCTCTCTCAGCGGTAAGTATTTCTGCCACGCACACTACCTCGCCATCTACGAGGGCACGGCAATCAAACTTCCAGATACCGCGCTTGCCAGAGATAAACTCAGACTCCATATCCAAGCGATCACCCGGTAAAACGGGGCGCTTGAAACGCGCTTTACTGGATCCAGCCAGATATTGTACCACGCCGTCCGACGGTTTCCGTTCCACAGTCACAAAACCAAGAATCCCCGACAGTTGCGCCATGGCTTCAATAATCAGGACACCCGGCATAATCGGATTGTCCGGAAAGTGACCGGTAAAAAAGGGCTCATTGAACGATACATTCTTGTACCCCTTGATCGACTTCCCTTTTTCGACCTCAGTCACCCGATCCACCAGCAAAAAGGGGTAACGGTGCGGCAGGTACTCCAGAATTTCATCGATGTGCATCATCTTGATCGGCCTCAGCCCTCTAATTTCTTTTCCAGTTCTTTGATCCGTCGCGCCAGAGCATCCAGTTGACGAAAACGGACGGCATTTTTCCGCCATTGGCGATTGGTATCCGCACTGGTGCCGGAGGAGTAGACCCCCGATTCACGAATATCACCGGTTACCAGGGTCATGCCGGTGAGGTGAACCTGGTCGGCTATTTCAAGGTGACCAGCCACGCCAGAGGCGCCACCAAACACGCAGTGATTGCCAATCCGGGTGCTACCTGCAATTCCGACTTTCGCCGCCATTGCGCTGTGATCACCAATCTGTACGTTGTGGGCAATCTGAATCAGGTTGTCCAGCTTTACGCCGTTGCCTATTGTGGTGTCGTCCAGGGCGCCACGGTCTATGGTGGTATTGGCGCCAACCTCCACGTCATCGCCCAGCACCACGGCACCAAGCTGCGCGATGCGGTGCCAGACGCCTTTTTCGTTGGCAAAGCCGAAGCCGTCGGAACCAACCACCGCACCACTGAGAATGTGACAGCGCTTACCGACTACCACATCATGTGCAAGCGTGACCCGGGGCCGAAGGATACTGTCGTCCCCGATACTCGCTCTCGCACCGACAAAACCACCTGCACCGATCGCTACGCGCTCACCAATACAAACCCCGGCCTCAATCACAACATGCGGGCCTATGGATGCAGATTCAGGAATACTGGCAGACTCATCAACCACGGCAGTTGGATGAATGCCCGGGGAAGCCTTGGGAGCCGGATCAAACCAATGACTGAGGTGAGCATAGCCCAGGTAGGGATTGTCCAGTAACAGGACATTGGTCGGAACATCATCCGCCGCAGCCGAGGACACAATCACCGCTGACGCCCGGGTATCTTTCAGGTATTTGGCATAGGAGGGATTTGCCAGAAAACTGATCTGGCCCGGAACCGCCGCCTGCAAGGTGGCAAGCCCGGTAATACGGATATCGGGGTCTCCCCGGAGGCTCGCTCCCAATGCCTCGGCAATCTCCTGCAGCCGATAGGACTTCTGTGTCATCGTTTTCTCCAAACACAGGGGCCGGGGAGCCCCTTTCTACATCACTGGTTCAGTTTTTCAAGCAGTTGTGTGGTCAGATTCATCTCCGGCTTAACGTAAACCACCGCTTCGCTGGGCAGAATCAGATCAAGGTCATTTTCTTCCAGGAGTTCCTTCACAGCGGCGTCCACCTCAGGGCGCGCACCTTCCAGAAACTGCTGCTTGCGCTGGTTAACGGTGGCGTCGAGGCGCTGCTTGAGGAAATTAAACTCCTTTACCTTTTCCTGAAACTCGGCGGCCAACTGATTACGCTCGCTCTCGTTCATCATGGCGCCGTCCTTCTCCAGCCGATCCTTTAACTTGCGAGCGGCCTCCTGAGCTTCACGCACCTGGGCTTCGTCGCCGGCAAAATCCTGCTGGAGTTTTTCGCTGAAGGCCTGGGCATCATTGGAAGAGAACAGGGCCTGGCGCAGATCCACCACACCAATACGGGTCTCCGCCGCCACCTGGGCCGAGAAGGCCATAAGAGCGGCGGCAAGGATAGTCATCAAACGGGTCATCAATCTTCTCCTTTGTTTCATTCTTTCTTTTTTTATAGCCCGGTCAGAACGTCTGCCCCAGTGAGAACTGGAAGACCTGGGTATCGTCACCGGATTTATCGTTCAGCGGCTTGGCCAGACTGAAAGCCAATGGACCTACCGCGGTGATCCACTGGAAACTGATACCGGCTGAAGTCCGTACCTCACCCAACTCAGGGTCAAAACCTCTTTCGGTATCAAACACCTGACCGGCATCGACAAAGAACGACGTGCGCATCGAACGCGAATCTCCTGCAAAAGGCGTCGGGAAGATCAACTCCAGCCCGCCTTCTGTCAGAACGTTACCACCGAACGGATCGGGATCCGAGAAGTCGCCTGCTGCACGCTCCGCCTTGTTACCCAAAGAGTTTGCTTCATATCCCCGAACAGAGCCATAGCCCCCGGAATAGAAATGCTCGAAGAACGGCATCTGACTGCGGTCACCGTAGCCGTCCCCATACCCGATCTCCGATCGCGCTCTGAAGACCCAGTTGGCGGAATCCGTCAGCGGGAAATAGAAATCCGTCCTGTGGGTCGCTTTATAGAAGGTCAGGTCACTGCCTGGTACAGCGACATCCAGTGACAGGGAATGACTGTAGCCGTTGGTTGGCAGTACCCCGCGGTTGAGTGTGCTGCGTCGCCAACTGCCAAAGAGGAAGTAGTTGGTAAACGAATCACCTTCATCAACGATGAAGTCTCTTACTTCCTGGGCAGAGAATACTCCGGGCTTGATCTTCGACTGAGTAACGCCAGCACCGAAATTCAAACGAGTGATGGAGTCTGTCGGGTACCCGAACGTTAACCGGCCCCCGTACTCATCCAGCAGGTAGGAGGAAATATCCTCTTCCTCGTAATCGGTTTCACGGGCAAACAAACTGAAGCCCCGGCTTACGCCATCCACCGTGTAGTACGGATCCAGATAAGACACATTGGCGCTTTTCACCGAATCGCTGACGTTCACACCAAACGAGACGCGCTTGCCAGTACCGAAGAAATTGTTCTCCGAGACCGAGGCACCCAGGATTACGCCGGAATTTTGCGAGAAGCCCACCGACGCGGACAAGCTGCCCGTTGGTTGCTCCTGCACGCTGTAGTTCACATCAACCAGATCGTCGGTGCCGGGTACCGGAACCGTTTCGACATCGACCGTCTGGAAAAACCCAAGGCGCTCGAGACGGGTTTTGGAGAATTCGATGCGGTCGGACGAGGCTACCCCACCCTCCATCTGGGTCATTTCCTGGCGCAACACCTCATCCTTTGTGGACACGTTGCCGTCGAAGTTTACCCGGCGGACATACGCCCGCTTGCCGGGCTCCACGAAGAAGGTAACAGCAGCTGTATTGTCTTCACCCGGCTCCGGCACCGCGTTGACGTTGGCGAACGCATAGCCTTCGCGACCGAGCCGGAACGAAAGCGCTTCGGAGATCGCCGTCATTTGTGCACGGGAGAATACATCCCCTTCTTTTACCGGAATGAACTTGCGGAGCTCTTCCTCACCGACTATCAGTTCACCCCGCAAGCGAATGTCCGAGATGGTGTATTGGGGGCCTTCATTAACGGAAATGGCAATAAAGACTTCCTGCTTGTCCGGCGAGATGGACACCTGACTGGATTCAACGTTGAAATCCAGATAGCCGCGATCTAGATAAAACGAGCGCAGGGACTCCAGGTCCCCGCTCAGGCGCTCACGGGCGTATTTGTCTTTGTTGGTCAGTGAGTTCCACCAGCTACTGGTGCGCAACTCGAACAGACCAATGAGTTCTTCATCGCTCAAATCTTCGTTTCCAACGATATTGATGTGCTGAATGGCGGCGACAGAACCCTCATTAATATCCAGGCGAATGGCAACACGGTTCCTGGGCAACTCTTCCGCTGTGGCTTTTACCCTTGCGTTGTAGCGACCCTGAGCGATGTAGGAGCGCAGAATTTCGAGCTCCAGTTTCTCCAGCGTGGCTCGCCGAAATACCTGACCTTCCTCCAGGCCCGCACCGGCCAGGGCGTCCATCAGCATCTCGGTCTCGATGTTCTTGTTACCCTCGATCTCAATAGAGGAAATCGACGGACGTTCCCGTACCGAGAGAATCAGCACGCCCTCATCACGACTGGCCTGGATATCCGTAAACAATCCGGTCCGGAAAAGATCCTTGATGGCCCCAGCGAGTCGGGTCTCGTCCATACGCTCGCCGATGTTTACCGGAAAAGCTGAAAACACAGAACCTGCTGAAACCCGCTGAAGGCCCTCTACCTCAATATCCGCAACCGTGAATTCATCCGCCAGCGCTGGCTTTATACCGGTTGCGGTAATTGCTAGGCCAACGGCTACAGCTAGAAGGGAACGTCTCATTCAGTTATTTCGCCTGGTTAATGTGCGGTAAGGAGCCCGCAATTCTCACAACCGCATCAGGTCGTTGTAAAGAGCAAACACCATTAAAGTCAGTATCAAAGCCATACCGATTCGTAATCCAAAGGCCTGGGCCTGCTCGGAAAGTGGCTTCCGGCGAATGGCTTCGATGGTGTAGTACACAATGTGCCCACCATCCAGAACCGGAACGGGGAGCAGGTTAAGCACGCCAAGACTAACACTCAGATACGCCAGAAAGCGCACAAAGTCTTCGAACCCCGAGCTGACACTCGCCTCGGCAACCCGGGCAATGGTAATCGGTCCACTGAGATTGGTCGGAGACAGCAGCCCGGTGACCATTTTTTTAATCGCCACCAGGGTCAGGCGGGTGTCGGCCCAGGTTTCATTCACAGCATTCGGTATCGCCGCCAAAGGCCCGTAGCGGACCTCCCGCAACAGTTCGTCAGGCCAGTTCACTGCGCTTACGCCGGCACCTACGAAACCAACGACCTGACCATCCTCAAGCGTTCTCGAAGCAGGTGTTACCGGAACATTCAATTCATCGCCAGAGCGCTCGATGGTCAGTTCCAGAGTCTGTTCCGGGGCGTTCCGAATATGCTCCACCAGAGCGAACCAGTCCGGTACCGGCTCGCCATCAACAGCCAATATGCGGTCACCGCCTTTAAGCCCGGCCGCATTTGCCCGGCCATCGGCAGTCACCTCACCCAGCACCGCGGGGACATCCGGACGCCAGGGGGATATCCCGAATTCCGCCAGCGGGTTCGGAGTATCATCACTCAGACGCCATCCGTCCAATGGACCCGCTACAATGCCCCTGGAACCATCCCGGGAAATCTCCAGCGAAACCTGACCGTGCTCTCCCGCCCTTTCGAGCAGCCGCATGTTCACGTCTCGCCAGGAGGTCAC
This sequence comes from Marinobacter sp. LM1, assembly GCF_042763285.1. Taxonomy (NCBI): domain Bacteria; kingdom Pseudomonadati; phylum Pseudomonadota; class Gammaproteobacteria; order Pseudomonadales; family Marinobacteraceae; genus Marinobacter; species Marinobacter sp. LM1. The sequence continues at coordinate 2,841,454 of NZ_CP114373.1, forward strand.
CCTATGGCCGTCAACGGCATGGATTTCCATCCCGCTTTCCAGCCCTGCCCGTTCGGCAACGCTGCCCTGAGCCACCTCGCCAACCACTGGAGCGACGGTGGTAACGCCAACAACACTCAACACCCAGTAAGCGAGAATCGCGAACAGAAAATTGGCAATAGGCCCGGCAGCCGCAATGGCGATGCGCTGGGACGGAGGTTTCGAGGTAAACGCCTGCTCACGCAGCTCTTCCGGTACCGGCCCTTCCCGCTCATCCAGCATTTTCACGTACCCCCCCAGGGGGATGGCCGCTACCGCATATTCGGTTCCGTGACGGTCATACCACGAAAACAGAGGCTTGCCGAACCCCACGGAAAAACGAAGCACCTTCACACCGAATCGGCGTGCCACCCAGAAATGGCCGTATTCGTGCAGCGTTACCAGGATTCCGAGGGTAAGCGCCAGTGCCAGTACGGTTTGAATGATCTGCATAGACGTTCCGGTTTATGGCTGAATGAGCGGCCTGTCAGGCCCAGGGACGTCAGACAGCCAGCAGGCTGATCTGTTCCCTGGCCCGGCGGCGAGCCTCGGCATCTTTCGCGAAAATAGTGTCAAAGCTGTCCGCCGGCACAACGTCTGTGGCCGTCAGGGTTCGCTCTATAATAACGGGGATATCGGCAAAGCACAGCCGGCCTTCCAGAAACGCCGCCACTGCAACCTCGTTCGCGGCATTGAGTACCGCAGGCGCTGTACCGCCTGCAGCAAAGGCTTCGGCCGCAAGGCGCAAACAGGGGAAACGCTGCAAATCCGGGCGTTCAAAGTGAAAACGGCCAATGGCGAATAAATCCAGGGGCGCGACACCAGCCTCAATACGCTCAGGCCAGGCCAGACCATTGGCAATGGGGGTGCGCATATCCGGGCTTCCCAACTGGGCAAGCACCGAGCCGTCGGCATATTCAACCATGGAGTGAATGATGCTTTCGGGGTGGACATGAACCTGCACGTTTGCCGGCGAGGTATTGAACAGCCAGCAGGCTTCAATCAACTCCAGGCCTTTGTTCATCAGGGTTGCAGAGTCCACAGAAATCTTCTGACCCATTGACCAGTTAGGGTGGGCGCAGGCCTGGGCCGGCGTCACCGCCCGTAAGTCCTCAGCCGCATACTCCCGGAAAGGTCCACCGGAGGCGGTCAGAAGGATACGGGTAATACCCGCGCCGCAAGGGTCTCGCACCTTGTCTGCCGGCATACACTGAAAAATGGCATTATGTTCAGAATCAATAGGCAGCAGCTCGGCCCCGTGGCGCTCAACCGCATCCATAAACAGTTTGCCGGACATCACCAACGCTTCTTTGTTGGCGAGAAGAACGCGTTTGCCGGCCCGGACTGCGGCCAGCGTTGGCGCCAGGCCGGCAGCGCCGACAATGGCAGCCATCACGGTGTCCGACTCCGCCGAAGCCGCCACCTCACAGAGCCCCGCTTCTCCCGCCAGCACGCGGGTCTCGGGCATATCCGCCAACAGCGCCTTCAGGCGTTCAGCAGCTTCTGCATCGGCCATCACCGCAACGGCCGGTCGAAATTCACGGCACAGGGTTGCCAATTCATCCGCCCGGGTTCCTGCGGTCAGGGCATACACTGAAAAACGGTCTGGATGCCTGCGAATAACATCCAGGGTACTCAAGCCAATGGAGCCCGTTGCGCCGAGAACCGTAATCGAGCGTTTCGTCATGCCACGACCTGGCCGGCGGTCAACCAGCCCAACAGAGTAATCATCAGGGCAAATACCGGAATGGCCGCGGTGAGGCTGTCGATACGATCCATAATACCGCCATGCCCGGGCAGCAGCTGACTGCTGTCCTTGATGCCTCGAAAGCGCTTCAGCATGCTTTCAAGTAAATCGCCAAGAACCGAGACAAAACCGGTCACCAGACTTGCCACCACCAGCAGCATGGCTTCCGCGACACCTGCGTTGGCCAGGAGGCTGGCCACAATGGCGAGTAAGGCCACGGCAGCCAATCCTCCCCATACGCCAGCCCAGGATTTGCCGGGACTGACGCGAGGCGCCAGCTTGGCTTTACCAAAGGCGCGGCCGGCAAAATAGGCGCCGATATCGGCCACCCACACCACCAGAAAAATATACAGAATAACGACCAGATTGTTGGCCACGTCGCCAAACTGGAAGCCGCCATTGCGAAGGTGATTCAGGCCCACCCACGCGGGCACCAGCACCATGAACCCCATCAGCGCCCTGACCGGGATAGCGCCCCAGCGCTCGGATCCGGCAGGATACCGTCTGACCAGCCAGAAACAAACCAGCCACCAGGCAATCGCCAGCCAAAGCACCAACAATGCTGGCAGGTCACCCAGGGCATAGAGAAGCGCCGCCATAACCAGTGCATACCCGACGCGTCCGGGCTGGCTTTCGATTCCGGACATATTGGCCCATTCCCAGGCCCCTAACGTGATGATGGCGCCGGTAAACAGGGCGAACCCCAGAGGCGGAAGGAAAAAAATACCACCGATTGCAATCGGCGCCAGGATGAGTGCGGTAATGATTCGGGTTTTAAGCACGGTATTGGTCGCTTGGTCGTTATTGTTGTGCAGCGCGAGCAGCAATCTGGTCGTCGGTCTGACCGAAACGGCGCTGTCGATGGGCATAGGCATCAAGCGCCCTGAGCATTTGCTCGCGCTTGAAATCCGGCCAGAACACCTCGGAAAAGTAGAATTCGGTGTAGGCCAGGTGCCATAACAGGAAATTGCTGATGCGCTGTTCGCCTGCTGTCCGGATAAGGAGATCCGGCATGGGAAGATCACCGATGCTCAAGTGCTCCTGGATCAGGTCATCGGTGATATCTGACGGTTCCAGCTGACCCGCCTTCACTTGCTCCGCCACCTTACGGGTCGCCTGGGTTATGTCCCAATGGCCACCGTAATTGGCCGCAATCACCACCGTCATCCGGGTATTGTCACGGGTCAGGGCCTCGGCTTTCTCCATATGTTCCTGGAGCGCTGGATTGAAGGCTGAACGATCACCGATAATCCGCAGGCGGATATTGTTGCGATGTAGTTTACGGACTTCGCGCTCCAATGCGATCAGGAACAGACGCATAAGAGCTGATACTTCGTCCTTGGGCCGGCGCCAGTTCTCGCTGGAAAAGGCAAACAGGGTCAATACCTCCACGCCCTCTTTGGCGCAGGTTTCCACCACCGCCTTGACCGCATCCACCCCGGCCTTGTGGCCCGCCACTCCCTTAAGCCGGTGCGCTTTGGCCCAGCGGTTATTGCCATCCATGATAATGGCGACATGCCGGGGGCAGTTATCTGCTGCCACCGGAATTTCTGCGGTAACTTTTGCCGTCATGAAATCCTCTGTGCGGCGGGACTCCCCCGCCGCTGATCCTGCTCCTGTATGAACCCGGGCGCTTAAACCGCCATCAGGTCCTCTTCCTTCGACTTCAACATCTTTTCAACTTCGGCGATGTATTTGTCGGTGAGCTTCTGAATTTCATCTTCGCCACGGTGCTGATCGTCTTCGCTGATTTCCTTTTCCTTTACCAGCTCTTTGATCATGTGGTTGGCATCGCGACGAGCATTACGAATAGACACCCGACCGTGCTCCGCATCCGCCTTTGCCTGCTTGACCATTTCTTTACGGGTCTCCTCGGTCAGCATCGGCATGGGCACGCGGATGATGTCGCCGCTGGTGGCCGGATTCAGGCCAAGGTCAGACGTCATGATCGCCTTTTCAATCGTGGGCACCAGATTCTTTTCCCAGGGCGCAACGGTCAGCGTCCGGTTGTCTTCCACGTTCACGCTGGCCACCTGCTTCAGCGGTGTTTCCTGACCGTAGTAGTTCACCATTACGCTGTCCAGGATCGCCGGATGGGCACGTCCGGTACGGATTTTATTGAAAGCCGAGTGCAGAGCTTCCAGGCTCTTTTTCATTTTCTTTTCGGCTTCAGCTTTGATGTCGTTAATCACGTCAGCTTCCTCAATTCGTTCGTCTGGTTCCATGCAGGAAGCCGGCACTTCAGGCGCCGGCAGCCTTATTCATTCAATCAATGTGCCTTCCCGTTCCCCGGTCACAATGCGCGTGAGCACACCGGGGCGGTTCATGTCGAAGACCCGCAGCGGCATGCCGTGATCCCGTGCCAGGCAAATGGCCGTGAGATCCATCACGCCCAGCTTCTTGTCCAGAACCTCATCATAGGTCAGGTGATCGTATTTTACTGCGGTAGGATCAAGATGGGGATCAGCCGAGTAAACGCCATCTACCTTGGTTGCCTTCAGCACTGCGTCAGCCTCAATTTCAATGCCTCGCAGGCAGGCCGCCGAATCCGTGGTGAAGAACGGGTTGCCGGTACCCGCACTGAAGATGACCACATCACCTTCCTTGAGATCCCGCACCGCACGGCGACGATCATAATGCTCCACAATACCACTCATGGGGATAGCGGACATCACGCGGGTACGGATATTGGAACGCTCCAGCGCGTCCCGCATGGCCAGGCCGTTCATGACCGTGGCCAGCATCCCCATGTGGTCTCCGGTCACGCGATCAAGGCCCGCCGCATTGAGGGCTGCTCCGCGAAACAGGTTGCCGCCGCCAATCACCAGGCCCACCTGAACACCAATGCCAATCAGGGCACCGATTTCGAGAGCCATACGATCAAGAACTTTGGGATCAATACCGAAATCGTGCTCTCCCATCAGGGCTTCGCCACTGAGCTTGAGCAGAACACGCTTGTATCTGGGCTGGTTTTTCGAAGATGTCGGCATGGTGGTCCCCTTCTCGTCTGTTGGCTATCCGGCGCAAACCCGTTGCAGGCTTGTATCTGACATACTCCTCAAAAAAGGGGTATCTCAGATACAAGCCCGCCACGAAAGCCGGGCGAACCCGGCTGACGTGGCAGACTCAGGTGGCACTGCCATATTGCACGGCAGTGCCTCGAAGAGGAATCAGGCCTTGCCTGTGCCAGCGGCAGCAGCCACTTCAGCAGCAAAATCCACTTCTTCTTTCTCGATGCCTTCACCCACTTCCAGGCGAATGAAACCAACCAGGTCGCCACCGGCCGACTTGATCAGCTCACCCACTTTCTGGTCCGGGTTCTTGACGAACGGCTGCTCAACCAGGCTGTTTTCAGCCAGGAACTTCTTGATGCGGCCACCCATCATCTTTTCAACGATCTCAGCAGGCTTGCCTTCCATATCCGGCTGGGCCTTGATGATCTCTTTCTCTTTTTCCAGCTCTTCAGCCGGCATGTCGTCAGGCTTGCCAACGCGCGGGTTAACAGCAGCAACGTGCATGGCGATATCGCGAGCCAGCTCTTCGTTACCGGCAGTCAGGGCAACAACAGAAGCGATCTTGTTGTTGCTGTGCACGTAACCACCTACAACCGGGCCTTCAACCTTGATGATGCGACGAACAGTGATGTTCTCGCCGATCTTCTGAACCAGCGCCTCACGCTTGGCTTCCAGATCGCCAGCCATCAAGGCCGCAACGTCGGTTTCGCCTTTTTCGAAAGCAACATTCAGAACGTCGTTGGCGAAGTTCATGAAGTTGTCGTCGCGAGCAACGAAGTCAGTTTCGGAGTTCACTTCCAGAATGAACGCCACGGTGTTGTCGTCAGACACCTTGACCAGGGAAACACCTTCAGCAGCAGTACGGCCGGCTTTCTTGGCGGCTTTCAGACCGGAAGACTTGCGCAGCTCTTCAATTGCAGCTTCAACACTGCCTTCAGCTTCAACCAGTGCCTTTTTGCACTCCATCATGCCAAGGCCGGTACGCTCACGCAGCTCTTTGACCATTGCAGCGGTAATTGCAGCCATGTTCAATCCTCTTGTCTTTTCCGAATTCGGTGGGGAGATATGCCCGCATAAACAGGCGGGCATACCTTACAACTCAAACGTTAAGCCTGGATGTTACTCGGCAGCCGGAGCGGCGCCTGCGGCATCTTCGCTGACTTCAACAAACTCGTCAGCACCGGCACCTGCAGACTGGGAAGCTTCCATGCAGGTATCAGCAACGGCTTTCACGTAGATCTGGATAGCACGGATGGCGTCATCGTTACCCGGGATCACGTAATCAACACCATCGGGATCGCTGTTGGTATCAACAACACCGATAACAGGAATACCCAGCTTGTTGGCTTCCTTGATGGCGATACGCTCGTGGTCTACGTCGATAACGAACAGGGCATCCGGCAGGCCGCCCATATCCTTGATACCACCGATGGAGCGCTCGAGCTTGTCCATTTCACGGGTACGCTCAAGGGCTTCTTTCTTGGTCAGCTTGTCGAAAGTACCGTCCTGGCTCTGGGCTTCCAGATCACGGTAGCGACGGATAGACTGACGGATGGTCTTGTAGTTGGTCAGCATACCACCCAACCAGCGGTGGTTAACGTAAGGCTGACCGGAACGCTGAGCTTCTTCCTTGATGATCTTGGAAGCCGCGCGCTTGGTACCAACAAACAGGATCTTGTTCTTGTTCTCAGCCAGAGACTGAATGAAGTTCAGCGCTTCATTCATGGCCGGAACAGTCTGCTCCAGGTTGATGATATGAATCTTGTTACGGGCGCCGAAGATGAACTTCGACATTTTCGGGTTCCAGTAGCGAGTCTGGTGACCGAAGTGAGCACCTGCCTTGAGCAGGTCACGCATATTTACCTGAGCCATGATATTTACCTTTTAGCTTCGGGTTAGTCCTCCACGCGTCCGATTGCCCCAACCAGCCTCCTTTAAACAGGAGCCGGCACCCTGGGACAACGTGCTGACACGTGTGTGAATTTGCCGGATTCGTTTCCGGCGGGCGCGTTTATACCATATCTGCCAGGCCAAACGCCATTATTTTTAGCCCCGGACTATGGCCAGCATAGCCTGCTCCCCGCCTTGTACCTTATGTCGCCGCCCCTTAAAATGCCGGTTTGATACAAATCAACAGGAAGCCCGATGCAGGTAACTATCAAGACCCCCGAAGAGATTGAAAAGATGCGCGTGGCCGGTCGCCTGGCTGCCGAAGTTCTGGAAATGCTCGACGAACATGTCAAACCCGGCATCACCACGGAAGAGCTGGATCGTATTGCGCACGACTATATCGTCAACACACAGCAGGCAATTCCCGCGCCCCTGAACTACAAGGGCTTCCCCAAGTCTATCTGCACATCTGTCAACCACGTAATCTGTCACGGCATCCCGTCCGAGAAGAAGGTGCTGAAGGAAGGCGACATCATCAATATTGATGTCACTATCATCAAAGACAGTTACCACGGCGACACCAGCAAGATGTGGATTGTGGGTAAGCCCAAGCCCGGCACCGAACGCCTGATCCAGATCACCCAGGAGTGCCTATATAAAGGCATTGAACTGGTGAAACCCGGAACCCGTCTGGGTGATATTGGCCACGTAATACAGCAGTATGCCGAGAAACACCGTTACTCCGTTGTCAGAGACTATTGCGGCCACGGCATTGGCAAAGTGTTTCACGAGGAGCCCCAGGTAATGCACTACGGCAAGCCCGGCACCGGCATGGAACTCAAAGAAGGCATGACCTTTACCATCGAGCCGATGATCAACCAGGGCAAATACCAGACCAAGTTACTGGCAGATGGCTGGACAGTAGTCACCAAGGATCACAAACTGTCGGCACAGTGGGAGCACACCATTCTGGTAACCTCCGATGGCTATGAGGTGCTCACCCGCCGATCGGAAGAGTCGTTCTAAGTGGACCGAAGCGAGCTGGAATCCCGCATCAGTAACGACACCTCACCGGTGTTTGCCGCACGCGAACTGTTGCGGGAAAGCTACAACGCTGATGCCGAGGCATTTCGGCAAGGCGCCGATGTCCGGGCCCTGGTTCATGCCAGGGCCAACACCATCGACAAGGTACTCCGACTGATCTGGAACCGGTACCCATTTTCCCGCTCCGCTGACATTGCGCTGGTGGCCGTCGGGGGTTATGGCCGAGGCGAGCTGCACCCCCATTCCGATATTGACCTGCTGATTCTTACCCGCAACGGCATAGAAGAAGACTGGCAGGAAGACCTGGGCGCGTTTGTTACCCTGCTCTGGGATCTGAAACTCGATATTGGCCACAGCGTTCGCAGCCTGGCGGAATCCATTCAGGCCGCCCGGGAAGATATCACTATCCTGACCAACCTGCTGGAAACACGCACCATCGCAGGCCCGGATGGATTGCGAGCCCAACTCAGTGAGCAGGTGTATTCAGACGACGTCAGTTCGGACCGGGACTACTTCCTCGCCAAACGGGAAGAGCAGCAGCAGCGCCACAAGAAATACGGCGACACCGAATATAACCTGGAGCCCAACGTCAAAGGCTCACCGGGCGCCCTTCGAGATATCCAGACCATCGGCTGGATCACCAAACGCCATTTCGGCCTGCAGAATATTGCCGACCTCACCCGCTTCAGCATCCTGACCGAAGAAGAGCATCAGATTCTGTATCAGGGAGAGACCTTCCTCTGGCAGCTCCGCTTTGGTCTTCAATTACTGGCCGACCGCAACGAAAATCGCCTGCTGTTTGACCACCAGCGAGCGCTGGCGCAAATGCTCGGGTACCAGGACGAAGGCAAACGCCTGGGTGTGGAACTGATGATGCAGCAGTACTACCGCACTGTGCTTGCACTGGCGGAGCTGGCCGACGTGATCCTGCAGTATTATGACGAAGCCATCATTGGCAGCGGCGGCGAAGATGAAATTCGCCCCCTGAACAAACGTTTCCAGGTTCGCAACCTTTACATTGAAGCGGTGAACAATCAGGTGTTCGCCTACGCCCCGTACGCGATCATGGAAATCTTCGTGCTGATGGCGCAACACCCGGAGATCAAAGGTATCCGGGCCACCACGATTCGCTCACTCCGGGCCCACAGGCATCTGATTGATGACGCGTTCCGGTCTGACCTGGCCGTCACTACGCTGTTTATGGAGCTGCTACGCACGCCCCATGCCCTGGACCAGACTCTGTCGGCCATGAAGAAGTACAACGTGCTGGGCCGCTACCTGCCGGAGTTCGGCCAGATCATCGGGCAGATGCAACACGACCTTTTCCATATCTATACGGTAGACGCCCACACCATGCGGGTGATCCGTAATATGGTGAGGCTCAACAGCACCGAGGCCCGAACCGAATACCCCCTGGCCTCCCGTCTGATCCACCGGCTGCCGAAACTGGAAACCCTGTTTATTGCCGGCCTCTACCACGACGTGGCAAAAGGCCGGGGCGGCGACCATTCCGAGCTTGGCGCCATTGATGCCGAAGCCTTTTGCGAGCGGCACCATCTCAGTGAACGGGACACCCAGCTGGTGTCTTGGCTGGTGGAAAACCACCTGCTAATGTCGATGACCGCGCAGCGCAAGGATATTTCCGACCCGGACATCATTCAGGCCTTTGCCCGCGCGGTACCCAGCCTCGCCCACCTGGACTATCTCTACATCCTCACGGTTTGCGATATCAGTGCCACCAATCCCAAACTGTGGAACACCTGGCGCGCGTCGTTGTTGCGCCAGCTTTATATAGAAACCAAACGGGCTCTGCGCCGCGGCACTGACAATCCGGTAGACCGGCAGTCCTGGATCCGGGCCACCCAGGAGGAAGCCAGGGAAATCCTCCACGCCCAGAACATGACCGACGAACAGATCGACCAGATCTGGAATACCGTGGACGACGAATACTTCCTGCAGGATTCCACTGTCGATATCGCCTGGCAAACAGCCGCCATCATTCGCCACGGCGACAACCCGGATCCTCTGGTGCTGATCCGGGACACCCGGGGTGGCCCGACTGACGGCTATTCCCAGATCATCATCTACATGAAAGATCGCGTCGCCCTGTTTGCCGCCACCACCGCTGTTCTGGAGCAGTTGAACCTGAACATTGTGGATGCCCGCATCAATTCCACCGAAGGCCCCTATTCCATCAGCTCCTATGTGGTTCTGGATGACAAGGGCCAGCCGCTGGGTATCGACCCGGCCCGGAAGGAGCGCGTACGCAAGCGACTGATTGAAGAACTGGACGACCCGGAAGACTATCCGGACATCATCCATCGCAGAACGCCAAGGCAGTTGAAACACTTTGCGTTCCCGACCGAGGTGACCTTCTCCAACGACACCATCAATCAGCGCACGGTGATGGAACTGATCACACCGGACCGCCCCGGTCTGCTGGCGCGGATTGGCCAGGTGTTGCTGGAACATCGGGTGCGGCTGACCAACGCCAAGATTGCCACGCTGGGAGAGCGGGTTGAAGACGTGTTCTTCATCACCGACGAACAGGGCGAACCCCTGCGCGACCCGGGCGTGTGCCAGGCCCTGCAACAGGACCTCTGTAAAATGCTGGACGAGATTCAATGAACCCCAATCTGGAAAGACTTCACCCCTATCCCTTCGAGAAACTGGCCAAACTGAAGGCCGGCATTTCGGTGCCAGAACATCTGGCGCCCATCTCCCTGGGAATTGGTGAGCCCAAGCACCCATCGCCAGCCTTCGTAAAGGACGTTATTGCCGATAATCTGGATAAACTGGCGAATTACCCCACGACCAAAGGCACGGACGAACTTCGTAGCGCGATTGCCGCATGGGCAACCCACCGGTTTGATCTTGCACCGGCGTCATTAGATCCGAACCGCCACGTGGTGCCCGTAAACGGAACCCGCGAAGCCATCTTCGCCCTGGTTCAGGCGGTTGTGGATGCTGGCAAACCCGCCACCGTGGTCAGCCCCAATCCTTTCTATCAGATCTACGAAGGCGCAGCCTTCCTGGCCGGCGCCACACCGGTTTATCTGCCCTGCGATGGCGGCAATGGCTTCATCCCGGACTTCGACGCCGTGCCCGAGTCGGTCTGGAAGAACTGCCAGATCCTGTTCCTGTGCTCGCCCGGCAATCCGAGTGGAGCGGTGATTCCGAGGGAAACCCTGGTAAAAGTGATTGAACTGGCCGACCAGCACGATTTCCTGATTGCCTCGGACGAGTGCTATTCAGAGCTCTACCCGGACGAAGCCAACCCGCCGGAAGGCTTGCTGCAAACTTGCGCCGCCATCGGCCGCCACGATTTCAAGCGCTGTGTGGTGTTCCACAGCCTGTCCAAACGCAGCAACCTGCCGGGCCTGCGGTCCGGCTTTGTGGCCGGCGACGCCGAGGTGCTGGCAGGCTACCTGAAATACCGCACCTACCACGGCTGCGCCATGCCCATACATAACCAATTGGCCAGCATCGCCGCCTGGAAGGATGAGGACCATGTGCGCGAAAATCGGGCCGCCTACCGGGCCAAGTTCGAGGCAGTCGTGCCCATTCTGCGCGAAGTGATGAACGTCGACTTCCCGGATGCCGGCTTCTACCTCTGGCCGGAGACGCCCATGGACGACGAAACATTCGCCCGGGAGCTGTCCGCCCGACAGAACGTACACGTATTGCCGGGCCGATATCTGTCGCGCACGGTAAACGGCCACAACCCGGGTGAAAACCGCGTGCGCATGGCACTGGTGGCTCCCTTGGAGGAATGCGTTGAGGCCGCGAAACGTATCGTTGAGTTTGTAAAAGGTTTTGAACAATGAAGTTATATGGCATCCGCAACTGCGACACCGTCAAAAAGGCCCGGAAGTGGCTGGATGAACACGGCGTGGACTATGAGTTCCATGATTTCAAGAAAGACGGCCTGAGCAGCGAGAAGCTCAGCCAGTGGGAGCAGGCCGTTGGCTGGGAAACGCTCCTGAACAAACGCGGGACCACCTGGCGAAAACTTCCCGACGAGGTTCGTGATACCATTAGCGCCCAAAGTGCCCACCAGATCATGCTGGACAACCCCTCCATCATCAAACGCCCTGTCGTCGAGCGCGGAGACGGCGTAAGCGTGGGGTTCAACGCAGACGACTGGTCTGCGTGGCTGGGCTGAATTTTTCTGACTATTTAATGACAACAGGAGCAACCACCAGATGAGTTTTGCATTCGGTATCGGAATCGGCACCCAGAACAACCAGGGCGAATGGCTGGAGGTGTACTACCAGCAGCCGATCATGACACCCGACAGAGACCTGATCGACGTGGTTGAGTCTGCGCTGGACTATAAGGGTGGCAACCAGGCCATCAGCGTGAAAGCAGAACAACTGGCACAGTTTGCCAACGCCCTTCGCCAACTGGGCCGGACAGACCAGGCCAAACTGGCCGAGAAAGCGGCTGAGAGCAAGCGCCCCGTGGTAGTCACCGTACTGGCAACGGACGATACCGCTTCCAGCACGCCGGAGGTGTACCTGAAACTGCACCTGATCTCACACCGCCTGGCCAAGCCCCACAGCCTGAAGCTGGACGGCATTTTTGGCCTGCTGCCCAACCTGGCCTGGACCAACGAAGGCGCCATTGACCTGAATGAACTGCCGGAGCGGCAACTGCAGGCACGCCTGGATGGCCGTATTCTGGAAGTGAAGTCGGTCGACAAATTCCCGCAGATGACGGATTACGTAGTGCCCAAGGGTGTACGTATTGCCGACACCGCCAGGGTACGTCTGGGGGCCTACGTAGGCGAAGGTACCACCGTCATGCATGAAGGCTTTATCAACTTCAACGCCGGTACCGAAGGCACCAGCATGATCGAAGGGCGCATCTCCGCAGGCGTTATGATCGGTAAAGGCTCCGATCTGGGCGGCGGCTGTTCCACCATGGGCACGCTTTCCGGCGGCGGCAACATCATTATTTCCGTGGGCGAGAACTGCCTGCTGGGCGCCAATGCCGGCATCGGCATCCCGCTGGGCGATCGCTGCACCGTTGAAGCTGGCCTGTACATCACCTCAGGCACCAAGGTGGCCCTGCTGGATGACCACAACAAACTGGTGGAAGTGGTGAAAGCCCGCGATCTGGCCAGCAAAAACGATCTGCTGTTCCGTCGCAATAGCCAGACCGGTGCGGTTGAGTGCAAAACCAACAAGACCGCCATTGAACTGAACGAAGAACTGCACGCCAACAACTAAGGCTGTAGCCCGCCACAGAACCCACCGACACCGGGGGTTCTGTGGTGTTATTCCCTCTACTCTTTCCTTATCGAACAGGTTTCCCTATGTCGCTCTCCCCCACCCTGGAACTTGCCAAGGACCTTATCCGCCGCCAATCCGTAACGCCGGACGACGCGGGCTGCCAGGAACTCATGATGTCACGCCTGGCGCCGCTGGGTTTCAGTGGGGAAAACCTGCGCTTTGGCGAAACCGACAACCTGTGGGCAAGAAAGGGCAACAATGGGCCGGTTCTGGCATTTGCCGGCCACACCGATGTGGTACCCACCGGCCCCGAGAAAAACTGGGCGCACCCGCCGTTTGACCCGATCATCAAGGACGGCTACCTGCACGGTCGGGGCGCAGCGGACATGAAGGGAAGCCTGGCGGCCTTCATCACCGCCTGTGAACGATTTGTGGCTAACCACCCGAATCATCGGGGCTCGATTGCCCTGCTGATCACCAGCGATGAGGAAGGCCCGGCCCAGGATGGCACCGTAAAAGTGGTGGAAACCCTCGAAGCCCGCAATGAGAAAATGGACTGGTGCCTGATTGGCGAACCGTCCAGCACCCACCAGTTAGGGGATGTCATCAAGAATGGCCGGCGCGGCTCCCTTCACGGATACCTCACCGTTCGCGGCGTTCAGGGCCACGTGGCCTACCCGCATCTGGCCGAGAATGCCGTCCACAACGTTGCACCGGCACTGGACGCGTTGGCCAAGGAATTCTGGGACAACGGCAACGACTTCTTCCCGCCTACCACCTTCCAGATAACTCGTGTCGAGGCCGGCGTCGGCAGCAATATTGTGCCCGGGGAGTGCCTGGTGCACTTCAACTTCCGTTACTGCACCGAGAACACCGCGGAAAGCCTGGAAGAGAGAGTGGTCGCTATCCTGGACCGGCACAACCTGAAATACGATCTGCAATGGCACCTCAGTGGCCGGCCATTCCTGACCGACAAAGGCGCGCTGGTATCGGCCGCACAGAATGCCATTCGAACCGTGACTGGCCGTGAGACAGAACTGTCTACGTCCGGCGGCACCTCAGACGGTCGCTTCATTGCGCCCACCGGTGCCCAGGTGGTCGAACTTGGCCCGATCAACGCCACCATTCACAAGGTGGACGAGTGTGTGAAGGCTGAGGACCTGGACACACTATCCGAGATCTACGAACAGATTCTGGTCGAGCTGCTGGCCTAAGGCATCGAACCAGAGGCTCACAATGAGCCTCTGATCAATAATGCGGCGGGGGTGTTTCCTCTTCTTCCCGCCGGATATTGGACGGCGAGATATCCTTGAGTTGCTTGTGCAGCATTTTCTTGGCGTCCCACAGTTCCCGAATGTCCATCTCCTGCTTGGCGACCTGATCACTCAACGTGTTGATCAGCTCATCCTGGAACGCAAGTCGCATTTCCAGTTCTGCCAGTCGTTCTTCCAGGGAGTTTTTGCTCATGAGGTTTGGTCAGCCCTTTCTGTAATCTGGTATCATGCCGCCTTTTACCGCCTGCGCCCGGGATAATCAGTTTTCCCGGGGTTGGCGGCGTTCACCGGCCAGACATGCCATGTTACCCGATGTCCGGCTTTTTATCGTCAGTGTTAAACCATGGAGAATAACCAACCAATGCGTAATCCAGCCAAAGCGATCCTTGTTGCCATTCTGATCGCGATTCCGGCACCGTTTGTACTCGGCCTTCTGCTTACCACCACTCCGGAACCCCTGAAAATCCTGGCAATGGGCCAGGGCCTGGAAGCTCTGGGTAGCCAGGGTGGCGTAGCGGCCTATCTGTTCGCGTTTGTTGTCTTTGCCGTTGCCGCCTTTGTTGCGATTGCACTCGCCGGCAAGCAACCTGCCGCGCAGAACTCAACCGCTCGCAAAGCAGCACCTCGCAGTGCCCAGCCCAGCAATCAGTATGACGACGAAGAAGACGATTTTGACGACAGCACTCCTGAAGGTAACGAGGAAGGCACCGTCAAGTGGTTCAACGTCAAGAAAGGCTTCGGCTTTATCGTTCGTGACAGTGGCGACGAGATCTTTGTGCACTTCCGCGCCATCCGTGGCCGTGGTCGCCGCGTGCTTCGCCAGGGCCAACTGGTGCGCTTTAACGTGGTTGAGGCAGACAAAGGCCTGCAGGCAGACAACGTGTCTATCCTGAGCGACTGAGACAGCTCCCGCACGCGCCAATAAAAAAGCAGCCTCTCGGGGCTGCTTTTTTGTTTCAAGCCGAAAACCTTGTGGCTGTCAGTTCCAGACCACCAACTGCTCGCCGCGATGATCCAGCCGCCACCACTTATCGTCCTCCACCGGGTCCCCTTCTTTCCAGTCTCCCGGGCTGCAGCGGATTTCAGTATCCATTGCCCGCCAGGCACTGCGGGCGCAATCCAGGTCGCTGTTCCAGGGCAGCTCATCGCCTTCCATCACCAGTGAAGTGAAACGCTTGCCGAAAGCGCCCGGATACAGCGTGATGCGCACCCGCGCGCCGCTATATCTGGCCATGCCCTTCACCACCGAACTGACGTCGGTATCGTCCAGCTGTAATTCGTCCAGTTGGCCTTCCAGCCAGTTGGAGACCGCGGCCGGTTCAAGGTCACGAATGTAGATTTCCAGATCCTGCACCCAAGGATTCTCCCTGCAGTTGTTCGCAATGTCGCACATAGTGAACCGGCCCGGGCCTCGCTGCAACCCATCGCTCCAGTTCCTCGCGCAGATCGTCCACC
Source organism: Marinobacter sp. LM1 (assembly GCF_042763285.1). Taxonomy (NCBI): domain Bacteria; kingdom Pseudomonadati; phylum Pseudomonadota; class Gammaproteobacteria; order Pseudomonadales; family Marinobacteraceae; genus Marinobacter; species Marinobacter sp. LM1. Next base: position 2,857,133 of record NZ_CP114373.1, read on the forward strand.
AGCAATCGTCGCAGCGTGCCGGCCCGCTTGCGCTCGTGCCAGAGAACATCCGCCGCCGCCTGTTCAATCATCAGGACCTCGGCTTTCTGCTCCGCGAGATGGCAATCTTCTCCCCGCGCCAGTGCAACCAGAGACTGCCGGTGCCACACCTCTTTTTCGCCTTCCAGTGCCGCTGCCGACACCGAGCCACGACTGGCAAACAAATCCAGCCGGGCGGCGGCTCGCCGTACCCACTGCAGCATACCACCAGGAGTGCTGACACAGCTGCTTTGTCGGGAAGCCGCATATTCGAGAGCCGCCTGGGAAACCTGGATATTCCAACGCTTTTCGATTGCCGGTTGATGTGCGGTGAGTACCGCCCTCCGCTGACGGACGCTCACTGGAGGCAACTCCAGAACCTCGGGTTCACGACCCAGCAACTGACCCAACCGAACGACACCGCTGGAATCCGTCATCGAATCACGACCAATCAGCAGGATTGGCCCAGACCAGCCGGAAACCAGATCCCGGATCAGGCCCAGCGGCTCGGCTATCAACGTCAGCAAATCGGCGGGGCTGACATTGTCCAATACCAGCGCAGGCCAATGCTCAGAGGACGAATCACCTGACGGCAAAACCGGTTGATCGCAGGCCAGCACTTCGGACTCCCGGCGAGGATCAACCTGAACCCAGGCCAGGCCGGGAGTGCTCAGGAGCGAGTGCAGCCAGGCCGACTTGCCGGCACCCCTCGGCCCACGAACCCAAATCAGTGCTTCAGGATTGGCCGCCAGGGCAACCGCAACATCTTCCGCCAGCGCGAGCCATTCTGGTTCAGCAATCGATACCGGCGCAACGAAACGAGCATCGGAGGTGGGCACAGGCACGTCATGTGCCGAGGGCCAGTAGGTCACAAGCTCGAGAACAGCTACGTAGGCTTTATCCTGAAGCCGTTCACACTGGGACGTCAGGGCTTTCAGAAGCACCGGCCAATCGAGCCAGGGGGCCTCGGCCGACTCGCGGGCAGAGGCAATCCAATAGATCAGCTGGGAGGACAGATCACCGTCTCCGACCACCTCGGTCACGATGGGCTGCTCACCCTGAATGGTGCGAACGAGTTCGTCCAGATCGATACTCTGGCGTTGCAAAAACGGGGGAATCGCGGGGATGGCATCGAGCAATGCCAGCAGAAAATCTTCGGCAGTAATCACAGAACCGCCCCGGCGCCCAACATTTTCTCGGGCCATCAACAGCGCGGTCTGACACTCCGGAGACAGACATCCTTGCCAATCTTCCATCGGGGCATCTCCTTCCTTGGCTTACGGGCATCGTCCTGATGCCACCTGAACAGCCCGGAATTCTAGAACCGTGTCACGAATGTGACAACGACCAACGCCCGTTTCTGTGAACCGAACAGCCCCTACAATGGTCTTAGGCGCCCGCACCCGGCCACTGAGGCGGCATAACGAACACCCGACTGGCCTCTACCCAGCGATCGGATTCCGGCCGCCTGTTCAAAACGGCAAACATCTGGGGGATCCCGGCGCTCTCCACCCGATCAAGCGCCGCCCTCGCCAATGCTGTATCCGGCGCAGCCGATTGAGCCCAGGGGCCGATCCAGTCCGGCTTGAACAGGGGCACCCAGCCAGAGATATTCTCCTGCCGGGCCTGATCAAGCCTCATCCAGTAACCTTTCAGATGCTCCCTCGGCACCTGTGCCGGCGCTTCAGGCAGCGTTTGAGCAACCGGATAGAACAGATAGCCTGGCATGAAAATTCGTGGCGTTACCGTTTCGCAGACACCAACACTGGCCAGCAAGCCCTGGGTTTCTGGTCGCTGGCACAAGCGGCTTTGGTGATTCAGCAGGCGCTCAGTTTTCAGATCCAGCCGATCCCGGGCATTGGGTCCGTACCACCGGACCTGATTTGCCTCGGTTACGAAGCCGAGATAGAACTTGATGGCAATTTCGTGGTGCTCCAGTTGGCCGGAGCACCGGTTGCGAACCAGAAAATCCAGCTCACCCAGCGTTCGCCCCTCGGCCTGAACCTGCTGATTCTGCAGTACAATGTCCCAACCCAACAGATCCCGCAGTAACACCTCATACAGGCGCTCGAAATAGTGGCCAAGCCGACGCTCCGGCGTTTCCGTCAACCGAACAGGCAGGGTATCAGGGTTCCGCTCCCACCGTTTCAACGTCTCCAGGAATTCCGGGGGCAGATGGGCGGCAGGATCGAAACTGAGCTCATGCTTTAACAGCTGAGGCGACAGACACAACCAGGCCAGGTGCCGGACCGCCGGCACCTCGAACGCCAGCAACGTCTCGGTAATCTCGTTTTTAGTCATAGCCGAAGAATACCGTAAACTGTGGGGGACACAATTCAGAACCTGGCCAGCCAAGGAGTACCTTATGCAATACCTGCACACCATGATCCGGGTGAGCAACCTGGACGACACGCTGCACTTCTTCTGCGATTTGCTGGGTATGGTAGAAATCAGCCGTAAGAGCAACGGAAAAGGCCGCTTCACCCTGGTGTTCCTCGCCGCCCCGGAAGACGAAGCGCGGGCCCGGGAAGACAAGGCGCCCATGATCGAACTGACCTACAACTGGGACCCAGAGGAATACACCGGCGGCCGCAACTTCGGCCATCTGGCCTACCGGGTGGACGATATCTACGCCCTGTGCGAGAAACTTCAGGCCAGTGGCGTCACCATCAATCGCCCACCCCGGGATGGCCATATGGCGTTCATCAAGACGCCGGACGGGATTTCCATTGAGTTGCTGCAGAAAGGCGATGCGCTCCCAGCACGGGAGCCTTGGGCGAGTATGGAGAATGTGGGGAGCTGGTAAAGTGACTTCGATTCTGTAATGGCGCCGGTTTTCGGTCCAGCCATTACAGAATCGAGCGTGTTATCAAATCGGCCATGCATCGGCCGGACGTAGTTCTCGGTATTCCGCCATCGAGATCTTACCGAGTTGCGGCGTGAGCCGGCACTTGCGCTTATTCCAGGGATATTCCTCCTGCCGCTTCAGCCAGTCCTTGCCCTCCCCTTCCTTCCAGGCTTCCAAATCCAGATCGCGCCAGAAGCGAGGGTTGCGACCGCTGCGCAGGTCGTGTTCAGCGGTGACCGGATCCAGGTGTCGGAATGGTTCCAGCCGTGGTACATCTGGCAGGGGCTGCGTCACATCCATGTAGGTCTGAAGTACATCCCAAAGTGCCAGGACCTCTGATTTGCTGGATTCGATGGTACTGAAAGCCGTTTTATGGAATGACTTTTGTGTATAGCGATGCACAAAAATGAGCCGATAGAACACACCGCTTTGCTGGATCACTCGATCCACATAAGCATCGAATTCCACGAACGGGGCTTCGAAAAACCGGCCTTGCCCGAGAGCCAGGCGAACCAGCCCGGTGGCTCGGTTAAACTCACTACAACCGTCCTCGAGGATGTCGTCCAGTTTCTTGTTGATCGCTTTTTCAAAGGGCTTGAGCACAAATCCCATCCCGGTGCTCATGAGCCAGTTAGTGGTAACCGGAGTTACCCAAATCGCAAACGCAATCCACATTAGCGAAAGAAGCCCACCAATAAAGACCAGAATCTCGGATGCAATATCTAAGTTGTTATTTGCCTCAATAATTCCCCAACCGACTAACGCTATACCGCTGAACCATAGGAAAAAAACCCATATGACCGGCAATGCAAGGACTAAAACCTTGAGTCCCAATTTGTCATTCAAAAATCGAATCCTTTGGTAGTCCCAGCACCAATCTTTGGACCCGAACTCGGGATCTGACTGTTCGTGCTCCTGGAGCACTTCAACATCTTCCATTGTCCCGAAATAGGGAATAATGCCGGCATAGGTACCGATAGGCTGGAGTTCCTCGCCGATGCGCGATCGCTCGTTGGGAGCTTTCGGCAGTGGAACAATCTCCATCGCCCGAAAGGCGGTGTTCGATAAAACAGTGCCTTGCAGCAGTTCAGTCACGCAGATCCCTCAAGCAACACAAAAAACGAAGTTGCTGAGCGACATGTGGCTGCGCCGATACTATCAAGCATTTCAAATCGGCCAGGCATCGGCCGGGCGCAGCTTTCGGTACTCCGCCATCGAGATCTTGCCCAACTGCGGTGTGAGCCTGCATTTGCGTTTATCCCATGGGTATTCCATCTGCCGCTTCAGCCATTCCTTGCCCTCCCCTTGCTTCCAAGCTTCCAAATCCAGATCGCGCCAGAAGCGTGGGTTGCGGCCGATACGCCCGTCATGCTCAGCGGTAACGGGATCCAGATGGCGGAACGGCTCGAGCCTTGGCACGTCCGGCAAGGGCTGAGAGGTATCCATGTAGCGTTGAAGCATGTCCCACAGCGCCATTACCTCTTCTTTCGTGGGTTCGACCCGGCTCAGGGACGTCTGGCTGAATTGTTTGGCGGTGTAACGATGCACGAACATCAAGCGATAGAAGATCCCGCCGGCTTCTATCACCCGCTCAACATAGGCATCGAATTCCTCAAAGGGCGCTGTCAGTTTCTTGCCGCCCGGCATAGCAAAACTTACCTGGCCGGTTTCTCGGCTGAAGTAGCTTTCGCCCGCTTTAAGGCTGCGATCCGTTATCCTAGAAAGGCCTTTTTCGAACGGTTTTAACAGAAAGGCAGCGGCGCTCATAACCCAAGGTAAGGTTTTTATGATTAGAAACATAGATAGAGCTATCCAACCCAAAACCACTCCGAGGCCTAAAAGTGATTTTAGTTCGTCAGGGAGCTCAACCTTGGAAGCATAATGTAAGAGCATCATCCCTCCACCAACCAAGACAAGCCCGCCCCAAAGATAAGGGATTAGCAGCTGTGCGGCTGAAAGACCAATGAATGCCTTGCCGTTCAGAAAACGAATTCGACCCTGACTCCACCACCAATCACCGGACTGAAATGCCTCTGGGCCACATTTGTCCTGGTGGTGAACAGCTTGCACATCCTCACAAACGCGGTAATAAGGTTGAATACCTGCGTAGTCACCTACTGGCTGCAAATCTTGGCCGAGACGTCGCCTGTTGTTTCTAGGCTCAGGGAGCAACGGAGACTCCTCCATCCCCTCAACTGCTCTCGACATCGTCACCAACCGTGTTTTTTCTGGCTGCGGGCGCAATGAATGTCATAGCTTTGGTGCGAGTGCTCATGTAATTGAATCTGAACCGGTCTGGCAAAGGAGCTGATGTGCGACTGAACTCAAAGATAAAATCGCCGTTTCTCTCGTGGGGAGGCATTGCGTCGAGACCCTGCATTAGTTCAGCTGCCATCGCTTTTGCGCCGCGGGGCGGGTTCTTCATGGCACCCAGAACGGTCTCGAAAGCGGAATGGGTCATGCGCAGACCAAACTGAGCTACCGGCTCTCCCGATTCGTCGACCGGATAGCCCATGATCATGGGGCGAGCCCCTGGTGGTGTTCCGCCGGTCTCGGATACCCGAATGCGAACTACCTCAGCACCCCACTCTTCGATAATCAGTTTGAGCCCGGCGTTCTCCAGTTCAATCGCCTTATCTTTCTTGTCAAGAAGGACCGAGTACTCTTGGTCTGGTACGGTTACTTGAGCGTCGAATTCAATCACATCAATCGACCTCAACTGTTCATCCGTCAGTCCCATACGAAGGAAGGGCATTCTCGCGCTGGCAGCGTTGCCACCGATCGAAGGTTTGAGGACTCTGAAATCCGGATTCGGTATTGTGTTTTCCACTACCGGCTCGCCATCAGCATCCAGCAACCGAACACGGTTAACCGGATGAATCGTTGCGGTTTGAAGATTGGAGGAATTCAGCTTTGACTCAACCCCAACGGCTCGTCCATAGCGGTAATCAACCGGTTCCGTACCAAACCAAAGCAGGGTTTGCTGGATCTCATTGAGGGAGGTCTCCACCGGTTCCGGGCTGAAGGGGGGTGTGAAGTAGTCATTAAAGACGGTGTTCGAGGTATCGATGGGGCGAGCCTGCATCGATATTTTCGCCATAGACATCAGTCTGTCGGTGTCTGGCCCTGGATCAACCTCTGACTGCCTGACCTTCAAGTGACTGGTAATCTGAAAGGTTACCCCTTGATGCTCTTCTTCAGTACTGATCTGAACACTAGCCTGCCTCGGCCAGCCTGTTGCACGTTCAAGTTCGAGGTAGCCAGCAGCACTAAAGCTATTTGGGGTTGAATCTTCATCGGCCGGCAGGTCTTGCTCTCCGACGGGTGCAAATTCCAGGGTCACCGTCTGACTATCCAACCGAGTAACTTCGAACTGCATTCCCTGAAGGGTTGCGCCACTCCATTCTTGATTCTCAGTCTGCCACGATAATCCAATCGCCAGATCTTCATTCGGAAACTGGCCAGGATACCAAGGAAAAATACTCAGGCTGCGAAGAAGTAGAGTCTGCAGGACTTCTGGCCGATCACTAATGCTCTTCAGGGCATCCGGATTCTGGTAAGTACTTTCTTTGATCACGCCATGAACACTTACCTGCTCAACAACTCCAGACCGCAAAAAATCGGCCAGAAGTTTTTCACCACTGCTTTGTGGCTCGCCCGACTCGGTGTCTACAAGTGTCCGCCCACGTCCTCGTTCTGCAACTTTCAGGGCGCCGGACTGGAGCTCAACCAACCCAGCATCCGCACCAAGCACTTCGCTGCGCAGAACGCTGGTCATCCTGTTAACCGACCCACCTCTGCCAGACACCCCAATTTCTGTGGTCTGATCAACCGCAAAATATCGAACATCTCCCACCGGGGGATTAAACAGCAGGGCTTCCTTGTTAATCGCCGGAGGCGTTTCAGAGAACCAGAAATAGCCGGCAACAGCCAGAATGAGAGCGCAGATCAGCGCACCAATGAATTTCATCGTTTTATTCCTTTCCTTGGATTTTTGAATCCCTCAGGATTCATTTTAAATCAATGTTCAAGTCGATTGGGCAGTCGCACTGATGCCTTATAGACCCGGCCGTTTCAGGTGTTGACTAGTGGAGGGCTCGCCCTGACGAGATAGTGTCCTTAACCGCGTTAGCAGCGATTTGTTCAGATGATTCTCTGCGCTCTCAAGAAGCGTCTGGCGTTCTGATTGCTTTAGGATTTTGTAGAGTTTTTTCTGATCTACTGCAGATTGCAGCTTTCTAAGCTGCCCCCTGTGAAGCCGGCAACCACTCCACACCGGTGAGAACACCCGCCAGCCGAATCTTGGCCTGCTTGTCCCCAGCCCGGGCATTGACCACCACCTTATCACTCGTCCGGTCGTATTGGAGGTGAGTGACGGTCGTCGCATGTTCCAGAAAATCCTCGGGGAGCACCTGCCAGGTTTCGCCATTCCAGATTTCAACTCTTGGAGCTTCCGTCAACGAAAGACGCAGGGTTCCTTTGCCCTCAAACAGCACCAGATCTCCCTGCAAGGCCCACTCGCCAGCACCGGCGATGTCAATGCAGCGCTCTCCCACGGCAAGCTCAGTCAATTCAATGTCCGGAAACCACTGCGCAGGCATCAGATCTATCGCCAGGGTATCAGTCATGGCTCACCTCCGGTTCGCCATCAAAACGGGACAGCCACTCGCGGTATTCCTGAGTGTGGAACACGGTCTGACCATCGACTCTCCCCATTGCGATACCACTATGATCGGTTGAACGAATTGATCGCAGAACACGAGCCGCCTGACGATAAGGAGCTACATCTAATCCTTGCTCCCGATCTCCGAGCAAAGGTTTAGGTCCAGCCTGGATAATCACGCCGCCGTCATAGGGCGACACCCAACCATCCGGTAACGCCGCCTGCAATACAGTCCCGCCACCGAGTTGGCTCACATAAGGCTCGCAGATAGCGGTGAGCCAGTTGGGTGTTTTGGTACGAGTTAACAAGCGAAGAGAATGTGTAGTCTCCGAGCCAACATTTAGGCCCGGAAAACGTTGCGCTAATTGATAGACTAGGGGGTCGACGCGTGTTTCATACCCATGGGATAGGGCCAGACCAAAACCTGCATAAGCTTGGTCAGCCATCAACATGCTGCACCAGCGGCCGAAGATAGATGGTAGCTTCTCATCCCGGTCCACAAAAAAGTCCATGGGGAAATTCATCTTGATAAAAGACAATGAGTTGTCGTCTGATGCTGGAGCCTCGTTCCCTTCATGAATCCACTCCCCATAGGCTCCCACATCCACGTCCGAGGCATCGGTCTTCTTGTCTCCACCATGGAAGACAAATTCCCACTGCTCGTCCTGTGGTACATCCAACAGCCACTCATCCGGGTATGGGTAAGGCGTTTTCTTCAGGCTTTTCCAACGGCCAGTGTTCGGGTTGGTGGTCCATTTGAATTCCTGGCCGAAATACTCCCGGTATTCATTGAAAACCGCCAGTACCGCCTCCCGGACATCCGTACGCCAGGCATTACGGAAGTAAATTTCCACGTTCAGGCAGAGCTTGAGCATGACGCCGTCTGCGTCTTCTACCCTGATGTCATTGCTCACATCCATGTAACCCATGCCCCTTTTGATTCCGGTCTACGACGCCGGCAACCACTCCACACCGGTGAGAACACCCGCCAGCCGAATCTTGGCCTGCTTGTCCCCAGCCCGGGCATTGACCACCACCTTATCACTCGTCCGGTCGTATTGGAGGTGAGTGACGGTCGTCGCATGTTCCAGAAAATCCTCGGGGAGCACCTGCCAGGTTTCGCCATTCCAGATTTCAACTCTTGGAGCTTCTGTCAACGAAAGACGCAGGGTGCCTTTGCCCTCAAACAGCACCAGATCTCCCTGCAAGGCCCACTCGCCGGCACCAACGATGTCAATGCTGCTCTCGCCTACGGCAAGCTCGGACAGTTCTATGTCTGGAAACCACTGTGCTGGCATCAGATCCATTGCCAGGGTGTCAGTCATGACTCACCTCCGGTTCTCCATCGAAGCGGGACAGCCATTCGCGGAATTCCTGAGTATGGAACACAGTCTGACCGTCCACGCGGCCCTTGGCTATTCCACCATGCTTGGTTGAACGAATCGGACGTAAGGCCTGGGCGGCTTGTCGATAGGGGGCGACATCCAGACCCAGCTCCCGGTCACCCAGCAGGGGCTTGGGTCCAGCCTGGATAATCACACCGCCGTCATACGGTGACACCCAACCATCCGGTAACGCCTCCTGCAACGCAGCCTCTCCACCAAGTTGATTCACATAGGGCTGGCAGATGGCAGTGAGCCATGCCGGCGATTTGATGCTGCTCAGCAAATACAGAGAGTGTGTTGTTCCTTTGCCGACATTAAGGCCAGGGAAACGCTGCCCCAACTGATAGACCAAAGGGTCTACACGAGTTTCATAACCGTGAGATATAGCTAATCCAAATCCCGCATATGCTTGCTCAGCGTTTAACAAGCTACACCAACGTTTAAAAATATCTGGTAGTTTTTCGTCGCGGTCGATAAAGAAATCTATCGGAAAATGGCAATAGAGATATGACAACGATCGTTGGTTGGAGAGAGGATGGTCTTCTATGGTTCTTGCCTTCCCGCCTCCCAATGAGACGAAGTCTATGTCCGAAGCATCTGTCTTCTTTTCGCCACCATGAAAAACAAACTCCCACTCCTCGTCCTGTGGCACATCCAACAGCCACTCGTCCGGGTACGGGTAAGGTGTCTTCTTCAGACTTTTCCAACGGCCGGTATTTGGGTTGGTAGTCCAATTGAATTCCTGGCCGAAGTACTCCCGGTATTCATTGAAGACCGCCAGCACCGCCTCCCGGACATCCGTACGCCAAGCATTACGGAAGTAAATTTCCACGTTCAGGCTAAGCTTAAGCATGACACCATCGGCGTCTTCCACTGTCATCAGTTCTTTCAGTTCATCCACGGTAAGTCTTCCCCTGTCCTGAAACTTAAAATGCAGCTCCGATGCGCTCCAAGCTTGGACGCAATGATGACATCCTCTGCGCAACGAGTTTGGCGGCTTCACTGCTTCCACGAACCACAGTAGAGGTTCCCCGGTAAAAACGGGCGCTCTGGAGCGCTGCCCTCGCCCCCAGCGGTGCCAGCAGAACATCATCCGCCGTTCCGATCCCGGTGGCATCATCCAGCACCAGCGCTGTCATCGCAACGCCGATGGCCAACACTTCCAACCCGAGCAACAACGAATCACCCAGCCCATGCTCTTCTTCCTGCTCATACAAATCCCGCGCAGGCTGCAGGGAGTCTTCAGGTACCAATTGCTGCTCTGTGCCGTCACATTTGCAAGTGTCCTCGTTCAATTCATGTAATCCGCTATCTGGGCCAGCAATTCGCTCATAGGCTTTTTCCTGCCCAATACCCCAACGATCGCCCCGGAACTTGACCTCCACCACCCCCAAAAGGTTGTCCTGAGTTGGCAACCCGGCAGGGTCTCGCAAAACTACGGCATCTGGTATACGAAGCTCGCCTTTACTGTATTGCTCAATCTCATCTTTGAGCAACGCATCGGCCGGAGTCTTTAGGTTTCGAATCCGATTGATCATATGCCCGAAGTTACGGATCGGTTCGGTAGTCTCCTGCCTAGCAGCATCTTTCAACATGAGCGGCTGCGGCGCTATCATTTGATCCTCTGGCATGTAATACCCAACCTGCGGCCGGATGCCGGTATCCGAGACCTGATTCACCGCATCCAGGGAAGCATCGACACACATCTGCTTCATGTTGCGGCCGGTCTGGGACTGCATGGGGTTGACGCTGCAAAAGCAGACGAAGCTGCAAATAAACGCCAGTTTGGGCGTTATGTCGTTACAGATCGGGCATTGCTCGGTGGCTGTCATCCTTGATCACTCCAACGTTGTTCACGGCGCTTGCTGATCAGGGCCGTTTCGTCATACGACGGCATCCAATCCGGGTCGTGGTGGGGGGCGTAGTGGTCCGGCTGTTCGGCCAGGTCGCGTTCGATGTCAACCAAGGCCTGCGCCAGATTCGCTGATGCCAGGAGCTCCTCTGCCCGGGCTGCCCGATAGAAGTGGGAACAGCGCTCTAAGCACAGTTGGCAGAAAGTGAGTGTTTCCTGGGGACTTGGCGCCTCATGCCATCGATAGATCGACTGTACGGTCTCGTCAATCCGTTGAACGACAATCTCATTCGCCAGATGCATAAGCCGCCAGGTCATTGACTGGTTTAATTGCACCACCGCCTGTTGCACCCGGTGGCGATGGTAGATCGGTCTCATGGCCTGGATGTGTTGCTCAGTTAACCGAAGCCATAAAGGCTTAAGCGTTTGCCAAGTCGACTGCGCCCCCCGTTCAACAGGCTCACTGAGCCAACAGGCCTCTTCACCCAGTTGTCGGGCGGCCCACTGGGTTACGGGACCGGCAAAGGTCTGCTGCTCGGACACACTCAGCGATTGCCAAAAGACAGGCAGGATGTCCGGATCGTAAAAACGGCACAGCACCTCGCTGTCATTTTCATCAATAACGGTGAGAGACTGTCTTAAATGGGCTGCCAGCTCCGACAAGTTTGCATCGGCAGTCAGCAATACCCCCCAGTTGTTTGATGGGGAGGACTGGTGCGCCCAGCTCAGGAATTTATGGTCGGGGTTAATCTCGGCCAGTATCGGGGACACCTCTAAGAGGTGTGCAAAGGGTGTTCCGTTGTACAGGGGAATGCTGTCGCTGTTTCCCGCCAGTTCGTACCACTTGGCCCTTAACCCCGGTAACGCCGCATCTACAACAACGAAAGCCCGCTGGCCACTGGAAAACGGCCATTTCATACGCGGCCCCTTTGTGTCATGCGCTCAGAGCAGATTTTGCAAAAGGGCTTTCCGTTCACAGCGGCCTGTTTAATGGCTATTGCCTGCCCTTCGGATTCCGCAAAGCCGGTTGGCAGGAAGACCGGTTCAACCATCTCGTGAACATTCTTTTCCACGTCCTGCGGCAACGCTGGCCCACTCGCTCCCAGCCCCGAACCACTCCCCGGACTGCCCCCGGAATTTATCTTGATCCCCGGCCCACTCAACGTAACCCCACTCGGGTCCAGCTTGATAAAGCTACCACCCCCGGAAATCGTCAGCTCTGCCCCGGCATCCAGCACCACCTTGGCACCGGCCTTGTGATGCACTTCGGTGCCGGCTTCCGAGGCCATGGTGCGGGCGGTTTTCTGGTGGTAGGTGCCGCCCACGGTCTGGCTGCAATCTGCGCCAACGGACAGCCGGTTTTCGCCGTCGGTGGCGCAATGGTCCGCCGCTTTGATGTGGCTGAACTGGTGGTTCTCCACCGTCAGGTGGCTGTCATTCTTGATGACTTCGGTACGGTTGTTTTCCGTCAGCAGGTCCAGGTCTTTCTGGGCGTGCACGTAGATCTGCTCTTCGCCCGCTTCATCCTCAAACCGCAGTTCGTTGCTGCCCTCGCCCTTGTGGGTTTTGGTCTTCAGGGTGGTCCGGGTTTTGTGTTCCGGCAGCGCGTACGGCGGTGTGTTGGTGGCGTGGTAGGTTCTTCCGGTGATGATGGGCTGGTCCGGGTCGCCGTCCAGGAAGCTGACGATGACCTCGTGACCAATTCTGGGCAAGGCCATAAAGCCGTATTGGCCGCCGGCCCAGCCCTGGGCCACGCGCAGCCAGGCACTTGAGTGTTCGTCGTTCTTGGAGTAGCGATCCCAGGGGAAACGGACTTTTACTCGGCCGTACTGGTCGCAGTGGATTTCTTCCCCTTCCGGGCCGGTGACAATGGCCATCTGGGGGCCGTCCATCACGGGTTTGTGGTTGCACAGGGGGCGCCAGGTTTTGTCGGCCGGGATGGCGCTGAAATCGTTGTGGTAGCTGGTGGGTTCGCTACCGCCCTCTTCTTCCAGGGCCTGGGGCTGTTTGCCGGTGTGGGTGATGGCGGTGAGCAGCCATTCCCGGTTCAGGGTCTGGCTGTCGTGGTCCTGCAGTTCCACTTTGGCGCCGGGGGTGAAGTCCGGGCGGTTGCTTTTGCCGTTGGCCACGGTGGCGTCGTTTCTGAGAGCCTCCAGTTTGTTCTGGGTGAACGGCTGGCCGCTGGCGTCGGCTTTGTAGCGGCCGGGGTAGTCGTAGTGCTGGTAGTCTTCCCGGTGGTTAACACCGCCGGCACTTTGCTCATGCATCAGGGCGTAGGCGGGGTTCTTGAAGGTGTAGTCCTTCATGGCCACGGAGGCGGCTTTGACCCGCTCTTCGTAGGCGAACTGGAATACGCAGGCCTGTTGGGTGCTACCACCGGCTTTGGTGTTGCAGGTGACCGGGTCCAGTTTCGGGGCGTCGCCGTGGTGGTCGGCAAGAATCAGTGCCGGTTGTTCTTCACCATCCACGCTGCCGTGCTGGTAGCGGTAGTGCCAGCCTTCTTCGGCGGCCAGGCGTTCCAGGAACTGCAGGTCGGTTTCCCGGTGCTGGACGCAGTATTCCCGTTCTTCCGGTGGGCGTTTGAAGTCAAAGACCACATCAATGATGCCCCGCTCTTCGAGCAGGGTGCGCACGATGGCGTCGGTGGCCTGGGTCTGGAAGATGCGGCTGTTGTGCATCAGGCCCAGGCGCCATAACGGCGGCTGGATGACGACTTCGTAGCGGGTGCGGCGGTGGCCGGTGTCACCCCGCATAAATTCGTTCACCACGCCGGTGAACCGGCGCAGGGGCTGGCCGTCCTGCCACACCACCAGGTCTACCGGCTGTTCCAGTACATCGGCGGCGGCCACATCCGGGTCGGTGCTGGCCAGCTGCAACCGGCCATGGAACAGATCGGACAGCCGTTCGGTCAGCGCGAAGCCGACAACGACAAAGTGGTCCGAGGGGAATTCGCCTACACGGGCGGTGAACTGCAATCCGCTTGCCTGGGGCATGACTTCGATCCCTGAAGATTATGTTGAACTGACTCATCCTGAGCAGTCCCGATTATAACCACCGACTTACAGAATACAAACCAACCATGCCTCATTCCTGAGGCATTCGCTGTAACGCTCAGCGTCTCTGCTGGTTGGACAACCACACACTCTGATACGGCTTCAGGGTGATTGACCCAGCCAGATCATCCACCCCCATTCCGGAGATCAAGTCTACCCAGCGATCCGTTCCGATCAGATTGATATCACTGAGCGCCACCTGCTGCACCTCGGGACTGATGTTATGGATACAGAACACCGACTGCTCCCGTCGCATGCTCTGGCGCCAGAACCCGAACAACTGCAACCCCAGGTGCAAGGTGAACTGCGTGGCGTTCGGATGGAACGCAGGTTGAGCGCGGCGTATGGCAATCAAACGCTTCAGCTCCCGGAATGCCTTGCTGTGGTGGGTCAGTGGATCTGCGAGGGTTTCCTCCAGTTGCGACAACTGCCATTGACTGCGGTTAATGGAGCGCAGGCGCCCGGTATGCTCCACCCGCGCCTGATCGTTCTCCGTGGCCAGCAAGCTGTGAATATAAAAGGCGGGAATGCCCTCGAGAGCCAGCATGATGGTATGCGCACACAGGAATCTCGCGAGCTGCCAGTGGTCAGCACCGCCTTCTGCGGTTCCTTTGAGGGCATCCCAGAGCGCAATGTTCATCTCATAGGGTTGATCCCGCCCGTCGGCCGTCCGGCGGTAGGACACCTTACCCCCAAACGACTCCATGGTGTTGATCAGGCGTTGCTTTTCATCTTCGGTCAGCAGGCCATCTGTGGGCCGCAGACCAACGCCGTCGTGGGAAGCGATAAAGTTCAGATAGGTGGTGCCCAGCTGCGCCGGGGGCATACTCATCAGCCAGGTTTTCAGATGTCGGCAATTGCCGGTCACCAGCGTATTGATCAGCAGGGGCGGCAACGAAAAGTTATAGATCGCATGGGCTTCGTTGGCATTGCCAAAATAAGTCAGGTTCTCCCGGTTAGGCACGTTGGTTTCGGTAATCACCACCGCGTCCGGCGTGTGATGTTCAATCAGCAAGCGCAGAATTTTGATCAGCTCGTGGGTTTGCTGCAGGTGAATACACGGCGTGCCCGGCTCTTTCCAGAGAAAGGCCACGGCATCCATACGGAAAATCATCACACCCCTTTCCAGGTATTGGCGGATGATCCCCGCAAACTCCAACAATACCTGCGGGTTGGCAAAGTTCAGGTCTACCTGATCTTCACTGAAGGTGCACCACACATAGCGCTCGCCGTCGTCGGTCTGCACCGGATTGAGCAGCGGCGACGTACGTGGCCTCACTACCTGGCTGAGGTCGTCTTTCGGGTTGCCTTCAAAGAAATAGTCCTTACCCGGGTCGATGCGCTTCTTATAGTTTTCGAACCACCGGCTGCGGGCCGACATGTGGTTAATCACAAGATCGGACATCAACTTGTAGTCCCGGGCAATGGCCTCAATTTCCGGCCAGCCACCGTGACTCTCATTCACCGCCAGGTAATCCATCACCGAAAAGCCATCATCAGAGCTGAAGGGAAAAAAGGGCAGTATGTGGACCGCGGAAACGGAGTCCTTAAGGCAGTCATCCAGGAAGCGCTTGAGCGTCACCAGTGGCTTCTCGTCCGATTGCTGAAGCGTATCCGCGTAGGTAATCAGCAACACATCGGTTTCGTCCCAATGGTTCTGGTGGGCCGGTGGGGCGTCGGCATTGGGCGCCAGCCCCATGGTGGCCAGTAACTGCTCCGCCAGAAAGTCACAATCTACCGAGGGATAGACGACCTCGAGAATACCTTGCAGCTTGCTCTTCAGTGGCTGAGTCATGGCCGATATTCCTGATTGTCCAGTTCAACAGCCTCCAGCAGTTGCTCACGAATGTCCGGAATGGCACTGGTCACCCGGTTCCAGCTGGGGATGAAGGGGGTGTCCATGGGGTTATCCAGGAAGTAGGCACCGGCGCGCATCACATTCTGGGCAAACAATTCCACCGCCTTTTCTTCCTTGTGCCGATCAAAGCCGAGCCCGTTGATTACGGCGTCGTTCTGATAGGTTTCCACAAAATCCAGAGCAATACGGAAATAGGTCGCCTTGATGGTGCGGAACTTTTCATTGGAGAACACTTCGCCATTGGTGGCCAGCTTTCGGAACAGGGCCTTGGCGATATCCACGCTCATTTTGGACAGCCCTCGGCTGGCATCCTCCGGCGCGAGATCCTGATGCTTGTGATCGTAGACATCAGCAATATCCACCTGGCACAGGCGATTGGTGGCGTAGTTTCGTTTCATCTCCGAGAGCACACCAATCTCGAGCCCCCAGTCACTGGGAATGCGCAGGTCATTGATAACATCTGTGCGGAACGAGAATTCTCCGGCCAGGGGATAGCGGTAGCTGTCGAGGTAGTCGAGAAAATCGTTCGGGCCGCAGACTTTTTTCAGGGCACGGATCAACGGGGTGACCAGCAGACGACTGACACGGCCATTCATCTTGCTGTCGGCGACCCGAGCGTAATAGCCCTTACAGAACATGTAGTTGAATCCAGGGTTGGCCACCGGGTAAATCAACCGTGCCAACAGGTCCCGCGAGTAGGTCAGGATATCGCAATCATGCAACGCCACCGATTTGCTCACCCCGGAGGCCAGGACATAACCGAAGCAATACCAGACATTCCGCCCCTTACCCATTTCAGTTGGGGCCAGGCCCTGCTCGCGAAGCTTGAGGTCGATGGCCCGCAAACGCGGCCCATCGTTCCACAGTACCTTGAACGGCTGAGGCAGCTCGGAGAAGTACTCCAATGCGTGCCGGTATTGTGCTTCATCGGCACGATCGAGCCCGATCACGATTTCTTCCAGGTAAGGCACCTTTGCCAGCTCCTGGACAATGTGTTTCAGGGCGGGGCCTTCCAGCTCTGAATACAGCGACGGCAACACCAGTGACATGGGCCGCGCTTTACGGAACTGAAGCAGATCGGCCTCGATGTCTTCTACCGGTCGTCGCACAAGATTGTGCAGGGTCGTTACTATGCCATTCTGGTAAAAGTCGCCCATGGCGCCTCTCCTATGCTTTTGGCCACGCCTGGCGGCCTAGTAGCCGTACTCGAAAAGAAGATTGAGTACGCATTCGTTCCAACCCTCCGGGCCGGGCTTCAGGGAGCGCATGGGGTGCTTCTGCGATGGCAACTGGACCTGATCGCTGTTCACCCCGCGAATCACCACCGGGATATCCGCGGCCTCCAGCATGCGCTGGTCGTTCGGGCTGTCTCCCAATGCGATGGTGACTAGCGGCTCGCCCCGATAGTGCTCCCGGTATTGCTCCAGCAAAAAGCGGGCCCCCTCGGCTTTGTCGAAGCGCCCCATGGCGTGCCAGAAGCGGCCCCCCTGCACCAGACGGAGCCCCTCACGACCCAGTGCCGCACTGAATTGGTCCAGCTCCGGGTCACTGCCTTGCCAGATCAGCGGCTCCGTACCCAGGCGCTGCCGGGCCCGAGAGGCCTCCACCTCATCCAGGCCCGTAACCTCCGCCAGTTCCGCATCCGCCATATCCGAAAAGCCCCGAAACTGTGCACCTGCCTTTCTCTGCACCATAAGCGTGCGAAGGACCTGCTGGTGATCTGCTCCAAAATTCATCACCTGTTCTTCGGTGCGGCCCAGACAGCCCGCCGGGATAACCGCCGCCGCACCGTTCTCGACGATAAAGGGGGCCCGTATGCCCATCGCGTTTTGCAGATGGCGCATCTCGGCGGCGGTTTTACTGGAGTTAAAAATCAAGGGGATACCGTTAGCGGCCAACTTTGCCATGGCCGGCGATGCGGCCCGCCAGCTGTAGCTGTGATGGTCCAGCAAGGTGCCGTCCAGGTCGGTGAAAACTATCAGGTGTGGTTGCATTTGGTTCACCTGCTCTGCAATCTGTTGTTAGGCTTCAACCCTATACATACGCAGTATTCATACCAAAGCCAGGTCGTTTTATGAGCAACAACAGCTTTCAGGTGGAACATCGCTACCTGGAATTACCGGACAGCTTCTACAGTCGGGTGCAGCCATCCCCCCTGTCTGAACCGCGAATGGTCTGCTTTAACCAGGCCCTGGCCAGCGATATGGGATTTCTGGTGCGGGATGAAAATGACTGGGCGGCCATTGGTGCCGGCGCCGAACTTCTGGAGGGGATGGACCCGGTCGCCATGAAGTACACCGGGCATCAGTTCGGCATGTACAACCCGGAACTGGGCGATGGCCGCGGCCTCTTACTCTGGGAAACCGTGGGACCGGACGGTACACGCTGGGACTGGCACCTGAAAGGGGCAGGCACCACGCCCTACTCCCGCTTCGGCGATGGCCGGGCAGTACTCCGGTCAACCATTCGTGAGTATCTGTGCAGTGAGGCCATGCATGGCCTGGGAATTCCCACCACCCGGGCGTTGTTCATGATCAGCGCCAAAGACCCGGTGCGCCGGGAATCTATTGAAACCGCCGCCGCTTTGATGCGGGTAGCGAAAAGCCACATCCGGTTTGGCCACTTCGAGTTTGCAGCCCACCATGAAGGGCCGGACGCCCTGAAAACACTGCTAGAGCATGTGATTGCCCTGCACTTCCCTCAACTGATCAGCTTGCCGGAGGACCAACGCTACGCCCGCTGGTTTGAGGAAGTGGTGGAACGCACCGCCAGACTAATTGCGAAATGGCAGGCCGTTGGTTTCTGCCATGGGGTGATGAACAGCGACAATATGTCCATTATCGGAGACACTTTTGACTATGGCCCCTTCGCCTTCCTGGACGATTTCGACGCCGGCTTCGTTTGCAATCACTCCGATCACGAAGGCCGCTATGCCTACAACCGCCAGCCCCAGGTAGGCTTTATCAACTGTCAGTACCTGGCCAATGCGTTGTTGCCGATCATGGACGAAGATACCGTTCGCCGGGGACTGCGACGCTATGAAACCGCCTACAACGAGCATTTCAAACACCAGATGCTCGCCAAGCTGGGGCTGGAGGAAGCGGATGGGTCAGATATGGGCCTGATCATGGACACCTTCAGCATGCTCCACGAACACCGCGTGGACTACACCCGGTTTTTCCGCGGCCTGTCCAACCTGCACGACCATGGCACCGCGCCGGTTCGTGATCTGTTCGCAGACCGCAGCGTGGCTGACGAGTGGCTGGAACGTTACGAAGCCAGACTACAGAAGGAAAGCCGTGGCCACGATGAACGGGAATACACCATGCGCCGGGTAAACCCGAAGTACATTCTGCGCAACTACCTGGCCCAGCAAGTCATCCTGGAGGCGCAGAACGGCGACTATGAGCCAATGAAGGAACTGCTCAAGGTGTTGGAAAAGCCCTTTGATGAGCAACCCGAGTATGAGAAATACGCTGCCCTGCCACCGGATTGGGGGAAACATCTGAACATCAGCTGCTCTTCCTGAACGGCCGCTATTTCACCAGGGCATCTTCCTCATGTTTGACTGGCGCCAGCGCATCCAGCCTGGCGCCGTGTCGCATCATAAACAGCACCAGAAGAATCGCAGGCACGCCCATCAACCCCGCAATCAGGAAGAACTCGGCGTAGCCAAAGTTCGCCACCACAATCCCGGAAAAGCCCCCCAGGAACTTGCCCGGCAGCGTCATCAGCGAGCTGAACAAGGCATACTGGGTGGCGGTGAACGAGGCACTGGTCATGCTGGACAGCCAGGCAATCAGCGCCACGTTGGCAATACCGCCACTGAGGTTATCGGCACTTACCACCAAGGCCAGCGCCGCGATATCCGGTGGTTGCTGGGCTAGCAGCACGAATAGAAGATTGGTTGCCGCCGTCATGACGGCACCTGCCAGCAGTATCCGGCGCACGCCATAGCGCACCACCAGCACCCCACCGACCATGGAGCCAACAATGGTCATAAAAAACCCGAACACCTTGGTGACATCGGCCACCTGGGTTTTACTGAAACCCATAAAATCCAGATAGAACGGATTGGCCATCACCCCCATGGCAATATCCGAAATGCGATACACCGCCACCAGCACCAGAATGGCCACCGCCAGCTCCCGATACCGACGGAAGAAGTCCAGAAACGGGCCAGCCACCGCGGCATAGAACCAGCCAGTTAACCTGGCCAGGCGTTCCGGCAGGTGGCTTCGTTTCTCCACCTCTTCCTCAATTCGATGGGCAATGTCCTGCGCAGCCGCAAAATGGTTTACTTCCGGCTCCTTCACGACCAGAACCGTCAGTGCCCCCACGCCCACCAACGCTGCCATCACCAGGTAAGACACCTCCCAGGACCAGAACTCCGCCAGGTAAAGTGCCCCGGCGCCCGCCACCAGCAATGCCAGCCGGTAACCGAAAATATACGTGGCCGCCAACGCCGCCTGCAGCCGCTCCTGAGCAATCTCAATGCGATAGGCATCAATAGCCACATCCTGCGTGGCCGAGGAAAAAGCCACTAGCAATCCGAACAGCGCGAGTGTCTCCGGAGCCGCCAGGGCGTTGGTCTGGGACATCAGGTACAACCCGGTGGCAATGCCCACCTGGGCAAGCAGAATCCAGCTGCGACGCTTGCCAAATAAACGGTCCAGCACCGGCAGTTTCAGCCGGTCCACCACCGGCGCCCAGAACACCTTGATGGAATAGGTAATGCCAAGCCAGCTGAAAAAACCGATGGTGGCGGTCTCCACCCCAACGTCTGCCAGGCGGGCATTGAGGGTGGAAAACACCAGCAGAAAGGGCAGCCCCGCCGAGAACCCGAGAAACAACATGGCAATTACTTGCCAGCGGGTGTAGGTGTAGGCGGTATCCCGAATCAGGGCTACAACATTGGGGGGAAGATAAATAAGAGCCTCTCCGAATCAGTCGCGAAAGTTGTTGAACTGCAGCGGGATGTCCAGTTCTGCCTCACGCAACATGGCAATGGCTTCCTGCAGGTCGTCCCGTTTCTTGCCGGTAACCCGTACCTTGTCGCCCTGAATGCTGGCCTGCACTTTCATCTTCTGCTCTTTGATCATCTTCACGATCTTCTTGGCCATGTCCGTTTCAATACCCTGCTTCAGGGTGAAATGCTGCTTCACCAGCTTGCCCGCTTTGCTCTCACCATCTTCGGATAGGGCGCGGGTATCAATGTTGCGCTTGGCAAAGGCCATTCGCATCATGTCCACCAGTTGCTCCAGCTGGAACTCCTGCTCTGCGCTCAAAGTCAGGCGCTTGTCCTCCAGCTCGATATCCGCCTCAACATTCTTGAAATCCCAGCGGTTACCCAGTTCACGCTTGGCCTGATCCACCGCGTTGGTAACTTCGTGCATTTCGATTTCTGAAACAATGTCAAAAGAAGGCATAGTCGTTATTCTCCAAAGGCCACGGAGGGGTATACTGTGGCGACAATTTGATTACGGATGTTCGAAACCGCCAAGAATACCAAGAGCTGTGGCGAACCGCATCTGACAATGGACTGGTAAGAAGTAGATAAATAATGCCAAACCTCGATCTTCCCATTCTCGTAGTAGACGACGCCAAATTCAGCAGTATGGTGGTGGGCCGTACGCTGCGAAATGCCGGATACCGCGACATACGCATCGCCAACAACGCACCGGCTGCCCTGAAACTCATGGAACAACGCCCGGTCAGCGTACTGATTGCAGACTGGCTGATGCCAGAAATGGACGGCCTGCAGCTGACCGACCAGGTTCGCCAGCAAGACGAGCAGAACAACCACTACACCTATGTGATTCTGCTCACCGCCCGCGAGAGCGTGGAAGCCTTGTCGGAAGCGTTCGACCGGGGTGTGGACGACTTCATCTACAAATCAGACATGACCAAACAGCTCATCCCTCGCATCTTTGCGGCGGACCGCATGGCAGACCGGCAGAACACCCTGCTGCGCGCCAACGCGCTGCTGGTGGAGAACAACCGGGAACTGGAATCCAGCAACATCATTGATCTGGAAACCGGGCTGACCAACAACAAATACGCGCGCCAGCGCTTGCAGAAAACCCTGCGCCACGCCGAATCCCGCGGCGGGTCAACCGCCTACGTCATGTGCGGCATCCGTAACTGGCAAGAGCTGAAGCGCAAGCATCCGCCCAGCGTGATGAGCGAACTGTCGATCGGCATCGCCCGGCGCCTGAGCACATTGATTCGCCCGATTGATGCCCTGTGTCGGGTAGGTGATAACCAGTTTGCGATTGTCTCCTACTTTCCCAACAGTGATCACTGCACCACCACCGCGTTCCGGCGCATTTTTGACGGCATCAACCACAAAGCGCTGAAAACCACCGCCGGCTTCATCTCTGTGGAGGCCGGCATGGCCCTGTGCAAAGCCGACGCCCAGGACGGCACCCCCACGGTACAGGATATGGAACGCGCGGCTGTACAGGGCCTTGTGGACGCCTATGAAACCCGCCGGTTCACCGAAACCGCCCCGGAGATACGGGAAGGTGTGTAGCGATCACAAACAGTAACACTGGGACACACTTCACAA
The DNA here is from genome assembly GCF_042763285.1 of Marinobacter sp. LM1. Taxonomy (NCBI): domain Bacteria; kingdom Pseudomonadati; phylum Pseudomonadota; class Gammaproteobacteria; order Pseudomonadales; family Marinobacteraceae; genus Marinobacter; species Marinobacter sp. LM1. The sequence continues at coordinate 2,879,381 of NZ_CP114373.1, forward strand.
ACAGACAGGAAAGGCGAACAGGCTTATTCTGAGATTGTGGAATCAAGCAGTATCCACCCATGGCGGAGGAGCCGAGTAGTACCTCCGCCGCCATATGGGTACCGCAAGCTGATTCCGCAGGATTAACGAATTTTTCAGGCACTTTCGTTCTTTCCGAATTTCTTAAGCCAGCTCTCGTAAGCTGGCTTTTTTATTGCCTGCGAAAATCCCCCGGCGTTTTACCGGTCGCTGCCTTGAACTTGCGATGAAACGACGTGGTTTCGCTATAGCCCAGGCGCAAGGCGATATCCGGAATACTCATGTCGGTATTCTGCAAATAGTCCTCCGCCATCTGCTGGCGCACCTCATCCAGCAACTTCTGGTAAGACACCCCTTCCTGGCTCAGCTTTCGCTGTAAGGTACGGCTGGTCATCCCCAGATCCTCGGCGACCATATCCTGGCGGGTAATGCCATCGGCGAGCTGTTTCTGAATGCTTTGCTTTACCCTGCTGGTCAGATCCGTGTCGGTGTCGAGCAACGCCAACTGAGACAATGCGTGTGCTTCCAGGGTTTTTCGCAATAGCGGGTCTGGCTGACGCAGGCGGGTTGCGAGCAGTGCCTGAGCAAAGGTGACACTGTCCTCCTCTGCATCAAACTGTACAGGGCATTGCCAGCGCAAAGCATAGGCCTTCTCATGCTCCGGGCCGGGAGAAGGCCGCCTCAGCCGAACTTCCAGCGGCGTGGCGTCCGTGCTGTCTGCCAGCCATCGCGCATAGTTGATCCAGGAGGCAAAGACATTGTCCACCACCTGAGGCCACACCACAGAATCGGTAAAATTGCAGGTCCAGATCAGTGTCGCGGAATCGCCCTTCATCTTGAGGCGGGTGGTACCCATATCCCCCACCAGCTTCTCATAGGGCGCAATACGGGTAACCGCTTCCCCCAACGTGGCGCAGCTCATGGTGATGTAACCCAGTACACTGTAGGAACCGGGTTGCACATAGTCGCCGGTCTCCAATCCCAATACCGGGTTACCGGTATGTTCGGCCAGCAAGTGAATAAATGCCTGGAGCTGTTCGCCGTCGATTCGGCCCTCATCGGAATCCAGGATCTCCGGCTTCAAACCCGCCTTTTCAAACAGCGGATCAACCGCGATACCTTTGGCATCGGCGTAGCGAACATACTGCCGCAAAGCGGCGACGGAAGCTGTGCCCAACGCATTCATGGTGATGACTTTCGTTGTTGGAATTGTTTGAAAAGTATAAACAAAAACGCCCGGCTATGAACCGGGCGTTTTCAGGGCATCAACAAACCATCAAAGCTTGCGGCCTTTGCCAGCGGCAATCCGCAGGCGCAGCGCGTTCAGCTTGATAAAGCCTTCCGCATCTTTCTGATCGTAAGCACCCTGGTCTTCTTCAAAGGTGGCGATCTTCTCATCGAACAGAGAATCGTCAGACTTACGGCCGACCACGTCTACATTGCCCTTGTACAGCTTCAGGCGAACGGTGCCGTTCACGTAGTTCTGGGTCTGGTCGATCAGCGCCTGAAGAGCCTCACGCTCCGGGGACCACCAGTAACCGTTGTAGATCACCTCAGCATAGCGCGGCATCAGGCTGTCCTTCAGGTGTGCCACTTCACGGTCCAGAGTAATGGACTCGATGGCGCGGTGGGCGCGCAGCATCATGGTACCACCCGGAGTTTCGTAACAGCCGCGGGACTTCATGCCCACGTAGCGGTTCTCGACGATGTCCAGGCGGCCAATACCATTTTCACCGGCCAGCTTGTTCAGGGTTTCCAGCACCACGTGGGGCTTCATTTCCTGACCATCAACGGCAACGATGTCGCCTTTCCTGTAGGTGAGCTCCACGTAAGTGGGCTTGTCCGGCGCGGCTTCCGGAGATACGCTCCAACGCCACATGTCTTCCTCGGCTTCCGCCCAGGGGTCTTCCAGGTTGATGCCTTCGTAGGAGATGTGCAGCAGGTTGGCGTCCATGGAATACGGGCTCTTGCCCTTCTTCATTTCCACGGGGATGTTGCGCTCTTCACAATACTTGAGCAGCTTTTCGCGGGAGTTCAGATCCCACTCACGCCAGGGAGCGATCACCTTCACGCCCGGCTTCAGGGCATAGGCGCCAAGCTCAAAACGAACCTGATCGTTACCTTTACCGGTAGCACCGTGAGAGATGGCGTCTGCACCCGTTTCGTTGGCAATGTCGATCAGGCGCTTGGCAATCAGCGGGCGGGCGATAGAGGTGCCCAGCAGGTACTCGCCTTCGTAGATGGTATTGGCGCGGAACATCGGGAACACGTAATCGCGCACAAACTCCTCGCGCAGGTCCTCAATGTAGATTTCCTTAACGCCCAGCGCTTCGGCTTTCGCGCGCGCTGGCTCCACTTCCTCGCCCTGGCCAATATCGGCGGTAAAGGTTACCACCTCACAGTTATAGGTATCCTGCAACCACCGAACGATGACGGAAGTATCCAGGCCACCGGAATAGGCCAGCACCACCTTTTTAATATCAGACATGCCCTTGCTCCAGACTGAACAGAATGGATGTGTTGAAAAGAAGGGCAACATTGTACGGGATGGCGGGGGGAATGGCTATAAAGCCCCTACCCTGCCAAAGGATAGGGGCGCCATGGACGGCAAAAGTACTGGTTTAGCCAGCGGCCTGGGAGTGCTGGGTTACCACTTCTTCGCGGATGCCATCCCAACCTTCTTTGATTGAACGCAAGAGCTCAGCGACCTCATCCAGTTTGGCGGGATCGTTTTTCACATTCGCCTCGAACAGAGTCCGCTCCATATAGTCGTATAGACCTTCCAGACGCTCTGCAAGATCGCCACCCTTCTCGAAATCAAGGAAGCTGCGCAAGCCGCCGATGATTTCAATGGCCTTGCTGATGAGCCGGCCTTTACCCTCAATGTCATTGGCCTGCATCCGGGCCTTGGCCATATTGATCCTTTCCAGGGCACCGCTGTATAGCAGTTGGATCAGCTTGTGAGGGTCAGCGTCAGTGATGCTGGTTTGAGCGTTTACCCGCTGATATGCCTGTAAACCGTTCATAATAAACCTCTTCGTTACCGGGACTTGCCCCGCTTATCGATTACTGTTGTTCTGCGGAGCCAGTGCCGCAAGCTGCTGTGTCAGGTAATCGCCTGTACTGTTGAGCTGGGAAATCAGGGAATCCGCCGCCGTGAACTGGCTGACCAGCCGCTCACGGTAGGAGGCAATCCTGTCTTCCAGCCGGATCCGTTCCTCCTGAATCCGCTCAAGATCACGGCTCAGGCTATCCGTTTTTGCGTCGAGAATGCCGTCGGCACCCACAATGTCGGTGACAAGATTAACGGCCTGTTCACCAATACCTTCGATGAAATTTACCCGCCCGAGATCGCCGTCCTTATAGCCGGCAACCTGAAGCTGCATGCCTTTGGCACCGCCCGCGCCAGTGACGGTCAGTACCCGGCCATCACCGGTCGCCTCCTGGCCATTGACCGTACCGGCAACGTCTTTGCCTAAGGTTCCGGTTTTGGCGGAAAGCCCGAGCGCCGCACCATTTTCCACGGACAGGATGCTGACATTTGAACTACTGCCGAATGCTCCAGAGGTAAACTGGAGTACGCCATTGCTGTCGAGCCCGACCCGCACAGACTGGCCGGCTGCATTCAAGGCCGAGTTGCTGTCGATCTGGCTCTGGATTTCGGCCACCAGGTCGGCCGCACTTGCGTAGGTTTGCTGGCTGAGCTGAATAGTAAAGTTGGTGGAACCGTCAACGGTGAACTCGATCTCGTCATTGGTACCATCAATCACCACGCCGTCGGCCAATGCCGAATCACCCAGCACGCCACCCTGAGTGGCAGCCTGGGTGATATTGATGGCGTAGTTTCCACGGGTTGTCCCGCTGCCAGAGCCAAGGAACTCAACGTCTGCGCTCGAGGTACGGCCCTGCTCGGCGAACAGCGCAGTCACGTCGTCCGGGTTCTTTTTCAGCTGCTCTTCAAACTTGGCACGATCAAAGCTCAAACCGCCGGTTTCATAGTCTGTGGTAATGCCGACATCAGCCAGGGTCCGAATACTGGCATTCTCAAGCCCTGGCACCACGCGGCCCAGAACATTGCGCAACTGCGCCTGGATTGAGCGGATGGTGGTATCACCCGAAAGAATACCGCCTTGCCCCGTCTCGGCATTAAAGCCGGACAACCCTTTGATGGTTGTCTGGAGGGCATTGAACTTTTCAACAAACGCTCCGACACGATCTGCTACCGCACCGAAATCCTGCTCGACTTTGATGGTGGAGGTCACACCTTCTGCTTTTGCCTCAAAACTCAGGCCATCAATAACATCCGTGAAGGAGTTGGTCGAACGGGTAATCTCAATACCGTTGATCTCGACCCTCGCGTCTTTGGCAGCGATGGTCTCCTGCATGTTCTGGGTGGTGTCGTTAAACACAAACTGGGACAGACCGGCAGCGTCGTCATTGTTACCATCATCATCGGTAACCGAAACGGAAATGGCATTTGCCTCGCCGGTTTCTTCGGACGACAGCACCAGCCGGAAGCCGCTACCCGTGTCGATAACGCCAGCCGATACGCCAATGCCCGCTTCGTTGATTTCGTCCGCCAGCCCCTGCAAGGTGTTGTTAGAACCATCGATGGTGAGCGTCGCCGATTTATCACCGGAAGAAATGGTGAACGATCCGGTACCGACCGACGTAGAGTCACGATCAGCAAACGTGGAAGACGCCAGGGACTGCGACTGCGCAAGACTCAACACATTGACGTTGTAGGTGCCACGGCTGGCCTTGGTGCTGTCTACCGTAACCGACACATCCTCATTTGAAGAGGTTGCCGAAAAGGCTTTCAGATTGTCGGGCGCGCTCAGCTGACGCATCGGCAGCCGAAGCTCCGTGATAGCGCTCTTCAAGGTGCCATAGGCAGAAATGAGCAACTCTGCCTTCTGGGTTCGGGTGTCGAGCCGATTCTCTTTAGGCGCACGCTCAGCTTCAACGAGCTGATCAACCAGATCAGAGTTCAGAACTCCCGAGCCGATACCTAATGCTGAAATATTTGCCATAACCATGCCTCCTCAAGGGGGCGCTTCGCTTACTTAGTCCTTTATCGGCTGCCAGCGGCAAAACTTTGCCTATATTTCGGCTAACCACTACACCAATTTGTAACACCCTGTAACGGACAGTCTAGCACCGTATATAGCAGAACACCGCCGGACCCTGTCAGGGTGCGGCGGTGCTGAAATACCGTTGTCTGGCATCCGCGTAAAAGCGGCAAGCTTTTACACTTTGATGTTAAACAACGTCAGCGGTTCATCCTGCTGCAATTTTTCTGCCAACCTCATTGCCACTTCGTCCGGGATCTGACGAATGACTTCCTGGGTGCTCTGATCAACCACTTTAACAATGGTCTGCCCCATCTCGTTATCCACCTCAAACTGAAGATCCCGCTGCACATTCTGCACGAAATCATTCAATTGGCTCACCGCATCATTCAATTCATCCCGCTGCGCTTCCGAACGAGCCTGAAGCTTCTCGGCTCTGGATGTCTCAGTCGCGGCCTGCGGGCTCTGAATGGCTGAGCCACTCGAACCTGAAGCAGCAAGGTCAGGGGCTTTTCCGCCCTCGGCCTGAGATGACGACAGTGCCTTCCCCGGAGCCTGGGCGTTGGAACGCACCAGCTTGAGATCCGGGTTATTCAGGTTAACGTCATTCATAGCTTTACCTCGCTATTCCTCTAACGGCGTAAAGCCGGAACCCGAAGGTTCCGGCCGTTACCGCCAAGCCCTTACTGCAGCAGAGACAGAACCTGCTGAGGACGGGCGTTCGCCTGAGCCAGGACGGAGATACCGGCCTGCTGCAGCACCTGGGCCTTGGACAGCTTGGCTGTCTCAGCCGCGAAGTCCGCGTCCAGAATCCGGCTCTGAGCGGCGCTCAGGTTGGTACTGGTGGACTCCAGGTTGGAGATGGTGCTTTCGAAGCGGCTCTGGATCGCACCAAACTTCGCACGCTGGGAGTTTACCAAGTTAAGAGCTGCATCCACTGTTTTTAACGCCTGAGTAGAGCTTTCAAATGTAGTAATATCGAGCTCGGAGATTTTTCGCAGTTCAGATCCGGCCGAAGCAACTGCGTTAGCGCCATCTTTGGCTACGATTGCAAACGACCTATCTGAGTCAAGCTGCAAGTAGCCACTTACAGACAGCACATCCGTGGAACCGGTAGAAGTGGCCAAGGTCTCGTTGGCCGTGTCTACCTTAGCCTCACCATTCTCGTCCCTATATTGCTTATTAATGGTTAAGTCGCCACCGCTGGTGTTTGCCGTGTTACCAAACACGATATCCGATCCACCGGTGTTCGTAAGAACAACACTTTGACCATCATCGGCTACCTCCGCAGTGATACCAGTTTTCGCTGACTGATCATTTATCGCAGCAACCGCATTTGACAACGCGTCCTTACCTGAAGTCGCATCAATTGTAAAAGAAACAGATTGAGCGTCTGTGTTTTCGCCTATGAGTGTAAACGAGTAGCTTCCAGAAGCAGTAAACGCGACATCGACTTCCGTACGCGCGGTCGCAGTCACTCCGGTTTCAGATGACACGTCGTTAATGCTTTCTGCGATATCTTTCACGGCCGTTCCGGACGCAGCGATATTTACTGTTTCCGAACCCAGATACCCATTAATATCAATGTTACCTGACGCAATCCCGTTGTCAGCAGTCGCACCTGAGGCCTGCGTGCCGGCACCAGAAGCAATAACCTGATTATTGCCGTAACTGGTCGTTCTCAGATTCGACGTTGAAGCACTAATTGTCTCGTTTGCATTGGCCCCAACCTGAAACTGCGCAGTTCCAAAAGATCCATCAAACAGCTTTTGACCGTTAAAGTTGGTCGTCGTAGCAATACGATCTAGTTCAGATACCAGCTGATTGACTTCGTCCTGCAAAGCCTGACGATCAGAGGAGGAGTTGGAAGCGTTAGCAGACTGAACCGCCAGCTCACGAACACGCTGGAGAATGTTACCCGCCTCGCCCAAGGCGCCTTCAGCGGTTTGCGCCAGAGAGATACCGTCGTTAGCATTTCGAGTTGCCTGATTCAGACCACGAATCTGTGCTTCAAAACGATTTGAAATTGCCAGACCAGCCGCATCATCTTTGGCTGAGTTGATACGCAGACCGGAGGACAAACGCTCCAGAGCTTGGTTGGACTGCTCCTGAGAGCGGTTCAACTGATTCTGAGCGGACAGTGATGCAACGTTAGTGTTAATTCCGAGAGCCATAATGCTTCTCCTTCGACTGATGTCGTTTTCTCTTGAAACGGTCTGGCGCCCGATTCAAGTTTGGAGCGCCGCCCTGTTACTCCAGTTAACGGCACCCATCCGACTCTCTTTAGGAAAATTTCTAACCCTTTTGTAAAAAAATGTAAGAGCTTTAAAATTTCGTCCACGCACGCAACCACTGCTGAAGATTCTCACCCTCCAACATCCAGTCACGGCGGACCACTTCTCGCAGTTCATCACCATTCCTGGCAGTCTCATCTAAATCGCTTAGGTGCATGCGAATTGCGTCTACCCAATCTTTGTAGCGATTCTTGACTCTCGTAACAGGGAGTTCATGCGCTCTGTAGGGCTCAACGTCACTGCACACGACGGGAAATCCACAGGCTCCATATTCCAGCAATCGCAGGTTACTTTTGCAGCGATTAAAAAGATTGTCCTCAAGAGGCGCAATCGCAAGATCCAGGTTCATAGAGGCCAACTTCTCGGGATACAACTCTATATTAACCCCCTCATGCACTTCCTTTACATAGGGACGCAGCCCTTCTGGACACATTCCAAAAAACACCCAGTCAACCTCATCTGCGAGATCGCGAACCACAGCCTCTACCAATTCCAAATCACCGGTGTGCCCAACTCCACCAGCCCACCCAACTCTTGGCTTTTCAGATTGACGTCTAGCGGCACTCAGATCCGCCCACCAATTCAAAGGCAACCGGTTTTCCACTACACGAATATCTGGATGCGCCCCTTTGAACGCATCTGCAAGCGGATGGGTCGAAACCACGAATCGATCGACATGCTTTAAGGATGCTCTAAGTGATTTCAATATGTCCTTAGGCATGTTCTTTCGATACGCGCTTTTTATCGGCAGATTCGGCAAATAGTCATCCAGTTCATACACAATAGGCTTCTTCAGAAACCGACGCGCATATTTCATATTCTCAACAGCTTCTGGTGTGATCTGACGCTGATATACGAAAGCGTCTGGATCAAGACGCGCCATCTCAGGGACCGTCAACCACTCTTTTGCAATCATTCCACCAGCAACAGCTTGAGCTTTCATGCTTTCAAGAGGTTGCATAATGCGATAGTGACCACAACCCCACTGATCCGCTGGATGCACTAGAATAGTGGGCAAGCCTAATAGCTTCTGGGGCTGCCAGTTCAACTCTACACGCGGCTCTACTTCGAAACCAACGGATCGAAGGGAAAGATTTCGATTAAATGCCGGATCACTGCCTAGGTAAGGCAACCATTTTTCATACATCGCTTCTTGTTCACGCCTAAACCTAACTACCTTCTCATCTTTACTGCTTTTATCAACTGAGGTTTGACTTGCATTCGCCACGTGAACAACCAGTGAGCGCGGGGTCCACACCGTTAAATAACCTGCCTTTGCAACTTTTAGACAAAAATCTATATCGTTATATGAAACTTTAAATACATCTTCATTTAAACCATCAACCTGTTCATATACTGAGCGTCGAACCATCATGCAGGCGGCCGTCACAGCTGAATAATTCTGATCCGTAACCAACCTATTCATATATCCTTGATCTGCAAGATCAGATCCTATATCGACATGCTCTGCAGGCCCCCTCATTCCAAGGACAACTCCCGCATGTTGGACTTTTCCATCCGGAAAAATCAGCTTACTGCCAACAACTCCAACCTCTGGGCGCACAGCATGATTGATTAACTCACTAAGCCAATCTGGACGAATAACTGCTGTATCATTATTCAAGAGCAGGACGTACTCTCCGCGCGCTTCGCTTACTGCATAATTGTTAATTTTAGAAAAATTGAAACTATCACGAAATCTCAAAATTCGGACATTTGGCAAAGCCATATCCTCTAGACCAGTTAACCAGGCACGCGCCTCCGGAGTCTCACTATCATTATCGACAATTATTATCTCGTAATTAGGATAATCTGTTTTTTCCAAAATTGACTCAATACAAACCCGTAACAGAGGTAGCTTATCTCTTGTCGGCACAACTATAGATACAGAAGGTTTTAAATCACTGCAATAATTTATACTAAACGTTCCTGGAACTGAGCCAGACACAACCGATGATGAGTCGTAACCTCTTTTGCGCAAATGCTCCAATAAAATTGACTTATATTCAACATCATCCGTCTTCCATTGGTTAACTGAACTAGAAACTAGTGGCAAGTCTACGTGACCGAACGAATTCACTCCAAATTCTTCCAAAACCTTGATAGCAAGCCAGATAGTCAAACTATCACCGCTAACTGCAGGAAAAGATTCGAGCACTGAAAAAACATCCGCTCTAAAAAAGTAATAACTCATATTAATGTATGGATTACTGAGGAAGCCATCAATATTAAAAACAGGCCGACCATAAAACTGAAGATCAACCATCAAATCCCCATAAACCACATTGCAGAATTTGGGCGTCGAAGCTAGCTCATTAACAAATGATATTAGTGAATCCTTAAAAAAAACATCTCCAGCCTTAAAAAAAACAAACCAATCAAAACCATAAGAGACCATGACTTCTCGAACTGCCTCCATTAGGCCTTTAGATTCGAGATCAACAACATATTCCCACTTTTCATTTATTTTCGACTCATACAAGGAACCTTTAAAAACTACAAAAACATTTAAGTTAACACCCGCACTGAAAAGAAACTCAAAATTTCTTAGTGAACTACCCAATGAACCTAAACCATCATCAATTAAGATAACGGCTAAAGATACGGATTTTCCGCTTTCAACCAATTTATTCTTTAACAACGACGGGAGACTAAACTTTAAAAACCACGACGGCGTCAAATCAAGATCACCGGGGATATCCTGCCCATATTTTTTTATAAGACTTTTAACGGAATCATTAATAACAGAGGCAGAGTGAATAGCAAGCTTATCATCACCAAAACCAACCACAATATATCCAAGCTCTTCCACTATTTTAATCAACCGCCTATTCTTCTCGGAAAATTGATGCAACCCCCAAGATTCAAAGAAAATAGCTGGCCTTTCTTCCTCAAGCTTTTCTACTCCACTTTCGATAACTTCTTGCTCCATACCCTCTACATCAATCTTAATAAAAGCAACATTATCAGAAGGCCATATATCCGAAAGCTCAAAAACACTTACGCATTCATACCGATTAGCTCTAAGGCTCGGCTCCTCTATGCCTGATATATCCTTTCTTATAGATATTGTCTCAACATCCAAAGATACGGAGCCTGTATAATTTTCCTCATAAATATCAAACTTAGGCACCAGCAACTTATGACTATTACCTGCCAAACCCACTGCGCAGTTTTTGACTGAAATATTATTCAATCGGTTTATAAGCACATTCGTACATAACTGCATAAAAACCATAGGCTGCGGCTCAACCGCTATAACGTTCAAAGCTGGCAAGGCGCTAGCTGTCGGAATCGAGAAAACACCTTGATTTGCGCCAACGTCTAGAATTGCTCCTGACTTTTCTTGGCACCAGGCTATCGCCAGCTTGGATGCTAACGGCTCGAATTCTCCCCGTTCCACAAGTGATTTTTGAATGGTTTCAGCCGTATTTGTTATAAAAAATCGTCCCTGGGATGTTGGCATTGTGAATCCGAAAGAGGAATGCCTAGAGCCTATCAGCGTCTCTATATTAGGGCAGCCCAATTGGCTAAGAACAAAAAGTCTAGCTCTAACTAGGCTTTCAACAGGATATAATCCGTAAATTAGCAGATAATCATGTACAATTCCCAACCGGTTACGGGCGGTGTTTCTTTGAACTCTAGAACGGTCTGAACTTTTGGTTATAACTACAACAACATCATCAATAAACCCAACTCTAAATTCATATTTAGAGCCAACTAGATTATCAAGAAGGAATAACCAATCTTCATGGGATTCAATCCTCTCATAAAACTTATAAATTATCCTCTCCTTTTTTATAATGAAAGCACCAACTGGAATGTAATTTTGCACCAACAAACGCTCTTGTGAATACGAATTTAAAACAATCTCGCGTTCACTCTTCAAATTACCTCCTGAGTCTTCCTCTACAACCTTATAATTCCCGAAGACAATATCGTAAGCATCATCAGATATTGCATTGAGCATCTTCGATATAGAAGATTCAGCAAGCAAATCATCATCGTCTAGAAAAAGCACCCATTCCCCGGTAGAGTAATTCAACGCCCTGTTTCGAGCAGAAGAAACGCCCGATAATTCATTAATGGATTTCGGCAAATAATTAATTATAAATTTTTCTTTATTGTTCAAAATAAATGAACTTACAATTTCAAACGATGAGTTATTAAAATCATCATCAACGACAACAATTTCAACAACATCATTATTATTAAAATCTTGTCTTACTATAGATGCGAGAGCACGAGACAACAGCTTAGGTCGATTTAACGTTGGTATTATTATCGATAAAATAGTCATTAATACTTCCTCTTATTTCAACCCAACACTAGCAGTAAAAAAGTAAATTAAAACTGAGATTAAATATTTCAATAAAAATATACAAACCTCTCTCGGTAATAAATTTCTATAATAAACTACCACCTTTTTATCCGAAACAATCAAGAAATCTGCACTCCGAGCACATCAACGAGCATACCCTTCAGGATACTCAGGGCGGCAAGCCTTTTCCTCTTTTCGCGCCAAAAATGTGGCAGAAGCAACTCTTAGCTTAAAAAGCAAGAATCCGAAAAATTAAAGAAAACAATAGCTTAAAACATTCAAAATAGACCTGGCACGAATTTGGCTTGACATTAGGCATCATCAAACATAACACGCACATTGCCGATATTTGTTTCTGGCCAAACTCACTAGGCTATGGAATTCGGCACCTCTGAGCAGGGAGAAAAGACATGCCTCAGATCATAAACACCAACATCGCATCGCTGAACGCTCAACGCAATTTGAATGCCTCTCAGCAGGATGCAAATACAACGCTTCAGCGCTTGTCCTCTGGTTTGCGCATCAATTCGGCAAAAGATGACGCTGCCGGCCTGGCGATAGCAGAGCGCTTTACCTCTCAGGTTCGAGGCTTGAACCAAGCGGTGCGGAACTCCAATGATGGCGTGTCTCTGGCGCAGGTTGCTGAGGGTGCGCTGGGAGAATCCGGAAACATTGTTCAGCGAATGCGAGAGCTTGCCGTACAGGCGGCGAACGCCACCAACTCAGCTTCTGATAGAAAAGCACTTCAGGCGGAAGTTAACCAGCTCAAACAAGAACTGGAGCGCATCGCGACAACTACCGAATTCAACGGCCTGAAACTTCTCGATGGGACATTTCAGGCGCAGAAATTCCAGGCGGGCGCTAATGAAGGGCAAACGATTTCAGTCTCGATCACCGGCACGCGAATCAATACCCTCGCCAACAATACCTTGGAAACAATTGCGGCTGCCAGCGGATCTACCGGCACAGGGGCAATAAGCGCTGCATCAGGCGGGACGGCACCGGGTACCAACGGCTTGGCAGCTCAAAATATTACCATTTCAAGTTCGCTGGATGAGCAGGTAGTCAACATCAATTCCGCTGGCGCAACGGCTGAGACCATTGCTGCTGAAATCAATAAAAAAGCCGAAACAACCGGCGTTACAGCATCGGCAAGAACTACGGTGGAGATGGATGGCTTAACCGCGAGTGGTACCGTGACAATGAAGCTGTCTACCGGTGATGGAACCGAGGCTACGGTTTCCGCTCAGATTTCCGATGTTAACAATCTTGAGCCCTTGGCTCGTGAGATCAACGCCAGCAGCGGCAAAACAGGGATTACAGCAGAAGTTGACGGTGGCAAGCTGACCCTCATTCAGGATACCGGCAAAGATATTGTCATAGAGGGCTTTTCAAGTAACGGCGGTGGCGGCACCCCGCCAGAAATCACACTGACAGGTTCATCCGAAGATCAGCAAACTCTCCAAAGTGGTGGAACAGATAGTGCTCGCGTTGCGGGGGAAATCACATTTGATTCCGCTACCAGCTTCGCAGTCTCCTCTTCCGTGGGAGGTACCACCGGGATATTCGCCACGACGGACACTTTCGGCTCAACCGACGAGAAACTCGCAGACATAGATATCAGCGACTTTGAAGGTGCCAGCAGCGCCATGAGGGTACTGGATTCTGCGCTGGAAACCATAAACAGTATCCGAGCAGACTTGGGTGCAGTACAAAACCGACTGGAATCTACCATCGCCAACCTGAGCACCACTTCAGAGAATCTCTCTGCAGCTCGCTCCCGGATCCAGGATGCCGACTTCGCGGCGGAGTCTGCGAACCTTGCCAGAACCCAGGTTCTCCAGCAGGCTGGTCTTTCAGTTCTGGCTCAGGCCAACGCCCGACCACAGCAGGTACTGCAGTTGCTGCAGGGCTAACCTTAGCAAAATAGGAGATCTAAAAACGGCCAGGCTAATCACCTGGCCGTTTTTCGTTACGTCCCCACCAAACTGGCACACCTTTCGCAATACCTCCCTCAAACCCCGGCAAACCGTCAAAAAACTGCAGACCTTTGCCGCATCGGATATTGGCTGGTAACGAGGTGTTCCATGCAAGTACAACATCATAACGCGCATCTTTCCCGCTCCGTTCAGGCTCAGGTCGCGCGCCTGGTGCTCCAGGCAAACCTGGCGTATGGCGAGTCCAACAGCAACGGGCTCTCCTACATTCAGCGGCTGAAAGCGCGCAATGAATGCCGGGAATACCTGAATCAGGCGCTGGCGCTGGAGGCCGAACACGCAGCGGCCCTTGGCCTGCTCGGCCGAGTGGAGATGGACGACGGCCAGCTTGAAAAGGCCCATGCCCTGTTCAATGCCAGCCTCAATCGGCAACCGGCGCAGGCCCAGCAATACTGCAACCTCGGCTATTGGGCACTGAAGAGCGAGCGCCCCGCCCTGGCGGAGGAGTATTTCCTGCAGGCACTGGAATGCGACCGGCAATCTGCCGCCGCTTTCTGCGGGGTTGCTCATGCCAAACGGCTGCAAGGCCAGTTTGATGTTGCCTACCTGCACTACCGAAAGTTACTCCAAAGCGGATCGGAATGGGACTCTGTCTATTCCGGCATGCTCTCCTGCGCGCAGCACCTTCAGGTTCACAAAGCCGACAGCGATCTGGCGCTGGACGCCATTGCCCTGCTTCGGCAGGAAGGTCTGCCACACCAGGAAATCGGCCACTTTGTCGGCGCAATCATCCAGCAGCAATACGACCTGGATAACCCTAACGCCGAAATCTTCCTGGATGCCGCGGCAGAAGATGAATTGCTGATCCTGGCGCTCCAGAAAACTCTGATGCCCAATGCCGCTGTGGAAGAACTGGTGGTGCTACTGCGCCGCGCCATTATGGCGGAGGTCGCTCAAACGGCCAGCCTGAGGGACGAACTGCAGCCCCTCTGCCTGGCGATCGCGGAATACGCCGACCGCACCGGCTTCGCGCTGGCCGCGGAAGACGATGAGGAACGCCTGGCGGCCACCATCAATGAAAGCATCATGGCGCAATTCGCCGTAGGGGAACCTCAAGAGGCCCTGATTGGCTCTCTGATGATCAGCGCCATGTATGGTGCGCTTTTCCACCAGAACTTTGCAGTTCAACTCGGCCAATGGAACCTGGTGGACTGGCCACTGGCCATGCAACCCATTATGGCAGCCAGCTACTACAACCGGGCAGAAGAAGAGGCCATCAAGCAGAATTTTGACGAAAAAGCCGAGGAACTCTGCCTGGAGAAGAACGATGTTCCCCAGGCATGGCCGTCCTGGTCGCGGTTGGCCTATCGCACAGAGAGCAGTCTGAAAACACTGATGGCCACCGAACTGGGGCTGGACACCGATAATGTTCCGGCCACTCTGCGCATCATGGTGTGCGGTGCGCAGTCCGGCCAGCGAGCGATGGAGCTGGCGCAATACCTGGACGACGTGGAAGTGATCGCGGTTGATGAATCCCTGGCGAACATCGCCAAGGGCACCCGCATGGCCCAGAGCCTGAACATGGACAACATCGTGTTCTGGCCCTGGTCCATCGCACAGCGTTTTGTGGCCGATGGCCACAAGGTCCATTGGCTGGAAGTGGGCCGTGTGCCCTCACCAGCCATGACCGAGCTTTCTCTGGCCGCACTCATCAATACCGCCTCGAACACCGGTGCCATTGTGCACATGCACACGGCGCTGGCCGAGCAAACCCAGGGCGACAAACAGATTCGCCGCCTGGTCGCCGAGCACAATCTGCAACCCACTCGCACAGCCTTGCGGCAGCTTCGCAGGATGGTACTGGCCAACCGGCAAGATACCCTCTGGACAGAGCTGCTGAATGACGAAGACTTCTACAGCCTGGGCGGCTGCCGCGATCGATGGTTCCGGCCGCAGGACGCCGACCAGCTCAAAGAGCTGCTGGCCCTGGTGAGCAATGAAGTGGAGTGGAAGCTGATTAAAGCCCGGGATGAAGATGGCCACAGCCTGGCCACCGGCCCGGTACAGCGCCAGATCCAGGCGGAAGCCCTGGGTAGTGAAGTTCAAAGCCTGATGGGGCAGAACCTGAGCGTGTATTTCCAGCGTCGGCGCTAAACAATGGGGGCCAGGCCCTCCGGACATTTGCCCAGGCAAAATGTCCGGAGGGCCTGGCCCAAATTCGTTTGAGCATGGTGCTGGTTTCCGGTAGCTTTCCCTTTTTTGAATCTACCGGTGCCCGCTCTCAGCCATGCAAGTCTCGCAAGCAAACCTGAACCTCAACTTTGACGCCAACAGCCTGCAACGAGGCAAGCGCTATTTCAGCCAGGGCCGGGTACAAAACCTGGTTCGTGAAACCGAAGGCATGAGCATACAGGTGCTGCGAGCGGAGGTTTCTGGCAGCCAGCGCCAGCTCTATATCACCGAGGTTCGGTTCGACCGCTACCTGCCCGGAAAAATAAACACCTTCTGCAGTTGCCCGGTGGGGTTCCGGTGTAAGCATGCGGCGGCCGTTATACTTCAGGCCAATTACGAAGCAGGCCTGAGTGCTGAAAAATACGAACCGGAACCCGATACTCGTTACAAATACCCGGCGGCGGAAACATGGCTGGAACAGGCGGCCTCAGTTTTCAGCTCGATTGACAACGCTTCCAACCCTGAATGTCTGGCGTATCTGCTCCACATAGAGCCACACCGCAGCCAGCAGACCCTGTCAGTGAACAAGGTTCGGCGTCGTAAATCGGGAGAATATTCCAGTGGCTCCAAAACCACCGTGTGGAGCCGTACCAACCTTGAATACGATCGCCCGAAATACCTGCGAGAGAGCGATATAGCACCGCTCACATGGTTAAACGCACTGCCCACAGCATTTCGTGTTGCACCGGTTCTGGAGGGCACCACGGGCGCCTATTTTATTGAATCGGCGCTGAAAACCCGCCGCTTCTTTCTGGAATCCACTCAAAACCCGCCGCTTCAACTCGGAGAGACTCTAGAATCCGGCTTTGAGTGGATGCAGTTGCCAGATAAACAACATTGGCAGCTGGTCAGCAAGGCGCTCCCGTCACACATTCGGCTGTTGAACACCTCGCCCACCTACTATCTGGACGAAAAGGAGCTCCTGATCGGGCGGGTGGAGAACTCGCTGGATGCCCGCACAACCGCGCTTCTGCAACAGTGCCCTCCCTTGGCGGAAAGCCAGCTTCAGCAGGCTTTGCCAGATCTTGCGCCCATACTGGAAAAAGCCGGCGCCGTTCTGCCTGAATCTTTCCAGGAGCCCTCCATGGTGCAGGCAGCACCCCAGCCGATACTGCAGCTGTACAGCCTTCAGCATCCCGCCCCCGGGGCACTGCCACTGCTAATGGCGAGGTTAATGTTCAGCTATGAAGGCCACCGGGTAGCGTTCTCGGAACAGGAACCCCGGGTTCTGATTGATGGCAACAATGGACCGTTGCTGGTCATTCGGGATGAGGATGCGGAAATCGAATGGCTACATCGTGATTTGCCCGATTTCAAAATGGCGGGAACAATGACCGATCATCTCGAAACAGACATGGTTAACGCCTTACCGTATGGCAGTTTTCTCGATTTCACCTTGCCAACCCGTAACCAGTGGCTGGATTTCATTGCCTTCGATTTACCGCGACTGGATGCAGGCGGCTGGCAAATTGAAATGGACGAGAGTTTTGATGTACCGGTTATTGAAATAGACCAGCTGCACGGCAGTCTGAAGCCGGATGAAGAATCGCCGGGCTGGTTTGATGTTGAAGTGGGTATTGACTACAACGGCACACAGATTGACCTGATTCCGCTACTACAACAGGCCCTGGTTTATCTCGACCTCAACAATGACAGTGACGATGCCTTGCCTGAAACCCTCTGGCTCCATAACGGCGACGCCCTCATCCGGGTTGTTTCAGACCGCATCCGACCATTGGCCCGAACCCTGTTGAGCCTGTTAGGGAAAGAACGTGGCGGCAAACTAAGGCTGCCAAAACTGGATGCGGCCCAGGTAATGGGTGATCTGGCGGCAGATTGGCAATGCAACGCAGAATTGCGCAACCTCAGTGAAAAACTCACGTCCTTTCAGGCACTAAACCATGTTCCAATTCCCTCAGAGGTTCGGGCAGAGCTGCGCCACTACCAGCAAGATGGCCTGAATTGGCTGATGTTCCTGCGAGAATTCGGGCTCGGTGGCGTTCTTGCCGACGATATGGGCCTGGGCAAGACCCTGCAAACCCTAGCCTGTATTCAGGCCGAAAAAGCCGCAGGTCGGCTTTCCGCGCCTGCTCTGGTGGTATGCCCGACCACGCTTATTGCCAACTGGGAGGCAGAAGCCGAGAAATTCACCCCGGGACTGAAACGCCTGGTGATCCATGGCCAACGTCGTAAACCATTCTTCGACATGGTGGCGGAGGCTGATCTGGTGATCACCAGCTACCCACTCCTGCACCGGGATCTGGAACAGCACCAGAACCAGTCATACAGCCTGGCTTTTTTCGACGAAGCCCAACACCTGAAAAACCCGGCAACCGTGACGTCCAAAGCGGCTCGCCGTCTGCCAGCCGAAAACCGCATCGCACTTACCGGCACACCAATGGAAAACCACCTCGGGGAGCTATGGGCCCTGTTTGATCTTATTCTGCCGGGCTACCTGGCAGACCAGAAAATCTTCCGCGAACACTACCGAAAACCTATTGAAGAACAGGGCAATCAGAGCCGTTATGCGGAGCTGAGCCGCCGGGTGCGACCATTTATGCTGAGGCGCACGAAAGATCAGGTAACCCCCGAGTTGCCGGAAAAAACCGAGATCGTGCGTCACGTTGAGCTGAATCGCCAGCAGAAAGATCTGTATGAGACCATCCGCGCCACCATGGATAAGCGCATTCGCAAATTGCTTGCCGAAAAGGGCGCAGCAAGAAGCCAGATAGAAATACTGGATGCGCTCCTGAAACTCAGGCAAATCTGTTGCCATCCCGCTCTGCTTAACCCGGAAGAAACAGCCGGTTCGGCCAAACTCGACTCTTTAATGGAAATGTTGGAACAACTGCTGGATGAGGGACGCAAGGTCATCATCTTCTCTCAGTTCACCAGCATGCTGGCGCTGATCGAAACCACTTTGAAGGCGGCAGGCATAGGCTATGAAAAACTCACCGGCCAAACCAGAGACCGCGCCACACCGGTTAAACGGTTTCAGAATGGCGAGAGCCCGGTCTTCCTCATCAGCCTGAAAGCCGGTGGTACCGGCCTGAACCTGACCGCCGCGGACTGCGTTATTCACTATGACCCGTGGTGGAACCCCGCAGCCGAACAACAAGCCACAGACCGCGCCTGGCGCATTGGCCAGGACAAACCTGTCTTCGTGTATCGCCTGATTACCGAAGGCACGGTAGAAGAGCGAATTCAGGCACTACAGGCAAGGAAGAGCCAGCTTGCAGACGGTCTGTACGGCAAAGCTGATACCTTCAGCTCGGCCATTACCGCCGACGATATTTCTGTCCTATTCGAGAAATAAAAGGGGTCAGCCCCCCGAACATTTGCAAACGCCAAATGTCTTTAGGTCTGACCCCACTTACATATAGGGAATCAGGGATTCGCCATAGAGATGTAAGTCCTCCAGTATCTGCTGCTTCCTGGGCGTCAGCTCCGTATCAGCTGCCAATCGCTGTAGCTCCTGACCATAGGCTTCCAGTGAGCGCCATCCTTTTTTCGGCTGCATCAACCGTTCGGTACGAAACTGCTCCCAGCGCTCCATTTCCTCGCCAATCAGGGTATCCGGATAATTCCTAGCCCGGTAACGGAACAGCATCTCCGGCAAGCGGGGGTCTTCAAAGCTCATTTCCTGCTCGGCCAGGGTATCCACGGGTTGGGTCAGCAACCAGTTGAGTTTCTCCCGGTCGGTTTTGCTGATAAAACCGCCAGCGTAAAGTTGCTCGTCGGGATCGGTCAGGTCGCTGCCCTGAAAATCCTGTTCGAATGCCTGGGCAACACGGGCGGGCAGGTCCGGAGCTTTGCGCAGTTTGGCCAGGTTGGCCCGCAGTACGTCTCCATCCAGCTCCAGCTCGGCCAACCGCTCTTGTGACAGCGTGGAGAGCATGGTCGCCGGCGCCAATACCGGGCATTTGTTCAGTTGCACACCTTTCAGTGGAAAGCGGCTAACGCCCTCCCCCAGTTCCGCCTGAGACGTAAATACCCGCTCACGGATCTCTTCTACCGAGGCGTTAATCAGCGCCTCCGGGTCTTCCCGAAGATCGTAAACGATCACCTGGTTCTTATTGCTCAGGCTCTCTGCCAACGGCGCCACCAGCGCACAACAACCCCTTGCTGCCGGGTACTTGGCGGAAATATGAAACACCGGCTTCATAGCGGCGGTATCCAGCATTTGCCTCGCGGAATGTTTGTCTTTGTTGTTCAGAACGAAATCAAACAGTTTTGGCTGCTTTTCCTTGATCAGCTTTGCCACGGCAATGGTGGCCAGCACATCCGACATGGCATCGTGGGCAGCCTCATGAGCAATGCCATTGGCTACTGTCAGCTCTTCCAGCCTGAAACTCGGGCTGCCATCTTCTTTGCGGGGCCAGTTGATACCTTCGGGCCGCAAAGCATAAGTCAGCCGCACCATATCAATAATGTCCCAGCGGGAATTGCCGTTCTGCCATTCCCGGGCATAGGGATCCCGGAGATTACGGTAAAGCGTATGGCGGGTGACTTCATCATCAAAACGCAGGCTGTTATAGCCTACGGCGCAGGTGCCAGGCTGACTGAAAGCCGCGTTAATCTGGGCGATAAACTCCGCTTCCGGAAATCCGTCCTCCAGCGCTTTCTGAGGAGTAATACCGGTAATCAGGCAGGCTTCAGGAGAAGGCAGGTAATCGTCGGCTGGCTTGCAATAGATCACCAGCGGGTCTTCGATGATATTCAGATCCGCATCGGTGCGCACACCCGCAAACTGGGAGGGCCGGTCATGAACCGGGTCTACGCCAAAGGTTTCGTAATCGTGCCAGTAGAAAGAGCGGATCAAAGGAAGACTCCTGCAACCGAAGTAAAGTCAGACGCAGGAGTTTAACAAACTTACGCGGCACTTTGCCGAGCATTACCTGTCAACATCGCCTCGATGCTCAGGTGATAGTCCAACGCCTCCCACTCAATGCCCGTACCATCGCAGATGAAATGATACTGACGCACCTCCGCAATAGAGGCTGCCTCCAACTCAGGGTACCAATGCACAGGCGTGGAGATTACGCGGCCGTCTTCCAACTCCACGTGCAAGTGACGGTCGTCAATATGAACGGATTTACCCTTGAAACCAGGCATTCCACCTCTCCAGAAAATCAGATTGATGACGTTCAACGATCTTCAGGCACTCCCTCAATTCCTGATTCTTGAGGGTGCTGTACTTTACCGCGAAAGTCGACAACTCAATCTTAGCCCATCGTTCACCTCGGAGCACATGAACATGGGCGGGCGGATGGTCATTGGCGTAGAAAAAGAACTTGAAACCATTGAGCAGCAGTAGTGTCGGCATCCTTGCCTTTCGACCCTTCTATGCTTTGCTAGCCACCACAATTAGAACAGCTTGGTACCCATATCCGACTGATGGGTGCGCAGGCGGTCGACACCTCCACCCGTCAATTGACTCAAATCTACCGTCATATTCGTTGGCAGGTTAATAAATACACCTTTCCCTACACTGATGGTGTTGGCACCATCCAGTGTCTGCCAAGCGACATTATCATCGCGCTGTAAACCGATAAAAAACCCATCGGTAAAGGCAACCTCGCCTTCGGCGGAGCCTTCCTCGCCTACGATAACGGACCGCAGGTTGGTCAGTGGTGCGCAGTTTACACCCGAAATACAGGTCATCGTTTCACTGCCATTGGGCGCAATACCAATATGGGACGCCCGATAATTAGTGGCCGTCTCTCCTTCCCCGGCAAACAACGCGGTATCGTATATGGTGCCCGACACATCTTCCCGAACCTTAAGCCCGGAAATATTACCGCTGAAACTGGTGGTGTTAGACGACACCGAACCCCGAGCTTGCTGAAACCCCATGCGGAACCCGGCAAGACCGGCGGCATCTTCCGCCAGTTCGATGTAGGGCATGCGTGCTTCGAAAGGAATTTCCTCGCCGGCGTTGTAGGTTTTGCCGTTGAAAACCTCGCCATCGTTACGGGCGATGTGACCAAGGGCCAGGTGGGTGGCAGAGAAATCCGTGCCGCCATTGATCTGGCCGGCCTGAATATCATCAATATTCACGCGGGTTTCCACATCCATGGTCAGCGTCATGCGCGTGAACTCATGGTTCTGGCCTGGAATATTCTCAATCTGCATAAAAGCCTGCCCGGTTACCTTACCCATTGCATTATCTGAAATGGGTTCAAGTTCTGCCTGGGAAACGGGCGAAATACCCAGGCAAAGCATGGTAAGGGCAGCGCATCCGTACGCTTGCGTTGTCATAGATTGTGTCTCTGATTGTTTTAGTGAGTCAGTTTCGACACCCGACTCCATGCCTGCCCGCTGGTTTTATTATTTCGGTGCTGGCATGCGGCCCGTTATTCTTTGTAACAAACTGTTTCTTTTTGACCGCAACACGACTATATCCGACCGAGCCTCGTACATTGAGTGAGGTACATCACATTCATTCATTACGTGGCCGTCATTTGTTGTTCAAGCTTGATGTTCGTCACAGGACTAAACTAACTTAGGAACCAACATGTAGCTTAGCGAACTTGTAATGTAGCCCGCATATACACAACGCTTGAGATTGGTATACTTACACCCTTTCGTTAAAGGCCCCAAACGGCACTCCATGACCACCAGAATATTGATCTGCGACGACTCTGCACTGGCGCGCAAACAAATGGCCAAAGCTCTGCCACCCGGCCTGGCAGACGACATCCTCTTCGCCGGAGATGGCAAGGAGGCGCTAACCATACTTCGCGATCAGAAAGCCGAGCTGTTATTTCTGGACCTGAACATGCCGGAACTCGACGGCTACCAGGTGCTGGAACACATTCGTTCCGAAGATCTTCCGGTTCTGACCATCGTAGTCTCTGGTGATATCCAACCCGAAGCCCGGGAGCGCGTACGCAAACTGGGCGCCATCGACTTCATCAAGAAGCCAACCGACACCGGCGTTGTCTCCCGACTACTCAAAGAGTACGGCTTCTATCGCCCATCCGAGCTTGAAGACACTGCCCTGAACGACGCCAGCCTGCACAGTCGAGAGGCAGCAGCCCCGGAAATCTCAGTAAGCCTGAGCGACTACCTGCAGGAGATCTCCAACGTGGCCATGGGCCGGTCCTCAGATCTGCTGGCCCGGCTGCTAAAGGTGTTTGTCAAACAACCTATCCCCAAAGTCGCATTTATCGCCAACTCTGAGCTGCACATGGCGATATCGGCTGCGCAACGAGCAGAAAACTATTCAGCCGTTTGCCAGGGCTTTACCGGCGCCGGTATCGCAGGCGAGGCCCTCCTGCTGTTTGAAGACGCCAGTTTCCGGGAAATGGCCGAACTGCTGCACTATGACGTGCTGGAAGGCGAATCCGTGAACGTGGAAGTGCTCATGGATATGTCGAGCATATTGTTTGGCGCGTTCATCAACGGTATTGGCGATCAGCTCGACCTGAAGCTGGGCCTGGGTCATCCGACCGTTCTCGGCCAGCACCGCCCGGTTAACGAACTGTTGGATCATCACAGCAAGCGGGAAGAACAGCTGCTGTGTATTGAGATCAGCTATGCTCTGGAAAACCGGGATATCCGATGCAACATGCTGATCCTGCTAACCGAGGACTCCATCCCATTCCTTGAAAAACGCCTCGCGTATCTGGTGGATTAACTATGGCCTTTAATCAGGACGCCAACGAATTCCATTGGTTAATGGACATGCTCGAATCCGTTGAGGTGGGACTGGTGGTGCTGGACCTGGATTTCCACGTCCAGGCATGGAACGGCTTTATGGAACACCATAGCGGCATTACCGCCAGACAGATTCGGGATAAGGTACTGTTTGAAGTCTTTCCGGACATCCCGGAAGCCTGGCTTACGCGCAAGGTAGATGCCGTCGCCATGCTGAACACCCGGGCCTTTACCTCCTGGGAGCAGCGCCCTTACCTGTTCAAGTTCCGGAATACACGCCCGATCACGGGCACTGAAGAATATATGTTCCAGAACCTGACCATCAGCCCGATTACAGCCCCTAACGGAGAGGTAGAGAAGGTTTGCCTGCTGGTATATGACGTTACCGAATTTGCCAGCAGCAAACGGGCCCTGGAACGTGCGAACGAACAGCTCGCCAAACTCAGCATGACGGATCGCCTGACGGGGTTGCTGAACCGCGGCACCTGGGAAAATCTGGTGGATGCCGAATATGAGCGCTTCCGGCGATATGGCCAGGCCACAAGCCTTGTGATGTTCGATATCGACCACTTCAAACCGGTGAACGACACCTACGGCCACCTGGCCGGAGATGAAGTCATTCGCCATACCGCCGATGTTACGCGCAACAACATCCGGCAATCTGACAGTGCCGGCCGCTATGGCGGTGAAGAGTTCGGCATTATTTTGCCAGAAACCGATGCCGAGAGTGCCCGGGTCATTTGCGAGCGCATTCGGGAGGCTATAGAAAAAAGTACCGTTAGCACCAGTGCCGGGGATATTCAATACACGGTAAGCATGGGCATCGCGCAACTAACCGAAACGCCTGAGAACTATATGCAGTGGATGCAGAAGGCAGATGAGGCTTTGTATAAAGCCAAGGAAAGCGGGCGAAACAAAGTTGTTGTCAGTTGATACTCCCCTCTCCCACGATTGAGAGAGGGGAATGGGCAATTAATCCTGCTGCCAGCTCTGTACCGCTTCCTTACCGTACTTTTCACGCCACTCATTCAGAGTCTTGTGATTGCCACCGCGGGTTTTTACCATTTCACCGGTGTGCGGGTTTTTGTAGGTTTTCAGCGGACGCTTGGCACGGGTACCGGTTGCAGTCTCGGCCTTGGCGCCAGCGATAGAAGGATCAATAGCAGACAGAATCTGCAGAACGTCCTTCGGTGATTTGTCATACTCTTTCATCAAATCGCGAACTTTGTTTTCGAATTCCAATTCGCTTTTCAGTGCCTGGTCCTTTTCGAGCTTCTCCAGCTCGGCGGCCAGCTTCTCCATCAGCTGTTTCTTCTGGTAATAATCATTAATCTTTGCCATGGAAATAAAACCTTTTATCGTGGGGCTTTAAATACTGAGTAAATATGACCGAGAGTCGAAACAAATAGTAATAGAGAAACCGAAACGAGGCAAAACAAATTACTTAAATCCACTTAATAAAAAAGCCGGCACAATGGCCGGCTTCGTAGTTCGCATAAAGATCAAAGGCGCAAATCAGCCTGCCCTAACGGCAATACACCCTTCAAATCAAATAAAACGCCGTTGCTATTGGTATAAGCACGCAGTTGCTCAGCGGAAAGACCTGCATATTCACGGTGCGGTACTGCAAGAAATACCGCATCATATTCACCGGCTTTCGGTTCCGGGACCAGAGAAATACCATACTCATGTTCGGCTTCTTCATTATTGGCCCAGCAGTCCGTGACATCCACCTGACAACCGAAATCCTTTAACTCATTAACCACATCAATAACGCGGGTATTACGCAAATCCGGGCAGTTTTCCTTGAACGTTAGCCCCATTACCAATACACGAGAATTGGCAATGGTATGCCCCCTCTTGATCATCGCTTTGACCAGTTCAGCGGCAGCGTACGGCCCCATATTGTCGTTCACACGGCGGCCAGCAAGAATAATCTCTGGATGGTAACCAATGGCCTGAGCTTTATGGGTGAGGTAATACGGATCTACGCCAATACAATGCCCGCCGACCAATCCGGGTTTGAACGGCAGGAAATTCCATTTAGTACCAGCAGCGGCCAACACTTCATGGGTATCGATCCCGATGCGGGCAAAAATCATCGACAGCTCATTCATCAGCGCAATATTCAAATCCCGCTGAGTGTTTTCAATTACCTTGGCCGCTTCCGCCACTTTGATTGAGCTGGCTTTGTGAGTGCCGGCAGTAATGATATCTGCGTAGAGATTATTCACCTCATCTGCAATCTCGGGAGTGGAGCCCGAAGTTACCTTCATAATGGTGGTAACGCGGTGTTCTTTATCACCCGGATTGATACGTTCAGGGCTATAACCGGCAAAGAAGTCCTGATTGAACTTGAGGCCAGACATTTTTTCCAGAACCGGAACGCAGACTTCCTCAGTGGCACCGGGGAACACCGTGGATTCATAAATAACGATGTCGCCCTTCTTGAGGACTTTACCCACACTCTCACTGGCTTTTACCAACGGGGTAAGGTCTGGCGATTTGTATTCGTCAATCGGGGTTGGCACGGTCACGATGTAGACCTGGCAATCAGCAATGCCATCCAGAGAATCAGTAAACGAAAGTTTCGACGACGACGCCAACTCCTCCCTGCTTACCTCGCGCGTGAAATCTATGCCATCCTTCAGCTCGGCAATCCGTTTGGGATTGATATCAAAGCCAACCACCTCACGCTTCTCGCCGAATGCAGCCGCCAATGGCAAGCCAACGTAACCAAGGCCGATTACTGCAATCCTTTTCATATACTCTCCTGCCTTAAATAAGGTCTCAGCGCCTGGGCAAACCATCGCATGACTAGCGCATGCTCACCCCGTTATCCTACTGGAATCAGAATATCAGAATCCGGTGCAATTGCCTCCAGCGCCTGTTTAAAAGCGTGCTTGGCATCCGAATCGCCATGAACAATGCGAATTTCGGCGGGTGTTTCAGGAATGCCTGCAACAAACCGAAGCAAATCATCCTGCCCGGCATGGGCCGAATAGCCACCAACAGTGTGAACGCGAGCGGAAATACTATAACGCGCTCCGTCCAGCTCCACCCATCCACCACGTGGCCCATAAGTCAGAATATCCCGCCCGGGCGTTCCAGCAGCCTGATACCCCACAAAAACCACATCGTTTCGGGCATCGCCCAGCATCGCCTTCAGGTAATTCACTACCCTACCGCCAGCGCACATCCCAGACCCCGCAATAACCACGCAGGGACGATGAGTCCGAGCCAAATACTCAACCGCATTCAAATGGTCTTGGTGGGAATTGATCACCGTAAGCTGCTCGAACGACAGAGGATGCCGGCCGGCACTGACCCGTTCCCGGGCCTCATCATCCCAAAATGGCTTGAGATCCCGATAGATTCTGGTGAATTCGGCGGCCAGAGGCGAATCCACAACAATTTCCAAGTCCTGCCATCGGAGTGATCCAGAGGCGCCTTCTGCGCTCGACTGTGAAATCTCAGAATCCCCAAACTCGGCAATCAGCCCTTCGATCTCATAGAGCAGATCCTGGGTGCGCCCGATACTGAATGCTGGAATCAGAACCGTACCGCCGTCTTCCAGGGCATGCTCAAGAACCGATTTCAATCGATAGCGGCGGCTTTCCCGGCCTTCATGCTTCTTATCGCCATAGGTACTTTCGATAACCAGCCGATCTGCCTTTTCAGGTGACGCAGGCTCTGGCAAGAGCGGTGCGTGACTCGCGCCAAGATCCCCGCTGAAAACGATACGCTCTTTGCGATGACCATCGTGGACCTCGCATTCCACATAGGCAGAACCGAGAATATGCCCGGCCCTTTGCAACCTGACTTTCAGCGCAGCATCGCCCTCGGCAACCACCTCATGCCACTGGCCATAGGGCAGCGGCACCAACTGGCTACGTATACGCTCCAAAACCCGGATAATCAAAGCCCGATCCCGGGTAAAACCGATCTTCAAAGCGTCTTCGAGAATTTCCGGCAGCATGATGGCGGAGGGTTCAGAGCAGACAATCGGCCCATCAAACCCGGCTGCCAATAGATAGGGAATCCGCCCGACATGATCAATATGGACGTGAGTGACCACAAGGGCGCGGATATGATCAATGGGAAAATCAATCGCCAGCTCCATGGCAGAGGAAGCCCGGCCTTTTTCCTGCCCCTGGAACAGGCCGCAATCAACCAGAATGCCAAAATCCGGAACCCGGAGCTCATGGCAGGAGCCTGTGACGCCATTAACAGCGCCGTGGTGTTTTATCTGAATCATTCAACAGTCCTTGTTGACGTCCCAAGTGGAACGGTTCGATGCGGTTAGCTCAAGCGGAGGACTTTGCCATCCTTATCGTGATGTTCCGGAATTTCCGCCCCAGCTTTACACCAAACCAGGTCAGCCACATCCCCGTTAGGCGAATAGGCCGTTCGGGCTTCTATCAAAATATTCAATGCGGCTTTACAGTCAAAGCTCTGGCTGGCTCGCGTTAGTCGCCCCAGATACTCCTCAACTTCATCCCATGTCAATGACACTTCGCGCGCCATCAATATTCTAGGGTGAGCCGTACCCTGAGGGTTATCGCCTATCAGCAGTTCCTCGAAAAGCTTTTCGCCCGGTCGCAATCCGGTATATACAATCTCAATATCGCCGTCGGGAGAATCCTGAGTTTTCTCCTCAAGCCCCATCAAGTGGATCATCTTACGGGCAAGGTCGGCTATTCTTACTGGCTCGCCCATATCCAACACGTAAACCTCTCCCCCCTGCCCCATGCTGCCAGCCTGCAGCACCAACTGGCTGGCTTCCGGAATGGTCATGAAATAGCGGATGATATCCGGGTGCGTAACCGTGACTGGCCCACCATCGCGAATCTGATCTCGAAAAAGAGGCACCACAGATCCAGAAGAACCCAGCACATTTCCGAAGCGCACCATAGAGAAAACAGTCTGGCTCTGGCGTTGCGACAAGCCCTGCAGCACAAGCTCTGCCATACGCTTGGTCGCACCCATCACATTGGTTGGGCGAACGGCCTTATCTGTTGAGATCAACACAAATCGCTCGACACCCGCCGCGATGGCCGCTTCTGCAGTATGCCAGGTACCAAACACGTTATTCTGGATACCCTCGATGACATTGTGCTCCACCAAAGGCACGTGCTTATAGGCGGCCGCATGATATACCGCTTGAACACGGAACGCCTTCAAAACGGCCTCACACCGCCTTCTGTGAGTCACACTCCCAAGAATTGCGTGTACGGTTACATCCAGGCTTTCTATCTGGCTGATGGACCGAAGTTCTCGTTCAATGGAGTACAGCGAAAACTCGGATTGCTCAAATAACACCAACACCTTGGGCTTGTGTCGAATGATCTGCCGGCACAGTTCAGAGCCAATGGAACCGCCGGCCCCCGTGACCATAACTGACTTTCCGTAGAGGCTTTCCGAGACAATGGCAGTATCCGGCCGAACGGGATCACGCCCCAACAAATCCTCAATCTCCAGATCCCGAATATCATTAATGCGGGCCTGGCCCGCCACAAGCTCAGACATCGACGGCACAGTCTGAACCGGAATGGAGAGCTTCTCCAGGGACGAGAGCAACTGCTTTCTGTTCACCGGTACAGCATCTTCCAACGCCAGCAACGCCCGGGAAGCATCCAGCTCTTTCACCGCTTTTTCGAGATGCTCAATCGAGTAGACCGGCAAGCCACCAATAACCGAACGATGATTGCTGCTTAACAGCGAGACAAAACCTATCGGACGATACTCAACGCCTTGTGACAGGGCAGATGCTAATTGCAGACCTTTGGGGCCAGCCCCAACAATAAGCACACTATTTTTGGCCTTCTCCCTGGGCCGTCGGACAATAGCGCGAACCGTAAAGCGTGTTCCGGCAACGAGAAGAAACGCAAAGGCGCCGTAAATGACTGGCACGGAGCGCGGTACCAGGGCCTGAAACAGAAAACCGAAAACGATAAGAGCGACGCTTGAAAAAGCCACCCCGACGATAATGGCCAGAAACGCATGTTCACTGAGATAACGTATAACAGCTCGATACAGACCCAGCTTGATGAATGCGCCAATCGTTACCAGAACCGCCGCGAAACAAACAATCAATTGCTTGCTGTCCGGCATCCAGCTGACGGTTTCGAACCTTAACGCAAACGCCCCCCAAACCGCGACGGAGAGCAGCAGAAAGTCTGCAAGTACCGAGATGAATCGCTTTAGAGGCCTGGACCATCCCAGAATAGAATTGATAACGCTGGCTACCATCGTCTACTCCCGCGATTTAACGCGATCCCCCGCCCCTTTGCCTGTCACCGTCTGCAGGATATATCGGAAATAATGCTTCAAATCCAAGGAGCGAAGCATTACTGCATCGGTTTCTGCAAGCAGTTGAGGGGTGGACATATCAATATCATTCACTTGCGCCAGCCCGGTAATGCCAGGCCGGGCATCGAGCACCCCGCGGCTCTCCCGCTCCTGAATGAGCTCCACCTGGTTAAATAAACACGGCCGAGGGCCCACCAGGCTCATCTCGCCCTTGAGCACATTCCAGAGTTGCGGCAGCTCATCAAGCTTGGTCCGCCGGAGAAATCGGCCAACTGGCGTAATGGACGACGAATCAGCCAGATGGCTGGCGACCGATTTGGTTTCCGGCGCCATGGTACGAAACTTCACCAGGATGAACGGCTTTTTACAACGGCCAACCCTCTCTTGGCGAAACAGAGGTGAGCCAGTATCAAGCAATCCAACGACATAAATAGCCACCAGAAACGGAAGGCCAAACACAAGCCCCAGAGTGGCAAATAGAATATCCAGAACTCTGATCACGCGGACTCTCCGGATTGCGGGCGTTGATGGAAAGCGTCCACCGTCGCTTTCAGTCCTTGCTGAACTGAATAAGGGGCAGACCAGTCCAAAACGTTCCGAGCCTTGCTCGAATCGATCGTCAATTCTCCCGTCAAACGGTTCACAGCCTCTGCCTTGCTCAACACAGCTCCCAACCATCGAAACAGAAAAACCGGCACAGGTACCAGCCAAGCCGCTCTCCCCTGCGCTCGCCGGAGGTTCTTCAGAAGCTCAGCCAAAGAAAGCGTTAAATCATCACCAATCAGAAACGTCTCACCAGCAGCCCCTCGTCCACCAATACAGTGAGCCAGGAAGTCTGCGAGGTTGCCAACATAAACCATGCTTCGCTTGTTCTTCATGGAACCAAATGGCAGCGGTACCGGCAAGTTACACAGTTTCAATAAACTCAGGAAATTACCCTTCACGCCCGGCCCATAAACCAACGGAGGACGCACCACCACCAGCTCCAAGCCCACTTGCTTACAGAAATCGCGCAACTTCCACTCGGCCTCAGCCTTTGAACGAGCGTATGCGTCCTCCGGCGACGGCTCATCAGTCTCCCTGAATGGAGCGCGGTGGTTGGTGCTCTCACCATTGACTTTAACCGTACTCACAAACACCAAGCGCTTAACCCCGGCTTTGCTGGCCTCAGTAGCCAAATTCAGAGCGCCATCAACGTTCACACGCCGAAACTCTGCTAGCGGATCCAAAGAAGTGTCATTCATCACATGAGCGCGAGCAGCGCAATGAATTACGACATCAACACCCTGAAGCGCTTCAGCCCAGCCGGCTGGCTCACTCAGTTCCAGGCCGGAAACAACCCGGCAAGCTGAACTGTCAACGCCCCGCTCCGAGCGACCTGCTGCCACAACGTCGTAAAGCTCAGGGTGCTCTAAAAGGCGCTTTACAACGGCACCGCCAACAAAACCCGAAGCCCCGGTTACCAATATCCTTTGCCTGGTCATGGCATGGGCCGCCTGATCAGCTCCAGCAATTTGAACGGAATCTTGCTTAAAACAAGCAGCAGATTGGTGTATACGCCGTTATCTCTGCAGGCGCGGACAATCTCCCGATTCAGCCGGATGCTGCTTCGGATACCGCTGGTACTGACTCCACCGGCACGCATGCGAACGAGCACTCTATCCAGATACTGCCATTTTAAACCAGCCACCAATAACCAGCGAACAAACATGTCGTAGTCTGCCGCAATACGCATATCCAGACGGTATTTACCTACCCGCTCATATGCGCCTTTCCGGACAAACGTTGCAGGATGCGGCGGCATCCATCCGAAACGGAGTTTCCAGGGCCGAAAATGGCCGCTCTTGTAATAACGTGTTACTCGCTCGAGATTGTCAGGCTCAACGAAGACCACATCACCGAATACGATATCAATCTCTGGATGATCCTCGAATAGACGCACAACCGCAGAAACCACCTCTTTATTTTCAAAAAAATCATCCGAATTCAGAATCCCAATAATATCGCCGGTAGCATGGTGAATCCCCTTATTCATTGCGTCGTACAAACCGCGATCCGGCTCCGAAACTACGGTACTGACGCTATCACGGTACTGATTCACAATGTTTACGGTGCCATCACTCGAGGCACCATCGACCACAACATGCTCAAGTTTTTCATAATACTGCGACCGCACAGACTCCAATGTGCCACGAATCGTTGCCTCACTATTGAAGCATACAGTAATGATCGATACAGATAGCTTATTATTCATAAAACTCACAAAACGACAGTTGAACGATCCGGCCGGTAAAAATACACGAATGGCCCCAGCAACAAATAATCAAAGATATTTCCGAGATAAATAATATCGAGCGATGCGCGAGCAATGAAAACCGCTGATATTACTGAAAGGACAAAAAGGCCATTAGATAGCATCAGAAGAACAGCCACCGAAAGAGCTAGAATAATACCAATACTCACCAAACCAAAATAACTATGGGCACGAAGGAAGGCATTGTGAGTGTTACCACCGTGATCAACAATTGAGTCCACCGCCGAAAGCTCCGTACCCAAAAACAAAGAGCTCACGTTCGTTTGATCGGCATACTCTCTCAGCATCTCGCTCCGGGGGCTCTCAAAGCCAGCAGAAAAGTTAGTGCTGCCAGAAATATAGTTTAGGAGTGGATCGAAGCCCAGCGTCAGCAAAAGAACTGAAAGGAGGCCCAGGAAAAACGAGCCTGCGAGGCCAAAGTTCAGATACAGTACCAGCGCGAATAGCACCGCACCGCCCACAATGTTAGCCCTACCGTATAGCGGGAACATTAATAAAAGTGCCAGTGCACCTAACAGTATTGAAGGCTTTGAGTTTTTTTCATAGCAGTACCACACATAGCCTGACAAGAGCGCCAGCAACACTGCACCTACTCCATTCCTGCTGTATCCCTTAAACACACTGTTGAATTCACTCGGCCCGAATTCCAGGACTGCAAAGAGGTAAAGCAAGAAAAATGAAAACAGGGAAAGCGGTATTGTTATGAAAACCCACCCAAGATCATGATCTCTAATCAATATCGCCAAACAAAGCGACGAAAAAAGTGACAAGATAAAAAAAAGGCTTGCGAGAAAATTAGAGTCCGCCTTTACTATGGTAATCCCAAGCATTATCAAAGCAACAACAAGGGGTATCCAGACACGAACTCGATAAACCGAAAGAAAATAGGTAAGAAAGAAAGCTCCAGTCAAGCCGCTCAGCATCCTAAAGGTGCCGCTTCCCAAAAAAACCGCTGAAAAGCAAAAGCCTAAAAAAAACAACGCCGCCACTGTCAGGAGCGCCCGATCCAACCTTATCGCCACGGGCAGGCTAAGACTAAGCCTCACCGATCTTCTCACTTTCGTTAAGGAAAGCTTCTATATCTGAAAACAGCTCCCAGTTTTCCTTTATCCATGATAAGTCTTTATCCCACCACTTTATTGCCAACAGACTCTTGATTACATCGGCATCGAACCGGTATCGAATGAACCTGGCAGGCACACCGCCCACCAATGAATATGGCTCAACGTTTTTAGTAACCACAGCGCCAGCAGCTATACAGGCGCCGTCACCGATGCGAACACCATCGCAGACAATCACACTCTGTCCAATCCAAACATCATTACCGATAACAACACGTTCCGACTCGTTGAACTTATCCCTATCAGAAAAGCTCAGGCCTGATGCATTGGATTTTGAATAAAAGGCAGGATGAGTAGATACATAATTACGAACGGGGTGTTTACCAAGACCTATTCGTACATCCGGACCAATTGAACAAAACTTACCAACTTCGGCATTGCTAATTCGACCTCCATTTGCGACGTACGAACAGTCCCCTATGACGGCATTATTCACACGGCAAAATTTATTAATTTTTGCCAACTCTGAAATAGAACTATTTCTGATCAAAGATAGAAATGCCACAACTAACTCCTCCCCCCCTTCTCAAAGGCATCGATAAACGAATCGGGAGTTCGGTTAATAACTCGAACATCTTTTCGGATGGCAATTCTGGCGAGAACCTTATAGCTTTTATGCAACAAGTAATACGCTCGAAAAATATCTTCCACAGAAAAATGAATCCCATTTTCAGAATCTTTCAGTAGCGGAGTCATTTTAGGATTACCATCATAAAAGTGGACATCCTTGATCATTAGCTTGTTTTCATTGTTCAGATGAAGGTACTTATGCCAGCTATGATCAGCTCCCTCAAGAAATATCCTTGAGTACCCAAGCAGAACTCCAACATAGATTGCGGCCACCATAACATTCTG
Source organism: Marinobacter sp. LM1 (assembly GCF_042763285.1). NCBI lineage: Bacteria > Pseudomonadati > Pseudomonadota > Gammaproteobacteria > Pseudomonadales > Marinobacteraceae > Marinobacter > Marinobacter sp. LM1. Next base: position 2,913,519 of record NZ_CP114373.1, read on the forward strand.
GGCCCGTGGCATAATCACTTGATGTTCCATTAGCCACAACGAGATGGCTCCACCATCTAAAGGAAATCCTGCATCTCTAAAATAGATGATATGAAGCTTTTCCGAGGACACCAAATTTTCAATTTTTGCTTCGTATCCTTTGAACCGTAAAGGAATATAAAGTGTCATCGACCATGTTAGTTTTTCGCATATAGTGCGAAAAACTCTACTCGCCACCGAATCAGGATCTTCCAGCCCAACAACAAACAAAGGATCGAAAATGACATAATGACGGGGTTTAAAGAACTCAAAATGACTGTTCAAGGCAAAAAGATTTACACACATGAAGTCAGTGCCCGACTCTGGTTCGGGCGAGGCTTCAATGTATTGGTTTAACCCCGGGCCATTGGCGAGAATCACCAACGAGGTATTCCGATTCTCCAGCGGAGTAATGGACGCATGTCTAGATTGGACCGGAAGAAATGACAGGAAAAAACGAACAGCGTAGCTCAATAACCTAGACATCACGCAACCTCAAACCGCACTCATACGCTTTCTTGCATGGCTAAAAAGCGCCCACACCAAAGTAACGATACTCGCCAGGACACCGGCTAAGAACCCTCCAATTACAACAATAAATAGCGGACTCCGGGAGACGGGCTCCAAACTAGGTTGCGCCACAGTAATGGCTTCGGGCTCTTTTACAAATGAAATTTTCTGCTCAATTTCTGCCTTCCTTTCTACAGCGTCGGGTAGTGCAGCCCCTGAATCTTCCATCGCCCGCAACAGTTCAATCGTCTCATTTACGCTGGCGAGTTGCGCCTTTAATCCCTTCAGGTAACGCTCAGCCGCGTTTTTTTGCCTCTGTATTACCTCGTTCGTCACGCTTTGATGGACTTGCTCCAAATCATTCTGTTCTGCTGGTTCCGCTTTGGATGTCAGCTTCAACAGCATCGTATCGGCGGGAATTTCAATAACGAGTTGGAAGGGCATCCTCTGCGATCTTTCATCTCTGTAGATCGTTTCAGTTGTTGGTAAAACAGAGTATTGAAGCCAGCCGACCAAAGCACCTGAAGACTCTATCGGTTCCTCCGAGGACTTCTCAGCCAACTGCACAAGCGTCGTATATTGATACTTCTCAGGGAGAACCAGAGCAACAATCAACGCCAGTAGCAGAATGATCGAAAACGCCAAAAAAAACACTTTTTTAAATCGGATAAAAACCGATGCCAAATCGATCAGGCTAACTTCCTGAATCTTGTCGTTCGCTGTAGGAGCAGGAGAATGCATAGTAGCTATATACCCAGTATGTTGATCAGACGCTTTTGGTGCCTCCGTTAGCCTCGAACAGCCGATTCATGCTGCAAGAACCACTCGTAGCTACCACGCAACCCTTCTTCAAGGGCAATCGATGCATGCCACCCCAACGCCTTCAACCGGCTCACATCCATTAACTTCCTCGGCGTGCCATCCGGTTTGCTGCTGTCGAATACCAGCCTTCCCGAAAATCCGGTTACCCTGGCAACCGTCTCTGCCAGTTCTCGAATGGTGCAATCCACACCGGTACCTACGTTAATATGGGAGAGCATTGGCTCGGTATTTTGAGCGTAGGTTTCGTGGTCCAACTCCATGACATGCACGCTGGCTGCGGCCATGTCATCCACGTGCAAAAACTCACGCATAGGCTTGCCACTACCCCAGATAACCACTTCCTCATCGCCGGCCTTAACCGCTTCATGAAACCGCCGCAACAACGCCGGAATCACGTGGCTGTTTTCAGGGTGGAAGTTGTCATTAGGGCCGTACAGGTTGGTGGGCATCACGCTGCGGTAGTCCCGTCTATATTGGCGGTTATAGCTTTCGCAAAGTTTGATACCGGCAATTTTGGCAATTGCGTAGGGCTCATTAGTGGGCTCAAGAATACCCGTTAGCAAGGCATCTTCCCGCATGGGCTGTTCGGCGAACTTCGGGTAAATGCAAGACGACCCGAGAAACAACACCTTCTGCACACCGGCCTGGTGAGCGGCATGAATCAGGTTGGCTTCGATCATCAGGTTTTCATAGATGAATTCCGCCGGGTAGGTGTTATTGGCATGAATACCGCCTACCTTCGCCGCTGCGATATACACCTGCTCCGGCTGATGCTCGGCAAACCAGGCATGTACCGCAGCCTGGTCCAACAGATTCAGCTCATCTCTGCCGGCCGTAAGGATGTTGGGGTATCCCAAGGTCTCCAGGCGCCGAACAATTGCCGAGCCCACCATGCCGCGATGGCCGGCCACAAATACCTTCTGATTGCGCAGTTCTGCCATCTTAGTTCTCCACCGATACCGGAACATCATGGCCATGGGCCTTGAGTAAGGCATGGCGCTTCGCAGCCTGCAGGTCCTCCTGAACCATCTCGGCGCACATCTCCTGCACGGTAATCTCCGGCACCCACCCCAGTTTCTCCTTGGCTTTGGTTGGATCCCCCAATAAGGTTTCCACCTCGGCTGGTCGGAAATAGCGGGGATCCACCTTCACAATCACGTCGCCCGGCTTCACTGCTGGCGCCGCATCACCAGACACCGCTACAACTACGCCAATCTCATCCACACCCTCACCATCGAAACGAAGCTCAATACCCAGCTCCGCCGCAGACCACTTAATAAACTCCCGAACCGAATACTGAACACCGGTCGCAATAACAAAATCCTCGGGCTGATCCTGCTGCAACATCATCCACTGCATGCGCACATAATCCTTGGCATGCCCCCAATCCCGGAGTGCGTCCAGATTGCCCATGTACAAACAGCTCTCAAGCCCCTGAGCGATATTCGCCAGGCCACGGGTGATCTTACGGGTAACGAAGGTTTCACCGCGCCGGGGCGACTCATGATTGAACAACACACCATTACAGGCATACATGCCGTAAGCTTCCCGATAATTCACGGTAATCCAGTAGGCGTAAAGCTTGGCAACGGCATAGGGCGAGCGCGGGTAAAACGGCGTGGTTTCTTTCTGGGGAATCTCCTGTACCAGGCCATAAAGCTCAGAGGTGGAGGCCTGATAAAAGCGGGTTTTCTTCTCCAATCCCAGCAAACGAATGGCCTCTAAGAGGCGCAGGGTGCCCATGGCATCTACATCTGCAGTGTATTCAGGTGACTCAAAGCTAACGGCCACGTGTGACTGCGCCCCCAGGTTATACACTTCGTCTGGCTGCACTTCCTGCAAAATGCGCGTGAGGTTGGAAGAATCCGTAAGGTCACCGTAGTGCAACACAAATCGCTGATTATCGGTGTGAGGATCCTGATAGATATGGTCTACACGCTGAGTGTTGAACAACGAGGCTCTGCGCTTGATACCGTGCACCTCGTAGCCCTTTTCCAGCAAAAACTCTGCAAGGTAGGAACCATCCTGGCCGGTAACACCGGTAATCAACGCCTTCTTCATTGTGCGACCCTAGAAATTTTGCAAACAACAAAACGAAAACGGGCCTTCGCTCAGCACGAAAGCTCGTTTGCGAGTGAGTTGGCGCAAGTTTACGCCAACAGCACTACTTTTTCAGTAACCATCACGTAACCTAACCATTGGTTAGGTTCACCCTTAACGCACGGCAATTCTATTTTTTTGCAGCATAATCCGCCTCAAGCACCTTACTACAAACATCTCTTAGAGCGTCGGCCCAGCTTCCTTCTCGAATTCCCACTCTCGCTTCAAGCAATCCTCCATCAAGAACAGAAAAAGCGGGGCGTTTCGCAGGCGTTGGGAATTCAGAAGTGGGTATTGGATTAATTACCGGGAACTGGAAGTCGGCCTTTAGAACTCCGCAAGTTTGGAAAATCTCCTGTGCAAACCCATACCAACTGCAGCGTTGACCTCCAGAAAAATGGTAAGTGCCGCTCACAGGTGGGCTTTCCGCCAAAGCTCGCAACGCCTCGGCCAGATCTCCGGCATAGGTAGGCGCACCGATCTGGTCATTCACAATCGACAGACTGTCACGCTCACTCCCAAGCCTCACCATTGTCTTCAGAAAATTACTACCGTACTCACTAAAAATCCAAGCCGCGCGGACAATGACATAGCGATTCGCCTTCTCCGCTTCTCTCTCACCGGCCAACTTGGACTTTCCATACACACCCATCGGATTTACGGAATCTCCCTCACGGTAGGGCCGAGTTAATGAGCCATCGAATACATAATCCGTCGACACATGAATCAGAAAAGCGCCAATCTTATTGACCGCCGCAGCTAAATTAGCGACAGCATCTGCGTTCACCTTGAACGCCAGATCCGATTCTACTTCCGCTTTATCAACCGACGTATAAGCCGCAGCGTTAATTATTACGTCAGGCTCATGAGCAAGAACAAAGCTCTCAACTGAATCGGAACTTGTAATATCGAGCTCACTTCGGCTTGCTGCAATGACCTCATGGCTAGATTCTTTAAAACTGTCTTGCAAGCATTTTCCCAGCTGCCCGCACGCACCCGTTATCAGTACCCTCATGAACAACAAAACTCCCGAAAACTAGGGGCATTCGCATCTTTCTCAGATAACTTGACCTCAATATCAATAGGCCACTTTATCCCTATATCTGGATCATTCCATGCAATCGCACCTTCATCTGCCGGGTCATAGTAATCAGTGCATTTGTACTCAAAGTCAGCCGTCTCACTGACAACAACAAAGCCATGCGCGAAGCCAGGGGGCACCCAGAACTGGCGCTTGTTATCACCATTCAGATAAACACCTTCCCACTGGCCAAAGGTGGCCGAATCACGACGAAGATCTACTGCAACATCAAACACCTCACCATTAACCACACGCACCAGTTTTCCCTGAGGCTTAGTGATTTGAAAATGCAAACCACGCAAAACACCCTTGCCAGACCGGGAATGATTATCTTGCACAAATGGCAAACTGATACTTGCCTCTTGGGAGTACCGCTCCGCCTGAAAAGTCTCAAGAAAAAAGCCCCGGTGGTCTCCAAACACCCGGGGCTCGATCACCACACAATCCTTAAGGGTCGTAGGAACAACCTTCATACCTGCTCCTCAGCCAATCTCATTAGATACTGTCCGTAACCAGTCTTGGCGAGCTGCTGCCCCTTTTCGGCAAGCCAGCCATGGGTTACCCAACCGTTCCTGAAGGCAATTTCCTCAAGACAGGCAATTTTCAATCCCTGACGATGTTCAACCGTTTGAACGAAATGCCCAGCTTCGATAAGCGAGTCGTGAGTTCCCGTATCCAACCAGGCGAACCCTCGCCCAAGAACACTCACACTCAAATCACCCCGCCTTAGATAGGCATTATTTACATCGGTGATCTCTAGTTCGCCTCGATTTGAAGGCTGGATTTGTTTAGCAATATTCACTACATCATTGTCGTAGAAATACAAACCTGTCACGGCGTATTGTGACTTGGGGCGTTCAGGCTTTTCTTCAATCGACAGCGCCTTGCCCTCCCCATCGAACTCAACAACTCCGAAACGCTCGGGATCCGTCACATGATAACCGAACACCGTGGCCCCGGTTTCACGACCGACTGCCTCACGTAGCATCTGACTGAAACCATATCCATGGAAAATGTTATCCCCTAATATCAAGCATACACTATCGTCGCCAATAAACTCTTCGCCAATGATAAACGCCTGAGCAAGGCCATCTGGAGAGGGTTGTGGTGCGTAGCTAAGCTCGATACCAAAGTCAGATCCATCCCCAAGTAATTTAGAAAAGCTGGGCAGATCCTCCGGGGTGGAAATTACAAGTATCTCTCTAATACCAGCCAACATAAGAACCGACAGGGGATAGTAAATCATCGGCTTATCATAGACCGGTAACAACTGTTTGGAGACGCCACGAGTGATAGGATGAAGCCGGGTGCCAGAACCGCCGGCAAGAATGATACCCTTCATGCGTTTTCTCCTAAGCGATCCAGTTGGTACTCTCCGCTCAACACTCGTTGCCACCACTCCGGGTTATCCAGATACCATCGGACCGTCTTACGAATTCCCGTCTCGAAAGATTCTTGGGGCATCCAACCCAACTCTCGTTCAATTTTACTGGCGTCTATCGCATATCGGACGTCGTGTCCGGGCCTGTCCTTTACAAATGTAATTAACTCTCGGTAGTGGGCCACCTGAGAAGCAGGCTGCCATCTCAGGTGCGGATAGGTACCCGGTGGAGACATTTCTTGCAAAAGATCACATATGGTTTCAACCACTTCGAGATTTGTCTTCTCGTTGTGACCACCAATATTGTAGGTCTCTCCTACCCGGCCCTCGGTAGCCACGCGCAGCAACGCACGCGCATGATCTTCCACGTACAGCCAATCACGAATCTGAGAGCCATCACCATAAACCGGTAAAGGTTTGCCCGATAAGGCATTCAAAATCATGTGGGGTACAAGTTTCTCGGGAAAGTGATAAGGCCCATAATTGTTGGAGCAGTTGGTGATCACAACCGGTAGACCATATGTTCTATGCCACGCCCTCACCAGATGATCGGAACTGGCTTTAGACGCCGAATAAGGCGAACTCGGCGCATAGGCCGTTGTTTCGGTGAACAGGTCGGAAGTATTCACCAGATCTCCATAAACTTCATCTGTCGAAATATGGTGAAACCGGAACGCCGATTGTTCTGATTTATCCAGACTTAGCCAATACCGACGAGTTGCTTCTAACAGCGTATAAGTCCCTACGATATTGGTCTGGATGAAATCGGATGGGCCATCGATCGAACGATCAACATGACTCTCAGCCGCCAAATGCATAATGTGGGTTGGCTGAAACTCAGAGAACACGCCATCCAATGCCGCAGCATCGGAAATATCTGTCTGAAAGAAGTGGTAACGAGGAGATCCAGAAACCCCCTGAACCGATTCCAAATTGCCCGCATAGGTCAGCTTGTCCAGGTTAGCCACGCTGCACCCAGACATCTGGGCGATCTGTCTAATTACGGCTGACCCTATGAATCCGGCACCACCAGTAACCAGAATCCGCATCACTTAGTCCCCGCAAACGGCCCAAGCCAATAACCCCGGTACATTCCGATCTTGCTTTTTAATCGAACCGACAACTTACGCTCACGCTGCCCCAACTTGTAGGCTATCAACTTAACGGCGTTGCGTAGTAAGGCCCCGGGCCACAAATAGCATCTCCTGAGCCCTAAAAACTCAAGCTCCGACTTCACATACTTCAAGCCTTCTCCACCGGCACCTCCAAACTCCTGACGTATCCATGGCTCCCGGGAATGAAACACACCCATATCGAAATACCGGCGAAACTCCTCGGAAACAGTATAATTATGAGAATGACGGCAGCAGGCATCTCCGGCGTACGCAACCTTAAAGCCCGCGAGTAACATCTTTGCAGCTACATACATGTCCTCGGCAAAAATAACGTGATCAGGAAATCCTCCAACCTCTTGCAATGCCTCTCGGCGGTATGCAGCGAATGAATTAGATATAAAAGCGGCCTTAATACCTAAAACCGGTATGTCATCCTTAGATTTGACCCGTGAAACCGGTGGATAGTTAAAAAACCTGGCATGTTGCGCTAAAGGATTTGCGTCGTAGTGGGGTAGCTGACGACCACAAACTGCGCCAACGCTGCTGTCCGCCAACGGAGTCAGAATATTTCGAATGGCGTCTTTATCCTCAAGATAAGCGTCCTGAGTTAGAAAGACATAAACATCATAGTCGGGGAAATCATTCACCATCTTCTGACGCGTGCCGCCATGGTTAAATTCTGCCCCGGCGATGACAACAAGTTCCTTTACTTCCCCACATAATTGTCGACGTTGCGCCAGCTCTCCAGTGCCGTCAGACGAGCTCGAGTCAACGATTAACAGGTCAAACTGTGTGGTTTGGCTCTCCATGCTATCAAGTAACCGCTCTAGGTCATCCCTCCCATTGAACGTAGGCACGATACACGCAATTCGTAACTTGGTAAGGTTCTCGTTAATCATCTGTTCTTAACTCCATTCCTCGGGACATTCTTTCTTCCAATCTTCAAAAGCCGCACGCAAGGAATATTGATAGGAATACCCTTTATCCAAAAGATACTGGGGGCGTATATTGTTTGATCGCACCAATTTTCTAATCCTCACCGGACTGAAGGGATGGCTTATACCCAAAGGCTTGGCGAAGAATTCAATGAAGTACGAACAAGTTAAAAGTACCTTATACGATATATTAGGGACCCGGCGTTTAACTCCAGCCACATCACAAATAGTATCAACGTACTCTTGGATAGATGGGCCCGGATTCATGCTCATATTAAACAGGCTAATTTTTTCATTATGCTTGTCCTGATTCTCCAGAACCCAACAAATAGCCCTACACAATTCTTTAACGTAAGTACCGGCTTTCCTTGTGTTTCGGTTACCCATATAAAAAAAGTAACGTCCAAGAACAGCTTTGATCAGCCTAGATACGTTACCGCCTTCGCCGGGACCAAATACTACACCTGGGCGCACAATCACCAGACGACGATTAACCTCGTCCCTGGCCTGCCAGATTTGATGTATTTTTTCAGCAACCAACTTCGAGCCGCCGTAAGCGGTTGCAGGAACCGGCAACGATGACTCTGTTCTTATTTCTTCACTCGGCCCATAAGGAGAGATAGAACTGGTGAACACCAACCGGTTACAGTTCACCTTCTCCGCAAAAGCACACACATTCTCAGCGCCTAGCAAATTGGTCTGGTAGTATTCGAAATCCGCGTGACCGGGTTCGCGATGGACGGCCGCAAAGTTCGCAATCAATACGACATCCTCTTCAGGATGCCAATTAATCAGCTCACAAACATCAACATATTGATACGAAATTCGTGAATCTTCCTCGACCAATTTCCTTCGGTAACGGCTGGACTTCTCGCACAAAGGTTCACAATCAACAATATAAACTTTATCTACTATTGAATTTTCTAATATATATTTAGAGAAAAAAACTCCAACGAATCCTGAGCCGCCAAACACAACACAAGTTTGCAAAACCACCCCCGATAAAGATCTTTAAAATCAAAAATATAACAAACAAATCACTTGAAAACACTTTTAAAACGAATAGCGAGAGCAGACCACATCACCAAGAAAAGGATAATAAATATAGATTTCACGTTTACTATTGCAGAAAGTGACCCCATCGATATAAAGGACACATACATCACCAGCAGATTACTGACAAGAAAGAACCCTACAATCTTTTTTTCTTTTAACAAAGAAAACCATACGCGAGACATCAAACCCAAAAATAAAAATGAAAAAAAAGCAATAAAAAATGACAAAAACGAAAAATAATAAGCAATGGCCGCATAAAATCCAAAAGTAAAATTAACACCTCTCTTTATCATCTCTGGAGCAATCTCCGGCGAGATCTTGATCATTAAATTTTGCATCGCATTTGTAAACTCGGAAACATTCAATACATTATTATGGAGCCAAGAGAAATCACTAAAAACTCCCCAAAACATATGCCCCTGCATTCCGAAAACCCTATATAGAATGAGTCCTAAAGGGCCACCAAAGTCATCTGACAAACTGTAGCTAGCATAATGATAAAAAACAAGAGATATTAATAGCAAAAAAACGATCGCTATTTCAAAAATATACGACCTCAAAAAGTGACTAATTGACTTGCCTTCTAAATTGAGAGAGAGGAAAGGCAAAGCAAAAAATAAGAGGCCTAATAATGGCCCCCCAAACTTTTGACCAATAAATACTAGGTAAACCTCGTAAGCAACAAACAAGATACTTACAAACACCTTCCATTTTGAGCAAGCGAGCAAGTACCCTAAAATAATCGGCACATGTATAGAAATTGCCCCAAAGAATTTCAGAAAGAACCAGAATCTGGTATTCTCTAAGAATTCAAACCGATCAATATACCCGGCAGAAAACAGTGGTGGAACACCCGAAACAAAAATATTCACATACAAAATTGAAATGAAGGCAGAGCAAAACAGGAGCGCAAAAATGTTTACTTGACCAGCATCAAAACCTATCTTCGGGATTAAAGAAGAGGTAACTTTCATTTTTTGGGATGCCCAGACCCCCAAAAAAGATAAAAATATCATTACTGAAAGAAATACGTGCCCGTTATGATAATGAGAGTATAAGTCCTGCTCAAGAAGATATATTTCATTCAGAGAGATATAGAGAACGGAGACTCCACCTAAAATGATTGAGAAAAGATAGTACGATATGATTAAATAGTATGAAGCTATTAATTTTAGAAATATAAAAATTGAACTCCCAAGGAAAATTATTGAAATAAACACTTCAAGTTCGCTCAAAGAAAAATACCCCTTGACTCTTCATTACACCAACTACAGACTCCAAGTCAGGTGATACATCTCGCAACAGAGGCCCGTAGCTATATGCGTTTACAGAGGAGTTCACGGCCTTAATATTCAGGAGAGCACTGCTATAGTCACCCAAAACATATCCTGGTTTATACTTGAAAAATAATTTTTCCGCTGGCTCCACATCCCCAACCAAACTTACCACATCAAATGCGCCGGAAAAAAAGTCAAACAATATACTTTTGTTGCAACGTGGGTGTGTCTTTAATACTATTTTACGAATAGACCTAGCGGTACAGAATTTCTTTATATATTCGGCCAAAAAAATTAATTCCGACTTAGAGTATAGAACCGGCTCCAAAACCATTACCACCTCTAAGTTCAAATCAATGTCGGCATAAAAACCATCATCAATGAAGAATATTTTTTTGCTGAAATCGAAATCATGATCGCTTAAAATCTCAGGGAAGATCGCTCCGCAGACACATTGGGCCGATTCGTCGTTTATTTTCTTGCCCACAGATCTAAAAAAACTCAAATAAAATAGACTCTTTATCTTATTAAACAATATAGTTTTTCTCAGGCTTCGACTCGTCCACTCAACTTTCCTGAAGTTTAAAATTCCATCGTACAAGAAAAAAACCCGAATATTTTTGCACTTAATAAGCAAGATATTAGCTACGAAATTGACAAAGTGGGGAGTATATAATTCCAAATGTTTACTATTGTAGCATTCTCTTAGTGCTCGGGATATTTCAATATAATTATAAAGCCAGGCCCACCCGCCAATCAAAATCGCCCCCTTTATATCTGTATCATATACACTGAATACGACACATTTATCGTGGCTACTTGATATAATTTTTTTAATCAGGCTCTCTTGTGCCTTACCTAAAAGGATTAGAGCTTTCATTCGATATTCCAGTGCAGGCTTGAATTTGCCTTTTTAGAGACAGTTAAAGATCAAACTGTCCAATTTTTGACCCGTTCGTATGGGTCATTTCTCATTGCTGCAATCTTTTGGCATCAACTGCTACTACGTCAGATCAAAATTTGACAAAAGCTCAGCCTCCAGACACTGGACCTAAAAATCGATCTGTTCGTGAATGTCAGAAAAATTTACTGGTGAATTAGCCGAAACGTCTCTAGAAAGGCGCTTCCCTAATAGAACATCGTTGAACTTTGGAGCTAGTCCATAGCCGGGCCTTACGCTTTTTATACAATCAGACGTAATTATCTCCCCCGCTTTCATATCCTTGATGAAATACAACGAGCGCCTGAACTGGACATTCCCCTGTTCACTAGATTTGCGCCCATAATCAACACTCCCCAGAGATTTCCAAGCGGTTTTGCTATCTCTGCAAAGTGCAGAGAGGTCTGCCGGCTCCAATGAAAAACTATCATCCGGTCCACCGCCATTTCGATCCAAAGTGAAGTGCTTTTCGATCAGTGATGCGCCCAGAACCACGCTTGCGATAGCCGTTGTATTGTCAATCGTGTGATCAGATAACCCGGTAACCAAACCAAAGCGCTCGATCATATCGGGGATGGTGCGTAGGTTGTAGTCCTCCGCGGGTGCTGGATACCCACTTACACAATGCAGTATCGCCAATTCCCGGCAGCCGCCGTCGCGTGCTGCCGCTATGGCTTCTGCAATCTCATCCGCATCGGCCATACCCGTTGAGATAATCATGGGTTTGCCAGTAGATGCAACATAGCGAATGAGTGGAAGATCTACGGCTTCAAACGAGGCTATCTTGTAGGCCGGTGCATTGAGATTTTCCAGCAAATCCACCGCTGAAGTATCAAAAGGAGAACTGAAAATAGGGATACCGAGTTCTCTGGCGCGCTTGAACAGAGGTTCATGCCACTCCCAGGGCATGTGGGCTTCCTCATATAACTCATAAAGAGTGCGGCCATCCCACAATCCACCCTTAATTCGAAAATCTTCAGCAGTGGAATCCAGAGTAATAGTGTCTGGACGGTATGTTTGCAGCTTCACCGCATCAGCTCCGGCTCGAGCCGCTTCCTCAATAATCTGCAAAGCCGTTTCGAGCCGTCCGTTATGGTTCGCCGAGAGTTCCGCAATGATATAGGGCGAATGATTACGTGAAATCTGTCGACCTGCGATCGAGATTACCGGATTACTCATCTTTGAATTCCTTAATTGTTTGCCTGCCACTCGTGCTCCAGCAACCCGAAGCACACGACATCATGATAAACGGCACCGTCGTAATGCTGCTCTCTCAGCACACCTTCCTGCCTGAAGCCCAGCCGACGGTGGAAGGCAATCGATTTTTCGTTAAACGAAAGCGCCTGACCGCAGAGCTTATGCAGACGCAAATCACCAAACGCAAACGATAATGCTGCGCTCCCCAGCAATTTCCCCATACCTTTTGGAGCGTCCGGAGACATATAAAATCCCCAATCGGCTACTGAATCACACCGACCTTGAGTGATGTTTACGAATCCAAGATCCCGCCCATCATGCTCATAGATCATCAGGTGCACGGCCGGGTTTTCTCTCGCTTTGGCATACCATGCAGAATGCTCCTTGAGCTCAATCTCATGAGTCGTATACATGTAGCGGCGGACGTTGGGATGATTTCTCCATGCAAGCACCAACTCGAGATCTGAAGCCTGCATTTTTCTGAGCCTATCGCTCTCCACTAGTGTTCCTCCGAGCAGAGCATCATTTTTTCAAGCACCGATTCCACTCCGTTGCCTTCTGTGACTGACGAGGCCATTTGCCCAATCTCAGAAAGTTCATGAGAACCCAGAAGCCGGTCAACGACGCTCTCCAACGCGTCAATGCTTTCACCTTCGCGCCGGACCACAATTGCCGCACCCACATCGCCGAGAGCCTTGGCTCCCCCCTCCTGATTCTCTGCCAAAACCAGCAGGACTGTCGGTAAACCAAGACAACAGCGCTCCCAAGACGTGCCTCCAGCAGCTCCTATACAAAGGTCCGCCAGACACATACGTTCGGCCATGTCGCTCACGTTCACGCTCACCGTCGCCCTGAACGGGAGTTTGCTTGCCTGAACTCGAACAGAGTCCAGACCGGGAGCGGATGCGCCCATCACAATGTCCAACTCGGTTTCCGGAGGCAAACGGCTGCGAGACAGAACCCTTAGTACTTCACCAGTAACGTTCTCCCGATCTACCCCCCCAAGAGTAATCAGGATTCGCCTTACTTCTGGCGATCTCCTTCTCTCAAGGCTGAGCTTCCGCATAGCCGCGAACTCGGGCCGCAGAAGCGCATAGCGTGGGCCACAGAGTCGGATACAGTCAGGCTTGGTCAGACCATCATAATCTTCTGGTTGCCGACCAAGATTCTGATCCAGCAATAAACGGCAGTGGTGGTTTCTGTCGGCCAGATCATCAATAACCATAACCTTCGCTCCCACCTGGGATACTTCCTGTTCCCAGCGAGCATCGAGAGCATAGTGATCTACAACGACCCAATCAACCTGCCTTCCGCCCACAATATTCCGGGTTTGGTCTGCATCGAAATGCCAGGGAACGCCCAGCCAATCCGAATGAGCCGGCACGCTTTCCTGCTCGGGGATTAGCGCATCGGAGCGTCCTGGCGCCAACAAGTGAACTTCAAATCCCTTTTGCCGAATCAATGCTTCAAGGTTACCGGGGTGATCGCGACCGATGAACAGACACTCATGCCCCCTGCTGCGCAGAGCTTCCGCCAGCGTCAGACAACGCATAACGTGACCGGTACCAATATCGATTGATGCATCCGCACGAAACGCAATACGCATCAACTTGCACCTTGCTCCCGCATAGCGCGGAACAACCATTCTGCTCGATCCCAGTCTTCCGGCGTATCAATATCCTGAACCCGATGCCTGGGTAAGATAACCGGTACGGCGTCTTCTGAAAAAATCGGCCGACCTTCCCTCCACGCCTCAGCTGTACCCCAATAGAACTGGCCCGCATCATGCCAGGCCTCTTCCAAATCCTGAGAACGAGTTTGAAAGTGCTCGGGGCTGAACATCGCTATTCGACCATCATCCTTGATTCGAATGGCCCGCTGGATAGGAAATGCGTAACTGGTTACCGAGAACGCATAGCTGCAACGCTCACCAACCAGTAACTCCTGCCCCCGCATGAGATCATCTGAGCTCACAAAGGGAGCGGTAGCGTACAGGCAGCAAACCCGAGATACCGGAACTCCAGTGGACGCCAGCCATTCGACAGCATGCTGAATCACCGGGATCGTGCCGGTATAGTCATCGGAAAGATCTGCTGGACGCATAAACGGCGTTTCTGCACCGTATTCCCTTGCAACCGCAGCGATTTCTTCGTCATCGGTTGAAACGATGATCCGTTCGAAACACCCACTCCTCAGCGCAGCCTCAATCGACCAGGCAATCATTGGCTTACCGAAGAAAGCTTTGACGTTTTTCCGGGGTATACGTTTGCTGCCACCTCGGGCGGGTATGATCGCTACTGACGTCATGATCACTCTCCCGCCAGAGCCACTCGGAGTGCCTCAACTACTTCGTCTTGCTGATCATCGGTTAATCCCTGAAACATAGGGAGGCTGATCGCTTCGCGGTAGTAAGCCATTGATTGAGGAAACGCTTCAGCCTCAAAGCCCATGGACTCATAAAATGGCTGCGTATGTACCGGAATGTAGTGCAGGTTGACCCCAATTCCCTGTTCCCGCAAAGACTCGAACACCTCCCGGTGAGTTCGGGAAATGACATCCAGCTTTAGGCGGACAACGTAGAGGTGAAGTCCAGAATAGCTGTCTGGATGCTGCCAGGGCAATACAACAGGCAAATCGCTCAACAGTCTGTCGTATCTTTTTGCCAGCTGATGCCGGCGGGCCACAAACGCATCCAGCCGCCGCATCTGGCTTGCTCCCAGAGCCGCCTGCAATTCTGTCATCCGGTAATTGAAGCCCAGATCCACTTGCTGGTAATACCAGGGCCCGTCAGGTTCATGGGTCATCAAGGCTGGGTCTCGGGTAATGCCGTGGCTGCGCAGCAGGTTCATCTTTTCCGCTAACCCAGCACTGTTCGTTACCGCCATACCGCCTTCAGCAGTGGTCACAATCTTGACCGGATGGAAACTGAACACAGTGATATCGCTATATCGACCGTTGCCGATAAACTCGCCCTGGTATTTGCCGCCAATCGCGTGGGACGCGTCTTCAATTACCTTGAAACCGTACTCTTTCCCGAGGTTACCAATCGCTTCCATGTTGCACGGCTGGCCGCACAAGTGAACCGCCACCACCACTTTCGGCAAACGGTCTTCCTGCTTTGCCTGTTCAAGCTTTTTCTTTAGCGCAACCGGGCACAGGTTGTAGGTTTTTGGGTCGATATCCACGAAATCGACCCTGGCACCGCAATACAACCCGCAGTTAGCGGAGGCTACAAAGGTAACAGGCGTGGTCCATAGCCAGTCGCCCTCCCCCAGGCCCAATGCCAGGCAGGCAATGTGCAACGCTGAAGTGGCACTGTTGACTGCCAAGGCATGGTTAGCCCCCACATGGTTTGCCACCGCCTGTTCAAATTTAGGCACCATCGGGCCTTGAGTCAGGAAGTCTGACTTCAGCACCTCCAGTACTGCATCGATATCTGCCTGGTTAATGTCCTGCTTACCGTAGGGAATCATGGTCAGATCTTGCCAATTTCGCTGTTGTGGCGGTCAATCCAGGATTGCAGTTCTTCGTCTGTCATCCATTCGGTGTTGTTATCACTGGCGTACACAAAGCCTTCAGACACCGGCTTGCCGTCTTTGATGCGCTCTTTACACGTTCCCCAATCATTGATGTTGGGCAGAATTTTGAAATGCTCGGGGTACTCGTAGGTGAAGTATGAATCCTCGGCACCAATCATCTGCTCATGCAGCTTCTCGCCCGGGCGAATACCTACGATTTCCTGCTTGGCTTCTGGAGCAACAACTCGGGCCAGATCCGTCACCTTCATGGACGGAATTTTCTTCACGTAGATCTCGCCGCCCACCATGTCTTCAAAGGCATGCCATACCAGCTCCACACCCTGCTCCAGGCTGATCATGAAACGAGTCATACGCGGGTCGGTAATGGGCAGCACGCCTTTGTCTTTAATAGACATAAAGAACGGGATAACTGAGCCGCGTGAACCCATTACGTTGCCATACCGAACCACAGAGAACTTGGTTTGGTGGCCACCGGCGTAGGAGTTACCTGCAACAAACAGCTTGTCAGACGCCAGTTTGGTGGCACCGTACAGATTGATTGGGCTACTGGCTTTATCGGTGGAGAGAGCCACAACGCCCTTGATGCCTTTATCGATGGCGGCATCGATCAGGTTCATGGCGCCGTGGATGTTGGTCTTAACGCACTCGAACGGATTGTACTCGGCAGTGGGTACAATTTTGGTGGCGGCTGCATGCACTACGTAGTCCACACCATCCAACGCCCGGTAAAGGCGGTCTCTGTCGCGGACATCACCAATGAAGAAGCGCAGGCGGTCGTCGCCCTGGAACAACTTCGCCATCTCCCACTGCTTCATTTCATCCCGGGAAAACACGATGATTTTCTTGGGGTTGTACTTTTCCAGGGTCATTGGAATGAATTTGTGGCCGAAGGAGCCGGTGCCGCCGGTGACGAGGATGGTGGAGTTTTCGAGCATAGTCACTTTCTCTGGGTTTTACGGTAAAGATGAATGGTATCACCGCCAGTCGGCGGGTGTTAATCGGTAGAACTGGAAGGTTTTCCAGGCCAGCATAAATGCGAAGGCGGATATCAGCCCAAAAGGTACCGCTAGTTCTCCGGCTATCGGCGCCAGGGCAGCAGTACTGGCCAGGAAAACCAAGAATCCTGCGATATGAGCCACAATCAGCGCTTTGTCTTGGCCTCTGGCGTACAAACCGTAATGCGGAATCATTCCCACCACAAAAAGCCCAGTGGAGAGCAGCAACCAAGCAAACAGATCAATACGTTCAAGATAAAGCGGTTTATCCAGCCACTGCAGCAACGGCATGGCCGCCAGCCAGGCGCACGCAGAGAACAGCGCAGTAAGGGCTACCGTCTGCCATGCCAACTGGTGGTATTTTTTTCGGAACTCTGCGGCATTGTTGTTGGCATGGGCGGCGATCATAGCCGGGTATAGGAAAGTAAACACGCCCGCATCCATAAAGCCCAGCAACGCCATGCACATACCAATAAAAAGCACGTACGCCCCGAGCACATCCAGCCCTGCGAGGGCTTCAAACCAGTACCGATCCACGGTGTAGATGCCACGCAGAGCCAGTGTGGCAATCAGCATGGGAATCGCAATCTTCAGGCCTTTCTTCAGCCACCCCCAATCTACCCCTTTCAACCAGCCACCCATGGGTATTCGCCATAACACGGCTACACCAATCAACATCCCAATACTGCTACCGGCTATCCAACCTGTAAGTACGGTTGGCAGTTCCTGGCTGGGCTCATTGAGGAACATAACTGCGACCACTGCCACACACCAGGCGCCGGCGCGGAAGAAGAGCACCCAACTGGCAACGAGCTGGCGCTGCAGCGCTACTAGCAGGCGATTCAGTTCCTGAGTTATATGCTCCAATACCAGGATGACCAGAAACCAGGGGAACAACCACCAGGGCAGCAGCTCCAGGGCGAACAGACCAACAGTGAGCGGCAGAAAGACCGCATACAAAATAAGGCTGAGAGCAACCTGGCTCTTGAGTAGTTGGCCCCGGTTTTCAGGCTCTGCTTTCAGGATCTCACGGGTAGTGAATATGTAGAAATCAAAGCCCAGAAAATAGAGGGCATAGCTTATGGTTACCGTAAGCAGGCCGTACAGGCCCAATTCCGCAGGCTCCAAAAACCTCGCCAGCATGAAAATGAGCAGAAATTTGCTGACTAAGGTAGTGCCCCGCAGCCCGAGGTTGGTGAGCCTGATGACCAGGTGCTTCATTACGCGGTTGTATCGCCGGTATTGCTTTGGCTAGAGCTCTCACCATCGGAACCTCTGATAAAGGCTCTGATAAACACAATAAATACCCCGAGCATGCCACCCAGAAGCGTTGCTATTACGCAGATCAGCGCCCGCTTCGGTTCGGCCTTTTCCTCCGCCACAACCGCGGGGTCTACCGTTTTGAATACATACTCTTTCTGGGCATTGGCCAACATCACTGTGCGGGTTTCATTCTCGATGAGCTGGTAGAACACTTGCTGCATGCCCGCGATGTTGGTTTCGTCCAGTTTTTGCTCGAGGTACGCTATCCGGGCTTCGGCTTCTTCCACATCCTGCTTGCGCATGTGCTCGTTGATATCTTGCACCAGCTTTTCCGCCCACTCCTTTGCCAGAATCGGGGAGTAGTGCTTCACGCTCACCGTAATCATGCCGGTGTCTTTGGCTTCGCCAACACTGAAGTGGTCTTCCCGGAAGGTTTCTACCATGTCCCAATCGGTAGGTTTATGGCTCTCACCATCGCTGTCGGGCAGCCATTCGCCCGTTTCGGGATTGTACTTGTCTCGGTCGTACACCCAGTCTCCGGTCTTCTTATTCCAACCTTCCACAGCCATTAACGGAATTTCCATATCATGGCGATGGAAAAAATCAGTAAGGAAGGCTCGGGACTGCAGCACTTCTTTGGCAATAACGGTCTGATTCGAGCTTCCGCCCCCCAGATTAATGCCCGCGAGGCTGGCCAAACCTCCAAACTGGCTGGCCAGGCCACTGAGGCCACCGCCCTCTTCCTGGGCCGGCGCCACTAGCACGCTGGACTGGTAGATGTTGGGTTTGTATAGCGCATAGCCAACGCCTGCAGCCGCGAACACCAGTGTCGTCAGCATTATTATCCATTTGCCTCGCCAGAGAGTGGCGAACAGTTCGCGCAGGTCGATTTCATCATCCGGGTAATAGGTCGGTTGTGGCGCTGTCTCGTTCATCAGAGGTTCCCCACAGCTGCGGCGCCCAGTGCCATCTGGTAAACGATCTGGCTGACGTTGGTCCAGAGTTCGAGCTGATTCAGGCGGTCTACATCAATCGGCATGATAATGGTGTCGCCAGGTTGCAACTGCTGGCTTCGGCCACCAAACCATTGGCTGCGCTCCGGGAGCATAACGGAGCCATCGGCTTTGACCACATAAACTCGGTCTTCATCTGCTTGCCGGGTGGGACCACCGGAACGTTCGAGGTAGTCATCCACGGTCAGGCCTTGTTGGTGCAGATGACTGGTGGGGAATTGAACTTCCCCGAAGACAGAAACCGCTTGGGGAATCGTGGGTATGGTCAGGCTATCGCCGTCTTGCAGGCGAATCGGCTGATAGTCTTCATCGCTTAAAACAGCCGCAAGATCAATCACCATTCGCCCAACCGGGCGGCTGTTCTGGACATCCTCCAAGAGGCCTTCAACCTGCTGGATACGCTGCGAGGTTTGGCCGCCAAAGTTGTCACCCTCTAGTTGTACGCTTAGTAAATCGCCCTGCAGGCGCTCTTCGGCTTCGCGCAGGCGCTGAGCTTCCAATTGACGCAGTTTTTCTCGTGTAAATACGGCTCCGCGAGGGAATGCATTCTCTGTCAAACCACCGGCGCGTTGGAGCACGTCTTTGAGTGTTTCGCCATCACGGAAGGTGTAGATACCCGGGTAACGGACTTCTCCTTTGAGTTCAATGGTGCGCGTTTTGGCAAACTCAGGAATGGACTTGATCAGTACCCTGTCGCGGCTTTGCAATTCGATATTGCTTCTACCTGCCATGGCATCCGTCAGGTTCACGTTAAGAATGTGCGTTTGGCCCACGCCGTTCTCATCTACGGTGTAGCGGGCTATTTCGGCTTGGTAGAGCGACGCCGAGTCTTTCAGGCCACCGGCCACAAAAATGGCATCTTCCAGCCTTTGGGTAGCAGGCAGGGGGTACTCACCGGGGTATCGCACCGGACCACTGATCGCAATGGTTTGCTGCGGCCGGGTCGGGCTGGCCTGGGCCTTCAGGCGCTGGATCACAGGTTCAAATAGTTTTTCGCGAGTGAAGGTATCACTGGCAGACACTTCGTCGGCTTTGGCTTTGCCGTCTGGTTGATGCGCCAGATCGGCTTCGCTTTCGATATCAACTTTTCCCGCGTCTGAGAAAAACAGCAATCGGTCTTTTTCCTGCAGCTGGAGATCCTGCTGACCACCGGGGTTACGCACGGCTTCCCTTAGCTGCAGGTTCAGTACAGAAATAGTGTCATTTTCAGGGTCTGTGCGAACAACCGCAGCGTATTGTTTGTCGGCCACAGGAGACAGATCTGCATCCAGATTCTTAATCAGGGAGCTTACACGCATACCGGGAACCCAAGCGAACTTGCCAGTTCTGACTGCCGCGCCCTGAACTTCTACGTACTGACCGGTAATGTCTGCTATGGAAGGAATGGTAATTCTGTCACCTGCCTGGATAGTGGCTTTGCGGCCTTTTGGGCTGGTGTAGTCGGCCTCCGCGATGATGCGTAGAAAGTCTTCGTTTGTGCGCTCTATGTTAATGCGTTGCGGGTAGGCCTGAGGCGTGAGGCCGCCGGCCATACTGATCAATTGTGCCAGCGAGTTTTCACCATCCAGCTCATAAAGCGCTGGCCGGTAGACTTCGCCCTCAATGCCGACGCGTTTTCCCACTGGCGGGATGAAAATAACATCCCCTGCCTGCAGGCGGTTGTCGTTGCGGCTATCACCGTTGAGCAGCAGCTCGTACAAATCCAGAGTGCCTAATAACTTACCATCGCGCTTGTGCTGCACGTTTCTGAGGGAGCCGGTTTGTTTGATACCGCCAGAGACATACAGCGCATTGGTGATGGTAGAGAGCGAGCTAACCGTGTATGAACCCGGGTTTCTTGCCTCTCCGAGGACAAACACTCTCATGCTGCGCAGTTCGCCCAGTGAAACACTGGCCTGTACCCCAATGTACTGTTCTGAAACCCGCGTTCTGATTTGCTCCCGAGCCTCATCAAAACTCAGCCCGGCCACACTCAGGGGACCGGAATCCGGAAAGCTGATGGTGCCATCCCGGCTTACGGGAAGCTCAAGGTTCTGGTTTTCTTTGCCCCAGAGTTGAATGCGCAGCACATCTCCAGGACCCATCGTATAGTCTGCAGGTACCGGAATCTCCGTTACCGGAGCAAAGGTGCTGGGGTCTCCAGCGAACAGGTCATAGCCGAAGGGCTTAAGGCCATTGTTCTTGTCCGCCGTTTTTTGCTCTTCTGCCTGTTCTGCGAGCGCCTTGTCGCGCTCCTGATCGGTAATCTGATTCACCGGTTCTACTACTTGCACCGGTTGAGGACGGCTGGATGCCGCGTTCCCGCCAGTCAGTGCGTTCAGGTCTACGCCGTATTGCCTTGCAAGTGCCTCCTGTTGGGCTTTGGGCAAGCTTTTAAACTGTTCAATCTGGGCGGGCGTAATCGACTGGGCAGCCGCCACCAAGGGCAGAAGCAGTACGAAGGTAAGCAGGCGTTTTGTCAGGTTCACGGTTACGTTATTCCGGTTCTGAGTTTGTATCGCGGATTTTTAGAATCTGTAGGTCCAGCTTGCACTGGCGGTCCACTGGTCTTGTTCACCACCTAAAAGCTCGATTTTTTTATCGGTAGCTTGCAGGTTAAGGTCCAACCAACCTTTTAACACTTCGGTTCCGTACCCGGCTTTGACAATGGCCACTTTCTGGGCGCCGTCCGGGACGAAGTAAAAGATATCATTATCTGGCTGAGAAACGCGGTTACCTCCATCGTTATTGAGGTCTGCGTAGGTCAGCGCCAGCGAGACGTTACTACCATCGGGCAGGAAATGAAACAGGCCAGCCGTCAGCGCCTCAGCATCTCCATCGAAGGTGGATCCCATATTACGTCCGTAGTATTGGTAACCGGTTTTATAGCGAAAATGGCTGTAGGCGTAGTTTGGAATGGCGTCGCCCACTATGTCGTCTGCAAGCGTACTGGTGAATTCGAAGAACCATTGCTGGTCTGCGCCCAGGAGCTGACTGGTCCAGTCGACTCCAAACAACCAGGATTTCCGTGACGGGATGTATCCGGCCTCGTCTTCGCCCATCATCTCCATGTAAACACTCATGGATTGTTCCCCCACCGGGAAACCGTAGCGGATGTCGATTGCGCCGATCTGGTTGCCGGGATCTGAGCCGTCGTAGGAGTTATCTTTGCCGATGAACGCATCCCAGAAGGTGGAGAAGCCTCCGGGGTAGCCTTCCCCACCGAACATGATTGCTCGCGTAAAACCAAGATCCAGGCCCTGAATCGGGCGCAGGTTGAGGCGCATACCTACCAGCCGAATATCGGAAACGATTCTTTCCTCTTCCATCTCGCCGGCGAAGACTGTGAGATTCCAGGGCCCCAACCATTCCAGCCAATCGGATTCCGGCGCCGAGGTGTCTTTTCGGTTCAGCCAAACCGCTGGCATGGGCCGGGCATTGGTGGAGAGTACCATGGCGGATTGCCATCCAGGCCCCCACCATCGCTCGATAGCGCCGGCACCCACCACCCAGTTGCCTGGGGTTGCCGCGAGATATGAGCCGTCTAATCTGAGGGTTTCATCGTCGGAGGCATTGGCCACCACACTGGGCTTGACTCCCAGCGCGACATATTCGCCCTGCCACTGCAGATTAACCGAGAGCTCACCTTTCTCCCGTGGGTGACTGGCAAATCCACGAATTGATCTGGCTTGTGTACTTCCAGAACCCTGAATTTCAAATCTCACTCCCGGGCTGCCCAACTGTTCCCGCTCGAAATTCAGATACGCTGCCTGGGAGCTAACGGCGCCAGCGTCTGCGGCAATCGAATTGCTTACGCCGCTATCGATATCTGCCCACATCACAGGCCATGTCGTTACGCCTTTGTCGTAATGCCCTCGGTCGGCCAGTTTTTGCAGCGAGTGCCGTGCTCGGGCGTCCCCTGGCTCAAGCCAGGGGGCCGCGTTTAGTGCCGTTGAAGCCGCAAGCATTACTCCGGCGGTGATCAATTGTCTGCGTCGGGATACAGGCATTCCGGGCCCTATCGTTTCAGTAGATGTTTTTGGAAAGAAGAGTCAGAGGGGTTTTAATCAGAATCTTGATATCCAACCACAAGCTCCAGTGGTTGATATATTCCAGATCCAGCTCAACGCGCTTTTGCATCTTGTCCAATGTTTCGGTTTCGCCGCGGTAGCCGCTGATCTGAGCCAGACCCGTGATACCAGGCTTGATTCTGTGGCGGGCCATATAGGCAAGAATCTTGTCGGAGTAGTAATCGTTGTGGGCAACAGCATGTGGCCTGGGGCCTACCAAGGACATATCGCCCTTCAGCACATTGAACAACTGTGGGAGTTCATCGAGGGAGGATCGGCGCAGGAAACGGCCGATGGGGGTAACACGTGGGTCTTGCTTCTGCGCCTGCTTTACCTGCGCATCGTTATGGACCTTCATGGAACGGAACTTCAATACTTCAATGATGTTGCCGTTCCAGCCATGACGCTCCTGGCGGAAAAGTATCGGGCCCGGGGAGGAATGCTTAACGGCAATGGCGCAAGCCAGTAGCACCGGGCTGAGCAAGATAATACCCAACAGTGCCAATGACTTGTCCATAAAAGACTTCATGAGCGCACTGCCTGGGTACGCGGTGAGCGGGCTTTCGTTCAAGTGTATGGCCGGCATTCCGCCCAGATTGTGAATACTGTGATTCAGCAGTTTCAGGTTGGCGAAATCCGGCACCCAGACGACGTCTACACTGGCATCCAACAAGTCGACGTAGAGGCCCTCTATCTGATCCGTCTCCCTTGCCGGTAACGCAATATAGACACGGGCCACCTGATTCGTGCGGATAATATCGCGCAACTGGCTTACGTAACCGAGGGTTGGAAAGTAGCTTGTTTCTTCAAGCTCGTCGTCCTGAGCATCGTCAAGCACCACCAGGCCAACCATGTCTTCGCTGCGCTCGTATCGGAGTTTACTGGCCAGGTTATAGGCCAACTGGCCTGAACCAATCACCACGCAGGTACTGGCCGATCCCAGCTTGGTTTCTACTCGCCGGGCAACCTTGTGGAGAGGCATAAAGGCAATAGCTTGTAGCAAAAAGCCACCAACGATCCATTGGAGCACGACTTCCCGTGAGTAGGTTTCGCTGGTTTTTGTAATAAAGCCAATAAACACCAAAATGGCCGCAAGGGTAGCCCAGGCCGCTGCCAGTCTTGCAATGCCAGCGAGATAGCCATTGCGGGTGCTGAATGCCCGATAGACAGCGTATAAAGGAATCGCAAGCAGGGAGGAGAGTACTGCCAGGACGCGGTAGGTGGAAGGAACGTCACCGGATTTATCCAGGGTTAAAACTAACAGCAGGCTCACCTGGATAAAGGTTGCTACAGCCCATTGCCCCCAGAAAATAAACTTGATGGGGGCCCTGGTCATCGGGGCCAGTGGGTACTCATGTTGAGGTCTGGATAACCGGACACTCGCAAGCTGATGCGGGTGAAATTTGGTTCTTGAAAAGTCGTTCATGAAGCTTTCTGGCACGCTACCGCCCCACCGACCAGGGCCCAGTGTTTTAAGGTCATAAGAGTTATTTTCTGCGGACAAGGATAAAACGGCTACAACGGGAGAGAAGTTCCCAACAGCTTCCTTGTCAGGGAATGAATGAAGTATTTCAAAAGCATGACGATTCTACGGCAAGCGCTATGACAAGCAAGTGACAAAAAGTCTGACACTTGGGTAATTCGGGTGCCCTGGCAGTAAACATTTGTTAAACATTAGAAAGCGCAACCAATTCGATCACATTTTCAACACATCGTCGTCAGACTGCCGTCAAGTTCTGATAACGGAAACAGGCACCTTTACCTGCTGCTGCTTCTGCATAAAGGAAATCAGCACAATTGCGCGTTCTTCGCCATCATAGGCCTGAAAAATCGCGCTAATGCCTTTAAACGGGCCATCATCCAGCTCTATGGGCTGACCCGGCTTGATGCCGCCCTGCTCTGCCACCTTATCCATACTGCTTTTAATGTGAGCAATCACTTCGTCGTCAATCGGTGCTGGCCGGTTGGCAAAGCTGACAATGCGCAGCACACCGCGAGTGGACCGGAGCTTAGCCCACTTCGGGTCGCTTTGCTCCAGGTTCACAAATACGTACCCCGGAAACAGTGGCTCCAGCTTTTTGGTGCGTTTACCTGCCTTGATCTTCTCCACCTCGATTTTCGGGTAGAAGCAGGCGATGTCCTGATTCTGCAGGTGCTGGACTGCCCGGTCGCCCTGAGCCGGCTTGTGTTGTAGTGCGTACCAGGTCATGGGTTAGAAATACCAGTTTCCCGCGGCAATGAAATTGGGGTTCAGGATGTTTTCTTTTCCGTAAACCAAGGGCTGGCCCTCCGGCGTTTGCACCTTCCCCCCTGCGGCGACGAGCACCGCGTGGGCGGCCGCAGTATCCCACTCGCTGGTCGGGCCCATTCGTGGATAAATATCAGCATGCCCTTCGGCAATTCTGCAGAATTTCAGGGAGCTGCCAGCCTGGACGGTTTCGTGTGCGCCGAGGGTGTCGATAAAGGCGCGGGTTTCCTCGTTGAGGTGATTTTTGCTGGCGACCACCCGCAACGTGTCTTTGGGTTCTGCCACCCGTATGCGGTGCACCCGGCCGGTGCGGTCCCGCATGTGAGCACCTTCACCCTTGATACCCCAGAAAGCTTCTTTCAGGGCTGGAGCGGTGACCACGCCCATTACGGGCTCGCCGTCTTCAATCATGGCGATGTTAACGGTGAATTCGCCCGTGCGCTGGGTAAAATCCTTGGTGCCGTCGATGGGGTCAATCAGCCAGAACCGGCGCCATTTTTTCCGCTCTTCCCAGGGAATCTCCGCGCCCTCTTCCGAGAGTACGGGAATGTCCCGGCTGATCTGGCGCAGGCCCTTGACAATGATGTCGTGGCTGGCGATGTCCGCAGCGGTGATGGGTGAGTGATCTTCCTTATAATTCACCTTGAAATCAGACTGGTAGATATGCAGCACTTTTTCGCTGGCTTCATCAGCGATTTTGATCACATCTGGCAGTATGGAGCTGTAGTGCATCAGATCTCTACCTCTTCGAACAAATCCGGTACCTCGGCATCCCATCCGAACTTTTCCGAGATGCGCTTGCGCATGGTATCACTGGCCACCGCTTCGCCGTGAGTCACGTACACCTTTTCGGGCTTCAGAGTACCTTGCTCCAGCCAGTGCAGGATTTCCCGATAGTCGCCATGAGCACTCATGGAATCCATGTTATGGATCTCTGCTTTCACCGGCCAGTACTCACCGTGAATCTTGACCGATTCGGCGCCATGCACCAAGACATCGCCGCGTGTGCCAGGTGCCTGGAAGCCCGCAAAGACAACGCTATTTCTGGGATTTGGCAGCAGGGTTTTAAGGTGGTGCAACACCCGGCCGCCCGAG
The DNA here is from genome assembly GCF_042763285.1 of Marinobacter sp. LM1. Lineage (NCBI taxonomy): Bacteria > Pseudomonadati > Pseudomonadota > Gammaproteobacteria > Pseudomonadales > Marinobacteraceae > Marinobacter > Marinobacter sp. LM1. The sequence continues at coordinate 2,940,153 of NZ_CP114373.1, forward strand.
GCCATTCCACTGGCTGAGATGATCACGCAGGGATATCTCACGGCATCCAGCTCAATGGATTCCTCGACGGTGCGAACGAACTCTGTTTTGTCGTCGATCAGCTCGCACTGGGCGCCGTTCAGCTTGTGCTCTTTGTGATGTTTGCAAAAAATTTCCGTGGCTTTGATGGCCATGGGGCTGTTGAGATACACCGGTAGCTTCGGAATACGCCCCTGCCCCATCAGTTTGTGCACAACGTACAACAACATCTGGGCCCGGCCAACGGCGAAAGCGGGCATCAATACGATCCCGCCGCGGCCCGCGGTTTTAGTGATAATCTCCTCCAGATCCTTTTCTGGATCGGTTTCACCATGGGTGCGGTCGCCGTAAGTGGATTCACACACCAAAACATCGGCATGACTGATGGGCTCTGGTGGGCGCATAATGATGTCGTCCTGGCGCCCGACATCGCCACTGAACACCACGTTGCGGGATGAACTCTTGTGCGTAACGTGCACGCAGGAGGAACCCAGGATATGCCCGGCCGGAGTGAAATGAACCTCAAAGCCCTTCACCGGCTCGAATTTTTCGTGGAAGTGCAACGATTCAAAGTGTTTCAGGGCTTCCCAGGCATCTTTCTCGGTAAACAGAGGTTCCGGGTTTTCGTGCTTTGAGAACTTTTTCCGGAAGGCGTACTTGGCATCCTCTTCCTGCAGGAACCCGGCATCGGGCAGCAGTACTTTGCAGAGCTCATGAGTGGCTTTGGTGCAGTAGATCTTGCCTTTAAACCCGTTCTTGACCAATGCAGGAAGGTAACCGGAATGGTCAATGTGCGCGTGGGTAAGCACCACCGCATCAATAGTTGAAGGATCTACCGGAAACTTGGCCCAGTTTCGGCGGCGCAGGGTTTTCACGCCCTGGTACATGCCACAATCCACCAGCATGCGGTGATTGTCGTCGGAAAGCAGATAACGGGAGCCGGTGACGGTGCCTGTACCACCGAGGAAGCGGAGTTTCATAGGCGCGTAAGTCCTTGTCTGGTTGGCGATAGACAAAGCTTAACGTAATTTTCCGATGATGGGAGTGCTGTGGAGGGAGGAATTGACCCCGGTCAGTGGTGATCACCGGGGCCTGATGAAGGTTTTAACCCGCAACAACACCGCAGGCCACCCGGGCCCCGCCACCCCCAAGAGGCTGGGGTGAATCCGAGTAATTGTCTCCCCCACCGTGAATCACCAGGGCCCGGCCTTTAAAATCGCTCAGCTGCAGCCGCGGCGCAATATTGGTCTGGGCGTTTTCTCCCTCCTGGCCAACGTGCAGCCTCGGCAGGTCGCCAAGATGTCCGGATTTATCGAACGGGCCTTTGTGCTTCCCGGTATTTTCTGGGTCGTAATGCCCGCCTGCGGCACCGGCAGGTGTTGTTTTTCCGTCTTTTTCTACCGGGCTGCAGTCCGGGTTTTCATGAAGGTGAAAACCGTGAATTCCGGGCGAGAGACCAGTGAGATCAGACTCAATGAGTACGCCCTGATCGTAAGCGGTGAGTGTAACCGTGCCTATGGAATCCCCGCGGCCTTCCACGCCGGCTTCAAACATTTCTACCTCAAGCTTTGGCTCTGCGAGTGCCTGGGAAGCCGCCAGAATCAAAGCCGCGGACGTTGTGACAAGGGATAATCCCTGTTTCTTGCTATGCATACTGTTCTCCTTATCCATTACTGTTAAAGAAGATACCGATGCCCCGCATGGTGAGCGCCTGCCAACAAGCGTAGTCTTGATCTCGCTTGTTTTAAACATTTGACGATGCGAACGCCCTGAATTCCGAATTTTTGATCTTTGGCAAGACCACAACCGGGGCAGCCGACTATTCTTTGGCCTTTCCGAAGAAGTAGGTGGCTTATGCTGGGTAGTTCGCACTTGAGGAAACTGATGATCGTCGTCGGCCTTGCGGCCTCTCAAATGGTTTCAGCCAGCCCTGCCGACGATGCAATGTCACAACTGAACGCCATCATGGCCGATGACGCCAAGCGCCAGGCTAGCTACGAGGCCGGTCACGAGCGCATCCGCTTCTGTGGCTATTGTCACGGTGAGGACGGCAACAGCAAGCGCGAATACATACCCAACCTGGCCGCCCAACACCCGCTCTACCTGTTCAACCAGTTCGAGAAATTCCGCGACGGTACCCGTGAGGACTACGTGATGTCCAAACTGGCGAAAACACTGTCATTGGAGGAGCGAATTAATATTGCGGTTTATTACAGCCAGCAAACGGCGAAGCCCCGCACCGGCAGCGACCCGACCAAGGCTGACGCTGGCGAAAAATTGTTTGCTGTGCGCTGCGCCGGTTGCCACGGTGACAAGGCACAAGGTTTCAGGAATATGCCCCGTCTGGCCGGCCAACCGGCTGAATATCTTGGGATTGCCCTTAGACGGTTCAAGGAGATGGACCCGACCAAACACAGTACGCCGATGATTGGGGTGGCTGGAGTTTTGTCGGAGGGGGAGATTGAAGCTTTGGCGGAGTATTTGGCTGGACGATGATCAGACCTGCAGCAAATGAGAGAAGCTCCGATCAGGCTTGTGCCTGTCCATGAATTGCCCAGGCTTGTGCCTGTCCATGAATAACCTGTGCCTGTCCATGAATAACCGCCGAAATGTACTGCTGGTCTGACCCGTTTACTCTTCTTTCATAATACGAACGACCCGTTCGTCCATGCAGCTACGCACAAATGCATTCATTTCACGCTGGTCGCCAGACTCGTAGAATCGGAGCATAAGTTCATTGAACTCGAGCTGGCTTGAAGCCGGGATATTGACGGCCGGATAGCCGTTGCTCAGCAGGTGGCCGTTCATCATAAAACGCCCCATGCGCTTGTTCACATCGTAGAAAAACTGGCAACGGGCCATGGTTAGGAACAGGTGGACAGCCTGATCGTAAACATCATCCATGTGTTGTAGTTCATCGATCATGCGGTCAAAACGTTCCGGTAACTCACTAGCCGCCGGTGGCTCGTAATCAGTGCCGGCAATGAGTACGGAGCCACTGCGAAAGCAGCCCCACTCCAATGTTTCTTCCCTTGCAGCAACCGCATGCAGAGCCATGGCGCAATCGGCCGATAAACTGAAGCTCCCTTCCCGGATCATTTGAAAGAGCAGCTTCCAGGCCTCGCCCTGATTAACGGCGATTTGCTGATCGCTCAGCCGATGCCCACCCACTGTGACACCCTGCAGCAGGGTTTGTACCTCCGGTAACGTAAAGTTGATGCCCTCCAGGCGCACTGCATCGTAAACAAATACCGACACCGCACGTTGTGCAAGCATAAGTGCTTTTTCGGGGTTGGGTGACATTGACCAGTGGCTGTCTGTGGCGGTGGGCATTTCGGCTCCGGTTGGCGTTGCAACTTTCAGTTGTTTTCAAGACTGCCAATTTACCATAGCGGGCGTTAAAAGCTGAGTTTGCGATAGCTAGTGTCCATGATCACCCCTAAAAGCCCAAAAGCAGCATATCCAGTGCTGCGGCAATGTCATCTTGCTGCTCAGCAAGGCTACCGGAGCAAAAACGCAATTCGCTTTCCGGCACAGCCGCCATATATTGAGTCGCCATGACGACTTCCAGGCCGTTGATGCTAAACACAGGATTCAGCCTCTGAGCAGGGAATGGCGCCGACGATTTGGGCAGTAACGGCACAACTACTCGTGTGTTCAAGCCACTGAGAAGGTCTGACTGAACGTCCAGCAGATATCCCGCCCCGTTTTTATTTTCAAAGATATCGAAACGAGACATCAGAACTGGCGATGCCGTGCAAGAGGCAAGCCGTTGGCTTCAACATAAGCGTTCGAGCTTTCAAGCGCTTCAGCATTCTCGTTAAGCCATTTGCTCCGCTTATGGAGTTTAACCGCTTCCGCAATTCCTGCTTCTGCAGACCGAGAGACATTGATTCCAAGGGATTTTGCCTCTTTGAGAAGAGTGCTATCCAGCGATAGATTCGTTGGTTTACGTATGGACTTTGTAGTTTCGGCAGTTTGCATGGTGTTGCCCTCTCGAGAAATGTTCTACTCAGTATATGCGCATGGTTCTTGGGCATCAATTTTGTGGAGACAAGCTAGTAAGCTAGAGCTAGTAAGCTAGTGCCTGTCCAGGGGGCAGGGCAAGCTAGTGCCTAGTAAGCTAGTGCCTGTCCAGGGGGCAAGCTAGTGCCTGTCTGCGGCAGGCACTGTCTACGGGTCAGGCTAGCGGCAGGCTAGTGCCTGTCCAAGATCAGCCTTGCGCAGTAGATTCCCTCGAATGTTGTGCATTATCCCAACCTCTCAATATCGGACTGACTATGGGTTCTCAGATACTCCTGAAGTGCCTTGTCCATTCGGGTTTGCCAGCCGCTGCCTGTGGCGCGAAACTGCTCAACGACCTCCGGTGAAAGTCTGATAGTTATCCGTTCTTTAGTGGTCTCCGCTTTGGGCCGACCAACCGGACGCAACCGGCGGAACTCTTCTTCCGTGAGCTCGCGTGTATCTGCGTCTTGTGTAATCCCCTCGTTAATGCCTGACTCTTCATCGCTCGAAGGCAGTGTAAACTTCCGACCTGATTTAGATATTGTCTGCATAAAGCCTCACCTCCCGACGATTTGCCTTTCGAAGACTGATTATGCGGCGGATGCCTTTTCGCTCTGTATAAACAACACAGTAGACACGATCGCCTATGGGGCCATACCCAATCATTCGGCGCTCACCATAATCATTATGAACACCGGCGAGGATGGATTGAAGAGCGAATCCGGCTTCTGGCATCAGTGTTTGCGGTAGATGTGGCCGCGTATGCGGTGATGTCGAACCATTATCACCTGGTGGTGAAACTCAGCCCGGATGACATAGAGCCGTGGAGCATGGATGAGGTGCTGGCGCGCTGGTGCAGCCTTTATAAAGGGCCACCACTGGTGCAGAGGTATCACCGGGGCGATGAGCTGTGCGCTGCAGAGCTTCGGCGAGTGGAGGAATACGCGGAAACCTTCCGGCAGCGATTGGCGGACTTGAGCTGGTTTATGAAATGCCTGAACGAGCCGATTGCGAGGCAGGCCAACCGGGAAGATGAGTGCACCGGGCACTTCTGGGAGAGCAGGTTCAAGTCTCAAGCGTTGGATACCGAAGAAGCCCTCCTTTCCTGCATGGCCTATGTCGACCTGAATCCAATCCGCGCTGCCATGGCAGAGACGCCAGAAACCTCCGAACACACCAGCATCAAGGAGCGAATTCATCCCACCTTTGATCTGGCAGAAGCCATTGCCCGGCAAACAGAACAGCAGGCGCTGAATGAGTTTTCGGTGCCGTTAAAACCGCTACTGGGTTTTGAAGGCGTAATTCGAAACGGCTTCCAGCGAGGCATCCTGTTCAGCTTTGAAGATTACCTGGAACTGGTGGATTGCACCGGGCGGATCAGCCGGAGCGACAAACGCGGCTGTATTGACGAAAACGCGCTGCCGATTCTGGAACGGTTGAATCTGGACCCGGAACGGTGGTGCCACCGTGCCACTGCGTTTGAGGACAGCTATCAGGATTACCGAAATCCTGGACGGCGCCGACGAGCGGCTTAGGCTCCCTCCCCCTTCTTTTTCAAATCAGACTATCGGCGCGCCCGCCGAGGACGTCGCTCGCCTGAAATCGGCAGATTTCCACAATTCACGGTGGAATGCCGCCGCCGTTTTGCGATAACCCCGAAATAGACGCAGTAAACAAACTGCCGGAAACGACAAAGGCCCGGGGGTCGAAACCGCCGGGCCTTTGGGAATCTGGTCAGGCTAGTGCCTGTCCATGATCATTCGCGAATTAGACGCAGTAAACAAACGGACGGAAACAACAAAGGCCCGGGGTCGAAACCGCCGGGCCTTTGGGTGTCGGGTCAGGCTAGTGCCTGTCCCTGATCCACATTCTTACCATCCAGCCAACCAAACGTTAATCTTTAAATGGGTTTTTGTTTAGATAAATTGGATTATCTGGCTCTCCAACCCTATAAAACACGATCCACGATCCAAACCTTGTAACCACGGGCAACCAATAGTACGCCGAATCCTTCAGTTCCTTTGGCAATATATCAAGAGACAATCCTGTTAAAGCTGAAAATTCATCACCACTATAAGCTCCTGATAATATCTCTCCACTTTGGCACCTTCTGTAGTACTTGGGGATCAATTGGATATCTTTCCCAGCCATAGCGGATTCAAGCAAATCCGAGCGCTCTTTAGGATCCTTCGGGAAGTTGACACAGATAGTTTCCGGCCCCCAAAGTGGCAGTTCACGAAAACTGGCTTCGGCTTCATTAACATCTGATAGCTCTAACTCAGTTGCGGAAACAACCTCGATCCGATCTTTAACAAAAACCTGGTAGACCGGCCGGGAAACAAAAACCGCATACATCCCATAAATTAGAAGGCCGACCTGAAAAATCACAACACATGCATAATCGCGAAACAACTCAGATCTTTTTTTACCCGGATTGTATATAACAAAGGAAACCACTGGCCCCAACAAAATCTCGGCAACAACTATAAGAATATATATTTCCGTGCCGCCGAGCATCTCGCCAAACGGATAAGGAAACCAGACAAAAAACACCAAAAAGCCAGCAACCAAGCTAACAAGAAGAGTAAAAACACCATGTATAGCCGCGGCTCTCAACTTATGGATAATCATAAAATACGCATTCCAAAAAACAAAAGGGGCTCAGAATGAGCCCCTTTCAATTCAACCTCTTCGCTTGACTAATTTACGACGTCAAACTATTAGGCACGACACTCCGCAGGAGCAAGGTTTCCAGGAAGAGTTGCAGCAGCTGGAGCACCGTTTTTACCTGCAGCGTAGCAGGTCCAGATAATAGCACCTGTCGGACGTGTTCCTGCGGCAAGGGCACCACCATTCACTGTCGGCACCAAGCTTACAACATTAGAGCCCGCGGGCGCGACTCGTGCAGAGTAAGCTACGTCAATTTGGCCAGTTGCAGTAGTAATGGTAATAGTCAAGACATTCTGAGACGTGTTGGCTGTCGTACCGTTATCGCCAACTGTCTGGACACAGGTACCAGCAGCATTACACGGAGTAGTGGCAACGCCCGCTGCAGCGCTTGTTGCATAGCCAGCGCCCAGACCACCGGCAGCCGCCGGGGTAACGTTGGAGGCATTGTCTGCTACGATCAGTTTAGCTTCACCAGCCAAGTTAAGACCTTCAGAGACGCGGGAACGAGCGGTGTAGTCCTGATAAGCAGGAATAGCCACTGCAGCCAAAATACCAATGATTGCAACAACGATCATCAGCTCGATCAGAGTAAAGCCCTGCTGACCTCTGTTCATTCGAATACTTTTCATATTGTCGACCTCTGGAATTTTCAATTGACGTACTACAGCTCTGGGGCGGTGGAGCTTAGCCCCTCACCGCGATGAGCCTGAGACACGTTAAGCATCGTTCATGCCAATTGCAAGATAATGTCAAAAGTCACTTTAAGTCAATCAATTACGAACTATACGAAAAGCTTCAAGCTTCGCATCAAGAACAATCTCACGCCACAGGACGTCTTAGAGTGACATTTTTGGTCACCATAAACACACCAACTTTTGACAGGACCTAAAACGCTACATACCAGCATGGATTATGAAGGCTGAGACGAGCCGCGCTTTCAAAAATGTAAGTACACATCTAAACTCTATGGTCATAAACACCGTATTCAGAAACTTAGACGATTCTTCTCAGAGTATTTATGGCGAGCAGCAACCGAAACGTGACCTTGACAGGCTTGGCCCGTCGTTTTGTGGATGACGGCCTTTTAGATGAGGAAACTGCAAAAGACGCGTTCATCCAGGCATCCCAGAACCGAATTCCACTGATTACCTACCTGACTCAAAACCAACTTGCTGACAGTTCCAAACTCGCATTTTCTGCAGCGATGGAATTCGGTGTTTCGGTGCTGGACCTGGACTCGTTTCTTCCGGAAATGATGCCGGAGAAGGTCGTTGACGAAAAGCTGGTCCGCAAGCATAACGCGCTACCACTGTACAAACGAGGCAACCGGCTGTTCATTGCGGTTTCTGATCCCACTAACATTCAGGCGCTAGATGAGATCAAATTCAATACCGGCCTGAGCACAGATGCCATTCTGGTTGATGACTCCAAGCTCCGTACGACTATTGACAAGTATCTAGAATCTCAAGACACCACCATGGGAGACTTGGACGATGCCGATTTGGAGGGCGTCGAAACTGAGGGCGGTGAAGGTGAGGAGGATGATGGCTCCGTATCCGCGACGGATATCGATGATGCACCCGTCGTTAAGTATGTGAACAAGATGCTGTTGGATGCAATTCGGGGCGGGGCTTCAGATATTCACTTCGAGCCCTATGAGAAAGTCTATCGTGTCCGCTACCGTACCGACGGCATATTGAAGGAGGTTTCACGGCCGTCCATTAAGCTGGCTCCGAAAATCTCTGCGCGTGTAAAGATCATGGCGCAGCTCGATATTTCTGAGCGCAGGGTACCACAGGACGGCCGGATCAAAATGAAACTGTCCAAAACCAAAGCCATTGATTTCCGGGTAAATACCCTGCCAACGCTTTGGGGCGAAAAGATTGTTTTGCGGATTCTGGATCCAAGCCAGGCCAAGCTTGGCATCGACGTGCTGGGGTACGAGGAAGACCAGAAAAAGCTATATATGGATGCCCTGGCACAGCCTCAAGGCATGATTTTGGTTACAGGACCAACCGGTTCCGGTAAAACGGTATCTCTTTACACCGGCCTAAATATTTTGAATACCCCAGGAATTAATATTTCAACGGCCGAAGACCCGGCGGAGATCAACCTGGAAGGCATTAACCAGGTAAACGTGAATAACCGCGTGGGACTCGGCTTTGCGGAGGCGTTACGCGCATTCCTCCGACAGGATCCGGACGTCATCATGGTGGGTGAGATCCGGGATCTGGAAACTGCCAACATCGCCATCAAAGCCGCGCAGACCGGGCACCTGGTTCTTTCCACCCTACACACGAACAGCGCAGCCGAGACTCTCACCCGCATGATGAACATGGGGGTGCCCGCTTTTAACATAGCCACATCAGTCAGCCTGATCATTGCCCAGCGCTTGGGCCGAAGACTCTGCAGCAGCTGCAAACAACCCGCCGATGTGCCTAAAGACGTTCTTTTAAAGGAAGGGTTCACACAAGAACAAATTGATACAGGCTTCACGTTGTACCGCCCCAAGGGCTGTGATAAATGCAATGGTGGATATAAAGGCCGCGTTGGTATTTACGAGGTGGTCAAAATTACCGATGAGCTGGCAAGCATGATTATGGAAGAAGCCAGCTCCATCAAAATTGCAAAGCAGGCTCAGGCGGAAGGCTTCCGCAACCTCAGGCAATCGGCGCTTCTCAAGGTTATAGAGGGAGTGACCAGTCTTGAAGAAGCCAACCGAGTCACGAAGGATTAAGCATGGCAGAAAAAGCGCAGAAGCTCGAAGCATACGTTTGGGAAGGCAAAGACCGCAAAGGTAATAAAGCCAAAGGGGAGCTTGCGGGCTCCAATATCGCCTTGGTAAAAGCCCAGTTGCGCAAACAGGGCATTATTCCGGATAAGGTTAAGAAAAAGCCAAAGCCACTGTTTGGCGGCAGCAAGAAGATCACGCCTTTCGACATCGCAATGCTCACCCGTCAGCTAGCAACCATGATGAAAGCCGGTGTCCCTCTGGTTCAGAGTTTCGATATCGTTGCCGATGGCCTCGAAAATAAAGGCTTACAGGAACTGGTGATGACTATCCGGAACGACATTTCTTCCGGTACCGGGTTCGCATCCTCTCTGCGCAAGCATCCAAAATATTTTGATGATCTTTATTGCAACCTGGTGGACTCAGGTGAGAAAGCAGGTGCATTGGAACAAATGTTGGATCGTATCGCGACTTACCTTGAGAAAACGGAGATCCTGAAGAAAAAAGTCAAAAAGGCCATGACTTATCCAATTGCAGTTATCGTTGTCGCGATTGTCGTTACAGCTATTCTATTGATCAAGGTGGTTCCTCAGTTTGAAAGTTTGTTCCAAGGCTTTGGGGCGGATCTACCGGTATTCACGCAGTTTATTATTCGGATATCCGAATGGCTTCAGTCATGGTGGTTTATTGTTTTGCTTGGAATCGTCGGCACGATTTTTCTTTTCAAAGAATCGAAGCGAAGGTCCCAGAAATTCTCGGATTTCGTCGATAAATATGTATTGAAGTTGCCGATTGTCGGAGAAATCCTGGACAAATCTGCTGTAGCTAAATTCGGCCGTGTACTCTCTACCACGTTCGCGGCGGGCGTTCCTCTCGTTGACGCACTGGACTCGGTTGCTGGCGCGACGGGCAATGCCGTGTACCGTGACGCTGTCATGAATATCAAAAACGATGTCTCTAGCGGTACCCAACTGCAGGCCTCTATGCGGCAACAGGGTGTTTTCCCTGTAATGGCTGTTCAACTGACCGCCATCGGCGAGGAGTCGGGCAATCTGGATGACATGCTGAAAAAAGTCGCAGAACATTATGAAGGTGTCGTCGACGACATGGTTGATAACCTCACAGCCCTGATGGAGCCCATGATTATGGCCGTACTCGGCGTTCTGGTTGGCGGCCTGATTATCGGCATGTACCTCCCCATCTTCCAGATGGGTCAGGTTGTCTAACGATTAACTCACCACATCTTTTTCATCTGCCCCTCTCCTATATAGGGAGAGGGGTCAAAACAAAGATTTAATCGAGTCCCTGAATGCTCCCCCTAGAAACCATCCTGTCCACTCCCTGGCTTCTCTATCTGGTCGTCATTTTCGTCTCTCTCTGCGTCGGTAGTTTTCTGAACGTTGTCATCCTTCGCCTGCCCAAAATGATGAAGCAGGAATGGCGCTGCCAGTGCGAGGAGTTTCTGGAAGTGCCGGAGGGCGACCGCAAGTCAGATGAGCGGACAACTCTTTCAACGCCGGCCTCCACCTGCCCGTCCTGCGGCCACAAAATTCGTGCCTGGGAGAACATTCCGGTCATCAGCTGGCTAATGCTTGGTGGCAAATGCTCTTCGTGCAAAACACGTATTTCGCCGCGTTACCCCATCATTGAAGCACTGACTGCGGTGTTTTCCGTCGTAACGGTTTATCTGCTGGGGCCATCTGAGACCGCGCTCTGGGCACTGCTGATGGTCTGGGCTCTGGTGGCGCTGACCATGATCGATTTCGACACACAACTCCTGCCAGACGGCATCACCCTGCCCCTGATGTGGCTTGGCCTGGTGCTTAACTACTTTGGTGTGCTGACGGATTTTGGCAGCGCTTTCTGGGGCGCTGTGGCAGGTTACCTCTCGCTCTGGAGCGTGTACTGGTTGTTCAAACTGGCCACCGGCAAGGAAGGCATGGGGCACGGTGACTTCAAGCTGTTAGCGGCGCTGGGGGCCTGGCTGGGCTGGCAACTGCTGCCTGCGGTGATTCTGCTCTCCTCTCTGGTGGGCGCGATAGTGGGCATCAGTCTGATGGTATTCCGCAAACACGGGCGTGAAGTGCCGATTCCTTTCGGCCCTTACCTGGCCGCTGCAGGCTTACTCTCGTTGTGGTTTGGGACTGAAATCCAGGCCATATGGTTCGGGTACCTAGGAGTCTGAATGTCCCGCTATTCGGTTATCGGCCTCACCGGAGGTATTGGCTCCGGAAAATCCACCGTTGCACGCATGTTTGGCGCTCTTGGCGTGCATTGGGTGGACGCTGACGATGTCGCCCGACAGGTCGTAGAACCAGGCACACAAGCCCTCATAGCCATCGCTGATCACTTCGGCGAAAGTATTCTTCAGGATAACGGCGAACTGGATCGTGCTGCCCTGCGCCAAAAAGTGTTTGAGGACCCGGAACAACGACGCTGGCTGGAGGGATTGTTGCACCCCATTATCCGCCAGGAACTGATCCGCCAGTTATCACCCGAGGATTACAATCTGCCCTACGTGATGCTGGTCTCTCCCCTGCTTCTGGAGACCAACCAGCACGAACTGGTGGAGCGGATTGTTGTGGTGGATGTACCGGAAGAAACTCAGATTAATCGCACCATGACGAGAGACGGGAATAGCCGCGAACAGGTGGAGCGGATACTCGCTGCCCAAATGTCCAGAGCCGCGCGCCGCGAAAAATCCGATGCGATTATCGACAATGCCCAGCCGCTGGAGCGTGTGGAAACTTCAGTACGCGCTCTGCATCAACGTTTTCTGGCGGATTTCAGCCAAGGAGCATAGTCTGATCCGCCCCGCACTTATTCTTACTGCACTTGTCACCGGTCTCCTCGCTTGTTCCTTCACGAAAGCGGCAGAACCGGTCATCACCATGCGTGACATCTCGGTGCCCGCCCTTCTGGCGCCGGAGCGCCTGCCAATCTCGTTCTATACCTTCGAACCCGCTGAGTTCTGGGCAGAGCCCAGGGATTCCTGGTGGCTGGGAGTCAGCGACTGGGTTATTCGGCAGGAACGTCAGCATGGCCCAACCGTGCAGTCCCTGGGTGCATGGGCGGATCGAACACTGTCCGGCTCTTCCCAGGCGCTGCCAAATAACGAAAGCTACCTGAGACTGGGGTTTGCAGCAGAATCTGAATACAGCGATCCGGCCCAGTTTGAGCCGGAGCTTCGCTTTCGTCTCGATGTTCCCACCGCTGAGGAGAAGCTGAGGCTGGTGGTGGAAAGCGAAAGCGAAGAACTGATCCCGCTGGCGGAGCGTGAGCGGGACAGGCAACTGACAGAGCCAGAGCGAACCGACACTGAAACAACCGGCGCCCTGAGATTTCTGACCGATGTCGGTGATGCCATCAACCTCTCGACCGATATTGGTGGCCGACTGAGGCTGCCACCCGAACTCTTCTGGCGTATGAAAGCGCGCAAGGGCTGGAAAATCGACAACGATTGGGCACTCAATGCCCAGCAACGTTTTTACTATTATCATACCGAAGGCTGGGGGGCTCGCAGTTGGGTTGGTTTAAACCGCTCACTGGGTAACCGCTGGCATTACTACAACTCATCCGAGCTGGAATGGATTCATTCTGACCGCGAATTTGTCGGGGCCCATGTTCACAGCGTGCAGAAACGTCTGAATACCCGGTCGGTGATCACCCCTCGTATTGGCGTGCTTGGCGAGAGCCAGCCAACCTGGCGCACCACAAGCTACTTTACAGATATCACATGGCGCTACCGGGTGTATGACGATTGGCTGTTCGCGGAGCTGATTCCGGCCCTGGAGTATCGGCGCGATGACGGGTTTGACGACCAGGCGTCAATCGTATTCCGAATCGAAATGTACTTTGCAGGCACCATTGACCGGGAATGACATCAGAAATGAGCAGACCACAGCATAAAAGCCGGCCCGCCGAGGAAGCTCTGACGCTCACACCGATTGCCATCACTCGTTCCTGCTTTCAGGACAAGTTCGGCGTTCCCCGGCAACCCGGCCTTACCCGCCATGCCCACGCGGAACTGGTTATACAAAGTCCCTTTGATCGTGAAGACGCTTTCCGGGGGCTTGAGTCAGCGAGCCATATCTGGCTTACCTTCCAGTTTCATGAAGCCGTTCGCGCCGAATGGCGCCCGGTGGTTCGGCCCCCGAGGCTTGGGGGTAACAAGAAAATCGGTGTGTTTGCCAGCCGTTCGCCTTTTCGCCCGAACAGTCTTGGCCTGTCAGTCGTCAGGAACGAAGGCCTCGCTCGCAAGAATGGCGAACTGGTCCTGAAGATCAGTAATCATGATCTTATTGAGGGCACACCAATTCTCGACATCAAGCCCTACCTGCCGTTTTCGGACTCCGTCCCGGAGGCATCACTGGGCTGGGCAGACAGTGCGCCGACCGACAGATTGGAGGTGACCTTCGCACCAGATGCCTCTGACCAGCTAAGCCAGCTTCCGGAGGCCGACTATCCGGATTTCCGCGCCCTGATTGAGGATGTCGTCAGTTACGACCCGCGCCCGTCATTCCGCCGTGGACGGGATGAACAACGAATCTACGGAGCCAACCTGTTCGACAAGAATGTTCGGTTTCGATTTGTGAACGAAGATTCAATCATGCGTGTGGAAGTGATATCCGTCTGTTAAGATGCACCTTGGTGATTTTGTAGTCGACACAGGGAACTTGTGCCTTGCCTTCAAACCAGTTCTTCAAGCGTTTGGGTTTGCGCCCACTGGCACTGCGGTTGCTTGGGTGGGTGCTGCTGTACAGCCTGATATTGTCACTGGTGGTAACGGGTGTTCAGATGATTGGCGAATTCGAACGCCAGAAATCGGAATTGCAGAGCAGTCAGGAGCGCGCCGCTGAACTTATCGCCGGCGGCATGAGCACCAACCTGTGGGTGATGAATTTCAGCGAAGTAGCCAATAGCCTGGACGACATGCGTTCCATGCCTTTTATTGGCTATGCGCGGGTAATCACGACCACCGGCGAAGAATTCAGTACCGGCTCCTACCCTGAAGGCCGGGTAATTACCCAGACATTCCCCCTCGAATTCAACCGTTCCAGTTTTGACCGTCCGCAACGCGTGGGGGAACTGACCATTGTTTCGTCTATTGAACAGGTATACCAGGATATCCTCGATCGCGCCCTGCTGAATCTCCTGTTCCAGTCCATTGTGGTGATGCTGGGCACATTGGGATTGCTGTTGATTGTACGGGTAGCACTGTCCCGCCACCTGGAAACCATGGCGGACTATGCGGCCAAGCTGAATCTGGATGCGCTTGTTGAACCTCTCAAGCTGCGCCGGCGCAACCCTTCCCGGCCCGATGAGCTTTCAGAACTGGAACAGGCACTGAATAAAATGCGGTTGCAGATTCTCGAAGACACCCGCTCATTAAGGCAGACCACCATCCAGACTCAGGGCGAACGGGACGAAGCCATCCGAGCCAATCACGCCAAGAATCAGTTCCTGGCCAATGTCAGCCACGAGCTGCGTATTCCGCTTCAGTCTGTCCTCGGTTACGCCAATTTGCTGACCGACACGCCTCTGGACCAGGAGCAACGGGAGTATGTGAATACCCTGCTCAATGCCTCGGAAAGCCTGTCTTCCATCATCAATGACCTGCTGGATATCTCCAGCATGGAAGCCGGCAAGCTGGAGCTTGAAGCTATTCCTTTTGACCTGCGCGAAACCCTGAACGATCTGATTCACATGCTTGGCTCCCGGGCCCGGGAAAAAGGTCTGGCCCTGGAAGTACGGGTGGATGAAAACCTGCCCTGGGCGCTGACGGGAGACCCGGTACGCATTCGCCAGGTGTTGCTGAACCTGTTATCCAATGCCATTAAATTCACAGATTCCGGCCATGTGCTGATCAGCATTGAGGTTCTGGGCAGAAAAGAAGGCAAAGTGCGCCTTCGGTTGGCGGTTGAGGACACTGGGGTTGGTATAAATCCGGAGGATATACCTCTGGTATACGAGCCCTATGTTCAACTTGGTCAACGCTTCCAGCGTCAGTTACCTGGTGCGGGGCTCGGGCTCACCATCTGCCGTCAACTGGTCGATTTGATGGGCGGCTCGATGGATCTGGAGAGCCGGCCCGGCGAGGGCTCTACCTTCTGGGTGGAACTGTCACTCCAGGAGGCGACCGATGGCTCTGCCAAGGTGCGGCCGGATTCTCGGCAGGTGCAGGGCCGACGGGTACTGGTCGTTGATTCCTACGAGCTGTCACGCAAGATTACCCTGGAGATGCTATCCCGCTACGATGTTCATATTGATGCCGTCCGGTCAGCCGGGGAAGCACTGACCGCCCTGCGACAAGCCTTTGATGCAGGCATACCCTACGACGCTACAATTCTGGACGGCTTCGTGCCCGACATGGATGCGGATTTACTGTGCCGCCAGGTACGGAGCAACCCGCAATGGACCGAAATGAGGCTTCTGATCCTGTCCTCCAACCCCCAGCGAGGGGACGCCGAGCATTTTCGCCAGGCCGGTGCTGATGCCTTCTTGAGCAAGTCTCTCCGGGAATCCTACCTGATTCCGATCCTGAACCAGCTGTTTACCCATGACACACAACAGGAACGCCGGTTTCTTACCCGCTTTTCTCTGAAGACCATGGCGGATGCCGGAAGTCGCCAGCGAGAAATCCCTTGCGGTCGGATGCGGGTGCTGCTGGTGGAAGACAATCCCGTAAACCGCACCCTTACCCGGCGATTGCTGGAAAAACTGGGCTGCGAAGTCATGACGGCAAACGACGGGCAGGCCGCATCCTCTCTGTGGCAATGGCACCAGTTTGATGTGGTTTTCATGGACTGCGTTATGCCCCGGATGGACGGCTACGAAGCAACACGCCAGCTCCGGGCCTGGGAAACCAACCATGGTCGCAGCCGGGTACCGGTTGTGGCACTGACGGCCAGCGCCATGGAAGAAGACGAGGAACGCTGCCGCGAAGCGGGCATGGATTCCTTTGTGGCTAAACCTGTCAACCTTGAAATGCTACGGGCAGTGCTGGAACAATATTGTCAGGCTTCTGCAACATCCTGATGAAGCCGCAAGTCACCTGCCCGGAATCATGCCATGAATGTAGAGTGTCCCACCTGTAAGAAATCCGTGGAATGGAGCGAGACCAACCCCTGGCGCCCCTTCTGCTCTGAGCGCTGCAAACTGATCGATTTGGGTGCCTGGGCCAATGAGGAGTATCGGGTGCCGGCCGAAAACGCCTCTCCCGATGATCTCGACCAGGGCGGCGAGGTTACCCGTCACTAACGTGTTGGTTGCGAGCCACTTACGGGCTTTTAAGTTGTTAACCACCCGGCAGATGTTTAACATCCGTTGACGTTGAAACTATCGCATATACCGGCAGTTGCGCCGGCCACGCTCTCATAACGACAGCAATAAAGGTGTACACATGAAGATTACCCGCATCTCAGCACTGGCGCTTTCTCTTGCCGCCGCTCCGGTTCTGGCCAGTGACCTGGATCTGAGTCTGACCAACGATTCGGTCAAGGGTCAGGTTAACTTCTTCGGCAGCCAGGAAGAGCTGCAAATGGGTGCTGGATACACCTACCATGAAGGTAGTCGCCACATTATCAACGCCGATTTTCATGCCCAGGGCCGCACTGCCCTTGGGAATCTGCCAACAACTGCCGGCATCGGCATGCGTGGCGTCGGCTGGGATGACGACGATGTTGATGGCGGTGCCATCGGCCTTGGCGGTTTCGCCACGGTGAACATTCCGACCGTGCCCGGTCTGTCGTTTGGCGGCAGCCTGCACTACGCTCCAAGCATTCTGTCGTTCGGAGATTCCGACGACATGACCAGCGTGGAACTTCGGGGCAGCTACCGTGTTATCCGTAATGCGGAAGTGTTTGCCGGTTACCGTTACCTGAATACAGAACTGGATTTTGCCGGTTCTCCAGATGTGAATCTGGATGAGGGCGTGTTGGCCGGTATCAAGATTTTCTTCTGACCCCTTCGCCTCGGTTACCCGGCGCCTTGCCGGGTGACCGATTCGTGCAGCCATTCACGCCCTGCCCTCCTGATTACTGCTAGTCTGTCCGGACATTTGCAAACCGGACTGCGCTTTCATGAGACTGACAATCCCTTCCATACTGGCTACTTCCCTGTTGCTTTCCGCCTGTGGGGGCGGAGATAGTGCGATTGACGGCGCCAAAGACATTCCCAACCGGTTTGGCAACACTCAGAACGCGCTGGATGATTTCAGTTCCGGCAGTACCGGGGATTCCAGCAACGCCCGGGGCCTGAAGCCAAATCAGGTACGGGTTACCATGGAATTACCCGTTAATCTGGCACCTGAGGGCGAGCAAACACGGCGTAACCTTCGTATTGTGATTCCCGATCAGGTTCGGGTTTACCGCACCAACACCAGCGCACAAACCTTTGATGATGTTCGTTACTCCACTGAAAAAGGGACGGACGGCCACTTTATTCTGACCTTTGATAATGGCGTTCCCGTTGGTCCGGATGTGATCATTGAGGCCCGTTATGGCACCGCCACGATGACCGCTCTGGCAGCAGACGCCGACCGGGATGTAAAGGTGAACCCTTTTTCCCATTACCTGGTTACCGAGGTGCTCTGGCGCCGGTACTCCACCTATGATTTTCAGACCGTGTTGGACTGTGTGGATAACGCGTCTTGCTTGAACAAGTATGTATGGGGAACTCTGGCCGACCAGGTACACGATTTTGAGATTGATATTCCGGAGAACGCTAACGTTACCCAAGCGACCTCTACCCTGGCTGACCGGGCTGATTTTGCCAGCTATGTAGCAGATATGGCCGACTACGCACTGCTCGGCCAGGCATCCTCAGACCGGATTTCCGCCAGTGCGGCGGATTACAACTCCGTGTTTCTCGGCCTGGAATTGGGCCAGACGTTTCGCGAATCCAATGTAGCAGGAGCCGGCCAGTGGGGCGTACGCATGGCTCAGGTAGAGCGGCTGACCGAGGACAACCGCGCCTTTTTGTATCCCGCACTGACGCTCACGTCGTTCGATGCCTTCAACCTGAATATCACGTCTCTGGCCACGGACATACCTTACGATCGCCAAACGCAGATTCACGGTTTTTTCGAGCGGAATAATTCCGGTATTCCAGAGCAGCTCTTTTTTGAGCGCGGGACCGAAACCTGGGAACGAAACAGCCATTCCAGCGCCCCGGGCGCTGCCACACTGACCACCGAAACACCGGCTCGCTTGCTGGCGGGAAGAGCCCTTTACCAAACCATCACCAAACGAAACAGCAGCCTGATCAATGGCTGGACCAGAAACCCGTACTATCTGGATGCCTTTACTTCCGAACCGGTGAATGACCAGAGCGGGCCAGACCGGGTACTGACCAACTATTTCACCGGCGGCAAAGCGATCGCGCTGGAAGATGATAACGGCAAGCTCAAACGCCGGAACACTCTCGAAAACCACTACCTGAGCGTATTCGAGCTACACCTCCAACGTGCGGAGGCATTCCAGATCTACGATATGGCCGGACAGGCCTATAATGTGGCTTACCTCGCCACCCGCTTCGCCGATGGGGCGCCTGCAACATTCGAAACCGGACATGGTCAATGGGCATTCGGCTCAGCGAACGGTCAGACTCTGAACGGCACCGCCAATGTGGACCAGTTCACCCTGGCCCGCGACGCCTCCGGTGGCGTGGCCACACCCGATACCAGCAACGACACCTGGAATCTGATTAACCGGCGTTCCCGCCTGAGCTCGGGCGATATTTATATGGGGCGGCTGGGGTTGTTCCGCAACGAGATCGACGAACGAACCAACTTCAACGACCCCAACTTTGGCATCCCCGACATGGGCCTGGGGGCGGCAACCCCAAATCAGGATCTGATGGCCTTTAACCTCAATGATGGCACGTTGGGCAGTGGCCTCCTGGTGGCAGGAAAAACGCTCACAGACGGAGCACTGACAGAAGGCACCTATCGGTTACAGGGCGCCATCGTTGGCGTGACGCAGGAGGAAAACCGGCTCTACCACGTGAACAATGCACAGCTGACCCTGGCGAACAGTTCTGCCAGCTTCGAGGGCACAACCATGATGGTGAACCACCTTATCGAAGACAACGAGGTGGTGGCCCCTGAAGAACTGCCGATGCAGTTTAATGGCAGCTTCACAACAACATTGGAAGGGGGCATTTCGATTACCAGCGCCGGAGAATACGAGATGCGCGGCTTCTATACCGCGGCCGGCAACCAGGTCTTCCTGGTTATCAGCGACGATACCGGCCCGGAAATGAAAACCGGGCTATTGCTCGCAACCCTTGTTGAGGAATCCTCTGCGCCTTAAAACCTGAACCGCGGACAGCCCCGTATAACCTGTTATAATTCAAGCCATATCGATAGTAACGAGGGGTTTATGACTGCAGTTAACCGGGCGCTGATGCTGTTCGTACCGTTGTTTGCGTTTGCTGTTGCGGGTGCCATCTACACGCCAACCGCCAGTCAGAATACCCTGCCGGGAGAAGGGGAAGGCGAGGTTACCCTGTCTTCCCTGCCTCCACTTCCAAAATGGGCGAATGAGGGCCTCCCGGACTTCTCGATTTACCAGGATACCACCGAAAAGAAAGTCGCGTTCTTCTCTTACCTCTACCCCAGAATTGTTCTCGCCAATTCCCGTATTCTGCTTGAGCGTGAATATCTGGCTTCGCTTGAAGAAAAGGCGGCACTGACCAAAGATGAACTCGCATGGCTAACAAGCCAGGGGGATCGACTGCGCATTGAGGCCGAGGCCGGAACTGACCAGCAGTTCGACCTGCTTCGGAAACGCCTCGATGTCATTCCTCCGTCTCTGATCCTGGCTCAGGCAGCGAATGAATCCGCCTGGGGGACCTCCCGGTTTGCGACCGAAGGCAACAATCTCTTTGGTCAATGGTGCTTCTCCCGGGGCTGCGGGCTGGTGCCGCAGAGCCGAATCGAAGGTGCCAATCACGAAGTGGCAAAATTCCCGTCACCTTATTACTCCGTGCGCTCCTACATTCAGAATCTGAACCGTCATCCCACCTATCAAACAGTTCGTGATATTCGGCTCGCTGATCGCAATGCCCAGAAACCCCTGTCTGGG
This sequence comes from Marinobacter sp. LM1, assembly GCF_042763285.1. Lineage (NCBI taxonomy): Bacteria > Pseudomonadati > Pseudomonadota > Gammaproteobacteria > Pseudomonadales > Marinobacteraceae > Marinobacter > Marinobacter sp. LM1. The sequence goes on from NZ_CP114373.1 coordinate 2,960,664, forward strand.
TGGGAGCTTGCAGAAGGCCTGCTTGGCTATTCCGAGCGTGGTGAGGAGTACATAAAAGAGATTCGCGCCATGATCCGTTACAACAATCTGGAGTTCTACGACGAGGAATTCAGAACCCTGCTGGGTGACCGGACCCCTGCGCAGTTTGAACGGCTGGCATCCGCCATTCCGGACACGACGCTCCTGCCCGGTGGATCCGGTGGCCAACTGAGCCCGTTTGAAGGCTAATCCCTGAACCTGACAGATTCGAGATTCTCCGATGCTTGATTTCCTGCCCGCGCCGCTAAAAGGCATCCTTGCGGTGCTGTTGATACTGATCAACACCCTGTTGTTTCTTCCGCTACTGTTGCTGGTAGCACTGGCCAAACTCGTTGCTCCAGTCCAGCCGTTTCGTAAGGCGTGCACTATCGTGCTGAATGCCATTGCCTGGTACTGGATCGGCTTCAACAACACCCTGATGAATCTGCTCCACCGGGTGGAATGGGAGGTCCGTGGTGCGGAAGAACTCAGCAAGGAGCACTGGTATTTTGTCACCTGCAACCATCAGAGCTGGGCTGACATTCCCGCTATTCAATATGTACTGAACAGCAAAATCCCACTGCTGAAGTTCTTCCTGAAAAAGCAGCTGATCTGGGTGCCTTTGTTAGGAGTTGCCTGGTGGGCTCTGGATTTCCCGTTTATGCACAGACATACCAAGGAACAGATCGCCAAACGCCCGGAACTGAAAGGCAAGGACATTGAAGCGACAAAGGCCGCCTGTGAAAAATTCCGGTACACACCCGTGACCATTTTCAATTTTATGGAAGGCACCCGTTTCACCCCGGAAAAACATCAGCGCCAGAACTCACCCTACAAGCACCTGCTGAAACCCAGAGCGGGCGGCACGGCCTTTGTGTTTGGCGCCATGGGCGAGATGATTCATACCATGCTGGATGTCACTATCGTGTATCCCGGTGGTCGACCCGGCATCTGGGACTACCTGTGCGGACGGGTGCGCAAGATCGTGATCGATATTCGCACCCGCGAAGTGCCGGAGCGTTTTCTTGGAATGGATTACGAAAACAACCGGGAGGTCAGGGTCGACTTCCAGCGATGGGTAAGTGAGATCTGGGCGGAGAAAGACCAGCGAATTGAAACACTGTTGGCCGAGAACAGCTAACGAATAATCCCTGCGGGGCTGCGGTATTACAGCAGCCCCAGCTCCCGGGCCCGGACAATTGCCTGTGTCCGTGATTTAACATCCAGCTTGGCGTTTATCCTTCTGGCGTGGGTTTTCACGGTATGCAGCGAAATGTGCAATTTGTCGGCGATTTCCTGGTTTGATAGCCCCTGGGCGATCAATTCCAGAACGCCCTGCTCCCGATCGCTGATGGGTTCGGCCAGGGGATCTGTCGCCGTTACCACTGGCTCACAACCAAACAGCTGCCCAAGCGCTGCGGTAAAGGGCCCGTTATCCAGATGGCGATAGCATTTGTCCATCAGCGGCCCGAGCTCTTTCATCAGTTCTGCGAACGGGCTAATAAAGTGCTCCCGGCTCGCCTGGGCGACAACACTCTCCAGCCTCTTCCGAGCGGCAGGAAGGCCTTTCTCGGCTTCCAGCAGAACAGCATCCAGCAAACCTGCATGCAGCTGAAGCCCCCAGGGCATGCTGCCCTCGTATTTCTCAGAGACAGCATCCAGATGTTCCCGGGCTCTCACCAGGTCGCCATTGGCCATATCAGCCCGCACCTGCAGGCAATCCAGCAGGCCTGGCATCATCGGGAAAAGCTCTGGTACACATCCACCTTTACGGTAAGGTTCCAGTTTGGCGATCGCCTGCGTCGCACTGTCGTGTTGGCCTTGGGCCAGCCAACAACTGGCTTTTAACGCTTCCAGCACCGGTACGTACAGGCTCTCATCCACCTGCCAGGTATGCATGGTGCGCTCTGCCCGACCCACCCAGACGAAGGCATCATCCATCCGGCCCTGAGCGCGACACATCAGCACCCTCAACGCCATGGCGAGCAGCAACCCAAGATCACGGGTCTGTTCGGCATGACGGGCACAGTTGACCAGCAGTCGATCGGCTTCCGTCAGACGGCCCTGATGCCAGAGTACCAGGACCAGATTCAGTTGCAGGCGGGTTTCCCCGATTCGTGCCGGCCGGCTGAGCTCCTGCATGGCCGTATCCAGCCCGGTTCGCAAAAGTTGCTCCGCGTGGCGCAGTGCCCCCTTACCCAGTTCAATGCGGGCGTGGGCGTACACCGCCAGGGCCTCGGACCCCGAATCGCCAGCTTCGCGGGCCAGCTTGGAAGCAACACGATTGGCATCCCGAGCCTCCTGAAAAGACCCGGCCGCACAAAGCGCGCTCGAACGAACAATTTGAGTCACCAGCTGCGCCTGGGTCGACATACTACCCATCGCCAGCGCCTTGTCAGCCATGGCCAACGCGGGCTGCACAAAGCCCTCACCGCGCAATATAAACGCCTTCAAAGCGTAGATGCGGCCCTCGTGCTCTTTCCGATCCCGGTCGTTGAAGCCCTCAAGAAGTTGCTTTGCCTGCTGGAACTGACCACCAATGGCATGTACCCAGCCGTAAACAATACGCAGCCGGGCGCTTCGCTCCAGCAATTCTGCAGGCAGGTTTTTTCTCAAGCTCAACAAAGAGGCAGTATCCTGGCCCAGTAACAGCGCCTCGGTACTCTCGGATGCAATGCGCACAACCTCATCGCTATCGCCGGCCAAGACCGCATACTTTAATGCTTCCGGGAATTGCTGGCGCTGCTCGAACCATCGGCTGGCCATCAGCATTCGGGTGATGTAGCCCCCCATCACCGGGGTTTGCAGCCAGGCCTGTAGCAATGGGTTCAGGCGATACCACCGGCCCCGGCCAGGGACCGGCTTCAGGGGCAGACCACGATCAGCAGCCTCAGACGGTGGCATCCCCGACTCTGACACGGAGGGCTCGATAGCGAAAAACAACTCATCCGAACAGCTGTCCAGCTCGGCAATCGCCCGCAGTGATTTCAACTGAGCGGACCCCAGCTGGGCCGCAATACAGTCTTTCAGGAAACGCTCTACCGAAGGGGTTTCGTGCAGGGCCCGACGCTCCCCGCCCTGTTTCAGCTCCCGCCGATACAGTGCCAGTGGCGTTGGCCAACCTTCAGTCAGCCCGAATAAATGATCAATCGCGACGCTGGTAATAAGGCTGTCGGAGCGCGCTTTCGCAAAAAACTCAAAGGTTTCAGACCGTGAAAACTCCAGGATATCGGGACCCAGCCTGGTGTAGTTGCCATTCAATTCCAGTGTGTGGCTCTCAAATGGCACCGGAAGCCGAGAAGCCATAGCAACTGAAAGACCCGAAGGCAGGTGGGTAACCAACTGGTGCAATAAGCCGCTGACCGCCGGGTTGGTAAGATGATGGACATTATCCAGAACCAGTACTTCTCTGACCTCGCGGGCCTGCCGATCCCGATTGACCAGAAGCATCGTCAAATGGTCTTCAAAGGTTCCACCATTCGGCGGCAGTACCTCTGCCAATCCCAATGCCATCGCAAGTATGGAAAGAAAACGGGAGGGAGCGTTGTCCCCGGCGTTCAGGGAGATCCAGCGAACATTCACGTCCGGTGCACTGGCCAGCGCACTGACCAGGGCGTGAGTCTTGCCGTAACCTCCGGGTGCTTCTAGCTGTAGCAGTCTACCGGCTTGCAAGGCCTGGCATATCATTCGATCCAGATTCGGCCTCGCCAGGGTATCGTCTGGTACAGATGGCACCCTCAGCCGGTGCTCCATAAGATCTCGCACCAGCTCACCGCTCTGTAAACTGGAGTTCGCGGTCTGGAACTCGTCGTTGGCTGCACAGCCTTCTTTAAAGGATTTCACGCACTGCCCCGTTTGAAACCGGCCGGACGAACGCCCAAACCGGAAAATAAGAGTCTTGCTTAGGCCGAAAACGGCATGGCGTCCTGCATGGGGTACGCCTTTAGTATGAGTCTTGAGGGAGAGGTTAAACCAAAGCAGGTGCTTGCTGCAAAAAATTGACGGGGAAAAAAGAGGTTAGAGGCGATTTTTTAACGCGGAGACACTTACCAACGGCCAAAAAAAAGCGAGCCGTAAAGGCTCGCTTTTCCTGACAGCGGTGAAACGCTGTTATTAACGGGTTCCAGCGCGACGCAGAGCCGCCGGCGTGTAATCCCGCGACTGACGCTCGACACCGAAGGTGTACGGCTGGTTCTCTTCGTTCGTCAGGCCAAGAGCCAGGTAACGACCGGAGAGCAGATCGTACAGTACTTCGATCGCGTACCAGGGCACGTTCTGATCGTAGAACTGCATTCCGTGGGCTTCAGCGACACGCCAGAGCTCGCCACGGCCATCGTAGTGATCGATAACCGCTGCCTGCCAGGAGTCCTCATCAATGTAGAAGTCACGCTGGGCGTATACATGCCGCTCACCGTCCTTCAGGGTTGCACGCACGTGCCACACACGGTGCAGCTCGTAACGGGTCAGATCCTGATTGATGTGTCCGGCTTTGATGATTTCATCGTAGCTCAGGCCGCGATCCACCAGCTTGTAGGAGTTGTACGGAATGTACATTTCCTTCTTGCCCAGCAGTTCCCAGTTGTAGCGATCGGGAGCGCCGTTGTACATGTCGAAGTTGTCAGAGGTACGCATGCTATCAGACGCAGTACCCGGACCATCGTAGGCAACCTGCGGAGCACGACGAACCCGACGCTGACCGGCGTTGTAGATCCACGCCCGGCGCGGTTCTTTCACCTGATCAATCGTTTCATGTACCAGCAGTACGTTACCCGCCAGACGCGCTGGCGCAGTAATAGCCTGCTTGAAGTAGAACAGAACGTTGTCGTCTTCACCTGGCTGATAATCGTTCAGGTAAGTACGCCATGTCAGTTCGTCCTGGAACTTGACCACTGAGTAGTCGCCACCAGCTGTAGGAGTGACCTGGCCAACGTTCCGCTGCACCGAACCACCGCGATACCGGGTAATGTGGTTCCAGATAGCTTCGAGGCCGTTCTGGGGAATCGGGAACGGCGTTGCACTCTCGTAATTGCCCAGCCCGTTACCGTCCTGAATCAACTCCACTTTGGTGGCGTTCTCAACGGTCTCATCCATCACTTCTTTCGGGTAAGCCGCCGTACGATGGGTCGGATAGACCGGAATCTTGTAATCGGCGTACTGGCGAATCATCGCCACCTGGCCCGGAGACAGCTTGTCGGCATATTGATCAACATTGCTCTGATCAATGACAAACTCGGGCTGCTCATTCGGGAACGGATTTACATAGATACCGTCGCCCTTGTAGCCCGCCGGCGGAGTTGTTAACCCGCCGGTCCATGCCGGGATGGCACCGCCATTACCAGACTTCTCTGCACCCATCGGGGTCAGAGTATCGCCCAGCTTGGCCGCTTCTTCTGCAGAAACCGCGCCCCAGGCCTGACCGGTAAAGAGACTTGCAGCCAGTACACCTGTGGCCAGTAGTTTCTTGTTTAATTTCATCTAAATTACCTCGTTGAACGAATTCGGTCCGGTTCAGAATGAGTAGGAAACGCTCGCACTCACGAAATCACGGTCGGTCAACTCGTTATACGGTTTGCCACCGAAAAAGTTTGTGTAGCCGATGTTGCCTGTGATCTTGTTCTGATAAACCGCCTGAACGGACAGACCAAGCGCCTTGCTTCCTTCGTTGAAGGCACCACCCGGCTGCGGGGAATAACCTTCTACGTCGTGGCTCCAGGCCAGCTGCGGCAACAGGTTTACACCTGCAAACACGTTCGGGTAGTCCCATACCAGACGGGTACGGTAACCCCAGGAGAAATCAGTGGTGAAGCCGTCGTTTTCACAGTAGTCAGTATTCAGGTTAAGCGGCGCGCCACCTATAACTGGCTGAGAACAGGCATCACCCTGAGAGGTCGGCACTGGACCAACGCCGAAGGTGCCGGAGCGGCCATAACGTGCCTCGTCATAACCGGGCAGATCGTGGACCCAAGTCATGCCTACTTCATTGATCAGGGACAGACGGCTGGCGCCCATAACCTGATCGAAGAACTTGATCAGAGTGAACTGGAACTGGGATACGTTAAAGCGATCGTTACCGGACGCCCTCAGACCATTAATATCGGTTGTGCCCAGCTCTTCCTGACGCTGACGCTGCAGAAGACTCACTGGGCCATCGGGCCCCGGCAGCTGCAGACCAGCATAGATCAGCTCAAAGGCGTTCCACTGAAGGGGCACATCCTCACGGAAGCTGTACTCGGCACCCAGTGACCAGCCGCCGGGCGTGGTTGTGTTGATACTGATACCGTAGAGGTCAATGTTCTCCGGGTACTCCATAAAGTACTCAGGGAACCCACCCGCCTGGGGCCCAGGACCGTCGTTCAGCACACCGCTTACGTACGGCAGGCGGCTGTTGTACTTGATGTAATAGAAGCCCAACTCAGAATCATTCAGTTCAGGCACATACCAACGAACAGCCACACCGAACTGGTCCTTGGAGTCTGCCTCTACATCGGCAAGGCGATTAATGGCGTAGCCGCCAAGGCCCAATGCATCTGTTGCATCAAGCAGCTGACTTTGTGCTTCGCTCACTGCACCTGACGGCCAGATAGGGCCGCAGCCATCGGCGACAAAATCAATGGTAGAGAAGAAGGTTCCGCAATCGTCCGGGCGCACCGGCTCCCATTTGGCCTGAACGAAGGCTTCAACGGAGACGTTTTCAGTGACACCGGCAGACATGTAGAACATCTCAACCGGCAGCAACGCATCCTTCAATTCGGAGCCTGGAGCACGGAACGCCCGAACATCTACCGGGTTGATGGTGTTGATACCACCCTGGATAAACGTACTCTCACCCCAGCTCACTACCTGCTTACCATAGCGCAGGCTCACAGGGATGTTGCCGAAGTACCAGTCAGAAAACACGTAGGCATCGAGGATTTCGCCGCCTGAGGCATTATCCTTTGCTTTCTCGTTGAGCTCTACGTAACGGCGATTCTCGTCTTTGAGCTCGAAGTCATACCAATAGCGGCCACGAACAAAACCACCTACGCGGGTCAGATACTGACTGTCGACTGCATAATCCAGGAACAGCTCACTGTTACCCTTGACGATCTTGGAGATGGTATCGCCTTTGTCGAAATTGCGATTACCGTCGTCATAGTTGTTGGTGGAAGCAGTACCCCGCCCATCATGCGGAGCCAGAAGACGCTTGTCAGCTTCTTCTACTCGCCAGGAAGCACCGGCAGATAACGTGGTATTGAACTGAGCCTCAACATCACCCATGTAGAACGAGTATGCTGCTGCCTGGCCGGACACGCCGGCGGCTATGGCTACGGCAAGTGGTAACTTGGTCCAACGCTGCCACGGTTGAGTTTTTCTTGTCATTGGAAGGCTACTCCGTTGTTGTTCTGAGTCGCTGCTCGATTGTTCTGGTGTTAGGTGTCCTGACGGCTGTACACACAGTGCCGTGATGATTGCACTATAGCTAAGCCTTTCGGGGGCTTTGATCAGTCAAAAGTATGATTTTGCTGTCACTCTCTGTTCAGCCGGGGCTCGCACTCCCTCACTATAGACAAGATTCAGGAGTGCAACCACCTGTCGTCTTACAGCATTTCGATCGCCATTGCGGTGGCTTCACCACCACCGATGCAGAGCGCGGCAACACCCTTCTTTTTGCCATAGCGCTTGAGGGCATGCATCAGGGTAACCAGAAGACGGGAACCGGTAGACCCAACCGGATGCCCCTGGGCACAGGCGCCACCGTGAATATTCACCTTGTCCGGATCCAGGCCCAGCTCTTTGATAGGCATCATGGCCACCATGGCGAAGGCTTCGTTGATCTCGTAAAGGTCAACATCGTCCTTGGTCCAGCCGGTTTTCTGGAAAAGTGTCTGGATCGCGCCCACTGGCGCACAGGTGAACTCGCTGGGATGCTGGGACTGAGTGCTATGGGCAACGATCCGCGCCAGGGGCTTGAGGCCACGTTTTTCGGCTTCGGATTCACGCATCAGCACCAGTGCTGAGGAGCCGTCAGAAATGGAAGACGCGTTTGCCGCAGTCACGGTACCGTCTTTGGCAAACGCCGGGCGCAGTGTCGGAATCTTCTCAATGTTGGCGTTGTGGGGCTGCTCATCATCCTCTACTACCACCTCTCCCTTACGGGTCTTGACGGTAACGGGGATGATCTCTTCTTTGAGCAGGCCTTCTTCAATCGCTTTCTTGGCACGATTCAGGGAGGAAATCGCGTAGTTGTCCATTTCTTCCCGGGTATAGCCTTTCTTGTCCGCCATTTCCTGGGCGAAAGATCCCATCAAACGGCCAGTCTCGGCGTCTTCGAGGCCATCCAGGAACATATGGTCCTGGGGCGCCTGCCCAGGCCCCATGCGGTAGCCCTGGCGGGCGCCCAGCAAAATGTGAGGCGCGTTGGACATACTCTCCATGCCACCGGCTACCATGATGTCGTTTGAGCCGGCTTTGATCAGGTCATGGGCGAACATGGTCGCTTTCATGCCGGAGCCACAAAGTTTGTTAATGGTGGTGGCGCCAGTACTGTCTGGCAGTCCCGCCTTGCGCATGGCCTGGCGAGCGGGCCCCTGCTTCAGGCCAGCCGGCAGCACGTTACCCATAATGACTTCCTGAATATCGGCAGGCTGCAGGCCGGCGCGCTTCACCGCCTCAGCGATGGCAATTGCGCCCAGTTCCGGCGCGGAAACCGGGGCAAGACTACCCATAAAACCACCCATGGGGGTGCGAACACCGCTCACGATGACAACGTTGTCCTGACTCATGCTGTGACCTCTCTGTTGGTTCTTTATGATTCTGGTTATGGTTTGTGGGGCGCTTCGAGATACTCCTGGGATTGCATTTCCAGCAACCGGGATTCCGTGCGCTCGAATTCAAAGCTCAGGCGCCCGCCCGAATAGAGCTCGGTGATGGGCGCCGCAGCAGAGATAATGACCTTGACGTTGCGGTCGTAGAACTCATCGATCATGTTGATAAAACGGCGCGCCTGGTCGTCCTTGTCGCCACCAAGCACCGGTACATTGCTGACGATAATGGCGTGGAACTGGCGCGCCATTTCGATGTAATCGTTCTGACTCCGGGGGCCGTCACACACGTCTTTGAAGTCAAACCAGACCACATCGTCTGCGTGGGCCTGGGCCGGAATCTTGCGACCGTTGATTTCCATGGTTTTACTGTGCTTCGCCGCTTCGACGGCCAGGGCGTCGAAACTGTTCCGCAAGCTGATATCCGCCTCATCATCCAGCGGACAGTGATAAAGCTCTGCCTGCTCCAGGGTACGCAGGCGATAGTCCACGCCGCCATCCACATTCACCACATCGGTGTACTTCTTTACCAGCTCAATGGCAGGCAGGAACCGCGCGCGCTGGAGACCATCTTTATAAAGGCCATCGGGGACGATATTGGACGTACACACCAAGGTAACACCACGACCAAAAAGCCCATCCATCAGCGTGGCAAGGATCATGGCATCGCCAATATCGGAAACAAAGAACTCGTCGAAACAGATGACACGGGTCTCGTCCGCAAACTTTTTAGCCACCATCTCAAGGGGGTTTTTCTCCCCTTTCAAAGCCTTCAATTCGTTGTGAACGCGCTGCATAAAACGGTGGAAGTGCACCCGCATCTTGCGCTCGAATGGCAGCGACTCAAAAAAGGTGTCCATCAGATAGGTTTTACCCCGGCCAACGCCGCCCCAGAAATACAGGCCTTTAACCGGCTCTTCCCGGCCCTTCTTGAGTTTGCGGCGCAGTTTGGCCAACCCTTTGTTGCGCTCGTTTTCAGCAGCCACCAATTTATCGTACAGTGACTGCAGGCGTTGGACTGCATCTACCTGGGCGGGGTCCTTGTGAAAATCCGGGCGTTCAAGATCCTTTTGGTAACGCTCCCAAGGGGTCAGGTTCGCAACGGTATCGGAGGACGTGGCTGCAGTCATCAGGCTTCCTGAATAGTTGAGTCGAGTGAAAAATCGGCGCGGTATTGTCGCCTATTTCGCGTTTTTTCGCCACGCCGGGCGGCTCTCGGGGCAATACGACGATTGGCTCAGTGTTTCAGCATGGGCTCAATCGGTTTGGGGCGTTATACTCCGTTTACGGGGATTGGCTCACTTCCAGGCAATATAAGGACGATTTTCATATGACAAACCTGATTCTGGCGGCAGTTGCCGCGTTGGTAGTTGGCATTGTCATCGGGATTCTGGTTGGCCGTTCCGGCCAGGGAGCAACGTTGCGGCAGCGCCGGGCGGAGCAGCAGATTGAAGAGCTGCGCAGCGAGTTTACGCGCTATCAGGCCCAGGTGAACGAGCACTTTATGGAATCCGCGCACCTGTTGCGCCGGTTCAACGACGCCTACCGGGATGTGAACCAGCATATGGCTCGTGGCGCCAACCGTCTGTGCAATGACGAAGACTGGATGGAAGAGCTGGATCAGAAATCCAAGGGCAGACTGGAGCATGGCAGTGATGGCGAGCCTTCAGAACCTCCCAGGGATTATGCACCCAAGGCCGACCCTGAGGCCAAAGGAACGCTTGCCGAGGACTACGGCCTGGACAAGGGCGAGAAGCGCCCGGCTTGATTCGAAATCAGAGGCTGCGCCACGCGCAGCCTGACAACGATCTTCATACCGGATTATCACAATCGATGAAACGGTGTGTAACACCAAACGCCTCAGCAATCGCCGCCCCTAACGCCTGCACTCCATAACGCTCTGTCGCGTGATGGCCCGCCGCAAAGTAATGAATGCCGCATTCCCGGGCGGTATGAGTTGTCGGCTCCGAGATTTCACCACTGATGTAGGCGTCTACGCCCGCCTCCAAAGCAACGTTGATAAAGCCCTGAGCGGCGCCCGTACACCAGGCGACGGTTTTGATTTTGTCTGCCCCGCCACCAACGTGCAACGGCTGCCTGTGCAGAGCCCGAGCCATCTCTAACTCAAACTTTTCCACTGACAAGGGCTCCGGCAACTCACCCTGCCAGACCAGCCCCCCCAGCGGCCTAGGATTCTGGATCCCGAGCACTTCGGCCAGTTGCCGGTTGTTGCCATACTCCGGATGATCGTCCAGTGGCAGATGGTAGGCGACGAGGTTGATGTCGTTGTCCAGCAACTGCTTGATCCGGTTTTTCTTCATGCCACGGATGGCCTGATCTTCGCCTTTCCAGAAGTAGCCGTGGTGGACAAGGATCATGTCTGCGTTTTGTGCGACTGCTGCGTCGATCAGTGCCTGGCTGGCCGTTACACCGGTAACAAGGGTCGTAACCTGCTCGTTACCTTCAACCTGGAGGCCATTCGGGCAGTAATCCTGGAAGGTATCCGGCTGAAGCCATTGATTTATCTTGGCTAAAATCTCGTTTCTGCTCGCCATTAAACACCTCGAACACATTTCGGTTTCTGGACGCATGGCAGCTGGCGTGCACAACGTTTGAAAGCAAGGGTCAGCAGGGGTTTCCGGAAATGTCGGAGGCCATGGATGGCCGGAGAGAAGCGCACAGGGATGTGCTTGTAGCGGTTTCCGGAGACCCCTGCTGACCCTTGCGGCACCTCGAAGCTGAAACGCCAGCGTAACTCAGCCCGCCAATTCCTCGTTCTGCTACGATACTAAACTAAAGTCCGCCAAGCCCCTTGATCAGAGCATTGTTCTGGTCACTGGTACCAATCGTGATACGCAGAAAATCGCTGATTCTTGGCTTATTGAAATGCCGGACAATAATGCCCTGCTCCCGAAGCTTCGCCGCAATCGCAGCGCCTTCATGGCCGGGATGGCGGGCAAAAACAAAGTTTGCCTTGGATGGCAACACCTCAAAACCCAGAGTTTCCAACTCCCTGGTCACCCGCTCGCGCTCGCGGATCACGCCACTGCAGGAATCCTCGAACCACTGCTTGTCCTCAAACGCAGCCACGGCACCAGCCAGAGCCAGACGGTCCAGCGGATAGGAATTGAAGCTGTCTTTGACACGATTGAGAGCCTCGATCAGATCTTCATTACCAACCGCAAAGCCAACTCTCAGGCCAGCCAGTGAACGGGCCTTGGAGAGGGTCTGGCACACCAACAGGTTCGGGTACTGGTTCACCAGACGAATCGCCGTCTCGCCACCGAAATCAACATAGGCTTCATCAACCACTACCACGCTATCCGGGTTGGCCTGCAGGATATCCTCTACGTGCCCAAGTCCGAGGTAGCGTCCCGTCGGCGCATTCGGGTTCGGGAAGATAATGCCGCCGTTGTCACGCTTGTAGTCGTTCGGATCGATCTCGAAGCTGTCGGTCAGCGGAATAACCGCACTCTCGATCTGGAACAAGCCGCAATACACCGGGTAAAAGCTATAGCTGATGTCCGGAAACAGGATCGGCTTGTCGTGTTTCAGAAGCCCCTGAAAAATATGCGCCAGCACTTCATCGGAACCGTTGCCAACAAACACCTGTTTGGGGGTGATTCCAAAATCCACGTGATATTCGGCAATGGCATCTTTCAGGGCCTGGCCTTCCGGGTCCGGATACAGGCGCAGGCTGTCATTCAACTCTCTCTGAATGGCTTCAATCACTTTTGGCGATGGGCCGAACGGGTTTTCATTGGTGTTCAGCTTCACCAGATTGGCCATTTTCGGCTGTTCACCCGGCACGTACGGCTTGAGTTCACTGACCAGGTCGCTCCAGTACTTACTCATTGATCCGGTACTCCGCTGAACGTGCGTGTGCTGTCAGCCCTTCGCCACGGGCTAGAACCGACGCTACCCGCCCCATACGGTCGGCACCCTGAGCGGTAAAGCCAATCAGGGAGGAGCGCTTCTGGAAATCGTACACACCCAGAGGTGAACTGAATCGTGCGGTGCCGCTGGTTGGCAATACGTGATTCGGGCCCGCGCAATAGTCACCCAGGGCTTCGGCCGTGTGCCTGCCCATGAAAATCGCACCGGCATGGCGGATGTCGTCGAGCATGGCCTGCGGATCTTCTACTGAGAGCTCCAGGTGCTCGGGGGCAATCCGGTTGCTCACTTCGGCGGCTTCTTTCAGATCTGCCACCTGAATCAGTGCCCCCCTTCCCAGCATGGAGGTGCGGATAATCTCCTCGCGCTCCATGGTCGGCAGTAGCTTGTTGATACTGGCTTCCACCGCATCCAGGAAGTCTGCGTCCGGGCTGACCAGAATGCTCTGGGCCTGCTCATCATGTTCGGCCTGGGAAAACAGGTCCATGGCAATCCAGTCCGGGTCGGTCTTGCCGTCACAGATCACCAGGATCTCGGAAGGGCCGGCAATCATGTCGATACCGACCACCCCGAATACTTCGCGCTTCGCGGTGGCCACAAAAATATTCCCCGGACCCACAATCTTGTCCACCGAAGGAACGGTTTCCGTACCATAGGCCAGCGCAGCCACGGCCTGGGCACCACCGATAGTGAACACCCGGTCTACCCCGGCAATGGCGGCCGCAGCCAGTACCATGTCGTTCACCACACCGTCTGGCGTTGGCACCACCATAATGACCTCAGCCACACCAGCGACTTTGGCCGGAATCGCATTCATCAGTACCGACGAAGGATAGGCCGCCTTGCCACCCGGCACGTACAGACCGGCGCGATCCAGCGGCGTTACCTTCTGGCCCAGCACGGTTCCGTCTTCGTCCTGGTATTGCCAGGATTGCTGATTCTGGCGTTCGTGGTAGTCACGGATGCGTCCCGCCGCTTTTTCCAGACCCTCACGCTGATCCTGGGGAATTCGGTCCAAAGCTGCCTGCAAACGGCTTTTATCCATTTCCAGCTCAGCCATGGAGCCAACGTCCAGGCGATCAAACTTGGCCGTAAACTCCAGCACCGCCGCATCGCCCCGGGTCTTCACCTCGTGCAGGATATGCCGAACCGACTCATTCACCTGATGATCCACACTGTCGTCCCAGGCCAGCAGCTGGGCCAGCGCACTGTCAAAGTCGCTCTGGGTGGTGTTCAGTCTGGTGATTCTGTCGGTCATTTTTCAGATCCTGTCTTGGAGTAACACTACGAATCGCGGCGTCGTTCAACGGCCGCGGACATCTTCTCGATTATGGGGTTTATCTGGCCGTGTTTCATCTTCATGGAGGCCCGGTTAACCACCAGTCGGCTACTGATGTGGTCAATCAGTTCTCTTGGCTCCAGCCCGTTGGCCTTGAGGGTATTGCCGGTATCCACGATATCAACAATCTCATCGGCCAGGTTCAGGATCGGTGCCAGTTCCATGGCTCCGTAGAGCTTGATGATATCGGCCTGCCGGCCCTGAGCCGCATAATAGCGCCGGGCCAGGTTGACGAATTTGGTGGCAACACGAATCCTGCCTGCCGGTGGCTGCTCGCCTTTTTTGCCTGCGGTCATCAACCGGCAACGGGAGATGTTCAGATCAAGCGGTTCGTAGAGGCCGTCGCCACCGTGCTCCATCAGAACATCCTTACCTGTAACGCCCAGATCGGCGCCACCGTATTGAACATAGGTGGGCACATCGGTCGCCCGGATGATCAGAATCCGCACGTTCGGGTCGGTGGTGGGAAACACCAGCTTGCGGGACTTTTTCACGTCGTCGACAAGCTCAATGCCCGCTTCCGCCAGCAGCGGCAAGGTTTCTTCCAGAATGCGACCCTTCGACAAGGCGATGGTGATGGAATCTGTCATGTATCCTTCCGGGTTCCCGTTGGTCAAATTCAGGCTGGCAGACGGCGGATGCTGGCACCCAACAGCTGCAATTTCTCTTCAATGCATTCGTAACCGCGGTCAATGTGGTAAATGCGGTCGACAATGGTATCGCCGTCTGCCATCAGACCGGCGATCACGAGGCTGGCTGAGGCCCGCAGATCGGTTGCCATCACCGGAGCACCGGTCAGGTGTTCAACGCCCTTGATGATGGCCGCATTACCTTCAAGGGTAATGTCTGCACCCATCCGGATCAGTTCCTGCAAGTGCATGAAGCGGTTTTCAAATACGGTTTCGACGATGGTTCCGGAACCCTCGGCGACCGCATTCATGGCCGCAAACTGAGCCTGCATATCCGTTGGGAACGCCGGATACGGCGCGGTCCGCAGGCTGACAGCCTTGGGCCGCTTGCCTTTCATGTCCAGTTCAATCCAGTCCGGGCCGGTCGTGATGTGCGCCCCCGCCTCTTCCAGCTTGAGCAGCACCGCTTCCAGGATATCTTCCCGGGTATCTTTTACTTTCACCCGACCACCGGTCGCAGCCGCCGCCACCAGGTAGGTTCCGGTCTCGATCCGGTCCGGCAGCACGTTGTAGTGGCATCCGTGCAGGCGCTCCACACCATTGATTTCAATGGTCGCGGTACCGTGGCCTTTGATATCGGCACCCATGGCGATCAGGCACTCGGCCAGATCCACCACTTCCGGCTCGCGGGCCGCGTTTTCGAGGATGGTTTTACCCTCGGCGAGCGCAGCTGCCATCATCAGGTTTTCGGTACCCGTTACGGTGACCGTATCCAGGAAGATGTGGGCACCCTTCAGCCGGCCATTGGTCTTGGCCTTGATGTAACCATTCTCCACCTTTATGTCGGCACCCATCATTTCCAGACCGTGGATGTGCAGGTTAACCGGTCGGGTACCGATGGCACAGCCACCCGGCAGGGAGACTTCGGCTTCGCCAAAATGTGCCACCAGCGGGCCAAGCACCAGTATGGAGGCGCGCATGGTCTTTACCAGCTCGTACGGTGCATGGAAGTGCTTGATGGTATTGGCGTGCACTTCAACACTCATCTTTTCGTCAATGAGCAGCTCCACCCCCATGCGACCGAGCAGCTCGATCATGGTGGTAATATCGTTCAGGTGCGGCAGGTTGCCGACGGTAACCGGCTCATCCGCCAGCAGTGTCGCCGCCAGAATGGGCAGGGCCGCGTTCTTGGCACCGGAAATGCGAATTTCGCCATCCAGGGGCTTTCGACCCCTGATCAATAGTTTGTCCACGGTAATTATCCTGTTCGGTTCAGGCGCCGGCCTGCTGATCGGCCCACTCGCTCGGGGTAAAGGCTTTCGGGTGAAGGGCGTGAATGGTGCCGTCCATGACATGCTGGAATAGCACCTTGTTGATCATTTGCTGCCGTTTGATGGTGGGCAGTCCCTCAAATACGTCACCCACCACCACAACAAGATAGTGGTTGCCATCAACCTGTACCTGAACCTCGCAACCGGGCAGGGCTTCTTTGACAAGTTCGGTAACCTGGGCGGCGTCCATAAGGATTCCTCGACTAAGTTGAAATCAGGGGCGGAATTGTAACCAATTCCCGGGCGCCGGTCAGCTGTGCTCGGCAAATCCGGGAATCTGATCCTGAAGATTACTGAGTGCGGCCAGAGAACGAAGTCGCTCACTGGCGCCTGTGAAGGAGAGATGGCAATGTCGGCTGAGCGCCAGACGCTGCCAACACAAAAGCATCGAAAGCACCACACTGTGCGCGGTGCCAAGCCCGGACAGATCAACCTCAAGCGTCCCATCGGCCTGCCGTATTTCCTGTTCGCCCTGCTTGCGCAGCGCCAGGACCGTGTCGGCATCGACATCGCCGGTTACGCAAAGAGTTTTGCCGTTCCGGACGATGCCCGGCAACCGATCACTCATGAACGATCCACCTGCTCGTCCAGATTCAGGGCCTCAACCGCGTCACCCCAGCCGTCAATGACCGCCTGAACCTGGCCGCGATTCTCTTCCATTTCCTGGGCAAAGCGATCCCGGAAGGCAAGGCCGATGTTCACGCCCTCTACGATGACGTTTTCCATCATCCAGCGGTCGTCACCTGTCCGGTACATTGAGTAAGTGACCGGATAACGGTTGCCGGAGGCACTGATCAACTCCATTTCTACCGAAGCGCGATCCTCATTCTGAGGAAGGATGGTGGCTTCCTTGACGATGATCTCGAAATCTTCCGCAGAAACCAGGGCCTGGGCATAACTGTCAAACAGGCTGCGCTTGAACTTCTCGACAAAAGCATCCCGCTGCTCTGGCGTGGTCTGGCGGGCATATCGACCCATCACCCGGGCAGCAATCCGGCGAAAATCGACAAACTCCTGAAGGGTTTCATCCATGCTGGCATAAAACGCCTCAGGATCCTTTTCGTACAACCCTTTCTCGGCATTGAGCTTCTGCACCAGCTTCTGGGTATTCTCGTCCACGTAACGCTTCAGATCCTCCTCCGGGCCGGCCCAGACCTGGCCCACCATCAGGGCGACCATGGCAATCATCAACGTCAAACGGTGTTTCAGGACACTCATTAGTTTCTCCTGTGCATGGCTCTGGCTCAGCGGCCGGAGGCAAAGTTACTGATCAGCCGTTCCAGATTCATGGCGGACTGGGTGGAATAAAAGGTATCCCCCGCGTTCAGCGACTCCAGGTCCCCGCCAATCGATATATCAATGTACTGCTCACCCAGCAGTCCGGATGTACGTATTACTGCTGCACTGTCGGCCGGGATGTTATCAACCTCAGCATGGATAGACATGGTTACGCGCGCCTGGAAAGTGTCCCTGTCCAGGGTAATGGATTCGATGGTACCGACAGTGACACCAGCCATGGAAACCTTGCCTCGGGGCGTCAAGCCACCGGTATCGTTGAAATTGGCATACAGCGTATAGGTCTGCTCCGCGGATTTCGGCGACAGGCCACTCACCTGCAGCGCCAGAAACATGAGCGCGGCCAAACCGGCAATCATGAACAGCCCAACAATGATTTCTGTGCTTCTTTGTGCCATGAAAGGCTCCCTGAATCCTGTTAAAAATCACCGAACATGACGGCAGTCAGTACGAAATCGAGACCGAGCACTGCCAGCGATGAGTAGACCACGGTTTTGGTGGTCGCCGAACTGATACCAGCAGAGGTGGGCACGCAGTCATAGCCCTGGTAGACCGCAATCCAGGCACATACGAACCCGAACACCACACTCTTGATAAAGCCGTTAAGCACGTCATCCACAAAATCGACGGAGGACTGCATGTTGCCCCAGAAGGAACCCTCGAACACCCCAAGCCATTCCACGCCAACCAGCATGCCGCCCCAGATCCCCACTACCGAGAAAATCATGGCAAGTACCGGCATGGCGAGAAAACCGGCCCAAAGTCTCGGTGCAACGACCCGGCGCAACGGATCTACCCCCATCATTTCCATACTGGAGAGCTGTTCCGTCGCCTTCATCAGGCCGATCTCTGCCGTCAGGGCGGAGCCCGCGCGACCGGCGAACAGCAGGGCCGTCACCACCGGCCCCAACTCGCGTACCAGCGTGAGCGCAATCATCTGGCCAATCGCCGACTCCGAGCCGTAATCACTGAGAATGGTATAACCCTGAAGCCCTAGCACCATCCCGATAAACAATCCTGAGACCACCACAATCGCCAGTGACAACACGCCGACGGCGTAGAGCTGTTTGACCAGCAAGGGAAAACCTGTAGCAGGCCTGGGGACACCGGCCAGCACACCGAACAGAAACTGCCCGGAACGACCAAAGGAGGCGATGATCGCGATCCCGAGCCGCCCCAGGCCGGCAATACGATCCATCATGAAGACCGCCCTCCCACACCAAAATCAGCCGCTGCATCGCCACTCAGGTAATGGAACGGCACCGGGCCATCAGGCTGCCCTTCAAGAAACTGCTGAACCCGCTCAGACGGATGCGCCCGCAGCTCCTCGGGAGTGCCCTCACCGATCACCTTGCCGTCGGCAATAATGCAGGCGTAATGGCAAATACTCAGGGATTCGGGCACATCGTGCGACACCAGAACGCTGGTCAGCCCCATGGAACTGTTGAGATCCCGGATCAGCTTGACCAGCACGCCCATGGCAATCGGATCCTGCCCGGCAAAGGGCTCGTCGTACATGATCAACTCCGGGTCCAGCGCGATACTGCGGGCCAGGGCCACCCGCCGGGTCATGCCACCAGACAACTCTGAGGGCATCAGCTCTCTGGCACCACGCAAGCCCACCGCCTCCAGTTTCATCAGAACAATGTCCCGGATCATATCCTCGGGTAATGACGTGTGCACCCGCAGCGGGAAGGCAACGTTCTCGTAAACACTGAGATCGGTGAACAGCGCGCCACTCTGAAACAGCATGCCCATCTTCTCGCGCAGCTGGTAGAGCGCCTTGCGCTTGAGCCCGGGCACGTCGTGGCCTGCCACATTCACCTGGCCCGAATCCGGGCGAAGCTGACCTCCAATGAGCCTGAGGAGCGTGGTTTTACCGGTACCACTGGGCCCCATGATGGCAGTCACCTTCCCTTTGGGAATATCCAGACTGATTCCATCAAAAATCCGGCGCCCGGAACGGGAAAACACCACATCCCTAAGTGTTATGTACGCAGATGACTCCATAATCCATCCCTTTCAAGGAGCGCCTACATTATGACAAGCTCTCCCAGACCTCAATTAAAGCAACGTAAAATGTCTTGATGGCAATGATCAGAATCCCTGATGCAGGCGAGCCGGGGGCACCAGAAGTGATATACTTCGGCCTCAAATCCCAGATCGAGCAGACAGCCAGCCGACATGACCGAATCAAATACCTTCAACACCCAGGACTTTTGCAACTCGGCCCTACGGGCAATCCGCATCGAGCGCGAAGCCATTGAAGCGCTGGAAAGCCGTATAAACGGTGACTTCAGCCGCGCCTGCGAGGTCATCATGGCCTGCAAAGGCCGGGTTGTGGTGACAGGTATGGGCAAATCGGGGCACATCGGCAACAAGATTGCCGCCACGCTCGCCAGCACGGGCACGCCCGCCTTTTTTGTTCATCCCGGCGAAGCCAGCCATGGCGATCTGGGCATGATAACACCCCAGGATGTGGTCATCGCCATATCCAACAGCGGCAGCACCAGCGAAGTGGTCACCATTCTCCCTCTGATCAAGCGCATGGGCGCGCCATTGATCAGCATGACAGGCAAACCCGATTCCGTACTGGCACAGGAGGCCGTTGCCAACCTGGATGTCAGCGTGGCCATTGAAGCCTGCCCCCTGGGCCTGGCACCCACCTCCAGCACCACCGCCACCCTGGTCATGGGGGATGCCCTGGCCGTGGCGCTGCTTGAAGCCCGGGGATTCAGCGCCGAGGATTTCGCGTTCTCCCACCCCGGCGGCAGCCTTGGACGCCGCCTGCTGCTGCGGGTATCCGACATCATGCACACCGGTGACCAGATTCCTCAGGTTGCCGAGGGCACAACCCTGAGCGGGGCACTGCTGGAAATAACCCGCAAGGGCCTGGGTATGACCACGGTCGTTAATGCCGCCGGCACCCTGACGGGCATCTTCACCGACGGCGACCTGCGCCGGACCCTGGACAAATCCGTGGATGTGCACACTACCCCCATCCAGGACGTGATGACCCGCAACGGCAAAACCATCCGGGCAGACCACCTGGCGGCAGAAGCCTTGAATATCATGGAAGAAATGAAGATCAACGCCTTGCCGGTTACCGACGCAAACGGCACCCTGGTGGGCGCCATTAATATGCACGACCTGCTGCGGGCCGGAGTGATTTGATGACTCAGACAGCGCATCCGTTACAAACCCACTGGGACGCAGCCCTGAAGGCCAAGGCATCGGGCATTCGCCTGATCGCCCTGGATGTGGACGGCATCATGAGCGATGGTCGCCTCTATTTCAGTGCCAGCGGCGACGAACTCAAGGCCTTCAACATTCTTGACGGCCTGGGCCTGAAACAGCTGATGCAGGCAGGCATCACCGTGGCGGTGATTACCGGACGACGCTCTCCTCTTACGGAAAGACGAATGTCGGACTTGGGCATCCCGCACCTGATGCAGGGTCGCGAAGACAAAAAAATCGCATTGCTGGAATTGATCCGGGATATGAACCTTGCGCCGGAGCAGATTGCCTACATGGGCGACGACCTGCCCGACCTACCCGCGCTGCGTTTTGCCGGCCTTGGCATCACGGTACCCAACGGCTACTGGCTGGTTCAGCAACACGCCGACTACTGTACCCGCAGCCCCGGTGGACAGGGCGCTGTGCGCGAGGCCTGCGATCTCCTGCTCTGGGCGCAAGGGCACCTGGACAACACTCTTGCCCCCTATCTGGACGAGCCAGCATGATCACCGAGCGGCTTTTCGGCGATCGTGGCAAACGGCGGATTACAGCTCTGGCCCTTGCCGCCACCGTAACAGCAACCGTTTTTCTGCTGTGGCAAAGTGACGAACCTGTCAGTTCGCGGAATGCCGCCAGCGAGCTACGGGGGCCCGCAGAGCCCGACGGCTTTGTGATCGGCGGACAATACCGCGCCTGGGATGAGCAAGGGAACCTCCAGATTGATCTCAAAAGCCCCAGAATTGAGCAGTTTGAAGCAACCGGCACGGCTCATCTGGATACGCCGAGAGCCCGGCTTTTCAGTGAGGGCAGCCCCGACCCTTGGCTCGTCGAGTCCAATGAAGGTAGCCTTCAGCAGAACAATGAAAAGCTGGAACTTACGGGGAACGTCCGATTGACCCGACAGGCCGAAGGCCGCGAAGCCGTTCTGGAGACCGAGGCACTGACCCTGGACAACAGCAACGGCACCGTCTACACCGACCAGCCGGTGACCATCACCGAGCCTTTTGGCGTCACCCGCTCCACCGGTATGAAAGCCTGGATCAACGAACGCATTCTCGAACTCAACTCCCGGGTAGAGGGACAATATGAAACCGTCAGGTAAACGATCTTTCTGCCGGCCAGCGATTCTGGCCATGGCATTGCTGGCCGGCCCGGCATCGGCATTCAACCTGGATTCCGATATCCCCATAAAGGTCAGTGCAGATTCGGCCCGTCTGGATGAAAGCGCCGGAACGGCCGTTTACACCGGCGCTGTCGAACTGATTCAGGGCGAAACCCGGCTGGACGCGGATCGGGTGGTACTTTACCGCAACCAACAGGGTGTCAGCCGGATTGAAGCCGCCGGCAACCCCGCCCATTACCGGCAACCCGGCCAGGAAGGCGAAGGCACGACCGATGCCAAGGCCCTGAACATCACCTGGTCTGGCGATGAAAACCTGGTTATTTTTGAACGCCAGGCCGTTATTGAACAAGACGGCAACGTATTCCGGGGCGACGTCATCCACTACGACACCGTTCGCCGCGTTGTTACTGCGGAAGGCGGCACGCCATCCGACGGCGGCTCCGGCCGGGTGGAAATGGTGATTCAGCCTCGTAATTCAGCTCAATCCAGTGACGGGAAAGGTTCGGATGGCAGTTCTCAGGGCCAGTAATCTGGCAAAAAGCTACAAGCAGAAAAAAGTGGTGCTGGACGTTTCTCTGGAAATTCGCTCCGGCGAGATTGTCGGCCTGCTCGGCCCCAACGGCGCCGGCAAGACCACCTGCTTCTACATGATCGTGGGCCTGGTGCCTGCGGATCACGGCCGGATCACCATCGACACCCAGGACATCACCCCGCTGCCAATGCATGGGCGCGCCCGCAAGGGCATCGGTTACCTGCCCCAGGAGGCCTCCGTGTTTCGCAAACTGACCGTGCGGGACAACATCATGGCCATCCTCGAAACCCGCAAAGGCATGAGTCGGGCGGAACGGGAAGCCAAGCTGGAAGAGTTGCTGGAAGAGTTTCATATTACTCACATCCGAGACAGCGTGGGTATGGCGCTATCCGGAGGCGAACGCCGCAGGGTTGAAATCGCCCGGGCGCTGGCCATGGAGCCTGCCTTTATTCTGCTGGACGAGCCCTTCGCGGGCGTAGACCCCATCTCAGTGAGTGACATCAAGCACATCATCCGGCACCTTCGGGACAAGGGCATCGGGGTCTTGATCACCGACCACAACGTTCGGGAAACCCTCGACATCTGCGAGAATGCCTACATCGTTTCCGGAGGCCACATCATTGCCTCCGGCAATGCCGAAGCCATTCTGGCAAACCAGCAGGTGAAAGAAGTATATCTGGGCGACGAGTTCCGGCTCTGACCTGATAAAACAGGGTTTATCCGAGGCCTGATTGTTTTGATGATCTGTAGCAAGTAAACTCGGCAAAAAACTTGCTTATACTGTCTACAGACAATGGCAAGTAACCAGCGTACAACATTTTTTTCGGCCTGTGCGCCGGCAAAGCAACAACCGGGATGCCCACGAGTTATGGATCTTGAGCCATGGTTATGAAAGCCTCATTACAGCTTAAGCTGGGCCAGAGTCTGACCATGACGCCCCAGCTGCAGCAGGCTATACGCCTGCTGCAGCTTTCTACCCTCGATCTCCAGCAGGAAATCCAGCAGGCGCTGGAATCAAACCCCATGCTGGAAACCTCCGAGGACGATGAGCACGCTGAAGGCGACGAACGCGAAGAGCACGAGCACAGCGAAGCTTCCGGCTCTGAGACCACCCAGGACGACAGCCACCAGGACGCGAGCCCGGACTGGGACGAAACCGAGAACGGCCCGGACTGGTCGTCCGAGAACGATATTCCGGACAACATTCCCGATGATCTGCCAGTGGATACCGCCTGGGACGACATCTACCAGTCTGCCCCGGCTCCGGCCAGCAAAGGCGAAGACGAGCACGAATCGGATTTCGAAACCCGGAACTCGCCTACCGAAACCCTGCAGGATCACCTCGAGTGGCAGCTGAACCTGACGCCTCTGAGCGAGCGGGATCAGGCCATTGCCCACGCACTGCTGGATGCTGTGGATGAACGCGGCTACCTGACGTCTGACATTGAGGACATTCACGCAGGCCTGCTGGACGAAACCGAAGAAGACCCGTTGGAACTGGACGAAGTGGAAGCGGTACTCCACCGCCTGCAACACTTCGACCCGCCCGGCGTGTTCGCTCGGGATCTCCAGGAATGCCTGCTGATTCAGCTCAACCAGCTGCCACCGGATACCCCCTGGCTGCGCCAGGCGAGACTGGTGGTTACCCAGTTCCTGCATCTGCTTGGCAACCGGGACTACGCACAGCTGTTGCGCCGCAGCCGGCTCAAGGAAGACCAGCTGAAACAGGTACTGGCCCTGATCACCAGCCTGAACCCTCGCCCTGGCGATGTCGTGGACCGGGCCGAACCGGATTACGTTATCCCGGACGTCATCGTACGCAAACACGAAGGCCGCTGGCGGGTTGAACTCAACCCGGAAATCGCTCCGCGTATCCGGGTGAATGCCAGCTACGCGTCACTGATCCGCCGGGCTGACAGCAGTGCCGATAACACCTACCTGCGCGACCAGCTGCAAGAAGCGAAATGGTTTATCAAGAGCCTGCAAAGCCGGAATGAAACCCTGCTGAAAGTGGCCACCCGCATCGTTGAACACCAGCAAGGGTTCCTCGATCAGGGCGAAGAAGCCATGAAGCCTCTGATCCTGTCTGACATTGCCCAGGCGGTGGAAATGCACGAGTCCACGATTTCCCGGGTTACCACCCAGAAGTACATGCACACGCCCCGCGGTATTTTTGAGCTGAAGTACTTTTTCTCCAGCCACGTCAGCACCGCCGAGGGCGGCGAATGCTCGTCTACAGCCATCCGGGCGATGATCAAGAAGCTGATTGCCGAGGAAACCCCGAAAAAGCCATTGAGCGATAGCAAAATTGCAGCCATGCTAGGGGAACAGGGAATCAACGTGGCGCGGCGTACCGTGGCCAAATACCGGGAGGCCATGCATATTCCTCCCTCGAACGAACGAAAACGCCTGGTTTAAACTTTCGCCGGTGCAAGATGCACTGGCACGCAAGCCGGCAAGCACGCCGGCAGTATGACAACAGGAGACGCCTATGCAACTCAACATTTCAGGCCATCACGTAGAACTGACTCCCGCTCTGAAGGATTACGTCAACACCAAGTTCGAGAAGCTGGAGCGTCACTTCGACCACATCAGTAACTGCCAGGTCACACTGGAGGTCGAGAAGGTGCGCCAGATGGCGGAAGCCACGCTGCACGTGATTGGTGGTGAGATTCACGCAAAGGCAGAAAATGAGGACATGTACGCCGCAATCGACGCTCTGGTCGACAAGCTGGACCGTCAGATCCTCAAGCACAAGGAAAAGAACGTAGACCGGATGCACGGTAACGGCGGTCGCTGAAGCGCGAACCTTACCGGGTGTTTCATGAAACGAGCTGCGGCGGGGCTAACCGGCCGCAGCCTTTTTTTTACGGACATGCAGTCGATCCATGAGCGAGCCATCCCTGACCATCGACAATATTCTTGCCCCTGAACTGACCCTGTGTAAGGTGCCGGCCTCAAGCAAGAAACGTGTGCTGGAGTTCATCGCTGAACGGATTCACTTTCAGGATGAAATCCTCAGCGACACCCAGATCTTCAACAATCTGGTCTCCCGCGAACGGCTGGGTAGCACCGGTATCGGCGAGGGTATTGCCATCCCCCACTGCCGACTGGAAGGCCTGGACCGGGTCATCGGCGTGCTGATGACTCTGGAGGAGCCGGTAGACTTTGATGCTATCGATAACCAGCCGGTAGATCTGGTGTTTGCACTGATCGTCCCCAAAGAAGCCACCAGTGAACACCTGGAGTTACTGAGCCAGCTGGCGGAGCGCTTCAATGACAGCACCTTCTGCGCCCGGCTGCGCCAGTGTGAAGATGCCGCGAACCTTTACCAGCGTATGGCGGAGAGTAATCACTGAGATCAGCCTGATATCTGGACAGGCTGCCAGGCAGATTGAAGGAGAAACAGTCCCATGAAGCTGATTATCGTCAGTGGCCGATCCGGTTCCGGCAAGAGTACGGCTCTGCATGTGCTGGAAGACCTGGGATTCTACTGCATCGACAACCTGCCCATTGGCTTGCTGTTCCCGCTGACCCGAGAGGCGGCCACCCAGGAAGCGCCCGGCCGGCTGAAAAAAATGGCCGTGAGTATTGATGCCCGTAACCTGTCCGCCGAGCTGGCCAATTTTGAAACCATCTACCAGCAACTGAAGCAGACCGGTGTCGAGGTTGAAATCATATTCCTGGATGCCGACGAACAGTCACTGCTGCAGCGCTTTCACGCAACCCGCCGCAAGCATCCGCTGAGCGATGACAAGACGTCTCTGCGGGAGGCAATCACCAACGAAAAGCAATTACTGGAACCCCTGTCAAAGCTGGCCGATCTTTACGTCAACACGACCGGGCTCTCCATGTATGAGCTACGCGACATGATCAAGCAGCGCGTGGCCGGCCGCAAGGATCAGGAACTGGCACTGCTGTTCCAGTCCTTTGGCTTCAAACATGGCGTGCCGGTGGATTCAGACTACGTCTTCGACGTCCGCTGCCTGCCCAATCCATACTGGGACACCAGCCTGCGCAAGCACACCGGCGTTGATCAGCCGGTCATCGAATTTCTTGAACGGGAACCGCTGACACGTCAGATGGTGGATGACGTCACGGGCTTCCTGAATACCTGGCTGCCCTCGTTTGCCGACAGCAATCGTAGCTACATGACCATTTCCATCGGTTGCACCGGTGGCCAGCACCGCTCCGTTTATGTGTGTGAGCAGCTCGGACGCTATTTCCGCGACAATTACCGCAATGTGCAGGTGCGCCACACCGAACTGCCACACCTTCAAGCCCGGGGAGAAATCTGAGCGCCTATGATTTGCCGCCCCATCACCATCATCAACAAACTCGGCCTGCATGCGCGGGCCACGGCGAAGCTTGTGGCCACCGCATCAGACTTTGACAGCAAGGTGCGAATCCGCGGCAAAGGCCGGGACGTAGACGCCAAGAACATCATGCAGGTGATGATGCTGGCCGCCAGCCAGGGCACCGAAGTGGAACTGGTTGCCGATGGCCCGGACGAACAGGATGCCATCGACGCGCTGGCTGCCCTGATCAACGATTATTTTGGTGAAGGGGAATAACCTCCGGTTTCGTCATTCACCTACAATCCTTTCTCACGTGTGCCACCTAACTCCGCTATAATGCAAAGGTTTTCTGATCGCAGGTGGTTCAATGACCGACATTCTGGAAAAAAGCCAGGCCCGCCAACGCCTTCGCTCACTCAGTGAAGCGCTGGACAGTGGTGCCCTCAAGCAGGTGGCCCGCATTCTGAATGGCGGTCTGAGCCCCAGCGATATTGCTCACCTTCTGGAATCCTCGCCACCACGCCAACGGGCCCTGCTCTGGAACCTGGTCGACAAGCAGCTGGAAGGGGAAGTCCTCCAGTACCTTGGCGACGATATTCGTAGCTACTTCCTGAGCCAGCTGAACGCGCAGGAGCTGGCGGACATTCTGGAAGATTTCGAGTCGGATGACCTGGCCGACTTGCTTCAGCAATTGCCGGACACGGTGATCCAGGAAGTCCTGGACACCATGGACGAGCAAGACCGTCAGCGGGTAGAGGAAGTCCTCGCTTACCCGGAGGACACTGCTGGCGGCCTGATGAACACCGACACCATCACGGTGCGGCCGGACATCAGCATCGACGTTGTGTTGCGCTACCTGCGCCGTCACCGCAGCCTGCCCCCGATGACCGACAGCCTGATTGTGGTCAGCCGTCGGGACGAGTTTATCGGCATGCTGCCCATTACCCGGATGCTGGTATCCAATCCCGCGGCTACCGTTCGGGAAGTGATGGACACAGACATTGAACCCATTCCCGTGTCGCTGTCCGATACCAAGGTCGCCACTCTGTTCGAACGCTACGACCTGATTTCTGCCCCTGTGGTGGATGAGACCAACAAGCTGCTGGGCCGGATCACCATCGATGACGTGGTCGACGTTATCCGTGAGGACGCAGACCATTCCCTGATGAGTATGGCTGGTCTGGATGAAGACGAGGACACCTTTGCCCCGGTGATGAAGACCACCCGCCGGCGCGCGGTCTGGCTGGGCATTAATCTGATCACGGCCTTTACCGCATCGGCCGTGATTGGACTGTTTGAAGACACTATTGCCAAAGTCGTTGCACTGGCCGTACTGATGCCAATTGTGGCCAGCATGGGCGGCATTGCCGGTAGCCAGACTCTGACCCTGGTAATCCGGGGCATGGCCGTTGGCCAGATCAGCGGCGCCAACGTGGGCTGGCTGCTGAACCGTGAGTTTCTGTCCGGAGTGCTGAACGGCCTGCTGTGGGCGGTGGTGGTTGCCACCGCCGCGGTGGTCTGGTTCCAGGACTGGCTGATTGGCGCCATCATCGCAGCGGCACTGGTGATTAACCTGGTGGCGGCGGCGCTGGTGGGCACCGTCTTACCACTGTTCCTGAAATCCCGGAACATTGACCCGGCCCTGGCCGGCAGTGTGATACTCACCACCGTAACCGACGTTGTCGGCTTCATGGCCTTCCTGGGACTGGCCACCATTTTCTATGCCTGAGCAACCTGTGACCTACCATGACTGACCAATTTGACGACGAATTCCAGGACGACCTTGGCCCCAGCAAATCGCAGCTGAAGCGCGAAATGCACGCGCTTCAGGATCTGGGCAAACGCATGCTGGACCTGAACGACGAACAGCTGGCCACCCTGAGCATCAGCGAGACCCTGAAAGCGGCGATCATTGAATCACGCCGGATTCCCCAGCGTGAGGCCCGCCGGCGACACTTGCAGTACATTGGTAAGGTGTTGCGCCAGGAGGACGACCCCGAAGCTATTGGCCGTGCCATCGACGCCTTCCACGCTGGCAGCGAAGAGCATACCCGCCGACACCATCTGGCCGAGCGCTGGCGCGACCGGATGATTTCCGAAGGTGACAAGGTGGTAGGAGAGTTTATTGATTACTGCCCTTCGGCCGATGTACAGCACCTGCGCAATCTGGTGCGCAATGCCCGCAAGGAAGTCGAAAAAGGCAAGAATACCGGCCAGGCCCGAAAGCTGTTCCGGGCTCTGCGGGAATGGATCGACGACGCCGAGCAGTAATCAGAGCCGCCGGTGCTCCCACACGGGCATACGGCTTCGCAACTGATGCAGTTGCTCCAGGTCCAGATTGGCGCAAGCCATGCCCGGACCTTCGTCGAACTCACTGACGATCTTACCCCAGGGATCGCAGATCAGGCTGTGGCCATAGGTTCTTCGCCGGCTACTGTTCTGCCCCCCTTGCCCCGGCGCCACCACCCAGACCTGGTTTTCAATGGCGCGGGCGCGTATCAGGGCGTGCCAATGGGCATTGCCCGTCTGCCAGGTAAAGGCGCTGGGCAGGCAGACCCATTCGGCGCCCTGCTCTCTCAAGGCCCGGAACAGTTCTGGAAAGCGAAGGTCGTAACAGATCGCCAACCCCAGTCGTCCGGCCGGCGTATCCACCGTAATCGCCTGATCACCGGGCTCAAAGGTATCCGATTCCCGATACTGGCCGTGGGCGTCTTCAACCATGGCGTCAAACAGGTGAATCTTGTCGTAGCGGGCCACTTCTTCGCCATGATCGTTGTACACCAGACAGGTGGCGCGTACCCGGTCTGTTATCACTGAACCATCTCGCCGACTGGCCAACGGCAGGGAACCGCCGACAATCCAGAGCCCCAATGACCGGGCCTGCTCGGCCAGAAAGCGACGGATAACAGGCTCACTACCCGCCTCCCGGCGGCCGCACTCCAGCATCTGCGCGGTGGCCAGAACGGCGAAGTTCTCGGGCAACACCGCCACCTTCGCCCCTGCGCCTGCCGCTTCAGCCAGCAGTCTGCGGGCCTCTTCAAGGTTGGCATCGATGTCATGGGTACTGACCGTTTGTATTGCCGCGACCTGAACCATCATGGCCTCCTTACTCACCGGTATCGAACACGCCCCGCAGATCCACTTCCGGATTGCTCCAGGTTCCTGTGACACTGTACGTCGCACTGGTCAGTTTGCTCAACGGGTCGCCCAGAATTTTATCGAGCACGAACAAGGCGCCGCCGATGGGGGCGCTCGCCCCCATCAGTATGGCAGCCAGGGGCAGATTCTGTGTCACGGGTAGCACTAGGACCAGGCGCATATCCAACGTTTCTTCGGCCATGTTGGTATTGCCACTGAGTTTGAACGCGCCGGACGGACCCACCAGTTGCAGTTCCGGATCCATGGTCACCAGGCCATTTATGATGTTGGCTTTACCGGAAATGGCGTCAAAGGCGACGCCCCGTTCGTACAGATCCGAGAAATCCAGCCGCAACCTGCGCCAGAGCGTATCGGTGTTCAGCAGGTTGAAAATCCGGAACAATTGCGCCGAATTGCTCTGCTCCATGATCATGCCGTCGTCCAGGCGGGCACTGACCGTGCCGCTTATCTTGCTGAGAGAAATGTTATTCGGGCTTCCAGGCCAATCCAGATCCAGTTCAACCGCCGTTTCTTCGTTGGTCATCGGAATGGTGCTGCCAGTCAGCGCTTCCAGATCCTTAAGGGCCCCGCCCTCCAGCTTACCAGTAAACCGGGTGGTTTCCCGATCGTCTACAATGCTCCAGGTCATATCGCCGGACAACACCAGGGATCCAAGCCGGCCTTCCACCTCCTGCACACGCAACCGATAGGGTTCAGGGCGCAGCTTGAAACGCCAGCTTCCCGCAGACTCGCCATCCAGCCGGAGATCCGAGATTCTGGCATCAATGTCGGGCCAATTTCCCATATCCAGCTCCCTGAACGCCTGCAACTGCTCCTCAAGAGTCAGAAATTCGTTGTCCTGCTCTGCGGCACTGGTCTCCCGTACCAGGCGCAGGGTTGCAAAGTCGGCCTCTACCGTGCCCCCTTCCCTGGGTAACACCACCCTGCCCTGGGCCCGATCCGAGTCGGTGTGAACGACCCACCGGTCTTCCAGCTCAAGCGCATCAATGGCGATATTGGTCAGATGGTGAGCGCCCAGATTCAAATGTTCGAAGACCAGCTCGAAGCCCGTCTCCTTAAAACGGAGTTCAGCGTCCAGACGATCCTGCCATTGCGCAGCGATCGCCACGCCTTCGCTCTGGAACGGATCAACCCGGACCGACAGGGGGGTTCGCTCGCGCGCGGTCTTTGCCAGTGGTTTGGGCCAATCCACCTGCAGACCTTCAAGGTCTGAAAACAGGGAAATCACCGGCTCGCTGGCACCGCCTAATTCCAGCTCTGCGGTGTAGACAAGCTCTCCGGAAAGCCCGCGCGCCGCATCGTTAGCCAGGCCAAAGGCCGCCAGGGAGCCTGGCAGCTTCAGACCACCTTGCTGGCGTATCAGCATGGCATCGCCGGCCTCCGCGGTGGAAAAAACGACACTGACCGGTTGATCGAAAAAACGGGCAGTGACCGGTGGCCCGGAAAATCCATCAACACTGTCGTAAGTCAGGTCAGCCCGAATATTCTGCCAGCGAAGTCCCGCATCCGGTAATTGGAATCCGGCATTGTCGGTTTTTACCTGCGCCGTAACCCGGGTGTCCTGCCCTTGCGATAGCGGTAGCTCCAGCCCAAGACTCAGCTCAAACTCCCCGTCATAACGGGCACGGGTGTTACCGTATCCCAACAATTCCCCCAACGGAGTATTGGCCAGCCACCAGGGTATTCTCTCTGCCGGAACCGTCGACACTGCATCTACGCGCACCAGCGTGCCAGCTTCCCCATCTCCGGGAAGGACGTGAACACTGGCGTTTTCCAGCTCCAACCCACCGATCTCGCCCCGAGCGAGCATTACCCGCGTGTCGGCATTCTGGATCTCGACCCGCCCGCTGGCCTGCTCCACAGCGGGCCAGCGCTGGTCGTATCGAATCGTGGCGTTATCGAATTCATACCACATGGAGGAAACAAACGATCCAGACGGCGCGGAGGAATCAATACGGCCGTGGCCATAGTACTGCCCCCGGATACCGGCCTCCGGAATACTGTTGGTGAGCCATTCATAAAGCCCGTCGCCCACAGCATTCGCCGGCACGAAATCCGCCAGCATATCGGCATTGCCGCCTTCTACGCCGACGCTCAAACCAAGATTGTCCTCCCCGAATCGATCCAGCCGCAGGTCAAACGCGCCGCTTAACCGGGTATCTGAGCGATAGATAAACTCCAGATCATCGGAGAATACCCTGGTGATCCCTCCTTCCAGGGTCCAGGCGACGGTTCCGGATAGGGAGTCCAGCGTCCAGTCAGTGTTGAACAACTGCGGAAAGCCCAGCATGACGGGTTCTGGTGTATCCAGGGTCACCCTGCCACTGTCTGAATTCATCTGGATAAAGCCATATAGCCCCTCGGCGCGGGGGGCGCCAGACCAGGCCCGCACCCCGAACTCCCGCAATCTGGCACTTAACGAGAAATGGGAGCCCTGCTCTGGCAGAGTAAACAACATATCGTCCAGAAAACCCGCAGGCTGGTAATGCTCCAGCGCCTCACTGGCAGCATCCGGCAGCAGCTCCAGGGCCTGAACCAATCGCCGCAAAGGCTTGAGCGGCAGTGAGTCTGCCACCAGCTTGAGCTCATTCTGACCGTCCTCGATGCGAACACTGAACGGCAGAACCTGATCGCCAATCCAGTCCCAGCGAAGCTTCTGCAAACGTAGGGCCTCCCCCCGCCGCCAACCGAAGTGAGCCTGGATATCTTCAAGAGGCGCCAGCGATTCACGGTTAACACCTAACTGAAGATAGGGAGTGCGAACCTGACCCTGAACCTGCTGCAGCTCGCCATCCTCAAAGCTTAACCAGGCACTGCCCCCCAGATCGAAGCCTTCAACGCGTATGCCCCGCCAGTTCAGATCATCAATCAGGCCGTCGAACAGTCGACCGGAATCCACATCCAGGTAGAGTTGACCGGTAAACTCACCCCTGAAAAACCGCTGCCCTACCAGAGCAAAACTGGCCAGCTGTGTGGTTGTACCACTCTGCATGGCCCGGCCTGCGGCCTGGAACAAGCCGCCCTGGTAGGACAGATCAAGCTGAGGAATATCCAGAAAACGCAGGTTCTGCCGGCTTGGGCCCAGCGCCAGGCTGACCCGTGTCACCCGGACTTCCGGATCCGACAACCAGCGGCCCGCCAGGCGAATCCACTCCTGAAGTTCCGGCGCACCCGGCTCGGCCAGCTCCACAATCTCTTCCACCGGATTGATAAATGGATCCTCGGTAGGGCGAACCACCGTTAACGCCAGACCGTCAGCGTCAAAATTGCGGAACACCAGGCGTAAGCGGAACAGGGAGGCAAAAAAATCGAGCCGCAATTCCAGGTGCTCAAGTTCTGCGGCTATGCGGTCTGAATCCGGGGAATTGATGGTGATATCTTTGGCGGTAATGGAGGGATCCAGCCAATACCATTGGGAGGATAAACTGCCAACAGACACATCCAGGCCTGTGGCTTCGGAGAGCGAAGCCGCCAGTTCATCAGAAAAGCTGTTGATATTGGAGGTGAGCTGGCGACCGACACCAACATAGAGTGCGAATAACACCAGCAGCGTCAGGATGGACCACCAGACCACACTGGCAAAAACCGCCAACCCGCGGGCAACCAGACCGCGCTCATCCTCGGCTGGTTGCGAACTGTCCGGCTCGCGGATCGACATAAGACTCAGCTCCCTGCAACGCCCTGCTGCTCAGGTGTCAGAGCAAAACAACGTCGTACTGTTCCTGGCTGTAGAAAGGCTCAACCTGGAAGCGAATGGTTTTACTGATAAAGGTTTCAAGGTCCGCAACGTTGTCTGACTCTTCATCCAGCAGGCGGTCCACCACCTTCTGGGACGCCATCACCAGGTAATTCTCCGCCTCATAGGCACGGTTAACGCGCAGGATTTCCCGGAAGATTTCGTAGCACACGGTTTCGGCGGTTTTCAGGAATCCCCGGCCGTCACAGATCGGACACGGCTCGCACAGAACCTGACCCAGGCTTTCGGTGGTGCGTTTTCGGGTCATCTCCACAAGTCCCAGCTCGGAAACGCCGGTGATCTTGGTTTTGGCGTGATCCCGTTCCAGCATTTTCTCCAGCATCCGGTGCACCTGGCGCTGGTGTTCGGGATCTTCCATGTCGATAAAGTCGATGATGATGATCCCGCCCAGATTCCGCAGCCGAAGCTGACGACTGATCGCCCGGGCGGCTTCCAGATTGGTTTTGAAGATGGTCTCTTCCAGATTGCGGTGGCCCACAAAGGCACCGGTGTTGATGTCGATGGTCGTCATCGCTTCGGTCTGATCGATGATCACATAGCCACCGGATTTGAGCTGCACCTTGCGGCTCAGGGCTTTCTGGATTTCATCTTCAACCGAATACAGGTCAAAGATAGGCCGCTCACCGGGGTAGTACTCCACCTTGTCGGCAAACTCAGTGACGAACTCTTTGACAAACTCCATTACCCGCTGATAGCTCTCGCGACTATCAATACGCACTTTTTCAGTTTGCGGTCGGATCAGATCCCGGATGGTGCGAATAAACAACGGCAAATCCTGATAGACCACTGAGGGTGCCGGCGCTTTGGCAATGCGCTCCTGGATCGACTGGCTTAGCCGGTGCAGGTAGGTCATATCAGCAATCAGATCTTCGGCCGAGGCAGCCTCCGCCGCGGTGCGGATGATATAGCCACCCTGCACATCATCATGTTCCGCTGCGCCTTCCTCGATCAGGGATTTCAGCCGCGCGCGCTCATTATCATCTTCAATGCGCTGGGAAATCCCGACATGGCAAACGCCTGGCATGAACACCAGATAACGGGAGGGAATGGAAAGCTGGGTGGTGAGTCGCGCACCCTTGGTACCAATCGGGTCCTTGGTTACCTGCACCACCAGGGACTGCCCCTCCCGCAACAGGGTACGGATATCCGGCACGGTCCGGGGGGCGTCTGACGGTTCGTCGCCTGATGTCTGGCCACTGACGACGTCGGACGCATGAATGAAAGCCGCCCGTTCCAGGCCGATGTCCACGAACGCGGCTTCCATGCCGGGCAGCACCCGAACGACCTTGCCCTTGTAGATGTTGCCGACAATCCCCTTGCGACTGGTGCGCTCGATATAGGCTTCCTGCAACATGCCGTTTTCAACGAGGGCGACCC
This sequence comes from Marinobacter sp. LM1, assembly GCF_042763285.1. Classification (NCBI taxonomy): domain Bacteria; kingdom Pseudomonadati; phylum Pseudomonadota; class Gammaproteobacteria; order Pseudomonadales; family Marinobacteraceae; genus Marinobacter; species Marinobacter sp. LM1. The sequence continues at coordinate 2,995,455 of NZ_CP114373.1, forward strand.
GGGTTTCCACCGGAGTCACGTTGATCAGGATCTCTTCACTCATGCTTGGCCCTCCTTACTGCATGGCCAGTGGCGCCAGACAGGGTCGCCGGCATCTGCCAATAACTCTGCGGTTTCCTGCAGGGGCAAACCCACCACAGCGCTGTAGCTGCCCTTGAGTTCCCGAACAAAGATACCACCACGTCCCTGAATTCCGTAGCTTCCTGCCTTGTCCATGGGTTCACCGGTGGCGACGTAGGCGACAATTTCGGCTTCTGAGAGCTCCCGAAAGCTGACATCGGTGACCACCACCAATGACCGACACTTCTGATCCTGGGCCAGAGCGATCGCGGTCATCACCTGATGGGTTCTTCCAGATAACCGGCGCAACATCTCACAAGCCTGAGTATCGGACTCCGGTTTCCCAAGAATCTCTCCGTCTACAACAACAGAGGTGTCAGACCCCAGTACCCAGGCACCCGGGGCCTCACCGGCAACACAAGAGGCTTTCTCCCGGGCCAGGCGCTCAACATAGTGCTGAGCCGCTTCACCCGGTTGCGGAGTCTCGTCTATCTCGGCAGGCGCCACCTGAAAGTCAGCACCGATCTGTCTCAGCAACTCAGCGCGGCGCGGTGATGCCGAGGCCAGAATGAGGCAGCTCATACAGTTATCCCAGTTTACGGTTGATTGTGTCCAGTACGCCACTGACCACAGGCCAGGCCAGAGCGCTCGTCAAGGCTGGCCACAAGTAGCTGAAACCGGCGCTTTCAGCACCCAGTAACTGTTTCACGAAATGCACCAGCATCTGGTTGATGCCCAATAACAGAAACACCATCAGGCACTGCTGAGGCAGCGGATACATCCGCAACCGCTGGTGAATGGTCAGCACCAGAAAGGCGATCAGGGCCATGCCCATGGCATTCACGCCCAGCGGGGTAGACTCGAGAATATCCAGTAACAACCCCAGGCACCAGGCCATCAAAATGCCAAACTGGGCCGGGGCGCGGAAGGTCCAGTAGAAGACAATCAGTCCGAGCCACTCCGGGCGAAACTGAAACCAGTCCACCGGAAACAGGGAGATACTCAGCACCAACGATAACACCACGGTGATGGCGAACAGCGGATAACTGATGACAGACAACATCAGTTTGCCTCCTCGTTATCCGGGGCCGTCTGCCCATTTTCGGGCACCGAGCGCTCTTCCGGCTGAAACACGATCAGCACCAGCCGACTCTGGTTGAGGCGGGCTTTCGGCGCGGCCTGAATGGTCACAAAAGGCTCCCCCGGCTCTTTGACGATGGAACTGACCTCTGCCACCGGGTAGCCTCGGGGGAATCGCCCGCCAAGACCGGAACTGACCAGCATGTCGCCCTCGCGGATGTCAGCAGTATCCGGTACGTGAACCAGATCCAGCTCATCGGTTTCGCCGTTACCCAGCAAAATCGAACGCAGACCATTACGCACCACCTCAACGGGAACGGCGTGACTGCTGTCGGACACCAGGAGGACACGGGAGGTGAACTGGCTGGTCTGGATCACCTGGCCCATCAGGCCCTCTGCGTCCAGTACCGCCTGACCGGTCGTGACACCATCACTCTCGCCCTTGTTAATGATGATCTCGTGGGAGAACGGATCCGGGGAGACCCCCACCACTTCGCCCACAATGACCCGGTCATCCAGTACTTCGGAAGAATTCAGCAGCCGGCGCAGCTCGTTATTCTCCGACGCCAGAGCCGCGTACTTGAGAGCACGGCGTTCCAGAATCAGCAGGCGGGTTTTGAGCTCTTCGTTCTCCTGCTGCAGATCATCGCGGCTGACAAACAGGCCGGAAAACCAGTCGGCAAAGGAATATGGGGCATTGCCAAGCCAGTACACCGGAGCCAGCCCGGTGGCGAGAGTGCTGCGGACGGTGGTGAGCTTGTCAAAACGGGCATCGGCAGCGATTAACGCTGCCGATAACAGAACGACGAGAAACAGCCGGAAACCGGGTACCGGCCCCTGGACGAATATGGTCTTAATGGCTTAGCCCTCCCACGGGGTTACCCCTCCTGGGAGAACATTCCGATGCCACCGCGATCAATCACTTCCAGGGCTTTACCGCCGCCACGGGCTACGCAGGTCAGCGGATCTTCCGCAATAATGACCGGCAGGCCGGTCTCTTCGCTGATGAGCTTGTCCAGGCCCCGCAGCAGCGCACCGCCACCGGTCAGCACAATGCCGCGCTCAGCGATGTCGGAGGCCAGCTCAGGCGGAGACTGCTCCAGGGCGCTCTTCACGGTCTGGACGATCTGGGCCAGGGATTCCTGAAGCGCGTCGAGAATTTCTTCGCTGTTCAGGGTGAAGGCCCGGGGCACACCTTCAGCCAGGTTGCGACCACGAACGTCGATTTCGCGCACTTCCAGGCCTTCATAGGCACAGCCGATTTCATGCTTGATACGCTCGGCTGTGGAATCGCCGATCAGGCTGCCGTAGTTGCGACGGACGTAAGTAACGATGGCTTCGTCGAACTTGTCGCCACCAACCCGGACGGATTCGGCATAGACGATGCCATTCAGGGAGATAATCGCGATCTCGGTGGTACCGCCACCGATGTCGACAATCATGGAGCCGCTGGCTTCTTCCACCGGCAGGCCGGCACCAATGGCAGCCGCCATGGGTTCTTCGATCAGGAACACCTCGCGGGCGCCTGCACCCAGGGCCGATTCGCGGATGGCCTTGCGCTCTACCTGGGTAGATTTGCTGGGCACACACACGAGTACGCGGGGACTCGGGGTAATGAAACTGTTTTCGTGCACTTTGTGAATAAAGTGCTGGAGCATTTTTTCGGTCACGACGAAGTCGGCGATCACACCATCTTTCATGGGACGGATGGCGGTAATATTGCCCGGGGTGCGGCCCAACATGCGTTTGGCTTCGGACCCGACGGCAGCGACCATTTTCTGGGAGTTATTGGTGCGGATGGCCACGACAGAGGGTTCGTTAAGTACAATGCCGCGTTCGCGCACGTAGATAAGGGTGTTGGCGGTGCCCAGGTCGATGGACAGGTCGCTTGAGAATAAGCCTCGGAGTCTTTTGATTAACATTCGTGTTGTTTCAACCTGAGAGTTGCGGTTGCAGAAAAGAATGCGGCAACTTTAGCAGTGAGCACCTACTCAGGCAAGGCGCCATCGGGGCTTCGGGGCTTACCATTCTCACATTTTATGGCTTTAGACGGGGCCAATGTTGCGCGCGGTTCTGCTAATATGTCGGGCTTTGTTGTCGCCAGGATTCCGCGCGCAGTTAACCGTGGAGCATGGCTGCTTGTGAGGATGGCTTTCCAAAACACGCTCCTTCGGCACATCCCTGTGTCGCTTGAGCTCCGCCATCCATGGCTTCGCACAGTTTTGGAAAGCCATCCTCACAAGCATCCCCATACGCTATTCCTGGCTTCTAACCTGACATTAAATTGTTTTCACACACGCTTTTTGGAGGCAACGTGAGCATTTCCCGCGAGGACATCGAGAAAGTTGCCGTGCTCGCCCGCATCAAAGTGGACGGCGAGCAGGTTTCGGCTCTGGAAAAGGATCTGGGCAATATTCTGGATCTGGTGGATCAGTTGAGTGCCGCGGATACCGATGCGGTGGAGCCTATGGCGCATCCGCTGGATGCGGTGCAGAAGCTGCGGCCGGATGTGGTTACCGAAACCAATCAGCGGGAGGCGTTCCAGGCGATTGCGCCGGCTACCGAGGATGGGTTGTATCTGGTGCCCAGGGTTATTGAGTGATTTGGTCGTCCATCAGAGATTTCGGGATTTATCATGCATAACAAGTCTGTAGCAGAACTTTCCAGAGAGCTGGAGAGTGGCAGGATTTCGAGTGTGGAGCTGACGCAGCAGTTCCTGGACCGTCTGAAGACAGAAGACGGCAAGTACAACAGCTTTATTACCATCTCCGAAGAGCAGGCATTGGCCGAGGCCAGGGCTGCAGACGAGATGCGGACAGCGGGTAAGGCCACGGTGTGGACCGGGGTGCCCTTTGCTCACAAGGATATCTTCTGCACCAGCGGCATTCGCACCAGTTGCGGGTCGAAAATGCTGGATAATTTTGTACCTCCCTACGACGCGACCGTGACGGCTAACTTCAAGGCGGCTGGCGCAGTGTGCCTGGGCAAGACCAACATGGACGAGTTCGCCATGGGCTCGTCTAACGAGTCCAGTTTTTATGGCGCCGTGACCAACCCCTGGGGCCTGTCCGGTGGTGACAAGCGGGTACCGGGTGGTTCATCCGGTGGTTCTGCGGCTGCGGTAGCGGCACGACTGGTGCCGGCGGCGACGGGCACGGATACCGGTGGCTCAATCCGTCAGCCGGCGGCATTGTGCGGCATCACTGGTTTGAAGCCGACTTATGGCCGGGTATCCCGGTACGGGATGATTGCCTTTGCCTCTTCCCTGGATCAGGGCGGGCCGATGGCGCGCACGGCAGAAGATGCCGCGCTGATGTTGAATGTGATGGCGGGGCACGATCCGAAGGACTCCACCTGCATTGACCGGGAAGTACCGGATTACACGGCCACCCTGAACGAGCCGCTGAAGGGCCTGAAGATTGGCCTGCCGAAGGAATACTTCAGTGACCAGCTGGCTCCGGCTATGGAAGAGCAGGTTCGTAACGCGATTCGCGAGTATGAAAAGCTGGGCGCGACGGTAAAAGAGGTGTCGCTGCCCAACGCCAAGCTGGCCATCGCAGCGTATTACGTGATAGCCCCCGCTGAGGCGTCCGCCAACCTGTCCAGGTTTGACGGTGTTCGTTACGGCTACCGCTGCGAAGACCCGAAAGATCTGATGGATATGTACACCCGCAGCCGGGCGGAAGGTTTCGGTAACGAGGTGAAGCGCCGGATTCTGGTGGGCTCCTACGCCCTCTCCGCCGGTTATTTCGATGCCTATTACCTGAAGGCCCAGAAGGTTCGCCGGCTGATCCAACAGGATTTCATCAACGCGTTCAAGGAAGTAGACGTGCTGATGAGTCCGGTGTCGCCGACACCTGCATTCAGGCAGGGCGAGAAGAACACCGATCCCGTATCCATGTACCTGGAAGACGTGTTCACCATCGCCATTAACCTGGCGGGCATTCCGGCCATGTCAGTTCCGGCCGGGTTTGTCGACGGTTTGCCGGTGGGGCTGCAAATCATCGGGGATTACTTCTCCGAGGCCCGCCTGCTGAACGCCGCCCATCAGTTCCAGCAGGTGACCGACTGGCACCAGCGTGAACCTCAATAAGCCCGGATTAGGAGACGAACACATGCAGTGGGATATCGTGATCGGGCTGGAAATTCACGTTCAGCTCGCCACCCAGACCAAGATTTTCTCCGGCTCCAGCACCGCTTACGGTGCCGAGCCCAACACCCAGGCCAACGCGGTTGACCTGGCGATGCCCGGCACCCTGCCGGTACCCAACGAGCAGGCGTTCCGCTACGCAGTGATGTTCGGCCTGGCAACCAATGCCGAAATCGGCCGGCGCTCGGTCTTCGAGCGCAAGAACTACTTCTACCCGGACCTGCCCAAGGGCTACCAGACCACCCAGTTGGCCCAGCCCATCGTTGGCCCCGGCTATGTCGACATCGACCTGGCCGATGGCAGCACCAAGCGCGTGCGCATTCACCACGCCCACCTGGAAGAAGACGCCGGCAAATCCCTGCACGAGGATTATCATGGCATGACCGGCATCGACCTGAACCGCGCCGGCACGCCGCTGATTGAGGTGGTGACCGAGCCGGATATGACCAGCGCCGAGGAAGCCGTGGCTTTTGCCAAAAAGCTGCACAGCATTGTTACCTCGCTGGGTATCTGCGACGGCGATATGTCCCAGGGTTCCATGCGCTTTGACGTCAACATCTCTCTGAAGCCAAAAGGCTCCGACACCCTGGGCACCCGCACCGAGACCAAGAACCTGAACTCGTTCCGGTTCATGGAACAGGCCATCGCCCACGAGGTGGAGCGGCAGATGGATATCCTGGAAGACGGTGGCGTGATTGTGCAGGAAACCCGCCTGTACAACGGTGACCGGGACGAGTCCCGCTCGATGCGCACCAAGGAAGAAGCCAACGACTATCGCTACTTCCCCTGCCCGGACCTGTTGCCGGTGGAAATCGACGATGCCTTCATCGAAGACGCCCGCAGCCGCCTGCCGGAACTGCCGGACGCTCGCAGGGCGCGTTTCAAGGAGCAATACGGCCTGAACGACTATGACGCTGGCATCCTGTCTGCCGACGCCAAACTGGCTGCATTCTTCGAAGAAACCGTGGAACACGGCAAAGATGCCAAGCTGGCCGCCAACTGGATTCAAGGCGAGTTCTCCGCGCGCCTGAATGCGGAGGAGAAGTCCGTCGCCGAGGCGCCGATTACCGGCGCACAACTGGGCGCCATGGTGACCCGCATCGCCGATAACACACTGTCCTCCGCCGGTGCCAAGAAGGTGTTCGAGGCGCTATGGACGGGCGAAAACAACGATGTCGATGCCATTATTGAAGCCAAGGGCCTGAAGCAGGTGTCGGATACCGGCGCCCTGGAATCCATGGTTGATGAGGTGCTGGCCGGCATGCCGGATCAGGTGGCTCAATACCAGAACGAGGAAGATCCGAAGAAGCGCAAGAAGATGCTTGGTGGCTTCATGGGGCCGCTGATGAAGGCTTCCAAGGGCCAGGGTAACCCCAAGCTGTTCAATGAGATTCTTGTTCGCAAGCTTGGCGGCTAGCATTGGCGTGGGCCATCTTGTTTTGGCCCTAGCCTTCGGATTGTGGGGAGGGGTGGGTTTGGAGCCCCTTCCCAAAAACCGCTACAAGCACATCCCTGTGCGCTTCTCTCCGGCCATCCATGGCCTCCGACATTTTTGGGAAGGGGCTCCAAACCCACCCTGCCAGACCTTTTTGCGATAGTTCGCTGACACGATGCCGACAGTCAGATCAAACGTGCCCAAAGGTCATGCTCATCGGCATGCTCTACGACAGCCTGCACAATCTGACCGGGAACGAGTTCGGTTTCATCGTTCAGGTAGACCATGCCATCAATCTCTGGCGCATCGGCCTTCGAGCGACCGATCGCACCCTCTTCATCAACTTCATCAATCAACACATCAATGGTACGACCGATTTTCGCCTGAAGACGCGCCGCTGAGATTTCTGCTTGCTTGGCCATAAAGCGAGCGAGGCGTTTCTCCTTCACCTCCTCGGGGACCGCACCTTCGAGCTCGTTCGCCGGCGCCCCTTCCACCGCGCTGTAAGTGAAGGCACCCACTCGATCCAGCTGAGCCTCGTCCAGCCAGTCCAGCAGGTACTGGAAGTCTTCCTCGGTTTCCCCCGGGAAACCAACGATGAAGGTGGAGCGAATGGTCAGTTCCGGGCAGATTTCCCGCCACTTCCTGATGCGCTCCAGAGTCTTGCTGTCATGGGCCGGGCGTTTCATGGCCTTGAGCACTTTCGGGCTGGCATGCTGGAACGGGATGTCCAGGTACGGCAGGATTTTGCCTTCGGCCATCAGCGGGATGACGTCATCCACATGGGGATAGGGATAGACATAGTGCAAACGCACCCAAACCCCCATCTCACCCAGGGCTTCACACAACGCCTGCATTTTTGTCTTTAACGGGCGCCCCTGCCAGAAACCGGTACGGTATTTGATGTCTACGCCGTAGGCGGAGGTGTCCTGAGAGATCACCAGAATTTCCTTTACTCCGGCATCCACCAATCGCTTGGCTTCGTCCATGACCTCGCCAATCGGGCGACTGACAAGGTCTCCCCGCATCGAGGGAATAATGCAGAAGGTACAGCGGTGATTACAGCCTTCCGAAATCTTCAGGTAGGCATAATGGCGCGGCGTCAGCTTGACGCCCTGAGGTGGCACCAGGTCCACAAACGGGTCATGCTCTATCTTCGGGGGCACATACTGGTGGACGGCACCCACCACTTCCTCGTAGGCCTGGGGGCCGGATACTGCGAGCACGCCCGGATGGGTTTCACGGATCCGGTCGGCCTCAACCCCCATGCAACCGGTGACGATGACTTTACCATTCTCACTGATTGCCTCACCAATGGCGTCCAGGGATTCCTGCTTGGCGGCATCTATAAAACCACAGGTGTTCACCACCACAATATCGGCGTCATCGTAGGTGGGCACCACATCGTAGCCGTCCAGGCGCAACTGGGTCAGGATACGTTCAGAATCTACCAGCGCCTTCGGGCAACCAAGGCTGATAAAGCCTACTTTTCCGCTCTGGGGCGCGTTTTGCGTTTTCTCGGTCATAAAAGCCTGCAGGATGTCCGGAGCCATGCTCCCGATGAGTGTAGCGGGCAATTTTACCTCACGACCGGAAGAACTGCAGCAGTCGCACCACCTACTCCGCCACCACAAATCCGCTGACGCAGATCAACTTACCGACTAAAACTGTGACACCGTGTTCAGAATTTTGTAGTAAAAGTGCCACAATTACCGACAGGATTCTTGCTGTTCACTTTTTAAACAGCTAAACTTTCAATCGTTTATGTGTTTTTCTGGAAGGCGTTTATGGGAAAGGCAACTTCTTTTCAAACCACACATGCCAGAAGAGTGAACATGAAACCTCTTGCCGCCAAACCCAATCTGCGAAACCAGCAGCGGGTGGACGTTTCAACCGACATTACGATCGAAAAGCCGGATGGCTGCTGCCTTACCTGCCAGGTGTCCAACCTGTCCCGCTCAGGCGTGATGCTCTCCTGTGATCAGGACACCGTCAAACAGCTGGTTCCGGGCCTGAAAACACCGGCCCCCGGCCACTGGATCGAAGTCAAAACCCGTTTTTCGGTGCCCGTCATTGCAAACCAGCCGGTCACGGTGCTCGCCGACGGGAACATCGTACACATGCGTCGCATTGCCCGAGACGAGTTCCAGATTGGTATCCAGTTCTGTGAATTCGAAGGCAACGGCTTTGACTATGTCGATCGTTATGTTGCCAAACTGCTTTCGGACGCACGTAATCCCTCCAGCGAAGCTCACTGACGGAAGCCAGTGGCGACGTCGCTGGCGTTTACCCCCGCCTCCAGACACCGGCGAAGGCTATATTATTAGAACCTGAAATTCTTACAGCATTCCTTCTTATACCCTAAGCTGCTCTGATATAGTTGTTCATCTAAATTACAGCCATTACTTCGCCCTCCATGGCAACGGATGAACATGACCACATATAACCTCACCCATCTCAAACAGCTGGAAGCCGAAAGCATCCACATCATTCGGGAAGTGGCCGCCGAGTTCGACAACCCGGTCATGCTTTACTCCATCGGCAAGGATTCTGCCGTGATGCTGCATCTTGCCCTGAAAGCCTTCTACCCGGGCAAGCCACCGTTCCCGTTGCTTCACGTGGATACCACCTGGAAATTCCGGGACATGATCTCGTTCCGGGACCATGTAGCGGAGAAGTTCGGGCTCGACCTGATCGTGCACATCAATGAAGAAGGCGTGAAGCAAGGCGTCGGCCCCTTTACTCATGGCAGCGCCAAGCACACCGACATCATGAAAACCCAATCCCTGAAGCAGGCCCTGAACAAGTACAAGTTCGACGCCGCCTTCGGGGGCGCCCGCCGGGACGAAGAAAAATCACGTGCCAAGGAGCGGGTATATTCCTTCCGTGACGAACACCACCGCTGGGACCCGAAGAACCAGCGCCCGGAGCTCTGGAATATTTACAACGGCAAAGTCAACAAGGGCGAAAGCATCCGTGTCTTCCCGCTGTCCAACTGGACGGAGCTGGACATCTGGCAATACATCTACCTTGAGAACATTGACATCGTTCCCCTCTATTACGCAGCCGTGCGGCCCGTGGTAGAGCGCGATGGCACCCTGATCATGGTAGACGACGACCGCATGCCCCTGAAAGAAGGTGAAAAGCCGATGATGAAATCGGTACGCTTCCGCACCCTGGGCTGCTATCCGCTGACCGGCGCCATTGAATCCGAGGCCAACACCCTGCCCGACATCATTCAGGAAATGCTGCTGGCCACCAGCTCAGAGCGGCAAGGCCGGGTGATCGACCACGACTCAGCGGGCTCCATGGAACAGAAAAAGCGGGAAGGGTATTTCTAACATGTCACACCAGTCTGATCTGATTGCAGAAGATATTCAGGCTTACCTGAAGCAACACGAGAACAAGGAACTCCTGCGCCTGCTCACCTGCGGCAGCGTGGATGACGGCAAGAGCACGCTGATTGGCCGGCTGTTGCATGACACCAAGATGATCTATGAAGATCACATGGCCAGCCTGAAAACTGACAGCGCAAAAATGGGCACCACCGGCGAAAAACTGGACCTGGCACTGCTGGTGGACGGCCTTCAGGCCGAGCGGGAACAGGGCATTACTATTGATGTCGCTTACCGTTATTTCAGCACCGACAAACGCAAGTTCATCATTGCGGACACCCCGGGCCATGAGCAGTACACCCGCAACATGGCCACCGGCGCATCCACTGCGCAACTGGCCATCCTGATGATTGATGCCCGCCACGGCGTACTCACCCAGACCCGCCGGCATTCCTATATTGCCTCGCTACTGGGCATCCGGCACATCGTGGTCGCCGTGAACAAAATGGATCTGGTGGACTTCAGCGAAGAGCGCTTCAATGAAATCCGCGACGACTACCTGGCCTTTGCCTCACGACTGGGCCTCAAGGACATCCGTTTTGTTCCCATCTCGGCGCTGGATGGAGACAACGTCGTCAACAAGAGCGAGAACACCCCCTGGTTTACCGGCCAGCCGCTGATGGAAATTCTGGAAACGGTGGAAGTGTCCCGTGACAAGAACCTGGAGCATTTCCGCTTCCCGGTGCAGTACGTGACCCGTCCGAACCTGAACTTCCGCGGCTTCTGCGGCACCATCGCCTCTGGGGTGGTTCGCCCTGGCGATGCAGTGATGGCCCTGCCCTCACGCCGTACCAGCAAAGTAAAGGAAGTCGTGACCTTCGACGGCAACCTGGACGAAGCCTACATCGACCAGGCGGTCACCCTGACCCTCGAAGACGAGATCGACATTAGCCGTGGCGACATGCTGGTGAAGGTGGAGGACGAACCGGAAGTCCACAACCGCTTCAATGCCAACATTGTCTGGATGACCGACGCACCGCTGGAAACCGGCCGGCTGTATGACATCAAGCTGGGCCCCACCTTTACTTCCGGTACCGTGAAGAAAATCCACCATCAGACCGATGTAAACACGCTGGATCAGCAAGCCAATCCCAGCCAACTGGCCCTGAATGAAATCGGCCTGTGCGAACTGACTCTGAACCAACCGGTCGCGTTCGACGCCTATCAGCGTAACCATGCCACCGGCAGCTTCATCGTCATTGACCGCCTGACCAACGTAACCATCGGGGCGGGCATGATCGCAGGCCTGGCCGATGGCCTGGAATCCCTGGACCCGGTCACCGCCGAGGAACGCGAACGACGCCTGGCCCAGAAGCCGGCCATCATCGCCTGTAACGGCAAACATGGCCCGGAACTGGCGCTGGCCGTTGAGCGAGCTCTGTTCGATCAGGGCAAGACCGCCGTCGTGGTATCCGAAGAAAATGCGGGCGACGCAGACGAACGCCGTCGGGTAGCGCAGTTGCTGACCGCTCACGGGCTGGTAGCCATTGCCGTGAACCTGGGTTCGGACATTGCCAACGCCAGTGCCAACGCAGAGAACGAAGCTGACATTCCCGGCGCCGTCTCGACACTGGTCCAGGAACTGATTCGCAGCAAGCGAATCTGATTTCCATACCCGCCCATTGAGAACCCCGGCCCGAACGAAGACGTCGGGACCGGGGTTTCTTTCTCTGCCAACCGTGGCACAATCACGCTCCGCCAAGCCGACTGAATCTGACAGGAGCTGACCCATGGCCATCAAACACCTGCGCACCGCCTTCGCAAGCCAATACCAGCCGGGCCAACCTGCCCGCCTCGTAGCGGGCGAGGCCCTGCAGGAACCGGGCGGCGACTACGAAGCCCTGCACAAGCAGATGAAGCGCCTGTTCAACAGCAAACCCGGCAAGAAATATGGCCGCTTCTCAGACGACATCGGCGAATGCCCCTTCAGCGCCTGGCTCAAAGACTACCTGGAAGACAAACAGACCTTCGCGGCCATGACCGACCGTCTTTTCGGCCAGTGGCAGGAACTGCTGACCGGTAGCCAGGAAGAATTTGACGGCCACCTGATGATCGTACACGACGCCCTGGCCGATGCCGAAGTGGTGTACCTGTTTATCCTGGAAACCGACAGCGCCATGCGCTTCGACGGCAGCCAGAAACTGGACGCCACCGACGTACTCAGCCTGTCGCGCCTGAACCTGGCCGTGCGAATTGAACTGGACGACTGGCGCAACGCCAACGGCAGCGAAAACTACATGACCCTGATCCACGGCCGCGGCACCGGCGACCCCGGCGAACTGTTCATCCGCCTGTGCGCCTTCACCAACAGCGTGGACGTGGAAAAGGAAACCATGACCTTTCTGGACGCAGTGGAAGCATTCGCCAAAACCAGCGAACCGGAAAAAGCCGGCGAAGTGCGCGCCAAGGCCTACGAATTCTGCAAAGACCAGCACGCCCTGGGCGAGCCCGTGGAAATCGAAGCTCTGTCGAATTACCTGGACGAAAGCCAGCCCCAGCGCTTCAAGGAATTCGCCAGCCAGAACGCGGAACTACCGGAAACCGGCGTACTGCACCCGGACCACCGCAAGGTCAAAAAACTCGTGCGCATCGCTGGCTCCGGCGGAGGTATGAGCGTGTCTTTTTCGTCGGACCTGGTGAACCAGGCGGTGTACTACGACCGTGACAAAGACGCCCTCACCATCACCCGCCTGCCCAAGGCACTGCGAGAACAACTGCAACGGTACCTGGAAGCCCGCGAGGACTGATCCAAGCTCAGTCCTCTGCTACATTTTCCGGCTGATCGTCCCACCGGGGGCGATTGGCCCTGAGCTTCCTGACCTCCTGCATCCAGCCCACCCCATCGATCAACTCCCCGGTTTCGTGATCAATGGGCGGATACGGCAGGTTACGATCGTCGCAATACCGCTTCACCGTTGGCTGACACCAACAGAACAGCAGACGGTTGTACTCCTCATCCGGCATCCGCCGCTGATCAAACATCCCCGCCAGCTTCCGCTGACGCTGGGCTTCGGAAAGGATAATCGAGCAGGCTGAAGACACATTCAGCGATTCCACCATTCCCATCATCGGAATCACAATATGCTCATCCGCCTGCTCGGCGGTCACCGGGTTCACACCGTCCACTTCGTTACCCATGATAATCGTGCACGGCACGGTGTAATCCACCTCCCGAAAATCCACCGCCCGGTCTGACAATTGCGCCGCATACAGCTTGTGCCCCTGGGCCTTCAGCTCCGTTACCGCGTTATCCATGGTCGGATGGGTATGCGTTGTTACCCAATGAAAGCTGCCACCGGCTGTCTTACGAAATGCCCGAAAACCCTCCTTGGGCCAGACCACGTGCATATTGGCCAGGCCGAAGGCATCGCAGGACCGAATAATGGCCGACAGGTTTCTGGGTTTGTGCACCTGATCCGTCAGCACCCGCAGGTCGGGTTGACGGGTGTTGAGGACTTGCTTGATTCGGGCGAGGCGTTCGGGAGTCATAAGTAAATTGGCTAGCGATGATTTTCCGGCTCCCACAAACCAACAATCAAGCTTGTAGAATCCAGTACAGGTGTCTGGGAAGGGTTTTGGGGTGGGCTTTCCAAAAATTTCGAAGGCCATGGATGGCCTGAGAGAAGCGCACATGGATGTGCTCGTAGCGGTTTTTGGAAAGCCCACCCCAAAAGCCTTCATGCACATAAGCGGCGAATAATAGCACAGAGCCAAATGAGGAATACCGAGACAACGGTGGTTGAAGATTAAGCACCCCGGTATAATACGCAGTCCATTTTTGCCAGCGCCCCACTCCACCCCGGCGCCAACACACCAAACTACGTGAGACCCATGGCCAAGAAGCTGTACATCAAAACCCACGGCTGCCAAATGAACGAGTACGACTCTGCCCGCATGGCAGACCTGCTCAAAACCGGCGAAGCGGTCGAAGTCACCGACAACGCCGATGACGCCGACATCCTGCTGCTGAACACCTGCTCCATCCGCGAAAAAGCCCAGGAGAAAGTGTTTCACCAGCTTGGCCGCTGGAAAAGTCTCAAAACCAAAAAACCCGACCTGATCATCGGCGTCGGCGGCTGCGTCGCCAGCCAGGAAGGCCAGGCCATCATCGACCGGGCGCCCTACGTGGATATGGTATTCGGCCCGCAAACCCTGCATCGCCTGCCCGACATGATCACCGAAGTACGCACCAAGGGTAACGGCGTTGGCGTGGTCGACGTCAGCTTTCCGGAAATCGAGAAATTCGACAACCTGCCTGAGCCCGGCGCCGACGGCCCCTCTGCGTTTGTCTCCATTATGGAAGGCTGCAGCAAATACTGTACCTTCTGCGTGGTGCCCTACACCCGTGGCGAAGAAGTCAGCCGCCCGGTGGACGACGTCATCGCCGAAGTGGCCCATCTGGCCGCCCAGGGCGTGCGCGAAGTAAACCTGCTGGGCCAGAACGTCAATGCCTACCGTGGCGACACCCACGACGGCGACCAGATGGATCTGGCGGAACTGATCGAAGTCATCGCCACCATCGACGGCATTGATCGCATCCGCTACACCACCTCTCACCCGGTGGAATTCAGCGATGCGCTGATTGAAGTCTATGAGCGGGTTCCCGAACTGGTCAGCCACCTGCACCTTCCGGTACAAAGCGGCTCTGATCGCATCCTGGCAGCGATGAAGCGTGGCCACACGGCGCTGGAGTACAAATCCAAGCTTCGCCGTCTGCGCAAGATCCGCCCGGGCATCAGCTTTTCTTCGGATTTCATCATCGGCTTCCCGGGTGAAACCGACAAGGATTTCGAGGACACCATGAAGCTGATCAACGACATCGGCTTCGACATGTCCTTCAGCTTCATCTACAGCGCCCGTCCGGGCACACCGGCGTCTGACTTGCCGGACGATACGCCGATGGAGGTGAAGAAGCAGCGGTTGAGCATTCTTCAGGATCGCCTGAATCAGAATGTGATGGATATCAGCCGGAAGATGGTGGGTTCTACTCAGCGTATTCTGGTGACTGGTTTGTCCAAGAAGGATCCAGGCGAGTATGCGGGGCGTACGGAGAACAACCGTATTGTGAACTTCCGCCACGAGAATCCTGAGGTGGTTGGTCATTTCATCGACGTAGAAATCGTCGAGGCCTACCCGAATTCTCTTCGTGGTGTGCCAGTTAGTTCTGAGTTGTATTAGGCTTCGGCCCCCATGTGCTCTTTGTTTGGAGTTGGGAGGCGGTCTGGATCAGCCTCCCAAAAACCGCTACGAGCACCCGCAAGCGGGTCCGGCCAGCAATCATAGATTGCTGTCGTTCGGCGGCGCATGAAGCTTCGCTTCATAAACGCTTGCCTCACCCATGTGCGCTTCTCTCCGGCCATCCATGGCCTCCGACATTTTTGGGAGGCTGATCCAGCCCACCTCCGCGTATCATGCAGTAGCATGCCAGTAATACCTGGACAGGCTTTCAAATTATTCCAGAGCGCAGAGAAAACCGACGCCGCTGAAATGTTCCTCCGCTTGTTTTTTCCTTTCGAGCCTGCACATAGTCAGAAAGGACGGTGCGTGGTTATGCTTCCTCAGACTGTTGAGGGCCAGGGACGGCCCGAAACAAGCGCACAGGGATGTGCTCGTAGCGTGTCTGTGGAAGCATAACCACGCATCGGCCATACTCCACCCATAGAAATGCTGACTCCCAACCAGGGGAGTCCAACGAAACGGAGCAAGATTGAACACTCACGATACCAGACAATTTGACCTGCACCCGGTGGACCAGCGCCGCCTGGCAACCTTGTGCGGACAGTTTGATGAACACCTGAAAATGATCGAGCAGCGCCTGCAAGTGAAAGTCGGCCGGCGCGGGCATCATTTCCGGGTGGAAGGCCACACTGAAAACGTGGCGGCGGCTACCGAGGTCATCCGGCACCTGTACCGGGAAACCGAGGCCAGTGATGACATACCACCCGATACCGTGCACCTGTTCATCCGCGAAACCGGCCTGGAACGGCTGCCGGATGATGTGCCTTACGATGAAGGCCAGGTCACTGTTATCAAGACACCCAAGCTGACCGCCAAACCCCGCGGCCGGAATCAGCAGAAGTATGTACATAACATTCGCACCCACGACATCAACTTCGGCATCGGGCCCGCGGGTACCGGTAAGACGTGGTTGGCAGTGGCTTGTGCTGTCGAGGCTCTGAAAGACGAGCAGGTGAAGCGTATTCTGCTGGTTCGGCCGGCGGTGGAGGCCGGCGAGAAGCTGGGCTTTTTGCCTGGCGATCTGGCCCAGAAAGTGGACCCGTACCTGCGCCCGCTCTACGACGCTCTCTACGAAATGCTGGGATTTGATCAGGTCACCCGCCTGATCGAGAAAAGTGTGATCGAGATTGCCCCCCTGGCATTCATGCGCGGCCGTACCCTGAACAACTCGTTTATTATTCTGGACGAAAGCCAGAATACCACCCGGGAGCAGATGAAGATGTTCCTGACCCGGATAGGCTTTGGCTCTACCGCGGTCATTACCGGCGATACCACCCAGGTGGACCTGCCCCGCGGACAGAATTCCGGGCTGATTCATGCCGCCAGCGTGTTGAGCAAGGTCCCGGGTATTGGCTTTACCCGTTTCGACGCCAAAGATGTGGTGCGTCACCCCCTGGTTCAACGCATTGTTGAAGCCTACGATTCTTTCAACGACGGGAGTGCCACAGGCCAATGAGCAAGGTAACTGTGGACCTTCAGATGGCCTTTGACGGCACGGGCGTACCTACCGAGGCGTTGTTTGAAGCCTGGGCAGAGGCGGCGTGGCAGGATGAGAATCCAACCGAAGTTACCATCCGTATTGTCGATAACGACGAAAGCCGTGAGCTGAATCACCAGTACCGGGGCAAGGACAAGCCTACCAATGTTTTGTCCTTCCCATTTGAAGCACCAGCGGGTATAACGGTGCCATTGGCCGGAGATCTCGTGATTTGCGCGCCAGTTGTTGAACAGGAAGCGCGGGAGCAGAGCAAAGACGCTGTCGCCCACTGGGCCCATATGGTGGTGCACGGTATGTTGCATCTCCAGGGCTACGATCATATTGAAGATAATGAAGCCGAGGTCATGGAAGCCCTCGAGATCCGGCTGCTGGCGCAGCTCGGATTTGCTAACCCTTACGAAGCAGAGGAAACGGAACCAGACTCATGAGCGACGATCAGTCGAGTCGCAGTCAGGGCAACAAGTCCTGGCTGGAGCGTATATCACAGGCCTTTTCCAGCGGGCCTGAGTCCGTCGAGGACGTGCTGGAAATCCTGCGGGATGCTGAATCCCAGAGCATTATTGATGCTGACTCCATGAGCATCATTGAAGGCGCCATGCAAGTGATCGACATGCGGGTGGACGAGATCATGATCCCCCGATCCCAGATGATCACCGTAAAGGCATCTCAGGAACCCAAAGAGTTCCTGCCCGAGATTATGTCTTCCGCCCATAGCCGCTTTCCGGTCATCGGCGAGAGCCAGGATGACGTCATCGGGGTACTGCTGGCGAAAGACCTGCTTCCTCTTGCCCTCAACAACGATCTGAACTGGAACCGTATCCGCGAAATCCTGCGGCCACCCACCTTTGTTCCCGAAAGCAAGCGTTTGAACCAGCTGCTCAAGGAGTTCAAGGAAAACCGCAACCACATGGCCATCGTGGTGGATGAGTACGGCGGAACCGCTGGCCTTATCACCATCGAAGACGTGCTGGAACAGATCGTCGGTGAAATCGAAGACGAGCATGACTTCGATGAGGAAACCCATATCAAGGCCCGGGGCGACGGGACCTTTGCGGTGAAGGCCGTGACGCCCATCGATGATTTCAACGAATTCTTCGAGACAGACATGGATGAAGAAGAGTTCGATACCATTGGCGGCCTGGTACTGAAAGAATTTGGACACCTGCCCAGACGGGGCGAAACGGTTGAATTCGGCGGCTTGCAGTTTACTATTGCCAACGCCGATAACCGAGTCATCCGTCTGTTGCAGGTAACCCGCAGTGAGTCATGATCCACAGCACCCGCCACTGAAACTCCCGTTCACCACCCGAAAATGGCTGGGCGCCGCAATCCTTGTGATTGCCGGCGCTCTGCAAACACTGACCTTCTCGCCATTCTATCTGTGGTGGCTGGGGCCCTTGTCGGTGTTTCTGATCCTGCTGGTCACCGTACACCAGGCGCCGGACAAGCTGTTCCGCTCCGGCTGGCTGGCCGGGCTTGGTCTGTTCGCCTCCGGTGCCAGCTGGATTTACGTCAGCATCAGCGAGCACGGCAATACTTCGGTACCTCTGGCCATTGTACTCATGGTCCTGTTTATTGCCGGGCTGGCCCTGTTCCATGGGCTGGCCTTCTGGTTCTGGGGCAAACTCGCCAAAGACAGCGCACCACGCCGACTCTTGCTGTTCCCTGCCATCTGGCTACTGGGCGACTGGTTGCGTGGCTGGCTGCTGACTGGTTTTCCATGGCTGTATCTGGGCACCGCCCATACCGACGGCCCCCTGGCCGGGCTGGCGCCACTGACTGGCGTGCATGGCATTACCTTCTGGATCACCGTTACCGCAGTGGCTGCTTACGGCGCCTGGTGGCTGTTCAAACTTGACAGGAAGGTCACTGCTGGCGCCGTTCTGGTAGCAGCTCTGCTGCCCTGGCTGATCGCCCCGGCCATGAACAAAGCTGACTGGACCGAGCTCAGCGAAGAGCCCGTCAGCTTTGCGGCGATGCAGGGCAACATACCGCAACAGATCAAGTGGGATCCTGATTTCCTGCGCGATCAGATTGTGGCTTATCTGGGCATGACCGAAGCGCACTGGCAAACCGACCTGATCCTCTGGCCAGAAACAGCCATCCCCATTCCGCAGGACCAGGCTGGCAAGGTCATTGATCATATCCGGGAACAGTTAGGAGAAAACAGCACGCTGATCACCGGCATCCCCTGGTATGGCTACAGCGGCCAGATTGAAGACTACACCTTCCACAACAGCATTATGGCCATCGGCAATGGCGACGGCATGTACCACAAACAGAAGCTGGTGCCCTTTGGCGAATATGTGCCACTTCAAGGTCTGCTGCGGGGGCTGATCGGTTTCTTTGACCTGCCCATGAGTAGCTTCACGCCTGGGCCAGAGCAGCAAGCGCCGCTGGTCGCCAATGGCATGAAAATCACCCCTTACATCTGCTATGAAGTGGCCTACCCCGATTTCGTGGCGTTTAATGCCCGCAACACCGATCTGCTGCTGACGATCAGTAACGACGGCTGGTTCGGTGATTCCATCGGGCCGCTGCAACATCTGCAGCTTGCCCGCATGAGAGCCCTGGAGACCGGCCGCTACATGCTGCGGGGCACCAACAACGGCGTCACTGCGATCATCAATCACAAGGGCGAGATTACCGAGCGCATCCCACAGTTCGAGCGCGCGGTACTGACCGGTGAGGTATTTACGGCAACCGGGAGCACACCCTACATGCAAACAGGATCCTGGCCGGTGCTGACGCTGGCGATCATCCTGATTGTGTTCATCCGAGAACGGGTGATTCCGAAAAACTGAGCACCCTGAGCCTGCTGCTCAAATGGCTTGCAGGCTCAAGGCGATGGCTTCAGCTTTCTTTCGGTGGCCAGCGGCTGGTTACCCGCTCAAAGTAATGGGAGCCGCAGGCCTCGCAGGGATGCAGGTGGCTGGTCTTGGTCAGACAAAGCATGTGGCTGCAGTTCATGCACCGGAACATACCCGCCGTGGCCACTTCACCGGAGATATAGTGACTGACGTCCTGATTCTCCAGCTTCTGCTTCAGTTCCAGAGTATCAACCAGGGTCTGATCGGCTACCGAGAGAAGCCGGTCTGCCAGGGTGTGTTCCAGTAACGCGATATCCAGTTGCAGCCATTCTCCCAGGCCTTCCCCGGTCTCCTCCACAAAATGCAACAGGTGCTCCAGATCCCGCTGAAGATACGCCCCGAGCAAATCTGCTTCTTCCCGGGTCATTTCCTCGACCTCGTATTCCACTTCTATCGCTTTCTGAACTTCTTCCTCCAGCGTCTGCAACGACGTTTCCTGTAGCTCATGCAGGCGTGTCTGTACCCGCTCAAGCATTCGGTCGTAAACCTCAAGGGCTTTTCCGGAGAGGTGACTGCGTTCTGGCTCGCTCATTTGGGCTCCTTATCTGCACCTTTCACCATACTCTCAGTCTGGCACAAACCCGCAGAATTGGCAGACTACCTGTTAAGCCGCGTGTGCGTTAGAATGTTCGGCCTTTTCTCGAACATCCTTTTCACACAGGGTACTTTTGGCAATGGCAGGAATGGACGAACAATACAACCCACGTGAAGTAGAACAGACCGCCCGCACTTTCTGGGAAACCAACGAGACCTTCAAGGTCAAGGAAGAGCCGGGCAAGCCCAAGTACTACTGCCTGTCCATGTTCCCCTACCCCAGCGGCAAGCTGCATATGGGCCACGTCCGCAACTACACCATCGGCGACGTGATTTCCCGCTACCAGCGTATGCAGGGCAAGAATGTAATGCAGCCTATGGGCTGGGACGCTTTCGGCCTGCCTGCCGAAAATGCCGCGATTGCCAACAAGTCTGCACCGGCCAAGTGGACTCGCTCCAACATTGATTACATGAAGAACCAGCTCAAGCAGCTGGGGTTTGGCTACGACTGGAGCCGCGAACTGGCCACCTGCGACCCGGAATACTACCGCTGGGAACAGTGGTTCTTCGCCCGCCTCTACGAGAAAGGCCTGGTGTACAAGAAGATGTCCACCGTGAACTGGGACCCGGTTGACCAGACCGTACTGGCCAACGAGCAGGTGGTTGACGGTCGGGGCTGGCGCTCCGGTGCCCTGGTCGAGCAGAAAAAGATTCCGCAGTGGTTCATCCGCATTACCGACTACGCGGAAGAACTGCTGAACGATCTGGAAGACATGGAGGGCTGGCCCGAGCAGGTCAAGACCATGCAGCGCAACTGGATCGGCAAATCGGTAGGGACCGAGCTGACCTTCCCGCTGAAAGAGCAGGAAGGTGGTCTGACGGTTTACACCACCCGCCCGGACACGCTGATGGGCGTCAGCTACATGGCAGTCGCCGCTGAGCACCCTCTGGCCAAGGCGGCGGCCGAGCGCCACCGCGATGTGGCCGAGTTTGTCGACCAGTGCCGTAACAGCAAGGTGGCCGAAGCCGAGCTGGCGACCATGGAAAAGAAAGGTATAGATACCGGCTTCAAGGCCATTCACCCGCTGACCCAGGAAGAAATCCCGGTCTGGGTCGCCAACTTTGTACTCACGGACTACGGCACCGGAGCCCTGATGGCGGTTCCTGGCCATGATGAGCGGGATCACGAGTTTGCCGTCAAGTACAAGCTGCCCATCAAACAGGTGATTGCACCGAACGACAGCCGCGATATCGATATCCAGGAGCAGGCCTTCACCGAGAAAGGCGTTCTGGTGTCCTCCGGCAAATACAGCGGCCTGACCAGCGAAGAGGCGTTTGAGGAAATCGCGGATTACCTTGAAGCCCAGGGCATTGGCAAACGTACCGTGAACTACCGTCTGCGTGACTGGGGTGTGTCCCGGCAGCGCTACTGGGGTGCGCCCATCCCGATGATGACGCTGGAGGACGGCACCGAGATGCCGGTGCCGGATGACCAGCTACCGGTTCGTCTGCCCGAAGACGTTGAAATGGACGGCGTCCAGTCGCCGATCAAGGCCGACCCGGAGTGGTGCAAGACCGAATACAACGGCCAGCCAGCCACCCTGGAAACCGATACCTTCGATACCTTCATGGAGTCCTCCTGGTATTACGCCCGTTTCTGCAGCCCGAACTACGACAAGGGCATGCTGGACCCGGCTGCCGCCAATTACTGGCTGCCAGTCGACCAGTACATCGGCGGCATCGAGCACGCGATTCTGCACCTGCTGTATGCCCGGTTCTTCCACAAGCTGCTGCGCGACGTTGGTCTGGTGAACAGTTCCGAGCCATTCAAGCGCCTGCTGACCCAGGGCATGGTTCTGGCCGAGACCTACTACCGCAATGAAGCAAATGGCGGGAAAACCTGGTTCAACCCGGCCGATGTGACGGTTGAGCGCGATGGCAAGGGCCAGGTAGTGCGAGCGGTGCTGAAATCGGACGGCGAGCCTGTGGAAATCGGTGGCGTTACCAAAATGTCCAAATCCAAGAACAACGGCATCGATCCCCAGGCCATCATCGATCAGCACGGTGCCGACACTGTGCGGTTGTTCATGATGTTTGCGGCACCACCTGAGCAGTCGCTGGAGTGGTCCGACAGCGGCGTTGAAGGCGCCCATCGCTTCCTCAAACGACTGTGGCGGATGGTCAATGAGCATACCGCCAGTGGCGAAGCTCCGGCGGTTGATCCTGCCAACCTCAATGGTGCTCAGAAAGACCTGCGCCGCAAGACCCACGAAACCATCGCCAAAGTCAGCGATGACATCAGCCGCCGCCTGACCTTCAACACCGCCATCGCGGCTGTCATGGAACTGCTCAACGAAGTGGGCAGGCTCAGCGATGACGAGCCGCAAACCCGCGCGGTGCGTCAGGAAGCCCTGGATACCGCCGTGCTGGTGCTTTCCCCCATTGTGCCGCACATCTGTCACAACCTGTGGCAGGCCCTCGGTCACTCTGACACGGTGGTTGACGCCTCCTGGCCGGTTGCCGACGAAAGCGCCATGGTTCGTAGCGAAATTGAGGTGGTTCTGCAGGTGAACGGCAAGGTCCGGGCCAAGGAGAACGTACCGGCGGATATTGGCAAGACAGATCTGGAGAAGCTTGCCCTGGAGAACGAAAACGTCATGCGTTTCACCGACGGCAAGACCGTACGCAAAGTGATCGTTGTGCCTGGCAAACTCGTGAACGTGGTGGCTAACTAAGATGCCCTGCCCTGCCCCTGAACTGAAAAAGCTGGGCCTTCTGGCACTGCTTGCCTCGCTGCTCACCCTGACCGGCTGTGGCTTTCAGTTACGGGGCAGCTCCCCGGTTCCGGCTGCCCTGCAACCCCTGGCTATTGACTGCCCGTCCTCCCTGCCCGGACAGTTCTGCCAGTCTCTGCGTGAGCAGCTGGAGCTCGGTGGCATCGAGCTACGGAATCCGGGCCAGGCAGACTACCTGCTGCGCCTGTCGGACTACCGCCAGGACCGCCGGGCTTCAGCCATTACCGCACAGGCAGCGGCGGCTGAGTACATTCTGCGCCACACGGTCGCCATGGAGCTGGTGACCAAGGACCAGATCCCGCTGATTGCCACCACCGACCTGAACGCCAGTGAAACCTACCGCTACGACGAGACCAATGTACTCGCCAAACAGCGCGAGGAAAACGAATTGCGGCAACAATTGGGCGACCGCCTTGCCCAACAAGTTATCTTCCGGCTGGCGCCTATGTCCCGACAAAGAATTGATGCCCTGGTTCAGGAATACATCGCCGATGGTGAGGAGCCTGAATCACCATGAAAACCCAGCCCGGCCAACTCCCGCAACTTCTGAAGAAAGGCCTGGCTTCGGTTTACCTGATCTCCGGTGATGAACCCCTGCTGGTTCAGGAATGCTGTGACCAGATCCGCGCCGCCGCCCGTGAGGCTGGCTATCTGGACCGGCTCACCTTTCACGCAGACAATCAGTTCGACTGGAATACCGTCGCTGACGAATGCAACGCCCTGTCCCTGTTCGCTGAAAAACGTCGCATTGAAATTCATCTGCCCACCGGCAAACTTGGCGATGGCCGCCGGGTTCTGGAGCAGGTACTCCAATCCCCGCCAGAAGACGTCATTCTGTTGCTGATCAGTGCCAGACTGGATGCCGCCGAAACCAAGCGTAAATGGTACAAGGAACTTCAAGGCCATGGCGTGCACGTACCTATCTGGCCGGTCGAGGGCGACAAGTTTCCCGGATGGTTGCAGCAACGGGCGACCGCAAAGGGCCTCAGCCTGACCCGTGGGGCCCTCGATATTCTCGCAGAGCGCCTGGAGGGCAACCTGCTGGCCGCCAGCCAGGAGCTGGACCGCCTGACGCTGCTCACCAACGGCAAAACTATCGATGAAGAAACCGTAGAGCAGGCCGTGCAGGACAGCGCCAGGTTCAACGGCTTTGAACTGGTCACGGAACTGCTATCGGGCAAGGCTGTCCATGCCTGCCGCATGATCGGGGTGCTGGAGCAGGAGGGCGAGAACCCTCTTGGACTGCTAACCGTTCTGGTTCGTGACCTTCATCTGATTGTTGAGCTGAAAACCGCCTTACCCCAGGGCGAGAATCCGGCGGGCTTTCTGAAAAAGCGAGGCGTTTTCCAGCCAAAACGCTCGTCCGCCGTCCAGCAAGCCGCTCGACGACTCTCACTGGCCCAGTTACACCATGCAATCAACCTTTGCAGCCAGACAGATCGCGCCGCCAAGGGTTTCGATAGCCTTTCTCCCTGGCATCACCTTCGTGATCTCTCCCTTATTCTGGCCGGCAAGCGGGCCAGCTGATCTGAATCAAAGCAGAAGAACACCGGCCCGATCAGGGACTTGACACTTTTTCACGTTCGGGCGCATTGTAGAACTCCCAACTCATCAGGGAAGGAGAAATACCATGAGTCTGCAAGACGATTTCAACAAGCTGTCCGACAAGATCAAGCAATATCGTGACGAGGCGCGCGTGCAGTTGCACCTTGCAAGGGAAGATGTAAAAGACGAATGGGACGATCTGGAGCAGGACTGGGATCGATTCCGGTCAAAGCTGGATCAGATTTTCCATGATGCCGAAAATGCCAGCAATGAGGCCAGGGAAACTGCCCGCAAGCTGGGTGAGGATCTGAAAACCGGTTATCAGAACATCCGTAACAAACTGAAATAAAGCGTTAACTGGTTAACAAATAGACACATCTCTCCGTGTACAGGGGCTTTGGTCTCACTACCTCTGTGCCATACTTCACAGTAAAAACTGAACAGTTCGTCATAATTTCGTCGAACTGTTCATTTTGCCATCAACCAGCCGTCTGGCTGGCCACGGCGTATGACACGTGCTGTGAGGTATAACGGTCATATGAAAAAAATAATCGCACTCTCCGTCACCCTGACTTTCTCACTTACCGCCGGCATGGTCGTGGGCCAGAATACCCGTTTCAGCGACCCTCAAACGGTCATTGATAATGAATTCTGGGGCAACCTGTATGCCGACGGTGGCTCGTCGTTCTTCTGTGATGCGCCCTTCACCGGCAAAGGGTTTGTCATGACCGATGGCTACGTCTATCCACTCGCCGACATTCGCACTGCCCTGGACTGCGGAACCACCTCCCAGTGTCGCCAGGACAATCGTTATCGGCAGATTACGTCTGACCTTCACAATATGGTGCCGGTGCGAACCCGGGTTGAAATGCGGCGGCGTAACGCCCGGTATGAAAACCTTGGCGAGACCACGGGCGCCGATGATTGCGGAATCCGTGAAAGCGCCCAGTTCTTTGAACCCCCAGAGCGGGTTAAAGGCGACGTTGCCCGCACCATGGCCTATATGGTGGATACTTATGGCCTGCCCTGGCTGGGGGCCACACCGGTGTTCAAGGGCTGGAGCAAACTGGATCCCCCGGATGACCGGGAGTTGAGCCGGCATAAGCGGATTGCCGAAATTCAGGGCAATGAGAACCCGTTTGTAGTGAATCCTGGGCTGATAGAACGTCTATAGACTGACGCAAGCCAGGAGGTGGGGGAGAGCTTTCCGAAACACGCTGTGAATACTTCCATGTACGCTCTGTTCCGCCATCCCTGGCTCCACAAGGTTTCGGAAAGCTCTCCCCCACCTCCTGGCCCAAACCTGAGTTAATAGCATCCATAAAAAAGCAGGCCATCAAGGCCTGCTTTTTTCATTTCTGCTTCAGAAATCTGATCAGATTTCGTTAGCAGCCGGCGCCATCATGGCGTCGCTGCCACTGCGAATGCCTTCGGCCAGAGACACGGTCTTTGGCAACAGGCGGTCGAAGTAGAAGCGAGCGGTCTTGACCTTGCCGGTATAGAAACCAGAGGTGTCGCCCTCAGCTTTCGGAGCGGCAGCTTTGATCACTTTGGCCCACATATACGCCAGTGCGGTGTAGCCGAACATATCGAGGTAATCGACGGCAGCGGCACCAATGGCTTCCGGGTTGTTAGCCGCCTGGTTCACCACGTGCTCGGTCACGTCTGACAGGCGCTCCAGGGAGGCCGCCAGCGGCTCAAGATAGGGGCGCAGGGCTTCGTCGCTGCTGTTGGCTTCGATGAAGGCGGCAACGTCCTGAGCGAACAGTTCGTACAGCTTGCCCTGGCTGCCAACCACTTTACGACCCATCAGGTCCATGGCCTGGATGCCGTTGGTACCCTCATAGATCTGGGTGATGCGGCAGTCTCGGACCAGTTGCTCCTGGCCCCACTCACGGATGAAGCCGTGACCACCGAAGACCTGCTGGCCGATGATGGTAGTGTCCAGACCGCGGTCGGTCAGGAAGGCTTTGGCGACCGGAGTCAGCAGGGCAACCATGCCTTCAGCGTGCTTGCGCTGTTCGTCGTTGTCGGAGTACTTGGAGATATCCAGCCACTGCGCAACGTAGGTAGAGAAGGCACGACCACCCTCTACGTAGCTCTTCATGGTCATCAGCATGCGGCGGACGTCCGGGTGAACCAGAATCGGGTCTGCGGCCTTCTCAGGCTGCTGGGCACCGGTCGGGGCGCGGCTCTGGATACGCTCGTTGGCGTATTCGCGGGCGCTCTGCAGGGACGCTTCGGCGGCCCCGATGCCCTGGATGCCCACACCCAGTCGCTCGTAGTTCATCATGGTGAACATGGCGGCCAAGCCTTTGTTTTCTTCACCAACCAGCCAGCCTTTGGCACCGTCAAAGTTCATCACGCAGGTGGCGGAGCCTTTGATACCCATCTTTTTCTCGATGGAACCACAGCTGAACTGGTTGCGCTCGCCCAGGGAACCGTCGTCGTTCACCATGAACTTGGGCACCAGGAACAGTGAGATGCCTTTCGGGCCCTTCGGCGCGTCCGGCAGCTTGGCCAGCACCAGATGGATGATGTTCTCCGCCATGTCGTGCTCGCCCCAAGTGATGAAGATCTTGGTGCCGGTGATGTTGAAGGAGCCGTCGTCGTTCGGCTCAGCTTTGGTCCGGATAATACCCAGGTCAGTACCGGCGTGAGGCTCGGTCAGATCCATGGCGCCAGACCAGACGCCGGAGTACATATTCGGCAGGTACTTTTCTTTCAGCTCCTGGCTGCCGTGGGCATCCAGGGCCAGGCAGGCGCCGGCGGTCAGCATCGGAGCCAGGCCGAAGGCCATGTTGGCGCCCTGCATCATTTCCTCAAACTGGGCCACCAGCGTCTTGGGCATACCCATGCCACCGAAGTCCGGGTTACCACCCAGACCGTTCCAGCCACCTTCCACGATGGTCTGGTAGGCTTCTTTGAACCCTTCCGGAGTGGAAACTTCGCCTTCGTTCCACTTACAGCCCTGTTCGTCGGCTTCGCGGTTCAGGGGCGCCAGTACGCCGCTGGTGATCTTGCCCGCTTCTTCAAGGATGGCGTCAGCGGTGTCGGGGTCTACGTTTTCTGCAATCTTTGGCAGTGACGCCCACAGGGAGGGTGCGTCAAACACTTCGTTCAGAACGAAACGCATGTCACGAAGGGGTGCCTGATAATCAGCCATGTAAAACTCTCCAGAAATTCAGTCAGTCACTTGGGGGGCGGTGTTGATGCCTCTTCTGTTGGAGGTCGGAGCCCACCCGCTCGGCTATGTGTCCGAAACAAGGTTGTTGTTCTATGGCGCGCTATTCTACCTCAAAACACGCCGGCAACTCATGAAAAAAGCCCGCCTCCTGCGGGAGAACGGGCTTTCTCTGTGCCATCAACCAGATAGCAACCCCGCCTTAGATAGCGAAGGCTTCTTCCGGCATGTCCAGCAGGCTGTCTGCACCGGCCAGCATGGTTTCTGCGTGAGTCCGGGTGCGCGGCAGCAGACGCTTGAAGTAGAAGCGCGCAGACTGAACCTTGGCGTTGTAGAACATCTCCTCGGAGGTGCCTTCAGCCATCTTGTCCAGTGCCACCTTGGCCATACGGGCCCACAGGTAAGCGAAGACCGCGTAACCGGAGTACATCAGGTAATCCACAGCAGCGGCACCGACTTCCTCGCGGTTCTTCATGGCAGTCATACCAACCTTCATGGTCAGATCGCCCCACTCCTTGTTGATCGCAGCCAGCGGCTCGATAAACTCTTTCAGCTGCTCGTTGTCGGCGTTCTCTTTGCAGAAGACGTGAACCTGCTTGGTGAACACTTTCAGAGCTTCGCCCTGGGTCATCAGAACCTTACGGCCCAGCAGATCCAGCGCCTGGATACCAGTGGTACCCTCGTAGATCATGCCGATGCGGGAATCACGAACGTTCTGCTCCATGCCCCACTCGGTGATGAAGCCGTGGCCACCGAAGACCTGCATACCCAGGTTGGCAGACTCGTAACCGATCTCGGTCAGGAATGCCTTGGCGATCGGGGTCAGGAAGCCCAGCAGCGCGTCTGCGTGCTTGCGCTCTTCCTCGGTCTTGCCGGAGTGAACCACGTCCACTTGCTGGCCAGCCAGGTAGATCAGGGCGCGGGCGCCTTCAGCCACAACCTTCTGGGTCAGCAGCATGCGGCGTACGTCCGGGTGCACGATGATCGGGTCAGCGATGCCGTCCGGATTCTTCGGACCGCTCAGGGAACGCATAGCCAGACGCTCCTTGGCGTAGGCCAGGGAACCCTGGAAGCCCAGCTCGGCAGAACCCAGGCCCTGGATGGCAGTACCGATACGGGCAGTGTTCATGAACGTGAACATGCAGTTCAGGCCTTTGTTCTCCGGCCCGATCAGCCAGCCCTTGGCGCCGTCGAAGTTCATCACACAGGTCGCGTTACCGTGGATACCCATCTTGTGCTCCAGGGAGCCACAGGAAACGGCGTTGCGCTCACCGGCAGAGCCGTCTTCGTTCGGCAACTGCTTGGGCACGATAAACAGGGAGATCCCCTTGGTGCCTTCCGGTGCGCCCGGCAGACGAGCCAGTACGATGTGGACGATGTTCTCGGCCATGTCGTGCTCACCGGCAGAGATAAAGATTTTGGTACCGGTGATGCTGTAGCTGCCGTCAGCGTTCGGCTCGGCCTTGGTACGCAGGGTACCCAGGTCAGAACCACAGTGCGGCTCGGTCAGACACATGGTACCGGTCCACTCGCCGCTGATCAGCTTGGTCAGGTAGGTCTGCTTCTGCTCTTCAGTGCCGTGGGCTTCGATCGTGTTGGTGGCGCCGTGGCTCAGGCCCGGGTACATACCCCAGGACCAGTTGGAGGTACCAACCATTTCGCTGATAACCAGGCCGATGGAATGCGGCAGGCCCTGGCCACCGTAGTTGGGATCGGCAGTCATGGACGGCCAGCCACCTTCAACATACTGCTGGTACGCTTCTTTGAAGCCGGTCGGGGTTTTCACGCCGTCTTCGCTCCAGGTACAGCCTTCCTGGTCACCCACCTGGTTCAGCGGAGACAGTACCTGCTCACAGAATTTCGCACCTTCCTGGATAATGGCATCGACCATATCCGGAGTTGCATCTTCGGCACCTTCCAGATTGGCGTAGTGCTGCTCGCTGTTCAGCAGCTCGTTCATTACGAATTTAATGTCACGCAGGGGCGCTTTGTATTCAGGCATGGAATCCACCTCGGTTCTGGGTCTCAGCTGAAACGGGTTTACAGCTTCTGGCCTCGGGTTTGCTCAGACACCATGATGCAGCGCATCACGGCCTTAATTAAACACTTGTTTGAAACATACGTTTTGGGGCACAGAATTGTCAATAGCCTTGACTGAAATTTGTGTTGGTTTTGTGTTCGATCAGTAAATTTTCACGGCAGAAGTGCCGGGACAGGATCGGAAGACGAAAAGAAAGACCAGACGGAGAAATCAGGCGAACAGGGAGGTCACAGACTCGGAGTAGCGGGAGTCGCCAGCCATGGCAGAAACATTGCGGTAGCTCTCCTCCGCCTCGCGGGAACGGGCACTGCGAGCATCACCCTGGCTTCCCTCAACACGGGCCGAGGCTTCGGCTGTCCCGGATTCGCCCTCACCTGCCGCCAGCTCCGACTGTGCCTGCAACATGGTCTGCATGGCCTGGGCGGCAACGGCACGATCCTGGCCGGAGGGCTGGGCAGGCGCCATGGCAGCAGCCCGCACCACGCGCATTTTTTCAATGGTGGCCTGGGGATCCCCCGCCACCGGCGAAACGTCGATGGGAACTTCGCCGCCCACCGCATACTGGGCGCCATCCGGCCCCCGCTGATAGGTGAACGACATGGCGCCCGCGTACTGCCCCCCAACAGCCTGATGCGCTGCCTCATGGGCGCGCACTTCCCGATCCCGGGCCTTGAGCTCGGTTAACTGCTTCAGTTCTTCATCGGTCAGACCTTGCGGATTCTCTCGGGCGTCCGGGCGTGATTCGGAGGATTGGTCGGATCTTCGACCTTCGGAAGACTGCTCAACCGGCTTCGAAGTTGATGAAGTATCGCCACTGGCAGGCTTTTCACCGGAAGCCTCTGGCGTTCGCCCACTGCCTGCGACCGGCGCGGACGCACCGGTGGGAGAGCCGGAGAAGATGGGAGCGATTGAAGCGAGTACGTTCACAGGAACCTGGCTCAGGCGCGAATATCCAGCAGGGTACCCAGCGTTTCATCAGCGGTTTTAACGACCTGGGCCGAGGCCTCAACGCTGCGCTCGTATAGTTTCAGATCAATCATGGGTTCCACCAGATTGCCAGCGCCCTCCGCTGAGCCCTGAGGACCGTCAACGCCACCTCGGGCAATTTTCCGGGCCGCGCTCTCCATGCCCACCATGCCGTCCTGGATACCCTGAATCCCGATAGCAAGTGTGTTATTGATCATGAGCAGCCGTTCCTGTGACGAACCTTTGACCTGATTAACTCACATTTCTGGTCAATTTTCAATCAGCGGTGTGATATTCAGATACCGAGACAGGATCGCCGGCATCTCGGCGGTATCGGTATTTTCCAACCAGGGAAGCACACCGAGGCAAGGCGCGCCGAGGTGGGTGGACAGGTAGTTCAGGGTATCCTGTTCGCAACTCATCACCTGTTCTTCGGGATGGTTACCTACCCAGCCTGCAACAACCAGTCCGTCGGCGCGAATCGCTTCGGCGCTGAGCATGGCATGATTGATACAGCCCAGTTGCAGCGGCACAACCAGTATCACCGGCAGTTTCAACTCTCCCGGCACCGCTGCGTAGGTTTCCCGATCATTGAGTGGTACTCGCCAGCCACCGGCGCCTTCGATCAGCAGAAGATCGGCGGGGCGGATCTGCATGCCACGACAAAACCCGACGATTCGCTGGGCGGTGACCTGTTTCCCGGCCTGCTGGGCAGCTACGTGGGGGGCGATGGCGGGCTTGAGGGCGATGGGGTTGATGGTGTCGTAGGGTAGTTTTTCGGTGATGGCCGCCTGCAGCATCAGGGCGTCTTCGTTTCTCAGGCCCTCAGGGGTCTGGTCGCAGCCGGAAGCGATGGGTTTCATGGCCAGGGTTCGCTTGCCGGCGGATTTGGCCGCCTCGAGAATGGCTGCGGAGACGATGGTTTTGCCGACGCCGGTGTCGGTGCCTGTAATGAAATAAGTGTGTTTGGCCATGCCTGAAATGTTCCTACGATTAGCGTAAGACGAGGGCAGGGGTACTCTTTCCAGGACACGCTACAAGCACATCCATGTGCGCTTGATTCGGGCCATCCATGGCCCTCAACAGTCCTGGAAAGAGTACCCCTGCCCTCGCCCGATATTTTTCACGGGTAGTCCGGACTCAATTAAATCCAATACTATCGTTTAACCCAGTATATCCAGGCCGCGCAGTACCCAGCCTCAACGACGTTGTCAGCTCGCGTTGGATAGGCACGACACATCGCCCGAAAGCGCCCCGGCGCCGTCACCGTCCGCCGGCGCTCTTCGCCTCTAAACACCGCACCGAGTTCTTTCAACTCACGATTGAGGTGCATGGGCGACTGGTACGGCAGTGATATGGTTTCAGCAACCTGTTTTGCGTTTGGCAGAACCGTCTCCACGAGGGCCTGCCACTGCGTTTCCGGAACAAAGCGGTTTACGTGCGCCTGTCCCGGATCGGCCTCGGCCCAGGCCTGTTTCAGTTCAGACAAGGTGCCGTCCAACAGCGTCGATATGGCCAGTCGTCCGCCAGGCCTGAGAATTCTTCGGCACTCCCGAAGGATCAGCTCCGGCCGGGCGCTCCACTGAATCATCAGGTTACTGAAGATCAGGTCAACGCTGTTATCCGCCAACGGAATCTGTTCGGCATCAGCGTGTAGCCAGTAGATTGCTCCCGGGCTTTGATTGGCAGCCTCAGCCAGCATGCCTGGTGAAAGGTCTGCGCCGGTAACCGCGGAATGGGGGTATTGCTCCGCTAACTTCCGGCTAAACCAGCCGGTTCCGCAGCCCAAATCAAGAACCGATTCGGGCACTGGCGTGTCTGCAAGCTCGGCGAGCATGGCGTCGCCCATGATTTTCTGTAGGCGGGATGCACCGTCGTAGGTGGCACTGGCGCCCCCGAACCCCCGGGCGATGGACTGCTTGGTTCCGGTTCCACCCTCAACAGGAGCCGTTGGCTCTATTCGGGTATAGATGGTCATAGCGCTGGCTCCCGGGCCACGGCCTCACTCAGGATGGATTGGCTTTTCGCAAGGGCCTGCAGCAAACGGTCAACATCGGCTTCCGTGTGGGCGGCGCTGAGCGTAACCCGCAAGCGGGCCTCGCCCTCCGGCACCGTGGGCGGCCGTATCGCCGTTACCAGCAACCCCTCATCCTCCAATGCGCGGCTGAGCGCCAACGCGGTCCAGTTATCTCCGATCATGAGGGGCTGAATGGGTGTTCGGGATGGCATCAGTTCATAGCCCAGATCCTGAGCACCTGCCCTGAATCGTTGAATCAACGCGTCAAGATGAGCGCGTCGCTCATCGCCGCTCTCAACAGCATCCAGGCTGGCGCAGGTTGCCGCGGCCAGTGCCGGCGGCATGGCGGTGGTGTAGATATAGGTCCGGGCCTTCTGTACCAGGTAGTCAATCAACACGTCAGAGCCAGCGACAAAGGCCCCGGAGGTTCCCACGCCCTTGCCCAGAGTACCGATCAACACCGGCACATCCTCCTGGCACAACCCGGCTTCCAGCACGCTCCCCCGGCCCTGTGGCCCGAGAACACCAATGCCATGGGCATCGTCCACCACCAGAAGCGCATCGTGAGCCTTACAGACGCGAGCCAGTTCCGTGAGTGGCGCAATGTCTCCATCCATGCTGAACACGCCATCGGTAACCACCAGTTTGTGGCCGGAGGTTTCTGAGAGCATGGCTTCCAACGCTGCCACATCACCGTGGGCATAGCGGCGCACGCGGGCACGGCTGAGAATGCAGCCGTCAATGATCGAAGCGTGATTCAGTCGATCCGAGAAAATGGTATCGCCACGGCCCGCCAGTGCAGCAATAACACCCATGTTTGCCATGTACCCGGTGGAAAAAAACAGCGCCGAACTCCTCCGGGTGAACGCTGCCAACCTCTGCTCAAGGCGATGATGGGCCTCGTGGTGGCCGCAAACCAGATGCGAAGCAGCTCCGCCCAGGCCCACCTCCGGCAGCGCCTGCTCCAGCGCCCGCATGTTTTCGCCATGACTGGCCAGGCCCAGATAGTCGTTACTGCAGAACGACAACAACGACCGGCCATCCGCCGTCAGCGTCGGCTGCTGGGGGCCGGCAATCAGGCGGCGGGTTCTGTACAACCCGGCCTGCTTTCGTTGCTCTATCTCCTGGGCGAAGTCACGCATGCGGAATCACGCAGACTCGCGGGTCGCGTCGTAAAACATGTGCCGCGTGGCCTCGTATTCCACCGCCTCGGCAATGGCCTCTTCCTCCTGCTCCTCGGTCGCGCACTGCTCCCGCTGCTCAGGCCGGATGCCCAGCTTGCGGAACAACTGCATGTCCGCATCCGCCTCCGGGTTCGAGGTGGTCAGCAGTTTCTCACCGTAGAAAATGGAGTTGGCACCCGCCATGAAACAGAGTGCCTGCATCTGCTCATTCATCTGCTCACGGCCCGCGGACAAGCGTACATGGGAAGCCGGCATCATGATTCGGGCGACGGCGATAATGCGAATGAAATCAAATGGGTCCAGGTCTTCCACATCTTCCAGCGGCGTCCCCTTCACCTTCACCAGCATGTTCACCGGCACGCTCTCCGGGTGCTGGGGTAAATTGGCCAGCTGAACCAGCAGACCGACACGGTCATCCTCATCTTCACCCATACCCATGATGCCGCCACAACAAACCTTCATACCGGCCTTGCGCACATTGTCGAGCGTATCCAGGCGGTCCTGGTAGGTACGGGTCGTGATGATGTGGTTATAGTATTTCTCTGAGGTATCCAGGTTGTGGTTGTAGTAATCCAGGCCAGCGTCTGCCAGCTCTTTGGCTTCTTCTTCTTTAAGCATGCCCAGTGTCATACAGGTTTCCAGGCCCAGGGATTTCACCTGGCGGACCATATCCAGAACGTAGGGCATGTCTTTCTTTGACGGGCTACGCCAGGCGGCACCCATGCAGAACCGGGATGCCCCTTTTTCTCTGGCAACGCGGGCCTCAGCCACCACCTTCTCAATTTCCAGCAGCTTCTCCTTTTCAAGCCCGGTGTTGTAATGACCACTCTGCGGGCAATACTTGCAGTCTTCAGGGCAGGCACCGGTCTTGATCGAGAGCAGCGTGCTCACCTGAACCTCATTCGGGTCAAAGTGCTCCCGGTGGATGCTCTGGGCGCGAAACAGAAGATCATTGAACGGAAGATTGAAAAGCTCGCGAGCTTCCTGAAGCGTCCAGTCGTGGCGGGTAGCGGTGGCAGTCATGTGAGAGTCCTGTTAACCTTTCCGGGATTTTTGGTTTACGGATAAACCGCGATGATAAACGGACTGATCTCTCTGTCAACCTCGACAAAGGTTAAGGTTAACAGCTCAAGACGCGCCGGACGCTGCGTCACCTGCCTCGCAGGCGCTGCCCAGGATGGCCTTTGCCAGGACTGCCGGAACGACCTGCCCGCCAACCGCTGGTGCTGCCAGACCTGCGCGCTGCCCTTGCCCTTTCCAACCCCGGATGGACGCTGTGGCGAGTGTCAGGCCTCACCACCGTGCTATAGCCGTTCGCTGATACCCTGGCGTTATCAGTTTCCGGTTGATGGCATGATTGGCCGCTACAAATACCACGGCCAGCACAAATTCGCGCGGCCATTACTGGCAGGTCTTGCCGACTACATTGACCATCACCTGGCGCCCGAGGCTCGGCCGGATGTTTTGATTCCCGCCCCCATGCACTGGACCCGGCGCTGGCAGCGGGGCTTCAATCAGGCCCAGGATATTGCCGAGGCGGTGGGAAGGCGACTGGACCTGCCTGTCAACGCCCGTCTGGTGCGACGAACGCGACGGGTTCACGCACAACGGAAACTGGACCGGACAAGCCGGTTGGCCAATCTTCAGGGGCTGTTTGAGGTTACCGGACCGGTGCCGGCAAACGTCGCCATTGTTGATGACGTGGTCACTACCGGAGCCACCGTTCGCGAGTTGGCCTCGGTGCTCACCAGAGCGGGAGCGAAGGAAATCCAGGTCTGGGCACTGGCGCGTACACCCGGCTGATCAATTGGCGAGTTCTGTCAGTACGTGTCCGGCGATGGCCAGACACGAGGTGAGTCCTGGCGACTCAATCCCGAACAGATTGACCAGGCCGTCAATACCATGTTTCTCAGGGCCATCGATGCGGAAATCGGCAAAGCCGCCATCCGGGCCCGCCAGTTTAGGGCGAATGCCCGCATAAGCCGGCTGCAGACGGGCCTCGTCCAGGGACGGCCACCAGCGCCGGATACTGTCGGCAAATCCACGAACACGCTGCGGATCGACCCGATAGCTTTCTTCGTCAATCCATTCCACATCCGGCCCAAACCTGGCCTGGCCAGCCAGATCGAGAGTCAGATGAATGCCGAGCCCACCGGGTTCGGGTATGGGATAGATCAGAGTATTGAATGGATGGCGGCCACTGAAGCTGAAATACACACCACGGGCCAACCATTGTTCCGGCCGCGCACGCTCTGGCAACCCCGACCACAGCCCCGCAAGTGCCGGGGCACCAAGTCCAGCGGCGTTAATCACTTCCCGAGCCTTCAGGGTCAGATCTCCGGCCTCACCCACCTTCAGAACATGCCCCTCAGGACCGGATTCGGCAAACACCACCGGACTGTTCAACGCAATCTGGCCACCGGCGTCTTCCAGTTCACCCTGCAGCGCCAGCATCAGGCCATGGCTGTCCACAATCCCGGTTTCCGAAGACCAGAGCCCGGCAGTGGCCCGGATTGAGGGCAATTGGCACGCCATCGCGGCGCCCTCATATAACGCCAGGGACACACCGTTTCGGCCCGCCTGCGCCTGAATGCCAACAAGACGTTCGGCCTGCGCGGCATCACTGGCGATGATCCACTTGCCGCATTTTCGGTGCGCCACTTTGTGGCTCACGCAGTATTCATAGAGCTGTTGTCGGCCTTCCACGCACAGCCGGGCTTTGAGGGAGCGCTCCGGGTAATAGATTCCGGCATGAATGACTTCGCTGTTGCGAGAGGATATGCCTTCACCAATGGCGGCACCGGCTTCCAGCACCAGCACCTCCCGCCCGGAACGGGCCAGCGCCCGCGCAATGGCAAGCCCGACCACGCCGGCACCGATCACCACGGTCTGTATACTGAACTGCTCCTGGGCCACTCTGCTTTCCTCTACCCGGTTCTCTGGTCGGGAAATTACCGCAGATCAACGCCGGTTGCATTACCTGCCCGCCAAGAACCGTTATACTTGCCCCAAGACAGAACGAACGCAGGGAGCCTGGCGATGTCTGATCGAAAACAGTTTATTACCGTCATGGTGGTTGCCGCGCTTTTTGTCGGCTGGATTGGCTGGCGCGGCTTTGAAGTGACCCACCTGAACGCGCAACTGAAAGAAGACAGAACCGTCGCCAGTTACCCGTACCAGCACCGGGTATTGCGGGTAGAGGGAGATACTGCCGTAATCAGTTCTCTTCGATCCCACTCGGTATCGACCCAGAAGGCCCTGACCGCCGTGTTCCCGGGCATGCGCCATCTGGCGGATACCCATCGTGAATGGCAGAAAGCTGAACGGGAGCTTGCTCAGGTTCAGGCCAGAGCCGGGGATCTTGTCCTGGCCACCGGGCGGGTCAACCGCATTCGCTGGGAGCTGGACGAAAACTGGTACCATCTGCA
Organism: Marinobacter sp. LM1; assembly: GCF_042763285.1. Lineage (NCBI taxonomy): Bacteria > Pseudomonadati > Pseudomonadota > Gammaproteobacteria > Pseudomonadales > Marinobacteraceae > Marinobacter > Marinobacter sp. LM1. The sequence continues at coordinate 3,032,875 of NZ_CP114373.1, forward strand.
ATCCATGAAAACCCGATACGACACCACATTCTGAGCCCTATGCAGACTGAACCTCCGGCGATCACCCCGTCCTCGCATCCCTACGATGCCCTCACCCCGGAAGTCATTCTGGATGCCATTGAGGCGGAGGGATTCGAGGTCAACGGCCGGCTCTTTGCCCTGAACAGCTATGAGAACCGCGTCTATCAGGTCGGCATTGAAGACCAGCCACCGGTAATTGCCAAATTCTACCGTCCAGACCGCTGGCCGGATGCGGCGATTCTGGAAGAACACGAATTCACCCTGTCACTGCAGGAGGCCGGAGTTCCAGTGGTTGCCCCTTTGGTGCTGCCGGGCGGGCATTCCCTCGGCCAGTATGGGGATTTCAGATTCGCGGTATTTCCGCAGCGCGGCGGCCAGGCCCCGGATACCAGTGTGACCGACACCCTGTATCGACTTGGCCAGTGGCTGGGGCAGATTCACAACATTGGTGCCCTTAAACCCTTTGAGCACAGGCCCGGGTTTGATCTGTTGGCGGGGCTGGAACAGAACAACCAGGTGCTGGTGGAAGGTAACTGGATTCCCGATGATCTCAAACCGGCCTGGAACTCCCTGATTCCGGACCTGATCGCCAACTGCCGCGAACGGATAGCCGAAGCCGGCCCGGTAGACACCTTACGTATTCACGGTGATTGTCACGCCGGCAACATACTGTGCCGGGATGAAACCATGCTGTTTGTGGATCTGGACGACTGCCGCACGGGTCCGGCGGTTCAGGACATGTGGCTGCTTCTGAACGGAGACGCCAGTGAACGGGGCGCCCAGCTTGGCGAATTGCTTGAAGGCTATGAAATGTTCCGGGATTTCAATCGTCGCGAACGCCACCTGATTGAACCCTTGCGATGCTACCGGCAGATCACCCACTGCGCCTGGCTGGCAAGGCGCTGGGAAGATCCGGCGTTTCCGAGATTCTTCCCCTGGTTTTCACAGCCGCGTTTCTGGTCAGACCAGATCCTGTCTTTACGGGAACAGCTGGCCGCGTTACAGGAACCGGCCATCAGCCTGCCGGGCCAATTCTGATTTTCTGACACGAGGTACCCATGAGCGATAACGAACAGCGTTTCACAGCCAAGAGCCTGATTGTGACCGGAGTTGCTGCCATCGTCGGCACGGTACTGGTGCTGGAAGCGTCTGGCCGGATTGATCACTCCGACAACAAGGACCACGCTCCGGTGGGTGAATTTACCGCCATTCACGTCAAACCCGGCGAAACCTTCCGTATGTCCCGAAAATCCTCGGAGCTGCATGCCGTTTGTGAAAACGGTTACCTGGCCATTGCCGCTGACGTCGACCCATCCTTCCGGGGCATCCTGGTCGATTACAAGAACCGGGGGGTTCGCTGCGCACGGCCGTCCCCTACCGACAAGGATCTGGCGACACCTCGCCCCGATGAGCGCGAGGCCGGAGCGGGCGATGAGTAATCGTACGCCCCCGGAGCAACTGACCGACCGGTTATTTGCCACTGAGCGCAATCCGGACGATTTCCGCTTTGACGCGTCCGTCGCCCGGGTGTTTCCGGACATGATCCGCCGCTCTGTCCCCGGCTACACCACCATCATCCCGATGATTGAGGTGATCACGGAACAGTACGTTCAGCCGGGCTCACATTGTTACGACCTGGGCTGCTCGCTCGGTGCGTCCACCCTGGCCATGCGCCACGGCATACCCTACCCGGACTGCACCCTGGTGGGCGTGGACAATTCCGAGGCCATGATTGAGCGATGTGAGCATTATGTCGCTCTGGATGATCACGACCTGCCGGTTACACTGCGCTGCGAGGACATCCTGGGCACCGAACTGAGCAATGCCTCAGTCACCACCCTGAACTTCACGCTGCAGTTCGTGCCGCCCGAGCAGCGGTTGGCCCTGCTGACCCGTATCGGCGACGCCACCCTGCCCGGCGGCGTGCTGGTTTTGTCCGAGAAGATCCGATTTGAATCCGACGCGGAACAGGCCATCCAGACCCGCCTTCACCACGAGTTCAAGAGGGCCAACGGCTATTCGGATCTGGAAATCAGCCAGAAGCGTGCCGCCATCGAGAAAGTGCTGATCCCGGAAACCCTGGCAAACCACCGGGACCGATTGCAGCGCGCCGGCTTTGACCAGGTACTGGTGTGGTACCAGTGCTTCAATTTTGTCTCGATGCTGGCCATCAAGAATTCCTGACTTATCCACCGAAAGACACTCCATGGCACTGTTTGACTGGCACAAGCACTTTGATCCCGTTCTTTCCTACCTGAACGAAACCGGTAACACCCGGTGGACCACAGCCCTGAAAGAACAACTCACTCGACGGTTTGAGGACAACCCCCACGGCGATATGGCACGCTGGCACAACGCACTGCAGTCCTTGCCAGACGTTGCCGATGCCAGGGTCGACCTGAATCAGTCTGCAATCACGTTGACCAGCCCCGGCGGCCTGGATCCAGACGCCATGACCCGCCTTGAGAACGGATTACGGGGACTGATGCCCTGGCGTAAGGGCCCGTTCGATTTCTTCGGCACCTACATTGACACCGAATGGCGCTCAGACTGGAAATGGGACCGGGTAGCACCGCATCTGGCGGATCTGGCGGGGCGTACCATTCTGGATGTGGGCTGCGGCTCCGGCTACCATTGCTGGCGCATGGCTGGAGCGGGGGCCAGGCAGGTGATCGGCATCGACCCGGGGCTGTTGTTCATGTTCCAGTTCCTGGCGGTCAAAGGGTATCTGGGCCAGGCTCCGGTCGATCTGCTCCCGGTGCGCATGGAAGACCTCCCGGCCGACATGGAATGCTTTGACACCACCTTCTCCATGGGCGTGCTGTATCATCGTCGTTCACCGCTGGATCATCTGCTGGAACTCAAGGGCACGCTGCGTCGCGGCGGCGAACTGGTGCTGGAAACCCTGGTTGTAGACGGCCCGGAGGGCTACAGCCTGATGCCCGAAGACCGTTACGGCCAGATGCGCAACGTCTGGTTCTTGCCGAGCTGCCCGACCCTGCTCCGGTGGCTGGACAGAACCGGGTTCCGCAACGCCCGGGTGGTAGACGTCAGTGAGACCACCACCGATGAGCAGCGCCAGACCGACTGGATGCGTTTCAATTCGCTGGCGGACTTTCTGGACCCAGACAATCCCTCGAAAACCATTGAGGGCTACCCGGGCCCCAAGCGGGCGACACTGATCGCGGAAAAGCCCTGACCCCCTGCACCGGAAAACCGGCACAAAAAAACCGCCTGGGGCATCCACCACAGGCGGTTTTTATTAGCTTCTGAAATTACTCTCCGAACGGATGCCGCAGAGTAATGGTTTCCACACGATCCGGACCGGTGGAAATAATATCAATCGGCGCCTCGATCTGCTCTTCCAGGAAGCGGATATAGGCCTTGGCATTCTCCGGCAGCTGATCCACGCTGGTCAGGCCAACCGTGCTCTCGCTCCAGCCCGGCAGCTCCTCATACACCGGCTCGATATCACTGTAGCTGTCGCAGCCGATGGGGGGACGGGTGATTTCGCCGTTCGGAGTCTTGTAGCCAATACACACCTTCACCGTTTCCAGACCGTCCAGAACGTCCAGCTTAGTCAGGCAGATACCGGACACACTGTTGATCTGGATAGCATGGCGCAGAGCGACCGCATCAAACCAGCCACAACGGCGGGAACGACCTGTGGTGGTGCCCACTTCGTTGCCCTTGACGGCGAGGTGCTTGCCCATGTCGTCAAACAGTTCGGTCGGGAACGGGCCGGAACCTACCCGGGTCGTGTAGGCCTTGGTGATACCCAGCACATAGTCCAGATACAGCGGACCAAAACCGGAGCCTGTAGCGGTGCCGCCAGCGGTGGTATTGGAGGACGTCACGTACGGATAGGTACCCAGGTCGATATCCAGCAACGAGCCCTGAGCGCCTTCGAACAGGATGTGCTCTCCGCGCTTGCGGTAGTCGTGCAAAATATCGGTTACGTCTGCGGCCATGGGCAGGATTTCCTCGCCCATCTGTCTGAGTTCTTCCAGGGCCGCATCGATATCCTCGGCCTCTTCCTTGAAGTACTCGGTGAGAACGAAGTTGTGGTACGACATGATTTCCCGCAGCTTGATCTCGAAATCGGCGGGGTTGCACAGGTCACCCAGCCGAACACCCCGGCGGGAAACCTTATCCTCATACGCAGGGCCAATTCCCCGGCCGGTGGTACCAATCTTGTCATTGCCACGGGCACGTTCGCGGGCCTGATCAATACGCACGTGGGTGCGCAGGATGATCGGGCAAGCCAGGCTGATTTTCAGGCGGTCACGAACGGCAACACCGTTAGCCTCCAGCTCCCGCACTTCTTTCAGCAGGGCTTCCGGCGACAGCACCACACCGTTACCGATGAAGCACTGGACATCCTGCCGCAGTATGCCGGACGGAATCAGGTGCAGAGCCGTCTTCTTACCTTCGATCACCAGTGTGTGACCGGCATTATGCCCGCCCTGAAAGCGGACAACGGCAGCCACCTTGTCTGTCAGAAGGTCAACAATCTTGCCCTTGCCTTCATCACCCCACTGGGTGCCCAGCACAACTACGTTTTTACCCATGATTCTCTCTCAATTCAGACGGGCCAGAAGCACACGCCCTGAAGATTTACCCCGGAAATTAAACAAAAACGGCTCAGGCGATGGTTTCTACCACCCATTGGCCATCACGATTCACCAGTTGACGGTCACACCCCCGCTCCGAAGGATCCGTCTCACGATCATCCGGCAATGCCCGGATCACCGTTTCAGTCATTCTCAGGCCGGAAATCACGCCTTCCAGCGCGGCGTCGTTGTCCGCTGGCGCCCATATGGCCCCGGCTTTACGGAACGGGCGTTCGCCCAGCGACACCAGTGCACGGATATCCAGGCTGAACCCGGTGGCAGGCCGCGCGCGACCAAAGTCACTGCCAATAGCATCATATCGGCCACCTTTCGCCACGGCATCGCCATGGCCCGGCACGTAGGCCGCAAACACCAGACCGGTGTGATAGTTGTATCCGCGCAATTCACAAAAATCGAAGCCCAGACTGACTTCCGGAAAATCCCGGTTGAGCATGTCCGCGACGCGGGCAAGCTGATCAAGCGCCGCATCGATGGCGCCAGAAGCGCCACTGAGGATTTCCCGGGCATCGGCCAGAGATTCCACCCCACCGCTGACCCTGGCCAGCTGGCGCAACCGGCAACCAGCAGAGCCCGGCACACAATCCCCCAGCAGGCGATCCAGCTCGGGTACGGACTTGCGTGCCATGGCATCAAATACCGCCGCTTCGGTATCACGATCAAATCCGGCGTCGGAGACCAGGCTTTCATAGATTGAAACGTGAGCCAGGTCCAGATGCAGCCTGGGCAAACCGGCCACCCGCAAGGTTTCCAGCATCAGGCTGATCACTTCCATATCGGCCGCTTCGGAGCCACTACCAAACAGCTCGCAACCGGCCTGAATCGGTGTGCGCCCGGTCAGCATATGGCGCGGCCGGGTATGCAGCACATGGCCGGCATAACACAACCGGGTAATGCCATCCTGGCCCAGGGTATGCGCGTCTATGCGGGCAGCCTGGGGCGTCATGTCGGCGCGAACGCCCATCATCCGACCAGTCAGCTGATCGGTCAGTTTGAACGTCTGCAGTTCCAGGTCGTGGCCTGTACCGGTAAAGAGGGATTCGAGATATTCAATCAGCGGAGGAATAACCAGCTGGTAGCCCCAGCGCTGGCAGGTATCCATAACATCCCGGCGCAGGGACTCGATCCGCCCGGCCAGCGGCGGCAGAATGTCCTCTACCCCGTCAGGCAGTAACCAGCGATCAGATACAGTCATGAGATTCTGTTGTCCGTTTTTCCCTCGCTGGCCATGGAGCCAGGGGGTAACTCAGGATTTAGGCGCTCGGGCTCGGAAAACCCGACACAAAACCGCCAGAATTTTACACGGTTGGCAGACACAAAAAAACCGGAATCCCGGGGTTCAGCAAAATTTCCCCGCAGATTCCGGTTTAGCTGGTGTCAGCCGGCTCAGTTAGCGCCGGCCGGATTCTTCAGGAACTTCATGAAGTCACTGTCGGAATCAATCACCATGATGTCATCCTTGCTGGAGAAGGTGTTCTGGTACGCCTGCAGGCTGCGGTAGAAGCTGTAGAACTCTTCGTTGGCACCATAAGCCTCGGCGTAAATGGTGGCGGCTTCACCATCACCTTCACCACGGGTGGTCTCGGCTTCGGCAAAGGCGTTCGCCAGAATCACCGTTTGCTGACGATCGGCATCAGCACGGATACCCTCGGCCAACTCCTGACCGCGGGAACGGAATTCCTGGGCCAGCTTCTGGCGTTCAGTCGCCATCCGACGGTAGACGTTCTCGCTCACCTGACCCGGCAACTCGATCGCCTTGACACGAATATCAAGCACCTCGATACCGAACTCCTTGACGGACGTCTCGTTCACACGATCACGCAGAGTGTGCATCAGCTCATCACGCTGACCGGACACCACTTCGTGCATGGTGCGTACACCGAACTCATCACGAAGACCGTTGTCCACGCGGGACAGGATCAGCGTCTGGGCACGGAATTCGTCACCGCCGGTGGAACGATAGAACTGGTCCACATCACGGATTTTCCAGGCCACATAGGAATCCACATCCAGCGGCTTCTTCTCAACCGTCAGGTACTGACGGGATGGCAGATCCATGGTCAGCACCCGGATATCGAATTCCCGGATCTGATCGATGACCGGCACCTTGAAATGCAGGCCAGCCTGGATATTGGTCTCTACCAGCTCCCCGAAGCGAAGTTTCACGCCCCGATGGGTCTCCGGGATGATGTACACACTGGACAGCACGAGCAGGACAACAATGAGGGCGCCTGCAAGGCCCACTACACCTTTAGGTCCCATAACTTATCTGCTCCTCCGGGTATTGGTATCCTGGCGGGTGCGCAGCTCCTGCAGCACCTGGTCGGTCAGGGTCTGGATATCCACCTGCTGGCCACTGCTACCGGACATCCGGCTGCCAGATGACGACAGGGAACCCTGTGTCAGACGATCCAGGGGCAGATACATCATGTTGCCGCTGCTCTCGGTATCGACAAAGATTTTGCTGCTGTTACCCAGCACCTGCTCCAGAGCCTGGATGTACATGCGCTCACGGGTAACCACCGGGGCCTGCTCGTACACGGCCAGCAACTGATTGAAGCGTGCAGTTTCACCGCGCGCCCGCTCGATCACTTCCTGCTTGTACGCGTTGGCTTCCTCGATCATGCGCTGTGCCTGACCTCGGGCCTCGGGAACAATCTTGTTACGGTAGGTTTCGGCCTCTTCCTTCAGGCGCTGCTCATCCTCGCGAGCACGCTGAACCTCGCGGAACGCATCCTGCACCGGAGCCGGCGGCTGAGTGCTTTCAACGTTGACCCGGACAATTTCAAGGCCGGTGCCATACTCTCTCAGGAAGCTCTGCAGGCGCTGCTCAACCCGCACCGCAAGTTCCGCACGACCTTCGGTCAGCACGTCATCCAGGGACGAGCTACCGACTTCATGGCGCAGGGCGCTGTCGGTGGCAAATGCAAGGGCCTGGTTGGAGTCACGGACATTGAGCACATACGCCTGGGCATCACCCACGCGATACTGGACCTGAAGATCGACGGTCACCAGGTTTTCATCCTGGGTCAGCATCTGGCCGGAAGACTCGGCAGTACGGATGCTGGTAACGCGAACCTTGTTGACGGTATCAATCAAGGGCACCTTGAACCGCAGGCCCGGGTTTTCGGTACGGTTATACTCACCGAAGCGCAGCACCACCGCCCGCTCCTGTTCGTCCACGGTATAGAACGACTGATAGATGACATAACCCACCACCAGAATGGCCGCAATGGCCAGAATGGCACCAAATCCACCTGCGCTGCCGCCGGAGCTGCTGCCACCGCCAGAGTTGCCGCCTTTGCCGCCAAGCATGCGATTCAGCTTGTCGAGCCCTTTCTTCAGCGCTTCATCGAGGTCTGGTGGCCCCTGATCATTGCCGCGACGACCACCACCGGTTCCCCAGGGATCGTTGTCGTTACGGTTTCCACCCGGTTCATTCCAGGCCATAGTTCTCTCCGTTCGTGTTTAATCGAATGGCTGCAAATACTAGGGATTTATCAAGGCCCCGGCAATAGCAGGGGCCATTCAGACCGGCCGGCTTTCCAACCGGATCACGTCCTCACGTACACCGGCACGGCTCAAAAGCTGCAGCCAGTCCCGGTTCTGCAGCCGGACTTCCAGCACCTGATCGCCGTTGTCGCAATGCTCTTCACTCAGTACCGAACCCGCTTCGTGCAGAAGCGCTCTAAGCTTGCCATCGGCAGGGCCAAGACGCACAAAGTGGTGCACCACATCCTCTGCAAGACGCTCAACAATCGCGTCGAACAGCAGCGGCAGCCCCTCTCCCGTTACGGCTGAAACCCAGGCTCGCACCGGCAAACCTTCTTCGTTGCGATCAATCCGGGGCTCGAAACCATCAAGCAGATCGATCTTGTTGAACACCTGCAGCATCGGAATCTCATCGGCTCCGATTTCTGCCAGAACGTTTTCCACCTGTTCGATGTTTTCATCCCGACGGCTGTCGTGACAGTCGATCACGTGCAACAGCAACGTGGCCTGGGTGGTTTCTTCCAGCGTCGCCCGGAATGCCTCCACCAGCTTGTGCGGCAAATGGCGGATGAAGCCCACTGTGTCGGCCACTACGACCGGCCCGATGTCGGGAAGTTCCAGCCGGCGCAGGGTCGGATCCAGGGTCGCAAACAACTGGTCTGCTGCATATACGCTGGACGTGGTAATTCGGTTGAACAGCGTGGACTTGCCGGCGTTGGTATAACCCACCAGTGACAACGTAGGTATGTCGGCACGCTTGCGGGCGCGACGGCCCTGATCCCGTTGCTTGCGGACCTTTTCCAGACGCCGGTGAATGGATTTGATGCGTTCGCGCAACAGCCGGCGGTCGGTTTCGAGCTGGGTTTCACCCGGCCCCCGCAAACCGATACCACCCTTCTGGCGTTCGAGGTGAGTCCAGCCCCGTACCAGCCGGGTAGACATATGCTCCAGCTGCGCCAGTTCCACCTGCAGCTTGCCCTCGTGGGTGCGGGCCCGCTGCGCAAAGATATCCAGGATCACGCCGGTGCGATCAAGCACCCGGCACTTGAGCTCGCGCTCAATATTACGTTCCTGGCTCGGGCTCAGGGCATGATTGAACAGCACCACATCCGCTTCGGAGGCGGCCACCGCATCCCGGATTTCCTCAAGCTTGCCCTCTCCCACAAAAAAACGCGGGCTGGGCTGCTTCCGGGTGCCAGTTACAGTAGCAACCGGCTCTACGCCGGCGGATGTCACCAGTTCCCGGAACTCTTCCGGATCTTCGGTATCGTCGTGGGCGGTAAAATCAATGTGAACGAGAACCGCCCGTTCTCCGACATCTGGACGCTCAAACAAGTTTCATCAACTCCATAAACACAAACACCCGCGACCATTCAAGCACATAGGCTGTCCTGGAGCGCGGGTGTGAAAGCGGGAAAAGCAGGCGTTATCAGTCTTCAGACTCACCTTCACCTGCCGGGTTCTGCTGCGGTAGCCGGACGTTACGAGCAGGAACCACAGTGGAAATAGCGTGCTTGTAAACCATCTGGCTCACCGTGTTCTTGAGAAGAATCACGAACTGGTCAAAAGACTCAATCTGGCCCTGAAGCTTGATACCATTGACCAGAAAGATGGAAACCGGAATGCGTTCCTTGCGCAAGGCATTGAGGTAAGGGTCTTGTAAAGAGTGCCCTTTTGACATGTGTTTTCTCCTGTTTATAAGTAAATGCAGATCGTCATTATTCAACGTTAAATGTGGTGTGAAGCCCGGATTTTTTCAAGGTATCCAGCACCACTTGCGGGTCGGCGGAGTCCAGCCAGTGCACATCTCGCCATTTTCGCAACCAGGTAAGCTGCCGTTTCGCCAACTGACGGGTGGCGGCAACGCCCTTGGCAACAAAGCTGTCGTAATCCTCGTTGCCTGACAGGTAATCCCAGGCCTGTCGATAACCCACGCAACGCATCGAGGGAAGATCGGGGCTGAGATCACCTCGCGCCATCAAGGCACGGACTTCATCAAGGAAGCCTGCTTCCAGCATTGCCAGAAACCGTTTCTGTATCCGCGAATGCAGCACAGAGCGCTCGGCAGGCGCCAGGGCAAACTGAAAAACAGTATACGGCAGGCCAGCGCTTTCGTCTGCCTGCCAGCTGGTAAAATACGTGTAATCCTCAATACCAGACTGCCGCTGTTGCCCGGAAGTTCCCGATTCTGACTTCCAGAACGAGGAGATCGGCTTATTTGTGAGCCGAATCACTTCAATGGCCCGCATCAGGCGCTGACGATTATTGGGATGAATCAGGCGAGCGGCCTCCGGATCTTTGTCTGCCAATTCCTGATGCAGCGTGTCCCAGCCATCGCATTCGGCTTCCCGCTCGATCTCTGCCCGCAGCTCCGGACTTGCCGACGGCAGATTAGACATGCCATGCAGTAATGCCTTGAAGTACATCATGGTGCCGCCCACCAGCAACGGGATCCGGCCACGGCCAGATATCTCGCTCATGGCCGCCAACCCATCGCGGCGAAAATCCGCCGCGGAATAGGTCTCCGCCGGATCACAGATATCGATCAATCGATGTGGTGCCAGGGCGAGCTCTTCAGGTGAAGGTTTAGCGGTGCCAATATCCATGCCACGATAAACCATCGCGGAATCCACACTGATGATCTCACAGGGCAACTCACGGCAGAGCTCAATGGCAAGATCGGTCTTGCCAGACGCAGTCGGCCCCATCAGAAAGATCGTTGGCGGCAATGAACCCTGCTGGGAGCGGTTATCGGGAATCACCGCTTAGCGCCCCCGTAAAAACAGCTTGTCCAGTTCAGACAGGGTGACCAGGGTCCAGGTGGGCCGGCCATGGTTGCACTGTCCGCTGCGCTCCGTTGCTTCCATATCGCGAAGCAACGAATTCATTTCTGGAATCGTGAGCTGCCGGTTTGCCCGCACCGCCCCATGGCAGGCCATGGTGCCGAGCAATTCATGGGTGACCGCTTCAACGCGATCACTCTGGCCGTGCTCAATCAGATCTGCCAGCACATCGCGCACCAGCTGCTCAGTGTCTGCCCCTCGGAGCAATGCCGGGATCTGCCGCACTGCCAACGTCTCTGGCCCGATACGCTCAATCTGCAGACCAAGGTGCTGCAGCTCTTCACCATGGCTCTCCGCAAGCGCCGCCTCTTTCTGGCTCACTGCCAGTGACAGGGGCACCAGCAAAGGCTGGCTCTTAAGATCCTGTTCGACCAGGGCCCGCTTCATGCGCTCATAAGTAATACGCTCATGGGCGGCATGCATATCCACCACGATCAGGCCGGCACGGCTCTGGGCCAGAATGTAGATTCCGTGCAGCTGGGCAATCGCATAACCCAGTGGCGGCTCTTCCGCATCATCCCTGGGCGGCGTAACCGAAGCTGACGCCGCTGGCATTTCTGCCCGGGCAACGGGTGTTGAAACACCGCCACCCTCATTCAACGACTGGTAAAACGCCATCTGATCACTGGCCCGCCACTCCTGCTGGGGTGACTGCCCGGGCGACGACGGATAAGCCTCAGTGCGTGACTGTGTGGGCCAGGGTCCCGATGTACCCGGGGCACTGAAACCGCCAGCCGAATGCTCGGGTTCAACAACCGCAGACTCACGACCAAAGGATTGGGCCGCCGCCCCACGGAGATGATCGTCCGGGCGTACATCCGCCAGGGCTCGATGCAGAGTCCGGAAAATAAAATCGTGAACCAGCCGGCCGTCGCGGAACCGAACCTCATGCTTGGTTGGGTGAACGTTTACATCCACCGTGGCCGGGTCTACTTCCAGGTACAGCACAAACGCCGGGTGACGGTTGTTGTACAGAACGTCCCGGTAGGCCTGGCGAACTGCATGGGCGACCAGTTTGTCCCGGATCACCCGGCCATTCACAAAAAAGTACTGCAGATCTGCCTGACTGCGGGAAAAGGTTGGCAGCGCCACCCAACCCCAAAGGCGCAACCCGGTGGCCTCGGCATCGATCACCACCGCATTGTCGATAAACTGCTGGCCACATAGCGAACCAATCCGGCGCTCCTTGTCCAGATCCGTCTCGGCCGGGCGCAGGCTCTGCACCACTCGCTGGTTATGGCGCAGGGTAAATCCGGTATCAAACCGGCTCAGGGCCTGACGGCGGACACACTCTTCAACGTGATTGAATTCGGTTTTTTCCGTACGCAGGAACTTGCGGCGGGCGGGGGTATTGAAGAACAGATCCCTCACTTCAACGGTGGTGCCCACAGGGTGGGCAGCCGGCGAGATGCGCGCATCCATATCGCGGCCTTCCACTTCCACACGGGCCGCCGCTTCCTGCAGCTCGGTCCGGGAGGTGAGGGTCAGACGGGAGACAGAGCTGATACTGGCCAGTGCCTCGCCCCGGAACCCCAGAGACGCCACCGCCTCAAGATCGTCAAGGGTCAGGATCTTGCTGGTGGCATGCCGGCTCAGGGCCAGGGGCAGGTCGGCTTCTTCGATACCAGAGCCGTCATCACGTACCCGGATCAGTTTTGCCCCGCCCTGCTCGATTTCCACATCGACACGTGCGGCCCCGGCATCCAGGGCATTTTCAACCAGCTCTTTGACAACCGATGCAGGACGCTCTACCACCTCCCCGGCAGCAATCTGGTTGGCAAGCCGGGGTGACAGTAACTGGATGTGGGGCATATCCGGGGACTACCTCTTGATCAGGATGAGGGGATGCGAATGGTTTGCCCTACCATAACACGATCATCGTTCATCCCGTTAAAGCGCATCAGCTCACTGACGGTGGTCTGGTTTTCCCGGGCCACCGCCGAGAGGGTATCCCCCCGCTGTATCCGGTACTGGCTGACGTCGGTGCCGCCCCGATTCTGCTGTTTTTCCCAGGCCAGCAACGTGCCGGGCGGTGGTGTCCGGCGAAAATACTGCTCGATGCCATCGAAAATGGCGTTGGCCAGCTTGTTGCGGTACCACTCGGACGCAAGATTCTTCTCTTCGGTCGGATTCGAGATGAAACCGGCCTCCACCAGAATCGAGGGGATGTCCGGCGACTTCAAAACCACAAATGCCGCCTGCTCCACCCCCTGTTTGTGAAGCTTGGCCACACGGCCCAACCGGCCCAGCACGGAATCTCCAACCCCCAGACTGGCGTTGATACTTGCGGTCATGGAGAGATCCAGCAATACCCCGGCCAGCATGTCATCACGGCCATCAAGGGAAACCCCACCGGCACCACCGATCAAATCCGAACGGTTCTCACTCTGGGCGAGCCATCGCGCCGTTTCACTGGTAGCACCGCGCTGAGACAGCGCGAAGACGGATGCTCCCCGTGGCTGCGGCGTTCTGAAGGCATCAGCGTGCACCGACACGAACAGATCGGCATTGTACTTGCGGGCCAGCAAGGTTCGGTTCCGCAGGCCCACGTAATAATCACCTGTCCGAGTAAGCTTGGCCGTGAATCCTTTCTGCTGGTTGATCAGGTCGGCCAGACGCTTTGCCATTCTCAGTGCGACATCTTTTTCCCGGGTCCCCCGGGGCCCTATTGCGCCCGAATCTTCGCCGCCATGACCGGCGTCGATAACCACGATAATGTCACGCTTACCGGCAGAATCCTGGGTCACCGTCGGGCTCGTCGCCCGATCGAGACGGCTGCCCTGTTCATCAATAAGATCGACCACCAGACGATGGCCATACTGCTGATTCGGCTCCAGCACAAAGCTGCGAGGCTTGATATCACTTTTCAGGTCCAGTACCACCCGCAAATCGTTACCATTCCTTGGCGCGCTGCGAATACGCTGAATGGGGCTGCCGGAGAGGTCGACCTTGCTGAAATCCGTGCTCAGGGCAGCATCCTTCAGATCAATAACCAGCCGGGACGGTCCACTCAGAGAGAATACGTTGTGCTCAACCAGACCGGCAGTGTCCAGCACCAGGCGGGTATGATCCGGAGCCGGCCATAAACGCACCCCCTCGACCCGGGTACCGGCCAAAACTGTACTGGCTGAAAGCAACAGCGCCATAATCACCAAGATTTTCATGAATCCGGCCCTATCAGTTCTATTTCATTAAGCAAGGAAGCCCCAAGCTCCGAACGGGCGCGCAATACCACAGAGCGCCCCTGACCTTCCCGTTCAAGATGGATTTCCAGATCCGGATCAGGCAAGACTCCCTGACCACGCTCCGGCCACTCAATAATCCGGATACTCTGGCTGGCAAAATAATCCCGGATTCCCATGTATTCCAGTTCCTCGGGGTCACCCAGGCGGTACAGATCAAAATGGTACACCGGTGGTTCCAGGTGTTCGTAGGGTTCTACCAGTGTGTAGGTCGGGCTTTTTACGGCACACTCGTGGCCAAGCCCTCTCATCACACCGCGGCTCAGGGTCGTTTTGCCCATCCCCAATTCGCCGTCGAGAAAAACGGTGAGGCCTTCACGGGCATGACTGGCCAATCGGGCCAACTCACCACCAAGTTTTTCAGTCTCGGCCTCGTCTTGCAGAAACAACCGGCGTTCATTACCAAAAATACTCATCAATTCCCCCGGTCATTAAAACATTCAGGCCGCTCCGACCTTACCAGCACCTGTGGCATGGCCTCGATCACATCGGCCGGGAGCAGCCCCATATAGCCCTTATTCTGCCCGGCCTTGTCAGCGGCTGCCAGATGCAATGCCGCCGACGCCATCACTGCCTGGCGGGCGGACGGAATCTGCCCGAGAAACGCCCCCAGGATGCCGGACAGGACATCGCCCATGCCGCCGGTCGCCATCCCGGGATTACCACCCGGGATTATGCCGGGCACTCCGTTACCAGTGGCGACAACCGTACCAGCACCTTTGAGCAGTGCAATGCCCTGCCACTGCTTCTGTATGCGTGTTGCGGCTCCCACACGGTCGGCCTCGACTTCCTGGACACTACAGCCCAGCAACCTCGCAGCCTCTCCCGGATGAGGCGTCAACACATGGTTGTCTGCCGGCGCCGGTGCGCGGCCAGCCATGATGTTGAGGGCATCTGCGTCCAACACTCTTGGCTTGCCGCTGGCAACAACCTGTTGCAGCATTTGCTGACCCCAGGCGGACTGGCCAATACCCGGCCCACAAACCACCACATCGGCTTTCTCCAGCAGACCCGGCAAATCAGACCCGTGGGTTACCCC
Source organism: Marinobacter sp. LM1 (assembly GCF_042763285.1). NCBI lineage: Bacteria > Pseudomonadati > Pseudomonadota > Gammaproteobacteria > Pseudomonadales > Marinobacteraceae > Marinobacter > Marinobacter sp. LM1. The sequence continues at coordinate 3,048,143 of NZ_CP114373.1, forward strand.
CCTGACCATCAACGACGGGCAACGAGCCAGTGCAGCGGTGACGTATTCCGGCCGGGTAGCCAATGACACCAAGCCGGCTCCGGCCCTGGAGGCCGCCTCTGCGGCCATGATGCCCGCGCCGCCAAAACCGTGATCGCCTGCCACCACCAGGACGTGGCCAAACAGCCCCTTGTGGGCGTTGGCGGGACGCTCAGGCAACCAGGCCTTGCATCGCGCCCAGGGATAAAGCTCGGCCAAGGGCGTTTCGCCGCTCTGCTGACCGGCATGCATGGCCCCCAGTGCTTCAAACATTACCTGACCACAGACACCCACACCTGCGCCGGTGAAAAGGCCAGTCTTGGCACCGATGAAGGTCACCGTAATATCGGCCTGGACGACATCCCCTTCGGCGGCACCGGTTGTCGCGTTGAGACCGGACGGCAAATCCACTGCCAACACCGGCTTTCCGGATTGATTCAGTTGGCGAATAATACCGGCAAAGGGCTCCCTGGGCGCGCCGGCTACGCCGGTACCGAGCATCGCATCCACCACCACCGCAGCACTATCTATCCGTGCTTGCAGATCGGCATCGGACAGGGAGCTCCCTTCCAGTATCTCGACACCATCATTCCGGGCTTTCTGGTACGCAGACCGGGCGTCGCCCTGGAGCTTTTCAACAGGTGCCACGGCAACACACACCGCCTCAATACCATGACGCTGAGCGTTGGCCGCCACCAGGTAGCCATCGCCGCCGTTGTTACCAGCGCCACATAAAACCAGCACAGGCTGCGCTCCCGGCCAGAATGCCACCAGATGACGAAACGCCGATCTCGCTGCCGTTTGCATTAACTCGAAGCCGTTAACGCCCTGCTGATCAATCAGATAACGATCCATCGCCCGCACCGAGTCGGCGGAATAGAGCGCTTCTGGTAGACTGTGCTCGGAAACAGAGGGCATTTGCCGGGAACTCCCAGATAAAGAAACCGGTTTAAGAAAATTGGCCAGATACCTGTAAAGCATAGCAAAACAGGAAAAAAGGTCATAACTTAATCAAATTAAATCTTCGCAGGGCCACACCTGCCAGCAGTCCACTATGGCCTTTACTTCAGAACACTCAGCCGCCAAAACGCCGCGAACCGAACTGTCGGAACTACCCGAACAGATCCGTCAATGGGCACGGAAGCTGGGCTTTTCCGATGCCGGAATTACCCAGGCGGAGACGGGGCCTCACGCTGAACGCCTGCAGCGCTGGCTGGCAGCAGGTTACCACGGCCAGATGGCCTACATGGCCGACCATGGCGACAAACGCTATACACCCGACTCGCTGGTACCCGGGACCACCCGGGTCATTTCCGTCCGACTGGATTACCTGCCAGCACCTGACAACCCGAAACAAGTGCTTACTGACCGGGAACGGGCCTACGTTACTCGCTACGCCCTGGGGCGCGACTACCACAAACTGATGCGCAAACGCCTGGCCACGCTGGCAAAATGGATTGACGAGGCTGTCAGCGGCTATGACTACCGGGCATTTGTCGACAGCGCGCCGGTACTTGAACGCGGGCTGGCGCAACGGGCCGGACTGGGTTGGATTGGCAAAAACAACATGCTGATTCACCCCAAAGCCGGTTCGTTCTTTTTTCTGGGTGAAATCTTCACCAATGCCCCTCTGCCCCTGGATGCACCGTTCGACAGCCAACACTGCGGCTCTTGCGCTGCCTGCCTGGACGTATGCCCGACCGACGCCTTTGTAGGCCCTCACTTACTGGATGCCCGGCGCTGCATCAGCTATCTCACTATTGAACTGAAAGGACCGATCCCGGAGGAGCTGCGTTCACAAATGGGCAACCGGGTATTCGGCTGCGACGATTGTCAGCTGGTCTGCCCCTGGAACAAGTTCAAAAAGCCCACCGACGAGGAAGACTTCAAACCGAGGCATGGTCTGGACAATTCATCCCTGGCGGAGCTGTTCCTGTGGACCGAGCAGGAGTTTCTGAAGCGCACGGAAGGGTCAGCAATACGGCGCACCGGCTATGAAAACTGGCTCAGGAATCTGGCGGTGGGACTGGGCAACGCCCCCAGCACCATTTCGGTGGTGGAGGCCCTCAAGGCCCGGGCCGAGCACCCGTCGGAACTGGTACGGGAGCATGTGGCCTGGGCCCTGAAACAGCACGGATTATAGCTTGAAGAAATGATCCCGGTAGTGGCGCAGTTCATTGATGGAATCGCGAATATCATCCAGGGCCAGATGTCTGCCCTGCTTCTTCACTCCTTCCAGCACGTCCGGTCGCCAGCGACGGGCCAGCTCCTTCACCGTTGAAACATCCAGATTGCGGTAGTGGAAGAAGGCTTCCAGTTTGGGCATGTACTTCACCAGAAACCGCCGGTCCTGACCGATACTGTTACCGCAGAGCGGGGATGTTCCGGGTTCCAGATGTTTGCCCAGAAAATCCAGGGTTTTCTGCTCGGCCTCTGCCTCGCTGATGGTACTCTCTTTGACCCGTTGGGTCAGACCACTGGCACCATGGGTGCGGGTGCACCATTCATCCATCTGCTCCAGCAGGCTGTCGGGTTGGTGAATGGCAATCACCGGCCCCTCTGCCACGATATTCAGCTGGGAGTCGGTGATGATGCTGGCCATCTCGATAATGCGTTCTTGCTCGGGATCCAGACCGGTCATTTCCAGGTCAATCCAGATCAGGCGGTCGCCGTTACTCATCTCGCTGTTACCTATGCCGTTTTGTCGGGTGGATGAAGTTCTGTGTATTGTCCACGATTCACGTATGATGTGATACCCAAACGCCGGTTAACCGATTGAACGCAGATGGCAAAACGACGATTGAACAAACGCCAGCAATGGCGCATCGAAAAGATCCAGAAAGAACGGACGGTGAGAGCTGCACGCAAGGAAAAAGCGGTGGAAGAACAAGCCGCCGCCGGTGAGCTTGGCCCTGAGCAGAATGGACTGGTGATTGCACACTACGGCCAGCAACTGGATATCGAGGCGCTTGAAGGCCCGGAATCCGGGCAGGTGTTCCGCTGTTTCGTCAGAGCCAACATTGACAGCCTGGTGACCGGAGACCGGGTGGTCTGGCGACCGGGCAAAAGCAAAACCGGCGTGATTGTTGCCCGCTGTGAACGGGAAAACCTGCTGCAGCGCCCGGACAACTTTGGCGCACTAAAACCGGTGGCCGCCAATATCGACCATATCATTCTGGTAATTGCCCCCGAGCCCGAGCCCCACGACAACCTGATCGATCGTTATCTGGTGGCGTCTGAAAGCTCTGACATTCCGGCGGTAATCCTCCTGAACAAGACAGATCTGATTAACGACGACAACCGGGATCAGATCGAAGCCCTGCTGGCCAGATATCAGGCGCTGGGCTATGAGGTGGCGCGCACTTCAGCTGCAGAAACCGCAGGCGCCCCCGCCCCGGAAGTGGAGGCTTTGGTTCGGAACCAGACCAGTGTCTTTGTGGGCCAGTCCGGCGTTGGCAAGTCTTCCATCATTCAGACGCTGTTACCGGATGAACTGCTCCGGGTGGGCGCGGTCTCGGAGAGTACCGGCAAAGGCGTGCATACCACCACCACGGCCAAGCTGTTCCACCTGCCTGGTGGGGGGGATTTGATCGATTCTCCGGGTATCCGGGAGTTCGGCCTCTGGCACATGACGCCGCAGGAAGTGGAATACGGCTTCCGGGAAATCCGGCCGCTGATCGGGCTCTGTAAATTCCGCAACTGCCGGCATATGGGAGATCCTGGCTGTGCCCTGGATGCTGCCGCTGAGGCCGGCGAGATTTCACCGGAACGCCTGAAAAGCTTTCATCGAATCCTTCAGGATATGACTGATCAGCAGGCACGAGGGCTCAAACTGACCTGAGCCCCCGGATCAAAGCTACCAATTGAGCTCGCCGGGAGCGGGCTCTTCTTTCGGTTGGAACCACTCGCCGTCTTCCAACTGCTCCCGAGCCTGCTGTTCCTGCTCCTCCGTCGGCCGAGTGAGATCAATCAGCGGCTGATCGGAACGCCCGGCCCCGGTCTCAATGCTGTCGGCGGTCTTTTTATTCAGGACAATAATGGAAATGCGGCGATTCACCGGCGCCGTGGGGTTGTCCTTGTCGAACAGCACAGAATCACTTAACCCCACCACCCGGGCGATCTGCTCCAGCCGGACGCCACCGGCAACCAGTGCCCGCCGCGCGGTATTGGCACGGTCAGCCGACAACTCCCAGTTGGTGTAACCCGGCCGGCCACTGAACGGCGTGGCATCGGTATGGCCAGTAATGCTGAGCTTGTTGTTGACGGATCCCAGGGTCTTGGCCAGTTCAAACAGAATGTCCTGAGAGTAGTACTTCAGCTCCGCACGACCACTGTCGAACATGGGCCGACCGGACCGGTCTACAATCTGAATCCTCAGGCCCTCATCGGTGATATCAATCAGCAACTGATCCTTGAACTCCTGCAGGGTCTGGTTCTGCTCAATCCGCTCCTGCAATTCCTGAAACAGCTCCTGCATCCTACGCTGTTCCAGGGTGTCTGCGAGCTCATCCACCACCTCGTCTTCAATCTGGATGGTACTGGCTTCCTGATCCTGGGTAGCTTCCTCGATGACCGAAGCACTGCCCTCAAGATCAACCGGATTCGGTGAACCACCCTCAGTAAAGCCCACAGGATCCTTGAAGTAGCCCTCCACCGCCAGCTTCTGCTCTGGAGTTGCCGTCGCCGTCAGCCAGAGCACCAGAAAAAACGCCATCATGGCGGTCGCAAAATCGGCAAACGCTACTTTCCAGGAGCCGCCGTGATGTCCACCGACAACCTTCTTCTTGCGTTTGATGATGATCGGCTGTTCTTCCACAACGAACTCCGGGCGTTAACAGGGGGAACCGTTATTTCGAACGGACGTGATCGTTCAGTTCCTGGAAGCCTGGCCGCTTGTCTGTCGGCAGCGCCTTGCGCCCGAACTCGATCGCCATCTGCGGCGCCTGGCCAGAGACGGTGGCGACGATGGCAGACTTTACACACTCGTAGGCCTTCAGTTCGTACTTGGCCGAATGCTCCAGCGCAATCGACGTTGGGCCCACAAAGCCGTAACCCATCCAGATACCCAGAAAAGTACCCACCAGAGCCGCCGCCACGCTCAAACCTATCTTTTCCGGCCCCTCGGACAGGAAGTTCATGGTGATCACGATACCCAGTACTGCCGCCACGATGCCGAGGCCCGGCAAGGCATCGGCGATCTTGTTTACCGCGTGGGCGGGTTCTTCCAGCTCATGCTGGCGACTGTCAATCTCGTTCTCCATCATGCCTTCGAGCTCATGAGGGGCCATGTTGCCGGAACTGATAATGCGCAGGTAATCGGTGATGAAATCCAACAGGTGTTTGGACTTCATGATCGCGGGGTAACGGCTGAAAATCTGGCTCGACTCCGGATTATCGATATCCTCTTCGATAGCCATAACACCTTGCTTGCGGGATTTGTCGAAGATCTCGTAGAGCAGGCTGAGCAGGTCCATGTAATAGGATTTATTGTAAGGGGAACCGGTGAGCAAACGAAGACAGCCCTGAAACACCTCTTTGACCGTATGCATCGGATTGGCAATTACAAACGAGCCGACAGCCGCTCCACCAATGATCAGAATCTCGGTCGGCTGCCACAAGACTGCCAGATTGCCGCCGTGCAGAACGTATCCTCCCAGAACGCTCGCAACAACGACCACAGCTCCAATAATCAATAACATGGTGACTATGCACGCCTTTTGTCTGGTTAACGGCCGGGGCCGGTTACTACCCGAAGCTGGCTCAGCCGGGAACACCCAAAATGTGATCTGATAATAGCAAGCATCAACCGTAACAGCGAAGATGTGAAACAATTTCTATACACTGCGCCGGGTTTGGTAAACTACCGCGCTTTATGATCGCAAGAGTCTCCCGGAATGCTTGATAAACTGTTTGTTCTTAGCCAATACGTCACACCCCAGCTGGCGGTTTCCCGCCTGGCAGGCCGTCTGGCCGACAGCGAGAGCACTCCAGCCCTGAAAAACCGTGTGATCAAATGGTTTATCGGCCGCTATGGCGTGAACATGAGCGAGGCCGCTGAGCCAGACTTTACCGCCTACCCCACGTTCAACGCGTTTTTTACCCGTGCACTCAAGCCGGGCGCTCGCACCATAGCCCCCGCACCGGAAACCCTCACCAGCCCGGTGGACGGCGCCATCAGCCAGATTGGCCAGATCAGCACAGACCGCGTATTCCAGGCCAAGGGACAGTCATTCAGTCTCACTGAACTGCTCGGCGGCGATGACGAACGGGCCGAGCCCTTCCGGGAAGGCGAGTTCGCCACTATTTACCTGTCGCCCAAGGATTACCACCGTATTCACATGCCCATGGCTGGCACCCTGAAAGAAATGGTCTACGTACCCGGGAAGCTGTTCTCAGTCAATCCGGTAACCGCCGAAAATGTGCCGAACCTGTTCGCCCGAAACGAACGGGTGGCTTGCCTGTTCGACACCGAGGCGGGCCCCATGGCCATGGTACTGGTCGGCGCGATGATTGTGGGCAGCGTGGAAACCACCTGGGCCGGCGTGGTAGCGCCCAATTCCGGCAAAGTTATGCAATGGCAGTACCACGGAGACGATGCCGTTAAGTTTGAAAAAGGTCAGGAAATGGGCCGTTTCCGCCTGGGCTCAACCGTGGTACTGGTGATGCCCAAGGGTGCGGTTAAATGGCAGCCGAATCAGGTGGCCGAAAAGACCGTTCAGCTGGGCGAAGCCTTCGGAAAACTACACGTCGAATAGCAAGGCTCAGGCCCGCTCAATCGGAAACGCGAGAACGTCCCGGATATCGGTACTGCCAAGCTTGAGCATCAGCAGCCGGTCCAGGCCGAGAGCCACACCCGCGCAGTCCGGCAAGCCGTTATCCAGCGCCGCCAGAAAAGCATCGTCTATTGCCATCTCCGGCTTGCCACTGGCACGCCGGAGCCGGTTATCCGCGGCAAAACGGGCTCGCTGATCGGCCGGATCCGTCAACTCCCAGTAACCGTTACACAGCTCGAGACCATTAATGTAGAGCTCAAACCGGTGCGCCACTTCATAGCCCTGATGCTCAGAAATGCGCGCCAGAGCAGCCTGAGAGGCGGGATAGCGGTTAATGAAAACCGGTTGCTCTCGGCCCAATTCCGGTTCCACCACGAAACTCATCACCAGATCCAGGCAGCCATCCCGGCCGAGGCCGGCCAGCTGTTCCGGCTCCAGCCACTGTTCACAGTAGCGTTCAAGGTCCCGGTCGGTGATGGTCATCGGGTCGATGCCCGCAATGGACTGCATCGCCTCACGGTAGCTGAGGGTTACCGGAGGCGAGCACTCCAGCCAGCCACAGACCAGATCCGCTACTTCCCGCATCAGCTGTTGATCGTCAAAGCCAACGCGGTACCACTCCAGCATGGAGAATTCCGGATTATGCCGTTTTCCTCGTTCACCGTTACGAAACACCCGGGCAACCTGGAATATTGATCCTGAACCTGCGGCCAGAAGCCGCTTCATGTGATACTCAGGGGAGGTCTGCAACCACCCCCCCTGAACGCCGCCGGCGTCAACCGCAGCGGGAATGCCGTCGAGATTGACGTCAGTCACACCGTGGCGTCCCAGCACCGGTGTTTCTACTTCCAGCACCTGCCGCTCAGAAAAAAAGCCGCGCACGTGGGCCAGAAGCTGTGCGCGGCTTTCCAGAGCGGCCCGGGTAGCAGCAGGCTGCCAGACAGGGCCATCAGTCATGATCGGTGATCAGCTGCTTTTGACACGGTTGACGTATTCACCGGAGCGGGTATCAACCTTCAGCACTTCACCAATAGTGATGAACAGGGGCACGTTCACAACGGCACCGGTAGACAGGGTCGCGGGCTTGGAGCCGCCCTGAGCCGTATCGCCTTTCATGCCCGGATCGGTATCAACCACTTCCAGCTCGACAAAGTTCGGCGGGGTCACGGTCAGCGGCGCGCCGTTGTACAGAGTCACGGTGTAAACGTCCTGCTCTTTCAGCCACTTGACGGTATCGCCAACCGCCTTGGCATCAGCCGCGTACTGCTCGAATGAGCCATCAGTCAGCATGAAGTGCCAGAACTCGCCATCGGTATACAGGTATTCCATATCCTGCTCGACAACGTCGGCCGCTTCCAGAGACTCTCCGGATTTGAAGGTACGTTCCCACACCCGGTTGGTCATGAGGTTGCGCAGCTTGACCCGGTTGAATGCCTGGCCCTTGCCCGGCTTGACGAATTCATTCTCGAGCATGATACAAGGGTCGCCATCCAGCAAAACCTTGAGACCGCTGCGAAATTCGTTGGTAGAATATGAAGCCATGAAATGTCCACCTGACAGACTGTCGTTAAAATTTCAAAGGTCGCTATGATACAGCGAACCCCCGCCCGTATAGAAGCCCGCGATGCCAGCCATCCACCCGATGTCCGGGTTGAACCAGGCAACACACCGGACTGGCAACAGATACTGAGCCAATCGGTCACGACGCCGGAACAACTGCTGGAACGTCTGGGGCTCGCTCCGGAGGACTGGTACAGAGGCGCCGCCTGCGGCCACAGACTGTTTCCGATCCGGGTGCCCGAGCCCTACCTGGCACGGATTGAGCCAGGCAACCCGGATGACCCCTTGCTGCGGCAAGTACTTCCTGTCGCCCAGGAGGCGGAGGTCCATCCCGATTTCGTATCGGACCCGCTGGAAGAGGCGTCGGCCATCCAGACCACCGGCCTTATTCGCAAATACACCAGCCGTGCCTTGCTCATGATCACGGGACAATGCGCTATCAATTGCCGCTACTGTTTTCGTCGGCATTTTCCCTACGGCGATCACCGTCTTGGGCCGGAAGACCGACGCCAGGTCATCGACAGCCTGTCCGCCAGCCCGGAAATCAACGAAGTGATTTTCAGTGGTGGTGACCCACTGGCAGTGAACGACCGCCTGCTCTCGCAATGGGCCGAACTGCTTGGTGACATCCCCCATCTTCGCCGGTTACGCATTCATTCCCGCCTGCCCGTGGTGATACCACAGCGGGTATGCGACAGCCTGATTGACTGGCTGTCCCGAACCCGACTGCAAAAGGTCCTGGTGGTGCACGTGAATCACCCGGCAGAAATAGACCAGGCCACCCGCCAGGCATTCCGACGTCTGAGCGAGGCCGGGGTTACCCTGCTGAACCAGAGCGTAATCCTCAGAGGTGTCAACAATAGCAGCGCCACACTCTCAGCCTTGAGCGAGACGCTGTTCGAAGCGGGGGTTATGCCCTATTACCTGCACGCCTTTGATCCCGTCTCCGGTGCCCGGCACTTCTCCGTGAGTGACACCGACGCCATCCGGATAGTTAACGAAATGCTGGAAAATCTGCCCGGCTTCCTGGTTCCAAAGCTGGTTCGGGAGCTTCCCGGCCGCGCCAGCAAGACCCCGCTGGACCTGGGCTCATGAGACCTGTCGTAAAAGCTGGCCCACTTTCACTTGTCAAACATTGTCAACTCATGATTTTCTCGCTTTTTGTCGTTGCTTTGCTATCTTAAAGTTCAATATCCATAAACAATAACGACCTGTATTTTCGGCGTTTTCGCTGAGTTACAACTAACGCAGTCCCGACATTGGCGTGAGAACATGGATGGTAAGATCCTGAAACCCGAGCTTAAGGTTCCTGAACAGAAAACAGCGAGCCTGTCGTTTTGCGACACCACCCCCAAGGCCTTTCGCGTGTGGGCGGATCAGTTGCCGATGGCCAATACCGGTGAGGCTTCGCGTCAGCTGTATCACGCGATCATTGAGCTGAACCATCTGTTCCTGTCTCCGCTCCAACGCATGCAGTTTCTGGAGATCGTGCGGGACAAGATTCATTTTGTCTGCAATGAACTGTCAAGGCATTTTCTCGGGCTGGCCATCGCGCTGCCTGAAAAACAACGAAAGATTGCCAATCTGACCCAGGCACTGCAGCTGCACCTGGCGGCCGGATACAAGCTTTGCCTGCTGGAATACATAGACAATGGCGGTGTGGACAAACACCGGCGCCAGATTGCCACGGCCATTCATCGGGCAATGTCGGAGCTCGCCGCCACCATACTCCGCTCCCATCAACTGTATTGTCCGAGCCCGGCCAACAGCTGGCTGGAATGCCATCGGATGTTCCGCTTTGCGCATCGGAACAAACTGGCCAACATGGAGGTGGATGACGACACCCTCACCCACCGGCGGGCCAGTACCGTTGGCGACAGTTACAAACGCATTCTTCTGCTTGGCTGTGCGCGGCCGAACCAACTGCGTCAGGCGGAACTGACACAGGTATATGAATTGTTTGAGTCCTGGACCGAGCATTGTCAGTGTGCTCCGGATCTTGGCCCCGACAGCCTGTTTGTCATCAACATGGAAAAAGACAATCCGCCGGTCTACCGCAGCCTGCTCGAAAATACACCAGGCAATGAAAGCTTCAGTTTCGACACCCGCGACCTCTCCACCCTGCTGGCAGAGACCCTGCACGCCCGGCGCCATGACAGCCACGGAGGCGAGGCACTGAAAATTTCCTCCAAGGTGAGCGACACCTTGCTCACGCACCTGAGCCAGGCACTCGGTATTCTGGCCAAGCGCAATTTCAACCGCATTGCCAGCCAGGGCACGCTGGAAGTGTGCGTGGGCCTCACCGCTGCGCATTACTTCGTGGCCGGCCAGAAAGTCTTCTCAGAATTTCTTGATGGCAACGAAAGCAGTCATCACGAATCCGACAACCTGTTTATCCGCAATGCCAATCGCAAGGCAGACGCCTGGTCCGGCGCACACGATGCCGGCCCCAATGAAGACCGCCTGCATTCTGCCGATGCCCCGATCAACTTCCGTACCAGTGGCGGCAGTCAACAACCATCAGCTGTTCAGGATAAAAACCGACCAAGATCCCACCACGCCCTACTGATCAACACCAGCCCCGGTGGCTACTGTGTGGCCTGGGAGAGCAATGTACCGGCGTCGTTGCAGGCCGGTGAAATTCTGGGCGTGCGGGAACAAAGCTCCCACCCCTGGAGCATTGCCGTTGTGCGCTGGCTGCGCCAGATCCGTAATCAGGGTACCCAGGTAGGTATTGAACTGCTGGCACCGAGCGCCGCGCCCTGTGCCGTGCGACTGATCCAGAAGGTCGGCAACAGCAGTGAGTACCTCCGGGGCCTGTTGCTACCCGAGATCAGCGTGGTCAATCAAGCCGCGACACTGATCACCCCTCGCATGCCGTTCCAGACCGGCAGCCGGATTTCGCTGCTGCACGATGGCCGGGAAGACCAGGGCCAGCTGCTGAAAAAGGTCTCGGCCACTGGCAGCATCAGCCAGTTCGAGCTGAAACTCCAGAATCCCATCAGCCAACCGGCCGGCCGTGGAGCTCCCCCGTCAACGCCGGGCACCACGGAAGACGAATTTGACTCACTGTGGCCGTCGCTTTAAATAGTGCGGCCCGTCAACTGCCGGCACGGCCAGGGTTGTTATTGATGGCCAACCCCTGCATCATTCATCCGTGAATATCCGGCACCACGAGACGTCTGACGAATGCAGAAGAAAAACGCGACCGTACACCTGCTGATTCTTGACCCATCGCAAAACGATGCGGAATCGATGGTCAGCTTGCTCCGCAACTCCGGCAAGGCCACACGCGCCCACCGGATTACCTCGGAAGAAGATCTGGAAGAAGCGCTCAAGACCTCCAACTGGGACTTGCTGCTGGCACGTGACCTGGAACAGGAGTTCGGGGCGGACGATGCCCTGGCCATGGTCAAGCGCATGGACAAGGACATCCCCTTCGTTCTGCTGACTGAGGAATACAGCCGCGAGCGTACCGTCAATATTATCCGTGCCGGTGCCCAGGATGCCGTGCCCTTTCAGTACACCGACCAGCTCGTTCTGGTGGTCAAGCGGGAGCTGGCAGCTCTTGAGGAACGTCGCAAACGCCGGGTACTGGAATCTCATCTGCGTGAGGCCGAGCAGCGATGCCAGTTGCTGCTGGAAAGTTCCAAGGATGCCATTGCCTACATCAACGATGGCATGCACATCTATGCCAACCAGTCCTACATGGAATTCCTGGGCTACGACGACATCGACGAGCTGATTTGTATTCCGGTGCTCGATACCCTTACGCCGGAAAGCCAGGAGAAATACAAGGAGTTCATGAAAGCGTTCGCCGAAGAGCGCAAAGATGGCATGACTCTGAACTGCACCGCGCGCCGCAGTGACGACCACGAATTGAATGTCACCATGTCGGTGTCCGCAGCCACATACGACGGAGAGGCCTGCACCCAGATCGTTCTGCAACCGGAACACAGCGATGCCGAGCTGGAGGAAAAGCTGAAACAGATCAGCAGCCAGGATTTGCTGACCGGCCTGTACAACCGTCAGTACCTGATGGATGCCCTGGCCCAGGCTATCGCCACGGCTGGCAAGGACAACAAGACCGGCGCCCTTGCCTACATTGCCCTGGATAATTTCCTGAGCATGAAGAGCCAGGTCGGCATCTCCGGCGCGGATCTGTTGTTGGGCGATCTCGCCACCCTGCTTCGGGAACAGGCCGGCGACGAGGTCACCCTGGCCCGCCTGAGCGACGATGCCTTCTGCGTCATGTGTCTGCCCTGTGATGAAGCCAGCATGGAAAGTCTGTGCGAGCGCATCCGCAAAGCGGTCGAGGACCACTTGTTCGACATCAACGGCCGGACAGTTCCGCTGACCGTGTCCATCGGTATCGCCGCGATCACGGAAAACTCACCAAAGGCCGAAGAACTCATGGGCCGGGCCCATACTGCCTCGGCCGATGTGAAAAAACAGGAAGGCCACGAGCGTGGCAACGGCATCCTGGTCTATAACCCGGCTGAATACGAGAGCCTCGATGAAACCAATTCGGTAGAGGCCATTCTCAAGGCTCTGGACGATAACCGTTTCCGGCTGCTGTTCCAGCCCATCATCAACCTGCGCGGTGAGGGTGAGGAGCATTACGAGGCCTTTGTCCGGATGCTCAACAAAGACAACGAAGAAGTCTCGCCCTATGACTTCCTGCCGCCGATGGGACCCAGCGATACCGCCATCAAGATCGACCGCTGGGTTATCCTGCAAACCATCAAGCAGCTATCGAGCCACCGCTCAAGGGGCCACGACACTCGCCTGTTCCTGAACATCACAGCCGAGACGCTGCAGGACAAGACCTTCACGCCCTGGCTCAGCGTTGCCCTCAAGGCCGCCCGTTTGCCGGGAGATTCGCTGATCTTCCAGATCCGCGAGGGCGATGCCAATAACTACATGAAGCAGGCCAAGGAATTCACCAGGGCGGTGCACGAACTGCACAGCAAGGTATCCATCTCCCAGTTCGGCTGCGCACTCAATCCGTTCAACACCCTCAAGCACATTGAAGCGGACTATGTGAAGATCGACGGTTCCTTCACCGAAGAGATCCAGAAGAGTGACGAAGCCAAAGAGCAGGTCAAGGAAATGGTCAAGAGCCTGCAGAACGCCGGCAAGCTGACCATCATTCCGCTGGTGGAGAACGCTGGTGTTCTGGCGACGCTCTGGCAGGCTGGCGTGAATTACATTCAGGGCTACTACCTGCAGGCGCCGGTACCGGAGATGAACTACGACTTCGGCGACAACTGATCAATAGCGGCTTAACCAAAAAGGGCGAGATCATTCTCGCCCTTTTTGGTTTCAGAGGTGGGTATTCTGAAGCGTTTGATTGGTCTCGCTTTCCCGGAACCCGATCAGGTACAGGATGGCATCCAGCCCCAGGGTGGAGATGGAGTGGCGTGCCGACTCCTTGACCAGCGGCTTGGCCCGGAAAGCAACTCCCAGGCCCGCCTGACTGAGCATTGGCAGATCATTGGCGCCGTCCCCAACGGCAATCACCTGTTCCCGGGAAATGTGCTCTTTCTCAGCTATTTCCAGCAACAACTCCGCCTTGCGCTTACCATCTACAATCTGACCTTTCACCTCACCGGTTACTTTGCCGTCGATAATTTCCAGCTCGTTGGCGTAGATATAGTCAATGCCCAGCTTACTCTGAAGATGACGAGCAAAGTAGGTGAAGCCGCCAGACAGGATGGCGGTCCGATAGCCCAGCGCCTTCAGACTGCGAATCAGGTGCTCGGCCCCTTCGGTCATGCGCAGTCGGTTGGCGATCCCTTCAAGCACCGACTCGTCCAGCCCCTTCAACAGGGCCAGGCGCTCGGCAAAGCTCTGGCTGAAATCCAGTTCACCCTGCATGGCGCGTTCGGTGATCTCAGCCACCTGCTCGCCGACCCCGGCTTCATGGGCCAGCTCGTCGATCACTTCCGCTTCAATCAGCGTGGAGTCCATGTCGAACACCACCAGCCGGCGGTTGCGCCGGAAGATTGAATCTTCCTGGAAGGCGATATCCACATTCATCTCGCCGGCAATGTGCAGAAAATCGGCACGAAGCTGTTCAAGATCCGAGGGTGTTCCCCGTACCGAGAATTCGACGCAGGCAATGCGGTTTTCCGAGGTATTCAGTGATGGCCGTGCTGACAGCCGGGTAATATTGTCGATATTCAGGCCATGGCGGGCCGTAATCGCCGACACCCTGGCGATCTGCTCAGCCTTGATGTCGCGGGAAAGCAGGGTCACGATGTAACAGGCCCGGTTGCGGCCCTCAGCCCAGGCCTGATATTCCTGCTCGGTAATCGGCGCAAAATGCACCTGCAGATCCAGCGCGTGCAGCCGGAACAGCAAATCCCGGATTACCGGAGAGGATTTTGACTCATCCGGGATCTCGATCAGAATGCCCCAGGTCAGATGGTCATGAATGACCGCCTGGCCTATATCCAGAATGCGGACATCGTAACGCCCCATGATTCCGGTGATTTCCGAGGTCAGGCCGGGTTTGTCCCGGCCCGATACGTTTACCAGCACCAGCTCACTCACTGTCTGTATTCTCCCCGCTCTGGGCTTCTTCCTCGGCCCGCGCAGCCGAAGGAATCACATCAATACCATCCACACGCTGCAGGCCCCGTGGCAGCTTGTGACCACGACGGCCCCGCTCACCCAGATAGTGCTCAAGATCGCCAAACCGCAAGCCAAGCTTCCGCTTGCCCGCTTTCACTTCCAACTGATCCTCTTCACCGAACACGGCGACAGCAACCACGTATTCCTCGCGATTCTGCACCCGGGCGGAGGGAATACTGATGATCTTGTTACCTTTACCCTTGGCCAGCTCCGGCAGCTCGCTGAGCGGGAACACCAGCATGCGGCCCTCATTGGATATGGCCGCCAGATACAGGGTCGATGCCGTTTCCGGAATCATCACCGGTGGCATGATTCTGGCGCCTTTGGGCACGCTGACCACGGCCTTGCCCGCGCGATTCTTGCTGATCATGTCGTTCAGCGAAGTGACGAAACCATAGCCACCGTCGGTGACCAGCAGTGTCTTACGTTCGGGATTACCCATCAACAAACCGGAGAAAGTAGCTCCGGAGGGGGGATTGATCCGCCCGGTCAGGGGCTCGCCCTGCCCCCTGGCAGACGGCAGACTGTGGGCCATTAATGAATAGGCCCGGCCGGTGGAATCCAGGAAAATCGCCTGCTGGTTGTTGCGCCCCTTCGCCGCCAGGGCAAAACGGTCGCCAGACTTGTAGCTGAGACCAGCTGGGTCAATGTCGTGACCCTTGGCCGCGCGAACCCAACCCTTATCGGACAGCACCACCGTCACCGGATCGTTAGATACCAGATCGGTTTCGCTGAAGGCGCGGGCTTCCTCCCGCTCGACAATCGGCGAACGGCGGTCATCACCAAAGGTCTCAGCATCCTGCTCGAGTTCGGTCTTGATCAGTTCGCGAAGCCGATCTTCTGAGCCCAGAATGGCCTGCAGCTCATCGCGCTCGGCGGAGAGCTCATCCTGTTCGCCGCGAATTTTCATTTCTTCGAGCTTGGCCAAATGCCGGAGTTTCAGCTCCAGAATGGCCTCGGCCTGCTCCGCCGACAAACCAAAGCGCGCCATCAGTTCGGCCTTGGGCTTGTCTTCGGTGCGGATAATCTCGATTACCTCATCAATATTGAGGTAGGCAATCAACAAGCCTTCCAGAAGATGCAGCCGGGCCAGCACCTTGTCCAGGCGATGCTGCAAACGGCGTGTTACCGTTGTTTTCCGGAATGCCAGCCACTCGGTCAGAATGGTGTACAAGCCTTTTACGCCTGGCCGGCCATCGTTGCCAATCACGTTGATGTTGACCCGATAGGTCTTCTCCAGATCGGTACTGGCAAACAAGTGAGCCATCAGCCCGTCCAGATCAACCCGATTGGAGCGGGGCACAATCACCAGACGGGTCGGATTTTCATGATCCGATTCATCGCGCAGGTCTGCCACCATGGGCAGCTTCTTGGTCTGCATCTGCTGGGCAATCTGCTCCAGCACCCGGTTTCCGGAGACCTGGTGGGGCAAATCAGTGATCACCACTTCGCCATTCTCGCGCATCCAGCGTGCGCGCATCCGCAGCGAACCTCGCCCGGTCTCGTACATCTGGCGCAAGTCTTTGCGGGGAGTGATGATTTCAGCCCTGGTTGGGAAATCCGGCCCCTTGATGTGCTCACACAGCTCATCTACGGACGCATCGGGCTGATCCAGCAAACGAATACAGGCGGCTGTGACTTCCCGAACATTATGGGGCGGAATATCCGTCGCCATACCAACGGCAATACCCGTGGTACCGTTGAGCAGCACGTGCGGAAGCCGGGCCGGAAGCACCGAGGGTTCTTCCATGGTGCCATCAAAGTTTGGCACCCAATCCACGGTTCCCTGCCCGAGCTCACTGAGCAGCACTTCCGCAAAGGGTGCCAGCCGCGATTCGGTATATCGCATGGCGGCAAAGGATTTGGGATCATCCGGAGACCCCCAGTTACCCTGCCCGTCTACCAGCGGGTAGCGATAAGAAAACGGCTGGGCCATGAGCACCATGGCCTCGTAACAGGCGCTATCGCCGTGCGGGTGGAACTTACCAAGCACATCACCCACGGTACGAGCCGATTTCTTGTACTTGGAGGTGGACTTCAGCCCCAGCTCCGACATGGCGTATACAATCCGCCGCTGTACGGGCTTGAGCCCGTCCCCTACGTTGGGCAGAGCCCGGTCCAGAATGACATACATGGAATAGTCCAGGTACGCCTTCTCGGTGTAGTCCCGGAGTGATACCCGCTCGAAACCTTCATCCGTTGTCTGAAACTCTGGCATGGACGCCTCTTTGCCTTGGATGCCTATCAATGTTGTGGCGCACATTATATGGACGCCAGCCCCGATACACCAATTTCCAATAGCGGAATTCCCGCATGGAGACTCTGTAAGGTGAGCCGTATTCTCGCCACAGTGATTAGAACGCCGTTTACTCTCTGAACAAGCGGAAACCTATGAAACCCAATCTCAAAGCCTGCGGGCAAGCCATGGTTACGGCCATGGTCAATGCGGTTCTGGCCGTTGCCCTGATGCTCCTGGTGGAGTTTGCCATCAGTGGTACCTTCCAGGTTCCCGAGCCCTATATCTGGGCGGGGGTACTGATATGGGCCGTTATTTTCGCCGCCCAGTTCCTCCGTCAACGGCATCTTTGCCGTGCCTGTGAACAGACCGACGAACCTTCATCCGCCGAAACCGTCGGAAAATCCTGACCCATATCAAGGGCCTGGCACCTCAAATGTGACAAACCTGCCCCCCCTGCTACGCTTTGGATAAGACATTAACGTCGAAGCCTGGGGGGCTAGATGACCGCTCTGAAGAAACTCGGATTACGCACCAAAATCGCACTTCCTTTTGCCATCACGGCGCTTGCCCTGGTCATCGTCGGTGTCTTCAGCGTTCTGACGGCACGCAATCTGGTTTCCGATACCGACGACATAGCCGCTACCTACCTGCCTTCGATCAGCCAGATTCTCAATGGCGACCGCGATCTCTATCAGGCACTGGTGGCACAGATGTCTGTGGTGGATCAGTCCTTCAATAATGAAAACACCTCCGGAGCTCTGGAGGATTTCAATGAAAACACCGAGCAAGCCAGGCAGCGCTTCCTGGAAAGCTCTCAACGCCTTGCAGGAACGGGCATTTCGGATGTCAGCGACGGATTCGAAGGGGCATTTGATCGTTGGGAACAGTCCGCTCGGAGGGTGATGGAGCTGGCCTCAAACGGCAATCCGGAACAAGCCCGGAGTCTCGCTGCCACAGAAACAGCCCCATTGTTTGACCAACTCCGGGATTATTACGACAACGCCGGTGCTCACGCTGACGAGCAGGCTCAACAACGTTCCGCCGAAGCCTCTGCCGAAGGCACCTCCAGTTCGGCCACTGTTCTTGCGATCACCGTGATTGCCATCATTATCGCCATTGCGTTGTTCTTTGTATTCATGAAACTGATCATCTCTTCGATCAGCGCCCTCCGGGATCAGCTCGACAACATTGCCCAGGGCGAAGGCGACCTGACTCAGCGGGTTCCGGTAACGGTCGAGGACGATCTCGGCAAACTGGCCAGAAGTTTCAACCAGGTACTGGAAAACCTGCAGGGCATGATCGGGTCCATTCAGAATCTGAGTCGCGATCTCGGTGCGGGTGCCACCGAGCTGGCCACTGCCGCCCGGGACAACAACGATGGTGTGACCCGCCAGACCGACTCCATTTCCATGGTGGCCACCGCTATCAACGAGATGCAGAGTGCGATTGAAGAAGTGGCCGGGAACGCCTCCCGCGCCGCAGAGATCACTCGCGAAGCGGAAACCAAGGGGAACAACAGCGCCCAGATCATCCGCAATTCGTCGAAACAGGTGCACCGCCTGGCCGCCCAGATTTCCAAAGCGGTTGAGGTTATCCGCAAACTTTCTGCGGATTCCGACAACATTACTTCGGTGCTGGATGTCATTCGCGGCATTGCCGAACAGACCAACCTGCTGGCTCTGAACGCCGCCATTGAGGCTGCCCGGGCCGGTGAGCAAGGCCGCGGCTTCGCCGTGGTGGCGGATGAAGTCCGCACTCTGGCGCAACGCACCGGCCAGTCGACAGAAGATATTCAGACCATGATAACCGCGCTGCAGACCGGTGTTTCGGACGTCGCGAGCGTGATGGAGACTGGCAGCAAGGAAGCCACCGAAACCGAACGGCTGGCAACGGAAGCGGAACAGGAGCTCCAGGCCATTCTGGAAGCGATCTCCAGCATCACCGACGTCAATACCAGCGTGGCGTCCGCCACCGAAGAACAGACTCAGGTGGTAGATGAAATTAACCGGAGCATTACTGATATCAATGATCTGGCTGCGGCCAGTGCCGATCGGTCCAAAGCCATCGATGGCATTGCCAAATCGCTGGAGAGCTATGTCAGGGAGCTGGAACAACAGACAGGGCGGTTCCGGGTTTAACCGGACCGCCGCGTCATCGCCGGAAGGATCCGATTACTGGCGAATGCCTTCTACCGAGATTTCGATTTCCACGGTTTCGGAGGCTTTGCCAAGATCCATGGGAATGCCAAAATCCTTCAGGCGCAACTCGGTTTCAGCCTCAAAACCCATGCGATAGCCTCCCCAGGGGTCTTCACCGTGGCCAACCAGCTCAGCATCCAGGGTGATTTCCCGGGTAACGCCACGCAGAGTCAGATCACCAATGATGTCCGCCTCACCGGCCTCGTCAACCACTACGCGCTTGCTTTTGAACGTGGCTTCCGGGAACTCACTCACATACAGGAAGTCTTCGCTGCGCAAATGCTTGTCGCGCTCGGCATGGTTGCTGTCAACGCTGGAGGTATCGATCGTTACTGATACAGAGCTGTTTTCGGGGTTGTCCGCATCGTAGGTGAACTCACCATCAAAATCGTTGAATCGACCGTACAGCCAGCTGTAGCCCAGATGGGAAATCTTGAAGGTTACGAACTGGTGCGTGCCCTGGGTATCGAAGGCGTAAGTACCGCTGTGCTCGTTTGCCTGCACAGAGGCAACCATCGCGGCTGAAATGGCTGAAGCCAGAAGAATCTTCTTCATTATTCACTCCTTTTGAGTCTGTTTTGCGTTGCGTTAAGAGAGTTAGCTGTCCCGGAACTGTCAGGCCAACCCAAGCATTCTGCGAAGCGTACTGTCCCGGTCGATCAAGTGATGCTTCAACGCCCCCAGCGCATGAACGCCGGCCAGGACGACAATCGCCCAGGTGCTCCAGTAATGGATGGCTCCCGCCGTATCTTCGAGGCCTTTCACCTGGCCTGTCACCGATGGCACCTGAAACCAGCCGAACACATGGATCGCAGAGCCGTCAGCCGTTGAAATCAGATAGCCACTGATCATGGCGACAAAGATCAACAGATACAGCGCCACATGCGCCAGGTGAGCAGAAACCACCTCCCAGCGCTGGTGATTGGGCAAAGGCCTGGGCAGCGGGCTTAACAGCCGCCAGACCAGTCTGAGCACCATCGCCATGAACAGGAGAATACCCACGCTGCGGTGGATGTCCGGCCCCTGTCGGTACCAGGGATCATAATAAGAGAGATCGACCATCCAGAAGCCCAGGGCAAACAGGCCGATAATGGTGACGGCCACCAGCCAATGCAGCAGGATTGCCACCCACCCGTATGCGTCTTCTGAATTCTTTGCCTGCATAAAAACAATCGCCTCCGTTGCTGATGTGGACCCAAACGGCTTTTCCACGTCCTCCAGATAAGATCAGCATAGTCTAGAAGGACAGAGAGCTGACCAAAATCAAAATGTTTTGCTGGCCTGCATCAGATTTTCTGACCATAGCATCCACGATCCGCAAACACTTGACAGCAACCACTTTGGTCGTATGCGGTTTTACGGATTGTTGAAAATTATGACAGCGATAAACTTTAACCATACTTTTAATCCGCCCCGTCCGGGGCCTCAGTGACCGAGAGGAAACGACATGGAACTTGAATTTGACGAGTCTGTGGTAGTACCCAGCAACAACTGATTTGATACAGACCCGGCTACTGCCGGGTTTTCTTTACCACCGTTTTAATGCCTGAAAGATACAAACTGTTTCGTCTTTTATGCATTAAGTAGTGGTAATGGTTCTTGTTTTTTGGCAACCTTCGACGAATTGATGAGGTAACGCCTGAATTTCAGGCGTCCGTGCCAGGGACACAGGCACAGTGGCTAACAGATTGGCGTGTACTTCAGTACTGCGCCAATGTATTCGTTGAAGGGTACAGACCTGCCTATGTCCCACAATCTTCCCGATTCGCTACCCGCGCCGGAAGTAGACCTGCTTTCCCCCATGCTTAATCAGCAGGGTCAGGTGTGGACAGCGGATTTTCGCGGGCTCAAACTGCGCACCGCCCTTCAGCCGATTTACAGCATTTCCCACAAACGTACCGTCGGTTATGAAGCCCTGATCCGGGCCTTCGATAACGACAATTCAGCTGTTCTGCCTTTGCACCTGTTCGAGCTGCCCGCATCCGAAGCCGAAAATCTGTTGCTGGACAGACTCTGCCGGTACTTGCACATTCGCAACTACAGCGAGATCAAGGATCAGGTCAACTGGCTGTTCCTGAACGTCTCCCCGAGGGTGGTCACCTCCGGCTCTCAATCCGATTCCTTTTTTGGACAATTGCTTGAGAAAACCGGGCTGCCGCCACATCGAATCGTAATGGAAATCGTTGAACAGCCAACCGACGATGCTGAACGGCTACGGGATACCGTTGCCTACTACCGCAAACTGGGGTGTCTGACCGCCATTGACGATTTTGGTGCCGGGCACTCCAATTTCGAGCGCATCTGGAATCTGTCACCGGACATCGTCAAGCTGGACCGTACCCTGCTGACCCGGGCAACCGAAGATCGCCGCGCCAGGCAGATACTGAACGGCATGGTATCCCTGCTGCATCAATCTGGCTGCCTGGTGTTGCTGGAAGGAGTGGAAACCCGGGATCAGGCCATGATTGCCATTGATGCCGGTGTCGATTTTGTACAGGGCTTCTACTTTCGTCGGCCCTGCCTGGAGCTGGACGAACTGCCCCAGAGCACAATGAATTTCGAGGATTTGCTCGAAGAGTACAAAAGCAGCAAGCAGATTAGCCACGATCCAACCCAACTGGTCGTCAACCATTTCAGTGGGCCTTTCCGGCGGGTGATCGAGCGCCTGCAGAAGGGCCTGTCCATGGACCAGGCCTGTTTTGAACTGCTCAGCCACCACACGGTTTCCCGCTGCTACCTGGTGGACGACCAGGGCGTTCAGCTGGAAGACACTCTGGTTTCGGAGTCCGCCGTTAAAAAGCAGGACCCAAGATTCCGACCACTGGAAAACACCAGCAGTGCAGACTGGTTTCGCCAGCAGTATCTCCGCCAGGCGCTGGCCCAGCCAGAGAACATTCATGTGACCACTCCCTACCTGTGCGTCACTGGCGCCTACATGTGCGTGACCCTGTCACTGGCCTTCCGTCAGGACGGCAAACTGCGGGTACTCTGCTGCGATATTCTTGCCAACGCGGATCACAACCCGTAAACCACGGCAATCACCGCAACCGTTACCAACCCCACCAGCACATTCATGGGCAACCCCACTTTCACGAAATCTGAAAACCGGTAGCCACCGGGACCAAACACCATCATGTTGGTCTGATACCCCAATGGCGTAGCGAAGCTGGCGGAGGCTGCCATCATCACTGCAATAACAAAGGGTTCTGCAGGCACCCCCATGCTGCCGGTCATCGACAGCACAACGGGAATCACCAGTACAGCTGCGGCATTGTTCGTGATGACCTCGGTCAGAAACGACACAGCGCAGTATACGAGAAACAGCGTTAGCAGCACCTGGCCTGCACTGAAGGCCAGAATACCCTCGGCCATGAACGCCGCTGCTCCGGTTTCTTCCAATGCCGCTCCCAGCGCAAAGGACGCTGCGATGGTGAGGATGACCGGCACATCCACCGATTTCTGAGCCTGCCCCACCGAGCAGCAGCCAGACAGGATCATCAGAGCGGCTCCCAGTAAGGCGGCGTTGAGCATACTCATCACCCCGCAGGCCGCCAGGCTCACCAACACAAGCAGGATCCCCCAGGAAAGCCAGGCCCGGTCATGTCGGGGCGTTTCCGTTTCCAGGTCGTTGATGAGCAGAAAATCCTTATTGTAGCGCTGACGGCTGACGAAGGCCGGACGCGCCTCAAGCAGCAGGACGTCGCCAGGTTTCAGGCGAATGTTGCCGAGGTTGCCTGACACACGCTCGCCGCCCCGGGCCACCGCCAGCACCACGGCGCCGTAACGGTCCCGGAACCTTGCGTCCCGGATGGTCAGGCCCAGCACATCCGATTGCGGAGACAAAGCGGCTTCCACTAACCGCCGCTCGGCACGATCCTGACTGAGACTGGGCTCATCGTCGTGCACCGACGGCACGATGCCATTGATGCGCAACAGGTCAGAGATCGCCTGGGTATCGCCCGCAAACACCAGCCGATCGCCGCCGCACAGCCGTTCTTCCGAGGGAACGGCAGTGACCACACTGCCATCCCGCTCGATTTCCACCAGATACAATCGCTCCAGTTCCCGCAAGCCAGCTTCACCTACGGTCCGGCCCACCAGCGGACCTTCAAAGGACACCGCCACTTCCAGCGTGAACTCCCTCATGGAGCCAAACTTCTGCTGATCCTTACGGTCTGGCAGCACCCGCGGCATGACCAGAAGCATGACCGCCAGACCGATAATGGCCACCGGTAAACCAACCGCCGTAATGGAAAAGATCGAGAACCCGGCCTCACCGGTCAGCTGCTGATACTGACCATTCACAACCAGATTGGTGCTGGTGCCAATCAGTGTCAGTGTGCCGCCCAGAATCGCTGAGTAACTCAGCGGAATCATCAACTTGGAGGGTGAAATACCGATCTTCCGGGACCAGGCATGGACGGCGGGAATCATGGTGGCAACCACCGGTGTATTGTTGAGGAAGCCACTCAGCAGGGAAACCGGCAGAGCTATGCGAGCCTGCGCGGAACGGACCGATTTGGGATTGCGAAGCAGATGGTTAACCAGCAGATCGACACCGCCGGAATGATGAATGCCTGCGGCCACCACAAACATGGCCACCACGGTGATCAAGCCGCTGTTACTGAATCCGGCCAGCGCCTGATCGGCGGAGATGATGCCACTGGCACTGAGCACCACAAGCACCGCCATCATCACCAGATGCGGTGCAAAGCGGCCTGAACTCATCAATAGCAGGGCGGTAAGCGCCAACCCCAGGGAAAACCATCCTTGCCAGTCCATAACTCGGTCTTTTCCGGTTTGAAAACTGGCAGGATAGCGAGGCAAAGCAATTCTGAGAAAGAATAACTATCGATTTTTATAGCTGATTATGGAATATCAAACCGCCACGTCGGCCATGTTTCCGTAAGCTTCCAGCCAGGCCCGGCGATCCGAAGCGCGCTTCTTGCCCAGCAGCATGTCCATCCGCTCGTCGGTGTCATCCCCTTCTTCCAGAGTGAGCATAACCAGACGGCGGGTGTCCGGTGCCATGGTGGTTTCTCTCAACTGCAACGGGTTCATCTCGCCCAGTCCCTTGAAGCGCGTTACCTGAATCTTGCCTTTGCGATTTTCCGCGGCCAGGCGGTCGATGATGCCCTGTTTCTCGTGTTCGTCGAGGGCATAGAAGGTTTCTTTGCCAAGATCCACGCGGTACAGAGGGGGCATCGCCACGAACACGTGCCCGGCCGCCACCAGCGGCCGGAAGTGTTTCACAAACAAAGCGCACAGCAGCGTGGCGATGTGCAGGCCGTCCGAATCCGCATCAGCCAGGATACAGATCTTGTTATAGCGCAGGCCGGCAAGGTCGTCAGAGCTCGGATCCACACCAATAGCAACGGCAATATCGTGTACTTCCTGGGACGCCAGGATTTCACCCGAGTCCACTTCCCAGGTGTTCAGAATTTTACCCCGCAACGGCATGACTGCCTGGAATTCCCGATCCCTGGCCTGCTTGGCGGAACCTCCGGCGGAATCACCTTCCACCAGGAACAACTCCGATCTCGCGGTATCACCGCCGGAACAGTCCGCCAGCTTGCCAGGCAACGCCGGGCCAGAGGTCACCTTCTTTCTGGCCACTTTTTTGCTCGCCCTCAACCGGCGCTGGGCATTACTGATAAACAGTTCCGCCAGGGCTTCGGCAATGTCGGTGTGCTGGTTCAGCCACAGGCTGAAGGCATCTTTCACCACGCCGGATACAAAGGCTGCGGCTTCCCTGGAAGACAACCGTTCCTTGGTCTGGCCGGAGAACTGGGGCTCCTGCATCTTGAACGACAGCACATAGGCCACCCGTTCCCAGATGTCCTCGGGCGACAACTTTACCCCCCGGGGCAGCAGGTTTCTGAATTCACAAAACTCCCGCATGGCTTCCAGCAGGCCGGTGCGCAAACCATTGACGTGGGTACCGCCCTGAGCAGTGGGAATCAGGTTGACATAACTTTCCAGTACCGCATCACCGCCCTCCGGCAGCCACTGGATAGCCCAGTCCACGGCTTCCTTGTTGCCGGAGAAACTGCCGGTGAAGGGTTCCAGCGGCACCGCTTCAATATCGGCCAGAGCCGTTCTCAGGTAATCCCGAAGACCGTCCTCGTAGAACCACTCGTCTTTCTCGCCGGTCTTCTCCTGCAGAAAGGTCACCGTCAGTCCCGGGCAAAGAACCGCCTTGGCACGAAGGTTGTGGCGCAAGCGGCTGACCGAAAAATTGGGACTGTCAAAATATTTGGGGTCCGGCGTGAACTTCAGGCGGGTACCGGTGTTGCGCTTGCCTACGGTATCAACCACTTCCAGCTCGGAGGCTTTGTCACCGTTGGCGAACGTCATCCGATGCACCTGACCATCCCGCTTGATGGTCACTTCCAGATGCGTGGACAGGGCATTGACCACGGAAACACCCACACCGTGCAGACCACCGGAGAAGTTGTAGTTGCCCTGGGAGAATTTACCACCGGCGTGCAACCGGGAAAGGATAAGCTCCACCCCGGGCAGTCCTTCTTCCTTGTGCAGATCGACCGGCATGCCCCGACCGTCGTCCTCCACACTCAGGGAATTGTCGCTGTGCAGCACCACATCAATCCGCCGGGCGTGGCCGGCGAGGGCCTCGTCAACGCTGTTATCAATGACTTCCTGGGCCAGGTGGTTGGGCCGCGACGTGTCGGTATACATCCCCGGGCGCTTGCGCACCGGATCAAGACCGCTCAGGACTTCAATGGCATCGGCGTTGTACTGTTGCTCGCTCATAGGAATGGCACGGCTCCGCAAATGATCGTTGCGCCATAGCTTAGGGATTCAGGCTGAAAGATCAACGGTTGTTTTGTGGCGGCGCCAAGTGGTTTCAGTTTTCAAGCGTCCGAACCAGTGGCTGCTCAGTCAGGCCCTGCACACGAATCTGCTGCCAGCCGCGAGGCTCAACCGCAAGTACCGCACAGGGCGAGGTGACCACCTGGGCCACCATCATGTCCGGCGCCGGTTCATTCACATGCATGTCGAGCACCAGACTCTCGCCTTGCGCCAGCGCAGACTGGAGCCCGACGCTGTAACCGGCGGTTGGTTTCTGGCCGAGCGTGACCATCACCAGTGCCTCCCGGCTCAGATCAACCTTGCGCACCACATCCGTGGCCATATTCTGGCCGCTGACATCCAGGAGCGCTTCGCGATCTGCCTCCGAACGCACAAACGCCACCCCCGGCCCGGTCAGGCCGCAATACGCAGACTGGGTAATCTGCCGCACCATTACGCCCTCACCCGCGCTGGGTCCGCCCGTGGCGCTACACGCCGCCAGAAGCAGCATCGCAGCGGAGGTGATAAATGGTCGAACCAGAGTCCTTTTCATTGAACTGCTTTTACTCCGTCGTTGGTCGAAGGCGCCTGGTCAGGCTGCAGTAATCTGTAACCTTTAAACCCGGGCCTGGGAAGGATATCAGGGTTGGAGGTAGAAATGGTTGGACGTGAGAAACTGGTGGTCATGCGGATATCAGACAGGCTTTGGCCGTCTTCTATGGTGATCACTTCTCGCAAGCCTGAAACAGGATACTCCGCACAGGCTTCACCCGCCTGACAAATCAATCCATCTCCATCTAGATCTGTTCCAGCAACCAGAAAGTACTCACCAGGGGTAACTTCAGAAAGCCGTCTCGGTTCTTCTCCATCGTCCGGCTCAAACCTGAAGCGATACTGACCGTTCTCGACATCTGCAACGACCTGAGACTGCGCAAGATAAAAGCCGCCATCAGTCGGCTCTTTGCTTACAAGCAAGACGAAATGTCGCCCGGCATCTCGAGCACGCTCATCGCTGAGCAGCTGCCCGATGACGGGGATGCTCAATGTGTTCGGGGATAGATCGACCTCGTATGCAATATCAACGACCCCTCTGGCTGGCTCATCGGGGTCCAGGAGATCTGGTTTGAGTGTCAGCATTAATTCCAGATCACCACTTTCTGCACTCCCGGATAGTTCAGCGCCCAGCCATTCCGGCTGACTCGCGACCATTTCGGCGGAAACCGAGGCGTCTCCGAATTTCTGAATCTCAACCAACTGTGTTGATATACCTTCATTGCTAAGGCTAACCACGGCGGGTGAAGCAGAAAGGACAGTGACAGGTTCACCGTCGATAGCCTTGGCCACAGCTTTGCCTGCATCGATAATCCCCCACCCCAGGCGATCAGTTCTGCCATCCTGAGGCTGTGTTAGCAGTCCCGATTCTAACCACCCCCTAACGGTTACTGTGTTCAGGTTCGGCATTTCCGACTTCATCAAGGCCAAAACACCAGCTACATGCGGCGATGCCATGGAGGTGCCCTGCAGCCCACGATAACCCGGCACAGAAACACTTCCACGACGCTCTCCGCTGGTCGACCAGACCACGTCGGCCAGGCCATCAAGATTGCCATCCCGGCTCGCATCGCCCCCAGGAGCCGCAAGGTCAATCCAGCTACCGAAATTGGAATAAGAGGCGGGGCGGCCTCCAGCGTCAACGGCACTGACTGAAAGCACATGACTGGATGCCGCCGGATACGACGGTACTGACGTAGCCGAATTTCCGGCGGCTGCCACAAATAGCAGACCTTCACTCACTCCATATCGCAGCGCGCTTTCCAGCGCTTCGATCTGGGGCAGCCCACCCAGACTCATATTAACGACCTGAGCTTTTGGCGATCCACCGCTGGTTTCACCTGTTACCCAGCGAATCCCGGCTATGAGCTGATCCGACGTACCAACGCCACCCTCACCAAGCACACGCACCGGAACAATCTTGCTTTCAAAAGCAATTCCGCCAATCCCCTCATTGTTGAGGGCGGCCCCGATAGTGCCTGCTACGTGGGTGCCATGATAAACATCTCCGCCAACGCTACTTCCGGGATCAACCGGCTCACCACCATCGATAAAATCTCGACCTTCCGGGGCGACATTCTGCTGAAGATCCGGATGCCAATGACCTTCACTGTCTTGCAGAAGGCCGCTATCCAACACAGCAACGTGAACGGGCGTCAAGCCAGCGTTACCGATCTGCCAGGCGATCGGCGCATTAACGAGGTCGTAGTGCCAGTTCAGGGAATAATCTGGTTCATCAATCGGCGTAGCCTGGGTGCGAAAGAAATAATTAGGAACCACCGACTTGTATTCCGGCCGCTTTCTCAGCTCTCTGATCCATTCAAGCGTGATCTGTTGGCCAGCAATCCCACTATTTGCCGCTGATGAAGTCGCCACTACAGGCATTGATACCAGCCAGTCCGCACCGCCCAAATGCCGCCCTGAGACTCCAGCATTTACGGCGAAACTACTGGTCTTTCCCTCCGCCATGGAGACCAACGCCTCGCCCTGAACAAAGTCATAGTCAGGCCAATCAAAATTCAGTTGTGTTGCGGTTCCGACGGAGTTCTTGGATATAACGTAACGGGCAGGCCCACTACCGAGAGTACGCACTGTCAGGCTGTATTCCCCTTCCGCTTCATCCCCCAACTCGACAACAACACGAGACCCGGCACTTCCAGTCTCCGCGCTATCGACTATTCTTCCGTTATCCGTCAGTTCAATCCTTAGTGCCGGATTACCTGCCCGACTACCAAAAGCCTCGAGTACAATCGCCTGGCCTTTTGCCATAGGCACGTTGTAGAGGTCCTCAGCATCGCTCTCGTAGCTAAAAATAACGCCTTGATCCGTGAGCGTCGGATAGCTCCCACCACTGCCTGCCAGGTAACCGGCCAGCACAAAGTTGTCCGGCAGTCCCAGTGAAACGGTCGCAGGTCTCGCCCCATCCAGCCCCAACTGGTCCATCGTGTCCTGATCAACCCGGCTGTTGGCTTCAATACTGATAACCCCGGAAAGCGGACTGGGCGGCGCTATCGGTGCAACGGCATCGGAACCGCCCGAACCACCGCCACAACCGGTGAGCAATGCCATCCCTGGCACCACAACAAAAGCAAGAATCGACAATCTCACGGCGTCTCTCTTATTCTTTGTTGAAACTGTTCACAGAGTATACGGCCAGACATCCCTGATCGACCTGTGTCAGACCTTCACGGGCCCCATGAAAAAACCCGCGGGCCTTGGCATCGCGGGTTCTTTCATAGTACTTCGCTTCTCCTGGCCTTACAAAGCGTAGAAAAGCATGGGCACAAAGGCCACCAGCAGAAGCGTGGGAATCATCACAACCAGCGGCAGCAACAATCTCTCATAGCGGTGCCAGAAGGTGCCGGTACGTTCCGCTGCCAGCACTTCGGTTTCACCCACCACCTGCCGGGTCAGCAGGTGATTCAGGGCAACCGGCGGGCTGAGATAGCCAAGTTCAAATGCCACCAGGCAGACGATCCAGAAATGCAGTGGATCAATGCCAATCTGTAGGGCCGGTTGGGCAATAGTGGCGGAAACCAGTATGACGGCACCGAACGGATCCATCACCATCCCGATCACCGTCAGCATGACCACGATTACCAGCATGGCAATCCAGGGGCTGGTCAGATCCTCCGGGAACAGGGCATGAACAATATCAGAACGCTCAAGAATACCGCCCAGGCAAATCGAGAAACCAATCAGCGCCAGTAGTGCGCCAATGTGCACAGCCGAATCGCTGGCAGCCGCTGTGCTTCGGGAGAAAAACGCACTGGTACGGCTCTGGCCTTCGTCACGGCTATTCCGGCCGGCGTCCAGGGCAACCAGCGCCAGCATTACCAGCGGCAAAATCAAAGGCGCACTGTACTCGTTGAATTGAAGCCCCAGGATCGCCCAGATGGCCAGGATCACTGCCGTTGCCGTCAGTGCATAAGGCAACAACGGTCGCAGCTCCATGACGGCCGCGCGGAATGCACCCGGGGCCGGCCTTGGTCTCCAGTTGCCTTCGGTCTTACACACCACAAAGGAGAACAGGGTGGCCGACATGATGAACACCCAGAACCCCCATCCATACATTTCGGTGGTGGTCACTTCCTTGTTCAGTGCGGCAACCACCACAATCAGCAGGCAGGGATTGAGCACCACCCCAAGGCTGCCCGACATGGCGGTCGTGGCCAGTGACAATTGACGCCCTGCCCCGGCCCGCCGAAGCTCGTCGTAGACAACCCCGCCCACGGCCAGAATGAAAATGCCGGAGGCTCCGGTAAATGCTGTCGGGAAGGCAGTGGCAAAGATGATTACCGAAGCCAGCAAGGGTGCAGGCAGATTGAAGGGCTTCACCAAGTTCAGCAACAGCTCTGGAACCCGGGTCTGTTTGAGCATCATGCCCACCAGCACGTACAGTCCGATGTTGATGAACATGGAGGACAGGTTCGACATCATGCCGAAGTAGATTGCCAGCCCGGAGGAGTAGCCATCCACAAAGAAAAAATAGCTCATGGCAATGAAGCCCATGGTGCAATACAGCGGCACCACAAGGCCGGAAGCCAGCGCCAGACTGCCCGCCCTCATTCGCTCCGGCACATAGACGAAGCGAAAAGCATTGATGATCATGAACAGCCCGAACACGCCTGCCCAGGCGTACTGCAGGACAATGTTCGCCTCAGACCCCGGAGACTGAGCCAGCCGGCCCATGTAAGCGTTCAATGACAGCACCATCAGGCCGTTGATGACGAACTGCACGCCCTGGCTTAAACGCCACTCCGCCCGATTGCGGGGCAGACGCAAAGCAATGTGGTCGGCATCCATTGCGGCAATGGCGGCAGCCAGAGCAAACATGCCGATAAACAGGAACTTAGTCAGGTCTATGTTATCGAGCAGGAAGTCGGCCAAACCCTGCTCTACAGCCTTGTAGACACCGAGCGCCCAGGTGGCGTGTTTCTGGTTTTCGGCAAACTGCAGGTGGCGCTGCTCACACAGCGCCAGGTTACTCTGCAGGGACTGCCGGATAGCCTGGGGATCCGGCGGCGAACTGAACAGGTCGTCCGGGTCTGGCTTATAGGCCTGGACCCGTCGCTCTACCTCTTTATCAATGTCCATGAAAAGGTTGCAGGTAGGCTCTGTTGCATCCGGATTGAGCAGGTAATAGTTAGGCCATACCTGCTCGCCGACCCATAGCAACCGGGAGTGGAGCGAGTTGCCCATCCCCAGCAGCAGGGTGGCCAGAAGCAACAGCAGCAGAATCATCCCATGCAGTCTGTGCATGGGATACAACGTTCTTACGCCGGTTGCAGTCATTGCGCGCCAGTTCATGGTCAGGCTCTCCGCTTATTCCCGGTTTTCCGCTGTACACTCGGAGGCGCCGGGATTGCTGGCACATCGGATCTTGCTGAGCAGGCTCAGCATTTTCGGGTGATAAACGTTGGGAGCTCCGTCAACCCCATCGCGCATTTCCAGACGGTTCTGGCGGAACATCTCCTGGTAACCAACGATGTCCTTTTCCGGGATCCGTATCCACTGCTCGTCAGGAATCCCGTTTTCCTGGCTTTTAATCAGATTCATTGCCTGTGGGTACATGCCCCAGGCAACTTCCCGGGCCTTCTGGGCCGTGTCGTCTTCGATCACGCCATCACGGGCAATGATCTGAATGGTCAGCTGGGCAAGCGGGTAGTCGACAATGCCACCCTTGTCGCCGATCCCTTTGTACAGCTCCAGAGCCTGGTAGGCGAACGCAGGCGCATAGGCAGTATCGACCGACCCATTGTTGAACTTGCCAGCAAAGTTGGTGATATCAGAGGGAACCACCGTCGCTTTTACATAGTTCACCATGTGAATGGCGTCTTTCTGGTAGTCCAGGGTGGCAATACGCTTTCCGGCCAGTTCGCCCGCTGTATCAATGCTGCGATCATTCACAAACAGATAACCGGCACCCGCCGGTACAATGCCCAGTACCTCATAGCCACCGTCCTTCATGAGGGACGCTGCCTTGGGCTGTGCCAGGGTGGCCAGCAGGGTTTTCAGGTCGTCGTAACTTGGCAGGGCACCGACGGCACTGATGCTTCCGGTAAAACGATTGAATGGGCGAATACGGATGTCGGTCGCGGCGACGGCATCGCACTGGCCCGCGTTGAAGTCGCCAATGGCCACGCCTTCATCAGTGTAGGGCTTGAGTTGGAAATCGACCCCATGGGCTTTCATTTCCAGAGCGTAGTCCTTGACCATGTTGTAGACGTCGCCGTTAGCGCCGATGACATCAAACACACACATGGAAACCGACTGGGCAGATGCCAGTGGTGCGACAATGGCAAGAGACAAGGCTGCAAGGGATTTGCGAATCATGACGACCTCCGGGTCATTCTTGTGTTTTTGATCTTTAAGTCATAGATAACTGAAAGGCCAGCCTCAGAGCAGGCCTTCCAGATCCATGGTTTCAACGTTCTCGGTATTGCGCTCCGGACTCATCTTGCCGAAGAAGGTCCGTGGTGTGCGGTGGCCGTAGTTGGCGCTCCAGTGTTTGTCCGATGCGAACTGGACAATCCTGCGGGCCACTTCGTCCACAAGCCGATATTCTTCCCAAACCTCGATGCGCTCTTCAGCCTCTGCGAATTCCGAAATGGCCTGTGCCAGCACCTGCGGTCGCCCAAAGGTTTCCGCAGCGACTACCTGAACGGCGTAAGAGGCACGGATACCGGACTCAACACTCAGCTCTGCGCTGTTTTCCATCACCTGCCAGGGGTCTGGAGACAGGTCCGGTCGGGTGTCAGGCAACAGTAACCAGACGAGGGCGCGAACGGCGTTGGGCAAACCGCCCCATTTTTCATTATCCACGCACTGGGCGGCACGCTCGGCCTGGGGCGCAATGTTGCGAGGCACACCCGCCAGGGCGCCGGAGTTGGAGTCGTTCACAATGCCCTGCATCCCCGTTAGCAGCCCGAGCAGGAACGTGAGTTCGTCCTGATCACTGAAAAGGAACGGGCATTCCAGAGGTTCGGCTGCCGGGTCAAAATCGTAGGCGGCCATGGCACGCTTGAAGGCTTCGTAGCGGCGCTCAGCGGTGCGCGCGTAGAGTCTTTTGGAGACTTCCCGGGCATCTTTGGCGGCGGGAACATCGCCACGGTATTCCGCCCGCAGATAAGCCAGTTCAGCCTCCCAGGCCCGGTATTCCATGCAATTCGCCGCCAGCAGCATGAGCAGGGAACCGGTTGAGTCCGGTGCATCAGTGACTCTCGAAAACGAGTAAACCAGTGGATCCGTGCCCTCACCCAGCGCACAGGCCATGCCCGGATCGGACATCTGCATAACGTAGGGGGTTGCCTCGGACTCCGAGTAGTTCGACAACACGATGCCGGTGGTGGTGTAGATAGGGTTGGCAGAACATCCGGCCAGCAGCAGTACCGAACTTCCCAGCATTGCCTGGCGAACACGAGCCGAGAACCGACGCGCTTGAGAGACCATTGAGGAGATCATAATTCGACCTGTCTGACATTGTTTTTGTATGTAAGGGAGTGCGAGAAATTCTTATCACATTTAATTCTCGTCAATCCGTGAACCAGCTCCGGATACCTCTGGCCAGAGCTCGAACGAGAGCAAGAATGCGAGGAATATTGTCAGACAGAAATGGCTTTATTGCCGAAACCGACATGCCGATCAGGCCAATGGCCCGGGATGAATCGAATTATTTTATTATTTATTGATTTATAACAATGAGTTAAATATGTAGCGCATTTCGGAACAAGCGTGCCACTTTGTGACTTGTGCACATTAACATTGATCAAGACCCAGCATCGCCATCACCTGATCGGTCAGTCCATCGAGGGTCAGACCACCCCGTTCCGGGCGATACCAGGTGACCGTCCAGCTCAGGGCGCCGGTCAACATTCTTCGGGTAATGAAAGGGTCCGCTCCAAGCTGGTGTTCCTTCGACAGCTGTTGGAGCGTAGACAACCACAGGTCTTCATAGATATCCCGCAACTCCAGCACTTCAGCCTGGGAGCTTTCCGAAAGACTGCGCCACTCATACACCAACACCGCCATGGCCTCTCCGGTCTGGCCGTTAATCGACTCCAGTTCCGCCCTTATCAGCGCCCGCAGTTTTTCTCTCGCTGAATCCGCCTGGTCGGCAGCGGCCTGCATCAAGGCGGTATTCAGCCGAATGGTCTCGACCATCACCGCCTTGAGAATTTCCTCTTTGGTGCGGAAATGGTGGAACAAGCTCCCTGACTGAATACCCACAGCCGCCGCCAGATCCCGCACCGTCGTGCGCTCGTAGCCTTTATCCCTGAACAGTCTTGCTGCTTCGTTTAACAGGCGCCCGCGGGCGCTGGAGGGATCAGACACAAGTTGCTCGGCAATGAGGGATTGCAGGATTGGGTTCTGGTTCACAAAGGCCATCCGGTTGTCTTGCTGGGACTTTTTATTCTACCCGAGATTTGCCTGTTTACAAACCAAGCGCTTGCTTGGTATTGTCGTTTCGATCGTTGGATAACCTCTCGCCAGTGCGGGTATCAGAACAAGGCCAAGAACATGTCAGACGCCAACAAAACCATCCGTATCGGTTGCTCCGCCGCTTTCTGGGGCGATACCGAAACAGCCGCTGCCCAACTGGTACGCCAGGGCAATATTGATTACCTGGTCGCCGATTACCTGGCCGAGATCACCATGTCGATCATGGCCGGCCAGAAGATGAAAGACCCGACTCAGGGCTACGCCCGGGATTTTGTGCAGACGGTGATGGCGCCTCTGCTCGGCGAGATAAAGGATAAAGGCATCCGGGTTCTGGCCAATGCCGGTGGAGTAAACCCGGTGGCTTGCCGCGATGCTCTGCAGGCCCTGTGTGAAAAGGCCGGCGTCGATCTGAAGATTGCGCTGGTGCTCGGCGATGATCTGTTGATGAAAAAGAAAAAGCTGGCCGATGCCGGCATTACTGAAATGACCACCGGTCAGCCCTTCCCCGCCATGATGGTGAGCCTGAACGCCTATCTGGGTGCGCCCGGCCTGGTGGCGGCCCTGGAACAGGGTGCCGACATCATTATCACCGGCCGTGTCGCAGACAGTGCGCTGGTGCTGGCGCCGCTGGTGCATGAATTCGGCTGGCGCTGGAACGACTACGACAAACTGGCTCAGGGCAGCCTGGCCGGGCACTTGCTGGAATGCGGCGCCCAGTCTACCGGCGGTAATTTCACCGACTGGGAACAGGTGGCTGATGGCTACGCCAATATGGGTTTTCCCATCGCCGAGGTCAGCGCCTCTGGCGATTTTGTGATGACCAAACCCGAGGGCACCGGCGGCATGGTCAGCCGGGGCACTGTGGGCGAGCAACTGGTGTATGAGATTAGCGACCCACGGGCTTACCTGCTGCCAGATGTAACCTGCGATTTCACTCAGGTGACACTGGAGGAAATCGGCAAGGACCAGGTCCGGGTTTCCGGTGCCAGGGGAGTGCCGCCGACGGACAGCTACAAGGTGTCAGGCACCTGGCCAGATGGATTCAAGTGCACGGTGACGTTCCTGCTGGCCGGCCTTGATGCCCGCGCCAAAGCACAACGAGTGGCGCAAGCTATTCTGGCCAGGACGTCAGCGATGTTTGCCGAGCGCGGCCTGCCGGATTATTCCGAAACCAGTATCGAATTGCTGGGCACCGAGACTACCTATGGCCCCCATGGCAAGGGCGACCAATGCCGGGAAGTGGTGGTGAAGATTGCCACCGCCCATCCGAAGAAAGAAGCCCTGGTACTGTTTTCCAGGGAAATTGCCCAGGCCGCTACCGGTATGGCGCCTGGCATCACCGGTATTGTCGGCGGTCGGCCAACCGTGTGGCCGAAGATTCGTTTGTATTCCTGTCTGGTACCGAAATCGGAGGTGGCGGTTTCGGTGGATCTGGCAAGTGAGAAGTCTGAGGTGGAGGTAGCGACCGAAGGTGGTTTCAATCCGGGCGATCTCGCGGCTGAGCCGGAGTCCCGGATGGAGGTGGCAACGGATACCACAGTGCCGCTGCTCAAGCTGGCTTGGGCGCGGTCCGGGGATAAGGGCGATCACAGCAATATCGGGGTGATCGCGCGGGATCGAGAGTATGTTCCTTATATTGAGGCTGCGTTAACGGAACAGGCGGTGGCCGAGTGGATGGCTCATACGCTGAATCCTGAGTCCGGCAAGGTGACTCGCTGGTCTATGCCTGGGTTGCATGCGTTCAATTTCTTGCTGGAGCACAGTCTAGGTGGCGGCGGTGTGGCGTCGCTTCGGATTGATCCGCAGGGTAAGGCGTTTGCTCAGCAGTTGCTGGAGTTTCCGGTGCCTGTGCCTTCGAATCTGGTGTCGAAATGAGTGTTGTGATGGCAGCTTTGAATCAATCGCCACCGGTATCAAACCTTGGTGCCTGCACCCCGCTGGGGGGAAGCCTTTCCAGAACACGCCGTAAACCCATCCATGGGGGCTTGAGCGCAGCATCCCTGCTGCGCACAGTTCTGGAAAGGCTTCCCCCCAGCGAGGCGCCCCAGGCTATTTCTTGGATTCGACGCATTTCTATAGGGAATTGTTTATGAGTTATCAGTCTGTTCTTCGCCCGGGCTTGTTTGAAGGCCAGGTTTTTATTGTCACCGGTGGCGGTTCGGGGATTGGCCGCTGCACGGCTCACGAACTGGCGGCGCTCGGTGCCCGGGTTGCGCTGGTGGGTCGTAAGCAGGAGAAGGTAGACGCGGTTAAGGCCGAAATTGAGGAAGACGGCGGTATTGCCAGCGCCCATGCCTGCGATATTCGCGAGGAGGAGTCGGTCAAGACCACGGTGAAGGCCATTATTGAGACCCACGGCGGTCTGAACGGGGTGGTGAACAATGCCGGCGGGCAGTTTGCGTCTCCGTTAACAGGCATTAACCAGAAGGGGTGGGAAACCGTGGTGCGCACGAACCTGACCGGGGGTTTTCTGATTTCCCGGGAGGCCTATACCCAGGCCCTGAGTAAAACCGGCGGTTCGATTGTGAACATTGTGGCGGATATGTGGGGTGGCATGCCTGGCATGGGCCACTCAGGGGCCGCACGGGCCGGTATGGTGAATTTTACCCAGACGGCCGCGGTCGAATGGGCGCCGTCTGGGGTTCGGGTGAATGCGGTGGCGCCGGGGTGGATTGCGTCCAGTGGGATGGATAACTACCCGGCCCATATGAAGTCGTGGATTCGTAGCCTGGCGGATGCGGTGCCGATCAAGCGGATGGGGACGGAATCCGAAGTGAGTTCGGCGATCTGTTTCCTGCTTAGCCCGGGGGCGGCGTTTATCAGTGGCGATTGTCTGCGGATTGACGGTGCGGCATCCCAGGGTGGGCGTGTGTGGCCGATGCCGAAGGCGGAGAATAACGAGCCCTACAACGGTTTCCATCGGGCGGTAACGCCGAAAGTGTTGAGTGACGACTAAGGATTTCCCATGCAGGTACTGGAAACAACAATAAGCCCCCAGTCCGACGAATTCCGGGCCAATGTCGAGGCCATGGAAGCGCATATCTCGACTTTCCGGGATGTGGAGCAGAAGGTTCTGGACCTGGCGGAATCGGCCCGGGAGAAGTTTACCAAGCGGGGCAAGCTGCTACCGCGGGATCGTATCAATCGGCTGCTGGATCGTGGCAGTGAGTTTCTGGAGCTGTGTTCACTGGCCGGTTACAAGATGCACGATGACAAAGACGGTTCCATGGCTGGCGGCGGTATTATTGCCGGCATAGGCAGAGTAGCCGGAGTACGCTGCCTGGTGGTCGCAAGCAACAGCGCCATCAAGGGCGGAACCATTACCCCCGCCGGTCTGGACAAGACCCTGCGCCTGCAGCAGATCGCCATGGAGAACAAGCTGCCTGTGGTGTCCTTGTCTGAATCCGGCGGCGCCAACCTTAACTATGCCACCGATATCTTCGTGCTTGGCGCCCGGGGCTTTGCGAACCAGGCCCGGATGTCTGCAGCCGGTATTCCACAGGTAACCGTCGTCCATGGCAACGCCACTGCCGGCGGGGCCTATCAGCCGGGCCTGTCGGATTACGTAATTACCGTACGCGAGCAGGCGAAGATGTTCCTGGCCGGCCCGCCGCTTTTAAAAGCCGCGACCGGTGAGGTCGCCACCGATGAGGAACTGGGTGGAGCAGAAATGCACGCCACCGTTGCCGGCACCGCCGAATACCTGGCGGAAGACGATGCTGATGGCATCCGGCAGGCCCGGGAGATTCTGGGCGCCCTGCCCTGGAACGAAAACCTGCCGCTACGCCAGGAACCACAGTGGGATGAGCCGCTGTATCCGGCGGACGAGCTGCTGGGCGTGATTCCTTCCGACGCCAAGAAGCCCTATGACGTGCGAGAGATCCTGGCCCGCATCGCCGATGGCTCCCGGTTCCTGGATTTCAAGAACGACTACGACAGCCAGACGGTGTGCGGCACCATCCGTATTCAAGGTCACAGCGTAGGCATTATCGGCAACAACGGCCCGATCACCCCTGCCGGCTCCACCAAAGCTGCGCAGTTTATCCAGCTTTGCGATCAGGCAGGCACGCCTATTCTGTTTCTGCATAACACCACCGGATTCATGGTCGGCACCCACTCCGAACAGAATGGCATCATCAAACACGGGTCGAAGATGATTCAGGCCGTGGCCAACTGCCGGGTACCAAAACTCGCCGTGGTGGTGGGCGGTTCCTACGGCGCCGGCAACTACGCCATGTGCGGCCGAGGCCTGGACCCGAGATTCATCTTCGCCTGGCCCAACAGCCGCACCGCCGTCATGGGCCCTGCCCAGGCCGGTAAAGTCATGCGCATCGTGGCTGAAGAAAAACAACGCAAAAGCGGCATCGAGCCGGACGAAAAGACTCTGTCGTTCCTGGAACAGGCGACCGCCAAAAAGCTGGAAGACGGCTCCACCGCCCTGTACGGCACTGCCAGACTCTGGGACGACGGCCTGATCGACCCGCGGGATACCCGCCGTGTCTTGGCCATGGTGCTGTCGGTTTGCCGTGAAGCCGAACAACGACCACTGCGACCCAACGTTTACGGCGTCGCCCGTTTCTGATTTCCACACTGATTTATCGGGAGAACAACAATGAAATTCACAGCCGAACACGAAGCCCTCAGAAAGACCGTCCGCGATTTTGTCGAAAAGGAAATCAATCCGCACTGCGATGAATGGGAGGAAGCCGGCGAGTTTCCCATTCACGATCTGTTCAAGAAACTCGGCAACCTGGGCCTGCTGGGCATTCAGAAGCCGGAGGAATACGGCGGCATGGGTCTGGATTACAGCTACAACCTCGTGGCTGCTGAAGAACTGGGCATGGCCAAGTGCGGCGGTGTTCCGCTAGCCGTGGGCGTACAGACCGACATGTGTACCCCCGCGATTGCGCGCTTCGGTTCCGATGAATTGAAACGGGATTTCCTGGCCCCGGCTATTGCCGGCGATATGGTGGGCTGTATCGGTGTGAGTGAAGTGGGCGCAGGCTCCGATGTGGCCGGCCTGAAAACCACGGCTAAGAAAGACGGCGATGACTACGTCATCAACGGCTCCAAGATGTGGATCACCAACTCCCCGAAAGCGGATTTCATGTGTCTGCTGGCCAACACCAGCGACGACAAACCCCACAAGAATAAAACCCTTATGATCGTGCCCATGAACACACCGGGCATCACCTTCAGCCCGCACCTGAACAAGCTGGGCATGCGCTCATCAGAAACCGCCCAGGTGTTTCTGGACGACGTGCGAATTCCCCAACGCAACCGCATCGGCGCAGAAGGCACCGGCTTTATGATGCAGATGCTGCAGTTCCAGGAGGAGCGCATGTGGGGGGCCGCCAACGTAATCAAGGCCCTGGAAAACTGTGTCACGCAGACCATTGAATACTGCCGCGAGCGCAAGACCTTTGGCCAGCCGCTGATCGACAACCAGTACATTCATTTCCGCCTGGCGGAGTTACAGACCGAAATCGAGGCGCTGCGCGCGCTGACTTATCAGGCCTGTGAGCTGCACGTTGAGGGCAAAGATGTCACCAAGCTGGCGTCGATGGCGAAACTGAAGGCCGGGCGTCTGGGTCGCGAAGTGACCGATGCTTGCCTGCAGTTCTGGGGTGGCAACGGTTACATGTGGGACAACCCCCTGTCTCGGGCTTACCGCGATGTGCGGTTGGTCTCCATCGGCGGCGGTGCCGACGAAATCATGCTGGGCATCATCTGCAAGCTGATGGGCACCTTGCCTGGAAAGAAACGCGACTGACGCTGTGCAAGGCCTTGTGGGCAGGCAGGGCTTGGTGGAGGGCCATGAGGCGGGGATCCCTTTTCGGGACACGCCTACAAGCACATCCATGTGGGCTCGTTTCGGGCCGTCCATGGCCCTCAACGGTCCCGAAAAGGGATCCCCGCCTCATAGCCCCAAACATTTTACGTGGAGTCCTTTTATGGAACAGCAGCTACCACATTGCGAAACCCTGATTCTCGAAAAACAGGGCCCTACCCTGTTCATCACCATCAACCGCCCGGACGTCCGCAACGCTATGAGTCTGCAGATGGTCGCTGAACTGTCCACCATCTTCAGCGAGATCGAAAACGACACCAGCATCCGCGCCGCCGTCATCCGCGGCGCAGGTGGACACTTCTGCGCCGGCGGCGATATCAAAGACATGGCCGGCGCCCGGAGCCAGAAAGCCGGCGAAGGCCGCGACGACCCGTTCTACAAACTCAACCGCGCCTTCGGCCAGATGATCCAGCAAGTCAACGAATCCTCCAAAGTCGTCATCGCCATCACCGAAGGCGCCGTCATGGGCGGCGGCTTCGGCCTGGCCTGCGTCTCCGACCTGGCCATCGCCGGCCCGACTGCCAAATTCGGTATGCCGGAAACCACCCTCGGCGTCATCCCGGCCCAGATCGCCCCGTTCGTTGTCGAACGCATCGGCCTGACCCAGGCCCGTCGATTGGCGCTGCTAGGTTTGAGAATCGACGCAACGGAAGCCTGCAAACTCGGCATCGTTCACCAGGTTGCGGAATCCGAAGAACAGCTAAGCGACATGCTGAACCAGGCTCTGGAACGGGTACGCCTGTGCGCCCCCGACGCCACGGCAGAAACCAAGGCCTTACTGCATCGGGTGGGACATGAAGCCATGGCCGGTTTACTCGATGACGCCGCTGAAAAATTCGCGGCCGCCATCCGGGGGCCCGAGGGCACGGAAGGCACGATGGCGTTCATGCAAAAGCGTGAGCCAAAGTGGGCAGGCAACGACACCTAATCAACAACCACAAGCAGTAGACCGCTTAAAAAGCATGTCTGCAGGCACGAACAAAGTCAGCGGGAGCGCCGCTGGCGGGGAGGGCCTCCGGAAAATCTCGGAGGCCATGGATGGCCGGAGCGAAGCGCACACGGATGTGCTCGTAGCGTTTTTCCGGAGGCCCTCCCCGCCAGTGGTGCGCACGAGCACCCAAATGCGCAGGCGCGCATCAAGGCAGGTGACATACAAATGCTAAAAAAACTACTCATCGCTAACCGAGGCGAAATCGCCGTCAGGGTCATCCGTACAGCCAAGGCGCTGGGCTACCGAACCGTTGCCGTCTACTCCGAAGCCGACGCCAACGCCCTGCACGTTGAACAAGCCGACGAAGCCGTCTGCATCGGCCCGGCACAGGTTGCTGCGTCTTACCTCAACGCCGACGCCATCCTCGATGCCGCAAGGAAAACAGGCGCCGACTGCATCCACCCGGGCTACGGCTTCC
Organism: Marinobacter sp. LM1; assembly: GCF_042763285.1. Classification (NCBI taxonomy): domain Bacteria; kingdom Pseudomonadati; phylum Pseudomonadota; class Gammaproteobacteria; order Pseudomonadales; family Marinobacteraceae; genus Marinobacter; species Marinobacter sp. LM1. The sequence goes on from NZ_CP114373.1 coordinate 3,090,136, forward strand.
TCTCCGAAAACTCCGGCTTCGCCAAAGCCGTCAAACAGGCCGGCCTCACCTTTGTAGGCCCTCCCGAAAACGCCATTGAACTCATGGGCAGCAAACGCCGCTCGAAAATCGCCATGCAGGAAGCCGGCGTGCCCGTAGTCCCTGGCTACGAGGGCAACAACGCCAGTGATGATGAACTCATCGCCGCAGCCCAGGGCATCGGCTACCCCCTCATGCTCAAAGCCTCCGCAGGTGGCGGCGGCCGGGGCATGCGCCTGGTCGAGAGCGAGAGCGAGTTGGCCGACAACATTAAGAGGGCCCGCTCAGAAGCCAAACAGGCCTTCGGTGACGACGAACTGATCATCGAAAAAGCGGTCATCGAACCCCGGCACGTAGAAATCCAGGTTTTTGCAGACCGCCATGGCAACGCCGTTTACCTGGGCGAGCGGGACTGCTCCGTCCAGCGCCGGCACCAGAAAGTGGTCGAGGAAGCGCCCTCACCTTTTGTTACCCCGGAACTGCGTAAGGCCATGGGCGAAGCTGCTGTCAAAGCAGCCCTGGCCTGCGGTTACGAGGGCGCCGGTACCGTGGAATTTCTGGTCGACAAAGACCGCAGTTTCTACTTCCTGGAAATGAATACTCGCCTGCAGGTAGAGCATCCGGTCACCGAACTGATTACCGGCCAGGATCTGGTGGCCTGGCAGTTGATGGTCTCTGAAGGCCGCCCACTACCTCTGGCCCAGGATGACATCCAACTCAATGGCCACGCCATCGAAGTACGACTTTACGCCGAAGACCCGGCCAGCGGTTTCACCCCGCAAACCGGCACCCTGCACCTGTTCACTCCGGCCGAAGGCGAAGGACTGCGGTTTGATACCGGCGTGCGCTCCGGTGACGTGGTCAGCCCCCACTACGATCCCATGCTGGCGAAAGTCATCGCCTGGGGCCAGAACCGGGACGAAGCCCGTCGCCGCCTGATCCGGGCGCTGGAAGACACCACAGTCTTTGGTGTGACCACCAACCGCCATTTCCTCAGCCGCATCATCGCCGATGACACCTTTGGTGCCGGTGAAGCCACCACGGCCTTCCTGCAGCAGGCCTTCAAGGATGATCCGTCACTGGCGCCCCAGCCGCTCACCATCCGCGAGCTGGCCCTGAGCGCCTGCGCATTGAGCCTCGGCCAATCCGCCCAGAAAGGCTGGAGTAACGCCCCCGCCACCGTCATGCCGATGAAGCTTGAGGCCCGGGACGAAACCGTGGAACTGCTGGTTTGGCACAGTGGCCACAAACTGCTGGTGGCCCACGGCGAAGAACACTATGAATTGCAACTGCAAAGCCAGGAACCAGGCCTGCTGTGCATTATCGACAACGGGGTTCGTCAGCGGTGCCAATACTACCGGAGCGGAGATTCCCTATATTTGCAGGCGTTCGGCCGTTCCTGGTGCGTTCGGGATATTACGCACCAACCCGCCCAAGGTGCCCTGGGCACCGGCAGCGGCAAGGTCCAGGCCACTATGGACGGTGCCATTATTGATGTACTGGTGGCAGAGGGAGATCAGGTGGAACAGGGCCAGACCCTGGTGATTCTGGAAGCCATGAAAATGGAGCATCCGGTTAAGGCGGACCGCACGGGCACCGTTGGCCAGTTGCTCGCCCGCAAAGGAGACCAGGTCAAACGTGGCCAACTTCTGGCAGACGTGCAGTCCACTGAGGAGGCAGAATCATGAGCCGGCTACAACAGCGCACAGTGTTTATAACCGGCGGCAGCCGGGGAATCGGCCGGGCCATTGCCCTGGCCTGTGCCCGGGAAGGCGCCAACGTGGTCATTGCAGCGAAAACCGATACCCCGCACCCGAAACTACCCGGCACCATCCACACGGTCGCTGAGGAAATTCGTAACGCCGGAGGCCAGGCGCTGCCGCTGGTGCTGGACGTGCGGGATGAACGACAGGTCCGCCAGCGAATAGAGGAAGCCGCCAGTTATTTTGGCGGTATCGATGCCCTGGTGAACAACGCCGGGGCGATACGCCTGACCGGTGTCGAAAACCTGAAAGTGAGCCGATACGACCTGATGCATCAGGTCAACGCCCGGGCCGTATTCACCTGCAGTCAGGCGGCCCTGCCCTGGCTGAAGGAATCCGGAGGCCACATTCTCAGCCTGTCTCCGCCGCTGAACCTGAATACCCGGTGGTTTGCCCAGTACGGGCCCTATACCACTACAAAATACGGAATGACCATGCTCAGCATGGGCATGGCCGAGGAGTTCCGACGCTATGGCATTGCCGTGAACTGCCTGTGGCCAAAGACTCTGATTGCCACTGCCGCCATAGAACACGAAGTGGGCGGACCTCAATTGATGGCGCAGGGACGAAAGCCGGAAATCATGGCCGATGCCGCGGTCAGCATACTGTCCCGCAGTGCGGACGAACTGACCGGGCAAGCGCTGATTGATGAGGATGTACTTCGTCAGGATGGCGTAGAGGACTTCGAACACTACCGGTATGCCGCAGGCGACAAGCCGCTGCTGCCGGATCTGTTCCTGGATTAGCCGCGGGGCTCTGAATGTTGCTGCGCGGTTCAAAACCTATAAAGACAATGACGACTGAAACGGACGCACCATGAGCCAAGACATCGTAACCGCACGCGACATCATGCGCAGCCTGCCCACGGTTCTGAAAAAATTTCCCTTCGTGGCAAAAGGGCTTTACTACTACCGGGTAAAGGACGACAAAAAAGAGCTGACCCTTGGCAAGCTGGTAGAGCGCAACGCTGACAAACACCCCACGCGCCCTGCCATTCTCTTCGATGATCGCAGCATTACCTGGGCAGAACTGGATGCCTGGAGCAATCGAATTGCCCATTACCTGAAAGATCAGGGGCTGGTAAAGGGCGATGCCATTGCGGTACTGTTGGAAAACCGACCGGAACTACTGGCGACCGTGGTTGGCGCAGCCAAGGTCGGCGTGGCCTGCGCCATGCTGAACACCTCCCAGAAAGGCAAAGTGCTGGCCCACAGTATCAACCTGATCGAGCCACGACTGCTGGTGGTTGGTAGCGAACTGATCGACAATGCCGAGTCGGTTCGTGGAGAGGTTCAGCTCCGGCACACGCATCCCCTGCTCTACCTGCACGACGGCAACACTCTGAACACCTTTGGTGACGCGCCGGAGGGCTACGTCAATCTGGCCCTGGAAGTCAGCCGCCGACCCTCAACCCGCCCGGTCCTGAGCAACCCGGTAACCATGGGCGATACCGCCGTGTATCTTTACACCTCAGGCACCACAGGCCTGCCCAAGGCGGCGCCCGGTTCACATCGCAAATTTATCAAAGCCTACGGCGGCTTTGGCATGCTCTCCCTGGCCATGGAACCGGAAGACGTTCTGTACTGTACACTACCGCTGTATCATGGCACCGCCCTGCTGGTGTGCTGGGGCTCGGTCCTCGCCGGTGGCTCTGCCATCGCCCTGCGCCGAAAATTCTCCGCCAGCGCCTTCTGGGACGACGTCCGCCGCTACAACGCCACCACTTTCGGCTACGTGGGCGAGCTGTGCCGCTACCTGCTGAATCAACCTCCCTGCAGCCAGGACCGCAACCACGGCCTGACCAAAATGATCGGCAACGGCCTGCGCCCCTCCATCTGGAAAGAATTCAAGGAACGCTTTGGCATCGACAAGGTGGCTGAGCTGTATGCCTCATCAGAAGGCAATATCGGCTTCAGCAACTTTTTCAACATGGACAACACCGTGGGTTTCTCCACCGCGCCCTACAAGCTGGTCAAGTACCACGAAGGCACCCGGGACCCGATCCGCAACGACAAGGGCCGCCTGGAGGAAGTAGAAAAAGGCCAGCCTGGTCTGTTAATAGGTGAGATCAACAAGAAGTGGGCGTTCGAGGGCTACACCCAGAAGGAAGCCACCGAGAAATCCATCCTGCGCGATGGTTTCAAGAAAGGCGATGCCTGGTTCAACACCGGTGATGTATTAAAAGAAATCGGCTGCCGTCATCTGCAATTTGTCGATCGCATGGGCGACACCTTCCGCTGGAAGGGAGAAAACGTATCGACGACGGAGGTGGAAAACATCATTGATGGCACCGGCATGGTGGAAGAAGCCATTGTGTACGGTGTCGAGATTCCCAAAACCAACGGCAAGGCGGGCATGGTAACGCTGGTGCCTCAGTCCAATGGTTCGGCCTTCGATATCAACAAGCTGTTTGACTATCTGCAGGAGAATCTGCCGGCCTATGCGGTGCCGGTGTTTGTGCGGGTGACCAATGCCATCGAGAAGACGGGAACGTTCAAGTACCGGAAGGTGGACATCCAGAAGCTCGGCTATTCTCTGGAGAGGTCAGAAGACGATGTTTACGCCTGGCTGCCCGGTTCGTCCGGTTATACTTTGCTGACTCCGGAGCTAGTCTCGGATATTGATTCGGGGGATGTTCGGTTCTGAGCAGATCACTTGTGTTCGTTGCCCGTCGCTAGCCTGCTAGCCTGGGAGTTTGCCGCGTCGGGGATTGCTTCCAAAAAACCGCTACAAGCACATCCATGTGCGCTTATTTCGGGCCATCCCTGGCCCTCAAAATTTTTTGGAAGCAATCCCCGACACGGCTTTCGGAAGCTCAGCAATAGTCCTCCACCCCCTTAACGGGAAGTTCTTTTCAGACTATCCCACCAAGCTATGCAGGTGAGATCGGGGTGCCCCTCCCAAAAATGTCGGAGGCCATGGATGGCCGGAGAGAAGCGCACATCGATGTGCTCGTAGCGGTTTTTGGGAGGGGCACACCGATCTCACCATCACCCGCGTTCGAAGGCCAGGAGTGAGACTACCCCTCCGGTTCGAAGAACCATTAGCCAACTCGCAAAACGATCTTGCCAGTGGCCCGACGCCCCGTGAGTGCCCCAAGCGCAGCCGCATATTCCTCGAACGGGAACACTTCGCTGACCTTGGGATCGATCTTGCCGTCGGCATACATCTGCAACAGCTCCATCATGTTCTGGGCGCTGGTCTGCGGCTCGCGCTGGGTGAAGCTACCCCAGAACACGCCTACCACGGAACAACCCTTGAGCAGCGTCAGGTTCGCAGGAATCTTGGGGATATCCCCTGCAGCAAAGCCGATCACCAGGTGGCGGCCGTTCCAGCCCATGGTGCGCAGGGCCTGTTCGGTGAAATCTCCGCCGACCGGGTCGTAGATCACATCCACACCTTTACCCTTGGTCAGTTTCTTCACCGCATCTTTCAGCGATTCCTCGGTGTAGTTCACCAGTTCATCAGCACCGGCCTCCCTGACCACCGCGAGTTTTTCAGCAGAGCTGGCCGCCGCGATCACTTTCGCGCCCATAGCCTTGCCCAGCTCCACCGCCGCCAGGCCGACGCCGCCGCTGGCCCCGAGTACCAGCAGGGTTTCGCCGGGCTGCAGGTTGCCTCGCTGTTTCAGCGCATAATAGGAGGTGCCATACACCATCATGAAAGCCGCTGCTTTCTCATCGGACATAGAGTCCGGAATTGGCAACAGGTTGGATTCCGGAGCAACCACTTCTTCGGCAAACGCACCCCAGCCGGTCAGAGCGGCTACCCGGTCTCCGGGTTTGAAACGGCTGACTTTTTCGCCCACTTCAAGCACTTCACCGGACAGTTCGCCACCGGGGGAAAACGGCATGGGCGGCTGGAACTGGTATTTGCCCTGAATGATCAGGGTGTCCGGGAAGTTCAGGCCTGCAGCCTTGACCCGGATTTTTACGCCGCTGCCTTTTACGTCCGGGCTGGCAATGTCTTCGATGACCAGATTCTCTGCCGGGCCATAGTCTTTGCACAGAATGGCTTTCATGGTTGCTCCTGGGCTGTCTGTCTTACCCTGATGGCGTCAGGGCGGGTCTGATTTGACGTTGTAATTGACCAGGATCAAGCTAAACGCACAGAGCCCGTGAAGCAAATCAAGGCTGCTTATTCATGGCAATAAGCCCGGCTGATAAGCCGACGGATTCAGAACAGTACAGCGCCCGCTACCACGGCGACGATGATCATCACACCGGCGGCCAGACGCATCAGGGCCATATTGCAGTACTCCGGATCAATCAAACGGGAAACAAGGCAGTGATACGCGTAACTGTCGCGTAACAGATCACATTGGCTGAATCGGCCATCAACGCCTGAAGATGAATCCCGGGACGAATTCCGCTATTCTTCCAGCCTTTCACCCACGCCCCGGACCGAATTTCGTCAGATCAGAGCCGCCCCATGTTTGACATCATCTATACTCTTGAAATGATTGGCGTTGTGGCGTTTGCCATTTCCGGCATGATCGTCGCCCGGTCCAAAAACATGGATCCGGTGGGTGTTTTTGCCATCGGTTTTATTACCGCTCTGGGTGGCGGCACATTGCGGGATCTGATCATGGACAATCACCCGCTGTACTGGATCAAGCACCAGGAGCAGCCGATCATGATCCTGGCCATGGCAATCGTGTTCAGCTACTGGAGCCGGGCCCATTCCCTGAAAGAATCGAGAATCGTCTTCCCGGACGCCATCGGCCTTGGCATTTTTTCCATTCTCGGTGCGCAACTGGCTCTCGATCTGGGCCACTCCTGGTTTATCGCTTCCATGCTGGGTGTAATGACAGGCTGCTTCGGCGGCGCCCTGCGTGACACCCTGTGCAACGAAGTTCCCTTTATTTTCCGCAAGGACCAGATCTACGCCTCTATCGCCTTCGCCGGTTGCTGGCTGTACTTTGTGTGCCAGTGGTTGCTGGAGAGCGAATCCATGGCGCTGACTATTGGCCTGCTGTTTATCGTGATTGTTCGCATGCTCGCGGTGCGCTTTGATATCCGCCTGCAACGAGACCAGATGCTGAACTGAACTCTGAATCATCCCTTGGCGTGAGGCGCCTGAGCCGGTAACATTGCCGTTTTTTCACCCAATTCACGTTTTCCGCACGCAAACTGACTTTCAAACTCCCTAATCCAGGCATTCTAGAGGCAGACCCAAGTCATGCTTGAACGACTGTTCCAACTCCAGGCCCACGGCACCACTGTCCGTAAAGAAGTGGTAGCTGGCATTACCACCTTCCTGACCATGGCCTACATCATCGTGGTCAACCCCAGCATCCTGTCGTCCACCGGCATGGATTTCGGAGCCGTTTTCGTGGCCACCTGTCTGGCCGCAACCATCGGTACGCTGATTATGGGCCTCTGGGCAAACTATCCAATTGCCCTGGCCCCCGGCATGGGCCTGAACGCCTTTTTCTCGTTCACGGTCGTCGGCAGTATGGGATACAGCTGGGAAGTGGCGCTGGGCGCTGTCTTTCTCTCCGGGTTTATTTTCTTCATTCTGAGTGTGGTCAAGATCCGGGAATGGATCATCAACAGCATTCCGATGTCCTTACGCTTTGGCATTTCCGCCGGCATCGGATTCTTTCTTGCTCTGATCGCACTGAAAAACGCCGGCATCGTGGTAGATAACCCTGCGACCCTTGTGGGTCTGGGCGACATTAAAGTGGCTGAGAGCCTGCTGTTCTTCGCAGGATTCGTACTGATCTGTGCACTTTCATTCCGCAGAATCACCGGCGCCGTAATGATCGGCATCCTTGCTGTTACCGTGGCCGCCATGATGCTTGGCATGGTGGAATACAAAGGTTTTGTGTCTGCCCCACCCAGCCTTGCCCCCACCTTTATGCAACTTGATCTGGCCGGCGCACTGAATGTTGGCATGATCAGCATTATCTTTGCCTTTCTGTTCGTGGATCTTTTCGATACCTCCGGCACCCTGATCGGAGCAGCCCAGCGTGGTGGATTGCTGGATAAAGATGGCAAGCTGCCCCGTCTCGGACGAGCTCTGATGTCGGATTCCGTCGCAACCATGTCAGGCGCAGCCCTGGGTACCTCAACCACCACCAGCTATATCGAATCAACCGCTGGCATTTCCGCCGGTGGTCGCACAGGACTGACGGCGGTTGTCGTCGCCCTGCTTTTCCTCGCCTGTTTGCTGCTGTCACCGATCGCGAGCATCATCCCTGCCTATGCGACCGCACCGGCCCTGTTCTACGTCGCCGTGCTGATGGCAAGCGGCCTCAAACTGATCGATTGGGATGACATCACCGACGCCGCACCAGCGATCGTCACAGCACTGACCATGCCGCTGACCTTCTCTATTGCAAACGGCATTGCCCTGGGTTTCATCACCTACGCCGTGATCAAGGCGTTGTCTGGCCGCTGGTCCGATCTTAACGCCAGTGTCGTTACCATTGCCGTTGTATTTGTTCTGAAATTCATGTTCCTGGACGCCGCCTGAGCGGCGCCCAGAGTAATCACCGGATCCGCCCATGGACTATTTTTCCGAGAGCATCAAGAAAGCCATCCGCACTGTGCCGGACTGGCCCAAACCCGGCGTCTCCTTCCGGGACATCACCACGGTCCTTCAGGACAAAACGGCATTTCGTAAACTGATCGATGCCTTTGTCCATCGCTACCATGGCCAGCACATTGATGCGGTTGCCGCCGTCGATGCCCGGGGCTTCATTATTGGCTCGGCGCTGGCCTACGAGCTGAATGCCTCTCTGGTACTCGTGCGCAAGAAGGGCAAACTGCCCTTCGACACCCTGGTGGAAGACTACGAACTGGAATACGGCACGGCTTCCGTCGAGCTACACGAAGACGCTTTCAAACCCGGCGACAAGGTCATCCTGGTGGACGATCTGATTGCCACTGGCGGCACCATGCTGGCCGCAACCCGTCTGATCCGCCGTATCGGTGCTGAAATCGTAGAGGTCGCAGCCATGATTGATCTGCCGGATCTGGGTGGCTCACGCAAGCTGCAGGAAGAAGGTCTGCAGGTTTATACTGTCTGCTCATTCGAAGGAGACTGAGCGGAGGCGCCACCATGGGCGATTATCAGCATCACTGGAAAGATGGAACACCGGTTCATCTTCCCCTTGGCAAAATCGTTTGTGTGGGGCGCAACTACGCCGAACACGCCCGGGAGCTGAACAACCCGGTACCGGAAGAACCGCTGCTGTTTATCAAACCCTCCACCGCAGCGGTTCATATCACCCGCCCGCTGGTCTACCCCAGAGGCCAGGGTGCGGTGCACTTTGAAACCGAACTGGCCGTACTTATCGGCCGCCCCCTGACCAATGCCTCCGCCAGCGAAGTGGAAAGTGCCATTCTCGGTTATGGCCTGGCCCTGGACCTCACCTTGCGGGACGTGCAAAGCAGCCTGAAAGAAAAGGGACACCCCTGGGAGCGCGCAAAGGCCTTCGACGGCGCCTGCCCGCTTTCACCGTTCGTTGCCGCCGACCAACTTGCCAAGGGCAACCTGAACTTCACACTGGATATCGACGGCCAGCGCCAGCAGACCGGGAATACCGGCGACATGCTGAACCCGATCGTGCCCCTGATTGCTCATATGAGCACCCAGTTCACCCTGTTACCCGGCGATGTGGTGCTGACTGGCACGCCCAAAGGCGTTGGCCCGCTTGTCAGCGGCCAGACTCTGTCCCTGGAGCTGGAAGATGTGTTATTTGTGGAGACCACAGTGGTCTGAACGCAACACGGATACGGATATTCAGACGAGCTGCAAACTTCCCGTAGAACAGGCACTACCATGGCCAGGAAACCCGTTACTTCACGCACAGGACGCTTCTTCAAACTCGCAGGCATGACCGCCACGGTGGCGGGCCAGTACGCCGGCCAGAGAGCGCGGCGCATGTTCCGCACCGAAAATGACGAAGGCGCCCAGAGCGAAAGCTACACCCGGATGGCCGGGCAAATTGCCGATACCCTGGGCGAGCTCAAGGGGGCGGTGATGAAGGTGGGGCAGATAGCCTCCCAGACCCAGGACTTCCTGCCCAAAGAATTCTCGGACGCGCTGGAAAAACTCCAGAAAGAAGCACCACCGATGCCATTCGAGGTGATTCTGGAACAGGTGGAAAGTGAGCTGGGCAAGCCGGTTGGCGAGCTGTTTGAATACCTGCAGGAAACACCCTACGCCTCTGCCTCCATCGGCCAGGTACACCGCGCCCGCCTGCACGATGGCACGGATGTGATCGTGAAAGTGCAATACCCCGGCGTGGATGAATCCTGCGACTCCGACCTCAAACAGCTACGACTGGCCCTGAAGCTCGGCGGCCTGCTGAAAATGCCCAAGGAGACGGTTGACCAGCTGTTCGGCGAAATCCGGGTGCGACTGAAGGAAGAGCTGGATTACGAGAACGAGGCGCGAAACCTCAAGCTGTTCCACGAATTCCACAATGATCAGCCGTGGGTGATCATCCCGGAGGTGGTCGACAGCCATTCAACCCGTCGGGTCCTGACCCTGGGGCTGGTGGAGGGCGACCACGTCAGCAAGGTCACACCGGAACACTACTCCCAGGAAACCCTCAACCTGATTGGCCACCGGATTTTCACGATCATGGCCGATCAGCTGTTCCGGTTCCAGTGCATTCACGGCGACCCTCACGCGGGCAATTTCGCCTACCGGCCGGATGGCACCATTATCATGTATGACTTCGGCTGCGTGAAGAAACTCAAACCGGAGATTGTCGAAGCCTACCGCAAAGCCTTGATCGCAGCGCTGGATGAGGACTACCAGGCCCTGGACCAGTACCTGATCGACCTGGGCGCTCGCGTGGACAGCCAACCGGCGGTCGATGAAGCCTATTACGCCATGTGGAGGGATATCCTGATCATCCCGTTCCTGAACGATGAGCCCTACGACTTCGCCGAGGCCGATATCCATAAACACGTGGCCGCAAAAACCAGCACGGTGTTCAAATACCTGGATTACTTCAAACCACCGGTCGAGAGTATTTTCATAGACCGGATGATTGCGGGGCATTACTGGATGCTAAAACGCTTAGGTGTTCAGGCCGCATTCAGAAGTGAACTGGAGAAATACCTCCGAGGCTAACGCCAAGTTCACAAATAACGCGAAACCCACTCCCGCACCCCTTCCGAGGCCCCTTTGCGAATCACCCGTGCCCGGGAGACGGACGCAGGTTCGCCAGGATCAATCACCGTGATGGGCACATCAATGTCCACCTCGTAGACCAGCCCTGCCGCCGGATATACCTGCAGCGACGTACCCACAATCAGCAACTGATCTGCGGTGCGCACCACCTCTGCCGCCGCATCCAGCATCGGGACTTCTTCGCCGAACCAGACGATATGGGGCCGAAGCTGGGCACCGCGATCACAGGTATCCCCGGGATTGATGTCGTTGTAGCCGATGTCGTAAATGAGGTCCGGATAGGCGGAACTGCGGGCCTTGGTGAGTTCACCGTGCAGGTGCAGCACATTGCTCGAATCGCCGCGCTCATGCAGGTCGTCCACATTCTGGGTGACCACGGTCACCTGAAAACGGCTTTCCAGCTCCGCCAGCAAGCGGTGCGCAGGATTGGGCTGGACGGTTTGAAGTTGCCGCCTGCGCTCGTTATAGAACCTCAGCACCAGATCCCGGTTGCGCTCGAACGCCTCCGGCGTGGCCACGTCGTACACACTGTGCTGCTCCCACAGCCCACCGTTGTCCCGGAAGGTGGAGAGGCCGCTTTCGGCGCTGATTCCAGCGCCGGTGAGTACAACAATGTGCTCTTGCATCAGTCGAAGATCTTGCCCGGGTTCATGATGTTATTGGGATCGAACACCTGCTTGATACCGCGCAGGTAGGCAATTTCCGCCTCGCTGCGGGTGTACTGCAGGTAGGGTTTCTTGGTCATGCCCACACCGTGCTCAGCAGAGACACTGCCCTGATAACGCTCGACAATTTCAAATACCCACTTGTTCACCTGCTGGCATTTTTCGAAGAAATCTTCCTTCGCCATGTCCTCCGGTTTGAGGATGTTCAGGTGAAGGTTGCCGTCACCAATGTGGCCGAACCAGATGATCTCGAAGTCCGGGTAGTGTTCGGTAACCACGTTGTCGATTTCCTGGAGGAAGCCCGGCACCTTGGAAACCACCACCGAAATATCGTTCTTGTAGGGAATTCGCGGCGCGATGGATTCGGAAATCCGCTCACGCAGTTGCCAAAGGTTCTGTGCCTGGGTTTCACTCTGGCTGATGACGCCATCCAGCACCCAGCCTTCTTCCACACACTGCTCAAACAGTGCCATGGCATCGTCCATCACCTGATCAGAAACAGCCTCGAACTCCAGCAACGCATAATATGGCGCCTCGGTCTCGAACGGTGCCTGAACCTGGCCGTGGGCCAGTACATGCCCCATGGCCTGGTGAGAGAAAAACTCGTAGGCGGTCAGATCCAGTTTTTTCTGGAAAGCCTGCAAGACATCCATGGTGTTGGTGAGGTCATTCAGGCCCAGCACCAGCACGGTCAGGTCGTCCGGCTTGCGGGTAAGCTTCATGGTGGCTTCGGTAATGAAACCCAGGGTGCCCTCGGCACCGATGAACAGATGTCGCAGATCGTAGCCGGTGTTGTTCTTGGCCAGATCCTTGTTCAGATCCAGCACATCACCTTTACCGGTCACCACTTTCAGTCCGGCAACCCAGTCCCGGCTCATGCCCCAGCGAATGACCTTGATGCCGCCGGCATTGGTGGACAGGTTGCCACCGAGCTGGCTCGACCCGGCGGAGGCAAAATCCACCGGATAGTACAGGCCGTTTTCTTCGGCAAAGGTCTGCAGTTGCTCGGTCACCACCCCGGCCTGGCAACGTACGGTGCGATCACTGGCGTTGAAATCCAGAATCTGGTTCATGTTGTCGAACGCTACCACCACTTCGCCATTGGCGGCCACGGCGCCTGCACTCAGGCCGGTACGTCCGCCCGAAGGTACCAGAGCCACCTGATTGTCATTGGCAAACTTCACCAGCGCCTGCACCTGCTCCGTGGTTTTCGGCAGGACAATGGCCAGCGGCTTGGGCGGGTAGATTTTGGTCCAGTCCTTGCCGTAATTGTCCAGATCCGCAGGATCGGTGAGAACCTTGCCCGGGTTTTCAGAGGTGGCAACCAGCTCTTTAAGGGAAGCGATGATCTGTTCGGAACTCATGGATGTGTCAGTCTCTTCGAAGTTGGGCCAGGGCCTGTTCAGAGATCACTCACAAAGAATTGATTCAGGCAAACCGGCGCGCTGTGAAAATCTGCGTTTATGGTATCATACCGCCCCTGTTCTGTGAGCCAGGCCGACGATCCCTGGCTGCAGGTCATTTCACGTGACGAAAGGTTCGGAAGCAAGCCCATGTCAAATACGTCTCTCGAAAAGAGCAAAATCCGGATCCTGCTGCTGGAAGGCGTGCATCAATCTGCCATTGATACCCTGAATGCCGCGGGTTACACCAATATCGAGTATCTGACCCATTCATTGGGTGAGGAAGAGCTGATCGAGAAGATTGCCGATGCGCACTTCGTTGGTATCCGCTCTCGCACCCAGTTGACCGAGAAAGTATTTGAAGCCGCCAGGAAGCTGGTGGCTGTGGGCTGCTTCTGTATCGGCACCAACCAGGTTGACCTGCAGGCCGCGACCCGCCGTGGAGTGGCCGTGTTCAACGCGCCTTTCTCCAACACCCGTTCCGTGGCAGAACTGGTTCTGGCCCAGGCCATCCTGCTGCTGCGCGGCGTGCCGGAAAAAAACGCCAAAGCCCACCGTGGCGAGTGGCTGAAATCCGCCAAGAACAGCTACGAGATTCGTGGCAAGAAGCTTGGCATCATCGGTTACGGCAACATCGGCACCCAGTTCAGCGTGCTGGCCGAAAGCCTGGGAATGGACGTCTATTTCTACGACGTGGTTTCCAAACTGCCGATTGGTAACGCCACGCAAGTGGGCACGCTGCAGGAACTGCTGAACATTTCCGATGTGGTTTCCCTGCACGTACCGGAGACTCCGGCGACCAAATACATGTTCAAGGCCGAGCAGTTTGCCCAGATGAAGCCGGGCAGCATTCTGATGAACGCTTCCCGCGGTACCGTGGTGGATATCGACGCCCTGGCCGATGCGCTGAGTTCCGGTAAACTGCTGGGCGCAGCCATCGACGTATTCCCCGTAGAGCCCAAGTCCAACGACGAAGAGTTTGTCTCGCCACTGCGCGAGTTCGACAACTGCATCCTGACTCCGCACGTGGGTGGCTCAACCATTGAAGCCCAGGAAAACATCGGGCGCGAAGTGGCCGAGAAGCTGGCCATGTACAGCGACAACGGCACCTCCGTTTCTTCGGTGAACTTCCCGGAAGTGGCGCTGCCGTCGCACCCGAACCAGCACCGCCTGCTGCACATTCACGAGAACGTGCCGGGCGTAATGTCGGAAATCAACCAGGTGTTCTCCGAAAACGGCATCAACGTCTGTGGCCAGTACCTGCAAACCAAGGAAGATATTGGTTATGTGGTGGTCGATGTGGACAAGGCCTACGGTGAGCTGGCGCTGGAAAAGCTCCGCCAGGTAAAAGGCACTATTCGCTGCCGCGTACTGTTCTGACAGACAGCTGCCTTCAAGAACCGGAGCATCCCCCTGGGAGCTCCGGTTTTTTTATGCCATTTCGGGCCACAACGCCGCATTTCAACAAAACTTCATGCTGCCGCCCTTGAGATTCGGCCATACGTAGCCATGCTGAAAAGTACCAGTCATTCAAACCGGGCCGGAACAGGCCCAGCATGGAGGTAATTATGTCCTTGAAGGAATCTCTGCAGAAGAAACTGGAAACCCAGACCGAGTACTGGAGCAAACAGATCGACAGCCTGCGTGCCGAAGCCGACGAAAAGATGGCCAAGGCAAAGGATGACCAAGCGGAAGCCGAAATTCAGAGAGAGTTTTCAGAGCGCATTCAGGCCGTTGAAGACCACATCGAGACTGCCCGAAGCAAACTGGGCGAACTCAAGGACTCCGGCGAAGATCAGCTGGAGGATCTGAAGAAGCGAATCGACGAATGGCTGCCGAGCAATACCAACTGATTGCTCCTGCCATAACGCAAAAAGCCCCGGCATAAACCGGGGCTTTTTTGTTGAATGCTGAGCAGGATATTACTGCATCGGCACCAGCGTCAGCTCAACACGACGATTCTGCTCACGACCAGCCGCCGTATCGTTGGAGGCAATCGGGTAGCGCTCTCCATAACCAGTTGCCCGGGTACGACGGGGCTCAATACCCTGATTCAGCAGGAAATCACGGACGGAAGACGCGCGACGCTCACTCAACAGCTGGTTGTAGCTGTCTGAACCGGTGCTGTCAGTATGGCCTTCAATCTGGATGATGGTTTTGTCGAACTCTTTCAGAACCAGAGCCACAGACTCAAGAGTGCCGGTAAAACCGGAACGGATGGTGGACTGATCCGTATCAAAGGTGATGTTACCCGGCATGATCAGGTCGATCTGGTCACCATTACGGACGACGCGAACACCGGTACCTTCCAGCTTCTGGCGCAGCTGGGCTTCCTGGCGATCCATGTAGTAGCCGATACCGCCACCCACGGCCGCACCGCCAGCGGCACCAATCAGTGCGCCTTTGCCACGATCACTGCTGCTGGAGGTTGCTGCGCCAATAGCAGCACCACCGATCGCGCCAATAATACTGCCCTTGGTGGCGTTCGAAGTTTTCTCTTCCCCGGTATACGGGTCATAGGTCATACAGCCACTCAGGCCAACAGTTGCTACCGCAAAGGCAAGAATTGTCTTTTTCACTGTCTTCTCCCGCTTCTGTAATCGTTGGTCCGGAGCTTTTGGCACTACAGCCACTGCTTACTCCGAGAATGTATCGATAATGGTATTGAATACCGTCGCCTGCAAATCCTGCGCTTCGTTCACAAGATGATGACGACCGTCCGGTATTCTTCGTTCCTTCACTGAGGAGAATTTATTCCGGATAATCCTCAGATTGTGCTGCCAGTCTACCGTCAGATCCTTCTCACCCTGCACCACGGTGACCGGAAAATCCACCGGCCTCGCCGACTCAATGTGCGGCACCCATTGTCGCAATGCAGTCACCCAATCGACATGAACCGCTCTTGCCTGCAACGGGTCGTGTTCCCGCAGGAACCGAAGAAAGCGGGTATCGCCACTGTTCGGGCCGAATACCCGTTTCCAGCGAGTCAGGAACGGTTTGACCAGACTGTGGAGAATCTTTGCCCCCAGCCAGCCCATAGGCCTTACCAGTGGCGCCAGCAACACCACTTTGCGGAACGCCGAGGACTCCCGGTTGTGGTGGTTCGACAGCAGGTAGTCAATCAATATTGCGCCACCCGTACTCTGCCCCACTGCGTACCAGGGCCCCCGAATCTTGTCCCTGACCTTCGCCATTACTTCCGACAGTACGGCCTGGTACTCCAGGAAACTGCCAATGGCGGCCGGCGTGCCACTCGACAATCCGTGCCCGGGCTGATCGTAGGCCAGAACATCGAAGCCTGCACCAAGACAGCGGTCAATCAACTGGGTATACAGACCCACATGATCAAAATAACCATGCAGAATGAACACCGTGCCTTTCGGGCTGGCGCTCTCCGGCAGCCGGAAGTAATGCACCATCACTTCATGCCGCTCGGCACAGATGTACCCCTGATGGTAGACCACATCCGGATGCTCAACCCAAAGATCAAGGCCATAGAACCGGCAATACGCCTCCATCTCGGAACTCAGTTCCCGGCTGGCGGACGGATCAAACGGTTCCAGACGGTCCAGCAGGGAATGTCTGTCCCAATTCGGTATTTCTATGGTATCTGTTTTCCAGTACACGTAGAGTTAAACGCCTGTCATGAATCCATAAATGCCAGTCATCCTAACGCATTCACAAGGGAGAACACAGATGTTCCAGCCGCTTCTTGAGGCCGGGTTGAGAGGGACCATGCACCGTTTTGTGAAGCCCGTCCTGTCCCGGGCGTTTCCGTTATCGGTGCAGCGCCGATACACCCGGGAAGCTTATCGAACATCCTACCCGCCTAAAGACGTCAGTTTCGCGTGGGAAGACCTGGGCGATGTACCGGTGCTGCGCGCCTCCCCGGAAGACCGTTCTGGCGGCACCGTACTGTATTTTCACGGCGGAGGCTATGTTATGGGCTCTGCCGATACCCACCGGGGCATTGCCGGCCATCTGGCCAAATTCTCTGGCTGCGACGTACTGATCCCGGATTACCGGCTGGCGCCGGAGCATCCGTTTCCAGCCGCGCCGGACGATGCCGAAGCCGTATATCTGGCCTTGATCAACCAGGGGGTAAGCCCCGGCTCCATTGCCCTGGCCGGAGATTCCGCCGGCGGCGGTCTGTCGGTGGTACTGGCCATGCGATTGCGCGACCACGGTCATCCACTACCCTCATCCGTCACCTGCTTCTCGCCCTGGACAGATCTGTCAGAAAAGGATCTTTACACTCCGGAATGTGAACCGGTCCTGCACGCTGCCTGGACCTTCAAAGCCGCGAAAATGTATGCCAACGGCGTGCCTTTGACGCACCCGCTGGTGTCGCCTGTCTACGGTGACCTGAGTGGCCTGCCTCCCCTGCTGATTCAGGTCGGAAGCCAGGAAGTTCTGCTCAACGACGCCCGTCGATTGGCGGAGGCGGCCAAACAGGAACACGTGGAAACCACGCTGGAGATCTACAACAATCTCTGGCATGTATTCCAGGTGCACGCCGCGCAGCTTGACCGGGCCAGAGACGCTCTGGCCGTTGCCGGGCGTCACATCAGGCATCATCTTCAAGCCTGACGACACCCCGGATCAAAGCTTCCTTTCGAACCTTGGGCCAGCGCTTGACCTGCCATTCCAGTCGGGAGGCGCGGCTCCTGTCGCCGGCAGGTACATGGAACTCCAGGGTTAACGGCCCTTTACCTCTCAGGCTCCGGGCACCTTTAGGTGCCCCCGCCTGATGCTCGGCAAACCGCCGCTCCACATCTGTGGCAATTCCGGTGTAGAGGCTACCCGATGCGGTGCGAACAAGGTACAGATACCAGTTCTCAGCCATGGTTCAACGCCTGCTCCCGGTCACGGACTTTCTTCTGCTGCAGCCATAATCCCGCAATGATCAGCACCAGCCCGACGTAGGTCGAGGTGAGAATAACTTCGCCCAGAATGAAGTAGATAAACACCAGGGACAGAAAAGGCGAGATAAAAATCAGATTGCTCACTTTCGAGGTGTTTTCTGCTTTTTTCATGGCCTGGGACCACAGCACAAAGGCTATGCCCATTTCAAAAACGCCGACGTAAACCGCAGCGGCCATCGAACTCCCGACCGGCATGACCAACCCCGCCGTCTGCCAGCACACCAGCACAATGACCGGCAGTCCAAATAGAAAATTCAGAAACAGGCCAACCACCGGGTCCCGGGTATCCCGGGTGGCAATAATCCAGTAAGACGCCCAAACCAGCGTGCTGCCCAACGCCAGCGAGACACCGAGCGGGTCCGAGAATGAGAGCGAGGTTACCGCACCGCGGGTGGCGATCACTACCACTCCGGCGTAACACACCAACCCCGCCAGAATATCGATCCTGCGCAGTTTCTGCCCCAGAAACGGCACCGACAGATAGGCCAGCACCAGTGCCCAGGTGTAGTTCAGAGGCTGGGCCTCCTGGGCGGGCAGACGGTCGAACGCGCCAAACAGCAGAAAGTAATACAGACAGGGATTGATCAGCCCCATCAGCATGGACTGCAGGTATTGGCCACGCCGCAAACGGAACACCAGTCCCCAGCGCCCCTGTAGCATGAGGATAGCCGCCATCACGACGATGGATGCGGTACAGGCCACCAGCAGCATCTGAACCGGCGCAAGATCCGCCAGTGACAATTTGAAGGCGGTAGCAACGGTCGACCACAGCAGCACCGTGGCAAGGCCGTACATCATGGCCTGTTTCTGATCAGTCATGCCCATGCTCCAAATCCGACTCCAGCCAGCGATACAGTGTTCTGCGATTAATGCCGAGTATCTGGGCCGCCCGGCGTTTATTACCATCAACGGCAGCCATGACCCGGCGCACGTAATCCTGCTGGAGCATCTCCAGGGTGGGCCATTCGGAAAGTTTCCCGGGCGAAGCGGCAACGGCAGCCTGAACAATCCCGCCCTGGCGCTTCCGGATGCGTTCGGGCAAATGCTCGGGCTGTATGGTATCGCTTTCACAAAAAGTGACCGCCCGCTCAATCGCACTGGACAGCTCACGCACATTGCCCGGGAACGGATAATCGCGGAGTATCCTTAACGTGACGTCACTGAACTTCAGGAACCCCCGGCTGTGACGACGTGCTGCCTCACCCAGAAAATGCATGGCCAGCAATTCAACATCCTCATCCCGCTCCCTCAGGGGAGGCACCGTTAACGACAGGGTTTCGAGACGATAATACAGGTCTTCGCGGAAATGGCCCTGCTCAACAGCCCGAAGCAAATCCACATGCGTTGCCGCCAGAATGCGAACATCCACCATTTCCTCATGGTCAGCCCCCACTGGTTTGATGCAGCCCTCCTGCAACACCCGAAGCAGTTTGGCTTGCAGCGCCAATGGCATTTCACCAATCTCGTCCAGCAGCAAGGTGCCACCGTTCGCCTCTGCAAACAGCCCCCTACGGGCCTGCCGTGCACCGGTAAAAGCACCAGCCTCGTGACCGAAGAATTCACTTTCCATCAAGTCTGGCGGTATACCGGCACAATTCACCGCAAGGAACGGCCGTGCTGAGCGCTCACTTTGCTGGTGGATTGCCCTCGCAACCAGTTCTTTCCCGGTTCCACTTTCGCCATTAATCAGAACCGCGGCCTGACTGCGGGCAACCTGGCGAATGTCTGACCTTAGGCGATCCATCATCGCACTGCCGCCGATCAAGCCCATGTTTTCATCGCCGCCGCGCCCGGACTGATATTCCGCCAGCTGCCGGTTCAGATCTGCCTGGGCCAGCAACCGTTTGATCTTTAACCGGAGATGATCCGTTGAGAGCGGCTTGGTCAGAAAATCATCAGCGCCGGCCTTCAAAGCATCGACCGCCTGGTCCACCGTCCCAAACGCGGTAATCACGATAAAGGGAATACCTGGATGCTCGGCCTGCTGAAGCGACAGAATCTCCAGACCGTCACCATCGGGCAAGCGCAGATCCGACACGATCAGGCCCGGGCGTTCGTCTGTCAGAGCAGTCCGCGCCTCGGCCACCATACTGACCCTGCGTACGCGGTAACCATCCACTTCCAACTCCTCCATCAGCAGCTGGCCAAGGCTGGCGTCATCTTCTACCAGCAAGATGGTGACAGGCCGGCTGCTCATTGGCCCACCTCTTTCGGAAAATACAGCGCCATACCACAACCACCCAACTCGCTATCAATCACCTCAACGGATCCCCCATGTTCTTTCATGACACTCTGAACCACTGCCAGCCCTAACCCTGTGCCTTCGCCGGCCGGGCGGGTGCTGAAGAACGGCTCGAAAACCCTGGCGTGATGCTCCGCCGGTATACCAGGGCCATCGTCCTCGACCCGGAACACCCAAAACTCCCCGGTCTCGCCGACAGAGAGCGCGACCTGTTTCCGGCCAGCCTGACAGGCATTTCTCACCACATTCAGACACGCCAGGCCAACCCGGAGCGGCTCTGCCCGTGTCGGCATCGGCCTGTCAAAAGCGTCGGCTTGCAGCGAAACCGCCTGGCAGCGCCTGTCTTCACGGGCGCGGGTAACGACGTCCTCGAGAATGTCTGCCAGGTTTACGGGTCGCCGGGACTCGGGCACATGCCGGAAACAGTCCAGCAGTTGCTGGATAATCATGGTCATCCGGTCCACCTGATGTTCGATATCATCCAGATGCCGTTGCTGCTCCTGCTCCAGCCCGGCCCTGGCCAGAATGCGGGCCCGGCCCTGAATAACGTTCAGAGGCGCCCCCAGTTCGTGAGCTACCCCGCCTGCGACCCGGCCAATCATCGCCACTTTCTCCTGGTATTCCAGCTGTTCTGCCAGCGCCCGTTCCCGGGCAATCCTGTCTTCGATTTCGGCCTCGGCCTCGGCCATTCGTTCGCCCAGAGCACGAATGCCCTGCTGGATCTGGCGCAGCTCCTGTGGCCCTGCCTCCGGAGTCTCCAACCGCCAGGCGCCCGGTTGCAGAGAAGCCATGCTCTCCAGCAAACGGTTCACATGTCGCCCCACGGTGCGGTAATGCCCCAGAACGACAACGAGGATGATGGTGGCCGCAATCATCGACCAGATCACCACTGCCCACCAACGGCTGGTGGCCACCAGGTCATGGAAATCACTGCGTTGCCGCGTTACCTGCAACAAACCCTGAATCCGCCCGTCTTCCGCAACCAGCGGCGTGAACTGGGAAAACACCGACTCGCCATCCACCCAACGAAACGCGCCCCCGAGCTCACCACTGGCGATTGCCTTTTCGGCGCTGGCGCTGTTGGTGACATCGGAGTCAGCAACACCGAGACTGGCCACCCGATCACCCTCTGCGTCAAACACCGAGGCCCCGGAAATGCGCCCGATCTGGAAGATGGATTTCAGGGATTCGCCCAGGACCAGTTCATCGCTTTCGGCCAGCGCCTTACTCACCGGCCCGCTGACCGCTCGCGCCACCAGTTCCAGGTCTTCACGAAGGCGATCGTTCAGAGCGCGCTCTACCGCCCCCATGCCAATGTAGATAGCAATGCCACTGAACAGCAGCAGCGGCACTACAATACTGAGCACCAACGTTAATTGCAGCGACCGGAACAGTGCTCCCACCCGTTTTCCCATCAACGCCATAAACACCACTCTGCAGAAATGTCACAGCCTTTCTGCCACATGTGGCATTTTGCCACAAGACAGATTACTGAGCTTTAACCATAGAGCATCCATAAACTACTGTTTTTATTGCCTTTATAGAGAAATTAAAACCTGGCACGGGAATCGCTATTGTCACATCGACATTCACAAGTTTGTGGCTGGACGACCGAGCCGGCCTCATTAAAACCAGGAGTAAAGCTATGAACAAACTGCTTGTATCCATCACCGCATCTCTGGCACTGCTGGCAACCGCACCGGTGATAGCACAACAGAACCCGGCCCCGGCCGAACAGGGCTCCGGTTACAGCAACCCCGCCGCCGCAGGCAGCCAAAGCACCAATTACAGCGATGCTGAGCTGAAACAATTCATTGAGGCACAATCCGGTGTTATGGAAGTGCGAGAGGAATACATCGAGAAGATCGAATCAGCCGAGTCTCAGCAGAAGGCCCAGGAACTGCAGATGGAAGCCAATGATGAAATGGTCTCGGTGATCGAAGACGTGGGTATCGATATCCCCACCTATAACGCCATTGCCACCGCTTACAGCAGTGAGCCGAAGGTACGCAACCGCGTTGACGCTCTGATGTAAATTTCCTGCATCCGGTTCGTCGTCTGGCCCCGCTTCGGCGGGGCTTTTTTGTGGCTGTTCGTCTGGCGTTTACACATCGGCCTTTTCTCCTCGGTCTGTTGTGTTACCTTTTCCCTCTAGACTCAAATGCGCCGGATTCTGGAGCCCTGAATACAATGACCAAACGCCACCCGCTTCTCAGCTTCAGCCTCGTTGCCACTGCGGCAGTGATGCTGCTGACCGGCTGCTCCGACAATGGCTCCTCGTCAGCCGCGCAGAGTTCGGCGGACGGCAAACCAGAGTATCCGGTCACCTGGCGCTTTGCCCTGGAAGAGATTGAAGGCAGTGTTCAGCATCTTTACGCACAGCAGTTCAGGGAACAGGTCGAAGCGCTGTCTGGTGGAAGGATTGAGGTCGATGTCTTTCCTTATGGCTCTTTGGGCACCTCGGCCCAACTGACAGAACTGACTCGCAACGGCTCAGTCAACCTGGCCTTTGCCTCGCCCGGCCACCTGGCCGATACCGTTCCGGAAACCGGCCTTTTTAATCTTCACTTCCTGCTTCCGGAAGAACAGGAACCGGCCCGTCGCCTTCTGGAGGCGCCCGCGTTTATTTCCGCATTTGAACCGGCCTACCACAACGCTGGCCTGCAACTGCTGGGGTTCGTGCCGGAAGGCTGGATGACCTGGACGGCCAACAACCCCCTGAGAACCCCCGCCGATTTCCAGGGGTTAAGATTTCGCACCATGACCTCGGAAACCGCAGCAGAGGCTTTCCGAAGCTATGGTGCTGACCCCGTACAGACGCCTTTCGCCCAGGTATACAGCGATCTCCAGCTCGGCAACATCGACGGCCAGAGCAACCCGGTGTTTGCTATTGAGGAAATGGGGTTCCATGAAGTCCAGAACGTCATGACCATGGCCAGGGCCTCACGGTTTATCGCATCTGTTGTGGCCAATGAGGACTGGTTCGCAGGACTCCCCTCGCAGGAACGGAAATGGCTGGAGGAAACCATTGCACAGCTATCCGAGGAAGCCTGGACTCTCCAGGAGGACCTGAACAAGGAGCGGCTGGAGACCATACTGGAACAGGGCGGTATCCGGGTCGTACGGCTGACGGAAGCTGAAAGGGCGGCCTTCCGCGATGCGAGCCTGCCCGCCCGGCAACGCTTTATCGAACTGACCGGAGAGAAAGGCCAGGCGCTGATTCAGCGGGCAACGTCGATTGCGGGTGACTGATCAGCCCTGCCCGGATCAGGCTTTCTGAGCCTGCAGATAAGGGTAGGAGACCATCGGGACACCCTCGTCACCACAGATCTCCGCGGCCCTTGCGGTCAGGTCTGAAATGAAACGCGCCTGCTCTCTGGGCTCCAGCGGGTAGGCTTTCAACCGATAGCACATACCGGCTTCCCGTGCGGCAACCGTGACCAGCACCGGCTGGTAGGTTTTGGTGAGCGGGCAGGCAAAGATCGCATCCCGGAACAGGCCCAGCATCCGGCCGACATCGTGGTTCGGGTCCAGAAAAACCTCGGCCACGCACATCAGGTTATCCGTGCCGTCATTGCCATTGGCCAGCAGTGTATTCCACAGCAGGCTGTGGGGAATCACAATCACGGTATCATCCAGCGTCACGATTTCTGCGGCCCGGGTACCGATACTCCGCACCTCACCATAGCGACCGTTCACTTCGATCCAGTCACCCGGTCGGTAAGGCATTTCATAGAGCGTAACGATACCTGCAATGAGGCTGTTGGCGTAGTCCTTGAACGCAAAACCCAAGGCAAGACCCAGGGCACCGAAGATGGCAATCATGTTCTCGAATGAGGGTTCCACCAGAATGGGCACCACCACAATGATCGTCAGAACAATGACCAGAAGCCGGAAAAGAGGAACGGATGCGAGAAGGTACAGCCTCGGTTTTCCCGATAGTTTCGCAGCCAGTACCGGAACTGCTTTCTGAACCATCAGGATCAGCAACGAAGCCGCAACGATGACCGCCAGGGCTTCCAGCAAAGCCTCGGAGGTAATTGAAGACAGTGCGTCCTTGATACCGAAATCGCCCATAACCGTTTCTCCTAGAAGCTGTCCACCGGATACCCTTTGGATTGCAGATACCGCCGCACAGCCGGATACGCCAATGCCTGCACCCGAAAGATGCCTTCCTGCTCATCCCCGGTCACTACATCGGCTCGTTCCAGCCGGGACAGCGCTATCCGCAATTCCTCGCCAGGCAACCCCGACGTCAGCTCCAGCTGCCCCAGGCTCAGGCCGCCATGCATCAACAACGCATGCAGCAGGTAGCCGGACCGCCGGGCTGAACTCTGGGGCACGGCAGGCAAACTCAGCTGATCCAGTGGCGCCACCCAGCACTGGCGGCCCTCTTGATGTGCATCCCCTTCCCCTTGCTGCTGCGCCTCATCCTCGGGCCGTGCCCGAAGAGTTCGGCGCCAGATAGCCAGGGCAACCCCCGGATTTCCCCGAGCCAAAGTGGCCAAATCCCGGGTAAACAGGCTGTATTTTCGCTCGTCGTCCCCGGTTGGCGCCGGCAGTACATACAGGCCATCCTGGGTCATTCTCGCCGTCAGTGGTCCTTGCGAGCGCTCCCCCGCCAGATGTCCAAGCCAGTTGGTAAGACGATCCCCCGACAAAGGGCTGGGGGTCAATGGGGCCAGGTGGAGCTCTGGCAGGTACTGAGCCCAGAACTGCCAACACCAGCTGGAACAGCCAATGATGCCCTCACCCACTTTATCCCGCGCCAGGCGCGCGAATAATTCACGCAACAAGCCAAGACCGGACCGGTGTCGCAGCCAGAAATCTGCCAGTTCCGGTATTACCCAGTCATCGTCCTGAAGCTGGTGATCCCACCAGCCGGTAATGTCTCTTTCAGGCATTAACAGATTGTCCGGCGGGGCGATCACCCGCCGCCCCGAGGCCCCCAAAGCTTCGGCAATACCTGAGAATGGTGGTGCCACCAGAAAACTGGCCTTGCGTGACTGCCCGCCTGACCGGCGCAACTGTTCCAGCTCGTTCAATAAAGCCCGGGCAAGTTCTTCACGATCCGGTACCGGGGCATAGTCCTGAATCTGGCGTTCCGACAGGGTAGGCAAATCATCCAGACTTCTGAACGCCTGTTCGTCAGGATGAATGCCCGCTTTTAACTGATCCAGAATATCCCGGAGACCACTGCGAATGGTTCTGCGGACGGAGGTCTCCGGAACCCGCCATTGCTCCAGAGGAATCAGCCCGCCAGGCAGGCATGGGTGATCAGCTTGGTTGTTGTCAGTCAAAGGCGATACTCCGGGCCTATTCAGGCACCAGCCAATCCATGGAAGGCGACAGACCGAGCCGATCGGGGCCGGTCAGATCCGACATCATGGCCGCAAAACGTTCATCGAACCCCCAGGGCGGGTTCACAATCAGCATGCCGGAACCCACCATGCCCCGTTCGGGCGGCTGATCCAGCATAACCTCGCACTGAAGAATCTTGCGCACCGAACCGGACGCCCTCAGCGAATCCATCAGCTTTTGTTCCAGGCCACTGGTTAACAGGGGATACCAGATAAGATAGACGCCATGGCGGCATTTTTTCCACGCGTCCATCAATGTCCGGGCTACGGTCTCATAATCGGTTTTGATTTCGTAAGAAGGATCAATCAGCGCCAACAGTCGTGGCTGTGCCGGCGGCAAGCATTTCAGGAGCCCTTTCAGGCCATCCTCATGGCGCACCTTCACCCCCACTTCATCAGCCCACTGAGCCAGCTGACGCTCTTCCGAAGGGTGCAGCTCGAAAGCGGTGACGGAATCACCCGGACGGCAAAATTCCGCAAACCATGCCGGCGAGCCCGGATACGTCCGTAGCGGCCCATTGCCTGGGTTGTACCGCGCCAATACCTCCAGAACCGGCTGCCAGTCGCCGGTGGCCAGTTGCTCCCGGATCCGCCACAAGGCCTGAACACCAGTATCAGCTTCGCCGGTTTTTCTTGCCCGCTCGCTGCCCAAATCGTAACGGGCGCTGCCCGCGTGGGTGTCAAAACAGGCTATGGCAGATTTCTTGGATTGCATCATGGCCAGCACCAGTGACAGTGCAGCATGCTTCTGAACATCGGCAAAGTTGCCGGCGTGAAAGGCGTGAAGGTAACTCAGCATAACGGGCTCCCGGAATCAGGAGCCCATTAAGCCGCAGTCACCCTGGCCACGCAAGCGGCCCGACAATCACCTATATCAAAAACCCCTTGCTATGTAGGGTTTCCAAACCCATAATCTGAACGCTAATATTTCTTATTTACAAAAAGACCTCATCAACATGGAGTTTGAAATGAAAAACCTGTTTCGCCCAGCCCCATTGGCACTGACCATTGCCACAGCCCTTACCGCGGGCTGCGCAAACGCGCCCTGGTCCGCCGAGCACAGTGCGCCGGCCACCAAAGCATCGGTGGTAACCCATTACACCGATCTGGCCCATGCCACCTACGAGGATGCCCTGATTACTGCGCGTGCGCTGGACGAGGCTACTGACCGCCTGATTGCCAACCCCACCGAAGCCAACCTCAAAGCGGCAAAAGAAGCCTGGCTGGCCTCACGGGTTCCTTACCAGCAGTCAGAAGTTTTCCGCTTCGGCAATGCCATCGTGGATGACTGGGAAGGCCAATTGAACGCCTGGCCACTGGACGAAGGCCTGATCGACTACGTCAAAGCCGACGACTACCAGCACGAACTCGGCAATGCCGGTGCAACCGCCAACATCGTCGCCAGCAACAGCATTAACGTCGGCGGGGAAACTCTGGATGTGGCAACACTCACCCCCGAACTGCTGGCTGACCTGAACGAAGTGGGCGGTTCCGAAGCCAACGTAGCCACCGGATACCATGCGGTCGAATTCCTGCTATGGGGCCAGGATCTGCACGGTTTTGAAGGTGGCGCAGGCGAGCGCCCGGTTACTGACTACGCCAAAGGCAACGACTGCACCAACGGCAACTGTGAGCGCCGTGCCCAGTACCTGGATGCCGTGACTGATCTGCTGGTCGATGATCTGGAGTGGATGGTTGCCCAGTGGGCCCCGGGCACCTCAGACAACTACCGTTCCCAGCTGACGTCCGCAAACGCCGACGAGGGCATCCAGAAAATGCTGTTCGGTATGGGTTCCCTGTCCCTCGGCGAGCTGGCCGGTGAGCGCATGAAAGTTGCCTTGGAAGCCAACTCCTATGAAGACGAACACGACTGCTTCAGCGATAACACCCACAACTCGCACTACTACAACGGCCAGGGCATCCAGAACGTGTACACCGGCACCTATCGCCGCGTAGATGGCTCTGTGGTTTCCGGCCCTTCCCTGTCTGACCTGGTTGAGCAAACCAACCCGGAACTGGACGCTCGCCTTAACCGTCAGTTGGATGCATCAATGGAAGCCCTGGCGCTGATGAAAGCCCGCGCCGAAAGCAGCCAGAACCCGATGGCCTTTGACACCATGATCGCCCCGGGTAACGCGGAAGGCACCCGCATTGTCAACGGTGCTATCATGGCGCTGGTTGAGCAGACCGGCTCTATCGAGCAGGCCGCACGGCAACTGGGCATTCAAGCCCTGTCACCGGACGATGCCGGCCATTCATTCTGATTGATCCGGTTGCAGTAAACGGATACCGGGAGAGAGAAACTCCCGGTATCCTGCTAACAAGAATAAGCCATGGAAAGCCCTCCTTTACCCGAAGGTTGATTTTCCATGGCTTCTTCCATTCTGAAACGCGAGTAGTTATGAAACGAGCACTCATCTCCTGTCTGCTGCCGCTGGCCTTCAGCACTCAACCCCTGATTGCAGAGACTCACGCTGGTTACCCGATACAAACTACACCGGCCACAGGCGGTGAAGGCACGGTCAATCAGGCCGACACCAACGCCTACTCCCTGCCCCAGGGCAACCTGTCCATGACCAAACGCCTGGATTTCAGCGTTGGCAACAGTTTCTTCCGCAATCCCTGGGTGGAAGCACCGGCCAGCACCGATGCCCGGGACGGCCTGGGCCCCCTGTTCAACACCAACTCGTGCCAGGGTTGTCACATCAAGGATGGCCGCGGACACCCGCCCGGCGTTGATGAACCCCCGGTCTCCCTGTTCCTGCGCCTGGCGGTACCCGCCGATCCAGTCAAGGATGCAGAGCTCCTGCGCAAGCACGGTTTCAAACCCGCACCGGTCTACGGTAGTCAGTTGCAGACTGCGGCCCTGCCGGCCGCAAAACCGGAAGCGGATCTGGTGATTGACTGGGAGCCCGTTCAGGAAACACTTGGGGATGGAACGGTGGTTGAACTGCGCAAACCGGAATATCGCATCGAAAATCCCAACTATGGCCCTATGCCATCGAATTTGCTGGTCTCTCCCCGGGTGGCACCACAAATGATCGGCATGGGACTGCTGGAAGCCATCCCTATTGCCGATCTTGAGGCATTGGCCGATCCGGAAGATACCGACAACAACGGGATTTCCGGCAAGCTTAATCAGGTGTGGGATGTCGCCAGCCAGCAAACGCTGCCGGGCCGGTTTGGCTGGAAAGCCGCGGAACCGGATGTGCACCAGCAAAGCATGGGCGCCTTCGCCGGCGATATGGGCCTGACATCGTCCATCAAACCCACCACCGACTGCACCCCGGAACAACAGTGCGAACGGTTTACTCACGGTGGTGAGCCCGAAGTGAGCGACAAGGTCGCCAACTTTGTCACCTTCTACGCCAAGAGTCTGGCGGTCCCTGCCCGTCGGGATCTGGTCGCTGAATCCGTGCAGAAAGGCGCCAGGCTATTCAATGAAACCGGCTGTGCCGGTTGCCACACCCCGAAACACCAGACCGGAGAAGTGGCCGACCGCCCGGATCTGAGCAACCAGACCATCTGGCCCTACACCGACCTGTTACTGCACGACATGGGCCCGGCCCTGGCAGACGGCCGGGACGAGTTCCTCGCTGACGGCAACGAGTGGCGCACGCCACCGCTTTGGGGCATCGGCCTGGCCCAGGTGGTTAACCCCCAGTCCGGTTTTCTGCATGACGGCCGCGCCCGCACGCTGGAAGAAGCCATTCTCTGGCACGGTGGCGAAGCCCAGCCGGCAGCTGACCGCTATCGTCAGATGGCCGAGCCGGAGCGCAGCGCCCTGATCGATTTTCTGAATTCACTCTGAGGATCTACTATGCAACCGATCACCAGATTGTTCTTCGCCTCCGCCCTGCTCGTCTGCACTACGGCGGCACTCGCGGCCAACGCCGATACCCGGGCCCGCGAACAGTGGCATGGCGCTATTCAAAACGGCTACGAATCGCTGGCAACCAAAACCGAACAACTGGCATCGGCGGCAGTCGGTTACTGCAATACGCCAACGTCCGACAGCCGACCGGCCCTGAACGATGCCTGGCTCGATGCCTTCCTGGCCTGGCAGCGGGTCCGCTTTGTTGACTTCGGCCCGGTGGAGAACAACAACCTGTCCTGGCAGTTCCAGTTCTGGCCGGACCCGAAAAACCTGGTCGCTCGCAAGGCCCGGTATCTGCTTGGCACCGAAGCCCCCGTTAACGCCGAGGTGATCAACCAATCCGGGGTAGCGGTTCAGGGCTTTCCCATGGCCGAATACCTGCTATTCGATGAGCAACTCAACAGTGGAGAAAACGCCCTGCCCGCAGCCAAAAACTGTGAGGTGCTCTCGGCGGTCACCCGGCATATGGCACGTAATGCCCGGGGGCTCGCAGACAGCTGGGCGAGTTTCAAACAACACTATCTGGACACCGGGCCATACCGCGACACCACCATCAAAGCCGGCATGACGGCGCTTGAAATACTGGAAGAGCGACGGCTGGCGCAGCCCATGGGGCTAAGGGGCAATGGCAAACGCAACCCTTACATCACCGATGCCTGGCGCAGTGGCCAGAGCCTGACGGCGGTGGAAGCAACAGTGGCAGGGCTCGAGAAATTCTACCTTCCCGGATTGATCACTTTGCTGAAAACCGACGGTGAGGCCAGACTGGCAGAGCGCATTCAGAGGCAGTTTGAGGAAGTGGCTGACAACTTTCCGGAAGCCCATGCTGCCATGACAACGCTCATGGAGAGTGATGAGCGGTTCCGCATTCTGCAAGGGCTCTTTGTGGATGTCTCCCAGCTTTCAACGCTGATCAATGACGAAGCCGCCGTGGCGCTTGGCGTAGTGCGTGGCTTCAACTCAAGTGACGGCGACTGAACAGGTATACCCATGCACATCCATCGCAGAACCCTGATCAAAGCCACCATCGCCGGAGGTATGGCCGCCACCCTCACCGGCTGCTCGTTGCTCCCCCGCAAAACCGGCCCACAGCCCGAACGCTATGCCGGCGCGGTTGGCCTGCCGGATGGACGCTTTGGCGTGAGTGCCTTTGATCGATCCGGCAACGTTCAGTGGCAGGCGCCGGTAGACACCCGATGCCACAGCGGCTGTAACCGGCCCGGCCGAAAAGATACTCTGTTTTTTGAGCGCCGACCGGGCTGGTCGTTCTATGTTTTCGATGCAGAAACCGGGCAACGCAGACACCGCATTATGGCCCCGGAAGGCGAACACTTTGTCGGCCACGGCGTGTTCTCACCTGATGGCCGGTGGCTCTACGCCACGGCCAGCCGCTACCAGCCCGGCGAAGGCATTGTCGCCGTCTACGATGCCGAGCAGGACTATAAACGGGTGGACACCTTTGAACTGGCCGGCATCGGGCCCCATGAACTTACCCTGCATCCGGACGGCAACACTCTGGTCATCGGCCTGGGCGGCATTCTGACCCACCCTGATTACGACCGCATCAAACTCAATCTGGATACCATGCAGCCGGCCCTGATTCTGATGGACCGCCGGTCCGGCCAGATCGTTGGCCGCTTTGCCCCTGCCCACCACCAGCAGAGCTCCCGCCACGTCAGCGTCAGCACCGAAGGCAAAATCTATGTTGCCTACCAGTACCAGGGCCCGCTCTACGAGCGACCTCCGCTGCTGGCGCGCATAGAAGATGGGCAACTCCGGGAATATCGCTTTGACCCGGAAACCCAGGCCGCCCTCGGCAACTACATCGCCAGCGTGGTGGCCCATCCTGAAAACGACCTGATCGCCGCCGCTTCCCCCGTGGGCGGCACCGTTATTGTCTTCCGCGGCAAGACCGGGGAGCTGGTTGCCAAAGCCCGCATCACTGACTGCGCCGGCATTCAGACTCTGGCAGGAGGCGATTTCCTGGTGTCCTCGGGACAGGGCCGACTGGTGCAACTGAGCGCCGGACAAGCTGCGAAAGACATCGCGCGGCTACCGGTACAGTGGGACCACCACCTGGTCTGACCGGCACCGCTGGTCCTCCCGCTTAAGCACACCCGAGCTAACTGGTATGCTTGGCAAACATTTTTCCGGAGGACGGCCCTTTGCCAGCAACCAAACCCGACACCATCGACCAGCTCTACGGACTGATTGCCAACGAAGAGGACGCACGGGTCTGTAAAGACATCCCGGAGGAAGCCTGTCGGGAAGTACCCCGAAACTTCTTCCTGATTCTGTTCAGCAATGTGCTCACCAAACTCGGAGACTTGCTGATCAGCCCCAAGACCGTGCTGGCCTGGCTGATGAGTGCCGTTGGCGCACCGGCTCTGGTAGCCTGGTTGGTGCCTATCCGGGAATCCGGCTCCATGGTGCCACAAATGGTGATCGCCGCCTGGGTGCGTCGCAAGGCGGTGCGCAAATGGTTCTGGACCCTGGGCAGTTTCGGGCAGGCCGTCAGCGTGGCTGCGATGGCGGCAAGCGTGTGGTTTCTTGAAGGCTATGCGGCCGGTGGCGGCATTGTCGCGGCGCTTATTGTGTTTTCACTGGCCCGGGGATTCTGTTCGGTCTCCATGAAAGACGTTCAGGGCAAATGTATCCCAAAAACCCGCCGGGGTCGGCTGTCTGGGCTGGCAACCACCATTGGTGGCACCGCCACGGTAGTGCTCACAGGACTGTTGTTCTGGGATCGGGGCGACCCCAGCATTGCGTTCTACACCACATTGCTGCTCCTGGCAGCTACGCTGTGGGTGATTGCCGGGGTTCTGTTTGCCAATGTGGAAGAGTACGCCGGGGAAACAGGGGGCGGTGGCAACGCTATCAACGAGGCTTTTAAAAGCCTGTCGCTGCTACGGGACGATGCGCCCTTCAGGCATTTTGTCATCACTCGTGCACTGCTTTTGTGTTCGGCTCTGGCGTCTCCCTATTTCGTGGTGCTCGCCCAACAGGAATCCGATATCGGCTGGATGCTGGGTGTTTTTCTGCTCGCCAGCAGTCTGGCCAGCTCCCTGAGCGCCAGCTTCTGGGGTTGGGCCGCCGACACCTCCAGCCGCCGAGTAATGATTCGGGGTGCCGCCATGGCCAGCTCGGTCTGCCTGGTGGTTGGTGTTCTGGCGCTGGTGCTGGGCCCCGGGTTTGGCGGTGCCTGGTTCTATCCGGTCGCCTTTTTCGTCCTGAGCATTGCCCATGCCGGCGTGCGCCTGGGGCGCAAAACCTATCTGGTGGATATGGCCGGTGGCAACAAACGGACAGACTATACAGCGGTCAGCAATACCGTTATCGGTGTGTTGCTGCTGGTAACCGGGGGCTTCACAGCCGCCATTTCCATGATTTCGGACGTGGCGGTGATTCTGGTGTTGGGCCTGATGGGGCTGGCGGGCATGCTGAGCGCATTACGGCTGGAAGAAGTGACGGAAGACTGAGCTATCATGACCCCGTTACATCGGGGTCTTGCCATCGTTCAGGGCCAGGGCGCCTTTGACAATTCGGTAGATCACCCAGATCGCAATACCCAGCAGAATAAACCAGCCCACGATCAGCATGGTGGTAATCACCCCGATGACTGTCCACAACAAACCAATCCAGAAGGTGCGGATCTGCCAGCGGAAATGGGGCTCTATCCAGGTACCACGGACATCATCCAGCTTGACGTAGTTGATGATCACGCCCACCAGTGCCGTCACGCCTCCCAGGAAGAAAGACAACGCCTGCAGGATGTAAACCACCACCGCCAGATTCCTCGCAGAGCTGGGCTCCTGTGATTGCTGGCCGTCAGGTTTTGCGGGGATGTACTCGGTTTCGGACACAGGCGTTCTCCTTGTTACGTCCCCGGCAGTCTATCACAGCCTTGGCGGGTGCCCAGTGCGGTCAATGCCCCGCCGGACGATACCCAACCCGGAAACCGCCCCAGTGCTTACCGTTCACATAGATGGGCACCGACAGATCGTGCATGATTTCACCGGTGTCCCGGCGATAGGTCTGCAGCAGCATGCTCTCGGTATGACTCCCGCAGCGAATGCCAGTACGGTCATTGAACAAACGCTTGCTGCGGCTTTTCACCAGATCCACTTCCGGATTACCACTCGGCGGGTGGGCAAAATCCTTGTTATGGGTAGGCACGTAACCGTCCGGCGTGCAGGCGATAGCGAACACAATGGCCTCATGAGATTTCTTGATGGGTTCCTGTATTGCCGGAAACATCTGGTCAGTGAACCGATCGAAGCTGCTGGAATATTGCTGGGGCTGGGTGTTGGCAATCGGTGTGCGCTTCTTGTCAAACAGCGCCGTTTCACTCAAACGCCCATCGCGGATCGCCGCCTCAAACAACTGGCCAATCTGCTGCGCCCCTTCCAGTGCCTTCTCATAAAACGGCCGGTGGTAGCTTTCGCTACTGTTCAGCGCAAAGGCTGCATTCGCCTTCTCTGCCAGCTCCATCAACGTGGAAGCCTGGTCCGCCAGCGATGCCACACTGGTATCACTTTCGGATATATGGTCACGGACAGACTCAATAGCCGAAAACACATGGGCCAGACTCTGCTCGTTGTTCTGGTCGATCTCGGCAATACGGGCAACCTGCTGCTGCACCCGGTCGGATTGGTCGCGAATCAGATCCAGCTGCGCGCCAACGCTTTCAACGGATGTCAGCCCCTGCTCCACGGAGCGGGCCAGGTCCTCAATTCGGGCAACGATCAGGGAAGTATCACCCTGGATTTCTTCCAGGGTTTCCGCCACTTCGCTGGTCGCTTGTGCAGTGCGCCCCGCCAGCTGTCGAACCTCATCCGCCACCACGGCAAAGCCCCGGCCCTGATCACCCGCACGGGCGGCCTCAATGGCCGCATTGAGTGCAAGCAGATTGGTTTGCTCGGCAATACCCTGAATGGTGGCGGTCACGCCCTGGATCTTGCTGGACTTCTCGTTCAGCTCCTGGATCAGCCGGAGATTCTCACCGGACTGCTGGTGTACCGCGCGCACACTGTCAATGGCCGAGATCAGCGCTTCGCGCCCCTCGATACTGACCTGCTTGTTCTGGAGAGCCATGGTGGCGGCATCGGTCGCCTGCTCGGAGGACTCCCGGACGGTCTCGGTAATCTGGCCCGCGTAATCGGCCATCTGGGCGGTTTCTTCCACCTGACGGTCCAGCCGGATCTTGAGCTGGTCTGCGGCGAAGGAGACCTGGGCGGCGGAAATAGCGTTCCTGTCCGCGCTTCCGGAGAGGGTTTCCACCAGAGCCCGCCCGGCTTTCGCATCGGAAAGCAACTGCCGACACTGGGCCCGGAGCGGATGATCTTCTGCCAGGGTGCCATCGTTCAGGGCCTTGAGCCCGCGTTCGGTCGGCTCCAGCACCCGGACGATCAGAAAGCCGCCAGCGGCCACAAGGCCAACCACCAGCCCAACCAGTGTTGATGCTGGTTCAAGACCTAGCAAAGGCGCCACCACTGCACTGATGATTGCAAGAACAACGGCAACCGCCACCCCCCATAGTATTGAAGCCCGATCCAGTAACCCCATAGAAACCTCTTCTTTATCGTTGCTTCTGCCAACATTTTGTTATTTAAGGCCATCGTGGAAACTAAAGAATTGATGTGAGTTAATAACTCATACTTTAGTGTATTCAACTGGCTTATCGGCAGGAAAAGGGTTTTCTGAAACAAAAAACCGCAAACCCGACCCACTCTGTTACCAGGTGGGCCGGATTTACGGTGTTTTCAGCGCGGATCTAATGCTCTAAAAAACGTCAACCTTTCCGGGGTTATTGAACCTCCTGATTGGCAGCCCCGCTGATGTCGGCCGCATAATCCATGACATGATAGATCATGTTCTGCTCATTGGTGCCAGTCAGCAGGTTGGCGCCCGGGCCCCGGGCATAAATGCCTACGTCCTCTCCAGCGTGAGTCTCACTACCAAGCGGCACCAATGCCTCCTGATGATAGCCCGGTGTGGTGGTATCCACATTGGTCAGATCCATTCTTCCGGCGTTGACAGGGTCACCATAGGTACGGTCCGCATCAGTCTCACTTCCATAATCGCGCATGCCAAGGCCATTGGCGTAGCCCAGCGTAGTGTATGGCAGGTCATCCGCCGCCAGTGCAGGCTGATCTTCCTCAATACCCACGACCTTGCCCAGAATCGGGTTACCGCGCCTGGGATAACCCGCCATCGTCAATCCGTGGCTGTGATCCGCGGTCACAATGATGAGCGTATCCTCCGCACTGGTCTGATCCACGGCCACCTGAACGGCTTTTGCCAGTTCAATGGTATCGGTCAGTGCGCCATAAGCACTTCCCGCGTGGCTGGCATGATCAATCCGGCCCGCCTCGACGGTCAGGAAGAAACCATCGGTATCATTATCGAGAATGTCGATGGCCTTGGCGGTCATCTCACTCAGTGAAGGCTCACCGGCAACATCATTGCCACGATCCGCCTCGTATTGCATGTGAGACTCGTTGAACAGGCCGAACAGCCGGGAGGTGGTTGCCGGGTTGACGCTGTCAAAACCGGCCTTGTCATACACGTATACGCCTTGGGGATACTGAGCCTGCCACTCGGCGATCAGGTTGCGGCTATCGGTACGGTCACCCTCAACGCTGGACATCGCATCCGGGCTGTTGAATGTGGAATCCCTGGGCAGGAAGTGGCGGCGGCCACCGCCCATGACCACGTCAATCCCATCGATATCCACGCCGGCGTAACGCTGTTCCAGAAGTTGCTCGAAACGGACCAGTTGATCGGCAATGTCCTTGCAGCCGGCCTGAACCGCTTCGGCAGGCATGTCCGAAATGTCTTCCCAGTTGCGTTCCGCCGATTTGGCATAGGTAGCAGCCGGTGTGGCGTGGGTAATGCGCGCGGTGGTGACCACACCGGTGGCTTTGCCGCTAATTTCTGCCAGCTCCAACGTCGTTATCAGCTCATTACCGGCAGCCGAGCTGCAATCACCGCGGATAACGTCTTCATCCACGCCAACCACGCCCACATTGGTTTTTACCCCAGACACCATGGCAGTCATAGTCCCTGCGGAATCGGGCACCTGTGCGTCCACATTGTAGGTTTTGGCTAAACCGGCGAAAGGAAAACGCTCGAAACTCAGTTGATGTTCTTCTCCGAGCTTACCCAGATTCTGACCTTCCAGAATGCGGGCAGCGGTGACTGTGGATACGCCCATGCCGTCACCCACGAAAAGGATCACGTTCTTTGCTTTACCCCGGGCGTCGGCAATGGCTTCCTGAACAGATTCGGATTGAGCAACAGCGTCCCCACTGCCGGTAACCGTGGCCCAGGTCTCTTTGGCTGCCACGATCTCTTGCTGGCCCTGCTGGAACCAGGAATTGGACAGAGATGTCTCGAGTTGCTTCGAGGAAAGACTGGTAACGCTCTCATCGGCTGGCTGCACCGAGCTCTTGTCGTCGTCATTCATGCATCCGGTCAGGCCGATCACTGAAGCCGTCAGTGCGCTGAAAAGGTATTTGTTCATTGCCTAGCTCCTTATTCTTCAATTAAGCCCAGGGCCTGATCGATCAGGTGAAAAACCGTGCTTTGCTCGATGGTGCCCTGTGCAAGGTGAGCGCCGGGGCCTTTCGCATGCAGGCTGACATCCTCACCGGAATGGGTCTCGCTACCAAGCGGAACCAATGCTTCCTGGTGATAACCAGTGGTGGTGGTATCCACGCCAGTGAGATTCTGGCGTCCGGCGTTAGGTGCCTGGCTGTAGGCCGCGTCTGCGTCCGTTTCCATGCCGAGATTGCGGAATCCGAGCCCGTTGGCGTATCCCAGGGTGGTGTAGGGCATGCCATCGGCGGCCAGTGCCGGCTGCGTCTCGCCAACATTAACCACCTTGCCCAGAATCGGGTTGCCCCGCTTCGGATAACCGGCCATCGTGAACACATGGCTGTGATCAGCGGTGACAATAATCAGGGTATCCTCCGGGTTGGTTTGATCCGCGGCCACTTTTACGGCTTCGGCCAGTTCAATGGTATCCGCCAGAGCGCTGGCCGCATTGCCGGCATGGTGGGCGTGGTCAACGCGGCCAGCCTCGACGACCAGCAGATAGCCTTTATCATTGTTATCAAGAATATCAATGGCCTTGGCAGTCATCTCACTCAGTGACGGCTCACCGGCAACATCGTTGCCACGGTCAGCCTCGTACTGCATGTGCGACTCGTTGAACAGGCCGAACAACCTGGACGTGGTTGCGGCGTTGACGCTGTCGAAACCGGCCTTGTCATACACGTATACGCCTTGTGGATACTGAGCCTGCCACTCGGTGACTAGGTTGCGGCCATCGGTGCGGTCGCCTTCGACACTGGATCGCGCATCCGGGCTGTTGAACCTGGCATCATTTGGCAGGAAGTGGCGACGGCCGCCACCCATGACCACGTCAATCCCATCGGTATCCACGCCAGCGTAACGTTGTTCCAGAAGTTGCTCGAAACTGACCAGCTGATCGGCAATGTCCTTGCAACCGGCCTGAACCGCTTCAGCAGGCATATCCGAAATGTCTTCCCAGTTGCGATCTGCCGATTTGGCATAGGCAGCGGCGGGTGTCGCGTGGGTAATGCGTGCGGTGGAGACCACACCAGTGGATAAACCCTTGATTTCCGCAAGCTCCAGAGCGGTTACTACTTCATTGCCTGCAACCGTGCTGCAATCTCCCCGCTGGACATCCTCGTCCACGCCCAGCACGCCCGCATCGGTTTTCAAACCTGACATCATGGCGGTCATGGTGCCCGCTGAGTCCGGAACCTGGGCATCGGTGTTATAGGTTTTCACGAGTGTCGTGAAGGGAAAGCTTTCAAAGCTCAGCAGATTTTCCTCGCCCGGACTGCCCTGCCTCTGGCCTTCCAGAATGCGCGCAGCAGTAAGGGTGGACACCCCCATGCCATCGCCCACAAACAGAATGACGTTTTTCGCCTTATCCGAGGACTTCAGGGAGAGCTTCTGCTGAAGCTGTGCCGCGGCGTTAATAAACCAGATATTGCCCTTTTGTGAGGTCGGTAGTATCTCTGCGACGACACTGGCGGACAATGCCAGCCCGATCGCCACAGAAATTAACGCTCTTTCCAGATTCATAGCGCATATCCTTTCAACGGTGTTGTTGTCTGCCACTCCGGTACAACCTGTTCATCGAACAGAATTCCGGATCGACTCCGCTAAAAAGATAGGGGTTCGTTATGACGTTAATCCTGCATTTGTGTTACTCAGGCATGAAGGTTGCCTGGCAGCTTCAATACGTTCCTCCCCGGGACGCTGGCCAGGACCTGCCGGCGCGGACAGAGACGCGCCGGCGGAAATCCGAGCGTTATTGAGTAGCCTCCTCCATCCTGTCACCCGCTTCTTCGGCGGCATCGCCCATCTCCTCGGCTGCGTTTTCCGCGCCTTCCTGTAACTCGCCCATGGCGCTTTCGTCCTGCCCTGTGGCTTCTTCATAGGATTCCTCTACGGAGTCGGCGGCGTCATCCATCATTTCACCGGCGTTCTCCCCGGCCTGCTCGAAATCGGCACCTTCATCGCTTTCTGAACTGCAGGCAGCCAGGCCGAGTGTCATCAGTAGAGCCAGTGCGCTCCACGTGAGCTTGTTCATACCATATCCCTCTGTTGGTAAGTATTTACGACGCAAACAGCCTAGAGCGGTTCACCTGCACAGGCAATTACCGGGCGATTACCCTTTCGTTAGCCGCTGGCCGTCGATCATGATCACATGCTCAACACCAAGCACCTTGCCGGAGCCAAGTACCAGAAAATCATGGCCGGCCCGGCTCAGAACGTCCCGAATGTTTTCATGAACCAGGCAAACCTGCCCGTTGGTATCCTGGTAGATAATCTCGGCCAGCCGTCGCCCCTGGACATACTCCACAAGCATTTCCCGAACCGGCAAAGACACAGTCTCTGGTGAGGGGGTTGCAGCACTCATGTTCCATCGTCCCTGTTGTTTTTGTTTTGCAGAAGTCTGGACCACAAATCCCGAATCCGCCAACCGGGGCCGAATTGTCATGTCAGGCCACCTTCCGATGACATTCGTCAAAATTGTTGCATTGCCCGATTGTCCGACATAAATTGAGGACAACCAAGAACAAAACGGAGATCCCTGATATGAACGCCAAGGCCAATCAAGCAGTCGGGCAACAACCGGCCAATTCCACTCCCGCCTCCGGTGAAAAAG
This sequence comes from Marinobacter sp. LM1, assembly GCF_042763285.1. Classification (NCBI taxonomy): domain Bacteria; kingdom Pseudomonadati; phylum Pseudomonadota; class Gammaproteobacteria; order Pseudomonadales; family Marinobacteraceae; genus Marinobacter; species Marinobacter sp. LM1. The sequence continues at coordinate 3,129,755 of NZ_CP114373.1, forward strand.
ACTGGAAAGATCCCAAGCGTTACCTGTGGCTGCTGGGCCCTGCCCTGCCTGGTATCGGCCTGGCCGCTTTGACCGGATACGCGCTGGCGCCCAGGAAGCTGAAGGCACTGGCGTGGACCGGGCCGGCACTGGTGCACGGCATTATCCCGGCGCTGGACCGGGCAATCGGGGAAGACAAGAGCAACCCGCCGGAATCCGCCGTGCGGTCTCTGGAGCGGGACAAGTACTACGACCGGATTGTAAAAGCCTTTATTCCTACCCAGTACGCCATGACGGTTATGGGTGCCTGGCTGGCCAGTCGCAAGAAAACCCCGATCGAAGACAAGATCGGCCTGACCCTGACGGTGGGCGCAATCAACGGTGTGGGCATCAACACCGCCCACGAGCTGGGCCACAAATCCAACAAACTGAACAAGTTGATGGCCATGGCGGCACTGGCGCCGACCGGCTACACCCACTTCGTGGTTGAGCACAATTTTGGTCATCACAAGCGGGTTGCCACGCCGGAAGACCCGGCCAGCAGCCGGATGGGCGAGAGTTTCTGGAAGTTCCTGCCGCGCACGGTGTTTGGTGGCATGAAGTCCGCGGTGAAGATCGAGAAGGCGCGGCTTGAGCGCAAGGGCAAGGGTTTCTGGAGCCTGGACAATGAGTTGCTGCAGGGCTGGGCCATGAGTGCCGGGCTCTTTGGTGCAACTACGCTGGCCTGCGGCCCGAGGGCGGTGCCGTTCCTGGCGGCGCAGGCGGTATATGGGGCCAGTCTGCTGGAGAGTGTGAATTACATTGAGCACTATGGCCTGCTGCGCCAGAAGGACAAGAACGGCAAGTATGAACGCACCCAGCCCGAGCACAGCTGGAACAGCAACCATGTGGTGACCAATCTGTTCCTGTATCAGTTACAGCGGCACTCTGACCATCACGCCCATCCAACCCGGAGTTATCAGGCCCTGAGGCATTTCGAGAAGGCGCCGCAGTTGCCGGGTGGTTATGCGTCGATGTTGTTGCCGGCTTACCTGCCACAGTGGTGGTACGAGACGATGGATAAGCGGGTGATTGATCACTACGAGGGGGATCTGTCGAAGATCAACTGGGATCCGGATCGTAAGGACGAGCTGATGGCCAAGTATGCGGATTATGCTGCGAAAGTGGCGGCTGAGGCCTCTGCCCGAAAAGCAGGAAGCAAAACTGAGTCTGAGGCTGCCTGAGATCTGACTGATTTATTGGCTTGATTGCCGGCCCTAGCCTGTCGGTTATGGTGCCGGCTGCGGGTTGGGGCCACCCTTCCGGGAGACGCCGTGAACCCATCCATGGGGGCTTGAGCGCAGCATCCCTGCTGCGCACACTCCCGGAAGGGTGGCCCCAGCCCGCTGCTTGTGCTTCTGTGGGATAGTCGTTGATCCTACGATTCGCTACGGACGAGATTTTGAATGACGGGCCAATCCAGCTATTTACCTTTGAACACCGCTTCCCTTCTCTCCAGGAATGACTGGATTCCTTCTTTTACGTCTTCGCTGGCCATGACCGGACGTAGTTCCGGGAACAGGCGCTCCTTGGCCGCTTCCTGGCCTTCTGAAACGGCAATCTTGGACGACTTCAGACTGCCCTGAACGCCTAACGGGGCCGCTTTGGCGATCTTTTCAGCGATTTCCATCGCTTTGTTGAACTGTTCCCCGGGCTCCACCAGTTCCTGAATCAAGCCCCACTGATACGCCTGCTCGGCCGTCCATTCGTCGCCGGTTAGCAGGTAGCGCTGGGCGTTGCCCCAGCCGATTTCCCTTTGCAGACGGATGGTAGCGCCGCCGCAGGCGAAGATGCCGCGTTTGACTTCCAGCTGGGCGAAGCGGGTGCCTTTGGCGGCCACGCGGATGTCGGTGTTGAGCATCATTTCAACGCCACAGGTGAAGCAGATGCCCTGGGCGGCAAAGACTACCGGCTTGGTAAGTCCCTCGCCTGTGATATGGAACGGATCAAGTTCACCTTCGCCGGGTTCGATACCCTTACCGTTAGCGAATACGCCGGCCCAGTCGTCCAGTTGCAGGCCGCTGGTGAAGTGGTCACCTTCGGCGTACATCACGGCGACGCGCAGTTCGGGGTCGTTCTGGAGCTGGTAATAGGCGGCAGCGATTTCGTGGTACATGGCCCGGTTCATCGCGTTCATTTTTTCCGGGCGGTTCAGGCCGATCTTCAGGATGTGACCCTGTTGTTCTACGTTTACCAGTGGCATTTTTCGAGTCCTCTAATTTGGGAACCTAGCCTGTTTGTTTGGGTGCTTGCACGATCAACGGGTAGAGCTTTCCGGGACACGCTGTGAATACGTCCCTGTACGCTTGACTGCAGCATCCCTGCTGCAGACAGTCCCGGAAAGCTCTACCCGTCGCTCGTGCCTCAAACTTGGCAGTAATGTTTAAATATTCAGGGCTGCTTTTGGTCAGTTTTTGATGACTTAAACCCTACGTCTGCAGAGCCTGCGAAATGCACCAGTGCTCGGGCGCGTTCGGCCGGTGGGCCTTTCCGGGACCGTTGAGGGCCATGGACGGCCCGAAACGAGCCTACAGGGACGTACTCGTGGGCGTGTCCCGGAAAGGCCCACCGGCCGAACGTGCTTACCACCAAAACAGGCAGGCTACGAACAGGACCAAGACTCCAGAGCTAGAACCAATCGGCCTTCATGTTCAAGCACGTATCATCCTGATTGCGAAGCAGCACCAGATCCTGGGCCACAGTAGGTAATTCCCAGTGGAAGAAGTACTGGGCGGCCTGGAGTTTGCCCTGGTAGAAGTTGCGTTCGCTGTCGCTGTTGGCTGAAGCCAAGGCATTGGCAGCCGCATTAGCCTGCCGCAACCACATCCAGGCGACGATGATGTGCCCGAACAGGTGCAGGTAGCAGCTGGCATTGGCCAGGGTTTTGTCGACTTCGCCGCCCATCAGGGATTTGCCCAGGCTCTGGGTGACTTTCACCGCCTGCTGCAACGTCTCACTCAGAGACAATGCCCACTGCTGGCAGCGGTCGGTGGTGGCCGCCTGCAGATCCACCTGCATTTCCTGCATCAGCAGCTGCAGGCCATGGCTCTGGTCCTGCCAGATTTTGCGGCCCAGCAGGTCCAGGGCCTGGATGCCGTTTGTGCCTTCGTGGATCGGGTTCAGGCGGTTGTCGCGCCAGCATTGTTCAACCGGGTATTCCCTTGTGTAACCAGCGCCGCCATAAACCTGGATCGCCAGGTCGTTGGCCTTGGGGCCGTACTCAGAAGGCCAGGCTTTGATCACCGGGGTGAGCAGGTCCAGCAGTTTGCCGGCTTCCATTCGCTTTTGTTCATCCGGGTGGGTGTGCTGGTCGTCCATCAGGCGGGCGCCATACAGGCACAGGGCCAAGCCGCCTTCGCTGTAGGCTTTCTGGGCCAGCAGCATACGGCGCACGTCGGCGTGGTCGATGATGGGCACTTGCGGGCTTTCGGGGTTCTTTTCGCTGGCTTTGCGGCCCTGCAGGCGGTCTTTGGCGTATTCCAGGCTGTGCATGTAGCCGCGGTAACCGATCACCGCCGCGCCGAAACCGACGCCGATGCGGGCTTCGTTCATCATCTGGAACATGTATTTCAGGCCCTGATGAGGCTCGCCCACCAGGTAACCATGGCAGGGAGCATCGTCGCCGAAGCTGAGGGCGGTACTAGTGGTGCCGCGGTAGCCGAGCTTGTGAATCAGGCCTGCCAGGCTGACGCCGTTGCGTTCGCCGGGGTTGCCGTTTTCGTCCACATGGAATTTCGGGACGATAAACAGGGAGATGCCTTTCACACCGGCCGGAGCGCCTTTGATCTTGGCCAACACCATGTGAACGATGTTTTCGGTGATGCTCTGCTCGCCACCGGAGATGTAGATTTTGGCACCTTTGATCAGGTAGTGGCCGTCGTCGGTGGGCGTGGCGGAGGTGCGGATGTCCGCCAGGCTGGAGCCGGCGTGGGGCTCGGTCAGGGCCATGGTTCCGCTATAGCGACCGCTGAGCATGTTGGGCAGGAATTTGGTTTTCTGTTCGTCGTTGCCGAATACACGAATCAGGTTGGCGGCGGCGGTGGTCAGAAACGGGTAGCCGGCGGTGCCGGGATTGGCGGCGGTGAAGAAGCCGTTGCAGGCCGCCATGACGGATTCCGGCAATTGCATGCCGCCGAGGTCGTAGTCGTATCGGCCAGCGAGGAAGCCGGCTTCGGCGTAGGCATCGAAGGCCTGTTTGACGTCCGGGAGCATTTCCACCTGGCCGTTGACGAATTTGGGTTCGTCTTTGTCGGCAGCACTGTTGTGGTTGGCGAATTTTTCTTTCGCCATTTTGTCGGCGGTTTCGATGACGGCGTCGAAGGTTTCTTTGCTGTGTTCGCTGAAGCGTTCGCGCTGGATGAGAGATTCGGTGTCCATCACCTCGTAGAGTTGGAATGCGAGGTCGCGGCGGTCTATCAGGGTGTCGGTCATTCTTGGTCTCCTGTTGATTGGCCATAGCGTCTCATAACGGCTATGGTTGTTGGAATTGTCATTTCTGACTTATTCTTGGCTGATTCCGCCAACCTTTGCGTTAGCAAGACGGCCACTGCCATGGGGATTCTCTTCCGGGAGACGCCGTGAACCCATCCCTGAGGGCTTGAGCGCAGCTTCCCTGCTGCGCACACTCCCGGAAGAGAATCCCCATGCCAGCGGCCTGATTTAGAGAATGCCGTCATGCCAGTTCATGCAACGCCACAAGCCAGAAAACAGGAATTTTCCCAGTGAAAACCGTCACTATCATCGGCTTTAACGGAGCTCTGGCCAGCGCCATCACCGGTATGATCGACCTGTTTCGCCTGGCCGGAGTGACCTGGGCCCGAATTCATGGCGAGCAGCCGACGGCATGGTTCAGAACCCGTCTGCTGACCGAGGATGGCGAGCCCTGCCGATGCATCAATGGCGTGACCTTGCTTGCGGATGGTTCCTGGCAGGATGTTGACGAACTGGGTGCCGATGACCTGCTGATTATTCCGACCATTGGTGCACCTATTGATGAAGCTCTGCAAACCAACAGTCCGTTGATTCAGTGGCTTTCTCAGTTTCAGGATGCAACGCCCGGCGATGTTCGGGTGGCCAGTAATTGTACCGGGTCGTTTTTGTTGGCGGCGGCGGGGTTACTGGATGGCCGGGAGGCCACCACGCATTGGGGGTTTGGCGATCAGTTCAGGCGGCAATTTCCGGCTGTAAATCTCCATGCCGACAAGCTGGTCACGGTTGATGGCCCTGTGGCGTGCGCAGGGGGTGGTATGGCCTGGTGGGATTTGGGGGTGTATCTGGTGGAGCGGCTGGCAGGTGCGCAGGTGGCCCGGGAGTTGGCGAAGGCGTTTGTGATTGACGCCGGGCGCACGAGCCAGGCGCCATATAGCGTGCTGCAGGCCAAGCGATACCATTCAGACAAGGTGATTCACCAGGTTCAGGATTGGCTGGAGGCGCATTTCAGAGAGCCGGTTTCATTGCCAGAGCTTTCCAGCTTCGCCGGGTTGTCCGAAAGGTCGCTGTTACGTCGGTTCCGGCAGGCGACGGGGGATTCACCGTCCACCTATCTGCAGCTGCTTCGGGTGGAGGAAGCTCGCCGGCTACTCGAATCCACAACGGAAGGGCTTGAGTCGGTCACCCGGGCGGTCGGGTACGAGGATGTGAGTTCGTTCAGCCGGCTGTTTCGTCGGCATACGAAGCTTTCACCGGGCGCCTATCGGGCGAAATTCGGCCGATAGTATGGTGTTACAGGTCACAATTCAGTCTTTGGTAGCGTTTCTGTGGCGCGGGTTATGCATCAAACTGTCTTGTAGGCGTTTTTTTGCCGCCGTACGTAAATAATCTTGACAGTTTTAACCCTTCGGGGGAGGTCGTTTCTATGAACGCACCGTTGAAGCAGAGCCGGGCCGATGTACTTAACCGGCTGTACGATATGAAGCGCAAGCAGCTCGCGCAGGCCAGTCAGCAGGGTAACAGCCTGCGCTGCCAGGTATTGGAAGCCGAAGCAGAGGCGATTTCCAATGCCCTGAAAACCGTTCGATAGCCATTTATCCAGACAACAGCTATCGAACGCCAATTCCGGTCAACTGATGACGTAGCAGGTCACTTTTTAGATGGCTGCCGCAATTTCGGTTCCCTGACGGATGGCCCGCTTGGCATCCAGCTCTTCCGCCACATCAGCACCGCCAATGAGGTGCGCTTTCACGCCTTTATCAGCAAGCTGGTCGAACAGTTCCCGATAGCTTTCCTGTCCCGCGCAGATGATGACGTTGTCCACGGCCAGAACTCTGGTTTCACCGGTCTTTCCGTCCTTGTCGGTCAGGGTAATGTGCAGGCCCTGATCGTCGATTCGATCGTAACGGCAACCCCGGAGCATTTCGACGTCGCGATGCTTGAGGCTGCTTCGGTGCACCCAGCCTGAGGTTTTGCCCAGGCCGCCGCCGACTTTGCCGGTTTTACGCTGCATCAGATAGATCTTGCGGGGCGATGGGGTCTGCGCCCGTTCAGCCAGGCCGCCGGGGCCCTCAAACGTGGGATTCACCCCCCATTCCGCCTGCCATTCAGCCACACTCACCTGTTCACCTTCCGGGTGTTTGTCAAAGTCGTGAGTCAGGAATTCACTGACATCAAAACCGATACCACCCGCCCCGATCACAGCAACTGACTTGCCCACCGGTTTGTTGTGGCGCAGTACATCCAGGTACCCAAGCACTTTCGGGTGGTCGATGCCTTCAATCTTCGGTGTTCGTGGTTTGACGCCGGTGGCGATGATCACGTCGTCAAAGCCCTGTTCGATCAGGTCTTTGGCCTCAACGCGGGTTTCGAGCCGCAGGTCGATGTCCAGCAGATCAATCTGACGCTGGAAATAGCGCAGGGTTTCATAGAACTCTTCCTTGCCCGGGATGCGTTTGGCGTAATTGAACTGGCCGCCAATCTTGTCGTCGGCTTCAAACAGGGTCACTTGATGCCCCCGTTTTGCTGCCGTGGTGGCTGCCGCCAATCCAGCGGGCCCGGCGCCAACCACTGCTACGCGTCGAACCACAGGCGCAACCGTGAGCACCAGTTCGGTCTCGCGGCAGGCGCGCGGGTTTACCAGACAGGAGGCGCGCTTGGCCTGGAACACATGGTCCAGACATGCCTGGTTGCAGGCGATGCAGGTGTTGATCTCGTCGCCGCGCCCCTGTTCCGCCTTACGGACAAACTCGCTGTCTGCCAGCAGCGGGCGGGCCATGGACACCATATCAGCTTTTCCGGCAGCAAGGATTTCCTCGCCTTTTTCAGGGGTGTTGATGCGGTTGGTGGTACACACCGGAATGTCCACCTCGCCATAGAACTTGGCCGTCACATCGGCAAAGCCACCACGGGGTACCGAGGTCACGATGGTGGGAACACGAGCCTCGTGCCAGCCAATACCGGTGTTGATGATGGTTGCCCCGGCTTTCTCGATGGCCTTGCCCAGAGTGACGATCTGATCCCAGGTCTGACCACCTTCCACCAGATCCAGCATGGACAGGCGGTAGATAATGATGAATTCCGGCCCCACCGCCTCACGCATGCGGCGAACGATCTCCACCGGCAAGCGCATTCGGTTTTCGTAGGGACCACCCCACTTGTCGGTTCGCTTGTTGGTGCGCTCACACAGAAACTGGTTGATAAAATAACCTTCGGAGCCCATCACCTCAACGCCGTCATAGCCGGCGAATTTAGCCAGCTTGGCGGCATTCACGAAGTCATTGATCTGCCGTTCCACACCTTTTGTCGAGAGGGCTCTGGCCTTGAACGGACTGATCGGTGCCTTGGTGGCCGAGGCCGACACAATCAGCGGCTGATAACCATAACGACCGGCGTGAAGCAATTGCAGGCAGATTTTTCCGCCCGCTTCATGCACGGCCCCGGTCACATGACGATGCAGCAAAGCAGTCGCACGGTTATTCATCGTAGACGCCAGCGGGGCCAGCTGCCCCACCAGGTTGGGAGAAAAGCCACCGGTTACCATGAGCCCGACGCCACCTTCCGCCCGTTCGGCAAAATACCGGGCGAACTTGTGGATATTCCAGAAACGGTCTTCGAGGCCGGTATGCATCGACCCCATCAGCACCCGATTCTTGAGCTCAGTGAACCCCAGTTCAAGCGGTTTCAGCAGGTTGGGATAGGCGTTGGTCATGGCGCACTCTCATCGAATATTTATCGGGAGTATACACTTGATCAATGGCAAGTTGACTTGACCTGACCGACGGGCCACGTATCATCGCATTTCAAGTTTGACTGACGGAGCAACCATGACCGCAAGGTCCTTCGGCTGCATTAGAATCACCCGCCCACCCGTTACCGCTGACATCGCGCGGCATCGGGGACGCCTTCCGTATTTCCCGGACCCGCCTGTTTCCTGCTGAATCCACCCGATCCATGCCGACCCGATCCCGATGCTCATCGTGCACGGTGGCTGGTAGGAGACTAGACTCAGGCAAACACGCCTTTGGTACTCATGTAAAAGAACACCGATAACGAGGTTGCGATGTCGCTACCGCTGGTTGTATTTCTGCCATTTCTGGGGGCTATAGCTGCCCCGCTGTTTGCCCTTGGAGGGCGAACAGCAATTGCGATTGCCTCTTCTGTTCCGGCGCTTATTGCCCTGGCTGCCCTGTTTCCGCACTGGGAAACACTGGCCAACGGTGGCACCGTCCTGCAATCCTGGGAGTGGTTACCGGCGATCGGCATTTCCTTCAGCTTCCGCCTCGATGGACTGTCTCTGCTGTTCGCACTGCTGATTCTGATTATTGGCGTGTTGATCATTCTCTATGCCCGCTATTACCTGAAGCCGGCCGAGAATATCGGGAAGTTTTACGCGCTGCTGCTCTGTTTCAAAGGCTCCATGCTGGGCATCGTACTCTCCAGCAATCTCTTGCTGATGATGATTTTCTGGGAACTGACCAGTCTCACCTCGTTCCTGCTCATCAGTTTCTGGAACCACAAACAGGACGCCCGTCGTGGCGCCCGCATGGCGCTGGCGGTGACCGGTGGCGGTGGGCTGGCGTTGCTCGCGGGCATTCTGATCATCGGCAACATTGTCGGCAGTTTTGAACTGGACGATGTGCTGGCCGCCGGCGATGTTATCAAAGCCCACGCCATGTACCCCGTCGCCCTGACGCTGGTACTGCTGGGCGCGTTTACAAAGTCTGCACAGTTCCCGTTCCATTTCTGGCTGCCCCATGCCATGCAGGCGCCCACGCCGGTTTCGGCCTACCTGCACTCTGCCACCATGGTCAAGGCCGGCATTTTCCTGATGGCGCGTTTGTACCCGGCATTGGCTGGTACGGAACAATGGTTCTACATGGTCAGTTTTACCGGCATGGCAACTTTGCTGATTGGCGCCTACGTGGCCATGTTCAAGCACGACCTGAAAGGGCTTCTGGCGCATTCCACCGTCAGCCACCTGGGCCTGATCACGCTGCTGTTCGGTATGGGTACCGAACTGGCAGCGGTGGCAGCGGTATTCCACGTCATCAACCATGCCACCTTCAAGGCCTCACTGTTCATGGCCGCCGGTATTATCGACCACGAAACCGGTACCCGGGACATGCGCCGGATTAACGGCCTGTGGCGATACATGCCCCATACGGCCACTCTGGCCATGGTGGCCGCGTCATCCATGGCGGGGGTTCCGCTGCTGAACGGCTTCCTGAGCAAGGAAATGTTCTTTGCCGAGTCCCTGCAACTGAATCTGCCCGGCATCTGGGCCTGGCTGCCGCCGATCGTCGCCACGCTGGCCGGTATTTTTGCGGTCGCCTATTCCGCACGTTTTATTCACGACGTGTTCTTTAACGGCAAGCCCGTCAATCTGCCCATCTACCCGCCCCACGAACCGCCCCGGTACATGAAAATCCCGGTGGAGATCCTGGTCTTCGCCTGCATCATGGTAGGCATGTTTCCGGCGGTATCGGTCGGGCCTCTGCTATACGCTGCCGCCCACGCCACCCTTGGCGGCGAGGTGCCGGATTATCAACTGGCGGTTATCCATGGCTTTAACCTGCCACTGATCATGAGTTTTGCGGCTTTCTTTGGCGGTTTGATCATGTATAGCCAGCGCCAGAAGTTCTTTGATTTCCACGCACGCTTCAAGGAAATCGACGAGAAGGCCGTATTCGAAGCGATCGTACTGCGGATTGTCGACCTGGCGAACGGCTTTACGGCAAGAATCGAGAACGGCTCTCTGCAAAGATACGCCATGCTGCTTGTGGTCAGCGTGCTGGCGGTTGCTGCCATGCCGCTGCTGGATCTGGGCATCTTCGTTGGCGAGACCGGGCTGAGCCCTGTGGACTGGCCCACGGCCATTGCCGCAGGCGTGCTGATCATTTGCGCCCTGTTGACGGCAGCCGTGCACCGGCAGCGATTTTACGCGCTGGTTGTACTGAGCGTGGTGGGACTGATCGTGGCATTGGCTTTTGCCCGCTTCTCGGCGCCCGACCTGGCCATGACCCAGTTGTCGGTGGAAGTGGTGACCATTGTTCTGCTCATGCTGGCACTCTACTACATGCCTGGCTGGACACCCGTGGAAACCCCGCTGAAACGTCGCTTCCGGGATATCGCCATCGCGGGTATTGCCGGTATTGGTATGACTCTGGTTACCCTGGCCATGCTGACGCAACCGTTCAGTTCGATTTCCGATTTCTTCCTTGAGAACAGCAAACCGGGCGGTGGCGGCACCAACGTGGTCAACGTCATTCTGGTGGACTTCCGGGGCTTTGATACCCTGGGCGAAATCACCGTTCTGGCGATTGCTGCCCTGGGCATTTACGCGCTGCTGAAAAATACGCCACTGACGCCACCACCCAGTGATGGCGAAGGCCATGCCTGGTCCCGGGATGCCTACCCGATAATGCTGCGTTTGATCGCCCGGCCACTGTTGCCGCTGTCCCTGATGGTGTCGGCATTCATCTTCCTGCGTGGCCACAACCTGCCCGGCGGCGGATTTATCGCGGGTCTGATCACCTCGATAGCCCTGATCCTCCAGTACATTGCCAGTGGCATGAACTGGACCCAGGACCGGATTCCGTTCAAATATCACAACGTCATTGGCCTCGGCCTGTTGTTCGCAACCATTGCCGGCGCAGCCAGCCTGGCCTTCGGCTATCCGTTCCTGACCTCAACATTCGGCTATATCACCTGGCCGGTAGTCGGCAAGTTCGAGGTAGCCTCAGCACTGGTGTTCGACCTGGGTGTTTATCTCACGGTAATCGGGGCCACCCTGTTGGCGCTGGTGACCATTGGCCGCATATCGCCGCATTCGGCCATCAAGAGCAAGAGGGAGGGCGCGTAATGGAACTTGTCTATGCATTGGTGATTGGTGCACTGACTGCTTCCGGCGTTTATCTTCTGCTGCGGGCGCGCACGTTCCCCGTGGTGGTTGGCCTGACACTGCTGTCTTATGGGGTAAACCTTTTCCTGTTCTCCACCGGACGCCTGGCTACCGGCAAGCAACCGATTATCGGCACAGCGGAAAGCTATGCCGACCCGCTGCCGCAAGCGCTGGTTTTAACGGCCATCGTGATTGGCTTCGCCATGACGGCCTTTGTGGTGGTGATGTCGCTACGAAACCTTGCGGATAACGAAGATGACCATGTTGATGGCAAACAACCCTATAAATCGCCAGCACCGGAGCAGGAAGACGAGGAGGTAACCGGTAAATGAACCATTGGCTTACCGCTCCGATTCTGATTCCTCTGCTTGGCGGCATTCTGCAGGCACTGATGGGCTATGCCCCCATCACGCTGCGCCGGACTCTGGCACTGGCAACCACCGTGCTGATCCTGGTCTCGGCCATAGTCCTTCTGGTGCTGGCAAACGACGGCAGTTACCGCATTTATGCTTTTGGCAACTGGCAGCCACCGTTCGGGATTGTCCTGGTTCTGGACCGGCTGGCCGCGCTGATGCTGATCATGACCTCCGTTCTGGCCCTGTTCTGCCACCTGTATGCCATCGGCGGCGCCGACGAGGGTAACCGACAGTTCCACGCCCTGTTCCTGTTCCAGTTGATGGGCCTCAACATCGCCTTCCTGACCGGTGACCTGTTCAACCTTTTCGTTGCCTTCGAGGTGCTGCTGATCGCATCCTACGGCCTGCTGATGCATGGTGGAGGCACCATAAGGACTGTGCCTGGCCTCCACTACGTGGTTCTCAACCTGATCGGCTCGGCGATCTTCCTGATCAGTGTAGGCATGATCTACAGCGTCACCGGCACCCTGAATATGGCAGACCTTGCGGTCAAGGTTCCCCAGGTAACCGGTGAAAGCCTGAATATCGTCAAGGCCGGCGGCATGATGCTGCTGGTAGTCTTTGGCCTGAAGGCCGCCATTCTGCCGCTGTGTTTCTGGCTGCCCCGTGCCTACTCCAAAGCCACGGCGCCCGTTGCGGCTCTGTTTGCGGTCATGACCAAGGTGGGCATCTACGCCATCCTGCGGGTATACCCGCTGGTGTTTGGCGACGAAGCCGGTGAGCTTGCCAATCTCGGCATGGATTGGCTGTTCCCGATCGCTCTGGCCACCCTGGCCATGGGCGTCATAGGCGCTCTGGGCTCTGGTAGCCTGAAGACGCTTGTGGCCTGGCAGGTGATCATATCCGTGGGCACCCTGCTGGCTCCCATCTCTCTGGGCTCCGAAGCCGGCCTGTCTGCCGCCTTATTCTATATGCTCAGCACGACCTGGACCGTCGGCGGCCTGTTCCTTGTATCGGAACTGATAGCCAACCAGCGCGGCAGCGCGAACGATCGCATCATCACCGCGCCCAGGATGCATAACCGCACCTTCCTGAGCGTGCTGTTTCTGATCGGTGCCGTTGCCGCCGCCGGGTTGCCTCCGCTCAGCGGCTTCATTGGCAAGCTGCTGATTCTACAGTCCGTTGAGCCCGGTTTCGAAATGGCCTGGCTCTGGTCAGTGCTGCTGGTTGGCAGCTTCCTCACAATCATTGCCTACAGTCGGGCCGGCAGTATTGTTTTCTGGCGAACCGTCGACGGTCACCTGGAAAAGCCGGACCCATTGAATGGTCGGATTTCTGTAGCAGCAGGCGCACTCACCGCACTGGCGATCGTCCTGGTCGTGTTTGCCGGTCCAATAACACGCTATACCGATGCAACGGCCGAACAGCTACACAATAACAATGCCTATATCGAAATCCTGCAGATGCCTATGGTCGGGGAGGATGACTGATGCTTGATCGACTGAGGTTTCCCCACCCCTGGCTGAGCCTGACCCTGTTCGTCATGTGGCAGTTTCTGAGTGACGGCATCAGTGGCGGTAGTATTGTTCTTGGGCTGATCCTGGCCTGGATAATCCCCCTGATGACCCAGGGTTTCTGGCCAGATCCACCCACCTTGCTCAAGGCCTGGAAGACACCCGCCTACCTGTTGCGGGTTCTGTGGGACATTGTGGTCGCCAGCGTTGATGTGGCAAGGCTGATACTGAGCCCTCGCGAACCACGCCCGATGTTCATCTGCTACACCCTGGAACTCAAGGATCCGCTGGCTATCAGCATTCTAGCCAGCACCATTTCCCTGACGCCGGGCACCGTTAGCGCGGATGTGAGCGATGACAACACACTGCTGCTGATTCATGCCCTGGACGCCGAGGACGAGCAGGAAGTCATCGACACTATCCGGAACCGGTACGAAAAGCCTTTGCTGGAGATGTTCCAATGATGCTAACCGCGCTCTACATCACCATTGCCATGGTCACGCTGGCCGCCTTGCTGAACGTGTACCGCCTGATCAAGGGCCCGGATGCGCCGGACCGGATACTGGCGCTGGACACCCTCTACATTAACGCCATCGCATTGATCATTCTGTTGGGCATCACGCTGAAAACACGCATGTATCTGGAGTCTGCGCTGCTGATTGCGGTTATGGGATTTGTTGGAACCGTCGCCATGGCCAAATACCTCAAGCGCGGCAGCGTCATTGAATAACCCGGAGGACACCCTATGAGCACCTTCGCAGAATACGCCATTTCCGCCATGCTGATTATCGGTGGCGTTTTTACCCTGATCGGTGCCATTGGTCTGGCTCGACTGCCGGATTTCTACACCCGACTACACGGCCCAACCAAAGCCACCACGGTTGGCGTTGGCGCCATCGTGATCAGCTCCGTGATTTACTTCAGCACGCTTGGACGAGGCATCGGGATAGAGGAAATCCTGATCACGGCGTTCCTGTTCATGACGGCGCCCATCAGCGCCAACTTCCTGGCAAAAGCCGCGATGCACCTGGAAGTCAGAACCTCTGAGAACACTCGCGGTCAAAGCTGGGATCAGTGAGTCCCCTGCAACCATGGGCTCGGTGAGCCTTTTGTAAAAAAGGATCGTATTTATCAAAGGGCTACCGGCAACCAGAATCTGTAAAAACACTTAAAGTCAGGCCTTAAAGGAGCCATCTCCCATGATGTTACTGGCTGTGCTATCCGGTTTTTTGCTGGCGGTCGCGGTACCGGCGCTTTATCGTTTGGCAGGCAGTTACATTGGCTGGGTATTGGCTCTGCTCCCCGCTTCCCTCACAGCTTACTTCGCCAGCCTGATTCCCACGATCCGTGGTGGTGAAAGGCTCCTGATTGAAACGCCCTGGATGCCGGGGCTCGGGATAACCCTGGACTTCATGGTCGATGGCCTGTCCCTGGTGTTTGCCCTTTTGATCAGCGGCATCGGCACCTTCATTCTGATCTACGCCGGTTCTTACCTGAAAGGCCACAAAGACCTCGCCCGGTTCTATGTCATCATGCTGTCTTTCATGGCATCCATGCTTGGACTGGTGCTTTCGGACAATCTCATTACCTTTTTTGTGTTCTGGGAACTGACCAGCATCACTTCCTACATGCTGATCGGCTTCAACCATGAAGATGCCGAGGCACGAAAGTGTGCGCTCCAGGGCCTGTTCGTAACCGCCGGTGGCGGGCTCGTGTTGATGGCGGGCCTGATCCTGCTGATTTTTATCACCGGGGATTCCTCCTTCTCGGGCCTTCTGGCGACAGAACTGTCCATTCATGAGCACCCGTATTACACCGCGGCAGCAGTCTGCATACTGATTGGCGCCTTTACCAAATCCGCGCAGGTGCCTTTCCACTTCTGGTTACCGAACGCCATGGCTGCCCCCACCCCGGTTTCGGCCTACCTGCATTCCGCCACCATGGTGAAGGCAGGTGTGTATCTGCTGGCCCGCCTGAACCCGTCAATGAACGGAGACATGCTGTGGAGCGGCTCGCTGTTGGTGTTTGGTGCCGTCACTATGCTCACCGGCGCCTATCTTGCCTACAGCAGCACCGGCATCAAAAAGGTTCTGGCCTATTCCACGGTGATGGCGCTGGGCACCCTGACCATGCTGGTGGGCGTGGGGACGGAACTGGCCATCACAGCTTTCATCTGTTTCCTGGTGGCCCACTCGCTGTATAAGGGCGCCTTGTTTATGCTCGCCGGCGCACTGGACCACGAAACCGGCACCAAAGACATTACCAGGATGGGCGGCCTCAGGCATCGCATGCCCAAAACAGCCGTGATCACCGGCCTCACGGCCTTATCGCTGGCGGGCCTGCCGCCGTTGTTCGGTTTCGTGGCGAAGGAGCTGTTGCTGGAGTCGTTGTTGAATGCGCCGGTATGGCAAACCGGGCTGCTGGTGGCAGCCGTTCTCTCGGCCATTCTTGTGGTAGCCGTCGCCGGCCTGGTGATTATCAAGCCTTTTTTCGGCCCGGTTGTCAAAACACCCAAACTGCCCCACGAGGCTCCGTTTGCGATGCTCGTCGGCCCCGGTGTGCTGACACTGCTGGCCCTGATCTTCGGCGTCATGCCATCTTTACCCGCCAGTCTGGTTCTGGATGCGGCTATTTCGGCCATTTCCGGCTACCCGGTGGAAACTGCCCTCGCCCTCTGGCATGGCATTAACATTCCATTGATGCTTTCCGGTCTCAGTCTCCTGGCAGGTTCGTTCCTCGTGGCGGCCTGGCACAGACTTCAGCCAACCCTGTATGCGATGAATACCGCAGCCAGCCGATTCGGCCCGGAAGCCGGTTATTTCCGCTTAATGGAAGGGATCAGTCAGGTTGCTGGCTGGCAGACACGAATCCTGCAGAACGGCGTGCTCGGCACCTATTTACTGGTTCTGGTTCTTGTCACGTTTTCTCTGACGGGCTTCACGCTGCTGACGCGGCACGGTCTGCAGCTGGATTTCGACTTCAGCGACAGTTTTTTCTACGAATGGGGCATCGCGCTGCTGATTGTCGCGGCGACGGTTTTTGCCTGTGTCACCCGATCCCGCCTTAGTTCTGTGGCGTCGCTGGGGGTTGCAGGGTTTGGTGTGGCCCTGACCTTCATTCACTTCAGTGCCCCGGATCTGGGTATCACCCAACTGCTGGTGGAAACGCTCACCGTCATCCTGCTGGTGCTGGTACTGTTTCGGTTGCCACCGTTCGCCAAGCTCTCCTCTTCCTGGGAACGTTACCGGGACCTGTCTGTCGCAGTGTTTGCAGGCGTGGTGATGACACTCATTATGATGGCGGTACTGGATATTCAGTACTTTGACAGTATTTCCAGTTACTACGTTGAAAACAGCTACACCCTGGCGTTTGGCAAGAATATCGTCAATGTCATTCTGGTGGACTTCCGGCAACTGGACACCCTCGGAGAAATCTTTGTACTGGGCCTTTCAGCAATTGGCGTCTACTCCATGATCAAGCTCAGGGCGGAGGATCAGTACAAGTCATGAAACCCAATACCCTGATCCTTCACACCGCGGCACTGGCGATCATGCCGCTGCAACTGATGTTCTCGGTTTTCCTGCTGTTGCGCGGGCACGATGAACCTGGCGGCGGCTTCATCGGCGGCCTGGTCGCCGCAAGCGCGTTTGTCCTCTATGCCTTCTCCTTCGGCGCGCAAGCTACCCGGAAACTCCTCAGGGTGCACCCCAAAGATCTCCTGGCAGCCGGCCTGCTGTTCGGACTGGCCTCAACCATTCCGGCCCTGCTTTCCGGCCAGGCCATGCTGACTGCCCACTGGTGGGAGCTTCCGCTGCCCGGTGACAGCTACCTGAAGCTATCGACCGTACTCGTCTTCGACATTGGCGTGTATCTGGCGGTCCTTGGCACACTGATGACATTCGTGATCGGTCTGATGGAGGTTGAGGGATGAGTCGAACACACTTTTTGGAACGGGGAGCCTTGCAATGGGGAGCCTGATGGCACTGGTGGTTGGCACCCTTTTCGCGGCCAGCATCTACATGATGCTCAGGCGCTCGATCGTGAAAATCGTAATTGGCCTGATCATTCTGAGTAACGCGGCAAACCTGCTGATTTTTGTAGTGTCGGGGCTTACCCGGGGCGCACCGCCTCTCATAGCCGACGGCGCGAAACAGGTGGCTGGAACGGTGGCAGATCCGCTACCCCAGGCGCTCATCCTTACGGCCATTGTGATCGCATTCAGTGTTCTGGCTTTTGCCGTGGTTCTGATCCGCCGGGCCTACGAGGTAGTAGGCACCGATGATCTGGACAAGATGAAGGATACCGACACTTGAGCCTGGAAGTTGTTCTCCCGATCCTGATCCCCCTGACCGCCGGTGCCCTGTCCCTGGCGCTGTGGCGCTCGGTTCAGCTGCAACGCCTGGTTGCCGTGGTGGCCACCGCTCTTTTGCTTGTTGCCAGCATCTGGCTGCTGCGTTCAACCATCGACAAAGGTTTCCTGGTGGTGGAAATGGGCAGCTGGCCGGCACCGTTCAGTATTGTGCTGGTAGCGGACATCCTCAGCGCCATCATGATTGTGCTGACTGGCATGATCGGGCTCGCCATCGCCGTCTATTCTCTGGCTTCAACGCCTCCGGGGCATGAAAGATTCGGCTACTACCCGCTGATGCACCTGTTGCTTGCCGGAGTCGCTGGCGCCTTTCTGACCGGCGATATTTTCAACCTCTTCGTCTGGTTTGAGGTCATGCTACTGGCCTCATTCGCCCTGCTCACCCTCGGTGGCGAGCGAGCCCAGATGGAAGGCGCCATCAAATACGTTACCCTGAACCTGTTTTCATCGGCCCTATTCCTGTCAGCCGTCGGCCTGCTGTACGGCATGGTGGGCACCCTCAACATGGCGGATATCGCCCAGAAGGTAAGCCGGGTTGAAGATCCCGGCATGATCACCGTTGTGTCGCTGATGTTCATGGTGTCGTTTGGCATCAAGGCGGCGGCATTCCCACTGTTTTTCTGGCTCCCGGCCTCGTACCACACCCCTCAGGTCGCAGTATCCGCACTGTTTGCGGGATTGCTGACGAAGGTCGGGGTGTATGCGCTCTATCGGGTATTTACACTGATATTCACCCAGGATGTGGAATACACCCACACCATCCTGCTCTGGGCGGCGGCACTGACCATGCTGACCGGTGTACTCGGCGCCGCCGCACAGTTCGAGTTCCGCAGGATTCTGTCCTTCCACATCGTCAGCCAGATCGGCTACATGCTTCTGGGACTAGCCTTGTTTACGCCCCTGGCGCTGATTGGCGGTGTGTTTTACATCATGCATCACATCATCGTTAAAACGAATCTGTTCCTGGTGAGCGGCATCACCTATCGCCTGCTGGGCAGCTATGAGCTGAAAGACCTGGGTGGCGTGTATCGGCAGCGCCCTTACCTGGCGTTACTATTCCTGATTCCGGCCCTGTCGCTGGCAGGTATTCCGCCCTTGTCCGGCTTTTTCGCCAAGTTCGTTGTTGTCCGTGCCACACTGGAATCCAGCGAATATCTTGTCGCAGCGGTCGCCCTGCTGGTGGGCTTGCTGACGCTCTACTCCATGATCAAGATCTGGGCGGAAGTGTTCTGGAAGAAAGTCCCGGAGCACGTTACTGATGTGCGCCGGCTCAATGGTGAGATCAGGGAAAAACGCAGTTGGGCCTACTACACCCCGGTGGTGGCGCTTGCGGTGTGCACTCTGATTATCGGCCTCTATGGTCAGCCCATATACATGCTTGCAGAATCCGCCGCCGAACAGCTGATGAACCCGCAGCTTTACATCGCAGCCGTTCTGGGAGGGCAGCCTGAATGATCGGTCTGTTCTGGAACCTGTTGCTGGCGCTCGCGTGGGTAACCCTCACGGGCAGTATCACAGCCATGAACCTGCTCGCTGGTTTTATCTTTGGCTATGTCGCCCTCATGGTGCTGCAAAAACAGGTCCCGGTTTTGAAAGGGTATTCCCGCCGGATACCCCGCCTTGTCGCTTTCCTGCTGTATTTTCTGAAAGAACTGGTGAAGTCGAATCTGCGGGTCGCCTATGACATCGCAACGCCCGTCTGGCATATGAAGCCGGGGGTGATCGCGTTTCCGCTCCGGGCTGAGACCGACATGGAAATTCTGTTTGTCAGCAGTGTCATTTCTCTCACACCCGGGACACTGAGCCTGGATGTCTCTGACGATCGGAAGGTGCTGTTTATCCACGCCATGTTTCTTCACGACGAAGAGCAGCTCAGAAACGACCTGAGAGAACTCGAACGCCGAATCCTGAAGGTGACGCGCTAGGAGGCCAGTCATGCTGAATGTGGTGATCAATATTGTCTATCTCATGCTGTCACTGGCGTTGCTCTTCGCCTTCATTCGGCTCACCCGGGGGCCATCCCTGCCGGACCGGGTGGTCGCACTGGAGCTGATCGCCTCCATCGTGGTCGGCTATGTGGGAGTGCACGCGATTGACACCGGCGTGGCCAGTTTTCTGGATGTTGCCATCGTTATCGCTCTGACTGCCTTTCTGGCAGCCATCGGCTTCGCCAGATTCGTCGAGCGGGGAGGCGTAAAGAATGATTGAAATACTGGTATCGGTCCTGCTCCTGGTGGGCGCTGCTTTCATGGTACTGGCCGCCATCGGCGTTCTGAGGTTGCCCGACCTCCCCACCCGCATGCACGCCACCACCAAAGCCGGTGCCCTGGGCGCCATGATGACCATGGGTGGCGTGGCGTTCTATTTCGGGGACAGTACCGTGGCCGCGCGGGCGGTTGCCATTGTTATCTTCATTTTTCTGACAGCTCCGATCGCCGCTCATGTCATAGGCCGGGCCGGTTATTTCACCGGCACCAAACTCTGGGCCGGCACCATCAAGGATGAGCTGCAGGAACGATATGACCCGGTTACCCACAAACTCAATAGCGGGCTCGAGGAGCTAAAGCACGGGCAGCCAACCCGAACTGGAAAAGGTACCTCAAACCAATAGTTTGTGATTGGCAGCACAGGAATTTCCAGTATAGTAGGCTGCAAACCATTTCAAGGAATACCAGACATGCTGACAGTCAATGAATACTTCGATGGCAAGGTAAAATCAGTGGCTTTCCAGTCCAGCACACTGCCTGCCACAATCGGTGTTATCAGTGCCGGAGAATACGAATTCGGCACCTCAGAAAAAGAAACCATGACGGTCGTCAGCGGTGAACTGACCGTGCTGCTGCCAGGCCAGCAAGACTGGCAAACTTTCGGCGCCGGCGAGAGCTTTGAGGTAGCGGGGCAAGCAAGCTTCAAAGCAAAAACGGATGCCGATACTGCTTATCTCTGTACCTACGGATAAGCCCCACTCAGCCCGTCTTTCTTACCGTGACAACAAACATAAGCAGAGAAAGAGGACAACAACATGGCTCAACCCCGAATTCTCAAACCGGCTGACAATGCCCACCAGTACCAGCTCCTGATCAAGCGGTTACTGATGTCCGGCCCCCGCTACAACCCGGACCAGGAAATCGTTTACGCCGATCGCAGCAAGTACACCTACAAGGACCTTGTCGAACGCATCCATCGACTTGCCAATGCCCTGACAGATGCCGGTATAAAACCCGGCGATACCGTGGCTGTGATGGATTGGGATACCCCACGGTACCTGGAGTGTTTCTTTGCGATTCCGATGATTGGCGCCATACTGCACACGGTCAACGTGCGCCTGTCGCCGGAGCAGATCGTTTACACCATGAACCACGCCGAAGACGACGCGGTACTGGTGCACGATGACTTCCTGCCCATCATCGAGGGCGTGAAAGACGAGATCAAAACCGTCAAAACCTGGATTCAGGTAACCGACAGCGACAAGCCGGGCAACGCCTCTTTCGACACCCACGGCGAGTACGAAGCCCTGCTCGCGGGGGCCAGCGACCACTTCGACTTCCCGGATTTCGACGAGAACAGCGTCGCCACCACTTTCTACACCACCGGCACCACCGGTAACCCGAAAGGCGTGTATTTCAGCCACCGCCAGCTGGTACTGCATACGCTTTCCATGGCCGGCAGCATCTCCCATTTCGACGAAATGCCGCTGTTGCGTTCATCGTCGGTGTATATGCCGGTCACGCCCATGTTCCACGTTCACGCCTGGGGCGTGCCTTACGCGGCCACCATGATGGGAATAAAGCAGGTCTATCCTGGTCGCTATGAACCCGAGTTGCTGGTGGATCTGCTCAAGGAGCACAAAGTCAGTTTCTCCCACTGCGTGCCCACCATCATGCAGATGATGATGGCCACCGAGTCCATCAAGACCGCCGACCTGAGCAACTGGCATGTGCTCATCGGTGGCAGCGCATTGACCAAGGGCCTGTGCGATGCGGGGGCAAAACTCGGCATCAAGATATTCACCGGCTACGGCATGTCCGAAACCTGCCCGCTGCTGAGCACCACGCACCTCACCCCGGCGGATTTTGAACTGCCTCTGGAGCAGCAAACCGCAATCCGGGTGAAGACCGGTAAAGCCGTGCCCATGGTGGAACTGGAAATTGTCGATCCTGATGGCAAACCGGTACCCCATGATGGCGAAGCCAAGGGTGAAGTGGTCGCCCGGGCCCCCTGGCTGACCCAGAGCTACTTCAAACAGCCGGACAAAGGCGAGGAGCTGTGGGAAGGAGGCTGGTTGCACACCGGTGATGTCGCCTCCATGGAGCCGGACAACACGCTGACCATCAAAGACCGCATCAAGGATGTGATCAAGACCGGAGGCGAATGGCTGTCGTCGCTCGACCTGGAGAACATGATCAGCCAGCACCCTGCCGTTGCCGGGGCTGCGGTGGTAGGTGTGCCCGATGAGAAATGGGGGGAACGTCCCTACGCCCTGATCACCCTGAAGCCCGGAGAATCCATCTCTGAGCAGGATATCAAGCAGCACCTGCAACAGTTTGTCGACAGTGGCGACATTAATAAATGGGCGATTCCCGAGCAGATGCGTTTTGTGGAAGACATTCCCAAGACCAGCGTCGGCAAGATCAACAAGAAATTGATTCGAGATCAGTTGAAAGACTAATCTTCCGGGGAAGCAAAAACGCCGGCGTCCTGGCAACAGACGCCGGCGTTTTTATTTGTGCACTGCCGGAATCGTCGGCTGCTCAGAGACCGGAGAAGGTGAAGTCCACCTCGGGACTCTTGCCAGCCACAATATCCGCCAGAGCGGCCGCCGAGCCACAGGAGTGGGTCCAGCCCAGGGTACCGTGCCCGGTATTGAGGTACAGATTGCTGAAGTGGCTTTTACCGATGTAGGGCACATTGGATGGCGTTGCGGGCCGCAAACCGGTCCAGAATTCGGCCTGATCCCAATAGCCAGCCTCGGGCATGACTTCCGCAGCCCGACGGACAATCGCCCGACAACGGGTAAAGTTCAGGTCGCGACGGTAACCGTTCAGTTCTGCCGTGCCAGCGACACGCATTCGGTCACCCAGACGCGAGTACACGAGCTTGTATTCATCGTCGGTCAGGCTGACGTTAAAAGCTGCTTCTTCGTTTTTCACCGGCACGGTAATAGAGTAACCCTTGGCCGGATAGATATTCAGGAACATCCCGAGCTGGCGGGCAAGTACCGCACTGAAACTGCCCAGGCTCAACACATAGCTGTCCGCCCGAAGCGTGTGGTGTTTGCCGTCCTTGAGCGCCAGCACTCCCAGGATCCGGTCACCCGCCCGATCAAAACCCAGCACTTCGGTGCCATATTCAAAAGCCACCCCGGCTTCTTTACATTTCTCAGCCAGAGCCTGGGTAAATTTTCGGGCATCGCCGCTTTCGTCATCAGCGGTGTAAGTCGCGCCGGCAATACGATGACGGATCGGTTCAAGGGCCGGCTCCAGCTCAACCGCACGACCAGCATCGATAACCTGACGGTCACAGCCCAGATCACGCATGATGCGGGAAGGTTCCAGGGCCGCATCGAATTCGGCAGGGTTGGTGTAGAAATGCAGAATGCCCTTGGCTAACTGGTCATAATCGAGCTTCAGTTCGTCTCGCAGTGACTGCAGGCATGAACGGCTGTAAGTACCGAGATTGACCATCTGGCGGATATTATGGGCGGCTTTGGCAGAGGTACACTGAGCCAGGAACGACAGCGCCCAGCGCCACTGGTAAAGATCCAGCCGGGGCCGGAACAACAGTGGGGCATCCGGCTGGAAAAGCCATTTTGCGACTTTCAGGGGCGCCGAAGGATTGGCCCACGGCTCGGCATGGGACACCGATACCTGCCCGCCATTGGCGTAGCTGGTTTCCAGTCCTGACTGGTTCTGTCGGTCGACCACGGTTACCTGGTGCCCCTGTTTCTGCAGGTACCACGCGGTGGTGATACCAACGACGCCTGCCCCAAGTACCGCTATGTGCATGCCTGCCTCCCCTGATTGATCAACTGTGGTAGCTTCAGAACGTTAGCCGCCCGCGCGCTTGACGGTCCAGCCTTTCTGCTCCAGTAACGGCACCAGAATATCTCGCTGGTCGCCCTGTATCTCCACCACTCCGTCTTTTACTGTACCACCTGTACCGCATTTGGCCTTTAGCTGTTTGGCGTAGGCTTTCAGTTCTTTGTCGTCGAGCGGAATACCGGTCACCAGGGTCACGCCCTTGCCTTTGCGCCCCTTTGTCTCCCGGCTGACGCGCACAATACCGTCTCCGGCCGGCCTCTGCGCTCCCCGGCAGGTGCAGTCATCCACCGGGTTACGGCACTCCGGGCACATCCGCCCCTGGTCCGTGGAGAACACAAGGCCGCCTTTGCGCTTGTTCATACCCATGGTTACGCCTTTATCTGCAATCAGTTCAGGCCCGGAGGGTATTTGGAAAACATTTCCGAGACAACCTCGTCAATCAGTTTCCGACGGGTTTCCGGCGACTGGTTTTCATTGAGATAGCGCCGGCTCGCGGCTTGCCAGACCACTTCCTCGGTGGTCCGATCAACCATTCTCACCACCAGTTTGCCCTCGGTTACCTCTCGCACCGGTGGCGGCGATGAGAGGCCCCAGCCGAAGTTGCCATGGCCGAACCCGAACCCCAGGCCAACGCCTACCTGCTCAAGCCGTTCCTCGGCCACAATCTGCCAGCTGATCAGAAGATCAGCTTCAGTTTCCGTCACTTTTTTCATGGCCTTCCGGTTCAGCTCGCGCTCTACCGCGTCCCGAACCCGGGCGTCATCCAGCGAGGTGAAACCAGAGTCCTGGGCGTTGCTGGCAAAGGCCCAGCTGCTGTAATTGCCAAAAACGGTGGCTGGATTGTAGTCGGTCACCACATTGCTGGCACAGCCGGTGATGGCCAACGCCAAAGCAGCGATCATGATAATACGCATAGGCTTAACTCCGTTGCTCTCATATGTCTCCAGTATACGCGTGCCCAGGGCTACCGGCCTGCCTCAGTGAGTCAGGTTTCAAAACGGTAATCCATCTTCTGGGACTCGCAAAACGCGCTGAAGTCCTGTTGCTGAGCCACAGGCAAGGAAACGCTGGCTGTCACCCGCGTAGTATAGGAAATCGCGTCGATGCGCCCTTCATGCCCGTCGCACCAGTGCCGCAGCGGTTGCTCATCGGCAAACCCGAACTGCACCGTTGCCTGCACACGTGCCTGCTGCACCACGCGGTCAACGGCGGACAAGACACTTTCAGCGGCGCCGGCATAGGCCCGAACCAGGCCACCGGCTCCAAGCTTGATACCACCAAAATAGCGGATAACGATCACCAGCACGTCTCCCATATCCTTGTGCTGGATCACGCCCAGAATGGGTTTGCCGGCGGTTCCGGAAGGCTCACCATCATCATTCATGGCAGCCTCGGCCGCAGAGCCGGGCCGGCCGATCTGATACCCCCAGCAGACATGACGGGCATCGGGGTAGTCACGGTGGGCCTGGTCAACGTATGTTCGTACGTCGTCCCGGTCACTGACGGGATACACTCGGGCAATAAAACGGCTTTTCTTCACTTCCGTTTCCCGCTCAAGGTATCCTGCAGGAATCGGGTAATCCTTACTCATGGGCGATCCTATGACGACCGAAGACAACGAACAGACCCAACCCGGGACCGCGGCCCCTGCGCGGATACGTAAGGCCGCCTGCGGCATCCGGTTTGATGAGGACGAGCTGCAGGAAGGCATTGATTTTTCTGCCGCCAGCAAGCTGAAACCGGGCAGTGACAACGCACCGGATCAAAGCCCGAACGCCGATTCCTCAGCCTCCGACAAAGACCGGTAGCTCAAGGATCACTTCCAGGCCACCCTCGTCCCGGTTGCGGGCACTGATGTGCCCGTCGTGGGCCTGAATGATATCACGGGCAATAGCGAGCCCCAGCCCCCAACCTTTGCCACCACGGGATTTGTCAGCCCGGAAAAAAGGCTCAAACAAGTGTTGTAGCAGGTCTTCAGGAGCACCCGGTCCCTCATCAGCGACGATCAAACGGATTCTCTCATTGCCCGTGGACAGAGAGAGCTTCACCGATTTGCCCGGCGGCGTGTGATCCAGGGCGTTTTGCAGCACGTTATCAAACGCACGCTGCAATAAACCACCGTCGCCAAGCACAGACACCGCTTTGCTCTCCTCCGAGGCCACCAGTTTGCAGTCCACGCGCTGGTGCTCAGCATAATCGGCGGCATCCTGAAGCACGTGATTGACCAGGACCATCGGCTTGACCGGCTCACGCGCCATATCATCGCCGTTCTCGGACACCCGGTACAGGGTCAGAATCTGGCCGGTCATGGTTTCCAGCCGCTCGTTCTGGCGCAGAATACTGGTCATCAATGCCTCATCGGCGCCGCTGTCCGAAGCCAGTTCAATCGCCACCCGCTGGCGTGCCAGCGGGGTACGAAGATCATGGGAGATATCCCGCAACAGCTGGTTCTGACGGTCCAGCAGCTGGCACAGCCGGTCTGTCATACCGTTGAATGCCGTCGCCAACTGGCCCACTTCATCACGGCGCCGGGCAATGCGACCAGCAACCCGCAGACCAGTATCCCCCCCGGCAATCGCCCGGGCGGTTCCCTCCATGTGTCTCAACGGCCGCGAGACCATTCGCGCAATCCACCAACAGGCCAGGGAGATCAACAGGAACGCCAGCCCCATCTCCACAAACCGGAACATTCTCGGGTCCAGCCAACCATCGCCGCCCATCCGGGGCCAGGCAACTAGCTGATAGCCCTCCTGCAGATCCAGAACGGCTGGTTTGTGGGGGTACCAACCGGACTGTATACGTTCCCGAATCGCCCGGGGCAGTCGATGCTGGCCCTGCTCCTTTTCGATCAGCATCAGGTGCAAATCCAGGCGTTCACCTTCCGAACGCAAAAAGCGCCAGGCATCCCCCCGACCCCGCTGTTCACGAATGACTAGAGCTTCGCGAGCCAGTTCCTGTAAACCCACCTGGCGTTCAATCGCCTGCCGTTCCCGGTCCAACAGATAACGCGAGGCAAGGTGGCTGGCCACCACGGTTACCGCCATGGCCAGCCAGATGGATAGAAAAATCCGCCAGAACAGAGGAAACATGAAACGCTTCATCATGTGGGTATCCGGTAGCTGTATCCCAGTCCTCGCACCGTCTCGATGCGGGGTGGGTCATCATTGCCCAGTTTCTTGCGAAGATTGCTGATGTGCATATCCAGAGTGCGGTCGTAGGCCTCAAGGCGGCGCCCCAGCGCCCACTGCATGAGATCGGTCTTGCGGACCACACTGCCGGCATGGGCCAGCAACACCTGAAGCACTTCATACTCGGTGCCCGTCAGTTCCACGGGCGCGTCATTCTGGTAGATGCGGCGCTGGCCGGGCTCCACCCGCAAGTCGCCATAAGTCCGGCTGGCGTCTACCTCGGTTTTCTGATCCCAGGCGATACGACGAAGCAGGGCCTGAAGCCGCGCCACCAGCTCTCTGGGATTGCAGGGCTTGGGAATGTAATCATCGGCGCCCACTTCAAAGCCGACGACTCGGTCGGTTTCATCGCCACGGGCCGTCAACAGGATCACGGGTAGGTGCGTCTTGCCCCGAAGTTGCCTCAGAACATCCAGACCATTGATATCGGGCAGCATGATATCGAGCACCACAATGTCACAATCCTGGCCCAGAGCGAGAGCCAGTCCATCACGACCATTGGCGGCCTCACGCACACTGAAGCCCTGGCTGGCAAGGTAACGGGCCAGCAGCTCCCGTAACTCGTCGTCATCTTCAATCAACAGTACCCGGTTCTGCATAGTCTTCTCTCTGGGATGTGACGGCCACAGTCTAGCATGGCCCTTCTGTACCGCTGCGGGCGGGCTCCCGGCCTTTACCGAACCTTTACGTAGCCCTGACACCATCTGACGTTGCACCGACGTAGCATGGTCATCATCCATTGTGAACAACGACGAGGAAAGACCCATGAAAGCAAAAACCACCCTGTTAACCGCCGGTGTACTGATGGCAAGTCTGATGGCCGCCAGCACGGCTGTTCTCGCGGAACGGCACGGCAAACACCACCAGAACGGCAAGTGGGACAAACAGGAACTGTGCGAGAACTTCCGTGAAGGCAAAGGCCCCTTTAACCGTGAAGAGCGCCAGGCCGAGAGGGAAACGTACCGGGCAGAAATGGCCGATCGCCTGAAACTGAATGAGGAGCAGCGCCAGATCTGGGCGGAGATCCACCAGGAAAGACAGATCAAACAGGAAAAACGCATGAATCAGTGGCAGGAAAAAATGCAGCAACGCTGTAGCAACAGTGGGAAGCAAGACAAGGAGTGATCAAATGGCGGGTTCTGGCGTATGGTAGAAGGTATTCGTCAACGACCTGAAACCAACCATGTCAGAAAACGCGCCACGCGAGCTCACTCTGGAGACCCGAGCCAGTATTGCCGACATCCCGAAATCGGACTGGCAACGACTGGCGGGGGTCTCCAACCCGTTTCTTCGATACGAATTCTTTCAGGCACTGGAAGAGAGCGGCTGCACCCGCACCGAAACGGGCTGGACCCCCAGCCACCTGGTATTCAAACACGAAGGCCGGATTGTGGGCCTGGCACCCGCCTACCTGAAAACCCACTCCATGGGTGAATATGTGTTCGACTGGTCCTGGGCCGAGGCCTACCAGCGATACGGCCTGCCCTATTATCCAAAGCTGTTGCTCGCCATTCCGTTCACACCGTCTGCCGGACCCCGGCTGCTGCTGGACGCTGAGGTGCGGCGACAGCTGACACCCGAACGCCTGCACGACTTGCTGGATACCCTGACACACCACCTTGGGGCACACTCCTGGCACCTGCTGTTTCCCAACGCCGAGGACCAGAAACTGCTGACGCATGACGATGAACTGCATCGCATCGGCTGCCAATTCCACTGGCACAACCACAACTACCACAGCTTCGACGATTATCTGGCAGCGTTGAATTCCCGCAAGCGTAAATCCATTCGCAAGGAACGCCGGCAAGTGGCGGAACAGGGCATCACTTTTGCCTGCTTCCATGGCAAGGATATTCCAGACCAGGTTCTTGCCGCCTTCTATGTGTTCTACCAGGCCACCTATCTGAAGCGGGGCCAGAGACCATACCTGAACAAACAGTTTTTCGAGTTACTGAGAGAGCAGCTACCCGAGCATATGCACGTGATCATGGCGATCAAACAGGGCGAAATGATCGCCGGGGCCCTGTTTCTGTCGGGGCAAAACACGCTTTACGGCCGGTACTGGGGCTGTCTGGACGAATACAATCACCTGCATTTCGAGACCTGTTACTATCAGGGCATCGAGCTGGCGCTGGCGCTTGGGCTGACACATTTTGATGCCGGCGCCCAAGGCGAACATAAACTGGTTCGGGGGTTTGAACCGGTGATCACCCATTCCTGGCACGGTATACAGCACCCCGGCTTCCGGGACGCCATTGCCGACTTCACCCGGGAAGAAGCAGAGCAGGTACAAGGGTATTTTGCCGAGGCGGAAACCTTACTGCCGTTTAAACAACAAACACCGCAATAGTCTGTATACTGATTGACCAGGACGGACTTCAATCAGGTGAACGGCAATGGATACCGGTCTGCCAGGAAGCATACTCACCTCATTTGATCCACCCCTGATGGTGGCATTGGGTGCCTTTGTGCTGGCACTTCTCAGCCTGATACTGGCATCCCGGTTACGGAACAAAAACCAGAGCCAGCTCAGCGCATTGAGGGAAAGGTCGGACACCCTCTGGCGTGAAATGGATGACATCCGGGTCAGCCAGTTCAACCGCTCAGATCATAGCCCGTCGACCAGCCATTCCTCACTGGACCAAGCCCGTTACCAAACGGAAATGGAAGCCTACCAGAAGACCTGGCCGGCCATCTGGCTTCTGCACGAACGCCTGGGGCAGTTTCTGCGAACTGTCGAAACCGGTGAATCCGCCAACGACTTACGTCTGGAGGCCAGAAACGCTGCGCTGGAGGCCAGAAATCACCTGAACCAGCACCGCCCCTTCTGTCACGAAACGGTGGATGAACTGCTCACCCGGCTCATTGACGTGGAAATCAAGGCCCACCTCGCCGCCTGCCAGTACCTGGACCTGGTGAAGGAAGTCCGGCACGGCGCTTCCGATCACGACCGGAGAGTCCTGCACGACAAGTTTCACAGCCTGCATGAGGGCGAGGCTCGGGAGCTTTTGAATCACCTGGTGACCACCATCCGGCACCGCGCCATAAGAAGCGGCTAAGTTTGCTTAGCTATCGGCAATCCGGAAACCGATTTTCAGGCCCACCTGATAATGACCGACCTTTCCGTCGACAATGTGGCCACGGGTTTCCGTTACCTCGAACCACTCCATATTGCGAATACTTTTCCCGCACTCATCCAGCGCGTTCTGAATGGCATCTTCAATGCTCGTCTTTGATGAGCCTACGATTTCCACTTTTTTGTAGACATGGTGATCAGACATGACAGCCTCCTGACTCAAGAATATTTACACCTTGAGCCTAGAAGCCAGCGTGAGCTTGGGCAAACTACCATTCTTTAACCTGCTTCATCCATTGACCGTTAAAAGGCGTATCATCTCGCCTGTAGCATGCTGGAAGTACTCGAACCGGACCTGTAAATGAAACGACTTCTCAAATACGCCGCGGGCCTGCTCGGCGCCCTGCTGTTGCTTCTGGGCGGCCCCCTTCTGTTGGCCGCCAGCAGCAGCCTTGAGGTTGCGGAGAGCTGGCGTACCGCCAGCCGGGAAAGCGCCGGTATAGCGCCTCGACCCGAACAGGTGGAGGAAGCCATTATTCAGGTCTATGGCGCACGCGCCTGGAGCTGGCGAGGCTACTTTGCGGTACATACCTGGATTGCGACCAAAGAACAGGGCGCTGATTATTATCAGGTGCACGAGGTCACCGGCTGGCGCACCTACGTGGTCAATTCCCGCCCCGGCGACCCGGACAGACACTGGTACGGCGCCAGGCCGGAACTGTATGCAGATATTCGGGGAGAGAAAGCCGCGGCCTTGATTCCGCAGATCTACCAGGCAGTGGAAAATTATCCCTACCCCACCCAATACGAAGCCTGGCCGGGGCCAAACAGCAACACCTTCGTAGCGTGGGTGATACGGGAAACGCCGGATTTCGACGTAGCCCTGCCCAGCCACGCCATTGGCAAGGACTACCTGGGTGACCGGCTGATCGCCCCAAGCCCGGGTGGCGCGGGCTATCAGCTATCCCTGGGTGGATATTTCGGTGTCTTGGCCGGGGTTCGAGAGGGTCTGGAAGTGAATATTCTGGGGTTGTCGCTGGGTATCAATCCCATGGCGCTGGGTATCAAATTACCGGGACTCGGCGAGCTGGCCTTGCTTGACACCAACCCGATGCCCGAAGAAACCGCGCGCTAGGGGCTCTGGGTTGGGGGTGGCCTCCCAAAAATGTGGGAGGCCATGGATGGCCGGAGAGAAGCGCACATGGGTAAGGCAAGTGTTTATGAATCGAAGCTTCATACGCAGCCGAACGACAGCAATCTGTGATTGCTGGCTGGACCCGATTGCGGGTGCTTGTAGCGGTTTTTGGGAGGCCACCCCCAACCCAGAGCTGGCTCAGCTTCGGCATCAAGTTCAAAGCTTGGCGAATTCCAGATACCGACTGGCTGCCTGCTTCTTCTCATCCTGGCTGTTCAGCAACTCCAGCCGCAATTTATCAATGATCTTCAGATAACCATCCAGCGGGGACTTTTCTTCGCCCTGCTCTTTTGAAGCCTCAATAAACACCTGCTGCTTCTCACGAATTTCGTTCAGTTTTTCTATGGCATTGCGGATCGCTTCCTCTCGTGCAGAAGCTGCGCCGCTCATCTCGGGTTCAGCGTTACGAACCCCAAGAACGGTTTCCACCGCCGGGGCCGACTCGGTGTTCTGTTCCGCCAGGTCCAGCTCTTCCAGAGTCCGAACTTCACCGTCAGTGGTCAGGTAAATACCAGAGGCCTTGATCTGCCCCAGGGGCACGCCCTGAGGATTGGTCAGAGTGAAGCGGTCGTCCACGCTGTCGACATACAGTGCCTGGACACCAACCTCCGCCAGCGAGCGCAGATCCTGGCCGCCATCAGCCGTCTGTACCCACACCGACAGGGACTGAAAAATCTCATCGTTAGCATCTATCCAGCGATTACCATCGTCATCAAACGCAGCCAGCTCGCTGAAGCCAGATCCACTTTCCGGGCCGAACAATTCGCTGCCATCGTCCACTTTACCGTTACCATTGCGGTCAAAAACCAGATATCCGCTGCCCGCGCCCAGAGAGGCGAACTGCGCAGTCTCGCCGTTGCCCGTCATGTCGAATTCAAACAGGGTGTCGGTCAGTCTTGCGGTAGAAGCACCAAAGTTGATCACCAGCGGATCAGTCAGGGGACGCTCCTGAATCTGGATCAGCTCGGAATATTCATAGCTACGCGACTGGGACTGCCTGAGCGACAGGGTAAAGTCGATGGTTTCACCATTGTCGAGGGTAATACTGCCAGTCGACGCGAAGCTGCGGGTTTCGCTTTCGGAGTAGAACATATAGCGACCGGCAGAAACCGACAGACTCTTCGGCGATTCCGCGGCTGCTTCACCCCCCAGGGCGGCTCGGCTGACCATCAGCGCCTGCTGCCCCATCAGGAACAGCTCTGAAGACTTTTCGACCAGTTCTGAACTGGTGAAGGTGGCCGCTCGGTTGGCCCCGGTCACCTCACTGGTGCTGGAAAAGGCCATCTGCTCCTGGCTGCTGTAGCGATACGCCGCCTGTCGGATCAGCGACACTTCGGTGCCCCGATTGGTCTGCCCCTGCGGCTCCGGGGCGGCAGACTGGCGGATTCTCAGTTGGGAACTGTCAAACGCCGAGACCTGGCGGCTGCTGTCCTGAAACAGCGAAATCTGGCTGGATGCAATCATGGAGTGGTACCTCAGTGACACTTGGTCACTTAACGGCACCATCACCGAAAACTTGAGCAGATTTCAACCACACCCACCGACGACATCAGAGCAAATAACGAACCGTCGCAGCGGCCAGCAAGCCAATAGCGATAGCGGGAAGCGGCTTGTGGAGCACAAGCATGGAAACCGTCGTGGCTACCAGTGCTGCCAGCGCACCCAGATCGCCACCCACCGCCATGGGTACAATGATGGCGATCAGCACCGAGCTGGCCATGGTATTGATAAAACTCTCTACCCTCGGATTGATGCGCACAAACGACATCACGAACACGCCGCCAAAACGGGTAATCAGTGTCACCACTGTCATGATAGTGATCAGCGCCAGCACACCGAGGGTGGTAGTTTCAATGGTCACCAGACACCTCCCGCTGGCTATCCGCCACCTCGGTTTTGTGTTCCAGCCAGAACAAACCGACCAGACCACCAGCGATCGCGCCAACCACCACGTGCATATTGGGCGGTAGCCATTTCCAGGCGGCAAGGGAGGCTGCGCCGGAAACGCACCAGGCGACCAGCACCCGCGGGGATTTATTGCCACCCAGTGCCATGGCCAGCAGGAAGCAACCCAGCACCATATCCAGCCCGAAGGCTTTGGGGTTCTGTAACAAACCGCCGAAGTAGACACCCAGGGCTGTACCAACAATCCAGGCCAGCCACAGCACCAGACCACCCCCGATAATCACTTCGAGGTTGCGCCTGCCATTCTGATAATCCTGGGCCGAGACCGCCCAGTTGGCATCTGTGAGCAACAACAAAAGCGCGTAGCGGTGTCCGGGCGAGACTTCTCTCAGCATCGGGTAAAGCGAGGCGCCCATCAGCAAGTGCCTGGAATTGATGGCAAAAACCACGGCGATCAAAGGCAGAACCGAAACATCGGCCCCCCAGATATCCACCGCCGCAAACTGCGAAGCGCCGGCAAACACGGTCGTGCTCATCAGGATAGACTGCAGCGGCGTCAACCCTTCCTGAATGGCGGCCAGACCAAAGGCAGCACCAAACGCCACCACAAAGAATGAGATGGGGAGCAGGCGGAAGAACTCGGAACGGACTTTCCGCGAATCAAACTGATAAGGATAGGAGGCGACAGACATCTGAAGAAGCTAAGCCGGATAGTGCAAAACGCGTATAGGTAGAAACCACCATTAAGCGTTTTTTTCTTACCAGTGCTCAGGCAGTTAGATGATTAAATCAAACAAGTTCACAATTCCGCCGGCCGCCAAGGTTGACGTTCACGTAAACTTGCATTAGCTTGAATTTCGTCCAGCCCCAAAAGGGCAACC
Source organism: Marinobacter sp. LM1 (assembly GCF_042763285.1). Lineage (NCBI taxonomy): Bacteria > Pseudomonadati > Pseudomonadota > Gammaproteobacteria > Pseudomonadales > Marinobacteraceae > Marinobacter > Marinobacter sp. LM1. Next base: position 3,163,630 of record NZ_CP114373.1, read on the forward strand.
CGACCAATCCTTCGGGAGGACACCTGAAATCGACACCCTGGCCACAAGCCAGACCGACAAAAACAAGACAGAACCTGCCGCCGGGATCCGGCTGTGCGGGAGAGGATTTCAATATGCTGTTCAGCCATCCGGAGTTCGATCACCACGAACACCTGTCGTTTTTCTGCGATGCCGAAACCGGCCTCAAAGCCATCGTCGCTATTCACAACACCTCTCGCGGCCCCGCTTTAGGCGGTTGCCGAATGTTTCCTTACGCCAGTGATGAAGAAGCGCTGCGAGATGTGCTTCGCCTGTCCAGGGGCATGACCTACAAATCGGCCCTGGCCAATCTGGACCTGGGTGGTGGCAAATCCGTGATTATTGGCGATCCGCGCAAGCACAAAACACAAGCCCTGCTGGAGGCTATGGGCAAGCACCTGGAAAGCCTGGGAGGCCATTACATTGCGGCCGAAGACTCCGGCACCAGCGTGCCGGATCTGAAAGTGATGGGGCGCCATACCCGCCATGTGGCCGGCGTTGCCTACCGTACCGGATTCGACGGCACCCCCAGTAACGGGGATCCCTCTCCTGTCACCGCTTACGGCACCTTTGTTGGCCTCAGAGCAGCAGTAAAACACCGGCTCGGCAGCGACGACCTTACCGGCCTGAAAGTAGCCATCCAGGGCATCGGTAATGTCGGGTTCCGTCTGGCCCAACACCTGAAAGACGCTGGCGCTGAACTCTGGGTGAACGATATTCACGCCGACAACATGCAGCGGGCTGTCGACCAGCTCGGCGCACACGCCGCCTCGGCGGAAGACATACTGACTCTGCCCGTAGATGTTATCGCACCCTGCGCCATGGGCGCCGTCCTGAACGACCGCAGTATTCCTGCCATTCGCGCCGGTATCGTCGCAGGCGCGGCCAATAATCTGCTGGATCGCCCGGAACACGACGCGGCACTGAAACAGCGGGGCATTCTGTACGCTCCGGACTTTGCGATTAACGCCGGCGGCATCATTGATGTGTTCTACGAACGCACAGGCGCATCCCCGGAAAAAGTGCGCGCCCATGTGGAAACCATCGGCGACACCCTGACGGAAATTTTTAACCGTTCTGACCGCACCGGGCTCCCTACCGGTGAAATCGCCAATGAACTGGCGGAAGAGCGGTTCACCAAGCATGCCGCGGGTGCTGGGCTGGCGCCCCAGCGGCTGTCTCGCACCGGATAACCTGACACCGGTGCTTCCCCTTGGGAGCCGCAGTCTCTGCGACTCCATTTTTAACCCCAGTAACAAAAACAAGACCTTCGGGAGAAAACCATGTCTGTCTCATCATCCGGTTCTGCTGCCTATTCCGGCAGCCTTGAGGGCTCCAATGCCCAGCGCGGGCTCTGGTCATCACGGCTCGCGTTCATTCTCGCGGCCACCGGTTCCGCTGTGGGCCTCGGAAACATCTGGAAATTCCCCTACGTAACCGGCGAAAACGGCGGTGGCGCTTTTGTATTGGTGTACCTGCTGTGTATCGCCATCATCGGTATTCCCATCATGATGGCCGAAGTGATGATCGGCCGTCGTGGCGGCCACAGCCCGGTTAACAGCATCAAGGCCATTGCCCAGCGGGACGGACTGAACCCGGCCTGGAAACTGGTTGGCGCCGTGGGCATTCTTGCAGGCTTCCTGATTCTGTCGTTTTACTCGGTAATTGGTGGCTGGGCCATTTCCTACGTTGGCACCACCGCCAGCGGCCAGCTCTCCGGCCAGACCGCAGATGCCGTGGGTGCGATTTTCTCCGGCCTGCTGAGCAATCCCGGCACCCTGTTGCTGTGGCACACGGTGTTCATGGCCCTGGTGATGCTGGTGGTGGCGAAAGGTGTGCGCTCCGGCCTGGAGCGGGCCGTCAGCATTCTGATGCCGGCACTGTTTGTACTGCTACTGATTGTGGTCGGCTACGCCATGACCACCGGCCACTTTGGCCAGGCGGCAGCCTTCCTGTTCCAGCCCGACTTCTCCAAGCTCACCACCTCCGGCGTACTGGTGGCACTGGGGCACGCATTCTTTACTCTGAGCCTGGGTATGGCGGTGATGATGGCTTATGGCTCCTACCTGCCCAAGAAGATTTCCATCGCCAAAACCTCCATTACCGTCTCGGTGATTGATACCGGTGTCGCCCTGCTGGCCGGCCTCGCCATTTTCCCGATTGTCTTTGCCAACGGCCTCGAGCCCGGTGCTGGCCCTGGCCTGATTTTCCAGACCCTGCCCCTGGCCTTCGGTCAGATGCCCATGGGCTCACTGTTCGGCACCCTGTTCTTTGTACTTCTGATTTTTGCCGCCTGGACCTCTGGCATTTCCCTGCTGGAACCGATCGTTGAATGGCTGGAAGAACAAAAGGGCATGAACCGCACCGTCAGTACGCTGGGTGCCGGTGTGGTGTGCTGGGCTCTGGGTATTGCCTCTATTCTGTCGCTGAACCTGTGGGCGGATTTCGCACCACTGGGCTTCATCCCGATGCTGGAAGGCAAAACCATCTTCGACCTGCTGGACTTCTTCACCGCCAACATCCTGCTGCCGCTGGGCGGGCTACTGGTCGCGTTGATGGCGGGCTGGGTGATGTCGAAACCGGCCATGGAGAAGGAGCTGGCCCTGTCACCGGGTACATTCAACCTGTGGTTTGTCACCGTGCGCTTCATCACCCCGATTGCGGTGGGCGTGGTGTTCATCTACAACCTGATGTAAATAACACTCACAACTGATCAAGGGAGGCCTTCAAGGTCTCCCCGATCCTCGCGTTCAGTTTCAGATCCACCAGATCCTCAGCCCGTGTCCGCCCCAGATTCAGGGTGGCAATGGGCTTTTTCCACTCGCTGGCGTAGCGGCAGAAACGGAAGCCGGAATACACCATCAACGACGAACCGATCACCAACAGGCCATCGCTCGCCTTGAGTACATCAAGCGCAGAGTACACCCTGTCCTTTGGCACATAATCCCCGAAGAACACGACATCCGGTTTCAGGATACCGGAGCATCTGGGGCAGTCCACCGGCCGGAACTCCGAAAAATCCACATCCAGGTCAGCATCCCCATCCGGTGCCGTCTCCGCTGTGTACTTCCGAAATCCGGGATTGAGCTCGGCGCAACGGTCATGCACCTCATCCCGGGGGCAACGATAGCCGCAGCCCATACACACAACTTCGTCCGCCCGCCCGTGTAGATCGGTCACTGCCCGGGTACCCGCCTTCTGGTGAAGACGATCCACGTTCTGGGTAACCACCAGGCTGCTGTGGTTGAGCAGTTCCAGATCCGAAATGTAGTGATGGGACGGGTTAGGCGCAGCATTACGCATGACCGGCCAGCCAATCAGACTGCGCGCCCAGTATCGCTGGCGGGTGTGGAAGTCCTCCATGAACGCCTTATGCTGCACCGGTTGCTTACGCTTCCAGGCACCATCGCCATCACGGTAATCCGGAATACCGGAATCCGTGCTCACGCCGGCTCCGGTGAGAATCATCAATCTTGGATGTTGCTGGATAAACTCCGCCAGCAACGCCCCGGCTTCGTTCGGGTTATGCATCACAGGCGGCGTTTCCAGCTCGGGCAGGCGCTGGCTGGAACTGAATGGGCGGGTTCGATGCTCAGTCATTTCCGTTACAACTCAGAAGCTCGGAATGTCAGGTTTCGGCGTCAGTGCACCGTTTCAGAATAGTACGCATCTTCTCCACACCGAGCTCATTCATCAACGCAATATTCCGGTCGGGAATACCATCTACGTCCGGATAGTGATCAATAGCCGCTTCCAGGCTTGCTTCCCGCAACAGGTGCAGCATGGGGTACGGCGAGCGATTGGTGTAGTTTTCCGCGGCCCCGGCATCGGTGCCGGCGAACTGATAGTCCGGATGGAAACTGGCAACCTGAAAGACACCTTCCAGCTCCAGATAGCTCAGCAAGGCATCCGCGGCATCGAGAAATTCGTTGTAGGCGAGAAAATCCTGCAACACACCAGGATGGATCAACAACGTGGTTTCGACGTCCGGCTCGTCTTCCAGGCGCTGCAACTCTGACTGCAACGCCTGTAGCAGCTCATCCTCGTTCTCTGCCTCGCTAACGACAAAACGCACGCGGTTCTTGACCAACTCGCGCTTGGCGAAGGGGCAGAGGTTGTAACCAACCACCACTTCTTCAACCCATTGCCGGGTGGCGCTTACAACCTGTGATTCATTCATAGGTAGCCCTGGCTCCGAAGATAATCATCATAGCAGCCACTGAAGTCAGTCACCCCATCAGCCGTGAGTTCAATAATCCGCGTCGCCAGCGAAGAGACAAACTCGCGATCATGGCTTACGAAAATCAGCGTTCCCGGATAGTTCTCCAACGCCAGGTTCAAAGCCTCGATAGACTCCATATCCAGGTGGTTGGTGGGCTCGTCCATCAGCATTACATTCGGTTTCTGCAGAATCAGTTTGCCGAACAGCATGCGGCCCTGCTCACCCCCCGAGATTACCTTTACCGACTTGCCAATATCATCACCGGAAAACAGCATTCGCCCCAGAGTGCCGCGCACTAATTGTTCGCCGCCGGTGGTCCATTGCGCCATCCAGTCGGTGAGGGTCTCGTCGCGGGCAAAATCCGCGGTGTGGTCCTGGGCGAAATATCCAACCTCGGCACTGTCAGTCCACTTCACCTCGCCGGAATCTGGCTCATAAGCGCCAGCCAGGCATTGCAGGAGTGTGGTTTTACCAATCCCGTTCGGGCCAATAACAGCCACGCGTTCTCCCGCCTCAATCTGCAGATCCAGGTTTTTGAACAAGGGGCCTTCATCGAAGCCCTTGGTCAGACCTTTCAGAGTCACGGCCTGACGATGCAGCTTCTTGCCCTGCTCGAAGCGGATAAAGGGACTCACGCGGCTTGAGGGCTTCACCTCTTCCAACTGGATCTTGTCGATCTGACGGGCGCGAGAGGTGGCCTGTTTGGCCTTGGAGGCGTTGGCCGAGAAGCGGCTGACGAACTGCTGCAATTCCGCAATCTGGGCCTTCTTCTTGGCGTTATCTGACAGCATGCGCTCGCGGGCCTGGGTGGCGGCGGTCATGTATTCGTCGTAGTTGCCCGGGAACAGGCGCAGCTCACCGTAATCCAGGTCCGCCATGTGGGTACACACACTGTTCAGGAAGTGGCGGTCGTGAGAGATGATGATCATGGTGCTGTTACGGGCCACCAGGATGTTTTCCAGCCACCGGATGGTGTTGATGTCCAGGTGGTTGGTGGGCTCGTCCAGCAGCAGTACGTCCGGGTCAGAAAACAGCGCCTGTGCCAGCAGCACACGCAGTTTCCAGCCCGGCGCCAGGGCACTCATGGGGCCGTTATGCTGCTCCAGCGGGATATCCAGGCCCAGCAGCAACTCACCGGCTCGGGATTCCGCGGTGTAGCCATCCATTTCGGCAAACTGCACCTCCAGGTCTGCCACGGCCATGCCGTCTTCCTCACTCATCTCCGGCAGCGAATAAATGCGGTCCCGCTCTTTTTTCACATTCCAGAGTTCTTCGTGGCCCATAATCACAGTGTCCATCACGGAGCACTGTTCATAGGCAAACTGGTCCTGACGGAGCTTGCCGAGCCGGGTATTCGGTTCCAGCATGACCTGGCCCGCCGATGGCTCCAGATCACCACCCAGAATTTTCATCAGGGTGGATTTGCCGCAGCCATTGGCCCCGATCAGGCCGTAACGGTTGCCGTTGCCGAATTTGGCAGACACATTTTCAAACAGGGGCCGCGCCCCGAATTGCATGGTGAGATTGGCGGTAGAGATCAAGAAACAAACCTGTCGAAGTGAGGGCCAGCAAACGCCGGCGAAAAGAAAGCCGGCATTGTACAGGTTTGCACCAGAGACTGTGAGGCCGCAGAAACACGGACAAAAACCGCTTGCCTCAGAACGCCGCTGAGGGCAGCATTCCGGTCTGTGTTCCATTCACCCAACGACAGGAAATTGATCATGGCACAAGCAACCGCACGCCACATTCTGGTAGACAGTGAAGCCAAGTGTGAGGAGCTGAAGAAAGCGATCGAAGGTGGCCAGGATTTCGCCGAAGTCGCCAAGCAGCACTCGTCCTGCCCTTCCGGCCGTAACGGCGGCGATCTGGGCTCTTTCGGCCCGGGCCAGATGGTGCCGGAGTTCGATAAAGCCGTTTTCAACAGCGAGCTCAATACTGTGATCGGCCCCATCAAGACCCAGTTTGGCTACCATTTGCTGGAAGTCACCAGCCGCAGCTGATCCGATGATCGGCCCGGCCGGTGTTCGGAATATCTCCGACGCCGGCCGGAGTGCGTCCTATTCTGACCCCGCCGGCGGTGCCATAAACCTCGATATCTGCCGTCCTATGCTTTCCACCGGCTCCATGATCGCCTGCTGAATACTGCTGGTCACAACCTGAGAAAACTGCTTACCAGCGGGGCTTTCGAGGAACTCCAGGTACAGTGCCAGCTCCTGGGCGCTCACCTTGTCGTAGGTATAAAGATAGCTGTCGTAGACCTGCTGACCAACCACACCCCGCAACATTCCTCGCTGGTTCTCGATACGGCGCTCAAGCTGTTCATAGTGCATTGACTCGCTGCTGAGCGCCGACATGGCTGCCGCCAACCCTAGCTGAACAGCGATGGTGGTATCCACCGCGCTTTCAGTTGCGCGGGCGGCCCGGTCAAATCGATCGAACATCTCGGCTTTGCGAGTACCCTTGTACTTTCGATTCAATTCCGGCGCGCTGGCCTGTACCTGCGGCCAGGCTTCCGGCGCCGAGGCGGCAATCTCTGCGTTCGAGATTTTCCGGGCGATGGGTGTCTGGTACCACTCACTCACCGCCTGAAGCTGTTTGTCCGTGAGCTGTGCTTGCAGATCGGTAATGATCTGTTGCTCAATTTTGTCGGCACTGAAACTGCTGCTCACCACATAACCAACGGTATCCGCCACCATGGGCGGCACCTGACCGCGTTGTTTCAGCCCTTCCCGAATACCCTGGCTTAGCATCGCCGGGTATTGCTCAACAATGTCGTCAATCGGGGAGGCTTCGAGCACACTGGCGGCATCCGGGGCCGCCTGAGCTGAGCCCACGCCAAGCATGGCAACGACTAAAACAGGTTTAACTAGGGCCAATCGCTTCATTTACCTATCATCCTGACTAATGCAATAACTCTCTTATGCCATGGGCCCAAGGCTGGCAGCAAGCAATCCAGGGGTTCAGGAGATGACAGTTTGGTAGGAATACGCAACAGGTCAGGCCGAAAGAAAAAGAGCCGCCATAAGGCTGAAAAAGCACGCTGGCTTCGCTTGGCAAAATGGTATGGGCCACCGGTGGCCGGCCTACTGATCGGGATCTGGGCCACGCTCCGCTTCAGCCTGCTGGCTCCGGATCCCCCGGCGAGACCGGAAAATCTTTGCGACATTTTCCGGGAGCATCCGGTCTGGTACGACTATGCCAGCGGGTCACAACAACGCTGGGGAACCCCCATTGCCACCCAGATGGCCTTTGTCTATTACGAATCATCGTTTCGAAGCCATGCCAGACCACCGCGTACCCGGCTATGGGGTCTGATTCCGTGGGCAAGACCAACCACAGCCTTCGGTTACGCCCAGGCCCTTGATCCAGCCTGGCAGGAATACCTGGCAGCAAACGATGGTGACTGGCTGACGGTGCGCAGCGATATGCAGTATGCCCTGGATTTCGTCGGCTGGTATAACCGCCTGAGCCACCAGCAACTGGGTATCCCCTATACCGCCCCGAGGGAACTGTACCTGGCCTACCATGAAGGCAGAACCGGCTATGCCCGGCGCTCCTTCGACCGTAAGCCGCAGCTTCAGGCCCTGGCCAGCCGGGTCCGGGCCAGGGCTTACCGCTACCACAACCAGTTGCAGCAGTGCGAAGCGGAGTTCCAGTGCTGGCGCTGGTACCAGTTCTGGCCGTTCTGCTCGGCTGAAGACTGAGCTACAGGGCTCCCGAAATCTCGATCACCGACTCCAGACCCTGCAAGCGCTCTACCAGAAACTCCATGACCATTCTGACCCGGGCCATCTGCTGGGTATCCTGGTTTACATGGAGCCAGAGGTCGATGCTTTCGCCCTCCAGAGGATCGGACAGCCGCCGCAATTCCCTGGTGGCGTCGCCCAGGTAACAGGGCAGTACTGCCAGGCCTGCCCCGGCCCGGGCAAGGGCATGCATGGACTGCAGGCTATTGCAGCGAATCACCGACGTGACATTTTTCAGCTGTTTGCGGTACCAACGCCCCGTTGCCAGGTGGCTGAAGGATTCGTCTGGCAGTATCCAGGTACAGCCTTCCGGCTGATTCTCGATATCCATGTTCCGGTGCCGGCGGCAGTATTTTGCTGCGCCATAGACCGCGGATTCGATTGCGGCAATCCTCTCACCTTCCAGCGTTGCCTGGGGCTTGTTCTCCGGCCGAAGGGTAAGGTCGGCTTCCCGGTGGCTGAGATTGGCCACATCGTTATCAGTGAGAACCTCCAGCTCAATCTCGGGATAGGTGCGCACCATCTCGGCCAGAATCGGGCTGAGCAGTTCATTCATCATCACGTCTTCGGCGGCCACACGAACCTTGCCAACCGGTGCGGAATCATCCCCCACCAGTTTGCGTTCAAGGTTTTCCATATCGGTAGCCAGCCGTTCAGCCTCCCGAAAGGCCATTTCTCCCACGGGTGTGAGCTGCAATCCGCTCTGGTTACGCTCAAAAAATTGCACCCCCAGCGACTCTTCCATCTGATCAAGTCGCCGTAAAACAGTCGTTTGGTGAACACCCAGAATTTCACCGGCTTTTGCAAGCGTTCCGCCTATTGCAAGGGCCCTTATATATCGAAGATAATCCCAGTCCATAATCACTGCATATTTGCAACAAGGGTACGGATTTTAACGTATTCAAGCTGCAAAAAAGAATCCTTAGAATTGAACGTAAATTAAAGATAGATCGCTAACAATCCACCAGATGAAGGAGGAAGGCGCTATGACTCAGAACCATATCGCAACCGTTAAACCGCTGCCGTCCAGTATCCTCCACAACAGTACTGAGGTCAGGCGCCAGTATACCCGCGCTGCCGCAAGGCAGGCGATGCAGTTTATCAGCCGCAAGGTGCGAATTTTCAATCGCAAGGCGGTAGCCGTGGCGCAGGATATGCCCCAGGTTCAGGGCGGCCACTAAAACAGACTGCACGCCTTTCGGGGTTGCTGAATAAAAAACGCCGGCATGTTTCCATGCCGGCGTTTTTTTTGTTCGCTTGTACCCGGTCAGAATTCCCAGATCACTTTGCGTTTCTGCTCAAACCACTCGTCCATCTTGCGGTTGTAGAAATCCTCGATGACATTGCGTTTGATCTTCATGGTGGGCGTGAGCATACCGTTTTCCATGGTCCAGGGTTCACGTACCACGACGACAAAAGCCACCTTTTCGTGGGACTCACATTCCGCATTCACGGAGTCCAGTTCCTCCGCCAGCTCTTGTTCCAGCTCGCTGCGACTGCCTCCCCGCTCCAGTTCATCGCGGGCCTCCTCGGAGAGCAGTACCATCAGGCACGGCTGGGGCTGGTTGGCACCCGCCACACACACCACTTCCGCCTTGGGGTGATTGAACCGGTTCTCGATAGGCACCGGCACCACGTATTTCCCCTTTGATGTTTTGAACAGGTCTTTTACCCGCCCGGTAATGCGCAGGCATCCATCACGGTCAATTTCACCCATGTCACCGGTTTTGAGAAAACCGTCATCCGTCAGGTCTTCCCGGGTTTTTTCCTCGTTCTTGTAATAACCGAGCATCTGGCCCGGACTCCTCACCTGAACCTCGCCTCCTTCCCCGATTCGATGCTCAACACCCGGGTTGGCCATACCAACGGTGCCCACCTTGGCCTGGCCCGGACGGTTGGCATGGGAATAGCCGAAGTTCTCGGACATGCCGTAGACCTCCAGCAACTCCAGACCAAGGTTTCGGTACCAGCCGATGATCTCTGCCGAGAGCGGAGCCGCACCGGTGAGTGCCGCCCGGCAATGATCCAGCCCCAGCTGTTTGAGCACCTTCTTCTTAACCAGCGTGTTCAGAATCGGGATATTGAACAGCAATTTCTGCTTCTTGGGCGGCAACTTCGCATTCACCCCCAGGTAGAATTTCATCCACAGGCGAGGCACCGAGAAAAACAGGGTTGGCCGGGCCCGCTGCAGATCCTCCTGAAAGGTATCCAGCGAGTTGGCAAAGTACAGATGGAAACCGTAATACAGTGACTGGGTCTCCACCGCCGCCCGTTCGGCCACATGGGCCAGGGGCAGATAGGACAACATACGTTCGCTGGCCGATACGGGGAATAGCTGCTGCAGCCCGTCAGCAACCGAGATCATGGTCCGGAAGCTGTGCATCACGCCTTTCGGCCGCCCGGTACTGCCAGAGGTGTAAACAATGGTGGCCAGATCATCGGGATCGGGCAGTTTCGGTATCGCCGGGGACTGTTCGGCGATGATGTCCTGCCATTTGGGCGTGTCGTCCCGAGGCGATAGGGGCAGCGAGATAATCGGTAATTGCTCGGGAATATGGCCTTTGATGTCATGCCAGCCATCGGCCGTGCCATCGAGTTTGCCGAGAAACAGCATCTGAGTTTCACTGTGGTCCAGAATATAGGCTGCGGTCTCGCCATTCAGAGTTGGATAGAGCGGTACGCTGACGTGCCCTGCTGCCCAGATGGCCAGATCGGACAGAATCCAGTGGGCGCTGTTTTTGCCCAGAATCCCGATATTGCTTCGCTGAGGCAACCCCAGCGTGTTCAGGTGGGCGGCCATGCGCGACACCTGGTCGGCGGCTTCACGCCAGGTAATATCTTCAACACGCCCGTCTGGGTAGGGCTGGGTCAAAAAAACGTTGTCGGGAGTATGCTCTGCCCAGTAATAAAGGCAATGCAGTGAAGTCTGCTTGTTCGGGTCTACGGCCATTGTGCGTCCTTGTTATTGTTTTCTTCCTCTCCATACTAGCCAACTTTCCGACTCCCTCAATAGCAATAACAATCCCGGTGATTGGCCGTTTAGCTCGAATCTGAGACCTGTCACTCAAAATACTTCGTGACATCCGTCAAGTCTGGTCTAGATTGAAAGTTGCAGCGTAAAGATTGTCATCACCTCAGGAGGTCGTTATGAAATCGTCAACGCGCTCTGTTCTGATCTTTCCGGCCTGGGCCCTGATTCTGGTCGGTTCCGGTGCCTTCCTCTACAGCGCCTGGGCAGGCATGCTCGGCTCCTGACCGTCAAACGCTAACGTTTGAAGCGGGTTTCCAGCACGACGGCTGAATTGGTTCGTTCGACGCCTTCGAGATTGCCGATGTCGTCCAGCACCTTACTTAACTCCTCCAGAGTACGGGCCTGGACAATCGCTATAAGGTCATATTCCCCGCTCACGGCAAATAACTGTGCCACCTGGCTGATACGCTCCAGTTCCGTGTTGGTTCGGGCGGTCAGCTTCTGCCGGACCTTGATAGACACGTGGGCTTCCACCTGCCCTTGCAGATAATCCCCTCCCAGAATCACTGAATAGCCGCGAATGACGCCGCTGGCCTCCAGCCTGGCAATGCGATTCTGAATCGTTGATCGGGACACGTGCAGTGCTTTGGCCAGTTCGGTCACACTCGTACGGGCATTGCGCCGGAGCAGAGCAAGCAGTTTCTGATCGCGACTTTCTGTCATTTTGATCCCCAAACTTATCATTTCAACAAAACAATAGATCATTTCGAACATTCTGACACTGCAAACCGGCGGCTTACGCACTCATACTGATAAAAAACAATTTTGAGGTGCCGCCATGATTATTCGCCCGGTTCGTCATGACGACCTGAACGATCTGTACGAGATAGCCTGCGAGTCCGGCCCGGGATTTACTTCCCTGATGCCGGACAAAGACCGGCTATCCCGAAAAATTGAGGGCTCAATTCGCAGCTTCCGCTCACAGGCCGTCGACCACAGCGAACAACGCTACCTGTTTGTGCTTGAAGAGGAGACTTCCGGGCAGATCATGGGCACAACCGGCATTACCTCTGGAACCGGCCGGTCGCAACCGCTTTACCATTTTCGCCACAGCACCCTCACTCATCACTCCAGAGAGTTGGGGCTACGGCGCTCCGTGGGCGCGCTCACCCGCTGCGTGCACTACCGGAACTGTACGGAGTTCTGCTCACTGTATCTGCGCCCGGCTTTTCGCCGCGCCAATGCCGGCAAATTACTCTCCAAAGTCCGCTTCGCCTTTATCGCCCAACATCTGGACCGCTTTCCGAACCTGGCCATTGCCCAGATGCGGGGTGTGGCCGATGAACTCGGCCAGTCGCCCTTCTGGGACTGGCTGCGGGATCACTTTATTGATCTGGAGTTCAGCCATGTCACGCAACTGGCGGGTGCTGGTTCACTGGACTTCGTCGAGGACCTGATGCCTTCATTACCTCTCTATACTCATTTAATGAGCAATCCGGCCCGGGCTGTCATCGGTCAGGTGCATCCGGACACCAGGCCCGCGCTGGCCATGCTCAAGGCAGAGGGGTTCCGCCATCGGGGAATGGTGGATCTGTTCGACGCCGGCCCCACCGTTGAATGCCGGACAGATGACATCCGCAGTGTCCGGGAAGCTGCACTGATGTCGGCAGAGATCAGCACAACCGGAAACCAACACCTTACAGACACAGGCCGCCCGGTGCTTGTGACTAATACCGGGCTCGAGGGCTTTCGCGCGATGGTTGTGAATACAGACACTCACGCCCTGGCCAGCGGCCGGATCGAGCTTTCAACCAAGCAAGCCGATGCGCTGGACCTCAGTGTGGGCGCATCAGTACGAGCCCTGCCCCTGGGCCAGCAAGCCATTCCGGCGGCCTCAATCCATGTCACAGATTCTGCGGAGGTTCACTATGCACTCTGACGTCGACACCCTGTTTCGCGCGCTCTGGGAAGACTACCGGGCCGTAACACCTTCGGCAGACCGCATTCATGCCCTGCTGGCCGAGCGCGAGAACACCGCCATCGTCAATGATCATATCGCCCTGAGAACCTTCAACCCGGCGCCGGTGGGTCTGGACGCCCTGGCTGCGCATTTCCTGGCTTTAGGTTACCAACCCTGTGGCGAATACCATTTTGAAGCCAAGAAGCTCTACGCCCGGCATTACGAGCACCCGGACCCGGAGGTGCCAAAAGTGTTTATCTCCGAACTGCTGGTCGAACAATGCTCAGACCAGCTGCAAGCGGTAGTGCAGGGTCTGGTAGACCAGATCGACCCGAAAAGGGTACAGGCTGATGACTTTCTCTACTCAGGCCGACACTGGAATCTGGATTACTCAACCTATCGACAGTTGCTTGAGGAAAGTGAATACGCCGGCTGGCTGGCAGCCTGGGGCTATCGCGCCAACCACTTTACCGTGAGCATAAACCACCTGGACACGATTCACTCGGTACCAGACATCAACACGCTGCTGAAAGAACAGGGTTTTTCCGTGAATGCCAGTGGTGGAGAAGTGAAAGGTTCACCGCAGGACTGCCTGGAACAGTCGTCCACTATGGCCGACCGTGTTACCGCGCACTTTACCGACCAGGACGCAGTCATTCCGAGCTGCTTTTACGAATTTGCCAAGCGCTACCCAATGGCCAACGGCAAACTCTATAGCGGTTTTGTTGCCGCCTCCGCCGATCGGATTTTCGAGAGCACCCATAGTTAAACCAGGGAAGGCTTAAGGCCAGCCTTCCTCACCCAGCAGCGGGACAAAGCGTACATCGCCGTAGCTCGCCTGCTCATACTCGGAATCCGACAGCCGGGTGATGCAGAGCAGTTGCTGAAGGCCGCCCTCTGTGCCCACCGGAATCACCAGCCGCCCGCCGACCGCCAGTTGTTGCTTGAGGGCCGCTGGCACCGCAGGGGCTCCGGCAGCCACGCAGATGCCATCAAATGGTGCTGCCTCTGGCCAGCCTAACGTACCGTCTGCGCATTTCACATGCACCTGGGTGAAGCCTGTTCGGTCCAGATTTTTGCGCGCCTGGGCCGCCAGTTCCGGAATACGCTCAATGGAAAAAACTTCCAGAGCGAGACTGGCCAGGACGGCGGCGGCGTAGCCCGAACCAGTGCCAATATCGAGCACTCGCTCGCGGCCCTTTAGACACAGAGCTTCTGCCATCAGGGCAACGATGTAAGGCTGAGAAATGGTCTGACCCTGGCCAATGGGTACCGGGTGGTCCTCATAAGCCTCGAAGCGCAGATGTTCGGGAACAAACTGCTCTCTGGGCACACGCTCCATGGCCTCCAGCACCCGTCCATCGGAAATACCCCGAGGCACCAGCTGGCACCGGACCATGGCCCGTCGCATATCACTCAGATCCTGTCCGTCTTTGTTCATAAGGTGTCCCTCCTCATGCTTACCTGTCGTTACAAAGGCATAACTTTTTTACAACAGTGCGAACACCCGGGACTGACTACTTTTTAACCACAGGTTACTCCTGATGCCGACACAGGAGAACCAGACAACAACAAAAAGATCAGGGCCCATAAACCGGCCCGAATGGAGCGCAGACCATGTCAACATCCGTGGATCATCTTCAGGAACGTACCCAGGACGCCAGCGACCTGCTAACGGACATCGTACCCTCGGCCATTACGCTCGCCACCATGCTACGCCACCGGAAAATGGCGGCCTGGTTGCGGGAAGAATTTGATGGCTACACCGACAAGGACAAGGCCCCGCCCTACCGACGCGACCTGCCCGGTCACATTGTTGCAAAATCACCCCAGTACGGCTGGATTCCAGCGCCGGTGGATGAGCGCCAGACCGCGGAATACGGTCACCTGGACCTTCCGGAGGGCATCAAGTCCCTGGAGCAGGTGTGCCTGAACTGCAAGAAAGGCAATGGTCATCGGGCGTTGCTGGACAAAGACGACATGGCCCATGTGCAAAAGCAAATCAACCTCAAGGCGGAACTGGCGATCAATCTCAGCCGTGAAGTTTACTGCCGCCTGCTGCGCACCATCCGCTCGGCGATCTACCTGTGGACAGAGTCCCTGGCCGACGCCGGCATGACCGGGGAACACAATCATTACAGCCCGGAAGAACGTAAGACCGTGGAGCACCTGGACACCCCTGAGGCTTTCTGGCGCCAGGCCATGGAACAGGTGGATGAACTGCCCGTGCCCGATGTCAGGGAACTGGGTTTCCTTGAACGTATGTTTGGGCGCGCTGGCTAAGCCCCAGCCATTGCCGCCCGCAGCCTCGGGCGGCAGAAGCCAACCGCGCTTTGCCCCTACCGGGATTGAACGATCAGGCTATACTGCCGTCAGATAGACTGCCCAGGCATTACGGACACCGCAGGGACAGCCTTTGATCGTACACCGCAATAGAGGCGCAGAATGCAGGAAGCTCGTTACCCACTCACCCTGTACTGGCTTCTCCTGGCTCTGGTGTTTGCGGTTCCGGCCAGGGCCCAGGGCAATGATGGACTGATCAACCGCATTGAAGCCCTGCAGGCTGGTTACCCGGTATCGGTGCTGGAATCCCGGCTATATGCCAAGGAAGCGCTGACGCGATTCTACGAAGCCAGAGGGTACACGCTGGCCTGGGAGGACCCAAGCAATCGCAGGGAATTGCTCGAAGCCATCAGGGAAGTGGCCGGTGACGGCCTCAACCCCGGCGACTACCACTACGACACCCTTGCAGCACTCGCCCTGAAAGACCTGAATGACAGTGCCGAGGAATTACAGACCGACCTTGACCTTGTACTCTCGGATGCCTTCCTGCTACTGGCGTCCCACCTGCACCACGGCAAGGTCAACCCCACAACCATCCATGCGGAATGGACCGCCAACCGCCAGCAAAGGGAGATGCAGTCGGTCTTGGCCGAAGCCCTGGCCAGCGGCACCGTCTACACCACCCTGCAGGATCTGAAACCCCGCTCTGCGGCCTACCATCAACTGGTACAACGACGTAAAGCGCTGGGTGAGCTGATCAGCGCAGACTGGCCGGCTATCGTTTCGGGACCAAGTATCCGACCAGGCGATACCGATAACCGCATACCCGACATTCGTCGCCGCCTGGCAATGCTGGGCGACCTCTCCGGCGACTCGCCAGAAGCCTCGAATCACCAACACTACGACGACGCCCTGGCCACTGCGATCCCCTTATTCCAGGCCCGACACGGCCTGGAACCAGATGGAATCGTCGGCCGGGACACTCTGACAGCGCTGAACCTGTTGCCCCTGGAACGGATATACCGCCTGGACGCCAACCTGGAACGGTGGCGGTGGTTACCGGAATCCCTGGGAGAAACCTATGTCGTCGTTAACATCGCCGGTTTTGAGCTGGTGCTCGTAGAGAGCGGCGAGCAGGTCCATCGCCAACGGGTAATTGTTGGCAGGCCATACCGGCAGACGCCAGTATTCAGCGATCGCATTCGCTACCTGGTTTTCAATCCGACCTGGACGGTACCCCGGAAGCTGATGATCGAAGACCAGCTACCGATCATACGGTCAGATCCGGAGTATCTGGAGCGCCTGGGCTTCAAGGTTTTCAGAGGCTGGGGCGCAAACCAGAGCGAAGTCGATCCAGCAGAAATCGACTGGACGAAACTCTCGAAGAACAACTTTCCCTACCAGCTGATTCAGCAGCCCGGCCCCCAGAATGCGCTGGGCCAGGTCAAATTCATGTTCCCGAACCAGTACGATATCTACCTCCACGATACCCCGGCGCAATCGTTGTTCAGTCGGCTGGAGCGAACCCTGAGCTCCGGCTGCATCCGTCTGGAACGCCCCTTTGAGCTGGCCGAACGATTGCTGGCAAACACCAACGGATGGAACAAAAAGCGAATTGAGCAGACCCTGGCAACCGCCGAACCGGCAACCGTAGTGCTATCGGAACCGGTGCCTGTGTACCTGCAATACTGGACCACCTGGATTGATCCGGCCGGCGTTCTCCAGTTCCGGAACGATGTGTATGATCGTGACCGCCGTTTGCTGCAGGCACTGCGTGCAGATTCTGAGGGTAAAGCGTCACTGACACCAAGGAGCCTCTGATGAGACTGAAGCTTACAATGCTGGCGATCTCGGCCATCGTACTGTCCGGATGCCAGAACCTTCCGAACGCAAAGGAAGGGGCCAACCGTAATGTTGTTTTTCTCAAGGCCACACACTGTCTGGAGGAACCCGTCGGCGACCAGGATCGTATTCATTTTGGCCCCTGCCTGAAGATTACCGACATCAATGGAGAAGCGCCGACCGTGCGCAGCGACGGCTTTATTGAGCTGCCCGTTGCCCGGCCTGTAACCCTCGGTACCAGCTGTGTCTACCGCCATGCCGATGGCACTCCGATTCCTGCAACCGTGGGCACCGCAGAGTTTCAGGTGGACAGCACCACGTTTCCGGAAGGCGGCCAGCGTTGGTACCTGCATGCCCACGAGCAGGCACGAGGTGTCGTTGGCTGTCAGCCAACACTCTCCACGTCGGTGTTTCCGACCCGAAAAACGGACTGAAAAGAACTCTATTGCGGCGATGGCCAAATGACGGGGCCGTTACCATCCCTCCACAAAACCCGCTGAAAATTGCGTACCTGGAAGCCCTGTGCCACGGTTAAAAAGCAACCCTTGAAAGGAGGACACGAAATGCTCTATTGGGCTATTGTTTGTCTCGTAATTGCAGTGATCGCAGGTATTCTGGGTTTTGGCGGTATTGCAGGCACAGCAGCCGGCTTCGCGAAGATACTGTTTTTCGTCTTTCTGGTGCTTCTGGTGGTGTCGCTGGTCGTTAACGCCCTGCGCGGTAAGGGGCCAAAGGTATAGCATCAGCGATTTAACGGTCGTGGCCCTCCAGTAACCACGAGGGCCACCCCGGCTACCGCCACCACTCCCCCGGCAATGGCCAACGGCCCCAACCGCTCATTGAACAGAATAAAGGCTTCCAGAGCCGTTACCGGTGGCACCAGATAAAACAGACTGGCCACCTGCGAAGCCGCACCACGACGAATAAGCCACATCAAAATCAGAATGGCACTTACCGACAGCCCGAACACCAGCCATCCCAGCGCCAGACTGAATTGCACTGTCCATTCGATGTGCCGGGTCTCCAGCGTAAAAGCACCAATCGCGAAGAACGCTGCAGCCGCTGTGTACTGAATCATGGTGCCAGATATCAGGTCCACTCCGGTTCCGAAGCGCTTCTGATAGACCGTACCCAGGGAAATGCCGATCAACGACAAGCCTGCCCACAGAATGGTGACCGGTGAAAAACTACCGCCATTGGCACCGCTGCCCAACTTTTCCGCCAGCACCAACGCCACTCCGGCCAGCCCCATGACCAGCCCCAGCCACTGCCTGCCAGCAACCGACTCCCGCAGAATCAGAACGGCTGCCAGCGCTGTTACCAGCGGTTGCAAGCCAACAATCAGTGAGACCAGGCCCGAGGGCATGCCCTGATCGATGGCATAGAACACCCCGCCCAGATAGGTTCCCTGCACCAACAACCCGGTAATCGCCAGATGCCCGGCCCCACGCCAGCCCGGCCAACGGGATTTCATGGCCACGGCGAGAATAGCCAACGGCACCAGCGTCAGCAGCATACGGATCAGCAGCAGGGTAAAGGGTTCCGCATAAGGCAGACCATACTTGGCGCCAATGAACCCGGTGCTCCACAACCAGACAAACAGGGCGGGCACAAAAAAGGAGTAATAGATCGGTGGCATAAGTCCTGGCAGAGGCTGGAAAAAGAGCCTCGACTATACCCGGCCAATCAGGCCGGGAACAGGTACAGCCTTGCCATTACAGAGCCACAGTCACCCTATGGGGCGGTGAGCATTGTCTGAAGCTTCTGGGTAAACTCCACCGCTTCGCAACCAAGCGGCGTCAGGTAACCACCATCCTTCTGGCTTATCAGCCCCTTGGCAAACAAGGATTCCGCCGCGCGCAGCGTTTCCGGCGCCGCACTGTGAGCGTGCACCTTGATGCCCTCCTGAGTAGAGGCGGACGGAAACTGCAGCAACAGGTTCAGCTCAGCAAGGTGGTTTGGAGAGAACGGCATAAAAGCTCCTTATCGTCAGCGTTCTCTGCAGTTTAGCCCAAACAGTCGTGGACCGAAGCGGAATCACAAAGAAATTGATCCAGATGCATAGTTTGCCTGACTATCCTATGGTTATTGTCTTCAAAGGCCCGATCTCTGCCTGTCACCGACACAGAAAAACGGCAACACGGACACGTTGATCATGGATAACACACCAGCTCAGACCACCGACAATGCACCTCGCTCGCTGCGCCATCTGAGCGTCTACCTGGCCACACTGGTCAAAGGCAGGCTTTGGCTTAAAGTGCTCATTGGCATGGGGCTTGGTCTGGTGGTGGGCACACTGCTTGGTCCTTCGGTCGGCCTGGTCGAACCGGAAACAGGCACCTTGATCGGCAACTGGCTGGCGTTTCCGGGGCAACTCTTCCTCGCCACTATACAGATGATCGTCATACCACTGGTGATTGCCTCGGTGGTGCGAGGACTGGCCGCCAGCGACAACCTGGAACAACTCCGGAAAATGGGGACCCGGGTTACCCTGTTTTTTGTCATTACAACCGCCATTGCGGCCACCATCGGGCTCTGGGTGGGCGGCCTGGTTAACCCGGGGGATCTGATGACCGGGCTGACCACACCGCCAGCCGATGCCGCGCCGGTGGCCGCCGACATCCCCGGCCTGGACGCCCTCCCCCAGACACTGATTGGACTTCTGCCCGGTAACCCCCTGGACGCCATGGTGGAAGGGCAGATGCTGCAGGTGGTGATTTTCTCCATCATCATCGGCGTTGCGCTGGTGAGTATGTCGGGCGACAAAGCCAAACCGATGCTGGACCTGCTCGATTCACTGCAGCAAATCTGCATGACCGTGGTTCGCTGGGCCATGCGCCTTGCGCCCTATGCCGTGTTTGGCCTGATGGCGCAACTCACAACTACCCTGGGTTTTCGTGCCATGATTGGCATGGCCTCCTATGTGGCAACGGTGCTGTTCGGCCTCGCCGTCCTGATGGGGTTTTATCTGGTCATTCTCAAACTGCTGGCAGGTGTACGGCCACTGCAGTTCCTGAGGGATACCCGTGATGTCTTGCTGCTGGCATTCTCAACCTCCAGCTCCGCCGCTGTCATGCCCCTGTCTATCCGTACCGCAGAGGACAAACTGGGAGTGCGCCCCTCGGTTTCCCAGTTTGTAGTCCCCCTGGGCGCCACCATCAACATGAATGGCACTGCGCTTTATCAGGCCGTCGCGACCGTTTTCCTGGCCCAGGTCTACGGCATCGACCTCAGTGTTGGCAGTATGGCCCTGGTGGTCGCCATGGCAGTGGGTGCCTCCATAGGGTCGCCGGCTACCCCGGGGGTTGGCATTGTCATTCTGGCAATGGTACTGCAATCGGTGGGTGTACCAGCCGCAGGTATTGCCTTGATCATGGGCGTGGACCGAATTCTGGATATGTGCCGAACCGCCATCAATGTGACCGGCGACCTGGTTGCCTGCCGGCTGCTGGAGAACTGGTCGGGCAAGCGAATTCCGCCGCCGGCCGGACCGAGTGCTGTCGATGCCTGAAGACAACGGCCAGTTTGTGACCCCATGAACAATCGGTATCATGAAGGCACGAAACTCCTACACTTGAACGGCCATCTACCGCGATAATAGACGTAGTGTGTCATTCAGAAACTATGCTTCGGGTTCTTGATGAATTTCAGCGGTACATCCCTGACGACTAGAGTCACCATTGCCCTTGTCACCGGACTCCTTCTCGCGGCAGCGACGGCCCATGCCGACAGCATCAAACGCATCGTGCATCCGGACGGACGGGTGGAATTCACCAATGTGAAAAGCAAAAGCCAGCCACGAGCCTCCACCAAGAGTGAAACCGTGTATCGTTACACCGACGAGCACGGTGTCGTGGCCTACAGCAGTCAGCGCCCGGGCAACGCCGACTTCGATGTTATCCGCTTCCACTGCTACGCCTGTGACCCGGAATCCAGCGTCGACTGGCACAAAACGCCATTGTTCCTGAGCCCCTATCGCAGTGAAATCCAGACCGCGGCAGCTGAATTCAATGTTGACCCGGCCCTGGTGCGAGCCGTTATCCATGCCGAATCTGCGTTCAACCCCAAGGCCATTTCACCGGTCGGTGCCCAGGGACTGATGCAGCTGATGCCGGGGACGGCACAGGAACTGGGCGTAAAAGACCCACTGGAGGCCAGCGAAAACATCCGCGGCGGTGTCGACTATCTGGCCAAAATGCTCAAACGCTTTAATGGCGACACTCGCCTG
The DNA here is from genome assembly GCF_042763285.1 of Marinobacter sp. LM1. Taxonomy (NCBI): domain Bacteria; kingdom Pseudomonadati; phylum Pseudomonadota; class Gammaproteobacteria; order Pseudomonadales; family Marinobacteraceae; genus Marinobacter; species Marinobacter sp. LM1. The sequence goes on from NZ_CP114373.1 coordinate 3,184,900, forward strand.
GCGACCGCCGCCTATAACGCCGGCCCCGGCGCCGTTGGCCGCTACAGGGGCATTCCGCCTTACGCGGAAACCAAAGCCTACGTGGAACGTGTAGGTATCCTGCACCAGCGCTACGCCGCCAACTGATGGGCACCATCATCAAACGGCCCGATATCAAGGGCGATATCGTGCATGTCGCCAACGACCGCTACGGCAATATTCTTGTGATTGATGATCGCAAACACCGGATTCTCAGTTTTGATTCCGTGTTTGAGCAAAGCAAAATTCTGCGTCGGGCACCCCATGTTCCCGTCCACGAATACAGCCGTGCCATGCTGCTGCCCATTGCCTTCGCCAGGCCCGACCACATCACTGTGCTTGGTTTGGGCGCAGGCGTCGTCGCCCACGGCATACACCGCCTGTTACCCGACAGTCAGGTTCATGTGGTGGAGTTGCGTCAAAAGGTGTTCGAGACCGCACGGGACTGGTTCTCGTTCCCGCAACATGAGCGCCTTCATGTCACCGTCGCTGATGCCTGGCACACACTGGAAACGCTTCCGGTGGCCAGCACCGCCATGATTGTCACGGATCTGTACAGCGCAGACCGGATGTCGCCCCTTCAAGCGCAACGCCGGTTCATCAAGGCCTGTGCCCGGGCACTCCAACCTGACGGCTGGCTCGTTCTTAACTATCACCGCATGCCGGAGCCGGACGGTAACCTGCTGCGCGAGCTGAAACGCCAGTTCCCGTGTCTGCTCACCTTCAAAAGCAAAACCAACAACTGGGTTATCTATGGCTGTAATCGGGCGTTTGATCCCTGGCAGATACCCGACTCAGTCCTCGAGGCATTGGAAGAACAACTGCCGGTTGGATGGCCCGCGCTGATGAAAAAAATCCGGGTCTTATAAAATCCGCCCTGCCGACCACGAAAAATCTTACTCCGTTTTACATTTTTTTATGTAATTGCCGGTAATTGTTCATAGTTTTCAGGCTAAACTCTGCGTCTCTCTACATTCTCTCTTACTCATGTAAAGGAACAAAGCATGGCATTTGAGTACGGAGCTCAAAAACTCAACATCCGGAATCCATTCCGGTTCGAAGGGCTGGTCCGGTCCATTCGTGGTGCAATTCTGCTGGCGATTGGCGTCTATCTCCTGTTTCAGATTCAACCCCTGCTTGGTCCCGACAAACCCAGGGCCTGGGTTAACCTGTTGATCGGCGGCCTGTTTGTAACGGGCGGGTTGAAGGCGCTGGGCGGAGGCCTGTTCCAGGTCATGCGTTTCTTCGTGGGCCGCGCCGCGCCGGCCTCACTGGCCAAAAACGTTGCCCGTGAAGCCGTGAACGAACGCGAGCCGACCCTGTATAACTCCAAAATGCTCCACAACATGCTCATGAGCAAGAGCAACCCGACCTTTATCGAGCCCACCGGCTGGTTCGCCCGGGCGGTTCACTCGGTCTTTCCCAACCTGATTGTCACCCCCTGGCCAATTCGCAACGTCGCTCAGAATCTGGCCATGAAACTGACCAAGAGCTTCGTGGCCACCGCCGCCTTTCTGGTGGCCAGCCTGGTGGTCACCATGGTGTTCTCGGGCACCGAAGGCGCGGATGTTGGCAGCACGGTTATCTCACTGATCCTGCAAGCGTCATTGCTGGTTTACCTGGGACTGTTGTGGGTCAAACTCGGTAACCCGCTGTCCCGCAGTAACATGACCACTCTGGGCCAGACCACCAGCAAGGGACTGGCGCTGGTGATCATCGGTGCCATCGCGGTACCCATACTGACTGCCCAGGGCTGGCTTAGCTTCTGGGACAGTCTGCACGTCAGTGCCCGCCAGGATTTGGCCGGCCTGATGCCCCTGCTTGAACCGGTTTTCCGTACCGGGTCCCTGCTGACCCTGACTATCGTCTGTGCTCTGGCGACAGCGGCCATTGCGGTGGTTTTGATCAAAGCACGCATTGGCATGGTGCCCATCGCAACCAGCAGCTCTGAACTCAATAACAGCTGGCGATTCGATCTGCACCCACGCCAGATTTTCACGACGCTGCGCGACCTGGTGTTGATGCAAAAACGTCAGCAGGAGCTGCCGAACCGGGTATATCTGGACAGCAACGACACCGGTGATGCCAACCGGGAGAATGAGCAGTTCAACGGCGACCTTCTGGTCGAGATACAGCCTGTTGTCGAAGACCGCGAAGAGCCAAAATCCCTGCGCTGGGCCCGGGCAAGCGGAACCATCGCTGGCCAGATACTCCTGTTGGCGGGTGCCCTGCTGCTCTGGCTGGGTGCCGATCGCGTGATGGACCATGTTTACGCTCTGGATCAGCTTCGCACTACCCGGCTCGATGTCGACCAGGCATTGAACCTGCTGTTCGTCCCCGCGGGCGCCACTGCCGCCATCCTGCTTGCCAGCTTGCTATTGCTCGGCTTCGGCCGGACACTGTCCAGAATCTGCCATCTGTTCTGGGCCGAGATCTTCTTCAAGTCCAACCTGTTCGATATGCACTGTGAAGGCACGGTGATGCGGGCAACTCATTACCGCGGCGCCGACCGTCACAGTGCGTCCAGTGAACAGGATGTATTCAGTTTCGACGCCACCTACTTCGCTCTGGCAACTGAAGCGGTCAGCTCAACGTTTGCAGTCTCTGGCCAGCAAAACCTGGAGCAGCCGAGGTATCTGCTGTCCCTGTCGCCATGCGATGGATTCATCAACAGCGTGGTTGGCGACCTGGAAGACCAGTTCCGTCGCCGCAACGACGAAATAAAGAGCGAAAAGCAGGCCGACCGGGAACAGCGGCTCGACTATATCCGCCAGGAGCAGGAAGCGCGCAGAACCGGGGATATGGCTGCCCAGGGCCTGGTTGCACCAGAGCAACGGGCATCACTGGAATCAGACGTGGTGTCAGATCAGGACCGTGAGAAGATTGCCCGCTGGGAGGGCGACACAGCCGATAGCTGATGGCAAATCAGACAGCACACCAGGAGCTCTTCGGAGCTCCTTTTTTGTCGGGCACAACATGAAGCTCTTACGGATACTCACCAATCAGAACGGTATTAGCCGCCGACAGGCCAAGGCCCTGCTCGCCGCCGGCCGTGTTCATGTTGATGGCGAGCGCTGCCATGATCCGGACCTTGACATCCCGCGGTTTCGTGAAGTGTGCGTTGACCAGCGAATCATCCAGAGCGCGGCCCCTTCGTATTACCTGATGCTGAATAAACCATCGGGCTATCTGAGCGCCACCCGGGATGACCAGCATCCCACCGTTATGGAACTGATTGACCCATTGCTTCGGCCGCATGTGCACATCGCAGGGCGACTGGACAGGGCAAGCACCGGACTATTGATCCTCACCAGTGACGGGGTCTGGAGCCGACGGCTGACCGAACCGGCGGTTAAAATCCCCAAGGTATACCGGGTAACCACGGCTTACGCCATCTCACCGGAGACAGAGGATCGGTTCAGGGAAGGCATCTGGTTCGAGTACGAACAACTCAGAACCTCGCCCGCGTCGCTGGAGCCATTAGGAGAGCGGGAAGTGCGGCTGACGATCTACGAGGGTCGCTATCATCAGGTAAAACGCATGTTTCACGCCGTGGGCAACCGGGTGACCTCATTGCACAGGGAAAGCATGGGCGGGCTGACTGTGGATGGGCTAGAGCCTGGCAGCTACCGCCATCTCAGCGCACAAGAGGTCAGCTCAATCGGCTGACCTCTTGCCATATCATCAGGCGCGGCTGAGGAATTTGCGCTCTTCCACGTTCACGCGAATTCGGTCACCCGTGGAAATGTGCTCAGGAACCTGTACCACCAGGCCTGTGGTCAGGCGGGCGGGTTTGGTTCTGGCGGTTGCCGAGCCACCCTTGATGGACGGATCGGTTTCCTCAATGGTCAGTTCCACAGTAGGCGGCAAATCGATAGCCACCGGGTTTTCGCTGACCAGAATCACCATTACCCCCTGGGTGTCCTCGGTAATGAACAGCAACTCATCCTCAATGGCACTGCGGTTGAGCATGTACTGAGTAAAGTCTTCTGTATCCATGAACACATACTCATCACCATCAGCGTAGGAGAAGGTCGCTTCCCGGCGCACCAGATCCGCCAGATTGAGCATGTCCGAGTCCTTGAAGGTCTCATCCAGTTTCTGGTTAGTGACCACGTCGTACATGCGCATCCGGTAAAGGCTGCCTCCGGCACGGCCCTGGGGCACGGAGCGTTCGATATCCTTCACAAAATAGACACGGCCTTCGTATTCAACCGCCTGATTCTTTTTGATTTCACTTGCTTTAGGCATGACATCCGGTTCCAGAATAGTTAGTCATCACGGGCGCTGGTATACCACGACTGGCGGCAATATGCGATAGCCCTCAGCCACTCGCTTTCGACAATTCATCCCGGGTCCGCAAACGCCCCTCACGACGAATCTGTGCCTTGGCATAACGACGCTTCTGGTCCTCGGTTTCCGGGATTATCTGGGGCACCTCCACCGGTTTGCCGTGTTCATCGAGTGCCACAAAGGTAAAGAAGGCAGACAGAATATGGCGGGTCTCGCCGGTATAGCTGTTCTCGGCCTCCACTTTCGCACCGATCTCCATGGAGGAGCCCCAACTGCGGTTCAGCGACAGATTGAACAACAAGGTGTCATTGCCTTTGGCGGGAGCACGAAAATGAATGGAATCCACCGCCGCCGTCACACAGACATGGGCTGAGTGCCGCTCGGCGACCACCAGTGCCAGGCGATCGCACTTCGCCATGATCATGCCCCCGAACACCGTATTATGGGAGTTCATGTCATTCGGAAACACTTTATACACATGCTTTTCAATAGCTGAAGCAGAAACAGCTTTTGCAGGTTTATCGGTCATGAAACGGTCATTCCTTTGTGTGTTTACCCACACTTTCTGTGGATAACTTTGTTAGCAAGGCAAGGACATGCGATCACAGGCGGCATAAACACTGCGTTTGCGATCCCTGCGGTTAATTTGATCAGATATACTGCACGTTTTAATGACAACAACAAAGCGAACATTACCCCCGAAAGGATTCACATACCGGAAAGGAGTTTCCCATGATCATCTGCGGCCCTATCGTACGCCACTCCAACCGTGCCGAGCTCAATCTATGGCTGGTTTTAGACCAGCGCCCCGAGAACATTCAACTGAATACCTACCTGGATGATGCCAGATCATCATCCGTTACCAGCCACTGCAACGCCGAATTCATACAAGCAGGCGATAACTGCTATATCTGCATGCTGTCGACGGACCTTCCCCTCGACAACGCCGAGCCTTATCACCAAACCAATGAGCTCTTCTACGAAATAGTACTGGATGGCGAGCCCTTTGGAGACAGCCAGCTGCTCGCGACACTTTGCCCTGGCACGGACAAACTGCCCAGTGTTTACCTGCCCCGGGAACACCGGCATTTCATTCAGGCATCCTGCCGGCGTCCTCACTCCCCGGGACAAGACAAAAAGCCGGACCAACTCGCCCGGGGCGCCCGTTTGCTGGCGGAGAATCTGCGCAAGGAGAGCCGGCCAAGCCAGCTATTTCTGACCGGCGACCAGATTTACGCCGACGATGTGTCACCCTTGCTGTTGGATTATCTGGGCAAGCTACAGAAACACCTCGGACTGCCCGATGATCTGAAGAACCTGCCGGCGGGCAAAGACCTGCACCGGCTGTCGAAACTGGATGATCGGCATTGGGTAACCCGAAGCCCCTACGGATTCAGCTCCAGTGCCAAAAGCTCCCACCTGCTGACCCGGGCCGAATACCTGAGCATGTACCTGTTTGCCTTCTCAGGCGCCGGACACCAGTTTGGCCTGGACTTCGCGGGCCACGACGAACTCAAGCCACGGCTTGCCAAACAGCCTGCCAATACCCGGGATGGCCGGAACCCGCCGGTGCAATATGTCTACACGGAGAGACAACTCGCAGAAGACCACCGTAATCTGTCTGGCTTTGCACATCTGGCCCGCTCGGAGGTCCGCCAACTGCTCGCCAACACGGTGACCTACATGATCTTTGATGACCATGAAGTCACCGACGACTGGAACATCTCGAAACAGAACGCCCGGCAACTGAGCACCACGCCCATTGGCCGGTACGTGCTGATCAACGCTCTGCAGACTTACTTTCTCTGCCAGCACTGGGGCAATGAGCCCTCTCTGGTGAAGTCCGAAGTGGCAAAACTCAAAACGCTTCTCGAACAGGATACGCCAGCCGACCACAAAGACTGGGACTGGTTGCTTGAGCGGTACTGGGGCTACGAACTGGAACAGACACCTCCGGTGGCGGTGCTGGATACCCGCACGCACCGGGAATTCAGCAAGCGAGGCAAACACTCCCTTGGCCTGATGTCTGATCAGCAGATCCAGCAACTGGGCCAGCGACTCTCCGGGTTTCATCAGTGTCGCACGCTGATTGTGGTCTCACCGACCCCCACCTACGGGTTCAGTCATATCGAATACCTGCAGCTGAATTTTCCCATGTTCAAACGCACTCTGGACCGGGAACCCTGGAGTGCGGACACGGCATCGCTCGAGGCTCTGAAATCATCCTGCTGTCAGTTACCCGGTGTTGAGCATGTGGTGGTTTTCTCTGGCGACGTACACTACGCCTTTGCCCGAAGACGTCAAACCAGCCAGGGGCCCGTTCTCTGGCAGATCTGCAGCAGCGCCTGCAACAACGTACCCATGGGTGAGAATATCGGCTTGAGGGCCATCAACAGGATCGGAGAGTTACTGGGCAAAAACCAGGAAAGCTACCTGCTGCCGGAAGACAGCGACTTCTTCCTGACCAGTGACCGCAATATCGGCACCTTGATGCTTGACGATCAAGGCTGCCCGGTCCAGGCGGGATTGCTGTGTGCGGGAGAAAACGGCAGTTACCAGAAGCGTTACGATCTGGTGAACTACCGGGAAACCAACTGAAGCGACAGGAGCCACCAGACAGGTGGCCCCGGCAGGGATCAGCCCAGTACGTCGAAGTGGGCTGCATCCTGCTCAATGCACCAGTCCAGCTTCTCCAGATAAGCGGCCTTGGTTTTGAGCTTGGTTTGCTTGTGGGCGCGCATGTTCAGTTGCTTCATTTGCGTTGCCACCGCTTTGGCGCGCTCCGCCAACTGTTCCGGCGCCACAATTTCATCCAGGAAGCCGGCCGCGATAGCCGTTTCCGGGTTAAAGATCTCAGCGTTAACCACCGAGCGGTAGAAGTAAGGGGCCGGCATACGATGGCGCGCAATCTCAATGCCCGCATGGTGCATGGTCATACCAATGGCCACTTCATTCAGGCCCAGCTTGAAGCCACCCTCTACCCCGATTCGATAATCCACTGAAAGCAGAACGAACGCGCCCTTGGCGATGGCGTGGCCACTGCAGGCGGCAATAACCGGCAGCGGAAATGCAGCCAGACGACGGGTAAACGTAGAGCCCACCTTAACCAGCGCCATGGCCTCTTTCGGGCCTTTCTGCATTTCCTTGAGATCATAGCCGCCGGAAAACATTCCCGGCTGGCCAGTGAGAATGACAATGGCCTTATCCTGCTCTGCCTGGTCCAGCGCGGCATTCAGCGCGTCAAATACCTCATGGCTCAGAGCATTAGCCTTGCCATTGTTCACGGTAATGGTGGCAATGCCGTCGTTCAGTTCGTAAGTTACGAGTTCTGTCACCTGGATTTCCTCATCTACTGCCAGAATTAAGTGAGTGTTTGTTAACTGTATAGCGAACACCGCTCATGGGCAACGCCAAAATCCTGATCAACGGCCTCAGGCTTCTGACGCCTTCCCGGAGCCGGAGGTTCGCCGGTACATCCACGCCAGGCCAAGCAGCGCCAGCCCCAGCCCCATAAAGGCAGCAACCCGCCACAGCCCCTGCAGCCCGGCCATATCCACCAGAAAGATCTTGCCGATGACCAGGCCAAGCAGAATCATTCCTGCCTTGTGCAGCAGTTCGCTCTGGTTACGTGTGGACCAAAGGATCGCGGCAATCGAGTAGAGCATACCAATCACCGAGTAGGTATAGAGCTCGCCCTCCCCCATTCCACTGGACAGAGTCATCGCACTGCCCTGCCACAGATGCCGTATTTCGAGCAAAGTGAACAACCCGAAAGCCACGGCGGCCGCACAAAGAGCCCAGCGAACGGGCACAAGATCGGAGTATCGAGCGCTGGCCAGAGCCAGAAGGACCGGCGCGCCATACGCCAGCAACAGCAGATTGAATACCGGAGTACTGCCAATTACGCCGTCGGTCCACCAGGGGTTGTGCACCACGGCAACAACGAGATAACTCAGAACAGCGATCACCGTCAGTGCCCGCGCCAGCAACCGGTAAAGCCACCCCAGCGTTCCCGCGACCCTGGACCTGAAAACGTAGACGATGCTCAAAGCGCCCCAGAGCACGGTATTGATTGACGCCTCGGTGACGCCATATTCCCGCGCAAAGATATCACCGTTGTATAGCCAGTAACGAAGCTCCACGCCCAGGAACAGTACCAGCAGATGCAAGGTGACAGCTTCCAGCCAGGGCCGAATGACCTCCTTTCTGGCCAGCCAGGTAGCAGCGCCGGCAAACAGCGTGGCCCCTCCGTAGGTCCAAAGGGACCAATGCCCACCCGCATCGTAGCTCTGCAACCATGGATTGAAGGTCAGTCTCGCCACCACAATGGCCAGTAATACCTTGAGAATCAGGAACAGCTCGGGCGCCTGGTATCGGCGTCCAAGCCAGACCAGGCTGACGAACTGAGTGGCCAGTGCCAATGTCATTGACGCTTCCTGCAACCACATGGCAACCGCCATGGAATAGCACGCGTGGGCAGCCAGTATCGCCCAGACCAGGCCAACGCGATAACCTGGCGAGTGCTCCAACCGCCAGGCAACGACACCATAGACCGCCGCCGCCAGGAGCGCGACCAACGCCCAGCTGCCTGCAGCCTGCCCGCCCTGAACAAGCAACCAACCCAGTAACAGCCAGATAACGGGCGCCAGCATCGCCAGCGACGCCCACCGCCTCAGCTCCAGCTGCGTCCGCCACTGCCAGAGGACGCTCAATACCACCAGCACAGTGGCAAGAATCAGATAGGTGATGAAGGGCTGATGGAAACTCTGTGCCAACGGCCTGAACAGAACGTCCTGACTCAGATCGGCAGAATAGAAAAGCCAGCCGGCAAACGTGGCCAACACAGTGGCCCAGGGCAAAAACCACAGTCGCTGCCGGCTTTGGGGCAACAATACGGCGACCGGCAGCATCCATAGCCACGCCAGAAAAGCGGGATCATCCGTCGATTGCCAAGCAATAGACGCACCCCAGGCCAACAATGTTGCCAGCAAGGCGTCTCTTCGGCGCTGCAGGGGAAGCAGGCCATCTCCAGGCAAGACCGAAAACAACAGGAAAAGCACGGGAAGATAACAGGACACCGCCAGGCCGTGGCGTCCACTAACGGCAACCAGAAGCCACCAGAGTCCAGCGCCGGCCAGGGTGCCAAACCAAAGCCAGGGACGGTAGACATACTGCATCAACAGCAGGGAGCTGACGGTGATCACAACGCTGTAACTCAGCACAAAGACCGCACTGCCGCCTTCACCCCCGACCAGCAGCGGCACCAGATAGGCACCCGATAGCCCCATAATGGCCAGTAATGGGCCATGCACAAGCGCCAGAAACATGGTCGCGAGGGAAACCAGTGCCAGTGCGAAAAGCGCCGGTACGGGCCCGATCAATCCATAATGATGAACGCCCGCCAACAAGGCTGCATAGAGTGTGACACTGCCACCGCCGGTCAGTGCTGCAAAGACCTGATCCGAACCCATGTGACGCCGACGAAGATATTCCGCGCCTGCATGCAGCCCCAACCCGGTCAACAACGCCATCAGCAACTGATGCACTGGTCCGATAAGTCCGGCGGAAATCGAATGGCTCACCATAAAGATCCCGGCAAGACTGACACTCAGCGCGCCAATCCAGACCATCCAGTTGGCTTTGAATGCCGCCACGCCACGGGATACCAGAGCATCCGACCGATTCACGGGAACGGCAATTGCTGTGTCTTCCGCGACCGGCTCCCGAGATGTCTCTGCGTCTGTCGTTTCTGCCACCGAACTTGCTGGCTCCCGCACGTACCCGACATCCGCCGGCACATCCGGGGTGGCCGGCGTCACCGGATCCGGCAGAGAAACCCCGGTATCGCGAAGCCTGGAAACCTCTGCCCGGAGGTCGGCGACTTCCAGAGCCAGATCCTCGACCCGGGAGGCGTGACGGTCTCTTTGCCGGAACGCCAGAAAGCCCAGAAGTGAGCCCACAGGCACCAGCAGCACGCCAGCTCCGATAACGAGAAAGAGTAATGCTTCCAATGGACGTTTCCTTGTCTTGTCGTTACTTCAGGGTTGCACCACCCCGGATTGAGGCACCAGGCAATTGATCATGGTAATCGACAGATCCCGGAATACCGCTTCCGACATCACGTTATCCGGAAACTGGCCGACCATCGTTCGCCGGCAGGATGAGGATCGACTGTTTGCTCGCTGCACACAATCGTTGAATGTCTCCCCGCTATCCCGTCCCGTCGCCTCGCTGCAAAAAACGGGAACCCGGCTGACAACAAAATCAAGTACCTCCCCCCGGCTTGCAGGGCTGGTCGCCAGGTTACTGAAACGCTCTGCACTGGCCGGAGCCGGGGTTCCCCTGGTCTGGTCCCACAATACGTAGAGCAATGCGGCAGAAACCAGCGTTACTGTGACAACGGGCATCTTCATTACAAATCCTTAAAACAGAGTGGCGCGCCATTGTAAAGAAGAACAATCCGAGCTGCCTCATTGAACACCGGTTGAATACCATAGTGAACTCCCAAATTCTGAACCGAAAACGGAGCATCCTCATGAAAGGGAAACTCGGACTTCTCGCTGCCATGCTCGTTCTGGCCGGCTGTGCCACCGCTTCCGAGCAACTGCGCGTTTACACCGAACAATATCCTCCTTATAACATGACCACCAGCGGTCAGCCCTTTGCCCATTCAGAATCCGAAATCACCGGCCTCTGCACCGATGTGCTCAAAGCTGTTCTAGAGAATGCCAAGGTCGACTACAGCATCAAGCTGCGAGACCTCAGCTATGGCATGAACCGCGCTCAACGGCACGAAGACCATGGTATCTACTGCGTATCCAAGACAGACGAACGGGAGCCCTTCTTTGAATGGGTGGGACCACTCTCCAGCATCAAGTGGACCCTGTTTGCCAAGCCCGGCTCCAGCATCAAACTGGACGATCTTGAGGATGCCCGTGACTACCGTATTGGTGGCTACAAAGGCGATGTGATGACGGGATACCTGGAAGACAAAGGATTCGACGTTTCCGCCATAACCAACAATGGACTGAATGCCAAGCGGCTGGAACAGGATCAGATCGATCTATGGGTGGCCGATGGCCTGGCAGGCCCCTACCTGGCCGCCGATGCCTCCGACGTGACCGGCCTTGAGGCAGTTCTTGTTTTCCGCGAAACCCCGATGTATCTGGCCATTAACAAGGACTTTGATCCCGACTTGATCAAAGCCCTTAATACGGCTTACCAGGCTATGCAGGAAAGCGGTGAGATAGACACCATTTCGCGTTCTTACGGGCTCTGATCGCCAAGTGGCTTTTGCCGGCCCCGCCAGCTCTCAGGCTAACGCGGGGCCAGCAGCTTACGCATTGCTCACCTGAAACTGACCGGTGAGGTTTTTCAGCTTGTTTGCCGAAACGTGCGTCATTTCCGAACTCGCCGTCAAACCCGCGATCACCGTCGTCATGAAGCTTACGCTGTCAGCAACGCCACTGGTCTGTGAACTCTGAACAGCGTTGGTTTCCGCGATGCCCGAGATCGCCCGGAAGAGCTTGTCGACCATGTGATGCAGCTCTGCGTTGTCATCCGACGCCGCCCGGGCCTGAGCCAGACGGGCCTCCATCTCTGCCATGCCTTCTTCCATTGTGGTTACGGCGCGCTGAGTTTCTTCCCGCACCCGATACAGACGCTCATCAATTTCCGTCGTGGCCTGGGCTGTCCGACTGGCCAGTTGCCGGACCTCATCGGCGACGACTGCAAATCCCCGCCCTGCCTCACCAGCCCGAGCCGCTTCTATGGCTGCATTGAGCGCTAGAAGATTGGTCTGGGCAGCAATGTCGTTAATCATTTCAGCCGCCTTGCCGATCTCGTCCGTGCGTTCACTCGCGGCGCGAATACCCTCGGCCGAACGCACGATAACGTCGCGAATGCTCTCGGTTTCACGGCTGACACGGGCAAACTGATCTTTGGCACGAGCCACCACATCTTCCATGCTTACCCGCATTTCCTGTGCCGTGGTCGAGGCATTTTCGATTTCGTTCTGCTGCAGATCTGCGCCCTTCAGCATCTGTTCTATGTCGTGTACCACCTGCTGAATCTTTTCATCCGCCTGGCGGTTCTGACCCACAAGGTGTTCACTGGCGGAGCGGGATTCACCCGCAAGACTGATGACCTGCCCCACCATGCCGTCGAGGGTATCCAGAAAGCTGTTCATCCAGCGCGCGAGATCCCCGCTCTCATCCCGCTTGGTCTTGCCGACATCGAGACGCTGGCGCAGATTCCCGCCTCCTTCGGCAATGTTCCGTATGACATCCGCGAGTGATGACAGGCTATCTGCCAATGGCTTGGCGGAACTTGCCCGGAAGATGACAAGCCCCAGGAGCGCAACCATCGCGTTCACGGAGGCTTCCAGCCACAGAGGAGCACCGCTTGCCGAAACCGCTACGTTGGCTGCCCAGATAAGCGCCATAAGGACCCCGAGCCGCGCCGTCAGTCGATAGCTGACCGAACGTTTCCGATACACCTCCTCCAGGTCGCCTTCACACATCATGCCCCAACGATCAGGAGACCCGGGTAACTGGAAGGTCACGCCCTTGCCAATCACCGGTATATGGCGATAGTCGGAATAGCCGGGGTACTTAACGTAGAGGTTTTCACCACGGGCCATGGTTTCCCGTACCCCCGGGTGCAACTGCCCCGTAGCCGGGTCGGTAAAACGTATTTCGAATTCGGTGTGTTCCCGAATCCGTACTGTACCGAAGCCCGTACGGATTCCGTCTTTGAGGTTGTCGCCGTGACTGAAGGTAGCGTCTTCAAACCGCGAGCGCGACAGGGCAACTCCCGGTCTGATCGATGGATCAAACTGACTGTCGATCATGAAAATGTAGTTGTCGCCAGACTCTTCAAAAATGTGCCCGGCCTCGCGCTGAATCAGGTCACTCATGACATCGTTCGGAACCCGGGCACAGACTGCCGCTGCCTGATTGCCAGCAAGAGCGACCGGCTGGTAGAACATCAGCGTGACATCGTCATGAAATCTGGAAGTTGTGGCACCAAGCTGCAAGGTGACCGGGTCACTGTAGGGCCCGTGGAGGAACCGCTCTCTCACCCCTCGTTGCACGGCCGCGGGCATGAGGCCTGCGGCTCCGTTTCTGCCGGTCACCGTCGAGGCGACAACAGAGCCATCTTCTTTCACAACGAAAAGCTCGGAAATTTCCCGGAGGCGCGTAACGGCCGAATCCAGTACCTCTGAAATGCTATCGTGTTCGCTACCCTCAAGTCGTGCCGCAAGCCCCTCAAGGAAGGCCCACTTGCCATTTGCCCAGTTAATCAGCGCTTCGCGACGGGTTTTCGCGATGCTCTCGAATATCTCTTCATTCGTTGCATATTGCTGGCGGTTCAAAAAACAGGACCATCCCATCCGCAACTTACCTGTGGCCCCAAACCAGGGCAACCAACCCCGCTCATCGGATGAAAGGTTCATGGAATCACTGCGTAAAGTCATAGCGCGCCTTCCTCAATCGGTACTGCATGCCTGCACTACAACGAGGTGGTGCAAACATACCTGCTTTCAGAAGGAAGCTAAGCAAAGAGCGGGCCTGAACCGGCGGACCGGTCAAAACCTGAAGGGAAGTAGCAACTGCCGGATTCAAACGATGAGAGAGGCGCACCATCGGGGTGCGCCATCAAAAATATGCACTAAAGAAGGGCGAGGCGCCCCTGGGCTCAGCGGGTCTTCAGATTCTCCAGAAACTCAGCCATTTCTGCTTGCATGTCGACAACACGTTGCCGCCATTCCGCCTTGTAGGCCGCAAACTCCTCGCTCAATTCGCCCAATTGCAGCTGGGCTTCGGCGGCGGTCGCGGTGCTCTCCGCAAGCGTCTTCAAGTTGACTTCAGACAACTGCTCCCGCTGGTCTTCAAGCCTGATTACCGTTTCGTTCAAGGTACGTCTGTCCTGCGGCGTTGCAGATGGGGTAGATTTAAGCGCTTCCCGCAGGGATTCAGACAGCTCTTCCAGATGCTGGCTCAGTTGATCACCGTACTCTTCAGCCAACGCCGACATATCTTCATTCATACTCTGGGCCTGTTGCTGCAACTCCCGCCCCAGCCTCTCAAGCTCTACCGCCATCTCATCAGATTGATTTGCCCAGCGACTCTTGAGATCTTCACCCAGTTTTTCCAGCTGCCCAACAAGACTTCCCCAAACCGGGCCCTGTTTCAGGGCATCGCCGGTGCGATAATAATCCACCAGCCAGTCGTCACCTTTACGTACCAGATAGGTTAAGGACTCCGTGGCTTCGCTCTGGCCCTCCAGACCACTCAGGGTGGTGGTTACCCGGGCCAGATTGTCATCAATGACCACACGCCCCCACTCAATGCTCACGTTCTGCCATTGCTGTTCAAAACCATCGAACGCCGCTTCATCGACCAGGGTTGAATAATCTGCGGCCGCTTCAGCATCCTCTTCAAGTACAGCTTGCCAAAACGCTTCCGATACTTCCTGGGGCGATTCCGGGCGACTGCACCCTGTCGCCATGAATACGGAAAACACCAGAAAAGGAAAAAGTACATATTTCATTAATCAACCTCATCGATCGCTCGGGAACAGTGACCCGGATTTTACATCAGGTGAAGGACCGCATTAGCGACGATTGCCCATCGTTAAGATATCGTCGTACTCCCACACTCTCACCACTGCACCGCCCGAAGTGATTCCGCTAATGGTCTCAAGCTCGTTGACCATGGCCGACGCGACGGCTTCCGCTTCAATTGCCCGATATTTTCTCAGTGGCCCGATCAACGCCCGATTCGCAACCGGCATGACGGCCACACCAAGAGCCTCGGCCGTTCGAGCCTCCTTGCGCTGCCCCAGCAACAGGCTCGGGTGGTAAATCGCAAGATAAGGAAATTTCAGCGCCCGGACATTGTCCTCAAGCTCTCCTTTGACTCGATTGTAGAAAACCGGGGATTGCGACGATGCTCCGATGGCCGACATCAGAATCAATGCCCGTGCGCCAGCGTTACGGGCCATCTGAGCTGCCTTCAATGCATAGTCATGATCGACCTTGCGAAAGGCTTCTCTGGAGCCTGCCTTTTTCAGGGTTGTTCCAAGGCAACAGATCAGGACATCCACCTGGAAAGCGTCAGGCGCAGCCTCCATTGCATCAAAATCCATGAAGCGCTGCTCCAGTTTCTGATTTTCCACGACCATCGGCCGGCGAACCGGAGCGATCACCGTCGATATCTCCGCCTGCTCGAGGAGTTTCTCCACCACCATGCCTCCGGTCAGGCCGGTAGCGCCTAAAACCATCACCTTCATTCGGTGTCTCCCTGTGTTCATCGCTTCTGATTGGTTGCCGGATTGCGTAGGATGATACTCGTAAACACCCGAATCCGAGCTCTCAACACGTGCCACTATGCTGAAATTATCCAATGCCGTCGAACTGGCAGACTGGGAAATCCAGATTACGCAGATACGATCCCAGGGGGCCGGCGGTCAGAATGTGAATAAGGTTGCCTCTGCCGTACACCTCCGGTTCGACATCCTGCATTCCACCCTGCCGCCGTTTTACAAAGAACGTTTGATGGCATTGTCCGACCAGCGCATCAGTAAAGACGGCGTGATTGTGATCAAGGGGCAGTCTTTCCGCACGTTTGAGCAGAACAAAGAGGACGCGCTGAACCGACTCAAGACTCTCATTCGGGAGGCAGTAAAACCGCAAAAAGCCCGCCGGCCAACACGACCGACAAAATCCTCCCAACGGCGGCGTGTGGATAACAAAACCCGCCGTGGGGAGATCAAATCCCTGAGGGGAAAAGTAAAAGGCTAAGTCAGCCCCTGCTCTTTCGCCAGGGCTGATGCGGCCCGGGGACCGGTCCACAAAGAAGGGAGAATAATCAACGACACCGGAATGGCTGTGATAACAATGAACTGTTGCAACACCCCAATCTGACCGGCCCCCATATAGAGAAGAATCGCGGCCATCAGTGCCATGGCGCCACCCCAGAAAACGCGAATCCAGGGTTGCGGCTCGTCATGGCCGGCCCCCACCATCGCAATGGAGTAGCTCATCGAATCTCCGGTTGTCGCCACAAAGATAGTGGTCAACAACAGGATGGCAGCCGCCATCCAGGTGCCCCCCGGCAGTGCCTGAGCAACCGTCAATGTGGCGACATCAAACTGAAAGCTGTTCAGGGCGTCGGTCAAATCAAACGTGCCAGACATCTGATGATAGATGCCGGAGCCACCCAGTAACGTGAACCAGATGGTCGTAGCGATGGGTGCCAGTATGGCGACCGCCATGATGGTTTCACGGACTGTTCTACCCCGCGAGATTCTCGATACAAACACTGCCATCAAGGGGGTATAGCCGATAAACCAGGCAAAGAAAAACACCGTCCACCACTTCATCCACCAATCGGGCGCCGTCTGTGCTGTCATCGTGGCCATGGAGAAAAACGAGCCCAGATACTGCCCCATGGATTGCACGTAGACATCCGTAAGGAATAGCGTTGGGCCAAACACAAAAATAACACCGGCGATGACCAGCGCCAGGATGACGTTGAAACGACTGAGCAGCTGGATACCCCGATGCAGCCCGGTCATTGCAGATGTCATGTATACCCCCGCCAGCACGGTCAGAACCATGAGCTGGGTGCCATAATCATCGGAGACACCAAAAAGCTCATGCAATCCAAAGCTCATCTGT
This sequence comes from Marinobacter sp. LM1, assembly GCF_042763285.1. NCBI lineage: Bacteria > Pseudomonadati > Pseudomonadota > Gammaproteobacteria > Pseudomonadales > Marinobacteraceae > Marinobacter > Marinobacter sp. LM1. The sequence continues at coordinate 3,201,896 of NZ_CP114373.1, forward strand.
GTCGCCAGAAAGCCGATCGGGCCCACGGTGCCGGCAACCACGGCGATCACGCAGGCAGCATCCACGACTCCGCCCAAGCGCCCACGAACGACGCGCTCACCTAAAACGGGATAAAGCAGCGTCCGTGGCTGCAGCGGCTGCCCTTGTGAGTAGTGCGCGCGCGAGAGCACGATGGCCGTTAATGAACCAAGCACAGCCCAAGCTAGAAACCCCCAGTGCATAAATGACTGGGCAAGCGCAGGTGCAACGGCGGCAGGGGACGCGGCCTCGGTGTCGAACGCCGGCGGGGTGACCACAAAATGATAGACCGGCTCACCTGCTGCGAAGAAGACTCCGCCACCGGCCAGCAACGTACACATGATCATCGATAGCCAGCGGAACCGGCCAATCTCCGGCTCATCCAGCCCTCCAATCCTGGCCCGACCGGCCCCGCTTACGCCGGTGGCAACCGCCACAAAAAACGTGAGCAGCAAGAGCAGCTGGAAAAAAGAACCAAGATATTTTGCGGTCCACGAAAAACCGTGACCAATCAGGTCAGCCACGTAATCGGCATCGACAACAGAAGCACCAACAAACAGCAGAATAAAGCCAATGGTCAGAACCAGCACAACGGGATCACTGTCGCTCCAGACGCTCTCGCTTGCCTTGGGTTTAGGGATAGTCTCGGCGGTCATTGGGAATGGGTCCTTGGGGCAAAAAGGGCGCGACACTACCGGAACTCTTAAGCGATTGCACCCAACTACGGGGAATTACGAACCTGCACAGCTGCGGATCACTCAGCGGTTTGCCCACAGAATCTGTGGATAACTCTGTGCGAAGTCTCAGGACAGGTTCGCCCGACCCTCGTCATCCCTGGGGCGCCCAATGTTGGAGGCAATTTGATCAGGTTGTCCGATTCCGCCAACGGGGCCTGACAAGCTGACGCAAATGAGCTCAGAAATTCAAGGCGGCTATGGCACGATGAAAACTCAGCCACGCTCTGAAAGAGGTGATTCATGATTGGCTTTCCGGTCGCCCTGATTTTTGCCAACGGCGTTGAATGGTATGCCCATAAATACATCCTCCACGGGACCCCACGGCCGGGAAAACCCAGATACAGCCCGGTACCGAAGTCCATGAAAAGCCACTGGCAGCATCACAAGATCGTGCGCACCACGGATTACCGCGACGAAGGCTATGAAGAAGGGTTTTCCAACTGGCGCACCCGGAACGAAGTCACCTCCCTGCTTGCGCTCACTGCGGTTACCTCTCTGGCGCTACCGGTAGCCCCGTTTTTTACACTGGGCACCTACTACGCGGCTGGCCGGTACTTCTATGTGCACCGGCGCTCTCACCTGGAACCCGAGTGGGGAAAGAAGGCCATTCCCTGGCATTACGATCACCATATGAACACCAATCAGGACGCCAACTGGTGCGTCACCCGTCCCTGGTTCGACTACATCATGGGGACCCGTATCAAAGCAAATCCGGAGCTTGCCGAGTCCAACCCTTTGGGTATCAACCTGCCCTCGATCATCGAGAACCCCATGAACCGGTTTTTGAACAAGTGTTTTCCACAGCTAGGGATGAACCAACAGGGCTGATTGGTTTTGCCCACAGAATCTGTGGATAACGTTGTTGGCAACGACAGGATAGGCAGTGCAAAGCGTGCAGTGGCAGGCCCTGGCGGAAAGCGCAGGTAAAATGATCAATCTGAACAGATGCGCGCTTCGCCAGGTTGGGTGGGTGTTGGCACACCCACCAATAGCTTGTTTTTGGGTCGCTTCAGGCGGGAACAGTGGCTTCGATAGCGTTGCCTGCTTCGGTATCACCTTTGCCCAAAAGAATATCCCGGAACGAAAGATAATACGCGCCCGCGAGAACCGCCCCCCAGACAAATGACACGACAATTGTAATCACCGTCATGCCAATAACCGATGCGGTTGAAGCACCAATTGCGAACGTGGGGAACAGTACCAGTTGAGTAACAACCATCGCGTTTACAGCAAAGAAAAGCAGTACAAACAAGTTCTTGAAGCACGCGCGCAGGCTGTTACGAACAGCCTCTAAAGCCCCCTGTCTGGCAACCACAATCAACGGGATTGCATAGAAGAACAACGCACCGAACAGAACCAGCGCGCCAAGCACTGCAATGAACATGAGCAGAATCGCAGCAATACCTGCTGAGGGCCCGAAGCCATCATCCATGAAACCACCCATGCCATAGCGGCTAACAGATGAAAACGAAAAATCGGCAATACTTGCGATCACGTAGCCAATAACGGACAGTACAATGCCGACGACAATCATCATCACTACCATCAGGAAAGTATGAAGTATCGTGTGCCCGCTGAAGCCGGAAAACACCTGGGTAAACCGGGGAGTCCCCTCGGCTGCGCTGTGGAACAGAGCCACCATACCGGCGTTGAGTAGCAGCGTTACGAAAATGCTGACAATCACCAGCACCACGGTGCCAAAGACACTGCCACCGGAAATCATCTCCATCGCACCATATTGAATCAGCGCCGGAACAAGAAACACCAGCAGATAGGCAGGCAGAATCACGCCCCAGTTACTGCGCAGCAGTCGCACCGCCGCCGAAATCCAGTTCAGTGGTGGGCCGGCCGGAACTTTTCTCGGGATAACAGGGGTGTCGTAAGAAGTATCGGTTGGGGTGCTCACAGCAGGAAGTCCTTAATGTGTTTTCCAGGAATGTCGACCATGTAGATGGCCCGTCCAAGGGGGCGGACGTTAACAAAACCTGCCGTTTAGCAATGCCCAATATTGTCCTGCTTCCTTGTAGGACATTGACCATTGAACCAATAAGCTGGATCACCGTCCCGCAGACCGAAACAGCACATAGTTTGCAATCAAAGCCAACAATGCCCCGAGAATGGCAGGCAAAGTCCAAGAAAAGCCACTGGCAGCATCACAAGATCTTGCGCACCAAGGATTACCGCGACGAAGTCTATGAGGAACCCGAGTGGGAAAGAAGGCCATTCCCTGGCATTACAATCACCATATGAACACCAATTGGGACGCCAACTGGTGCGTCACCCGTCCCTGGTTCGACTACATCATGGGGACCCGCATTAAAGCGAACCCGGACCTCGCGGAATGCAACCCTCTCGGAGTGAAGTTACCCACCTTTGTCTAACAACCGTTGAACCGTCTATTTCATCGTCTTTTTGCGTAGTGCAATCATAAATTGTCCGAACCTAAACAAAAGCGAACATTCGAGTCAGAGCTTTCCTCCAGAGCCTCCAGTCATTCAGTAATCCTCTTCAAGCAGGCCAACAAGGTCCTGCCGAATGGATTGAGCGCTTAAATCTTCCGGCCGGATAAGCAGGCGAGGATTACCCTCACGATCAAACACATAGACTGCACCGCTGTGAGTAACGGCATAGTCACCTTCTGCGTCCGGTTCTTCATGCCCGAACGTCGTCCGGTATCGCTGGGTAAGCGTGCGGAGGTCAGAGGCGTTGCCGGTCAGCCCGATGATTTTGTCACCAAAAAAATTGACGTACTCCGCCAGGCGTTCGGGTGTGTCGCGCTGAGGATCGACACTGACGAACAACGTAAGTACTTCCTCCTGATTTTCCGTGCTCAGCCCGCTGACGGCCTGGCTGAGTTTTTGCAGAGCAGTGGGGCAAACATCAGGGCAAGAGGTAAATCCGAAAAACAGCATTCGTACCTGACCACTGTAATCATCGCCTGAAACCCGTGTTCCCTGACTGTCGATCAAATCGAATTCAAGCTTGGGCATCACGCCGCTGATGTCTGTCCCGTGCCAATCCGGCGGATCATCGCCCATGCAGCCAACAAGGAGGATTGCCAGCATCATCAATGCAATGGATGCAAAGCGCTTTGCGTGGTGTTGGAAGCAGGGTTTGATCATCAAGTGGTGTCCTTCAATTACGTGTTGGAAGGATTCTGGTGTCCCAGAACAATCGCCAAGTCTTCCGGCACCGCCATCGGTTCAAATGCGCTGACGTTGGCACGTCCCGTATTGCCGACAGGAACCCGGATTCGTGAAACCAGCAACGCAGCGAAGGCCCGAGCCAGCTGACCGAGAACCTCGCGAGCATCGCGCGCGTGCCAGCCAAGCCGGAGCATGCGCAAATGTGTTGTCGTGTGCGCTAACGCGAACTTCTGGCTCAGAATATGAGCCCGTTCAAGATGTCTGAACGCTGTAGCGACATCGCCCTGATTGTCAGCATCAGCGGCTGCTGCCGGTTCTGTCAGATAGAACGTCTTGAGTTCACTGTTCACTGCTCAGTTCTCCTGCCTTATCGGCCAGCTAAGTTGTGGGCAAAGATTTGCCCGGGATCAACCGAGTCTTCCGAGTACCGGAAATGCGGATAACATCCATGATGCAAACCGGGTCATCTGTCCCGTCAGCACCATTACCCCCATAACAACCAGAACCAGCCCTGCCAGGATTCTCAGTGACTGACTCCAGCGGCTCATCCAGCGCACTCGCGCCCGAAAGTGCTTAATAAATAAAGCCGTTGCCAAAAATGGAATTGCCAACCCCAGCGAATAAACGGCCAGGTACAGCATGCCGGTTTCAGCATTCGCATGGGTGGAACTGAGAGCCAGGATAGCGCCCAATATCGGGCCAATACACGGTGTCCACCCGACGGCAAAGGCCAAGCCGAGAAGGAACGCTGCCGTGGGCCGTCCACCCTCAAGGGTTTGCCCAAAGCGCCAGTCGCGCTGTAACGCGGGCATGCTCCACCAGCCCAGCATAAATAGCCCCATCAGCACAATCAGAATGCCCGCCACCAGATTGGCTTCCTGCCGGTAGGCCATCAGCCACTGACCGAGCAGACTAGCGCTGGCACCAAAAGCGATGAACACTACACTGAACCCAAGGACAAAACAGATACTGAGCCACAGAGATTGCAGTCGACTCGAACGGTCTGTGACAGTGCCGCCCGTAACGACCGATAGATACCCCGGAACCAGCGGCAGAGTGCAGGGTGAGAAAAATGACACCAGGCCGCCAAAAAAAGCAGCCAGCATTCCCCATGTCGCAAGATCTGGCATTTCCGTGAGTCCTCAATTTTCTGAGTTCAGTTGACGGTGGAGGGCATCAAGCCCATCCGTGTTTTGTTCGACACCGGTCGACTATTTCTGTGCGTCTGGGAGCGACTCCTGAACAAGACGAAGTAGCGGTTTGGGACCAAACTCCGTGAGTTGGCGGCCATTCACGAAAAAAGTCGGGGTGCCCCGAACACCGATGGTTTTGACGTCCTGCATGTCCTGATCAAGGATGGCGCTTATCCGTTCGGATTGCATATCCTCACGGGCTTGGGACAGGTCCAGACCGGCTGCCTCGGCCGCTCCCCATGCCTTGGCAACCTTCGGGTCGTCGTGCCAGGCCGGCTGCACCTCCAACACAGCTTCCAGCACCGGTTCATAGACATCTTGCAGGCGAGCTGCTTCCAGAATTCTGGAGACTTCCTCGGAACCCTGATGGAACATTGTGTACCGCAAAACAAGCCGCACCTGGCCTGGATACTCAGCAAGTATCTGTTTCACGATCGGGTAGAACGCCCGGCAGGCTTCGCAGGAGGGGTCGAAAAACTCAACGATGATCACCGGTGCGTCGGCAGGCCCGAATGTGGGCGAATGGAAGCGTACCAATGCTTGTTGGTTCGCGATCGGTTCGGCAGCGGCAACAGACTTTTCGCCGGTGGTGGCCGTTTTTTGAGGCTGCTGGGGCTGTGGCTTGAATAGGACGGCGGCTGAAAAGGCTGCGATCAGCACGAGACACACGACAACAAAGATGGCACGACGATTCATGTATGAACTCTCCGACGGATAAGCAAGAGCAGAATGATGATGGCAACAAAAATGGCCAGCGATAGAAACGGAAGCGGCAGCCCACCAAATATCGTCATTCCGTCACCCGAGCAGGACGGGCCAGTGGCCGTGCAGGGCTGAATGGGTTGTGGAATGAGCCCCACATAAAGCAGTGAGTGGGCTAGAGCGAACAGGGAGCCAATGACAGACAGCGGCATAGCGTAGCGCCAAACGTTAAAATCCGAGTAGTAGCAGGCGACTGCGAGAATCACCGCCAACGGAAACATGAAGGCGCGCTGAAACCAGCACAGAACGCACGGAGCCTGCCCGAGAACTTCCCCGATGTAGATGGCTGAAAGCGAGGACCCCGCCGCCAGTAGCCAGGCTGACAGCAGCAGCCCCCATGGAATCACCCGGTTATTGGTGGTCACCGGGATGGCTCTCTGGATTCATTGGCACAAGTGCTTTGCGAAGAAGAGCAGCAGCTGTTTCCAGCGGTATCGCCTTCATCTTTGCTCGATTTATCGGCGGTTTCAGCCCCACCGGCACGCCATTCCTCCATACCCTCACGGATGACCTGCCAAGCGGAGTGCAGGAATAGCGCAGCAATGGCGAGGCCCACAATGATGTCCGGCCAGAGGGTATTGGTGAGGGCGACCAATCCTGCCGCAATGATTACACTGCTATTGGCGAACAGATCGTTCCTGGAACACATCCAGGTGGAACGCATATTGAGATCGTCCGCACGATGACGGTAGAGCAACACAAAACAAACGCCGTTTGCAAACAGGGCAAGAGCGCCGACAGCGCCCATCCACTCGGCGGCGGGCACTTCCTGTATCACCAGCTTGCGGATGGCATCGGCGACAACAACAAGCCCGAACAACAGCATAAAGCCGCCTTTGAACAAAGCCGCTCCGGCACGCGCGCGACGGCTTCGGTCCAGCACGAACAGTGTCAGTGCATAGACAGACGCGTCGCCAAACATATCCAGCGAATCGCCCAGCAACGCGGTAGAGCTTGCAATCCAGCCGGCGCTGAATTCCACCACAAACATCACTGCGTTGATGGCAAGCGCAATGTAAAGCACCCGGCTTTGGCTCGCTCGCAATTGTGCCAGTTCACCGGCCTTGTTTTCACAGCAGCTGTCCACGACGAACCCTCCTAAAACGTGCAATACATCGATACACTGGTGGTTATAGTAACTATAAGGTCAATAGCGATGAGCGAAAAAAGGAACACGGTCGGTCGGCTAGCTGATGATACGGGCGTTAAGCCCGTGACCATCCGTTATTACGAAAAAATTGGACTGTTGCCGAAAGCGACCCGCTCGGAGTCGGGCTATCGTCTCTACTCCGAAGAGGATCATTCGCGGCTGCTGTTTATTCGACGAAGCCGCGGGCTCGGATTTAGCCTTGACGATATTCGTGAACTGCTTTCACTGGCGGATCGTCAGCAGGAGTCCTGTGCGGGTGTGGACGCCAAAGTTGAACAACAACTGGTTCAAGTGCGCTCTCGACTGAAAGATCTACATGCAATGGAACACGAGTTGGAAAGACTGAGTGCGTGTTGTGACGGCGGAGTTATTATGGACTGCCGAATTATCGAGACACTCTCCGGCTCTGCTTAACCACTTTGTATGTGCCCGCCAACCAGGACTGTCTCAATTCGAGTTGGGACAGTCTATTCAGTCAGGCATCCTCCTGAATAAGAGCAACGAGGTCATGCCGAATTTCTTCTCTACTCAGATCGGGCCGCATTAAGAGGCGGGGGTTACCTTCGCGATCAAATACATAAATCGCGCTGCTGTGTGACACCGCATAATTTCCATCAGCGGCAGGTTCGTCATAACCGAAGGTTGTTCTATATCGTTTTGCCAGTTCACGAAGCTGGGGTTCTTTTCCAGTGAGTCCTACAATATTGTCGCCGAAGAAATCCACGTATTTTGCGAGACGCTCAGGCGTGTCACGTTTCGGATCGACACTCACGAACAAAGTGAGTACTTCATCCTGAAGCGCGGGGTCCAGGCCACTGGTTGCCTGATTGAGTTTTTGCAGGGCGGTCGGGCAAACATCGGGGCACGAGGTGAACCCGAAAAACAGCATTCTCACGCGGCCACTGTAATCATCGCCAGATACAGACTTGCCCTGGCTATTGATCAGGTCGAATTCCAGCTCAGGCATCAAGCCACTGATGTTTTTACCGTTCCAGTCTTCCTCGTCATTGCCAAAGCAACCAGTCAGCAATAGGGATGCTATCAGCGTTAAGGTCGCCGATATGATGTTGGTGCGCTGTCGCCAGAAGCGAGTTCTCATGACGCTGTTTCCTCAAGTTGTTTGGATTGGTTGGTATATTTTCCGTCCTGATGCATGGCTCGCCGGAGCATCAGAAGAATGCCAAGAATGCTCATCATGGCCGGAGGAATATAGGTCAGCATGCCTCCCAGTAGCTGGTCGACTTCCGGGTCCAGCGGCCAGGCCCTGCCACAGACTTCGTAAACGTCATAGACCATGTCACGTGAAAACACGATCCACGCCCCAAGAAACATCTGAAGCACACCTGCGGCGGCCAGAACCAACATGCGTCTGCCATACCCCAGCGATGAGGTGATCGCCGGCGGTCTTGGATCAAAGATCAACCACCAGAACAGCAGGCCATCCAGCAACATGCTCCAGTTCATGACCCAATACAGATCCCGGCTGAGCATGGCGTCAAAATGGATTGATGGCCACAGCCAGAAATAGATAAGCCCGACAAACAGGAAAAGGGCGATAAAAGGCTGTTGCAGAACGTTATAGACCCAGCCCAGAGGCCTCAATGTATGCCTCCAGCCCGGGCTGATTTTTGCGAACCAGAACCGCATGACCGGTAAAGGGTTGGACAGGGCGATCAGGATCGGACCGATATGATGAAGAATCAGGTGCTGACCCCGATGGACGAAGAACATGTATTGTGCGTAGTAATCGAAGCGGGTCTGCATCACCGCATAACAGATCAGTACCCCCAGGGTGAACGCAAAGATCCGCAGTGAGCCTGGCCGGTCCTGTTCCGGCATCCGAATTAGCCCGACGCCATAGAATCCCATCACGAGCATGTAGCTGAGTATGGTCAGCGGCGAGAAATCGTAGGGTAAAAGGTAGTCAAGCAGTGACATAGCGTTGCCGGTTGTTTTGTTGTTATTTCAGTGACCCTACCTTGGATGTCACCAGGTCGTACAGTTCCTGAGGCCCCAGGCGGCTCAAGGTGTCTCCGTTAACGTAGAATGTTGGGGTTCCGGAAATTCCAACCGCCTTAACGTCCGCAGCATCCTGTTGAATAATGCCGTCAATCTCGGGTGAGTTCATACCGGCCCGAGCGGCTTCGACATCAAGTCCGGCTGACTCCGCCGCATCCCATGCTGCGGCGACCTTTGGATCATCGTGCCATTTCGGTTGTGCTTCCATAACAGCGTCCAGTACCGGCTCATAGACCCCCTGTTCACGGGCGGTTTCCAGGATTCTGACGGCCTCTTCCGAGCCTTTGTGAAACAATACGTAGCGCAGTACCAGACGCACGTTGTCCGGGTAGGCAGCCTGAATCTGTTTCACATAGGGATGCATGGCGCGACAACCTTCGCAGGATGGGTCGAAGAACTCGACAATGGTTACCGGCGCGTCCTCAGGGCCAATAACGGGAGAGTAATCCCTCACCAGTGGCGTTTTTTCAACAACGGCGGGTTCATTAGTGCCCTGGGAGCGATCGTAAATAACAAAAGCACCAGCAAAGACAACCAGACAAAAAAGAAGGAGACTGATGACCAGGGTTCGGGTTTGCACGGGAGATCTTCCTATTTTAAATGAGTTTACGGGTTTCAGATTATTCAGGTGTCCGGTAGCAGCCGACTAGGCACCCACCGCAGATAAAGCATCATTCCAAACAGTTCCAACAAAGACTGGACGACAATCACCACGACGGCCACAGCCCAGGCCTCTGGCATTGACAGTGCCAAAGGTAAAACCACGAAGGAGTTGCGTGTTCCTAGGCTGAAGATGACGGTGCGACCGGTTTCTACCGGTAATCGAAAGACCCGGCGCAGAGCCTTTCCAACCAGAGCCGCAGCTAGAAGATAGGCCGGAAACAGAATCATCAAGGGCCAGATAAGTGAGCCGGTACTGTCGATCTGGCTGACCTGTGTCATTGAGATGATGAACAGTACGACTGTCAGCAGAGGGACCGGCATCAGACCCATGAAGCGAATGAACCCGATGGCTTTTCTGGAGTTTTCGGCCCATTTTTCAGTCAGAAATGCCAGGATAAGCGGGACAATAATCAGCCCGCCAAAGGCCGGCAGGAGGTGCCGCCCAAGCTCAAGATTCACGTCGAACTGATTACCCATGAAAAGCCAGAGGTAAAGTGGAAGAAGACCCAGTTGAGCAATCAGCAGAACCGGTGTTGCCGCAATGGCTCGGGTGCTGTCCCCCTTGCCTAGGTGAGTGAAGGTGACAAACCAGTCGGTACAGGGCATCAGCAATACCAGAAGCACTCCCAACTTCAGCGCGTCATTGTCCGGCAGCGCCAATATCAGCAAGGCAGTGATCGCCGGCATGACCAGAAAATTTCCGGTGAGCAAGGCACCCATGAACCGACGGTCCCGGAACATATCAGACAGGTGGGTCAACGGTGTTTGAGTAAATGTGGCGTAGAGCAGAACTCCGAGCAACCCCCAGATTAAGTAATCCGGCACACTGTCACCGAGGGACGATGTCCAATCCACAGACAGTCCGAAAACAACAGCGATGAGGTAGGCCCAGACCTGGTGGCGTTCAATTACGTCTCGCATGGCGTGCTCGTAACCGAGTGGAATGTCGGCCATTCGCAGCATATCTGCCACACGGTACCCTTTTCAGCAGCCCTGCTAGCCATGGCCATAAGTATGGGCATCTTTGTGACTGTGATCAGGATGTTCAAACTCCAATGTTGAATGAGTGATGCCGAACTCGTTTTCCAAAGTTCGTTTTATCCCACCCTTGACTTTTTCAAGTTCATTCCAGGCACTTATTTCGACCACCACATGGGCGTCGAGGGAGGCATCATGCTCACCCATCTGCCAGAAATGTACGTGGTGAAGGTCTAAAACGCCTTCTACGTTTGATAAAGCCTCGATGACAGAATCTGTGTCGATATCCAATGGACTACCCAGCATGAGTGTCCGGATGGTTCCGCCGATTTCCGTTAGACCCAGGTAGAGAATATAGCTTGCGATACCAATTGTGATCGCGGGATCAACCCAACGCATGTCGTACAGGAGAATCAGGGCGCCGCCTACAACGACTGCAATTGACGCAAACGCATCAGACAAGTTGTGTAGAAACAGCGCACGGATGTTGACGCTGTCCTTTTGCATGGAGTAAGTAAGCAGCGCGGTCAAACCATCCACTACCAATGCGATAATGCCAAGCCAAACTACCCACCACCCCTTGATTTCCGGGGGATCTATGAATCGCATGCCACCTTCGTAGATCAAATATGCCCCGATCATTATCAAAGTGGTGTAATTTATGAGTGCCGCAACAACCTCAATTCTCCCGTAGCCAAAGGTCATCTTCGAGTCGGCCGGGCGGCGTGCAATCTTCCGCGCCGCAAATGCGATAAATAGTGACGCCATATCCGAAAAGTTGTGTATAGCGTCGGCTATCAGCGCCAAGCTGCCAGCGAAGATCCCTCCAGCGATCTGAGCCAAGGTTAGGATACCGTTCGCCCAGATAGCTACTGCAACTCTCTTATCCTTAGTATCCGGTGACATGTGAGCATGCTCGTGGCCCATTGTTTTCTCCTTGGTCGTTGCTGTTCAATTAAACGTAGTCGCAACACTCGCTAAGCCTGGCTCAGAGGGCTTAGCGAGTGTTGCGACCGCGCGAAAACTAGCCATTCTGGCGATTTTCCATGTTATTCCCGGCACCTTTCTCGGCTGTGAAGCCCGTGACCAAAATCATGGCCACGCTCAGGAGGATGAACACGTCGGCAAGGTTGAACGCCGGCCAATGCCAAGATTGCCAATGGAAATCCAGGTAATCGACAACGTAGCCTCGGAAAACTCGGTCGATGACATTTCCGAATGCACCGCCAAGTACCATCGCATAGGCCAGGGCTTCTGTTCGCTTATGGCTGTCCCGCATCAATTTGACCAGAACAGCCGAGACGACAACGGCTATCGCAATAAAAAAATATCGCTGCCAGCCCCCGCCATCGGCGAAGAGACTAAAGGCAGTGCCTTTATTCCATACGTGCACCCAATTAAAGAAAGGAGTGATCTCAACCGATTGCCCGTAAGCCATGGATTGCTGGACGAGCCATTTAATAAGCTGGTCGGCCAGCGCTACCAGTGTGGAAAAGCCGAGAAAGATAAACGTAGAAAAACTAGCACGGTGTTCAGACATCGAATTATCCTTTTAGTGCAAGGATGCGCTTGGCACCAATGAATACAATGCCTCCCACAACGCCGCCAATAACCAGATCCGGATAGTTTGAACCGGTCCAGGCAACAAGAAGCCCCGCAAGGATAACTCCCAGATTGATAACCACATCATTGGCCGAGAATATCCAGCTTGCCTTCATATGCGCGCCGCCTTCGCGGTGCTTGGATATCAACAGCAGGCAACCGGTATTGGCGATCAACGCGACGAAGGCGATCGCCATCATCATCAGCGATTCAGGCTCACTACCGAAAACAAAGCGTCGCACCACCTCGACGAGTACGCCGATAGCCAAAATCAGTTGCAGTACCCCTGCCAGATGCGCGGCACGTACCTGCATTTTCGCACTGCGCCCTACGGCATAGAGAGCCAGGCCATAGACGGCTGCATCGGCAAACATATCCAGGGAATCAGCGATCAGGCCGGTAGACTGGGCGATCAGGCCAGCAGTCATTTCCACCACGAACATGATCGCATTGATACCGAGCAACACGCGCAGAGTGCCTGACTCCTGCGTAGCAGAGACCGCCGAGCTCTCAGCGGCCTTGATCGTCTCTGGGTCGGCAATGACGGTTTCCTGAAGAGAGGCGCCTAGCCCCAAGGTCGCCAGTTTCGCGGTAATGGGCTCAGCCTCGCCGTCATGCACGACCTCCAATCGGCGGTTCGACAAGTCGAAGGACAGCGTTCGAATCTCATCAAAGCCGTTCAGCGCCAAGCGGATCATCCGTTCTTCTGAGGGACAATCCATCTTCGGCACAGCATACACGCTGACCCATTCCCCTGACGCTTCGGAGGAGACCGGCATATCGGTATCCGCTGCAGGCGTTGCATCGCAGCTACATGGGCCACCACAGGCTTTACTCACGATACGGCTCCAGTTAACCAACATAGATTGCTAGTATTAAAAACTATATAGCTACTATAAGGTCAATGGGACAGATGATCCGTTGAGGAGTAAGCCTGATGCGCATTGGTCAGTTAGCCCAGATAGCGGGTATCGACACGCAGACGATCCGCTTCTATGAGCAGCAGGGCCTGTTGCCGCCGCCAGAACGGCAGGAGAATGGTTACCGTGTCTATACCGAGAAGCATGGCGAGTGGCTTGCCTTTATCCGCCGCTGCCGAATTCTGGACCTGTCACTGACAGAGATTCGCGAGCTACAGAGCTATCAGGACGACCCTCGCCAGCCTTGTACCGCCGTCAACGCCATGCTCGATGACCACATCTCTCATGTGCGGTCGCAGATAACTGCTCTGCAAGCGCTTGAGCAACAACTCGTTTCACTGAGGGCGAGTTGCAACGAGGGTCGGGAGATCAATGCCTGCGGCATCCTGACGGGGATCAGCGAGGAGAGCAAACAACAGCTGTATAGGGCTAGCTCAGGCCGTAAGGACTGAGCAGAGACATGCCGGACCTTGCAGTGACATTGTGAATGCATGGTGTGTTGATCGCGAAGCCTCACTGCGTATCTCGGCATGCGAACCTGGGCGTTGCTGCAAACTTGCAGGGGCCGTGAAGAAGAGTCGTCATCAACCAGGTAATCCGCTGAGCTGATGGTTGGTTCCGTCATCATGATATGAGCCAATCAACCAAAAAATCCGGATACCCCTTTTTTGGTGATTCCTTTGTCTATGTCATTTTCGATGACAACACCGATCTGTACTGGGCCCGCTCCCGGGTACTGGAGTACCTGAGCCAGGTGGCCGGGCAATTGCCCGATGCCGCCAAACCAGAGCTGGGGCCGGATGCAACCGGCGTTGGCTGGGTATACTCCTACGCCCTGGTGGACCGCACCGGTCAGCATGACCTGTCGGAACTGCGGGCTATTCAGGACTGGTTCCTGAAGTTTGAACTGCAAACCGTGCCCGGTGTATCCGAGGTCGCCAGCGTTGGCGGCATGGTGAAACAGTATCAGGTCGTGGTGAACCCGGACAGACTGCGGGCCCACGACATTACCCTGCAGCGCATCCATTCCGCCATCAACAGCGCCAACCAGGAAACCGGCGCCTCGGTGGTGGAGATGGCCGAGGCGGAATACATGGTACGGGTCACCGGCTACCTGCAGAACGAAGACGATCTGCGACAGGTCCCCCTGGGGGTCAACGACAACGGCAAGCCCCTGTTACTGAAAGACGTGACCGATGTGCAGCTTGGCCCACAGGTCCGTCGCGGTATCGCCGAACTGAATGGGGAAGGGGAAGTGGCCGGAGGCATTGTGGTGATGCGTTTCGGTGAGAACGCCTTGAAAACCATCGAAGGGGTCAAGCAACGCTTGGAGGACATCAAAACCAGCCTCCCCGATGGTGTAGAAGTGGTTCCTACCTACGATCGCTCCACACTCATTAATAACGCCGTGGACAACCTGTATGGCAAGTTATTGAAAGAGTTCCTGGTGGTCGTCCTTATTTGCGCAGTATTCCTGTTCCATCTACGGTCGTCGCTGGTGGTCATCGTCAGTCTGCCCGTAGGTATCCTTGCGGCGTTCGTGGTGATGCACGCCCAGGGCATCAACGCCAATATCATGTCCCTCGGGGGTATTGCCATTGCCATCGGCGCCATGGTGGACGGGGCCATCGTGATGGTGGAGAACGTCCATAAACACATGGAGCGAACCCCGCTGACACCGGAAAACCGATGGGCCGTGATGTCGCGGGCCGCGGGTGAGGTGGGGCCCGCGCTGTTTTTCTCACTGATGATCATCACCGTGAGCTTTCTGCCGGTCTTCACCCTGGAGGCTCAGGAGGGCAAGCTCTTCGCCCCCCTGGCGTTCACCAAAACCTACGCCATGGCGGCGGCAGCCGGGCTGGCCATCACTCTCGTTCCAGTGCTGATGGGCTATTTCATCCGTGGCAAGGTATTGCCAGAACATCGCAATCCCATCAACCGACTGCTGATCGCCCTGTACCGACCGATTATCGGCTGGGCTTTGCGACGGCCGGCATTGATGCTTGCCGGAGGCCTGGTGGTGCTGATCATCGGCTTCTGGCCGGCCAACAAGCTGGGCAGTGAATTCATGCCGCCTCTGGACGAGGGGGATCTGATGTACATGCCCACCACCTATCCTGGTATCTCCATTGGCAAGGCCCGACAGATTCTGCAACAGACCGACAAGCTGATTGCCAGTATTCCGGAAGTGGAGACCGTGTTCGGAAAAATTGGCCGCGCCGATACGGCCACCGATCCTGCCCCGCTGACCATGATTGAGACCTTTATCCAGTTCAAACCACGGGACCAGTGGCGACCCGGCATGACGCCGGAATCTCTGCGCCGGGAACTGGACAGGACCGTCAGACTTCCGGGCCTTACTAACGCCTGGGTCATGCCGATCAAAACCCGCATCGACATGCTCTCCACGGGCATCAAGACCCCAGTCGGCATCAAGGTGGCCGGTCCTGACCTGGCGGTGATCCAGGGTATAGGGGAAGAGCTCGAGCGGGTGTTGACTGACATACCCGGCACAGCCTCTGCGTTTTCCGAGCGGGTGGCCGGCGGACGCTACATCAAGGTGGATATACAGCGCGAGGCTGCCGCTCGTTTCGGGCTGAATATCGCAGACATTCAATCGGTCGTACGTACCGCGATTGGCGGCATGAACGTGGCCAACACGGTGGAGGGTCTGGAGCGCTATCCCATCAATCTGCGCTATCCCCAGGGTTACCGGGATTCGGTGGAGCAGATGCGCCTGCTGCCGATGGTGACACCCAATGGCCAGCGTATCGCGTTGGCCGATGTGGCGGATATCCGGATCGACCAGGGGCCGCCCATGATCAAGTCGGAAAACGCCCGTATCAATGGCTGGACTCTGGTGGATATCGAGGGCCGGGATCTGGGCAGTTGGGTAAGGGAGGCGCAGTCCGTGGTGCAAGAACAGGTGGATCTACCTGCTGGCTACTCCCTGACTTGGTCTGGCCAATATGAGTATATGCAGCGGGCCAAGGAACGCCTGACGCTGGTGGTGCCGCTGACCCTGGCCATCATCATTCTGCTGTACCTGAACTTCCGCAACCTGACCGAGGTGGGCATTATTCTCGGCACCCTGCCATTCGGCATGATCGGTGGCATCTGGCTGATGTATCTGCTGGGTTACAACCTCTCCGTGGCCGTGGCCGTCGGTTTTATTGCCCTGGCCGGGGTGGCGGTGGAGATCGGAGTCCTGATGCTGGTGTACCTGAACCAGTCTCTGCATAACGCTTTGGAAACCGTGGATCATCAATCAGGCCAGCTGTCGGCAGATGCCCTGCGCAAGGCGATCAGTGACGGTGCTGCGCAACGGGTGCGTCCGATCATGATGACCTTCGCGGCCATTGTAGCTGGCCTGGTGCCCATCATGCTGGGCAGTGGCACCGGCTCAGAAGTCATGCAACGCATCGCCGGCCCGATGATCGGTGGCATGGTCACCACGTTGATCCTGACCCTGCTGCTGATTCCGGTGATTTTCTATCTCTGGCAGCGCGCACGGCTGAAAAAAATCGCCAAAAAAGGAACATTCCGATGATTAGACCCATTGGCATCCAAACCGTTCTGATCCTGCTGATCACAATGGCCTTGCCGATAAACGCCGAACCTATTGAGGTCGTTGACGATTGGGTTCAAGAGGCTCTGACCAATAACGCGACTCTGGGCGCGCAAAGATCTGTCGCCGAAATGTCAGAAGCCAAAGTGGAGGGCTCAGATACTTGGGCCGACCCGGTCATCAAGTATGGCATTGCGCCTGAAACTCTAGAGGGACCTAATACAGTTGGGCATCGCTTTGAGGTAAGCCAGCAGCTGCCCTGGCCGGATCATCTGTCGGCGTCTCGCAAGGCAGCGGAGGCCGGAATGCTTGCCGCCCAGCAGGAGACTCAGTGGCTAATAAGGCAGCTGACAGCTCGCGTTAAGGAGGCGTATGCATATTGGTGGTATACCAATGAAGCGATCAATCTCCATCATGAGACACGCGCTTTGGTCGAGCAACTGGCCACCGTAACGGAACAGAGGCTTGACTATGGCATCGGCTCGCAAAGTGAAATGCTCAGGGTCAAAACGGAGTTGGATACTCTAGCCCGGATTTCTCATAGGTCCCCAGCAAGTCTCGCAGACTGTGCGGGTTACCGCCATTACCGCTCATTGGCGGCCGTGACTGATCAATAATCGATCAATTCCTGTTGTCCGGACACACGGCCCCCTTTCCCCCATTGAGTCGGGCCGGGGGAGCCCGGGCTTCTATCCCGGAACCAGTTGACGCACCAGGTCAGAGAGTTCGTCTTTGTAAGGATAGGCATCGCTCATCAACACCCGTATGCGCCGAGTGTTGCGAATGATGACCGCGCCCACCTTGATCAGCTTCAGCCGCAGGTTACTGGCGCTCATTCTCTCGAAGGGCGTCTTCTTCAAGTGGGCCCGTAATCGCTCGAACAGCGTGTAGGCAAAGCCCGACAGGAGCAACCGCCACTGATTGGTCCACCACCGCGTGCTGGAGGTGCGATCTGCGAACAGACACAACTGCTGATCCTTGATCCGGTTTTCCATGTCACCCCGGGCACAGTATTGCTCGTAGTAGAGTTTAACGCCGTCGTCGTAACGGGAACTGATAATGAACCTGGGGTTGGCACCCAGTTCGCCTTCCTCCAGACGCGCGATCACCCAGCGGGGGTGTTTCCAGGTTCGGGCCTGGTACTGGAACCGGTAGGTGGCGGAGACTTTTTCACCCAGTTCGTTGTGAGCCTTGCGAACCAGCATCGAGGGTACGTCTACCTCCTTGAGCAGCCGGCTGTTCTTGCTGATGCCGACCAGATAGTCCACGTTGTTCCGGTCGCACCAGCTCAGCAATCGGGGACGGTAAAAGCCGCTGTCACCCCGGAACACGATGCGGGTATCCGGCCAGTACTGCCGGATGAACTTCAACCAGCAGGGCCAGAATGGCCCAGCTGTGGCGGCTGTCGCTTCGGTTGCTGGTGCGCAGGTAGCTCACCAGCAGATGGCGACCGCAGAACACGTACAGCGGGAAGTAACAATGGTGATCGTAGTAGGCGTTAAAGAACTTGCCGGGCTGGTCGCCATGCACCGGAACGTCGGTGCCATCGAAGTCCAGCACGATTTCCTTGGGTGGGGCGTCGTGCTGCTCAATGAAGTGATGCCACATCAGTTCGTGGGCCTTGACCACGGCCTGCCGGTCCACGCGCTGCTCCATTCGGCACAGTGTTGATTTGCCCGCTAGAATGGCCGCTTCGCCAGTCGCGGTCTGAAGTGCCTGGTCAGCGCGTAACGTTTCGTGATCGTTCAGATCTTCGTATCCGGCGGCTACGCCAAAGACCCGTTGCCGGATCATGGTTTGAAGCTTGTGGCGAACCAGTACCGGATTACGGGCATCGTCCAGCACCGTAGCCAGGCGCTGAGTGAGCTGGTGTTGGTTGTCGACTTCGCGAAGCAAAAGCAGGCCGGCATCGGAGGTGATATGACCACCGGAGAAATCGGCTTCAATTTGACGGCGAGACAGTGGCGAGAAGGTCAGTTTTTCAGGTACCATTTTGGATAGCGGCTGTTGGTGCTTGGTGAACGGTGTAAGGTCCTGAAACTATAGCACTTTCAGCCGCTTTCTTTTATCCCCTCATGAGAAATCCGAGCTAATGTCCAACGGCCACTGGCAACGGTTGTGGTTGGCGGTCTGATCACTTCAACGCTGCTGACGCTGGTGGTGTTGCCCAGTGTGTACCAGTGGTTTGCATCTGAACGTCGTGACGTTTCAGTCTGATAGTCAGGAGACGGTTTATGTATGAAATAAAAGCGTATGTCAGAGAAGTGATGGCAGAGCATGTGGTTGATGCTCTGGCCAAAGTTAAGGGGGTGGCAAGTATTGCTGTCGTGTCTCTCGGCGAATTTGGTCATCTGGTCGGCGATGAGTCGCCTCTGGAGAAAGTGAAGATGGTCAAGCTGGAAATAGACGTAGCGACCGATGATGTCGCTGGTGAAGTTGTGGAACTCATTGTCAGAACGGGCAGAACCCAGGAAGGGCACCCGGGTGACGGCAAGGTGCTTGTATCCCGCCTGGTTCGGGCTGTTCGTATCGACGATGGTGCGACCGACGAGAGCGCACTTCAACCGGCATCAAACCAGCGCTTTTCCTAGATTGGATGGCGGCATCGTGGCCATGAGTCGCGATGCCGCTTCTCCCCGCCCTTATTGAGGAGCACTTTCAAGTTCCCTGAGCTAATGCCTTCCAAATTCAAGTTCATTTCAACCTTTTCACTTACTATCTCCACCTACCTTGTCATGGGCGTCTCGCCCCCATGAATTGTGGCTAACAACCCCTTCGGGAGAAAGTCGATGAAGGCAAGCAAGCACTCGCCCAGGGCGTTGCTGTGTTCAGTACTATTGTCTATTCCTCTGTTCGGTCAAGCGGAGACTGTGAATTGGACAAATTGGCTCACTGGCCAGATAAGCAAGCATCCGGATGTCATGGCGGCGACAGAGCAGGCGGCAGCCCGGGATGCGGATGCTGAGGCAAGCGAACAACCGCTGTATAACCCGGAGCTGTCTGTTGGAGCAGACAGAACGGGCAGTGAAAACAACTTTGAGGCAGGGCTATCACAAACGATCGATTGGTCTGATCAACAGGGTGCGCTAAAGGACAAGGCAAAGCTGATCAGGCTTTCCGCTGAAGCTGATTTGAACGAGGCGGTTTTGGCACAAACGTCCGAGTCGCTGTTTGCGCTTGTCGAGTGGCGCGCGGCGACGCGTGCCGAAGAAATTGCGGAATCCCAGCAACACCGTCTGGATGCCTTGCTGGAGCAGGTTGAGCAACGCCAGCAGGCGGGCGACCTGGGGAGTACCGATGCAGAGTTGCTTTTTTTAAGCCTTTCTCAGCAGCTCAGTGAACTCGCCCAGGCAAAGGCTGCGGTTGATCAGGCGCAAGCCCGGGTCAGAGAGCTTCTGCCGGATTGGCGGCCTCAGGATGGGGGGATCCCCGGGCACATTTGGCCGGCTCTTGCTTCCAGGGTCGATAACGACAATTTGCTGGATCATCCGTCAATTGCTGCTGCCCGCGCGAGGTGGCAGGTGCTGCGGAGCGAAGCCGAGGTGGTCAGTCGCAGAGCGACGGCATCTCCCACGGTCGGGCTGAGCGGAGGGCGTGATGGCGGTGAGAGCCTGGTTGGCCTGACGTTCTCGATCCCTCTGAATGTCCGTAATAACTACCGTGCCGAAGTCCAGGCTGCCAACCGACGATCATTAGAGGCCGAAGCTCGGTTTCAGGCACTTTATCGGAAGCAGCAGTATGGTCTGGCGGGCGCCCGAGCTGCCTGGAAGCGATACGACACCCAACTCAGCCGATGGACAGAACTCTCCCAGGGGCGTGTACAGCGAAGTGCTGATTTGCTTGAGAAGCAGTGGCAGGTCGGCGACCTCTCCACCTCTGAGTATCTCCAGGCGCTGGGCCAGCGCGCGGAGAGCCTGAAAACCGGTATTGAACTGGAAAAGCAGGCGCAGCTGGGTCTGATTGAGCTCTTGAGTCAGTCTGGCGAACTGATCACCCCCTTCCAAAAATAGTCTGGAAACTGGATATTCATTATGAAAAAAACTCTGATTTCTGTATTCGCATTGACGTTGCTTACAGCCCCACTTTCTTTTGTACAGGCAGAGGAAGATGCTCATCAGGAAGCCGGTCATGATCATGCTGCCAGTGGCGACGATCATCAGGAAGTCACCGGTGAGGAGGGCGAGTATAAGGAAGATCATGGTGAAGAAGGTGAGCATGAGGAGGAAGGTGAGCATGAGGAGGAAGGTGATCATGAAGAGGAAGGGGGGCACGGCCACGAAGACGAGAACGGTGGCCATGAAGAAGCGGCCACCGCAAGCATCAATGCCAAACAGAAAGAGCTCGCCGGCATTGAAGTAGCAACCCTCGAAAGCAAGCACGTTGACTATGAAATCTACGCTCCCGGTGAGCTGCTGACCAACGGCTATACCAGCTATCACGTGTCCCCCCGGGTTGCCTCAGTGGTGCTGCGGCGTCACGTGGAACTGGGTGAGCACGTAACCAAGGGCCAGCCGCTGGTAACCCTGTTCAGTGAGACGGTGGCACAGGCGCAGGCGGATTACAGGAAAGCTTTTCCTGAATGGAAGCGAATCAGCGGGCTGGGTCGTTCCGTGGTTGGCGATCAGCGGTTCAATACAGCGAAAGCCAACATTGAAGCAGCAAGGGCGACTCTGCTTGCTTACGGGCTGAACGATGATGACATTGGTGCGTTGAAGGCCAGCGGGGTGGATAGTCTCGGTGAATACATGCTCAGGGCTCGCGTGGATGGTGCAGTACTGACCGATGAGTTTGAGCAAGGACAAAGAGTTGAGGCTGGCCAGCCGCTGGTGACTCTTGCTGATGAGAGTGAGCTTTGGGTAGAAGCCCATCTGCCAGCAAGCTCCGACATTGTTCTAGAGAAGGGCGCGGAAGCCGAAGTCAGGGCAGCGGGTCGTGTGGGCGTGGCAACGGTGTCCCAGGAAGCCCACACCATTGATCCTGTGACCCGCACGCGGATTGTCAGGCTGGAGCTGGACAATCCTGAAGATCGTTTTCATCCAGGAATGTTCGCAGATGTGTATTTTCGTTTTAAGACCAGCGAGCCGGTGCTTGCCGTGCCGGAGACTGCATTGATGCGTGGCGCGGACGGCGACTGGACGGTCTATGTGGAAGAGGCCGAAGGCGAGTATGAACCCGTGGAAGTGGAACTGGGCCGCTCAATTGGCGGGCTCCGTGAGGTTTCCGGCCTGGCTGCGGGCCAACGAGTCGTTTTGCGGGGCGCATTTTTTGTGGCCTCTGAGATTGCCAAAGGCGGCTTTGATCCGCACAACCACTGATTCCGGGAGTCATTATGTTCAACCGAGTTGTCGACTTGGCGGTTCAGAACCGCCTGTTGGTTCTTATTGCGCTTGCAGTGCTTATCGCCACGGCCGCGTTTCAGATACCAAAACTGAATCTTGATGCTTTCCCCGACGTTACAAACGTCCAGGTCGCTGTTAATACAGAGGCGCCCGGACTTGCGGCTGAGGAAGTCGAGCAGCTGATCACCTATCCCATTGAAGCGGTGATGTATGCGTTGCCGGATGTTGAGGAGGTTCGGTCCATCTCCAAAACCGGGTTGTCTGGTGTCACCGTGGTCTTTAAAGAGGGCACGGATATCTATTTCGCGCGCCAACTGGTTTTCGAGCGGTTGCAGGCCGCGCGGGAGCTGATTCCGGACGGGGTCGGGGTGCCTGAAATGGGGCCGAATACGTCCGGTCTTGGCCAGGTCTACCAGTACTTGCTGATAGCGGACCCGGATTCGGGGTACGACGCAATGGAATTGCGCAGCTTGCACGACTGGCTGGTCAAACTGTTGCTGATACCGGCTGAAGGGGTTACGGAAATCCTGTCGTTTGGCGGAGAGGTCCGCCAGTACCAGGTTAACCTGAACCCGGCGCGAATGCTGTCCTATGACTTATCACAGAACGATGTCATGGAAGCCCTGGAGAACAACAACTCCAATGTTGGGGGCTGGTATATGGGCCGCGGGCAGGAGCAGTTGGTTATTCGCGGTATGGGCTGGCTGGGTAATGGCGAGCAGGGGCTCGAGCAGATCCGTCAGGTGCCCGTTAAAACCAGTGATGGCATTACAGTGACAGTGAACGATGTCGCCGAGGTAGCGCTGGGCACTGAAATTCGCCAGGGTGCGGTAACCATGACCCGGAAGGATGAAGCCGGTCAGGTTGAACAACTGGGTGAAGTGGTTTCTGGCATTGTACTCAAACGAATGGGGGCCAACACAAAAGCCACCATCGACGGCATCGAGGCCCGCATTGATCGCATAAATCAGGCGCTTCCGAGTGGGGTTCGTTTTGAGCCCTATTACAACCAGGCGGATCTGGTGACCAAGGCCGTAGAGACGGTGACCAATGCGCTTCTGTTGGCTTTTGTGTTTATTGCGATCGTGCTTGCCCTGTTCCTGATGAATCTGCGGGCAACAACGCTGGTGCTGCTTTCAATACCGATTTCCATCGGAATTGCGCTGATGATCATGGCCTGGTTCGGCCTCTCGGCCAACCTGATGTCTCTTGGCGGTATTGCTGTGGCAATTGGCATGCTGGTAGACGGCTCTGTTGTTATGGTCGAGAACATGTTCAAACATCTGACCCATCCTGATGGCGAGCATGACGCCCATCGGGATGAGTTGGCTGGAGATGACCCCGATCCATTGGACGCGTCACACGATGATCATGGCATTGCCCTTCGTCTCCAGGAAGCCGGCCGGGAAGTGGCACGGCCGATTTTTTTCGCGACGGCGATTATCCTGGTCGTTTTCATGCCTCTGTTCAGCTTCGAAGGTGTGGAAGCCAAGCTGTTCCAGCCAATGGCAATCAGCATCATGCTGGCTATCGTGTCGGCGGTGATCGTCGCTCTGGTGGTTGTACCCGCGCTGGCGTCATACATGTTCCGTAAGGGTATCCGGGAGCGGGAAAGCTTCATTCTAAAACCCCTGGAAAAGCTCTATCGCATGGGGCTTGCCTGGTCACTGAAGCATAGCCGCGTGGTTGTTGGCGCGGCGGCGGTTCTTGTTGTACTGGCGGCGCTGATTGTTCCACGACTGGGCACGGAGTTCGTGCCTGAACTGGAAGAGGGCACGATTAACCTCCGGGTGACCCTGGCCCCTTCATCAAGCCTCGATACGGCGCTTGAAGTGGCGCCGAAACTGGAGGCCATGCTGATGGAGTTTCCAGAGGTGACTTACGCTCTGTCCAGGGCTGGCCGAGCAGAAATAGGCGGCGACCCGGAGCCAGTTAACAACATAGAGGTCTATATTGGCTTAAAACCAACTTCGGAGTGGACCAGCGCCAGTAATCGCTATGAATTGCAGGCTCTGTTTGAGGAGAAGCTCGAACAGCACCCGGGACTACTGTTTAACTTTTCTCAGCCTATCGCGACTCGGGTTGATGAATTGTTGTCAGGTGTTCGTGCGCAGTTGGCCATCAAACTCTTTGGCCCGGATCTCGACGTACTGGCGGAGAAAGGCCAGCAGATTGAAGCGGCGGTCCAAACTGTTCAGGGGACCCGGGATGTGGCCATGGAGCAGATTGCCGGTGAAGCGCAGTTGGTGGTTCAGCCAGACCGTCAGGCACTTTCCCGGTACGGACTCGCCGTGTCTGATGTGATGAGTGTCGTCCGGGACGGACTGGGTGGTGCCGCCGCGGGCCAGATCATCAACGGAAATGAGCGGTACGATATCTATGTGCGCCTGGCCAAACGTTTCCGGGAAGACCGGGATGCCATTGCTGATCTCAGGTTGCAGGCGCCTTCCGGAGCCTGGGTGAGACTCGGTGATGTGGCCGATGTGTCTATTGAGTCTGGCCCGCCCCAGGTGCGCCGCGACGACGTTCAGCGCCGTGTGGTCATTCAGTCCAATGTGCAGGGTCGTGACATGGGCAGTGTGGTTGCCGATATTCAGGATACCATCGCGTCAGAAGTGAACCTTCCCCCCGGCTATTCGGTGGATATTGGTGGTCAGTTCGAAAACCAGCAGCGAGCTCAGAAACGATTGACCATTGTGGTACCTGTATCTCTGGGCCTGATTGCGCTGTTGCTCTACTTCGCTTTCAGTTCGGTTGGTCAAGCGCTGTTGATTCTGGTCAACGTGCCGCTTGCCGTAATTGGTGGTGTCTTTTCGCTCTGGGTCTCCGGCCAGTATCTTTCAGTGCCCAGTTCCGTTGGATTTATCACACTGTTTGGTGTGGCGGTGCTTAACGGGGTCGTTATGGTCGAAAGCATCAATCAGCGAATACAGGATGGGTTGAACGTGGATACCGCGGTGTTTGAAGGTGCCGTCTCCCGTTTACGTCCTGTCTTGATGACAGCAATAACCTCGGCGCTCGGCTTGATACCGATGCTGTTGTCGACGGGCGTGGGAGCGGAAATCCAGAAGCCACTGGCCAGCGTGATTGTTGGTGGTCTCGTGACTGCAACTTTCCTGACACTCTTTGTTTTGCCGGTTCTGTTCGGTCGCTTTTCAAGAGCCAAGGTGGGTGATATTCAGCGGTAGATGTGAGGCGGAAATGCATAGTTGCGGTTACATGCATGGAAGTGTAATTCCGCCCGTTTTAACGGAGACGAGGGTCTTGCTGTTGAACTTTGCTCCTAGAAAGAAGGCTGTGACTGTGATTCTGGTGCCCGATGTTTCTGAAGAGTCAATGTTCACCATTTCCGGAATTGTTGTTGAAACATCGGGCACGATGGTTATAGCCACGGGTGTGTCGGCCAGGATGAAGAAGGTTCCCTTTAAAAGAATAAGTGGATTTATTGCCGCCGGAGGAATGGCAACCCTTTTCCATTGGGCGGCCATGTCCGGCCTGGTTCTGCTTGGCATGGCCCCCGTAGCAGCCACCTTTTCTGGAAGCGTTGTAGGAGCGGTTACCAACTACTGGTTGCAGCGAACTTTGGCCTTTCCAAACGCACGCCCACACATCCAGGCCATCTGGCGATATGCCTTTTCCTGTTCACTCGCAGCTCTCCTGAACGTTCTGATCTTTTTAGTCCTGCATCAACTGTTTGAAATCTCTGTTGTGCCTGCTCAGCTTCTAACCACTGCGGCTGTCGCTGTATTTAACTATGTTGTCTACCAAAGGCTGGTGTTTCATGAACAAACCTCTTGAGACTTCCCGTGCGCCGAATGAATCAGAGCTGCTTTCCCTGGTGGTTCCGGTGTTCAATGAGCGTTCGATGCTTCCCCTATTCTTTGAGCATGTATTGCCGATCCTTGCGAGCCTCGATATTCGCTCGGAGATCGTGGTTGTGGACGATGGTAGCGAGGATGGCAGTGCCGAATTTGTTAGGACTTTCATTAAAAGGAAATCGAGCATCCGTCTCGTCAAGCTAAGCCGCAACTTTGGCAAAGAGGCAGCGGTAACAGCAGGGCTGGAGCATGCCAAGGGGGATGCGGTGATCGTTCTGGATGCGGACCTTCAGGATCCACCTGAATACATTCCCGAGATGGTCAGGAGTTGGAAGTCCGGCTTTGATGTCGTTCTGATGCAACGTCGATCACGTGTAGGCGAGAGTTTTCTCAAGCGCTGGAGTGCGCACCTTTTCTATCGCTTGCTGAATAAGACCAGTCGCACTGAAATCCCGGTCGACACGGGTGATTTCCGATTGATGAGCAGGCGGGCAGTTGATGCCCTTCTCCGGTTAGGAGAGCGCAACCGCTACATGAAGGGACTCTTTGCCTGGGTTGGTATGCCAACGACGATCATCGAATACGACCGGGCATTGAGAGTGGCTGGCGAGAGTAAGTGGGACTACCCGGGCCTGGTCGGCCTGGCCCTTGAAGGCCTGACTTCCTTCTCAGTGTCACCTCTCAGATGGGCAACGCTTGTCGGCTTGCTGGCCGCCTCCGTTGGTGGATTGTTCGGTGTCTGGATTGTAGCGAAGGCAATAATGCTCGGCGATCCGACTGACGGCTACCCATCGTTAATCGCCCTCATCAGTTTTCTGGGCGGCATACAACTGGTGAGCGTTGGTATCGTTGGTGAGTATGTGGGCAAAACCTACATCGAATCGAAACAGCGACCACTGTATCTGACCGAAGAAGTGGTCGAGAACAAAGAGGTATCAAGCCGAGACCAAATCAGCAACTTCAGAGGCGTCAAGAATGCTAAAGCGATTTGAGCCCTGGTTCTGGGTACTGGCTGCCGTATTGTTCAGTCGCTTTATCGGAATGACGCTGTTTCCCTTCGTGGATACAACGGAGCCCCGATACGCTGAAATCGCTCGTTTAATGGCTGAAACCGGGGACTGGATAACGCCCTGGTTTGAACCCGGCGTTCCGTTCTGGGGGAAACCTCCACTGTCGTTCTGGGCTCAGGCTGCCTCTATAAAAATATTTGGACTGTCTGAATTTTCTCTGCGGCTACCGGCATGGTTCGCCACGATTGGAATCGTATGGCTGACGTGGTGCCTTGCAAATCATGCGCGCGGTGCTGCGGTCGCTCGATGGTCTACTCTTGTGCTTTCCACGATGGTACTCACCTATATCAGTGCCGGCGCAGTCATGACGGATACGTTCCTGGTATTTGGAACGACCCTCTCCTTGGTGAGCGTGTGGTTTGTGCTTTCAGGGCGCTCTGACTATTGGCGCTGGTGGTTTTTCATGGGCCTGGCCATCGGTTTGTTGTCAAAGGGACCGTTGGCTGTTGTACTGACCGTTATCCCCCTGGTGCTATGGGCTGCTATTTTCAGGCAGCGGTTACAGCCGTTGAAAAAATTACCCTGGCTTCTTGGCTCACTTCTGACACTGGCGATTGCCGTGCCATGGTACGTGCTCGCTGAATTGAAAACGCCAGGGTTCCTCAACTATTTCATCATTGGCGAACACTTTAGCCGGTTTCTGGACCCCGGGTGGGCCGGCGATTTGTACGGTAGTGCCCATGACCGGCCCAAGGGCATGATCTGGATATTCTGGCTTTGGGCTTCATTCCCCTGGGGTATCATTGGCTTGGTTGGCTTTGGCCTTGCGGCGGCGCGAGGCAAAACAAAGGATATATTCACTGGTGCTGTTCAAGACGCCTCAACGCTGTATCTGTTGTTTTGTGCGATAACGCCAATGCTGTTCTTCACCCTGGCAGGCAACACGCTTTGGACGTACATACTTCCTTCTCTTCCGTTCTCGGCCATTCTGATTGCCGGATGGGTGTCGAAGCTCGATCTAGGTGCCTGGTCCAGAGTCAGGTCGGGGGCTGTATTGCTTGTGCCCGTTCTCATTACCCTTGTTGTGTTCATCAGTGTGAGCGGAGTCATTCCACTAAAAACCGAGAAACAATTGATAAGCCGGTATGAGAGCATCCATCAAGCGGGGGACAGTCCGATCTTCTACATTGGTGAGATGCCATTTTCGGCACGTTTTTATTCGTTAGGCGACGCTGTGGAAATCATCTCCACAGAATTCAACAGTCTGCTGGAAGCTGACGGGTACGCCAGGGTCTTTGCAGTAATTCCAAACCATGCGGTCGATGAGGTTCTTGGTCCGCGGGCCACTGACGCTCAGAAGTTGGGGGAGAACGAACGGTACCAGCTATTCTCGATCGATCTTCCGCCAACAGACAGCCAGAATGACCCCGTTGATTCTGAATTAAACTCGAAGAATGATTAATGACGCAGCTGATTACTGCTAAAACTGAGTCTTTGAAGGCCGGATTTTCAAGATGGCTGGCCTTTTGGCAGTGATCTAGTCCGGAAATGGCAGTAAAATCAGAATCCTGGCTCCTCCGTTTTTTGAGGTACCCATGTTCATCTGTCCGAGGTTGTCTTCGACAATCTCGGACACGATGGACAATCCGAGCCCAAAACCGGCGACCGTTTCATCCAGCCTGGTACCCCTGTTCATGACAGTGGCTGCCGCCTCGGGAGAAATTCCGGGGCCATCGTCCGCTACTTCTATGGAGAGTCCTGATGACGTGCGGGCGATTGTAACGTCGACGGTTGTCTGGCACCACTTCCCGCCATTTTCGAGTAAATTGCCAAGTAGCTCTGAAAGATCCTGCCGTTCCATTGGCCAGCTGAAGTTTTCAGGTAAGTTGGTGTGGAGGCGAAAAACCGTGTCAGGGAAGATTTTTTCCATAACGGTGATGACACTTGCCGTGATTTCAACCGGCATGCACGTCCGTCCCATCTGTCTGCCTGATATGTCTGCTTTGCTCATCCGGTATTTCAGGGATTTGTCAAGCTCCCGCAAGTTAGAGGCCATAAACACAACATCCTCCCGGGACGGAGGCAAGGTATCGATATCCGACAAAATGGCAAGATTGGCAGAAATAGAGGTTTTGACCAGGTGAGAGAGATCGGAATTCAGGCGGCGGTGGCGGTCCAGCCGCCGGTTTGACAGCTCGAGCAAATCATTGAGCTGCCGGATCAGCGGACGAAACTCTTCCGGCACGTGAGGGTTCAGACGACTTTGTTTCCCGGATTGGAGCCGTCTCAGGTCCTCTTTTATCCTACTGATGGGCTTTAACGTCAGATGTGTGGTGGTTCCAATCAGTGCCAGCAGTATCGCCAGAAGAACGGCCGAGGCACCGAGCAATGTCAGGTGGGCCTTCAGCGGTCGTTCAGAGAGCGCCCCCTCGGTTTCAAGAACGGTGATTGAGGCCAGCTTTCCAGTAGCAGTGAACGTACGTCTAAGCCCGAAAAGCGTGTTCGCACCCTGCGCTATGTGGATGAAACCCTCGGGCTTCTCTGCAGCGCCCTGCAGTTGGCTCTGGTCAAAGTTCGGGCTCGCCAGGACGCTTCCGCTAGCCGTTTCGATGACGATGGCATGCCCCAGAAGCATTTCAAACTGATTGATCATGTTGCTGAGGTCGTCGGTTGTGGGGGATTCAGCCTCAATGATTGCCTGAAAGTTTCCCAGCTCTTTGTTCAGGTGTTGCTTCCTGGACTCGTCCGATAGTTGCTTTATCACGTAGGTGTGTGAAAAGAATATCAGAGTAAAATATACGAGGCTGAAAACAGCACCATACTGAATGGCTGTTCTGCGGATACTTTTCGGAGCAGACATATTTTAACCTGGTTGGTTCACTCGGGCGTTCAGCGGTTAGGATCTTTTTCGAAGTAGTAGCCCTGGCCACGCAATGTTTTTATTTTATTGACCCCTATTATTTTTCTAAGCCGGGTTATGTAAACCTGAACGACATTTCTGGTGGGGCATCTTTCTATGTTGTAGAGGGATTCAACCAGTTCGTCCTGGGAAAACACTCGGTCCGGTGAACGGAGGAAACACTGTAAAAGGCGGAATTCCGTAGCTGTCAGTCTGAACTCTTTCTGGTCGGGCGTGGTAAGCGTTCGGTAGGTGGCGTTGAGATGAAATCCGTCGACGCTGATCTGGTCTGTCGTTCTGCCGTCCTTTCTGCGGATAATCGCACTGAGCCGGGCTTTCAGTTCATCAAACTCAAACGGTTTGGGAAGGTAATCGTCGGCACCCGCGTTCAACCCTTCTACTCTCTCAGTCCAGTTGGAGCGTGCGGTCAGAATAAGGATGGCCTCTTTTTTCCCGTTTTTTCTCCATCTTTGCATTAAAGAAAGTCCATTTTCATCGGGCAGTCCGATATCGAGAATAACGGCCTGGTAGGAGCTTGTTTCAATCAACGAGTCCGCTTCTTTGCCGGTTTTGGCGATATCTACTGTGTAGTGCGCCTGCGCAAGCCAGTCCGATATTTTTTTGGCAAGTACAGCATTGTCTTCAACAATCAGAATTTTCATTTGTAAGCGCCGTTTTTCGTGGTGGGAAAGTTTCGCCAGTCTGCCATGGATTGTACCAGTAACGGCAACTCCCCAGAAAAACAGCAACCCGTTAAAAATGGGGGGTTACCGGTCGACTTTTCAGTTTGATTTCAGTTGCACCGGGTAGCATCAATAATCGAGTCACGAACGCAAGAAGCTGTATATACATGGTTTTAGGAGCAACCTATGAGCGATAGACATTTCTATGCAGGTGTGTCCAGGCGCCGCCTTATACAAGGAGCTGCCACAATGGGACTTCTTGCCGGTTTCGACAGTTTGTTACCGGCCTATGCTAGGAGTCTGCGCGGCAGGAGCCACCTTCTGGCATAATACGTAAAAATTCTTCAGCACCGGAGAATCCGATGGGAACCACCTTCCGCCCCTATTCACCTGATCAGGAACTGCTTCTTCCCCCGAGCCTGAACGAGTGGCTGCCCGAAGGGCATCTGGCCTATTTCATCAGTGACGTGGTCGAGGAACTGGATCTGAGTGCCTTCTACGCCCGGTATGAAGGGAGCGGTCGGCGCAACTCGCCTTTCGATCCGCGGATGATGTTGAAGGTGTTGATCTATGCGTACGCGACCGGCGTGTTTTCATCACGAAAGATCGCCCGGAAGTTGGAAGAAGATGTCGCCCTTCGGGTCCTGGCGGCTGGCAATTTCCCCAGACACCGCACTATCTGCGATTTTCGCAAGCAACACCTGGCTGCGTTCAAGGCCGTATTTATTCAGGTGGTCCGGATCGCCCAGGAAGCGGAATTGGTTACTCTCGGTACGCTGGCGATTGATGGCACCAAGGTCCGGGCCAACGCCAGTAAGCACAAGGCCATGAGCTATGACCGCATGCGGGAGGAAGAAGCCCGTCTGTCAAAAGAGGTTGATGAGCTTTGTGGCCAGGCTCGCCGTGTGGATGAATCGGAAGACCAACAGTTTGGCCCGGATCAGCGGGGCGACGAGTTACCCGAAGAGCTTCAGCACCGTCAGGGGCGGCTGGACAAGATCCGGGCAGCGAAGGAGAAACTGGAAGCGGATCAAAAAACGCAAGATGAGGCCAAAGGCCGGCATCCAGACGATGATCGCCGCTCACCCAAGGGTGGCCGGAACTTCAAGAGAGATTATGGAGTTCCGGAGGACAAGGCTCAGAGTAACTTTACCGACCCCCAAAGCCGGATCATGAAAACGAATGATGGGTTCCAGCAATGCTATAACGGCCAACTGGCCGTGGATGGCGAGTTCCAGATCATCGTGGGCAACCGCCAGGGTAACAACCCCAGTGATAACGGCTGTCTGGTGCCGCTGCTGGGCGAGGTAAAAGAAACTCTGGGAAGTTACCCGGGCCAATGTCTGGCTGATGCGGGTTATCGCAAAGAGGAAGACTTGCAGGCATTGGAGACAAAAGGCATAGATGGCTACGTCTCGCTGCGCCGGGAAGGCAAAAAAACCGGAGATATAAACGCGAGCCGGTACCCGGCGACGGCCCGCATGGAGGAGAAGCTTACCACGGCGGAGGGGCGAGCAGTCTACGCTCAGCGCAAGCACATGGTTGAGGCGGTGAATGGCTGGATCAAGAATGTCCTGGGCTTCCGGCAGTTCGGCTTGCGGGGCCTTCAGGCGGTGCAGGGTGAATGGGATCTTGTCTGTCTGTCGCTCAATCTCAGGCGCATGAGTTCACTGATGAGGCTGGCATAAGTCGCTGAGGCAGCCTTTGGCTCACGGTAGGTACAGCTGGGGCCCTGCGATGCCCCTTTTAACCGGTTAACTGGCTGGATCGAAAGCGATGATGGAGCCGATCCGATATCGCGAACACTCCTTCCGGCCAGACAATGATCCGGTCTGGCGGAAACGAGGGCTCAAAACGTTTCTGCCGCGCAGACTCCTAGATGCCAGACTAGTAGAGCTGCAAGCGGAAAAGGCCGGGCTAGCCAGCGACCTGATTCCTCTGCTTGGGCGTCGTCCGACGGGGGCCAGTTTGCAACTGATGGCGCCATCTGAAACGCTTCTGTTCGCCGATGGACAGTTGGAACCAGATCATCCGCTGATTCGTGCAGCCGAGGCGAGGGAAGCCGAGGCGCGCGCGGCTGGATGTTGCCGAAGTCGATCGTCGACCTACGTTCACAGCTAATGCCGGCTATAACAGCCTGTGGGCTGACGAGAGAAAACGTTGGGTCGTCGGCATTGGCGTTCGGATCCCATTTAGTGGGCAGCGCCAGCACAGCGCCGTTCGAAAGGCGACTGCCGAAGCATCACAAAAACGATGGCTGGCCACTCAGGCCCAGCGGGAATGGCGGGCCTCGATAGCTAAACTGAGGGCAAGCGTTGAGGCCGGCCATGGTCGACTGAACATCCTCAACGAGCGACACTTGCCAAACCAGCGCGCGCACTGGGAAGCCAGTCTGAACGAGCTGGCCAGTGGCACTGGCAGACTGGAGGACGCGATAAATAGCGCAAGACAGCTTACTGGGGCCAAACTCCGTCGAGCTGGGGTGATCCGTGATCTATATGGTGCCTCGGCCGGGTACGAAGCCCTGATACCGGTGCGTACTATCAATGCGTTAAATTAAAGAGGTAATTCAATGGTCAAGTCTTCGGGCATTTTGGATAGCACCAGAAAGTTCCCTTCAAAATGCCCGAAGACTCGACCAAACCACTTGGACCAAAACTCATGAACCTTCCTGAAGGTTCGCTTTGCGACCGTAGCGTTTACTACGCCTTGAAAGCGCCGAGTTATGGTTTCAATAACCGCCTCCACAACCAGCGAAACAATGATCAAACAGCAAAGAGTTTTCCCACAGAATCTGTGGATAACTGTGTTGGCAACCCAAGGATAGCCGCTGTGAATGGCTCAACCACAAGGCCTGGCGATGAGCGGAGGTAAAATAATCAACTCGCCCTTTGCTTCAAGGTTACCGCGCTGTGTGCAACCTGTAATCGCAGCCTTTACGAAATATCCGTAGCCTGTCTCATCACATCCACAGGTCACGGTGAAAACGCATGCTCGACAGGTTGAGAAGTATTCCAGTACGCGGTTTGTTCGCCAGGCTGTTCTCCTGGTTGTTTTTCGGATTGGCCTTCGCTCTTGTGGCAGCAACCATCGTCGATGTTTTTGAGCTCCTGAACTCCGATGAGCCCTTGATGCAGGCCATGATTAATGGCGTTAACGGCAGCATAATCGCACTGGCCGTTTACGAACTGGCGATGGTGATCCGCTCGGAATACAGCGGCCGTTCAGAAACTCACGATATAGTGACTATGATGCGCCGCACCCTGCCCCGCTTCATCAGTACCGTTTGCGTGGCCATGTCGCTTGAAGGCCTGATCATGATCATCAAATACAGCCAGCTTGATTTGGCGGGGAATCTCGTTTATCCGGTTGCGATTATTGCGAGTACAGCATTGTTGTTGGCCGCACTAGGTGTGTTTTTAAAAATGGCCCCAAAAGAGATCGGTGCGAACGGGTGCGATGAGTCCTGCACGACAAAGTGAGCCCATAGCAACAGAGTCAGGTCCGTTGCTCGGGAACGCTGGTTGCGCTGACGCTCTGACGCTTGCCGGGACGAAACAACACATAGTTTCCCAATATGGCCAGCAGGGCGCCCAGCATAGCCGGCGTCGTCCACTCGAATCCCTCCAGCCAGGTGGAGACCGAAAGAGCGACAACCGGGAACAATACCGCGGCGTAGCCTGCATTGTCGGCGCCCAGCACCTGGATGACCGTAATGTAGCAGTAGAACGCCACAATAGAGCCGGGAACGGCAAGGAACACGGTCGCTCCCCAGAATACTGAGGTGGCAGGCAGCATCCACTCTACCCCCTGGATCAGGCACCACAATCCGAGAATAAGTGCTCCATAAACCATTGCCCAGGCATTGGCCGTAAACAACGGAACCCCTGCGGCCCTCACCTTCACGCTCACCAGGTTACCCATGGAAAACCAGAAGGTTCCAGCGACCGCAAACAGTATGCTCGCGCCAGTGGCATTGCCAAGTTGCAGGTCATGCCAGAACAGCAGCGCGACACCGGTCACACCAAGGGCCACGGCGGGGTAGAGCCTCGCTGTCGGTCTGGTTCGCAACCAGAGCCAACCGTTGAACGCGTTGAACAGTGCCGCCAGAGAAAACACGACCGCCAACAACCCACTGGTCATCGATTCGGCGGCCCGATAGATCAGGAGAAAATTCACGCTATATAGCGTCAGCCCTTGCAAAAAAAGCCAGCCATGCTGGCCAGGCGTCAACCTGCTCAGCCGCCGGGTAACGGCAAGAACCGCAAGTGCAACCACAGAAGCCATCACAAAGCGATAGAACACTGCCAAATCCACAGACGCAGATTCGACCTGCAGTCGAATCGCCGTCCAGGTCAGACCCCATATCAATACAGTCAGTCCATAATGGGCACTAATGGGCATGATTCAGAGGCTCCCAGTTAAATGGCAAGTTCGGGCGTCAGGTGGTCAGATTATGGAAACGAACGCGCGATAGCTTGTCAGATCCTGCGGAACCGTGGATGATTCTTGCGGAGGCCTTGCATTATGGACAACCCAACGACAACAAACCCGTCACCGCTGCAAGACAGACGGGGGCAGCTGGACATTGCCGACAGCCTTCGCACGGCGGGCGTTGCGCCGCAGAGAATGATGGACCTGGAGCATGGAAAAACCCTCGCCCAGTGGCAGAACCGTCAGGGGGAGGTTCGCTACGAGCGCCCTCGCCATCACGCCCTGAGCATCTACATTGACAAGGGCCAGCAAGCCCAGCGGATGGTCAACGGAAAGGCGGTAAGCCGCGGCTTTCCCGGCGCCGTGTGCCTGTTTCCTGCGGGCAGCCGCTCCATCTGGCAAATCGGCGGGCAATTCGAGTTTTTCCATTTCTATTTCAATGATGTCGATGTCGCTCGATGTGCCAGTCAAACCTGGGATTCCGACCCGGATAAGATTCAACTGAACGAGCGCTACCACCGTGAGGATCCGATCCTGGCCCAGGCAGGTAAACTCCTGGTGCTTAGCGACTGGCAGGCACCCGGCCAGGCAATGGCGATGGATCACCTGGCACAGTGGCTCCTGCTACAGGTGGTCAGCCGACACGCCAGCGTCACCAAAGCACCTCCCGCAGTTACCGGGCAACTGTCCCATCAGTACCGGCGACTGTTACAGGAGCAGATTCATGCGGAACTGGACCGGCCTCTCACACTGTCGGAAATGGCCGGCTGGGTGAATCTCAGCCCCTACCATTTCGCAAGACTGTTCCGGGCCACGTTTGGCTGCGCCCCCTACCAATATGTACAGGAACAACGGCTCATCCGGGCACGCGATC
Source organism: Marinobacter sp. LM1 (assembly GCF_042763285.1). Taxonomy (NCBI): domain Bacteria; kingdom Pseudomonadati; phylum Pseudomonadota; class Gammaproteobacteria; order Pseudomonadales; family Marinobacteraceae; genus Marinobacter; species Marinobacter sp. LM1. The sequence continues at coordinate 3,237,709 of NZ_CP114373.1, forward strand.
ATCTGCGCCAATCAACCACCAAAATCACTGCCATCGCTCTCGCCTGCGGCTTCAACGACGCCAGCCAGTTCAGCAAGGCTTTCAGGGCCAGATTTGGCGTGACACCATCCCATTACCGAAGCGAGGCTCACTCATCAAAGAACCGTTGAATCATCAACAGCGGTTTGGCACTACCTGCCAGCGTTGATTTCGGCTAGATACCCCGCCCTCGATAACCGAGCCATCTGCCCCTCAATCCACGCCACACGTTCCTGCACGTAAGGCGTGGGTGAAAGCACGCTCAACACTTTCGGGTTAGGAAGGACTGCAGCGAGATGTGCAGCCTGGAGTGGCGACAGCACGCCCGCCGGAATGCGGTAGTAGGCGCGGCTGGCTGCCTGTACGCCGTAGATGCCCGGTCCGAATTCTGCGATGTTCAGATAGACTTCAAGAATCCGCTGTTTAGGCCAGATCGCATCAATTGCAAGTGCCAAACCCGCCTCGATGGCTTTTCGGACAAAGCTTCGATCATTCCAGAGAAACAGATTCTTGGCCGTTTGCTGGGTGATGGTACTGGCACCTCGCAAGCCCTCACCGGCCTGATACTCAGAGACAGCCTCGCGAACGGCCTTGAAATCAACCCCATGGTGCTCCGGGAATCGCTGGTCTTCACTGGCGATCACCGCCAGCGCCATCCATTCGGATACCTCAGATATTGGCACCCATTCGTGCTGCAAAGGCTCGCGGGAATCACCCATCTGATAACCCAGCATGAAGGCAGAAGTCGGTGGGTTCACGAACCTGAACAGCAGAATAATTGAAAACATCAGCACCAGTGCGGCTACAACCACCCAGAACATCAGCCGCAGTGACTTTCTAGCAAAAGAGGCCTTGGCCATAACCTGATTAATTACCTCGCCGGGATAAACTGTCCATAGCCCATTTCACGACCGAATGACGGCGAGAATTCCTCGTCGTCGACCGCCAGCCGTCCGTTGATCAGAACCGTTTTTACAATGCCGGGATTGCGATTGACCAAACGCTGCAGATCAAAGTTTTCCATCTCGCCCCAGTGCACCTGCTCAAGGTCCTGATCGAACCCCGCAGGATCAATAATCACAACATCGGCTCGGTCGCCTTCACGAATCTTGCCCGCATCCACACCGAACCAGTCGGCCTGGTCTTGTGGGCTTTCAGAATAGGCAGCACCCGCTCCCTCGGTACCGTCTCCACGCGCGTAAAGATATCCGAGGCGTCCTCGTAGTCGCTGCACACCATGCTCAAGGAGCAGCTCCCCACCAGCACGGTTGTCACGCCGTAGCGCGCAGATTCCGAGAGGCTTGGGCTTACCAGCAGCTCGGCATCGTAGTGCGCGTGGGTATCGAGAAAGCCTGGCATCACCCAAAGCCCGGAGGCATCAATCACGCGCTCAGCATTGTCATCAGCAATCGGATCGGCCGTCACACGAACAACGCGGCCATCCTTGATAGCAAGATTGCGGGTAAACGAGAGTGCCCCGGTGCCGTCGAAATAGCGACCGCCCTTGATGATGAAGTCATATCTGGCCATGGCAAAACGCCCCTTAGGATCTTGTTGTTGTGGGATGGCTATGAATCAGAATAGCCGAAGCTGGGGCAGATACCGTGTCAGTCCTCCGCTTTTCGGGCCTCAGTCGCAGGCACTTTCAGCATCAGCACAAACCCGATCAGCAGGAACAGCAAGATCGTACTCATGCCCCAACGCTGGCTGTCGGTAACCGACGTCACCCAACCCACCAGCAACGGGCCGGCAAACGCGGTTGCCTTCCCGGAAAAGGCGAACAGGCCGAACATCTGAGTCTGCAGATGCGGCGGGGCCACACGGGCCAAATGAGAGCGACTGGCCGATTGCAGCGGCCCAACGAAAATGCCCAGAATCATGCCCCATATCCAGAACGCGGTGGCCCCATCCACCACCAGAATCGCGAACGCACTGCAGCCCAGGCCCACCAGCGACAGCAGGATGGTATTGCGACCACCCAGGGCATCGTCAATCCAGGCAAAGCCTAGCGCGCCCAGCCCGGCAGTGACGTTCAGGGCAATGGCGAACTGCAGCACTTCCGTGGGACTCATGTTGAACGTGCCGGCAGCATAGACGCCACCGAAGGTAAAAATTGTCGCCAGGCCATCGGTGTACAGCATCCTCGCAACCAGAAACCGCACGATGTCCCGGTATTGCCGTACATGAGCAATGGATTGTTTCAGTTGGGCCAATCCAGCCCGCGTCGCCGCCCCCAGACTCAAACCGGTTGACGGACGATCCGGGATAAAAAAGAACGCCGGCAAGGCAAATACCAGATACCACACGGCCACCAGAACGAAGGTTGCCCGCACGTGCTCTGCGGCGTCTCGATCAAGGTTAAAGAACGTGCCGTCCGCTTCGATAAAGCCGTAGAGCGCCACCACCAGACTGGCGATACCGCCCACATATCCCAGCCCCCAGGCCCAGCCAGACCAACGCCCTGTTCGCTCCGGTCGCGCCAGATCCGGCAACATGGAGTTATAGAAGATGAAAGCGAACTCGGCCCCGAGAGTGCCGAGCCCCACCCACAGAGCGGCCGTCCAGAACTGACTCTGATCCGGCGTCACCGTCCACAACATGGCCGACGAAATCACACACAGGAGCGTAAAACTGATCAGCCAGGGTTTGCGCCGGCCTGACTGATCGGCAATTGCACCGAGAATCGGAGCAAGTATGGCAATCACCACCCCGGCTATACCAACGATGTTGCCCCATGCCCGCGTGCCCGCCACTTCATCCTGAATCACCGAGACGCTGAAGTACTGGGCGAAGACAAACGTAAGAATGATCGTAAAGAAGGCACTGTTGGCCCAGTCATAGAGCGCCCAAGACCAGAGTGCGCGTTTATTCTCAGGCGCACCAGGTAGGCTGGACTGTAATGGTGATGGTGGCATGTCTTGCTCTTGGTCTGTTACTGCGTTGTTTCCGACTGGCTATCGGAAGGTTGTGAGCCAGACATATGCTCAGGCTTGGCAGCACGTTCAGCTTCGGCTTCCTTCATCAAAACCATACCGCCCTGAAGCAACAGAGACTTCAACCGGGGATCTCCCTGTTCGGCGATGCCCAGCACAAAAGCAATAGACGCCGATTCCAGAGGGTTCTTTCGAATCAGGTTCCGTAAAGATTCTACCGGCGATGACATACCTGAACTTTCGCCGGAATCGGCCTGTCCGTGAGACCTGGCCGGCCGTGTCATACGATAGAAAAAAAGCACTAACAGGAGAATACAGAAAAAGCCCGTCACGGCCATCGCACCGGCTTCACCCAGCACAGGAGCCAGGGCCAGCGTGGCGGCGTTGACGAGCATGTAAAAACCGGTAATGAGCAGGGCCACCAGCAAAACCAGCGCCAGCAGTAAACCCAGAACTGCCGCGACTACCTTTCGCAGCGCGCCCTGCAACCAGGCCGACTCAGGCATCATCAGCGATCCAACAAGCGACCCACCAACAACCCGGCCAGAAACATAAGAACAATACTGAGGAAAGGACGCTCCTCAATCTTGTGTTCCACGTTTTCCACCGCTTTGCCACTGACATCCTTTGCACGGTCAAGGGCTTCATCGCCCCGCCGCTTTACCTGGTCAAACGCTTCCCGGCTTTCGCGGCGTATCTCGTCTCGGAGATGACTGATGTTGTTCTTCTGGCCTTCAGCGACACTTCTGGTCAGCTTGGCCATATCTTCCTGAAGACGGCGCAGATCCTCACGAACCTGTTCGTACTCATTTTGTTGACCGGATTTCGCTTCCATCATCTTGCCTCCTTATCAGTATGATTACTGCTATTTCGGCTATGGCTGCGTGTATCCAAAAGCAACCACGGTCATTCCAACTCTAGCACAGACTCAGAAACACGATGTGAGGGGTTCTTAATGTGAAAACGGCGGTTACAGGATTCGGCTCCCTTTTTTAACAACCCTCTTTGCCACAGCTTTGGCGTCCCCTGACTTACAGACGATGAAGAATCTACCGTCAACATCCAGACTTTCGGCCACTCGAGCTTGTAGCTTATTTCGTGAGAAAACGATGCCTTTAGACTTGAATGCAAGGATATATACCGGATCCTCCGGCATGTGGCGAACGGGTTTCTGGGCCAACCAGACCTTTCCGACATTTGGCATACGCTTGAGTTGCGCGATTAATTCGCCAAGCCGCTCTTTTTCAATTTCAGGCTTCATCAGAGCATCTTTAGGGCTAACACTCTGGCGCTCTTGATGGGCTGCAACAAAGATTTCCTGCTGAGCCAAAGAGTCCTGCCACCAAGCCTCAGCTTCCTCCCGTTTGCCCTTATCCAGGAGGAACTGATAACCCAGCCTCGCACAGTCGCCAATCAGGTTTGGATTGGTTCTGGCCAAAGCTAAAGACTCTAGACCCGACTCATCATCACGACTCAGAAGAATACAGGCAATATAGAAAGCGCAGCCCGTGGCCTGAGGCTGACGTTCACGAAACGCCAGAAATAGAGGCAATGCCTGCTCATCGGAGACAAACTCCCGGGTCCAACACGCGTAGTCCCAGAGAGTGTCATCAGATAGTTCTGCTGCATCACTACCTTCCATCTCTTTCAGCTTGGTGCGGGCGTTCGCCACGTATTCGTAGCGCTCTCGCCAGGCTTCACCATTGGCTGTCAGCCATTCACGATCAAAATCCGCCATTACCTGGCGGCCACGGTCGCCGAGCCATTCATCGGCTGCATTCACTTCCGTGACGGTCACCTCCGGTGTTTCCACACCAAGGCTCATCAGCCTGTCCCGCAAACTCGGATGCGTGTTGGCGTAATGCGTCTGTACCTGCATTTCCTCATTGATGCGTACCTTCATCTGTTCTCGATCAAAGGGACTATCGTTGAGAAAATGTGCCAGGCCTGCAAACGGCGCAAAAGGGGGCTCCGCCACTTCATCCGCTTTCCTAAAATAGTTCTTCCAATAGTGATCGTCGATATACGGAGCCGTCGCATGGACATTCACCAACGCTTGTGCAGCCGTTTGCGGTGACGTGAGCTCCGCTGCGATGGCATCGGCCTCGTACTCATTGCTCCGGGCAAGCGCAAAGGAATAGGCCTCAAAACGGGGTGAGTACCAGTTGAAGAACTTGCGCATCACGGAAGCGCCCCATGACTCTGCATGTTCAAATGCGGCCATTATCCGGAGCCAACTCAAACGCACACGGTAAATCCAGGCATTGAAACGACTGTGATTGCCGGACAAATGGCCAAACTCGTGGGCCAACACAGAGCGCATTTCTTCAGGGGACAGAGTCAGCATCAAAGGGTAGCCGACGATAAGGTAATTCCGGTTCCAGCCAAACACGCCCAAACGAGGGTGTTGAACTACCGCAGCATTGAGATTGTTATCCAGTATAACCCGGTGAATTCTGACCGCCTTCAACTGCTTGCTCAAACGGTCAATTTCCTCAAACAAACGGGGGCATTCTTTTCGTTTGAGCGTGTAGCCTTCAGGCGCTTCAAAACGGACCCAGAGCGCCTTCAGAAGTACCCAGATGGCGATCAGAATGACAAAAATCAGCTTTTTCTTTACCAGAATGAGGAACAAGGCTGTACTGAAAACAGCCGCGGCGACCAGCCCACCAGCAAGACCAATCAGAGCGAATAACACCCCGAATATTGCCAGGTATCCAATCAAGGCGAATAACGCCAGTTTTGTCACGTAGCGCCGTGGATGGGCAACAGTTTCTTGCTCGGCTTTACGCACCAACTCAATAAAATCTTCCTCTGACATACTACTCATGCTCTTTCCTTGCGACTCGGTCTCTGAGCATGACCTTATATCAGCGCGACTCTCCCAGCCCTGAACCCGGTCTCATAAATTACAGAAGTCTGAAACTGCTGCTCACTGACAGCTTAAAAGGCTCGTTTACAGCCGATAAAGCCTAGAAAGATCCCGACAACACGTCCTGAAGATCCTGCTTCAGCTCTTCCGGCTGCGTTATCCAGAGCTCACTGTCGGCGCCCGGAAAAACGCCCACCTCAAGCCCGTCACGGCTTAGCCCTGGCACCCATTTCTTGAAGAAATCCGGCAAGGAAATCGCCTTCGGGCTCAGGTCACCCGAAGGACCTGCATAATCAGCCGCAAAGTCCTCACCTGGCCATACCGGGAGATACCCGACCCCATCCTCTTCCGAGACGATTTTGAGAAACTGGTTATCGCCATTGACCAGTATCCAGAGCTCGCGCTCTTCCACCACAGCGTCCAGAAAATAGTCGTAGCGTTCTTCGCCATCCATTTCCAGAATCGAGGCTAACGGGTTATCGCTCATTGCGGCTCTCTTGTTGATCATGCCGGCGGATGCGGCTTACAGGTTCGCCAGCGCATCACGCACCGGCACATCTCCAGACACTACATCAAAAACGCAATTGCCGGTATTGTCAGAATCCAGCACAGCCAACAGAACCCGGGCAACGTCCTGGCGAGGAATCTCTCCGAACGCGTCCAGTCGCTCGCTGACAGACACCTTACCGTTGCCATCGTCATTGGTAAGTCGGCCAGGGCGCACAATGGTGTAATTCAGACCACTGCTTTTCAGGTGTTCATCGGCATTACGCTTGGCACGCAGGTAATGCTGAAGCTTTTCAGGGCCTTTTTCGGGCTCTTCAGCTCGCATACTGCTGACCATGATGAAACGTTTGATGCCCATGGCCTTGGCGGTATCCACGAGGCGAATCGCGCCATCCTGATCCACATCTACTGTCTTGTCCGGACCAGTATGGGGGCCGGACCCGGCAGTAAAGATAACGGCGTCACAGCCCCGCATGGCTTCGCTGCAATCCTGCTCCAGGTCGCCAATCACCGTTTCCGTGGCACCAAGCTGCTGCAACTCCGGCCCCTGGTCTGCGTGGCGAACCAGTGCTCGTGCCTCATGCTTGCTATCCGCGATTTCCTGTAATAGAAAACGCCCGATCTGCCCGTTGGCTCCGGCAATGAATACATGCATGGGGTGCCTCCCCTGTCTGTTGTGTGAAATGAACCTACCCTACTAGCTGCGCCCGAACGGCGGATAATTCAAGGGACCGACACGACCCGGGACTGGGCCTTACCCGATGAATGAGCCGTTATCAGGGGAACGGGACGGGCTTCGCGCTGCGCCAGATAGCGTGTGCAGCTTACACGGAGAAAGGAGGCGAAGTTCTCTACTTCACCTCTCAGTTCCATCACCTCTTCGTGGAGTTTGGTGATGAGCTGATTGGTGGTCATGCCGTCCACTTCGGCAATCTCCCGGAGAATATCCCAGAACTGGTTCTCAAGCCGAAGCGTTGTGACCACCCCCCGGATACGGAGAGAACGGGACCGACTTTCAAACAGGATCGGGTCGGCTTTCACATAGAGTTCACACATGGAGTCGGTCTCCTGTGATAACGGCAGCCTCCAGCGGAGGCTGCCGGGTTAAGACTAGATCGAGATCTCAGCACCAAGCAGTTTAGCAAACGCTGACAGCCATGCCGGATGGGCAGGCCAGGCCGGAGCCGTCACCAGGTTGCCCTGAACGTGAGCCTGATCGACCGGAATGTCCATGTAACGACCACCCGCCATTTTCACATCGGGCCCACAGGCAGGATAGGCACTGCACTCGCGCCCCTCCAGCACTCCGGCGGCGGCCAGGATCTGGGCGCCATGACAAACCGACGCAATGGGTTTGCCCGCGTTGTTGAACGCCTGCACGATCTCAATCACCCGCTCATTCAGGCGCAGGTACTCCGGGCCCCGACCACCGGGAATCACCAGCCCAGCATAGTCATCAACCTGAACCTTATCGAAATCGTAATTGAGCGCGAAGTTATGACCCGGCTTTTCGGTGTAAGTCTGGTCACCTTCGAAATCATGGATGGCGGTTTTCACGCTGTCGCCGGATTTCTTTTCCGGGCAGACCGCGTGTACTTCGTAGCCCAGCATGGTCAGTGCCTGGAACGGCACCATGGTCTCGTAGTCTTCGGTGAAATCGCCGGCCAGCAGCAACAGTTTTTTATTCGACATGTTCATTCCTCCCTGTTTGATCAACAATGCATATCCATCATGCGCCACTTTCAACAGGGATAGGTAACAGCGGAATACTACATTTCGAGTGAACCAATCAGCCTTTTTCAGCCTACTGTACTACCCTGACCACTTATAAAACGGGAACGGAGCTTCCGAATGATCACAGTTCACCACCTCAATAATTCACGTTCACAACGCATTCTCTGGATGCTGGAAGAACTGGGCGTACCCTACGAGATCCAGCGCTATGAGCGCGACCCTGAAACCATGCTGGCTCCAGCCAGTCTCAAGAAAGTGCACCCCCTCGGAAAGTCCCCGGTCATCACCGACGGAGATCTGGTGGTTGCCGAATCCGGTGCCATCATCGAATATCTGGCGCACACCTATGGTAAAGACACCATGCTGCCCGAAGCCGGAGGCCAGCAGTGGCTGGATTACACCTACTGGATGCACTATGCCGAGGGCTCGCTGATGCCACCGCTGGTCATGCGCCTGGTGTTTGAAAAAGTGAAGACCAGCCCAATGCCGTTCTTTATCAAGCCGATCGCCAAAGGAATTTCGGACAAAACCAACCAGATTTTTATCGGCCCGATGATCAAGACCCACCTGGACTTCGTGGAGTCACAACTGGCCAAAAACACCTGGTTTCTTGGGGAACAGCTGAGTGCGGCGGATATTCAGATGAGCTTTCCTCTGGAGGCATCCGTCGCAAGGGGCATCGTTGGTAACGACAGGCCAAACATCAAGGCCTGGGTAGCGCGGGTGCATGCGCGCCCCGCGTACCAGAGAGCACTGGAGAAAGGTGGAGACTACGACTTCGCCTGACCAGGCCGTGGTCCCAGCGCTGGCTTAACCCGCCAGCGCAGCTCGAACTTTTTTGCTCAGGTGCCCCATATCCACCCGGCCGAGCACCTGAGGCTTGAGTTCATTCATCACGTTTCCCATGTCCTGCATACCGGAGGCTCCCGTCGCGTTAATGGTTTCGCGGATAAGCGCATCCAGATCGTCCTCAGACAGCGCGGCAGGCATAAACTCCTCGATGATCACCATCTCCGAGCGCTCTTTGTCTGCCAGTTCGCCCCGGCCTGCGTCATCATATTGTGCAGCGGCGTCCCGGCGCTGTTTCAACATCTTGTCCAGCACCTTCAGAACATCGTCATCAGTGAGTTCCCGGCGCTCGTCGACCTCAATCTGCTTCACCGCAGCCTGAGCCATACGCAGCGTCACCAGGCGGTCTTTGTCCTTGCTCCGCATTGCGTCCTTGACTGCGCTGGAAAGTTTTTCCTTAAGTGATGTATCCGCCACGGTTAGTCTCCTGTTCTGGGATAATAAAAAAGTAAACAACGCATAAAGGGCAGAATGATAGCCAAACTACGCCGGAACGTCCCCTATCCGGATAACGCAACCTCTCCCATCACCCCAAGCAGAAAGCCTGCAAGCGCACCCAATGGTGGCGCCCAGTGTTTTTTCAGGCGTACCTGAGGCGCTATGTCCTGGAAAATGATGTAGAGAATACCGCCTGCCGCAAACAGCATGATGCCGGATACCACACTCGGGGCATCCGACAGCAGAAAGTAGCCAAGGGCACCGGCCACCGGCCCAAGCAACGCCATCAGCGCCAGGGCACCCACAATCTTCAATCCTCGATAATGGGTTGCGTCCACCAGTTCCCGATAGGAGTTAAAGCCCTCCGGAATATTCTGCAACGCAATGATGCCGGCCAGCAGAATTCCGCCCTCACTGGACACCGAAAAAGTGGCGCCGAGGGCCATGGCTTCCGGCACAAAATCCGAAAGCATGGCCACCAACTGACTCGCCGGCGTGCCATTGGCAGCCAGCCATCGATCCAGAAGCATAAAGCTGATACCGCCTCCGGCAAAACAGACAACGATACCCACCATGGGCAAGTTAGCCGTCCCTTCTGGCACCAGTACCAGCGCAACCGCCGCCAGCAGCGCGCCACCACCAAACGCGATCACACTGTGCCGCACCTCGGTTTCCAGCCAGCGCGGGTGAATACGCTCCACCGATGCCAGTGCTGCGCCCACAGGCATTGCAAGACCGGCCATCAATGTCAGTAGTAGTATCTGCATAAGGCCATTGGCCTGAAGTGCGTCCAGCATCATGCTCTATCCATAGTCAGTTCGGGTGTTCAAAGAATGAGCGACAAACCACCGGTTATCACGGCAAACAGAATCGACAACCCAATCAGCGTTCCCCAGGGGAACGGCGGTGACGGTGGTTCAATCGCCAATTCCTTCTCAAGATAGTTTCTCAGCAGTCTGGTATTGCGAGTATTCGCCTTATACACGGCATCAAAGGCATCTCCCACCACCGGCAACAGGCCACCCAGGAAATCGATGACCATATTTCTGAGCATTCTTAACTTCACAGCCTTGCTGGCGCCCGCCCGTTGCGCTTCTACCAGCACATAGCCCGACAGGATCAGGCCAGCCATATCACCAACCACCGGTAACAGCCCGATGATGGCCTCTATGCCAATCCGGAACCTGGTAAATGGAAGGCCGATGTTGCTGTCCATGAGGCGACTGAACCGGTCAAGACGATTCAGAATGGCGCGCTGTCTCGCCTCGGATGGTGTTGTCATGCTGCTTCCCTTTGCTATTCCGACGGATTTTGAGTCAATTACAAGCTGCGGTTACATTCAGGTTAACGCGCTTCTGAGGATGCTGACGCAATCCTCCATTTCCCGCTCACTGGCACTGGCAAACCCCATGACCAGACCGGATGATGCGGTATCTCCGATGTAGTGCGCACTCAAGGGCGTGCTGCCAAAGCCTTGTTTCCTCAGCCATCCACTCAAGGCTGAGTCATCAAACCGGCCTTCAAGCACCAGATGCATACCCGCACTCTCGGCCACAGGGTGCACCAGATCCCCGAGTTTCCTCTGCACCGCGTCCTGGAAGTACTGCCACTTGTCCCGATACAACTGACGCATCCGGCGAACGTGTCGAACGAACTGGCCACTCTCCATAAACTCGGCAATAGTGGCCTGAATCAGCAAGGGCGTTTCGCCACCACCGACCTGTTTGGCCCAGAGCACCGGCTCCACTACTTCCTCCGGAAGAACGACATATCCCACTCTTAATGCCGGCAGCAGCGTTTTGCTGAAACTTCCCACGTACAGTACCGGCGCATTGTCGAACATACCCTGCACCGCCGCAAACGGCTTGTTGAAGAAATGAAATTCGCTGTCATAGTCGTCTTCCACTATCCAGCAATCGTTCTGCCGAGCCCACTGCACCAGGGCCATCCGTTGGGAGAGGTCCAGAATCCCCCCCATGGGATATTGATGGGTGGGGGTGCAGAACAGCAACCTGGCGGAGCCCAGATGTGGCAACGCGGTCACATCAAGAACCTGATTTTTCAGGGGAATGGGCACCAACGGATTGCCAAGGCGCCCCAACGCATTGCGGGCACCTCGATAGCCCGGATTCTCGCATAGGACACGATCGCCGGGACTCAGAAACACATCCGCCAGCAACGACAAGGCCTGCTGCGCACCATTGGTGATCACAATCTGATCGGCATGGCAACGCACGCCACGCGACGTTCGGAGGTAGTTCGCAATGGCCGTCCGCAGCGGCAGGTAGCCCTGAGTGCTGTCATAACCGCGAAGCCCCCGCCGGCTTTCCTGATGGTGCAGCACGCGGTTCCAGGCGTTGACGGGAAAGGCGTCCAGATCCGGCAGGCCGGGCTGAAATGGCAAGCAGGCATCTTCCGCTCTGCGGGGAGTCCCACGCACCCTGTCTGGCAGTGAAGGCAGTCGGAAACTCCCGCCAGAGGGTATTTTCAATTTTTTCCCAGCCGGTTCGATAGCCGACCCGATATCCTCGTGAACGAATACTCCCCTACCTGCATGGCTCTGAAGGAAGCCTTCTGCTTTCAACTGATCGTAGACCGCATTCACTGTGTTCCGACTGACGCCAAGATCCTCCGCCATTTGGCGACTGGACGGCAACCGGTATCCCGGAGGATAGCGTTGAGCCAGAATCCGATCAGCCAACTGTCGATAGAGCTGAAGCTGCAGAGATTGGTCAGCATCAAACCGAATATCATCAATCACAACCACTGGTCCTATAAAAAAACACAATCTGGGTCTTTTGAGGGTATCAGAAGTGACGTGAAATAGAACGCAACTGTCCAATCCACAGCCTTGAGGACCACCGAATGAATCAGCCAAATACTCAACAAGCCTCACCTCTCACGTCCTGCCCAAGGAGCACCGTGAGGCGGGCCACCAAAAGAGCCTCGGTGAACCGCCAGGTTGCCTATACGCTGATTTGACCGACTCAAAACCGCGCACCTGGGCTTTGTGGAGGACGGCGAGCCCCGCATCATCCCGATTACCGCCTGGCGAATGGATGACCACCTGTACGTTCACACTCTTAATGGAGGCCGGTTGTCAAAACGCCTCGGCTCGGGCCAACTCCTTTGCATCTCGTTTGCCGTCACCAATGAATGGGTTTTGACCAAGTCTGCGTACCACCACAGCGCCAACTACGAATCTCTGGTGTTGTTCGGCTGCGCACAGCTCGTGGAAGACTCTGCAGAATTCGACGCCGCATTCCGGGCCATCATCAACCAGATTGAGCCAGGACGTTGGGAGCAGGTACGGGCACCGAACCAGAAGGAGCGCCGGGCAACCGCGCTGTTCCGGATACCGATTGAGGAAGGCTCATTCAAGAGCCGGACCGGTGGCCCCAACGAAGATCCCGAGGATATGGAATTGCCAATATGGCACGGAACCGTGCCGGCAGTAACCTCATAAAAGGACGATCCCGGCCTTACCTGCTAATCTGCGTGAGCAGATACAAACAAAACTGAAAGACCAGGAGACGATCTGTGCTGGAAAGCGAAATCCCCTTAATGGACATGGTCATTCGACTGCTTATGGCGGCTGGCCTGGCACTGGTGCTTGGGCTTGAACGTGAACTACGAGGGAAGCCAGCGGGACTGCGATCGCACATGCTCGTCTCCGTGGGGGCATCCGCATTCATCATGATGGGCATGCACATTTTGCTCGCCACGGCGGAAGGCGACCCTTCCGCCCGAATTGACCCCACACGCATTGTCGAAGGCGTGATTGGCGGCATTGGCTTTCTGGGCGCCGGCAGTATCATCCAGAGCCGCGGCAATGTTCAGGGCATTACCACGGGAGCCTCCATCTGGGTATCCGGCGCCATTGGCGTAGCCTGCGGCCTTGGCACCCTGGCCCTTGCCAGCATGGTGACGGTGCTTTCATTGATTATCGTGGTCGTGCTTGGCCGATTCGAGCGAGAAGTCATCAAGGATTGAAGCTGTGGTCACACCCGAATCATTTACCCAACAACTCTCCTACCGGACGAAAGTTCACCACATAATCGCACACGGATTTTGCGATCATGAGAATGGGCGTAGCCACAATCAAGCCCACTGGCCCCCACAACCAACCCCAGAACAACAACCCGATAAAAATGGCGACGGCATTCAAACTGGAGACGTAACTCGTCAGCCACGGCATCAGCAGATTCCCCTGAATACTGGTGATGACCAGCGATGTAAGCGCAACAATCACGGCAGTATTGAGCTCGCCGAACTGCAGAAATGCGGCCACCCCAGAGCCGACCAGAACCAGGAAAGGCCCCAGATACGGCACACCACTGGCAATACCAGCCACCACGCCCCACAAAGCCGCTTGCTCAACTCCTAATAGCAGGAATGCCAGCCAGGTGAGAATGCCGACAAAAAGCGCACTGATGACCATGACAAAAAGGAACCGGCGTACCTGGTGATGCAGCTCGTTCATAATTCGTGCCGCCTTGCGCATACGCCGGAACGACGGGCCGGATATTCTAACGATCTTACGCCGGTATAGCTTGCCGACGGAAAGCAGGAAAAACACCAGTAGAAGCACAGAAAACATCTGGGAAATAAGAACTATTGTGGCCGGCGAATTGCGGATGACATAGTCACGAACGTCCATCGGCTCATCCACCACCCGTACGGGTGTCACGCCGGCCTGAACAGCCGGTTCCTCCTGGCTTTTCTCGGCGGTTTCCTCAATCTGCTTGGCGGCAATCTGGGCTTTTTCCATGATGCTTTCTTCATCCTCGGACGCAGACGCATCTTCACGCTGAAGCTCCTTGATGGCCTGGGGAATCTTGTCCAGCATGGCCATGGCTTCCTGCTTGAGTGGCACACTTGCCGCCGCCAGAATCGCTATCAGTGCGCAAAGAACCAGAGCTGCACCCAATGGACGGGGTATGTGAATCCGATCCAGTGTCGCCACCAACGGATCCAGGGCGTAACTGATCAGAACTGCGACCACAAGCGGCAGCAGAACAGGCTGGGCCCAGTCGATAAAATACAGGGAGGCGATGCTGGTCAGCACAATCAACGACATGCTGCGGATATTGATGGCTTCAATCAGGGCCGTTGTTGAGTCCTGTTCGCCAGAACCCGACCCGACACCCGGGCTTTCCTCGTTGTGACTCATAACCGCAGCTATGCCTCATATCAGATCCATGATTGAGTAGAGTGTAGCCCCCAAGATGGCAACTAATGGTTACGATATTTTATGGCAAGGTTTAAGATCGATGGCAAACTCGAGAAATAATTCCAGAAATAGGTATTTTCCCGTTTCTGAAAACTTTTCTATGCAACGCCTGTTATTTAGCGTACTGTCTATTTCGTTGGAAAGATTTAGCAAAGCATTTCACGAATAAGACCTTTTGTGTTGTCAAACCTACTGTCCTGTTTTTGATCCTGCGCGTTTTTTGTTTCCCGCCTATCGCTGATTAGAGGTCACAACGACCTGCTGACGGCAACCAATTGATTAAAATCAGGATAATGATTATGTCTACTATCAAAGGCAACGTTAAGTTCTTCAATGAAGCAAAAGGTTTTGGCTTTATTACTCGTGAAAACGGCGCAGACGTTTTCGTTCATTACAGCTCGATTCAGGGTGGCGGATTCAAAACTCTGGCCGAAGGCCAGGAAGTGGAATTCACCGTGACTGAAGGCCAGAAAGGCCCGCAAGCTGAGAACGTTATTGGCCTGTAACTAACGGCCAATACGTAAAAAAGGCAGCCTCGGCTGCCTTTTTTATTGCTCAGATCCGGCCAGATTTATGTTCCCCAGCCCATCCCGCTATCGAAAACTCTTAATTACTCTTCAGATTAATCTGTTTAGGGCCGGCAGCAGTTAATTGTGCGCTTTTACCTTTAACCACATATTCAACACGCCCACCGGACTTTAAAAAGGCAGCTGTCTGCTCTTCAATCTCAGCAGACGTTAAAACAGCTTTTACGACTTTCTTGCTCATGATATTTCCCCGGTTCGCTATTGGCTTATTCGCCAATATAAGTGCTCCAGTATAACTGAAACAGGAAAAAATTGCTGTCGGAGCATTTTGGGATCGTTTATTCCCTCGTCACACTTCTCCGCTCTGCCTCCAACAACGCCCGCTTTCGCTCCAATCCCCAGCGATAACCGCCAAGCCCGCCATCGCCCCGCAATACACGATGGCAGGGAATCAACACACCAATCCGGTTCTTGCCACAAGCTGACGCCACGGCCCGCACCGCCCTGGGCTTGTCGATCTTCGCGGCCACCTCGCTGTAGCTCAGGACATCGCCCTCGCGGATACTCAACAGAAACTGCCAGACTTTTACCTGAAACGCGGTGCCTCGCATATCCAACGGCAAATCCGGCCGTGGGGCTCCCGCACTGATATGCTGATCCAGGGCTTCCATCCAGGCATCAAGTTCCGGGGCGTTCCGGGCTGGTGAGGCGGTCAGCTCAGCCTTAGGAAATTCCGACCTCAATCGGCCCACCAGCGACGCTTCATCGTCACCGAATTCCACAAAGCAAACACCCCTATCCGTGGCCGCCATCATCATCAGCCCCAGTGCGGTGGTTCGGCCGGCATAGACGATGACTTCACCCGCACCACCGGCCCGATAGGTCCTGGGCGGCATACCGATGCTACGGTTCGCTTCACCGTAGACACGACTTACCGAACCAAACCCGGAGGCGAATATCGCGTCCGTCACTTTACGCCCGTCTTTCAGGGATTGCTTGAAGCGCCGCATACGGACGGCATCCTGATAGGCTTTTGGAGAGACACCAAACGCCGCCTTGAACTGTTTCTGTAAACGGGACGGTGACAGAGCGGCCACCTTCGCCAGGCTCGAGAGCGTGAGTGCTTCATCGGCGTGCATCTCGATGTGCTGTGCCACCCTGACCAGCCTGGCTACCCGTGCACTCTCCCCTGCCGCAGAGTCGCCGACGCCTGTCGTCCAATCGCTATCCTGTTCCGGGGAGCGGGACATCTCATCACCCTTTTAATCATGGTCGTAGCGATGAGTAAAACCGACTTCGACAATGGTTTCCATCCGATTGTTGCCGCCATTGGTTTTCGGTTCTGCCCCCCTGACAATGGCAGGCCCTAGCTCGAGACGGTTTGACACACTCCCAAAGCCTGCGCCTTCACGTACTCACAAAACGCCTCGACATCCGGGTTGTGGAATTCGTCCGAGATAAACTCGCTGGGAATCAGCCCCTCATCCCAGCGCGTTGCCACCAGTGTCACCTCAGGGGTGGCGTCATCGTCTGAATAAATGCGGACCACTGCCGTGGTTTGATGAATGTACAGGTCCCGGAGTGGTCGGCTGCAACGCAGGCTGTCCGCAGGCTGATCGGCATGACACTGATACCCCGAGCCGGTGAAGAAATCGCGGGCAACCGACAACAGCTCCCCTGCTTCCTGCCCGGCAGACGAGGATAGATGAATGGAACGGGGCACGTCCCCGATCACGTTGGTGCAACCCGACAGCGCAAGTACTCCGGCAATCACCAATGATTTGAAAACCTTCACAACAACGCCCCCGCCTAAAGTGTCAGAACGCAAACCGCACCGAGCCCTCACCCTGGGCATGCAGCCAGCGTCGCCAGTCCAGGCCCAGCATGTTGACCCCGCCGATGTAGTTGTCGTCTACCAGGTAATACGAGAGTGTGCGGTCACCTCGGTTGAAGTTATGCATCAGCCGCACCAGAAAACTGCGGCGCGTGGGCTTGGCAAGCAGGAAATAGACAAACTGGCCAGCCTGGGCACGCACGCTGCCGCTACCAGACATATCGGAGTGTCGCCACTTATTGCTGGGCAGTTTCAGGAATTGGTCGATGCCGGTTAACCGCCCCTGCTCACGGGCTTTAGCGACAATCCATCGGTTTTCCGGGTGGCTCTCGAAATACAAGCCGGAATCATCCCGTTCCAGCATCTCCATCTGCTCGGCAAGCCCCTCGTTCAACCAGGCGGGAGCATAGGGGACGATGGTATCGACAACCGCATGACTGACCTCATGCTTGATGGTTCTGAAGGTGCGTTCCCTGTCCTCCTGAATATAAACCACGATCTGATGCTCAGATGGCATGTACAAACCGTAGGATGCAACCGCCCAGCCCCTGTCCCGTTGAATCAGGTAGTTCCGGTAACTGACCATATCCTTGAAAATCAGAATATTAACCGGCACCGTCCGGTACATATCGAAAGACAGCACGCGGTCGAAAAACTCGTAAACATGGTTCACGCCATCGACAATCTGCTGGTTTTCCTCGGCAGTCAGCTCCAGATCGACCGTTTCAATGCGGATATCAAAACGCGACCACTTCGAGGCCCTGGGCTTCACGTTAACCACTTCCTGCTTAACGCTATGGTCCTGGCGGTCGCTGAAGTGCACCTTGCCGTGCTCATCTACCCATTTGTAGATCTTGGCATGCCCTAACCCCGCTACAAGCAGGAGCAGCACGAGCACTGTGGTTCGAAGGGTTACCGACATGATCCGAGTAAACACCGCTTGAAAGCTGACGAGAGATTATGTCCGAATCATACAGGGCGATAGACCAGATGGCATCCAATGCGCCACCCGAGCATCGTTTAGCCAGTCAATACGCCTTACGATACTGCCCCTGATAATCAAAAACCCGCTCCTGCACCTGCCAGTAGTGCTTCTGCTTGCGAGCAATCACGAAATCCGGCGCGGGTAACAGTACCTGCATCTCCAGCACCTCATTTGCCCGGGCAAAGACTTTCGGAGCCTGACCATTGGCAAATCGTCGTCCAAACAGCTTGTTGAACACGGCTCGCTGGGCGGGCTTGCTGAAATCAAACGACTCCCGGAGTTCCTCCCCGTCTTCTCCGTGGTAAGTGATCCGAAGTTTTTGGCCTTCTACGGCAAGCGAAACCCCGGCGCAACGGATGACCATGGCATCCTTAAGCTTCAGGGCATCCCGCAGTTGATCATCCGGGTCGATAATGGCCTGGTGGCAGTGCCCGCAGTTGCGGGCAGCGATGTCGTTCTCAGCGCCACAATGTGGGCACTCCTTGAAGCGGAACCGGTAGTCACATTGCTGTGGCCGCCCTCGGTCATCGTCAGCAGGCTCCAGCAGGCCCTGGCACCGGCGGCCATAATGCTCAACGACACGCCCGTCGCTGTCGGTTTTGCCCCAGAAGATGTTGGCAAAACCGCAGCCCGGGCAGAACACCTGCACCGGTTCACTGTCGGGGTTGGGCTTCGGCTCCCCAACTTCCGGATGATGCAGATTGACATGATTGCCAGCGTAATCAATCACCAGGCAATCCCGTTTCCCCTCATCCAACCGCAAGCCTCGGCCGACAATCTGCTGATACAGGCTTACAGACTGAGTAGGCCGCAAGATGGCGATCAGGTCCACATGGGGGGCATCAAACCCGGTCGTCAGCACAGACACATTCACCAGGTACTTCAACTGCCGTTGTTTGAAGCGCTGGATCAGCTGGTCGCGATCTCGCAGATCAGTCGCGCCGGTCACCAGGGCGGTTTCCTGCTCGGGCAAGTACCCGGCAATTTCCTGCGCGTGCTGCACTGTCGCCGCGAAAATCATCACCCCCTGGCGCTCGGCCGCCATCTCCATCACCTGTTCGATGATGGCACGTGTCACCCGCTGATGTTTGCTCAACAATTGGTTGACGTCTTTCTCGGCGTATTCGCCAAAACGGTCCTGCGTCAGCGTGGAGAAATCGTATTGGGCCACGGCGGCGTTAACCAATTCAGGCCGGGTGAGGTAACCACGGTTGATCATGTAGCTCAGGGGCAATTCGTAGATGCAGTGCCGGAAAGGCTTGTCCTGTTCGTCATCAGAACCACGAACAAAACCCCGGTAGTGGTAACGATAGATCCATCCCATGGCCAGGCGGTAGGGAGTGGCGGTGAGCCCAAGCACCTTCAGGGAGTCATTCTGCTGCCGTAAAAGCTCAATGATCCGCTGGTACTGGCTGGTTTCCTCGCCACTCACCCGGTGGCACTCATCGATAATAACCAGCGAGTATTCATCCCGGAACTGGTCCAGATTCGCCGCCACCGACTGCACGCTGGCAAAGGTCACCTGATGGTGGTTCTCCTTGCGCTTTAGCCCGGCCGCAAAGATTCCCCCCGACAAACCATAACTCTGATACTTGGCGTGATTCTGCTCCACCAGTTCCTTCACATGAGTCAGCACCAGGATCTTTCGGCGCGCAAGGCGAGCCAGCTCGGCAATCACCAGGCTCTTACCGGCACCGGTCGGCAGCACAATGACCGCAGATTCATCCGATTTACGGAAGTGGTTCAGCGTGGCGTCGACCGCTTCCTGTTGGTAAGGCCGCAGCGTGAAAGGCGCATTCATCTTGCCGGACTTAGATCCTCAACCCAGTGAAAAGTCCGACATGGTAGCAAATGTGTTAGGCGTCACGCGGCCTTTTTCATCACCGGAGCGAGCCACTTCCGTTTGGCTTTCTCCACCAGATCACGGGCATCGTGATTCCATGGATGAAAGCCGGGGCTGTAGTACTTGAAGTAAGAGGGCAGGAGTTTGCGGAATACACCTGGCTTGCCCCACATGTAATTGAGACCGTTCGCCCAGGATTTCAGATTGAACAACTGGCCGTCCTCTTTCATCAGTTGAATCAGATGAATACCGCTGGAGACTGGAAACAGCACGCTCACCACCATCATCTCGGTCAACCGGACAAACTCGCTGCCTCCGATGGTCTTATACACGTCGAACGCCACGGCTTTATGCTCGGATTCCTCAATCGCGTGCCAGGCCCAGATGGGGGCCATACGCGGGTCCATCTCTTCCAGAGCGTCATATTTCAGGAGGAATTCCTCTGCCATCAGTGCCGTGAAATGCTCCACCGCCACCGTATGGGCCAATTGGCGCTCCGGGCTCAGCCGCTTGCGCAGCACATTCATCAGCCACATCACCTCGCGCTCAAGGCGTTTGAGGTTGATGCCGCGCGCCTGCATGTATCCGTTCAGGGCCTCGTGCTCTTTTGAGTGGTGCGCCTCCTGGCCGATGAACGCTCGCACTGCCGCCTTCAGTTCCGGGTCTGTAATCTCTTTCTGATAATGGCGCACGGAGTCGATAAAAAACCGCTCACCGGGCGGAAAACTCGCCGACAAGGCCGCCAGCAACAGCGTTTTGGCCGGATCGCTATCCCACCAGTACTTGGGCACATCTTCCGCCAGATCAAAATCCGGCTGACGGACTTCGGGAAGGGGCGCCTTGGTCTTGGGAGGCGGCGTGGGTTGAGTACCGGCTATGGTTGTTCTGGCGTTCATTTCAGGACTCCGGAGCTGATGTCTGACAATCCATCATACGGGGGCCAGGTCCGGCGCTGGAACAGCAAAAGAGGACAGGATGACGCAGCAAAATACTGTATAAATATACACTATTCGTGATAAGCTGTGATTTCATTAACGGTCTTACCAACCATCATTACCCCGGAGGCGATGGCATACCATGGGCGTAAAAGCACTCTACTATTCCGAGAGGGACGGACTGGACATGGCACTGAAAAACCCGGACAAAATGTTGTTTTCGTCCAAAGCAGAAGCCGATGCCCGGGACAAGGTTCTTGAACTGTCCGAAGAGATTACCACCTTCCTGCAACGTAAGGTCGGCGGCCTGTCTGAAGAGCTGGCAGAACAGTGCGCCCTGGCCATTGCGGAAGAAAAAGAATTGTTCACCAAGGCACTGAAAAAGCCGGAACTGCTGAACGAAACCGTCGAGGCCGAGTAACCCCCGCCCTTGGTCAGAGATGTTGAACGCCCT
Organism: Marinobacter sp. LM1; assembly: GCF_042763285.1. Taxonomy (NCBI): domain Bacteria; kingdom Pseudomonadati; phylum Pseudomonadota; class Gammaproteobacteria; order Pseudomonadales; family Marinobacteraceae; genus Marinobacter; species Marinobacter sp. LM1. The sequence goes on from NZ_CP114373.1 coordinate 3,258,871, forward strand.
GGCCGTGAAGGTGGCCATGGGCGATCATGCTCGAAGACACTTAGTCAGGCTCATGATCCTGAATATCGAAGTGCCGTGATCGCACGGAACTCACCTCCACATGAATGTGGCGGCTGTTCAGGCCAAAATCGGACACCGCTTGCCTCACGGCATTCCGGATTTCAGCAAAGGCCCGGGCCTCGTCTTCCGGTAGCACCATCAGCATGACGGCGAACACGGACTCCTTGTGAACCTCGCCATCGTATTCGCCTTTGAAGGCATGGCCATCTTCAGCCCAGTAACCGGCGAGCCAGGAACTATCCAGCCCCCCCATCACCGTCGCCCCCCCAAACTTCCGGGAAAGCTGCCGAGCGATCTGCTCACTCGCCCGAGGGATCTGTCCCGGTTCTGCTGACAGAATTACAAGAAAACGAATTCTTTCACTGCCCGACATGGCAAACTCCTTTTCATCAACGCTTGGCGAGATAGATGTAGAACGAGATCAGCACAAGAATGGTCGTCGACAGCGCAATGGAACCATCCGGCTGGAGCCACTCAAACACATCCAGCACTCCGGGAATATCATCACGGTCCAGGCTCCGGGAAGCAGTCGTCAACGAAATAAACAGATCAATAACGGCAACGCCACCGATACCGACAAGAATCAATTCAACCGAACGATCAAGCTGGCTTTTTCGTGCCTCCAGCAGGCGGGAGATCTTGGAGCGAATCAAGCTCGTGCGCTCCAGGGAACCCTCAATCAGCTCGCCGAGATTCCAGGCCGCATACGCAGCTCTGACCACCTTGGCTCGCTCAGCCTGAACCCCGATGATGGCCTCATTGAATTCAAGGCGAGTGAATTCCAGATGGTCCAAGGTCTTCGTAATGTCGGCCATCAGCCGATGCAAATCTTTACTGCGGTGTCGCGAGCCCGCAAAGTCGTTAAGCTCCGAATAACTGGACTTCAGGATACCGCCGTATATCGACAACACGGCATTGTAAAGCTGGCAGACGGACAGGCCGCGCAGCCAGTTGTCCGCCTGAGCCTCGGCATCGTCCGCAACCGCCAGGATGTTGCCCGAGCCCACAAACTGTCTGGCCTCCAACAAAGCCTCCGTTGATCCGGTATACGACGCCCAAAGTCGCAGACTGTCTCCAAGCGGACCGTTCAGGGTGCTCGGAGGCGTCACCACGTATCGCCCTGTCCACAGCACATAGGTGTCTGGCGCTTCCGGCGAATCGAACGAAACATCCCGAAACACCGTAAGCTTCTTCGGATCTCGAAGGTACGAGACCGCGCCGGAGGCTTTGTATCGCCTGCTCTTGCGGAATCCGAGTGCGTACTGGTGAAACGCCGGGTATACCGCGTGCTCATAGACCCGTTTGGCCAGATTGGAAAGCGCGCCGTCCAGGCTATGCCCTCGGAGCAGATCACCAAGGCCAGATTCGCTGGTTTCAAAGGCCACATCCAGCTGGAGCAAGGCGACTGTGTCATCGTAAAGGTACAAACGACAGCACTCGATCGCACCTCCGTTGTTGACCAATAGTTGGCTGATATCAGAAGGCAAAGACACGTCACCCATCGCAACCGAGTAACATGCGAAGGGTTGGAAGAACGCTGGCAGGTTATCGTGCTCAAGCGTCCCGTAGCCATTGGCCCACGGCCATTCAAAGCTACTGAGGGTGTCGGTTTCAGCTAACAGATTGACCAATCCGCCGGCACTGGAGCCAGCCTCCGCCATCTGTTTCAGGGTATCCGCAGCGCGACGCTCGCTGTCTGCACTAATGGGCGATCGCACCGGCGACAGCGTTCGCACTTTTAGCATGTTGGATTTCCTATGGTTTATTTTCAGAGATTCGTCAGACATAAAACGTCCCGCAGTTTACCCTTGAATGCCACGCTTTGGTAAAACCAGTCATCGCCGACCACGCAACATGCTGTGTGCCACCCTGAAGAAGGAGAGCTCAAATGAACACCCCCTTGCCTTACTCCCAGGCCTGCGAAAACAACAAAGCCCCCATTCTGGAAAAACTGCGTGACGTCTTTATGGCACCAGGTACCGTCCTGGAAATAGGAACCGGCACCGGCCAGCACGCCGAGCACTTCGCTGCGGCTCTGCCACACCTGAAATGGCAGCCCACCGACCACCCCAGAGCGGCGCACCTGGCCGTTGCCCGACTGCAACAGGCCGCCTTGCCCAACGTCCTCCCAATCCTTGAGCTGGACGTAAACCAAATGCCATGGCCTGTGTCCGCCTGTCGATGGGCATTCTCAGCAAACACAGCTCACATCATGGCCTGGGAGGAAGTTGAAAAGATGTTTCAAGGTGTCGGCGCCTGCCTTCAAAAAGACGGTGCGTTCTGCCTGTACGGACCGTTCAAGCATAAGGGCGGGTACACCAGCGAGAGCAACAAGGCGTTTGATCAGTCGCTGAAATCCCAAGCACCCCACATGGGCATCCGAGATATTGAAGCCCTGTCTGAGCTGGCCGAGGCCGTTGGCCTGCAACTCCGGGACGATTTTGCAATGCCCGCCAATAATGAACTGCTGGTGTTTGTTAGGGGCATCTGCGAGCCGTAGCCAATCCGCACAGCGAGATTTGGGTCCTGCCACGAGTACAGAGAGGGCTCAGCACTCGATCAAAAGCCCATATGGCCGTTCAAGAGCTACCCGCACCTCGCCGATTGAAAACACCCTGGCGAATTCCGCAAATCGCTGCCCCTCAAACCATAACTGCACCACCGGCAGCGAGAAAATACCCTGAGCCGCACACAGCGCACCGGCTGATGCCTGGCAATCAATGTAGGCAGTAACCAGCTTCGGGAATTGTTCACTGGAAAGGCGCTCCAGTTGGGGCTTGATAGCCTGGCAGACGCCACAACTTGCCCCGCCATATAGCAGCAGCACCGCAGGGTTGGACTGCAGCAATGTTGAGAGCTCGTCGTCCGAGCAGACGTTTTGCATCATCAAAACCTTAGAAGCATAACCGGCCTGATCTCCAGGGCCTGCCTGACGAACTCGGCGCCCGGCCACAGTAACAACCAGCAAAGCACTGCGAGATTGAGGACGACATTGAACCAGAAAGACACCTGGTACGAGGTCTTTCGGGTTTTATGACGAAAGAATTGCTGGCCCACCAGTGCCCCCGGCCAACCGCACAGGAGTTCAAACAGATGCAACCGCCCCTCAGGGACACGCCTCTTGCCGCTCTCAGCTGCCCCCTTGTCGACGGCATACATCAAGAAGGTCACTACACTCATTACGCCATAGGCCGCCGGCAACAGCACTGGCACATAACCCTGAACGTACAACACAGAAACCGCCCCTGCGACTGCAGCGGCAATCAACAGAGCAAACCAAACGCCCGTGGCGACCGCTACGCTGTGTCTCGCCACGCCAGCGTACTGGAAACTGGACGCCCTCAGCCGCCCCTTCTCATCTTTTGTCTGTGCGTAGACCACCTTGCGGCTGGCCGAGGGCCTGCCCCGGCCCTGATAGGCGCTGATGTGGGCAAACAGACGCTCGCCACCTTTCTCTGGCGTGATAAAACCGAAACCCTTGGCGTCGTTCCATGAGGTGAGTAAGCCTTTTTGATTCACGTGGTGCTTCCTTGATTAGTCTTTTCCGATTTTCCCTATATCACTGTTTCCGCAAGCGTGCTAAAAGATTGCGCCCGGCCGTCGCCTGGGTATTCTCTCCTTCAGGATATCAGCATGTCAGATAAATTTTTCTATAAAGGTCGGCAAGATGCCCGCCAGCACCACACGGCTTACGGCGGCTTTCAGACAAACGCCAGCCAAAAGAGCGGCAGCAAGAAGTACCCACTAACGCTGGTGGTTACCAGTGAAGCACGCAGGAAAGAAGTTGAGGCCCAGGTGGCCGCGGCGAAGCTTCACGCAACCATCTCCGTTGATACCCGCGAAGGCGCCGTTGAATCCGTCAACGAGCTCACGGCTATCCTGAATAAAACGGGAACAGTCACCACAGCAAAATCTCCCTCCCGCAACGACGCCTGCAATTGCGGTAGCGGACTCAAATTCAAGAAATGCTGCGGCTGAGAGTAACCGGGGCATAGGGGGCATTATTATGATTGTATGCGGAGTAGAACTGACCGGCAGCGATGCGGTGGTGTGTATGCTGAATATGGACCGGGGCCAATTCAACCTGCCCGACTGCAAAGTACGCAAACTGTCGCTACCGAAAAACCACAGCCGGGACGACCTGAAAACGTTTCAGGCCACCTTTGCGGAGTTGATGGCCGAATACGGAGTGGCCACGGTCGCGATAAAAGAGCGGATGCAAAAAGGCAAGTTTGCCGGTGGCGCCATCAGCTTCAAAATGGAAGCCGCCATCCAGTTGATTGCCGACTCTGAGCTGAACGTGACCCTGGTGCCTCCGGCCCTGATCAAATCCACCCTGGCGTCCAACCCCGTGCCCATCACCTTTGCCGACACAGGCCTGAAAGTCTTCCAGGAAAATGCTTTTATTACCGCCTATGTGGCACAGCTTCAGGCTCGTTGAGGCGGCTATCAAGATAGTGTTCAAGCTCAGAGTTATCGTATATGATAACAAAAAGGCAAAGGAGCACCCATGGATTGGGAGATTGAATTCTACGACTCAGTAGGCGAAGAGTTGGCTAAGATGCCGCCAAAGATTCAGGCCAGAATGATTCGGCTGATGGAATTGATGGAGAAGCACGGGGCCAACCTTGGAGAGCCGCACACAAAGTCTTTAGGTGGTGAGCTGTTTGAAATCCGAGCAAAAGCCAAAGAAGGAATAGGTAGAGGAATCTTCTGCTACATGCAGGGCAAACGGATCATCATCCTGCACGTGTTTGTAAAAAAGGATCAAAAGATACCGAAGAAAGACCTAGAGCTCGCGAAAGAGCGTTTAAAGGAGGTCAAAAAATCATGAATTTCAAACAGTTCAGACAAAAGGCACTCGAAAATCCGGAAGTTCACCAGGAGTACGATGCCCTCCAGGAAGAATTCAGCCTGATCGACCAGTTGATCGCAATGAGGACTAAAGCAGGCCTTACTCAGGAAGACGTTGCGAAAAAGCTCGGAACCAACAAAAGCAACATCTCGAGGCTTGAGAGAGGCCGTAGCAACCCAAGCTGGGGAACGCTCAACAAATACGCAGCAGCCTGTGGCTTTCGGGTAAAACTGGAAGCAATTGAATACGACCCAGCCTCTCAGCATTGATCGCCAGTCCAATACGGTTTGGATTTGGGCAATTGCCAGGACTGAAGCAGGAAACGACTTCGCCATGACAAAACCCAAACGCATCTACCTGGCCGGCCCGGAGGTGTTTTTCCCACACGAAGAACACAACACTATCGTCGCCGAGAAAAAGCGCCTGCTGCGCGAAGCCGGCTATGAAGGCATAGACCCACTGGACACCGCCCTGACGTTTTCCGACGAGGAAGCGAAACCGGCGCGCGGCCACCGGATCTACCAGGCCAACCGCGAACTGATGGACAGTTGCGACGCCGTCATTGCCAACCTCACCCCCTTCCGAGGCATCAGTGCGGACCCGGGCACGGTGTTCGAAGTCGGCTACATTATCGGCCAGGGCAAAGCTGCATTCGGATTCACAATGGACCGCAGGCACTACCGTGAACGCGCGGGCGCAGCCGATCGGGATGAACTGGGCCACAGCATTGAAGACTTCGAGATGAGCGACAACCTGATGATTGAATGTGGCCTCCAGGAGTCCGGTGGCCAGCTACTGGTGGCAGAGCAGCCCGGCGAACACCGGTTTTTCTCGGCTGAATTGTTCCGCCGTTGTGTTCAGGCGCTGATAGACTACTCCCACTCCAGGTAATACTCATTCGCTACCGCCAAGTTCTGCCTGAGTAATCTGATATATTTCCGGACTCTAGGCTTCCCAAAACGCTGCAAGCTCAACCACCTTAAAGCCGTGGGAGTCCCTCTCCGGCATATCACTGGGCAAGTTCGGGGCCGCCCCCTGCTCCAGCAAGGCGCGATAGAGCTGTTCCGCTCCTTGTGCGGTCGAAGTAAGCGCAGCCGGTAGAATATCTATTGTCGATAGCCTAGACCGGGTTGTTCCCAATATCGGAGAGCAATCCAATCGGTGCCAATTCCGCAGTGACAATTGTGAAGCTACCAATACCAAGTGCGGTCACGGCAACCCAATCACGCCAGGTTGTGGTTCTAGCGTACATTTTTCTCACCTCCCTGCGTTGCGCCATGAGACTGTGTGCCCAACCGGTCTTCTTTGAAGGCCAATTTTGCCGCTGTAATGGCATTCATTGCGGCAGGAATTCCCGCATATACAGCAACTCGGAGGACAATCTCGACAATTTCCTCTTGCGTCACTCCAATATGCAGCGCTGCGCGCATATGAAACTCCAATTGGCCTGGTGCCGTGCCTACGGCAGACAACATGGCGACAGTGAGCATCTCTCGTGTTCTAAGTGATAACCCCTCACGCGCCACTACATCAGCAAAGGAAAACCCGAGAAGTATTTCTACAGCCTCGCTGTGAAACTCATCAAGGCTTGCGGCAACCTTTCCCGGCGCGGCCGGGTCGAGTGATTCGAGTAGATTTAAAGCTTGAGTGCGGCGATCAGAGCCTGGAGAACTCATACATTCACCCCCTTCATGCTTTCCTCGCTGTAACGCTCACCCACTACTGGCAGTGACTCAGTGGCGGTTTCGAGCTCCCGCTGCTCCGCTACGGAAAGACTGACATCTGCTGCTGCGACATTCTCTTCTAGGTAGCGCAACTGCTTGGTACCAGGGATTGGAACGATATCGTCCCCTTGGGCTAACAGCCACGCCAATGAGAGTTGAGCTGGCGTGCACCCTTTAAGCTTGGCTTTTTCAGCTATAACATCGGCAATTCGGCGGTTCGCGCCGATTGCTCTTTCCGCAAACCGTGGAAGGTGAGCACGAAAGTCGTTATGATCGAACTCTCCAGGGTCTTGAAATCGCCCTGTCAGAAAACCTCGGCCCAGGGGGGAGTATGGAACAAAACCAATACCCAACTCACGGCATGTCGGCAGAACATCGCGCTCTACCTCTCGAGCCCAAAGTGAATACTCAGTCTGAATAGCGGTAATCGGGTGCACCGCATGAGCCCTTCGTAAGGTTTCAGCGCTCACTTCACAAAGACCAATACGGGCGATTTTCCCTGATTGAATGAGCTTCTCAAGCCCGCCAATCGTCTCCTCTATTGGCTCCTCCGGATTGACGCGATGCACGTAATACAGATCGATTTGCTCAATTCCTAACCTACGAAGAGAGGCTTCGCATGCCCTGCGCGCATAGTCGGAACCGTTCTTCAAGCTCCGCTTATATTCGCCAGGATTACGCACAATGCCGAACTTAGTCGCGACGTGAACAGGCGCCTTACTACCGGCTAGAAACCGACCGATAAGCTCCTCATTGTGGTGTGGCCCATACATGTCGGCGGTGTCGAAAAAGTCAACGCCGAGCTCCACCGCCCTTTCCATTACACGCAACGACTCACTGTCATCACGGGGCCCATAGAACTCGCTCATCCCCATGCACCCTAATCCGATCGATGAAACGGAGAAGCCTGTTCCAAGCACTCGTTTTTCCATGTCTGACTCCTTGATGTCTAGAACTAAATCGTGACAGACTCGAAAAATGGAAAATACAAACAAATTTGGCAAAAGGATTTCCATTATCGGAAACGAGATGCCGAGGGGCATGGTTTGGGATGACACCCGCGCCTTTCTGGCAGTGGCCCGTTGCGGCACGCTAAGCGCCGCAGCCCAGAACTTGAATGTAGGCATTGCGACACTTTCACGTCGCATCGAGCGGCTTGAGTCGGCACTAAAACTTCCGCTTTTCGTACGTCAGCAATCGGGATACGAGTTAACTGAGGACGGTGCTGAGTTGATAGAAAAGGCCGAAGCCTTGGAGGCTGCAGCGCACGCGTTTGCCGTAGGCGCAGACACCCAAGCGCAGATGAGTGGCCACGTGCGTCTGGCTACAGCGGAAAATGTCGCCACCGAACTCATACTGCCGGAACTCCCGGCATTTCGAGCCCAATACCCCGACCTGTTGGTTGAGCTGGTTACAGACATATCAACCGCCAACCTGCATCGACGCGATGCGGATTTAGCATTGCGAATGGTGCGGCCAGAAAGGGGCAACGTCACACTTCGTGCTCTTGGCACCTTGGGGTATGGACTCTACTGCAGCACGTCCTATGAGCTAAGACGTGAGAGCAACCCGGACCTAGGAGTCTGCGCGGCAGAAGCTACATTCTGGCACAATAGATCAAAATTCTTCAGCAACAGGATGACTGATGGGAACCACTTTCCGCCCGTATTCGCCTGGCCAGGAACTGCTTCTTCCCCCGAGCCTGAACGAGTGGCTGCCTGAGGGGCATCTGGCCTATTTTGTCAGTGATGTCGTCGAGGAGTTGGATTTAAGTGCGTTTTATGCCCGCTACGAGGGCAACGGCCGACGCAACTCGCCCTTCGATCCACGAATGATGCTGAAGATTTTGATCTACGCCTACGCCACCGGCGTTTTCTCTTCACGCAAGATCGCCCGGAAGCTGGAAGAAGACGTGGCCTTCCGGGTTCTGGCGGCAGGCAACTTCCCCAGGCATCGCACGATCTGTGATTTCCGCAAACACCATTTGGTTGCCTTCAAGGCCGTGTTTATTCAGGTGGTCCGGATTGCCCGGGAAGCGGAGCTGATCACGCTGGGAACACTGGCGATTGATGGCACCAAGGTTCGGGCTAATGCCAGCAAGCATAAGGCCATGAGCTATGGCCGCATGGGCGAGGAAGGCGATCGTTTATCGAAAGAGATCGATGCACTTTGTCGTCAGGCACGTCAGACAGACCAGTCGGAAGACCGACAGTTCGGCCCGGATAACCGGGGTGATGAACTGCCTGAAGAGCTTCAGTACCGGCAGGCGCGGCTGGAAAAGATTCGTGCTGCCAAAGAGAAATTGGAAGCAGACCAGAAAGAGCGGGACAAGGCTCGGGGTCGGTCCCCGGACGATGATCGGCGCTCACCTCGCGGGGGCCCGAACTTCAAGCGGGATTACGGGGTTCCGGATGACAAGGATCAGAGCAATTTTACCGATCCGCAAAGCCGGATTATGAAAACGGCGGACGGGTTCCAGCAATGCTACAACGGCCAGTTGGCCGTGGATGGTGAATTCCAGCTGATTGTCGCCAACCACCTGGGCAATAATCCCAGTGACAATGGCTGTCTGATACCACTGCTGGATCAGGCAAAAGACACTCTGGAAACCTATCCGGATCAGTGTCTGGCTGACGCGGGTTACCGTAAAGAAGAAGATCTACAGACCCTGGAAGACAAAAGCATCGACGGCTATGTCTCGCTGCGTCGGGAGGGCAAGAAGAGTTCAGAGATAGACGCGAGCCGTTATCCGGCCAGCGCCCGGATGGCCGGGAAGCTGGCCACGGCAACCGGGCGATCGGTTTACGCTCAGCGCAAGCATCTGGTTGAGGCGGTCAACGGCTGGATCAAGCATGTTCTGGGCTTCCGACAGTTCAGTCTGCGGGGCCTTCACGCCGTGCAGGGTGAATGGGATCTGGTCTGTCTGTCGCTTAATCTCAGGCGGATGAGTTCACTGATGAGGCTGAAATAGAGGGTCCGAGGGATCCTTGGGCGTACTGAGTGATCGGACTACGATAACGCATTCGCTGATAACCGTCTTGACTGACTGAATAGAGAGAATCGAGACTCTATTCGGCTGGATATTGTGGATACGTTCTCGGGCCGAACTGTGATTCGACGCGGCGGGGTCACTTGCTCAAAATACTTCTGCCGCGCAGACTCCTAGGTTACTACGATACGGATGATTTCATTACCTGGGGGGAAATGTACTCACATTTGCCTGCCGCTCAGTGGATAGAGCGGATCTTGCGTGGAAGAAGACCCGCCCTGACAACCACTTCACTAGCCACCCAGGTGGCCGCAGCAAAGGCAGGGCTTGGGCTCGCACTGTTGCCACATTTCATCGCTCGGAACTCAGGACTCGTTTGTGTCGACACCGATCTTGGAGTCGATCAGCCTATCTATCTCGTCATACAAACCGACTTGGCAAAGTCTAGACGAATCAGGGCCCTGGCAGACTTTCTTATAGACGTGGTGGCCAGAAACAGTGAGCGCTTGGGCGGGTAACGTATGCCTCCATTTCTTCTAGCTACACGCAGATCTATTTCAGCGCTGCGCTGATCGTCGACTCGCATTCAAAGTAGCTCACTCGCTGCCGCCAAGTACTACCCGAATAACCTGATACATTTCCGGATTCCGGGCCTCCAAAAACACCGCAAACTCAAACGCATTGAAGCCATGGTAGTCCTTCTCCTGCATATCAATTGGCAGGTTCGGGTCCGCCCCCAGCTCCAGCAAGGCGTGAAGGTAGTCCACATTGGCATAGAGAACGGCTTCATGCACTGGCGTCAGCCCGTTGTAATAGCCGTTCACCGGCTCTCCCCGTGCCGCAAAATGTCGAAGCAACCCATAGCCTCGGCGCGTCATGTGAAGTGGACCCCGAAATTTGGACAGGTGCCTAAGCTCTGATTCATCATCTCCACAAGGAGGAGAATCATGAGCAAGAAACGCAAGCAATACAGCCCATCGTTCAAGTCCAAAGTTGCCCTAGCCGCCCTCAAGGGTGACCAGACCACATCTGAAATTGCCGCCCGGTTCCAGATTCATCCGACCATGGTTAGCACCTGGAAACGCGAGTTGTTGGAGAATGCTCCGGACCTCTTCGAAGGCAAAAAAAGGTCCGGCAAACAGTCCAACGAGCCCAGTTCTGACGAACTCTACCGCGAGATCGGCCGACTGACGGTGGAACGCGATTTTTTGTCGCGCAAGCTCGATCAGTAAGCCGTCAACGCCGGTTGGCGATGATCGAGCATGGTCATCCCCAAGTCAGCATTGTGCGCCAGTGCGAGTTGCTCAAACTGAGCCGCTCGTCGGTGTACTACGTCCCTCGTGAACAGTGTCAGGAGGATCTGGATCTGATGTACCTGATTGACCAGCAGCATCTGGAAACGCCGTACTATGGCTCTCGTAAGATGCGAGCCCATCTGGAGCGCAAAGGCCACCTGATAAACCGCAAGCGGGTTCAGCGCCTAATGCGCACCATGGGCATTCAGGCGGTGTATCCACGCCCCAGAACCAGCATTCCGGGCGACGGGCACAAAGTTTATCCGTACCTGCTCAAAGGGCTGAAAATCGACCGCCCCAACCAGGTGTGGGCAACGGATATTTCGTACGTGCCGCTGGCCCGAGGCTTCATGTATTTGGTCGCCATTATCGACTGGTACAGCCGTAAGGTGCTGTCCTGGCGGGTCTCCAATACCATGGACACAGACTTCTGCATCGATGCCCTGGAGGAAGCCCTACAGCGCCATGGAACGCCGGAAATCTTCAATACTGATCAAGGTGCCCAGTTCACCAGTGAGGCCTTCACAGGCGCTCTCAAGGAGCATGGCATTCGGATCAGCATGGACGGCAAGGGCTGCTATCATGACAACATCTTCGTGGAACGGCTCTGGCGCAGCGTCAAGCACGAGTGCGTCTACCTCACAGCCTTCGAGGATGGACGCCACTTGAAGCAGGCGCTCCACCGGTACTTCCGGCATTACAATCAGACCCGGTACCACCAAACCCTTGATTACCAAACACCGGATGAGGTGTACTACCAACAACCCATGACCCTGGCAGCTTGAGCCGGGAATACAGCCGGATCAGAGCTTAACTGCACCTTCAGGCTGTCCAACTGATGGGGTCCACCTCAATGATCGAGTCCGGTTCGTGCGTATCCAGCGTCGTGCCCACAAAATTAACCAGAGGCTGCGAACAACCGTCCATCGCGGTCATCGCTTTACCACAGCGCTCATAAGGCCAATCGAAATTTGTCAGAAGCCAGTAGGCAACGGCAGGCCGGATCGCCAGACTGTTGAAATCCGAAGGGCTCCAGGGCACTTCTTCGGGATCAAGAATCGCTATGACGGATAACCCCCAAGCATCGGAGCCAAACGCCCAGGTGCGATAGAACATCGGGTATAACGTCAGGGCAATCACCAAGGCCCCTGCGCAAAGCGTCAGCGCCTTTTTGTGATCCAGAAAGTATTTTATGAGCACGTCACTGCTCCTTGATGACGCTAGCAAAACGGCTGGAAATCCCTTGCAAAAGCCCCTGCAATTAGCGGGATCTATTAATCAAACGCCCCAAGGTACCAACCGGAAAAGAAAAACAAAAACGTAAGAATCACGAACGCGGTATAGGGCACAATCACCCAAAGCTTTAATGAACGAGGTAACGGCTCCTCCTCGTCACCCATTCGGGATTCGATACGAGCCCCTATACGCGGAAACTTCCGGAATACAAAAAAAGCATAGACATGCGAAACCCTCATCCAGCGACCAATAGGACCATTACCCCAGATACTGCGAATTCCATCCAATTGCTTACCGGGCGTTGCAATCCTCCGCTCGACTTCCTCGGTTTTGCGAAAAAACAGCGTGACCATCAGAAACATCAAAAGGACACCAATGAGCATACAAGCTGCCCCTATGATTGCCGCTAAGCCAGCCAAGAACTCTTCAGTCATGGACAACCTCTCTCAGCTTTGCTCCAATAGTCTCACCACCTACTCCGCCACCTGCTGCACCGAGCCCACCCGTTCATCGCAACGTTCAAAGTTGAGGAGTCGTCTTTAGGAATGACATTCGAGGGAACTAGGGATGACTGGGCTGGACGAAATTAACCGGTGATCCGATAGGCCGCAACCCGGCACACTACTCCTCCTTGAGGACGTCAACAATGCCGGCAGATGCTCCTCACAAGAGCAAACCGACAATTAACAACACTGCAAAGCAACCATACAAAAGTAATGGAGGCACTACCGCCCACAAGGTCATTCGCAAAGGTAATTGTGTGGATACATCACCAATTTTCGCCGCTGACCGATTAAGCCGGCTCGAGGGTACTGATCGAAGAACAAGAAACGTAAATACATAGCCGCTTCTCATTAATCGGCCTAGAGGGTCATTACCCCAGATTTTCCGGTGTTCCAGTGCAGACGTTCCGGGGCGCGAAATTCTTTCTTCGATTCTCGACACTCGAGAGAAGGCCAAGGTGAGCATGATGCATAGTGAAACCAATCCCAAACCGAGCGCTCCAACCCCGATGAATGCAGCGATTATCTGGAGCGTGTCAGTCATAGCTTGCCACTCCCAAAGTACTTCAACGAAACATTTTGCCAATTGCTCAATGAATTCTCTATGGGCGCCTTCAGACTACTAGTGCTATCCACTAATCAAACGCTCCGATATACCAACCTGAAAAGAAAAACAGAAACATGAGAACCGCATACACTGTGAAAGGCACAACAATCCACAGTTTCAATGAGAGGGGCAAGGGTTCTTTCTCATCCCCCATTCTCGATTTAATTCGAGGCCCTATTCTTGGAATGTGTCGAAAAACCACAAAAGCATATACGTACATCACCCTCATCCAACGACCGATAGGTCCGTTTCCCCAAATGCTTCGAGCCTCATCCAACTGCTTACCCGGTGTCGCTACTCGACGCTCCACCTCCGCTGTTTTTCGGAAAAGCAACGTAACCATAAGCAAAAGCAAAATGAAGCCAATACCTAAAGAGAGCGCGCCTAAAATTACCACCAAATCTGTCATTTGGCCCTCATTCATGAATCATCTCCCTGACCTTCTCGCCAAGAGCCTCACCGACCTTACCTCCGTAATTTCCGCCCACAGCGGCACCTACACCGCCGACAATCACTGCGCAGGCTATTCCTCCAATACCTGCAGAAGTGACCCCAAAGGCTAAGCAACCATATGAAGCACCGGCTCCGAGAGCGCCGCCACTCATCGAGCCTACGAGCTTACCGCCCTCCTGATACGAAACGGCCTGACACGCTTGATCATCACCTGCAGTGCAGGCCTCACGAATTTCCAGCGCAGAAAGAGATACATCCAAAGTGATCCCTAAATATCCCACATTGCGGGCATACTTTGCCCCTTTAGCCACCCGCTCATAGTGCGTAGCGTACCCAGGTATGTCACCCACCCCAGCCTTATTCCAGTGATTAACAATACTCTTCGACGACAACCCCAGCGCTCGTTTCAGCTTGGCATCGTCATCCAGCGACATTCCCCGGCGGGCAATGCTTCCCAAAGCAAAATCCAGTTCCTTGAAAAGCGCCCGCCGTTTCTCGAAGAACTCCGGATGGTTTAGATGGCCGTGTTTGCGGTAACTCTCCTGATGAAGACGCTCAATGTTCCTCAACGTCTTCTCAATACTGCTGATCTGCTTCGACACCATCACGGCGCCTGCACCCAGCCCCGCCGAACCCGTTGAGGTAATGGCTTCCAACAAGTCATAATACTTAACGAGGAACTCCGCCTCGTCCTGCTTCAGCGACCTCACCTGAGCATTTACGCTAGCAGCCACCTCCATCAATTCGGCTTCTTTCTGAGTGCATTCCGTGCTCTCAGGGTCGCCCAATACAATCATCTCACCGGGCAACACCTGTGCGCCAAGATCCGGATTCAACCAGTCAAAGCTATTTGGTTTTGCCGAGGCATCGCCGTACAGAGCGCTCAACAATTCTGTTTTGCTCATGGGTGCCTGAACGACATGGAAGCCCGGCTCTATCTCGGGCTCTGGCTGACCATTAGTTGGAGTTGAAGTCACACCTGGCCCAGGCATACTGGATGCTACCGGCCCACCTGCCACAGGATTACTCGCACCACTCCCGGAACCATTGGTCCTTGGTGATGCAGGAATAGCGCTGCCAGAGTGAGTAGCAGGAGGTGCCGCCCGTGAAGCGATCTTTGACGGCTCGGGTGAGATCCCTGAAAACGGCGCAGGCGAATGGCTATCACCAATCACAACGCTACCAGTGCCGATCGTGACACCACCACAAGAGATTGCACTGCCAGTCACTGCAGCAGGAATGCCATTAATCAGTACCGTTGCCGAACCCGCAGCAATAGCACGAGGATGAGGAGGGTGCTTTGGTTTGGAGTGTGGCGCGAGAGGGTCGCCAACGCGGGCGACGGGTTTGCCATCAATCAGCACGTCTGGAGAGCCCGCAATCACCGGCGTGGGAGGGAATCCTTGGTGGTCTGTTCCCAAGTCACCCAACAGCACAACTTTCTTGCTCATTACTTTGTTCCTTCTTTCCTTGAAGAGTCATCCATTTCAGTAGCCGTCACTGGCAACCAGAGCCCTATGGTAAACAAATGCTCACCAATACCCAACTCGAAGCTGATGCTTACAAATACTCCAAGAACATGATGATTGAGGGTGATATCCCTGAGCTCGCTGGTCCGCTATTTGTGGCCGGCCACTAAAAAACAAGCCGATCATTGCTCGCCAAATAGGGAAAAAGACGACGGCGGCAAACACCTTTTTCTCAGAGGATCTACGCAGATTTTCCCGTCTACGCAATCAAATCCGAAAACACCTTGGCAAAGGCCCGAAAATCGCCCAGGTGCTTACTGCAAATGGCGTACACGATCTCCCAGTTCACATCGTCATAATTGTGAACCATCACATTTCGGAATCCCACGGACTTCCGCATGCGAGACGCCAGCTCAGTATCGATGCTACGAGTTGTTCATCCATGCGTTGCGTCTACCTTCGAGGATACGTTTCTGGTATGGGGCAAAGTCCTCGTTTTCCATGATATTGCGATAAATCAGGTCACCCCATTGGTGGCGTGTGCCGACGACCTGTATGCCCGTGCTGACAATCTGATCCAGTAAAGGCTGCCCGGCTGTGCGCAGGTCCACCAGGTCCACAGGGCGGTTGAAGGCCAGAGCAATGGCTTCCGTTAAGGTAATACGCTCATCCGCACGGAGCTCTTTGTCAGCCTGAACGGCAACATCTATATCGCTGTCTGGCCGGGCGGTTCGCCGAGCTATGGAGCCAAAGAGAGCGGCAACCCGGATATGCGGGAAATCAGCCAGTAACTCGCTGAGCTTCTCGATATCAGGATGTTTGGTTAGATCAGGGGCCATGGTTCTCGCCTGGACTGTTTAGATTCTGAGTGTATCAGAAAGCGTTCAAGTGGGCGGCCTAGAACAGAGTGTTCTCCGGTCATGCAGCCTCCCGGATCCCTTTGAGCAACCTAGCTCAAACTGTGGGATCACAAAATGATATTCTCTTCGCGAAACAAGATCACTTATGGCAAAGAGAAGCATCCATGGGAAAATCCAGACTCATTGGCCCTCTCCTGCTCGTTGCAGGCGCACCTCGAACCTTCTTCAAGAAACAGGTTCGGCCCGGATCATGATCAAAGCCTTTGCCGTTTCCAACTATCGCAGCCTCAGAGACGTGGTCGCACCGCTGGCGGGCCTGAACGTTGTTACCGGTCCGAACGGCTGTGGCAAATCAAACCTCTATAAATCGTTGCGCCTGCTGGCGGAAACGGCAAAAGGCAACCTGATCTCCTCCCTGGCGGAAGAGGGCGGCCTGGACTACACCTTCTGGGCAGGGCCTGGCCAGTTCTCAAAGGAGATGCGGGACGGCTCAGCGCCCGTTCAGGGGACCGCCGGGAACACCCCATCCCGCCTACGGCTGGGGTTTGCCGGCGAAGAATTCGGCTACGCGATTTCTCTTGGGATTCCGGCCTCTACGGGGTTTGCAGGTTATCAGGAACCCAGCATGTTTCAGCTCGACCCTGAAATAAAACGCGAATGTATCTGGGTGGGTGATGTCTGCCGCCCAAGCAGTTGTCTGATTGATCGCGTCGGGCCGGTTGTCAAAGTACGTTCAGGGCGGAAATGGGAGGTCTACGACACCCGGCTAAACACCTATGAGAGCATTCTGAGCGAGATCAGTGATCCTGTGGCTGTACCTGAAGTCCATGCCGTCCGGCAGGCCATCAGGCAGTGGCGCTTTTACGATCAGTTCCGCACCGATCAACACTCCAGCATCCGCACCCCGCAAATCGGAACCCGTACACCGGTGCTGGACCACAATGGCCATAACCTGGTTGCAGCCCTGCGTACCATTCACGAAATCGGCGACCGGGAGGGCCTGCACAGCGCTATTGAAGATGCCTTTCCCGGAGCGAGGCTCGGGTTCAGCACAGACGCAGGCAACCGTTTCGTCCTGGAATTTGAGCAGGCCGGCTTACTCCGCCCCCTGAATCAGGCCGAGCTTTCTGATGGCACCCTTCGCTACCTGCTGTTGGTCGCCGCGCTGCTCACACCCCGCCCACCATCACTACTGGTATTGAATGAACCAGAAACAAGCCTGCATCCCGACTTGCTTCCGGCCCTCGGCCGACTGATCATTCGCGCCTCGCGGGAAACCCAGGTGTGGGTTGTTTCCCACGCCCCTCGACTGGTAGCCGCTCTGGAAGCAGACGACGATTGCCATTCCATCGCACTGAACAAAGTGCTGGGTGAAACCCGCATTCTTGGCCAGGGGCTTCTGGACGCGCCCCCCTGGAACTGGATGGATTGACTATTCAGAGAGTCACTAGGCTCCGGACATCACCTCCTGCAGGTTACGCATCAATTCCTCCAGCGGTGATCTCCACAGCACGCCCCCGTGCGCCCGGAAACACACAAGCGTCTCAGCAGTTACCCTTTTTCGCCTGGCCTGGTGGGCAGAAATGGCCACGAGACTTCCGGTAAGACCCGCGATCATCGTCATACCGGCGGCGATCATAATCATAATCGCGATCGTGGTCCCGTTGGTCCCGGGTGGTCACGGCCGTTCCCGCTGCCGCACCGACAGCACCGCCAAGAATCGCACCGTCTCTGCCACCCACCTCGTTGCCGATGGCGGCCCCCAGTGCGCCGCCAATACCTCCACCCAGCGCGGCGTCGGCGGTATCACCCGCAACGGCACCCAACGAGGTGGCACTCAGAGACAGAAAAACGAGCAGTGATTTCATATTCATGATGTAAATCCCATGGTTCAGGTGGTCTGACTTGTCCTGTATCGCCGGTGGGAGAGCCTGTTCTCAGCACCCCACCGGGCACCTGTCAGTTTTGAACCATTCGAGAATAACAGAATCACACGAGACGCCACCTCTTACATTTTATTTATACTTCAACAGGTTACGAAGCCTTAACAACTGGCTTGCGGGTTCGGATGCACGATCAACGGCTAGACTGGGCAGACCGGAGGCGGCATTCTATTAGGCTCCGGCACCTAAAGACGCCCGGACCAACCACAACAGAGTGAAGAACTCACTCACCCCTCTGAACCGAATCGATGGAGCCTCGTAAGACCCATGAGAATTGCCGTATTTTGTGGTTCAAGCATTGGTGAAAACCCGGAATTCGCCCAGGCAACCCGTGCTCTGGGGCACTACCTGGCAATGAACGGAGTGGATCTGGTGTACGGCGGTGGCAACGTCGGCCTGATGGGCGTGGTCGCAGACGCCTTTCTGGAAAAGGGCGCTCAAGTGTACGGAGTGATTCCCGAGTACCTGAAAGACCGGGAGCTGGCTCACCCCGGCCTGACCGAGCTGAAAATTGTTGCTGATATGCACGAACGAAAAGCCGCCATGGCCCGGATGGCCGATGCGTTTGTGGCTCTGCCCGGCGGCGTCGGTACCCTGGAAGAAATCTTCGAGGCCTGGACCTGGGCTCAGCTCGGCTATCACGGAAAACCCTGCGCCTTTTACAACGTCCACGGTTTCTACGATAAATTGTTCGAGATGATCTCGAACATGACCGATTCCGGCTTCCTGAAACCGCACCATGCCGAGATGATTATCCACACGGATAACGAAGCGCAACTGCTCTCGGCCATCCAGTCCTACCAAACGCCCAAACTGAAGTGGAGCTGAACCGGCGGGCCGAACCAAACCCCGGAAGACCGGGACGACCGTCGGCCTGATTCCTGACCGGCTTTATCACGAACTTTACTCACAAAACCTGTGGATAACTGTGTTGGAAACCTCGGATTAAGCGCCCGGAAGCCCCGCAGCAAAAGGGCTCGGGAAAGTTGATGCTAAAACGGGCAATCTCGTTACCATCCACCAGCTATAGCGTTCTCCGATCATCAATTCAATTGATTCAACCTAGGGCACAAGAGGGTAGGCCGCCCTCACCTGCCTCATCACAATCCGGGCATCTTCCGGCTTCAGCCCCTGCTTTCGCAACTGCGGCATCACCATCGCGCCCACCTTCTGGCAACGAGAGCTATCAATTCCGTGCTTTTGAAACACATCGGCAATGGCCTGTGGTTGGACATCCGGATTGGCTTTCAGCAGGTTGCCGATGTCGATGGCACAGGCCTGCTCTTCAGGGGCGGTGTTCTGTTTACTACGCCAGATCAGGACAGCCACGATGGTGGCGAAAACACCGATGATCAGAAACTTCATACTACGACACCTTTGTCCCGGTTTTTCCTAGCGAATACCCTGCGATTGCAGCCACTGACTGATCTGGGCCTGATTCATGGCGCCACTCTGGCGCGCCACCTCCCGGCCGTTCTGGAACAGAATCAGGGTCGGTATGCTGCGAATCGCAAACTGACCGGCCGGCCCGGGGGCTTGTTCCGTATTCAGCTTGGCAAAGCGCACTTTCCCGCGCCAGGCCTTCGCGGCCTGCTCGAACTGGGGCGCCATCATTTTGCACGGGCCACACCAGCTGGCCCAGAAATCCACTAACACGGGCAGATCGCTACGCCCGGTATGGGTAGCAAAGGTCTGCTCCGTTAGCTCCAGAACCTGATCCGGCCAAAGCGGTTGTTTGCAGGCGCCACAATTGCCGCCGGAGGACAACTTGTCGGCCGGTACGCGATTCACTTTGTGGCAATGGGGACATACCAGGTGTCGAATGTCAGTCATGATGAACAGGCCTCTGATTGGCTGATGGTAGAAATAATCAGGGCAGGAGAAGAGAAATCAAGCGGCACGAAAAATCGCATCTCACGAACACGCATCAACCGCTTTCCGCTACTATCAAAGTAAGTCGGTGTCAGAGGCTCAAGCGCCATGGGACTGTCGATAAAACAATCGGAATTTACAGCCCCCGCGCCAAGCGGTCTCAATGTGTCTCGGTTTTCCGAAGTTTTTTTATAGGATTGTGCCCCAACCTATTAGGTTGCAATTCAAATAAACCATCAGAGGGAATCTTGATGACACAGATTATCGAACAGTTTCTCGAAGTTTCGAGCACTTACCTGCTATCACCCTGCGACAGTGACTGCTGCCACAAATCCGCCGCCTGATCTGGTTGCCCCTGAAACCACAGGGTAATGCCAGGCAACGGCCAGAGTGCTGCCCCCCTCGTTTAAAAAAGCTTACCCCCTTGTGTAACGAGTGGGTTCTCCGTAAAAAGGCATAGGAATCACAGCGGCCAACCCTCAGGCAAGGCCACCATCAACCCCAGGAGTGTTAACCGTGATTGTTCGCGAACGCCCCGGGCCACTCCGGCTGATGCTGGCCTGGAAAGGGTCTGTTGTCCCCCACATTCTGCCGCACATTCTGCTTACGGGAATGTTTGCAGCCGCCGTTACCTGGGTTTCGCGCCACCACTACCTCGACGGCATGGTCGACTACACACTTCTGCCGTTCACGATCATGGGCATCGCCCTGTCCATCTTTTTAAGCGTGCGCAACACCGCCACCTACGACCGCTGGTGGGAAGCCAGAAAACACTGGGGGCATATGGTGTACGAATTTCGCAGCCTGGCCCGGACTGGCACCATTTACCTGAGCCCGGAGCGACGCCGGGAACTTCTAACCCGATGCCTCGCTCACGCTCACCTGCTGCGCGGCCAGTTGCGGGGAGAAGATGTACGGTCTGATCTGCCCGGGTCACTGGCGCCCGAACTCATTGACCGGGCCCTGAGCACCCGCAATCCCGCCGCCTTCATGCTGCACCGGGCCGGAGACGTACTCGCCGAAGCCCACAAGGCGGGCGATCTGGATTCTGTAGCAACCGCGGCCGTAGACCAGCACCTTCATGGCCTCGCGGGCATTCAGGCGGCCTCAGAACGCATTGCCCTCACCCCGTTGCCCTTTGCCTATACCCTGCTGGCTCACCGCACGGCGTATGTGTTCTGCTACCTGCTCCCGTTCGGGCTGGTAGGCGTCGCAGGCTGGTTTACGCCGGTGTTCACCGCCATCGTGGCCTACACGTTTTTCGGGCTGGATCGCCTGTCTGAACAGCTTGAGTTTCCCTTTGGCCGACACACCAACGACCTGCCGCTGGATGCCATCTGCCGCATTCATGAAATCAGTGTTGCCGAAGCCCTGGGCGACCCGGCACCCGAACCGCTGCAGCCGGTCAAATACCAGTTGCAGTAAGGGCCCGGCGGTTACAACGGCATGCGCCCGGTTCGCTCCAGCCGCTCGCTCACCCATTTGTGATACAGCTTTGCCAGCGCTGGCCGAATTACCGGCAAGCCAATCAGCCAGGCAAGCGGTTTCAGCAGCCAGACCCGCGACATCAACAGAATATAGGCATCCAGTTCCCGGTGGATGTTGCCCTGGCCATCCTCCACATGGAGCTCCTGAAGCGCGGCTTGCGGGTCTCCCGAGTTCGACAGATAGAAGCGTAAACCACTGATTAACCTGAAAACGCGTTTTCAAAATTGGCACTACAAGCGAGATGCAGTCGGTGCCGGCAGGCCAATCGCTTCGAAAAGGTCGCGTTGTTCAGGCTTCAGTTTGGTCAAGCCGCTCGCCGTCTCGCGACGGTGCAGCAGGACCTGGTGGAACTGAATCTTGCGGGCAATTTCCAGTGCCCGCGTCGGTGACAAGGGGTGATCGCTGGCCTTCAACCGCATTCGTAGCACCCGGTAAAGCACCAGCGCGAGGAAGCAGATCAGCGCATGGGCGCGGATACGATCCGGCAGCCGGTGGTAGACCGGTGCGATCTCGATGTCGCTCTTCAGCACCCGGAAGCCGCGCTCGATGTCTGCCAGCGCCCGGTAGCGCTCTACGATCTCCTGCGGGTCGTGGTCGGCCATGTTGGTGACCAGCAGTAGCTTGCCGTCCATCATCCTGGCGCGATCGAGCGCCCGCTGATCCAGGACATAGTTGAACGTCTCGGCGGTCAGATCGACCTTCAGGATATGCCCGAGGTGAGCGTCGGTGACGGCCTTGTAGAACCTGGCGGTGACGCCGGCATCCGAGAGCTTTCTGCCACGATAGCGCCGCCCGGCATCCTGATTGTCCAGTTTCTCGAACCACTGGCGCGCATCGGCCTGCAGCGCCTCGATCTTCTGATCGCGTGCCGCCGTCTGCGCCTTCGCGACCTCCGGCCGGTGCGCCACGATCAGCCGATGGTCCTGCCATGCCATCTCGCCGTAGGCTTCGCGTTCGGCGTCCTGGCAATGCGTCTGGTGAAACGCCTTCAGCAGCGCATCGAACTCGCCATAACGGCGTCCCGGCACCGCCAGGATAAATTCCAGAGGGCGACCCTCGATACGTACGGCGGACAGGGCGGCCAGATTGTCCAGCGAGAGCAGGCCACGGTCGGCGACCAGCACAACTCGACTCACGTTGAAGCGCTTGACCACCGTTTCGATGGTCGGCAGCAACGTGCGGGTTTCCGCGACATTGCCATCGAAGACTTCGTGGTGAATGGGCAAGCCTTCCGCCGTCTGCACGACACCGAGCATGAACTGGCGGGCGATGCCGCCCTCCTTCGAGGGACCGTATTGACGGAGATCACCGTCGAGTGAGGTACTGCCTTCTGCCCGAATCGTGGTGAGGTCGTAGAAGACGATCGAGAGTTCCTGGTCGATCAGTGGCTTGAGCTGCTGTGCCAGAACGTCATTGAGAGCTTCGCTGCAGTCCGACAGGGTATCCATGGTGCGCAGCAGATGCTGGTGACTGATCGAGGCCGTGTCGACGTCGGGCACCAGTACATCTTCCAGCCAGCGCAGCACCCCGAGCTTGGATTCCGGATCACACAGCCGATTGAACACCATGACCCGCAGCAGCCGCTCGGCATCGAACTGGCGCTTGCTACGCAAGACACGCCGGAAGGCGTCATCCAGGCCGAGCTCTTTCCAGAGTGACGTCAGCAGCCAGGTATCACCCACGGAACGCGCCGGCGCGAAGTCGGTCTCGCCGGTGCCTTCCTCGAGCGTTGGCTGGCCGGTGACGCGCAGCAGGCCATTGATCAGCGCGCTGGACTCCCCGGCGGTGACGGCTTCCAGGCGTCCCAGCGTCGCGATCACGCGTTGGCGCGGCTTGCCGGCCTCGTCGCGATAAGACTCGACGAGCTTCACGTAGCGGCGCGGACCGGATTTGGTGACTTTGACAAACATGTCACTACGATAGACCGCCCAATCTATGTCTGGCAAGACATCAAGAGAAAAACGTGTCACTACAAAGAATTCGGCAAGAGATGGCTAAGCTACTGAATTCTCATGCCATGAGTGCCGATTTCAGGCCGAAATCGGGCTGGAAGTGTCGAACTCGGGGGGTCTATACCACGTTCCTCCAACTCCTCATCACGGCCGGTGATATCCACCCACTCCACCGATTCGCCGGTCCTGCCCGCGAGTCGTTCATAAAGCCTGCGATCCGGACATTACTAGGGAGCAGTTGGATTAAAGACTGGGGGCAGGTCACACAGCGCTCAAACCGGCGCTCCCCGGTTCTTTGCCCAGGTTCTGTTTTATGCGGCCAATGAGGGCGACCACTTTGTGGGTGGCAGAGTGAACACCGCACCTCAGGTGTATGTGCATGGCTTGGTGCGGGAGGGCAGAAGCATCGAGATCAAGCAGGCCTTGATGAGCCAGATGCTTGAAGAAATTGCCCGAATCGTCGAGATCACAGCTGAGGACGTCTGGATCTATCTTCAGGACATTCCGGCCATCTAGATGATCGAGTTTGGGCGGTTTTTGCCTGCGCCGGGCGATGAAGCTGACTGGGAAAAGGGACTGACTCCAGAAAAGCGGGACAGCTTACCCAAATAACCGTATTAATAGATCTGCCCCGGTTTGCCTTTTAGATCTGTAGCGGTTTTCGCCAACACCCACATTTGCGACTGATTTGGAACGCAGCGGAAAACCAGTCCGCGAAAATGTACTTATTAGGCAGTTTCATTCACTCCACTTGGCTTTAATGTGTTTGCCTGTGCCCTTTCCAAAGCTCTTTCGATCGAGCATTTTTGCTTTAAACTCGAAGTCTTTGCTGATTTTCACGATAAGAAGTTTGCTGAAATTACCGGCCCGCTTCACAAGTACGGCATTGCCGGTCTTAAATGGGCTAATTGTTTTTATTTCGACGAAATCGTTTCCCAATTTGCCATCGGAGCCTCGTGTATAAGGCTTATGCCTTTTGATTCCGTATTTAGCTTCACCGTATAGCTCGCCGAGCTCTCCATAAATTGGCAGATGTCGACCTGTAACGTCAAAGTAATTTCGGGCGGTTTCAACTAATTCATCTAGCAACTCCCAAAGCTCAAGAGTCGTTGGGTTCTTTGGCTCACTATCAGAATCCCAGCCCGCTTCATCGTCAATAAACTCCTCAATGTTATCCCAATCGCCCTGCTTCCAGGGGTTATAGCCACAGGCAGCAGCATCCGCTATCTGCTCTGAGCTAAAGCCCTCATTATGCATATCGTGCAGAAAGTCCCAGTCGCTCATATGTTCCTCTTGCCTAATGCAATAAATAAGACTGTCCCGGTTTTCCCCGTTTATCTGCTCAAAAACAAACCTGTTCCGCTATTTCGAGCTGGAGCCAGCAATACCCCATTTAACAGCAAATGGAGTGCTGGTGTTGCAAGACTGGCAATCCAGAAACATGTCAGCTTTGGACTTTCGGGTCTTGGTGGAAACTGAACCACATGCTGGACAGGCGTGCTTTAGAGCGGTGTTTGTTGAACATTTGGCGCATTGAACGTAGTAACCGAAGCGACCATATTGCGCCAAGAGGGCTTCGGTTTCACCGCATTTTTTACAGCTCACGGTTACAGGCCCTTGGCTAGTGGCTTCCAGCGCTTCAGTGGCCGTAACAGCTTGTTTGGTTTCCGGTTTCAGTGCCGATTCGCCGGACCGCTGGTAATTCTTCAAGAACGCATAGATTCGATCCATCTCATCAGCTGTAAAACGCGGCTCAGTTTTGACGAAGCTTTTCAGGGCGCTATTCGATGCTTGCGTGAGATCCTTGATCTTATCGACAAGAAACTCAGTTTTGACAATATGTTGTGAGATATCAGAGGGGATATTGTCACGATCCAACCGCGCAGAACTGGAAATCGCGATCACCGTTTTATATTGGCGTAAACCAAAGCTCTGTTGCAGACCCAGAAGCTTTCCCAGAAGATGAGAGCTATTCTCCGCAAGAAGAGCCTTTAGGTTATCAATCTGCACTGAGGCCTGCTGCACTGGAGAGGGGATACCGAACCATTCCTCTTTATAGGATCGTTCCCATTCACCCAGTGAATTAACCCTCACCGACCCCTGAATACTCTTGCTTTCAACGACAATAAAGCCGGCTTTGTAAATGATCAGATGATCAATCTGAGAATTAAAACCGTTCACTTCAATCACAAGGTTATTGAGTATTCTGTAGCTTTCGTTGCTTCCGAAGTATCGATCCAGGAAGTACGAAACCTGCGACTCCTGTTGTTCCCCTGCCATCCTTTTGTAATCAGGCATTACTGCGTTTCCTGTTGCAATGATTGGTTAAGTGTTTTCGTGAAAATAAACGTGGCCCAGTTTCACCTTTCGAGGTTTGTGGAAATGGCCGGCAATCACGATCCAGTAGCGACCTGACCCTGCGAATCGAATTCAAGGGTTTTGACGTCGCGAGTAATAAATCAATCCCGGTTTCCCCTGCGATGATCCCAGTCGGCAACCTCAACCTTACGAAGAACACCAACGCTCTACGACTGCATCCAATGCATCCTCACTTATCGAATCGTTCACCCAGCCTTCAGAAAATTTTATATCATTGGAATCGGGCAATTTGTCAGCTGGCAATTCGCTAATTTTTATTCGACTTGGTAGCGCAGCCGCCTCACCTACAAAAATTGCTTCCCTTCTTGTGAGGGACGAAAGCATCTTGGTAAGCCCCAACAAGCTATCTGGAAGAAATCTTGATACATGTTCTTGGTCGCTTGAATTTGTAAGACGAAGTACAAACCAAGAATTGCATTGAGATAGCACTGTAGACTCCACGTCCGAAGGTCTTTGAGAAACGAGCCCGAGGCCCAATCCATACTTACGACCTTCTTTCGCAATACGTCGAATCGCCTCCTGCGCTTCCTTATACTGAGCTTCACCGTGATTGGGTACGTATCGGTGAGCTTCTTCACATAAGAAGAGCACCGGGTCTTTTTCGCGCTCATCTCTGGATTGCCAGAGCTTGTACTGAAATAATAATCGGGCTATTAAAGCCGTTAGGGGGCCTGCCACCTCGTTAGGCAATCCAGAAATGTCAATTATTCTAACATCTTTATCATCATCCCCACCCACAAATTGCAGCAATATATCTTGAAGGCTAGGAGATTCTTCTTTATTAAACTCTTCTAGCAAAAATTTAAGTTGCGGATTTGATCGCAAAACCCGCAATTTCTTTAATATGCTGTCAATTTTATCGCGACCTGCGCTCTGAGCCAGATCATCAGATTTTCCAAGCTTTCTGCCTTGAACTTTACTTATGTGGGTAACAAACTTTGAAAGTTCAAAAGGTATCGGCTTATCACGATCAAAATTCAGAAATTCGTCTTCAGAAACATCATCCTTACGTTCTATCGCGGCGCCACCCAAAGGATCGTCACCCAAATCATTTATGTATCCCGCTTCAAGTAACCGAGAATAAGCTAAAGCCTCATAAATTATGTTATTTTGGGATGTCGCTTCATGCTCAGTCTTTCCAATTACTAAGGACCTAAGTTCATCGCTAGACATTAACCAGTAAGGCAATTTTAGAAGATGAACATTATCTTCCATATTTGAACTGGCGCCGTAGGCTCTAAATATTTTTGCTCGCTCAGAAAAAGCACTTGCGTACTCACCATGCGGATCAATCATGATAATCTTTGGCTTCAGCCTTACTCCTTCAGGTTCGTGAGCTAGCACTGAATGGAGTATCGAAGCAACAGTTCCCGACTTCCCCGAACCAGTAGATCCTAATACCGCAAAATGATGACCAAATAGCTTATCGATGTTTGCGCAACACAAAGCATTATTGCCGCCAACATAATTCCCAATCGGGACCATCGGGCTCACTGACTGCTCGTGAGCATTGAATTCAGCAGCCCTATAAATAGCTTCCAATTCATCGTTCAAACATATATATGCGTTTTGCAGAGGAAGAGGATAGGTCTCCAGCCCCCTCATAAAATCCAGTCGCAGGGACTTAACCGACCAATGCCCCTGACCGAACAGATCAGCTTCAAGAATTCTTGCATCATCTGAAGCGTCAATGCTTTTTATCTGATCATCTTCAACTATATCTGATCGCATTCTGAGTGATCTAACGAATGCGAAAAGCAACTTTGTGCCAAAATGTATTTTGATAATACTTCCCATTTGTCCAACAGGATAAATTTGGCCATCAATAGCACGCACTAGCTCACTTACGTTTTTATCGATTTCAATCCTGACCGTATTTCCAGAGACCTCAATAATCTTGCCGACTCGCAACTCTTCCCGGACCTCGAAAATTGCCTTCATGCCAGCTCTCCTGTTTTCAAGAAGTCTGTTAGACCATCAAAACGCCACCAATTATACTTCGAGCCCTCTTGCTCAAATATCGGCGTCGTCGATGAATGATAAAGGCCATTTTCCCCTGCAACGTATACTCGACTACCAATTCTCGGACAGTTTAGCCAGGCATCAAGGGTCGCGTTAACGACTGAGTTTTCTGATGAATCCTCCTTTATGAAGGCTATTAAGGTTGTCCGATTCCCTTCACTTCTTAAAGCCGCTTCTATTTCGTTATTTATATGTGAGTCACCGAAGCTATATCCACAACAAATTAGCGTATTTTGACTCTTGTCTCCCAAAACCTTCCTAAGCCTCATAAACAATGAGGCGAAAGGATCTTTTTGTGTCTCAACATATTTAGTTGCTTGAGGGTAGATCATTATATTTGAAGGATTAGAAAGGTACTTAGTACCATATCGAGCTCTCACTAGACCTAAATCAAAATCCTTATGCCAGTCAATT
Organism: Marinobacter sp. LM1; assembly: GCF_042763285.1. Classification (NCBI taxonomy): domain Bacteria; kingdom Pseudomonadati; phylum Pseudomonadota; class Gammaproteobacteria; order Pseudomonadales; family Marinobacteraceae; genus Marinobacter; species Marinobacter sp. LM1. Next base: position 3,286,992 of record NZ_CP114373.1, read on the forward strand.
GAACCATGCAGCTTTATCACATCGTATGCATCGTAGTCCAAGTTCTGTTTCGAAAACTCTCTTTCGGCATTCCAGTAACCTACAGCGCCGCCAGAAAATCCATCTCGCACCATTCGTTTATGGAGAGCAAGAGCATCCTCTAGTAGAGTATCGTAGTTCGTTGTGAAAAAGGTCGTTACCGCTCTTCGCTCGAGATTCGCTTGGCTTTGCAACAAAGCCTGAATGAAATTGTAATGCGGTTCGATCTCAACTATTGGATTTTCGGGTGTCCCTATTTCTTCACTTGTACCACGACTTTTATTCTCGGGCACATACCCGTACCTAACTATCCATCCAATTTTTTCAATCATGGAACGATATAAGTCTTGGAGCGATTCCATCGAATGCGACTCCGCACCTATATTGGCTGCGTTAATTTTTGAACGTTCGGCTATTGCCATTAGGTCTCCCAGATGGCTCAAATAATGCTCAACATGACTATCATCGTTTAGGTCAGCCTTTATTGCCTGGAGTATTTTCGTTTTACTTTCGTCTTCTTCTCCCAATACCAGTTGCTCCACTCGATCGGTTAGCGGATACATTAGAGGTATTTTCGAGTCGAAGCTTATTCCGGCTCCGAATAGCCAATTTTGTCGAGTTTGGGAGCTAATCAGCTGTTTAAAATTTTCTAACTCCATGTCAAACCTATTTCCCGACATCTTCAAAATTCCTTCCAAAATATTTTTAAATATACAGAAACGCTACATATATAGGCCGTAAATACCAAAGTTCGTTTTTACGGCTTACTTAATTAGTTGCATGTTCCCGCTCTGCACCAGACCATACCTTTAACTTTCCAACGGACGGAGCAATCTTTCGGGCGAGAGTCCAGCTTAGTACCCAGAGGGCAGGGCCGAATTTTTGTGATATCACCGAGCGGCTTACTCGCTCCAGAATTTGCTTCACATTTTCACAACCCTTTCTCACTCGAATCATTAAAGTTTCACTCCCAGACGCAACCAGGTCCACCACAAACACGCCACACTGGGAGACAATGATATGGTCGATCTGTGTAGTACCGTCTTCGGTGGGCAAGGTAACGTGCTTGATCGGGTAGTAACGGATTTTATCTAGTGAGAGTTTGGCAGCGAGATTTACAACGCCTTCCCAGGCCTTAGCTTTGAACCTGGGGGATTTGATAACAGCCGCGAAGATGAAGAGCGGTATCAGGAACCAGAGGTAATCGAAGGGGGGCTGTAATGCCGGGGTGTAGTCCATCCGTTATCCTTAACAGCGGCGTCAGTCTGCTTCTTATAACTACACAGTAGCCTAATCCTTAGGAAACTTCATACCCGCACGACGTAAAGTTTAGTAAACCACATACAACAAAAGCCGCCCAGTTTCCCGAGCGGCTTTCCTGTCAGCTTTTTGATAATTTCGAAGTGTGGTTCAGGCAGCCGCCAGATAGGCCCCCGCTACCGCCAACACACCACCAACCCCACGACTGAACCGGCTATCAGCTTTCAGCATCAAGGCACCCAGCCCACGACCAACCATCGTGATGGCCAATGTGGCGATGGAAAAGCCAGCCAGATACGCAGCGAGAGTCGCGCCCGCGGGCATCTCCGCCCCATGCGCAAAGCCGTGAAACAGCATAAACGCACCAACCAGAGTACCACCCACAGCCGTCGGTAGTTTCGCCATTGTGGTGATCAGAATGCCCGCAACCAGTACCGAGAAGGTAATCCCTGTTTCCACACCGGGCAGGCTCAGGCCGCCCCAGGCCAGGGCGGCGCCGAATACCATACCGCCGATGACGAAGGCGGGGGTGGCGTTTTTCATGAGCTTGTTCTGGCGCACGCTCCAGAAGCCGATGGCGGCCATGGCCAGCAGGTGGTCCAGGCCCAGCATGGGGTGCAGCAGGCCGCTGGTGAAGCCGCCTTCGGTGTGGCCGGGGTGGGCCATGGCGGTGGCGGAGACGGTCAGCAGCGCGGTGGCACTGAGCAATTTCGTTACGAGTTTCATATCAATTCTCCCAATTCGTGTATGCGGTATCTCGAAATCCACTATGTTGCACGAGCCTTAGGCGGTCTCAGCAGTCTTTTGTGGGCGTCTTTCCGGCAACATGCCGCGCTCCAGAATGAAGCTGATGATGGTGTCTAGCCCTACCCCGTCGTACAGGTTGGTGAACACGAAGGGGCGTTCGCCGCGCATTTTCTTGCTGTCCCGTTCCATTACGTCCAGGGACGCGTGTACCTGTTCGGCAATGTCGATCTTGTTGATGATCAGCAGGTCGGATTTGGTGATGCCGGGGCCGCCTTTGCGGGGGATCTTGTCGCCGGCGGACACGTCGATCACGTACAGGGTGAGGTCGCTCAGTTCCGGGCTGAAGGTGGCGGAGAGGTTGTCGCCGCCGGATTCCACCAGCACCAGTTCCAGGCCGGGGTGGCGGCTTTGCAGGTCGTCGATGGCGGCCAGGTTCATCGAGGCATCCTCGCGAATGGCGGTGTGCGGGCAGCCGCCGGTTTCCACACCCAGGATGCGGTCTGCGGCCAGGGCTTCGTGGCGCAGCAGGAAGTCTGCGTCTTCCCGGGTGTAGATGTCGTTGGTGACCACGGCGATGTCGTAGTGGTCCCGCAGGGCGGTGCATAGCTGGCGCAGCAATGCGGTTTTACCAGACCCGACCGGGCCGCCTACGCCTACTCTCAGACAATGTGTCATGGCTGTATCTCCTTGATGTTTTTATTCAGCTTCTGAAAAGCCGTGAATACTGGGTTTCATGCAGGGCACTGCCGAGCGCAAGGCCTGGCAGGATGGGCCCGAGTTCGTGGTCTTGCCGTGCCAGCGCCTGGTCGGTGGCAATCACCAGTGCCGGGCGCAGTTGTTCGATAATCCGTTGGGCGGCGGTGTGGCCCAGGGGCAAGGCTTTGCAGGCCACCGCCAGCTGGTTTTCCAGCCAGGCCCAGGCAAAGCCCAGCAGGGTTTGCCGCACCGGCACCCGGCGTACCTGAGCGGCCCAGGCAAACAGGGTGATGTAGCCGGGCTCGGCCGGAATCAGGGTTCTCTCCGGCAGCAGGTTGAGGTTGCCCAGCAGGGTTTTAAGGGCACCGCCCAGGCGAGTGTCTTCGTCGCTCAGTTCTGCGGTTTCCCGGGTGGCGTGCAGCCACTGGTTCCAGTGCGCGATGATGGCGCCGTTGTCGTTCGCCCAGGCGGTTTGCAGCCGGGCCAGTAATGGCAGTTCACACCGGCTCAGGCCGTCTTCCAGTACGCCTTCAATCCACCGGGCCAGTTCCGCTTCGTTGTTCACCCAACCCAGCTCAAAGGCACTTTCCAGGCCCTGGGACCAGGCAAAGGCGCCGATGGGCAACGCCGGGCTGACCAGTTGCATCAGCCCCAGCAGGGCCAGGTCGCCGCCGGGTTCACCCTCACCCGCCATGGCAGCCGGCTCAGTGGGTGTGTTTGTGGCCGTGAGCATGGGTATGTCCAGCAGCGTGAGTGTGGTCATGGCTTTCACCGTGCGAGTGCGCGTGGGAATGGCCATGGCTATGACCGTGCGAATGGCCCTGGCCGGCCTGGTTGTAGGCTCCGGGTTCCGGGTCGAAGGTGGCGGTGTGGTGCACCACGGTGGCGCCCAGGCGTTCGGCCAGTTCTTCCAGTACGTGGTCGGGCGGGAAGCGCACGAAGGCGCCCTGCTCGTCTTCACCAATGGCCAGGGTGACGTGGCGGTTGCCCAGGTGGTAACACAAGCGGGCCAGCGGCAGGCCGGTTTCTACGCGGGCGGTAACCACCGGCTCTTCCGCGGCGCGAATGCGGATGATCTCGCCGGATTTCGCTTGCAGCAGGTCGCCGTCTCTCAACACCGGGCCACGGTCCAGAAACAGGCCCACGTCCAGGTTGGTTTCGGTGGTCGCGCGCAGGCGGCCGCGAATGCGCAGTTCGTAGGGCAGCACCAAGCTGTCGTGGATTTCGCTGGCGTCTACGTGGGTGATGCGTTTAGTCAGTTCCAACATCCGTTCGTTCCTCTCAGAACAGCCTTGAGCTGTGTTGATTAAGCAGCCTTGAGCTGTATTGACTAAAAAAGGTGATAGAGCTGGGCCAGGGGCAGTTCGGTCGCCGGCTCGCAGGTGAGCAGTTCGCCGTCGGCGTGCACTTCGTAGGTTTGCGGGTCTACGGTCAGGTGCGGGCAGGCGTCGTTCAGTTTCATGTGCTGCTTGCGCACATCCCGCACGCCTTTGCAGGCCGAGAGCGGGCTGTCCAGGCCCAGTTCCTCACCAATATTGGCGTCCAGCGCGGCCTGGCTGACAAAGGTCAGGCGGGTGGCACTGGCAGCTTTACCAAAGGCGCCGAACATGGGGCGGTAATGCACCGGCTGCGGTGTGGGGATAGAGGCGTTCGGGTCGCCCATGGGGGCGGCGGCTATCATCCCGCCCTTGAGGATGCAGGCAGGCTTTACGCCGAAAAACGCCGGGCTCCACAGCACCAGGTCTGCCAGTTTGCCCACTTCCACCGAGCCCACATCATGGGCGATGCCGTGGGTGATGGCGGAGTTGATGGTGTACTTGGCGATGTAGCGTTTGGCGCGGAAGTTGTCCGCGCCGCGCTCCTGGTCTTCCGGCAACAGGCCGCGCTGCACTTTCATCTTGTGGGCGGTTTGCCAGGTTCGACAGATTACCTCGCCCACCCGGCCCATGGCCTGGGAGTCGGAGGAGATCATGGAGATCACGCCCATGTCGTGCAGGATGTCTTCCGCCGCGATGGTTTCCCGGCGGATGCGGGAATCGGCGAAGGCCACATCTTCCGGGATGTTCGGATCCAGGTGGTGGCACACCATCAGCATGTCCAGGTGTTCGTCGATGGTGTTTACGGTGTAGGGCCGGGTCGGGTTGGTGGACGACGGCAGTACATAATCTTTGGAGCAGGCGGTAATGATGTCCGGGGCGTGGCCGCCGCCGGCGCCTTCGGTATGGAAGGTGTGAATGCAGCGGCCTTTGAAGGCGGCCAGGGTGTCTTCCACAAAACCGGATTCGTTCAGGGTGTCGGTGTGGATCGCCACCTGGATGTCGTACTGGTCGGCCACGGTCAAGCAGTTGTCGATGCTGGCCGGAGTGGTACCCCAGTCTTCGTGCAGTTTGAGGCCGATCACGCCGGCTTTTACCTGTAGCTCCAGCGCTTCCGGCAGGCTGGCGTTGCCCTTGCCCAGAAAGCCGATGTTCATGGGCAGGCTGTCCACGGCCTGCAGCATCTTGCCGATGTGCCAGGGCCCCGGAGTACAGGTGGTGGCGTTGGTGCCGGTGGCCGGGCCGGTGCCGCCGCCGAGCATGGTGGTCACGCCGCTCATCAGAGCTTCTTCTACCTGTTGGGGGCAGATGAAGTGGATGTGAGGGTCGATGCCGCCGGCGGTGAGGATTTTGCCTTCACCGGCAATGATTTCGGTGCCGGGGCCGATGACGATGGTCACGTCTGGCTGGGTGTCCGGGTTGCCGGCTTTGCCGATGGCGGCGATGCGGCCTTTCTGGATGCCTACGTCGGCTTTGACGATGCCCCACCAGTCGAGGATCAGGGCGTTGGTGATGACGGTGTCCATCACTTCGTCGTCGCAGCGCTGGCTTTGGCCCATGCCGTCGCGGATGACTTTGCCGCCGCCGAATTTTACTTCGTCGCCGTAGTGGGTGTGGTCTTCTTCCACTTCAATCCACAGTTCGGTGTCGCCCAGGCGGACCCGGTCCCCTACGGTGGGGCCGTACATGTCGGCGTAGGCTTGTCTGCTGATTTTCATCTTATTCCTCGTTGTAACTTGGGTGCCGGGGCCGGTCGGGTAAGGCTTTCCAGGAAACGCTCCTGGCGGCACATCCATGTGGCGCTTGTTCTCCGGCATCCATGCCTCCGCACATTCCTGGAAAGCCTTACCCGACCGACCCTCATAGTTATTTCGTGGAGTCCAAACTCCCCATTACTTCACCCCGGAAACCATAAATTTCTCGCTTTCCGGCAAACGGAATCAGCGTCACAGACCGGGTCTGGCCGGGCTCAAACCGAATGGCGGTGCCGGCGGCCACGTCCAGGCGATAGCCGCGGGCCTTGGCGCGGTCGAAGTCCAGGGCGGGGTTGGCTTCGGCGAAGTGGTAGTGGGAGCCGATCTGCACCGGGCGGTCGCCGGTGTTGCCGACGTCCAGCTGGATGCGTTCGCGGCCGGCGCAGAGTTCGATGTCGCCGTCTTTGAGTTGGTATTCACCGGGGATCATGTGTCTGCTCCTTAGACGATGGGATTGTGGACCGTCACGAGTTTCGTTCCGTCTGGGAAGGTGGCTTCCACCTGGACTTCGTGCACCATGTCAGCCACGCCGTCCATCACGTCTTCGCGGGTGAGGATTTCGGTGCCGGCGCTCATCAGTTCGGCCACGGTGCGGCCTTCGCGGGCGCCTTCCAGGATTTCGGCGCTGATCAGGGCCACCGCTTCGGGATAGTTCAGTTTCAGGCCTTTGGCTTTGCGGCGTTCAGCCAGCAGGGCGGCGGTGAACAGCAGCAGCTTGTCTTTGTCTCTGGGGGTGAGTTCCATGGATGACTCCGTTGTCTCGTATGCGTCAGGTAAGCCAGATTCTGGGTGTGTGGGCCGGTACGCTGGCGAGCATGGGGCGCAGCAGGTGCCAGGCCTGTTCGCACAGGGCCCAGGCTTCGTTGCGTTCGGTGCCCAGGTAGCGCAGGAGCAGCACGCCCCGGCGCCGGGTCACGGCCCAGCGGTTGTGGTCTGGTAACTGTGCTCTCAGCACGTCGATGGCGGCGGATTCGTCTTCCAGGCCGACCGCCCAGAGGGTCGCCTGTACAGTGGCGCCACCCTGGCCCCAGGGGCCGTTGAACCGGCGGTGTTTCGGGTCCAGCAACTGGCGCTCCAGCCACAGCGGCTGGCCGTCCAGGCTTAAATGGAAACGCTGTTCCAGTTCGCCGGTGGCAAACGGCAGGTCGCTGGCCGGGCGGCCCAGTGCAAGCACTTCCCAGCCCAGAGTTCGAGCGCCGGCTGCCAGTTCAATGGTGGTGGTTTGCAAACCACGGGAGCCGTCGAAGGCGATGGTTTCCTGGGGCAGATATTCCAGGATCGCGTCTTTGGCGACCTGCAACCGGGTGTGCTGGCCCCAGGCCACGCCATGGCTGTCGGCCTTGTACAGTTTCGCCGCGGCCGGGGTGGTCAGAAGCGCGTGACCACCTTCGGCCACGGTGGCTTCGATGCGCAGTTCGTCGCCGCTCACCAGGCCACCCGGGGGGTGCAGCAGGTACACGTGGCAGCAGCCGGTTTTGCCCTCCGGGTAGAAGGGGCGCTGTACCCGCAGCGGGCCATGGTGGCGCCGGCGTACCAACCGGGTTACCAGCGCCGGTTCGCTCTCGACGCGGGCTTCAAACCCCAGTTCCAGGGCCGCCGCCCAGCGCCGTTCGGTGTCGAAGCGGTGGCCGGAGGCGTGGCGGTCGATGGCTTGGTAGGCGGTCATACGGTCAGGTGCTGTTTGATGAGTTCATCGGTCAGCCCGGCAATGTCGCCTTCGGCCACGCGCCGGCCCCGGTCGAGGATGGCAAAGCGGTCGGCGTATTTCCGTGCGAACGGCAGTTTCTGTTCCACCAGCAGCACGGTCAGGCCGTCTTCTTCAATCAACCGGCGAATCACCTCGCCAATCTGGGCCACGATGTTGGGCTGGATGCCCTCCCCCGGCTCGTCGAGGATCAGCAGTTTCGGCTCAATCACCAGCGCCCGGCCAATGGCCAGCTGTTGCTGCTGGCCGCCGGAGAGGTCGCCGCCCCGTCGGTGTTTCATTTCTTTCAACACCGGGAACAGCTCGTAAATGCGTTCGGGGATTTGCTTGCTGCCATCGGCCCGCACCGCCAGGCCGGTGCGCAGGTTTTCCTCCACGGTCAGCAGCGGGAAGATCTGCCGGCCCTGGGGCACGTAGCCGATGCCCAGGCGGGAGCGGTCTTCGATTTTCTTTTTGGTGAGTTCCACATCCCGGGCAAACTCGATGGAGCCGCTTTTCACGGTTTCCTCGCCCATAATGCATTTCATCAGCGTGGTCTTGCCCACGCCGTTGCGGCCCATCACGCAGGTACACTGGCCCTGGGGCACGTCCAGCTCCAGGTCCCAGAGGGTGTGGCTTTCGCCGTAGAACTGGTTGAGCTTTTCAATCTTGAGCATCAGGCCTCCTCCCCCAGATACACCTTGATCACATCCGGGTCGTTGGAGACCTGGTCCATGGTGCCTTCGGCCAGCACGCTGCCCTGGTGCAGTACGGTGACTTTGCGGGCGATGGAGCGCACAAAGCCCATGTCGTGTTCCACCACCACCACGGACTGTTTGCCCGCAAGACTGGTGAGCAACTCGGCGGTGCGTTCCATTTCCTGTTCGGTCATACCGGCCACGGGCTCGTCCACCAGCAGCAGCCGGGGTTTCTGCATCAACAGCATGCCGATCTCCAGCCACTGTTTCTGGCCGTGGGAGAGGATGCCGGCGGGCTTGTCGCGCAGCGCCTGCAAACCGATCATTTCCAGGATTTCGTCAATCCGGTCCCGGTATTCCGCGGTCATGATGGCAGTCAGGGTGGGCAGGATGCGTTTGTCGGCGGCCATGGCCAGTTCGAGGTTTTCGAACACAGTCAAAGCCTCGAACACGGTGGGCTTCTGGAATTTGCGGCCGATGCCCAGGGTGGCAATGTCCGGCTCGTTCATGCGCAGCAGGTTGTGGCGGCTGCCGAACCACACCGAGCCGGTGTCGGGCCGGGTTTTACCAGTGATGATGTCCATCATGGTGGTTTTACCCGCCCCGTTAGGACCGATGATGCAGCGCAGTTCGCCGTCGTCGATGGTGAGGTTGAGGTTGTTGATGGCCTTGAAGCCATCGAAGCTCACGCTCACGTCTTCCATGTACAGGATCGGGCCGTGGCGCACGTCAACCGGCGAGGCCACGGGGGTGAGAAACTCAAATACCTGATCCCGGTTGGCAAGTTGTTCAAAGATGCTCATGCGGTGGCCTCCTGAGCGCCGGGTTGGTCATCGTCCGTCTGGCGGCGTTTCTGCAACAGCCCGGCGATGCCCTTGGGCAGGAACACCGTCACCAGCACGAACAGCGCGCCCAGGGCGAACAGCCAGGCGTCCGGCATGATGCCGGTGAACACGGTCTTGGCGTAGTTCACCAGCAAGGCGCCGATGACCGCGCCATACAGGGTGGCACGGCCACCGAGGGCGACCCACACCACGATTTCGATGGAGAACAGCGGCGAGAATTCGCTGGGGTTGATGATGCCCACCTGTGGCACATACAACGCGCCGGCCACACCCGCCAGCATGGCGGAGACCACGAACACAAACAGCTGCACCCGCTCCACCCGGTAACCCAGGAACCGGGTACGGGCTTCGGCATCGCGGCAGGCCACGCTGACCCGGCCCAGCTTGCTGGTCACAATGGCACGGCACACGACATAGCCCACTGCCAGCGCGATGCCGGTCGCCAGGAAAAGGCCAAGTCGGGTGGCGTCGCTGCGCAGGTTGAAGCCGAGGATGTCTTTGAAATCGGTCAGGCCGTTGTTGCCACCGAAGCCCATCTCGTTGCGGAAGAACGCCAGCATCAACGCAAAGGTGAGTGCCTGGGTGATGATGGAGAGGTACACGCCGGTTACCCGGGAGCGGAAGGCCAGGAAGCCGAACACCAGCGCCAGCACGCCCGGCGCCAGCAGCACCATGATGAAGGCGAACCAGGCCATATCGAAGCCCTGCCAGTACCAGGGCAACTCCTGCCAGTTCAGGAACACCATGAAGTCCGGCAATACGGGATCGCCATACACGCCGCGATCACCAATCTGGCGCATCAGGTACATGCCCATGGCGTAGCCGCCGAGGGCAAAGAAAGCGCCGTGGCCCAGGCTGAGAATGCCCAGGTAACCCCACACCAGGTCCACCGCCACCGCCAGCAGGGCGTAGCACAGGTACTTACCCAAAAGGGTAACGGTGTAAGCACTTACGTGCAGGGCACTGTCTTCCGGCATAAACAGATGCAGGAAGGTAACCACCACCAGGGCGACGAACAGGACTCCGAGGAAAACTTGGGTGGAACGCTCCTGGAACGGCCGGAGCAGCCAGGTTTGTGATGTCGCCATAACTCAGCCCTCCGCCGCCCGGCCTTTCTGCGGGAATAGCCCGCGTGGCCGCTTTTGAATGAACAGAATGATCAGCACCAGCACCATGATTTTGGCGAGGACCGCACCAGCCCAGGGTTCCAGCAGCTGGTTGATGGTGCCCAGGGAAAGCCCGGCAATGAGGGTGCCCCAGAGATTGCCCACACCACCGAACACCACCACCATGAACGAATCGATGATGTAGTTCTGGCCCAGGTTGGGGCCGACGTTGGTGATCTGCGACAGGGCCACGCCCGCCAGCCCGGCCACGCCGGAGCCCAGGGCGAAGGTCATGATGTCCACTTTGGTGGCTTTGATGCCCATGGAGCGGGCCATGGCCCGGTTCTGGGTAACTGCACGGACTTCCAGCCCCAGGCGGGTTTTGCGCATGATCAGCATCAGCCCGGCGAATACCACCAGGGCAAAGCCGATCACGTACAGGCGATTCAGGGTGAGCGACAACGCCTCGTTCACCATGATTGAGCCACTCATCCACTCGGGCGTGACCACGGTGCGGTTGAGGGGGGAAATCACGGTACGCACCAGTTGCTGAAGAATCAGGCTGATGCCGAAGGTGGCCAGCAGGGTTTCCAGCGGGCGGCCCTTCAGGTACTGGATCACGCTGCGCTCAATGGCGATGCCCGCCAGCGCCGCCACCAGGAAACCGGCCGGGATGGACAGGATCAGGGCCAGGCCGGGCTGGCCCGGGAACAGCTGCTGCATACCCCAGGTGGTGTAGGCCCCGAGCATGATCAGCTCACCATGGGCCATGTTGATCACGCCCATCACACCAAAGGTGATGGCCAGGCCAATGGCGGCCAGCACCAGTACCGAGCCGAGGGACAGGCCAAAATACAGGGTCTCGGCAGCGCGGTTGAGTTTGAGTTTCTGTTCAATGCTGGCCAGGGCTTCCTCGGCCGCAGCCGCCAGCGCAGGGTCATCGCTGTTAACGGCATTATTCAGGGCGGCACGCACAGTCGGGTTCAGGCTGCCAGACAAAGTGGCTACCGCCTCAACATCGCCCTGCTCCACCTGGTAAATGGCCAGGGCATTGGTGAGCATGTCACGCACCTGGCCGTTGTCTTCCACCTGCAAACGGGCCTGCAGCTGGGTGGCCAGCGCTTCATTCACGTCGCCCAGCAGATTGCGCGCGGCATCAAGGCGTTGGCCTGGGTCGGCCACGGTCAGGTCGATAACCGAGAGGATGCCCTCGATGTCGGCCCGCAGGGCGTTGTTTACCCGCAGGCTTTGCAGATCACGGCGCGACATTTCACCCAGGTCTTCGCCGGTCAGGGCGTCGGCGATCTGCCAGTTACGGCCCCGGTTGTTAACCACAATCACCAGGGCACCGGTGTCTTCAATCATCGCGAGTTTGCCGTCGCGAACGGCTTCCAGCCAGCCCCGGGCGCGTTCGTCGCCGGTTTCGGAGAGGGCTTTGAGTAAGTCGGTTTTTTCAGCTTGCCCGGCTTCTACGAGCCGTTTCAGCAGCGCTTCGGGCGCATCGGTCTGCGCCTGGGCATTCGCCAGTGTGGCCCCTAGGGCCAGACAGACAGCCAATACCATCCTGGCGAGCAATCGGTGAATGCTCATGATTCATTCCTGTTGGCTTGGGAATTCGGGAGCGGTGCCGGGCAGGCTCAGGCCTGCCCGGCTGTGCCCGGTTGGAGCTTAGTTGGAGGCGACGTCAGCCGAGCCACCACCGCACTTGCCGGTGACTACGTTGAAGTTGCCGCAACGCAGAGGCGCGCGCCAGTCGCTGATCAGATCCTTGGAGCCCGGCAGGAAGTCAGACCAGGCATCCCCGGCAACGGTGGACGGGGTTTCCCAGACCACGGAGAACTGGCCGTTGTCCTGGATCTCGCCAATCAGCACCGGCTTGGTGATGTGGTGGTTCGGCATCATGGTGGCGTAGCCGCCGGTGAGGTTGGGCACGCTCACCCCGATGATGGCGTCTTTCACTTCATCCACGTCGGCGGTGCCGGCTTTCTTCACCGCTTCAACGTACATGTTGAAACCGATGTAGTGGGCTTCCATCGGGTCGTTGGTGACGGCGGCATCGTCGCCCTTGTAGGCAACCCAGGCGTCGATGAAGTCGTAGTTGGCGTCGTTATCCACGCTCATGAAGTAGTTCCAGGCAGCCAGGTGGCCAACCAGCGGAGCGGTGTCGATGCCGGAGAGTTCCTGTTCACCCACGGAGAACGCAACCACGGGAATGTCGGTGGCGGAAATGCCCTGGTTGCCCAGTTCACGGTAGAAGGGCACGTTGGCGTCGCCATTGATGGTGGAAACCACGGCGGTCTTCTTGCCGGCGCTGCCGAATTTCTTGATGTCAGACACGATGGTCTGCCAGTCAGAGTGGCCGAAAGGCGTGTAGTTAATCATGATGTCGCCGGCGGCCACACCTTTGTCTTTCAGGTAGGTTTCCAGAATCTTGTTGGTGGTGCGTGGGTAAACGTAGTCGGTGCCGGCCAGCACCCAGCGCTCAACACCCAGATCGTTCATCAGGTAATCAACCGCTGGAATCGCCTGCTGGTTGGGCGCCGCACCGGTGTAGAACACGTTTTCAGACGATTCCTCGCCTTCGTACTGAACCGGGTAGAACAGCAGGCCGTTCAGTTCTTCTACCACCGGCAGAACGGATTTACGGGACACAGAGGTCCAGTTACCGAAGATCACGTCGACCTTTTCTTTCTCCAGCAGCTCACGGGCTTTCTCCGCGAACAGCGGCCAGTTGGAAGCCGGATCAACCACCACCGGCTCCAGCTGGCGGCCAAGTACGCCACCGGCGGCGTTCTGCTTTTCAATCAGCATCAGCATGGTGTCTTTCAGTGCGGTTTCACTGATGGCCATGGTGCCGGACAGGGAATGGAGAATACCGACCTTGATGGGGTCTTCGGCGGCAAACCCGGTATTGATGGAACCGAGGGAGACAGACAGCGCCAATGCAGAGAGGCCCAGTTTCACGTGTTTTTTGATGCTCATGTTGTGCGTCCTTTTCTTTGGTTTTGGGTCGTCAAACGCAAACAGCCAATTGCATCCGCCGTTCCAACAACCAAAAAAGCACAAATAAAACATGGTGTTAGATAACAAAAAACATGCCCTAACCGGATCTGCAATGAATTGGTGCGCGGTTTCAGGCCTCAATTCAGTGCTTCGGCCAACCCACCGCCCTAAATTGGTGCGCAACATCTAAAACCCACTGCACCATCTGGTAGCGTGCCGATTTTCAGGCAATAAATTGCCCGCAAAAACACCCTGAAACAATGAATTCAGGTTCACCGAAAAGCTCACAGCTCTGTGGGATATCTCGCACAAACCGTCTGGTGGATGTCCGATTTTCCGAAATTTCATCTTCCGTAGAATGAGCATTGTCAGGGATGACAAGCCAGCACGGACGTTGGCTCACGGACGAGAACTCCACGGATTCGGAGTTGCCCGATGGATAAGGGCTACAGGGATGACTGCAAGGATGAAGTGCTCAGGATGATGCGCAGCCTGATGGATCAGGCAGGGGTCAGCCACGGAATTTGGGGACTACACGGACAGTAGTTCCTTTCCGTGCACTAAATTGCTCTCACACCCGCCTTACCCTTTTTTGTTCTGCACCGTTTCGAATCACCAATAGCCTCAATGGTTTGTCGTGCCTGACTGTTCATAACAACGTTATTACACTCAGGAGTTCTCCGATGAAACCAACCTCATTTCTGGCCACCCTTGTTCTGTTTTTCAGCCTGATCACTGGCTCTGCTGCCTTCGCAAGCGAGCAACCCGCCGTGAACATCAACACCGCCGATGTAGCCACTCTGGCGTCTCTGAGCGGCGTGGGTGAGAGCAAGGCCCAGGCTATTATTGAATACCGCGAAGCCAACGGCCCCTTCGACAGCATTGAGGCACTGGCCGATGTGAAGGGTATTGGTGCGCGTACGGTTGAAAAGAACGCCGACCGCCTCGCCGTGAAATAAGCCCCGGGGCAGCCTCGCTGCCCCTCTCCTTTCCCTTATAGCGCCACGCACTTACCGCTGATACCCTTGCCTGTTTGTTTCTCCAACCGGCAGTTTGTCATGATCCACGGAGCACTTCTTATTGCCCTGGCCTCTTTGCTCTGGGCCACTACAGGGATTGTCGCCAAGTTTCTGTTCAACGGTACGGAACTGGAGGCCATCACCCTCGGTTTTTTGCGCCTGGTGGTTGCGCTGCCATTCTTCTGGCTATTGATGCAGCGCGAGCAACGGCAGCTGGTGGCCCGCAGCCCCGGCCAGACGGTGCCCGGCAGCTCTTTGCGTTCTCTCAGCGGCAAGGCCATGCTCACCCTCACCGCCCTGGGGCTGTTCCAGGCGTTCTATCAGGGCAGCTATCTGCTGGCGGTGGATCTGACCGGGGCAGGCATTGCCACCCTGATATCCCTGTGCCTGCCACCCGTTCTGGTGGCTATTCTGGCTGCCCCATTGCTGGGCGAGAAACCAGGGCTGCTCACTATCCTGGCCGCGATTGCCGCGATTCTGGGCACGGGCATGCTGGTGGTCGGTGACATGGACACCGCCGGCACCCTGCGACTGGCAGGCATTCTGATGGCACTGCTGGCGGCAGCGGTATACACCGGCTTCACCCTGACCAGCCGCTACAACTCAACCGGCACACCGGTGTTTACCACCGCCTTTATCTGCTTTGGTACCGCCGCACTGCTGCTGTTGCCGGTGGTGGCCCTGAGTGGCGGCTTTGCGGGGCTGGAGACGATGGGGCTAAAGCACTGGCTGATGGTGCTGTACATAGGCGTGGTGCCCACCTGCATTGGCTATTTGCTGTTCTTTACCGGGATGAAAACCACGCCGGCGACGGTATCCAGCATTGTCGTCGTGCTCGAACCGTTGTTTATTGCCTTGCTGGCCTGGCTGATTCTGGGAGAGGAACTGGGGCCGATTGGTGTTGCCGGCGCGTTCATTCTGACGGTGGCGGTGATTGTCGCCTCGCGCTATGGCAAGGCGCCCGGCGCCAGCCAGGAGAGCTGAACGCCGGGGTAAAGAGCAGCTGGATGATCAGCTGTCCTTGCGCTGCTTCTCCAGCATGTCTGGCTGCAGGATTTCAATCCAGTAGCCGTCCGGGTCTTTGATAAAGGCCAGACCTTTCATTTTGCCGTCGTCCGGTTTTTTCACGAATTCCACGCCCAGCTTTTCGAAGCGCTCACAGGCAGCGTAGACATCGGGCACGGCAATGCCGATATGGCCGAAGCCCTGGGGCTCATCATTGCCGTTGTGGTAGGCAAAGTCGGCATCGTCTTCGGTGCCCCAGTTATGGGTAAGCTCCAGCATCGCTTCCCGGCCAAAGGTGTAGGTAGTCCGGTGGCCATCATCATTTGGCACAAACTGGGCCTGCTTGTCGTCCAGGTAGCCCAGGAAGTAGAGCGTGAACTTCATTTCCGGGAAATCCAGCTTGCGAACCAGGCGCATGCCCAGTACCCGGGTGTAGAAGTCCATGGAACGCTCAGGCTCCTTGATGCGCATCATGGTCTGGTTAAAGACATAGCCTTCGGTTTCGGGAACGGGGTCATCGTACAGGCCCGGGGCCTGCTCAAAATGCTTGGGCATGTTGGTTTCCCTTATGTTTGGAGGATTCAAGCCATATACCTGCGTGCTGCACGGGCAGATTTCAAGGTAGTGACCGGCATTACTCCGGCTGTGCTACACTCCCGCCGTTCCAAGTTTGTCTAACAACCCGACAGTGAGCAGACAGAGCCCCCTATGGACTTTCAGGTGCCCAATACTCTGGCAGAGCAGATTGCCAACTTCCTGGCCGAGCGCATCATGACCGGGCAGATCCGTCCCGGAGAGCGTATTCAGGAAGCCACGCTGGCTAACGAACTGAAAGTCAGCCGGGCATCAGTGAAAGAAGCGCTCTACACTCTGGAGCGCTGGCACCTGGTGGAAATCACACCACGGAAAGGAGCTTCAGCAACCCAGCTGAATGCCGAGTACGCGTCGGAGCTCTATGACGTCTATATGCATTTGCTGATGATGCTGGCTTCGCGCCTGTGCGAGCGCTGGCAGGAGGCTGACAAAGACCGTTTGCTGGTGGCGGTCTCGCAGGTGGTCGAACGGATAAAAGAACCCCACCCCGACATCACCCGGGTGGTGGAAGCCAGCTTTAACGTGATGGAAGCTTGCTGCCAGGTCGTCGCCAACCCCTACCTGACCGAGGCGCTGTCCAACTTCAAACCTGCCGTGAGCCGAGCCTATTACCTGGGTGCAGACCGCTACCGCAAGGGCCTCGCAACCACCAGCACGTTTTTCTCGGAGTTGCCGCAGGCGGTGTTGGCGCGGGATTCGACCAAAGCCACTGAGCTGATCCGGGGCTTCGCCGAGCATCAGAAAAACCTCATCCGCCAGGCACTGGATTGAAGCACCAGTCACGACTGTTCAGGTTGTGACCAGCCTCACAGATCACCCCCGCCTTCAGGCTTAAAGTAACAATGTGTAACTTTTAACGACCGCAGCTCTGGTTGTGTTGTCCCTGCGGCTGATCAGCACACTCAGGTGTACTGAATCAATCAATAACAACAAATCGTCGAACGAACCGGGGCCAACATGTCTTTTCTCATTTCTGGGGCCAGAAGATCCCTCGCCTGCCTGAGCCTGATGGCCGGCACCTCATTAGCCGTGCCTGCCATGGCCGAATTCCAGCCGCTGGATGACACAACCCTGGCGGGTGTGACTGGCCAGGCCGGTGTAACCATTGAACTGGAAACCAAGCTCAATATTGATCACCTGATCTGGACCGATGAAGGCTCCCTGGGAATCAACGGCCTGAGATTGTCCGGCCAGAACGATACCGTGCTGGACAACATGAAGCTGACGATTGATATTGCGGGCAGTGGCGAAGTTCTGGAGCACGGTTTCTCCGAGATAGCACGCCGCGCCAACGCCGGTCTACTCGATACCAGTAATCCCGATGTCGCGGACGCGCTGGCGAAATACTCGGTTGGCGGCAGTTTCGGCAAACAGTTCGACAACGGCGACCTGGTGATCCATCTGGGGGCCAGCGATTACGGCGACCCCACCAGTCTGACCGATTACCTGCAGGCGGTGGATTTCGAACTGGCTATCGACAGCATCACCACCACCGGCAGTGAAGGCAGCGCCAGTTTATTCTCAAACATCCTGCTGCAGGGCTACATCGGCCCCACCGATCTGGTTATCCGCAATAACGGCGGCGCCACGCGCACCCTGGCCAACGGCAACGTGGTGTCCGGCTCGGAACTGCAGCTCGATACCCACTTCGAGATCAGCAACGGCAGCCTGAACTGGGACGCGGCCGACGTGATCCTGCTGTTCAACTTCGCCGCCGTTGGCATTGAAGGGCTACAGATTCATAACCGCCGTGGCGCGGATACCCTGGGGCACTTTGGTATGGCCCATGCCAAGGCTAACCTGTCCCGGGGCACCAGTGCCGCTTCTGGCAAAGAAGGCCTTTCTGTACACGATGTGGAATTCCGGGCTGATATCGACATGCCGGTATTCCGCATGGGTGACACCAGCATCGGCTCGGTTCAGTTCACAGACTTTGCCATCACCAACACCAATCTGATGGTGTACGGCCACTGAGCCAAACTGGACAAGCACTGCCCTGCACAGGGTACACTGCCCGCCACCAACAGACGGGCAGAGCATGACCAACAGCACTGACAGCAACTACCAGAAACGGACTTCCTGGCGACGGCTTACGGCCTTCGCCCTGTTGTTTGTGGCCATGACCGGCGCCGGCCTGTATGCGGTCTACGACCGCTTCGCCGGCCGCAGTTTCCAGTTCGACGATCGCCTGCTTTCTCCCACTCTGCTGTTGCCGGTCGCGGCCCTGCTGCTGATCTACTTCATGGCCGATGGTCTGCGCCTGCACTACACCCTCAAGGCGCTGGGGCACCGGCTGCCATTGCGCAAGATCTTCCGGCTGGTGTTCATTAATCTGTTTTTCTCCAACGTAACGCCCATGGCCACCGGGGGCGGGTTTGCCCAGATCTGGTATCTCACCCGCCATGGGGTGCCCGTGGCCCGCGCCACGGCGGCCACCACTATCCGCACGGTACTCGCGGTGGCGTTCATTTTCTCACTGACACCGGTCTTTCTATTGAGCCTGGAGGCCCTGGACGGCGGCATCTGGTCGTCCGGTATCGGCACCGCACTGGCGGTGTTTGTGTCGCTCTATCTGGGATTCTTTGCCGTGCTGCTGTTCCGGACACGCTGGATGATCCTGCCGTTGAGCGCTCTTGTCGCAGGCCTGCGCAAGGCACATCTGATCAACCACCGCCGGCACGACCGCTGGCAGTTCAAATTACGGCGGGAAATGCTGCGGTTTGCCCTGTGTTTCAGCGAATACCTCCGTGGCGCGCCACGGGACGTGCTGCTGTCGGTGGTGTTCACCGCCGTGTTCCTGCTCAGCCTGTTCAGCTTTCCCGCCCTGCTGATTCACGGCCTGGGCTATGAGGTGGATTACCTGACCACTCTGGGCTTGCTGGTGGTAACCACCTTCATCATGTATTTCTCCCCCACCCCCGGGGCCTCTGGCATATCGGAAGGCGTGTTCGGCAGTTTCTTCCGAGATATCCTGTCGGGCAATCACCTGGTGCTGGTCACTATTGCCTGGCGTTTTCTCACTATCTACCTGGGCATGCTCATCGGTTTGCTGGTGATGCAGAGGGAACTGATCAAAAGCCACCGGAGGCCGGAATGATCCGTCGTAACCCGCTTAAACTGCTGTTCTATCTGTGCCTGGCCATTGTGGTGGCGCTGGTGGGCTACAAGGTGTACCTGAATTTCTTCAAACAGGACTTTGAGGCCCTGCACAGCGAGCAGGTTGAACGCATCCACCAACGCACCCCGCCGGGCTCCGGTATCCGTTTTGCGGTGGTGGGCAACATCAACAATTCCGTGGGCATCTTCGAGCGCCGGTTTATCCCGACCCTGAATCAGGCCGGTGTGGACTTTCTGGTGTCGTCCGGCAATGCCGTGAGCGGCGGTGGCGAGGATAAATACCGGGCACTGTATGGCACCTTGAGCCACCTGGACATTCCCTATCTGCTCACCTTCGGCCCGCACGAATACGAGAATTTTGGCAGTTTCCGGTTTTATGATCATTTCGGGCCCCATTTCTACAGCGTCCGGGCCGGCAACACCCGCCTGATCTTCCTGGACAGTACCGGCAAAACACCCTGGCGCTGGCAGATGCGCTGGCTCCGGGACCTGCTGGCCCACGACACCAGCAACGCCCATATCCTGTTTATTGGCCACCCGCTTCTGCAACCGGAAACCCCAGCCCTGTTCGACGATGAAGACGACTACCTGCAACCTCCCGCCTTCCGGGAGGAGCTGATGCAGCTGATTCGGGAGCAAGGCATCGACCTGGTGTTTTCGGCCAACCTGTCGCTCTTTGACGAGCAGGTGGTAGGTGGCACGCCCTACATCACCACCGGGGGTGCTGGCGGGCTGGTGCTGAATACGGAGGATAGCTTCTACCACTACGTGGACGTACGGGTCTCTCCAGACGGCGACGTCAGCTACCAGTTGGAGCGTCTGGAAGTGGGCCAGCATCCGGTCTGGAAGCGCCTGGAGAGCTTGTGGTTCTTCGTGTATTCCCTGTTCTACACCGGCTATCTGAACTTCATCCTGATCGTCTCGGTGTTTCTGGCGCTCACCATCAAGCTTTACCAGATCATCTTCATCGGCAAGGACTATTACCCGGATTACGATCTGGACCCCACTCCGTGGCTGGAAAAGCCGTTGCGGGTCACCATGTTCACCAACAACTATCTGCCTTTCATTGGCGGGGTTCCGATTTCCATTGAACGGCTGCGCCGGGGGCTGGAACATCTAGGGGATAGCACCCAGATTGTCGCGCCCCGGTATCGCGACCAGCCCAGCCATGAAGATGCGGTAGTGCGGGTACCATCACTGCTGGCCATGGGCGAGAAACGGGAATTCCGTCTGGCCAATATTTTCCTGGCCCGTATCCGCAAGCAGGTACGGGCCTTCCGGCCGGATGTGATTCACCTGCATCATCCGTTCTGGCTGGGTAGTCTGGGGCTGTTTATGGCCCGTCAGCTGCGCATCCCGGCCATCTATACCTATCACACGCGGCTGGAGCACTACGCTCACTTTGTGCCCCTGCCCGGGATGCTGTTCCGGAACCTGATTTCCCACGCTCTGATAAAGCGCTTCGCCAACCGCTGCGATGGCGTGATCGTACCGACTTACTCCACCGAGGAATACCTGCGGATGATCGGGGTGACCACGCCCACCTTCGTACAACCCACCGGTATCGAGTACGAGCGTTTCCAGGCTGTGAAGCCCGCAGACGTGGAGGCACTCCGGAAAAAACTGGGGCTGAGCAACGAGAAGGTCTTTATCAGCGTGGCCCGGCTTTCCAACGAGAAGAACATCGACTTCATGATCGAAGCCATCGACCGGCTGCGGCAGGAAAGC
This sequence comes from Marinobacter sp. LM1, assembly GCF_042763285.1. Classification (NCBI taxonomy): domain Bacteria; kingdom Pseudomonadati; phylum Pseudomonadota; class Gammaproteobacteria; order Pseudomonadales; family Marinobacteraceae; genus Marinobacter; species Marinobacter sp. LM1. The sequence goes on from NZ_CP114373.1 coordinate 3,307,582, forward strand.
GACGTGCCATTCCGGTTCCTGATGATTGGCGATGGCCACCAGCGGGACCGGCTACAGAAGAAGATTGACAGCCTGGAGCTGGGCTCGCACTTCACCCTGGTGGGGGCAGTTCAGCCAGAGGAGATGGCACTCTGGTACAACCTTGGCGATGCCTTCCTGTTTGCTTCCAAATCCGAGACCCAGGGCATGGTGATTCTGGAAGCCATGTCTGCCGGGCTGCCGGTGGTAGCGGTTCGCTCCAGCGGCATTGAAGATGTGGTTCGGGACGGCCTGAACGGCTACAAGACTCCGGAGAACCAGGCCCGCTGGATTGAGAAAGCCCAACGGCTGCTTGAGGACGACAAACTGCGCTCCGAGCTGTCTGACAAAGCCCGGGCGTTTGCCGCGGATTATTCCATTGAGCAATTTGCCAGGGATGTCCGGGGCGTTTACGCAACCAGTCTGGCGGCCCGGGAGAAACGCCGTAAACTCTCTTCGTAACCACCTTGGGTACGTTGCCCTGATCGGTTTACACTGAATGGACGTAAGCGGTATCAGTAACGTCACTTTTGTGTATTGGAGAAGCCTGTGAGCGGTATACCGGTTGGCATCAGCACCTGCCTGTTGGGCAAGGAAGTTCGGCACGACGGCGGCCACAAACATTCCCGCTACTGCACCCAGGTGCTGGCAAAGCACTTCGAGTTCAGGTCTATCTGCCCGGAACTTGAAGCCGGCCTCGGCGTTCCCCGCCCCGCCATTCATCTGCGGGAGCATGAAGACGGTCTTCATCTGGTGGAAAGCAAGGGCAGCAAAGACCACACCGAAGGCATGCAGAACTTCATTGCCGAGGTACTTCCCTCGCTGGCCAACCTGCGCGGCTACATCCTGATGGCGAAATCGCCCAGTTGCGGTATGGAACGCATCAAGATTCACAACGCCGAAGGCAGTTTCATGCACAGGGATGGCCGCGGTATGTTCGCCGAGGCGCTGATGAAAGCCTACCCGCTGATGCCGGTGGAAGAGGAGGGCCGCCTGCACGATGACATGCTGCGGGAAAACTTCATTGAACGGGTATTTGCCTACGACGACTGGATGCAGAACGTGGCAGGCGAAAACCTGACCAAGCAGGCGCTGATTGATTTCCACACCCGCCACAAGTTCACGCTACTGGCCCATTCAGAAAAGATCTACCGGCAACTGGGCCCGATGCTGGGCGACCTCAAATCCGAACCTCTGGAGCAGATTGCCGACCGCTACATCCATCAGTTCATGGAAGCCATGACCCAACGGGTAAGCCGTGGCTCGCATGTGAATGCCATGCAGCATCTGCTGGGTTTTCTGAAAGAAGGCATGTCGGCCGAGGAAAAAACCGTTCTGCTGGAGCAGATCGAAGCCTACCGGCGCGGTGAGATACCTCTGGTGGTGCCCATGACGCTGCTGCGCCTGGCCCAACGCAAGGAACCGGTAGACTACCTGCACTCCCAGAAATACCTGACGCCCTACCCGGACGAACTGGGCCTGAGAAACAACGTGTAACCCCAACAACAAACGGGGCAGAGGATTATTCCCCTGCCCCGTTTTTGTTTGTGGCTACCGGGTGTGTCAGAACCCGTACAGCAAAGACAACGAGGTTTCTGTGTCAGTCTTTTCAGTACCGGCGGGCGCATCGGATACATGCTTTACCCGGAACGCCGCTTTCATCGACAGCGACCCCACGATACTGGTCTGCAGGGCCGTTTCGGACTGGCTGATGGTGTTATTCTCATCCAGTCCGATTTCGGTACTGAGCTTCTGCCGGAACAGGGCGGTGTCCGATAAGGCGTAGTCGAAATGGGCGGCTAATCTTGCGATCGCTTCCTTCTCGGCGTCGTCGCCATCGTCATTCACTTCTTCAAGCTTGTTATACCGATAACCCAGGCCTCCAGAAAGGTCGAGGAACGATCGCTCCCCCACCTGCCAGACGCGGTTTCCGTAACCAGTGCTCAAGGTAGACTCGAATTCGTAACCGGAGAAACGATCGTCTTCCCAGGAACCTCTGACAAACCAGTATTGTTGCTCATCGAACTTGTAGTCGGATTCCAGCGCAACCTGATACTCCTCTGCCGTGGTTTCTTCATCGGCTTCAGTGTACCGGGAACTGAACTCGCCGGTATTCCGCCACATCGTTGTCTCATGTTTGAGAGCCAGCCGACCATTCACCTTGGTTTCTTCGGTGTTGCCAGAGGTCAGCAAAATGCCAAGCTCAGCCTCACCTTCGACGTTGCCGCTTTCCTGGGACCAGGCCACGGGGGCCACTACCAGGCAGGCAACCGCCAGGGGTTTTCTGATCAACATACTATCTCCTTACTCAGGGGCTGTTAATTCACAGCAGACTTACGCTGCTTTTCCCCCTCCAGACTCCTGCGCGCCTGCGCTTCCCGTTCGGCCTTCTTGCGGGCCTTTCGCTCAGCAATAATGCGTGCGGCCTCGCCGCCGACGTGTTCTTCTCCCCGCTCTCGGGCCAGGCGCATCTGGCGCTCACGCTCCTTGAAACGGGCTTTCTGTTCTTCGGTCAGGCTGTCGATGCACTGGTGGCAACTGACACCCTGTTCATATTCCGGGCGCTGTTTGTCGGCCTCGGTAATCGGCCGGCGACAGGCGTGGCACTGGTCGTATTCGCCACGTTCCAGGTTGTGATTTACCGTTACCCGGTCGTCAAATACGAAACACTCACCCTGCCACAGACTCTGCTCCTGGGGAACCTCTTCCAGGTACTTCAGGATGCCGCCCTTGAGGTGATACACCTCTTCGAAGCCCTGCTCTTTCAGATAAGCCGTAGACTTCTCGCAGCGGATACCGCCGGTGCAGAACATGGCAACTTTCTTATGCTTCTGTGGGTCGAGGTTCTGCTTCACATACTCGGGAAACTCGCGGAAGGTGTCAGTGGCCGGATTGACGGCGTTTTTGAAAGTGCCGATCTCGACTTCGTACTGGTTACGGGTGTCGACCAGGACAACGTCCGGATCCGAGATCAGATCGTTCCACTGTTGCGGTTCCACGTAGGTGCCGACAATCCGTTTGGGATCGATGCCGTCGACGCCCATGGTGACGATTTCTTTCTTGAGTTTGACCTTGGTGCGCTTGAACGGCTGGATGTCGACGAAGGATTCTTTGTAGTCGATGCCGTTGAAACGGTCGTCTTTGCCAATCCACGCTTTCACAGCGTCGATGCCTTCTCGGCTGCCGGCGATGGTTCCGTTGATGCCTTCGCGGGCCAGCAACAGGGTGCCGTGCACGCCTTTTTCCAGCATCAGGTTCAGCAAGGGCTGGCGTAGGTCTTTGTAATCATTGAGGACTGCGAACTTGTAGAGTGCGCAGACGACGATTTCGTTGCTCATGGTATTCTCCTGCGGGCCGGATCGTAAATCCGGAGCATGGTTTGATAATTGTCACGGCCGGTGGGCGCGAGGGGGCAAAGTTTAATCAACCGCGCCCCCGATGCAAGTTGCGGATGGCCGCATTACTCCGCTTTGGCCAACTCCCGCTCTACAACCGCCGACAACTGCCCCCAGCCGGGGCGGGTCAACTGGATGTTATCGACCATGACGGTCGGGGTGCTGGCGACCCGGAGCTGGACGGCCACTTGCAGGCTTTGCTCGACGGCTTCCCGATGCAGTTCGGTTTCCATGCAGCGGCGAAAGCGGCGTTCTTCCAGGCCGAGGTCGTTGGCGTAGCGGGTGAAGGTCGCCGTCGGGTCGTTGGAGCCACTCCATTCACTTTGCGCGGCGTACAGCTTTTCGTGCATGGTCCAGTACTGATCCTGATCACCCGCGCAGCGGGCGGCCAGGGCGGCAGGCATGGCGTTCTGGTGCTGGCGCAGGGGCAGATCGAAATAGACGAAGCGGACTTTGCCGGTTTCCACATATTCCTTCTTCAGGCGCTGGCTGGCTTCGGCGAAGCGGGCGCAGGCCGGGCACTGGTAGTCGGCGAACTCGCGGACGACAACCGGAGCATCTTCGCTGCCAACGGAAATGCCGTACTGGTCAACAATGGCCGGAAATTCGTCGGCGTTGGGGGCCGCCACGGGCAGCGCGTCTGAGCTGGGTGCCGGTGGTTTGGTGACGAAGTACAGGCCAGCGATGACGGCCACCCCAATCACCAGTGACAGGACGATGATCAGTGATTTTCGGCCCTGCGTGTTACGTGGCGAGGGGGCGCCGGTCTGTTTGCGTCGTTTTGCTTCACCCATGACGGGCTCCTTGTCTGGAGGTTGATTGCATACTATCTCAGAAAACCGGTTTCGCGGCTCTGCGGGAACAGGCTAAGATCCCCCATAGCTTGAGAAAGTTCCAATAAAAATCAAGGACTCAACATGCCAATTCCCGCACAGCTCCAAAATCAGCTTCGTCTTCCGTTAATTGCCGCCCCCATGTTTCTGATTTCCTCACCCCGCCTGGCCCTCGCCTGTTGCAAAGCCGGCATCGTGGGCAGCTTTCCAGCCCTGAACCAGCGCAGCAGTGAGGGTTTCGAGCAATGGCTGATGCAGATGAATGACGAACTGGCGCAATGGCAAGCGCAGCAACCAAGCGCGACAACCGCGCCCTATGCGGTGAATTTAGTGGTTCACCGCACCAACCCGCGCTGGCAAGCGGATCTGGAGCTTTGTGTAAAACATCAGGTGCCAATTGTCATTACCTCCCTGGGCGCCGCCAGTCAGGTGGTGGAAGCCGTGCACAGTTACGGCGGGCTGGTATTCCACGATGTCACCAATCAGAAACACGCCCGCAAGGCGGCAGAAGCCGGGGTGGATGGCATCATTGCGGTCAGCGCAGGCGCCGGTGGCCATGCCGGTACCACCAATCCGTTTGTGCTGGTGCATGAAGTCCGTGAGGTGTTCGATGGCACCATTTTGCTGGCCGGCGGTTTGTCACACGGAGAGGATCTGTTGGCAGCCCAGGCATTGGGGGCGGATCTGGCCTATATGGGCACACGGTTTATCAATACCGAGGAATCGGAAGCGGAAGATGCCTATCGGAACATGATCATCGAAGCGGTATCCGCGGATATCATCCACACCCCGGCGGTGTCCGGTGTACCGGCCAGTTTTATGCGCCAGAGTCTGGAAGCCGCGGGCTTTGATATGCAGAAGCTGAACCAGGCCGGCGATGTGAATTACGGCGAGAAGCTCAAGCCCATGGACGATGAAGCCAAAGCGTGGAAGACGGTCTGGTCCGCCGGTCAGGGTGTGAGCCAGATTCATGATGTGGTGCCTGTTGAGGCGTTGGTTCAGCGATTGGAAGATGAATATCAGCAGGCCCGTTCACGCCTGATGGGATGATTCCGGATAGCGGTTGGCGAAGGCCTGAAGTTCAGGGAAGAAGGCCAGAAAATGGCCTTCCAGTTCGGCTTCGTTGGCGCGGATTTCGTCGATGATGCCGGTAAACCGGTTGGCAAATCGGATCCGGCCGGCCACCCTGTCGAGGGCATAGCCGATGTTATCCAGATCCTGATAGGCGCCAAACCAGTCATGCTCGACCATGCGACGGGTCACCACCGCCATGTTCTCGGGCATCAGCGCCTGGTGGCTTTGCAGTTCCTGGTATACGGTCCGGATAAAGGTATCTTTGTCCCAGTCACTGAACTGTTCCCAGTGCCGGAGCAGGAAGTGATCGTAGAGGATATCCAGAGCCACGCCGGCAAAGCGCCGGCGCTCCCTTGAGAACAGGCTTTTACTGGCCAGCACCTGCGGATGCTGATCGGTGAATACATCAACCGCCAGGTGGTGCCGCACGCCCTCGAGCACCGGCGACGGCACATGATCCCAGTCCAGTCCCCGGGTGAAATCCCCGAGAATACTGCCCACTCTCACCTCCGGTGAGTCCGGGGCGAGGAAGGTGTGGGCGAGGTGGTTCATGGCTCAGTCTTCGCTTTCCAGTTCGATTTCATCGGCGACGTAAACACCCGGGGGTGACTCAACGTAATCTATCTCAAGACTTACCGATGCCCCCTGTGAGAACGCCGATTCGATAGAGCTTCTCTCGCCATCATCGAAGTCGACAAGACTGATATCGATTCTGACACCAAGGATCGTATAAAAACTATCCTCGATATCAGACAACTGGCCTTCCAGCTCATACTTCCGCGGACTCGCCGGAGTAGTGTCTTCCTCGTTGCGCTCAATCTTGACGGCCTCAAGCACAACGCCAGAGCCGGACTGCCGCTCAATACCTTCCACTTCTACCTGATAACTGCCGTTCAGGTCCGCCAGTTTCAGGCGCAGATCGCTGTCATCGTCGGTGATGATCGTCCGTGGCGTGAGCTGCACCAACACACCACCAACCCGGAAGGTCTGGTCGTTGAAGTTGAGCGTGTTGACGTCGAGGACACCGTCTACTGACGCGTTGCCTTCACGAGCTTCAATTTCTTCAGCCAGTACGGAGCCATTGTCCTGGAAATCCCCCTCAACCTGTATCAGCATGCCGGCGGACAGATCCGAGGCCGACAAACCATCATCAAACTCGGTATTGTCATCGACAAAGACAATCAGGCCGTTGATGTGGAAGGATCGGTCCGATGCGTTGTAGTCGGTGCTCACGGGGCCTGAGAACTCAATGTCATCGCCGGAGCCCCGACGGTAGCGACGGGTTTCGCCTTCGTCGATTTCCCGGGCAATCAATACGCCATTGGAGATCGTACCTTCGGCCTCCACCAGCAGAAGATCCGCCAGATCGGCTTCCGTCAGCGACCCGGCGAACGCGCTGTCAGTGTACGAGACCAACTGCTCGTTAATGCTGAACTGATTCAGATTCAGCTCCAATGAACCCTCGTCGATGCGGCCTTCAATCTCTACGTTGGTTTCATCCTGCGTCATCAAACCAATGTGGCTTGCCCGGTACCGACCGTTGGGGTCCGGCTCACGCCAGCCACTGATGCGCACGAAAGCGCCGTCTGCCAGGGTTTCAAGCGCAATGTCCTTGAACACCGTCTGCTGGTCGGCAACCACAGTCTGCTTATAGATGGTGAACTGCACCGATTCGACCATACCGTCGGCATCCGGGGTCTGAATCAGATTGTCCACACGCCCACGGAAGGTATCGTCGTACTCGACCGACTCCGCATTCCCTCGGCCATCAACCCGCCACTCGCCTTCGATCCTCAGGATCATGCCTTCCTGTAACTGATCTTCACGCTCAATGCCGTCATCACTGCTGACGCGACCATCCGTCTCAAACTTCACGCCATTGACGAAGACGCTGCCGAAACCGGAAACCGGCCCAACGCTGGAGCCTGTGCCTCGGATGCCGCCGTCGGCAACGCCGACTCCACCACCGCCACCGCCACCGCCGCCGCAGGCACTCAACACGCCGAGTGCGATCGGTGCGGCGGCGAGTTTCAGCATTCTGTGAAGCGTTACTGCTCTGAACATTGTTCTCTCCTGCAGGCCATCCGGGCCCGCCACTGATTGTCAGCTGTCGTTGTGGCGTCGTCGTAGCTTGTCGATGTCAACAAAATCATCGTAATTGCCCAGGCTCAGTGAACCGGTAGCACCCCAGGGAGCATAAGCGCTTCTCTTTAACAGAACGTGACCGCTCTCCAGGGTTTCCACAATGCCCTTTCGAAGCAGTTCCGCAAGCACGACAGAAGGCACCAGGTTTGGGTTGGCGATTTGCACCAGATCAACAAAGGAATTGGGTTCATGTGGCGTTGCAAGCACCACCCTCGGGTGTTTCTGCTCATCCAGGAAATGCTCGGAACTCAGCCAGTATCTCACCACCTGACGGGCACCCGGCGAAAGCAGCATGCTGACCAGTTCGGTGGTTTGCCAGCGCGGGGGCCGTCCGGTCGGGACATTAAGAGCCATCATCATTCATCTCCGCTCTTGTTCGTCTGAACCGGCGCTTCAAAATAGAAAATGCTGACGCCGGTCCGTACCGATTCGCCGCCCTCCTGGCCGGATACTCCCCGGTCGTGAGGCCCTAACCAGCTGTCCAGATCTTCCAGCAGGGCCTGGGACTGCCTTGCGGCTTGTTCACGCCACGAAGCGATCACCTCTGGTGGTATTTCATTATAGGTCAGGGTGCGCTGGAACAGCGGCTCACGCCCGACATCCCGACTCACCAGATTGTGATCAATAGTGGCTACAAGATCAGATACGTCCTCTCCGAAGATCTGGAGCATTTCTTCGCTGTCTCCGGCCGGCACATACGCCCGCTGTTTCAGGATCAGGAACCCAGTATCCGGCTCAACCGCGACTACCCCAACCCGCTGGAGCTCATCCAGTACCGCTCTGGGAGTCATATCGCCACTGTATTTTCGAACCAGCTCACTGAAGCTCCCGGCGCCCTCGAATGCCAGCACCGCGGGCTGTCCATTCGCTGCCTGATAGGTCTCATCGTGCACCCATCCGGACACCACACGCGAAGCGCGATTTGCATGAGAGGTTCGTTCACTGACCGGGCTTTGCCCCGCCAATATCTCTCGTTGTTTTCGAACTTCTTTGCGGGTAAGGCCTGTCATCACTGCCGCTCTGGAATCGGTTGGTTTGCGGCGCCCGTCAGAGAAATCCTCCAGCGCAGCCTCCACATACGCCCTTTTCACCAGCTCAGAGAATTCGCCGAACGGTACGCCATTGCGCAACAGCAGTCTGGCCATGGGGCGCAAAATGCGGAACAGCGCTTGGTGCAGGGGATTGGATTTGGCATCAGTCATGTTTGGGATTGTATTCCCATCTTGCCCCGGAAAACCAGACACAGGTTGCGGTATCCCCGCAACCTGTGCCCTTCAACCTCAGTTTTCTGGGTTTGCGGTCAACACATACTCCCCGCCGTTGGTCTGGTCGTACTGAACCTCGGCTTCATCACCAACCTGAAGACCCGCAACGCTGAAGCTATTCAGCAGGATTTCCAGATTCATCACCGTCACCGACGTATCGGAAATGGCATCGATTCTGGCCTCCAGCTCAAAGTTATCATCTTCGTCGCTGTCTTCCAGCTCAATGGTGAAGGCTTCAAGGTGATCAGTACGCTGACGACCTTCCACCTCGACATAGTCCCCAACGCTGAAGGCGTTGATGTCATCAACCCGATTACGCAGGTCGTTATCGCTGTCATCGTCGTCGATCAGGGTATTGGCGGTGAGTTGAACGCGAACGCCACTGACCACCAGCAATTCATTGTCCAGATCGATCTGCTGGATGATGCCGTCCAGTTCCGCATCGCCTTCCCGGCCTTCCACTTCTTCCGCCAGCAGGGTGTTGTTGCGGAAATCACCCTCGACTTTCACGAACACGCCATCCTGAAGGCTGCCCTCGCTGATGTCGTCAAACTCAGTCTCAGCATTCAGCTGAACCAGCACGCCATTAATCCGGAAGGTGCGGGCAGACGCATCGAAATCGTAGATATCACCGGAAATTTCAACGTCGTCGTTGTCGTCAAACAGGTCGTCCTCATCATCAATTTCCTCGGCGAGCAGGACATCGCCGTCTGCGTTGAGCTGACCTTCCACCTCAACCGCAAGCCCGTTCTCCAGTTGGTCCAGACTGAAATCGTCATCCGCGACCGCGCTGGTGTAATCCACTGTAAAACCGTTGATGGTGAAGGTATGCAACTGCGCATCCAGGTTCTGGACCACGCCTTCAAGTTCAGCCTCATTCACATCGTCAAAATCCGAGCCCAGCAGACGAGCACCCACGAAGCTGGCCCGGAAGCTGCCGTCATCCAGCCGCCAGCCGCTTACCCGAACCCGATAGTTGGCAGGCGCCGCCGCAAGCTCAACCGGTGTGGCTCCGCGGAATACCGTCTGGTTGTTAAGCACAACCACCTGCCCCAGCAACTCCAGCTGTCCGGTGCTGGCAGTGGCATCCCAGGTTGCCGCAACCAGCGGCCCCCTCAGGGTGTCGTCATAGAACACAGCGTCGGCCTGGCCCTGGCCCCGCTCGTCCCAGCCACCTTTGATTTTCAGCACCATGCCTTTTTCAAGCTGGCCCTCACGCTCGATGCCGTCGTCACTGCTAACGCTGCCATCGGTCGCAAACCGGGTTCCGTTGACATACACGCTACCAAAACCGGTCACCGCACCAACGCTGGTGCCCTCGGCATTGCCACTCGCCCCCACCGAACCGGAGGAGCCGGAGCCACCGCCACCACAGGCGGCCAGACCGCCGGCCAAGGTACCAACCAGAACCAGCTTGATCGCTTTTGAAAGTCCGTTGCGCTTCATCTTCCTTCTCCCGACTGATTTGACAGAGTCCGGCGCGTTTTTTCAGCGCCAAAATAATTGGGATACTTTTCCCAAATAATTAAATGGGAAAATAATCCCAAATTTTGGTTTTGTCCAGCCGGAAAAGATGACAATTTCGTGAATCGTTTCTGGAAACGTGTCCGGGAGCTGAACCAGGCATTCAGCCCCCGGGACAAAATACCGCTACTCGCCCATCAGTTGACGAATGCGTTGGTTCAGGCGGTCCACCTCCCGCCGCATGTCCTGCACTTCGTCCAGCAGCTCCAGCGACATGGCCAGCCCGGGCAGGTTGAGTTTGAGATCCCGCTGCAGGCGCAGCGCTTTCTGCAGGCGACTCAGTGCGGCCACGTCAAATTTCCACTGGCGCACTTCCGGCACCTCGTCCAGTGGCGCGATGACTCCATAGTCCACCAGTTTGATCACAAACTCTGCATGACAGTCCCCGCGTTCGCAGATTTCCCGAAGCGAGAAGGTGCTGCCTTCGGTGTCGGTGACTTCCACCATCAGAATCCGGTCTTTGCTCGTCATGTTCGCCTCCCTCACACGTGCAGCTTGCTGCGCGGATTAAAGCCTTTCTCCAGCTCAGCCAGCTTCTCGTAGAGTGCTTCGGCTTCCGCCGTGTGCTGTTCGGGCATGGCCACTTGCAGTACCACAATCTGGTCGCCCGGGTGTTTGCCCGGAAAGCCTTTGCCCTTGAGCCGGAGTTTGCGCCCGCTGGTGGTCCCCTTCGGCACCTTCACATTCACCTTTCCGGTCACCGTTGGCACTGTGACCGTTGCCCCCAGGGCGGCTTCCCACGGCGAAATCGGCACGGTAACCAGCACATCCCGGCCCTCAACACTGAAGTGAGGGTGGGGCGCCAGTTCCACTTCGATAAACAGATCGCCAGGCTCACCTCCACCAATTCCGGGTGCGCCCTGGCCCTTCAGCCGGATATGCTGCCCTTCCCGCATGCCCGCAGGGATTTTTACTTTCAGGGTTTTCTGGCGTGGTATCAGGCGGCCATGGTCATCCGGTTCATGAACCGTGAACGACACCTGTTTCTCGCAACCGTTAAAAGCCTCTTCAAGAAACAGGGCCAGCCGGGCATGCACATCCTCGCCCCGCATTCTCATGCTCTGGTGAAAACCGCCACCCCCGAAGTCTCCACGCCGGCCACCGCCGAAGATTTCCTCAAAAAAATCACTGAACTGACGAGCGTCGGCCTCTGTGTATCCTCCGCCGCCAAAGCCGGAGGCACTCTGCCAGCCCGGTGGCGGCTGGAATGAACCATCGTCTCGGGTGCCGTACTTGCGCAACTGGTCGTACTCGGCCCGTTTCTCGGGGTCCTTCAGTACTTCATACGCTTCGCCCACATCTTTAAAACGGTCGCTCGCATCGGCTTCTTTGCTGACATCCGGGTGATATTTCCGCGCCAGCTTACGGTAAGCCTTCTTGATTTCCTCGGGCGTGGCAGACTCACTCACACCGAGGACGGCGTAATAGTCTTTGAAATCCATGGCGCTCCTCGCATCTGAGCAAATAGGTCTCTCTGATTACCTATATTTGACGCTGATGGAAAAAATACAAGCCAGTGCTGACCACCACTTGAGACAGGTCAAGAACTGAGAGGCGGTTCACAATGACCGACTGATGGCCGGATCTGACAACTCCGAAGCCTATTCTCCCATTCTGCAAACCAGCGCCCATGGACGATATTGAAAGGGCAGTACCCATAGACGGACCGTCTATCCCTTACACAAGGAGTTCAAACAATGACAATTAATGAACACCGTTCGTTCCTGCCCGATCTCCTGGGCAAAACCCTCAAACCAGCCATGGCACTTGGCGCAGCACTGCTGTTTACCGGCTGCAGTGAACTCGGCTATCTGCTCAGTAACGACAAGGTGACCGACGCCGATAACGACCAGGTCGTTTTCGTTGGCGATTCCATCTTTGCCCTCTCCGGTGAAATCCAGAATCAGCTGGAAGCAAAAGCCGGCGAAACCTTCCGGCGCTATACGGTCTCCGGTGCAGAGCTGTCCGGTGAGCTGATTGCCCCGTCTATTCCCAATCAGTTCCGGGAAGCCGTCACAGACAACCCGGATATCAAAACCATTGTCGGTGATGCCGGCGGGAACGATATTCTGATTCCGGCGATTGCCTTCAACTCCAACAACTGCAAGACACCCTGGTGGCGCTTCGGGCGCCTGAGCCAGCAATGCCGGGATTTCATCGATGATATCTATGTGGAAGGCGTGGATTTCCTGAACGAGATGGCGGAAGCCGGCGTTCAGAACGGCATTCTGACCGGCTACTACTACACCAAGAACGGCCTGTTCCGGCTGGACGACATGAAAGAGGCAGTCGACTACGGTAATGCCACACTGGCCCGGGCCTGCGAGAACTCGGTACTGGACTGCACGTTTGTGGATCCGCGCTGGGTGATCAACGACCGGGACATCATCTTTGATGGTATCCACCCGGCGGATAGTGGATCGAAAAAGATCGCTGATCTGATCTGGCCGAAACTGCAACCGCTTCTCTGAAGCCCCAGCGTCCCGGCCGAGCATCGGCCGGGACCACATTCTGCAATACCACTGGCAGGACAGCTGCAATGAAACCACTCAACTCCGTATTGGCGCTCGGAGCCCTGGTCTTAGTGATTGCGGGCGGTTTTCATTACTGGCCCGAGTCATCAAAGCCGGCGGCTATGCAAGCACCCAATGGTTCCACCCCCTCGCGTGCGGCAGCGACGCCCACCACCGAGCCAACCCAAAGCGGCGACCAACGCGTTGTTGAACTGGCCGTTAAGTACCTGGAACTGTACGGCGACACCATCACCGAGCCGGCCACCCAGGCACGTCTGTATAACGAACGCCGAAACCTGTTGGCGCGTTATCCGGATTCCGGTGACGAGCTTTTCCAGTCCGCCATCATCACGGCCTTTCCGGAACTGGCCGACAGCATTTTCGCGTTATTGGCTAAGCTGGACCTGTACAACCGATGGCTCGACAATCACGAGCTTCGTTTACAGGGGTTGCCGGACATGGAACGCTACGCCGAGCTCTGGCAGCAACGCGAAGCGATTTTCGGCCCCCTGGCAAGCCAGATCTGGGCCGAGGAGCAGAACCCGGTGGAAGCCAAATCGGACCATTTCCAGCAGACTCTGGCGCGGCTGGACCAGGCCAACCAGATGCCACTGACCGAACTGGCTCACCAGCTACAAACCACCGCAGACGAACTCTATGGTGCCGATCTGGCCCGGCAACTGGCGGGTTCCGGTGCGACCAGCCACGCCCTGTTCTCCATGGACAGCGTTCAACAGCAACTCGCCAGCCTGCCGGCAGACAAACGCCAGCAAGCCATCAACGATCTGCGCCGCCAGATAGGCTACTCCGAAGAGGCCATTCGCCAGTTGGCCGAGGAAGACCAGCGCCGGGAGGAAAAATGGCAGAAAGGCAAAGCCTACATGGCCGAAAGACGAGCCTTACAGAACCGCCTGAACGGTGAGCAACTGGAAGCCGCGTTAACGGACCTTCGCCAGGAGCATTTCGGGTTTTCTGCCCCGACCATCGAGCGGGAGGAAGAAGAGGGATTTTTCCGGTTTGAACGTGAACGTCGCTACGGGCTGAATTAGCAACTTTCCCTACGGTCATTATGTTTCATCGGTCTTAGCCAGTAGAATAGCGTCCTTTTCTACCAAACGGCCCGGTCAATCAGTAAACCAATGACCCAGCAAAACCGTGCCCCAATAGGGCCCCGAAATGCACTGCTAGATCAACTGTCCCGATCCGGGGCATTTGCTGCGCCTGAGCAACTTCCCTGCTTTGGTGAGCGACTGAGCCGGCTGTTCGGCTTGGGCGACACCATGACCCTGGATGCGGCCATAGGTTATCGGGCGAAACAGCCAGGCACGCCTCAGGGCGCCGTGGTAGACCGGTTAACCGATGAGCTGGCGACAATACGCAGGGCACTGGTTCAGCGTATTCGCGGGTTTGGCTCCGATCTGGAGTTTGACGGTGAACCCGAGCTTGAAGCCGCTCTCAATGCCTGGCTCGCACTCCAACGCAAAGTGGCGGCCAACAGCCGTCAGTTGAGGGACAAGGTTCGAAAATCGATGAAAGATCAGGGCCCGAAGCTGGCCCACCTGGCCGAATTGGACGCCGTGTTTGATCAAACGATGGCCGGGTATACCGCACAGTGTTTTTCCCATATTCCCAAGGTACTTGAACAACGATTCGAGCACCGATCGACCACCCCGGAGCAAAGCCCTACCCCGGCCACAACAGCCGACTGGTTCCACCGTTACTGCGAGGAAGCGCAGTCTTTGTTACTCGCTGAACTGGATGTTCGGCTGGAACCGGTTCTGGGTTTGCTGGAGGCTTGCCACAAAGAGGTTAACAACACCCCATGAGTAAACTGTTCTTTACCCTGGCGTTTGCCATCGGCCTGGCCGTGGTAGCCTGGATTGGTGCCGGATTTGTCGGTTCCGACCTGCTGGCGCTGGCGTTTACCGGGCTGATTGGCGCCGTTTACTGTCTCGGCTTTGGCGAACTGGTGAATTTCCGCCGACAAACCCGCGAACTGAGCGCACAGGTTCATCAGCTACCTGAAAGCCAGGAGCAGCTTAACCACTGGCTTGGCACACTGCCCGCCCCGATGCAGTTCCCGGTGCAACGGCGAATCGAGGGCCATGCCGCCGCATTACCCGGCCCGCAACTGACACCCTACCTGACCGGCCTGCTGGTGATGCTGGGCCTGCTGGGCACCTTTGCGGGCATGATTGTGACCCTGGGCGGCGCCGCCTCGGCGCTGGATAACAGTACCGAACTGAGCGCTATTCGCAGCGCACTGGCCGCACCGATTGCCGGTTTGAGCCTGGCCTTTGGCACCTCCATTGCTGGCGTGGCCGCCTCCGCCATGCTGGGGCTGGCCTCCACCCTGAGCCGCCGGGACCGGTTGCAGGCTTCCCGCGCACTGGATAGTGCTCTGCGCGACAAGCTGCATCATCTATCCGCAGATCATCAACGCCACCAGGCGTTCCTGGCGCTGGAAAGCCAGGCCAAAGCCCTGCCCGAAATGGCCTCGGCCATGGAACGCATGACGGCGCGCATGGAGCAACTTGGCCAGCAACTGGAACAGTCCCTGACTCACAACCAGCAGGAATTCCACAGCACGGTCGGCCACCACTACCAGACCCTGGCCAACTCCGTGGCCGACTCCCTGAAAACGGCATTGGATAACACTGCAAAGCAAGCGTCAGAGCGGATTGAGCCCATTGTTGTCCAGGCCCTGGAGCAGCTTCAGAAGGATGCTCACGGCCTGCAACAAAGCTGGGCAGATAATGCCCGTGAACAACTCACCGAATTGATCTCCGGGTTTCAGACAGTTACCACAGAGGCGGGCGAACGCTGGCAGCAGAATCTGACTGCACAGCAGGCCCAGAACCAGGAGACGCTAGCGGCCCTCTCAAAGCAGAACGAACAAAGTCAAAGCCAGTTGCAGGAACAGCTCCACACCTGGCTTGGCACCATCAACGACCGGCACCAAACCTGGCTCAAGGAACAGCAGCAACAACTGGTACAGAGCTGTGAACGCCTGAACAACGCCGGAGCTGAGGTGTCGCAACACTGGCAGGCCGGTCTGGCCCGACAGCAGGCTCAAAGTGACGACATGCTGGCAGCATTAAATGAGGCGCTGACTCAATACCAAAGCCATTTCCAGACCAGCAGCACCGGGTTGATTGAGCAGCAACAGGCTGGGCTGGCGGAACTGGTCAGCACCGTTGCCGCTCAGCTCGATCAGCTTCGGGAACAGGAAAGCGAGCGAGCCCGGGCTGCAAACGAGCGAATGGAACAACTGGAAGCCACAGCAGCCCGCCACCTGAGCGAGCTGGGCACTGCACTGGAAGCGCCCATGACCCGCCTGATTGAGACGGCCTCGGAAACACCGAAGGCCGCCGCCGAGGTGATCCGACAGCTGCAGTCTGAAATCGCCCGCAACAGCGAGCGGGAAAACGAGCTGCTGGAGGAACGCCAGCGACTGGTTCAGGAACTGGACACTCTGCTGGAGAACCAGCGCAGCACCGCTGACAGTCAGCGGGAGGCGGTGGATACCCTGATCACCGGCGCCGGCGAAACCCTGACCGGCATCAGCGAACGCTTCAACACCCTGATCCAGGAACAGAGCCAGCAACTGGGCAAACTGGGCGACGACATTACCGGCAGTAGCCAGGAAGTCGGCGCCCTGAGCGATGCCTTCGCGCAGGCCATTGAGCTGTTCAGCCAGTCCAACCAGCAGGTCATCGCCAGCCTGTCGGATATCCAGGCAGCGCTGGACAAGGCCGGTAACCGGCACGACGAGCAACTGGCCTACTACGTCGCCCAAGCCCGCGAGGTGATTGATCTTAGCGTCAGTGCCCAGAAAGATGTGATTGATGCCGCTGCGGCACTGCGCCGGGCAGAATCCAGCGAGGCCGGGTGATGGAACAGCTGGAAGGCGGCGAACAGCAATCGGCACCGGTCTGGGCCATTTTCTCGGACCTGATGGCTGCTTTGGTGGGTATTCTGGCGCTGATTCTTGTGTGGGTGATCGGCATTCAGCTGGAGCTCAGCCAGTCCCTGGCCGAGGAGATCGAGAAGCGGGAAGCCGAAGAGCAGCGCCGGATGGCCCTGGAGCAAGCTCTCGAAGACCCTCTCACCAAAGGTCTGGTGACGTTCCGCGATGGCCGTATCGGCATCAGCGGGAACGTATTGTTCGAGCTGAATTCAGACCAGTTACAGGCCGAAGGTGAAGAAGTACTGGAATCACTGATTCGCCCGTTACAGGCCTACCTGGAACAGCACGATGAACTGCTGATGGTGAGCGGATTCACCGACGACTTGCCGATGCATCCGGGCAATCGTTATCAGGACAACTGGGGCCTGTCGGCTCAGCGGGCCCTGACGGTTACCCGAACCCTCACAGAGCTGGGTTTGCCCAATGACCGGGTATTCGCTGCCGCCTTTGGTCCTCACCACCCGGCAGTACCCAACGTCGATGCCGAATCCCGGGCCCAGAACCGGCGGGTGGAAATCAGTACCGTGCCACGTGCGCCTTCGTCGGCTGAGAATACTGAAACCGGGGAAGGTGATTGACCATGAGCGAAGCCCCCGGCCCCTCCTTGCTGGAAAGCTTGAGGCAAAACGGCGCCGATCAGAATGACCCGGTTCGGTTCCGCTATCTGGAGTCTTTCGAGCGAAGACTGCGCTCAAAGGGGCTGCATAAGGGAACGACGCACTGGCGGAAGCTGGAACAGGCGATATCGGACTATCAGGCAAGGCTGGACAGTGCCGGGCAGCGCGATGAGCTCACACCCGATGTCGGCGGCAATTCGCCTCTTTCCGGGTTGCTGGACCAGCTAAATGAAACCCCAGAGGCATCGGTTGAAGCGCCGCTGTCGGTTCTGGAACAACGGGTATTCGGACAGTCGCCACAAGACCCGCCAAAGGCACATCCAGCTTCAGCACCCAATAACCCGCGCCCCCTGAAAGCCATGATCAGAGCCCAGGCGAACCAGGGCCATCACGTTATTGCCGAGCGAATTCGACACGCCATTGAAAGCACACCGAAAGAAGCGGGGCCGATGAACGCGCATCGGTTGGTAAGCCGAGCTATTGCTGAGATGCAGACGTTGTCACCGGAGTATCTGGAACGATTTGCTCGTTACACCGATACGTTGTTGACGTTGGAGCGGCTGGCAAGAAAGGGATAGAAAAAAGCCCCCGGGTTACGGGGGCTTTGAGCAGAGGGCTTACTTGACCTTCGGGTCCAGCTCACCAGCCTCATACCGCTCGAACATTTGCTCGAGGTTCAGCGGCTTGATCTTGCTGGCCTGGCCGGCACAGCCGAAGGCTTCGTAGCGGGCGACACAGATATCGGTCATGGCAACCATGGTGGCCTTGAGGAATTTGCGCGGGTCAAATTCCGCCGGGTTCTGGGCCATGAAGCGACGAACAGCACCGGTAGAGGCCAGGCGCAGGTCGGTGTCGATGTTGACCTTGCGCACGCCGTGCTTGATACCTTCGACGATTTCTTCCACCGGTACACCGTAGGTTTCCGGGATCTCGCCACCGAATTCGTTGATCACTTTCAGCCACTCCTGAGGTACGGAGCTGGAGCCGTGCATGACCAGGTGGGTGTCCGGGATGCGGGCGTGGATGGCTTTGATCTGGTCGATGGCCAGGATGTCACCTGTAGGCGGACGAGTGAACTTGTAGGCGCCGTGGCTGGTGCCGATGGCGATAGCCAGAGCGTCAACCTGGGTTTTCTGCACGAAGTCAGCGGCTTCTTCCGGATCGGTCAGCATCTGGCTGTGGTCCAGGGTGCCTTCGGCGCCAATGCCGTCTTCTTCACCGGCCTGGCCGGTTTCGAGGGAGCCCAGGCAGCCCAGTTCACCTTCTACGGAGACACCACAGGCGTGGGCCATTTCAACGGTGCGACGGGTCACGTCGACGTTGTATTCGTAGCTGGTCGGGGTTTTTCCGTCTTCACCCAGGGAGCCGTCCATCATCACGGAGCTGAAGCCGAGCTGGATGGAGCGCTGGCACACGGCCGGGCTGGTGCCGTGGTCCTGGTGCATGACCACCGGGATGTGTGGCCATTCTTCGATGGCGGCCAGGATGAGGTGGCGCAGGAAAGGCGCACCGGCGTATTTCCGGGCACCGGCGGAGGCCTGGACAATGACCGGGGAGTCGGTTTTGTCGGCCGCTTCCATGATGGCGCGCATTTGTTCGAGGTTGTTTACGTTAAAGGCTGGCACACCGTAACCATGCTCGGCGGCGTGGTCCAGAAGTTGCCGCAGCGAAATCAGGGCCATGGGTTGTCTCCTTCGTTGACTTTTTGAGGTTTGAATTCTGTTCGTTTTCAGACTTTGGAGTCTGCTGCGGAGTGTGGGGTAGGCCTTCCGGGACACGCTGTGAATACGTCCGTGTACGCTTGAGCGCAGCTTCCCTGCTGCGCACAGTCCCGAAAGACCTACCCCACCCTCCTTGCGATTCTGGCCCTGTGCGGGTTTCTCTCAGAATCGCTTTGTTGATTACGCTCCGCGCTCTTCCAGTACGGCTACCGCCGGCAGGGTTTTACCTTCCACGAATTCGAGGAATGCGCCGCCGCCGGTGGAGATGTAGGAAATCTTGTCAGCTACGCCGTATTTGTCAACGGCAGCGACGGTGTCGCCGCCGCCGGCCAGGGAGAAGGCGTCGCTTTCGGCGATGGCCTGGGCGAGTGCCTTGGTGCCGTTGCCGAACTGGTCGAATTCGAACACGCCAACCGGGCCGTTCCACAGGATGGTTTTGGCGTTTTTCAGCAGGTCAGCGAACTGGCCGGCGGTTTCCGGGCCCACGTCGAGGATCATGTCTTCGTCGCTGACGTCGGAGATGTTTTTGGTCGTCGCCGTGGCGGTTTCAGCGAATTCGCTGGCGACCACCACGTCAACCGGCAGCGGGATTTCCACGCGGCTGGCGATGTCCTTGGCGGTGTCGATCAGGTCGTGTTCGCACAGGGATTTGCCCACCGGGTGGCCGGCTGCGGCCAGGAAGGTGTTGGCGATGCCGCCACCAACGATGATCTGGTCACACACTTTTTCCAAGGCGTTGAGTACGTCCAGCTTGGTGGAGACTTTGGAGCCGCCAACGATGGCAACCACCGGCTTGGCCGGGTTATCCAGGGCTTTGCCGAGTGCTTCCAGCTCTGCTGCCAGCAGCGGGCCGGCGCAGGCTTCGGGGGCAAATCGGGCCACACCGTGGGTGGAGGCCTGGGCGCGGTGAGCGGTGCCGAAGGCGTCCATCACATAGATGTCACACAGGGCGGCGTATTGCCTGGCCAGCTCTTCATTGTCTTTCTTTTCGCCTTTGTTGAAGCGAACGTTTTCGAACAGCACTACTTCGCCGTCGGCCACTTCAACGCCGTCCAGATAATCCTTGATCAGGCGGACTTCCTGGCCCAGCAGGGTGCCCAGGTGTTCGGCGACCGGTTTCATGGAGGAGGCTTCGTCGTACACGCCTTCTTCCGGGCGGCCCAGGTGGGACATCAGCATGACTTTGGCACCGGCGTCTTTGGCGGCCTTGATGGTGGGCAGCGAGGCACGGATGCGGGCGTCACTGGATACTTTGCCGTCTTTGACCGGGACGTTCAGGTCTTCACGAATCAGAACCCGCTTGCCGGCGAGGTTCAGGTCAGTCATTTTCTTGATGGCCATAATCAGGTTCCGTAGTTATGGGTTCAAAGGTGCAAATTTTAAGCCTAAGGCTGGAGCCTGACTCCCTTCGGGATCAGCCCCACATTATTCTTCAGGTTTTGCTCAACCAGGTTCTGCTGACATCCAGCATGCGATTGGCAAAGCCCCACTCATTGTCAAACCAGCACAACACTTTCACCATGGTGCCGCCGGTGACTCGGGTCTGCCCGCCGTCGACCACGCCGGAATGGGAATCATGGTTGAAGTCAGAACTGGCCAGCAGTTCATCGGTATAGCCGAGGATACCCTTCAATGAGCCTGCGGATGCACTGCACAGCAACTGATTCACTGTGGCTATGTCGGTCGGCTCACCCACGTTAACCACCATGTCTATAGCAGAGACATTCAGCGTTGGCACGCGCATGGCAACCGAGCTGAAACGGCCTTCCATATGAGGCAACAAGCGCTCGATACCGCGGGCCAGGCCAGTGTCCACGGGCACAATATTGTGCAGGGCACTTCGGGTACGGCGCAGGTCCTGATGGTGGTAGGCATCGATGACCGGCTGGTCGTTCATGGCGGCGTGAATCGTCGTGGTGCTGCCCTGCTCTACGCCAAAGGCATCGTCCAGGACCTTGATGACCGGTACCAGGCAGTTGGTGGTGCAGGAGCCGGCAGCTACGATCACGTCCTGACCGTTCAGGTCCCCGTCGTTAATGCCGAAGACCACCGTGCGGTCAACATCCGGATCGCCCGGCTGGGAAAACAGCAGGCGCCGGGCACCGGCTTCAATATGCTTTTCCGCCGTGGCCCGGTCAGAATAGGCGCCGGAGCATTCCAGCACCAGATCCACATCCAGCAGTCGCCAGGGCAGTTCCTCGGGTTCAGGATGACGCAATACGCGGATGCGGTCGCCGTTCACAACCAGGTTATCGCCATCCACGGCCACCTCACCGTGAAACCGCCCGTGGGTGGAGTCGTATTTGGTGAGGTGGGCAATGGTGTCGATATCCGACAACTCGTTGATCGCGACCACCTGCAGATGGTCGCGATAGCCGTTTTCATAAAGGGCCCGCAACACGCACTGGCCGATGCGGCCGTACCCGTTGATGGCAATTCGAAACGGCGTTGCGTTGGTCATCAGGCGTCCAGCAGTTCGTCAGCCACTTCCAGGATGTTGTCGACAGTAAAGCCGAACTCCTTGAACAACTCACCGGCCGGCGCAGATTCACCAAAGGTGGTCATGCCAACGATGCGACCGTCCAGGCCCACGTACTTGTACCAATAGTCCGCAATGCTCGCTTCAATGGCGATGCGGTTGGTGACTTCCAGCGGCAACACCTGCTGTTTGTACTCGGCACTCTGGGCATCGAATACGTCAGTGGAGGGCATGGATACAACACGCACCGCTTTGCCCTGCTCACGCAGCTTGGCTGCAGCGTCCTGGGCCAGGCCCACTTCGCCGCCGGTGGCGATGAGAATCAGCTCCGGCGTGCCTTCGCTGTCAGACAGGATGTAACCACCTTTCGCCACATTCGCCAGCTGCTCGGCATCGCGCTGTTGGTGCGGCAGTCCCTGACGGGAGAAGACCATGGCCGTCGGGCCATCCTTGCGCTCCAGGGCCGCTTTCCAGGCCACCGCAGACTCCACGGTGTCGGCCGGGCGCCAGGTGCTCATGTTCGGGGTGGTGCGCAGGCTGGCCAGCTGTTCGATGGGCTGGTGGGTCGGGCCGTCTTCGCCCAAGCCAATGGAGTCGTGAGTGAAGACAAAGATGGAGCGCTGCTTCATCAGTGCGGCCATGCGCACGGCATTACGGCAGTATTCCATGAAGATCAGGAAGGTGGCGCCGTAGGGCACGAAGCCACCGTGCAGAGCGATACCGTTCATGATGGCCGCCATGCCGAATTCACGCACACCGTAATAGATGTAGTTGCCGGAGGCATCTTCCTTGGTCACGCCTTTACAGCCCGACCAGATAGTCAGGTTGGAACCGGCCAGGTCGGCAGAGCCGCCCATCAGTTCCGGCAGCAGCGGGCCGTAGGCGTTCAGGGAATTCTGGGACGCCTTACGGGAGGCAACGGTCTCGCCCTTGTCCTGGCATTCCTGGATATAGGCCTGGGCTTTTTCGGCGAAGTCTGCCGGCAGGTCGCCCGCCATGCGGCGTTTGAACTCGGCGGCCAGCTCCGGCTCAGCCTTCTCGTAGGCCGCAAATTTCTCTTCCCAGGCACTCTGGGCAGCCTGGCCTTTTTCTTTGGCATCCCACGCTGCGTAAATCTCGGACGGCACCTCGAACGGGCCGTGCTGCCAGCCAAGGGCTTCGCGGGTCAGAGTGATTTCATCGTCACCCAGCGGGGCGCCGTGGCACTCTTCCTTGCCCTGCTTGTTGGGCGAGCCGAAGCCGATAATGGTCTTGCAGCAAATAATAGTGGGCTGTGCGGTGTTGGCACGGGCGGCTTCGATGGCCGCGCGGATGGCATCGGAATCGTGGCCATCAACGTTGGGAATAACCTGCCAGCCGTAGGACTCGAAACGCTTGGGCGTATCGTCGGTGAACCAGCCTTCGACTTCACCATCAATGGAGATGCCGTTGTCATCATAGAAGAACACCAGTTTACCCAGGCCCAGGGTGCCGGCCAGAGAGGCGACTTCGTGGGAGATCCCTTCCATCAGGCAGCCGTCGCCCAGGAACGCATAGGTGTAGTGGTCAACAATGTCGTGGCCCGGACGGTTGAACTGGGCAGCCAGTGCCTTCTCGGCGAGCGCGAAGCCAACAGCATTGGCGATGCCCTGCCCCAGCGGGCCGGTGGTGGTCTCGATGCCCGGGGTATAACCGTATTCCGGATGGCCCGGTGTTTTTGAGTGCAGCTGACGGAAGTTCTTCAGGTCATCAATGCTGACGTCGTACCCGCTCAGGTGCAGCAGGGAATACTGCAGCATGGAGCCATGGCCGTTAGACAGCACGAAGCGGTCACGGTTGGCCCAGTGCGGGTTAGCCGGGTTGTGGCTGAGGTAATCGTTCCACAGCACCTCGGCGATATCCGCCATACCCATGGGCGCACCCGGGTGGCCGGACTTGGCTTTCTGAACCGCATCCATGCTCAGCGCGCGAATGGCGTTGGCGAGATCTTTACGGGACGGCATTGACAATTCTCCAGTGTTTTTCAGGAAAAGACTTCAAGCTGCAAATACTGCTCAAAAAGAAGGCGCGTATTTTCGCCGATTAGGGTATGCCGGGGCAAATCCATATGTAGTGGTTTTCCGATGAAGCCGGCACAAAATCACCAAACCGACTGATTTCACAGAACTCATAAATCTATATCAAAAAATTTTGATATGGCTATTGATCGACCAACCGAACGCCCCTACACTTGCCAACCATGACCTCACTCAATGCACATGCGAACGAATTGTCCTCTGTGGACGTACTGGCCCCGATCTTCAAGGCGAGCGGCGACCCCCTGCGCCTGGAAATCCTGCGGGTGCTGCGGCGGGACACCTTCGGTGTGCTGGAGCTGAGCCAGATGTTCGACATGCGCCAGTCCGGCATGAGCCATCACCTGAAAGTGATGCACAAGGCCGGCTTGCTGGAGCCCCAGCGGGAAGGCAATGCCATTTTCTATCGTCGCCCGCTGAATCTGGACAGTGACAAACTGGCCGACCAGGCGATCCGCCAGATTTTCGAAACCGTCGACAGGGTTGCCCTGCCCCGGCACCTGAATGAAAAGATTGAAGCCATACGAGAGCAGCGAGCGGGACAGTCCCAGGCCTTTTTCTCCCGACACTCCGAACAATTCCGGGAACAGCAGGAACTGATTGCAGCCTTTGACCTGTACGCCGAGCCTACCGCGGAACTGATTCGCAAGCGTGCAGCGAGGCAGTCATGGCAGAGCGTTCTGGAAATCGGACCGGGTGAAGGCGGGTTCCTGCCGGTACTGTCGGAGCTGTTCCAGCATGTAGTGGGCCTGGACAACAGCAAAGACATGCTGGCCAAGGCAACACGCACCTGCATAGAGGAACACCTGAACAACGTCGACCTGATCGAAGGCGTGACCGACACCCTGCTGGCGCGGGGCGACGCCTTTGACCTGATTGTAGCCAACATGGTGCTGCATCATGTGCCCAGCCCCGCGGACATTTTTCTGGACGCCGCAGCCCTGATGAACAGTGGCGGTTGTCTGGTCGTCAGTGATCTGTGCAGTCACGACCAGGACTGGGCCAAAGAAAACTGCGGCGACCTGTGGCTGGGCTTCGAGCCGGAAGAACTGACTTCCTGGGCGGCAGACGCCGGGCTGACCGCTGGCGAACAGCTGTTTATAGGCCTGCGCAACGGGTTCCAGGTACAGGTAAGAGAATTCTGGAAGAGTACGGAAGCGGCGTAACCAATCGCCGTCACAGGAATATCAAAAACTTTTGATATGGGTGTAGGTAGTTTTACGTATGCCCTGACAACAACCAAGGCAGCCGGTAGGTCAAACAGGACGGAGCCGGTACGAATTTGCAATCGCTCAAGAGGAGCACACCTATGTCTGACTACAACATCTTCACCTCCGAATCGGTCTCCGAAGGCCATCCGGACAAACTGGCCGACCAGATTTCCGATGCGGTACTGGACGCCATCCTGACCGACGATCCGCACGCGCGCGTGGCCTGCGAAACCATGGTCAAGACCGGCGTGGCCATCGTCGGCGGTGAAATCACCACCAGCGCCTGGGTCGATCTGGAAGACCTGGTACGCGGTGTGATCAAAGACATCGGCTACACCTCCTCGGAAGTAGGCTACGACGGCGACACCTGTGGTGTGATCAACATCATCGGCAAACAGTCCGTCGACATCGCCCAGGGCGTTGACCGCCAGAAGCCGGAAGACCAGGGCGCAGGCGACCAGGGACTGATGTTCGGCTACGCCAGCAACGAAACCGACGTGCTGATGCCGGCGCCGATCACCTTCTCCCACCGCCTGGTTCAGCGCCAGGCCGAAGCCCGCAAGAGCGGCCTGCTGCCGTGGCTGCGTCCGGACGCCAAGAGCCAGGTCACCTGCCGCTACGAGAACGGCAAGGTTGTGGGTATCGATGCTGTGGTTCTGTCTACCCAGCACGACCCCGACGTCACCCAGGCCGACCTGAAAGAAGCGGTGATGGAACTGATCGTCAAGCACACCCTGCCGGCTGAACTGCTGCACAAAGACACCCAGTTCCACATCAACCCGACCGGCAAGTTCGTAATCGGTGGCCCGGTGGGCGACTGCGGCCTGACTGGCCGCAAAATCATCGTAGATACCTACGGCGGCATGGCCCGTCACGGTGGTGGCGCCTTCTCCGGCAAAGATCCCTCGAAGGTTGACCGTTCTGCTGCCTACGCCGGCCGTTACGTCGCCAAGAACATCGTCGCCGCCGGCCTGGCCGAGAAGTGCGAGATCCAGGTGTCCTACGCCATCGGTGTAGCGCAACCGACCTCCATTTCTTTGAACACCTTCGGTACTGGCAAGATCAGCGACGACAAGATCATCGACCTGGTTCGCGCGCACTTCGACCTGCGCCCGTACGCGATCACCAACATGCTGGACCTGCTGCACCCGATGTACCGGGCCACCGCAGCTTACGGCCACTTCGGCCGTGATCCGTACGAGATGACCGTTGGCGGCAAGACCTTCACCGCGTTCCCGTGGGAGAAGACTGACCGTGCGGCAGCCCTGAAAGACGCTGCGGGCATCTGAACAGACCATTCCGGATAACTGGGCGTATTCCATTTCACCGAATACGCCCAAACCAAACTGACAGGAGAACACCATGAGCACTCCGGCCGAAAAACTGAATGACTTCCAGGACTACAAAGTCCGCGACATCACCCTCGCCGACTGGGGCCGCAAGGAAATCAAGATCGCCGAAGGCGAAATGCCCGCCCTGATGAAACTGCGCGAGAAGTACAAAGCGGAGCAGCCGCTGAAAGGCGCCAACATCATGGGCTGCATCCACATGACCATCCAGACCGCCGTGTTGATCGAAACCCTGGTGGAGCTGGGCGCCAACGTTCGCTGGTCATCGTGCAACATCTTTTCCACCCAGGATCAGGCCGCTGCCGCCATCGCAGCGCAAGGGATCCCCGTGTTTGCCTGGAAAGGTGAGACTGACGAAGAATACGAGTGGTGCCTGCACAAGACCGTCGGTGCGGACGTAGACGGCTGGGAGCCGAACATGATCCTGGACGACGGCGGCGACCTGACCGAGCTGCTGCACAAGGAATACCCGCAGGTGATCGCCAACTGCCACGGCGTAACCGAAGAGACCACCACCGGCGTACACCGCCTGCAGGAAATGCTGCGTGACGGCACCCTGAAGATCCCGGCGATTAACGTCAACGACTCGGTGACCAAATCCAAAAACGACAACAAGTACGGTTGTCGTCACAGCCTCAACGACGCCATCAAGCGTGCTACCGACCATCTGCTGTCCGGCAAGAAAGCCCTGGTGATCGGCTACGGCGACGTGGGCAAGGGTTCTGCCCTGTCTCTGCGTCAGGAAGGCATGATCGTTAAAGTCACCGAGGCGGATCCGATCTGCGCCATGCAGGCCTGCATGGATGGTTTTGAAGTGGTATCCCCATACATTGACGGCGTGAACACCGGTACCGAGCAGGGCATCAACAAGGATCTGCTGGCCAACACCGACCTGCTGGTAACCACCACCGGTAACGTCAACGTGTGCGATGCCAACATGCTGAAAGCGCTGAAGAGCGGCGCCGTGGTATGCAATATCGGGCACTTCGATAACGAAATCGATACCGCCTACATGCGCAAGAACTGGGAGTGGGACGAGGTCAAGCCGCAGGTGCACGTGATCTACCGCGACAAGGCCAGCAACGACCACCTGATCCTGCTGTCCGAAGGCCGTCTGGTGAACCTTGGCAACGCCACCGGTCACCCGTCCCGCATCATGGATGGCTCCTTTGCCAACCAGGTGCTGGCGCAGATGTATCTGTTCGAGCGCAAGTTTGCCGATCTGCCGGAAGATTCCAAGGCCAAGGGCGTTTACGTTCAGGTTCTGCCCAAGCAGTTGGACGAGGAAGTGGCCCGCGCCATGGTGGAAGGCTTTGGTGGCGTGATCACCAAGATGACTCCGGAGCAGGCAAAATACATCGGCGTACCGGTCGAAGGCCCGTACAAGCCGGAAAGCTACAGGTACTAAGCGGAAACGATCATGGAATCCCAGAAGCAATTCAAACGCCGCTTCAGCTTCGAGTTTTTCCCGCCCAAGACCGATCAGGGCAAGGAGAAACTTCAAGTTGTGCGCGACCAACTGGCCGAGGTGAACCCGGATTTTTTCTCGGTCACCTTCGGTGCTGGCGGCTCCACCCGGGACCGCACCATTGAAACCGTGCTCAGCCTGCACAAGCAGGGCATTTCCACGGCACCGCACCTGTCCTGCGTGGGTGGCACCCGCGCAGAGATCGGCGAGCTGCTGGATCTGTATAAAGAGAACGGCATCAACCGGATCGTTGCTCTGCGCGGCGATCTGCCCTCGGGCATGGGGGCGTCTGGTGAGCTGCGGTATGCCAACGAGCTGGTGGAATTCATCCGGAACCACAGCGGTGATCACTTCAACCTGGAAGTGGCCGCCTATCCGGAATTTCACCCCCAGGCCCGCAATGCCGAGGAAGACCTGAAGAACTTCGCGCGCAAAGTACAGGCCGGTGCCAACAGCGCCATCACCCAGTACTTCTTCAATGCCGACAGCTACTTCTATTTCATCGACCGTCTGGAGAAGATGGGCGTCACCATTCCGGTGGTGCCGGGCATCATGCCCATCGTCAACTTCTCCAGCCTGGTGCGTTTCTCTGACATGTGCGGCGCGGAAATCCCTCGCTGGATCCGCAAGCAGCTCGAAGCCTACGGCGACGACACCGACAGCATCCGCAAGTTTGGTGAAGAAGTGGTCACCGAAATGAGCGAAAAGCTTCTGAAAGCCGGGGCTCCGGGGTTGCACTTCTATACCCTGAACCAGGCTGAACCCAGCCTTTCCATCTGGAAGAATCTGGGCATCAGCGACCGCGAAAAGATTGCTTTCTAAGGCATTCTTCAAAGCAGTACAAAGAGGGGCTTCGGCCCCTCTTTCGTTTTCTAACCACCTGATTTCCTGCAAATCCTTTCAAGATGGGCTAACCTGTATCTGATGCATCCCCATCAATGTTCCCTGTGCAATACCGAACAAACCGGTCATAGCGCAGCCTGCCTTACCGGGCAGACGGAACCACAATAAGAGAAAGGAGCAAGCATGAGTACAACATGGCTTAAAACCCTGGGCGCTGGCCTGGCACTGTCTGTCGCCGCCACGTCGGTAAGCGCAGAGACCCTGCGCGTAGTCACCGACCCCAGCTTCGTCCCGTTTGAAATGATGGATCAGGAAACCGGCGAAATGATCGGTTTCGACATGGAAATCATCGCCGAAGTCGCCGAGCGTGCGGGCTTTGATTACGACCTGAACACCATGGATTTCAACGGTATTATCCCGGCCCTGCAAACCGGCAACGTCGACATTGCCATTGCCGGCATCACCATTACCGATGAGCGTAAGCAAATCGTCGATTTCTCCGACCCTTACTACGATTCCGGCCTGCGCATCCTGGTTCGCAAAGACGATGGCACCCAGGAAATGTCTGACCTGGAAGGCAAGAAAGTCGGCACCAAGATTGGTAGCACCAGCTACGACTTCCTCACCAAGAACCTGGACGATAACGACGGCGTAACCCCCTACCCCGGCAGCTCCGACATGTATATGGCGCTGATGTCCGGCGCGGTAGATGCGGTGTTCTACGACGCCCCGAACGTAGGCTACTTCGCCAGCACCCGCGGCGCAGGCAAGGTGAAAACCGTAGGCCCGCTGTATGAAGGCCAGCAGTACGGTATCGCCCTGAAAAAAGGTAGCGAATGGGTTGGCCCGGTTAACGAGGCCCTGGCAGAAATCAAGGAAGACGGCACCTACAAAACCATTTACGAAAAATGGTTCGGCCCGATGCCTGAAGATAAGTAAACCTCCACTTGACCCGCCCGGGGCACACAATGCCCCGGGCGCCTCCTCCCAACCCAACGGAGAAACACACCGTGGAATTCCAGTTTCAATTTGACTGGCAAGCGGCCATTGATTCCATTCCCTACCTGGCCAAGGGCATTCCCTACACCCTGATGATTTCCTTCGGTGGCCTGGCCATCGGTTTTGTACTCGGCATCGTTTTTGGCCTGCTCAGCATCAACAAAAAATGGTTCCTGCGCTGGCCGGCAACCGCCTATATCGAAATTTTTCGCGGCACCCCCATCCTGGTGCAGGTGCTGTTTATCTTCTACGGCCTGCCGGACCTGGTCGGCGGCCCCATCGACCCGCTGACAGCCGGTATTGCCGCGATCGCCCTGAACTCCGGCGCCTATATATCCGAAGTGGTGCGCGGTGGCGTGCAGTCTATCGACAAAGGCCAGAGCGAAGCCGGCTTGTCTCTGGGGCTGTCCCGCACCCAGACCTTCTGGTCGATTATCTGGCCCCAGGCCTTCCGGCGCATGATCCCGCCGCTCGGAAACCAGGCTATCGTAAGCATCAAGGACACCTCGCTGTTCTCGGTGATCGGCGTGGGCGAACTGGTCCGCCAGGGCCAGGTGTATATCGCCAACACCTTTACCGCCTTCGAGGTTTACTTCGTAGTGGCCCTTATGTACCTGGCCATAACCTTGTCCCTGTCCCTGATTCTGCGGCTGCTTGAACGCCGCGGCGTTGCGTCTGTCTGAAGGAGCCCGGGTAATGACTCAGATCGTAAAGATGAAGGGCATGAACAAGTACTTCGGCAAGCTGCATGTCCTGAAAGATATAGACCTGACCGTAGAACAGGGCGAAGTCGTGGTGATCATCGGGGCCAGTGGCTCCGGCAAATCTACCCTGATCCGCTGCGTTAACGGCCTGGAAGAATTTGAATCCGGCACACTGGAAGTAGACAGCCAGAAACTGGCGCCGAAAGGCGGCAACCAGCAGGCCCTCGCCGAAATCCGCAAGGAAGTCGGCATGGTATTCCAGCAGTTCAACCTGTTCCCACACCTGACGGTAAGAAAGAACATCATGCTGGCGCCCATGAAGGTGAAAAGAACGGCCGAAGTGGTTGCCAACGCCACCGCCGAACGCCTGCTGGAGCGTGTCGGCATCGGCAATCAGGCCGACAAATACCCCAGCCAGCTATCCGGCGGCCAGCAACAGCGGGTGGCCATCGCCCGGGCTCTGGCCATGGAACCCAGGCTGATGCTGTTCGACGAACCCACGTCAGCGCTGGATCCGGAAATGATCGGGGAAGTACTGGATGTCATGAGGGAGCTGGCCAGAGAAGGTATGACCATGATGGTCGTCACCCATGAAATGGGCTTCGCCCGCGAGGTGGCCGACCGGGTGATTTACATTCACGAAGGCCAGATTGTCGAGGAAGGCAAACCCGACGAGGTGTTCGATAACCCTCAGAATGAGCGCACCCAGGCATTCCTGTCCCGGGTACTGGCTCACTGACCCTCGCGTTTAAAGCAACTGGCGGATGACGTCATACTCACGTTCAATCTTGGCGTGGGAGTCATCCGCCAGAAACTTCGCAATCTTCCGGCCCAGAAACGGCACCTCGCACAGCACCGACAGGCTCACGTAGTTGATACAACGGTCGCCGTTGCCCAACAGCCGCATCGCGCCCTTGATCTTCGCCGGCACGCCGTCAATGCGCACCCGAAACTCGCAGTGCCACTCGTAATCGTCTTTGCGGAACCAGTGCTCTTCCTGCCGCACCCGGTTCCATTCCCGGTGGAAACCGGAAAGCACACCCGGCACCGGTGCCGAGGCGGTCATTTCCCGCTCGATCACCAGTTTGGCCGACATTTCGTCCTTTTTCAGCTCGGTCACCTTGAGATTGCGGGCACCCAGTTGCTCGTTTTTGTTGCGAATATGCGCCTCATCGAAGAAACGCTCGATCACCTGATCAAGCCCCCGCTCGTAGGGGTGCTCCAGATTGAGTTCCATGATTACCTCCGAACCTGTCTTACCCCTATTGTTGCGGTCGCCCGGCGTGGCAACATTGGCCGGGCGGGCAAGCAAACCGGGCAAGCAAGCCAGACCGATTGGTTCACATTCTGGCGCTGTTAAGCGATGGCCCGGGCAAGTATCATGTGAGGATTTTAACGAACCGAACAAAACCGTCCGGGAGCTGACAGGAGACAACAATGCGCAATGCCGATCTGGTCGCACGGGATCTCAAATCCGTGTGGCACCCGTGCACCCAGATGAAAGACCACGAGACCCTGCCCCTGATCCCCATCAAACGGGGCGAAGGTGTCTGGCTGGAGGACTTTGAGGGCAACCGCTACATCGACGCCGTCAGCTCCTGGTGGGTTAACCTGTTCGGCCACGCCAATCCGCGCATCAATTCCGCCATTCAGGAACAGATCGGCCAGCTCGAACATGTCATTCTGGCCGGTTTCAGCCATGAGCCAGTGGTTAATCTGTCAGAACGGCTGATCGAGGTAACACCGGAAGGCCTGAACAAGTGTTTCTATGCCGACAATGGTTCCTCGGCCATCGAAGCTGCCCTTAAGATGAGTTATCACTACTGGAAAAACCACGGCAAACCGGGCAAGAAGAACTTCGTAAACCTCAGCAACAGCTACCATGGCGAAACCCTGGGCGCGCTGGCCCTGGGCGACGTGGCCCTGTACAAGGACACCTACCAGCCGCTGCTGATGGAAGTGCTGACCGCCCCCTCACCAGACGCGTATAACAAAGAGCCGGGCGAAACCGATGAAGACTACGCCCTGCGCCAGTTCGAGGCCATGGACAAACTGCTGGCCGAGAAACACGACGAAATCTGCGCTGTGGTGGTGGAGCCGTTGATCCAGTGCGCCGGTGGCATGCGCATGCACCACCCGGTTTACCACACCAAACTGCGGGAAGCCTGCGACCGTTACGGGGTGCACCTGATCGCGGATGAAATTGCCGTCGGCTTTGGCCGCACCGGTACGCTGTTCGCCTGTGAACAGTCTGGTATCACCCCCGATTTCATGTGCCTGTCCAAAGGCCTGACCGCCGGCTACCTGCCGTTGTCCGTGGTGCTCACCACCGACAACGTCTACAACGCCTTTTACGACGACTACGAAACCATGCGCGCCTTCCTGCACAGCCACAGCTACACCGGCAACCCCATCGGCTGCGCCGTCGCCCTGGCCACGCTCGACATCTTCCGGGATGAGAACGTCATCGAAAACAACCGCCAGCTGTCCCGCTGTATGGCCGAGTCCGTTGCCCATCTGGCCGACCACCCGAACGTGGGCGACATCCGCCAGCACGGCATGACCATGGCCATTGAAATGGTTAAAGACAAAGCCAGCAAAACCCCGTTCCCCTGGCAGGAGCGCCGTGGCATCAGAGTGTATAAGCATTCACTCACCCGCCAGGCCTTGCTGCGCCCCCTGGGTAACGTGCTGTACTTCATGCCGCCCTACGTGATCACCGAAGAACAGATTCGCCATCTGGCTCAGGTGGCCACCGAAGGCATCGAAATCGCGGTCAAGGACTGAGAACCGCCGCCATGAGAATCCCTCGCATCTTCACCGACAGCCCCCTGGCTGTCGGCAGCCAGTGCCAGCTGGACGACAACGCCGCCAACCATGTGGGCCGGGTCCTGCGCATGCAGGCAGGCCAGGCACTTCTGCTCTTCAACGGTGATGGTCATGACTATCACGCCACCATTACCGAAGCCGGAAAGAAACACGTGCTGGTGGCAGTCACGGAAGCCGCTGGAAACGAAACAGAATCGCCCCTCAGAGTAGTACTGGCACAGACCCTGTCCAAGGGCGACCGCATGGACTACGCCGTACAAAAAGCAGTGGAAATGGGCGTGAGCGAAATCGTGCCGCTGACCACCGAACGCTGCGACGTCAAACTCAAAGGCGACCGGGAAGACAAACGCCTTCGGCACTGGCAACAGGTTGCCATCAGCGCCGCCGAACAGTGCGGCCGGGCCCGGGTTCCTGAAATACAGCCGGTTATGACCGTGCAACAGTGGCTGGAACACGCCCGGGCCTGTGACTTGCGCCTGGTGCTACACCATCGCACCGAACGGTCCCTGAACACCCTCGAAAAGCCCTCCAGCATCGCCCTGATGATCGGCCCCGAAGGCGGCCTGACCGCCGAAGAAATCGCCCTGGCCGAAAGTCACGGCTTTCTGCCTGTTGCCCTGGGCCCCCGGGTACTGCGCACCGAAACCGCACCGGTTGCCGCCATCGCCCTGTGCCAGTGGCTCTGGGGAGATATCGGCGCCTGAGACAGCCGGGTGACTATTCATGGCGTCACGTCCTGGCATCCCAGTCATTGACAGACAAGGGGGCGATCAACATTATTCTTGTCTGACAAAAAAGCCTGAAGCTACCACCGGCACTTGAGCAGCTGGTTGCGGTAGGGCTTTCCAAAACCCTGCGGAGCCATGGATGGCGGAGCGGAGCGTACATGGACGTATTAACAGCGTGTTTTGGAAAGCCCTACCGCAACCGGCTGCAAATCACCGAGGCTTCGGTAAAACAAATAAACATGCGAGTCCAGGATGACAGACCTACTTACCAATCCGGAATTTTGGCAATACCTCAGCATCCCCGTGATCGCCGCCCTCATCGGCTGGAGCACCAACTGGCTCGCCATCAAAATGACCTTCTACCCTCTGGAGTTCATCGGCAAGCCACCGCTTCTGGGCTGGCAGGGCATTATTCCCTCCAAAGCCCGCAAAATGGCGGCCAAAAGCGTGGATGCCACCATTTCCAAAATCGGTACCGTTCAGGAGATCTTCGAACAGATCGACCCAAAAGTCCTGGCCGCCCACATCATCTACACCGTCGACCCCCGCATCGAGGAATATGTCGACGAACTCATGCTGCGGGAATACCCCACCTTCTGGGAAAACCTGCCCGCCTCGGCCCGCAAAATGGTCTACGACCGGGTACGCAAATCCACCCCACAACTGGTCGACAACCTGGTTGAAGACATCTCAGACAACATTGAAGACCTGCTCGACATCAAAGGCATGGTCATCGAACGCCTGGCCCGGGATAAAAAGCTGCTCAACCGGATATTTCTGGAGTGTGGCGACGTGGAGTTCCGCTTCATCATCAATTCCGGCCTCTACTTCGGCTTCCTGTTCGGCATTATCCAGATGGGAGTCTGGTACCTGTACCCGGCCATCTGGGTGTTGCCTCTGTTCGGGCTCCTTGTGGGCTGGGCCACCAACTGGATTGCGCTGAATGTAATCTTCCGGCCCCTGCATGAACACAAGGTCGGCCCTCTGCGAATCCAGGGCCTGTTCCTCAAGCGCCAGCCAGAAGTGGCAGAATCCTTCTGTCACATCGTGACCCACGAGATACTGACCGTGGGCAACATCATCAACGCCATCCTCGAAGGACCCAAAGGTGACCGCGCCCGCAACATGGTGAAAAAGCACATCAAACCACTGGTGGATGAAACCGCAGGCATGGGCAAGGCCCTGACCCAGATGGCATT
The DNA here is from genome assembly GCF_042763285.1 of Marinobacter sp. LM1. Lineage (NCBI taxonomy): Bacteria > Pseudomonadati > Pseudomonadota > Gammaproteobacteria > Pseudomonadales > Marinobacteraceae > Marinobacter > Marinobacter sp. LM1. The sequence goes on from NZ_CP114373.1 coordinate 3,342,520, forward strand.
CGGCCCAACGGGTTTTGCCACCCTGAAAAACCAGGTGGGCGAAAAAGCCATCGCGATATCCCAGAGTTCCTTCAACAACCCCGTGTTCGAGCGAGACCGTGCCCGGGCGGTGGAGTCCATCATGGTGGAGCGGATGAATGCCCTGTCCTCGGAAGAATTCCAGGATCTGCTGCGCCCGTGCTTCCAGGAAGACGAGATCAAACTGATTCTGGTGGGCGCCTTCCTGGGTCTGGTGGCCGGTGTGTGCCAACTGGTCTTTGTCTTTGGCGAGTCCTTTTTCTGATCGTTGTCAGGGCTGTGCAGGGTTGCATTAGGCTACTATACTGGCCAGATAACCAGTCCATTCTTTATACACGCTATCCGGAGGCAAAGGATGCCGGGCTTTTTTTCCTGGATATCAGGCCTGTTCAACAGCACTCAACCCGTTCCGCAGGCTGCGTCCGAAACCCGGCTCTTTAATCCTTCCAGTACCAGCCAGTCCGGCCAGAGCAACGATGAAGGCGACATTGTCGGCCAGCTGGAAGAGCACCTGTTCACCTGGCTGCTGGATGTGGAACCCGCGCGACTTCGGTCCGGCACAGATAGTGGCGAAAAGGAACTGGCCGAGCTCGAGCGGCGCCTGCAAATGAACGAAATGGAAGAACTGCCCAGGAAGCCTGGCAGCTTACCCATGTTGATGCGGGCACTGTCCAATGAAACGACCGAACGCAAAGAGCTTACCCGAATCATTCTGAGCGACCCGTCACTGACCGACCAACTGCTTCAGGTGGCCAACAGCCCCTATTTCCGCCCCGGTGACCATGTGATTGAGTCCGTGGATCAGGCGGTGTTTGTGCTAGGCGTGGATGGCATCCGGAACGTAATTGCGGCAGCGGTGATGCGGCCAATGATGGCGGCCAGGAACAGTCGGGAAGCGCTATTCGCACAACGATCCTGGCGCTGGGGCCTGACCTGCGCCCGAGCGGCGGAAATGATTGCCAAGATTCACCGGGACGACACCAGCGCCCACTTCATGGTTGGCCTGCTGCCAGCATTGGCGTACATCACCATTCGCAGGGAACTGGGGCGTATCTACCGCACCAGGGGCTCTGGCAGTGAACCGGAGCCGGCGTTGCTGAGATTGGCCCTGGCCCGCTATCAGTGGGCCACTTGTCAGCTACTGGCGAATGTCTGGAATCTGCCGCCCAAATACCATGCCTGGCTGCTGTCGGCGGAACGGCCGGCGCCGCGGCAGGCCCACTCCGCACTGACCGACGGCCTGCTTCTGGGCACCCGGGAAGTGCTGCGCCATGCCCGCCAGAGGAACCTGTCGGAAGAAAATCTGATTCGTATTGTGCACCTTTCCCCGGAGCAACTGGGCAGGGTACGTACGGTATTGCTCAGAATGCTCCAGGAAGGCAAAAGTTCACAGGTTCGGACCTGACTCCGGTGCTTTGACAATGTCCGCACCGGGCGGTGTACCGGCATTCAGCAGACTGGCAAAACTGACGTCATCGCTGGTGGGCGCCAGATCGATCAACTCCCGCGGCATGGCCCCGGCTGGAAGACGATCCACCACCCGGTCTTCGTCCTTGCGCACAGCCCGCAGTACACTGCCGACCGTAATCAGGTCCAGTGTTCGCCCTGGAACCAGCTGATCGCCATCGCGCCCCGCCAGATTCAGCAACCCGGCGCGGATCAGCTTGTCGCTGATCTTGCGGGTGACTTCGCCGGGAATCCTCAACTGCTGCTCCAGAGACTCCTGCTGAGGCGCCGGTTCACCACGGCTGAATGGCTTGGCCACCATCCACATCAGGGCAAGCCCTACCCGCTCCTGCAATTCCGGTGCAAGCTGAACATTGCGGCGTTTGGCCACGGCCCCCGGGTTCTGCAGATAGAACGCCAGGCTGGCGCCGAGCAGCAGGATCATCCAGTTCAGATAGGTCCAGATCAGCAGAATGATGCCTACCGCAAAACCGGAGTAAATGGCCGCATACTTGGCAGAACCGGCCACGAACGAGGCAAACAGCATACCGCCAGCCTGCCAGGACACCCCCGCCACCAGCCCGGCGATAAACGCATAGCGCAGCTTCACCCGGGTGTTAGGAATAAAGATGTAAACAAAGGTGAACGCGCCCACCACCAGGAAAAACGGTGTGAAACGACTGGCAAGGACAATCAGCGAACCAAAGGGCTCGATGGCCATAAGGTCCTGCGCGATTTCTGAAGAAAAGATGGTAGCGGTTACCCCGATAGCCGAAACCATCAACAAGGGGCCTACCATGATGACGCTCAGATAGTTACTGAAACGCTGCGCCATGGAGCGCATTTCCGGCACCCGCCAGATCATGTTGAACGAGCGCTCGATTTTCTGAACCAGGGAAATGACGGTGTACACCAACAGGGCCAAACCCACCGAGCCCAGCACACCGACTTTCATATTATCGACAAAACCCAGGATTCGCTCAGCCACCTCCACACCCTGTGGGCCCATCGGCTGGAAGAACTGGTACAGGAATGGCTCCATGCGCTGGTGCACACCCAGCGCCTTCAGCACGGAAAAGCTCAGGGCGAGCAACGGCACAATGCTGAGCAACGTGGTGTAAACCAGGCTCATGGCGTGCAGTGTCAACTGACCACTGATCACATCGCGGATCAGGGCATAAGCCGAGCGCCCGGATTTATACAGCCAGGTCCAGGGCCAGGTCTGCGGTGGGTTGGAATTGGACAGTATCCAGTCTTCAGCAGCCTGCAGCCGCTCTTTCATCTGGGTGGAAGCCACGTAACATCCTGCTTGTCAGTGTTTCTTCAAGCTTATCAGGCAGCTGTCAGTAAACAACCCGGAAACCGGGTATTTGTTGTACACCCGGACAAATCCTCCTGATGGTGGGCTTCCTTCACCCGACTTCAGGTAACCGACGCCAGATTACGCGCCGTAATCTCCACAATTCGCTGCCGCGCCTCCTGGCTCGCCCAGGCCGAGTGTGGGGTCAGAATCAGATTGGGAACATTGTCTGCCAGCAGCGGGTTGCCATTGCGGGGAGGTTCTTCGGTCAGCACATCAAAGCCCGCACCGGCCACATCGCCATTCCGCAAGGCGTCAGCCAAAGCCGATTCATCAACCAAGCCGCCCCTACTGGTGTTGATCAGCAGTGCCGACGACTTCATCAAACCCAGTTCCCGGGCGCCAATCATGTTGCGGGTTTCTTCTGTCAGCAGGCAGTGGAGTGATAGCACATCAGCCTGCACCAACAGTTCATCCAACGGAATTCGAGGGTAGCCATCCACCTCGCCAGGCTCTTGGCCGGGCCGGCAGCCGAGGACGATGTTCATGCCAAACGCCTTTGCCCGTTCCGCCACACCCTGGCCCAGATCGCCGTAGCCGACAATGCCCAGCGTTTTGCCTTCCAGCTCCATAATCGGGTAGTCCATCAGGCAGAACATATCGCTTTTGGCCCACTGGCCGTTGCGGGCACCCCGGTTGTAATCCAGCAGCCGGGTGGCCAGTGCCAGGATGAGAGCCATGGTGTGCTGGGCCACGGTGGAACGGCCATAATTGGTAACGTTCATTACCTTGATGTCGTGGGCCTTGGCCGCCTCCAGATCGATGTTATTGAGACCGGTTGCCACCACCGCGATGGTTTTCAGTTCCGGGCAGGCTTCAAAATGTTCGCCGTTCAGCACCACCTTGTTCACCAGCACCGTATCAAAGCCCTGGATTCTTTGAATCACCTGCTCCGGGTTGGTACGCGGGTGGTAGGTCAGTCCACCGGCAATGTTTTCAATGGGGCTCAGATCCACATCCTCGCCCAATGTTGCGGCATCCAGAAAAACGGCTTTCATACTTTTCTCCTGACTCATCGACCCCACAGATTAAGGTAGACTGAGGAAAACGATCAATCTCCGGGAGGCTACCCATGGAACACGAATTCTGGCACGAACGCTGGGCAAAAGACCAAATCGGCTTCCACGAAGGCACGGTTAATCAGTACCTGCATGACCACTGGCCCGAACTGGCAGGCAACGGCACCGACGCCGTGTTCGTTCCCCTGTGCGGCAAGGCCCATGACATGTGGTGGCTGCACGATCGCGGACATCCGATTATCGGCGTGGAGTTAAGTGAGGTTGCCTGCAAGGATTTTTTCGAGGAAGCGCAGGAGAAAGCCAGCGTTCACCCGGGTGAACCCTTTACCACCTTCCGCCATGACGACCTGCAGATCTGGTGTGGGGATTATTTCCAGCTGGTGCCGGACGACCTCAAACACATTCGCCTGGTGTACGACCGGGCTGCCCTGATCGCCCTGCCCCCGGAAATGCGCAAGAGCTATGTCAATCATCTCACCGCTATTATTCCGGACGACACCAGAATCCTGCTGATCACGCTGGATTACGACAGCTCGGAAATGCAGGGCCCGCCGTTCAATGTTACCGACGACGAAGTGTTCAGGCTCTACGGCGAGGACTACGAAATCAACCACGTGCTGAAACGGGACATGGCCCGTGACAACCCGTTTGCCAAACGTCGCGGCCTGAGAAACGGCGCCACGGAAAGCGTGTTTACCCTCGTCAAGAAATAACCTGCAATCATGGGCGGCAAGCCCCTGGCTTGCCGCCCATAACATAATTTAATGAACCTAATTTGACTGCCCACTGTCCAACCCTCGAACTCTGAACTAAGCTCAGAATAAGCAGGCCGGAAACCTCCGGATAACGTATACCTGCTTAACACCATCCCATTCATTCCATTACCAGAGACACCGCCGGGACAGGCGGCGAAACAGCGACGGGGACATTGCGTGAACTTATAACAGGCAAGAGTAAGCGAGGGGCCATCTATGAGCATTCTGCAGCACTTCAAAGACCGGTATGAACAGACTCAGGAGGAGGAATACTCCCTTGAGGAATACCTGGAGATCTGCAAAAAGGACCCAACGGCATACGCCACCGCCGCGGAGCGGATGTTGATTGCCATCGGCGAACCAGAACTGATCGATACCTCCCGTGACCCCCGCCTGTCACGCATCTTCTCGAACAAAGTCATCAAGCGTTACCCCGAATTTGACGAGTTTTACGGCATGGAAGATGCCGTCGAAAACATCGTTTCGTTCTTCCGCCACGCAGCCCAGGGTCTGGAGGAGAAGAAGCAGATTCTCTACCTGCTCGGCCCCGTTGGCGGCGGTAAGTCTTCCCTGGCCGAGAAACTCAAGGCCCTGATGCAGAAGGTCCCCTTCTACGCCATCAAAGGCTCTCCGGTAAACGAAAGCCCGCTAGGCCTGTTCGACCCGGCCGAGGATGGCCCGATTCTGGAAGAGGAATACGGCATTCCCGGCCGCTACCTGAAAAACATCATGTCACCCTGGGCAGTCAAACGCCTGCATGAGTTTGGCGGCGACATCAGCCAGTTCCGGGTGGTTAAACGTTACCCCTCGGTGCTGGACCAGATCGGTGTATCCAAGACCGAGCCGGGCGACGACAACAACCAGGACATCTCGGCCCTGGTGGGCAAGGTCAACATCCGCATGCTGGAAGACTATTCCCAGGATGATCCGGATGCCTACAGCTTCAGCGGCGGCCTGTGCAAAGCCAACCAGGGGCTGATGGAGTTTGTGGAAATGTTCAAGGCACCGATCAAGGTGCTGCATCCGCTACTGACGGCCACCCAGGAAGGCAACTACAACACCACCGAGGGCATGGGCTCGGTGCCCTTCGACGGCGTGATCCTGGCCCACTCCAATGAATCCGAGTGGCAGACGTTCCGCAACAACAAGCACAACGAAGCCTTCCTGGACCGGGTGTACATCGTCAAGGTGCCCTACTGTGTGCGGGTCACTGAGGAGATTGAAATCTATCGCAAGCTGCTGAAGCACAGCTCACTGTCCGGAGCGCCCTGCGCACCCGACACTCTTGATATGCTGGCCCAGTTCTCGGTGCTGTCGCGGATCAAGGAGCCGGAAAATTCCAGCATCTTCTCCAAAATGAAGGTATACGACGGCCAGAGCATCAAGGACACCGACCCCAAGGCCAAGTCCATCCAGGAGTACCGGGATGCTGCCGGGGTGATGGAAGGCATGGACGGTCTGTCTACCCGCTTTGCCTTCAAGATCCTGTCAAAGGTATTCAATTTCGACACCACCGAGATTGCCGCCAACCCTGTGCACCTGCTCTATGTGCTGGAAAAGCAGATCGAACAGGAACAGTTCCAGCCGGAGTTGCAGGAAAAATACCTGCGCTTCATAAAGGAATACCTGGCGCCCCACTACGTCCAGTTTATTGGCAAGGAAATCCAGACGGCTTATCTGGAAAGCTACAGCGAGTACGGCCAGAACCTGTTCGACCGCTATGTCACCTATGCCGATTTCTGGATTCAGGATCAAGAGTTCCGGGACCCGGAAACCGGCGAGATTCTGGACCGTTCCTCCATCAACGATGAGCTGGAGAAAATCGAAAAACCGGCGGGCATATCCAACCCGAAGGACTTCCGCAACGAAGTGGTCAACTTTGTGCTGCGGGCCCGGGCCAACAACGGCGGCAAGAATCCGTCCTGGCTCAGCTACGAGAAGCTGCGCAGCGTGATCGAGAAGAAGATGTTCTCGAACACCGAAGACCTGTTGCCGGTGATTTCCTTCAATCCGAAGGCCAGCCAGGAAGACCAGAAGAAGCACAAGCAGTTTGTGGAACGCATGGTTGACCGTGGGTACACCGAGAAACAGGTTCGCTTGCTCGCCGAGTGGTACCTGCGCGTCCGGAAATCCCATTAACGGCCAGCGGGAGCAGTACCATGGGTATGACCCACATTGTTGACCGGCGCCTGAACGGCAAGAACAAGAGCGCAGTGAACCGGGAACGGTTCCTGCGCCGTTACCGCCACCACATCAAGAAGGCGGTGTCGGATGCCGTGCAGAAGCGCTCCATCACCGATATCGAACGGGGCGAGAAAGTAAGCATCCCCGCCCGGGATATTGACGAGCCCATATTCCACCACGGCCACGGTGGCCGGCGCGAGGTGGTGCACCCCGGCAATCAGGAATGGGTGGCCGGGGACACCATCCCCAAACCCGAGAGCGGCGGTGGCCAGGGCCAGGGGCAAGGCCAGGCCAGCCCGGACGGAGAAGGCATGGATGAGTTCGCCTTCCAGATTACCCAGGAAGAGTTTCTCGACTTCCTGTTCGACGATCTGGAGCTGCCCAATCTGGCCCGGAAAAAACTCAAGGACACCGAAGCCTTCAGTTATGTACGCTCGGGCTTCACCACCCAGGGCGTGCCCGCCAAGCTGGATGTAGTGCGTTCCCTTCGGGGCGCCCACGCCCGGCGTCTGGGCCTGGGCGGCGCGCGCAAGAAAAAGATCCGGGACCTGGAAAAACAGCTCGAGGCGCTGAAAAGCGCACCGAATGATCTCGATCCGGCCTTCAGCCATGAAGACCAGATCAAGGTGCTGGAAGAGGAAATCGCGCGGCTGAAAGCCAACGTCAAACGCATTCCTTTCATTGACGAGATCGACCTGCGCTACAGGCAACACCTGAAGCAGCCCAAACCCGCCACCAGTGCGGTGATGTTCTGCCTGATGGATGTATCCGGTTCCATGACCCAGATGCACAAGGACATCGCCAAACGCTTCTTTATCCTGCTGTATCTGTTCCTGAAGAAGAACTACAAGAAAATCGAAGTGGTGTTTATCCGCCACCACACCAGCGCCAAGGAAGTGGACGAAGAAGAGTTCTTCTACAGCCGGGAAACCGGGGGCACCATTGTCTCCAGTGCTCTGAAACTGATGCACCGGATTGTCGAAGCCCGATACTCGCCGGCGGAATGGAATATCTATGCCGCCCAGGCGTCCGACGGCGACAACTGGAACGATGACTCCCCCATCTGCGGCAAGCTGCTGTCTGAGCGGATTCTGCCGCTGGTGCAGTACTACTCCTACATCGAAATCACGCCCCAGGATCACCAGATGCTCTGGTACGAATACGAGAAAATCATGGAGCAGTTTCCCCAGAGCTTCGCCATGCAGCAGATTGCCGATCCTGGCGACATTTACCCGGTCTTCCGACAGTTGTTCGAGAGGAAAGCGGCATGAGCAGCCTGATTGATCGCCCGAACGCACCGGAGAGCGAACAACCCAAGGCAGGTAAGCCCATTTCCACCAGTTCGGAATGGACCTTCGAACTGATCCAGAAATACGATGAGGAAATTGCCAAATGCGCCGCCGAGTTTGGACTGGACACTTACCCGAACCAGATTGAAGTGATTACCGCCGAGCAGATGATGGATGCCTACAGCTCCGTCGGCATGCCAGTGGGCTATCATCACTGGTCCTTCGGCAAGCAGTTCCTGCAAACCTCCAAGGGCTATCAGCGGGGCCAGATGGGGCTGGCCTATGAGATTGTGATCAATTCCAATCCCTGTATCGCCTACCTGATGGAAGAGAACACCCTGCCCATGCAGGCCCTGGTGATTGCCCACGCCAGCTATGGCCACAACTCGTTCTTCAAGGGCAATTATCTGTTCCGCACCTGGACAGACGCCAGTGCCATCATCGATTACCTGGTGTTTGCCCGGCATTATGTGTCGGAGTGCGAGGAGCGACACGGCGTGGATGCCGTGGAAGAAATTCTCGACTCCTGCCACGCACTGATGAACTACGGCGTTGACCGCTACAAGCGCCCTGCCCCGATTTCAGCCGCCGAGGAGGCCCGCCGGCAGAAGGAGCGGGAAGAATACGAACAACGCCGCATCAACGATCTGTGGCGAACCATCCCCAAAGCAGAGGACGACGGGGACCCGATTCGCCGCAGGCCCCGATATCCGGAGGAGCCTCAGGAAAACCTGTTGTACTTCATCGAGAAAAACGCGCCTTTGCTGGAAACCTGGCAGCGGGAACTGGTGCGCATCGTGCGCAAGCTGGCCCAGTATTTCTATCCACAACGCCAGACCCAGGTAATGAACGAAGGCTGGGCCACGTTCTGGCACTACACGCTGTTGCACCGGTTGTACGACAAGGGGCTGGTGAACGATGGCTTCATGCTGGAATTTCTGCAAAGCCACTCCGCCGTGGTATACCAGCCACCCTTCAACAGCCCATGGTATTCCGGCCTGAACCCCTACACCCTGGGTTTCTCCATCTTCACCGATCTTCGACGCATCTGTGAAAACCCTACCAATGAGGACCGGGAATGGTTCCCGGACATCGCCGGTACAGACTGGCTGGAAACCCTGCATTTCGCCATGCACAACTTCAAGGACGAGAGCTTTATCCAGCAGTTCCTGTCACCGAAGGTGATGCGTGACCTGAAGCTGTTCGCCATCGAAAGCGACGATCGGGAAGACCACTACACCGTCACCGCCATTCACGATGAGCCCGGTTATCGCGCGCTGCGGGAAAAGCTGGCCCGCCAATACAACCTCAGTTACCGGGAGCCGAACATTCAGGTATGGAGTGTGGATATTCGCGGTGATCGTTCGCTAACCCTGCGCCACATCCCGGTAGACCGAGTGCCACTGGGCCAGGAAACCGACGAAGTGCTGCGGCACGTACACCGGCTATGGGGCTTTGATGTGCATCTGGAGAGCGTGGATGAAGGCACCCTGGTGGAAGAGCATCACTGCCCGCCGCGGGCCTTGGACGATGAGTGAGATGGAAAGCGCACGCTGGCCTGTAACCCTCCGAGGGGAGATCGGGCCAGGGTCAGCGTGCCGCCATACAGTTCAGCCAGCTCTTTGACGATCGCCAGGCCCAGACCGGAACCGGACCGGGTTTCATCCAGCCGGGTGCCCCGTGTCAGAGCCTGCTCGATATCGGTGTCAGACAGGCCAGGGCCGTCATCCTCCACCATCAGCGCCAGACCATCCGGCAAGCCTTCTACCCGAAACTTTACCTGACTCTCCGCCCAGTTGATGGCATTTTCCAGCAGGTTGCCCGCAATTTCCTGTAAATCCTGTTGTTCAAGCCGAACCGCGCCCGTATCGCCCAGGTCGCTTTCGAGGGTAACGCCACGGCGTTGCGCGAGAGTATTGAGTGCCGACAGCACCGGCGCCAGGGTTTCACCAAGATCCACACGCCCCAGGGCGGCCGGTCCGGCCGCTGAAGCCCTGGCCAGATGATGGCGCACGGCGTCATCGATGCGGCTCAGTTCGGTACGGAAAGCGGTTCTCTGCACCGACGGCAAACGATCACTCAGGGTGGTAAGCACAGATACCGGCGTTTTCAGGGCATGGGCCAGATTGCCCGCAGCCGTGCGCCCACGCTCAATCAGTATCTGATCCCGTTCAAGCACCTGATTCATGGCCTCGGAGAGCCGCGCAAGTTCTTCGGGCAGATCACTGGTCAGTGAACGGGTCTGGCCGGACTCCATGGCCCGGAGATCCCGCTCCAGACGCCGAAGCGGTGCCAGGCCCCAGCGGATCTGCAACCCGATCATCACCAGTAACAGCGTACCGAGCGTGGTCAGCGAAACCACCAGCAATCGGTTGAAGCGCGCAACCTGGGCATCCAGCTCCGCCTGGTCGGCCGCGACAGACACCGATAACCAGCCTTCGAAAGCCGGTAACTGGACATCCCGCTCCACTATCCGAAGTGTCTGGCCGCGCGGCCCCGGGGCCTGGGCCCAGTCCGGCCCCCGGCCACTGATCTGTGGCAGTCGCTGGTCCCACAATGACCGGGAGGTGATCACCCGCCCGCTGTTGTCGTTGACCTGCCAGTACCAGCCGGAATACACCCGCTCGAAGCGCGGTTCACCCAGTTGCGGGCCGGGGGTCAATTCACCGGTCTGAGGGTCAGACTCAATGCCGGCAATGACCACATTCAGGAACGATAACAGGCGCTCATCAAAGGACTGGCTCAGCGTCTGGCGAAAGTTCCAGGCCAATACGGTACCGGCCAGCGGCAACACCACCAGGACCAATACCAGGGCAGACACCAGCATCCGCAGCGCCACCGGCCAGCGGCGCAGACGTGTCAGCATCAGGATGGTTCTCCGTGACCGTTCATACGGTAGCCCTGGCCACGGATGGTCTCGATAGCCTGGGCGCCGAGTTTGCGCCGCAACCGGCTGACCTGGACATCGATAACATTGGAATCCGGCTCCTGGTCGCCGTCATAGACATGTTCGGACAACTCGGTGCGGGACACGATTCTGGGCGCTGCGTGGATCAGATGCGATAACAGCCGGAACTCCTGAGCCGTGAGTGAAACCGGCATACCTGCCCGGGTCACCTGCCCGGCGTGGGTATCCAGCGCAATGTCACCCACGGTAATCACCGGGTGGGCGTGGCCGTGGGACCGGCGCACCAGGGCCCGCAGGCGGAACAGGATTTCAGCCGTTTCAAAGGGCTTGGTGACATAGTCATCGGCACCGGCAGAGAACCCCGCGGCTTTATCGGACCAGCGCTCCCGGGCGGTCAGAATCAGCACCGGCAGATCAATACCCCGCTCCCGCCAACCGGCCAGCCACTGGGTGCCATTGCCATCCGGCAAGCCCAGGTCCAGTACCACCGCATCGTAACGTTCGGTGCTCACCAGAAAGTCGGCCGTGCGGCCTTCCCCGGCAACTTCCACCAGCAGTCCGGCATCCCGCAAGCTACCGGCCAGCCCTTGTGCCAGCGCGGCATCGTCCTCCACCAGAAGAATTTTCATCAGCGTTTCATGCCCTGGATATTCCTGCCCTCTATCTCCAGAACCTCTCCGGTCCGGGCATTGATCTCAAACTCCACCACCTGGCCTTCCGGGCCCAACAACTCGATCTCGTAGAGGATCTCACCATCGTCTTTCTCGATATCCACATCGATCACGTCTCCGCGCCAGTCGCGGGCAAGGCTGTCCAGGATTTCGCTCAGGGGTTTGATACGGCCGGCCTCAACCTCGTGGTGCAGGCGCCGCCAGTCGTCGTCATCATCGGCACAGGCCACCTGGGCAAACGGCAGCGCGCCCACCGCAAACAGAGTCAGCAACAACACCCGGAACACCCGGCGTGAAAACCGGTCTTCGGGTAGCAGCGATGAATGTAAACGAGGTCTGGTCATGGTGTTTATGGTGACAAAAGCCAGATGAACGAATCATGAATGAGCCTATCACGATGCTGAAAGCCCTGCCCCGTTAATCTGGGCTCAAGCTGGTAGCCAACCGGGCAGAACCGGCAGTTTTTCAAACACAGACAAGCTAGGAGAACACCATGAAAAAGACTCTGACCATCGCGCTGATCAGCGGCCTTGTCGCAGCCCCCGCAGCCTTCGCCAAAGGCAGCTTTGACGATGCGGACCGCATGCTTCAGGTTGGTAACAACTACGGTATCAGCCATTTCCAGAGCATCGAATTTGACGACGACCATGATAATGAAATCGAGCTCGAAGGCTGGATGGGCCAGGACTGGTTCGTGGAACTGGACCTGAACGGCAACGGCGACATCGACCGGGAGCAGCGCCGCAAAGCCAAAGGCGAGATCTACGGTGTGAGCGCGGACGATGTGCGCTCTTATCTGAAAGCCGCTCAGCAGCAGGGAATGGCCACTATTGAGGAACTAAAGGTCAACCGCAATGGCGATATTGAAGTGGAAGGCGATGATGAAAACGGTGCGGAACTGGAATTGAAGTTCCGGATCGGAAGCCTGGAGCCATTGAAGATCGAAAGGGACAAGTGAGCAGGAAGCCGCAACCCGGTCAGGCACAGTGCCTGACCGGGGGCAAGTTCAATCAGACGCTGACCGAGGGCAGCCCCGACAACGCCATAGCCAGCTCCTGCTCGCCGTACTCATGGTCGCTCAGTTCACCGGCAAAATACGAGGTATAGGCCGCCATATCGAAATGCCCGTGACCACAAAGGTTGAACAGGATCACCTCCTCCTTGCCCTCGCGCTTGCACCGCAACGCCTCGTCAATCGCACCCTTCACGGCATGATTGGCTTCAGGGGCCGGTACGATCCCTTCGTTGCGCGCAAACAGGACACCCGCCTCAAAGCACTCGCGCTGAGTGTAGGAAACAGCATCGAACAGTCCCAGCTCCTTGGCGTGCGACACCATCGGAGCCATGCCGTGATAGCGCAGGCCGCCAGCATGGAACCCCGGCGGTGTAAAACCTGAACCCAGGGTATGCATCTTGGTGAGTGGTGTCATTTGTGCCGTATCGCCGTAGTCATAGGCGTATTTACCCCGGGTCAACGTCGGACACGCTGAAGGTTCAACCGCGAGAATCCGGGACTTCTCCCCGCCTCTCAACGCATGGCCCATGAACGGGAACGCAATACCCGCGAAATTAGAGCCGCCACCGGTGCACCCAACGATCACGTCTGGCCAGCAATCGGCCATCTCCATCTGTTTCATGGACTCCAGGCCGATTACGGTCTGATGCAACAGGACATGGTTCAGCACGGAACCCAGAGCATATTTGGTGTGCGGATCCTGAACGGCCAGCTCCACCGCCTCGGAAATCGCAATACCGAGACTGCCGGTGTGGTCGGGGTTTTCCCCCAGCACCCGACGACCAAACTCCGTCATTTCTGATGGTGAAGCCACGCAGTTAGCCCCGTAGGTCTCCATCACCGCACGGCGATAGGGCTTCTGGTTGTAGGACACGCGAACCTGGAACACGGTCACATCAATGTCGAACAGGGAGCCTGCAAACGACAGCGAGGTCCCCCACTGACCAGCACCAGTTTCTGTCGTCAGACGCCGAATACCGGCCTCCCGGTTAAAAAAGGCCTGAGGAATCGCGGAATTGGGTTTATGACTGCCCGCAGGACTACCACCCTCGTACTTGTAGAAGATCTTGGCCGGGGTGCCCAGGGCTTTTTCCAGCCGATGCGCCCGAAACATGGGCGCCGGCCGCCACATCCGATAAACATCGCGAACGGGCTCCGGAATCTCCACTTCCCGTTCCGTAGTCATTTCCTGTTCAATCAGCGACGCAGGAAACAATGGCTCCAGATCCGTTGGACCGACCGGCTGCTTTGTTCCCGGGTGGAGGACGGCCGGCAGGGGTTCGGGGAAATCCGCCTGCAGGTTGTACCAATACCTGGGCATCTGTTCTTCGTCGAGCAAGAACTTGGTTTGCATGATGTTAAGACCCTGATGTTGTGCCAATGATTGGCTGAGCATAGCCATTCCAGACAGACATAAAAAGAGTGTAATGCGGCACCCCGGAAAGAACTGCGCGTTTACATGGGCAACCAGTTTTCCAGCATGTCCACCAGCCAGGGCACGAGCAGCGCCGTGGCGAATGCCGAAAGCGCCATGGCCAGGCCTGAAAACGCGCCCATCTGGGAACTGACCTGGAATGCCCGGGCGGTACCAATACCATGGGCCGCCACGCCCATGGCAATCCCTTTTGCGGTGTCATCTTTCACGCGCAACCATTCAAACAGTTTGGTGCCCAGCACCGCACCGGTAATTCCGGTCAACACCACCAGCACCGCCGTGAGCGACGGCAAACCACCAATCTTCTCGGAAATACCCATGGCCACCGGTGCCGTTGCCGATTTAGGCGCCAGCGACATCTGGATTTCCAGGGAACCCCCCAACAACCTTGCCAGGCCCACCGAACTGCCAGCAGCAATAACCACCCCGCTGATCAACGATATCGCGACCGGCAACCAGAGTTGACGGAGCCGTCGAAACTGCTGATACAGAGGAACCGCCAGTGCCACCGTTGCCGGCCCCAGCAGAAAATGCACGAACTGACCGCCCTCAAAGTAATCGCTGTATGAGGTGCCCGTTGCCAACAACAGGAGAATCAGCATCGCCACCGAAGTAACGACGGGATTGGCCAGCGGGTTGGAATGTGTTTTCAGATAGAGTCGGTAGGCCAGCCCGTAGGCCACCAGAGTAATGGTCAGCCCTAGCAGTGGCGACGCCGACAGGTAGACCCAGATGTCGCGCAAACCCGGTTCATTCATGCTGCCCACCTTGTTCTGAAACGGAACGGACAAACCAGCGCGTCGTCAGTTGCATAATCAACGCCGTGGCAACCATGGTGATCACCGTGCTCAGAAACAGAGCCAGGGTGATCGGCAGCCACTCATCCGCTATACGCCCGAAATGCGTCATCATCCCCACGCCCGCAGGCACGAATAGCAGAGACAGATGGCTCAGTAACGCGCTGGAGGCTTCGCTCAGGGAATCCGGGGCACTACCTCGGATCATCAAGGTAACGAACAGCATGACCATGCCAAGCACCGGCCCCGGGATCGGCAGCCCGAGAAGTCGTACCAGAATCTCGCCTGTCAGTTGATAAACCAGCAGTAACGTCACACCGTTCAGAAACTTCATCAATCAGGCTTCCCCAGCTGCATGTGCCACGTAGCTTTTGGGAATCACCTTCCGGCCATACATTGCCAGCAGGAAGCCAATGGGGAACATAAGCACACCGTAAACGGCAGCGGGAATCGACATGGTGCTGGACTCCAGCAACGTGAGGGTGACCATCAAACCAATGGTGCCGTTCTTCACACCGAGCTCCACTGCCACCGCCAGGGATTCCCGCTGGGTCAGTCCGGCCACCCTGCCCGCCAGCAGGCCCAGGGCGATACCGGCGACATTGAGGGCAATAGTGGAGGGGCCTGCCTGTTTGAGCAGATCCCACATCTGGTCCCGAACGCCATAGAGCAACGCCACAATCAGCACCGCCAGCACGATGCCACCAAAGATGCTGACCAGGCTCTCGGCCTTGCGCGCAAGCTCCGGCTTGCGGGTTCGCACCAGCATGCCAATGGCCACCGGCAGCAGAACAATAACCACCAGCATGGCAATGGTCTTGCCCACCGGCAGCGAGATGTTCTCTTCCGTGCCCATGAAATGCTGCAGCGCCATGTTGGTAAACAGTGGCAGGGTAAGAATGGTGATCAGGCTGGCGGAGACCGTCAGCACGATGGAAAGCGCAATATTACCCCGGGCCAGAAGCACAAACAGGTTAGATGTGGTACCCCCGGGGCAGGCCGCAATGATCACCAGCCCAACGGCAATGGCCGGCGACACGCCGAACAGCCAGGCCAGCCCGAACGCCACCACCGGCATCAGGAGAATCTGGGCGAAGGTGCCCACAATCATGCCCTTCGGATACACCGCCACCTGGCGGAAATCCCTCAGGGTAAGGGTCATACCGATACCGATCATGATAATGAACAACGCGATCGGCAAACCTGCCGAGATCAGCGGGCTGGATTCCACAAAGCCTCCGAATATTTTTGTTATCAGTTTCTATGGCCGTAGAAATTAGCACACGAACCTTGTCACCGGGAGCATGGGTTCGCGACATTATGTAACCGTTAAACCCTGCAAAAAGATGGGAGCCCAATCCCGGTTTTGATCGTGTGCACCTGCGGATATCAGTATACTTGCAGGAAACAACCAAAACACAAATGACTGGCGGAGAATGACAAGGAATGAAACGTCTCGGAACCCTGGATGCCTCCTGGCTGGCGGTTGAATCTGAAGACACCCCGATGCATGTGGGTACGCTTCAGATTTTCTCACTGCCTGAAGGCGCACCAGAAACCTTCCTGCGTGACATGGTCACTCGAATGAAAGAAGCCGGCGATGTGGCACCACCCTGGGGATACAAACTGGCCTGGTCCGGTTTCCTCGGGCGTGTGATCGCCCCGGCCTGGAAAGTCGATAAGGATATCGATCTGGATTATCACGTCCGGCACTCAGCCCTGCCCCGCCCCGGCGGTGAGCGCGAACTGGGCATTCTGGTATCCCGGCTGCACTCTAACCCCCTGGATTTTTCCCGCCCTCTTTGGGAATGCCACGTTATTGAAGGCCTGGAGAATAACCGTTTTGCCCTTTACACCAAAATGCACCACTCGATGATTGACGGCATCAGTGGCGTGCGGCTGATGCAAAGGGTACTCACCACCGATCCGGAACGCTGCAATATGCCGCCGCCCTGGACGGTACGCCCGCACCAACGCCGTGGCGCAAAAACCGACAAAGAGGCCAGTGTCCCCGCCGCGGTTTCCCAGGCCATGGACGCCCTGAAACTGCAGGCAGACATGGCACCCAGGCTGTGGCAGGCCGGCAATCGCCTGGTGCATTCGGTTCGACACCCGGAAGACGGACTGACCGCCCCCTTCACCGGCCCGGTTTCCGTGCTCAACCACCGGGTTACGGCGCAGCGGCGATTCGCCACCCAGCACTATCAACTGGATCGGCTGAAGAACCTGGCTCATGCTTCCGGCGGCTCCCTGAACGATATCGTGCTTTACCTGTGTGGCACGGCGCTGCGACGCTTTCTGGCGGAGCAGAACAATCTGCCCGACACCCCACTGACGGCCGGTATACCGGTGAATATCCGGCCGGCAGACGACGAGGGTACGGGCACCCAGATCAGTTTCATGATTGCCTCGCTGGCCACCGACGAAGCTGATCCGTTGAACCGCCTGCAACAGATCAAAACCTCGACCCGACGGGCCAAGGAACACCTGCAGAAACTTCCCAAAAGCGCACTGACCCAGTACACCATGCTGCTGATGTCACCCTACATTCTGCAGTTGATGTCGGGTCTCGGGGGGCGGATGCGACCAGTCTTCAACGTGACTATTTCCAACGTGCCCGGCCCGGAAGACACGCTGTATTATGAAGGTGCCCGGCTTGAGGCCATGTATCCGGTATCGCTGATCGCTCACGGCGGCGCCCTGAATATCACCTGCCTGAGCTATGCCGGATCGCTGAATTTCGGTTTTACCGGCTGTCGGGATACGCTGCCAAGCATGCAGAAACTGGCGGTTTATACCGGTGAGGCTCTGGATGAGCTGGAATCGCTGATACTGCCGCCGAAGAAGCGCGCCCGAACCCGCAAGTAACCCAGGACGGGGTCAGTCGCTTTGCCAGTGACCAGCCCCGACAAAAATCATCTGCAGGAATCGGGTGGTGCGTTTTCGCACCTGGCCGATCTGATAATCGTCGTCTTCCGAAATGCTGAGCAGATCGGTCAGACTGAAGGCGACGGTGCGCACCACCAGATCGCAGGTCAACTCCAGATCGGCATCGCTCAGGTGTTCCATCAGCCGGAGCCGGCGCAAGTCATTGGCCAGCTCACTGGCGAAAAATCGCATTTCGCTGCGAATCCCTTCCTGAACGGCCCGGCTCTCGCCTGCCAGCCCCTGCGCCATAAACAGAAAAAAACTGCGGTTGGCCTGGGCATGGGCCACAAAGATACCCACCGATTCCTCAATCAGCTTGTCGGCCTGCAAAACGTTGGCCCGGGCCTCCCTCATCATCCGCCTGAGGACCAGCCCGAGCTCGTCCACCAGCTGCAAACCCAGGTCGTCCATGCTGCGAAAGTGGCGATAGAACGACGTTGGCACCACGCCGGCCTGCCGGGTCACTTCCCGAATACCGAGGCTGGCAAAGTGTCGCCCCTTGCCCACCAGAGTCAGCGCTGCGTTCATCAGCTTCTCTCGGGTTTCGCCGGGCCTGCGTTTCGTTCTGTCTGCCATGGTCTTCCTATCACGATAGTTGCGGTAACAAGTGTACACATCTGACGGCAGAAAAGTCCGCAAAATTTGTCATTTCGAGCCAACGAAGCGCCCCTGATTGTTACGACAACCCTCACTGTGTACAGTCGTACACATAAGTGAACAAGTGTACACATCGTTATCAACGATCAGGTACAAACCTTGGAGAAAACCTATGTTGGCAAAAATGAACCAGACCCGCGCCATGCACTGGCTTGGCCGACAGCTACTGAACCGAAGCAACCCTGCCAGTTATTTTGATCCACTGGCGGAGGCCATCAATCCCATGTGGATACAAGCGTACACACCTGCACGGGTAGAGCGTATTCTGGTCGAGACTCACGACACCAAGACCTTTGTGCTCCGGCCTGCCAGCCGATGGAGTGGCTTTCGTGCCGGCCAGCACGTGAACATCTGTGTAGATATTGATGGTGTGCGACGCCAGCGCACCTTCAGTCTGTCCAGCTCCCCCCTGCTCTGGCAGAACGACGGCGTGGTCACACTGACCATCAAACGCCTGCCAGGAGGGCTGGTGACCAACTGGCTGCATGATCAGTTGGAAGAAGGCGCGGTGCTGGGCCTGACCGAAGCCTTTGGCGACTTTCTGATGCCAGCCATGCCCAAACCGGTGCTGTTTATTGCCGGGGGCAGCGGCATTACGCCGATTCTAAGCCTGCTGGAGACCATGGCGGCAGAGCACTTCCGGGCACCGGTCACGCTGCTCTACTTTGTTCGCACTCAGGAGGACGTGATCGCCAGTGAAAAACTGGAAGCACTGGCGGCAAGATACTCGGCACTCTCGGTACGTATTATATGCACCCACGAAACCGACGAGCCGCGCTACCTCAACGACGCCGACCTGGATTCCGTGCCCGGTCTGAAGGCCCGCGAGGTCTATCTGTGCGGACCGGGCGGGCTGATGGATCTCGCCAATGACCTGCTTTACCAGCGCGGTCTCGGCGAAGAGCAGATTCACTGTACGTTTTTCGCCCCTCCGATCTCCTCCCCTCTGGGTGATGAAACACTCGGCGGCGAAGTGAGTTTTGCCCGCGCGGACCTCAATGTGGACTCTTCCGGCGATGCCACACTGCTGGAGATCGCAGAAGCCGCGGGCCTCAAACCTCAATACGGCTGCCGCATGGGCATTTGCCACCAATGCAGTTGCCGAAAAACCAGCGGCACCGTGATTAACCGGCTGACGGGTAAAGCTTCCGGTCCCGGAGAGGAAAGCGTTCAACTCTGCATTTCCGTACCCCGTGGCCCGGTGAATCTGGAAGCCTGACACACAGAATTCGAGCGCGGCCTCATACAGCCGCAAGGAGACCTTATGATCAAACTTGATGAACAACAGCTCAACGAGCTTCAGAAAGATCTGGATACAGTACGCGACGAAGTATTGGCCGATCTTGGCGAGCGGGATGCCCGCTACATTCGCAAGATCGTTCGCCTGCACCGCGCCCTTGAAGTCGGCGGCCGGGTGATGATGCCCTTCGGCTTTATTCCGCCGGTGTTTGTGGCGGCAACGGCCACCCTCGGCGTGGCCAAGATTCTGGAGAATATGGAAATTGGCCACAACGTGATGCATGGCCAGTACGACTGGATGAACGATCCCACCCTCAACTCACAGACCTACGAGTGGGATACGGTGTGCACCAGTGAATCCTGGCGCCGGACTCACAATTACGAGCACCACACCTACACCAACATCATCGGCAAAGACCGGGACTACGGTTATGCGGTGCTACGCCTGAGCGACGAAGAGCCCTGGAAACCCTGGCACACGTTGCAGTTCATCAACTACATCTTGCTGAGCGTGTTCTTTCAGTGGGGTGTAGGTTTACATGAACTGGAAACCGAGAAGCTACGTCGCCGGGAGATTTCCTGGCGCGAGAAAGTGCCGTTCCTGAAAGACTTTTTCCGTAAAGGCGGCCGCCAGGCATTCAAGGATTATGTCTTCTTTCCATTGCTGACTCTACCAGTGGCCCCTATCGTGCTGGCCGGCAACGTCGGGGCTAACCTGATCCGGAACCTCTGGGCCTCAACGGTGATTTTCTGCGGTCACTTCACTCAGGACGCAGAAACCTTTACAGAGCGGGAATGCGAAGGTGAGAGCAAGGGCCACTGGTATCTGCGCCAGCTTACCGGCTCTTCCAACTTCACGGGTGGCCGCTGGCTGCACATTCTGAGTGGACACCTGAGCTATCAGATCGAGCATCACGTGTTTCCGGATCTCCCAGCGCACCGCTATCCTGAGATTTCCGAGCGGGTGCAGGAAATCTGTCGCAAACACGGCATTCACTACAACACGGGCTCATTTATGAGCCAGTATAAAACTGTGTTGCAGAGAGTCCTGCGATATTCACTGCCGGAACGGAGATCCGCCAACCCCGTAAACGTATAACTCTGGATACTCGTTTGAAGCCTGGGAGGTCTGACGCACTGCAAATACAGCAGTGCGTCAGTTCAGCAATCAAGCAATCTGGAGCAGTCGCAACAGCTGTGGTCGGTGGTGGTCCTGAATCACGTCGGCGAGCGTGTATCGATCAAGCACCTCAAGGAAGGCTTTCAGGGCTTCACCAAACATGGATTTAAGTCCGCATACCGGAGTGATCTTGCAGGCATTTTTGGAGGAAAAACATTCCACGATGCTGAGGTCCTGCTCGGTTTCGCGCACCAGGATTCCGATATTGATATCCTGCGGCGCCATATGCAGCCTCATCCCGCCCTTCTTGCCACGGATAGTCTCGATGTACCCTTTCTTGTTCAGTTGGTGAACCACTTTCATCAGATGATTCTTGGAGATGTCGTAGCTGTCGGCAATTTCCTGAATGGTCGCCAGACGATCACCCTCTGCAGCCAGATAGATCAGCACTCTGAGTGAGTAATCGGTATAACGGGTGATGTGCATTCATGACTCCAAAATGACAGAAAAACATCAGTAGGATGGCCGGCTCAGCATATAGCCGGCAACACCCAATAAAAACAGCCCCGAGACAGCCAGTACCAGAACCGGCGATCCAAGCCAGACCAGCATGCTCCAGCTCAGCCCCATCATGGCAAAGGCCAGCAACTTGGCTTTGCGTGGAATGGCACGCCGGGCGCGCCATTCTTCAATCGCCGGGCCGAACGTCGGGTGCTCTTCCAACCACCGGGCAAAGGCCGGGGAGCTCTTGCTGGCGAAAAAGGCCGCGAGAATAACAAAAGGAGTTGTTGGCAAAAGCGGCAAAACCACACCCGCTGCCGCCAACCCCACACTCATATACGCAAGAATCCGGAAACCGGTTTTACCTGGCTGTGCGCCCATGGCGTGGGCCTCTTGACCGTTCATAACTGCATCTATTCTACCGTGATTCAGTGCACAGGTCTTCCCAGTTTACTGAGGAACGCCAAGCGGGCGACATACGCGATTTTCACCCCGACTGCGAAGATTAACGTTCCCATGTGGGCGAGTATCTGAACCGCGATTGGCAATCTGGCCGCTAGAGGATATGCCAAAGCAACGGTTAACAGTAATCCGAGCACACTGACCAGAACACCCGCATTAGCACGAGCGAGCCATTTCTCGTAGAACCACATAGCGATCTCCCAGGCTTTCGATGGGTTTTAAACTGGCAACACCATTGCGATTAGTGTCGCTCCACTTTTTAACATATATTTTATTTAAATGTTATAGAGGAAGACCGATGACTTTGCAAGGTCGCGGGAGATACTCCCCGAGGGGTATCGGAATCCGCCGCGCGCTTTGCCATACTTGGCCTAAACTCATGGTGATATTGCAACAGGACCTGGCTTCAATGCCCCAGACCCGACTGACAGACCGCTTTGGCCGCACAGTAAACTATGTTCGCCTGTCGGTGACCGACCGCTGTGACTTCCGCTGCGTGTATTGCATGGCGGAAGACATGACCTTTCTCCCGCGCCAACAGGTATTGACGCTTGAAGAGATCGCCCGGCTGGCACGGAACTTTGTTGCTCTGGGCACGGAGAAGATCCGGCTGACAGGCGGAGAGCCTCTGGTGCGCCGCGATATCCTGGAGCTGGTACGCGAAGTCGGCACTTATGGCCTCCGTGACTTCGCCATGACCACCAACGGCAGTCAGTTGCCCACCATGGCGGAATCATTGCGCAAGGCCGGTTTGCAGCGTCTCAATATCAGTCTGGATTCTCTGGACGCTGACAAATTCCGCGCCATTACCCGCACCGGTAATCTCAGCCAGGTTCTGGATGGCATTGATGCTGCCCGGGACGCAGGTTTCCGTGGTATCAAGTTGAATACGGTGGTGATGAAAGGCCGCAACGACGAGGAGATTCCGGAGCTGATTGAGTTTGCCCGTCAAAAGCAGGTGGACATCAGCTTTATCGAGGAGATGCCGCTCGGGGAAATTTCAGAGCATGACCGTGGTTTGGCGCTGTGCACCAGTGAGGAGGTGCGCGACATTATCCGCAGGCACCATGAGCTGATTCCGGCAACTGAGGATTCCGGCGGCCCAGCGCGTTATTTCCGGATGCCGGACAGCGAGGTTCGCGTCGGGTTCATTTCGCCGCATTCCCACAATTTCTGTTCGACCTGCAATCGGGTTCGGGTGACAGTGGAGGGGCGTCTGCTGCTGTGCCTGGGCAATGAGCATTCAGTGGATCTTCGCCGGGTGTTGCGGGGGCATCCGGTGACGGATGACAAGCTGCAGGAGGCGATCATCAAGGCCATGGATCTGAAGCCGGAGCGGCATCATTTTTCCAGCAATGGGGATGTGCAGATTCTTCGGTTTATGAATATGACTGGCGGCTGAGCCCCTGTGGCGCTTCTGCTCCGCCATCCTTGGCTCCGCAAATTTTTGGAAAGGCTACCCGCACCTGATCTTTAGAGCACTGGAGTAATCGCCAAGGAGCCCATGTTTTAATGGGCCATTTCAGACTCTCCGTTTACGTCATGGTCTTCATGCATACCAGCCATATCATCCATCCCGCTCATATCGTGCATCGTCATACCATTATTCAGATGCTCCAGCGTGACCTCGGCAAACGCCAGTACGTTCCCGCCATGCTCGGCCGCGAAGTCTGTAGCGTCGGCTTCGCTGGCGAACGAGGCCAGGGTTGGGCCCATGGCGCCGTTGAGGTTTGAGCCGACCACGTAGAAGGCCTCGCGGGCGTCGATCAGGTGGGTGTCATCCGGGCTGTCCCAGTGGCTTTCGGCCATGTTGTGGACGTAGAGGGTGTGATCCCGGTTTTCGTTTTCAGGCTGCAGGAACCAGGCGAACATGTCTTTGGTGGAGCAGAATTTCCGGATGTTCTGCTCTCGCTCGGTGAAGGCCTGGCCTTTAGGCCCGGGGAAGCCAGTGATAGCCATGCCGCAAACGTGGCATTCGTCGCCGGATTCGAAGTGGACCGGGTCGGGTTTTTCAACGATCTCGGGTTCACTGCCAGAGCAGCCCGTTAGAAGGGCGACGGCGAAGGCGGCGATGAGCCATTTGGTTGCTGGGTTTGCCATGTTTGTGTGTCTCCGGTCAGGATCAGATTCGTCGGTTTGTGAACAGTAACAGTGCGCCGGTCAGGGGTATGGCGCACCACAGGATCAGGCCCAGCCAGAGGCCTGCCGCGCCGATGGGCAGGTCTGTACCCAGGCTGAGTACGCCGCTGAGTTGACCGCTGTCGCCGAAGGCAACGATGTTGAGCAAGCGGTAGATGTCAGTGGGGTTGAGCATCAGCAGCCAGGGCAGCAGTTCGGGATTCAGTTTGCCTTCACTGGCCACCAGGGTACCCAGCAGCATCAGGTCGAAGATCAGTACGAAGAAAAACCAGATCGCCAGGGCCAGCCCGGCAGCAACCGGTTTCTCGCTAACCCGCACGCTCACCAGGTAGGCCAGTGCGATAAAGCCCCAGCCCAGCAAAACGGTAGAGCCCACAAAACGCCCCATGGCCACCGCCAGGGCGGCAATGGCGACATCTTCCACCAACACGGCGATGGCAATACCAGCCACACCGAAGCCTATGATGGTGGCCAGCGCCAGGGTCAGGCCATGGCCGAGAAATTTGCCCAACAGCAACTGGCTTTTACTGAGCGGGTAGGTCATCAGCAGTAACAGAGTGCCTCCCTCCTCTTCCCCCACGATGGCGTCGTAGGCCAACAACAGTGCAATCAGCGGGATCAGGAAGATCCCCAGGCTGGCCAGGCTGGCAATGGTCGCAGGTGTGGAGGCGTAACCCACCTGCCCGGAGGCGGCGGCACCGAACCAGGCGATGCCCAGTGCCAGGGTGGCAAACACCAGGGAGATGGCAACCAGCCAGCGGTTGCGGAAGCTGTCGCTCAGTTCCTTACGGGCGATGGTCCAGATGGCGTTCATTGGTTTCCTCCCCGGTGAGCCAGGCCACCCGAGCCGATAAAGTGCACGTAGATGTCTTCGAGGCTGGGCTGATGGATGCCCAGGTCTGCCACTTCGCCGGAGGCCATCAGGGTCTTGATCAGTTCCATTTTTTCCTGGGATCTCACGTCTACCTGCAATCGTCCGTTTTCACTTTTCATCATCAAGCCGGCACGCTGCTCGGCCTGGTCAATGGCTTTTTCCAACGCCGACAGGCTAGTGGCAGGCTGCAGGGTCAGGGTGACCGGCATGTTCGCCTGTCGCCGCAGCGATGGCAGGTCTCCAGATGCTTTCAGGGCGCCTTCGGTCAGAATCGCGGCCCGATCAATGTACGGCTCAACACCTGGCAGTACATGGGAACAGAGCACAATGCCCGCTCCCTCATCCCTAAGCTGGCGCAACAGGCGGTATAGGTCCGCCGTGGCAACCGGGTCCAGGCCGACGGTGGGTTCATCCAGCATCAACAGCCTGGGCTTGCCGAGCAGGGCCTGAGCCAGGCCCAGACGCTGGCGCATGCCTTTGGAATAGGTTTTGGTGCGGGCGTCCATGGCGTCTCCCAGGCCAACTTGCTCCAACAGTTCGGGCACCTGCTTAAGCGGCGCGCCTTTGAGGCGGGCAAAGTGGCTGAGGATTTCACGGCCGGTCAGCTGCGGGTAGAACATCACGTTCTCCGGCAGGTAGCCGATATGCTGGGTTACCTGGGGATCGCCAGCCGCGCCTTCCAGCACGGAAACCTTGCCCTCGGTGGGCTGCATCAGGCCGAGGATAAGCTTGATCGAGGTGGTTTTACCCGCGCCGTTGTGGCCGAACAGGCCCAGAATTTCCCCCGGCTCCAGCCGAAGATCTACCCCGTGCAGCACCGTGGCCTTGTCGTAACGGTGACTGACGTTCTCCAGTCGAAAACAGTTCATCGGATCTCCGATTGCAGGTGGTCGGGAATTCGCATCAAAGGATGGGGATCACTCACCCCGGCAGACTTCACTACCGGGAAGGCATCCTGGACCCAACGCAGGGTATCCACCGCCGGGCTGAACATCAGTACCTTGGCCTCCGGATACTTCCACAGCAGCCGATCCACGTTGTCATTCGGTTCATAAGGCACATCGCCGAGGCCGTCCTGGTTTCGATCCCAGCCCAGGTAGTCACTCCAGTAGTTGCCTTTGCCATCCTCGGCCCAGAACTGGGTGCGAGTGGCCACGTACTTCACCTGGCGCTGGTTTTCCACAAAGGCATTGTTGAACACCTGGTTTTCCTCGGAACCCGCAGTGAGATGAATACCGATGTTGCTGTGGCCGAAATAATTGCCTTCGAAGGTGTTATACAGCGAGTTGTAGATAAACACCGCTTTACCCTCGGCACCGGAAATCACCACTCCGGCACTCTGACCCTGGGACACTCCGGTAACAACGTTATTGCGCAACTCGGAGTTGGTGATGAAGTTCATCAGAATGCCGTAGTTCTCGTCATTCTCGGAGCGGTTATTGAATACCTTCAGGTACTTGCTCTGCATCAACGCATACCCGGTACGCGTACCTCGGGTGACGTTGTTTTCCAGCAGGTTATGCATCGAATACATGTAATGAATGCCGTACCGGAGGTCACTCATCACATTGTCGCGAATGGTATTTCGGTTCGCGGTCTCGATGTAAATGGCATCCCGGGTCTCACTGATATCGTTACCTTCAATCAGCGCACCCGTGGTGTTGAACAGGTGAATGCCATTGCCACGATCCTGGGACCGCAAGCTGGTATCACCGCGAATGTGATTCTCCCGCACGGTCACATCCGGTGTTGCATCCAGCCACACGCCGAACGCCGGGCCCTGAAGACGGTTGTTTTCCACCACCGAACCCTGCGCTTCGCGGGCCACGAAGATTCCCGCATCCAGTTCATTCAGGTCTTTGCCCCAATTGCGAACCTGGCAATCGGAAAAGGTGATCGCCTCTGCCAGAATCTCAACCGCATTGCCCTGCCCGCCACCGTCAATCACCGTTTCCGGAGCGCAGGACATAGATACCCCGGGCACCCTGATAACCAGTGGAGACAAAGTTTCCGGAGGAAGTTGAAACGACGAGCCCGGGGCCAGGTTATCCAGCTCTTGCTGCAGGTCCGCGTTGGCGGAGAGCGCAAACAGAGCGACTGACAGGGCCACTCCATAACGCAATAGTTGATACATCAATAGATCTCAGGATAGTGATAAGCAACCAGGGGCCCCGAAAACGGGACCCCAAGTCAGGCAACTCTCTATCAGGCCTTTTCGACGAGCATCCGCCCGCCCATCTCCATGTGGAGAGCATGACAGAACCAGTTGCAGTAGTACCAGTAAACCCCTGGCTTACCTGCCGTAAAGGTCACGGAAGCGGTCTGCTGCGGGCTGATCTCCATACTCACGCCATGGTTCACCATACAGAAGCCGTGGGTCACGTCCTCAACCATATCGAGGTTGGTGATATACACCGTGACTTCATCACCTTCCTTCACCTTGAACTCGGTCATACCGTACTGAGGCGCAACGGAGGTCATGTAAACACGTACCTTGTTGCCATCACGGATGACCTTGTTGTCGGATTCCAGAGTCACACCGTCCTTCTCCGCCTGGGCACGACAGCTGGCGAAGTAGGGGTCGTTGCGCTCGTAGATCTTCTTGGTCTTGATCTGATCACGACGTACCAGGATACAGTCATGCGGCTCGGCATAGGTCGGGCCATCGTGGACCAGTTTCATTTCCTCACCGGAAATATCGATCAGCTGATCGTTCTCCGGATGGAGCGGGCCAACCGGCAGGAAGCGGTCTTTCGAGAACTTGGACAGAACAACCAGCCATTTGCCATCAGCATCACGGGATTCCGTCAGCGATGCGTGGTTGTGGCCCGGCTGATACTGCACGTCCAGCTTCTGACGGATATAATTAACCTTGTCACCGTTGTAGTGCTTGATGGCATCGGCAATATTCCACTTGCACACCTGGCTGTCGATAAACAGCGTGGTGTAGGCATTGCCACGGCCGTCGAAGGTAGTGTGCAGGGGTCCGAGACCCAGCTCCGGCTCGGCCACGATGGTGTCCCGCAGTTCGATCTTGTCTTCGAACAGGTCGTCCAGTTTATCAATGGCAATCACGGATACCGTTGGTGACAGCTTGCCGTTGGCAATGAAGTACTTGCCATCCGGAGAGGTGTTCAGACCGTGCGGGTTCTTCGGCACCGGAATATAGCGGGTGAACTCGGATTTGCCGCGGCCGTCTACAACCGGCACCTTGGAATCGCCGATGGTCTTGAAGTTGCCAGCTTTTACCGCTGCAGCAATGCGTTCCACGTTGAATACAACCACCCAGTCGCGGTCGTTACGCATGGTGCCTGCAAGGTCTACTGCACGCTCTGAGTTGTAGCAGGTAGAAGCAGCGTACTTGCCGGTGTAGTCGGCATCGGTGTTATCCAGGTTACCGTCAACGATGACCTGCCAGGCCACATCCATGGTTTCTGCGTCGATGGCGGTGAACATGGTGTAGCTGTTGTCCAGGCTGAAATCCGTGCCGTCGTTGGGCTGCGGGATGACGAACTCGGCGTTACAGAACACGTAGTTGGTCTTGGGTACTTTCTGCAGGCGCAGACCGTGGATGGCCTGAACGTTCGGGATGTGGGTAATCTTGTCCGTCTTCATGATGTCCAGACGGATACGGGCAACCCGGGTGTTGGCCTTGTCGTTGATAAACAGGTACTTGCCATCGTAACGACCGTCGGTCATGGAAATGTGCGGGTGGTGGCAGTCGCCGTTCAGGTACTGCTGATCACCGCCCAGGATTTCCTTACTTTCGTTGGTAATCCCCCAACCCGTTGCGGAATCCACGTTGAATACCGGAATACGCATCAGTTCACGCATGGAGGGCACGCCAAGCACACGCACCTCGCCCTGGTGGCCACCACTCCAGAAACCGTAGTACTCATCCAGCTCGCCCGGGGCGACGTGAGCCTTATTGCGGGCTTCTTCCGCAGCCGAAGCCCAGGTCTCACGGGACATGACCGAGGTGCCCAGACCGGTTGCACCAGCGACACCGGCCAGCGCAGCCGCACCCATAAAGCGACGACGGCTCAGACCACCTTCGGAAACCTCCGGCGTGTCCTTGGTCAGATCATCTCTTTTTTTCATAGCATCCAACTCCGTTATTGGTTATGGCGGTTATTGCTTCTCATGACTTTACCGGGGCCTTATGGCTGGCTCCTCGGGACTACTCAGTTCACCTGCACCACCGGAATTTCCTCTGGGTGGCCGGGTGCGTTGTGACCACGGCGCTTGCCACGGCGCTTCACAATCAGCGGCGGGCACTTGTGGTCGTCGAAATAGGTCATCTGACAATCCAGGCAGTAGTGGCACTCCATGTAATTGATGTGTCCATCCGGATGGATCGCCTGGACTTCACATTCCTTGTCGCAGAGACGGCAGGGGTTACCGCATTCCTTGCGACGTTTGAGCCAGTCAAACACCCGCAGTTTGGTGGGCAACGCCAGGGCGGCACCCAGCGGGCACAGGTAGCGGCAGTACACCTTGCGGGTGAAGATATTGACCACCAGCAACAGCACGGCGTAGGTCACAAACGGCCAGGTGCGGTCAAAATGCAGGGTAATAGCGGTCTTGAACGGCTCCACTTCAGCCATGCGCTCGGCGGTGGCCATGGACTCCAGAGAAATACCAAACAGCACCAGCAGGATGATGTACTTGATGGCCCACAGGCGCTCGTGCCAGGCAAAAGGCACGGTGTACTGCGGTACCTTGAGCTTGCGGGCGATTTCATTGATCAGCTCCTGCAGGGCGCCGAACGGGCACAGCCAGCCGCAATACACCGCCCGCCCCCAGAGCAGGACGATGCCGGCCACCACGGCCCAGAGCACGAACATGATCGGATCGATCAGGAAGGTTTCCCATTTGAAGCCGCTGATCAGGCTGTTCACAAACGTCAGCACGTTGACGATGGAAAGCTGACCCAGGGCATACCAGCCGATGAAGAACAGGGTGTAAACCAGGAAGCCGTGGCGAATCCAGCGCATCATTTTCGGCTTCTGTACCAGCCAGTCCTGGAAGAACAGGATGAACAGCAGCACGGCGATACCAAGACCCAACACGGTGATCTGGAACTGTTTCTGGTACCACACCTGAATCCACAGCGGCTGGTTTTCAAGCCACTCTTCGTCGCTCAGAACCGGTTCCGGACGCGTGTAGTACTGGTCTGGCAACTGGTACTCCAGAGGGAACACCTGGAATTCACTGTCCAGCGGGCCGGTCTGGCGCTTGACAGTCAGCTCCAGCGTCCAGGGCGTGCCAGGATCGAAGTTGTACTGCTGGCGCACGATAAAGATCGCCATTTCCGAAAACTCGGGCATACCCTGACCGTAAACGTCGCTGAGCCGATGGAAATCGAGATCCCGGAAGTTGAAGGTGTCGCCAAACTGGCGGATCTGCACCCGGTCAAAAATGCCGCCCCGCACGTAGCCGGAACCTTTAAAGGAGTATTCACCGTTGGCCATCACCGCGATGGCATGTTCCCCGTCCTGGAGTTCAGACATCAGCCACTGGTATTGATTTTCACCCAGAAGGTTGCGACCAATGGTCGGCGCATCCAGATAGGCAGCGTAGAGCTCGATCAGGATGTCATCGCGTTCGCCCGCGTCTGCAGTTTCGATGCCCTCGGCAGGGGTTCCTACAAAAGAGTCGTCGACCTGCCCTTTGGTCAACACCAGGCGGCGAATGGAACCGTCACCGGTCAACTCCTGCCAGGACTTTTCCTGAAACTGTTCCGCGTTCACATTGGCCATGGGCGGCCGGTTGCTTTTGCCACCTTCAATCAACCCAATCTCGACACCCACCCGGTGGGCAGTGCGCATAATGACTTCGTTAATAACCATCACGGTGACCGTAGCGCCGGACAAGCCATCCACCGCCACCTTGCGTTCGGTAGACGTGCCTCCAACGGTCACCCGCTGGTCGGCTTTCAGACCGGTGTACTGGTCAGTGAACTCATGCATCTTGCTTTCGGGGATACCCACCAGCAGGATGGGTTCATCGTGATGTATGACTTTGGCGGCACGAATTTCTCCGGCGGTATCGAGCACCACCATGGCATTCAGGGGTTTGCCGGAATAGGCGGGAGTCTGGACAAAGTCCAGGGACTGGTAGGCGTAGCCTATAAGCTCCTCACCGGAATACACCTGTTGGATGGCTCGGTTGCCTTCCATCGGCTGGAGTTCTGTCGCTTCCGGGAAGGCTTTTTCGATGAGCTGGCGTCCGGCCGGAGGGCTGTATTCCGATAACGGCTGGGCCCAGCTCAGCGAAGCAGCAAGTATCATCAAGATGGATAGCGCACAACGGAGGACGTTTCTCACTACAACTCCCAATACCCCATGGATTACATCAAGGGTCGTTCAATTTTGAGGAAAATCAAATACCTCTTTGAGGATAGTCCTCGGCCAACCAGAGGCGCCTTGAGTTCAGTCAAGGCTAATGGCGTGGCCGGCTTTATTGAGGGGAAGGTAATTGCCCAGATGCCCCATGCGGATGCTTTCCACCATCATGGTCAGGGGTTGCTGGGCCTCATCACTGGAAGGAGCATGGCCGCCACGGCCCGACATGGCCGCGACAAAGACCATGTCCCAGTCCTGGCCTGTCGCGCGGGATTCCTCCGCTAACACATCGAAATAAGGAACCTCATCGGGGGTTTTGTCGACACAGATAACCGGCATCAGTGCGCCACCCTCGCCGCGTTCAAAAGCAGCCCGTTCTGCGGCACTGGCGTCGTCTGGTAATTCGGCTTTGCAAAAAACGAACAGAAAGCGCTGGGGCTCCGGTTCTTTCCGGCTGGCCTGAACAAGATGCTGGTAACTGCTGATCATCACTATCCCCTGATGTTCAAGGCGGTCAAAAAGCCGGGCCCGGAGGCCCGGAGAGGCTATTGGCTGATAGCGATCAGCCGCTGAGGGTCGGAAATAAAGAGCTTGCTGCGATTCACTCTGATCAAACCATTGGATTTGAGATCTGCCAGTATTCTGGAGAAAGTCTCGGGCTGCATGGCCAGGCGTGAAGCCACCAGGCATTTGGGCAACGGCAACTCGACTTCGCCACCTTCCTCCGCGCCGTTCGGCAGCAAATCAATGAGGTAACGAATCAAACGATCCCGGGCATTCTGGACAGTCATGATCTCAAGATCGTGGAATCTGGACACCGCACGCATGGCGTAGTGGCTCAGGGCCGCCTGGGCATACTCGGGATTCCGATCCAGCAATTCCCGATAAGCTTTAACCGGGATCATGAGCACTTCGCTGGACTTCAGGGCCTCTGCGTAGCATGCATACCTGGGCGGATTGGCATAAATCATGACTTCGGCAAAACAGTCCCCGGGTGCAATACTGTCAAGGGTTCGGTCTACGCCGGAGGAATCCAGGCGATACAGACGCAGACGGCCTGAAATCACAAAGAAGAAGTGATGAGCCGGCATATCCTGACGGTAGAGCAGCTGGTGGTGACCGAGTCTCAGCCGGCGCGATTGCTGGATCAGACTATCGAGGTCTTTCGGGCGCAGATTGCAGAACAGGGCATGGCTGCGAAGCGCTTCCAGGCTGTCTTCTTCATCAAGTGGTTTGTTGATGGCGACAAGCACCGGCTTGGTATATCGCTGTTCAGCAGTTTGTGTCATGGCCATGGTTGTACCCTCTCTGCATATTCATGCATTCAAAATCTTATTTTAAATACTAGAAGGATACTGATGAAAAATCGCTCCCCCGATGGGGGTATCCTTGGTGTTATTCCTGGGTAATTGACTTAGCTCAATTATTCGCTTTGCTAACCAAGCAGTCATTGCATCAAAGGCGAATCCGGCAGCTCCAGATCAACGCCCTCCACACCGGTTTCCGCAGCCAATACCTGGAGATATTGCCGGAATGCCCGGCGGGTCACGCTTTCGCTCAGGTACTGGCGAATCTGAGGTTTTACATGTTCATAAGGCAGCAGTTCGCCGTTGATTCGCTGGTCTACTCGAACGATGTGCCAGCCATAGCGGCTTTCGATCAGCTCGGGGTGGAGGCCTTCGTTCAGGCTCAGGACCGGGCGTTCGAATTCTTCGACGGTCTGGCCTTTGCTGATCTGGCCGAGGCTGCCGCCCTGGTGGCGGGATTCGCAGGCGGAATACTGTTTAGCCAATTCGTTAAACTGCGAGCGGCCGTCCAGGAGGGCAGACAGCAGCTGTCGGCCAGCTTCTTCCTGACGCATGCGCTCTTCAATATCATCCGGAGCGGCAGCCAGCAGTATGTGGCTGACGGCCATGATGGTAGGGCTGCAGAAGCGGGCGGGATTGGCGGCGTAGAAGCGTTCGCAGTCCTGTTCGCTCGGGTCTGGCACTTTGAGCTCGAGTTCCAGCACCCGGGCTATCCGGTCTTCTTCGTCTTCGATGCTGTCCAGGTTCAGGCGGCTGGCCTGTTGCAGTAACAATTCACGGATGGCAAGGCTTCTGGCTGCTTCGTGCCAGGCTTCCGCCAGCTCTTCCGCGGGATGGTGCTGCATTTCCCGGGCGATGTCGTCTTCATGGATGAGAGTCTCACCCACATAGACCGGCGGGAACTGGTTTCTGGGTTTGCCGGCTTCGCCGGTGGGGATCAGTTGCATGGTGCGACTCTCCGTCAATCAGTTTGCCAGCCTCCCTCCCGGGACGAGAGGGTGGCTGTATCCGTTCAGGCGCGCTTGCGAACCACCTGGTACTTCCGTCCGAAATACTCCACCGGCACGCTGAGCATGTGCACCAGTCGGGTGAACGGGAAGAGTACGAAGATGGTCAGGCCCAGGAAGATGTGGGTCTTGTAGATCCAGTGCACGTCGGCAATGTAGGCGGCGATGCCAGATCCTTCCAGGGTGAAGACGCCCTGGGCCCAGGCGGAGAACTTGAGCATGGTGCTGCCGTCGAGGTGGCCCATGGTGGGCAGGATGGTGAGCATACCGAGGACCAGCTGAACCACCAGAATGATGATGATCATGTTGTCAGCGAAGGTGCTGCTGGCCTGAACCCGCGGGTCGGTCATACGACGCCAGGCGAGCATGCCGCCACCGATGATGGCCATGACGCCGGCGATACCGCCCACCAGGATCGCCATCACCTGTTTCTGGCCCGGAGTGATGATCCACTCGTAGGCCCAGTGCGGAGTAAGCAGGCCCACCAGGTGGCCGAAGAAGATCACCAGTACGCCGACGTGGAACAGCACGCTGGCCATCACCATGTTTTTCTTGCGCAGCATCTGGCTGGAATGGGCTTTCCAGGTGAACTGGCCATGGTCATAACGCGCCCAGGTACCGACAAACAGTACCAGCAGGGCGATGTAGGGATAGATTCCGAACAAGAGTGTGTTGATATAGGACATTGTCTTTTCCTCCTGCGCCTCAGGCGCGCCCTGCCGGACGGGGCGTTGCGTCCGTCATCAGCTGATCACTCAGGTGAATGGTCTGGGTCTGTTCCAGTTCGCGGCGGCGCTGTCCAACCACGCCACCGGTGCCACAGGAGCTGCCCTGGTCATCCACAAATTTCACCATTTCCTCTTCCCAGACCTTGTCCAGTGCTTCGGGGGTGTCGTCGCGCTCTTCCGAGGCAACGAGCTGCGCCAGTTCCTGGCGGTCGGCCTTGCGGCCGGACAGCACCAGCAGGGAATCCATCGCAACGTGGTAGAGGCTTTCACGCTGGTACAGGCGCTCTCCAAGCAACCCCAGAATGTGGTGAATATCCTCCAGCCAGTTCAGGATTTCCTCCCAGGGGCGGGTGGAGAGGTATTCCAGGAACAGCGGCAGGTAATCCGGCAGTTCTTTGGCATCAATTTCCAGGCCGTTGGCCCGGTATTGCTCCATCAGGTCGACCATGGCCTGGCCGCGGTCGCGGGATTCGCCATGCACGTGCTCGAACAGCAGCAGGGAGGTGGCCCTGCCCCGGTCGAAGGTGCCCACGTAGGCTTCCTGAAGATCCATCAGGTCACCATCGCAAAGGCGATCAATACAGGTCAGCAGTTGTTCCTTGTTTTGCCGCGGCAGCCGGCTGTCCTCCAGGACAGCGGCGACCAGGGCGTCTTTGGATTGCTGCAGTTCTTCGGTGGGGTACTCCAGTACCCGCGCCAGTACTTTCAAAAGTTGCATCGCGGCCTCCTCAGTCCTGCAGCTGCTTCGGGTCAACCTGCTTCACGGTCGCCAGCTTGCTGACCATGCTGGTGGTCTGCTTCTTGCCGCCGAACAGGCTGAAATCGCTGTCACCACCGTTGCAGCCATCGCCGAAGCTGAAGCCACAACCGCCGCGCTCGCCATAAGCGGTCGCATCCGGGAAGGCTTCCTTGGCCAGCTCACGATGACTGGTGGGAATCACGAAACGGTCTTCGTAGTTGGCGATGGCCAGGTAGCGGTACATCTCATCGGCCTGGGCCTTGGTCAGACCACACGCTTCCAGGGCTCGCAGGTCTTCCTTGCCTTCCACGGTTTCGGCGCGCTTGTATAAACGCATGGCCATGATCCGCTTCAGGGCCAGTACGATGGGCTTCTCATCACCGGCGGTCAGCAGGTTCGCCAGGTACTTGACCGGGATCCGCAGGCTCTCGATCTTCGGCAGTACGCCGTCGAACTCAACCTTGCCGGCTTCTGCCGCAGACTGGATCGGGCTCAGGGGCGGCACGTACCAGACCATCGGCAGGGTGCGGTATTCCGGGTGCAGCGGCAGGGCCAGCTTCCAGTCCACCGCCATCTTGTAGACCGGACTCTGCTGGGCAGCTTCGATGACGTTCATCGGGATGCCGTCTTTCTTCGCCTGTTCGATCACTTTCGGGTCGAACGGGTCCAGGAAGATTTCCAGCTGCTTCTCGTACAGCTCGTGCTCGCCCGGGGTGCTGGCTACTTCTTCGATGCGGTCTGCGTCATACAGCAGCACACCCAGGTAGCGGATCCGGCCTACGCAGGTCTCGGAGCACACGGTGGGCATGCCGGCTTCGATACGCGGATAGCAGAAGATGCACTTCTCGGATTTGCCGGTTTTCCAGTTGAAGTAGATCTTCTTGTACGGGCAGCCGGAGACACACATCCGCCAGCCGCGGCACTTGTCCTGGTCGATCAGAACAATGCCGTCTTCTTCCCGCTTGTAGATGGCACCGCTCGGGCAGCTGGCAACACACGCCGGGTTCAGGCAGTGCTCGCACAGGCGCGGCAGGTACATCATGAAGGTGTTTTCGAACTGGCCGTAGATATCCGCCTGCACCTGGTCAAAGTTCTTGTCCTTGCGACGTTTGGCAAACTCGGTGCCCAGGATTTCTTCCCAGTTCGGACCCCATTCGATCTTCTTCATGCGCTGGCCGGAGATCAGCGAACGTGGCCGTGCAACCGGCTGGTGTTTGGTGTCACCGGCAGTGTGCAGGTGCTGATAATCGAAGTCGAACGGCTCGTAGTAGTCGTCGATTTCCGGCAGGTCCGGGTTGGCGAAAATGTTCGCCAGCACCCGGAACTTGCCACCAATGCGGGGGCGGATCTTGCCGGAGCTGTCGCGCATCCAGCCGCCCTTCCACTTATCCTGGTTCTCCCACTCTTTCGGGTAGCCGATACCAGGCTTGGTTTCAACGTTGTTGAACCAGGCGTATTCCATGCCTTCACGGCTTGTCCATACGTTTTTGCAGGTGACGGAACAGGTGTGGCAACCAATGCACTTGTCCAGGTTCAGCACCATGCCGACTTGGGAACGGATTTTCATTTTACAGCCTCCTGAGCATAGTCATTGCCTTCACCGTCGAGCCAGTCCACGTTCTTCATCTTGCGGACCACCACGAACTCGTCCCGGTTGGAACCTACGGTGCCGTAGTAGTTGAAGCCGTAGGAATACTGGGCATAGCCACCAATCATGTGAGTCGGCTTCGGACACACCCGGGTAACCGAGTTGTGAATACCGCCACGGGTACCGGTGATCTCGGAGCCGGGTATGTTCACAATCCGCTCCTGGGCGTGGTACATCATCACCATGCCGGGCATCACCCGCTGACTCACCACCGCACGGGCGGCAATGGCACCGTTGGCGTTAAACAGTTCGATCCAGTCGTTGTCTTCCACGCCTATCTCTTTGGCGTCGTCCTCACTCAACCAGACAATCGGGCCGCCACGGGACAGGGTCAGCATCAACAGGTTGTCACTGTAGGTGCTGTGGATACCCCACTTCTGGTGCGGGGTGATCCAGTTCAGCGCTTTCTCTGGGTTGCCGTTACTGCGCTGGTTGATCATGCTGCCCACGGCCTTGGTGTTGATAGGCGGACGGTACACCAGCAGGCTCTCGCCGAAGGCGCGCATCCACTCATGGTCCTGATAGAACTGCTGACGACCGGTCAGGGTGCGCCAGGGAATCAGCTCGTGCACGTTGGTGTAACCGGCGTTGTAGGACACGTGTTCGTCTTCCAGGCCAGACCAGGTGGGGCTGGAAATGATCTTGCGCGGCTGCGCCACGATGTCCCGGAAGCGGATTTTTTCCTCTTCCTTGTTGGTCGCCAGGTGGGTGTGGTCCAGCCCGGTCATTTCAGACAGGGCAGCCCACGCCTTCACCGCCACCTGGCCGTTGGTTTCCGGCGCCAGGGTCAGGATGACCTCAGCGGCATCAATGGCACTCTCGATCTTCGGGCGACCTGCGTTGGCACCCTCAAGGTGGGTGTAGTTCAGGTCCTTCAGGAAGTTGACTTCCTTCTCGGTATTCCAGTTGATGCCCTTGCCACCATTACCCAGCTTGTCCATCAGCGGACCGAGGGAGGTAAAGCGGGCGTAGGTGTTCGGGTAATCCCGCTCCACGGTGATGAAGTTGGGCGCGGTCTTGCCCGGAATCAGGTCGCATTCGCCTTTCTTCCAGTCCTTCACATCAAACGGCTGGCCGAGTTCCGCCGGCGCGTCGTGCAGCAGCGGCAGGGTGACCACGTCTTTCTCGACACCCAGATGACCCTCGGCTGCCTTGGAGAAAGACTTGGCAATGCCCTTATAGATTTCCCAGTCGCTACGCGCTTCCCAGGCCGGATCGGTGGCAGCGGTCAGCGGGTGGATGAACGGGTGCATGTCGGAGGTATTCAGGTCGTTCTTCTCATACCAGGTTGCGGTCGGCAGAACGATGTCGGAATACAGACAGGTGGTGGACATACGGAAGTCCAGAGTCACCAGCAGGTCGAGCTTGCCTTCCGGCGCCTGGTCGCGCCATTTCACTTCTTCCGGTTTGGCGCCACCCTCGACACCCAGATCCTTGCCCTGCAATCCGTTCTTGGTGCCCAGCAGGTACTTGAGCATGTACTCGTGACCTTTACCTGAGGAGCCCAGCAGGTTGGAGCGCCAGATGAACAGGTTACGCGGGCAGTTTTCCGGCGCTTCCGGATCTTCACTGGCGAAGGCCAGAGATCCGTCCTTCATGGACTTGGCCACGTAGTCCGCCACCTCCATACCGGCCTTCTCGGCTTCCGCGGCAATGGTCAGCGGGTTTCGGTTCAGCTGCGGCGCAGACGGCAGCCAGCCCATGCGCTCGGCGCGTACGTTGTAGTCGATCAGACTGCCACCGAATTTGGACTTGTCTGCCAGCGGCGACAGGATTTCATCCACGCCCAGTTTCTCGTAGCGCCACTGGCCGGAGTGAGCATAGAAGAAGGAGGTGGAGTTCATGTGGCGTGGCGGGCGCTGCCAGTCGAGACCAAAGGCCAGCGGCTGCCAGCCGGTCTGCGGGCGCAACTTCTCCTGACCCACGTAGTGGGCCCAGCCACCGCCGCTCTGGCCGATACAGCCACACATGATCAGCATGTTGATCAGGCCGCGGTAGTTCATGTCCATGTGGTACCAGTGGTTCATACCGGCACCGACGATGACCATGGAGCGGCCCTTGGTCTTGTCAGCGTTGTCCGCGAACTCACGGGCGATTCGGATCACTTTCTCGGCCGGTACGCCGGTGATCTGCTCCTGCCAGGCAGGCGTGTACGGCTTCACTTCGTCATAGGAAGTGGCGCCATCGTCGTCACCCAGGCCGCGGCTGATGCCGTAGTTGGCAACCATCAGGTCGTACACAGTCACCACGCGACCTTCGGAACCATCGGCCAGCTGAACCTTGCGGGTACCCAGCTTGTGCTTGAGGATGTCCTTGAATTCCACGTGGTTGTAATGGTCGTGTTCGATACCACCGAAATACGGGAAGGCGACATCGACGACTTCGTCGTGCTTTTCAACCATCGACAGCTGAAGGTTTACATCGGCGCCTTTGGCGGTCTGCTTCAGGTTCCACTTGCCTTTCTCGCCCCAGCGGTAGCCGATGGAGCCGTTCGGCGCAGTCAGTTCGCCAGTGCTTTCGTCAATGGCGATGGTTTTCCATTCCGGGTTGTTTTCTTCACCGAGGCCATCCACCAGGTCACTGGCACGCAGGAAGCGGCCCGGTACGTAGCTGCCGTCGTCTTTCTGTTCCAGCATGACCAGGTAGGGCATGTCGGTGTAGCGACGAACGTAGTCAGTGAAGTACTCGCTGGGCTTGTCAACATGGAACTCTTTGAGGATCACATGGCCCATGGCCATGCCCAGAGCGGCGTCTGTACCCTGCTTCGGGTTCAGCCACTCGTCAGACAGCTTGGAAACTTCCGCATAGTCCGGGGTAATGGCAACGGTCTTGGTGCCCTTGTAGCGTACTTCGGTGAAGAAGTGGGCATCCGGGGTACGGGTCTGGGGTACGTTGGAGCCCCAGGCGATGATGTAGCCGGAGTTGTACCAGTCGGCGGATTCCGGCACGTCGGTCTGCTCACCCCAGGTTTGCGGAGAGGCGGGCGGCAGGTCGCAATACCAGTCGTAGAAGCTCATGCAGACGCCACCGATCATGGACAGGTAACGGCTGCCCGCGGCGTAGGAGACCATGGACATTGCAGGAATCGGAGAGAAACCGATGATACGGTCCGGGCCGAACTTCTTGGCAGTGTAGACGTTAGAGGCGGCAATCAGCTCGTTGACTTCGTCCCAGCTGGAACGGACAAAACCGCCCATACCACGGCGAGGCTTGTACTCGGCGGTCTTGGCGGGATCTTCAACAATAGAGGCCCAGGCTTCCACCGGGTCATTGAACTGGATACGGGCAGCACGCCAGAGCTTCATCAGGCTCTTGCGCATCAGCGGGTATTTCAGGCGATTGGCACTGTACATGTACCAGGAGTAGCTGGCGCCACGAGGGCAACCACGGGGCTCGTGGTTGGGCAGATCCGGGCGGGTGCGGGGATAATCGGTTTGCTGGGTTTCCCAGGTAACCAGCCCGTTCTTCACGTAGATTTTCCAGCTGCAGGAGCCGGTGCAGTTCACGCCATGGGTGGAGCGCACGATCTTGTCATGCTGCCAGCGCTGGCGGTAGCTGTTCTCCCAGTCGCGGTTCACTTCGTGGATTTCACCGTGACCGTTGGAGAACGATTCGCGGTTCTTCCTGAAGTAATTCAACTTGTCGATCAAATGACTCATGGTCTCTCTCTCCATCAACCCGTTTGCCGGATCGTTGTTCCGAATGGAGACCATTGTGTGGGATCAAACCCCTGAAATCTGCGTGGTTACTACCACATAACCCGGGTGTACCACCCTGTGGGTAGGCGACCTATAACCCGGGTTGGAGAAGCATCTTTCGCTCCTCTCTGCGGGCATGTCGGGAGAAAAGCAGCAGGCTGACACTCAGCAACAGGAAGAGAATCATGAATACGGCCGTACGCACGCCCAGCCACAGGTTCAAGCCACCAAACGCAACTGGCAGGACAAACGCAACGGCACAGGCGCTGACCAGCAATACACCGGCAAACAGGGACGCTTCCTGTCGGTTGGCCAGAATCACCATACGCTGAAGGGATCCCATGGCGGTACCCATGGCCACCCCCAGAATCACGACCAACGTGCTTTCAAGGACAACAGGCAGAGCGAACTCCACAACCAGCTCCTCTTCCACGCCGGTAATGAACAAAGTCATGGGGGGATAAGACAGCACCACGAGTGCCATCAGACAACCCGCCAGTGCCCGCGTCGCAACCCGGGCGGAACCGAAATGATCGGACAAGCCTCCGCCGGCCACCTGAGCTACCGCACCGGGAATGACAAACCATTGCGCCAGGCGGGCCCCGGAATCCAGCGTAAGACCATACTGGCCTGAGAGGAAATCCGGAAGCCACAACGCCAGCGCAAAGAAACTGCCGGCAACCACACCGAAATACAAACACAGGGGTAGATTCCGACCCTGCCGGATCACCCCGAGAATTTCTCTGGCTGATCGTTCACGGCTTTCGTCTTCTTCACCCGTGGCGTCGGTCAGCATAATCAACAGCGCGATCACCAGAAGCAGGGTAATGAGGTAGGCCAGAGGTACGCCCTGCCAGGAGAACGCCTCATGGAACAGCGGCACCAGATAATAGTTGAAACCCGCTCCGGTTACCCCGGAGCCAAAAACCCCGAGCACGAGACCCAGCCGCCTGGGCTGGCAATGGCTGACCACAAACTGCAGACCGGCGCCGTAGAAGCCGCCCGCCAGCCCCAGTCCGGCGGCGGCAATAAGGTAGCCAATGTAGGTGTTTGTCAGCAGCAGTATCCCCATGCACACAGCAAGACCGCACAGACACAACAGCATGACTTCACGGGCACCATATCGCTGCGCCGCAAGCCCGGCCGGAATCGCAAGTATGGCGCTGACCGCCATGGGCATGGCCAGAAGAACCCCAAACTGCAAACTGCTCAGACCCAGGTCGGCTCGGAGATGCACGCCGGCAACCGCAAACAGTGTCCAGCAACCGGCAGCCACCACAAAGCCGGTCAGCGCCAACGGCAACACTACTGCCAGAGATGCTAACCTCTCTTCATCCCGTTCCGATTGCATTACACGCTCCCTGAATCCCATTCTTTAGTCTCGACTTTTGCCTGAACACGGGTCAAAGGCTATGATGGGTTATAAACCATTGGGGTAATTGACTATCCTCAAGGAGGTATCACGACGGCGCGTTTTCCACGATAATTTTGCTGCCTGTCACTATCCACATCCCTCGAGCCTTGAAGCTATCCATGACCTCCAGAAGCCCGCTAGTAAATCGACTGGCTGTTGTTATCGGCGCCATCGTGCTGACGGCCATTGTCAGCATGGCCACCACTCTGGCTGTGTCCAACAGCATTGAGGGCAATGCCACTGCTATCAACCTTGCCGGTTCACTGCGTATGGGAGCATTCCAACTGGCGGCAAGATCGGCCTCTGAAGATCCCGTAGAAAACACTGACACCCTTGATCAACGCATTGAGGAGTACGAGGACAGGCTCAGGGATCCCGCCATCATCCGTTCCATTCCCCGCACCGATGATCATCCCCTCGTCGAACAATATAAAACCGTGGAATACGGCTGGGCCAATCAGCTCAGGCCGTCACTGGAGAGCCACCAGACTGGCGCCCCTCTATCCGCCGAAATGATCACGACAGTGGAGAGCTACACGGTAGAAGTGGATCGCTTGGTCTCCATGCTGGAACAACGCACCGAGGCCAGAATCGACCTGCTGCACCTTATCCAGATCATCAGCATGGTGTTCTCGGTATTGATTGTTCTCGCCCTGTTTCTGGACCTCAAAAACCGCATTCTCCGGCCGCTGCGGAAACTGGTGGGCATTGCCACCGCCGTGGGCGAACAGGATTTCAGCCACAAAGCCGATCTCAAAGGCTCCGATGAGCTGGCACAACTGGGCCAGGCCTTTGACCAGATGACCAGTGAACTGGCGCTGACCTACTACGAGCTTGAAAGCCGGGCCAGGCAGAAAACCGAGGAACTTGAAATCAGCCATGCGGCTCTGCAAGTAATGCACTCCGCCAGCCGAGGGCTGTTCGCCAATCATGATCTGTGCAGTGGCGCCATCCCGATGCTGCAGGATCTGGAGCAGTTGCTGGGCATCGGTCCCATCCGCCTGTTCCTGCATGACAAGGAATCGGCAGAACCGGTGGAGGCCATTACCACTGCCACACCCAAACGCCCCTTCTATTGCCGGGATCACCATTGCAATGCCTGTCTGGTAACCCCCGAGGTCTATGATGAGATGCCGCTGGAAAATAATGATGGCCGGCGGCTGTTGCTGCCAATCCGAACTCCCGGGCAGTTGCTGGGCACACTGGAGGTCTGGTATCCGGCTGAAAAAGGATTACCGGAGACCTCGCGCCGCCTGCTGGAGACCCTGACCGACCAGTTGGCAACTGCCATTTTCCTGGAAAAACAGATCACCGAAGAACAACAGCTGACGCTGGCAGAAGAACGCACGGTGATTGCCCGGGAGCTACACGATTCCCTGGCACAATCGCTCTCGTACCTGAAAATGCAGGTGACCCGTCTGCGCCGGCTGAACATTGATGGCGAGCAGAAGCCCATCCACGATGACATCCTGGATGAACTGAGCACTGGCCTGAACAGCGCCTACCGCCAGCTGCGGGAACTACTGGCCACCTTCCGGCTGAAACTGGATACGCCTGATCTGGCGACTGCCCTGCGTAAAACCATCGACGAATTCTCAGAGCGCCTCGGTAAACCGGTAGCGTTTGAATACAACCTGCCGCCCCAGACGCTGTCGCCCAATGAGGAAATCCACACCCTGCAGATCATTCGTGAAGGGCTGGCCAATGCCGTCAAACACGCCGATGCCACTGACATAGCTGTAAAAGTAGTGTTCGATTCACCACAAGTGCGGGCCAGCATACAGGACAATGGCAGGGGATTACCGGGTGGCGACCAGCCCGTGAACCACTATGGCCTGATTATCATGCAGGACCGTGCCCGCACACTCGGCGGCAAGGTCAATGTGCGAAACAGGGATGAAGGCGGCGTGGAAGTCGCGCTAACATTCGTACCCAAGAGCCGCAACCTGATTCCAACGGAAACTACGCCGGCCTGAGCCGAGCGCAGGACAAAAGAGAGAAACAATGTCTGAGACACCCGCAAGCATTCTGTTGATCGACGACCACCCGCTGCTGCGCCAGGGCATCAAACAGCTGATCGGCATGGAAGACGACATGGAAGTGATCGGCGAAGCCAGCAATGCCGCCGATGGCATCCGTCTGGCCACCGAGCTGGAGCCGGACCTGATCCTGATGGACCTGAACATGCCGGAAATGGACGGCATCGAAGCCCTGAGAAAGCTCAGGGAACAGAATGTCAGCTCGCGCATCGTTATGTTTACTGTCTCAGACCAGGAAGACGATGTGGTCGCGGCATTGCGGGCGGGCGCCGACGGTTACCTGCTCAAGGACATGGAGCCCGAGGACATGATCGCCCAGTTGCACCAGGCGGCGGTGGGCAAGATGGTGATCAGTGACCGCCTCACGACCCTGCTGGCTGAAGCCCTGCGTTCCAACAAACCGCAGCAGACCAGCCGTCCCGACTTCGACAGCCTGACGCCGCGGGAGAAAGATATTCTCCGGCTGATTG
Organism: Marinobacter sp. LM1; assembly: GCF_042763285.1. NCBI lineage: Bacteria > Pseudomonadati > Pseudomonadota > Gammaproteobacteria > Pseudomonadales > Marinobacteraceae > Marinobacter > Marinobacter sp. LM1. Next base: position 3,386,734 of record NZ_CP114373.1, read on the forward strand.
CCGAAGGCCTGTCCAACAAGATGATCGGGCGTAAACTCGACATCAGTGACGGCACTGTCAAGGTCCACGTCAAGCACCTGCTGAAAAAGCTGAACCTGCGCTCGCGGGTGGAAGTCGCCGTCTGGGCGGTCGAGGAAGGCTTGCACAAGGGCTGACTGTTCATTCCCCTGAGTTATATCAAATCCGTTTATTGCGGTTTGAGGTAGGCTCTCCCTGTCTGTTTCATGATTTCAGGAGAGCCTGCCATGCTGCCTACCCTGCCCAGTTTCGGCAAATTGCCCACACCACCCGGGTTCGCGCAGCTGCAACGCCTGAGCAATCAACTCCAGCACAATCCCCTTGCGGGCCAGACCCTAGCCGTGATCCGGGAGTATGCCCCGTCACCGGTGCCACTCCTGAACGGCATTGATCAGCGAATGCCCGTCGCCCTGAAACAACTGGCAGCGGAAGCGCCCCTCAACCGGCTTTTCTCGGACGCCATTGCAGAAGGTGAATTCGACGATTTCGAGGGCCGTCGAATCCGCCTCGAAATCAATGGCGGCCAGCCAGGCATTACCCTCGGTTATTGGGCCGGGCGCCTGCGGGTGCTGAACGGTCCTGGTGAAGCCACTATCCGGGGGTCCGTTGGTGCATTCCGTACATTGGCGGAACGAAAGCAAGACCCCGATCAGTTGTTCTTCCAGCGCCGGCTGGTTATCGAGGGGGATACTGAACTGGGGCTGGCCCTGAAAAACCTGCTCGACAGCCTGGACTGGCATCTGCGGCTCAGGGATTTTCTGAAACCCTGGTAAGCGCCCATTCCGGGAACGTTCTCCAACGGTTAATCCAGGCAGGGATCAGGGGCGCTTCAATGGGCGGAGACATGGCAAATCCCTGAGCGCATTCGCACCCGAGGCTCAGCAGAATCTCACCTTGCCTGACACTTTCCACGCCCTCCGCAACCACCTGCTTCCCGAAAACCCGCGACAGACCGATCACCCCCTGAAGAATTGACAGGTTTTCACTGTCATCCTCAATGCCGGATACAAACTCCCGATCGATTTTCAGAGTATCGACAGGAAGGCGCTTGAGATAAGACAACGATGAGTAGCCAGTACCAAAGTCATCCAGGGAGAAGGTCACCCCAAGCTCACGGCAATCCGCAATGGTCTGTACGGCTTTGTCCAAATCCCCAAGTGCAGCGGTTTCCAGGATTTCCAGATCTAGCCTGACAGGGTCAACCCCCGGAAAGCCAGACAGGATTTTTTGCAGGTGCCCGGCAAAGTGATCAGACTGAAGATGGTTAGCGGCGATGTTAACGCTGACATTGACCCTGACACCCTCTTGCTCCCAGCGCTGTATCTGCAGCAGCGAGTTTCTCAACACCCATTCACCAACCTGAATATTCAGCGTGTGATGCTCAATCGCCGGCAGGAAGTAACTCGGAGGGAGCAGCCCTTCCCGGGGATGTTGCCACCGGATCAGCGCTTCAACGCCCAAAACCTCTCCAGTCCGGAGATTAACCTTGGGTTGAAAATAAAGCCGGAACTCATCCTGGTTGAGCCCCCTGCGGATGTCCTCCAGTAACAACTGACGGGCTCGATACTGGCTCCGCTCGCCGGCATCAAGATACAGCCAGCCACTGCGCATCTCGTGTTTTGCCCGATACAGGGTATTATCCGCCTGCCTCAGCAAGCTGTCTGCGTCCTCAACGGCGCCATCCGGAAACAGGACAACACCAGCCGTAAACCCCGCAGAAACCTCAACACCGTCGAGTTCAAAAGGCTGACTGGCCGTCAAACGCAGAGCTTCCAGCCGCGACTCGGCTTGGCTGGCATCCGGCAGCAACAATGCAAACTCATCACCACCTGTTCGCGCCAGGCAGGCATCCGCCGGGATCGCATCCAGCCACCGCCGGGACAGCAAGCCGAGCATTCGGTCTGCCGCATCTTCTCCCAGACAGTCGTTGAGATCCTTGAAATTATCAAGATCAATAGACACCAGGGCTGCCGAGTTCTCAGCTCTCACTTCATCTGCAAGGTATTCACGAACTCGTCGGACGATGCCGTTTCGGTTCCAGAGGCCGGTCAAGGCATCGGTATAAGCGAGCGTTTCCAGATGGTGCTGATATTCTCGGGCTTGTTCTTCCAGGGCCTGATTCAGCCTTTCATGCTGTATTCGGGACAGCTCGTCTTCGGCCCTCAAGCGGGCCATTTTCTCCCGCATTAACTGAATCGTGCTTGATGAAAGCTTTCCGTAAATTTCCAGCAGCGCGTTGACCAGCACCGAGGCGGAACCGCTCAGCTCTGCATCGACCCGGTTTTTTGCCTCACTGACTTCCAGGCCTTGCTGAACCAACTCAACCGTCAGAGCCATTCGGCGATCTGATTCGAGGATATGGAAGGCTAACCAGCGTGTGAGGAAGTCAAACAGTCTGGTTAACACCTCTTCCTGAGGTTCGCGGCTGTTGCGCAGCTCCTCAACCTGCGCAAAAAACATCTGGTGTGACTCGCGGTGGCTTTTCGCCATCGCTGCTTCACTGAGGGTTTTGTTCCAGATCGCTTCCTCGTATTCAAAATGAAACGCCGCGTAGGTGAGCAACTCATCAAGAATCTGATCGGGCGTTAACTCGGAGGTATCCGATGCAAAGTGCCACGCCAGTCGATTCAGGATATTGACCAGCACCTTGTGCTGTTGATCAATATCATCAATGCCGGTCTCGAAATTCCGGTTCCAGGGGAAGATTTCGAAGGCATTCGGCACATTATTGGTCACAGAAGGACTCCCAAAACGGCAACCACCGTCTTGAGCATAGTTCAACTGCCAATAAATGTAGTTGTTTTAAATCAGAGAGCGGGCTGCCTCAGAGCTGGTCGCTCAACGCAAAATCCCGCAACGCCACCGCATTATTATGGTCGGTATCTTTGGCGGCAAATACCAGCGTGACGCGTTTGTGCTCTTTGAGGATCTGCCGGAACAAATCCAGGTCCTCTGCGGCCCCATCAGACTTGAGCTCTTTGAAGTAGCGGTCTCGAAACCCGGGCCATCTGTCCGGGTCATGGCCGAACCACTTCCGCAATTCTGAAGATGGCGCAAGCCCTTTCAGCCAATGGGCAATGTCTGCGTCTTCTTTGGCAACGCCCCTGGGCCAGATGCGATCCACCAGAATACGCGGGCCATCTGAGCGGGCAGCGTAGTCGTAAGCTCGTTTCAGGCGGATGTCCATAGAAACCTCCCAACCGGCTAATGGTGTCCTTGAGCCTAGCCTTCACCCCTTATGAATTCAAAACCCGTCATGACATAACGCATTTACCGCATCTCAAAAAACTCCCGATGCATCCGCCGGGCAGGCAGGCCCCATCTGCGGAATTCATTAAACAGGGTCCGGGCCATGCCCACCGGGCCGCAGAACCACAGGCTGGCACCTTGCCAATCCGGCACCGCATCGCGAATTTCCTCCGGTGTCAGTCGGCCTTCGGTACAACTGCATCGTATAACCAGGTTAACGCCCGCGGCTTCGGCATCCGCCCGCAGCTTTGCCAGAGCCTCCTCGCTGACATCGGCAGTGGGGTGGAACAGGTAGATAGTACGATTATCCGGTTTGCTGGCCAGGCGCCCCATCCGGGCAATAAACGGCGTGATCCCTATGCCCGCGCCTACCCAGATCTGGGTGCGGCAATCATCTTCAAAATCAAAACTGCCATAGGGCCCCTCCAGTGTAACCGACATGCCCTCACAGATCCGGTGGCTGGCCCGGCGGGTATGGTCCCCCAGTTCCTTGACCACGAATTTCAGACACCGGGTTTCCGGGTTCCAGTCTGAAGCAATGGTATAAGGGTGAGGGCCCTCCGCAGCATCCGACGTAATAAAGGCAAACTGCCCGGGGTTATGGACGGACCAGCCCTGGTCGACCCTCACCAGAAACTCGAAAACTCTCAGCTCCGGATATCGGGTTACCGAAACCACCTCCCCCGGCACCTTCCGGACCTTACCCGGCCAGCCAAGCAGCAGTAAAACCGCTGCGATACTGCCGGCGACAACAGCGAACTGGGTCAGCCAGCCAATCGGCGCCGCCCAATAATCAAACTTCATCAGGATAAAGCTGTGCCAGGCCAGAGGCAGAAAAGCCACCGCCAGCAGTTTGTGTGTTTTACGAAACAGGTGGTAAGGAAGGGCTTTTACCAATGCCAGCACAATCAATACGGCCGCGGCGTAGAAAGCCCATTCTCCCAGGGTTTCTGCCAGCCCCCGCTGCCCCCTGAACCAGGCTTCCAGGCCGGTAAGTTGCTGTCCGGCCGCTTTGCCGGCCGGCTTCTCCAACCAGCCCCAGCCCACCATCCACTTGGTGCCTTTGGCCCACCACCAATGCAACGTAGCCAGCACCAGTGAACCAATGCCCAGCCATTTGTGCAGCCGGTACACCTTGTCCAGGCCACCAACCCAACGCTCCAGAGACCGGAGACGCAGTGCCAGTACCAACGCAACCGCCATCATCACTACGGCCAGAATGCCGGAAAACTGCACAAACACAGAGCGGAACGGAAAGTAAGCGAAGGGGGAAACCCACAGGCTGTCGGAAACAAACCACAGGACGCCGACCAAAGCAGTCAGACCCCAGAAAAATAGCGGGACGCGAGCCATAACAATAAACCCCAATGCAGTTTGAGTACCCTAGCAAGCTACTCCTGGTACATCGGCTATCTATTGACCTCAATCAACGCTCAACGGGCTTTACACAGACTTTACGATCAGATCCATTCCCGGCTTGCCGTACCAGTACCCGTTACATGGCGGGGCCTCCACCAGCTGCAGCGGGTCGGCGACCAGCACTTCCCCCCGGCGCACCTGATCAAAGCGTTTGACCACTTGTTCCATCCCTTGATGTTCCGGGCTCAGTCGCACGGTACTGACACCCATACGCTCCATCTCCGGTAGTTCCCTCATCAGGTCGTAGCGCGAGCCGGAGAGCGTGGAAATGCCATTGATCCGGAACAGTTCCTGGCTTTCCCGGGAACGCAGTTCCATGCCATCTGGATGCTCCAGGCAACGGAATTCGCAGTTGTCTTTAGGCAGGTTGTAATGACGGGCAGTGAAACAGCGAGACGACCAGGCCAATGGCAGGAAGCCCCAGGAGAATACCTCGGCGGGCAGATCCAGGCCGTCGGCCTTCAGCTCCCGGATCAGCTGCTCCAGGGTTTCCTTGCCCAGTTCCACCGGCAGGTTCCAGCCCTGCAAGCCCTGCCTGGCGAGGATCTTCAGGGTGGCCACGTTGTAGATGTTCATGGACGGGCCGGTAATAAACGGAATCTTGTTGCGGATCGCCACCTGCAGGGCACTCTGGTCGTTGGCCTCCACCAGAAACTCATCCTGTTCGCAAAACCGACGAAGTCGCCGCAAATCCGCTTCGGATTCGATCAGCGTCAATGTGGAAAGCACCACGTTCTTGCCACAAGCCTTCAGATCCCGGGCCAGGTCCAGCCAGTCATCGGGCTTCAGTTCGCGTCGGCGGGAGCACACCACTTCGCCAAGATAGATGGTATCTACTGGCCACTCCGCAGCGTTAGCATAGAAATCGAATACGGACTGCTTGGTCCAGAACCACAGAATCGGGCCAAGAGAGAGTTTCATCATAGCGGGCAAAACCTTATTTCCACTTGCGATGGTAGGCCCCGATGGTGGTCAGGCCACCCTCGGAAAGGCCGGCGAGAGTGCGGTTCCAGGCACTGTCTACAGCAAAGCTGTCAGGGGTGGTCTGAACCCGGTCCAGGGCCTGGCGCCAGGTTCGGGCAACCTCTGCAATGTAGGCCGGGCTGCGCTGGCGGCCCTCGATTTTCACTGCGCTGATACCCAGCGCCTTCAACTCCGGCAGAAGATCCATGGTATTCAGGCTTACCGGCTCTTCGATGGCGTGGTACACGCTGCCCTCCACTTCAAACCGACCCTTGCACAGGGTTGGGTAACCGGCAGCTTCACCGGGGCCATAGCGATCAATGAGCACTTCATTCAGGCGGGATTCCAGGCCCTGAGGGGTTTCCTGCCAGCGCACGGCCTTGGCCGGTGAACAGGCACCCCGGGTGTTGGGGGATTCATCCGTGAGGTAAGAAGACAGGTAGCAGCGACCCTCCGCCATAATGCACAGACTGCCGAAGGCAAAAACTTCCAGCTCCACTGGGCTATGCTTGGCCACACCCCGAACCTGATCCAGAGACAGCACGCGCGGCAGCACTGCCCGGCGGATATCAAAGTTGTCTTTGTAGAACGACAGGGCCTCATGGCTGGTGGCAGAACCCTGAACCGACAAATGCCGGGGGATATCCGGGTGCCTGTTTGCAGCGTAATCCAGCAGTCCCATATCGGCCAGGATAATGGCATCCACTCCAAGGCCGGCGGCACGATCTACCGCGGCTTTCCAGTGTTCCCAGCCATCCGGTTGCGGATAGGTATTGATGGCACAGAACACACGACTGCCTTTTGAATGAGCGTACTCAATGCCCTCGGCTGCACGTTTGTCGTTAAAATTCAGGCCAGCAAACTGGCGGGCGTTGGTACTGTCCCGGAAGCCGAAATAGACCGCATCGGCTCCATTGTCCACGGCGGTTTTAAGGGCGGGAAGGCTACCAGCCGGGCATACAAGTTCCATGGTTTTCTCCGCTGAGCACGTTGCCGTGCACCTTACCGGTCAGCGACTTAGCCCACCTTGACCTTTGTCAGCGGATTGACCGAAACCGGTCAAATACCCCTTTGGCAGTACTCTACGTATTAACCCCTACCTGAACCAAAACTTCCTGAAACTCATTGCTTTAACTTTTTATTACAAGCACTTACATGTGGAAATCTACCCCCTCAGCTACCCCAAGGCGTCAATGGTCTGAACTGCTACACTTGTCCACAATGGACGCCATTCTCAATGACGAGGCCCTCCCATGACTTTTATCAACAACCTCTCCATGCGAGGCAAGCTGATTACTTTGGTTCTGCCTGCGCTGCTGGTCATTGTATTTTTCGCGGTCCAGAGCATCTCCCGTAATATGGATGACCTGGACAACATGCAACAGCTCAATACCTTGGTTCGGCTGGCTGAGCTTGGGGATCCGCTGGTAGAGGAGTTGCAGAAAGAACGGGGCCGTTCGGCCGTGTTTATTTCCAGCGCCCCGGATTCTGACGGCGAACGCGAGGCAACCCGCAATCTTCAATCCCAGAGACAAAATACCGACAGGAACCTGAGCGCCTACCAGAACGGAATCGAGGCACTGGCTGAAGAAGCCCGTTTTGACAGCAGCATTCAGGCAAGCGTCGACAAATTCCAGCGGGACATTGGCAATCTAACCAGTCTGCGCAGGGATATTGATAACCGGGTGTTGGCTGGTGCCGAATCCGGCGCCCGCTACACCAGCCTGATCATGGAAATCGTTAACCGTATTCCGTTGCTGGTGCGCCGGGCATCTGAGCCCGAGCTTGCCCGGCAGATCAATGCCTACCTTGCCCTTGCCGAAGCTGCCGAAATGGCAGGCCGTGAACGGGCTGCAGGGGCGTCACTGGTGCGCAGCGGCAACTTCGCCCTGCCTGCAGTTGGGCAAATAGCGGCCCTGTCAGGGCGTCAGCAAGCGTATTTCCAGACCGCAATCGCCATGCTGAGTGCAAATTCGGATATCCGTGGTCGGATTGAGTCATTTCCCGAAACCGCCGAGCACCGAAAAATGCTGGATCAGCGAGATATGCTTCTGAGCAGCCCTTCCGGTATGTACGGCCTGGAAGCCAGTGACTGGTTTTCAGCCTCTACCAACCGCATCCAGGCCATTAACGGCATCCGCACTGATATGCTGTCACAGGTTGAAGCACTGGGCACCGCTGGCGTGAATGCCGCCAGAAGCAATCTGATCTGGGCATCGGCCATTGCCGCGGCGTCAATCGTTCTGGTGGTTCTGTTAATGGCCGTGATTATTCGCGCCATTCATCAGCAGGTGAATCAGCTGCTGGAAGGTGTTCGAAACGCCATGGACAACAAGGACTTGTCGCAGGCGATTCCGGTCTCCAGCAAGGACGAGACGGGCACCATAGCCGAAGCAATCAATGAACTGTTTGGCCGTTTTAGCGAGGCTTTGCTGCAAATCGACAAGGCAAGCGTACAGCTGGCCACAGCCACCGAGGAAACCAGCTCAACCGCGGGCCAGAATTCCTCACAGATCAAGAACCAGCAACAACAGATCGAGCAGGTGGCCGCTGCCACCGAAGAAATGTCGGCAACCTCAGAGGAGATTTCTCACAACACCCAGCAGGTGGCGGACGCCTCCAGCCGGGCTATGGAGAAAAGCCAGACCGGCGAGAAGGTGCTGCACACCAGTGTCTCCCAGATCCGGGAACTGGCGAAATCAGTACAGGACGTCAACCAGGTTATCGAAGAACTGGAACAACGCAGCACGACCATCAGCGATGTGGTTGATGTTATCCGGAAAGTGGCCGACCAGACCAATCTGCTGGCGTTGAATGCAGCGATCGAAGCCGCCCGGGCGGGCGAGCACGGACGAGGCTTTGCGGTAGTGGCGGATGAGGTTCGCACACTGGCGCAGCAAACCCATGAATCCACTACCCAGATTGAAGATATCATCAACGGCTTCAAGACCATCACCGACAACGCCAGCCGTTCAATTATCACCAGCCACAAACTGGCCGACCAGACCAGCGCGCAAGCCTCGGAGATGGAACAGACCTTTGCTGACATTCTGATGGACGTGAACAGCATTTCCGATATGGCGACCCAGATTGCCACTGCGTCGGAACAGCAGGTTGCCGTCACGCGCGAACTGGCGGGTAATATGGAATCTGTCAGCGAAGCTGCCCTCCTGACCCTGACCGGCTCCCAGGAAATCACCGAGGTCACCCAGGAGCAGGCGCGGCTGGCCCGACAGCTACAGGATCTGGCCAATGAGTTCAAAGTGGCCTGATCAGAAAACCCTCCACGACAACGCAAGAGGGCTGCCATGTGGCAGCCCTCTTGCGTTTGTGCTCATTGTTCTCCAGTCAGATAATTCTGGAGAACCGCTGGCTCGCCCCTTCCTTGCGGTACAGATCGAAGATCTGGCAAATGGCCCGGATCAGTAGGCGACCGGCTGGCTGAACCTGCAGCAAAGAACCGGAATCCGCAATCAACTCGTCCTGAATCATCGGCTTCAGGCGGTTTATTTCATCCGCGAAATAGCGGTCAAAATCTTCATTCCACTGTTCGGCAAACTGCTTGCGGTCCAGTCGGAACTGGCAGATCAGCTGCCCGATCACCCAGCGGCGGATGCGGTCGTCGCGGGTCAGGCCCACGCCACGAATAATCGCCAGTTGGCCAGCATCAATGGACGCCTCCCAGGACGGCAGGTCGTGGTTGTTCTGGAAGTAGGCGTCGTCGGTCTGGCCGATGGCGGAGACACCCAGGGACACCAGGTCACAATCCGAGTGAGTGGTGTATCCCTGGAAGTTCCGATGCAGGCGGCCTTCGCGCTGGGCCACCGCCAGGCTGTCGTCCGGCTTGGCGAAGTGGTCCATGCCGATGTATTCGTAGCCAGCTTCCAGCAAACGATTGATGGTGTTGTGCAGGATGGTCAGTTTCTGCTGCGGACTGGGCAGAGTATCGGCCTGAATCCGTGTTTGCGGATAGAAACGGTCCGGCAGATGCGCGTAACTGAACACCGAAAGCCGGTCCGGCGACATCTCGATCACCGATTCCAGGGTTTCGGCAAAGCTTTCCGGAGTCTGGTACGGCAGGCCGTAGATCAGGTCCAGGTTGATGGAGCGGAAGCCGATGTGGCGCGCTTCGTTCAATACCGACTCAGTCATGTCCCGGGGCTGGATACGGTTCACCGCTTTCTGCACTTCCGGATTCACATCCTGCACGCCCAGGCTGATACGGTTGAAGCCCAGCTCCCAGAGGGTGGACAGGGTATCTTCGTCCACTTCCCGGGGATCGATTTCGACACTGTAGTCCCGGTCGTCGCCGGACTGCAGGTTAAACAGCTCACCGTAACCGGCCATCAGGTGCTGCATCACATCCCTGGGCAGGAAGGTAGGTGTACCACCACCCCAGTGCAGCTGCTTGACCGGGCGGTCGGCACCGAACAGTTTCGACTGGATGGCCGCTTCTTTCAGTACCCGCTCCACATAGGGCATGGCCTTGTCGCGCTTCTTGGTGATCACCTTGTTGCAGGCGCAGTAGTAGCAAAGGTGCGCACAGAACGGCAGGTGAGTATACAGCGAGATGGGCCCGCCAGCGGCCTTGCTGCGGCCAGCCGCCTTGACCATGTCTTCAATGGAATAGTTCGGGGTGAACTCCACCGCTGTTGGATAGGATGTGTAGCGAGGTCCGCTCAGATCATAACGGCGGATGAGCGCCTCATCCCAGATAAAAGCGGGCAGATTGTTTGCTGTAGCGGTATCAGAAGCCATAGTAAAACTCTAACGTCGAATAGGATCGGCATGCCGGAAAGCGCGCATTATGCCTGACCGGCGGCTGGCACGATTTGATGCGAATCAGCTGAGTGTACCAGCATACCCAATGAACCACCCTTGCGCCCATGGCGTATTCTGCCTACCTCTAAAGGATAAACTCAGCCGGAGCCCGTCATGGCCAATCTCATCCTGATCCTGGGTGATCAGCTCAGCCACCGTCTCTCTGCCCTTGAGGGTGCAGACAAGGACAACGACCTGGTCGTGATGGCCGAGGTCCACAGTGAAGCCAGCTACACCAACCATCACAAGAAGAAGCTGGTGTTCATTTTCAGCGCCATGCGGCACTTTGCCGATGCACTGGAGGAGGATGGCTGGCGGGTTCACTATCAGCGCTATCACCCGGACAATCCGGCACAGTCTATTGAACAGGTAATAGCGGAGCTGGTGCGGAAATACCAACCGGAGCGAGTCATTACTACAGAATGTGGTGAGTGGCGTTTACACGAACAGATCAGCCGCTGGCACAAAACACTGGGCATCCCCGTGGAAATCCGGCCGGATACCCGCTTCGTGTGCGCCATTAACGAGTTCGCCCGCTGGGCCTACGGCAAAAAGCAGCTGCGCATGGAATTCTTCTACCGGGAGATGCGCAAGAAAACCGGCCTGTTGATGACGCCAGATGGCCAGCCGGAAGGTGGCCACTGGAACTTTGACGCCGATAACCGCAAGAAATGGACCGGCAAGCCGCCTGCTCCGACTCCGTTCCGGGAGGAGCCGGATACCATCACCACCGAAGTGATCGAACTGGTGAACGAGCACTTTTCGGAACATTTCGGCACCACGGATGATTTCCATTATGCCGTTACCGCCGAACAGGCCCGCCAGGCGCTTGCCCATTTTATCGACTTTGCCCTGCCCTGCTTCGGCGACTACCAGGATGCCATGTCAGACAACGAAGACTGGCTGTTCCACTCCATTCTGTCGCCCTACCTGAATACCGGGCTGCTGGAGCCCATGGAGGTCTGCGAAGAAGCGGTACGGGCCTGGCACGCCGGCCGGGCACCGCTGAATGCGGTGGAAGGTTTTGTCCGCCAGGTCATCGGCTGGCGGGAATTCGTGCGCGGCATCTACTGGCTGCTGATGCCCGGTTACGCCCGGGAAAACCGCCTGGGCAATACTCGGGAGCTGCCCTGGTTCTACTGGTCCGGCGATACAAAGATGCGCTGCATGCATAAAGCCATCGATGCCACGGCCCGCAACGCCTATGCCCACCACATCCAGCGACTGATGGTCACCGGTAACTTTGCCCTTCTGGCCGGGGTGAAACCGGAAGCCATCTGTGACTGGTACCTGGCAGTGTATATCGACGCCTTCGACTGGGTGGAACTGCCCAACACCCTGGGCATGGTGATGCACGCCGATGGCGGCTACCTCGGCTCCAAGCCTTACGCCGCCAGCGGCAAATACATCCAGCGCATGTCTGACCATTGCCAGAACTGTCACTACCGGGTGCAGGACGCTACCGGAGACCGCGCCTGCCCGTTCAACAGCCTGTACTGGCACTTCATTGACCGGCACCGGGAGGATTTTGCCAACAATCCACGAATGACCATGATGTACCGGAACTGGGACAAGCAGAAGCCAGAACGGCGGGAAGCCCTGCGGGCAAGGGCAGACTGGGTTCTGGCCAATATCGAAACACTGTGATCCGACTACGCCGAATGAGGTACGGAAAAGCGGGATTATGACTGCTATGCTCTTACCATTGTCAGCAATCTGGACGCTTGAGTGCGCAGATGGATACCCGCAGCCTGATTATCGGATTGAGCCTTGTTATGGCCTCACTGAGCGTGAGGGCAGACCACCATGGCTTCAGCCTTTATACCTTTCTGGCGCCGCCTTACCAGTATGCGGAACCCCAGATTCCAGTGGTTACCGGTGAAACCACGGAAACCATCCGCTGCGCCCTGGACAAGTCCGGATTTCAGGCCAGGATCAGTCTGATGCCGCAAAGCCGGGCCCGTTACTCGTTGGAACGCAACCTGGTGGACGGCTACTATGCCGTCGGGCCGTCCGAGGAACTGGACCAATCCGCCGTTCGCTCGCACCCGGTCGCCCTGGAGAAATGGCACTGGTTTTTCACCGCTGAAGCCAAACCGGACCCCGGCACTGCAAGAATTGGCGTGGTCGGTGGCAGCAATGAAGCCCTCTGGCTGGAAAACAATGACCTGAAACCCTTTATCACGGTCACCGGGGCTGAGCAGCTTCCGGCACTGCTGGTTCGAAAGCGGATTGATCTCGCCCTGATGGATCAGCGTGCCATGAAATACCTGCAGAACCAGAAATCCGGGGTAGATTGGTCACTGAATTCTGATTTTGTTCGGTATGCGCCTTTGCACCTGTATGTGAGCTCTCGCTTTTCTGCGGACCACCCTCGCTTCCTGTCCGGATTTAACGCACACCTTGCCGGCTGTGAAATGCCCAGTATGCAATTGTCCGAACAGGAAGCGTCTGAGGTTCAGGGGCTGGCGCAAGCACTGATGGCTGATCTCTCCGGCAACATCAATCTGACCAATGCCATCTACCAGGGGCCGACCTATGACAACCTGACCGATATCCTGACCAAGGACACGCTCTGGCAAGCGCTGGCACCCCACCATCCGACACCGCTGGCTGGCGAAATACTTGAGCTGCCGGCTTCCCGGGCAATGACAGCCTGGCAGGCCAGCCACTCGCCACTCGTTACCGAGGTACTGCTGACCGACAAAGCCGGGGCGCTGGTCGCCATGAGCCGCCTGTCCTCAGACTACTGGCAGGGCGACGAGCCCAAGGTTCAGGAAATCGCCCTTGAAACCGACCGAGGCGTTGAGAGAAAGCGCGACATGTGGATTTCGCCGATTCGCTACGATGCCTCCACCGCCCGTTTCCAGGTGATGGTCAGCTTTCCGGTGCCGCTGAATAAACTCAACAACGGACTCGAAGGCGTGCTGGTACTCGGGCTCGACATCGAACACGCTCTTCACAATCCCCCCGCCCCCGGCTCGGCAGAATAACCAACATCTTCCAGAGTCAGGGAGGCCCGACTTCGCAGGCCAGCACCAGAGCCCAAAACTCGGAGAAATCGTTAACCACTACATCCGGTTTGTCCGGGTGTTTGTGAGTACCGGGAAAAATCCGGTTCAGCCACGGCAAATCCCACTGGGCGCCGTTGAAGAACACCGCGCTCATACCGGCCCGTTTGGCCGCAATGATGTCAGTGGTAGAGTCGCCCACGTACCACACACTGGGGTCCGGTGGGTAATCCAGCTTCTGCACTGCCAGCAGCAATTGATCCGGGTGGGGTTTGCGCAGCGGGGTATCATCACCACACACGTTAACGTCAAACAGGTGTGTCCAGCCGGTATCTTCCACCGCCGCCAGTTCGTGCTCGAAAAACTCCCGGTCGCGGTTGGTGATCACGCCCACCAGGATACCCAGCTTGCGCAGCCCTTCCAGCATTTCCCGCACCCTGGGCTCGAAGGCTTTCACGGTGCCATAGTGATTCCGGTAGTGATGATTGAATGCTTTGTGGGCAACCTGCTTGGCGTCCTGATCCTCACCGAACAGCACTTCAAAAATATCGGTGCGGGAGATTTTACGATCAGCCTTTACCTTGGGGTGCAGTTTGGCGAACTCCCGCACGTAAGCCACCAGGCGGGCATCTTCCGGGGTTTTGCTGTCTTCCGGCGCCACCATCCGGTCCATCAACCCCAGCTTGTGGAAATCCGGCAGCATGTCATCCACCGCGTGGTACATGGCATCAAGGGTATCCACCAGAGTAGCGTGCCAGTCGAACAGGATCACCGCCGGGCGAATCAGTTTCACCACCGCCGGGTGCCAGTCCGGCTCAATGCGGGGCTCAGGCCGCTCCGGAGCCGGGAAGGGTTTCGGGCGCACCTCTGCCGGGCTGGCGGCAAACGCTTCCGGATGCTCACGCTCCAGCAGGGCGAGCAGGTCCATCAGATCTTCAAAGCTGTCGAGAACAGCGGTCGGGGCGTCCCGTTTGGTGAACCAGCTGCTGATCCGGTCGGGCTCCCAGCAGGCACCGTTGTAGAACACCCCAGCCACACCGGCATGGTGTGCGGTAAGCATGTCCACATAGCTGTCCCCGATATACCAGACGTGGTCATCCGCCTGGATCGACAGCTTTTCCAGCGCTTTGAGAATCACCTCCGGATCCGGCTTGTATTCAGTGACGTCGTCAGCACACACGGTGGCATCGAACAAATGCAGCCAGCGGCCCTCGTCGACAATCTGCAGTTCCCTGTCCAGGAACTCCCGGTTGCGGTTGGTGCACACCGCCAGCTTGATTCCCATGGCTTTCAGTGCCGACAGATACTCATAAGCGCCCGGCTGAAACGGTTTCACCTGGCCGAAGTACTTCCGGTAGGCCTGGTTGTAGGCTTTATGGGCGACCAGCTTGGCAGCCTTGTTCTCACCAAAGATGGCGTTGAAAATATCCGTTCGGGAGACCCGGCGCTCAGCCAGAATCCGCGGGTGCAATCGGCGATAGATGCGAATGTAACGCACCAACCGGGCATCGTCTTCGGTGCGGCACTGGTCTTCAGGCAGCAACTGCTCCACGAGGCCCAGCTCTTCCAGTTGCGGTAACATCTCCTCCATGGCGCTGAACATGGCATCATGGGTGTCCACCAGGGTACCGTGCCAGTCGAAGATCAGGACCGAGGGTGGCAGGATGTTGTCGTCGAATCGGGACATGGCAAAACCTCTGGAAGCTCAGTCACGTATATCCACACACCTCTTTCAGTTAAACCCATAAACCGCCCATGCACAAAAAACCGCACTTACCTGAGAAAATCTGCCCGGCCTGCCACCGCCCTTTCACCTGGCGCAAGAAGTGGGCAAAGGACTGGGACCAGGTGAAATACTGCAGTGAGCGTTGCCGGCGCAATCGGGGGCCGCACTGATGGCAGTCGTGGTCTGGTTCAAACGGGATTTACGGGTGGAGGATCACGGCCCACTTTACGCCGCTGTGCAATCCGGGCAGCCGGTGGTGCCCTTGTACGTGGTGGAGCCGGAATACTGGCAGCAACCGGACACCTCCCGCCGGCAGTGGCAGTTCGTTGCGGAGTCTCTCGAATCCTTGCGCAAGCAGTTAAAACGCCTGGGCAGTGATCTGCTGATTGCTCACGGGGAGGTCATCAGAACCCTGGATGACCTGAAACAGCAGTACGGCATCACACAGGTGTTCTGCCATCAGGAAACCGGCGGGGACTGGACCTTCCAGCGGGATAGAGCGGTGATTGCCTGGTGCCAGAGCCAGCAGGTTGAATTCCGCGAATGGCAGGGCTTTGGCGTCGTTCGGCGACTGGTCAACCGGGACCACTGGGACCAGCACTGGAACCAAATCATCAAAAACACACGCCTGCCTGCGCCCGAGGCGATCCGTTCGCCGGATACCTCCGGCTGGCCGCAGAGCTTACCCGCACCCGCCCAGCTTAACGGTGGCCCGTGCCCGGATCGTCAGGCCGGCGGCAGCGAACGGGCCATTGCCCTGCTGGATTCGTTTCTGGAACGGCGGTGCGTGGGTTATCAGTACAACATGTCCTCACCGCTTACCGCACCTCGCGCCTGCTCACGGCTCAGCCCTCACCTGGCCTGGGGCACCATCAGCCTGCGCGATGTCTATCAGCAGTCAAAAGAGACCGGAGACCACCGCAACACGCTGCCCCGCAAGAAGAAAAGCCTCACCAGCTTTCGCTCAAGGCTGCACTGGCATTGCCACTTTATCCAGAAGCTGGAGGATGAACCGGAACTGGAATTCCGTGCCATGCATCGGGAACTGGAGCACCTGAAAACCGGACCAAACAACAGCGAGCGACTGCATCGCTGGCAGGAGGGCCAGACCGGCTGGCCACTGGTGGATGCCTGCATGCGCAGCCTGGAGCACACCGGTTGGATCAACTTCCGCATGCGGGCCATGCTGATGGCGGTGGCCAGTTATCAGCTATGGCTGCACTGGCGGGACCCGGCACTGCACCTGGCTCGACTGTTTACCGATTTCGAGCCCGGCATTCACTATCCCCAGGCCCAGATGCAATCAGGGCTCACCGGCATCAACGCCCTGCGCATATACAACCCGGTGTTGCAAAGCCAGAAACTGGATCCGGAAGGTGAGTTCATCCGCCGCTGGATACCGGAGCTGGCCGGCGTCCCGGCGGAGATGATCCACACCCCATGGCTGATGACGCCGGCCCAGAAGCAGCGCTTTGGCGGCAATACCTATATTTCACCAGTCTGTGATCATGAGCAGGCAGCACGGGTGGCTCGCAAGGCGGTCGGAGAGTTCAGGAAGCGGCAAGTGAGCCAGACAGAGACGGACCGGGTTCTTAACCGTCATGGCAGTCGGAAGGGGCCGACACAGAACCGGCCCAGGACTGGCAGCCAGGACTCTGAACCGGCATCACAGCTCCCTCTTTTCTGATCCCAATGGACAAGGGCCTTACTCGCTCTCGACAGGTCCGTCGCTCTCGTTTTTCTCCATACTGGGAAGCACCAGCACCGCACAAGGGGCATTGACCGACACATACTCCACCGTTGCCTTGCGCAACGGCCAGTGGCTGCCACCGCCACGGGAGACCAGAATCATCAGGTCTGCACACAGCTGGCCGGCCAGTGCCACCAGTTTCTCACCGGCCGAACCGGCCACCACGTGCAGGATCGCCTCCCGGTTCAGGGGCAGGTATTTCCGGGCCAGCAGATCCAGGTGGTGCCGCACCTGTTCTTCTTTGTCTTCCGGTGCTTCTTCGGTGACGTGAGGAAAGAAACCGCTGCCACCCGGGTTGAAGACACTGGCCAGGTGCAACTCGCCCCCCTCCTCCAGAAGATTCAGGGCCGCTTCCAGTGCACGCTTGCCCTCCCCGTCGTCTTTCGGATCAATCGCGATCAGCAGCTTCCGGTACATAACCTTTCTCCTGTTTAGGTTCAGAATCGGCTTCCACTTCCGGGAAGGCGCGGCCTCGCACCAGCTCATCCACACTGTAGCCGCGATAATCGGCGTGCAGGGCGCGATAGAGGGACACCGCCATAAACACCAGCAGAATACAGAACGGTAAACCAAGTGAAGTGATCACGTTCTGCAGAGCATCCAGCCCGCCGGCAAGCAACAGAGTGGCCGCAATTACCCCCTGGGCCGCCGCCCAGAAAATCCGTTGGCGAATCAGCGAAGGCTGGTCGTCCCGGCGTGTCAGCATATCAATCACCAGGGAGGCGGAGTCCGATGACGTGGTAAAGAAAATGACAATAATGACCACACTCAGAGCAGAAGCCGCCTCCGCCAGCGGAAAAACATCAAGAAACGCAAAGATGGCCACCGACGGATCCCTCTGCACCTGATCCGCCAGTGCCACCAGGCCATTCATCTCAACGTTGATGGCAGAGAGACCAAAGATGCCGAACCACACCAGCGTAAACGCGGTTGGCGCAAACAGTACGCCGGCTACGAACTCCCGAATGGTTCGCCCACGGGAAATCCGGGCAATGAAAATACCCACATAGGGCGCCCAGGAAATCGTCCAGGCCCAGTAGAACAACGTCCAGTTGCGTTGCCAGTCCGACTCGCGAAAGGTTTCTGTCCAGAACGCCAGCCAGGGCAAGGCATCAAAATAATCACCCACGCTCTGAACCATACCTTCGGCAATAAACATGGTAGGGCCCACCGCAAATACAAACAGCAGCAAGACAATCGCCAGCAGAATATTCACCTGGGACAGCCGCCGAACTCCTTTGTCCAGGCCTAGCGCTACCGAGGTCGCTGCAATGCTGGCAATAACCGTGATCAGCAGAACCTGAACCCAGCCCGCGGAAGGAACACCGAACAGGTAATTCAGTCCACTGTTCAGCTGCAACGTGCCCAGCCCGAGCGACGTCGCCACCCCGAACAGCGTGCCCAACACCGCGATAACGTCCACCGCCCAGCCCCATGGACCAAAGGTGCGCTCACCAAGAATCGGGTAGAACAGGCTGCTGATACGCATGGGAAGGCTGTGGCGATAGGAGAAATAACCAATGGCCAGCCCCGGCATGGCAAAGATGGTCCAGGTGTGAAGGCCGAAATGATAGAGGGCAATGGTCATGGCGTCGGTAGCGGCCTGCTCGGTGCCGCCCTGCACACCATCAAATGGCGGATTGGCAAAGTGGGACACCGGCTCAGCCACCCCCCAGAACATGAGGATAGTGCCAATGCCGGCAGCAAACAGCATGGTGAACCAGGTGAGATTCGAGTAGTCCGGCCGACTGTCATCCGCCCCAAGGCGGATGCTGCCGTAGCGACTGAGCGCCAGACCAAGAAGAAAAATCAGAAGCGAAGACACCGCCAGGATATAGAACCAGCCCAGGTTACGGGCCACCCATCCGGTCAACTGCCCGAAACTGCTGGCCACAGCCTGGTCAAAAGGAATCGCCAAAGCCACAAACAGCGCGGCTATAGCAGCTGAACTAAAGAACACTCCGGGTATTGTCTGCAAGCCCAGCCGGTGTTGCAGGCGCTCCAGCACAGTCGCCTCCTCATTCCATGAAACCACCGCGCCACTGTACCATAGTGACAGTATCGTCTTCGGGCTGAGAGTTGACCGATGTCAGGCATTCAAGGGAATACATCATGAAAATTGGAGAGTTGTCCCGGCAGGCCGGTGTTCCGGTAGAAACTATCCGTTATTTTGAAAAAATCGGGCTGATGGCCAAGCCAGAGCGCGGCGAAAACGGATATCGCTATTATCGTCAGGAACACCTCGACCGCCTCCTGTTCATCCGGCGCTGCCGCAATCTGGACATGGCGCAGGACGAGATTCGTGAACTCATCCGGCTGGCTGAAAAACCCACTGCCGATTGCTCAGACGTCAATGCTCTGCTGGCTCGACACCTGTCACATGTGCGGGCCAGGCTCAACGAACTGAAAAGCCTGGAACAGATGCTGGTCAACCTACAGAACGCCTGTTCAGACCCGCGGACCATCCGGGAATGTGGGATTCTGGGCGGGCTCAGCGACGAATTGGCCACCCTCCCGGAACCCACCGCATCGGATAACCATGTACCAGGCACTCATGGATCAGGCCATCATGATTAGCAGGTGTTGACCCTGTAGCAACTACAGGGTTTTTAATGGAGACACTTAAACATTGGAGGTCTCTATGGCGTGTTCCTGTTCTGCACCTGAACCCAAAACTCCCGCTCCGGGGTTCCGAAAAGCGCTTTGGCTGGCGCTGTGGGTGAATCTGGTGATGTTTCTGGTGGAAGGCTTCGCCAGCCTGCAATCCGGGTCCGTTTCCCTGATGGCCGATGCCATCGATTTCTTTGGCGACAGCGCCAACTATCTGCTTTCTCTGAGCGTTCTGGGAATGGGGATGCTCTGGCGCGGGCGGGCGGCTATGGTAAAAGGTCTGACCATGGCCGTGTTCGGACTGGTGGTCTGGGGCCGGGCCGTCTGGGTACTGCAAAGCGGCATCACGCCCGAGCCACTGACCATGGGCATGGTGGGGCTGCTGGCGCTTGCCGCCAATGTCTTTGTTGCCGTGATGCTGTTCCGGTTCCGGGACGGTGACTCAGACATGCGCTCGGTCTGGCTTTGCAGCCGCAACGACGCTATCGGCAATATGGCCGTTATGGCCGCCGCACTGGGCGTGTTCGGCACCGGCAGTGCCTGGCCAGATCTGATCGTCGCAGCCATCATGGGTACGCTGGCCGTCACCGCCGGAGTTAGCGTGGTTCGCCATGCCCGCGCCGATATCAATGACGCGAAGCGTGACGCACAATTGCAGGCCAGCGAGACCTGAGTCCCTCAGAAAGGCTGGAAATCCGATAGACGGTAGGAGAATTCATCGTCTGCGATGAATGGGCTACCGTCCACTTCCAGCCGTACCGGGAACCCATAGCGTTGATCGTACTCAGCGACCAGGGTTTCTGCACTGTGCCGGGCTTTATCAATAACACCCAACAAACCATCAATGGTCAGGCGCCTGGGGTCCAGAATATCCGGATGGTTGATCGGCTGTTCCAAACCTTCAACATCGATCACCGTTCCCTCGCGCACAGTCACTCGCATGGGCTGGAGCAGGTCGGGAGGGCAGAAACAGGTTTGCCACACCGTAACCTCGTAACTGTCGATACCATGGGCTTGCCAAACGGCCTGAGCCTGTTGAAAATCCAGCACCGGGGTATTGTCTTTGCCGGCGCCGGCGCAACCCGCCGCCAGCAATGACACCACCAGCACCAGGCCTGTGCAGGTTATCTGACGTTCCACCACCGCCTCCTTCTGACGATCACGGCCGTCAGAGCAACCAGCAACCACCCCGCGCCCAGGCTGCCACCGCCACCGGATGAATCGCCACCCTGGTCTTCGTCGGTCGAGGTTTCCTCGAGCTCCGGCATGATTGCCGGAACCGTCTCACTGCTGGCAAACTGACCACCGTTGATAGCAACCAGTCGGTATTCGTAGGTATATCCCGCCACCGGTGTCTCATCGACATAGCTCTCGGTACCGTAAGGAGCCGTTGCCAGCAACTGCCACGGGGTATATTCAGTTCCTGTACGGCGACGTTCAATCCGATATCCGGTCTGAGGACCAGCATTCTCGGTCCAGGCCAGCAGCACACGGCCCGCCTCGGCCACAGCGGTCAGCCCCTCGGGAGCAACAGGGGCGTTGTTCCAGCTTATGCTCGCTGAATTGCCGGGCAATGAACGCACGCCCTCCAGCACGGCCACCACGCGATACGCATACTCACCGGTCGCGATCAAAGACGCATCGCGGTACTGATTCGTGCCCGCCGACAAGGTCACAGGCAGGTCGGAATAGGCGGTCTCGCCAGGGGCCATACGTTGCACAACATAGCCAGCTTCTGTGGTCTCGCTTGGTTGCCATCGCAGAAACGCACTCCGGGCCTCCGGTGTCACCACCAGGTCACCAGGAGCCGCAACCGCGGTGGGCGCGACCTCAAAACGGCTTTCCAGCGTATTGTTGGCCGGCTGCAAATCCAGTACTTCACCACTCAAGCTGATCAGGGAGACCCGTTGATTCAGGGTCAGATTGGCTTCGGTACCTGAATATGCCTGAATCGCGAGCTGGTGTCCCTGAGCATCGGGGATAAGATCGGAACAGCTATAGGACCGGGATGAGATCTCGCAAGGCACACTGTCAACGGTGACCATCTCCAGCCGGGTGTCTGTGCCCGTCAGTTCGCCCGTGACTTCCAATCGATCTGCATTTTCGGAAGCGCTCTGATAGCCAATATCAAAAAAGGCCTGGAACTGGCTCTGTCCCGGTATCCTCTCAGGATTTGTGGTTACCGCCGTGAGCATGGTATCGGCCGGAAAATTGAAACACTGTTCCAGCGCCGGTTGCTGGTTAATGGTATTGATCAGATTGGTTTCAGAACACGACGAAAACCGGGTCGCATCCGGGTTTGCCCAGGGGCTCATGATGAATCCGGTCGAACAGCTGTTCTGCTGCTCATCATGATTGGCACCGAAATTATGACCGAGCTCATGGGCAACGACGACAGCGGTCAACACGTTGGAGTCAAACGCGTTGGTAACACCGGTACCATACCCGCTGTTACTACAGAGGCTACCTACCCAGGCCAGCCCGGCCGTACTTCCATCGAAATCCCTTCCGCTCACCAGGTGCAACAGGGCGCGCCGATTCTGCTGAAACGGCAGACTGCCGCCGGCCACCTGCGCGCGCACATCATCCAATAGTTCATCCGCTGAAGTGGATGTGGTGAAGGTATTCGTCTTCAGGAAAGTAAGACTCAGGGTATCCAGCGCAATACCGAACTGCTCGAAATAGAACCCTTCCACCAGATTCAGAATGCTGACAGCCCGATCCTGGAAGTCGTCGGGGAAACGTTGCTGGAATTCGAGATCGAAAACCACCTCCAGCTCCAGCAACAGACAGGCTCCTTCTACCCGGCTGTCACAGAGGCTGTCGTAGCTCGCAGACACCGCCTGCGCCATCATTGGCGTAAGAACACGATCAGGAGCAATAACGGCACTGCTGTGTACATGGTCAACACCGCAGCTGGGAGCGACATCAAACCCAAAGCTCTTAGTGACCAACTGCTGACTGTCCTGCCGGCCACCAATCACATGCATACGCCCAAACAGGTAGGCCATACCTTCCCAGCCATTCTGCAGGCGAGACACCCTTACCCAGCTGTCCGGGTCGACTGCCACCTTACCCTGAAAGTGGCGGCCCAAGGCGAGTGCCTGGTGCGCCCCCAGGGCTGAGACCAGCCGATTATTGGCTTGCAGCTCAACTTCGTAATCCTGGCCATCTATCCACAAATCCAGCGACTCCGAAGCGCTGGCATGAATTGAGAACAACAACAGCCAGACATGAACCAGTATCGGGAAAAGGTACAGCAAACGTCTCACGGGCGAATCCTTTTCTGTTAAGGCAATTGGAATTCGCGCAAACTAATAGGCTTGGCAGGGCGAGACCAGCCCGAACCAGTAACAATCTGCATTTATGAGAGACATGTCCCGCATGAGGGTTCGAGTGGTTAACAGGTCGGCACTCTTGTTATGCATGGTGCTTGTATTTTCATTTTTTCTTCCACCTCAATTGTTGCAGTGGCAACCGGACACAATCACATCCGGCCAGTGGTGGCGCTTGTTTACGGGTCACCTGGTTCACCTGAACGTGAACCATCTCCTGTTGAATCTGGCAGGCGTGCTTATTCTCGCTCTTCTGTTCCCACGCTTCCTGCCTGTCGGCAGGTTACTCTGGATCACACTGCTGATGGCCGCAGCGATCTCCCTGGGACTATTGTCGCTCCGGCCAGACCTGGCCAGCTATCGAGGATTCTCCGGCTGTATCCACGGCCTGGCCGCAATTCTGGCAATGAGAGAGCTGAAAACGGATCGCTGGCTTTCCATCACTCTGCTTGCAGCACTGTCCGTGAAACTTGTTTTGGAAGGTTTTGAACTGGCCGGTTCCCAGACCACGGCCCTGATTGGAGGACCGGTAATCTGGGAGGCCCATGCACTGGGTTTCGCTTCCGGACTGCTGATTGCCGGAGCCGGCTTTATCCGGCGCCGAACGCCAAAGCAATCATCACTGGAATAAAACCGAGGGCAAACAAGGTACTGAGCAACGTAGTACCCGCTGCCTGCCTGGGTGAGGCCTCCAGCAAAGTCGCAATCACCACGGTATTGGCGGCAATCGGTGTGATGGAAATCAGGAATATGGCCTGATGCACTGCCGGCTCGTAAATTCCCAGAAGCGCTGAATCAACCCACCAGAACACAATAGCCACCAATGGCCAGATCACGAACTTTCCGAAAAATGCCAGGGCAGTGAATCGGGGGTTGCCGGCCAATCCCCGAAAGCTGGTAATGCCCATGCCGATAATCATCATCCCGAGAATACTGTAGGCGCCGCGCAGATTATCGAACAGGGGCATAAAGACGTCAGGAATGGAGGCTCCGGAAAGGTTGAGTACAACCGCAGCCAGGAAAGCATAGACAGAAGGCAGGCGCGCCACCCTGAGCAGCGCATCCTGAATGCTGTATTTACCCCGGGCGGCGAGATAAAACCCGACAGAATTCTCGAACAGGGTCGTTCCCAGCATACAGACAATGTAGAGCGCCAGGCCTTCCTCTCCAAACAGCAACAGCGCCACCGGAATTCCGAAATATCCTGTATTGCCAGTTCCCACTGACAGTGGAATCACCGCCGCGCTGCCATCCGAAAGCAGCTTTCGGGCAATGGCCATATGACTCAGGGCAATCACGCTACAGAAACCGAACACCAGGGCGGGCAACAGGATCACCTCGGCGCTGAGCGGCGCCGCCATCACGCCCGAAAACACCACAGACGGCGTCACGATATACAGCATGATGCCGGCAATGTGCCGACCGCTGGCCTCCAGAAAACGACCGGCAATCCAGCCCAGTGCCACCGTAACGTAAAGCGGAAGGAGTTTGAGCAGCAGGGCCAGGGCGGCAGACATGATCTCTCCGGGCGTAAAACCTTGAAAATACAACCAGCGGGGCAGTCTACCACCTACCCATCAAGAGGTAACTCCCCAGCGCAATAGAGAAACCCGGGATCATCTTTGATAATCATCAATAGCATTAGGGATGCATCTTTATATCCTAGTGGGGCAGTCAGGTATTCGTAACAACCAAGGAGAGAGACCAATGGCCGAGCGCTTTACCAAAAGCATGGCCAGGAACATATATCTGGGAGGAAGTGCCTTCTTCGTCCTGCTGTTCCTGGCCCTGACTTTTGACACTCAGCTGCGTGCTATGCCCGAGCGGGATAACCGCGACGAGCTCACCGAACAGGTGGTGCGCGGCAAACATCTGTGGGAAGAGAACAACTGTGTCGGTTGTCATTCCATCATGGGCGAAGGCGCTTACTTCGCTCCCGAACTGGCCAACGTGTTTGACCGCCGTGGCGGCGGTGATACTGAGGTCTTCAAGGCATACATGAAAGCCTGGATGAACGCCATGCCCACGAATATTCCGGGCCGGCGCCAGATGCCGAACTTCAATCTGAGCGATTCCGAGATCGAAGACCTGGCCGCTTTCCTGGAGTGGACATCCAAGATCGACGACAACGGTTGGCCACCCAACATCGAGGGGTAAGGGAGCAGATATGAAATACGAATCTCAAAGGGTCGCCATGCCCTACTTCATCTTTGCCCTGATTCTGTTTGCCGGCCAGATTGTGTTCGGCCTGATTCTGGGTCTCCAGTACGTTGTCGGTGATTTCCTGTTTCCGGAAATTCCTTTCAACGTTGCGCGGATGGTGCATACCAACCTGCTGATTGTCTGGCTGCTCTTCGGCTTCATGGGCGCCACCTACTACATGGTTCCGGAAGAAGCCCAGACCGAACTGCACAGCCCCCTGCTGGCGTGGATTCTGTTCTGGGTGTTCGCGGCAGCTGGCACGCTGACCATCCTGGGCTACCTGTTTGTGGACTACGCCACCTTGGCAGAAGTCACCATGAACAAGTTGCTACCCACCATGGGCCGGGAGTTCCTGGAGCAACCTACGATAACCAAGATCGGCATCGCCGTGGTTGTGGTGGCCTTTCTGTACAACATTTCCATGACCGCCCTGAAAGGTCGCAAGACCGTGGTCAACATCGTACTGATCACCGGTCTGGTAGGCCTGGCCGTATTGTGGCTGTTCTCCTTCTACAACCCCGGTAACCTGGCCACCGACAAGTACTTCTGGTGGTTTGTGGTACACCTGTGGGTAGAAGGCGTGTGGGAACTGATCATGGGTGCCATCCTGGCCTATGTGTTGATCAAGCTCACCGGTGTAGACCGCGAGGTGATCGAGAAGTGGCTGTACGTGATCATCGCCATGGCGCTGATTACCGGCATCATCGGTACCGGCCACCACTTCTTCTGGATCGGGCCGCCCGAGTACTGGCTCTGGCTGGGTTCTGTGTTCTCTGCACTGGAACCGCTTCCGTTCTTCATGATGGTGGTCTTCGCCTTCAACATGATCAACCGTCGCCGACGCAACCACCCGAACAAGGCCGCCATGCTGTGGGCCATGGGTACAACCGTCATGGCATTCCTGGGCGCTGGCGTGTGGGGCTTCCTGCACACTCTGGCTCCGGTGAACTGGTACACCCATGGTAGCCAGATTACCGCAGCCCACGGCCACATGGCCTTCTATGGCGCCTACGTAATGATTGTACTGACCATCATTTCCTACGCCATGCCAATCATGCGCGGTCGCCCCTACGGCAACAGCAATACCGCCCAGATTGTGGAAATGTGGGGCTTCTGGCTGATGACCATCTCCATGGTGTTCATCACCCTGTTCCTGACCGCTGCCGGCGTCCTGCAGGTTTGGCTGCAGCGTCTTCCGGAAAGCGGTGAAGCGCTGTCCTTCATGGCAGGCCAGGATCAGATCGCCCTTTTCTACTGGATGCGATTTGTCGCCGGTGCCTTCTTCATGGCCGGTCTGGTGGTGTACTTCGGTAGCTTCTTCATCAAGGGCGAAGCCAGCCCGGCTGAGGAAGTCCGTGGTCCTGCCACGGCAGACGCCTGATAAAGTCTGATCGCCGGGGCCTTCGGGCCCCGGCACATTCCCGAAACCCTGGACAACCTCTGTGCATGCGCAAGCCGTCAACCCGAAAGACACCCTCCAGCAGAAGCGCCTGATTACCCGCAGCGCCTTCTTCCTGCTGTTTTTGCTTGCGCCCGTACTCAATATTTTCCGTTACGACCTGACCGAAACCCGCTTCATACTGCTGGGCTTTCCCCTGTCGTTTAACCTGAATCTGGACTGGGTCGCCCAGAGCACTCCCGCCGAGGTGGCTGGCCAGATCCTGTTCTGGTTTGTCTTGCCCATTCTGGTGCTGGTGCCTCTGGTTCTGTGGATTGCCTTCAGGTGGGGCCGCCTGTATTGCGGCTGGCTGTGCCCCCACTTCTCCGTGGTAGAAACCATCAACGACCTGATGACCCGCATTACCGGCCGCCCAACCCTCTGGGAAGCCCTGAAAAAAGGCAGCACAGGCAAGGCCATTCACTGGGCCGGCCTTACTCTGGTGTGCGCCCTGATCGGTTTTTCCTGGGCCCTGGCATTACTTTCATATCTGCTGCCACCGATGGCCCTGTATACCGATCTGGTGACAGGCCAGCTTGGGCTGTATCCCGGCATTTTCCTGGCGGTAGCAACCGCTGTTTTTACCTTCGATTTCCTGTTTGCCCGGCACCTGTTCTGCAAATATGGCTGCGCCGTGGGGCTGGTACAAAGCATCGCCTGGATGACCAACGGCAAGGGCCGGGTGGTTACCTTCGATACCAAACGCGCTGCCGCGTGCCGGGACTGTACCAAAGCCTGCGACGAAGCCTGTCCCATGCGCCTGCCCACCCGCAGCCATAAGCGGGCGAAATTCAGCTGTACCCAGTGCCTGCAGTGCGTGAGCGCCTGCCGGGAAGTACAGAAAGACAACCCCGAAGGCTCCCTGCTGACCTGGGAGCCCGGCGAACCTGGCAAACAGACGGTGCTGATTCCCGTGCGCCAGGTGGAATCCACCCCGCGACAATCACGGGCCTGAACGACGAGGACACGAGATGGAAGAGTGGGTCGGACTGAAATGGCACGACTACGTAACCCGCCAGGCCATGGGCGAATTCCCCGAGTATGCCGTGCATCTGAAAGACGAAGCCCGCACACTCGGTGTCATGTTCCGGGCCATGGGCGGAGACCCTGCTCTGAGTCTGGTGACTGCTGAGCCCCGGCATTTCCAGATTCGCCGGCGATTCCTGCAAAAGCTGGCCGGCACCCACCGCAAATTTGAACTGGCCTGGCGCGATGAAGAAAGCCTGCGCCTGCCAGACAGACTGGCCCTGTTCCCGTCCCGCAAGGTGAACCGGGAGCTGTACCTGTGGCTGGCAGCCCTCGCGTCGCTCGGCGAAATTCACCACCACAGCTGGCTGCAAGGCAATCAGGCCATGGTGCAGGAACTGCTGAGCCGCTGGCCGGGCCTGGAGCCCATGTACCAGCGGCTGGTAAAACACACGCTGCAATGGCGTCCGGAACCAGACAGCCTTCGTGGCAACGAAGCCAGGCGCGAGGCCGCCATTCGCCAGGCCCTGATTCACCCGGGCAGCGTAGACGACCTGCCAGAAGCCCTGACCGACCCCTGGCCGGTGGTGCTCTGGCTGTATCCGGTACTGGGCCGGGGCAAACTCAAAGGCCAGATCATTGGCGACGACAACACCATGTCCAAATCCGGCGGCCTGGCCAAAAAACGCAAACGCCGCCGCGCCGAACGGGTGGATGCTTTCGATAAAGACCAGGGGCTGATGCTGTTCCGGCTGGAAAGCCTGTTTTCCTGGTCTGAATTCATTCCCATCGACCGCGCCGGCGACGACAGCGAAGAGGAAGACGCCGATGCCGTGGCGGACGACATGGACATGATCTCCGTGTCCCAGGACCGGCGCGAAGCCTCCTCCGCAATCAAGTTCGACCTGGACCTGCCCTCGGAAGAAAATGACGACCTGCATTTGGGCCCGGGCATTCATCTGCCGGAATGGGACTGGCGCCGCCAGGATTACCGGGCAAAATTCTGCTGCCTGCAGCCACTGCTCAGCAAAGACGCCACGCCGTCGCCGCTGCCAGAGCACCTGAATCGCTCCGCCAGGACCCTGCGTCGCCAGTTCAGTGCGCTGAAACCTCTGCGCCAGTGGGAACGCCGGCAGCTGGAAGGGGAAGAGCTGGACCTGGACGCATGCCTGGAACGCATGGTGCAGCACAAACGCGGCATTGGCGAAGTGGATCAGAAGCTGTTCCGCCAGTGCAAGCAGAACCAGCGGGACCTCGCCTGCCTGGTGCTTACGGATATTTCGCTGTCGACCGATACCTACATCAATAACCACCAGCGGGTGATCGACATCGCCCGGGACGGCCTGCAACTGCTGAGCGAAGCTCTCACCGCCAGCCGCGATCCGTTCGCCCTGTTTGCCTTCTCCTCCAGGCGGCGGGACCACATTCGCTTCCACCACATCAAGAGTTTCGACGAGCCATACAACGACACCACAAGAGGCCGTATCCAGGCCCTGGAACCGGGCTACTACACCCGTATGGGCGCCGCCATCCGTCAGTCCATAAAACTGCTACAGACCCGGCCAGAGCACCAGAAAATCTTACTTCTGCTGACCGACGGCAAACCCAACGACCTGGACCTGTACGAAGGTCGCTACGGCGTGGAAGACACCCGCATGGCCGTGCAGGAAGCCCACAAGGCCGGGCTGACCCCGTTCTGCGTGACCATCGACGAAGAAGCCAACGAATACCTGCCCTACGTGTTCGGCAGCAGCAACTTCGTGGTCATCAAAGACCCGACCCAACTGCCCGGCCAGCTACCCAAGCTGTACATGAACCTGACCCGTTAACGGAGACTGTCATGGCTGACGTACAAGCCGCCCACAGGCGGCACCTGCCCGGCGACATCGCGGTATGGTTTTTCATCTTTGCGGAACTGGCCGTGTTCGGCATTCTGTTTATCGGCTATGGCGTGGCCCGAAGCCTGGACCCGGCCACCTTCTCCGCCGGCAAGGAGGCCCTACATCCCTGGACCGGACTGATCAACACCGTTGGCCTGATCACCGCCAGCTACCTGGTCGCCCTGTCCGTTCATCGCCTGCGCAACCGGAAAACCGGCACAACCGCCCTGCTCTGGGCCGCCATCGCGGCGTCGTCCATTTACACCTTCGGCAAGCTCTACGAATACGCGGACCTCTACGCCAACGGCTACAACCTGGGCACCGACACCTTCTTCATGTTCTATTTCTTCCTGACGTTCTTCCACTTCATGCACGTGGTGCTGGGCCAGATCATCCTCGTGGTGCTGGCGGTAAAGGTGAAAAAAGGCGACTACAACGGCGACGACATGAACGGCATGGAGTCCGGCGCCTCCTACTGGCACATGGTCGACCTGGTGTGGCTGGTGCTGTTCCCGATGCTCTATGTCCTGGCCTGAGGAGACTTTCTGATGCTAGTGGTCTATATCGCGCTGATGATCTGTACGATGACGCCAGTTTTGGCCTTGCAGGCCGGTGCGGACATGTCGGTTTTGGTCTGGCTGGTGTTTGGGCTGGTGATCGTAAAAGCGGTTTTACTCGTTGATCACTTTATGGAAATGAAACATGCCCCCTGGGGCTGGCGTATGGCAGCTCAGGGCTGGGCGGTTGTCGTTGTCTCGGTTCTGGCAGGAATTCACCTGGCAGGCTAATAGCACGCGCCGCGGAATCCCGTGAGAAGGATCG
The DNA here is from genome assembly GCF_042763285.1 of Marinobacter sp. LM1. Taxonomy (NCBI): domain Bacteria; kingdom Pseudomonadati; phylum Pseudomonadota; class Gammaproteobacteria; order Pseudomonadales; family Marinobacteraceae; genus Marinobacter; species Marinobacter sp. LM1. The sequence goes on from NZ_CP114373.1 coordinate 3,416,944, forward strand.
AACGGCGGGGTCGGGTAGGTCCTTCCAAAAATTTGTGGAGCCATGGATGGCGGAACAGAAGCGCCACATGGATGTGCCGCAAGGAGCGTTTTTTGGAAGGACCTACCCGACCCTGCCTTGCACCAAACCTCAAGTTACAACAATCGCCGCGGAAACATAGGCGGCTTGTTGCCAATAGCCTGCGCCAGAGCAATCATCCCCCAGAGTACGAACGACGTGTGCAGAACGACAGCCCAGACAATGGCATAGGTCCAGAATAACCCGGTGTTGCCGTAGATGAGCCAGCAAACAGCAACCCCCGAACTGATCAGCATAGCTCCCAGTATCGACATATAAACCGCCGCCTTGCTATGGGCCCGCCGCAACGCATGCGCATCACCGGATTTCATGGCAATCGTCAGTAACACAACGAAGCCGATAATCGGCAACGCCAGCAGGTTCAGCAAATACCAGATAACCGGGGCAATCGCCCCGGGCGGTTCAGTCTTCGGACTGCCCGAATACGGCATACACCACCTCCATCAGTGCGTTAACAGTGACCGCGTCATCCGATAGCGGCTCAATCATTCCGGCCCGGCAGGCTTCGATGTGGGGCATACCGGATGCGATCAGGTATGCGGTGTGGATCAGCAACCGAGTTGAGGCTGCTTCCTCCAGATCGTGATCTTTGAGCTTGCGCAGCGAGGTTGCCAGCCCTACCAGCTGCTTCGCAAGGTCGGCATCGCAGCCGGACTCCTGCTGAACGATGGTCTGCTCCACATCCGGCGTCGGGTAATCGAAGCTCATGGAGACAAAACGCTGCCGGGTACTGGGTTTCATGCCTTTCAGCAAACTCTGGTAACCCGGGTTGTAAGACACCACCAGCATGAAACCGGGTGCTGCCTTGAGCAGTTCGCCGGTGCGTTCGATGGGCAGTTCCCGGCGGTCGTCCGCCAGCGGGTGCAGTACCACGGTGGTGTCTTTTCGTGCTTCCACTACTTCATCAAGGTAGCAGATTCCGCCTTCCCGCACCGCCCGGGTCAGCGGACCATCTTGCCAATAGGTGCCGTCCGGACCGATCAGGTGGCGGCCAACCAGGTCAGAGGCGGTAAGGTCATCGTGGCAGGCCACGGTGTAGACCGGGCGACCGAGTTTTTCGGCCATGTAGCGGACAAAGCGGGTTTTACCACAGCCGGTGGGGCCTTTGATCAGTACCGGCAGGCCGTTGTCGGCAGCGGCGGTGAACAGTTCGACTTCGTTGCCGGCGGGTTGGTAGAAGGTCATAAACAGCTTCCTTTTAAGGCTGGGAATCGGGTGAGGCAAAGCCGTGCACCCATTCCGGGAAAAGATTGAATATCTGGCGATCGTCGCTGCGCTTCAGTTCCAGCAATGCCCTCAGGCACTGCTGTAATCCGGGGTTCGTGGTGTCGGTACCGGCATACCAGCCAGCACCTGAAACGGGCTTTCCCTGCCAGGTAATGGCCAGGCCCTGGGATTCCAGGAACGGCGTCACCAACCCAAGTTCCGAGACCGCCGCATGGGTGTTGTTGTGCAGCAACAAACCCAGGGCAGAGCTGAAATCACCTGCTTCATATCGCTGCCCCGGTTTCGGCGTTATACCCTCGGCAGCCAGGGCCTTGAGTGCAAGCTGCCCGGAGAGCGGATCAGTTCCTGCCACCAGCGAGACATCCCGCCCTTCCAGCTCCCCCAGTGTTCTCACACCGGCGGTTCTCCGGGTTACCCAGACCGGAACCGGATCCTGGCCATCGGCGTTGACGGCCCGGAGCTTGAGCCTGCCCTCCCAGCCATCCTGCCGGTACACCAGGTCACTCTCAACCTGAGCCTCACCCTCAACGGCTTGATTGAACACCAGCTCTGCCTTGCAGTTCTGTTTGTCGAGATAACGCTGCAGCCGGTAACTGGCCACGGTGACAGACCTGGATTCCGTTTGTACTTCAAGTCGCACCGGCCCGGAAAACTGGCCGGCGCTGACGGTACCGGCCCAGAGCATAAACAGCCAGCCGCCAGCGGCCACCCTCATCTCACAAGCCCAGCTGGTGCGCCCGGTTGGTGAAGAAGATGCCAGACGGCTTTTGTGCCGGCAGGGTTGCCACTTCTTCCAGGGTTCGGGTGTTATAGACGGTCACCCGATCACTGTCCCGGGAAGATACCCACACTTCCTCACCGCGCGGGGTGAATTCCATGTGCAGAACGGACTTGCCGGGCTCCAGGGTACGGATGATTTCCCGGGTGCGGGAATCAATCACCTGCACCACGTCGTTCTTCGGGTGCGCAAAGCTGACCCAGATCTGGCGGTTGTCCGGGCTGGCCATGACAAACACCGGCTGGCCCTGCACCGGAATGCGCTGCACCATGCTCCAGTCTTCCATATCGGCGACCAGAACCTCATGGCGACCGACCGCCGGCACAAAGGCATAACCGTCGGCGATGGCCCAGCCTTCCAGGTGCGGCATCTTGTAGACCGGCAGGCGCTGCTCGCCCTTGCCGTAATCCGGCAGGATGGTCTGCGCGCCCTGTTTCGGCTCCCACAGATCCATCATCGACAAGCCGTCTTCGCCGAACAGGCCGGCAATATAGAAGCGGCCATCGGGGGTGATCAGCGCGTCGTAGGGCTCTTTACCAGCCTCATGGCGAGTCACGCCCGGCGGATTGCTGTGCATATCCACGGTCCAGATTTCACCGGCCTCGAACAGGCTGAACACAAACTGGTTGCCCGGGGCATCCACCAGGCCCACGGTCTTGGACTGATCCTGCACGCCCTGGGCGTTGGTATAGTACGCGGGAATTTCCACCACGGTATCCAGGGTCTCACTGTCGAAAATGTTCACGCCGCCGGGCTCGTAGTTGGACACCGCCACGTAACGACCATCCTGGGAAATGGCTCCACCGATACTGTTGCCGGACTGAATGATCCGATCGATCACCGTACGGGTGAGCAGGTCGACTTTGGTGAGCCCGCCATCACGACCAAACACATAGCCGTAGCGGGCATCCCGCGAGTACACCACTGAGGCGTGAGACAAATCGCCCAGGCCTTCTACCCGGCCCAGGATTTCATGTTCGGAGTGGTCCACCACCAATACTGAGCCGGTGGCCCGCTCTATGATCAAACCCAGGTCACCTGTGCCGCGAAGCTCAACAGGCTCCGGCACCGACAGGGATTGGCAGCCGGTGATCACGGTGGCGGCGATGGTCAGTGCAATCGGTGCAAACAGACGTTTCATCGTGAGTCCTTCGGTTATCGGCTTCGGGAAGAATCGGTTTCGGGGGCAATCAGGGCGCCGGATTTCAGCTGCTCGCTGATCCAGGCAATTTCCTGGTCGGTCAGCAGGGCTTTCCAGGGTGGCATCGCCGTACCGGGAACGCCCTCCCGAATGATGGCTGCAATAGCTGCCTCTGGCAGGGATTCGATATCCTCAGGCCGTAAGGGCGGGCCAAGGCCGCCTTTCAGTTTCAGGCCATGGCAAGAGCCACAATCCTGAATGACAAAATTGGCCAACTCATCCTCGGTTTCCGGTGCCCCGGCAACAGCGCCTGCCGTCAGCATCAGGGCGGTAGCCAATACACTCACTTGCCAGCAAACGCCCAGTGCGGACCGTTTCATCAGCGCTCTCCTGAAGGATCACAGTCATGCTGCAATCCCAACAATTTCATGGCCTTGATATTGATTAAATTTGTGGCAGGTATCCAGTGATCTTTAGGCATACGCCATCTACCACCTGCGAGGTACTCTCTTGAAAACCAGCATCTTTCTGACATTAATCAAGGTTCATAAGCCATAACAAGAGAAACCTAGGAGTACTCTTGAACCCCAAGGAGAGAACCTGATGAGAGTAACCAAACTGATGATCAAGCCGCTGGCACTGGCCGTGGCCATTACGTCGTTGGGCGTAATGAACGCACAGGCAGCCCCGAAAGATCCTGACAAGTCCACCATGGCCTATGAAGGCACCCCCAGTGCAGTAGATGCGGAATCTGCCAAAATTGTTCGCTCCCCAGGTGCGCCGGATCTGACCGATGCAGAATTCGAGAAAGCGAAGCAGATCTACTTCCAGCGCTGCGCCGGCTGTCACGGCGTACTGCGTAAAGGCGCCACTGGTAAACCGCTGACTCCGGACATCACCCAGGAGCGCGGTATCGACTACCTCAAGGCGTTTATCAGTTACGGCTCCCCGGCCGGCATGCCGAACTGGCTGACGTCCGGTGACTTCGATGAAGAAACCGTGGAACTGATGGCCAAGTACATCATGCACGAGCCTCCCATGCCTCCCGAATTCAGCCTGGCTGACATGAAGGAAACCTGGGAAGTGATCGTTCCGCCGGAAGACCGGCCGACCAAGCAAATGAACGACCTGGATCTGGAAAACATCTTCAGCGTCACCCTGCGTGATGCCGGCCAGATCGCCCTGATCGACGGTGATTCCAAGGAAGTCGTGAAGATCATCGATACCGGCTACGCAGTGCACATCTCCCGGATGTCTGCCTCCGGCCGCTACGTGTTGGTTATCGGTCGTGACGCCCTGATCAACATGATCGATCTGTGGATGGAAGAACCGCAGACCGTCGCCAAGATCAAGGTCGGCATGGAAGCACGCTCTGTCGAAACCTCCAAGTACAAGGGCTGGGAAGACAAGCTCGCCATTGCCGGCACCTACTGGCCACCGCAGTTCGTGATCATGGACGGCGACACTCTGGAGCCCAAGAAGATTGTGAGCACCCGGGGCATGACCGTGAGCACCCAGGAATACCATCCTGAGCCACGGGTAGCTGCCATTGTCGCCTCCCACGCCCACCCGGAATTCATCGTCAACGTGAAAGAAACCGGCAAGATCATGCTGGTGAACTACGAAGACATGGAGAACATGAACATCACCTCCATTGATGCAGCGGAATACCTGCACGATGGCGGCTGGGATGCCAGCATGCGTTACTTCCTGACGGCGGCCAACAACTCCAACAAGATTGCGGTTGTGGATGCTCAGGATCGTAACCTGGAGGCGATTGTTGATGTTGGCAAGATTCCGCATCCGGGACGTGGCGCCAACTTTGTTGACCCCGAGCATGGTCCGGTCTGGGCGACCTCTCACCTGGGTGATCAGACCATCCAGATGATCGGTACCGACCCGGAAGGCCATCCAGACAAAGCCTGGAAGGTGGTTCGCACGGTGGATGGCCAGGGTGGTGGCTCACTGTTCGTGAAGACCCATCCGAAGTCCAAGAACCTGTGGGTAGACACCGCCCTGAACCCGGCGGAAGCCGTAAGCCAGAGCGTAGCCGTCTTCGACATCAACAACTTTGATGCCGGCTATGACGTGCTGCCGATTGCCGACTGGGCAGAGCTGGGCGAAGGTCCCAAGCGTGTGGTACAGCCGGAATACAACAAGGCGGGCGATGAAGTGTGGTTCTCTGTCTGGAACACCCAGGACAAGAAATCCGCCATTGTTGTAGTCGACGACAAGACACGCAAGCTGAAGAAGGTGATCAAGGGCGACTACATGGTCACCCCGACCGGTAAGTTCAACACTTACAACACCCAGCACGACGTGTACTGATCCCGGCCCCGGCCCGGAGGAGCAACCTGATGAGACTGGATGCGGCAGACAGACAACTGATCGACAGTTACCAGCGTAACCTGCCGGTCTGCGAACGCCCCTACGAGGAAATGGCCCGGACACTGGGCCTGACCGAGGAAGAGGTTATCCAGAGACTGTCTGCCCTGCAGGAACAGCAGGTGCTCAGCCGGGTCGGCCCGGTGTTTGAACACAGTCAGGCGGGCGCCAGCCTGCTGGCTGCCGTGGCCGCGCCAGAAGAACAGATGGATCTGGTGGCGGCCCGGATCAACCGTGCCCCGGGCGTGAATCATAACTACGCCCGGGAGCACACCTACAACCTCTGGTTCGTGATGACCGCTCCGGATGAAGACACTCTGGAGGAACGGCTGGACGAGCTGGAACACCAGTTGAAGCTGCCGATGCTGAGACTGCCAATGGTCGAGGGTTACCATATCGATCTGGGCTTTGACATCGACTGGGAGGCATTACCATGAACCTGCCAGCCACCGGCCCGAACTACAGCTATCTGTTTGATACCGAATCCATGAGTGCCTGGGGCCTGCTGAGGTTACGCGAGCAGCTGGAAAACGGCCTCCCCCTGACACCTCGCCCCTATCAGACCCTGGCCGAGCGCACCGGGCTGTCCGAACAACAGGTTATGAACGCTGTCAGCCAGTGGCAGCAGCAGGGCCTGATCAAACGCCTGGGACTGGTAGTCAAGCATCGCACCCTGGGCTATCGGGCTAACGCCATGGTGGTCTGGAACGTACCGGACGATCGGGTTTCGACGCTCGGCAATGCCATGGCAGCCGCCGCTTGTGTCACCCTCTGTTACCAGCGCCCAAGACGCTTGCCAGACTGGCCCTACAACCTGTTCTGCATGATTCACGGCGTCAGTCGCGAACGGGTTCTGAATCAGCTCGCTGGTCTGATTGAGCAACACGAGTTGAGCAATGTGGATCACGCCATCCTGTTCAGCAACAAAGCCTACCTGCAGCGCGGAGGCCGTTATGTCAGCAATTGCTGAGCGTTCAAAGCCATCAGACCACATGCCTGTACTACCCGAATTCACGCCCCTGGAGCGTGCCATCATCAACCGCCTGCAATACGGCCTGCCACTTACGCGAACCCCCTACAAAGACGTGGCCGATGAATTGGGTGTATCAGAAGTAACTCTGCTGAAGCACCTCCAGGCATTGCTGGACAACGGGACCCTGACTCGTTTTGGCCCCATGTTTCATGCTGGCGAAATGGGCGGCGGCCTGACGCTCGCGGCCATGCGCATTCCGGATGAAGATTTCGCCAATGTGACCGAGCAGGTGAACAGCTTCCCCGAGGTAGCCCACAACTACCGCCGCGAGCATGAGTTGAACATGTGGTTTGTTCTGGCCACGGAAACACCGGAAGGCATTGACGAAACCATCAAGCGGATTGAGTTACTTACGGGCTACCCGGTCTACAACATGCCCAAGGAGCAGGAGTTCCATGTCCACCTTCACTTTGAAGTCTGACCCGGTGCTGAGTAACCGGGATCGTGAACTCATCGTTGCCACCCAATCCGGATTACCGCTGGTTTCCGACCCTTGGGCCGAACTGGGAAAACAGCTCGACATGCCCGCAGACGAGGTGCTGTCACGTTTTCAACGAATGCAGGAAGCCGGGGTCATCCGGAGAGTCGCGGCGGTACCGGATCACTACAAACTCGGGTACCGGTTCAATGGCATGACCGTATGGGATGTCCGGGATGATGCAATCGCCGAACTCGGCGAGAAAGTCGGCTGCCTGCCCTTTGTCAGCCACTGCTACCGCCGACCAAGACACCTGCCCTACTGGAGCTTCAACCTCTTTGCCATGGTGCATGGGATCAGCCGCGAGGAAGTCGAGCACAAGGCAGCCCAAATCCGCGAGGTACTCGGCGACGCCTGCACCGGACACACCATCCTGTACAGTTCCGCCATCCTGAAAAAAACAGGATTACGACTGAAAAAACAAACAGATAGGCAGTAGCACGTACCTCCTGAAGTACTCCATCAAAGGTATGGATACCCAGCGCCCGCAGGGGGATAGTTAGAAGGGCAGAGAGCCGGTAAAGGCCCGCCCGGAGAGGCAAGAAAGCCACTCCCGATGAGAGAGAAAAACTATGTTTCGCATGACCCGCTACATCAAGAGCCTGATGAACCCGGTACCGGTGCGCCCGGTCCCCAAGCCCAGCGGCCCGGTGGTAATCTGGAACCTGATCCGCCGTTGCAACCTCACCTGCAAGCACTGCTATTCGATTTCAGCGGACATCGACTTCAAGGGCGAACTCACCACCCAGGAAGTCTACAAGGTGATGGACGACCTGAAAGCCTTCGGCGTACCGGTACTCATCCTCTCCGGCGGCGAACCCCTGATGCGACCCGACATCTTTGATATTTCCCACCGGGCTAAAGCTATGGGCTTCTACGTGGGCCTGTCCACCAATGGCACCCTGATTACCGAAGACAACATCAGCAAAATCGCCGAGGTGGGCTACGACTACGTAGGCATCAGTATCGACGGCCTGGAAACCACCCACGATGAATTCCGCCAGAAAAAAGGCGCCTTCAAAGAGTCCATGCACGCCGTAGCCCTGTGCAAGCAAGCCGGCATCAAAGTGGGCCTGCGCTTCACCCTGACCCAGGATAACTACCCGGAACTGCCGGCCATGCTGGAGATGCTGGACGAGCACCAGATCGACAAGTTCTACCTGTCTCACCTGAACTACTCCGGCCGGGGCGGCCGCAACAAGAAGCGGGATGCCTGGTACGACATGACCCGCGATGCCATGAACCTTCTGTTCAACCACTGCCACGACGAACTCAAGCGCGGTATCGAGCGGGAGTACGTCACCGGCAACAACGATGCTGATGGTCCCTTTCTGATTGAGTGGGCCAAAGAGCATTACCCGGACCAGGTCGACGCCCTCACCCAGCGGCTGACCAACTGGGGCGGCAACTCCTCCGGCGTGAATATCTCCAATATAGACAACCTCGGCGTGGTGCATCCGGACACCTTCTGGTGGGATCACAACCTGGGCAACGTGCGGGAAACCCCGTTTTCGAAGATCTGGTCGGAAACCACCGATCCGCTGATGCAGGGCTTCCGCCAGCATCCGCGCCCGGTAAAAGGGCGCTGCGCAGACTGCAAATACCTGAATATCTGCAACGGCAATACCCGGGTACGGGCTTACAACGTGTCTGGCGACTTCTGGGAGGAAGATCCGGGCTGCTATCTCACCAACGAGGAAATCGGGGTAGTTGATAACACCCCGCGACGGGTCGCCGCTCCGGTGATCGAAATCCCGGTTCACAATCTTTAAGGAACGCGCCATGACCACAAACCCGCGAAAAAAATGCCTGGTGGAGTTCCAGCTTGCGGAACAACCTCTGCGGCCGGGAGAAGTTGCTATTGTCGGTGCCGGGCCGGGTGACCCAGGGTTACTCACGCTGCGCGCGCTGATGCTGATTCAGCAGGCCGATGCCGTTGTTTATGATCGCCTGGTTTCCCCGCAGATCATGGAACTGGTGAACCCCCGTGCTGAACGCATTCATGTGGGCAAGGCCAGCGGGTGCCACTACGTACCCCAGGAAGAAACCAACGAACTGCTGGTGCAACTGGCCATGAAACAGCGGCGGGTAGTTCGCCTGAAAGGCGGCGATCCATATATTTTTGGCCGCGGCGGAGAAGAAGCTGAGTTCCTGGTGGACAATGACATCGATTTCCAGGTGGTGCCCGGCATTACCTCTGCAGCGGGGTGCGCCTCTTACTGCGGCATTCCTCTGACCCACCGGGATTATTCCCAGAGCGTGACCTTCGTCACCGGTCACCGCAAGGCCGACCAGACTCTGGAACTGAACTGGCCGGTACTGGCCGCGCCGGGACAAACCCGGGTGTTCTACATGGGCCTGCACAATGCACCGACCATTGTTCGCGAACTGACGGCCCACGGCCTTTCAGACAACTGCCCGGTGGCTCTGGTGGAACGCGGCACCACACCACTGCAACACATGACGGTCACCACCCTGAAAGACCTGGTAGACACCATTGATCGGGAAGACTTCCAGCCACCCACCTTGATTATTGTGGGCGAGGTGGTGCAACTGGCGGACAAGCTGGCCCGCCCGGCCCAGGCAGGATGGAACAGCGCCCTGACCGAGCCTGCCGTCACCGCCGGCCAACGGCCCGCCTGAACGCAAAACGTTATCTGACCAACCGGGAGCTGTAGCTGGTGAACCTGAACCAAGCCCGAGCAAGCCTGAACACCATCCTGCTGATCGCTGGCGCCCTGATCACAGGCCCGGCCCTGGCCGAACAGGCCAGCAGCCAGAACACAGAGACCCTCTACCTGCAGCAATGCGCGGCCTGCCACGGCCCGGACAGACTCGGTGGTATGGGCCCTGCGCTGCTGCCGGAGAACCTGGGCCGGCTGAAAAAAGCCGAGGCCGAACGGGTCATCCGGGAGGGGCGGCCAGCCACGCAGATGGCGGGCTATAAAACCATCCTTAACGATCAGCAGATTGCGGAACTGACCGATTTCATCTATCAGCCCCCGAGCCACGAACTGAAATGGGGCGAGGCGGAAATCCGCAGCAGCCGGGAAGTCAGCCACCCCCAGGGCTCACTGCCGGATGAGCCGGTGTTTGAGGCGGACCTGATGAACCTGTTCCTGGTCGTGGAAATCGGCGACCACCATGTCACCCTGCTCGATGGCGACAAAATGGAGCCCATCCACCGCTTCCCCAGCCGCTTCGCCCTGCACGGCGGCCCCAAATACAGCCCTGACGGCCGTTATGTGTACTTTGGCTCCCGGGATGGCTGGATTACCAAATACGATATCTACAATCTGAAAGTGGTGGCCGAAGTTCGCGCCGGCATCAACATGCGCAACATCGCAGTTTCCGCTGACGGCGACTATGTGCTGGCAGCAAACTACCTGCCCCACTCCATGGTGCTGTTCGACGCCGCCAATCTGGAGATGCTGAATTTTATCCCCGTTGAAAACGATACCGGAGAGAGCTCCCGGGTAAGCGCCGTCTACGCCGCACCACCCAGAAGCAGCTTTATTGCTGCCCTGAAAGACATTCCCGAAGCCTGGGAAATCACCGTCGAAAACCGCGAGGCAAAGGTGCGCCGAATGGCCACCGACACCCTGCTGGACGACTTCTTCTTCGACCCGGGCTACCAGCACCTGATCGGCGCCGCCCGCGACGGCACGCACGGCGTGGTAATCGACCTGGATACCGGTAAAACCACCGCCGAACTACCGCTGCCTGGCATGCCTCACCTCGGATCCGGCATTACCTGGGAGTATGAGGGCCGCCGGGTCATGGCCACTCCCCACTTCCGGGCCGGCGCCATCTCCATTATCGACATGGACACCTGGGAAGTGATCAAGACTCTGAAAACCGAAGGTCCCGGTTTTTTCATGCGCAGTCACGAAAATTCCCGTTACGCCTGGGCAGATGTGTTCTTCGGCCCCAACGCTGACAAGGTGCACATTATCGACAAGCAGACCCTGGAGATCGTCAAAACGCTTCAGCCGGAGCCGGGAAAAGTGGCCGCGCACGTGGAATTCGACCGCCATGGCGAGAAGCTGCTGCTGAGCATCTGGGATGATGATGGCGCCATCATTGTCTATGACGCAGACACCCTGGAAGAGGAAAAACGCATTCCGATGAACAAGCCGTCCGGCAAGTACAACGTCTGGAACAAGATCAACTACGAGGAAGGCACCAGCCACTGACCCTTATCGACTGAGTAACATAGGCTTAATGGTTTAAGTCATTTCGAATGTAGCTTTCATGGTAGGATAATTGACCTAAGCTAATGCAGCCGGGGTCAAGATATGAACAGCAGTTTCAGGCCGCCCGTGGCCTCCGCACCATGCCTGCTGGGTAGCGACAGTGATGATCTGATGCACTACAGTGTCGCACCCGCCGAAGTGGCACTCCTGAATGGCCTGAGCCACGCCTTCGGAATCTGCCTGAACGAAAACCAGGACAATCCGGAGGCCCGGTTTCTCAGTCATCTCGCCAGCCTGTTTCAGCAACAACGGGTTGATCCGGAAACCCCGCTGGAAAAACACGACCGTCCCTGGGGCAATGTCTATCTGGTTCAGTACGGCATCCTCCGATTGTTCCGGGAATCCCCGGCCGGCAAGGTCGCCGTCCATCATTTCTTTTCAGAGGGTGACCTGATCTGGCCGGTCTTTGGTCGCAGCCGCACGGTTCGCAATACCTTATGCCTGACCAGTGTTCTGCCTGCCACCCTGTGGGTAGCTGATTTTGCGGCGTTCCGTTCGGCCATTCAAAGCTACGGCGATGGCCAATGGCACAAGTTTGCCCTGGTACTGACAGAGGAAATCGCAGAACTGACCAGCATGCGGGAATACCGAAAACACACCATGTCGGCCCGGGAACGCTACCAGCTGCTGCTGGAGGAATATCCGGAGTTGGTCAAGCGGGTGCCGGACAACCAGCTCGCTTCCTGGCTGGGTGTGGTGCCCGCCACCTTCTCCCGCCTCAAGACCGCCTTTGCCAACCAGAGCAAGAACCCATAAAAAAGCGGCGGAACTTCGTCCGCCGCCAATACCTGAGTTAAGGTCCTGCTTCGATTAACCGTGCAGCTTGATCGCCAGTTCCGCCACGTGCTTGCCCTGGAAACGGGCAATGGCCAGTTCTTTCTCACTGGGCTGCCGACTGCCATCACCGCCGGCAATGGTCGAGGCGCCATAGGGCGTGCCGCCGTTCACTTCTGAAATATCGAAGAATTCCGGTATGCCGTAACCCAGCGGCACCAGCACCATGCCGTGATGAGCAAGAGTGGTCCAGAAGGAGGTAATAGTCTGTTCCTGACCACCGCCGGTGCCGGTGGAGGTGAAGACGCTGCCGACCTTGCCATGGAGCTTGCCCTCAGCCCAGAGGCCACCGGTCTGGTCCAGGAACGTACGCATCTGGCCGGCCATGTTGCCGAAGCGTGTCGGGGTACCGAAGATAATGGCGTCGTAGTCTGCCAGTTCTTTCGGGTCCGCCACCGGGGCACCCTGATCGGCCTTGCCACCGGCATTCAAAAAGGCTTCATCGGCCATGGTCTCCGGAACACGCTTGACAACAACATCGGCCCCATTCACACCGCGAGCGCCTTCGGCCACGGTATTGGCCATGGTCTCGATGTGACCGTACATGGAGTAATAAAGAACAAGAATTTTCGCCATCGCAACAATCTCCTGTGTGTGCGTTCAATGATTCAAAGCCTAACTGCTCTGTCGGCAAGACAAAAACGGAAGTTTTCCGGCAGGTCTTTCAGTTTTTCTGAACGAAGTCACAGAATGTTCATGGGCCACGATTTGCGTACACTTGTACGCTGAAATACCCTATACTTTCGTTGAATCGCAATTTCCCCATAAGGCAATTATCCAAACCATGACGCACAGCCAGCCAGATTCCGTTCATCACAGGATAGAAGAGTGGATTAACAGCGCCACCCACGGTATTGGAGCCCTGCTGAGTGTGGTAGGGACGGTCGCCCTGATCGCAGGCGCCAGCCAACTGGGGGATGTCTGGAAGATTGTCAGTTTCAGCGTATTCGGTGCCTCACTGATTCTGTTGTACATGGCGTCCGCGCTCTACCACGGCGCCCGCCATCCGCGCCTGAAAACGGCCTTCAAGACCCTGGATCACTGCGCCATTTTCCTGCTGATTGCCGGTACCTACACACCCTTTCTGCTGATCAACATGCGTGGCACCACCGGCTGGACCCTGTTTGCCGTCATCTGGTCCCTGGCGCTGACCGGCGTGGTACTGAAGGTGATCTTCAAAAACCGCTTCAAGCTGGCACGGGTAGGCATCTACATCGCGATGGGCTGGCTGATCACCTTCGCGTCATCCGACCTGGTGGCCAACCTCAGTGAGACGGCTCTGCAACTGACCATCGCTGGCGGCATTGTCTATACCGCCGGTGTGGCCTTTTACCTCGCCGATCGCATCCCTTACATGCACGCGGTGTGGCACCTGTTCGTCATTGGCGGTAGTGCCTGCCATTTCAGCGCTATCTATTACGGGGTTCTTCCTCACTCCGTCTGAGGGCGCGGCCGTCACGCGCCGTTAGCAAAGCATTGACCACAACCCGTCCAACGTTGACACTCCGCCTCAGTCGACTCATTACTCCGGATGACATTGTGGCACGCTCAACACAACCCAATATGCACAGCTTTTGGCTGTTTTTCCCGGCGGCCTCACTCTGGGCCGCTACTGTGGTTCCATTGTCCATCTACGCAGCGCTATCCGGCTATGGGTGGCCCCCGGGGCTGATTGGTGCTGGCCATGGCCATGAGCTGATTTTTGGTTTCGCACTGGCATTGATCGCCGGTTACACACTGGGGCCGCAACCCCGACGCGCCCTCGTTCTGCTCTTTGGGCTCTGGTTAGCGGCCCGGCTTGCCTGGCTGCTGGCACCCGAAACGCTCTTCGCACAGTTACTCAGCCCGGCTTTTGCATTGCTGCTGGCATGGCACGTAGTGCCGCGGTTTCAGGCGGCCAAGAAATGGCGCAACAAAATTGCCGGCCCGCTGATTCTCGTACTATGCCTGATGGCTTTGATCTACTTTCTGACAGAAACCGGCCTGCCGTTGCCGGACACCCGCCGACTGCTACAAACCACCATCCTGGGCCTGCTACTACTGATGACGTTTATGGGCGGAAGGATTATTGTACCGGCCGTGGCCGGGTCTCTGGAGAAACGGGGCGTCCCCCTGGAAGCTCGGGTACAACCCCACATAGAAGGAGCGCTGCTGGTCGTCCTGCCGATCGCCATGGCATTGATGCTGTTCAGTGCCACCGAACAACTGGCCGGCGCTCTTCTTCTCGCCGCCAGCGCACTTGTCGTTACCCGGATTGTCCGCTGGAAGCTCTGGCACTGCAGTAACCGGCCCGACCTGCTGGTGCTGGCCCTTGGCTATCTGTGGCTGGCCATCGGCTCGGCGTTCGCAGGCACTCACCTGCTGACCGAACGGCCGGTTCTTCCCGCGCTGCACCTGATTGTTGTCGGAGCGCTGGGGACACTCTCGGGGAGCGTGATGCTTCGACTGGCCTGGCAGCGGGCACGCCGGACATTTCCGCCAGCATGGCAGGTTACCGCCATCGCGATACTGGTGGCAGCCGCCACCATAAGCCGCTACCTGGCGGGGGCCACGCCCTACTCCCAACCTGAACTTCTATGGTTCTCTTCCGGCTGCTGGGCTCTGACCTTTGCAGGCGTCGCCGGTCAGGTCATGGCCCTATATCCGCTTGCGCAAAAACCCGGCACGGCCCGCCATAGCCACCGGAAATGATTGGCTACCTCTACTGCGCCAACTCGAAAAGCAACTACTACCTACGGCATACCACCAACATAAACTTATGTTTTAAAAGGACTTTAAAGCAGGCCGCGCCTTTCGAAAAGAAAGCCGGATTGCGAGATCACCTTGCTGACAACCTTCCTTGATATTTATCAGGAATGAAATACCCACCTCGTTTGCAAAATGACTCCAACGCCGTGACAGCCACTGATTCCGGTGGCTCCGGGTCAAAGAAACGAGGAGCTTAACCATGGCAAAAACCAACGCTGACATTGAACACTGGGATGTCGAAAGTGAGGAGTTCTGGGAGCGGGAGGGCAAGAAAGTCGCCTCCCGCAACCTGTGGATTTCCATCCCCAGCCTGCTGATGGGATTCGCCATCTGGCTGATGTGGGGAATGATCACCACCCAGATGAAAAACCTGGGTTTTTCTTTCACCGTTGAACAGCTGTTCACGCTGACTGCCATTGCCGGTTTGTCTGGCGCCACCCTGCGAATTCCGGCCTCGTTCATGATCAAGATTGCCGGCGGTCGCAACACCGTTTTTCTGACCACGGCCTTGCTGATGATCCCGGCCTTAGGCACCGGTGTCGCCCTGATGAACCCGGATACACCGTTCATCGTGTTCCAGGCGCTGGCACTGCTGTCCGGTATTGGCGGCGGTAACTTTGCCTGCTCCATGAGCAACATCAGTGCATTCTATCCGAAGAGCAAACAGGGTTACGGTCTGGGCATGAACGCCGGCCTGGGTAACTTCGGCGTGACCACCATGCAAATTCTGATTCCACTGGTAATGACCGTCGGCGTGTTCGGCGCTCTTGCCGGTGACCCCATGCAACTGCAAAGCCCCAGCGGCACCCTGATCGGCCGTATTGAGGCCGGCACCGACACCTGGATCCAGAACGCCGGCTTCATCTGGCTGGTCTTTCTGATTCCGCTGGCCTTCGCGGGCTGGTTCGGCATGAACAACCTCAAGGTGGTGACTCCAAATCCCGGCAGCCCGATATCTGCCTTCGGTAAGATTCTTGGTCTCTATGGCGTTGGCCTGCTGACCTCTATTGCCGGCGTCTGGGCCCTGTCAGTCATGAATATGTGGCTGGCCCTGCCCATCACCATTGTGCTGACCGTGGTGCTGCTCAGACTGATCCCCGGTGACATCAAGCCCAACATCAAGAACCAGTTTGCCATTTTCAGCAACAAGCACACCTGGTCCATGACCGTGCTTTACATTCTGACTTTCGGTTCTTTCATCGGCTTTTCTGCCGCCCTGCCGCTGTCCATCAGCGTCATCTTCGGCAACATGATGGAAGTAGGCGCCGACGGTACCATGACTCGTGTAGTCAATCCGGAGGCGCCCAGCGCTCTGACCTGGGCCTGGATGGGGCCGTTCGTTGGCGCCCTGATTCGTCCGGTCGGCGGCTGGATTTCCGACAAGATGGGCGGTTCCATCGTTACCCAGATCATCTCGGTGGTGATGGTTGTCGCTTCGGTCGCCACCGGCTACGTGATGATGCTGGCCTACAACTCAACTGATCCGAACAGCTATTTTGCCCTGTTCCTGATCCTGTTCATTGTGATGTTCGCCGCCAGCGGTATTGGCAATGGCTCCACCTTCCGCAGCATTGGTTTTATCTTCAACCAGCAGCAGAAGGGCCCGGTACTGGGCTGGACCTCAGCAATCGCCGCTTACGGCGCCTTCATCGCCCCTCGCGTGATGGGCCAGGAGATCCAGGCCGGCACGCCAGAAGTGGCCATGTACGGGTTCGCAGTGTTCTATGCGGTGTGTCTGGTGGTTAACTGGTGGTTCTACCTGCGCAAGAACGCCTACATCAAGAATCCGTAACAGCAAGAATCCAAGCGTTAGACCTCTGCTCGCCGGCCCCACAAGGGCCGGCTTTTTTATGGCGGCAGGGAACGACCAATGATCAGCGTTTCTCCGCGGCTTCGGGCTCACAACCCAGAGCAGTGAGCACCTGCTGCATGGGCTCCCCCTCCCCGGCACTTGCCTCCAGCGCCAGATCCCTGGCGCTCTTGCCCGATTTATTAACCAGCTCCGGATCTGCCCCGGCAGAGAGCAGCAACCGAACCAGTTCCGGATTGCGGTTGCGCACAGCCATCATCAGCGCAGTCTGCCCGTTTTCGTATTCCCGGATGTCAGGATCGGCACCTCTGGTCAGTAGCAGGCGTACAGCCTCCGGACGGCTGGCAATCACCGCCCCCATCAGAGCCGTATAGCCGGTTTTTTCCGTATGGTTTATATCCGCGCCATGATCCAGCAAGAAGGCAAGAATATCCGTATGACCACGGGAGGCAGCCCTCATCATGGCCGTCCACTTGCAGTCGTCCCCTGCGTCAACCCGGGCCCCACGCTCGACCAGCTCGGCAACCCGGTCAGTCTCGCCCTCTTCCGCCGCCACAATCAGGGGAGTTCTACCCCTGCTATCACGGGCTTCCAGATCCTCGCCTTCGCCCAGGAGCTGCCAGAATCCGAGTAACAGGGCCAGCGCCAACATCGCCCCCATCAGCCCGGACCAGCGTTCCCAGAACCCCATGACCTCTCTCCTGTTGCGACCACTTTCCTCCGAGCATACAAAAAACCCGCCGGGATTGCTCCGCGGCGGGTTGTCACAGCTCCCGTTGTAAAGGGAACGTTTTTACCGTGCTGTCTGGCCCGCCAACCGGTGGCGCTCCTCTTCTTCGATCTGCAGATCGACAGAAGACACGTGGTATTCCTCAGAGAAGCCGCTCTCGGGTTCCTTCAGCCACATAATGCACAGTATCCAGCTAACAAAGGCTCCAGCGGCGATGATGAAGAAGAACTGGGTCGGGGTGACAAAAGTGAAGATGGTCAGGTAGACCACCGCACCGACGTTGCCATAGGCACCAGCCATACCAGATATCTGGCCGGTCAGGCGACGCTTGATAGAGGGGATGATGCCAAAGGTGGCGCCTTCTGCACCCTGTACGAAGAAGGACGTGAACACAGTGATCGCCACTGCCACAATCAACGGCCAGTTGGAATTCAGTAGCCCCATAAGACCGAATCCTACCGCAATACCGAACATGTAGCTGAGCATCACGAAACGGCGGTTCCCCATGCGGTCAGATACCAGGCCGCCCATCGGACGGGCCATCAGGTTCACGAAGGCGAAAGATGCCGCAATCAGCCCGGCTGCCGTTGCGCTCAGACTCCAGGTCTCTTCGAAGAACATTGGCAGCATGGAGACCACAGCGAGTTCCGCGCCAAAGTTAGCGAAGTAGGTGCTGTTCAGGGCAGCCACACTGTTGAACGGGTATTTGTCGTCCTCAGGCACGCCTTTCTTCAGGATGGGGACGTTTACCCGCAGTATCTGAACAATCTGATAGCAGACAATGGCGAAGATCACCGCGTAACAGATAGCAGCCCCGGTGGCAGACAGGTACCCCATGTTCTGGATACGCCACACCAGAATAGCCAATACCCCGACCAAAGGAATGGTCCACAGGATCAGCTTGACCATATCACCCCAGGTGCTGACTTCCAGTGCCACGGCCTTACGGGGTTTACGATGCACGGTACCAGCAGGGCCGTCGGTAATCGCGAACCAGTAGTAGACGCCGTAGGCCGCCATCACGATGGCACTCTGGGCGATGGCCCAGCGCCAGCCGTCTTCACCGCCGTACATGGTAATGGCAATGGTCGGCAGTGACATGGCAGCCGCCGCAGAACCAAAGTTGCCCCAGCCCGCATAAAAGCCTTCTGCAAAGCCAATGTCCTTGGGTTTGAACCACATGGCCGTCATATGAATACCAACCACAAAGCTGGCACCAATGGAGCTCAGTACCAGGCGGCTGACCAGCAACTGAGCCATGGTGTTACCAAAAGCAAACACCAGCGCCGGTATGGCCATCACCACCATCAACACCGAAAACACCCTACGTGGACCGAAGCGGTCCAGCGCCATACCCACGATAATGCGGGCGGGAATCGTCAGCGCCACGTTACAGATGGCAAACAGGCGCAGGTCGTCCTTGGTCAGCCAGTCCACGCTTTTGAGCATGCTGGACGCCAGTGGCGCCATGTTGAACCAGACATAGAATGTAATAAAGAAGGCAATCCAGGTCAGGTGTAGTGCCCTGATTTCAGGATTGCGGACGCGGAATACGTCAGCGACTTTCATTTCAGCCTCCCGGGGCTAAGACAATGGAAACAGGTAATCCCGGCCATCAAAGGCTGGGCAGAATCAGAAGTGGGCACTGGATCCGGCGAGCCAGGAAGGAGCTGACGCTGCCAAACGTCATGTAATCCAGTTCGTCCACGAAATAGGTCAATGATCGGGCAATGAAGCCGCCGTCAGGCTCATGACTGTGGCGGGCGATGACCAGCATGTCTGGCCGTACCTTTTTCTCGGCGGCGAACAGCAGGCTCTTGCGGGCGTCGCCTTCCAGCATCAGGCTCTCGGCACTCACCTGCTCGCTTTCGCACAGTTCCAGAGCTTCTTTCAGATGCTGTTTCAGCTCGCCAACTTCTTCCTGAAACAGGTCTTCATTGCCGGAGGTGATGTCGCGTGGGTTTTCTGCCACCGCAACCAGCGTGATTTTTGGCTCCAGCCGCCGAAACATGGTGATGGTCTGGGCCAGCGCCAGTTTCGCGTTTCGGGAACCGTCGTAGGCAATCATGATGTTCATGTGGCTCTCCCGGTATCACACCCCCAAGACGGAGGCATTCGAGTTGATATCGGTCAGCATTACCCCATAGCACCCAGCCGCCATAATTGATCTTGATCAAGCCTGAACCCACGTACCCCACCAGAGAAAGCCCCGGAATATCACCTTTCCCGGGATAGTGACCATTGACCTACCCCCTTTGCACCCAGCAGGAGGTACCTCCAATGCGCCGGCCCGAAAATTCGGCTTTTTGGTATGGTTTCAGAGGAGTATTTTCCGGCCAGGAGAGACCATGACGAGCATGCCCGCCAAAGCTCAGCAATATCGGGCGCTGGGCCTTTCGACCTTCGCCTTCACCCTGTGTTTTGCCGTCTGGACCATCTTTTCCATCATCGGCATTCGCATCAGTGAAGAGCTGGCGCTGTCCGACACCCAGCTGGGATTGCTGATGGCCACGCCGATTCTTACCGGCTCCATCAGCCGTTTATTCCTGGGCATCTGGACCGACCGTTATGGCGGGCGCTGGGTGTTCGGCATCCTGATGCTGACCACCGCGGCCTGTGTTTACCTGCTGACCTTTGCTACGACCTACGCCATGATGCTGGTCGGGGCCCTCGGAGTGGGCCTGGCGGGCGGCGCTTTCATAGTCGGGGTGGCCTATACCGCAGCCTGGTTTGAACCGGCTAAACAGGGCACCGCACTGGGGATTTTCGGCGCCGGCAACGTCGGTTCTGCCGTGACCAACTTCGGCGCCCCGTTTCTGTTGGTGGCCTTCGGCTGGGAGAAAACCGCGCAGATATACGCCACGGTGCTGGCCATCATGGGCATTGCCTTCCTGTTACTGGCAAAAACCGACCCGCTGGCCGAACAACGCCGCAGCGCCGAACAGAAATCGTTTGCCGAACAGATGGCACCGCTCCGGGAACTTCGGGTGTGGCGCTTTGCCCTGTACTATTTTTTTGTGTTCGGCGCCTTTGTTGCCCTGGCGCTCTGGCTTCCCCATTACCTGATCGGCGTTTATGGCCTGGACATCAAAACCGCCGGCATGATCGCCGCGCTCTATACCATCCCGGCATCCCTGTTCCGCGTCCTCGGGGGCTGGCTGTCGGACCGCTTCGGCGCCCGACGAGTGATGTACTGGACATTCATTGCCTCGGTAGTCTGTACCTTCCTACTCAGTTATCCGCCCACCCGCTATGTGGTGCATGGCATCGAGGGAGATATCAATTTCACGCTGGCCATGAGCCTGCCCATGTTCGTGGTGCTCACCTTTATCCTCGGTTTTTTCATGTCGCTCGGTAAGGCGGCCGTCTACAAACACATTCCGGTGTACTACCCGATGCATGTGGGGGCCGTCGGCGGCGTGGTAGGAATGATCGGGGGCATCGGTGGTTTCATCCTGCCACTCACCTTTGGTGTGCTGAACGACATAACCGGCATCTGGCAAAGCTGCTTCATGCTGATGTTCGCCATTGTGGCAGCAGCCCTGGCCTGGATGCACTACGCCATCCGCAAAGCGGAACGGGTGGAATGGGCGGCCCAGACCGAGCAGACCGATCTGCCGGAACTGGCCTCCCCGCAGCTGTTCTATCCCATGAACCGTCATCCGGTAGCAGATGCCGCCATGCGGAACTCCGACCAACACGGGTAAATGCCCCGGCCACCGTTTCGTGCTTTATGCCCCGCCTGCGGGGCTTTTTTGTATACTGGCCCGACAATGATCGAGTGGAGTCCCGCTGGTGGCAAAATGGCTGGTTAAAACCGAACCCTCTGAATGCGGCATTGATGATTTTGCCCGTCAGCCTGAGGGTGTTATTCCCTGGGATGGTGTGCGCAATTACCAGGCCCGCAACTTCCTGGCGCAGATGCAGGAGGGAGATCTCGTCTTTATCTATCACTCCAGCTGCAAGCGCATAGGCATTGCCGGTATTGTTCGCGTAGTGAAATCCGCCTACCCGGACCCAAGCCAGTTCAACCCGGAGTCTCCCTACTACGACCCGAAAAGCACCGCAGAAAAACCTCGCTGGCAAGCGGTCGACCTGCAGTTTGAACGGAAATTGCCGGCGTTGATCCCCCTGGACTCACTCAAAGCCATGCCAGAGCTCAGTGAACTGGCTCTGGTACGCAGAGGCAGCCGACTCTCGGTCATGCCGGTCAGCGATGCCGAGTGGCAGCAAATCCTCCACCTGGTCGATTAAACTCAGATCACAGGCCTACCACCACCGGCTCCGTAGCTTTAGAATTGCCGCGTTTCAATTCTCCCGGAGCCGTCGAGATGTCCATGGACATGAATCCCGCCAGCAGCTTTGCCCAGCTCAAGCGCATTGAATCGAGCAAGGTGTTCCAGACTGTTGTTATCGCCATCATCATTCTGTCTGCCCTGACCATCGGCGCCAAAACCTATGATCTGCCACCATTGGTGGAACAGAGCCTGTCGGTGATGGACAACGCCATCACCCTGTTCTTTCTGGTGGAAATCCTGTTCCGGTTCGCCGCCTGCCCACTCAAACGCCGCTTTCTCATGGATGGCTGGAACCTGTTCGACACCATCGTGGTGATCGGCAGCCTGATCCCTCTGGACAATTCCGAGGCGGTATTGCTGGGCCGGTTACTGCGCGTATTCCGGGTGCTTCGACTGGTATCAGTGGTGCCCGAGCTGCGCTTTCTGATCAACTCGTTACTGAAAGCTATTCCGCGCATGGGCTACATTGCCCTGCTGATGTTCATCATCTTCTACATCTACGCTGCCATGGGCTCCATGTTCTTCGCCAGCGTTGACGAAACACTCTGGGGCGATGTCGCCATCGCCATGCTCACACTGTTCCGGGTTGCCACCTTTGAGGACTGGACCGACGTGATGTATGCCACCATGGAAGACTATCCCATGAGCTGGTTGTACTACCTGACCTTTATCTTCCTGACGGCCTTTGTGTTCCTGAACATGATGATCGGGGCGATACTGGAGGTAATGAGCGAGGAGCAGAACGCCAAACAGGCCCAGAAGGCCCACGATGAGCGGGATGAGATTGCCCGTCAGCTCCGGGCTGTACAGGAACAGCTGCAGGAACTGACGAAGCAGGTCAGCGAGAAACGCTGATTCAGAATGGCTTGGCCATGGCCAGATGGAAAATAGCCGTCACCTGCACCAGGGCAAGTACCGCCGCCACAATGCGTGCGGGCTTGCCCACAGTGGTTTTCAGCGCAAACACCCCGGCAATGATGTAACCGAACAACAACACGATCTTGGTGATCAGCCAACCGGGCATGGCAGAGGCATAACCGGCCACAAACACCAGCGCAATGGCCGCGACCAGAAGGATGGTGTCATTGATGTGGGGAATGAACCGTAGCGGCGTCTGGCGCCAGCCTGGTCGCCCGACCGCATCAAGCAGTAGCCGCAGGGCAAACAGCGTGATGGTTAGGTAGGCGGTGGTCATGTGCAGGTGCTTCAGGATAATGTACGACGTCATGGAAGTTCCTTTGTTAACAAACGGGTTGCGGCCATTGTACGCAAACTACCCCCAAGCAGGTATGGTTAATACAGGCGCGAAGGTTTAACATATACCCAGAATACATGTATATGGGAGACATCTATGCAGGCCATACCGACTTCCCCTGAACGGGCGTCTGCCAGCCTCAGCCAACTCTTTTCCTATCCTTTCCGGATTTTTTTCCTTTCCATGACGGTACTGGCCATTGTTGCCATCCCGGTATGGGTCCTGGAAGTCACCGGCGTGGTTCAACTGCCACTGGCCCTGCCCGCCCTGTTCTGGCACCAGCATGAAATGCTGTTCGGATTTTTGTCTGCCGCCATCGCAGGCTTTCTGCTCACCGCCGTGTGCGTCTGGACCCAGACCAACCGAACCCACGGTGCACTGCTTGCAGGTCTCTGGAGCGTTTGGCTGGCCGGTCGCCTGTTGCTGGCCTTTGGTGGCAACCTGCCGGACTGGCTGGTACAGGGCGTAAATCTGGCGTTCCTGCCCCTGGTGATGATCGATGCCGGCTGGCGAGTGTGGAAAGCCCGCCAGAAGCGGCAGCTGATGATTCTGCTTGTCCTCGGGCTGCTCTGGCTGATGCAGATCGGCTTTGTTACCCGCCTGAATATGGCGTTCAGCTACGGAGCACTGATCATGGCCATGGCGCTGATCAGCATCATCGGAGGCCGGATTACCCCTGCGTTCTCAGCCGGATGGCTTCGCCAGCGTGGCGGCAATGCCGAGGCAGTCAGGATGATTCCGGCACTGGATATGGCGGCACTGTTCTCCATGATCCTGCTGATGGCATCCCTGGTGACGGGCTGGCAAACCGTCACCGCCGTCATTGCGGTGGTTGCTGCATCGTTGATGCTGGTGCGCCTGTATAACTGGAAAGGCTGGCTGGTGCGCAAAGATCCCTTGCTCTGGATTCTGCACCTGTCCATTCTCTGGGTGCCGGTTGCACTGATTCTGCTGGCAGGCTCTTTGGTGGCCGGATGGCCAACCAATGCCTGGAGCCATGCCGCCGGTACCGGCGCCATCGCCTGCCTGATTCTGGGCGTGATTGCTCGCGTGTCACTGGGCCACACCGGCCGCCCGCTGGTGCTGCCAAAGGGCATGGTCCTGGCGTTCGTGGCCATCCAGCTCGCTGCGGTTATTCGGGTATTGACCGCCTTCAACCTGATTCCCTGGCACCCCGGCATTGGCACCAGCACCCTGCTGTGGATGCTGGCCTATGGCCTGTTCCTGGTGCGTTACACCGGCATTCTGGCCAGCCCCCGGCCAGACGGGCGCGAAGGCTGATCCAGTGCCAGATACGAAAAGGCCGGCTCGGGGCGTAACCGAGCCGGCCTTTCTGTTTTCGGCGGCAGGACTTCAGGCCGCCATTTTCTCTTTCAGCAGCTTTTCAAAATGGGATCGGGCCGCACGGAACCGGGCTGCCGGAAAGTGAATGCTGATGCCCTCCAGTGCTGCCATCAGCATTTCCAGATGGGCATCCCAACCGGCGCAGGCAATAGGCACCACCTCATCGTCCGGCAACGACAGCGTCAGGCAAAGCCGGGTACAGACTCCTTCCCGCAGTAATTCCCAGGTCAGCGGCCGCTCAGGGGCATCTCCGGAACTCCAGGAGTAGGACAACAGCCGGTGAGGCCGGCAGGCGGTAATGGTACAGTCGATGGGCATGCCACTGTTGCCAAAATCCAGCTGAACCCGGCCACCTTCACGAGCCTCCAGAGACCCGGCAGCCAACCAGTTGGCCAAATGCACCGAATCGGTCAGCATATTCCAGACAGCCTCCGGAGGATGTTCCAGCAACCGTTCCAGGTGTACCAATACCCGGCCCGCCTCGAACCGGATTTGTCCATCGATGAATTCCTCATCTGCAGACATAGGCCCTCCCAAATATGGCGAACTTCACAGATTCGACGAAAGTATCAAACCGGACAAAACTTGGCCTTGATGACCATCAACCGGCTCTGGCTGCGGGTCCGGGGAACTTCTGGGCGGCAATCATCCACTAAAGGTCAATAGCCGTTCCCAGAACAGGCGCTAAAGTAGAAGAAATCATTTTGCAACAGAGACACAGGCAACATGTATCCTGATCACTTTGACAAAGAAGACCTGATCCGCTGCGGCCACGGCCAGCTGTTCCCGGGCGCCATGCGCCTGCCCATCGACGAAATGCTGATGGTCGACCGTATTACCCACATCGGAGCCGATGACGGCGAATATGGC
This sequence comes from Marinobacter sp. LM1, assembly GCF_042763285.1. Classification (NCBI taxonomy): domain Bacteria; kingdom Pseudomonadati; phylum Pseudomonadota; class Gammaproteobacteria; order Pseudomonadales; family Marinobacteraceae; genus Marinobacter; species Marinobacter sp. LM1. The sequence goes on from NZ_CP114373.1 coordinate 3,442,209, forward strand.
AAAGGCAGCCTGGTGGCCGAACTGGATATCAACCCGGATCTCTGGTTTTTCAAAGTGCATTTTGAGGGCGACCCGGTAATGCCCGGCTGCCTCGGCCTGGATGCCATGTGGCAGCTGGTCGGCTTCTTCCTGGCCTGGAGTGGCGGTGAAGGCAAGGGGCGTGCTCTGGGGGCCGGAGAGGTGAAGTTTTTCGGACAGGTTTTGCCGGAGAACAAAAAGGTCACCTACTATCTGGATATCAAGCGGTTGATTCGCCGCAAACTGACCATGGCCATCGCGGATGCCCGTATGGAAGTGGACGGGCGGGAAATCTACACCGCCAAAGACCTTCGGGTCGGCCTGTTCACATCGACTGATGACTTTTAGGAGTTAGCACAATGCGTCGCGTTGTAGTTACCGGCATGGGGATCGTCTCCAGCCTTGGAACCAACCAGAAAGAAGTGGCCCAGTCACTTCGCGAATCCCGCTCTGGCATTGCTTTCAGCGAAGAAGCCCGGGACAAAGGCCTGCGCAGCCACGTCGCCGGCAAGATCGACCTGAACCTGTCAGAACTGATCGACCGCAAGATCTGGCGCTTTATGAGCCCTGCCGCCGGCTATTGCTACCTGGCCGCCAAAGAGGCCATTGAGCAGGCCGGCCTGACCGACGAGCAGCTGCGTGCAAATACCACCGGCGCCGTATTTGGTACAGGTGGCGCATCCACCGTCGAACTGCTGGACGCCATCGACACTCACCGCGACAAAGGCCTTCGCCGGGTGGGCCCGTACCGGGTACCCCGCACCATGGGTAGCGCCATCAACGCATCCATCACCACCGCCTTTGGCATTACCGGCATCAACTACGGCATCACTTCTGCCTGCGCCACCAGCGCCCACTGCATCGGCCACGCTGCCGATCAGATCGCCCTCGGCCGCCAGGACGTCATGCTGGCCGGCGGCGGGGAAGACATCCACTGGACCCTGAGCCTGATGTTCGACGCCATGGGCGCATTGTCAACCAAGTACAACGACACGCCGGAACAGGCCTCGCGCACCTATGACGCCGACCGTGACGGTTTCGTGATTTCCGGTGGCGGCGGTACGCTGATACTGGAATCCCTGGAACACGCGGAAGCCCGCGGTGCCACCATCCTGGCGGAACTGGTCGGATTTGGCGCCACCTCCGACGGCGCTGACATGGTTGCACCCAGCGGTGAAGGCGCCATTCGATGCATGAAGCAGGCTATGGCCAACATCGACGGCGAGATCAATTACATCAACACCCACGGCACCAGCACGCCGGCCGGTGATGTAACCGAACTGAAAGCGCTCAAGGAAACCTTTGGCGACAAGATCCCGCCACTGAGCTCCACCAAACCCCTGTGTGGCCACGCACTGGGTGCCGCGGGCGTACATGAGGCCATTTACAGCCTGATCATGCAGCGGGAGAGCTTTATTGCCCCGTCCGCCAACATCCAGACCCTGGACGAAGGCGCCGAAGGCTACCCGATCGTGCGTGAACGCATGGACAACCAGAATCTGAACCTGGTAATGAGCAACAGCTTCGGCTTTGGCGGCACCAACGCCACCCTGATCTTCAAGAAAGTCTGATCAGGACAAGCGAAGCGAGCGGTATTCAGCCGGCGGCGTTCCCATCCAGCGCTTGAACGCCCGGCTGAAGGCGCTCAATTCCGAAAATCCGAGCTGCTCGGCAATTTCCACCAGCGGCTTGGATTTATCTTTCATATAGGTGATCGCCTGCTCCCGACGAACCTGCTCCAGCAGAGCCGCAAACGTCAGCCCCTCCTGGCGCAACTTCTTGTGCAACGTATACCGGCTCATATTCAACTGCCCGGCCACCGTCTCGACACCTACTTTCCCTCGCTCCAACTGAATCCGGATCAGCTTGCTGACCCTCATACTCAGCGAACGCTTTGAATTTTCAGGCCTTAATGGCTCTGATGCCATGCTGGTTCCTCCTGCCTATCGTCCTGGCCCAAACTGCCAACTCCATCAGCGTACACATGTTAGCCGAAATCAATCAATACGACCTTTGAGCAAGATCAATGGCGCACCGGATTATTTGCGGCACAATGCCCGCTTTCAGAATGCCCTACCTGCATCCATCCGCTTTTCAGTTGATACCCGGAGACACCATGACCACCCCGGAACTGCTTGCTCCCGCCGGCACCCCCGAACATCTAGAAACCGCCTTCGCCTATGGCGCAGATGCCGTCTATGCCGGCCAGCCGAGATATTCGCTGAGAGTAAGGAACAACAGTTTCAAAGACGTTGCAGCCCTGGGCGCCGGCATTGAACGAGCACACGAACTGGGAAAACAGTTCTATCTGGTCTCCAACATTGCACCCCATAACAATAAAGTGCGCAGCTACCTGAGAGACCTGGAGCCGGTCATTGAACAGAAACCCGACGCCCTGATCATGTCTGACCCCGGCCTCATCATGCTGGTAAGGGAGAAATGGCCGGATCAGCCCATCCACCTGTCGGTTCAGGCCAACGCGGTCAACTGGGCCACCGTGGAATTCTGGCGCCGCCAGGGCATCAGCCGAGTGATCCTGTCCCGGGAACTGGGCCTGGAGGAAATCCGCGAAATCCGCGAAAAAGTCCCCGCGATGGAACTGGAAGTGTTTGTACACGGCGCCCTGTGCATGGCCTACTCCGGCCGCTGCTTGCTGTCTGGCTACATGAACCATCGAGACGCCAACCAGGGCGCCTGCACCAACGCCTGCCGCTGGAACTATAAAGAAGTCCAGCACAGCCATGACCAGACCGGCGATCTGATCGCCACCTCTGCAGATGCGGTGGAAACCTGCGAGCCCAAAGAAATCCTGCTGGAAGAACCCAATCGCCCCGGCGGCTTCATCCCGGCCTACGAAGACGAACACGGCACCTACATCATGAACTCCAAAGACCTGCGCGCCGTCCAGCACGTAGCGGAACTGGTCAAGATGGGCGTTCACTCTCTGAAAATCGAAGGTCGCACCAAAAGCACCTACTATGTAGCCCGCACCACCCAGGTATACCGGAAAGCCATCGACGACGCTCTCGCCGGCAAACCCTTCGACATGCACATGATGGACGAACTCGAAGCCCTCTCGAACCGCGGCTACACCGAAGGCTTCCTGCGCCGGCACGTGCCCCAGGAATACCAGACCTACGAACAGGGCTCCTCGTATCTCGGCACCCAGCAGGTGGTAGGCACCATTGCCGACGCGGATGACCGGTGGCTCACCATCGACGTAAAAAATAAATTTGCCCCCGGCGACCAGCTGGAGCTCATCACCCCGGCCGGCAACCTGCGATTCTCTGCCAACACGATGGAAAACCGCCACGGCGAGGCCATGGAGTGCGCACCAGGCAGCGGCCACATCGTCAAAATTCCTAAACCCGCGAACGTGCCGGAAAAACTGGACTTCACCTATCTGACCAAGATTTTTCCCGAAAACGCCGGCCGTTAAACTCGAGTGGGCGATCTGTACGCCCCCCTTAGTGCCCCAAAGGCCGATTAAGGTATAATCCCTACACAACCGATTTAATACCTGACTATTTTACTCTGGTATTGTATAATCGCTCGCCAGAAGCAACGGGAAACCGGCCAGCAGCCCCTCCCGTCATCCAAAAACCGATTGCAGGGCGTACTCACGGAGAGAGCGACCACTGCGACAACAGCAAATCGAATACACCCATCCGCCAGCCCAATAGGGGCTGCCGATGACACAAAGGGCGCAAGCCCTGGATGAGAGAATTACGGAGCGACGATCATGGCGACCACCGACAACGAGGTGAAAGAGCTGATCAAACGGGAATACGAACACGGTTTCGTGACTGAAATCGAAGCCGACACGTTCGAACCCGGCCTGAACGAAGACGTCATTGCCCGCCTTTCCGCCATAAAGAAAGAGCCGGAATGGATGCTGGAATGGCGCCTCAAAGCCTATCGTCGCTGGCTGGAAATGGAAGAGCCGAACTGGGCTCATGTCGGCTACCCGAAAGTCGACTACAACTCGATTTCCTATTATTCCGCGCCCAAGCGCAAAGAGGATATGCCACAAAGCCTGGATGAAGTGGATCCGGAGCTGCTGAAAACCTACGAAAAGCTGGGCATTCCCCTGCACGAGCGCGAAAAACTGGCCGGCGTTGCCGTGGACGCAGTATTTGACTCGGTTTCCGTAGCCACCACCTTCAAAGAGCCGCTGGCCAAGGCCGGCGTGATCTTCTGCTCTATTTCCGAAGCCGTCCGCGACTATCCGGAACTGGTCCAGAAATACCTGGGCACCGTGGTACCCCACGGCGACAACTTCTTTGCAGGCCTGAACTCGGCGGTCTTTTCTGACGGCACCTTCGTGTACGTACCCAAGGGCGTGCGTTGTCCCATGGAGCTGTCTACCTACTTCCGCATCAACGCCGCCAACACCGGCCAGTTCGAACGCACCCTGATTATCGCCGACGAAGGCAGCTACGTAAGCTACCTGGAAGGCTGTACCGCACCCATGCGCGACGAGAACCAGCTGCACGCGGCCGTGGTTGAACTCGTGGCTCTGGACGACGCCCAGATCAAATACTCCACCGTACAGAACTGGTACCCGGGTGATGAAAACGGCAAGGGTGGTATCTATAACTTCGTGACCAAGCGCGGCGCCTGTATCGGCAAGAACTCCAAGATTTCCTGGACCCAGGTGGAAACCGGCTCCGCCGTCACCTGGAAGTACCCGAGCTGTGTACTGCGCGGTGAGAACAGCGTTGGCGAGTTCTACTCTGTCGCGCTGACGCATAATTACCAGCAGGCCGATACCGGCACCAAGATGATCCACCTGGGCAAGAATACCCGCAGCACCATCATCTCCAAGGGTATTTCCGCCGGCAAGAGCTCCAACGCCTACCGCGGCCTGGTGAAATTCGGCCCGGGCGCAGAGGGCGCGCGTAACTTTACCCAGTGTGATTCGCTGCTGATCGGCGACCGCTGCGGCGCGCACACTTTCCCGTACATCGAGAGCAAGAACAAGTCGGCCATCGTGGAACACGAGGCGACCACTTCCAAGGTCAGCGACGAGCAGATGTTCCTGTGCCGTCAACGCGGCATCGACCCTGAGCAGGCGGTGTCCATGATTGTCAACGGCTTCTGTAAAGAGGTGTTCAAGGAGCTGCCGATGGAGTTTGCGGTTGAGGCTGGCAAGCTACTGGAAGTGAGCCTTGAAGGGTCCGTTGGTTAAACGCTATGCCCCGCTGGCCTCGGAGGAGGCCAGCGAGCGGGGGAGCTTTCCGGGATACGCTGTAAATACATCCCTGTACGCTCGACAAAATCATCCCTGATTTTGACGATCCCGGAAAGCTCCCCCGCTCGCTGTCCCGAACGTTATTGGGGCATCGAAGGGTACGAATTTATAGATCGAAATTCAGGATATAGAGAGACATCTACAAATGCTGAGTATCAAAAACCTGCACGCCTCCGTTGAGGGCAAAGAAATCCTCAAGGGCATTAACCTGGAGATCAAGGCCGGGGAAGTTCACGCCATCATGGGCCCGAACGGTTCCGGTAAGAGTACCCTGTCACAGGTTCTGGCAGGCAACGACGCATTTGAAGTCACCAAGGGCGAAGTCACCCTGAACGGAGACAACCTCCTGGATCTGGAAACCGAAGAACGCGCCCGCGAAGGCATCTTTCTGGCCTTCCAGTACCCGGTTGAAATCCCGGGCGTGAGCAACCTGCAGTTCCTGCGCACCGCCGTGAACGCCATGCGCAAGCACAAGGGCCAGGACGAGATGAACGCGGCCGAGTTTATGAAACTGGCCAAGGAAGTTTCCAAACAGGTAGATCTGGACCCCGCCTTCCTGAAACGCGGCGTGAACGAAGGCTTCTCCGGTGGCGAGAAGAAACGTAACGAGATCATGCAGGCCCTGCTGCTGCAGCCCAAACTGGCGATTCTGGACGAAACCGATTCCGGCCTGGACATCGACGCCCTGAAAGTGGTTTCCGATGGCGTGAATGCCCTGCGCTCGGAAGACCGCGCCATTCTGATGGTCACTCACTACCAGCGCCTGCTGAACCACATTGTTCCGGATTATGTGCACGTACTGGCTGGTGGCAAGATCATCAAGTCGGGCGGTCGTGAACTGGCCCTGGAACTGGAAGAAAAAGGTTACGGCTGGCTGGGCATTAAAGACGACGACACCAGCAACTGATCAGGAGGCCGTGGAATGAAATCTGTACCCATGCTTTCCAGTGCCTTCCTGCACCCGGCCGGGGAATCCCTGCCGGAGCCGTTGCTGGCGCTGCGCAAGGAGCGGGCCAGCGCGCTGGTGGATATGCCGCTGCCTACTCGCAAGACCGAGAACTGGAAGTACTCCAGCAAGTACCTGAAGCTGGCCGACGATATGGCCATTTCCCTGCCGGCCGAAGGCAAGACCGGCAACAGTCTCGCTGTGCCCGGCTACAAAGTGGTTTTCATCAACGGCGTGATGATTCCTGAAGCCAGCGAGTATCCGGATCTCGACGGTATCGAGATCCTGAGCTTCAACGATCTGGCTAACGACGAAGCTGAAGCCCTGTCTGCAAAACTGGGCAGCACCCTGAATCACGACCAGGTTCAATTCGCCCGCCTGAACGGGGCGCGCTTCGAAGATGGCCTGTTCATTCGCCTGAAACCCGGCGCGGTGCTGGATCAGCCGTTGTTCATCATCCATGAAACCAGCGCTGACGCCAGCGGCTCCGCCTATCCACGTATCTACGTGGAAGCCGGCGCCAACAGCCAGCTGACTCTGGTAGAGGAATACACCTCCAGTGGTGAAGCATCCGCCTTGGTCAGCACAGTAACCGAATTCAGTCTGGCCGATGGCGCCAACGTCACCAGCATCCGCCTGAACATGGAAGGCGAGAATGTTCAGCACATTGGCGCTACCGGGGTACTGCAACAACGCAGCTCGCGCTTCGAGAGCCATTGCGTTGGTTTTGGCGGCCCCCTGCGCCGGCACGATCTGCAGGTGCGGCTTGAAGGCGAAGGCGCGGAAACCAAGCTCAATGGCGTGGTGGTTACCCAGGGCAAACAGCACTACGACAACCACACGTCTATTGACCATGTCGCGGCCCACTGCAACAGCGAAGAGACCTATCGCAATATTGCAGCCGACCAGTCCCATGCCGTGTTCAACGGCCGGATTCATATCCACCAGGACGCCCAGAAGTCCAATGCGGATATGAACAACAAGAACCTGCTGCTGTCCAACGGGGCAGAGATTGACACCAAACCGGAACTGGAAATCTACGCCGACGATGTGAAGTGTGCGCACGGCGCCACCATCGGTCAGCTGGACGAGACCTCCGTGTTCTACCTGGTATCGCGCGGGATCGGCCGCCGGCAGGCCAATGTTCTGCTCACCATGGCGTTCATTAACGAACTGGTGCAACAGATTCCGGTGGAAGCCGTGCGTGAAACCGCCCAGGCGCGGTTAAGTGATTTCTTTGAGCAAACCTTTCAGGAGGCCTGAGGGGCATGACTGATCTGTCCATGGCAAACAACACCCAGTCAATGGTGTTTGATGTGCAAGCCATTCGCCGTGACTTCCCGATTCTCAATCAGGAGATCAACGGGAAGCCGCTGGTGTATCTGGACAACGGCGCGTCGGCGCAAAAGCCACAGTCCGTGCTGGATGCCATGGATCGCTATTACCGCGAGATGCACTCCAATGTGCACCGTGGCGCCCATACCCTGGGTGATCGTGCGACGGCTGCGTTTGAAGGTGCCCGGGAAACCGTGCGCCAGTTTCTGAACGCGTCCAGCACCCGAGAAATCATCTGGACCCGAGGCACCACCGAAGCCATCAACCTGGTGGCCAATGGCCTGGCCCCGCGCCTGAAAGCCGGCGATGAGATTCTGGTCAGCCACATGGAACACCACGCCAACATTGTGCCCTGGCAGATGGTGGCCGAGCGCACCGGTGCCAGGGTTGTGCCCATCCAGGTGACACCGCAAGGCGAGCTGGATCTGGATTCGTTCAACAGCCTGCTGAACGAGCGCACCCGGGTGCTGGCGATCACCCACGTGTCCAACGCGCTGGGCACCGTCAACCCAATTGCGCCCCTGATTGAACAGGCGAAAAAACAGGGGGTACTGACCCTGGTGGATGGCGCCCAGGCGGTGCCCCACTTCCAGCCGGACGTTCAGTCCCTGGGCTGTGACTTCTATGCATTCTCTTCCCACAAGCTGTTCGGGCCCACGGGCATTGGCGTGCTTTATGGCCGCGCCGAACTGCTGGAAGAAATGCCGCCTTATCAGGGCGGTGGCGAAATGATTGAGCGGGTATCGTTCGAGCGAACCACCTGGAATGTGTTGCCCTACAAATTCGAGGCCGGAACCCCGGCTATTGCCGAAGCAGTGGGCCTGGGCGCCGCCATCGACTATCTGAACTCGCTGAACCGAAAGGCCATGGAAGCAGCAGAGGATGCCTTGCTACGCCGGGCCAATGAACTGGTCGAAACCGTGCCAGGCATGGAGATCATCGGTACCGCCGCCAATAAGGTACCGGTGATGTCGTTCAAGATTGCCGGCCTGCACCCCAGCGACATCGGCACCCTGCTGGACCAGCAAGGCATCGCCATCCGCACCGGCCACCATTGCGCCATGCCATTGATGGATTTCTACGGAGTACCCGGTACAGCCCGGGCTTCGTTTGCGTTCTACAATACGCTGGAAGAGGTCGAGAAACTGTTTACCGGCCTGCAAAAGATCCAGCGCCTGTTTGCCTGAGGAGGTGGAAACATGACAGCCGAAGTCTTCACCCCAAGCGATGTGAACGTGACCATGACCCCGACGGCGGTCAAACACGTTCGCAAACAACTGGACAAGAAACCGGAAGCCAAAGGCATTCGCCTGGCCATCAAAAAAAGTGGCTGTTCCGGTTTCAAGTACGAAACCCAGTGGGTAGAAACACCGGAATCCGATGACCGTATTTTTACCATCGACGGCGTGGATGTGTTCGTAAAGCAGGAACACCTGCCACTGGTGAACGGCATCGAAATCGACTTTGTCACCGAGGGTGTGAACTCCCTGTTCCGCTTCCGCAACCCCAACGCCACCGCTGAGTGCGGCTGTGGTGAAAGCTTCACGGTGGCGTAAAGCACAAAGATAGGACTGATCAAACATGCAAGAACGCGAAGTCGTCCTGACCAAACGCGAAGTGGAAGCCCGCCTGGTACCTGCCGGAACGGAAATCATGATTCCGTCAGACACCTTTGTGACCATTACCCAGTCCCTCGGCGGCAGCTTCACCGTGGCGGTCAACGGCAATCTTGCCCGCATTGAAGGCCACGACGCCGATGCCCTGGGCAAGCAGCCGCTGGAAAGCAGCTTCGAGACCCCGGAAGACGGCACCATCAACGAAAACCAGGTATGGGAAGCGCTGCGTAACTGCTACGACCCGGAAATCCCGGTGGACGTAGTCAACCTGGGCCTGATTTACGAATGCCGGATTGAGAACGGCACAGAAGACGGCAATCACGTTTACATCAAAATGACCCTGACCGCGGCTGGCTGCGGCATGGGGCCGGTAATCACCGACGATGTGAAGCGCAAGGTGGAGCATGTACCCAATGTGGACAAGGTTACCGTTGAGCTGACCTTTGATCCGCCCTGGAACAACGATATGCTCACCGACGAAGCCAAACTTGAACTGGGAATGCTATGACCGCCAGCAAGGAACAATTTCTGAACAATCCCCTGGGCAAAGACACCACCCTTGAAGACGTTCTGGATGCGTTTGAGTTTCTGGACGACTGGGAAGAACGCTACGCCTACATCATCGACCTGGGCAAGCAACTGCCAGGTTTTCCCGATGATGAGCGAGTTGAAGAAAACTACGTCCACGGCTGTCAGAGCCAGGTATGGCTGATTCATCGTTACGATGAGGACAGCGGCAAACTGTTCCTGCTGATCGATTCCGATGCCATGATTGTGCGCGGCCTGGCCGCCATCATTCTGGTGGCCCTGAACGGCAAGACGCCTCGAGAACTGCTGGCCACCGATATCGACGAGCTGTTCGAGCAGCTGGATCTGTTCCGCCATATTTCCCCCACCCGGGGCAACGGCCTGCGAGCCATGGTCGGCAAGATCCGGGATATTGCGGCGGCCGAGGCCGCCTGAGACTTACCAGATAATGGCCAGGTCATCGCGCTGAACGTTGATCAGGCCACCTTCCGTGGGGATTCGCCCGTTACTGAAATCCGGATGCACGTTGTCCAGTGTCAGCGTCACCCCGGTATCGGACAGCTCAGGCGTACCATCCAGTGAATCAAAGTATCGCTGGCTGCGGTACAGATCGAGTTCATCCCCCGGTCGCAGCCCCGCCGTTGCGCCGGAGGCGAGGGTCACCCGGTTGCCATCCACACGGGTTATCCGGGCCATGAATGGCTGACAGGCCAGAGCATTGTTGACGGCGGCGGTCATCTCGGCAATGACACCTTCAACCGCCTGCCCCCACTCGGAACCTTCAAAGCCCGCCGAGGCAAAACCTCCGGTACCACTGCCATCCGGCTGCCACCGTGCCGAGGTTTCAAACCGCTGCCGGAAGACCGGGGAACCGCTGAAGCCATCAAACACCATCACTTCGGCCTCAAACCGGCGCGAAGTGTCGGCCATCCCGATACCTCGCTGCATGCGATCCAGAATTGAGCTGCCCCAGGCGCCGGGGTCGGCCAGGCCAATATCCCGAATCACACCTGCCACCACAAACTGCGCCCCCAGTTCCCGGGCCAGCTGAACCACATTCGTCAGCTGATTGCTGGCCGGGTTTTTCTGAGACGTGGGCGCATCCGGCAGGTTGCTGAACAGCTGTAACGATGTCGCCCCCAGCACCTGCAATTGCCCCTGTTGTTGCAAGCGAGCCACCAGCTCCCGCGGCAATTGTTCGCCGGCGTCATCCAGGGCCGCACCGCCACCCTGCTCCGGACGGGTGATCGGGAACGCGGTTACCGCCACCCGTTTACGCAAACCGGAAGCCTGCCCGGCCTTGCAGCTGCCAGCGCTACCTTCGGCATCCGACAGCTCTGCCCGGACAATCACCCTCAGCAGATTGCCACTTCGGTACTCATCCACGATCGTGGCATTCCGAACCTGGGCCATGGCCGACAGCTCGGTATGAGAACCCACAAGCTGACCGTTCTCCATGGTGTCCCGGGTACTGACCCTGGCCTGATATTGCAGCGCAAGGTCGCGCATCGCGGCCTGACGCGCCTCAGTGCGGGCCTGATCCAGATTATTCTCCCGGATATTGGCATGCCCCACGCCTTCAAGGACCGCGCCATGGGCAAACCCGGCGAACAGACTCAGCATCCAGAACAAAAGCATTGATCTCATCATGGCAATCTAACCCACCGGATCGATACCGGTTCAATCACGGCGTTCATCAACAGACCTAATCCAGGTAGTACAGTGAATCTGTGCGACGGGCCTCAACATCCCCTACACGATCATTCCGCCTGGGCATGGGAATGGCACAGACATCCTGCACCTGATCGTCCGCCACCTTCGCCACACACTCCCGGAACCTCGGCTCCAGGCGCAGCTCCATCACGGTTTCCACCACGCCATCGCTATGCTCATTCACCGCCACCATCCGGGCGCCGCGAATGTAGCTGTCCACATAGGTGCGGAAACTGTCGTTCTGCAACACGAAGTCATTCACCGTGGAACTGCCGTAGATCACGGTACCGTAGACCCGCTCGGCCAGGTTCCGGTAGGCGTCCAGCTGTGAAGCCCGTCGAGCCAGTAAGCGCTTACGGGTATTTACCCGGTCGGCCTGAACATTCTCATAGGTACCAAAACCACTGACCCGGACCGTAATGGGCTCAAAGGTTTCAGTCCTGGCCTGATCGCTCCGGTAACTGCCCACCGGCGCGCAGGCGGCCACGGCAAAAGCCAGAACAGGAACAAGGATCCAGCGCAACGTCATTATCTTGTCTCCGGAAAACACTTTCACCAGAACCATGAAAGAATCACGCCAGATTCCACAACCAAATGATCTTTCGAAGGTTTCGATTGTTCATCGCAACTCCATGCCCATGCCAGCGGCAAAAAGCTGCCTTTATTTACACATACAGAACAAACCGTTACCGGTTGTGCGCTGTGTCACGAAATAAACTGGTCTAACCTTTCAAACACTTAATGATTTGTTCATGCAATAAAACCAACTCAGGACCGCCCATGAAAGCAAACCGCCTCAGCAAACTGTCCCTGGCCATCGGCCTGTCTGTTGCCACCACGTCTGCACTGGCAAGCCCGCAAGCCTTTATGTCTGCCCGCTCCTTCGCCATGGGCGGAACCGGCGTCGCCGTTGCCCATCCCTCTGCTGCACCGAGTGCCAACCCGGCCATGATGGCTGCTGAACAGCACGGCTGGGCAGACGATTTCGGCCTGATGCTGCCGTCTGTGAATGCGCGTGCGGCCGATGAGGAAGAGGTGATTGATCAGGTTGATGATATCCAGGACCAAATCGAGCAGTTTGAGGACCTGAAGTTTTCCAATCAAGCCGATGCCCAGGCCAAAGCACGGCAACTCGTAGACAACCTGGAAGCCTTTGACCGCGACACCATGCGTGCCAATGCAGGCTTGGGACTTGGCCTTGCTATCCCCTCAAACTCCTTGTCCTTTGGCTTCTTCGCCAACGCCAATCTGACAGCGACTGTGCGCGGTGAACTGGACGAAAACGACCTTGACCTTCTAAATGACATCGCTAATGGCGTTCGCCCGCCCGCCACTACAGATCTTGATACAGAGCTGAACTCACGCGGCAGAATCCTGGCCTCTGCAGTAGCAGAAGCCGGCATCAGCATCGCTCACTCGTTTATGCTTTCTAATGGCAACGCATTGCAGCTTGGTGTCTCCCCCAAATACGTGCAACTACAAACCTTCCAGTACACCGAAGAAATCTCAGACTTCGAGGATGATGATTTCGACAGTGACGAATACGAAACTGACAAAAGCGGCTTCAACCTGGACATCGGTGCTGCTTATGCCTTCGGTGCTGAAAACCAGTGGAACGCCGGCGTCGTCGTCAAAAACCTGATCCCGATGGAACTGGATTCGGCCCAGAATCATCCGAGCGAAGAAAAATACACCCTCGAACTCAACCCGATGGTCACCGCAGGTATCGCCCACAAGAGCGACTACCACGTAATCACGGCAGAAGTGGACCTGACCAAGAAAGAAGCCTTCGGGTATGAAGACGATACCCAGTGGCTGGCCCTGGGCGCGGAATTCGACGCCTGGCGTTACGCCCAGCTGCGCGCAGGTGTTCGCCACAACCTGGCCAGTAACGACGACAACGACGGCATCGAGGAAGACACTCAGTTCACCGCAGGTCTCGGCCTGAACATCATTGGTGTTCGCGTGGATATCGGCGCCCTGTACAGCAGCGCCGATGTCGGCGCAGCCCTGGAACTCGGCACCTCCTTCTAAGCCGACGCCCCCGGCCGCAAAAGCCCGGTCTGCCCTGCGCAGCCCGGGCTTTCTTATTTCACGCTGCCTGTTTGCCTCTGGCCGGTCGTGGCCGGATAATCCCCGTTACCCATTCATGGCAATCAGGAACAAACCGCATTATGCAAACCTATCTGGTGGGCGGCGCTGTCCGCGACAAGCTGCTCGGCCTGGGCGTTAAAGACCGGGACTGGGTAGTGGTTGGTGCCACCCCGGAAGACATGCTCCAGCGAGGCTTCAAACAGGTAGGGGCGGATTTTCCGGTTTTCCTGCATCCGGACACCGGCGAGGAATACGCCCTGGCCCGGACCGAGCGCAAGCAGGGGCGCGGGTACCACGGGTTCAGCGTTTACAGTGCACCGGATGTCTCCCTGGAAGACGATCTTCGCCGCCGTGACCTGACCATCAACGCCATGGCAGAAACCGAGAACGGCGACCTGGTGGACCCGTTCAACGGCCATGCCGACCTGGAACAGAAAAAGCTTCGGCATGTGTCTGAAGCCTTCGCCGAAGATCCCCTGCGCATCCTTCGCACCGCCCGCTTCGCCGCGCGCCTGCAGCCACTCGGGTTCAGCATCTGCCGGGAGACCATGGCGCTGATGCGGCAGATGGTCACCAGTGGCGAACTCGGAGACCTGGTACCAGAGCGGGTGTGGCAGGAAGTTCAGAGGGCATTGCATGAACAGGCTCCAGGCGTGTTCTTCGATGTGCTCCGGGAGCTCGGCGCCCTGAAGGTGCTGATTCCTGAATTGACCGATGATCAGGCTTTCCGCCAGGGTCTCAGCGCCCTGCAGTGCATCCACCGCAAACAGGGGTCTACCGCCCAGCATTACGCGGCCCTGCTCAGTGGCGTGCCCGAGCCAGACGCCGTTGCCAGGGCTAAAGCCATGAAAAGCCCCAACGACTGTCGGGAACTGACCCACCTGGCCTGCCTGTTCATGGCTCAGTTGAACGGCGCATCGCCTGAAACCCGGCTGACACCGGAACTCGCAATGGAGCTTCTGGACACAGCCGATTTCTGGCGCCGGCCCGATCGTTTCGGCGTTTTGCTGGGTACCCTCGCCTGCACCCTTCAGAGCGAACCCGCCCATTTAGTTCAGCAACTGGAACTGGCCGCACATCGAGCCCAGAGCGTAACCCCTCACCCGTTCCTGCAAAAAGGCATTCAGGGCAAAGCTCTGGGCGAAGCAATCCGGAAAGAGCGCGTAGCCCGTATTACTGAGGCACTGCATTTACCGGAATAAGGAAAAATATCCCATGCCCCACCCCGTCGCCCTGATCACCGGTGCAGCCCATCGCCTGGGCGCCCACACAGCAGAAACCCTGCATGCTCGCGGCTGGAATGTTGTGATTCATTACCGTGGCCGTCAACAACAGGCCCGCGCACTGGCCGACAAGCTGAACCAGCAGCGCCCGGAATCCGCCGTGTGTTACCACGCCGATCTCACCGACATGAACCAGCTCCGGCAACTGGCGGAACAGGCCTGCGCGCATTGGGGGCAGTTGAATGCGCTGGTCAATAACGCTTCCGTGTTTTACCCCAACCCCACCGAAGATGCCTCCGAACAGGACTGGGACACGATACTGGGCGCCAACCTGAAAGCCCCCTTCTTCCTCCTTCAGCAATGTTTGCCTGCGCTAAAAGCGGCCTCCGGTAGTGTGGTCAACATGATCGACATCTACAGTGAGAAACCACTGAAGGACCACCCCCTTTACTGCGCCAGCAAGGCGGGGCTGGCAGCACTAACCCGCTCCTGGGCCAAAGATCTGGCGCCGGATGTTCGGGTAAATGGCGTGTCGCCAGGCGCCATCCTCTGGCCGGAAGGCGAATCAGCCGTGGACGCAGCCCACCAGCAGGCCATTCTCGATAAAACGCCCCAGGCCCGCACCGGCAACCCCGCCGACATTGCCGGTGCCATTGCCTACCTGGTATGCGACGCGCCGTTTATCACCGGCCAGATACTGTCGGTGGATGGCGGCCGCAGCCTGAATATGTGATCACCCGCACCAGAACAACCCCGACCTTCGTTGTTTTGGCCGGCAAGCGCTTTGCCGCTACAATGCCTGCCATTCTTATAAACGGGCGCCACCCAACCAGGTGCCCAGATTAACGGAGAGTTCTCATGCGTGATGTTGTTATTGTTGCCGCCAAACGTACCGCCATCGGCAGCTTCGGTGGTGGTCTGTCCAGCCTGCGTGCAGACCAGCTGGGTACGGCCGTGATCAAGGCCGTGATGGAAGAAACCGGTGTCGCCGGCGACCAGATCAATGAGGTTATCCTCGGCCAGGTACTCACCGCTGGCTGCGGCCAGAACCCGGCCCGACAGTCTGCCATCAATGCTGGCCTGCCAGCTTCCGTGCCCGCCATCACCATCAACAAGGTCTGCGGCTCCGGCCTGAAAGCCGTGCACATGGCGGTTCAGGCCATCCAGTGCGGCGATGCCGAGATGATCCTGGCCGGCGGTCAGGAAAGCATGAGCCAGGCGCCCCACGTACTGCCCAACAGCCGCAACGGTCAACGCATGGGCAACTGGAGCATGATCGACACCATGATCACCGACGGCCTGTGGGATGCCTTCAACGATTACCACATGGGTATCACCGCTGAAAACATCGTCGAGAAATACGGCATCACCCGGGACGAGCAGGATGCCTTTGCCGCCGCATCCCAGCAGAAAGCCGTCGCTGCGCAAAAGGCCGGCTACTTTGACGGCCAGATTGTTCCTGTCACCATTCCCCAGCGCAAAGGCGACCCACTGGTGGTGGACAAGGATGAGTGCCCCCGCGACGGCGTCACCGGCGACAGCCTGGGCAAACTGCGCCCGGCCTTCAAGAAAGACGGCTCGGTAACCGCCGGCAACGCTTCCTCCCTGAACGACGGCGCTGCCGTGGTGATGGTGTGCAGCGCAGACAAGGCGAAAGAGCTGGGCCTGACCCCGCTGGCAACCATCAAAGCCCACGCCAACGCCGGCGTGGACCCTGCCATCATGGGCACCGGCCCGATTCCGGCCAGCCAGCGCTGCCTGGAGCGGGCGGGCTGGACTGTTGACGACCTGGATCTGATCGAAGCCAACGAGGCCTTCGCCGCCCAGGCAATTTCCGTTAATCGGGACCTGGGCTGGGACACCGCCAAGGTAAACGTGAACGGCGGTGCCATTGCCCTGGGGCACCCGATTGGCGCTTCCGGTTGCCGTATTCTGGTCAGCCTGCTGCACGAAATGACCCGCCGCGATGCCAAGAAAGGTCTGGCCACGCTGTGTATTGGCGGTGGCATGGGTGTGGCCCTGGCCGTTGAGCGCTGATGCTGCACGTGGTTCTGTATGAGCCGGAGATACCGCCGAACACCGGCAATATCATCCGGCTCTGCGCCAACACCGGCTGTCAGCTGCACCTGATTGAACCTCTGGGATTCTCTCTGGAGGACAAGCAGATGCGACGGGCCGGTCTGGATTACAGCGAATACGCTCCGGTAAAGATCCATGCGGATTACGCCAGCTTTCTGGCCACCGAGCAGCCTTCGCGGCTGTTCGGTCTCACCACCAAGGGAAGTCGCCATTACCACGAGGTGGCGTTCCGGGACGGTGACTACCTGATGTTCGGGCCGGAGACCCGGGGCCTGCCGGAAGACGTGCGCAACGGGCTACCCGCCGAACACCGTCTTCGGGTACCCATGCGTCCGGAAAGTCGCAGCCTCAACCTTTCCAATACCGCCGCCCTGGTGGTTTATGAGGCCTGGCGGCAACTTGGGTTTGAGGGCTCGATCTGACCAATCCCGGGTAATCACCCACAAAAAAAACCGGCCGAAGCCGGTTTTTTTCGTTGAGCAGCAGCGCTTAGTGAGTCTGCTCTTCCTTGGCTTCACCCGCCGCCTCTTCCTGCTTGCGCTTGAGCGCCTGGGCATAGATCGCGTCGAAGTTAACCGGAGCCAGCATCAGGGCCGGGAAGCTGCCCTTGTTCACAATGCCGTCAATCGCTTCGCGGGCGTAGGGGAACAGAATCGTCGGGCAGTAGGCGCCGAGCATCTGGCCAAGCTGCGGGCCTTCAATGCCGGAGATCATGAATACGCCGCCCTGCTGGATTTCGACGATGTACGCCACCTTCTCACCGACCTTGGCCGTTACGGTCAGGGACAGAACCACTTCATACTGGTTGTCGCTGATCTTGTTATGGGAGGTGTTCAGATCCAGGTTTACCTGGGGCTTCCACTGCTCCTGAAAAACCAGCGGAGAGTTGGGCGATTCAAAAGACAGGTCCTTCACATAGATGCGCTGAAGGGCAAACTGTGGTTGGTTCTGGTTGTCGTTGCCTGCGGCTTGCTGATTCTCAGCCATGATCAGTCCTTTCGTTCTCGTATTATGGGGCCAGGCCCGTTGTTATGTCGTCGTCTGCCGGAACAGTCTACTGCCAGGTTCCGAATGGTAATGTGAAACAGTGCGTCAGATCGCCACTCAGATCAAGCCCTGTTACTTTTTCACAAGTGGCAGGTTGCTGGCCTTCCAGTCGGTAATGCCACCATTCAGACGCACCACATTGCTGAACCCCTCGGCATTGAGCTGCTTGACCGCCATGGCGGCATGCTGCCCCATCTTGTCAACAACGATAATCTGCTTGTCTTTGTGCTTGCTCAGCTCATTAACGCGGCTTTTGAGACTATTAAGCGGAATATTCACCGAGCCGGTAATGCGGCCTTCGTTGAAGTCTTTGCGATCGCGGATGTCCAACACCACCGCTTCATCCTTGTTGATCAGCGTAACCGCGCCCTGGGCCGAGATCTTGGCACCACCCCGGCGCGATTCCAGCACGATGATGGCCAGCAGGAACGCCACAAACAGCGACACCAGAATGTAGTGATTAACAACAAATTCAAACAAGCGGTCCATGAAACTACCCTGACAATTGGTTTGGCCGGATTATACACACCCACACCGGCTCACAGAAGGCAGTCGCCCCGCCATGATAGCGCCAGCACATCGTGATCATGAGCAATGCTTCAGCGAACGCGCGTGGTCTGAGTAAATGAAAACGGTTACAATCTGCCCCACTCAAATTCTGTTCTTTTTGCAACCAAGCGGACGACACGATGACCGAGACGCGCAAGCCCACTGCACTGATAATTCTCGACGGCTGGGGCCACCGTGACCCGGCGGAAGACAATGCCATTTCCAACGCCAACACCCCGTTCTGGGACAGGATCTGGCATAACCAGCCGAAAACCCTGATCAACACCTCAGGGATGTTTGTTGGCCTGCCCCAGGGCCAGATGGGTAACTCCGAAGTGGGCCATATGAATCTCGGCGCCGGCCGCGTGGTGTATCAGAGCCTGACGCGCATCGACAAAGATCTCGAAGATGGCGATTTCCAGAAGAATGAGGCCCTTTGCAACGCCATCGACAAGGCTGTTGCCAATGACAAGGCCGTACACCTGATGGGCCTGCTGTCTCCGGGCGGCGTCCACAGCCATGAAGATCATATTCTGGCGGCCGCTGAGCTGGCTGCAGCCCGTGGCGCCAAAGAAGTTTACATCCATGCCTTCCTGGATGGCCGTGACATGCCACCACGCAGTGCCCGCCCTTCTCTGGAAAAAGCCGCCGCGAAAATGAAAAGCCTGGGCGTTGGCCGGGTAGCCACCATCGTTGGCCGGTATTTTGCCATGGACCGGGACAACCGCTGGGATCGCGTGGAAGCGGCCTATAACGCCATGACCCTGGGCGAAGCCGAGTTCATCAGCGACGACCCGGTGGCGGCACTGGAACAGGCCTATGAGCGTGGCGAGAACGACGAATTCGTGAAGCCGACCCACATCCGGGCCGATGGCGAGCCCGAGGGCATCATCAATGACGGCGACGCCGTGCTGTTCATGAACTTCCGTGCCGACCGCGCCCGGGAAATGACCCGCACCTTCGTAGAGCAAGACTTCGACGGTTTCGACCGACGCAAGCACCCGGAACTGGCAGATTTCGTGATGCTCACCGAATATGCCGCTGACATCAAAACCTCCTGCGCCTACCCGCCCGAGCAACTGGCCAACGGCCTGGGCGAGTACATGGCGAAGCAAGGTAAAACCCAGCTGCGCATTGCAGAGACCGAGAAATACGCCCACGTGACCTTCTTCTTCAATGGCGGCCTGGAAACTCCCTTTGAAGGTGAAGATCGCATTCTGGTGCCGTCTCCCAAGGTGGCCACCTACGACCTGCAGCCGGAAATGAGCGCACCTGAGGTTACCGACAAACTGGTTGAAGCCATCAAGAGCGGCAAGTACGACCTGATCGTCTGCAACTACGCCAACGGCGATATGGTTGGCCACACCGGCAAGCTGGACGCCGCCATCAAGGCCGCCGAGTGCCTGGACCAGTGTGTGCAGCGTGTGGTGGAGGCCCTGGATGAAGTGGGTGGCGAAGCCTTGATTACCGCCGACCACGGCAACTGTGAGCAGATGACCGACCCCAACTCCGGCCAGGTACACACCTCCCACACCATTGGCCCTGTGCCTCTGGTTTACACCGGCCACCGCAAGGTGAACCTCCGGGACGACGGCAGCCTGTGCGATATCGCACCGACGCTGCTGGCCCTGATGGATACCGAAAAGCCTGCGGAAATGACCGGGCACAGCCTGGTCGAGTTCGACTGATCGCTCCGCCGGTAAAGGTGTTGCGTAAACTGACCGTCCTGGTGCTGGCCCTCACATTGGGGGCTGCACCTTTGGGCGCCCAGCAGGATGTGACCCCCGAACAGGTCGAGGCGCTGAAGGAGCGTATCGCTGACATCGACCGCTGGCTGGCCGATGCCGAAGAAGACCGGTCAACCCTTGAACAGCAACTGGCGGCCACCGAGCGCAAAATCAGCACCCTGACCCGGGAACGCCGTACCCTTCGGCAGCAGGCCCGGGAACAGCAGGAGCGCCTTGCCGAGCTTCGCGCCCAGGAAAGCGAGCTGGCCAATACCCTCGAACAGCAACGGGAAAACCTGAAACTACAGATCCGGGCAGCCTGGATGGAAGGCGACGCGCCGGCTCTGAAAGTATTGTTGAACGAGATTGAGCCCGGCGAAGTTGCCCGCACCCTCACCTACTACGAATACCTGAGCAAGAATACCGTCTCCCGCCTGGAAGCGTTCCAGCGCAGCCTTCAGGAACTGAAAGCCGCCCGCGCCGCCGTTCAGGCCACCCGCACCGAACTGGCCAAGACCGAAGCCGATCTGGAACAGCGCCAGCAGCAACTGACCCAGAGCCGGCAGGATCGGGCCAGAACACTGGCCGCCCTGAATGACGACATCCAGAACCGCCGTAGCGAGCGCCAATCCCTGGAAGCCGATCGCCAGCGCCTGGAGCAATTGCTGAAAGAGGTGCAGCAGGCCATTGCCAGCATTCCGGCCCCGAACGAATCCAGTCCGTTCAAATCCCGCCGCGACAAGCTGCCCTGGCCCGCAAAAGGGCGGGTAGTCAGCAATTACGGCGCCATGTACGCAGATGGCAAACTGCGCCGTAACGGCATTCTGATGAATACCGCCGAAGAGGCAGAGATCAAGGCCGTGCACTATGGCCGGGTGGTATTTGCCAACTGGCTGCGTGGATTCGGGCTGATCACCATCATTGATCACGGCGATGGCTACATGACCCTCTACGGCCACAGCAGCAGCTTGTTCACAACCCCCGGTGACTGGGTGCGCCCGGGCGAGACCATTGCCCTGGCCGGACGCACCGGCGGCACCGAAGACCCGGCCGTGTATTTCGAGGTACGTAGCAACGGCAAACCCGTGAACCCAAGGAGCTGGCTGGGCAAGCCATAACAGGGCTGACAAACGGCGTTGCGGGCGCCATACTGTCCGGGTCAGGAACCAGTCCAACTATTGGAAACAAAACAGGATATGTGAATGAAACGGGCCAGAAGTACACTCAAGACCTCGCCATTGCGCACCATGATTCTTGCCACCTGTTGTTTCACAGCCCCCGGACTGGCCCTGGCACAGGATCAGGACGCTCAGACCCAGCAGATTCTGGATTCCATTCAGAGCGGCGAGCGGGTTGAACTGAAACTGCCAGACCCGGAAGAACAACTGCCGCTGGAAGACCTGCGCAAGTTCACCGAAGTGTTCAGCCGCATCAAAGACGCCTACGTGGAAGATGTCTCCGACACTCAACTGCTCGAGAGCGCCATCAAAGGCATGTTGTCCGACCTGGACCCACACTCTACCTACCTGGCCCCCAAGGATTACGAGGAACTGGAGGAAAGCACCTCCGGAGAATTCGGTGGTCTTGGCATTGAAGTCGGGATGGAGAACGGCTTTGTCAAAGTCATCTCCCCCATCGACGACACCCCGGCCCAGAAAGCGGGCGTTCAAGCTGGCGACCTGATCATCAAGCTGGACGAAAAGCCGGTGAAGGGAATGTCGCTGGAAGAAGCCGTTAACCTGATGCGCGGCAAGCCCGGCACGGTGCTTACTCTGACCATCATGCGCGAGGGCGAAAGTGCGCCTATCGAGATTGATGTCACCCGGGATGTGATCAAAGTCACCAGCGTTAAATCCCGGATGATCGATAACGGCTACGGCTATGTCCGTGTCACGCAATTCCAGGCCGAGACTGGCCGGCAGTTCCTGAAAGCCCTCAGCGATCTGGAAGACGAACACGGCAACGATCTGGACGGCCTGATCATTGACCTTCGCAACAACCCCGGCGGTGTGTTGCAAGCTGCCGTAGAGACCGCGGATGCCCTGTTGGACGAAGGCCTGATTGTTTACACCGAAGGCCGTATCCAGAGTTCACGCCTGCGCTTCAGTGCCAAGCCCGGCGACGTCATGGCTGGCACACCTATTGTCGTGCTAATCAACGGTGGCTCTGCTTCCGCGTCGGAAATCCTTGCCGGCGCGCTCCAGGACCATGAACGTGCCGTGGTGATGGGCACCCAGTCCTTCGGCAAGGGCAGTGTCCAGACGGTCATACCGCTGGACGAGACCCACGCCATCAAAATGACCACAGCCCGTTATTTCACGCCGGATGGTCGCTCCATCCAGGCTACCGGCATCAAGCCGGACATCGAGGTGCGCCCGGCGGAATTGAAAGAACTCGACAGCAGACCATTCTTCACCGAAGCCGACCTGAGCGGTCATCTTGAAGGGGAGAATGAGGAGGAGGCCCGCAAGGCCAGAGAACAGGCTGCGGAAGCACAGGCTTCTGCGGCCGACCGGGACTATCAGCTGCGGTCGGCCCTGAACCTGCTGAAAGGCTTGCACATCCTTAACCGGAAGAACAACAGCAAGCCGCAGGAAAACGCCCAGTGACTTTACGTTCTACCCTCGCGCTGCTGGCGCTTCTGGCCATCAGCCCTGTCGCTGCGTTTGCGTCAGGGCCGGGTGAACCCCAGCAGCCCACCATTGCCATCATTATTGATGACATGGGCCACAATCGGTACGAGGGCGAGCGACTGGCAAAGCTTGACCAGCCCCTGACACTGGCCTTCCTGCCTTACCGGCGCCACACAGTTCCCTTGGCGAAGCTGGCCCACGCCCAATCCAAGGAAATCATGTTGCACGCCCCGATGGCCAACACCCGCAACTTCGGTCTCGGCCCGGGCGGACTGACACCGGATATGGACGAGCCGACCATCACCACCACCCTGCGCCGGGCACTGCAGTCCATTCCCTTTGTCAGCGGTGTGAACAATCACATGGGCAGCCTGCTTACTCAGCAACTGGAACCGATGGATTGGGTAATGAAAGAGCTGGACCGCTACCCGGTGTATTTCGTCGACAGCCGCACCATTGCCAATTCCATCGCCGGCAGTGTGGCCGATGCCTACAACATCCCGAGCCTGACGCGCGATGTGTTTCTCGATCACGAACAGACGGAAGAGTTTGTCGACAAACAGTTCAAACTGCTGATTCAGACCGCCAGGGAGAAAGGCACGGCAATCGGTATCGGACACCCGCACAAGGTCACCGTGGATTATCTGGAGAAGCACCTGCCGATGCTGGATGAACAGGGCATTGCCATCGCCACGGTCAGTGGCATCTGGGCCATGCGCAACGGTAATCGGGAGATGTTTGCGGAAGGGGAAAAGCAGGCCATCCGGCCTGCCTATGCACGCAGCAATTAATCGCGGACTTCGATGCCCTGAGCCTTCATAAAGGCTTTGGCTTCAGGAATGGTGTGCTGACCGAAGTGGAAGATGGATGCCGCCAGAACCGCGTCTGCGCCACCCTGGGTAACGCCATCGGCCAGATGCTGAAGCTCACCTACGCCACCTGAGGCAATCACCGGCACGGCCACCGCATCGCTGATGGCACGGGTCAGGCCCAGATCAAAGCCGATCTTGGTGCCATCACGATCCATACTGGTCAGCAGCAACTCCCCTGCCCCCAGCTCAACCATTTTCTTCGCCCACTCTACGGCATCCAGCCCGGTTGGCTTGCGACCACCGTGGGTAAAAATCTCCCAGCGCGGCTCCTCGCCCTCTGCGCTCACGCGCTTGGCATCAATGGCGACGACAATGCATTGCCGGCCAAAACGCTCCGCTGCCTCCCGCACAAACTCGGGATTAAAGACTGCGGCCGTATTGATGGAGACCTTGTCGGCTCCGGCATTGAGCAGTTTGCGGATATCATCGACGGTGCGCACGCCACCGCCCACGGTCAGCGGGATGAACACTTCCGCCGCCATGCGCTCTACCGTTTCGTAGGTGGTGTCGCGGCTTTCGCTGCTGGCCGTGATGTCCAGGAAAGTGATCTCGTCCGCGCCCTGCTCATTGTAGCGACGGGCCACTTCCACCGGGTCGCCGGCGTCGCGGATATCGACAAAATTCACGCCTTTAACCACACGGCCTTTGTCGACGTCCAGACAGGGGATGATGCGTTTTGCCAATGCCATTGTCAGTCCTCAGTTTTTCAGGCTGTCGCAATAGGCTTGCGCTTCCGCCACATCCAGAGTGCCTTCGTAGATGGCGCGGCCGGTGATAGCACCGATGACACCTGTGTCGGCAACGGTGGCCAGGCGCTTGAGGTCGTCCATGTTGGTAACGCCGCCAGACGCAATCACCGGGATGCCACCTTCCTCTGCCAGCTTGGCGGTGGCTTCGACGTTCACGCCCTGCATCATGCCGTCACGGGCGATGTCGGTGTACACAATGGAGGACACGCCGTCGTTGGCGAAGCGCTTGGCAAGGTCTACTGCCATGACTTCGGAGACTTCGGCCCAGCCGTCGGTGGCGACGCGGCCGTCTTTGGCGTCCAGGCCGACGATGATGTGGCCGGGGAATTCCTTGCACATTTCGGTGACGAATTCAGGCTCTTTAACCGCCTTGGTGCCGATGATGACCCACTGCACACCGGCCTTCAGATAGGCTTCAATAGTTTCCGCCGAGCGGATGCCGCCGCCGATCTGTATGGGCAGATTCGGGTATTTCACTGCCATCGCCTTTACGATTTCACCGTTTACCGGTTCGCCGGCGAAGGCGCCATTAAGGTCAACCAGGTGCAGGCGGCGGGCGCCGGCGTCGACCCACTTGGTGGCCATGTCGACGGGGTCGTCACCGAATACGGTAGAGTCTTCCATGCGGCCCTGACGCAGTCTTACGCATTTGCCGTCTTTCAGATCGATAGCGGGGATAATCAGCATTTTCCGGTCCAGTTCGTAAAGTTTTCCAGCAACTGCAGCCCCGCCCGGGCACTTTTCTCCGGGTGGAACTGCACTGCAAAGATGTTGTCTCTCGCTACCGCTGCCGCCAGGTCGACACCATAATGAGTGCGGCCGGCCATGTCGACGTTGCCTTCGGCTTCGGCGTAGTAGCTGTGTACAAAGTAGAAGCGGTCGCCGTCCGGGATGTTGTGCCAGAGCGGGTGGTCCTGGGTTTGGTACACCTGGTTCCAGCCCATGTGGGGCACTTTCAGGCGTTCGCCGTTTTCGGTGAGGTTGTCACCGAAGTAGCGGACTTCGGACGGGAACAGGCCAATACCTTCCACACCGCCGTTTTCTTCGCTGCGGGCCATCAGAGCCTGCATGCCAACGCAGATGCCGAGGAACGGCCGGTCCTGGGAGACGTCTTTAACGAGCTCAACCACGCCCAAACGGTGCATTTCGGCCATGCAGTCGCGGATGGCGCCTACACCGGGCAGAATCACCCGGTCAGCTTCACGGATTTTGGCGGCATCGTCTGTAACCAGTACGGTGCAGTCCGGGGCCACGTGCTCTACGGCTTTGCGGGCGGAATGCAGGTTGCCCATGCCGTAGTCGATGATGGCGACGGTCTTCATGGTGTGTCTGTTCCTTTCGGTGACCGGTTACAGGGCGCCTTTGGTGGACGGGGTGATACCCGCCATGCGCTCGTCCATTTCAATCGCCATGCGCAGTGCGCGGCCGAAGGCTTTGAACACGGTTTCGATCTGGTGATGGGTGTTCTTGCCCTTCAGGTTGTCGATGTGCAGGGTCACCATGGAGTGATTCACAAAGCCCTGGAAGAACTCTGCGAACAGGTCGACGTCAAACCCGCCCACGCTGGCGCGGGTGTAGGGTACGTCCATGAGCAAACCGGGGCGGCCGGACAGGTCGATGACCACGCGTGACAGGGCTTCATCCAGGGGCACATAGGCGTGGCCATAGCGGCGAATGCCTTTTTTGTCGCCCACGGCCTGTTTGAAGGCCTGGCCCAAAGTGATGCCGATGTCTTCCACGGTGTGGTGATCGTCGATGTGCAGGTCACCCTTGCAGGTAATGTCCAGATCCACCAGGCCGTGGCGGGCAATCTGGTCCATCATGTGTTCAAGGAACGGCACACCGGTGTCGAAATTGGCTTTGCCGGTGCCGTCGAGGTTGATCTCGACGGTAATCTGGGTTTCGAGGGTATTGCGTTCTACCCGAGCCTTGCGTTCGGCCATGGAGACTCCGTTGAAAACTGGCTTGTTACCGTAAACTTTGTTTGCGGATTATACCTGTTAACTCAACCGGAGTCCCGCAACCGGATCAATGACCCTGATAGCTCAGAACGCTTTTTTCAGGTTGGCCATGTAGGTGTCCACAAGGCTGTTGAACTCGTGTTTGATCACCGGGCTGATGGCCAGCTTGAGCAGGCTCGGCAGGGGAACGGTCAGCTCTGCGCTGGTCTGGAATTTCACTGCGGTGGCGTTGTCGCCTTTGGCAGTCAGGGTCCAGGAACCGCTGACAACCCCGTTGCCCTCGCCCTTGATGGGAGACCAGGTGATTTTGCCGGCGTCTTTGTCGGCGTGGTAGGTGCAGGCGTAAACCGACTGGATAGCGTGTTTGTCGACGCCTACTTTTTCCATTTCCCAGCGGTAGGCGTTATCGCCCAGGTCCACCAGTTTATCGACTTTCGGAAAGTGGCTGGCAGATTTGGGAACGTCTGCCAACAGATCGAAGACTTCATCATAGCTTGCCGGAATTTCCAGATCCCGGTTCAGCTCAATCGATACGGTAATGGCCACAGCCGACTCCTTCTTATGTTTATTTGTGCCTCGGGGCTGGCTGCCCCGGCGGATAAATTGGGGGTGTATTTTGAACCAAGACTACCGCATTGTCATATTCCTGCACTGTTAATTTGCTAACCCTGCGTTATCCTTTGCTTTATTCACGCAATAAAACGCCGGCCACCAGCCTGCCGACAGGAAAAGGAACCCAGCCATGAAAGTTATCCGCTATGCGATCTACGCCGTTATTGCGCTGCTGTTACTGGCAGTGGCCGCCGTCGCCATTGCGGTTGCGGTGATCAACCCCAACGATTACAAACCCCAGATTGAAGCGGCTGTTGAGAAGCAGACCAATCTGGACCTGATGCTGGAGGGCGACATTGGCTGGTCTTTCATCCCCCTGGGCCTGGAGCTGAATCAGGTTGAGGCCAACCTGGACGGCGAACGGTTTGTCGCGCTGGAGCAACTGATTGCCC
Source organism: Marinobacter sp. LM1 (assembly GCF_042763285.1). Lineage (NCBI taxonomy): Bacteria > Pseudomonadati > Pseudomonadota > Gammaproteobacteria > Pseudomonadales > Marinobacteraceae > Marinobacter > Marinobacter sp. LM1. The sequence goes on from NZ_CP114373.1 coordinate 3,469,557, forward strand.
AGATTGATTTCTGGTCTCTGATTGCCATGTCTCCGCAGGTAAACACCTTTCTGCTGAATGGCCTGGATGCACGCCTGGAAGTTAACGAACAGGGCGAAGGCAACTGGACCCGGATAATGCGGGAGAAGAGCGCCACCGCAGAGGCTGACACCGATGCTGCCGAACAACAACCCGCCCAGGAAACGGCCGAGCCTGAGCCACAATCCACCAGCGGTGAAGCCCTCAACTTTAATGTCGAGAACGTTGAAATCAGTAACGCCAGCGTTCACTACAACGATCTGAGCACCGGCCAGTCCGTTACGCTGGAAGACTTCACGGTAACCGCCAGTGATATCACCCTCGGTTCCGAATTCCCGCTGGATATCCGCTTCCGCGTTGAAACCAGCCAGCCACAGTTTGCGGTAGACGGCAGCATCAAGGCCCGCATCCAGGCAAACCAAGAGCTCAACGAATTTGCGGTATCTGGCCTAAACGCGGTATTTGATATGTCGGGCGAGCCGTTTGGTGGCGAATCGGTGACCGCAGAGCTGGCCGGTTCCCTGGCCGCCAATCTGGAAAACGAAACCGCTTCCCTGAGCGACTTCTCCGCCAGCCTGGCCAATCTTAGCCTCAACACCAATCTGAATGTAAAAGGCTTTGGCGACAAACCGGCTCTGGAAGGTCGCATTGAGATTTCCGAGTTTTCCCTGAAGGAGCTTCTCAACAATCTGGGACAACCCGCCATTGAAACCACGGATCCTGAAGTACTGAAAGCGATCGCGCTATCGACCAATCTCGGTGGCGAGCCCGGCGTTGTCGCGCTGTCTGACCTTGTCATTACCCTGGATGATACCCGCTTCAACGGTGGCGGCAGCTATAACCTCGCCACAGGTGGGCTGGTGTTCGACCTAGAGGGTGACAAGCTGAATGCTGATCGTTACCTGCCGCCCTCGGCCGAAGGCGATTCGCAAGGAGTAGGCAACGGGGACACACAGACCGACAGCAACACTCAAACAGCTGGGGCATCACAGCCTGAAACCGACCTGCTGCCACTGGAGACCCTGCGCACCCTGCTGCTGGACATTGATTTCGGCCTGGGCGAGCTGATTGTCAGCAACCTCACCATCAACGACATCGCCGCCAGCACTACCGCCAAAGATGGACTGCTGCAAGTGGACGAATTCAGCGGCAAGCTCTATTACGGCAGCTTTGGCGCCAACGCCACCATCGACGCCCGTACCGACAACCCGAAATGGCGCATCCGCTCGGACGTTACCAACGTACAGACGCTACCGTTGTTAACCGATCTGGCCGAGGTAGACATGCTCTCCGGCGGTGCCAATCTGAAAGTGGCCGTCGATACCACTGGCAACCGGATTTCTGCCCTGCGTGAAAACGCCAACGGCGAGATCAGCTTTAACCTGGCCGAAGGCGAGTTCCGCCAGATGAACCTGACCCGTATGGCCTGCCAGGGTATCGCCCTTGCCAACCAGGAATCCCTGACGACCACCGACTGGGGCACTACTACCCCGTTCAATGACATGCGGGGCACACTGAAAATCGACGGTAACACCCTGAACAACACCGACCTGGTCGCGGCGCTTGCGGGCATGCGCCTGGAGGGCAACGGCACCGTTGATCTTGAGCAAACCGACCTGGACTACGAACTCAGCCTGCGCATTGTTGGTGAAATTCACCGCGACGAAGCCTGCCGCGTGACCGAGTATGTGGAAAACGTGGTCATTCCCGTGGAATGCCGGGGCAACTTCGCCGAAGACCCGGCCGGCTTGTGTTCATTTGATGGCTCCCGCTTCCGGGACACCCTGAAAGACATTGCGGCCAACGCTGCCAAGGCAAAAGCCCGCGAAGAAGTGGACCGCGCCAAAGAAAAAGCAGAAGAGAAGGTGCAGGAAAAACTGAAAGAAAAGCTGGGCGAGGATGCCGGCGAGAAGGTGAAGGACGCCCTGAAGGGACTGTTCAACTGATGCCGGACCGTTTTGCCGACAAACTGCTTCGCTGGTACGACCAACACGGCAGGCACGACCTGCCGTGGCATCACAACCGCAACGCTTACCGGGTGTGGGTTTCAGAGATCATGCTCCAACAGACCCAGGTAACCACGGTGATTCCCTACTTTGAAGCCTTCATGGCCCGATTTCCCGATGTCCACGCCCTCGCCTCGGCGCCGGTCGATGATGTGCTCGGCCATTGGTCCGGCCTGGGCTATTACGCTCGGGCACGCAACCTGCACAAGGCCGCAAAACAGGTAGTGGATGAGTTCGGCGGCGAATTCCCGTCCGACCAGCAACAACTCGAAAGCCTCACAGGGATTGGCCGCTCTACCGCCGCCGCCATTGTCGCCCAGGCCTTTGAAAAACGCGCAACCATACTAGATGGCAACGTGAAACGTGTGCTGGCGCGCTACCACGCCGTGCCCGGATGGCCGGGACAGACTGCCGTGCTGAACCAGCTCTGGGTGCACGCGGAGAGCCACACGCCAGAAGCCCGAATCAAAGACTACACTCAGGCGATCATGGACCTGGGCGCCATGGTGTGTACCCGCAGCAAGCCCGGATGTGAGGCCTGCCCCGTGAAGGATGGCTGCCTGGCCTACGCCCGTGACGAGATCCGCCTGTACCCCGGCTCAAAGCCCAAGAAGGAAAAACCGGAAAAAACCACCTGGATGCTGATCCTGGAGGATGCCGAAGGCCGTATTCTGCTGGAACGCAGGCCACCCAGCGGCATCTGGGGCGGCCTGTGGAGCCTGCCCGAACTGGACCCGGCCTATGGCGCAGATGAACTGCAGGACGCCTGTGCCAGGGAGCTGGGGCTGAACTGCCACAACCCGGAACCCATCAGCGGTTTTCGCCACACCTTCAGCCATTATCATCTGCACATCCAACCGGTGCGCCTGCCCGTGGCCGGCAACACCCAGGTTCGCGATTCCGACCGCTTGCGCTGGCTGCACCGGGATGAAGCCCTCAGCCTGGGACTGCCTGCCCCGATCCGAACCCTGCTGACGGAACCCGAGCAAGCCACCCTGCTGTAACCAAGCCAAGGTGCCGGATGGTCTGTTATCATGCCGGCATACTGACCTCAGCACAGGAGCCGACATGAGCCGCACTGTATTCTGCCGCAAGTACCAGAAAGAACTGGAAGGCTTGGCCATGCCCCCGATGCCCGGCCCCAAAGGCCAGGATATCTACGAGAATGTATCCAAACTGGCCTGGGAAGAATGGCAGAATCAGCAGACCATGCTGATCAACGAAAAACACCTGAGCCTGATGGACGTGAACAACCGGAAATACCTGCAGGCGCAGATGGACCGGTTCTTCAACAACGAGCCGTTCGACCAGGCCGAAGGCTATGTACCGCCTGAAAAATAGGACGATTGATCAAGGCCTGAACAACCGGCAAAAACTTCCGAAAATTTTTGCCGGCCGGCCTTGACTCCCAACCCCTAAACCGGTTTAATAGCGCCCCGTTGCAGCACACAGCTCAACACGCCCGGATAGCTCAGTTGGTAGAGCAGGGGATTGAAAATCCCCGTGTCGGTGGTTCGATTCCGCCTCCGGGCACCACTAATATCAAGCCGAATCAAGAACTTACCATGAGTAAGAGTTGATTCGGCTTTTTAGTTTCTGGCGACGCCAATACGCTCTGATACGTTGGTTTACGCTGGATTACGTTGGCGCCCTTCCCCTCCATTCCCCCTTCTAAATACCTTCAAACAATTGGAGGTATCAGTGACTACAGCAGTCAAGAAACGCACAAGCACATTCAGCGAGAAAGCGAAGAAAGAATTGGCTCCGGGTCAGGAGATCAGCGAGAACGGTATTATTTATCGCAAGCGCAAGGATGGATGCGGCACCTGGCGCTACGACTTCACCCAATCCGGCATCAGACATAAAGGCGTTATTGGGTCTGACCGCGATGGCGTGACTCTTAGCCAGGCTCGGGATGTCGTCTCAGAAATTCGAGCCAAGGCAATCACCGAGCGCATGAGTGGTCGCACGGGTCGCTCTACACAATCCACCCGCCTATTTAGAGAGGTCGCCAAAGAGTACCTGGATTGGAGTGAAACCCATCACCAAGACCACAGGCACAACGTCAGCCGGATGAACAACCACCTGCTTCCCCGGTTTGGCGAACGCCGCCTGGGTGACATGACCACAGCGATGATCGAGACCATGCGTACCGAGCTGCGACGCGCCGAGGTAAGTGCCCAAACAATCCAACGAATTGTAAGCTTGCTTTCCTGCACGTTCGATTTCGCACAAAAGTCAGACCCGAATCTCGATAACCCAACGACACGACTCAGCCGCGTAAAGCATCAAAAAAAGGAGGTTGTACCGTTTACACGCGAAGAAACAGACGCCCTCCTCAATATTGGCGCAATTCAGTACAACACAGTCACGCGTGGTCCCAACAAGGGTAAGAAAACTGAGAACAAAGCCAAAACGGCTGAGTTCCGGGCAATGATTGGGCTTTCTCTCTTCGCCGGACTCAGGGCGTCAGAAGCCTTGGGACTGACGTGGGAAAACGTCGATCTGGAACGGGGGCTAATTCGAGTAAATCAGGTTGCGATGGAGGGCACCATCCGGAACTCCACGAAAACCTATAAGCCTCGCGTGGTGCCTATAACAGGCTCATTGAAGCCACTGCTTGAAGACCTCAGACAGCACCACATTCAAGCCCAAAGAGAGACTGGACTGCTGCTATCGAGAAACGGAGTTGACCCCTACAACCAAATTCCAGTGATGTTTGGTCGCGTGAGAAAACAAGCGGGCGTCACATCCGAAAAAGGTGTCAATGGCCATTTATTTTGACCCACCTTTGGCCAATAAAATTGACCCACCTTTCATAGTCTAGCTTGTTGTCTTCTGCTTTAGCCGATAGCTTTCTCCTCCCAACATAAAGATGTGTGAATGGTGGATAACCCGGTCAATGATCGGCACCGCCACGTTGTCGTCGTGGAAGAACTCGCCCCAGCTGGTGAAGTCCTTATTGGTGGTCAGGATGATTGAACGGTATTCGTATAGGCTGTTGATCAACTGGAACAGGTTGTATCGGGCCTGCCGGGTCATCGGTAGATAGCCCAGTTCATCAATGATCAGCAGGTCGTACTTGGCCAGTTGGCTGACCCGCTTTTTCAACTCACCCTTCATCTCGGCCAGCTCTAGTTCTTCCACCAGATCGAGAGCGTTGCGGAACAGTACCCGGTAGCCGGCCTCCACAGCTTTGTGGCCAATGCCGATGGCCAGGTGGGTCTTGCCTACACCGGGCGGGCCGATGAACACCAGGTTGTTTCGCTCGTCGATGAACTGGAAGTCCAGCAAGGCATTGACCTGGCGTTTGGTAATGGTGGTCTGGTGCCGGTAGTCGAAGCCCTCCAGGCGCTTCTCCGCTGGGAACGCAGCCATTTTCCGGTTCCGGCGGATGCGTTTGTCCTGGCGCTGGGTCAGTTCGTGCTCGGCAAGCCGGTCCGCGAAGCTGAGATAGGACATCTCGTTGGCTTCAGCCTCGGCCAGCAGGTTGGTCAGTTCGTCGGCGGCCGCGCTCAGGCGCAGGCTGCGGTAACGGGCCTCGGTCTGTTCAAGCTGGCTCATGGGTCACCCCCTGGCCACTGGAGCGGCCAATATGGCGGTAAGCGCTCAGATCCAGTGTTTCTTTTGGTTCCGATAGCGGTTCCGGCTGTCGCTCCCGGAGAACGGCGGCCTGGGCTGCTTCCAGATAACTTTGCAGCCGTGTCGCGGTCATGCCGGGACGCTCTGCCAGCGTCGTAATTAATGCCGGATCCACGGGCGCATGGCGCTTGAGCAGGTCACGGGCAGCCACCAGCTGGTCCTTGTAGATCTTGGGCTCGGAACGCTTGAGCTGTTGGCACAACCGTGGCCCGATGTCACTGCCGATCAGGTCGTTGATCTTACCCTCAAGGGCGGCCACCCGCTGGGCATGATCCCGGTAGTGGTGGGTGTTCTTGATCACCTTGCCTTTATCGGCACACAGAGCATGGCTGGCAATGACTTCCCCTGTGTTCAGGTCGCTGATGTGGAGTTGGCCGCCGGACTCCAGAACGCCCACCCGGGCCTGTTGCCAGGCCATGGGCACAGAGTACTTGTTGGCCTTCCAGGCGATCAGGCCGGTCTTGTCGGCTCGACGTGTCTCGTGGGCCACAGATTGCACGCAAGCTGGTGACAGGTAAGCCTCCAGGTGTTCTCGCTCATCCCGTTCGAAGCGTTCCCGGGGTGGCTCTCCGGTGGTGCCGTGGATGCGGACATTGGCTACGCTCTCAAGCCAGTCCTGCACGTGCTGGCGCACGTGCTCCTGGTCCCGGAAGACCTCACCGTAAAGGCAATCCTGCTTGACGTACTTCACGCCAGCTTCCACCTTGCCCTTGCTCTCCGGGTCATAACCTTCGCAGGCATGGATCCGGAACCCGGCCGTGGTGGCATACTCGTGGAACCGTTGGTTGAGGGTCAGCTCCCGGTACTGTTCGTTGATGACCACCAGCTTGGTCTGATCGTAGACGCATTCCTCCGGCAGGCCACCGAAGTAACGCAGGGCTTCGTTATGGAGTTGGATAAAGGTCTGGGTATCCAGTGGGCGGAAGGCCAGACCCACGTACATCAACCGCGAGTAGGACAGCACGAACACCACGAAGTGCAGCGTGCGCTCTTCGCCACCAATCAGCACGCCGCGCAACTCACCCGGGTCCACCTGACACTGAACACCCGGCACATCGTCCAGAATGGGTTCGTAATAGCGCATCTGGGCTGAGGCCACTTCCCCCTTGAGCGTTCGCACATAGCGGCGAATGGAACGATCCGAAGCTGGCAATTCACCAACCTTCGCTTGCAGCTTGCGGGCAATTTTGACGGCGCTGAGCTTGGGGAATTCTTTGAGAAGATGAATCAGATAATCCCGGTGATCATCGAGGCGCTTGGTGCGTGAGGGATCTTCTATCTGTTCCGAAATCGCGTTCTCATCCATCCGCAGATACTTGCGAACGGTATTGCGGGACAACCCCAGTTCCTGACTGATGGCGCGGATCGACAACCCTTTGCCGTTATCGTGCAGTGCCTTGATCTTGTGTATCACAACCCACTCCTTCACTGACATGCCCCCGGCCATCGATAAAAGCTGGGGACAGTAGCTGGTTCTGTGGCCTGACGGCCACTCGGAGGTGGGTCAAAATTAATGGCCAGTAGTGGGTCATTTTAATTGGCCATTAACAAAAGGTCATCATGCACTACGACACACCTTTGCAACGCGAGCCTCAGAGAAAAATATCGACCTCAAAACGATTCAACGATGGTTAGGACACGCGAGCATCGCCACAACGATGATTTACGTGCATTCGACAGAAGAGCATCTGGAGTCAGCGGCAAAGCTTCTGGATTGATGAGCCATTCTGGACACTGTAGACGTTATTGCTAGGGTGCATTCGGTGCTTGGCAGAATCGTGTCCAAGATCAGAGGTTATATGCTACGCTCTCCTGACCCCCATAGAAGTGTGGGGCGACAACACTCCGACGGGAGTGGAAATCAGGTTCTTAGGGAACTAACGGGTGCCCAGTACTTCAATGGGGAAGATGCTCCAAGGCTTCGACCAAATGGAAACTTACTTTTGCATGGTTGTACCCGTGGGAAGCCCGTTCATTGGACGGGCTTTTTGTTTTTATGAGTAATCGTTTCGAAGACTATCTTGCGCTGGTCATAGAAGAGGAAGCCCAAAAGCTAATCGACCGCTACCACGCGTACCACAACTTTCTTCATCTAGAGCACAAACGTAACAAGGAGAGGGTTCTCGACGCGCCAGATAAGGAGGTAAAAACTCCCGACTATTGGCGAATCGATCCTAAATTTAACCCTTTTTACGTTCGGAAGCGCCGCAAAAGCATCGCCAGGTCAATTGCGAAGAAATTGACAGATGGGACATACCACCCTCGGCGTCCCTTCGAGAAAAAAATTGATAAGCCCGGAGGTGGAACCCGAACTCTGTCGATCTATCAACTTCCTGATGTCGCAGTCTCGCGTATTTTTTATGAAAGGCTACTGGAGAAGAATCAACATCGTTTCAGCTCCTTTTCTTATGCGTATCGAAATGACCGGAACGTTCACTTTGCGATCCAGGACATCTCCGTAGACCTTTCGCTTGACGCAAGAGCGTTTGTCGCAGAGTTCGATTTTTCAGATTTCTTCGGATCAATATCTCATGAATATTTGCGGAAGCAGTTTGATACCAACGGATTTTATGTAAGTGAGCAAGAGAGAATTGTTATGGAGGGTCTGATTAACGCCTGATTTATCGCTGAATCGCTTTTCAACTCGAAAAAAAGCCATTCAAGCGCGATTTTGGCGTTATCACCCTCTGTTTTGTTCGATTTTTGCCTATTTCCCGCCGTTTTGGCGGAAAACAGGCGAACTGACCCTACGACAGCAGGTATTTTTCACCCATCAGCAGGTTGCTGAACGCAGCCAGCAAGTGCAATCGGTTACTGTTTTTGGCCAAGCCGCGATAGCGAACTTTGCTATAGCCAAAGACCTGCTTGATGTACCGGAATGGGTGTTCCACTTTGGCCCGGGCGCTGGCTTTGAGCTTCTCGGCCTTTAGCTTTCGGTCGTCCAGTTTTTTACGAGAACCGGGGCGCTTGGCAATGAACCAGGATACATTTTGGCGATCTTTATGCTCATCCCGCTTTTGAATGCCAAGATAACCGGCATCACCGAACACGCGCAGCTCGTCACCGTGAAGAAGGTTGCCGGCGGACACGATGTCGTGGACATTGGCAGCGGTGGTATCGATGCTGTGGATCAAGCCGAGCGTATCGTCCACGCCGATATGCATCTTCATGCCAAAGTACCACTGGTTGCCTTTTCTGGTTTGTCGCATCTCAGGGTCGCGCTGGCCGCTTTCATTCTTCGTGGAGCTTGGTGCAGAAATGATGGAAGCATCCACAATGCTGCCTTCACGCAGCATCAAACCATTTTTCTCCAGGTGCTTGTTCACCTCTTTGAACAACACCTTGCCAAGGCCATGGCGCTCCAGGAAATGACGAAACTTGAGAATGGTGGTTTCGTCCGGCAATCGGTCCAGCTTCAGGCCGGCGAACTGGCGCATGGATTCGATCTCATACAATGCGTCTTCCATGGCAGGATCACTGAGGTTATAGAACAATTGCATGCAGTGGACTCGCAGCATGGTCGGCAGCGGATACGGTGGCCGGCCAGTCTGGCCCTTGGGGTAATATAGGGCTACCTTCTTCTCCAACTGCTTCCACGGAATCAGCTTGTCCATCCGTTCCAGAAAAATCTCGCGGCGGGTTTTACGCTTCTTGGTCTGGTACTCGGCTTCGGAGAAGGTGATCTGATCCATGGTGGCAACGAATCCTGTGCAGTTGACGATGACCGTATTATCGCTGATTTTGAGACTTATTCAGAGCTTCCCTAACTCTATGGTCACCCGAACATCTAAAACTTGCTTTTCCAAATACCGCCACGTCCGTAAGTCTAGCTCAATCATATCCCGATGGAGCAGATCTGATGGTCAAAACAATCTGGAAGTCAGTAGTAATCCTGTCTGCCGTACGCGCAACGTTTTTCATACTTGAGTTATTGCTAATGTCGCTCATCAACGGCCTAAGTGGAACCTTCACCGTTCTGCAGGAGCGGTCTCAGGAGTTTCTCAATGTCGCCGTTGAGATCGCAGCCATTGCCATAGGCCTGACGTGGATTGTGAACAGACTCTCGTCCAAAGATAATTCTCTGAGCAGAAGCCAAAACGCGCTTGCGACTGGTTCAGCTACAACTTCGGCAACCGGTGATAGCCCTGGTGTCCTTGACGCAGATGAAATAAGTTCAGAGCTAGCCGAAATAGCTGTACCTGACGATAGATCAGAGAGCGATGCCCGAAACGCAGGAACCAGCGACCGGTTTGATAATGAATCCCCAAACCAATCGACATTTTACGACACCGCTCCAAATGAAGGTCTGAATGCGAAAATGATTAGTGAACAGCCAGAAACCAACGCTTGCTCATCAGGTGAAGAGTTAGCAGACATACTCAATAGCGCATGGATTTGATGAACTTCCAGGAGAATGCCAGATGATACATCCCATGATTGCCCTTCTGGCCGTTATTCTGATTCTTTCCACCGGTTTCCTGATACTTTATAAAATCTTTGGGTTAGTGGAGAAAGACATGGCAGATGACGAAAAAAAGAGGGACGACAACGATACCCTTTGACTACTTCACCTCGATGGCCATGAAACGATTTCTGGTAGCTCAAGGCGCAATGGTGATCTCCCTCAATCACCATTGCGCTCAAATGCTCCACCCCGCCTTTAGCGGATTCACGACAATGGCTCAGAAAATCCCGTCATTAGGCCTGAATGGTCGCAAAGCGGACATTTGGATTTGACGATTACACGGAGCTTTGCGGCTATTTTGGATCCGCGAATCGGAGGGAAGTGCATTGGAGCGCTGCAACGGTGAGCTTTCCGCTCACCATTGCCAGCACAAGAGACTCTGTACCATGCATCACCCTCACTTGGACTCGCATACCGATTGGCCCGCGATGTGGAAGCCGCCGAAACTCAGAACAGGCGTTCTCCGTTATCCACCTGCGCGTCCGGTCTTACCAGGGTAACTGCGCCCTTCTCCGTCTGCACGCCGGTGACCAGGCACTCCGACAAAAATGGTCCGATCTGTTTGGGGGGGAAATTGGTAACGGCAAGAACCTGTTTGCCAACGAGCTCCTCCTTGCCATAGAGGCCCGTAAGCTGTGCGCTCGATTTACGAATACCAATGTCCGACCCGAAATCCACTCGCAATTTATAAGCAGGCTTGCGTGCCTCGGGAAAATCCGTCACTTCAATGATGGTCCCGATCCGCAGTTCAACCTTCTCGAAATCGTCCCAAGTAATCATCTTATTGCTCCTTCGACGTAGTTAGTCTGTTAACAATTCTAGCTCGGCGACCGTCCGGCTCTTCGCACGACCCGCGATCAAAGAACCAATGACAATCAGGATGCTGGCACTCAACACGGCAACCGTAGCCTCGCCGTATCCGGCAAGAATCAACAGGATCACTGAAATCAGTGGCGCACTGTATGCCAGGGTTCCCAGTAACTGGATATTTCCGTGCTTTACACCATGGTCCCAAGTGAAGAATGCTATGCCCACCGGTCCGAGGCCGAGCCCCACCACGCCAATCCATTGAAGTGCGCCTTCTGGCCATACCGTTTCCTCCCACAAAAGGTGGCAAATCAACGCCAGAATGGCCGTAACACCGCAGAACCAGCCCACGGCATCGGTTGGTACCGAGCGAACCAGTCTGCTAAGAACGGAATAAGATGACCAGATCAGAGCACAGGACAGAGCCACCAGGTAACCCGGCAGGTTCTCCCAGGCAAATCCATCGGCATTGCGGCTGATCAACAACCAGCAACCTGCCAGGGCAACCAGGGCCCCAACGATGTACTGAGCTCGTAGTTTCTCGCCCGGCAGGAAGGTCGACAATAGGACGATCAGCAGCGGCCAGAGGTAAGCAAGAAGGCTGACTTCGACGGCGGGGGCCAGTGTCATAGCCTTGAAGTAGGCAAAGTGATAACCGAACAAGCCAACGACGCCGATGCACCATGCAAGTGGCGATTGCCGTAAATAACGCACACCGGAATGCCCCGAGAAGACCCAACGGCCGCACATCAACAGAAAAGCGATACCGAAGGTCATGGCCATGAGCTGGAACTCCGGAATCTCACCACCGGAAAGCTTGGTCAGCAATGCCAAAGTGCCCCATAACAGAACGGAAATCGACCCGATCCAGGTTGCGGCGTTAACAGATGCCATGAAACCCTCCCGAAACTCTCATGTGTGAATGATTGCAGAAGGGTATCCAGTGCGAAGGGTAGGAACTTTCAAATCCTGGCGGAACTATTTCGAAATACGGCGGAAGTGGCTGGGTGCTTTGCCAAAGTGGGCTCTGAACCGGTCGCTAAAGGCCGATAACGATGAATAGCCGACAGCGTCGGCAACTCGCTGGACGCTGAGCCCCGACTGCTCCAGAAGCCGCCAAGCTTCTTTCATTCGTAACTCTGTGAGGTATTGATGCGGCGTCATGCCGACCTGGCGCCGAAACAGATCGTTCAACTGCCGAATGCTCAGATGTGCCACGGCAGCCGCCTCGGCCAAGGACAGCGGTCGGTTGAAGTGTTCGTCCAGAAATTGTTTCGCGGCGTGGACTCTGCGGTCCAGCTTCAGCTGACTTCCATGGCGCTCCTGAAGCAACTGAATCAGCAGGAGTAGCATTTGATGTTGGGTAAAATCCGACTCTGTCCCATTATGGAGCTGTGCGTGAAGGAACTGGATGTAGTGGAGCAATGCTGGATCCAAGTCTACGAAACAAGGTAGCTTGTCCAGCGCCGCGGCATACCCATGGCCAATTCCCGCGGGAATAATTGCCGCTCGATGCTGAGCCACTTCCCCTTCGATGGCATCTACCGACAGAGATAACGTTCCCACCAACGGCAATACCAGTTGATGATGGTCGTGGGAGTGGCTTTTTCCCTCATCCTCGTAGGTTCGTATATGCAAGCCGATCTCAGAATGCTTCATGCGACCAGTATAATCAGGAACATTTGAAAATCCTCACAGAACGACCCTTTCATTCATCTCTCATCCGGGATCGGACCGGTTCATAGTGAAAACGCGGGAAACTGGCAGTGACGAAGTATCTTGTGAACCACGCCTAAACGGTTTATGGCTAGAATTTCCGCTTTTTTTAGGAATTGCCTGAGATGCGGGACGGTCGCAATGCGAACATTGGAAGCAACCAATTAACGCTTCTTCCCGCATTACTTCGAAACCTATATGAGGGAAAGCACACTTTTTCAGTATACAGCTATTTCACATTCCCCCTGAAACCAAGCATAAACGGGTTGCAGTAGCCATCTGGGCAAACGGCATCCTGACTCTCGTCCAGATCGCGGAAAGGACTTTGCCGGCAGCTTGGCGCTGATTGCCGATGCTATACATAACTTCTGGGACATGGCATCGCTGATTATCGCGTTCGCGGCCCGTAAGATTGCGCGTCGCCCGGCTGAATAAAAGCTGACCTTCGGCTACGGGCGAATAAAGGTAGGTGTTGCGCTGTTAAATACACCACCTTGATCATGATAGGGCCCTACCTGATATACGAGGGTGTCATGCGGTTCCCAGATCCGCTGGAACTCAAGGGGTGTTGGGTAGTCTGACTTACATTGTTGCACTGATAATGGACGCGTTGAGCGCGCTGCTGACCTACTCAATGCAGAAGGGCAGCGTTAATATTCATGCGTTGTTTTACACAACTTGTCTGATGCGTTTGCGTCAATAGCAGTGTTATAGGCGGAGCTCTTATCTTGCTCTACGACATGCGCTGGGTTGATTCCGCAATCACCATTGGCATGGCCAGCTATATTCTCTACCTGGACCTGACAGAAATTGGCGGGACCATCAGAACACTCATGCTGGGGAGTCCCTAGGATATCGGCACAGATTCCGTCATTGGGGCAGTATCAGACTTAGAAGGAGTTATCGACTTCACCCCGTACATTTTTGGCAGGTGGGTGAGCATGATGCCTCGCTCGACGCCCGTGTGGTTGTCGAGATGAGTGCGTGGAATGAACTTGAGAAAATCAAGGACGGGATAAAACAGGCTTTGGAGAAAGAGTTCAGCGTAACTCATTCAACACTGGAATTTGAACACCCTGACTACAAGCACGAGGGGGCAAATACCTATAAACATAGTTAACCGGCGCGCTATGTGACATACCTCATCATGCAGATTCCAAACGAATGGCGAACCACAAAGGCACGAGGACTCCATGCGAGACATGATTGAACCCCATCAAATTTGGGCCTACCCCATCGCTGCTGTTCTCGGCCTTTTAGAGGGCAGGAAACCTCCCCCGGGAAATATGTTGCCAGAGTATCTGCCCGGGACTCCATACCCAGGCTCTTGCTTTATAACAACATTACCCAGACACCGCTGCATCATCAGACCTCGCCAGAATCTCGAAAGCAATATGGCGAGGTCTAGTTTTCTTTACCCTTCGGAAATACTCCTGCATTTCCAGAGATAGTAACCTACCGGTATCACCAACAGCGCCAAAATCACAGCAGATATCATCCCACCGACCATTGGTGCAGCTATGCGCCCCATGACTTCGGAGCCGGTACCAGTGCTAACCATGATAGGCACCAAACCTCCGATAATAGCAGCAGCAGTCATCATTATAGGCCGCACGCGCAATCCGGCACCATGAAGCACGGCAAGGCGCAACGTCTCGCGTCTTGGAGTCGCCCCCTTCTCCTTACAGGTTTGCAACATTTCCTCGTAAGACTGGTTCAGATACACCAGCATGATCACACCAATCTCCACGGCAACGCCGGCCAGCGCAATGAAGCCTACACCGACCGCAACCGAAAAGTTATAGCCCAGCAGATACATCAGCCAGATTGCGCCAATCATGGCAAACGGCAGCGTACCCATGATGATGCCCACTTCCGCAAAACGGCGGAAGTTCAGGAACAGCAGAATGACGATAATCGCCAGCGTCAGCGGCACCACGTAGGTGAGCTTTTCCTTGGCACGCAGCATGTACTCATACTGGCCAGACCAGGTAACCGAATAGCCCGCAGGCAGATCGAGCTCCTCGTTAACGGTGGCCATGGCCTGCTCCACATAGGTGCCGACATCAACCCCTTCAATATCCACGAAGGTCCAGCCATTGAGGCGGGCGTTTTCACTTTTGATGGCGGGAGGACCATCTTCTACCCGGATATCGGCGACATCGGCAAGCGCAATCCTTTGCCCCGTTGACGTAACGATGGGCAACTGCTCCAGCTTCTCTGGAGAATCCCGGTAGTCTTCCGGATAACGAAGATTAATGGGATACCGCTCAAGTCCCTCGATGGTTCTGGAAACGTTGATTCCACCAATAGCGGAGGCCACTACCTGCTGAACATCAGCGATATTCAGCCCATAACGAGCGGCACGCTCACGATCAATATCCACCTTGATGTAGCGGCCCCCAGCGACTCGCTCAGAGTAAACGGAGGCTGTACCGGGGATGTCGACCATGACTTCCTCAAGGCGTTTACCGATGTTCTGGATGACGGTAAGGTCCGGACCGGCAATCTTGATGCCCACCGGCGTTTTAATACCCGTTGCCAGCATATCGATGCGCGTGATGATCGGCATAACCCAGGCATTGGTTACCCCCGGGAACCGAATCAGAGTATTGAGCTCCTGCTTCAGCTTTTCGGTGGTCATGCCTTCCCGCCATTGATCCCTCGGCTTGAGCTGGATGAACGTCTCGATCATGGTTAACGGCGCCGGATCAGTTGCGGTGTCTGCTCGTCCTACTTTACCGAATACGGTTTTAACTTCCGGGACGGTCGCAATTAACTTGTCGGTCTGCTGCAATAGTTGGCGGGCTTTACCGATTGAGATCCCGGGATAAGTGGTCGGCATGTACATCAGATCGCCTTCATCCAGCGGTGGAATGAACTCACTCCCGATCTTGGTCGCCGGCCAAAGCCCCACAGCCAGTGCCAGCAGTGCAGCCATAACAGTGGTTTTCGGGAATCGAAGGACCAACTTCAGGACCGGCATATACGCACCGACCAGCAGACGGTTCACGGGATTCTTGTGTTCCGGCAGCACCTTGCCACGGATAAAATAGCCCATGAGCACCGGAACCAGCGTCACCGCCAGAGCCGCACTGGCTGCCATGGCATAGGTCTTCGTGAAAGCCAGCGGGGCAAACATCCGTCCTTCCTGCGCTTCCAGGGCAAACACCGGCACAAAACTGACCGTAATAATCAGAAGCGAGAAAAACAATGCTGGACCAACCTCCGAGGCTGACCTGGCAACAACCTCCCAACGGTTCTCGGGCGTGAGCGGTGTCCGCTCCATGTGCTTGTGCATGTTCTCGATCATCACGATGGCGCCGTCGATCATGGCGCCGATGGCGATGGCAATCCCTCCGAGGGACATGATATTGGCGTTGATACCCTGCCAGTGCATGACGATAAAGGCCGCCAGAATACCCACGGGAAGGCTGAGAATCGCCACCAGCGACGAGCGCACGTGGAACAGAAAGATCATGCACACCAGGCCCACCACCAGGAATTCTTCAAGCAGCTTGAAGCCAAGGTTATTAACCGCCCTCTCGATCAGTCCGGAGCGATCGTAAACCGTCACCACTTCCACGCCTTCAGGCAGGCTTGATTTCAGTTCCTCTAATTTGGCTTTTACGCCGTTAATCGTTGCCTGGGCGTTTTCACCGAAGCGCATCACTACAATGCCACCCACGGTTTCGCCTTCGCCGTTCAGCTCGGCCACCCCGCGCCGCATCTGCGGCCCGACCTCAACACTGGCCACGTCTTTCAGGAGCACAGGGGTGCCGTTGTCATCGAGACCCAGTGGAATTGACAACAGATCCTCACGGGACTGGGTGTAGCCAGACGTGCGCACCATGTATTCCGCCTCGGCCATCTCGATGACGGAGGCCCCTACTTCCTGGTTGCCTCTTTTGATAGCGTTCTGGATGTGAGCCAGAGGAATGCCAAACGCCCTGAGCTTTTCCGGGCTGACCTTGACCTGATACTGCTTCACCATGCCACCAAGCGCGGCCACTTCGGACACACCGGGAACTGTTTGCAGTTCGTATTTCAGAAACCAGTCCTGCAGGCTGCGCAGTTGGCTCAGATCATTGTTCCCGGTGCGATCCACCAGGGCATAAAGGTAAACCCAGCCAACCCCGGTTGCGTCCGGCCCCAGTTGCGGGCGGGCCGAGTCCGGAAGGCTGGGGGCCACCTGGGAGAGGTACTCCAGCACCCGGGAGCGAGCCCAGTACATGTCGGTATCTTCATCGAAGATCACATACACGTAGGAGTCCCCGAAGAACGAGTAGCCACGGACGGTTTTGGCCCCCGGGACCGACAGCATGGCGGTGGTCAGTGGATAGGTCACCTGGTCTTCTACCACCTGCGGAGCCTGCCCCGGGAAGCTGGTTTTGATGATGACCTGCACATCCGAAAGATCCGGCAGCGCATCTACCGGCGTCTTGTTCAGTGAGTAAAGGCCAAGCCCTGTAATAAGCAAGGTGGCCAGCAATACCAGAAATCGATTACGAACAGACCAGTGAATGATGGCAGCGATCATGATTCGCCTCCGCCATGATTCATGGAACTATGGTCCATCGCCTCAGGTTCGATCTTGGGCTCCGCTTTCTCCGGATCCATGACGTGCCCCGAATGATCCATCTGTAAATCCATGGCGTTGCTGCCTGATGCCGACATTCGCTGGAAATCCGAAGTCTTGCTGGACTCGGAATCGATCAGGAACTGCGCAGAGGTCACCACGGTATCGCCAGGCTTAATGCCTTCCAGTATTTCTGCGTACTTGTCGCCAATCCGCCCTACCGTGACGTTGACGGACTTGAAGGCACCCTGTTCCAGCGCCATCACCAGACGGTCGCTTTGTCCAGTGCGGATGATCGATTCACGTGGCACCAACAGGCGTCTTTGCCCACGATCCCCCTGGACCTCCAGGCGAGCAAACATGCCGGGCAGCAAAGCTCCGTCGGAATTGTCAAACCGCATCCGGACCCGGGCCGTCCGCGTCTTCGGATTAACCTCGGGATACACATAATCCACTTTTCCGCGCCACTGGCGCCCGGGCATGTAATCCAGAGTCATCACCACCCGGCTATCGCCTTCCACTGCCGAGAGCTGGCTTTCAAATATCTCGCCAATCACCCAGACTTCATCCAGTGCAGCAATCGACAAAACCCGGTCTCCGGGCTTTATGAACATGCCCTCGCGAACGTTCAGGTTGTCGATAACGCCGGAGCTTGGGGCGTATACGGTCATCGTTCTCTGTACGTTTCTCGTCTGGCGCAGTTGCCGTATCAGGCTGGCCGGCACGTTCAGCGCAACCAACCGTTCCTCAGCGGCATTGATCAGTCGCTGATTCCCCCGGTTCAGTGCCACGAGCAACTCCTCCTGAGCATTGACCAATGTGGGTGAATAGAGAGTATACAGAGGCTTGCCTTTTTCGACTGGTTCCCCCTCAGCTTTCACGTAGAGCGCTTCGATCCAGCCCTCTACTCTGGGGTGTACGTGCGCCATCTCGTCTTCGTTATATTGGACGTAGCCCACGGTAGTTATGGTATTTGGCAGGCGCCCCTGGATAACGGACTCGGTGCGAACTCCTAAGTTGTTTACCACGGCAGGCGAAATACGAACGGTACCGGCTGGGTCGTCAACGGACCCGGCATCCTCAAACACTGGAATCAGATCCATCCCCATAGGTGATTTTCCGGGTTTGTCGCTTTTAAAGTTAGGGTCCATGGGTGCGACCCAGTAAAGCGGCTCCTTTGTCTCGCCACCGGCCGCCTCCACTGTCGGATCGGACAAAATTTCCGGTGCCAGCCAATAGGCGGCACCCACGCCAGCAATCCCGCCGAGCAATACAAAGCCCAATGGGCGAACGAAATTAGCCATGATGATCAATCCTGGTAATGAGTCATTGAAGAGGAAGAAATATTGGAGGCGTCCGTGGTCAGATAACGGAAACTTGCCAGCGTTTTGGCTCGCTCGGCCATCATCTGGATCAATTCGACCTGGGCATTGAGTTCCGAAATCCGTGCACGTACCGCCTCAGCAAAATCACCGTCGTCATTGTTATAGGCGGTCAGCGCGGCGCTGGCCTGCTCTTCCATCTGAGGTAGGAGCGTTTGCTGATACAGGTCAATTCGATCATCCAACCGCTCGATGCGGGCTAGCGCCGCGCGCGCCTTTGCCTGGAGCGACCGGATTCTCAGAACCCGATCCGTCCTTTCGGCTTCCAGCCTGGCTGAGGAAGCACTGAGCCGTCGATCTTGCCGGTTTCCTGTGAATATCGGCAGGTCAAAACCGATACCAATAGAAAACAGGTCTGCCCTGTCCTGGCCGTTCGGAGCTCGGTCACGGTAACCATATTGTGCGAAGACCGACCACTCTGGTTTGTAGGCTTCCCTGGCAAGGTCTACGTCAATGTCCTGTACATCAATCAGTTGATCTGTGGCGCGAACCGACGGGTGACGGATGACAGACTCCACACTGGTCTCCGGCCAGCTGCTGGAAACATCTGCCAATAACAGAGGAGGAATGTTTTCGGCGACCGAGAGCTGGGCCCGCCTGGAACCGATCCATTCCCCTAGAGCTTCTCTGCTGGAAGCCAACTGAGTATGCAAAGCGGTCAGCCGATCTTCAAGCCGAGTCAATTCCAGCGAAGCACGAATAACATCTTGTTGTCTGGAGCCCATTGTCGCGGAGGTATATCCAGCTTCCGCAACATCCGCCAATTGCTCGAACAGCCCCCGGTTCTGTTCAATGAGGCGGATGCTTTCCTGGGCTTTCCAAAGATCGAGCCATAGGTGGGTCGCCGTTTCGGTGACCTGCGCACGACGATTCTGTCGGAGGTAAGGCTGTACACCGGCCAGTTCTTCTTTCTTTGCGCTAGCCAAGCGGCGGCTGTCTCCACGAGGAATTCGCTGTGTAATGCCAATCGTGCCCTGGGTCATGGGCTCTTGCCCGGTATCAAAAGTATCCAGAGGCAGATTTGCCGCGCCGATCATTACCCGGGGATCGGGAAGCGCGCCCTCAGCAACAGACTCTTCCATCAGCGCATCTTGTTTGTAAGAGCTCTGGCCCAGCCAGGGATCGTTTTCAGTTGCTGCTTCGATGACACTCATGAGCTCCAGTCTGGGCTGGGCCCACGCAGAAATGCTGCTAAACAGCAACACACCCAAAATAGTCTGCTTAGTAAAAAAGGTGCGGATGGACAACTTGAGATCTCCGTGGAAAGCATATAAGAGCGCTTATATTAGATCTCAAAGCTGAAACGAAGCTGAAATTAAGTGCGCACAAATTTTATATTGATCTGGCTCAACTATTTTTATCACTAACAAAAGTTATCAAATCGTTAATAAACTTTTTTTGTTTTTTCAGTCAGGTTTCAGGAACTAATGATCTAATGAAACCATCAACCAAACAGGAGGTGAAATTATGAAATCATTAATAGTATTCGCCGCAGCAGCGACTCCACAAAGAAATGACACGCTATGGATTGTCAGAAGTTGGAATGGAGGCGCGAAGACAGATGATAAGTGAAGAAGGACGAGCCTACCATCGTGCTTTAGAGAAGAAACAAATGGAGCAGAAGGTAACGTACAGCAAATGATAACAGAAATACCGCTGGTGGGCATCAGCGGTATCTACTAGAGGCCCAGTTGCATGGGCCTGGAGCAACAAATCAAGGAGTTCGTCATGAAGAGCATCATTACAGCCATAGCAATGACAGCACTGTTTAGTTCCTTTGCCTACGCCGATTCTGGCTTAGCCGACAGGATTAACGAGGCAAGGAGCTATCCGAACAAGACCGTGGAAACCGTTGACAGGCAAGAACTCTGCCTGAAACATCAAAAATTACACAAGCAGATGAAGGAGGCGGGAATAGCAGATTCAAGTGACGACTAGTACGTTCCGCTTAGGCAGAGCTAACAAGCGAAGCTTGCTTCTCATACAAAGAACGTTGCCAGTCATGAAAATAGCATGACTGGATATAGTATTGATTTACTGGAATCTCGGCGCTAAATTTATTACCGTACCGCAAACCTTAGGAGGGTCTGATTAACGCCTGATTTATCGCTGAATCGCTTTTCAACTCGAAAAAAAGCCATTCAAGCGCGATTTTGGCGTTATCACCCTCTGTTTTGTTCGATTTTTGCCTATTTCCCGCCGTTTTGGCGGAAAACAGGCGAACTGACCCTACGACAGCAGGTATTTTTCACCCATCAGCAGGTTGCTGAACGCAGCCAGCAAGTGCAATCGGTTACTGTTTTTGGCCAAGCCGCGATAGCGAACGTTGCTATAGCCAAAGACCTGCTTGATGTACCGGAATGGGTGTTCCACTTTGGCCCGGGCGCTGGCTTTGAGCTTCTCGGCCTTTAGCTTTCGGTCGTCCAGTTTTTTACGAGAACCGGGGCGCTTGGCAATGAACCAGGATACATTTTGGCGATCTTTATGCTCATCCCGCTTTTGAATGCCAAGATAACCGGCATCACCGAACACGCGCAGCTCGTCACCGTGAAGAAGGTTGCCGGCGGACACGATGTCGTGGACATTGGCAGCGGTGGTATCGATGCTGTGGATCAAGCCGAGCGTATCGTCCACGCCGATATGCATCTTCATGCCAAAGTACCACTGGTTGCCTTTTCTGGTTTGTCGCATCTCAGGGTCGCGCTGGCCGCTTTCATTCTTCGTGGAGCTTGGTGCAGAAATGATGGAAGCATCCACAATGCTGCCTTCACGCAGCATCAAACCATTTTTCTCCAGGTGCTTGTTCACCTCTTTGAACAACACCTTGCCAAGGCCATGGCGCTCCAGGAAATGACGAAACTTGAGAATGGTGGTTTCGTCCGGCAATCGGTCCAGCTTCAGGCCGGCGAACTGGCGCATGGATTCGATCTCATACAATGCGTCTTCCATGGCAGGATCACTGAGGTTATAGAACAATTGCATGCAGTGGACTCGCAGCATGGTCGGCAGCGGATACGGTGGCCGGCCAGTCTGGCCCTTGGGGTAATATAGGGCTACCTTCTTCTCCAACTGCTTCCACGGAATCAGCTTGTCCATCCGTTCCAGAAAAATCTCGCGGCGGGTTTTACGCTTCTTGGTCTGGTACTCGGCTTCGGAGAAGGTGATCTGATCCATGGTGGCAACGAATCCTGTGCAGTTGACGATGACCGTATTATCGCTGATTTTGAGACTTATTCAGAGCCTCCCTAATTAATCAAAAGCTCGTCCATCGAAAGAACTGCACCTTTCAGACTAAGTGGACGCCAACGCGATTAATCGTAAATTCATGACACTCTCGACAAGTTTTTTAGAAAAACCAATGAATCTCCATCAGCCCAAGCCGCTCCAGCCTCCCGTACTCGCTGTCCTGGTCACCTCCGAACCATTGGGCTCCGGCAGTGAAATAGATCTCCTGGCTCATCGGCAGTATCCATGTGGATCTCGGGTAAAGCACCCAACTGGCATCATCGGCATTACGGATGGTCACCACCCGGTACTGCCAGAACGGGTTGATATCCTGCCATACCAGTAGTCCGGCATAATGACGACCGGCATACAGGGGCCGTGCGGACACAAGATTGGCCAGGCCTGTCGTTCCCGGCGGTACCGGCTGACCGTTATAGAAATATTCAACGGCCAGATTGAGCCCGTTGCGAAACGCCCAGTTCAGATCCGCGACTCCCTGCCAGTAACTGTCTCCCGCGCCTGGCTTGCTCCAGACGAGTTCTGTGCGCCAACCGGTGCCAGCCACGGAGCCACTGCCGCTGACACCCGCTTTGGTGACGTCGGCGAACTCGCCCATCATCACGCCGGCATCGACCCCGGCAACGAAGCGCTTGGCCCGTGCCGCCGTGCTGGCATTCTGGCCCCCGTGTTGCGGCGCATGCACGGCGCTTACCCGGCCCGTTGCACCCCAGGATCTGTCCCATAACAGCGCGTCCACGCCAATGCGCTCGTCCGGCTCCAGTTGGAGTGGGCTGACAGGATTGAGAATGTCCATGGGGTTCCAGATCAGGGCGGTTGACCAATTCACCTGCTGGCGACCAAATCGGAAATCACCGACCGGTGAGCGCCACTGTATCGTGCCACGATAGAGCTGATGGCGCGCCAACATATCTCCCGATTCATGGACGTCCCCCTGAAGATCCCAGTAGCGCGGATCAGGAGCATCCCTGAGCAGGGCAAACTCCGGGCTGTCCAGGAAACTGCCAGCCACCAGTTCCAGATCGTAGGCCGCATCCACAACCCAGTCCTCATATCGGTAACGGGGCTCAATACGCAGGCGGGTCAGGTTCGAGAAGTAGGGATTGTCGTCAATCAACGAGCGCGAGCCAACGCTCAGGTTCTTGAGCGATCCCGAATAGCTGTACTCCGCCTCAGCGCCTGAAGCCAGCACCAGCCAGGCCATCGCGACCAGCATCAATGGAGATCGCCTAACCATGGCGGATGGCCTCCACCGGATCCAGTCGCGAGGCCCGCCAGGCCGGATACAGTGCCACCAGCACCGAGCACAGGAACAACAACAGGCTGGGTAGCCAGACGTGATCGAAGATCATCACCGGATGGATGCGATCGGTAATACCGGGGATGGCTTCCAGTGCACCACTGATCGAGGACAGATCGATGCCGGCATTGCCAAGCCAGACGACAAGCAGTCCGCCAACCACCGTTCCAGCCACCATTCCCAGTATTGCGAGAAAGAACGCCTCGAACAGAATCGTCAGCAGCAGCTGACCACCCCGGGTGCCCAGCGCCAGCATAACGCCCAGTTCCGGGGTGCGCTCCATCACTGACATCACCATGGTGTTCATGACACCGATGGCCACCACGACGAAGACCACCGCCAGAATGAGATAGAAATCCACCTGGCTCATTTCCACCATCTGCACCACCACCGGGAGCAAGGTCTCCCAGTCCTGGGCCACCAGTCCATCGTTGGTCAATTGCGGCGACTGGTTCAGGGTTCGCGCCAGGCCGGTACTCTCTGCGCGGTCTGACAGCCTAAGCACGATCCGCGAGACTTCATCTTCCAGCAGGCCACCCAGGCGGCGGGCGGCGTTGATATCGGTGAAGACATACTCGGTGTCGAACAGGTCACTGCCAGTGCGATAGATACCGCGAATGGCCTGGGCACTGGAGGCAAGATCTCCCCCAGCCTGCTGGACCGTAATGACCAGCTTGTCCCCCAATCGGGCACCCAGCTCCTCGGCCAGTTTCTGGCCAATCACGATTCCCGTCTCCCCGGATTGAACGTAGGTGCCCTGCTCCATGTAGCCGGCGAGTTTGGTAACCGCCCGCTCCTGTTCAGGAGCGATACCCACCAGTTCTACCGGCAGACTCTTCCCGGGGTTGGCCACCATGGCACGCAGCAATACCCTGGGCGCGGCCGCCTCAACCTCAGGATGCTCCTGCAATCGCTGTTGCAAGGTTCGATTGTCGGCAATACGTAAATCTGGCGACAGATCCACGTCGTGACCCTTTGCCATCACCTGCACATGCCCGCTGAGCTGCTGGGTCGAGTTCTGGATCATCTGCTCGAAGAAACCATCGGCGAAGGCGTACAGGAATAGATAGGCCGCCAGCCCGAATGCAGTGGCCGAGGCGGTAATCATCGACCGTCGCGGGTTTCGGAATACCGAACGGAGTGCCATTTGTGCAAAAATCAGCAGCCGATGATCAGACGTCACCTGCCAGTGGATCCGGCGGATACGGTTGATCATAGTTCGCCGTGCGCCCATCGCCTCCAGCGGGCTGTTGCGACCCGCGTTCCAGGCCGGGAGGGCGGCCGCCAGCAGGGCTACCGACACCACCACAATGCCAATCACAACCAGGCGCTGAGCTTCGATGGTGGGATAAACGATGCCACTGAGCCCCGGCATGGTATCCATGGCCTTGATGTAGGCGCTGAAATCCAGCCCATTGCTACTGAAATAGCCGGTCACCGACAACCCAAGTACCAACCCCAACAGGTAGCCGAGACCGGCCAGAACCGTTGTTTCGAGAAGCACCAGCCAGACGATGCGACTGCTGGGTGTGCCCAACGCCATCATTACACCGAATTCGCGGCCACGCTCCAGTACCGACATCAGAATGGTGTTAACGATACCGGCCGCCACCACCACAAACACCACGAAGATCACGATGTAGGCGACGGCGTCGTGAAAGGCAACCATCTGCACCAGCGATGGCATCAGCGCCGGCCAGCCCAGCACTTCCACGTTTCGATCGCGCAACTGATTCCCGACAGTACCGACCACCTCGTCGAGCCGGTCAGCATCCTGCACGCGGGCCGCGATCTCGGTAAACCGCCCCTGAAAGGCATACAGCGACTGAGCGGCCGCCAGGGGCATCTGGGCCACGAAGCCATCAATACGCTTGATACCGGTCTCGAATACGCCCACCACTTCGAACCGGTCGGCGCCAATAGAGCCGTCCGACGCCTGCACCACCAGTACCAGCTCGTCGCCCGGGGAGACATCCAGGGCACCGGCGGCATCGACGCCAACAAGAATTTCATTGCCGCGTTCCAGGTAGCGACCACGGACAATCGACCGGTCAAGCCGGGTGACCCGTGATTCCGTCGCGCTGTCGACGCCCATCACCTGTAATGCCCGTGACTGGTCTTCACGGCTGGCCAGGGCATGGCCCGTCACCCGGGGGGTGGTTGCCGCCACACCGGCTACGGCCGATACCTCCTCTGTGAGATTCCAGCGCTCGGCCAGGGCAATGTTCATCTCCCTGTCATCGTGAAAGCCCCGCTGATGTACCTTCAGGTCGCCGGTCACATAGCCCGTCATGTTGTTGATCATCTGGGCGTTGATGCCATCAATGAATGCCCAGAGAAACACTAGCCCACCGACACCGACGGCCACCGACAACAGTGTGATGGCCGTACGCCGACGATTGACCCGAAGGTTGCCAAAAGCCAGACGTAGCCACGCCATCACGACCGTATTTCCTCACGCTCGACGCGGCCATCGCGGAGATGGATTACCCGCCGCGCGCGTTCCATCACCATCGGGTCATGGGTGGAGAAGACAAAGGTAATGCCATGCTCGGCATTGAGCTTACGCATCAAGTCCAGTAGCGCCGCGCCGGTCGTGGAATCGAGATTGGCCGTGGGCTCGTCGGCCAGGACAATCGCGGGCTTGCTGACAATCGCCCGGGCCACCGCAACACGCTGTTGCTGGCCGCCAGACAGTTCATGGGGCAGGCGCCGCTCCAGCCCTTGCAGGCCGACCTCCACCAGAATACGCCGGGCCTCGGCACGGCGCTCCCGAAACGGCACTCCGCGCAGCATCAGCACATACTCGACGTTCTCCTGAGCCGACAGCACGCCAATCAGGTTGTATTCCTGAAATACAAAGCCAACCTTCCACAGCCGCAGAAGGGTCCGCTTCTTTCGGCTAAGCCCGGTGATTTCCTCACCCGCCACCTGAATGCGCCCGCTATCCGGCTCGTCCAGGGCTCCAATCTGATTCAATAGCGTGGTTTTACCCGATCCAGACGGGCCCACCAAGGTTGTGAACTCCCCGGCCTCGATCGCGACCGACACCTCATCCAGGGCCTTGACGGCGATGGAATCCTGACGGTAAATTCGCGAGACTTTCTCCACATTGACGATGCTCATGCCGGGCCCTCACTGTGGGTTGCGCAGCCGGCGCAATGAAAACACCTCTTCATCGATCGGCAGGTCGAATTCAATAGAGTCAATCGTGATCACCGTGCGGGACTCGGGGTTATCGGCGTCCACCATCGTCCAGCGGGCGGGTATCCTCCGCCCATCCATGGTTTCGATCTGCTCATAGGTCATGCGTTTGACGATCTGATCGCGCTCGTCGTAGTAGGCAAGCGAAACCGGGATCGAGTCCTCCCGAACATTGAATTCAAGACGGCTCCACACTACCGGGGCATCAGGTCGGGGCGTCGAGACAACACGATACACAGGCACCTCACCGGAATCGTCGGTTTCGACCAATTCGTGGGTGTAGTCCTCGACGAACGAGCTTTCCTTGACCAGGTCGTCGTTGCTGAAGTTGGAGCCCATCCATGGCTGGAGCATCATCGACGGTGGGATCTTGATGGTGCGATCAACTTTGGGCAAGTAATTCCACATGGCATCGCCGATGCGCAGCGAGCCGATGCCGGCCTCTTTTTTGGGCGCGTGAATGCGAATCAACGTATGCTCCGGACGATTCATCCAGGCTTCCAGTTCCAGTGTGCGAGTCCAATACTCAGACTCGATCCGCATAGTGAAACGCCCGTGATTGCTGTCGGACCACAGAGTCTGTTCCATGCCTTCAATCAAGGAAACTGCCGAGGGAGGGCCCGCGATAAGCCGACCTGATGCGGCAAACAAAAGGAGAACGCTAATCCAGACTCTCATTGACTACTCCCTTTTCTACTATGAGCTACGGATCACCTTTGCCTGTTCCCCGACAGCGGAACCGCTTGTTGTTTTCCGAGGCGCTTTGACAACGATCACCAAGCCGACAATTGTGATTCCTATCCCGATCATCTCCAGTGATGTGAAAGTTTCGCCGAACAAAAGCATTCCGATAGCGAGACCGAAAACAGGCGTTAAAAAAGTAAACGAATTGAGGCTGTTCAAGGGCGCGCTGGCGAGCAAGGCATACCAGAGCACAACCATCATTGCCGTTGCCGGAATGGCCAGAACGAACATGGCCGTCGTAAATGACCAAGTCCAATCAATCTCGAAGCCCTCGCCCAAGCTCACGGATGCTATTCCCAGAAACACTGAACCTATGACAAGCTGAATGCCCATCGACCAATAGATATCATCGCTGCCGGCCTGGTATTTAAGCAGCACATTTCCAATGGCGGTTCCGATGGCTCCACCAAGAACATAGACGGCCCCTGAAAATCTGGCGTTACCAAACTCCATCTCTGGCATCGCTAGCACCACAACACCAATAAAACCAATCAAAAGGCCCACAAACACACGCCCGGTCACCACCTCTCGAACGATAAAAAACGAAAGAACCGCCGCAAACAGTGGTTGCGCATTGGCCAGAACCGTTGCAAGCCCCGGTCCCAGCTTGCCAGCACCGAGAAACATCCCTCCAAGCCCCATACCCGTGTAACTGAGGCCAATTACGGCCAGCATTAGAAGCTGGCGAAGCGAATAACTGGGCCGACCATCTTTTGTAAAAGCGATCAGAATCAGACACAACCCTGCCAACAATGCGCGTAAAGCGGCAAAAAGCAAAGGTGGCGCGTCCGGCAACCCCACCACAATAAAAGGAAAGCAGATCGCCCAAAGAAAGGCGACAAGAACCATCCCAGCGACTGCACGTATCGAAAGTGATTGGTTCACCAACGGCTCCTTTATCTACCCATCAAATGAGTAGAGCTTTTGTTCAAGCTTGCCGCCCCAATCCGCGCAATCGCGGCAAAAACCTGGGAGTGTTGTCTGCATAGTGTCTCCAGGCTTCCCCGAACGTTTCTTCGGCTTCCCGTTCCTCACTGATCGATAACCGTGAATACATCCAGAGCAAAACCGGGAACATCGCCAGGGTTAACAGAGTCGGCCACTGCAGCAGGAAGCCAAACATTATCAAGACAAAGCCGACATACTGTGGATGCCGAACATACGAATAGAGACCTGTCGTAGCCAGCTTTCGCTCTTTTTGCGCCGCGTACAAGGTTCGCCACCCGGCGGCAATCAAGTAAAAACCTCCACCAATAAACACCGTACTCAACAAGTGGAAGGGGCCGAAATGGGGAGAACCCTGCCAACCAAAAAGCATTTCAAGCAGGTGCCCGCTATCGTGGGCAAGCCAATTTACATCGGGGTATTGAGTCTGAAGCCAACCGGATAGAAAATAGAGTGTCAACGGGAACCCATACATCTCAGTGAATAATGCCACGAGAAACGCGCTGAACGCGCCGAAGGATCGCCAGTCTCGTTGGGTCTGTGGCTTAAAAAAACTGAAAGCGAAGAAAATAAAGATCACCGAGTTTAGAACCACCAGTCCCCAAAGACCGTAATCGGACGAAGCATCAGTCATCGCGTTGGCCTCCACTCTTGCCTTCCGGTTGATCGTGGTGATTATGGCCACCGTGATTCCCATGCCCTCCATGCATAAACATATGAATAAACGGGCATGCCAGAAGGATTAACCACGGCAAAGCACCCAGAAGGTGAACCTTATGTTCGCCCCAGAGCAAAACCAAAGCGATGACCGCAAAAATTGCCAACGTAATCTTGAAACGCTTATCCATATAGATTCCCTTTGGGAAAAGCTTGTCAGTGGGGCTTACTGGCTAGTATGCCTCTAGCGATATTTGGTGACCTATCCCGTCCAAAGAAACGTCATCGATAATCTCCAGAGAGCCCGGATCAAGCACCCAGAGCTTGGCTTCGGCCCGACTGGTGATCAAAAGGCTGCCATCGACGGGAGAGATCGCCAGATGGTAAGGGGCCGGCGCCAGAGGCATGCTGTCGCGGGTTCCGCTGGCCAGCTCGATACGGACAACTTGGTTGCCGCCCTTACTGGTGGCGTAAAGTATCTGGCCATCGGCACTCAGACCCACGCCATGGGGTTGCGGTCCAACTTCGTATCTTTCCAGCACCTCACCTCTGGAAAGCCCCAGGACAACAACGTCCCCCGACTTCCCATCATTCACATACAAGGTTTCGTTGTCAGGAGAAAGCACCATATGCTCCGGACCACCGCCAACCCGATGATTACGCTTGACGAACCAATGGCGGTTATCCACCTCGCTGACGGTACCGTTGTCAGTGTTGCTGACTAGAATGGACTGTCCGTTGTCAGTCGCCACCACATAGTTCGGCGCCGGGCCAGTGGCCACAGTCTTTACAAGCTCCCCCGATTCCAGATCAACCACGCTGATACCACCACCCATGGGATGGGTGGAGACAGCGAATCGGCCATCCGGTGTCACCACTACGTGGTGCACCGGCCCTGGCACCTTCACAGTGCGGGCAATCTCGCCCTTGGCGGTATCCACAACGTAAATCCTACCGGTAGTGGCGCCTTCCGACGCCGCAGCAGCGCCCCCCCCATGGTGGGCTGCGTGGTCCTCTTCAGTGACGCCCTCCGGGCGACTGACTGGATCCTCGCTGTCGTGATCGGTCAGACTACCGGCAACCAGATAGTGACCATCCGGAGTCAGGGCCGAGCCATGGGTGTTGACTGTCCCGGTAATCGGTGGCAAAGCCTGGTGGCTGTTCAGATCAATAATGCCCACCGAATCGGTAGCTCCCATCGGGACAAACGCTCGACGGCTATCTGCAGTTGCAATCGTCGATAAACCTATCAAAGCGATGATCGCGAATCCGGTAAACCACCCTTTTTTCGATCTATTTTTCATAGTTCCGCCGCCTGAATCATCGTGCAGTACCAGTCTGCTACCTATCGGGAGAGTCTAAGATGGGTAGAGAGAGCCAACTTACCTAGCGATAGTTCAACACGCGGAACTGAAACAGACCTGAAAACAGATCTGAAGTATGAATCTATTTGACGTAGATCACACATGGGAGATAGGTTTTTTTGAATTTCAAGTATGCGATTACAATCAGTGAAACTCTCGACCAACGGACTCCTGATGCCCGAACCTATCCACAAAAACCAACGATTAGCCGACAGTCGAGCCTACAAGCTCAATCGCCATTGCTACTGCATCACTCTCGACCGTAAAGCGCTCAACAAGAGCCTCAGAAGCATTCTTATCGATGCTGGAAGTGGACCGTCAGAGTTCGCCGAGTTCGACCAGCTTTTTTCAAACACACCGATTTTTGTTCCCAGATCCGACATAGCTGCGATGGAAAGGATCGTCCAAGCGATCGAATCGGCCACCGAACTTCCGTCGTTTCGTGAACGAGTTCTGTCCTGGGCACCAAAAATCGCACAGTTCAATCCGGGCCCCATTGGGGCATTCATGGGTTACGACTTTCACCTGGGTCCCGACGGCCCCCGGCTGATAGAGATCAACACCAATGCCGGAGGTGCCTTCCTGAACGTTGTGCTGGCGAGAGCCCAGCATCGCTGCTGTAACCCATCTCAACAGACCGCAGTAACCCGTAGCGAGCTCGACGGATTCGAGGATGCAGTGTTGACGATGTTCAAACAGGAGTGGCAAAGACAGCATGCCACTTCGGTACCCAACTGCCTGGCGATAGTTGATGATGCCCCGAAGACCCAGTTTATGTTTCCCGAATTCCAGTTGGCCCAACAACTTTTCCAGACCAAAGGAATTGAGGCGTTGATACTCGATCCCTCAGAGCTTGTGTATGCCGATGGGCGACTGACAGCCCGTGGTAAGCCCATTTGTATGGTTTACAACAGGCTGGTGGACTTTTCACTGGACGCCACGGCTCATGCGGCATTAAGACGTGCGTATCTGGACGGCGCCGTGGTTGTAACTCCCAACCCCCGAGCTCATGCCATTCTGGCCGATAAGCGAAACCTGACCTTGTTGTCAGCCCCGCAGACTCTACTCGACTGGGGACTGAGCTTAGCGGATGCGGGCTGCCTGGAAGACGCCGTGCCGAAGACCCGGCTGGTTTCGAGTGAAGATGCTGCGGCGTTGTGGAGCGCTCGGCGCCAATTGTTTTTTAAGCCGGTTGCAGGTCACGGCAGCAAGGGTGTCTACCGGGGCGACAAGATGACCCGGCGTGTTTTCGAAAACATTCTGGATGGCGGCTATATCGCACAAGATCTCGTCCCCGCTGGAGAACGAACTCTACGAATTGACGATGCGGTGACCACCAGAAAGGTCGACATTCGCCTGTATACCTACGCCGGCAAAAGTCTGCTGGTTGCCGCGAGGATATATCAGGGCCAGACAACCAACTTTCGCACGCCAGGAGGCGGGTTTGCACCGGTCTTCCAAGTGTGACTATTCACACTACGGGCAGATACTGCCAGGTGATGTTCATGCTTGATCTGCTCCTGTCCATGGCTCAGCAGCCCGAAGTTGCTTACAACCTTCTCTGGGTGCTACCAGGGGCTCATGATGCAGCGCCTTCAACAGGCCAGCTGTCATAGCAACGATAACCAGCGAGAATGGCAGGGCCGCGAGGATGACCGCATCCTGGAGGACGGCAATACCTCCCGCCACTAGCAATACCGCGGTCAATACTCCGTTGCCAATGGCCCAGCCTGCTCTCGACGCCTTGGGAGGCTCAAGCTGCCCTCCCGACAAAATGATATTGACGACCAATGCGCCCGAGTCAGCAGACGTTATAAAGTAGATGCTGATAAGGAGCGTTGCCACCAGACCCATCAAAAATTTAATTGAGTCAGTCGTCTGCAGGTGCTCAATGGTCGCGAAAAGTGCATAGGCGATGTCTTTATTGACCGCCTCAACAATTCCGCCACCCCCGAATAGCTCGCTGTGGAGTGCAGCGCCCCCCATCACCGAGATCCATACAAAAGTCACCAGCGTTGGTAAGAGAAGAACCCCGAAAACAAACTCTCTCAGGGTGCGGCCGCGGGATATCCGGGCGATAAACAACCCGACAAAAGGTGACCAGGCCAGCCACCAGCCCCAGAAAAACACCGTCCAGGTCGATTGCCAATTTCCCGGTTCATTGGCGCCAACATAGAATGTCATGATCAATAGACTATCCAGGTAACCGCCAATTTCCTGCACCAACAACCCTGCCATGTAATCAAAGGGGCCAATAATCATAAAGGCGGCGAGTAAAATCAGCGTTAGCCAAAGATTTACCTCACTCAATATTTTCACGCCCCGCCTGACCCCAGAAACCACCGAAATCGTCGCGATTACAGTAACCACGGCGACCACCGACAGCTCCACCCAAAGAGACGCCTCCACGGAGAAAAGCCACTTGAGCCCCGTGCCAGTCTGACGGGCTCCCAGCCCCAGCGTCGTCGCCAGACCAAATACAGTCGCAAAAACAGCGAGCGCGTCAACGACGTGCCCCCAAAAGCCAAAGATTCTTTCACCAATAAACGGGTACAGCGCTGATCGAGGCGCGAGCGGGAGATCATGGCGATAGCTGAAGTATCCGAATGCAATCGCGACCAACGCAAAAATAGCCCATCCGTTCAGCCCCCAGTGGAAAAACGACAATTGAATTGCAGTAGACGCAGCGGAGGGAGTAAAGCCCTCCGAAGTAAAAGGGTTACCCTGAAAGTGCATGATTGGCTCGGCGATGCTCCAGAACAGCAGCCCCACACCCGTGCCGGCCGCAAACAGCATCGCCAACCAGGGAAAAAGCCGGTATTCCGGTTGTTCGTAGTCTTTACCAAGGCGCACGTTCTTGTAACGCCCCAGCCCTAGCCAAATAACAAATGCCGTCAGAAACGCAACCAGTGCCACATACCACCAGCGCAGCAGACCATCCACGTACGAGGAAACATAATCAAGCGCATACGCAAACTCAGACTGCCAGATCAGCGCGCCAGCAAGGGTCAAACCAATGGCGCCAATGCTGAATAGTGACGGCAAGATGGGTTGTTGGAGATGGCTATTGCCTTTTTCGTTCCACATGATGATTAGCCTTTTATTATGCCCTGGTCTGCCAATAGCGATGCTCGTATAAATTACGAAAAATGCTGCAGTTATTATCTGAATTCACGACCCCAGGAGAGCGGTACCAAGTCTCATCCTCAGCATCTCCTTATTGCAGGTAACAACGAGAACCAATCCCGACAGCAGCACCAACAACACACCCCAGATCAAATAGGTATAGAGCATCGGCATAAAAAATCATCCTGGCTCAGTGTTTGTTCACAAGATTGCGGGGGGCACCCTCGATGAAGCCAACAATGTTTTCGCCAGTGGTCTTGAGGATTCTTTCGACAGCCTCTTTCGTATTGAACGCACTGTGGGGGGTGACGATGACGTTTCTCATGTGCTGAAGAACATGGTTGGCAAACAGCGTTTCCAGATCATGTTCCTTGTCAAAAAAAGAGCGGATCAATTCCACCTCTTCCCTGATGGAGGGCTCATCCGGCAGTACATCAAGACCGGCAGCCGACACCTTCCCATCCGCCAGCGCGTGCAGCAAAGCCTGGGTATCAACAATGGAGCCGCGAGCGGTATTAATCAGGACAACCCCGCGCTTCATCCGGGCGAACTCCCTGTCCGACAGAAGATGCTTGGCCGATTTGCTGCCAGGAACGTGCAGCGTCACAACATCGGACTGCTCAAGAAGACCATCCAAATCGACGTAAGACACGTTATATCGGTCCGCGAATACGTAATCCGGCTTGGGATCGCAGGCAAGAACGTTCAGACGAAACCCTTGCGCGATTTCCACAACACGCTTACCGATAGCACCGGTACCGATCACTCCAAGGGTTTTGCCTTGCAGATCGAATCCCTGCAGGCCTTTCTGCGAAAAATCCCCCTTGCGAGTGCGATTGATCGCCTCTGGAATCTTGTGGCTAATGGCAAGGAGCAGCGCAAAAACATGCTCCGCAACAGTCTGGTCACCGTAGACGGGCACATTGCTGACTGGAATCGCATTTCTGGTGCAATACTCCAAATCGATATGGTCGTATCCCGTCGACCGGGTAGCGACAAATTTCAGATGCTCAAAGCACTCAAGTACCGAACGATCCAGGGCTGAATGAACGAAGGGTGAGATGATATCGGCGTCCCTGTATAACCCAACGTTGTCTATTCCGAGTTCCTCGTCCGTGAAGACAACCTCATGATTGCAGCAGGCATGCTGCAAAATATCGCACTCCCACTTCTCTGCCTCAAAGAACACAATTTTCATTAGCTTTCCCTGGCCAAACTCATTTTTACTCCGACCTCAGCACTGAGAGCCACAGGATAGGGCTACCAGTGAGAGGTCATCGATATGGTCGTTTCGCGCCTAGACTTTCTCTCGACGCAAACGCAGGGAGTTCATTACCACCGACAATGAGGACGCGCTCATTGCAAAAGCGGCAAAGATAGGTCCTATCAGGATGCCAAAGAATGGGTAGAGCACACCAGCAGCCACCGGCACACCCGCACCGTTGTAGACCAAGGCAAAAAACAGGTTCTGCTTGATATTTCGCATCGTCGCCTGGGACAACCGTCTGGCGCGGACAATGCCATCGAGGTTACCCTTAACCAAGGTAAAGCCCGCGCTCTCAATGGCGACATCCGCGCCGGTTCCCATTGCAATACCAACATCGGCCTGGGCCAGGGCGGGTGCGTCATTCACGCCGTCCCCCGCCATCGCTACCTTGCGCCCCTGGCTCTGAAGTTCGCGAATGATGCTGGCCTTGTCCTCTGGCAGCACATCGGCACGAATCTCATCGATACCGAGTTTACCCGCCACCGCCTTTGCCGTGCGCTCATTGTCGCCAGTTGCCATAATTATGCGGAAGCCAGCGGCGTGGAGGGCCTTGAGCGCAGCGGGTGTCGTTTCCTTGACCGGGTCGGCTACGCTGACAAGGCCTGCAACGGCGCCGTTAAGCACCACAAACATGACCGTTTCGCCTTCATCGCGTCTGCTATTGGCAACCTCCATCAGATGGCCACCGTCCAAGCCCAGCTCTTCCAGTAGTTTGGCATTGCCCAAAGCCACTGACTTGCCATCCAC
The DNA here is from genome assembly GCF_042763285.1 of Marinobacter sp. LM1. Taxonomy (NCBI): domain Bacteria; kingdom Pseudomonadati; phylum Pseudomonadota; class Gammaproteobacteria; order Pseudomonadales; family Marinobacteraceae; genus Marinobacter; species Marinobacter sp. LM1. The sequence continues at coordinate 3,504,769 of NZ_CP114373.1, forward strand.
AACACCCTTGACCCCCTTGCCTGTAACGGCTTCAAAGTCATCGGCCTTTCCAAGCATCACGTTACGTGCCTCGGCGCCTGAAACGATGGCTTCAGCGAGCGGATGCTCTGACCCTTTCTCCAGTGTGGCCGCAAGCCTGAGGACCTCGGTCTCGTCATGATCCGATTCCGGCAGCACCGCCACTAGTCTGGGCTTACCTTCGGTCAAGGTACCAGTTTTATCCACAATCAAGGTGTCCACCTTGGCGAAACGCTCCAGGGCTTCGGCGTTCTTGATCAGCACACCCAACTGGGCGCCTCGCCCTGTCGCCGTCATGATTGACATGGGCGTAGCCAACCCCAATGCGCAAGGGCAAGCGATGATAAGCACCGCTACCGCAGACACGAGCGCATACGACAAAGCTGGCGCCGGTCCCCAGATGGCCCACGCCACAAAGGACAGGGCGGCTATGGCAATAACCGCCGGTACGAACTTGCCGGCCACCATATCGGCAAACTTCTGGATAGGCGCGCGGCTACGCTGGGCGTTGGCAACCATTTCGACAATCTGACTGAGCGTAGTATCCGCACCAACCCGGGTCGCCTCCATAACCAGGCTTCCGGTACCGTTGATGGTGGCCCCGGTGACCTTGTCTCCTTCCACCTTCTCTACCGGAACTGGCTCCCCGGAAATCATCGACTCATCAATGGAAGAGCGACCTTCAACAACCACGCCGTCAACGGGCACCTTATCACCGGGCCGAACACGCAGGTGATCACCGACCTTCACATCCTCCAGAGCGACTTCTTCCTCGGTTCCATCGGGCCGGATCAGGCGCGCCGATTTCGCGGCCATGTCCAGCAACGCACGTATGGCTTTACCTGTGCCCTCACGGGCCCTCAGCTCCATCACCTGGCCCAGCAGAACCAGCGTGACGATAACGGCTGCCGCCTCAAAATAAACGCCGACGTTTCCTTCAGAATCCCGGAAGCCTTCCGGGAAGATCCCTGGCACAAGGACCGCTACGATGCTGAAGATATAGGCCGCCCCAACTCCCATGCCGATCAGGCTGAACATATTCAGGTTCATTGTCCGAAACGAGATGTAACCGCGAGCAAAGAAGGGCCAGCCGGACCATAGGATTACAGGAGTAGCAAGCACCAGTTCAATCCAGAGTGACAAACGCTCACCGAAGAAGTCGCGAACCGCCATGACACCGATATAGGGAGTCATGGTCAAAATCAGCAAGGGCACTGAAAATGCCAGGGCAACCCAGAGCCGATGAGAAAAGTCCACCAACTCCGGGTTGGGCCCCTCATCTTCCGCGGTGGCCGATTCCTGCTCCAGTCCCATACCGCACAGAGGACATGCCCCGGGCTTTGTCTGTCGGACTTGAGGGTGCATGGGACAAGTGTAAACCACCCCCGAATACCCGGGTGGTACACGGTCATATGTTCGATCGTCGCCTGACGGTTTTTCATGATCTCCAGAACAATGGTGAGAGTGATCTGAATGAGAACTCACTTTATTGTTTTCCAGAGGCACAAGGTGCATCCCGCATTTCGGGCAATTCCCAGGCTCATCAGATATGACCTCCGGATGCATCGGGCAGGTATACTGGCCCTCCGACTCCTTCCCAGCACTATCATTGATAGCAGAACTATTTTCTTTGGCAGACATCTTCCGATCATCCTTTCGATGGTTTCATACCATTCGAGCCTCTCAAGGTTCGACCTGGTCATAAGCAATGTAGTTGCCCTCTACTGCACCCCATTCCACTACACCCGGCTGAACTGAACCTGAAAAGCACTTCTGCGCTTTGCATTTTTTTGATCACCATCAACTTTTCGGTAAAGCCATTGCCCTGAGGTACACGTCAAACCGGACTTTCAGCTGAAATTCAGTCTTTGTCTATAATCTGGTCACTTAAGCAACATAACAGTTCGCTCGCCCCTTTTCAGAAGCTGGAGATACAAAAGATGGTCGGTCAGAGAATTATTCGCGTCGCGGTCAACGGTTATGGCGTTATCGGCAAACGGGTAGCGCAAGCCGTTGCGGTACAAAAAGACATGGCTGTGGCTGGCGTAGCTGATGTCGCGCAGGACTGGCGAGTGAGGGCCGCGCTGAGTAGAGGGTATGCCCTGTACGGCGCGACTGAAGAGCACGCCGTTGCCATGGGCGCAGCCGGGCTTGATGTTTCCGGCACACTGGATGACTTACTTGAAGCCGCGGACATCGTGGTGGACTGTACACCGAAACACCTGGCCAGCAAGAACATCGAAACCTACCGGCGGCTCGGTATCAGGTTCATCGTTCATGGCGGCGAGAAACATCAAAGCACGGGCCATTCATTCGTTGCCGAGGCCAACTACGCCAGCGCTGTCGGCCGTGACTGCAGCCGTGTCGTATCGTGCAACACAACGTCGATCATTCGTACCCTGTCAGCACTCAAACGCCACGGCTTGCTGGACCGGGCACGGGGAACCCTTCTGCGCCGGGCCACCGATCCCTGGGAGAGCCATCAGGGCGGGATCATGAATACCCTCGTGCCAGAGCCGGAGATTCCCAGTCACCAGGGCCCGGATGCCCAAAGTGTCGACCCGGACCTGGATGTGGTAACCATGGCGGTCAAGGTTCCGGAGACACTGGCCCACCTACACTACTGGTCCGTTCAACTGACACGTGAGGCGAGCAAGGACGAAGTGCTCGACGCGTTTCGCACTTCCTCCCGCATCGCCCTTATCCGGATCAGTGACGGGCTCAGCGCGATCAACAGCGTCAAGGAGTTGATGGCCGACCTTGGCCGGCCTCACGACAGCCTGTATGAAGTCGCGCTTTGGGAAGACATGCTCAAAGTGCAGGGCAATGAGCTGTTTTATGCCTATATGGTCGACAACCAGGCGATTGTTGTTCCGGAAACCATCGATGCCATACGCGCACTGACCGGGGCCGAACCCGATGCGGAAACGTCGATCAGAGACACCAACGACAGCCTGGGTATCGGCTCTTTGGGGTTATAGATATGGACGGCAACCCCGGCGACGCCGCCTGTGAACCCGAGGGCGGGGCCGTGAAGGGTGTGTTCAGGCTGTTCGGTGAGGGAGACGAACTCTATGCGGAGATGATTCGCTCGGTCCGTGCTGCCACCCAGCGTATCTTTCTTGCTTCGTATATCCTGGCGGCGGACGAGGTGGGGACTGAACTGCTTGATGAACTGATGAAGCAGTCCCGCCACGGCCTCGACGTGCGCATTCACGTTGATGCGCTGGGCTCAAGTGGCGTCCTTACGCGGCTGCACCGGCGCCAGCTCAGGGCCGCCGGCGTCCGTCTACAGCGCTTTCACCGCTGGAGTTGGCGGCAACCGATGCGTTACAACCGTCGCGACCATCGCAAGCTGCTGGTCATTGACGGCAAAACAGCGTATCTCGGCGGCTTCAACATTCATCGCGAAGGCTCGAGGCGCTATTACGGCCCAAAGCGTTGGCGCGACGTGCATGTGTGCTTCGAGGGGCCTCTGGCGGCGGAGGCTGACGCTCTGTTTGACGCCTTCTGGTGCGGTCACCCTGACTGGAGCCCACAGAGTCATACCATCGGTGACAGCCGGATCACTCCCAATACCACACGCGCCTGCCGCATCCAGCTGCGGTGCTCCATCAAAGACCAACTGGCCGGAGCATCCGACAAAATCTGGCTGGCGACGCCCTATTTCGTACCGGACCGGGGATTACGCAAACAACTTGCTCTCGCGGCCCGCCGGGGAGTCGATGTGCGGATCCTGACCACCGAAAAGACCGACTCGACCCCCGCACAATGGGCTGCCCGCGCCATTTACGGGGAACTGCTGGAACACGGCGTTCGCATATTCGAGTACACACCCCGGCTGTTGCATTCCAAAGTACTGCTCGTTGACGATGCCTGGGGCAGCATAGGGACCGCGAACTTCGACTACAGAAGTTTGTTTATTAACTATGAACTGACGCTGATTTCCACAAACGAAGCCTTGAATGGCCAGTTAAGAAACGAGTTCGTAACTGACCTGCAGGATGCCAGTGAAATCACTGGCATCGCCTGGAAACACCGCGGCTTCATAAAAGCCGTGTATGACACGCTTGGCCTGTTGCTACGCAAGTGGCTTTGACGTGGGCCGACTTAGATCGGGGCTCAACTTGCCTGGTATGCCGAACCAGGGGCCCAGCCACCCGGTGCGGCAATGATTAAGGACGCAGCGAGTGCTTTGGTGCGAGTCGAGTCATACCGCCTTGATAATCTCCGACAGCCTATCTCTCACCTCACCCGCAATATGCTTGAGTTGCTCATTATCGATCGCTGTCATGGATAACACGGGATCAACCGCACTGACTTCAACGCCCTCCGGGGTCTCGCGCAGGATGACATTGCACGGCAACATAGCGCCTACCCGGGGTTCCACGCCAATCGCTTCCCAGGCCATGGCCGGATTGCAGGCACCGAGAATTCGGTAGGCGGGCATGTCCTTGTCCAGTTTCTTTTTCATGGTGGCCTTGACGTCTATCTCCGTCAAAACCCCGAATCCCTGATCGGCCAGGGCCTTACGGGTTCGCTCATCCACGGTCTCGAAATCCACATTCTGAATTACGCGATTCATTGTGTAAGACATATACATCTCCTTTTCTTTGGGTAAACCGAGTAAGGCCTACAGTAGCCAGCCCTTCGATATCAACATCTAACCTTTTCAGAACCCATAGCGCACCCCCAGATACAGGTTATTGTTGTCCTGAAACTGACCGAAGAAGGTTTCCTCCCGGGCGCCGAAAAACAGGTTTCCGCCGGCTTCAACAGAGAGATGATCATCAACCTGATAGCCCACCCGGGGGCGCAGGTACGCGTCCCGGTCCGAGGGCGAGTAGAACAGGAACAACGACCACGCCAGATTCTGGCTGTGTGTCAGCCATGTCAGCCGCTGGGTGAGGACGTGGCGATTCTCGTCCCGCACCGGGGCACCAGGGGGCAAGGCCCACCGGTAGGCCTCAAACTCGCCCATGCGCTCAAGGTAGTATTGCAGGCCCAGGGTCAGGTTACGGGCAATTTCCTGCTCATAGCCGAGCAGCAGGCGCAGCTCGCTGTTGCGCACCGTGGGATCGTCGCCATCGCGGTCGGCGCGGGAATCGTAATAGCCCAGCTCGACGTTGCCGATGCCCGGCCCCACCGGCCCGCGCAGGCTGGCGCCGAGCACCGACAGCGGAGGAAACGTGGCCTTGCCGCTGGCCGGCTCGGCCCCGGCCGGGCTCTTCCAGAAGCCGTCGTAGCCGTAGAGCGCGACCTCGTAGGCGCCAAGGTTACGGTACAGCCGGGCGGCCCATTCGTCGTCTTCGAACGCGTCCGCCGGGCGGTCCGCCAGTACAACCGCATTGCGCCCGGTCAGCCGCCCTTGCCCTGTGTTGAAGAAAGAGAGACGGCGGCCGTCGATGAAGCGATCAGCGTCAAACCGGGGGGTGTAGACAAGGTCAAGATTGGCCCAGCTGGAAAAAGCCGAGACCTTCAGCGCGTCCGAGGGCGCCTTGAGGTACTCCACATCGCGGCCGATAAAAAACGAGACCCAGTCCTTGGGAAACAGATCGTTGATGAACACCAGGTCGCCGGTTCCCCAGGTGAGTATCTGGCGCCCCAGCTTGACATCGGTATCCGCGCTCGGCGAAAACACCAGGCTGGCCTCGCGCAGGTCGAAGGCGCCCTCACCCGATTCCAGGTCCACCGACCGATCATCGTCCAGGTCGTCATAGAGAAAATCGCCGGTAAGGCGCAACGTTGCTCCCCGGAAATACTTCTCCGCCTCGAGCTGCAACCGGGTTTCGGCGATGGACAGATCGCGCTGGCGGGGATCATCGCCCAGCCGGGTTCCGCCGCGGGCCTCCCAGAAGCCGCGCAGACGAAATGGCAGCGCCGCCGCAGCCGGTCGGTCGGTGGTCTGTTCTGCTCCGGTCTCACCCCCGAGGCCCGCTGGCAGGGCCGGTTCTGCGGTATCACTGGCTGGCGCGCCCAGCCCCTCCGGCAGCTCGGGCGCGGCCGCCCATAGCGCCCCGGGCGCTGCACCGAGAACGATACCCGCCAGCAACATGCCCCAGAGCAGGCTTCTGGTGTTCATCCACGCCCTCCTGCCCTCAGTGCACCGGTGGTCACTGCAAGTACTCCTTTGGCGCCCGGCGCAGGTAGCGCTCCGAGAAGACGTCTTCCGGCAGGCCCAGGTCATAGTCAATGCCAGTGTAGGTCAGCTCCGTGGTGCCGCCGCTGCGCAGGTTCTCCATCCTCGCCTTGACGACCGTGGGGTAACCCTGCACCTTCTCCACCGCCAGCGCGGTGTAACGCCGGTAGAGGTTGCCACTGTCGTCGACATACTCGGTGCGAACCGGCAGGAACGACTGCTTGTGAATATAGACATCGTAGTAGGCGAACTCAACCTCCCCGGGCCTCTTGGGTTTGTTGCGCACTACGTAGTAGTTGTCCGTGGTTTCAATCAGCTCATGGCTGTCGGCATCAATACTGCGCCCGGAGATATCCTCGTAAAAGAAATCCGAGCCAACGAAGCTGGTGCGTTTGTCGGAAGCGGCAATTCGCTTAACCAGATCCAGCGCCGGCAGGTACAGCCAGCGGTCGTCGTCCCGGTCCTGGTGTTTCCACACCAGCAGCGTCATCTGGCTCACATCCGCCGGCCGCCGGAAATAGACATAGTACTTCTGCTCGCCACGATAGGCGCTCCCCTCAATGGCATCTGTCTCCGGGCCGTCCCGCCGCAAAATGGTAAGCTCGCGACTGCGGGTACGGCCCTGGCGGTCGGTGATGGTCATGGCGACCCTGGCGCGGCCATCACGCCCCTGGAAGTAGGAGACCATATTGGCACGGTTGACAATGCGCTCCACCGAGGGCGCAGCGCCGGCATCCTGGGCCAGGGCAATGGGCGTGATGCCCAGCGCGATCACCACCAGGGCCAGCTTTTGGAACAGGGTAACAGGCCAGTATCTACTCATTGCACGCCTTCCTCTTGGTTTTGCGGATTCGGGGCGGCCCTGCGGGCACCGGGAAACAGCCATCGTTGCAGCAGGGTTACCAGTGCCGGCAGGATCAGCAGTGTGCTCAGGCCGGCGGTCAACAGAATGGCCGCGATAAATACCCCCACCGTCTGGTAGGGCACGAGCGGTGCGGCCAGCAGCGGCAGGAAACCAACGCCAAGCACGATGGCGTTGCGGGTTATCGCCCGTGCCGGCTCGCCGAACATCGGCGCCACCGAGCGACGCCAGGAGCCTGTCTCAGCCTGGGTGGCGCGGGCGCGGGCCAGGAAGTGGATGGCGTAGTCCACGGCGAGTCCCAGACTCAGGGCGCTCAGCACGGCGACCGGCATATCGTAGTTCTTGCCGATGATACCGATCAGACCGTAGATGGCCCCGATGGTCACAGTCAGGGGAATCATGCACAACAGTCCCCAGAGCAAAGAGCGGAACAATAAGGCCATCAGCAGGAGCACGACCACGAAACTGCCGAACAGGGCCATGGCCATGCCGCTGACCATTTTGTCCTGCCAGACCACATTGATGTAGTTAAGACCAAACCAGCGTGCCCGGATCGACGCAGGCGGAGGGTTGGCCGCGATGAAGTCGTCGAGCGCCTGAACCACCCGGCTCATATCCCGGTTGTCGCCACTGGTAAGCTGAACCCAGATGCTGGCACGGCGGTAGTCGGGGGTAACGAAGTGCCAGAGATCCTGGGGGCGGTGGCCATTCTGGTAGGTGAGCAGGGTCTGCGCAACCGCCGCCGGACTGTCCGGAATGCGAAAGGCTCCGTCATCGCCGCCCAGCAGTTCGCGGTGAACGGTTTTGACCAGATCGGCGACGGAGTTGGACTTGCCGACCACGCCGGTCTCGCCCAGCCGCTGCTGCAACCTGGCGATGTAGCGCAGGACTTCGGGGCGTTTGAAGATCTGGTTGTCCTGGGCCGCGTTATCCCCCTCCGGAACCAGCGCCAGATAGGCCATGTAGGTGCCGCCGAAATGTTCGTTGAGCACCCGGTCTGCCACCCGGATGGGGTGCTCGGGCTCGAACCACTTGACCGGGTTATCGTTGATGCGGATCAGGCTGATGCCATAACCGGCGGCCACCACCACGACCATGGTAACCACCAGCACCGCCCTGGCGTGGCTGACCACGCCCTCGCCGAGGCGACGCAGCCAGCGCCCCATGACCGTATCCTGGTCCGGGTCCCCGGCGGCGTGACCGAAGCCGGTGAGCCGCCGCTCCGGCATCAGCATGATGTAAGCCGGAATGAAGGTCACCGTGCACAACCAGGCCAGGAACACACCAATCGCGATAAAGATGCCGAACACCTGAACGGGCGGGATCGGGGTGAGTGCCAGTGAGGCAAACCCCGCCATCGTCGTCAGGGTGGTGAACAGCATCGGTTTGAACAGTATCCCCATAACCTCCCGGATGGCCCGGTGGCGGTCACGATGCAGGGGATAGCGGTCGAAGAATTCCGAGAGGATATGCACCGCGTCCAGCACCGCAATGGGCATGATGAATACGGGGATCATCGAGCTCATGATGTGGACGGTGCTGCCGCTGATCACCAGCAGCGCCATGGTGCTCGCGGCCGCCACCATCGCCACGATCATCGCCGAGGTAATGAGCCGGATGTGGCGGAAGAACCACCACATCGCCAGGAAGATGACCAGCATTGCCAGTGGCGCCGAGATCGCCATCTGATAGAACATCTGCACACCGAACGTGTCCTCCGCCACGGGCAGCCCGGTGATGTAGACCTGATCGCCGGTATCCTTCCAGCCAGCGACTTTGTCAAGCAGGGCTTCGCGGACCCGGTAACTCATGTCCTTGCTGGTCAGCGGCAGGTAAAGGGCGACTGCCTTACCATCGGCGCTGACCAGGGTATTGTCGAACAGCGGAATGCGTTGCGCCCGCTCAAGAATAGCGAGCGCCTGGTTGCGGGTATCCGGCGGCTCTGGCATGAGCCAGCTGAAACGAACCGAGCCGACCCCCTCTTGCTCAATGTTGTCGACCCGCGAGAGCGCGAGCATATCCTCCTCAACCACGCCCTCCTGCCGGCCCGGGTTGTCCGGATCGGGCCACCTGAGCGTACTGGCATACTCCGTCAGCTCATAGATGCGCCGCAGCGAACCGACATTGAATACCCCGTCAGGGTTGCTTTCGTTGACCACACCCACCACGACCATGTCATAAAGCGAGAATTGCTCCTTCATGTCGTCGTGGAAAACGCGCACGGGTTCGTCGGAAGAGAGCATGTTCTCGGGGTCGGTATCGATGGTCAGCGGATTAAGCAGACCAAACCGCTCGGGCCAGACGCTTGGCAGCGCCGCCAGCGCCACCAGCGCCAGCGTGGCAACCACCATGGCCCAAACGGTCAGTCGAGGACGGTCAGTGGCGAACTGTAGCCACGAACTCTCGGTGTTTTCAGACATTTACAGTGCCTCCGCAAGTCAGTCGAAGGCGGCGCCGGGCTTCTTGCCCAGGGCCTTGAGGATCTTCGCCAGAGGGCAGAATCCGCTGAAGGCAGCCTGCAGCATGTTGGCGCCCACAAACGCGGTGAACCACAACCAGTAAGGTGAGTGGAGCTGGGAGAGAGCCAGACTTACAAGAATGAAAGATCCTGCGAAGGCGAGTACAAGGCGGTCGATAGACATATGCCCCTCCTGTTATAGTAGCGCGTTCCGGCACTTTCAGCAGATTGCGCACTGCGCTGGCTGCACTGAAAGCACCCGTACACAATACCTGGCATGGCCACGTGCCGGACCATGGAGAGCCGGGGCCTGCCAGACGACGACGGGCAACACTTGACTACCTGGCCAAGAGCAGCCGATCATCTGAACCAAGCCTAACATGTTCACGATTGCAGAGCTATGAATGTATGAATAAAAATCAGATGTCGGAAGCGGCGGATCAGGCCACCAATCTGCTAAAGGCCCTCTCCGGGCGGAGCCGGCTGATGATCCTCTGCCAACTGGTCGACGGCGAGCAGGCGGTGAGCGAACTTGCGGATGCACTGGAGATGCGCCAGGCGGCCGTCTCCCAGCAACTCGCCCTGCTGCGCAAGGACGGCCTGGTATCTGCGCGCCGCGAAGCGCGGACCATACACTACTCCCTGGCGGGAGAGGAGGCGCGCCGGATCATAGAAGTTCTGTATGAGCTGTTCTGCGATAACGACGCATGCTAAGAAGTAGGGCAACAAGGAGTTTCGAGTTGCCCTACTTCAACTACTAATTGCTGGCAAAGGCCTGGCGCATGTATTGAACGATGGCTCCCGCCTGCTCCTTGGTCAATGAGCTGATGCCACCCTTGGCGGGCATCGCCATGGATGAGCCGGGGCTCTTGAAACCCTCCATGATATTGGTAACCAATACATCGTCACTCTTGGTCAGCCGGCCATCGCTCTTTGTGAAGTCAGGAACGCCGGGCAGCTTGCCCTTTCCGTCTGCGCCATGGCAGGCAACGCAGGTGGAGTTATAGAGCTTTTCGCCGGCTTCCACGCTGTCCGCCTGAGCCGCGGCTCCGCCTGAGTAGGCAAAGCTCCCGGCGACCAGGCTGGCGACCAGAAAAGATGATCGTTTCATTTATTCTCCCCCTTATTATCTGCCGGATCATTGGCTTTCTGGAGGAAGGTCAGGATATCCCTTGTTTCCTGCCCGGTTAAGCCCGCTCGGATGCGCATGTGAAGCACGGTTGGCTCCCAGACATCGTCACGGAACTCGGCCGAGTCGCGCATGTTATGGCACCGTGCGCAGTTGTCAGCCCATGACTGGGCGCCCCGGACGAACGCCATGGGGTCGTCGGCGTCCTGGGCAGCGGCTGAACCTGCGCCACCGATGAAAAGCGCGGCCATGAGTGCAGCATTGCTGATGAGGTTGCGGTTCATTAGTTTCATGTTAATACCCTCTTAAAAGCCGTAAGCCAACTGAACGTTGAAGCGTTCGTCATCGTCGATAGCGTTGTCATCGTAATCGTCCACGGTGTAGGCCGCCTTGATGATAACGTTGTTTGCGAACAGGTAATTCACCCCAACGGACCACTGGGAGCGGTTTCCATCGGCATTCGGGGTGTCCAGGTCACCTATGCGGGCAACACCTTCCCACTTGGTATCCGGCAGCCGGTAGGCCGCCTGCGCATACCAGGCTGTAAAGTCAAGTTCCCCGGTCACCTCACCATCAGCAATTGTGCTGCCGGCTTCGCTTCCCACGGTCTGCTGGATGAATTCACCGCGCAGCTGCAGGGTGTCAAGGTTGTAAACGGCGTCCGCACCCAGAACGGTGTAGTCACGGTCCGGCTCTCCCGCCGCCAGCTCAGACACTGCGTGCCCCTCGGCCACGCCGACCTTGCCCAGGGCGCCGGACAGGCCCAGCTCCAGGGCGGGCACTGGCAGGAAGCCTATGCGGCCACCGTAGACAAAATTGCCATCGGCATTCGATGAAGCAGCTTCGGTTTCCATTTCCAGCTCAACCTCATCACCATGCCCATCGACAAGCAGCGTCGGGCCGTTAGAGGTAAAAAGCGCATAGTTGGCGCGCATCGACCCGCTCAACGGGATGCCGCCACGCAACTGAACACCCAGATCAGAGAGCGGGGCCGCGCCCCCGTGACCAAAGCCCACGGGCGCGGTCGGCAGCTTGTTGATCCAGCTTGGGTGGATATTCTGGCGGAACTGGCCGATCGGGCTCAGGAACTTGCCCGCCACCAGTGCCATGTAATCGTTCAGGATAAGATCGATGGTCGCATATTCTGTTGCGATTTCGGTTTCACCGTCTGCATTCGTCTCGATTTCAAGTTCGCCTTCAAACAGCACCCTGTCGGAAAACTGAAAATGAAAGATCGGCGCAAATCGTGCTGCCGTAAAACCGTCTTCCTGTCGATCAGAGCCCGCTATGGCATCAACGTTGGCGTATCCGGCCATGTGCAGCTTGGACAGCGTATCGAGGTTGTTGCTCTTTACATCCTCCCGCAGTGCCGCCATCTGCGACTCAAGGTTGGCAATTTTTGACTAAGTATCTTCGTTTGCGATTGCAGTCCCGCTGGCGAGTACGGAGGCCGCAAGCGACAGCTTGATAAAATGGAGTTTTTTCATAGGTGCACCCTTCTGGGTTAGATGAAGAGACGTATATAGCTGTTCCGGAAAAGGCTTTCGAATAAAGCCATCGATCCAAAACATTAACAATTAGACACCCTTGACCTGAAACGAAACTGAAATTGTCAGTCGTGCCGCCCTTATCTTGATGCAAGTCAGTTTTTACAATGGCCGGATATCATGAGATTGAGCCAGCACCGTATGTGGGGGCGCCACGCAGTATAGTCAGACACCCGGGAATGATCGCTCCTGTACGCCGTCTCAACGGAATCGAGCCTGATGCGAACCAGTCGACCGGCAAAACCAATACCTGCGTCACACCGTATCATTTTCACTACTATTTCGTGACGCAGCGGCGAGCTGCCGCCACCGCCCCCAGCGGGGGATGAACATCGGCACCTGCCGCTGGTAGGCACGGTACTCCTCACCGAACTCCTTGAGCACCTGCCGTTCCTCACGCCGAGCCAGCCATGTGTAGACAAGCACGATCACCGGAAAAAGGCCGACCGAGAACAGCGTCGGCCAGTGCACCACACCTTCTCCAAACAGAGCGATGAATAGCCCCGTATACTGCGGATGCCGCACATACGCATACAAGCCGTCTTTCACCAAACGGTTTTCACCTCGCGCCTTGTGGACCTGACGCCACCCCTGAATAAAGAGGCCGATCCCGGTGAACGCGAGCGCATAGCCGAGCAACATTGAGACCAACATCCCGGTTTCGCCCAGCCCTACCAGGGTCGACCACAAGCTGGCGCTGACATACTCACTGTCGAGGCCAAAAAAACGCACCAACAGATAAATAGTGAGCGGAAAACCGTACATTTCCGCATAAAGCGCAATGATGAAGGCCTGCACCACTCCGGCGCCGGCCCATTCCCGCCAGTTTTTCGGCGCGAAATAACGGTAAAAGAACCAGGACACCAGAACGATAACGATCAGTGTGATGCCCCAGGCCCCAGCGTGATTGAACGATTCATTCATAGCATGATTGACCTGTATGTGGGGCGGCTAGCTGAATCGGTTGCCGCCCGGATTGTTTTAGTGTGAGAATCAGTACGGTGATCACCAACGCTTTACTTTTCCCCGTAAAGACTGTTGTAAGTCGATCCTCGCGCTCCATCGCTACAATGTCGCCTTATCAGCGCCTGAGGAGCCACTTTTTGACAGGATCGCCTGCACTATCGAATGGGCATCACATTTGTTGGCCTGCAGCAGCCCCGATGTATCCAGGGTGCCACCATGGTTTTCATAGCCAAACGCCAGCGTCCGGTCGGGCCCGAGATCGAGAGGACGGCAGAGTCCCAGCAAGGCCTCTGGGCGCATATGGCAGACGAACACTCTGAGTTTTGTATCGTGGGGAAACAGCTCGGCCCTGTAAGAAGTACCAGACTGATGTCCTGACTCGATTGGATCCCGGGGACTCCGGAATCGACCGGGCTCGAGAAGGCAGACCACACCACTCGAAAGCCCTCTCTGAGCCAGCGCTTCGGCAACCTCAAGGCAAACCCGGAGTTGATAGGCGCCGACAGCGATCAACTGCACATCACCGGCTTCACCAAGAGCGATGGCACCATCCCGGAGCAATTGCACAGCCTGACGGCCGTCAAAAACGGCAGGCAGTTTTGCCTTGGGAACCGTCATGGCCCAGAACTGCCCCTGGGTTCGAAAACACTCGTTAAGGCACGCCACAGCACTATTGCAGTCGGGAGGATAGACAACGCGGGCAGTGTCACTCATTTCTCCCATCAGGACTTCGCCGAAGGCCGGGTCCTGATGAGACTGCTCGTTCTTGCCGTTTTCCCAGAGGTGCGACGTCGCAATGACCGGCACGGATAACCATCGGGCGGGCCGACCGAGACTTTTCTGGTGTCGCGCAAAAATAATTTCCTGCCGAAGAGCGCCAATCATTTTCATGGCAAACGCTTCGTAGGACACCACCAGATTCATACCTCCCTTATTACCCAGAGCGGCGCTGACAACGGCCTCCTCATTCAGGGCTGTGATTACCGAGCCGTGAAGGGATTCCGCAAGGCCGGGCTCGGGCGTCAGGGTGCGATGCTTCAGAAGGTCAAGCGACTGGTTCATCTGATTACTACGCAATTCATCCGGGTTCCCCAGGCGAATACGAAGCGCCGGGTTGGCCTTTACAAGGGCAACAAACTGCCGATCAATCGCCACCATGGGCGACTCTGATACCGCCGTTTGCAACCAGACCGGTTCGGGCACAGTTTGCAGCTTGACGTCACGACAGCTCAGCGGATGATCCTTTTCCGCAGGCCGATCGTCTGCCCGGTGAGTTGCCAGCACGTCGCGGGCGCCGTGAATCTCGATCTCGGGCACAAACAAACGGGCAATGGATTCGTTAAAGTGCCTGCGCGAGACCTCATCAAATCTCGGTATTGCCGGAAGCGGGGTACCATGCGCCGCGTTTGAGCCAGCACCATAGAAACCATAGCCTTTGACCGTCTCGGCAATCAGATAGGGGAGCTTTACAGGGTACCTCATGTGGCCGGCGCTGACCTGTTCGCTGCACGCCTGAAGCCTCGATTCGGCCTCGAAGATGCCCCAGATAAAGGCCGCAGGATCGCGGCCATCAATGAGTATGGGGTAAAAGCCATTGAGTTCCAGGTGTTGCCGGAACCAGTCCGCCCCCCCTTGCAGAAAAATCGTTGAACGTTGATCGATGCGGCGGCCGTTGGCAATCATCACCGGGGTCACCAGGCCACAGTCCTCAGCTCGCCACCAGCGGCTTGCCCAGTCGCTGCCCCGCTGCTCCTCAAATGCCCCATCACTGAGAAACGCGACCAGACGCTCCCCCGGCAGCGGCATGTGGGTGTATTGCAGTTCAGCGAAGCCCAGATATCCGCCCTCGATCAGCCCGCCGGCAGTGTGGGGGTTGACGTGACTGCCCAGGGGAACCCCCGGTGTGCCATCCGGAGTGACGGCGTAGCTGTAAAAGTCACTCACCAGCCGGGACAGCCCCACCTCGTCGAGCGTGTACCGAGCCTGCTGTTCTGGATGCAGATTGCCGAGCAGTATGTTGACGCTTTCGATAGCCGCCACACAGTGCCCCTGCCCCATCAGCCAGCTACGGGTCAGCCCCGCCAACGCGTTGGCGGCCGTGTAGCCAAGATAGGCAGGCACCATGTTCAGCGAACCACCGGTATGCCCCTGAGGATTTTCCTTGAAGTCATCCGCCGCCAGCGGCTGTCCGGACAGGTCCACTCTGCTGGCATAAGTCATGTGGGCTACCAGCCACATGGCCGCGTTGGTGAGGGTGTCTGCAGCCTCGAAAATAATCAGGGCATCGTCGAGCGAGTCATAACGCCCGGCACAAACGAGTTCCTGGCACAGGTCGAACACGCGCACCTGGGTCAAATCGGTATGTTCGATCACCCCGCGCCCTTTTGCCCAGTTGGCAAACTGGGGGTAACGCTGCCGGTATTGGGCAGCACGCTGCTGGATTCGATGTGAATCCTCAATGGAATAGCCGTTCATGATCTCTCCCTGATAACTCTACTGACGTTAATGGTGGCCTACTAGAAATCCTCGCCGTAAATATCCGGATTACCCCGGGTATTTGCCCGGTCTCACATCAAAGACGCAAAATGGATTGGTAGCCTGCCACATCCACCTCAAACCGGGTGTTCTGACGCAAGTGATCCTTCATGGCCTCCAGCGCATCAGGGTCTCCATGAATCAAGTTGATCGGCGTTTCGGTAGCGACAAACGTCAGGCACTCACCCAACCGATCTCATTGTACCCGGCGTCGAAAGACCCAAAGGGAGAAAATAAACAGCGTGACACCGATTACCAGCAAGGCGAGAGCCTCATCCCAGAGAACCGCCAGGCCGGCGCCTTTGAGGAAAATACCGACGATGATATCCATGTAATAACGCAGTGGACTCAGCAGGGAGAGGCTTTGCAGGAAAGGCGGCATGGCTTCTACCGGCGTCAAACTGCCCGACAGGAACATCAGCGGGAAAAGTCCGAAAAAGGAGAGCAGCAACGCCTGCTGAAGGGTCCGGCTGTAGGCGGCAATCAGTACGCCCAGCGCAATCGCACTGAGCAAAAAGATGGCGGTCAGCACCAGAAATAAAAGCAGACTGCCCTGAAGGGGCACATCAAAGACTCTGACAATCACCAAACTCGGAAAGATGGACAGTACGCCCATGATCAGCGTGGGTGTGACCTTGGCCAGGAACAGTTCCAGGGTGGAAATGGGCGTCACCAGCAGCTGCTCGATAGTGCCTCGCTCCTTTTCCCGGACAATAGAGGCGGCCGGGTGAATAACGCCCACCATCATACCGGCCAGAGCAATCATCGATAACACGATAAAACCCGATGTTGTCAGATCGGGGTTATACCAGATACGGATCAGGGGTACCGCGACCCCCTTCTTCCCGGCAGCAGGGAGCGCTTCGCGCTCCTGGCGCTGGACGATCTGCAGAGCATCATTGACGGCATTGGCGGCAATGTTGGAATTGGTGCCGTCCTGGAGCAACTGGAGCTGAGCACTCTTGCCAGCGAGAAGAGCACCTTCGAACCCGGCGGGAACGACCAACACCATGGTGGCATCGCCTTTCTCCAGGAGGTCAGTGGCGGTTGCCACACGGGTTTCCTGAAATTTCAGGTCGAAGGTTTCGCTCACCGCAAATTTCTGGATCAACGAGCGACTCAAGGCGCTGCGATCCTCGTCCACCACCGCCAGGGGCAGGTGGCTTACATCAAAACTGAGCGCAACGGCACAAATGACGACTTCAATGGTGTAAAGCCAAAGTATCAGGGTCAGTATCAACCGGTCACGAAAGAACTGCACGAGCTCCTTGCGCAACAAACCAAATAAGGCAATTCCCATCAGGCCACCTTCTGCTTCATTCGCCAGGCCGCGAAGACAAATACCAGGACCGTATAGACGATCAACATCATCAGATTTGGCAGAACGGCTTCAAGGCCGGCTGATTTCAGTACGATGCCCCGGGAGATTTCCATAAAATAACCGGCAGGGAAAAGCCAGCTATACAGTTGCAGGGCAAGAGGCATGGTGAACAGAGGGAACAGAAAACCGGAAAACAAAAACGACGGCATCAAGGTGACAATCAGCGTTATCAACATGGCCGCCAACTGGGTACGGACCAGGGATGAGACCAACAGGCCGATACCCACCGTGGTCAGCACATAAACGAAAGCGGACGTCAGCAGCAGTATCGGGCTGCCGGCAATGGGGACCTGAAACCAGGCAAACCCCACCACCATGACCATAAGAATCTCCAGGAAAGCCACCAGACCGTAGGGCACCAGCTTGCCGACAACAAACTCGGTTGAGGTGACCGGCGATGCATAGATCTGCTCAATCGTACCGGTCTCTTTCTCACGCACGATCGCCAGGGCGGTCAGCAGGGGTGGGAACGCCATCAGGATCACGGCAAATAACCCGGGGATGACGAAATTGACGCTGCGCAGGGAGGGATTGAACCAGACCCTGGCCTGGACCCGGACGGCGCTCTGACGCGGGGCGGGGAAATTTGCGATTACCGCCTCGGCATAGGCCGATGCCAATCGACCCAGAACAGGATAGCCGCCGTCCACGATCACCTGGACAGGCGCCTCGTCGCCTCTGAGCAGTTGCCGGGCCAAGCCGGCTGGAATCACCACGCCCATGCTGATGGTCGAGCTTTGCAGTGCCGACTCCAGATCGCGGAGATCGGTCGTTTTCTGCTCTAATTGAAAATACCGCGAGCTGTCGAAACGGGCTGACAGGTCGCGGCTTGTCGGCGTGTTGTCCAGATCGTAAATGCCCACGGCAACCTGTTCCACATCCAGATTGACCGCATAGCCGAACAGAAAAAGCATGATCAGCGGCATGATCACGGCCAACGCAATGGTAACCGGGTCGCGAATCAGCTCGCGACTTTCCTTGACGATGAGGGCTCCAAGCCGATGAGCCTTCATGGTCCCAACGCCCGGGAATTGGCCGTTCCCGCCTGTTCTATGGCCGCCGTGAAGAGCATCTCCACCGTGGCGTCGGCTTCGAGGCCGAGCGAATGATTCAGCGATGATCGGCTACCGTGTGCAAGCAGCCGCCCGTCCAGCATTAACGCCAAACGATCACAATAGGCCGCTTCCTCCAGGTAGTGGGTAGTGACCAGCACGGTCATACCGCTGGCGGCCAGCTCACGGATAACCCGCCAGAAACGGTACCGGGCGACGGGATCGACACCCGAGGTGGGCTCATCAAGGAACAAGACCCGGGGCCGGTGAAGCAGGCTGCAGGCCAGCGCCAGACGCTGGCGCAAGGCACTTGAAAGATCACCGGTGAGCTTGTCGGGAATATCTGTCAGCCCCGTTACTTCCCTGGCCCAGTCGATCGCAGCCCGCGCCGCGCCTCCGGCCAGGCCGTAGGCATTGGCAAAGAAGCGGAGATTCTCCCAGGGGGTCAGTTCCAGATAGAGTGAAAACCGTTGTGACATATAACCAATTTGCCGGCGCAATGCGGTGCTACCCCCGCCGGAGCTCACCCCGGCCACCCGGGCGTTGCCCTCATCGATGGCCACCAGCCCGCACAAGGCCCTGATCAGGGTTGTCTTGCCCGCCCCGTTGGGCCCCAGCAACGCAAGCAGTTCGCCAGATGGCGCCTCGAAACTCACCCGGTCAACGGCCTTGAAATGTCCGAAGCGGACGCTCAGGCCGGTGGCCACCAGCCCTTCCTCTTTTCCCCTGTCTTGCCGGGCCAATTCCGGAAACTGCTGCTCGCCGGCCCTCCTGTCCGTCCGCAGCACAAACAGATCCTCGAGCCGGGGCTCGGCCGCCGCCAGGTGGGTTCCCTCGGGCAATAACTCGGCGAGCTGGTTTTCAGCGATGTCCGCGTTCATCACCAGTCGCAGGTGATCCGGCAACCACTGCACTGAATGGACGCTGTCAATTTGAGCCAGGATGCCGGACAACTCCCGCAAGCCTCGTCCGGTATCTCCAGCATTTACAGTGAACACCCTTCCGGCGGCGGGCCTCAGCAGCTCTTCCAGCGACCCATCCGCAAGAACGCGGCCCTGTTCCAGCAGCAGTATCCTGTCGCAGCGCTCCGCCTCGTCCATGTAGGAGGTAGCCACAACCATGGTCAGGCCCTGCGACCGGAAGCGGTCGAGCATGGTCCAGAGATGGCGCCGGGACAGGGGGTCGACGCCGAGCCCCGGTTCGTCAAGGATCAGCAGCTCCGGTTCATGGACCAGATTGGTACATAGCGACAACTTTTTCTGCATGCCACCGGACAGTTTGGCGGCGGGCCTGTCAGTAAAGCGGCCAAGCCCCGACATGGATAGCAACCTTTCTGAACGCTCCCGATAGAGTTCGTCGGGCACATCCCGGATGCGAGCGGCAAAGCTCAGGTTTTCCTTGACGCTGAGTCGATCGTAAAGCGTAAATCCCTGGGACATATAGCCAATCCGGGCAGCAACCTGCTTGGCCTCACGACGGGTATCGAAGCCCAGGACCCGGCATTCCCCCACAGTGGGGTCCAGGATGCCAGCCAACATCTGTAACAGCGTCGTCTTGCCAGCGCCATCAGCACCGACAATGCCCACTCGTTGGCCGCGATCAACGGAAACATCCAGTGGCTCGATGACAACATTGTCTCCGAATTGGCGGCCAAGGCCTTTGGCGACGATGGGTTCCGGGGAAGACATGACGGCTCAGCGCGCCGGAACCGAGAGGGTCGCTGGCCACTCGGCGTCCGGATCCCAGCGAATCCAGGCATCTGCCGGCATACCCGGTTTCAGAGCATCGGCCGGATTATCCAGCACCAGGGTAACGCCATAGACCATCCGAACTCTCTCGTCGGGCATGTGGACATCGCGGGGGGTGAACTGGGCGAAATCGTCAATCCTGCCGACTTTGGCGGAAAAGTCCCCGGGCAAACCGTCCACGCGGATTCTGGCGGGATCCCCCAAGCTGATCCGGTTGAGGATATCACCGGGGACATAGACCTTGAGTTCGAGCTGCTGCAGATTCACCATCGTGGCCAGCGGCTGGCCGGTATCGACAACCTCTCCCGTCTCCACCGCCCGGATCAGGATGGTTCCGGAGAGCGGCGCGGCAACCTCCGCTTTGTCCAGTTGCGATTCAGCCAGTGCCACCTGCGCCGCCCTTGCAGCCACCTGTTCTTCGGCGGCATCCTTCTGCCGCTGGAGAGACTCAAGTCGGCCCCGGGCCTCACTGACGGCATTTTCCGCCTGATCCAGATCACTCGAGCTGGCCAGATTGCGGGACCGCAAGTCCCGGATCCGCTGCCGTTGTTTCTCGGCATTCTTGAGATGATGACGCCAGGTGGTGATTTGGCTGTCGAAGCCGTCACGGACTTCCCGCGCCGAGGCCAGCTCGGCCTGTGCCGAGCGCAGGCGGTCTCTGGCATCGGCGGGGTCGATCACGGCTACCGTGTCGCCAGCCGAAACCTTGCTGCCTTCCGCGAGATGGTGCTCGATGACCCGACCGGCCACTTCGGCCGCGATCCGCACTTCCCGCCCCTCGATATGGCCATTGCCATAGACGATTCCCTGCGGCAAGGGCTCTTCCCCAAACAGAACAAAAACCCCATAAGAACCGCCGGCGAGCACCAACACCGCTATCAGAGACCAGAGCCAGGATTGGGATTTCACCAAACACTCCTTATGACATTACTGTTCAGGTTGGAGCCGGGATCAGGGCCACTGCCTCTCACTCCAGCCAATGAGATCGCCCACTCTAGCACTCGGCAGCCGCCGCGACCAAGGTCGTTGCCGGATCTTAAGCGGCTCATTCAGGTCGCCCTCGAAGATGGCCGTCAGGGCATCGTCAAAGACGCAAAATGGATTGGTAGCCTGCCACATCCACCTCAAACCGGGTGTTCTGACGCAAGTGATCCCTCAGCGCCTCCAGCGCCTCCGGATCACCGTGGATCAGGTTGATCGGCGTTTCGGGGGCCAGGTCACTCTGAGCAAGCCACTGTTCAATCTCTGCGAAATCCCCGTGCCCGGAAAGCCCACTCAACACCTCCAGCCGGGCCTTGACCGGAATCCAGTCGCCGTGGATCTTGATCCTTTCCGCTCCATCAACCATTTTGGCGCCTCGTGTCCCCCCTGCCTGATAACCGGCAAAGATAACGGTTGTGCGGTGCTGGCCGAGGAGACGTTTGAAGTGATGAAGAATGCGACCGCCCGTTGCCATACCGCTGCCTGCAATAATTACGTGCGGGTAGGCCTGGTCAGCCAGCGCCTTGGAGTCCTGGACGCTGCGGCTATAATGAACGGTGCTGCACATTTCGTGGCATTCTGAACTGCTCAACCGATGCTGATCTTCGTAGCGGCAGTAAATCTCAGAAACATCAATCGCCATGGGGCTATCCAGATAAACTGGCAACCTTGGAATTCGTCCCGCCTTCATCAGGTCGGTGAGCATATGCTGCAAGACCTGCGCTCTGCCCACGGCAAAGGCCGGAATCAGTATATTGCCCCCTTTGTCGACCGTTTCGTTGACGATGTCCGCCAACTGCGACAACGGGTCCGCATCGTCGTGGCGACGATTGCCATACGTTGACTCCAGCATCAGCATGTCCAGAGCTGGCAGAGGCGCAGGTGGCCTCATGAAAATATCATTGAGGCGGCCCACATCGCCGGAAAAACCGACGCATTTACCTTCCGCCTCGATGATGACACAGGCCGCCCCGAGAATGTGCCCGACCGGTCGCAGATGAAAGCGTATATCACCGAGCTGGATCACTTGGTGAAAGTCCACCGACTGAAACAGCTCCATGCAGGCTTCTGCATCCTCCTGATCATACAGGGGCTCCGGATTCTCATGCCTGCTCAGCTTATGGCGGCCGAGGTAATGTGCCTCCTCTTCCTGAAGGTGGCCGCTATCGGCCAGCAATATGCTGCATAGCTCTCGGGTGGCATGATGGGTATAAACCGCCCCCCGGAAGCCCTGCTTGTACAACACGGGGATGTAGCCTGAATGATCCAGATGGGCATGGGTCAGAAGCACGGCATCCAGCGAGGCAATATCGAGCGGCAACGGTTGCCGGTTGCGCTTTCTCAGCCACTTGTACCCCTGAAACAGGCCGCAATCGACCAATACACGTGTCTGGCCGGTTTCAACCAGGAACTTGGAGCCGGTCACGGTTTCCGTGCCACCCAGAAATGTAATGTTCATCGGCGCTCACCCTCCACCTGATTGAGAAAATGCCTGACCGGCGGCACCAGCAACTCGCTGACATCGATCTCATTGCTGCTGTGTGGAACCGTGTTGGTGGTCACCAGCGTCTGCAGGCCGGTACCCAGAAGGTAGGTGTCCGAGGCCTCCGCAAAAATGCCATGCACCGCCGCACACAGGATGGCCTCCGTGCCTTGCGCCTTAAGTGCCCTGACACACTCGCCAATGGTGCGTCCGCTGGAAATAACGTCATCAATGATGACGGCTTTCCGGCCGTTATACGCCGAGATATCCGGCAAGGTGACTTCAACGCGCCGGTCACCCAGACGCTGCTTGGTGCCAATGACATAAGGATGGTTACTGGCCTGCGCGATACTTGATACCCATTGCTCACTTTCCGCGTCCGGACCTACCAGCAACAGACCGTTTTGCCCCCGTAGCCAATCCGCCAGCGCCGGTGCTCCCTGAACAACTTGCGTGGGTATGCTGTAGATTTCGTCAAGAGACTGGTACCTGTGCAAATGTGGATCAACGGTGATCAGCCAGTCGATATGTAAAGACAAAGACTGGGCAAACACCCTGGAAGTGACCGCCTCCCCTTCTTCGAAGCGTCGATCCTGGCGCATATAGCAAAGATAGGGCGCCACCAACCCAATCGACCTGGCACCGAGTTCCCGGAGAGTTTCAAAGAGAAACAGGAGAGCAAGGTATTTGGTGTCTGGATGCGTTAGGTCGGCCAATATTACGCAGTTCGCACCTTTGACTGATGTGAGCACACGTAAGTAGGACTCACCATCAGGGAACCTCCGCACCTCCAAACTTCCCGGCTCCAGATTGAGCCGATCACAAAGTTTTTCCCGTAATGGGTGCGGGGTGAGGCTAAACAGCACATTTTTTTCAATAATGCCCACAGTCATTCCTCTTGCGATACAGTGAAGATTGCCGGCCCCATATCGTTAAACGCCAGCGCATAATCCTGCTGTCCCGGACTGTCACTGAGTAACTCATAGAGAGGCTCTCCCTTAATGACGATATCGCCGACGTTCACCAGCAGCCGTAGTCCTGCGGTAGAACTGGCAGGCGCTCCTGCCAGCTTGGCGACACGGGCAAGCCGACGGTTGTCGATAGACACGATTGTTCCGGATTCCGAGGACAGAACTGGACGCCGAAAACGGGCTTCACCTAAGCTCTTCAGTCCCCCCTGAGCCTTTGTTATGCGCTTGAACTGCTCCCAGGCAGAGCCGTTTTGAAGTAATCGCTCTGCTTTGATCATCCCCTCTTTCACGCCAAGACCATCGGCCAGATCGAATAAATGGCCAGCCAGCAAGATGGCGCGGCCCCGTAGATCCCTCGGCGCGCCTTGCTTTCCCTGCAGCACGGCCAAAACATCCCGGGCTTCCTCTGTCGGCCCGATCCCTGCACCAACCGGCTTGCTGCCGTCTGTCGCGATGCAGCGTACCTTCAGCCCACAGGCCGCCCCAACGCTTGTGAAAAGAGAGGCCAGCCGGTCGGCATCGCCGGGCGTTCGAACCTTGGCCGTCTCCCCCACCGGAATGTCAATCACCGCATGGGTGGAACCGGCAGCAATCTTCTTGGACAGCACCGAGGCCACGAGCTGGCCCTCACCATCAAGGTCCAGCGCTCTCTCGATGCGAATCAACAGGTCAT
Source organism: Marinobacter sp. LM1 (assembly GCF_042763285.1). Lineage (NCBI taxonomy): Bacteria > Pseudomonadati > Pseudomonadota > Gammaproteobacteria > Pseudomonadales > Marinobacteraceae > Marinobacter > Marinobacter sp. LM1. The sequence continues at coordinate 3,528,712 of NZ_CP114373.1, forward strand.
CAGCCGGGCTGAGGTTCATCGCCCCACCCCAGGCGAGACAGGCACCGGTTTCTCTGACCACACGGCGAATCTCGTTCAGCCCAAGCCTCACATTGGTCAGCGCTTCCATGGTGTCCGCTGTTCCCGCCGGTGAGGTGATGGCACGGGAGGAGGTTTTAGGCATTACTAAGCCTGCTGCGCTGACGATCGACACAACCAGCGGCGTGGTCCGGTTGCCCGGCAGGCCTCCAACACAGTGTTTGTCGAACACACGATCCACGCCTGGCCAATCGAGCTGTTGTCCGCAATTCACCATCGCCTGGGTCAAAGCAACAATCTCATCGAAACCTAATCTGCCACCCGCACAAGCGCTCAGGAAACAGGCTATTTCGACATCGCTGTATTTGTGTGCGGAGATATCGGAGACAATGCGGGCCATCTCAGCCGGAAGCAAGCTGTGTCCGAATACTTTCCGACGAACCAGACTCAAGGATTCGATATAGGGCGCATGATGTACTGAAACCAGGTCAGACTGAGCCACCCCGAGCCGCTCTATGGCGATATCTGAAAGCCCCGCATACCCTTTGGGAACCGTTTCATCAGACGAAATATTGAGAGTTGCGATGATGGAACGTCCCTGCGAGGAAATTCCCACCCTGGAACTGGCGGCGAATCCTTCTGAAAGGCACACATCACAATCATCACGCATGTAGACGACAGGCTCCTGATGAGTATTGATACCCATCTTGAAAACCCGTAACTGACTGGAAGACGCCACCATGTATCAACATCCTTTTCTGCGTTGAAGAATAATTTCAGTGTTCTGATCAGAGGTCGTTCATACGCCCTATCTGCCTGGCCAATCGCATAGCTTCGTTCTCTTCCATGGTTAGCAACGACTGCAGTAATTCTTTCGCCTCGGGAATTTCGGCTTTGTCGGCCATGGTACGATAAAGGTCCTCTATCTGATCATGGAAATCGAATACTTCTCTGCATATGCCCTCAAAATCCAGCTGTGCGTATGACTCATCGCAGGTTCTGTGGGTCTTAATGGGATGGTGAGACAGGTAGTCGTAGACCGTTGTCTCCAACGCTTTGGAATCGCCCTGCGACTTGAACTCGTTCACAATACGTTCCATTTCCGATTCATGGGTCGCCAGATAGTCCAGCAGCGCCCGTGCTCGCTCCTCTTCATTCTTCGTAGCGCAATGTGACATACACCTTGCAAGGTGAGCATGCAAATCCCGTGTCCAGCTAATAAGTTCTCCAAAGGTTTTGATGTCCATTTACCCGTTCCCCCTTGTTGTCATTAATCATGTCAGCAAACAGCAATTACCTACCACTTAAACTCATAAGCCTGAATTCACACTGAAAAACCCCAACAAAAGATGCAAAAAGAGTCGCTCAATAGCGTGGGCTTGATGAACATCAATTTTTCCAATTGGAAGTGTTCGTCTACCCTAAGCCGTCCAGTCGGGTTCGCTTTAGCAGGAGTGCATTTACCGCAACAAGAGCGGAGCTTCCAGACATTGCGAGCGCCGCTACTTCTGGGCTTATCACCAACGGATAGAACACGCCTGCCGCCGCGGGAAAGGCGATGACGTTATAGCCCACCGCCCAGAACAGGTTCTGGTGCATCTTGCGCAGGGTAGCGCGCGACAGCTCGATGGCTCCCAGCACATCGTAGGGGTCGCTCTTCATCAGCACCACGTCAGCGCTCTCAATGGCCACATCAGTGCCGGCACCGATGGCGAAACCCACCTCCGCCTGGGTCAGTGCCGGGGCGTCATTGACACCGTCGCCCACCATGCCAACCTTCTTGCCCTGAGCCTGGAGCTCCTTGATCTTGTCTGCTTTCTGCCCCGGAAGGACATCGGCGATCACCATCTCAATGCCGAGTTCCCGGGCGATGCGCTCGGCGGTGGCCTGGTTGTCGCCGGTGAGCATCGCCACCTCCACCCCGCGTTCACGCATCTTTTTGACCATGGCAGTAGCGGTGGGGCGCGGCGCATCGGCAATGGCGATAAGGCCGACCAGCTTCCCGTCCTGGGCGACGTGCACCACGGTCTGGCCCGCACTCTGCAGACGCGCGGCCTCGTCCTTCAGGCTCGCCATGTCGACCTTCTCTTCGTCCATCAGCCGGCGGTTGCCGAGCAGCACGGTCTTGCTGCCAATCTCCGCCCGCGCGCCCTTGCCCTCGATGTTGGTGAAGCCGGTCAGCGGATCAAGCTGCAAGCCTTCGGCCTTACTTTGTATCGCCTGGGCCAGAGGATGGTCCGAGCCCTGCTCCACCGTCCCCGCCAGTGCGAGGACCGCCTCCTCGGTGCTGCCCGCCACCACGACCACCTCGACCACCTGCGGCTCGCCCATGGTCAGGGTGCCGGTCTTGTCGAAGACCACAATATCCAGCCGGGTGGCATCCTCAAGTGCAGAGGCATTCTTGAACAAGATGCCGTTCCTGGCACCGAGGCCGGTGCCCACCATCACCGCCATGGGCGTTGCAAGGCCGAGGGCATCCGGACAGGCGATCACGAACACGGTGATAGTCAGGGTCACGGCAAGCAGCAGGCTTTGGCCAATCCACCAGAACCAGACGGCGAAGGTGAGCAGGCCGATTACGATGGCAATCACCACCAGCCACTGTGACGCTTTGTCCGCCAGCAGCTGCGCCGGGGCCTTGGAGTTCTGCGCCTCCTGCACCAGCTTGACGATCTGCGCTAACGCGGTGTCGGAACCTACCTTGGTGGCGCGATACCTGAAGCTGCCGCTCTTGTTAATGGTGGCCCCGATCACCTTATCGCCGGGCTTTTTTTCCACCGGCATGGACTCGCCAGTGAGCATGGACTCATCCACCAGGGACTCGCCCTCCAAGACCTCACCGTCCACCGGAATCTTATTGCCGGGGCGGATCACGACGATGTCGTCCTTCAGAACCTCAGCGGTGGGTACCTCCCGTTCCTGGCCATCACGCAACACAGTGGCCTTGGGCGGCGCGAGATCCATCAGCGAGCGGATGGCGTCCGAGGCACCGGCACGGGCGCGCATCTCCAGCCAATGGCCGAGCAGGATGAACACCAGCAGCACCGCCACCGCCTCGAAAAACTGCACCCCCGGGAAAAAGAGCGTGGAACCGACGCTGAACAGGTAGCCAGTACCCACCGAGAGAACGACCAGCACAGCCATGTTGAGCACGCCGTTTTTCAGCGCGCGCCAGGCGGCAACAAAGAACGGCCAGCTTGGCCAGAGCACCGCGATGCTTGCCAGTAATAGCAACCACAGGTCTAGCCGCAGCCCGAAGGGCGGTGCTGGCGGTTCGAACAGCCCACCCATGGGCGAATAAATGAAAATCGGGAGGCTGAAGATCAGGCAGACCCAGAAACGGTTGCGCATGTCGCGCACCATTGCCTGCATGTCCATGCTGCCGCCGTGGCCCATCTCGTGAGCCATCTCGTCCTTTGCGCCAGTATGTTCGCCGTGTTCAGCAGGATGCGCGGTATCGTCGTGGCCGGTGTGGGAGGCATGGCCATCGTGGACGGGCGTGGACACAGCCCCGGCTTCGGTCGGCGGGTCCCCCGGGTCGCAAACGTGCCTGGGCAACTGTTCTCCGGAACAGTGATAGCCGCACTCGTGTATCCGGGCCTTGATAGCCTCAAGGTCCACCGTCGCCTCATCATAGGTGACGGTCGCGCTGCCGGCCACATAGTTGACCTCGGCCTTCTTGACGCCGGGCAATCTCAATAGCTGTTTCTCTACGCCCCGGGCACTCAGTGCCGATAGCAAGCCGCGGATCTCCACAACGGTATTTTTCATTCCTTGTTTCCCTTTCCTTATTTGCAGACCGGAGCTTTCGTCAGCCCGACGCGCGCCCGACACCGAGATGGCGATGAAGCCAATTGAAGATCGGGCAGAACACCAGCCCGACATAAGCGCCATATAGAAAACTCTCAATCAATCCGAGCAGAAATCCCCACCAGGTCAGCCACTTGAACGCCGGCAGCACCTGCTCGAGAAACGTGTGCATGTGCAGGCTTTGCGGCGTCACCAGTCCATAGATCACGCAAACGATGAAGGTGACCGCCGCAAAGAGGCCCAACGCCCAGGTAACCAGTCTTGTGTCAAGCATGTTCCGTCCTCCGTTAATGCCGATGGCCAGAACGCCTATCCGGGTCGTTTCCCGACTTGTCCCGCGCACTATGTCCACCATGCCCGCCCCCGCCGTGACCACCATGTCCTCCGTGACCGAACATATGCATGCCCACGAAAACGATGCCAATAAGCACCGAGAACCAGTTTTCCGCCAACCATTCCATAAAGACCTCTCCAGTCTGCTGCTGTACCAGCTGCCTTTGCATTACTTCAGGCCCGGGCATGGCATTTCCTGACGCAAGTCAACCACATCTGCCTGAATTCAAACTGAATTACCGGACCGAAACAGAGCACACCTTGATCTCGATCAAATTAGAAACAATGTCCTAAAATTGATGACGCATGCACTTGCCGGTTACTGAATTTACTGGACACATGTTTTCTAGGAACACTCTGAGGAGAGAAAGGCATGAGCAACGAATCTTTCTCGGCAAGCATGCACCTTGAGCCTCAAAAAAGGCCTGCGGGGAAAAGCAGCATCATTCAGCTCAATCTTTTTCGAAAGGCGCTGAGATCTCTTCAGTTCGGCTCGTTATCACTTACATGGCCAGATGGAGAAAAGACGTGCCATGAAGGGAAGCAAGACGGTGTACATGCAGAAATGACAATCCTGCAGTGGCATGTCATTGATCGTCTGATCACCCACGGTGATGTGGGACTGGGAGAAGACTACATGGCAGGCAAATGGTCCACGCCCAATTTGCTTGCCCTAATGCGCCTTGTCACGGTGAACATAGTCGTTTTTGACCGCGCTTTACGCTCCAGCGCGGGGCTCCGGTTATGGCATTGGTGCAAACATCGGTTGTTTTCCAATACGGTTAAGCGCAGCCGCGAAAACGTCCATGAGCACTACGACTTAGGCAACGATTTTTATCAGCTCTGGCTGGATAAGAGCATGACCTACTCCTGCGCCCTGTTTGGTGGCAACGAGTCCCTCTCGCTTTACGAGGCACAGCAAGCGAAATATGAGCGGATCCTTCAGCGACTGGCACCGGAACGGGGAAGCCGCATCCTGGAAATAGGCTGTGGCTGGGGCGGTTTTATGGAAGTGGCAACTGCACACGGGTGCCATGTAACCGGGGCAACCTTGTCCAGCGAACAGGCGGATTGTGCCCGCCAACGACTCCGGTCCGCCGGACTGGAGGGAAATACCGAGGTGCGTTTACAGGACTACCGGGAACTGTCGGGTCCGTTTGATTTCGTGGTATCAATCGGGATGTTTGAACACGTGGGCGAGACCTATTGGCCCACTTACATGAAGGATGTACACGATTATCTGAGACCCGGCGGCAAGGCACTGATACAAACCATTACCATTGCCGAGGAGCGATTTGAGCGGTATCGCTCCGGCAACGACTTTTTGCGGGCACCCACCAACCTGATTATTCCACCACATCAATATCTTGATAACAATGTGTTGGAGATAGGCACCGATGCCACAACCGGTTAACGCGTGTCCGTCGATTGCAGGAATCATTAATCGATAAAAGGAAACAACCATGATGTTAATGGCCAATTAAAATGACCCACTACTGGCCATTAATTTTGACCCACCTCCGAGTGGCCGTCAGGCCACAGAACCAGCTACTGTCCCCAGCTTTTATCGATGGCCGGGGGCATGTCAGTGAAGGAGTGGGTTGTGATACACAAGATCAAGGCACTGCACGATAACGGCAAAGGGTTGTCGATCCGCGCCATCAGTCAGGAACTGGGGTTGTCCCGCAATACCGTTCGCAAGTATCTGCGGATGGATGAGAACGCGATTTCGGAACAGATAGAAGATCCCTCACGCACCAAGCGCCTCGATGATCACCGGGATTATCTGATTCATCTTCTCAAAGAATTCCCCAAGCTCAGCGCCGTCAAAATTGCCCGCAAGCTGCAAGCGAAGGTTGGTGAATTGCCAGCTTCGGATCGTTCCATTCGCCGCTATGTGCGAACGCTCAAGGGGGAAGTGGCCTCAGCCCAGATGCGCTATTACGAACCCATTCTGGACGATGTGCCGGGTGTTCAGTGTCAGGTGGACCCGGGTGAGTTGCGCGGCGTGCTGATTGGTGGCGAAGAGCGCACGCTGCACTTCGTGGTGTTCGTGCTGTCCTACTCGCGGTTGATGTACGTGGGTCTGGCCTTCCGCCCACTGGATACCCAGACCTTTATCCAACTCCATAACGAAGCCCTGCGTTACTTCGGTGGCCTGCCGGAGGAATGCGTCTACGATCAGACCAAGCTGGTGGTCATCAACGAACAGTACCGGGAGCTGACCCTCAACCAACGGTTCCACGAGTATGCCACCACGGCCGGGTTCCGGATCCATGCCTGCGAAGGTTATGACCCGGAGAGCAAGGGCAAGGTGGAAGCTGGCGTGAAGTACGTCAAGCAGGATTGCCTTTACGGTGAGGTCTTCCGGGACCAGGAGCACGTGCGCCAGCACGTGCAGGACTGGCTTGAGAGCGTAGCCAATGTCCGCATCCACGGCACCACCGGAGAGCCACCCCGGGAACGCTTCGAACGGGATGAGCGAGAACACCTGGAGGCTTACCTGTCACCAGCTTGCGTGCAATCTGTGGCCCACGAGACACGTCGAGCCGACAAGACCGGCCTGATCGCCTGGAAGGCCAACAAGTACTCTGTGCCCATGGCCTGGCAACAGGCCCGGGTGGGCGTTCTGGAGTCCGGCGGCCAACTCCACATCAGCGACCTGAACACAGGGGAAGTCATTGCCAGCCATGCTCTGTGTGCCGATAAAGGCAAGGTGATCAAGAACACCCACCACTACCGGGATCATGCCCAGCGGGTGGCCGCCCTTGAGGGTAAGATCAACGACCTGATCGGCAGTGACATCGGGCCACGGTTGTGCCAACAGCTCAAGCGTTCCGAGCCCAAGATCTACAAGGACCAGCTGGTGGCTGCCCGTGACCTGCTCAAGCGCCATGCGCCCGTGGATCCGGCATTAATTACGACGCTGGCAGAGCGTCCCGGCATGACCGCGACACGGCTGCAAAGTTATCTGGAAGCAGCCCAGGCCGCCGTTCTCCGGGAGCGACAGCCGGAACCGCTATCGGAACCAAAAGAAACACTGGATCTGAGCGCTTACCGCCATATTGGCCGCTCCAGTGGCCAGGGGGTGACCCATGAGCCAGCTTGAACAGACCGAGGCCCGTTACCGCAGCCTGCGCCTGAGCGCGGCCGCCGACGAACTGACCAACCTGCTGGCCGAGGCTGAAGCCAACGAGATGTCCTATCTCAGCTTCGCGGACCGGCTTGCCGAGCACGAACTGACCCAGCGCCAGGACAAACGCATCCGCCGGAACCGGAAAATGGCTGCGTTCCCAGCGGAGAAGCGCCTGGAGGGCTTCGACTACCGGCACCAGACCACCATTACCAAACGCCAGGTCAATGCCTTGCTGGACTTCCAGTTCATCGACGAGCGAAACAACCTGGTGTTCATCGGCCCGCCCGGTGTAGGCAAGACCCACCTGGCCATCGGCATTGGCCACAAAGCTGTGGAGGCCGGCTACCGGGTACTGTTCCGCAACGCTCTCGATCTGGTGGAAGAACTAGAGCTGGCCGAGATGAAGGGTGAGTTGAAAAAGCGGGTCAGCCAACTGGCCAAGTACGACCTGCTGATCATTGATGAACTGGGCTATCTACCGATGACCCGGCAGGCCCGATACAACCTGTTCCAGTTGATCAACAGCCTATACGAATACCGTTCAATCATCCTGACCACCAATAAGGACTTCACCAGCTGGGGCGAGTTCTTCCACGACGACAACGTGGCGGTGCCGATCATTGACCGGGTTATCCACCATTCACACATCTTTATGTTGGGAGGAGAAAGCTATCGGCTAAAGCAGAAGACAACAAGCTAGACTATGAAAGGTGGGTCAATTTTATTGGCCAAAGGTGGGTCAAAATAAATGGCCATTGACACATGAACGATCGATTCCGCCCCTCCTTGTCGGATATACCGGTTTCACCACGTCAGATCACTCTGTATATAGGCATTGCGGTTGCGGGACGATTACAGTGTTCGGTCGCGACTGGAAGATATTCTCGGTAGTGAAACCCGCAAAGCTGTTGCCAAACACGAATTGATAGAACTTGCACACACCAAGAAAGGCAGGGAGCCCGCCTTCGACCAGCCGCTCACAAAAGCGGTGATTGGCCAACCGCGGTCCGTCCGACGGGGGCGGCAGCTAATAGAAGCGGACATCTCTGCCGCGGCTTCGGCAAAGATGGCTAAATTTGGCATTGAATTGCCCGACATTCGTTTTAAGCGGATCAACTACAATGAAAGCGTTCGCCAGAATGATCAGCAAACGCCAGCAGATTGCCGAGCGATTCCGTTCCGAGGGTGCCGGCGAAGCCGCTAATTATCGGCGACAAGGAAAAGGATTTGCAGCGCATTGAGTCTGAAGCCTATCGGGAAGCTCAAACCATTCAGGGGGTGGCGGACGCGAAAGCCACGGAAATTTACGCAGCGGCGTATAACCAGTCGGAAATATCCCGTGATCTGTATGACTTTGTCAAAACCCTGGAGACCTATAACCGGGTGATCGACTCTTCCACCACGCTGGCATTAACCACTGAAAGCGAGCTACACCAACTGTTGAATGGTATAGGCCAAAACCCCTGAGGAGGGCTTGATGAACAAGCTGGCGTCCACGATTCGTTGCCCCGTGTGTGATATGAAAAAAATCAATCGCTCGCTACTATGGAATTACCAGGGTATCAACCACTATTTCTGTTCGCGTCAGTGCCTAGAGCGATTTAAATCCCGCCCGCATCTGTTTGTGGGCGATCCTCAACACGGATTGTCGCCCAAGCAGAAAAATCAAGTGATTCTAAAAAAACGCCGCATGCGACTCCGCGAAATAATCAGCGATGACCTCAAGGCTGATTTGAAAACATCACTGCAGTCGCTGATGGGTATTGATGCAGTGGACTTCACGGATCAGGAGCTGTATGTGACTTACGATCTGCTGCAGGCTTCCCTGGAAGATATCGAAAAAACCATCGAACAGGCGGCAGCCCGGCTGTCAAAAGGTATGGCGGAACAGGTAAAACGCGGGCTGATTCATTACAGCGAGGAGTGTGAGCTCGACAATCTCGCACACCTGACCAAAAACAGTGACTGTCATTGAGCAAGAAAGCATGGGAAAAGGCATCAACTACACTTAGTCTACCTTTTTGCGGCGCGGTGTGGGGGGGCGTTGCTGTTTCAGAGCTTCTGGGCATAACCGTCATCTACAGGGAACTGAGCCACAGCGAGTTCAAACGCTGCCTGAAGCAGGGTTGGTTAAAAGATCTGATGGTTGGTGGGTAAACCACTCGCGACAGCTTAAAGGAACCTTTTGAAAGCAAAAACAATTTTGTCACCCCGAGGGTCTATATCGATCTGGCGGAAGAGCTTGCTCCCTATGACGTGGATTATAAAGGCGTCATCTCCTATGGGCCTCTCGCCACGTTGATCGGCTGGGTCGCACAGGCGGTATTAACGTCATGCGAGTGGAGCTAAGGCGAAAGAAGGCGGCTTGAAGATCAGGGATCTATGTTAACGAGCGTTCACTTATAAGTGACACCGTGTCGGTCAAATATTTCATAGACTTCTCTTGCTTCCTCCGCCGGCAACATCACCCGGATCGTCTGCTCATCCTTATCAATATAGATCAGATCCTGTGGAATTTCGCTGCCAATAAGGTCGTCTCGCGTATTGTGTGCCTGATCCATGTTCTCGAACTTACCATTAATAGCTTTACCCATCTTGTTTCTCCTTGTTGTTTAGCTTCTGCATAAAGCATAGATAACACATCAATTTCTGTAAATTTATGACATTGCCAAGGACCGAGCGCCGTCCTTGAAACCATTCGCGGAGGGCTTAAAGACCCGTAAGTCGCGGATGATCGCCGGCCAGCCACACGCCTGCGTAACAGAGCTGACCGCGGTTCGTATTGTGTGCAGAAAACTTCCTGAGGCCTCCTCAACCGCACCGTTAGCCAGTGACCCTTGCCATTCGGATTATCTTCCCCTCGGTCGGGGTGACTCCGCTTTCTTTCAGGCGGATGTCTGATTAACGCAACAGTGAGAAAGTCAGAACTTGACCTGCCCCCACAACCAGGCCTTGTCCGTATCCACGCCGCGACCATCCTCGGCATAGCTGGCGAACTTGGCACCCACCGTGTAATGTTTGTTGACTGGGTAGGCAGCCAGCAGCCCCAGCTCAGAGCCATAGCTCAAGCTATTGATGTCACTGCTGTAGTCATGAAATATGGCCAGCAACTTGACTCCCTTTACTGCGGCACCCGCCGATACGTAAAGATCCTGCAGGCCATCGTCCGGGGTGACCAAGAACTGGTCGGCCCAACCGTTCATTGCGTGAAGCGTAGCCAGAGGAGTCTGAAATGATCGGCCGTCGTCCGACTCCAGGGTTTCCATGCCCACCTTGACCGTAACGCCATACGCGGCGAGGCCCGCTTCCGCCAGCCAATAGGCGGCCTCAAAGCTTTGCGGGTTGTCTGCATAGTCTTTCTGGATTGCGTACTCCAGGGTGTACAGGACCCTGGCGTCTTCCGATACATCGGTGCCACCTGCGAACCGCAAACCAAAATTCTGGGTTGAGTTGACGTCTGCGGTGGTAAAGTCGAACAGATATCCGTAGGCGGTAAGGGTTCCGGCGGCCAACCCCTGATACTGAACATTAAGAATCGGCGACTGCATGGGGAAATTGCCATTCGGGCTGGCGTCCGAGAATATCCGGTTAGCATTGTAAAGATAGCCCGCTGTAATCGTCGTGTCTGGAAGCGACTCGTTGGCGCCGATAAAGGCATCGAAGGTCTGCTCATTCTGGCGCCAGCCAACTGTGCCTATAAACCGGTGATTGTCCAGAGCAAAGCGCTGACGACCATAGGTCAGTGTGGTATCCGGAAGGCCTTTGTAACGTACGTAAATTTGGTTGACTTCGGTTTCCGTCGGATCAGCGACCACTGAGTGATCGGTTGTATCATTAATGGTGCTATTGTAGTTCTCATTCCCCACAGCGGTCACATCTTCCGCCTCGGCAAACACCTCAAACCCCTGGAAATCACCAGTCCGGTACCCCAGTCGGGTTCGAACGGTGGAAGCATGGGCTTGATCGAGAGGGTTGTCCTGATCCACAAATTCGTAACGGTAGCGAACTTCAAGCGAAACCGCTCCCCCGGTCAAGGCGTCGGTAAGGGTCTGGGACAGGACAGGCGTCGCGGAAGAGGCCAGAAGTGAACCAATGGCCAAGGCCAGCAACGACTTCTGGTTTCTTTGGCCTTTCCTGGCAGGGAGCGGCGTTAGCATCGTTTTCATCCTAGTGGTACCTTCTGTGGCCGTATAAGGGGTGAGTGGAGTCAATGTTTCATTCATGAGTCGATAATTCAGTTTAGGGCGCCTATGTCCGCGGCAACCTTGATATCGGTCAGCTTGAGCCTGACTCGCAAGGGGTACCTCCAAAAGCTCACAGACAAAACGAGCAGGACAAGGTGCCATCACCTCATCCGTCTCACAGAGCCGTCCCTACGGGCCTCGTTTGCGGCTCATTCCATTGAGATACCTCTGGGCTTGAAGGACTGTGCGGCGCTTATTTCCTCAAATCCTAGAAAAAGCCACCAATGATCATTTGCAGATTTAACAGCTGCCCCATAGTCAGCCTGCCAAAGGCAATGAACCCCAAATGCGGATCGGAGAGGCGGAAAACTCGACAGAAAAACGAGAACTCCAGTAGACCAGCAGGAACAACCCAGACTCGGCTCCAGTTCGGCGAGGCTGCTTAGTAAACCAGCATAATGCGACAAACAATTTGACGCCTCTCAGAATCAACTTGATTTGACGCTGAAGGATGCCGTAGCTCTGACCCTATACACAGCCTAGCCCGGATTTCTCATAGTGCTCCAACAACCTTCGCAGACCAAGCCTGGTAGTGCCAGATCCGAGTGGTCATGGTCGAAGTTGGCGATTATTTAGCCAGTTTCCGGCATTCAGGCACAACTCCCCCTTTCCCCCATTGGTATCGGGCCGGGGGAGCCCGATTATCTACTGGGGCACCAAGCGCTGAACCAGTGCTGAGAGATCGTTCTTGTGTGGATAGCTATCACTCATCAACACCCGTATTCGGCGGGTGTTGCGGATGATGACTGCGCCAACCTTGATCAGCTTCAAGCGCAAGGTGCCGGCACTCATACGTTCGAAGGGCGTGTTTTTCAGATGCACCCGCAAACGCTCGAACAGGGTGTAGGCGAAGCCGGATAAGATCAGCCGCCACTGGTTGGTCCACCAGTGTGTGCTGGAGGTGCGACCGGCAAACAGATCCAGTTGTTGATCCTTGATCCGGTTCTCCATATCACCCCGTGCGCAATACTGTTCGTAGTAGAGCTTGAATCCGTCATCGTAGCGGGAGCTGATAACGAACCGGGGGTTCGGGCCTTGAGGGCCATATTCCAGGCGCGCAACCACCCAGCGTGGCTTATGCCAGCTTCGGGCTTTGTAGCGGAAGCGGAAGGTGCTGGCGAGCTTATGGCCATGAGCCTCGTAGTAGGTCCGGACTTTGTCCATGGCTGGGGCGGCAAGCGCCTCCAGCCGCTGGTTGCGGGCCATGCCTACGATGTAATCCACCTGGTTGCGATCGCACCAGGCCAGCAGTCGGGGCTTGCTGAAGTGGGAGTCGCCCCGGAACACGATCCGGGTCTGTGGCCAATACTCGCGAATAAATCGCACCAGCAGCGCCAGAATGGCCCAGCTGTGCCGGGCATCACCTCGATTGCTGGTGCGCAGATAGCTCACCAGCAAGTGCCTACCGCAGAAGACGTAAAGCGGGAAGTAGCAGTGATGGTCGTAATACCGGTTAAAGAACTTACCCGGCTGGTCGCCGTGCACCGGAATATCGGTGCCGTCAAAATCCAGCACGATTTCCTTGGGCGGCTTCTCATGCTGCTCGATAAAGTGGTGCCAGAGCAACTCATGCGCTTTGACAATGGTTTGCCGATCCATCGCCTGCTCCATTCGACAAAGCGTGGACTTGCCGGCCAGAGTCGAGGCATTCCCCGTGGCGGTTTGTAGTGCCTGATCAAAGCGAAGCGCTTCATGATCATTCAGATCTTCGTAGCCGCTGGCCACGCCGTAGACGCGCTGCCGGATCATGGTGTTGAGCCCATGACGAATCATGCGGGCATCCCGCTGGTCGGTCAGCGTCTCGGCCAGTCGCTGGGTTAGCCGGTGTTGTTTATCGACTTCGCGCAGTAACAACACACCGGCATCCGAGGTGATATGGCCTCCGGAGAAATCGGCTTCAATCTGGCGGCGGGAGAGTGGCGAGAAGGTCAGTTTTTGAGGTACCATTTTGGATAGCGGCTTTTAGTGTGGGTTTTTGTGTAGGAACTTGAATTCTAACACTTTAAGCCGCTTCTTCCTTCCTCATGCTACCTTCTTCATGAGAAATCCGGGCTAGGGAACTGGATGCCCGTGAGGCCCAAGAACACATCACACAGGGATATCATGTAGAAAATCAGTAGAGGAGGCAATAACGCGTCAGCTCGCATTGCGCTTGCAATAAGCCCCATGTACTCCATGTCGATTGGTGTCGCGTGTTGTCAACCTGACGCACACACCGGGCAGAAGCGACAAGCAGTGAATTCGGTGCAGAATATATCATCTACGCCTACTTGAACGGATAAAGACAAAAACACTGGAGAAAGAAGTTGGCTTGGAAATTTCAGTTGCAGCTTGCGAGCAAAACAATCGCCAGCACGGTGTTGGGCGGGCTGACCGGAATGGATCGGTTATGGCACCGCCGCGAAGCCAGCATGATAGCCTACGCGGCAGCAGCGTTGTGTGCCTGCGGCTTTGCGTTTGTCTCGCAGCATATTCCAGGTACCGATCCCAGTCGCGTTTTGGTTTCAACAAAAGATAGGATGTGCAACCATGGAAAAAACACTTCGCCTTGACCTCCCGCTCCTCCTTCCCGACACGCCGGATGCGCATGGGGCTTGTGCACAGCGGCTAGCCGAGAGCCTGGAAACTCGTGAAGGTGTCTCTATCGCCCACGTTCGCAATACAGAAAGCGGTGGGGGCATGGAGCTATGTATTCATTACGACCCCGCATTGCTTTCGCTTGAACGAGTCCGCGAAGTCGCCAAGGCGTTCGGGGCAGAGATTACCTCTCAGTTCGGGCACCTCGTGTGGCAGGTTGAAGGTATTCCGGATCAACGTCGGGCAAGAGCGGTCAGCGCACAGCTGCGCAGTCTCCCGGGGGTTGTAGAGGCCGAGGCCAATGCCAAGGGGCCGCTGCGGATTGAATTTGATCGAAGGCAAACTGATGAAAACACTCTGCGCAATGCCCTTCAGAACATGAGACTGTCGCTGGTACAAGACGAATCCAGACCGCATGAGCCGACTGGAGAAGCACACGATCATGAGCATGGCGGCATATTTGGTGCGCAAACGGAACTTATTTTTGTGGCCTTGTGCGGTGCGCTGTTGCTGATTGGCTGGCTTTTGCCGAAGTTCGTGGCGACGCCGCCATGGGCACCCCTGTTCGTCCTCGTGCCCGCCTATTTCTTCGGCGGCTACTACGCCCTGCGCGAGGCTATTGACAGTGTGCGCACTGGCCGGTTCGAGATTGATTTTCTGATGCTGGTGGCGGCGGCGGGCGCGGCAGCGCTTGGTGAATGGGCCGAGGGCGCATTGTTGCTGCTCCTCTTCAGTCTTGGCCATGCGCTGGAAGGCTATGCCATGGGTCGCGCCAAGCGGGCCATCGAAGCGCTTGGCGCCCTGGCGCCCAAAACCGCCACCGTGCGCCGGGATGCCAAGGTCGAAGAGATCGCCGTCGATGCTTTGCGGGTCGGTGACATCGTGCTGGTGAAGCCGAACGAGCGTCTGGCCGCGGACGGGTTCGTCATCAAGGGTGAAAGCAGCGTCAATCAAGCACCGATCACAGGCGAGAGCGTGCCGGTGGACAAATCACCCGTCGGGGATGCGACCGTTGCCGCGGAAAAACCCGACCTCGTGGATGCCGAAAACCGTGTCTTTGCCGGTACGATCAACGGCGGCAGTGCGTTGGAAATTCAAGTCACGCGCACATCGGCGGATTCGACCCTCGCCCGCGTCGTCAAGATGGTGAACGAGGCCGAAACCAACCAATCGCCCACCCAGCGCCTGACCGACCGGTTCGAACGCATCTTTGTACCGGCGGTTCTGGTTCTTGCCGTTGCGCTTTTGTTTGCGGGCTTCGTCGTCGACGAACCTTTCAGCGACACCTTCTATCGCGCCATGGCTGTACTGGTAGCGGCAAGCCCCTGTGCGCTTGCGATCGCGACGCCAAGCGCGGTTCTCAGCGGGGTCGCACGCGCCGCCCGTGGCGGTGTTCTGATCAAAGGCGGTGCCCCGCTCGAAAATCTGGGGCGGCTGACGGCCATCGCCTTCGACAAGACCGGCACACTGACAGAAGGCAAGCCGAAGCTCGTCGATGTGGTGACGGCCGATGACGTAGCGGAAGAGGAGCTTCTGCGGGTGGCGGTTGGGGTCGAGATGTTGAGCGACCATCCCCTCGCCGCTGCCGTTGTCAGGGGTGGACGCGAACGCCTGGGCGATACGCCTGCCGCCGAGTCATTGAACCTGCGCAGCATTACGGGCCGCGGGGTCGTGGCAGACGTCGAGGGCGAGACAACCTACATCGGTAAGGATGACCTGTTCGCGGAGATTGGCGGCCCTGCCATTCCTCCTTCTCTGAAGATCCAAATAGAAGCATTGGAAGCGAACGGCCGCACCACGATGGTTGTTCGCCAAGGCGACCGATATCTTGGCGTGATTGGGCTGATGGATACGCCGCGCGAAGCGGCACCGGCGGTGATAGAGACGCTGCGCACGATCGGCATTCGCCGGATGATCATGATCTCTGGCGACAATCAGCAGGTCGCGGACGCTGTCGCGCGGGCTGTCGGCCTTGACGAGGCACGCGGTGATCTGATGCCCGATGATAAGGTGGAGACGATCAAAAAACTGCGCGCAGAGGCTAAAGTAGCGATGGTTGGCGACGGCGTCAACGACGCTCCCGCGATGGCGAACGCCACAGTCGGCATTGCCATGGGCGCGGCGGGCTCGGATGTCGCGCTGGAAACCGCCGATGTGGCTCTGATGGCGGATAACCTGAACCATTTGCCCTTCGCCGTGGCGTTGAGCCGGTCGACGAGCTCAATCATTCGACAGAACCTGTGGTTCAGCCTGGGCGTTGTTGCCTTGCTGGTTCCCGCGACGATTCTCGGTCTTGGGATTGGACCTGCGGTGGCGGTTCACGAAGGGTCGACTATTGTCGTCGTGTTCAACGCACTGCGCTTGCTCGCATTTCGTTTTGCTCCACCTGTTACACCCGTGGGTAGGGTATCCAATGCGGAAATGTCGGTGTAATCAACCAGACAACAGGAAGCCGTTGCAGGAAGCTCCCAATGAAGTGGATCGAACAAACTCTCGGACCACTCTTCCTGGATGGGGATACAAGGCGTGTTCATTTGTTCGAGCTTCTGCTTGACGTGAATGACGGATTGAAAAAGGCAGGTAATAACACACAATTTACAGGTCATTGGTGCTGGATCATCGGCTGCGCAAACTCCGACGACCGCGCTAGCGGCCTTACATACATGTGTGAAGATTATTATCACAGAATAAGGGGCGGTGTTATCCCGCTCTCTTCCAGAGCCCAACGGGCGCGCCATATATCTGAACGCCGCTCAAGCACCAGATAGTTGCGTTCCGCAATATAGCGCGACTTCTGACCGGGGATACATGGGATTCGGATCGGACACGCCTTGAGCGGCGATTCACCAAATTGTGCAAGGGCCCCCAGAATTCGTGCCCACACCCTTGGCGGGGCGCGATGCGCAATGCCCGAGGCAACCAGCTGGTGTAACCAGCGACCGGCGCCGAGCTTCATCGTGGCACGCGTCGCCAGGTGGATTTCCCCCGAAAGCACCGTGACATCATGGCCGTTGGCAAGCGCCATGTCCCGGATCACCCGAAGCATATCGCACCATTCGTCACGGTGAGCGCGGCTTTGCCACTGATCGCGCAGATCGTCCTCGTATTTCTGCATTTTGGGGATGGCGACCATCAGAGCCTCAAGCACCGACAGGCGTGGACCCAGCAACGGCACGCTGGACATCAGGAACGTGTGACCCTGCACCGGGGTCGAGGCCTCAGCTCGAATCATCTTCCAGCCGCCGTCCCCCATTACCTCGTGGCGCGTACGCTCCGACCTCATATCAGGTGCAAGGAGGCGCAGACCGGCTGTGCGAACACTCCAGCCCAGATGCAGCCCGGCAGGATCGTGGAACCGTTCAGGCAGATCACCATCTACTGCGGCATGCTGAAAGGTCAAAAAACTCTCGCGGGCAACATCAAACAGGATTTGGCCGACCGGTGTGTCGGTCTTCGACCCCGGTAGCGATCCCCAGCCATCGCAAATATCGTGGTCGTCCCACTGCATGAGAGACGGCACGCGCGCGGCGATCCAGACAAATTCCGGCGCACGATAAAGCGCCACGTAGCGCTCCAGGAAGCGTTCGCGCAAATAATGGCGCAAATCGGCAAGATCGGCGCGCGAAGGATCCTTGGGGATATGTTCGGGCCAGTCCTCGCTCAGGGGGTGACCCTCGGTGACTTGGTCAGCATAGACCTGATCGCCACCGTGCAGCAGCAGGGAAAACGGCGCGTTCCGGTGATCTTCTGTCAGGCGTGCCCACATCGCATTGCGCTCGGACCCTTCGCGCTCCAGATCGCCGATTTGCTCGCCGTTGCAGGACACATAGGCGATCCGTATATCGCCTCGAAAATCACTTGCCAAGGAGTAACTTTGGCCGTTCCAGGCATAACAGGACGAGCGGTTTGCGGGCAGGTCGAAGCGTGCTCGCCAAACGGTCATATGATCGTATTCCGCGAGGATTTCCGCTGTATGTACGCCGTGGACCGTTTCGATTGGCTCCGGGCACTCGCCATTGTCCGCAATGAAAAGGACAGAGAGCCGTAACACATATTTCTCGACATGGTCGAGAAAGAGAAGCGGTCCGGTCATGACCGGAGGTTCGGATGTCATGCGCAAGGTGGTTCCGATCAGTCTTCGGGCACTACTGTCGCCGTTGTCCTCGTCGCAGGACAGCGGGTATTGCAATCAGCGCGATCAGCCCTGCAACCCAAACCAGCAGAACGACCGTCTTGACAAGAAAATGAATCGATCCACCCGCCCAGCCGAGCAGCCCCTCAATATTGGCCGCATCACGTAAAGCCGTGGCTTCCTCCCCAAGGCCAAACCACTTCGCAAGCCCCGCTCCGGTATCGGCCAGTGGCCCGGCTGCACCGGAGATCCAGGAGAGGACCGGATCGACCAGCCACCAAGCGCCGAGCGAAAGCGCAGACCATATGACCAGCCCGGCCACGATGACCGAGGTCGGAATATTCAGCACCGGCAGGGCTCTGCGTTCGCGATAGCCGGAATGGTCATCGCCCTCATAATACCCACCCATGTCGCGATACCGTCTGTGTTTGGGTCGCCGGAAAAGATGATGTCCCATGATTTGCTTCCTCTAAGGGTGACGTTCACCTCCGCCAACACAACGTATCGCATCCTTGACCACCAGATGACCGCGGTGCGCGTCAAGGCCCCAGGTCAAAGTCCAGACGTAAGGATCCTGCGCCGCGGTGACACCAGGCAGGCCCATGTCCACCCGAGTTGCGCCGCCTGAACAAACCTGTCTAATCAAAAATTTCCGACAACCAGGACTTGCGGCGATACCCATGTTTGCCATGGCCTCCATGCTTGCCGTAACCGCCGTGCTTGTCATAGCCTCGGGGTTCTGGCTCGCGACGTGGTGGCGGCGCCAGTTCTACGGCACTACGCTCGATGATCTTGTCCAGCTCCCCCCGGTCCAGCCACACGCCCCGGCATTTGGGGCAATAATCAATTTCCACACCTTGTCGATCGGCCATCGTCAGATCAACACTCTCGCATACTGGACATTTCATGAGCTTCTCCTTTAGGTCAATCATCAGGGAAATCATAGTAGCACCATACTCACACCCCTTCACACTTGGGGCAACTAATCAAAATATTCTCCAGCATGTTATCGGCACCAACCATGATTAATTGGTGTGCCCAGAAGCCCCCTGCCCCCATTGAGCAGGTGATCTATTATCTGTTGTGAATCAAGGGGCAGTCTAGTTGCGGTAGGAATGCCTCTCACGAGGCACCCCCCGCACAGATCCGTACGTGCGGTATTACCGCATACGGCTCCTGCCTCGGGTGACGACGGCGAAACCGCTCGCTGGGCCAGGGGTGGAGGATACGCGGTAGCGGGAGCCAGGCATCGCGAAAGCGTTTGAAGCGTTCCCACGTCAAGCCCCGTGCTTTCTGGCTTCTGCGCCTCAACGCCTTGAACCAGGCGCGGCTGAGATGGTGCCAGAAAGCTCGAAGCGAGGCCAGATTGTATGGCACCGCGTGATAATTGTAGTACCCCTGGAGCACGGCGCACAGCCAACGAGCGGTCTCTGGAACCGGTCGATGCAGGCGCCGACGCAATTGCCTTTTCACTTGTTGCAGTTTAGCCCGTAAGCGCTTCGCGGCAGTCTGGCGCCGGATGGTGTACTTGCCTCGGCGTGTGCACGAACAAATATGTGTCATACCCAGGAAGTCAAAGGTCTCCGGCTTGCCTGCGCCGCGCTGCTTACGGTTGATGTTGGCATAGCGGCCAAACTCCAGTAGCCGCGTCTTCTTCGGGTGCAGCGTCAGACCGAACCGATTGAGGCGTTGCGCCACGGCGGTGCGGAAAGCCTCCGCATCGTCGCGGCCTTGGAACCCCATAACGGTATCGTCGGCATAACGTACAATGACCACCCGTCCACGTGCGTGGTGTCTGCGCCACCAATCGGCCCATAGGTCAAACGCGTAGTGAAGGTAAATGTTGGCCAGCAACGGCGAGATGGCTGCGCCTTGAGGTGAGCCCTCGGCGAGATCGAGCCATTGCCCCTCATCGAAGGCGCCTACTCGCAACCATTTCTTGATCAGTCGCAGAATGCGCTTGTCGCCAATCCGGTGGCCAAGAAAGCGCATGAGCCAGTCGTGCTGGATGTGGTCGAAAAACCCCTGGATGTCCATATCCAGAACCCAGTTGACCGGTTGACTGGTCAGGCCGACCCAGAGCGCGTCCAGCGCATCGTGTTGGCTTCGCCCCGGCCGGAAGCCGTAGCTGAAGCCTTTAAAGTCGACCTCGTAAATGGCATTGAGCACCTCCACCAGTGCGCCCTGGACAACCTTGTCCTCCAGGGCAGAGACGCCCAGCAGTCTCTCACTGCCGTCCTCTTTGAGGATGCGTGCTCGTTTGACCGGCTGAGCCCGATAACTGCCCTCTTGTACACTCCGGTGCAGGTCCACGACCCGCTTCTCTGCAATCGGTGCGTAATCTTCCCACCGCACCCCGTCCACGCCTGGACTCGCATTGCGCTTGAGGCGCGCAAAGCTTCCTCTCAGGCACTCCGGCGTTAGGTGGTGCAGCAAGGCAGTAAACTGCAACGTCTTGTCCCTTCTTGCGGCTTCCCGTACACCGATCAGACCGCGCGCCACGGCCCCTGGGCTCTGTGTCCCAGTCGTGGGCGCCTGAGCGGTGTTCCCCTTGGCCGAGCCCCTTCGCTCCACGAATTCCTCCGGCTTTTGGCGAGTTTGGTCTTGCTCTCGTTGATTGCCTTCGTTCATCCGCTTCTCCACTACTATGGGCTCGTCCGACTGCCCAACCGCGTTCATGCAGGTCGTTCGGGTCTTTCACCTTCACCTGCCGATCTGATGATGCACTACCCACACCACCAGATACGCGCTGGGCTCTCCCAGGTTCCGTGCATGCTGTATAGAGCTGCGTGCTCAGGGTCTATGACTCCGTGGGGCCCGGCCGGGACTTGCCATTTGCGCCTCGGCCAGTGTTGCCTTCCGTGAACGGGCATACCGTCGGCACCCCAAGGGCGAGAATTTTCGGGGCTCAATACCTGGCCCACAACAACCCCTGTCAACGCTTGCCCACTCCGGTTACCCGTCGCGGCCATGACTCGGGGCCAAGGCGGCTGGCCAGCCTTACCTCGTAGCGCATTTCCAGCGCCACCAACATGCCAGATTAACCTGGCGCATCGCCCGAATTTCTCATGAGGGGATAAAAGAAAGCGGCTGAAAGTGTTAAAATTTCAGGACCTTACACCATCAATCAACACCAACAACCGCTATCCAAAATGGTACCTCAAAAACTGACCTTCTCGCCACTTTCCCGCCGCCAGATTGAAACCGACTTCTCCGGAGGCCATATCACCTCCGATGCCGGCTTGCTGTTACTGCGCGAAGTCGACAAACAACACCGGTTAACCCAACGGCTGGCCGAGACTCTGACCGACCAGCGGGATCCCCGGATGATTCGTCATGAGCTCAAGTCCCTGGTCCGGCAACGGGTCTACGGCGTGGCCGGTGGCTACGAAGATCTGAATGATCATGAAGCGCTTCGCTTTGATCAGGCACTACAAACCGCCACGGGGAATGCCTCGACTCTGGCCGGCAAGTCCACGCTTTGTCGAATGGAGCAGGCGATGGATCGGCAAACCATTGTCAAAGCGCATGAGTTGCTCTGGCACCACTTTATCGAGCAGCATGAGAAGCCGCCCAAGGAAATCGTGCTGGATTTTGACGGCACCGATATTCCGGTGCACGGCGACCAGCCGGGTAAGTTCTTTAACCGGTATTACGACCATCACTGCTACTTCCCGCTTTACGTCTTCTGCGGTAGGCACTTGCTGGTGAGCTATCTGCGCACCAGCAATCGAGGTGATGCCCGGCACAGCTGGGCCATTCTGGCGCTGCTGGTGCGATTTATTCGCGAGTATTGGCCACAGACCCGGATCGTGTTCCGGGGCGACTCCCACTTCAGCAAGCCCCGACTGCTGGCCTGGTGCGATCGCAACCAGGTGGATTACATCGTAGGCATGGCCCGCAACCAGCGGCTGGAGGCGCTTGCCGCCCCAGCCATGGACAAAGTCCGGACCTACTACGAGGCTCATGGCCATAAGCTCGCCAGCACCTTCCGCTTCCGCTACAAAGCCCGAAGCTGGCATAAGCCACGCTGGGTGGTTGCGCGCCTGGAATATGGCCCTCAAGGCCCGAACCCCCGGTTCGTTATCAGCTCCCGCTACGATGACGGATTCAAGCTCTACTACGAACAGTATTGCGCACGGGGTGATATGGAGAACCGGATCAAGGATCAACAACTGGATCTGTTTGCCGGTCGCACCTCCAGCACACACTGGTGGACCAACCAGTGGCGGCTGATCTTATCCGGCTTCGCCTACACCCTGTTCGAGCGTTTGCGGGTGCATCTGAAAAACACGCCCTTCGAACGTATGAGTGCCGGCACCTTGCGCTTGAAGCTGATCAAGGTTGGCGCAGTCATCATCCGCAACACCCGCCGAATACGGGTGTTGATGAGTGATAGCTATCCACACAAGAACGATCTCTCAGCACTGGTTCAGCGCTTGGTGCCCCAGTAGATAATCGGGCTCCCCCGGCCCGATACCAATGGGGGAAAGGGGGAGTTGTGCCTGAATGCCGGAAACTGGCTAAATAATCGCCAACTTCGACCATGACCACTCGGATCTGGCACTACCAGGCTTGGTCTGCGAAGGTTGTTGGAGCACTATGAGAAATCCGGGCTAGGAGTCTGCGCGGCAGAAACGTTTTGAGCCCTCGTTTCCGCCAGACCGGATCATTGTCTGGCCGGAAGGAGTGTTCGCGATATCGGATCGGCTCCATCATCGCTTTCGATCCAGCCAGTTAACCGGTTAAAAGGGGCATCGCAGGGCCCCAGCTGTACCTACCGTGAGCCAAAGGCTGCCTCAGCGACTTATGCCAGCCTCATCAGTGAACTCATGCGCCTGAGATTGAGCGACAGACAGACAAGATCCCATTCACCCTGCACCGCCTGAAGGCCCCGCAAGCCGAACTGCCGGAAGCCCAGGACATTCTTGATCCAGCCATTCACCGCCTCAACCATGTGCTTGCGCTGAGCGTAGACTGCTCGCCCCTCCGCCGTGGTAAGCTTCTCCTCCATGCGGGCCGTCGCCGGGTACCGGCTCGCGTTTATATCTCCGGTTTTTTTGCCTTCCCGGCGCAGCGAGACGTAGCCATCTATGCCTTTTGTCTCCAATGCCTGCAAGTCTTCCTCTTTGCGATAACCCGCATCAGCCAGACATTGGCCCGGGTAACTTCCCAGAGTTTCTTTTACCTCGCCCAGCAGCGGCACCAGACAGCCGTTATCACTGGGGTTGTTACCCTGGCGGTTGCCCACGATGATCTGGAACTCGCCATCCACGGCCAGTTGGCCGTTATAGCATTGCTGGAACCCATCATTCGTTTTCATGATCCGGCTTTGGGGGTCGGTAAAGTTACTCTGAGCCTTGTCCTCCGGAACTCCATAATCTCTCTTGAAGTTCCGGCCACCCTTGGGTGAGCGGCGATCATCGTCTGGATGCCGGCCTTTGGCCTCATCTTGCGTTTTTTGATCCGCTTCCAGTTTCTCCTTCGCTGCCCGGATCTTGTCCAGCCGCCCCTGACGGTGCTGAAGCTCTTCGGGTAACTCGTCGCCCCGCTGATCCGGGCCAAACTGTTGGTCTTCCGATTCATCCACACGGCGAGCCTGGCCACAAAGCTCATCAACCTCTTTTGACAGACGGGCTTCTTCCTCCCGCATGCGGTCATAGCTCATGGCCTTGTGCTTACTGGCGTTGGCCCGGACCTTGGTGCCATCAATCGCCAGCGTACCGAGAGTAACCAATTCCGCTTCCTGGGCGATCCGGACCACCTGAATAAATACGGCCTTGAACGCAGCCAGGTGTTGCTTGCGAAAATCGCAGATAGTGCGGTGTCTGGGGAAATTGCCAGCCGCCAGGACCCGAAGGGCGACATCTTCTTCCAACTTCCGGGCGATCTTTCGTGATGAAAACACGCCGGTCGCGTACGCATAGATCAACACCTTCAACATCATCCGCGGATCGAAAGGCGAGTTGCGCCGACCGCTCCCTTCATACCGGGCGTAGAAGGCACTCAGATCCAGTTCCTCGACCACGTCACTGATGAAATAGGCCAGATGCCCTTCGGGCAGCCACTCGTTCAGGCTCGGGGGAAGAAGCAGTTCCTGATCAGGTGAATAGGGGCGGAAGGTGGTTCCCATCGGATTCTCCGGTGCTGAAGAATTTTTACGTATTATGCCAGAAGGTGGCTCCTGCCGCGCAGACTCCTAGAGTAAATCTCGTGACCCTCCCCGGCAGCCTCTAGTTTATAGAATTACCCGCACACCCTAGGCACTCACAGCATTCTCCAGGGCTGAGAAGGCCGGCGCGCTGGCCAGACCCTACTCTGCCTCAAGCGGTTTCACTCGGCGTCCGGCTTGAACACCGGGCCATGGCGCAGGGTGTTGACGTCATTAGCATCGGCATACCCGCAAGCTATCTGAACAATCCTCTCGGTCGATAAAGGAAAAGCGGGAGTTGACGGTTTTCAGCCTGTTGACACGTTTCGCCCCATAAGAATTGGCTATTGACTTAATAGTTACAAAACCATAAAGTTTCGAAATGTAATGCTAATCATTATCACCTGCATCCGGCAAATTCAATGATAACGGAGAACAACCGTATGTTTAGACCTTCCCAACTATCACTGGCTGTGGCGATCAGCCTGGCCCCAGCCATGGGCTCTGCCGCTGGCGATGACCAGCCCCAGACCCTTGAAGCCCTGGAAATCATTGGCGATGCGTCCGCAGCCCAGACCCTGCCGGGGTCAGGCTATGTAGTTGGCGATCAGCAGTTGAAAACCGAGGTTGAGGCCGACATCAACCAGGTATTGAAAACCGTCCCGGGCGTGTATGTACGGGAAGAGGAAGGTCAGGGCCTGCGCCCTAACATTGGCATTCGCGGTGCCACCGCCGAGCGCAGCAGCAACGTCACACTGATGGAAGATGGCGTTCTGATCGCCCCGGCGCCCTACTCCAATCCGGCCGCCTATTATTTCCCGACGTTCAAGCGCATGTCCTCGCTGGAAGTACTCAAGGGTGCCCCGCTGCTGCGCTATGGTCCGCAAACCACCGGCGGCGTGATCAACCTGATTTCCACACCCATTCCCGACGAGCAGAAGGGCTACGTCGAAGCCGTCACCAACGAGCGCGGCTCCACCGACGTTCATGCAACCTATGGCGACACGAACGGTGACTGGGGTTACCTGTTTGAAACGGTCCAGCGCTCAGCGCAAGGCTTCAAGGACATTGACCGAAGTAACCGCAACAGTGGCTTCGACATCAGTGATTATGTCGGCAAGCTACGCTGGCAGGGTGATCGCCAGAGCGTGACCGCCAAGCTGCAGTATTCCGAGGAAACCTCCAACTCGACCTATGTCGGACTGACGGATGCGGACTTCAACCAGGACCCCAACCGGCGCTACGGGCTTTCCAGTCCCGACCAGATGGATAATACTCACTCCGGTGTCAGCCTGACTCATCAGTTCGAGTGGAGCGACAATGTAAGCAGCACCACAACCCTCTATCGCAACGACTTCAAACGCAATTGGTACAAGCTCAGTGGCGCCGGAAACATCATCGACCAGGCAAACGCCGGTGACGCCAATGCCCAGGGTATTCTCGACGGTACCGTTGACACCAGCGGCCTGAATTACAAGAACAACGCCAGAGAGTACGTCTCCCAGGGCGTGCAGACAAACTTCGATGTAAACATTGGCAACCACGAATTCGACTTCGGCGCCCGCGCCCACGAAGATGAAATGGATCGCTTCCAGCCGGTGGATGTGTACGACCAGGTCAATGGCTCCCTGGTGTTCCAGAACAGCGTGGCCCCAACGGGCAGCAACAACCGCTTCGAGACCGGCGAAGCCCTGAGCTTCTGGGCACTCGACAAATGGCAGGCGACGGACAAGCTCAGCATTAATCTGGCCCTGCGCTACGAAGATGTGCAGACCAGTCGCACCCAATACGCGGATCCCGGCCGCACAACCATCGACAGCACCCGCGCCAATGACAGCGCTGAACTCCTGCCCGGCGCTTCCTTTACCTACGACCTGACCCAAAGCTGGCAGGTTCTGGGCGGTGTGCACCGGGGTTTCTCCCCTCTCGGAGGTGGTGCCAGGGCAAACGAAGATCCGGAAACCAGCAAGAACTGGGAGGCCGGCCTCCGGTACTTTGGCAATGCGTTCTTCGCGGAAATGATCGGCTTCTACAGCGACTTCTCCAACAAGGCCGAAAACTGTTCCGTGGGCTCGCCGTGCAGCAATGGCGCCACCTCTGGCAGCTTTGTAACCGGCGAGGCTGAAATTTCCGGTGTTGAGTTCCAGCTCCAGACCGGCACCCGGGCAGGCGAGTTCTACCTTCCGGTCAGCCTTACCTACACCTTTACCCAGGCGGAAATCAGCAAGGACAATGCCGCTTCGGGCCTGAAAAAAGGCGAGCAGCTCAAGGACGTACCTGAAAACCAGATGAGCTTCCGGACAGGCATGGAACACCCGAGTGGCTGGGACAACTACCTTGTGGCCACCTACGTCGATGAGATGTGTGTCAGCGCGGGATGCAACAACACCGCCACGAAACTGGACGAGACCGAGTCCCTGTTCCTGGTCGATTTCATCAGCCGCTACGCACTGACCGCCAGTGCCGATGTCTTCCTGAAAGTGGACAACCTGTTCGATGAACAGCAAATTGTCTCACGTTTGCCCGATGGCGCCAGGCCAAACATGCCACGTACCGCTTCGCTGGGGATCAGCGTTAATTTCTGATCAACAACCCAAGGCCAACTGATCGGCGGCGAGTTCGCCTTTGCATTCCCTCTCTGTCATAGCCCCGGTTTCCAGCCGGGGTTTTCTGGCTATGAGAGACCTAACAACCTAATCCCGACAGACTGCCAGACGACTCCACGTGCGCGTCGGTGCGCCCCTTTTTCAGGAATTGATTATTGCCAGATAGCTATGTACCCAGAAACTTCAGATGAACTCTATTCAGAGCGGGGCAGACAAAAAAATGGGCAGATGAATATCTGCCCTAAAAACCTGAGTACTTCATTAACTCGCAAGAACTATATCAAGCTAAACTGAACTCTAACTGAATTTTCCGATTGTTTTTGATCGCAATGTTTCCCGTACCAGTGCCCTATCAAGTGGTGAGCTCAACCAAGCCCCCTCCCATGCGTTCAAAATGCATATTGCAACCTTGCACGCACTTCATCTCCACTAGTGCCATTGGCTTCTTCCCCATCCATATAGCTCACGCCAAGTCGGACATTACTGTTGGCGTAATAGTTGAGCCCCAGTGTCGTTTGCTCGCCGTCAGTTGTGGCCAGCCCCACATCACTGTATTTTCCGTCACCATCCTCAAAGCGGGCAACAACTTCCCAGGCCCCTTTGGGTGATGCCGGTTTTACCCGCTTGAATGCTCCGGCTTTGTAAGGACGGCTTTCGCCGGTGATGATCCAGCCAAGCTGTACGTAATAACCATCAACATCCACCTGGCCTTCCTCGGAATCGAAATATTCGGCCTGGGCATGGAAGGGCCCGGAAGCGCCGGCGAGCTCCAGATTAAACGTATCGACCTCATCGGCCTGAGTGTCGGCATCACGCGTGGTATAACCCGCACCAAGATGAACAACCATATTGTTCGTTTGAATCGGTGCAACCGTGCCCCGTGCGGTTACTGCCGTGTTATTGAAATCGTCGCTGCCATTGCCGCCTGCCTCGAAGTAGCCGATACCGTAGGTCCAGTTGCTGCCTTTGCCGCTGAGCTGGATGCCGCCGCTGCGACCGGGGGCATAACGCTCGGTCATGGCAGATCGCTCAAGCGCTGAGATGTCTTTTGAGCTCGTTAATTCTTCCAGGCCGAATGGCTCTTTCTGTTTACCGATAGTCACGGTTGCAGCTGAGCCAAATCCCAGGTAGCGAATGTACAG
Source organism: Marinobacter sp. LM1 (assembly GCF_042763285.1). Taxonomy (NCBI): domain Bacteria; kingdom Pseudomonadati; phylum Pseudomonadota; class Gammaproteobacteria; order Pseudomonadales; family Marinobacteraceae; genus Marinobacter; species Marinobacter sp. LM1. Next base: position 3,556,861 of record NZ_CP114373.1, read on the forward strand.
GTCTTCAGCAGTACCGCCGTCGGCGCCATCACTTTCAGCGACGTTGAACTGGGTCTTGTACGCCCAGTCGCCAAAGTGGCCCTTGGCGTAGAGGCGTGCCCGGCGCACATCGAAATCGGTAGTGTCAACACCGTTGTCGTCAGACTGCGTGGCGTCGTAATCCCACTGAATGCGCCCGCCGAGCTGAAAAGACGCAGAGTTATCCGACACTTTCACTTTGATACCGCTGTCGGTATCGATCACAAGGTCTTCGCCGCTGGTCGTAACGTTTCCGGCCTGTGCAGCAGAAGCGGCAGAAATCGCCAAAGCCAAGCCCAAATATTTCTTGCTCATGATCTGTCTCACCTTTTTCGGTTTGCTTGTGTGTGTTGAAGCGCTATTAAAGTCTATTTGGCAAAGATTACAGAATGGTTACAGAGAATGCATCAAAACAGGGCGCTGGTCCGGGCCGGTGACAGGTTCTGGGGCGCTAGGTGTTGGGTCGTTTTTCGGGGGCAAGCTCAGAATGTGCCGATTTGTCTCTATAATAATGATAAACAAGAATAAATAAGATGTGGCAAGACTTTTGCTAAATCATATTTGGAGCAATGAAACCCAACCGAAGGTATCCATTATGAAGAAGCAGTTTTTCACCAAATCCGGATTTATCAGTATCACTTTGCTTGCAGCACTTCAGGCTGCGCCCGCCATTGTTAGCGCTGACGTCAGCTCAAATGTGAGCGCCAGCAGCAACTATCTGTTCCGGGGCGTCACCCAGACAGACGGGGCTGCGGCTGTCCAGGGAGGGTTGGATTATGAGCATGCGTCGGGCTTCTACGCCGGTGGCTGGGGTTCCAATGTCGATTTTGGTGACGGCACCAGCTATGAGCTTGATCTTTATGCCGGATTCTCCGGCTCTGTGGAAGAACTGGGTTATGACGTTGGGTACATTTATTATGCGTATCCTGACGCGCCGGACTCCATTGATTTCGGCGAACTTTACGGCGAGATCAGCTATGGCATTGCTGCTGTAGGCCTGGCCTACACGATCAACAGCGACACCAGTGGTGATGGGGTGTTCGTGCAGGGGGATGCCTATTACTACGCCTCTGTTGGGGTGCCTCTGGAGGACAGCTACAGTGCCGGTGTGACGCTTGGCTATTACGACTTCGCTGATGACGGCAAGGCTTCTGTCGGCGAGGCAAGTTATTCACACGTCGCCGCCAACGTTACAAAGGATGCGGGAAACTTCGGTTCTTTCAGTGTTAACGTGGAGTACGCGGACATTGAGTCAACCGACGCGCTTGGCTCTGTCAACTCGGATGATCCGAAGTTCTGGCTGGGTTGGAGCAGGAGTTTCTGATCGGCCAAGTGATCACAAGCAATTCAGATCCAGAATAAAAAGCCGGCCCAAATGACGGGCCGGTTTTTATTTATCATGCAAGAACCCACCATCGTGCGCCTGCCTTGACGCCCGGTGACTCGACATCCTCGCCCTTACCTCTGCCCCCCCCTGCCGCCAAAGCTCATTTCTTATCCGGTGCCTGAATTTCAAACTGTATTAAAGGTTTGTCTGTAAGGTCGTTCCAGATTCCCACGCAAAAATGCTGACTCACTGACCTCAGTCAAACAGCCAGGATGATACTGAATGAACAAACGATTGTTGTTGTGCGCGATGATAGTTCCGGGAGCCTTGGCCGTCTCTCCTATGGTGTCGGCCCAGGCAAAAGAGAGTGTGTCGCTGAAAGAATATCAGCAGGCCAAAGCCAGCCAGGCTGTTTCCCTGAACCAGGCCATGGTGATGGCTTTCGAGAATAGCCCGGTATTGGCTTTGAGGCGGGCCGCGGTCTCGATACAGCAGGGACAGCTTGATCATGCCAGCCGCTGGGCGCCGAGCAATCCAGAGTTTGAGTTGGGGGCCCGTCAGGCCCCGGATCAGGCCGACGAGTCCCTGGAATATGGGGTGAGGGTTACTCAGGAGATCTGGATGGGTAATCGCGGCGACCTTGGGCAGTCGCGTGCCCGGAGTAATCTCACGTCCCGGCAACAGGAGCTTGAATACCTGAAGGTAGCCACCAAGGCGCGGGTGCGGGCCGCCTATTTCCGGATACTGCTGGCTCAGAAAGAGTTGGAAACCGCAACCCGTGCCGTTGAACTTATGCAACGCACCAAAGACCTGGTTGAAATGTCCGTAAAACAGGGTAAACAAACCCGGATTGATCTCAATACCGCAGTCATTGGGCTTGCCAGGGCCCGGAATCAAAAAGCCTCGGCGGAACAAAAGCTCGAGCAATCAAAAATTGACCTTACCGAAGTGCTCGGGGTGTCCCCCTCCGATGCCGTTGGGGTGACCGGCGAGCTTGATGTGACGCTCGAAGACCTGCCTCCGACCAGCCAGCTTGTCGAGATGGCACAGAGTCAGAGAGCGGACCTGAAAGCGGCGGCCGCCAGAATTGCAGCGGATGAATCTGGCCTTGAAGTTGCGAAAAGCCTGACGATTCCAAATCTGAAAGTCTTCGGATTTTATGATCGTGAGGAAGGCTCCAACCTTTTCGGTGCAGGGGTGTCGATGCCTTTGACCGTTTTCCATGATTATTCCGGTGAGCAGAGACAAGCTGCTGCGCGGCTGAAAACCTCCGAGCTTGAGGCAGAGGCCTTGCGCCTGGCTACAGAGCGTCAGGTTGTGTCGGCTGTGGCCCGGTATAAATCCACCGCCGTTCGGCTGCGCCAGATGAACGAGTCGATCCTGGAGCGTTCAGAGGAAACATTACAACTGATGCAGAAAGCATTTCGGGCGGGCAAGGTCGGTGCCTCGGATGTTCTGGCAGCACAGGACAATCTCCTGTCGGTAAGGCAGGAATACGTTCAGGCGCAGAATGATTATATCGATGCCGTCCGGGCGCTGGAGATAAGCACAGGAGGTGCTCTGTCGATGTCAGCCGGTTCCTGAGGGTACGAAATTCAAAACTGACCGTTCTTTAAATAGCGAGGGTGAATGAATGATTCGCAATCTGAAGATATTTTTAATAGTTGCCAGCATTCTGAGCCTGCAGCAAGCATACGCTGCCGGAGAAGCTGGAGGTGACCAACACGGTGATGAAAGCGTCGAGCATGCCGGAGAGGAGAACCAGTCCCGCCAGATCCATCTGACGCCGGAGCAGACAGAGTTATTGTCCATTGAGACGGTGACGGCTGCCAAGGGGCGCGCTGGCGCAATTGTTACGGCACCTGCCGAGATTCAGTATGTGCCGGATCGCGTGGCCGAGGTTGGTCCGCTGTTGGAAGGAAAGTTGACGGGGTTGGTGGTTGACCTGGGGGATTACGTCAAGAAAGGGCAGCTATTGGCAACCTTGAACAGTGTGGAGTTGGCCCGGATTCGCTCCCGGTTGATCTCGCTGGAGGCCCGTAAAGAAGCAGCCGAGTCAGACTACAATCGCGAAAGACAATTGCAGGACCAAGGTATTTCCAGCGAGGAAGAATTTCTTGATGCCAAGGCGATCTACCTTGCCACAAAAGCGGAGTACGATTCCGTGCGGGAACAACTGGCGGTATACGGTAGTGAGTCGCCAGGTGACAGTGGGGGGCTGGCGCAATACGCGCTTCGCTCACCCATTGAGGGGCGTGTCGAACAGATGCCTGTCCGGCTGGGTCAGACGTTAAGTCCATCGGATACGCCTTTCATCGTGGCAGACACCTCGGTTTTGTGGGCCATTCTTCAGGTGTCGGAATCCGATATTGACCAGATTTCAACGGGAGACGAGGTTCAGATTGCCTCCAGGGATTCAGGTTCTGACCGGTTTCACAGTGGGCAGGTATCCTGGGTGTCGAGCATGCTGGATGGAAAGACCCGCACCATCCCCGTTCGCGTTGTACTGAAGTCTCCCAGGGGCGACCTTCGCCCGAATACCTATACCACCGCCAGAATCATGACGGAAGCGGAGGCATCACTGCCGCTGGTTCCGGATGATGCGGTTCAAACCATTAGCGGTGAATCTGTTGTGTTTGTTCCGGGCGATGAGAAAGGGGCTTACAAGGCTGTTCCCGTCACGCTTGGCAAGGAAGCAAACGGCTTGATTGAGATCAAGTCCGGGATCAGCGCGGGCACGGAAGTGGTTTCAGTAGGCGCTTTTGATCTGATGTCGGCCATTACCGCCAGTGGCCGTAGCGCCGCTCACGGACACTAAAACCCGGGGGGAACATGGTTAACGCAATTGTGAATTATGCGCTGAACAACCGTCTGATGACGATTGTTTTTGCTATCGCCGTGATCGTTGCCGGGGTATTTTCATTTCAAAAACTGCCGGTGGACGCATTTCCCGACGCGACGCCTACCATGGTTCAGGTTTTTACTGCCAGTCCTGGTCTGTCGCCGGTGGATATTGAAACGCTGATTTCCTATCCCATTGAAATCAGCATGTACGGCATCCCCAAGTTGCAGAAGGTTCAGAGCACGTCGATTTTCGGGCTTTCCCGGGTGACCATCTATTTCGAAGATGGCACCGATATATACTTCGCCAGGCGGCTGGTAAACGAACGGCTTTCAGAAGCCAAGCGCCAGATCCCGGAGGGCATGGGGGAACCCGAACTAGGACCCATCACCACGGGCTTGGGACGTATCCTGATGTATTCCCTGAAAGCTGAGGACGAGAGCCAGTACAGCTTGCAGGAAATTCGCACGATCCAGGACTGGATTGTTAAGCCGCAGCTCAGAACCGTACCCGGGGTAACCGGTGTGCTGTCCATCGGAGGCGAGGTTAAGCAATACCAGGTCAATATCGACGCGCACAAGCTTCAGGCAAGGAGCCTGACGGTCTCGGATGTTCGCGGTGCCCTTACCCAGAACAATCGCAATGTCGGCGCCTCTTTCATTACCAGAGGAGGTGAAGAATACATTGTTCGCGGTTACGGCTGGGTCAACTCTGGTTCCGAAGGCATCAAAGACATCCAGAACATCATTGTGTCCAAGAGTGAGGGGGAGTCCCCAATTTACGTCAAGGATGTTGCGGAGGTTGGTCTTGGACCGGCAATTCGCCGTGGTGCAGAGGTGTCCTCGGGTGAGGAGTCCGTTGGCGGTTACGTGATGAAGTTGATCGGGACCAACACCAGCCAGGTGCTTGAGGACGTCAATGCAAAAATCGACGACCTGAACAAGTCACTTCCGGAGGGTCTGAAGATCGAAGCGTATTACTCCCAGGCGGAGTTGGTGGGCAAGGCTATAGGCACTGTCGAGAAAGCGTTGCTTGAGGGCTCGGTTCTGGTGCTGGTGTTCCTTTATCTGTTCCTGGGAAACATTCGTTCCACACTGATCGTGGTGGCGACGTTGCCGTTGTCTGTACTCTTTGCGTTCATTGCTATGCGCATGTCGGGCCTGTCGGCCAACCTGATGAGTCTGGGCGGGCTGGCTATCGGCATCGGCATGATGGTGGACGGCGCTGTGGTGATGATAGAGAACATCTTCCGACATATTGAAGAGCGATCGGACGAGAAAATCAGCGTGCTCAGGCTTGTTGGTGAATCCGCACGGGAAGTGGCTCGTCCGATCGTCTTTGCCATCGGCATCATTATTATCGTTTTTCTGCCGCTATTTACGCTGCAGGGCGTCGAGGGCAAGCTGTTTTCGCCCATGGCTTACACCATCAGTTTCGCTCTGATCGGCGCATTGCTGCTCGCGTTGACGTTGGTGCCGGTTCTGGCCTCGCTCTCATTCAGGATGGGTGGGCACCATAAGGAGCCGAAGCTGGTTCTATTCCTTAACCGGCTTTACAAACCGGTGGTCAATGTGGTCGTCAAGGCGCCAAAGGTGGTGATGGGCGTTGCAGTGCTGGCCTTTGTCGGAAGCCTCCTGCTGTTTCCCTATCTTGGGAGCGAATTCGTCCCCACCCTGAGGGAGGGCACTTTCCAGATCCGCTCAACACTGCCGCCGGGAGCCAGCCTGGAGTCCGCGATTAAATATGGCAAACGAGTCCAGTCCGTTGTGGAAGAATTTCCCGAGGTAACAGGCACCTACGCACGGATCGGTCGAGCCGAGGTGGGAGGCGACCCTGAGCCGGTAAACGTAGTGGCGACGCTTGTTAACCTCAAGCCTTTGGATCAGTGGAGAGAGGATGTGCGCTATGAGGATCTTCAGAGCGAGATCGCAGAAGCGTTGAATGAACGAGTCCCAGGGCTTGCCAACAATCTGTCCCAGCCGATTCAACTCCGTACCGACGAACTTCTGTCGGGCGTTCAGGCGCAATTGGTCGCCAGCATTTTCGGTGACGACCTGGATGAACTGGGTCGGATCGGCAGGGAAGTCGCTGCCCTGGCCAGAGAGGTGCCTGGTGCAACGGACGTCCGCGCCCAGCAGAGTGCGGGCAAGAAGCAAATTGTTATTCGCCCCGACCGTGAAGTGCTGGCGCAGTTCGGCATCAGCATTGATAACCTGATGAGTACGGTCGAAACCGGAATTGGCGGTAAAGGGGCCGGGCTGGTCTTTGACGGTGTCCGGCGATTTGAGATTTTCACCCGACTGCAAGAGTCCTACCGTGGGTCCATTGATGAAATCAGAAAGCTTCCCCTCAGGGGCAACAGTGGCGAGCTTATTCCGCTTTCACGGGTGGCTGATGTTGAAATGTACGCCGGCCCGAAGAAAATTTCGCGCTCCAATGCCAGTCGGCGACAGTACGTGCAGATGAACGTGCGTGGTCGCGATATGGGCGGTGTTGTTCAGGATTTGCGCAAGCGGATCGAGGAGCAAGTGGACATGCCGCCGGGGTATTTCGTGGAGTTCGGCGGTCAGTTTGAGAACCAGGAAAGGGCCATGGCTCGGCTTGCGATCGTTGTGCCCATTACCCTGGCGCTTATTTTCCTGCTTCTTTTCTCGGCATTCAGTAGTCTGCGCTATGCGGTGCTGATCTTCATGAATGTGCCCTTTGCGATTACCGGTGGCATTGTCGCGCTGTTTGTGACGGGGCTTTACCTCTCTGTGCCCGCTGCCGTGGGATTCATCGCGGTGTTTGGTGTGGCCGTACTTAACGGCGTGGTGATGGTGAGTTACATCAACCAGTTGCGGGACGAAGGCTACGAAGTCATTGAAGCAGTCAAGCTGGGTGCTCAACGCCGTTTGCGGCCGGTTCTGATGACCGCCTCTGTGGCTATTCTGGGGCTGATTCCCCTGCTGCTGGCCGATGGCATTGGCTCTAATGTCCAACGGCCACTGGCAACGGTTGTGGTTGGCGGTCTGATCACTTCAACGCTGCTGACGCTGGTGGTGTTGCCCAGTGTGTACCAGTGGTTTGCATCTGAACGTCGTGACATTTCAGTCTGATAGTCAGGAGACGGTTTATGTATGAAATAAAAGCGTATGTCAGAGAAGTGATGGCAGAGCATGTGGTTGATGCTCTGGCCAAAGTTAAGGGGGTGGCAAGTATTGCTGTCGTGTCTCTCGGCGAATTTGGTCATCTGGTCGGCGATGAGTCGCCTCTGGAGAAAGTGAAGATGGTCAAGCTGGAAATAGACGTAGCGACCGATGATGTCGCTGGTGAAGTTGTGGAACTCATTGTCAGAACGGGCAGAACCCAGGAAGGGCACCCGGGTGACGGCAAGGTGCTTGTATCCCGCCTGGTTCGGGCTGTTCGTATCGACGATGGTGCGACCGACGAGAGCGCACTTCAACCGGCATCAAACCAGCGCTTTTCCTAGATTGGATGGCGGCATCGTGGCCATGAGTCGCGATGCCGCTTCTCCCCGCCCTTATTGAGGAGCACTTTCAAGTTCCCTGAGCTAATGCCTTCCAAATTCAAGTTCATTTCAACCTTTTCACTTACTATCTCCACCTACCTTGTCATGGGCGTCTCGCCCCCATGAATTGTGGCTAACAACCCCTTCGGGAGAAAGTCGATGAAGGCAAGCAAGCACTCGCCCAGGGCGTTGCTGTGTTCAGTACTATTGTCTATTCCTCTGTTCGGTCAAGCGGAGACTGTGAATTGGACAAATTGGCTCACTGGCCAGATAAGCAAGCATCCGGATGTCATGGCGGCGACAGAGCAGGCGGCAGCCCGGAATCAGGATGCTGAGGCAAGCGAACAACCGCTGTATAACCCGGAGCTGTCTGTTGGAGCAGACAGAACGGGCAGTGACAACAACTTTGTGGCAGGGCTATCACAAACGATCGATTGGTCTGATCAACAGGGTGCGCTAAAGGACAAGGCAAAGCTGATCAGGCTTTCCGCTGAAGCTGATTTGAACGAGGCGGTTTTGGCACAAACGTCCGAGTCGCTGTTTGCGCTTGTCGAGTGGCGCGCGGCGACGCGTGCCGAAGAAATTGCGGAATCCCAGCAACACCGTCTGAATGCCTTGCTGGAGCAGGTTGAGCAACGCCAGCAGGCGGGCGACCTGGGGAGTACCGATGCAGAGTTGCTTTTTTTAAGCCTTTCTCAGCAGCTCAGTGAACTCGCCCAGGCAAAGGCCGCAGTTGATCGAGCAGAAACTCAAGTTAGAGAACGTCTGCCGGACTGGAGGCCTCAGGATGGGGGAATCCCCGGGCACATTTGGCCGGCTCTTGCTTCCAGGGTCGATAACGACAATTTGCTGGATCATCCGTCAATTGCTGCTGCCCGCGCGAGGTGGCAGGTGCTGCGGAGCGAAGCCGAGGTGGTCAGTCGCAGAGCGACGGCATCTCCCACGGTCGGGCTGAGCGGAGGGCGTGATGGCGGTGAGAACCTGGTTGGCCTGACGTTCTCGATCCCTCTGAACGTCCGTAATAACTACAGCGCTGAAACCCGGGCTGCGAATCGACGGGCTCTGGAGGCGGAAGCGCGGTTTCAGGCGCTCTACCGGAAACGACAATATGACCTGGCAGGCGCTCGCGCTTCCTGGAAGCGATACGACAAGCAACTTCGTCGATGGAAAGAACTATCCCAGGGGCGTGTACAGCGAAGTGCCGATTTGCTTGAGAAGCAGTGGCAGGTCGGCGACCTCTCCACCTCTGAGTATCTCCAGGCGCTGGGCCAGCGCGCGGAGAGCCTGAAAACCGGTATTGAACTGGAAAAGCAGGCGCAGTTGGGTCTGATTGAGCTCTTGAGCCAGTCTGGCGAACTGATCACCCTCTTCCAATACTAGTCTGGAAACTGGATATTCATTATGAAAAAAGCTCTGATTTCAGTATTCGCATTGACGTTGCTTACAGCCCCACTTTCTTTTGTACAGGCAGAGGAAGATGCTCATCAGGAAGCCGGTCATGATCATGCTGCCAGTGGCGACGATCATCAGGAAGTCACCGGTGAGAAGGGCGAGCATAAGGAAGATCATGGTGAAGAAGGTGAGCATGAAGAGGAAAAAGCAACTACCGCAAGCATCAATGCCAAACAGAAAGAGCTCGCCGGCATTGAAGTAGCAACCCTCGAAAGCAAGCACGTTGACTATGAAATCTACGCTCCCGGTGAGCTGCTGACCAACGGCTATACCAGCTATCACGTGTCCCCCCGGGTTGCCTCAGTGGTGCTGCGGCGTCACGTGGAACTGGGTGAGCACGTAACCAAGGGCCAGCCGCTGGTAACCCTGTTCAGTGAGACGGTGGCACAGGCGCAGGCGGATTACAGGAAAGCTTTTCCTGAATGGAAGCGAATCAGCGGGCTGGGTCGTTCCGTGGTTGGCGATCAGCGGTTCAATACAGCGAAAGCCAACATTGAAGCAGCAAGGGCGACTCTGCTTGCTTACGGGCTGAACGATGATGACATTGGTGCGTTGAAGGCCAGCGGGGTGGATAGTCTCGGTGAATACATGCTCAGGGCTCGCGTGGATGGTGCAGTACTGACCGATGAGTTTGAGCAAGGACAAAGAGTTGAGGCTGGCCAGCCGCTGGTGACTCTTGCTGATGAGAGTGAGCTTTGGGTAGAAGCCCATCTGCCAGCAAGCTCCGACATTGTTCTAGAGAAGGGCGCGGAAGCCGAAGTCAGGGCAGCGGGTCGTGTGGGCGTGGCAACGGTGTCCCAGGAAGCCCACACCATTGATCCTGTGACCCGCACGCGGATTGTCAGGCTGGAGCTGGACAATCCTGAAGATCGTTTTCATCCAGGAATGTTCGCAGATGTGTATTTTCGTTTTAAGACCAGCGAGCCGGTGCTTGCCGTGCCGGAGACTGCATTGATGCGTGGCGCGGACGGCGACTGGACGGTCTATGTGGAAGAGGCCGAAGGCGAGTATGAACCCGTGGAAGTGGAACTGGGCCGCTCAATTGGCGGGCTCCGTGAGGTTTCCGGCCTGGCTGCGGGCCAACGAGTCGTTTTGCGGGGCGCATTTTTTGTGGCCTCTGAGATTGCCAAAGGCGGCTTTGATCCGCACAACCACTGATTCCGGGAGTCATTATGTTCAACCGAGTTGTCGACTTGGCGGTTCAGAACCGCCTGTTGGTTCTTATTGCGCTTGCAGTGCTTATCGCCACGGCCGCGTTTCAGATACCAAAACTGAATCTTGATGCTTTCCCCGACGTTACAAACGTCCAGGTCGCTGTTAATACAGAGGCGCCCGGACTTGCGGCTGAGGAAGTCGAGCAGCTGATCACCTATCCCATTGAAGCGGTGATGTATGCGTTGCCGGATGTTGAGGAGGTTCGGTCCATCTCCAAAACCGGGTTGTCTGGTGTCACCGTGGTCTTTAAAGAGGGCACGGATATCTATTTCGCGCGCCAACTGGTTTTCGAGCGGTTGCAGGCCGCGCGGGAGCTGATTCCGGACGGGGTCGGGGTGCCTGAAATGGGGCCGAATACGTCCGGTCTTGGCCAGGTCTACCAGTACTTGCTGATAGCGGACCCGGATTCGGGGTACGACGCAATGGAATTGCGCAGCTTGCACGACTGGCTGGTCAAACTGTTGCTGATACCGGCTGAAGGGGTTACGGAAATCCTGTCGTTTGGCGGAGAGGTCCGCCAGTACCAGGTTAACCTGAACCCGGCGCGAATGCTGTCCTATGACTTATCACAGAACGATGTCATGGAAGCCCTGGAGAACAACAACTCCAATGTTGGGGGCTGGTATATGGGCCGCGGGCAGGAGCAGTTGGTTATTCGCGGTATGGGCTGGCTGGGTAATGGCGAGCAGGGGCTCGAGCAGATCCGTCAGGTGCCCGTTAAAACCAGTGATGGCATTACAGTGACAGTGAACGATGTCGCCGAGGTAGCGCTGGGCACTGAAATTCGCCAGGGTGCGGTAACCATGACCCGGAAGGATGAAGCCGGTCAGGTTGAACAACTGGGTGAAGTGGTTTCTGGCATTGTACTCAAACGAATGGGGGCCAACACAAAAGCCACCATCGACGGCATCGAGGCCCGCATTGATCGCATAAATCAGGCGCTTCCGAGTGGGGTTCGTTTTGAGCCCTATTACAACCAGGCGGATCTGGTGACCAAGGCCGTAGAGACGGTGACCAATGCGCTTCTGTTGGCTTTTGTGTTTATTGCGATCGTGCTTGCCCTGTTCCTGATGAATCTGCGGGCAACAACGCTGGTGCTGCTTTCAATACCGATTTCCATCGGAATTGCGCTGATGATCATGGCCTGGTTCGGCCTCTCGGCCAACCTGATGTCTCTTGGCGGTATTGCTGTGGCAATTGGCATGCTGGTAGACGGCTCTGTTGTTATGGTCGAGAACATGTTCAAACATCTGACCCATCCTGATGGCGAGCATGACGCCCATCGGGATGAGTTGGCTGGAGATGACCCCGATCCATTGGACGCGTCACACGATGATCATGGCATTGCCCTTCGTCTCCAGGAAGCCGGCCGGGAAGTGGCACGGCCGATTTTTTTCGCGACGGCGATTATCCTGGTCGTTTTCATGCCTCTGTTCAGCTTCGAAGGTGTGGAAGCCAAGCTGTTCCAGCCAATGGCAATCAGCATCATGCTGGCTATCGTGTCGGCGGTGATCGTCGCTCTGGTGGTTGTACCCGCGCTGGCGTCATACATGTTCCGTAAGGGTATCCGGGAGCGGGAAAGCTTCATTCTAAAACCCCTGGAAAAGCTCTATCGCATGGGGCTTGCCTGGTCACTGAAGCATAGCCGCGTGGTTGTTGGCGCGGCGGCGGTTCTTGTTGTACTGGCGGCGCTGATTGTTCCACGACTGGGCACGGAGTTCGTGCCTGAACTGGAAGAGGGCACGATTAACCTCCGGGTGACCCTGGCCCCTTCATCAAGCCTCGATACGGCGCTTGAAGTGGCGCCGAAACTGGAGGCCATGCTGATGGAGTTTCCAGAGGTGACTTACGCTCTGTCCAGGGCTGGCCGAGCAGAAATAGGCGGCGACCCGGAGCCAGTTAACAACATAGAGGTCTATATTGGCTTAAAACCAACTTCGGAGTGGACCAGCGCCAGTAATCGCTATGAATTGCAGGCTCTGTTTGAGGAGAAGCTCGAACAGCACCCGGGACTACTGTTTAACTTTTCTCAGCCTATCGCGACTCGGGTTGATGAATTGTTGTCAGGTGTTCGTGCGCAGTTGGCCATCAAACTCTTTGGCCCGGATCTCGACGTACTGGCGGAGAAAGGCCAGCAGATTGAAGCGGCGGTCCAAACTGTTCAGGGGACCCGGGATGTGGCCATGGAGCAGATTGCCGGTGAAGCGCAGTTGGTGGTTCAGCCAGACCGTCAGGCACTTTCCCGGTACGGACTCGCCGTGTCTGATGTGATGAGTGTCGTCCGGGACGGACTGGGTGGTGCCGCCGCGGGCCAGATCATCAACGGAAATGAGCGGTACGATATCTATGTGCGCCTGGCCAAACGTTTCCGGGAAGACCGGGATGCCATTGCTGATCTCAGGTTGCAGGCGCCTTCCGGAGCCTGGGTGAGACTCGGTGATGTGGCCGATGTGTCTATTGAGTCTGGCCCGCCCCAGGTGCGCCGCGACGACGTTCAGCGCCGTGTGGTCATTCAGTCCAATGTGCAGGGTCGTGACATGGGCAGTGTGGTTGCCGATATTCAGGATACCATCGCGTCAGAAGTGAACCTTCCCCCCGGCTATTCGGTGGATATTGGTGGTCAGTTCGAAAACCAGCAGCGAGCTCAGAAACGATTGACCATTGTGGTACCTGTATCTCTGGGCCTGATTGCGCTGTTGCTCTACTTCGCTTTCAGTTCGGTTGGTCAAGCGCTGTTGATTCTGGTCAACGTGCCGCTTGCCGTAATTGGTGGTGTCTTTTCGCTCTGGGTCTCCGGCCAGTATCTTTCAGTGCCCAGTTCCGTTGGATTTATCACACTGTTTGGTGTGGCGGTGCTTAACGGGGTCGTTATGGTCGAAAGCATCAATCAGCGAATACAGGATGGGTTGAACGTGGATACCGCGGTGTTTGAAGGTGCCGTCTCCCGTTTACGTCCTGTCTTGATGACAGCAATAACCTCGGCGCTCGGCTTGATACCGATGCTGTTGTCGACGGGCGTGGGAGCGGAAATCCAGAAGCCACTGGCCAGCGTGATTGTTGGTGGTCTCGTGACTGCAACTTTCCTGACACTCTTTGTTTTGCCGGTTCTGTTCGGTCGCTTTTCAAGAGCCAAGGTGGGTGATATTCAGCGGTAGATGTGAGGCGGAAATGCATAGTTGCGGTTACATGCATGGAAGTGTAATTCCGCCCGTTTTAACGGAGACGAGGGTCTTGCTGTTGAACTTTGCTCCTAGAAAGAAGGCTGTGACTGTGATTCTGGTGCCCGATGTTTCTGAAGAGTCAATGTTCACCATTTCCGGAATTGTTGTTGAAACATCGGGCACGATGGTTATAGCCACGGGTGTGTCGGCCAGGATGAAGAAGGTTCCCTTTAAAAGAATAAGTGGATTTATTGCCGCCGGAGGAATGGCAACCCTTTTCCATTGGGCGGCCATGTCCGGCCTGGTTCTGCTTGGCATGGCCCCCGTAGCAGCCACCTTTTCTGGAAGCGTTGTAGGAGCGGTTACCAACTACTGGTTGCAGCGAACTTTGGCCTTTCCAAACGCACGCCCACACATCCAGGCCATCTGGCGATATGCCTTTTCCTGTTCACTCGCAGCTCTCCTGAACGTTCTGATCTTTTTAGTCCTGCATCAACTGTTTGAAATCTCTGTTGTGCCTGCTCAGCTTCTAACCACTGCGGCTGTCGCTGTATTTAACTATGTTGTCTACCAAAGGCTGGTGTTTCATGAACAAACCTCTTGAGACTTCCCGTGCGCCGAATGAATCAGAGCTGCTTTCCCTGGTGGTTCCGGTGTTCAATGAGCGTTCGATGCTTCCCCTATTCTTTGAGCATGTATTGCCGATCCTTGCGAGCCTCGATATTCGCTCGGAGATCGTGGTTGTGGACGATGGTAGCGAGGATGGCAGTGCCGAATTTGTTAGGACTTTCATTAAAAGGAAATCGAGCATCCGTCTCGTCAAGCTAAGCCGCAACTTTGGCAAAGAGGCAGCGGTAACAGCAGGGCTGGAGCATGCCAAGGGGGATGCGGTGATCGTTCTGGATGCGGACCTTCAGGATCCACCTGAATACATTCCCGAGATGGTCAGGAGTTGGAAGTCCGGCTTTGATGTCGTTCTGATGCAACGTCGATCACGTGTAGGCGAGAGTTTTCTCAAGCGCTGGAGTGCGCACCTTTTCTATCGCTTGCTGAATAAGACCAGTCGCACTGAAATCCCGGTCGACACGGGTGATTTCCGATTGATGAGCAGGCGGGCAGTTGATGCCCTTCTCCGGTTAGGAGAGCGCAACCGCTACATGAAGGGACTCTTTGCCTGGGTTGGTATGCCAACGACGATCATCGAATACGACCGGGCATTGAGAGTGGCTGGCGAGAGTAAGTGGGACTACCCGGGCCTGGTCGGCCTGGCCCTTGAAGGCCTGACTTCCTTCTCAGTGTCACCTCTCAGATGGGCAACGCTTGTCGGCTTGCTGGCCGCCTCCGTTGGTGGATTGTTCGGTGTCTGGATTGTAGCGAAGGCAATAATGCTCGGCGATCCGACTGACGGCTACCCATCGTTAATCGCCCTCATCAGTTTTCTGGGCGGCATACAACTGGTGAGCGTTGGTATCGTTGGTGAGTATGTGGGCAAAACCTACATCGAATCGAAACAGCGACCACTGTATCTGACCGAAGAAGTGGTCGAGAACAAAGAGGTATCAAGCCGAGACCAAATCAGCAACTTCAGAGGCGTCAAGAATGCTAAAGCGATTTGAGCCCTGGTTCTGGGTACTGGCTGCCGTATTGTTCAGTCGCTTTATCGGAATGACGCTGTTTCCCTTCGTGGATACAACGGAGCCCCGATACGCTGAAATCGCTCGTTTAATGGCTGAAACCGGGGACTGGATAACGCCCTGGTTTGAACCCGGCGTTCCGTTCTGGGGGAAACCTCCACTGTCGTTCTGGGCTCAGGCTGCCTCTATAAAAATATTTGGACTGTCTGAATTTTCTCTGCGGCTACCGGCATGGTTCGCCACGATTGGAATCGTATGGCTGACGTGGTGCCTTGCAAATCATGCGCGCGGTGCTGCGGTCGCTCGATGGTCTACTCTTGTGCTTTCCACGATGGTACTCACCTATATCAGTGCCGGCGCAGTCATGACGGATACGTTCCTGGTATTTGGAACGACCCTCTCCTTGGTGAGCGTGTGGTTTGTGCTTTCAGGGCGCTCTGACTATTGGCGCTGGTGGTTTTTCATGGGCCTGGCCATCGGTTTGTTGTCAAAGGGACCGTTGGCTGTTGTACTGACCGTTATCCCCCTGGTGCTATGGGCTGCTATTTTCAGGCAGCGGTTACAGCCGTTGAAAAAATTACCCTGGCTTCTTGGCTCACTTCTGACACTGGCGATTGCCGTGCCATGGTACGTGCTCGCTGAATTGAAAACGCCAGGGTTCCTCAACTATTTCATCATTGGCGAACACTTTAGCCGGTTTCTGGACCCCGGGTGGGCCGGCGATTTGTACGGTAGTGCCCATGACCGGCCCAAGGGCATGATCTGGATATTCTGGCTTTGGGCTTCATTCCCCTGGGGTATCATTGGCTTGGTTGGCTTTGGCCTTGCGGCGGCGCGAGGCAAAACAAAGGATATATTCACTGGTGCTGTTCAAGACGCCTCAACGCTGTATCTGTTGTTTTGTGCGATAACGCCAATGCTGTTCTTCACCCTGGCAGGCAACACGCTTTGGACGTACATACTTCCTTCTCTTCCGTTCTCGGCCATTCTGATTGCCGGATGGGTGTCGAAGCTCGATCTAGGTGCCTGGTCCAGAGTCAGGTCGGGGGCTGTATTGCTTGTGCCCGTTCTCATTACCCTTGTTGTGTTCATCAGTGTGAGCGGAGTCATTCCACTAAAAACCGAGAAACAATTGATAAGCCGGTATGAGAGCATCCATCAAGCGGGGGACAGTCCGATCTTCTACATTGGTGAGATGCCATTTTCGGCACGTTTTTATTCGTTAGGCGACGCTGTGGAAATCATCTCCACAGAATTCAACAGTCTGCTGGAAGCTGACGGGTACGCCAGGGTCTTTGCAGTAATTCCAAACCATGCGGTCGATGAGGTTCTTGGTCCGCGGGCCACTGACGCTCAGAAGTTGGGGGAGAACGAACGGTACCAGCTATTCTCGATCGATCTTCCGCCAACAGACAGCCAGAATGACCCCGTTGATTCTGAATTAAACTCGAAGAATGATTAATGACGCAGCTGATTACTGCTAAAACTGAGTCTTTGAAGGCCGGATTTTCAAGATGGCTGGCCTTTTGGCAGTGATCTAGTCCGGAAATGGCAGTAAAATCAGAATCCTGGCTCCTCCGTTTTTTGAGGTACCCATGTTCATCTGTCCGAGGTTGTCTTCGACAATCTCGGACACGATGGACAATCCGAGCCCAAAACCGGCGACCGTTTCATCCAGCCTGGTACCCCTGTTCATGACAGTGGCTGCCGCCTCGGGAGAAATTCCGGGGCCATCGTCCGCTACTTCTATGGAGAGTCCTGATGACGTGCGGGCGATTGTAACGTCGACGGTTGTCTGGCACCACTTCCCGCCATTTTCGAGTAAATTGCCAAGTAGCTCTGAAAGATCCTGCCGTTCCATTGGCCAGCTGAAGTTTTCAGGTAAGTTGGTGTGGAGGCGAAAAACCGTGTCAGGGAAGATTTTTTCCATAACGGTGATGACACTTGCCGTGATTTCAACCGGCATGCACGTCCGTCCCATCTGTCTGCCTGATATGTCTGCTTTGCTCATCCGGTATTTCAGGGATTTGTCAAGCTCCCGCAAGTTAGAGGCCATAAACACAACATCCTCCCGGGACGGAGGCAAGGTATCGATATCCGACAAAATGGCAAGATTGGCAGAAATAGAGGTTTTGACCAGGTGAGAGAGATCGGAATTCAGGCGGCGGTGGCGGTCCAGCCGCCGGTTTGACAGCTCGAGCAAATCATTGAGCTGCCGGATCAGCGGACGAAACTCTTCCGGCACGTGAGGGTTCAGACGACTTTGTTTCCCGGATTGGAGCCGTCTCAGGTCCTCTTTTATCCTACTGATGGGCTTTAACGTCAGATGTGTGGTGGTTCCAATCAGTGCCAGCAGTATCGCCAGAAGAACGGCCGAGGCACCGAGCAATGTCAGGTGGGCCTTCAGCGGTCGTTCAGAGAGCGCCCCCTCGGTTTCAAGAACGGTGATTGAGGCCAGCTTTCCAGTAGCAGTGAACGTACGTCTAAGCCCGAAAAGCGTGTTCGCACCCTGCGCTATGTGGATGAAACCCTCGGGCTTCTCTGCAGCGCCCTGCAGTTGGCTCTGGTCAAAGTTCGGGCTCGCCAGGACGCTTCCGCTAGCCGTTTCGATGACGATGGCATGCCCCAGAAGCATTTCAAACTGATTGATCATGTTGCTGAGGTCGTCGGTTGTGGGGGATTCAGCCTCAATGATTGCCTGAAAGTTTCCCAGCTCTTTGTTCAGGTGTTGCTTCCTGGACTCGTCCGATAGTTGCTTTATCACGTAGGTGTGTGAAAAGAATATCAGAGTAAAATATACGAGGCTGAAAACAGCACCATACTGAATGGCTGTTCTGCGGATACTTTTCGGAGCAGACATATTTTAACCTGGTTGGTTCACTCGGGCGTTCAGCGGTTAGGATCTTTTTCGAAGTAGTAGCCCTGGCCACGCAATGTTTTTATTTTATTGACCCCTATTATTTTTCTAAGCCGGGTTATGTAAACCTGAACGACATTTCTGGTGGGGCATCTTTCTATGTTGTAGAGGGATTCAACCAGTTCGTCCTGGGAAAACACTCGGTCCGGTGAACGGAGGAAACACTGTAAAAGGCGGAATTCCGTAGCTGTCAGTCTGAACTCTTTCTGGTCGGGCGTGGTAAGCGTTCGGTAGGTGGCGTTGAGATGAAATCCGTCGACGCTGATCTGGTCTGTCGTTCTGCCGTCCTTTCTGCGGATAATCGCACTGAGCCGGGCTTTCAGTTCATCAAACTCAAACGGTTTGGGAAGGTAATCGTCGGCACCCGCGTTCAACCCTTCTACTCTCTCAGTCCAGTTGGAGCGTGCGGTCAGAATAAGGATGGCCTCTTTTTTCCCGTTTTTTCTCCATCTTTGCATTAAAGAAAGTCCATTTTCATCGGGCAGTCCGATATCGAGAATAACGGCCTGGTAGGAGCTTGTTTCAATCAACGAGTCCGCTTCTTTGCCGGTTTTGGCGATATCTACTGTGTAGTGCGCCTGCGCAAGCCAGTCCGATATTTTTTTGGCAAGTACAGCATTGTCTTCAACAATCAGAATTTTCATTTGTAAGCGCCGTTTTTCGTGGTGGGAAAGTTTCGCCAGTCTGCCATGGATTGTACCAGTAACGGCAACTCCCCAGAAAAACAGCAACCCGTTAAAAATGGGGGGTTACCGGTCGACTTTTCAGTTTGATTTCAGTTGCACCGGGTAGCATCAATAATCGAGTCACGAACGCAAGAAGCTGTATATACATGGTTTTAGGAGCAACCTATGAGCGATAGACATTTCTATGCAGGTGTGTCCAGGCGCCGCCTTATACAAGGAGCTGCCACAATGGGACTTCTTGCCGGTTTCGACAGCTTGTTGCCGGCCTATGCTAGAGGACAACTGGACAACACGAACGCATTTCACACCGTGCGTAATGGCGCTGACATCTACGACCTGACCGTCGCGAGAACACCTCTCAAGATAGGGGGCACAGTCTCGGAACAGCCCATCACCATCAACGGCACTCTGCCAGCGCCTCTGGTGCGCCTCAAACAGGGGCGCGAGGCAATCTTGCGTGTCACCAATACGCTACCGGAGGCAACATCCATTCACTGGCACGGTCTGATTCTGCCGTACCAGATGGATGGCGTTCCTGGCGTCAGCTTTCCCGGCATCATGCCCGGCGAAACGTTTGAGTACCGTTTTCCGGTCGAACAGCATGGCACCTACTGGTACCACAGCCACTCTGGCCTTCAGGAACAGCTAGGCCACTATGGGCCGATTATCATTGATCCTGCCGAGCCCGAATCGGTGGCCTATGATCGCGAATACGTTGTGGTTCTATCTGACTGGACCTTTGACTCTCCCGAGGACGTATTCCGCAACCTGAAAGTGGCAGAGGGCTACTATAACTACAACCAGCGCACCGTTGGCGACTTCTTCAAGGATGTCGAAACTATGGGTTGGGATGCCGCGTGGAGCAAAGCCGGCATGTGGGGCAGAATGCGAATGAGCCCCCGGGATATCCTGGATGTAACCGGTTCTGAATACACCTACCTGATGAATGGATCGCCTTCCGCCAGCAACTGGACCGGGCTGTTCCGTCCCGGCGAGAAAATTCGCCTGAGATTCATCAATGCCTCGGCGATGACCTACTTTGATGTCCGTGTCCCGGGCCTCCCGATGACGGTTATTTCCGCTGACGGCCAACCAGTGCAACCCGTTGAAACGGATGAATTCCGCATTGGCGTGGCGGAAACCTACGACGTGATTGTACAGCCAACCGACACGGCTCACACCGTGTTTGCCCAGTCACAGGATCGGTCGGGGTATGTGCGCGGAACGTTAGCCACCCGCAAGGGAATGGAGGCGCCAGTACCGCCCATGTATCCGCGAACCGAGCGCGGTATGGCCGCCATGGGCATGGGCGCGATGAGCATGGGCGCCATGGGCAAGGACGGCGATATGAACATGGACAGCGGCATGGACATGGGTGGCAAGATGGAAATGATGTCAGGCAGCAACGACAAAGCCCATGGCAAAATGATGATGGATGGCACCGGCTCGGGAATGAGCAAGATGAACTCCGACAAAGCAACGATGAATGAGGTCCCGACGGCGGGTCGGCCGATATCCCATGGCCCCGACAATCACGGTCCCGGCGCAGCCATGGTGGCTTCCAGCCCGCAATCGCGTCTGGATGACCCTGGTGTAGGCTTTGAAACAGCCAACCATCGGGTGCTGACTTATTCCCAGTTGCAGAGCATTGAGGGCTGGCCCGACAAGCGCCCGGCCGAACGCGAGGTGGAACTGCACCTTACCGGCAATATGGAACGTTACATGTGGTCGTTCGACGGCAAAAAGTTCTCTGAAGTCGATGGCCCGGTCAAGTTCTACCATGGCGAGCGCCTGCGATTGATCCTCGTCAACGACTCGATGATGGATCACCCCATTCACCTGCATGGCATGTGGATGGAACTGGAAACCGGTGCAGGTGAATATCGTCCACGCAAACACACGATTTCCGTCAAACCCGGCGAGCGTGTATCCGCGCTGATCACAGCGGATGCACCGGGTGACTGGGCTTTCCATTGCCACCTTCTGTACCACATGGACGCAGGCATGTTTCGTGTCGTGTCGGTCGTTTAACGGGATAGGGGATGAACATTATGATGAATCGCATCAAGTGGGTTGTGGGTGCCTCAGCCTTAACGCTTGCCTCGGGAGCCGGCGCCGCCGGTACTGGCGTTCAGGCCGAACCGGACTGGACGCTGCCGATACACGACAACCAGGTGTTTGGCCAGGTTCTGTTTGACCGGATGGAATACCAGCGTGACGGCGACAACGAATTGGCCCTGTGGGACGCCCAGGCCTGGATTGGTAAAGATCGCAATCGGCTCTGGGTCGAAACGGAAGGTGAGACTGATCTATCCAGCGACAGCGGCGACATCGAAAATTTTGATGTGCAGTACAGCTATCGCTTCGATCGCTTCTGGGATATACAGACAGGATTGGGTGCCCAGACAACGTTTGGCCCCAGCCCTAATAAGGAGCGCTATTCGGCCATTGTTGGATTGCAGGGACTTGCCCCCTACTGGTTTGAGGTAGACACAAATCTCCGAGTCACCGACGACGGTGACGTGTCATACGATCTTGAAGCCGAGTACGACTGGCTGCTGACCCAAAGGCTCATTTTGCAGGGCCGCGGCGAAACGCTCGTTGCCTTCAGCGATGTTGAGGAGTGGGGCGTCGGTAGTGGCATCAATAATGTGGGCCTGGGGCTCCGTCTGAGATACCACTTTTCGAGGGAGTTTGCGCCCTACGTGGGTGTTTCTTACACCCGCTTTCTGGGCAACACAGAGGACCTTCGTGAGCGCGAGGGGGAAGACGTCGAGTCCTCCAGCTTCGTGGCGGGCGTCCGGTGGTGGTTTTAGTACGATAATGCCCAGTAGAAAAGGCTGGCCCCTTTGCGTGGGTCAGCTAGTGTCCTCATTTGGAGGATTTCGTCAAAATCATTGCCGACCTTCCGCATGTCCGGCTCAATGACAAACGGCCGGACTAAGGCCCGGCCGTTGTATCAGATCATGAAATTACACGTTGATCAGTAACTGATATTGACCATAGCTACGACCTTATAGGTATCCTCCGGGTCATCTCCGTAGAAGTCCCCCATGAAACCGTAAGAGCCGCGGAGGCTGATGTCATACAAGCCAGCAAACTTTTTACCAACCTGAGCAGCGACTTCAGTACCAAGGGTTGAGCCGTTGGCCTGAGCAGCGCTGTCGGGCGCGTCGTCGGCAACGCGGAAGTAACCGGTGCCGTACTTCAGGTAGTAGTCGTTGGAAAGTTCCTGATCACCCGAGACTATCAGCCCCATCAGACCATATCCCTGGTAAGCCGCATCCTTAACTGACCTAGCACCCTGGGCACCATTGTTGTAGTAGTAGTCTGTTCCGAAGATTTGCAGATTGCTGCTATTCAGCTCCCAGCCTGACTGGTTTGCCGCGAAGCGATCTGCACCATTGCTGCTGTCATCAGCCGGAATGTAGATGCCGTGAATCTTGAGGCTTGCGTTGCCCCAATGCCTCTGGGCATACAGATTCAACATGTACGTGTCGCCATCTGTTGCGTCAGAGTCACGCCCGGACGACTTTTTGTAAAGTACCGAGCCGCTATAGGCCATTTTGTTATAGGTAAAATCGGCGTAGGCACCGAAATAGTTGTCATCCGTTCGAGCCGCCGTACCATTCAGAGCAGCCTGACTGCTGTTGCTGATCTGAGCTCCGGTAAGGCCGTAGTGGAAAACCTCGCTGGGATGAAGTTCGGCACTCAACATGTAGAAGTCCACGTCGTCCGCAGAATCTCTATCGTTTTCTTCCCACTTGAACCAGCCACCTGTCAGCGTGGCCATACCAACATTGCCCGCAAAGGAGACGCCATTCATGTCGTCGTTGGTAACAAGGCTCTCGTACTTGCCGAAGCCATACCCCTGGACGCCCGCTCGCACCTTCCAGTCGCTGTTCGGCACCTTCAGTTCAGCGTAGACATTTTTGGTCTCAACGCCAACGCCGTCGGCGCTGAGTTTGCCGCAATTGTCACCCTGGCAGCTTCCCTTCTCACCCCAGGGAGAATCGAGCTCACCGTACCAAACCAGGCTCACGTTATCGTTGAGGTCGCCGGTGATCTTTGCACGCAGGCGCTGGTCAACAAATGAACTGCTGTTCTCGTTGGTTTCATCCAGGCTTTCTGAGGTCGCCTGCAGGCGGTAATAACCGTTCACCGTGAAGGGGGAATCGCCTTTCTTGAGCTCTTCCACTTCAGCCGTCAGTTGATTTATTTCAACCTTCAGGTCTTCTACGGTCGGTGACGCACGCCCGACCGGCTCCGCGGCCAACGCCGGTGTTGCTACTAAAGCTATCGCCAGCGGAGCGCTTATTGATTTGAAGATTTTGCTCACCTGAAACTCCTTATTTTAATTTTCATATCGACAACGATTTATTGCCTCAATATGGATGTGCCAGTTAAACGGCACTTAATCTTGACGCACAAAGTTTGTAGTGGTCAACTGAAACGAACCTGAATTTTCAGCTAAATTTCATTTTCCCGATTTTCGTACTGACATCCCCACCCGTCAGACTGTCAGACCTGACGACGCATCAAAGAGGCTATTTCGCCCCCAGCGCCCATCTTGGAGAGGTGCTATGATTGCTCACTATTGAAAGGCATACTGGGCGCCAAGCATGCAATCCGACCATTTGGCGCATGAAATCGAGATGGCCGCAATGAACCGACGAGTTATCTCCTTGCTGCTGCCGTTGTTTTTGGGTGGACCGGTTCTGGCCATTTCCGAAATATCGGGTGGTCAGGAGGGCGCTGCGATGAAGGGTTGCGATTTCAACTTCGGCTGCCTGAAGTTATTAGATTGGCTGGATAGATTATGCATTGTTCACGTCGACCATCACGTAGAGGCTGGTTCCTGTTTTTTTTAATCTGGTCTGTCAGCTTTTTGCTGCATTTTTTTTGGGAAATGATCCAGGTGCCTTTCTTTACAGGGATGATGGAGGCGTCCCATGGTGCGGTCGTCTGGCTGTGCACGCGGGCGGCAATCGGCGATGCCAATATTGCACTATTTGCCTATGGCGTCGCCGCAGCGGCAACTAAAGATGGCTTTTGGATACAGGGACGGTGGCGCCGCCATGCTTTAGGAGCGTATTTTGCTACCGGTCTGCTTATAACCATAGTCTTTGAAGCCTGGGCCACAGGCGCAGGCCAGCGCTGGAGCTACAATGATTCTATGCCCCTGTTTCCCTTCCTTGGCACAGGTATCGCCCCTCTAGCGCAGTGGATTATCGTTCCAACAGTCTCGCTCTTTGGTTTGCGTTGGCTCTACAGAGGCTGGCTTGATCTCAGACGTCAGGGCGGTGATTACTCTCGGCAATAAATAATGGGCTTCGGCCATCATGCAAACGGCCCTACAAACACTTGCGCAAATACACCCAAAAGGAGTGTGACAGTCAGCGCTATTATCAGTACAGCTTTCAACCAGATATCAGTTCTAGCCACCACGACATTCCCTTGCCTGTACATCGGCACAACGAGGCGCAGATAAACTGCCAGCGAGAGTACGCTATTGATGATCGCCACCACTGCCACCCAGGTGTACTGCACGTCGATGACTGCGGCAAACAAAAGGAACTTGCCGACAAAACCCGCCAATGGGGGAATCCCAACCAGCGATAGCAGAAAGATAACCATTGCGAGGCCAATAAGCGGCTGGGCGCGACCCAATCCGTCAAAATCGTTCAGAGTCCGTCCAGTACTGGCGGCAACGGCGAAAGCGCCCAGGTTCATGGCCGCATAGGCTGCGGCAAACAGGATGATGGATGGCAGCGCAAGCTCACTGGCGCCGACTGCCAGGATACCCAGAAGGAAATAGCCGGATTGGGCAATCGACGAATAGGCCAGCAGCCGAACGACGTTATCCTGCACCAGCGCGGCCAGATAACCATAGGTCATGGTCAGAACAGCCAGACCGGCGATGATGGCGGTCCAACCACTTTCCGGGGGTAGATCGCGAACCACCTGAGCGAGTGCGAACAGAGCACCGATCTTGGGCACCACTGACAGGTAGGCCGCTATTGACAGTGGCCCACCCTCATAGGCATCTGGCGCCCAGAAATGGAATGGAACCAGCGAGGCTTTGTAACCCAGACCGACAACCACCGCCACGAACCCAAGAAGAACCGCCATTGGCATGGTATCCATACCAGGAAGATCCGCGAGTAACGTGGATCCCGCAGCGCCGAACCAGTAACTCAGGCCGAAAATCATGATCGCACCTGTGACCGAGGCGAACACGAAAAACTTCATGGCGGCCTCTGTGGCAGGGTCGGTATCCGGGTAGGCAACCAAGGCAAAGGTGGCCAGGCCAGTTAATAATGTACCCAATACAAGGAACATCGTATCACCCGCGCCTGCCAGAACGAGCGCGCCGATGGTGGCAAAGCAAAGCAGGCTGTAAACCGTGCCCTCTCGCACGGTGCCTCTCACATCCACTCTCGCCAAAAATATGGCGAGGATGGTGGCCGGCAGCAGAATGAGTTTGGCCCACACACTGAGGTCGTCAACCCGGAAACTGCCACCAAACACCGTTGTGTCCTCACCAATCAGACTGACGGTCAGACCCGTGGCAACGATCAGACCGCTAACTGCGACCAGCAGCGCAATTTGCGGCCTACGCAGCATTTCCGCGATCAGCGCACCGACAGCCGTCAACAGTACGGCAATTTCAGGAATCAACAGTGCAAGATCACGAGCCATCACAGTGCCAGCGCCGATGTAGTGCGGTGGATGATACCCAGCACCCAGGAGGGTGCCACGCCAGTGCCGACAGTGAGCACCAGCAATGGCCCCACAGCAAGCCACTCACGAGCGCTCAAATCAGGCATGGACTGCCAGCGCTGCCGGGGCTCGCCCAGAAAGGTTTCCCGCAGTGCTTTGAGAAACGTACCGGCAATAATGGCAATACCCAAAATCACAACCACCGCGGCAGGCGAAGCGCTTAAAGTGGCAAGAAATATCTGAAACTCTGCCGGAAAGTGCGCCAGCCCGGGCAAGCCCAGCGATGCAAAGGCCGCCAACACAAAGGTCCAGCCGAGCATTGGGACCGTCTTGAGCAACCCACCCAATTCGCCCATTTCACGGGTGTGGGCACGGTCCTGGATCATGCCCACCAGCAAGAACAAGGCACCGGTAACCAGTCCATGGCTGAACATCTGCAATACCGCACCATCCAAAGCAACAGTTCGCACCGAGGGATCCAGAGTTATTGCCGCCACGGCCACACCGACAATGACATACCCCATGTGGTTAACCGACGTATAGGCGACCAAGCGTTTCAGATCACTCTGGGCCAGAGCGGCAAAAGCCCCGTAGAGCGCGCTGACAACACCGAGAACAAGAACAACAACGCCCGCTTCACGGAACGCATCGGGGGTCATTTGCAGAGCAAATCGAACCAGCCCGTAAGTGCCGAATTTCAGCATGACGCCGGCGAGGATGACGCTGCCGACGGTCGGCGCCTGCACGTGTGCGGCGGGCAACCAGGTATGCAGGGGCACCGCGGGGATCTTTACCGCAAAGGTGATCAGCATAGCGATCAATGCCCACATGGCCGCCGCGCCCTCCAGGGGGGGATTCTCAATCCAGGCTCGCATGTCGAAGGTCGGTTCGGGGCTGCCCAGATAAAGCCCGAGGATAGCAAGCAGAAGCGGCAGACTTCCCAGCAAGGTGTATATAAAAAACATCAACGCTGCCCGTTGCCTGTCTTCGTGGCCCCACCCGGCGATCATGAAATACATGGAGACAAGGGAAACCTCGAAGAAGACGTAGAACAGGATACCGTCGAGGGCTGTAAAGGTACCGATAGACGCAGTTTCCAGAAGAAGTACCAGAGCAATATAGGCGCGCGGACGTTCACGAAGCGACGACGTATAGATCACAGCAACCAGGAAAAGAACAGCGCTCAACAGCACCAAAGGCAGACTGATCCCATCAACTCCAACCCGGTAGGCGGCACCGATGGCTGGTATCCATTGCAGCTCTTCGACCTGGGAAAAGCCTGCACCGCTCGCACCCTGAAACCACATGGACAGAGCACCGATCAGTGTAAGGGCGGCGGTAATAATCGCTATGACGTGTACCGTACGCGTTGCGGGCTTCGGAAGACACAGAATCAGCACCGCGCCGACCAGTGGCAAAAACAGGGTGAGCGAGACAAGTGGTAACATGAATATGGGTTTCCTCTAAAAGCTCGTCGATGAAGCAAAAAGCAGAACAGCCAATGTGACGGCGATTGCGACCGCACTGATCGCCAGGCTGTGGTGGATGAGGCCGCTTTGGAGGTTTCGGGCTCGTGCACCCAGTGCACGCACAGCCGCCACCAGGGCGAAAATCAGGCCGTCGATACGGCGTTCATCTCCAAACCGCACGTAGGTCGCGACCCTCAGGCTCACTCTGCCCACGCAAAGCACAATCTTGAACAAGCCCCGCTCCGCTCGCTCGCCCGCAGAGGCAAGGAAGAGACCGGCGCGCCCAAGAGAAAGCACAGCTTCATACAGACGCCCTTCCAAACGCTCACATCCTCGGGCTACAGCCATTGCTGGCCTACCGACCCAGACCGTAAGCCCACCGCCAACGGAAAGTCCGCGTCGCGCCCACGGATAGACCGGACCTAGCAGGCGGGGAGCCGGCACGAGCCAGCCCAGGCCGAGGCCACACGCGGCAGCAAGAAGCCCGAGGAGCACGGCCAATGTGCCTGCGGTGACGGCGGGCAGATCAAGAACGGCCTCGATGGGGCCGAAGGCCAGGCCGAGAATCGTGGCAGGGACCGCCAACCCCCAAATGCCCACGCGCATCCAGGCACTACCGGCAACCGGTCGGGTTTCGCCGGAGCCTCGCCACAGCAGGCACAAGGCCCGGGCCATATAGCCGCCGGTCAGTAGGGTACCGGCCAGCGCCAGGGGGCCGAGCCAGGCGGCACCCTGCGCAGACAGGGCGGCGGCGATTACCGCATCCTTGGAGAAGAACCCACTCAGTGGCGGGATACCGGCCAGTGCCAGCGCTGCCAGCGCAAAGCCGGCAAAAGTCCAGGGTCTGTCACGACCAACCCCCTCCAACTGATCGAACCCGGTACCCCCGCGAGCATGCTGGAAGTCGCCGGCGGCAAGAAACAGGGTGCTCTTGATGGCTGCATGGGCGAGCAAATGCATGAGAGCCGCCAGCGGAACGCCGGCTCCAACCGCAACCAGCATCAAGCCATATTGACTGGCAGTGGAAGCCGCGAGCAGGCGTTTGAGATCACGCTCGGCAAGTGCAATAACCCCGGCTGCCACCGTGGTAACGCCGCCGACAAGTCCGACGACGAGCAACACCTCGGGTGTCAGCAGCGGGGCCGAACGGATCAGCAGGATGGCACCCGCCGCCACCAGCGTGGCCGAGTGCAGCAGCGCCGAGACCGGTGTCGGCCCCGCCATGGCACGCATAAGCCAGTCCTGCAAGGGGACCTGGGCCGACTTACCCATGGCGGCCAGTAGCAACAAAAGCCCCGCGGCGGTCGAGGCACTGCCGCCGGCCTCCAGGGAGGCGGCAATCTCGCCGGTACCGGCCGACCCAATCAGCATAAATACCGCCACGTACAAACCCAGATCGGCGCTACGAGTGTAGAGGAAAGCGCGACCGGCGGCATCCGCGGCCTCGGGTCGCTGGAACCAGAAGCCAATCAGCAGGTAACTGCACAAACCGATCAATTCCCAGGCCGCCAGCAACAGAACCCAGTCGCCGGACAGCACCAGCGCCTGCATGGCAGCCAGGAACAGGGACATTACGGCGTAGAAGCGGCACAGGCCGGACTCCCGCTTCATATAACCAACTGCATAAATCAGCACGAACGTGCCTACGGTGGCCACCGCCACCGTCAACAGCGCTTCCAGAGGTCCGGCAACCATTCGAAGCGGCATGTCTGGCAGCCCCGGCAGAAGCAGGGTTTCGGCCTGCCCGCCGGCGACCCGGGTCAGTAACCATAGACTGCCGCCCAGACTCAACGTCGCCCCGCCGAGAACCAGCGCCGTGGAGCCCCGGCGCAGGACCAGCAACGCCATGGCCGCGATCAGCGGTGGCATTATCGGTAGAAGCACTGCACTCATCCTTTCAGGTCCCCGGCTTCTTCCATTTCAACCGAGCCCTTGGCCCGGAAACGCGCAATCGCGACACCGAAGCCAACCGCCATTTCGACCGCCATGACGGTCATCACCACCAGCACGAACATCTGGCCGGAGTAGCTTTCGGGGTGCAGAAAACGCCAGAAGGCGACCAGGTTCACCAACGCGCCCGCAAGAATCAGCTCCACCCCCATCATGATCATAACCAGATTGGTCTGGGACAACGCGCCATAAACACCAATACCGAACAGGATTGCACCGGTTACAAGCGCCACGATCAGGACGAGAGTCATTCCGTATCCTCCTTGTCAGCAATATTGGCCGTCGTTTGCACCGGTATCGCCACCGCCGTGGCCGCAATCATCGCGGTCAGGATAGTGATACCGGCGGTTTCGAAGATCAGCATGGAACGACCCAGCAATTCCATGCCCAGCGCCCGTGTCTGCATCGCCGCATCCGGCGCCTCGGCCGTTACAGGTCCCCAATCGGCCCAAAACGCGACCACTATCGCAACACCGGCAGCGACCACGCCAGCGCCAATTGAAAAGCGCTTCTGGTGGGTCATATCCATGCCCCCCATCCCGCCCGGGTCCATCATGAACATCACCATGAAAATGGCCATGATGCTCATCTCCGTCGCCATCATCATGATCTGCAGCACTCCCAGGAATTCGGTCTGCATCGCCAGGAACATGCAGCCGACGGCCGTCTGTGAAAACAGCAGAGCCAGCGCGGAACGAACCATGGACGAGGTGCGAAACACCACCACGCCGAAGCCGATGGCGGCCAGCCCGAAAACGGCAACAAAAAAAGCCTGAGCGTACATTATGGAACCACCAGAACCAGTAAACCGACAACAATGATATTGAGCAGTGCCAGGGGAATCCCCAGGGTCCAGCACCACCGCATCAGATCCGCCTCGCGAATGCGCGGCAGATAGCGACCGGCCAGGAGCATCGACACGGCCACGGCCAGGGTCTTGATCAGGCTCCAGGCCCAGGGAGGCAGCAGCGGCCCATGCCAGCCGCCGAGGTAGAACACCGTGGTCGCGGAAGCCAGCGTGATCACCAGCGTCAGCCTGGCCAGGCGCAACACCCCCAGGCGCACGCCGGTGTATTCCGCGTCCACACCCCCGCCCAGTTCCCCGGGTGCGGTTGGCAGATCAAAAGGCGCACGAAACGCCAGCGCCATGGCGGCAATGAAAAACAGCACGAAACCAAGCGGCTGATAGACAATGTTCCACAAGCCGTCTTGGGAGCCAACGATCACCGTGGTCACCAGGGATTCGGCGCGCATCGCCACCGCAGTGATGGGCATGACAATAAGCATGGCGTAGGCGATGAGCTGGCCAAGGAATCGCCAGCCGCCGATCATGGCGTAGGCGCCATTCGGGCCCCAGCCGGCCATGATCAGCGCCACCAGCACATAGGCAAGCGCCGCGTTGATGAACAGCGCACCGGTAGCCAGATCCGCGATCACCAGGGTCGGCGCCAGCGGCAGAACCGCCGCGCCAAGCACCGCGACGATCAGCAGTAGCACCGGCGCCGTCTCGAAAAAGACCCGGTCCGGCGTGCGCGGTACAATGGATTCACGACCGAGGTGCGCCAGGCCGCTGAGTAGGGGCGCGGCCGGACGCAGGCGGCCCGTTGTCGTCCAGCCCTCGACCACGGCGAGCAGCCAGACGCTACCAAGCAACGCAAGCAACACGATGACGAAGTTCACGAGATCACCTCCCAGGGCGAAAGGTCAAGTGATCCGACCGCCACCAGTGCGTCGCCCAGTTCCCGGCCCTCGACAAGCTTTGCGACCAGGCCGATATGGTGACTGCAGGCGGTGTCCAACCTGTAGGATTTCACCTGGCCGTGTTCCAGAATCAGGCTCAGTTGAGCCTCGCCGCGCGGGGTTTCCACGGTGGCCTCACCGGTGCCTGATCCACGCCCGATGTTTCGCAAAACAGGTAGCCCCGGCTCCCCGGTTGCCTTGATGTAGTCGAGGCTCGTGATGATTTCGTCCAGGCGCTGCCACAGGCGCGCCCAGGCATCTCCGGCGTCGTCAGCAGCGCGCGCCACGGGGCCACTCAGGCCCGCAGTGCCCGATGGCAGTACGCCGATCCCCTTCAATCGCGATTTGAGCAAAGGCGTTCGCCCAAGACGAGCCGCCAATGCCTGCAGAGCGGGCGTCAGTTCCACAAGCCGTTTTCCACTGGCGCGGCGGATCTCCAGTTGCAGGGTTGCGGCACGATCCGTCAACCAGGCGAAGCCGAGCTGGCGCCCCGTTTGCGCCAGCCAACCCAGGTGACTGGCGATGCGCTCACATTCAAGCGCCACAGCCCGGGCCTGATCGGTTGCCGAATCGTTCTCCAGACCAGCCGCCCGCTCGATTGCCAGGCAGGCCAGCAGTCGGTAGCTCACGCTGGCCAGTGGCATGGCCGACGCCAGGCGCTCGATAAAGGTCTCGGCGTCGATCTCCTTGCCTTCTTCACTCTCATTGATCATGCCCACCAAGGATGTGGCCTGTCCTTCTGTTACGCCGTCACCGTCAAGAGTCAGCGTCAACTTGAGCCCACCAGGCAGACCGGGGAAAACCGGACCGAACGGCACCTCCATCCAGTCCATCGCCAACCCGTCGGCGCTACGAGGCAGGTCCTTGGTCACTTCAATCATGGACATGAATCCCGAGGCGCCGTGGTCATGCCCACCATGATCATGACCACTATGACCGTGACCTACATGATCATGGCCACCATGTTCGTGGCTATCATGACCGTGCTCACTGTGATCATGCCCCGAATTTTTCTCCTCCGCGTCGCCGTCGGACTCATCGTGCTGGTGCTTGTGTCCGTGATCATGATGGTTTTCGTGCGAGTGCTGATGACCCTCGTGCTGCTCATGATCGTGCTCATGCGAATCATGATGGTCATGGCAGTGACCATGATCGTGTTCGTGTTCATGGTGTTCGTGCTGCTGCGCATGATCATGATGCTGGTGTTCGTTCTCATGATGCTGGTGTTCGTGCTCATGATGCTGGTGTTCGTGCTCATGGTGCCGGTGCTCGCGATGATCGTGCCCATGGTCATGCTCGGGGGCCGGCTCCCCTGCCTCCCGGGCGACCAGGTCCATGCCACACTTGGGGCAACTACCCGGCTCGTTCTGGACAACTTCCGGGTGCATGGGGCAGACATACTCGATTCTGGCGTGCAGAACAGGGGCGTCGAAATCCTCGGGGGAGTCTGAGAATGCGCCCTTGGCCAGCGCGCGCTTCAACCAGTCAACCGCGTCGATCAGGCCGGCTTGCGAAACATCCGCGGAAAAATCAGGGTCCGGTAGCGTTGACGGCGTCTGTCCGCCCAAATTGACAATGGCTCGCGGCCTCGGCATCTGCGCATAGAGCACCGCCACGGCCTCGTTCATTTTCTCTGAAAGCTCGCCGATAATCAGGAGCACGCTCGCATCGCGAGGTGTCGCGGTGATGCGCATACCTGCCGCTGTCACATCCAGGCCATGGGACAGTGCCACTTCAGGCCCCGGGACGATCAGGCAGCTCAGGTTGCCCGCGAGGGCCCGGGAAACCCA
The DNA here is from genome assembly GCF_042763285.1 of Marinobacter sp. LM1. NCBI lineage: Bacteria > Pseudomonadati > Pseudomonadota > Gammaproteobacteria > Pseudomonadales > Marinobacteraceae > Marinobacter > Marinobacter sp. LM1. The sequence goes on from NZ_CP114373.1 coordinate 3,589,296, forward strand.
CTTCTGAAGTACCGTGAACCGCTCCTGCCGCTGGCGCGCGCCCGTAATGCTCATTGTCGGGTCAGAAGTCATTGCCGCCTCAATGCCCCCTGACTCCAGCCGTAGAGCAAACCAAGAAAGAGAATGGCAAGGAACACCCCCATGTCATACAAAGCAACCAGCCCTACTTCCCTGTATACAACTGCCCAGGGGTACATAAATGCCATTTCCATGTCGAAGGCCAGAAAGAGCAGCGCGTAGCCGTAGTACCGTGCGTGATAGCGGCCCCAGACCGGGTCCCGTGACAACACTCCGGAACTCGCTGGCACGTCCTTGCCCGGCTCCCGACGCGTCGGGCCCATGGCACGGGCAATCCCAAACAGGGCCAAAACCGTAGCTGCGATGCCAAGCACCAAGGCAAGCAGCAGACCGTACTGCTCCAAAATACTCATCATCCAATCCTCAAGTCGCGCAACGGAGTCTGCACTCCGATAGCGTTCTCCAGAGACAAGATCAATATGCCCTTAACTCGCTTCTTGGTTCCGCATGGGCGAACCGTACTTCCCGAGCAAACAGAGGCTAAAAACTCACCCGCAGATATCCTTACTCCAGTCCATGATGCTTCCCTTCATATACCTTGACGTTCCTTATCTTGCCTCCCTCATTGAGCAATTCGAAATCATTTCCAGACAAAGGCTTTATCTTGTTACAGGAATAGTCGCGACCATAGACAGATGTGCAAAATTTACCGTCTTTGACCTCCCATCTTCCGATATAGTGGGTAAGGTTTCCCTGCTGTTCGCGATATTTGGTCATTCCATAGATCGAACCATCAGGATCATAGTACTCATGAAAAGTTCGAGTGCGAAAATTGTCCTGAGCATCTCGGAATTCCATTTGCACCGTGTTTCCGACGACAACATCTGCGACACCTTCGCCAGAAAGAACTTCTTCAGCGTGCAAAAATGGCGCTTGCAAAAAAGTCAAAAATACGAACAGTTTAAAATTTATTGCTTTCATCTGGTTATCTCCCAGTTTCTTTCAATTATTGTGATCACACGAACAACAGCCTTAAGTCGTATCGTAGGATTGTGAAGAAAGCTCAATGTATCAATTGCATTACAACAGTCCACTTATTTTCCACTCCGCTCAACTGGCCAGTCACTAAAAGCGATGAAGTAGAGCAAAACCAGATTGACGATGGGGATAAGTATCAAGACCCCCATCCACCCCGGATATCCCGTGCGCTGGCAGATACGCCAGGCCGGTATCACTACCACAATGCCAATCACCAGCATCCAGAGCCAGTGACCTGCCCACATTGTGTTGCCAAACATATCACCTTCCATCACGGTGCTGTCCTCCCGGTTGACTACTGATTAGTGGTGATCATGGGCATGAGATTCATCATGTCCCGAATGTCCGGTTTCCTGGAACCTTTTCAGAAAAAACTGCTCTGCTGCCGCAATAACAACCATCGTGCCAACCGCAACGCCAATCACAAACGGGTCAGAGTTCAGTTTGACCCAAACAAACCCTCCGAGTACGAGCAAATCCAGGAGGATGGCAACCGCTGGCACCCACGCCTTTGCCTTCACATCGTGGCGCAAATAACGAAGGACTCCCCAGTGAATGGCAATATCCATTACCAAATAGAATACGATACCTAATGCTGCAATCCGGGAGAGATCAAAGAAAGCCGTCAGAACCAGCCCCAGGACCACGGTGTACACCAACGTGTGCTTTTGGATACTGCCCGGCATACCGAAATGACGATGGGGAACCAGTTTCATTTCGGTTAACATCGCAAGCATACGTGAGACCGCAAAAATACTGGCTAGAATACCGCCGGCGGTGGCCATCATGGCAATGGCAACGGTGAACCAGACCGCGTACTCTCCCAGAGCCGGGCGCGCGGCGGCAGCAAGCGAGTAATCCTGCGTTTCGATGATTTCAGCCAGCGACAGGTTACTGGCCACAGCAAAACCAACCAAAGTATAAATCACCACGCAGGCCGCGATGGAAATAATGATGGCCCGCCCTACATTCCGCTTGGGATCTATGACTTCAGAGCCGCTGTTAGTGATCGTAGTAAAGCCCTTGAAGGCCAGTATTCCAAGTGCCGTCGCACCCAGGAAATTACCCGTTGCTCCGGCTTCGCCCGTGCTTGAAAAGTCGACCAACAGACTGTCGGCAACCCATACACCCACGACCCCGAAAATCAGTATGCCTCCGATCTTCAGGATGCCTATGAAGGAGGCCACCCCCTGAATCATTCGGTTACCGAGCAGGTTGATCAGAAACGCTGCCAGGATCAGGGACACGCCGAGAATGGGCACCATGCGACCGCTTTCATCGCCACCGAACAGCTGCATGGTGTAGGAACCAAAGGTGCGCGCAAGAAAGCTCTGGGCGATCACCATCGAGAAATACATCAGCAGAGCGTTAAACGCCGTCGGCAGCCGGTTTCCGTAAGCCTTGTGAAGGTACATGCCAATGCCCCCGGCTGAGGGGTAGGCATCAGAAATCTTGATATAGGAATAAGAGCTGAAGCTGACGATCACCGCAGCCGCCAGAAACGCCAATGGGAAAAGAACACCGGTCATCTGCGCCATCTGCCCGGTAAGTGCAAAGATACCGGCGCCGATCATGACGCCGGTACCGAGCATAACGGTTCCCGCGAGTGTGAGACTGCCTTCCTTATAGCGAGTGGTTCTATCTTGTTCCCTGCTCATTTAACCTCCGGTTATTTTCGTTTCATGGGCGGGATCTTTGAACAGCAAAACGGATCATGCTTGGCATTGGCACGAACGTTGTCATCTGTAAATCGATACCACGCCAGCTTCCTTTGAGCCCACCACCCCGCCTTCAACCGGCCACCATGTGCTCCAATCACCTCCAATAACTCGTCGGTAGACCAATGAGTCCCATCGAAGGTAACGTCTAACAGATTATTTGGCTTGCGTTCGGCAAAATCAACACAGGGGTGATGATTGAGTTCGTGAATAAAGTCAGACCATTCACTCTCTTCAAAACCTTCCACGACAAGTTTCCGTCGCAGCAGGAACTGTTCCTGGTTCGATGTTTTATGTGCTTTAGTCATGGCGGGCCCCTCTTCGCCTTATCATTTCCCCTCAATGACAACATGCGGACCTGAACTGCGACTGAAAATCAGTGAAGGTTTTCGATGAAATTGACGTACATCATAAAATAGAGCCAGGGCAACCCCTGGCTCCTTATTCATTCCGATCAGAACGAGATGCGGGCACCGACGACTGCGAACCAGTCTTCTGTGCCACCGCCTTCGGCTTTAGCGAGATCTGCGGTATCACCGTACTTGCGCTCATGCACCACGCCCACGTAAGGCGAGAATGCGCGATCGATCAGGTCATAGCGTAACCGGAGCCCAGTTTCGGTGGAAACCAAGCCTTTACCCACGCCAATTTCCTCGTCCTCGCTGAATGCTACCGTTGCATCCAGCGTCGCAGACAGGATCCAGTAGTTAGTGAACAGCAGCTCGTATTCCGCGTCGATTTCGGCAGACGAATCACCATCCTTGCTAACATACAGGTTGGCATCGACCTCAAACCATTGTGGGGCAAGCCCAGCGACACCCAGCACGGCATAAGTGCGATCCGGCCCTTCAGGGGTGTCGAAGCGAACACCCGCTTTGGCGTCGAAGAACTTGGAGATGGGGATCTGGCCGACCAACTGGTTTTCCAGTGTTTCGTAGGCCTGTTCCTCTATCTCGTATTCCCCGGTTGTGAGCAGCCGGACTTTGAACTCGTCGGTGCCATAGAAGGCATCCGCATTCCAGACGCCCAGTTCCTCATCATCATCGCTGTATCGGTACTCAAACTCCTCAAATTGAACACCCCAGGCTGTGAGCGGTTGTTTACGAGCGGTGGTATCGGAAATCATTTCCTGAGCTATCACCGTCGTTGAGAAACCAATAGAGGCAAGGAAACTGACTGCGGCAAGTGATCGAATACAGCTCATGCCTCACCTCCATCTTCAGCAACAACGCCTGTCTTGGCCTGCGTGGACTCAGGGCCACCCTCAACAATCACCTTGCGGAACATCCCGGCAGCCGCATGGTAAGAAAGATGGCAATGGAACGCCCATTGGCCTAGCTCGTCAACCTCGGTTTCCATGTACACCGTAGTGCCCGGGTTCACGCTAACGGTGTGTTTGATCGGGTTCCACTGACCTGCGCCAACATCAAGGATGGACCACATACCGTGCAGGTGCATGGGATGAGTCATCATGGTTTCGTTCACAAACTTGAAACGGACCCGTTCACCATATTTGAGACGAATGGGATCCGCGTCTTCGTATTTAACACCGTTGATACTCCACGTGTAGCGCTCCATATTGCCGGTCAAACGAAGCTCGATCTCCCGAGTCGGTTCGCGGTCTTCGTACAACGGGTCCTGAGCCTTCAGATCAGCATAGGACAGGAACTTGCCACCATTGGCCGCCGTCGGCACAAGGCCACTGCCCTTGGCATAGAAGGGATCGCTGGGACCGCCTTTTCCCATCGCCATGGAACCATGGTCCATGCCGGACATGTCAGAGTGATCCATTCCTTTCATGTTGGAGTGATCCATTCCTTTCATATTCGAATGGTCCATGCTGCCCATGTTTGAGTGGTCCATTCCGGACACACCTTCTGAGCTGCCCATATCCATGTTTCCATGATCCATGCCTGCCATGCTGCCATGGTCCATACCGGGCATACCGCCCATATCCGCCATGGTCAGTCGGGCAGCTTCACGCAGTTGCGGCACGGCCGCTTCCATACCCTCTTCGGGGGCCAGTGTTGCCCTCGCATAACCGGAACGCCCCATGGATTCGGCGAAAATGGTGTAAGCCTGCTCATCTTTGGGGCGCACAATCACATCGTAGGTTTCCGCCACACCAATACGGAATTCGTCCACGTTAACCGGCTGAACGTTGTTGCCGTCCGCCTGCACGACCGTCATATCCAGGCCAGGGATCCGGACGTCAAAATAGGTCATCGCCGAGGAGTTGATGAAGCGCAGCCGGATGCGTTCGCCGGGCTCAAAGATTCCGGTCCAGTTTTGGTCCGGTCCTTTACCGTTGATCAGGCCCGTAAAGCCCTGCAGATCCTCAACGTCCGCTTTCATCATGCGCATATCGCCCCATGCCATCCGATCTCGGACAGTACTCATCAGGCCGTTTTCGGACACGTCCGAGAAAAACTCGCCCACAGTTTGCTGCTCACGGTTGTAATAATCCGGCATCATTTTCAGGTTGCGCATGATGCGGTCACCGGAATGGGGGTGTTTATCGGTCAGCTGCACCACGTATTCACGATCGTAGCGGAACGGTTCACGGCCCTCGGGCTCAATGACAATGGCGCCATAGGCTCCGTCTGGCTCCTGAAAACCAGAGTGGCTGTGGAACCAATAGGTGCCTGCTTGCTGGATAGGAAATTCATAGGTGAATGTTTCACCCGGCTTGATACCTGGAAAACTGATACCTGGCACACCATCCTGGTCGAAGGGAAGGATCAGTCCGTGCCAGTGGATCGAGGTCATCTCGTCCAGGTTGTTGGTCACGTTGATTTTGACGTTTTCACCTTCCTTGAAGCGCATCACCGGTCCCGGAGATGCACCATTGTAGCCGATACCTTCTTTCACGAAATCGCCGGTATCAATTTTAACCCGGTCAACCGTCAGGCCGTATTCACCGGCCATGACCATGGCCGGCATCAGCAGGGTCAAAAGCCCTGTCAAAAGGCGTATCTTCATCTGTTTTATTCCCAACTGCACTTCATTGGAGCTAGGAGTCTGCGCGGCAGAAGTATTTTGAGCAAGTGACCCCGCCGCGTCGAATCACAGTTCGGCCCGAGAACGTATCCACAATATCCAGCCGAATAGAGTCTCGATTCTCTCTATTCAGTCAGTCAAGACGGTTATCAGCGAATGCGTTATCGTAGTCCGATCACTCAGTACGCCCAAGGATCCCTCGGACCCTCTATTTCAGCCTCATCAGTGAACTCATCCGCCTGAGATTAAGCGACAGACAGACCAGATCCCATTCACCCTGCACGGCGTGAAGGCCCCGCAGACTGAACTGTCGGAAGCCCAGAACATGCTTGATCCAGCCGTTGACCGCCTCAACCAGATGCTTGCGCTGAGCGTAAACCGATCGCCCGGTTGCCGTGGCCAGCTTCCCGGCCATCCGGGCGCTGGCCGGATAACGGCTCGCGTCTATCTCTGAACTCTTCTTGCCCTCCCGACGCAGCGAGACATAGCCGTCGATGCTTTTGTCTTCCAGGGTCTGTAGATCTTCTTCTTTACGGTAACCCGCGTCAGCCAGACACTGATCCGGATAGGTTTCCAGAGTGTCTTTTGCCTGATCCAGCAGTGGTATCAGACAGCCATTGTCACTGGGATTATTGCCCAGGTGGTTGGCGACAATCAGCTGGAATTCACCATCCACGGCCAACTGGCCGTTGTAGCATTGCTGGAACCCGTCCGCCGTTTTCATAATCCGGCTTTGCGGATCGGTAAAATTGCTCTGATCCTTGTCATCCGGAACCCCGTAATCCCGCTTGAAGTTCGGGCCCCCGCGAGGTGAGCGCCGATCATCGTCCGGGGACCGACCCCGAGCCTTGTCCCGCTCTTTCTGGTCTGCTTCCAATTTCTCTTTGGCAGCACGAATCTTTTCCAGCCGCGCCTGCCGGTACTGAAGCTCTTCAGGCAGTTCATCACCCCGGTTATCCGGGCCGAACTGTCGGTCTTCCGACTGGTCTGTCTGACGTGCCTGACGACAAAGTGCATCGATCTCTTTCGATAAACGATCGCCTTCCTCGCCCATGCGGCCATAGCTCATGGCCTTATGCTTGCTGGCATTAGCCCGAACCTTGGTGCCATCAATCGCCAGTGTTCCCAGCGTGATCAGCTCCGCTTCCCGGGCAATCCGGACCACCTGAATAAACACGGCCTTGAAGGCAACCAAATGGTGTTTGCGGAAATCACAGATCGTGCGATGCCTGGGGAAGTTGCCTGCCGCCAGAACCCGGAAGGCCACGTCTTCTTCCAGCTTCCGGGCGATCTTGCGTGAAGAGAAAACGCCGGTGGCGTAGGCGTAGATCAAAATCTTCAGCATCATTCGTGGATCGAAGGGCGAGTTGCGTCGGCCGTTGCCCTCGTAGCGGGCATAAAACGCACTTAAATCCAACTCCTCGACGACATCACTGACAAAATAGGCCAGATGCCCCTCAGGCAGCCACTCGTTCAGGCTCGGGGGAAGAAGCAGTTCCTGGCCAGGCGAATACGGGCGGAAAGTGGTTCCCATCAGTCATCCTGTTGCTGAAGAATTTTGATCTATTGTGCCAGAATGTAGCTTCTGCCGCGCAGACTCCTAGGCTGGAAAGCCTTCACCAGCCCTTGCAATCGTGCGGCGCTCAGCACACTGTATTATTCGAAATTTACGTCACCGTACATTCCTGACTGGTAATGGCCCGGCACGTTACAGGCAAATTCGATATTGCCTTTATCAGAGAACTTCCAGACAACTTCCTTGCTCTGCCCGGGTTCCAGTAAGACGCTGTTGGGATCGTCGTGTTTCATGGAATGACCATTGCCCATATCCATGTTCATCATGTCGTGGTTCAGCTTGCCGCCCTGAATCACGCCATGCTCAACCATCATCATCATTTCTTTTTGATGGCTCTCGTGCATGGCGGGGGTGCCAATGTTGAACTCATGGACAAGACTGCCCTTATTCTCCACCACAAATCTCACGGTTTCACCAGGCTTCACAGTTATTTCTTCCGGCTCATAGTAGTTGTCGTACATTTCAACCGTGATCGTGCGGGCAGCTTCGGACGCTTTAGCAGGTTCTCCGCTGCTAGCCCCGTGCCCGCCACCGTGGGCTCCTGCTGCAAAAGCACCCGCTGACATTGAAAAGGCCACACCCGCTACCAACAACTTTGATACATTCATACCATCTTCTCCTGTGAAATCGTTCAGCAACAATTAATTGTATTTTCAGGACACTTGATCAATGTCCAGAATCGTTACATAAGATCGCTTACCAACCTGAATTCTTACTGAAAATTCAAAAAAATTTATTTAGGCTGAATTCAGGACTACTAAAGACATTACGTTGAATTCACAGTCGCCGCTCAGCAAAAAGGAAAAAAAATGCGTTTACTACTGGTTGAAGACGATCAGATGCTCTCAAACAGCCTTTTGCATCAACTTGAAAAATCGGGGTTCAGCGTGGACCCTGCGTATACGGCAAAAGAAGCAATAACTCTGGGTGAACAGGAAGATTATCGGGTCAGCATCTTGGATCTGGGGCTGCCCGACGGCAACGGTTTAGATGTTTTAAAAAAGTGGCGCGCAAAGAACATTGCCTTTCCCGTACTAATCCTGACAGCGCGAGATGACTGGCATGATAAAGTGGCTGGACTAAAGGCAGGGGCAGACGACTACCTCGCAAAACCTTTCCAGACCGAAGAGTTAATTGCACGGCTGAATGCTATTGTTCGCAGGAGCGAAGGGAGAACACATTCATTGGTTAAGGCAGGCCGCTTTGTGCTGGATGATAATCGTCAATGCTTGTCGGTGGACGATGGAACTGAACATCCACTTACCGGCACAGAGTTTCGTCTTCTGCGCTGCCTGATGAGTAAGCCGGGCCATGTCTTTTCAAAAGACCAACTGCTAGAGCAGCTTTACAGTCTCGAAGATAGCCCAAGCGCGAACGTTATCGAGGCATATATTCGGAGGCTGCGAAGACTGGTGGGAAATTCCACAATCTCAACCCGACGTGGCCAAGGCTATATGTTCAATGACAACGTTTAAGAAACCTGCCTCTGTAAAAGGCACCCTGCTTGTAATACTGCTGCCCGCAGGTGTTGCCTTGATGGCAATAGCCTGGTTTGCACATGGTGCTCTGCTCGAAAGAATGTCCCGTGAATTTGTCACGGACAGGCTGAAAGAGGAGGTTTCGTTTTTAGAGCATCAGATTCGGGACAGTGACGGAGCCTTCGACGGACTCAAGACGGGCGATTACTTTCAGCGCGTATTCCACCATGCTTTTGTTCAACACTCCGATTCCAGGACCATCATTTCGCCAGAATCATGGAAACCGCTACTATCGCCGCTCATCAAATCGGAAAAAGAGGGCACGATTCGGGTCGAAAATTCTGAAATAGCAGGGGCCCCAACGGACATATTGGCATATCGGAGTTCCTTCATCGCAAACGAAAAACCGTTTGTTGTTATCGTTGCAGAAGACCTCGGCGCATTGAAGAATAGCCAGGCAGAGCTACATGCATGGACGGCAATCGCATCTCTTTTACTTATCTCGCTATTGGTTTGTGCAATCTGGCTCGGCGTCAATTTGTCCATGCATTCTGTCACACGACTCAAGGCGTCACTGAAAAGACTCCAGGATGGGAGCGTCTCGCGTATAGATATGACTGTCCCCGAGGAGTTCCACCCTCTCGTCGAACAGTTGAACCAGCTGCTTGACTCACTTGATCAACGATTGGAGCGCTCGAGGAATGCGCTGGCAAACCTATCCCACAGCGTTAAAACTCCGATTGCGTCTGTCCAACAAATTCTCAGCGACACTTCTACGCCGCTAGATAGCGAGTTAAGGCAGCAAATAGCTGCGCGTCTCGGGGATATTGACAAACAACTTGAAGCTGAAATGCGCCGCAGCCGGTTTGCTGGGCCGCAGGTAGGAAAAAGCTGCTATCCAGTAGAAAAAGCACGGGACCTTCTGTGGATGATGGGAAGACTATACCCGGCAAAATCATTTGAGTTATCAAGTTCTCTCCCAGAGAATAGCCGTTGGCCAATTGTAGAATACGACCTATCTGAAATACTGGGGATCGTGCTGGACAATGCGGGGAAGTGGTCACATAGAGAGGTGGAGCTAATATTGGAACAACGCGGCCCCTCAAAACGAATTGTCGTGACAGACGATGGTCCCGGCGTTGAGGAAGCTGAATTGAGCAAGCTTGGTCAACGAGGATTAAGGCTGGACGAACAGACTCCGGGCCACGGGCTCGGCCTTGCAATCGTTCAAGACATTGTTAGCCGGTATGGTGGGAAGATCGTCTTTTCAAATCGCCCACGGGGTGGATTAAAGGTCACGATTGAATTTTGAATTCACGAAAGTTAACGAGTGGGTTATCGCGCCTGAAAAACTCTGACAACTCTACCCTTAGCAAGAACCAACGCAGTCAAACAAGTACGATTTGCCACACAACCGCACTGGCCTGACGGTGGCAACCATTCAGCGGGACCACATGCTCGATGTCGATCTCACTGCTGTTCTGGATGACTTTGCCTGTGAACGGACTGATTCAGCGGCCCGAAACCACTCTGCAACGACGTTCATCTGCAAGCCGGACCTTGGTCGTGGATTGTGCAATCAATGCCTCAGTACGGCTGTCTTGACAATCTCCATCGGCGTCTTCCCAACCTTGCCCGAACGCAGACCGTTCGTAGCTTTGTAACTTGCCTTTCTGCTCTTGGACCTGTTGAACCGAGGCCAAAGAGACACCATCCGGAAGTTTACCGCCTGAATCCAGGCAGGCATCAACAGAGTCGTAGGGTTGATATTTCTTGATTCGCTCATACCAACTTCCTTGCGGTGGATGGCAAAGGCCGCTGCTCGACTTTTTATATTGGAAGCGTGAGCCGGAGCACTGATAAGACCTGCTACCACAAAAACGAAGAGGGGGAGGATTCTTAAAGCGCAAACCATGATGTGTAAAGGCTCTCTCAAGTGTAAACTTACGGAAGGCTGCACACGTATGGTCCCTCGCAGCCTTACACTCCATGGACGATGCTTCACTCCTAGGAAGCGACAACGATTGACCGAAGGTCGGTGTTTCCAGTTTGCAGCCCAAAGAGGCTGAGAAGTTTATTGACCATTTTCGATTGCAGCAAGCTGACGTAGGCCTCAGAGTAGAGCAGGCGACGCCTGCTTGGCTGCGTACTATCTTTAACGTGATTTGGACGGGAAAGATCGACTATCCATGGCTATTAGCTTTTATGAAAAAGGGGAGCTGACCTCTGGCTTCCACGGTTGGCGAGTTGTTGCCACCATCCGAGGCAAACGCTATCAGAAGTATTTCTCTCTTAAGAGGCCGAACAACAGAATTACTCAAGAACTCTGGTACCAGTATCAAGAGACCAGGGCCAAGTACTATGAGGCCCGTTACATGGCCCGCTCCGCAGCACTTCAATATCTGGATTTCATTGGAAAAGACCATCCCTCAACCCTCCCCTGTCGCGGTGTTGGCTTCCAGGGCATCACGCTTGGCATCGGAAGCGGGAAAAGTACTGCACAGGAAACCTGCTATTTCTCCGTAAACAAACGAGGAGCTGCTAACAAATTCTACATAGATGAGCGGGCATCTCTATCTCAGGCCTGGGAGCATGCCGTAAAACATTGGGGAGAAGTGTTCAATATCCGACCCAAAGACATAGCTAAAAAGCTCGAACAGGTTCCCAGTCCTGATCAGTTCAAATCGCTTCGAAAACAACTGAACAATCACGAGGGCTGCGACTATCAAGCCAGCGTCCTCCATCATGTTTACGCCGAACAACGTAGCCAGCTGGAAAAACATAAGGCTAAGGCAACCACCAGAGGAAAGCTCAACGAGGATGATCTTCTGGCAATGTACGCGAACCTAGAGCGCCAGGTGTCAGAGTTTCGGAATTAGATCTATTCAGTGTCTTGGCCGAAGGACCGGCCCAGCGCGTCCGGTTTAGACGAAAAAACCCTGACCATTGGCTGTCGTCCTTCCACGACGCCAACAATTCTGTCATATCCGATGAAAGCCCCTACCATGTAGACACCGGGGCCAAGCCGTTTGTAGGGCTCAAGAATCATCGTTCGCCAAGCTTCGATATCCAATAGAACCGACTTTAACTCTAGAACTAATCGTAGAATCCTGCGGTCCGCCACGCCGAGCCAATGAGAAAGCTCAATATTATCTTCTGTAACGATGCCGACGGTTTCCATTGACGCAAACGCTTGAAGGGTGGCGTAGTCATATTGTGTCGGCGACGAAACTCCGTCCTCAGCTCGCTAATCCCGTTCACGTGGATTTCCAACTAGTAAGGTCAGAAGGCAAATACCGTAACCTTTCCAAAGGCAATGCGGACAGTAACCGATGCTCATTGAGAGTGATGGAACACCTCTGACCCAAAACTGAATATTCGAACATTATTCTGATAATCCTGATTGACTAGGTCAAGATTGGGTCGATCAAAGGGTGCGAATTGTCACAAGCGGGGGTGGTGCCAAGTCTCTCCTTGGCGCGTCACACCACTGGGCAGGTGTCGCGTTTGCCTAGCATCCGTGCCGGCGTTGAGTCCCGGTCGTCCTGACCAGCTGACTCGGCCCCAACCCTATCATTGTCAATGCAGGATTCGTGTGAGATATATCTTAAAGCTGCGTAGGATCCTGAATTGGGCGTGGCGGCGACTGTCCGACCAGGGATGAGGAGGATTAAGGAGGGTCTGATTAACGCCTGATTTATCGCTGAATCGCTTTTCAACTCGAAAAAAAGCCATTCAAGCGCGATTTTGGCGTTATCACCCTCTGTTTTGTTCGATTTTTGCCTATTTCCCGCCGTTTTGGCGGAAAACAGGCGAACTGACCCTACGACAGCAGGTATTTTTCACCCATCAGCAGGTTGCTGAACGCAGCCAGCAAGTGCAATCGGTTACTGTTTTTGGCCAAGCCGCGATAGCGAACGTTGCTATAGCCAAAGACCTGCTTGATGTACCGGAATGGGTGTTCCACTTTGGCCCGGGCGCTGGCTTTGAGCTTCTCGGCCTTTAGCTTTCGGTCGTCCAGTTTTTTACGAGAACCGGGGCGCTTGGCAATGAACCAGGATACATTTTGGCGATCTTTATGCTCATCCCGCTTTTGAATGCCAAGATAACCGGCATCACCGAACACGCGCAGCTCGTCACCGTGAAGAAGGTTGCCGGCGGACACGATGTCGTGGACATTGGCAGCGGTGGTATCGATGCTGTGGATCAAGCCGAGCGTATCGTCCACGCCGATATGCATCTTCATGCCAAAGTACCACTGGTTGCCTTTTCTGGTTTGTCGCATCTCAGGGTCGCGCTGGCCGCTTTCATTCTTCGTGGAGCTTGGTGCAGAAATGATGGAAGCATCCACAATGCTGCCTTCACGCAGCATCAAACCATTTTTCTCCAGGTGCTTGTTCACCTCTTTGAACAACACCTTGCCAAGGCCATGGCGCTCCAGGAAATGACGAAACTTGAGAATGGTGGTTTCGTCCGGCAATCGGTCCAGCTTCAGGCCGGCGAACTGGCGCATGGATTCGATCTCATACAATGCGTCTTCCATGGCAGGATCACTGAGGTTATAGAACAATTGCATGCAGTGGACTCGCAGCATGGTCGGCAGCGGATACGGTGGCCGGCCAGTCTGGCCCTTGGGGTAATATAGGGCTACCTTCTTCTCCAACTGCTTCCACGGAATCAGCTTGTCCATCCGTTCCAGATAAATCTCGCGGCGGGTTTTACGCTTCTTGGTCTGGTACTCGGCTTCGGAGAAGGTGATCTGATCCATGGTGGCAACGAATCCTGTGCAGTTGACGATGACCGTATTATCGCTGATTTTGAGACTTATTCAGAGCCTCCTTAAGAAAATAACGTTGAAGCAAGGTTTAAGGTCAAGGCTTTTATCAGAATGGCCAAAGTGAATTCACCTTGGGCCTTTGGGTATCGATGGCGTTGTATCATTGAAATAAAAACTGCTAGGATTTGGTGAACTGAAAGACGAGCTGTGTGTCACAGCGTTGAACCTTTACAGCTTGGTGCTTGGAATCAGGATGACCGCAACAACCCGCCAATTTATTTCCGCGCTGCTATCACTGCTTCTGGTGATAAGCGGGCCGGCATTGGCTATGTCCAAAATAGCGGACAGCGACGCGGACACTGCGATGCCGGATTGTGGTTCCATGATGATGGCTCAGGCTGAGAGCGCCGGCTCCTCAACAGATACTGAAACGGATTGTTCCTCAGCCCCTGACATGGCCTGCCCGAGCGCCAGTGGGCTGATCAAATGCGGGGTCAGCGTCAGCGTTGCCCTGTTACCGGGGGATTCCATCGGTTTTACCGATACGGGCTCCCACCCGGTATTGACCGCACGATCAACCTTCTACCAGGATCCGTTCCTGGCCTCTATTACGCCTCCTCCAGAACACCACTCCTGAGTTTTAACCCGGATTTTTGCCTCTAGGAGGCAAGCTCTTTAACGTTAATTCTTACAACAAAGTCTCGTACTTCCGTCCATCCGTAACGAGACTTTAACTGGAGTAAATCAAATGCGTAATTCAAAACTCAAGCTTACCGTAACCGCCGCCGTTCTGGCAGGCAGTGTTGCCCTCTTCTCTGCCGTTGCCCACGGCGAAGGCGCCGGCATGATGGCCGGACACTCCGAGCAGAATGGCATGATGTCCTCGCAAGGCACGGAGGGTATGGGCGGCATGATGGGGATGATGAACATGATGTCCGATATGTCCCCTGAAGACCGTAAAGCCATGACCGCAGCGTGCATGAAGATGATGCAGGCTCATGGTGGCGATGGCATGAAAGACAAAGACACCGGCACCAAATAACCATTTGGACACCCTCATGAACTGAAGCTATGGGCCGGGGATGCATGTGCATCCCCGAGCCCTGCACTGCATATAAGCGATTCCAACCGAGGATTTTCCATGAAGACCATGAAACTCGCCCTTTATACGGGTATAGCCGCTGTCGTTATCGGCGCTGGCGCCACCTTGGCCATCCAGGCCAACGAATCTGACCAGTCATCGGTTGCGCAAGCCGAGAGTGGAAAGACAGTTCAGGCCATCACCATTTACAAGAGCCCCAATTGCGGTTGCTGCCAGGACTGGGCCGAGCACCTCGCGGCCAATGGCTTTGAGACCCGCATCGTTGAAACCGACAACCTCAATGAAATCAAGCAAGAGTACGACGTACCCCGAGATATGGCGTCCTGCCACACTGCGCTGATCGGAGACCTGGTGATTGAGGGCCATGTGCCGGCCAATGACATCGTCGCCTACCTTGAGGACCCGCAGTTCAATACGATTGGGCTATCAGTGCCGGGCATGCCCCATGGCACCCCCGGCATGGAAACCGGCCGGAAGGACGATTACCAGGTCATCGCTTTTAATGCCAATGGCAAGCAAGGTGTTTTCCGTGAACACAAGGATTACTGAGGTCAGCCCCATGAAAACGATGGTTTACCGCCTGAATTCTGGCGTTTCCAGGCTTTTCCTGTTCGCGTTGGTTGCCGTCATGCCGGCCCTGGTTCAAGCCGAGTCTGCGAATGATGCCCAAGCAGTGAAAGCGCTGGCGACTGACTCCTCCGGCGCCCTGCTGGTGCTTCGGGATAGCGGCCTGCTTGTTCTTGATGATAAGACTGCCGCCGACATCCCGCTGCCACCGTCCGATTCCGGCGCTCAACCCCGTTCCATGGCAAAGGGCGCGGACGAACGCCTGTACCTGGCAGGGCCAGGCCTTGGCATCTGGCGCTATGAGTATGCTAGCGAGCGCTGGCATTCCCTCAATGACACCCTGCCGGATCTCGGAATCACCGCCATTGCCGCCCACGCCACCCAACCGGAAACGCTCTACGCCTATCTTGGTGAAGGTGGCATGTTCCGATCCAGGGACGGCGGTGGCGAATGGGTGAAGGTTGACGGTGGACCCCGGGAGCCGGTGCAGGCGTTCCTGCACTCGGATATGCCCGGCAGCATGGAAAGTGGCTGGCTGTTCGCGGGCACCACCCGTGGTGTGGCCCGTTCCATGGACTGTTTTTGCTTCTGGGGCGATGCCGGCGAATTGCGAGGGGCGGTGACGGCCATTGATTACGATCCTTCGGCCCCGGAGAACGTCTACGCCGTAATCGAGGGGCAACTTCACCACAGTTCTGACGGCGGCGAAACCTGGGTTGGCCTTGAAATACCCCAGGCAATCACCGCTCTGACATTCTCACCCAAGGAAGGACTCGTGGTGGGCACGGAAAACGGAGACCTGCTTTCGCGGAACGCCTCTGGCGAATGGGTGCCTGTTCATGAATAAGTGGTTTGTCCCGCTGGTCTTGCTCGTTGCCCCGGCCCTTCTGATGGCCGGTGGCGCGCCACCAAACAGCGACAGCTTGCCGACCGAAGTGGCCAAGGGTCGCCAGATCTACGAGCAATACTGCGCCGCCTGCCACGGATGGCAGGGTGAAGGTGCGGCCAACTGGAACAAACCGGATGAGAAAGGCGAAATGCCCCCGCCACCACACGATGAGACCGGCCACACCTGGCGCCACAGTGATGCCATGCTGTTCAGGATGATTGCCGAGGGATGGCGGCATCCCTTCAACAAAACAGATCGGCTGGCTATGCCAGCATTTGAGGACACCCTCACCGACGAGGAAATTCAGTGGGTGATCGAGTACCTGAGAACACTATGGACAGACGACCAGCGCCGCTATCAACAGAACGAAAGTCAGGACATTAACCAGGCCGAGAGCCCCTCCTGACTTCTCACGGATACCAGACAACACTCCTTTAAATCTCGGTAACTCGAAAATGTCGTTGAAGCAGCACTTCAATAAATGGTCATGGTTATTCGGTATAGCCGGTTTCAGTCTGGTGGTCGCTGCAATTTTCGTGTTGCCGCAGTACCTGAAGCCTGATCTGGATGCCGGTGTCACTTTTTACGCCACCGAGGGATGCGCACCTTTTGAAGGTCAGTGTATCGGGCGAAAGGGCGATCAAACCATCACAGTCGGCTTAGGTAATGAAGCCATCGAATCGATGACAGAGATTCCCATTCGTGTGCGTCTCGATAACATGACAGCAGACTCCCTGATCGTGGATTTCGAAGGGCTTGAAATGTACATGGGCGTGGTCCGCACCCAGCTGCTACCGAATGCCCAGGGTGTTTACCAGGGAACCATTACCCTGCCGGAGTGCGGTACCGGCAAGATGCTATGGCGGTCGAGGGTTATCATCGACAACGACCCTTCCAGTGAAGGTATCAAATTTGATTTCTGGGCAGTTTAACGGACTTACAAAACTTAGGGGACTAAATTCCTGATCTTGCAACCTGGGGAATTGGCGCCGCGTTTGCCATCGGCTGGACACCCTGTATAGGCCCCATACTCGGGGCCATATTGGCGCTCAGCTCCACGCATGCCAATGCTGAGGCGGGCATGCTGTATCTGGCGGCGTATTCGTTGGGGTTGGCTCTTCCTTTTCTCGGAACTGCCCTGTTTATTGAACACTTTCGGCAACGAGTACGCTGGTTCAGTCGCTGGAGTAGACTGCTGAGAGTGCTTGCTGGCTTGGTGCTCGTTGTAATGGGAGTAATGGTGCTCACCGGTCGGATGACACTCTTTGCGTCGTGGATGTTGTCGACGTTTCCGGTTCTCGGAAGGCTTGGGTGAGCTTCCTACAGCCAAACTACAGGGAACGGTCCATGGCTTCATACTCAAGTACTGCATATGAGCAGGTTTCATGAACAGAAGAGGCTCCGCCAATCATACTGTACGAAATGGTTGTGATTAGTTTGGAGGCTCCGGAGGAAAGCCCTGACTCGATTGTTCGCTTTTGTTTAGGCGCCTAAGATGCTCGGCATAATCCCAAGTAGGATCACCGGCTTCCTTTGAGAACCACTACCTCACCAGAGAGTCCGCGATGTTTGATCCACGACTAAACCGACTCACGTGTCTTTTTTGTTATCTCAAACCTGACGGGCTGACTGGTTTTCTGCTGAATCACTTGCGCCCGGTCCAGAACCTCTCCATTTCTGGAAATATCCCGAACCAATAACCTAACCATGTCGAAAGAACGCAGTTTGCAGTCGATCGCCATGTTGACCATCGCCAGTTCTCGGACATTCTCTGCGATTTCTAACCGAATGCGGATTGCCCAGGTCTGTTCGAGTTTTAGTGGAAACTTTTTTCCGACTAGTTTTCCCTTGTTCCAGGGTAAATGACTGGTGGAAAGTGTCATGATTCGGCCCCCTTTAGAGGATAGGTACCGAAAATCATGACTCGTTATAGAGTTTTCTGCCTGCAAGGGGAACTGGCAGACCAGGGGCGCCAAGCCTACGTTCTGACCGATAGACCAAACTTCCCCTGCCGAAATTCAGCCTCTTTCGTTATAAGTATCTGCAGTAACGGGATAGAACCCGAGTGCTGGCTACGAGTTCTGAATTAAGAGGTAGCGACACAGCGAGGACGTTGCTTGGACCAGCTTTGAGCCGATTCTGCAAATCCGGTGCAAAACGGACGACCTTCCTGCCCCGTAGTAATGCTTGTATGCACCCGAAATACCCGGTTGACGAGGGATTCAGTAATAACTTCCGCAGGGCTACCGATGGTGTCGAGTTGGCCGTCAGCCAGCACCGCAATCCGGTCCGCAAATTGCGCGGCCTGGTTGAGGTCATGAAGTGACATGACCACGGTCAGTCCTTGTTGCTGGTTTAACGTAGACAGGAGCTCCAATACTTCCAACTGGTAGCCCCAATCCAGAAACGTGGTTGGCTCGTCTAGCAACAGGATATCAGTCTCCTGCGCCAGTGCCATGGCAATCCAGACCCGCTGCTGCTGCCCTCCGGAGAGCGATTCCACCGGTCGTTCCGCAAGGTCTGATACCCCGGTCATTGCCATAGCGTCGAGGGTTACATTGTCGTCAGTGGTGAGATTCCTCTGCCACCATTTACGGTGGGGGAAGCGACCCAGCGCAATCAAGTCCCGAACCCGGATACCATCGGGCACAATCGGCTTCTGGGGCAGCATGGCGAGCCTCAGGGCCAGTTTGCCCCGGTGCCATTGGTCAACTGGCTGATCGTCCAGGTAAACCTGACCGGACCGCGGGGGCAACAGGCCGGCGAAACTTTTCAGCAAGGTACTTTTGCCCGAGCCATTGGGGCCCAGCAGGCAGGTAATGCCACCCTCGGGAATAATCAGCGAGACGTTGTCTACAACCGTTTTGTCGCCATAAGCCAGCGAGAGAGACTCGGTTCGTAACATGGAGAAGGGGTCCGCCTTCAGGGTTGACGCGATAATAGATACAAAAAGAAGGGTACACCAAGGACGGCGGAAACGACGCCCACGGGCACTTCATAGGGTGTGAACAGCGTTCGGCCCAGTAAATCCGCCAGTACTGCCAGCACCGCACCCAATAGTACACACAACACCAACTGGACCGGAAGGTTAGCGCCGGCCAGCCGGCGGCTGATGTGGGGGATAAGCAGGCCAATGAAGCCAACGGGCCCGACCACGCCGACCGCGCTGGCCGCCAACAGGGTGGCGATCAGCAGGGCAAAGAAACGCCATCGGTTGAGACCCAGGCCCAGGGTGCGTGAGTGTTGGTCGTCGAGTTGCATCACATTCAGTGGGCGCATGAGCAGAACCACACCGATCAGCCCAACGAGAGTCCATGGCAGCAACGTGTGCAGGTGTTGCCATTCGCTACCGTACAGCGAGCCGGCCAGCCACTGGGCCACCAGCTCGGTATGGGCGTGGCCCCAGAATGCCAGTGCGCCGGTGGTCAGCCCGTGCAGCATACCGGCGATGACCGCGCCGGTCAGCGTCATTTTCACCGGCGACAGCTGGCCATGGCGCATGCCCAGGCAATACACCGCAAGCGCCGTCACCAGTCCGCCTGCCATCGCAAACAGCGGCAGGTATTGCAGGGCAAAGGAGGTATTGCTGTACGGATTCTCACTGGACACCAGCCAGTCACCGACGATGAAGGCGATAACGGCCACCAGGCTTGCGCCGGCGGAGATGCCGAGAATACCGGCTTCGGCGAGGGGGTTGCGGCTGAGCAACTGCAACAGCCACCCCGACAGGGCAAAGTGAATACCGATAAGGGCGCCGGTCAGGGTGCGGGGTAGCCGCAGTTCGAAGACGACTCTCTGTACGTGTTGTGAGCTGTCTCCGGTGAGCCCCGCCCACACCTGGGACCAGCTAAGGTCCACCGCCCCCAGCTGGACGCCCGCGACGATGACAACAACCAGGCTGAGCCCGCCGGCCAGAAACAGCCTGGCGACAGGACTGGCACCGGGAGGCCGGTTTGCGCGGGTTGGTGTCGTCGCCGGATTGGTCACGTTATGCGCTCCGGGTTGAGGCTCGCGAATTGAGCAGGTAGATCAGCCATGGGGCTCCGATCAGGGCGGTCAGCATACCGACGGGTAATTCCTGGGGGAAGGCCAGTTGCCTTGCCAGGATATCGGCAGCCAGCAGCAACAGTCCTCCAAACAGAGCGCTCAACGGTAGCCAGTGCTGAATCTGATCGCCCGTGAGCCGCCGGGCGATGTGTGGCGCCACCAGGCCAATAAACACGATCGGACCGGTGAAGGCGACCAGCGCGGCAGCCAGCAGCAATGCCAGTAACAGGAAAGTCAGGCGCCAGCGTCCGACGGCCAGGCCCATGGCCAGCGCCAGGTCGTCGTCCAACTGCAACACATGAAAGGGGCGCTGCATGACCAGCAGGGCACCGAGTGGCAGTAGCAGCCAGGGCAGCACCATCTGGAGCTGGAGCCAGCCCCGTCCCATCAGGCTGCCCGCCAGCCAATAGTAGAGTTCTGCCGCCTCCGCCCCGGATACCAGCAGAAGGCCGGTGGTCAGTGCCGTTGCCAGCGAGGTCACGGCGATGCCGGCGAGTACCACGCGCTCCGGCTGGAGCCTTCTTCGACCGGCGATGGCGAAGGTCAGAGCACCCCCGAGCAGGCCCCCGCCCAGCGCCATCAAAGGCAGCCACATTGCGCCCGGGGAGCTCAGGGTTCGAAGTGACACCACCGCCAGGGCGGCGGACGCAATCACACCGGTCAGGCCGGGGGATGCCAGGGGGTTCCGGGTAACGCCTTGCATGACGGCCCCGGCAACCCCAAGCGCGGCACCACCAAGAATGCCGAGCAGGTTGCGGGGCAGTCGCAACTCCAGCACGGTAATGCGCGTCAGCAGGCCGCTGGTGCCATCAATGGCTGACAGCAGCTGGAGCGGCGACACCCACTGGGAACCGGCCATCAGACCAACGAGAAACAGCAGAACCAGAAACAGCAGTGTTGCCACATAGAGCGTGGAGGGGCGTGCTGTCGAAGCGCTACCGATCATGTGCCGGAGTCCGGGGCCAGCAACAGACGCTGAATGTCATCAAGGATGCGCTCCCGGGCGATGGGTCCGGCGCCCTCTTTCCAGTAGTGCGGCATTTCGTAGACCTGGCCGGTGCTTACGGCCTTGAGATAGGGCCAGATTGGATTCATTGTGAACGCCCGCTGACGACTGGTGGGTAACAGGAGAATGGTGTCTGGATTGAGTTTCAGCAGGGCCTCAAGGCTGATCCGGTAGCCCAGGGGAATGCCGCTCTCGGGATTGGGTGGCTTGCCACCAACATTGTCGAAGCCCAGGCGTTCCAGCAGCGCGGTGGGCAGAAAGTGGTCGTAGTAGACAAAGGGCGTTTCACTGCCGCTGGTCAGCAGTGCCACGGTCCCCATGGGCTTGCCGTGATTGCGCTGCGCGAGCGATTGAACGTGTTCGAGGAATCGATCGTTGAGTGCCTCCGCTTTGGCCGGCTTACCCAGCGCCTGGCCTGCCAGCTCCACCGCCCGCAGGCTGTCCTCGACCGTTATCAGGTCCAGGGCCAGGAGCGGCGCGATGGCTTCGATCTGATCACCGTCCTTCTCGGTATAGCGGCGGATGGCGATTACGAGATCTGGGCGGACCGACGACAGCACTTCCAGGTTGGGCTGGTGTCGCGGTCCGAGACCCCGCACACCGCTTAACTGTGACGCCAGGTAGTCAGGCACCCCCTGGAGTCCGTAGTCGGTGACCGCGACCGGCGCTGTTCCCAGCGCCAGTGCGACATCCGCGCCGAAAGTCGAAATCGCCGCGGGCCGGGTTGCCGCAGCGGGCAACCGCAGGGTTTCCCCGCGGTCATCCGTCAGCCGGATGCTGTGGTTGTCCGCCCAGCCCGATACAGGCGAAAGCAGGACAACCAGCAGGCTCGTTGCAATCCGTTTCGGTAGTGAGGCCATCAGAAGTCCAGCTGGGCCTCGAGGATGAAGCTTCGGCCCGGCTGAGGTACCCGGCCGACCGGGCTGACGTCCACGCCCCGGAAGTAGTAATCCTCATCCAGCAGGTTGTTGACCGCCAGGCCAAGGTTCAGCACACGATCACCGCCCACCGCGAAGTCGCGCCCGACCCGGGCAGTCACCAGGTGGTAATCCGGCAATTCACCGGCGCTGCCATTGCTGGTTTCTTCTTCGGTGTTGTCGGCATCGCTGTAGCTTTCGCTCACGTACACCCAGTTCACGCTGGCGTCCCAGGCCTGGTAGCTATATACCGCATCGGCGCTGACCTTATGGGTGGGCGCGTTGGGAAGCTCGTTGCCTTTGTTATCGCCGGACAGCTGTTCGGTGTCCAGGAAGGTGTAACCCAGGCCCAGTTCCCACTGGCTGTTCACATTCCAGCGGTTTGCCAGTTCGATGCCCTGGTGGCGGGTTTCGCCCAGGTTCTCGAAGCGGCTGGTTGAGCGATTGAACTGGATCTGGTCTTCATAATCGATACGGAACAGGGTGGCGGATGAGAACAGGTCCGGTGTGACCTGCAGGCGTGCGCCCAGCTCATGGTTCCAGGCGGTTTCATTGGCCACTGCACCTTCACGGGTGGTCTGGGCAATCTGGACTGGCACCAGGGAACGCTGACTGTTGGCAAAGACAAACAGGTCATCAGACGCCTGGTAGCCGACGGTCAGGCCCGGCAGCAGCTCCTCCGCGTTGTTTTCCTCGGTGTTGCCACTGAGGTTGTCGCGGAAATCCATATCAACGTCTTCATAACGCAGGCCCGGCGTTACCGTCAGGCGATCATCCAGGAAGGACACGGTATCGCTGACGTAGAAGGCCATGGCCCGGGTGTCCAGGTGCCAGTCACGTGCCACGGAACGGTTACCGGAGGACAACTCCAGGCGATTGACGTCGAACTCCACATCCTCGCTGACAAATCGCGCGCCCAGGGTGATGTCATGGCGGCCATGGCGAATCGCGAGCCGGGGCTCAGTGCCCAGTGCCGTGAACAAACGTGGTGAATCCGCGACGTGAGTCGAATCCAGCCCCGGGTCCGCCCAGTGGCCAGTGCCGCTGAGGTTCTGGCCGAAGAAGAAGGTGCGGTCGGCATCGTGCACGAAATTGCGCCACTGGAATTCCATATTGTCGGTCGGCGTGTAGGTCCAGGTGAAGGTGGCGCGGCTCATGTCCGCTTCGTAGCCGTCGTAGGGACGCTGGCTCTGGGTGCGATCCTGCTCATAGGCTTGTGGCGTCAGGGCGCCGGGCAGTTCGGCATCGACACGGTAGTACTGCAGCTGCGACGCCAGTTCATGCTGGTCGTTCAGGTAATAACGGGCATCCAGGATCAGGTTATCCACTTCGGTATCGGAGTGGTCACGAAAGCCGTCGCCGCGCTGGACATTAGCCTGGAACTGCAGGTCGAGCTTGTCAGTGGCCCGGCCACCGACCCGGTAATAGGTGTCGGTAAAGACGTTGCCGGTCTCCTCCGCAATGGTTACCCGCTCACGAAGGGTCTGGGAGGTTTCCGCCGGAATCGGCTTGGTAACGAAGTTCACCACGCCACCCACGTTGTTAGGCCCGTAATGAACCGAGGCGCCGCCCCGGACAATATCCACGACTTCCAGGCTCGGAAGGGTAACGGGGAAGAGCGACACGCCGACGTTGCTGTAGGGCCCGATGGCAATCGGGTAACCGTCCAGCAGAATCTGAAGCCGTTCACTGCGCAGCGGATTCAGACCACGCACGCCGATATTGGGAAGAATGCCCGTGCCGGTTTCATCAAGCACTGTAACACCGGGTACCGGGCGCAGGGCGTCCTCCAGGTTCAGAGCGCCGGTCTCCTGAAACTCCTCTTCCTCCACCACCGTGCGGGCACCCGAGTAAGTTCTTTCGGATTCCTCCGTCGGCGGTCCCAGCCAATCAGCAGTAACCTCAAGGCCGGGTAACAGACCGGGTGTTTGTTCTTGCGCTTGTACTATCGCGGGGGAGGCAACCGTTGCAAGAAAAGAAAACGAAAGAAAGGTTGAGCCAGCGGACAGGCTCACGCGAAGACGCCGATTTGGCGAAGATGATTGACCGGGTGTTGGCATTGGGATCTCCAGCAGTGGGTATACTTATGCATGCGTATAATACTGATAATAATTCGCATTACAATGCTGAAAGAAATCGTTACCAACAATGAGCACTATTTCCTGCCTTCCAACGGAACTAGACGTCTTGCAGCGGGCGGCACGTTGCTCACCTTCAAGTTGCGGGGTGTGAATGTTCGCTTTTGTTTAAATTCGAGCACTCGCATTTGCATTGATCGTCATCATGGCGAGTACATTTACCCTTCTGCACCTCGCTATCAATGTATACACACGGCCAGAGGAGCGGCGCCTGCAGCTAAAGCTAAACCGAGATGACGCCCCAGTTGAAGTGAAAACAGGTGCAGGTCATATTCGGTTCGGTTTCGGCCGGGCGTAAATAGCGACACGCTCGCTAGCGCATACCTTTTTACCTTCAACCAGCCCTCTCATAGCGTACAGTTTGCTATCATGAGGTCACCAACAAAGGTGACACTGAAAACAGATGCTCGCAATTTTGATGACACTTGGATCAAATTCCGCGATCGGGCCGAGAAGAATGCTATGTAGCGAGAGCATTTGGCAATCTAGGTGGAAGCTATGTGTCAATTAACGCACCAACTGGCTGTTTCAAAAAGCAGCTGTTCCGCCCCCAGATCCGAGAAGCATGAAACCAGTCGCTCCAAAGTCACGACAAAATCACGACAATTGCTCCGGAAACCTCGTCATTACTGAGGTGAGAGTGCCGCCTCCGGGCACCATGAATTCAATGACTTAGCCCGCCTTGTGCGGGCTTTGTTGTTTCTGGACCACTCGCCACTCTCATACAGCATTGACCGTGTCTTGCACCGCACGTAGGAACTCCGCGCTGCACGTGTACAGTCCGTCAGCTAAAGGGCGCCTCGCAACAACACTGGAAAC
Organism: Marinobacter sp. LM1; assembly: GCF_042763285.1. Classification (NCBI taxonomy): domain Bacteria; kingdom Pseudomonadati; phylum Pseudomonadota; class Gammaproteobacteria; order Pseudomonadales; family Marinobacteraceae; genus Marinobacter; species Marinobacter sp. LM1. The sequence continues at coordinate 3,614,386 of NZ_CP114373.1, forward strand.
GGAATTCTTCATGCCATACTGGAAAATACTCGGCTTACTTTCCCTTCTGACCGCTCTCACCGCCTGTGATAACAATGCCCGAAGCGAACTTCTTTGCACGGCAGAGTATCAATACAACACGTCGGGCGCCGATGCTGCGATCGCCGTCGTGCGTCAGATCGGTGACGAACACGACTACGTGGTAGGCAACAATGTGGCGCGGTTTCTAATTCTACGGGGTGCTGATACCGGCAACGTTGACGACTTTGACGAAGCCAATGCCGTGTTGAGTGCGATGAAACCAGCGTCAGCCGACGATCCAGAACTTATTATCTCCCGATATATTAGCGTCCTTCGATTTCTAGCAATTGCTAATGGTAGCGACCGCAACGGCGCCCGCCAGGAGTTGACTCAATACTGTCGCGAGTCGACCCAGCCAGAAGCTGAGTGCCTTAGAAATACCATGACCGAAATATTCGAGCACATCGCCCTTTCTGACGGAACGAAGAATAATTCGTACAAAGATCTCTCGAACCTTTTCAACGAAACCTACCGGTCTGAGTTCAATGACCCTAGTTTGGATGTGCTACGCGACTACTCTCGCTCTGTGGTCACCAGTTGCGGAACGAATGAGTAGCCTGCTCTTAGAAAATTTCTGAACCAATTCGCAAAAGGTTCGGGACCGCTCCTGAAATAACTACAGGTCATCCAGCAGAGGTTTGGTACCAGAGCCAACAAACTGTTGAGCCATCAGATAATCCGCCACAGCCCGGTAAGCCGGCAAGGAAGTCGGATCATTCGCCGCATTGCCGGCAACCGGGTTGGAGGCAAAGCGGACGATGACCATATCGGCAGCAGGATCTATCCAGATCGTTTGGCCATGCACACCGCGCGCCGCGAACGCCCCGTGGTCGTCGTGGCTGACCCACCACATGCCACGATAGCTCCAGCCATCGAGAAGTTCATATCCGGCTTTGGCAAACACCGCCCGGTCGCCACCATTGCGAATACTGGCAATCGCCTGAGCCGGGATAATCTGCTCGCCGGCCCACTTGCCCTCGTTCAGCACGAGTAGACCGATTCGCGCCATATCACGCAACGTGGCGTTGAATCCGCCACCCGCAAATGGAGTACCTATGGAATCGACCGTATAGAAAGCTTCACGCTCTGCCCCGATCTTTGACCAGATACGCTCGGAAAAGTAGTCGGCAACCGAAACCCCGGTCGTTCTTGCGATCAGCCAGCCCACCACATCTGAATTAATGGTTTTGTAGCCGAACGCTTCACCATGCTCTCCGTCTTTTCTGACCGTTTTCAGGTAATCGAAGTAGCTTCGGGGCCCTTCACGTTGTTCGCTCACCAGATACGGGCTCCCGGCCCTGGCATAGGTCCAGACTTCGGCATCAGGATCAGAGTAGTCTTCCGAGTAGTCCAGCGCGGTGGTCATATCCAGAACCTGGCGAACCGTTGCATCACCGAATGCACTGCGCCCCAGTTCGGGAATGATGTCTCCCACCAAAGCGGCTTCATCCAGCGTGCCTTCGGCCATCAACACCTCGCCGAGAAGCCCCGTCAGGCTTTTGGTAACGGACATTGCGCCGTGCAGAGTGTGCTCATCAAGGCAGCCATCGTAACGCTCATAAACCACCCTGCCCTGGTGCAGAACCAGGATGCCATCGGTGTAATTCGCGTCAAAGGCGTCGCGCCAGGTCATCGGCGCCTTACCTCCCAGGGGCAAGAACTCGACCCCGTCTATACCGGCGTCGATGTCTACGGGAAGCTCACTGACACCCTCGCTGCCATTACGTACCACCGTCGTCGGCATCAGCTCCCGGAAATGACAGACCGTCCAGCGCAGTTTAGGAAAGGCAAAATAGTCCGGATCCGTGAAGCGAATCGTTTTGTCGGGCGCCGGAGGAAAACCTTGCATCAGGCCGAGAGCGTCTGGAGTGGAGTCCGGCGCAGACAGCGGTGTCGCTTCCTGGGCCACAGCAGTCCCGCCAAGCAACAGAGACAGCGCAAAGCCGAGATGTACAGCTGAGTTCATTGTCTTTTCCTTATTCAAAGCAGCCACTCAATTGGCAGTATCGACAACAGGAAAATCCCCGTGCGTTGCAAAAATCCTGTATTGGGTTCCTGCTCATGGCGGATGACATCGCCATCAACGTGCTCTACCCAATAAAGCTCACCGTTCTCGGTTAGTCGAACTTCGTAAGCCCGCAACGGGATGCTTTCTTCAAAGGCCTCGTGGATCTTTTCTGAAAGCGCCGGGCTCTCAATCACAAAGCCCAGCTCGGTGTTCAGGTTGATTGAGCGGGGATCGAAATTGAAGGAGCCAACGAACAGTCTCTCGCCGTCAACGGCAAAGGTCTTTGCATGCAGGCTGGAGCCCGAACTACCGAAGGGCCCGGCGCTCTGGTTCCGTTCAACATCAGGCGAGAGCCGCCGCATCTCATACAGATGGATACCGGCCTTAAGCAGAGCCTTGCGACGTTTGGCATAACCCGCATGAACAGCGGCTACGTCGGTGGCATCAAGAGAATTGGTCAGTATGCTTACCTCAATACCTTTGTTCGCCAAAGCCGCAAACGCATCAACACCCGCCCGGGTTGGCACGAAGTACGGGGAAATCAATGCGACCCGGGATTCTGGTTCTCCAAGAATCTCGCCAAGCTTATACGCCAGCAGATCTTCCCTTTCAGATCTCCCAAGCCCTTTGGCGGGGCTATCACTGACCATTCGGGTTCTGGCCCAGTCGAACTCCAGTACCCCAGACAACAACTGACGCACAAAATCAGATTCGGAAACTGCCTTCACATAGTCTGTCGCCGCCTGGTCGTTCTCAAGCTTCAGCGCACGACGCTCCAGCTCGCGCAAATCCGCATCGGAAGCGGCGGGCAACAGCTGTTCAACGGGATACGCGGAGGCACTGGCCCAATAGCGATCAAAATCACTCGATACCTCAGGCACCACCGGGCCAATGGCCAGCACGTCCAGATCCGCAAAAAGAACGCCGGCGGTGGCACCAAAATACTCATCGCCGATATTCCGGCCACCGACAATGGTGGCCTGGTTATCCGCCGTGAATGACTTGTTGTGCATGCGCCGGTTAGCCCGCGAGAAGTCCGTCAGGTACCCCAACCATTTGGGATTACGGATCACAAACGGGTTAAAGAGTCGTACTTCAATGGAAGGATGACTTGCCAAGGCAGCGAGTTCGGCGTCTAACCCGGAGGTGCCGTTATCATCCAGCAGCAACCGGACCCGCACTCCCCGCTCAGCCGCCGTATGCAGCTCTTCCAACAGCAGTGTTCCGGTTATATCGCCATGCCAGATGTAATACTGAACGTCCAGAGTTCGATCGGCGGCGCGCGCCAGCAGAACGCGGGCAGCAAAGGCATCCCGAGGGTTTGCCAAGGTATGGATGCCACTATTACCAGGATAGCTCTCCAGCTGCGGCGCAATGGCCTGTCCGAGCCGGGTATCGGCGGCCTCATCCAGGTCCAGGGCGCTGGACTCCGATCGGTCAGCGATTGGCAATGCGCAGGCCGACAACAAGACCGATAAAAAGAAGACCATCAGCAACGTTAACGTCCGTTGCTTTGGATTCGCGAAACCAAAATCCGGAATAAATTGTCTCAACGTGCCTGCCCCAATAGCGCCCCAACTCGCATGAAAACAGATTTGCCCAGGTAATGACCATAGGCGTTGATATCCAATGGTCAGACTACCATGTCGCTGGCGTCCGCCCTCTGCCCTATTAACAATCGGGCGATTATTCAGCCGGTCCTGGCGCAAACACCATCCTTAGCCATTCTCACAATTAAATTTACAAATCTTTTTCAAACTCAACCAAAAATTCAGGAGAAAATGCCGTATACCGTCCCAACAGGCCATTAAATGACTCGCAGGGAGGCGGTTACCAAAGGAAAAATCGATGCGTGCTTTTTGGGGAAACCTTGCGGTGGGAAAGAAGCTGGCTTCCAGCTTTGCGATTCTGGTGCTGCTCATCCTGATCGTCGCGGTCGTCAGCATCACCTCACTCAACGACTACAACCATCGCGTATCGATATTAAAACAGGCCAACCAAGCTGAAATCTCGTTGCTGGAGGCTGAGCGGGAGGAGAAGAACTATCGGATACACGAAACCCCCGAATCCATTGATCGAGCCGCCGACTACCTGGTGCAAACCAAAGCCGCTCTGGCCACATTGATGACACTGATCCAAAACGCAAGCGACCGGCAACTGGTTGAACAGATACGCGCCGATATCGAAGACTATCAGTCTCTCCTGAACACCTATACGGCAAGCCTATCCGCAGGCGCTGCTGATACGTCGTCCCTCGAAGAACAACTATACAAAGCCGCTCACAATGCCATTGGCAAGACCGAGGAACTGAAAGAGCGCGAGCGGATTCTGATGGAAGAGCGTTATGACCTGACGGTTATCGAAATCATCGCTATAACCGCACTGGCCATGTTTGTGGCGGCGATCGTGGCATGGACCCTCACTCGCTCAATAACACGTCCGATCAGCGAAACCCTGAGTATTGCCAACAAGGTTGCATCGGGCGACCTCACCGTAGACAGCCGAAGTAGTCGTGGCGATGAGTTTGGTCAGCTGTTGGCAGCGTTTGGCATCATGGTCACCAACCTCCGGGGACTGATTCAGGAAATCAATCAGGGTGCGGCCAGCATCGCTTCGGCGTCAGAGGAACTCTCCGCGGTCACCCACCAGACAAACATGGGAGTCGCCGAGCAGAAGTCGCAAACAGATCAGGTCGCCGCAGCGCTGAATCAGATGGTCGCGACGGTCACTGAAGTTGCTCGAAGCGCCGAAGCCGCCTTTCAGTCCGCAAATCACTGCAGCGACAGGACAGAAAGTGGTACTGCGGCTACCAACGAGACCCTCAGCTTCGTATCCGAGCTGAACTCGCAAAGCACCTCGGTCATGCAGCAACTCAATACCCTGAAAGCGGAAACCGACAATATCGGCACGGTGCTGGACGTTATCAAAGCAGTTGCTGAGCAGACCAACCTTCTGGCGCTGAATGCTGCGATCGAGGCTGCCCGGGCCGGAGACCAGGGGCGCGGCTTTGCCGTAGTGGCGGATGAAGTAAGATCACTTGCCAAGCGAACCCAAACGTCTGCAGTGGAAATCGAGTCCCTGATCGGCAACCTTCTCGCCAGCGCCGAAGCGGCCGTATCAGACATGGGGCGCGGGCACCAATTAGCCAAGCAAACACTGGAACGGGCAGAACTGGGAGGCACAGCCATTCAGGCCATTGCGGAAGCTGTTGAAGAGATTCGCCGTTACAACAGCCAGATCGCTACCGCCGCTGATCAACAGATTTCGGTTGCCGAAGACATGAACAAGAATATGACTCAGATCCGGGATATTGGAGACCAGTCTGCGGCCTCCACGGAGCAGGTATCGGCGGCCAGCGAGGAGCTGGCAAGACTAGCCGAAGGGCTTCACACGCAAATCGCGCAATTCCGGTACTGATCAACCCAGCGGGCCTTCCGATCATGAACGACAACAACTTGAAGCGGGCAGCGAGGTTCGAGGTATCGATTAGGAGCTCGCTGACGCCAGAGACTGTTAGCCGACCCGGGCCTGCAGAGGGGACATCTTCCGCTCCACCTCCCCACGTTCCTCCTGGGCTCTTTTCAAGCGGGAATAGTTGGTTGGGGTCGGTTCCCGGTCATAGCGTGTCTGCGCCTGATGCGCCAGATCGCACTTCTCCAGCCACTGTTCGATAAGCTCTACTGTGCTCATGGTTCACCTCCGTTTTCGTTAGGTATGCGTTCACCATAAACGACCCACGGAGGTAGAATCCCGAAAGCTTTATGCTTGAATTGTGGCAAATAATGATCGGAAATCAGAGCGCCCGGTGAGTTAGCGCATGGCCTTCATTCCCTCGGCCCACTTGGCCAGCTCCGTCAGCATGGTCGAGGCCGATCCAGTATGATGCTCGGCCGCCTGGAACTTGCGATTTTCGTCCAGAAGTTCCCAGGGCATCTGCACCATCACGCCCTCCACCATGGGCATCATTTTAACGGTGGTCACCAGTTGTTTTGCCATCTGGGCAGACCTAAGCCCGCCAGAGACGCCGCCATAGCTGACAAAGGCACACGGTTTATAATTCCACTCGTTGTACACGTAGTTGATCGCGTTGATGAAGGAAGGCGGCGGGCAGAAGTTGTACTCCGGAAGCACGAACACGTAGGCGTCTGCGCCGGACACACTCTCCGACCAGTTTTTCGTGTGCTCGTGCTGATACTGCTGCTGACGCGGGTGATTGGGCTCGTCATAAACCGGCAAGTTAAAATCCGCCAGATCCACCAGCTCACTGTTAAAAGCACCCTGTTCGTTGGCAAAACCGTTGAACCACTCAGCGATGGCGGGGCCTACACGGCCGGGGCGAGTACTGCAGATGATTGTCTGTAACTTGAGGGACATGGCAGGTTTCCTTTTGCTGAATAAACAGATCCACCAACGCAAACCGTACAGCAATACCGGTTCACGCCGTTATGTAGTCTTGATCAGTCTAGCCTCAGCGCCAGGCGATAGATAACACAAGCTTCTGCAGTAATTGTTCAGTTTTACTGACGATCCCGGAGCACCTTCCAGTCCAGAACATTTCCCTCGGAATCAAACTGAACATAGCCAGAATAGCCGTCGGATTCATGCCAGGTCTTAACGTAACCGACCACCTGGCCATCTTCGGCAATCATTTCAAAGGAGGTGTTCTTCTCGTGGGTAATGCGTTCATCATCACTGTCAGGAGCGACTTCTTGAAGCTTCAGGTTCGGGTTTCCGGGAAGTGCGATATCGAGCAGATGTGAGTTCATGGCAAAACCTCTTCGGGCATTCAGGCAGGGGACCGGTTTCGATCCGTCACGGCCAGTGTAGGCAGGATTTGTGTCGCTGCGTTGACACACCTCAAGACCGTTTCCGTGTTCAGCAGACTGTCACAATCCATGTCTTTGAACCCTGGACCGGCTGGCTGCTATGTTAGTTCCGAAAACAGGAACCGGAGGCTACCCCAATGGACTACGTCAGCCCGATCAGCAGCGCCATAATGGCGGTTGTCTGGATCGTCTACTTTCAGCTGTTTTTCCTGCAATACAAACGAAATAACCGCCCCTATCTGGTCATCCACCATGCCCAGAACGAGAACCCGGATGCACTGTGTTTGCTGGTGAACATGGGGCAGGAAACGGTGCATATTCAGTGTGTACAGGTTGTGGTGCATACCCGGGCTGGGCAAGAGAAAACCCTGACGGTTACGCAATACGAGAGCGTCGCACCGGATGACTCCAACGTACAGCATGCTCTGCGGCAAGGCCCGGTGCCTTCCGGTGGCTACCTGGTTCTGGGCTCGTTCCGGAATGTGATTCTCGGCAAGAACAGCGAGGACGAAGACAGCGACTATCTTTTCGAGGACATTACAGGATTTGAACTTCGGGCAGCCGTGATTCACGGCCCCAGCACCTACCCCGTAGGTGTGCGCCGGAGCTTCACTTTGCGCCACGATGGCAGACCCAAAATATTCCCGCACAACATTCACAGCGAGCAGCTAAACCGGCGCAGAGACCGCAACGAGGTACGCCGCTGGCTTGAGGAAGAGCTTCAGCCCAAATGCAGAGGTCGTTCGGAATCGGACAGCTCCGACCAGTCCGCCAGCGAATAGAACGGGGAAGATGAGTCCCCGTCCGAGTTAGCGGTCTCCCGAGGTCAAACGAGACAGGAAAGCGTCCAGGTCTCTTACCTCTTCAAGGCACAGGCTATGTTCCATTCCATAGCTTTGATACTCCGGCTCGTACCCGAGATCCTGAAGTTTCCGAAGTGCCGCCTGGCCAAGTGTATCGGCCACGATAGGGTCGAAGCGACCATGGCCGATAAATACCGGCAACTTGCGGTTGGCTTCGCTCAGCTCAATGGTATCAGCCGTGGCAAAGTAAGTAGACAGCGCAAACAGGCCACCAAGACGTTCCGGATAGCTGAGAGCCAGTTCATAGGCCACCGCACCGCCCTGGGAGAATCCACCCAGGATAATGTTTTCACTGGCAACGCCCCGCTCCTGCTCGGCCCGGATCAGCTCTGCCACCATGGCTGCGGACGCGCGAAGCTGTTCGGCATCAACCTTACGATCGACGTCCATGGCAAGAATGTCGTACCAGGCAGGCATCACCATTCCGCCATTGATGGTAACTGGCAGCTCCGGTGCATGGGGAAAAATGAAACGGACGGGCTGCTCCCGCGAGAACCGGAACTCCGGAACCACCGGCTCGAAGTCGTGACCGCTGGCGCCAAGACCGTGCAGCCAGATTATGGTGGTTTGCGGGTTGTCGCCGGTGTCGATTTGCAAAGTATTCAGAGTGCCCATCCGTTCTCCGTTATGTCAGTAACAGGTTGTCATCCGCCTGTAGATTCGATAATTTTCCAGTCCTTGCCACGCTCGGCCTGATGGATACAGCGAGCGCACAGCCTGCCGATTTGAATTCGGCAGCCCACTATAAAGGAACATGGACGTACAATGACAACCATTGGTATCGACCTTGGCACCACCAACAGTGCCTGCGGCGTCTGGACGAAAGACGGCGTAAAACTAATTCCCAATCGCCTTGGCGAAATCCTGACACCCTCCGTGGTCAGCCTTGACACCAACAACGAATTGCTTGTCGGCCGGGGCGCCAGGCAACGTCTGATCAATCACAGCGATCGTACCGTGGCCACGTTCAAACGACTGATGGGTACGGACCATACCGTTTTTCTTGGCCGCATGGGGTTCAACGCGACGGAACTGTCTTCGCTGGTTCTAAGGTCTCTGAAAGAAGACGCGGAGGCCTTTCTCGGAGAACCGGTATCCAGCGCCGTCATCAGTGTTCCTGCCTACTTCAGCGACAACCAACGCCAGGCAACCCGACAAGCCGCAGAGCTTGCCGGCCTGAAGGTGGAGCGCCTGATTAACGAGCCCACAGCCGCCGCGATTGCCTATGGTCTGCATGAAAAGCAGGAAGGCATGTTCCTGATTCTGGATTTTGGTGGCGGCACCTTCGACGTCTCCCTGCTCGAATATTTTGACGGTGTTATGGAAGTTCATGCCAGCGCCGGTGATAACCACTTGGGTGGCGAGGATTTTGTCGACGTCATGGTGGCGGATGTGCTGGCGCGCAACGGCCTGTCCCAGGAAGCTATTCCACCCCTTGATCTGCAGAACCTGTATCTCCAGATGGAGGGTGCGAAACGCAAGCTGGGGCCGGGCCAAACGCTCACACTGACGCTTGGGAAGAAAACGGTGGAATTCGAAGTAACCCAGGACTGGTTTATCGAAATCTGCACCCCACTTTTGCTACGCGCCAAGGCACCTATCGAAAGAACACTGCGTGATGCAAAGATACCCGTAGCCAGCATAGACGATGTCATCCTGGTGGGCGGGTCAACCCGGCTGGCTCCTTTCCGCGCCATGGTCGGGCGTATGTTCGGCAGACTGCCCTCCTGCCATATTGATCCGGATACTGTGGTTGCCATGGGCGCCACCATCCAGGCCGGACTGGTAATGCGGGACGAAGCCCTGGACGATATCGTGCTGACCGATGTCTGCCCGTTCACATTGGGTACGGCTGCCTTCAATGAACCCTATGTCGATGAACTCAGCTACTTTCCGATCATTGAACGCAACTGCGTGGTTCCAATCAGTATCGTTCGAAGACTCTATACGGCAAGCCACAACCAGTCGGTGGTGGGTGTTAAGGTCTACCAGGGCGAAAGCCCGAACATAAACAAGAACATATTCCTGGGTGAGATAAAGGTCCGGGTACCAAAAGGCCCCAAAGGCGTTGAAGCTGTGGATGTGCGTTACAGCTACGATGCCAACGGCATTCTGGAAGTGGATGTTACAGTGGTCTCCACCGGAGTGAACAAACAACTGGTTATAGAACGTGCCCCGGGAGCTCTCAGTGACGCTGAAAAAGAGGCCGCCAGAGCTAAACTCGCCGGGCTCAAGTTCCATCCCCGGGACGGTGAAGAGAACCGGATGCTCGTGGCAAGGGCGGAACGCCTCTACGAATCGAGTCTGGACCACCGGCGAGAGTTTGTTGGCAAATTGCTCGATCGCTTTCATTACGCTCTGGACCGGCAGCTTCCTCATGAGATAGAGGAAGCACAGACCTATATGAAAGACATGCTGGATCAGCTGGAAAGCGAGCACTGGTTCTGATGTGGCCCTGGTCTGAGCTCGGGCTGGAATCTACCGACGATGTCCGGGCCATCAAGAAAGCCTATGCCAGGCTTCTGAAACAGACCCGACCCGACGAACACCCTGAAGCCTTCCAGCGCCTGCATCAGGCCTACAAAGAGGCTCTGGCCAGCGCACAACCAAAGAACCAGCACCCGGCTCCCAAGTTTGGTGAGCCGGCGCCGTCAGAGCCGATACAGACGCCAGAAGAACCCTCTGCGGCATCAAAACTGTTTCAACCGCTGAATGACTCTGGCAACACGCCACCGCCAAACGCTGACCCATTCCCGGGTCAGCCTGCGGGACAGCAACCACTTCAGGTCAATGAGCCTCCTCCAGACAACAAGCCTTTTTTCGACAACACGGACAACAAGCCCGAGTCCCTCGAAAACACAAAGCTCACACTTGAAACCGAACCGCCGCCACAGACGGATATTGATCCGGCCAAACCCGTTCCCGGCGAAAAAATCTTTCGGTTTATCCGGGGCGGACGTAGCACCGCGGCACCACCACCGATTGAAGATACCCCAGTGGCGAGCTACCGAATGCGGGCTTTGGCGTTTGCACTGGATACGATTGCCATAGCAGTTGCTCTGGCCATTGGCCAATTCCTGTTAACCGCCATTACGGGTAAAGCGGGCTTGCCTCTATGGATTTTAGCTCCGGCAACTTACCCACTGGCGGCTCTGCTCTTCGAGGGGTCACGCTGGCAGGCCACCCCCGGGAAAAAACTGCTTGGGCTCAAAGTGGTCAATCGCGAACTGATGCCGCTATCAAAACGCCACAGCCTGGGGCGCATTTTTACATTCGTTGTGACCACCGCGTTGCTCTGGAAAGGCATCTGGCTGGTCAATGCGTTTCTGCGCGGCCGGCTACTGCATGATCGGCTTAGTAAAAGCTACGTTGTACATGTGAGCAACCTTCCCTGAAGGCTGAACAAACTAGCGAAACATTCGTTTCCGGCTGAGACCAAGATCGGCCTGAATCGCCTGCCATATTTTCCGGTATTCCTCGGCTGCAGGACTGCGAGGCGCCAATCGTTCCAGAGGCTGCCCCTCCTCCCCCATTCGTTCCACCACACTGGCATAGGGAACGGCGACCGGCATCGGATTCGTCAGCAGCTCCGTTCCCCTTGCCAACACATCCCGATGCAGATTCTTACGCCTATCCACCATTGAAAAGAACGGACGCAGCTTCTTAACACCGAGTTTTTTATCTTTTACAAAGTCTTTCAACTGATCCCAGCTGTTCAGGGACAACCAGGTGGGTACCACCGGTACATACACCTTGTCAGCCACATCCAGCACCTGCTCGGTAAGCCGGGATAACGTGGGCGGGCAATCCAGAATTACCAGACTGGTGTCTTCCGACAAAGGTGCCAACAGGTCTTTCAACGCGTTGCCATCGTGCTCCTGTTCGAGCTTGATGTCGAAATTTCGAAAGCTGGAATGGGCGGGGATAAAATCCAGGTTGGGATAAACGTCTTCGTGAATAAAGCGGGCAATAGGCGATTTCCCCTCCAGCAGTTTGGAGAGTTTCCGGCCCTTCACGGGCTCTGCTCCGGCAAGGTAGAAACTGGAGGCCCCCTGTGGGTCCAGATCCCAGAGCAAGGTCCTCAGATTGTCCCGGCTGGCCAGGTAAGCGGTGTTGACCGCAGCGGCGGTCTTTCCAACCCCGCCCTTGGGGCTGTAGAAGGCGATGATTCTCATCCTGTGCGGCTCCTGCCGTGTTCCATGTCAGTAAACACTACAGGATAACAGCGACCCAGGGGCTATTCATGAAGCTTTTATGACAACCAGCAAGCGACGACTGGCACTAACTGTCCGGGATAGGAGGGTATGAAAGGCTTTCGTAAAACCACTTTCAAGCGGCTTTGCGAAAGCCCTCCGACCGAACCGTCTTGTCCCGGCTGCGCTTGTATTTGGTTTTGTCCTCAACCACACGCATCTGGTATTTTGGCGTTCTCAATTCACGTTGCACAGCACTATGCTGCGTGGCTTTCGCCCGTTTTCTGGCCATGTCACAGTCTCCTCTTCTGGCCGGTGTTTTGTGGCGGCTAGTATAACATCTTCGGATTCAGCAAGAGCGTAAGCAATGACACTCACTGTCTGGCTGACCTTTCTGGTCGCAGCTGTTTTTATCAGTATTTCGCCTGGCGCCGGCGCGGTGAATTCCATGAGCAGCGGGCTTCGCTACGGGGTGCGTAAATCTCTGCCCACCATTGCCGGTCAGCAATTCGGTTACGGCGCACAGATCGTGCTGGTAGGCGCCGGGCTGGGCGCAATCGTCGCCTCCTCCAATACTGCTTTGGCAGTGATCAAATGGATTGGCGTGGTTTACCTTATCTGGCTCGGCATCCAGAAATGGAGGGAGCCACCTATTGAAGCATCCCGGGCGGACCTCTCCGCGTTCAGTCCAAGACAACAGTTCTGGAACGGAGCTCTGGTAAACCTCACCAACCCGAAGGCCACCATCTTCCTGATTGCCCTGTTCCCTCAGTTTCTGGTGGCGGGCGCGCCCCACGGCCCTCAACTGGCCACCATGGGGGCCACGCTGATCTTTGTCGATATCCTGGTGATGGTAGGCTATGCCATTCTCGCCAGCCAGCTGTTCCGGTTCATGACCACCCCTGCGCGCCAGCGGCAAATGAACCGGGTTTTTGGTGGCCTGTTCGTGACCGCAGCGGTGGCCCTGGCCAGTTTCAAGAGAGCCTGAATTGCCACTGGCTGATAGGTAGTTCTGTGTAATTGTGCGGCCACTGCGATTGCCGTCAAATACTCCGACATCAACCTGGGAGCCAACAACGTGCTGATTGCTTCTCTCGCCATTCTTGCCGGTCTTGCCCTTCTGGTCTGGAGTGCAGACCGCTTTGTTGAGGGCTCCGCCGCTGCGGCCGGCCACTTCGGAATGCCACCATTGCTGATCGGTATGGTGGTGGTTGGCTTTGGCACCTCGGCACCGGAGATGGTGGTTTCCGCGCTGGCGGCCTCTCAGGACAACCCGGGACTGGCGCTGGGTAATGCCTATGGTTCCAACATCACCAACATCGCCCTGATTCTGGGTATCACCGCCGTGATCGCCCCGATTGCCGTGCACTCTCAGGTGATGCGCAAGGAACTGCCGATTCTGGCCCTGGTTACCCTGGCGGCGGCCTGGCTGCTGTTTGATGGCGAACTCAGCCGGCTGGATGCGGCCGGCCTGCTGGTGCTGTTTGCCCTGTTACTGGGCTGGAGCATCTGGTCTGGCATGAGAAAAACCGATGATGCCTTCGCCACCGAAATGGATGCCGAGCTTGCCGCTCATCCCATGCCCATTCGCAAGGCGATTCTCTGGCTGGTGGTGGGGCTGGTTCTGCTGATTATCAGCTCCCACGTTCTGGTTTGGGGGGCGGTCGACCTAGCCACTCGCTTTGGCGTCAGTGACCTTGTGATCGGCCTGACCATTGTGGCTATTGGCACGTCCCTGCCGGAACTGGCCTCTTCAATCATTGCGGCCCGCAAGGGCGAGCATGATCTGGCTTTGGGTAATATTCTGGGCTCCAACCTGTTCAACACCCTGGCCGTGGTCGGTATTGCCGGCTCCATTGCCCCCATGGCGGTGGCCAATGAAGTCTTGATCAGGGATATTCCAGTGATGGTGGGCCTGACCCTCGCCCTGTTTGTGCTAGGCTATGGATTTCGCGGGCCCGGGCGTATCAATCGTGTGGAAGGTGTTGGGCTGCTGGCCATCTTCGTGGGCTATACGGCCTACCTGCTAAGCACCACCTTTTAAGAGAGCAGTCCCGGGGTCAGCAACCATTCACTGACTCCCGGATACTGCTCCAGGTCCAGGACAAACTCCTGACCACGTGCCGCGCACTTTAAGCGGCAGTATTCCCCGGAATCCTCCAGGCGCCAGCGTTCCGGATTGTGGTGATAACTCAGGGACGACTTACCAGGTTGGGGCATGAAGGCTGCCGGCAATCGCCACTCCGTGACCTTTGCAGCTCCGGGCGCGGTCAGCCGGTGTTGGTCTGACAAAGCCTGCACGGCTCCAGCAGCTGGCAAATCCTCACGCAAGCCTGGAATCTGAAGCCTGTCGCCGCTGACATAGAGACAGTTCCGTACTGATCGCTCGCCATGCAGATGTGGATGATAGCGCGCCCACTCCGGTACTGACGGCACGTCACCCAGAGGCCAGACGTCTGCCACCTGCAACCAGCCCCAGACAGCGTGAAACGGTCGGCTACCTGGCACAAAGCGCCATCGTTTACGATAACGTTCCACCGGTCGGAACAGCGCAAAAAACAGAAAAAGATCACCAGGACCAATGCAATGATTGGCCAGGTGCGCCTGGGCCGAACTGTGCTGGCCAAGCACCGGGCGCCAGCCTGGCAGCCGGGGATAGGCACTTTCGATAACATCGGGATCCAGATGCGCACCACGTCTGGAAAACGCCTGCTGCCCGGTAAGCTGCGACACCAGCGAACCAATGCTTTCTCCGTGGCGCCGGACCTGGCTATAGCGAATGGGCGACTGGTCGTCCGGAATGGGCAGCGCCAGGCAGCTGCCATCCGGGAAGACCGGATTGGGACAGCCACCTGCGGAACTGTCGAAGCCTTTTCTGCTGAGGATCAGTTTCATAGCCGAGCATTATTGACCAAAGCGGCGCAAACAAAAAAGGCCCGTCGGCGTTTGCCGGCAGGCCTTAAGATTCTGCTGCGCGGAAGTTACCGCACCGCGTTCACCACTTCGTCCACTTGCAGCCGTACGCTCTGCAAGCCGCCACCGGACAGGTACCAGAGGCCTGGGTTAAGCACCACGACTTCGGCAGACACACCCGCCTCGGCCAACGAAGCTTTCAACGTCTCCGGCGCCAGCGGTTCAGCCCCGATCGCGGCGCTGCGATCAACCACCAGCAGGGTATCCGGCGCCATTTGCGCGAGAACGTCGGCCGTCACCGGATAGAAGGTACGCTCTCCACGCATCACCGGCTGCACACTGTCTGGTACAGCCGCTGGCGTCAATGCCAACAGTTCGTAGACTAATGCTTCCTGCCGGAGTGAAAAGTTACCGTTATTATGGGTCACCACGGTAACGGTACCTGCGTCAGCCAACGTCGCCTTTTGCGCCTCGACGTGCTGCCAGAGCGCGTCCAGCTCTGCGCCAGCCGCCTCTTCAAGGCCGTAGTAGCCAGCCAGGCTGAGCACACGGTCATTCACCGCTGCCTGAAGACCATCCCCCTCCAGCGTGACATCACGTACTGGAGCCACCTTCGCAAAGGACGTAAGGGCTTCCGCCCCCTGGCGCCCGGTCATCAGTACCAATCCTGGTTTCAGGTCAGTGGCCAATGCCAGGTCGGGTGTCTTGAGACCACCTGCATCCGGCAGCCTTGCGCCCAGGTCCGCCAGGTAATCCGGCAGGCTCTGGTGCGGAATGGCCACAACCTTTTCTTCCAGACCCAGCTCCAGCAAGGTGTCCAGTGCACCGTGATCGTAGCTGATCACGGTTGGGCCGGTTACTTCCGTCGTGGTCGCGCATCCGGTCAGGGTCATGCCAGCCAGAGCAAAAGCCATAATCCGTTTCATTGAAGTCATGGTTACTATCCTCAGAAGTCGACCGCCAGGCCAAGGTTCAGGCGACGGCCATCCAGCACCACGCCATAGTCATCATTGGTGATTTCTTTATCAGCCAGGTTGTACAGACCCGCGGTCACCCGGGCAGAATCGGTCAGTTGATAAAGCAAGCCGGCATCCATCAGCGTGTAACCCGGCGTGCCATCTGACATGCTACGGCGGCCAAGGTAATCGCTGGTTTCACCACGATAGTTGGCCTGGAACCAAAGATTCAGCCGGTTATTCGCTTGCCAGTCCAGGTTGGCGTTAGCCATGTGCTCAGGAATTTTGTTCAGCGGTTCGCCTTTGTACTCGCCGGTCTTCTGTTCAGAATCGGTGTAGGTGTAGCTGGAATTCAGAGTGACCGAGTCGGTCAGCCGGTAATCCAGCGTCAGTTCGACGCCTCGCATTTCGGCTTCGTCGATGTTGGCCCGGGTACTCAGGAACAGGTAGTCGTTGCCCTGAAAGCTGCAGGTCCAGGTGGCCGGGTCATCGCGATCCCCACTGGGAGACTCACAAAGCCGGTCCTCGGCAATCTTGTCTTTGAAATCGGTCTGGAACAGCATCACGCTGGCGTTCAGTCCCATGGCCCGGCTATCAAACACCATACCCGCCTCGTAGCTGATACTGGATTCCGGATCCAGTTCCGGGTTGCCGATGATCAATGCCCGTGGATGCGGCGCAGGTGAGCCACCGCCGCCAGTGCCGCGGCCGAAGCCTTCGGTCACATCGGCCAGACCCGGCTGACGATACCCGGTAGACACCCCACCCTTGAGGGTCAGCTCTGGCGTCAGATCGTAAAGTGCGTAAACCCTTGGTGAAAACTCACCACCAAACAGCTCATCGTCGTTGTAGCGCAGCCCTGTGGTCACCGACAACTTCTCGGTCAGCCCCCACTCCACTTCTGAGTACACCGCAGCGATCCAGCGATCAACACTGCGTACGGCGCCTGGAATGTTGGATGTCAGCAAACCATTGGTTTCGTCGGTCAGCTTTTCCTTCTTGTACTGGCCACCCACTGTCAGCACATGGTCGCCCCAGAACCGTGTAGCCTGGGTATCCAGCATGGATACTTTCTCTTTCTTGGTCTGATCCTGTACCCGCTCGGACAGGTCGTGCTGGATAAAGCTCCGGGTCAACCAATCGCCATAGTTGCCGGCGTGAGACAGCACGTATACATCTTTGTCGTAGATGTAGTTTGAGCCGGTTTCATCCTCTGCGACACTCTTGCCGGGTGTGCTGGTCTCTTCCAGACGGGAGCTGTCGTAACTCAGGGCAAATTCGTTGCGACTATCCGGAGTCAGAATCAGCTTGGCGCCACCCTGCTTGCGCTTGCTTTCCGGGGTACTGCGTGCGGAGTCATCGGCACCGGCAAAATCGCTCTCATCGTCACCCCCCCAGGCGGCATTCACTTCGGCACTGAGCAGATCCTCCACCAGTGCGCCGCCGGCAAACAGGCTGGTCTGCCGGCTGTCGTTGCTGACATCGTTCAGGGATTTGGTGTACTCGGATGAGATAGTGCCCGCCCATTCACCACGGTTTTTGCGGGTGATGATGTTGATGACGCCGCCCATGGCTTCAGAACCGTACAGCGACGACATCGGGCCACGGATGACTTCAACCCGCTCGATCATGGAAATGGGCGGCAGAGCAATCTGCTTGCCACCGTCCTGGCCGTTGGTGTTTACCGAACGCCCCGCTGAGACCGGCCGGCCGTCGACCAGATAAAGCGTGTAACTGTCATGCATCCCCCGAATGCTGATGTCCTGCGCACCACCGCCACCGGTTACGTACACTCCCGGGATGCTATTCACCGCATCGACAATACTCTTGTAGGACTTCTTCGCCAGCTCCTCGCCAGAGATCACCGAAATACTGGCAGGCGCATCCGAGATGTTCTGCTCGAAACCAGCCGCAGTCACCACAATTTCACCCAGCTCAACGGGCTCAGTCTGGGCCAGGCTCGCGGTGCTGGCACTGGCCAGGGCAACTGCTGACGCCAGCAAAGGAAAACGACGGCGCATGAATAACTCCTTGTGTTGTGCAACGTTCACGATGTATCAGTTTTCGCATTTGCGAATCATTATCAGTGGCGTGAACATTAACACAACGCAAGGGTTCAGGTGTTGGAATGATGCGTTCCGCTTTTCGGAACAGCCTGTGTGGCAGTTCCAGCACCCCCCGTCCATTCCTCCGGGATACAGCTTCGTAAATGAGCAATAAAGGCCCGCACCCGACGGGGAAGAACACCATGAGGATAAAGCAAGGTTACTGGCAGGTCGGGTCCATACCAGTCCGGTAAACAGGACTGAAAGCTACCGGGGTGAGCCGTCAGCCGGCGCTCTACCAGCCAGGCCGGCATCAACCCCAGGCCGCGGCCCGCTGCAATGGCGTCACCCTGTACATTGAACTGATCCACGGTAAACCGGCGATCCGGTAGCGACAGCGGAAAATTGCCCTGGCGGGAGTGATGCAGTATCACCCCGGTGTCTGCCATACCCAGCAGATCCACCCAGGGATGATGGGCAAGCTCTCCCGGTGAAGCCGGCTTGCCGTGCTGCCGGAAATAGGCCGGGCTACCGAAAATACCCTGTTTGAGCACACCGAGCACCTCGTGGCGCAGCGCTGTCTCACCGGCCTCGCCCAGCCAGATACACACACCGTCCTCGACCGCTTCCGGCAGGTTCCTCTGGGTGTGAATCGCAACACGAAGGTCGTCATGGTCAGCCATAAAGGACTCAACCACCCCGGAAAACCAGCCACGCACAAAAGATTCGTGACAACGCAATTCCAGCTTGCCGGTTACCTCGGCTTTGAGTTCGTCCAGTGCCTCCCGCCCCTGCACCACCAACTCGAGAATGTCGTTGCAATAGCGGTAGAACACACGCCCGGCATCGTTCGGCACGATCTTCCGGGATTGCCTCAACAGCAGTGGCTGCCCCACATTCTCCTCCAGTTGCCGAATCCGGCGGCTGAGAGTGGACTTGGGTAGTCCCAGATCCAGGGTACTGGCGGTCAGGCTGCCAGTACGCACCACGGACACAAAGGCCTCCAGCTCCTGCAAGTCATACATGATTTGGTTCCATTATTTGCAACTGACCGTTCCAATTTATCACTTTAAAACCTTAACGAGAACCATTATCATTATTTTCCATTAAAATTTGCAAGCTATCTAACACCCCGCTGCCGGAGCGCACTGACCATGACATGCCGCACTCACCCCCCTAAACAGACGCTTCTCCGTTCCATTGCCGTACTGGCTCTCTCCGCCATGGGCGTGGGTGCCAGTCTCGCGGATACCCGGTCTGTGGAAACGGCCTATGGCCCGGTAACGGTCAACGGCCAGCCAGAGCGAGTAGTCACACTGTATGAGGGTGCCCTGGACACGACACTGGCCGTAGATGCCAACCCAGTGGGCGCAGTGATTACCCGTGGCGGCAGCGACGTTGCCGATTACATCAAGTCCCGGGCGGGTGATATCGCTATTGTGGGCGCTCCGGCCGAAACCAATATTGAAGCGGTTATCTCCGTCCGGCCCGATCTGATTCTGGCGGCGCCACGCACCAATGAGCAGCAATACCAGTTGCTGTCGCGGATTGCGCCGGTGATCGTGTCAGATGTTCCCATGTTCCAATCAGACAGCTGGGAACGGGAAACCCGCCTGTTCGCCAAAGCCCTGGGGCGGGAAGAAGCCGCTGAGCAGGTGATTGCCCAAGTCGAATCACGCATTGCCGAAGTTGCCGCCCTTGTGGAGGCCCGCATCCCGGAAGCCCAGCGAGATGCCACCCTGGTTCGCTGGATGCCCCAGGGCCCCCTGGTGATGGCGGAAGGCCTGTTCTCGGCCTCGATTCTTCAGGCAGTAGGCTTCCGGATAGATGACAATGATCTGGTTAAAGAAGGTCGCCCCCATAGCGAACCACTGAGCCTGGAGAACCTGTCCAGCATGGATCAAAGCTGGGTATTCCTGGCGACACTGAATGCAGATGGCGATAAAGCACTGGAGGCAGCCCGCCAATCCCCGGCCTTTGCCCGCCTGGATGCGGTTGAACACGACCGGGTGATCACCGTCAGCGGGCAACTCTGGACCAGCGCTACCGGACCTCTGGCGGTACTGGCCATTCTTGATGACATCGAAGCTGCGGTCACGGCCATTCAGCCCTGAAGCGCCCAATGTTAAACGCTCTATCCCCGACTAGCGTGGTTGCGTCTCGCGCTTTTTTCCCGCCGCTTCTGGCTGCGGGATTTTTATTGTTGCTGGTGGTACTGGCCAGCCTGCTCTATGGCGCCGGCCCGGTGTCTGCCAGCGATGCCATTGCGGCGCTGATGGCCAATGGCACTGAGGAAGCCTGGTTTGTGGTCACCGAACTTCGGCTACCCCGCACCATCATTGCCCTGGTCACCGGCCTCGCACTGGGCCTGGCTGGTGCCCTGCTCCAGTCCATGACCCGCAATCCGCTCGCCGAGCCTGGCTTGCTGGGCGTCAGCGCTGGCAGTGGCTTTGCAGTGGCCCTGGCCATCCTCTTGGGAGCCACCACAGCCACACTCACCACTCTGGTCGCCCAGCTCGGGGCGCTGGCCGGCTGCGCCCTGGTGATCGCCGCCACCCGGGTGCAGGGGCTGGGCAATGATCCTGTGCGCCTGGTATTGGCCGGGGCCACCCTGACCGGACTGCTGCTGGCGCTGACCTCCATGTTGATGTTGATAGACCAGCGAGCCGCCGATGAGATTCGCTTCTGGATTACCGGCAGCGTGGCCGGCAAACCCTTATCCATACTTTGGGCAACGCTTCCTTCCATCACACTCGCGCTGGTTCTGATGGCTACCGTGGCACGACCACTGGCAGCCATGGCCCTGGGCGAAAAGGCGGCCGTTGGGCTGGGACATCACCCGGGGCGAATCCGTTTCCTGATCACCCTCACGGTTGCTCTTCTGGTGGGCTCGGCAACGGCCCTGGCCGGGCCGCTGATCTTTGTGGGGCTGGTGGTGCCGTTTATTGCCCGGGCCTTTTCTGGCCCGGATATCCGCAAGACCCTCTGGCTGTGTGTGCCTGTTGGCCCTGCCGTGGTATTGGGTGCCGACGTGGTTTCCCGGTTGATTGCCGCGCCCGCCGAAATGCCTCTGGGGGTGGTTACCGCTCTGATTGGCGCTCCGGTGCTGCTGGCCATTGTCCGGGCCGGCCGGATGCCTTCGCTATGACCGCAGGATTCGCCATGCCGGACAAACGTAACGCTCTGGTTAATACCGCCCTGCTCGGGCTGTTAGTCCTGGCAACCATCATCTCGCTGGCCACCGGTACCGTGCAGGTTTCCCTGTTCGATACCCTCAGGGCATTAGCCGGTAACGCAGACCCAATAACCGATTTCGTGATCAACGAGCTTCGTCTGAGCCGGGTAATTGCGGGACTACTGAGTGGCGCGGCGCTGGCCATGGCCGGATGCCTGATGCAGACCCTGGCCCGTAACCGTCTGGCGACACCGGGCATTATCGGCATCGATAACGCGGCTACCGCCTTTGCCGTCGCGTCGGTAGTGGGTGTGGGGCTATCGCTGGCGCCATCAGCCATGGCTCTGGCCGGAGCGGCAGCCGCCACGGCGATCGCCTTTGGTCTGGCGGGCGCCAATGGTACCCGCGGCTATCGCTTTATCGTCGCCGGAATTGGCATTGGCGCCATCGCGGGCGCTGTTACCCAGGTAATGCTCAGTCGGGTGGCGATTGATGCCGCCAATGCGGCCTATCCCTGGACCGTGGGCAGTCTGAATGCCCGTTCCGGCCAGAGTGTGCTGGTACTCGGAATGGGCCTTGCGGCCGGCTACCTGGTTCTTATGAGTCTCAGCCGGGCCCTCAATACCTTGCAGTTCACGGATGCGGTGGCCATTGCCCTGGGCACCCGACTGAAAGCCACCCGCATAATCGGCCTGGGTTTGTCGGTGATGCTCACGGGCCTGGCAGTATCGGTCTGCGGGCCGGTTGGCCTGATTGCCCTGCTGGCGCCGGAGCTTGCCCGGGCCCTGTGCCGCCCGGGCAAGGTTCCGCTCACGGCTGCGGCCCTGGCGGGCGCCAGCTTCATGCTGATTGCCGACCTGTTAGGCCGCACGCTGTTTGCGCCGCTGGAAATTCCGGTAGGCATCATTACCGCCATCGTCGGCAGCCCTTACCTGCTCTGGATACTGCTGAGACCTTCGCCACGGAGCCTGACATGAGCCAACCCCAAACCGCGACCCTTGCCGCCGACGACATCACCCTGGCGCACCGTCAGTTTGTGGTAGCGGAGAATCTGAGCCTTCATCTGCCAACGGCCCAGGTCACCGCCATCGTGGGCCCCAACGGCTGCGGAAAATCCACCTTGCTGAATGGTCTGGCCCGGATTCATACGCCCAAGGGCGGCTCGGTGCTTCTTGACGGCAAGGATATCCATCGCCTGCCGTCCAAAGAAGTCGCCCGGAAACTGGCCCTGCTACCCCAGGACAACACCGCCCCGGAAGGTCTCACCGTTGCCGACCTGGTACGCTTTGGCCGCCAGCCTCATCAGGGCTGGATGACACAGTGGTCGAAAGAAGACCAACGGGCCTTCGATCAGGCGATACAGGCCGCCGATGTTGCCGGATTGGCTGACCGTGCACTGGACACCCTCTCTGGCGGGCAACGACAGCGGGCCTGGATTGCCATGGCGGTGGCCCAGCAAACGCCGCTGTTGCTGCTGGATGAGCCCACGTCGGCTCTGGATCTGGGTCACCAGATTGAGGTGTTTGAGTTAATCCGGGCGCTGAGCGGACAAGGCAAGACCATCGCCATGGTGGTGCACGACCTGGCCAGTGCCTGTCGCTATGCGGACCATATGGTGGCCATGAAAAATGGAACCATTATTGAGGAGGGCGCTCCGGCGGAGATTGTCTCACCGGAGCTGGTGCAGGAACTCTACGGCGTCAGCTGCGATCTGATTCACGACCCGGCCACCGGTAGCCCGTTACTGGTCAACGTGCGCCGCAATCCCTGAGCGGTATCAGGCCTGGGCTTCGGCCCTGGCCTTTTCCCGGGCAATAGCGGCTGGCGCTCCGGCCGCCAGCACCACCGCACCAGCCGAGCAGGCCAGCATGCTCAGCACGATGGGCAGCAGCGCATCACCTCCGAAGGCCGATGACAGCGCACTGATCCCTCCGGCCAGGGTGAATTGAGAGGCGCCCAGCATAGCGGCGGCGGTTCCGCCCAGATGCGGAAAGAACTCCAGCGCATTGGCCATGTTGTTAGGCACGATCCCGCCCTGACAGCCAATGGCGCCAATGATGAACAACGCCACCGCCCAGAACGGGCCGTCCAGAATTACCACGGTAACCAGCCCGACCAGCATCAGGAACTGCAGCATGACCTGTACCCGCAACAGGATTACCGATGGGAAACGTCGCAACAGCGGCCGGTTGACCAGATTCAGCACCGCCATCAATCCGATATTGGCCGCGAACAGCATGGAGAAACTGGCGTTCGACAGACCGAACCACTCCTGGTAGATAAACGACGAGTGGGTAATGAACAGCAGCATGGTGCTGAAGCACATCACCTGAATACCGATAAAGCGCATGGTTGTGCTGTGGCGAAGCACCAGCAGGTAGTTGGTCACCAGAGTTTTCACCGGCGTCGTGGCCTGGGGCCTGGGTTTCAACCTGGGAAACAGGGCAATTTGCAGCACGACCGCCAGCAAGAGCGCGTAGCCGGCCAGAAATACGAAGATCCAGTGCCAATCGCCGAGCGCGAGCATCAACGCACCGAGTGAAGGTGCCGCAGCCGGGGCAATAAACATGATCAGGCCAATCAGGCCGAACAGGCGCGCGGCTTCCTGTCCGCCCACCTGGTCCCGGACAATCGCCGGCACCGAGACCGCACAGAAAGCACCGCCGATGCCCTGCACGATCCGCCAGCCCACCAACTCCGCCAGGGTATCAGCACCAGCAATCATCATCGCGGCAATGGCGAAAATGGTCAGTCCAACGAAAAGTATCAGCTTGCGACCATAGCGATCCGACAAAGGCCCGCCCACCAGCTGGGCGAGACCAAGGGTGGCGACATAGGCACTCAGAGTCAGGCCCACATCCGCGTGGGGAATACCAAATCCGTCGGCAATATCGGGGAACGCTGGCAAATACGCATCCAGAGCCAGAGGCCCCAGGGCGACGGTCATACCAAGTAATAACGCGAGCTGAAAATGAGACAAGGGCTACCTCCGCTGACTAGGTAGATAGCTAACAATAATCAAGGAGAAACCACAATGCGCGGTTTCCGAAGCCCGGGCAGAACTCAGCTACTCAGGCCTAATCGAGCACGCACTCCCGGCTATAAAGCTGACTGAGCTTGCGTCGTTTCTGGCGCAGGCCATTGCCTCGATCATTGCTGTAGCCGGCTCGCAACTGGCCCTGAATCCGGTCCAGCTGCTTCCGATATTTCTCGCACTGTGCCGCCTGCTTTTTCGCCTCTCTGGCCTGGGCGTAGCGATCCGTGCTGCCGGGGGCCAGCAGGCGACTCACCTCGGCCCGGCTTTGCCGCACTCGGTCAGCCTGGCGGATGTTTTCGCCCATGGGGACGGTCACCGGTGGTTTCACCGAAACACTGGAATGTCGCAGCTGCCTGGGAGGCGTATCGGAAAAGTGAATGGACCCGTTGGCATCGGTCCAACGGTAGATTTCGGCAGTGACGGGCGCTGCCGCGGCAACGAAAAGCAGGCTCAGGGCCAGTCTCCTTGGCATGGGATCACATCCTGTGAAAGAGTTATCGCAACATTCCCGCTGCCATCACGGCAGCGGGACAGGCGCTGGGGACTATACCGAAAACCAGCGCCACTTTCAGGAACGGGTCAGCGGTCCAGCAACTCGATCCAGTGGTTCACCGGCACGTCTGCTTTGCTCTCCAGGTGCAACTGGCAGCCAATGTTGGCCGTGACAATCCGCACCGGGTTCTCCACCGTCAACGCCTTGAGCTTGTTATCCAGCAGCTTCTGGCTCATCTCCGGCTGGGTAATGGAATAGGTACCCGCCGAGCCACAGCACAGGTGCTTGTCTTTGGTGGCCGCCAGGTCGATTCCCGCTTTGGTGAGCACCTGCTCCACTACTCCATTCTGTTTCATGGCGTGCTGCAGGGTACACGGACAGTGGAACGCCACCTTGCCAGCCTGGGCACTGGCCTTCAGAGGCTCCAGGTCTTCCTTCAACAGGAACGCCCCGAGATCAGTGCACAGCTCGCTGACCTTCCTTGCCTTGTTGGCGTAGACCGGATCATCTTTCAGCAGATGGCCGTAATCCTGGACCATGGCACCACAACCTGACGCGGTCATGATGATGGCCTCGGCTCCGGCTTCAATGGCGGGCCACCAGGCATCGATGTTGCGGCGCATCTGTTCCAGACCGCGCTCATGTTCGGAAAGATGGTAGTTCACCGCGCCACAGCATCCGGCCTCGGGGGCTTCCACCATGGTCACGCCGAGCTTGTCCAGCACCCGGGCGGCGGCAGCGTTGGTATTGGGCGCAGCCGACGGCTGAACACAGCCGGCCAGGGCCAGAACCACACGGCTGTGGCTCGACGAGGGCCAGGGGCTTGCGTGCCGGCGGGGCGGCACCTTGGTGCGCAGTTTTTCCGGCAGGACCGGCCGGAAGGCCTGGCCCAGACGCAGCATCAACCCGAACAGCCGGCGATCCGGCAGGAAGCGGGTCAGCGCCCAGCGCAGCCATTTTTCCTGCGGCTTACGCGGCAGCTCTTTCTCCATCAAACCACGGCTGATATCCACCAGACGGCCATATTTCACGCCGGAGGGACAGGTGGTTTCACAGCTTCGACACGTCAGGCAGCGGTCGAGATGTTCACGGGTTTTCTCGGTCACTTCGCCGCCTTCCAGGAACATCTTCATCAGATAGATGCGGCCACGGGGCCCGTCCCGCTCGTCGTTCAGTTCCTGGTAGGTTGGGCAGGTTGCGGTGCAGAAACCGCAATGCACACAGGCCCTGAGGATC
This sequence comes from Marinobacter sp. LM1, assembly GCF_042763285.1. Taxonomy (NCBI): domain Bacteria; kingdom Pseudomonadati; phylum Pseudomonadota; class Gammaproteobacteria; order Pseudomonadales; family Marinobacteraceae; genus Marinobacter; species Marinobacter sp. LM1. The sequence goes on from NZ_CP114373.1 coordinate 3,640,191, forward strand.
TCCTCCGCTTCCTGACCTTCGGGATCATTGGCAAATTGTTGAACCAGATTCGTTTGCATAATTACAACCAGCTATAGAGACGGCCAGGATTGAAAATGCCGTCGGGATCGAACGAGTGTTTCACGCGGCGCTGGATGGTTTTCAACGCCTCGGGTTGGCTTTGCATCACTTCGGCAGTGCGATCACCACCCCGGAACAGGCTGACCTGACCACCGGCAGCGCGAGCCAGTGGCTCCAGATCGCTGAGTGAGGCCTGGCCGCGATACCATCGCTGGGAGCCAACCCAGTCGATCATCCAGGGGCCGTCCAGCTTCGGCGTTCTGGCGGTGGAATCCAGGGAGAACCGCCAGAGAGGTGCTTCCGGATCGTCAAAGAAGCCGTGCCGCATGTCCTGAACCTCTCGCCAGAACTGGTCACCCTCAGCCATAACCTCGCCACCCCACTTCTCGGCGGTCGCCTCAACCGCTGATTTTGCACCGGCCAGGCGCAGGTACACCTTGCCATCGACCCAGCAGGCACCGGTGATGGGTTTGGGCTCACCGGCACGGCGGTTCATGTATTCCACCACCTCGTCCATGGCCATCTCCCGCACCAGGGTAACGGTGGCCGCCGGCTTCGGCATGACTTTCAGACTGATTTCGGTGATCACCCCGAGCGTTCCCATGGCGCCGGCCTGCAAACGGGAAACGTCATATCCCGCCACGTTTTTCATCACCTGGCCACCAAAACGCAGGTGTTCGCCCTTGCCGTTCAGCAGGCGAATACCCAGCACCTGATCCCTCACCGATCCCGCCCAGGGTCTGGCCGGGCCGGACAGGTTGCAGGCCATTGTGCCGCCGATGGTGGATGCGCGGCCAAAATGCGGCGGCTCAAAGTGCAGACACTGGCCCTGCTCCGCCAGCACCGCTTCAATTTCTTTCAGGGTGGTACCGGCACGTACCGTCAGCACCAGCTCTACCGGATGGTATTCCACCACACCAGTGTGCTCGGCCAGGCTCAGAATGCTGGCATCAGCATCGCTCTGGCGCCCCATAAAGGACTTGCTGCCGCCGCCGACAATGTTGAGTTTCTGCCCGTTACTGCGGGCCTTGAGCACCTGCTCCTGTATCGTTTGGATCTGATCAGCCATGGGCAGTGTCCGCCTCTTCGTGCTTGTGTTGCTTGTGCTCGATGGAGCGGTATTCCTGACAGAATTTCAGGGTGGGCACCCCTTTGCCCGGGTTCAGAATTCCGGTGGGGTCGAAGGCCGCTTTCACATCGTGGAACTGCTGCAGCTCGTCATCATTGAACTGCACCGCCATCTGGCGAATTTTCTCCACGCCCACGCCATGCTCACCGGTGATGCAGCCACCCACCTCCACACAGAGTTCCAGGATCTTGCTGCCGAACGCCTCGGTGCGCTCAAATTCGCCTGGCACGTTGGCATCAAACAGGATCAGCGGGTGCAGGTTGCCATCGCCCGCATGAAACACGTTCGCCACCCGCAGGCCGAACTCTTCTGACATCTTTTCCATTTCCAGCAATACCTTGGCCAGATAGCGACGCGGAATGGTGCCATCCATGCAGTAATAATCCGGCGAGATCCGCCCCACCGCCGGGAAGGCCGACTTGCGCCCTTTCCACAGCAGAGCCCGCTCTTCCTCGCTCTGTGAGGTGCGAATGGAGGTCGCGCCCAGCTTACCGAACAGCGCTTCGGCCTCTGCGATGTGTTCGTGCACTTCCTCTTCGGTGCCGTCCACTTCACACAGCAGCAGGGCCTTGGCATCCCGGGGATACCCGGCACCGCAGAAGTCATCGGCCGCGACAATGGCATGACCATCCATCATTTCCAGGCCACCGGGGATGATGCCGTGGGAAATCACGCCACCCACCGCGTCGCCCGCTTTCTCGATGCTGTCGAAGCCCGCCATGATCACCTGTGCCACTTCCGGCCTGGGCAGCAGTTTCACCTTCACCTCGGTGACCACGCCCAGCAGTCCTTCAGAGCCGGTGAGCAGCGCCAGCAGATCCATACCGTAGCTGTCCAGGCCATCGCTGCCGACCGTTACCCGGTCACCCTCGGCGGTGATCATTTCCACACTGAGGATGTTGTGCACGGTCAGGCCGTACTTCAGGCAGTGCACGCCACCGGAGTTTTCGGCCACGTTGCCGCCAATGGTGCAGGCGATCTGAGAAGAAGGATCCGGACCGTAATAGAGACCATACTGTGCGGCTTCTTCACTGATCGCCAGGTTACGGACACCCGGCTGCAGGCGTGCGGTGCGACCAATCGGATCAATGTTCAGAATCCGGTTGAACTTGGCCAGCGAAAGCACAACCCCTTCCTTATGCGGCATGGCACCGGCACACAAACCGGTACCGGCACCACGGGCCACCACCGGCACACCGTGTTGGTGGCAAATGCGCATGACCCGCTGCACCTGTTCCACGGTTTCCGGGAGCACCACCAGCATGGGCATTTCCCGGTACATGGCCAGGCCATCGCACTCATAAGGTTTCAGGGTTTCGTCATCGGTGATGACGAAGTCCGGGTCAATAAAGGCCCGGAACTGCTCCGCCAGCCGGGATTTGCTGATACGGGATTGAGTATTCATAAGAGGCACCGGTTACTGGCGTTTGCTTTCAAAATGGTCGATGCCAGCCTGGGCACAGTCCATGTCCTGTTGTGGAGTGCCCGAGCTGAGACCGATACCGCCGACCACTTCACCGTCTACCATCACCGGCAGGCCACCGCCTACCGTGCTCAGGCGACCGCCCACTTCAGTATGTATACCGAAGGCGAGGTTGCCCGGCACATTGGCGGCATTGTAGTCATGGGTCGCTTTGCGCGCGGCCGCAGCGGTATATGCCTTGTCCTGTGCGATGGTAACACTGGTCACTTTGCCCCCGTCCATACGCTCAAAGGCGATCAGCGTGCCGGACTCGTCCACCACCGCGATGCACATGGGCACTCCGATTTCACGGGCCTTGGCCGCCGCACCCTCAATCAGGATGCGTGCATCAGACAGGTCGAGACGATGAATGGTCAACATAACGATTTACTCCTCTTGGTTAGCCATAAGCGAGATTGGGCAGCCAGGTAGTGATGGCCGGGAACACAATGCACAGGAATACGCCCAGGGCCTGGATGGCCAGGAACACCAGGGATGACTTGAAGATGGTGCCCATGGAAATTTCCGGCGGGCACACGCCGCGGATATAGAACAGCGCATAGCCGAAGGGCGGGCTCAGGAACGACATCTGCATATTCACCAGATACAACACCCCGAACCACAGCACCACGTCGTCACCAGACACGCCCGGCAGGCCAAACAGACCCGGGAACTCCAGGGCTTCCACAATGGGGATAAAGATAGGCACCGCCAGCAGCAGGATGCCGACCCAGTCCAGGAACATGCCCAGGACCACCAACAACACCATCAGCAGGAACAGGATGCCGTAGGCCGGTAGGCCTGTGCCCAGAATGGATTCGGTAATAAAGTCCTGACCACCCTGGAGAATGTAGAAACCTACAAACACCGAGGCACCAAACATGATCCATAGCACCATGGCGGAAGCCTTCGCGGTGGTCACCGAGGCATCCCGCAGAGTCGCGATGGTGAACACCTTGTGTTTCATGGCCACGAGAATGGCGCCAAATGAGCCGATGCCGGCCGCCTCAACCGGTGTGGCAATGCCGCCAAAGAGCAGGCCAAGCACCAGGAACACCAGAATGAGAGGCGCAATCAGGTCTTTCAGAAGCAGCAGCTTGTCTTTCAGGCCGATGCGTTCCTCCTTGGGAATGGGAGGCCCGAGTTCGGGGTTCAGCTTCGCCCGGATCCAGACATAGAACACATACAGGCTGGACAGCAGAACGCCAGGAATCACCGACCCCAGATACAATTCACCCACCGATTGCTGGGCAACCACGGCATAGAGGATCGCCAGAATCGAGGGCGGAATGAGAATACCCAGGGTGCCGCCCGCCATGATGGAGCCAAGGGCGATTTTGTGGTCGTAACCCCGTTTGAGCATGGCCGGCAGGGCAATGATACCCATGGTCACGACCGCCGCACCGATAACCCCGACCATCGCTGCAAGAATAGTAGAGGCCACAATAGTGGCAATGGCCAGGCCGCCGCCAACACCACCCATCCACTTGTAGACGACGTTGAACATCTCCTCGATCAGCCCGGCCCGTTCGAGCATCGCCGCCATGAAGATGAACAGCGGAATAGCGGCCAGATCCGAGTTGGTCATCATCGGGAAGATGCGGCTGGGGATGATGTTCAGCATCAGCGAGTCGCCCACCAGATAAATGAAGGCAACCCCAAGACCACCGGTAACAAACGCCAGTGGCAGACCCATCATCAAAGCCACCAACAGGGAGCCGAACATCAGGTAGGTGAGCGGCCCGATGTTCACATCGGCCAGGCTTCCGGCCAGCTTGAACAGGAATTTCTCATCGCTGAACGGGTCGTAGAACAGAATGTTGACGAACTCGACAAACATCACAAAGGCCAGCGCAGCGGTGGCCAGAATCATCAGCCAGGTGCCAAGCTTGCCTTTGAGGTTGCCCTGGCCCGGATTGTTCACTGTAGTGGTAGTCATGCGTGTTGCTCCCGGCCAAGCTTGACGAACAGGGCAATGTCCTTGATCAGTTTGGACAGGCCCGCCAAGGTAAGTAGAACAGCCCCCAGCAGCATCATGGCCTTGACCGGCCAGTACTGGATGCCCCAGGTCTCGACGGTACGTTCATCCATCGAGTAGGAGTTCTGGAAAAAGGTCCAGGAGGTAATCACCAGTGCCAGCGCAAACATAAAGAAGAACATGGAGGTGAAGATATCCATGCCGATCCGGCCCCGCACGGGCAACAGGTTGTAGATCACGTCGACCCGCACATGGGCACCATGCAGCAGGGCAAACGCGCCCGCCAGCAGGTACTGCATGCCGAACAGCAGAAAGCTGGCCTCATGCACCCAGATGGTCGGCATATTGAAGATGTAGCGCATAACCACTTCAAAAAAGTAGAAAACAACGGCGTTTACGGTCCAGAAGGAAATAAACACGCCAGATTTTTCGCTGATCCAGTCGATGATCCGGGTAAACCAGTTCGCGTAATCCGACTCGATGGTTTTCGACATTTCGGCTTCGATCTGCTGAAGCTTCTCGTTTGCCAGGGCATTCTTGTCAATCGCCTGCACGCCACGGCTACTGGACCAACGGTCCCACGCCATCATCAGCAGCGGCATTACCGCCAGCCAACCCCAGTAGAACCAGTGCGGCAGCACAAAGCCAAAGTTGCTCAGATCAGACATACTGTCCTCTCGTCAGTGACAACGCGGGGAAGGGAGAGAGCGCCCTGAACCAAGGCTTCCCTGCCCTTCCCCGCTTTTTTGATTGTTGTTGGTAGTGCCGCTTTACTTGCCAGCCGCCTTGAGGTCTTCCTCGGTGACGTAGCCCACGGTGTCGTTCATCATGTACTCGAGCTGCATATCGAAGATGGCCTTGGCATCCTCGTTCTTGTTCGCCCAGTTGTACCAGATGGGAATTGCCGCGCGACGGAACTCCTGCAGATCCTGCTGGCTCAGACGCGTGACGGTGTCACCATCCGCCTTGAACTTCTCCATGGCTTCGATGTTGCGCTTCTGGATGGTCAGGTAGTGCTTCTGGGAGTAATTGCGCACTTCTTCCTCAACCAGTTGCTGCAGTTTCGGATCCAGGGCGTTCCAGGCACGCAGGTTTACCGTCAGGTCCATCAGATCCACCGGCTGGTAAATAGACATCACCCCTGGAGGCCCGAACAGGATGTAATCGGTCACCTGGGAGAAGCCCAGCTCATAGTTCACTGCCGGGCCCACGTAGTCCGCCGCATCGATGGTGCCCTTTTCCAGAGCCGGGAAGATGTCGGAACCCGGCAGGCTGACAGTGGATACCCCGAACTGCTGGAATACTTCAGCCACCATGCCGCCTGGCACCCGGATCTTCATACCCTTGAGATCCGCCAGGCTGTTCACCGGCTTCTTGGAATGAATGATGTTGGCGTCGTGCTGAATCGGGCCCACGTAGAACAGCCCGTATTTTTTGTAGATCTCCCGGGTTTTTTCCAGCATGCCCAGGGAATAGAACATGGTGTCCCACTGGTGTGGCTGATCCGGGCCAGCCGGGTAGGACGACAGGAACACCGATGCCGGAATCTTGCCTGACCAGTACAGGGTAAACGGGTTCATACCCTGCAGTACGCCATTACGTACCGCATCAAACAGGGCGTTGTTGTCGGCCGCGACCGCCTTTGCGGGGTACGGCCTGAAAATAAGTTCTCCGCCGGATTTTTCCTTGATGCTGTTGCACCATTCCTCGAACAGGTCATAGCCAACCGTGCCCGCATCCCACACCGACTGAATTTTCCAGGTAGTCGCGGCCTGGGCCTGACCGGCGCCCAGTGTCAGCGCGCCTGCCAGGGCTGCACCAACCGCCATTTTTTTGAGAAAACTCCGGCGTGGTGGGTTTGCGTCTGAATCACAATGCTTGTCGTTGTTATCATTGATGTTCATCGAAACATCTCCGTTCACTTTGTTGTTATGCAGAGGTAATCCAACACCAGCAAATGCCAGCATTAAAAAGATATTCGTAGGCAGGTGCGGTTTAGTCCAGAGAATTGCCAACTGGTCAGACCAGTTTTTAATTGCGGCAAAATGGACGAATTCGGTGCTATAGGCCATAGTTAGCGGTCTGGAGGGCAACACTCGAGAAGGACTTCCTGATCACTTGAACAACAGCAACTGGTCTGACCAGCAAGACCCGTCAGGTAGAAAACATGGGGATATCGCAGGAAATTTCCTTCAGGCTAGAGCGGCTGATTCTCGACGGCGGCCTGGCACCGGGGCAGAAGATACCCTCGGAGCGCCAGCTTTCGACCAGACTGGGGGTTTCCCGGGCCATCATTCGTGAAGCATTGCATGAACTCCAGGGGCGGGGCGTCATCGAAACCCAGCATGGACGGGGATCTTTTGTTGCCAGCATTGTCCCGAACACAGACGATCTGGAAGACAACAGCCCGTTGATGCACCTGTTTGCCGGCCACCCCCGCACCCTTTATGACCTGCTGGAAGTGCGCGAACAGCTGGAAGGCCAGGCGGCCGAACTTGCAGCCCAGCGCGCCACCCGAGGTGATCTACACCGGATTACCAAAGCCTACCGTGCCCTGGAAGACACCGACCCGCTCAGCAACGCCAAACCCGACCACGGTTTTCACCAGGCTATAATTGAAGCATCTCATAACCCGGTACTGGTACATGTGCTCAATGGTCTGAAAAACATGATGCTGCTGACCGTGCATGCCTCCGTTGCCAACCTGAATCCAAGGGCGGAGATGCGCCAGTTAATCATGAAGCAGCACAAGCAGATCTATCAGGCCATTATGGCGGGCAAGGCCACAACCGCCCGCAAGGTGGCCATGGCCCACGTACGTTTTGTTCAGGATTCATTGAGAAGCCTGGAAAACCAGGGGGCAGAGGTCATTCGAGTCTCACTCGAGTCCAACAACTTTCACGAAAACCCAACAAAGCGGTATTGATTTCCACGGCAACAGTCCGTAAAACATGCGCCTTTGTATGACAGTCTCAGGAGCCAGCCATGGCGGAACCAGCGCCTCTTATTTGCAGGGACATCCACAAGACCTTTAACAAGCTGGAAGTTCTCAAGGGCATCTCTCTGGAAACCCGTAAGGGTGATGTGGTTTCCCTGATTGGCAGTTCCGGTTCCGGCAAGAGTACCTTTCTGCGCTGCATCAATCTGCTGGAAACCCCCACCTCCGGTGACATTATTGTGCACGGCGACCCAATCCGGTTCACCGAAAACCGAAAAGGTGAACGGGTACCCGCCGATAACCGCCAGGTGGAACTGATCCGGGCTCGCCTCTCCATGGTCTTCCAGGGCTTCAATCTCTGGTCCCATATGACGGTGCTGGAGAACATTATCGAAGCGCCGGTTCACGTTCTGAAGATTCCGAAAAAAGAAGCGATTGAGCGCGCAGAGGCCTACCTGAACAAGGTCGGCATCTACGAACGCAAGGACTATTACCCGGCCCAGATGTCCGGCGGACAGCAGCAGCGGGCGGCCATTGCCCGGGCGCTGGCCATGGAACCCGAAGTGATGCTGTTTGATGAGCCAACCTCGGCCCTGGACCCGGAGCTGGTGGGCGAGGTCCTGAAAGTTATGCAGAGTCTGGCCGAGGAAGGCCGAACCATGATCGTGGTCACCCACGAGATGGCGTTTGCGAGGGATGTGTCGAGCCAGGTCCTGTTTTTGCATCAGGGCGTGATTGAGGAGCAGGGAACCCCGGACAAGGTTTTTGACAACCCGGATTCCGAGCGTATGAAGCAATTTCTTGCTCCCAAGTTCTGAACACCAGTGCTATCTTGAATCGGTGTTGGACGAGGCGTTGAAGAATAGCTCCCGAAACTTCCATAAAAAATAAAGCCTTTGTGGCGAATTACCGGAGAAGTGACACATGAAAAAACTGATTGTTGCAGCAAGTTGCGCCCTGGCCCTGGTTGCCGGCACGGCCCAGGCTCAGGAAAGAAACCTGCGCATTGCTTTTGATGTGCCCTACGAGCCATTCGAATACAAAGACGAAAACGGTGAGCTGACCGGTTTTGAAGTGGAACTGGCCGACGCCATGTGTGAAGAGATGAACGCCAACTGCGAATTCGTCATCCAGGCATGGGACGGCATGATTCCGGGCCTGCTGGCTCGTAAGTTTGATCTGATCATGTCTTCCATGTCGATTACACCGGAGCGTGCAGAGCGCGTGCTCTTCTCCGAGCCGTACTACAATACCCCGGGCGGCTGGTTCGGCCCGAACGATTTCAGCACCGACGTCACTGATATGGATGCCATGAAAGGCAAGACTGTCGGTGTTCAGCGCGGTACCACCATGGACACCTACGTGACAGAGAACATGGGTGGCATTGTTGAAATCAAGCGCTACACCACCGCTGATGACATGGTGCTGGACCTTGAAGGGCAGCGCCTGGACGTGGTCTTTGTCGACTATCCGGTGGGTGAGCAGACTGTTCTGTCCAAAGACGGCTTCAAGGAAGTGGGCGAGCCTGTGAAACTGGGTGAAGGTGTGGGCGTTGCCATGCGCAAGCGTGATGCCGACCTGGCCGATGAAGTAAACGCCGCCCTGCGCACGTTGAAGGAAGATGGCACCTACGACACCATCATGAAGAAGTACTTTAACTACGATATCAAGATGTAATGACCACGGGGGCGGCGCCACGTCGCCCCCGCTGACCGGATACTCCCATGTTTGATCTGAAAGGCTATGGCCCGGCCCTCGCAGAAGGAGCGGTCATCACCATTGAGCTGGCCTTCCTGTCTCTGGCCCTGGCCCTGGCGCTTGGCCTGGTTGGTGCCAGCGCAAAACTCTCCGGCAGCCGTGTTGCCGCCGGCATCGCAACCGCCTATACCACGCTGATTCGCGGGGTTCCGGACCTGGTAATGATGCTGCTGTTCTATTACGGCGGCCAGGTAGCGGTGAACATGCTTTCGGATTATCTGTGGGAAACCCGCGGTATCGACTTTTTCTTCCAGTTTGATCCTTTCATTTCCGGCGTGGTGACCATCGGTCTGATTTTCGGTGCCTATATGACCGAAACCTTTCGCGGCGCCTTTCTGGCAGTGGATGTCGGTCAGATTGAGGCGGCCAAGGCCTATGGTTTTTCCCGCTGGCATACCTTCCGGCGGGTGATGATCCCGCAGATGTTGCGCCATGCCCTGCCGGGCATCGGCAATAACTGGCAGGTGTTGCTCAAGACCACAGCGCTGGTGTCCATCATTGGCCTGACCGATATGGTTCGGGTGGCGGAGGAAGCCGCCAAGGCGGAGCGCATGCCTTTCCACTTCTTCGTACCGGTGGCTGCCGTGTATCTGGCGCTGACGGCGGGGTCGGAGCTGTTTATCAAGTGGCTTGATCGTCGAGCCAATGTCGGCGTGGTTCAGGGGAATTAAACGATGCCTGATTTCATTGCCGAGTGGTTGAACAAGAACGAAATTTTCACGGCCATGACGCTGATGGAGTACTGGGACGGTCTGGTTACGACCGTACACCTGGTGTTTCTGTCGCTGGTCATCGGCCTGGTGGTGGCGGTGCCGCTGGCGATTCTGCGTACGGTCCGGAATCCGCTGGTGTCCGGGCCAATCTGGATCTACACCTATCTGTTCCGGGGCACGCCGCTGCTGATCCAGCTGTACATTATCTATTATGGAGTAGCGCAGATTCCGGGGATTCAGGAGACTTTCTGGTGGGAGATCTTCCGGGAACCTCTTTATCCTGCCCTACTGGCCTTCACGCTGAATACCGCAGCCTACACCACGGAGATTATCCGGGGGGCGATCATGTCGACGCCCCATGGTGAGATTGAGGCGGCGAAAGCCTATGGTATGAACTGGTTTCTGCGGATGCGCCGGATCATTCTGCCGAGTGCGGCGCGACGGGCGGTTCAGGCCTATTCCAATGAGGTGATTTTCATGCTGCACGCCAGTGCGATTGCCAGTGTGGTCACCATTGTTGATCTGACAGGGGCGGCGCGGAACATTTATTCGCGGTTTTATGCGCCGTTTGATGCGTTTATTTTCGTGGCGCTTTGCTATATGGCGCTGACGTTTATTCTGGTGTTTGCTTTCCGCAAGCTGGAAAATCATCTTTTGCGGCATCAGCGGCCGGTTAATTCCTGACCTCTGGATATCAGTCATTCAAGTCTGGTGCATGGCCAGCCGGCAGGGATGTCCTTCCGGGAACCGCTACGAGCACATCCCTGTGCGCTTCTCGAAGGCCATCCTTGGCCTTCGACATTCCCGGAAGGACATCCCTGCCGTCTGACCCCGAACCGTACTGGGGGAGTCTATGAAGGCAACCAATCAACTCTTTGACTTTCACCCGGACTGGCTGAGCCATACCCTCGCCAACGCTTCCACTGATCTCCCCGAAACCAAAACCGCCCTGCCCGATGGCACCCAGGTTTCCCGCAAGGCCAACGGGGTTCTGTGGCTGACGCCACCGGCTGACAGGGCTAACCCGAATCAGGAAGCCCTGATCATTTCCGCCGGCGTGCATGGCAATGAGACGGCGCCGATTGAAGTGCTCAACACGCTGGTTTCGGAGCTGTTTTCCGGGGAGTGGTCGCTGGCGTGCCCGCTGCTGCTGATCCTGGGCAACCCTCCTGCCATGGTGGCGGGTGAGCGGTTTCTGGATGTGAACATGAACCGGTTGTTCAATGGCGCCCATGGCAAACCGGAATATTCCGGGCTTGCGGAGGGCCGGCGGGCTCGGTTTCTGGAGGAAATGTGTCGGCAATTTGCGATGGCGCATCAGGGTCTGGCGTTAAGCCATTATGATCTGCATACCGCTATTCGCCCGTCCAAACGGGAGCGCTTTGCGTTGTACCCGTTCGTGGAAGGGCGGTCCGTTCCGGCAGGCCAGTGTGCGTTCCTGCTGGAGGCCGAGGTGGAAACCCTGTTGCTGCAGCATAAGGAATCGACAGTGTTTTCATCGTTCACTGCCAGCACTCTGAAGGCGGAGAGCTTTACCATTGAGCTGGGCAAGGTGGAGCCGTTTGGCCGGAATGATCTTCGACGGTTCAAAGGCATTAAGCGAGCCTTGCGCCGGCGTTTCCGGGGTGAGGCAGCACCGGCAGTGCTGCCACCGTTTGATCATCTGACGGTGTTTGAGGTGGTGCATGAGGTGCTCAATACCGGGCCGGCTTTCCGGTTTCATGTGCCGGACAATGTAGCGAACTTTACCGAGTATCAGCCCGGCACGGTGATCTGGGAGGATGATCAGGATGACTACCGGGTCGGCACTGCGCCGGAGGCGGTGGTGTTTCCGAACCCGGCAGTGCCTGTGGGCCAGCGCGTCGGGTTGATGATTCGGGCCAAGGAGGTGTTCAGGGCCAGCTCTTTGTGAGCGACCCTGAACATGGCACCGGGATCAGGCCGGCGCGTTTTCCGGTTCGGCCACCGGCAGTTTGATCAGCTTGGTGCAGACCGCCGGGATCACCAGCAGGGTCAGGACCGTCGAAGCCAGCAGACCGCTGATAATGGCCCAGGCCATCGGTGGCCACAAGGTGGAGCTGGAGAACGCCAGCGGCAGCAGGCCGGCCACGGTGGTTGCGGTGGTCAGCAGGATGGGCCGGGTACGGCGTTCCACAGCGGTGCGTACCGCATCGGCAATGGCTCGGCCCCGTTCCAGCTCCCGATCCATTACGTCCAGCAGGACGATGGCGTTGTTCACCACGATACCAACCAGAGCAATCACCCCCAGCAGCGACTGAAAACCGAAGGGCGAACCGGACAGAACCAGCCCCGGAAAGATGCCCACGGTTGCCAGCGGTACGGTCAGCAGGATAATGCCCACCCGCCGGAAGGAGTTGAACTGCAACAGCAGGAAGAACAGCAACAGCAACATGCCAATCGGGGCCGCGGTCAGCAGTGCGGAGTTGGCACGGTCAGAACCTTCGGCATCTCCTCCCATGTCCAGTCGCGTGCCCGCCGGCAACGAGTTCTGTTCCAGGCCCGCATACAGGCCGTCCAGCGCCTGGCTGAAGCTGTAATCTTCCTCCAGATTGGCACTGACCGTATTCACCCGTACCCCGTTGCGCAGGTAAACCGCCGCCGGTTCCCAGGTGGTTTCCACCGTGGCCACGGCCGATAGTGGAATGGCATCGCCCTGGTCGTTGTAGGTATTCACAGACAGCAGGCGCGACAGTGACAACGACGTGCCTTCGCGGGAGCGCAACACGATGGGTATCGGGTCGTCCTCCTGTCGATAACGCTCAGCCACGGCGCCGTAGCTCTGGCCATACAGGCTCTGGGCAACATCGGCTCGGGTGAGGCCATAGCGGGCGGCGGTGGCGTCGTCCACATTGATGGCGATGCTGGGCACACCAATGTCGAGATCATGGCGAACATCCACCGTGCCCTCAACACCCCTGAGAATGGAATAGACCTGCTCGGTGGCTCGGGCGCGGGCGTTGTCGTCCGGATGGAAGACACGGACTTCTACCGGCGCAGGCCGCGGTGGTCCCTGCCCCAGAATCCCGGCGGTGATATCCAGCTCCGGCAGCGACCGGGCGGCCTCGTGGCGGATCCATTTCACCAGGTCGGTGGTATCGGCCAGCGTTGGCGTTCGAACCACCAACCTTGCCCGGTTAGGCGCCTGTGGCGAGCGCTGCAGGTTGTAATAGAACGACGGCCCGGTAAAACCGACAAAGCGGTGCACTTCCAGTGCCTCTGGCCGGGTCCGGATAGCCTGTTCCAGAACCGCGGCCACTTCAGCGGTTCGGGCCTGATCGGTGCCTTCGGGCATGTACATTTCGACGATGACACGAGGTCGGTCGGCGTTGGGGAAAAACTGCTGGGCCATGAACGGGGTCATGCCCAGGCTGATCACCACCAGCAGGGCGCCGGCGGTGATCAACCGGGCCGGGTGCCGATACACCAGGCCACCGAGGTAGCTGGCCAGGCCGATAAGCCGGTCTTTGTGAATATTTTTCCGGGGCTTCAGAAAACGCGCCGCCAGCAGGGGCACGGCAGAAATTGCCAGCAGATAGCTCACAGAAAGGGTGAGCATGATCATCACCGGCACGCCCCGGGTGAAATCCGCGGCGCCGCCCCTGGCCATCAACAGCGGCGCAAAGGCGGCAAGTGTTGTGCCGGTAGACGCACCCAACGGCCCGGCCAGCTCACCGACCGCCTTGCGCAGGGCATCCAGCCGGCGCATGCCCTCATCCAGATGGCCCTGTATGTTTTCAACAATCACAATGGCGTTGTCGATCAGGATACCCAGGGAAATGACCATCCCGATAACGGCAATCTGATGCAACACCCCACCCCCGAGGTCATAGAGCCCCACGCTGATCAGGGCCACCATGGGCAGGATGGACGCCACCAGCAGGCCCATGCGGATACCCATGCCGGTAAATACCACCGCCACAATGATCAGTACCGACAGCACCAGGCTCCAGGCCAGATCATCCAGCCGGTCAGACACCTTGTCGGGCTGAAAAAACATCTCGCGGAGCTGGTACGGCTCGAAGTCTGGACGCACCTGGTCCAGCCGTTCCCGGATCCGCTCGCCAAAGCGGATGGCGTCGGTGGAACCTTCTTCCATGATAATTGACAGCAACACCACCCGCTCGCCGTCGAACCAGGTCTCTGGCTGCCGGGGCTCGGCCGGCCCACGCCAGACTTCTGCGGCCGCTGCCAGGGGCACCTGGGAGCCATCTGGCAGCTCAATGGGCGTCGCGCGAATCGCGTCTATGTCCGTGAACTCAGTGTTCGGCAATACTGATAGGCGCTTGCCTTCCACCACCACGAAGCCACCGGGGATGGTCTGGTTGCGCCGGGCCAGGGTGTCGAGTATCCGCTTGGGCGGAACTCCCAGCCGATACAGCGCGGCGTCGTCAAGTGCCAGGGTAATCTGTTCGTCGGCATCCCCTTCAAGTTCAATGCGGGAGATGCCAGGGATATCCAGAAGGTTCTGTTTCAGGCGTTCGGCCACCTCCGAAAGCTCAGTCACTGAGGGTGAACCGCCCACGGCCAGCACCACGGCCGGGATGTCGATCAGACGGTCATCCAGCTCCATCAGGCCCACATCATCGGGGAAATCCTGGCGCGCCCGCTCCATGGCCTGACGAACCCGATCCCACGCCGAATCGGTGTCGTAGATGCGGTCCCGGAGTTTCAGCCGGGCCAGTGCCACGCCGGTTCTGGCGGTGCCCTGGCTCCAGTCCAGCTCTTCGACCTGACGCAATTCATCGGTCAGCGGCTGAAGCACCAGGCGCTCAACCGCCTCGGCACTGGCACCGGGATAACTCACCGTGATCATACCGGCCCGGTATGGGAAACTCGGATCTTCCTGACGGGGCATGGTGCTGTAGGCGGCAATACCGAGCAGGCAGAGCATGGTCACCACCATGCCCAGCAAGCGTTGACAGTTAAGCAGTCGGCGGGTCATCAGCGCACCTCCACGGTGTCACCATCCACCAGCCGGGTCATACCGGCATACACCACCTGATCTCCCGGGCTCAATGCACCCGGGTGCACCATGACGCGCTCACCGATGACCCGGTCGACCTGTACCGGAACCCGCTGAGCTACCTGGTCTTGCACCCGGAACACACTGGTGCCGGTACTGTCGCGAACGACCGCCAGCAGGGGCACGGTAATGGCAGATTCCCGCACCGGGGCAATGCCCACTTCCACCGGCTCACCGGAGGACAGGGAATTTGGTGGCAGGCTGACCAGTACCGGATGCAGTTCCCCGCGGATGGAACTGCCCTGGGCAATCTCCACCACAGTGCCGGTGGCAGGTTCACGGTTGCGGTCCTGCACCAGCCAAACCGGTAACTCCTGACCAATCCGGACATGGCCGAGCAAGTGCGCGGGCACCCGCACTTCCACTTCCCGCCCCAGCGGCGAGGACAAGCGCATGACCGGCTGCCCCGCCCCCACGAACTCATCCCGCTCCACCAGCAATGCTTCCACCTGCCCGGCAAAGGGCGCTTTCAGAACACTTTCCTCAAGCAGCCTCGTGGCTTCGGCCAGTGAGGCTTCGGCTGTCGCCATGCTCGCCCTCAGGGAATCCCGGCGGGCGGCAATCTGTTCCAGCGTCTGCTCCGAGACCACGCCTCGCTGATGCAACCGGCTGGAGCGTTCCCACTCCCGCTGGGCCTGTTCAAACTGGGTTCTCAGCTCATCCAGGCGGGCAGCTGCGGAATCCCGCGCCGGTTCCAGCGCCGGATTGTACAGACGCGCCAGCACATCACCGGGCTTTACCGTCTGCCCCAGCTCAACCGGGCGTTCCTTCAGCGTCCCGCTGACCTGAAATGTGAGGGTTGCACGCTGGGCTGCACGGACAATGCCGGAAAACCGCAGAGGAATTTCTTCCATCTGGCCACCGGTGACAGCGGATACCCGCACGGAGACCGGCGTATTTTCAGCGTTTTCGCCGGATTCGGTACCGCCACCGCGGCAGCCGGAGACAGACAGTACGGCCAGCAGCGCACTGGCCAGAACAAACGGAGAGTGACGTAGTGTGAGAGACATAGTGTTCCAGCCCCTTTCCCTGAACAGGTTGATTGTGACCTCCGGTCCATCGGAGGTTGCCCATTGTTTCCGACATCATGTCACTCTTTGACAAATTGTCAATAATCGGCTTTCATCGGTTATCAGTTATCATGCAGCCAAAGCCGGAAAGCTCGGGATCACAATGAATGAACCGCTGAAATCACGACGGGAACGGGAAAAACAGGCAAGGTACGACGCCATTCTGGACGCCGCCGAACTGGTATTCTCAGAAAAGGGCTACGACCGCACCTCCATGGACGACATTGCGCGCACAGCCAGTCTGAGCCGGGCTCTGCTCTATGTCTATTTCAAGGATAAGGCCGCCATCCAGCGAGGCATCATGCTGCGGGCCGGGCAGGATCTGGTGACCCGGTTTGAGCGGGCGATGCAGGCAACCGATACCGGGCTCGGGAAGATCCGGGCCATGGGAGAGGCTTATTACCGTTTCTTTGTGGAAGCTCCGGACTACTTCACCGCTCTGACCAAGGCTTCCACCGCCATCGCCGATGCGGAAGAAGACCAGGCCAGGGAGATGCTGTGTTCAAAGAACGAACTGATGGTGCTGATGGAAGCGGCGATTCATCTTGGCCTGGAAGACGGCACCATCAGCCGCGACCGTATCCAGTCGCCAGCGCAAACCGCGCTTTACCTGCGCGGCGCCCTGCATGGCGTGATCATGTTGTGCCAGGCGGAATCCACCGAGGCCGGGGAGTTTCCTTCCGAAGCACTCATTCGTCATACCATGGATATGCTCACCCGCTCTATCTCCAGCGAGCCGGTACACTGAGCTGACCAGCCTTACAACTGAAAATCGTAGATGCTGCCGAGACCAAGAATACCGGTCAGTTCATCCAGCGCCTTGCGCACTTCCTCCAGTAACATCGGGTCGGCCAGGTCCTGCTGGCTGAGCTGGTCGCGGTAGTGGGCTTCAACCCAGGAGGTCAGTCGCTCATAGAGCGCATCGGTCAGGATCACACCCCGGTTGATAGCGTGCAGCTCGGCGTCGTTGAGCACCACCCGCAAGCGCAGACACGCAGGCCCGCCACCATTGCGCATGGACTGTTTGACATCAAACACTTCCACCGCGGTGATCGGCGTGTCGGCTTTCACCAGTTCATCCAGATACCGGCTGACCGAGGCCACTTCGCGGCACTCACCCGGTACAGCCAGCAGCATACCATCGGCAGTGTTCAACAACTGGCTGTTGAACAGATAGGAAGCCACCGCATCTTCGATGGGCACCTGCGCTGATGAAACACGCACGGCTTCCAGCTCGGCACCGGTCAGGCGTTCCTGGATGTCTGCCAGCACCCGGGCTTCCTCAAGAAAAGCCTGCTCGTGATAGAACAGGCAATTGCCATTACCGACCGCAATCACATCGTTGTGGAACACGCCGGCATCGATAGCCGCCGGATTCTGCTGGGCAAACACGGCATGGCGATCGGTCAGGCCATGCAGGCGGGCAATGGCGCGTGACGCTTCCAGGGTCTGGCGCGCCGGGTACTTGCCTGGCGCCGGAGCGGATTCATTGAACGCGACCTGGCCATACACAAACAGCTCAACGCCCGGCTCCCCGTAGCGACTGCACAGGCGGGTGTGATTGGCCGCCCCCTCATCGCCAAAATGACTGACTGACGGCAGCGCCGGATGATGGGCAAAGTAGCTTTCGTCACCAAAAATCGCTTTCAGCGAACGACCCGTGACCTGGTGTTCAATGGAGCGGTGGAACTTGGCACTGAGATTGGCCGGGGTGAAATGCACCCGGTGATCGGCTGTGTCGGCACTGGGAGAGACGGTAGCCGCGTTCGCGGTCCACATGCAGGACGCCGACGACACCGCCGCCAGAATGGCGGGATCTGCCTTGGCTACGGCTTCCAGAATCTGGCGCTCATTGCCTTCAAAGCCCAGCGCACGGAGAGTGGGAATGTGCGGGCGCTCGTGGGGTGGCAGAATGCCCTGCACATAGCCCCGGTCCGCCAGCCGCTTCATCTTCGCCAGTCCCTGGAGTGCCGCCTCCCTGGGGTTGGCCACCGCATTGACGTTGGATTTTGAGGCCACATTGCCCCAGGACAGCCCGGCGTAGTTATGGGTCGGACCCACCAGGCCATCGAAGTTTGCTTCTACCGCATGTTTAACCATGGCAGCTGTTCCTGTCAGTCAAAATTCAGGCCCGGGGCCAGGCTATCCGGCAGCTCACTCTTGCCGGCTTCCAGAGAGGCCATCGGCCAGGCGCAGTAATCGGCCGCGTAATAGGCACTGGCACGATGGTTACCGCTGGCGCCGACACCACCGAACGGTGCGGCACTGCTGGCCCCGGTAAGTGGCCGATTCCAGTTCACAATACCGGCGCGCACTTCCTCCACCAGGCGGTTATAGAGTTTGCGGTCATCGCTGAGGATGCCGGCAGACAGGCCGTAGCGGGTGTTGTTGGCAAGTTCCAGAGCCTCATCGAAGCCTTTGTAGCGATACACCGTCAGCAGCGGGCCGAAAAACTCCTGGTCTTCCAGCTCTACCCCGGTCGCATCCACAATCCCCGGCGACAACAGGCCGGTATCGGGCTTGAGCTGTTTCATTGCCAGCAGAGAGGTCGCGCCTTTTTCCAGCATTGCGGCCTGGGCCTTGAGCAATTGGTTCGCCGCTTCGGCTGAGATCACCGAGCCCATGAACGGCTGCGGGTCGGCATCGAATTCCGCTACGGTGATGCGGGCCGCGACTTCCACCAGCCGTGCCAGGAATTCTTCGCCCTTCTTGCCTTTGGGCACCAGTAACCGGCGAGCACAGGTACAGCGCTGTCCGGCCGAAAGGAACGCGGACTGCAGTGCGTGGTGCACGGCGCCATCCAGGTCTGACACATTTTGAACGATCAGCGGGTTATTACCGCCCATCTCCAGAGCCAGGATCTTTTCCGGCTGGCCGCCGAACTGTTCGTGCAGGAGGTGCCCAACGGTGGAACTGCCGGTAAAGAACAAACCGTCAATCAGCGGGTGGCGGGCCAGGCACTTGCCGGTATCGGAACCGCCCTGAACCAGATTGATCACCCCATCCGGCAGACCGGCTTTTTCCCAGAGCCTGACGGTGAGTTCCGCCACCCCCGGGGTCAGTTCACTGGGTTTGAACACCACGGTATTGCCGGCCAGCAAGGCCGGCACAATGTGCCCGTTGGGCAGATGGCCCGGGAAATTATAGGGGCCAAATACGGCGACCACGCCATGGGGGCGGTGGCGCAACACCGCATGTCCGCCGGCCACGTCAGATTCAGTGTGCCCCGTACGCTCGTTGTAGGCTTTCACGGAGATCGGAATTTTACCCATCATGGCCGCCACTTCGGTGCGGGACTCCCAGAGAGGCTTTCCCGTTTCCAGGCCGATCTGATGGGCCATTTCTTCCTTGTTGGCCTCAAGCAGTTCCCCGAAGGCCTCAATCACCGCCTGGCGTTCTGCGAGACTTTTCCGGCGCCAGGCCAAAAACGCCTTTCGAGCTTCCCGAACCGCTGCGTCCACATCTTCGAGACTGGCGGCATTGCCATCCCAGACCGTTTCACCTGTTACCGGCTGCACCGATTCGAAGGGCGCTCCGTGGCCTTGCAGCCAGAGCCCGTCGATGTACACATTGCCTGTCAGGTTTGCCATTATTTACCACCTCCCGGTTCGGAATTGTTTGGCCGGATCGGCGACAAAGCACCCTCCTTCAAGGGGGCAATACGCACCGGATCACCCGACTCCACTAAAAGAGCCTCGGCCAGCACTCTAGGAATTTTGACAGTGTCGGGCCCGATGCAGTTCATGGGTATGGTGGTTACCCGAAAGTCCCGGAACGACCGGTTCGAGATCATCACCCGTTGCTCTGCCGGCACATCCAGATCCATGCTGTGATTAACTACCATGGCATGCCGGTTGACCGCTTCCCTCACCGTACGAATGTTATGGACAAAGGCTTCAACCACAGGCCCGCCATCGAAAATATCCACCATGCCGTTGAAGTTGAAACCTTCGGCCTGCAGCATCTTCAGCGCCGGCCGGGTATTGTCGTGCACCATGCCAACGACCGCCCGCGCGGCGTCTGGCAACATCGGCAGGTAGATGGGGTATTTCGGCATCAGTTCAGCAATGAACGATTTATTGCCGAGCCCGGAGAGCATGTCGGCCTGGCTGAACTCCATGTCAAAGAACTTGCTGCCCAGGGCGTCCCACAGGGGGCTTTTGCCATCTTTGTCCGAGACCCCACGCATTTCCGCGAAAACCTTGTCGGAAAAACGTTTGCGAAAATCGTCCAGGAACATAAAACGACAGCGGGATAACAACAGCCCGTTGCCACCCCCCTGATACTCGTCGGAAAGCAGCAGCGAGCAGATTTCGGTGGTGTCGGTCATGTCGTTGGACAGGTTCAGCGTGGGCGTGCGCACATGCACACCCAGCTCTTTCGATGCATTGACCGTGACACTCAGCCGGTAATTGTAGAACACTTCTTCGAGGCCAACCCTGGCCTCGATACCACTGATGCCAACGGTCTTCCTGGCCTGAATATCTTCCAGCGCAAACAGGTACAGGGCCGCTTCCGGCGCACAGCGCTGATTGAAGGATTCACGGGCGCGATCAATCTTGCGCTGAAGCAGTTCCCGGTCGGCGGGCAGTGTGGTCAGGCCTTTGCCGGCCTTCTGGGCCATGGCATAGAGGTCTTCCAGATCGTCAGACTGAAGCGGGCGGATCACCAGCATGTTACGCCCTCCCCTGTATTTGCATGCTCATAACGGTGAAATCCTTACCGGGTCGCCGGCGCTGCTTTCCAGGCCATGCCAGGTGCTCACCGGCACTTTCACATCATCCGCCAACGTTTCTGCCACCGGGGTCAACAGGCAACGGAAGTGCTCACCTTCGCCGGCGCTGATCAGGCAGGTTTCACCATCGTTCTGGTGGCTGCCGTGCAGTGTTTTGGGCTGACTGGTCACCAGGGTTCTCAGGCTGTCGGTGCGCACTTCCATCACCGGTCCGCCGTCAAAGATATCGACGTAGCATCCGGGCTGAAAACCTTCGCGCTGGAGCAACTGATAGTTTGGCTCGGTCAGCGGATGTGGCTGGCCCAGGGCTTCCTGAGCCTCGGTACTGAGCAGGGTGACGTACACCGGGTTCGGCGGCATGAGTTCGGCAATAAAGGTTTTGCTGAGCTGCCCGGAGTATTGATCGGCGGTTTCAAAGTCCATATTGAAGAAATGTCGCCCCAGGCTGTCCCAGAAGGGCACGCTGCCGTTTTCGTGCTGTATGCCCTGGATTTCAACCACCGTTCGGTTGGTGAACCATTCCCGGTGGCTGGCAATGAACATCATTCGGGCCCGGGATAGCAGCTCGAATACCGGGGTGTTGCGGTGTTGTTCTTTCAGGGTGAAGGAGCACAGCAGGGTCAGGTCGGTCAGGGCGTGGCTCGGGTACAGGACTTCGACGCGGCGCGAGACGTTGAGTTCGTGGGAGGCGTGGATTAGGTAGTCGCGCCGGTAATTGTAAAACGGGTGGCCGTTGCCGGCGCGGCTATCGATACCTGCGGTGCCTGCGATTTCACCGGTGTCGGTGTTTTCGAGCACGAACAGAAAGCGGCGCGGAGTGCCTTCGGGGGCGTTGTCGGCCAGGGAGGCTTGGGCGTGTTTGATTTTCCGGGCCAGGGTTTCTTCGGTTTTGGGCAGGGTGGACGAGAGCCTGGCGGTTTGGGCGCCGGCTATGTCCAGGATTTGTTGCAGGTCATCCAGTTTGGCTGGTCTGACTCGCCACATGGTGCGCTCCTCTATCGAACCATCAGGATTTTTGGAGCAGGCTCGCCCGCCCCTGGAACTGGGTTCCCCTTCCGGAAACCGCTACGAGCCCCCCTCCGGGGTCCGGCCCACAATCGCAGATTGTGGTCGTTCGGCTGTCGCATGAAGCTTTGCTTCATAAGCGCTCGGCCGAACCCCTGTGCGCTTCTCTCCGGCCATCCATGGCCTCCGAAATTTCCGGAAGGGGAACCCAGCCCCAGGGGCTACATTTTACTTAGCCGTGATCTTCTTCACTGCAGCTTCAAACCTTTCCAGCGCTTCTTCAATATCCGTTTCCGGAATGATCAGCGAAGGCGCCAGTCGCACCACATTGGCTCCGGCCACCAGGACCATCACGCCCTCATCCAGACCGGCGTTCAGGAAGTCTTTGGCCTTGCCCTGCCACTGTTCGGTCAGCACACAACCCAAGAGTAGACCAGCACCGCGTACTTCGGAGAACACGCCGTAGCGTTCACCGATGTCCATCATGCCTTTGCGCAGTTTCTCGGAGCGGGCTTTGACGCCCTTGAGGATTTCCGGCTGGCTGACGGTGTCGATGACTTTCTGGGCCACAGCGCAGGCCAGCGCGTTGCCGCCGTAGGTGCTGCCGTGGGTACCTACGCCCAGGCTGGCCGCGACTTTGGCGGTAGTGAGCATGGCGGCAACGGGGAAGCCGCCGCCCAGGCCTTTGGCGCTGGAGAGGATATCTGGTGTTACGTCGTACATTTCGTAGGCGTACAGGTAGCCGGTGCGGCCTACGCCACTTTGGACTTCGTCGAAGACCAGCAGGGCGTTGTGTTCGTCGCAGAGCTCTCGCAGCCCTTGCAGGAATTCGGGATCCGCCGGCAGTACGCCGCCTTCGCCCTGGACCGGCTCGACCACGACAGCGCAGGTTTTCTCTTTGGAGATCAGCGCTTTTACTGAGTCCAGGTTATTGAACTCGGCGTGATGGATGCCGCCGGGGGCCGGTTCGAAGCCTTCCAGGTATTTGGGCTGGCCACCCACGCTGACGGTGAACAGGGTGCGGCCGTGGAAGGAGTTCTTGAACGAAATGATCTCGTGTTTTTCCGGACCGTAGTGTTCCCAGGCGTAGCGACGGGCCAGTTTGAAGGCAGCTTCGTTGGCTTCAGCGCCGGAGTTTGCAAAGAACACCCGTTCAGCGAAGGTGAGATCGCACAGGGTTTTGGCCAGCCGCAGAGCGGGCTCGTTGGTCATGACGTTCGACAGGTGCCAGATTTTTTCTGACTGTTCCTGCAACGCTCCCAATAGCCCCGGGTGGGCATGACCCAGGCTGGTGACGGCAATGCCGCCCTGCAGATCCACAAACTCCCGGCCTTCCTGATCCCACACGCGGGAGCCTTCGCCTCGCACCGGGATAATGGTTCCGGGGGCGTAGTTGGGCACCATGACTTCATCAAAAAGTTCGCGGGAGACAGGTTCTCTGTTCATGGATCTCTCTCTGAGTGGATGAATTCCTCCCCATAATACGCCACTCAGGGCATAAGAACAGCCGGTCGTGTTATAGCATGTAACTCGATGATGCGATGGTGGTTTCGATCTTTCCCCAGGAGCGCTTTAATGAGCAGCTTGTAGGAATCCAGATCAAAGGTGACCGGGTCTTCCCCGGGCTGATAGTCGTGCAGATCGGCCTCGGTGTGCCGGTCGCTGCGCAGCGTTTCTATATGAATCCAGTTCCAGATGATCAGCCAGTCCGTGCGTCCGTTTTCCGGGTTTTCTTCGGCCAGGGCGACTGGGCCGGGCCAGGGCCAGGTTTTCAGACGCAGATTATGGAAAGCGATCTGCATGCGCAGGTTGAAACGGGTGACGTCTTCCGCGCCTTCACAGGCACCTTTGCACCGCCCCAGGGATCGTTGAAAGCATGGCCCAGGGGTTGCCGGCTCCAGTCCCAGGAGTTTGCCGCACAGGTCGTTTTTGCTGGCGATGCCCCGCAACGCACTTAACGCGTCCCGCTTGCTGCGAAACAGGCCGAAGTAATCTCCCAACCGGTCCGGTGTGATGGTTCTGGCCAACTCGGCATTCAGGTAGCCGGAGCTGTCCGGGTGCAGGGCGATGCTGACCAGGCTTTTCGCCGCCCGTGAGCGACGGTTGTACAGCGGGCTCATGGTCTTTATCTGTTTGAGTTCCAGCAACAGGGCACCCAGCTCTCGGGCAGTTTCGGTGTACTCCACCCGGCGCAGGCTTTCGGACAGCCGGATTCCACGGCTGCTCTGATGATCACCGGAAAAATGCGAGGCCACCCGCTGGCGAATATTGGTGCTTTTGCCCACGTACAGCAGCACATCGTTATCTCCATAAAACCGGTACACACCGGGCCCCGCCGGCAAATCAGCGAGCATTTCCGCGGGTACGTTGGAGGGTGTGCTGGGGCGCTGGAGCAGGCGGTTGATGGTGGCACCAACGGTGTCTTCGCCCTGCTCAAGCAAGGTGTGTTCAAAGAACGCCAGCATGGCAGTGACATCACCCATGGCCCGGTGGCGCTCAACGGCTGGTAATCCGTGCCGGGCGATCAACGCATCCATGTTGTGGCGTTCGGCCTCCGGATAGAGCGCCCGGGAAAGTCGAACGGTGCAAAGCACCCGGGCACTGAACAGACGCCCCAACCTGCGGAATTCACTTTTGATAAAACCGTAATCAAAGCGTGCGTTATGGGCGACAAAAATGCACCCGTCCAGGTGCCGCTCCAGCTCGTCGGCAACGGTCTCAAAACGAGGGGCACTCGCCACCATGGCATTGGAGATACCCGTCAGTCGTTCGATGAACCCGGAGATCCGGGCTTCCGGGTTCAGGAGCGTTTGCCATTCCCCCACAACGACCCCGTTACGCCAGAAGCGGATACCAATTTCGGTGATCCGATCCCGCTGGGCATTGCCGCCGGTGGTTTCAATATCGACGAAGGCAAACGTAGGTTCAGATAGCATCTCGTGTTTGAAAATCATCTTGCCCATTACGACCAAAGTACTCCTCCGGATGCCACCATGACTGAATCGAAGGCCTATAGTCATTCGTCTAAATAATCACCGATTCTGTTTGAATTGTCATAGATTCGTAACTACTTTGTCTGTGGGTCCAACAACAATAAACGTGTGGAGACAACAACAATGCAAAGCAACAAATTAAGGGTAAGCGGATTAAATGGTTGATCTTACCTTTGCATGAGAGTGAGACAGACCGGCATCTCATCGGATTATCTGGTTGATGCTTCACCTACTGCTGGTGCATGTTTCCTTCGCTAATTCCAGCAAGAACCCCACACGCCTCAACTTCCCGGTCATCGTTGCAACTCGCTCTCAGTGAAACGAGTTGTTTCTCAAGCGCTTGCAGAGCGGTTATCTGCGACCGCACATGAGAGATGTGATCATCGAGCAAGGTGTTGACGGCGGTACAAGGCTGATGAGGGTCGTCCTGATAGCTCTGTAGTTCGTGAATCTCAGCCAGTGACAGGCCCAGGATTCTGCAGCGACGGATGAAGGCCAGCCCCTCACCATGCTTCTCGGTATAGACACGGTAACCGTTGTCCTGCCGATCAGGCGGCGGCAACAAGCCCTGCTGTTCATAGAAGCGGATCGTCTGTGTTTCGACCCCTACCAACTGCGCCAACTGACCAATGCGCATCAGCCTCCTCCCCAACGGATTCTTTACTCTATTGACCTTATAGTAGCTTTATAGTTTTAAATGGTACCACAACATTGTTCAAGTGGAGTCGTATCATGAGCAAATCCTGTGGTGGCGCCTGTGGCGGTGATGCAACGTCCGCAGCGGATACCGATATACAGGCCTCCTCCGAGGCGCCAGGGAGATGGGTCAGTGTTTATGCCGTGCCGAAGATGGACTGTCCATCAGAAGAACGAATGATTCGCCTAGCCCTGAACGGCTTTGAGGAGATTCGGGCGCTGTCCTTCGACTTGTCGAACCGCCGGCTGAAGGTCGTGCATGACGGCGAGGTCGAGCCCGTCACCTCGAAACTGAAGACCTTGGGGCTAGGCGCCTCGCTTCAGGAAACCGTCGCTGCAAATCCGGAGACCATCAAGGCCGCCGAGTTTTCGGCAGCTTCTGCTAAGCAAGAATCCGGGACCCTGCGCTGGTTGCTCGGCATCAATG
The DNA here is from genome assembly GCF_042763285.1 of Marinobacter sp. LM1. NCBI lineage: Bacteria > Pseudomonadati > Pseudomonadota > Gammaproteobacteria > Pseudomonadales > Marinobacteraceae > Marinobacter > Marinobacter sp. LM1. Next base: position 3,666,199 of record NZ_CP114373.1, read on the forward strand.
CACTTCTGTTCGTGGTGGAAATGACTGCCGGTCTGATCGCCCGGTCCACCGGCCTGATTGGAGAATCCCTGGACAATTTTGCCGATGCGGCGGTGTACGGGCTTGCCCTTTATGCGGTTGGACATAGCGTGAAAATGCAGGTACGTGCCGCGCATCTTGCTGGTGTACTGCAACTGATCTTGGCTGTGGGCGTGCTCGTAGAGGTGGTGAGACGCTTTGTATTCGGTAGTGAGCCTGAATCGCTGGTGATGATGGCTATCGCATTCGTCGCATTGATTGCCAATACCAGTTGTCTGCTGCTCATATCCAAACATCGGGAAGGCGGGGCGCACATGAAGGCAAGCTGGATATTCTCGGCCAACGACGTGGTGATCAACCTGGGGGTCATCACCGCCGGCGCCCTGGTCGCGTGGACCGGTTCCAATTATCCGGATCTGATTATCGGCACCATCGCGGGGGGCATTGTACTTAACGGTGCCAGACGCATTTTGGCGTTGAAGGGTTAAATAATGCTCATTATTGGCAAAAAGCTCTCGCCGTATGCCCTATTGTCCATATCGGGCCTGCTGGCAGCGTCTGATCAGGCTGTAAAGTGGCTGGTGCAGCAATCAATGGCCTATGGCGAGTATGTTTCGGTGACCCCGTTCTTTAACTGGGTGCACCTATGGAACACCGGTGCCGCATTCAGTCTTTTTGCGAATGGTGGAGGCTGGCAGCGCTACTTTTTTATCGGAATCGCGGTAGTGGTCTCGATTTTTCTGATCAAGCTGATCCTTGAAAATCGTCATAAAGGAGAAGCCATCGCTTACAGTCTTATCCTCGGTGGCGCCATGGGCAACCTGATTGACCGGGTCTTTCGCGGCTATGTTGTGGATTCCTTTGATTTCTATTGGCGAGACTGGCATTGGCCGGCCTTCAACCTGGCTGATATTGCAATTGTCCTCGGTGCCTTACTTTTCGTTTCCAGCAGCTTGTTGGGTAAAAAAGCAAACACCAATGCCGAGTCGGATGGATCTGACTGACACCTACGCCTATACAACACCATGACCGAACTTCCCGACAACATCCTTCACCTGCCGCAATACCAAGTACTGGGCTGCAAATCAACCGACGACGAAATGCACTTCCAGGTGGACGTGCCCGATCCCATCGCCTGCGAGGAATGCGGCGTGCAGGGTGAGTTCGTACGGTTCGGCAAGCGTGACGTTCCCTATCGTGATCTGCCCATCCACGGCAAGCGGGTCACTCTCTGGGTGGTCCGCCGCCGATACACCTGCCGGGCCTGCAAGACAACATTCAGGCCCCAGCTACCGGAGATGGTGGACGGATTCCGTATGACACTGCGGCTGCATGAGTACGTGGAGAAGGAATCCTTCAACCACCCCTACACCTTTGTGGCGGCACAGACCGGCCTGGACGAGAAGACGGTGCGCGACATCTTCAACGCCCGCGCCGAGTTCCTGGGGCGCTGGCACCGCTTCGAGACGCCCCGCATCCTGGGCATTGACGAGCTATACCTGAACAAGCGCTACCGCTGCATTCTGACCAACATTGAGGAGCGAACCCTGCTCGACCTGCTGACCACCCGCCGCCAGGACGTGGTGACCAACTACCTGATGAAGCTGAAAGACCGGCAGAAGGTCGAGATCGTCAGCATGGACATGTGGAACCCCTACCGGGCAGCGGTCAAGGCTGTGCTGCCCCAGGCCCGTATCGTGGTCGATAAGTTCCATGTGGTGCGCATGGCCAACGATGCCCTAGAGAGAGTGCGCAAGGGCCTCAGAAAGGAGCTGAAACCGTCCCAGAGCCGGACTCTCAAGGGAGACCGGAAAATCCTGCTGAAACGCGCTCACGAAGTCTCAGACCGGGAGCGCCTCATCATGGAGACCTGGACAGGCGCGTTCCCGCAACTGCTGGCCGCCTACGAGCACAAGGAGCGCTTCTACGGCATCTGGGACGCCACCACACGGCTCCAGGCAGAAGCCGCCCTGGACGAGTGGATAGCCACCATCCCGAAGGGCCAAAAGGAAGTCTGGAGCGATCTGGTCAGGGCAGTGGGAAACTGGCGCGAAGAGACCATGACCTACTTCGAGACGGACATGCCCGTCACCAACGCTTACACGGAGTCCATCAACCGACTGGCCAAGGACAAGAACCGTGAAGGGCGCGGTTACTCCTTCGAGGTGATGCGGGCACGAATGCTCTACACCACGAAGCACAAGAAGAAGGCACCGACTGCGAAGGTCTCTCCTTTCTACAAGAAAACCATCGGTTACGGACTGCCGGACTTCGCAGAGGAACTCAACTACGGAGTCGATCTATCAACCATCTGAGGGTGGTATCAGATTGATGGGGTGAAGGTGCCCCATCAACCATTAAATCCGTATACCCCAAATTAAGAATGGCAATTCGTGCGACGGCTGCTATGACAGTTCTGGGTCTGGCTTCTCAGGCACAGGCGTTTGAAATCCAGGCCGGCGATGTGAATGCCGACATCTACGGCTACGCGCGACTGACTGCCACTTACGATATCAACGAAAAGATCACCGGTGACAACAGTACTCTGGCTGGTGATTTCGGTAAGGTTTCTGGCTCCGATAATGAAGGCCACTTCGACGCCTCAGCAACTCAAAGTCGTATTGGTGTTAAAGCGAGCCTGCCACAGGATTTCAAGATCACCGTCGAAGGTGACTTTGCCAGTGGTGGAAACTTCCGCCTCCGCCATGCTTTTGGCGAATATAACGGCATTCTGGCAGGGCAGACCTGGTCAAACTACAACAGCTTCACCGGCAATACGCCGACCCTGGATTTTAACGGCAGCGCCGGCTGGGCAGGATATCAGCTTCGGACCGCACAGCTTCGTTATACCACGGGCGGTCTCTCCGTCTCAGTAGAGGATCCCAAGGGTTCGTTGGACGGAACAACAATTGTAGTCAACGGGGATGAGGTTGACACCGACAAAGACACCATGCCGGCCTTCACTGCTCGCTACGAGGGCTCTGCTGATGCTCTGTCGTTCGCGGTTGCAGGTCTCCTCAAGCAAAACGCATATGAAAACGAAGTCAACGACACTGATGATACAGCCATGGGTTACGGCATGTTTGGCGCTGCCAAATTCAAGGCCTCTGACATGGTGTCTATCCAAGGCGCCCTGAACTATACAGACGGCGCCAATGCCTATCTGTACCAGTCCGGTTCAGCTGATGCCTACCTCGACGGTGAAGACCTCGAAACCATCTCAGGCTACGGCGCTTCAATCGGCACCAGCTTGTCCCTCGGTAACGGCCGCAGCGTCAACCTGACCTACGGTATGGTGGAACTGGATGTTGAAAATGATGGAGACGAAGAAACCCGCTCCAACATCATTGCCAACTACATGTGGACGCCGGTCAAGAGCGTGATGATGGGCGTTGAATACCAGTACTGGAAAACTGAAACCAAAGGTGGTGACAGCGAAGACGCTAACCGCCTGATGTTCGCAGCACAGTACAACTTCTGATCCTTCCTATCAGAAGTTAACTCAGAATTACCCCGGCTTCGGCCGGGGTTTTTCGTTCCAGGATGGTGCGCCGGCACCATTCCTGCTCAGCTCTTATCTTCCAGCCTCAAAGCCAATTATTCCTTACTTAACATTTTCATAGACTTACCTTCTGCCAGAAGATTTGGCACGGCCAATGCAAAAGCCTGGATACGCTGGCGACAGCGAACTCGCATTCCTATCGCAACGACGTGAGGTAACGCCATGAAACTCGCCAAAGACCAAAACCTGTTGTTTGAACTGACCCAACCTGCGGAAGCCTGGGCCATGCAGGATCTGCACGATTATTTTGACTGGATGTTCTTTGCCAACTGATCAGAAAGGCGGCCGGCTGGCCCCCGGGGACAGCCGGCTCTCCGATTAGCTGCCCGCCCGTAACCGTGTTCGAACGCCTCGGGTAGCCATAACCGCCAGCACCTCCATCAGGGATAACAGGCCCCGGTCGTGCTGTTTTGGAGCCCTGCCACGGGCAATTCTTCCGATCTGACGGGTGTACCAACTGACCTCCATCAGAGCCATATCGTCGATCATTCGAAGGCCGGTTTTAATAGGCTTGACCGCACTGGTAACCGGATCGCCCGCCATAATACGAGTCGGCAGATCAGGTTCCACAACCAAGGGCCTTGCCAGCCCCACCAGGTCCGTGGCACCAGAATCGATGGCCTGTGCCATCCCCCGCTCTGTGCGGAACCCGCCCGTGACCATCAAGGGTACGTCCGTCAATTCACGGACTTTTTCAGCAAACTCCAGGAAGTAGGCTTCCCGTGCCAGGGTGCTGGCTTTCACCTCCTCGCTTCCGGCACCTTTCGCCATGGCGGGGTTTTCATAATTTCCTCCTGAGATTTCCACCAGATCAATGCCCTCTGCCACCAGCGCCTTGATCACAGCCAGAGACTCATCCTCAGTGAAGCCCCCGCGCTGAAAATCAGCCGAATTCAGTTTGATACCAACATTAAATTCCCTGCCACAAGCCTTGCGGATTTCTCGATACACAGACAGTACAAAGCGCCGCCGGTTCGCCGCAGAACCACCCCACTCGTCGGTGCGTTGATTGTGATGGGGAGACAAAAACTGGCTAACCAGATACCCATGGGCTCCGTGAATCTGTACACCATCAAATCCCGCCTTTTTGGCGACGGCTGCGGCCTGCGCAAAGCGACGAATAATGTCATCAATCTCCGGCCCCGTGAGCGCACGCGGAGTTGCGAACATCCCCCGCAGGTCCTTCTTGAACGGAATCGCGCTTGGAGACACCGGGTCTCTATTAAGCATCTTCGGGCTTTGCTTGCCTGGATGATTGAGCTGCATCCAGATCTGTTTCCCGCCACCCCGCCCGGCCCTGGCCCAGGATTTGAGAAGATCCAGATCGGCCTCATCCTCGACCACGACGTTTTGCGGCTCCCCGATGTGCCTCCGGTCAATCATCACGTTGCCAGTGATCGACAGCCCGGCACCCCCGTCTGCCCAGGCTCTGTAAAGGGTGATCAATTCTTTAGTCGGATGATTATCAATGCTTCCCAGCGTTTCGCTCATTGCGGACTTGGCAAAGCGATTGGGGATAACCGATCCATTCGGCAGCGTGAATGGCCTGGACATCAGTTCTGAGGGAGTCATGGGAGCCTCGTATCACAGTCGTTTGTTGTGACACTGATGGTGGGTGGCTCATAACGTGCAGACATTGGCCGAGCTGACCAGGCCCGAGCGGAAGAGTGGTCGCACTGCAACGACACCGTCGCAGTGCGACCAACAAGGCTACATCACAGCAGCAGGGTCCGAATATCCCCGAGCAGCTGCGTCAGCAGGTTGGTAAACCGGGCAGCATCCGCTCCGTTCACCGCGCGGTGGTCGTAAGACAGCGACAGCGGCAGCATCAGCCGCGGCTGGAACTCCTTGCCGTCCCACACCGGTTTCATGGAGGCTTTGGACACACCCAGGATGGCCACTTCCGGTGTGTTCACGATGGGTGTGAACGCGGTGCCACCAATGCCACCCAGGCTGGTGATGGTAAAGCAGGCGCCCTGCATTTCTGCCGGCTTCAGCTGCTTGTCCCTCGCCTTCTGGGCCAACTCTGCGCTTTCGGCCGCCAATTCCCACAGGCCCTTCTGGTCTACATCCCGGATCACCGGCACCATCAGGCCGTGTGGTGTATCCACCGCAATGCCGATGTGGATGTACTTCTTGCGCACCACCTCTTTGCGTTCCATGTCCAGGGACACGTTGAACTGAGGCAGTTCCGCCAACGCGGCGGCGCAGGCCTTGAGCAGGAACGGCAGCGGGGTCATCTTCACGCCACGCTTTTCGCCGGCCGCTTTCTGGGCCTTGCGGAAGTCTTCCATTTCGGTGATATCGGCATCGTCGAACTGGGTCACGTGAGGCACGTTCAGCCAGCTGCGCTGCATGTTGGTGGCGGTGGCTGCCATCATGCGGGACATACCTTCACGCTCGATCTCACCGAACTGGCTGAAGTCCGGCAGTTTCACGCCCGGAATGCCAGAGCCAGTGGCTACGCCACTGCCCTGCTGGGCCTGCTGCAACTGGCTCTTCACGTAGGCGTGGACATCGTCTTTCACGATCCGGCCTTTTGGGCCTGAACCTTTCACGCGCGTGAGGTCTGCCCCCAGTTCCCGGGCCAGCTTACGCACGGCCGGACCGGCGTGCACCTTGGTGCCAGGTGACGGCGGCTCGTAGGTAGAGCCCTGCGGCTGAGGCTCGGACTCCTGTTTGCCCTGGGATTTCTCCGGTTTGCTTTCCTGGCTGTCTGCCCGGGCGCTGTCACCGGAATCTTCCGATTCGCCCTCGTCGTCACCATCGTCTTCGATGGTCATTTCCAGGAGGTCTGAACCTTCGGAGAGCTTGTCGCCTTCCTTCACCAGAATCTTGCCGATCTTGCCCGCGTAGGGTGACGGGATTTCCATGGTGGCCTTGTCGGACTCCACTGTTACCAGCGGGTCTTCCTCACCAACCGTATCGCCTTCAGCCACGTTGATTTCAATCACCGGCACATCTTCAAAGCCATCCAGCGACGGCACTTTCACCACTTCGGTGCGAGAGCCACCAGACTTCTTCTTTTTCGGAGCCGGCTTGGCGTCTTCCGATCTGGCCTCAGATGGCGCCTCGGATTTTTCCTCGGTCTGTTCCGACTTATCATCCGCGGCATCGTCCGAGCCCCCAGCATCACCGCTGGCGGCCAGCATGCCGATCACGTCGCCCTCTTTCACCTTGTCACCCACCTTGACGGTGATTTTGCTGATCTTGCCGGCGACGGGGGCCGGCAGTTCTACCGAGGCTTTGTCGGATTCCACGGTCAGAATCGGATCTTCTTCCTCTACCGAATCCCCTTCACTGACGATGATTTCGATGATCTCGACTTCATCTGCACCGCCGAGATCGGGAACCTTGATTTCCTGTTCACTCATGGCGGTCTCCTTAGCTCAGCACCGGGTTCGGTTTGTTGCGATCGATTCCGTACTTGCGCATGGCTTCGAGAACCTGCTCCTGTTTGATCTCACCATCTTTAGCCAGGGCGGCCAGTGCAGTCACCGCCACATAGTAACGATCCACCTCGAAGAAGTTACGGAGCTTCTCACGGGTATCGCTGCGGCCGAAACCGTCGGTGCCCAGGGTCATGTAGGTTTTCGGGATGAATGCCCGCAACTGCTCGGAGTGCAGTTTGATGTAGTCGGTAGACGACACCACAGGGCCCTGAGCCTTTTCCAGGCACTGCGTGACGTAGGCCTTGCGCGGCTTGTCATCCGGGTGCAGGTGGTTCCAGCGCTCCACATGCTGGCCATCACGGGCCAGTTCGTTGAAGCTGGTGACACTCCAGACATCCGAGGCCACACCCCAGTCGTCCTTCAGCATCTGCGCCGCGGCACGGACCTCGTTCATGATCGCGCCGGAGCCAAGCAGCTGAACCCGCGGGCTCTTCTTGCGGCCCTTGGTTTCCACAGACTCAAACTTGTACATACCCTTGATGATGCCGTCTTCAGAGTCTTTCGGCATCGCCGGCTGTTCGTAGTTCTCGTTTTCGATGGTCAGGTAGTAGAAGACGTTCTGGTTGTCTTCAAACATCTCCTTCATACCATGACGGATCACCACGGCCATCTCGTAGCCGTAAGCCGGGTCGTAGGCCTTACAGTTGGGAATGGTGTTGGCCAAAATGTGGCTGTGGCCGTCCTGGTGCTGCAAGCCCTCACCGTTCAGAGTAGTCCGGCCGGCAGTGCCGCCGATCAGGAAGCCGCGGGCCTGCATGTCGCCCGAGGCCCAGGCCAGGTCTCCTACCCGCTGGAAGCCGAACATGGAGTAGAACACGTAGAACGGAATCAGCGGGAAACTGTTGGTACTGTATGACGTAGCCGCCGCCATCCAGGTGGACATGGCACCGTCTTCATTGATGCCTTCCTGCAGGATCTGCCCCTTCTTGTCTTCCCGGTAGTACATGATCTGGTCACGATCCTGAGGCACGTACTTCTGGCCTTCCGCCGTGTAGATACCCAACTGACGGAACATGCCTTCCATACCGAAAGTACGGGCTTCGTCCGGCACGATAGGCACGACGCGCTTGCCGATGCGCTTGTCTTTGACCAGGGCACTCAGAATGCGGACAAAGGCCATGGTAGTAGAGATCTCACGGCCGTCAGACCCTTCCAGCACCTGCTTGAAGATATCCAGTTCGGGAATCTGCAGCGGCTGGCAATCCTTGTTGCGCTTGGGATAGAAACCACCCAGCTCCTGCCGGCGCTTCTTCATATAGACCAGCTCCGGGCTGTCCGGCGCCGGACGGTAATAAGGTACGTCTTCCAGTTCTTCGTCTTTCAGCGGCACGCCGAAACGATCCCTGAACGCTTTCAGGGTATCGATGTCCAGCTTCTTCAAAGAGTGCGCGGTGTTCTGGGCTTCGCCCGCCGCACCAAAACCATAGCCCTTGATGGTGTGGGCAAGAATCACAGTCGGCTTGCCGTTGGCCTGGTTCACGGCCTTGTGATAAGCCGCGTAGACCTTGTAAGGGTCGTGGCCGCCGCGGTTCAGCTTGCTGATATCCTCGTCCGACAGGTTTTCCGCCAGCTTGGCCAGCTCCGGATGCTTGCCGAAGAATTCCTTGCGGGTATAGGCGGGGCCCTTGAACGTCAGGTTCTGAAGTTCGCCATCGCAAAGCTCGTCCATGGCCCGTTGCATCACGCCGTCTTCGTCTTTGTCGAACAGCGGATCCCACATTCGGCCCCAGACCACCTTGATAACGTTCCAGCCAGCGCCACGGAACACACCTTCCAGCTCCTGTACGATCTTGCCGTTACCCCGAACCGGGCCATCCAGGCGCTGCAGGTTGCAGTTGACCACCCAGATCAGGTTATCCAGTTTCTCGCGGCCCGCCTTGGAGATGGAGCCCAGAGTTTCCGGTTCGTCGCACTCGCCGTCACCGACAAACGCCCACACTTTGCGGCCGTCCATGTCGATCAGCTCGCGACTGTGCAGGTACTTCATGACGTGGGCCTGGTAGATGGACTGGATCGGCCCCAGACCCATGGAAACGGTCGGGAACTGCCAGTAATCTGGCATCAGCCAGGGGTGCGGGTAGGAAGACAGGCCTTCGCCATCTACTTCTTCGCGGTACTTGTCCAGCTGTTCTTCACTGAAACGGCCTTCCAGGAAGGAGCGGGCATATATGCCCGGCGATGCGTGGCCCTGGAAGTACACCAGGTCTGAGGCGCGCTCTTCACCACCGCCATGGAAGAAATAGTTGAAGCCCACATCGTACAGAGTGGCTGCCGAGGAGAAAGTGGAAATATGGCCGCCAAGGTCACCCGGGCGCTTGTTAGCACGCACCACCATGGCCATGGCATTCCAGCGAATCAGCGAGCGAATACGGCGTTCCATGAACAGATCGCCCGGCATGCGAGATTCCTGGGTCACAGGGATGCTGTTACGGAATGGCGTGGTTATGGAATAAGGCAGTTCAGTGCCATCGCGGCTGGCTCGCTCGGAAAGCCGTTCAAGAATGTATTTGGCACGGTCTACGCCTTCGTTCTCGATCAGAGATTCCAGCGCATCCAGCCATTCACTGGTTTCAATGGGATCATCATCCTGGTACATCAAACCCTCCCCTTGGCATCAAAAGGTGCAACGCCGGCCACGATCAGCGGCCAAAGACGGTGCGAAGTCGATAAGCTGCGATGGTATGCAGTATTTTTTTGTGGAAACGTCAGCTTGTAAGAAAGGCTGAGCTACGTGATTGACCTCTCTCAAGCATAGAACAGCTTTCTCATTTTTCCTGCCGCGCGAACGGTTATCGGTATGGCTTTTGGCACGGACCGATTGCGCGGAGAATGGTTCTGCCAGCCCTGACTATCCAGCAGAAGCAAAACTTTCGTTCTTTTACTACAAAATGACACTAAGAAACAAACAAACACCTGTTTGAATGGCAGATATCCGCCATTTATTTAGATTACTTACGCAATAATGGCGATATTCCGATCACGAAACAACCGATCTCCGACCAAGGTCGAACCCTCTCCCAGCGCTCATTTACATCAACACACTAAGAATAATCTAAAACTGTCGTTCACGACTTTTCGCAGCCTTTAACGACAAATAGGCGCTAATACCGACTGAACGACCGAAAACCCTCGCCCGGACCTCCGTTTTATTAATTAGACCTGAAAATAAATTATGATTTATGTATACTTGCCTGCCCGTTTTTTAACCAGTGAAGGAGGCACACCTCCTTTTGTCTTTGGCTCACAACAGAGGGCGATCCATGAACTCCATCGTCACCTTTCCGAACCGAATTCCGGTTCAGGAATTCGAGGAGCGCCGGTTCAAGGTTTTTACCGACCGCCAGCTCGACAAGATTGAGGCGATCCAGAATCTCCCCGAGGAAACCCTGTTTGAAATGAAAGTGGTGGCCAGCGTGCTGCCCTTCCGGGTTAACGAATATGTGATCAACGAACTGATCAACTGGGACAAGGTGCCCAACGACCCGATCTATCAGCTGGTCTTTCCACAGAAAGGCATGCTCAAGGACGAACACTACGAGCGCATGGCGCAACTGCACCGGGAAGGCGCCGACAAGAAAGACATCCAGGCCGCTGCCAAGGAAATCCGCGACGCACTGAACCCGCACCCGGCCGGGCAGATGGAAATGAACATGCCGGAACTGGACGGAGAGGTGCTGGACGGCGTGCAGCACAAGTACCGCGAAACCGTGCTGTTCTTCCCGTCCCAGGGCCAGACCTGCCACAGCTACTGCACCTTCTGTTTCCGCTGGGCGCAGTTTGTCGGTGACAAGGACCTTAAGATGGCCAGCACCGACGCCGAGAAACTGCACGGCTATCTGCAGGAGCACACCGAAGTGACCGACCTGCTGGTCACCGGCGGCGACCCGATGGTAATGAAGACCAAAAACCTGGTGCAGTACCTGGAACCGCTGCTGCAGCCAGAGTTCGATCATATCCAGACCATCCGCATCGGCACCAAGGCCCTGACTTTCTGGCCCTATCGTTTCGTGACCGACAAGGATGCCGACGAACTGATTGAGCTGTTCGCCAAGCTGGTTGATGGCGGCAAGCACGTGGCCATCATGGCCCACTACAACCACTGGCAGGAAATCACCACCGACATCGCGGAAGAAGCCATCCGCCGCATCCGCGCTACCGGTGCCGAGGTCCGCGCCCAGGGCCCGCTGATCAAGCACGTGAACGACGATGCCGATGCCTGGGCCAAGCTGTGGAAGAAAGAAGTGAAGCTGGGCATCATCCCCTACTACATGTTTGTAGAACGGGATACCGGTGCCAAGAACTACTTCGAGGTGCCCCTGGCCGAGGCTTACCACATCTACCGAGAAGCCATGAAGCAGGTCAGCGGCCTTGCCCGAACTGCCCGAGGCCCCAGCATGAGCGCCGGCCCCGGCAAGGTGGAGATCCAGGGCATTACCGAGATCAAGGGAGAGAAAGTCTTCGTACTGCGCTTCCTGCAAGGCCGCAACCCGGATTGGGTGCAGCGACCGTTCTTCGCCAAATACAGCGAAACGGCCACCTGGCTGCATGAGCTCGAGCCCGCCTTCGGAGAGGAAAAATTCTTCTTTGAAGATGAATTTGAAGCCATGAAGAACGGTAACACCTGAGGCGTTGACTTAAGATCAGGCCCGTCCCCGTGACGGGCCTGCTTACCGCCCCTTCTTAGGCACAAACCCCGCTGGCTTTTCCCGAATCCATTCAACAAACACCCTCACCTCTTCGAGCTCCAGCAGCTTCTCCCTAGAGTTGTAATTCAGCCCCAGCTCATACTCCGAACACGCCCTGTGAATCGCGTTATGGCACGGGCGACAGACCCAAAGCGTACGGGTGATCAACTCTTCCCTGGAAAACAGTTTCTGAAAGCGCTTCTTGCGATGCAGATGCCTGGGTATCAGGTGATGTCTTGTGAGCTTTGCCACCGGGCGTTCGCAAAGCTCACAATGGTCGGGCTGGGGAGGGAGTTTCAGCATCGTGGAGAGATAATTGAGCCAGTCAGCGATGCTACCGACCGGCTCACCGTCTAACCGGTTCAGTGCATCAGGGTATACAGCTTCCTACGATACGTGCGCACATCCGGATTGTTGTTGCCCAGTTTTTCAAACAGCTCCACCAATGTGGTTTTGGCGACGCCGTCCTTGTAGGTGCTATCGGCCTGCATCAGCCGGATCAGCAAATCCATGGCTTCCGCGTTTTTATCCTGCAAAACCATGTGCAGGGACAACTGATGCAGAGCCTCAGGATCTTTCGGATTGACCTCCAGTTTTGCCTCCAACTCCGCCTGCGCGGGCAGTTCACCCGACTGCTTGAGGAACTTCACCCTCGCCGCCAGCTGTTTGGCTTTATGCTGCATTTTTTCTTCCGGCGGCAGGCTGTTGAGCACCTGCTCCGCGGTATCCAGATCGCCCTGCTCGGCCTTCAACTGGGCCAGATCAATCAGCACATCCAGGTTTTCCGGGTCTTTCCGGTTCAGCTCCGTGAGGATGGCCAGAGCTCCGTCCACATCACCGGCTTCCCAAAGAGCATGGGCTTTCTCGTAAGGATCTTCCGCCGGGGCTTCGATGTGCTTTTCCAGAATCTTGCGGATTTCGCTCTCGGGCAAGGCGCCATTAAAACCGTCCACAGCCTGACCATTCTTCACCAGAATGATGGTCGGCAGACTGCGCACTCCCAGGGAGGCCGTCAGTTCCTGCTGTTCGTCGGCATTCACCTTGGCCAACTGGAAGTTACCCTGATATTCCTCCGCCAGCTTTTGCAGAATCGGCATCAGCTGTTTGCAGGGCGCGCACCACTCCGCCCATACATCCACCAGAATCGGCGTGGTGGCAGAGGCTTCCATCACTTTCTGCTGAAAGTTGTCGGCGGTGGCATCAAAGATATGCGGCGAATTGCTCATATGTCGGGAACCTGAACCAGAATGAATGAAATTGTCTGAAGATATGGAGCCAGCGGCGGAAAAATCAAGCCAGCTTGAAAACCCGGCTTTTGTCGTTACATAGGTCTTTAACCACTCACGCCTTGAGAGCAATCCGGTATGAATGACGAGAACCGCAAAGACTCCCTGGAAGAATTTGAAGAAGACGTGACCGAATACATCGGCAAAGACGAAAACAGCAAGAGCCTGGCGCTGCCACAGCAGGTTATGCCGCAGCGCATGTATATTCTGCCGGTCTCCAACCGGCCGTTCTTTCCTGCACAGGTGCAGCCGGTCATGGTCAACCAGGACCCCTGGCAGGAAACCCTGAAGCGGGTTGGTGAAACCGATCATCGGGTTCTGGGCATCTGCTTTGTCGAGAATCCAGAAGCCGAAAACGGCATTCCGGAGAGTGAAGACCTTGAGACCATGGGCTGCGCCGTGCGCGTGCATCAAGCCCAGAATGAGAGTGGCAAGGTTCAGTTCATTGCCCAGGGTCTGCAACGGTTCAGAATTGTCCAGTGGCTTCGCCGTCGCCCACCTTATCTGGTGGAAGTCGAATACCCACAGGAGCCCGAAGAACCGGCCGACGAACTCAAGGCCTACACCCTGGCCATCATCAGCGCCATCAAGGAACTGCTGCGCACCAACCCGCTTTATGGCGAAGAAGTGAAGCAATATCTGTCCCGCTTCGGGCCCGATGACAGCTCACCCCTTGCGGACTTCGGCGCATCCATGACCAGCGCTCCGGGTCGCGAACTGCAGGATGTTCTTGATACCGTGCCCCTGCTCCGGCGCATGGAAAAAGTACTGTTGCTGATGCGTAAGGAGCAGGAGGTCGCCCGCCTGCAATCCGAGATCAACGAGGAAGTAAACGAGAAGGTGCAGAAGCACCAGCGGGAGTTTTTCCTGCGCGAGCAGTTGAAAGTGATCCAGCGGGAGCTGGGCATTGCCAAGGATGACAAGACGGCGGACGTGGAACGCTTCGAAGAGCGAATGGCGAAACTGAACCCACCGGAAGCCGTGCAGGAGCGATTCAAGGATGAAATCCAGAAACTGCAGGTGCTGGAGCAGGGCTCACCGGAATACGGGGTAACCCGCAACTATCTGGACTGGATAACGCAGGTACCCTGGGGCGTGCATTCACAGGATCATTTTGATCTGGCCGAGGCCCGCAAGATTCTGGACCGGGACCACGACGGCCTGGACGATGTGAAAGATCGCATCATCGAATTTCTGGCGGAAGGCACCTTCAAGGGCGAAGTGAGTGGTTCCATACTGCTGCTGGTCGGCCCGCCCGGGGTCGGTAAAACCTCCATCGGCCATTCTGTGGCAGATGCCCTCGGCCGGGAATTTTACCGCTTCAGTGTGGGCGGCATGCGTGATGAAGCAGAGATCAAGGGCCACCGTCGCACCTACATTGGTGCCATGCCCGGCAAGTTCGTACAGGCTCTGAAAGACAGTAAAGTGGCCAATCCGGTGATCATGCTGGACGAGATCGACAAGATCGGCAGCTCTTACCAGGGCGATCCGGCCTCGGCCCTGCTGGAGACCCTGGATCCGGAGCAGAACAAGGAGTTCCTGGATCACTATCTGGATGTGCGGATGGACCTCTCGAAAGTGCTGTTCATCTGTACCGCCAACCAGCTGGACACGATCCCCCGGCCGCTGCTGGACCGGATGGACGTGATCCGCCTGTCCGGCTACATCGGCGAAGAAAAACTGGCCATTGCCAAACATTACCTGGTACCTCGCTTGCTCAAACGGGCGGGCCTGCTGAAGAAGCAGCTGAACATCAGCGACGCCGCCATTCGCCAGGTGATTGAGGGCTACGCCCGGGAAGCCGGCGTGCGGAATCTGGAGAAGCTGCTGCACAAGATTGTCCGCAAGGGCATCGTGCGCCTGCTGGAAAACCCGGATGACCCGGTTCGAGTGGGTGTTGGCGATCTGACCGACTATCTCGGCCAGCCGGCGTTCAAGAAGGAGAAATCCCTGAAAGGCACCGGCGTGGTGACGGGCCTGGCCTGGACCGCCATGGGCGGCGCCACTCTCAGCATTGAGGCCTCACGCATTCACAGCAGCCAGCGGGGCTTCAAGCTCACCGGACAACTGGGAGATGTGATGAAGGAATCGGCCGAAATCGCCTACAGCTTCGTGTCCTCCAACCTCAAGCGGTTCAAGGGTGACCCGACTTTCTTCGACAAATCCTTTGTCCACCTGCACGTGCCCGAGGGTGCAACGCCAAAAGACGGGCCGAGCGCCGGCATCACCATGGCCACCGCACTGTTGTCCATTGCCCGCAAGGAAGCACCGCAACAGAACCTGGCCATGACCGGGGAACTGACGTTAACCGGGCAGGTCTTGCCCGTGGGTGGCATTCGGGAAAAGGTGATTGCGGCACGCCGACAGAAGATCAATAACCTGATCCTGCCGGAAGCGAACCGCGGGGATTACGAGGAGCTTCCCGATTATCTGAAAGAAGGTATCTCGGTGAGCTTTGCCAAACACTACAACGATGTGTTCCAGGTGTGTTTTGGCAACAAGCCGAAGCAGGGATCAAGCGTTCATTAATGAACTCCTGAGGCCGGCCCTTGATCAGGGCTGGCCTCAAAACCAGTTCAGGGCTTTTCTTTCCAGCCGTCGTCTTTCAGAACCGAGCCAACGGTCAGCACCGGTGAAGCATCAATATCATCGGCATCCATCATGTTGGCCACGCGCTGCAACGAGGCCAGAATCATGGTCTGCTCCCACTCCGCCAGGCTCTGAAACTTCTGGATGAAGTCCTCCTGCAGAGGGTTGGGCGCACGAGCCAGTATCTCAGCACCTTCCTCCGTAAGATGGGCGTGAACCTTGCGCTTGTCTCTCGTGCTGCGAACCCGGTACACCAGTTTGCGATGCTCCAGTCTGTCGAGAATGGTCGTCACCGTGGCCTGGCTGAGACTCACGTTCTCGGCAATCGTGCCGATCGTAACCTCACCCATATCCCGGATAGTGCGCATGATCAGCAACTGGGGGCCGGTAAGCCCGGCGTGCTTGCTGAGTCGCTTGGAATGAAGATCCGTGGCCCGGATTACCCGGCGCAATGCCACCAAAACCTGCTCATAGCTGTTCACATCCGTCCCCCGGAAGAGATTTCTGACCATTATTTATACCACTAATTATTAGAGGTCTTTGCACCAAGGATTGCAAGTGTGCAGTTTTACTAGCTTGCTTTCTTGTTGGCCTTAGGGCTTTCAGGTGGGCAATGCAGCATTATTTCTGCCAGCCACTATGCTAAGGTCAGCAATCGCTTCAATTCACTGACTGATGGATCTGGTTAATGATCAGGTATTACCTCATGTTCGCACTCGCGCTCACTTTTGCCGGCCAGGCTAATGCCCAGCAACAACAGCTCGGCCCGGAAGAAGAGCTGACCGCGGAAGACGTAGAGGAAAGCACACGAACCCTGGAAAAACCCATGTATACCCCGTTTGTGGAGCTTTACCTGCTGGAGGAGACCAAGGCACTGCGCCAGGAGATGCAGAATACCCGGGCGGAACTGATCGAGAAAGTGGTGGACAAGGAACTGTCCGTGGCCGACAAAACCATGTCCTACGCCACCGACACGGTGACTTACTTTTTCTACCTGATCGCCGGCGCCACCTCCATTCTGGTGGTGATTGGCTGGAATTCCATCCGCGACATGCGCAACCAGCTGACCAGCCTGGCCGAGAAACGGGTAAACGAGCTGGTGGTGGAATATGAACAGCGCCTGAAGTCCATTGAGGAACAACTGCAGCAGAAGTCCGAGATTATTCATCAGAACCAGGCTGAGATTGAGCGCACCAACGAGGTGCATGCGCTCTGGCTGAAGGCAAGCCAGGAGACCTCGCAACAGAACAAGATCGCCGCCTACGACCAGATTCTTGACCTGCGCCCCGACGATGTTGAGGCATTGAGCTATAAAGCCGACGCTGTACTCGAAATGCAGGAGCCCCTCTGGGCCATCAGCCTGTGCCAGCGGGCACTGAAACTGGCTCCGGACAACGGCCACGCCCACTACCAGTTGGCGTGCGCCTATGCCGAGATCGGCCGTTGGGAAGATGCCGTCAGCAATCTGGATAAAGCCATTGAAATCGCGGAAGCCTATCGGGACGACGCATCGGTTGACCCTAGCTTCGAACAGCTGCACGATCACGAAAGTTTCAGGAATCTTGTCTTTCAAGATAAGGACGACAGCACGGACGCGTGACACTGCTCAGGACGGCACGGCGTTTGCTAATTCTTTCCCGATAGCTGCGCCGTGTTCCAGAGCAGACACCCTGGCCTGATTTGCTTGACAAGCAACAGACTGTGGTGTTTGTGTAAGTCTCTGAGAACATAAGAATAACCCTGACACAAACAGGAAAAACACGATGAAAACCTCCGTAAAGAAACTCGCTACCGCTGTAGGCGCGTCCGTTGCTCTGATGGCTGCCGGCCAGGCCGCCGCTGAAATTAAAGTTGGTATTGCCGGCCCGATGACCGGCCCCGTTGCCCAGTACGGCGACATGCAGTTCTCTGGTGCCCGCATGGCCATCGAGCGCATTAACGCCGCCGGTGGTGTTATGGGTGAAGACCTGGTGGCCGTGGAAGTGGACGACGTGTGCGACCCGAAACAGGCCGTCACCGTTGCCAACCGCCTGGTCAATGAAGGTGTTCGCTACGTGGTGGGTCACCTGTGTTCCAGCTCCACCCAACCGGCGTCTGACATCTATGAAGACGAAGGCATTCTGATGATCACGCCGGCCTCCACCAGCCCGGAAATCACCGAGCGCGGCTACGAACTGGTGTTCCGCACCATCGGCCTGGACAGCATGCAGGGGCCGGTTGCCGGCAACTACATCGCCAGCCAGAGCCCCGAGCGCGTGGCCATCGTGCACGACAAGCAGCAGTACGGTGAAGGTATTGCCACCGCCGTACGCGACACCCTGCAGGATGCCGGCATCGAAATTGCCATGTTTGAGGGCATTACCGCCGGTGACAAGGACTTCTCTTCCCTCGTCACCAAAATCAAACAGGCCGATGTCGATTACGTGTACTACGGCGGTTACCACCCTGAGCTGGGCCTGATCCTCCGCCAGGCACGCCAGTCTGACGTAGATGCCAAGTTCATGGGCCCGGAAGGCGTCGGTAACAAAGACATCAACACCATCGCCGGCGAAGCCGCTGAAGGCCTGCTGGTTACCCTCCCCCCCAGCTTCGACCAGAAAGAAGAAAACCAGGAGCTGATCGCCGCCTTTGATGCCAAAGGTGAAGATCCCTCCGGCCCCTTCGTACTCACCTCCTATGCCGCCGTGCAGTTGATTGCGGAAGGCATTGAAGCCGCCGATTCGAAAGATCCGTTCGACGTGGCCCAGGCTCTTCGTGCCGGAAGCTTCGAGACCCCCATCGGCACTGTTCAGTACGATAAAGCCGGCGACATGAAGTCGTTCGAGTTTGTGGTGTACGAATGGCATTCAGACGGCAGTAAAACTCCGGTAAACTGAGCCAAAATCGTTAACTAACGGTAATAATGAGAGCACCTTCCCACCGCGATCCGGGGGAAGGTGTTTTTCTGGGCTCCTGCAGACCCTCACTGCATCCGCACCGGCGACACCGGTGGCCGGTTGCAGCCAGGCGAGGGAGCGGGCTTTCGGAGTTCCACAAACATGCAAGACCTCCTGTATTTCTTTCAACAGCTCATTAACGGGCTGACGATCGGGAGCACCTACGCCCTGATCGCCATCGGCTACACGATGGTTTACGGCATCATCGGCATGATCAACTTTGCCCATGGTGAGGTTTACATGATCGGTGCCTACACCGCGCTGATCGCCATAACCGGCCTGGCAACCATGGGGATTGCCTGGCTACCCCTGATATTGATCGTGGCGCTGATATGCGCGGTAATTGTCTCCAGCTCCATGGGTTGGGCCGTGGAACGGGTAGCCTATCGGCCGGTACGCGGGCGGCACCGGCTGATCCCGCTGATCTCCGCCATTGGCATGTCCATCTTCCTGCAGAATTATGTCCACCTGGCCCAAGGCTCCCGCAACATCGGCTTTCCGGCATTGATCGAAGGTGGTTTCCAGTTCGGCTCCGAAGATACCTTCCCGATGTCCATCTCCTACATTCAGATCACCATCTTCATCACTACCCTGATCTGTATGACCGCACTTTCCCTGTTCATCTCCCGCTCCCGTATCGGCAGGGCCTGTCGCGCGGTCTCGCAGGATCTGGGCATGGCAAACCTGCTGGGCATCGATACCAACCGCATCATCTCGGCCACCTTCGTGATTGGTGCAGCCCTCGCAGCCGTCGCCGGCCTGTTGCTTGGCATGTATTACGGATCTGTGGATCCACTCTTCGGCTTTATTGCCGGCCTGAAAGCATTCACCGCAGCCGTCCTTGGCGGTATCGGCAGCATTCCCGGCGCCATGCTGGGCGGCCTCATCCTCGGCGTTGCCGAGAGTATGACCTCGGGCTACCTGAGTGGTGAATACAAAGATGTGGTGTCGTTCAGCCTGCTCATTCTGATTCTGCTGTTCAAACCCACCGGACTGCTGGGCAAACCGGAGGTTGAGAAGATCTGATGGCTGCCAACAATTTTCGACACGCGCTCTTCTGCGCGATCATCACACTGATCATTTCCTACCCCATCATCGGCTTTAACCTGGAAGCCCAGGGCATCAGCGTGACCCTGACCGGCGCCGACACCAGCACAGTAATCCTCGTGTTGCTGGCCGCGGTGATCGTGTTCCTGTTCCAGTTGTTCCGGGATCAGATCATGGGCGGGCTCAAGAGCATCCCAAGCCCGCTGCCCAAAACCCAGAAGGAGCCGATGGCCGAGAACAAACGGGCCAAAATCGAATCCTGGGTACTCACAGGCATTGTCGTTCTGGCCCTGTTCTGGCCTTTCTTTGTCTCCCGTGGCGCTGTGGATCTGGCGACGCTGGTGCTGATCTACGTCATGCTGGCGCTGGGCCTGAACGTCGTCGTGGGTCTTGCGGGCCTGCTGGACCTTGGCTACGTGGCGTTCTACGCGGTTGGCGCCTACACCTTTGCCCTGCTGTCCCAATACGCCGGCATCTCCTTCTGGATGGCTCTGCCTATCGGGGCTTGCCTGGCGGCCTTATTTGGACTGGTTCTGGGCTTCCCGGTACTGCGGTTACGGGGTGACTATCTCGCTATCGTCACTCTTGGCTTCGGCGAAATCATCCGGATTCTGCTCAACAACTGGACTGCCGTTACCGGCGGCCCCAACGGCATTGGCGGAATTCCCGATCCCACCCTGTTTGGCATGGAATTCGGCCGGCGGGTTCGGGAAGAAGGTAACACGTCATTCCATGAGACCTTCGGTATCGCCTACAGCGGCGAGCACAAGGTGATTTTCCTCTACCTGATTGCTCTGGTCCTGGCCGTGATCACCGCCCTGATCATCCGCCGGTTCATGCGCATGCCTGTTGGTCGTGCCTGGGAAGCCCTGCGGGAAGACGAGATTGCTGCCCGCTCCCTGGGCCTGAGCCGCACCGCGGTAAAACTCTCTGCCTTTACCATTGGCGCGTTCTTTGCCGGGTTTGCCGGCACTGTGTTTGCCTCCAAACAGGGCTTTATCAGCCCGGAGTCGTTTGTGTTCCTTGAGTCGGCCATCATCCTGGCCATTGTGGTGCTCGGCGGCATGGGCTCGCAGCTGGGCGTTGTACTTGCCGCCATCGCCGTGACCATCCTGCCGGAACTGGCCCGGGAGTTTTCCGACTACCGGATGCTGGTTTTCGGCGCCGCCATGGTACTGATGATGGTCTGGCGGCCACAGGGGCTGATGCCCATGCGCCGCATTCACATTGAACTCAGACGCCAGGAGTGACAGACATGCTAGAAGTACAGAATCTGTCCATGCGCTTCGGCGGCCTGCTGGCAGTCGACCAGGTAAGCCTGGACGTGCAGGAACACGAAATAGTCTCCATCATCGGCCCCAACGGGGCCGGCAAAACCACGGTCTTCAACTGCATCAGTGGTTTTTACAAGCCCACGGGCGGGAAGATCCTGTTTGAAGGTAATGAAGTCCAGGGTAAACCGGACTACAAGATTTCCCGACTGGGCATGGTGCGAACGTTCCAGCACGTGCGCCTGTTCGGCCAGATGACCGTAGTGGAAAACCTGCTGGTGGCCCAGCATCGGCACCTGAACACCAACCTGATATCCGGCCTGATCAAGACACCCGACTATCGGGAGCGGGAACGCAAGTCCCTTGACCGGGCCGCGTACTGGCTGGATCGGGTTGGCCTGCTGGAACTGGCCAACCGGGAAGCCGGCAACCTGGCCTATGGCCAGCAGCGCCGGCTGGAAATTGCGCGCTGCATGGTGACCGAACCGAAACTGCTGATGCTGGACGAACCAGCCGCAGGCCTGAACCCGGCGGAAACCAAAGACCTCAACCAGCTGATTGTCAGCCTGAAAGAGGACTACAACGTTTCCGTACTGCTGATTGAGCACGATATGAGCCTGGTTATGGACATCTCAGACCGGATTACCGTCATCAACCAGGGCCGCCCCCTGGCTGCCGGCACACCGGACGAAGTTCGCCAGAACGACGATGTGATCAAAGCCTATCTGGGCGAGGCCTGAGGAGACACCATGCTGGTACTGGAAGACGTACATACCCACTATGGCAAAATCGAGGCCCTGCACGGCGTATCCGTGGAAGTAAAGAAGGGCGAGATTGTGTCACTGATCGGCGCCAACGGCGCCGGCAAAACCACGTTGCTGATGACCGTTTGTGGTAGCCCGCAAGCCAGCGCAGGGCGGGTGATTCTGGAGGGCCGCGACATTACCAATGACGCCACCTCCAACATCATGCGTTCCGGCATTGCGATTGTGCCCGAAGGCCGCCGCGTGTTTCCCGGGCTGACGGTGGAAGAGAACCTGCACATGGGCGGTTTCTTCAACACCAAATCGGAAATCCGCAAAAGCCAGGATCACGTGTACGAGCTGTTCCCCAGGCTGAAAGAGCGTGAACATCAGCGGGCCGGCACTATGTCCGGCGGCGAACAACAAATGCTGGCCATCGGCCGGGCACTGATGAGCAAACCCAGAATGATCATTCTGGACGAGCCATCTCTGGGGCTGGCGCCGATCATCATTCAGCAGATCTTCGAGATCATCGGCCAGTTGAGAGAGGAAGGGATTACGGTGTTCCTGGTGGAGCAGAACGCTCACCAGGCCCTGAGCCTGGCAGACCGGGGCTATGTGCTGGAAACCGGCCGTATCCGCCTGCACGACACCGGCAAGAACCTGCTGGCCAATCCGGAAGTGAGGGATGCCTACCTGGGTGGTTAACCCATCCAGAAACCAAAAAAGCCGGAGGCCATCAGCGCTCCGGCTTTTTTTTTGGGACTGACCCGTCCTGAATAAGGTTTACACCTTCTCACTGGAAATTGTGGAGGGTGTTATGAACACGAAGAGGCGGAGGAGTCAGCGAGATTATTCCCTGGCCTTTAAATTGGCGGTGGTAGGCCAGGTTGAAAAAGGCGAGATGACTTACAAGCAAGCCCAGGAACGATATGGTATCCAGGGACGCTCGACGGTGCTAACGTGGTTACGTAAGCATGGTCAGCAGGATTGGAGCCCGGCGGCCATGCTCTTGGTACGCAAGGGGGCTGCGATGAACAAATCGGATCTTCCACTTACACCAGAGCAGCGCATCAAAGAGCTGGAGCAGCAGCTAGATGAGGCCAACCAGAAAGCGCAATTCTTTGAATCCGTTGTGGATGTGCTTCAAAAAGACTATGGCTGTCGCGTTGTAAAAAAGCGGTCCGGCAAGTCCTCGCACAAAGACAAATCCAAGGCCTGAACGTTAGTCGGGCTTGCCGATATCTAGGTTTTTCCCGTCAGGCCTATTATCAGTACTTCAAAGCGGATGCGGCTCGTAAGGCGCACAATCTCTTGGTGCTGGACTTTGTACGGGAAGAGCGCCTGCATCAGCCTCGGCTGGGAACCCGCAAACTGCATTCGCTACTGAAACTGAATGCCCCTTTGCGCATGGGCCGGGACCGACTATTCGACCTCCTAAGAGCACACCGACAACTGGTTCCCCGAAAGCGGGCCTATCATAAAACCACGCATAGCCATCACCACTTTCGCTGTCATCCCAACCTTATTAAGCCGGGTCCGGAGCAGGTTGTGCCAGCCGCGCCTGAGCAGGTCTGGGTGGCAGATATTACCTACTTACCTACTCACCAGGGCTTGGCCTATCTCAGCCTGATTACGGATGCTTTCTCTCGCAAAATCGTGGGCTACCATGTCCATGACACCCTTCATACGGATTCTGTGATACAAGCTATGCGTAAGGCATTGAAGGGAAGGAAACTCTCTGGAGAACTCGTTCATCACTCGGATCGGGGAATCCAGTACTGCTCCATGGCATACCAACAGCTGCATGCCAAACACGGCATTCGTTGTTCAATGACCGATGGCTATGACTGTTATCAAAATGCACTGGCCGAGAGGGTTAACGGCATCCTAAAAACGGAGTTATTGCTGGCGCGCCCCAAAGACCTTGCAGAAGCTCAAAAGATGGTCGATCAGTCCGTTCAGACCTATAACACAAGGCGACCACATCTTGCCTTGAAATACAAAACACCCGATGCGGTGCACCGGGCGTTTCAATAGAAATAGGTGTCAACCTATTTCAGGACTAGACAGACTCACAAAAGCAGCTTACTTGATGCTCTTGATGGTGCCCTTGTAGCCTTCAACGGTTACGTCGATGGTTCCGAAGAAACCATAGCCGTTTTGCTCAACGGTGTAACGCGGAGCCACGATCACGTCTGCACCAGATTCGGTCACAGCGTTGTAGGCAGCAGAAGACTTAACCTTCTCTACCAGGCTGGCGCCACCGATCGGCAGGGGCAGAGCACCGCCAGTGGAACCCACGCCGTAGGCAACGCCGTCAGCGTATTTCTTGCTATCACCCAGAGTCAGCAGACCAAACAGCTGGGTTACAGAAGCCTTACCAGTAATCTTCTCACCAACTTCGATGTCAGCTTTGACGTCGCTCTGAACGGCGCCAGTCAGCGGCAGCGAAGGAGCGCTGGTGTTGAGGGAAGAACAACCGGTCATTGCGCCGGCCAGAACGAGTGTTGATGCAATAAGCGCTTTTTTCAAAACAAACTCTCCATATGTTGTTGCATGGCCCTCATGGCCGCGCGCACTATACTGAAATACACTCTATATAACAATAGCGGCTAACAGATGATTTTTTGTTCGATTTAGAAATATGAACACATGTTCACATTTCCGTGTATCAGGCCGCTACCTTTTTTAACAGTGGCTTAACTTGCGATTTCAGGTTTTGATCTATACTCAAACAGACGGTCTTTTAACCAAACCAGATACTGGCCGTTGTCTTGCAGCCACGGAATTCGAACGCTGCAGGGTATGCGACAAAGCTATAACCACAGAAAGGAGTGGATAATGAAAAAACTGATCGCAGGTGCAATTCTTCTTGGTGCTTCCTCCATGGCGTTCGCACAGCCCGGCTGTGGCGTGGGTGCCATGATCTGGAAAGGGCAGTCCGGCATTGCTCCACATGTCCTGGCCGCTACCACCAACGGAACCTTCGGTAACCAGACCTTCGGCATGACCACCGGCACTCTGGGTTGCCAGACCAACCAGTCTGTTCAATCCATGGCCATGTACATGGACAGCAACATCGATAAGGTTGCCCGCGACATGTCCCGCGGTTCTGGCGAAAACCTGGATACTCTGGCAGTCCTGCTGGGTGTAGAAGAAACTGACCGTGATACCTTCCGCAAAGTACTGCAAGACAACTTTGCTTCCATTTTCCCCAACGCTGATACCACCTCAGGTGAAGCCGTAGACGCCATCGTGGCCCTGCTGGAGCAGAACGACGCTCTGAGCAAATACGTGGCCGCCTGATCACTGGCGACAATGGAACAGAATGGCGCCAGGGACGGCGAACAAACCCCAGAGCCACCAATCCGGAACTACCAACTCCATGGGCTTTACCCTTCGCACCGGGCAGGCCGTTTTATGGCTTGCATGCAGTACCGCCTGGGCACAGGCAGAAACCGTTACACTGCCTGACAACCTTCACCTTCATCCAACCTGGCTGACCCTCGGCCACTATCATCAGGACAGGTTCGGTTCCGATTACATCAGCCAGGCCGATGACCCGGCGTTCTTTCTGAGTGAAAAGGGCAAAACATCGCCCAGAGCCGAGCTGGAAGCCACCCTGGAGGCCATACAACGTCCCGGAGGTGGTGATAGCCACGCCCGCTGTCGATTCCCGGCCCGGGATGCTTGGCTGAGAGAGCAACTGGAGTTGCCGGATACACCGGTAAACTGCCCCGCTTTCGAGGAATGGGCAGGCACACTGAATACCGAGAAAGTCACCCTGGTGTTTGCTGCGTCCTATCTGAACAGTCCCTCATCCATGTTCGGACACACCTTCTTGCGGCTCGATCCCCCCCAGGATGACGAAGAAACCGATCTTCTGCTTGCCAACACTATTTCCTACGCAGCCGATGCCGCTGAACATGACAGCGAGTTGTTGTTTGCCTATCGGGGTATTTTCGGGGGCTATCCAGGCATTACCTCCATCAAGCCCTATTACGAAATGATCCGGCTGTACAACGACATCGAACACCGGGATCTCTGGGAGTACACCCTGAATCTCGACCAACAGGAGGTTGACACCCTGCTGGCCCATACCTGGGAAATTCAGGACAAGAACTTTGATTACTATTTCTTCGATGAGAACTGCGCCTATCGCCTGCTGGCCCTGATCGACGCCGCCCGCCCGGGCACGAACCTGCTCGACGAAGTAAGCACTCACGCCATCCCCTCTGACACCGTGCGCTGGGTGAGGGATGCCGGGCTGCTTGAAAGCATCCATTACCGCCCGTCTGCCGCCACCTCTGTAGCCCATAGCCTGGAAAGCCTGCCCTCAGACCACCAGACCATCGCCGCTGCCTTAGCCAATGGCTACGTGGCAGTGAACGACCCGGAAGTTCGCGAGCTGGCTAAAAACGACCGCGCCCAACTCCTGGATGCCACTTACGATTACGTCCGCTACCAGAGCGAAGCCGAAGGCTGGCCCCGGGAACACGCGGCGCCGCTGTCTCATCAGCTACTGGTCGCCCGCAGCCAAATTGAGGATGCGGCAGAACTTCCAGACGTTCCTGAACCGGAGATCCGCGACGATCAGGGGCATGACACCTTTCGCCTGAGCCTCGGTTCCGGCCAGCAGGCCCACAACGAATTCACGCAGTTGACCATCCGGCCGGCCTATCACGACGTACTGGATCCGCCCGCCGGTTACCGTACCGGTGCACAACTGCAGTTCCTGCGCCTGGACGCCCGGCTTTACCACGACAACGACGAACTTCAGGTGGAACAGATCACCGGCGTCGAGATACGCTCCCTGAGCCCCCGGAACCAGTTCTTTGCACCGATCTCCTGGCAAGTTGGCTTCGGCGGCCGCCGCACGGACACCGGCAATGACCGCGTACTGGCCCCCTATCTCGAAGGCGGAGCCGGCGGCAGCTGGAGCCTGGGCCAGAACACACAGGCCTTTGCCATTGCCACAGCCGATGTAGAAATCGATGATGACATCAAACGGGGCTACGACTTCGCCCCGGGCGCAGACCTAGGCCTGCTGCACCAGAACAACCGGTTCAGCCTGCTGACCGGCGTAAAAACCAAAGCCTGGATCATCAGCAGCCAACACCGGCAAGACCAGCTTTACGCCGAAGGCAACTGGCACATTGGCCGGGAATTCAGCCTATTCGCCAAATTCACCCGCGAAGACCACTACGACAGGTACCAAAGCACATGGCAAGCCGGCCTGCACGCTTACTTCTGAATACCAAGACGGCTCTCATCACCCTGCTGGCCATCACCACGCTGCTGCAAACCGGATGCAGCAGCGTGTTCTTCTATCCGGACAATGCCACTTACATCACCCCGGACCGACTCAACCTGGAATACGAAGACATCTACCTCAAGACCGCGGACGGCGAAACCCTCCACGGCTGGTGGCTCCCTGCCCTCACCGACGAACCCGCCAAGGGCACCATCTACTTCCTGCACGGCAACGCCCAGAACGTCAGCGCCCACATCCTCAACGCAGCCTGGCTGCCGGAACAGGGCTACAACGTGTTCACCATCGATTATCGCGGTTACGGCCAATCCACCGGCGCCCCCGATATCGAAGGCGCACTGCACGACGTGGAAACCGGACTGCGCTGGCTGGCCCAACGCCGCGCCGATAGTGAACACCCGCTCTATATCCTCGGCCAAAGCCTCGGCGGCGCCCTCGGTATCACCCTAGCCAGCGAATGGGTGCAGCGAGACGAACAACCAGAGCTAAACGGCATCATCCTCGACGGCACCTTCTCCGGCTTCCGCTACATCGCCCGGGAAAAGCTCGACCTGTTCTGGCTCACCTGGCCGTTCCAGTACCCCCTGAGCTGGACCATCCCGGATGACTACGAAGGCACCGACAGGATCGCCGGTGTATCACCGGTGCCGGTGATGATTATCCACAGCGTTCGGGATGGCATCATTCCGTTCGAGCATGGCGTGCGGTTGTATGAAGCGGCGGAGCAGCCCAAGGAGTTCTTGCAGACCGATACGCCCCATGCAGCGACGTTTGTGATTCCCGCATACAGGGAGGCAGTACTGGAATTCATGGAAAAAGGCCTTTAGAGGCAAGCACAAGGTCTAGCGCAGCGGTTGTGGGAAGCCTTTCCAAAAGTCTTGAGGGCCATGGACGGCCCGAAAGAAGCGCACATGGATGTGCTCGTAGCGTCTTTTGGAAAGGCTTCCCACAACCGCTGCAGGCACTAAAACTACAAGGCCCATAAACGACAAAACCCGCCAGGCTTGAAGCCGGGCGGGTTTTTCTAACCAAGAATCATCTTAGTCAGTGAAGTCAGTCGGCTGCTCGCCTTCATTGACTTCCTTCATGGACAGCTTAACGCGACCACGGTTGTCCACATCCAGCACCTTGACCAGAACTTCCTGACCTTCGCTCAGCTCGTCAGTGACGTTCTCGATACGGCGCTCGGAGATCTGGGAAATGTGCACCAGACCATCCTTGCCGGGCAGGATGTTAACAAAGGCACCGAAGTCCACAATCCGCTCAACGCGGCCCTTGTAGATAGCACCCACTTCGATCTCGGCAGTGATTTCTTTCACGCGATTCACGGCAGCCTGTGCGGCCGCAGCGTTGTCGGCGTAGATCTTCACGTTGCCGTCGTCGTCCAGGTCGATGGAAGCGCCGGTCTCGTCGCAAATACCACGGATGGTTGCGCCACCCTTACCGATTACATCACGGATCTTGTCCGGATGAATCTTGATGGTGGTGATGCTCGGAGCGCGATCAGACAGCTCGGCACGGGGCTCTGCGATCACCTTGTTCATCTCGTCCAGGATGTGCAGACGCGCAGCGTTGGCCTGCTCGAGGGCGATTTCCATGATTTCGTCGGTAATACCCTGAATCTTGATGTCCATCTGCAGGGCCGTGACGCCGTCTTTGGTACCGGCAACCTTGAAGTCCATGTCGCCCAGGTGGTCTTCGTCACCCAGAATGTCAGTCAGAACCGCGAACTTGTCGCCTTCCTTGACCAGACCCATGGCGATACCGGCGACCGGCGCCTTCAGAGGCACACCCGCGTCCATCAGCGCCAGGGAAGAACCACACACGGAAGCCATGGAGCTGGAACCGTTGGATTCAGTGATCTCGGACACCGCACGAATGGCATACGGGAACTCTTCGATGGTCGGCATAACCGCGGCTACACCACGCTTGGCCAGACGACCGTGACCAATTTCACGACGGCCCGGGCTACCCATACGGCCAGCTTCACCTACGGAGTACGGAGGGAAGTTGTAGTGGAACAGGAACGGGTCCTTGCGCTCACCTTCCAGGGCATCGATGATCTGCACGTCACGGGTGGTACCCAGCGTGGCGGTAACGATAGCCTGAGTCTCACCACGGGTGAACAGGGCGGAACCGTGAACGGACGGCAGTACGCCAACTTCCACCTTGATCGGGCGAACGGTCTTGTTGTCACGGCCATCGATACGCGGCTTGCCTTCGATAACCTGCAGACGAACGACAGACTTCTCGACCTTGCCGAAGTACTTCTTCACTTCCTCTTCGGAAGGCTGGCCTTCTTCTTCACCGGCCAGTTTTTCAACGGCAGCAGATTTGATCTCACCCAGACGCTCGTAACGGGCCATCTTGTCGCGAATCGCGTAGGCTTCTTCGATGGCACCACCGAATTCGGCCTTGATGGCGCTCAGCAGATCTGTGTTCTCTGCCTCAGGCTGCCATTCCCAACGCGGCTTGCCGTTTTCAGCAGCAAATTCCTTGATGGCGTTGATGGCAGTCTGCATTTCCTGGTGGGCGAACAGTACGGCGCCCAGCATCTGGTCTTCAGTCAGGCCCTTGGCCTCGGACTCAACCATCAGTACCGCTTCGTCGGTACCGGCCACAACCATGTCCAGCAGGGAGCTGCCCAGCTCTTCGAAGGTCGGGTTCAGGAAGTAGCCTTTCTCGTTGGTGTAACCCACACGGGCAGCACCAATCGGGCCGTCGAACGGGATACCGGAGATGGCCAGGGCTGCAGATGCAGCAATCATGGCAGCGATATCCGGATCGTGGTTCTTGCTGGCAGACATAACCGTCAGCACAACCTGAACTTCGTTCATGTAGCCGTTCGGGAACAGCGGGCGAATCGGACGGTCGATCAGGCGGGAGGTCAGGGTCTCTTTCTCGGACGGACGACCTTCACGCTTGAAGAAGCCACCCGGGATTTTACCGGCGGCGTAGGTTTTTTCCTGGTAGTTCACAGTCAGGGGGAAGAAGCCCTGGCCCGGCTTGGGCTCTTTGGCGCCAACAACGGTGCCCAGAACGGCAGTGTCGCCGGTGCTTACCAGTACCGCGCCGGTTGCCTGACGGGCAATACGACCGGTTTCCAGGGTGAAGGTTTCCCCACCCATTTCAAATGTCTTGATACGTGGTTGCAGTTCCACAATAAACTCCTGCATTTTCAGCGGTTTTGATTCTGGCCAATGACCCATTCATTCGCCATTTTCCAACAACTGCAGCAGTCTGATCAGTGAACCGAAAGGCAACCCGTCTGAAAGCTAACAGGCTGTTGCAAAACCCCGGCCAGAGTTCCCGGGCTTTTCAACAACCTGCTATCAATAGCGGCTTTCCATTGTGACAGGGAAAATCCTTCGGTTTCACAGACAAATCAACTGCAGCAAAAAACGCTTCCTGCTTGTTCGGAATGAGCAAGGCAGGGAGCGGGAGAGAAGCACGGCTGAACCCGGGAACCCCCGGGCCAGCCATCAGGTCGCTAAACCGGATTAGCGACGCAGACCCAGACGCTGGATCAGGTCCAGGTAACGGTCAGCGTTTTTACGCTTGAGGTAGTCCAGCAGCTTACGACGCTGGTTTACCATCCGGATCAGGCCGCGGCGGGAATGGTGATCCTGCTTGTTGGCCTTGAAGTGATCCTGCAGCTTGTTGATGTTGGCGCTCAGCAGAGCTACCTGAACCTCAGGGGAACCGGTATCGCCATCACCTTGCTGAAAATCTTTAACGATCTGAGCTTTCTCACTGGCAGACAGTGCCATATTTCACCTCATTGGTTGCGATGCATACCTATTCAGCCGAACCGCGCATCTCTACAGCCCGGCTAATCAGCAAAAGGCGTTTACCGTTTGCTGTTCTTGACCAGACGGCGAGGCACCAGTTGAGTGCCATCGCCTTCCGGCAATGCTTCTGCCAGCCCTACGAAGGAATGCTCGCCATACAGGCGGACGAAACCTTCAAAAGGCTGACCCGGTATTCTAACCGGTTGTCCGTTCAAGATCGATACCAGCGGCACGCCGGACAATCGGTACTCGGGAAACATGGTGAGGGCGGTTTCCGGCGGCAGCAGCAGGCCATCCAGGCTCTCCCCGCGCTCGCGCATGGCTTCCAGGTCTTTGACATCGTGGGCATTTGCCAGGGTGTAACCGGAGGCCAGGGTACGGCGCAGAGCACTGACATGAGCTCCGCAGCCCAGAACCTCGCCAATATCCTCAACCAGTGAGCGGATATACGTACCCTTGGTACAGGTAACCGCCAGATCCAACTCCTGTTCCCGAACCGCCAATAGCTTGAGCTCGTAAATGGTCACCGGCCTGGCCGGGCGCTCAATTTCGATACCTTCGCGGGCGTATTCGTACAGAGGTTTGCCCTGATGCTTCAGAGCCGAGTACATGGAGGGCACCTGCTGAATGTCGCCTCGGAAACGGGCCAGCACGGCTTCCACTTCGTCTTCACTCAACGACGGCACAGGCTTTTCTTCCACCACAGCCCCCTCGCTGTCTCCGGTTTCTGTCCGGATGCCCAGGCGAGCGGTGGTGATATACGCCTTGTCGCTGTCCAGCATGGTCTGGGAGAACTTGGTGGCCTCGCCAAAACACAGGGGCAGCACGCCAGTGGCGAGCGGATCAAGCGCACCGGTATGGCCGGCCTTCGCCGCACCATACAGGCGCTTGACCTGCTGCAAAATCCCGTTGGAGGTAACGCCCTGGGGCTTGTCGATTACCAGGATGCCGTTTACGTCACGGCCTTTGCGTCTTCGGCTCAAGCGTCACGCTCCGGGTTATCGGAAACCGGGTCATCATTATCGTCCCGGGGCACGGCAGGCTTGTCGCCAACCGCTTCGCGGATCAGGCGATCCATCTTGCGGCTCTGCCCCAACAGCTTGTCGAAGTGAAACCGCAGATGGGGCACCACACGCAATTTCATGGCGCGACCAACCTGCCCGCGCAGAAACCCGGAGGCCTTGTTCAACACCGTCAGGGAGTCCTGCACTTCGGGTGAATCTTCGGTGAGCTCCTCGGTGGACAGCAACGAAATATAGATATCGGCATAGCCTAGGTCACGGCTGACTTTCACATCATTAACCGTGACCATACCAACGCGAGGATCCTTCACCTCGCGCTGGATCAGCTGCGCCAGCTCTCGCTGCATCTGATCGCCGATGCGATCTACGCGACTGTATTCCCGTGCCATCAGGCCCCCGTGGACTCAAGCTGACGTTCAACACGGACGCGATCGAATACTTCGATCTGGTCGCCCACTTTCACGTCGTAGCCTTTAACACCGATACCACATTCCATACCGTTGCGAACTTCCGCCACATCGTCCTTGAAGCGACGCAGGGATTCCAGCTCGCCTTCAAAGATCACCACGTTGTCACGCAGTACGCGGATCGGCTTATTACGGTATACGGTGCCCTCAGTCACCATACAGCCAGCCACCTGACCGAATTTCGGCGAACGGAATACGTCACGCACATCGGCAATGCCCACGATATCTTCGCGGAATTCCGGCTTGAGCATGCCTGTCAAAGCCGCTTTCACATCATCAATCAGGTTATAGATGATGCTGTAATAGCGCAGATCCAGACCTTCCTGCTCAACCAGACGCTTGGATGCGGTATCCGCACGCACGTTGAAGCCGAAAATAACGGCGTTGGTGGCCATGGCCAGGCTGACGTCGGTCTCGGCGATACCGCCAACACCAGACGAAACAATTTTCACCTGAACCTCGTCGTTGCCCAGGTCCTGCAGAGCCTTGGTAATGGCTTCCAGAGAACCACGCACGTCGGTCTTGAGCACAACGTTGAGGGTCTTGACCTCGTCCTTGCCCATATTCTCGAACATGTTCTCGAGCTTGGCAGCTTGCTGGCGCTGGAGACGTTGCTCACGCTCGCGGGTCTGACGGAATTCAGCCAGCTCTTTGGCTTTTTTCTCGTCTGCCACAGCGAAGAATTCGTCACCGGCGTCTGGCGTGCCGTTCAGGCCCAGAATCTCGACCGGAATCGACGGGCCGGCTTCTTTGACCTGGCGCCCGGCTTCGTCGGTCATGGCGCGCACCTTACCGAAGAAGGAACCGGCCACCACCATGTCGCCCTGGCGAAGCGTACCGTTCTGAACCAGCACGGTAGCAACAGAACCACGGCCGCGTTCCAGGCTGGATTCAACCACAACCCCTTTCGCCGCTGCATCCGGGGACGCTTCCAGCTCAAGGATTTCAGCCTGCAGCAAGACGGCTTCCAAGAGGTCATCGATACCCATTCCGGTGTGTGCAGAAACAGGCACGAACTGAACGTCGCCGCCCCAGTCTTCCGGAATGACTTCCAGAGCTGAAAGCTCGTTCTTGATGCGGTCCGGATCGGCTTCTTCCTTGTCCATCTTGTTGATGGCAACCACGATCGGTACGCCGGCAGAACGGGCGTGCTCAACGGCTTCCTTGGTTTGAGGCATAACACCGTCGTCGGCTGCCACCACCAGGATAACGATGTCGGTACACTGGGCACCACGAGCACGCATGGCGGTAAATGCGGCGTGGCCCGGGGTATCCAGGAAGGACACCATGCCGTGTTCAGTTTCTACATGGTAAGCACCAATGTGCTGGGTAATACCACCGGACTCACCGGCAGCAACCTTGGCGCGGCGGATATGGTCCAGCAGCGAGGTCTTGCCATGGTCAACGTGACCCATAACACTGACAACCGGCGCGCGCTTGATCTTCTCTTTGCCTTCATCCGGGCCGGTGATTTCGCTCAGAACTTCCTCTTCGAAGGCATCCTCACTCACCGCCTTGGGCTTGTGACCCAGCTCTTCGGTAACCAGGATCGCCGTTTCCTGATCCAGCGCCTGATTGATGGTTGCCATCACCCCCATACCCATCAGGGTCTTGATAACATCAGCGGACTTGACGGCCATGCGCTGGGCGAGATCACCAACGGTGATGGTTTCCGGAATCTGTACTTCTCTGACCATGGGCTTTGTGGGCCTCTCGAAAGCATGACGCTTTTCTTTCGGTTTCTTTTTGGCCCGCAGCGGCTTGCGAAGAGTGGTTTCCTCTTCGTCTTCGCTCAGTACTACCGGTTCTTCTACCGGACGGCTGCGAGGACCGCGATGGCCAGCCTGCTTCTTCTTCGGCTTGCCTTCTTCAATATCATCGCCGCGCTCACGCACCTTCTCTTTTTTCTTCTTCGGCTTGCGATCCCGACCTTCATCCTCAGGCGGAGGCATGGGAATATCCTCCGGCGCGATGGCAGGCTCTGCGGATTCTGCAGCAGGTTCCGGAGCAGCTTTGGCTTCGGTTTCCGCTGCGGCCGGAGCTTCCGTTTCGGGGGCTTCGGCAGGTGCAGCTTCCGCTGCGACCTTCGGCGTTTCTTCCACCGGTGCCTGCTCTTCGGCCGGTGCCTGTACCGGCTCTTCCGCTACCGGCGCCTCAGCTTCCGGTTCGGGTTGCAGCTCTGCACGCTTGATATAGGTGCGGCGCTTGCGCACTTCTACGTTGACAGTCTTGGCCTTGCCGGCCTTAAGCGTCGTCGTGGTCTTGCGCTTGAGTGTAATCTTCCGCGGTTCAGCTTCCGCCTCGCCATGGTTTTTTCTCAGATAGGCCAGCAACTGCTGCTTCTCATCGCTGGTGACAGCGTCGTTTTCGCTGCGGGCTTTCAGGCCCGCTTCCACGATCTGCTTCAGCAAACGATCCACGGGAGCGCCTACATCTGCGGCCAGTTGTTTTACCGTTACTTCAGCCATACTGGTCCTCCTCTCCCGAATCAGGCCTGGTCTTCAAACCAGGGTGCGCGCGCAGTCATAATCAACTGACCAGCACGCTCTTCATCCATACCTTCAATTTCGAGCAGCTCATCAATCGACTGCTCCGCCAGATCTTCCATTGTGCGCACGCCCATGCCGGCAAGCTTGAATGCCAGCGCCCGGTCCATGCCGTCCATGTTCAGAAGATCGTCTTCGGGCTCAGCGCCCTCCAGGGCTTCTTCACTGGCCAGCGCCTGGTTCAGCAATACGTCTTTGGCACGACGGCGCAATTCAGTGACGGTTTCCTCGTCAAAGCCCTCAATCGCCAGCATTTCTTCCATCGGTACGTAGGCCACCTCTTCAATGGAGGTAAAGCCTTCCTCGATAAGAACACCGGCAAATTCTTCATCAACATCCAGATGAGCGGTAAAGTGTTCAAGCAGGCGGTTGTATTCCTGCTCCTGGCGCTCACCGGCTTCTTCTTCCGTCATCACGTTCAGGGTCCAACCGGTCAGCTCGGTCGCCAGACGAACGTTCTGGCCGTTCCGGCCAATGGCCTGCGCCAGGTTATCTTCGGCAACGGCTACATCCATGGTGTGACGGTCTTCATCCATGACAATGGAGGCGACCTCAGCAGGCGCCATCGCGTTGATGACCAACTGAGCCGGGTTATCGTCGTAAAGCACGATATCCACACGCTCACCGCCCAGCTCATTAGACACTGCCTGTACGCGGGAGCCCCGCATACCAACACAAGCGCCAACCGGATCAATACGGCGGTCGTTGGTCTTCACCGCAATCTTGGCCCGGGAGCCCGGATCGCGAGCGGCACCGCGAATCTCGATCAGTTCCTCGGCAATCTCGGGAACCTCGATGCGGAAAAGCTCGATCAGCATTTGCGAATCGGTACGGCTCAGAATCAGCTGTGGTCCGCGATGATCGGTGCGAATCTCCAGCAGCAGAGCACGAACGCGGTCGCCCATCCGGAAGGTTTCACGGGGAATCAGGTGCTCACGGGGAAGCAGAGCTTCTGCGTTGCCACCCAGATCCACAATCACATTGTCCCGGGTCACCTTCTTGACGGTACCGGACACCAGCTCACCGATACGATCGCGGTAGCTGTCGACAATCTTCATGCGCTCGGCTTCGCGCACTTTCTGGAAGATGATCTGCTTGGCCGCCTGGGCACCAATGCGCCCGAACGCCACAGACTCCACCTTCTCTTCGTACATATCACCCGGCTTCAGATTGGTGTCGATCTCTTCCGCTTCCTGCAGGGTCAGCTCAGTGCCCAACGCAGGAACGGCATCATTATCGACCACCAGCCAGCGGCGGAAGGTTTCGTATTCTCCGGTGCGGCGATCAATGGCAACCCGGATATCCGCCTCTTCGTCTTCATAACGTTTCTTGGCAGCGGTAGCGAGTGCGAGTTCAATCGCCTCGAAAATCACATCCTTCTCGACACCTTTCTCGTTCGAGACGGATTCCACTACCAGCAAGATCTCTTTACTCATGGGATTGCCCTGCCCTCAAAATAAACGATACATCTATAGATTTATTCGAATGTGTCACTCGAAAACCGGCACGATGTTGGCTTTTTCGATACTGTCGAAGGGCAACAGGTATTCGTGGCCATCTACTACAACTACCACGTCGTCGCCCTCCACCCCTTTGATCAGGCCCAGGAATTTGCGCCGGCCCTCAAACGCCATACGCAGCTTGATCTGCACTTTATGACCAATAAATGCCTCGTACTGCTCCAGCCGGAACAGCGGCCGGTCCATACCGGGCGAAGACACTTCCAGCGTATATTCTGTCTGGATGGGGTCTTCCACATCCATTACCCCGCTGACCTGACGACTGACTTTCTCGCAGTCGTCGATCGCGATGCCGTTCTCGGCATCATCAATAAACACCCGAAGCTTGGAATGGTGTCCATGGGAGCGGAATTCAATTCCCCAGAACTCATAACCCAGACCCTCGACCACCGGGCGCAGGATGTCTTCCAGTTGTTTCAGTTTGGCTGACAAGTGTCGCCGCCTCCGTTTCCGAATTTTCAGGGTACAAAAACAAAAAAAGGGCTGTTAATCAGCCCTTTTATGCACCAGGGCCCTTTGCGCCAGGCCCCTTAATCAAAAAGCCCCTGAAACATGGGGCCTTTTGTTGCAAGAATTCGCAAAGCGCCAACCCTTTCAAGCGCTCTGCCGACAGACACCTGGCCTGCCTGGAAGCCTCGATGCTCGCAGGCTCCAATATCCGCGGGAGTATAGTGACGCCACGCGGACTGGTCAAGGACTGACCAAAAAAAACGGCCTGGGTTTGCCAAGCCGTCTTCTTTTAATATGGTGCCCGGGGCCGGACTCGAACCGGCACAGCTTTCGCTACCACCCCCTCAAGATGGCGTGTCTACCAGTTTCACCACCCGGGCATCATTCTTTACTCGAGTTCGGGGAGCGCGTCCCCACCCTCGGATTCGCTGTTAGCTGCAGGCTCATCAGCAGAGGGAGCCTGCTCAGCTTGCGCACCTGACTGAGACGATTCCTGAACAACCGGAATACCTGCCTCGCCAGCCACTTCGGCGCGCTGCTTGGCAAAAATTGCCAGCGAAAAACTTGTCACAAAAAAGATAACCGCCATAAAAGTGGTCATCCGCGTCAGGAAGCTTCCGCTGCCCTGACTACCAAACACGGTCTGGGACGCACCACCACCGAAAGCCGCTCCGGCGTCTGCACCCTTGCCCTGCTGGATCAGAACCAGGCCCACCAGCGACACGGCGATCACGACGTGAACAACAACTACCAGTGTTTCCAACCAATCCATACAGACTCTCGTAAACGTGTCGGCTTAGACACCTGCCGGGAAAGACCGGCAAATGCTGATAAATTCTTCGGCCTTCAACGATGCACCACCGATGAGACCGCCATCAATATCCGGCTCTGCAAACAAAGCGGCAGCATTATCCGCTTTTACACTGCCGCCGTAAAGTACCGAAATCTCATTAGCCGGTGCATTCATACCATCCAGCACCTTGCGGATTTCCGAATGCATGGCCTGGGCATCGTCTGCCGTCGCGGTTTTTCCGGTTCCGATAGCCCAGACCGGCTCATACGCCACAACAACCCTGAACCACTGATCATCAGCCACAACTGACAACCCACTGCGAACCTGCTCGGCAACCACCGCTTCGGCTTGACCGGCTTCCCGCTCCGCGAGCGTTTCACCTACACACAGCACCGCAACCAAGCCACTCAACAGAACCTGCTCAACCTTGGCGGCTGCCACAGAATCCGTCTCACCAAACAACTGCCGGCGCTCGGAATGCCCCACCAGCACATAACCACACCCCATATCGCGGGCCATTTCGGCGGAGATTTCTCCGGTGTATGCGCCAGATTGCCACTGGGACACGTTCTGTGCACCGGTAGTGATCCGCCCGCCTCCCTGCTCGGCAACCTGGCCCAGATAGATCGCAGGAGGGATAATAACCACCTCCACATCTTTGCCAACATTACCGGACTGCTCGCAAACTGCGCCAACCAGCTGTTTCACCAGATCTTTCGACCCGTTCATTTTCCAGTTTCCGGCAACAATTCTGCGACGCATCTCTGTCCTCGACAGTCCCGAGCAAAAGGGAGGCGGAACTATACAGCAGTCACCCGCGGTACACAACCACCCTTCGAAATCAGGGTGTTGAGCGCTCCACCACCAGGGCAAGCTCTTCCACTACCCGGGTAATATCGTCCGCGCTCTGGCCCTCGGCCATCACTCTGATCAGCGGCTCGGTGCCGGATGCCCGCAGCAGAATGCGCCCGGCATCACCCAGCGAAGCCTCTGCCCGCGCCATGGCCTCAACAATATCCGCCCTACCCAACGGATCAAACCGTTCGGCAACGCGTACGTTGATCATTTTCTGCGGCAGCTTGCTCATACCTGCCCGTAATTCTCCCATGGTCTTGCCGGACTTCCGCACTGCCAGCAGTACCTGCAACGCAGAGACAATACCGTCACCCGTGGTGGTGCAATCCCGGATGACCATATGCCCGGAACCCTCGCCTCCAATCAGCCAGTTATTGGCCAACAGGCGCTCCATCACATAACGATCGCCAACCTTGGCCCGCTCGAACTCGACGCCGATTTCGCGCAGAGCCAACTCAACACCAAGGTTGGTCATTAACGTACCAACCACACCACCGTTCAGCCGTCCTTCTGCCTGGCGCTGGGAAGCCAGGATATACAACAGTTCGTCGCCATCCACTTCGGAACCATCACGATCCACCATCAACACCCGGTCGCCGTCACCGTCGAAGGCAATACCAAGATCAGCCTTTTTCTCGGCAACCGCCTGTTTCAGCGCGCCCAGATGGGTAGAGCCAACATTCAGGTTGATGTTCAGGCCATCTGGCTCCGCGCCAATCACCGTCACTTTCGCCCCCAGCTCACGGAACACTTTGGGCGCCACGTGGTAGGTAGCACCGTGAGCACAGTCAAGCACCAGGTGCATGCCGTCGAGAGTAAACTCGTTTGGCACGGTACTTTTGCAGAATTCCACATAGCGACCGGGCGCATCGTCTACCCGGCTCGCCTTGCCCAACTCTTCCGGCTCACACACTTCGATAGGCTGGTCCAGCCAGCGCTCAATCTCGGCTTCCAGTGCGTCGTCCAGTTTGGTACCGGCAGAAGAAAAGAATTTGATGCCGTTATCATGATGAGGGTTGTGGGAGGCACTGATGACAATTCCGGCAGATGCCCGGAAAGTTCGCGTGAGGTAGGCAATCGCCGGTGTCGGCATCGGCCCCAGCAACTTCACATCAACACCCGCCGCGGCCAGACCAGCCTCCAGCGCCGATTCGAACATATAGCCAGACAAACGGGTATCCTTGCCGATCAGTACGCTGTTGCGCTGGCCCGCACGCTTGAATGCCTGCCCCGCAGCCCAACCCAGATGCAGCATGAACTCCGGCGTAATCGGACTGTCTCCGACCCGGCCACGAATGCCATCGGTACCAAAGTATTTGCGCTGGGTCATCAGATTGCCTCCTTCACTGCCGTTACGATCCTGACGGCGTCCACAGTTTCCCTAACGTCGTGCACCCTGAGGATGCTCGCCCCTTTCATGGCCGATATTGTCGCGGCAGCGAGGCTGGCCGGCAACCTTTCATTCACATCGCGACCCGTGACCGCTCCCAGCATGGACTTTCGCGAGACCCCGACAAGTAACGGGTGTCCGAGAATATGCAACTGCTCAAGGGTAGCGAGCAGCTGATAGTTATGCTCCACGCTCTTGCCGAAGCCAAAGCCGGGATCAAGAATAATGTTATCGGCACGAACACCGACCTGCTCAGCCACCCGCATACGCTCCGTCAGAAAAGAGCTGACGTCCCGACGCACATTACGATACCGGGGATCGTCCTGCATGGTATCCGGCTCACCCTGAATATGCATGATGCACACCGGAATGCCTGCTTTTGCAGCCACTTCCGGCGCACCCTCGCGCTGCAGGGCACGAACATCGTTGATCAGTCCCGCACCAAGCCGGGCGGTTTCAGCCATCACCACAGGATTGCTGGT
This sequence comes from Marinobacter sp. LM1, assembly GCF_042763285.1. Lineage (NCBI taxonomy): Bacteria > Pseudomonadati > Pseudomonadota > Gammaproteobacteria > Pseudomonadales > Marinobacteraceae > Marinobacter > Marinobacter sp. LM1. The sequence goes on from NZ_CP114373.1 coordinate 3,706,379, forward strand.
ATCCACCGAAATCACGGTATCCAGCTCTTTGGCAATGGCTTCGACCACCGGGCATACGCGGTCAAGCTCTTCCTGGGTCGAGACTTCGCTTGCGCCGGGGCGAGTCGACTCACCTCCAACATCAATAAAAGAAGCGCCGTCATTGACCATCTGCCTGGCCCGCACAAGCGCCGATTCTCTGGAATTAAAGCGTCCGCCATCGGAAAACGAATCGGGGGTGACATTCAGAATACCCATCACGTGGCAACGAGACAGATCCAGTTCGCGACCGGCAAAGTTCATTTTCATAACGCAACTTCCACAGGCAGAGTTTTCGGAGAGACAAAAACAAACGCCGCCCGGGGGCCCGGGCGGCGCATTCAGTTACTCAGGCTTTGACGGCGCGTCAGTGCTCGCCGGCAGGACGCCCTACGCCGGGCTGCCGGCCATCGTCGGAGCTTCTGGGCTCCGGCGCCTGCTCAGGCTCTTCAGCCTTCACGCCTCCGGCGGGACCACTGTCACCCCAGTTTTTGGGCGGGCGAGGCTCCTTGCCAGCCATGATGTCATCAATCTGGTAACGATCAATGGTTTCGTACTTCATCAGTGCTTCGGCCATCATGTCCAGCTTGTCCCGGTTATCAATCAGGATCTGCTTGGCCTTCTCGTAGCACTCATCAATGATATTGCGAACTTCCTCATCAATCCGCTGGGCAGTCTCTGGCGAGTACACCGTGTGCGCCTGCCCCGCAGAACGACCAAGGAAGGGTTCCTCACTGTCTGTGTCATACTGGAGAGGACCAAGCTTCTCGGACAGCCCCCAGCGGGTCACCATATTCCGGGCCAGGCTCGTGGCCCGCTCGATGTCGTTGGACGCACCAGTGGTGACACCATCGAAGCCCAGGGTCAGCTCTTCCGCGATACGGCCACCAAACAGGCTACAGATCGAGCTGATCAGATAGCGTTTGGAATGGCTGTACTTGTCCTCTTCCGGCAGGAACATGGTCACGCCCAGGGCGCGGCCACGAGGAATAATACTCACTTTATAGACCGGGTCATGCTCAGGCATCAGACGGCCCACAATCGCGTGCCCCGACTCGTGGTAAGCCGTATTCCGCTTTTCCTTTTCGCTCATCACCATGGACTTGCGCTCGGCGCCCATCATGATCTTGTCCTTGGCCAGCTCCAACTCTTCCATGGAAACCAGGCGCTGATTACGACGGGCCGCAAACAGCGCAGCTTCGTTGACCAGGTTGGCAAGATCGGCACCGGAAAAGCCCGGCGTGCCCCGCGCAATAACCGCAGGATCAATACCGTCGGCCAGCGGCACTTTTTTCATGTGCACTTTCAGAATCTGCTCACGGCCAATGATGTCTGGCAGACTCACCACCACCTGGCGGTCAAACCGGCCCGGGCGCAGCAGTGCCGGGTCCAGTACGTCCGGACGGTTGGTGGCGGCAATCACGATAACGCCTTCATTGCCTTCGAAGCCGTCCATTTCCACCAGTAGCTGGTTGAGGGTCTGCTCACGTTCGTCGTGACCACCACCCATACCAGCACCACGGTGACGGCCAACCGCATCGATCTCATCGATGAAGATAATGCAGGGGCTCTGTTTTTTCGCCTGCTCGAACATGTCGCGAACACGGGAGGCACCCACGCCCACAAACATTTCCACAAAGTCGGAGCCGGAGATAGAGAAGAACGGCACCTTGGCCTCGCCCGCGATGGCCTTGGCAAGCAGGGTTTTACCGGTACCGGGAGGGCCCACCATCAATACGCCCTTCGGGATGCGACCACCAAGGCGCTGGAACTTGCTCGGATCCCGGAGGAAATCCACCAGCTCTTTCACGTCTTCCTTGGCTTCGTCGACACCCGCGACATCGGAAAACGTGGTTTTGATCTGGTCTTCACTCATCAGGCGCGCCTTGCTCTTGCCGAACGACATGGGGCCTTTGCCGCCACCGCCGCCCTGCATCTGGCGCATGAAGAACACGAACAATGCAATGATGATCAGAATCGGGAACGCGGCTACCAGCAGCTGCGTCCACAGGCTCTGGCGCTCGGGCTCCTTGCCGATCACTTCGACGTTGTTGGCGAGCAGGTCATCCATCAGCTTGTTGTCAGACACCTGCGGCCGGATGCTCTGGAACTGGGAGCCGTCGTTGCGGACACCCTGCACCTGCAGACCGTCAATGGTCACCTGCCGTACCTGGCCCTGCTGGACCATCTCGACAAACTGGGAATAGTTAACTTGTTGGCCGGTGGTGGTGGGAGAGAAATTCTGAAACACCATCAGCAGCACGGCGGCTATGATTAGCCAGAGAACCAGATTTTTTGCCATATCGTTCAAGGATCATCACCTGTGAATTGCAGGATCAGCGCCTGAAGGCCGCCAACCCTTTTCCGACACCTTACACCAATTGTACGCCGGTAAACCAGAAACGGCCCATCCGGAACCGATCGCGATACTACCTATATGGGACGCCATGACCGGAATTACAACACCCTCTGTAAGTGAATACGGCCATTTGTCATGAGTCGCTATCTGTTACAATCGCTGAATTATACGTGGTTGCCAGCGGATTCACCGCTGACCTTTTGTTAATTGCACCTATTAAGAGATTACATCATGAGTCTGTCACCGGAACAGCGCCGGGAATACCGGGCTATTGCCCACAACCTGAAGCCCGTCATCATCGTTGGCGACAAAGGCCTGTCTGAAGGGCTGCAGGACGAACTGGACCGTGCCCTGAACGACCATGAGCTGATCAAGATCAAAGTCGCCAGCCAGGATCGCGAAGTCCGCCAGGAAGCCATTCAGGCTCTGTGCGAAAGCTCCGGCGCCGAACTGGTCCAGACGATCGGTAAAATCGCCGTCATTCTGCGTCGTGCGAAGAAACCGAACCCCAAGCTGTCGAATCTGCTGCGCAACAAATAAGCGTAAGCTGAGACGCGAAAAAGCCGGACTGGTTCCCCAGTGCCGGCTTTTTCTTTGTGCCCGATCAGCACAACCGAGTCAGATATATTCCACTTCGGAAATCTCGTACTCCACGGTACCTGAGGGGATGCGGATCGCCACCACATCCCCTTCGTTCTTACCAATCAGTGCGCGGGCGATCGGCGAGGACACCGACAGCTTGCCCGCCTTGATGTCCGCCTCATCTTCACCCACGATCTGGTAGGTAACCTCTTCGTCGGTTTCCATGTTAACCAGATGCACGGTGGTACCAAAGATCACCTTGCCGGTGTTCTCCATGGTGGTCACATCAATCACCTGGGCCACGGACAGCTTGCCTTCGATTTCCTGGATGCGACCTTCGATAAAGCTCTGCTGCTCCCGGGCCGCATGGTACTCAGCATTTTCCTTCAGATCGCCGTGCTCACGGGCATCGGCAATGGCCGCAATCACCCGCGGCCGATCCTCGGACTTCAGCTTTTTCAGCTCCTCACGCAGACGGGCTTCGCCCGTCTTGGTCATCGGTACTCTGTCAGCCATAGCCTTACTTTCCTGCGTGTAGTTCCTGGAGGCGACGAACGGTGCGTTCCGGGCCAAATTTGATGGCCCGACAGAAAGCTTCGCCACCTGCCAGTGTGGTTGTGTAGGTTACTTTGGTCTGCAAGGCAGACTGGCGAATCTGCGCCGAGTCAGAAATCGCCTTGCGACCTTCCGTGGTATTGATAATCAGCTGAACCTGACCATTCTTGATGGCATCGACAATGTGCGGGCGACCCTCACGAACCTTGTTCACCCTTTCAACGGCAATGCCTTCCGCCTCCAGCGCTTTGGCGGTGCCGGTGGTGGCAATGATCCTGAAGCCAGCATCCACCAGGTCGCGGGCGACACTGGCCGCACCCGGCTTGTCGACATCGCGCACGGACATGAAGGCCACACCCTGGGCCGGCAAGCGCTCACCCACGGCCAGAGCGGCCTTGGCAAAGGCTTCATCAAAGCTGTCGCCCAGGCCCATCACCTCACCGGTGGATTTCATTTCCGGCCCGAGGATCGGGTCCACGGCCGGGAACTTGTTGAACGGGAACACCGACTCTTTCACCGCGTAGTAGGTCGGCACGATTTCCTGAGTGAAGTTCAGTTCTTTCAGGCTCTTGCCGGACATAACCCGGGCCGCGACCGCCGCCAGCGACACCCCAATGGCCTTGGACACGAACGGCACGGTACGCGAAGCCCGGGGGTTCACTTCGATCACGTAGATCTCACCATCCTGATAGGCCAGCTGCACGTTCATCAGGCCGATAACATCCAGCTCGATGGCCATTTTCTTCACGGCCTCGCGCATGTCGTCCTGCACCTGCTTGCTCAGGCTGTAGGGCGGCAGGGAGCAGGCGGAATCACCGGAGTGAACACCGGCCTGCTCAATGTGCTGCATGATACCGCCGATCACAACATCAGTGCCGTCACTGATGGCATCGATATCCACCTCGATGGCAGCATTCAGGAAGTGATCAAGCAGAACCGGGCTGTCATTGGAGACCAGCACCGCGTTACGCATGTAGCGCACCAGTTCGGTTTCGTCATAGACGATCTCCATGGCCCGGCCACCCAGTACGTACGACGGGCGCACCACCAGCGGGTAGCCAATCTCGCGGGCCGCCACGATGCCTTCCTCGTGGCTGCGCACGGTGGCGTTCTCCGGCTGCTTCAGACCCAGGCGCTGGATCATCTGCTGGAAGCGCTCGCGGTCTTCGGCGCGGTCGATGGCGTCCGGGCTGGTGCCGATGATGGGCACACCGGCGGCTTCCAGACCACGGGCCAGTTTCAGCGGAGTCTGACCGCCGTACTGGACAATCACACCCTTGGGTTTCTCGACGTTGATGATTTCCAGAACGTCTTCCAGGGTGATCGGCTCAAAATACAACCGGTCGGAGGTGTCGTAATCGGTCGACACGGTCTCCGGGTTGCAGTTGATCATGATGGTCTCGTAGCCATCCTCGCGCATGGCCAGGGCCGCGTGCACACAGCAGTAGTCGAATTCGATGCCCTGACCAATGCGGTTGGGGCCACCGCCGATGACCACAATCTTCTCGCGATCGCTCGGCTCTGCCTCGCACTCTTCCTCATAGGTGGAGTACATGTAGGCGGTATCGGAGGCAAATTCCGCCGCACAGGTATCCACGCGCTTGTACACCGGGCGGATGCCAAGATCATGGCGTAGCTTGCGCAGGCTGACTTCGGAAATGCCCAGCAGCTTGGCCAGGCGGGCATCGGAGAAGCCCTTGCGCTTGAGGCGGAACAGGGTGGCCTTGTCGATATCGGCCTTACCGGCCGACTTGAGGGCCTGTTCTTCGCGCACGATGTCCTCGATCTGCACCAGGTACCAGGGGTCTACCTTGGTATGGCGGAACACTTCGTCCACGGTCATGCCGGCGCGGAAGGCATCGCCAATGTACCAGATTCGCTCGGCACCAGGCACGTTCAACTCCCGGGTCAGGGTTTCGCGGCTGTTTTCGGAGTCCAGATCTTCCAGCTTTTCATCGAAGCCTTCGGAACCCACTTCCAGGCCACGCAATGCCTTTTGCACCGACTCCTGGAAGGTCCGACCAATGGCCATAACCTCACCCACAGACTTCATCTGGGTGGTCAGGCGGGCGTCGGCCTGGGGGAATTTTTCGAAGGTAAACCGGGGAATCTTGGTAACCACGTAATCAATGGACGGCTCGAACGAGGCCGGGGTGACGCCGCCGGTGATTTCGTTCTGCAGTTCATCAAGGGTGTAACCCACGGCCAGCTTGGCCGCCACCTTGGCGATCGGGAAGCCAGTGGCCTTGGACGCCAGCGCTGAGGAACGGGACACCCGGGGGTTCATCTCGATAACGACCATGCGGCCGGTGTCCGGATTGATGCCGAACTGGACGTTGGAGCCGCCGGTTTCCACACCGATTTCCCGCAGGACCGCCAGGGAGGCGTTCCGCATGATCTGGTATTCCTTGTCGGTGAGGGTCTGGGCCGGGGCCACCGTAATGGAATCACCGGTGTGCACGCCCATGGCGTCGAAGTTCTCGATGGCACAGACGATGATGCAGTTGTCGTTCTTGTCGCGAACAACTTCCATCTCGTACTCTTTCCAGCCGATCAGGGATTCGTCGATCAGCAGTTCGTTGGTCGGCGACAGGTCCAGGCCACGAGTACAGATTTCCTCGAACTCGTCCTTGTTGTAGGCGATACCACCGCCGGAACCACCCATGGTGAACGATGGACGGATGATGCACGGGAAACCGATGTCTTCGGAGATCTTCCAGGCTTCGTCCATGGAATGGGCGATGGCCGCGCGCGGGCACTCCAGACCGATTTTCTTCATGGCCTTGTCGAAGCGGTCGCGGTCTTCGGCCTTGTCGATGGTGTCAGCGTTAGCGCCGATCATTTCAACGCTATGCTTCTCCAACACGCCGTGCTTTTCCAGGTCCAGCGCACAGTTCAGTGCAGTCTGACCACCCATGGTGGGCAGCAGGGCGTCCGGCTTTTCCTTTTCGATGATCTTTTCGACCGTCTTCCAGGTGATCGGTTCGATGTAGGTGGCATCGGCCATGGCCGGGTCGGTCATGATGGTGGCCGGGTTGGAGTTCACCAGGATCACCCGGCAGCCCTCTTCGCGCAGCGCCTTACAGGCCTGGGCTCCGGAGTAGTCGAATTCGCACGCCTGCCCGATCACGATGGGGCCGGCGCCCAGGATCAGGATGCTTTTAATGTCGGTACGTTTTGGCATGTCTTGGTAAACCTGTCAGCAACTTTTGAATTCTTGCAGCGCGGTATTCAGCGCCGGTGAGCTATCGTTGATGGCCTTGCCCTCAGGCAGATCGCGCTTCCATCAGCTGGATAAACTCGTCAAACAGCGGAGCCACATCGTGGGGGCCCGGGCTGGCTTCCGGGTGACCCTGGAAGCTGTAGGCCGGCTTATCGGTGCGGCGAATGCCCTGCAGAGTGCCGTCAAACAGCGATTTGTGAGTCGCTTCCACATTGGCGGGCAGGGTTGTTTCATCCACAGCAAAGCCGTGGTTCTGACTGGTAATCATCACAGTGCCTTTGGCAATGTCCTGCACCGGATGGTTGGCACCGTGATGGCCGTGACCCATTTTCATGGTTTTTGCACCACTGGCCAGGGCCAGCAGCTGGTGGCCCAGGCAGATGCCGAATACCGGAATCTCGGTTTTCAGCACTTCCTGAATGGCCTTGATAGCATAGTCGCAGGGCTCGGGGTCACCCGGGCCGTTGGACAGGAAGATGCCATCGGGATTCATCGCCAGCACATCAGAGGCCGGGGTTTGCGCGGGCACGACGGTGATCTCGCAACCGCGGGCCGCGAGCATGCGGAGAATGTTGTATTTTACGCCGTAATCCCAGGCCACCACCTTGAATTTGCCTTCGGAGCGGTCACTGTAGCCGCTTACCAGATCCCACTCGGCCTGATTCCACTGGTAGGCTTCGCTGCAGGTGACTTCTTTGGCCAGGTCCATGCCTTTGAGGCCGGGAAAGGCGTTAGCCAGTTCCAGTGCGCGTTCGGCAGTAGCGTTTTCACCAGCGACGATGGCCCCATTCTGGGAGCCCTTGTCCCGGAGGATGCGGGTCAGACGGCGGGTGTCGATGTCCGCAATGCCAACAATGTTGTTGCTTCGCAGGTAGTCATCAAGGCTACCCTTGTTTCGCCAGCTGCTGGCGAGCAGGGGCAGATCCCGGATGATCAGGCCAGCGGCCTGGATGCGGTCGGATTCTACGTCTTCTTCGTTAACACCGGTGTTGCCAATGTGCGGATACGTCAGGGTAACGATCTGGCGGGAGTAGGACGGATCGGTCAGGATTTCCTGGTAGCCGGTCATGGCAGTGTTGAAAACTACCTCGCCGCTGGTTTCTCCGTCTGCGCCGATGGCGGTGCCGTAGAAGAGGCTTCCGTCTGCGAGTGCAAGGATTGCTGGTGTGCTCAAGGCTTGTATCCTCATCGAGTGGCGTAAGTTCGTCACGAACAGGAACGCAAGCGCATAATCTCAGGTTGCAAAAAAGCGAGACAAGGTAAAAACCCGGTCCCGCTTTTATAAACTTTTCAAAGGTACGCTTGGTGCAGTCAAATCGCCTTATTGTAAGCGATTTTGGCGTTTTTTGTCCACGCCGAATTGCTCTCGGCCTGACGCAAACTCCGGCCACGGAAGCAGGGCACCTTCCCGAAAACCGCTACAAGCACTTCCATGTGCGCTTCTCTCCGGCCATCCATGGCCTTCGAAATTTTCGGGAAGGTGCCCTGCTCCCGCAGCCTCTGAGTATGTAGCTCAACCTCAACTTTTCAGGTTCAGAACATCCTGCATGTCGTAAAGACCTGCCGCCTTACCCTTCAGCCACAACGCCGCACGCATGGCGCCTTTAGCAAACGTCATCCGGCTGCTCGCCTTGTGGGTAATCTCAATGCGCTCGCCCTCGGTGGCGAACAGAACGGTGTGGTCACCCACCACATCGCCGGCGCGGATGGTCTCGAAGCCGATTTCCTTGCGGGTGCGTTCGCCGGTGAAGCCTTCGCGGCCATAGACCGCACATTCTTTCAGGTCGCGACCGAGAGCATCAGCCACCACTTCACCCATACGCAGGGCTGTGCCCGAGGGGGCGTCTTTTTTGTGGCGGTGGTGGGCTTCGATGATTTCCACGTCGTAGTCATCACCCAAGGTTGCGGCGGCGGTGCGCAGCAGGTTGAGGACGACATTGACGCCCACGCTCATGTTGGGCGCAAAAACGACCGGAGTGTTTTCGGCGGCCAGGGCCAGTTGCTCTTTTTCGGCGTCGGTCATGCCGGTGGTACCGATCACGAGCATTTTGCCGTTAGCGCTGCAAAACTTCGCGTTTTCCAGGGTCAGGTCCGGGAAGGTGAAGTCCACCAGTACGTCGAAGTCGTCTTTGACGTCGTCCAGGCTGGCGGCCATTTTTACGCCGGTTTTGCCGATGCCGGTCATTTCACCGGCGTCGGCGCCAATCAGACTGCTGCCCGGCTCGACGATGGCAGCGCCGAGCTCAAGGCCTTCGGTACCGTCGACAGCTTCGATCAGCACTTTACCCATGCGCCCGGCGGCGCCGATGATCGCTACCCTCATCTGCTCTACCCTCAGAATTTCATTTCGTCGAAGAAGTTTTTCACACCCTCAAACCATGAGGTTTTCTTGGGGGCATGATGAGTTCCGTTGTTACCATCCAGGGTTTGCTGGAATTCTTCCAGCAGTTCTTTCTGGCGTTTGGTGAGGTTCACCGGCGTTTCCACAATCACCCGGCACAACAAATCACCGGCCGGGCCACCGCGGACCGGGCTGACGCCTTTGTTGCGCAGACGGAACAGTTTGCCGGTCTGGGTCTCAGGCGGAATCTTGAGCTTTACCCGACCATCCAGCGTTGGTACTTCCAGCTCGCCACCGAGGGTGGCGTCGACGATGCTGATGGGCACTTCGCAGTAAAGATTGCGACCGTCACGGGTGAAAATGGAATGCTCACGAACGGCGACCTGTACATAAAGGTCTCCAGGAGGCCCTCCATCTACACCCATCTCACCTTCGCCGGACAAGCGAATACGGTCGCCAGTATCAACACCTGGCGGCACCTTGACGGAGAGGGTTTTCTCCTGGCGCACCCGACCTTGGCCATGGCAGCTCTTACACGGGTTCTTGATGATCTGACCGGAGCCACGACAGGTAGGACAGGCTTGCTGTACGGTGAAGAAGCCTTGCTGCATCCGGACCTGACCCATGCCCTGGCAGGTGCCACAGGTTTCCGGGCGAGAGCCTTTTTCAGCGCCACTGCCGTCACAGGCTTCACATTCTTTATGGCCAGGGATGTTGATCTTGACGGTTTTGCCCTTAACGGCCTCTTCCAGATCCAGCTCCAGGGTGTAGCGAAGATCTGCACCGCGGGTGGTTCGGCCACGGCCACCACCACCGAAGATGTCACCGAACACATCACCAAAGATGTCGGAGAAGCTGGCGCCACCGCCACCAAAGCCGCCGCCAGCCTGACCGTCTACGCCGGCATGACCAAACTGGTCGTAGGCGGCGCGCTTACTGGAGTCCGCCAGGATTTCGTAGGCTTCGCTGGCCTCTTTGAATTTGTTCTCGGCATCTTTGTCATCCGGGTTACGGTCCGGGTGGTACTTCATCGCGAGCTTTCGATACGCCCGCTTAATTTCCTTTTCGTCCGCATCCCGGGAGATCCCGAGTACTTCGTAATAATCGCGCTTGGCCATGCTTCAAAACCCTGTTTTTATAACGAGGAAAACGCGAGCCCGGCCCGCGTTTCCCCAACTACTTGATGTACCTCGGAATTACTTCTTGTCGTCGTCTTTGACTTCCTCGAACTCGGCATCGACGGCGTCGTCAGCACTCTTGGCCTGACCTTCTTCCTGGCCACCGGCCTGCTGAGCCTGGTCGGCCTGATCCGCGTACATCTTCTGAGCCAGCTCAGAGGACACTTCGGTCAGCTTTTGAGTCTTGGCTTCGATCGCTTCCTTGTCAGAACCCTCGAGGGCCTCTTCCAGATCCTTAATGGCGGCCTCGATGGACTCCTTCTCGCTGTCGGAGACCTTGTCACCGGCTTCACTCAAGGTCTTGCGCACGGCGTGTACCATGGCATCACCCTGGTTACGGGCCTGGACAAGCTCCTCGAACTTGCGGTCTTCCTCGGCATTGGCCTCGGCATCGCGAACCATCTTCTCGATCTCGTCATCGTTCAGACCAGAAGAGGCCTTGATCACGATGGACTGTTCCTTGCCGGTCGCCTTGTCTTTGGCAGACACGTTCAGGATACCGTTGGCATCAATATCGAAGGTTACTTCGATCTGCGGCACACCGCGCGGTGCCGGCGGAATGTCGGCCAGATCGAAACGGCCCAGAGACTTGTTCTGTGCCGCCTGCTTACGCTCACCCTGAACCACGTGAATGGTCACTGCAGTCTGGTTGTCATCCGCTGTAGAGAAGGTCTGCGATTTCTTGGTCGGAATCGTGGTGTTCTTCTCGATCAGCGGAGTGGCCACGCCACCCATGGTTTCGATACCCAGGGTCAGCGGGGTTACGTCCAGCAGCAGTACGTCTTTCACGTCGCCAGACAGTACCGCGCCCTGAATCGCTGCCCCCATGGCTACAGCCTCGTCCGGGTTCACGTCTTTACGCGGCTCTTTGCCGAAGAACTCTTTTACTTTCTCCTGCACCAGCGGCATACGGGTCTGACCACCGACCAGAATAACCTCGTCGATTTCACCAGCCTTCATGCCCGCATCCTGAAGAGCAACCTTACAGGGCTCCAGACTGCGCTGAACCAGGTCTTCCACCAGCGACTCCAGCTTGGCACGGGTCAGCTTCACGTTCATGTGCTTGGGACCAGACGCATCTGCAGTGATGTACGGCAGGTTTACGTCGGTCTGCTGGCTGCTGGAGAGCTCGATCTTGGCCTTCTCGGCCGCTTCTTTCAGACGCTGCATGGCCAGAGAGTCGCCGCGAAGATCGATGCCGCTGTCTTTCTTGAACTGGTCGGCCAGATATTCAATCACTTTCAGGTCGAAGTCTTCACCGCCCAGGAAAGTGTCACCGTTGGTGGCCAGTACTTCGAACTGGTGCTCTCCGTCTACGTCCGCAATTTCGATGATGGACAGATCGAAAGTACCACCACCCAGGTCGTACACAGCAACGGTACGATCACCGCTCTTCTTGTCCAGGCCATAAGCCAGGGCCGCAGCAGTCGGCTCGTTGATGATCCGCTTCACTTCCAGGCCAGCAATCTTGCCAGCATCCTTGGTCGCCTGGCGTTGGCTGTCATTGAAGTACGCAGGCACGGTGATCACCGCTTCGGTTACCTTTTCACCCAGGTAGTCTTCTGCAGTCTTCTTCATTTTCTTCAGAACTTCTGCAGACACCTGCGGCGGCGCCATTTTCTGACCCTTTACCTCAACCCAGGCGTCACCGTTGTCTGCCTTGGCGATTTTGTAGGGCACCATCTTGATGTCTTTCTGAACCACGTCATCTTCAAAACGACGACCAATCAGACGCTTGATGGCGTAAAGAGTGTTGTGCGGGTTGGTCACCGCCTGACGCTTGGCTGACTGGCCAACCAGAGTCTCGTTGTCATCGGTGTAGGCGATGATGGACGGGGTGGTGCGATCACCCTCTGCGTTTTCAATCACCTTTACCTTGTCGCCATCCATGATCGCCACACAGGAGTTTGTGGTTCCCAGGTCGATACCAATAATCTTGCTCATCGAATCACTCCAAATCTTTCTGAATGCTGTTCCGGAGAATGCCTACCCCGGCCTTTGCTGTTTAATCGCTATATTGGCGCTCTGCTCGACTTTTCAAGCCTGCTCGTCGATTTTTGGCGCATCTTCTGCCTTGGCCACTACGACCATCGCCGGACGAACCACCCGGCCATTAAGCAGATAACCTTTCTGCACAACCGCAACCACGCTGTTAGGCTCGGCATCCGGCGCCGGCACCATGGACATGGCTTCGTGCTGCTGCGGATCGAACGGCTCACCCACCGGGTTGAGCTGTTCAACGTTGAATTTCTTCAGGCTGTTCATGAACAGCGTCAGGGTCATTTCCACACCTTCGCGAATGGACGCAACCAGCTCGCCTGCATTTTCGTGACCCTCGGTGCTTTCGACCGCCTTCTCCAGACTGTCGGCCACCGGCAACAGCTCTTTCACAAACTTCTCGAGCGCAAACTTGTGAGCTTTTTCCACATCAATCTCGGCCCGGCGACGGACATTCTGCATCTCCGCCTGTGCCCGCAAGGCCTGCTCCTGGTACTCCTGCAGTTTCTGCTGCAGCACATCCAGCTCGGAGCCCTGATCCGGTGACTGCTCGGCATCCTGGTTACCTGCAGCCTGCTCTTCCGCCGCAGCTTCTGCTGCCTCGTTGCGTTCTTCTACCTGTTCGTTGCGCTTTTCGTCAGCACTCATGACAACTCCTGATAACGTTTTCACGGCCACGAAGGCCTGCAGAAATAACCACTCCCGCTTGTCCAGAAAGCAGGAAAGAATCGCTTTGCGAACCGATATGGGGCCCGCTTCCCGGGTTTCAACCGTCACCCACGCAATCTTTGATGTTTTCATCAATTCCTGTTTGCAAACCGGAAAAACCCTGTATATATTCACAGCAACTGTATGAACGAACAGTGGTCAGAGTTATCACTTGCTCAAGAACGAGCGGAGGTTGCGGCATGCTCACACAACTCACGGTATCGAACTACGCCATTGCAGAAAGGGTTGAACTGCAGTTCAACCGCGGTATGACAGCCCTGACCGGTGAAACCGGCGCCGGCAAGTCGATTGTACTCGATGCCCTGGGGCTGGCCATGGGTGGCCGGGCCGATGCCGGCGCCGTTCGCCATGGCGCCAAGCGTGCCGACATTACCGCCAGCTTCGATATATCCCGCATCCCCGAAGCCCGGTCCTGGCTGGACAGCCATGAGCTGGACGACAAGGACGATTGCATCCTGCGCCGGACCATCAGCAAGGACGGCCGCTCCAAGGCATTCATTAATGGCCAGCCCTGCCCGCTGTCACAATTGAAAGAACTGGGCAGCCTGCTGATGGATATCCACAGTCAGCACCAGCATCAATCCCTGCTGCGCAAGGAAACCCACCGAAAGCTGCTGGACGAGTTCGCCGGCGCGGAAAGCCTGGCCGACGAAACCCGATCTGCATGGAAAGCCTGGCACCAGACGCGCCAGAAACTACTGCAACGCCAGCACAATGCTGATGAGGCCGAGGCCCGTTTGCAGCTGCTGCGCTATCAGGTGGAAGAGCTGGACAGGTTGGCGCTGGGCGAGGACGAACAGACAACCCTGGAAACCGAACAGGCACAGCTCAGCCAGGCCGACGCCGTACTTCACAGCAGCCACCAGGCCGCCCTGCTATGCACTGAAGATGAGGTTTCGGCCGCAGACCTGGTGCGCCAGGCACTGCTCCAACTGGAGCAACTGCCGGTTGATGTCCCGGCACTGACCGACACCATCCAGATGCTGAACGAAGCACAGATTCAGATTTCAGAAGCCGGCGACAACCTGCGCCGCTTCGTAGACGACTACGAAGCCGACCCGGTCCGACTGAACGAAGTGGAAGAACGGCTCAGCGCCATTTATCAGATGGCACGCAAACACCGGATCACCCCGGAGGAGTTGCCGGAGTTGCATCAACGCCTGAGCCAGGAGCTGGCCGAACTGGATGGCGGTGAAGGCAGCCTGGAACAGCTTCAGGCCGAGCTGGAAAACCTGCGGGCACGGTTTGACGCCCTGGCCACCAAACTGACAGAAACACGCCGGAATGCCGCCATGGAGCTCGACCAGCGAATCGCCCGGGAGTTGGCACAATTGAGCATGCCATCGGTGCAGTTTGTCAGCCACCTGAGCCGGAACAGTGATGACGAACCTGCCCCTCACGGCATGGAAGAGGTGGAATTCCTGGTGAGTGCCAACCCGGGCCAACCCGCCCGATCGTTGGCCAAGGTGGCTTCCGGCGGTGAACTTTCCCGCATAAGCCTGGCCATTCAGGTGGTTGTGGCACAAACCTCCACCACACCGACTCTGGTATTCGATGAGGTGGATGTCGGCATCGGTGGCGGCACCGCGGAGGTCGTAGGCCGCCTGCTGAGAGCACTCGGCGAGAATGGCCAGGTACTGTGCGTCACGCACCTGCCGCAGGTGGCGGCCCAGTGCCATCAGCATTTGTTCGTCAGCAAATTTACGGAAAAAGACGCGACCTATTCACGCATCGAATCCCTGGATGACCAGGGCCGGATCAGCGAAGTTGCAAGGATGCTTGGCGGAGTGGACATGACAGAACAGACCATAGCCCATGCCCGGGAGATGTTTGTAAAGGGCCAGGCAACCCATCACTAATCCCCCTCTCGTTTCGGAGAGCTTCTGGGCCAGCCTTGTCGCTGGCCCTTTTTTTTACTTCTTATCGGACTTCAGTGGCTTCACGTAAAGGATCAGGCTGTGATCGACAATCTCATAGCCGTGCTCTGCCGCAATCTTCTGCTGGCGCTCCTCGATAACCTCATCGACGAACTCAACAACTTCGCCAGTTTGGGTGCAGACCATGTGGTCGTGATGATCATCGCCGGCCATCTCGAACACCGCGTGACCGCCTTCGAAATTATGACGCAACACGAGGCCTGCAGCTTCGAACTGGGTCAGCACCCGGTAGACTGTCGCCAGGCCCACGTCATCGCCCTGGTCCAGCAGCTTTTTATAAACGTCTTCAGCACTCAGGTGATGTTCTTCGGCATTCTCAAGGATATTGAAGATCTTGACCCTTGGCAGAGTAACCTTCAGACCGACTTTTCGTAATTCGGCGTTTTCAGATGACATGTTACCATTCGCTCTTTGGTGTGCCTCACGGCTTCCGGTATGATAAAGCCGCAGTACGACGGATGACCCGTTTCACACCTGCTCAACGCAGGCGAATTCAAGATAGAGGATTTCCCCCGGCGATGCAAAAGCTCCCCGCTATCGTTCTTATTAGCATTTTATCCTTGTCCGGCTGTGTTTTTCCGGGCGTTTACAAAATCAATGTCCAGCAGGGCAACATTGTCACCGATGAGGAGCTGAAGGAGCTGTCCGAAGGCATGCCCAGAAGTCAGGTTCACGCTCTGCTGGGAAGCCCGTTGATGCTGAACCCCGTCGACCCGTCCCGGGAATACTTTGTTTACACCTTTCAGCGCCGGGGCAACGATATCGAAGAACAGCGCATCATCGTTTACTACGAGAATGATCAACTGAGCCACTACGAAGCCCAGCTCCTGGAAGAAACACCAGCCTACTAGTGTCCCGTCTGGCTAATTCCTTAACCTACTGAGCTTCTGAAAAACCGAAGAGCTAGGCGTGCTGGTGAAGGTTTGGTGGTTCCAAATCGAGCCAGCAGAACGACGTTCTTCGGTTTTTCAGAAGCTCCCGGAGGGCTTGTCTCTGAGGACTCTGAGCCCTGTGTTGCCAGTCCTTGATGTGGAACCACCACATCTGCAGACTGGCGCCTTGGTCAGAGTCCTCAGAGGCAAGCAGTAGATTAAGGAATTAGCCAGACGGGACACTAGCGCTTACGCTTTCTTTTTAGCCCGGTTCAGGCGCGCCTGCTTGGGATCAATCTTGAGCGGGCGATACAGCTCCACCCGGTCGCCTTCTCTCAGAACATGCTCGGCCGGGGTTTTTACCACCTTGCCGAACACCCCCATATCGATAGTGTCCGGATCAATCTCCGGAAAGATCTCGATAATCCTGGAGAGCTTCACGGCTTCAAGGGCTGTAGTGCCCGGAGGCACCACCACGGGCACAATCTGCTGCTTGTCCGGGCGGGCATAGGCCACTTCCACTTCCATCACACGATCCCTCCGCGATAAACCTCATCTGCGCGACGACAGAAAGCATCCACCATGGTATTGGCCGCCTGATTAAATACCGGGCCAAAAGTCATTCGTGAAAGCGAGCCTGAAAATTCGAACTCCAGGGTCAGGATTACTTTGCAGGCGTTATCGTCCAGAGCTCGAAAGTGCCAGCGCCCCGTAAGATTTCTGAGCGGGCCGTCCACGAGCTTCATTTCAATGGTCTCTGGCATCAGCAACTGGTTTCGTGTGGTCAGCCGGTGGCGAACGCCCCCTTTGGAAATATCCAGTGAAGCCATGATTTCAGCGTCGTTCTGTTCGTGGACCTCTGCCCCGGCACACCAGGGTAAGAACTCAGGGTAACGGGCAACGTCATTGACCAGGTGGAACATACGCTCCGCCGAGTGCATAACCAATGCGGTCTTGTCGATCTGATGTGCCATGTAAACCGGATTTCCTGCGTTTCAGACTTCGTTCCAGCCCTGCCGGGCCAGTCAGACACTATGATAAAGGATATCGCCCTCTTTGGGGGCATTTTCATCTGGTTCGGGCTGCCCGTTTTCCGCGGGCAGCACGGCCTCTTCGGGTGTCTTCGGAGGTACATCTTCCTCAACCGGACTGTCTTCAGGCGCCCTATTCTGCGCCTCAGCAGACGCTGTAGGTTGCTGGCACCAGATAGCAGCACTGCCGTTGTCACACAGGCTGCCGAGTGAGAAAAGCGTGTACTGTAGCCCGATCCAGGCCGCCACAACAGGAAGCACCAGGCGCATGACCCAGAACCAGATTCTCCGGAACACAACCGGCGCATTGCCCAGAATGGTTGCCGCGAAGCGCCGGGTGATACACCAGCCGGCAAATGTGGCAATGAGAATAGCCACCGCCGGTATCACAATGCCACCGGCGACCAGTTCCAGCCATCGAAATACAGTGGCACCGCCTATGCGGTAATCGGCCCACAGATTGAAGGAGAACAGGGAAGCCAGCCCGGCGAACCAGACTGCAAGCCCGACAATGACCGCAGACCAGCCCCGAGGCGCCCCGGTCCACTCCCGGAACCATCCCACCACCGGTTCGAGCAGAGACAAACCCGTCGCCCAGACAATCAGCACCACCAGCAGGAAAACCGACGCGATCACCACCTGACTGTAGGGTAAGCCTGATAGCGCGACCGGCAGGGAAACAAAAAGCAGGCTGAAACCCCGTTCACCCTCAAGGCTGCTACCGTCCGCTGCAACTGAAAACATCATCAATCCGGCCATGATGGCGACCAGGGTGTCCATCAACACCACAGCCAGTATTGAGCGTTTCAGGCGGGTATGGCTGGTGGAATAGGCGCCAAATATGGCCCACACCCCCATTCCGAGACCCAAGGTATAAAAAGCATGGAAGAACGCTGCCTTGATACTGGCCGCTGTTACCTGCTCCGGCCGCATCACCAGAACGTGATCTATCCCGGACTGCAAGCTCCCCCGCATTGCTGCCAGCCCGAACAGCACCAACATCAACAGCAGGGTGCAGGGTACGATCATGCGCATCGATCGCTCCAGGCCCTTGACCACCCCACGGGCAGAAACCGCAACCACGAGAATCATGAAGAAAACATGCCAGGCCATAAACTGCCGATAGTGGCCCGGGTCCGACACCAGCTCCGACAGAACAGCAGTTGCTGAGGCCGCCGAAGCACCCTCGAAACGGTCAGTTGCACCGAAAAAGATGTAAGCCAGAACAATACCGCCAAAAACAGCGGTAAAGGAGAGCACCACGAACGCCGCAAGAATGCTAAGCGGCCCCGCCAGTCGCCAGAACGGTGAGCAGCCAGCGTTTTTCACCATACCGTCCATGGCCAGCACAATCCCATGCCGGGCATGACGGCCAATCACAGCCTCCGTCACCATCAGCGGCAGGGTAACAATCAGCAGACAGGCCAGGTACAGCAAGATAAACAAGCCGCCGCCGTGGATACTGGCCAGATAGGGAAACTGCCACAGATTGGCCAGGCCGACCGTGGCACCCACAGAAGCCCAGAAAAAGGTGGATCTTCGGGTAAACGACCCTATTGACGTCTGATACTTGCGCAGCATTACTTCCCCAGGCAGTGACGAGCGCATCATTGTAGCCGAAGCAAGCCTGCAGGAACGACACTAAACCCTAGCCAGACGGCGAATCCGTGACCCTTCTTGCACTCCTGCGCTACAATGCGCGCTTTGCTGGCGTACCGACAAGACCAGCACCGTCATTCTTCCGATCCCGGACAGGATTCATGAGCAAGAAGAAAGCAAACGCCCCAACCAGCAACACCATCGCCCTGAACAAGAAGGCGAAGCACGAATACCATATTGAGGAGCGCTTCGAGGCTGGCCTGGCCCTGCTTGGCTGGGAAGTGAAGTCGTTGCGTGCGGGCAAGGCACAACTGGTTGATGCCTATGTGCTGCTGAAGGATGGCGAGGCCTGGCTGCTGGGCTCCCACATCACGCCTCTGAACACCGCCTCTACCCATGTGATTGCGGACCCGACCCGCACCCGCAAACTGCTGCTGCACGCCAAGGAAATCGCCAAGATTGTCGGCCAGGTGAATCAGGCGGGTTACACCTGCATTCCCCTCGCCCTGTACTGGAAAAAGAACAAGGTAAAATGCGAGATCGCCCTGGTGAAGGGTAAGAAGCTGTTCGACAAACGCGCTACCGAGAAAGAGCGTGACTGGAACCGCCAGAAACAGCGCATCATGCGCGAGGCCAACACCTGACACCAAAACTGTGTCGCATATGCACCCTCTTTGCTGATTTCAAAAAGCCTCCTATACTTTTAGGCCTTTCGTCAGTTGGCCCCGATGGCAGTACCAGGCGGCCCGGACTCCGGTTCAGAGCCTAGGGAGGGCTTATGTCAGCAAAACGGACGGCCATGACCTCGGTCGATCGCTCCTGGTTACGCATGGATACCCCGGAAAATCCCATGATGATTTCCGCGGTACTGGCCTTTGAACACCCCATTCCGCTCAAGCGACTCAAGCGCACCCTGGAAGAACGTTTCCTGAAATTCCGGCGCTTTCGGCAACGCATCGTTGACAAAGGTGACAAGGTCTACTGGGAAGACGACCCCCTGTTCGATCTGGACAACCACCTGCACACCATCGCTCTGCCGGGAAACGCCGGCAAGCGAGAGCTTCAGGCCCTGGCCAGTGATTTCAACAGCACCGCTCTCGATTTCCGCCGGCCACTCTGGCAGATACACTACATCGACAACTATGAGAACGGCTGCGCCCTGTTAATCAGGATTCACCACTGTATTGCCGATGGCATTTCACTGGTGCGGGTACTGCTTTCGCTGACCGATCGCACTCCTGAACCCAAGCTAGAGCGCGTTGCACACCCAAAGCTACCCACAAAACCCAACGGCACCGCCGCCAGCCGGTTCCTGCACCGGATTGTAGACAGCACTCAGGCGGCCTGGGGACAGGCCAACCTGTTCGTGGATTCCATTCGCAAAGAGCCTGACTACCCACTGAAGCTGGCCACCACCGCCGGCGGTATTGTTCTGGACCTGGCCAAACTGGGACTTGCCCCCTTCGAGCCGAAAACCAGCCTGAAAAGCCCGCTGCTGGGCCGCAAACAAGTGGCCTGGGCCGAGCCCCTTGAACTGGAAACCGTGAAACAGTGCGCGCGGACACTGGGGGGAACCGTCAACGACGTATTGCTTTGCGCCGCGACCGGTGCGCTGACCCGGCATTTTACGGAGCACGGCCAGAGCATTCCGGACTGCGGCATTCGGGTTGCCGTTCCTTTCAACCTGAGGCCACTGGACCAGCCCATCGAAACCCTCGGCAATCAGTTTGGCCTGGTGCTGGTGTGCCTGCCTATTGAGGTAACGGATCCGATCATGTGTTTCCGCCAGGTTCAGGAAAACATGAACCGGCTCAAACGGTCATACCAAGCCCAGGTAACCTATAGCCTGCTGGACCTGTTTGGCCGCGGCCCGGACATTCTCGAACGCCGGGCACTGGACCTGCTCAGCAACAAGGCCTCAGCAGTTCTGACCAACGTTCCCGGACCACGCCATGCGGTTTACCTGGTGGGCAGCAAACTGATTCAACCCATGTTCTGGGTCCCCCAGAGCGGCAACATAGGTATAGGCATGAGCATTTTCAGTTACGCCGGCACGGTACAGTTCGGCATAACCGTCGACAAAGGCATCAAAGCCGACCCGGGCGAGGTGATGGATTATTTCCGTGACAGCTTCGAGAACCTGCATCAGGCTGCTCTCACGAAAGCCGGCGCCGGCGGTTTCCGTCAGGCCTCCTAGGCTCACCAAGGCCGGGCGTAGGTACAAATAGTAACGCCGTTACACAAAGAAGCCTTGAAGTCTGGCAATCCGGACACATATACTGAAATAACAAGGGGACGACTTGGCTTCGACGCCGGTGACGAACCCTTGGGTGCATGCCGAGATGGCAGCGAATCTCGTAAATCCAAAGCTGCAACGTAATAGTCGCAAACGACGAAAACTACGCACTGGCGGCGTAAGCCGTTCCAGTCGTCCTGGCTGAGGCGCCTATAACTCAGTAGCAACATCCCAGGACGTCATCGCTTATAGGCTGCTCCGTTCACCAGAGCTCACTGGTGTTCGGCTAAGATTAAAGAGCTCGCCTCTTGCACCCTGGCCTTCGGGTCGCTTGAGGTTAAAACAATAGAAGGACACTAAGCATGTAGATCTCAAGGCCTAGTGCTGGCGGACGCGGGTTCGATTCCCGCCGTCTCCACCACCTTCCAGAAAAAAGCCCCTGATTTCAGGGGCTTTTTTCGTTTCTGACCTTCCGTTTTTTCTTCAGGTGTCATCGGCGCTTAACCTTGCCTAACCCCACCAACTGACGTAAAACAACCCTATATCGAGTGGTTAGCAAGCAATACACCCCCGGTATTGCCCGTTACGCTCCGGAACAATCCAAGGCACGAACCGACACAGCCTGTCGCTCCGTGCCTTTACGCTTTAACAGAGAACGAAAGCCGTAACTTCTCATAGGGAACAACCGAGCAATGAACAACACGGAACAGCAATTCCTCAAAGCCCTGGACGACAAACTCTGGAAAGCCGCCGACAAGCTCCGCGCCAACCTGGATGCCGCCAACTACAAGCACGTAGTGCTGGGCCTGATCTTCCTGAAGTACGTCTCCGATGCCTTCGAGGAGCGCCAGGAAGAATTGCTGGAGCGGTTCAAGGACGAGAACGACGACATCTACTACCTGCCGCCGGAAGACTACGACGGCGACGAGGACTACCAACAAGCCCTGCTGGAAGAGCTGGAAGTATTAGATTACTACCGCGAAGCCAACGTGTTCTGGGTGCCCAAGCCGGCCCGCTGGAGCACCCTGAAAGAGAAAGCCGTGCTGCCCGTGGGCACTGTGCTCTGGCAGGACGATGCCGGTAACGACGTAAAGCTGCGCTCCGTGTCCTGGCTGATCGACAACGCCCTGGAAGAAATCGAGAAGAGCAACGCCAAGCTCAAGGGCATTCTCAACCGCATCAGCCAGTACCAGCTGGACAACGACAAGCTGCTGGGCCTGATCAACACCTTCTCCGACACCTCATTCACCCGGCCGGTGTTCGAAGGCGAGAAACTGCACCTGCACAGCAAAGACATTCTCGGCCATGTGTACGAATACTTCCTGGGCCAGTTCGCTCTGGCTGAAGGCAAGCAGGGCGGCCAGTATTACACCCCCAAGAGCATCGTCACCCTGATTGTCGAAATGCTGCAGCCCTACTCAGGCCGCGTATACGACCCAGCCATGGGCTCCGGCGGATTTTTTGTCTCCAGCGACAAGTTCATCGAAGAACACGCCAGCGAACAGCACTACGACGCCAGCGAGCAGAAAAAGCACATCTCCGTGTACGGACAGGAGTCCAACCCCACCACCTGGAAGCTGGCCGCCATGAACATGGCCATCCGGGGCATCGACTTCAACTTCGGCAAGAAGAACGCCGATACCTTCCTGGACGACCAGCACCCAGACCTGCGTGCCGACTTCGTCATGGCCAACCCGCCGTTCAACATCAAAGACTGGTGGAGCGAATCCCTGGCCGACGACGTGCGCTGGAAGTACGGCACCCCGCCCAAGGGCAACGCCAACTTCGGCTGGATGCAGCACATGCTCCACCACCTGGCGCCCACGGGCAGCATGGCCCTGCTGCTGGCCAACGGCTCCATGAGTTCCAACACTAACAACGAAGGCGAAATCCGTAAGCGCCTGGTAGAGGAAGACCTCGTGGAATGCATGGTCGCCCTGCCCGGCCAGCTGTTCACCAACACCCAGATCCCGGCGTGTATCTGGTTTCTGACCAAAGACAAAGCCAACGGCATGGTGCGCAACGAGAAAAAGCGCGACCGCCGGGAAGAGTTCCTGTTCATCGACGCCCGCAACCTGGGCTTCATGCGGGATCGGGTGCTGCGGGACTTCACCAACGACGACATCGCCAAGATCGCCGACACCTTCCATGCCTGGCAGCGTGGTGAGGGTTATGAGGACGTCGCCGGCTTCTGCAAATCCGCCAGCCTGGACGAAATCAGAAAGCACGACTTTGTGCTGACGCCGGGGCGCTATGTGGGTGCTCAGGAGCAGGAAGACGACGGCGAGCCGTTTGCCGAGAAGATGGCGCGGTTGACCGGGCAGCTGCGGGAGCAATTTTCGGAGAGTCAGCGGCTGGAAATTGAGATTAAGTCGAACCTGTCCGCTCTGGGCCTATGGGGTACTGAATCATGAACGCCGCCCAATTGTTGGAGAACCTGAACCTCCTGGACGAACATGAAAAGATAGAAGCCAAACGTGCAAGCGAAGCCGGCAAGTCGATTCTCGAAACGATCTGCGCACTGGCAAATGAACCAGATCTGGGGGGCGGTTGGTTGCTATTGGGTGTCGTACGGGAGGAAATGGCACTTTTCCCGGGCTACGAGGTCGAGGGAATAACTGACCCAGACAAGGTCAGCAGTGACATCGCGAGCCAGTGCGCAACAAAGTTCAACCTCCCTCTTAGAGTTGATATCACAACAGAGTGGCTAAACGATAAGGCGGTTATCGTCGTTAGTGTTCCGGAAGCCTCCCCACAGGACAAGCCCATTTACTTTACGGCAACCGGACTCCCACGCGGGGCATTCCGTCGCATTGGTAGCACAGACCAGCGATGCACCGAAGACGACATGGCTGTTTTCTACCAATCGCGTCAGCAAGAGAGCTTTGATGCCGGAATCGTCTCTGATGCCTCAATGGAAGACATTGACGATGCAGCCGTCGAAGACTATCGAAAGGCCCGGGCAGAGGTTAACGCGGACGCGGAAGAACTGCGTTGGTCAGATAGTGAACTTTTGCAGGCTCTGAAAGCGGTTCGTCGCAACGGAAACGGGCAATGGCAACCAACCGTTGCGGGCCTGCTGCTGTTTGGAAAATCGATAGCCCTACGACGCTGCTTCCCGATGACGCGCGTTGATTATATTCGGGTACCCGGCCGCGAATGGGTGCCGAATCCGGACCGGCGCTTTGATACAGTGGAAATTCGGGCCCCCATGTTCAGCCTCCTCAGACGGGCACAGGCAGCGGTTCTCGATGACCTCCCAAAAGCCTTTGGCCTCGAAGAAGGGGAGTTACAGCGTGTTGATAAACCGGTTCTTCCACAGAGAGCTCTGCGGGAAGCCTTGGTTAACGCTCTGATGCACCGCAGCTACCGAACACAGGCACCAGTACAAATCATCCGCTACGCAAACCGATTGGAAATCCGCAATCCGGGCTTCTCTTTGAAATCACCCGAGCACCTGGGGGAGCCCGGTTCCATGCCGAGGAACCCGGTACTCGCCGCTGTTCTACATGAAACCCGTTTTGCAGAAACCAAAGGTAGCGGGATTCGAGCCATTCGCGAGGTAATGGATGCCGCAGGTCTTGCACCTCCACTGTTCGAGTCTGACCGAGGTCAGGACCAGTTCGTCACACAATTCCTGTTCCACCACTTTCTTGGAGAGGACGACATCCGGTGGCTGGCAAGATTTAAAGATCTTCACCTTTCTGACGAGGAGGCCCGGGCGCTGATCGTAGCTAGGGAAGCCGGTGTTATCGACAATGCCACCTATCGCGCCCTCAACAAAGTAGACCCCCTGACCGCAAGCGCTACCCTGCGACGACTTCGGGATTTCGGGCTACTTACTCAACAGGGGCGTGGGTCAGCCACTTACTACCAGCCAACAGGCAAATTAATCGGTTCCGAAGACGGCTTATCGAGTAAGTCAGAGCCGTTATCTAGTAAGCAAACGCCGTTATCTAGTAAGTCAGAGCCGTTATCCAGTAAGCCGGAACTACAATCCGGTAACCCTGATCAGGAAGCTCGGGACACGTTATTTGACCAGCTGCCGGGAAACCTGGCCGCTCGGGTCGGAGCGCTCGGTCAGCGACACCCTCCGGAACAAGTAAGGGATCTGGTCGTAGCACTTTGCGAACAACGTGACTGGCGAGTTGAGGAACTTGCACTGCTACTCTCGCGTAACGCGGAAACCATTCGACAGAATTATCTTCGCCCTCTGCTAGCTGAGAAGCGCATTGTGATGACGTTGCCCGACACTCCGAATTCGCCGCAACAAGCTTACAGAGCTGCAAGGAGAGACTACGAATGAGTTCTGTAGCAATGTCTCACAGGCTTGGCGATCTCACCGACTGGTTCTCTGGGGGCACACCCTCAAAGAAAAAACCTGAATATTGGGGTGAAGACATACCGTGGATTAGCGCCTCATCCATGGGCGGCTCTCGCTACTTTGACTCTGACCTGAAAATCACAACGGAAGGTCTCGAGGCTGGTTCTCGGCTTGCCCCTAAAGGGTCAATTCTTCTGCTTGTAAGAGGGAGCACGCTTCATAAACGAATTCCTGTTGGCATTGCTGAGCGCGAGGTTGCCTTCAATCAGGATGTAAAGGCAATCAGAGTAAAACCAGAGCTGATTGCAGGCCAAGTAACTGACGAACTGTATTTGTATTATTGGCTAAAAGCCAATGAGCAGCTGCTGCTGGAAATGGTCGAACACACAGGTATTGGAGCCGGAAAACTCGATACAAAACGGCTCCAGAACCTCGAGATAGAGCTACCCCCTTGGCACGAACAACGAAAGATTGTGACTACGGCAACTGCTCTCGATGAAAAAGAGATCCTAAACTCACATATCAACCAAACCCTCGAACAAATGGCCCAGGCCATCTTCAAAAGCTGGTTTGTCGATTTCGAGCCGGTCAAAGCCAAGATCGCCGCACTGGAAGCCGGCGGCAGCGAGGAAGATGCCCTGCTCGCCGCCATGCAGGCCATTTCCGGCAAAAGTGAAGCAGAGCTAACCCGCCTCCAGGCCGAACGACCCGAGCAATACGCCGAACTCCGCGCCACCGCCGAGCTGTTTCCGTCGGCTATGCAGGACAGTGAGTTGGGGGAGATTCCGGAGGGGTGGACGATCGCGCCCTTCTTGAGCATCGCTAGATTAGACACCACTTCGGTTAAGCCCGCCCAAGATCCAGAGAAGGCCTGGGAGCACTACAGCATCCCTGCTTTCGACGAAGGAGCGACGCCAGCTTTTGAGACTGGAGCTGACATCAAAAGTAACAAGTACAAGGTCTACCCAACCGCGGTGCTTTCGTCCAAGTTGAATCCACACTTTCCTCGCACGTGGATACCTGATGTACAGAATCCAGACGCTGCAATCTGCTCCACAGAATTCATGCAGTTTGTACCGCTAGAACCTCAGCATAGAGCGTTCATAGCCGGAATGATTACCTCTGAGCCTTTCCAAAGCGGGATTATGATTCGTGTAACAGGTTCGACTGGTAGCAGACAAAGAGCTCAGCCAAAGCAAGTTGCGGCAATGGACGTAATTCTTCCAAAAAGCGAACTCAGAGCTGTTTACTCACAGCATACTGAGGCGATGTATCGCATGCAGTCAAAAAACATATGGCAAGCCCAATCACTGGCAAGTCTCAGAGATACTTTGCTACCCAAGCTCCTATCCGGCGAACTCTCCGTTAGTGATGCAGAGTATCAAATGACGGAAGAAGAGCTGATTCCGCAAGAGGAGATCAACTAATGGAACTGTGGTTAACCCGAGCAGGATCTCATGGCGAATTCGAGCAAAAATTTCTCGACGAAGGCCGAATCTATCTGACTTGGGATGAGCTTGGTGAAGATCTGTCGAAACTGGATAACCGGCAGTCCCTCCTGGAACTGCTTGAGCAGACTTACCCGAATGAAAAGCTGAAGCGGTTACAGAACCACAGCAGCCAAATCTGGCCATTCGTCAAAACGATGCAAGCCGGTGACTGGGTGGTGCTCCCCTCCAAAAAACAGCCTGTGGTGTATGTCGGGAAGATAACGGGGGACTACGTTCATAACGCCAAAGGCCCGGATCCCTTCTTCCACTGGCGGTCCGTCGAGTGGTTTGGGCAGGAGATCCCCCGCTCTCACTTTGGGCAAGACCTGCTCTACAGCTTCGGCGCGTTCATGACTATCTGCCGCATCAGGCGCAACAACGCACTGCTGCGCCTGCAGGCCATGCACAAGGCTGGCTGGCAGGCTGAGAACACCAAGTCAGTGATCCAGCACACCGGCCAGTCTACTAACCACGATGCCGATGATGTATCCGGTGATGACGGATTCGATTTCAATCTGGCAGACCTGGCCAAGCAACAGGTGGTCAGTCTGATTGAGCAGAAATTCAAAGGCCATGAGTTAACCAGACTGGTAGGAGCCATCCTCAAAGCGCAGGGCTACACCATTTGGCAGAGCCCCGAAGGCGCGGACGGAGGTGCAGATATTCTGGCTTCCAACGGCATGATGGGCTTCGGTAGCCAAACCATCTGTGTGGAGGTGAAGTCCGGCACTGGAACGGTGGACAGGCCCACTGTGGACAAGCTCTTGGGAGCCATGTCGAAGTTCAACGCCGACCATGGTCTGTTTGTCGCCTGGGGCGGGTTCAAACAGAATGTGCAGAAGGACATGGCCAGCAGCTTCTTCCGTCTGCGGTTATAGTCTCAGGATGACTTGCTGGATGAGCTGTTCGCGGTATACGACAAGCTGGACGATGAGCTGAAAGCCCAGCTGCCGCTAAAACGAGTCTGGACGGTGGTGGCGGCGGATGACTGATGCCCGAATTACTGTCGAGGGAAAAGATGAGTAATATGCACAAACTGCATATTGCTGAATCAGACAAGCCGGGAACTACTAAAGAATCCTTAGGAGTTCAGTTGTTGCAAATTTTGCACTTACTGCCGAAATAAAGGGGGCGGGAACTCTCCGGTATTTCCGGAACGTTCGATCAGCGACCAAACGCGCAGATTCGAAACCGGCAACCACCGAGGATCTCTCGGTAGTTGCGCCACTCGCGCCGAAGAGCTGAAAGAGCATAGGTTCCATTCTGGAACCCATGGCTAAAGGAAATCCGCAAACTCCCGAAGCTTCGAAACCGTCTGGGGCAATTGCTGCTTTTGCAGCGTTGCCAAAAAGGTATCGACACTGAGTGGCGGATTCTTAAGCGCCGACCGCTGGGCCTGAAAGGCGCGGCAACACAGTGTTGGCGCCATGTCGATCTGGTAGAGAATAAAGTCATCCGGGTGGATAACTTCGATATCGTACTGGCGAAGCGCGGCTTCAGGAAAATCCTTCAAATTGAAGGTAATGATGGCGTTGGCGTTACAACGGATGGCAGCGGCCAGCACGTGGCGATCGTCCGGGTCCGGCAGGCTTAGCCCTTCGATCAGCGGCTCGTAACCGTACACTTTGGCATCGCGCACATGCCGATCCATCAGTTCCCTCGCCCGCAACAAGCTATCCGGCGAATGTTTCTTCGCCCTCAACAGCGCGTTGATCCACTCGTCGTGTATGTGGTCCGTCCAATGCGCTTTGAACAAATCTGTCAATGCCAGTCGCATCAGCGCATCCCGCAAGGGGGCGGGATAGAGTACGCAGGCATCGTAAACGACGGTGAATTTGCTCATTGCCTGTCAGTACCCCATTCCCTCGTCCTGTGACAGTTCGGCCAATTCATCCAGTGCGGCGTGCCGTTGGCGATCTATCTGTTCCTTGTAGCTCAGGACATCCTGCAGCTTAACCCGTCGATGGGCACCCACCTTCCGGAAGGGTATATCACCAGACTCCAGCAGCCTCACGAGGAAGGGGCGACTGACGTTCAAGAGGTTAGCCGCATCCTGTGTGCTGATTTCCTGGTGATAGGGGATCAGGCTGATGGCATTGCCCTGGGACACTTCCGCCAGCACGTCCAGCAGAATTTGTAGCACATGCCCGGGCAGCACCAGCTCGTCAGTCTCGCCGTTACTGCCACGGAGCGAAAGCTGAACCCGATCCGCATCCGCGTACTTGGATAAGGTGCGACTGGAGAGCTTGGCCTGTTCCACCTCGGCCGCCGTCGGCAAATGTACAATTTTTTGAGCAGACATCGCAGCCCCCTTAAAGTAAACAACAAACGGTATGGCCATATTATGCGTCCTAAACGAAACAAACGAAACAATCGAAATAGACGGTTCCGCTATAACCAGATGCAGACTCTGGCCGTTTAGCCTGCTATCGACCATACTCTGGCCAACTCTCTTGAAATTGCGCGTGTTTTCTTGGCCGCGCCCTGAATGAATCCGTTTAAGTAAGGAAGTACGGAGTGACTGAAGATCAGCTGGAACAACAATGCCTGGAATGGTTTGCCGAAGGCGGCTGGGAGATCGCCCACGGGCCAGACCTGGCACCGGATGGCGAGGCCCCGGAACGGGCCGATTACCGGCAGGTATTGTTGCTGGCGGATCTTGAGGCGGCTATTCGCCGCATCAACCCTCACCTGCCCCAGAGCGCCGTTGAGCAAGCTGTGGCCGTTGTCCGCAAACCGGAAAGCCTGGATGTGGTGATCAGCAACCGGGCCTTTCACCGCCTGCTGCTGGATGGTGTACCGGTGGAGTACAAGCGCGACGACAAGGTAGTTCACGATCAGGCCTTTCTGGTGGACTTCGGCGACCTGTCCGCCAACCGCTTCCGGGCCATCAACCAGTTCACCCTAGAAGGCTCCAAGCAGCTCCGCCGGCCGGATGTGATCTGCTTTATCAACGGCCTGCCCCTGGCAGTGCTGGAGCTGAAGAGCCCCGGCGCCGAGAACGTGAACATCTGGGATGCCTACAACCAGATCCAGACTTACAAAGACGAATGCTCCGATCTGTTTGCCTACAACGAGGCGGCCATCATCAGCGACGGCTATCTGGCCCGTGTGGGTTCCCTAACCGCCAGCCAGGAACGCTACATGCCCTGGCGCACCATCAAGCATGAGGACGACAAGCCCCTGCTGGAGTGGCAGCTGGAAACCATGGTGCGAGGCTTCTTCGACCGGGAGCTGTTTCTGGATTACATCCGCTACTTCGTGATCTTCGAGACGGACTCCGACAAGCTGATCAAGAAGATTGCCGGCTACCACCAGTTCCACGCGGTGCGTGAGGCGGTTCGCGCAACCGTAATTGCCGCCCGGGATATGAGTGGCAATGGTATTCAAGAGAAGCGCGCCACCTACGGCGACGAGGTTCTGCCCGGCAGCAAAAAGGCCGGCGTGGTGTGGCACACCCAGGGCTCTGGCAAAAGCATTTCTATGTGCTGTTACGCCGGCAAGCTGCTGCAACAGCCGGAGATGAACAACCCCACGCTGATCGTCGTCACCGACCGAAACGATCTGGACGGCCAGTTGTTCGCCACCTTCAGCGCGGCCCGGGAATTGTTGAAGCAGGAACCGGTGCAGGCCGATGACCGGGATACCCTGCGCCGCTTGCTGGCGGAGCGGGAATCCGGCGGCATCATCTTCACCACGGTACAGAAGTTTGCCCTCCTGAATGACGAATCCGGCCACCCGATTCTGAACGACCGCCACAACATCGTGGTGATCTCAGACGAAGCCCACCGCAGCCAGTACGGCCTGAAAGCCACCCTCAAGAAGGACGGCACCTACAAGTTCGGCTACGCCCGCCACATGCGCGATGCCCTGCCCAATGCCTCGTTCATCGGCTTTACCGGCACCCCCATCGAGAGCGAAGACAAAGACACCCGGGCCGTGTTCGGCGATTACGTGTCGATCTACGACATCCAGGACGCGGTGGACGATGGTGCGACCGTGCCCATCTTCTACGAATCCCGCCTGGCCAAACTCGACATCAACCGCGAACAGATCGAGGAATTGTCGGATCAGGTGGAGGAAGTGGTTGAAGACGACGAAGACGTTGGCAGCCGCGAGAAAACCAAGGGCGAGTGGAGCCGGCTGGAGAAGCTGGTCGGCGCCGGCCCGCGCCTGAAGCAGGTGGCGGAAGACCTGGTAAACCACTTTGAAACCCGCTCCAGCACCATAGACGGCAAGGCCATGATTGTGGCCATGAGCCGGGAGATTGCGGTTCACCTGTATAACGAGATTGTCGCCCTGCGCCCGGAATGGCACGACGATGATCCCGAGAAAGGCGCCATCAAGATCGTGATGACCGGCTCCGCCTCTGATCGCGCGCTGCTGCAACCGCACATCCACAACAAGCAGACCAAAAAACGGTTCGAGAAGCGCTTCAAGGACATCAACGACCCGCTCAGGCTGGTGATCGTTCGGGATATGTGGCTGACCGGCTTCGATGCGCCCTGCTGTCACACCATGTATGTGGACAAGCCCATGAAAGGCCACAACCTGATGCAGGCCATCGCCCGGGTAAACCGCGTGTTCAAGGACAAGCCCGGCGGGCTGGTGGTGGATTACATCGGCATCGCCAACGAGCTCAAGCAGGCCCTGAAAACCTACACCGACGCCAAGGGCAAGGGCTCCCCCACCCACAGTGCCGAGGAAGCCTATGCCATCCTGCTGGAAAAGCTGGACATCATCCACGGCATGTTTGCGCCCGGCCCCAAAGGTAAGGGATTCAGCTATAGCGGTTTTGACACCGAGCCCCGCAAGGTTCTGCTGGCCACCGCGAACTATGTGCTCAGCCTGGAAGACGGCAAAAAGCGCTTCCTGGATACCGTGCTGGCCATGAACAAAGCCTTCTCCCTGTGCGCCACCCTGGACGAAGCCCAGGCGCTTCAGAAGGAGGTGGCGTTCCTGTCTCAGGTGAAGACGGCCATCACCAAGTTCACCAGCGTAGACAAGAAGCTGACCGAGGAAGAGAAGAACACCGCCCTGAAGCAGATCCTGGACAACGCGCTGGTGGCCGAAGGGGTAACGGATGTCTTCGCCCTGTGCGGCCTGGACAAGCCCAACATCGGCCTGCTCTCTGATGAGTTCCTGGAAGACGTTCGGCAGATGCCCTACAAGAACTTCGCCGTGGAACTGCTGGAAAAGCTGCTCAAAGACGACATCAAGGCCAAGACCCGCAACAACGTGGTCCAGGAGAAGAAGTACGCCGACCGTCTGCAGGAGACGCTGCGCAAGTACAACAACCGGGGCATCGAGACAGCCCAGGTGATCGAAGAGCTGATCGCCATGGCCAAGCAGTTCCAGGCAGAAATGGAGCGGGATGCCGCCCTCGGTCTGAACCCGGACGAAGTGGCCTTCTACGACGCTCTGGCCAGCAACGAAAGCGCCGTGCGGGAGCTGGGCGACGAAACCCTTAAAAAGATCGCCGTGGAGATCACCGACAAGCTGCGCAAATCCACCACGGTAGACTGGCAGGTGCGGGAGAGCGTGCGGGCCAAGCTTAGGATTCTGGTGCGGCGGACGTTGCAGCGGTACAAGTACCCGCCAGACAAGGCGCCAGCGGCGATTGAGTTGATTATGGAGCAGGCGGAAGCCTTATCTAACCACTGGACAAGGTGAGTAATGAATTACTATACCGAGGGATTCGAACGTAAGGTGAAACGCGGAATCGAGATCACTGCCGTCCCCTAGATCTGCCCGGCAGGGTTCTGGACGATTGGGTACGGCCACCTCTGCGACGCCGCATGAACCAGAGATTCAACTGAATCAAATCCCGGGCTGCAACTCCACCTGCACCTCTCGCGATTTGCCGGCCCGTTCCACGGACAAGACCACCACATCGCCGACCTTCCTGTCGTCGAGCCAGGCGAGCAGGTTGGCCACATCGTCGATCGCCGTGCCGTCGATGCGAACGATGCGGTCGCCGGGCACGATGCCTTGCGGGGTAATCTCGACCCCAGCGAGCCCGGCTTTGTGTGCTGCAGAGCCGGGGGTGACACGCAGCACGAACACGCCCTTGTTTCCGGTCAGTGCAAGCAGGCGCTGATTGAGCTGTTCGTCCACCTCGATGCCAAGCGCCGGGCGGATGTATTTGCCGGTCTTGATGAGTTGCGGCACTACCCGCATGACGGTGTCCACCGGCACTGCAAAACCGATCCCGGCCGAGGCGCCGGAGGGGCTGTAGATCGCCGTGTTGATGCCGATAAGCCGCCCGGCCGAATCGAGCAGGGGGCCGCCCGAGTTGCCGGGGTTAATGGCGGCGTCGGTCTGGATCAGGTGATCAATAGCCGGGCCGCCCGCTTCTCCCGGTAACGAGCGGTCGAGCGCGGAGACGATGCCGGTGGTGAGCGTCCAGTCCAGGCCAAAGGGGTTGCCGATAGCAAACACTTTCTGTCCCACCTTGAGGTCGGCGCTGGTGCCGACCGGCACTGCAGGCGGGCGTTTGAAGCCGACGCCGATCTTGAGTACGGCGATGTCGTGTGCTGGGCTAGCCCCCACCAGTGCGGCCCGGTAGTCGCGGCCATCGGCGAGTTTGACGGTGGCTTCGGACGCGCCCTGGATAACATGGAAGTTGGTGACGACGTGGCCGGCGTCGTCCCAGATGAAGCCCGATCCCGTGCCACGGGGCACGGAGAAGACATTGCGCGTCCAGACGTCGCGCACCAGCTGCGCGGTGGTGATGTAGACCACCGATGCTCGGGATTTCTCGAACAGTTCGATGGTGGCCTGTTCGTCTGCGGCCAGATCGCCACGCGGCGTGACGGTGCGCTCAGCGGCTTCGCGCGGGCTGAACCAGGCTTCGATGGCGGGCAGGAACTGCCAGAACAGCATGAGTGCGGCAACGCACGTAGTGATGAAGAGCCACCGCCGGACGAATTGATCCGGAGCTGGGCGTTGTGGGTAAGGATCGGGGTAAGCCATGACGGGGGTTCCTTTCGAGTGATTTAGCGCCAAAGGCCGCTCAGGCCCCGGCGTGGTGGGCGCATCGGGGCGAACGACCTTGGTACGAGATATTCCGTTTGGAACGGCAGGGTCTGCGATGACTGAGGCGCCAACTCCATCAGGCGCGCGATACGATCCTCTGTCGTCGGATGCGTGCGCAACCAGGACGGTTCGGGATTGCCCCAACCGGGCAACATCCAGGCGCGCCACGAGCGGCTCACCCGTTCGATCTTCGCCAGCGCCGAGGCGAGTCCGTGCGGATCCCCCGTCAGCTCTACGGCCATCCGGTCGGCATCGAACTCTCGCACGCGTGACAGGCCCAACTGCGCGAGCAGTGCCAGTTGCGGCGAAGCGGCCAACAGCAGTAAGCCAAGCCAGTTAATTTCTACGGTACCGGCCAACAGCGCCGGCATACTGATCAGGAGCGTAATCTGACCCAGCAATGCCAGCAGGCTCGTGAGCCGGCTGATCGAATCAGCCAGACCCATGACACGCAGATCGTCTTGAGCGATGTGCGCGACCTCA
Organism: Marinobacter sp. LM1; assembly: GCF_042763285.1. Classification (NCBI taxonomy): domain Bacteria; kingdom Pseudomonadati; phylum Pseudomonadota; class Gammaproteobacteria; order Pseudomonadales; family Marinobacteraceae; genus Marinobacter; species Marinobacter sp. LM1. Next base: position 3,740,372 of record NZ_CP114373.1, read on the forward strand.
TGCGCCAGCACGGCTTGCAGTTCCCGGATACTCAGGCTGCGGAGCAGGCCATCAGTGAGGGCAATAGAGGCATGGCGTCGCGAACCAGTAGCAAAAGCGTTGACGATGCCGCTGGGCACATAGTGGGGAACCGGCGTATTCGGTAATCCGGCGCGCACGGCCAACTCCCGCAACAGCGACCAGATTGCGGGGGCTTCCTGGTAATGCAAGGGACGGGCGCCATAGAGGCGCAAGGTCATCGCAGGGGCGGCGACAGGCTCGATCAGCAGGGTCAATGCGCAGGTTGCCAGTGCCAGCCAAAGGCCAATCTCGCCGAACAGCAGACTACCAGCGGTTGCTGCGATCCCCACCAGGGTCAAAACCAGCAGCGCGGTTTGAAAGCGATTGAGCCAGCGGTGCCTCGACCTGGCATCGTGTCGATCGTCTAGACTATAAAGAGCCATGGTCCAATTGCTCGCTCATCCGGTCGTCGCGTTCACGCATGAGCCAATAGGTCAGACCCAAGGCCAGTATCGTCCCCGCCAGGGCGGCCACTTTGGCAGGATCAACGTCAGGGCCAAGGATGATGAACTTGCGGGCCAGTGCCAGGATCGCGATCAGAATGACGGTCTTGACCTGGATGATGCTTTCCTTACGCAGCGCCACTCTGACGATCGAATGTTTGAATTCCATCGCGATCAGGAGCGTCATGATCATGCCGAACACATTCTGGAATACCTTGTGATCCAGGGGATTGAAGGCATCGAGGACCAGCAGCGTGAAGACGATAGCGATGAGCTGGAACAGCGACACCACGATGATGACGGCAATTACCGCTGACAGAACGAGGGCGACGACCTGCTCGAAGCGCTCGTAAACCGTCATCAGCCGCCACTGGGAGCGTATCTCGTCAAGGGTCGTGTGGCCAGATTCTTTATGCATAAGCGTTGCTCTCTCTTTCGATGAAACCTTAATGGAACGGGGAGTGCGAGAAGACGACTCGATCAGCCTTTTGCACGTCAACCCTTTGTCCCGTGCATGGCATCAAGCCGGCTTCTGGTCTGGCGGCAGCAATCCCAGCAGATCCGCCTGCAAATGTTGCAACTTGTCGATGCCAGCCCTCAATGCCTCGACACGGCCGGCATTTTTCATTTCACTCAGGGTGTTCGCTAACTGCTGGATGCTCTGATGCAGGACATCGACCTGATCATCAGGGTCCTTGCCGAAGAACGTAGGGCGGCCACTTTGATCCCGCCAGTATTGGAGTGCTTCGGGTTGAGGCGGCACTTGGGTCTTACCTGACAGATAGTCGATCATCTGGGAAATCCAGACCCGGTGGTCGGCGTATGTGAACGGCACGGGCAGCGCGGAGCGACTGTCAGGTTTGAATCCCTTCCAGGATAAGGGTACCTGCCAGGTGTGTAGCCATTGCTCGAATTCATGCGCCGGCATCGGATGCCCGATGGCATAACCCTGGCCCCACTCGCATCCCAGACGCAGCAGCATTTCACCATGCTGAATGGATTCGACTCCCTCCGCGATGCAGTTTCTGCCAAACGACCTTGCCAGTGCCAGTAGCGCATCCAGGATGGCGATATCGTCCGGATCCTCGAGCATGTCGCGTATAAACCCCTGGTCGATCTTGAGCAGGTACGCGGGCAGGCGCTTCAGATAGGTCAGCGATGAATAGCCGCTGCCGAAATCGTCGAGGGCAAAACGCAATCCCATCCTCCCGCACTGGGCCATCAACTGAGACACCTGAACGAAGTCCTCCACGGCGCTGGTTTCGAGGATTTCCAGTTCAAGGTCTTGCGGCCGGGCGCCGGGATGTCGTGACAACATACCCCGTAGATGCATGATGAAGTCCGGTTGCAGCAAGTGTCGCGCACCGATATTCACGCTGATCGGGACATGTAGGCCGGCCTTGCGCCAAACTTCGATCTGGGTCAGCGCAGCCTCGATGGTCCATTCCCCCACGTCAATCCCGAGCGGATGGTTCTCAATGATGGGTATGAAGGAGGCAGGAGATAACAAGCCACGCGTCGGATGTTGCCAGCGGATCAAGGCTTCGGCGCCCAGCACCTCACCGGTGCGCATGTTGACCTTAGGTTGGTAATAAAGCAGAAACTGCCCATTGGCAAGTGCATTCTCTATGCTGTCAAATCCTTCGTGACGGGTGCGCAGCGTACAATCCTTCTCCGTATCGAAAACGTGATATCGATTCTTGCCGGCTTGCTTGGCACGATACATAGCCTGATCTGCCTGCCGCAGCAGTTGGTCGGCGTCGATATCTTCGCCTTGCGGGTAATAGCTCACACCGATACTCGCGCTCACCTCGCACAGTGCGTCACCAATCGGTACGGGCTGTGAAGCCACCTCGATCAGGCGCTCGAGAATCGGTACGCTGACGGAACTATCCGGCAGGTCGACCAGAATAGCGACAAACTCATCACCACCAAGGCGGGCCAAGGTATCGTCTTCGCGCAACACCTGCGTCATACGCCTGGACAGGACGGAAAGCAATTTGTCGCCGACTGCGTGGCCGTGCTGGTCGTTGACCTTCTTGAATCCATCCAGATCGATGAAGACAACCGCCAGGTGCATGCCACGCCGACGTGTCTGACGAATGGCCTGCTTAAGGCGGTCTCCAAGCAATAGTCGATTGGGCAAGCCGGTGAGCAGGTCGTAATGAGCAACGCGTTCAAGCTGTTGCTGGTTCTCCTTCAGCGCTGTGATGTCGGAAAACATGGCGGCGTAATGCTCGATATTGCCCCGCATATCCGGGACCGCACTGATCGTCAGCAGCGCGGCAAACTGACTGCCGTTCTTGCGTCGGCACCAGAGCTCTCCGTGCCAATAGTCGTGCTCACGTAGAGCCTGCCCAACGGTCTGATAGAACTCATCGTCATAGCGATCGGACTCGAGCAGACGAGGTGTCTGACCCACTACTTCCTCCCGCGCATAACCAGTGATCACGGTAAACGCCCGATTGACGTTGACAATGTGGCCTTGAGTGTCCGTAACGAGGATGCCCTCTCCTGCGTGCTCAAAAACTGTAGCCGCAAGGCGAAGCTCTTCCGCGGATCTTCTGCGTGAGGTGACATCATGGATATAGCCGTGCCAGAGGATGCTCCCATCAGGCATGGCTTCAGGCGACGCCTCGCCTTCGACCCAGATCACCCGACCGTCTGGAAACTGCACCCGGTACTCGTCATGCCAAAGCGCGAGTGACTGCCCCGACGCCTGCATGGTTTCATGCACACGGTCGCGGTCTTCAGGATGGAGCGCAGCGAACGCAGGAGTGGCATCTTCAACAACATCCTCCGGTGCAACCCCGTATATGTCCTGTATCTTCGCACTGGCATAAGGGAAGTGCGAGCTGCCGTCAGGACGAAGACGGTATTGGTAAAGCATACCGGGAACGTGGCTGGCCAACTCTTCTCGCTGTCGGCGCATAGAGTTCAGCGCCTGCTCTACCCTCGTGAGATCGGTGATGTCCTCTACCGTCGCTGTAGTCAGCTCGATGGGTTCCCCGGTGAAAAGCGGGTGCTGGCACCGCCCGCAATTGGGCTTCTCTGCCAACTTGTTGGCTGGCACGCGATTGATGGATTGGCAGTGTGGGCAGACGATATGAACGCTGTCACTCATGAGGTGGGTCCTTGGGACACAGAGGAAGTCATGGCTCCGGCAGTTGGGCCTGGGGATTCGAGCTGTAGCCCTTGCGTCAGTTCCCGGATGCTGTATTCATCCAGCGTTTCCCGTGCGAGCAGTTCGCGCGCGCACCGCTCCAGCACATCTCGGTTAATTTCGAGAATTCGGTATGCACGATCAAACACACCCATCACAATGTCACGGATGGCTTGGTCGATGCGTGCCTGAGTCGATTCGGCTACCCGGCAGCCACCCTGTGCCAGTTCAGGCGCATCAAGAAAACGCGGCCTCTGTGCCTCAAAAGCAACGTACCCCAAGCTCTCATCCATGCCGAAGCGCGTAATCATGTCGCGGGCGATGTCGGTGGCCCGCGCGAGATCGTCTGAAGCCCCTGTGGACAGCTCGCCAAACACGAGCTTCTCAGCCGCACGCCCGCCCAGGAGCACGGCGATCTTGTGCTCCAGGTCGGCACGTGTCATCAGAAATCGGTCTTCGGTGGGCCGCTGCAGGGTGTAGCCGAGTGCACCGATGCCACGCGGAACGATTGAAATCTTGTGTACCGGATCGGTGCCGGGCAGCGCCAGCGCCACCAGTGCATGCCCCATCTCGTGATAGGCCACGGTTTCCCGCTCCTTTGGATTGAGCACGCGGTTCTTCTTCTCCAGACCGGCCACGATGCGCTCGATGGCGGCGGTGAAGTCTTGCAGTTCCACAGCCTGCGCCTTGCGCCGCGTCGCGTTCAGCGCTGCTTCGTTCACGAGATTGGCCAGATCAGCGCCGGAAAAGCCGGTGGTCAGCGCCGCCACCTGTTCCAGATCTACACCTTGGGCCAGGGTGATCTTCTTGACATGGACCTTCAGGATTTCCAGGCGACCTGTCTTGTCGGGACGGTCCACCAGCACCTGACGGTCAAAGCGACCGGCGCGAAGCAAGGCCTGATCGAGGATCTCCGGCCGGTTGGTGGCTGCAAGGATGATCAGCCCGACCGAGCTGTCGAAGCCATCCATTTCGGTGAGCAACTGGTTCAGCGTCTGCTCACGCTCGTCGTGTCCACCGATCGGTCCTCCGGCACCGCGTGCGCGACCCAAAGCATCCAGCTCATCAATGAAGATGATCGCCGGCGCCTGCGCACGCGCCTGTTCGAACAGGTCGCGCACACGGGCCGCACCCACGCCCACGAACATCTCGACAAATTCTGATCCGGAGATGGAGAAGAAGGGCACCGCCGCCTCGCCGGCAACAGCCTTGGCCAGCAATGTCTTGCCGGTGCCCGGTGGGCCGACCAGCAACACGCCCTTGGGGATGCGCGCCCCGAGCCGTCCATACTCCTGCGGATTCTTGAGGAAATCGCCGATCTCAACCAACTCCGCCTTGGCTTCATCGACGCCAGCGACATCGGCAAAGGTCACGCCAGTGTTCTTCTCCATGAATACCTTGGCACGGCTCTTGCCGATGCTCAGAAAGCCACCCATGCCCTGCTTCTCGGCGAAGCGGCGGAACAGAAAGAACCAGACGCCGAAGAAGGCCACCGCCGGCAGAATCCAGGAGAGCACATCACGCAGCCAGGTGCTTTCCACCACACGGGCATAGGGCACGTCATATTTCGACAGGCGATCTGCGAGGTCGGGTTCGACGCGGGTCGCTACGATCGTGGTCTTGCCGCGGCTGTCAGGCGCTTTCAGGCGCCCGGTGACCGTGCGATCCGACACCAGCACTTCGGCGACACGCCCCTCCGCCAGCGCCTTCTCGAAATCACTGTATGGTACGGGCTCGATCGTCTGAGCCGCCTGCCAGTAGTCCTGCAACATGAGCAACAAGAGGATCGCGACGATCCAGTAACCGATATTCCATTGATCTTTCTTCTCCATAATCGGCATCCCTCAAGAATCGAGTCGCTAAGGATTGGGTGCGAACAGACGCGCCAATCCGTTGCCCAACCGGATCGGAAGCGGGCGTACGCAGCGTTCCCAGGCACTCGCATAGGCTGACTCAATGCGCAAGCACCCGCCAGTAAGGAGCCGCGCCACCCACTGCACGAAGGCGCAATGTCCCGTCGCCTTGGTGACAGTGGCCGCGAGTGATGAAAGGGAGACTACCCGTACCAGCCCTGCGCTAGAGTTGGCCACTAGAGCCTCCCGATGCATCATTTTTGCCCGCTCGACGGTTTCTTCTTGCGCGCTGTCTTGCCCGTATCGCTCTGCGGCTCTTCGGCGGTCTTGGCTTCGTCGGGTTTCTCCGTCCCGACCTGGGCCTCCGGCGGCTCCTTGCGCTCGAAGCTCACGCGCTCAGCTTTCTCGTCCCAGCGTGCATTGGCGTGATCGTCCTTGCCGATGCCTCCACCGAGCATTTCCCTCGCCAGCGCGGTTTCCAACTCGCTGCGAATCAATCGCTTGAGTTCACGCGCCCCAAACTCGGGCTTGTAGCCTTCTTGGGCAAAGTGGTCGATCAGCGCCTGGTCGTAAGTCAGTGTTACTCCTTGGCTGGCCGCGTTGCGCGCCACGCGCTCAAGCTGCAGGCCGACGATATGGCGAATCTCCTCCTTGCCCAGGGCGTGGAATACGATGATCTCATCGATGCGGTTGAGAAACTCGGGGCGGAAGTGCCCGCGTAACACGTCCATCACTTCGGCCCTGGTCTTTTCGTACTCCTCACCTGCGGCATCGCGAGCCTTCAAGCGCCGCTGGATGATGTCAGAGCCGAGATTAGATGTGGCGATGATGATGGTGTTGGTGAAGTCCACCACCCGTCCCTTGCCATCGGTAAGGCGCCCATCGTCGAAGACCTGCAACAGGATGTTGTAGACATCGGGATGTGCTTTCTCGATCTCATCGAGCAGCAACACACTGTACGGTTTGCGACGTACTTTTTCCGTGAGTTGTCCGCCTTCGTCATAACCGACATAGCCCGGAGGTGCACCTACCAAACGTGCGACGGTATGGCGTTCGCCGTACTCAGACATGTCGATGCGCAAGAGCGCCCCCTCATCGCCGTAGATGGCTTCAGCCAAAGCCTTGGCGAGTTCGGTCTTACCCACGCCGGTCGGGCCGAGGAAGAGGAACGTAGCCACCGGCTTGCTGCCTTCGCGCAGCCCTGCCCGTGACAGTCGTACCGCGTCGGCCACCGCCCGCACGGCCTCGTCTTGCCCCACCAAACGCTCGTGTAGACGTTGCTCCAAGTGCAGCAGCTTTTCGCGCTCCTCTACCGTCAGTTCGTTGACCGGGATGCCGGTTAGCCGCGACACGATCTGCGCTACGTGCTGGGCTTTAACCTCGGCGCTGCCCGAAGCACGCTCTCGCTCCCAGTCTTCGACGAGCTTCTTGAGTTCGGCTTCCTTGGCCTCGATGCGCTTGCCAAGTTCAGCAGCCTTGTCGTACTGCTTGCGTGCCGCCACATAGTCTTGCTCGCGGCGCAGTTGGTGCAGTTCGGATTCAAGCTCCTGCACAGCCACCGGGCGCGCCGTGGCCGACAGCTTCACGCGTGCGGCGGCCTGATCCAACAAGTCGATGGCTTTGTCGGGGAGAAAGCGTGCCGTGATATACCGGTCAGAGAGCTCAGCGGCCGCAATGATCGCGTCCTCCGTAATGCTGACCTTGTGGTGCACTTCGAAGGTGTCGCGCAGACCACGAAGGATCATCATGGTCTGTGCTACCGTCGGCTCGGGCACCATCACCGGCTGGAAGCGACGCTCCAGCGCGGCATCCTTTTCAATGTACTTCTGGTACTCGTTGAGCGTGGTGGCACCGATCAGGTTGAGTTCACCACGCGCCATCATCGGCTTGAAGACGTTGGCCACGTCGAGCCCGCCTTCGCCGCCACCCTGGCCCGCACCAACGATGGTGTGCACCTCGTCGATGAACAAGATGAGTTCGCCCTGGTGCTCGGTCACTTCCTTGAGCACCTTCTGTACACGCTCCTCGAACTCACCCCGGTACTTGGCCCCTGCGACCATCGCGTTGGTATTCAGCTCCACCAAGCGCTTGTCACGTAATGTCTCGGGCACTTCGCCGGCTACCATGCGCTGCGCCAGCCCCTCGACGATGGCTGTCTTGCCCACTCCCGGCTCGCCGATCAGCACCGGATTGTTCTTCTTGCGCCGGGCCAGCACCTCGATGGTGGTCTCAATCTCCTGTGCGCGGCCGATGACCGGATCGAGCTTGCCGTCACGCGCCATTTTGGTGAGGTCACGCGAGTACTTGTCCAGCTCAGGTGTGTTGGTCGGCGTCTCAGCGCGACCGTCCTCGGCCCCCTTGCCGACCACCTTGCTCACCTGTTGACGCAGCGCCTGCGGTGTGAGGCCATATCGGCGCAGCAGGTTGGCGGCCAATCCTTCGCCTTCCTCTGCCAAGCCGATCAGGAAGTGCTCCGGGCCGACATACGAGTGACCCAGTTCGTTGGACGCCACGAAAGCACGACTCAGTGCATCCTTGACGCGCGGCGACACGCCAATTTCGCCCTCGAACGGCTGGTCACCGCGCTTGGCTTCGGATTCGATCTGTCGCGTGAGATCATCGACCTTGATCTTGAACTGACCAAGGATGGTCTTGATTACGTCGCTGTGGTTCAGTGCCAAAAGCAGGTGCTCGGTATCCACTTCCGGACGACCGAACTCGGCCGCATACTTGGCGGCTTCCTGAAGCAACGCCTCTGATTGCTCGCTGATGCGGCTAGCGAGTCCGCCGCCTCGACGGCGCGGTGCACCTGACCCCGCCGAAGCCGGTTCGCCAAAGGAGGCATCGACCACATCATCGGCATCGGCATCGGCATCGGCAGCAACAGTCGTCGACTCGTCACCAATACGGAAAAAGTCGTTGCCCAGAAAGTCCTCAAACAGACCGCTGCGCGCGCCAAACAAGGCTTCCAGCGGAGAAACAGTGCGCTTCTGCTGGCGCACGCGTTGTCGATAATGATTGTCACAGAGCAGCATGGTGCTGTGGCGACCATTGAGGTTGGCTTCCACTCGCACCGTGGCGGGCTGGCCGCAGACTTGGCATTGTTTTCTGGCCATGCTGATGCTCTTGAAGTTGTTGAGGCAGCGATGTGCCACGTGTCATGGCACATCGTCTGCGAGTTGATGGATCAAGTACGCGAGTAGAGCCAGTGGAGCTCAGCTGTTGATGGGAATGGAACGTCCCTGCTTGGGTGCACTGGCCTCGCGTTTGTCCATCGTGATGGTGAGCACGCCATTCTTGAAGTCCGCCTTGATCGTGTCCTGGTTGGCATCACCGGGCAGGTTCAGGGCACGCTGAAAGCTGCCGTAGGACCGCTCGATCCGATGGAAGCCACCATCTTTCTTCTCCTGCTCCTGGCGCTTTTCACCGCGCACCACCAACACGTCGTTGTCGAGCGTGATCTGAATATCCTTCTCCTCGACGCCTGGAACCTCCAAAGCAATCCTGTACTGCTTGTCGGTTTCCTGGATATCCACGGCCGGCTTCAGCATGCCCGGCCACTCTGCCGGCCAGCGCGGCATCGCCAGCGCCGGAAAACCAAACCCGCGGAATGCGTCATCAAACAGCCGGTCAATCTCGCGATGCAACTGCAAGATCGGACTGACCGCGCCTCCAGCCACCGGCTGATCACTACGCTGCACAGGCAGCGAGGCAGCAGCTTGTAGCTCTTCCTGTTCATTCTTGAACCAGTTCCAGGGAGCCAATTTCTTCAGATCGAAACTCATGTCACACCTCCAGAGCTAATTGAAAAAACCGAATCCGCTTGCCTGTTCAGACCGGTTAGGCCCGCAGGCAATACGGCACACCTGTCCGAGCAGAGCTGTTCATCTTCGCGCATCACCTCCTTTTCGCGTCGCAGGTCGCGATCGCTCTGCAATCCAGCGATCGATGTCGTTTCGCCGAAACCGCCATGTCCCACCCACTTTGAACGCCGGCATCTCCGCTTGCGCGGCCAGGCGGTAAAGCCTGCGCTTGCCGACCTTCAAGTACGCCGCCAGTTCGTCGAGCGTCAGGATTGCATCCTGGCTTGTTTTCATGGCTCCACCACGCACACCCTGTCATTCCGGCTCATCTGTTGCAGATCATTGCACACACTTACACACTGTGGGCACTTTTTTCCAGCTATCAAGCCGCCTCCCCCAATGACTTGATGCATGTCAATTACGTGTTGGAACACACCACCGACCCAGGACAAGCCCGCGTGCTCAGAATCCAGCACACTGTCGGCCACGCCCGGCCGTTCACGTTTGAACATGACTGGGGAGAGATCGCTCGAACTGATCCGCCCCTGTGATGTACCACGCGGCCAGATCGTCGAATCCGCACCCTCAAGGTCAAGGCATTACTATCTGGATCGGGATGCGGACGCGGGTTCGGCTCCGTGTTCCACCACCACCTTGCAAGAGAAAAGCCCCTGATTTCAGGGGCTTTTTTCGTTTCTGGCCTTCCGTTTTCCCTTAGCATCTGATCGATTTGCAAAAAGCGACAAGGAAATGTCATGACTCAAAATCAAGTAAGAATCTTCACATCAAAAGATGATCAGGCACAGCTGGAAGTGGCAATTGGCCAAGAAACCGTTTGGCTGAATCAGACAAGCCCGTTACCTCTTACTCACTGGACGTTATCATTTCCGTTGGCTATCGTGTGAAGTCCCAGCGTGGTGTCCAGTTTCGTCAGTGGGCTACCCAGGTACTCAAGGACCACCTGATTCAGGGTTATACCCTAAACCAGCGCCGTCTGGCGGAGCACGGCATCGAGTTCGAGCAAGCCGTTGACCTGCTCAGCCGCACTCTCACTAACCAGGGCCTGGTATCCAACGAGGGAGAAGCCGTCGCCCGGGTGATCAGCGATTACGCCCGCTCTTGGAGCTTGCTGCAAGGCTATGACGAGCAGCAGCTTGCCGAAGTCGGTATTAGGCAACCAAATATACAGACTCTGGGGCTGGACGAGGCAGTGAAAGCCATCAACGAGCTTAAACAGACTCTGATGGCCAAAGGCGACGCCACGGAACTGTTCGGCCAGTTACGGGGTGTCGGTCTGGCATCTGCTTTGGCGACTATCGAGCAGGGCTTTGGTGATGAACTCTTTTATCCGAACGTCGCCACACGCGCAGCTCACCTTCTATACTTTGTAATCAAGAATCACCCGCTGGCCGACGGCAATAAACGCTGCGGCTCATTTCTATTTTTGTGGTACCTGCGCCGTAAAGCCGCTTTGTTGGCTAGACCAGTGGAACAATTGATTAACGACAACACCCTTGTGGCCCTGGCCCTGCTGGCGGCCGAAAGTCTGCCAAATCAGAAAACCTTGATGATCCGACTGATTGAGCATTTCCTTCTTTTGAGGGAGTCCACCCAGTGAATCATCCAGACGACCCGGAAAGCCTCACAGAGCTGGTGGCCAGAATCCGTGACCATACCCGGGATCAGGACCGAGTGTCGGTTGGGGATCTGATGACCGCAGTGGGTGAGCGCTCTTTTGGCCCGCTGGTCCTGCTGGCCGGCCTGGTAACGGTGGCGCCGCTTATTGGCGACATTCCCGGCGTACCCACCTTACTGGGCTTGCTGGTTCTGCTCACCTTGGGGCAGCTGCTGTTCCAGCGTCGCTCAGTCTGGATTCCCTCCCGTTTATCGAACCGCCATATTTCCAAACAGACACTGTTTAAAGGCCTGCAATGGGCAGACAAACCGGCGGCATTTGTCGATCGCTGGACCCGGCGGCGCTTACCCTGGTTGGTTTCCGGGGCAGGCCAGTATCTGATGGCACTGATTTGCATGGCGGTGGCCGCTGCCATGCCGATGATGGAACTTATCCCCTTCAGTGCCAATGGCGGTGGCCTGGCGCTGATGGCGTTCGGGCTGTCCATTGTCGCCCGGGACGGGCTGCTGGCTCTGGTTGCCGTCGCCACCACCGGTGGCACCGGCTGGCTTGTGATCACCAGCCTACCCTGGTAGCCGAACGGGCTGAAAACCTGTCACCATTTGATACAAAGCTGATAACGAATGGCTGCGTATAAAGCTGCTACTATTGCTACATAACCTTTTGATCGCTGGCACCTTGTTTTGTGGTCGTCAGTGCACGAATCATTACCGTGAGCTCCGGCAAGGAGCTTTTATCTTTTTTGCAAGGATCGGTTTATGTCCAGCAAAGCGAAGCAGTCCCAGAAACTCCTGCTGTTCCGCCTGTTCGGCTCGCGGCTGTTTGGCATTGGCACTCTGAAAATCCGGGAAATACTTCCGTTTCAGCGATTAACCAAACTGCCCCACAGCCACCATGCCGTGATCGGAACCGCAACCTTCCGGGGCTCGGCCGTGCCGGTCATTGATATGTCTGCGGCCGTAGGCTACCCGGCGCTTACCCGCGAGGAGCAGGAAAAAGCCTCCATCATTGTTACCGACATCCAGCGCCAGGAAATCGGTTTTCTGGTGCGTAGTGTTCAGCAGATTATCGAGACAGACTGGAAGAGCGTGATGCCGCCGCCCAAGGCTCTGGGCACCAATGCCTTTATTACTGGCTTGCTGGATGTGGATGGCGACATTATCCAGCTACTGGATGTGGAGTTGCTGCTGGCCAAGGTGTATCCGGAATCCCTGGATGCCCAGGATGTTGTACTGTCAGATCTTCAGAGCGAAACGCTCAAGTCTCTGAATATCCTGCTGGTAGACGATTCCCAGGTGGCCCGTAAACAGCTGAGCGATGTACTGGACAGCAAAGGCATCAGCTACCACGTCACCACCAATGGCGATGAAGCCCTGCAGGTGATGCTCAGAGAGCACGAGCTGGGGCACCCGATCGAGATTCTGGTAAGCGACATCGAGATGCCGGGGCTGGATGGCTACGAGCTGACCTTCGATGTCCGGGATAACGCCAGCCTCAAGCAACCCTACATTATCCTGCATACCTCACTGAACAGTGAGATGAGCCTGAGCTACGCCAATCAGGTCGGGGCCAACGAGGCCCTGACCAAGTTTGACGCAGATGAACTGTTACAGGCCATGCTGCGTGGAGCTGCCCAGGCCGGCTAAAGCCGGCAGGTGAGCTCCGCCAGCTCTTCATCAAAGACCCGCCGGTTCTCGCTGTAGTCCACCGGCACATCCACCAGGTGGACACCACCGGCCTCCAGTGCGCGCTCGAGGGTCGGGCGCAACTCCTCGGTACGGGTAACCCTGTGGCCAATGGCACCGTAGGAATCCGCGTACTTCACGAAATCCGGGTTGCGGTAATCCAGCCCGAAATCTTCATAGCCATCCTGGCCCTGCTTCCATTTGATCATGCCATACGCACTGTCGTTGATGATCAGCACCACCAGGTTCAGACCAAGGCGAACAGCCGTCTCCAGCTCCTGGCTGTTCATCATGAAGCCGCCATCGCCGCAGATCGACATGACCTTCAGTTCCGGATAGAGCATGGCCGCCATCATACCACTGGGCAGGCCCGCGCCCATGGAGGCCAGAGAATTGTCCAGCAGCACGGTGTTGTTGTCGTAAGCCGGGTAGTTACGGGCAAACCAGAGTTTGTACATACCATTATCCAGCGCAATGATGCCGTCATCCGGCATCACGGATCGCACATCGTGGACAATGCGCTGGGGGATCACCGGAAAGCGGTCATCGGTGGCCCGTTCCTGAAGATGCTTGTCGACCGCCTGTTTCACTTCCATCAGGCCGGTGAAATCGTGGTTGGCACATTGTCCGCAGTGCTCGGCCATGTACTCCACACTGTTGGCAATGTCACCCACCACCTCATGCTGCGGAAAATACACCGGATCGACATCGGCTCCGCTGAAATTCACATGGATGACTTTTTTACCGCCCGGCGTCATGAAGAACGGGGGCTTTTCCACCACATCGTGGCCAACATTAATCACCAGATCCGCCCGGTCGATGGCGCAGTGAACAAAATCGCCGGCGGACAGGGCCGCATTCCCCATGTAACGGGGGTGACGCTCATCAATCACGCCCTTACCCATCTGAGTGGTGAAGAACGGAATGCCCGTCACATCCACCAGATGCAGCAAGGCTTTGGATACCCGTTTACGATTGGCGCCGGCACCAATCATGATCAGTGGATGATGGGCCCTGCGCAGCATGTCACAGGCCATATCCAGGCTCTTCTCGCTGGCCGTTGGCCGGCGGGCATCACTGGGATTAAAGATATGAATGCCCGCTTCGGCGGATTCCTCGGCAATGTCCTCAGGCAGCTCCAGGTGCACAGCACCGGGGCGTTCTTCCGAGGCAAGGCGAAAGGCTTCACGAACCTTGGCGGGGATGGTGTTGGCGTTACTGATCTGGCGGGTGTATTTGGTGAGCGGCCGCATCAGATCCACCACATCCAGAATCTGGAACAGCCCCTGTTTGGAGGACTTGATGGGCTTCTGCCCGGAGATCATCATCATGGGCATGCCGCCCAGCTGGGCGTAGGCCGCGGCCGTCACCAGATTGGTGGCGCCCGGCCCGAGGGTGGACAGGCAAACCCCCACCTGGCCGGTCAGTCGCCCATAGGTCGCCGCCATGAAGCCGGCAGCCTGTTCGTGCCGGTTCAGCACCAGACGGATACTGGAATTGCGTAACGCTTCCAGGAACGCGAGATTCTCTTCACCGGGCACGGCGAAAATGTATTTTACGCCCTCATTCTCAAGTGCCCGGATAAACACTTCGGCGCCGTTAAGCGCCTGTCGATGATCATTGGCCATAACTGTCCTCTTGATCTGAGAATTCTCAAATCAAGAGGATAGCATTACCTGAGCTTGAGCGTTGACAGGGTCCGTTCACGAACGCTGTTGAGCAGCTCCTCATTATCCACCAGAGACTGGCCATAGGATGGCACCAGCTCCTTCATGCGGGACTGCCACTGCTCGCTCCTGATCTTCTCCGGGAAGCAGCGCTCAAGCACATTGATCATGGCGTTAGCCGCAGTAGAAGCCCCGGGAGAGGCACCCAGCAAGGCGGCGAGGGTGCCGTCTTTAGCTGCGACAATCTCGGTGCCGAACTCAAGCTTGCCACCACCCTCTTCGGTCTGCTTGATAATCTGCACCCGCTGGCCAGCCATCTGCAACTTCCAGTCATCTTCACGGGCATCCGGGAAGAAGTTGCGCAGGGAATTCACACGGTCGGCATGGGATTGGAACACTTCGCCGATCAGATAACGGGTGAGGTCCATATTGCTCTTGCTGACTGACAGCATCGGGCGCAGGTTGGTAGCGCGCACCGAACCAATCAGATCGAAGATGGAGCCCTGCTTCAGGAAGCGGGTGGTGAAGCCAGCAAACGGTCCGAACAGCAGGGCAGGTTCGCCATTGATGATGCGGGTATCCAGGTGCGGGACAGACATCGGCGGCGCGCCAATCGGTGCCTTACCGTACACTTTAGAATGGTGCTCCTTGACGATGTCCGGCTTCTGGCACACCAGCCACTGACCACTGACTGGGAAGCCACCGTAACCGCGGGCCTCATCAATGCCAGACTTCTGCAGCAACGGCAGCGCGCCACCACCAGCACCGAGGAACACGAAACCGGCTTCCAGCTTGGTCAGTTCGCCGGTTTTCTGGTTTTTCACCCGCAGTTTCCAGCGGCCATTGTCGCGCTGATCAATGTAGTGCACCGGGCTGCTGAGCATCAGTTCAAAGTTGGGCTGGGTTTCCAGCCATTTCACCATGCTTCGGGTCAGTGAACCGAAATCCACGTCGGAACCATGTTTGATTCGGGTCGCGGCCACACGCTGCATAGGATCACGGTGGCGAACCACCAGCGGCATCCACTCTTCGAGATCCTCCGGGCTTTCCGTGTATTCCATTTCCTGGAACAGGTGGTGCCCGCTCAGACGCTCGTAACGGCGCTTTAGAAACGCCACGTCTTTCTCGCCCCAGACGAAACTCTGGTGTGGCGTACGATTAATGAAAGAAGTCGGCTCCGGCAGGATGCCCTGCTCCACCAGGTAAGACCAGAACTGCAACGACACCTCGAACTGGGCATTGATTTTCAACGCCCGCTCAATCTCGACATCGCCATCATCGGTTTCGGGGGTGTAGTTCAGCTCGCAGTAACCGGCATGCCCGGTACCTGCATTGTTCCATCCGTCGGTGCTCTCATGGGCAACGTGGTCAAGACGTTCCACCATGACGATGTCCAGGGACGGATCCAGCTGCCTGAGCATCATGCCGAGGGTCGCGCTCATGACGCCCCCACCGACCAGCACTACATCTGCCTGTCTAACGGCCATTGGTTTTCACCCTAGCTTAGTGTTGAAGCCTGCTGCCACTCCACGATCAGCAAAGTGGCCTGTCGGAAGCCGGCCTGGCGCGAGGTAGACGGCGCTGCCGTGAGCTTCCGGTCTGAAATTGCGCGCAATTATCCCGATTTTCGCCGAAAGAATAAATTGCGATTATCAATTGATGCGTGTCGGTTGCGGGCACGGCTGGCACCAGTGGTGCGATTACCGGTATGTTGGCACATTGCCCGTCATCTTATCGTTTTGCCGGGATTGTCTCGTGTTTTGTTAACAATATCAGCGCCACTTTAGTCTGATACCCCGGCGCCCAACCATTGGATCATCCGTAGTTACCTGCAACGGCGCGCATCTCAGTGCTGACCAATCGCCCCCTAATACGGTATCTTGTGCGCCAAACACTTTCCTCCGGGCCATGGGCCGGAGTTTCCGACGTTAATCTTTTTGAGGTTTCTCTATGTTGATGGCCATCGGTGCCGTTATTGCCGGCCTGATCCTGCTGGTCTGGAGCGCGGACAAATTTGTGGAAGGAGCCGCCGCCACCGCGAAACACCTGGGCATGCCTACGCTACTGATCGGCATGGTCATTATCGGCTTCGGCACCTCTGCTCCGGAACTTGCGGTCTCTGCCATGGCTGCGTCTGACGGCAACCCCGGCCTGGCTCTCGGAAACGGGTACGGCTCCAATATCACCAACATCGCCCTGATTGTTGGCCTGACCGCCATCATCGCGCCGATCGCTGTGCACTCACAGGTGATCCGCAAAGAACTGCCACTACTGGTCGTACTCACTCTGATTGCCGGTGCGCAACTGATCGACGGAGAGCTGAGCCGACTGGATGGCTGGGTGCTTCTGGGCGTCTTTGCCGCGGTCATGGGTTGGTCCATCTATCAGGGGATACGTGGCAAAGCTGACCCGCTTGGAGGGGATGCTGAGTCCGAAATCGTTGCCCACCCCATGCCCCTGAAAACCGCAATTATCTGGCTGGTGATCGGGCTGATTCTGCTGATTGTCAGTTCAAGGCTTCTGGTGTGGGGTGCGGTCGCTATTGCCCAGAGCCTGGGTGTGAGTGATCTGATCATAGGCCTGACCATTGTCGCTATCGGCACATCCCTGCCGGAGCTGGCCTCAGCTATTGCCGCCGTGAAGAAGAACGAGCACGACCTGATTCTGGGCAACATCCTGGGCTCAGGCATCTTCAACACCCTGGCCGTGGTGGGGCTCGCCGCGGCGATTCAACCGTTGTCGGTAGACCCTGAGGTGCTGTATCGGGACTGGACGTTAATGCTGGGCCTGACTCTGGCGCTTCTGGTCATGGGCTTCGGCCTGACCGGTTGGCGCAAGCTCGTATCGAGGGTTGACGGTGCCCTGCTGCTGGCCGTTTACATCGGTTACACCGGCTATCTGTTCTCTACCGTGGTCTCCGCCGCCTGAGCATCGCCGGCGGGGCAGCTTATTCTGCCTCGCCATTGCCCAGTAATTCCTCCAGATTCTCCCGCACGCCCGCCATAATCTCCGCAATGTCGTCCTTGCTTTTTCCTGCCGTGTCGATGGGGGTGCCCACCCGCACATCCACCGGCTGCCCCAGGTTAATCTGCCAGGTGCGCGCGGGCAGCACCCGATGAATCCCCCGAATCGCCACCGGTACAATCACAGCCTGAGTATCCAGGGCCAGGTGAAAGCAGCCTTTCTTGAAGGGTAACAGCTGACCGTCCGGAGAGCGGGTCCCTTCCGGGGCTGCCCACAACACAATGCCACTTTCCATCATCTGACGGGCTTTCTCGAGATCCTTCACCGCCCGGTTTCGACGGGAACGGTCAATAGATGGAAACTCGGCAGCCCTCATGGCCTGCCCCAGCAGAGGAATGCTGAACAGCTCCTTTTTGGCGAGCATGCGGATTGAACCTGGCAGCGACACGAAACTGACCGGGATGTCGTAGTGGCTGGCATGGGTGCTCATGATGATGTAGCGCCGGCCATCGTTGAAATCCGGCACTTCTCCGCGAACAACCAGGCTCGCCCGAACCAGCCGCAACAACGCCGCCGACCATTCCCGGCAATATTTGTCGACAATCGGCCGGTTCAGGCGTCCGAAAAGCGCCCGCAACAGGATCAAGAGCGAATACAGCGCCGTCAGCCCCACGGAGCCAATCACGACGCCGGCACGTCGGAGCAGGGTAGCCGATTCAGTGAGCGGGTTTAATTTCAGTCTGACCATCGATCACCTTTCACCAGAGCCGATTTCAGATGGTCGGCCCTAAAAAGAAAGGCGCATTATAGCCGCAACAAAGAGCTCGCGATATTCAGACTCTAGTTCGATTCAGAGAACACCATTGCAATGGAGTTCAGACAATAACGCTGCCCGGTAGGTGGCGGCCCATCAGGGAACACGTGGCCCAGGTGACTGTCGCAACGGGGGCAACGAATTTCGATACGGGTCATTCCAAGACTGGAGTCCTCCAGGTATCGGATATGCTCCGGGTCGAAGGGCTGGAAAAAACTTGGCCAACCAGTGCCGGAATCAAACTTGGAATCGGAACTGAACAGCGGCAGATCACACAACCGGCAGTGATAGGTGCCGGACGTTTTGTTATCCAGCAACGTGCCACAGAAGGGACGCTCGGTACCGTGATCAAGCAGCACCCGGCGTTCTTCCTCAGAAAGATGCTCGGCCCGGGCTTCCACTTCTGCCCGGGTTAACGGTGTCAGGTCATAGCCTGCTGCAGATACAGACATCGGAGCCTCCTCAAGCCTGGTCCAGGTCGTCTTTGCTGAATTCGGGCTTCAGCTGTTCGGGCCAGGTGTTGGCCAGTTTTTCCATCTTCGGTGCCGCTACCGCCATGATGTATGGTTGCCAGGGATTACGGGCGGCAAAGTTCTGGTGGTGCTCCTCGGCCGGATAAAAGGCTTCCAGGGGCTCCAGGGTGGTCACGATGCGATCCTGATACACGCCGGCGGCATCCAGCTGGCGGATATACGCCTCGGCTACATCGTGCTGCTCTGGGGTCTCATAGAATATCGCGGAGCGATACTGGCTGCCGACATCGTTACCCTGTCGGTTGAGCTGGGTGGGATCATGGGCCACCGAGAAGAACAGCTTCAGCAGTTGGCCGAAGCTGACCCGTGCCGGATCATAATGCACCTCGATGACTTCGGCGTGCCCGGTTTTCCCGGTACAGACCGCCTCGTAATTCGCGGTACTGGCTTCACCGCCGGCATAACCAGAGGTCACACGTTGAACACCGTCAACCGCCAGAAAGACCGCTTCCACACACCAGAAACAGCCCCCCGCCAACACCAGCCGGGACTCACCGGCCGCTTCAGGCAGATCCTGTTCAGGGTCCGGGAAACGACTCCTGGGAACACTCAGGCCGGGCAGATTACATGCATCGGTCATGGGCCACTCCGTACACTATACATCGTCGAATGATCACTGATTGTGGCGTCTCAATACTGAAAAGCCAAATCAGCACCTGTAATTTGCACTACCCAGGGCAACAACCATAATTAAGACAGGAACCACTGATAAGGTTCCGCTCGGCATCAGGGATAACAGCATGACCGCAAGGGTTCGCGTATCGGAAGATCAGGACGAGCTGCTCCACTACCGCCTGAGCCTGAGGCTCGGGCCCGTCCATGCCCGTCAACGCCTCGGCATTGAGCGGGAAACCGAAGCCCGGGTGTTCGGGCGGGACAAGCGCTCGTTCCATCTGGAAAACCTGACCAACGCTCCGGGACTGATTCGTTTCTGCCTGAAGGCCGTGGGCCTGCTACGCCGGGCTCAGGCCAACAGTTTGAAACTGACCACCGAGCACAACACCTTCGTGTTGCCCGATCTCCCATCGGCCTTCGAAGGCTTCCGCATCCTTCACCTGACCGACCTGCATGTCGATATGGACGAAGCGAACCTGCAGGCAGTTATACGGCAAATCGCCCCGCTGGATTACGATCTGTGCGTTCTGACCGGCGATTACCGCCAACGCACCTGGGGCCCTGTAGACGATGCTCTGGACGGTATGGCCAGACTGCGCCAGGCCATTCACGGCGACGCCTATGCCGTGCTGGGCAACCACGACAGTGTACGAATGGTGCCGGCTCTTGAAGACATGGGCTATCGCCTGCTGATGAATGAAATGGTGCCGCTGGAGCGGGGCGACAGTCGCCTGTACCTGGCCGGCGTGGACGATGCCCACTACTACAAGGTTCACAACCTGCACCGGGCCGGCGACGATATACCCGCAGGGGGAATCAGCCTGTTACTCAGTCATACGCCGGAAATCTGGCGGGAAGCCGCCCATGCCGGTTACGACCTGTTCCTCTGCGGCCACACCCACGGTGGGCAACTCTGTTTGCCTGGCGGCATCCCGCTGACGCTCGACTCCGATTGCCCGAGGCGCCTTGGCCGCGGGCTCTGGCAGGTGAACGGCATGCAGGGTTACACCTCACCGGGAGCCGGCACTTCGGTCCTGAATGTGCGTCTGAACTGCCCCCCGGAAGTGACCATTCACACCCTCACTCGCGGGCCCTGAGTTCAGTGTGGCTGTTTACGTATACCGAGGCGGTAAAACAGCGGAGAGAACAACATATTGGACAATGCGAACAGAAGGGCAACGGCGACCGCCTCCCACAGTGGCAGCGGCAGCCAGTACCAGGCCATCACCATAGGTAACAGCGCCTCGGGCAGCTGATCCAACCAGACCGCCCTGGCGCTGGAAGCCAATCCCATACGGCGCTTGGTGAAACTGCTGAGCATATCGCCCCACAGCGACAGGAAAGCAAACAGCGCTCCGAACAACCAGCCCAGACCCACCCACAGGGCGAACAGCGCGCAGGTCAGAACGCCAGAAACCAGCCCACGCCAGGTTTTGCTGGGCCCCAGCAGCGGTCGGCCATCGCGCCACAGCCGGCCACCATCGAGGGGCCAGCTGCCATGCTGATGAAACAACCGCGCCACAACCACCGGAGACCCGTTGGCCAGCACCAGCATGACAAACAACTCAAGCGACAACAGCACTCTGCTTTCCCCTGTCAACAGCCGGCCAGATCAGGTCAGTCCGCCCCGGGTCAGCTTGAGCGGGTTCATCAATTCCTCAAGCCGTTTGCGGCTCAATCCGCTCCGCTCCTCGGCAACGTCGATAACCGGGCGCCCGCTACGGTATGCCTCTTTGGCAATATCCGCGGCCAGGGCGTAGCCGATTTCAGGGTTCAATGCCGTCACCAGAACCGGGTTTCGACCCACCCCCGCGTTCAGGTTTTCGGTGTTAACGGTGAACCCTTGCAGGGCCTTGTCCGCCAGCAGGTTCGAGGCATTGGCCAGCAACCCGCACATATCCAGCAGATTTGCGCCCACCAGTGGCAGCATTACATTCAACTGAAAGTTGCCGGACTGGCCCGCCATGGCGACAGCCGCATCCAGCCCGGTCACCTGGGCACTCACCATCGCCACCGATTCCGGTATCACCGGATTCACCTTACCAGGCATGATGCTGCTGCCCGGCTGCAAGGCCGGCAGGTTGATTTCCGCCAGACCATGGATCGGCCCACTATTCATCCAGCGCAGGTCATTGGCGATCTTGGTGAACACCACGGCCACACCACGGAACTGGGCAGACAATGCCACAGGCGCATCAACCGCACTCTGCCCCAGAAACTTGTGCTCCAGCGACCGGAACGGATAGCCCGTATTCTGCTTCAGAAACTTCACAAACTGGCCAGCAAACTCCGACGCGGCATTCACCCCGGTACCGACCGCGGTACCGCCCTGCGGTAGTGCCGCCAGGTCCTCCATGGCCCGCTCAAGGCGAAGCTCGGTCGCCGCGACCTGTTCCCGCCAGGTTCTGAGCTCCTGGCCAAGTGTCACCGGCATGGCATCCATCAGATGGGTGCGCCCGGTCTTCACCTGCCCGGACAGTTCAGCCTCCCGGCCGTAGATCACTCCCCGGAGATGCGACAGCGCCGGCAGCAGCCGGCTTTTCACTGCCAGCACTGCGCTGACATGGATCGCAGTCGGGATCACGTCGTTGGAACTCTGGCTCATGTTGACGTGATCATTGGGATTTACCTCCACGCCCTGCTCGCGCGCCAGAGCCGAGATCACCTCGTTCACGTTCATGTTGGTGCTGGTACCGGAGCCGGTCTGGTAACGGTCCACCGGAAACTGATCCGCATGTTCCCCTTTCAGCAACCGGTCGCAGGCGTCACAAATGGCATCACGCAGTTCCGGCTCCAGCAAGCCCAGTGACGCGTTGGCCTGGGCCGCCGCACGTTTGACCTGAACCACAGAGGCAATGAATTCGGGCGGCATCGGCTGCCCGCTGACCGGAAAATTGTCCACCGCACGCTGGGTCTGCGCGCCCCAGAGCGCACTGGCCGGTACCCGGACCTCACCCAGGCTGTCTTTTTCAGTTCTGAACTCGGTCATCACATCCTCCTTATGTCACGCTCGATAGCTTCCCACAGCGGCCCTCAGGTGCCGTTACCATGGGATTTCAGGCGGACATGGTCGCAGATGCCGGTCACCTGCTCAAAATTCAGAATCAGTGTGTGCACGGTATTGGTGTAGGTGTCGTGCAGGTGAAACTTGAAGCGGCTCTGCTTCTCGCCCTGCAGAAAGGCATCGTACTGGCGCACCAGCTCCCTCACATCACCGCCGGAGTCCTGGCTCCAGGTGGCATTGAACGGCCCCAGCACGGCGCCGCCGGCAAGGCAGATGGTGACTTCGTGGTTGGTGAGGCTGTTATCTGATGAATACATGGACGCTCTCCCTACTGGTTGGCCTGCCAGTAAGTGTAGCCGCTCCGAATACCAGAGCGTCTACAAATTACAAAGTATCGAGGGAGAGCGCCGTTAACACCTAGCGTCCCAGGGAGTAGAACTCGGGGTTTGCGCGCATGCTGGTGACATTGGCCATGCGGTTGGACAGGCCGAAGAAGGCCGCGATGCCGGCAATGTCCCAGGCGTCCTCATCGGTGAAGCCATGCTCGTGCAGCGTTTGAAAATCGCTGTCGTTGACTTCGTACGCTGATTGGGAAACCTTCACAGCAAAATCCAGCATGGCCTTCTGACGCTCGGTGATATCGGCTTTGCGATAATTCACGGCCACCTGATCGGCCACCAGCGGGTTCTTTTCCCGGATCCGCAAGATTGCCCCGTGTGCCACCACACAATACTGGCACTGGTTCAGATTGCTGGTGGCCACCACGATCATTTCACGCTCACCCTTGGTGAGGTTGCTCTCTTTTTCCATCAAGGCATCGTGGTAATCGAAGAACGCCCGAAACTCCGCTGGCCGGTGCGCCAACGCAAGGAACACATTGGGGATGAAACCGGACTTCTCCTGAACCTTGAGAATGCGGCTGCGGATATCCTCCGGCAGAGCATCCAGCTCGGGCACCGGGAAGCGGCTGATGGGCAATTCGTTCTGTGCTGGCATGGTACGTCCTCTGTTTCTTTGTATCGTTAGGGAGACGGGCCGGAATTACCCGGCCACGGGAATCACAATCCGGCCTCGAATCTTGCCATCCATCAGCCGGCCAGCGGCGTCGATGGCATCATCAAAGGCCACTTCGGTGATCATGCTGTCCAGCAGTTCCGGAGACAGATCCTCGGCCAGGCGCTTCCAGGCATACACCCGGTCTGCTTTCGGCGCCATCACACTATCGATGCCACACAGGGTCACGCCACGCAGAATGAAAGGCGCCACCGTCGCCGGGAAATCCATGCCGGCCGCCAGACCACACGCGGTCACTACCCCGTGATACTTCATACCCGCACAAACATTGGCCAGTACCTGGCCGCCGGCCACATCCACTGCACCGGCCCAGGTTTCCCGGGCCAGCGGTTTGCCCGGCTCACTCAGCTCGGCCCGGTCCAGAATCTGTTTGGCGCCCAAGGATTTCAGGTAGGCTTCCTCTTCCGGCCTGCCCGTTACCGCAGTCACCGAGTAGCCCAGCTTGGTCAGAATGGCGACCGCCACACTGCCAACACCACCTGTAGCACCGGTTACCAGGATGTCGCCGGATTCTGGCTTAACGCCGTGCTTTTCCAAGGCGATGACACACAGCATGGCGGTGTAACCAGCAGTGCCGATGGCCATGGCCTGGCGGGCCGTGAATGGCGCCTGCAGCGGGACCAGCCAGTCACCTGACAACCGGGCTTTCTGGGCCAGCCCGCCCCAGTGTTTCTCACCCACGCCCCAGCCGTTG
The DNA here is from genome assembly GCF_042763285.1 of Marinobacter sp. LM1. Lineage (NCBI taxonomy): Bacteria > Pseudomonadati > Pseudomonadota > Gammaproteobacteria > Pseudomonadales > Marinobacteraceae > Marinobacter > Marinobacter sp. LM1. The sequence goes on from NZ_CP114373.1 coordinate 3,764,380, forward strand.
AGAACCACTTCGTCTCCAGCCTTGAAGTCGGGATTGGACGATTCGGTCACCACGCCAGCCAAGTCGATGCCCGGAACCATCGGATAGGTTTTCGCGATGGGCGCGCGACCGGTAATGGCCAGGGCATCCTTGTAGTTCAGGGTGCTGTAGGCGACATCAATGGTCACATCGCCTTCGGGTAGCTGAGCCTCGTCTACGGACTTCAGCGATACCTGTTGGTCGCCACGGCTGCCTTCAATCAGGATTGCTTTGAACATGTTGCCTCCAGGGATTCTAGTAACGTGAATTGAACTTCGTGAATCAGCAACTGCGAACCAGCGCCATAAAACCCTCGGCAAACTGATCCAGCGGTTGCGGGGATTGCTCAAGCTTGGCGCGCAAAACTGCGCCTTCCCAGCCAATCCAGAAAAACTTTGCCATCTGCTCCGGCTCAGTATGTCCTGAGATTTCGCCAGCCTGTCGGGCTTCTTCGAGAACCCGGGCGACCCGGGCTTCCCAGTCTTGAAATACCTCGCGCAACAAGCTTCGAAAACTTTCCGGCAGTGCGGCCATTTCCTGGCCCAGGTTGCCGATCAGGCAACCCCGCCGGTAACCGAACCTGTGCATACCGGCCCTGGCATCGTCTACGAATGCCTGGATGCGCGCCAGGGGGCTGAGATTGCTGTCGGATAAAGAACGCTCCAGCTTGTTGGCGAAAAAACGCCCGTAGGCTTCAATCAGAGCCGCGCCAAAAGCTTCCTTGTTGTCAAAGTAATGGTAGAAGGAGCCCTTGGGCACTCCCGCCTGGCGCAGGATTTCGTCTATGCCGGTGTAGGAGTAGCCCTTCTCTGTCAGCACCCCCAGGCCCACCTGAATCAAGGCATCCCGGGTGTTCTGATAACTCGCTGCCGAGAATTTGGGCGGTCTGCCCCGTCGGCGCTTTACTGGTAGCTGATTCATCCATCACCCTTAATTAGACCGATCGTCTAATTAACATCCCAAAAATTAGACCAAGTGTCTACAAAATATAAAGTTGGACGAACAAAGCGGCCACGGAAACCCGCGGCCGCGCACCCACATTATTCAGAAGAACCCGAGAGGGTTGGTGTCGTAGCTGGTCAACATACACTTGGTCTGCTGGTAGTGCTCCAGCATCATCTTGTGGTTTTCCCGGCCAATACCGGATTTCTTGTAACCACCGAACGCGGCGTGAGCCGGGTAAGCGTGGTAACAGTTCATCCAGACCCGGCCGGCCTGGATGTTGCGGCCCATGCGGTAGGCCAGGTTGGTATCGCGGGTCCACACGCCGGCACCCAGGCCGAACTCGGTGTCGTTGGCAATGGCCAGGGCTTCTTCCTCGGTCTTGAAGGTGGTGACACCCACCACCGGCCCAAAGATTTCTTCCTGGAACACACGCATCTTGTTGTCGCCCTTGAACAAGGTCGGCTGGATGTAGAAGCCGTTGTTGAACTCGCCTTCCAGATGCTCACGGTCACCGCCGGTCAGCACCACCGCGCCCTCCTGGCGACCGATTTCCATGTACGACATGATCTTGTCGAACTGCTCCTTCGAGGCCTGGGCACCCACCTGAACGTCGGTATCCAGCGGATTGCCACGTTTAATGGCCTTGGTGCGCTGAATAACCTTCTGCATGAACTCCTCAAACATGTCTTCCTGGACCAGGGCCCGGGATGGGCAGGTACAGATCTCCCCCTGGTTGAAGAATGCCAGCACCAGGCCTTCCACACACTTATCGATGAATTCCGGCTCTGCCTTCATCACATCAGAGAAATAGATGTTCGGGGACTTGCCACCCAGCTCAACCGTGGACGGAATGATGTTTTCAGCCGCGCACTTGAGGATGTGCGAACCCACCGGGGTGGAGCCGGTAAAGGCGATCTTGGCGATGCGCTTGCTGGTGGCCAGGGCCTGGCCAGCTTCAATGCCGTAGCCGTTAACAATGTTGATTACGCCCGGTGGCAACAGGTCGCCGATGATTTCCATCAGTACCAGGATACTGGCCGGAGTCTGCTCGGCAGGCTTCAGCACAGTACAGTTACCAGCAGCCAGGCAGGGGGCCAGTTTCCAGGCGGCCATCAGCAGCGGGAAATTCCAGGGGATAATCTGACCAACCACACCCAGCGGTTCGTGAAAATGGTAGGCCACGGTATTGTGGTCGATTTCGCTCATGTGCCCTTCCTGGGCCCGGATACAACCGGCGAAGTAACGGAAGTGGTCGGCCGCCAGAGGGATGTCGGCATTCAGGGTTTCGCGAACCGCCTTGCCGTTATCCCAGGTTTCAGCCACCGCCAGCTTTTCCAGGTTGGCCTCAATGCGATCGGCAATTTTCAGCAAGATATTGGAACGTTCGGTGGGCGACGTTTTGCCCCAGGCCGGTGCGGCCTTGTGGGCGGCGTCCAGTGCCAGGTCGATGTCTTCGGCCGTCGAACGGGGTGCTTCACAGAACACGGCACCGGTTACCGGGGTGACGTTGTCGAAGTACTGGCCCTTGACCGGGGCCACCCACTCACCGCCAATGTAGTTTTCGTAACGGGATTTGAAGGAAACGACGGAGCCTTCTTTTCCGGGTTGTGCGTAAATCATCTCAATGACCTCTTGTTATGCTTGTGGACCATCAACGCGATTGTGCGCCTACAGATTCAATGTAGACTTAAAACCGCACACTGCAATCCACATTCCCGCCACTGCCAGAACCCCCACTACAATGGCCGGACCCACCGGAACATCAAGCATCACCGAGACCCCGATAGCGCAACCATGGCCCAGGATGGCACACAAGGCCGCCTGTAATGGTCGCCGGCCCAGGTGCAGGCCAACCATCAAAGGCGTAATGATCAGAGTCGCAAACACCACGTAGACGCCAGCCAGTGAGACGGCATAGGTCACTGCAACAGCAAAAATCGGCAGGAATGTGGTTCCGGCCATCCAATCCGATCGCCAGAGTCCAAGTAGCCACACGAGCGCGGCCAATATTGCCATAGCGATCACAAGCTGTAGGCTTGACCACAGCAGGTCACCTGAAGCAGCTCTTTGCAGCGCCTGGGCCCCATGGGGATCGCCACTGACCAGAAGCACGGCCAGGCTCGCCCCGACCACGTAGAGGATACCGATCCAGGCTTCTTTCGCTTCCGCCAGGAACCTGAAGATCAGGTGCACAGCCAGGGACGCGAGAAGCGCGAACATCAGACTGCTGACCGGTGCCCCGGCCAGCGTGTGGTTGGGCAGGAAATAGAGCCCGGCCAGGGTGCCGAGAGCCGCCCACTGGGCAATGGCCAGGTCGGCAAAGATCACGCCTCGGGCAATCACCTGGTAACCCAACGGGACCAGCAGCAGGCAGAGCATGGCACTGCCGGCTGCTGGCAAGAGCAGCCATTCATATTCCGCCATCAGAGGCTCCCTGTTCGGCCGACTCAATCTGACGGATAATCTCACTGATCAGCCCGCTCAGGGTCGCTGTAGGTGCTTCACCCGTGACGGTGCCAGGCACCACCACAACCGGCAGCCCGGTTTGCTCCGCCAGCCATTCAGCAGGCTGAGGGTCCTGATAGCTGGTAATCAGGATGGCGCTCGCCTCCATAAGAGCGGGATCGGCCAGAAGCTGACTCAGGTGGCTGGCACTGGGGGGCAGCCCCGGCTTTGGTTCCAGATCCGCTGCCGCCTCCACACCCAGCCAGCGTAACAGGTAGCTGAAGCTGGAGTGCTGAACCACAAGGGATCGCCCTTCAAGCGCCTCTGCCCTGGCCCGCCATTCGGTTCTGGCCCGATTCCAGTCACCCCGCCAGCGGATATACCGGCCCTGGATCGCCGCCGCTTGCTGCGGCTCAATCTCGCCAAGGCGCTGGGCCAGAGCCCGGGCGATCTCTGGCAACTGATCCGGCGACAGGTGCACATGAGGATTACCTTCAGGGTGGACGTCGCCCATGCTGCGATCCACGTGATCGTGGGGCGCATGCAGCTGTGCATGGTCGGCCGCAAAGAACAGTCCCACGCGTCCGGTCTGAATGTCCGCGTTCGACGCCCGTTGAAGCAACATGGGCAACCAGCCGGCTTCCAGAGAAGCGCCGGTGCACACAGCAATATCCGCGCGCCGCACCGCCGCAATCAGGCTTGGCCGTGCCTCAATGTAATGCGGATCCTGGAGATGACTGGTCGCCGCGGTGATCTCGGCATCCGGTGCCAGCGCCCGAACCAGGGCCGCCCACTCAGGTTCACAGGCGAACACACGAAGCTGGGCCTGGGCCGGGACGGATGCCACTATCAACATAAGTGCCGCAACCGCGTTACGAAGTGTCATATCAGTACCCATGGGCGCCGTGGGCACCAAGCGACATAATGTACTGCACCATCACGGTATTGTCGGCGTTGCTGAAGCCGGTCGCTTCCTGATGGGTGTACTGCAGCCGTACCGTGGAGAAATGGGAACGGGACCAGGACAGCATCACGTCAGTTTCTTCCAGGGTCTGGTTGTGAAAGTGATCACCGTGGGCTTCCTGAAGATCCACCTCACCATAACGAACACCCGCCGACCACTGGGGTGCGAACTGGTAAACGCCGGAAACGTACCAGCCTTCATTGGTATCATCAGACGCCGCAAACTGGTTCAGCTCGTCCCCGTAGAGGTATTCGCCGCTGAGTGTCAGCTGTTGTTCACGGTTGTTGCCATTGGGAGCCCACTTCCAGACCAGATCGGCAATGTAAAGGTTTTCGCTGGTGTAGCCGGCACCATGACTGTGGCCGTGGTCATGCCCTTCTTCATGACCATGGTCATGATCGTGGCTGCCGTCTCCGGTATCCGCTGATTTCGCGTGGCGATTCCGGAGCCAGGAAAGACCCAGCTGCCAGCTTTGGGACAGGCTGATATCACCACCGAGACGTGTATTAATCGTGTAAACGCCAATGTCCTCGTCACCCTCGGTCAGCTGGTCGCCGGCAAAGGCTTCTGCGCCGACCTGCCAGAAAAAGGGGGTTGGCAACAGCACATTCAGGCGCGCACCAGTATCGTAGTAATGACTACCAAGCATCGCGCGATAAGCAGCCGGGCGTTCGACGAAGTCGTCTTCGTGCATGTGGCGACCGTTCAGGTAGCCAACCTGCGACAGGAACCGCCCTGCCCGCACATTGAGTGCGTAAGGCAAGCCGTTCGTCTGCAGATACGCCTCCTCTATCAGCACTTCACTCTCACCGTCATGCTCTTCGAACACGGCGGTGAGTCGGCCGGAGAACAGGTCATCGATCGGGGAAGACAGGGACAGCTCTGTGTGGCCCAGGCCAAAGCCCTGTTCACGGTGGGACAGCGCGGTCTCGTTCTGTTTGTAGTATCCGTCCAGTGTCACACTGACGTCGGGATTAAGTTCGTTGGCGGTTGCGCCGCCTGCTGTCATGACCAATGGGAGAATGGCAAAGGGTGCAAAACGTTTAAACATAGGTACTCCGGAGATAAAACGCAGGGCGCGCCACCAGGTGTCGACGCGCCCTGCTGGATTCAAAGCAGATTAGTGTGAGTGCTCTTCTTCGTGATCGTGGTCGTGCTCGTCGCCGTGGTCGTGGCCTTCTTCCGCCAGACCCAGCCATACGATTGCAGAAGCACTGAATCCAAGATCGATGGTCCGGACCACATCACCATCGGTGGCATCCACCTCATGCACAGACTGGTTGTGCAGCACGAACAGGCGTTCCTGAGCCGCAGATACGGCGACAGCGAGGGTGTCACCTTCGCCCGGCGCGTCCATCAGCTCAGCCGTGGTAATCAGCACCCAGTCGCTGGCGGGGTCGAACAGCCTCAGGCCACCATCATCGCCGAGCACATAGAAGACGTCGCCGTGGGTGGTAAAGCCCTGGGCCAGGCGGCCCACGCCCTCGCCAAGTTCCAGTTCGTGGTAAACCTCAGTGGTTGATTTGGGATGGATCACGAACAGACGGTCACCGGCAATGCCGACCAACTCCTCAACATCGTGATTGGCAACCACGGTTCCGATGCGAGAGCCCTCCGCCAGGCTTTCGGGATTTGCCAGTTTGGTAGCGGGGTAACCAGCTTCGTGCAGATCAATAACCAGAACGCCATCACTGCAGCCGAAGCCAAGACTATGGGCGTTGGCGGCAGCGCCATGAAGCCTCGGGCAAGCCTGGCTGTAGCGTTCCTCAAATTCGAAGTCGGAACCGTCCAGGTGGTAACGCTCGACAGCCGCCGGCAGAGTGGTGTCCGTAATCGAGCTGTCCCGGTAGGTCACAAACAGGTGGCCATCGATCATCTTGGCAACGCCGTGCATGTTGTTATCCAACGGCAGGCTGGCCACGGTGGCGCCGCTTCCCAGCGTCGCATCTGAAAACACGGTCACTTTTGAGCTTGCGGCCTCACCGCCGTCGAAGAAAACGACACCTTCCGCTTCACCAGAGGAGTAGTGCGTCGGTTTGTGATCGTTCAGGGTCAGGGACAGCATGCTCGGCGTCTCTGCGTAATCATGCATGTGATCTCCGTGGTCCTCGGTGTAAAGCCCACCGTCAACAAACGACACCAGATCGTCGCCCCGCTGAATGGCGACGGCATACCGGTTGCCGGGGGAGGCATAGAGGCGTGGGGCCTCGCCATCCATCGCCATGGATGCGATCACTTCACTGTTGTCGAGGTCCAGAACCTTGAGCTGCGAAGCGTCTGTATCGAACAGGGCCAGACGACCCGCCGTGTCGATATCAGTATGCTCGTGCTCATCATCAGAGCTGCTGCTACCGCCGCAGGCCGCCAGCATCGCTGCCGAGAGCAGCAGCACAGAGGTAGCGATCGGTCGAAGGCTGAAGGGAAATTGGCGGAATTGATCAGACATCAAGAACTCCTTATTGAATGTTATAACATTACTTCTAGTGCTTCAGGAAAGCCGGTCCAGACTTTGCACTTCAGAGTCGCAACCGAGCCGGTTGGCATGACCTGGATACGGTGTTCCGCGCCTGCCGCACACAGGAATGAAATTAAATTCACTAACATTTCGAAGCCGGAATGTTATGTTATAACATATCCCAAGTAAAGGGCCGTGCATGCGGCATATAGCGAAAAGGCAGGAGTAAAACCACCGCTCTCAACCACATTCTCACCAACCGCGCGGGCAAGGAGTTCTGGCAGACCCTCAATGATCCCTTTCCTGCCTGGAGATAAGTCATCATAACGCTAGAGATCACAACTGTTATAATCCCCGCCCTTGCCATTGGTGCGGAGCAAACAGAACACCGCATGAAGACCCTTTTAATGAAGCTATAAACCATGTTTTCAACGCCCCATAAACTGGTGCTTGGTGCACTGGCCGCCGCTCTGCTGGTATTAAACCTGACGCCACTCAAATCATCGCCGGCATTGGCCGACCTGTCCTCGGCCCAGAAGGAAAACGCGAGCCACGCCCCCACGCCACGGTCCGGAGCCATCGATCCCGCAGCCACCAAGGCGAACCAGATGGCGGAGCCCCCGACGGGAAAAACCATTGATTGGCGCGTCAAACCCGGAGACACATTGAGCTGGATTTTCCGGGCAAACAACGCGCCCATGGAGGATCTTCAGGAGATTCTGGCAGCAGACGCCGAGTATCTGCATCTGGAAACGCTGAGGCCCGGAACCCGAATCGGCCTGAACTTCGATGCGCAGGGACAATTTTCAGAGCTGGTCCTGTTTCTTGACCCGGCACGCCACGTTACCTACTCGCGCCAACCCGATGGCGCCTTCGTGCATCAGACCTTCGAAGAAGAGACTTTTTGGGTCTCCGAGGTGCTCAGGGGCACCATCAATGGCAGTTTCTACGCCTCAGCTATGCAAGCAGGCGTAACCCAGGCGCAGATTCTTCTGATTGACCAGCTTCTGGGAAGCCAACTCAATTTCCGCAGGGATCTCCGGGCTGGCGATCGGTTTTCCGTCATCATTGGCCACGAAATGACGGGCACCGAAAGCACCGGGAAGACCCGCATCGAAGCCCTGTCCCTGGATCGCAGTGCCAGAACTCATTACGCCTTTCTTTATGACGATGGTAATTATTACGATGAGAATGGCGAGAGTGTGACGCCCGCTTTTCTGCGACTGCCCACCCCAAAGCGTTACCGTGTGAGCTCCCATTTCAACCCCAGGCGATTGCACCCGGTGACCGGACGCATCTCCCCCCACAACGGTGTGGATCTTGCCACGCCAACAGGCACGCCCATTCTCAGCACCGGAGACGGTATTGTGGCCCGGATCGGCAATCATCCTTACGCGGGCAAGTACATCGACATTGATCATGGGGGCACGCACACCACACGGTACCTGCATCTCCATAAGATCCTGGTTCGTAAAGGTGCCGCAATAGAGCGCGGCCAGAAAATTGCGTTGTCAGGAAATACCGGGCGCAGCACCGGCCCCCACCTGCACTTCGAGTTTCACATTAACGGCCGACCTGTTGACCCCCTTACCGCCAACATACCCACCGCCGCGGCGATACCGAAAGCGGACATGGCGAGCTTCAAGAGAAAACTCGGGCAACAACTGGCTGTTATGAAGCGCGCCGGCAGCCGCTCAGATTTGATGTTCGCAGAAGCGGCGACTTTGTTTGACTGACCCCAACCTCAATTCAAACTGAGAAGTGAAACATTCCATGTTTATCCGGGAAACTGCTCCAGCTCTTTCAGGCAATCCTCAACAAAGGCTGCAGGATCCGCCATCACAGCCTCGTCCGCCACAACACCAAACTGCACTTGTCCGCCATAGCTGACAATGCTGACACCCAGCCCTATATCCCCGGCCTGAGGCACCCAGAACATCTGCTCGGTGATCTCACATCCAGCCAGATAGCGGGTGTCCGGAGTGCCAGGAACGTTAGATACCACCGCCGAAGCCTTCCGGAAGAACAGGTCAGCCAGGGGCTTGCGTCCCGGTTCGGGAATCAGTGCCGCGCAGCTGGTTAGCCCCCAGGCCAGGCCAGGCTGCCAGCTTTTCTTCAGTTTCCGGGTTTCATGCTTGATCCGGAACAACCGCTCCAGGGCACTCTCTCCATCCACCGGCAAAGGCACGAACACTGTGCCGAAGCAGTTACCGGGCTCGCCCTCTTCCGGCCGCACGCCGTCGGGCAGGCGAGCCCGGATGTCGACCGGCACGGCCGCGTGCATCACCGCCTCATCCAGTTGCTCCGGGGTCATGCCCAGTCGGGGCTTGACTGCCGCCGCCACGCAGGCGAGCAGGACATCGTTGATGGTTGTACTGGTTGCCCGGGCAATGGTTCGGAAGCGGGACAAACGTACCGGGGAGGACCAGCGGCAGCTGCGTCGGCCCAGTAGCGGACGCTTCAGCTCAGATGGAGAGTCCTCTGGGCTCACCAGAAACTCACTGAATTCGTGCACCAGGCGCAGACTGTTTTCCAGGGCACGGCCTGCCATGCTCTTGCCAGTGCCTGGCATTGATGGCGTATCGACAGAACCTGAGACAGCCGGAATCGCCTCTGCCATCCGAGCTTCCAGCCAGCTTTGGGCAGCCGCCATCCAGGCTCCTGCGCGAGGCTCCTCCTTTGATCCATAAACGGCCGGATACTGGCGCGGCGATGCCGGGCACAGGCGGTCAAAAATACCCAGCAGGGACAAGCCATCAGCGTAACAGTGATGCAGCCTCAAAACTAACGCAGCGCCACCCTGTGCGTTGGGGGCCAACCAGAATTTCCAGCGTGGACGATACAGCGGTAAGGGCTCGTTCAGGCGCTCCGAGACCCAGTCCTGCAACTGTTCCGGCTCGAACCGGTCCAGCGCCACGTCAAGATGCTGGGGCGCGGAGAAGGTCAGGTCTTTTTCCCAATACCAGGCGGGGGCACGCCATACCGGGCGGCAACGGAACCGCTCCCAGGCCAGCCAGTATACCTCCAGAAACTCCCGGAAACGGCCCGGCGTCAGCCCGTCGATCCTCAGCATGATGGTGATGGTCATCGGGTTTTCGGGCCGTTCCAGAGCCAGCCAGGCTGAATCCGAAGGCAGCATGAGATGCGATTGCTCCTGGCTCAAACCCGATTATCCCCGATCAATAGCGTGCCTGTATGAAAGAAAACCAATCCGGCATTGTGCCAGAGTCCGGATACCGGCTCCATCCTCGGACACCATGCGCACAGTTACAAAAAATTACACGTGAGTAACTGTTCAGTCCTATACTGGCTACATGGTCCGGTGCGATGGCTATAAAACCGTGTCCCGGATCGGCCAATTGGCCTCAACACACCATTTTTGAAGGCACTGGCGCCACTAAACCCGTTCGGCATTCACGGTACAAATGTCATACCGGCTCAGCAAAACCAATAACACAACGAAAAGCGGCCGGAGGGAGATGAATCATGAAAGCCAGTCATGTTCGCAAGCTGATCAAACCGATCGAAAGCGCCTATTCCGAAATGTTTTCCGGCCGGGTTTACCGCGTGGGCCGGGGTGCTGTGTCTGTGCGTAATCACAGTGGCACAGCAGAGCACACCGTTATTGGCGTGCATGGCTTTCTTGAGAATCACTGTTACTTTACCCAGGCCTACGATGGCCCCACCACCGAACTGATTTTGCTCACCTGCAGCAACTATCACATCCCGGTGAACGGTGTAACGCCAGAGAATCCGGCCTGGGAAGTGCCCATCAAGCACCTGGAAGGCACCATCGAATACGACGCCTGCATCCTGAATCAGTCGTTGCAGAACCTGCCCAGCACCGAGAACATCCGGATCCATGGCCACTCCCGGGGTGGCGCGGTCATTCTTGAAGCTATCCGGCAGTGGCCGGAGCTCTACGAAAACGTGGAAGTGGTACTGGAAGCGCCGGTTTTACCCCAGGGCAAACTGCATGCTCTGGTAACCACATTGCTCGAACCAGTCAGCCATGGCATGTGGCCCTGGTTGATTCGTCTGATCAACAGCGCCCCCCAGTCGGCCTATGGTCAGACCTTCTTCGGCAAGATGAACCCGCGCAAGCGCCAATTGCTGAGCAAACTGTTCTATGCCACCAAAGACCATCTGACCATTGTTCGCAACATCGAGAACATCATGGAATGGATGGCCCGCACCGACACCTCGGTCTATCGCCATGTGCGCCACGGGACTTTCCTGATACCGGCCACCGACCGAATACTGGATCGCCAGGCCATGCTGGCCAGCGCCCGCACCAGCCCCACCACCATGCGCATTGTCGAAACCGAAGCTCCCAGCCATTTCATCACGCTGGACAGCAAGGAATGGGTGCCGGGTCTGGAAACCCTGGAGGCCGCCGCCCAGGGCTGAATTCAACCGTAACGGGCAGGTGCGCCAGATCCAAGGCTCCGTTAAACTGGCGCTTTTCTGCCCGGTTGAATGGAGCCTTTAATGTATCGTGAGCGGCTGGTTGCCACGGATGTGCACACTGAGAACGCCCACCGCCTGAAACGCCTGCTGCTGGAATACCACGATTTCCGCCAACACAAGGCCAGGCATCCTCTTCGGGACGAGGCCCACCAGGTGGCGGACTGGCAGGCAGAGCGGCTAAAAAACACCCACCAGGATTTATACCGTCACCCGGGCTACCACACCGGCCTGGAATTTCTGCTGACCGACCTCTATGCCCCTGCCGGCATGACCCGCCGGGACGACAACATCGATCGGGTGTTCCCGAAGATGGTGAAATGGCTTCCCGACCACCTGCTGGCCACCTTTGCCGGCCTGGTCGAGCTCAACCTGATTACCCAGAGCCTCGATCTTGAGCTGGCAGAGATACTTGCGCAGCAGGGCTTTTCGGCAACAGGTCTTGATGATGAGCGTTACTGCGAGGCTTATCGCGCCGGCAACCAGCTAACGATTCGCAAACGACAACTGGCTCTGGTGGCAGAAACCGGGCAGGAACTGGATCGCTACGTTCGCAACCGCACCCTCGGTTGGCTACTGTCCATGACCCGCGGCCCGGCCGAGATGGCCGATCTGGGTGATTTGCACAGCTTTCTGCACCGGGGCTACAGCGCCTTTCGGAAAATGGATCGGGTCGACCTGCTGATTGATCGCCTGCTCAGCCGGGAACAACGAGTGATGAACAACATTCTGGCGGGCCACCGGACCCCTTTCTCCCTGCCGGACGACCTGTAGCGGGATTCAGGCCTGGATGATCTGGTCCAGCTGGGAGTGAATCTCCTGCTCAATGCGGGATTTGAAGGGCCGAAGCATCAACCCCAGCTCCAGCCGGATATGCAGGTCGTTCTCGGAAATATCCAGCTGCCCTTTGACACCGCTGCGTTTGAACTTCAGCAGATCGCCTTCCCACTGGTAATTGACATCGAATTGTTTGGACAAATCCTTGGCCAGGGTTTCGGCCGCCTCGCGGGCGTGCTCCTTGTCCAGGGAATGGGCGCGATGGATATCGATAACAGACATGAATCAGTTTTCTCAGTGATTTGGAAACGGTTTTACAGTGTAAGCCGGCAATAAACTTGTAGCCAACCCCTCAAAGGTTAGAATACAGGGCTTAGATTCTGACAGGACCAACTTCCATGAGCGAGCAGCAAGCACCGGGCACCCAAGGCAACGGCCAGGACGACGTTACCCACTTCGGCTTTCGCAATGTGCCGAAAAGCCAGAAGGCCGGTCAGGTGGCCCAGGTTTTCCACAGTGTCGCCGGCAAGTACGACCTCATGAACGACCTGATGTCCATGGGCATTCACCGCCTGTGGAAGCGCTTTACTATTGAATTGAGCGGCGTACGCCCGGGCCATCAGGTGTTGGACATTGCCGGCGGTACCGGCGACCTGACCATGAAGTTTTCCGATCTTGTGGGCCCGTCCGGCAAAGTGGTGCTGGCCGATATCAACGCCTCCATGCTGCAGGTGGGTCGCAGCCGCCTGACCGACCGGGGTTACGCCGGCAACATCGAATACGTACAGGCCGATGCCGAACACCTGCCGTTCCCGGACAACAGTTTCCAGGCGGTGTCTATTGCTTTCGGCCTGCGCAATGTGACCGACAAGGATCAGGCCCTGCGGGATATGGCCCGGGTACTTAAGCCGGGCGGCAAGCTGATGGTGCTGGAATTCTCCAAGCCCACCAACCCGCTGCTGAGCAAGGCCTACGACACGTATTCCTTCACCGCCCTGCCCCTGATGGGCCAGCTGATTGCCGGGGACAGCGAGAGCTACAAGTACCTGGCCGAGTCCATCCGCATGCATCCGGATCAGGAAACCCTGAAGGGCATGATGGAAACTGCCGGCCTGGTGAACTGCAAGTACTACAACATGACCGGCGGCATCGTGGCCCTGCACGTGGGAATCAAGCCCTGATGTTCCCCGGCCCGACCCTGCTGTCTGCGACAGGCGCCATTATAGAGGGCGCCCTGAACCGGGCGCTGACACTGGACCCGGCGGGCCAGCGCGCCTTGCTGGGTGCCTTGGGCGGGCCGGTTCAGTTCACCGTTACGGCCCCGGTCACCATGCACTGGACCCTGAATCGCGTTGGCGAACGGGTGCAGGTTCGCAGCCAGCCGGATCCGCAACCGGCGTTAATCATCACCGGGCGACCGGTCGCCTTTGCCGCCCTGGCACTGGGCGATGAGAGGGTATTTGCCGACGAACGCCTGACGGTGGAGGGCGACACGGCCCTGGCCCACCAGCTACAGCGCGCCCTGAACCAGCTGCAACCGGATTGGGAAGCGGCCATGGCAAACCACCTGGGCGATGTGCCGGCCCATTTCATCGGCAAACGCATCCGCCAGGCGGTCAAATGGAGCCGCCAGGCGTTCAGCACCATGAACGCCAATGTGGAGGAATATGTCCACGAAGAGAGCCGCACTCTGCCCGGCCGGCGGGAGCTGGAGGCCACCTTTCAGGATATCGATGAGCTGAGCCTGCGCACCGAACGCCTGGAGGCTCGGCTGAAGCAACTGCAAGCTCCCGGCAGCGATAACAATACGGAGACCCTGTGACCCGCCTGCAACGCCTGTTCCGAATTGCCTGGGTATTCTGCCGCTACCGGCTGGACACGTTTCTGCCCTTGTCTGAACTGCCCACACCGCTGAAAATCTTTTTTTTGCTGGCACCCTGGCACCTGTTCCCGCAGCCAAAACTGAGCCGGGGTGACCGCCTGCGCCTGGCCCTGGAAGAGCTGGGCCCGGTTTTCGTCAAGTTCGGACAGATTCTCTCCACGCGCCGGGATCTATTGCCGGATGACATGGCCGAATCCCTGAAACAGCTGCAGGACAGGGTTCCACCGTTCCCCAGTGAACAGGCCCGAGGCATTATCGAGAAATCGTTGGCTGCGCCCGTCTCGGAACTGTTTGCCGAGTTCAGTCCAGACCCCATGGCCTCGGCGTCGGTGGCCCAGGTGCACGCCGCAACCCTACCCAACGGCCAGAAGGTGGTGGTCAAGGTTTTGCGCCCCGGCATCGAAAAAGTCATCCGCCAGGATCTGGGCCTGATGTACCTGATGGCCGGCCTGCTCGAAAAGTACTGGTCTGAAGGTAAGCGCCTGCACCCCGTGGAGGTGGTGGCAGACTATGACGCCACCATCCATGACGAACTGGATCTGCAACGGGAAGCCGCCAACGCCAGCCAGTTGCGCCGGAATTTCGAGAACTCCCCGCTGATCTACATCCCCTCTATCGACTGGGATTACACCCGAAAATCGGTGCTGGTGATGGAACGCATTCACGGCATTCCTATTGCCGATGTACCCGCCCTTGAAAAGGCGGGCGTCAACATGAAGGTACTGGCGGAAAAAGGGGTGGAGATCTTCTTTACCCAGGTATTCCGTGACAGCTTTTTCCATGCTGACATGCATCCGGGCAATATCTTTGTCGATGTCAGCAATCCCGCCGACCCGAAGTACATTGCCATCGACTTCGGCATCGTCGGCACTCTGGCCCCCGACGACCAGAGCTATCTCGCCCGCAACCTGTTGGCCTTCTTCCGCCGGGATTACCGCCAGGTAGCACAACTGCACATCCAGTCTGGCTGGGTGCCGCCGGAAACCCGCGTCAACGAGTTTGAGGCCGCCATTCGGACGGTGTGCGAACCCATCTTCGAGCGCCCCCTGAAGGATATTTCCTTTGGTCACTTCCTGTTACGCCTGTTCCAGACCGCTCGGCGCTTCAACATGGAAGTGCAGCCACAACTTGTGCTGTTACAGAAAACCCTGCTCAATGTCGAAGGCCTTGGCCGCCAGCTCTATCCGGACCTGGACCTGTGGAGTACCGCCCAGCCGTTTCTGGAAGACTGGATGCGTAAACGCATCGGTCCGTCCGGCCTGATCAAGTCTCTGCAGAACCACCTGCCATCATGGCTCGAGCAATCGCCAGAGATGCCCCAGTTGGTTCACGACGCACTACTACAGATACGCTCCAGCGGCCCCACCGAAGCGCAAAACCGGGCAACCCTGGCGCTGATGAAAGAGCAGCAAATGCGCAGCGAACGCCGTTGGCGCCGGGGCTTCATCGCCCTGGTTCTGGCAGGCGCGGCCCTGGTGGGGAGCCAGCCTCACGCCGGGCAGTGGCTGGCCGATCTGCCGGCCTGGAGCTGGGCCTTGCTTGCCGGAGCGGCAGGCGTCATGCTCCGGGGCAGTCGCTGAACCATCAAAGATTCAGGATTCATAAAAATGCAAGATTCTCCCGCTAACGTCGTACAGCCTGACTGGCTCGACGACATCCAATGGACAGAAGACGGCCTGGTGCCAGCCATTGCCCAGGACGCCGATAATGGCGATGTCCTGATGATGGCCTGGATGAACCGGGAATCTCTCCGGCTCACGGTTGAGGAAGGCCAGGCGGTGTACTGGTCCCGTTCCCGTGGCAAACTCTGGCGCAAGGGCGAGAGCTCCGGGCACCAGCAGGTGCTCCGGGATATCAGGCTCGACTGCGATGCCGATGTGGTGCTGCTGAAAGTGGAACAAAAAGGTGGCATTGCCTGCCATACTGGCCGGCGAAGCTGTTTTTACCGAACCCTGAAAGATGGCCAGTGGGTGAGCGCCGATCCGGTTCTCAAAGACCCGAATACCATCTACGGCAGCAACTGAGGAGCAGACACCGTGAGTGATGTACTGGAACGCCTGGCACAGGTACTGGAAGCCCGCAAAGACGCGGATCCCGACACATCCTACGTCGCCAGCCTGCATGCCAAGGGGCTGAACAAGATTCTGGAGAAGGTGGGCGAAGAGTGCACCGAGACGCTGCTCGCTGCCAAGGATGCAGAGCATTCCGGCGAAACCCGGGACCTGGTGTACGAGACGGCCGACCTCTGGTTTCACAGCCTGGTGATGCTGTCACGGTTAGGCCTGGGCCCGAAGGATATTCTGGATGAACTGGCCAGCCGCTTCGACCTGTCAGGCCTGGAAGAAAAAGCCTCCCGGAATCCGTAAAGGAGTACCCCCAAGGGGTATTTCCGCAAGGGGTAGCGGTTGGCGTACAATGTCATGCAACAGCAACATTTGAACGAGGAACCCTCATGGGTATCAGCATCTGGCAACTTCTTATCGTACTTGGCATCGTCATCCTGTTATTCGGAACCAAGAAACTCCGGAACATCGGCAGCGATCTCGGCGGCGCCATCCGTGGATTCAAGAAATCCATGAACGACGAGGAAGAGAAGAACGCCGAACAGCAACCGCTGGAAAAACAGAACGCCGAGCAACAAGCCCAGGCGGAAGACAAGCCCAAAGAAAAGCAAGGCTGAGCACCCCCTGAATGTTCGACATCGGCTTTCTAGAGCTGCTGATCTGCGGCGTGATTGCATTGCTCGTGCTCGGCCCGGAGCGTTTGCCTACGGCGGCGCGGGCGGCTGGCCGCTGGATCGGTGGCGCCCGGCGCATGGTCAGCCAGTTCACCAGTGAACTGGACCGGCAGTTGAAGGCCGAAGAACTCCGGGAGGAGCTGCGCAAGGCGGGTGATGTGGGCCTGGACGATGTGGAGAAGACCGTGCGCGGCGCCCTGGATGAGGCGAAAAAGTACGAGCACATGATCCTGCCGGACGATCAGACCCGCAAGCCCAGGCCGGCACCGGCAACCCGGCGGGTTACGCCCCCCTCTCCGGAGGCGGGCGAACAGCCCGAACCTCCGCATGAACCCGTCAGGGATGAGACGGCGGCCAGCGATCAACCCAGTGAATCCTCACCGACCAGCCCCTCGGACAAGCATTCATGAGCGCCACCCAAGACGGCCAGCAGACATCGTCTGAACAGCAGGAAATGCCCCTGATCGAGCATTTGCTCGAGCTACGCAACCGGCTACTGAAAATGGTGTTGGCGGTGATTATCTGTTTCGCCGTCATCTATCCATTTGCCAACGAGCTCTACCTGCTGTTATCCCAGCCGTTGCGCGAACTTTTGCCGGTCGGCCAGACCATGATCGCCACCGACATCACCTCGCCTTTCTTTGCGCCCCTGAAGCTGGCGCTGGTTCTGGCGGTATTTGTCGCCATTCCGATCATTCTCTACCAGCTCTGGAGTTTTGTGGCGCCCGGGCTCTATGCCCATGAAAAGCGCCTGGCCTTCCCGCTGTTGTTTACTTCCGTGCTGTTGTTCTACGCTGGCGCGGCTTTCGCCTATTTCGTGGTCTTTCCGCTGGTGTTCGGTTTCTTTACCGCCATCGGCCCGGAGGGCATTGTCGAACTGCCTGACATCAGCAGTTATCTGAACTTCGTGCTCAAGATGTTCTTTGCCTTCGGCATTGCGTTTGAAATCCCCATTGCGACGGTACTGCTGATTCTGACCGGCGCCACTACTCCGCAAGACCTGGCCGCCAAGCGCCCCTATGTGGTCGTGGCCTGTTTCATCATCGGCATGCTGCTGACCCCACCAGATATCATCTCCCAGACGCTCCTGGCCGTGCCCATGTGGATTCTGTTCGAGTTCGGCATCATATTTGGTCGCCTCGCCTACCGGGAACGGGCAGAGGCCGACGGAGAAGAGCCCGAAGCCTGATGAATCTGGCCCTGCTGTTTGAGGAAGACTTCGTCGCCCCGGACCGGGTGCGTCTCCGCGGCCGTCGGCTGGAGCACCTGAAAACGGTGCTCAAAGCCGGCACCGGCCATCGCATACCGGCTGGCCGGGTAAACGGCCTGATGGGCCATGCTGAAGTGCTGTCAATGACAGAGACCGAGGCCGAATTGCTGGTAACCCTGGATCAGCAACCCCCTGCTCCCTTGCCGCTCACGCTGATACTGGCTATGCCCCGGCCCAAGATGTTCCGGCGGGTACTGCAGACCTGCGCCTCTCTGGGTGTGAAGGATCTCTGGCTGATCAACAGCTACAAGGTGGAAAAGAGTTTCTGGCAAACGCCCTGGCTAACCGAGGATCATCTGAGAGAGAACCTGACCCTGGGCCTGGAACAGGCCAAAGACACGTTGATGCCTCAGGTCCATATCCGCAAGCTGTTTAAACCCTTTGTGGAGGATGAACTACCGACACTGCTAGAGGGCAAACGGGCACTGGTGGCGCATCCGGGCATGGCGGCACCCTGCCCCACCCACCTCAATGAGCCGGCCGCCCTGTGCATTGGTCCGGAAGGGGGCTTTACCGATTACGAAGTCGGAAAGCTGGAGGAAGCCGGCTGCCAGAGCGTGCATCTGGGCCCGAGGATTCTTCGGGTGGAAACCGCTGTGCCGGTGCTGATCAGCCGGCTGTTTGACGCCTGCCTGTGAACGGGCAGGCGGCCGAGGGTTACGCCGCCCGGCGCTCCCAGAGCTTCGCAACGGGCGTAATAACAAGAACCAGAAGAGCACCGGCCAGCAGGCCAAACAGGCCATCCCCGACCGTGGTGACCAGCACTTCCGGCACTGAAGAAATCAGTCCGGCCGCATGGTGAATGGCCCCGTACACCGCCGGTATACCATGGGTCAGAATACCTCCGCCCACCAGGAACATTGCAATGGTGCCCAGTACCGACAGGGTTTTCATCATCCAGGGCGCCAGCCACAGAATGCCCTGCCCCAGCTTCTGGGCGAAGGCACTTGCTTTCTGGCTCAGGTAAAGGCCGGCGTCGTCCAGCTTCACAATACCCGCCACCAGCCCATACACACCGACGGTCACCATCAACGCCACGACGGTCAGCACCGCAAACTGCATTCCGAAGCTCTTGTCGGCCACGGTTCCTAACGTGATGGCGATGATTTCGGCGGAGAGAATAAAGTCGGTCCTGACAGCGCCCTTGATCTTGTCTTTCTCAACAGCTTTAAGGTCCACCTCCGGCTTTTTCAGAGCCTCCCGCAGCTCTTGCCGGTGCTTTTCTTCCTGCTCTTTGTGCAGGAACCTGTGAACCAGCTTCTCGGCCCCCTCAAAGCACAGGAAAGCACCACCGAGCATCAACAGCGGGGTAATGAGCCAGGGTACAAAAAAGCTGATGGCCAGTGCCGCCGGCACCAGAATCGCCTTGTTGATAAACGAACCCTTGGCGACCGCCCACACCACCGGGATTTCCCGGGCAGGTCGAACACCGGTAACCTGCTGCGCATTCAACGCCAGGTCATCGCCCAGCACACCGGCGGTTTTCTTGGTAGCAGCTTTGGTCATCACCGCCACGTCATCCAGTACGGCAGCAATGTCATCAAGTAATACGAGCAGGCTGGAGCCGGCCATAGACAGTTCCTTTGCAAATTGAACACGAAGGCGAGGAGTTTACGAAAACAGGCCGCCGGAAAACAGTTCCGGCGACTCAGAATGGACAACCGTTAGCGTTTTATACCCATAGCCTCGGCGGCAATGCGGTTCTTCAGCGGCGCCAGGTTGTCCAGCCAGCGCATACCGGTATTGCGCAACCACCGGATAGCCAGCTCATCCCGGGCAAACAACTGCTTGAAGCCCTCCATGGCCGCCATCATCGCCAGGTTCTCGCCTTTACGGCGGCGCTGATAACGAGCCAACACGGTCTGGTCTGCCGGCGAAAGTGCGAGCTCTTTGGCCCGCCCCAGCTCGCCCATGAGGGCCGACACATCGCCATAGCCAAGGTTTGCACCCTGGCCGGCGAGCGGGTGAATGGTATGGGCAGCATCGCCCACCAGTGCCAGGCCGTCGGCAACATACTCCTTGGCATGACGCTGACGCAGCGGAAACGCAAAGCGGCGCGAAACGGATTCGATAACCCCGAGCTGCTGCTCAATCGCCCGCTCCAGCTCCAACCGGAATTGCTCGGTCTCCAACGCCATCAGGCGGCGGGCTTCCGCCGTATCCTGTGACCAGACGATAGAGCAATAGTGCTCGTCTCCAGACTCCGTCAACAACGGCAAAAACGCCAGAGGCCCGGTGGGCGAAAAACGCTGCCACGCAGTGTACTGGTGCGGCTGCCGGGTACGGACGGTGCACACAATCGCTTGCTGATCGTAATCCCATTCCCGGGTAGCCAGTCCCGACCACTGGCGCAGCCGCGACTGGGCACCATCGGCCCCGACCACCAGTTTGGCGGACTGCGTTCGGCCATCGTCCAACTGGATTCCGGCTCCGGCACTCCAGCCCTGCACACGCACACCATCAATCACCGTAACGTTACTGTCCGCCAGCTCGGTAAACAAAGCGCGGACAATCGACCGGTTCTCAACAATGGTACCCAGGGTATCAGCATGAAGTTCAGCCGCATCGAAGCGAATTCGACCGGTGCCGTCGGCATCCCAGACCGTCATGCCACGATAGCCGCAATGCCTGCCGGCCTGGACATGGCGCCAGGCCCGTAGACGCTCCAGCAGCTGCTCACTGGCCAGGGAGATGGCGCTGACCCGGGGCTCGAAGTCATCGGTATGGCTGGCGGTCGCTCCCGGGGCCAACAGATCCTGAACCCGGGCTCCTTCCACCAGCCCGGTATTCCAGCCTTGCCGAGACAACCCCAGAGCCAGGGCCGAGCCGACCATTCCGCCACCAACCACCAGAATGTCAAAACACGCCGCACCCACCGACTCACCTGTCATGGTTTTCCGCCTCGAAAGATGACACTCCGGAGCCTACCAGCGGCTTGCGCCCACCGGTGCCCATGGCTTTGCGGGCGAACCAGCGCTTGGCCCCCGGCAACAGATCCAGCCCCACCAGCCCTGCATCCCGGGCCGCGGCAACGGGCGCCAGCGGCTGCCCAAATATCCGGATCAGGGAATCGGAGAACTGCACCGTCTGCTGCCAGTCCTGCCGATGCATTTGTTGGTAACGCCCCAGTACCGAAAGTTCACCAATGGAAATCCCTTCATCAACCGCCCGACGAAACTGTTCCACTAAGGTCATCAACCCCCTGAGGGCGAGGTTAAAGCCCTGACCAGCCACCGGGTGCAGGGCATGAGCGGCATTACCAACCAGCACAACACCCGGGCGCGCAGGTTCATCGACCGTGGTCAGTTTCAGGCGATAATGATGGCACTGGCCAATGTGGGTAAAACGCCCAAGGCGCCAGCCGAACCGTTCCTGCAGTTTCCGGCATTTCTGTTCATCCGACAGTGACAGGATCTCGTCCAGAGCCTCGTCTTCCAGGGTCCAGACCAGGGCCGATTGATGCCCCGGCCGCTGAGGTGAACCATGAGGCAGCAAAGCCATGGGGCCGGCCTCGGTAAAACGTTCGTAAGCCGTAAACTGGTGGCTGTCACTGGTGGAGACATTGGCTATCAGCGCGTTCTGACCATAGGCTTCGGTGCGGGCTACAAAGCCCAGCTTCTCCCGCAGCCCGGAACGCCCGCCATCGGCGATCACCAGACAACGAGCGGTCAGTTCCTTCTGTGCGCCATCCTTACGGATGGACACCCGGACACCGCCAGCCACGGGCTTCATGCCTTCCACTTGAGCCGGCGCCTGCCAGCTTACTCTGGTATCAAGCAAAGCCCGCATCAGGCACAGGCCCATCCAGCGGTTGTCTGCCACATAACCCAGGGCATCCTGGCCGTGTTCGTTGGCATGCAGGCGGGTGGCACCAAAACGGCCCCGGTCAGAAACATGAATGTGGCGGATCGGGATGGCGTGCTCAGACAACTGCCGCCACAGCCCCAACTGCTCAAAGATCAGGCGGGAGCCCCAGGCCAGTGCCGTCGACCGGCTGTCATAGCTGGGCTGGTAATCCTCCGGCAACGCCTCTGGTGACAGCGGAAACGCCTCAACTACCGTTACCTTCAGTTCCGGCACCAGGCGCGCCAGGGCCAGGGCCAGAGTGGCCCCGGCCAGGCCGCCACCGGCAATGATCAGGTCAGTATCCACGCGCTCGGTATTCACTGAATCAGTCCGCCATCAGAGCTTCAATATCGGCAATGGTCTTCGGCACGCCCTCGGTCAGGTTTCGGCAACCCTCTTTGGTGACCACCACATCGTCTTCAATACGGATGCCAATACCCCGCCAGCGCGGCTCGACGTCGGTATTGTCGGACGCAATATACAGCCCTGGCTCAACGGTCAACGCCATCCCCGGTTCCAGTACCCGCCAGGCATCGCCGACCTTGTAATCGCCAACGTCATGGACATCCAGCCCCAGCCAGTGGCCTGTGCGGTGCATAAAGAAAGGTTTGTAGGATTCGTTGGCCAGAGCATCGTCCAGGGTGCCTGCGAGCAGGCCCAGATCGATCAGGCCCTGGGTCAGCACCTTCAGCGCCGCTTCATGGGGCTGGTTCCAGTGATTGTCCGGCTTCACCGCATCGATCGCCGCATACTGGGCCGCCAACACCACTTCGTAAAGCGCCTTCTGTTCCGGGCTGAACTTGCCGCTGACCGGGAAGGTGCGGGTGATGTCCGAGGCGTAGCATTCCAGCTCACAACCCGCGTCTATCAGTACCAGGTCGCCGTCTTTCAGCGGTGCCGCATTTTCGATGTAGTGCAGGATGCAGCCATTGGCACCACCACCTACGATGGAGGGATAAGCGGTAGAGCGCGCACCATGCTCCATAAAGGTATGAATCAGTTCAGCTTCAAGATTGTACTCATACCCGCCCTGACGAGCCCGCTTCATGGCCCGGCAGTGGGCCTCGGCACTGATCTGGCCGGCCTTTGCCATCACCTTGATTTCGGCAGCACTCTTGTACAGCCGCATATCATGCAGCAGGTGCTCCAGCGCCACCAGCTCCCCAGGGGGGTGCGCTCCGGAACGAACCTTGCTGCGAATCACCTTGAGCCAGTCCATCACCCGGTTATCGAATGCCGGATCCTTGCCCAGCGGATAGTAGACCCGGCTTCGGCCTTCAATCATGCCGGGCAGAATATCGTCGATATCCGCAATGGGGAAAGCATCATCGAAGCCGTAACGTTCGATGGCGCCCTCAGGGCCCACCAGAAAACCATCCCAGAGCTCTTTCTCCGGATTCCTCTCCTTGCAGAACAGAACCGCTTCACCATGCTCGCGGCCTGGAATCAGGGCCAACACCGCTTCGGGCTCGCCGAAGCCGGTCAGATACTGGAAATCGCTGTCCTGACGAAACGGGTGTAACACATCGCGGTTACGCACCCGCTCCGGCGCCGCAGGCAGAATGGCGATGCTGTCCGGGGCCATCCGGTCCATCAACTTGCGACGGCGCTCGGCAAACTCTTTCACGGGAATGGTCACAGCCATGATAGCTCCTGATCAGTGCAGGGTGGGCGAATCGCCTGCCGGCTTCTCCGGCTCATTGAACTCGGTGAACACCGCCAGCGCGCCAAGGCGCACGTACTCGGTAATTTCAAGCAGTTGCTGTTCACTTTCGTCGTCGGATTCTTCGTCCTCCGACAGCTGGCTGATGGCCACCATATCCTCGATCAGCTCCCGGATCTCATCCGGAGCCTGGCCAAGGGAAGCGCCGGCCGCCAGCGCCATTCCTTCCAGAAATCCTCGAACCCAGGCCACCAGGGCTTCCAGTCGTTGTTCGATGGCATAGTCGTCATCTGGCAACAACGGCTGAAAACTCATGTCGGTGGACTGCAATTGCTTGAGCGTTTTACCGTAGGCGCTGTTCATAAAGGGGGCCAGGTCATCCGACTCTTCAGCCGCTTCATCAGCCAGCCCCATGTGTTCGCAAACCATAGCCAGCCACTCGGGCTCGTCAATACGGGAGCCTGCCGCCAGCCGGCCACAGAGCACGCCATGCAGCTCAGAGGGGTGGCTGAACGCCTTGTGCGCGGTAAACACGTTGGCCCAGCGTTCAAATTCAGCCGCACGGGCGGCGGAGGTATCGGTTTCGGACATGAAGCTGCCGTTTCCTTAAATCGGTGGTGTACGTTCAGATACGCGCCGGGGCGGTGCCCCGACGAATACCGTATCCTAGCATTCTGGGGAAATCCTGGCACGAATACCCGGGCAGGCGGGGTTGCTTTTATCTTCACGTCAGACAAAAATGTTATAACATATCAGATATGGACAGGATGACCCGATGCGCAGATACGTTATGCCTCTCATGACCGTGGCACTGGCAAGCGCCGTACTGGCTCCGCTGCCCGCGGGCGCGGCCAACAACCCCAGCGCCCATCAACATGGCCACGCGGAGCTCCAGGTAGCCATAGACACCAACACCGCCGATGTCTTCCTTCGCTCACCCGCATACAATCTGCTTGGCTTCGAGCACGAGCCACGCACAGAGCAACAGCATCGGCAACTGGCGGATCTGGAGCAGTGGCTGATGTCGACCCCTCTGATTAACACTGAGGATGGCAACTGCAACGTGGAAGATGCCAGCGTTCACAGCTCGTGGCCCGAGGCGACCCGCCATCACAGTGACCATGCGCACGAACACCATGACCACGACCACGAGGACGGGCAAGCAAACGACCACAGCGATATCGAGATTACCCAATCACTGACCTGTGACGGACTTGCCGATCACCAGACACTGACCACACCGATGGCGAAGCACTTTCCGGCACTGGAACACCTGGATGTTCAGTGGATCGGCCCTGAAGGCCAAGGCGCCACAAGACTGGAAGCCGGCGACCAGCAATTCCGGGTTGGCCGCTGAACCGTTACTCGGTGTAAGGTTCTACCGACTGCGCCACCATGGAATAGGAGGAAGTGCCGAGATCATTCTCGGTTCGCTCAATCACCAGCTCCCCCTCGATCCAGACCGGGTCGTATAGAGCCTCCAGGGTAAACCCTTCATGGTATTTTACGTGGATGATCTGGTTTGGGGGTGGTGGCGGCACATGGATGCAGGCGCCGTAGTAGGGCACCAGGAAGAACTCGAGAATGCGCATATCGTCCGTGGTTTTCAGAGGTACCACAAAGCCCGGAATCCGGCCCACGACGTTGCCCATTTCCGGAACCACCCGCCCGGTCATGATTTCGTCCGGCAACAGGGGCGGGCCATCGCCCTCATGTTCGATTTCCGGCATAGTCTCGAGCAGCGCCAGATCTTCCGCAGGCATTAACTCAAGCCAGTCGATCTCCCGGGGCTCGGCACGGACCGCCAGGGAAACCAATAACAACAAGCCCAGTCCAAGACAGGCAAGCAGCTTGCGGGACAGAACATCAGTGAACATCAACACGGGTTCTCCAAAAAACCAGATCAGCAACCGGCGCCATCATACAACGGCGAGCACGATACGGATATGAACAGCGAGACACGACAACCGCCGGACAGTTCCCGCCCGGACACTCTGGCCATCCGAACCCGGAATCTGCACTTCCGATGGCAAAACCAGGCTCGAGAACTGGCCTTCCCCGATATTCAGCTGACACGGGGTGAACACCTGTTCCTGCACGGCCCCAGTGGTACGGGTAAAAGTACGCTGTTGGGACTACTCGCAGGCATGCACACGCCCAGCCGTGGCAGCCTTCAGCTGCTGAATCAGGAACTGACCACCATGAAGGCCGGCGCCCGGGATCGACTTCGCGCCGATCATATGGGCGTCATCTTCCAGCAGTTCAACCTGGTGCCCTATCTGAGCGCTGTGACCAATGCACTTTTGCCTTGCCGGCTATCAAATCTGCGCCATTCGCGTGCGATACCCTCCGCCACCGAAGCTGCCCAACACCTGCTGACACAACTGGGCATTCCGCAAAGCCACTGGCACCAGGGAGTGACCCGGCTATCGATCGGCCAGCAGCAGAGGGTGGCTGCCGCCCGCGCGCTGATCGGCGCTCCGGAGATCGTTCTTGCAGATGAGCCCACGTCTGCTCTGGATAGCGACAATCGGGACCGCTTTCTTGAACTACTGCTAACTCTGGCCGAGCGCAGTAACAGCTCGGTTGTATTTGTCAGCCACGATCAGTCACTGGCCAGGCACTTTCATCATCGCATGGCCCTGGAGGTGGCGCCATGAACAAGCTCAAGCTCACCATCTTCCTCTCCGCCGCCAGTCTGTGGTACCGGCGCCGTGTACTGGCTCTCGTTTGCCTGACCCTGACGCTGAGCGTAACCCTGCTGCTTGGCATCCAGTACCTGCGCACAGAAATCCGACAATCATTCACCAGTACCATCAGCGGCACCGACCTTATCGTAGGGGCCCGCAGTGGCCAGCTGAATCTGCTGCTTTACACGGTGTTCCACATCGGTGATGCCACCAACAACATTCGCTGGTCCACCTATCAGTCCATGACTGAGGACAGCCGCATCGACTGGCTGATACCTATTTCCCTGGGCGACAGCTACCGCGGCTTTCGGGTTGTCAGCACCAACGAGCAGTTCCTGGCCCGCTTCCGCTATGGCAACGACCAACCGCTGACCCTGGCGAGCGGAGACTGGTTTTCTGACCTGTTTGACGTGGTGATCGGCGCCGGCGTGGCACGGCAGCTTGACCATAAACTGAACGACGACCTGGTCCTTTCCCATGGCGGTGGCCGCACCAGCTTCTCGAATCACAAGGACCTGCCATTCCGGGTATCCGGCATTCTCGCGCCAACCGGCACGCCCGTCGACCAGGCGGTTTACATCAGCCTTGAAGCCATGGAAGCCATGCATGTGGGCTGGGAATCCGGCGTGGCCATCCCGGGCCGGACCCTGTCGGCCGACCAGGCCCGTAACCGGGATTACACACCGGACACCATCACCGCCGTGTTCATTGGCCTGGACCGCCCGATCCTCACCTTCCAGGTTCAACGGGAGCTGAACCAGGCCCGCGAGGAACCTCTGTCGGCCATCCTGCCGGGTGTGGCCCTGAGCGAGCTCTGGAGGATGATGGGGCAATTTGAAAAAGCCCTGCTGGGCATCAGCGGCTTTGTCGTGATCACCAGCCTGGTGGGACTGATTGCGGTTTTGCTCACCCTGCAAGCCCAGCGGCAACGGGAGATTGCCGTTTTGCGAGCGACCGGAGCTTCACCGGGGCTGATTGCCGGCCTGTACAGCCTGGAGTGCGTCGGGCTTGCCCTGGCCAGTTGCCTGTTCGCCCTGCTGCTCGGCGCTGCCGCCATCGCCGGCCTCAGCCCCTGGCTACTGGAACACTACGGACTGCAAATCCGGCTTCGGCCGCTGGCCCGGGAGGAGTGGCTGTTACTGGTGGCAGTGCCGCTCTCTGCGTTGGCAGTGTCCGCCCTGCCCGCACTGAACACCTGGCGAGCAGGCCGACAACAGGGGTTCGGGGCACAGGATTCCAGCTGAACTGACGCAAAAGGTGACAGGCCTCACGGCGGGCACGCCATGACAATGCGGTAAATTGACCGGTCTGGCGCGCGCACTTATAGTAACTCTCATCAAAATCACCGATGTTGGGCAGGTCATGGAACAGTCCGAAGTACAGGCATTAGCGGACAAGCTGGACAAGCTGATCGAGCGCTGCGACAAGCTGGAGAAAGACAACGCCCTGCTAAGGGAGCTGCAGGACGACTGGAACCGGGAACGGGCCCAGCTAATGCACAAAAACGATCTTGCCAAAAACAAGATCGAAGCCATGATCGGCCGTCTTCGGGCACTGGAGCACCACTGATGTCACAGACCCCAACCACCGTGGAAGTCAGGATTCTCGACAAGGAATACCTGGTGGCCTGTCCGCAGGAAGAGCAGGAAGCCCTTCTACGTGCGGCCCGGCATCTGGACACCAAAATGCGTGAAATCCGCTCCAGCGGCAAGGTATTCGGTACCGAGCGCATTGCCGTGATGGCCGCCCTGAACATCACCCATGAACTGCTGGAACGCGACACCATGTCAGACGCCACCAGCAGCATCCTGCGTGCCATGGATAACCGGCTTGATGAAGCGCTGGGAGAGCCTTCGGACAACTGATCCGGAAAGAATCCGGAAACGGGGTTGCAATCCTCCCCGGCCCTGCCCGTATAATGGAACCAACTTCCTGGGCTGTTCGCTGGTCGGGTACGTCCTCGAGCCGATGCGCATTACCCAGGTGGCTACTTCAGGGCATTGTGAGCATGTCCCCCAAGGGGGAAAGCCTAATATGTCACAGCGGCCACCGACCTTGAACTTCTGGGTTCAAGGGCTACATCCGATAACGGCAGCCCGGGAAGCTTTTCACCGTTACTCCGATTGCGACTTCCTGAATCTCAAGTGCAGCAAAGCGTCCTGAACCTCCTGGTTACCGAACCGCTCATCGAACAACAGTCCAGACCACACTGAGTCGTCCGACCTGGCCTGATCCTTTCGTTGCTGATACAGCGAATCCCAGCGTTCCAGGTACTGATAGGCCAGCTCATCATCCGGGGCCACCTGCTCACCCCGGTAGTACATCAGCCCGAGGTACGCCAGGGCGGCCATGTTCTCCTCCTCCGCCGCCCTCTCCAGAAGCTGTCGAACTTCTTCTGCATGAACCTCAGCCTGACCGGCGTAATACATTGCCTGTCTATAGCGCGCATTTGAGACAGCTTGACGCAGATTATCCGGCACATCGGCAACCGGCATAAATACAAACCGCTCGCGAGCTTTCGCAGCGCTCTCATCCCGGCCATCCTGCTGCAACTCTCGCGCCAAAAGCAGCTGTGCGGGCAGGTGGCCCTTATCAGCGGCGCGCCTCAACCAACCTACAGCATCCACCAGACTGGGCGGAATACTGGCCAGCCCCTGACTGTAGATCGCACCAAGTTTGTAGGCCGCCTCCGCATCCCGGTAAGCCATGCTTTCCAACAGATCCAAGGCTCGGCGATGCTGTTCTTCGGCCATACCCGGCAGGCTCGAGAGATAGATATCGGCCAGCAAGTGCTTGGCCCGATCGTCTTCTCGCTCTATCTGTTCAAGACGCGCAACGGCCAGACCCACTTGCATCGAGCGCCCGTCTTCGGGATTCAGATACAGGTGAGCCAACCAGAGATTCGCCTCTTTCTCGCCCCGGTCGGCCGCACGCTCCAGCTGATCGAGCGCCTCAAGATAATCAGCCTCGGAACGCTGCTTTCCGCGAGCCAGCGCCACACCTCGGGCCAGCAGTGCTTTCGGGTAGTTCTGATCGGCAGACCGTTGCAGCCATTGCTCTGCTTCGGCAGGGTTAAACCAAGGTGAATCTGGCGCTCCGTATATTTGGGCCATCATGTACTGGGCGCGGGCGCTGCCTTTATCTCCGGCATACCGGTACCACGCTATCCGGCGTTGCGCACTGGGATCCACCAGGGCCGGATACAATGTAGCCAGGTAGCGCATGGTGCCTGCATCGGTGTCCGGACGACTTGCGCGCCATACCTCGTCTGCACTCTGGAGAATAAACTCGCCTTCCTCATCCAGACAGGCCCAGGCAGGTACCCTGTCCCGGGTGTCGGAGCCGCAGTATTCAGCCAGAGCCCGGTGATGAAACAGATTCGAAGCATTATCTACCTCACCGATTTCGGGGATCAGTGCCACCGCCTGTTTGCGATCCTGCTCGACCAGCTCCCCGGACCAATAGATCATCGCGAGATCAATCAAGGCTCGCGGATAGTCCGCCGCACGGAGAAGCACTAACGACCTGGACACATCACGGTTCTCTGCCTGCCCTCGCCGATAGATCTCCGCCAACAAATGCCGCGCTTCGCGCTCGTAGACCGAAAACGGTTTCTGAAGCTCTCGCTCCAGCAACTCGGCAGCTGCCTGCTCATCCGCTGGCCCGCCCAGGCCAAGATACATTAAGCGAGCCAGTTCATAGCGCGCCCGACTGCTTTCATAACTCTCGGTCTCACCGTCAAGGTAACTCTGGAGATGGTGGCGGGCACCGGAATATTCAGCAGAAGCCAACGCACGAACACCCACCCGGTAAACCTCGGGGGATCCGGTCGCGCAACCAGACAAAGCAACAATCAAAACCGCAGGAAGCAACAGGCGAGCGTATCGGGGGAAATCCATGGCAGAATACAGCCTCTGAAAAAACAACGGACTGCAGACTAGCAGAATTTTAACGGGGCGTTATTGATGTGATACAACATAGGCCGAATTCACGACGCAGCAGCAGGTAATCGCCATCTTGAATCCGCATCATCAAGCAAGGACGTTTGACGCCGGCAATGATCGGGCCTCACGCCGCCAGCTCCGCCAAACTCTTCGCCAGAAACGGAGAAGTCTGTCGTTTGAAGAACAGCGGCAAGCTTCCGAACGTCTCGCCCTTAACCTGCTGAGGCACCCCGACCTGCACCGGGCACGCCACATTGGCATCTACCTGGCCAACGACGGCGAAATTGACCCGTCCCTGTATATTGATCTGGCTCGCAAAAAAGGCATCCGGTTCTACCTGCCCATTCTGCACCCGATCTACACGGGCAAGCTGGTTTTCAGCCCCTATTTTGATGGAGTGCAACTGACGGCAAACCGCTTCGGCATTCCAGAACCCCCGTTCCCGCGCTCAAGACGCAAGCCGGCCTGGGCACTGGATGCGGTGCTGTTTCCATTGGTAGGGTTTGACGAAACCGGAGGGCGACTGGGTATGGGCGGCGGCTTCTACGACCGAACCTTCGCGTTCAGCCGGATCAGGCCCTGCATGGCACCAAAGCTGGTTGGCCTGGCCCACGATTTTCAGCGCGTGGAACAGTTGCCAATTGAGCCCTGGGATGTGCCTTTACACGGTGTGGTAACGGATAAGCGTTGTTACCGTTTCAGACCCTGATTGGCAGACAGAACATAGCCTACTGCAGATGCTTCGCGGTCGGTACGCTTGTCCTCAGACGCCTGAATGGACGTAAAACCCGTAATCACAAGGCCGACAGCAAAGATGAGCACAATGGCACGAATGATGTCAGGCTTGCTCCCCATTTCTTGGATTCCCGTTATTCTTTCATTCAATTGGCAGGAAAATCAGACAACTATTACTGATTCGCAGAATTAGACGAAAGACTAACACGTAACTTGATTTTTACAATTTTTGACAGATTACCGTTATGTAAGAGTTGTAGCGTTCCACCCTCAGGTGGAACGCCCGTTGCCTGCTCCCAAAAACAGCCGATAGGCCTCGTTGTCAGTCATGTTTTCATAACGAAAACCGACCTTGTCGAGCATGCCCTCAAAGTCCGCCACCTCATTGTCCTCAACCTGCGCGCCCAATAGCACCCGGCTGTAGGCCGCACCATGATTGCGGTAGTGGAACATGGAAATATTCCAGCGCGTTCCCAGCGACATCAGGAACTTCAGCAAAGCTCCCGGGCGCTCGGGAAATTCAAACTGGAACACCTTTTCATTGGTAATCGTCGGTGCATGGCCCCCGACCATATGGCGAATATGCTGCTTGGCCAGGTCGCTGTCGGTAAGGTCGACCACCGAGTACCCGCTTTCCCGAAGATCCTGCACCAGTTCTTCCCGGCCATGTCCGCCAGCGGCAATCTGGATTCCCACGAAAATGGTGGCGTTCTGAGCATCCGCATAGCGGTAGTTGAACTCGGTGATGCTGCGCTTGTGCAGCGCATTGATGAACGTTTTGAACGCGCCCGGCTTCTCCGGGATCGTTACCGCCAGAATCGCCTCGCGCTTCTCTCCCACTTCGGTGCGCTCGGACACATAGCGCAGTCGGTCGAAGTTCATGTTGGCACCACTGAGGGTGGCAATCAGGTTTTCATCCTCGATCTTTTCCCTCGCGATGTACTTCTTGATACCCGCTACACCCAGAGCACCTGCCGGTTCGGCAATGGAGCGAGTATCTTCAAACACATCCTTGATGGCCGCACAGATCTCATCCGTGGACACTGTGATCACTTCATCTACGTGATCCTTGCAGATTTCCCAGGGATACTCACCGATCTGTTTGACCGCCACGCCATCGGCGAAGATGCCCACCTCATCCAGCACCACACGCTCACCGGCCTTCATCGCCGCCTGCAGGCAGTTGGAGTCTTCCGGCTCCACACCGATCACTTTGATTTCCGGGCGCAGGTACTTGATGTAAGCGGCCATGCCGGCAATCAGCCCGCCGCCGCCAACACAGATAAAGATGGCGTGAATCGGCTTGCTGAACTGCCACATGATCTCCATGGCCACGGTACCCTGACCGGCGATAACGTCCGGGTCGTCGTAGGGCGGGATGTAGGTGTACCCGTGTTTCTGGATCAGCTCCTGGGCGTGGGCCGCAGCCTCGTCAAAAGCATCCCCCTTGAGAACCACTCTGGCACCGTGGTCGCGAACTGAGCGTACCTTGATCTCCGGGGTCGTCTGCGGCATCACGATAACGGCTTTGATGCCCAGCTTCTTGGCGGCCAGAGCCACGCCCTGGGCATGATTGCCAGCGGAGGCGCAGATAACTCCCTTGGCCTTTTGTTCTTCCGACAGCTGAGCAATCCGGTTGTAGGCGCCGCGAATCTTGAAGGAAAACACCGGCTGAAGGTCTTCACGCTTGAGCATAATATTGTTGCCAAAGCGCTTGGAAAGACTACGGGCTTCAGTCAGGGGTGTTTCGATGGCCACGTCGTAGACGCGCGCATCGAGTATCTTCTTGATATAGCGTTGCGGCATGATGGTTCCGGTTGCTGGTGAGTGATCAGGAAAAACCCACAGTGTAGAAAGTTTGCACGCTTGCCGTCTATAAGCAGAGTTGCTGCAGGCGTATAATAGTGCCCAAATTCAACGCAAACCTCCGGGAGCCCCCCATGACCCAGGACGAACTGAAACAAGCCGTTGCCAAAGCTGCAGTGGATCACATCGCCCCTCACCTGGAACCGAGCAGCATTGTCGGGGTGGGCACCGGCAGCACCGCCAACTTTTTCATCGACTATCTGGCGGAATACCGCAACGACTTCGACGGCGCCGTCGCAAGCTCCGAGGCAACCGCCGAACGACTGAAAAAGCACGGCATCCCGGTATACGACCTCAACGCCGTCAACGAAATCGAGTTTTACGTCGACGGTGCCGACGAAACCAACGAGAGCCTGGAACTGATCAAAGGCGGTGGCGGTGCCCTGACCCGGGAAAAGATTGTGGCCGCCGTCGCCAAGACCTTTATCTGCATCGCCGATGAGTCCAAGCAAGTAGGCATCCTGGGAGAATTCCCGCTGCCCGTGGAAGTTATCCCCATGGCCCGCAGCCATGTCGGCCGCGAGATCGTAAAACTCGGGGGCGATCCGGTTTACCGGGATGGTTTTGTCACCGACAACGGCAACATCATCATCGACATCCACAACATGGATATCTCCCGCCCGCTGGTGGTGGAAGAAAAACTCAATAACATTGTCGGCGTTGTCACCAACGGACTGTTCGCGCGCCGCCCGGCCGACCTGCTGCTGCTCGGCACCCGTGACGGCGTGAAAAGCATTGTCCGCGGTGCATAAACCCCAGTAAGGCACTCCGCCTGACAAGCTGGCCATTCGGGCCAGCTTTTTTATTGTCTGAACAAAACTAAACCAAGCGCTTGCTTGGTGACCAGGGTTGCGCGACACTCACCTTATCGCAAAACAAGAACACAGGGAGCCAATCCGTGTCTGACTACTTCAACGAAACCCATGAACAGGTGCGCCAAACCGCCCGGAAATTCATCGAAACCCACGTACGGCCACACATCGACGACTGGGAAGAAGCCGGCGAATTCCCCCGTGAAATCTATAAACTCGCCGGCGACGCCGGACTGCTGGGTATCGGTTTCCCCGAAGCTCTGGGCGGCATCGGTGAAGGCGACATTTTTATGAAAGTCGCGGTTTCCGAGGAACTGATGCGATCCACCTCTGGCGGCTTCGTGGCCAGTATCGGCTCCCTGGATATCGGCCTGCCGCCGGTGGCCAAGTGGGCCAAAAAAGACATTCGCGAACAGATCGTGCCGCCCGTCCTGCGCGGTGAAAAAATCGCCGCCCTGGCCGTAACCGAACCCGGTGGCGGCTCCGACGTCGCCAACCTGAAAACCCGTGCCGTAAAAGACGGCGACCACTACATCGTCAACGGCAGCAAAACCTTCATCACCAGCGGTATCCGCGCCGACCATTACACCGTCGCCGTGCGCACCGGGGGCGAAGGCCACGGCGGCATCAGCCTGCTGCTGATCGACAAAGGCACCCCAGGCTTCACCACCGGCAACAAGCTCCGGAAAATGGGCTGGTGGGCCAGCGACACCGCCGAACTCTTCTTCGAGGACTGCCGGGTACCGGCCGACCGCCTGATCGGCGCCGAAAACGCCGGCTTTATCGCCATCATGAGCAACTTCCTGGCCGAACGCCTGAGCCTGTCCATCATGGCCTACATGACCGCCCAGATCGCCTACGAAGCCGCTCTGGATTACACCAGACAACGCCAGGCCTTCGGCCGCCCCGTTGCCGGCTTCCAGGTAACCCGCCACAAGCTGGTGGACATGGCCACCCAGATCGACATCGCCCGGGAATACACCTATCGGTGCGCGGCGCTGATGCAGGCCGGTAAAAACCCCATTAAACAGGTCGCCATGGCCAAGAATTTCTCTGTGGACGTATGCGAAAAAGTCACCCGCGAGGCGGTGCAGCTGTTTGGTGGTATGGGATATATGCGGGAGTCGGTGGTGGAGCGCCTGTACCGGGATGCCAAAATCCTGTCGATCGGCGGCGGCACCACGGAAATCATGAAGGAGCTGATTGCCAAACAGATCCGGCTTTAGGGCTGATCTGTTTGGTCTTCAGTTTTCAACCGGCACGATATCCTAAATATCCACCCACTATTGAGCCCAGAATAGCCAGTGCCGGCAGCGTGAAAACAACAGCATTCAGATTGCCACCAAAAAAGTCACCGGACCTTTTCAGTGAGAACAGACTATTAAACGTTTCGATGACCACCGGTGTCAATCCCACAAACCAGCCCGCCACAGCTCCAATGACTAAACCGAAAACTATTCCAATGAACACCATAAACCACTGCATCACAACCGATCCTTGTCAAAGCGATAATATGTGGAGCGAACCAACTACTTCTTAACATCCAGCATGCCGTAAGGGCGTTCCCGAACACCCTTTAACAATCCGACAATCACATCCGTGCCTTTCATCGGCGCCATCTCCGGGTAGTCTTTCATTTCGATCGACCCTTCGATTTCAAAGTGACCGTGGCGGAAGCTGTTCACCTCGCCGTCCGTGGCTACCCAGCGGAATTCCCGCTCGGTATCACTGTACTTGCCATCGCTGATAAACAGGCGACCCTTGCGTCCGGCGACGGTCATTTTGCTGGAGGCCAGGAAAGACAGCATCCCGGTGTTTCGGCTCTTCTCTTCCTTCAGTTCTGCCTCACTTTGGTAGGTACCAGCCATGAGCACAAAACGGGAACGTTTACCGTTGAAGAACTCCATGGCATAGCCCTCTCGCTCGGGCGTCACCGTGTTCACCACCACAAACTCCCGGTCCAGACACACGCCTGGTTTGTTGTGGGGCCAGGGGTGGTATTCCAGAGCGTTCGCCCGTTCTTGCATTTGGGTCAGGCGTTCGTGGTAGATGGCTTTGTAATCAGCTTCATCTCGAGAGACATTTCCCAGTGCACCCTGCCCTTGGATGGCAATGGCGGCTTTTGCGGGCGGGAAGTCCTTTAGAAAGTGAGTTTCGAACTTGTGACTGCGATCAGGCTTTTCTCGCATCCCTGGAATTTTTCGTCTGTCTGCATAGTAAACCAAGGTTTTGAGGTCACCTTCCGGTTCCGAATGCACGTAATGGGTTTCGACAACTTCCTTATTGCGCACTTCTTCCACTCGCGATCGCCACTCGTCAACCCGATACTCCCCCCGATACGCCGTATCGTGACGCACTTCGTCTGGTGGGTACACCGAAGCCAGAATCAACTCGTCGTTGTAACCGCTATCGATCAGTTTCATATCCGCAGGCAGCTCTAACTGGTATCGCCCTGCGCAGTGTTCCGTAAACTCGAATACCGGGAGTTCGTCTTCTCGCATTTCCATCTTGCTCATGGCCAGTCCTTGTGTAGTTTGTATCAGCAATAGAAGCCCAGTCAGGGCACTGCGGGTAATCGGCGACATTCAGCCTCCCAGTTTTCGGTGTATGTCCGGCAACAGGATCTGCAACTCCCCCATAACCAGATCCCGGACATCCGGGCAGTTAAAAAAGCCCTGATGCTCCTCCGTTGCGGGCAGACCCAGCCGCTTGAGGCCACTAGCAGACCTGGGATGATCACCCGCACCCGCATGAACGGTGCCGTCTCCCGGCGCCGTTTCTGATTGCAGCTTATATTCCGTCGTATTGGCCTGAGGCGGGGGTGGGGGATGGTACTCATACTTAGCCTGTTCCAACCAAGCATCCACAGCCGCCTCGTGTCTTTGCTTTTCCTGAGGCCCGTACAGACTCACCGTACCATCGCCGAAGAAAACAGCATGATTCTCATTGCGGTAAACTTGCCATTCATCCCTTTCGCCGTCTGAGACTTCACCACCGTCCCATGTACATCGGTCAAACGAAAGATCGTTATCATTATTGCTGTAGACCAGGGTAGTGGTGTTATGGAAGCTATCTGCTAACGTCTGATGAAAATCAGAACATTCCTTTAATCTCAGGTCCATTGCGAATTCATAGTCATCTAGCTGATTACCTTCTGAGTAAGCACGCCCAATCTCCGGCGCCAACAACTCCGGCTGAATCATCCGATACCAAACATCAAACCGGGAATAAAAATCAAAAACCGAACTCCCGACCCCAATGTCCATCATTTCCGGTTCCTGATCCCCGCTTCTCAGGTACAGCCATTCCGCTTGGTTATCCGCTGTGCGATATAGCTGATTGGGCAAAAGCTCAAGCCCGCCCTGACAGAACCCGAGGATAGCCGTCACATCTGCAGCATTTTTACCAAGCACCAATTTGGCGGCTCCAGATTCACCCGCCCGGAACTTTTTATAAGTCGCCGGGCTACCATGAGTCGGCATCGCGCCGTGTATGACCGCCTCTACCTCACTTTCCAGCCCTGCCATGGAAAAGCCCGCCCGCGAGGCATAGCCACCCATGGAATGGCTGATCACCAGAAACTTGACGTCTGCCGGGCCGATACCACGCTCGTCCTGGTCCACGATTTGTTGACGGAAGTCGCCAATCCGGTTTTTCAGGCGCTCGCCCGCAGCTTCGTTACTCAACATCCAGTTGTAGCCCACAGCGAACACAGGGAACCGCAAGCCAGGATACAGTCGTGACAAAGTGCGGGCCTTGTTCTCCAGAAACTTCAGGAAGGGGCCGTAGCTGTCCCAGTGCACCTCACCCCAACCATGCTGGCGCTTTTCGTCTATCTGGGCAGGGGGAACCGCGGTATAGGTACGAAAATAGTCATCCGCACCTTCATCCACGTCGAGTAAGTCATCATCGCGCTCAACAACAGGCGTGCCTCGACGCTTGGCATCACCGTTTACCAATAACTGCTTACGTTTTACCGGCCCGGCAAACACAAAATCACTGACTCGAGGAACCACTCCCACATAACGGCGGGCCGTCCGGCCTCTTTCAACCAAGCCGTCACCACGTTCCTTCACACCAATCCAGCGGCGCCGGAACCATTTACCGATAGCTTCGAGCTTTCCGTCGTCGTCCTCCGCCCGGGCATCAGCCATTTCCTGTTCCCGCTGCGCTTTGATTTCGATGGCCGCACCACTGGGGCCTTCAAAAGCTGCGCCCGCAGCAGGATCCCAAACAGAGCTCCCGCTCCTGCGGTTTTTCAACCTCGTTCCCATAATCCCTGGCACAAACACCAGAGCCACAACGCCCGGGCGGCACTGGCAATCCTCATGACAACTCATCCACTTTCTCCTTGTGTTGCTTGTGCTCCCTTGCCCATTCCAGTACCCGCTCTGCCCGAAACTGCTCGAGCGCTCCGGAATACAGATAACCTTGCACCTCCGCATGCTCGAATGCGTCAGGCACGGAGTGCAGCGCTTCCAGCAGGAGCGTGACTGCGGGCAGGCTCGTAAAACCGGCTTCTGCCGCGAGGGTCAAGCCTGTATCCAGTTGCGCCTTGCATTCGGGCCAATCTTCCGGTGGATCGGGCAACTCCAACAGGTGGCGCGCCAACGCATATTGGCGAACTCGTTGCTGTTGGCTGGGCATGCGGTCTAGCTCTTCCTGAGTCAATGTCCATGCCATCATCAGGCCACCGTTACTGCTGGATCACCTTCGAGCACCACGCCGCCGTGAGCCGTAGCGCTCCCCTGCAACACAACTGGCACGCCGTTCACGGTCAACCCGGGAGCACCCTGGCTCAGGGTGTCGGGCCCGCCGACTTTGCAGTTACACTTATGGTCCTGCAGGGCAACCGGCGTACCGTTGACGGTAAAGGCCCCATCGCCCTCGGCAATGCCGCCACCAACGTGGGGCGTGTTACCCGAAAACATCGGGCACATGTGGTAATGACCTTTCAATGAAACGGGAATACCCATCAGATTTCCTCCATGAACGACAGGTGACCACGCACGAAACTATCTCCGACTTTGTCGCGCTGCCAAAACTGATATTGGTATGGGTGCTGGTACGGATTGAGATCGGCATGAATCAGCACATCAAAAGGAGCCAGGAACTCATCCCGGCGAAGAGGCGGCAAATCTTCCAGGTAGGGGCTGAGCACTCGCGGGTCGTGCCACCGAAACCGCGTTGTTTCTCCGCCAGGCAAACGGGCATACACCCGCGCCCGCAAGGCATCCGCCAGTTGTTTCTGTCCGAGGGAGCTCGCAATCCAAAGGCTGGCGTGGCCCAGCGGATCTTTCTGCAAACACACATCGATTGCCCCGGGTTCTCCGTCAACCGCAATGAGCCAGGGGCCGCTGTCGGCGAGCTCTTCGTCCTGCTGACGGAACAGGGAAAGCGTGTCCAAGCCAGCACCACGGGCAAACCACAGGGGTTCGGGACAGGCGGCGGCATCCAGTATCAACCACTGCACGCCCTGGAGGATCAGCGCATGCCGTCGCTTGGCGTTACTCATGCACCGTCCCCGCACGCGGAGCAGATATCAACCAGCGGCGTCCCCTCCCGAGCCGCGCTTTCCAGGGTTTTGATCTGAGAGACCGCACCGGTTGAGACCGCAACCGGACCGTTCAGTTTGATGGACGGTGAATCAATGGTCACGCCACCGGAGCCAATGGTGATTTTGCCCCCCGGGCCCTGAATCACAACACTTTCGCTACCGGTGAGGGTGAGATTCCGGGTGTGAATCAGTGCGCTCTCACCAGCCTCTACCAATACCTTGCCCTGCACTTTCTGGGTGTAGTGGCCACCCACTTCCAGGTCATGATTGGTATGGCTGTATTCGTGCCGGCGATCGGTCACTTCCAGGCGGTAGTGGCGGCCAACGTTGGTAAACCGATCACGGGTAACATCCAGAGTCTGATCCTGGCCAATGGTGGTTTTCTGGTCGCGGCCAATATCTATCTGCTCGTCACGGGTTACGTTCAGGCGCTGGTCGTTGCCGATGTGTTTTTCACGATCATTACCAACGGAACAGGTCTGGTTGTTGTATATCTCCAGCTCGTGATCTTTCTGGGCCCTCAGATAAACGAGCTGCTTGTCTTTTTCGTCCTCAAAGCTGAGTTCGTTGTAACCACCACCCTGGTGGGTTTGGGTGCGGAGGACCGTTTTGGTTCTGTTGGTGGGCAAGCTATACGGCGGCATATTGGTGGCATGATAGGTTCGCCCTGTAATAATAGGCTGATCCGGGTCACCATCCAGAAAGCTCACGATGACCTCATGCCCCACCCGCGGCAGCGCCACCACACCGTACTGCCCGCCAGCCCAACCCTGGCTTACCCGTAACCAGGCGCTGCTGTGCTCGTTGTCCTGGCCATACCGGTCCCAGGGAAAAATCACTTTAACCCGTCCATAGCGATCGCAATAGATTTCTTCGCCTTCAGGTCCAGTGACTCGAGCTATTTGAGGCCCATCCATGATTGGGCGGCAGTTGTCGCTTGGCGGGCACCAGTTCACGGTGGCCGGAACCGCGCTGAACTCATTGGTATAGGTGGTTGGCTCCTGGCCGGCATCCTCCTCCAAGGCCTGCGGTTGAACCCCTCGGTGAACCACTTCGGTCAACAGCCAGTCCCCATTGACCGCATCATCGAAATGCCCCTCAAGACCAACCCGACCGCCAGCAGTGAAATCCGGTCGGTTACTCTTGCCCGATGCGGTGCAGGCATTGCTCCGCAGAGACTCAAGGCGGGCCTTGGCAAATGGGGCGCCAGACGCATCCTGTTTATACCGCCCCGGATAATCGAAATGTTCATAATCCGGGCGCTGTTTCGAGAGGTCCGAAGCTACCTCCAGGTGATCCAGCCCGTAGGCGGGATTCGTGAAGGTGTAGTCTTTCATGGCGACCCCTGCAACGCTGACACGATCCAGGGTATCAAAGGCGAACACACACTGCTGCCTGGAGCCCCCACCCGCCGTTGCGTTATAGAGAGCGGAAGGCAGCGCTAACGCCTCGCGGTGATGATCCGCCAGGATCAGTTCGGTGCCATCGGAGCCATGCTCAGCACGATAGTGCCAGCCTTCTTCTGCAGCCAGTCGCTGAATAAACGCCAGATCCGACTCCCGATACTGAACACAATACTCCCGCTCTTCCGGCGTGCGCAGTAGATTGAAGCGAGTACCGGTGATGCCGCGCTCCTCGAGCATAGCGCCAATGATCTGTTCCGGCGTCTGGTGCTGAGAAATCCGGCTGTTTCGCCCTAGCCCCAGCCTCCAGATAGGCGAGCGGACAGTGAGGCGATAAGCGGTTCTCCGGTGGCCCGCAGAACCTCGGCCAAATTCTGCAACCACTCCACGGAACCGGCTAAGCAACTCGCCGTCCTGGAAGACACTCAACTCGGCTTCCTGCTCAAGCAAGTCGGCTGCAGCTATACCTGACTGTTGGCTGAATGCGCTGATGGTGAGAGAAAAAATCTCAGACAAGGCTTCCCGCACTTCGAAATCGAAAACCTTAAAGAGGTCGACTGGCTGTTCACCAATCGTCAAGGAAAACTGGAGTCCGTTTCCAATTTGCATTCCGTGCATCCTTTGCTTGATTCAAGCTTCTTCCTGATGAAACATAAAGCCATGATTCATCGAGCTCAATGGCGATCAAAACTTGCTCAAGATTAGCAGTTCACCAGGATCAATCAAATTCCCGAAAGATTGCATTTCGTTTATTTTCGGACCGACCAAGGTTTAGTTTCGAATGGCAAGAGACTTCCGTATAATTGCGCCCACTTTTTAAACGCAGTTAAACGAACCCTAACGTACCAGGAAGGATCGCACATGCAATTCGACAACATCCCCGCTGGCAAGAACCCGCCAGAAGACATCTACGTTGCCATCGAAATCCCGGCCAACAGCTCTCCGGTCAAGTACGAACTGGACAAGGACATGGGCGCCCTGCTGGTTGACCGCTTCATGGCCACTCCGATGTTCTACCCGGCCAACTACGGCTTCATCCCCCACACCCTGGCCGACGACGGCGACCCACTGGACGTCCTGGTGGTCACCCCGTACCCGGTGCAGGCTGGCTCGGTTATTCGTTGCCGCCCGGTAGGCGTACTGAACATGGAAGACGAAGCCGGTGGTGATGCCAAACTGGTGGCCGTGCCCCACGACAAGCTGACCCAGACCTACCACAACGTTCGTGAAATCGAAGACCTGCCGGAACTGCTGCGTGATCAGATCCGTCACTTCTTCGAGAACTACAAGACTCTGGAGCCCGGCAAGTGGGTGAAAGTGCAGGGCTGGGACAACGCTGCAGCCGCCAAGAAAGCTATCGAAGACGCCATCAACGCCTACAAGGGCTGATCACGCTTCGAACATAAAAAAGCCGGGCAAGTCTAACGACTGCCCGGCTTTTTTTGTGCCTGTGACCCGTCCTGAATAAGGTTTACACCTTCTCACTGGAAATTGTGGAGGGTGTTATGAACACGAAGAGGCGGAGGAGTCAGCGAGATTATTCCCTGGCCTTTAAATTGGCGGTGGTAGGCCAGGTTGAAAAAGGCGAGATGACTTACAAGCAAGCCCAGGAACGATATGGTATCCAGGGACGCTCGACGGTGCTAACGTGGTTACGTAAGCATGGTCAGCAGGATTGGAGCCCGGCGGCCATGCTCTTGGTACGCAAGGGGGCTGCGATGAACAAATCGGATCTTCCACTTACACCAGAGCAGCGCATCAAAGAGCTGGAGCAGCAGCTAGATGAGGCCAACCAGAAAGCGCAATTCTTTGAATCCGTTGTGGATGTGCTTCAAAAAGACTATGGCTGTCGCGTTGTAAAAAAGCGGTCCGGCAAGTCCTCGCACAAAGACAAATCCAAGGCCTGAACGTTAGTCGGGCTTGCCGATATCTAGGTTTTTCCCGTCAGGCCTATTATCAGTACTTCAAAGCGGATGCGGCTCGTAAGGCGCACAATCTCTTGGTGCTGGACTTTGTACGGGAAGAGCGCCTGCATCAGCCTCGGCTGGGAACCCGCAAACTGCATTCGCTACTGAAACTGAATGCCCCTTTGCGCATGGGCCGGGACCGACTATTCGACCTCCTAAGAGCACACCGACAACTGGTTCCCCGAAAGCGGGCCTATCATAAAACCACGCATAGCCATCACCACTTTCGCTGTCATCCCAACCTTATTAAGCCGGGTCCGGAGCAGGTTGTGCCAGCCGCGCCTGAGCAGGTCTGGGTGGCAGATATTACCTACTTACCTACTCACCAGGGCTTGGCCTATCTCAGCCTGATTACGGATGCTTTCTCTCGCAAAATCGTGGGCTACCATGTCCATGACACCCTTCATACGGATTCTGTGATACAAGCTATGCGTAAGGCATTGAAGGGAAGGAAACTCTCTGGAGAACTCGTTCATCACTCGGATCGGGGAATCCAGTACTGCTCCATGGCATACCAACAGCTGCATGCCAAACACGGCATTCGTTGTTCAATGACCGATGGCTATGACTGTTATCAAAATGCACTGGCCGAGAGGGTTAACGGCATCCTAAAAACGGAGTTATTGCTGGCGCGCCCCAAAGACCTTGCAGAAGCTCAAAAGATGGTCGATCAGTCCGTTCAGACCTATAACACAAGGCGACCACATCTTGCCTTGAAATACAAAACACCCGATGCGGTGCACCGGGCGTTTCAATAGAAATAGGTGTCAACCTATTTCAGGACTAGACACTGAGCCAAAGCTCAGACAACGGCGCTTATCAGCCCCGCGACAACAGGTCCCGCATATCACTGATCGCAGCATTCGCCCGTGACAGATAAGCCGCCATGGTCAACGAATGGTTGGCCAGCACACCGAAACCACTGCCATTGAGAATCACCGGACTCCACATGGAAGCCTGGGTGCCCTCCAGTTCGATAATGATCTGCTTTACGCTCGCCATGGCGTTCTTGTCCTGCAACACCTTCCGGAAGTCCACTTCCACCGCCCGGAAAATATGCAGCAACGCCCAGGCACTGCCTCGCGCCTCGTAAAAGACATCATCAATTTTGGTCCAC
Organism: Marinobacter sp. LM1; assembly: GCF_042763285.1. Classification (NCBI taxonomy): domain Bacteria; kingdom Pseudomonadati; phylum Pseudomonadota; class Gammaproteobacteria; order Pseudomonadales; family Marinobacteraceae; genus Marinobacter; species Marinobacter sp. LM1. Next base: position 3,807,940 of record NZ_CP114373.1, read on the forward strand.
GAGGTTTTGACATCCTCGCCACCGGTCTCTTCCGCCAGAGGATCATCCGGATTCAGATTAGCCACGGCATCCGACACCGACGCCTTGCCCACGCTTTCGCTGAGCGTGCGGGACAGGCTACCCAACCGGGTTTCCAGATCCGCCAGCCAGTTGTTCAGGTTATCCGCCCGGGCAAAAAACTGGGCGTCCGCCTGGGCCGGATCGGACAGGCGATTCAGATAGCGCTTGAGCGCATTGATACCACGCCGGTACTCGTTCTCGGTCGATGGAATGGCCCAGCTTTCACTGTCAAAGTGGAACTGGGGCTCGGCAATGGTCAGATCCGGGTCTTCCGCTGACTGGCTCTGGGAACGACTGATATCCTTACGCATCGCCCGGGAAAGATCCCGCAACTGGACCAGCACGCCATATTCCCAGTTCGGCATATTGTCCATCCACAGACCGGGAGGCGCGATGTCGTTGGAAATATAACCGCCGGGCTTATCCAGCAGGGTCTCGGCAATACGGATCATGGTGGCGGTGGAGGCAAAACCGGTCACCGGCTCCCTATCCATGGTGCTTGCCAGCGTACGGGTGTGATCACGTACAGAAAAGGTATCTGGCTCACTGCTCCAGTAGATACCCAGAACCATCGCAATCAGCAGGTAGACCACCAGCAAGGCAACCACCAACTTGCCAATAACACCGCTACCGCCGGTGTAATCCTGCACATCGTCTTTCTTGTCCCTGAAGTACTGTCTGATCTTGCCAGGCATAAGACTCCTGATCTCCTGTTGATTACGTGTCTGCGGCAAATGGTCTGCCAAGATGGTAGCCCATGGCGCCGTCAATACCCAGTCTACAGAGTACCGAGTATTCCGCCGCGGTTTCTACTCCCGTAGCGTACACCTTCACCCCCCGACTATGGGCAATACCCACAACCGACTCCAGCCAGAACCGGTTTTCATCATGACGGTCCAGGTTGTGGATGAAGCTGTGATCAATCCGAACGGCCCTGAACGGCAACCGCTTGAGATAACTGAACGGCACACCGCCCACGCCGAACCGGTCCACCAATACCGGCACCCCGAGGCGAGACAACTCCCGCACCAGGGCACTGACCGCTTTGCGGTGGTGGTGAATGGTCACTTCCGCAATGCCCACCCACAAACGAGCAGCTACGCCCCCAGCCTGAGCAAGCATGGCCACCAGATTGTCTCGAAAGTCCTTGCTGGCTACCGAACTGCTACCCAGTGAGACCGCCAGCGCGCGTTCCGGATGACGTTCAAGACACTCCAGCGCGCGGGCAATCAGCATTCGGTCGATGTCTGCCAACAACCCCAGGCGTTCTGCCACAGGCACGTACAACCCGGCTTTCAGAGCACCCTCTGCGGTATCAATACGGGAGAACACCTGATAATGGACCAGTGACTGATCGTTACCATGCACCATTGGCTGGAGCCAGAGCGACAGGTTATCTTCCCGAATCGCCTGAGCAATAATGGTGCGCCAGGTCTCCATATTATGATGGTTCTCAACACCGGAATCGGGAAGCAACAGGCTGCAGGACTCCTCTCGTTGCTGGGCGGCCCGGAGGGCTTCATCCGCGGCGGCCAACAAGGCTCTGACACCTTCATCAGGCCTCGCCACAGCCAGGCCCGCATGCACATGGGCATCCATCGGGGCGGAAAGATCGGAGTAAATGCCATCCAACTCCTGCACCAGCTGCTCGGCCCAGATACGCACATCCGCTGCCGAAGCCCCGGGCACAAACACGGCGAATTCCGCGCCGGTTCTGCGCCCGGCGAAGGATTCAGCATGGCGGGCAACAAAGGCACGGATACCGGCAGCAACCTGACGCAGCAATCGGTCCCCCTCGTCCCGGCCATAGGCCAGATTGTAATCCGCGAAGTAGGCCAGCTGGAGCATGATCAGAACACCGGGCGCCGATTTTTCTTCCGATTCCACTTCCACCTTCATGCGCTGGTCAAAGGCGCTGCGGCTTGCCAACCCGGTCACCGGATCTTCATTGTTCACGCGCCGCAAGTGCTGGATAAGCTTGCCCTGCCCCTCGAATAACTGACCCAGGTCATCCGCCATCTGGTTCATAGCCTCTGTCACCCGGTTCAGCTCCCGGGTGGAGCGAATACTCACTCGCTTCCGGAAATCCCGCTGGCCAAGCGCCCGGGCCTGGGCCTCGACCTCTTTCAAGGGCCTCAAAGTCCTCCGGAGTAACAGAAACAGCCCCAGCAAGCCACCAGTGGCGATCACCAGGGCGGATAGCAGCAGCCCCAGAGAAATATGCCAGAGGTCGTCGTAGGCCCGCCCGGGATGACTCACCACCCGCACCTTGCCCAACCGGCTCCAGCCCCTGACCACCTCCGCTTCCGCTACCGGCAAGGGCAATGCCGCCAGGGAAACAAACCACTCTGGCGCGCGGTTAGCCTGCAGCGGCATGCGCCGACCGGCAATCATCTCACCATCGTGCCCCAGATATTCGACAGCCAGGTAACGACCACTGTCGAATACCGCATCAATCAGTGACGCCGAGGCCACCGGATCAGAACCGTCAATGGCATTGGACAGTGAAAGCCCGGTTGCGGTGGCACCATCGCGGGCATGAGCGGACAGTTGATCGGCAACATAGCCCCGGAAATAGCCATAGCTGGTCACGAACGCAACCACCAGCGTGAGCGTCAGCAGAGTGCCGGCGAATAGCAACAGCAAGGTCTGCAAGGTAATTTCCCCTCGCTGCCTGCGGTTATAAAAGTTGTCGAGCATCCCTGCCATCACATCGGGGCTCCATCAGAGAAACGAGTATCAGGTTAGCTGTGACCCGGGCCGCAGAGTTGACAAACATTTACATAGCGCAACCTACGCCCACAACATTAAACACTATAGACTCTACACAAGGACCATAAAGCCTCTGTATAACTCATAAATGGCAAAAATTCGCGCAGACGGATATCGCGATCAACAATTGGACAGACAGGCCGGAGCACCATGAACGACGAGAGCCAGAAAGAGAAACTCAGGCAGCATTTCGCCCGCCGTGTCACCACCCAGGCCCGGGTGGTGCTTGATACCTGGCAGAAAATCCGCGACGACCGCAGTCAGGCGCCAGCCCATCGGGACGATCTGATTGCCGCAGCCGACAAACTCGTTCGTTATGCCCGGCGTTTCGAGATGGACAGCCACGCGGCTGCCGGCGAGCTGATCCTGTCCCTGTTGACGGACTGGCATCAGGACACCCCCCTGGACGATGCCAAAGCCAAGGCACTGGAAGATGCCACCGAGAATCTGCGCCTATCCACCCAGCGTCGCACCGACCAGGACACCTCCAGCGCGCCCCAGCAGTATCGTCGAACACCAGTTTATATTGCCCTGTCGAACGAAGAGATGGCCTCACGACTGATCCGGCAACTGGAATTTTTCGGTTTTCGCGCTTCCGCCTTCAGCGCATCAGCAGACCTGATTGAGGCCTGTGCGCTCAGCAAACCGGAAACCATCCTGATGGATGTCAGCTTCGGCGGCAGAGATAATGACGGCATTGCGACCGTGGAACAGCTGCAGGAGCAACACGACACTCCGATCCCCATCATTTTTGTCAGCGACGAGGACGGCAGCATTGAAACCCGGCTGCGCGCCTCCCGCTGCGGCGGGGAGGAGTTCTTCTACCCGGCGGTGGACCCCGGCCAACTGATAGAAAAGATCGAAACCTATACCCACGGCAACACTGTCGAGCCCTACAAGGTTCTGGTCCTGGACGATTCCAGGGCCCAGGCCAAATACATGGAAACGGTATTGAAAAAGGCGGGAATGACCGCTCACATCATCACCGACCCGATGCAGATCATTCATGCCCTGGAGGAGTTCTCGCCGGAAATCATCATCCTGGACATGTACATGCCCGGCTGCACCGGCATGGAGATTGCCCGTGTCATCCGCCAGCAGGATCGCTTTCACAGTGTTCCCATCATTTACCTGTCGGCGGAAGAGGACGTCAGCAAACAGCTGCACGCCATGAGCCTGGGCGGTGACGACTTCCTGACCAAGCCCATCGATCCCAAGCACCTGATTGCGACCCTGCACAACCGGGGTCGGCGGGCCCGCTCACTGCTGGCACTGATGATCCGCGACAGCCTGACCGGCCTGTTCAATCACACCCACACCCTGCACCTGCTGGAGCAGGAAATCGTGCGTGCGCGCCAGAAAGATCAGCCCATGTGCTTTGCCATGATCGATATCGACTTCTTCAAGAAGGTAAACGACACCTTTGGCCACCCGATTGGCGACCGGATTCTGCGCAGCCTGTCCATGTTCCTGAAACAACGTCTGCGCAAGACCGATCATATTGGCCGCTACGGTGGAGAAGAGTTCGCCATCATCCTGCCGAACACCCGCCCGGGCGATGCCCGCAATGTCCTCAACGAAATTCGTGAGCGCTTCTCCGAGCTCACCCAGCAGGCCGGCGACCGGGAATTCAATGTCACCTTCAGTTGCGGTATTGCCGACTGGCAGGGTGAAACCGCCCAGGCCCTGTGCGAGCGCGCAGACCGCGCCCTGTATACCTCCAAGGAGCACGGCCGCAACTGCGTGACCCTGGCTGAGACCTGACCTTCCGGGCCGGGCAATCGCCCGGCCCATGAAACCAATGTCGAATACCGACATTCACCGCCATGATCAACAATGATTGTCATCAACGAAATGTCATCGCGTGACAGCAGGTTGCTGTGTAACCTTTTCAGAGCAATGGACAACCGGCAGGATTGTCAAAAAGTGTTGATCTGGGGATAACAAGCACGCACCATTGGGGTAACGTGCCGTCATCTTCGGCGATCCTGTTAAAAAACCATCAAGGCAGACAGAACCATGTCGACCATTCTTGTGCTCCACGGCCCGAACCTGAATATGCTCGGAACCCGAGAGCCCGAGGTCTATGGCCACGAAACCCTGGCCGATATAGACGACCGCTTGCGCAGCAAGGCGGCTGAGAAAGGCCATCATCTGTTACACCTGCAGTCAAACGCGGAATATGAATTGATAGAAAGAGTGCATGAAGCCAGGGCTGAAGGGGTGGATTTCATCATCATCAATCCCGCCGCCTTCACCCACACCAGCGTGGCCCTTCGGGATGCCATGCTGGCGTCGGGCATTCCCTTTATTGAAGTGCATCTTTCAAACGTGCATGCGCGGGAACCTTTCCGCCATCACTCTTATTTTTCAGATATCGCCGAAGGCGTTATCTGCGGGCTGGGCAGCCAGGGCTACGATCTCGCCCTGAAGGCAGCCCTGCAACGAATTCACCGATAGAACACAGAAACGGGACTGGAACAGTTATGGATATTCGCAAAATCAAGAAACTCATTGAGCTCCTTGAGGAATCAGACGTCGAAGAACTGGAGATCCAGGAAGGCGACGATTCGGTTCGCATTTCCCGCCGTCGCGAGCCCGCCGCCGGTGGACATTACGTCAGCCATTACGCGGCACCAGCCCCCCAGGCTGCCCCAGCTCCGGCACCTGCGGCTGAAGCCGCTCCGGCTGCGGAATCTTCAGCCCCAGCAGCGCTCTCCGGCCACGCCGTGAAATCCCCGATGGTTGGTACCTTCTACCGTGCGCCGTCCCCCACCGCCAGCTCCTTTGTTGAAGTGGGCCAGAAAGTTAACGTGGGCGACGTGATCTGCATCGTTGAAGCCATGAAGATGATGAACCAGATCGAAGCCGACAAGGCCGGTACCGTTACCGAAATCCTGGTCGAGAATGGCCAGCCGGTTGAGTTTGACCAGCCCCTGGTCGTCATTTCCTGAATTCGGTGATTGCTAACCATGGCCATGTTAGAAAAAGTTCTGATCGCAAACCGCGGTGAAATCGCCCTGCGTATTCTCCGTGCGTGCAAGGAGCTGGGCATCAAAACGGTGGCGGTACATTCCCAGGTAGACCGCGACCTGATGCACGTTCGCCTTGCCGACGAATCTGTCTGCATTGGCCCGAACAGTGCCACAGACAGCTACCTCAATATCCCGACCATCATCAGCGCCGCTGAAGTGACCGATTCCGTGGGCATTCACCCGGGTTACGGTTTCCTGGCCGAGAATGCCGACTTCGCGGAGCAGGTCGAAAAAAGCGGTTTCCGCTTTATCGGCCCCCGTGCAGAGACCATCCGCCTGATGGGTAACAAGGTGTCCGCCATCGAAGCCATGAAAAAGGCCGGCGTACCCACCGTTCCCGGCTCCGACGGCCCGCTAACGGACGACGACGAACGCACCCTCAAGCTGGCGAAGCAGATTGGCTACCCGGTGATGATCAAGGCGGCCTCTGGTGGTGGTGGCCGAGGCATGCAGGTGGTGCACTCTGAAGCCGCCCTGCTGAAAGCAGTACAGATCACCCAGAGCGAAGCCAAGAATGCCTTCGGCGATCCCACCGTGTATCTGGAGAAGTTCCTGGAAACCCCACGCCACGTGGAAGTCCAGGTTCTGGCCGACATGCACGGCAACGTCATCCATCTGGGTGACCGGGACTGCTCCATGCAGCGCCGCAACCAGAAGGTCATTGAAGAAGCGCCGGCGCCAAACATCAACCAGGAATCCCGCGAGCGAACGCTCAAGGCCTGCGTGGATGCCTGCAAGGAAATCGGCTACGTCGGCGCCGGCACCTTCGAATTCCTGTATCAGGACGGCGAGTTCTACTTCATTGAAATGAACACGCGGGTACAGGTTGAGCATCCGGTCTCTGAGATGGTCACTGGTGTGGACATTGTGCGCGAGCAGCTGCGTATTGCCAGCGGTCTGCCACTGCAATACAGCCAGGACCAGATCCACATTTCCGGCCATGCCATTGAATGCCGGATCAACGCCGAAGACCCGAAAACCTTCGTTCCCAGCCCTGGCAAGATCAGTCATTTCCACGCTCCTGGCGGCAACGGCATCCGCGTGGATTCCCACCTGTACAGCGGCTACACCGTACCGCCGTACTACGATTCCCTGGTGGCCAAACTGATCACCTGGGGCGACGACCGGGAGATCGCCCGCCGGCGCATGAAGAATGCGCTGGACGAAATGCTGGTCGAGGGCATCAAGACCAACCAACCCCTGCATCGAAAACTGGTACGCGATGGTGGCTTTAAACAGGTAGACTTCACCATCCACTACCTTGAGAAACTGATGCGGGATTAACCATGCCCTGGATACAACTCCAGATTCCAGCTGATCCGGACACTGCGGATCAGCTGGAAGATCTGTTAATGGAAATGGGCGCCGACGCCGTTTCCATGGAAGACGCCGCCGACCAGCCGCTGTACGAGCCCGACCCGGGCACCACCCCCCTCTGGAGCCAGACCACCGTCACTGGCCTGTTCCAGTCTGATCGCAATATCGAACAGTTACTGGCGGAGATTCGCGACGCCTGGCACCAGCAGACCCAACAGTCTTTGGCCGACATTGACGTTACCCTGGTGGAAGACAAGGACTGGGAGCGGGCCTGGATGGACGACTTCCACCCGCTGCAGTTCGGTGAACGCCTGTGGATTGTGCCCAGCTGGCACGAGGCGCCAGACCCGGACGCCGCCAACCTGTTGCTCGACCCCGGCCTGGCTTTCGGCACCGGCACCCACCCGACCACCGCGCTGTGCCTGGAATGGCTTGACGGCCAGGATGTCGCGGGCAAGCAAGTGACCGACTACGGTTGTGGCTCCGGCATTCTGGGCCTGGCCGCCCTGTTACTGGGGGCAGAACATGTCGTTGGCGTCGATACCGATCCCCAAGCCCTGGAAGCCAGCCGTGACAACGCCCGCCGGAATGGCGTTGAAGATAACCGCCTGGATTTGTACCTGCCCGGCAACGATCCGGACACCCGAGCCGATATCATGTTGGCCAATATCCTTGCCCAGCCGCTGATCGGCCTGGCACCGAGACTGGCCGAACTGACCAGGCCCGGCGGGGATCTGGTACTGTCCGGCATCCTGTTCAATCAGGCCCGTGACGTGATGGAAGCCTATGAGCCCTGGTTCATTATGGACGAGCCGGAACAGAAAGAAGACTGGATACGCCTCACAGGACGGCGCAAGGACGGATGACGACACAGGCGTTTATGTCTAAACTGCCTCCATCGTAGTGATCGACCAGAGATCGAGCTTTCAGGAACGAAGCATGACCCAGAGCAGCCTGCAGACCCAATGCCCCAACTGCGAAACCCGTTTTCGGGTAACAGACGAACAGCTGAGCGTCGCCAGGGGCAAGGTACGCTGCGGGAACTGCATGAAGATTTTCAATGCGGTCGAACATCAGGTGGTCTCCGGCAAGGATAAAGCCGGGACCAGCCAGCCACCCTCGAAATCCGCTCCTGAAACCGAAGCAGCAAAGCCCGGCCGGTTCGACGATGAAGAGGAACTGATCTTTGCGGACAACCCCGAGGAAGATGCCACCGAAGGCCGCTATGCCGGCAGCAAACTGACGTTCTCAGATGATGAGCTCAGCGACAGCTTCCGCAATTTCGACGAGCCCGAGGAATCCAGCTTCAGCGACGACGACCTGACGCCGGAAAACCAGAATATCGACGAGAGCTGGGCCGAGGCCATGCTCAACGACGACGAGCCCGCCAAGCCATCGGCTCAGCCAGAATCAGCGAAGCCTCAGCGTCCTGCCCAGCCGCAGCCCGAACCGGAACAGGCATCGCTTCAGACGCCCCCTGCTGCCGAAACACGGCCGGAGCCGCTGCGCCGTGAGGACAGCGAGTCCAATGAAACAACCCTGCCCGCCAACGAGGTCACTTCAGCGGAGCCGTCCACGGAACCGGATATCACGGACCTCAGCCTGGCAGATGACGATCGTGTGGGCGACCCGATTGTCAGCCGTACCCGCAAGCAAGCGGCACCAGACACCCTCTACCATGACCTGCGGCGCGACCCGGTCTCCATCGGGAACGGCGGCGGCCGGCTCAGAACCGTGTTCTGGGTACTGGCGGTAGTGGCCCTGCTGGGCGTGCTGATTGCCCAGGTTACCTGGTACCAGTTTGACCGGCTTTCCGCCATTCCCCAGCTGCGCCCGTTCTACGAGAAGGGCTGCGAAATTGCCGGGTGTGAACTCAAACCCCTGGTGAATGTCGAGGCTATCCAGAGCCGTAAGCTGGTGGTGCGCACAGACCCGGAGAACCGGGATCAACTCATTGTCGATGCCGTGATCCTCAACCGCGCGGGCTTCGAGCAGCCATTCCCCGCCATCGCACTGACCTTCTCCAACCTCAATGGCGATGTGGTGGCCCAAAGCACCTTTACACCGGAAGAGTACCTGGCCGGTGAGGCCGCAGAACTTGCCAGTATGCCGGTGGAGACGCCAGTGCGGATCGCCATCCGGATACGCGACCCCGGGCGGGATGCCGTCAACTACAATCTGAGCTTTCGCTCCTGGGCACCTTGACGCCAATCAATAGCCTGCGGGCCGACAGTTGACAGCGCAAAAGTCAACCAGAAAGCGCGAAAAATAATCAATTTTTTAACGCTTTCGCCCCTTCAATCAGCTTGCCCCCGGCGGTATCATTACCGCCCTTCGGAGACCGGAGCGGTCAGAAATTGAACAGCCGCTCCAGCCGAATTTTGCTTAACCCGCTGTGACACGGACTCAGATCATGCTGCCAACGGCAAAAATCGGGCCGTACACCCTGCCCAACCCACTGATTGTTGCACCCATGGCCGGTGTAACCGATCGCCCTTTCCGGCTGTTATGTCGGCGAATGGGGGCCGGGCTGGCGGTATCGGAAATGGTCATAGCGGACAGCAAGCTCTGGCATACGCGTAAATCCCGGACTCGCCTGAATCACGAAGGCGAACCGGAGCCCAGATCGGTCCAGATCGCTGGCGGCGACCCCGAAATGCTGGCCGATGCCGCCCGGCAAAACGCTGAATTCGGTGCTCAGATCATCGACATCAACATGGGATGTCCCGCCAAGAAAGTCTGCAACAAGGCCGCCGGTTCGGCCCTGATGAAAGACGAGAAGCTGGTGCGGGAAATTCTGGAAGCCGTGGTGAAGGCGGTAGATGTGCCGGTGACCCTGAAAATGCGAACCGGCTGGGACAGAGACAACCGCAATGCCCCGGTCATCGCCAGGATGGCGGAAGATGCCGGCATTCAGGCTCTGGCCGTACACGGCCGCACCCGCGCGGACAAATACAACGGCGACGCGGAGTACGACACCATCGCTCAGGTCAAGGCCAGCGTTGGCATACCGGTGTTCGCCAACGGCGACATTACCACGCCGGAGAAGGCCCGGCAGGTACTCAGCCATACCGGTGCCGACGGCTTGCTGATTGGCCGGGGTGCCCAGGGCCGGCCCTGGATTTTCCGGGAGATACTTCATTATCTGGAAACCGGAGAACACCTGCCGCAACCGCCCATGGATGAAGTGGAGCGCATTCTCGCCGGGCACCTGGAAGAACTGCACCGTTTCTACGGCGAATTGATGGGCGTGCGTATCGCCAGAAAACACGTGGGCTGGTATCTGCAGTCCCATGATGACAGCAAACAGTTCCGACAACGCTTCAACGCCATCGATGATGCGCTGGAGCAGAAAGACAGCATCGCACAGTATTTTGCAGGCTTACGAAATGAAGAGGTATTCGCAGCATGACCGCTGAGACTTTGGCAAATCAATCCCTAAGCACCCCGGCCAACGATGATCTGCATCAGTTGCACACGGTAAACCACAGCGGCAACAGCGTCACCCTGCGTGACAGCGTAGAAGTTGCCCTGAAGAACTACTTTGAGCAACTTGATGGCGCGCCGGTAACCGACGTGTACCAGCTGGTACTGTCAGAGGTGGAAGCCCCGCTGCTGGAGCAGGTGATGAAATACACCCGCAACAACCAGACCAAGGCATCCACCATGCTCGGGCTGAATCGCGGCACCCTGCGCAAGAAACTCAAGCAATACGGTCTGCTATAATCAGACCTGACCCCACAAGGGCCTCCCGGATGCGTTCGCGAGGCCCTTGTTATTTGCACCCAGGCTTACAATCCGGCTTATCTGACCAGCGAAGAAAGTGACCCATGGCAAACCAGGCAAACACCCCCGTCCGTCGCGCCCTGATCAGCGTGAGTGATAAAACCGGCATCGTCGATTTCGGCCGTGCCCTCACCGAACGCGGCGTTGAGCTGCTCTCCACCGGCGGAACTTTCCGCCTGCTCAAGGAAAACAAGGTACCGGTCACCGAAGTGTCCGATTACACCGGTTTCCCGGAAATGATGGATGGCCGGGTCAAAACCCTGCACCCGAAAATCCACGGCGGCATTCTAGGCCGTCGTGGCACCGACGATGCCATCATGGCTGAGCACGGAATCAACCCCATCGACATGGTGGTGGTGAACCTGTACCCGTTCGAGGACACCGTGGCCAACCCGGACTGCGACCTGGCCACCGCCATTGAAAACATCGACATTGGCGGCCCTACCATGGTCCGTGCCGCCGCCAAGAACCACAACGATGTTGCCATTGTCGTGAACGCATCCGACTACAACCGCGTTCTGAAAGAACTGGCGGACAACGACGGCGAGCTGACCTACAGCACCCGCTTCGACCTCGCCGTGAAGGCCTTCGAGCACACCGCCGGCTACGACGGTGCTATTGCCAACTATCTGGGCGGGCGTACCCCGGATAACGACAACGCCGACTTCCCCCGCACCTTCAATGCCCAGTTCGTGAAAGTTCAGGATATGCGTTACGGCGAGAACCCGCACCAGCGCGCTGCCTTCTACGCCGAGCGCCACCCGAAGGAAGCCTGTGTCGCCACCGCCAAACAGCTTCAGGGCAAGGAACTGAGCTACAACAACGTGGCCGACACCGATGCGGCGCTGGAGTGCGTCAAACCCTTCGCCGACCCGGCCTGCGTCATCGTCAAGCACGCCAATCCCTGTGGCGTGGCCATCGGTGCCGACATCCTGCAGGCCTACGACCTGGCCTTTGCCACCGACCCCACCTCCGCCTTTGGTGGCATCATCGCCTTTAACCGGGAACTGGATGCGGCAACCGCCAAAGCCATCGTGGACCGTCAGTTCGTGGAAGTGATCATTGCCCCGAGCGTAGCGCCGGAAGCGGTCGAGATTGTGGCCGCCAAGAAGAATGTACGCCTGCTGGCCTGCGGCGAATTCGACGGTGAACGCGCCCAGACCATGGACTACAAGCGGGTGACCGGTGGCCTGCTGGTGCAGGATCGTGACCTGGGCATGGTAGCTATGGAAGACGTGAAAGTGGTCACCGAGCGCCAGCCCACCGAACAGGAACTCAACGACCTGCTGTTCGCCTGGGAAGTGGCCAAGTACGTTAAATCCAACGCTATTGTCTATGCCAAAGCCGGTCGCACCATCGGCGTCGGCGCCGGCCAGATGAGCCGCGTCTACAGCGCCAAGATTGCAGGCATCAAAGCCGCCGACGAAAACCTGGAAGTGAAGGGTTCCGTCATGGCGTCGGATGCATTCTTCCCGTTCCGTGACGGCATCGATGCCGCGGCCGAAGCCGGCATTACCGCCGTGATTCAGCCAGGCGGCTCCATGCGCGACCAGGAAGTGATCGATGCCGCCAACGAGCATGGCATTGCCATGGTCTTCACCGGCATGCGCCATTTCCGTCACTGATCAAAGAACTCAGGAGTAACACATGAACATTCTGGTTATTGGCAGTGGCGGACGTGAGCACGCTCTGGCGTGGAAAGCCGCCCAGTCACCGCAAGCGGATAAAGTGTTTGTCGCCCCGGGTAACGCCGGCACCGCCCGGGAACCGAATCTGGAAAACGTCGACCTGGACGTGATGGACCTGGACGGCCTGGCCAACTTCGCCGAGCAGAACAACGTCGGCTTGACCATCGTTGGCCCGGAGGCCCCGCTGGTGGCCGGCGTGGTGGACAAGTTTGAAGAGCGCGGCCTGCGCATCTTCGGTCCCAGCGCTGGCGCCGCCCAGCTGGAAGGCTCCAAGGCCTTCACCAAGGACTTCCTGGCCCGCCAGAAGATTCCCACCGCCGACTACGCCAATTTCACCGATGTCGACGAGGCCCTCGCCTACGTGCGTGAAAAAGGCGCACCCATCGTGGTTAAAGCCGACGGCCTGGCTGCCGGTAAAGGTGTAATCGTCGCCATGACCCTGGCAGAAGCCGAAGATGCCATCCGCGACATGCTCGCAGGCAACGCCTTTGGCGATGCCGGCAGCCGCGTGGTGGTGGAAGAGTTTCTGGACGGCGAAGAAGCCTCCTTCATCGTGATGGTCGACGGCAAGAACGTACTGGCCATGGCCACGTCCCAGGACCACAAGCGCGTAGGCGACGGCGACACCGGCCCCAACACCGGTGGCATGGGAGCTTATTCTCCCGCCCCGGTGGTCACTGCCGATGTGCACCAGCGGATCATGGACGAGGTGATCTACCCCACGGTCAACGGCATGGCGGCGGAAGGCCATTCGTACAAGGGTTTCCTGTACGCCGGCCTGATGATCGATACCAGCGGTGCCCCCAAGGTCATTGAGTTCAACTGCCGCTTTGGCGATCCGGAAACCCAGCCGATCATGCTGCGCATGAAGTCCGACCTGGTGGAACTGTGCCAGGCCGCCGTGGATGGCAAGCTGGACGCGTGCGATTCCGAGTGGGATGAACGCGCCTCTGTCGGCATCGTACTCGCTGCCGGTGGCTATCCCGGCAGCTACGACAAGGGCGATGCCATCTCCGGCCTGCCGGACGGTGAAACAGAAGGTGAGAAGGTCTTCCACGCCGGCACCAAACTCAACGGCGACGATGTCGTCACTGCCGGGGGCCGCGTGCTCTGCGCTACCGCTCTGGGCAACACCGTCACCGAAGCCCAGCAACGGGCCTATGAGCTGGCAAAGAAAATCAGCTGGAACGGCATGTTCTACCGCAACGACATTGCCTACCGGGCCATTGCCCGGGAGCAGAGCTGAGGCTCCGGCTCGCCGAGTAACAGCGTCAGCCCGGTCATTGACCGGGCTTTTTTATGGGTTAGTGTTGGCATTCAATAATAGCCATAACGAAAAGGAGTTCCCTGTGCGCCGCACTCACCTGAAGCTGTTCCTGCTGCTGACCGTTACCCTGCTGGTCAGCGCCTGCTCCCGCCAGAGCATCTACGAAAACGCCATAGGCTGGGAACGCTCAAGCGCCGGCCTGAAGGCCGCACAGGTCACCGTTGGCGATCTGGACATTGCCTACCTTCGCAGTGAAGAACCGGTCGATGGCGACACCCTGGTGCTGATTCACGGCTTCGGCGCCAACAAGGATAACTGGACCCGTCTGGCCAAAGAGTTCCAGGGTGAGTTCAACATCTATGCCCTCGATCTGCCAGGCCATGGCGACAGCAGTAAACCCCTGGACATCGGCTACCGTTTTGAGGATCAGGTAGATTACGTCCACCAGATACTGAAGGAGCTCGGGGTGGAACGCTTCCACATGATGGGCAACTCCATGGGCGGCGCCATCACTGCCCTCTACGCTGCCACCCATCCAGAACAGGTTCACACAGCCGTACTGTTCGACCCTGCCGGTATCTTCGAATATGAAAGTGAGCTGGTGGACCTGGTCATGGATGGCGACAACCCGCTCATCCCGAAACGGGAAGGCGATTTCGACCGCCTGCTGGACTTCGCTCTGGAAAAACGCCCTTTCGTGCCCTGGCCGATCTTTGACGTGATGGAAGAAAAGGCCATCGCCAACCGGGAAGTCAACGAAGTCATTTTCCGGGCCATCCGAGACACCGGCTTCGAGCCGGATTTCCGCAACGCCATCACCAACATCCAGGCGCCGGTTCTGGTGGTCTGGGGCAAACTCGACCGGGTAATTGACTATCGCAATGCCGATGTCTTTGTTGAGGCTATCCCGAACGCGCGCAAGGCCATTCTCGATGATATCGGCCACGCGCCGATGGTGGAGGCGCCGGAGGAATCGGCAGCCCTGTTCCGGGACTTTCTTGCCGACCGGCAGCCCTGAAACCATTCGCCACTACAGCTAAGCCCGAAAAAAAGGTAGGCTTCAGAGCTTTGGATTCCGTCGTCAGAAGATTCGCCCATGCCTGAAGCCATCTGGATAAGTTTTGCCTTTGTTATCGGCCTTCTCGTCAAGGGAATCGGTTTGCCGCCGCTGGTGGGCTATCTGGCCGCCGGCTTTGTGCTCAGCGGCCTCAGCGCAACTACCAGCATCACTGCAGAGCCCACCGATGTACTGGCCCACATTGCTCATCTTGGCGTTTTGCTGCTCTTGTTTACAGTCGGCCTGAAGCTGAAGCTACGCTCCATTGTCAGCCCGGAAGTCATCGGCGGCAGTCTGCTCCACTTTGCGATTACCTGTGTGGTGTTTGCCCCCGGCCTCTACCTGATTTTTGACCTGGACTGGACAACGGCCCTGATGCTGGCGATCGCCCTGTCCTTTTCCAGCACCGTACTGGCCGCCAAGGTACTGGAAAGCAAACGGGAACTCAGAGCCTTCCACGGCCGGGTCGCTATTGGCATATTGATTATGCAGGATCTGATTGCACTGGTGGTGATGAGTCTCGCGGCCGGCAAAACCCCCTCAGAATGGGCCGTCATTGTATTCGGCCTTCCGTTGCTCAGGCCGCTGCTTTACAGGCTGCTGGATGCCAGCGGGCACGACGAACTGCTGGTACTGCTCGGGCTTCTGCTGGCCCTGGTGGTTGGTGGCCTTGGGTTTGAGGCCGTGGGTCTGAGCTCGGAATTGGGTGCATTGGTGTTCGGTGCCATGCTGGCCAACCATCCCCGTTCCCAGGAACTGGCCAAGTCCCTTTGGAGCGTGAAAGAAATCTTCCTGGTCGGTTTTTTCCTGCAGATCGGCATTGACGGCCTGCCAGACCAGCAGGCTCTGATCTTTGCGGCAGTAGCAGCCTTGCTCTTGCCACTCAAAGGCATCCTGTTCTACTTCCTGCTGCTGGCTTTCCGCCTGCGGGCTCGCAGTAGCTTCCTCACCTCGCTGTCACTCACAAACTACAGTGAATTCGGGCTCATTGTCGCCAGTGTTGCCCTGCCAGAATGGCTGGTTCCGCTGGCGATATCGGTTTCCCTGTCGTTTGTATTTTCGGCGCCGCTCAACCGGTTTTCCCACAGTATTTACGAGCATGTTGCCCACAAGCTGGTTCGTTTCGAGAGTCAGAAACGTCATCCTGATGAGCAACCTATCTCGCTGGGTACTACACGGGTTCTGGTGATGGGCATGGGGCGAACAGGCACTGCGGCTTACGATTGGCTTGCGCCCCATGAAACGCGAATCATGGGGATCGACTCAGACCCTGCCAAAACCGAGAAACACCAGAAAGATGGGCGCAATGTCGTCTTTGCAGACGCCGAAGACACCACCTTTTGGGAAGGTCTGCACATGCCGGAACTCAACTCGGTGGTACTGGCAATGAGTGACATCGAAGGCAAGCTTATCGCCGCGCGGATGCTGCGCAAGCTCGGCTTCGAGGGCTATATCGTGGCGCACACCATGTATGCCGATGAAGCCGTAAAAATTCGCGAAGCCGGCGCCAATGATGCCTACCTCACGATGAGTGAGACCGGCGTGGCCCTGGCAAGTCACCTTATGGACAAATCAGGAATTCAGGCGGCGCAGGTGCGGAACCCGGTGTAAACATCACTGCGAAACGGCAGATACGCCTGCCGGTAGGTGCCACGGATCAGGTTGGATGAGGTGGCACAGCTACCGCCCTTGGTGACTTTGTGCGTGGCAAACTGCAGGGTCGACATGAACGGGTACATATCCACCTTGAAGCCGTCATAGGGCAGGAACTCGTTGCTGGTCCATTCCCACACCGAACCCACCATCTGCCGGCAGCCAAACAGGCTATCGCCGGCCGGGTAATCCGACACCGGGTTGCGAGCCATGGTCCGGGCATCCATATCCGCCCGCACAGCATCCGGTGACTCATTACCCCACGGAAAACGCCTGAACGGCTCACCGGGTTTATTGCCCAGCGCCGCCACTTCCCATTCATACTCGGTCGGCAACCGCCTCCCGGCCCAGGTACAGAAGGCTTCCGCCTCCCAGTAGCTGACATGGCTAACCGGGGCGTCTGGCTGCAACGGCAGCCAGCGGTCGAACACCCGTACCTGCCACTGTTCGTCATGCCACCGCCAATACTGCGGATGTCGGGGCAGCCGCATCATTGGCTCGCCAACCCCATGGATCAGGTTGACGTCCTGCTCCGATTCCAGCCACTTGCGGCCGCCGAACGACCAGAGTTCGGGACGCCTGTAACCATCATCGTCTACAAACGCCTGGAATTCCCGGTTGCTCACCAGCGTGCGACTGATGGCAAACGCCGGCAGCTCTACCTCAAAACGGGGCTTCTCGGCATCAAAGGCAAAGTCTTCGGTCGCGTACTGTTGCGACTCACCGGGCATGCCAATCACCCAGCGACCGGCCGGGATCTGAGCATCACCGCTGATCGACTCGCCCGGAGCAGGCCGATCACCTTTGTAATCCAAAGGCGCCGGATAGCCGACTGTCTGCCGACACCAGATGAGCGACTCGATGTGCATGTTCTGGTGATAAATGGCGTAGCGGTAGAGATACAGCTCCTGGTCGCTCAGCTCCCCACCCTTGATGCGTTCGGCAACCCGGTCGTAGATGGTGTTGAAATACTTGAGAGTTTCCTCCCGGCCCGGAAACAGATCCCGACTCCAGCGATCTTTGTGATCGACATGGAATGAATCCCAAAGGTCATCCATGGAAGGATCATAGCTGGTCGTTCCGTCCAGCAGGTTGAAGACAAAGACTTCGTAGAAGAAGGCGGCGTGGCCCATTTCCCAGAGCGGTGGGTTCACGCCCGGATGATACGGAACATTCAGTTTCTCTTCAGGCAAGGTAATAATCAGCTGTTCGGTCCGGCTGCGAGCCAGCTCAAGTTCGGCCAGAAGCTGAGGTTTCATGTCGTCAACCGCCATTAGTGCCACGCTCTCTCGTGTTATTCCCAAGGTATGGGAAGACGTGTCGGGAAGGCGTGTCCGAAAATGTGCGGAGCCATGGATGGCGGAGCAGAAGCGCCACATGGATGTGCCGCAAGGAGCGGTTTTTGGACACGCCTTCCCGACGCGGCTTCATACTCCAGTGAAGAGTACCAAAGAAAAAGACCGCCGAGGGCAAAAACCCACGGCGGTTCGGTCGCTATCAGCACGATAGGCGACGGAAATCAGGCCACCTCAGGCGGTCTTCTTGCGTTTGCGCCGCCAGTCCGCCAGGTCTTCGATCAGCTTGTAGAACAAGGGCACGAAGAACAGGGCCAGGGTACTGGCCACCAGCATGCCGCCAACCACCACGGTACCGATTTCCTGCCGGCTCACGGCACCCGCGCCGGTACTGAATGCCAGCGGCAAAGAACCCACGATGAACGTCAGCGCGGTCATCATGATCGCCCGGAAGCGCTGGCGGGCTGCGGTGCTGGCCGCCTCAAACGAGCTCATGCCCGTTTGCCGGTTCTGGGCGGCGAACTCAACGATCAGAATCGCGTTTTTCGCCGCCAGGCCAATCAGCACCAGCAACCCTACCTGGAAGTAGATGTCGTTGGGGAAGCCACGCAACAGCGAGGCCAGTGCTGCCCCGAATACCCCGAAGGGTACCGCGGTAGCCACTGCCACCGGCAAACCCCAGCGCTCGTATTGGGCGGCGAGGATCAGAAACACCAGTAGCAGCCCCATGCCAAAGGCGAGCGTGCCGGAGTCCGCAGAGTCCTGCAGCTGATAGGCTTCACCGGTCCAACCCAGCAACGTGTTTCGGTCAAACTGCTGATTGGCAACTTCCTGCAGCGCGGTCAGGGCTTCGCCCGTGGTGTGGCCCGGCGTCGGGTCCGCAAGCAGTTTGGCCGCGGGGTAGACGTTAAAGCGGTTCAGGATGTCCGGTCCGCTCACCCGCTCCAGCTCCACGAGTGAGCTCAGGGGAATCATCTCCCCATAGGAGGAACGCACAAACACCTTGCGCAGGTCATCCGGGTGGCTTCGGAATTCGCCTTCAGACTGCAGTGTCACCTGCCAGTTCCGCCCCTGCAGGGTAAAGTCGTTCACATACAGGCCGCCAAACGTGCTCTGCATGGTGGTGAATATCTGATCAACCGGCACACCTGCCGCCTGGGCTTTTTCCCGGTCAACAATCGCCTGATAGCGGGGAATGCCGGTATCCAGGGTCACCCGGACGTTGGTCAGTTCCGGGCGCTGATTCGCAGCCTGGCTGAACCGGTCGGCCATCGCCTTGATCTCGGCCGGTGTCCGGCCACCACGGGCCTGGATGTAACCTTCCACGCCACCGGTGGTCGACAGCCCCTGGATCGGTGGCGGGGTGAAGGCAATAACAAAGGCTTCCGGCATGCCAAACCCGATACCCATAATCTTGTTGGCAATATCGGCCGCGCCCTGACCTTCGCCTTCCCGCTCAGCCCAGTCCTCCAGCGTTACGAACGCGACACCGCTGTTGGTGCGCAAGGCACTGGAAATAATGTCAAAACCGGCAAAGGCGACAACGTCTTTCACCTCAGGCAGCTGCAGCATGTTCTGCGCCAGCTCGTCCCGGGTAGCTTCGGTGCGACTGAGGGAGGACGTGGCCGGTAATGAATAAGCCGTCAGCACAAAACCCTGGTCTTCCTGGGGCACCAGCCCGGACGGCATCTTGTTGAGCAGGAAAACGGTACCACCAATCATGGCGGCAAACAGCAGCACGCCGATCACAGCGTGGCGCAGAAGCCAGTCCACCACCGCCGAGAAACCATTGGTGACCTTGTCGAAACCGGCATCAAACCAGCGGAATACGGTGAGCTGTTTGCCTTCATGGCCGAGCAACAGGGCACACATGGCGGGTGTCAGCGTCAGAGCCACGACACCGGAGATCACCACAGATACCGCAATGGTGATGGCAAACTGCCGGTAGAGTTCACCGCTGAGCCCACCCAGGAACGCAACCGGTGCAAACACCGCCACCAGCACCAGTGTGGACGCCACCACGGCCCCGGATACCTGGCTGACCGTAGTCACGGCGGCATTGTAGGGCGACATGCCCTCTTCCTTGATCAGCCGTTCCGCGTTTTCCATGATGATGATGGCGTTATCCACCACCACACCGATGGCCAGTATCAAGCCAAACAGGGTCAGCAGGTTGACCGAGAACCCCATGGCCTGCATGCCGGCAAAAGTGCCCACCAGGGATACCGGAATGGCGATCAACGGAATCAGCGTGGCGTTGAAATGCTGCAGGAACAGGAAGGTCACCACAACCACCAGCAGCACCGCCACGATGAAGGTGGAGATCACCTCCTGAATGGAGATATCAATGAAGCGGGTGGTGTCGTAGGGAACATTGTATTCGAGGCCTTCCGGGAAACGGTCGGCAATTTCCTTCATGGCTTCGTTGACGGCTTCCGCTGCATCCAGCGCATTGGCGCCCGGCTGCAGATACACCCCCATAGGCACGGTGGCTCCGCCGTTGTAGATGGCGGCGAAATCGTAGTTCTGGGCACCCAGCTCTATCCGTGCCACATCTTTCAGGCGCAACGACGCGCCCTGATCATCACTGCGAAGAATCACTTCGCCAAATTCTTCCGGGCTGGTGAGCCGGCCCGGAGCGGACACGCTGAAGGTGAACGCCTGGCCTTCCGGCGCCGGCTCTGCCCCGATCCGGCCAGCGGCAAACTGGGCATTCTGGGCCCGCAACGCTCCGGCCACATCCGCCGGCGTCAGCTCGAACTGGGCCAGTTTGTCCGGGCGCAGCCAGATACGCATGGAGTAATCCTGGGCGCCAAACAGCGAGGCGTCCCCGATGCCGGGCAGGCGCACCAGCTCATCCAGCACGTTCAGCAGCGCGTAGTTGGAAATCTCCACCACATCCATGGAGTTGTCCGGTGAGGACAGGGTAATCACCTGCAGGATTGAGGTGGAACGGGATTCCACCTTCAGGCCCTGGTCCCGGACGGTCTGGGGCAACCGGGCCAAAGCCTGCTGCACGCGGTTGTTGACGTTGATCGTAGCCTGGTCCGGATCGGTACCGATTTCAAACGACACCGTCACCCGAAAACTGCCGGAGTCAGTGGCACTGGATTCCATGTAGATCATGTCGTCCACGCCGTTGATTTCCTGCTCAAGCGGCGCCACCACCGAATCTGAAATCACATCTGCACTGGCTCCCGGGAAGCGGCCGTCCACCACCACCTGAGGCGGTACCACGTTGGGGTACTGTTCCACCGGCAAACCCAGCAGGGCCAGCGCCCCGCCAAGGGTAATGATGATCGAGATAACCGATGCGAAGATCGGCCGGTCGATGAATGTTCTCAGCATCACTTGGCCTCCTCCGGGCTATCCGGATTGGTGACGTTGACGGCGGCGCCATCACGGAGGTTCACCAGACCACTGACAATGTAGCGATCGCCTGCTTCCAGGCCGCTCAGAAGGATTTGCCGGCTATCACTCACCGGCCCAAGCTCCACCTGCCGGACCCGGGCTTTGCTTTCTTCATCAACCACATAGACCACGGGGCCATTCTGCCCCTGGGTTACCGCCTTCTCGGGCACGGTAATCACATCGTCAAAACTCTGCAGTTCCACCCGTACCCGGACAAACTGCCCTGGCACAATCACATGCTCCGGATTCGGGAACACGGCTCGGGCCGACACCGTGCCGGTGCGGGGGTCGAGGGTTGAAGCGGTAAAGTCGATGCGGCCATCAAGGCCGTATTCGCTGCCGTCGGCCAGAACCAGGCGCGCCGAGACATTCTGTTCCTGGTCTGCCCGTACCATGCCCTCACGAGCAGCACGGCGAATGTTGGCGTCGTTTTCCGGCAGCGCAAAGCGAACGTGAACCGGGTCCAGCTGAACAATGGTGGTCAGCAGGGTGCCGGTATCGATCAGGCTACCCTCCGGAAAATCCTCCAGACTGGTCACGCCGCTGATTGGCGCCGTGACATCGGTGTAGCCGAGATCCAGTTCAGCCTGGGCCACGCCGGCATTGGCCACCGCCAGGTTGGCCCGGGCCAGTTCCAGTGCAGACTGGGCTGAATCCCGATCCCGTTCACTGACGGCGTTACGCTCAAACAAGGAGGAAATACGGTTCCATTCCCGCTCCGCTTGCTGAACATCCGCTTCGGCAACCTGGCGCTGGGCCCGGGCTCGCTGCAGTGCCGCCGCTGCGGGCTTGCGATCTATGCGGAACAAGGCATCACCTTCCCGCACCATCTGGCCTTCTTCGTATAGCCGCTGTTCCAGAATGCCGCTGATGCGAGCCCGGACTTCCACCTCCCGGGCACCCCGGGCACGGCCGGCGTAATCCTGCCTCACCGTGACATCGGCCAGCGTCGCCTGTTGCACCACAACCGCCGCCGGAGGCATCCCGCCCGCGCCGGCCTGCTGGCCTTCACCATCCTGACCGCTGCACCCCGTTAGCATCAGCAGTGTCGACAAACCAGCAAAAAGCAGCCCCTTGCGGGCGTTAGGGCGATGAGACATTTCAACGGGCATGGCGCGCTCTCCTGAACACCGAAACAGATCGTGTCATCAATTATGTAAATGTGTCCGGGCCAGCCAGCCCGGAGTGGCAATCGGTAAGATCAGGCAAGATACATTCATCCATGTATGTATGTAAACTGTCTTCAGGTATACTTACGTAGTTCCCGCAAGCGGTTCATACCCTGACGGGCCGGGACAAAGCCGGCGCAACACACCACCGGAAGACTTCATCATGGCGAGAAAGACAAAAGCCGAGGCGGAAGCCACCCGCGAATCCCTGCTCGATGCCGCCGAGAGCATGTTCATGGAGAAAGGCGTTGCCCGGGCATCGCTGGAAGAAATTGCCCGTACCGCCGGTGTAACCCGGGGCGCGGTCTACTGGCACTTCCGCAACAAGCAGGACATCCTGGATGCCATGCTGGAGCGGGTTCGCGCGCCGCTCGGCGAAATGCTCGATGAAGCGGCCATCAGCCAGGACAGCCTGACCAACCTGAAGCATCTCTGCGTTATCGCTCTCAGCAAGCTGGCCGAAGACGAACAGTACTTCCGGGTGTACTACATCCTCTTCCACCGCAACGAATCTGATCAGGCGCTGAACAAACACCGGGAGCTCGCGGAAGAGGGAATTGCCTTTGTGACCGACATTTTCCGCAGTCCTGAAAACGCGAAAAAACTGCGTCCGGGCCTGAGCCCGGAACTGGCGGGCTATCTGGTGCATACCCAGATGCTGGGACTGTTCTTTGACTGGCTCGCCAAACCTGAACGCCTGCCTCTGGGGGAGGTTGCGCCGGTGCTGGTAGAAACCGTTTTCAGCGGTCTGCTGGGCAAGCCCGACGCCTGAGCTCCAGTCAGCCCCATACCCAGAGAATAACCGGCACCGCCGTGGCGGTGACCACCACAGACAGTGGCAACCCCAGGCGCCAATAATCGCCGAACCGGTAACCCGCGGGTTCCATGACCAGAGCATTGGATTGATGCCCTATCGGGGTCAGAAACGCGCAGGATGCGCCGATGGCGACGGCCATCAGCGTTGCGTCCGACGACAGCCCCAACTGACCAGCAACACCCAGGGCAATGGGTGCGACCAGAATGGCCGCCGCGGCATTGTTCACCACATTGGATAACAACATGGTGCCAATCAGAATAATCGACAGCACCAGCCAGGGCGCCTGTCCCTCACCGATGGCCAGAATCTGACGGGCGATAAGATCGGCGCCGCCGGTGGTCTCCAGGGCCTGCCCCACCGGAATCATCGCCGCCAGCAATACCACCACCGACCAGTCGATGGCCTTGTAGGCATCACTGGCTTCCAGCAGTCCGGCCAGCACCATGGCGACCGCACACGCCACCAGCGCAACGGGAGGCGTCACCCAGCCGGCGACAATAACGAGGATGGCAACGGCAAACAGCCCACCGGCCAGTCCGAGGCGTTTCTCCCGGCCAAACGCCAGCCCCCGTTCAGCCAGCGGCAGACAGCCCAGCGTCCTCAGATTAGCCGGAAGCGTCTCCTCGAAGCCCTGCACCAGCAGGATATCACCGGAACGAAAACGGATATCCGCCAGCCGCTGTTTGAGACGGTGGCCCTGCCGGGCGACGGCCACGACGTTGACACTGTAGCGCTCCCGAAGATTCAGACGGTTTGCGGTACGGCCGACCAGCTGTGAACCGGGTGTCACAACCGCCTCGATCAAGCGGGCATCGCCGGCAACCAGCTCATCCTCCGCCTGTTGCCGACGCCCTTTGCCTCCGGTGCCATCCTTTTCTTCCTCGTTCGGGGCGCCCGAAGCCAACGTCAGACCGGTGATCTCCAGAAACTCGCCCAGACTCTCGGTATCGGCTTCCACCAGCAGGACATCGTTTTCACGCAGAATGGTAAAAGTTGAGGGTGCCGGCGTTGTTTTGTCATCGCGGATCAACGACAAGACCACCAGATTGTTCTGGCTATCTCCGGCCGTCAGCAGGTTGTGCAGGGTGCTACCGGCATAGTCAGAACCTTCGGTCAGTTTCAGCTCCGTCAGGTAATCGCCCACGCTGAACAGTTTCTCGCCGGCGGCCGGGTCCTCCCGTTTCGGTGTCAGACGCCAGCCGATCAATCCGATAAAGACGATACCCGCCAGGCTAATGGCCAGCCCCACCGGCGCAAAGTCAAATAGCCCGAAGGTGCCCGCCTCTCGATAGCTGGCAATGATGATGTTGGGCGGGGTACCGATCAGCGTAATGGTGCCGCCCAGCAGCGACCCGAACGCCAGAGGCATGAGCAGCAGTGAAGGCGACCGCCCGGCTTCCCGGGACATCCAGATGGCGACCGGCATCAGAAGCGCCAGTGCCCCCACATTGTTGATAAATGCCGAACACACGGCCACCACGAGGGTCAGGGTCAGCACCTGAATCACGGCATTGTTCCCCACCCGGGCCAGCAGCCGCGCCACCTCGTCTACCACACCACCGTTAACCAGCCCCTGGCTGATAACCAGCACCGCCGCCACGGTAATCACGGCCGGGTGTCCGAAACCGGCGAATACGCTGTCAACCGGCACCAGTCCCGCAATGGCCACCGCCAGCAGCGCCAGCATGGCGACAACATCAAACCGCAACCGGTTCCAGATAAACGCTGCCAGGGTGACAAGCAGAACGGCAAATACAATCCATTGATCCGCTACCATGCCCCTCGACTTCCTCCATAACCGTCAATAAGTTTTACAGATCGAGCCCGCGCCAGCTCGGGAACCATTAGCAAGCATCTGTATTAACGGGATTACCCGATTCTGGTGCAAAACCTGCTATCGATCAGCTGAGACATTACCTGCATGGAAGCCCAGGCAGGTCACAGGGTCGTGGTCGACTATAGCAGTTCCCGCAGCAGTCCCCTCTCGTTTTCGAATACAGCGTTGTCGGTTGTTCAGTCCCTTTGCCGGAGCAAAGCTATGGAACAGAAACGACCGCTTGTCTGGTTGTCGGCGGCCCCTGATGCTGAAAACACACAGCTGCCCAACCTTCCTGGCTGGCAGATGACCGTCATCAATAGTCAGCATGCCCCCGTGCTCCCAATGCCCGACTACCTGGGCAAACCCGTTGGGGTCTGTGTTCTCGCCGACCAGGACCCACCCACCCTGGAAAACACCAAAGGCTGGCTGGAAATGCTACCGGTAACCACCTGGTTGGCGGTGGTCGGGCGACAGCAACTGAACAACGCGATGGTGTGCCGCCTGATCCGCGACTACTGCCAGGATTACCACACTCTTCCACTGGATCATCAACGACTGATCAATAGCCTTGGCCATATGTGGGGCATGCACGCCCTGAGCGCGAACCTGACTGGCCCGGAACTGCTCAGTTACCAGGACTATGTACTGGATGGTCCGTCACCGGCTATTCGTCAGGCCCGCAGCCTGTTGCGACGCTTCGCCGCAACTCAGGAACCCGTCATCGTCTACGGGGAAAACGGCACCGGCAAGGAGGCAGCAGCCCGGTTTATCCATGAACACTCGCCGCGCCACCATGGCCCCATAGCGGTCATCAACTGCGCCGCGCTACCCGAGCCCCTGACCCAGAGCGAACTGTTCGGCCATGAGCGCGGTGCCTTCACGCACGCACTGAAATCCAGAAAAGGTCGTATCGAAGCCGCCAACGGCGGCTCCCTGGTGCTATTGGGTGCCGATGAGCTTGGCCTTATGCAGCAATCTGCCATCCTGCGCTTCCTGGAGGAAGGCACAATCGAACCCGTGGGCTCGAATCATGCCGTGCGAGTCGATGTGCGGGTGATCGCCACCTGTAATACCCAACTGGACCAGAAAGTCGCAGAGGGCAGCTTCAGAAGCGACGTGTTCTATCGGCTTGGCAACCTCACGGTAACCCTGCCACCGCTCAGAGACCGTCTGGAAGACCTGCCATATCTGGCCCAACGGGCCCTGGGCACATCGGAGGGAGAACACTACCGGCTTGGCAACGCCACCTTGCTGGCCATGGCCGCACATTCCTGGCCGGGTAATCTGCGGGAACTGCAGAACCGGCTTCGGCAAGCCGTCCTGCTTGCCCGGCAATTAAGCATCCAGCCCGAAGACCTGGGCTTGCCCCCGGTCAAATTACCCACACACATCGATCAGTTCAGCCTGGAGGCATACAGAGCCCGGGCGGACCAGGAGGCCATCGCGACCAGCCTCGCCCTGACGCATCACAACGTCTCGGCGGCCGCGAGGCTTCTGAATATTTCCCGAGTCTCGTTTTACCGACTGCTGGAAAAACACCAGCTGCAACCACCATCGAACCACGGCCTTTCCAAGAAACGCGATCATGGAGATCTGTCATGAAACGTCTGGCCCTGTTCAGCTTCAGCCTATGCCTCACCCCGCTCGCCCTGGCCGCCCCCCCTGCCCCGGATGAACGCACCACCGGCACCGCCGAGCAGCGGGAAGCTGCGGCCCAGGACAGCGCAACTACCATTGCTTCCATTACCGCAGACCGGGGTATCGTCACCCGGCCCGGGCGATTTACCATCGAGCCATCGTTTTCCCATGCCCACAGTAACGCCACCCGCGTGGCGGTTGAGGGGTACACAGTCATTCCGGCCCTGTTGGTGGGTTTGATCAATATCTCCGAGATCCAGCGCGATATCTTTGTCAGCGCGCTGTCCCTGAAATACGGTTTCACCAGCCGGCTGGAAGGCAGCCTGCGGGTGCCCTACCTGAGCATTCGGGAAGACCTTCGGGAACGGGAAGTGTTTCAGGGAACGCCAGTCGATACCGTCCGGGAATCGTCCGGTGATGGCATCGGTGATGCCGAGTTATCGATACGTTACCAGCTCAACGATGGCCTCGATGGCTGGCCCTACCTGATCGGTACTTTCCGGACCCGGGCACCCACCGGCGAAGGCCCCTACGATGTCGACCAGCGAATCATTACCGACAGCAGCGGCAACCCCATCGGGGTAGAGCTGGCCAACCGCCCCACCGGTTCAGGCTTCTGGGCAGTGGAACCGGGACTTTCCTTTATCTACCCTAGCGACCCGGCAGTTCTGTTCGGAAACCTGAGTTACGCCTGGACTATCAAGGAAGAGCAGGGCTTTGAAAACGGTGGCACCGTCGACCCCGGCGACGTGGTGAGATTCGGCTTCGGAATGGGCTTTGCGTTTAATGAACGCACTTCGTTCAGCCTGGGCTATGATCACTCGGTCATTCGCAAAACCACCTTTGAACATGGCAACGACCTGTTCTCGTCCAACTTCGACCGAATTCAGGTGGGTTCACTGTCTTTTGGGCTGTCGCACCGGCTTTCGTCCTCAACCACCATGAGCCTGACGGTGGCGGTGGGAGTCACCGACAACGCACCGAACAGTGAGATCACCCTCAAGCTACCGATCAATCTCTGAAACTGATCACGGCAACATAGGCAGACTGAAATCCCGTGGCAACCGATAGGCGCCGCCGAGGTTGTTCAGTTCAATATTCAACTGCCGGATATTCTGGATGGTGGTTCCGTTCAGACTGTTCTGGATAACCGTCATCCAGCCAACCGAGCCGGCCACGGCGGTATCAAGCGCCAGCTGCCCTGCTTCGCTCTCCCAGGCTCCCCGAATGGATGCCAACTGGGTGCTCAGGCGGTCTGCGGCCATGGGATCGTTCAAATTCGGAATGGTCAGGCGATTTACAACCAGGGTCTGACCGTTCACGGCCAGTACCTGCTCAAGGCCAATGGAGATCTCCAGATTGTTCATCACAAAGCCGCCCCGGAGCTGATCCAGCTCGGTATCCGCCAGGCTGGTAACAGGTAGTCTCAGCTCGGCATGAACCGGCCCGGCTAGCAGACTCAGAGTAATCAGAACAGCCCATCCTTTAACCATGGTCTTACCACTCCTGTGTACTGGGCCAGTATGGCAGGGTATGTCCCAATGCCGGCGAGCCAAGCCCCTTGAATAGAGGTGCCCGGGCCAGGCCCGGCCAGTCGTCCCGATCCAGAAAACTGGCTCGCCCCATATCCAGATGGCTGCGTATCACGAAGGCGGAGCCATCCCAATGCTCCTGAAATTCTGCCCAACTGTAGGCTTTAAGCCCCCGGGCCGGATCGCCCACCAGCACTTCCTGATCACTGATGCCCTTGATCACCACAAAATGCCGATAACCTCCCAGCGTTACCAGAGCAATTACCGGAACGCGAACCTGATCCCGAAGGCCGGCTAGCGGCATGCGGAATCCGTCCGCCAGATAACCTTCGGACTCCAGATAACGCTTCATATCCAACATGGAGAAGCCCTGCTGACGCACTTTGTCCTGATCCGCCAGAGTCCACATGCCTTGAAATACTTCCTGCTCACTGACCTCATCGCCGTAGTGAAAAGACAACAACGATGCCAGTGCCGCCGAGCCACAGCTGAAATCGTATTCCTGCTGGAACACAGCCGAAAATCGCTGATTCTGAAAACTGGTGACAGACACCGGAACATCCCCGGCAGGCCCGGGGACCAGCACGGTTCCGGCGTGACCGGCGGTTGACAACATTCCGGCCATCACACCGGCCAGACAACACCTGAAAAGCGACCGGCGGGAAAGGCCGCCACGCCTGGGCGCTACGGGAGTTGCCGACCGCACCTGACGGCTGCGTTCCTGACGGTTCCCGATGCGATTGGTAGCCATGGCGGCCGCCCCTCCTCAATGGTTGATGAGAATATTGATTTGCGTGCTGTCCTGAATGACCACCTGGTTGCCGGTGTTCTGGATGACGGTGGCAATGCCGCTCATGTTGCCGAAAGCCTGATCACTGATACGGTTGTCTCCCGTCTTGACCGGGCCAGACAACACATTGCCAGAGACCAGAGCGTTCTGTTCTGACTCATTGAGTTGCCACTGGAGCGGAATTCCCTGTCGCCCGCTGGCAGCCTCCAACTGATCAGCACTCATTGGTTCCGCATCAGGCCAATCCCCGGCCCAGCTTGCGGACGCCACAGACACCAGCGCAGCCATCAGCATCCTGTTGATGAATCTGGCCATGACACATCTCCCGACAAAACCGGGCTGCCCTGGCCGGGCAGCCCGACCTGTCTCAGTTGCTGCCACCACCGGTACTCAGGTTGGACATTACGCTTACATTGGCCTGGGTTACGCTGCCAACGCCAGCATTCTGGGCAAATGCCCCGACGCCGGTGAAGTTGGCGGAGCCACCACTGATCTCGTTACCAGTGCGGGTATCCACATAGGAACCTTCACCGTTGGCGCTGCCATAGGTGACATTGGTGCCAGAGACCGAGCCGTTAAGCTCTGCATCGTTCATGAACACTTCCAACGACAGGTTCAGCGTGGTGGCGCTGTTGTCTGAGTTGTCACTGCTGTCACTGTTGTAGGAATCGGTAGCGTTGGTGGAGTTGTCAGAACTGTCACTGTTGCCACTGTCCGCGATCTTGAACGAATCGTTCACGTTGGTGCTGTTGTCTGAATTATCGGAGTTGTCAGAGTTATCTGAGTTGTCCGAATTGTCGGAGTTATCCGAGTTATCCGATGCATCGGTGTTGCCACTATCGGCAATCTTGAAGGCATCGTTCACGTTGGTGCTGTTATCGGAATTGTCAGAGTTATCTGAGTTGTCCGAATTATCGGAGTTATCCGAGTTGTCTGACATGTCATTGCCACTATCAGCAACCTTGAACGAATCGCTGACGGTGGTGCTGTTGTCAGAGTTATCCGAGTTATCGGAGTTGTCAGACGCATCGGTATTGCCACTGTCGGCAATCTTGAAGGCATCGTTGACACTGGTGCTGTTGTCCGAATTATCGGAATTATCGGAGTTGTCAGACGCATCGGTATTGCCGCTGTCGGCAATCTTGAAGGCGTCATTCAGGTTGGTGCTGCTGTCCGAATTGTCTGAATTATCCGAGTTGTTCGAATTATCGGAGTTATTGGAGTTGTCCGAATTATTCGAGTTATCAGACATGTCGTTTCCACTGTCGGCGATCTTGAAAGAGTCCGCCACATCGGTACTGTTGTCTGAATTGTTGGAGTTATCGGAGCTGTCCGAGTTATCGGAGTTGTTGGTGGAGTTGTCGTTGCCAGAGTCCGCGTTACCGGAATAGTTGGTATTGGCAGCGGAGTTGTCGTTGGCATTGTTGTTGGGGTCACCGTCCCCACCCTGGTCAGCCAGTGCAAATCCGGAGATACCCATGCTCATGGCGATGGCAGCGGCTAGCAGATTCTTCTTGGTATTCATGATGTCATGTCCTTTTGATGGTATTGGCTTAAAGGGGTCCAACCCATCCCGCCAGCATTCGGGTAAGCCAAGGTCCAGACCCGCCGAAGACAAGAGCGATTCCCGTGCCAGAAGCCAAATAAATTACTCAGGACATTGAAAAATAAAGAGAAATAAAAATTTCAAGAACACCAGAAAACAACTGTGAACTGACGAACTGTTGCGCTGGTGAAACAGCAAACGGTGGCTACATATCAGCCATTTCGCTTTTGTCCCCCAATATCAGCAACCTGGAAAAATCCGCCAGTGTTAAAAAACAAAACCCCGCAGGGCGATAGCCATGCGGGGTTTCTGGTAGCTGGCAGGCACCTGCGGGTGCCTGCCGGACAACCTGAACCGGTCGATTAACCGAACTGGTTCATGGTGTTGTCTTTACCACCGGCTTTCAGAGCCGCTTCACCAGCGAAGAACTCTTTGTGGTCATCACCGATGTTGGAACCGGCCATGTCCTGGTGCTTCACGGTAGCGATGCCCTGACGGATTTCCTGACGCTGTACGCCAGCAACGTAGGCCAGCATGCCTTCGTCACCGAAGTAGCCTTTGGCCAGGTTGTCGGTAGACAGAGCCGCAGTGTGGTACGTCGGCAGAGTGATCAGGTGATGGAACACACCAGCTTCACGGGACGCATCACGCTGGAAGTTACGGCACCACTCGTCAGCCAGCTGACCCAGCTCAGTGTTGTCGTACTCGGCGCTCATCAGCTTGGCACGGTCGTAGGCAGATACGTCTTTGCCTTCTTCCTGCATGGCATCGAATACCTGCTGACGGAAGTTCAGAGTCCAGTTGAAGGACGGGCTGTTGTTGTAAACCAGCTTGGCGTCGGGCACCACTTCCTTGATGCGGTTAACCATGCCAGCGATCTGGCCAACGTGCGGCTTCTCGGTTTCGATCCACAGCATGTCAGCGCCGTTCTGCAGGCTGGTGATGCAGTCCAGAACAACACGGTCTTCGCCAGAACCCGGCTTGAAGCAGAACAGGCCAGAGGCCAGACGCTTCGGCTTCAGCAGCTTGCCGTTGGACTTGATCACAACGTCGCCGTTCTCGATCTGGGAAGCGTCGTCGATGTACTCGCCGTCCAGGAAGCTGTTGTACTGGTCGCCCAGGTCGCCCGGCTCGTTGGTAACAGCGATCTGCTTGGTCAGACCAGCACCCAGGGAGTCAGTACGGGCAACGATCACGCCGTCGTCCACACCCAGTTCCAGGAACGCCAGACGAACCGCGTTGATCTTGGACAGGAAGTCGGCATGGGGAACGGTTACTTTGCCGTCCTGGTGGCCACACTGCTTCTCGTCAGAAACCTGGTTCTCGATCTGGATACAGCAAGCACCGGCTTCGATCATCTGCTTGGCCAGCAGGTAGGTCGCTTCGGCGTTACCGAAACCAGCGTCGATGTCCGCAATGATGGGCACAACGTGGGTTTCGTGGTTGTCGATCTGCTTGATCAGCTCTTCGGCCTTGGCAGTGTCGCCAGCGTTTTCAGCTTCTTCCAGGGCGCGGAACAGGTGGTTCAGTTCCCAGGCATCGGCCTGACGCAGGAAGGTGTACAGTTCTTCGATCAGACCAGAAACAGCAGTCTTCTCGTGCATGGACTGGTCAGGCAGCGGGCCGAACTCGGAACGCAGGGCAGCAACCATCCAGCCAGACAGGTACAGGTAACGACGCTTGGTGGTACCGAAGTGCTTCTTGATGGAGATCATCTTCTGCTGGCCGATGAAACCGTGCCAGCAACCCAGAGACTGGGTGTACTTGGAAGAATCGGCATCGTAAGCAGCCATGTCTTCACGCATGATCTTGGCGGTGTACTTGGCGATGTCCAGACCAGTCTTGAACTTGTTCTGGGCGCGCATGCGGGCCGCGTGCTTCGGGTTGATGGCGTTCCAGGTCGGGTTCTGCTTCAGAATGGAAGCGATTTGGTCGACGTCTTGTGCGTAAGGCATGGTCTCTATCCTTTCTACGTTTGTGTTCAAAAGGTTCGGAACACTGCTGCCAGCAGCCTCCGGAGCCAGCCACCGGCCGGGACAACCGGGCTGGTGGTGACGTTGGGCGTAACTTTAGTGCTTTCGAATTTATAATTGAAATTTATATGGTGTATTTTCGGCATTTTTTAAATGAATACACATAATCCCTGCCGACAGGCTGAAGGCCTATTATTGAGGCGGGTCATTTCGGACAGACTACAGCGTGCTATGATTCAGGCACTTGACCCAGATCACCAACCTCCCTCACCCACGGGCTACAGGGGCATTCTGTGTTCTACGTCCGCGCCTTCAATCATTCACTCCTGCACGCACTGAAGAACCTGCTTCCCATTGTGATCGTGGTGGCGTTCTTTCAGATCGCCATTCTCCAGCAGGTGCCAGAGAACCTGTTCAGCATGGTTGCCGGCCTGTTTGTGGTTGCCATCGGTGTTGCCCTGTTTCTGCAAGGGCTCGAGCTTAGCATCTTCCCGCTCGGAAAGAGCCTGTCGAATCAGTTTGCCCGGCGCGGTTCCCTGGTCATTCTCCTGGCCTTCGGCTTTGCCATGGGCTTCTCTGCGGTAATTGCCGAGCCAGCCCTGATTGCCGTGGCCGAGCAGGCACAAACCATCAGCGGGGGGCGAATCGACAGCCTGACACTCCGGGTACTGGTAGCACTATCCGTGGGTTGCGTGGTGGCCCTCGGCGTTTTCCGGACCATTTTCGGCTACCCGATACACTGGTTCATGATTGTCGGCTACATCATCGTGGTGATCGTCACCTGGTTTGCACCCGAAGAAATCGTCGGTCTGGCCTACGATTCCGGCGGTGTCACCACCAATGTTGTGACCGTGCCGCTGATTGCCGCGTTGGGCATAGGTCTGGCTGCGTCGATCCGAGGCCGGAACCCGCTGATTGACGGTTTCGGACTGGTCGCACTGGCGGTGATGGTACCGATGGTTACCGTGCAGGTTTACGGCATGTTGGTGTACTCAGGTTCTGCCGAAGCCGAGGGTGTCCCGCTCTCACCAGATGTCGGAGAAACCAAGCCTTCCGGCGTGGTCGGCGCACTGCTGGACCTGGTCACCATGATTCGGGATGTTCTGCCCATCATCATTACGGTGCTCTTCTTTCAGTATCTGGTACTGCGCCGCAAACTTCCCAATCCACGCAAGGTCATCTTTGGTTTTACCTTGGTGATTCTGGGGCTTTATGCCTTTGTGATCGGTCTCAAGATGGGGTTGTTTCCGATTGGTACCAGCATGGCCGAACAACTGACGGCCAGAGACAACTATCTTTACGTATACCTCTTTGCACTGATGATCGGCTTTGCCACGACCATGGCGGAACCGGCGCTGATCGCCATCGGCAGACAGGCGGAAGAAGCCGCCGGGGGAACCCTGAACGGCAATGTCATTCGCATACTGGTGGCGGTCGGGGTAGCCGTCGGCATCACTATCGGCGTTCACCGGATCATCACCGGCGACTCCATTCACTACTACATCATGGGCGGCTATATTCTGGTCGTCGGCCTGACCCTGATTGCGCCCCGCTACATCATCGCGCTGGCCTATGATCTGGGTGGGGTCACCACGTCGGAAGTAACCGTCCCTCTGGTTACCGCCCTGGGCATTGGCCTGGCCAGCAGTATCGACGGACGCAGCATTCTCATCGACGGCTTCGGGCTGATTGCCTTTGCTTCAATCTTTCCTATCGTAACGGTGATGGCCTACGCCATCGCATCCCAGTATCTTGCAGAACCACGTAAGGAGACACCATGAAATTCTCGGCACTGGTGGCCATCGTTCCTGAAGACCTGGAGCAGGAGTGTATTGATGCTGCCCGGGATTGCGGTGCCGGAGGAATCACTGTGATGTCCGGCCGGGGCATCAGCAATACCGCGAAAAAAACGTTCTTCGGCCTGACCTACGACGGCAGCCAGAGCGTGCTGCTGATGGTCCTGGAGAAGGGGCTGTCGCTTGATGTGCTGAAAGCCATCCAGAAAGTCATCATGCCGGATGGCAAAGATTCCCAGGGTATGATCTTTACCGTACCACTGGAACACATGGGCGGCATCGACATGGCCCAGGTGGAGAAATTTGAACAACACGTGAAAGACTCTCTGTAAACGGAGCGCAGATAATGAAACTGGTCAAAGACGTGATGGTGACCGACATCATCAGGATTTCGCCCTTCGCCACCATTCGCGAGGCGCTTTCCCTGATGAAGCGCCACAATGTCAAATCCCTGGTGGTCGAACGCCAGAATGAGCACGATGCCTGGGGCCTGATTACCTATACCAATATTCTCAAGTCAGTTATCTCGGAGGACGGCGACATCGATTTGCTGAACGTCTACGATGTGTGTGCCAAACCGGTGATCAGCGTAGGTGAGAACCTGGCTCTGAAATACGCGGCCAGACTGATGACCGAATACAGGGTCAAGCGCCTGCTGGTGCTGTGTGACAACGACATTTCCGGGTTCGTGGTCATGGACGACATCATGCAGGCACTGCTGGAGACCGTCGACTAGAGACGCCGGCTCAACGCTCAGCGCCCAGACAAAGCACCAACAGCTGATCGCCATCGCGCAGATCCAGGTACTGGTTCCGGGGCGGATTCAGTTGTAAATGGCGCCCGCGTTCATCCGCTTCGGCCCGATAAACGCCCAGGGCAATTTCCCCGCGCTCCGCCACAATCTTCTCCAACACCTGGAAATCCGCGCTGGCCGGCAACGGGTAGTCGTGAGGCTTCCGGAACTGGATTTCTGCCCCACCCTCCGTGAACAATTCATCCAGCACCACCCTCAGTTCCCGCCGCAACGCCACCTGAGCCAA
The DNA here is from genome assembly GCF_042763285.1 of Marinobacter sp. LM1. Lineage (NCBI taxonomy): Bacteria > Pseudomonadati > Pseudomonadota > Gammaproteobacteria > Pseudomonadales > Marinobacteraceae > Marinobacter > Marinobacter sp. LM1. The sequence continues at coordinate 3,843,401 of NZ_CP114373.1, forward strand.
CACATGACTGAGAATCATCGGGCTGATCAGCATCTCGCTCTTGTGGCCATACAACAGATGGCGGTTATCCGGGTCACTCAGTTCCATAATGACCTGCGGTCGCCTGGGGGCGGCCGACAGAACATCTTCCAACTGGAGATAGCCCACCATGGCACGGGCATCGGCTTCCTCTCCGGAGCCAACTCGATCGCTGCTGAGCAACATCACTGTGTCGTATCCGGCTGGATCAAGGCGCCGAAGGTCCTCTTCCACCATGTAGTCGGCTTCCAGCAGGCGGCCGTTTACTTTCGACAGGTCAACGCCGTAACGCTGCATTTCCCGATTCCGGTCATCCAACGGAATCGCCGACACCAGATCGAGTTCAAAAACCCGACTGCCATAGCTGGCAAACTCGGCCGCCATGGTCGGCACCCTGCGGTTCCAGCCCAGTACCAGCACCCTGTGGACACCCGGAACCGGCTCTGGCAGGGCCTGATTTTGTCTTCGCTCCAGCTTCGGCAACGTCGCTGCCTTTGGCACGGCCACGGTATGCTGGTAATCCCGGGCCAGAAGCACAACCCGGTCTTCGTTGCGGATGACCGTGCCGGAATCTGCCAACAGATTGACCTGCCAGCCCCCGCTCGGGTTTGGATGCAACAATCCCAGGACAATCGCATTGGGCCGCTGGCTTGCCAGCTCTGCCAAGGTCAGGCCTTCAGCGGTTTCTCCCCCACGCACGAAAATCTCGTTGCCTTCACCGGCGGTCAGCAACTCGTTGTAGACCTCGGAAAGGTTCGGGTGGATGACGTTCTGAACCATCAACCTGCTGATGGTGGCATCACCGGCCACCACTTCCACGGCCCCGGGGTAGGCCCGCTCGATAACGGGCAGTTTACGCATGTCCTGAATTTCAGCCACCACAAAGGGCAGCCGGGCGTTGTAGTGCCTGGCCTGGGCGGCGATGGACAACAGCGCCTTCACGGTTTCAACATCGGAGGTTATCAGCGAGCCGCCCTCGTGCACCTGGCTGGGCACAATCACCGCCGCCGCATCCAGACAGGCAACCCGATGCAACGCTTCCGGCTGAATGGCAGAGCCGCTACGCAGAATCACTTCCCGGGCTCGCCGGCCAATACCAGGCTCCCTGATCAGTTCGTGCAAATGCTCGACACTGGCCTCTTCCGCCAAAAGAACCAGCCGCAGTTTCTGGGCGTCATGCTTCTCCAGAAACCGGGCCATACGCCCAGACGAACCAAATAACTCCGCTACCAGCGGCGGCGTCTGGGCGGTCCAGCCCAGCACGACGATATGGTTCTTCAACGTCACCGGGGTGAGGCCACGCTCCAGATCTTCCATCTTGGCAATCAGCCAACGGGTGAGAATGGCCACCAGGGTACCCATGAACACCACGTAGCCCATTATCGTCAGCAGGGTGGAGACAATGCGTTGCCAGGTGCCCACGTCATCTCCCAGGTAACCCGGATCGGTCAAGCGCAAAAACGCCCACCAGATGGCGTGCCCGGGACTTTCAAACTCGCCGGCCTGGGGCAGCACCACCAGCAGACCGCCAATCAGCGAGATCAGCGCAATAAAGCAACCGACCACCAGCAACTGAAAGCCAGCCCCCTTGACCAGCTGGCGCTCCACGATGAACTTGATCCGATCAACAATTCGAAATGGCAGCATTCGGTCCCTTATAGCGTCGTTCCCGCGGCAAACGGTTTGCCGGTTTCTGATTCTGTCGCCTAGGATAGTTCAAACAGTCCCGGAAGGTGACCCCTGACATGATGCGGCCTTCAGGCGTTCTTGTGTTGATCACTGGCGTGTTATGCCAACTGCCTGTTTTTTTTTAGGTCTGCCAGTCCATCTCTGACAACTCAGCCAGCGCCGCCTCCAGAGTCGGGTAGAAATAGCTCACGCCGGGCTCCGGTTTTACGCCGGCCCGGGCCAGGGTTCTCAATGGCTGGAACTGCAAGTCAGCAAATACAAGGCGGGTACCGGTTTTCCGGCAACTGGCGATCAGTTTATTCAGCGCCGCCAGGCCGCCAGCGTCGAGGATGGTCACTCCGTCCATGTACAACACCAGGCCCTTAGCCTGCTGGGACAAGTCTGCCAGCTCGCCGAAGATGCGGTCAGCGGCCGCGAAAAAAAGCGGACCATTGATCTTGAACACCTGCCAGCCCTCCGGCACTCCAACCTGCTGCACCCGTTTGTTGCCGGTAATGTCAGTCACCCTGGTCATTTGTGCCATTTCACGCATGAACAGCACAGCGGCCAGTAACACCCCGGTGGTGATGGCAATTACCATGTCCAGGGCCACGGTCAGGCCGAAGCAGGTCAGGAAAACCAGGATGTCGCTGCGAGGCGCGGTTCTCAGCAGGTGCACGGCTTTCGGCGCCTCACTCATGTTCCAGGCCACCATCACCAGCAACGCGGCCATGGCCGGCATGGGCAGATAGGCAAGAATGCCGGCCAGGGAGACCAGCGCCAGCAGCACCACCAGCGCATGAATCATCGCAGCCACCGGCGATTCAGCGCCGGCCCGGTAATTGGCGGCCGACCGGGCAATAGCGGCGGTGGCCGTGATACCGCCAAAGAACGGCACCACAATATTGCCAATGCCCTGCCCCATCAGCTCGCTGTTGGCACTGTGGCGTTTACCGGTCATGCCATCCAGCACCACGGCACAGAGCAGGGATTCGATGGCCCCCAGCATGGCGATGGCGAAGGCGGCCGGAATCAGCTCCCGGAACAGGTCCCAGGACAGGCCGAGGGGGCGTCCGTCGGCCCCGGCCTGCTGCCAGGGCCAGGCGAATTCCGGTAAAAACGGCGGTATGCCGGCGCCGGTACTGCCATCGGGAAGCAGGTAGCTGAAGCGTGACCCCACGGTCTCAATCGCCGCGCCACCAGCGTTCAACCACAATGCCAGAAGACTGCCAACAATCACTGCTGGCAGATGAGGCGGCACCGGGGTTCTCAGCCTTGGCCAGAGCAGCATCACCGCCAGGGTAACCACCGCCACCAGCGTACTCAGTCCATCCAGCGCCGGCAGTTGCTGACCCAGGACCGCCAGCTTGTCCCAGTAATGCTCTGGCATAGCGTCAATGGAGAGCCCGAAGAAGTCTTTTACCTGCAAGGTGGCAATCACCACGGCAATGCCACCGGTGAATCCCAGAGTGACGGATTCGGGGATATACTCAATAAAGCGGCCCAGGCGCATCACCGCCATAATCACCAGCAACACACCGGACATCAGCGTAGCCAGCAGCAATCCACCTAGGCCATAGCTCTGGGCAATGGGATAGAGAATCACCACAAACGCGGCAGTAGGGCCGGAAATGCTGTATCGGCTGCCGCCAAACAGGGCAATCAGAAAACCGGCTATGATAGCGGTATACAGGCCATATTGCGGCGCAACCCCGGAGGCAATCGCCAGCGCCATCGCCAGCGGAATGGCAATGATGCCAACCGTGGCGCCAGCCATCAGGTCTTTGAAAAAGCGCCCGCTGTTGTAGGGTTCATCGACGCAGGCCTCGCGAACGGCGTGAGCGGTACGAAGAGAAAAGAGATGGGCGCGATGGGGCATGAACAGACTCTCTCAGGCCAGGCATTTGGTTACATTATATGCTCATCATCTGTACACTCAATGTTAATATGATTAACATGTCAATCTGTAACTATCTTCGCTGAACCTGTTGAGAACCAGAAACACCATGGAAAACCGAACTGCCCGGCTGACCCTGTTGATTGACCCTGAAAAGAAGAAAGTTTTCGAGGCCCTTTGCAAGCAGGAGGACGTGACTCCCTCCCAGAAGGTGCGTCAGTTCATTCGTGAATATGTGGAAGAGCGGCTCGGGCCAGACTGGCGCGAGAACAGCGGCCAGAAAACCGACTGACTCCGGCAACGTACAATCGGATATGAAAGCTTACGCCACCCGCCTTGTCCTGACGCTTGTAACCGTTGCCGCCTTCACAGGATGCACAGTCATGCGCACAGAGAACCGGCCCGCGCCCGTCAGCCAGTACGATGCCGTAATCGTCGACGCCAGCACCGGCAATATCCTCACTGTCGCAGAACTGGCCCGGAAGCTGGCAGACACCGATGTAGTGGTGACGGGGGAATACCATGGCCACCATGCCTCGCACCTGTTGCAGGCCCGCCTTCAACAGGCGCTTTACCGGCACAACCCCCGGCAGATCCTGACCATGGAGCAGTTCAACCTGAACCACCAGGATGCCCTGGATGCCTACCTGGCCGGACAAGCCGGCGAAACGGAAATGATCGAAGACGCGGGCGCCTGGGAGAACTACAAAGGCTCCTACCGGCCCCTGGTGGAATTTGCCCGCGAACACCAGTTGCCGGTTGTCGCGGCCAACGCCCCGGCAGATATCGTGCGCTGTGTCGGCCGTGAGGGGATGGACTATCTGCAACGCCTGCCAGACGCGCAACGCGCCGCCCTGCCCGCACAGGCCTTCCTGGATACCCCGGACTACCGTGACAAATTCGTCGACGCCATTGCCGGCAGCCACGGTGCGGAACAGACAGAACTGACCGGGCGCCTGCTGAGCACCTATCAGGCCCAGCTGTTGCGGGACAACACCATGGCCGAGCGGATACTGACTGCACTGAATGAATACCCCGGACATCAGGTTTTGCACACCACCGGCACCTTCCACAGCGAACAGCGGCTCGGTACCGTTGCGGTCCTTGAGCAACGGGCACCAGAGCTGAGCATTGCAGTGCTCTCACCGGTTGAATGGTCGCCCCCGGAACAGGCGATGCCGGTGGCAGCAAACCGTCACAAGGGTGACTACCTTTACTTTATTCTGCCCCTGCCTCCGGAATACCGGGATGCGGAACGCCAGCGCAGCGCCATGCAGAAACGCTTCAGCCGCCATTCAGACACCCGCTGCGAGTGATCAAAGTGGCGGGTAAGGCGCGCCTTCCCAGCAGCCCCGGTTCCCGTTAACCTGCGCAGACATCAGGATGTTTTCCGAACCGCAAGGAGTAAGCCATGAAAGTTGTCTCTGCCCTGATTATCGGCCTGTGCGCCATTGTTGCCGCTTCCCTGTTGAGCCAGGGCTTGATGGGGCTGCGCACGGCCGATCGCTACGTAACGGTCAAGGGCATGGCCGAACGGGAAGTGCAGGCAGACCTGGCGCTCTGGCCCATCCGCTTTGTTGCCACCGGTAGCACGCTGGACGAAGCACAGAACAAAGCCCGAAGCAGCCGGGAAGCCATCATGGCATTCCTGAAACTGCAGGCCATTGACCAGTCAGCGGTTGAGCTCCAACGTCTGGACGTGACCGACACTCGCGCCAATCCATACGCCGGCAATAACAGCGAGCAACAGTACATCATCAATCAGACCCTGATGGTGCGCAGCACCGATATCGATCGCATCCGACAGGCGGCACAGAACGTCAGCGAGCTGGTGGATTCCGGCGTAGTGTTGTCCTCAGACTACGGCCCGAGCGGCCCCACTTACCTGTTCAACGGCCTGAACGATATCAAACCGGCCATGATCGCCGAGGCCACCACGGCGGCCCGTGAATCCGCCCAACAGTTCGCTCGGGATGCCGAGGCCAAACTTGGCAGCCTGCGCCGGGCCAATCAGGGTGTGTTCCAGATTCTGGCAAGGGATCAGGCACCGGGCGTGTCGGAGCAACAACAGCCGGTGAAAACCGTGCGGGTGGTATCCACCTTCGATTACTATCTGGAGTAACAGAAAACAGGTGCCTACTGGGTGGCCACCATTTCGTCGGTCACCTGATAGTCTCCGGCCAGCCAGCGCAGGATCTCGTGAGCCGCCGGGTGATCAAACGCGTCGTAGGTGTGCATCAATGCCTGCTTTTTCTCATCGCTGATGCGTGCCAGCCCGGTGTCCTGCAGGGTCAGTAGATCCTTATGCAACTGCCCCGCAAGCTCCAGACCAAGCACTTCCCGCGCTGCATGCAAAAACGCCTGACCATACTGGTAATCCGGCCCCTGGCGGTAGCATTCCGCCAGCGTGATCGCCGGGATGGTGGTCAGCACCGGCTGCAGTGCCGGATTGATGGCATGACCGGCAAGGTAGGCGGCATTGCCGGCAGGGCGACCGGTAAAACCACGCAGATGCAGATGCCGGGACATGCGGTCGCCATCATTCACCGGGTAATTATCCCAGAGCAGTGGCTTGCGCCCCAGCAACTTGCTGACACGTTTGAGATGGCCCGGAGAAACTTCACGGGAACAGACCTCTTCCCCGGTCCAGAAAATTCTCACTTCACGGTCCAGTTCCGCCCCCAGGGTTTCCAGATAGTCCGCCGGCCGCTGCCCGAACACCCGGTCCAGCACCGGGTCATCGGAGTAGTAGGTGGGGCATACGCTAAGTTTGCCGGCACTGGTGTTGGCTTTTACCCAGTCCACGATCTGAGCCTGGGTGCGGGCCAGGTCCGGGGTGTCCGGGTGCATGTCATCAAACAGGATAGCCAGCTCCTGGATACCGAGGCGATCCAGCATTTTCAGTTTCTTCGCCAGGGCCTCCCGGGCCGCCTCATCGAAGTTATTGAAGATTTCGAACGGGCTCAGCCCGATACCAAACCGCACACCTTCACGCCGGCAGAATCTGGCAAAGTCCGCCATTGCCTCAGCCTGCTCCGGAGGGTGCGGCTCCTGCCAGCGACGACGCAGGTAAGGATCGGCCTTGGGGGCATACAGATAGAAGCCGTAACCATGGGCAAGCAGGGTATTGACCAGTTGGCGCCGTTCGGACCAGGTCCACAGGGGGCCGTAAAATCCTTCAATAATTCCCAGTTCCACCGTCATAAACCTGTTGCTCCCTGTCTGCCACCCAAGCGAGTACTATACCGGACCAGCCGCCTTGATGACGGGATCGTCAGATCTCAGCAAGCATACCGTATGATTAGATCCTAGCCGCTACTGTCACAACCTGCCTAGAATAAACGATCCGGTAAAATGTTGAGTTTTCAGGAGCACAACTTTCATGCCCAATGGTCAAGACCGACTGCCCGCACTGGACGCGCTTCGAGGCATCGCGGCCCTGGGTGTGGTGCTGTTCCACTACCTCCCCTACTACGACAAACTCTACGGCCACAGTTTCAGCACGCCGGACACCCTCGGTTTCGGGCGCTACGGGGTTCACCTGTTCTTCATCCTCAGCGGCTTTGTCATCTTCATGACCCTGGAGCGCACCCGCAGCGCTAGCTGGTTCGGACTGGCCCGGGCCTTCCGCCTGCTGCCTGCACTCTGGGCCGGCATTGTATTGACCTGGATTGCCGTTCAACTGATGGGGCCAGCTGACCGCATGGTGAGCCCCGGCTCGGCGCTACTGAACATCACTCTGCTGCACGAATACCTGGGCCATCCCCATGTCGATGGCGCCTACTGGAGCCTGGTGATTGAAGCCACGTTCTACGTCTGGATTGCCTTGTTGTTCTACGGGCTGGGGAGCTGGCAGCGCATGCGGCCAGTACTCTGGGCCTGGACTCTGGCCAGCTACGCGGCGGTGATCTGGTGGAAGGCCATTCCCGACGGGCTGGAATTCCTGATCAAAGACCTGTTGTTTACCCGCTACGCGCCCCTGTTTATCAGCGGCATGCTGATCTACCGCTGGCACCGCCACAACCGCTTGCCGGTCGCGGATCTTGCGCTATTGACACTAACCATCAGCCACTGTCTGCTCGCTTACAAGGCACCGTTCAACCTCTTTGTGCTCGGCTGTTATGGCGTTTTCGGGCTGGCTGTCGCCGGCTACCTCAACGTTCTGGCCCGGCCGGGACTGCTCTGGCTGGGCAGCATTTCATACACCCTGTACCTGGTGCACCAGAACATTGGTTATGGCGTGATTGATCTGGCTTACAAAGCCGGACTACCCGGCCAACTTGGTGTGATGATGGCACTGGCCGTTGCCATTGGTCTGGCGGCAGCCCTGCATTACGGTATCGAAAAACCCGCTCTGCGCTGGTTCCGGCAGTGGCGGAAACGTGCCGTACCGGATACCGGTCTGACGTTGATCAACGCCCCGGTGCCGAAAAAAGCGGAAAATCTTGACTAGACTGAACACAACAAAAAACCTGAAACCCATTGCCTGACAAGAGTAAGACGCCATGGAAATCAAAACCTTCGCAGACCTGATTGACTGGACACGCCAGCTCCACGCCCACCTGGCCCGGTGCCTGCACGAATCCGCCCAGAAAAATCAGAACGAACGCGCTAGCGCCTTGCTCGATTACATCAGTTCCCACGAGGCACTGCTGGAACAGGCTGTTGCCGAGTACGAGAAACAGGCCGACCCGAAAGCCATGACCACCCGCCTGTACGATTATGGCGTGCATAAACCCATCGAGAAGAACCGCACCTGCGATACCCGCTATAACGATCTGGATTTTGACGGTATTGCCCGGGAGATCTTTGATTTCCACGACCAGGTGATGGACCTGTACGACGCCCTCATCGGCAAAGCCGAGATTCCCGAGGCCAAATCCCTGCTGGAGGATCTGAAATCCCTGGAGGAGCATGAGGCCATGCGCCTGGCCAGCCAGATCGGTCGAATGAACGACGTTTAACGTTAGACCAATGTCGTAGTCCGGCAATTTTTTGCTGCAGCCCACCCGCCATAGTTGCTAATCTGAACTACACTCTTGAGTTCCGGACCCCACGAGGGGCCGGGCTCTACTACAACAATGACAAGAGGTTAGAAGAGCAATGAAGATCCGTTCTGTTCTTTCCGCGGCTGTGCTGGCTGTGGCAACTACCTTTGCCGCCACCCAGGCGCTTGCCCAAGACAAGTTCACCCTGCGACTGGCAGAAACCTGGGGCCCGAACTTCCCCATTTTTGGTGACACCACCAAACGCTTCGCTGAAACCGTTAACAAGATGTCTGATGGCCGACTGACCGTCCGCATCGACTCAGCCAACAAGCACAAGGCCCCACTGGGCGTATTCGACATGGTCAAGGCCGGTCAGTACGACATGGGCCACTCCGCCTCCTATTACTGGAAGGGCAAGGTGCCGGAAACCCTGTTCTTCACCAGCATGCCATTTGGCATGAATGCCATGGAACAGTATGCGTGGTTCTACCACGGTGGCGGTATGGAGCTGATGCAGGAAGTGTATGAGCCCCACAACATGCTGTCGTTCCCTGGCGGCAACACCGGCGTACAGATGGGCGGCTGGTTCCGCAAGGAAATCAAATCCCTGGATGACCTCAAGGGTCTGAAAATGCGTATTCCCGGCTTTGCCGGCGAAGTCTTCGCAGAAGTGGGTGTTAACCCCACTAACATCGCCCCGGGCGAGCTCTACACCGCTCTGGAGCGTAATACGATTGATGCCGTTGAGTGGGTAGGCCCGGCGCTGGATTTGCGTCTTGGTTTCCAGCAGATTGCTGACTACTACTACACCGGCTGGCACGAACCGGCAACCGAGCTGCAGTTCCTGATCAACAAGCGCGTTTGGGATCGCCTGCCGGCAGACCTTCAGGAAATCATGCGGGTAGCCATGCGCACCGCTTCCTATGACATGCTGGTTCACTCCCAGCACGCCAACGCCGAAGCCTGGGCAAACATCAAGGAAGAGTATCCGAACGTACAGATCAAGCGTTTCCCGGATGACATTTTCCAGGCCATGTACGAGGCCAACGAGAAGCTGTTGAAAGAAGCCGCGGCAGAAAGTGAGATGGCTGCGAAGATCATTGAATCCCAGCACAATTATCTTGAGCAGAGCCGCGCTTACACCGACATTTCGGAGCGGGCTTACCTCAACACCATGGCCGAAGTCGAGTAAACTATTCGTTTATGACGAATCAGAGCCGGGATCGCTCTTCCAAGTGATCCCGGCTTTTTCATTTCCAACATTCAGAAATTCCGCGATGCGGAGGAAGAAGTTCGATGCGCTGGATTATCCGACTGGACGAGAGCCTGGCCTGGCTCTCCAAACTTTGCGGCTGGATCGCCTGTGTGGCCATGATCCTGATGGCTGCCAACGTCTTCTATGACGTCGTCGCACGCTATGCTTTCAACGATGTGTCCATCGCCATGCAGGAAATGGAATGGCACCTTTATTCAGTCGTCTTCCTGCTTGGCATTCCCTATGCCCTGCGCACTGATGGTCATGTACGTGTGGACGTTTTCTATACCAACTGGAGCCAGAAGCGCAAAGCCTGGATTAACCTGATTGGCGCCGTTCTTTTTGTTATTCCGTTCGCCTACCTGATTGCCACCTATGGCTACAGCTACGCCATGGATGCCTACCAGATGGGCGAAGGCAGCGGCGACCCCGGCGGCTTACCGCACCGCTGGGTGATCAAATCCGTGATTCCGGTCAGCGCTTTCTTTATGGGAACGGCCGGCTTGAACATGGTGACCTACGCCATCCGTGTGATGGCCGGTGACAAGCGGTACGAAGGCGAGCACAGCGCAGGAGGTCTGGCATGATCGGTATGATTATGTTCGGCGTGGCGCTGGTCATGCTGATGTTCGGTTTCCCGGTAGCCTTCACCTTCGGCGGCGTCGCACTGTTTTTCGGTATCTACGCCGAAGGCATGGATCTGTTTGCCTTCATGCCCTTCCGGATCATGAGCGTGATGCAGAACACCGTGTTGATGGCAGTGCCTCTGTTCATCTTCATGGGTGTGGTACTGCAGCGCACCAGACTGGCTGAACAGTTGCTGACCTCCATGGGACGGCTGTTTGGCGGGTTGCCCGGCGGCCTTGCTATTTCCACCATTCTTGTCGGTGCTCTGCTGGCTGCCTCCACCGGCGTTGTCGGCGCCAGCGTGGTTGCCATGGGCCTGATTTCGCTTCCGGTCATGCTCGCGCACAAGTACGACAAGCGCCTGGCCACCGGTACCATCTGCGCCTCGGGCACCCTGGGCCAGATTGTGCCGCCATCGATCATCCTGATCATTCTGGGTGACGTCCTTGGCCTGCCCGTGGGCGATCTGTTCAAGGCTGCGGTCATGCCCGGCGTGGTACTGATTGGCCTGTACATTGTCTACATTCTGATCCTGACCCGTTTCAAGCCGGAAACCGCACCGGCCATGCCGGCCCAGGATGAATCGGTCAGCCGGGGCAAGGAAATCCGGGATGCCCTGCTTGCGATTATTCCGCCACTGGCGTTGATCGTGATTGTGCTGGGCTCCATCTTCACCGGCATCGCCACTCCCACGGAATCCTCGGCACTGGGTGGCGTTGGCGCCGTGGTTCTGGCCATCATCTACCGCCAGTTCTCGTTCAAGATGGTCTGGGATGCCGCCAAAGACACCGTCAGCGTGACCGCCATGGTGTTCGCAATCCTGATCGGCGCGACTGCCTTCTCCATGGTGTTCAGCTATACCGGCGGCGATTATCTGCTGGAGGAGTGGCTGATGATGCTGCCCGGCGAACAATGGGGCTTCATTATCCTGGCCATGGTGGTCATTCTGGTGCTGGGCTTCTTCATCGATTTCGTGGAGATTTCCTTCATCATCGTGCCCATTCTGGCACCGGTGGCCGAGGCCATGGGCATCAACATGCTCTGGTTCGCCATCCTGATTGCCATGAACCTGCAAACCAGCTTCCTGACACCACCATTCGGGTTTTCGCTGTTCTACCTCAAAGGGGTGGCACCACCGGAAGTCCGAACCACGGATATCTACAAGGGTATTATTCCGTTCATTCTGATCCAGATTCTGGTGCTGGCGCTGATCGTCATCTTCCCGGAATGGTTCGGCATGAGCGCCACCTACTGACCCCCGAATAACCCTGCAACTCTGGCGGAGCCGGCCAATGCCGGCTCCGCCCATCCACCCGCTCTGCCCCTCAGTCTTCAGTCCGCCGACCTGACAAAACCTGATCATTTTCTATACTGAGTCAAAAAGCCGCGACTCTCAGTTCAGTTTTCGGGATTGCACGGACCATAACGAATCAGAGGAGAGAGCATTCCATGGCACAGAGTACCGCTCATAAACCGGAGTTACCGGACAAGGAGGAACACCGGGCACACGTCCTCAGCCTGCCCCTGGAGCGCGGTCAATCCGATCGCGAACCCCACAGTTATGAACGCTGGCTGATCCATAAACTGATGCGTATGGCCGGCTCTCCCCCCATTCGTTTCCGGCTCTGGAACGGCGATGTCATAGAACCGGAAGTTCAGGACGCCCGCTTCACCCTGCACCTGACCGACCACAAGGCTCTCTACTCCCTGGTGGCCAACCCCAATCTGGCCTTTGGTGACCTGTATGCCGCCGGTCGACTGGAAATCGACGGCGATCTTCCAGATCTGATGGAGAGCCTGTACCGGGCCGTCCATGCCGCCCGCCAGAAATGGCCACGCTGGCTGGACGCCCTGTGGCGCAACCACAACCCGCGTGCCACCGGCATCTCCGAGGCCAAGGAGAACATTCACCACCACTACGACCTGGGCAACGCGTTTTACCAACTGTGGCTGGATGAGGCCGAAATGCAGTACACCTGCGCCTATTACGAGCAGGCCGACAACACCCTGGAACAGGCGCAACTGGCCAAACTGGAACACGTTTGCCGCAAACTTCGGCTGAAACCGGGCATGACCGTGGTCGAAGCCGGCTGCGGGTGGGGCGGGCTGGCCCGATATATGGCCCGTCATTACGGAGTGAAGGTGCATTCCTACAATATCTCACGGGAACAGCTGGCCTACGCCCGGGCTGAAGCAGAGCGACAAGGCCTGGACAACCTGGTTACCTATGTCGAAGACGACTACCGCAATATTGAGGGCCAGTATGACGCGTTCGTTTCTATTGGCATGCTCGAACACGTGGGCAAGGACAATTACCCCGCTCTGTCGGAACTGATCAAACGCTCCCTGAAGCCGAATGGTATTGCCTTGCTCCACAGCATCGGCCGCAACCGGCCCATGCTGATGAACGCCTGGATCGAGAAGCGGATTTTCCCCGGCGCCTATCCGCCCAGCATTGGCGAGTTCATGGAAATCTGCGAGCACAGCGATTTCTCGGTACTGGATGTGGAAAACCTGCGGCTGCATTACGCTCAGACCCTGACCCACTGGATGGACAATTTCACCGCCAACCAGGACCAGGTCACCGAGATGTACGACGAACATTTCACCCGGGCCTGGCGACTGTATCTGGCCGGTTCCATCGCCGCGTTCCGGGCCGGTTCTTTGCAGTTGTTCCAGGTGGTGTTCACCCACGGCGACAATAACCAGCTGCCCCAGAGCCGGCAGGAACTCTACACGTTTCCAGCCACGCCAGAGGGGGTCTGATGGAATACTACGACATCATTATCGTGGGGGCCGGCCCTGCCGGCTCAACCCTGGCCCGGGCTCTGGAGGACTCCGGCAAACGGGTACTGATCATCGACAAGCAAGCCTTCCCCCGGGACAAGACCTGCGCCGGCTGGGTTACGCCGGCAGTGATGGCCAGCCTGGACATTGATCCGGGGAAGTATTCCGTCGGCCGGACACTGCAACCCATTCGCCGGTTCCGGATCGGCATGATGGGGCAAAGTGCGGTGGAGAACGACCACGGGGATATTGTCAGCTACGGTATTCGTCGCTGCGAATTCGACGACTACCTGCTGGACCGTGCCGAGTGTGAAAAGCAACTGGCAACCGCGGTAAAGTCCATCAACCGGAACAACGGCAACTGGGTGATCAACGATCAATGGCAGGCGCCGCTGCTGGTGGGTGCCGGGGGCCATTTCTGCCCGGTGGCACGGCTGTTGGGCGACGGCCCGGGCAAGCATGAAACCGTGGTGGCCGCCAAGGAAGTTGAGTTCGAGATGACGCCAGAGCAGGCCCGCGCCTGCGAAGCCCGCGGCGACACGCCAGAGCTCTGGTTCTGCCGGGATCTCAAGGGCTACGCCTGGGTTTTCCGGAAAGGCAGCTATCTGAACATCGGCCTGGGCCGTGAGGACAACCACCGGTTATCTGATCATCTGGAAGCTTTTGTCGAGGAAATGAAACAGTCGGGCCGCATTCCTTCAGACCTGCCAGGCCGCTTCAAAGGTCACGCCTATCTGCTGTATGCCCATGCCAACCGACCACTGGTGGATGACGGCGTGTTGCTGATTGGCGATGCGGCCGGCCTGGCCTATACCCAGAGTGGCGAGGGCATTCGTCCCGCCATCGAATCGGCACTGATGGCGGCCAATGTTATCAAGGCCGCCACGGATTATTCCGCGCTCTCGCTGCAAAGCTATGGTGAACGCATTGCCGAACGCTTCGGAACCCGGGCCACGGACCAGGAGCCCGGCTTTGAGGTGCCGGACTGGCTGAAACAGCCCATCGCCAGCACCTTGATGCGCTCACACTGGTTTACCCGCAAGGTGGTCACGGAGAAGTGGTTCTTGCATCAGGAGGTGCCGCCACTGGAGGTCGCGGTTTAGATACACCAAGGCCGGGCGCTGAGGCCCGGCCTTGATTTCACGTCTGCACTGACCTGTAGCTCGATACCAGGCTGGCGCATGTAACGAGCGAGCTTAGAACTTCACGCGCATACCGGCCAGGAAGCCCATGTCGGCGTCGTCGCCAGACGCATCTTCAAGGTCGCTCTGGGCGATTTCGGCGAACACGCTGACGTTCTTGGCAGCCGGGAACTTGTAGGTTACGTTGGCGTACCATTCGGTAATGTCGTCCGCGTCATCTTCTTCCTTGTTGCCCATACCGAGTGCGACGTCGGTGGTGGCAGCAACAGCAAACACAGCCGCCAGGTTGTACTGGGTGGTTTCGAAGTCGTCTTCGTCGGTGGAGCTGTAATCAGCGGCCAGGTTCATGAAGCCGAAATCGTAGGAAGCGCTCACACCCCAGGTGTCCGCAGATTCAGCCGCGCCAGCCGCTCGGGACTGCTGGTAAGCCGCTGCCAGTTCCAGACCTGCCAGTTCAGTAGCAACGAAGAGATCGTAGTATTCACCGTCCTGATCCGCAGCATCCATTTCGTGAGAAGCGGCGATATAGACGTTTTCCAGCTCGATGTCGACACGAATCGTATCGTCACCCGCTGTTTCTACGCCATCAAACCGGTCTTCATCAATGGTCTCGACTTCGTAGGCTTCTTCAATACCGAATTCGTCACCGGCGAAGTCCTGCTTACCGAAAGAGAAGGAGGCAACGCCGTACTTCAGACCGACATAAGCCTCTTCCAGGTTGCTGGCGTCCTGACTGCCTTCCGCCGCTTTTTTGTAACCCACATCCAGACGACCAAACGCAGTCAGGTCATTGCCCAGATCGTAGGCTACGTAGTTTTTCAGCTCCATATCGTCGTACTCAACCTCGGCACGCTCATCAAAGCCAGTGGCCTGACGGAACTGAATCTGGAAGTCACCGTTCAGTTTGTAGGTAAAACCATCTTTCTCGTAAACAGTCGCAGCATTCACAGAATGCTGCGGCAACAGTAGACACAGCAACAGCCAGAAGAAGCTTCTTCATTTTTGGAACTCCACGTTCAGTTTGGTTTGGTGTTTATTGGTTGCTGGAATCAACCCAGCTGTCCCACTCTTTTCGAGTTTGTTCGTCAGCTTTCAGATACCAGTAGCGCAGCATCCTGCTGACCATTTCCTGATCCGGATCGACGTGCGAATCCAGCAACAACCCGTCCTGGTTGGTTATCAGCCCCGGAGCAGCTACTGCCGCTTTGGCGCCGGAACGGTTATAGGCCGCCAGCTCACGGGCATAGTCCCGCACCAGCTGAAAGCCCTCTTTCTCGAGCACATCGGCGGTAAACGCCACCTCACGGCCCTGGCGATCAGTCAACTGCCAGTTACCCTGTTGATTGAAAGCGTCCATTTGATTCCGCGACTCGATTTCCGGAGCGCTCAGGGCCAGTGCGGTATCAGCAGCCTCGAAACGGACAACGAAGGCGTCGCTGGTTTCCAGCACTTCTTCACGACCAATTTCGGTGGTGCACTCCACCACCAACTGCTGGGTACCATCAGCAAGAGTCAGTGACTGGCCAGAGCCGGCGGTCTGCTCGCTATCCTGAACAGCCTGCACGTTCACACAGGCCCCCAAAGTGAGCTGAACCTCTGCCAGAGCCGGCAACGGCATCAAGGCGGCAAGTAAACAGGTCGTCCAGGCAAGTCTCGTCACGCTTTATTTCCAATCGGTGGTTGGCAGCAATCTTGAGACGACACTATGGCGGGAATTTATTAACGGACTGTTAATAATATGTTTCGGTTATATGACACGATCCTGTGGACACTTTTTTGGCCCGGACACAAAAAAGCCCCGCCATGAAGACGGGGCTTTTTTATTCCGGAAACTGAATTAATCAGTCAGTTCGAGTTTCACACGGTAGATCGCCGTGGTGCCGCTGACTTCGTTGCCGGTGATGAGTAACGGCTCACCAGTAGGTGAGTCATCGGCGGCCACCACAGTGATGCTCTCCACGCCCAGATCCCCTGCGGTTTCGAGTACTGAAGCCGTGTCGACAGTGGTCCAGTCGTCACGGGTATTCAGGTAATCCACCTGAACCGGACTGGCAGGGTCCGTTACGTCGTAGACCAGAATACCGCCCATGCGCTCAAGGCCCAGAAAAGCAAAGGTTTTATTGCCGAACGTCGCCACAGTCACGGCTTCAGGTTCCGGACCTTTGGCGTCCGACCGGGAATCGAACGCCATGCCCTCGTCATGGGCGGAGTTGAAGTGGTCTGAGCAGGGAATAGAACGAGCCGTACCCAGACGACAGTCCTCACTGGCCAGGAACTGCTCGATCGCATCGCCGGAGTCCCATACCAGCTCACCGTCCTCATTCCAGATCGCCAGAGAACGCGTGCCGTAGGAGTACAGCTGGTCGTACATCAGAAGCGTGCCGTCCGGGTCTTCTGCACCCGACGCGTTGAACATGACAGGAGCACCATTTTCATCAACCCGGTAACCCTGCACCCAACTGATGTTGAGTCTTCCCAACTGGTCATCATCGCGACAGTCATTGGCTGCACCGGCTGTGGCACCGCAGTAATCGAAGACGGATGGATTCAACAGCGCACCTTCGGCCAGCGCAGTCAGTTGCGGTGGCATGTCGTCACCAATCCGGCGGGCAAAACCATCCGGATGTACCAGGTGTTTCACCCGCAACTCTTCGACAAAACCCCTGGAACTATCGCCATTCCAGTAGTCGGCGTCATCTTCACCCCAGGCCCTGGCATCACCCTCATTGGCCGTCACGATAAAGGTTTCACCATTTGCCTGGTAACTGTCGATGGCATCGGGATGGTAGATACCCGCCACACCCGGCCATCTCTGGATATTGATGACGCCGTCATCGTCCGAGGCATCAATACCCTGCCCCTCAACACCGTAATCCTTGAACCCCAGGGGTAAAATACCGGTGACCGTTGCCGCGCCGATATCCAGCTTCGCCAGGGCGTTGTTTTCCTGCAAAGAGACCCAGGCAGTGCGGCTGTC
Organism: Marinobacter sp. LM1; assembly: GCF_042763285.1. Taxonomy (NCBI): domain Bacteria; kingdom Pseudomonadati; phylum Pseudomonadota; class Gammaproteobacteria; order Pseudomonadales; family Marinobacteraceae; genus Marinobacter; species Marinobacter sp. LM1. Next base: position 3,860,760 of record NZ_CP114373.1, read on the forward strand.
GGCACTGACGGTGATATATTCCGGTTCCAGATCCTGGGCTACGGTGGCCCCCGGGCCGTATATGCGAACACCCGATGCCTTCAGGGCGCCATCCTGGCTGTTGAAGGCCAGAAAATCGGCTGTCCGTACCGTGAGATTCCCCGGATTGGAAACATCAACCACATTGATCGACCCTTCCGGATCGATCTGGTAGTCATCGCTTGGCTCGCCTTCGTTTGCTGCCAGGACATATTGCCCATCCGGCGTAAAGGTCACCATATCCGGCTGCGCACCTACCTGGATACTGTCACGCAGCTGCAGGTCTGCAGCTCCAAATACCGCAACATAACCGGGGTCAGTTTTCGGATTCGATTCAACAGCAACCGCAACGAGCCCGTTTGCCACCGCCACACTGTTAACCACCGCATCAGCGGCAATGTCAGCAACTGTCAGCGTGTCGATTTTGGCTGGATTGACCGGGTCGCTCATATCCAGCACATCCACAGCCCCGGACAAGGCATTAACCACAAACGCCCTGCGACTGGCAGGGTCAAACGCCGTGATTTCCGCAGCAGACTCATCAAACTGTCCGGTGCTGTATCGACCGGCGAATTCGAGCGTCAGGCCAGTGACCTGAGCTTCCGGCGCCAGATCATCATCGTTGTCCGAGGAATTACAGCCGGATACCAGCACGGCGCTCACAGCGAGAACGAGCAATGACAGTTGAAATGGGTGCGATGTCTTGGGCACAGCGGGCTCCTTTGCTTATTTAATGATGCAAGAGCAAAGAAGGCTAGGCGACAGACGTGACGAACGCGGGAAAGGAAAGTGACAGTGCAGTGACGTTTCTGTGACAACTCCCCGGCCCGATGCCGGGCCGGGGAAAAGTCGGAGCATCAGCCGGAACTTACTGGCCCAGGTAGCTCCGGTACATCCATACCGTTTTTTCCTGCTGAGAGATATAGTCACTCATCAGTGCCACGGTACCTTCATCTTCTGCTTCACCGGCCAGGTTCAGCAGGCCACGCTGCTTGGCGATGAGCTTACCGAAACTCTCGACGATGTTACCCACCGCTTCTTTGCCATCAGATACGTCCTTGCGCTCCGGCACTTCGGACTTTTCAATGTAGGTGCTGTAGGCGTGTGCAGGACGATGGCCCAGGGTGAGAACCCGCTCGGCAATTTCATCAATCTTGAGCAGCAGGTCATCGTAGAGTTCTTCAAATTTGGCATGCAGCTCAAAGAAATTGTCACCCTTGATGTTCCAGTGATAGCCACGCACATTCATGTAGAAAATCTGGTAGTTGGAGAGCAGTTCGTTCAGTGCATCTGCCAGCTTCTGGGTTTTGTCTGTGTCGAGACCAATAAAATTCTTGCCCATGTTGAACCTCCTGATTCGTTTTGGGGTGTCATCTAACAGCTACTGTATGACAGCTCAGTGTCAGAACGAAAGTTTGGGTATTCAATATCGCTCATAGCAGAAACTTATACCACCAACCCTAAAATCATAGCTGAACCCTATCGAGAAAAATGTCACTTTCTATTTGGAAACAATTCTCGTTTGTCCTTAAATGGGGTTATAGGCATTCATCACGCGGAGTTGATTCCATGAGTACCCTGAAACTGTTTGTTCACAATCACAGCTCGAAGGGCGACCCGTCGTTTCTGAAAACGATCACCTTCGCGATTACCCACTTTACGGTGGCTTTTACCGTCGCGTTCCTGCTGACCGGGGACATTCTGATCGGCAGCCTGATCGCGATGGTCGAACCGGCCATTAACACCGTTGCTTACTTCTTCCATGAGAAGATATGGGCACGGCATCAGCGGAATACAACCGCCAATGCCATGAATCTAGCGCAAAACACGCTTTAATGACTTGCCCTCTGTCAAAGACGGAGGGTAAAGCTACACACCCGGCCCGCAATCCATGCAACCCTCCCCTGGCTCAGGGCCTATCCGGAGTTTCTTGCTCAGGTCTTTTATTGCGGTTCGCAGCCCCTCCTCAATCACCGGATGGTAGAACGGCATCTCCAGCATTTCGCTCACGGTCATTCGCTTTTGCACGCACCACGCCAGCAAGTGGGCAAGGTGCTCTGCAGCAGGCCCGAACATCTGGGCCCCCATGAACAGGCCGCTGCCGTGCTCGCCGTAGACCCGGAGCAGCCCCCGATTCTTGCCAATAACCTTGCTGCGACCCTGATCCTCAAACGACACCTCACCAACCGCAAAGCAGCCCTGGCAACGCTCATCCACCTGATGAATGTTCAGCCCCACCGAGGCAATCTGGGGCTCGGTGAACACCACCGCCATGGGAGTTTTTCTGCGGCCGGTTCGGACTTCCGGCCAGGCCCCTGCATTGTCGCCGGCAATCCGGCCTTCGTCTGCCGCCTCGTGCAGCAGGGGGCGGTCGTTGTTCACATCACCGGCAATGAAGATATGGCTGTCACCGCAGCGCAGGGTGAAGGGGTCAAACTCCGGCATGCCCCGTTCATCCAGTTCGATGCCGGCATTCTGGATATCCAGGTGATCAATGTTGGGTCTCCGCCCGGTGGCTGCCAACAGATAATCAAAGGTTTGCTGATGCTCCTTGCCGCCCTCGCTCCAGCTGATGCGAACCCCCTCCTCGATGCGTTCAACACGCCGGGTATCGGCTTTCGGGCTGATGGCAAACTCTTCACGGAAGGTGTCCAGCGCATACTCCCTCACCTTCTCATCCTGAATACCGCCAATGCCGCCGCTGACGCCAAACATGCGGACCTTTACGCCCAGCCGGCTCAATGCCTGACCTAATTCGACCCCAATCACTCCCGGGCCGAACACCGCCACCGAAGACGGCAGATCCCGCCAGTCGAACACGTCATCGTTGACCACCAGTCGGTCTTTCGCTTCTTTCAGAATGCCCGGGATGTTGGGGCGGGAGCCGGTGGCAATAACAATCCGGCCCGCGGTGACCTCGGTATGATCACCCACGACAAGACGATGACTGTCAACAAATCGGGCATGCCCCATCAACCGGTGTTCCTGCGGCAGCGATTCCATGGACCGCACCACCGGTGCCACAAAGCGATCGCGCTCTTCACGCACTCGCGCCATCACAGCCGGACCATCAATGCGCACATCGCCCGGAAGCACACCGAACGCTTCCGCCTGCCTCACCTGATGGGCCCTTTCCGCGGCGGCAATCAGCAACTTGCTGGGCATGCACCCTACCCGGGCACAGGTGGTGCCGTATTGATCACCCTCAATCAACACAATCCGGTCGGTGGCCCTGCGGGCGCGCTGATAGGCGACCATTCCCGCCGTACCCGCACCGATAACCGCTACATCCACTTCTCGCTTGTCCATCCTGCCTCCTGGAGACTGACTGAAATTTCAGGTGGTTTGGGCTATTAAACTTAAGGAGCCTTTCGGTAAAGTATAGAAAGCTTATTATCCGCTGACAGGGGAATCACAGAAAAAATCCCTGTGGTTACTGGCTGCAGGCGCAACAACCCAAGCACAATTGCAAACACGCGGGAGAATGAATGTGCAGAATTACTGGCTGGAGTTTCTGACCGTTGCCCTGGTGCACCTTTTGGCGGTGGCCAGCCCCGGGCCGGATTTTGCAGTCATGCTGCGCCAGGCACTGACCCAGGCCCGGCGCAATGCCCTGCTGACCGCCATGGGCATTGGCATCGGCATTCTGCTGCATGTGGGCTATTCGCTGCTGGGTATCGGGCTGATCATCCAGCAATCGGTAATGCTGTTTACCGTGCTGAAAGTGATTGGGGCCGTGTATCTGCTCTATATCGCCTGGCACTGCCTGCGGGCCAAACCCGGAGCCATTCACGTGCAAGCGAACGGCGGGCAGGCCCAGACTGGCTGGGCGGCGTTCCGGCTCGGGTTTTTAACCAACGCCCTCAATCCCAAGGCCACCCTGTTTTTCGTGTCCCTGTTCTCCGTCATCATCAATCCAGGCACGCCGGTTCTGCTGCAGGCCGGATACGGCATCTATATGGCCCTGGCCACCGGCCTGTGGTTTGCCATGGTAGCGGTGTTCTTTACCCACCCCCGTGTCCGCCGGGGGTTCAACCGGTTCGGACACTGGCTCGACCGGACCATGGGGGGCATTCTGGTATTGCTGGCCGGGCAACTGCTGCTGTCTACAGTGAGCGGATCAGAGTCTCCGTCTGTTCCCAGCCCAGGCATGGATCGGTAATCGAGCACCCGTAGACCAGCTCTTTGCCGTCGTCCTGGCGGCCGAATTCCAGGAAGCTTTCCAGCATCAGGCCCTTGATGTGCCGATTGCCGTTACGCTTCTGCGCCATCACTTCCCGGGCGATGTCCACCTGCCGCTCGGCCTGCTTGCAGGCGTTATCATGGCTGCAGTCCACCATCACCGCCGTTGATACGCCGGCTTTTTCCAGCTCTGCCACCGCTTTGGCAATGCTCAGTTCATCGTAGTTGGTCACACCCCGGCCACCGCGCAGAACCAGATGAGTATCCGGATTGCCGGCGGTGGAAATCATCACCGGTGCGCCGCTATGGGAGATCCCCATGTGGTGGTGCGGGTGCGAGGCCGACTTCATGGCGTGGCTGGCCACGGTAATGCCACCATCGGTGCCGTTCTTGAACCCGGTAGGCATGGGCAGGCCGCTGACCATTTCCCGGTGAATCTGGGATTCGGTGGTACGGGCGCCGATCGCGGTCCAGCTTACCAGGTCCCCCAGGTAATCCATCATGAACGGGCTCAGGGCTTCGGTGGCGAGCGGCAGGCCGAGCTCGGACAACGCCAGCAACAGCTTGCGGGAACGCTCCAGACCCTGTTTCAGATTGCCCTGACCGGTGCGTTCCGGATCGTACAGAAGGCCTTTCCAGCCCACCGTGGTACGGGGTTTCTCCAGGTAGGCGCGCATGACAATCAGGAAACGGTCACTGACTTCGTCTGACAGTGCTTTCAGGCGGGTGGCGTAATCCAGGGCAGCCTGCTCGTCGTGAATGGAGCAGGGGCCCATCACGATCAGGGTGCGGTCGTCCTGACCGTGCAGCACGGCGCGGATCTGATCACGGTAACCGGCAATGGCCCGCACCTGTTGCTCATCGGCAGGAAACTGCTGGCGCAACTCGGCGGCGGTGGGCAGTCTCGCTTCCTGGCGGTGCTGGCAGGCGCTTGAGGCTTGCGCATCCAGTGTTTCAGATTTCAGCGGCATGTTCATGTCTGTGTTCCCGTTTCCCTGTGTCAGAATCAAAAAAGCCCCGGCTGGGCTACCAGTCGGGGCTTTTCGGAGTCCGGTGGCAGCCTGGGTTGCTTGCCGGGCTGCCTTCCTCGTTGTATTCGGTCGATGAAGATCTTATGGGCGGCCCGGGCTCTGGCTAAAATAAAAGCCATAACCAAACCACCAAAAATACACAGCAGAGCCTGCGGCCTTCAGTTTTTCACCGAAAGCTTTCAGAACATTCAATTGACAGGCTGCGTGTAAGGTCTTCATGCTTTTCACTATATACCTACGGTTTTAACGATGGCAACCCGCAAAACGGATTATTTAATGCGGGCATGGCCGTCATGGCTCTGGAGGCCTGCATGCGAAACACCGAGCACCGCTCCGTTCTCTGGCTGATGACTGCCCTGTTTCTTGCGATGTTAACGGCTTCCACCGTCGTTTGGGCACAATCAGAAGCCAGGGTCTATGAGCTGAACAACCGAACGGCCGACGACATTGCGCTACAGATTCGCGAACTTTACCAACAGTCGCCGGTCACGGTGACGGCACGCGGACAACAACTGGTGGTCCGTGGCGAACCCGCACTGCTGGACGAAATCGGAACACTGGTGCAATCGATGGATGTGCCGCCGGTACAGATGAGGATCAGCGTACGCTACCGTCAGGACATCGGCGGCAAACAATCCGGAGGCGGCGTCAGCCTCTCGAACGGCTCGGCCGGCGCCAGCGTCGAACGCCGCACCATCAGCACCAATTCAACCCGTGAACGTCAGTTGATCGTGCAGGATGGCCAGTCAGCCCACATTACCTCCGGCAATGTGCGAACCTTGCCATTTGCCGTTAAGGGTGGGCGCAACCCCGCCGCCATACTGCAGCAGGTCGAAACCCGAAGCGGCTTTGTCGTAAGCCCCCAGGCCATCTCGAGCCAGGCGGTAGAGCTGAGTATCGTGTCCTTTGAGGAAGACCCCGCCGCACTGCCCGGCTACGAAACCGAAGCCCTGATGACCATCCGGCGGGTCGAGCCGGGCCAATGGGTCAGCCTCGGAGGAACTCGCACCTCCATGAATCAGGAGCAGCAAGGCATCACCTACCGTGTGAACGGCAAGCGTGCAGAAAACCTGTCCATCGACGTCAAAGTGGAAATTCTGCCCTGATCAGGCCTGATTACGCTTGCCCAGCAAGACATCTCGGGCCTCATTGAGCTTGGCGGCCAGGTAATCGTTGCCGCCGCGGTCCGGGTGCACCTTCAACATCAGTTTGCGGTGGGCAGCGGTCACCTCCTCACGGGAGCAACCGGGGTTAACTCCCAGAATATCGCAGGCTTCCTGCGTGCTCATTGGCCCCCGGGTGGCAGCCCGATCGCCCCCGGCATTTGCATGGCGCGTCGAGTCATTACCGGATGAATCGCCCATGGCCTTGCGAAACATCGGCGCATAACGCAGTAGTGCCGGCACCTTTCTCAACAGGGGAATAAGAGCGGCAATACCGGCCGTGATCACATGCACCCGGCCCGTCAGCACCATGAACAGCAACAGCGCACCGCCAGCCACCAGAATGACTTTCCAGATTGCCGCCTTCTGCCCTTCCGGCGACAGCGCGCCCCATTTTTTCAGGATCACAAATACAGCGGCAGCCAGGGCCAGGCCGAGAATCAGTTGCATCGATGTTAGTCCTGTATTCCTGCTGTCGAAAAGCGGGAGTCCGAAATACGCCCGGATACTATAATCCACCCCGGACACACCAGCGTAACCTGTCCGCAGTATTTATACTGTTTGTTGAATGCAAACGGGTGACAAATAGAAACAGCTTTTGTAGCATCCTATTCGTTAAATTGAACTGATGCTCTATTACATTGTCCCCGTGCCCTGATTTGCAAGGACAGCTGTCAGCCTTCCCTTCCGGGCGACTTTATCAGATTCAGGAAATTCACTCCCAGGAACAGACTTATGCGCACTGCTTCCCGTTTCGTCATCGTTCTCCTTTTTCTCGGCGTCGTGCTGGGTGGAATCTTTGGTTACAAGTTCTACCAGTTCGGCCAGATGAAAGAAATGATGTCCCAGCCACAGCCGCCAGCCATCATTTCTGTGACCAAAGCAACTACCGAAAACTGGCAGCCGGCGATCAAGGCTGTCGGCAGCATCACTGCTATCAACGGCATCGAAGTGGCCAACGAAGTGCCCGGTGTGATTGAGAGCATTGGCTTTGAGTCCGGCGATACCGTCAACAAGGGCGATGTTCTGGTGCGCCTGGATGCCGCCATCGACGAAGCAGCGCTGCGCACACGGCGGGCAGAAGCCCAACTGGCAGAACAGGAATTCAAGCGGGTTTCGGATCTGCTGCCGAAGCGGGCCGTGTCTCAGTCCCAGTATGATGAGGCCAAGGCCAATTTCGATGCCGCCCGAGCCCGTGTCAACGAGGCCGAAGCTCAGCTCAACAAGAAGGTGATTCGCGCGCCCTTCGACGGCAAGCTGGGTATCCGCATGGTGGATCAGGGTCAGTACGTTGCCACCGGCACACCGATCGTCGAGATCAACATGCTGAACCCTATCTATGTGGACTACACCCTGTCCGAGAAATTTCTGCCGGACGTGGATCAGGGCTACCCGGTATCCGTGACGGTCGCTGCTGTGCCGGACCAGTCCTTCGAGGGTGAGGTGAGCGCTATCAACACCTCGGTAAACCCGGAAACCCGTACCGTGCGTATACGCGCCACCCTGGATAATGAAGAAAACCTGCTGCGCCCCGGCATGTTTGCCACCATTCAGACCGGTCAGCCCCGGGACAATGAAGTGGTTACCCTGCCGCGCACCGCCATTTCCTACAACACCTACGGCAATTTCGTGTATGTGGTTGAAGAAAACGACAACGGTGAACTGATTGTCAGCCGCCGCACCGTCACCACGGGCGAAGTCCGTGATGGCCGCTCAGCCGTGCTTTCCGGTCTGGAAGAAGGCGAAACGGTCGTCGCCAAGGGCCTGCTGAGGCTGCGCGCGGGCCAGCGTGTTGAAATCCAGGACGAGTCCGGCCAGGAGGCGTCTGAGTAATGAAATTCACCGACATTTTTGTCCACCGGCCGGTTCTCGCCACGGTGGTCAGCCTGCTGATCCTGTTGATCGGCGCGCGGGCCGCCATGGAGATGGAAATCCGGCAGTATCCGGAGCTGGAAAGCACCACGGTGACCATCTCCACGGCTTACCCCGGCGCCAGTTCGGACCTGATCAAGGGCTTTATCACGACTCCGCTGCAGCAGGCCATTGCGGAAGCCAGCGGCATTGATTACCTGACGTCCACCAGTTCCCAGAGCGTATCGACCATTCAGGCCAAGATGATCCTGAACTACGACGCCAACGATGCCCTGGCAGAGATCCAGGCCAAGGTGGCCAGCCAGCGCAACGTGTTACCGGCGGAAGCCGAGGACCCGGTGATTACCTCTACAACCGGCGACAGCACGGCACTGATGTACATTGCCTTTTACAGCACCGAGCTGGATGTCCCCCAGATTACCGATTATCTGACCCGGGTGGTGCAGCCCAAGCTGCAGGCGCTGGCCGGCGTGGGCAAGGCTGAACTGCTGGGCCGGACGTTTGCCCTGCGTATCTGGCTGGACCCGGAGCGTCTCGCCGCCGTGGATATGACCCCGGTCGAGGTGGCTGCCAAATTGCGGGCCAACAACTATCAGGCCGCGGTGGGTAAGACCCGCGGCAAGTACACCGAGGTCAGCCTGACCAGCGACACCGACATCGCCGACCCGGACGCCTTCCGGAACCTGGTGGTTAAACAGTCAAACGGCACTCTGATCCGCCTGCAGGACATTGCCCGGGTGGAGCTGGGCTCCCAGACCTACGACAGCCTGGCGCTGTACAAAGGCCAACCAGCCACCTATGTGGCCATTGAGCTGGCACCAGGAGCCAACCCGCTGACGGTGGCTGAACTGGTCAAGGCAGAACTGCCGGATATCGAGAGTCAGTTACCCAGCGGCCTGAATGTGCGCCTGGCCTACGACGCTTCCGACTTTATCGACGATTCCATCAACGAGGTTATCCAGACCTTGCTGGAAGCCATGATCATCGTACTGGTGGTGGTTTTCCTGTGCCTGGGTTCGGTTCGAGCCTCAGTGGTGCCATCTGTAGCGGTTCCGCTGTCCCTGATCGGTGGCGCCTTTGTCATGCTGATGTTCGGCTTCTCCCTGAACCTGCTGACGCTCCTGTCTATGGTGCTGGCCATCGGCCTGGTGGTGGATGACGCCATCATCATGGTGGAAAACGTGCATCGGCATATTGAACAGGGCGAATCCCGGTTCGATGCTGCCATCAACGGTGCCCGGGAAATGGCGACCCCAATCATCGCCATGACCACCACCCTGGTTGCGGTTTATGCGCCCATCGGCTTTATGGGAGGTCTCGTAGGCTCACTGTTTACCGAGTTTGCCTTCACCCTGGCCGGCACCGTGGTCATTTCCGGTATTGTTGCACTGACCCTGTCACCCATGCTGTCTGCCAAGGTACTCAAACCCCACGGCGACCCGGGCCGCTTTGAAAAGGTTGTCGAAAAGAGCTTCAACGGTCTGGCAAACGGTTACAAGGCAGCGCTGGCGTCATTGATGCAAACCAAGTCCGTCGTGGTGTTCTTCGCCTTTGTGGTACTTGGATCCATCTACTTCATGTTGATGATGAGTCAGAACGAACTGGCCCCCACCGAAGACCAGGGCATCCTGTTCTATCAAGGCCTGGGGCCCGAGACCTCCACCCTGGACTACCTGTACGACCACGGTCAGGAAGTGCAGAACCGGATGTCTGAGGTGCCGGGTTACAGCGAAGACTTCATGATTCTGGGCATCACCAGCCCCAACGCCGTCTTCGGTGGCTTCAAGCTGGCGCCCTGGAGCGAGCGGGAGATTACCCAGTTCGAGGTTCAGCCCAAGCTGGATGCTGAACTGAAAAAGGTCACCGGGCTGCAGACCGCGGTATTCCCCCGGCCGTCCCTGCCCGGCTCCGGCGGCGGCCTGCCGTTCCAGTTTGTCATCACCACCGGCGGCAGCTATGAACAGCTGGACCAGGTGGCGGATGAAATGCTGGGCAAGGCCATGCAGAGCGGTAACTTCATGTTCCTGAAGAAGTCCATCAACTTCGACAAGCCGGTTACCCGCATTAATGTTGATCGTGATCGCGTGGCCGATCTGGGCCTGTCAATGCAGGATGTTGGGCAGTCCCTGGCCAGCATGCTCAGTGGCGGCTACATCAACCGCTTCAACATGGAAGGCCGTTCATACCAGGTGATTCCACAGGTGGATGACCAGTTCCGCCCGAGCAAGGAAGCCCTGCAGGACTACTACATCCGTGCCGGCAACGGCGAACTGGTGCCGCTGTCCAGCGTCGTGAGCTTTACCGAGGAAGTGGAGCCGTCGAACCGCACTCAGTTCAACCAGCAAAACTCGCTGACCCTGGAGGGCGTGGTGATGCCGGGCGTGGCGGCAGGCACCGCCATGGAGTTTATGGAGCAAACCGCCAGCGACGTCTTCCCTCAGGGTTTCAGCTACGACTACACCGGGGAAACCCGCCAGCTGGCCACCCAGGGCAGCGCACTGATGGTGACCTTCTTCCTGTCATTGCTGGTGATCTATCTGGTCCTGGCCGCGCAGTTTGAAAGCTGGCGCGACCCGATCATCATTCTGGTATCGGTTCCCATGTCGGTAGCCGGGGCCATGGCGTTCATCGTACTGGGCTTTGCCACCATGAACATCTACACACAGGTGGGGCTGATTACGCTAATCGGGGTGGTCTCCAAGAACGGCATCCTGATTGTGGAATTCGCCAATCAGTTGCAGAAAGAGCGGGGCTTGAACAAGGTCGATGCGGTCATCGAGGCGGCGGCTATCCGCTTGCGCCCGATTATCATGACCTCTCTGGCATTGATCTTCGCCATGGTGCCTCTGCTGATTGCCATCGGCCCGGGTGCGGAAAGCCGGTTTGCTATCGGCCTGACCATCAGTGCTGGTCTGGGCATTGGTACCCTGTTCACGGTGTTTGTGCTGCCGGCGTTCTACATTTTGCTGGCCCGTGACCACCATGGCTCGGCAGCCGATGAATACGGCAACGACGAAGAGTCATCACAGGTGCCGGCGGGCAACCACTAACCCCGCACAGCAACACAAAAAAGCCCGGCATGGCGTCATGTCGGGCTTTTTTTGTCAGGAAGCAACGATCCTGTCCGGCGCTTCCAACGCTGCCTCTCCCGTCTGCAGACGGCGGCGCCACTGGACGGTCTCGCTGGGCAACTCACCGAAATGTTCCCGGTACAGCGCAGCAAACCGCCCCAGATGTGAAAATCCCTCATCGGCGGCGTACCAGGAAATATGGGGCACATCACACTGGCAATCCACCAGCCTGCGCCGTACCCGGATCAACCGACAGCGCTGGTAGAAACGGTAGGGGGTCATTCCGGTTTCCCGCTTCATCAGATAATACAGATTGCGCTCGCTGACCCCGGAATGGTTTGCCAGCTCCTGCAAATCGAACTCCCAGGCGGGCTCCATGCGGATTTTGTCGATAACCCGAAGAAGCCGGCGATCGAGCTCTGGGGGCGTTTCGTTGGGTTCACAACCACCCTCTCGGGCGATGTTGTCCAGTTCGTCAAACAGGCTGTCGGCCGCAGCGCAGGCATCGTTGTGATCCTGGAAGAAGTTGGAGCGCAACAGAAAGTGATTCACCCGTTCCGCCATCCAGGCTAACACCCTCTGCCCTGGCCTGGCGCTGCCGCACCATTGTTCCGGGTTTAACAGAATCAGCCGGGACTGCCCGCAGGCGCGCACGGAAATTGCCTGGCTGGAGGTGATGGCGGCCATCGGGAAAGCCGGCTGTCCGCAATCGCCATTCACCAATACATCGCACTGCCCCGATACCGGCACCACCAGCAATGTCCCAGGCAGTCCGCACAGATGCACCTCGGCATCCTGGGCCAGATCCAGGGCACACACGACCCCACGATCAACACTCAGGGAAGACAGCGACCCAGCAACAGTTTGCGGCCGCTCAAGAGTGAGACCAACGTCATCACAGGCCAGCAACTCACGGATAGCCGCCTGCCATTCGCCGGCTGCAGCGCGATTGAGTCGAAGGTAGGCATCCAGATCCGGTTTGGCAGTGAGATTGCGCATACAGCGTGAACAGGCAGTGAGTGAGCTTGCTGTTTTAAGCCAGCGTGCCGCAAACCCCTAGCCAAATCTTGCAAAACGGCAAGAAACGGGACGGAGTTTGCCTGTTAATTGATTCTTATCAATCCAGTGGCAGCTCATCCAGGGGGGACGGCCGGGCCATCAGGTAGCCCTGGCCACGGTGACAGTTCAATTCCTGGAGCTTGCGTTTCTGAATCTCGGTCTCGATGCCCTCCGCTACCACCTCCAGACTCAGCGCCTCGGCGATGGCCAGAATGGCTGACACAATCCGTGAATCCCTGCCGTCCTGCCCCAGCCGCTGGACGAACTGCTGATCAATCTTGAGCACGTTTACAGGTAAAGCATGCAGATACGCCAGCGAGGAATATCCGGTACCAAAGTCGTCAATGGCAACCACCACCCCCTTGTCACCAAATTCCCGGAGTTTGTCCAGGCAACGGCGTGACAGGTTCATCAGGTGGGTTTCAGTAATCTCGATTTCCGGCTGCCAGCCCGCCTGCCGAACCCGCTCGAAGAATGGCTCCAGCAATCCATCCAGTCGGCCATCGGCAATCTGTCGGGCAGAAATATTGATGGCCAGGCGTCGACCTCGGCCATGATCGACAGCACAAGCCTCCAGATCCCGACGGATGCATCGGATCAGTTGCTCGGTCAGTTCGTGAATGTGCCCGCGCTGCTCGGCCACCGGGACAAACTCTCCCGGTGATACTGACCCCAGCTCAGGGTGCTGCCAGCGCAGCAGAGCTTCCATGCCGGCCATGGCGCCGGTGGCGAGATCGTACTGGGGCTGGTACACCACCGAGAATTCCTCCGGCGCCACCTTCAGGGAAGCCACAAGGGCTTCGGACAGCCGTTGTTGCTGCTGGCCATGCTGGATTTCGCTCGCACTGTAGATCCGGTAGCAGGCCCGCCCGGCCAGTTTCGCGGTATACATGGCCCGGTCGGCATTCTGCAGCAATTCACCCGCGGTCTCGCCGTGATTCGGATAGATAGCGGCGCCCACCGAGGCGGAGAGAAAATATTCCCGGTGCTCCACCATCACGGGTGCCCGGAACACATGGGTCATGCGCTCACACACCGCTTTCAGTTGATCTTCGGTATCCAGTTCGATGATGGCGGCAAACTCATCCCCCGATAGCCGGGCAATCACATCGCCCTTGCGAACCACGGCCTGGATACAGGCCGCAGCCTGTTGCAGCACCCGGTCGCCACAATCGTGGCCATGCAAGTCGTTCACAGACTTGAAAAAGTCCAGGTCGATATAAAGCACCGCAAACAGATCAGCGGTGTCTTTACGCTGGTTGACCCGGGCCTTCAGGAATTCCTGGAACAATGAACGGTTGGGCAGTTCCGTGAGGGGATCATAATAGGCCAGGGTCGCCAGTCGTTCCTCGCTGGCAGCCAGCTCACCCACATCCATGAACACACCGGCGTACAGGCGCTTGCCCTGATAGTCCACCGGGTAGATGGTCAGCCACTGGGGATAGTTCTCGCCGCTCTTGCGCCGGTTCCAGATCAGGCCTTCCCATCGACCGCTCTCATTCAGGCTTTCCCACATGGCCTGATAGAACTCCGGCGAGTGCAGTCCGGAACTGAGCACCGACGGTGCCCGGCCCAGGACTTCTTCTGGGCGGTAGCCGGTCACGGCCTGGAACATCCGGTTCACATAGGTAATGACTGCGTCCGGAGTTGAAAGCATGATGGCTCGCGGATGATTATCCACCAGGGCTTTGAAGTCCTGTTCTGTCAACGCCTGCATACGCCAAATACCTTCCGTGCGCCGCCTGCTTCGAGCAGGCGCTTTGTTCCAGCATAAGCAGAAACCGTCGCAAACCTATCCATATTTTGCAAACACCCTTCGCTTTTGACAAAGGTGAAGCGTAGGATCCACTGTACGAGGGCCCAAAGCCCCGGCCCGGCAATTTCCTGAGCCGGCACAATAGGGTAGTCTGGCGATTCGCCGGGGTGGAGCCTCCACCCCTGTCGCAATCACCCACAGGATTCCCCGTGCCTTGACCCTAGCAACCCTCTTCTGGCTGTTTGTCGCCGGTTTCGCCATCTGGTACTGGTGGCGGGCCAAAGCCATCAAAGACTTTGTCTTGCAGGCTGCTCACCGGTACTGCAAATCCATGGACGTAATGCTGCTGGACGACGCCGTTTATCTGCGCGGACTCTGGTTCAAGCGCGATCAGAACGGAAAACTGCGAGTGTGGCGGCGTTTCCTGTTCGACTTCACCACCACCGGCGAAGAGCGTTACACCGGCCGTATCATCATGCTTGGCCAGAGCATCATTCACACCGAACTTGAACCGCACCGATTCTGACCGACTGTCACCGGAGCCGCCTCACCCAAATGGGCGATTACCGGCACCTGTGTTCGTCCGTGATACTCCCTGTTGCATGTCGACAACCAACAAAAACAACAGGAGTCATCTATGCGTTTTGCCATGCCCATCCGGCTTGTGGCCGGAATTCTCATGCTGGTGTTCTCGGTACTGAGCCACGCCAGCTACACCCAGACCCGTCATCCGATTGTGCTGGTACACGGTGTAACCGGCTTCAACACTCTTGGCGGTCTGATCAACTACTTCCACACCATTCCCTGGAACCTTGAACGCAGTGGCGCAAAGGTCTATACCGCCAGCGTGTCCTTCGTGAACAGCAGCGAACAGCGTGGCCAGCAACTGGCCAATTACGTCAACAGCCTGGGCCACAGCAAGGTCAATCTGGTGGCGCACAGTCAGGGTGCCCCCACCTCCCGGGTGGCAGCGGCTCTGATTCCCCACAAGATTGCCTCGGTCACGTCGATTGACGGCGTAAACAAGGGCTCCAAAGTTGCTGACGTTATCCGGGGCATCATCCCTCCCGGCAGCTATGTTGAAGGGGGCGCCGACGCCATTGCCAACGCCCTGGGCGGACTGATCAATGCCCTGTCCGGAGCCAGCAACTCCCAGGATGGTATTGCCGCCCTGGAAACCCTGACCACTCCGGGCACCACCAGCCTGAACGACGCCCTGGGTTGGAAAGGGGTTAATCGTAATGCCTGCGCGGGTACCAGCGAAGATGTCTGGATCAGTGGCCAGAAGATCAAGTTTTTCTCCTGGACCGGACGCGCCGTATGGACCAACGTGTTCGACATTACCGATCCGTTCCTGGGCGTGACCTCCCTGGCCTTTGGCAGCGAGCCCAATGATGGTCTGGTCGGCGTCTGCGCCACCATGATGGGCAATGTCATCGGCACCCACTACGACATGAACCACGTTGATGCCATCAACCATCTGCTGGGCGCCCGTTCTCTCTGGACCAACCCGGTCTCACTCTACCGCAGCCAGGCCAACCGTCTGAAAAACCGCGGTCTGTGAGGTGGTTATGAAGCACCAGTCCACCCGGAAACTGCGGTGGCCGCTTCCCGTTGCCCTGCTGGCCATTATGGCCAGCAGCGGCCTCTGGTACTGGCAGGCACCGGATTCAAAACCCAGGCCAGACCCGGCAAAAACCTTTGCCAGTGCGCCTGCTGTCACGCCACCGGCGGTCACCCAGGCATCGGCCCCGGTTCCTTCCAATAAGGAACCGCCACACCAGACACCCGCCAGCCTTCCCGACCAGAACTTTGCCCGCTCCCTGGCCGGCACGGATATCGACGGCGCCCTCAAGGCAGACGGCAACGGCGAGTTGATTCTGGACCTTGGCGTTCGCGACTTCTTCGATTACTTCCTGAGCGCCGTGGGTGAAGTCTCACCGGAGGCCGCCATCGGACAGATTCAGTCCCTGGCCCGCAACTATCTGCCGGAACCGGCCGCCAGCGATGCCATGGTACTGCTCGACCAATACCTGGCTTACAAGCAGGCTGCGTTACAGCTGATGCAGACGGAACTGGATCCGAGCCGACAACACGACCCTGGCTACCAGCTAACCGCCCTCGGCGATGCCCTGAGCAGCCTGAAACAACTGCGCCGTTCGACCTTCAGCCCGGACGCACATCAGGCGTTTTTCGGCGAGGAAGAGGCCTACAGCGAGTACACCCTGGCGGCCATGAGTATCCAGCAGCGGGAAGATCTTTCCGATCAAGGCAAACAGGCGCTGATTGAATGGCACCGCAAACAGCTGCCGGAGTCGCTTCAGGCAACCGAGCAACGACTGCAGAGCGAAACCCGCGAGCATCAGGCCCGACTGTCTGCCCTGGAGAATACCGAATCACCGGAAGCCGCCGGCCGGAAGCTGGTGGAGCTGGGCATGGACCCGGAAAGTGCCGAAGGGGTCGTCAGTTACCTCAAACAACGTGAAAGTTTTGATCAGCAGTTTTCCGAGTTCGAACAGGCTGTTGACGCCGAGGATCTGGAAGGCCTGGCCGGAGCAGATCGTCAGAAACACAAGGATGCCCTGCTGGAGCAATACTTCCCCGATGAACAGAGCCGAACCTGGGCCCGACTCAGAATGCTGAACCAAAGCTGACCACTCTGTGCTCTGGCTCCCGAAATCCGGAGCCAGAGCGTTCTAGAATCGGAGCTTGTGTTCCGTGGATATCCCGACCATGACGGCCGAACAAATCCAACAGCAACAGGCCAGAGGCTTCCAGACCCTGCGTTTTGTGCCGGCACTGGAAGCCGACTACCGCAAAGCGCGTTCTGCGTTAATCCGCCAACGGGCGAGACTGGCATCTATCGCTGGTCTGCTGCTCTTTCTGGTGTACGCCCTGGTAGACCTGATGACCCTGCCAGCCGAGCTGGCCCGTTTCACGGCTGGAATAAGACTGGCCATTACCTGCCCGATCATCGCCCTGGTTCTCTGGCTAGCCCACCGGAAAACCCCCAACGACCTCCGCTTCGAGCGCCTGTATGTGTTTGCCTATATCGCCGGAGGCCTGAGCGTCATTGCCATTATCCTGGCTGCCCGCTGGCACAGCTACCCCCTGCCTTATGAGGGCATGATACTCATGCTGATGTTCGGGTACTTTGCCATGGGACTGCCGTTTGTCTCCGCATCGGTGGCGTCCTTTGTTCTGGTGTGGGCCTACCTGCTGGCCGAGCTCTGGGCCGGCAACCCCGCCACCGCCACCCTCACCAATCTGTTTTTTCTGATGACGGCGAATGTCATCGGTATGGTGGGCGCCTGGATCAGCGAGTACCGTCACCGGGCCCACTTTCTCGACCGCCAGTTACTGGATCTGTTACACCAGTCCGCCAGGGACGAAAGCCGTCGGAAAACCGAGCTGATTACCGCGGCCAGCCATGATCTTCGCCAACCCCTGAATGTCATCGACCTGACGCTGGAAACGCTGCAACCTGAACGCGAACACTCCGAGGTGATGAATCAGCTTCGTGATACCGTGGGCCAGCTCCGTAATCTGCTGGGAACGGTGTTCGACAGCGCCCGACTGAACGAGGGCATGATTCAGCCGGAGCTCCAGCCTGTGCAACTGAACCATACGTTGCAGGAGCTTGAAGATCTGCTGTCAGACACCTTGTCCCGTCGCGACATCCGCCTGGACATTGCCCCGGCCGAGCCCGGGCTGGCCTTGACCGCGGATCCCAGCTTGCTGTTGCGAGTATTGCAGAACCTGGTCATCAATGCCGCCGACCACAGTGGTGGCCAGCGCATTCAGGTCAACACGGTCACCACCGGGAACTGGGCCCGCATCCGGGTGTGCGATGACGGGCGTGGGCTGCCGGAAAGTCTGCACACACAGGTCTTCGACCCCTACATCCGTGCCGGTGCCAGCCACCAGGCGGGGCTCGGGCTGGGCCTGACCATCGTGCGCGAATTCTCCCGGCTCATGGGCGGGCAATGTGGAACCGAATCATCTTCGGGCCGGGGAGCGGTATTCTGGGTGGCACTGCCGATTGCTGTTACAACCAGCCCAGGGCCCGGGCCCGGTTCACGCATTCAGTCCGATTGTGCACCCCCAGTTGGGTAAAGATCGCTTTCAGGTGGGTTTTGACCGTGTGTTCGGTCAGGCCCAAGCTCTGGCAGATGCGTTTGTTGGGAAACCCCTGGGCGAGGAGCGTCAGCACTTCGAGCTGACGTGGTGTTAACGGGGTCTCCGACACCAGAGGCGCCATACCCCCGGGGAAATAGCCCTGCCCCCGCCGTACCGATTGCATCATACGAACCAGTGCCGCCCGGCCGGCCGATTTGGCCAGAAACCCCGCCGCCCCGGCCGTTCGCACGGCCCTGACGGTGCTTTCGTCCTCACTGCTGGAGATAATCACCACCGGCGGGGTGTTCCGCAAGCCAGCCAGACGCGGCAACAGCGAAAGTCCGGCTTCTCCGTTAAGTGCCAGGTCAAGCAATACCAGATCGACCCCGGTGCCATGGACCAGTTGCTCGGCCGCGTCCTCCAGCGTGCCCACCGTGACCACCGAGAGCGCCAGTTCCTCCTGCCGGATCAGGCCCGCCAGCGCCTGCGCAAACAGGGCGTGGTCATCGACCAGCAAAACCTTCTCAAAGGCTGCGGTTCGATGATGTTCTTCCGAAGATGAGCCATGCCGGAGCGATGTCACATGCATGATAGTGCCCCGCTGTGTTTGTGTTTGTTTTTGTTACTGCGGACACCCCACTATAAGCCAGCAAGCCCGGCGCCTCAGCGGCCTGCTTAACACTTTATTACAAAAGTATTGAACCTTTCGCGCCAACTGATCTCGCCTGAAACATAAATGTCATATTTCTGAAGCATCCTTCCGGCATCACAACCATCTGATCTGAAAAGGTTTTCAACACGATGCCTGATTTCACAAGGAAGACCGCCGGCCACTGGCTGGCACTGCTTGCAAGCGCCAGTCTCTGCGCCAGCGCCTACGCCCATGAGCTGGAAATTCACGGCTCCAACACCGTCGGCGCCACACTGGCACCCATGCTGGTAAGCGGCTATCTGGCACAGCAGGGTAATGGGTCGGTCAGTCGCCGGGCTACGGGCACCGAGAACGAGCAGATTCTGCTGACCGAGACCGAACAGGGTCCCATCAGTGTTCTGGTGGCCGCCCACGGCTCCAGCACCGGCTTCCGCACCCTGGCCAGCGGTCAGGCGCAGATCTGGGCATCCTCCCGACCGGTCAAAGCCGCTGAGGCGGAACAGGTTCGCCAGAAGGCCGACCTGACGGCCCTTGAAAGTGAGCATGTCATCGCTATTGATGGCCTTGCCGTACTGGTGCACCCCGAGAACCCTATCAATGCCATGAGTATCGATACGCTCGGGCGCATTTTCGCTGGCCAGATTCGCAACTGGTCGGAACTTGGCGGGCCGGACCGGCCAATACGGCTCTACGCCCGGGATGATCGTTCTGGCACCTGGGATACCTTTAAATCCCTGGTTCTGGGTAAAAGCTACCGCCTGGACGAATCCGCCAAACGCTACGAATCCAACGACCAGCTGTCCGATGACGTGTCCCGCGATCCCGGTGGTATCGGCTTCTCCGGCCTGGCCTCGGTGCGCAACAGCAAACTGCTGGCGATTTCCGAAGGCAATGCCCCGGCCCTGAAACCGAATCAGCTCACGGTTGCCAGCGAAGACTACCCACTCTCCCGCCGACTGTTCATGTATACCATGGGAGATAGAACACCGACTTTCGCCAAAGGCCTGATCGACTATGCACTGGAAGAGGATGGCCAGAACCTGGTGGCCGAATCCGGGTTTATTTCCCAGAATCCGATCGCGGTAAAACCGGAATTCGACACCTCCGTACCAGAGAGCTTCCGGCGACTGACCAGCAATTACCAGCGCCTGACCGTCAATTTCCGCTTTGCCGAAGCCCGCACCAAGCTCGACAACAAGGCCCAGCGGGATCTGCTACGGGTGAAGCATTACCTGCGACAGCACAATCGCGACGCCAGTGATCTGCTGTTGATCGGTTTTGCAGATGCACAGAGTCACGAACTTCGGGCCCAGATGATTTCCGAGCTGAGAGCGTTGTCGGTGCGCAAGGCACTGGGCCAGGCAGGTGTGGCGAACGTCGCCTACACAGGTTATGGCCACTACATGCCCGTTGGCGGCAAGGGAAACCTGCGCAATGGCCGGGTAGAAGTCTGGATCAAGAACCCCTGACCAGCCGGGGATTCGACCAAAGTCTGCCTGCAGACTTCGGCAATCCCCTATCCGCACCCCCATCACAGATATGTTTGGGTTTCCTATACTGCCGTTGTCACCCTCCAACCAACAGACCGGGACAATGGACATAAAAAACGACCACCGTTACGCGATTAACCTGAACGTACGGGGCATCCAGCCCTCCGCCACCCTGCGCATCAACGAGCTCAGTAACCAGCTCCGTTCCGAAGGCAAGGACATCATCAAACTGGGGCTGGGGCAGTCGCCGTTCCCGGTACCGGATCGCGTGGTCGACGCCCTCAAGGAGCACGCCCACGAAAAAGATTATCTGCCGGTCAAAGGTCTGAAGGGCCTGCGTGAAGCCATCGCCGGCTACATCAACCGCAGCGAGCGCATGCGCTGTACCTGGGAAGACGTGCTGATCGGCCCGGGCTCCAAAGAGCTGCTGTTCATGCTGCAGCTGGCCTACTACGGCGACCTGCTGATCCCGCGCCCGAGCTGGGTGTCCTACGCGCCCCAGGCCCGCATCATCGGTCGCTCGGTGCACTGGCTGCCGACCCACGCTGAGAACAACTGGCAGCTGACCGCCGAGGAACTGGACATTATCTGCCGGGACGACCCGTCGCGCCCGCGAATCCTGATTCTCAACTACCCGTCCAACCCCACCGGTTGCACCTACACCGACGACCAGCTGCTGGCCATCGCCAACGTGGCCCGCAAGTACAAGCTGATCCTGCTCTCAGACGAGATCTACGGAGAAGTTCACTTTGAGGGCAAGCACAAGTCCATTGCCCGCTACTACCCGGAAGGCACCATCATCAGCACCGGCCTGTCCAAGTGGGCCGGCGCCGGCGGCTGGCGCCTGGGTACCTTTATCTTCCCGCCCGAGCTGAGGCCACTGCAGGACGCCATGGCGATCATCGCCAGCGAAACCTACACGGCGACCAGCGCCCCCATCCAGCACGCTGCCATTGCTGCTTTCAATGGTGGTGAGGATATTGAGGAATATCTGGTTCAGTCGCGCCGGGTTCTGAAAGTGGTGGGTGAATACATGCATCGCCGTCTGACCGACATGGGCGCTGTGGTTCAGAAGCCCGAAGGTGCGTTCTACCTGTTCCCGGACTTCTCCGGTTTCCGCGACCAATTGGCCCGCAAGGACATCAAGACTTCCCAGGCCTTCTGCACCGCCCTGCTGGAGAATACCGGCGTCGCCATCCTGCCCTCCAGTGATTTCGGCTTCGTACCGGATCACCTGGGCGCCCGCCTGGCGTTTGTCGATTTCGACGGTGCCGCGGCCCTGAAACTGGCCGGTGACGATTACGCCGACCAGGAGCTGGATGACAGCTATATCCAGCAGGCCTGCCCAAGACTGGTGCTGGCCATGGATAAAATGGAGAAGTGGCTGAACAGCCTGTAAACCTGCCGTGCTAGACTGGCACCCTCACAGTTTCAAAAACCGCGGGGGTGCCATGTCTGACTCAGTTTCTCTCCAGGAAATCACCGATTTCACCGAAGCCCTGGCCCGCGAAGCCGGCGAATTGATCCGTCACGAGCGGGAAGAAAACACCCTGCGCACCGACTACAAACACCAGACCGAACTGGTCACCCACGCCGACGTGATGGCCGACGAGTTCATCACCGGTACCATCCGCGAACGCTTCCCCCACCACCGCATCCTCTCTGAGGAAACCATGCCGGATCTGTCCCAGGCGGAAGAGCTGGAAACGCCATTGTGGATAGTCGATCCCATCGACGGCACGGTGAACTACGCTTACGGCCATCCCCAGGTTGCGGTGTCCATCGCCTACGCCGAGAAGGGCAAAGTGCGGGTGGGCGTTGTGCACGCGCCGTTTCCCGGCGAGACCTTCCGGGCTACCGAAAGCGAAGGCGCAACCCTGAACAACCAGCCAATCCGCCACAGCGGAGCGACCAAGCCCAGGCAATCGCTGTTCGCCACCGGTTTTCCGTACACCAAGGACAACCTGGAGCCACTGGTACGCCGACTGGACGCCATGATTCATCAGTGCCGAGACCTGCGCCGGATCGGATCGGCCGCTCTGGATATCTGCTGGGTGGCCTGTGGCCGGCTGGACATCTACTACGAAAACGTCAGCCCCTGGGACTTCGCCGCCGCCCGCCTGATCGCAAAAGAAGCTGGCGCTACGGTAGGCCATTTCGGGGAAGTTCCGGAGGGCTATCCGGCGGATCTCTATGGACGGGATATTCTCATCTCGGCGCCGGCCGTGTGGGCGCCAGTGCGCTCAATTCTGCGGATTGCTTCCGGATACGAGTAAGGTTGGATAATATCGCCAACACCTAGCCTGATATTTTGGAGTTAGGCATGGGCTGGGATCCCTTTCCCGAAACCGCTACGAGGGTAAACCCCAGTCACAACAGGCAGTCCACTGGAAGGCTAGGTGAACGAAACTCCACGGCTCAACCCCAGACCACCTCAGACACCAGCCCCCAGGCCTCGTCGAAATCACTCGTCGGCAAGCGCGAAAACGAAGAGCGCACAAAGCGCTGAATCCGGCCTTCCACGAACACCATGACAAAGTCCGCACCACGGGCAGCCGTGGTTCTGGGCCGCAGTCCCTGACGGATTTCACCTTCTTTCAGGGCCTGGCGAATCTGGGTTTCCAGCCGCTCGAAAAACTGGGATGCCCGCTTTCTCAGGGATTCATCCTCCCCCATCAGCGCATCGCCAGTCAGCACACAGCACAGGCCCGGATTACGCTCGGCAAACACCAGCACCAGATGCGACAGCTGCTGCAGGCGCACGCGCACATCCTCCTGTTCCTGCAGAATCACCTGGCAACGGGAAAAAACCGCCTCCTCGGCAAATTCGATCAGCGCCTCAAACATTTTGCGCTTGCTGGGAAAATGCCGGTACAAGGCCGCTTCGGTAACGCCCACGGTTTTGGCCAGGCCGGCCGTGGTGATTCGGGCACCGGGATCGCTTTGCAACAGCTCGACTAGCGCCTGGAGAATAGACTCCCGGCGACTGGGTTTCTGGTTGGTCATGACAGGACTACAGCGCTCTGAAATTCTGGTTTTGGTTTTATATGCCCTCCCCGGCGAGGGAGGGACTTTTCAGAAAAAAGTGCCGTCGATCGGTGACGAGGCACTGGCATACAGTTTCTTGGGCATACGACCGGCCAGGTAGGCTTCACGGCCGGATTCGATGGCCAGGCGCATGGCATTGGCCATTCTGATCGGGTCTTTGGCCTGGGCGATCGCGGTGTTCATCAGCACCCCGTCACAGCCCAGCTCCATGGCAATGGTAGCGTCTGAGGCCGTACCGACGCCCGCATCCACCAGCACCGGCACCTTGGCGTTCTCGACAATCAGCCGGATGTTGTAGCGGTTCTGGATACCCAGGCCCGATCCAATCGGTGCACCCAGAGGCATGATGGCCACGCAGCCCATTTCTTCCAGGCGCATGGCCAGCAACGGGTCGTCCGAGCAGTACACCATTACCTTGAAACCATCCCTGATCAGCTCTTCTGCCGCGACCAGGGTTTCCGGCATGTTAGGATACAGGGTTTTATGTTCGCCCAGCACTTCCAGCTTGACCAGATCGTGCCCATCCAGCAGTTCCCGGGCCAGCTTGCAAGTGCGGACCGCATCTTTGGCGGTGTAGCAGCCGGCGGTATTGGGCAGGATGGTGTAGCTTTCCGGGGAAATCACGTCCAGCAGGTTGGGTTCATCCGGGTTCTGGCCCAGGTTGGTACGGCGTACCGCCACAGTCACGATCTCGGCGCCACTGGCCTCGATGGCATGACCGGTTTCCATCAGATCGTGATATTTGCCAGTGCCCACCAACAAGCGGGACTGGTACACCTTGCCGGCGATTTCCAGGGGTTTGTCTTCGGGGAGCTGAATCTCTGGTGTCTCTGTCATAACCTGCCTGAGTTATCTGGATAAAGTAAGAGCGGGAACCGCCTGGCTCTGGTGAGGTATCAACCGCCACCGATGGCGTGGACCACTTCCACCCGGTCACCTTCATTCAGGGTGAACTGCGGGTGCTGGCTGCGGGGTACAATGTCTTCGTTTACCTCCACCGCCAGGCGTTTCCCGGTCAGGGTGAGTTGTTCTATCAGGGCGGCAATGGTCGCTCCGCTTGGGAGTTCCATCGCCTCGCCATTCACCTGTACCAACATGGTTACCATTGCCTCCGTTACTTCTTCAGGGCTGCGACAATCAGCAACACCCAGCCCACCATAAAGCAGACGCCGCCCACCGGTGTCACCGGACCCAGCCAGTGGATTCCTGTCAGAACCAGCAGGTAGAGACTGCCACTGAACAGCAACATCCCGGCAAGCCAGAAGCCACAGGACAGGGTCAACAGATTTCGCGGCAGGCCAAGCGCCGGCATCAGACTCGCGGCCACCAAAGCCAGGGCATGGTACATCTGGTAGCTGACAGCCGTCTGGAATACCTCAAGGCCGCGTTCGGATACCACATGGCGCAGGCCATGAGCACCGAAAGCGCCAGCCATAACGGCCAGCAGGCCGGCGACGGCGCCGGCGACAAGTGCCCAGAGTACAATCCGGGTTCCGAGGTCAGCCGCAGTCACAGTGGATTTTCTCTCCGGTATCGAGATTCATCATGGTCAGGGCGCCGCCCCATACACACCCGGTGTCCAGCCCGATAAACCGGTCGCTGCCGGTGTTGCCTTCCAGCGCAGCCCAGTGGCCAAACACCACTTTTACATCGTCCTGACGGGGATAGGTAAACCAGGGGGCATAGCCCTCAGGCGCCTGATCGGCCGACTCTTTGGTAGCCAGTTCCAGGCGGCCGTCGCTGGCAATAAAACGCATGCGGGTAAAATAATTGGTAATCACTCGCCAGCGATCCATACCGGTGAGGGTATCACACCAGGTTTCAGGCTGATTGCCATACATTTGGCTGAAATATTCGCTCGCCTGGTCGTCCCGGATCACGGCTTCCACTTCCCGGGCACAGGCCACGGCCTGCTCCACACTCCAGATGTGCGGCAGACCGGCATGGGCCATCACCAGGTTTCGGCCGGCGTCGTGCACGCACAGATGCTGCTGGCGCAGCCACTGGATCAGCCGGTCGTGATCCGGTGCGTCCAGAATGTCATGCAACGTATCCTTGCGCTTCGGTCTGTGGCCGCCAAGCGCGACCGCCAGCAGATGCAGGTCGTGGTTGCCCAGTACCACAACGGCGGCATCGCCCAGGCTTTCGATGTAGCGCAGGGTTTCCAGTGATGACGGGCCGCGGTTAATCAGATCACCGGCCACCCAGAGCCGGTCACGGGACGGCGAAAAATCAACCTTCGCCAGCACATCCCGCAGCCGATCGTAGCAACCCTGAATATCGCCGATGGCGTAGTCAGTCATCACTTACCTCGCTGTCATCTGCCTGCAGCTTACCAGTGTCTGCCAGCAAATCCGCAATCCTGACATAGTCGGCCAGGCCCAGGTTTTCCGGGCGCAGGCCATCGTTGATTCCGAGGGACTGCAGCTGTTCTACGGTAACCATGGCCGCCAGCGCCTTGCGCAGGGTTTTTCGGCGGGCATTGAACGCGGTGCGTACCACTGCCTGCAGCGTTTTCAGGTCTTTCGCGGGGTACGGCAGTTCCTTGTGGGGCACCAGGCGGACAATGGCGGAGTCCACTTTCGGGGCCGGGCGGAAGGCGCCAGGGCCTACTTCGAACAGCGGCTGCACCTTGCAGAAATACTGGGCCATGATACCCAGGCGGCCGTAATTGTTGTCGCCCGGTACCGCCGCCAGCCGCTGCACCACCTCCTTCTGCAACATGAAGTGCATGTCCTGCACCACACCGCTCTGGGACAGCAGATGAAAGATCAGCGGGGTGGAGATGTTGTAAGGCAGGTTGCCGACAATGCGCAAAGGCCGGTCACTCACCAACTGGCTGAAATCGAAACTGAGGGCATCGGCCTCGTGAATCCGGAATTCCGGGTAGTTGAAGAACTTGGTGCGCAGCACCGGAATCAGGTCCCGGTCCAGTTCCACCACCTGCAAACGGGGATTGATGGCAAGGATTTCTTCGGTAATAGCCCCCAGACCGGGGCCGATTTCAACAATCGAGTCTTCCGGCTTGGGATTGATCGCGCGCACGATGCGTTCTATCACACCTGGATCATGCAGGAAGTTCTGGCCAAACCGTTTACGGGCCTGGTGCCCGTGTTTGTTGCTCATGACAGTTCTCCGGCCCGTGCGGCCTTGCGGCAGCGGGCCATCTGCTCGCCCACACGGATAGCGGTATGCAGGCTGCCGGCATCGGCCTTGCCGGTACCAGCCAGATCCAGGGCAGTGCCATGGTCAACCGAGGTACGGACAATGGGCAAGCCCAGGGTGATATTAACGGCCCGGCCAAAGCCTTGGAATTTCAGTACCGGCAGGCCCTGATCGTGATACATGGCCAATACCGCATCGGCATTGTCGAGCCAGTGCGGGGTGAACAGGGTGTCCGCCGGCAACGGCCCGGTCAGTTGAATTCCCTCGGCCCGCAGCTGTTCGAGGGTCGGCTCAATCACCTCGATTTCTTCCCGGCCCAGATGGCCCCCTTCACCGGCGTGGGGATTCAGGCCAGCCACCAGAATGCGCGGCTGATCAATACCAAAAAAGGCTTTCAGGTCCGCGTTCAGAATACGCGTCACCTGAGTCAGCCGGTCCGGTGTAATGGCCGCAGAAACGTCTTTCAGGGGTAAGTGGGTGGTTACCAATGCCACCCGGAGTTCTTCCGTGGCCAGCATCATCACCACCCGTTCTACGCCACACAGCTCCTGCAGGAATTCGGTGTGGCCACTGAAGACGATGCCGGCTTCGTTGATAACGCCCTTGTGCACAGGTGCAGTCACCATGCCGTCGAAATCGCCATTCAGGCAACCCCGGGCGGCGATGGTCAGGGTGTCCAGCACGTACTGACTGTTACCCTGATCAAGCCGGCCGGCCACCGTGGAACCACAACCTTCAACATGCCGTACCGACAAATGACCCGCCCGGGTTGCTGCCGCCACACCTGGTTGCCAGTCATGCAGCTCAACCTGGAGTCCGAGCTGGCTGGCCCTGTCCCGTAGCAGTTCGCGGCTGGCAATCACCACCAGGCCGGCGTCCCGGCTCCCGGTTGCCAGTTGCAGGCACAGTTCCGGGCCGATACCGGCCGGTTCGCCGGCAGTGAGTGCCAGGATCACCGGTGTGCTCATGACGGGTCTGCTTCCTCGCTCTCCGGGTTCATATCGGCATATTCACCCTTGAACTCAACAAAGGCTTCGTCCCGAATCTCACGCAGCCAGTTCTGCAATTCCAGCTCGAATTTCCGCATGTAGATGGCCTGACGAGCCTGGGACTCGCGATTCTGTTCGGTCACGTCCTGGCGCCGGCGCTCCTCCACCTGCAGGATGTGCCAGCCAAACTGGGACCGAAAAGGCCCGAAATATTCGCCCACCTGCGCCTGATTCATGGCTTCTTCAAAAGCGGGCACCATCTGGCCCGGGCTTACCCAGCCCAGATTACCCCCGTCCGAGCCGGAGACCGGATCGTCCGAGCGTTCACGGGCCAGATCGGCAAAGTCGGCGCCATCCTGCAACTGCTGGTAGATCTCGCGAATGCGCTGCTCCGCCTGCACATCAGTCACCGCTTCGGAAGGCCGCACCAGGATATGCCGGACCCGGTGCTGCTGGATGAATTGCTGCTGCTCACCGCCGCGCTTGTCCATCACCATCACCAGATGAAAACCACTGTTGTTTTCCAGCACCTGCGAAGGCTCACCAACTTCCAGATCCGGTACCACCGGTGCGACCAGTGAGGGCAACTGGCTCTCAGATCGCCAGCCCATGTCGCCCCCTTCCAGAGCGTTGCTGGCATCGGATTCGGCAACCGCTACTTCCCGGAAGTCCCGACCGTTGGCAATCTGCTGGCGCAAGGCCTGTGCTGTCTCCCGGGCCTCATCCACCGACGCTTCGCTGGCCGGGTCGTCAACTTCGATAAAGATATAGGCCAGACGGTATTCGGCATCGGTACTGCCGTTGGCTTGCTGAGCCTGGAGATAGTTTTCCACTTCCCGGTCGGTAACGCGTACCCGGTTACCTACGCGGCGCTGCTGCACCCGGCTGGTCAGCATTTCATTGCGGATCTGCTCACGGGCCTGCTGATAGGTCACCCCTTCTTCCGCCAGCTGGCCTTCGAATTCGGCCAGGGTCATACCGTTGCTGCGGGCAATATTGGCCAGGGTTTCGTTCAGCTCGTTGTCGCTGATGCGCATGCCCATCTGGTCGGCCATCTGCAGCTGCAGGGATTCCTGAATCAGTTGGTCCAGTACCCGCTGCTCAAGCAGTTCCCGGGGCGGCAGACCAGTGCCCTGCGCACTCAGGCGACCGACAATGGTATTGATACGGGCGTCCAGCTCACTCTGGAGGATCACCTCGTCATCCACGATCGCAACCACACGGTCCAGCAGTTTTCGTTCGGCCTGAGCAGTCACTGACAACACCACCATGGCCAGTGTCAGCAGAATTGTCAGTCCGTGGCGGACAGTCGCCTTCATAATCACCTCTTGGTTTGTAAAATCGTGATCGCAGCCGGGTCGGCCTGCAGATTCGGGTTCGTTCAACGGCGCGGGTTTCCGAACCTCCGGCGCTCGCGCTCGTCGTAGCCGTAGATGGCGTCCGCGATGTTGTCGGATGCACCGCCACTGCCGCCCAGACCTTTCAGTTCAATCCGGAACAGCAAGCGGGTGTCCAGTTCTTCGTCATCAGTCAGGTAGTTCTGGTGCACCACCTGAAAACTCCAGCAGCAGTTGTTATATTCCAGACCGGCAAGGGTGCCCACAGTTCGGTCGAGCTGAGAATCCCAGACCCAGCGACCAATGGCACTGACCTGGTCCGTTACCGGAAAGACCGTTCCAATGTCGGTTTGTTCCAGCTCATCCGGCCGGCTGTAGGTATGTCCGAGTGTCGCCAGGTAACGATAATCCTCGGAGTGGAAAATCAGCTGGCTGCGGCCCTCTTCGGTTTTCCGGGTTTCGTGATCCCACAGCAGGGAAGAACGAAGCTCCAGATTGTCGATGGGGTTCAGCACCAACTCGCCCGCCAGCGGTGAGCGGCTCCGGTCGGATGCGCCCTCGCCAAACAGATCCACTTCACGATCTTCGAAATAGCGCACCTGGCCAACACTCACCCTGGCCCGCTCCGCCCCGGTCAGGAGATCATTGAAACGACTGGTGAGCGCCACCGTCAACTGGTTGGCGTCACCGACCCGATCCCCGCCGGTAAACCGGTCCCGCCGGAACAGCTGGTCAAAGCGGAAACTGCGGATGCCGGTATCAAAATCCGGGATATAGTTCTGATCGGATTCGGCATCGGCCCAGGCGTAATACAGCCGGGGCTCCAGGGTCTGGTTGTAGGGTAAGTCAAACAGGCTGGATCGACGATCAAAGTACAAACCATTGTCCCACTCGAACACCGGCACGGTGCGGTCAAAGCCGGCGTCACCCAGGGTGTAGTCATCCAGCTCGTAGCGGGTGTAGTCGAGGCTGACCGAGGGACGACTGAAGCCCCAGAGCGCCCTCATGGGCAACGCCAGTTCGGGAATCGCCCGTAACCGCTGGCCGTTGGCCTTGTCCAGGCCGGTAAGGTTCTCATTGTCCCGGTAGAACCAGGTGTATTGGCTTTCCAGGCTGGCCTCAAGCCAGCCGGCTTCCAGCGAGCCACCGTAGATCACTTCCGGCAACTGGGCATAGGGCTTATCAACGTCGGCAATACGGTCAGGGATGGTCTGGTAGCCGTTCAGGTACGTTTCAAAGTACTGATTGGCTCCGTAGTAACGAACACCACCCCGACGCTGAAGATGCGTCGCCTGGTCTATTTCGAGACTGCGATTCAGATCGCTCAGATAATCCTCATCTGAAATCACCGAGTAATCGCCGTAGCCGCTCCAGCCTCCGCCAAATGCCGCCCGGGTGGTGAAATCAAGAGCCCAGCGCTCGCCATTTTCACCCGGATTTTCATCCCGAAAAGCAGAATCATTGTCGATATACCCCAGCTGCAGCACCGATTCGCCATACTGACTGAGGTAGCGCCCCTCCACTTCCGTGAACAGGCCGCGACCGTGGATATACTGCGGTGTGAGGGTGGCATCATAATGGGGTGCCAGATTCAGATAGTACGGCAAGGCCAGATAAGCCCCGCTACCAGCGCTGGACGAGCCAAACTGGGGATACAGGAAACCGGTCTTGCGGCGGTCATCAATCGGGAAGGTAATGTAAGGCCAGTAGAATACCGGCGCATCCAACACTTCCAGCCGCACGTGCCGTGCAGTACCAAAACCTTCCGCCTGATCCAGCTCGATGTCCGATGCCACAATCGACCAGTCGTTCTGGCCCGGACCACAGGTAGTGATCATGCCATCGGAGATAACCACCTGGCTTTCACTGACCCTGGACAGGGATGAGGCCTCGCCCCTGAGTTCCGACTCGTGCAGGAGAAACGTGGCCGTGTTGATATCCAGTTGCCCGGACTGGGTAGAATAGTTCGCGTCCTGCCCGGTCAGCAGAAAGCCTTCACCTCGGCTGACCAGCGGTCCTTGCAGTTGCAATTCGCCGGACTGCTGGTTGTACCGTGCCTCCGCGCCGGTCGCCTGGAACGGACCCTGGCGCAGGCGCACATCACCCTGCAGGTAGAGTTCGCTATCCAGTTCATAGCGGGCGTTCAGGGCACTGGCTTCCAGTGGCATGGAACCCTCAATGCCCTCGCCCGGCACCACGGCGCCATCGCCGCCAACCGTGCCAGGCAGATAACCTCCCTCGCAGAATACCGGCAGCCGACCGGCCACCTCTGGCGGTAATTCACTGCGCGGGCGCCAGTCAATCTCAGCGGCGCTGGGGCTGCTACCCGCCCCCTCGGCACGTACGCCACTCGCTGCCAATGCCACGATGACGGCCAGGCTTGAAAGCCGGAACCTGGCGCACAACAGGGAGGAGCAATGGCTGGGCACGTTGACGAAATTCCTGTTCCATTTGAATGATGGCTGGGCGTAAGGGCACCTAGTTTACACGCGCCCTCAAGGCTTGTTAACGGAAAGCCCGCTGCAATTCCGTTTTACCCTCTTTATACTCCGGTGCAGAGAGTGCCCGGTTAACGCGCCGGCCATCATCCACCGATCCAGGAATGCTGATCTGACCATGGATAACCGTTTGCAGTTGCTGACCCGCTGGGTCAGGCAAATTCCCGGCTTCTCGGCCGCCAGCCCGACACCGGTTTCCGGCGACGCCAGTTTTCGACGGTACTTCCGGGTCTGGAAAGACGTGCCGGGCGGGCAACCCGCCCCCTTCATTGTGATGGATGCTCCACCGGAGCACGAGGACTGCGTTCCGTTTGTGGCCATCGCCCGGCACTGGCATCAACACGGTATCGCCGTGCCCGCCATTGCCGCCGAGGATCTTGAGCAGGGTTTTCTGTTACTGGAAGACCTGGGCGATCTGCTGATGTTAACGGCCCTGGAACAGGGCGATGTGGACACCCTGTATCGGGCCGCGCTGAACGAACTGGCGCGTATTGCCGGGCTGGACGACCCGGCAGACTACCCACTGCCCGCCTATGACCAAGCCCTGCTCGACCGGGAGATGGCGCTATTCCCGGACTGGCTGCTGGAAAAACACCTGGGGCTGGAACTCGACAACCAGGAACGGGCGCTGCTGGACACCGCCTTCGGCCTGCTCCGGGAGAGTGCCCTGGCGCAGCCGGAAGTCACCGTGCACCGCGATTACCACTCCCGCAATCTTCTGGTCCGTGATAGCCAGACGGTTCCCGGCGTGATCGATTTTCAGGATGCCGTACGCGGCCCCATCACCTATGATGCCGTCTCCCTGCTCAAAGACTGCTACGTGCGCTGGCCGGAACAGCGACTGGCAAGCTGGCTGGAGCATTTTCGTAACGCCAGCCAGCAGGCCGGCTTGCACCGCGCTGATGCAGATACTTTCCGGCAGTGGTTTGAGCTCATGGGCATGCAGCGCCATCTGAAAGCCGCCGGCATTTTTGCCCGCCTCGCCATTCGCGACGGCAAGACCGGCTACCTGGCTGACATTCCCCGCACCGTCAGTTATCTGCGAGATGCCAGCGCCCGGCAACCAGCCTTCCGGCATTTTCACGAGTGGCTCTGCAGCACCGTGATTCCGGCCATCGAACAGCGCATTGGCCCGCTGCCGGAGCCGGGAGTTCGCTGACCATGAAGGCTATGATTCTCGCCGCCGGCAAAGGCGAGCGTATGCGCCCGCTGACCCTGACCACCCCCAAGCCGTTGCTGTCAGCCGGGGGGCAGCCCCTGATCGTTCATCATATCGAGCGCCTGCGCGACGCCGGTTTCAGCGACATTGTGATCAACCATGCCTGGCTGGGGGAACAGATTGAAGCCCGGCTGGGGGATGGAGAGGCCTTTGGTGTCAGCATTCGCTACTCTGCAGAGGGTGAACCGCTGGAAACCGCCGGTGGCATCATCCGGGCCCTGCCTCTGCTGACCGACGCGGACGACGACTGGTTCCTGGTGGTCAACGGTGACATCTGGAGCGATTTCGATTTCAGCCAGCTCCAGGCCCCGACCAATGCCGATGCCCTGCTGGTGATGGTTTCTAATCCACCCCACCACCCTGAGGGGGATTTTCATCTTCAGGACAACGGCTTTCTGAACCCTGACGGGACCGAAAAACTCACCTTCTCCGGTATAAGCGTGCTGCACCGGCGCCTGTTTGATGAACTGGACGATTCCGCCGGCAAACTTGGCCCTGTGCTGCGCAGGGCCATGGCCCGCAACCGGGTCACCGGCCTGCATCATAACGGCCAGTGGGTGGACGTCGGCACACCAGAACGATTGCAGAGCCTGGACCAGTGGCTGCACGAAAGGGCCCGGACATCATGAGGCAGAGCAATCCACCCGCCCTGCCGGCGAGAATGGAGTCGTCGTTCCAGGAACTGCTGCAGGAACTGTCCAGTTGCGGACATCAGGCCAGCACCCTGATGGAGCGCGCGCGCCTGCCGCGCTGGTACCGCAAGCCACTATTCTTTTTTCTGGGTTACATTGCCAAGGCCGATGGCCGGGTCCGGGAACCGGACATTCATTATGCCGAAGCCCTGATGAAAGCCCTGGCCCTGTCGGCCAGGCAACGCCGCAAAGCCATCGATCAGTTTCGCAAGGGCAAGGACACTGACCATCTGCCCCTGCGCCAGGGCCTGATGCTGCGCCTGGCCTTGCTGCTCTGGCCGGCACCGGCCCTGAAAACCGCTATCTGCCTGTGCCATGGCGCACAAATCCTCGGCCAGCCCGGCAAGGCCCGGCGCTACCGATGCGAAGACGCCATCAGCCATATGGGGTTGCCCGTTGTCATCAGCGATGACATTTTCGAAAGCTACGCCAGCAAAGTGTGGATTCGCACTGCCGCGCCGCCGCAAAAGCCGGCGACCTACGAGCAGGCTTGCCAGATTCTGGGCGTGACCCGGCGAGATTCGCTGGAGACCATCAAACGCGCTTACCGCAAACAGGTTTCCGCCTGCCACCCGGACAAACTGGCGCAACAGAAACTGACGCCCTCGGAAGTGGCGATGGCAAAAGACCGGTTGTTACGCTATCAACAGGCCTGGGAACTGATTCGCCAGAGACATCGAGCACTTTAATCCCCGCTGGCCGACCGGTTTTTCAGCCAGGCACTGACCCGGCTGGCAACCCGCATCGCATCTTCAGCCCGGAGTGGTCGATTGAGGGCCACGGGCTGACGGTCGTAACCGGCCACGTCCGCGCGAGCAAACGCCGCCGCCCGCGCCTGGCCCTCTGTCCCGGAGCGACCACCGGAACCATGCAGATCCAGCACCGGCCATCCCTGTCCTCCGTTTCGCTCCTTCAACAACGAGGGCAAGGTAACGGCCTGCCGGGCCGGAAACCGGGGGGCCAGCCAGACCACCGCAGACACGGCAGCGGCGTCCGCCGCCCAGTCCGTGACATAGTCGGCAGACCAGCCAATGCCCAGCACGCCCACACGTTCATAGCCACGCTGCTGCAATACGGCTACCCCGGCGGACAGAATTGTACGAACCGAATTTCGAAAATCTGCGGTCAGGTCATCAAGAGGCGGTTCCTCAGCCACATCAATCATGACCGAATCCGGTGTATTCCCGCCCTGATCCGGGTTCTGTCCGGCGTCATCATCCAGGCCAGGCGCCATGACATCCATGCGATGTCGGCGTATCGCCTCCGGCGGCAGCCCGAGGCCAACCGTCATCACCGCAAGACCCCGCTCCGCCAGCGCCACCCGCAACGATCCCAGCACACCCTCATCGGCCGTCTGGCCTTCGTCGGCCAGTATCAGTAAAGCCCCGGTTGCCGGCGTAACGTATTCGGGCAGGAACAACCCCAACGCCCGGCCTTCGTCGTCCAGATCGAGCCAGACAGCCTGCTCCGGGTAACGCGGTACCAGCGCCCATTCGCCCAAACCCGTTGAAAAGCCCGATCTTGACGCTGGATTAGCCTTGGTCGCGGGTTCCGCTTCCTCACCCCCCTTCGCCCCATCCTGGGCCACAGCGGCGTTCAGCCAGCCGCTGATCAAGAACAGACAAAGTAATCTGATTGCATTCAACACCATGAGCCAATGCACCTATCCCGCTGCGAAAATGACCGGCAAACTGATAGACTAGCAGGGTTGCCCAGAGGCCGATAATTCACTACACCGAGAGAGCCCCGATGAATCCATATCTGATTGCCCCATCCATCCTCTCCGCCGATTTCGCCCGCCTGGGAGAAGAAGTCGATAACGTTCTGGCTGCTGGTGCCGACGTGGTGCACTTCGATGTGATGGACAATCATTATGTCCCCAATCTCACCATCGGGCCCATGGTGTGCGAGGCCCTGCGCAAGCACGGCGTTACCGCCCCCATCGACGTGCACCTGATGGTGTCTCCGGTGGATGACCTGATCCGCATGTTTATTGACGCCGGCGCCAGCTACATCACCTTCCACCCGGAGGCCAGCAACCACATCGACCGTTCCCTGCAACTGATCCGCGACGGCGGCTGCAAGGCCGGGCTGGTGTTTAACCCCGCCACCCCGCTGAGCTACATGGACTACGTCATGGACAAGCTCGACATGGTGCTGCTGATGTCAGTGAACCCGGGCTTCGGTGGCCAGAAGTTTATCCCCGGCACCCTCGACAAGCTCAAGGAAGCCCGCAAGAAGATTGATGCCAGCAACTACAACATTCGCCTGGAAATCGATGGTGGCGTGAAAACCGACAACATCCGGGAAATTGCCGAGGCCGGCGCCGACACCTTTGTGGCCGGCTCTGCCATATTCAACACTCCGGATTACAAGGCCACCATCGATGCCATGCGAGAGGAACTTGAGCAGGCCCGCAAGGTGATCGGCGGATGAGCCTGAAAGGCCTGTTCAACGCCCGCTGGCCGGGAGTCGCCCTGTTTGATCTGGACGGCACGCTGGTAGACAGCGCACCGGATCTGGCCGCCGCCGTGGATCAGATGCTGGAGCACCTGGGGCGTAGCCCGGCAGGCCTGGACAAGGTGCGCACCTGGGTTGGCAACGGCGCCCAGGTTCTGGTGCGCCGGGCCCTGGCCGGAAAAACCGATTGGGAACCCGCCACCGCTAAAGATGAGGCGCTGTTCAACGACGCCCTGACCATTTTCTATCACGCCTACGGCCAGCTGAATGGCCGGCATTCCGAGGTATTTCCCGGCGTCCATGACTGTCTGGACCACCTGAGGCAACTGGGCTGCCGGATGGCCGTGGTCACTAACAAACCTGACCAGTTTGTTCAGCCCCTGCTGGAAAAAACCGGTCTGGATCAGTGGTTCGACCTCTCGGTCGGTGGCGATACCCTGCCAGTGAAAAAACCGGACCCGGCGCCCTTGCTGCACGCCATGGAAAAACTGGGCGGCACACGGGGCACCACGGTGATGGTCGGGGACTCGAAGGCAGACGTCAATGCAGCCCTGGCAGCAGGCATCCCCTGCGTCGCCGTCAGGTATGGCTATAACTTTGGCGGCTCCGTTGACAGTCTCGGTGCAGATGCTGTTGTTGATTCGCTGGCCGAGCTTTTGTAATCTCGCAAGGACGTTTTATTTTGAACACATCAATTCGGGAGATTCCTGCCGTGCAGGGACTGAATCTGACTGCAGCGCGAGGCATCCTGACAACCCGCGCAACACGATGGTGGCGATGGCGCACCGGCTGAGCAAGCCCCGGGGCTGATGGCGCATGCCTGCTTGCCCGCACCACCGGTCACAGCGGTGTAACACCGTTCTGACAAAACGCAGATCAGATTTCAGGAAACCGAACCATGACACCCGAGCAATTCCACGAGCTCGCTGAAGCCGGCTATAACCGTATCCCTGTGTACCGCGAAGTTCTGGCGGATCTCGACACTCCCCTCAGCACCTATCTGAAACTGGCCAGCGGCCCATACTCCTACCTGTTTGAATCGGTACAGGGTGGCGAGAAATGGGGTCGCTATTCAATCATTGGCTTACCCAGCCAGGAAGTTCTGAAAGTCTTCGACCACCGCATCGAAGTCAGCCGCAACGGCGAAGTGGTCGAACAGGCAGAGGTCGATGACCCTCTGGCTTTCGTGGACGACTACCAGAAGCGCTTTAACGCCCCGGACCTGCCCGAACTGCCCCGGTTCAACGGTGGCCTGGTGGGCTATTTCGGCTACGACACCGTGCGCTACATCGAAAAGCGCCTGCGCAACAGCTGCCCGCCCGACCAGATCGGCACGCCGGATATTCTGTTGATGGTGTCCAATGAAATCGTGGTGTTCGACAACCTGCGCGGCAAGTTGCATCTGATTGTGCACGTGGACCCGTCTATTGAAGGCGCCTACGAAGCGGCGCAACGCCGCATCGACGAGCTGGAAAGCCAACTGCACCGCCAGACCGCCAACGCCCCCCGCACGCCGGAACATCTACGCGGCAAGGTGGTGGACGAGAGCGACTTTATTTCCGGCTTTACCCAGGACAGATTCGAAGCGGCGGTGGACAAGATCAAAGGCTACGTGCTGGATGGCGATGTCATGCAAACCGTCATTTCCCAGCGCATGTCGATTCCTTTCGAGGCACCACCCCTGAACCTCTACCGTTCGCTGCGCGTGCTCAACCCGTCACCGTATATGTACTTCCTGGATCTGGAAGACTTCCACATTGTCGGCTCATCTCCGGAAATCCTGGCGCGTGTGGAAGATGAGGAAGTCACCGTCCGGCCCATCGCCGGCACCCGCAAGCGTGGTGCCACCGATGCCGAGGACAAAGCCCTGGAAAAGGAACTCTTGGCCGACCCGAAAGAGATCGCCGAGCACCTGATGTTGATCGACCTGGGCCGCAACGACGCCGGCCGGGTGTCGGAAACCGGCACAGTGAAGCTGACCGACAAGATGATCGTGGAGCGCTATTCCCACGTGATGCACATTGTCTCTAACGTGACCGGTCGACTGAAAGAAAACACCAGCTGCCTGGACGTGCTGCGCGCCACCCTGCCCGCAGGCACCCTCAGCGGCGCGCCGAAAATCCGCGCCATGGAGATTATCGACGAGCTGGAACCGGTAAAGCGCGGCGTATACGGCGGTGCGGTCGGTTACCTGTCGTTCAACGGCAACATGGACACCGCCATCGCCATCCGCACCGCGGTCATCAAGGACAACACCCTGCACATCCAGGCCGGCGCCGGCGTGGTGGCAGACTCCATTCCCCGCCTCGAATGGAAAGAAACCATGAACAAGGGCCGCGCCATTTTCCGTGCCGTGGCCATGACCTACAACGACTACGACCATTGAGGCGGAGGAACAGATTATGTTGCTGATGATCGATAACTACGATTCCTTCACCTACAACGTGGTGCAGTACCTGGCTGAGCTGGGTGCCGACGTACAGGTATACCGGAACGACGAAATCACCATTGAACAAATCGAAGCTCTGAACCCCGAGCGACTGGTGATTTCCCCGGGCCCCTGCACGCCGAACGAGGCGGGGATCTCCATGGACGCCATTCGTCATTTCGCCGGCAAACTGCCTATCCTGGGTATCTGCCTGGGCCACCAGTCCATCGGCCAGGTATACGGCGGCGACGTCATCCGGGCAGGCAAGGTAATGCATGGCAAAGTGTCAGCGGTGTACCACAAGGATGCAGGTGTGTTTCGCGGCCTGAACAATCCCTTGCAGGCTACCCGTTACCACAGCCTGGTGATCGACAAGAACACTCTGCCCGATTGCCTGGAAGTGACCGCCTGGACCCGCAACGACGACGGCTCCGTTGAAGAAATCATGGGCGTACGCCACAAGACCCTGCCCATCGAAGGCGTGCAGTTCCACCCCGAGTCGATCATGACCGAACAGGGCCATGAACTGCTGCGCAACTTCCTGAGAACATAACAAGAGGCCGACGACCCCATGGACATGAAACAAGCACTGAACCGCATTGCCTCCAACCTGGACCTGTCCCGGGACGAAATGAAGGATGTGATGCGTATTGTGATGAACGGCGAAGCCACCGACGCCCAGATCGGCGCCTTCCTGATGGGCCTGCGCCTGAAGAGCGAAACCATCGACGAAATCACCGGCGCCACCGAAGTGATGCGTGAATTGGCCACCAAGGTCAGCATCAACGCCAGCCCGCTGGTGGATATCGTCGGCACCGGGGGCGATGGTGCCAATCTGTTCAACGTCTCCTCTGCCTCTTCCTTTGTGGTGGCCGCAGCCGGCGGCTTCGTCGCCAAGCACG
Organism: Marinobacter sp. LM1; assembly: GCF_042763285.1. NCBI lineage: Bacteria > Pseudomonadati > Pseudomonadota > Gammaproteobacteria > Pseudomonadales > Marinobacteraceae > Marinobacter > Marinobacter sp. LM1. The sequence continues at coordinate 3,899,911 of NZ_CP114373.1, forward strand.
GCAACCGGGGCGTATCGTCCAAGAGCGGCAGCGCCGACCTGATCGAAAAGGCCGGCATCAATCTGGACATGAAGCCGGAGGAAGTGGCCCGCTGCGTCGAACAGATCGGCGTCGGCTTCATGTTTGCGCCGGCCCACCACGGCGCCATGAAACACGCCATCGGTCCGCGCCGGGAGCTGGGTTGCCGGACGATCTTTAATATTCTTGGCCCGATGACCAATCCGGCCGGCGTCACCCGCCAGCTTATCGGCGTGTTCACCAGGGAACTGTGCCGCCCGATGGCAGAAGTCATGCAGCGCCTGGGCGCAGAACACATCATGGTGGTCTGCTCGAAGGATGGCCTGGATGAAATCAGTCTGGCCACGGTCACTCATGTTGCCGAACTGAAAGATGGCGAAATCACCGAATACGACCTGACGCCGGAAGACCTGGGCATCAAGAGCCAGTCGCTGGTGGGCCTGACGGTGAATTCCTCCGACGAATCCCTGAAGCTGATCAAGGCCGCTTTCGGCCGCAACCACGACGAGACAACCGAAAAAGCCCGCGACATGATCGCGCTGAACGCCGGCGCGGCCATCTATGTCGCCGGCCTGGCCAAGACCGCCAAAGAAGGCGTCGACATGGCACTGGATGCCATGGGTTCCGGTTTGGCGGCTGGCAAGATGTCGGAGCTGGCTGATTTTTCTCAGTGTTTCTAAGGGCCACTAACTCCGGAAGGCCCTGACCAAGTTTGAAGAGCCGGTGGTGGGGGCCTTTCCAAAACTGTCTGTAGCCATGGATGGCTACAGTCAAGCCCTACAGGGACGTACTTGTGGGCGTGTTTTGGAAAGGCCCCCATCATCGGCTCCAGCACCCAATTCAGCAGGCACGAGATGACTGAACGACATTTGGATAAGACTCCCACCATCCTGCGTAAAATCGTTGATCGGAAATGGGAGGAAATTGATGAACGTAAGCCCAAGGTTTCGATTGCAGACCTGAAAGCCATGGCCAGCGATCAAGCTCCAGCGCGTGGATTCGCCAATGCCCTGCGCACCCGCATCGAAGCTCAGCGGCCAGCGGTCATTGCCGAGATCAAGAAGGCCTCGCCCAGCAAAGGCATCCTGCGTGATCCGTTTGAACCGGAACGCATTGCCGAGAGCTACGAACAAGGCGGTGCAGCTTGCTTGTCAGTGCTGACTGACCGAGATTTCTTCCAGGGCCACGAAGACTACCTGAAAGCCGCCCGCGCGGCCTGCAGCCTGCCGGTGATCCGCAAGGACTTCATGGTGGCGCCCTATCAGGTGTATGAAAGCCGGGCCATTGGCGCCGACTGCATTCTGCTGATTGCCGCCTGTCTGACCAAAGACCAGATGCAGGAACTGGAGGGCATCGCCCATGAGATTGGCCTGGATGTGCTGGTGGAGGTGCATGATGGCGAGGAATTAGACGATGCACTTACCCTGAGCACGCCGCTGGTAGGCATCAACAACCGAAATCTGCACAATTTTGAGGTGTCGCTGGACACCACCTTTGAACTGCACCACCGGATTGCCGAAAACCGACTGACCATTACCGAGAGCGGAATCATGACCCGTGCAGACGTTGAGGCCATGACCAGACGGGGCATTTACGGGTTCCTGGTGGGGGAGTCTTTCATGCGCGCGCCAGACCCGGGTGAGAAACTGCAGGAGCTGTTCGGCTGATTCACAGGATAAACGGGTGAGGCAAGTATGGACACAGAGACCGGCAAGGATTCCGACAACCCGATACTGACCGGCCCCTTCTGGCCGGTTTTCTTCCGCTATGCCCTGCCATCAGTGGCGGGGTTGCTGGCACTGACCACCGCCAATATCGTTGACGGCGTCTTCATTGGCAACTTCGCCGGCGCAGATGCCCTGGCGGCCCTGAACCTGCTGATTCCCTGGTTTACCCTGCTATTCGGCATGGCGCTCGCCCTGGCCATTGGTGGTACCGTTCGGGCTGGCCGCTATCTGGGCGAAGGCAGGACCGACGCCGCATCTGCCATCTTCAGCAAGTGCCTGATGGCCACTCTGGCCCTGGCTCTGACCGGCGCACTGGTGGGTTTTTTGTTCCATGATGGGATCTATCGTGTGCTGGGTGCTTCGCCCGACATCTACCCGCTGATGTCCGAGTATTTTCTGGTGATCATCTGGGTGCTGGTGGCCCAGCTTGTCACCATGGTGTTGTACTACTTCGTGCGGGTGGACGGCTTTCCGGGGCTGGCAACCACCGCCCTGGTCGCAGGAGCCGCCACCAATATCCTGCTGGACGCCCTGCTGGTGGGCTATCTGGATTACGGTTTACGTGGCGCCGCCATCGCCACCGGCCTGGCCCAGGTACTGCAATTCGCGGTTCTGGCCCGTTACTTTCTCAAGCCGGAACGCAAGCTTCACTTCCAGCTTCAGCAAAAACACTGGCAGGAAATTCCCCAGGCGTTCGCCAATGGCGTTTCGGAGTGGATCAACGAGCTCTCGGTGGGGCTGGTTATGCTGTTGATCAACTGGCTGTTGATGACCACTCAGGGCGTGGCGGGGGTAGCCGCCTTTACCGTGGTGAACTATCTGATCTTCCTGAGCCTGATGGTGTTCTATGGTATTTCGGACGCCATGCACGTGCTGATCAGCCACAACCTGGGGGCCGGCAATGCCGAACGTATCCGCCGTTTTATGGGCTGCGGGGCCACCGTCATTCTGAGCCTGGCACTGGCGCTGGTGGTCACGGTCTGGCTGTTTGGGAATCAGGTGGTCCGCCTGTTTCTGGACACCACGGCAGACCCGGCCACCGCAGCCCTGGCAGACCGTTTTCTGACCATCCTTTGGCCGCTGTTTCTGGTTAACGGCATCAACGTGCTGCTGTCGGTGTATCTGACGGCCATGCATAAAGCCCTGCCTTCAGCCCTTGTCGCCTTTTCCAGAAGCCTGGTGCTGCCCGCGTTGCTGCTGGTCGGCATTGCCCGCTTTGCGCCGGAATGGCCGCTACTGCTGGCACTGCCACTGGCGGAATGGCTCACCTTTGGCCTCGCAATAGCCCTGTTTTTACGCTTCCGGCCGCAGCGGGTGATCACCGCTCCCGGCTAATTGTAAAAAATGTAAAACCATTTCACATGCAACAGATTCTCATTTAGATTTACTCCAAATTCAGGAATTTGGAGCGTCGACATGGGACCGTCTGCCCGGGCAATTGCCGAACAGGCAAGTTTTCAGGCTTTCCTGCATGGTTACCTTCAGGAAGTTGATCCCGGCGACTGGCAGACCGCCAGCCAGCGCACCCAGGATCCGACAGGCCGATTTTCGGGGCCCTGGGTATGCGAACTGACTCTGAACAGCCAGCGCTCCCGCCTGGCCATCGACATTCTCTACCGCTCGGCTCTGGGCCGACACCGCTACGGCAAGGTACGTCAGTGGCTCAGCGGTCGTCATTGCTGGGCCGACATCGACCCTTTTCAGGCAATGTGTCTGTTGGCCCGTGAACTCTATGCATTATCCGGCGGCATGGTGCCCGAGCTCCGAAAACTCCGGGAACTGGAATTCCTGCATCGGCTCACTGACAGCTACGGGGTCATGGTCCGTTACGTCGAACACAGACGCAACGATTCGCGGCTTCTGGCCAACCGGTTTATCGATTCAGAACAGTCTCTGTTGTTCGGACACACTGCCCATCCCACCCCCAAGAGCCGCCAGGGGATGTCGGAATGGCAGCAGCATGCCTACGCGCCGGAGCTGACCGGGCGCTTTCAGCTGCACTACTTTCTGGTTCATCGGAATTGCGTTCTGGAGGATTCTGATGGGCCTTTACCAGCCAGTGCCATGGCCGAATCTCTGTTGCAAGACAGTCAAGCCTCCCTGAACCTGCCGGACAACCATGCCCTGATTCCGGCCCACCCTCTGCAGGCTCAGTGGTTGATGACGCAGCCCGGGGTGCTGGACGCCATCGCCCAGGGGTTGATTCACCCCTTGGGCTCGCTTGGTCCGGAGTTTTCTGCGACGTCATCGGTACGCACTGTTTACTGCGAGCAAGCTGAATGGATGCTGAAGTTCTCCATTCCAGTCAAGGTGACCAACTCGCTGCGGGTCAACAAGGCCCACGAGCTGAAAGCGGGGGTGGTTATGTCCCGGCTGCTCCGGCAAACCGGTTTTGGTGAGGCCGAGCCCGGCTTCCGGATCCTTCAGGACCCGGCCTATCTGACCGTTATGCTACCCGGGCTGACCGAAAGCGGCTTTGAAGTGATTTTCCGGAACAACCCTTTCCCGCCGGGGCAGGACCAGGGGGTGATCAGCATTGCCGCCCTGACCCAGGATCCCCTGCCGGGCCGGAATTCCCGGTTACTGGATCTGATCGAGGGCCTGGCATTGCACGAGAACCGCAGCCTCACAGCCGTCAGCCGGGACTGGTTCCAGCAGTATCTATCATGCGCGATTGGCCCGGCACTGCGGCTTTATGATGAGCACGGCATTGCCCTGGAAGCCCATCAGCAGAACAGTCTGCTGGATGTCAGCGGGGGCTATCCACGCTGTTACTACTACCGGGACAATCAGGGTTACTACCTCTCGGAGAGCTTGCGCGGGCCACTCACAGAGCAATGCACCAACCTTAAGGAAACCCCGGAGTTGTTCTACCGGGACGCCATGATCCGCGACAGGTTCTGCTACTACCTGATCGTAAATCAGCTGTTTTCAGTAATTGCCCGCTTTGGCATTGACGACCTGATACCGGAAACCCTGTTGATCCAGCAATTCCGACATTTTCTACATGCCGAGCACAGCCGGCTTCATGGCCCGGCACAGGCGCTCGTCAAGTCGTTACTGGAAGACAGCCGTCTACCCTACAAAGGCAATCTGCTGACCCGGGTCAACGATGTTGACGAGCTGAATGCAGAGCTGGAGATGGCAGTCTACACCAGCATTGCCAACCCACTCCGCCGCGATACCCGGACAACGCCGAAAGGCAATACCGTCGACCTTGCAGTTGAGGTAAGCCATGGTGTTGCCTGAGCCGAGAGCCTTATCCAAACCGCCCATGGCAGGACTGCAACCGGTGACCGCCCTGAGCGAGTTACCGGCCCAACGGGTGCTCCGGCAGCTGCTTGAAGCCCTGATGTTTGAAGGGGTGATTGCATACCATCCGGGCGATCGCAACCGCACCGGATGGCAATGGCTGACCTTCCAGGCTGGCAATCTGCACGGACGTTGCCGAGCCCGTATTCGGGGCTTTGGCCGACTGAGACTGGACACAAGCTCCCTGATCCTGGAGCGGAACCAGAGACCGGTGTCGCTCTCGCTGACCGCGCTGGTTGCACAGCTACCGGCCGCGAACCGACACCAGCAAACCCTGTTGACGGAGCTGCTGGCCACGATCAGCAACAGTGGACGGCTGGACGCCCTGCGCAAAGCCCGTTATTCCAGAGACCGCCGAAACCTGCATGGCGAAGCTCTGGACCGGGCCCTGCACGAAGGCCACCCCTACCATCCCTGCTTCAAGAGCCGACTCGGATTCCAGGGCGATGATCTGGTGCGCTATAGCCCGGAAACCAGCACCGGATTCAGGCTTCATTGGGTGGCAATTCCCCGACACAACCTGGATTCCCAGTTACCGTCTTCAGACATGGCTTTCTGGCAATCAGAACTGGGCCAGGAACAGGCTTATCTGCTGCGGGCAGCATTCCACCGGGCGGGCGTTGACTGGCAACAATATGGCGCGCTGCCAACCCACCCATGGCACTGGCAGAAACTCAGTCAGGGTCCCGAGGCCGCCCGGCTTGAGGCACTGGGCATCAAATGCCTGGGGCCTCTGGGAGACCGTTACCATCCAGGGCAGTCGCTCAGGTCTCTATTCAATGCCAGCCGGCCAGCGAAAGCCTGCGTAAAACTGCCTTTGGGTATTCACAATACCTCGTCACGCCGGCATCTGGAGCCCCATTCCGTGCCATCGGCTCCTGTCATCAGTCGTTGGCTCGAGTCCATTGTCGGCGGCGATCCACTGTTTGATACCACCTACCCGCTACGGCTGATGCCCGAATACGCCAGCCTGGGCGTTGCCGCGGGCGATGAGCAGGGAGCAGATAATTCGGGGCTTGCAGGGGAACTGGCCGCCATCTGGCGCGCCAGCATCGGCTCCCGGCTTCATGAGGGTGAGCAGGCCATCCCCTTAAATGCCCTGTTCCAGTGGCAGCCAGACGGCATGCCCTTTATTCACCCCTGGGTGGAGCACTATGGTCTGGTTCCCTGGCTGGAGGCCACGCTCAAGGCTGTCATTCTGCCAGTCTGGCATATGCTCGCTGCCCACGGCGTCGGTCTTGAGGCTCATGCCCAGAACAGCCTTCTGGTGGCGCGCAGCGGCTGGCCGAGAGCACTGATGCTTCGGGATTTCCACGACAGCGTCGAGTACGCCCGGGACTATCTGCCCCGGACTACCCCCGAACCGGACTTCGGCCCCCGGCAGGCATTCTACGATCAGGCACCGGATAACCAGTATTACCGCATGAGCAACCCGGAAGCCCTGCGCGAGCTGGTGATGGATACCCTGTTTATCTTCAATCTCAGTGAGCTCGCGCTGGTTCTGGAAGAGGCCTACGGATTTAACGAGGCGCGGTTCTGGGATCGAGTCCGGACAATCCTGACCAACTATGCACGACAACACCCGGAGCAGAGGTCCCGCCTGGATCGCCTGGGATGGGATCAACCCAACCCGCTCACCGAGTCGCTGCTACGCAGCAAACTTCAGCCAGACATCGAGCAGCCCCGCCACCGGGTGCCTAATCCCCTGGCCCCGGGCCCCAACGACACCCTGATGCCCTTCATTGATCACCATCACAAGAGGTTACCGTGACTGCACCTTTGTTCTATGTCGACAACATGCCTTACACGCAACCGGACTGCGACCAGATAGTCCAGTGCCTGGAGGAGCGCCCTGAATTTCAGGAGCCGGCCGGTTGCCGATTTGCGGTCTGCCTGCAGGACACCGCCCACTGGCTGGCCCTGTGCCTCTGGCTGAAACCCCTTGGCGCCAGTGTGCTGCCCATTCATTCCGGCACCCCCTATGCTGCGGCCCGAACCCTGGCCGAGAGCACGGGCTGCACCTACCTGCTGTTTGGCGAGCAACTCCAGGAAGTCACGCCCGAAGTCATTCGCGAGAAAGCGAAGACGGCCTGCGCCGAAGGCGGTGAGCTGATTCAGCTCAGCTCCGGCACCACGGGCAACCCCAAAACCATCACACGACCCTGGCACGACATAGAACGGGAGCTGGCCGCCTATGTTGCCCAATTCACTGAGGCCATGAGCTTGACACCGGTGGTCGCATGCCCGGTGACGCACTCCTACGGTCTGATCTGTGGTGTGCTGGCAGCCCTGCAGCGGGGGATTGCCCCCCAGGTGATCACCAATCTCAATCCACGTTCTATTCTTGCAAGGCTGCGCGCAGTACCCGAGCATCTGCTCTATGCCTCTCCGACCCTGGTCAGCTTGCTGATACGGATGCTGCCTGAAAACCAAAGACTGCACAGCGTCATGCTGTCCGGGGCGCCCCTGCCCGCCCCCGTGCTGGACCAGCTTCGAAACCGCTGCCTGCGCGTTTGCCAGCAATATGGCTGTTCGGAAGCCGGCTGCGTGGCGCTGAGCCCGGACGTGACTGAGCCTGGCCAACTCGGCCTGCCGTTATCGCATGTGTCAGTGCAGGCCGGGGGCTCCCCAGGGCAACCGGATGAAATCCTGATCACGGTTAAAGCCACCGGACAGCGCATTCACAGCAGGGATCTGGGCTATTTCGACCAGCAGGGTCAGCTGCATTTCCTGGCCCGTTCCGATGACACCATCAACGTTGCCGGCATCAACGTCTATCCGGGGGCCGTGGAAGACGTGTTTCTTGGCTATCCCGGGATTCGAGAGGCGGTGGCCTTCAAGCAACCGGATACCTTTGCCGGTGAGCGGGTTTGCCTGCGCTTTGTAGCAGACTCAGAAATAGACACCGACCAGCTGCGGCAATGGAGCCGGGGCCAACTGTCACCGCACCAGGTGCCGTCACTGATCGAACAGGTGGAAAGCATCAGCCGGCTCCCGAACGGCAAGGTCAGTCGCCGGCTGTTAACTGAATCCCTCAACCACAAAGATCAGCGGGAGGTGCCGGCATGAGTTCAGCCACTCCCACCCGCGAAGCCATTGAAGCGGTGATTCGAAGCCATCTGCCCAACGCCCGGCTTTCGGCGTTCTCAGCGACTGCCCGCCTCAACGCCGATCTGGCTATTGACTCGATTATGCTGTTGCAACTGATCGTACACCTGGAACTGGAATACGGCCTGCATATACCTGAAGAAGCGCTGCTGACCCATCAGCTCGAGACCGTTGAGGACCTGGAAGCGCTATTGGTCGCCACAGGCAACCCGGAGGTTTCCCTGTGATCAAAGTGCACTGTTTTGTCAGCTGTGTCTGCGAGATCATCAAACGCACCCCCGGTGTGGACCACCGCCCCTTCTACTTTGGCGTATGGGATGCGGACTTCTCGGTCAATGAGGAGCAGGTTCTGTCCTACCACTCGCCCCATACCCGGCACGACCAGTTCCGGGAGTGGTACCGGCTACTGTACGGCGTCACCATTGAATCCTGGTATAACCACCAGCAATCGAAAGAGGCCAACATCGACCGGCTGATTGAACTGGTGGAAACGCGCCCTTCCGATCGTCAGGTCATGGTCATGCTGGACCTTTACCGACTGCCAGAACGGGAAAACAAATTCCACCAGAACCCGTTTCCCCACTACGTGATGTTGGAAGCCACGGAAGATCCGGAGCAGTGGTTCATGTCGGACCCGGATTTTCGCTGGGAGGGTGTGCTGCCCAAAGACCGGATTCTGGAATCGGTCCGCTCCCCGGCCGCTGCCGGTGGCTTCTGTTTCGATGGCCTGGACATCCGGCATACGCCCGCGGAGACGGTAGCCGCTTATTTCGCCCAGTGCATGAAAGCGGAGACCAATCCGTTTACCGATGCCTTGCGGCAGATTCTGCACGCCCATATCGGTCCCGACGCCAGGCAACCACTGGCAAACCTGCCCCGGGCATTCAGGGAGATTCCAGTAATGGCGATTCGCAAGTACGCCTACGAGCACGCCTTTGCCTGGCTGCTGGAGGATCAGGGCCGCACCGCCGAGGGCGATCCGTGGTTCGAAGCGCTGTGCGAGGACATTGACCGGCTGGTGAAAACTTACACACAGATCCAGTACCGGGCGCTGAAACTGGTGATGTCCGGTAACGCTGCCCTGCTGGCCGGGGTCGAGCAGCTGCTGGACGAGCAGGATCGGCGGGAGTTCGCCATCAAGGAAAGCCTACAGGGACTGTTCCAGGAATGGCAGCAGCAACACCCCGATCTCACCAGCGCTACCGCCGACACCGGGACGTCCGACCTGGAGGTATTACCATGATCCGCTTCCACCTGTGTACCATCTCGTTCCGCCACCAGTTGGTGTCATTACCGGAACTGGCCACCTGGGCCGGGGCCACCGGCTTCGACGGCATTGAACTCTGGGGCGTGCATGCCCGGCACCTGTCAGAACAACCCGGCCTGGATGGCCGCTGGCTAAAAAGCCAGGGACTGGCCATTCCCATGGTCAGCGACTATCTGCCACTGGAGAGCGGTGAACAGGAGGCCATCCGCTACACCCGCGACCTCTGCCGACTGGCCCGGCACTGGCAGGCACCCAAAGTGCGAACGTTTGCCGGCCATCAGGGCAGCGCCGAGCTTGACCGGGGGCAGCGCCAGGCCCAGACCCGACGTCTGCAGACGCTGACCCGTTGCGTCGCAGATGAAGGCCTGACCCTGGTGGTGGAAACACACCCCGGCACCCTGGCCGATACGGTCGACTCCACGCTGACGTTGCTAACCGACGTGGATCACCCGGCCCTGGGTATCAACTTCGACGCCTTGCATGTCTGGGAAGCCGGAGCAGACCCAAAGCTGGCGCTGCAACAAATGGCGCCCTGGGTCAGACATTTTCACTTCAAGAATATCCGTCATCGGGATCAGCTCGGCGTATTTGCTCCGGCTAATGTCTACTCACCGGCCGGTTCCCGGCAGGGAATGGTGCCTGTGCTGGACGGTGCCTGTGACTACCGGCCGCTACTGGACACCCTGGCCGGCTGGCAGCAGTCGCAAACCCATCCGGCCCCACTGGACATTTCCCTGGAGTGGTTCGGCCCGGACAGCTACCGGGTGCTATGCAGCGATCTTCACCAGTTGCGGCAAAACGTTCGCCAGAACCACGCGCAATCTCAGGCGCTGGCCGTCTGCCAGTGAACCTCATCCACCTCATCGCCGGCAAAGCGGATGAGGTGGGAAGCTACCACCTGGCCCAGCTCCTCCAGCTCCGTCTCGGTGGGTGACTGGCACCGCATAAGCAACTTACCGTCTGCTGCTTCAAGCCGGCATTCACCAATGGAGAAAGTCAGCCTGCCATCGGTCCCGGTCCACTCAGCCTCAATCTTGTGGCGAAAGTGTTTGCACAGGCGATTGATCAGGCGACCGGGATCGGTGGTGGCCACTTGGGCGTTCATGGTTGGCATGGCAGTTTCCTTGACATCAGTGGGTCAACTAACACTGGCGGACAGCGGACGATCCGCCAGCACGATGGGGTGTCCACGAGAGCACTGTTCGATTCTGGCTTCGATACCATAGGTTTGGGCCAGCAGCTCCGGCGTCAGTACCTGTGCCGGTGTGCCCAGCACGGCCTGGCCGCCGGGAGACAACACCAGAACCTGGTCGCAATAGCGCAGGGTCAGATTGAGATCATGGCTGGCCACCAGGGCAATCGAGCCGGTCCGGCTGGTGGCGTCACGCACCGCGTTGAGCACGTTGAGCTGCCAGTGCAGGTCCAGGGCGCTGGTGGGCTCATCCAGCAGCATCAATGGCGTCTGGCGTACCAGTACCTGAGCCAGCCCTACCATCTGGCGCTGACCACCAGACATTTCCGACAGTCGCCGAAGCGCCAGTTGCCGGATACCCAGGGTGTCGAAAATCTCTTCAATCGCCAGCTCGGTCTCTTCCCGGGACCAGTCGCCGCGAGCAGAGCGGCAGGCGCTGAACACAGTTTCGTAGGCCACCAGGGGAATGGCCTGGGGCAGTGGTTGCGGCAGGTAGCCGACACGACGAATGCGCTGGTGGGCAGTAATCGCCGCCAGATTCTCCCCGGCAAAGGTCATGGTGCCGGCAATCGGCAGCAGACCGGCGATGGATTTCAGCAGCGTGGACTTACCCACAGCATTAGGGCCAACCACGGCCACCAGGGAGCCTGCGGGTATCTCCGGCAGGGTAAGTCCGGTGAAGACGGATCGGTTCCGGTAGCCGGCGGTCACGGATTGCAGCTTCAGGGTCACAACGCGGCCCTCCTGCTGCGGCCAATGATCAGGGTGATGAACAGCGGGATACCTACCAGGGCGGTCACAATACCCACCGGCAATACCACCCCCGGCACCAGCAGCTTGCTGGCGATGGATGACAACGACAGCAGAACGGCCCCGGCCAGGGCGCTGCCCGGCAACAGAAAGCGATGATCTTCACCCAGCATCAAACGGGCGATGTGGGGCGCCACCAGGCCGATAAACCCGATTTCCCCAACGAAACACATGGCCGCCGCGGTCAACAGGCTGACCCGCATCAGCACCACCAGGCGCATGCGCTCCACCCGGATACCCAGACTGCGGGCCTGCTCCTCACCACTGCGCAACAGGGTCATGGCCCAGGCATTACGAAGGGAAAACGGCAGGCACAGCGCAAGCACCAGGGCGACAATGGCCACTTTGTCCAGACTGGCCCGAGCCAGGCTACCCATGGTCCAGAACACAATCTGCTGAACCGACTCGGCATCGGCCATGAACTGGATCAGGCCCACCACTGCGTTGATGCCGAATAACAGGGCAATACCAAACAGCACCACCGCATGCACCGAGGCCCCCAGAGTGCGTGACAATACCAGAATCAGCAGCGAGGCGGCTGCGGCAAATACAAACGCAGACAGGGGCAGCAATACATGGGCCGCCAATCCCAACACCGAGATATTGAAGGCAATCACCAGGGACGCCCCCAGGGTGGCAGCCGCACCGACGCCCAGGGTAAACGGGCTGGCCAGCGGATTATTCAGTACCGTCTGCATCTCCGCCCCGGCAAGGCCAAGGCAAGCGCCGACCACCACCGCCATCAACGCGTAGGGCAGTCGGATATCCTCAATGATCACGCGGGTGCCGGCATCGATACCCTCAGGGTTGAGTAGTCCTCTGAACACATCCAGCAATCCCAACATCGACGGCCCGCTGGCAATATCCACCAGCAGTGCCGTCATCGCCGCGAGGGTCAACCCTCCCAGGCATAACACCCGGCGCCAGACAAAACGCCGATAGTCATCGGCCAGCGAGGACACCCTGGTGGTAGACGATTTCAGCCCAGCATCTTGCCTATACTGCACTGGCGTCATTTCTGGGCCTCCCCGGCTGTCACCCAATAGACTCCGTCGAGCGGCACTGGCTGGAAACGCCGGTAGAATTCCGCCAGGGTCGCGTTCGGGTTCAGCTCGCCAAACGCCTCCGGGTGAAACCACCGGGCCAGAGCCTGGACCGCCACCACGTTCATGGGCGTATTGTAGAAGTGGTGCCAGATGGCCATGGCCCGACCCTCTCGGATGGGTTTAACCGCCCGCAGTCCCGGGCGGTCGGTGGCCCGGACAAGCGATGCCCTGGCCATCTGCTCATCAATACCGGCCCCGAGCATCACGTAAGCATTGTCGGTATCGGACGCCTGATACCGTCGGGAGCCAATGGCCGTGGCTACGTAGCGCTGGGGCGGCTCACTGATCAGGTATTCCAGATTGAGTACACCACTGACCCCGGGAACCCGGCCTTGGGCCACATTCCTGCCGCCGGCAGCCTTGATGAAGTGCCCCATCATGCCCTCCACCATGGTCTCACAGCAGCTGTCATGCCGGCCCAGACGACTGTGCAGGAACACGCTGGGCCAGTCGCCTCGCGGAATATCTTCCACTACGTCGGTGACCCGGGCGAGCTGTTGCTGGTAGAACCGGTTGAAGACCTCGGCCTCATCCTGACGCCCGAGAATCTCACCCAGAACAGCCATGCTCCTGGGGGTATTGACCAGCGGGTCCTGGCGAAAATCAACAAACACCACCGCCACGCCCGCTCGCTGCAGGCTGTCAATCAGCGCCCGGTTATGGGCACCGGGGCCGTGGCCCTCAAGACTGAAAATGGCCAGGTCTGCCTCCATGGCCAACACACTTTCCAGACTGAAACTGTCAGCCGAGGTATGCCCCACCCGAGGAATATCCGCGAGCGAGGGAAACGCTTTCAGATACTGGGCATAGCCCCCCGGATCCGTCATTTCGAAATCCGGCAACAGCCCGGCAAGGCGATCCGGCAGCTGCTCCCCTTCCAGTATGGCAAGGGCCGGAATGTAGCGACTCTCGCCCAGTATCACTCGCTCGACACTCTCGGGCACCTCTACCGTCCGCCCCGCCAGATCGGTAACCGTGTCCGCCGCCAGGGAGAGCTCAGCCAGTAAACAGAAAACGCCGCCCATCAGGGCGGCTGTGATTTGGTAACGCAACATCACGGACCTCAGAACCGCATGGCCAGGCCAACACGGATGTCCCGCCCCGGCTCCGGCATGCCAACGATTCCCTCATAGTCCTCAATGTGCTGGTAATCCGCATTGCTGGCATGATCCAGGTACTGCTTGTCGCCGACGTTCTTGATGGTCAGGCTCAGGCGCAGATCCTCATTGCCGGTGGGCAGCCAGTGCAGAAACAGGTCGTGCACGCCGTATCCAGGCTTGTCGATGCTGCCAACCGAGGTGTCCAGATTATCGATACCCTGAACAAAACGGCCCTGCCAGCCAAACTCCAGGTTTCGATCCCAGCGGTACGCCAGGTCCGCAATCCAGGTATCTCCCATGGTGTTACCCAGCAGATTGTGCTCGTACACCGTCAACGGCTGGCCATCCACTTCGGCATCGTTACTGTGGAAGCTCAGTCCGGCGGAAAGTGCCTGCCATTGGTAACCGGCCGAGATCAGATAGCCGTCAGACTCGAGATCACCGATGTTCTTGTAGATGGATTCCCGGAACGGCAGCAACGGATCAGCAATGGCGTCCTTGATTTCAGAACGGTACACCTCGGCCGACAGTCGGAAGTTGTCGTAGCGGTAATCAAAACCGACTTCAGTATTCCGGGCTTTTTCACCTTCCAGATCCGGATCGTTTTCAGAGCCTTCCAGCTTGAACGAATCCTGAGTGGTTGGCCCGCGAAAGGCCTCGGCATAACCAGCTTTCAGGGTGAGGCCGTCCACCACTTCCCAGGCCAGGTTGGCATTCGGGCTGACCTCGTCTTCACTGAAGCGCTGGTCGTTGTTGTCCTTGAGCCGGTAGTCGTCATAACGGGCACCGGCACTGAACAACAGGCGGCTGGTGAGCCATAGATCGCCCTGCAGGTACACACCCAGTACTTCACCGGTCTGTTGTTCGGCTCTTTTATCCTCCTGATACCCGGCGTTCACCTTGTCCTCCCGATAATCGACACCGTAGGTCAGGCTGTGCTCGCCAAAACGACTGGTGTTGCGAAGGTCGCCGCCGATGTTCCGGCTAAACCCGAAATAACGCCCCCAGCGATCCTCAACGTTCTGCTCGATGTCTGACTCGGTGTGGTAAACGGTTGCCTCAAGATCTACCAGGGCATTGCCTGCGGGTGCGTATCCGTAATTCAGGGTGGTGGTGTCCCGGCGGCCATCCAGGTCGTAAAGGCGATTGAAACCACTGACAATCAATTGTGGGCGCTGGGGCCGCTCCCCCTCATCGGTGCGCACCTCGTGACTGAGCTTCAGGGTCTGATCAGCCGGCAACTGGCCCACCAGTTTGGCAAAACCAAGCTGCTGACGGGCATCACTGCCGGCAATACGGTCGCCACTGCCATCCTTGAAGGGCTCGTGGTCACTCTGGCTGACAGACACCAGGGTACTCCAGTTATCGCTCAGCCGGCCAAAGGCGGTACCACTGGCTTTGTAGCCATCGGTATTGGAGAAAGAACCGAATTTAACCAGGGCCCCGGCGTTTTCGCCTGGCCGCAACATGTCTTCGGGATCCTTGGTGACAAAGCGGATTGAGCCACCCAGAGCGCCAGCCCCGTCAGTGGCCCGGCCAGCCCCGGCATTGACTTCAACCTGCTTGAGCAACTCCGGCTCCACCGACAGTCGACCGGAGTGATGGAACAGTGCCCCAGCCTGGGTGGCGCCATCCACGGATACGTTCAAAAGCGGGTCTTCAAAGCCTCGGACATAAACTTTCTGGGCGATGCTGTTGGACCCACCAACGCTTACGTCTGGCTGGCCCGCAAAGACGTCTTCCAGATCGTCCGCCTGGAAACGCTCTATGGTCTCTGCATCGACCACAGTATCGGCGTCCACCTCACGGTCTGCCGTTACCTGAATGGGATCCAGAGACACCGGCTGTGCATGAGCCAGAGGTGCTGCCATCAGTGCCAGCCAGAGGGTGTTGCGACGAAAGCGCCGGGGTTGTTTCATCGGTGAGGAATTTGCCATCACGACCGCACTCCATTATGCAAATGATTCGTATTTGGAGTGCATTCTCGATAACTTGTGTCGCGAAGTGAACCAGTTTTACATTTGTTACATCCGGACTGCAGGCAACCACAAATGCATCGCCAGACCACCGTTCCCCGCAAGATTACAGGCCCGGATTCGCCCCCCTATGGCATCCAGATGCCGGCTTGCCAGCGCTAACCCCAGGCCATGGCCAGACGGCACACTTTCCCGGATCCGTGTGGCCCGGAAAAAGGGCCGGAAGATCGCCTCCAGTTGCTCGGCCGGAACACCCGGCCCGTCGTCCTCCACCGACAGCCGGTACCCACCGGCTTCCTCCTGCAACCGTATCATTACCGTGCCACCGGCCGGCGTATACTTGCAGGCATTGCGGACCACATTTTCAATGGCCTGTGCCAACGCCCGATGACTGGTACCCCGAATCTCCGCCTGTTCCGGAAGCTCGGTCCTGATATGATGCTCCGGGTACTCGTAGCGGGCGTCTTCCGCAATGGTATCCACCAGATCGGTCAGATCCAGATCCTCCTGGTTGAGCTCCGGCTGCTCGTTCTCCAGCCAGGCCAGGGTCAGGGTGTCCTCTACCAGGGCGCGCATCAGATCGCACTCCCGCCGTATTCGGGGCAGGAAATGCTGGGTATCGATGCCTTCCTCTACGCAACTGATGGCCATATCAATCCGGGTCAGGGGCGTTCGCAGCTCATGGGAGAGATCTGAGATCAACCGGCGCTGGGACTGGATCAGATCGCCGATCCGCTCAGCCATCCGGTCAAAGGTCTCTGCCAGCGCGGTCAGTTCGTCATTTCTGTTACCCAGCAGAGCCCTGGCTCTGGCGCCCAGATTACCCTCACTGAACTGGCGGGTTGCCAGCTCCAGCTGGCGAACGGGATTCATCAGGTGCCGGTAAATCACCAGACACAATGCCAGCAGCACCGTCAGTGGCAGGGCAGCTTTCAGGAATAGCCGCGCCTCCGGCAGGTAAGCGCCCGGCCGCATACGCTGAGGCAGGGTAATCAGGAAATGGGTGTGGCCATCGGCGAAGGTAAGATCCATGATCGGGTTTTCGGTGAAATACAGATGGATCTTCCATTCCACGTTGCGTCCAAGCCGAAAACCCTCCTGAAACTGTGAGGACAGTTCACTGCCAGCCAGCGGCTGTATCTCGGACCGAACCACCGCCGCCCAGGTGTTTTCGTCCCGTTGCAGCTGCTCCAGCCAGCGGGCAAGGGCCTGTTCGTCGCCGGCCAGGTACAGACGCTCTGCTGTGTGCCCCCAGTCTTTCAGGGTCTCCTGATGCTTGCGGGCAATAAAACTCATCTGCTGTTCGGTAGTGGTCCCCAGAAAGGAGATCACCCAGAACAACACCAGCGTACCCAGTGCCAGTGTGCCTGACAGCTTCCACCACAAACGACGATTCACTGGAAGCAATACCCCTTGCCGTGCACTGTCTGCAGTCGGTCACCGGCAACGCCGGCCTCCACCAACTTGCGGCGCACCCGGCTCAGGTGCATGTCCAGGCTCCGATCGTAGCGACTGAACTCTTTCTCCAGCACCACCTGGTAGAGATAGGGTTTGCTCAACGCTTCGCTCTGATGCAGCACCAGAATCCAGAGCAGGCGAAACTGGATGGGAGTCAGCGAGACCGGATTACCCTGAACGCTGACGGCCATGGCATGACGATCAAGCTTTAACTCACCGGCAGCCAGTGTGGCAGGGTCTGTGCGCTGATCGGTTTCGCCCAGTGTGCGTCGCAGCAACGCCTCGATTCGCAACAGCAATTCAGTGAAACTGAAAGGTTTTGGCACATAGTCATCGGCCCCCTGCTGATACCCCATAATGCGCTCTTGCTCGGCACCACAGGCGGTCAGCATCATGACCGGGGTCTGGCGGGTTTTACGGAGTTTCTCCAGGAATTCGAACCCGTTCATCCGTGGCAGCAGCACATCCAGAAGAATCAGATCCAGCCGCTGCCCCATAGCGGTGATCAGTGCCTGATCGCCCTCATAGCGCTGCACCACGTGATAGCCCCGGGAGGCCAGTAATCCGGACAGCTGATCACTGAGGGACTGATCGTCTTCGACAATCAGGATTTTCGGATTTCGGTCGGCCAGTGTCGCCATGGTTTGCCATCCATTGTCAAATGATAATGCATATCATATGCAGCGAATGACAGTAGCTCAAGTGCAGGATTCACTCAGCGGGTGCGGCAAGCGCCTCCTGCAGCAAAGCCAACAGATGGGCGGGCATGCCCTCGGCCAGCTTCAGGGCCGCACTGTGGCCACGGGGTGTCATTTTCCCCCAGGTCCGGCGCACAATGCGCAGCCATTTTTCTTTGTCGTAATCCGGGTTGTCTTCAAAGAATTGCGCAAAATAGCGCTCCAGAAACACCATACAAGCCACATCTTCCAGCAACTGGGTGTCTTCGTCTTCCCGCAATTTACGCTTGGTCAGAATAGTTTCGACCCGTTCGCACTCCGCTTTCGGGTAGCCGCAAGCCGCCATGATCTCCGCTGCCCGGCGACCATGCATGCGGCCGCAGGCCTGACGCCATTGATAGTAATTCTTGCGGCCCTCACCATAGTCACTGCGGGGCATGGTCCAGCGCTCGATATGCTGGGCCCGACAGGCAATCTGCATGCGCTCGGAAGGTTCCGGCTCCAGTTCAAACAGCCAGCGGGTCATGTGCAGGCTGTAGGCGTATTCCCTGGGAAGGGATTCACCGCCTATTTCCTCACGGTTGGGATCCTGCTGGTTTGCCTGGTCGATGGCATTGATCGCACATTCAAGGTTGGCACTGTTGCTCATCATTCAGTCCTTCAAGTCGCACGGCTCGCTCCTGGCGCCCCCGTGTGAACAGGGCGCGCCATCCCATCAAGCGATACTATCAGCCGGCTGGACTTCAGGTCACCGGCAAACGTCAGGCCTGCGCCGAAGGCCGAGCCTTGATCCGGTCGAACCAGGCCTGCAGGTGTTCCTGCTCCGGTTTGATGCGGATATTGACCACCCGGGCGAAGGCCACGGTGGTGAAGGCATTGATGTCGGCCGCGGTGAACCGGTCACAGCAAAGATATTCCCTGCCCTCGAGCTGCTTGTTCAGGAAATGCATGAATTTCTCGACGCCCTGGCCGCACTCTTCCCCCCACTCCTTGATGGGATTCATCCGGTCCTTGAAATAGCCGGTGGTGTGCTGAAAGCACATGCCGGTGGGCATCATGAAATAGAATTCGATCCAGCGCAGCCACTGCTCCACCTGGGCTTTCTCCAGCGCCGATTCACCCAACAAGCTGGGCGTGTCCGGATAGCTTTCTTCAAAATAGCGGCAGATGGCCATGGTTTCGGCAATGCAGGTGCTGTCGTCCAGTTCCAGTACCGGCACTTTCTTCATCGGGTTGCGGGCAACAAATTCCGGGCTCAGGTTCTCCCCTTTTTCAATATCCACCTGCACCAGTTCAACCTGGTCCAGCAAGCCTTTCTCGGCCAGGAACATGCGCACTCGGCGTGGGTTAGGGGCAGTTCGGGTTTCGAAGAGTTTCATCTTGTTATTGGCTCCGTTCACTCGTTGAATTGACGCCAATGAGCGTGACCGCAAAAAACAGTTGCGTCAAGCAACCGCTATTGGCCGGGCAACCAGTTTTTGATCTGCCGAATGATCCAGTCGGGTTCATCCAGCGGCAGATCGTGCCCGGCATCCGGATGCAGCCGAAGCGTCCAGCACCAGCGTCGTTCCAGTTCGGCGCTGCAATGCCAGTGCACAATACGGTCACCCTTACTGGCAAGCAGCAGGGCATCTGCCATGGGCCGCTCGGGCAAGGGCTGAAACCGGGCCGCCGCCTGCAACTGATTGAACGCCGTATAATAGTTGACCGGGCGCTGGCGCTGGATGCTGTACCAGGCTTTGCACACCGACAGTGGAATCTCTCGATTGGACGTCAGTCGCAGAATATCCCGTTCCCGGTGAAACAGCTCGCGACGTGCCAGCAGCTGAGTGACGCGCGGCCAGGCCAGCGGGCGCATGCGTTTCCAGAACGGACTGAAACCGGAACTGGTGTTGACCAGAACCAGGTGCTGCAACTCCCCGGGTTCCGCATGCTGCGCCCAGTCAAGGGCCACCATACCACCCATGGACAGCGCCAACAGGCTGAACGGCCTGGGTATATGATTGACCTGCTCACAGACGCGCCTGCGAATCTCAGGGATAGTGCCGGGAGAATCCTCGCGGAACAGTGTGCCGGTGCCCGGCAGATCAATGGTGTGGAACCGGTGTTCCGGAAAGGCCGAGCGAAGCTGTGCCGGGAAATCGCCCCAGTGGCCCTGCTCCCGGGTGAGGCCTCTCAGAAGGATCCAGTGCATGTCATCGGCTATCCCTGTACCAGTGCATAATGGCAGCTTCCCTCAGCATGGACTCTTCATCCGACCCCGGCAACCAGTTCTCATGACTGGCAGCGGCGTTCAACAGGAAATCAATCCACGGCATGTGACTGCGCAACACCCGTTGGTGTCGGTGCGGAACCAGTGGGTTGAAGAAGCCTTCCAGCCGAAACAGCTGACGCGGGCGTTTACGAATCCAGCGCCAGGATCCCATTTCCAGGGTGAGCGGCAGGAAAACTCCGTCGCTGGTTCGGTTAACCTGTTTGTAAAAGTAGTCCCATAGATCACCATGGGTCAGATAGTGGGCAGATTGCGGCTCAAACCGGTACGTGTGATTGGGGTAGGCCTGTTCCCAGATCAGCTTGAGCGCCATGACCGAGCCAATACGGCGCATGGGCCGGCGGCGATAGGCGTAGGGAAACCAGATCTGATCCTGCCAGCCAAACCCGGAGTGACAATCCAGCGCCAGGCTGAATGGACGGCCCGGGAGCAGTTCCCGGATCACCGACTCGAGGGCCAGGTTCTCGGCTTCCATCCCCTGTTCGGGATCACCGGTATACCAGGGCAAGCGTGGTGAAAGCCGCTGCCCTCCCAACAGGAAGGCACTGCGATCCTGGGCCGTAATCGGCGCATTACGCATCAGATCAACCCCCTTCGGATTGCTGCGCTGGTTCAGGTACATGCCGCCCGGGTTCAGCATGGGCAGAAGCGTGATATGCACCCGCTCCAGAAGCGCCCGTACGCTGTCATCCCAGGCCAGGCGTGCCAGAAAAGAAGACAGCCACGCCATCACCACCTGCGTGCCGATACGCTCAAGCCCATGAACTCCGCCAATGAGCATAACAACGGGCGCATCCTTGCGATCGGTACCCAGATCGACCCGATAGACCGGCAGTTCAAGATCGCGAACGCTCACCCGGGACAGCACGGAACTGGAGACACCTTCCGGCGCCTCCGCCAGCAGCCGCTCGAGCTGGATCAGCTCCGGCAGGAAAGTGCGAAGCCTTCGTTTCTGGCCTTTGTCCCGGCGGGCTTGCTCCGCTGGTATCACCGCGTGGGGCGTCAATGCTTTCAGTTCGGTCATTTCAGGCTCTCTGGCAACGGCTGCTGACAGTGTGCGCCAGGAATGCTTCAGTCCGTTGACAGTGCCGAACCTGTTATTGCAAATAGTATGCAAGGGTATACTATGAAAATGCACCTTCGCAGATTACCGTGACCCGGTTCGCTCATGCCCAGATTCCCGTTGCTCATCCTGGCCCTGTTGATGGCCGCCTGCTCACCCGATGAGGCTACAGAACCAGGACGACATGAAGCCACGGAAAGCGCCACGCGCCAGCAACCTGCCCCCCACCCTGATCAACACCGGATCATTCTCGCCGCCGACCCCTGGTGCCCCCATAACTGCCGGGCTGGTGCGCCGGAGGAAGGTTATATGGTGGATATTGCGCGGGAGATTTTTGCCGCATCGGGCTTTGACGTTGAGTACAGAAACTATGGCTGGGCCCGCTCCCTGAGCCTGGCCCGGGAGAACCGGATTGATGGCGTTATCGGCGCCCTGAAAGGCGACGCCCCGGACTTTGTCTTTCCGGAGCGCCCCATGGGCACTGCCCGTATCGGCTTGTACACGCATCCGGAGAGTCAATGGCAATACCGGGGTCTGGAGTCGCTTAACGGAAAAACCCTGCTGGTGATCAACGGTTACTCCTACTCTCCGGAGCTGGATCGATATATTGCAGACTATACCGATGACCCCGAACGAGTGTGGGTCATCTCCGGAGCAGCGCCCCTCGGGCGAGCTCTCAGACTTCTGGCACAGGAACGCACCGATACCTTCGCCGAAGACCAGGCGGTCATGAGCTGGTTTTTGCGGGAGCATTCCGGATATCCACCTCCAAGACTGGCCGGGATCGCCCACCAGGCCCCCGTCTACATTGCCTTCTCGGCCGGGAATCCAAGATCGGGGGAACTGGCCAGACTGCTGGATGCGGGTCTGGCCAGGCTGGCTGAAACTGGCCGCCTGGACGTGATCAAGGCGTCCTACGGGCTTTCCACCTCGGACTGAAAAGCCTTGATGGTATTGCCAGCGGGTGTTTGCAGCAGCAATTCACCATGCCGGCCGATCCGGCCATCCGTTACCTCTTCCAGCAGCTCCAGGAAACGCCTTTCCTGATTCATCAATGCCGGCGCACAGGCCATCATGGTGGTGGCCTGAAGACTGAAGGACAACCCTTCTCCCGTCAGGTTGTAACTTCCCGTATAGCGATTACAGGAAGCCCGGCCAGCTACCCGGTTGTCCGCCAGAAACCTCAGGGTCATTCTGGAGCGGTCAATAATGCCGGCACCGGCAAGGTCTTCCACCGCCCATTCGGCACCCCGGAACAGCCGCTGACGATCCCCGCCACAACCCTCAAATGTCTCATCGCCGAGTGTCAAACGAACCTGAGCCGGATACTGAGCGCCAGCCATCTGGTCTTCACACAACTGATGAGCGATCCGCACCTCCGTCCGCTCGTCACCCAGCGTGGCTTCATAGGCGCGACCGTGGCGATTGGCAAGAATCTCGTTCAGGCGGATATCTTCGGTAACTTGCTGGTCGTAAGGACGGGTCAGCCGCATCTGGCCATTCTCGATAACAACAGACCAGAACGGTTCCGTGCCTATCCCACGAAACGAGGATTCAATGGCACCCGGCTCCAGGCACTCGGGAAGCGTCTCGCCACGCAGGCTCAGCGTTGCCCGCTCCCCCTTGCTCCAGAACCGGGTATCCGGGTCGCCGGGCGCGACAAACAAGGCGCCGGAGGCGCTCTCGGCCGGCTTGAGCAGAATCCGGCGATTCAGGTATTCCAGTCCTACCAGTTCGTCGTCACCGGAGCTGGTGACCGTAACGTCCAGCTGGCCACACTGGTAACGGCCAAACTCCGACAAGCCCGTTTTCGTCGGGCTGGAGGCACAGGCACTGATCAGGGCGCCGGCAAGAACCACGACTGACAGCGATACACCTTGTCGCAAAAACATGAACACATCCTCTGTTGTTCCAGACTACAAGTCGCCATTGTAGAGATTCCATCCTGGATTCACCACGATCGAGGCAAAGCGCTGAGGCAGAAGCGTATCTGTGTCACGTCATCGCCAAGGCGACCGGAACTACTCCTGTTCAGCGGCAGGCGAGGCCAGGATGGTAACGCCCTGCCCGGTCTCAAGCACCAGACGGCCATCTGCGGCGAACTGATACCCGTGAACGTCGCCCAGCAGTTTCAGAAACCGGTTTTCCTGCTGCATCAGGGTCTCGGGGCAGGCCATTCGCGTCGCGGCCATCTGGGAAAACACCAGTTCTTGACCCTGAATGTGCCAGCCTCCGTTGTAACGGTTGCAGGACGATGAGCCAAACACCCGCCCTTCATCGGTGAACCCGATGGTAACCTCACTACCCTCAAGCACCGGCTCACCATCAATCTCTTCCACCAACCACTGGCTACCGGCCAGCGACCCGGGCTTTCCACCCTCTTTCTCGGCATTGAGGGAGCAGCCCCAGAGCGACCCGGTAATCAGCAACATCGCCATGACATTCTTTGCAAGACTCATATAACCCCCTGATAGATAGTGAGATAACCATTACATTCTACGCCTGCCGTCTTGGGAATTCGCATACAGAAAGGTTAATCTTGAGTTACCAGACATCCGGAGCAACACCATGGCGATCAAACTCTATCAGTTCTGCATTTCGCACTACTGCGAAAAGGCGCGTTGGGCCCTGGACTACAAGGGCATCAACTATCAGACCGTCAACCTGCTCCCGGGCCAGCATGTAAACACCATTCGCAAACTGACCGGGGCCGAGTCGTCTGTACCGGTACTCGAACACGACGGCCAGATCATCCAGGGCTCCGGACATATCCTGGATTACCTCGACAAGGTCTTTCCAGACAAGCCCTTATTGCCGGCGGATCCAGACCTTCAGGCCAGGGTTCTTGAATGGGAACAGAAGCTGGACGAACAGGCCGGCCCCGCTCTGCGCACCTGGGTGTACCACTATTTTCTGCAACGCCCGAAAATAGTGGTACCCATGCTGGCAGCGGGCACACCATTCTATAATCGTATCCTGCTCAGCCTGGCCTTCAGCCGGGTTGATGAGATCATGCGCAAGTGGATGAAGATCAACCAGAAAACCGCCGATACCTCACAGGCAACCCTCGAGGCTCTGGTTAAAGAACTGGCCGAGATCTATCAGCAACGTCCGTTCCTGGTAGGCGATCAGTTTACCCGCGCCGATCTCACTGTCTGCTCGCTGCTGGCGCCGTTGTTCCAGCCGCCCGAGTACCCGGTGCCATGGCCAAAGCCGGGCAGGGTTCCGAAGCCTGTGCAGGCCTGGCTATCCGAATGGCAGACTGCCATCGATCCCATCGCCGCGGTGTATCGCCAGAACCGGTGACGCTGGCCAGGCGGTGGCGGAATAGGCCAGCAACCCTGGCGCAATAGGACATCGCCTTTAGCCGACGCTGTGCGATGATGACTCCCAACAAAAATAATTTGGGGAGCAGCCATGGTGTTGATCGACATGATGCGGACAGTGCTGGAAGACAGCGGGCTGATCAGCCTCTGGCAGTTCCTGGCCCCCTGGCTGGCTCTTGACGAACGACAGCTGATTTTCGTCATCGCCACCCCCGTGTTCATTGCAGTTACCTTGTGGGAATACCTGAAGATACGGCATGACCCACGGTTGATGAACGTGCCGGAGGCTATTCGCAACTTCGCCCTCGGTGCCGGCTACCAGGTTACGGAGCTACTTTTTGCCGGCCTGATCGCCTTTCCCGTCTACGCGCTCTGCTATCACTATCGCTTGCTGGAACTGGAGCTGAACTGGGCGACCGGATTTCTGACCTTTCTCGGCGTGGATTTCTGTTTCTACTGGATGCACCGTGCCAGCCACCGCATGCGCTGGTTCTGGGCCGCCCATGTAGTCCATCATTCGTCCGAACGCATGAATTTCTCCACCGCCATGCGCCAGAATGCCACCAACATTTTCAACGGCATGTGGATTTTCTATTTGCCCATGGCGCTGATCGGTTTCAACCCGGTGTGGATCGGCATCGCCTATGCTTTCTCCCTGGTGTACCAGTTTTTCGTGCATACCACGCTGGTGGGGCACCTGCCGGCCTGGGTCGAATTCCTTTTCAACACCCCGAGCCATCACCGGGTACACCATGGCCGCAATCCGGAATACATCGACCGCAATTACGGTGGCACACTGATTATCTGGGATCGCCTGTTCGGAACCTTTGTCCCGGAGAGCGACAGCAACCCACCGGAATACGGCATTACCCGGCAGATTCATTCCAATAACCTGATTGTGCTCTGGACCCACGAATATGTGGACATGTTCCGCGACATGGCCCGACCCGGCAGCTTATTGTCCCGTCTTCAGCATTTATGGAATCCGCCGGAGTGGCAGCGCCCGGCACCTCAGAACAACAACAAGGATGCGGGCCGAAACCATGACAGAACACCCTCTGACGCTGAATACCCCTGACGGCAACACCATTGCCGGACGGCAATACCTGCCGGCACAGCCAGTTGCCATTCTGGTGATCAGCCATGGCATGGCGGAGCACGGTGATCGCTACCAGGAGCTGGCCCGCTGGCTCGGGGCTCACAACATTCTTGTCATCACCTATCACCACCGGGGCCATGGCCCCCACTGCCCGGCCGAACACCAGGGGCACTATGCTGATCAGAACGGATGGCAACGGGTGGTGGACGACCTGGCGCAAGTGGTAGAGACTGCTCGCAAGCAGCATCCAGGCCTGCCAGTAAATCTGCTCGGCCACAGCATGGGCTCGTTCATCGCTCAGAGTTATGCCCAGCAATACGGCGACCGTATCAACGCCCTGATCCTCAGTGCCACCAACCGCATCCACCGGCCCCAACTGCTGGCCTCGCGGCTACTGGTTAACCTGATTGCCGGCGTCCGTGGCCGGCGCCATCGCAGCCGGCTCATCGGCAAGATGACCTTTGGCCAGTTCAATCGTGCTTTCCGGCCCAACCGTACCGGCAGCGACTGGCTGAGCCGTGATCCCGAGCAGGTAGACCGCTACGAAGCCGATCCTTGCTGTGGTTTTGATTGCTCCGTGGGGCTCTGGCAGGACTTCATTGCCGGCATGCTGAGCATCCGACCGGCAACCTGGCATCGGGATCTGCCGGTACACTTGCTGTCCGGCACCGCCGATGCCGTGGGCGAGATGGGGAAAGGCGTCCGCCAGCATTTTCAGACCATCCGGGAGTCGGGCATCGAGCAGGTAACGCTGCGGTTGTTCGACGGCGGGCGCCATGAGATGCTCAATGAAACCAATCGCATGGAAGTGTGGCAATACGTGCTAACCTTATGCCGTATTCAGTCGCCCGCTCGGTCGGAGGCCCGCGACCTGCCACTGGCCCAGTCACTACCATAAGGAATCACTATGAGCCGCCGTACCTGCTGGCGTTTCTTCCCTTTGCTGGCAATCTGGCTGCTTCTGCCCCTAAGCAACGCCTATGCGGGGAATCTGACCCTCGCCGTCGCTGCCAATTTCACCGACACCACCGCCAGTCTGGTGGAGACATTCAAGGCCTCAACCGGTCACCGGGTCACCGCCAGTTTCGGCTCCACGGGTAAACTCTACGCCCAGATTCGCAACGGCGCACCATTTGATGTGTTCATGGCGGCCGATGCTCAACGCCCCCGGTTACTGGAATCCGACGGGATGGCCGTTCCCGATTCTCGCTTTACCTATGCCAGGGGCAAGCTGGTGCTCTGGAGCCCTGAGACCGCGGCCTTTATCTCTCCCATCGCCTACCTGAGCGAACAGCCGTTCTCGCGGCTGGCCATCGCGAATCCTAAAACTGCCCCCTATGGCTTGGCCGCACAGCAGGTCCTGGAACACCTGG
Organism: Marinobacter sp. LM1; assembly: GCF_042763285.1. Lineage (NCBI taxonomy): Bacteria > Pseudomonadati > Pseudomonadota > Gammaproteobacteria > Pseudomonadales > Marinobacteraceae > Marinobacter > Marinobacter sp. LM1. Next base: position 3,926,795 of record NZ_CP114373.1, read on the forward strand.
AACTCTGGTCACCGCTGCAGCCCAAACTGGTCCGTGGCGACTCCATCGCCCAGACCTTCCAGTTCATTGCCAGCGGCAATGCCCAGGCCGGGCTGGTGGCGCTGGCTCAGGTCAAAGCCTGGCCAAATCAGGACGGAACACTCTGGCGGATTCCGCAATCTTATTATGCCCCCATCGATCAGCAGGCGATACTTCTGAAACGCAGTGCCGACAATGCTGCCGCCAGAGAGTGGCTCGCCTTCCTGCAGTCCCCGGAGGCTATTGCGATTATTCAGGACTACGGATACGACACGGCGGACTGATGCTGGAAACCTATTGGCAGCCGGTCTGGCTGACGCTGAAGCTGGCTTCACTGACAACCCTGGTACTGCTGCTGGTAGGAACTCCGATCGCCTGGTGGCTGGCCCGGTCTCGTCACTGGCTGCGCCAGCCGATTGCTGCGGTCGTCGCCTTGCCATTGGTCCTGCCGCCCACGGTGCTCGGATTCTATCTTCTGCTACTGCTTGGCCCGAATGGCTGGGTCGGCCAACTGACAGAACGTCTTGGCCTTGGTTTACTACCGTTCACCTTTGAGGGCCTGGTAGTGGCCTCGGTTATCTATTCCCTGCCCTTTACCGTGCAACCCCTGCAGAATGCTTTCGAAAGTATCCGTGAAGGCTTTCTGGAGACCGCCGCCACCCTCCGGGCGGGGCCCTGGGACCGGTTTTTCTTTGTGGTGATTCCGCTGGCCCGCAACGGCTTCATCACCGCCAGCGTGTTGACCTTCGCCCATACAATCGGCGAGTTCGGCGTCATCCTGATGATTGGCGGCAATATCCCGGGCGAGACCAAAGTGCTGTCGGTGGCCATCTACGATCACGTGGAATCCCTGGAGTACACCCAGGCCCACTGGTTGGCTGCGGGCATGGTGGCGTTTTCCTTCATCGTCCTGGTGACCCTGTACGTCCTCAATGGCAGGGCCCGGGCGGGGGCCCTGCGATGAATCCCACAGCCATCGAGGCACGTTTTATCTGCCGCTTTCCCGGATTTGAACTGGATGTCGACCTGAAGCTACCCGGCAACGGGATTACCGCTTTATTCGGTCACTCCGGATGCGGCAAAACCACGCTGCTCCGCTGCATCGCCGGGCTGCAGCAGGCTCACGGACAGCTTTCCGTATTGGGCACGCCCTGGCAGAAAGACAACCTGTTCAGGCCGGTTCATCAGAGGCCCCTGGCCTATGTGTTCCAGGAAACGCATCTTTTTCCCCACCTGTCAGTACGCCGAAACCTGACGTTCGGGCAACGCCGGGTTCCAGCCCAGCAACGCCAGATCCGGTTTGATGATGCCGTCTCCTGGCTCGGGCTGGCCCACCTTCTTGAGCGTATGCCAGCCGGACTGTCCGGTGGCGAACGGCAACGGGTAGCCATTGCCCGGGCCATACTCACCAGCCCTCGACTGCTGCTGATGGATGAACCTCTGTCGGCACTGGATCAGAACTCAAAGCAGGAGATACTGCCCTACCTTGAGCGCTTGCGAGACCACCTGGCGACTCCGATGCTCTACGTTTCCCACTCCACCAGCGAAGTGGCGCGCCTGGCCAACCATATTGTAATGATGGACAAGGGGCGTGTTATCGCACAAGGACCACTGCAAGAGACCCTGGCCCGGGTAGACCAGCCGTTTCGGCTGGAGGAAGATGCTGGCGTGCTCGTTCAGGCAACACTGGACACACTGGATGACCAGTGGCATCTCGCCCGTTTCAGCTTTGACGGTGGCAGCCTGTGGCTGCGACAGGATCCGCGCTTCCGGCCCGGCGACCCAGCCCGCATACAGGTACTGGCAAGAGATGTGAGCATCGCGTTGACGGAGCACCGGGACCAGAGCATTCAGAATCTGCTGCCGGCACGGGTGGATCGCGTCGAAACAGATGTCACCCCCGGCACCACCCTGGTGCGACTGCTGGCCGGCAATACCCCGTTCCTGTCCCGGCTCACCAGCCGCTCCGCGGCCCAGCTGTCACTCACCCCCGGCCAGCCGGTGTGGCTCCAGATCAAATCGGTTGCCCTGGTGGACTGAATATCTTCAGGCACGACTTCTGGCCCCTTCGGCCACAGAGTGTGACCAGTGATACCGCTACTCTGGCGTTTGAACACACCATGCCGGGAGCAGAGACATGCCGACCAAACGTGAACACTGGGTGACCAGTGGAGACCTTCTTCTCTACGCCGTTGCGGAGGGCAACCCCGAGGCAACGCCCATTGTTCTGGTACACGGCTACCCCGACAACCACAGTGTCTGGGACAAGGTGGCGGCAGCACTCAGCCAGGAATATCTGGTGATTCGTTATGATGTCCGCGGGGCTGGCCGCTCCGACAAGCCAGCTCGCACCCGGGACTATCGCCTGGCGCTGCTGGCAAAAGATCTGCAAGCAGTCGTCAACGCCATTGTCCCCGACCAGTCATTTCATCTGGTTGCCCACGACTGGGGCTCCATCCAGAGCTGGGAATCAGTGACGGACCCCGATCTTCAGCAGCGTATTCGCTCCTACACCTCCATTTCCGGCCCCTGCCTGGATCATGTCGGCTTCTGGATTCGCAATCAGATAGGCTCACCTGCGAACGGAGGCACCACCAAAGTACTGCGTCAGTTGGCGAGCTCCTGGTATGTTTTCCTGTTCCAGCTGCCGCTGCTACCGGAAATGATCTGGAAAGCCGGGCTTGACAAAGTCTGGCCGAACTATCTGAAGACACAGGAACAGGTTGAAGACGCCCGTTTCAGCCCCTGGCAGAAAGCAGACGGACAATATGGTGTGAAGCTCTATCGGGCAAACTTCCTGCCCAGGCTGCTGCGCCCAAGGCCCCGGCACACCCGCTGCCCCGTTCAGGTGATCATTCCCACGCGGGACGCCTACGTCGGCCGCCACCTGACCGAACACCTGGTGCACTGGACCGGTAAGCTCACGCTGCAGGAACTGGATGCCCCGCACTGGGCGCCACTGACCGAGCCCGACGCCATCTGTCAGTCTGTATCAACGTTTGTTGGGAATAACGCTTAGCGGACTTCAAAGCCCCTGATGATAACATTTACAAAAACAACAAGGGCGCCCGGAGGGCGCCCTTGTTACTGCAAGCCTCAATCGAACGATCAGGCTTTCTTGCGGCGGAATGCCAGGCCAGTCAGACCCAGACCCAGCAGGGCCAGGGTACCGGGCTCCGGCACAGAAACCGGAGGCTGCTCGGTAATTTCCTGTACCTTGGTGTCAACAAACGATGCGGTGAACGAATCTGCGTTAGTACCACCGGAACGGAGAATGTTCAGGTTCCAGGCGGCACCGCCGGAATTCAGGGCCAGATCGACGTAGTCGCTGCCAGTGGTTCCGTTACCACTACCGATGTTGCCAGCGCCTTCACACTTGGTGAAACCACCCAAACCATCGGTCAGAAAACCGTTATCATCGCTGTCGATACCAATGGCATTGGTAGAGGACCCACCACAACCAAAGCGGTTGTTTACTACCACGTTGAGCAGGGCGTTCTTGCTGCCCAGACCCGCCAGCAAACCCTCTTTAGTAAGGTTACCATTGGTGTTGTCACGATCCTCGTCGGTAACCAGCACGAAGTTAACTGCGGCATCCGCGCGATAGCTCAGTTTATTCAGTGCCCAGTCCAGCGCGCTCCAGCCGTCTTCCGTGCCACCGTTGGTAACCAGCGTCGACGTTGCAGCAGCAAAATCGGTGGAACTGCCCCACTCCTGAGTGCCCGCCGTTACTGAATCCATATCATGGGCATGGGGATCCAGATGGTTGCTGGATGACCTGCCCCCGAAACCAACCAGCGAGTACCGGTTGCTCACCGAAGAGCCAACGCCCTCACCGACCAGACCACTCTCAAGGCTTGCAATCATATTGCTGAGCCAGGCGTGCTCTCCACCCATGGAGCCGGATTCATCGACCAGAAACACAACATCTGCCGTAATCGGCGCGGCAACAGAAGCGGAACTCATCAGGGCGGCTGCGGCCAGGCCAGCAGTGCCGGCAATCCATTTTCTTTTCATGGTTAAACTCCTTTTTGTGAGTCAATGTGTGACTCAACCGTCCCTGCGCGATTCCTGCCAGAATTCAAAAGATGATTATATTTCAGTTAGTTAGAAACCACACACTTAATGTGTCTGCGCACAACTGTAAAGTGCTTCGACACCATCAAAGCTGAGAAGGTAACGGAGCAGAAAACGGCAAATATACCGACGGAGATGCTGGGAAAAAGCGGTGCCCGTCAACAGCGGAGCACCGTTTTATGCAGAGATTACAGGGAGGGAGAGAGCAATCAGCGGGTACCGTAAACCACCATGGTTTTACCCTTGACCCGCACCAGACCTTGATCTTCAAGAGTTTTCAGAACCCGACCGACCATCTCCCGGGAGCAACCAACAATGCGTCCAATTTCCTGACGGGTAATCTTGATCTGCATGCCGTCCGGGTGAGTCATGGCATCCGGCTCTTTGCACAGATCCAGCAGTGTTCTGGCAACCCGGCCAGTGACATCAAGGAACGCCAGGTCCCCTACCTTACGGGTAGTCTGGCGCAGGCGCGAGGCCATCTGTTCACCAATAAAGTACAACACCCGCGGATCCTGCTGAGCGATTTCCCGGAACTTGGTGTAGCTGATTTCTGCCACTTCGCACTCAGTCTTGGCCTTGACCCAGGCACTCCGGGAATCCATGTTGTCGAACAGCCCCATCTCGCCGAAGAAATCACCGGCATTAAGGTACGCCATGATCATTTCACGACCATCGTCGTCTTCAATAATGACAGTGACCGAGCCCTTGACGATGTAGAACAGGGAATCGCTTTTATCACCCGCATAGATGATGGTGCTTTTGGCTGGGTAACGCCGGCGATGGCATTGGGAAAGGAAGTAATCCAGGTGTTTGGTCTTCTGCTCAACCGGCTTGACAATGGTAGCCATAATGCGAGACATGCCTCCTCAGAGTCTGGCGATTCCTGATCGTTTTTATATCCCCGCCTGTCCGTGCGGGTTAGGGGTTTTACTGATATGCCACGCAACTTATAACAAGAAGGTAACTTCTGGGCAACTCAAAAGCGGATACAGGATGTATCTGAAGGCAATACCGCTTTGGTCCCAACCACATCATGCCGCAGGGAGTTAACTGTGCTAGCATCCTGCCCATTCATTCAGGCACCAGGGGTAACTCCGATGAAAGCAACCGTCGACTGGACAGGCAATGCCAGCTTCAAAGCAACCAGTGGCAGTGGCCACAGCGTTCAACTGGACGGCCCCCCGGATCACGGTGGCGAGAATCTGGGTCCGCGCCCGATGGAGTTGCTGCTGATGGGCGTGGGCGGCTGCTCCTCCTTCGATGTGATGAGCATCCTGAAGAAAAGCCGCCAGGACGTGATCGCCTGTCACTGTGAGCTTGATGCGGAGCGCGCTGATGAGGTGCCGGCTGTGTTCACCCGCATTCATCTTCATTTTGTGGTTAGCGGAAACAACCTGAAGGAAAAGCAGGTGGAGCGCGCAGTCAGCCTGTCTGCCGACAAGTACTGTTCAGCCTCGATCATGCTGGGCAAAGCCGGTGTCGAGATCACGCACAGCTTCGAAATCCAGGCCGCCAGCTAGAACGGCAGGTCAGATTCCGGCCAGCGCCCTGCAACCGCGGCTTTCCGTTATAAAAAATGTCATTGCAAATACTATTCAATGACACCTGCGGTATGCATAATACGCAACTTTCTCCGCCGGTCTGCGCAAAAGGTGAACAGCTCCATTCACCCGGTCAGTAGTCGGTGGCGGCCTCGGCAGGGAGAGTTCCTCTCCCTGTGATCATTCATCTCCATTTCCCGGAGGGGCTGAGCATGGAAACCAAACTCCAGCTGCACGGTTTCAACAACCTGACCAAATCCCTGAGCTTCAACATCTACGACATCTGTTACGCGCAGACCGAAGAACAACGCGAAGCCTATATTGATTACATCGACGAGATGTACAACGCCGAGCGTCTGACCCAGATTCTGACCGACGTGGTCAAGATCATCGGTGCCAATGTTCTCAACATTGCCCGCCAGGATTACGAGCCTCATGGTGCGTCCGTCACCATGCTGATCGCCGAGCACGAACTGTCCGACAGCGAAGCCAATAACGAAGAGTCCCCTGGTCCGCTGCCGGATACCATTGTGGCGCATCTGGACAAGAGCCACGTGACGGTGCACACCTATCCGGAAAGCCATCCCCATGACGGCGTGAGCACCTTCCGGGCCGATATCGACGTGTCCACCTGCGGTCTGATTTCACCGCTGAAGGTACTGAACTACCTGATTCACAGCTTCGACTCGGATGTGGTTACCGTTGACTACCGTGTACGCGGTTTCACCCGTGACGTGGACGGTACCAAGCATTACATCGATCACGACATCAACTCGATCCAGAACTACCTGACCGAGGATACCCAGAACGCGTATCAGATGATCGACGTCAACGTGTATCAGGAAAACCTGTTCCACACCAAGATGATGCTCAAGGAGTTCAATCTGGACAACTATGTGTTCGGAGTGAACGCCGGCGACCTGGACCCGGCAGAAGCCCAGTCCATCGAGGATCGCCTGCGCCGGGAAATGCTGGAAATCTTCTACTCCCGCAACGTGGAATAATCGCTCCGGAGGTGACGACGGGGTTCCCGTCGTCACCTTTTGATGCCTTCGTCAGTTTTTTTGACTTCCCCCGCCAGAATTCTGCGTTTTCATCCCTTCCACCATCCCGGTTAAATAGCCCCATGACTAACCGAGAGGAGGACGGGATCATGCTTCGCTCCCTGAAACAAACCATTCCCGCACTGGCCACATCCGATGGCGCCGGGGTTCGCATCAAACGCTCACTGGGCCAGCGCCAATCCGTGCGAATGGACCCATTTCTGATGCTGGATGAGTTCGGCTCTGACCAGCCACAGGATTACATTGCCGGCTTTCCGGCCCACCCGCATCGGGGCTTTGAAACCGTCACCTATATGATTGAAGGGCACATGCTGCATGAGGATCACCTGGGGAATCGAGGCAACCTTCGCAACGGCGGGGTGCAATGGATGACCGCGGGCCGGGGCATCGTGCATTCGGAAATGCCACAGCAGGAATCCGGGGTCATGCGGGGCTTCCAGCTCTGGCTCAACCTGCCTGCCGCCGAAAAAATGAAGGCCGCCGGTTACCGGGACATTCAGCCAGAGGAGATTCCGGTGGCGCGCCAGCAGGGCGTATCCGTCCGGGTCATTGCCGGTGAACTGGAGATCGGCGGCGGTTCCGTCACCGGTGCAGTCACCGGCGGCAGCACGGAGCCTCTGTATGCCGATGTCCACCTGGAATCCGGAGCGAGGGTATCGCTGCCCGTCCCCCAGGCGCTCAATGCCCTGGTTTACCTGTATGAAGGTGGCGCAAGCCTGGTAAGCGAAGACCGGAACCAGGCTCTGGCACTGTCCTCGGCAAACATTCTGGAGCAGGGGGACGAAGTTCTGATTGAGGCCGGAGAGGCCGGGGCACAGCTGCTACTGATTGCAGGCCGGCCCATCGGCGAGCCAGTTGTCCAGTATGGTCCGTTTGTGATGAACAAACCTGCTGAGATTGAGCAGGCGCTGGCCGACTACCGCGATGGCACCCTGACGGTCTGATCAGGCAAAGGTTTTGCCGGCCATCAGGCTCTGGACCATGGGCCGGATAATCAGGTCCATGGCCAGGGCCATTTTCGGCCCCGGAATCACCAGGGTATCGTGACGGGAAAGGCTGCTCTGGGGAATGGCCTGCAGTAACCACGGGAAATCCACATCCGTCGTTTCCCGAAAGTGAATCACCACCATGCTCTCGTCTTCACTGGGCACATCCCGGGCAACGAAGGGGTTGGAGGTGTCCACCAGCGGAATTCGCTGGAAGTTGATGTGGGTGTGAGAGAACTGCGGCACGATGTCGTGCACGTAATCGTCCATCCGATTGATGATGGTCTGAACCACGGCATCCTGGCTGTAGCCCCGCTGATGGGTGTCCCGATGGATTTTCTGGATCCACTCCAGATTGACAATGGGTACCACACCAATCAACAAGTCAACGTACTGGGCAATATTGTAGTTGTCGCTCACCACCCCGCCGTGAAGCCCCTCGTAGAACAGGGCATCGGTATCCGCAGGTAACGGGCCCCAGGGGGTGAAGGTTCCGGGTTTGTGGCCAGCGGCGATCAGGTCACGGTCTTCGTCATGAACGTACTGCCGGTATCGGCCATTGCCGGTATGGCTGTAGTCATAGAACAGAGCCTCCAGCCTATCGATATGATTCGCTGCCAGGGCAAAGTGGTTGCGTTCACCAAACTGCCCCTTGGCGGCAAGTCGGGCCATTTGTTCCCGGGTATACCGATGAAAGCTGTCGCCACTGACCATGGCGGCATCGATGCCCTCACTGGCAAACATGCGGCTGAAGATCTGCCCGGTTGTGGTAGTACCTGCCCCGGAAGATCCGGTAACGGCAATAATCGGATGGCGTCTGGACATAAAAAGCTCAGGTTCCCGGATGTGCGTCAGACAAGACTGGTCAGCAGTCGGGGCTTCTCAACCACAAAACCCTGAGCGTAATCCACGCCCAGTTGCCTCAGCATATCCAGAACCTCACGGGATTCAACCTGAGAGGCAATCACTTCCCGTTCCATATAATGCGCCATATCCACCATGGATCTGACCATGGCCTGATCCGTCTGGTTGGCTGCCAGCTGACCGGTAAAGGCACTGTCGATCTTGATCAGATCTACCGGCAACGATCGCATGAACTGGAAGGAGCTGGGCCCGCTGCCAAAGTTACCCAGGCAGAACCGGCAGCCAAGCTCTTTCATTTCCAGCATGAAATCCGCCACCGATTGCAGATCATGAATGGCAGAGGCTTCCGTCAGCTCGAACCAGAGACGCTCAATCGGTGCATCCTTCTCACTGAGCTTTTCGTAAATGAATTCCAGCAGTGACTGGTCGTTCAACGAATAGCCGGACAGGTTGATGCAGACACCACCCACATGGCGCGGATCCGGAGACTGGTCCCGCAGCCAGTCCAGCATGTGCCCCACCACCCAGCGATCCACTGCCTGCATGCGGTCATAGCGCTCGGCCATGCGGACAAAATCCTGGCCGGTAATCAGCTGCCCGCTGTCGTCGTACATGCTGATCAGAATTTCATACTGGGCCGCCATTCGGGTGTTGGCATGCAGAGGAATGATTTTCTGGCAACGCAGCAGCATGCGCTCTTCGTCCGGGTTACTCAGGCCGGCCACACGGGCCGCAATCTGTTCCTGCCGGGCCTGGTCGTCTGCGTCGAGCGTGTAGATCGAGAAACGTCCCGGGCCCTTGTCGCGAGCGGAATTGAGCGCCTGCTCGGCGGCTTTCAGCCATTTTTCGGCGCTGATCAGCGCGGGCAGTTCCGGCGCCAGGCCAACATTGGCATTTAATGTGTAACGCCGACCACCGTACTCAAAGGGTTCCGCTGCAATGGCTTCCAGCAGTGCCTTGGCAATTTCCGGCCCCTGTTCTTCAGGCACCAGCATGGCAAATTCATTGCCCCCGGGACGAGCCACCGGCATGCCGTCGCCCACATGCCGACAGATGAGCTCCGCCACCCGTTTCAGGGTTTCATCCCCGGCCTGGTAGCCCGCTGTGTCATTCAGCAATCGGAACCCGCGCAGGTCCAGTTGCAGCAATGCACGACTGTCTTCCCGGCGGGCCAGTTGCTGCTCCAGCATGCGCTCGAATTCCCGGCGGTTCAAAAGCCGGGTCAGTTCATCATGGGTGGATGCCCAGGACAGCTGGTCATAGACGTTGCGAACCATGCGGTCGATGCTCTCGTCTACCAGCGGCCGGTCATACTGATTGTCCGGTACGATAATGCCTTTGCGCATTTGTCTGGCCAGAGCCTCCAGCTCCAGCTCAACCACCCGCATACCCTGGTGGTTAACGAAGACAAACCGGCTGAAACCACGGGCAATCCACACCAGGCGGATGTACTGGGGATCTTCTGCCTTGGTCTGATCCCGCAGCCAGTCGCCGGTGCGCAATTGCTGGGCCCGGTTGATCCAGCGTTGCAGGCTGCGCTGTTCCCGTTCACTGAGCACCTGTTTGTCCGGGCGAGCACCACTGACCGCAGGCATCTCAACCATTTCCGGCGCCTTGTCAGGCCGACGCACCAGAAACTGCTTCAATTCATCCCGGATCTGGGAGGACGGCATGTGGTTACTGGAGATCGACGCCAGCCCATCCTGAATCAGCCGTAACAGTTCGGGCAGGTTAATGCTGCTGTCCGGGTCCTCGGCAAAAGCCATCAGCGAATCGATCACCGCCAGGTAGTCCTGCCATAACTGACTGTCTGGTCCCTGGCGAATCCAGGTCAGCGACAATAAATCCCTCCAGCCGCCTTCAAGCAGGCTGACCAGGGCCCTGGGAACCTTGCGGCCAGCCAGTTTGCTTTCCAGCGCGCTGGCCACGGCGGTTTTGGATTCGGCAACCTTCTGGGCACCCTCTGCGGCAGCAGTCACCCGCTCAACGTTGCGGCGATACACGAGGTTCTGCCGGTCAATCAGCGTGTCCAGCTCACCTACGGTCTGCTCAAACACACCGGTATCCTGTTCGAACTCGGTAGCAATGCGGTGAATCAGCTCATCCACCCGGCGCTGCACCACCGGGTTCAGCCGGCCACCCTTCACGCCCAGTTGTGCCAGGCGGTTCATCACACCACGAACCGGGCTGTCCTGGTCCTCAAAGAATTCGGGATCACGCATCACAACTTTCAGCACCGGCACTTCCAGCTGACGCATTCGGCTCTGGGCGTAGTCACTGAGCTTGGGGCTATCGACCACGCTCCGGAAAAACCGATCGACAACGTCCAGAGTGTCCTGCTGCTCAGCATTGAGCCGGGTGTCACCGGTTTCACGTATCTTTTCAACCACCCGGTCCCGCAAGGGCACGGCCGGCTCTTCCGGAGCCGCAGCGCGTAGCTGCAGCTCCTGCAATTCCCGGTGCAGTTCACCCTGAGACAGCGGACGGGCATTGGCCGCAAACGGCTCTGGCGTCGCCTCTCCATTCTCCACACGACTGGCCTGCAGTGTTGTCAGCAGATTCCTCACCGTGGCAAAAGCCGTCTGGGCTGCGCGGGCATACCCCCGGAACTCTCCAGCTACCCGGTTTTTCAGCCCGCGGGCCGTTTGCCCGGGTTTGCTTTCCGGCGCCTCAGGCTGCGGCTTTTCCAGAGGTGTTTCGGGCTCCCGCTTCAGCACCTCGGTCGGCGGTTCCTTCCTGGCCGGCGCCTGTTCGCTCAGATAACGGGACAGGTCCAGATCCGGCAACACACCATGCCGGATCAGGATATTGTTCAACTCCCGATACAACGGCTCCAGCTGTTTGATCACCGTCTGCTCAAACGTCTTCAGGCAGACCTTTTCAACGTCCCGGCTGACTTTCAGCTGGGCAAGCGCGTTATGGAAGGCTTCGCACACGAGGGCGGGACCGAGGGGATTATGATGGCCGGTGCGATTGGCGATACCTAACTTGTCCAGCCTCAGCTTGAGCTGCAGCAGGTCGCCACGGTACTGGGTATCAGCACGGGTAACCATCACCCGAATTGCCAGCCAGTCCTCAAACTCGTTTTTGTCTACCACCGACAACACTGAACCGGGCGCGCCTTTGGGCTCCGGTTTTAAGGGCGACTCCAGACTGCGGCTCATGTAATGCCAGAGCACCCGCTGGCGCCCCTGAATCTGGCCGGATGCATCCATCAACTCATTGGCAAGCTGGTCGTTTGGGGCTTTCTGGGCCGCAATACGCAGTGCCTCCACCGTCTGGACAAAACAGGCATCCATGAGTGGTTCAATAAACCGCGTGACGGTTTTGGCACACTGGTGAAGCACAAACTGAACGCGTTCACTGGGAGCGCGAAGTGATGACCGGGCCTGATCCCCGGAACTGCCACACAACTGCAGCATGGCGCTGAAGGCATCGGAATCGGGGCGGGTAAAATGCACGCCCATGGCACCGTCAATACGCCGCACCGGGCTGACATGAAGCTCGTATCGACGATTGCCCTCAAGACCGCGGAACCGAACCACCAGCTCGGTAACGCTGCCGCCGGCAAAGGCCCGCTCGATTTTGCCGGAGGTTTCACCCGAATAACGAATGAACATGCCTTCGGCACAGAAATCAGCAATCTGGCAGGGCCACGCCTCACCATTGCCGGCATCTATCTGAGCGGCAAGTTTTATCGGCTGTCGGGGGCTGCTGCGACGCTCTCTCGGATCCATGAACTACCTGACCAGTTGCAAAGCCGGCATGTTGCCGGATGCGGAAATCCGGCCAACGTCCCTGAGTGGGTGTAGGTTCGAGCTGTTATGATAAGGCCTGTGGCGGTCGGTTAAAAATCTGTAACAGCCGTCGGCGAATAAGGAATTGTACAGCCTCATACCCACAACATCATAATATGATGATTCATGAGACAGCTTAGTCAGATCTATCTCTTTTTGCTACTGGTAACACCCCTGAGTGGCTGTACGACCATTGGCTACTATAGCCAGGCCATCGGCGGCCACGTGTCCCTGATGATGAAGGCCAGGCCCATCCACCAGGTGATCACGGCACCGGAAACCGACCCGGAACTTCGTCGACAGCTTGAGCTGGCAGCGCAGGCGCGGGCGTTTGCGGCTCAGGAACTGGCCTTGCCCGTGGACGACGTCTTCAGTGAATACGCAGCTCTGGGCCGCCCATGGGTGGTAGTGAATCTGGTCGCCGTGCCGGAGTTTTCCCTTACCCCCCACCAGTGGTGTTATCCGTTTGTGGGCTGCCAGTCCTATCGCGGGTACTTCCGCCTGGCCGATGCCCGGCAGGAACAGACGGCCTTCCAGGAGCGCGATTACGATACCTTTATCGGCGCTGTTACCGCCTACTCCACCCTGGGCTGGTTCGATGATCCACTGCATACCGGGTTCACCTCCCTGGCGGATGACCGCATGGTCGCCCTGATGTTCCACGAGCTGGCCCACCGCGTGCTCTATATCAACGGTGATACCGCCTTTAACGAGAGCTTTGCCACTGCCGTGGAACTGGAAGGGCTTCGGCTCTGGCTGAAGCGGCAAGGGGCATCTGAGGGTTTTGAGCGCGCTCTGGCGCGATTACAGCACCGGCAAAAGACTCTGGAACTGGTCGCCGCCACCAGCGAGCAACTCCAACAACTTTATGCCCGCCAGGATACGATGGACAAATCCACGCTGCGGGCGCGCAAGGCCCAACTGCTCGACGAACTGGCCCGGGACTACGCCAACCTGGCCGACCAATATGAAGAGCCGGGGCCTTTCGGCCCGCCGCCGGTACGGCTGAATAATGCACAGCTGGCACTGTTCCGCCAGTACAATCAGCACGTTCCCGCCTTCCGACAGATGCTGAAAGAGCTGGACTACCACTTCAGCGAGTTTTACCGGGCCGTCGGGGAGCTTTCCCGGCAACCGGCGGACAGTCGATCTGCGCGGTTGAAATTGCTGTCAGAGCGGTTTGTAGAAAACCTTTGAATTGCGCTGGGTGTTGTATGAGGCCAGCTTTGGACCCGGCAGATCCTGCACGGCGGTGGGTACGAAACCGCGTTCCCGGAACCAGTGTTCGGTTTGGGTAGTCAGCACAAACAGTTTGTGGACACCCTGGCCCCGGGCCAGCTTTTCAACCATGGCGAGAATCTCGTCACCACGGCCGGCACGGCGGTAGGAGGGGTCGACCGCAAAACAGGACAACTCTCCGGCGCCCTCCTCCGGATAATGGTACAGCGCGGCGCAGCCGACAATGGTGCCGTCCCGCTCCGCCACCACAAACCGGTCAATTTCGGTTTCCAGCATTTCCCGTGAACGACGAACCAGCACGCCCTGCTCTTCCAGGGGCTGAATCAGCTCCAGAATACCCCCGATGTCTTCTACCCGTGCCTGGCGAATCTGTTCGTAGTTATCACCGCTGACCAGGGTGCCGGACCCATCGCGGGTAAACAGCTCCTCCAGCAGAGCGCCGTCTTCTACGTAGCTGATGATGTGGGCACGCCGAACGCCTTTGACACAGGCATCGCAGGCGGCCTTGAGCAAGGCCGCATCGTGGCCGGTGACGGCATTGTCGTTCAAGCGTTCGGACGCCTGACGGGCGGACAACTCACGTATCAGGCTACCATCTTCTTCGAGCAGGCCTTCATCGTCGATGAAGACAATCAGCTTCTCCGCCTGCAGCGCCGCGGCCACCTGGCTGCCAACGTCCTCATAGGAAAGGTTGAAGGCATCACCGGTGGGCGAATAGCCCATTGGAGGCAACAAAACAATATGCCCCAGCTCCAGCAACTGCTCGATGCCACGGGTATCAACACGGCGGACGCGGCCGGTGTAGCCAAAATCAATGCCATCCAGCACGCCAACGGGTTTGGCGGTGACGTAGTTGCCGCTGCTGACCCGAATCCGGGCGTTGTGCATGGGTGAATTCACCAACCCCATGGAAAGCTGGCTTTCCAGGTAGGCCCTGAGCCCGCCAATGGCTTCCATAACCATCGGTAGATGGTTATCGGGGGTGATGCGCAGACCCCGTGCGAAGGAGGATTCCAGGCCGGCATCATCCAGTCGCGACTGGATCTGGGGGCGGCCACCGAACGCCACCACCAACTTGACGCCAAGGCTGCTAAGCAAAGCGATGTCGTGGATGATGTTGATAAAATTGCGGTGCTCAATGGCATCCCCGGGCATGGTCAGGACGACGGTCCGGCCGCGATGGGCGTTGATGTACGGAGAGGAATGGCGGAATCCGTGCAGCCAGTCGTTTGATTTCAAACCTTTATTCCTTATACCCTGATAATGCTTGCCAAGAATGGAGAATGCCGGGACGGTTTTCCGCCCGCCTTACCGCTAGTCTACTCAAAGACAGAACCTTTTGATCAATCCCTTGAGGATATCCACCGTCGGCTGCAACTGGGACAGTTCAAGAAACTCGTCCGGCTGGTGCGCCTGGTCGATCGAACCAGGCCCCATCACCAGGGTCTCCAACCCCAACTGCTGCAGCCAGGGTGCCTCCGTGGCAAAAGCAACGGCGTGTGCCGTGTGGCCCGTGAGTTTCTCACAGGCTTTGACCAGAGCGGCGTCGGCCGGGGTTTCAAACGGCGGTACGCCGTCAAACAGGGGGGCAAACGTGAGTTTGAGTTCCCGCCGCTCGGCCAGAGGCTGCATCCGGTCAAGAATCGCCTGGCGCAGGGTCTCCATGTTCATGCCCGGCAGCGGACGCAGGTCGAAGTGCAATTCGCATTGGGCGCAGATGCGATTGGGATTGTCACCACCGTGGATACAGCCCAGGTTCAGGGTGGGCACCTGTACCTCGAAGTTGGGGTTGCGGTACTTTTCCTGCCATTCGCTGCGCAGGGCCAGAAGTTCGCCGAGCGCCTCGTGCATGCCTTCCAGCGCGTTGCGGCCCAGGGCCGGGTTGGAGGAATGGCCCGATTGCCCGTCAAACCGCAACCGTTCCATCATGATGCCCTTGTGCATGCGCACTGGTTTGAGATTGGTGGGCTCGCCGATCACCGCGTAACGGGCTTTCGGTTTGCCGGCTTCTGCCAGTGCCCGGGCGCCATTCATCGAGCTTTCTTCGTCAGCAGTGGCCAGGATAATCAGCGGCTGCTGCAAGGGCTCGCCGGCAAAGGCTCTGGCGGCTTCAATGGCCAGCGGGAAAAAGCCCTTCATGTCGCAGGTGCCCAGACCGTACCAGCGGTTGTCCTTTTCCGTGAGACTGAACGGATCACTTTGCCAGCGTTTGTCGTCAAACGGTACGGTGTCGGTATGGCCTGAGAGTACCAGTCCACCCGGACCGCTACCCAGAGTGGCGATCAGATTGAACTTGCCGGGCATGCCCGGCACTTCCATGATCTCGACGGTAAACCCCAGGGGTTCGAGCCACTCTGCCAGCAGGCGGACCACACCTTCGTTACTGTGATCCCACTCCGGCGAGGCACTGCTGATGGATGGCAATGAAATCAGCCGGGCCAGCATTTCCCTGATACCCGGCACCCCTGTGCTTGCGCTTGCGGTCACTTATTGCCTCCCGTCCCGGCGCTATTCCGGGCGGCCCCGGCGCCAGACTTCAAATTGTGTAATGGCACGAATCAGAATGGGGTACGCCACTTCGCCCCCGGCCACTGTGCGGGCGATTTCCATATCCCGCTCGCCAACGCTGACCAGTCGCCCCTCAACCTGGTTTTCATTCGAGAGCGTAACCCTTACGCGCCGGCCAAGCCAGGTATTGGCGTTCTCAACACTGTCAGGGTACCACTGCTCAAAATCCGGGTCTTCCGGCGGTACCACAGGCTCCATTGCCTGCGCAGGCAATGCTGGTTCCACCCGTTGCATTTCGGTCAGGTACACATCCGGCACGGTGGCACCGTTATAGGATACGCGCAGGCTGACGGTGTTTTCCGAATCGGTGCGTACGGGCAGCCCGAAGGTTTCCGAGCCGGGTGCAAGCATCATGGTCACCTCACCCCCTTCGGTCAGCCATTGCCGATACAGTGCCAGCAATTGCGGACTGGCTTCCAGGCCCCGAGCCTGCAGCCCTTTCTCCAATGCCGCGACACCCCGCCCGGCCCAGTCGCTGACCTCCAGCCCGGTCTCGCGGGCACAATAGGCAGAGAGGCGGCGCATCAGACCCGCGTCACGAACGGTCAGTTGCAGTGGCCCGGCCCCCATGGAGGCCGGGTCGGCCAGATTGCCCAGGGTCAGTCTGGCGTCTGGCCAAACCAGCTCCAGGCTTCCGGTTTCACGGGTATTCAGTTCAAAACGCAGGGCATCGGGGGTCTGCTCCAGCAACATGTCGCCCCGGATATCAGGAATCCCCATACGCATCAAATCCCCACTGCCCAGTTGCTGCCTTGGGTCCGGCGCACAGGACAGATTGGCTAGCGGGGCCTGGGCAGTTTCATCCGGCGCCGCCGTCACCCAGTTCCGGAACATGGTAGGTTCCAGCGTAATGCTGGCGCGCTCAACGGATAGCCGCCAACTGGCCGGCAAGCTGTCAGGGCTCATCAGTGTGGTCAACAGAGCGATTGGAGAGCCGGTTTCCAGTTCAATCAGGTCCATCTGCAATGGCTGAGTAAGCTGGAAGTCCTCCCAGTGCGCCTGCCGGAGGATGACCCGGCCATCCACAGAGGAGCTGATGCTCCCCCGCTCGAGTACACCGGATTCCGATAGTACCGTGCGCGCCTCTGCCAGACGCTGGTCCGTCAGCCACCAGACGCCAGCTTTAAAGCCGGCGAAGGCCACTATTCCTGTGATAACGAGAAATGACAGCAGGCGTTTCATCCGGTAACTCCCGGCCAGAAGTATCAGTTACGGGAAATCAGCGTACCGACACCCTCGTCGGTGAAGATTTCCAGCAGGCAGGCGTGGGCCACACGTCCGTCGATGATGTGGGAGGTGCGCACGCCGTTTTCCACCGCACTCAGGGCACAGCGGATTTTTGGCAACATACCGCCATGGATGGTGCCGTCTTCAATCAGATCGTTCACCTGCTGGGCGGTCAGGCCGGTCAGCACTTTGTCTTCCTTGCTCTTGAGGCCGGAGACATTGGTCAGCAGGATCAGCTTTTCCGCCTTCATGGCTTCTGCCACCTTGCCGGCTACCAGGTCCGCATTGATGTTGTAGGAAGCGCCATCCGGCCCGACACCGATGGGCGCGATAACCGGGATCACGTTGCTGCGGGTCAGCATGTCGATAACATCCACGTTGACGCTTGCCACCTCGCCAACATGGCCAATATCGATGATTTCAGGCCGCTCCAGCTCCGGCGAGCGATTGACCACTTCCAGCTTCCGGGCCCGGATCAGATTGGCATCCTTACCGGTCAGGCCCACCGCGGTGCCGCCGTGGGCATTGATCAGGGAAACGATTTCTTTGTTCACCTGGCCGCCGAGCACCATTTCGACCACGTCCATGGTCTCCGCATCGGTAACCCGCATGCCGTTAACAAAGCGGGACTGGATATTCAGGCGTTCCAGCAGCTCTCCGATCTGGGGGCCGCCGCCGTGAACCACGATTGGGTTGATCCCCACCAGCTTCATCAGCACCACGTCCCGGGCGAAACTGCTTTTCAGGTCTTCGTTCTCCATGGCGTTGCCGCCGTATTTGATCACGACCGTCTTGCCGGTAAACCGTTGGATATAGGGCAGGCCCCGGCTCAGTACCGAGGCCACCTGCATTGCTGTTTCACGATCCAGCGCCATGATGTTGTGTTAATCCTTACGACAGTAATGGGTTTCAGAATTCCGCCACCAGGTCTGGTGCCGCTTTCTGCAGTTGCTCCCGGAACACGGATTTGATCCGCTCCAGTGCCTGTTCGGTTTCGGCTTCGAAGCGCAGAACCAGAACCGGTGTGGTATTGGACGCACGGCATAGCCCCCAGCCATCGGCATAATCTACCCGAATGCCATCAATGGTACTGATATTGCCGTCACCAAAATCCGCCTGCTGACCTAGCCGTTCAATGATGGCGAACTTGTCGCTCTCGGTCACCTCGACATTCAGCTCAGGGGTACTGATATCCTCGGGGAAGTCTTCAAAGACTTCATCGGAGTGACGATCCTCAATACCCAGGATTTCCAGCAGCCGGGCAGCCGAGTAAAGGCCATCGTCAAAGCCGTACCAGCGTTCGCCGAAGAAAATGTGTCCGCTCATTTCGCCCGCCAGCAGGGCGCCGGTTTCCTTCATTTTCGCTTTCATCAGGGAATGGCCGGTTTTCCCCATGATCGGGCGCCCTCCAGCTTCCGAGATCACGCTGGCCAGCCGGCGGCTGCACTTCACGTCATAGAGCACATCCGCGCCGGGGTTGCGGGACACCACATCCCTGGCAAAGAGCATCAGCAGGCGATCCGGCCAGATGATCTTGCCGGTATTGGTAACCACGCCCAGACGATCACCATCGCCATCAAAGGCCAGCCCGATATCGGCGCCGGTCTCCTTAACCTTGGCAATCAGGTCCTGCAGGTTCGCGGGTTTGCCGGGGTCCGGGTGATGATTAGGGAAATCACCGTCCACTTCACAATACAGTGGTGTGACTTCACAGCCCAGTTCCTCAACCAGCATGGGGCCCAGCTCTCCGGCAATGCCGTTACCGGCATCCACCACCACTTTCAACGGCGCCGCCACAGCAATATCACCGACGATACGGTCCAGATAGGCGCGGCGCACGTCGTCCCGGGATTGCTCACCCTGCCCTCTGGCAAGGTCGGCGGTCTGGATGCGCTGGTACAGCTTCTGGATAGCTTCACCAGACAGGGTCTCTCCGCCCAGCATGATCTTCAGGCCGTTATAGTTGGCTGGATTATGGCTACCGGTCACCATAACGCCAGAACCGGTCTGCAGGTGATGGGTTGCAAAGTACAGCACCGGCGTAGGTATGGCCCCCAGGTGAATGATGTTACAACCAGTCGCCATGATGCCGCGCCCCAGGGCATCAGCCAGTTCCGGACTGGAGTGCCGGCCATCGTAGCCAATACAGATATCTGTGACACCACGCTCGGTCGCTTCCGAGCCGATCGCGCGACCAATGACTTCAACCACCTCTGCCGAAAGGATCTGACCAACGATGCCCCGGATGTCATAGGCGCGGAAGATTTCCGGGTTGATCTGAACCGCAGGCACCTCGGCCTCAGCCACTTCAGGAATGTCCTCGTCGAACAGGGAATCCTCGGAGCCACCAAAGCCGAGCACATCCTCGTCACCATCGAGCATGTCAATGTCCGGCATGTCCTTGTCCTGAAAGAGTGGTTCATCCTCCGCCGTCGCTGCCTTGCGGCGGGCAGGAGCCGCTTTGGGCGCAGCCGACTCCGCGGCCTTGGCCACCCGCTTCTCAACCATCTGGGACAGACGGAACAGCACTTCTCCGGTGGACGCCACCATATCCCAGCGCAGAGCCGGCAGTTTCATCCGCTCGCCTCCGAACACCTTGTGGGCCCACTGAATGAGCGCGGTCACATCCTGACGTATTCCACGCTGAGCGTTGCCAAGAAGCATCCAGACCAGAATCGCCGCCACCAGCGCAGGCACCCCCACCAGAATCGCCAGGAGAATGGTGCTTACCGGCGCCACCGGTGCCGAGGCCGGTTGGTAACGGACGGACCAGTCCGGGTTGATCAGGGTGCGAGACAGCTCAGGGCCGCTGCCGTTACCGGCGCTGGCCACCGTTCGTGAAGCGCCGGACACGGATTGGACCAGTGACAGCTGGCCCCCGAGTTGCGGGTTGCTCACGGCCAGCATTGGCCGTATGTGGGAGGCTTCAAAAACCGCCAGCACGCTACCAACCACGGCATTGCTTGTGGGATGACGCACTGCCGCGGCAAATTGCAGATACCACTGATTGTCGCGGGGGAAGGCGTCCGGCAACAGGTTCTGTCCATTTTCTGCCCGCCGGGCCAGTTCCAGGCCCGCAAATCCCAGCAGGGTATCGCCGTTACCGGTCCGGGGCACTTCCCGGTAAGGGAAGACAAACACCTGAGCGGAACCGGGCAGCGCCGTTTGCAATTGTCCGGCGAGATTGGCCAGATCAGACCGCTCGGCCAGAGCAAGGGCAGCGTAACGCTGGTTCGCCACCGCCCGAACCTGTTCCTGCAGCGCCGTCAGTGACTGATTCAGGCGCCGTTGCGCACTGTCCACTTCCATGGCGCTGGCCTCCTCATAGCGGGCCTCCCCCGCGGGCACCACCACCAGAAAATGGGCCAGCACCACCGCGACCACGCCGGCCACCAGTACCACCAGCGATTGATTCAACCCAACCGATCCGAGTTTCTTTAAACCGGAGCCAGCCGCTTCTTTTGACGTTTTGGACGGTTTCTGTTTCTTTCCGGGTTTCTTCTCCGGCTGCTCATCACCGGAAGACGCGTTGGTTTTTTTCTTGGCGAATTTCATAATGCATCCCGCAGTTATTTTCTTTCCCGGATAGGTCTGTATCCGCTGAGTATAGACGCCGGCCAGTTATCTCGCTGCCAGGTAAAGATGCCCGACTCAGTGGCTCCCAGTGGAGCCAAAGCCACCTTCACCCCGGTCACTGGCATCAAATTCGGTCACAATCTCGAAATCCGCCTGTACCACAGGCACCAGCACCATCTGGGCAATACGTTCGCCCACCTCGATGGTGAATGGCGTCTGGCCCCGGTTCCAGCAGGACACCATCAACTCGCCCTGATAGTCGGAATCGATCAACCCCACCAGATTGCCGAGCACGATCCCATGCTTGTGTCCGAGTCCGCTCCGGGGCAGGATCATGGCAGCCAACCCCGGGTCAGCAATATGCACAGACAGGCCGGTGGGAATCAGGTGGGTCTCACCCGGCATAACGGTCTTGGCTTCCTTTAATGCCGCCCGGAGATCAAGGCCTGCAGAGCCTTCCGTAGCGTATTCGGGAAACGGAATCGCCGTACCAATGCGATCATCCAGAACCCGTACCTCAAACTTTCTTTTGCTCATGCCTGTTCAATCCTGTTGCTGTGGTCTGCAATCAACGCCACCAGACGGGCAGCGATCGCCTGTTTGCTGTCCGGCCCGATGGATTCCGAACCCGCAGGCCAGAACACCGTAACCGCATTTCGATCGCTGCTGAAGCCGAGCCCGGGCACGGACACATCGTTGGCGATAATCATGTTGAGTTTCTTGCGCTGCATCTTGTCGGTCGCATAGCGCGCCACGTCCGTGGTCTCAGCGGCAAAGCCAACCGTAAACGGCGCATCGGCCCGGGCAGCGATGGTCGCCAGGGTATCGGGGTTACGGACCAGCGCCAGGCTCATGTTGTCGTTGGTTTTCTTGATTTTCTCGCTGGCGAACACCTCGGGCCGGTAATCTGCCACCGCGGCCGTGGCGATAAAGATATCGCAGCCTTCATCGACCGCCTTGCTGGCGGCTTCCAGCATCTCCTGAGCGGTGCTGACAGGCCGGACATCAACCCCCGCTGGGGCCGACAGACTGACAGGTCCACTGACAAGCACCACCTCGGCTCCGGCGGCAACGGCTGCACCGGCCAGGGCATAGCCCATCTTGCCCGAGCTGTGATTGGTAATGTAGCGCACCGGATCGATCGGCTCCCGGGTTGGCCCGGCCGTGATCACCAACCGTTTGCCAGACAGCGGCCCGGTCGTTTCAACCACACCCTCTCCGTTTACCAGACGAGCCAGACGTTCCGGCTCAAGCATGCGCCCAGGACCGGTATCACCGCAGGCCTGTTCTCCCTGGTCCGGTCCCCAGACGGTAATCTGCGGGTCTTCCGTCAACAGCGCCAGATTCCGCTGGGTACGGAAGTTCTTCCACATGGCCTGGTTCATTGCGGGGGCCAACGCTATCGGCGCTTCGGTGGCGCAACAGACCGTGGTCAACAGGTCATCGGCCAGCCCATGGGCCAGACGGGCCATAAAATCCGCAGACGCCGGCGCTACCACAACCTGATCGGCCCACTTGGCCAGCTCGATGTGCCCCATGCCAGCCTCGGCTTCCGGGTCAAGCAGCGAGGAGCGCACCGGTTCGCCGCTCAGAGCCTGATAGGTCAGCGGCGCAACAAATGCCTCCGCCCCCCGGGTCATGACAACCCGGACTTCGTGCCCCGCTTTTTTCAGCAGTCGAACCAGCTCCGCACTTTTATAGGCGGCGATACCACCGGTTATTCCCAACAATATTCGCTTGGCGGTCATGCGGGCTCCGTAATCCCGTAAAATGAAAGAGTTATAAGATAGCATGCCGAGCGCAGACGGGCAGCCTGCTAGAACCCCTGTTCGTTTACCAAATGTTACCTTTTGGAGTAACCTTTGTAATTTCGAGAACCCGGTGCAGGACGCACTCCCCGAAAGCAGCAAGGAAGCAAACATGCCACCCAGCCATTGGCCCGCCGATGAGCGGCCCCGTGAGCGATTGCTCACTCACGGCCCTGAATCATTGTCAGATGCCGAACTCCTGGCCATTTTCCTGCGTACCGGTACCACCGGCATGCCGGTGATGGCCCTGGCCCGACACCTGATCACCGAATTTTCCGGACTGCGCGGCCTGATGACCGCTTCCCGCCGACAATTCTGCGAGGTCAAAGGCCTGGGCACCGCCAAATATGCCCAGGTGCAGGCTGCCATGGAAATGGCGAGGCGAGTGATGGACGAGCCGCTGCGCCAGGGCGATCCGCTGCGCTCACCGGAAGATACCCGGCGCTTTCTCACCAGCCGCCTGGGCACTTATCCTCATGAAGTGTTCGCCGGCCTGTTCCTGGATAACCGTCACCGGGTCATCCAGTACCGGGAACTGTTCCGGGGTACGATAGACGGCGCAGCGGTTTACCCCCGGGAGGTGGTGCGCCAGGCTCTGGAGGACAATGCCGCCGCGGTCATCTTTGCCCACAACCATCCGTCAGGCGTGGCCGAGCCAAGCCAGGCTGACATTTCCCTGACCCGCCGGCTGAAAGAGGCCCTAGGACTGGTCGATATCAGGGTTCTTGACCATATGGTTATCGGCCACGGTGAGGTAATATCCCTTGCTGAACGAGGATTGATGTAGCCCCGTGAAGGATACCGCCCCGAAACTGGCCAAATTCCCAACAATTTTTTGCGTTGGTCGGCCAGTTCTGGTATAAAAGCGTCCCTTTCTGGCGGCGTCTGGCGAGCAGCGTTCTGTTTCAGAAGCGCAAACCGGCAGCAGGTATGGCTCCGGAGCAACCAGAGACGCATTAAAAACGAATTCGTATTGATAGAGACCATTGCTCAGGTCGGAGGCAAGTATGTCCAGAGTTTGTCAGGTTACCGGTAAGCGTCCGGTTACCGGTAACAACGTTTCCCACGCGATGAACCACACTCGTCGTCGTTTTCTGCCGAATCTGCAGAACCACCGTTTCTGGGTTGAGTCCGAGAAGCGTTTCGTGAAGCTGCGCGTTTCCACCAAGGGCATGCGCATCATCGACAAAAAAGGCATTGACGCTGTGCTGGCCGATCTTCGTGCCCGCGGCGAGAAAGTTTAAGGAGCCGCATCATGCGCGAGAAAATCAAGCTGGTATCTTCAGCAGGCACTGGTCACTTCTACACGACCAAAAAGAACAAGCGTAACACCCCGGAAAAAATCGAGATCAAAAAGTACGATCCGGTTGTCCGTAAGCACGTTGCGTACAAGGAAGCCAAGATCAAGTAATTGATCCTGCCTCCACAAAAAACCCGGCATCTGCCGGGTTTTTTATTGCCTGGACGCATCAGACAAGACTCAGAATGTTTCCAGATAGCCTTTGGGCAGCGCCACATCCATGGCAATGGGAAGGTGGTCGGAAACCGGATAGCTCACCACTTCAGAGCGCCGGATTTCCAGAGAGGGACTGACAAGAATA
The DNA here is from genome assembly GCF_042763285.1 of Marinobacter sp. LM1. NCBI lineage: Bacteria > Pseudomonadati > Pseudomonadota > Gammaproteobacteria > Pseudomonadales > Marinobacteraceae > Marinobacter > Marinobacter sp. LM1. The sequence continues at coordinate 3,951,164 of NZ_CP114373.1, forward strand.
TGGTCAAGCGCCTTTTCCGGGCGCCAGCTCGGGAAGCTGTGCGCGGTGTCGGGCAGCGGAATCAGATCGGTTTCTTTCAGCGGTGTTCGTGTCAGCAACTGCTCTGCATGGGCATTCATGTCCCCCATGAGCACCACATGCCGATAGCTCGCAATCTGCTCGCGGATAAATCCAAGCTGCTTCTGCTGGGCCGACTTGCTGAGAGAGAGATGCATCAGCACCAGTACCAGCGGGTCTTCCTCATCCCCGTAGCGCGCAATGATGGCGCCACGCCCGGGAATCAGTCCCGGCAACTTGTGTTCAGTGACATCCAGCGGGCGGAAACGGCTCAACAGGCCATTACTGTGCTGGGCAATCTGGCCGAGGTTACGATTTAATTGCTGATACCAGTAAGGAATCCCGGCCGCCTCGGCCAGGTATTGCACCTGATTGATGTAACCACTGCGGAGACTGCCGCCATCACACTCCTGCAGGGCAACCACATCATACTGACTTAGCAGGGTGGCAATCCGATCCAGGTTTTCGTAGCGCCGGCGATTGGGCAGAAAATGCTGCCAGCTGCGGGTCAGGTAATGGTGATAGGACGAAGTGTTGATACCAACCTGAATATTGAAAGTCAGTAGCCGGATGTGCCGGTGAGCTTCAAACTCCGGCACATGCTCGCTCCCGGAACAAGTGCCCCGGGAGCTTTCCTGGTTTCTGAGTATACCGTTCAGCTGGTTACGGATTCGCTTGTACATTATCAGCCGCTTCTCCGGTCAGCCCATCCAGCGTCCGGCGAACCGCATGGCGCCTTACTCAGACCCGCTGCGCTCTTTTTCCGCCAGATACTCGACCACCTTCAGGGTGTTTTCGTGACTACCCGCCATGGAGGCACTTACCACGTACTTGCCATCAACCAGCATAGTCGGTGTACCGGTAATGCGCGCGCCACGAATCTTGGCCTGGGCCTGCTGCACTCTGGCACGCACCCCGAAACTGTTGTAGTTTTCCAGAAACTTCTCGGCGTTCACGCCATACCCGGCAACAAAATCAGCCAGAGCTTCCGGGGTATTGAGGGGACGGCGCTCTCCGGCCAGGGCATCAAACAGCGCGTCATGCACCTTGTCCAGCTCGCCCATCGCCTCAAGGGCATAGAATGCGTAGGCATGCGGCTCCCAGCTGCGGCCCAGTGCCGCTGGCAGCTTCACATAGTTGATGTAGTCCGGAGCCTCCGCTTCCCAGGCTTCAGCCAGCGGCTTGAAGTTGTAGCAGTGCGGACAGCCGTACCAGAAGACTTCCGCCACTTCGACACCGTTATCCGATGCCGTTCTTACCGGATTATCCAGTACCCGGTAATGCTCTCCGGCCACCCAGGGCTGGGCATTGACCAGGGAAGCGGCAGACAACAGTGAAAGTGCCAGAACGGCGGAAGACGTCAGGGTTCTGATCATCGGGAATCTCCGAGCCATCAATGAATTTTAACGAGGATTATGACCCAGGGATGCGAAAAAGTTCCACCGGAGGGCCAAAGGAATGCGTTACCGAACGGTTAGGTATTATGAATACCGGATATCAAAAACCCCGCCGAGGCGGGGTTTTCAGTCGTAACTGACGGCTGTCGATCAGTTCAGGCCGGATACGTAGCTGGCGACCGCCTCAATCTCAGCGTCTGTCAGCTTGGAGGCAACATCCATCATGATGCCGGCATTCGCGCCTCCGGCGCGCTCACCCGCCCGGTAAGCCTTCAACTGCTTGATAACATATTCTGCAGTCTGCCCGCCCAAGGCAGGGTAACCTGCCGGCTCGTTGCCAATGCCGGAGGGGTTATGGCAACCGGAACAGGCCGGCACACCGGAGGCCATATTGCCGCCGCGGTACAGTGCCTGACCCTGCTCAACCAGATCCGGATTGGCCTGACCAACAACCATTTCCTGGCTGTTGAAGTAGGCAGCCAGATCCTGCAAATCCTGATCGGACATGGCATTGAGGAGGCCCGTCATTTCAGGAATGGCACGATCCCCGGATTTGATGTCAACCAGCTGGTTGTACAGGTATTTCTCGCCCAGACCGGACAGTTTCGGATACACAGCCATTACCGGCTTGGCACCACCCTGTCCATGACAGCCCGCACACACTGCTGCGTTCTGTTCACCCGCTGCCGGATCTCCTGCCCCGTGAGCCATCGCTGTAAGGCCAACTCCGAGAACAACTCCTGCGATCAGTCTTTTCATGCTCGCTCCGCTTCTCTCATCTTTGCATCTTGAAAGTATTCTTCGTTGTGCAGCCGGCAGGCACTGGGTCGTCAGGTGCAAAACCGGGGCATACAGCGGCAACGCGAGGCGTCCCGCCGGAAATTGGTGTAGCATTATACATTAATCGCCGATAACTGAAATCCAAAGGAACACCAACCGTCGTGGACCCTGATCTGACTCAAAAAAGCCTCTCGTTCAACAGCGCCCGTTTTCTCATCAGCGCCTCCAAACTGGACGAATGCCCCCCCGACCATGGCGCTGAAGTTGCCTTTGCCGGCCGCTCCAATGCGGGCAAATCCAGCGCCCTGAACGCTATCACCGCCAACGGCAAACTGGCCCGCACCAGTAAAACGCCCGGCCGGACCCGGCTGATCAACTTTTTCAGCCTGAACCGGGAACATGCCCGTCTGGTCGACCTGCCCGGTTACGGCTACGCGAAAGTGTCCCGGGACATGAAAGACGACTGGCAACAGCATCTCGGCCATTACCTGAATGATCGCCGCTGCCTGCGTGGCCTGGTTCTGGTGATGGACATCCGGCACCCGCTCACCGATTTCGACCAGATGATGGTGGAATGGTGTGAACATAACCACCTTCCGCTCATGATTCTGGCCACGAAGGCCGACAAACTGAAGTTTGGTCAGGCAAAAACCGCCATGCTGGGTATCGCGAAAAAGCTGAAGGAATATCAATGTGTGGAGCACCTCATCATGTTCTCTGCCACCTCCAAGCGCGGAGTCGACGAGTGCCGGGAAGCGCTGACCCACTGGCTGGAAGCCTCGGAACAGGAGCCGGTTGAGGCATAAAAAGCCGGCCTGAAGAAGACAGGCCGGTGAAAACGTCAGGGTTTGCGACGTGCTATGTGCCTCTGCAACCACAGAGGCCGAAAACCTGAGAACTCACTCAGGAGACGCAGGGAGTGTCCGGTTCCCAACGTCATTAGCTGTGACTGCGCCGCATTCAAAAAGTTCAATATCAGATCAAACTTTGACCAGACCAGCCAGGCTCATGCCTCAACGCCAGAGATACCCTGGGCCTCAGGCAAGGTAGGACGGTATTTTTCTCGCAATGCCAGTACCCTTTCACGATACTCCGGCGTGAGATAGGGCACTTCCAGCGTCAGCACCTGATAGATCCCCTGTTTTAACTCGGTCAGGGACAGACTGGCAGGCTCCTCGGCCGCATGAGCCGTCTTCAGAAACGCCATCCAGTTGGTAATCACCAGCCAGACATTCAGTGACATGGCCGAACGCAGATCCTCCGGCTGAGGCTGGATAATGCCGGCATCCGCCAGCTTTGCGAAAATCCGGTTGATGGCCGCCAGACAGCGATTGGTAAACTCCCGGTAGTCCTGGCGCAGCCGCGGGTCACTGTCGAGCAGGTATTCCAGATCCCGGTGGAAGAAGCGATAGCTCCAGAGGCCGCCAAACACCGACTCAAGATAGAAGGTCATATCCTCCAGGGTGATCGGTCGGTCTTCCGGAATATCCAGGTAGTAGTCCACCAGCTTTTCATATTCCTGGAAAATCTCATAGATGATGTCGGACTTGTTGCGGAAGTGGTAATACAGATTACCCGGCGATATCGCCAGGTGCGCGGCAATGTGATTGGTGGTGATATTGCGCTCACCCTTGTCATTAAACAGCTCCAGGCTGGATAACAGTATCTTGTCTCTGGTTTTCATCGTCATGCCGGTGTTTGTTGTTATCAGTGTCACGGATGGCCTAAAGAGCCATCCGGCTTTCTTGACTGCCTAGAGTATATACTCTAATAATAGCTTCAAGCGCAAATCGCACAGATTTTGGCCAACGACAATAACCGACTGCCAGCGCCTGTCGCTCCGGGCAGTCAGGGGGAGAAAACCATGGGTGCCACCGTCGTCCAGCTCACCGAGAGCAAGAAGCAGATCCAGCATACGCATCACGTCTTTGAGGACCAGAAGAAGGCGTTCCGCAACAACCCGATGCCGTCCCTGACCGAGCGCAAAGAGAACCTCAAGCGTCTGAAACGGGCGCTACTGGCCCATCAGGATCGCCTGGTCGAGGCCATCGATCGGGATTTCAGCTGTCGCTCCAAAGACGAATCCCTGATCGCCGAAGTCATGCCGTCTATTCAGGGCATCAATTACACGCTGAAGAATCTTGGCGACTGGATGAAGCCCTCCAAACGCCATGTTTCGGTTCTGTTCCAGCCCGCCAGCAACAAGGTTTACTACCAGCCCAAAGGGGTTGTAGGCGTCATCGTGCCCTGGAATTACCCTCTGTATCTGGCGGTCGGTCCACTGGTCGCTTCCCTGGCGGCTGGCAACCGCACCATGATCAAGATGTCGGAATTCACTCCGCACACGTCGGCCCTGTTCAAGGAGATCATCGAGTCGATGTTCCCGGAGGATCTGGTGTCGGTGATCACTGGCGAGGCCGATGTGGCGGCCGATTTCTCCCAACGGCCTTTCGATCACCTGCTGTTTACCGGTTCTACTTCGGTGGGCAAGCTGGTGATGCGCGCGGCAGCCGAAAATCTGACCCCGGTAACCCTTGAGCTCGGCGGCAAATCCCCGGCCATTGTTTCGCCGGATGTGCCGATGGAAGATGCGGCCCAGCGTATCGCCTTCGGCAAAGCCTTCAATGCTGGCCAGACCTGCGTGGCACCGGACTATGTGCTCTGCCCTGCCGACCGGGTGCAGGCGTTCGTGGATGAATTCCGGGCGCGGTTCGCCGAGATGTACCCGAGCCTGCGGGATAACGACGACTACACGGCCATCATCAATGAGCGCCAGTACAATCGTTTGCAGGGCTATCTGGAAGATGCCAGGGCCAAGGGGGCTGAACTGGTGGAGATCAATCCCGCCAACGAGAACATGAAGGACGGTACCCGGAAGATTCCGTTGACGCTGGTGCTGAAGACCACGCCGGACATGAAGGTGATGCAGGACGAGATTTTCGGCCCGATCCTGCCGGTCATCAGTTACGGCAGTCTGGACGAGGCAATCCATTACATCAATGACCGGCCACGGCCGCTGGCGCTGTATTTCTTTGGCTATGACAAGTCCCACCAGCAGCATGTGGTGGACAACACCCATTCCGGCGGCATGTGCATCAATGATGCCCTGATGCACGTGGCCCAGGACGACCTGCCGTTCGGCGGGATTGGTGATTCCGGTATGGGGCACTATCACGGCAAGGAAGGCTTCCTGACCTTCTCCCATCACCGGGCGATTTTCACCAAGCAGAAGTTCAACAGCGGCAAATACGTGTATGCGCCCCATGGTACGGCGGCGCATCGGTTGGTGTATAAGCTGTTTATTCGTTAATCAGAGAACACCACTTCTCTCCAGCCCCAGCCTTCGGACTGGGTGCAGGCCGGCGGGAGGGAGGTCTTTCCGGGACACGCCGTAAATACTTCCCTGTAGGCTTGAGCAAAACATCCCTGTTTTGCACAGTCCCGGAAAGACCTCCCTCCCACCGGCGATCAAACGTTTCGCAACGCGCAAAATAAAGATAACAAAACGGCCAACAATCAGATGACAGACCCAGTTTCGACAGACAGCTCGCCCAACGCATCCTCTCTGGACCGCCGCAGTTTCCTCAAAACCGGTTTAGGGGGCGCGGTGTTCCTGAGCACCGTCAGCCTCTCTGCCGGGCTAACCGGCTGTGCTACGGCCCCCGCAGGCCGGGTCAGTGCGGTCGACAGCCGCATGGACGCCCGCTACCAGTTCCAGTTTCTGAGCCGGGATGACATCGCCCTGTTCGAGGCCCTGTTGCCCGCCATGTTTGCCGGAGCTCTGCCGGAGGAACCCAACCAGCGTCGCTTTGCCATTGCCGGAACGATTGAACGGATCGACCAGGGCATTGTGAAGTTCGGCCCGGCGAATCAGCAGGAGCTGCGCAAGCTCTTTGATCTGCTTAACTTTGCCCCCACCCGGATCGCCCTGGCGCGGGTATGGTCAGACTGGCCCTCGGTCAGTACCGCCGATGCCGACGCGTTTCTGCGGCGCTGGCGCGACAGTCGGATCGGACTTTTGAATAACGGCTACATTGCCCTGACCAAGATCAGCAACGTCGCCTTCTATGGGCATGAAGACCACTGGCACCTGTCTGGTTACCCGGGGCCTCCCGCCTGGATGGTGGATGCCTTGCCACAGTTCAATCCTGCCGCTTGATAAACCCCGGATACCCATCGTATTAAGGAGCGAAGTATGTCCATGAACGATCCCATTGCCCGGGGACTGGCTGCCGGCTGGAATGTGACCGACGCCAGCAAACTGAGCGAAAACCGCACGGTAGAGGCGGATGTTGTGGTTATCGGCACCGGTGCCGGGGGCGGCACAACCGCGGAGATCCTGGCCCGTCAGGGGCTGTCGGTTATTCTGGTGGAGGAGGGTCGACTGTATTATCAGAAAGACTTCAAGATGGACGAACTGACGTCCTACGCCAATCTGTACCAGGAAGGCATGAGCCGGGTCACCGCCGATGGCGCCATCGCGATTTTGCAGGGCCGCTGTGTCGGCGGCTCCACCACGGTAAACTGGACCAGCAGCTTCCGCACCCCGGACGAAACGCTCACCTACTGGAGCCAGGAGCTCGGGCTCGAAGGACTGGCACCGGACGCCATGGCCCCATGGTTTGAGGGCCGTGAGCAGCGCCACAACATGGCGCCCTGGGAAACCCCACCCAACCTGAACAACGACATCCTGCGCCAGGGCTGCGAAAAACTCGGCTACTCCTGGCAGGTAATCCCAAGAAACGTCAAAGGCTGCTGGAACAGCGGTTACTGCGGCGTAGGCTGCCCCACCAACGCCAAACAGGGGGCACTACTCACCACCATCCCGGGCGCACTGGATCACAAAGCACAGCTCTTCCACGGTCTGCGGGCAGAACGCCTGGTGATGAGTCAGGACCGGATCGACCACCTGCTCGCCTCCGCCATGGGCCCGGATGGCGTCAGCCCATCCGGCATTATGGTCACCCTGAAAGCCCGACAATTCGTGGTCGCCGCCAGCGCCATTGGCTCCCCCGGCCTGCTGCTTCGCTCGCAGTTGCCCGACCCTTACCAGCGCGTGGGCAAGCGATCGTTCATCCATCCGGTCAACGCCACCGTCGCCCGGATGCCGGCGAAAATCGACCCGTTCTACGGCGCTCCCCAGTCCATCTACTCGGACGAGTTCAACTTCAAGGCAGGCACCGACGGCCCGGCAGGCTACAAACTGGAAGTACCGCCCCTGCACCCGGCCATGGCAGCAGGCGTGGTACCCGGCCACGGCCAGCCACAGCGAGACAACCTGGGCCAGCTGCCCTGGATGCAATCAGTCATCGCCCTGCTGCGCGACGGCTTCCACCCGGACAGCCCCGGCGGCACAGTATCACTCAGAGACGACGGCAGCCCGGTACTGGACTACCCGATTACCGACTATCTCTGGCAAGGCTTGCGCAAGGCCTACCTCACCATGGCCGAAATCCAGTTCGCCGCCGGCGCCGAAGCCGTCCAGGCCATGCACCTGGACTCTGACTGGTACACCAGCTGGAACCAGGCCAGAGACGCCATCAACAACCTGCCCATGAAACCCCACCGCGCCCGCCTGTTCACCGCGCACCAGATGGGCGGCTGCAGCATGGGCACTGACCCGAAAACCTCGGTAGTGAACAGTTTCGGTGAGCATCACCACATCGCCAACCTGAACATCCACGATGCCTCCATCTTCCCCACCAGTATCGGCGCCAACCCGCAGTTGTCGGTGTATGCACTGGCGGCGAGAAACAGCAACCGGTTGGCGCAGAAGCTAAGAAAGCAAGGCTAGCCTTCGCTCCTGCAATAAGATGAAAACGCGGAAAACTCCCAGAGATTCCGGGGAGACCTGCACTCAGTTGAGTAGCGTTGGTCGGGGGTGGCCTCCCGGGAGTCTTGAGGGCCATGGACGGCCCGAAAGAAGCTCACAGGGAAGTGCTCGTAGCGTCTCCCGGGAGGCCACCCCCGACCGGCGCCAGCACCTAAACAAGGCACCATTCGCAAAAGGCCCGGTACACCACGCGGACTACAGCATGTAAACGGTTCCTGCTATCCTACGGCTCACCAACAAAAGGAGCTGTGCATGCCCAAAGTCATCTATCCCGGCACCTTCGACCCCATCACCAACGGCCACACCGACCTCATCGAACGGGCCGGCCGCATGTTCGATGAAATTGTCGTCGCCGTCGCCTACAACCCGAAAAAGCAGCCACTTCTCAATCTTGAAGAACGCTGCGAACTGGTCCGCAAGGCCACCGCACACCTCCCCAACGTCAGCGTCACCGGTTTCAGCAACCTGCTCGCCGACTTCGTGCGCGAGCAAAACGCCTCCGTTATCCTGCGGGGACTGCGCGCGGTTTCTGACTTTGAATATGAATTCCAGCTTGCCGACATGAACCGCCGACTGGCGCCGGAAGTTGAGAGCGTGTTCCTGACGCCCGCCAACCACCTCTCTTACATCTCCTCCACCCTGATTCGCGAAATTGCCTCGCTGGGCGGGGACATTTCCGAGTTTGTAGACCCGGCTGTGGCAGAAGCCCTGCAACAGAAGTTCAGCGAATCCTGAGGAAAATCCGACGGGCGTTGATGATCACCGAAGCGCAGCTGATGGCGAAGTACCAGCAGCTGGCGGGTCGTTGAGATTCAGAGCAGCGGAGGCAGGGGGATTTCCACGTCGTTTACGGTGAGTACCAGATCCTCCATCCGGCCATCCATTACCAGGCGCTCACCGTTCTGAACCAGCAGGCCCTGTTTGATCAATGGCGCCACCTGCATACGCACGGCGGGATAGTCTTCCGCAAGGGCAACCGGCATGCTGAAATTCACACTCCCGGTCAGCGCCTGCATGACCATCAACATGTTGTCACGCTGTTGATCGGAGAGCTCCGGATGGCTGATGTCCAGTGAGCCGGTAACTTCCCCTTCAGGCGTTGCCAGACTGAGCTCCCGGATCCCCATGGAAAAGCCTTCGGCAGCAAGACTGCGGAGGGCTTCGTTAAAACGCTGCATCACCGCCATCTGTTGTTCAAACGCGGCCCTCGGGTCGTCTCCGGCGGTCAAAGCCAGTGCCTGCATATCCGCCATGGCGCCACTGAAGTCATTCCAGCTGGCCACATCCAGGTTCTCCAGCGCCACCTCCAACCGATGCGGCCCAAAGGCCTGATCCGCCAGAGCAGCCGATTCCAGCGACAGGGTAACCTGCGAGTCCAGGCGCTCGCCGTTCTGGCGGGCATCACTGGCGCTTTCAAGCGACATCCCGGCCAAGGTCATTGCGGGAGCCTGAGCCCCCTGCAAGGTCAGGTTATCCACGGTCATCACGCCAGCGCCGGTCCAGATATCCCCCACCAGCCATTCCATGCTCTGCTCCATATGGACGTTATCGATCGTCACATCCATTTCCGGATTGCTGAGGCGGATAGCCGGCCAGACCACCAGCAAGTCTGCCGCTTCACCAAGACGCCCAACATCAATCCGCACCAGACCGCCACTGCTCTTGAGGGAGGTTTCCCGCTCCGGGTTATCAATGTCCATCACCGGTGCTGTCAGCTCAAGCGTGGCGCTGCCCCAGAGCCGGGTTTCCAGCGTCAGACTGGGCTCATCGTCCGGAAACCAGTCAGCACCCTCTGGCTGCCACCCCTGGCGCGGGCGAAAATCCATCAGGCTGCCGGTGACGCCATGGGACACCTGGATTTCGATGGCTATGGTGTGAGAATCACCGGTCTCAGGATCTCTCAGGGTCACGGTAGCGGATACCTCGGAACCAAGCACACCACGACGATACTGCTCGGTCTCAAGATTCAGAAAGGGCTGGGCCCGGTTTACTTCCAGTGTTGCTTCACGCCAGTGCTGCTCGGTGACATAGCCCACACCCCAGGGAGCACCGCCAGCCACCAGCAGTACGGCCAGACCGGCCAGCGTCCATTTTTTCAGTTTCAAGGTATCCGTCCTGTGATTATTTCGGTGCCGGCCCACCGGCCTCAGTTGGGTTTGCCGGTCAGACGCTCCAGCAGGACCAGCTGTGATGCCAGTCGCTCTTCGCCTTCCCCGGGCTGATTCTGAATGTAACTGCCATCGGGCTGCAACACCCAGGCCTGGCAATTGTCCGCCAGATAGGTATCCAGATCTTCCCGCAGGCGTGCAATCAGCGCGGGCTCCTCAACCGGGAACGCGGTTTCGACCCGGTGCAGAAGATTGCGCTCCATGCCATCAGCACTGGAACAATACACCTCGGGCCGGCCACTATTACCAAAATAGTACACCCGCGTGTGCTCCAGGAAGCGGCCGATCACCGAGCGCACCCGGATATTGTCCGAGAGTCCCGGCACTTCCGGACGCAGGCAGCAGATGCCACGGATGACCAGATCAATCTTGACCCCGGCCTGGGAGGCCCGATACAGGGCCTTGATCATCTGCTGCTCGGTCAGGGCATTGAACTTGAAGATAATCCGCCCCTGCTCACCATAGCTGGCCTCTCGTTCGATCAGACTGATCAGACGGTTGTGTAAGGTAAACGGCGCATGAAACAGCTTTTTGATCTTCAACGCCTTGCCCATGCCGGTCAACTGCTGGAACAGCTTGTTGACGTCGTCGCCTATGGACTCGTCACAGGTCATGAAACTGTAGTCGGTGTACAGGCGTGCGTTCCCGGCATGGTAATTACCGGTGCCCAGATGCACGTAGCGCCGCAGGCGGCCTTCTTCCCGGCGGACAATCAGGATCATCTTGGCGTGGGTTTTGTACCCGACCACACCGTAAACCACGATCACGCCGGCTTCCTGCAGCCGACTGGCCAACTCCAGGTTCTCGGCCTCGCTGAAACGGGCTCTCAGTTCGATAACCGCCGTCACTTCCTTGCCTCGACGCGCGGCATCGGCCAGGGCCTCAACAATTTCCGAGTCGGCACCGGTGCGATAGAGCGTCTGGCGAATGGCCAGCACCTGAGGGTCCTTGGCCGCCTGGCGCAGCAGGTCCACCACCGGGCTGAAGTTTTCATAGGGATGTAACAGCAGCAGGGGCCGTTTGCGAATGGCATCGAACATGGATTCCTTGCTACGAATCTGGCGAGGAATCGACGGCGAGAAGCTGGAATAGGTCAGGTCTGGCCGGTCCACCAGGCCACCCACCGCCATCAGGCGGGTCAGGTTTACCGGGCCGTGGACCTGGTAGAGATCCCGCTCGGTCAGGCCGAACTCCCGGAGCAGGAACTGCACCAGCTCTTCCGGGCAGTTATCCGCCACCTCAAGGCGAACGCCATCGCCAAACCGACGGCTTAGCAGCTCGCCGCGCAGGGCCGACGCCAGGTCTTCCAGATCGTCTTCAAGCTCAAGGTCCGCGTTCCGGGTCAGCCGGAACTGATAACAGCCCTTCACCTCCATACCCGGAAACAGCTCATCAGCATGGGCGTGAATCATGGACGACAGAAACACCAGGTTGTCACCACCCTCGCACACCTCATCCGGCAAGCGCACCAGGCGCGGCAGGGAGCGGGGCGCGGGCACAATCGCCATCCCGGTCTCACGACCAAAGGCATCCTTGCCGTCCAGCTCAACGATGAAGTTCAGGCTCTTGTTCACCAGGCGGGGGAACGGGTGTGATGGGTCCAGCCCGATCGGGCTGACCACCGGCAGAATTTCCTCGTCAAAGTAATTGCGCACCCACTCGGCCTGGGCCGGTGTCCACTCGCGGCGCCGGACAAAGTGGATGTTCTCCTGCTCCAGCTCCGGAATCAGGACATTATTGAGAATATCGTACTGTTCGTGGATATAGTCGTGGGCAACGCGGCTGATCTCCGCCAGCACCTGTTCCGGCAGCATGCCGTCGACACCCACGGTTTCACGGCCATACTTCATCTGCTGGCGCAGGCCCGCCACCCGGATTTCAAAGAACTCATCCATGTTGCTGCTGAAAATGCAGCAGAAGATCAGACGATTGATCAGAGGGTGCGTGGTATCCAGCGCCTGCTTCAACACCCGGTAATTGAACTGCAACTGGCTCAGTTCGCGGTTGAAGTAGTTTTCGCTCGCATCCAGATTCAATTCCTCACCAACGGGTGGAAGATCTACCGGCGCCGGGACGCTCTGTTCACTGCCTGTCTCTGTCACGGTTTCGCTTGTCATTGCTCTTTGTATCCATCGTTGAGGCGGGCTTCGGCCACCAGCCGCTGCCCGGTTATGATCGCTGTCGTTCCCGCATCAGCCTGGCGGCGCGCACGGCGAAATAGGTCAGAATGCCATCGGCACCGGCCCGGCGCATGGCCATCAGGCTCTCCATCATCACCGCATCGCCATCCAGCCAGCCGTTCTGAGCTGCGGCCATATGCATGGCGTATTCGCCACTGACCTGGTACACAAACGTTGGCACCTGCAGTTCGGTTTTCACCCGGCGCACGATATCCAGATAGGGCATGCCCGGCTTGATCATCACCATATCGGCGCCTTCAGCCAGATCCATGGCCACCTCATGAATGGCCTCATCACTGTTGGCCGGATCCATCTGATAGGTCGCTTTGTTTCCCTTGCCCAGGTTGGCAGCCGAGCCGACCGCATCCCGGAACGGCCCGTAATAACTGGACGCATACTTGGCAGAGTAGGCCAGAATCCGGGTATTCACATAGCCGGCCCCTTCCAGAGCCTCACGAATGGCCGCCACCCGACCATCCATCATGTCAGAGGGTGCCACCACATCGGCACCGGCATCGGCGTGGGACAGTGCCTGATTGACCAGCGCTTCAACCGTGACATCGTTCAGCACATAGCCATCGTTGTCGATAATGCCGTCCTGCCCATGGGTGGTGAACGGATCCAGCGCCACATCGGTAATCACCCCCAGCTCCGGATGCGCCTTTTTCAGGGCACGAACCGCCCGCTGGGCCAGGCCATCAGAATCCCACGCGCCGGAGCCGGACAGATTCTTTTTCTCCGCTGGTACCACCGGGAACAGCGCCAAGGCGGGAATACCCAGCTCTACCAGTTCCGCCGCCTGCTCCACCAGCAGATCGACGCTAAGGCGCTCGACACCCGGCATGGAGGGTACGGATTCACGCTGATTCTCGCCTTCAAGCACAAACACCGGGAAAATCAGGTTATCGGGTGACAACTGGTTCTCCCGAACCAGACGACGGGAAAAATCACTGGCACGATTGCGACGCAAACGGGTGAACGGATAGGCTCGACTGGAGTGCGCAAGACGCGGCTTCGACACGGATAACCTCCTGAACATGGATGGCCTTGGAAAGTGATGACATCATACACCCCAGAAGCCGCCCGTTGCAGGCCTGAGCCGAGTGTGCCGTTGACAGATGACAAAGAGATGACAGAAAAACAGAGTTGCCGGGGCAACGGAAGCCGCTGCCCGGCGAGGAAACGCCATCAGAGGGAACGGTTGTTGAACCCGATCTCCACCTTGCGCGGGGTATCAGAACGGAAGGTGGTGTCCACCTCCTGTATCTTTCCGCCGCCTTGCAGGAAGGCCTCAATATCTGCCTGCAACTGGGCCCGAACTCGGGCACGGCCGGCAATGGAATGGTTATCGTCGCTGTCGCTGGTCCAGTTGCTGGACTGCTCCAGATTGCTTTCGTCGAATTCACTCATGGCTTATCTCCATCAACGAAAACAGCTTTACGGGTGGCCAGATGCTCTGGAAGACGCACCCCGTCTCGACTGCCGGCCATCTGACGGCCCGTCTTGGCGTCTTTATAATCTGCTTTCACGACCGACGCTATTTCCTGACAACCACTTTTTTGTAATTTTTTGTAATTGTAGATAACCCATTGTTTTAAAAGATCAGATAACAGCCCTTTAATGGCATACAGAATTGACACAAAGAATGAATATTGATTCAATGCTTGCAAGGAGCCGGCATGGCCTACCGCGAAACTGAAAAAATGCGCCAGCGCAAAGCCGAAGCGCGGAAAAAGATCATTGAATGCACCTGGGAGTGCGTATCCGAAGGCGGCTTCCGCAGCGCACGCATTACCCGCATCGCGGGGCTGGCCGGCGTTGCCACGGGCACTATCTACCGCCACTTCGAGTCACGGGAAGACCTGTTTGCGGAAATCTTTCGCCTGGCCACCCAACGTGAAGTCGACAAAGTCGCCGAAGCACTCGCGGTAGGCGGTAGTGCGGTTGAACGCCTGGACAACGCTCTGCGTCAGTTCGCCCGTCGGGCCCTGAAAGGCCCGATGAAAGCCTGGGCACTGATTGCCGAGCCGGTAGACCCGAAAGTCGAAGAAGAGCGACTGGTGTACCGCAAAGCCTACGCCAACCTGTTTGAACAAGCGATCCGGAGCGGCATAACCGAGGGCTGTATACCGGATCAGGATGCCCGCCTTACCAGCACCTGCCTGGTTGGCGCCATCTCGGAATCCCTGGTGGGGCCGCTGTCACCGACCCAGACAGAAACACCACCGGGACACGACAACAACGAAGATGAGCTGGTCGACACCATCGTTTGCTTCTGCCTACGGGGGTTAACCGGCACCAGGAGCTAACCATGAACAGCCCGCAGCGCAAGACCGAGTCCAACGCCGACAGCCGCTATCTGTCAGCCACTCACGAGGTCATCAACCAGCCCCGACCGCTGGAAAACTATAACCTCTACGAACAGGACAGCGCGCTCCGGGAAGCCGTATTGCGAGAAGGCGCCGGCCACGCCAGCGAAGACCTCAGCCGCTTCGGCGCCTGGGCCGGCAAGGCCGACACCATCGAGCTGGGCAACCTGGCGAACGCCAACAAACCCAGCTTCCGTACCCACGACCGCTACGGCCACCGGGTAGACGAAGTAACCTTCCACCCGGCCTACCACGAACTCATGCGCGTGGCCTTGGAAAACGGCCTGCACAGCTCCCCCTGGACCAACCCGGGCAAAGGCGCCCACGTGGCCCGGGCCGCCAAGTACTACCTGCATTCCCAGGTGGAAGCCGCTCACTGTTGCCCGGTCACCATGACCTTCGCGGCCATCCCATCCATCCAGAACCAGCCAGACCTGGCCAAACTCTGGGCCCCGAAAATCCTGGCCAACGAATACGACAGCCGCAACGTGCCGGACGGCGACAAAACCTCCGTCACCATCGGCATGGCCATGACCGAAAAACAGGGTGGCAGCGACGTGCGCGCCAACACCACCGTGGCCTACCCGACAGGCCAGGAAGGTCCCGGACAGGCCTACGAACTGGTCGGCCACAAATGGTTCGTTTCCGCCCCCATGTGCGACGCCTTCCTGGTACTGGCCCAGACCACCAATGGCCTGTCCTGCTTCCTGATGCCCAGATGGCGCCCGGATGGCAGCAAGAACCCCTGGCAGGTACAGCAACTCAAGAACAAAATGGGTAACGTTGCCAACGCCTCCAGCGAAGTGGAAATCCGCGGTGCACTGGCATGGATGGTGGGCGAGGAAGGCCGCGGCGTCAGAACCATCATCGAAATGGTCGCCATGACCCGCTTCGACTGCATGATTGGCAGCGCCGCCGGCATGCGCCAGGCCGTGGCCCAGGCGACGCACCACTGCCACAACCGCAGCGCCTTCGGCGCCACCCTCAGCGACCAGCCGCTGATGCAGAATGTCCTGGCCGATCTGATTATCGAAAACGAAGCCGCCCTCGCCTACACCATGCGCGTAGCACGGGCCATGGACAACCAGAACAACGAACACGAACGCCTGCTGGCCCGCCTGGCCACCCCCGTCGGCAAATACTGGATCTGCAAACGCACCCCCAATCACGCCTACGAAGCCATGGAATGCATCGGCGGCAGCGGCGTGATGGAAGACTGCATCATGCCCCGGCTGTTCCGGGAATCCCCGGTTAACGCCATCTGGGAAGGCAGCGGCAACGTCCAGTGCCTGGACACCCTCCGCGCCCTGCAGAAAGAACCGGAAACCCTCGACGCCTTCTTCAAAGAAGCCGCCGAAGCCAAAGGCACCGACAGCCGCTTCGACCAGTACCTGGCGCAACTGCAACACGACTTCGCCGACATCAGCGACTTCCAGTACCGCGCCCGCAACCTGGTCGACCGCATGGCCCTGACCATGCAAGGCTCATTGTTACTGCGCTTTGGCGACAAACACGTCGCCGATGCCTTCTGCGCCTCCCGCCTGCAAAGCAGCGGCGGCATGAACTACGGCAACCTGCCCTCCGGCACCAACCCGGCAGCGATTATCAAACGGGGGACGCCTGTAGTAGGCTAAAGACATTCACGGAGGCAAAACGGTTATGCAAACCGGACTCCCCCTATAAGGTTCATGAACATGCGGGGGATGCCTTTCCAAAACCTTGTGGAGCCATGGATGGCGGAACAGAGCGTACAGGGAAGTATTCACAGCGTGTTTTGGAAAGGCATCCCCCGCATGTTCCAACTCCAAGGTTAAGGCCACGATGTCGGACGCCCTTAGAAAACTGCTGAAAGAAGGCAAAACCCCACAACAGCACCAGGATATTACCCCCCACGTAGGCGTCCTCACCCTGCACTTCCAGCTCTACGGCTGCGAAGACCTCAAAGCCAAACGCAAAGCCTTCACCGCCATGAAAGCCATCTGGGGCAAAGAACCCGACCTCGCCGTCGCCGAAACCGCCGACCAGGAAGCCCTCGACTGTGCCACCTGGACCATCGCCGCCCTGGGCGCCAGCGCCCAGCAGATCACCCAGCGCCTTGACCAGGTCGAAAAAGACATCGAGGACCGCATCGACGCCGCCATCCTGGATGTGCACCGGGAAATCCTCTAACCCGGACCAGTGGCCCGCCAGGCATGGCGTCATTGCCTGACAGGTCTTATACTACGCAGCCTCAGGGAACCAATGCCCCGCTTGGCGGCTGGCAGACATTTTCGCAACCGGGCCACGCCCGGCTCCATCCGACGGGTTTCCGGAACCAACCCATCGGATACCACTGAATGTGTGTGGTGCTATGACCGGAAAGAAAAAATCCGCCCAGGCCTCATTAGAGGCAATGTATCGCGTGTTCACGGTGCCCGAAGCGCCGGAGTCGACCCTGAGCCGGATCGACCAGGACATCTCCCGTAACCTGGCCGGATTCCTCCAGGAGCACATCGTCGCCATCGAACGGGACCTGTCCGAAGTCGAGAAAGACTTCTCCGACTACGTCATCCCGGAGAAGCCCGTTTTTGTCTCCGAGCAGACCCAGTTCCTGCTCGACAAACTGGTGGCCAACTCCGTTCATACCGCGTCACCCGCGTTCATCGGCCACATGACCTCGGCACTGCCCTACTTCATGCTGCCGCTGTCGAAGATCATGATCGCCCTGAACCAGAACCTGGTGAAAACCGAAACCTCCAAGGCGTTCACGCCCATGGAACGCCAGGTACTGGGTCAGATACACCGGCTGGTGTACCAGGAAGACGGTTCTTTCTATCGTAAATGGATGCACGATCCCCGGCACGCCCTGGGCGCCATGTGTTCCGGCGGCACGGTCGCCAACCTCACCGCCCTGTGGGTGGCTCGCAACCGAGCCTTCCCCGCTGAAGGCAGCTTCCGCGGTCTGCACGAAGAAGGCCTGTTCCGCGCCCTGAAATACTACGGCCATGAAGGCGCCGCCATCGTCGTCTCCAAACGCGGCCACTATTCCCTGCGCAAAGCCGCCGATGTCCTCGGCCTTGGCCGGGATGCCTTGGTGCCGGTGGAAACCGACGAATTCAACCGCATCCAGACCGACGCCCTGCGCGACAAATGTCTGGAGCTGCAGAAGCAGAAGATCAAGATCATGGCCATCTGCGGCGTGGCCGGCACCACCGAAACCGGCAACGTCGACCCGCTGGATGCCATGGCCGATATCGCCCGGGAATTCGGCGCCCACTTCCACGTCGACGCCGCCTGGGGCGGGCCAACCCTGTTCTCCCGCACCCACAAACACCTGCTGCGCGGCATCGAGAAAGCCGACTCGGTCACCTTCGACGCCCACAAACAGCTTTACGTACCCATGGGCGCCGGCCTGGTGGTCTTCAAAGACCCCGGCCTCGCCAGCGCGGTAGAACACCACGCCCAGTACATCATCCGGAAGGGTTCCCGGGACCTCGGCAGCACCACCCTGGAAGGCTCCCGCCCGGGCATGGCCATGCTGATCCACTCAGGCCTGAAAATCCTCGCAAGAGAAGGCTACGAAATTCTCATCGATCAGGGCATCGACAAAGCCAAAACCTTTGCCAACATGATCGATGAACAACCGGATTTTGAACTGGTCACCCGCCCGGAACTGAACATCCTGACCTACCGCTATTGCCCGGAAGATGTACGCCAGGCACTGGCCATGGCCGATGAGCTGCAGGCAGAAAAGATGAACACCTGCCTGAACCGCATCACCAAGTTCATCCAGAAAACCCAACGGGAACGCGGCAAAGCATTCGTCTCCCGAACCCGACTGGAGCCAGCCCGTTACTATCACTTCCCGTGCATTGTGTTCCGGGTGGTTCTGGCCAACCCGTTAACAACGCCGGATATTCTGGAAGATATTCTCAGGGAGC
This sequence comes from Marinobacter sp. LM1, assembly GCF_042763285.1. NCBI lineage: Bacteria > Pseudomonadati > Pseudomonadota > Gammaproteobacteria > Pseudomonadales > Marinobacteraceae > Marinobacter > Marinobacter sp. LM1. The sequence continues at coordinate 3,969,868 of NZ_CP114373.1, forward strand.
AGAGGGAACTGTCGAAGGATGATGGGATTGCCGATGAAATGGCCATCCTGCACCAGATGGCTGCGGCGGTTTTGAAGCAGAACCAGAAAGAAGCCAGGCAGGCCTGAGTTAGCCGGAATACTGCACCATCATCTGATGGCTAGGGGCGCGGGAAGTCTTTCCAAAACCTTGCGGAGCCAGTCGGGGCCCCACAAGGGGATGGGGAGCTTCTCCCAAAACACGCTGTGAATACATCCCTGTACGCTCTGCTCCGCCATCCATGGCTCCGCAAGGTTTTGGGAGAAGCTCCCCATCCCCTTGCTCAGAGTTCGTCGTTCAATACCGGGGATTAATCAATAAAGCGCCTCTTCGTCATCCAGCACCTCGTGCAGGATCTCCAGAAACATCTTGTCGGCCTCACTCCAGCTCTCCGGAATCCGGATCGTGGTATTGGCACTGATCTCACGAGCCATCAGCTCATCGGCATTGGCCTCGCCCTTGTACTTGCGGGCAATCTCCATGGACTTCACGGCAATCGTCGGATCGCTCATCACTTTTTTGATGAACACCCGCAACTCTTCAATCATCCGCGCCTGACGGCTCTCGACAGATGAACTCATGTTGTACTCCCCGAATATGGATAGCGACAGGCCACGCCTGCCGGATGCATTGCCTATAGTATGGACAAAGCGCGGGGCCATCACCAGCCCCGCACGACGGTCAGACCATCAGGCCACGCAAGGTAAAGAACAGGAACGCCGCCATAATCGCCGACGCCGGCACGGTAATGATCCAGGCCGCGGCAATTTTCACCAGATGGGAGCGCTTGACCATCTCCTCACGGTATATCTTCTTCAGGCGCTTGCGCTCCGACTTGGACAAAGGCACCTGCTGCTTTTTCTTCTTCGCCTGCTTCAGCAGCTTCTCCATTTCCTCCACAGAGGCATTACGGAAATCATCCAGGAACGGCTTGAGGCGCTCCTGATCGGTCGGGTCATGCTGTTCGATGATTTTGTGCAACTGGGTCGCGTAGTTGGATTTCAGGTACTCACGCAGGAAGCCGACACCGAAAACGCCGCCAATGGCAATGTGGGTGGAACTGACCGGCAAGCCAAGCTGGGAAGCCAGAATCACCGTCAGTGCCGCAGACAGTGCAATACAGAAAGCCCGGGTCTTATCAAGCTCAGTAATCTCGGAACCCACGGTTTTAATCAGGCGCGGGCCGAACAGCATCAGCCCGACCGCCAGCCCCAGGGCACCGACCAGCATCACCCAAAGCGGGATCTTCGCTGAGGTAACCACACCACCACCGGCCTGAATGGCATCATTGATGGCCGCCAAAGGGCCAATGGCATTGGCCACGTCGTTGGCGCCGTGAGCAAAGCTCAGCAGGGCCGCGGCGAAGATCAACGGCCAGGTGAACAGGGTATTCACCCCCTGCGCACTGTTTTCCATGGTCGAGGCTTTGCGGCCCACCAGGGTCCGCATCACGAAAAACACTACCCCCGCCACAATCAGGCCGATCACCGAGGCTTCCACCATATCCACTTTGACGATCTTCTTGACGCCCTTGATCATCAGATAGGTGGCAAAGGCCCAGGCCATAATCGCCACCAGCCAGGGCACAAAGGTACGGGCAGAAGACACCAGATTCTGGCGGTACAGTACGGTTTTCTTGATTGCGAACAGGAACAACGCCGCCAGGGCACCGCCGAGCACCGGTGAGATCACCCAGCTTGCAGCAATTTTGCCCATCACCGCCCAATCGGCAATGGTCCAGCCCCCGGCCGCAATACCAGCCCCCAGGACACCGCCAACGATTGAGTGGGTGGTTGAAACCGGCGCGCCCATCCAGGTGGCCAGGTTCAGCCACAAGGCGCCCGCCAGCAGGGCCGCCGTCATTAGCCAGACAAAAGCGCGCGGATCTTCCAGGCTAGTCGGATCAATAATTCCGCCCTTGATGGTCGACACGACATCGCCACCGGCGATCAACGCGCCGGCCGCCTCGAATACCGCGGCAAGAAGAACGGCAGCCCCCAGCGACAAGGCGCCGGAGCCCACCGCCGGGCCGACATTGTTGGCCACATCGTTGGCCCCGATATTGATCGCCATATAGCCCCCGATAACGGCGGCGGCCATCAATAACATGGCGTTAGGCAGGCCCTGGCTGAAGGAGCCAACCACAAGCCAGACACAAAGAAGGAAAAGTACGCTAAGTCCGACCCTGTACCGTTCCGTGGAGGGGCTGGTGAGAAGGTTATCCAGAAAGCTGCTGGAACGGGCCATACCAATTGATTCTCTTGTCTTGTGGACAGAAGGGGTTTCGGCAGTATTCGCCGGGGGCAAACTATAAATTTTTTGCCATCAAATTGAAACAAATCCCGGTTGATGGCCCCCTTCACAATCCTGATAGTTAATGCTGCAATTCAGATGGTTTTTGACGCATAATTCCGGAAAATATGTCAAAACGAACAACAGTTAATGACGAATACCAGCCAAATCCAGTCCAGCGAGCATGAAGAGCTGCAGATCTCCCGGCTGCTCAATGGCCTGTCAGCCATGGCGGTCCTGTTCCTGGCCGGTATCGGGGCCAAGGCGTGGTATGCCGAGCATCATCTGCACGCATGGGTGCTCTGGGCATTTGTTGTTCCAATTGTCGCCAATATAGGTTGGTACGCCTGGCGCCGGGATCGAACGGTCCAGAAAGGGAGCCTGCTGATTATTGTCGGGCTGCTGTTCACCTATCTGATTGCCTCCGGCGGTGAGGGCAACACCGGCCCGCTCTGGTTCTATGTGTTCCCGCCCCTGCTGTTCTACCTGACCAGCCTCAAGGGTGGCACCGCCATCCTGCTGTTCTGCTACCTGCTGGCCATCCTGGTGTTCCAGTTTCCCGACATGCCGGGAGTCAGCGCCGAATACAGCACCGACTTCAAGATCCGTTTCTTCGCCACACTCACCTTCGAGTCGATCTTCTGTTTCGTGCTGGAAGCCGGCCGTTTGCGGGCCCGCAACAAACTGGTGGCACTCGCCCAGGCCCACGAACACGCCGCCCGCACCGACGAGTTGACCGGGCTGGCAAACCGGCGAGACATGCAGAGCCGACTGAACACCGAGTTCTCCCGGTTCGAGCGCTCCGGCCATCATTTTTCCGTCGTTCTGATTGATCTGGACCTGTTCAAACGCATTAACGATGACTTTGGCCACGATGCCGGAGATGAGGTTCTGCGCCAGTTCGCGGATCTGGTCCGACAGATTGTCCGCCAGTCGGACGTTGCTGCCCGCTGGGGCGGTGAGGAATTTCTGCTGCTATTACCCGACACCACTTTGCTACAGGCACTCACCCTGGCTGAGCGCCTGCGCGCCGAAGTGGCGGCCACCCGTTTTCACCATCGGGAACAAACTCTGCCAGTCACCATCAGTGCCGGGGTATGCTCCATTTCCAAATCCGGATCGATCAACGAATTACTCAAGCAAGCAGATGTGCAGCTCTACAACGCCAAGGAGAGCGGTCGGAATCGAATTTCACCCCGGGTAAGGAGCCAGGACACCGGGTCCAGCCCTCAGACGCCGGCTTGAGCCGAACCCGCCACGCCATTACTATCTGCTCCCGAATATTCCCACCCCACCAACACAGGCAGTGGTCATGGCAGCAATCCGCATTCTAACCGGCAGCGTTTACGGGGGCGCCCTGCTGACAGCGCGCCGTATCAAGCAGGAACTGGAACCCGAAGGGCATACCGTCACGGTTCTGGAGAATCCAACTCTGGCCGATATCAGCGACAACCACGATGCCTTGCTGGTATGCACCTCCACCACCGGCCAGGGAGAAGTCCCTGCCAACCTGTTACCGTTTTATCTGGATTTGCGCGAACAACTTCCCCAACAACCCGGCCGCCCCTTTGGCGTGATCGTGCTGGGCGACAGCTCCTACGGCGATACCTTTTGCGGTGCCGGAGATCTGATGGAAGAGGCGCTTTATGAAACCGGCGCCCGCAAGGTCGGTGACACTCTGCGGATTGATGCGTTGGAAACTCTGGAGCCGGAGGCCGAGGCCCTGCCCTGGGTACGGAACTGGATTAACGGCATTTGACCAATAATTACACAAGTTACCAAAAGTCTGCCGGTTACGGCTTGAGCCGCCTCAGACGACAGGCCATACTCAGGCCATAACGACAAGAACGGTAACCTGTGATTCTGATGCAACTGGCCCGATCCCTGGCAGCCCTGCTGATTCTTCTGGCGCTTTCGCTTCCCGCTATGGCTGCCAGTGATGGCTATATTCCAGCCATTGAGTATCTGAGACTGGCGCCGGACGACCAACGCAGCCCGCAACAGGCCCTGGAATCCGGCGACTGGCAGATCCTGAACGAACAAACGCCTAATTTTGGTTACACCCGTGACCAGGTCTGGCTGAGGTTCCCCATCACCCGTCCCCAGACCACCAATCTCCTGGAGATCACCTACCCGCATCTGGATCGAATCGATTTTTATCTGTTACGGGACGGCGAAATCCAGCTGAGCTATCAGACCGGCGACCGCATGCTGTTCTCGGAGCGACCGGTGGAACATCCGCATTTCCTGTTCCCGTTCCAGCTTGAAGCCGGTCACGACTACCGCATCTTGCTGAAAATCGACACCGACGGTGCCATGCAGGTGCCGCTACGGCTGTGGAACAATCGCAGCTTTTTCGAGAAGACCTCCGTAGAAAGCCAGGTTCACGCCCTGTACTACGGCATACTGATTACCGCCATCTGCTTCAACCTGTTTGTATTCCTGGCGCTCAGGGAATCCATCTACCTGTATTACGTGCTCTCGACCCTGGGTTACCTGATCCTGATCGGCACCCTGAATGGAATTACCTACCAGTTTCTGTGGCCGACACTCCCCGCGGTCCAGAGTAATGCCATGGTGCTGTCGATACCGCTGGCTATGCTGTTCACCCTCATGTTCTCCCGCTCGTTCCTGAAGCTGCATGAGTGCAGCCCGCGGCTCGATCGGCTGATGCTGGCCACCATCGTACTGAACGCAGTGCTGGCACTGTCGACTATGGTGATTGATTACGGCACTGGCATCCGGCTAACCGTGGCCCTGGCCATTCCCAGCTGCCTGCTGCTTACTGTCGTCGGCCCCCTGCAATGGGCCCGAGGCAATCCACAGGCGGTGTACTACACCCTGGCCTGGGGGGCCGTGACCCTGGGCGGTGCCATTACCGCCGCCAACAAGTATGGCCTGATTCCCACCAGTTTCTTCTCGGTCTATGGCATGCAACTGGGCTCTGCCTTCCAGGCGATCCTGCTCAGCCTGGCTCTGGCCATCCGGATCTATCACGAGCGCCAGGAGAAAGTGCTGGCCCAGGAGGCGGAACTCAAGGCACTCGAAGCTCGGCGCACAGCCGAACTCCGGCTGATGGACCAGGCCTTGCATCATCCGCTCACCGGTCTACCTAACCGCAGCAGCTATGAAATGCGCCTGAACGAATTGATCCGGAGCCAGCGAGGCAAACGCTTCGGCGTGGTCATCATCCATCTGGACAACCTGTATCCGGTCACCAAGACCCTGGGCCACCGCAACACCGACCGCATTCTGGAGCTGGCCTCCAAACACTACAACGCAGTGATCAAGGATGTACCCGGCGCCATCTCCCTGGAGCAGACGGACAACCGAACCTTCTTCCTGGCCAGCCTCGACCCACAAACCTTTGCCTTTGTGGTGGATGCCGACCAGGCGCTGTCGGTGCCCCGCATCGTTCTGCGCAGCATTGAAGAAATCCGCTATCCGGTGGATTTCCTTGGCATGCAGGTTCCTCTGAACCCGCAACTGGGCGTGGCTTTCTACCCGACTCATGGAAACGACGCCAACACCCTGATTCGCCGCGCGGTGATTGCCGAAGGTTCTGACCGCGCCCGAGACCGCGGAATTGCCTACTACAAATCCTCCCGGGATTCCTACAGCGCCGACCGACTGACCCTGGTCTCCGACCTGCGCCACGCCATCGATCACAACGAGCTGACTCTGTTCCTGCAGCCCAAGCTGTGCCTGCGTACCCGCGCTATTACCGGATTTGAGGCACTGATTCGCTGGCCAGGACGGGAACAGCCGGTTCGGCCCGATGAAATCATCGCAGTGGCCGAACAGACCGGCCTAATCAAACCGCTGACGCGCTGGGTACTGAAAGAGGCGCTGGAAATGCGCGGGCGGCTGCTGGAGATCGGCTGGGATGCCGGAATCGCCGTCAACATCTCGCCCAACAATCTACGGGAACCGGATTTTGCCGTGTTCGTGCAACGGTTGATGCAAAGCTACCAGATCCACTCCGGGGCCATCACTTTCGAGGTCACGGAGACCTCCATGATGCAGGACCCCACCAATTCCCTGCGGGCGCTGAATGCGCTTGATGCCGCAGGCATTCCCCTCTCCATTGACGACTTCGGTTCCGGCTATTCATCCCTGTCCTACATCAAGCAATTGCCAGCTGGAGAAATCAAGATCGACCGTTCGCTGATTACCGATATCGCGGAACGGGAGCAGGACAGAGTGATCGTGCGCACCACCATCGATATGTGCCACAGCCTCGGCTACACCGTGGTGGCCGAGGGGGTGGAGGATAAGGAAACCCTGTCACTGCTGCACGACATGGGGTGCGATCTGATACAGGGCTACTTCCTAACCCGACCGCTACCCTTTAACGAAATGGTTGACTGGCTCGGCAACTACAATCCTCAGGCCTTACGTTCCCGGATCAGTGCTTCCTGAGTGGTGGAGGCCACCAAAACACCATCCCGGGTAAAGAAATTGCCCCGATTGAAGCCCCTGCCCGCCGAGGCACTCGGACTGTCCTTGTCATAAAGCAGCCAGTCATCCATACGGAAATCCCGATGGAACCAGATGGCATGGTCCAGGCTGGCAACCTGCATGTTCTTGCTCATGAAGGTGCGCCCGTGAGGAGTCAGGGACGTTCCCAGAAAGGAGAAGTCAGAGGCATAAGTCAGCAGACACCGGTGCAGCACCGGGTCATCCGGCAAGGGTCCGAGGGCCCGGAACCAGTTCTGGCGATGGGGCGGGCGCTTTTCCGGTTTAAACGGGTTCATCGGGTCGACCGGACGGATCTCTATAGGCCGGTCGCGGGTCAACATATCCCGCATTTTCTCCGGCACTTTATCTGCGATCAGCTTGCCCCAGTCCTGCTCGGACTTGAGTGTATCCGGGTCCGGCGCTGCCGGCATGGCAACCTGATGGTCCAATCCGTCTTCTGCGACCTGGAACGACATGGAACCGGTCAGGATTTCCTTGCCGTCCTGCCGGGCAATCACCCGGCGCACCGAGAACGTGCCGCCATCCCGAACCCGCTGAACTTCATAATCGATCGGCATGCTGTGATTGCCAGGGCGCAGAAAATAGGCGTGCAGGGAGTGGCAGAGGCGATTTTCGACGGTCCGGCTGGCCGCCATCAGGGCCTGCCCCAGAACCTGCCCCCCGAATACATGCGGAAAGCCCAGATCCTCACTGTCGCCCTGAAAATGATCGTCTCCGATCGGGGAAAGATCCAGCAACTCCACCAGTTTTCGGGTTACATCCAGCATGCGCGCTCCTGTCTTTTGTTAGCTCACGAACGGGTTTTCTACCCCAGACAGGAAAATTTCGCAACGGCTGAAACTGCCAAAGACGGCAATCGGCTACCAGCCAACCTCACTGGTAGCCGCAAGCTTCAGTCCCGGTGAATAGGAGGAACTTCCTTCGCCAGTGTCTGCTTTTCCAGAGCAAACCGGCCGGTCACTGCGAAGCCAAGCGTGTCGCCGTCCGGGCTCCGGAACAGGGCTTTGACATCAGCCCCGTCCTGCTCCACCTGCCATTCCCCCTCGGCATCCATCGGTGGTGGGCAGACTGCGGTCGGGCAACAGGGTGTTTTTACCATCACCGGCATGGTGCCATAGCTGACTTCCGTGCGCGTACCGGCCAGAGTTTTCGCCAGCGCCCGGGCACAGGCCATCAACGGCAGCACATAGAGCAGAACGCGCCCGTCCACTTCGGCACAATCACCCAGGGCAAAGACATCCGGTGCAGACGTTTCCAGAGCCCGGTTCACCTGAATACCCCGGCCGGAACGGATCCCGGCTTCGCGGGCCAGTTCAGTGCGGGGGCGCAGCCCCACCGCAGACACAACAAGGTCGGCCTGGAGTTGCTCACCATTACCGAGCGTCAGTTCGACGCCACTGCCCTGCTTCTCTGCCCGCTCAACCACCGTCCCCAAATGGAACCGAACACCAAGCCTCTCCAGCTCAGCCTGCACGGCACCAGCGGCTGTCTCCGGCAGCAGGCTGGGCATCAGCGATGAGTCCGGGGCGATAACGTCCACTTCGTAGCCACCATTGCGCAGATCATTGGCAAACTCACACCCGATCAGGCCCGCCCCCATAATCGCGACCCGCTTGCCCTCGGCGAGGGCTTTACGGAAGGCACGGTAATCCATCAGGTCGTTGATGGAATGAACCCGGTCCTGCGCGTTACCATCCAGACTCAGGCGGATGACGTCGGCGCCCCAGGCCAGAACCAGCTTGGCATAACGTATGCGCTGGTCGCCCAGTTTGAGCTCATGGGCATCGGTATCAATGCCCGTAACCGTGGACCAGGGACGAATTTCCACTCCCAGTTGCTCGGCCATGGCCTCAGGGTTGGCCTGGGCCAGACCATCCGCGTCCTTGTCTTTGGTAAAGCCGGTCGACAACATAGGCTTGGAATAGCTGACGCCGTCGTCGGCAGTCACCATGATGACCGGGGTTTCCTTATCCAGTTTGCGAAATTCCCGTACCAGTGAGTAACCCGACAAACCGGTACCAACGATCACAATAGGTGTCTGCTCGGTCATGACTCTGTCCTGCCTTTAGCCGATTTCGATCATTTCAAAATCTTCCTTGCCCACACCGCAGTCCGGGCAAACCCAATCCTCAGGCACGTCTTCCCACTTGGTGCCGGGCTCAATGCCATCCTCCGGCCATCCCTCAGCCTCGTCGTAAATCAGGCCACACACCACACACTGCCACTTCTTCATAACAAGCTCCCACCAATTTGTCTGCGCAGATATTATTGTCGAACAATAAAGCAATCAAGCAGAATGATCACAAAATGCGACCGGGTTCCAGCCAACTGCCACTCACCCGATTGGCTGCCATCATAACCGCGACACCGGTATTGACCAATGCCAGCACCGACAACCGGGCCCGGGGTTTTCTGCCAATAGCCACAATTACAGACATGGCAATACCGCCACGCCCCTCCCTTCGATCGCCCCACTTCGGTATAATCCGTCGTTTTGGACAGGACCCGATCGTTATGACCGATACCGTCGCTGAAATGAACCAGGTCATGGCAGACGCTGACTGCCTGGTTCCCGAAGATCAGGTGCATACCGCCATCGACACCATGGCCAGCGCCATCACCGATCGCCTCAAAGACAGTAACCCCCTGTTGTTCTGCGTGATGAACGGCGGCCTGATCCTGACCGGTCAGCTCTTGCCACGACTGAAGTTTCCGGTTCAGGCCGAATATCTGCACGCCACCCGTTACCGCCAGGAGACCACCGGCGGCATTCTGGAATGGAAGCTTCAGCCGGAAGCCGACATGAAAGGCCGCACGGTTCTGATCGTCGACGACATCCTGGACGAGGGTACGACGCTGTGCGCCATCGCAGATTACTGCCTGGCCCATGGCGCCAGCGAGGTTCTGACTGCGGTGCTGGTAGACAAGGAGCACGATCGCAAGGCGCGCCCCGGCCTGAAGGCAGACTTTACCGGCCTTTACGTTGAGGATCGATTCCTGTTCGGCTATGGCATGGACTACAAAGGCTATTGGCGCAACGCTCCGGGAATCTATGCCGTTAAAGGACTGTGACCAGCCCCCCGAGCTGAGCATACCTCCCACGTTCTGGTACCGGTCGCTGGCGGCGGCCGGCCTTTACTGTCCTGAGGTTCATGGCCCGGCCCGCTACTGGCTGATGGTAGAAGGTTCCTTTACCCGGGCACTGCAGCAAAAATGCCAGGAACGCTTTCACGTTGAAATTCTCAGGGAAGGTTTTTCAACCCCAACCCCTGAAGAAGCGAAGCGCCTGAACCTGGCACCGCGCCAGCTTGCCTGGGTAAGGGAAGTTCGCCTGTGCGGTGACGGCCGCCCGTGGGTGCTGGCTCGAACGGTTATTCCACAGAACTGCCTGCACGGCCACGGCCGCCGCCTGCGCAATCTTGGCAACAAGCCACTGGGCGCCTATCTGTTCAGCAGCCCCGAGTGGCAGCGGGGGCCACTGGAAACAGGGCTCTGCAAAGTCCGCAGCAACGGCCACCCTCGCCTTGCCCGCAGATCCCTGTTCCACCGGGGTTCCTGCGCCCTGTTGGTGGGGGAATACCTGTTACCCCGGCTATACCAGTCTCACAACCAGGGTTAACCCTACCGCTGCCGCTGGCTATAATCGGGTGCACTCTCACGCATCAACAAGCGGATACCAGCTCCTATGTTGCAGAACGCCCTGCCCACCCATGTTCATGCCCGCCTGGCGGATTACGCACGACTGCTGCGCATCGACCGTCCGATCGGCACTTTGTTGCTGCTGTGGCCAACTTACTGGGCACTCTGGCTGGCGGCCGAGGGGACCCCGTCATTTGCCAACCTGCTGATCTTCACCCTGGGCGTATTTTTCATGCGGGCCGCGGGCTGCGCCATCAACGATTTTGCCGACCGGGACTGGGATCGCCACGTCAAACGCACCAAGGATCGCCCGCTCACCGCCGGCCGGGTCCGTGCCTGGGAAGCCGTCGCCCTGTTTGCCGGGCTATGCCTGGTGTCGTTTCTGATGGTGGTGCTGTTCACCAACACCCTGACCCTGTATCTGTCATTCGGTGGTGCACTGCTGGCCTTTATCTACCCGTTTATGAAGCGTTACACCCATTTGCCCCAGCTGTTTCTGGGCGCCGCCTTTTCCTGGGCCATTCCCATGGCCTGGGCAGCTGAGGCCAACCAGCTCAGTCAGCTCACCTGGTTGCTGTTTACCGCCAACGTGCTCTGGACGGTCGCCTATGACACCCTCTATGCCATGGTCGACCGGGATGACGACCTGAAAGTCGGCATAAAATCGACAGCCATCCTGTTTGGTGATGCAGATCGGGCGATCATCGCTCTGCTGCAGACCATGGTGGTGGTGATTCTGGTGATGGTGGGCCAGCGGGCGGAACTGGGCTCCTTCTATTATCTCGGCGTTGTGGCCATGGCCACGCTCTTCGTCTACCACCAGTACCTGGCCAGGGAGCGGAACCGGGAAGGATGCTTCAAGGCATTTCTCAATAACAACTGGGCCGGCTTTGCAGTGTTTCTGGGGCTGGCGTTGGATCTGGCGTTCTGACTACCCGCCCATGTCATATACTTGTAACAAAGACGCGTTGTAATGACTCGGCAACATTACAAGGGAGTGTGTTCGCACCTCTGATCAGAGAACTCCCGAGGTCTGACACAGGTTGATGCATATGAGTGGAAAAACTGTCCTGATCGTCGATGACGAAGCGCCTATCCGTGAAATGATTGCGGTCGCGCTCGAAATGGCGGATTACGACTACCTGGAGGCAGCGGACGCCCGTGAAGCCCATGCCCTGATTATCGACAAGCAACCAGACATGATCCTGCTGGACTGGATGCTGCCGGGCACCAGCGGTGTCGAACTTGCGCGCCGGCTGAAGAAAGAAGAGGCCACCGCCGATATCCCTATCATCATGCTGACCGCCAAGGTGGAAGAGGATAACAAGATTCAGGGCCTGGAAGTCGGTGCCGACGATTACATCACCAAGCCGTTCAGCCCACGTGAGCTGGTAGCCCGCCTGAAAGCGGTTCTGCGTCGTGCCACACCGCCGGGTGTCGACAGCCCCATCGAAGTGGATGGTCTGACCCTGGACCCGGTCGGCCATCGTGTGACCACGGCCGACGGTGCCATTAATATGGGCCCGACCGAGTACCGCCTGCTGCAGTTCTTTATGACTCACCAGGAACGGGTCTATACTCGGTCTCAACTGCTGGATCAGGTGTGGGGCGGCAACGTGTATGTCGAGGAACGCACCGTCGACGTTCACATCCGCCGCCTGCGCAAGGCGCTGGGAGACAGGTACGATCATCTGATTCAGACCGTGCGGGGAACGGGCTACCGGTTTTCCACCAAAGTGGCCTGATTTACTCCCTGACGACAGCCCCGGACCGCCCCTCATCGTCCGGCGATCACGGCATCAGCGCCGGCAACACGACAAGGCAGTAGTGGATGCAACACAACTGGTCCCGTTACCTGAGACTGATCATCACCGCGCTCGCAGGCACCACACTGGTGGGGTTCTATTTCGGCGAGCCGCTCTACGGGTTGCTGGTGGGGCTTGTTGCCTATCTCTGGTGGACCCTGGTCCAGGCCCGGCGCCTTTACCAGTGGCTGGGAAACCCCAGCGCTTCCGACGAAGCGCCCCAGAGCATCGGCTTGTGGGGTGATATCTTCGACAGCCTGCACAAGCTGAACCAGAACCACCTGATGACCCAGGATCGCCTGCGGGCCCGTATCAACCGGGTTCAGGAATCCACCAACGCCATGCGCGACGGCGTTATCATGACCGATGCCCGTGGCGCCATGGAGTGGTGGAACGGCTCAGCCGAATACCTGCTGGGTTTCCGCCGCAGCACCGATCAGGGTCAGTACATCCATAACCTGATCCGCAACCCGGCATTCAAGGCCTATTTCGATACCCGGGATTACCGCGAGCCCCTGGAAATCAACTCGCCAGCCAAGCCCCACATCCATCTGCAGATCCAGATCAGCCTGTTCGGCGACGATGACCGCCTGATCGTGGCCAAGGATGTCACCCGGCTGTATCAGCTTGAACAAATGCGGCGCGACTTTGTCGGCAACGTTTCCCATGAAATGCGCACACCGCTGACCGTGATCAGTGGCTACCTTGAAACCCTGGTGGATCATGGTGATGAGCTGCCTGCCAAGTGGCGCCGGGCTATCAATACCATGGCGGCACAGGCCTCCCGGATGGAGGCCTTGATCACAGATCTGATTCTCTTGTCCCGTATCGAAACCGGCGAGCATACGGTGGATGACACGCTGACCGATGTCGACGCCCTGCTGAACCAGATCTGTCATGATGCCCGGGCCCTGAGCGGCGACAAGGGCCACCAGATCACGGTTCAGATCAGTGACCACCGCCTGCTGCAGGGCGATGAAAGCCAGCTACGCAGTGCATTTTCCAACCTGGTGTTTAATGCGGTGAAATACACGCCGGCCGGCGGAGCCATCACAGTTGCCTGGAGCACCAATCGCGAAGGCGCCCATCTGTCCGTCAAGGATACCGGCATCGGCATTGATCCGATCCATATCCCCAGGCTGACCGAACGGTTCTATCGCGCCGACCCCAGCCGCCACAAGGACACCGGCGGAACCGGCCTCGGCCTGGCTATCGTCAAGCATGTGCTGATCAATCACGACGGCAACCTGGAAATTCGCAGCAAAGTCGGCGAAGGCAGCGAGTTTATCTGCCATTTTCCAAGGGAGCGCCTGGTCGAACGGATTCCCGAGCAAGTCCCGGAGGACTGAGACACCCTCAGTTAACGGTTTGAGGCCCGGAACCTGGCCACGAACCGTGACAGGTCCTCCAGCTTCTTCGGGTCTTCATCGACAAAACGAATAGTGACACTGACAAAGTCGGTATCCTGGCGCTTATCCACCGCCTGCAACTGATGCACGTAGCCGTTCAGGCGAGCCATCTGGCCATCCCCCATGTCGATATCCACCACGGCCTGATCAAGAATACCCGGGAATTCCTGATCCCGCTTGGCGATCACCCGCACTTCCGTCAGGTTTATGTCCTTGACCACCGACTTCAGGGTACTGTCGGAAAACCTTACAGATGCCATACTCATGGCACCACGGGCCTGAGGCTTGCCTGCAGCCGCTTTTGCGCTACCAGCATTCAGCAGCGGGTTATCAGCCGCGGGTTCAGGCTTTGAGGCTTCAGGCCTTGGCGCCGGCGCCTCCCGCTTCTGGGTGAGCAGGGTGGCGGATTCCTTGAACGCATCCGCCGGCCCTTCCAGTGATTTGCCGCTGCGATCCATGGCGTCCTTCAGGCGGCGGCCCATCACCTTGATGATTTTCTTGCTCAACCCCTCCGGGCTAAAAGGCTTGCCCAGGTATTCAGACACCCCTTCCTTGACCGCCTCAATCACATGATCCTTGTCGCCGCGACTGGTGATCATGATGAATGGCACCTTCTGGTACTGCGGTTGCTGGCGCATCCACTGCAGCAGCTCCAGCCCGGACATCTCCGGCATTTCCCAGTCACACAACACCAGGTCAAAACTGGTTCTGGACATCAGGGACTGGGCCCGCCGGCCATTCTGGGCGTCCGTGGTTTCAATGACGGGAAAGCGCTGGCGCACTGTCCGTTTCACCAGATCTCTTACAAAACTGGCGTCATCGACGACCAGCGCCTTCAGTGTTGCCATAACGACATCTGCTCCGGATTCCACTCATGCTCCAACTATAGAACATCCCGGTCTTGACGTGACCGGAGTGCTACAAAAAGACGACAAAACCGGAGGGCGATAAGTAGATTCCCAACCGAAAAAACACGCGACACTGTAGGTTATGGCGGTATTTTCCAACACGGAAAACGCGCTAACATGGCAGCCAATGCCTTTATGACTCTATTGCGAGGATTCCCGTGCCCGACCTGACCTTCCGGACTGCCATTCGCCGCTCCCTGGTGGCGATTTCCCTGAGCACGCTGGCGCTGGTTGCCAGGGCAGAAACCGAAGCAACCAACACACCGGAGTTTGAGCAGTGCAAACAGGCACTCGGAGAGAAAGCCGTCGCCGCCGGTGTGCGTGAATCCACGGTGCAGTCGGTGATGGCCGGCGTGGTGCACCTCAACAGAGTGATTGAGCTGGACCGGAGACAGCCCGAATTTACCACCACCTTTGCCGATTACCTGAACCGACGGGTTAACGACACCCGGGTCGGCAAAGGCCGGGAATTGCTGGCCGAACACCGTGAACTCCTGAACCGCGTGACCGCGGAAACCGGCGTTCCGGCGCCCTATCTGGCGGCATTCTGGGGCTTGGAAACCAACTATGGCAGCTACTTCGGCAAGATGCAGGTGCCCAGCGCCCTCGCCACCCTGGCTTGCGATGCCCGGCGCAGCAGCTTTTTCACCGAACAGTTGATCGCCGCATTGCGCATTATTGACGAAGGCGCCATTCCGGCTGACCAGATGGAAGGTTCCTGGGCCGGTGCCATGGGCCATGTTCAGTTCATGCCGACGGTATTCCTGAAACACGCGGTCGACGCCGATGGTGATGGGCGCCGGGATCTCTGGAACAGCCTTCCAGACGCCATGATGTCTGCCGGTCGTTTTCTTCAGTCCATGGGTTGGGATGGCGACTATCGCTGGGGGCGGGAGGTGCTATTACCCGACAACTTTGATTTCAGTCTGGCCGATGGTCGCCGTCTGCCCCTGGCAGACTGGCGCAAGATGGGCATCACCGATGCCTTCGGTAACCACCTGGCCAACGAGCCCATTGAGGCGGCCCTGATCGTGCCCAGCGGCCACCAGGGCCCGGCCTTCCTGGTTTACAGTAATTTCCGGGTGATCATGGGCTGGAACCGGTCCGAGTTCTACGCCATCGCCGTTGGCCATCTGGCAGACCGGATTGCCGGCGCCGGAAAGCTTCAGAACCCACCACCAGAGGATCAGCCCGCGCTGTCACGGAATCAGGTGCTGGAGCTTCAACAGGCACTGAATGACAAAGGCTACCCGAGCGGCGAACCCGATGGCATCCTCGGCTCCAACACCCGCAAGGCCATACGCGCGTACCAGAAAGCGGAAGGCCTGGTGGCTGACGGCTTTCCATCAGAACAGGTATTAGCGGCTCTCGGGGTTTACAGCGGCTCATGAAAACGTCGAACTTTTTTACACTTAAAGAAGCGATAAACTATAAGGGATTGTATTTCTTAGACAAAAAATATTGGCACGCATTTAGCTACACACCTTAGCAGCGCCTGGCCATTTCCAGGCAATCCTACAACTGTGAGCAGTAAGGTGTGAACAATGCTTAAATTAATGAAAGGAATCGTAGCGGCGGTCACTTTTGGATTCGCCGCAACTGCCTGGGCCTTCCCGGTCGATCTTGATTCTGTATCAGGATCTTGGGGTACACCAAGCAATGGCAGCAACATTCAAGGCGTTGGTACGGATACACTCCAATGAGGCACTGGCGAGAAGACCTGCTCTGGTCCGTGGTGGTGGCAGACATGCTCAAATGGACCTCAAAGTGGCTTCAGCTTTCAGGGACCGGCCAATCTGCCACAAACCATCACCTCAAACGACCCATTTGTGTTGGGAACCTTTACACATTTCAACAACCGGATTACCGGTGAAAGCATCACCGGCGTGAGCCTGGATGTATTCGCCACCTTCTCCACAACGGTAAGCAACAACACGGTAACCGGCCCCTATACCTTTGACTTCATTCACAACGAAACACCGAATGTCGGTCAGGAATGCTGGTGGGTATTCTGCTGGAGCGTCGAACAGGACGTTGATGATGTCGTTATTCTTGACAACATGATCGAGAGTTCCGAGTTCCAGTTCGGCTCCAACATCTATTCTCTGTCTCTGCTTGGCTTTGCCAATGGCCTGAATGAAATTGAAACCCAGGAAGGCAAGGCAACCTCTGTCGATCTGCTGGCCAAGCTGAACGTTCGCTCCGTTCCGGAACCCGGTACTCTCGCGCTGCTGGGCCTCGGCCTGGCCGGCCTGGGACTGGCGCGCCGCCGTAAGGTCTGAGCAATCCCCTCTTCGCCGGCAGTACCCTGTGCTGCCGGCGATTCCTACCTCCCGTGATCTGAATCCCGAATCCGCGCATAATACTGGTATCACCCAGTTACCACGAATCGGGACATTATGGACTCCATCACACAGGCCGCCCTTGGCGCTTCCATTGCGGGCGCGGTTGCCGGCAAAACCCTGGGGCGATCGGCCCTTCTTACCGGTGCGTTGCTCGGCACATTACCCGACCTGGATGTGGTCATCGACTATGGCACAGCCGTTGCCAACTTTACCCAGCACCGGGGGTTCAGCCACTCTCTGTTTATTCTGGCACCACTGTCTCTGCTTATCGCCTGGGGCCTGTGGCGCTGGAAACCGCTCATTTCCTATCAGCGATGGCTGGCACTGGTTGGCCTGATCCTGATCACGCACCCGTTGCTGGATGCCTTTACCACCTACGGCACCCAGCTGTTCTGGCCCATTGGCCCGCCCGTGGCGATCAACAGTATCTTTATCATTGATCCGCTCTATACCTTGCCACTGCTGGCAGGATGCCTGGCCTTTCTGTATCGACCGCCAGCGTCGAGAACCGTTGCCGCCGGATTGCTTATTTCCAGCCTTTATCTCGGCTGGACCCTGGTTGCACAACAGATCATCACCGAGCGGGTGCGACCAGCGCTGGCGAACGCCGGTATGGAGCAGGCAGCCCTGATGGTTCAACCGATGCCATTCAACACTGTACTGTGGCGTGCCACGGCGGTCAGTGCAGAGCAAAGAATCGAAGTGGTGACCGGCTTTCTTGATGCCAGCGGTGAGCTGGTGCTGGAGCGCTTCCCTCGGCAACCAGAGCTTGCCCGCCTTGTCGCCGAGCTGCCGGAAGCCCGGCGACTGGAATGGTTTACCGGTGGTTTTCTCGACTACCAGCAGAACGGCACCCAGATAACCGCAACGGATATCCGGCTGGGCATACCCGGCGCTCACCCTTTCACCTTCATCCTGGCTGAAACCGCCGAAGACGGACTGCAGCCGCTGGCCAGCGATCGTCTGCCCCGCCCGGCGCTTAACCGGGCCGCACTGCCCCTGTTGTGGGATCGAATGACCGGCCAGGTGCCGGTACTGTGCCTGGCGACCCTATCCGTTCCCAACCAGGGGAGCTCTTGCTGATGCGGCTGGACCAGTATCTGGCGAACGCTACAGAACTTTCCCGCAAGGAGGCAAAAAAGGTGGTGTCGGCGGGGCGTGTGAAGGTGAACGGAGAAACTTGTCGGCAAGCCAACCGCCGGGTGGAGGCCGAACAATCTGTTCATCTTGACGGTACGCCGGTTACCTTACCTGGCGATATCTACCTGATGATGCATAAACCCGCCGGGGTGCTCAGTGCCACCACTGACAGCAGTCAGCCAACCGCTCTCGACCTGCTGCCCGGTAATCTGGCCAGTCGGGTTCATATGGCAGGGCGTCTGGACAAGGACACCACTGGCCTGCTGTTGCTGACCAGTGATGGCCAATGGTCCCATGCGGTCACATCACCCCGGCGGGAATGCCGCAAAAGCTATCGGGTCTGGCTGGCCGAGGCTATCCCGGACGAGGCCCGCCGGGCGCTTGAAAAAGGCGTCATGCTAAACGGTGAAACCACGGCGACCAGGCCCGCCGAGGTCCGTGTACACAGCGACAAGGTCATCGACCTGACCATCAGCGAGGGCCGTTACCACCAGGTTAAACGAATGCTGGCCGCCGTTGGCAATCGTGTTGAGGCTCTGCACCGCTTTCGCATCGGCAGTATCGAGTTGGACGATAATCTGGCGCCCGGTGAATTCCGGGCTCTGACACCTCAGGAAATCCGCTCAGTGACCGAGTGACCACCACCCACCTAAGCGCGCTCGAACCTCTGGGCTTCCAGATTTTTCCGCACCGAACCTGCCTCAAACACCTCACCATTCATGGCAATGTAGACCCCCGCCGGTAACAGCGACACCGCAGCCCAGGCAAAGCCAACGTTGAAGGTAGCATCGCTGCGCCGCATGCGCGCAGGTTGCATGGCGCCCGTCAGCACAATCGTGCGATCGGCTACCGATTTCAGTACCTCGGCGGTCTGCGCCATGGTATCGGTGCCATGGGTAATCAGGATACGCTGGCTGGCCGAGGCCTTGACTGCGGCCAGAATGGTTTGACGGTCCGCATCGGTCAGTTCCAGGCTGTCCTTGCGCATCAGGGGGCGAACCTCATAGCCGTCATGGATGTTGGATTCCGTCAACAGTTCCGGCAACAGGCTGTCCCCGATTTCAAACTTGCTGTTGGCATCAAAGTAGACCTTGTCGATGGTGCCACCGGTGGTCAGTATCTCAATCATGGTCTGAACTGTTCCTTTATTGTGAGGACGCCGTGGTGGTCCGAGACTGTTTCGCCTCTGCCGCCATCAGGGCTGCATTTTTTTCCTGTGCATAACGCTTCGCGGCCGGAGCCACCGACCCTGGCTGGCCCGTGGCAAGCCAGCGCTTGATTCGGCCGGCATCCCCCATCGGAGACCGGGTACCCAGAGAGTCCAGCAAAACCGTGATCACCGGCGTTCCGTTCATCTCCGACACCATCACCAGACAGCGCCCCGCCTCTGTCAGGTATCCGGTTTTACTCAGGCTCACGCCCCAGCTGTCCCGATGCACCAACGCATTGGTATTGCCAAACGACAGGCTGTACCGGGGTTTGCGGAACTCGGCCCGGTAGTAGCCGGTGGTCGAGGCTTCACGAATTTCGGGATGCTTGAGCGCAGCACGTGCCAGGATCACCAGATCCGCTGCCGTGGACACATTGCCGGTAGAGAGACCGGTCGGGTCAACAAATCGGGTCTGAAGCATCCCCAGGGCTTTGGCTTTGGCGTTCATCTCGGCCACAAAACCGTCAAAGCCGCCGGGATAAGTACGTGCCAGAGTGTAGGCAGCAAAGTTCTCGGATGACATCAGGGCAATCCGCAGCACGTCGCGGCGCCGAAGCTGAGAGCCCACCCGGATCCTGCTCCAGGCGTTCGCAGCAGCCTCGACATGACGCTTCTCGAAGGTCAGCCACTCGTCCATGTCCTGTCCGGATTCCACCACCACAAGTGCGGTCATCAGTTTGGTGATCGACGCCACAGGTACCGGACGATCGGCATGCTTCCCGAACAGCAAGCCCTCCTGGCCAACCTCCGCCACAGCTGCCTGCACCGACGCCAGGTTCGGAACCCGCTCCGGACTGGCAGCACTCTGGCAGGACACCGCCAGGAGAAAGACGACAACAGTGAGAAATACGGAGTAACGCATGGTGAACTACCTGCCTCTCAGGCCTTAACTGGGAATTGATCGATAGCGCGAACTATATCAGCGCACATGGGCCGGGCGCAGGTCTCATTTTCAATCATGCGTTTTAAACAGCAAATGCAAAAAACCTTAAATTCATGTAAAATATTAGTCAAATCAATTCGTTACATATCGTTAATCATTGTAACCAGAGTGTAACGGTGCCGCTTTTCAGTTTCAGGATGCGTTCAGGATGGACTCTCCGTCGCTCGGCCAGACTCTCTCCAGGGAAACCCGCTCGGGCAGATTACCGGCGTGGCTGCACCAGTCATTTCCGTTTGTCATCCTTCTCCTGGCCATCACGTACGGACTTGCCACCACCTTCTGGCAGGAACTGCCGACCCTGTCGGTCAGTCCTTCGGTTCAAACCGACAGCTCCGCAACCGGCCCCCGGATCACTGGCCAGATCGAATATCTGATCCACCCTCTGGGCAAAGTACTGCAAGACAAACTCTGGCAATCCCAAGCCTGGAGCCGCACGGATACCGGCTATTCCGGAATCGGCTACCCCTACAAGCCCGCCACGTTCCGGCTGACACTTGAGAACCCGGCGTCAGAACCTGCGACCAGCCAGGTGACGGTGCCCGCACCCTACCTGGATCACCTGCAGCCGGCCCTGATTCACCCGGACGGCCAGATTGAACGCCTGCCTGCGATGGGCGATCGATATCCCTTCGATCAACGCTACCTGGCGTTGCCGCAGTGGGTCTGGCCGGTCACGCTGCAACCGGGCACCACCACCCTGCTGATGGAAGTGCAGAATCGCGGCCCGGTGCTGTTGCCGGTCACCCTGTCAGACAGCGCTGAGGCGCTCGGTGCTGGCACTGCCATCACCGCCTGGAAATCGTTTGTCACCGGCCTGTTGGTGTTTGCCCTGTTACTCAACCTCAGCATCGTCGCCAAGCTTCGCCGACCGGGACTGGCCTGGTTGAGTGTGCTGATGATCAGCGTTATCTACAGTCAGCTGGTGATGGACGGCCTGGGGCTGTGGCTGATCTGGCCGGCGCTGCCAGAGCTCAACGCCCTGCTCAACATCAGTCTGCCCCTGTGTCTGATCGCGCTTTGCGAATTTACCCCGCATTTTCTCCAGCTGGCCCGCACTGAGGCCCGGATACTCCGGGCCTTCAGCCTCCTTGCCGGAGCGCACCTCCTGGCTGCACCTCTGGGGTTCCAGTTCCTGGGACAACACGCTTTCCTGATGAGCAGCGCCATCGGCGGGTTGTTCATCTTTGCCCTGAGCCTGCGCCAGCTGAACAGCCACGTTTAGGCCCGCTACTATGCCTTGTCGGTACTGGCGATCGTGATCGGGGCTGTCACCTCATCGCTTCGTACCGTTGGCTGGTTGCCCGTAAATGCGCTGACCGACTCCGCCTTTTTCCTGGGTGCCGCAACCGGGTCTCTGATCCTGACCAGTGGTGTGGGCAAACTGCTGCTGGAAGAACGCAAGAAACGCATGAGCTCAGACATACGGGTGCAGGAGGAACAGAAACTTCGGGCCAGCATCGAGCGTGATTATGACCGTTTACTGAAAACCCACAGGGTAACCGGCAAGCCCAATCGGCCCATGCTGGAGGAAACCCTGGGCGCTCTGGACTGCCATAAAACGCCCTACACCCTGTGCATGATCCGCCTGGCCCGGTTCAATGAACTGGAACAGGCCCTGGGCTACCGTGCCGCAGAAGAGCTCCTGAAGCAGTATCTCCGGCAACTCAACCGGTATCTCAAGCAAACGGTGGGCGATCAACTGGTCATGATCAACGGTTACAGCGTGGCTACCCTGGATACCGTCAACCATGCCTTTGCCCTGTTGCGCCACCCCGACGAGGCGCTGGAGAGACAACGCCTGCAGGCCATCAGCCGCTGGTTATCCGAAAATTTCCGAGAAGGCCGTTTTTCATTTTCCTGGGCCGCCTCGGTTGGCGTCGCCCACGCCCCGGAACACGGTGCGGAACCGGCCGGCGTACTCGCCTGTGCCGGCTTTGCTTCACTGGACGAAAGCCTGCCGCTGGTGGTTTATGATCCGGCCATTGCCGAATGGCAATACCGCCAGCAAATGCTGATGCTGGATGTGGAACAAGCGCTGCGTTCCGGCGAAATGTGGCTGGAGTACCAGCCCAAGATCAACATCCGCGATGGCCGGATTGGCTCACTGGAAGCCCTGATTCGCTGGCAGCACCCGGAATTCGGCAGGATATCGCCCAGCCAGTGGATTCCCCTGGCCGAGGAAGTGGGGATCATTCACACGGTTACACTCTGGGTGCTGGACCGTGCCTGCAGGGACAGTCACCAGCTCCGTGAACAGTATGGCCGCGATATCACCGTAGCTGTGAACATTTCCGCCAAGGATCTGGCCCACAGCCTGTTCCACGAGGAAGCCGGTGCCATCGTTCGACGGCACAAGCTGGAACCGGCCAATGTCAGCCTGGAGATTACTGAAACCGCCATGATGACCGATCCGGACACGGCCCGCAGTACCATCCGAACCCTGAGCGCGATGGGCTTCCGGATTGCACTGGATGACTTCGGATCCGGCCACTCCTCACTCGGAGCCCTGGCACAGTTCGAGCTGGATGAGCTGAAAATCGACCGGAGTTTCCTGGAGGGTGTGCTGGATTACCCGTCGAGACAGAAAATCCTGCGCGCGGCCCTGGAACTGGGCACAGCCCTGGATCTGGATGTGGTGGTCGAGGGCGTGGAAGACGAAACCATCGCCCTCTGGCTACACCAGTTCCCGGGCTTGCATGGGCAGGGCTATTACTGGGGCCGCCCGTTCAGCCTGGAGCACAGAAACCGTTAACTGCCGACATCACCCAATCCTACCCTCCCCCCGAGATACAGCACCAGCTCAGTGCATGCTAAAAGATGCAGATACGACTGACCTGCATCAAGGGGGCTGCCCGCGGTCCGTTTTACACTTCTTTCACACTCATCAGCCATGGAGGCCGTCATGTCATCGCCAATTGAACAAGCTCCGGCGCCCAACGAGGCAACACCAGGCTCAGCCTTCCAGTGCTGGCAGCAGGGCTATGGCGTTATCCGGCACTCCGAACAGACCTCCGCCAGAGTCCGGGAACTGGCCAGCAAACTGGTCAGCGCCGGGCACCAACCGGATGAAGACACGGTTTACCGGAAGCTGATTGCCCTGGACCGGCTCACCAGCGCCGGCCTGTGGCTGGTGGTACATATGACCTATTGCAACCGGGTGGACATTGCCGGTGCGCCCCTGGCTGCCCAGGATTTCAAGGCCTCACCGGAAGGCCATACCGGAGGCGCCCTGAACATGGTGCCCGCCTACGCGGCCTATCTGGCCCTCAACAATCTGACCGGAACAACCCGCAGCTGGCTGATGGGGCAAGGGCATTGCGTGGCCGCCGTGGATGCCCTCAACGTGCTGACCGGCAATCTGCATCCCGAGCAACGCACCCGTTACCTGGCACCCGAGGGCTTGTCGCGGCTGGCCTCCGACTTCTACAGCTATCGCCAGAAACCGGACGGTACCATGGCTGCGCCCCTGGGCAGCCACGTGAACCCCCACACCGCCGGAGGCATTATCGAAGGTGGCTATCTCGGGTTTGCCGAGTTGCAGTACGCCCATATGCCGCTGCCCGGGGAATCCCTGGTAGCCTTTCTCTCCGATGGCGCCGCTGAAGAGCAGCGCGGCAGTGACTGGATACCCCGATGGTGGCGGGCCGAGGACTGCGGCCTGGTCCTGCCGGTGATGATCGCCAATGGCCGGCGCATTGAACAACGAACCGAGCTTGGTACCCGTGAAGGTCTGGAACGGTTTGAGCAGCACCTGCAACACCGGGGTTTTGATCCGGTACGATTCGACGGCCGTGACCCCGCCGCCTTTGTCTGCGCCATGTACGACATGGAGCAGGCTCTTGCAGCCCATGGCGCCGCCGCGCAACAAGGTGAGACCAGCTACCCGGTTCGCATACCCTACGGTATCGCAGAGACCGTGAAAGGCTATGGTTTCTATGGCGCCGGAGAAAACGCAGCTCACAATCTGCCTCTGCCGGGCAATCCACGCATGGATGCCAGATCCCGGGAGCTGTTCAATGAGTATGCAACGCCGCTATGGGTAAAACCGCAGGAGCTGAACCTGGCGGTATCTGAGCTGAATGAACACAGCCAACAGGGCCGGCCACTTGAGCGGGATCACCCGCTGGCGCTTCGCCGCCCCTCGGAACCTGCCATTCCGGTTTTGCCCTGGGCTCAGAACAAATGTTCCCCCATGACTGCCGTTGATGAATTCTTCAAGGCTCTGGTCGCGGACAACCCGGAACTCCGGCCCCGGGTCGGCAACCCGGACGAACTCGCCAGCAATCGACTCAAAGGCGTGCTCGACAGCCTCAAGCACCGCGTGAACGACCCGGAGAACGAGGCCGAGTCAGTACACGGCAAGATCATTACGGCACTGAATGAAGAGGCGGTCGTCTCTGCCTGCCTGGCCAATAAAGCGGGATTGAATCTGGTGGCCAGCTACGAAGCCTTCTGCGTGAAAATGCTCGGCGCTATCCGCCAGGAGTTGATCTTCGCCCGACATCAGAAAGAAGTGGGCCGGCCACCCCAATGGCTGGGACTGCCAGTGATTGCCACCTCGCACACATGGGAAAACGGCAAGAACGAGCAATCCCACCAGGACACCAGCTTCTGTGAGGCTTTACTGGGAGAAATGAGCGATGTCTCCCGGGTGATTTTCCCGGCTGACTACAACAGCGCCCTGGCGATTCTGCCATCGGTTTACCGGGAGCGGGGCCGCATCAGTTGCCTCGTTATCCCGAAACGGGAGCGCCCGTGCGTGTTCAATGGCAGCGAAGCTGAAGCATTGGCCCGACATGGCGCCCTGGTGGTGGACGAGGATACCTCGGCTGGCGAGGAGCCCCTGCTGCTGATTGCCAACGGCGCCTATCAGCTTTCCGAGGCCATACGGGCCTGCGAACGTTTGCGCGAGACCGGCACACCGTTCCGGCTGGTCTACCTGCAGGAACCCGGGCGCTTCCGCCAACCCCGGGATCCGATGGAAGCGGCCTCCTGCCTGACCGAGTTTGAGCGTGAGCGCCTTTTCCCTCATCGCATGCACCGGCGGGTCGCCCTGACCCATATGCGGCCGGAAGTGTTCCGCGGACACCTGC
Organism: Marinobacter sp. LM1; assembly: GCF_042763285.1. NCBI lineage: Bacteria > Pseudomonadati > Pseudomonadota > Gammaproteobacteria > Pseudomonadales > Marinobacteraceae > Marinobacter > Marinobacter sp. LM1. The sequence continues at coordinate 3,995,152 of NZ_CP114373.1, forward strand.
ACACACTGTTCCCGCAACCCGGACAATCCCGGGTGCTGGGTTATATCAACCGGGGCGGCACGCTGAATGAAGCAGGCATGCTGTTCGCCAACCGCTGCTCATGGGGCCATGCCCTGGCGGCCTGCGCCGAGGTGATGGACAAACCTCCCGGAGAATGGCTTTCCAGCGCCGAACTGGCCGCTGTGGAGGGCCGGGGGGATCCGGGAGTGATTACCCGCGGGCTGCCTTGAGCCGGTTGCGTATCGCGGTTTCCAGCTCCAGCACCACCAGGACCACGACACCGGCCACCACGGAAAATGCCAGCTGCTCCAGGCTCAGAGCAGCGGTGGTAAAGGTGCTCTGGAACCAGGGCAGATAGGTGAACAACAGCTGCAACGCCACGACCGCCGCGATCGCTGCCAGCACAACGGGCGTGCCGAGAACCCCCCGCAGGGTAATTGAGGCGCTATCAAGATAACGCACCGCAAACAGATAAAAGACCTCCATCGCCACCAGGGTGTTGACCGCTAATGTGCTGGCCAGCACCGGATCCTGATGGCGATGCATCACCCAGAACCAGGCCGCGAAGATACCCACCAGAAACAGCAGGGAGACAAACGCTACCCGCCAGACCACAAAACCCTGCAGCAAGGATTCATCCCGGGGTCTTGGCGGTTGTCGCATGACGCCGGGCTCCGGCGGCTCAAACGCCAGCGTCATGGCCAGCAGCACTGAGCTGACCATATTCACCCACAGAATCTGCAAGGCGGAAATGGGCAGCGTGAGTCCCAGTAACAAGGCAGTGATCAGGCTGACGGATTCACCGCCGTTAATCGGAAGCATGAAGGCGATGCCTTTGCGCAGGTTGGTGTAAACCGTGCGCCCTTCCCGGACAGCCGCAGCAATGCTGGCAAAGTTGTCATCCAGCAGCACCACCGATGACGCCTGCCGGGCCGCTTCCGAACCCTTTACGCCCATGGCAATACCGACATCAGCGCGCTTCAGTGCCGGTGCATCGTTGACCCCATCACCGGTCATGGCCACCACACCGTGCAGTGCCTGCAGCGCTTTCACTAACCGAAGTTTGTGCTCGGGGCTGGTGCGGGCAAACACATCCACCTCGCCGGCCAGATCCCGGAGCTGGTCTTCATCCAGCTCATCCAGCTCATTGCCGGTCAGTACCCGGTCGGTATTGCGCAGCCCGAGTTTTCGGGCAATGGCACCGGCCGTCAAGGCATGGTCGCCGGTGATCATCTTCACCCGAATACCGGCATCATGGCACTCCTCGATAGCCCGGATAGCCTCCTGCCGGGGCGGGTCCAGCAAACCCACCACCCCCAGCAGTTCCGCGCCCTGTTCCAGCTCCTCCACCACCAGCTCCCGGCTGCCTTTCGCCATTGGCCTGCGCGCCAGTGCCAGCACTCTCAGACCTTCGGAAGCCATCTCCGTAATGACCTGTTCCCAGTGCTCTTTGCTCAGCGACTCGGTTCCACCATCCGGGGACACCTGGTGCGCGCACATAGCCAGGATCCGTTCCGGAGCACCTTTGAGATAGGCAATACCGTGGCCGTGGTGGTCGTGGTGCAATGTGGCCATGAACCGTATGCGGGTATCGAAGGGAACCTCATCCACTCGCGGCCAGGCGGTGGCACTGTTCAGGTGATCAAATTCCGCCTTGCCGGCAAACACTTTCAGCGCGGCTTCCATGGGGTCACCATGGATAGAAGGCTGCCCGTCTTTGCCAATGATGCTGGCGTCATTACACAGCGCAGCTGCCCGGGCAAGCTCAGCCAGCACCCCATCGCCAGTGACCGGCTGGCCCTCCCGGCAGACCCTGCCGTCGGTACCATAACCTTCGCCGGTAATCTCATAACGCTCACCGCCAGTCACGGCCGTGGTCACCATCATTTCGTTACGGGTGAGTGTGCCGGTCTTGTCCGAGCAGATGACCGATACCGCACCCAGGGTTTCGATCACCGGCATCCGGCGAACTACCGCCTTGCGACGGGCCATCTGGCGCACCCCAATGGCGAGGGTAATGGTAAGAATGGCCGGCAAGCCTTCGGGAATGGCCGCCACCGTCAGGCCCACCACGGCCATGAACAGCTCCCGGAATTCCAGACCACTGAACGCCAGTCCGCCAAAAAAGATGATAATGCCGGCGGCTACAACGATCAGCGAAAGCACCCGCGCAAACCGGTCCATCTGTTCAAGCAGGGGAGTTTTCAGGCTTGTGGTATCCGCCAGCAGGCCGGAAATGCGGCCGATCTCGGTATGCGTACCAGTGCGCACGACAACGCCCCGGGCTGTGCCTGTGGCCACCATGGTTCCGGAGAACGCCATGCCTGTCTGGTCGCCGAGAGCCGACTGCTCCTCCACCGGGTCGGGGGACTTGTCCACCGCCTCGGATTCGCCGGTCAGTATGGCTTCCTCAATCTTGAGGTTGTTGGTTTTTTCCAGGCGAATATCGGCGGGCACACGGTCACCGGCTTCCAATAGCACGGTATCCCCGGGCACCAACTCACTCGCATCCACCTGATGCTGGCCGCCGGCCCTGACAATACGGGCGCGGGGAGCCAGCATATGACGGATAGCCGATAAGGCCTGCTCGGCCCGCCCCTCCTGGATAAAGCCGACCAGGGTCTGAATAATCACTACCGCCAGAATCACCCCGGCATCCACCCAGTGCCCGAGGGCACCGGTGATGGCCGCTGCGGTCAGCAGTACGTAGATCAGGAAATTACGTAACTGGCGCCCGAGACGGGCCAGGGGGCCGGACGTCCTACCCTCTGGTAACTGGTTGGGACCAAAGGTCTCCAGCCTGGCCTGCGCGCTTTCGTCGGTCAAAGGCTCCGGTGCATCCAGAAACACCCGCGCCTGTTCTGCGGCTATGGCATGCCAGGCCTGAGACTGCTCCCCCCTGGCCACCGAACCCTTTGAACCCGACGTACTGACTTCTGACATATCCCTGCTCCCTGCATAAGGCCTGGGTTAACTACACAGGATTCTGCCGATACCGCCAATGCGCCAGATCAAACCGATGGCCGGTATAGCCGCGCCCGGTTGGCTATACCGGATCGACCGTTCGATTCCCGGCGCCCGGCAAGCTCTTCCGCGCCGCGGACCGGCTGTTATCAACGGTGTATTCCCGGCTCTTGACGGTATCCACGAAATACCAGTTGGCCCGGGCTTCTTCCTGTGTGAAGGTAACCACCATATAACCACGTTGATTGATGTTCAGGTAGTCCAGACCATCCACCAGCAGGCCAATGCCCTGCTCCGCATCGGCAATCATGGCATCAGGCAGTCCCAGATAGTCCTCCAGTCCGGGCGAAGACACTGAGGCGGTGGCAAATTCCACACCCACCTGGTTGCCATTCATATCTTTCAGGTTATTGGCCCAGGCGTTATGTGTGTCTCCGGCCAGCACCACCAGGTTTTTGTCGAGTTGCCGCGCCATGCCCAGAACGACTTCTCTTTCTGCCTGATAGCCGTCCCAGGCGTCGAGATTGTAGGGTGCGGCTGTGCCGATTCGGGCTTCCTGCTCTTCCGTCAGTGGCATACCCTGCAGCTGCATTCCTTTTAATGTCGCGAGTTCTTGAAGTGTTGCCGGCAAATCGTCAAACGTTTCAGTGGCAATCGCCAGCAGCAACTCAGCAGGCAGATCCATACGCCCCATCAACACCTGCTGTCCCAGCACCTGCCATCGCCCGGTCGACGTGGCCAGCTTGTTCTGCAACCACAGGCGCTGTTCAGCGCCCAGCAGTGTCCGGTTTGGATCGGTCACATCGGCCGTGAATTGATCCACATTCAGGCCGGCTTCGCTAAGATAGTTCAGGTAATCCAGTTGCTGATCGCGCCCGATAATGCGCGTATCCAGCATATGCAGATCCACCAGATCGCCAAAGCGGAAGCTGCGATAGATGGCCTCGTCGTTGCCTTCGATTACCGGCCGGATCGGCATCCATTCGAAGAAGGCCTGCAGAGCAGCCAGTTTGCGTTGCTCAAAATCGCCTTCAGAGTCATCGTGATTTTCAGCACCATTGCGCCAGGTGTCGTTGGCCACTTCATGATCGTCCCACACCACAATGAATGGTAGCCGCTGATGTGCCAGCTGCAGGTCCGGATCCTCCCGGTAAATGGCATACCGGCGGCGGTAATCGGCCAGTGTCAGCAACTCCCGGTTATTGTTCTCCGGGAAGGTACGGCCCAACTCCTGAGCGTCTTCCGAGGCATAGCTGTCCGGGTCACTGCTGTACTCATAGATATAGTCACCGAGGTGAACCACAGCATCCAGGTCCGTCTGGTTTGCCACTTCCCGGTAAACGTGGAAGTAACCGGCCGGGTAGTTCGAGCAGGACACCACGGCCAGTCGAACCTGCTCTACCGCCCCTTCCGGCAAGGTAGACGCGGCACCTACGGGAGAGGTGGCACCAGAAGAGCGGAAACGGTAGAAGTAGCGCTGGCCCGGAATCAGCCCCTGGGCATCCACCTTGATGGTGAAATCATGGGCGTCGGTGGTTTCGGCGGTTCCTGAGCGCACCACCGAGGCAAACTCCGCATCGGTGGCGATTTCCCAACCTACTTTCACCTTGCTGCCGCGCTCGGGCACGGCCCGGGTCCAGAGAATAACGCTGTCCTGTAGCGGATCACCACTGGCCACACCATGGGTAAAATCAACCCGCCGTTTGTCGTCGCTGTCCAGCACACACCCCGCCAGGCCGCTGGAAATCGCCACCGCCCCCATACCCAGTGCCGATGCTTTCAGAAAATCCCGTCTCGTCAGTCTAGCCATTGTCCACCCCTGTCATGTTCGTCATATGCTTTTTATCGTGCCCGGAAACCAAAACCGGTTGGCCTGAAAAGCTAGACCAGAGATATGAAGAACGCGTTGCCGGATTGCGACAGGGCTGTGGCAAATTCCGACAGGTGCATCGCAAGCAGACGGCAGTCACAAAAAACGGGAGCCGAAGCTCCCGTTTTGTCAGAGTGAACAACGTTTTTGGCTAGCCGCTGACGAACACCGGCCCGAGCCCCAGGTTCCAGAGAATGACGGAACCGACTCGGGTGGATACCAGGATCACCAGTGCCACCGTGAGCAGAGCCCCTCCGTACATGACCGCCCGCTCCTTCTCGATGCCCATGACGATCGGCAAGCCGTCGTACATCAACCAGGCGCCATAACAGGCCGCTGCCAGGAACACCACCGCATTGAACCAGGGTACCGGGTACAGCAGCGCGAAACCGGCCAGGAACAGTGGAGTGCAGGAATAGGCAGCCAGGGCAATGCCGTTGGAGGGCACGTGTTCTTCCTTGGCGCCATAGGTTTTCGCCATCCAGTTAATGGCATAACCCAGGGCAAAGACGCCAACCAGCATGGCGAGGTAAGTCAGAACACTCATCTGGAGCGCGCTGATTTCGGTGAGTTTGATCAGTCGTTCGTTACCGATAGACCAACCAAAATGGGCCGTCGAGATGTAAGCACAGATCGGCGCTATGGCCGCCAGAATGACTACGTACGCCACATAAAGACGAGTTGGATGTTCGTGTTCTTTCTTAATGGATACCCACTCATCTTCCGGGTGGGTGAAGAGACCAAACGCATGGGACAGAAGCATAAACCACCCCCTTTATTGCTGTTGTTGGTATGGGTGGATACGGTGCCCGAACCATTTCGGACTTAAAACCGTTCCTGCTCTTAACTATAGTCAAGAATCAGATTCGGGAAAGCCGGCATTGATGCTCTTTACTTATCAGATCTGGCCTATAAGACCGTTTAGTTCTGAAAATATGGCATGCCTCCAGGCCTGCATCGGTTTTCTGGCTGCCAACGTAACCATGGAAGTGTCACCAACCCTGGCAAGGAGTACCAAACGCGATGATCCGTATCAGAACCGCAGTACCAACAGCAATCCTCTCTCTTTTTATGACCAGTACACAGGCGCTTGCCGAAATGCAGACCGAAACCATTGAATACACCGTAGATGGCGAAACCTTCACCGGCTACCTGGCCTGGGACGACGAGTTCGACCAGAAACGCCCCGGCGTGCTGGTAGTACACGAATGGTGGGGCCACAACGACTTTGCCCGGGAACAGGCAGAAAAGCTGGCGGCCTCCGGCTACACCGCCTTCGCACTGGATATGTATGGCTCCGGCAAGCAGGCCGACCATCCGGATACCGCCCAGAAGTTCATGCAGGAGGCGACCCGCAATATGGAGCAGGTCAAAGCCCGCTTCCTGAAAGCCAAGGAACTTCTGCAGAACCATGACAGCGTGGATCCGGACCGTATTGCCGCTCAGGGCTATTGCTTCGGTGGTGCCGTGGTCCTGAACATGGCTCGCATGGGCGTGGATCTGGATGGCGTAGTCAGCTACCACGGTGCCTTGGGCAGCCCGCTGCAGGCCGAAGCTGGCACGGTGAAAGCAAGAGTGCAGGTTTACACAGGCGGCGCAGATGACATGGTTCCCTCGGAACAGGTGGCCGGGCTGGTTCGGGAAATGCAGAATGCCGAAGTGGATCTGACGCTGGTCAGCTTCCCTGGCGTGAAGCATTCCTTTACCAATCCCAATGCCGATAAGGTGGCGGCAGAGTTCGACATGCCAATCGCCTATGATGAAGCGGCTGCGCGGCGCTCATGGCAGGGCACCATGCGCTTTTACGAGGAAATTTTCGGGGAATAAACAGGCAACAAAAAAGGCAGCCTCGGCTGCCTTTTTTGGGTTATTGCTGAATCCTCAGGGGATTACAGAGCAACAACGTTCTCCGCCTGAGGACCTTTCTGGCCCTGAGTTACGGTGAACTCGACCTGCTGGCCCTCGGCCAGGGTCTTGAAACCAGAGCCCTGAATGGCGCTGTAGTGAACGAATACGTCCGGGCCGCCTTCACGAGTGATAAAGCCAAAGCCTTTTGCTTCGTTGAAGAACTTAACAGTACCGGTAGTAGTAGACATACTTAAACTTCCTGAAATCAATCATATTATCTGCTGCCACACACTCATAGGGTGCTGGTCAGCGTGTAACGGAAAAACAGAACTCGCGGGATCAAAAACAGGACGGTCACTACTAACTGCGGAGGTACGTCTTATTCATGAACTGCTTTACTGATTCTTTCCTACGAACCCACTCTACTCTGGAATTTCGGGCTTGCCAAGCGTAATTTCAATAATTTGTGTAGGTAGTGATACCCACAGATTCTGACTGGCCCGCAGGCTTACCCACGCACCAGGGAAAAGGTCAGAAACCCGAGTGCTGTCATCAGGATAGAGCCAACCACGTGGGCCAGAATTCCGACCAGGGCCATGCCCCACTTGCCTTCCTGAAGCGCGGCGAACATCTCCAGCGAGAAGGTCGAGAAAGTCGTCAGGGCGCCACACAAACCTGTCACCGCAAACAGACGCCATTCCGGCGAAAGCACACTGCTCTGGCTGAAAAAAGCCATCAACAGGCCAATCAGCCAGCCACCACTAAGGTTGGCAACCAGTGTGCCCCAGGGAACGGCGTGATAACTGGCATTGAGCCATAGCCCAAGACCCCAGCGCAGGTTGGCGCCAATGACGGCGCCAACGCTGACTGCAAGAACCGACCACCACATGCTACCCGGCCGCCTCAGGCCGGGTTGTGGTCGATCAGGGTTTCCCGGTTACGGGCAAACTCGTCAAACGGGAAATCATCCACGGTGAGCATTTCCAGCACCACCTCTTCATACTGCCGCATGAAGTCGGCCTCCTCCTTGCTGAATACGCCCGCCTCCAGGGCCGCCTCGAAACGCTCTTCCGGGTGCAGTGCGGTCATCGGCAGTTCGCCCTTGGCGTAAGCCTTGGTGACTTTACGATATAGCTGCTCGGCCTTGTCGTAGTCCTTCAGCAGACCGTTATAGCGGGCGACCGGATTTTCCACCGTGCCTTCGCCGTCGGTGGTCCAGGCACCAGCCATCAGCTTGTTGCGAACCGGAGTATCCGTGGTGATGGAACGGGCCAGCTTGCGCGCCAATTCATCATGGGGCGCATCCCAACGGCATCCCAGCGGCAGGGTGATAGCCCGCAGCGCCAACGCCACCGGCCGGTTCGGCAGGTTCTGGAGGAACTCGTCCAGCGCCAGCTCGGTGCGATGCAGCAGGTAGGCCAGGCTGTACTGCATCAGCTCTTTCTCGCCGTCCACCGGCTGGGTTTCGTGCCAGTTCTTCAGCACCATGGAAGCCAGGTACAGATTCGCCAGCATGTCACCCAGGCGTGCCGAAATCAGCTCACGCATTTTCAGCTCACCACCCAGGGTTGTCATGGCCGCATCGGCACACAGGCCGAAGGCAGAGCTGAACCGCGCCAGAGCCTGGGCATATTTGCGGGAGGCACTGTCGAACGGTACATCAGCCTTGCCCAGCCCCAGTGCCTGGGTAAAGGCACGGGCCGCATTACCAAAGATCAACCCGGCATGACCAAAGAAGGCCTCATCAAACGCCTTGATATCATCATTGTCCTTCGCGGCAAGCTCTTTCAGCACGTACGGATGACAACGGATGGCGCCCTGACCGAAGATCATCAGGCTGCGGGTCATGATATTGGCACCCTCAACGGTGATAGACACCGCCGCACCGCTGTAGCCGATGCCCAGGTAATTACGGGGACCAAGGGTCACCGTTTTACCGCCGTGCACATCCATGGCATCGGTCAGAATTTCACGCTGGAACTCAGTCAGGTGATACTTGAGGATGGCCGAAGGTACTGCCGGCTTCTCGCCCCGGTCGATCATGTTGGCGGTGTGATTGACCGCCGCCTGAGCAATGTAGGTTTTAGCCGCAATGCGGGCCAGCGGGGCTTGTACCCCTTCCATTTCCGCCACCGGCGTATTGAACTGACGCCGGATTCGGGTAAAGCCACCGGCCGTGCCCACAGCATAGGCGGCGGCGCCGGCCGCACCGGACGGCAGGGTGATACAGCGACCTACCGAGAGGCATTCAACCAGCATACGCCAGCCCTGACCGGCCATTTCCTGGCCACCAATGATGTAGTCCAGCGGAATGAACACATCCTTGCCCTTGATCGGGCCGTTCATGAACGGGGACCCAATCGGGCAATGGCGCCGGCCGATTTCCATGCCCTCGGTATCCCGGGGAATCAGCGCACAGGTAATGCCATAATCTTTGGTCTCGCCCAGCAGGCCGTCGGGGTCAAACATCCGGAAGGCCAGCCCGACCACGGTGGCCACCGGCGCCAGCGTAATCCAGCGCTTTTCAAAGTTCAGGCGGATACCCACCACTTCTTTACCATCCACTTCCTGCTTGCAGACGATGCCGGTGTCTGGCAGCGAAGTGGCATCAGAGCCGGCGCGAGGCCCGGTCAGGCCAAAACAGGGGACTTCCCGGCCATCGGCCAGTCTCGGCAGATAATAGTCTTTCTGCTCCTGGGTACCGTACTTCACCAGCAGCTCGCCCGGGCCGAGGGAGTTGGGCACCCCGACGGTGACCATCAGCATTTCGTTGGCGGCCAGCTTCTGCAGCACTGCAGTCTGGGCCTTGGCGGAAAACCCGAGGCCACCGTATTCCTTCGGAATGATCATGCCGAAGAACTTCTCTTTCTTCAGGAAATCCCAGAGCTCCTTGGGCAGATCGGCACGCTCAACCGCCAGATCCCAGGCGTTACACATGGAAATGGCCTGGGTGCACTGGTTGTCGACAAAGGCCTGTTCTTCCTCACTCAGACCGGTGTGACGGTTAATCAGCAGGTTGTGCCAATCCGGGCGGCCGGTAAACAGTTCGCCATCCCAGCCAACGGTGCCAGCTTCCAGGGCTACTTTCTCAGTGTCAGACACCTTGGGCGCCACCTTCTTGAACATGGCAAACACCCGCGGGGTGAGCCAGCTCTGCCGGAACTGGGGCAGACCCGCCAAAGCAGTAATGGCCGCACCAGCCAGCAGTACAAAGGCAAGCCAGCCAGAGGCCATAAACAGGGACAGCACACCCACCACGACCATCACGCCAATGGCGGGCTTGGCACCGGATTCCCGGCGCATCACGTACAACAGGCCGGCCAGAGCCACCAGAAAAAGAATCAAAGTCATCTCAGGATCTCTCTGTCTTCCATGGATTGGAGTCTCCGGCCAGTGCCGGAGCCCTTTGACTACACTTCGTTACGTTCAACTTACCCTAACAGATGTCTGTTCGCCAGATAATGACCGGCGCTCAGTCGGTTAGCACCATTACGATGTGACAATCACCCGGATACCTTCCAGGGCCAGAGACGCATGTTCTACGGCACTGCGAGCGGCCTCCAGCTGGCTGCGCAGGAAGTCGATTTCTTCGTTGCGGATGGCCGGGTTCACTTTCTGCAGTGCTTCCAGACGCCGAATCTCCGGTATGAAGCTGTCATCTACCCTCGCCAGCGCCTGTTCGCGGAGCGGAGACAGATGCGGCTCCGCCAGTGTCTCGGCGTGGTCGACCATGGTTTCCACCTCGGCCCGGATTTTCGGCACGATGGCCTGGGCCGTGCGTCGACGGATATTGGAGCAAAGCTCATTCAGCCGTTCATGGGGCAGAGCCTTGGACAGATCCCGGCCATTCACATCCACCACCAGGCGCAGGGGTGAAACCGGCAGGTATCGGGTCAGCTGAAGGGATTCGGGCGCCGGACAGTGCACCGCGAATACGGCTTCCAGCAGCAGCGTACCCGGTGGCAGGGCCTTGACCGAAAGATTGGCCAGGGCAGCCTTGCCCAGCCCGGAGCTGTTCACCGAATCCATCACGCCGGTGACCATTGGGTGCTCCCAGCTCATGAACGCCATATCTTCGCGCTGCAACGCCTGCTGACGATCCCAGGTAACGGTCAGCCCGTCTTCGGGAAGCTCCGCCACCAGGCCGGCCTGGAACTGCTCGCCAGGCTTCAGGATATCCGCGTGCTCACTATGGTCTTCCAGGTCAACGCCGAGGATATCGAAAGCCTGAATCATGTAGTCCCGGACTTCAGCGGCGTTCTCCTCTTCCTCGATCCCGGCGATCAACGCCTCAGCCTCATCAACACGACAGGAATTCAGTTCAATCAGCGCGTCCCGACCGTTGTGCAGCATGTCTTTCAGGCGCGCCGTCTCGGCTGCACTGGCCGCCAACAAAGGCTCCAGCTCGCTCTCGTCACCGCCCAGGGCCTGCTGCCACTGGTCATGAACGTGTTCCTGAACGGCAACCCCCACCGCGCAACTCTCGGCAAACGCATTCAGCCCTTCCTGGAACCAGCGGTACTGAACCTCCTGACTGGTTCCCTGAAGATAGGGGATGTGAATACGGATCGCTTCGGTCTGGCCGATCCGGTCCAGGCGACCAATGCGCTGTTCCAGCAGGTCCGGATTGGCCGGCAGATCAAATAGCACCAGATGGTGGGCAAACTGGAAGTTGCGGCCCTCGCTGCCGATTTCCGAACAGATCAGCGCCTGTGCCCCCTGCTCTGTATCGGCAAAATAAGCCGCGGCCCGGTCGCGCTCAATCAGACTAAGGTGTTCGTGGAAGGCTGCACTGCGAATACCGGCCCGTAACTGCAGATAATGCTCAAGTGCCATGGCCGTGCTGGCTTTGGCACAGATCACAACCACCTTGGCCGGGCGCAGGCTGACCAGTTTCTTCTCCAGCCAGCTCACCCGGGGATCCTGGGCCAGCCAGTCTTCTTCATCCACTGCCTGCTCAGGCGCCAGCCCGGTGACACCGTATTGATGGTGTTCATACAGGTCCGGGCACGGCAGGGGTTCCGGTAACGGCTGTCGCTCCGGGAAGCCCTGAATGGCGGCCCGGGTATTCCGGAACAACACTCGCCCGGTGCCGTGACGATCCAGCAACGCATCGATCACCGCCTGGTGGGCATCATCCCGGGCCAGCAATTCGTCCAGCTCATCTCCCAGCCAACCGGCCAGGGCCTGCCGATCGTCTTTTGAGATAGTATCCGGCGCCTGCTGCAGGCGCCGAACCACCTGATTGATCACTTCATAGTGCTGTTCTTCTTCCCGGAAGGTCTCCAGATTGTGGAACCGGGCCGGGTCGAGCAAGCGCAGGCGCGCAAAGTGGCTCGCCACGCCGATCTGTTCCGGTGTTGCGGTCAGCAGCAGCAGGCCCTGGCTGGCACCGGACAACTGCTCAACCACATCGTATTCCGGGCTGGACTGTTCCGGCGACCAGGCCAGGTGATGAGCTTCGTCCACCACCATCAGATCCCAGCCCGCCGCCACCGCATCTTTGCGGGCCTTCTCGCTGCGCACCAGGAAGTCGAGGCTACACAGCACTAACTGGTCAGACTCGAAAGGGTTAACCGCATCGTCATCGCCAAAAATATGGTTAACCAGAGCGTCGACATCATCTTCTTCGGCCTTGAGGTCGTCGTACCGGGCCTGATCAATAATGGAAAAGCGCAGATTGAAACGCCGAAGCATTTCCACTAGCCACTGGTGGATCAGAGAATCGGGCACCACAATCAGCGCCCGGCGGGCTCGACCGGTCTGCAGCTGATAATGGAGAATCAGACCTGCCTCAATGGTTTTTCCCAACCCTACCTCATCGGCCAGCAACACCCGGGGGGCATGCCGACGCGCTACTTCGTGGGCAATGTAGAGTTGGTGTGGCAGGTGCTGGGTGCGTGCCCCAATCAGCCCCTGGGCCGGCGACGCCCGCAGACGGTCCATGTGCTGCAGGGTGGCGACGCGTAGCCGGAAGGCACCGTTGCGGTCAAACTGGCCGGCAAAGAGGCGCTGATGGGGCGCGGAAAAGTTCACAGAGCCCGCCAGCTTAACCTCGGAAATCGGCTGGATATTCTCACCGTCATCGGCGTGGTACACCAGAACGCCATCGAGCTCTTCCACTGCCCGCACGGTATAGCGCTCACCGTCAAAGGTCTCTATTTCCTCGCCCTGTTGATACACGATCCGTGACAGGGGCGCATTATCGATGGCATAGGTGCGCTCTTCATCGGCAGCGGGGAACCCCAGGGTGACTCTGCGCCCCGAGATGTCCGTTACGATACCCAGACCCAGGGCAGTATCGCTGTGGCTGACCCAACGCTGGCCGATGACAAATTCCGATGTTTCCAAGAAACCTCCGATGACTGATTACTGAGTGTTTGAACCGTTTTCCCGAACCCAATAGGCCGTTGCACCACACACCGCCGCTGGCACCACAAACAGGTTGAGCACCGGCACCATCGCCGCCAGGGCAACCGGCAGGCCGAAACCGAGAGCCGACAGCCGGGTATCGCCCAACAGTTTACGAAGAGCCGGAAAGCTGACCTTGTGATTGTCGGCCGGATAATCCACATACTGCAGCGCCATCATCCAGCTGTTGAACAAAAACCAGAGCACAGCGGCCACCAGGTTGACCACAGGAATCAGGCCAATAATGAACAAGCCCAGGGCCCTGGGCAGGTAATAGGCAATCTTCTGAACCTCCCGCCAGAGCGCGCGGGGAATGTCCTTGATAATGGCGGACCAGCTATCGTCCGTAGACACTTCCTGGCCAGTCAGCTGTTTCTCGGTGAGTTCTGCCAGATAGCCGTAGAAGGGAGAGCCGATCAGGTTGGCCACGATCACAAAGCCATAGGCCAGCATCAGCAGAATCACCACGCCGTACAGCAGCCAGAAAAGCCAGTCGAGTGCCTGCAACCAGGCCCAGTCTGGCAACCAGGCCATGGCCGCGGCGATCATGGCGGTGAACAGCTCGGCCAGAAAATAGAACAGCAGACCGAAAAGCAGAATGTTGATGATCAGCGGAATGACCACAAACAACCGGAGGCCCGGCTGGCGAATCAGCCCGAAGCCTTCCCCCAGATAGCCCAGTCCACGAAAAAAGTTACCCTTGAGCATTACTGGTGTTCCTCCGCTGCCATGACAATAACGGGGCGCAAAGCATATCATGTCGAAACCATTCCCACAGCCCGCGAGGACGCCTGGATTCCACTATGCCCCGCATCCGTTCCATTATTGTTTCCATTCTGACCATGCAACGGCTCTGGCAGGCAGCACTGTTTGTTTCCATTGCTGCGATCCTTTATCTGGCTACCACCAGCAACAGCTACCCCATCCCCGCGGCGCCCAATGACAAGATCAATCACCTGATTGCCTTTCTGGAGCTCACCCTGTTGACCCGCCTGGCATGGCCGCGGCTTTCGGTGCTCTGGTACGCCCCCGCCTTGCTGGCTTTCGGCCTGATACTGGAGGTGGTGCAAGCCAACCTGCCGTACCGGGATTTCTCCCTCGCGGATCTGACAGCGGATGCCGTTGGCATCGGCCTTGGCCTGCTACCCTGGCCTGGGTTGCGACTGGCTCAAGAATCGGATTTGCGAAAATCGCCCGAATCTTTGTGAGATATTTCCTACATACCTGTAGGAACTCCCTGTGATATCTCGTACGCAGTCTGTAATTCCAGTTACAAACCAAAGTCTACATGAATGATTTGTAACAACTTTCCCATGTTTGACGAGTTCGGCAACGCGTTCTGCGTGCATAGTTCACACGTTTGTAAAGCTGGCATTGGTAATATGAACACCGTCAAGGATGACAGGGAAAGGACGACGCACTGGATGCACCCCGGCACGGACTGCGGGGAGAAGCAGGGACACAGGGACGCTTCGCTTAAGGGATAACGAATCGGATCGCCGGCTCGGATGCTGGCACCAGGGAACGGCAGCAAGGAATGGCAACACGGCAGTTGCCCATCGCGCACGGAGGCGCCAACCTGTTCCGAATCTGAACTGCCCCGGACGGCGGTTCAGTACCTGTTCAAGGGCAGCTTGATGGCTGCCCTTTGTTTTTTCTGGTCAGAAAAATTCAGTCACCGCCGGCCAGATAGATCCTCACCTTGTTGAATTCCTCAAACTCATTCAGATCCGGCCAGGTTCTGGCTTCGATCACAGCCTGCTGCACATAACCGGAATGACCAAGATCCTTCACTCGCGAATCCGCCAGCAGCACTTGGGGCGCGGCTGCTTCGAAGGCCGCCAGTAACGGGCGATTTTCAGGGTCGTACAGAACATCCGCAGCGGTAATCAGATCGACGCTCCCGGGCCGGTTTGCCCAGTCGTCACACAGATCAATCTCCACATTGTTCAGGCGGGCATTGGCGGCCGCGGCATCCCGCGCTGCCGCGTCGATGTCGCAGGCTATGGACCGGGCAGCACCGGCCAGTGCGGAGGCGACAGCCACGACCCCTGAACCGGAGCCAAAATCCAGCACGGTCTTGCCAGCCACCACGTCCGGATGCTGCAGAATCCACCGGGCCAGCACCTGCCCGCTGGCCCAGCAGAACGACCAGTACGCCGGCTCGGCCACCACAGCCTGGGCTTCATCATGGCTCAACGGTCCATCCAGCACCCCCGGGTCAAACAGATACAGCTGGATATCCGGGCAGCCCGCAGGCGCCGAAACCGCCACCCGGCCTTGGCTCAGCGTTTTCTGAAGATGCCGGTTGAGAACATCGGGGCTCATAATTTTCCCTCGTCAGTGCTGAAAGGACGTGGGATTGTACCCTTGTCCGGGATGCCGGGATATCGCCGGTTCGGTATACTGCCGCCTCACCCTGAATCACAGTGATCCGTTGATATGGCCAGCAGACCCGATACCGACGACTACCTCAACCTGTTCCTGAACGATGTGCCGCTGATGGACGTCCGGGCGCCGGTGGAATTTACCAAAGGTAGCTTCCCGTCTGCAGAAAACGGCCCGCTCATGAACGACGAAGAGCGGCACCGGGTGGGTATCTGTTACAAAGAAAAAGGCCAGGACAAAGCCATTGAACTGGGGCACCAGCTGGTCTCCGGCGACATCAAGGCCCAGCGGATTGAAGCCTGGAAGCGCTTTGTGGCCCGCCACCCGGAGGGTTATCTGTTCTGCTTCCGGGGCGGATTGCGCTCACGCCTGACCCAGCAGTGGATCAAGGATTCCGGCATCGACTACCCGCTGGTAATAGGTGGCTACAAGGCACTGCGTCGCTTCCTCATCGACAGCCTGGAAGCACAGATCGAATCGGGCCAGTTCCGGATTCTCAGTGGCCGCACCGGCACCGGCAAGACCCGGGTACTGATGCAGCTGCCCAACCCGGTCGATCTGGAAGGCCTGGCCAATCACCGGGGCTCCAGCTTCGGCCGGCAAGTGACCCCTCAACCCTCCCAGATCGACTTCGAGAACCGCCTTGCGGTGGCCATGCTCAAGGCCAGGCACCAGGTGGGAGGGCCAATCTACCTTGAAGACGAAAGCCGCCTGATCGGCCGCTGCGCCCTTCCGGAAACCCTTCGGGCCAGGATGTCGGAATCGCCCCTGCTGATTCTGGAACAGGCTATGGAAGAGCGCATTGCCATCATCCGGGCCGACTACGTTGAAGGTATGCTGGCCAGTTACCGGGCCCGGGACGGTGAAGACGCCGGCTGGCTGAACTTCCGGGACTACCTCTTGAGCGCCATCGACCGCATTCGCAAACGCCTGGGCGGCGAGCGTTATCAGAAACTCCGCAATCTGATGCTACAGGCTCTGGATCAGCAGGAAGCCAATGGCTCCCTGGAAGGACACCACGGCTGGATTGAAGCCCTGCTGACCGACTACTACGACCCCATGTACGACTACCAGCTTACCCAGAAACAGGGCGAGATACTGGTGAGGGGCGGGCCCGACATGATCACCGAGTGGGCCAGATCCCACGCCAGCACGTAATCCTGGCCGTTGACGGTAATGCCGTTTACAGCTTTGTCTGCTATATAGTTGGTTCAGACAAATCCCGCTGAACCACGTCATTTGTCGATCAGAACTCACTCAGAAAATACTAACGATCAAGGAGCTGCTTCGTATGGAAGAGTTATTCAATGCTAACGGACAGGCCTCGGAATGGGCGGATCAGGCCATTGCTCTGATCATGGCTTATGCTCCAAAGGTTCTGCTGGCTATTGTCACGCTGATTATCGGCCTCTGGCTGATAAACCGGTTCGTCAACGTGCTGGACAACCGCCTTGGCAAAAAAGACCCAACCCTGAACAAATTCCTCTGTGGCCTGATCAGTGCCATCCTCAAGATTCTGCTGCTGATCTCCGTCGCCTCCATGGTGGGCATCGCTACCACCTCATTTGTCGCCATCATCGGTGCCGCCGGCCTGGCTGTGGGTCTGGCCCTGCAGGGCAGCCTGGCCAACTTTGCCGGTGGCGTGCTGATCCTGATCTTCAAGCCCTTCAAGGTCGGTGACGTCATTGATGCCCAGGGCTTTCTTGGCTCGGTGCGGGAAATCACCATCCTCTACACCATTGTCGACACCTTCGACAATCGCCGGATCGTGATCCCCAACGGCCAGCTTTCCAACGCCAGCCTGACCAACCTGAGCGCCTACGAAACCCGCCGCTGCGACATGACCTTCGGCATCGGTTACGGAGATGATATCGACAAGGCCAAGGCCATCTGCAAACGCCTGATCGAAGAAGATGAGCGCGCCATGAAAGACCCGGAGCCGCTGATTGTTGTTGGTGCCCTCGGCGAGAGCTCGGTAGACCTGACCGTGCGCGCCTGGACCAAGGGCGCCGATCTGTGGCCGTTCTACTGGGATATGCAGGAGCGGGTGAAAAAAGCGTTCGACGCCGAGGGTATTTCCATTCCTTTCCCGCAACGGGACGTGCATATGTACAAGGCTGATTAAACGGAACCGTTTCACACGGAAACATCCGGTTACTCGCAAAGTGCGCATCCTGAACTAAGCTGACGACAAGGCGGGGGTAAAAACCCCGCCTGCCATCGGGGCCCGGCCCGAGAAAGGCGGATGGCTCCACAACACTGTCGATGCTGTCAGGAGGTTGTGAACATGCCGGCAAAGCAGCTGAAAACATTTCTGGATGAGGCAAGTGTGGACTACATGTGCCTCGCTCACCCCCCAGCTTTTACCGCCCAGGAACTGGCCCATCACGTCAAGATCGCCGGAGATCGGGTAGTCAAAACCGTCATTATCGAACTCGATGGCAAAATGGCCATGCTGGTCATGCCCGCCACCTGGCGTATTCGCTGGGACAGACTGAGCAAGATTCTGGATACCGATTTTGTCGACCTGGCCGACGAACAGGCCTTCCAGGATCGCTTCCCCGATTGCGAAGTGGGCGCCATGCCACCATTTGGCAACCTCTTTGGCATGAGCGTTTACTGTGCCGAGGCTCTGACCGAACAGCCGGAACTGGCCTTTGCCGCCGGCAGCCACACCGAGTCGATCCACATGAACACCCGGGACTTCCTGAATCTGGTGCAACCCATGGTGATTAACCAGGGCTTCACTCGCCCGGGCGCCCGCAAACCGGCCTGGCTGGTCCGTAATCCCCGCCGCACCGGCAACCGTGAGGAGGCAACCGCTACCTCCATGGCCGGCTACTGATCCACCCGGGATTGACCCCGGTCGCTTGTCTGCAGCACGGCATCGCGTAAACTGAGGCCAGCAGACAGGAACCGGATATGACACAGACCTTTGACACCATCATTGTGGGCGCCGGCATGGTCGGCGCCGCACTTGCGACCGGGCTGGGCCAGCAGGGCATCCGCGTGGCGCTGATCGACCAAGCTTCCCCCGCCCCCTATCAGCCAGACAGCCACCCGGATATCCGGGTATCTGCCCTCAGCGCCGGCAGCGAACGCTATCTGACCAGCCTGGGTGCCTGGCCCCGAATACTGGCCATGCGCGCTACTCCATATTGCCGCCTGGCGGTCTGGGACGAAACACCAAATCCGCTCAAACGACTGATTCCCCAAAGCCTGACTGAGGTGGAATTTGACGCCAACAGCCTGAGCGCGCCACATCTTGGCCATATCGTTGAAAACAGCATTACTCAACTGGCCCTGTGGCAAACTGCCGAAACGGAACCGGATGTCACCCTGATCACAGGCCACAGCGTTCGGGATCTGGTCCAGAGCGCAGAGTACGCCACGGTGACCCTGGATGATGGCCGCCAGTTGCAGGCCCAGCTGGTGGTCGGCGCCGATGGCGCTATGTCCCGGGTGCGGGAATTGGCAGGTATCGGCGTTACCCGGGATCAGTATGAGCAGCAGGCCATGGTGATTTCGGCGCGCTATCGGGGCGGCGTGGAAGACATTACCTGGCAGGGCTTTTACCCCAGCGGCCCCAGGGCCTTCCTGCCCCTGCACAGCGCCGGCGAGCAACACCCCGGAGAGAGCTGGGGCTCCCTCGTGTGGTACGACCACCCGGCCCGACTGGACGAACTCAAGGCCATGGACGAACAGCAACTGATGGCTGATATCCAGCAGCATTTCCCCGAACGACTACCGGAACTGACCCACATTGACGCCAGGGCCAGCTTTCCCATCGCCCGCCAGCATGCCAAGCACTATTACCAGAACCGGGTGGTGCTGGCAGGCGACGCCGCCCACACCATCAATCCGCTGGCGGGCCAGGGCGTCAATCTGGGCTTCCAGGACGCCCAGTGCCTGCAGGGCGTGCTGAAAGAAGCCCGGCGCGGGGGCGAAGACCTGGCCAGTGCGCACTGGCTCAAACTCTATGAACATCGCCGCCGGCCCGCCAACCAGCGGATGATGCTGACCATGGATCTGTTCTACCACCTGTTCAGCAATGCCATTCCGCCGGTGCACCTGGCCCGCAATCTCGGGCTTGGCGCGGCCCGGGTACTGCCGTTCGCACGCAATCGCGTCGCTCGCTACGCCATGGGCCTGGATGAACAGTTGCCCGCGCCGATTCAACAAATCGTTAATCGCCTGCCCGGCCTGGGTGGCCTATAGTGGCGTACGCGCATTTACTCGACACAAGGAGCCGTTATGTCTGAAACCATCTTCACCAAGATCATCAACCGGGAAATTCCCGCCGACATCGTGTACGAAGACGACATCAGCCTGGCCTTCAAGGACATCAATCCACAGGCCCCGGTGCATCTGCTGATCATTCCGAAGAAAGCCATTGCCACCATCAATGACATTGAGGAAGACGACCGTGAGCTGGTCGGCCATCTTTACTGGGTGGCGGCAAAGCTGGCCAAAGACATGGGCTTTGCCGACGATGGCTACCGGGTAGTGATGAACTGCGGTGAGAATTCCGGCCAGACCGTGTTCCACATTCACCTGCATCTGCTCGCCGGCAAGCCCCTGGGCTGGCCGCCATACACCGACAAGATGAAACAGGCCTGAGCATCCTTCTCACAGACTTGTCTCACAGAATGACAAAGGGCAGCACCGAGGCTGCCCTTTTTGGTTACTGTACGGCCGACCGCTTCAATCGTCGGCTCCAACGCTGTTTGGCATAGCGGCGCAGGTTGGAGACATTATCGGTCTCATCCATGATCTCCGTACCCAGCAGGGTTTCCAGAATATCCTCCAGAGTCACCACCCCAAGCCAGGTCCCCAGTTCGTCGTACACCACCGCAATGTGCTGGCGCTCCCGCAGCATTTCCGAAAACAGAAATTCGATGTTGGTGTTGGCTTTTACCTGCTTGATCTGGCGCAGCCGGCTTTGCAGGTCGTCATCGTCGCTCATGCTGATCAGGTCTGCCCGATGCACGTACCCCAGAGTCTCCCCGTCTTCATCAATCATCGGGTAGCGTGAAAACGGCGACTTCATCACTTTATCCCGGAATTCCGGCACGGTGGTGTCCGGATCAATAAATTTGCACACCGTGCGGGGGGTCATGATGGAACTGACCTTGATCTCGTGGAAACGAAGTACGTTGTGGATAATCCGGCGCTCTTCCTCATCCAGAGCCTGCTGATCACGGCCGATCTCTACCAGCGCACTGATTTCCGCCCGGATGTCGGTATCGCCGTCACCCGGGGCAATCCTGCGCGTAACCTGCTTCGACAGCCAGACAAACGGCAGCAGGGCTTTCATCATGAATCCCAGCACAGCCGGCAGCGAAGGGGCGATCACACGCCAGTACTTGGCGCCGATGGTTTTCGGGATGATTTCCGAAAAGATCAGTATCGCCAGGGTCATCGCCGCTGACGCAGCACCCAGCCAGACCTCACCGAAGACAACCGCCACCTGGGCTCCCACGCCGGTAGCGCCGGCCGTATGGGCAATGGTATTGAGGGTCAGGATTGCGGAAAGCGGATCGTCGATTTCATCCTTGAGCCGGCGCAAGCGTGCGAACAGTTGTGGACGATCATTTTTCAGGGACGCGATGTAACTGGGCGTGATAGACAGCAAAGCTGCTTCGAGGATAGAACAGATAAACGAAAAACCGATGGAGATAATCGCGAATGCGACAAGGAGAATCATAGGGCCTCAGACGTGGATTTGTCCCGGCCATGATAGCGTAACTGCTGGCCGGAACAAGGGGGAAACTGCCACCAATGGCAGCAGTTTCACAAGGTCACGGGTCAGCGGCTGACCACCCGCTCTGCTTCCTCCATCGGGGTATGGCGAACGTCTTCGCCCTTGACCATGAAGATCACGTTCTCGGCAATGTTACAGGCATGATCCCCCACTCTTTCCAGGGCACGAAGCACCCACATCACCGACATACAGCGGGAGATATTCCGGGTATCTTCCATCATGAAGGTCAGCAGGGTACGGGCCGCAGCCTGGTACTCTTCATCCACCCGTTTGTCTTCTTTCATGATCCGCAGTGCCTGTTCGGAATCCAGCCGGGCAAAGGCATCCAGTGAGTCATGCAGCATGGTCAGCACGTGGGTACCGATGTGGCGAATTTCCACATAGCCCCTCGGCGCCTGACCTTCTTCCGTCAGCTTGATCGCCATTTTGGCAATCTTCTTGGCTTCGTCACCGACCCGTTCCAGGTCAGCCACCATCTTGATCACTGAAATCACCAGGCGCAGGTCCCGTGCCGTAGGCTGACGACGGGCGATGATCAGGGTCGCCTCTTCGTCCAGATCCACTTCCATCTTGTCGACTTTCTTGTCGTTGGCCCGCACTTCCTCGGCCAGATGGCCATCACCGTCTACCAGGGCCTGCACCGCCCGTTCAACCTGGGTCTCCACCATTCCACCCATCTTGAGGAACTGGGTCTTCAGCTCCATCAGTTCATCATTGAACTTGTGGGAAATGTGATCCCCGTAAACATCGTCCTTTTTTGTAGGCATAGTGTCTGTCTCCGTTATCCCCGAACACGTATCAGCCGAAACGGCCGGTAATGTATGACTCCGTCAGCTCATGTTCCGGAGAGGTGAATACTTTGTCGGTCTCGTTCACTTCCACCAGATGGCCAAGGTGGAAATAGGCGGTGCGATGAGACACCCGGGCCGCCTGCTGCATGGAGTGGGTCACGATGACAATGGTGTAGCTCTCGGACAGCTCCGCAATCAGCTCCTCCACCTTGGCCGTGGCAATCGGGTCGAGCGCGGAACAGGGCTCGTCCATCAACACCACTTCCGGGCTCACGGCAATTGCGCGGGCAATACACAGCCGCTGTTGCTGGCCGCCGGACATACCGGTAGCGGTGGCATCCAGACGATCCTTCACTTCGTTCCAGAGCCCCGCCTTGCGCAGGCTGTTCTCCACGATGTCATCCAGATCCGACTTGCGATTGGCCAGGCCATGGATACGGGGGCCATAGGCCACGTTATCGTAGATCGACTTGGGGAACGGATTGGGCTTCTGGAACACCATGCCCACGCGGGCACGCAACTCCACCACATCCCGCTTGGAATCGTAGATGTCCTGATCGTCGAGCTGCAGCGAGCCCTTGACCCGACAGATGTCGATGCTGTCGTTCATGCGGTTCAGGCAACGCAGAAAGGTGGACTTACCGCAGCCCGAAGGCCCGATAAACGCAATCACCTCATTGCGGGCAATGTCCAGGCTGATGTTCTTGATGGCCCGGTCTTCACCGTAGAAAACCTCGACATTACGCAGCTTGAACTTGGGGTCATCGGCAAACGGTGTACCGACCGTTTTACCCTCTTCAATCACTGTCTCTGCCGGTCGTTCGTCCTGCACCGGAATCGCCTTCTCTTCGGGCACATCAGCCTCACTGGTTACCGTTGTATTCAGGGTATTCATAAAACTCCTCCTCACCATCGGCGCTCAAGACGCTTACGAAGCCAGATGGCCAATGCATTCATTCCAATCAGGAAAGTCAGCAGCACCATGATGGCTGCTGACGCTCGTTCGATAAAGGCAAGTTCCGGGCTGCCGGCCCACAGGAACACCTGTACAGGCAATACCGTGGCGGAATCGAAGAAGCCATCGGGCACATCCACGATAAAGGCCACCATGCCAATCAACAGCAAGGGTGCAGTCTCTCCCAGGGCCTGGGCCATGCCGATGATGGAACCGGTCAGCATGCCCGGCATGGCCAGCGGCAGCACATGGTGCAACACCACCTGCATCTTGGAGGCACCGATGCCCTCGGCCGCCTCACGGATGGAAGGCGGCACACTCTTGATCGCCGCACGGCTGGAAATAATGATAGTGGGCAGGGTCATCAGGGTCAGTACCAGACCACCCACCACCGGCACCGAACGCGGCATGCCGAACAGGTTGATGAACACCGCCAGACCCAGCAGACCGAAGATGATCGAGGGTACCGCCGCCAGGTTGTTGATGTTGACCTCAATGAAGTCCGTCAGTTTGTTCTGGGGCGCGAACTCCTCCAGATAGATGGCCGCAGCCACCCCGATCGGGAACGACAGCGCCAGAGTCACAACCATGGTCAGCAAAGAGCCAACAATCGCCCCGAGAATGCCGGCACGGGACGGATCCCGGGAATCGCCCCGGCTGAAAAACACGTCATTGAATCCGGTATCCACCACGCCGCGCTCGTACAATGCATCTACCCACGCCTGCTGCTTCTCGTTCAGCTTGATGGAGTAGTTCTCATCCCCGGCATGTTTGACGTACACATCCACATCGGTATGGGACAGGAAGGTCATGGTCTGGGTGGTATTAAGTAACTCCGGGTTTTCCCGAAGCGCATCCCGCAGCTGATTGGAGGCATAGGGATTGATCAGATCCCGGACATCGTCCCTGTCCGACTCCCCGGCTTCCGGGATTTCTTTCATCAAGGCGCGGATCAAGGGCTCGACAAAGTCGGCCATTTTCATCTGGCGTTCGTCGGACGCGTCGTCCAGATACATGGCCTCACCGTCGATATCCACCTCCAGGGTAACGGTGGTTTTGATAAAGGCGGTATGGCCCTTGCCAATAATATCGGCAAACAGGATCACCAGAGCCGACAGGGCAATGGCGATGGCAGCGATACCATAGGCACGGAAGCGGCGTTCCTTGCGGTAACGGCGCTTGAGTGACTGGCGGACAAGTTCCGCCTGTGAACGTTGATCAGTCATACTGTTCCCGATATTTGCGGACAATTTTCAGAGCAATAACGTTAAGCAGGAGCGTGGCCAGGAACAGCATCGCACCCAGGGCGAAGGCGGCCAGAGTTTTGGCGCTGTCGAACTCCTGGTCACCGGTCAGCAGGGTGACAATCTGCACGGTTACGGTGGTCACCGATTCCAGCGGGTTAGCGGTCAGATTCGCCGCCAGGCCTGCAGCCATCACCACGATCATCGTTTCACCAATGGCCCGGGATACCGCCAGCAGTATCCCGCCCATGATCCCGGGCAACGCCGCAGGAAAGATAACCTTTTTCATGGTTTCGGACTGGGTGGCGCCGAGCGCCAGCGAACCATCCCGGAGCGTTTGCGGCACGGCGTTGATAACGTCGTCGGAAAGAGAAGAAACGAAAGGAATAATCATGATGCCCATCACCCCACCGGCTGCCAAGGCACTTTGGGAAGACGCATTGATACCCAGGGAAGCGGCAAAATCACTGATAAACGGCGCCACCGTCAGGGCGGCAAAGAAGCCGTAAACCACAGTCGGAATACCCGCCAGCATTTCCAGCAGCGGCTTGAAAATACCCCTTACCCGCTTGTTGGCATACTCAGACAGATAGATAGCCGATAAAAGCCCTACCGGGACCGCAACCACCATGGCAATGGCAGAGATCAGCAGCGTGCCTGTAAACAGGGGCACCATCCCGAAGGCGCCCTCGGCTGCCACCTGATCGGCGCGCAACGCCGTCTGGGGGCTCCATTGGGTGCCGAAGAAAAACTCAAAGAAGGAAATCTTCTGGAAGAAACGGAAGGTCTCAAAGGCAACCGAAAAGACAATGCCAACCGTGGTGAGGATCGCCAGCGCAGCACAGGCGAAAAAGATCCACTTCAGGGTGGTTTCAACCTGGCTCCGGGCATTCAGCTTCGGGCTGATCCGGATCCAGCCCAGAAAACCCGCCAGCACTGCAACGGCCACAACCAGAACCGACATGTAGAGCCGACTTTGAGCACGCAACGCCTGCAACCGCTCGGCTGCCTCGGCAATCGGAGCCTCGACAAAGCCCGGAGGCAGGGCGCCACTGGCCACATTGCTGATTTTGCTGAGCAGCAGACTGGCTTGCCCTGCCCCTTCCGGCACCAGGTCTGGTGGCAGGGAGCCGATCACCAGCAACTGAATGACTTTACCCTGAAATGCCGCCCACAGTGCCAGCACAATCAATGCCGGAATGCCGCACCAGAGCGCAGCACGGGCACCGTAATAGAACGGCAGGGATTTGAGATGCCGGATACCACCCATCGGCATGGCCAATGAGCGGGAGCGGGCATATCCAAGACCATAAGCCACCACCACGAAGGCAATGACCAATAGCATGAGGTTAGCCGGTTGCATGAAAATTCCTGTTTGACACGTTTAGCAGGTCACAAGTGTAAAGCGTAAAAAACCAATTCGCACTTTCAACTATCTTACGTGCGAAAGGGTGCGGCCCTTCAGAGCCGCACCCTTTCGCTCACTACTCGCGGTAGTCCGCGCTTACATCAGCTCGTCTTTGGTCAGGTTAGGCATCTTTTCAGCCTTCTCCTGCAGATCCATCAGCGCATCGCGCGGCGGAACGATCAGACCAACGCTTTTCAGGTAGCCATTCGGGCCCATGGCGCCCATGCCGGTGAACTCCTGAGCGTATTCCTGGATACCGGGAACCACGCCCACGTGGGCTTTCTTCACGTAGAAGAACAGTGAACGGGCAACCGGGTAGTCATCGGCAGCGATCGCTTCGGCAGTCGGAACCTTGCCGTTCAGAGTAGCGGCCTGCAGACGATCAGCATTCTCTTCCAGGAAGCTGTAACCGAAGACGCCGTACATGCCGGTATCACCAATCAGTTTCTGGACGATCAGGTTGTCATTCTCACCCGCTTCGATGAAAGCGCCGTCTTCGCGAATGCTCTGACACACACCTTCCATGCCATCTTCACTCATGTTGGCAACCGCAGGCAGGTCTTCACAGCCGCCCTGCAGAGCCAGCTCGTTGAAGGAGTCACGGGTACCGGAAGTCGGAGGCGGCCCCATCACACGGATCGGCTTGTTCGGCAGACTGGAATCGATGTCGCTCCAGTTCTTGTACGGGTTGGCGATAAGCTCACTCTCGTTTTTCGGGTTGGGTACTTCTTTACCCAGCGCCAGGAACAGCTGCTCCAGGGTTACTTCAAGATTTTCGGCTTCTTTGGAGCTGGCGATCACGATGCCGTCAGAACCAATGCGGAACTCGGTGATGTCCTTCACGCCGTTGCTCTGGCACAGATCAAACTCGGACGGCTTCATACGACGGGAAGCGTTGGTGATGTCCGGGTGCTGGGTGCCTACGCCCTGACAGAACAGCTTCAGGCCGCCACCGGAGCCGGTGGATTCCAGCTTGGGTGTCGGGAAATCGGTGTTGGCACCAAAACGCTCGGCTACCACAGTAGCGAACGGATACACGGTGGAAGAGCCCACGATGCTGATGGTGTCACGGGCCATGGCCGGTGCAGACAGGGCGGCAACAGAGCCGGCCAGCGCAACGGTTGCAAGTGCTTTGTTCAGTTTCATCACGTCGAGTCTCCATTATTTACTTTGGACGTTGTGTCGGATCTGCTTTACCGATGACTGCATCCTAGGGGCACTCTGTGACAACTTTGTTACAGCTTTTGAAATATAGCTGTCATTGTTCAAATTTTCTTGCAGCCCCGCGCCAGCCCGTTACCATGCACAGAAAACAACTCACAAGCTGTACAGGCGATCCTGATGACTGCGTACGATGATGACAAACCGGCCCCCCGGGGCGAGATGATGCTGCAGGTGGTGCCACTGCCGTCAGACACCAATGCCAACGGCGACGTCTTCGCCGGCTGGCTGGTCAAACAGATGGATATTGCGGCAGCGACCATGGCCGGTCGCATTTCCCAGGGCCGTAATGCCACCGTCGCGATGGACAGAATGGAGTTTCTGTCACCCTTGCGTGTGGGCTCCCAGGTGGGCTGCTACTGTGAATTGGTGGACATCGGCCGCAGCTCCATGAAAATCAACGTGGAAGTCTGGACACTGGACCGCGCCTCCAAGACACCCCGCAAGGTGACTGAAGGTCTGTTTGTGTACGTGGCGATTGATGAGCATGGCCGCATCCGGGAAGTTCCGGAGCAGAATCACTAAGCCCTCGCCATTAACTGCTGAACCAGCGCCTGGTACTTAGGGGCCAGTTCCGACGCCCGCCAGCCTTGTGGCGGGTTAAGCTCGGGAGGTTTCTTTAGCAGACGTACCAGCCGTTCAGCGGCCACCAGAGATTCACCGCCGGGATCGGATTCCAGGCTCCGGTATCGGCAGTCTGCCGGCACATATTCCCGGTAGGCCAGCCGGTCCGGTGCCAGCGGCAAGCACCCGGATGCCATCGCCTCCAGCATCGCCAGACCCTGAAAATCGTGCAGGGCGGTCGACACCACGATATCGGCACTGCGCAACAGCTGGTCGTAATCTTGCCGGTGCTCCAGAAAGCCCCAGTGTTCAATTCGGCGGGCAAATTGCTGGTAAATCCGGTCAAAGGCTTGCGGGCGGCTGCGAAAACCTTCACCCACCACACTGATGCGATAGTCCAGCTTGCGCTGCTCCAGCTGTTCCAGCAGGCCGAACAACCGGTCGGGCCCCTTGTCGTATTCCCAGCGATGATTCCATAACAGATGCGGCCGTTCCCGGTTCACGGACCGTGGCTGCTCGATAAACAACCGGTCTTCAATCGGCACCGGCAGCACCGAAGACCTTTCCCTGAGCATTTCTATCACCCCGCCGGGCACCGCATCCGGCATTTTGTTGAGAAAGCCCTCGACGCCCTGCAGAAAGCTGTCCCGGTTCCAGGCACTGTTAAAGACCACCGCATCGGCGGCCAGAGCGCTGTAAAGATTGACCATCTGCGGCTCTACCCGGCCTCGCTGCTGATCGCTGACCGGAAAGGCAAACTGGTTCTCATGCATATAAAGCAGGCAGGGGGTGTTCGCGATTCGAGGGTGCAGCCCGCGCAAGGTGGCCAGATCAACCATGGAAGTGGCAATGACCAGGTCCCAGGATTCGTCCAGGCCGGGCTGATGCAGCCAGCTCACCGGATTACCTCGAATCCGCCACTGAAAGAATCTGGGCGGAAGCGCCAGCGTCTGCCAATGATAATCGGGCAGCATGGTGACCAGTTGCTCGCGCCAGCGCTGATGACTGGCAGCATCATAAGCGGACAATAACAGAATGCGTTGGGTCATGACGGTCCAAAGCAGGAGGTCGACGTAATCGGCAAGTATATCAGGCCTCGGGCTTTCCCCGGCTCAGAGACCACAGGCCGAACACCGGTCCCGGCAAAAGCAGCAACGCTACCCAGACACCCCAGGCATTCCAGAGCCCACTGGTGAGCCAGATGGCCGGCAGGGTCAGGCCAAAGCCGACCGCGTTCATGACCGCCAGAGATGAGCCAACGGTTTCTTTCGGGGCCGTGACTGCAGCCAGCGCGGAGAATTGCGGGGAATCGGCCACCACAGCGACGCCCCAAACCAGTAGCGCCGCCATCAACAACTCCGGGGGCAGCCCGTTCATCCAGGGATAGAGCAGGCACAATACCCCGGACACCATCAACGCCCGCCGGGCAACCCACTCACTACCCAGAGTCCGACTGATCCGGCCGCCGCCAATACATCCAGCCGCACCCATACCGATCACCGCAAACGACAACCAGGGGATCAAGGCATCACCCTGTCCCAGCCGCTGCAGTTCTCGCCCGATCAACAGCGGCACCAGCGTCCAGAAGGCGTATAGCTCCCACATGTGGCCAAAATAACCACCCGCCACGGCCCGGAACCGGGGCAGGCGCAAAGCAGACAGTCCCTGTCTAAGGGGAAGCCGCCCACTGGCTTTGGGCAGGTGCGGCCCGTCACCCAACAGAAACACCAACAGCCCGCCCAGTAGCGCCAGACAGGACGATGCAAACAGTGGCCACTCCCAGGGCATACCTGATGTTACCCCTCGCATCAGATGTGGCAGAGCGGTACCCAGAGTCAGCATACCCACCAGCCAGGCCAGGGCGGCGCCGGCGTATTTAGGTGTCCAGGCAATCACCAGTTTCATACCCAGGGGGTAGATTCCGGCCAGACACAGGCCGGTAGCGAACCGGAACAGGCTGTCCAGCGGAAACACCCCGGCCACCACTACAAAGCCGGCGTTCGCCAGTGCGCCCATCAGGCTCGAAATAAGGAAGATGCGGCTGGCGCCGAAGCGATCCGCCAGGCCGGTCACCGCCAGAGCAAGCGTACCGGCAATAAAACCCGCCTGAACAGAGAGCGTAAGCCGGCCCAGATCCGATTCCGCTAACCCGAGTTCGGCGGACAGGGATAGCCAGACCCCGTTGATGCTGAACCAGAGGGAGGTGCCGAACAATTGTGCGAGCACAATGACTGGCAAAGGATAACGTTGCAGTAGGCTAGTCATATTATTGTCTTTGTGGTTACCGGAAAGCCAAGCCTAGCTCGAAACCCGACTGAGACCCCATGCGACTTTGGTGCCCGATCACGGTTTGGTTAAACGATCCAGCCGCAGGCGCTCCCGGTCATCAAACAGCCGCCGGCCTCCCCAACTGACCGCCATCACTGCACCAAACCCCGTGCCGACGGTAATAAACAGCATAACCAATATCTGGTACTTAACGGCGACCGCGGGCGGGCTGCCCGCCAGTATCTGGCCGGTCATCATGCCCGGCAGGCTGACAATTCCGGCCGCCGCCATGGCGTTGATGGAGGGCATCATGCCACTGCGCATGGCTTCCCGGCGAATATCTTCCAGTGCCTGCTGCCAGGTCTGGCCCAGCATCAGCCGGTTCTCGATCACCGCCCGCTGGCGCCAGACCGAGTCATTCAGGCGATCCAGGGCCAGGCTGACCCCGGTCATGGTGTTGCCCAGCATCATGCCCAGCAAAGGAATCGCATACTGAGGGGTATACCAGGGCTCCGGACCAATCACCACCGCCAGTGCCAGCACGGTCACGGTAAACGACGACACGAACATCGCGCCGGTGCCAATACCAAACGCCCACCCGCCTTTCAGGCGTCGGCTCTGGCGCGCCACCACTTCCCGGCCTGCCACCAGCAGCATGACCGCCGCCAGCAGCGCAATCCAGTAGAAGGCGGAAGAGGCAAACAGGGCTTCCAGTACCAGGCCAATCAAAGCCAGCTGAATAACCGTTCGTATGGCCGCCACCAACAGGCTGCGGGTGATCCCCAGCCGCCCCAGGTAGGCTGTCGCTGCCAACGCCAGTACCAGCAAGGCCGCCAGGCCCAGCTTCCACCAGGCCAGGTCAATCACTTCCATGGACAGGCTCCAGTGCGGATCCTCGAATCCGATAGTGAGCGTTGGCTACCCGATGAATCTGGGCGGAATCATGGGCGACCCACAGAGTGGCGATCTGCCGCTGTTCAATCTCCTGCAACAGCCAGCGTTCGATCGCCTCTGTCGATTCGTTATCCAGATTGGCGGTCGGTTCATCCAGCAGCAGCGCGTCTGGTTCCTGAATCAAGGCCCGCCACAACGCGAGTCTTTGCCGCTCACCGGAGGACAAGCGGCTGACCGACCAGTCCATAACCTCGGCAGTGAAACCCAGAGCGGCAGGCAAACGCTCACAAGCCCCCTCAGGAAAGTGTGCGCTTACCTCATCAAACCACCACTGGCTTTCCGCCGGCACCATTACCACCTGCCGTCGCCACTGGTGTGCCGGCACACTCTGTTGATCGAGGTTATCCAGAGAAATCTGACCGCCGTGGGGCTCCAGATCGGCCACCGCGCGCAATAACCGGCTCTTGCCACTGCCAGAGGCACCGGACAGGCACGCTACCTGTCCGCCGGGAACGGTCAGCGTTACTTCACGCAGCGCGCCAACGCTGACCCCTTGCAACAACAGCCCGGTCAAAGCCAAGTCACCAGGGCAGTTCCTCACCATTGCTGTGCCAGAACGACCCGGTATTCTCCAGGGTCAGATTGGCAATGCGTTCGGCCAGCCCCCTGGCAGACTCCTCCGGCGTGATCAGCCCGCCAAAGTTCACCATTCGCGTTTTCACATAACCGGGATGCAACTGAGCCACGGCAATGCCCCGTGGTTTTAGATCCACGGCCAGTGATTTACCAAAGGCATTCAGGGCCGCCTTGGAGGCGCGATAGCCGTAGCGGCCGCCGGAGTCATTATCGGCAATGGAGCCCATCCGGCTGGTGATATTGGCGATCTTGCTGCCCTGCCCCATCAGAGGCACCAGGGCTTCGGCCACGCGCAGCGGGGCGTAGGCGTTGATTTCCATCTGGGTGCGAATGGAATCGAAGTCGATACTACCCAGCTGCTCGTCCTGCAGCAGTCCGGCGTTATTGATCAGCAGGCTGATGGACTTGCCGGCCAGACCGGATTTCAGCTTATCGATGCCGGCATCGGTGGTGACATCCACGCCGTCGATCACCTGACCCGCCACACCGGCAAGCTCTTCCGAGGACTGTCGGCATACGCCAATGACCTCGCAGCCTTCGGCGGCATAATGCCGGGCCAGTTCCAGACCAACACCCCGATTGGCACCGGTAATGACCACCACATTGGAATCAGACATAGCCTTTTTCTCCTATTGGTTTCTCCGCTCGTTCCGGCAACCATACTGACAACGCTGCCGCTGTGGCTACCAGGGCAGCGGAAATCCACAAACAGGCTTCCAGCCCGTAGGCCTGATACACCCAGCCAGAGAGAATGGTGCCCAGCAGCCGGCCGGCGGCGTTAGACATGTAGTAGAACCCCACATCCAGCGATACACCGTCGCCCCGGGCGTAGCTGACAATCAGGTAGCTGTGCAGCGAAGAGTTGATGGCAAACAGTACCCCGAACAACAGCAAACCACCAACCACCACCATCTGTGCCGGCCAGCCGGCCATCAGACCACCGGCAATGGCGGCAGGAACCAACGCCAGCACTGCCGCCCAAAGCACGGCACCGGACTTACCGTTGGCGTGGCCGGTGATTCTGGGCGCAAGAGTCTGGACAAAGCCATAGCCGATAATCCAGCTGGCCATAAAGCCGCCCACCTGCCAGTGGTCCCAGCCGAACACCGTGGCCATATACACCGGCAACGCCACCACAAACCACACGTCCCGGGCACCAAACAGAAACATCCGGGCGGCCGACAACACGTTGATGGCCCGGCTTTTGGACAGGATCTCGCTGAACTTGGGTTTGGCCTTGCTCTTGCCCAGGTCCTGACCCAGCAGGAACAGACTGGCCAGCCACACCAGCCCCAGCGCTACCGCCATGAGGATTACCGCACCGGTAAACCCGGCGGCCATCAGCAACACGCCGCCCAGAAAGAATCCCACCCCTTTCAGGGTGTTCTTGGAGCCGGTGAGAATCGCCACCCATTTGTAAAGGGTGCCCTGCTGCTCGTCCGGTACCAGCAGCTTGATACCGCTCTTGGCGGACATCTTGTTGAGGTCTTTGGCAATACCCGACAACGCCTGTGCCGCCATCACCCAGGGCACCGTGAGCATGGCCGCCGGCACGGCCAGCATGGCCAATGCAACAATCTGCAGGAACAGCCCGATATTCATGGTGCGGTTCAGGCCCATCCGGGCGCCGAGATAGCCGCCCACCAGGTTGGTCACCACCCCGAAGAACTCGTAGAAGATGAACAACAGGGCGATTTCCAGGGGCGAATAGCCCAGCTGGTGAAAGTGCAACACCACCAGCATTCGCAGGGCGCCATCGGTCAATGTGAAGGCCCAGTAGTTGCCGGTGATCACCAGGTACTGGCGAATGGCGGCATTCATATCAGGCCTGGCCTACCTTGCGCGCCAGTTCGACGGTGCGGTTGGCGTAGCCCCATTCGTTGTCATACCAGGCGTAGATTTTCACATGGGTGCCGTTGACCACCAGGGTGGACAGGGCATCAACGATGGAAGAACGGGGGTCGGTCTTGTAGTCGATGGACACCAGCGGGCGCTCTTCGTAGCCCAGGATATCTTTCAGTTCGCCCTCGGCCGCGTCCTTGAGCAGTTGATTCACAGTTTCCTTATCCGTGGGTTTCTCTACTTCAAAGACGCAGTCGGTCAGTGAGGCATTAGTTAGCGGAATCCGCACCGCATGGCCATCCAGCCTGCCTTTAAGCTCCGGGAAGATCTCGATAATCGCCGTGGCGGAACCGGTGCTGGTGGGAATCAGCGAGCTACCACAGGCACGGGCCCGGCGCAGGTCCTTGTGGGGCGCGTCGATAATGGTCTGGGTGTTGGTCAGGCTGTGGATGGTGGTCAACGAACCGTGTTTGATACCGAGTTTCTCGTGGATCACCTTCACCACCGGCGCCAGGCAGTTGGTGGTGCAGGAAGCCGCGGTGATGATGCAGTCATTGGCCGGATCGAAAATGTGTTCGTTCACGCCCATGACAATATTCTTCGCGCCCGGCTCTTTCACCGGGGCGGTGACCACCACCCGCTTGACACCCTGGTCCAGGTAGCTCTGTAGAACAGCCACCTTCTTGTTCACACCGCTGGCTTCGATCACCAGGTCGCAGCCGGACCAGTCGGTATCGGCGATGGCCTTGTTATGGGTTACCCGGATGCGCTGGCCGTCAATCAACATATCGTCATCATCGGCCATCGCTTCACGACTCCAGGTGCCGTGTACGCTGTCAAAGTTCAACAGGTGCGCCAGCGTGTGGGTGTCCGCGCCGGGATCGTTGATGGCGACGAATTCGAACTCTGGCCAGCCCCAGGCCGCCCGCAGCGCCAGCCGGCCAATGCGACCAAACCCGTTAATGCCTACTTTGATCTTGCTCATGATGTTCTCCTTGCGACCTTCGCGATCCGCATGTGCGATAAAGGATCAGGGGCACTGCACCGCCGGGCGATCCGCCATGGCCTGTAATCTGGCCAGCGGCTGCTTAATCAGTGCCGGGTTGTTAACGGCAGTTTCCTCCAGCACCCGCACCATCCAGTCTGGCAGGTGCGGACTAAGGTAATAATAGACCCATTGGCCCCGGCGCTCTGTTTCCAGCAAGCCAGCTTCACGCAGCGATGCCAGGTGGCGGCTGACTTTTGGCTGGGGCGCTTCAAAGGCCGCCATCAGTTCACACACACACAGCTCGCCATGGCGGTAGATCAGCAGCGTGGCTGCCAGCCGGAGTTCATCTCCCAATGCCTTGAACACAGTCACCGGATTGTAATGGGCTTGACCTTTCATATTTACCGACCAATATATACGCTTATTCGAATATGCAGTTTTTCGCATATTAGTGTGACACAGTGATGACGTAAAGGATCGACGATCAACATGCCAACCGCGGATCTTCCCAATATCAAAGCTGAGCTGTTCAATGTTCACCCTGCTGGTACGGGACCGCAGTGATTACCTCACCGACCGCTACTCCGAACGCAAGGAAAGCGCCGAAGAACTGTCGAAGCGTGTGAACCAACGTTCCATTTAAGGATATGCCATGAGCAGCAAAAGCGATGTGAACACGGTTGAAACCACTGACGGCGGCCTGGACCTGTTCGGGCGTTACCTGTCCGTGTGGGTGGCACTGGCCATTGTGGCCGGTGTAGCCCTCGGGCAGCTTGCCCCCTCGATTCCCGAGACCCTGTCCCGCTTTGAATACGCCCAGGTGTCCATCCCTATCGCCATCCTGATCTGGGCGATGATTTTCCCGATGATGGCGCAGATCGATTTCAGCGCCGTGGTCGGGGTGCGAAAAGAGCCGAAGGGCCTCGCTATCACCACTATCGTGAACTGGCTGATCAAACCCTTCACCATGTTCGCCATTGCCTGGTTTTTCCTGATGGTGGTGTTTAAACCCTGGATCGCCCCACAACTGGCCAGCGAATACCTGGCCGGCGCCATTCTACTGGGGGCTGCGCCCTGCACCGCCATGGTATTTGTCTGGAGTTACCTGACCAAAGGCGATGCCGCCTACACCCTGGTGCAGGTATCCCTGAACGACATCATCATGCTGTTCGCCTTTGCGCCCATTGTGGTCTTCCTGCTGGGGATTTCCGACATCCAGGTGCCCTGGGATACGGTGATTCTGTCGGTGGTCTTATACATCGTGATTCCCCTCACCGCCGGCTACCTGACCCGCCGGACCCTGATCGCACGCCACGGCGAACAGTGGTACGACAACGTATTTATGAAACGCCTCAGCCCCGTGACGCCTGCCGCGCTGATCGTCACCCTGGTCTTGCTGTTCGCCTTCCAGGGTGAAGTCATTCTGCAAAATCCGTTGCACATACTGCTGATTGCGGTGCCACTGGTTATCCAGACCGTGTTTATCTTTCTGCTGGCCTATGGCTGGGCCCGGCTGTGGAACGTGCGCCACTGCATCGCCGCCCCAGGGGCCATGATCGGTGCCAGTAACTTCTTTGAGCTGGCAGTGGCGGCGGCCATCGCCCTGTTCGGCCTGAAATCCGGCGCGGCCCTGGCCACGGTGGTGGGCGTACTGGTGGAAGTGCCCTTGATGCTGGCGCTGGTACGCATTGCCAATAACACCCGGGACAAGTTCCCGGCCTGAACGATTAAGCTGAACAGGCGCGTCGCTATCCGCGCCTGTTCAGCCGACAACCACCCTGCTAATATCGCGCTCGTTTTTTGAGCGTCGAACCCGTTAATCAGCACCACCGACCGGAATTAAAAGAATGGATATTTTCCAGGCCCTTTTCCTTGGCCTCCTCCAGGGACTGACCGAATTCCTGCCCATATCCAGCTCCGCCCACCTGATCCTGACACCGGCCTTCTTTGGCTGGGAAGACCAGGGCGTCGGCTTTGACCTGTCGGTGCACGTGGGCACACTGCTGGCGGTGGTGCTCTACTTCCGCCGGGATGTCTTCGGCATCGCCCGGGACGGCCTGATTTCCATGGGCCAGCGCAGAATCGTCGGCCAGGGCGCCCTGGCCTGGTACCTGGTGATCGGCACCATCCCGGCGGGCCTCGCGGGCCTGGCCCTGCTCGACATGATCGACAACGAACTGCGGGGCGCCTCGGTGATCTTCTTCACCACCCTGGTGTTCGGCATCCTTCTTGGCATTGCCGACTGGCTGCCCAAACGCCAGCGCACCATGGATTCCCTGAACTGGAAAGACGCCGTTATCGTTGGCGTCGCCCAGGCCATGGCTCTGGTCCCCGGCACCTCCCGCTCGGGCGTCACCATCACCGCCGGCCTGTTCCTGGGCATGACCCGGGAAACCGCCTCCCGGTTCTCATTCCTGCTGGCGATTCCGATTATCGTGCTGGCGTCGGCGGTAAAGCTGCTGGAAGTGGCCACATCCGACGTAATCGTGGACTGGAATGGTTTCCTGATTGGCGGCGTCACTTCGTTCCTGATGGCCATTACCGCCATCCACTTCTTCCTGAAGTGGCTGAACAAGGTGGGCATGTGGCCGTATGTGATCTACCGGATCATTCTGGCAGGTGTAATTTACGCCGTCTTGATGTGACCGTCTGCAGTTTGAATTGCTGACCTTGGAGTCAGGCAGGCATCGGGGTGTGCCTCCCAAAAACCGCTCCTGGCGGCACATCCCTGTGGCGCTTCTGTTCCGCCATCCCTGGCTCCACACATTTTTGGGAGGCACACCCCGATACCTGCCCCGAACTTCTGAGCTAGCCTTCCAAGAAATCAAGGATCATGGACTATTGCGGATTGCCGAAACGTCAGAGCATGGCGGTGGGAACGTCTTTCCAAAAATTTGTGGAGCCAGGGATGGCGGAACACAAGCGCCCATGGAGGGCTCGAGCGCTTTTTGGAAAGACGTTCCCACCGTCATGCAGCCCCCTTACTCGAAGGCTGCATGACGCTATGTCAACCGTTTAACAGGCCTCCAAAGGCGCATAAGCCAGCACCAGCCACTTGGCGCCCTCATCGAAGTTCACCTGCACCCGCGTATGATGCCCCGTGCCCTCTGAGTTCATCACAATACCCTCGCCGAACTTCGGATGACGCACTCGCTGGCCCAAGCTGAAACCGGACTGCTGGGCCGAATCCTGGGCAAACAGACTCTCATTCGGTCGCTCCACCATCGCCGGCCGCGTCACCGTATTACGCAACCGCACCTCCTGCAGGCAGTCCCCCGGGATCTCCCGCACAAACCGGGACAGTGCGTGAAACTTCTCCTGACCATACAACCGACGGGATTCCGCGTAAGTAAGTACCAGCTTCTTCATGGCCCGGGTAATGCCCACATAAGCCAGGCGGCGCTCTTCCTCCATGCGCCCGGGCTCCTCCAGCGACATACTGTGCGGGAACAAACCTTCCTCAACGCCTGCCAGAAACACCACCGGAAACTCCAACCCCTTGGCCGAATGCAGCGTCATCAACTGCACACTGTCCTCATGGGCATCGGCCTGTGATTCGCCGGCATCCAGCGCCGCCTGGGCAATAAACTCCGCCAGCGGATCTACGCCTTCTTCTACATCATAATCCGCCAGCGCACTGACCAGTTCCTCCAGGTTCTCCACCCGGGCCTGACCCTTCTCGCCCTTCTCACTGGCGTGGTAATCCTTCAGGCCACTGGACTCTATGGCCTGCTTCATCAGCCCCTGCAGGGAAGCGTGCCCCGCCATTTCAGACAGCGTGTTGATGATCTCCATAAACTGCTGCAGGCCGGTTTTCGCCCGGCCCTTTACCTGGCCCGCGGCCAGTAACCGCTCGGACGATTCCCACAGGGAAATACCCTGGCCGGTGGCGTATTCACGAATTTCCTGCAGGCTCTTGGCACCAATGCCGCGGGTGGGAATATTCACCACCCGCTCAAAAGCGGCATCGTCCCGGTGGTAATGTACCAGGCGCAGGTAAGCCAGCGCGTTTCGGATTTCCTGACGGTCGTAGAACCTCAACCCGCCGTAAACTCGATAAGGAATACCCTGGCGCATCAGGGCTTCTTCGAGCACCCGGGACTGGGCATTGGAACGATAGAGAATGGCGCACTCGCTGCGCAGATTGCCCTCGCTGACCCAGGCCGAGATGGAATCGGCAATATAATTGGCTTCATCCTGCTCGTTGAACGCGGCGTACAGGCTGATCGGCTCACCTTCCACCCCGTCAGTCCAGAGTTCCTTGCCCAAACGCCCCTGGTTGTTGGCAATCACCGAGTTGGCGGCTTTCAGAATGGTCTTGGTGGAGCGGTAGTTCTGCTCCAGCCGGACCAGCCGGGAATTGGGGAAATCCCGCTGGTACTGCTGGATATTCTCGATCTTCGCGCCCCGCCAGCCGTAGATGGACTGGTCGTCATCGCCCACCACCGTCAGCGGCACCCGGTTGCTGGCCAGCACCTGCAGCCAGGCGTATTGAATGGTGTTGGTGTCCTGGAACTCGTCCACCAGTATGTGCTGGAAGCGCTGCTGGTAGTGGCTCAGCAATTCCGGCCGGTGCAGCCAGAGTTCGTGGGACCGCAGCAACAGTTCGCCAAAATCCACCAGGCCGCCCTGCTGGCAGAGCTTCTCGTACTGGCGGTAGATCTTCAGCATGGTATTGGTGAAGTGATCGCCCGGATTCTCCTGAATATGATCCGCCCGCAAGCCCTCATCTTTCTGGCTGTTGATAAACCACTGGGCCTGTTTCGGCGGCCACTGGCTTTCATCAATGCGGTTTTCCCGCATCACCCGCTTGATCAGCCGCAACTGATCGTCGCTGTCCAACACCTGGAAGTTTTCCGGCAAGCCGGCGTCTTTCCAGTGGGAACGAAGCAAACGATGGGCAATTCCGTGAAAGGTGCCGATCCACAGACCACGGGTGGGAATCTGCATCATCTGCTCCACGCGATAACGCATTTCCTTGGCGGCCTTGTTGGTGAAAGTCACCGCCAGAATGGACGTGGGCGGCACCCGGTCAACCGACATCAACCATGCCATCCGGTGCACCAGCACGCGGGTTTTGCCACTGCCGGCACCGGCCAGCACCAGCAAATGGTCGTTCTGCGCCGTCACCGCTTCGCGCTGGGCGTCGTTCAGGGAATCAATAATATGAGAGACATCCATGGAGCAAGGCTTCATTACTGGTTAAATTTACAGCCCAGTATACCAGCCAAGAGCCCGGCTGCCTCCCCTGGCACAAACTACCCCCTCAAGAGTATATACAGGCCAATTCAAGGCTCTAGGCTTAAAGAGACAGCCAGTGTGGCCGATACAGCACTTAACACACTGACACATTAATTCTGTGTCATGCGTTCAAAAAACAACCTACACTCGCGCCGTTCAGAGTTGTGGGCCACGCATACAGGGATTTCATACATGCTTTCATCTCTCAAGATCTCACACAAACTCGCGCTGCTGGTGATTGTAGCCGTGGTGGCTTTCGTAGTGAGCCAGGCCTTTTCCATCATCACGGAACGAAACAACTCGGAACGACTGGGTGAGGTGCGCAACCAGCTCTATCCGTCCCTGGAACTCTCCACCATCAACCGGGGTCTGCTGCAACTCATCGAAAACCAGATCAACAGCGCCGTGACCACAGGCGACGATCAGCAGATCGCGGCTACCCGAGAGCAACTCGCCGAGATTATTGAGAATCTTGACCGCATTGCCCAGCTTAACCCGAGCCAGCAGAGCGACGTAAAAGCGCTGAAATCCGAACTGAACGGCTACTACAGCACCGCCACTCGCATCGCCACCGCGATTATCGAGGGCACCGCCGATTTCAGTCGCATAGGCCAGGAAGCATCCGCCAACGCCGAGCGCCTGGCGGGCCTGCGCTCGGATCTCGACCAGATGCGTAATGCCATGGAGAGCCGCCTGACCCAGGCCATTGACGACACCACGGCGGCCAGCAGCGAAGCCGCCACCGTCTCCGTGACGATCGTGGTGGTCGCCCTGGTTGTCCTGATTGCACTGAGCCTGATTATCGGTCGATCGGTCTCCGGCAGCCTGCAGCAAATCATCAGTTCCCTGCGGAACATGGCTTCTGGCGAAGGCGATCTGACCTCCCGCATCGAGTACACCGGCAAGGATGAACTCCGGGATCTGGTGGACCAGTTCAACCGCTTTGTTGAAAAACTGCATAAATCCTTTGCCACCATCCAGCAGGACATCGGTGAGCTTAACGGCGTCGCCACGCATCTGGGCAGCACCAGCCGCACCAATCTTGAACGCATCAGCCAGCAGGCCCAGGCCATCTCCTCCACCCGCAATTCCGTGGAAGAGCTGGTAAAAAGCGTTGAGGAAGTGGCGGGCTTTGCCTCCAGCGCCTCCGACCAGACCCAGGACGCATCCAAGTTTGCGACCACCGGGCAGCAGAAGGTCGAGGGCAACATACAGACCATCCAGCGACTGATGGCAGAAATCGAGAACACTGCCAGCCTGGTCAACCAGTTCGATGAGTTCTCCGTGAAGGTGGGCGGTCTGCTGGAAACCATTCAGACCGTGGCCGAGCAGACCAACCTGCTGGCCCTGAATGCCGCCATCGAAGCTGCCCGCGCCGGTGAACACGGCCGTGGCTTTGCCGTGGTCGCAGATGAAGTTCGCGGCCTGGCGGTGCGCACCCACAAGGCCACGGAAGAAATCCAGCAGGTGATTTCAGAACTCTCCAAAGCCTCCGGTGCCGCCGTGCATTCCATGCAAGGCAGCGTAGACATGGCCAGGCAGGGCGTGGATGCCACCACCGAGTCTGGCGAGGTCCTGCGCAAGATTCTCGAGAACGTTCAGCAGATCAGCGAACTGAACGAGCAGATTGCCGCGGCCACCTATGAACAAAGCACCACCTTCAGCGAAGTCACTGGCCATATGGGCGACATGCATCGCAACGCCGAGGCCGTGATGGAAAGCACCGATGAGCTGGATACGGTCAGCCGCAAGATCCAGGACGTCAGTAATGGCTTGCAGAGCGTGGCCGGGCAGTTCCGCGTTTAAGTAAAACCCCAGAAAAAGGAAACTCCTGATGAAAAAACTGTTTACTGCAGCGCCCCTGGCGCTCGCCATTGCCGCGACCCCGGCTCTGGCACAGAGTGCCGAGGACACCCTCGAGCGCATGCAGCAGCAGCTGAATGCCATGCAACAACAGCTGAACTCCGCGAAAGACACCGGCATTCGCTTCAACGGCTTTTTCAGCACCGGTTTCGCCCGGGCCAGCAACGATGCCGGTTACGCCGGAATCACCGACGAATCCGAAGTGGCGGATCTGAGCCTGTTCGCCCTGCAGGGCACCTTTGACGTCACACAGAAGAGCCAGATTGTGATGCAACTGGTCGGCCGGGGCGAAGATGACTGGGAACCCCAGGTGGAGTGGGCCTATCTGAGCCACCGCCCCACCAACAACCTGCAGATTCGGGCCGGCAAGATGCGGATTCCGTTCTTCATGTACTCCGACTCCCTGGAAGTCGGTTACGCCCAGCCGTGGGCACGCCCGCCCCAAAGCGTGTATGGCCCGATTGCCGTGACCAGCTATGTCGGTGCGGATGCCAGCTACAACCTGAACTTCGACAACTCCTCGCTGACCGCAACCGGCTTCACCGGCTTTACCGATGAAGATGGCAACTCCGGCGACGTACAGCTGCGCAACATCGCAGGCATGAACCTGACCTGGACCGACTACGTGTGGACTGTGCGTGGTGTGGCGGCAACCGCCGAGGCGGATATTGATGCGACCCGGCTAGGAGCCCAGGCCCCCGCTAATGTAAGCGTAGATACGGTCATTGCCGATGGGGAACGAGGCAATTTCTATGGCATCGGCGCTAGTTACGACGATGGTGCCTGGCAAATCATCGGTGAAGTCACCCGCGTTGAAGTGGATGGCAAATTTGCCGATACCGACTCCGCCTACTTGTCTGTCGGCCATCGGTTTGGCAGCTGGACGCCGTACATCGCAGTTGGCTGGGTTGAAAGTAAGGACGATGATGAGCGACTCGGATTTGTTACAACGACAGGAGGCACTCCGATCGCCCCCGAATCCATCCTGAACTTCCAGCGTGAAGACTTCAGCATCGGCACGCGCTGGGACATTACTCCGGGCGTGGCCATCAAAGCCGATTACACCCATTCCCGTGGTTTCGAAAAGGGCACTGGCAACCTGAACCCAAGTTATATTCTGGCTTCGGGCACGGACAGCACCAACGTCTACACCCTCAAAATCGACTCGGCATTCTAAGGAGGCCCCATGAAAAAGCTTAGCCTGTTGTTTGCGGCCAGCTTGCTGGCAAGCCCCCTGGCCCTGGCTGAAGTCGTGGTGATCGGCAACCCGTCTGGCCCGGACAGCATCAGCGCCAACGAAGTACGGGATCTGTATCTGAACCGCAGCAAAGCCCTGCCGAATGGCCAGAGCGCGAAGCCGTTTGAACTCCCGGAAGGCAACGCCACCCGTGCCGAGTTCCACGACAAGGTGACCGGCCGTAACGATGCCCAACTGAAGGCCTTCTGGTCCCAACAGGTGTTCACCGGTCGTGGTCAACCTCCGGCGGAAGCCGGCAGTGCTTCGGGCATGAAGGCCCAGGTCGCCTCCACACCAGGCGCCATCGGCTACATCGATTCCGCGGATGTGGACGACAGTGTCAAGGTTATCCTGACGCCCTGATCTCTGCCGTGCAGAACGCAAATAGGCGAGCCGAAGCTCGCCTTTTTGCTGTTTGAAGACCGGCTGCCTAGAAACCTCTCGGCACAGTCTGGGCCTCCACAAATTCAAACAGCCCTTCCAGACCACCTTCCCGGCCAATACCCGAGGCTTTCATACCGCCAAATGGCGCCTCCGGCGTTGGTCCGGTACCGGTATTCCAGCCCACATGGCCAAACCTCAAACCGGCGGCTACCCGCTGGGCACGCTCGGCATCGGCGGTGAACACGTACGAGGCCAGACCAAACTCGGTATCGTTACCGGCTTCGATGACTTCTTCCTCGGTCCGGAACAGCGCCATGGGCACCAGCGGGCCGAAGGTTTCTTCCTGGTAACAGCGCATCTCCCGGTCCACGCCCTGCACCACCGTGGGCGGGAAGAACAGGCCATCACCCAGTTCCGCTGGCTGTTTGCCGGCCACCAGGCTGGCGCCCTTATCCAGGGCGTCCTGCAGGTGTCGTTTGACCTTATCAAAGCCTTGCTTGTTGATCAGCGGGCCAATGTCGATGCCATCGTTCATACCATCGCCCACGGTCATCTTGTTCACACGTTCCGCCAGCTTCTGACCAAAGGCATCCGCCACCTTCTCATGCACAAAGATACGGTTCGCGCAGACACAGGTCTGGCCGCCACCGCGGAACTTGTTGGCAATCAGGTTATCGGCGGCGGCCTCCAGGTCGGCATCGTCAAAGACGATGAACGGGGCATTGCCCCCCAACTCCAGTGCCAGCTTCTTCACCTGCTCGGCGGTGTCGACAATCAGTTTGCGGCCCACTTCTGTGGAGCCGGTGAAGCTGAGCATGGGTACGTCTTTGTGCTCACACAGCACCTTGCCGATCACGCTGGCCTTACCCATTACCAGGTTGACCATGCCATCCGGCAGGTCGAGTTTATCCATCACGCTGAAGAACGCGATCATGGTCAGCGGGGTTTCGCTGGCTGGCTTGATGACAGAAGGACAACCCGCTGCCAGGGCCGCCGAAAGCTTCTTGGCGATCATACCAATGGGGAAATTCCAGGGCACGATCAGGCCAGTCACGCCCACGGGCCGGTAGTGAACCGTCCAGGTGCAGTCCTTGGGCTTCTCCGGAATCGTGTGGGAATCAAGAGCGCTGATGTGCTTGGCACAGTAATCGAAGAAACCGGCGGCGTAATCCACCTCGCCCTGGGCTTCCTTCCAGGGCTTGCCATGCTCCATACACAGGATGCGGCCAATCTCTTCGCGGTTTTCTTT
The DNA here is from genome assembly GCF_042763285.1 of Marinobacter sp. LM1. Classification (NCBI taxonomy): domain Bacteria; kingdom Pseudomonadati; phylum Pseudomonadota; class Gammaproteobacteria; order Pseudomonadales; family Marinobacteraceae; genus Marinobacter; species Marinobacter sp. LM1. The sequence continues at coordinate 4,039,182 of NZ_CP114373.1, forward strand.
CAGGCCGTCACGAATATCCTCCAGCCACTTGCGGCGGGTTTCAATCGGCCAGGGATTGGTGAGCCGGAGCGCTGATTGTCCAGCCTCCACCGCTGCCACAACATCTTCCTCCGGCATCGACGGAACCTTGGCAATCACCGAGCCGGTGGCCGGGTTGTAAACGTCGAACGTGGCACCGCCGGCAGAGTCTTTCCAGCGCCCGCCAATGTAGCCTGTGAGGTTTTCCAGTAGTGGTGACTCGATCATCTCGGCTCCTCTTGCATGACTGGTGACGCCCCGGACCGGGGCGGAGTTCAAAAGCAACGCGTGCCTTTCATAGTGGATCCTGAGTGGCGGCCTGTAAAGTCAGGGGGAGATTTCCTGGCCGTCATTTTTGACCCGGGCGGGTGACTGCCTATACTCGAAGGAGAGTTTTTACAGGCTCTCCCTGACACCCCAAGGAGACGGATTCATGAAAGCATTTTTTCATCCGACGCAGGACCTGCACATCCCGAAAACCTATTTCACCCGTGGCCAGATGCGCCAGCCTCAGGAGGTGCCTGATCGCACCGGCCAGATGCTCGAAGGCCTGAAAGCCATGGGCATCCCGGTACTGCAGCCGGCCGACCAGGGCGCCGGCCCGATCTCCAAGGTGCACGACCTGGGTTACCTGCGATTCCTCGAATCCGCCCACCGGCGCTGGATGGAAATGGAAGACTGGGGCGACGAGGTAATGTCGAATATTTTCGTACGTTCCCCCAACGCCATGCGGGGCGTCCTGGCCGAAGCCGCCTGTTACCTGGCAGACGGCAGCTGCCCCATTGGCGAAAATACCTGGAAGGCGGCCTACTGGTCGGCCCAGACCGCCTTGGGTGCCGCCGACGCGCTGATCGCCGGAGAGCGCAACGCCTACGCTGTGTGCAGGCCACCAGGGCATCACGCCCGCAAGGATGCCGCCGGTGGATTCTGCTACCTGAACAACGCCGCCATCGCGGCCGAGCACTTGAAGAGCCGGTTCCCGCGAACGGTCATCCTGGACACCGACATGCATCACGGCCAGGGCATTCAGGAGATCTTCTACGACCGCAGCGACGTGCTGTACATCTCCATCCACGGCGACCCCACCAATTTCTATCCGGTGGTCAGCGGCTTCGAGGACGAACGTGGGGAAGGAGAAGGCTATGGCTACAACATCAACCTGCCCATGCCCCACGGCTCCAGCGAGGACGATTTCTTCGCGAAACTGGATGAAGCCTTGGCCGCCATTCGCCTGTACCAGCCGGATGTGCTGATCCTGACCCTGGGCTTCGATATCTACAAGAACGACCCGCAGGCGAAAGTTTCGGTGACTTCCGAAGGCTTCTGTCGGCTGAGTACGCACCTTCGTCAGTTGGGCTTACCCACGCTGGTGGTGCAGGAAGGCGGGTATGACCTGGACGCCCTCAGCGAGAACGTCCAGCAGTTTTTCAAGGGGTTGGAGGGCTGATCAGACCGCCGGGGCATACACCTTGATATTGCCATGCCCCTCAGCCTTCAGGTGGCCGGCGTGCATGCGGCTCATGGTGCCCCGGTCACAGTACAGCAGGTACTGGCGGTTGCCCGGCAGTTCCGCCACCTGCTGATTCAACTCGTAGAAAGGAATCTTGAGCACGTCGTTGTTGGTCAGGGTCAGTGGCGAGCGTTCTTCTTCAGACGGGTGGCGAACGTCGATAATCACGTCATCTACCGACGGCGTCTGGATCAACTCCACCTCTTCCGGCGTCTGGGTGCTGTCCAGGAGCTGGCTGACCATGGTGTCGGTACGGTTAGCGATGGCATCGGCCAGGGCGGCCGGGTCCATGTTCGCCTCTTCTTCCTCCACCCGATGCAGCTTGGCACGGGTGACCGGCTTGCTGGAAATCACGCCGCAATACTCCGGCATGTTGCGGGCGAACGGCTCGGTACCGATGTCCTTGGCAATTTGGATGATTTCCTGCTTGTCCATGGCAATCAGCGGGCGCAGCACCACCTCGTCACTGGCACGGTCCACCACATTCAGGTTGGTCAGGGTCTGGCTGGAGACCTGAGCCACCGCATCGCCCATCACCAGCCCCGAGGCGTTGTAATCCCGGGCGATCTCGGCAGCGGCCTTGAGCATCATCCGTTTGAGCACCACGCCCCAATGGCGATGGTTGACCGAGCGCATGATCTCGGCGACCACACCCTCAAACGGCACAGAAATAAACTTGACGTTGTGGGACGAACCATAACGCTCCCACAGGTAGTGAGCCACCTGGCGCACGCCCACTTCATGGGCCGCACCGCCCAGATTAAAGAACAGATAATGACTGCGAATGCCGCGGCGCATCATCAGGTAGGCAGCCACCGACGAGTCGTAGCCGCCGGAAATCAGCGTCATCACCGTTTCCACCGTCCCCAGCGGATAACCGCCAAGCCCCTCGTGGCGACGATGGGCAATGTGGTAGCTGTCGTCCTTTACCTCAATACGAACTTCAAGATCCGGTGATTTCAGATCCACGCCTTTGGCGTCGGAGCCCTGCAACAACGCCGCGCCCACCGAACGCTCCAGGTCAATGGAACGGAAATCATGATCGCCATGACGGCGGGCGCGAACGGCAAACGTCTTGCCTTTCAGGCGTTCGGCATAGGCCTGCACCGCCTTTTCGCCCACATCGTCAAGATCGACAAACGGAAACACCCCGATCTCCTGGATGGTCGAGATGCCGGGGATGCGCACCAGCTCATCAATCACCGGGCCGGCAAGGCTGCGGCCATCGGGCACATCCACGTCCACCCGGTCCCAGCTGCCATCCACACGGATCTCCGGATCCAGCCGGGCCAGTAATTTACGGATATTCTGCCGCAACTGGCGCATCTGCTGCTGGCGAACGGGTTTACTCTTGATAGCCACTTCCGGGGCGGGACGAATCAGCAATTTCATAAAAAAGACTTTGATCGGAATAACGTCGGGTGGCGTAAAAGCCAGAAAGGCCTTAGTGTACCCTTTCGCCAGACTGGCTCAAAATCCGTCATTGCCGAAACCATCAGGAGCTTCACCAACGATGACTGAAACCACCATGAATGCCCTGGTCTCCCCCGAGGGCAGCCTCGAGATCCTTTCCAACTACGAGGTAAACCGGCTCAAGGACAAGAGCGAGGGTGGTCTGTATCGCCTCTTCCGTCAGTGTGCACTGGCCGTGCTCAATACCGGCGTCGAAACCGACGACTGTAAGGAATTGATGGAAGCCCACGCCGACTTCGATGTACGGCTGGTGCCCCAGCCCCGGGGGCTGAAACTGGAACTGATCAATGCGCCCGGCCACGCCTTTGTGGACGGCGAAATGCTACGCGCCATCCGGGAACACCTGTTTTCTGTGCTGCGCGATATCGTTTACAGCCACTCCCTGCCCAACAGCGTGGCCGGCTTCCGCAAAGACAACCCCGAAGACCTAACGAATCTGGTGTTCCACATTCTGCGCAACGCCAGGGTACTGGAGGCGGGGCGTCAGCCAGACCTGGTGGTGTGCTGGGGCGGCCATTCCATCAGCCACGACGAATACCAGTACAGCAAGGATGTCGGGCACCAGTTGGGGCTGCGCGGCCTGAGTATCTGCACCGGTTGCGGCCCGGGCGCCATGAAAGGCCCGATGAAAGGCGCCACCATCGGCCACGCCAAGCAACGGGTGAAGAATGGCCGTTACATCGGCATTACTGAGCCGGGCATTATCGGTGCCGAGGCGCCAAACCCGATTGTAAACGAGCTGGTGATCATGCCGGATATCGAGAAGCGTCTCGAGGCCTTTGTTCGCTGTGGCCATGGTGTGATTGTATTCCCGGGCGGCGTAGGCACCGCAGAGGAGATTCTGTACCTGCTCGGCATTCTGCTGCACCCGGACAACGTTGACCTGCCTTTCCCGGTGGTGTTTACCGGCCGCCAGGAAAATGCCGAATACTTCGAAATGATCGACAAGTTTATCCGCAACGCCCTGGGCGATGAGGCTGCCAGCAAATACGAGATCATCATCGATGATCCGATACGGGTCGCCCAGACCATGAAGCAGGGCATGAAAGACGTGGAGACCTTCCGCCGCGCCATGCAGGATGCCTACTACTTCAACTGGATGCTGAAGATAGATCCGGTATTCCAGCTACCGTTCGAGCCGAACCATGACAACATGCGGGCTCTGGAACTGCATCGCGATCAACCGGTTCACCTGATTGCGGCGAATCTGCGCAAAGCGTTCAGCGGGATTGTGGCGGGTAACGTGAAGGAAAGCGGAATCCGGCAGGTGCAGGAGAAAGGGCCGTTTGAAATCGCCGGTGACCCGACGCTGATCAAGCCTCTGGAGGCCATGCTGGAGCAGTTTGTGGCGCAGAACCGGATGAAGCTACCCGGGTCCTCAGCCTACCGTCCGAGCTATCGCATTGTCAGTGGTGCGGCCTGAGCCGCAGCACTGACAAACACAACGCCTTACTTGCCGCCGTCGGCCGGCAGGCTGGCGTAGAAAGCTGCCAGGTTGGCAATGTCAGCATCGCTCAGGGCTGTGGCCTGACCCTGCATCACCGGAGCCTGTCCACCCTGACGCTGGCCTGCCTTGTACGCCTTCAGAGCTGCAACCAGGTACTGCTCTTTCTGGCCAGCCAGGTTCGGATAGATGGGCACCTGAGAGATACCGTTCTGGCCATGGCACGCGGCACAAACGGCGGCCTTGGCCTTACCAGCTTCGATGTCACCGGCGGCCATGGAAGCGACCGGTACCATCGCGCCAGCTGCGAACAGGCCCGCTACTGCAAGATGCTTCAGATTCATTGTGTTAACCCTCTCATCGTTTTAACGTTCACATTCCGGCATAAAACCGGTCAGTAACTCAGGTTTCACTTATAGCACACCCGCCCGTGAGCTCAAATGTGATAGATCAAGGACTTTCGTGCGACCATAGTCCTCTTTTACGCCTGAGCATTGTGAACGACAGTACGAACAAACCACAAATACCCAATCAGAGATACCACCGGAGAACCAAGCCATGCCAGTTGAGGTACAGGAGCTCCCCTGCCGGGAAGGACACATCGGCCTGCTCACCCTGAACGAGCCGGGCACACTCAATGCCCTGACCGAGGAGATGGTCAACCAGGCACAGCAGGCGCTGGCGCAATGGGCCGAGGATTCCCGTATCTGCCTGGTGGTTCTGCAGGGGGCGGGAGACCGGGCGTTCTGTGCCGGAGGCAATATCCGGGCCCTGTACCCGGCACTGACAGGCGATGGCGACAAAGCCGCGCCCGCGCGGTTCTTTGCGGCGGAATACCGTCTCGACTTTACCCTGCACCGGTTCCCCAAGCCGGTGGTGGGCATGGCCGGCGGCATTGTCATGGGCGGGGGCCTGGGCTTGCTGGCAGCCTGCCGCTACCGGTTAATCTACCCGAATGTCTCCATGGCAATGCCCGAGATCAGCATCGGTCTGTTTCCCGATGTGGGCGCGAGCTGGTTCCTGAACCGTCTCCCGGGCCGGCTCGGATTGTTTATGGGTCTGACTGGCGCTCGACTGAATGTCGCCGACGCCTTGCGAGTGGGCCTGGCTGATATGGTGATCGAAGCAGACCAGAGCAGCGCCCTGCTTGAACGGCTGCAGGAGGAACGCTGGAGCGGTGAAACCGCCGCCGACGACAACCGCCTGTTCCGCCTGCTGAACCAGCTGGAAGCGCTGGATTACCGCACGCTGGCTCCGGGGCACCTGGAACAGCACGAACAGACCATCGCACGCCTGAGTGCAGGCGATGAGCTACCGGCCATCGTTGAAAAACTGGGGAATTCGGAGAGTACCGACCCCTGGTGGCAGGCGTGCATCCATACCCTGAAGACCGGCTGCCCGGTCACCGCCTGGCTGATCTGGCACCAGATACAGAAAGGCCAGCAGATGTCGTTGAAAGATGTATTCCGTATGGAACTGGCCATGGCCGAAGAATGCACCCGGAGACCCGATCTGGCCGAAGGCATTCGCGCCCTGCTGGTCGACAAGGACCGCTCCCCAGAGTGGTCTTACCCCTCGGTTGCCGAAGTGCCGCAAGAGGTGGTTGAACGGCATTTCCAGCCAGTGTGGGACGACACGACCGACCCGATGATGCTGGACAGCCTCTGAATCAGCGGGCGGCGCCCGCCTGCACCAGCAGCATTTCAAGATCCTGATTGTTGCTGGCGCGGGCGAGATCCAGAGCGGTGGTGCCATCCGCCCGGCGATAGTGCACATCGGCACCGGCCGCCAGCAGCATTTCGGCGGTCAGAAGATCACCGCTGGCCACCACTTTCATCAACAGGGATTCGCCACCCTGGCTGACGTTCACGTTGGCGCCCGCCGCCAGCAAGGCCCGGACCACCGCAAGATGACCATTTTCAGCAGCCTGGATCACCGCGGTATTGCCGTCGGCACTGCGTGCATTCACCTCTGCGCCTGCAGCCAGTAGCAAACGGACAATGCGGCGGTTACCGTTGGTGGCAGCCACCATAAGCGGGGTTTGCTCCGCTCCGGCCTGGGCATCCGGCCTTACCCCGCTGGACAGCAGCTCAAGTACCGCCCGATCCTCATTCGCGCGCACCGCAGCCATCAGCTCCTCCGGGCCGGCACCGGCCTCTCCGGTTTCAGGTGCTGACCCGGTTGTACTGCATCCGGCCAGCAGCGTCAGTGCCAGGAAAAATACCAGGTGGAAATAGCTGCTCGCGTCCCTGCCCATGTCGGAAGTCTCTTGTTTGCGTTTTGCAGCTATTCTGCTCAGCCAGTCACCGGAATTAAATCGAACCGGTCACAACTCCGTCTCGTTTTGCAGAAGTTCTCGAGCCAGCAACCGCAGCCGCGCCTCTGCATCGCGCTGGCCCCGGCATAGGCCGGCCTCCTGCAACTTCACCCAGGACCAGCCCTGCAATACCGCACGACACCAGAGCTTTGCCTCCGGATGGCTTTGAATTCGCTGAGCCATACCCTTGCAGCCAGAGAGCTCCTGCAAAACCGGCAAGGTTAGTTCAAAGCCGCGAAAGCCATACGCGAAGTTAGTCAGATCCCGGCGATCATCGTCATCCAGCCACGCCGATGATGGCAGGGCGTCGCAGATGGCCAGCAATAGTTCATGGTCCAGTTGGTACCAATGGCGGGACACCAGATGTTGCCGGTGTCGGGCGAACCGGCTGCTCAGCTGTTGCTGAAGTTGCTGCCCCGGCTCAGAGGTGCCCATCAGCATTTGCAGGGGAAACTCTCCGGTGGACGCCTCCTGGCTCAGACCCATACGCACGATGCGCAGGCCACATCGGTGCCAGAACGCCAACAAACCCGGTTCGCCGCCAAAGCTGGTACCCAATGCATCCATTCCATCCTGAACACAGGCCTCATGGGCAGCCGCCACCAACCGTTGGCCGACCCCAAGCCTGCGTGCCGATTCCGCCACCGCTACGCGGACCACTCGAAGGGTTTTCAGGGTAGCAGCGGCGGGGGCGCCGCCATGATTGGCCAGTGACTGGGCCAGCATATGGCCCCTGAGCCGCCGTTTTCCAGCGACCACCTCTTCAGCCAGATCAGGAGCCAGGCCACCTTCAGTGGATGCCCAGAGCAAGCCAATGGTCCGCCCCTCTACGCTGGCCCGCCAGGTCATCGCGGCGGGGTCATCCAGCCATTGCCGAAGATCGGCGGGCGTGGTCCGGTAATGGGCATTGACCAGCAGACCAAAGGCCTCCGCCAGGGTCTGTTCGCTGGCCGCGGCAGGTTGCCAGCGTTCAATGCGCACGTCGCCGGCGACGAACGGTTGCGGCTCCGGCGCGTCTGCCGATAACAGATACAGCTGGAAAACCAGTCGCTCCAGCGGGTCACCCTGCGCCCAGCGAATGGGCTCGCGAACGCTGACGGCGCGCCAGTTCGGAGTTTCCTGTTCCAGAATCTGTCGAAAGCGCAAGGCAAAGCCCCGGCCGGTACCTTCATAGCCATGCACCGTACTGGCAAACACCACCCTCGGCCAGCCCAGCAACACGGCTTTCAACCACTGGGCCGGTAAACCCGCCGCTTCATCAACCAAGACCACTTCCGCCTCCGGCCGCTGCGACAGCAACTCCTGTGGCGGCAGAAAGCAAAGTTCATGACCGGACCGGGTGGTCAGATGGGTCGGCGTATCCAGTGCCAGAGCATCACCCAGTGCCTGCCGGGCGTGAGCGAACAGGGTAGCCACGTTATCAGCCGAAGGTGCCGTTACCAGCACCCGTTTGCGGCCGGTTCCGAGCAAGCGGGCAGCAGCCATGCCAAGGGCCGACGATTTGCCTCGGCCGCGATCGGCAGTAATCACCAGCGGCCGTCGGCGGCGGCCCTGGCCAGTGCGCACAATGTCGGCAACCAGAGCCTGCTGCTCGGCCGTCTGCCCGGGTTGAAAGCCCGCCCTGCCCGGTTCCGGCCGGTTAAGATCAGGCACGCTGGCATCTTCCGCCACAAGCCGAATGACATCGGGATCTTCGGCCAGTATCGCCGCCAACCGGGCAGCAAAGGGATGAGCACTCGTCCGATCCAGCCCGGTTCGGCTATAGTCCGGGTCATCAAAATCCGACCACTGCGCCAACGGCGGCATCAGCCAGAACAGCAACCCACCGGCCCGCAATGTGCCGGACAGTGCCACAAACGCGTCCGGAGACGTTCCCTCCCAGCCATCCCAGACCAGCACGGGCAGTTCCCGGCCCAGTACACGCCGGTAGTCTTTAACACGCAGATGACCGAGCCCAGCCCTGGCCGCATCCTGCTCGCGCCCGACCCAAATACCTTCGGCGCTCGACAACGCCTGCAACAACCCGGCTACCCAGGCGATCGCCGCCTGCCGATCACCCTCAACCAATACCAGCCGGCGATGGCCGCGAGCTGCCAGGATGTGCTGGAACGCGCGCCAGCCTGAGGCGATTGTCTCGGTTTTATCATTCACGTCAATTCGGACCTGCTGGCCATAAGAAGGTATTTGCGCCTGAGCTATGCCGGGATTATGCGGCAGCGCTATCCGCACTACCAGTTGGCCAGTACAATAGCGACTATGCCGAGCCAAACCCAAGCCCCCGACCACCTGTCCCTACCGGATTACCTGACCGACGAGCAGCGCGCCATCATCACGGCCGGTTACGAGCATGCGGTGATTACGGCCGTGGCGGGCAGTGGTAAAACCTCCACGCTGGCCTGGCGCATCCGCTACCTGCTGGCCCAGGGCCACGATCCGGACCGGATGCTGGTGCTGATGTTCAACCGCAGCGCCAAGGTGGACTTTGAGCGCAAGTTACAGTCCGTCTGCAATCAGAGCGGGCTGGCTCTGCCGGAAATCCGCACCTACCACGCCATGGGCCTGCGGCTGTATCGTCGGTTCGTCCGCGAAGGCTATCTGCCGGGCTTTTCGGAAAAGATCCTGACCGAACAGGAGATCGGCTTCCAGGCCTGGCTGCTGACCCGGCGGCTGGCACCGGAGGAACTGGCCGATGAAATCCGCCGCAACAAGAAGGATTTTGTCGAAACCGCCACCGGCTTTATCGACCGCGTCAAAACCGGGCTGGCACCCGCGGAGGTGGTGTTCGAGGAGCTGGGCTACTCCGACAAACACCGCTACCTGATTGACCTGTTCCATTCCTTCGAGCAGTGGCGTAAAAGCGAAAGCCGTATCAGCTACGCCGACATGCTGTATGAGCCGGTGATGGCCATCCATCAGAACCCGCCATTGCAGCGCCTGGTGGGTAACAAAATGGATCTGATCCTGGTGGACGAGTACCAGGACACCAACGAGATCCAGCACCTGCTTCTGCGTTATGTGGCCGGTGACCGCGCCCGGGTAACCGTGGTCGGCGACCCGGACCAGACCATCTACGAATTCCGTGGTGCCCGGCCCGAGTTCATTCTGCGCAAGTTCAGTGATGAGTTTGAAAGCCCGCTGGAGCAGACCCTCAGCTACACCTTCCGTTACGGCCACCGGGTGGCACTGCTGGCCAACCATCTGATCTGCCACAACACCGGCCGCCGGGATGTGATGTGCCATTCCCACCCGGGTACCCCCGACACCGAAATCCATCTGCATCAGGCCGAAAACGATGGCAACCAGGTGCTTTCTATCCTGCAGGGACTCGCGCCGGAACAACAGAGCCAGAGCGCCATCCTGTTCCGGGTCTGGAGCCAGAGCGTGCCGATTGAACTGAAACTGCTGGCACGCCAGATCCCCTACCGGATCGACGCCGGTAAGGGCGCGCTGTTCAGCCGCGAGGTTCAGGCGGTGCAGGCCTTGCTGCTGGTGGTTACCCGTCGGCTCGACAAGCTGGCAGAAAATGACCGACTGGACATTGCCCGCCAGATTCTGAGGTTCCCCCATGTGGGCCTGAAAGAACCGGAACTGGAAAACCTGGCCCGGTTCCTGGCGGCGTTCGACACCGGCTGGCACGAACGGCTGCTCAGTCTGGATTTCGACGCCCTGGCGCCCATGGCGGCCAGAAAGCTGAAAAAACTCGGTGAAGTCCTGCAGCAACTCGACCGCTATCAGGGGCCGGTAGCTGGCCTGATCACCGTCTATGCCGAGCACATGGATCTCTATGAGGGTATTCGCAGTCTCGCACTGACCCATGACAGTGCCGAGGAGCGGATTGATACCATTCAGGGTTTTCGCGACTACCTGAAAAGCCTGGAAGTCAATGCCGACGGAGCCCTGGACCACCTGAGCCTGCTGAAACAACAGGCCAGCGAACATCGGGACGAGGGTGTCCTGCTGTCCACCATTCACCGGACCAAGGGACTGGAATGGCCCGTGGTAATCATTCCCGGCCTGCAGGAGAAATATCTGCCCTACAGCCCGCGTCCCCAGGACGATGCCCGGGCCCTGCTGGAAAGCGAGCGCAGGCTGCTTTACGTGGGCATGACCCGCACCCGCCACCATCTGCACCTGATCACCCGGCCCACCACGGCCAGCCCGCACCTGGCGGGCGAACTAGGCCCCAGTCGATTCGTTTCCGAACTGTGCTTTGGATTGGCTCAGGAACTCGGCTCCGCGCTGGATACCGGTACTGCCCCAACAGACCAGCCCCTGAAGCTGGACCATCCGTTAACCCCCGTGAGTCTGCGATACGCTGAACGCGAGGGTGTTCAGCTGGAAAGCGAAGGAACGGTCAGCCAAAACACGGCGGAACCAGTGTGGCATCAGCAGCGTCTGACCCATGCCATCTTTGGCACGGGCGAGGTTATCTCGGAAGATGAAAGCTCGTTCGAGGTCCGGTTTGGCAATGGCGACACGCTGAATTTCAGTAAAAAAAGCGCGCACCTGTATTTCAGGCCAGCGAATGATTGATCTGTCGCTTGTGAAGGCTGCGTACAAATGCGAAGACGTCGAGAGATGCCAAATTTTGTGTTTTATGGCTTACTGGCCTAGATTTTCAGTAACGTGGTGTTTTACCGGAGTTTATCCGTCTTCAACGGAGACAGCTTCAGGACATAATAATCAGACAGGAGGTTCTGCATGAAACTCATGCGCCCGGTCGCTCTGGCCGCCCTTGCAACATCCCTTACGACGCCAGCCCTGGCGGAACGCCAGGAAACCATCTACATCAACCCGTTTGCCGGCTTCCAGCTCTTTGACGATAAACGGGACCTGAGTGAAACCGGCACCTTCGGTGTTGGTGTTGAGTACCGTTTCCGCCCTCACTGGTCAGTCGAAGCCGTGTACTCACGGGCCGATGCCGACCGCAAATATGTGTCTGGCGAATCCGATTTCGACGAAATCCGGGTAGACGGCACCTATTACTTCGCCGGCCCGGAAGCTGCCTGGAATCCCTACGTGTCTCTGGGGGCGGGCCATGCCGACTTCGGGCTGGGAGATTCCATTTCCTACCGCTCGGCAGGTACCGATCACGATGAAACCCGTGTCAATGTGGGTACCGGCTTCCGCTACAACGTCAGTGATGGCATCTCCATTCGTGGCGATCTGCGGGAATTCCATGGCATTGATGAAAGCACCTTCGACACCATGGTCTCGCTTGGCTTGAGCTGGGCCTTTACCCGCACGGTTTCTGCCCCGGCCCCGAAAGCCCCGGCCGATGCCGACAACGACGGCGTGCCCGATAATCGCGACCAGTGCCCGGGCACACCGGCCGGTGCCAGCGTCGACAGCCGCGGCTGCGAGCTGGACAGCGACAATGACGGCGTGGCGGACAGCCGCGACCAGTGTCCCAACACCCCAGCCGGGGCCGAGGTTAACAGTCGCGGCTGTGAGCTCGACAGCGACAACGACGGTGTGGTGAACAGCCAGGATCAATGCCCGGACACCACCGCGGGCGCCACGGTCGATGAAACCGGCTGTGAGGGCATTACTGAAACGGTGGAAACCATTGAACTGCGGGTTCAGTTCCCCACCAACAGCTCTGTTATCGACAACGCCTATGACAACGAAATTCGTCGCGTCGCCGATTTCATGGAGGAATACCCGGAAACCACCGTTGAGATCGCTGGCCATACCGACAGCGCCGGTGAAGCGGGCTATAACCAGTTTCTGTCCCAGCGCCGGGCGGAAGCGGTTGCTGGTCGACTGACCGGGCCTCTGGGTGTCGATCCGGACCGTGTCAGCGCGGTGGGCTATGGTGAAGCCGAGCCTGTTGCAACCAATGATACGCCGGCTGGCCGTGCCCAGAACCGTCGTGTTGAGGCACGCATCCAGGTTCGCCGTTAAGGTAATCCGGGCAACCTCGGTAAGGCGCCTTCGGGCGCCTTTCTTTTTGATTCCGCAGTCAGAAAGCGCTCAGGCTTTCAACCGCCCTCACGTTCTGCATCCAATAACAGGTTTCTTGGCGTCAGCTGACGATCACAGAAGATACCCAGTCGAACCCGGTAACCCTGTTCTTCCAGAAACACGGCGTAGTCCAGGACCAGCCAGAGCTCCAGGGGCCGCCGGAAAAGATGGCGCAGCAGTTCATGCCGGCGCACCTGACGATATCGTGCCTCGCCGCGCGCCAGCCATTCTGCCCAGTCAACATCGGCGGGCAGAGTCAGTTGTTTCTTTGCCGCCGCCCAGCGACAGAAGTCCTCGAAACGGCCATTATTGAGCCGGGCCGGGTGCGACGGCACCGGCAGGTAGTGCCCGTTGCCGGTCAGCTCCCGTTGCAGCGCATCGAACCCCAGACGCCAGGTACTGATGCGTGTGGTTTGCTCGCGCACCCGCTCCGGTGCCGTGACCATCTCCTGAACCGCCAGCCTCAGATCGTTGCGGTCTACCGACAAACACTCGCCATACTCCCGGGTTTGCCGGGCCTGAAGCTGATACCGTTCATCCCCGGTCAGGTGGTAGCAGCAAGGTGAGAGACTGAGCCGGGGCAAACGCGCCTGGGCACCGGATTGCATCAGCCGGCGGTGCAGATCACCACAGGCGTGCAGCGCCACCCCATGGTGGCGCTCAGGCAGTTTGAGGCCATCAACCATCACATCCTGATGAGACAAGCGAACCGGGTCGCCATAGTGTTCGGCCAGGCGGTTGCCATCGGTCACCAGTTCCGGATTCCACTCAAATCCGGTTACCTGCACCACACCCCGCCGGGCCAGGGTCCGGCCCAGATGCCCCTTGCCACAACACCAGTCCAGTACCGGATAGCCCAGGGGCGAAATTGCAGCGGCGAATGCGCCGGCCTGCTGTCGTTTTCGGCCAGGCATATCAACGGCGGCCACCTCCGCCAGTTCCGCCTGCCGGCCCTCGGCCTCGGTCGCCAGACGGGGTAAATCAAGCAGATCCCGGTACCGGGCCAGCGCCGGGACATACCCGGCTAACACCGAGGACAGTTCCGGGAGCCGCTCCTCCCAGTCCTGACAGTCCTCCTCAGGAAGCGCCTCCAGCCAGCGCGCCAGGTCCGGATGCGCGTCGCGCCAGGCGGGGGCAGGTTCCATGAACGGGATGGGGCGCCAGAGTGGCTCCAGTTCTCGCAGCCAGTCATTCAAAGACTGCCAGCGCTGGTAAAAACAACCCGAGGCTTGGTGTAAACTCGCCGCCGGAGGTAATGTCATGAAACTGGCCTTTGTACTGGTTGAACCGAAAGTCCCGGAAAATGTCGGCGCCGCTGCGCGGGCCCTGTGCACCATGGGTTTTTCCGAGCTATGGCTGGTCAATTCCGACCTGCATACGCGGCCCGAAGCCCACTGGCTGGCCCATGGCAGTGACCACATTCTGGATAATGCGCGCATTTTCCCCGATCTGGCCGCGGTTAGAAACTCCGCGGATTTGCTGATGGGCACCTCAGCCAAGCCCCGCCATCATCGGCGGGACTGGCATGAACCCGGCGCACTGCGCTCGGTACTGGCCAATAAAGGCGGCTCGGTGGCGACGGCGGCGCTGGTGTTTGGTCGTGAGGACCGGGGCCTGGCCAATGAAGAACTGGCGCTGTGCGATCTGCTTACCGGCTTTCCGATGGCGGTCAGCTATCCGTCCCTGAATCTGTCCCAGGCGGTCATGCTGTATGCCTGGGAGCTGTCCGGACTGGCGCGCCAGAGTGACAGCACGCCCAAGGTCGCCTCGGATGCCAGCCTCAGTGCCTTGCGACAACGCCTGGAAACACTGTTACCGGCGCTGGAGGCACCGGCCGACAGCAAGCTGTCGCAGTGGGTATTCCAGCGCCTGCCCATGCTTTCCGAGCGTGACGTCGGCTTTGCTCACACCCTGTGCGGCAACCTCGAGCGCAAACTCTGAGCCTATTCCTGAAACCTCCCGGGCCGGAACGCATCCAGCGACACGGCCGGTTCTTCACCGTCGATGACCTGGGCAATCACCGAGGCGCTGCCCGCCGACAGGGTCCAGCCGAAGGTGCCATGGCCGGTATTCAAGAACAGGTTCCGGCGGGGTCCGCGGCCAATGATGGCCGGGCCATCCGGAGTCATGGGGCGGAAACCGGTCCAGGTTTCGGCAGCCTCAAGATCCGCGCAGCCGGGAAAGCGTGAACGCACGGATTTCTTGATGGTGGCGATGCGCGCCTCGGGAATGTCGCGATTGAAGTCCGCCAATTCGACAAAGCCCGTGGCCCGGAGCCGGTTACCCAACCGGGTAGACACCACCTTCAGGTTATCGTCGTGGATCGTGCTGGCCGGGGCCTTGTCCGGATCAATCAGGGGCACCGTCAGGCTGTAACCCTTGACCGGGTAGATCGGGAGGTCCAGCCCGAGGGGCCGAACCAACTGCGGTGACCAGCATCCGGCGCAAACCACCACCGCATCGGCTTCCAGGGTGACCAATTCGCCGCTGCGGGCTCGATACTCGAGCCCGTTCACAGTTTCATCATCAAACAACAGCCGCTCAACCTCGACACCATAGTGAAAACTTGCACCATGCTGCTCACACACCTGCGCCAGTGCCCGGGAAAACAGGTGGCAATCGCCGGTGCCATCCGTGTCATAGCTGATGGCACCATAGAGAGGTCCATCCCCGGTCATACCCGGCTCCACGGCGCGCACCTGCTCGGGCGTGAGCAGCCGCGAGGCGATGCCCAGCTCATTCAGCAGGTCGTGGATCTCACGATAACCGTCCATGGCCTCAGGGCTGCTGGCCAGGTGCAGAAGGCCCTTGTGGTCGCCATCAAAGTTCAGGTCATGCTCCTGTTCCAGAGCCAGAAATCGCTCCCGACTGTGGACACCCAGGCGCAGCATGGCCCGCTTGTTGAGACCAAACAGGCCAGGACTCCAGGCATAGCGCAGGGTGGCAAACATAAATTTGACGGCGTCGACCGAAGGCGGCACCCGCAGCTTGAGTGGGCCGTCGGTTTTCAACAGCCAGGGCAGTGCCTTGAAGACCATGGAGGGATCAGCCCAGGGGTAAACCACGCCGTAAGACCGCTGGGCGGCGTTGCCTTTGCTGGTCTCGTTACCGGCAAGGTCGTGTCGCTCCAGCAGGGTTACCTGATGCCCCCGGCGAATCAGTTCCCTGGCGGTGGTGACACCGACCACGCCACCCCCTACCACTGCGATGTGCATATTGCCTCCATTAGCTGACGCCATTCGCTGCCAGCAGCTGACGATAGTCTTCCAGTACATCCGGATGCTCCGCCGGGTAGTCCGGCGCAAGCTGTTTCAGCACCCCGGCCAGCAAGGCCGCCACAATCGCCCGGGCCTGGGGTTTGCGGTCCCCGGGCACAATGAACCAGGGCGCTTCCTCGGTGTGGGTCTGCGCCAGGGCTTCCTCGGCGAAGGCCTGATAACGGGCGCGCTGCTTCCAGCCCTCGATGTCGGAGCGGTCAAACTTCCAGCGCTTCCTGGGCTTGTCCAGGCGTTTGAGCAATCGCTGTTTATGTTCATCCTCGGAGAGGTTGAGCCAGATTTTTACGACACAGGTGCCTTCGCTGACCAGGTGACGCTCAAAATTCCGTATGGCCTCGAACCGGGCCGGCCAGTGATAGGTGCCGGCATCTCGCACGGGCCATACTCGCTCGCCGATGACGGCCTCGTGATGACTGCGGTTGAAGGCCACCATCTGGCCATAGGCGGGGAGATAGGGTGTCACCCGCCAGAGAAAATCATGAGCGGCTTCCGATGCATTGGGTCGCCCGAATGACCAGGCGTGAAAGCCGGCCGGATCAGCGTAGGTGGCCAGCGTCCGGATCAGGCTGTCCTTGCCGCTGGTGTCCGGGCCATGGATGACGACCAGCAATGCCTGCTTACGATTGGCCCACAACCGCCGCTGGTACTCTCCGATCTCCTCCAGACTGGCTTCAAGCGCAGGCAACTTGTCGTCGCCCTCATACAGCGACGGATAACCTTCGAGAGCCGGTTGATCAGGATTCAAGAACCAGGAACGGGCAAATGCCGTATATTTCATCAAGGAAACTCCCTATCGCCCCGTTGCAGGTCAATAATCGTACAAAGTGATACACTTACGTGATCAGATTCTCAGAATAGCATCCATACACCGACCCTGATGGAGTCTAGTACCCTGGCATGAGCAAGAAACGTCGGGAGATTCCCGTATTTGATCATCCGATCATCGAGACCCACTGCCATCTGGACTACCTGAAAGACCGGCCGTTGTCCGATACTCTGGAGCAAAGCCAGCGGGTCAACATCGAAAAGGTGATCACCATTGCGGTGTCGCCAGATAACCTCGCCGCCGTGCGCGAACTGGCGGGTTCCGCTGACTGGGTGTTTGGCACCCAGGGCATTCATCCCCATGAAGCGGAAACCTATACTGATGAGGTGGAAGCGGAAATCCGCCAGCATGCCACCGACGACAAGATCGTGGCCGTGGGCGAGATCGGGCTGGATTATTTCTACGACAATGCCGATCGCTCCGTGCAACGAGAGGTGTTTCGCCGGCAGCTTCAGATTGCCTGCGACAGCGACCGTCCGGTGGTGATTCACAGCCGCGACGCCGACGACGATACCATAGCTATTCTGAAAGAGTTCGAGCATTCTCTTGAGCGCCGGGGGGTTATTCACAGCTTCACCTCCGGGCCCGGGCTGGCACGATACGCCATCGACCAGGGCTGGTGCCTGGGCTTCAACGGCATCACCACTTTCAATAAGGCCGAGAACGTGCGCGATATCGTACGCATGACGCCCATCGAACAGATCCTGCTGGAAACCGATGCCCCGTTCCTGACACCCGTACCCTATCGCGGCCGCGAAAACGCACCGTTTTACCTGCCGTTCGTGGCCGAGAAAATTGCCGACGTTAAGGAGTTGCCGATGGATCAGGTATTAAGTCAGACCTATCAAAACAGCCTGAGAACGTTTTTCCCCCATCAATGATCAAGCGCATTCCTGTCTCCGCCCTGAAGGTCGGCATGTACATCACCGACCTGAACAACGACTGGATCCCCCATAACACACAGCGCAAGCAAGGGGTGATCAAGCGGGAAGAGACCATTGAAAAAATCCGCAAGATGGGCGTGCAATACATCTACATTGATGTCAGCCGGGGCGCCGACTGCCAGGATTCCGAGCCGGCGGCGCATGTGGATCAGCGCAATGAAACGGCCCTGCAGAACGCCGGAGCCCTGAAGCCGGGATACACCCCGAAGGCCCCTCTGGCGGAAGAAATAGTTATTGCTCAACAGGTGCACAGCCAGGCCCAAAGCCTGGTGGGCAGCTTCATGACCAACGTCAAGATTGGTGGTGCAATTGATGTGGCCCCGATCCACCAGCTCGCAGACGAGCTGCAAAATTCAGTACTACGCAATGCCAATGCCCTGAGCTGCCTGGGACGGATCCGCGAGAAAGACAATTACCTGTTGGAACACTCAGTCAACCTGAGCGTATTGATGTCACTGTTCGGACATTACCGAAACCTCTCTCAGGATGTTCTGCACCAGACCATCGTAGGTGCTTTGTTGCACGACATCGGAAAAATTCTTACGCCCGATGAGGTTCTGCACAAACCTGGCCGACTGACGGCGGAAGAATTCGAGGTCATGAAGCTGCACGCCCGCCATTCCCGTGACATTCTTGCCAGCACCGAAGGCATCGGCGAGATCACCGTGATAACCGCCGCCCAACATCATGAGAAACTGGACGGCAGCGGCTATCCGGAGGGTCTCAAAGGCGACGAAATCACCGAGTACGGACGCATGGTTGCCATCACGGATGTTTACGATGCCATCACTGCTGACCGGGTTTACCACAAAGGCCTGACGCCGACTCAAGGGCTGAAGAAACTGCTGGAATGGTCCGGGGATCACCTGGATCCGACGCTGGTGAAACAGTTTATCCGTTGCGTTGGGCTGTACCCGATAGGTTCATTGGTCTTGCTTGAAAGCGGCAAGCTGGGCGTGGTCATCGAAACGAATGAATCTGACCAGAGACTGCCCGTGGTGCGCGTTATGTACAACACGAAGTTCCGAATGCCTGTAACCGTGCATACCATTGATCTGTCTCGCCCCGGCAACCAGGACCGGATCGTTCGGGCGGTCGATCCAGACGACTACAAACTCGATATCCGAAAGTTTCTGGTCTGACACTCTGAAAGCTGCCCGGGCTCTGCTAGGCTTGTGTTAACGCCCCATCCATAAAAAAGATAATCCATCATGCTGTCATCGGTTTTCCAGGTTCTGGGCGGTCTGGCCCTGTTTCTCCTGGCCATGGAGATGATGACCAATGGTCTGAAAAACGCCGCCGGCCATCATCTCCGCCATATGTTGGGGCACTGGACCAGAACGCCTCTGCGGGCACTATTCGCCGGCTTTGTTATTACCGGTATCGTGCAGCATTCCGGGGCGGTAACCGTGGCAACCATTGGGTTTGTGAATGCCGGCCTGATGACTCTGGCCCAGTCCCTGGGCGTTGTTTTCGGTTCCAACATCGGTACCACCATGACCGGCTGGCTGGTCAGCCTGATTGGCTTCGGCTTCAAGATCGAAGCCATGGCGCTGCCACTGCTGGCCGCCGGGGTGGGCTTCAAACTGGTCAGCCGCAACCCGAGAAACCAGTTTCTGGGGGAAGCTCTGGCAGGCTTTGCCTTGTTTTTCCTGGGGTTGTCGATTCTCAAAACCGCGCTCGAATCCTCGGCTCTCGGCTTCCAGAACGGCCACCTGATCAACGCCGATTATGGCCTGCCGGCCTTCATGCTGATTGGCCTGCTGGCCACGGTTCTTACCCAGTCCTCCAGCGCCGCCCTGGCCATCGTACTCACCGCTGCAGCTGGCGGCCTGATCCCGCTCGACAATGCCGCCGCGGCCGTGATTGGGGCCAATCTGGGCTCAACGTCGACTGCCGCGCTGTCGGCCCTGAAAGCCACGGCAAACGCCCGCCGGCTGGCCACCGGGCATATCCTGTTCAACCTGGTCACCGGCGTCATCGCCCTGCTGGTGCTGCCGGCCATGCTCTGGCTGGTGAATACCCTGACCAACCTGTTGGACCTGGAAGCCAACCCGGCGGTTTCGCTGGCCTTATTCCATACGCTGTTCAACGTTCTGGGTGCCGCCATCATGCTGCCCTTCACCCAACCGTTCGCCCGTTTTCTCGGCCGGCTGTTTCGCAGCAAGGAAGAGGACAACGCCGAACCCCGCTATCTCGATGACACTCTGGTGACGACACCGGAACTGGCCATCGGCGCCGTGGATCAGGAAATGAAGCGGTTGATTGGTCACAGCCGGGGTTTGCTGCGGGTATGCCTGGACCGGGAAAGCCTGGAGGAATCCGATGTGCGCCCGAAGGCCGATGCCGTGCGCAACCTGAACCTGGCCATTACCGACTACATCGGGCGCCTGAGAGCCGAGAAAATGCATCCGTCGGTGGTGGATGCCCTGACGCTGAGCATTCGCACCTGCCGTTACCTGGCGGAAGCCACCGAGCTGACCCTGCATCTGGTTCGACTCCGGGCGCTGGCCCGGCGCAGGGATTTCGAGACGCTGGAGTCGGTTTTCAACCGCTATTTCGAGGTTATTCGGGCGCTGGTGGCCTCAGAAACGCCCGTACCGGAGCAGCTACAGGAAGCCGAAACCGTCTACCATCAGCTGAAAGCAGCCACCCTGCAGAAGATGATCCGGCGGGAATTCAGTTCCAGCCTGGGGGCCGAGGTTCTGGATGAGCTCAGCGCCGTGCGCCGGCTCACCGATCAGTGGAGCAAGGCGCTGTATTGGCAGGACGGCGTGGGGCTACTCAACCAAAGCCATGATCAGGCATCGGCATCCTGAAAACAGTAATAGCGGTTCTTGCCTTCACGCTTGGCCCGATACATGGCCTGGTCAGCCTGGCGAAGCAGCTGATCTCCGTCTATTTCCTCGCCTTGAGGGTACAGGGTGTAACCCATACTCGCAGACACTTCAACGCTGTGATTGGCCACCCACACCGGTTCGGCAATGACCGTTAGCAAACGCGAGAGCAATATATCCAGGGTAACCGCGTCCGGGACATTGACGATGATGGCGGCGAACTCGTCGCCGCCCAATCGTGCCAGACTGTCCTCCTCCCGGAGGGTCGCACGCATGCGCCGGGCCACTTCCACCAGCAAGCCATCACCGGCATCGTGACCAAAGGCATCATTCACCGGTTTGAACTGGTCCAGATCGATGTAGACAACCGCCAACCGGTAATTCTGCCGACGGGCCTGGGCCATGGACTGGTGCAGACGATCCGAGAACAGTACCCGGTTCGGTAAATTGGTCAGGGCGTCGTAGTGGGCCATGATCCGGAGCTGCTTCTCGATCTCTTTCTGCCTTGTGATGTCACTGAAGACACCCACAAAATGGGACAGTTCGCCCTGCTCGTCCAGCACACTGCTCAGACTCAGGTTCAAGACAATGGCCTGGCCGTCCTGATGCCGGGCTGCAAACTCTCCGCTCCACACTCCATGCCTGCTGGCGGCCACCAGTATGGCACTGCCTTCATCTACCGGCATGGGCGGTAGGCTGCCAATAGCAGACTTGTGATCCCGCCCGGTGATCTGGGTGTAGGCCTCGTTGATGTCCATCACCACGCCGTGGGCATCGGTGATAAAAATCGCTTCCCGGGCATTCTTGAACACCCTTAACGCCAACCGCTGCTGTTCCTCGGCCTGCTTTCTGCGCGTGATGTCATGCCAGGAACAGAGTACCGAAGGGATGTCGCTGCCGTGTTCATAAACCGGGGCCAGGGTCATGGCCACCCACACCCGTTCCCCGTTCGAACGCACAAACAGCCATTCCGTCTGGGACACCTCTCCAGCCGTCACCCGGGTAAAGAGCGCCTCGGATTTCTGTGACGACGGAGCTCCATCCGGCTGGCTATGGGGAGAGAAAGCCGCCAGGGACTTGCCCAACAAAGAAGCTTCGGAGGTATAGCCAACCAGATCCACGGCCGCCCGGTTGCAGTCCACCAGTTCACCATTGCGGATCATCAGCATCGGCTGGGGCCAGCTGGCAATCAGTGTGCGCAGCCTGCGCTCTTCAGAGGCCAGCTGCTTTTTCTTGCGGCCGAGCCAGAGACTGGTGATTACCAGCAGTACAAACAGCACAGCAACGGTAATCACCCAGTTACGGTATTGGTGGAGTATGTCGACCCAGGTTACCCTCGGCACCTGATCGTACGGCGGCATCCGCAGGCTTCGGCTCAGCATTTCGACCGACTGGTAATCTGCAGGCGGCGAAAACCCGGCCAGACCCGCCGCCTGCGCCGCCGCATGCTCTGGCTCCAGAGCAAACAGGGCGGAAGCAACCCGGCGTACCGTCCTGCTGTCGACATGGGGCAGAGAAACCAGAGGCCACTCCGGGTACAGCCGGGTGGACAGAACAAACGGATAGCCTCGCAGCTGCTGCGGATTGATGATTTTCAGCTCATCTGCAAGGCTCGGGTTCTCGTTCAGCAGTTCTTCATAGATGCCGGTTCGGATGAATCCGACATCGGTATCGCCCGTCAGCACCGAGCGGATCACCCGGTCGTGATTACCCAGAAACACCATCCGGTTATGGCGCCGAACATCCACGTCCACGCTGGCCAACTCCAGCGCCTGGGCCTGATAGCCACCCAGATAGGTCAGCCCTGGCGTGGCAATACTCTTTTTCTCCAGATCCTGCAGGCGGTTGATATCGTCCCGTTCAACACGGGTAATAATCACGCCACCAATACTGCCCGTGGTTTCACCCCGCCAGCTGCGGCGCAGGGTTGCGAGGGCTCCGGTCAGACTGCGTTCACTGCGAATCACCAGAAAGTGGCTGGGATTGGTGAGGAAGAAGTCGATCTGGTTGGCCGCCAAGGCACGGTTCATGTCATCCTGATTGAAAACCTTCAGGTTCACTGCCATGCCGGTTTCCAGGGTCAGGTAGTCGGCCAGCGGCTGATAGCGTTCGTTGATCACATTGTCAGGCCGGTAGGCAAAAACGCCGAGCGTGACCGAGTCGCTGGCTGCCAACTGCGCCGGCACGTTGACAGCAACCACCAACAGCGAAACCAGGCAGCGGTAAAGCATCCCCTTCATCATGGCAGGCTCCGAGGCAGGAAAGCCGGATCGGTCAGATGCTCATAGTGCAGGGGCGCATCTATCAGCCCCTCACGAGCCATAATACTCGCCAGCATCTTTGCCACCACTTCCAGCCGGCCATTGTGGGTGAGATAGCGGTGGTTGGCAGACAGTTCCGGCAACATCACCGTCGCCAGAGACTGACGCACCATCTCCGGAGATACCTGCTGGCGCGTAGCAACACGATAGACCGCATCGTGCGTGTTGCGCACCAGATGTTGCAGGCCCAGAAAATGACCTTTTACCAGATCCCTTACCGCGCCTGGCTGCCGACTGACCGCTGCATCAGTGACCACCAGAAGATCGAAGATGGTTTCCGGCAGCTGGCTGCTGTCGAACAGACGCACCGCGCCTTCGGCCGCCAGCCGGGAGGCCTCCGGTTCGTAGCTGATGGAAGCGTCGATATCACCACGCTGCCAGGCCCCGATGTGTTCGTGGACCGGTAAATCCACCACCGATATGTTGTTACTGGTCAAGCCGGCGCGCTCAAGCACAGAAAACAACATGATGCCGGACACGCCGCCGAGCTCCACCGCGACCCGTCGGCCCCGCAAACCCGAAAGGCTGGTAATTGCAGGCCGCACCAGAAGCACATCCGCGCCCACGGAAACATTAGTGACGGCAACGGCCTTTACGGGCACCCCGGCGACAAGAACCCTGAGGGTTTCATCCAGAGTCAGGGCTGCGGCGTCCAGATTGCCGGAGACCAGTCCGCTGATGGAATCACTGGCCGCCTGGCCTTTCACCAACTGCACTGTCTCCGGCAGCCAGCCGAATTCTTCTGCCAGGTACAGGGGTTCGTAACCAATCCAGGGATGAATACCGGTTCTCAGAGGATCTCGCCGGGAGCAACCACTCATTCCCGCAGCAACAGCGGCAGCTATTGTCAGGTGCAGAAAGTGACGGCGGTGCATCCAGAAGCTCCGGGACAGAGGTGGGTATTCTTTGCATACTAATCCGTAGCCACTATAACCGTAAATCTGACCAAAGCATTGCACCGGGTCAAATTGAGCAAAATCAAGCTATCCCAGCGACAGAAAGACTCCCATCAGCACCGGCGAAAGGAAAGACAGCAGAAAGCCGGAAGCGATGGCCACCGGCACGCAGGCCAGGCCACCACTACTGCGAATTACCGGCAGTGTGAAATCCATGGCGGTGGCTCCGCCGTAGCCGATGGCCATGGCTGGCCGGGTATGGATTACCAACGGTATCAGGGCGAGGGCAATAATTTCCCGCAGCACATCGTTCAGGAAAGCGACGCCGCCCCAGGCGGGTCCCAGGGCATCGCCAATGACAATGCCTGAAAGTGAATACCAGCCAAACCCGGAGGCCAGGGCCAAAGACTGATGCCAGGGGATATCCAGTACCGGCACCAGAGCCAGCCCCGCCACCAGGGAGCTAACCACCAGAGCCAGTGCAATCCCCAGCCCCTGGCGGTTCATCAGCAGTTTGCGCAATGACAGGCCGGCATTGCGTAACTGAAGCCCTATAAGGAACAGCAACAACATCAGCGCCCAGGTGGCCACGTCGTCCACCATCGGCAGTTCCGGGAACAGGAAATACCCGAGCAGAGCACCGACAAGCACGGACAAAAGCGGTTTGAGGCCTGCCAGAAACAAGCGGCCATAACCGGGCCTGGAACCGGTTTCAGCCGCCTCCGTGTGCATGGGCTGCCAACGGTGAAACAGCCACAGGCCCGCCATGTTCGCCACCAGCAGGACCAGCACCAGCCCCGCTACCTGGGCAGCCATGGTACCCAGTTGGCCCAATAGCCCTTCCATCTGTCCCAGCCCCAATCCCAACAGGGCCAGGATGAAATACACCAGGCCCTCCACCGAATAGTGAATCACGGTCATCAACTGACGATTGGAGAGGGCAATGGCAAAGCCCAGAAATAACGGGGCCAGGATCAGGAGCGCACCGGTCAGCATGAAAACCTCGGACGAAGACAGGGATAAAGAGCAGAACAGCTAGGGATAAAAACGGTGCAGTTCAGTGAAGACACTCACCAGAACGGTCCTGTACCAGCACCCAGGGGGCAATGACGACTGCCCAGAGTTCCGCATTGCGGTCGTACCAGGCGCGCGCGAGGTCCGGTGCCACCTCGCCCACCTGCCCACCGGACATCCAGTGCTCAAACTGCGCCTTGTTGTCCGCCGCCAACTGGGCCGCCACATTCAGCAGGTCCAGCTCTGGCGCCACTCGCACCACCTGGCCCCGGGCATAATAGGTTTGCAGCTCATGCCAGTGAATGCGGGAGGTCTCCAGGTTGAGTTTGGCCTTGATTTCTTCCGGCGACTGGGGGGATGACATGACAACCTCGGTGATCAGTTCATTTGCGGGGCGCCAGCCTACCCTAAAACCGACGACGACGCATCCGGTTCAACGCTCCGGGTTGTCGGCCACCAGACGCCGGATATCATCGGCCAGAGTCATGGGATCAAAGGGTTTCGGAATGACACCAATGGCGCCCAGCAACCGGTATTCCTCAATTTCCGAGGGCTGTAAACGAGCGGTCATAAAGATAACCGGAATATTCAGCCCCTCCGGGCGCTGCTGCAAGGCTTTCAGAGTCTGAGGCCCATCCATACCCGGCATCATCACATCCAGTAAAACCAGATCCGGTCCAAATTCCTCAATGCGCGATAAGGCTTCCTGACCAGAGGCACACAGGCAGACGTCGAAGCCGCCCACATCCACCAGTGCCAGCTCAGCCACACTGCGAATGTCCTCATCATCTTCAACGTAAAGCACGCGATCAACTTGTTGGCTCACGAGGGCTTTAACTCCTCTGATTGTGTCTCATCCAGGCCCAGCCGTCGCAGTAAACGCTGGCATTCTTCGCCGGCTTTCGCCCCCGCCGCTTCCAGAGAGGCCGCCCGCATCAGCAGCCGGTCTTCACGGGTACAGTCAGAACCAAGCGAATGCACTGCCCCAATCAATTCCCTCAAACCAAGTGGCAGATGCCAGTGAATTTTCAGTCGGTTTCCAAACGGTGCGGACCATTCCCGAAACAGGGCTTCAAACGCGGCCTCCTCGACCTCGCCACCCAGCGCCACGTATTCATCCAGCACTTTGACCAGGGCCATCTCACCAAGGCGACTGAGCAAGCCAGCCTGCTGGAACAGCATCGGCTGCTTTTTGAGTCTCAGCGCCAGAGCCTGGGCGGATTTTGCGACACTGAGCGCCTGGCCATAATAGACGTCAGCCCGGGCGCGCAACGGCGGATGCTGGATATTCCGCGAGACATCCAGAGACAATGCCAGCGCCTGGTTTAACGCCATCGCAACCCCGATCGAACTGATCGCGTCCCGGACTGTATCCAGAGGTTCACCCGTACGGCGAAAGGAGGTGCTGTTGGCCACATCCAGCAGGCGCAGCGTCAGCGCTGGGTGATCCCGCCACCGTTCTGCAAGTTGCGAAGCAGAAAGCTCTTCCTGACGCCGGTATAAATCCAGAATCTCAGCAGCATCCAGATCGGACGGCAACTGCGTGATGTTCTCCAGAGCATCAGCCAGATAACTCGAGACCGCGGGCAACCGGGCGGGTGTGTCAGAAAGAAGCTCCGTGAGTCTTTGATGCAGGACACGAACGTCCAGAGGCTTGGTGATATAGCCATTGATGCCGTAATGGGCGGCCTTCAATACGGAGTCCCGATCGGCCCGGGCCGAGACGATCACAACGGGCATGGTCGCTTTAGCTGAACGAACCCTGCGAACCAGTTCCAGCCCCGAACCATCCGGCAGGTTCCAGTCCGCAATAATCAGATCGAAATCGTCATCGTCAACAAACCGGAAGGCCTCGGACAGCCGGCTCGCCACCGTCACCCGCATGCCTGGACGGAGTCCCGCCACTACGGTCTCCAGCAGTTCCGAGAAGAGATCATCGTCTTCAAGCACCAATGCTTTCAAGGCATTCTCCGCAACATGATTGACCTACGCGTTATCGGTATACAACGTAACGCCATTGCGGCCGTTTCGTTTCCGCTCATAGAGTGCCTTGTCAGCCGCCTCGATGATTTGATCACCGGCAGAAAAATCATTGATTTTTGCGACCCCCGCGCTGAACGTCACGTGGAACACGTCGTCTTCACTGGAAAACTCCAGTTCAGAAAAGCTCTCAAGAATACCGGACATCAGTCGCAGGGCTGCTGACGGCTCACAATGCGGCAGTACCACAAGAAATTCTTCACCACCGTAGCGACCGATGGCATCGGATTCCCTCAGCCGGTTGCGCAAAAGATTGGCCAGAGTCCGGATGACGACATCACCCTGTGCATGCCCCCAGGTGTCATTCACCTGCTTGAAATGATCAATGTCCAGCAGTACCGCAACAGAGCTGTAATCGCCCCGGGTGCAACGCTGACGCTCCCTTTCCACTTCCTGTTTGATTACCGAGTGCTTCAGCAGTCGCGTCAGACTATCGCGGTTCATCAGCTCAGACAGCTGCCGAGCCCGATGACAGCGCATCTGGACGGCCCGGATGAGGTAATCATCGGAAATCGGTTTGACCAGGAACTCATCGGCACCGCCGGACAGCGCCCGAAGCTGGCGCTCCGGATCATCTTCGGAAGACAAATAAACAATCGGCAGGCTCAACCAGCGAGCATGGAAGCGGATCATCCGAGCCAGAACTACGCCAGAATGCGCGCCTAGCTCAATATCCATCAGCAACAGCTCAGGCTCGAACGCATAAAGTTCTGACAGCAGCGTCAAAGGGTCCGATACGGCATGGGCCTCAATACCGGCAGAATTGAGCACCAGGCAATAGTGCTCGGCCAGTTCCCGGTCGTCGTCGACGATCATCACGCGGCCCTTGGTGCCGGCGGCCAGTTCCTGAACCAGGGTTTCCAGCCGCTCCACCAGCTCGGGCAAATCCACCGGCGCCGACATGAACGCACGTGCCCCGTGCTGGGCAACATGATAGCGACGATCGAAGTTTTCGGCCTGTCCGATGCAAACAACCGGCACCGGTGGCTGATAGGCGCCGCGGGGATGGGCCTCCAACCAACGAGCCACACTTTCAATACTGGCATCGCTGCAGAGCACGGCTGCGGCATTACCAGGATCAGTACCTGAGGCCTTCACCACGCCTTCCCGGCTCTCTATCGTCTCGACAGAAAACCCGTATTTCTGCAATTCATCCGGCAAGGACTCCAGTTGATCCGTGGCGTCAAGAACCACGATCAGCCGAACCTGCATGCCATGGGAGACCAGCTCTTCATCGGCTTGCGCCGACCGCTCCCGCTCCGTGGACAACGGGTTATCCAGGTCGGCGATGCCAATCAGGAGTTCGAGCTGGTCGGCGACGTTTTCATCAACGGGAAGAAAATCGAACTGGGCGTCGGATCCCTTCGCCAACGCTTTCTGCTCCCGCTTGAGACGTTTTTCGAGATCTCGTGCAAATTCTCCAAGGGAGGGGAAACCAAACGTGCCTGCAGATCCCGCCAACTTATGAAGTCTCTGACGACAGTCATTAAGTGCCAGTTCATCAACATGACCTTTCCTAACCTGGTCAGCAAAGCCTGAAAGGTACGCCAACTCGCCCCTCAATCGCTCGATAAAACGCAGTTTCAAAACGTTCAGGCGATCACTGATGTAATCTTGCTGCTGGTTATCCAAAAAAACTCCCCGAATCCTGGTTTTTCCGACTCTGGAAATACTCTAAGCTCTATGTAACCACGTTTTTCCGCTCTCGACCACGCCACTAAGGATTACCGTTGAGATCCCCATCGTTAGGTATACGCGTTACCCTGATTACGATCTCCAGCAGTATTGCGACCATGGCAGCCGTGTTGTTTTTTGCCTACAACGGGCTGGTAAGGGATTTCGAGAACGTTCTGACCCAAAGGCAGCTGCTGGAAACCGACTCGGCTGCGCGCATCGTGGACCAACAACTTCAGATTCGCCTGGAGGCCCTGAAGGCCTTCTCGGCTTTTCTCACAGACGGCGACAACCTGCGCCCTCTGCCTGAGTTGAAAGAGCTTCTCGGGCGCCAACCCAGTCTTGAACGCTATTTCGAAGGCGGTCTGCTCATTTTTGATGACAAGGGTGTCGCCATTGCAGAGAACCGTTTTGTGCCCAGACGAATCGGCACCAACTACTCAGACCGCCCGCATTTCCGGGAAGCCCTGACCAGCCGACAAGCGGTGATCAGCCGCCCCATTATCGGCCGTACCACCGGATTGCCGCTGTTGTCTTTTCTGGCTCCCATTGTCAGTGACGACGGCGATCTGCTGGGCTTGGCGGGCGGCAGCATCAACCTGGCTGAATCCGGCATCATTCCCGACTCCTTGAGTGAAAAAAGCAACGCCATCTTCAAGGTGCTCGATACCGGGCATTTCACTCAGGTGGATTCGCTGACCCCCGGCGCTCCGATGCCTGAGCTACCCCCACCCGGCGAGAACCTGATTATCGACGCAGCGCTGTCTGGCGTCACATCGGGTGTCGTGACCGACAAATCCGGTAAACGCTGGATTTATGCGACCCGTCATCTGGAGCGTGTCGGCTGGTTGTTTCTGCGCGCAGAGCCCTATGAAGGCGTGACCGGCCCGGCCAGGGCCTCATTTGAAAACTTTCTGCTGCTCAGCGTACTGGCTGCACTGATTCTGGCCACCGCAGCCTGGCTACTCGGGCGCACTGCCACCCGGCCCCTGGAACACATGTCCACGCGGATAAGGGCCATGGTGGATGGCGCATCGGATACCCGCCACTTGAAGCCCAAGGGGCCACCGGAAACCCGCAATCTCGCGCTGGCCTTCAACCGGCTGATGGAGGAACGGGAAGCTCTGGACCAGATGAAAGACCAGTTTGTGGCCACCGTGAGTCATGAATTGAGAACGCCTCTGACCTCAATCAACGGCTCTTTGAAACTGCTGGACCGGGAGGCGGCCGGCGAGCTTCCGGAAAAGGCCCGGAAAATGGTGCAAGTAGCGCTGCGCAACGGCGAACAACTGCAGCTGCTGATTTCAGATCTGCTGGATTTCAATAAAGCCATCGCCGGAAAAATGATGTTGCAGATTGGCACAATCCAGGTCAGTGAAGCCCTGGAGCAGGCCATTGAAGGCAATCGCTCAATGGCCACCCATTATGGTGTCTCTTTGAGCGCAGTCCCGGCCCCTGAACCGTTGGTGGTCCGAGCCGACCCCCAGCGACTGCGACAGATACTGGACAACTTTATCAGCAACGCCATCAAGTTCTCACCTACTGGTGCCGCCGTTCAGCTGTCCGCCCGAGCGGTTAATCAGAACACCATCCGATTCATCGTTTCGGACCACGGCCCGGGGGTGGATGAGCAGTTTATCCCACATCTGTTCGAGCGGTTTGCACAAGCCAACCCATCCTCAAAACAGGCACAGTCCGGCACTGGCCTGGGGCTGGCCATTTGCCGTGAGCTGGCCCATCTGATGCACGGCCAGGTGGGCTACTATTACCAGCAAGGGGCCCATTTCTGGCTCGACATCCCCCGCCAGGAGACCTCAAGGGAGCCTGATCATGAAGTCACCTGAGTACCCACCCGAAGAACCACAACGGCTCTCCGCCCTGGAGGCGACAAAGCTGCTCGACACTCCCCCGGAGGAGCGCTTCGATCGGGTAACAAGGCTTGCCGCCGAGGCGTTCGATGTGCCGATTGCGTTGGTGTCACTGGTCGACCGGGAACGCCAGTGGTTCAAGTCCTGCTATGGCCTGGGAGTCCGGGAAACCGGTCGTGACATTTCGTTCTGCGGCCATGCCATCCTGAAATCCGAGGCTTTCGTGGTTTCCGACGCACTGGCCGATGAGCGGTTCTCCGACAACCCCCTGGTCACAGGAGAACCCCATATCCGTTTCTATGCGGGCGCGCCGCTGGAAGACCGCTCGGGCTTTCGCATTGGCACCCTATGCATTATCGACAAAAAACCTCGAGGCTTTTCGAACCGGGACGAGAAAACACTCAGAGACCTGGCCGATATCATCGAACGCGAACTCCAGTTTCAGGAGCTGGGCAACTACTACAGTGAGCGCACCCGGGCACTGAATGCACTGAACGAAATCGTTCTGGAAGTGAAAGGCAACCTTGATACCGCCATTCCGCTAGCGCTCAACAAGGCCAACCATTTCCTGGGGACAGAAACGGCCATTGTCAGCGAAATCAATGGTGGCGCCTACACCGTACTCTGGCACCATGCGCGCCGAAACAAGGCGCTTGAGAACGGACTCACCTTGCCCGTTGAGCAAACCTACTGCTCCATTCTTCTCGAGCGGGGTGACGTGCTCGCCATCAACCACATGGGGCGCTCGCGATTTCAGGACCACCCCTGCTACGCCGAGTTTGGTCTGGAAAGCTACCTGGCCGCGCCAATCTGGATAGATGACACACTGTTCGGAACCCTGAACTTTTCATCCTCCATACCGCGCAAACCACCGTTTACCGAAACGGAAAAGATGTTTGTAAACCTGCTGGCCCGCTGGGTCGCCGACGCCATTCACCAGTCCCGGCAGGCCGAGACCCTGGAAAAACTCGTCAGCAACGCCCCGGGAATGCTCTACCAGTACCGCCTCTGGCCAGACGGTCACAGCACTTTTCCCTACACCAGCCAAGGTATCCAGCAGATCTACAACATCAGCGCCGAAGCTGCGGCAAACGATGCCGGCCCAGTCTTCGGCGTCATCCACCCTGAA
Organism: Marinobacter sp. LM1; assembly: GCF_042763285.1. NCBI lineage: Bacteria > Pseudomonadati > Pseudomonadota > Gammaproteobacteria > Pseudomonadales > Marinobacteraceae > Marinobacter > Marinobacter sp. LM1. The sequence continues at coordinate 4,070,738 of NZ_CP114373.1, forward strand.
GACCTTCCACAGGTTGCTGAGAGCATTCAAGAGTCCGCAGACAACTTGAGCCGTTGGCACCAGCGTTATCGAATTCAGTGGCAAGGCCAGAACTGGCACTGGGTCGAGGGGCAGGCCAACCCCGAAAAACTGCCGGATGGCAGCATTCTCTGGCACGGCTATATCGTAGACATCAACGAGCGATACGAAGCCGAACAGATGAAGAACCAGTTCATCTCCACCGTCAGCCACGAACTGCGCACTCCCCTCACTTCGATTTCCGGGTCCCTGGGGCTGATTTTGGGTGGTATTACGGGGAACATCGACGAAAAAAGCCGGCACATGCTCTCCATCGCAAAGCGCAACGCCGACCATCTGAAACTGCTGATAGACGACCTCCTGGACATCGAAAAACTGATTGCGGGCAATATGCCCATGGCGCCTGAGGAGCAAGGCATTGGAACGTGCGTGACCGCCGCCATTGAAGAAATCCAGCCCTTTGCCAAACAGCGTCAGGTGCGCATCACACTGCGGGACGGCTCGCCGGGGCTCACGGCGCTGTTTGACAGCATTCGGCTGAAACAGGCTATCACCAACCTGTTGTCAAACGCCGTCAAGTTCTCACATGAGCGCAGCGAAGTCCTCGTCGATATTGAATCGTCAGAATCGACGGTGCGCATCTTGGTGAAAGACCAGGGGATCGGCGTACCTGAGAGCTTCCGATCCAGGATCTTTCAGAAGTTCGCGCAGGCAGATGGCTCTGTTACCCGCGGACAAGGCGGGACCGGCCTTGGACTGGCAATCACCAGAGAAATCATGACGAAGATGGGTGGCAGTGTCGGGTTCAACTCGGCCGAGCGGCAGGGTTCCACCTTTTGGCTGGAGTTACCCTTAACATGAGCTTGCGTTGACATGAGCACACAAAAACAAGAACAAGCTTTTTTCGGCCTGGTCTGGCTTGCTCGATTGACGGTTTGCCTGCTGACGGTCGGGCTCGCGCTGGCGATCGACTCAACCGCAACGGAACGACACCGGGCTGATGTGCGGGCGAACTGGCAAGAGAAGGTAGATGATCTGGGGCTGCGTCTGCGCGCCACCATTCTGCAAAACACACAGACAGTATGGGGTCTCGCCGCAAACGTTGCGGTCCAACCCGACATCGGCGAAGAGCGATTTCAGCGGCTGGCTTCCGTCATCTTCAAACTGGCACCAGAACTGCTGAATATCGGTTTGGCCCCCGGATTTGTCATAAAACACATCTACCCTCTGGATGGAAATGAGGCTGCCCTCGGGCTCGACCTTCAGGCTCAGAGTTTGTCAAGAGATCAAATGGCCCTGCTACTGGAAAGCCGGCGAGCAGTCTTCAGCGGCCCTATTAATCTGGTACAGGGAGGCCAGGGCCTGGCCGCGCGTATTCCCATTTTCGAGAACGACACGGGACGGGTTTGGGGGGTTATCTCCGCCATTCTGGATCTGAATCGACTTTACACCGCGATTGGGCTGGACAGCCTCCCTCCCGAGGTGGTCTTTGCGCTCTCAACGACAGGCTCCGGCAACATAGATGAAGGCTTGTTTTTCGGTGAGCCCGATGCAGCCTGGCAAGCGCCCGTGTCAACAACCATGGCCATGCCGGGATTTTCCTGGAAGCTCTACGCTCAGCCAGCGGATGGATGGCCGGATCATCCGGACTCTCCGTGGCTGCTGCGTAGTCTGCTCGGGCTGGTCACTCTGATCATCATTGCCGGCACACTCTGGATAACGACACTCATCCTCCGTGATCGCCAGATGCAACTCCGATTCTGGGGCCTGTTTGAACTCGCCCCGTTCGGCATCGCCCTCTATGACGCGATCTCAGGGGAGTTGCTACAGGCCAACCCGGGCTTCACCCGAATACTGGACTCGAAAGCCAAGAACATCGGGTATTTCGACGATGTGCGCAGCCTTTCCGGCGATCAACAACGCAGCGAACCTTCAATATCCAACCGCCTGGCAAGCCAGGTTCGCTTCACCGGAGTTGAAGGCTTCTTCCCAATGGCAGATGGGACTCTCCAGCCGCTCATGCTCCACGGTTTGCGCCTGGACCTCCAGGGAAAAGAGTCCGTTATCTGGATCATCGTCGAGGACATTTCCCAACGAAAAGAGGCGGAACGATTAAAGAACGAGTTTATCTCGACCGTCAGTCATGAACTCAGAACCCCCCTCACCTCCATTTCCGGGGCGCTGTCGCTGTTAACGACCAATGCTGGCGGAGAGCTTTCAGGAAAAGCACAACAATTGCTGAAGATCGCCCAAAGAAACAGCGATCAGCTGGGTTTTCTGATCAATGACCTGCTGGACATCGAGAAACTGATTGCGGGCAAGATGGATTTCAATGTGGTCGAATTTCCTGTGTCTGAGGCGATCACCGAAAGTCTGGAAAACATCCAGAACTATGCCACCGAAAAAAACATCACTCTCAACGCTCAAGAACTTTCAGCATCCACGGTTAAGGCGGACAAACAAAGGTTGGCACAGGCACTCAACAACATCCTGTCAAACGCGATCAAGTTCTCACCGGTCAACGGCCAGATTCGTATCTGGACAAAACCGCATGGCCAAGGGCTTCGAATCTACGTGCAGGACGAGGGACCTGGTATCGCTCCGGAATTCAGAGAGCGCATGTTCCAGAAGTTCTCCCAGGCCGACAGTTCGGATCGACGCAGCAAGGGTGGCACTGGCCTTGGCCTGGCCATCACCAAAGAGCTGATGGCCAGGATGGAGGGCGACGTCGACTTCACGTCAGAAGCTGGCCAGGGAGCCACCTTCTGGCTGGAAGTCCCGGCCGCCTAGGCGTTTTTCAGCATCTCCCGCACCACGTAATGCAGGATACCACCATGCTGGAAATACACTGCCTCGTTGGCAGTATCAATCCGTGACTTCAGCTCGCAGGTTTCGGTAGAGCCATCCTTGTATTTCACCGTCATGGTCAGGGTCTGGCCCGGCTTGATCTCGCCAGACAGTCCCTGAATGCTGATCGTTTCCTCCCCGGTGAGTTTCAGGCTCTTGCGATCAGTCCCCTCCGGGAATTGCAGCGGCATCACCCCCATGCCGATCAGGTTGGAACGGTGAATACGCTCATAGGATTCCGCCACCACGGCTTTCACGCCCAGCAGGCGAGTACCCTTGGCGGCCCAGTCGCGGCTGGAGCCGGTGCCGTATTCCTTGCCGGCAATCACCACCAGTGGCGTGCCTTGCTCCTGGTACTTCATGGCGGCATCGTAGATGGCCATTTGTTCCCCGGTGGGCACAAATTTGGTGAAGCCGCCTTCCACGCCGTCGAGCATTTCATTGCGTATGCGCACGTTGGCAAAGGTGCCGCGCATCATCACCTCGTGGTTGCCCCGGCGGGAGCCGTAGGAGTTGAAGTCTTTTGGTTTTACACCATGTTCCTGCAGGTATTTGCCCGCCGGTGTATCCGGCTTGAAGGAGCCGGCCGGCGAAATATGGTCGGTGGTCACCGAGTCTCCCAACAGGGCCAGGATGTTGGCATCCGTTATGTCATCGATGGCCTCGGGCTGCTCACCCATGCCTTCGAAGAAGGGCGGATGCTGGATGTAGGTGGATTTGTCACTCCACTCATACACCTTGCTTTCCGGCACCTTGATGGATTTCCAGATGTCGTCGCCCTCGAAGACCTCGCCGTATTCCTTGCGGAACATGTCGGTCTTGACCTTCTCGACCGCTTCCGCGATCTCGGCCTGGCTTGGCCACAGGTCTTTCAGGTACACCGGGTTGCCATCCTGGTCTGCGCCCAGAGGATCCTTGGTAAGGTCCACCCGTACGTTGCCAGCCAAAGCATAGGCAACGACCAGTGGGGGCGAGGCCAGCCAGTTGGTTTTCACCAGCGGATGCACCCGGCCCTCGAAATTGCGGTTACCGGACAACACCGAGGCCACGGTGAGATCCCCATCAGTAATGGCTTTCTCGACTTCATCCGGCAGCGGGCCGGAGTTACCGATACAGGTGGTGCAGCCATAACCCACCAGGTTGAAACCCAGTTGGTTCATGTCATCCTGAAGGCCGGCCACTTTGAGGTAGTCGGTCACCACCTTGGAGCCCGGCGCCAGTGAGGTTTTGACCCAGGGTTTGGTTTTCAGACCCTTGGCCACGGCCTTTTTGGCAATCAGGCCAGCCGCCATCATCACGCTGGGGTTGGATGTATTGGTACAGGAGGTAATCGCCGCAATCACCACCGCGCCTGGGTCCAGCCGGGTAGATTCACCATTCATGTGAAGTGGCTGACTGGCGGGGTGTTCGAAATAGGCGCTCTGAGCACCGACCGCTGTACCACCCCCTTCCGATTCCAGCTTGGCCTCACGGCTTTCTGCCGGGCCTTCCGACGTTTCCATCAGCAACTCAAACGACGCTTTCATGTTGGTGAGGGCGACCCGGTCCTGGGGCCGCTTCGGGCCGGCAAGGCTGGCTTCCACTTCACCCATGTCCAGCTCCAGGGTGTCGGTGTATACCGGCTCATGACCGGGTTCCCGCCACAATCCCTGGGCTTTGGCGTAGTTTTCAACCAGTTCCAGCAGTGCTTCATCCCGCCCGGTCAGGCGCATGTAGTTGATGGTTTGTTCATCCACCGGGAAGAAACCACAGGTAGCACCGTATTCCGGCGCCATATTGGCAATGGTGGCACGGTCGGCCACTGGCATGTCTTTCAGGCCGTCCCCATAGAACTCCACAAACTTGCCCACCACGCCTTTCTTGCGCAGCATTTCCGTGACGGTCAGCACCAGGTCGGTCGCCGTGATGCCCTCCCTCAGCTTGCCGGTGATCTTGAAACCGATCACCTCCGGAATCAGCATGGAGACCGGCTGGCCAAGCATGGCGGCTTCCGCTTCGATACCGCCCACGCCCCAGCCGAGTATGCCCAGACCGTTGATCATGGTGGTGTGGGAATCGGTGCCCACCAGCGTGTCCGGGTAGGCGATGGTTTTACCGTCCACCTCCTTCTGCCACACCGTTTTGCCCAGATATTCCAGATTCACCTGATGGCAGATGCCGGTGCCCGGCGGCACCACCCGGAAGTTGTCAAAGGCCTGCTGGCCCCAACGCAGGAACTCGTAACGCTCCTGGTTGCGCTCCATCTCGATGGCGACGTTTTCCTTGAAGGCCGACGGGTTACCATATTTGTCCACCATCACCGAGTGGTCGATCACCAGATCCACCGGCGATAACGGGTTGATCAGGGCGGGATCTTTACCAGCGTTCTTCACGGCCTCGCGCATGGCCGCCAGGTCCACTACCCCGGGCACCCCGGTGAAGTCCTGCATCAGCACCCGGGCCGGGCGGAACTGGATTTCGGTATCCGAGCCCCGGTCTTTCAACCATTGCACCATGGCATCAATGTGGGAGCGGTCGACCGTGGTGTCATCTTCGTTGCGCAGCAGGTTCTCCAACAACACTTTCAACGAGAACGGCAGGCGATTGAGGTCGCCCAGGGTCTCCGCTGCCTTCGGCAAACTGTAGTAGTGGTAGGTCTGGCCACCCGCGCTAAGGGTGGAGAGGGTATTCAGGCTGTCTTTACTCAGGGATGAACTCGACATGCGATGCCTCCTCGTCGGAAATCTCCTTTAACTATTGCATCGAATGGCGAGAGTTCAACTGCAGTCCCGTGAATGTTCCGCATTACCACGGTGAATACTGTCAGTATCATCCGTAACCTGGCGTATACAAGTTACACAAAAAGACGATACTGAAGCCAATCCCGTACTGATACCGTACATACCTCAGCTTTCCCCGACTTTTACAGGAATCTCGCTTGCCGGCGCTTGATCACTTCTTTGTTCTGAATACCGAGACTGACAAACTGGTGTCGGGCCAATACGACTATGGCCTGGTGATGTTGTCTCTGCTGATCGCAGTGGGCGCTTCCTACCTGGGGCTGACTCTGGCTGCCGCTGCGCGCCGCAGCAACACCCTTTACATGCAGCGCCTGCACCTGTTCAGCGGTTCTGCTTCTCTGGGCTTTGGCATCTGGTCCATGCATTTTATCGGCATGCTGGCCTTTGAAATGCCCACCCATGTGCACTATCACCCCTGGATTACCGCGCTTTCCGCCGCTCCGAGCCTGTTTGCCTCCTGGGTAGCGCTCAGCCTCCTGGCCCGGCACGACCTGACCGGGCAGCGACTGATCGGTGGTGGCGTGGTGGTCGGGGCCGGCATCGGTGCCATGCACTATCTGGGCATGGCCGCTATGGAGATCGGGCCGGCACTTCGCTACGACCCAACGTTATTCGCACTGTCGATTGTGGTGGCTGTGATGCTGGGCACCCTGGCGCTGTGGATCAGCTTCGGACTGCGCCACAGAACGCGCCTGCGCGGGTACAAGCGCCGTTTACTCGCCGGTACCGTGATGGGGCTGGCCATCGCCGGCATGCATTACACTGCGATGGAAGCCGCCCGGTTTATCGGCCAGCCCGCCCCGGATTTTCTGCCCGGGAGCAACAGCCACACCATTCTGGCACTGACCATTGCTTTCGTAACGGTAACCCTCAGCCTGCTCGCATCCGGGGTCAACGCGGTAGCCCGTTATCGCGCTCTGATGAGGCGCAGCCAGGAAACCGCCAGCGAACTGCGCACCATTGTTGATGCCGCCGTAGATGGCATTATCAAAATTTCCGATCGGGGCATTGTGCTCTCCTTTAACGAATCCGCTGAACGCATCTTCGGTTACCGCGCTGATGAAGTCGTGGGCAAGAATGTCAGCATGCTGATGCCGAACCCCCATCGTGATGCCCACGACGGTTATCTGAAAAACTATTTGCGCACCGGAGAACGTAAAATCATAGGCTCTGGCCGCGAAGTATGGGCTCTTCATAAAGATGGCCACCAGATTCCGGTTCGGCTCGGCATTGGGGAATCCCGGCTGGGCGGCATCAGCACTTTCGTAGGCTTCATCACTGACATTTCCGAACGCCATCGAATGGAAACCGATCTGCGCCGGGCGAAAGAGGAAGCTGAGCAGGCTGCCGCCGCCAAAAGTGCGTTTCTGGCCAACATGAGCCATGAAATCCGCACCCCGATGAACGCCATTATCGGCTTCACCGACCTGGTACTGGACACACCGCTGGATGAAACTCAGGCACGGCATCTTGGCGTGGTGAAAACCTCGGCCCGGTCTCTGCTTAACCTGCTCAACGATATACTGGACACCGCCAAACTGGACGGTGGTCATACCGAACTCGAACTGCGCGATTTTAACCTGCGCCGCCTCTGTGACCAGGTGATTGCCACGCAATCCCTGAATGCCGCGCGCAAAGGGCTTTATCTGACACTGGATTACCAGGCCGGAGAATACTACCAGGGCGATCCCTTGCGCATTCAGCAAGTGGTGCTGAATCTGTTAAGCAATGCCGTAAAATTCACCCAGACAGGCGGCGTCACCCTGAAGGTGCAGGAGCCCTCTGTGCACAATGTCGTTATCCGGGTTGAGGATACCGGCATTGGCATTTCTGCCGATCGCATCGACAGGATTTTCGAACCGTTTACCCAGGCCGATTCCAGCATGACCCGTCGCTTTGGTGGCACTGGCCTGGGCACGACCATTGCCCGACAACTGGTGGAACTGATGGGTGGCACCATCAGCGTGACCAGCAGCCCGGGTGAGGGCTCGGTTTTCCAGGTAGAACTGCCTCTGCCTAGCGGCCTGGCCGTGGACGAGGATACGCTGGCAGACCAGGAAGTCGCTCTTCCCCCTTTGCGCATTCTGGTGGCTGATGACGTGCCACAAAATCTCGAACTGCTGAAAACCCTGCTGCTTCACCGCAAACATGAGGTCACCACGGCCGGGAACGGACAAGAAGCGATAGACCTCTATAGTAACCAGGTTTTCGATCTGATTCTGATGGATGTGCAAATGCCCGGAATAAACGGCCACGAAGCCACCCGGGCGATACGTCGACATGAAGCAGCCGCCCAGCGACGATACACGCCCGTAATTGCTCTTACCGCCAGCGTGCTGGAAGACGATCGGAGGCAGGCTTCGGAGGCAGGGATGGACGGTTTCGCCATCAAGCCACTCAATCTGCCGGAACTCACTGCCGAGATGGCCAGAGTCCTGGGCATAGAGGCTTCGGCTCCGAGCAATGCAGGCGATGATGTCGACGACAGCACGATAGATACCGTCACGCTCAGGCAGCTCTGGCCGGACACCCAAAAACACCTACGGGCGGCTGGACGTCTGCTGCAAGCTCCAGAGAATCAACCCGAAGCAATCCGGCTCTGCCCCGATAACCCGACAGCCGAAGCCCACCGGGTTCGCGGCATTGCCGGTAATCTGGGTTTCCGGCGTTTAGCGGCAACGCTGGCAAACCTGGAGACCCGGCTGAAATCGGAAAAACCGGTGCCGGAGGCCCTGTGGCAGGAGCTCCAGAACGATTTTGATCGGGCACGCCAGTGGCTGACCGAACAAGCAGCGGACTCTGAAACGCGCCCCGCAAGCTGGACTGAACCGAATGCCATAGACCCGAAAACGCTGGCACAAGTGATCGAACGCCTGAGCCAGGGCGAAATTCCGGAACGCGCTATCGACCAGCTGAAGCCAGGACTGCCCACGGAGATCGCCGATGCGATGAACGAGGCTCTCGACGACTTCGAACCAGAGAAAGCGGCCGAACTTCTGATCACTTTTCGCGATACCCTGGAGGCCTCGCAATGCTGACCGACACCAAGACCCTGCTGCTGGTGGACGACGAGCCAGCCAACCTTCAGGTACTGCGCAACGTACTTTCCGACCACTACCGGCTGCTGTTCGCCAAAGATGGTGAACGGGCGCTGGAACTGGCACGCAGCGAAAAACCGGATCTTGTTCTGCTGGATGTGATGATGCCGGGCATGTCCGGTTACGAGGTGTGCAAAACCCTGAAGGCCGGCCAGGATACCCGCGCTATCCCGGTAATCTTCGTCACCGCATTGTCTGATGCCGATGACGAAGCCAGGGGCTTTGAGCTGGGTGCTGTGGACTACCTTACGAAACCCGTGAATGCGGCGATTGTCCGGGCCAGGGTGAAAAACCATCTGTCGCTGGTGCGTATGGACGAGCTGATAGAGACCCGGTTGGCCGTCGTTCAGCGGCTGGGGCGCGCGGCGGAATACAAGGACAACGAAACCGGCCTGCACGTTATCCGCATGAGCCATTTCTCGCGGTTGATCGCGCTGGAGGCCGGCCTCGGCGAAGCCTGGTCCGACACTCTGCTCAATGCCGCCCCGATGCACGATATCGGCAAGATCGGCATTCCGGACGCCATTCTCCAGAAACCTGGCAAGCTGGAGCCGGATGAGTGGGTCATCATGCAACGCCACGCGGAAATCGGGGCGGAGATCATCGGTGAAGACGGCTCAGATCTGCTCAACATGGCGCGGGAAGTGGCCATGAATCACCACGAGAAATGGGACGGCAGCGGCTACCCGAAAGGCCTGAAAGGAAGCACCATTCCCATCTCTGCCCGGATCGTGGCCCTGGCTGATGTCTTCGACGCTCTCACCAGCGAGCGCCCTTACAAGAAAGCATGGTCGATAGAACAGGCAACGGATTTGATTCGCGAGCAAAGCGGCAAGCATTTCGACCCCGAGTTGGTCGAAGCCTTCTTCCGCTGCCTGCCGGCGATACTTGAGGTGCGCCAGCGTTGGCAGGAATCCTGACTAGAGCAACCGGTAACGGCTGATCAACTCATCAACCCGGATGACGCTGTTCTCCAATTCACCTGCCAACCCCTGCACACTGTCGGCCTCGTCGGCCACCTCACTGTTACGGGTGGCCACTGCATGAATGTTCTCGTTGATCTGTAATGACGTGGCAGCCTGTTGCTCACAGGCTGCAGCGATCTGGTTGTTCATACTGCTCACAGAATCAATGGCCTGCTCGATACGGCTGATAGCCTCAGCTGCCTGCTGAATCGCCCGGTTGGATTCTGTGGAGCGGGTCTGTCCCATTTCCATGGCGGCGCTGGTGGCCTCCGACAGGTTTTTCAGTTCGTCCACTGTCGTACGGATTTCCTCAGTGAACTCCTGGGTCCGACGCGACAAGGATCGTACTTCATCCGCCACTACTGCGAAACCGCGGCCATGTTCGCCGGCCCTGGCTGCCTCAATAGCCGCATTCAAAGCCAGGAGATTGGTCTGATCAGAGATATCGTGAATTGAACCTGTAACTCTGGCGATAGATTCCACTTTGTCAGCCAATTGAGCCACCATCCGAGCGCTGTCTTCCAGTGCCTTATTGGTTGCATCCGTCATTGTTCGGGCACTGGCCATAGCCTGGCTGCCCGCAGAGGCAGAATCGGCGGCATCTTTGGCGGCTTCCGATGCCAGTTGCGCATTGTGGGCCACTTCCTGCACGCTGGCCGACATCTGATTGGTGGCTGTCGCTACCTGATCAGCCTGTTGCTGTTGGTCATCAACGTATTGTCGTGTGCGCTGACTTGCCTGGAGCAACTGCCTGGAGTTGCTCCCCAGTGCACCGGAAAAATCCCGCATCTGTTGGATCAACTCGCTGACTTTTTCCATCATCTCGTTGAACGATGCACCACTGGCAGTTCGATCATCAACAGGAAGGCGACCCGACACATCGTGGTCACGGTCAAAATCCTGAACAATCGACATCATCTGGAAAGCCTGATTACGTTCTTTGTTCATCAACAAGGCAAAAAACACCAATACGCATGCCTCAAATACCACAAAGCCAGCATGAAGGAACACCACCCCCCAGCTACTCCCGTGACTGAAGACCATCACAGGCAAGGAACCAATATGAGTTCCGGCCATTTGCAGCCCATTGAATACGAGATGGTGTACAGCAATCGTCAGTGCCGCCGCGACCACGGGCAACCAGTCACGATAGATAATGACCAACGCCAACGCTGCGAATATGTGGAAATGCATTTCAATGCGCCCAAGCTGAGCCTGAATCATCACCGCAGAGAAGAGCATCAGACACACAGCGAATAGAGTTGAGCAGGTCCTGGTGCCTCGCAGAAAGCGGTAACCCATCACCGCCAACGCACCAATCAGGCTTGACGAAACCAGAGCAAAACCATGGGTGTCATAACCCAAAGGCACCAGCAGACCTACGACAGGAACATGGGCCAACAGAATGAAGAGCAGTTGCCGATCCGTGGATACCGCCTGTTGCCGGGACAGGTCCTGGATACGGATAAGGTTGGCCATGTGATTTTTCCTCAAAGCGAAAAAGAAGTGGGCGGGCAGACAAAATACTAACGGCCAATCAGGTTGGCGATTGATAGGGCTATTCCGAACATCACGGACTTTTGTTACATACGCCTGTCGCCCTCGTCAGATCACTGGCTTTTGCTGCCCTCAGTAGTTTTACATACGCCCCCGAGGCACACTTCCCATCCACCAACTTTGAACCCGAAAGGTGCGGCTCGGGACGAGTTCTGTCATGATTGGCGGCTGATTTCTGACGGATCAGGAACTGTCTCACGTGAAGCACGATTGTCATTACCATCCGGGCGACCCTGCCAAGTGGCATTGTGGCGAATGCCAGATGCACTACTGCAGCCGTTGTATGCCGGATGCCGATACCCGCCAGCGTCGGGGGCTTTGTCCCCGCTGCAGTAAAGCCATGCGTTATCTGGGCGCAGCCACCGAAGTGGTGCCCTTCTGGCAGCGGGTCGGGGCCTTTTTCCGTTACCCCTTCCACACCGATCCGCTGATTGTCATCGCCATCTGCACGTTGGTTCCTGTAGTGGCGCCAGCCAATATTATTGGCCTGATCATCTGGCTGGTGCTGGCGCTGGCGCTGTTCAAGTACACCTATGCGGTGATCAATCACACCGCTGAAGGCCATCTGAAACCGCCAGCAGTGTCGGTGGCGTTTACCGGCAGCGGTTTTGACATTGTGGTGCTGCAACTGCTGGTGTTTGTGCTTATGGGCGGCCTGGTAGGCGCCGCCGCCATGCTGGGCGGGCCGATACTGATGATGCTTGCGGTGGCGTTTGTAGTGCTGGCACTGCCGGCCAGCATCATGGTACTGGCCATGGAGCGCTCGGTCGGCGCAGCTGTAAACCCCATGAACCTGGCGGTGCTGATCTCGCGCATCGGCACGCCCTACTTCCTGCTTTACGGGTACCTGATTCTGCTCACCCTGGCCTCCGGCGCGGCGCAGGACTTTGCCGTGAATCATTTCCCCATGTGGGTGGCCCAACCGCTGGCCGGTTTCCTGAACAGTACCTTTACCCTGATCCTGTTTCACATGCTGGGTTATCTGCTATTCCAGTATCAGGAAGAACTCGGCTTTGCCTCAGACCTTCAGGACGAGATCTCGGAAACCGACCAACACCAGCGGGATCGCAGCAGCCGGTTTGATGCCGATCTGGATATGAACCTGAAGGATGGCAACTACGACCGTGTGCAGAGCATGCTCAAGGAAGCCCTCAAACGGGACCGGACCAACCCTGCCCGCATCGGCCAGCTTTACCAGCTGCTGACCGCCCGCAATGATGCCGAAGAGCTGTACCGCTACCACCCCAGGATTATGGCCTGGCTGGCCCAACGGCATGATGGAGACGGGCTGAATCAACTGTTACAGACGCTGCAGATGGTGGAGCCGAAGTTCCAACTGGACGACCCGGAACTGGCGGTGCAGTGTGCCGGCACCCTGTACCATCGGGGCCACCACAAAGCGGCCATCCGTTTACTGCAGGATTTCCACAAACGCTTCCCGGACAGCGAGCAGCTGGCACCCGCCTATCTGATTGTGGCCCAGGCCCTGGCCAATGGCCTGCAGCAATGGGAAAAAGCCAGTGCTTTCCTGTCGTTCATCAAGAAGCGCTGCGTGAACCATCCGGCCCACGAGCATATTGATGTCTGGCTGGAACAGGCGGCGAACCAACAACCGTTGAAAGGGCCAAAAGCGAGCTTTCAGGTTTCAGACTGAGGGCGTGCCTGCCACGCCTCAGCCGTGAACCTGCAACAGCTGCCGGTAATGGCGCGCTTTCGGCTCCATCTGCAGTTTCTCGAACTCCGCCACCAGTAGCCGGCAGGCTTCATTCACCATGTCCGGTTCGGCCTTGGCTCGCATGCGTTCAAACGCCTTCTCTGCGGCTTTGAAATCATGGCGTTTCAGGCTGGCGAACAGCACACGATTGTGCGCCTCCGGTGCCAACGGATGATAGGCCTCGCCCTTGCTCAGATACTCCTGCCAGACATCCACCATCTGTTCCGGCTGCCGCCGGGCGATGGCATCGGCCATCATTTCTTCGGCACGCATCCGGTAGCTGTCCAGGTCCGGCCTTAATTTAGCCAGTTGATACAGGTGCTCGAGCAGCACGGGCCGTTCCGGATAACGCTCCCGCAACGCCTCGAACTGGCGCCGGGCCAGATCGAACTCCATGCGGCCAAGGCTGGCCATGGCCTGGCCATAGGCCTTGGTGAACTGTTCGTCCTGTTCTTCCTGCTCCGGTTCGAAGAACTCTTCTTTCACCTGCAGCCAGCTCTGGCCCAGCAGCCAAACCAACCCTGCACCGGCCGCCAGGCCACCGGCATGGGCCATATAGGCAATACCGGTGGCACCGGCAAACCAGTAGTCATAGATTTCCTTGCCCAGCCAGACCGGCAGCATGGCGATGGCCGGTGCCCGGAAATAGTTGAAGTAAACGCCCAGGAAGTAGAAGAAGCGAATGCGCTGCAGCCCGTAAATAGCCACATACATGCCCATCAACCCGGAAATGGAGCCGGACGCGCCCACCAGAGGTACCTGACTACCCATGGAAAAGGCGGTGAATACCAGGCCGGACAAAGCACCGCACACCAGATAAGCCACCAGAAATCGCCCCGGACCCAGCGCTTTTTCCACGGTAAAACCCAGCAGGAACAGGAACAGCAGGTTACCAATAATGTGGCCCCAGCCGCCATGCAGGAACTGGTAGGTAATGAGCGTGTACAGCGAGAGCTCTGCCGGCACCAGTCCCAACTGATAGGCACTCATCCGGCTGATCCACTGTTGCTCAATCGCCGAGCGCTGCTCCAGCCAAAGGTTGCGCTGGGCCGGGGCCCAGATCAGGTCCCGGTTCTGCTGCAGATACTGGTAAAACTCACGATCCAGCAGCAGCGTCACCGCCTGCCAGAGTTCCTCCTCATTTTCCTGAAGCTGCTGGAATTCCTGCAACTCCAGAACCCGCTGCTGGCTGCCTTCGAACTGGATTTCCCGCTGCAGGTAATCCTCGTAAGCGGGGGCCTCCAGGGCCAGCAGATCGCTCTCCAGATAGTCTTCCAGTGCGGCTTCGAACTTGCGGTCGTCTCCGCCCTGGTAGAACAGAAAGACCAGCAGGCAGGCCATGATCAGGCCCAGGGTTACCCAGGGTGGGCGTTTCCAGTTTACGGCATTCTCGGCAGGAATAATCAGCATGGGCGGTCACAATTCATCATAATCTGTCCCTGAAAAGCTGCTTTTTACCACAGCGGGGCCTTCTTTTCCCGGTGTAATCACACAGTCACACAAATGCCATTCAATCGGTAGCTATAGAACCCGGGCGGCTATCGACCATTCGCCAATTGCCGTTATGGCCTCTGACATCAATAGTGAAGGGGACATAACAAAAAACGCCGGGCACTCGACTCGAGGAAGCAGCAAATGACCGTACTTGTTCTGGACAACCCCGATATGCTGGCCAAGGCCGCCCTGGCCTTCGCGGGCACTAACGGGCAACTGGCGGCTGACGCCGACCGTCCCCACCGTACCCGATTCCACTACGGTTTCAACAAACACACTCTGGATGCCCCGGATATCGATATGCTCAAGCGGCACGCGGCCTATATCAAAGGGCACCCCGGCATGCAGGTTCGCATCCACGGCCACGCCGACAACTTTGGCTCTGCCGAATACAACCGGTTTCTGGCCCGGCTCAGGGCCAACGCCGTGGCCCGGCTACTAATTCAGGAAGGCGTGTCGCAATCGTCCATCCTGCTTGCCACCTGGGGCTCGGATCGCCCGCTGACCCGGCCGGAGGACCACGCCGCCAACCGGCGTGTGGAACTGGAATACCTGAGCCTGGACGTCGCCCGGGCGCTGTAATCGACAGAAACACAAACGGGGCCCCAAGGCCCCGTTCTTCAATGGCTGGACACCGTTTCAGCCATAAACCTGCCAGACGTTCCAGAACAGCAACAGTGCCGCAACCAGAATCGCCAGCCAGGTTAGCAGGATACCAATCATGCGTGCCCAATGTGGCCCGCCCTTGCCGTTGATCATTCCCCAGGCATGCAGAATGCGGCCCACCACCAGCGCCATCCCGGTCCAGTAGATCAGCGAACCGGAAACGCCATTGAGCTCGGCAATGGCGAGCATGATCAAACCCAGCGGTGCGTATTCCACAAGATTGGCGTGGGCCCGGACGGCAGCTTCGAACTCCGGATCCTCATTGACGCCCAGGCCCTTGCGGTATTTCAGCCGGTACTTGACCACCTGAGCCGACAACACCAGCAACAGCAGGCCGGTGACGGCCGCAAAAACAGCAGTGACAGGTACGATCATGTCAGCCCTTCTTGATCTTGTTGACGATGGCCAGCAGCAGCACGGCCCCGACTGTTGCGGTGACCAGGCGACCAATGGCACCGTGGGCCGACAGCTGCAACAGGCCAAACAGGAAGCCGCCAATAAACGAGCCGACAATCCCGATACCAATGTTGGCCAACACGCCAAAGCCCTTGCCCTTCATGATCAGCCCGGCCAGCCAGCCGGCCAGACCGCCAATGATCAGAAACCAGATCAGGTTCATTATGTCACTCCCCAGATGTCCAGAATCAGCGTCAGTTTCGTCCGAAAGACTGCCCTGTTTTCACTGGCTGTTCAAGCAGTTCCGTGGGTAAGTGCGAGGTCAGCAATGGCCTCTTCCATCTGTTGGCGACAACGGTGCATCAATTCGGGAATGTCCTCGCTGGTCATGCCCTGTGTTTCGACTGGCGGGAGAATCCGCAAAGGCACAGGCTCCCGTCGTCCGGTCCAGCCTCTGGATTTGCCATGGTATTCGCCCGCACACACCATGGTGATGGGTGCGCCAGCGGCAACGGCCATGTGAAATGCCCCTTTCTTGAAGCTACCCAGGCCACGGCCACGGCTGCGGGTTCCCTCCGGAAACACCCAGATGCTCTTGCGTTCCAGGTTAATGGCGTCGCTGGTGGCCTGCATGGTGGCCACAGCTTTGGCCGCACGGCCGCGATTCAGGATGATGTTGCCTCCCAGCCAGAATACCTGCCCGAAGAATGGCACCCAAACCAGTGAAGATTTACCAACCGCCACCCCACGTGGCGGTAACAAATCACCCATTACAAACAGATCATCGTTCTGCTGATGATTGGCGATAATCACGGTCGGCCGATCCTTGGGCATGTTTTCAGCGCCGTAGAGGGGGCGCTTCATTCCCAGAATACATCGGCCGATTCTGGCCACAACCCAGCCCAGGATGCGGTTGTTGTCAGGATTGAAAGGCCGAAAGAGGTAGAGCAACATCATAACCAGGCATACGACAGGAACGCTGAGCCAGGCCAGGATTTTTCGAACTTGTGACATTCTGTTTGATCCGATTCACTGCATTTTGGCGCACAAGTGTACGCCAACATCACAGAGCGGCGACAGTATCAATTTGTTCCATACCGTAAGCCGGCTTTGCCTCCACCACATAACGCAACGGGCCGGAAGCGTCCAGGCTGTCAAACGGGTAACAGGTGATCAATACCAGGGTATCCCGGGCCAGAGACCGGGTATCCAGAGACTCACGGGAACTGTCCACCACCCGGGTGGCTGTCACCTGATAACGTCGCCACTGCCGATCCATGCCCTGCAGCCTGACCGCATCGCCCGGTTCCAGATGCTGTAGATGCCGAAAGTGGGTATCACGGTGGCCCGCGAGCACCACCGGCGCACCGGGGCCTTCACTACCGGGCACCCGCCCCGGACCAAACGCGAGGCTTTCACCATGAACGCCCTCCAGCACGATCATGGACACGCCTTGTTCCGGTATATCCAGCTTCGCCACTGGCCAGGTATCGGCCCAGGGCCAGGGCCTTGCCTCGCTCTGTCGGGCCTGGCTCTCGGCCCAGGCCAGCTCCAGCATTTCCTGGGCCACCAGTGCCTTGAACGGAATCCACAAACCAAAGACCAGCAGGGTGGCGGAACAACCCACCAACAATAGCAACGCCCGGCTCATAGCGTCTGCCTCCGGCTGAGCATGACAATGGCCAGTGAGAACATCAGCCCCACCAGCCCCAGGGCGGTCAGCAACGGACCGAAGGTGGCCGTTTGCGGGTAACGCAGCATTCCTGGCTGGCTGCCGGCCGGCAGCAAGGTGGGCACGGCCTCCTGATTGAGGGATTCTGCCTGAGGCCGAGATACACGCTCCTCAATGGCGACGAAGCTGGTGAACGGCGACATCACACCGTGGCTCAGTGATAACTCGACGATAGCCGCCTCATCGGGCTCAGTGCCCGCCAGGCGCGCGCTGTCCATCACTGCATCGATGCGCCCCCGGGCCCACTGTCGGTCCAGGCCCTTGCCCGGCGCAGCACTGGCAAGATCCAGGCTGGTGCGCCACGACCGGCCACCGGGTAAACGGCCGGAGACCGTGAGTTCCCCTTCAGCCGGTGCGCCACGAACCACCTGCACCATAGGCTGACCATGGAACAGATCCCCCGGTTTGGCCGGGACCGGTTGTGCAACAGTACCGGGCCATTGCACCTCGACATCCGTCATCACCGGCGCTTCCATGGCGGCAAACAGCTTACCCAGGGCTTTATCCACTTCCGCTGCGCTGTGTACCGCGGTGTACTGACCCCGGCCCCAGCGCGCAGCTTCCCGGAGAAAATGCATATTTGGAGCAGTACCAATGGCGACGGTAAACAGCCGGCGGTTTCCAAGCCCGGTGCGGATCTGATCGAACAGGGCCGATTCATTGCCGACAGCCCCGTCCGTCATGAACACCATCTGCTGCACATGGCCGGACGACTCCGAGCTGTCCATACCCATCGCCAGTGACAGCGCACCGGCCATTTCTGTGCCACCGTCGGCATTCAGATCCTGCACATAATCCCGCGCCCGAGCCAGATAGTGGCCATTGGCAGGCACAGGTTGCGTATAAAGGGCATGGGCCTGGCTGTTGAACTGGATAACATTGAAACGGTCACCCGGGCGCAGAGTGTCGAGCCCCCTCAACAAAGCCGAGCGAGCCTGACGGATAGACTCCCCGGCCATGGAGCCGGAGGTGTCGATAACGAACAGCAGCTCTCGGCGAAGAACCTGGCCGGTGGTTGCAGGCGGCATGACCATGGCCATCAGAAAATCCTCGCCTTGCCATTGCTGACGGAACAACGCGGCCGTCGGAGCCTGGTTGTCAGCGGGCCGCCAGCGCACAATTACATCCCGGTCCATCAGGATTTTCCCTTGTTCCGGCGCTACTGTTGCACGACTACCCTCCAGCTCGACCTGCAGTGGGTGGCTGGGGCTGGTCACCTCATCAACAGGCAATCCGGCTTCGATATCCAACTGAATGGTTGCGCGGTGACTGCCGGGGTTTACGTCATCCGGAAGCACCGTGAACGGACTGATTTCATCGGCATCGGCTACTTGCGTTGTGGGTAATGACCAGCCGGATTGCCATGCACTGGCGGGCGTGGCAACAGGGGCGCCCGGCATGTATCGGGGTGTAAGCGTGGTAGGCAAACGCAACTCGAATTCGCCATGACGATAGTTTACCGGCTGCTGATATTGCACTTCCACGGTCACTTCCTCGCCCGGTGCGATGTTGGCAATCCGGCTGGTGAACAGGTTAGGCCGGTTCTGCTCCACGGTCGCCGCTTTCTGGCCAGCCTGCTTTGCCTTTTCATAGTTCTGGCGAGCCTGGGCCCGAGGTTGTAGCTGGCCCACAATCCGCCGCTCGCCAACGGTCATGGTGAGGCCATAGACACTGGCCTGCTCCGGTAACGGAAATACAAACAGGCCTTCCTGCCAGACATCGCTGGTGTTGCGAAAGGTACGGGTCAGGTGCGTCTGCGCCAGCAACCCGGTCACCTGCACGTCAAACCGGCTGTCCAGTACCAGGGCCGGTTCCTGCCATGCACTTTTGCGATCAACCAGATACAGCTGCCCGGGCTGCTCGGATTCCATGGCGCGGGCCTCGGCATACAACGGATGCACAAACAACATCAACACCATGGCCAGCCAGAGGCCGATGCCCTCGGCGCAGCGGATCATGTTTCGTCTGGCCCGGGTCGACAGCAACGGTTTTAAGGAGGGACGGTGACATTCCGGCCGAACGACCGGGTGAGCAAGCAGCGATAGCAGCATCATTGGATTTTCCTTGTCTTGATAGTGATGCCACTATTTCAGCTCTGCCACGGGGCAACCCGATGGCAGAAACAGGCAGGCCGACGATGAAAAATGATGAATTATGGCAATGGCTTCTACATCGCTTGTGTGCCATGGTCAGCGTGATTTAATGGCACTGCGATTTCGTCAACAAGGCAGACTGAACCGACCATGAAGAAGCACATCGTCCTGATTGAGGATGAAGCCGGCATCCGCGACAACTATCGCGCGGCCTTCGAACGCCGGGGTTACCGGGTATCCACCTATGGCGACCGGCCAGCGGCCTGGCAGGTGCTGCGCCAGAGCCTGCCAGATCTGGCAATTATCGATGTCGGGCTGGGCGAAGAAGCCGAGGGGGGCTTTACCTTGTGCCAGGATCTGCGCAGCCTGTCTGCCACCCTGCCGATTATTTTCCTGACCGCACGCGACAGCGACATCGACTCTGTGCACGGCCTGAGGCTGGGCGCCGACGATTACGTCACCAAAGACATGAGTCTGGAACACCTGCTGGCGCGCATCACCGCCCTGCTTCGGCGCGCGGAAGCCTGGGCCGAAGCTCTGCAGAAACCCGATGACATCCTCACGCGGGGCAAGCTGACCCTGAATGTGGACCGGATGACGGTAACCTGGCAGGGCCAGCCTGTGGACCTGACCGTGACTGAGTTCTGGATGTTGCATGCCCTGGTTCAGCACCCGGGCCATGTACGCAGCCGCGAGCAGCTGATGGAAGCCGCCAGCACCGTGCTCGATGACAATACCGTGACGTCCCACATCAAGCGTATCCGCCGCAAGTTCAGCCAGCTCGATGACCAGTTCGACGGCATTCAGACCGCCTATGGCATGGGCTACCGCTGGAATGCCCGTGAGGTCTGAGTCTTGAGCCTGAAACGGCAGTTGCTACTGGCCAGTTTGCTGATGCTGCTGGTTCCCTGGGCCGGGCTACGCTTTGTGCTGGAACTGGACAGCGCCCTGCGCCAACAGGCCCTGCAGCAGCTTCAGGCCCAGGGTGCCCGTCTGGCAGACGTGGCCGGCGACCGGCTGCTGGATACCCCGGTCGCCACCGCCCAGGGCGCCATCTACGCAGGCAGTACCGACCAGGCCATCACCATCGATGGCTACGGCCATGAGTGGCCCGGATTCGACGATGGTGACCAGCCTGCCCCCTGGCAAACCGCCGGCACAACATCCCCGTTACGCTGGCAGGCCAGTCACGATGACCAGTTCCTGTATTTGCTGATCCAGCGACTGGATCAGGGCCTGGCGCTCTATAATCCCGCCCGCCCAGACCAGGCCCATGAACGCTTCGAATTATGGCTTCAGGCCCCGGCCCGGGAACTGGGCGCCCACAACCAGGGGCAACGCTGGTTTATCCGTGCGGTGGCCCCTGGTGACGTACCGGTGTACCGGGCTGAGCCGGCACAAGCCAGAGATCACCGGCTACAGGCCAGTTGGCAGGACAAAGGCGCAAGCTGGGAACTGGAACTGAAGCTCCCCTTGCCATCACCAGGCAGCAGGCTTGGCTTTCAGGCCACCAGGGAAGGTCAGCCAAACAACAACACGGGCACAACACTGGCGCCACCACCGCTGCTGGTGCAACAGGACAACCGTCTGGAGCACCTGCTGAAGAGTCAGATCAGCCCCGGACAGCAGGCCACAGTACTGGAACCGGGGTCCTGGATACTGGCCCACAGTCGGGTCGCTGCGCCAGCCGCAGCCTCGGTGTTTGATGATTTGTCCCCCGGGCAGATTCTGGAACAGATCAGCCTCAACGCACTGAGTGGGCTGATTCGCCTGTATCAGCCGGAACCGATGCACTTGCCGAAGGAAAACAATCGGCTGGAGATGACGCGGTTGCCCGACAACGGTCTGGTTCGACACGACGATGGCTCGGTCTGGCTGGCCACGCGGCATGAGTTGTTCGGCGGCCGAATCCTGTTACTGGAGCAGTCCCTGGATCAGTTACTGACCCTGTCCGGTTCAACCCTGGGGAGCGTTCTGGCCCGGAGCCTGTTGATCATTCTGGCATTGATGCTGGTGCTTCTGGGTTATGCCAGCTGGCTCTCCTGGCGCATTACGCGGCTGCAGGCACTGGTTGAGGCCAGTGTCGATGACGATGGTCGCATTCTGGCCGCCATTCCCTCACCCCGAAGCCGGGACGAACTCGGGCAACTGCAGCAGCACTTTGCCCAGATGGTAGCCCGCCTGCAAAACTACAATCAGTATCTGGAGAGCTTTTCCAGACGCCTCTCCCACGAGCTGAAAACCCCGGTCGCGGTGGTGCGCTCTTCCCTTGAGAACCTGGCCCAGGGAGTCGCCGAGAAAGAACGGCAGCAATACCTTGAGCGTGCAGCTACCGCCACCGAACGCCTGCGACGTATCCTGCACAGCATGAGTGAAGCCGCCCGGCTGGAGCAGAGCTTTGAGGACACCGAAAAAGAGCCGTTCGATCTGGCCCGGGTGCTGGCCGAAGCCACCTCCGCGTACCAGCAGTTGGATACCGGGCATCGAATCGTTTATTCAGGCCCGGCTTCTGACTGTGTGATGAACGGCTCGCCGGAAATGCTGGTGCAGATGCTCGACAAGCTGGTGGACAACGCCAGGGACTTTACGCCAGAAGGCGGCGGCATTGATGTTTGCCTGCACATTCACGATGGCCATTACCTGATCGAGGTGTTTAACGAAGGCTCCCGACTGCCTGACCATGACGGCGTCGATATTTTCGGCGCGTTCGTCTCGCAACGCAGCGGTGCCCACGACGGGCATCTTGGCCAGGGCTTGCTGATCGTGCGACTGATTGCCGACTACCATGGTGGCCGGGTAGAGGCCAGAAACCAGCACCAGAGTGGCATTGACGGGGTCTGCTTCCGGGTTATCATCCCCGCTACCGAGGCCAAAGCAAGGACATTACCGTGAGTGCCGACACCAGCAGCCTGGATTTTCACCCGCTCCGGGCGGATCTGTACCAGGAACTTCATTCCCGACCGTTCCAGATTATTCCGCCCCATGCCCGGGTCACTCAGATTGCGGTGATCACCACACCGGAACAGCGAACCCGGCAGTTTGAACATCTCCAGAAACTGCACCGGCTGCTGGGTGAACCCTGGCCGGAGCAAGAGGTAAGCTGCTACGAACAGAGCTTCGGCAAGCTTCGGATCCGGCGTGAAGTGCATATGGAGTTTACCTCCTACACCTTCATCAATCTGGCCGATTCAGACGCGGATCCGTTTGCGGAAACCGGCTTGAGCCTGTTGCCGGACGGCTGGCTGGCGCAGCTGGAGGGTACCGTGGTGGGGGCCTTTCACGTTGAGGTGCGCGCCTCCTCAGAGGACGCACGCAGCGAGCTGGCCTTTATGCGCAAACATTTTGAAGGTATGCGCCTGGTGGGTAGCAGCCCGCAGGAAGGGGCAGCCCGGGTACTCGGCTCATTCCAGTTGCACAGCGACAATTTCGGGCGGTTCATGGTGCTGAACCACCATATGTCCAACAGCCAGCTTGGTCGCCTGGTTCAGCGTTTGATGGAAATCGAGACCTATCGACTGATGTCGTTGCTGGCCTTACCCGTGGCCCGGGAAATCACTCCTTCCCTGAACGACATGGATCAGCAGCTTGCCCGCATCACTCAGTCCCTGGCGGACAACGAGAGCCTGGATGAACAGCAGATTCTGGCCGAACTGACCAACATCGCAGCCCGAATCGAAGCCTACCGTGCCCATACCACCTTCCGGTTCTCGGCAACCCGGGCCTATCACCGGCTGGTACTGACCCGACTGGAGGAACTACGAGAAGACGAAGTCTCCGGCCATCTGACCATCACGGAA
Source organism: Marinobacter sp. LM1 (assembly GCF_042763285.1). NCBI lineage: Bacteria > Pseudomonadati > Pseudomonadota > Gammaproteobacteria > Pseudomonadales > Marinobacteraceae > Marinobacter > Marinobacter sp. LM1. The sequence goes on from NZ_CP114373.1 coordinate 4,093,895, forward strand.
TTCATGACCCGGCGCCTGACCCCGGCGGTAAAAACCTGCGAAGCCGTCAACGAACGCCTGGAAGATCTGTCACGCCGGGTCGACCGGGCCTCTGAAATGATGCGCACCCGGGTTGAGCTGGCCATCCAGAGCCAGAACCAGCAACTGCTCAGTTCCATGGACCGCCGTTCCCGCATTCAGCTGATGATGCAGCATACCGTGGAAGGCTTCTCTGTGGTGGCCATCTCCTATTACCTGATTGGCCTGTTGAAACTTGGGCTGGACGCCCTGAAGGGCACCGGGCTACCGATCAACGAGTCGCTGGTGACAGCCCTGGCCATACCGGTGGTGATGGTACTGGTGTTCATCGGCATCCGCATCATCCACCATCGTTTCATCCGCATGGCACGCCGGCAGTAGCGGTTCAGCAGAAGCGCGGGTCGCCGGCGAACTGGCGATAGAACTGCTGGGCAGTGCGGCCATTGCGCACGCCCTTGCCGGTGGCAAAACGCACCGCCTCCAGGTGCAGAGCTTCACGGTCCTGTACCTGGGAAAACAGCAGATCCACCGCCTGCAGATAGACATCCTGCGAAAACGGGTAGAACGACAACTGAAGACCGAACCTGTCGGCCAGCGACACCTGCTCCTCAATAGCCTCGGCCGGATGCAGTTCGCCATCCCGGACTTCGCTTTTGAGGTTGTCGCTCATGAACTCCGGCATCAAGTGGCGCCGATTAGACGTGGCATACACCCGCACATTCTCCGGCGGCAGCTCCAGTGAGCCTTCCAGCACGCTTTTCAATGCCTTGTAACCAGACTCCCCCACATCAAACGACAGGTCGTCACAATAGATGACAAACCGGAACGGCAGATCGCAGATGTCGTCGACAATTTCAGGCAGATTGACCAGGTCGTCCTTGTCCACCTCGATCATGCGCAAGCCCTGATCGCAATAGCGGTTCAGCAAGGCCTTGATCAGCGAAGATTTGCCCGTCCCCCGCGATCCCCAGAGCAGCGCATTATTGGAGGGCTCACCCGCCAGAAAACGTTCGGTGTTCCTTGCCAGTGCCTGCTTCTGGTGGTCGATGCCGGTCAGCGCCGGCCACTGCACCGGGTCCAGCCGGCGAATGGCCCGCAAGCCTGAACGATGCCTCCGCCAGACGGCGGCTGGTGTGTGTTGCCAATCAAACGCCTGTTCTGCCATGGGCTGCGGTTCCTCGTTGAAGATTTCACAAAGTCTGTATGAATTCTGGCCAGTTATGACTGTCAGAGGTTACGATTTGCAACTACACTGTAGCGGTAAGCAACATAGAAGGTTCATTTTGACAGTCCCCACGTTTTCAACGCTACAGCGCCCGATCTTAGTCGTCTCCCGGCTATCTTTCATGGCTCTGCTATTGTTGTTGGTTGTTGCCGGGCTCGCCCGGGCAGAGTCCCCTGCGGACAGACCTCCGGTGATTACCATCGGCGTAGTCGCCGATAACGAACCATACAGTTTTTTCGAGGGACGCATCCCAACGGGATTTTCCATTGACGTCCTGCGAGAAGTCGCTCGTAACGCCAACCTGACCTTCGATTTCCGGGCCGGCAGCTGGCCAGACATTTACGCGGCATTCCTGCGGGGCGATCTGGACGCCATTGATGGTATTTCCTGGCGCCCGGAGCGGGCTGAAAAGATCCTGTTTACCGAACCCTACCATTTTCGCGAAGTCTACCTGATGCGCGACAGCGCTCGTTACCTGCCCCCAATCCAGAATCTGAAGGACCTGGCAGGCCTGAAGATCGGGGTGGTGGAGAACATATACTACCTGGATCGGCTGCAGGAAGAAGACCTCACCATACAGACCTACGACACCCTGCCCAGCCTGGTGCGGGCCCTGGCCTTTGGCTGGGTGGATGTAGCCGTTGGCCCACGCCTGACTATGGAGTACCTGGCCAACCAGGCCGGCTTCCGTTTTCTGGAGATGGCCGGGCCCGCACCGCTGAACCAGTTATCGCGGGAAGACTTTCGAATTGGCGTCAGAGTTGGCGACCAGCTACTTCTAGACCGTTTACAGGCCGGGCTGGATGCCATTCCGACAAACCGCCTGAGTAATCTGCGCGAACGCTGGCAGGAGTTCGGTGGCTATTCTTCGGAACAATCCGCCAGGCTGCCTTTAAGTTCCGAACAACTACGGTTCCTGGCCAGCCTCGGGCCGGTTCGAGTTGGTTTCATGGACGATTATGCTCCGTTCAGCTTTACCGATGGCGGCCGAACCCTGGGCCTGAGCGTGGACGTTATGGATCGTCTGGCCGACCTTACCGGCCTGCAGATTATTCCGGTACGCGGCCAGTGGGACGAGCTGATTCCAATGCTGCAGAACGGCGATATCGATATCATGGCGAACATGTCCTATCGCCCGGAACGGGAAGCCTTTGCCCGTTTCACCGAGCCCTATCATACAATTCCCAATGTTGTTTTTACCCAAAGTGACAGCCTGAACTACACCCGGCTGGAGGACTTGGGCGACTACCGCCTGGCCATTGGTGCCGGCATCTATTACGAAGACGCAGTGAAAGAAATTCTGGGCACAGACAACCTGCTCACCTTCAGTGCTCAGGAGCCCATGTTCCAGGCACTGGCCAAGGGCGACGTGGATGTGGTGATCAATGCCCTGCATTCGGGCAATTACTGGATACATGAACTTGGCATCAGCGGCGTACGTATTGCCGGCGAACTGTTACTTCCCGGTTTCACCGGAGAGGACCTGCGTTTCGGCATCCGGCCGACCCTGTCGCCCCTGGCAGATATCCTGAACCAGGCTCTGGCGTCAATCTCACCCACCGAACAGAGAACCATCGAAACCCGCTGGCTCGGCGCCACGGCCCGCCGGGCAGATCAACCGAGTGGCCGAATTGAGTGGAACGAAACGGAATCCGACTGGCTGCGACAGCATAATCGCAGAGTCCGTATTTGTGTCGATCCGGACTGGAGCCCACTGGAAGCTGTCGAGAATGGCCAGCATGTTGGACTCTCAGCCCAGGTACTGGAGCTGTTCCGGGAACGGGGTGACCTCAATTTCCAACTGGTGCCAACCGACAGCTGGCGGGAATCCATCGACGCCGCCCGCGACCGCCGCTGTGACATGTTCCCTCTGGCTATGGAAACCCCGGAACGCACCAGCTATATGAGCTTCACCACACCCTACCTTGAAGTGCCTAATGTCATCATGGGGCGTATTGAGGCACCGTTTATAGAACGGCTGAGTGATATGGGAGACAGGCCCGTTGGCGTGGTCGACGGCTACGCGTTTGCCGAGCTCCTCAAGCAACGTTACCCCTCGCTGCAGCTTGTTCCGGTTGGCTCCGAGCAAGAAGGGTTACGGCAGCTGCAAAACGGCAAACTGGCCGGCTACATCACCACGCTGGCGACCGCCAGTTATTACATGCAGTCACTCGGCCTGGCCGACCTGAAAGTGATCGGCCGGGTTCCTGCCGACTGGTCTCTGGCCATTGCTACTCGAAATGACGAGCCTATACTGCACAACATCATGCAGCGGCTGGTTTCCAGCCTCACTCGAGAGGAGAGGGAAAACCTGGAGAGTACCTGGCGTAATCTCCGGATTGAGGAACGGGTTGATTACACCCGTTTCTGGCAGATTCTGATTGCCGGCCTTGTGATAACGGCTCTGCTGGTGTACTGGAATCGCAAGCTCGGCCGCCTGAACCGGGAGCTGGCCGAGGCCAACGAAGCATTATCACGGCTGAGCGTAACCGACAATCTCACTCAACTGGGTAATCGCAGCTATTTCGACCGCGAGTTTCCCCGCAGCTTCCAGTGGTGCCAGCGCCATAAAACCGGCTTCGCGGTGGCCATGGTGGATGCCGACCACTTCAAGAAAATCAACGACACCTGGGGCCATGAAGCCGGTGACCAGTGCCTTCAGGCACTGGCTGATGTGATGCGGGAGCACTTCCGCCGGGAAACCGACCGGTTGTCGCGTTTTGGTGGTGAGGAATTCATAATTTTCACCAGTTACGAAGACGCATCCGATATCATGGACCGACTGGAACGTTTCCGGACAGCGGTTGCCAACCGGCAGTGCGATACCTGCCAGGGTAGCCCGATCGAACTGACGGTCAGTATTGGCCTCGCCTATGGCGTGCCCGAGCCGACCGGCTCACCGGCGGAGTATCTGAGGCAGGCCGATCAGGCGCTCTACGCCGCCAAGGGCAATGGTCGAAACCGCCTGGAAGCAAGACAGACCGGACGCAAGACATAAGGAACAGGAGCAGAACATGGCACGTATCTATAACGACAATTCCCTCTCCATCGGTAACACACCGCTGGTGAAACTGAACCGGGTAAACGATGGCGCAACGATCTGGGCCAAGATCGAAGGCCGGAACCCGGCCTACTCGGTCAAATGCCGGATTGGTTCCGCCATGATCTGGGATGCTGAAAAACGCGGCACCCTGAAACCGGGCATGACCATTGTCGAGCCAACCAGTGGTAATACTGGCATTGCCCTTGCCTATGTCGCCGCTGCCCGCGGTTACAAGCTGATTCTCACCATGCCGGCCTCCATGAGTCTGGAGCGGCGCAAGGTTCTCAAGGCCCTGGGAGCCGAACTGGTACTCACCGAACCCGCCAAGGGTATGCCGGGCGCCATCGCCAAGGCCGAGGATATTTTTGCCTCCGACCCGGACAACCACTTCCTGCCGCAGCAGTTCCAGAATCCCGCTAACCCGAAGATTCACGAGGACACCACCGGCCCGGAAATCTGGGACGATACCGACGGTGAAGTGGATATCTTTGTTGCCGGCGTTGGTACCGGCGGCACGCTGACCGGCGTATCCCGATACATCAAGCAAACCCGGGGCAAAAGTATTACCACCGTGGCGGTGGAGCCGGCGGATTCACCGGTCATTGCCCAGACACTGCGGGGCGACGAGATCAAACCCTCCCCGCACAAGATTCAGGGTCTCGGTGCCGGCTTTGTACCCAAGAACCTAGACCTAGACCTGGTCGATCAGGTAGAGGCCGTGTCCAACGAGGACGCCATGGCCATGGCCCATCGCCTGATGCGGGAAGAGGGCATTCTGTGCGGTATTTCCTGCGGGGCTGCGGTGGTGGCCGCGATTCGGGTCAGCAAACAGCCGGAACACCAGGGCAAGAACATCGTGGTGGTGTTGCCGGATTCGGCCGAGCGTTACCTCTCGTCGGCCCTGTTTGCCGATACCTTTGGCGAGCTTGAGAACCAGCAGTAATTCTCACCGTGCCTGAATACAAAAAAGCGCAGCCTCTAAGGGCTGCGCTTTTTTTTAACGACTGACGCCAGTGTCAGAACTGGAATTTCAGACCAACCCGACCGGTATCGAAATCCGGACCGTCGTTGGTTACCTGGCCGTTGAAGTCGTCTTCATCGATGTCCACATTGTAGCGGTTGTACTCAGCAAACGCCGTCAGCTGTTCGGTTACCCGGAAGTCGACACCGGCACCGACAAAAGGATTCACCTCATCGTAGGTTTCGTCCTCATCGAAGGCTTCAACATCAAACGCGGAAGCAAACGCACCGGCCTTGGCATAAACGCCAAAGCTGTCGGTCAATGGCAGGCGACCGATGGCACTCAGGCCCGCGCCTTTGAGCTTGCCTTCCACGTCATCATCGCCGAAATTGCCAAAATCGATGTACTCGGCTTCAAGGGCAAAAAATTCGTTGAACTGATAGCCCAGAGCCGCGCCAAGCAGATCGTTCTCGTCCTCGAATTCGCCACCGTGGGCCTTGTATCCCCCGTAACTACCACTGATGTACGGTCCTGACTTGTCGCGGCTGACATTATCCTGAGCCCAGACAGCAGGGGCAGTGAAGACGGCAGCAGTCAGAACAGTTGCACACGCAAATCCAGCTTTGTAGCTCATAACGCGTTTTCCTCTGTGGTTGGGTTTTCCGTTCGTCAAAACGATCAATCGGAAATCCTGTTTCCCGATTGCGTAAAACCAGCCTACAGAAGAATTCAGGGGTACCGGGTTAAAACCGGACTAAGATTTATTCACTTTCCTGTCATCTCGTACCTGCAGATAACCGCCAGCAGCCCGCGCAACGGCAGCTCCCGCTAGCACCACACTGCCGTAACTCAGCCGGGAAATACCGTGGTGCCATACCCGAACCACTCTCGCTCCGGGCCGGGTAACCGGCACAGTTTCCAGTATCCGAAAGCTTTCTTCGGCTACCGATAAATGAACCCGCTGCAGTTTCACCGCGCCGTGTTGCACACCGTGAGCGAGAAGATCTACCAGGCCCAGCCACCAGTGCATGTCGCTATTACCGTTGTTCATACCAACCAGTCCTCCAGTTGCTGGCACACCGATGCATGGTGTGCCAGGCCGATATGATCCACACCCGGAAAATTCGCACAGCCCGCCAGTTGCCAGCCGGATTGGCCAGCGCCTTCAGCACTGGCCTGCTGCACCAAGGCGTCACCAAAGAGCAGGTTCACAGGGTGTTGTTGACCGCGCAGGAGCAGGCCACTGACCACATAGTGCCGGGCCTCCGGTAACAGTGGCTGGGGCTCCACACCGGGCTCCAGGACATCGCCCCGAGACAGATTACGGATACCCTGGCTACGCAGGTCGATCACTTCGCCAATCACCCTCAGATAGTCCCGGGATCTCCGATTTAACCAACCGGCAGCCCGGTGGGCACCAACCGCCAACCAGGAGCCATCGTGTGGCGAACCGATGTACACGCAATCCGGTGACCGGGTGATCCAGGCATGATTGTTCACCATGCCGTAGTGGCAGGCACTTCGAATCAGCAATCCGCCCATGCTGTGCCCGATCAGGATCAACCGCTGTACCGGGACGGGCCAGTTGCTGACCAGGGATTCAAGCAGGGCCGCCAGCTCCTGGCCGTTCCGATAGATCGGCCGGCCAGTGTTGAAACGCAGTTTCAGGGCGCTGGCATCGCCAAGCTGTTCCGCCAGATGGCTGCCATAGTGGTGCCCGGGCCGCGAGGGAAAATCCCATACCGACTCCAGCTCCATGAGTCCGTGGATGGACAGGCACAAAGTACGACCGGGCGCCTCGGGTTCCGGTTTCTCTACCTGCAGCTCTGTATCTCCGGCAAATACGGACATAGGAACGGCAAGACCATTGCCACGATGCTCCAGCCAGTCGCCAAGAAAGCCACTGGCGATGGCCGCTACCTGTTGCTGGATTCGCCCGGTTGAGACCTGAGGTGCCATCATCATCTCCTGTTGATAGCTCCAGTGTACGCCTGACAGGGACAAAGGCTATGGCGATAATCGGGCCAGAATACGGCTCACGGGCGAATGGCTGCCAACGCTTCGGCTCAAGGAAGTTTAATCTGCCGGCAAGGGCGACAGAGAGGGAATCCTGATACGCTTCCGAACCGTATTTGTCGTTTAACCGGGAAAATACAAGGAAGCATCTAATGCGATCTGCCGTTCTCTTACTCACTCTGACAAGCCTGATTTTTTCCGCGCTTCCGGCATCGGCCGAAAGCACAGAAGAGGCCACACCGGAACCCGAGGTTATGGGGTTTGTGGAATGGGTGGTAATGGGCGAAACCGGCATACGCCTGAAAGCCCGTCTCGACACCGGTGCCAAGACCTCCTCCCTGCATGCAGTCAATGTCGAACCATTCGAGAAGGACAATGAAGAATGGGTGCGGTTCCAACTGCCCTTGGGCGACCATGAAGACCAGCCCAGTGAAGGAGATATTGATCACGAAGAAGTGATTCTAGAATTCGAACGGCCGGTATACCGGACCGTACTGATCAAGCGCAAGGGCGCGCCGTCCCAACGCAGATACGTGATAAAAATGGACTTCTGTATTGGTGGTAAAACCCATGAAACCCAGTTTTCACTGACGGACCGGGGCAAGTTCTCTTATCCAGTGCTGCTGGGCCGACGTTTCATGCGTGATGACAACATCCTGATCGACTCAGGCCGCAGCTTTATCGTTGAAAACGAGTGTGAATACAGCACCCTCGAGGAGCTCGCCAAGAGTAAGAAGGCGCTGACAGGCTGAACTATTCGATACTCTCCGGTTCGTCATTACGAATTCTTAGAAAGCTGGCGAACCGGGGTAAGCCTGTAGCCGTGAGGCCGCGATAGCGGAACGTAACCCGGGCGCCAATAGCAGGCGGATTGTGCCGCTCCTCATCGGTAAACCCGGTGCCAAGCCGGAACCGGCGGCCACTCTCCAGCTCCACCTCCAGTGCCCCCAATAATCCCTCATACTTGCCCTGACCGGGAAGATGAGCAACCACCCTGGCTTCCGCATCCTGATGGCTTTTCACCTTGAGCAGGTCATCTGAACGGCCCGCCTGATACCAACTTTTCCGGCGTTTCAGCATCAGTCCTTCACCACCGGCTGCTACCGTTTGCTGAAGCCGGGCCATCAGCTCCTCGTGGCTGGCAATCACCCGCTGCTCCACCAGCACCAGATAACGGGAATCCGCCGCTGCCAAGAGTTTCTGCAACCGTCTATAGCGTTGCTCAAAAGGCCGATCTGGCTCGGGCAAATCAAAGACGTAGAAGCGCACCTGACGCCATTCCTGGTCTACTGGCTGAACTTTGCGGACTACGCCAGATAGTTCCGCAAAACGGCCACGACCGCTCCAGAGTTCGCCATCCAGCGGTTGAGCGGGAAACTGACGGGTAAACCAGGCCGGTGCGCTATACCTGTACCCGCCCCTAGACCAGAGCGTCTCGCCATCCCAGAATGCCCGGACACCGTCCAGCTTTTCACTGACCCAGTACTCTTCCAGGTTGACCCCGGGATGGTAGACATTGGCGAGCGGAAGAGCCGGCGGCCGGCCACTGGCGTGCCCAAACGCTGAAAGGAAGATTGATACAACAATAAAACTGAATGCCAGAGGCATCGCCCTGACACGGGTGGTATTGCAGAGTGGCATAGTCCTTTGCCCTGTTACGTCCCTGTTTACAGAATTCCGATATTGCGGCTCTTAAGCCGTTACATACTTCAGCAGCTCTACCACCTGTTCCGGCGTTTGAGCCCATGCCATGGCGGCGGCGTCCACTTCTTTGAGCGGATGCACAATGTCTTCGTCATGCAGGGTAATGTATGGCGTGCCCATGGCCGCACAATAACCGGCGTCGAAGGCCGCGTTCCACTGCTTGTACTTGTCGCCAAAGCGGATGACCGCCAGATCACACTGCTCAAGCAGGGTTTTGGTGCGGATGGCGTTTACCTTGGACGACTGGTGGTCACGCCAGAAATTGTTTTCCGGCTTGCCCAGGAAGTCACCTGCGGCATCACTGGATTCGTGATCGGTATTGGCAGACGTGAACTCTACCGGCAGGCCGGCCGCCTCAGCACCCGCAGCAATCTGCTCGCGCCAGTCGGTGTGGATTTCGCCAGAAAGGTATACGGTCCAGATCATGTTGGGCTCCTTACGCCAGTTTAAAGCCGGCCAGTCTAACCTACGGGCCGGCTTTAATGTAGGCGCCTGGACGACCACCGCAGCATGGCGCTCTCAAGCCAGTGACGTTACTGCCGGCCACATGCAGACTTTTCCCACAAAAATCTGACTGATCTTCCTACACACTATTTACGACATTCCGGTACATTCTGCCGCCCCAAGAACCCATCTGGAGTATCGAATGGACGCCCCGGCAATCTCACGGACAGAGAAAATGCTCTCTGCTGTTCTGAATAATCTGAAAAAATATCTGTTGGCCATCGCAAGCTCGCTGTTCGCGGTCTTCCTGGCCATGTCTTCCTTTTTTACCACGGAGCTGGGCTACACCTATGTGGTTCAGGACACCCTGTTTGGCACCATCCGCGTGTTCACCGAGCCCGGCCTGCACTTCAAGGTACCGTTCTTCTCAAACGTTTATACCTACAATCAGGCCATGACCCTGAGTTTCGGTAACCAGGAGAGTGGTGAAAAGATCAAATCCACCCGGCAGCTGGGCGAAGTAGAGGTGCAGTTCGCTGACACCTACACCGCCCGGATTCCGGCCACTTTCCGGTTCCGACTGTCAGCAGATCCGGAAAAGATTGTGGCTATGCATCGTGAGTTCCGTAGCTACGACAACCTGATCGATTCCCTGCTGATCAAGAACGCCAAAAACGTGACCGTAGTGACCGCCACCCAGTACACCGGCGAAGAGTTCTTCCAGGGTGGTCTGAACAAGTTCAAGGTTCAACTGGAAGACCAGTTGCAGAATGGCCTTTACGAAACCGAGCGACAGCAGGTGGAAGTGGAGCAGACCGACCTGGCTGCCGTATCTTCAACCAATGACGACGGCGACCGGCTGGAGCGGAAAGTGCAGCTGGTCTGGAAGAACATCATCCTGCAGGACAGCGCCGGCCAAGCCAAGCGCATTGCCAACCCGCTGGATGCTTATGGCATTCAGGTACGCCAGGTGACCATTGGTCGTCCGCTGCCCGAGAAGCGACTGGATGAGCTGCTGGTGAAAAAGAAGGACCTGGTCGCCAAGCGGATTACCGCGATCCAGGCCCAGGAAACCGCCCGCGCCGAAGCCAAAACCGCGCAGCTGGAAAAAGAGATCGAAAAGGCCAGGGCCATCCAGGACGCCCAGCGCAGCAAAGAACTGGCCATTATTTCCAAGCAGAAAGAAGTGGAAATGGAGCGCCAGCAGGCAGAACTGGAGACCGTCCGCAAAGAAAAAGAAAAGGCCGTAGCCGTGCTGGAGAAACAGAAGCAGCTGGAAATCTCGGTTGCTGAAAGAGGCATCCAGAAAGCCAATGCCGAAGCCGCCACCTACGCTGCAAAAGCCATTCGTGAGCAAGGCCTGGCGGAAGCCGAAGTCGCCAAGGCACACCTGCTGGCCAAACAGGCCGCCCGGGATATCTATATGGCCGAAATCCAGCGCGATATCGCCCAGGTAATGTACCCGGCCCTGAAGGACGTAACCATCGACATGCCGGACTACTATGTCGGAGCCGACGCAGGCGCCAGCCCGGTCAGTAGCCTGGAAGTATTTACCAGTCTTGGTGCTATGGAGCAGTTGCGCCGGTCTTCAGGACAGACCATCCCTCAGTAAAGCCAACGCATTGATACCGGGGTGGGCGATCCAGACATTCGCCCCCGGTATCAACGTGGTCAACCGGCCAGCAAACGCTCCTGCAGCTCCCGGATCACCCGCAACACCCGGCTCATGTCACTCTGGGTTTTCAAATCCAGATCCAGCTTGCCATCCATGGTTTTCACCAGCGGCACAATGGATTCTTCAAAGATCCGGGCGAAGGCCATCAGCGCGTCGCCCACCTGGGGCGGGCTGTCCAGGTTGACGGTGACAGCGGGATTCAGCTGTACCGATTGCAGGCCTTCGCTGAGGCCGGTTTCGAGGGAACGGGACAACTGGCTCAGAGCCTTGTCCAGATCGGGTTCCGGGTGTTTTCCGCTGTCCAGTCCGGCAACCAGCTGTTGCCCCAGTTGCTGCAGATGTTCCGAGATCAGCCCCAGTTGGCGAACCACTTTCACCCCGGTTTCCTCGTCGCCACCGGCTTGCTGACGGCGGCGGTATTCTTCACAGATGGCCTGCCAGCGTGCCGCTTCTTCGTCGTTCATGGTGCCGCGCATCTGCTTGAGCTTGAGCAGGTTTTCTTCGGCGCCGTAGGTCAGCAGCTGAGCCTCGCCCTGGTAGTGGTCATCAATCAGGGCTTCCAGTTCCTGGTCACTCATCACCGGCGACAGCTTCTCCGCCAGCTTGTTCATGTTCCGGTAACTGCCCTGCAGCTTGAAGGTGGGCTCGGTGCGGTACGCTTCTGCCTGGGCGCTGGAGGCAATGTAAGCCTGATTGACCCGCAACACGGTTTCCCGCACCCGGATCATTTTCTTCAACAGGGCAACGATTTCATCGCGCTCGGCGGCGCTGTAGTCGTGTTCAAAGTCCGAATCCGCCACCGTTTTGCCTTCGGCCAGATCGGCGAACCGGTAAAAGTCCGCCATGCCCCGGGTGGCCAGCGGTGCCAGCACCCGGTTGGAGCTCAGGCTGTTCTCGATGTAGGACAGCGCAAAGGCATGCTCCATGCCCGAGAGCACGTCACCCAGGTTGTAGATGTCGGCCCGGTTGGCGAGCATGTCGGGGACCTTGAAGACTTCGCCGCTCTCGGTGTAGGGGTTACCCGCCATCACCACACAGAAACGTTTGCCACGCATGTCGTAGGTGCGGGTCTTGCCGCGCCACACCCCTTCTATGCGGCGCGTGCCGTCACACAGGGAGATAAACTTCTGCAGGAATTCGGGGTGAGTGTGCTGGATATCGTCCAGATACAACATCACGTTGTTGCCCATTTCCAGCGCCAGGTTGAGCTTGATCAGCTCTGCTTCGGCGGTGGAATGAGGTGCCTTTTCGGGATCCAGCGACATCACGTCGTGGCCCAGGCTCGGGCAGTTGATCTTCATGAAGATCAGACCCAGGCGGTTGGCCACGTATTCCATCAGCGTGGTTTTACCGTAGCCCGGCGGCGAGATCATCATCAGCAGCCCGGACTGGTCGGTGCGGCGGTCTTCACCCGCCGTGCCCATCTGCTTGGCCAGGTTATCGCCAATGATCGGCAGGTAACTCTCGCTGATCAGCTTGTTACGTACGAACGACGACAACGGGCGGGGCCGGAACTCGTCCAGCCGTAACTGGCCACGCCATTTCTCCAGTACCTGTTGCCGCACCTCCTGCAACTGCTGCCAGCCAGGAATGATCTCCTGCTGGTGATATCGCAGACGCTCGTCAAATTCATCCAGTTGCAGGCTGAGCGTGCGCTCTTCAATGCGAGGGTGTTGGCCCAGCAGACCCTCAATCTGGAACGCCAGTTCCACACTGCGGACCGAGGTTTTCACCGTTTCGCCCACGTTCAGCACGACCACGGCCTCCGGAAGATAGTGCAGCAGATGCTGCTGATCCGTCTTGGCCATCCAGGCTTTCAACCAGTGGCTGGTGATGCTCCAGCGAGCGGCCGGCTGATCGGCCACGACCTCCAGTGCCTGCTGATACTGGGCAAACTGGTTATCCCGTTTCAGTGCCTCGACAAAGCCGGTTGCCAGATCCCCGGCATAGCGAGTGATATCGAAGGCTTCGGATTCTTCCGCCAGCTGCCGTACCAGGTACTGGGCTGCGGAATGCACCAGGCTGCGCCCATCGCTGCCCGGCCCGGCCAGGCTCAATTGCTGTTCTTCCACAAAGTTTGCGAGCTGCGGTTCCAGTTCCTGTTGCAGGGATTCCAGCAGCTCATCGGACTGCATCATGCGGCTGAGGATGCCGGCAGACAGGCACCGGGAACGCAGTTGCTGGCCCGCGCTCTGTTGCTGGCTCAACCCGGCCCAGAACAGCATGGCCAGTGCCCGCGCCCTGGGGCTGAAGCGCAGCAGCCCGGCGTTCTGAATCGCCGGCCACAGCGTACTGACAATCAGCGCTGCGTCGTGATCGTGGATGCCTTTTTCGTAGCCCTCCCGGTATCGGGGCGAGGCGAACTTGCGGATGTAACCGGTCAGCTCATCCAGATCCGCGACATTGACCGGCAGGTCTCCGGTCTTGCGGAACTCCTCGATCACCAGTGCCGACAGATACTCCGCCCGGTACACCCGGTCGGATTCCGAGGGCTGGCTCATGTTCCAGTAGCCCCGGAGGCGATCCAGCTCGGGCTCCTCCAGGCGCTCGTAATACTGGGTCCCAGTCAGGTGCAGCAGCACATGATCGTCCCGGGGAATCAGGGTCAGATCCAGCTCCCGCTGGTTAACGCTGAACTTGTGCTTACCCAGCCGGATAACGGCACCGCCATCCTCAAAGATATCGGCTTTATCCCGAACGCTGCGCAGGGCGGTGTCCTGAGCCGCTTTGAGCTGGCCCAAGCAATCGTCCGCCTCCATGGCGGCACCCAGCTCCCGCAACTCTCCGGCCATGCTGCGCAACCGGCTAACCATGGCATCAGAGGCGAAGAAGGCATGCAGCTCTTCCGGGCTGCTGAAACGTTCGGTACGGCGGCCCAGATTCTTGAGAATACGGGCGGCGGCATCGGTGAGCGTGGTTACCCGGCGCTGTTGCTGATCCTGGAGCTGCTGGCGCCGTGCCTCGATGCTCTCATGGGCGTTCTCACGCTGCTCCAGAATGGCCGCCAGGAACTCGTCATATTCGCCAAACTGGCTTTCCAGCTCCTGCAGCTGATCCAGCATCCGGGTCATCAGACCATCGCATTCGCGCACATCCGACAGCGCGCTGACGCCGTTCGCCAGGCTCTGCTCAAACAGCCGGATACGTGCAGCGAACTGGGCCCGGGCTTCCGCACTGCCCTGCTCTTTCAGCCGGATTTCCGCTTCGGAACGCTGCTGGTTGATGGTGGCGTAGATGCCGGAGATGTTATCGGTGATCGCCGTTTCCAGCGCGGCATCGTCACCGCCCATGGACGCCAGCATGCCCTGGATCATGTCCAGGCCTTCGGTCAGTTCCCGATAGCGATCGACAATCTTCTTCAGGGCATCCCGGCTGTCGGCCTCGGCCAGCGCAGTCTGCAACTCGGTCAGGGTCTGGCGGTAGCCATCCAGCGCCTCCGGCGACGCCAGGAAACGGAAGGTGCGCTCGGTCAGCCGGTCCTCAGCCTCGGCCAGCTCCTCTTCAAGAGTGTCGATACGGGCTTTGTCGGCGTAACGCCGATCATTGAGGGTTCGCACCCGGCCGCGATGATCGCGCAAACGTGCCAGGTAACTGACAAACTGATCCGGTGCTTTCCAGCTATCCGGTTTCAGTTCCCGCATCAGCGCGCCCTGGTCCTGAGCGACCTCGGTAATGGCAGCTTCAGTCTGGGCGCGAATACTCTGGACTTTCTCATACTCATCCAGCACCAGCTCTGCGGTGCCTCGGATGGTGCTGAGCTGTTGGTTTAACCCGGCAAACAGGGCTTCTTCCTGGCGCGCTGACAGCCAGAAAAACTGGTCCAGAATACGGTCCACGGTACGAATCAGGTTGGTGAAATGCCGCTCACTGGCGCTGGCGCCCTCCACCAGGGTAACCACCGTATTCAGCTCGGCAATTCCCCGCACCAGCTCGGGATTGCCAATGCGCGCCAGCTCGGAATCGTTGGCGACGTTCGCCGCAGCGTGGAAACTTTCAGAAGTGAACGGCGTTTCCCACACCTGCAACGGGTGCACCAGCGTAGGTTCCTTGTCGGCATTGAAAATCACCAGATGCCCGTTTTCGAACAGGGCGTAACCGTGGCCAATCAGTGGCACATCCGCCTGTTTGCGAATCAGGTTGTAGCGGAACAGGATCACCTGACCAGTGCGCTGTTCGAAGAAGACATACAGCATGTCTTCGCCGTTGGGGGCCCGCAAGGTACGCTTGAGCCGGAAATCCCCGTCGGGAATCTGGAAGGTTTTCAGCTCGCCGGTACTCAGGTAGTAACCCGACGGAAAAATCAGGCCGTGATTGTCCGGCAGCGACGCGACGGAACCGGCCATGGCGTCAACGCGCTCGATCTTGCGCTCGGTGCGATTGAACAGGTAATAGCGCCAGTGTTCTTCGTTAAACGGCAGAATCCGTACCAGCAGAATCTCGCCCAGATCGGCAAAATCGAAGCTGGCGTCGTCCAGTGACTGGGAATCGGACTCCACCGGGTCCGAGTAGATGCCTTCGCCGGTGGAGGTGTTGTTCTCCACCTTGAAAGTAATGTTGCCCCGCAGGTTATCCACAAACAGGGTGTCGGCGATGTTCAGGTGCGGAGAGCGGCCCTGAACCTGGCTGTCGCGGCCCACGGTTTTCCAGGGAAAACTGAAACGTTCCGGGAAAGACAGATCGCGCTCGCCGCGATTATCAATGTAGCGGCTGACCTCACCATCGGGCTTCAGCTCCCAGCGAAACACCCGAAGATCATCGAGTTTGTCACCGATGCGAAACGCCATCAGCAACATGCCTTTGAGAATCACCAGTTGCGACAGCGTGGCGGTGTTGTAGTACTGCTGGAGTTCCCGGAAGTCGGTGGCGAAGCGTTCATCCTTGAGAAACGAGCCCTCAATGGCCGCTTCGGTCATCTCGAAGCCGCTGTCGCCGTCGTTCAGGTGGTACAGCCGGAACACGTCCTCAATCACCAGCGTCTTGCGCAAGCCCAGCTGTAGATTGAAACCGAACAACAGCTTGTCGCCCAGACGCACCACATCCCTGGCGATGGCGTTGTTTTCGGTTCGCACCCGGGCCCGGCCCAGCACGTTCATGCCGGCACTGCCAAAGATCTCTTCGCGGGCCTGGTTCAGCCCGGACACCTGCTCACGCAGTTGCCCGCCATGCTCTTTCAGCCTGCGCTTGATGGTTTCAAAGGCTGAACCTTCCTGAACAATGCTTTCGAGCTCGGTGCGATCCGTCGACATACCAAATCATCCTGAACCAAAGAGGGGAATGCGGTTAGGGGAAAGCACTCCCGGCACCTTGGATCCGGTACCGGGAGCCATCGGCCTTATCAGGCCGTCTCGGAACTGCGGTTAGGCTTTTCACCTGCCACCCGGCCGGCAATGTTCGAGAGCGCCGCCTGCAGCGAGGGGGACTTGTCCAGCACGCCCTGAACACTCTTGCCGTAGCCAAGGCCCTGGGCAAACTTCTCGAAAATGCCGCCGTCGCCGCCGATCATTTCGAACTTGGCGTCTTTCAGGGCAGCAGCCATAACCCGGCCATTTTCCAGCATGCCAGCCTTCTGGGCGTCGATCTGGGCCATCACTTCCTTCTCATGAACTTCCAGGTTCATGCGGAACTCTTCAAAGTGACGGGATTCCTCAGACATGCCATCGTAGGCCTTGAGTTTCTCAACCAGACCAGCCGCTTCGGCCTTGGCCATGGCTTCGCGGGCTTCGGCTTTGGCGTGGCCCATGCGCTGCTCACCTTCGGCTTCGGCCAGAACCATAGCCTTACGGGCATCGGCCTTGGCAACACCCAGTTTCTCTTCACCCATGGCTTCGGTTTCCAGACGCTGCTCAAGCACCCGAACCTCGGCCATGCCGGCTTCTTCATCGGCCTTGGCGGTAACCGATTTGACCTCGGCGCGGGCCAGACCATCGGCCCGGATGGCAGACGCCTGAGCTTCCTTGACCTGCGCTTCAGCAAGGCCATCGGCAGCCGCCATGGCCTGGCGACCACGGGCCAGTTTCTCGTCAGCCACCGATTTTTTCTCGGCCGCGTCCATTTCCGCCTGGGCGGTAACCCGAACCTGCTCGGCTTCCAGCTTGGAGCGCTCAAATGCCGCCTCCGCCGCTTTCACATCTTTCAGCTTCAGTTCTTCGGCTTCGGCTTCGGCCGCCACCACTTTCTTCACCTTCAGGCGGTCTGCTTCAGAACGGTTGCGAACATCCTTGATGTTCTCTTCCTCTTCCGCCACGTTGCGCTCAACGGCAATACGCTGGCTGGTGATATCGGCAATTTCCTTGCGTTCTTCTTCCAGCGCCTTTTCCATGCCAATGCGCTCGATTTCCACCGCCCGCTCACGGTTAACATCCTCGAGCTCCCGGGCCTGGCGAATACGCACTTCTTCAATCTGCACCGCACGCTCGCGGGCTTTCATGGCCATTTCAATCTGGCGCTGCTTGTTTTCGTCCGCAATCGCCAGTTCTTCATCTGTCTTGATGCGAGCGGCTTCGGCACGGGCCCGCTCCTGCTCACGCACCTGCTCGGTTTCCGAAGTCTCACGGGCCTGCAGGGTTTCAATTTCCCGGCGCTGACGCGCTTCGGCTTCGGCCTGGCTGCGTTCCAGTTCCAGCGACGCTTCCCGGGCCGAGACGTTCTTACGCTGGATTTCCAGCTCCTGGTCCCGCTCCAGACGGTTGGTTTCCACATTGTGGAGGGCGGTGATTTCGGTAATCCGCTTGATGCCCTCGGAATCCAGGATGTTGTTCGGGTCCAGCGAGGTCTTCGGCGTTTGCTCCAGGTAGTCGATGGCCACGTCTTCCAGCACGTAACCGTTCAGGTCTTCACCGATGGTCTCGACGATGGAATCGCGGAAGCGCTGACGCTCCTCAAACAGCTGCATGAACTCGAGTTTCTTACCAACGGTCTTCAGCGCTTCACTGAACTTGGCATTGAACAGCTCGTTCACGGCATCGCGGTCTGAGGCACGGCCCACACCCACCGATTTCGCCACCCGCAGCACGTCTTCCTGGGTTTCATTCACCCGCAGATAGAAGGCAACGGTAATGTCGGCCCGCAGGTTGTCCTTACAGATCAGCCCTTCCTTGCCGGTACGGTTAAGCTCCAGGGTAATGACCGAGATTTTCATGGTCTCGGCGCGGTGGATAACCGGCAACACCATGGCCCCGGTGAAATACACCTTGGGTGTGGGCGACAGGTCGTTCACGATCAGGGCCTGGCCCTGGTCCACCTTGCGGTAAAACGCCTTGAACAGGGCCAGTATGCCCAGTATCAGCAGAACCAGGACCCCGACGGTCATGATTGCTGGCATCATCCAAGATAAGTCCATTTAGTCATTCTCCTGCGCTGATTGAAGGAAGTAGGTGCGGGGATTAACCGGCCGATTCGCCGGCAAGGAATTCAGCTTCCGGAACCACCCACCAGGCGTTCTTGTCCGGAATATGCTCGATCAGCACCGCGCGCTCGCGATGCGCCAAAGGCGTATGACTACGAACCTGCAGTACCAGGTGGGCACCATCCAGGATCGCTTCAGCCCGGCCTTTGGTTTCCGTAACCGTTGCTGAGGTCACGACACAGGCGGTACCGATAATACGTTTCTGAAGCGGGGGTAAATACGCCCGCCGGAACAGTGGCCGCAGTGGGCGGATAACAACCGCGGTCACCAGAACACTCATCACCAGAGCGCCGGCGATGATCGCCAGCCCGAACAGTGCATGCAGGAAACCATCAGGCACCAGTGCACCGAGCAACAGCTCCGCAAAATAGCTCGCCAACCAGGCAATCAGGAACAACAGAGTAAGCACGAGTGGCAGCGGGACACCCTGGAGCCCCAGGGTCACCATCAGGCCGGAGAAGTCGCCGGAGGCATCAATATCGCCATCGGCTTCGATATCGCCCAGACCCACAAGGGAAATCAGCCAGTAAACGATGGCCACGCACAGCAATACGGAAAAAATGACCGTGGGGAAGGAGAAGGCAATTGCAAAGAATGTATCCATACGCGACCAGACATCCGTTCTGGTAAATCCACTGGGCGACAGTCCGTGTCAGACTGACGAGTTGTTTATAACGTAAACAAACTATTTCTTGCAAATGTTTAATTGCGAGGTATAGACTCGGATTATTGACATAAAATGTCAAGCGACAGGACAAGGTTCGTCCGGATCGGCCGAACCGATTCAACGCCACAGGAAGGAGCTATTCGTGGATACCCAATCTCTCACCCTGGCCCTGGGTGACGCCACCCATGCTGGCCGAACCTTCGATGTCATGCCCATTGCCGGCGAAGAACCGGTGCTGCAGGTGATTGTTTCCGGTGCCGAAGAAACACCGGTGTATATTACCGTAACCGACACCCAGATTCTGTGCCTTGCGTACCTTTTCGACGAACAGGAACTGGCCCCGGAACGTCTGAACGAGCTGCATGAAAACATGTTGCGCATCAGTGTTCCCATGCCCTTAAGCTCTCTTGGCAAAACCGGCCAGCACTATGTGGTCTATGGCGCACTGAGCCCCACGTCCGGCACCAGCGAGATCATGCAGGAACTGGTAACCCTCGCCGAGAATGCCATCGACCTGTTACAGACTTTTGAAGACTACCTGGCTTGAGTGAGGGCTGAGACATGAGAACCGTACTTAAAAAAATCCTGACCGCCATGCGCGGGGGTGTGAACGAACTGGGTGAAGCCGTTGTCGACGGCCAGGGCAACCGGATTCTGGAACAGGAACTGCGCGATTCCGAGCATGAGCTGAAACAGGCCAAGCAAGAGCTGGCGTCACTGATGGCCGAAGCGGCCTCCCTGGCCCGACAGATCCGTACCGAGCAGGACAGCGCCGCCAAGCGTGAAGACGATGCCCGCAAAGCCATCGCGGCTGGCCAGGAAGACCTGGCCCGGGAAGTGGCCGAGCGAATTGTTGGCCATGAGCGCCGCGCTTCGGAGCTGACCCAAACCCGGGAATTGCTGCAACAGCGCATTGTGGGCCTGAAAGACCGGGTTCAGAAAGCCGAGAAACAGCTGGCCGACTACCGCCGGGAACTGCAAGTGGTGAAGACCAACGAGCGGGTGCTACGCACCACCGCGCAGATTGACACCAACATCAACAGCCAGCAGTCCTCCCTGAGCACCGCGAAAGAGACATTGGAACGGATTCGCGAGCGCCAGGCCCGGGAAGAAGACCGCCAGACCGCCAGCGCCACCCTGGAAAAAGAGCTGACCGGCGCAGATCTGGACGAAAAACTGAAAGCCGCCGGCATTGACGGCGAACAGGATGCCGTCAACGATGTGTTGGCACGCCTCAAGGGCGGCAACGCAAACCCGTAAACCCTGAGCGCCCCGAGTTCGGGGCGCTCACTCAAGCACCTCAAAGGCGCTCTCACAGGCAACCCCATGGCGAAGAAACAGGACTGGTCCCGAGAAGAACAGGCCGTTCAGGCGGTACAGATGGCCTTCGACCTGTCCAACGACATCCAGCGCGCCTTTCGCGTGTCGGCGGCCATGCAGGATATGACGACCGCCGACATGGTGCGCAAGGTGCTCCACCTGCCCTACCGTAAAGGCCGTGCCCGCCCGCGACTGACGGTAACCCTCAAAGACGAGGATTTCGAACTGCTGGCACGCAAGTACGAACTGGATCCGCAGGATCGTGCCGCTATTCGCCAGCGCGTGGCGGAGGAGTTGCAGGGATTTGCCAGGCAGTATCTGACTGCCTCGGACCAGTAATCGCCAGGCGCTTCAGAAACCGCTTTACCAGGAAAAGGACGTCATGCCCAGAAACCGCTATCGACAGTGCCCGGCCTGCAATACCGCAAGCCTGGACTCCTCCAGCCATCCCTCCATATTCGACTGCCGCCTGTGCCACGGGCTATGGTTTGAAGATGGCGCGTTAAATCAGGCGATTGCCGAGCATCATGACGGCGTAGACCAGTACGATCACGAGCAGCACCTCGGCCCCGCGCTTCGCACCAGCGACCGGCTTTGCCGGCGGTGCCGCGTGCCCATGACCCACTACCAATTGCTGGCTCACTACACCACGGAAATTGACTGCTGCCCCGGCTGTGACGGCGTCTGGCTCGACAAACACGAAGTCGATCAGGTAATGCAGTCGCCGCAACTGAAGCAGGCCCTTAAAGACCTGAACCAGAAAGTGAGCTGGAAATCCTGGCTGTTCCAGTTCCTGACCGCCATGCCGGTGGAATACAACGTAAAACCCCACCGCACCCCCTGGGTTACCCGAACCCTGGTGTTCCTCTGTGCCCTGGTGTTTGGTGTTGGAGCGCTGTCCCCTGAGGCTAATGAATGGATCTTCGTAAACCTGGGATTGAACTCCGACACCCAAAGCCCGTCACATTTTGTGCTTCAGTTGCTGAGCTATCAGTTTGTCCACGGTGGCCTGATGCACCTGGTCGGGAACATGTACTTTCTGTGGATTATCGGCGACAACCTGGAAGATGCGCTGGGGCATGGTGCCTTCCTGGCACTCTACCTGTTTGCCGGCATTATGGCGGCCCTTGCGGAACTGCTGTTGTTCGATGCCAGCCAGGGCCCTCTGCTGCTGGTCGGGGCCAGTGGCTCCATCGCTGCCCTGTTCGGTCTCTACCTGATGTGGTTCCGGCACGCCAGTCTTACCTTCATGATCATTGTTTACCAGAAGAAACTCGCACCTCACTGGTACTTCCTGATCTGGAGCCTGATAAACCTGTTCGGGATGTTCACAGCCCAGGGCGGCGTGGCGTGGGCCGCGCATCTGGGAGGCTTTGGCTTGGGGTTACTGCTGGGCTACCTGTTGCGGGATTATGTGCTGCGGAAGAATCCGCTGATTGCGATGCTGAATCAGCCGGAGGCTGCGATTAACCGGTAGCCTTGCCGGTTAATCACAATAGGTACCTACTCGCCGCAGGTTTCTTTAACCTTGGCGCGGAAACGGTCACGAATCTGCTGATTTTCTTCCTCAGACACGTACTCCCGCTCACCCTTCTCATTGATATCGTAAAAGGTCGAAACACTCTCCAGGTGCTTGAGACGGGCCTGGAGATTCCGGCATAGCTCCTCCTGCTTTTCGGCCTGTTGCCGGGCTTTCGCTTCTTTGGCCTGACGCTCCTCCCGCTCCTGCTGTTGCTGTTCAAGGAACTCTGTCATTTTCTGCTGCCGGTCACGGGCTGTCGCATCTGCCTGGGCCGGCGCTGCATTGACGCGCACTTCCTTGGAACTGGCCTTCGCCGGGGGACGATCGCCGAAATGGGTCTGACCGTTGGCATCTGTCCACTGGTAGACGGCAGCGTGAGAAAACGGACCAAGGGATAGCAGAAATAAAGCGATGAGAAGCCTGCAAGCCATAACTGAATTCCTTTTCGAATAATGCTTTGGACAACTTTCGAAGGAGTAGTCTACCCGATGATGGGTTTGGGAACTTTGACCGGGTAGTCACAAGAGCCGTCCTACCTGGTTCGCAATGGAAGCCCCCAGTTCACAAGTCAGGACGCATAACTCAGCTTTTCCGCCATCAGGTCTGGCCTGCGTGTTGTATCGATGATGGAGACATCGGTAAACATGTCGTCCACTTTCTGCTTGAAGGTTTTGTCATCCATATCCCGCCAGTAACGCGCCGGACGGCCCGTTGCCTGATCATGCTTTGCGGTGGTCGGGTCAAGGTGTCGATACTGCTCCAGCAAGGGCAGCTCCGGCAGCGGCCTGGTGATGTCCATGTAATTCTGGATGAAATCCCAGTAGGCGTAACACATGGTGGGGCTGCCATGGGCGCCGAGAAGATCGCCAACGGTAACGTCCAGTTTGCTGTATCGGTGAGAGAGCACCAGATCAAACACACTACCGAAACGGTCCACCCTCGCGCAGCACCAGGCATCGAATTCGTAGAAAGGTTTTTCAACCACCACCGGAGGCTTTCTGGGGAGAAAAGGAAACTTTTTCGGGTATTGCCAGACCTTGATCATGCCGGTTCGACGGTTGAATTCCCATTCGGGGCCTCGGCCATTCCGTAAAAGCCATGTCGGGAAGAGGCGGAAGGCCAGATCTGCGATCAAAATGAGAATCCAGCCACCTCCCAGCATGATAAATTCAAATAAACCAAGACTTTGTATGTACTCGGAATAGTTTCTACTAATGGACGTGAACAACGGCGATATCAAAATCAATGTTATCAAATATCCGGGAGAAACAATGTATGCCCAAATCTTACCCGCAATACTCATCATGTCGAAAAAGCGCGCCTGAAAAGCCAATGGTGCATGCCGGAAGCACTCATGATTATTCTCAACATGAAGTCCGTACTTCGCTGCCAGATCCTCTTTTTTCTCCAGTCGCCGCAACTTCTTGGGCGGGTCTCTTGAAATAAAGGTGGGCGGCATTACTTCTCGGGTATTACCCCACGGTAACCGTATGCTGGCTGAGCGATCTAACCCGGTTCGATTTAACTCCTGAGGTTGATTGCTTTGCTCTGGAATCGAGTCAGAGCGATAAGCATAAGAACCGTAATAACTCTGCCACGTGGAACCCGCGAGTTTACTGCAGCCTTTGAATCCGGCTTCAGAGACATTAACCCCATCCGGGGGTGCGTGTGGGCTCATATCCATATGATTCTTCTTGCTCAAAATGGTGTTCAGGCTCGAAAACGACCTTTTCCTCGCTTCTGTTGTTGCTTCTCCTCACGACCCGCTTGCCATTCAGAGACTGGCCCCATCTGGGTATACTTCAGGCCACGTTCATAAGCGCGTGCGAGTTGTTGATTCAGGTTCTGCAGTGCCTCAGTCGGTTTGGCCCAGTGCTCTTTTGGCAGAGGCGCGGACCAGGCTTTCAGTTCCTCTGGCAGGTTCCTCAGGGCCAGTGTCTTGATGCGACGTTCGGTGATGATATGGGCCAGGTATCGCTGGAAGAACCAGTCGCCCACCTTCTTGCTCAGCCAGGGCAACAAGGACATCTCTTTGCGGGCCTGGCGGCATTTAGCTTTGTAGTGGGCCAGGGTTTCATCCTCTTTCGGATCCGGGCAGGCCTCGGGGCCATTTTCCATAAACTGGCGAATACACTCCCATTGGGCCAGGCCGGCCGTTTCATGACCTACGTTGATACTTGCAGCCGCCAAAGCCGATTCCGGGTCGTCTTGATTCGGAATCGCCAGGGTGAGAACCGTGTGCGTAGCCATCAGGCCGGGACCGATATCATGACGGGTTTCGATGTAGGCAACTAGTTTTTCCCAGGGGTAGATTTCGTAGACGAGTCTGGGGTCGTGTTTTTTCTTTAGGCGGAGGCCGAAGAAAAGGTAAGTGCCGACCACCAGAACCTCAATTACCAGAGCTGCCAACAAGTAGTTCCGTACACGTTGAACGTATTCCACCGGATTGTTTTCCAAACCAATAGGCGTATACAGAACTGCGGCAATTGTAAAAGCGATGACTATATAGGCTATTCCAGCTGCATTATCTGTCCAAAACGGGAGCTTGAATTCCTTTCCTTCAGTCCAACGCGGGATGGCTACTTGCCGGCGTTGTACGTTAAATCGCACCGGTGGGGTTTCTTTCACGGCTTTGTTACCCAGGAAATGCATGTACAAGCCCCAGGGTAAAGAAATCAGGAGGTTTCCAATCAGCATTATAAGTGGCGACTCCCAATCCCAATGGTCCAGCGAGTCGGGGCCTAGCGCAAACATCAGACCGAAACCCAAGATACCAGTGGATAACACGCCCAAGCTCAAGAACATCAACGCAAATTCGGCACCAAACAGCAGGTTTCCGCCCTGCAAATCCAGCCAGCCATCGGTCTTTCTCCTAATCCAAGCGTTGACGTCCACCGCTCGCGCCCCTGTCATCACCGGCTCAGGACTCAGAACTAGTAACCGACGGTCCTTGGTTGTGCGGCGCACACCGGCTTCCCAGTTGGATTCAGCCGATGGATGAGATGACAAAGTATCGTTGCCATTGTGCAGATTGGTCATTCCATTAACCGTATATTAATTGGTCTTTTGCAATCAGTAACGAGACCAAACTGTCGACCTCACCCCACAAGCATTGTGGGAAGCACATGTTTTCAAGCAACCCCAAGATTGGCCGGGAGGGCTTCCTGCTCGCTCAGGACGCATAACTCAGCTTTTCCGCCATCAGGTCTGGCCTGCGTGTGGTATCGATGATAGAGACATCGGTAAACATGTCGTCCACTTTCCGCTTGAAAGTTTTGTCATCCATATCCCGCCAGTAACGCGCAGGACGGCCCGCCGCCTGATCGTGCTTTGCGGTGGTCGGGTCAAGGTGTCGATACTGCTCCAGCATGGGCAGCTCCGGCAACGGCTTTGTGACATCCATGTAGTTCTGAATGAAATCCCAGTAGGCGTAACACATGGTGGGACTGCCGTGGGCGCCGAGAATATCGCCAACGGTAACATCCAGTTTGCTGTAACGGTGGGAGAGCACCAGGTCAAACAAAGTGCCAAAGCGATCCACCCTCGCGCAGCACCAGGCATCGAATTCGTAGAAGGGCTTTTCAACCACTACCGGCGGCTTTCTGGGGAGAAAAGGAAACTTTTTCGGGTATTGCCAAACCTTGATCATGCCGGTGCGACGGTTGAATTCCCATTCAGGGCCTCGGCCATTCCGTAAAAGCCATTTCGGGAAGAGGCGTAACGCCAGTTTGGCCATCAAAATGAGAATCCAGCCGCCTCCAAGCATGATAAATTCGAATAAACCAAGACTTTGTATGTACTCGGAATAGTTTCTACTAATGGACGTAAACAACGGCGACATCAAAATCAGTGTTATCAAATATCCGGGAGAAACAATGTAGGCCCACAACGCACCTGTAACACTAATTATACTTACTAATCGAGCCTGGAGAGCCAATGGTGCATGCCGGAAGCATTCATGATTACTCTCAACGTGAAGACCGTACTTCTCTGCCAGATCCTCTTTTTTCTCCAGTCGCCGCAACTTCTTGGGTGGGTTTCTTGACATGAAGGTGGGCGGCATCACTTCACGGGTATTACCCCACGGTAATCGTAAGCTGGCTGAGCGATCTAATCCGGTTCGGTTCAATTCCTGAGTTTGATTGCTTTGCTCGGGAATCGAGTCAGAACGGTAGCTATGCGACCCATAATAATCACTCGAGCTACCATGTGGAGAAACATCAATCGACATTTTCTTGAACTCTTTGACTGTACCAAAATGGCTGGTCTTCACTGCTAAAGTCAGGTTGGGTATGACGCTCGTCCGATTTACTAAACACGAGAGGGTCTTGCGGTGGAGGCGCCGGGAAGACCATCAACATGGATTCGAGCGATTGCCTCGCCTGAATCTGGACTTTGGCCTTCCATCTATATGTTCGCGTTTCCCACGTATCGCTCTGCCAGACTGCAGTCTCTAATTTGCGTCTCGCGCTCTCAGGTGCATTCAGATAAATATGCAAACCCGTACCAGACTCCTCTGTCATTAGTACATAAGGCTCCAGATCAGCCCCTTCTATTCGGTTATTCTGAACGTGACCCGATCTACCTTTAGCGACAGCAATCGTTTCGTTGAGCTGAAGCTTCGGTAAAACAGTGACAACCCCGCCCGAATTGAACAATTCAGGAATGGCGCTCTCAATCACAAAACGCTCACCAGCCATCGACAAAGCGGCCACCTGATCATCGCTGTAGCCCTCCAGAACGCCGTCTCGCGCCATTCGTCGCAAGGGATTGTATTCAAGTCTGACCGTGACGCCCATTAACTGGCTGATCAAGCGATAGTAGGCTTCATCTGGTTTTTTCAAGAAGGGCTTCTCCGCCAAAGGCCCGAAAGGCCCATGCCGCATCCAGATGTCGAGCGGTTCGTCGCTGAATGCGAAAACCGTCGCCAGGCCCGCTACGGCCAGGATAACACCTACCGCCAGCCAACCTTTCGGCCCTAACACCAAAAGAAGTCCTGATTTACCTACAACACTTGCGAATCCGAAAGCGATCCCGCTACCCGCCAGCAATCCATAGCCGAACGCCGCTTTGTGATTTCCCATCCGATACTCGTAATAGGCATCCCACCCGGCATCCAAGGCCATAAGAAAACCGGCTGCAGCGCCAAGCCCACTTCTTACTGTTAGTGGAGCACCAAGAGATTTAACGAAAACTCTTCCAATGTCTTCTGGCAGTTCGAGCGCCAAGATCTTGGATGGCCCCAGCACCCACCGTTCACTAATTGCCGTGCCCGCAACAAACAGATCAAAACCCGCACTGAATACTCGGAGGCCGGCACGATTGTTCCCTTTAATCCTTGCATCTTGAGACCGCCCTGACCAAACGCTCGCTGAGTTAAACACCTCAATCAAACCAACAAATACCGGAAAAGCTGGTTTATTCAACACCCGATATAAACGACTGGATCTGTTACTGTTAATTTCTGCCTGATCAATCTTGTTCGCCGCATCGTTCGCGGCCTCCAGGTCACGGATATACTGTTCTTTCTTCGCAACACGGCTTCTCCGGCTATCAATCTCTTGCTCGAATGCTTTGAGTTCCCGTTCCGCTCGGGCAACTTCAGCTTTTGCCGCCTCGATTCTTTGCGCAGCGGCAGCCATTGCCGCGGCGGGGGTGCCGGGACTCGGCCCAACGAGCTCGTCGAGTTCAGCTAACGCACGCACCGCTTGCCGGAAGTCAGACTCAGCTTTCCGGATATCCTCAATTAACGTCACAACCGTTTCTGTTTTAGGGACTGCCAGCACGTATACATCCTCAGCAACCTCGGATGCGATACCCGCAGCCTTGCTGCGTCTTCTACTTGTTGACGCGCGAACGTCAGGTTCTTCGCCTGCCTGTATCAAGTCCCCAAAAAGCTCTACAGCCCGCTTTCCAGTTCCAGACCTAAGTTCAGCCTCACTAAACTCGAAGATGAAATAATCTTTCTGACGCGCTTTCGAGAGTCGCATCAACTCCACTTTCCCTAGAAGCTCCGGTAGGGACCGACGTAATTGCTCCAACGAAACAGAATAAAGCTTCATTCTGCCTGCAACCGCCGTTTTCATGATGGATTGTTTCTGCCGGCTCAGTTCTTTGAAGCGTACGTCGAGCTCGATTAGTTTGTTCCGGATCGCCTCAAGCTCAGCTTCTTTCCCTCTGAGGTTGTTAATTCTCCGTTCGATGTTCCAGCGTTGGTTTTCAAGATTGGAGATTTCTATTCGAAGCTCTGCCAACTGCTTTTTTATAGCCGCCAGCTTTGCATTTCTCGCCTCAATAGCTTGGCTGGCATGATGAATCGCAGCCCACATATTGCCGTGGACACTCATCAAAACCTGACTACCGAGCCTCATGTTCGCCGTCAGAAGTGTTTCGTAGGACCCTGCGGCAGCTTCGACTGCTAATTCAAGTCCATCGATCGTTTTTAGCTCTTCAATATCGGGAAGGTCGGTAATAGACATGGCAGCGAGTTCCGTTTCGCGGAACTGCCCATTGCCATGATTGACCTGAGGCTCTGCCGGAGGTTGATACGGTTTTTTCTGATCTTCCGGGCTGAAGCGGGGAAACAGCAGAGAGTAGAGAACGCGACTGTGCCGGCCCTCACACAGTCCCTGTAACCAGTGTTTTCCTTCACCATCGACCGCACCTTCAACGTCAATGTCGAGGGCATCACATTCCGCCGGTTCGGTGACAAGGTTCATCACCAGAGATGTTACGAAATTGAATGCACCAGCGTAATCATAGCTGTCATGAGTGAACAAATCCGTCAGAACATGATGGGTGCGTTCGTTTGATAGCAATTCCAATAGCTCAGAATGCACCTTCTCGAGATAAGCTCGCCCCATCTGACGCTCAGAAACCGCAAGCGAGCGTTCAAGCTCTGCTCTGCCCTGATTATTTATTTCCGCCATGTGCTTGTGAAGCTGATTAGGCTCCGACGCAATGTGTTCTGGCTCGATTACAGAATGGACCAGCAAGGCAGAGTCAAAGTATGGTCTTGCCTTGGCGCGCCGCACAGCGGCATTCATATACCAGGCCGCCACCTGTCGACGACGCTGATTGTATCTAAGCTGGTAGATCGGATCGTCCAGCAGAATAACGCCAATGCCACGTTTTTTTGCATTGATCGTAGCATCCGTCTCAGCAGTTCCAGAGCCAGGCCAAGTGAAGGGCTCTGGGTCCTCTGGCCGACACTGCTGTATCAATGCCTCCTCAGCCTGGTGCAATGATCGATGCAGGCAATTGCTGAGAGCAGTCATCTCCGGTCTTTCGTCTTCGGCGATCGGGTCTTCGGGATCCGGACTTTCCTGCCTCTGGTGAATGGACTTTGCTTTTTGCATAGCCCGATCCGGATAGGTTCCCTCTAAATCCAACAGATAGTCATCTGGGCGGTCAAACTGCCACTCCAATGCGGGCACTCGGGAACGTTGCGGTGAAAGATACTCAGCAAGAAATGCAACACTGTTACCGTTGGAAGTATTGGAGTTCTCTACACTTTCCTTCGTTTCTGATCCAAAACGCATATCGATGCTAACGCAACGATTTTCCCGGTCTGTAGCGGAGCGCTCCAAATGCATCACGCGCTCTCCCGGCCACTGCGATTCGCTGAAGGCCATCTCCAATGTCAGCCAATCACTGTTAATCCGGGCCGGTATCCAGATTTCACTCATTGCGGACCCAGTGACTTTCCGGTATCCAGGCTCTAGCTGACCACTGCGCGAACGATACTTGGTAAGCGCCACATCGTGATACGAAGTTTGCCCTTCTTCATCTATGCGGATTTCAATTTCACGCCATAGCTTTTCCTTGTAAAAGATATACAGGAACCCCGCACGAGCCAGAACCTGGCGGGCAGGCTTCTGCCCATGTAGCTCTATGCCTGACAACAGGGTCGCCGGCACGACCGGCAGTACGACGTGGCGTTGATGCTCAACCTCCCTTTCGGTGCTGGTCGCATCATCCAGAAAGGGCACCCGAATCGGGCCATCTTCAGACTTGATTTCTATCCAGACATTCCTGGAGGGCTGCCCCTTCCAGGGCCAGACATGCAGAATGGAATTTTCCAGAGGTTCTATTTCAACCTGTTTCTCCAACCACTCTTGCTGCTCGTAGTTGGTTTCATCAAAGATTCGAAAAGCATGCCCATCCGGATGCTCTTTGCCGATAACCTCGATAATCAGCGATTCGTCCTCGCAAGTCTGGCTACAACCAGCTGTAGACTGCTTTGCACTATTCTCAGACATCCCTGTCATTCCTTGCGTTCTAAACGTATCAATTCAGACTCAGGCATCAGGCGTGTTCAATGCCTGCCACTGAGTTTCTGAAAGCGTTGGTACGGGCAACATAGTGAACAGATTTGGTCTGTCGGTGGTTTGCCAACGTTCCTGACCACTTTCTCCGTACCAGTAAATAACCCGTTCAATCACATCCGCCTGGTCTTGAGTCCCCGGAGATAAGCGTTGCCATACCTCAGGGTCGTAAAGTCGCAGCAGGCCCTGTCTTTCCCCGTCAAAGCGCACTGTCAAGCGAGCCCTTAGCCAACCCGTCACGGAATCAAGGCTCTCAGAGGACTCCAGAATCAGCCCGATAAGCCGCCCTTCTTTCAATCCTTTCAAAGCCCACTGATACTCCGGGCTCTGCTGTTTAGCTTCCAGAACAACGGGGCTTTCGGCCAGGTACTGTTGCCAGTCAGTCTCAGCAAACAGATAAAGCCACTTCGGAACGTCTGTCTGCTCATACAAAGACCGCACAACCGATGGTTTCTGCTGCGCCTCCAGCACTAAAAAACGCACCTTGTCAGTCGAAGGTTGTGCAAATACCACAATGGGCTCCTTCACGTATCACGCTGTCTGATTCTTACCGCAAGGACAGTTCCCAAGCGGACAAGTGCCATCGGGTTTCTGCTGGCACTGCTCAACAATAGCCGTTCGATTCATCCGAGCCTGTTTCAGTCGGTGGGCAACGATGGCTTTTGGCTGAGCATTCGCTCTCTGGCTAACCTCCGCCAACGCCTCCGGCGCCTCTGCCCCGCCAGCAGCCGTCACCAACCCCGGCATCTCAGGCACCTGCACCTTCTGCCCACTGCCTTTCCCTGCAGCCCCACCGGCGTTCATCTTGATGCTTGCGCCTCCCATGGCCACGCCGCTGGGATCGATCTTCACGAAGCTGCCGCCGGCTTTCAGGGTGATCTCAGCGCCGGCTTCGATCACGGCTTTCTGGCCGGCTTTGATGTGCAGTTCGGTGCCGGAATTGCTGAGCCAGGCGGTGCCGGCTTTCAGGTGCAGAGTACCGGTGACATTGAAGCTGTGGTCTTTGCCGGTTTGCTCCCGCTTTTCGCCATCCACGGTGTGATGGCGGTTGCCTTTGGTGTGGCTGACGCGGTTGTTCTCCACCGTCAGGTGGCTGTCGTTCTTGATGACTTCGGTGCGGTTGTTTTCCGTCAGCAGGTCCAGGTCTTTCTGGGCGTGCACGTAGATCTGTTCTTCACCGGCTTCGTCTTCAAAGCGCAGTTCGTTGCTGCCCTCACCCTTGTGGGTTTTGGTCTTCAGGGTGGTTCTTGTTTTGTGCTCCGGCAGCGCATAGGGCGGTGTGTTGGTGGCGTGATAAGTGCGGCCGGTGATGATGGGCTGGTCAGGGTCGCCGTCCAGGAAGCTGACGATGACCTCGTGGCCAATTCTGGGCAAGGCCATGAAGCCGTATTGGCCACCGGCCCAGCCCTGGGCCACGCGCAGCCAGGCGCTTGAGTGTTCGTCGTTCTTGGAATAGCGGTCCCAAGGGAATCGTACTTTCACCCGGCCGTACTGGTCGCAGTGGATTTCTTCCCCGTCCGGGCCGGTGACCAGGGCCATCTGGGGGCCGTCCATCATGGGCTTGTGTTCGCACAGCGGGCGCCAGGTTTTGTCGGCCGGGATGGCGCTGAAGGTGTTGTGGTAGCTGGTGGGCTCGCTGCCGCCCTCTTCTTCCAGAGCCTGGGGCTGTTTGCCTGTGTGGGTGATGGCGGTGAGCAGCCATTCCCGGTTCAGGGTCTGGCTGTCGTGGTCCTGCAGTTCCACTTTGGCGCCGGGGGTGAAATCCGGGCGGTTGCTTTTGCCGTTGGCCATGGACGCGTCGTTTCTAAGCGCATCCAGTCTGTTCTGGGTGAACGGCTGGCCGCTGGCGTCGGCTTTGTAGCGGCCGGGGTAGTCATAGTGCTGATAGTCTTCCCGGTGATTAACACCGCCAGCACTTTGTTCATGCATCAGGGCATAGGCTGGGTTTTTGAAGGTGTAGTCTTTCATGGCCACGGAGGCGGCTTTGACCCGTTCTTCGTAGGCAAACTGGAACACGCAGGCCTGTTGGGTGCTGCCACCGGCTTTGGTGTTGCAGGTAACCGGGTCCAGTTTCGGGGCGTCGCCGTGGTGGTCGGCAAGAATCAGTGCCGGTTGTTCTTCGCCATCCACGCTGCCGTGCTGGTAGCGGTAGTGCCAGCCTTCTTCGGCGGCCAGGCGTTCCAGGAACTGCAGGTCGGTTTCCCGGTGCTGGACGCAGTATTCCCGTTCTTCAGGAGGGCGTTTGAAGTCGAACACGGTGTCGATGATGCCCCGCTCTTCGAGCAGCGTGCGCACGATGGCGTCGGTGGTCTGGGTCTGGAAGATGCGGCTGTTGTGCATCAGGCCCAGGCGCCACAGGGGCGGCTGGATGACCACTTCGTAGCGGGTGCGGCGGTGGCCGGTGTCGCCCCGCATAAATTCGTTCACCACGCCGGTGAACCGGCGCAGGGGCTGGCCATCCTGCCACACCACCAGATCTACCGGCTGTTCCAGTACATCGGCGGCGGCCACATCCGGGTCGGTGCTGGCCAGTTGCAACCGGCCATGGAACAGATCAGACAGCCGTTCGGTCAGCGCGAAGCCGACAACGACAAAGTGATCCGAGGGGAATTCGCCTACACGGGCGGTGAACTGCAATCCGCTTGCCTGGGGCATGACTTCGATCCCTGAAGATTGAATGTATCCGTTTTCAGCCTGCGCCATCCGGGTGCCGGCTCCCGCCAACCCGGGCACAAACCCGGGCGACGGGACACAGTTTAATACAAGCTGCGGGGTATGCGGTACCCTGATAGCAATTGCTCTGTGAACGGGTTGGTATTGCTGGCCGCGTGCAGGCGATAACGCATTTCCCCGTCATCCACCGTGAACTTCACGTCCACCGCATTGCTGCTGACACCGGTGATGTCCGCTTTACCCAGCAACCGGAACAGTGCCCAGGGACCGCTCTCGGAAATGCTCCGGGGCGAGCGGTTAACCTGAATCGGCACCAGCGTTACCCGGCTCTCTACGGTGTCCCGCAGGGTGTTCGGCCACACTAGCGGAATGCTCTGGCTGGGGCCATGGGAGAACTCCACCAGCTGGCCATCGATATTCACCACCGAGCGACGTTTGTTGTTGCTGAGGTTCAGGGGTTCCAGCGCGAATTCCACATCCAGCGTACCGCTGCGGGTGAAAAACGCCTGGCGAATCTGCCGGGCACGATCAAGCGCAGCAACCACGTCCCGTCGCACCAGGCTGGCCCGGCGGGCATCACCCACATGTTCCGGATGGTCTTCCAGGAACAGCTTCAGGTTGTCGTTGTAGAAGGTTTCCAGAATACCGTCCGGCGCGAAGAAGCGCTCGAAGTCCTGCAGCGCAGCATCACGCCCTGCCCCCTGGGTAAACGGATAATGCCGGGCCAGGTTCTGCTGGAAAGGCTGGTAAACCTCGCGATACCAGTCACGCTCCAACTGGGCCACCGCACTGTCCAGAACCACCCGCCAGCTTTCGGTGGCCAGGCGGTTCAGTATCCGGTTCAGGGGTTCCGGCTGATGACCGGCCATGCGTTGCAGGGTGAAGATAGGGTCAGCGCCCTGCAGGCCCATGCGAGCACGAGCGGCACTGAGGGCGGCTTTGCCGGTATCCGGGGATTCCTGGATGTTTCGCATGTATTCATGCAGCTCACCCACCACCAGCATGACTTCCTCCAGCCCAGACGGCTCCTCACCCTGCTTGCGGGTAAGCTGGTTCAGATCACTGAACTGGCGCTCGATGTCCTGCAGCATGCGGTAATGGGGAGATTGCTCAAGCAACTTGCGTGCGGCTTCCGCTTCGCCTTCACCTACCGGAATCAGGCGGGTGTTTTCCCGCACCTGCGCCAGCAATCGGGCCAGTGGCTGATGGCCGCTGGTCAGGCTGTCGAGAATACGAACGCCGTGGTTGAGATCCTCAAACCGATGGATATCCAGCCGGCTCAGCGCTGTGCGCCAGGCCTCGGCATAGTGCTCGGCGTACAGCGTTTGCAGGCTGGCCAGCAGTTCGGCTTCATCGGCCTTGCTGAAATCAACATCATCCCGACGGCCCAGCACCCAGGCGTCAATCAAGGCCAGTTCGGTGACCGATCCGGATTCCCGAAGGAACCATTTTTCCAGTCCCTCCCGGGTCAACAACGCTGGTATCGAAAGTGGATCCTCAGCAGACGGCACATCCTCGGCAAGCGGCTCGCCGTAACTGTCCAGGCGGGTGAACACGGTCGAGAACGCCGGGCCGGAGCTGCGGGCCAGTTCCAGTGGGGTCGGGAAATCACGGCTGGCCTCATTCTCCAGCTCGCGGTATACGCGGTCTGAGGTGCTGATACGACCAAGCTCGTGCTGTGCCCATTCAACACTGCTGCGGAAGGGCGCCAGAGCCATAGTGGCGGTTGGGTCGCCGTTGGCTGCCAGGTCCGACAGGTCGGTGTGGGCCATGGCGTATTGCAGGTGCCCATACAGGCGATTCTGTACATCGCGCTGTCCGGGGAAACGGGCCTGCCAGTATTCACGCATGTAACCGGACACGATGTCGGTACGGCGGCCGCTGGCATCGTAAAGCATCCGCAGCACGCGCAGGTGTTCGAGCCGCTCAGTGCTGTTATCCGGGGCCTGGCCCATTTCCTCCATCACACCAAACATCAGCGCAGGCAGGTATTGATAGGCCAACATGTTCAGGTAGGCCTTATCCACTTCCGGGCCCACCTTGTGCCCCTGGTACAGCCCCATATCGGTCACCAGCCGCCACTCCTTGCGGTAATCGCCGAAGGCCAGAGTGGCATCCCGCAGCTCATCCAGCGGTTGCAGCAGATTACGGCCGGTGGTGTCCGGCTCATAGCCAACCGGCTGCCAGTCGTTCAGATAGCTTTTCACCCGGTTTTCCACCTGGGCGGCCGCTTCGGCATTCTGGAGAAAATAGTGCTGCCAGCCCGCCGTCATGCCCGCACCGGCGGCCAGAGCCACCACGGCGGCAACGGCCACCCGACGATGACGCTGGCGCACCACCCGCCGGTTATCCCCTGCCAGGCCCGCCTCCGGATAGATGATTTCGGGGAACAGCCCCTTGGTGAACAGGCTCGCAGACTGGCCACCACGCTGGGCCGGCTGAATCGGGTCGGACATCTGGTAGTTCCGGGCAGCAGCGGAGACAAAGGCGTCCTCGGGCACACCTTCCTGCAACACCGAGGTGAAGTAGGTGCCGCGTACCAGTGCCGGTGTGGAGAAGGCATCCGCCGACAGCAAATCCGTCAGGAACTGCTCCATGGCCGGCTTCAGGCCCGCCAACTGGCGGGTGAACGAATAAGCCGCCGCCCGTTCTTCGTTATCACGGGTGTTGGCCAGCACGTCCGGCAGGCGTTCGGTGAGCTCATCCACCATATCGGCGTAACGCTCGGCAAACTGTTCCAGCCACTGGTCCTGATCCTGCTGGCCGTCCAGCCTGAAGGTGAACCCCAGGGCCTTATCCTTCTCCGCCTTGCTGAGAGTACGGACAAACGGCGCAAATCCGTACATCAGATCCATCTTGGTGAAGGTCACATACACCGGCAGCCGGGACCCAAGCTGTTCCATCAGCTCCCGCAGGCGGGTGCGCAGCAGAATGGCGTGGGCTTCACGCTGCTGTTCGTTGGCGGCGCTCAGGCGCGCAAGATCCACAGCCAGGATAACGCCATTGAGCGGCCGCTGGGGCCGACTGCGTTCCAGCCAGGCGATAAAGTGGTTCCACAGCCGGCTCTGGATTTCACCGGTGGCACCCTCGCCCTGGTTCTGGCTCAGCAGTTCGCCATCCGGGTCGATCAGGACACCGTTGTCGCCAATCCACCAGTCAAAACTGAACGGGTTACGGTCGCCCCGGTTGTTACGGGTGACGTTGGTCAGGGTATAGGTTTGCCCGGCACGCTGAATCAGGCTGGTCTTACCGGCATCTTCCAGGCCCATCACCAGATACCAGGGCAGACGGTACAGGCCCTTGCGACCCGGCAGATTGCTTTTCAACGCCTGCAGCTGGCGGTCCAGCAACCGCTGTTGGCGACGCTCCATGGGCAGAATCGGGTCTTCCTGCTCCCGCTGCTCCTCGGCCTTGGCCTTGTTCACTTTACCCAGGCGACGGGCCAGCATGGTACCCCAGACCATCACCACCAGCAGGACCACCCCGAGGGTGACCAGAGCACGCATCTGCCAGGCCATCAACGGGTAGTCGCCGTTGATTTCCAGGCGTGGCCCCAGCCACCAGGTGGCTACCAGCAGGGCAATTACCCCCAGAGCCAGGGTGACGGGGGCGGCGCTGCGGATGTAGGGCAGAAGCCAACGACCAATGAGTAATGCTTTTCTCCACATGGTTTCCATTCCTGCGTTCGTTGCGTCTTGCGGGCGTTACGCCAGTCGTTCCAGTTGTTTTATAAGAGCCGGTTCCCAGTCTTCGAGAACCCGCCCCTGGATCTGGTTTTTCAGATCCTGAATCTGTTCGGCGGCCAGGGCTTTCAGGCCGGTTTCCTTGAGCAGCCGGGCCGTGGCCAGGCGCCAGTAGAAGCGCTCGCGCGGCTCCCGGGCATCGGCCAGACCCTGCTCCAGCAGTTCCATGGCCGGCGCCAGTTTGTTCTGCCGCACCAGCTCAAGCGCACCGTCGAATGCCTGCTCCCAGGGATTGGCACCTGCGCCCGTTCCTTTGCCAGCTGCCGGGGCTGTGTGCAACCAATCTGCACCATCGTCACTGAGAAACGGTGTGCCATCGTTGAAGGTGAGCTCGGCCAGTTGCGGCAGGCGGTCGACAAACGCTTTCAGGGCTTCCCGGATGGCCTCCGCGCAATCGGTATTGCCAAGGGCCATGGCCGCCCGGGCGCTGAGCCAGTGGCCATCGAGCCAGAACGGGCTGACCGACAGGCTTTGTTCAATGCGCTGCCACAGTTCCAGGTCCGGTGTTTTCTCCAGAGCTTCCCTGTACTCGGCCACCCGGTCTGCGCTGACGGCTGCCAGATCTGTGCGCTTGCCATCCCGGGTTGGCGGCAGGCTGGTGATACTCTGCCAGATGGCATACCGACGCATCCGGTAGCCCAGGGCGTTGTCCGGTTCGCTGCTGGTCAGCAGTTCGGCGACCTTGAGCAGACTCTGCCGGGTCGCACGCTCATTACTCGGGTCCAGTGTCAGATTGCCCAGCGACGCGGCCGTAGTGTTGGAACTGGCCGAGCTGGAGGGCGATGAGCTGGCCGTGCTCTCCTGTTTGTTTGTCGGGGAGCTTTCAGACGCCGTCCGGGGCGCGGTGGTCTGGTCCGGCTTGGGCAACTTTTCCACGGCCCGCTTCAGGTCGAACAGGGCGTCGTCAGGCAAATCCCGGTCTTTCGCCTGGGTGTCCAGTTTCTCAACCAGGTCCAGACAGAACTGACGACCATCTCCTACGCTGGCATCAAAGTTCAGGCTCTCGACCGCTTTGAGGGCCCGCTGCAGCATCTGGGTAAACAGCATCTTGCGGGCCCGCTGCCCCTTGGCACCGGGATAGGGCCAGGCGTTTTCCCACCAGTCGTCCAGCACCCGATGCAGCAGGTACAGCGACAGGGCAAACCGTTCACCATCGCCGCCACGTTGCAGGCTGAGCATGACAAAACCCAGCACCTTGATGTCCTTGCTGCGATCCGCCAGCAGTTTCAGTGCTTCGCTTTCAACCTTGTGCCAGTCGATGTCGTTGTGGGCCAGCGAGCCCACTTTCATGATCTCGTCTTCGAGAAACTCCAGCGTGCTGTCTTCAGCCAGGCTTTCGCCTACCCCGGTGTCACCTGGGATCGGGTTCAGTACCTGATCCACGTAAGGATGCTGTTCAATCACCTGCATGCCATCACTCCTTACCAGCCACAGGTCTGGCGCAAAGGCTTGATCGCCTCAGCAAAGCCGTTGAGGTCAAACAGCAGGCCATCAAGCTCCCGAACTCCCGCCTGCAGGCGCACATCCGGCTGGTTGACCACATCCAGTACGGTGCGGATAGCGGGCAGGCCGCGACCCGCGCTGACCACCAAACCTTCATCCCGAACCCGCCAGTGTGCCCGATGGGGCCCCAGAGTTACGTCGACTCGCTCGCGATCCAGTGGCTCCGGCAGCATGATGGCCAGCTCGGTGATGTTGTTGTGGCACTGCAGCGACAGCACCGGGCGTGGAGGTTTTACCCCGAGCGCGGTCACCGTCACCAGATGACCCGCCGCGCTGCCGGTGTCGCGATAGACCACCCCGCCGGCATCGTTCCCGCTGGCCTGTGCAAACACCCGGCGCCAGCGCTCAGACTGGTTCACCAATGCCGGATGCTGGCCGGCCTCGTACTGCGCCAACGGCGTACCGAACACCTCATCAAAACAGGCCAGACGTTCCAGCCGGTTCGGTTGTTCAGTGCAGGCCCCGGCTTCCACCAGGCGGGTATCGGCCCAACTGCTGGCACTCACCAGCAACAGGACCATCAAGGGCAATCGGTTCAGGTCTTTCAGGGTCATACGTCGGTTACCTGATACTTCAGACATTTATGGGCCAGTGTGCGTTTTGGCAGGCCCAGGCTTTCCGCGGCCTGAGCGCGATTGCCGCCATACTGGCGCAGACGTTCGCGGATGATGGCGGCCTCAAAGGCCTGGGCGGCGGCTTTCAGATCGCGGATATCATCGGCCGGAGGTACGCCCGGAATGGTTTTGGCTTCCACGAAAGCCATGGTCGACTCCGGGGAGTCGGCAAACAGATCGTCCAGGCGCAGGACTTCCGGCTGAATGTCGTCACCGGCCGGGGTCTGCAGACAGGCCAGTTCGATGATGTTGCGCAGTTCCCGGACATTGCCCGGGAAGTTGTAGTCGGCCAGCGCGCTCAGGGCATGGCTGCTGATGCCCAGCGGGCCACTGCCCTCGCGCTCGGTGTAGAGCCGGATGAAGTGACGGCTGAGCGCTTCCAGATCTTCACTGCGTTCCCGCAGTGGCAGAACGCGCAGGGGAAACTGGCTGAGGCGGTAGAACAGGTCCCGCCTGAACCGGCCATCCTCAATGCCCTCCTGAAGCGGCTGATGGGTGGCCGCCACCAGGCGGAAATCCGAATGTTGCTCTTCCCGGGCACCCAATGGCCGGAACTGTCGGCTTTCCAGCACCCGCAACAATTTGGATTGCAGTGCCATGGGCATATCGCCAATCTCATCCAGAAACAGGGTGCCGCCGTTGGCCTGGGCCAGCAGACCTTCTTTGGCCTGGTCGGCACCGGAGAAGGCACCCTTGGTGTGACCAAACAGTTCACTCTCCAACAAGGTGTCCGGGATGGCGGCACAGTTGACCACCACCAGAGGCCCACTGGCACGGTCGGACATATCGTGGATGCCCCGGGCCACCACATCTTTGCCACAACCGGTTTCGCCCTGAATCAGCACAGACAGCTGGCTGCCAGCCGCTCGCACCACCTGGGCCCGGAGGTGGGTCATGGCTTCGGAATTGCCAACCAGGGTATAGGCTAACTGGCTGCAGCGCTGGCGCAGGCTTTCGGCATCGTGCAGGTGGTCCAGGGAGCGCTTGAGCAGCCGCCGTTGCCACACCTGGTCACGGGTTTGCAGCTGGCTGATCCATTGATGCACCAGCAGTTGCTTCAGGCCGCTGTAAAGTGGCTGCGTGACGATGCCCTGCCAGTCCGGGTGGTCGCCGCACAACACGAGCATACCGAGGGTGCGGCCATCTTCGCCTTTTAGTGGCTCCAGCCAGAAGCTTCTTGGACGGCCACTGAGTTCCAGGAGCGTCTGGAAGCCGGCATGATCCAGGCGATAGCTGGCAGCACGGGTGAGTTCCCGCGGCTGGCCTGTCTGCAGCACGTGGGCAAAGGGGTGGCTGAAGTCGTTACAATCAAACTCGCCCGCTTCGTCCAGTTTGCTGCAGTGCAGGGTCCGGCCGCTGAGGTCGAGTTCCAGCGCCCAGCACTTGCTGAGCCCGAAGGCGCTTTCGAGTTGGCGGGTGGCGGTGTTCAATAGCGCTGGCAGTGTGTCCTGTTTGATCAGTGCCACCGCCAGATCGATGCCGGTGTGCAGTTCCTTCTGCATCCTTCCCATGCTTTCATTCCCAGAATAATTACTTAGGAGATCGTCGCCCGCGCATCCTGCGGGGTGGCTTTCCAAAACACGCTGTGAATACATCCTTGTAAGCTCCGCTCCGCCCCTCACTGCTTACTGCTCCTGCGTCGCAGTGAGGGTCCTGTCTTGGCCATCCCTGGCCAACCCGTGAAGGGCTTTCGCCCTTCACCCATGGCTCCGCAGGGTTTTGGAAAGCCATCCCCCACGGTGCGCTACGATTCAGTCAGCCCGAAAGTCAGGCGACTGTGCCCGTGAACTTGTTTTCAGTAACCCCAAGCGTCACCTTCGTCACCGGCTCCCTGGCCGCCAGTTTTTCCAGCAGCGCCAGCGACACCGGTGGCAGCAGTTCGCCTTCGATGATCGACTCCAGCATCCGCGCGCCGTTTTCACTTCTGGTGGCGCGGCTGCGGATGGATTCGACCAGGCCGTCTTCCAGTTCCACCTCGGTGTGGTAGCGAGCTTGAATCTGATCCGCCAGGCGCTGGAGTTTGTCCTCAACGATGCGGTTGAGAGTGTCTTCACCCAGCGGCAGGTAGGGCACCACTTCCATCCGCGCCAGCAATGCCGGCTTGAAGAAGTTGGCCAGTTCCGGGTACAGGGCTTCTTCGATTTTCTCCGGCTCTTCGGCGTGGTTGACGATGGTCTGGAAGCCGAGGTTGGAGGTCAGGAAAAAGACCACGTTTTTGCAGTCGATCAACCGGCCTTCTCCGTCAGCCAGTTCGCCTTTGTCGAAAGCCTGGTAGAAAAGGTTAAGCACTTCCGGGTGGGCTTTTTCGACTTCGTCGAGCAGCACCACGGAATAAGGCTTCTGGCGGATGGCTTCGGTGAGGATGCCCCCTTCTCCGAATCCGACGTAGCCTGGGGGCGAGCCGATCAGACGGGAGACAGTGTGTTTCTCCTGATATTCGGACATGTTGATGGTGGTGAGGAACTGGCGGCCGCCGTAGAGCAGTTCAGCCAGTTGTACCACGGTTTCGGTTTTACCCACACCACTGGGGCCCACCAGCAGGAAGGCGCCCATGGGGCGACCCGGCCGGCGCAAGTCGGCGCGGGCGGTGAGCAGGTGCTGGTGCAGGCAGTCGATGGCCGTGTCCTGGCCTTTGATATGGGCCTGCAGGTACGCCGGCAGGTGGGTGATTTTTTCCAGCTCGTCGGTGGTCATGCGGTTGACCGGGATGCCGGTCCAGTCAGCGATGACTTCGGCTACCTGGCGGGCGTCCACCCGGGCGTGTACCAACGGTTCGTCGGCCTGGAGTTCAGCCAGTTCCTGTTCGATGGCGGCGGCTTCGCTTTTCAGGTCCGGGCGTTCTTCGTGATCGCTCTCGGCCAACTCAACAGCAACATCATCGGCGGTTTCGCGCTCGACATCCCCCACCAACAGCTGTTCACGGATCTCGACCAGCCGGGCAACAAGCTCCCTCTGGTCATTCCAGCTTTGTTCCAGCGCTCCGGATTCGGCGGTCAGGTCAGCAATCTTCTGCTCCAGGGCCTGTTCGCGCTCGGCATCCACGTTCTGGCCAAGCGTGTGTTCCCGGCTCAGAAGCTCCTGTTCCATGGCCAGTTGGTGCAGTTCACTGCGCACATGACTGAGACGGCGTGGCGGTGTACTCAGGTTCAGGCTGACCCGGGCGCAGGCGGTATCGAGAACATCGATGGCCTTGTCCGGCAGCTGGCGACCGGCCAGGTAACGGGCGGACATTTCTGCGGCGGCTTTAAGGGCGCTGTCGGCGATCAGTACCTGATGGGCTTTTTCGTAGACCGTGCGCAGGCCACGGAGGATGTGGACTGCTTCGCCCGGCGTTGGCTCGTCCAGGGCCACCGGTTGGAACCGGCGGCTGAGAGCCGGGTCTTTTTCGAAGTATTTCTTGTACTCGCGCCAGGTGGTGGCAGCAATGGTGCGCAGTTCGCCACGGGCCAGGGCTGGCTTCAGCAGGTTGGCAGCGTCGGAGCCACCTTCGCTGTTACCCGCACCGATCAGGGTGTGAGCTTCGTCGATGAACAGGATGATCGGGGTCGCCGAACCTTTCACGGCTTCGATCACGCCCTTCAGGCGTTTTTCAAACTCGCCCTTCACCGAGGCACCGGCCTGCAGGGCACCCATGTCCAGGGTCCAGAGTTCGACGTTCTTCAGGCGGTCCGGCACGTCGCCGTTGACGATGCGCAGGGCCAGGCCCTCCACCACGGCGCTTTTGCCCACGCCAGCGTCGCCGACCACGATGGGGTTGTTCTTGCGGCGACGGCATAGGATATCGATCATCTGATCGATCTCGGCATCGCGACACACCACGGGGTCCAGTTTGTCTTCCCGGGCCAGCTTGGTGAAGTCAGTGGCATAACGTTTGAGCGGGTCCATATCGGCTTCAACCGCTGGCCTGGCACCACCGCTTTCCGTCAGCTGCGGACGCTCCACAGAACCCTCGGTTACCCGATCAAACTGCTTGCGCAGCTGTTCCCGGTTGATGTCCACCAGCGCCTGCGCCACCCGGGGCATCAAGTAGCGATCGGCGTTCATCAGCAGGGCCAGGAACACCGCGCCGGAACGCAGTTCGGTATGGCCGAGTTCGGTGGAGGCCAGCAGCCAGGCGTCCTGCATCAGTTCTACCAGCAGCGGCGAGAACGACGGATACGGTTCGGCGGTCTGAGGTTCGCCGTTCAGGCTGTCACCCACCACGGGTTGCAGTTGCTGGTGGTTGATGCCGGTGTGTTCCAGAATCTGGCGCACATCCGAGAACGGCGTTTCCAGCAGTTTGAACAGCAGGTGCGCCGGGGTAATCTCGGCGCCCTGACGGCTGATGCACAGGGCCGCGGAGGCTTCCAGAGCCTGGCGTGAAATGTCGTTAAGGCGCCCGATCAGCGCCGGCAGTTCTACCCGAATCACAATGATGTCCTTATTTCGGTAGTTGTTCCAGAACGCTGAGCACATCCCTGATGCGTTCGTTCAGCGCCATGTTATAGAGCGAATAGATCCCGGCCATGGCCGCCACGAACAGGCCTCCAATACCCCACAAGGGCAGGCCGCTGCGCAGGCGGTTGCGGGCCGGCATCAGGTTTTCCGTG
Organism: Marinobacter sp. LM1; assembly: GCF_042763285.1. NCBI lineage: Bacteria > Pseudomonadati > Pseudomonadota > Gammaproteobacteria > Pseudomonadales > Marinobacteraceae > Marinobacter > Marinobacter sp. LM1. The sequence goes on from NZ_CP114373.1 coordinate 4,137,344, forward strand.
GCATCGGCCAGCGGCCGGCTGTCGCGGTCGCCACGCAGTTCGCGAAGCTGGTCATAGAGGCCACGAACCACCTGTTCGTATTCGTCCCGACCGTTTTCCATGACCTTGTAGCGACCCTCAAAACCCAGACACAGGCACAGATAGATGAACTCGAGCATGTCCCGGTAACGAGTCGGCTCTTTTTCCATGCGGGCCAGGATGGCAAACACCTTTTCGCCACCCCAGGTTTCGTTATGGAATCGGCTGAGCAGCGAATGCTGAGACCAGACGCTGTGGGCGCCCCAGTCGGTGCCCAGCACAGCCTCGTCGATGAAGGCGCAAAGCACGTAGCGGTAGGCCACCACCGTGGGGCGCTCATAGCCCTGCTCCACCAGTTCCCGGTCAACGGCGGCGACTTCGTCCACTACCTGCCGGTACAGAGTTTCCACCTCGCGGAAATCCGCCAGTCGCCGCACCCGAATAACCAGTCCCAGCAGCGGGGTTGCGGCGTCAATCAGCCGGTTATCTTCCAGGCCACGAAGCTGGAAGCTGCTGTCATCGGATTCAACCGGCGACTGGCCGGCGCCGCTATCGGCAAACAAAAGGTCGCTGAATGCACGATCACCTGAATCCCTGGTGTTGTCTGGTCTGTCCATTACCGGTGCATCTGCCATGATTTAGCTCCTGATTGCCCAGAATTGCATCTCCAGCCCCGGGAAGCTGCCCGCCACGTGGAAGGCAAATCCACTGGCGTTGTCCAGCATCTGCCAGGCCTGGCTTTGATCGTCCAATCGGAAATACACAAAGCCGGCGTGGTAGGGCAACTGACGCGGGGCCACCGGAAGTGCCGACAGTGGGATGCCCGGCAGCTGGAGGCTGATGAGATCCCGAATCTTCTCCACAGAGGCCACCTTGCACTGTTGAACAAACTGTTTGCGCAGGTCGTCCAGTGGCATATCGGCTTTGACCGCCAGAATGAACTCGGCGTCGTTCATCAACTGGCCATCCTGAACCGGTGCGACGGTGAGTCCATACTGGCGCTGCTGCAGGGCAATCGACAGCGCCCGGGGTTCCAGGACCGTGCTCAACGCCTGCCGCAGAATCTGCATCAGCGGGCTGAAACAGCCTTCCGGCAGATCGTGATCGTAAGGGGTGAATTCCCTCGGCAAACGGCTTTCATCGGTAAAGGTGACCAGCTCGCCACACAGCTCCAGAAGCGCTTCGTACAGACGCTCCGGGTGCAGCTGACGCAGCCGTGCCAGGTGCATGAAACGCGGATGCGCCCGGTTCAGCATTTGCAGCAGCATGAAATCCGAGACATCGGCGACACCACCCTGCCCGGGCGCGCCCACCCGTTCGGCAATGTTACGGGCCCGTTCCTGCATCAAACCCGCCATCTCACCGACAAAGCGCTGAAGCCTTGGCGCCGAGCGCACGCTGAGCATGGTCGGCAGGAAGTTCGGGTCCATTACCAGGCTGCCATCGGGGCGCTTTTCCAGAATCCGGCCAATGGCCAGTGCTGCATAGGCACTGCGGTCTTCCCGCTCCAGCATCAGGCGCGGAGCCACCCGCCCCACATCGATAGTGTGAGCATCGCCGTCAATGGAATGCAGATCCCGCACTTCCACCGGCTGCGCCTGGAACCGGCCGGCCACGGGTGCTTCCGGCCATTCGACTTCGGCCAGGCTATCGCTGCCCAGAGGTAAAGCCAGATAGACCACCTGGTTGGCCACCGAGGCATCGGTGATCTCCAGCGGCTCCGGCATCACATCGTCCTGGGGCAGGTTGAACCGGGTTCCGTCCGGAAACAGTCCAGAGGCCCGCACCAGTCCGACCCGACCAAAGCTCAGGTATTCGGCATTGAGCTCCAGATCACTGAACCCGAACAGATAGTCCGAGACGGCCAGAGCCCGTTCGTTGATCTGGTGTTCCAGATAGCGTTGCTGTTGCTGGAAGTGCTGGGGTTTGATGAACAACCCATCACTCCAGACCACTCGATTCGTGACTGCCATTAGCTTTCATCCGACCGTCTGAGTTGCACTTCACGTTCGCGCAGGTTCACCAGCAGGTGATACCGTCCGCCAATCGGGTCGACCTTCACCACTTTTTTCCACTGGGACAGGTTCGGGTAGGCGTAGAAGGCGATCACGGCGATGTAGCGGGTGTCGGTGCTGACCTCAAAGGGCTCGACAAATTTGAACTGGCCGGGCACGAGGCTGTAATCGCTATGGTCCACGTAGTTCTGGCCCAGAGAGTCCTCCAGGTCGTTCAACAGCTGGTCGAAATCGCCCGCCATCAGCAGCGAGCTGTCCCGCAGTTCAATCACCTGAAACGCAATGGGGGTGGGCGCCAGGGATTCGTTCGGGTTCACGTTCGGTTCCGCCAGCATGGTCAGATCCACCCGGCTGGGCAAATCTTCCGGGTAGCCAACAGGAATATCAGGATCCCAGAGCACCTTGGCGGTCTTGGTCACCGCGTTGTAAGGGGTGCTACACCCCGCGAGAATCAAAGCAACAACCAGCAAGCTCCATTTGCAGTACTTCACAACAGTTTCTCCCTCTGTAATTGGCGCAAGTGTTGGTCATAAGCCTGGTCGAACACTTCCTGGAACAGGCGTTCAAAACCCTGCTGACGACTGGATTTCAGTTCACGGTAATAGTGTTGGTACATATCCCAGGCCCAGCGGCCCTCGTCTTCGTTGTCCTGCAAACCACGGCGATAGCCGTGAAACCGGCGCAACAAGGCTTCCGGTGAGAAGGCGTGCAGAATGGCTTCCAGCGCCTCGCGAATGGCTTCCCGGGTGGCCTGCTGGTGGTGATTCAGGCTTTCCAGGCTCTCACGGACAGCGGCGGGGGCCGACAGATGCACCGGGCTGCGCTGGGCGGCAAACAGGGTCTGAATGGTGTCCGGATAGTCGTTGGCCAGCCGCAGCGGGTTGTCCTCGATGGGCTGCAAGCGGGTGCGCAGCGCCTGGTGACGGCTGTCTTCGCCCTGATGCAGCGCCAGTAATCCTTCCACCGTTGCCTTCAGGGTCTGGCCGGCTTCCTCCAGAAACAGCCGCATTTCGTCGCTGTCGGCAAAATCAATATCCGCATCCAGCCCCCGGAGCAGTGGTGCACCACTGATGTGCTGGCGGCTGACCTCCCGCATGTTTCGTGTCGTTTCGGACATTCCCTGTCGTTCCTTATGCTCGCGTTGTGGGGTGACCGGCAGACCCATGGCCACATCCCGGTTCTCCCGGTACTCATCGCTAACCTCAGCCGAACGGGCAAACCAGGCTTGGTCGCTGGCCAGCAGCTCGGGAGCCTCCTCGTCCGGGCGCGTCGGTTTTTGCTGCCAGGGCGCCAGCGGATCACAGCTGACCGGATCGCCGGCTGCCGGCTGCAAACCCTCCAGAGGCTCGCGACCTTCAGGCCGGTTCTGTTCGTTGGCGGCATGCCGTAAACCATTCTCGGGCGCATCCACCAGGCCGTGATCTTCGTGTGCGTTGTGTTCGGTTTCGCTGACAGCCGCCGGTGCGCCGGAGAGCTCGGCCCGTATCTGGTAGCGGCCTATGCTCACGGTGTCGCCGTGGCTCAGCCGGGCACGACGGCCCCGCCCCACAGGCTGACTGCTGCTGTTGATGTAGGTCCGGCCACTGCGATCAATCAGGCAGAAGCCGCCGTCCAGGTAACGCACCTCGGCATGGCCGGCGACAGCGCCGGTACGGTGAGGAGAAAGCTGCCAGCTGTCGCTGGCCGCGGTGCCGATGGAACCGCCACGGGTTCCGAAGCTATGTTCAATGCTGGCGCCACCACCGGTTTCCGTCGGGTTGGTGATCACTAATGTCAGTTCTGCTGCTTGTTGTGCCACGTCTCCGGCTCCCTGCCCTAACGTCTGATCTGTATCCGCACCGCCGGACGCTCACGGGCCCGGTCCGGTGTTACGAAGGAATTCCAGCCCAGGCGAACATCCTCGCCCAGTTGCATGGGGCGAATATCCTTGGGCCGCATTTGCAGCTCCAGGTCATAGGCCAGCTGCTCCCGGGTAGCGAACTCCACCAGTTTGACCAGGCGCTGGTGATCCCGGCCATTGGGCAGAAAATCCGCAAACCGCTGCCGGGTCAGATTGCGCAACCGGAGAATAAACTTGCCGCTGCGATCCCGGATGCGCGAACCCACCAGCGTATCTTCGCCCAGGGTGGCGTTGGCCCTGCCCAGCGCGGTCTGCTGATCCCGAGCGATGTCCACTTTGCGCAGCACCCACTGTTCGATGCTGACGTCGTCCAGGTCAAAACAGTGGCCGATGATGCCGCTGACCACTTCCGGTGACCGGCTCCGGCCCGCCATCAAGCCGGCATAGGCCAGCATCTTGGACCAGTTCACCGGCGTCGCTTCCCGCAGCCGACTGTCGCCCAAACCGGTCAGGGCAAACACCAGTTCCGAAAAACCGTCGCTGGCCCCGGGCTGGAATCGGATGTAGTAGCGGTATTTGCGCCAGGCCCGATGGAACAGGGTCACCAGCCGGTGATTGAAGAAATCCAGAAAATGCCGACGAACACCGAGATTCTGGCCCGCTTCCCAGGCCAGATCTTCCAGGTAATAACCGGGCAGTGGCGACTGGGAGCCGTGAAGCCCCAGGAAGCTGACTTCCATCTGATAGGGAGCGTGCTCATGCTCCGGCGACAGCGCCGACACCACGTCACTGCCGGGAAACCCCAGGCCGGCCGAGGCCGAGAACCGGATGCGTTCCTGGCGGGGCTCATCGTGACCGCCACGCTCCAGGTCGTCTCCATGGTGCCGGTGAATCAGATCCACCAGCTGAAAAAAACTGTATCGCCGCGCGTTGCCGAGAACGGGTTCCAGCCCGGCTACATCAGCGGCTGCTGACCTTGCTGTAACGTCCATGTGTACCGTTCCTGATTGTCTGTATTCACCACTTCCAGTTGGTGAAACGCATTGATACTCGCGTAAAGCGCAAAAAACTGACTCAACACCGTGCCGAACAGGTAGAGGTCACCTTCACTGGCAAACCCATGCTGGTCCAGCTGCAGCTCTGAGCGGATACCGCGCACCGGCAGCCCGCGAATCATGCGATCAACCGGCTTGGTGGTGATGCCCGTGATACCCGCCAGCCGCTTCTGGGACACCCGCTCAGCCTGTCGGTCGACCAGTGCCCGGAAGTCATACACTCGCAGCACGGTGCGCAGGGCATCCACATCCAGCATCGACAGGTAGTTCAATGACAGGTTGGAGATCAGCGTCCACAACAGGCTGCCATCCAGGGTCGGCCGCAGCGTCGCCGTCGGGCGCGTGATATTGCTGAACGCGGCAAAGGCCGGTGTGCTCTCGGTCGCCATGCACACTTCCCCGACCGCCAGTTGTTGTGGCAACTGGCGATTGGTGCAGGTGAGCGTGAGCGAGACCGCTTCCTGACGATTCAGACATTCGGTTTCATCACCGCGAACAAAGGAAATGTAGTGATCAAAACCATCACCACGCACGCTCTCCCGGGTACGTACCCGGTAGTAAAGGGCGGTGCGGCCGCGATCCCGCTCCACTTCATGCTGGAAACTCTCGAACGCCGTGTAGATGCGCGGCTCACCCCGGCCGGAACGGCCTTCCAGCCAGCCCTCAACCTGCTCGATACTGAACACCTCGTAGTGTTCCGGGCAGCGGCTGGAGGGTGAAATACGGTATTCAGTCTGGCGACCGTTCAGGTCTACGGGCTCGCCTTCGTGGCTGAACAGATTTACCGCGGGGGTGCAGTACAACTGCATGGAGTCCCGGGTTACCCGGGTGTCCGGGGGCAAAATCCGGCTGAAGTGGAAACGCAGACTGATCTCATCAGCCTGCACCGCTGGCAACCGGGATTTCAGGCCGGTGATATCAACAAACCGGAAGGCCTCCGGAAAACTCAGGTACTCCTGGATAATCCGGTAGCCGGCATAAGCATTCTTGGGATAAGGCAGGATCGCCTCGTCTGCCGCAAAGCCAACCGGCTGCAACAGGGATGAAGGCAGACTGACCACACGGTCGCCCACCACCAGCTCCATACGGCTGAGGTAATGGTTCAGCCACAGATACAGAGTCTCTGCCGTGTGGTTGTCGCCCCCCAGGTAAAAGCGCAGATTTTCCAGGCCAATGCCATTCAGTGGCTGGTCCGTATGCAGCGCCAGGTCTACGGTCACGGAGGAAACTTCCCGTGAGTGCTCGGCATTGGCCTCGGCCACACTGATCGGAAAAATATCCACCGCCCGGCAGGTGCGAAACCGGCATTGGGTCTGGCGGCTGGCGTCGCCCAGGGGGCGGCTCTTGATCTCGGTATGACGATCCACAACCTGACGTTCACTGATGGCATGCAGCTGTGGATCAAAACGCATGATGGTGCAGCTGGGCACTGGCCGCAGATAATTGGGCCAGAGCATGTTCAGCAGCGAATGAGTCAGCTCCGGAAACTCGTCCTCAACTTTTTCCCGCAGTTTGCCGGTCAGGAAGGCGAAGCCTTCCAGCAGCCGTTCTACGTCCGGGTCGGTGCTCTGTTCGGATAGAAAGCGGGTGAGCTGCGGGTGGGCTTCGGCAAATTCCCTGCCTTGCAACCGCAGAAAGCTCAACTCATCCCTGTAAAAGCGATTTAACTTCATCGTTACTGCACCACTAGTCTGGCCCCGAGCAAGGGTGTGGTTGGCCTTTCCAAAAGACGCTTCAAGCCCATCCATGGGGCGCTTGAGCTCCGCCATCCATGGCTCCGCACACTTTTGGAAAGGCCAACCACACCCTCGCTCTCATCCTTGCCTGCAGAATACTACCCATGACGCTAGATCACGCGGTAGTACCGCTTATCATCCAAAACCAGGTCTATGGTCGTCCGATCATCGCTTCCTGCAACGTTCAGGTAGACCGTCACCTGGAACTTCAACTGCAACGGGTCCGGGCCCGGTGGCATGGCTACCACATCCACCCGCTTAACCCGCGGCTCAAACTTCTCGATGCACTGACGGATGGCCCCGCGGATCTGGATGCTCAGGTCATGAGTGCCCAGAGTGGCGTCGTTGAAATCCAGCAAGCCAAGATCCGGTGCGCTGCTGCTGTTGCCCGGGTGGGCGTTCAGCAGTCGCACCAGGTGGCGCTTGATGGATTCCACCACATGGGTGAACTCGCCCATGCTCTGGCCCGCGGGAGCGGCAGCCTGTTCAAGCCGTTCAAACAGGCTGCCGGTGTTGCGAACGCCGTCAGTGCCGGTGCCGTCGAACACGGATTAATCCTTGTCCAGTCGGCCAACCAGCGAGAGTTCAAAGTTGGCGCCCATGTATTTGAAGTGCGGACGCACTGCCAGGGAGACCTGGTACCAGCCCGGATCGCCTTCTACATCGGAGACTTCCACTTTCGCGGCACGCAAGGGGCGGCGACTGCGGACGTCTGCAGGCGGGTTTTCCTGGTCGGCCACGTACTGGCGAATCCAGGTGTTCAGTTCCCGCTCCAGATCCTGGCGCTCTTTCCAGGAGCCGATCTGCTCTCGCTGCAGCACCTTGATGTAGTGGGCCAGGCGGTTCACGATCATCATGTACGGCAACTGGGTACCCAACTTGTAGTTGGTTTCCGCTTCCTTGCCTTCCTTGGTGTTCGGGAACTGCTTGGGCTTCTGCACCGAGTTGGCGGAGAAGAACGCGGCGTTATCGCTGCCTTTACGCATGGTCAGGGCGATGAAACCTTCTTCCGCCAGCTCGTATTCGCGACGGTCGGTAATCAGCACCTCAGTCGGAATCTTGGCTTCCAGCTGACCGAAGGACTCGAAGGTGTGCACCGGCAGATCTTCCACCGCACCACCACTCTGGGGACCAATGATGTTCGGGCACCAACGGTACTTGGCGAAGCTCTCGGTCAGGCGTGTGGCCAGCAGGTAGGAGGTATTGCCCCACAGGTAATGCTCGTGGTCACCGGAGACATCTTCCTTGTAGTTGAAGCTGCGCACCGGGTTTTCAGTCGGATCGTAAGGCACCCGCAGCAGGAAGCGCGGTGCGGTCAGGCCCAGGTAACGGGCATCCTCAGATTCCCGCAGGGAACGCCACTTGGCGTATTTCGGCCCTTCAAAAACGGCGCTCAGCTCTTTGATAGCCGGCAGTTCCTGGTAGCTGTCGACGCCGAAGAACGACGGTGCAACCGAGGACAGGAACGGCGCGTGGGACATGGCGCCAACCGACGACACGTACTGCAGCAGCTTCATGTCCGGCGTTGATGGGCTGAAGGCGTAGTTGCCGACAATCGCGCCCACCGGCTCACCACCGAACTGACCATACTCGGCGGCATAAATGTGCTTGTAGAAGCCGGTCTGGGTCACGTCCGGAGCAAATTCGAAATCTTCCAGCAGTTCGGTCTTGGTGGCATGGAGGATATCCACCTTGATGTTCTCGCGGAAATCGGTGCGATCCACCATCAGTTTCAGGCCACGCCAGGACGATTCCAGTTCCTGCAGCTTGGGCGCGTGCAGAATCTCATCCATCTGGGCGCTGATTTTGCGATCCAGCTCGACCACCATCTGGTCGACCAGCGCCTTGTTGACTGGCTGGCCTTTTTCATCGCTCTTCAGCAGGTTGGCAATAAACGTGGCCACCCCTTTACGGGCAACATCGTAGCCTTCATCGGCCGGCGCCATACGGCTGTTAGCCATGACCTGGTCAAGCAGAGAGCCTTCTGCTACGGATTCGGAGGCAGCAGATTGCTGCACAGCAGTATCAGACATACCACATCCCTTCAGTACGTGATTGATAATCGGTGTAGGTTACCGGGTTCCGGTGTTGCGATTACTCGCCGCCGTCGGTGGCCAGCTCAAGTTCAGCCAACAGCTTTTCCCGGGCGTCGTCGTTGTCCAGCAGCTCCTGCAGCTTGGAACGGAACGAAGGCACGTTGCCCAGCGGGCCCTTGAGGGCAACCAGGGCTTCACGCAGCTCAATCAGCTTCTTGAGCTCAGGGACCTGGCGGGCAATGCTGTCCGGAGAAAAGTCTTCTAGCCCCTGGAATTCGAGATTCACGGGGAGGTCGTCGGCACCGTCTTCGAGCTTGTTGGAAACACTGGTGGAAAGCGTCAGACCCGCTTCCTTCATGACAGAACGGAAGTTGTTCTTGTCGACGGAAATGGCCTTACGGTCTTCAATGGGGGTTTCTTCAGCGTGACCCTTGAAATCACCAACCACGAACATCTTCAGTGGTAGTTCGGTTTCGGCCTGCTGATCGCCTGTGGCGGGGACATACTTGATATTGATGCGCTCTTTCGGCGCAACGGAACCGTCTTTGGCAGACATGGCGTGCTCCCTGTGCAAGTCATTTGCAATTGTATCGATCCTTGGTGTCTGCCCTCCTGGCAGACAACGCGTAAAACTGTACACAGGTCACCCAGGGTTCTCAAGCAAAAATTGGCCAGCGATGGCTCAAAATGTGTGCTTGGGCAAACTTTTGCCAGATTGCCAGGGCGACCGGAAAACCGCTATTTCGGTCAATGACGCCAACCAGCCCCGTCGCTATACTGCCGGCATACTTGAATGGAAAAAAACCACCAACACCACGGAGACACAACATGAGTGACCTGAAAGCGAAATTCGAAGAAGCGGTAAACTACATCCAGACCGCGGAAGGCGACTTCAAACCTTCCAACGAGTTGAAACTGGAATTCTATGCCCTTTACAAGCAGGCCACCGAAGGCGATGTCAGCGGCAAGCGTCCGGGCATGATGGATTTTGTTGGCCGGGCCAAGTACGACGCCTGGGAGAAACTCAAGGGCATGTCCAGCGATGACGCCATGCAGCAGTACATCGACAAACTTGAATCCCTGAAGTAACGCCCCTGCCCCGCCGCCACACCGACGGCGGGGCACCGCACCCGCCAGAATTTTGCGCCGTTCAAACGTTTGTCATATGATGCGCGCAACATAACAAAAACAAGCTTTTGAACGAGTAAACACCATGGACATTACTGAGGCCCTGGAGCAATCGCGCCCAGGCATGATTGGCCAGGTACAGGCCGCCATCCGCAAACGCGAACTGAATCAACGCGCCGAGCAAACCTATCTGCACTGGATCAGCCGGTTTGTGCTGTTTCATGATCTGAAGGATCCGGACAATCTGGCCGAAGAGGATCAGAAGCTGTTCCTGACCTATCTGAGTGAAAAGATCCGGGTATCCCGGGCCCGACTGAATCAGGCCAGTCAGGCTCTGAGCTTTTTCTACGAAGATGTGCTCGGCAGGCCCGCTGCTGCAGCGGATTCAGCCGCTGCCTGAGGCCGAGTAGCGGGGCCGATGTTTAACGACCGGTGAGATTGGTATTCAGGGTATCGTAGGTGCGGTTCTCCGGTGGCCGGATCACGTAATTGTTGCCGTGGCTCTGGCCCGGTATCACTTTGGGGTTACTGAAACGGATCTCGACGGGAATCTCGGAACGGCCCAGATCGGTTCGCGGGTCTCTCGGCTGCAGGGCCAGCGGGTCCAGATAGAAATCGTCATCCGTTGCCTGCTGCACCGGTACCCCGGCCGCCGGCGCTGCCAGCCCGCCCTCAATTACGGTATTAGCCAGCTCCTCTTCCGCGACCGAGCGAAACGGAATGGTGTCGATAGTGGAGCGCTCTTCGTACTCAAACGCGGCGTCATCGTCACTCTGGGCATAGGCAGGCAAGGTCGTCAGCAGCATCAACGGCAACGCCAGCAACGCTGCCCCGGCTCGTTTTTCCTCTGTCTGTTTCCTGACATTCATGGTGCTCATCCCAACCCTAGCCGATCATCCATTTGCCCTGACGGGTGACAATATTTGATCAGTCTATCGCCAAAAATGACCCTTTGCCCAGGCAAAAGCCAGTTTTGTGACAGCACTCACTTGTCGTTCGAGGCCATTTGGTAGCGGATATCGGTAATCACCACCTGCTTCCAGCCCTCAGGGGTTCTCACCGATACCTCGTCATCCAGATGCTTGCCAATGAGCGCGCGGGCCAGCGGAGAATTGATACTGAGATAGCCTTTTTCGAGATCGAATTCATCGGCACCCACGATTCGATACTCCTGCTCACTGCCGTCCTCATCCTCGATGGTCACCCAGGCACCAAAGAATACCCGGCTCCGGTCTTCTGGCAGGCGATCCACCACCGAGACCTCATCCAGCCGCTTGCTGAGGAAGCGTACGCGGCGGTCGATTTCCCGAAGCTGCTTCTTGCCATAGATGTACTCGGCATTCTCGGACCGGTCTCCCAGGGCAGCCGCTTCACGTACTGCCTGGGTAACCTCTGGTCTCTTTACTTTCCATAGGAATTGCAGCTCATCCCGGAGCGCCTGCTCACCTTCGGGGGTGATATAGCGCGGCCGGTTGTTGCCTGAAGGCGTCTGGTTGGCCATGGGTGTCCTGGTTCAAGAAACAATGCATTTCGGAAGGGCAAAAAAAACCCCGTGAATCACGGGGTATAAGGCTAGCGCTGTGCTGGAGGGGGAAGCAAGCAGATCATCCGCCCGCTTCCGCATCTACACCCTCTATTCTGCACATTGACCATTACCTGCCTGTGGCCATGCGATTACCTTTTGGCAAGGCATCCGTTCCGCAATCTAGGTTGAACACTCTAGCGCCAAGGATTAGCGTGGCCGACAATGACACCTGATCTTTTCTGCATGGAGATATGCTAATGGATACCAAGAAACTGATGAATCTGGCACTTGAAGGGGTGGATAGCCTGGGTTTCCGGCTGGACCAGCTGGGCATCACCAGCCGCGTCAATCGCCACAATATTGCGGCCTTTCTGATGGCCGAACAGAAGCATCTGGAAGGCGAGTGGGACAGTATTCAGGCCAAGGTGGATCGCCGTCGCTCGCAGTTTGATCATATCAGCCAGCAGGTCGAGTCACGGGCCGACGCGGTACTTGGCCCTGTCCTGAGCCGTATCAACCGCTTTCGCGCCAGCCAGTAATCTCAGGCCGTGCCGGGTTCTGCGGAGGAGCGACCCTCCTCCGTTGAACCACCATTCTCAGACTGTGTGGCCTTGATCCGCTTTTTTACGGCGGTGTACGCTGGCATCCGGACCGTGACGGTCAAGCCCGGCATGTCTTCCCCAGGATGGGTATCACTCAGCAGAATCTGGCCCTGATGAATCTCCGCCACCGCCGACACCAGGCTGAGCCCCAGACCATTGCCGGGTAACGAGCGGCTCTTGCCAACCCGGTAGAAGCGCTGGAAAACCTGGTCTTTCTCATCATCCGGAATACCGATACCGGAATCCTGAACCTCAAACACCGCTCCGCCGCCGTCCCGGCGAACGACCACCTTGATGGCACCATGCTCCGGCGTGTATTTGATGGCGTTGTCGATCAGGTTACTGATCATCTGGAACAGGAGATCCCGGTCTCCCTCAATCCGGACATTTTGCTCAAGTTCCTGAGAGAAACTCTGATCCTTGTCCTCAGACAGGGCCTCGTAGAGTTCACAGGCATCGCTGACCAGTTCATCCAGCGCCACCGCTTTCATGTCGGCCGAGTTGCCCCGGGTCTCCAGCCGGGCGATGCGCAGCAAGGCATTGAAGGTGGCCAGCAGCTGGTCAGCCTCTGCCACAGCCTGCCCGACATGCTCGCGCGCCTCGTCATTGTCGACCGTAATCAGCGTGTTTTCGAGCTGGTTACGCAGTCGCGTCAGTGGAGTGCGAAGATCATGGGCGATGCTGTCGGAAACATGGCGTATGCCTTCCATCAGATACACGATCCGGTCCAGCATCTGGTTCAGGTTTTCGGCCAGTTGATCAAAATCGTCGTCGGTCCCACGGGTCGGAATCCGGAGGGACAGGTGCCCATTCATGATCCGGCGAGAGGTGTTGTTGATCACTTCAATGCGGCGAGTGGTGCTTCGGCTCATCAGGAAGCCACCCAGGAGCGCCAGGGCAAGGGTGATGCCCATACCCCAGTTGATGGCAGTTTCAATCACCCGCTTGAGGTTGGTGAGGTCATCCACATCGCGCCCCACCAGCAAGCGCAAACCACCCTGGACCTCAAAGATCCGGGCCCGGGCCAGGCGCTCGGGGCCCTGCCAGCCAACGGAGGGATTCAGGGTAAAATTGATCCAGCCGCTGTCAGACGAGCGGCTGCCCTCTGGCCAGGTTTCAATATTCCCGGCCAGTTTCAGAAAGTCGTCTGTGGTCAACAGGTAAATGGACTTGGCATTCGGATCCCTGGCCACCCGTTCCCGGATGATGGTGATCAGACCATTTACACCACGACTGCGATACTGCTCCGCCAGGCCGGCGATTTCCGCTTCAATGGTCTCGTCGGTCTGGGCAGTCATGAACCCGGCTGTACGCCAGTAGATAAATGCCAACAGCAGAAACACCGAGGTGGCAAACACCACCATATACAGCAGGGCAAGCTGGAAAGACGATGTTCTGAGCTGACTAAGCAGTTTCACGTAACATGTATCCCGCCCCCCGCACTGTCTGCAGCAGGGGTGTATCGAATTCCTTGTCGATCTTGGCGCGCAGACGGCTGATATGCACGTCGATCACGTTGGTCTGGGGGTCGAAGTGATAGTCCCACACCTTCTCCAGCAGCATGGTACGGGTAACCACCTGCCCGGCATTACGCATCAGGTATTCCAGCAGCCGGAACTCCCGGGGCTGGACATCAATACTCTGGCCGGCGCGTTTTACGGTGCGGGCCAACAGGTCCATCTCCAGATCGGCCACTTTCAGTACGGTCTCGGTCTCGGCGGCCTGACGGTTGCGCCGGATCAGTGACTCGATGCGCGCCAACAGCTCGGTGAAAGAGAACGGCTTGGTCAGGTAGTCATCGCCACCGCCACGCAGCCCTTCGACACGGTCATCGACATCGCCCAGGGCACTGAGAATCAGCACCGGCGTCTGGTTGCCCGTGGCCCTTACCGTCTTGATAATGGAAAGGCCATCCATACCCGGCAACATCCGGTCGACAATCATGATGTCGTATTCTTCACTGGCCGCCATCATCATGCCTTCCTTGCCGTCGGCCGCATGATCCACCACGAAGTCGGATTCCCTCAGTCCCTTTAGCAGATAATTTGCTACATCCCGATCGTCTTCGATTACCAGCGCTTTCACCGGTGCTCCTCCTGATAGCGGAAAACATTAACAACAAGGGTACGAAGAACTCCGGGAACCGGCCAGTTACGATCTTGTAAGAGGGTGTCGCCTATGGCGACGGTCAGTTTGCCTCCGAAAACCAGCCCAGAGACGGCTCTGTCGCCCCGGTGGGCCTGTACTCTGCGCTCACCCAGCCGCCATAACCCAGTCTGTCTATCGCAGAGAAAACATTCGAAAAGTTAATCTCCCCGGTTCCTGGCTGATGCCGGCCCGGATTGTCCGCAAACTGGATATGGCCGATCCAGGGCAGCAGACACTCAATGCCGCGAATCAGGTCCCCTTCCATGATCTGCATGTGATAGAGATCGTATTGCAGGCGCACGTTGTCTGCCTCCACCGCCTCAATCAGCGCCATCACCTTGCCACTGGTATCGAGCATGAAGCCCGGCATGTCCACCCGCGAATTGATGGCTTCCAGACAAAGGGTCAGGCCTGCTTCGGCGAACCGGTCGGCTGCGTACTGCACATTCGCCACCAGGGTCTGCCAGGCCTCTTCCTCGGCAACGGATTCGGGCTTCAAACCCGCCAGGCAGTTGAGCTGCTTGCAGTCCAGCATCCGGGCGTAGTGAATGCCCTGCTCGACACCGGCGCGAAACTCCTCAATGCGATCCGGCAGACAGGCAATGCCTCGCTCCCCTGCTGCCCAGTCGCCGGGCGGCAGGTTGAACAGTACCTGTTCCAGCCCGTTGCTCTGAAGCCGCTCCGCCAGTTGTTCTGCCGGCCACTCATAGGGAAACAGATACTCCACACCATGAAACCCGGCACTTCGGGCCCGGGCGAAACGTTCCAGAAACGGCACTTCGGTAAACAGCATGCTCAGGTTGGCAGCAAAACGGGGCATGGCAGATTTCTCCGGTTAATTCAGTGCTTGGGGCCTCGGCCCAGGGAACCCATCAAGGAACCGTTCAGATGCTCCAGCTCCAGCAACAAGCCGCTGTGATCGACATCGCTGTGGCCATTGGCGACCAGGGCAAGGTATTCATTATGCACCTGCTGGGCCAGCGGCAGGGTCAGATTTTCCGAGCGGGCCTCATCCAGAATCATACGCATATCCTTGAGTTGGATGCGGGCCGGAGCGCCCGGCGCGAAGTCCCGGTCAATCATCCGCTGGCCATGCAGTTCCAGAATCCGGCTGCCGGCAAACCCGCCCATCAGCGCTTCCCGCACGGCGGCCGGATCCGCGCCACCTTTGGCTGCCAGCAACAGCGCCTCCGACACAGCCCCGATGGTGATCCCCACAATCGCCTGATTGGCCAGCTTTGCCAGCTGACCGGCCCCCACCGGCCCGATGCGGGTGCATTTGCCCAGCGCATTGAACACCGGCAAAGCCCGCTCGATATCGGCTTCCGAGCCGCCCGCCATGATACTCAAACGAGCCTCGGCCGCACCCACCGTGCCGCCAGATACCGGTGCATCGACATAACCGGCCCCCTGCTCTGCGGCCAGCTCGGCATGTTCCCGCGCCAGCGAAGGCTGCACCGAACTCATATCGATCACCAGCGCACCCGGCTTCACCGCAGCCATAGCACCCTGCTTCACCAGCACATCATCCACCACCTGGCCATTTTCCAGCATGGCGATCACGATATCGGCCTCCGCCACCGCCTCAGCGGGCGTCCCGGCGATCGTCGCTTCGCTGGCAAAGGGCTCGCATTTGCTGGTGGTGCGATTCCAGAGCGTCATGGAAAAACCGGCGTCCAGCAGGTTACGGGTCATCGGCGTGCCCATCAGGCCGATGCCGAGAAAAGAAATTCGAAGGTTCATATGAGTCATCTTTGTTCTTCCTACACGCACGAGGAATGACGAAGCGCTTGGGAGGGCCTTTCCAAAAATTTGCGGAGCCACGGATGGCGGAGCAGAAGCGCCACAGGGATGTGCCGCAAGGAGCGTTTTTTGGAAAGGCCCTCCCAAGCGCTTCCGCCCCCAAGGCTCAGATAAATATGAGTAGGCGGATTATACAAACAAAAACGCCACCAACCGCGAACGGTGGTGGCGTTTTCAGCTTCCGGGCTGGCAATAAACCTCAGGCGACCTCGGCCATCTGCAACCGGATCTTCTTCATGGCGTTTTTCTCAAGCTGGCGGATCCGCTCAGCGGACACCCCGTACTTGTCGGCCAGCTCATGCAACGTCGACTTGCTCTCCGACAACCAGCGTTCACGCAGAATATCCTGACTTCGCTCGTCCAGCTGCTCCAGCGCCTGCATCAGCCGGCCGTTGGAGTCCTCAGACCAGTCAGCGTTTTCCAGCTGAACCGCCGGATCGCTACGGCGATCTTCCAGGTAATAAGCCGGCGCCTGGTAGGCGTTGTCTTCGTCATCATCCATCGGGCCGTCAAAGGCGGTGTCCTGGGAAGCCAGACGACCTTCCATTTCCCGCACCACGTGCGGCTCGACACCCAGATCATTGGCGACCGCTTTCAACTCATCGTGATTCAGCCATGCCAGCTTCTTCTTCTGGCTGCGCAGATTGAAGAACAGCTTGCGCTGGGCCTTGGTGGTGGCCACTTTCACAATGCGCCAGTTACGCAGAATGAATTCGTGAATCTCCGCCTTGATCCAGTGCACGGCAAACGACACCAGACGCACGCCATACTCAGGATTAAACCGCTTGACGGCCTTCATCAGGCCAACGTTGCCTTCCTGGATCAGGTCGGCCTGGGCCAGGCCGTAGCCAGAATAGCTGCGAGCAATGTGAATCACAAAGCGCAGGTGCGACAGCACCAACTGACGCGCGGCCTCAACATCGCCATGGTAGTGCAGCCGTTCTGCCAGTTCCCGCTCTTCATCAACGGAGAGAACAGGAATGCGACTCGCCGCCTGGATATACGACTCGAGATTCGCACCCGGAACCAGTCTGTCAACCAGCTGTAAACTCGTACCCATGCATTAACCTCCGAACCTGACAGCCTTTAAATATAGCAACTCAATATGAGACCGCCAAGAACTCAATTAGTTCCCGAACTTCCCAGTAAAACGTTAAAAATCATACATCTGGAAAGATCGCCTTTGCTTTTCTACAAATCAAACTACGTCAGAAAAGACTCTTTTTTCAATACGGTTTTCCCGCGATCCGGATCAGCCTCCAGCAATATCGCCCGGCTCTATGTCATCCAGATGACGCCTCACCGCAACCCAGGCGCCCAGCCAGCCTAACAGCATCGCTACGATTATCAATGCCAACGCGCCATCGAACCCCGGCCCCTGCAAGGTAAACTCACTGCGATACAGCCCGGCAAGACGCTCGATCGGGCCGCTTAACCACCAGAGCGACACCTGAATCAGTAACCACGCCACCAGGCCACCCCCGAGCCCGAACCAGGCGCCGGTGTAAAGAAACGGGCGACGAACGAAAGCATCGGTTCCGCCCACCAGTTTTGCCACGAGGATTTCATCCCGCCGGTTCTCGATGGCCAGACGTACCGTGTTACCAATCACCAGGATAACCGCAGCCCCCAACAACAAAGCCAGCGCCCAGACGGCGCGGGCAAGGATGTCGGTCATTGCGTTCAGGCGTTGCAGCCAGCCCAGGTCGACCTGGACTTGATCGATACCGTTCATATTCTCGACAAACGTCACCAGTGCCTGAACACCCTCTGCCGAGCGAGCGCTGTCTTCGGGTGTAATCAACAGCGTATGCGGCAAAGGATTCTCTTCCAGGAAATCCAGAGCTTCGTCGAGCCCGGAACTGGCACGAAAATCGGCCAGGGCCTGGTCACGCTCGACCAGCTGAACCGATACCACTCGCCCATCGCTTTCAATGTCCGCGGCCATATCCCGGGCTTCCTCCGCCGGCAGGTCCATCGCCAGATAGGCGGTAATCCTGGCCGTGCTCTCCCAGCCCGCACTCACACCCTGCAGGCTGGTCAACAGCAACAGCAGGGCAACCGGCAAGGCCAGAGCTACCCCCATCACTGTCCAGGTCATGGCGCTGGCTACCGGGGTTTTCCACATTCTCTGGATAGAATCCCGGGCTACTTTCCGGTGGTGGCCCAGATAACTCCGGGCCTGATCACTCAACAGTGATCGCGAACGGTTAGCGCCCCGGCGATTATCCGGCTTCTGGCGAGAGTCAGTGGCCACTCACACCTCCGCCAGCAACCAGTTGGCCCTGATTCAGAGTCAGCGTACGTCGATTCATTTCATTAATCAGAGCAATATCGTGGGTTGCCACAAGTACCGTTACCCCAACCTGACTGAACTGGGTAAACAACCGCATGATGTCTGCAGACAATTCGGGATCCAGGTTACCGGTCGGCTCGTCCGCCAGCAGTACGGGTGGTTTGTTTACCACCGCACGAGCAATACCGACCCGCTGCTGCTCACCCCCGGATAACTGCATGGGGTTCATCTTTTCCTTTTTCAGCAAACCAACCTTGTCCAGTGCCGCCCGCACGCGCCGGCCGGTGTCTTCCGGCGAGGCCCCCATCACCTCCAATGGCATGGCCACATTGTCGAACACCGTGCGGTCGAACAACAGCTGGTGATTCTGGAACACCACACCGATATGACGCCGGATGTAAGGAATCTGTCGGCGGGGCAGGCTATTCAGTTTCTGCCCCCCCACGATCACCTCACCCGCTGTCGGGCGCTCCATCACCATGATCAGTTTCAGAAGGGTACTCTTGCCCGCGCCGGAATGACCGGTCAGAAACGCCAGCTCACCACGATCCAGGTGAAAGTTCACAGCCCTGAGTGCGGTGTGATCACTGTCGTAGCGTTTGGTTACCTGGCGGAACTCAATCATCGGGGCAGCTACTCCGTCTTTACGGCGTCAGTCTTCGAACAACGCATCCACAAAAGTTTCGGCATCGAAGCTGCGCAGGTCTTCGGCCTGTTCTCCTACCCCGATATAGCGGATTGGCAACTGCAGCTGACGGGCGATCGCAAACACAATACCGCCTTTGGCCGTGCCGTCCAGTTTCGTGAGCGTAATGCCGGAGACACCCACTGCCTGCTGGAATACCTGGGCCTGGCTCAGGGCATTCTGACCGGTGCCGGCATCCAGCACCAACATCACCTCATGAGGCGCAGATTCATCCAGCTTCTTCATCACCCGAACGACCTTGGACAACTCGTTCATCAGGTTGTCCTTGTTCTGCAGGCGACCGGCGGTGTCTGCAATCACCACATCCACACCCCGGGATTGAGCAGACTGGATGGCGTCGAAAATTACCGATGCACTGTCTGCGCCGGTATGCTGGGCCACTACCGGAACGTTGTTGCGCTCGCCCCAGACCTGCAATTGCTCAACCGCCGCCGCCCGGAAGGTGTCACCCGCGGCCAGCATGACCGACTTACCCTCGCTCTGGAATTTCTTGGTGAGCTTGCCGATGGTAGTGGTTTTGCCGACTCCGTTCACGCCAACCATCAGGATAACGTATGGCTGTTTACCAGCATCGATCTCCAGCGGCCGGGTCACGTCCTTGAGAAGGCCATGCAACTCATCCCGTAGCGCCTTGCGCAGGGCCTCGCCATCTTTCAGCTGATTGCGTTCGAGTTTCTCGGTCAGGGCGTCGATGATCTCAGAGGTGGCGGTCACACCCACATCGGCCATCAGCAACGTGGTTTCGATTTCTTCCAGCAGATCTTCGTCAATCTTCTTGCCCACCGAGAACAGGTCGGCCAGACCACCGGTCAGGCTGGCCCGGGTTTTCCCCAGACCCTGCTTGATGCGCTCGAAGACACTGACTCGGGTTTCCGGTTCGCGCTCAACCTCAGGCTCCCGCGCCGGAACGGGTTCCGGCGCGGGAGCCGGCTCAACAGCCGGTTGAGCCGCTTCCGGCTCAGTGGCTTCTGCCGCGGGTTCAGGCGGCACTTCAGTTTCGGCCTCCGGTTCCGCTGGCACAGGAGCCGGCCCCCTGGCCACCTCCGGCTTACGCTGAGGTACCGGCTTGGGCCGGGGCGCACGCTTGCGGTTGCCGGCGATATCCAGCACAAAAAACAGAACAAGAAGGGCCAACAGGCCGACTGAAATCCACTCTGCCGTCATAATCTATCCATCTGTCTGAAAAAAGGGCGGGCACAGGCCGCAGGTTCGCGAAGAGGGCACAAGAACCTCAGCTCGCCAAAATAAGTGGAGCATTCTAACAGACTGGCCGGCACAAGTGATGGGGCAGGATTAACCGGTCTCGTGGATTCCGGTACCATAGCCGCAAACATCAGCCATCCATGACTTCCCCGGAGCCTCGCCCCTATGGCACGACGTCCCCCAGCCCGCAAAAAACCCGTCGTCTCACCAGGCAAAGGCTCCGGAACCGGCGAACTGAGAATCATCGGTGGCGACTGGCGCAGCCGGAAACTGCGCTTTCCGGACGCCGGCGGCGTGCGGCCCAGCCCGGCCCGCACCCGGGAAACCCTGTTCAACTGGCTGAACTTCCACCTGGCCGGTAGCCGGTGCCTGGATCTGTTCGCCGGTTCCGGGGCTCTGGGAATGGAAGCACTGTCCCGTGGAGCAGCGCAGGCAACGCTGGTGGACCACACCCCCGCCCTGGCCAAAGCGCTCCGGGACAACCTCCGGCTGCTGGGAACCAGCAAAGGGGATGTCGCCTGCCAGGACGTGGAACAGTTTCTGGCCAGGCGTGACGGCCGGGGCTACGACATCGTGTTTATGGACCCGCCATTCCGGCAAGGCTGGCTGGAACGCCTGATACCGCTACTGGACGCCCAGCAATGGGTGACGCCGGGTGGCTGGATCTATGTCGAGCACGAGAGTGAAAGAGCCTTGCCGGCGGTACCGGCCAGCTGGCATCTGCACCGACAGAAATCGGCCGGCCAGGTCAGCTACTGTCTTTTCCGGGTTGAACAGAGAGAAGAACCGGAAGCCCAATAACAGAGGCTTCCGGCGATGTCCTACAGGCAGGCGAAACTCAACTGGCGGGGCGCAAGGAATACGCCCGCAGGTGGGCGGCAAACTCTTCCAGGTAACGAACACCACTGGCTTCGGCGTCACGACACCACTCCATCAACGCCTGCAGCTTGTCCTGGGGCTTGAGCCCGCGCTGGCGCCAGAGTGCCTGGAGTTCATGACTCTTCTCGTAGATCAGCCTGAGCACTTCGTTGCGCTCCAGCACCGTGTCGAGATGTTCTTTTTCCCGAGGCTTGATCAGGCTGATTTCGCGAGACAGCAATTGCTTGAGCTTGCGATAACGGGGACGAATTTCGTCGTCCATCAACGCTTTCTGCTGTCGCAGCACCGGCTCCATTACTCGCTTGCGATACTGGCGCATGATCACAAAGCGGTTATTGGCGATAGCCTGAACGGTTTCCACGTCCACCGCCTGCTTGCCCGGAACATAATGAGCAATAGGCCGATAGCCTTTCGGCGTCGCCAGACCAAACAGCTGGAACAGACGAATGTAACCCCAACCGATGTCCACTTCGTACCAGCGACGAGACAGCTTGGCCGAATTCGGATAGGTGTGGTGATTATTGTGCAGCTCCTCACCACCAATCAGGATACCCAGCGGCGAGATGTTGCGGGCGTTATCGGCGCATTCGAAATTCCGATAGCCCAGGTAATGGCCGATACCATTGACCACGCCGGCAGCCCATACCGGAATCCACATCATCTGGACCGCCCAGATCCAGATACCGTGCACCCCGAACAGCGCCAGGTTGATCACTGCCATCAAGGCAATACCCAGGGTCTTGTACCGGCTGTAGAGGTTGCGCTCGACCCAGTCTTCCGGGGTGCGCTGGCCATAGCGCTCAAGGGTTTCAGGGGTGGCAGAAGCTGCGTATAACTCGGCGCCCTCAAACAGCACCTTGCGAATACCCAGCACCACCGGGCTGTGAGGATCTTCCTCGGTTTCGCACTTGGCATGGTGTTTACGGTGGATGGCCGTCCACTCTTTGGTGTTCTGGGCCGTGGTCAGCCAGAGCCAGAAGCGGAAAAAGTGCTTGAGGACGGGATGCAGATCCAGCGCGTTATGGGCCGAATGACGATGCAGATAAAGGGTAACGCTGACGATGGTGATGTGTGTCATCACCAGAGTGACCGCGATCAGCTGCCACACAGAAAGGCCCAGAAGACCGTTAAACCACATAGATAATCCTCGAAACTCGATTAACTTCGAAAGGCGATACTGCTGAGGGATGTCGCTGGCACTCGAAGGGGGTGATCGTTAGGCCCACTCTAGCGTACAGGTGTAAGCCTGGACAACCAGGTTTGGCGGCTTTTTTGTTACCGATTACACTGTTTCGTCTCAAAATCTGTCTGTTGGTGGAGGCTCTGTGCCGGAATTACCTGAAGTTGAAACCACCCGTCAGGGCATCGCGCCTCACTGCGAAGGCCAGACCATCCAGCGGGTAATTGTCCGCAACCCCAGCCTGCGCTGGCCGGTGCCGGCGGATCTGGCCGAGCACCTGGAGGGCAAGACCATCCGTGCCGTGGAGCGCAGGGCGAAATACCTGTTCCTGCACCTGGAGACTGGTTCCGTGATTGTCCATCTGGGCATGTCGGGCAGTCTCAGAGTGATCACCGACGACAGCCCCGCCATGACTCACGATCACGTCGAGCTTGTCCTCGGCAATCATCGCCGCCTGCGCTTCAATGACCCGCGACGCTTCGGCTGTTGGCTGTGGACTACCGACTGGAACCGGCATCCACTGATCAGCGCGCTCGGGCCGGAACCCTTATCCGAAGATTTCAACGGCGCCTGGCTTTTTCGCCTGTCCCGGCAGAAACAGACGCCGGTCAAATCCTTCATTATGGACAATCATGTGGTGGTGGGCGTGGGCAATATCTACGCCAACGAAGCCCTGTTCAAGGCCGGCATTCACCCGAAACGGAAAGCCGGCCGCATCAGCCTGGACCGCTATCACAAGCTGGCCGAGGCCATCCGGGAAACCCTCAGCGCCGCCATACTGATGGGCGGCACCACTCTGCGGGACTTCGTCAACAGCGACGGCAAACCGGGGTATTTCGCCCAGTCGCTACTGGTTTATGGCAAGGCGGGAGCGCCCTGCACCGAATGCAACACCCCGCTGAAAGAGATCCGCATGAACAACCGATCGACGGTTTACTGCCCCCGGTGCCAGCGCTGAGATTCCGCAACGGCTCACACTTTTCAACGAAAAACCGTTTGAAATTGAGGCAATATGATTCATAGTTAATGGAGTGCTAGTACCCGGTCGCCGCACGCAGCGCGAACATGCTGGCTCGCAATACAGAGACAGGCGAGCCCTGACCAACCGGGCTGATACGTTCAGGAGAGAATGACATGACCCGCAAGATTTCCCGCACCCTGGTAGCCACCGTCGCAGCCTGCCTGCTGGCATTCTCATCGCTCGGCCATGCCCGTGCCGTGGATGAAAGCCCGTCTGCACTGGCCATGACCGCCGATGCGGTGTTGCTGCGCCCGGCCCTGCTGGCCACAACCATTATTGGTAGTGCTGTGTACCTGGTATCCCTGCCATTCTCGGCGCTTGGCGGCAATGCCGGTGAAGCCGGTGAAGTGCTGGTGGTTGGCCCGGCCAAGGCCACCTTCGTGCGCTGCCTGGGCTGCACCCGCACCGGTCGTAAGTCAGAAACGGTGGAGCAGTCCGACAACTGATTTGGCTTACCGATCCGTAAAATCCCGGCTTGCCACTGGCCGGGATCTAAGGCAGCCTGAAGAAAATTCTTCAGGCTGTTTTGTTTATGGTGGACTGGTCAACCCTCGATACCGTGTTCCTCGATATGGACGGGACACTGCTGGATCTGCATTTCGACAACCACTTCTGGCTGGAGCACCTGCCAAGGCGCTATGCCGAACACTTTGACCTGCACCCAACCGAGGCCCGGGACTACCTGATTCCGATGATTATGGCCGAGCGGGGCTCACTGAACTGGTACTGCACCGATTACTGGAGCGAACGCCTTGCCCTGGACATAACCGGCCTTAAGGCGGAAGTTGGCGACCGCATTGGCTACCGCCCCCATGTAACCGACTTCCTGGCCGCACTGCGCCAGGCCGGACTGCGCTCGGTCATCGTCACCAACTGCCATCCGGATCCTCTGGCCCTGAAACTTCAACGGACCGGGCTGGATCAGCATGTTGATGGCATCGTCTCCAGCCACGAACTGGGCAAGCCCAAAGAGGACCCGGTGTTCTGGCAGGACCTTGCCAGCCGCTCCCCCTATCGCCACCAATCTACCCTGATGGTCGACGACAGTTTCCCGGTGCTTGAGAGTGCCCGTGCCGCCGGTATTGGCCAGTGCCTGGCGATTCTGGCCCCCGATAGCCAGCAGCCAGCCAAAGACCACCACCCGGACATTCCCGGCATTCATCACTTCGATGAAGTGCTGCCTGCCTTACGCTCACATACAGCAGTGCCATCCACCCCATGAGGGGGTTATAATGGGTTATTGCGGCATGTGCCCGACAGGTGAGGAGATATGACGGCGGCGAACGCAGACGATCAGAAAGTCCGGCTCGATAAATGGCTGTGGGCAGCGCGATTCTATAAAACCCGCTCGCTCGCCAAAGAGGCGATTGAAGGCGGCAAGGTGCACTACAACAGCCAGCGCACCAAGCCCGGCAAGATCGTTGAGACCGGCGCCAAAGTGACCCTGCGCCTGGGCTGGCAGGAAAAGATCGTGATCGTCGACGACATCAGCGACCGACGCCGGGGCGCCCCTGAAGCCCAGAAGCTCTATCACGAAACCGACGACAGCGTGAAACGGCGGGAAGACCTGGCCTGGCAACGCAAGACCATGCAGGCTGCACAGCTGCCCCCGGCTCGAAGGCCGAGCAAGAAAGATCGCCGGGATATCCAGCGCTTCCGGGAACAGAATGGTCTGTAACCATTGAATCCCACGTATCTGACAACCCGTATACAACCCCTTTCAGTAACTCCCAGTAAATCGATACATCAGCTCCAGGAGACACCATGGCATCCCGCGACCAGTTCCAACGTTTTCTCTTTGAACACAGCCAGGTGCGGGGTGCCTGGGTACAGCTGGGCGAGAGTTTCAAGGAAATCACCGGCCAGGCCCCCTACCCGGATTCAGTCCGCGAGCTGCTGGGAGAATCCCTGGTAGCCAGCGTACTGATGAGCAGCACCCTGAAATTCAAAGGCACCCTCTCGCTGCAGGCAGCGGGTGAAGGTGCCCTCAGCACACTCATGGCCGAATGCAGCCATGACCGCCATATCCGTGGCCTGGCCCGCTTTGATGCCGATGCGGTCAGCGGCGAAACCCTGCACGAGTTGCTCGGACAAAGCCGCATGGCCATCACCATCACCCCGGAACAGGGCCAGCGCTACCAGGGCGTGGTGCCACGGGAATCAGAAACCCTGGCCGGCTGCCTGGAAGAGTACTTCGAGCGCTCCGAGCAGATCGCCACCAGCCTGTTCCTGTTTGCCAACGAGGATACCGCTGCCGGCCTGTTACTCCAGCGCCTGCCCGGCCATACCGATGACGACGATGACCTGTGGAACCGGGTGAACCACCTTGCCGCGACGATCGAAGCCGAGGAGCTACTCACCCTGGACAGTGAAACCCTGCTGCACCGGCTGTTCCACGAGGAAACGGTGCGCCTGTTCGAGCCGGATCCGGTTGCCTTCCGCTGCAGCTGCTCCCGGGAGCGCACCCTGGCCGCGCTGGAAGCCATCGGCAAGGACGAGTGCTACAGCATCCTCGACGAACAGGGCAGCATCAACATGGACTGCCAGTTCTGTCACGCAAACTATCGCTTTAATAGAAATGACATTGATCACCTTTTCACCGGCCATACGTTACACTAAGCAGTCACTGAACTTGCCCGGAAGCCGCCTCTGGCGCGGCTTTCAGGGCAGTCGTTTTTTGCAGGCGTCTCTGGCATAATAGCGCGCCTGAATTGACCCGATTGTTCAGTTTTCCGTCAATTTTCGGGGGGACGGCCTGGGCAATCACGAAGACATCCCGAGGGCGAGGTCGAAGTGAGCAACACTTATAATGATCTGAGTACAGCACGACTGGTCGAGCTGGCATTAGCAAGGAACGAAGGCCAGCTGGCATCCAACGGTTCACTGGTGGTCACCACCGGTGAGCGTACCGGCCGGTCTCCTATGGACCGCTTTATCGTCGAGGAGCCCAGCACCGCCGACGACATCCATTGGGGTCCGATCAACCGCCCGTTCGATGCTGAAAAGTTCGATGCCCTGTGGGATCGCGTTGAAGCCTACATCGCTGAAAAAGACCGCTTCGTCTCTCACGTTCACGTTGGTTCCGACCCGGAACACTACCTGCCGGTAAAAATGACCACGGAAACGGCGTGGCAGAACCTGTTCGGCCGCAACCTGTTCATTCGCCCGGATAGCTTCAACCCGGCCGACAAGCAGGAATGGCAGATTCTCAACGCCGCTAATTTCGAGTGTGTACCGGAGCGTGATGGCACCAACTCCAACGGTTGCGTCATCATCAACTTCGCCAAGCGCAAGGTGTTGCTGGCCGGCATGCACTACGCAGGCGAAATGAAGAAAGCCATGTTCTCGGTTCAGAACTTCCTGCTGCCCGAGAAAGACGTTCTGCCCATGCACTGCTCAGCCAACGTCAGTGAAACCGGCGAGACCTGCCTGTTCTTCGGCCTGTCCGGCACCGGCAAAACCACCCTGTCTGCAGACCCGCACCGGTTCCTGATCGGTGACGACGAGCACGGCTGGGGCCCGGGCACCGTATTCAATATTGAAGGCGGTTGCTACGCCAAGTGCATCGACCTGAGCCAGAAGAACGAACCGATCATCTGGGACGCCATCCGTTTCGGCGCCATCGTTGAGAACGTGATGATTGATCCGGAGACCCGCGAGCCGGACTACAACGACGTTTCACTGACTGAAAACTCCCGCTGCGCCTATCCGCTCGAGCACGTCGAAAAGCGCGTGATCGAGAACCGTGCCGGTGAGCCCTCGCACATCATCTTCCTGACCTGCGACATGACCGGCGTTCTGCCTCCGGTATCCATCCTGAGTCGTGAAGCGGCTGCGTACCATTTCCTGAGTGGCTACACCGCGCTGGTGGGCTCCACCGAAATGGGCTCATCCTCGAAGCTGAAGTCCACCTTCTCCACCTGCTTTGGTGCGCCGTTCTTCCCACGCCCGGCCGGCGTCTACGCCGAGCTGCTGATGAAGCGTATCGACGAGTTCGGCAGCAAGGTATTTCTGGTCAACACCGGCTGGACCGGTGGCCCCTACGGTGAAGGCAAGCGCTTCAGCATCCCGACTACTCGCGCCATCATTGCCGCCATCCAGAACGGCGACCTGGACGACGTGGAAACCGAGCACCTGGATGCCCTGAACCTGGATGTACCCAAGCATGTCCCGGGCGTAGACACCGAGCTGCTGAACCCGCGCAACACCTGGGTCAGCCCGGACTACTACGACGGCAAGGCCCAGGAGCTGATTGCCCAGTTCGTGGAGAACTTCAAGAAGTTCGACGTGGCCGATGCCATTGTTGAAGCGGGCCCGAAAGCCGGCTAAAGCCGCTTTCCCACTGCAAAAAAAGCGCCTTGCGAAAGCTCGGCGCTTTTTTTTGTGCCTTTGGTTTGAGAACACAGACCAGACAGGCCGCCGGGGCGGCCTCGGGCAGAGAAATCAGTTGGCGTAGAACAGCAACGGCACAAAGGCCACCAGTACCAGAGAAATACCCATGGCAATCAGTGGCATGATGATGCGTTCGTGGCGCTGGTAGAAGGTTCCACCTTCCTGCTGGGCCGCCAGCACCTCAGCCTCGCCCACCACCTGGCGGGTGAGCAGATGGTTCAGGGCCACAGGCGGGCTCAGGTAGCCAAGCTCGAAGGCTACCAGCGTCACCATCCAGAAATGCACCGGGTGAATACCGCTGGAGTAGGCTATGGTCGCCACCGTTGCGGTTACCAGAATCACCGCCCCGAAGGCGTCCATGATCATCCCCAGAATCACCAGGATCACTACCATCAGCAGCATGGCAGACCAGGGACTGTCGAACGCCTGAGGGAAAGTTTCCATGATGTGGGAGCGCTCGATCACACCACCAATGCTCACCGACAGCCCCAGCAGCAACAAAAGGGCGCCAATCTCAGCGGTGGTATCGTTGGTCGCGCCACGAACGCTGCGCTCCAGCCCCTGGTGATTGATCTCACCGGACGCCCGGCCCCGGCCATTGTTCAGGCTGATATGCTCATATACCAGAATGGCCAGCATGATCACCGGCAGCAACCGGGGCGCCGAAAATTCGTCCATCTTCACATCCAGGGCAAGCCGGTAGAACAGCACTACGGCAGCGATCACGATCACATAGGGAATCAATGGCCGCAAAGCCTGAATGGACGCCGGAAAGGCATCGGCCGCCGGGGCAAGGTCAAACTGGCTCTGCCGGTTCACCGTGAGAGCCACCATCGCAAACATGGTGGCGGTCAGTACGAATACCCAGATGCCCCAGCCAAACAACTCATCGGTCGTCACCTCTCGGTTCAGGTAGGCAATCACCACCACCAGCAGACACGGCCGCAATACCACACCCAGGGAGCCCGACATGGCCGTGGCCGCCAGGGCCAGATGTCTGCGCGCGCCCGCCGCTCGGAGCTCACTGTAGATAACAGCACCGGCAGCAATCACAAAAATACCGGAAGCACCGGTATAGGCGGTAGGCACCGCCGCCACCAGAACGGCCACCACCGCCAGCATCTCCGGCGGCATACGCCAGGGCCGGAAAATATTGAAAACCAGAGTCGCCAGGCGGGTCTGTTTCAGCATCATGCCCACCCACACGTACAGCCCGACATTCAGGAACATGTCGGCCAGTTCCATCATCTTGCCCAGATAGATCCCGATACCGGAGGAATGACCGATCAGCGCGAAGTAAGTACCTGAAATCAGACACATCACGGTATAAAGCGGAACCGACAGAAACGCCTGATTCAGATTGCCCCCCGGCGCCAGATTGTCGGGCACGCGGAACAGGCGATAGAGGCTCGCCAGCGTCAGGCAGGCAAAGCCGACAATCCAGAAATTGTGCAGCAGCAGCTCCTCACCGGATACGGCGGTGCTGCTGGCCAGGCTGGATTGCCGGAAGATCACTGACGAGCCCAGCAACATGGCGTTGGCAATGGTTTGCAGGGTATAGGAGACGGTGTAGTCCAACCGGGTCTCCATGGCTCGCATGGCAATGTGATGGCGGGTGAGTGTGGCGGTCACCGCACACAGCATCACCAGAATCACCAGAACATAGCGTTGGGCTGTGAGCCCGAACGCGATCAGGTCGGCTACAAAAAGCTCTACCGCCCGATAGGCTTTCACACCGGGAGTCAGTTTGTCCTGCAGGTCTTCGTAACTGGCGTGAGCGGCCCGGCAATCCGCCACCGAGCGCTCTATGGCAAGACGAACTTCCCGGGGATCTTTTTCATGGGCGCCAAGCAGTGCTGCCATCGGGTCGTCTGCCGGCGCTTGCTCAGCCAGTTCCCGAGCGACCTCTGCCTCAATATCCCGGTTGAGGTCGCACTCCGGTTGTACCGGGTCGATGCGCAGCTTGTAATAGCCACTCCAGAGCTGCTCACCAGCGCGCAACATCTGGTTATGAATATCACTGCTGGTGGAGAACAGAACCACAGCCAGCAACAACAGACAGGCCGGCAGCGATGAAAACCACTCCAGACCACTACGACGAAAACCACCCTGGGGCATATCGGCTTACTCGGCTTGATGATGGTTACAACAGGTCGTCCAGATCCATGGTCTCGACCGGTTCACGCTGGTCATCCCAGAAAGCACCGAACTGCCCGATGGGGGTGCGGTGACCGGTGTTTTCCACCCACAGCCGATCCGAAATCGCCACCAGCATATTGGTCGCCATGGCATCCACAAACCGCCATTCCTCGTTAGCCGGATTGGCCTCAAGGGATTCAGCATGGTCGCGGATAACCGACTTCACCAGGGCTTCATCATTCTTGTTCATGGCCGCAATGGCCTGGAACACATGGCCCAGTCGGACGCCAGCTTCCTCGCCCTGCTCCGCGGCAATGGCCAGGCGCTCGAAGGCATCTTCACCCTGGGGCTGGGTTCCCGGGATCATGGCCCAGACCGTGGCACGCAGGCCCATGGGGGCGCCCCACCATTTCTTGTTATCCAGACACTGGGTAGCACGGCCCACCACGGAGCCGGTATTGAACGGAACGCCCACCGAGGAAGTGGCCTGGATCTGGGCGTTAAGCGCCTGCAGCCCGGACAGCAAACCGGCCATGTACATGAACTCGTCCATGTCATCGTCGAAATTCGGGCACTCGCTTTCGTCCGGGTTGCCATAGTGGCTGTTATGGTGCTGCCAGCCTTTCAGATAGCGGCGGGCGGCCAGCGTATGGGCGCGCTTCTGGCGAATAAAGGCGTCTTCCGCCGCGGTCGCGTCCATGGCGTACATGGCGGCCAACCCTGCCAGCTCATGCTCCCTGGCCTGCTCTTCCGCACAACTGCCTGAAGACAGGTAAAGCATGACAGCCAGTTGGTCTGGCTCACTGGTTACCCGACCAAACGACATCAACAGCGGCGCGGTAGCCTCGCTCATGGAGCAGCCCATAGCCAGATCGTCCGACTCCATGAGGTAGGGGACGGTATGGTTGCGGGAGAAGCCCTTCATGACATCCCCCGTGGTCTTGTAGATCATGTTATTGACCGCCCCGCAGCCGCTCAGCAAGAGACCGGCAGTCAACGCCGCCGCCATGCCGCGAAGCCCAGATGATGTTGTCGGGGATCTCCGGAAACCCTTCATACCTTTCAACCTTTTGTTCTTGTGTTTTGTCCAGACGATGGGGGCGGACTGCACCGTTTGTTACAGTCTGTAACCGGCGTTCATTATGACGAACTCCGCCCCGGGTTTATGAGACCGATCCCGCAAATGACGCCTCCGGGAACATATCGTTACCGAAGAAGGTTTGCAGATTCAGCCCAAAGCCACTATAGATTGCTTCAGCCTCCGGCCTGGCCGGGGCAATAACCAACAACAATCAGAACGAATAATCAGGAGTATCCGATGCGCAAACCTGAACTTGCTGCTGCCATTGCCGACAAAACCGGGCTTACCCGGGAAAAGGCCGGAGAGGTAATCAACGCGTTTACCGACCAGGTATCGGCGGCTGCCGCGCGGGGAGAGGACGTGACACTGATCGGTTTCGGCACCTTCAATATCCGCAGCCGGGAAGCCCGCAACGGACGCAACCCGCAAACCGGCGCAAGCATCCAGATCCCTGCCAGCAAGACCGTGGGTTTCAAGGCCGGCAAGGCCCTGAAAGACGCCATCCGCTGATCACCTGCGGCCCGCTCTGTATGCGGGCCGCTCAGTGCCTCAGGAGGCGCACTCCGAACGGGAGCCATCCACCCGACAGCGAATCGCCTTCATCAACTTGATGGCGCGCTCGTCATAGACCCCGTCCTCCAACAGTGAAAGACGAACCTGGCGCAGCATCTTGTCGTACTCGGCCACATCTTCCCGGGGCGGGTGCATCCAAACCTCGGCAGGAATCCCGGACTCCGCTTCCGCAATGATCTCGTAGGCCTGATCAATCCGCTTGATGGACTCATCCCGAACCATCTGGCCGGCGTCTTCCGGAAAACGGTCGCGATGAATAATGACCTGGAAGTTCATGTACGCCAGGGCATACTTGAACACCCCACCCTTGGAATTAACGCCCTTATAGAGTTCCAGAGGCTGATAGGCCACGGCTGGTGCATAGGCCAGGTCGACACTGCCATTATTGAACTTGCCGGCAAAGTTGGCGGAGTTGGAGCCAACCACCGATGCGCCGACATGACGGACCATGCGCACCGAGGCCGAGTCGTAATCCAGCGTTGCGATGCGTTTGCCCTGGAGTTTCTCGACCGAATCAATGGCCCGGTCGCGGGTATACAGGTAAATGGCCCCGGCAGGAAAGACACCGGCTACCTCATAGGGCCCGTCAACCAGGAACGGCCGGGCCTTGGGCTGGCTCAGGGTGTTGTACAACAGGCGCATTTCTTCTTCACCCGGCACTGCCCCCATGGCTTCGAGGCTACCGGTAAACTTGTTGAATTCCCGGGCACGGGTGCCGGTCAGCAACACGGCATCGCACTGACCGGCCTTGAAGTCTTCGGCCGCTACTTT
Organism: Marinobacter sp. LM1; assembly: GCF_042763285.1. Lineage (NCBI taxonomy): Bacteria > Pseudomonadati > Pseudomonadota > Gammaproteobacteria > Pseudomonadales > Marinobacteraceae > Marinobacter > Marinobacter sp. LM1. The sequence continues at coordinate 4,169,491 of NZ_CP114373.1, forward strand.
TTCATCGGTGTAGGCACGCAGTTCCAGCTTGATGCCTCGCTTGAGGGCCACCGGCTGGAACTCCTTGGTAATGGCAAACAGCGGGCCATTGGCACCAACCGGGTCAAACACACAGAAACTGCGCTCAAGGATTTCATCCTGGGCCTGAACCAGGGAGGGTGCCACCACGCTGGCACACAGGACGGCCGCCATGGCGAGCCGGCGGGAAAAGCGGATTGATTTCACGGGATGACTCCTGAGTTTTTATTGTCGGGCCGGTCACATCCGGGTGACTGGCTCTCGTATTCTATGACCTGACCGTAGAGGGTCAGGTCATAGAATACGTTGGCTCAGGTGCCTGCCATCAAGGGTTTTTCAGCAAAACCGGCGAGTTCTGTGATGATGTCGACAGAGGCGGAGCCACCTCTGCCTCATTTTTCAAAGTGGTGTTCCGGGAGCCTGCCAGGCGGTGCGACCTGCCACCAGGGTGAGTTTCACCTCCCCTGGCAGGGCTCGTTCCAGAACCGGAGCGTGCCGCCCAGCCGACAGCAGCGTTGCTGCGGAAGGCTGCCAGTGGCCATCCGGGTCAAACAGGCAAAGATCAGCGGCAGCCCCGGCCGTCAGAGCCACTTCCCGGCCCAGCACAGCCGCCGGCCCGGCGGTCAGTGCCCGCAGCAAATCCGGCAGCTCCAACTCATGATTCTGTACCAGCTCCAGACCCAGGGACAGCACGCTCTCGATGCTTGACAGCCCGGGCTCGGTCGCGGGCAGCGGGGCCTGCTTGGCCGCGGAATCATGGGGCTGATGCTGACTCACAATTGCATCGATAACGCCGTCCCGCACACCGGCCACCAGCGCCTGACGGTCGGATTCTCCGCGCAGGGGAGGCCGGACATGAAAACGACTGTCGAAGCCGGCCAGGGCCGACTCGGTGAAGACCAACTGGTGCATGGCAACATCGGCGGTAACCTTCACGCCGCGATCCCGGGCCTGGGCCAGCATCTCGACGCTGCGGGCGCAGGACAGCTGGCTCAGGTGCAGGCGCACCCCGGTCTCTTCTGCCAGCAGTAGCATTTCCATAACCGCGGCCGTTTCGGCCACCTCGGGAATACCCAGTAGCCCCAGACGCGTGGTGACCTGGCCATCATGGGCGTAGCCATCGGCCGCCAGTGCCGTATTTTCCGGACTGAACATCACGGTCAGTCCGAAGGTCTGGGCATAGGCCATACACCGGCGCAGAATGCGGGCATTGCGCACGCCCCGGGATCCATTGCCGACCGCCACGCAACCGGCTGCTTTCAGGCCGGCCATATCACTGAGCATATCGCCATCAAGGCCACGGGTGATGGCACCGATCGGCAGCACCCGAACCACACCTCGGGAGGCCACGCTGTCGAGAATCAGATTGGTCACGGCACCGGAATCATTGACCGGCGAGGTTTCCGGCGAGGCACAGACCGTGGTGAAACCACCATGGGCGGCGGCTCGTGTTTCCGAGGCAATATTGCCCTTCTGGCCATTGCCCGGCTCCCGGAGATTACAGCACAAGTCGATAAAACCGGGCGCGATCACCTGCCCGGCGGCGTCCAGTGTTGCGGCGCTCTCGGCTGCCTGGGCCTGCTCTCCAACCGCCTCTATGCGACCATTACGCACCAACAGCCCCGGGTTACTGATCAACCCCTTGCCCGGCTCAAACAACTGCCCGCCGGTCAGTTTCAGGCCGCCCTCATTCCAGTTCGCTGATGCTGTCATGCCCGGCCCTCCTGCTGTTCCTGCTGTCTTTGCTGACGCTCCGCCATCTGACCGCCCATGGCCATGGACATCACCGCCATCCGGATAGCAATACCGTTGGTGACCTGATTAAGAATGACCGACTGGGGCCCATCGGCCACTGCCGACTCAATCTCGACCCCGCGGTTGATCGGGCCCGGATGCATGACGATGCAATCGGGCTTTGCCAGCCCCAGCTTTTCCTGATTCAGCCCGTACAGACGGTAAAACTCACGTTCACTGGGTAGCAGGGCACCTTCCATGCGCTCCTTCTGAAGCCTCAGCATGATCACCACATCCAGGTCTTTCATGCCCCGGGCCATATCGTATTCCACGGTACAGCCAAGATCCTCGACATCTCTGGGCAGCAGCGTGCCGGGAGCAATCACCCGCACCTCTTCCGCGCCCAGCACATTCAAAGCACGAATCTGCGAGCGCGCCACCCGGGAGTGCAGCACATCCCCGACAATGGCAACTTTCAGGCCTTCGAATCGGCCCTTGTGCTGACGGATGGTCAGCATGTCCAGCATCGCCTGGGTGGGATGGGCGTGACGGCCGTCACCGGCATTGATGATGGCAACGCCCGGGGTCACACTCTCGGCTATGAAATGCGGCGCGCCGCTCTGGGAATGACGCACTACGAACATATCCGAAGCCATGGCCTCCAGATTAAGCAGGGTATCGGACAGGGATTCACCCTTGGAGGTAGCTGAGGTAGAAATATCCAGGTTCAGGACGTCGGCAGACAGGCGCTTGGCCGCGAGTTCGAACGTACTCCTGGTCCGGGTACTGGATTCAAAGAACAGGTTGACTACGGTGCGGCCTCTGAGAAGGGGCACTTTCTTGATACTTCTTTCTCCCACCTCAATAAAGGAGTCGGCGGTGTCGAGAATATCCGTGAGCAGTGGCTGGCCCAGGCCATCCAGCGTCAGGAAATGCCGCAACTGACCATCCCGGGTCAGCTGCAAGTGGTTCGGGGAAGGGTCGTTCGCGGTCATGGCTCGCCTGTTATCAGTTGGGAAGGTTTACTGCCCGGATTCCTGTACTTCAATGCGCAGTGGCTCGGGGCCACGCAGTTTCACTCGTTGATGGGCTTCCAGCGTCAGAGCCCGTCCCACCACATCCGGCTGGATTGGTAGCTCCCTGGCGCCCATATCGATCAGCGTGGCCAGTATGATACTGGCCGGACGGCCGTAGTCGAATATTTCGTTCATGGCAGCCCGGATCGTCCGGCCACTCATGATCACGTCGTCGATCAGGATGATGTCCCGGCCTTCGGTATCAAACGGCAGACTGGACGGCATCACCCGGGGGTTCAGACCAATGCGGCTGAAGTCATCCCGGTAGAACGAGATGTCCAGCTCTCCGAAAGGCTGGGCAATACCCAGGCGCTTCCCCAACACATCCGCCAGCCAGACACCGCCGGTCCTGATTCCGATCAGCACCGGGTCATCCACGCCACGCGCCTGGAGAATCTGACGCAGGCCGGATTCCAAGGTGTCGAGCAGCTGGTCTATATCAAGCAATGCGGTCATTACAGCCTCGTTTATCAGATCAGCCGGCCTGCTCCCGGCACCAGGTTTCCAGTATCAGCACGGCGGCACGGTCATCGACGCCGTGGCGGCCGAAATCGCGGCTGCCACCACCGGCCATCACCTCGCCCTTGGCTTCGTAGCTGGTGAGTCGTTCGTCCACCATTTCGACCGTGACATGGTAGCGGCCGTGCAAACGCTTGCCGAACTTGCGGGCCCGCGCGCACATCTCATTTTCGGTGTCATCCATATTCAGAGGCAGGCCGACCAGGACAATATCCGGCTGCCAGTCCGCCAGCAGCGCCTCGATCTGCTGCCAGTCGGGGATCCCGTCCCTGGCCGGAAGCATGGCCAGGGGCTGGCCGGTTCCGAGCATTTCCTGCCCTGACGCCACCCCGATACGCCGGGTGCCGAAATCAAAGGCCAGTAGTCGACGGTTACCGGGATCAGGCATGACCCACCGAATCACTGAGCTGGTTCAGATCAATGCCCATCAGGCGGAGTACCGCCTGGTAACGTTGGTCTGCCGGCGTGCGGAACAGAATGTCGGTGCTGGCAGGGCAGGTCAACCAGGCATTGCTGCCCAGCTCTTCCTCCAGCTGACCCTCGCCCCAGCCAGAGTAACCCAGTGCCACCAGAAACGATTCCGGCCCCTCATCCCGGCCAATGCTTTCCAGAATATCCCGGGAGGTGGTCAAGAACACCCCATCGGTGACTCGCGCGGTATTCTGCCACTGCCGGCCCGGCGAGTGCAGAACAAAGCCGCGCTCTGGCTGAACCGGCCCGCCGGTGTATACCGGCAGGTCCAGCTCCCCGCCGTGCATGTCGAGCTGCTCGAGGATCTCACCCAGGTGGATATCCAGCGGCTGATTGATCATCAGCCCCAGCGCGCCCTCCTCCGAGTGTTCGCAAAGGTAGATCACCCCACCGTGAAAGCGGGGATCAGCCAACCAGGGCGAAGCCACCAGGAAGTGGTGCCTGAGACTGCCTGTGGTGTCGTGTTCGGCCGTCATCCTGATGTAAGCCCCCGTCTCTGAAATGACCAGGTGCGTATGATTTCCAGTTCGTCCACGTCCTGACGCATTTCCTCCGGGAAAGGCGCAAACGGAGCGGCCATACGCACAATTCGGATTGCGGCATCATCCAGCACCGTGCTGCCGGAGGACTGGAGGATTGCCACTTCCTTGATTGTGCCATCTTTCTTCAGCGAAACCAGCATGCGCAGGGTGCCGTAGATGCCTGCCTGCCTGGCTTCGGTGGGATAGTTGATGTTACCCACCCTGGTCACCTTGCTCACCCAGTTCTGCACATACCAGGCGTTGCTGGACTTCAGGGTCGAGGCTGCCGTTACCCGCATTACCCGGGGTTTGCGGGCATAGGCCCGCTGCTGTGCGTCAAACCGCGCCTCCAGGCTGGCAATCTCCAGGCTGCGCTCCATCAGGCTCTTTTTCTCGCTCAGGGGCAAGGGCTCTTCCTGGGGCTCGGTTCGCTCCTCGGGCCTTGACGCCTGGCGCTCGGTGCGAGTCTCGGTCTGGACGACCGCCCGCTCCTGTTGCGGCTGAGGCCGGGTGGTGGTCTGTGGCTCGGGTTGCACCTGAGCCAGATCCGGCTGACTGATCTCGGAGGGATTGGGCGAGGTCATTACCATGGCCTGCTCTTCCGAGCCACTGCCCTGTTGACTGGTCTGGGCCAGAAAATCGGCTTTCTCCGGCGCCTGCTCATCGTTGAACTGGGACAGGGTAATTTCCATGGTCTGAGCCGAAGACCGGGGCGATTCCGGGGCAAAGGTAATCCCCAACACCAACATGGCATGAACGGCCAATGCCATAAACAGGGTGAAGGAAAACCGATCGAAATCGCTAACCTGGGTTGCCATGACGGTTCCTGAGTCTCCTTGTGCGCTCAAAAGCTGTGATCGGTCTTCAGTCTCTGGCCAGACGTCGCTCGATGGCGTCCATCAGCATGCCGGCAATGTCGATGCCAAACGCCGCATCCAGCTCACGAATGCAGGTGGGGCTGGTGACGTTGATTTCCGTGAGATAGTCACCAATGACATCAAGCCCCACGAACATCAGGCCCTTTTCCTTGATCACCGGCGCTACCCGGGCACAGATCTGACGGTCACGCTCGGTCAGCTCCCGGCCCTCACCACGACCTCCGGCGGCCAGGTTGCCGCGATTCTCACCGTGCGACGGAATGCGTGCAAGGGCATAGGGTACCGGCTCGCCCTCAATCAGCAGAATACGCTTGTCACCCTCGGTGATTTCAGGGATGAATTTCTGGGCCATAGCCTGATGGCTGCCATAATTGGTGAGGGTTTCGATGATGACCCCGAGATTGGCATCGTTTTCCTTGACCCGGAATATCGAGCGGCCACCCATGCCGTCCACCGGCTTCATGATGATGTCACCATGTTCGGCATAGAATTCCCGGAAACGCTGGGCAGAGCGGGTCACAATCAGCGGCGGTGTCAGATCTTCAAACTGGGTGGCAAACAGTTTTTCGTTGCAGTCCCGCAGGGTGGCCGCCGGGTTGACCACCAGAGCGCCCTGCTGCTCCGCCGATTCCAGTATATAGGTGGCCATCAGGAACTCCCGGTCCACCGGTGGGTCCTGCCGCATCAGAATGACGTCGAGGTCACCCAGCGCACGATCCTGACTGGCGCCGAAGCTGTACCAGTTGTCCGGATCCATGTGCACCGTCAGCCCACGGGTGTTAGCCCGGGCCTGGCCGCCTGCGAGATAGAGATCCGGCAGTTCCATGTACTCGATTTCCCAGCCACGTTTCTGGGCGGCATGCAGCATGGCCAGAGAACTGTCTTTCTTGAAGTGAATATTCTGAATGGGATCCATCACGATCCCCAGCCGGATTGTCATAGCGTCTCCTGGAACTGTCGGTAAGAAAACACGAACCGGTCAGCAGAGCGGACCGGTTATAAAGTGCTATGCTGAGAGGTCAGATGGTATTGTACCCGAGCCGTGAATGCATCCGGAGAAATCTGCAGATAAATCCGTGATGGCAGCGGCAGAAGTACATTTGGTCACAAACTAATACTTTTTATCCGGCCATGGATACTCTATAAATGAGCGGGGTTTATAGAACAACCTTAACGTTTGTGTTAAAACCCCCGTTTGAAAATAACGACAGTCGCTAGAGCGCAAGGCAGTTGGACAATGGATGACAACTTCGAGAACCTGAAGATCATGGTGATTGACGACAGCAAGACCATTCGTCGCACCGCGGAAACCCTTCTTAAAAAGGTTGGCTGTGAGGTTATCACTGCCACAGATGGCTTTGACGCTCTGGCCAAGATTGCCGACTCCCAGCCGGACATCATTTTTGTGGATATCATGATGCCCCGCCTGGACGGCTACCAGACCTGCGCATTGATCAAGAACAATTCCTCCTTTAAAAAGACGCCGGTTATCATGCTTTCGAGCAAGGACGGCCTGTTCGACAAGGCAAAAGGCCGAATCGTAGGCTCGGACCAGTATCTGACCAAACCGTTCAGCAAGGATGAGCTGCTTAACACCATCCGCCAATACATGCCTCAGGCGGAACAGTAACCCCTGCTGACACACAGAACCATCGAGGAAACCATGGCCCGCATTCTGATTGTTGACGACTCGCCAACTGAAGTTAAGAAGATTTCCACCATTCTGGAAAAACACAAGCACGAAGTGCTGACCGCAGATAATGGCGCCGATGGTGTGGCCAAGGCCCGCGCGGAAACTCCGGATCTGGTGCTGATGGATGTTGTCATGCCCGGCCTGAACGGCTTTCAGGCGACCCGCCAGCTGACCCGTGCGCCGGAAACCGCTTCCATCCCGGTTGTGATCGTAACCACCAAGGATCAGGAAACTGACCGGGTGTGGGGAACCCGCCAGGGTGCCAAGGGTTATCTGGTCAAGCCAGTTAACGAAGACGACCTGATCAAAACAATCAACAGCCTGATTGCCTGATCCCCAACCTTGGAGTACGCATGTCCGCCCAGGCCGCCCCTTTTGCCGTTCTGACGGATATCGCCCAGCGCAGCCGGTCCATGGCCGCCGGTCTGCCGGAACAACAGGAAGCCGTTGAACTCTGGAACGGCATCGGTTTTATTCTCTCGGGCGAGCGCTACGTTGCCCCCATGGGCGAAGTTACCGAAATCCTGCATGTACCCCGGTTCACCCATGTTCCGGGGGTTCGGTCGTTCCTGATGGGAGCGGCCAATGTTCGCGGCCGCCTGTTACCCCTGGTCGATCTCGCCACCTTTTTCGATGTGCCCCGCTCTTCCCGCAGCCTGCGTGAACGGCGGGTTCTGGTGGTTGAGCAGGGCGACGTATTCAGTGGCCTGGTCGTCGACAGCGTACTGGGCATGCAGTACTTCGCCAAAGACAGTTTCAGGGCCACCCCCGACGGGGTGCCCGACAGCGTTCGTCCGTTTGTGAGCGGCGGTTACGAGCGTAATGAGGAGGTCTGGAAAGTGTTCTCAGCCGCCGATCTGGTGGAAGACGAACGCTTTCTTGATGTTGCACAGTGGTAAGGGTGATGGTACTGGCAGGAACATCACCCTGACCGTCTGAAACCCGCTACACATACTTGCCATTTCCAGAAGAAAGAGGCCGGGAGCCAGAAAATGAAAAACAGAGCCGGAAGACTCAGTATGGGACAGGGAGGCAACAAACTGGTTGCCGGCCTGATCGCAGCGCTGATTGCACTTACCGTCCTGCTCGTTGTGGTACTGTTCATCATTAACCAGGACAGTCAGCACGACCAGCAGTACATCGCCAACACCGCGGAAATGCGGGTACTCTCCCAGGAGATCGCGAAGAACGCGACCGAGGCCGCCGGTGGTACCGCCGAAGCCTTCGACCAACTCCGTCGTTCGCGGGATGAGTTCCAGCAGCTCTGGACCAACGTGACCGAGGGCAACCCGGAAACCGGCCTCCCGCCCAGTGAACTGGCCCAGCAAAGTGGCGTACAGGAACACTGGAACACCGTTCGTGAAAACGCCGACAGCATCCTCTCCACCCGTGATGCAGTACTCGGCCTGCACGAAGTAGCCCGGACCCTGAACGAAACCATTCCCCAGCTGCAGGTGGAATACGACGACATCGTTCAGATTCTGCTGGATAACGGTGCACCTGCCGAACAGATCTCTCTGGCCCAGCGTCAGTCGCTGCTGGCAGAGCGTATTGTCCGCTCCGTTAACAACGTACTGTCCGGTGACGAAGACGCCGTTATCGCGGCCGACCGTTTCGGCCGGGACGCCAGCCTGTTCGGCCGGGTTCTTGACGGCCAGCTCAATGGCAATCCCGCCATGGGCATCTCCCGCGTAGCGGACGAAGACGCCATCTATGGTCTGGAAGCGGTTGACGAGCTGTTCCAGTTCGTTTCCCAGAACGTAGACGCGATCCTTGAAGCCTCTCCCGACCTCTTCAAGGTTCGTACCGCCGCAAGTGACATCTTCCAGAACTCCGAGAACCTGCTGGCCGAACTGTCGACTCTGGCCGACAACTTCGCTACCCAGTCCAGTTCCCGTCTGATCAGCCCGACCCTGGCCTTCGCCATCCTGGCCGCCATGGTTGCGATTGTTGTCTTTATCGGTCTTGCCCTGTACCGCGACGCCCAGGAGCGTCTGGCCACCACCCAGGAGCAGAACGAACAGAACCAGAACGCGATCCTGCGACTGCTGGACGAACTGGCCGATCTGGCCGATGGTGACCTGACCACAGAGGCCACGGTAACCGAGGACTTCACCGGTGCCATCGCCGACTCCATCAACTACGCGATCGACCAGATGCGCGGCCTGGTACAGGCCATTCGTGGTACTGCGGTACGAGTAGCTTCCGCCGCCCAGGAAACTCAGGCCACGGCCATGCACCTCGCCGATGCATCCGAGCACCAGGCCCAGGAAATTGCCGGCGCCTCCGCTGCGGTTAACGAGATGGCCGTGTCCATCGACCAGGTATCCTCGAACGCCGCCGAATCCTCCGCGGTTGCGGAGCGGTCGGTTGCGATCGCGAAGAAAGGCGCAGAAGTGGTACAGAACACCATTCGCGGCATGGATAACATCCGGGAGCAGATCCAGGAAACGTCCAAGCGGATCAAGCGTCTGGGTGAATCCTCCCAGGAAATCGGCGATATCGTATCCCTGATCAACGACATTGCCGACCAGACCAACATCCTGTCCCTGAACGCGGCAATCCAGGCCTCCATGGCCGGTGACGCGGGTCGGGGCTTCGCGGTGGTTGCGGACGAAGTTCAGCGCCTGGCGGAACGTTCCTCTGCAGCAACCAAGCAGATTGAAGCCCTGGTTAAGACGATCCAGTCTGATACCAACGAAGCGGTTATCTCCATGGAACACACCACCGCCGAGGTGGTCCGTGGTGCCCGACTGGCCCAGGACGCGGGTATCGCCCTCGAGGAAATCGAGAACGTATCCATGTCCCTGGCGGAGTTGATCCAGAACATCTCCAACGCCGCCCGTCAGCAGTCATCCTCTGCGGCGCACATTTCCAACACCATGAACGTTATCCAGGAAATCACCTCCCAGACTTCCTCCGGTACCAACGCTACCGCGAAGTCTATCGGTAACCTGGCAGAAATGGCCTCCGAGCTGCGGTCCTCCGTTGCCGGCTTCACCCTGCCGGATGAGGAAATGGCCAATCAGGAAGAAGAGGAAAACAGCGACGTACCGGTGGTCAGCTGATCACCGGCCCGGGGCAGATGACGGTCTATGGCGCATACGCATAACCAACTGTCACCCGCCGAAGGCATCTGGTCACTGCGCCGTCTGCCGGATATGGACGACGCGCAGTTCAGCCAGTGGCAGACCTTGCTGGAGCACCGCACCGGCATAACCCTGACCACCGAACGGCGCTCGTTTCTGGAAACCAATCTTGGCATCCGGATGCGCGAAATCGGTTGCAGCAGCTACCAGGCCTATTACGAGAAAATCGTATCCGGCCCGGATGCTGTCAGGGAGTGGGCCACACTGGTAGACCGGCTCACTGTTCAGGAAACCCGGTTTTTCCGGGACCCGGACGCCTTCCGGCTGGTGGCGGATTATGTGCTTACCCGTCCCCGGGAACAGTTCAGGAAGCGGGCCCTGGAGGCCTGGAGTGTTGGCTGCTCCACCGGCGAGGAGCCTTACACGCTCGCAATGATCCTGAACGAGGGCATGGCTCAGTTGGGCGTGCAACCGCTCTTCGGCGTAACCGGCTCGGACATCAGTCAGCCGGCCATCGAAAAAGCGCGCCAGGGCCGGTTTAATGCCCGCAAGTTGCTGGGAATGGAAGAAGACCTGAAAGCCAGGTATTTCCGGCCCTCGGAGCGGAATACCGTAGAAATTGTGAACAGCATCCGTGACCGGGTGTGCTTTACCAGGCTCAATGTTCTGGATCTGGATAAAGCCCCCATGCACGGGATGAACATTATCTTCTGCCAGAACCTGCTGATCTACTTCCGTCGCTGGCGCCGACGGGAGATCGTCAAACGGCTCGCAGAGCGTCTGGCACCGGGGGGGTTACTGGTGCTTGGCCAGGGTGAACTGACCGACTGGCAGCCACCGGGCCTGCAGAGGGTTCCCTCGGAACATGTACTGGCGTGGATCAAGCGCCAGTCCGACGAAGAATAACCGGAGTGGTTATGGGCAATCACCATGACAGCATCGCCCTCGACTGGGTTCGGGGAGAGATACAGGACACGCTGACCCAGGGCCAGCATGCACTTGAAGCGTATGTCGAGAATCGCGACGACACTGCGCGCCTGCGCTTCTGCCTGAATTACCTTCACCAGGTACACGGTACCCTGCAAATGGTGGAACTCTACGGTGCAGCATTGCTCACCGAAGAGATGGAAAAACTGACCCAGGCCATTCTCAACGAAACCGTGACCAGCGTTGACGATGCCGTCAACGTGCTGATGCAGGCCATTCTACAGCTGCCACAGTATCTGGAGCACATTGGCAGCAGCAGCGATGACTTTCCCATGGTTCTGCTGCCGCTGCTCAACGATCTCCGGGCCGCCCGGGGCGACTCCCTGTTGTCCGACACCTCCCTGTTCAAGCCGGATCTCTCTGCTTCACAGATGAGGGTCAGCGGCAAGGTGTCTGAACGCCTGCACGATCCAAAAGTCCTGGGCCACCTGCGCAAGCTGCGCCAGATGTACCAGTTTGCCCTTGCTGGCGTGGTTCGCGAGGCGGACCTCGACGCCCATTTCGATTACATGCAGAAGGTAATCCAGCGGTTGGTGCGCCTGTGCCAGAAAACGCCCCGGGGCGAACTCTGGAAAGCGGCCAGCGCCTTTGTCGACACTCTGCAAGCCCGGGTCAACCCGGTGAACACCGCCGTCAAATCCCTGCTCAGGGAACTGGATTCCGAGATCCGCCGGCTCACCGACGAACATGCGGATATCCTTCAGCAGCCGGTTCCGGAAGCGCTGTTCAAACACCTGTTGTATTACGTCGCCCGCGCCCGGGATCTCGATCGCCCTCAGGTTCAGGCACTGCGTCAGGCCTATCAGTTGGATAGCGCCCTGCCCTCGGAAGACGACGTGGATGCGGCCCGCAACCGGGTATCCGGTCCAGGCCGGGACGCCATCCACTCCGTGGTCAGTGCCCTCAACGAAGAACTGGCTCGACTGAAAGATCAGCTTGACCTGTTTGTGCGGGCCGAATTTCGTCAGAACAGCGAACTGGACGAGTTACTGCCCGGCCTGCGTCAGGTTGCCAACACCCTGGCCGTTCTTGGTCTTGGCATTCCCCGGAAGGTCGTCACCGAACAGATTGAACTGGTAGAAAAACTCTGCCAGCAGGCCGAAGTGGTCGACGATGGCACCCTGATGGACATTGCCGGTGCCGTGCTTTACGTGGAGGCCAGTCTGGCTGGTCTCGACAGCGAGCGACGCCCGGAGCAGTCTTCCGGCTCGGCCGAGGAAGCCTCCGCCATCAACATGGGCTCCCGTGAACTCGGAGAGGCCAGCGAAGCGCTGATCCGCGAATCCCGGAATACCCTGGAGCAGGTTAAATCCGCCATCGTCAATTTCATTGCCTCCCAGTGGGATGCCCGTGAAATCGAACACGTACCCGGACTCCTGCACAGTATCCGTGGCGGTCTGAGCCTGGTGCCACTGGATCGCGTTGCCGATATGCTCGCCTCAGCCGAGCGTTACGTCACCGACGTACTGCTCAGCAACAAACAGGTTCCGGACTGGAAACAGCTCGACACCCTGGCCGATGCCGTTACCAGTATCGAGTATTACCTGGAGAGACTGGCAGATGGCATCAGCGATAACGACGCTATCCTGCGCGTGGCCGAAGACAGCCTCGCCAGTCTCGGCTTCCCGGTCGGACAGGAGCCCACCTGGAGCCTGACGGAAGAAACCGAAGAGGCCCCGGCTGAAGTACCCGTGGCTGAAGAACCTGAGGCCAGCGCCGAAGAGACCACCGCACCAGAGGCCAAAACCTCTGATGCCGAGCTGCTGGATGATGAAATACTCGGCATTTTTGTTGAGGAAGCGGAAGAAGTTCTGCAGACCATCCACGAGTTCTATCCGAGGTTGCGCCAGGATCACGACGATCGCGAAGCTCTGACTGAAGTTCGCCGGGCTTTCCATACCCTCAAAGGTAGTGGCCGCCTGGTCGGCGCCACCAGCATCGGCGAACTGGCGTGGTCGGTGGAAAATCTGCTCAATCGGGTCATCGACCAGACCATCAAACCGACCGATGACATGTTCACCCTGGTGGACCAGGTCAACGCCCGTATTCCTTCCCTGATTGAGGACTTCCGGAACGGCGAGACCAGTGGCGACGTCAACGAGCTGATTGAACAGGCTGAAGCGCTGGCAACGACCCGACGCGCAGAAACCGGACAGGTGGCCGAAGAGACCACAGGCGAAGCAGAAACTGCAGACGAGGCCGCCGCCGAGCACGAAATCGAAATGCCCGAAACGCCCGCTACCGCGCCAACGAGCGAAGTTGAAGAAGCGGACGACAGTGACGATCTCATTGATGACGAAATCCTCGAGATCTTTATTGAGGAAGCTGGCGAGGTACTCGACACCATTCGCGAATACCTGCCCATGCTGCTACGTCAGCACGATGACCGCAGTGCCCTGGCAGAAGTTCGGCGGGCCTTTCATACCCTGAAAGGCAGTGGCCGGATGGTTGGCGCTACCGTGATCGGGGAGCTGGCGTGGTCGGTCGAGAACATGCTGAACCGGGTGATCGACGGCAGCGTGTTCATGAATGATGATATTGCCCAGCTGCTTCAGGATGTCACCGATTCGGTGCCGGCGCTGGTCACCGATTTTGAGAAACGCCAGGCGCCGAGCCTGAACACATCTGCCATGGAGGCGCGGGCCAATGCCCTGGCCAATGGCGAAATTCCCGATGCCACCGCCATGCCGCTGGTGGACACCGACACAGAGTCTGCAGAGGAAACAACGGCCGGTACCGTCACTCCGGAAGACAGCATTGAGTATGATGCCCTGCCCGGAGAAGACGAAGTGGATCCGGTGCTGCTGGATATCTTCGAGAACGAAACCGAGACCCATCTGCAGACCATCAAGGAATACCTGGAGGCTGCGGGCGACAAAGCCACCGCCGCCTACACGGACGATCTCTCTCGGGCGTTGCATACCCTGAAAGGCAGTGCCAACACCGCCGGTATCGCGCCGATTGCGGAAGTCATTACGCCGCTTGAGCGCTTTATCAAAGAATCCCGGGCTCAGAACAAACGGGCAGACCGCGACGTACTGGCGCTGATCAGTGATGCGGCGGGCTTCCTGACCCAAGGGCTTGCCCAGATTCGGGAGAATCCCCAGGCACCGCTGGCAGGCACCGACGAGTACCTTGAGCGCCTGCACCAGGTGTGTGAGCAGACACTCACCAGCCATGCCCAGGCAGACGACGAACAACCCGCCAGGAAATCGTCGTCACAGCTGGTACAGCTGTTCCTGGGTGAAGGCCTGGATATCGTTCTGGATGCCGAAAGCATTCTCGATCGCTGGTCTGAAAACCCGCAGCAGGACGAGGCACTGGCAACCCTCCGTGCCGAACTGGAGCAACTGACCCAGGGTGCGACGGACGCCAATCTGCCCGATGTTGCCGAACTGGCCGCCGCTTTGACCCGCACCTACACCGCGATTTCAGAGCAGGGCCTGCCGCCGGGCGATGATGTATTCCAGACCCTGCGCGCCGGCCATGAGCAGTTGATTAACATGATGGATCAGGTGGCGGCCGGGCTGGCTACTGAACCCAGCCAGGAACTGATTCAGGAACTTGAGGCGCTGGCACAGGCAACCGCAGCCGAGCCCGCAGAACCGGATGAGTTCGAGCAGCAGTTCACCGAGGATCTGGAAGAGATCGACCTCAGCCTGGAAATGGATGAACTGGAGCAGGCAACAGAAGAACCTGAGCTGACAGAAACGCCGCCACTGCCGGAAACGTCTGAAGACGATCAGGCCATGGACGACGAGCTGGCAGCAATCTTCCTGGAGGAAGCCCGCGACCTGATTGACAGCACCGCGGAAGCCCTGTACAGCTGGAGCGAGGACACTTCAAACCTGGACCTCCTGCGGTTGCTCCAGCGTGACCTGCACACCCTCAAGGGTGGCGCCCGACTGGCCGACATTCCGGCCGTGGGTGACCTGTCCCACGAACTGGAAAACCTGTTTGAAGGACTGACCGAGCAGAAATTCTCGATCAATGACACTCTGTCTGACCTGTTGTTCCGCTGCCATGACCGGCTTGCCGGCATGGTCGAGGCACTTGAAGCCAGTGAGGCGCCGAGGCCCGCGCCGGATCTGATCACCGAGATTCATGCCTACATCGATGGCGCCCGCGGCACTCGCCCGGTAACCGATGTACACACCGATGACTCTGCGGAGCCGGAAGACGAAGAGCTGACCCTGCCGGAGCCCGAGCTCGAGGAAAGCACCGAAGAAACTGAAGGTGCAGAGGAGGAAGAGCTCCAGGCCACCGATCTGTCCCATCTGGACCCGGAACTGGTGGGCATTTTCCTGGAAGAAGCCTACGACCTGATCAACTCCACCGGCAGTGCCCTGCATACCTGGAGCGAAGACCCCTCGAACCGGGAGGTTGCCGCCGAACTGCAGCGTGATGTGCATACCCTCAAGGGTGGCGCCCGCATGGCCGGAGTCGAGGCCATCGGCGATCTCACTCACGTGCTTGAGGATCTGTTCGAAAAAGTGGCCGAAGGCCAGCTTGAAGCCAGCGGTCAGATGACCGACTTGCTGTTTGCCTGCCACGACCGCCTGGCTCAGATGGTAGAGCAGGTGGCGACCCAGAAGCCGTGCCCGCCAGCCGAAGAACTGGTGCATCAGGTTCAGGCCATTCTGCGCGGCGAATCCCTGCCTTCGGAGGCACCGCCGCAGTCAGAGCCGGGTGAGCGCGACGTTAGCGAACTGGAAGAACTGGAAATCAGTGAACAGCCGGCGGCAGAATCCGAAGAATCCGCGTCCAGCCTTAGCGAGAGCCTGGAAGACGCCACCGACGACGATCTGGTTGGCATCTTCCTGGACGAAGGCCTGGAAATCCACGAGGCCATTACCGAGTGCCTCGACCAGTGGCGTGAGGAGCCGGAGGAACTGGCTGGCATTACCCGCCTGCAGCAGGAACTGCACACCCTGAAGGGCGGCGCGCGACTGTCGGATGTCGACCCGATTGCGGATCTGGCCGAAGCCTGGGCCGACGCCCTGGACCAGCTGATTGCCGGCGACCGGGGCCAGTCGGCCATGCTTGGCCTGAGTGACCGCGCCGCGGCCAGCCTGAAATCCATGCTTGATGCGCTGGAAGACAGTCGCAAGCCCGATGCCGACACGGCCCTGATCGACGCGTTGCGCACTACCGCACCAGCGGAGGACACATCCGGAACAGAATCGCCACAGCCAGAAACGGCTGAAGCGGACTCCGTGGATCCGGAAGTGCTCGAAATCTTCCTGGAAGAAGCTGGCGAAATCATGGACCAGCTGGAGCAGCTACTCGATGACTGGCGTCGTGAGCCGGCCAATGAGCACTTCAACCGGGAAGCACAACGGGCATTGCATACCCTCAAAGGCGGCGCCCGTCTGTCCCAGCTCTCCGAGCTTGGCGACAAGGCTCATGCTTTCGAGACCCGCCTGATCGATCTGGGCGGTAACGCGCCAACCGAGGAGCAATGGCAGGCCATCACCGGCGATCACGATGCCATCATCGCGCTGGTGGCGGATATCCGCAAACGCTTTGAATCCGGCGCACCGGCACCTGCCCCGCAGCCGGAGAAAGCACCCGAACCGGTTCGCGAAGAACCCGCGCCGGTGCCAAAGGCCTCCACTGCGGAGCCAGCCCCGACCAAACCGGTTCCGGCACCTGCGAAACCGGAGAAATCCGCGGCCCAGGCGCGCAAGAAAGCCGCCGATGCACAGAGAGCCGCCCAGGAAACCATTCGGGTATCGGCACCGCTGCTGGATGAGCTGGTTAACCTGGCCGGTGAAACCAGTATTACCCGGGGTCGCCTGGAGCAACAGAGCAGTGATTTCAGTTACACCCTGGACGAAATGGCCGCCACCATCGAACGTCTGCGGGAACAGCTGCGGCGCATGGATATCGAAACCGAAGCGCAGATCCTGTTCCGGGCCGAGCAGGAGCACGGGCCGGACTACGGCGACGATTTCGATCCGCTGGAAATGGACCGCTACTCCTCCATCCAGCAGCTGTCACGGGCCCTGAGCGAATCCACTTCGGACCTTGCTGATTTGCGTGAAACCCTGTCCGAGCGGGTTCGGGACACCGAAACCCTGCTGGTTCAGCAATCACGAATCAATACGGAACTCCAGGAAGGTCTGATGAAGACCCGGATGATTCCGTTCTCCTCCATGGTGCCCCGTCTGCGCCGCATCGTGCGCCAGATCAGTGGCGAACTCGGCAAGAAAGTCGATTTCGACGTACGCAATGCTGAAGGGGAAATGGACCGGAACATTCTGGAGCGGATGGTCGCGCCGCTTGAGCACATGCTCCGCAACGCGCTGGACCACGGCATCGAAACGCCGGAAGACCGCACCAAGGCAGGCAAACCGGCCACAGGTGAAGTGGTTCTGTCCCTGACCCGGGAAGGCGGTGATGTGGTGTTGAGGATGATGGACGACGGTAAAGGCATTCCGTCCGACGTTATCCGCGACAAGGCCGTTCGCCAGGGCCTGATGCGCGCCGACGAAGACCTCTCGGAAAGGGAAATCCTGCAGTTCATTCTGCAGCCGGGCTTCTCCACCGCCCAGCAGGTTACCCAGATTTCCGGTCGTGGCGTGGGCATGGACGTGGTTGCCAGCGAAATCAAACAGCTCGGCGGCAGCCTCGACATCGATTCCGCCCTGGGCCGTGGCACCACCTTCACCGTACGCCTGCCGTTCACCGTGTCGGTCAACCGGGCATTGATGGTGTCCACCGGGGAAGATTTCTACGCCATCCCGCTCAACACCATCGAAGGTATTGTCCGGGTCAGCACCTACGAGCTGGAAGAGTACTACAAGCCAGACGCCCCCATGTACGAGTATGCCGGCCAGCAGTATCGCCTGCAGTACCTGGGCAGCCTGCTCAACAGTGACCACCAGCCCAAGCTTCAGGGCCAGGCTCTGCCACTGCCGGTCATTCTGGTGCGCGGCGCGGAGCAGCCCATGGCTCTGCAGGTGGACCAGCTGATGGGTAGCCGGGAAATCGTGGTTAAATCCCTCGGGCCGCAGTTCAGTTCCGTCCGGGGCGTTTCCGGTGCCACCATTCTCGGTGACGGCAACGTGGTTGTAATCCTCGACTTGCCGGCGATGATCCGCTCCGACATCCTGTCCGAACGCCAGCGCCTGGCGAATCTGGAAAAGGCACGGGACAGCGCCCGCTACGAGGAAAAAGCCACGACGGTTATGGTGGTGGACGACTCCGTTACGGTGCGCAAGGTGACCTCCCGTCTGCTGGAGCGCAATGGCATGGAAGTGGTGACCGCCAAAGATGGTCTCGACGCCGTTGCCCAGCTTCAGGACCACCGGCCGGACATCATCCTGCTCGATATCGAAATGCCCCGTATGGATGGTTTCGAAGTGGCCAGCTTTGTGCGCCACGACGACAACCTGAAAGATACGCCGATCTGCATGATCACCTCGCGGACAGGCGAAAAGCACCGGGAACGTGCTCTGGCCATCGGGGTCAACGAGTACCTTGGCAAGCCGTTCCAGGAAACTGAGCTGCTTGACACCATCAAGCGGCTGACCGGGAACCGGTGATGGCCGGCCCTCACGGCCGGCCTGGCGTCGGGATTGTGTCCGATGTGGTGCTGCAACGGCATCGGCTGCAGGCGGCGACCGGAAAATTTGGCCTGGACGTCAGCTTCTCGGGAGATCCCGAGCGGCTGATGGACTACCCGGCGTTTCCGGACGCGGCGCTCTGGCTGGTGACCCTGGAAGACGAAGCGGATCACCCGGCACTGTTCGAGCATCTGCTGGAAAATACAGAAGCACCGGTCTTATTCGGCCTGGACCAGGCTCCCAAGCCCGGCACCACGGAATACTTTCGCTGGGAACGCCGGCTGCTCGACAAGCTGGAAAAACAGCTCGGGCATCTGGAGCAGCTGGATACCGCCAACGACATTGAAGAGCTGGCCGAGACCACGCCAGATGCGGTGGACGCGCCTACGCTGCCACACTGGATAACTCCGGCGGCGCCGGGTTCGGTGGCTGAGGACGTCTGGATTCTCGGAGCCTCGCTGGGCGGTCCTGCAGCGGTGAAGACCTTTCTCGATCACCTGCCGCCAAGGCTACCGGTCGGGTTTATCTATGCACAACATATTGATGGCAATTTTACCGAAGTCCTCACCCGGGTTCTGGGCCGGCACGCCCACTATTCGCTGAAGCGGGCCGAGGAGGGCTATCGGGTACGCAATGGCGATGTGGTGCTGATGCCGGTAGAAAGAGAGTGGTGCTTTGATCGCCAGGGCCAGCTGACGGAACAGAATCATCCCTGGCCGGGCCCTTATGGCCCATCGATAGATCAGGTGTTGCTGAACGTGGCGGATCACTATGGCAAACACTGCCATGCCATCCTGTTTTCCGGCATGGGCAACGACGGCGCTATCGCTGCACCCATGCTGAAGGCCTATGGCAGCCGCATCTGGGTTCAGGAAAGCACCAGTTGTGGTAACAGCTCCATGCCCGATTCGGTGGCCGCCACCGGCTGCGCCAGTTTCTGTGGCACTCCGGAGCAACTGGCCAGGGAACTGGTAAAAGTCATTGAGAACAACTGCCTGCTCAAGGGCCGGCAAAAACGGGATTCCGCCTGAGGTAACAAGCAATGAGTGAAAACAGCCAATCCCTGTCCTGCGTCATGATACCGGTCTCGGACCGCCAGCTCCTGCTGCCCAACGTCTCCATTGCCGAGGTGGTGGATTTCACCAGCAACGATGCCGGCGCCAATACACCGGACTGGCTGGCCGGATTCCTGGACTGGCGCGGGCTCACACTGCCGGTCATTTCCTACGATGCCGCCAACGGCAACAAGCTCACCATCCCTGGTGACAACCGTGGCCGCATCATTATCCTCAATACCATCGGCCCGAATCACCAGAGCACCCCGTTCATGGCCCTGGTCACCCAGGGCATTCCCAGCCAGGCGCGCCTGATGGAAGACCAGATCCGACAACTGGACGGCGACCCCGGCCCTGCGGACCTGATGCAGGTGGAAGTAGACGGCGAGCCAGCCTGGATCCCGAATCTGGAATACCTGGAATCCCTGGCCGTCGACGCACATCACTGAGCCTCCGGTCGGCATGGCGTGGCCGCCTGCAAATGTTATAATGTTGCAAATTTTGCAGGATCCACGCCATGCCGGAACGCGCACTTCCCTACCGTCCCCATAACCATCAGGCCTGTGTCGCCCAGGCGTTGTCCGATGCCCATGCCATCTGCCGCGATGAAAACGCCCGCCTCACTCCGATCCGTGAACGGGTACTGGAGTTGATCTGGCAATCCCACAAGCCGCTGGGCGCCTACGATATTCTGGCCAAACTGTCCTCGGATGGACATAACGCCGCCCCCCCCACGGTCTACCGGGCCCTGGACTTTCTGCTTCAACATGGACTGGTTCACCGGATTGCCTCGCTCAACGCCTTCGTCGGCTGTTCCCATGCCGGTGAACATCATCGCGGTACTTTTCTGATCTGCCGACAGTGCGGCACGGTGCTGGAACTGGCCATGCCGGAACTCAATCAGGCCATCGAATCCGCGGCGCGCGCGGAAGCCTTCCTTCCTGACGACGTTACCCTCGAAGTGGCTGGCCTCTGCCCCCGCTGTCAGGGGGAGCAAACGAATGACTGACCCCCTGGTCCGGCTAGAACAGGTTACGGTGGCATTTGACGACCGGCCGGTGGTTGATCGGGTCAACCTGACCGTGAGCCGGGGCGATATCGTCACCATCATCGGCCCGAACGGTGCCGGCAAAACCACGCTGATCAAAACCGTTCTGGGGATTCAGCGGGCGACCAGCGGTCAATTATCGGTGGCGCCCGGTCTGGTGATCGGTTACGTACCCCAACACCTGACTCTGGAGCCCACTCTGCCACTGAGTGTCCGGCGCTTCATGCTGCTCAGCGGACGTGCACTGTCAGACTGCAAGGCAGCGCTGGAAAGGACCGGGGTCGCGCATCTACTGGATGCGTCCGTCCACCACCTGTCCGGCGGCGAAAAACAACGACTGCTGCTCGCCCGGGCACTGGCCCGGAAACCCGATCTGCTGGTGCTGGACGAACCCGCCCAGGGGGTCGATATCAATGGCCAGGCCACACTCTACGATCTGATTCGCCAGCTTCGGGATGAGCTGCACTGCGGTATCATCATGATCTCCCATGATCTGCATCTGGTGATGGCGGCCACAGACCGGGTTATCTGCCTTAATCAGCACGTATGTTGCAGCGGATATCCGGAGGATATTTCCCAGGACCCGGCTTTTGTGGAAACCTTCGGTCATCAGGTTGCCGAGTCTCTGGCGGTCTATCACCACCATCACAACCATCGCCATAACCTCCATGGCGATGTGGTCTCTACCGCGGACGCCCACGAAGGTTGCAGCCATGACCATCATTGATGCGGTGCTGGGCGACTTCTTCTGGCGGGCGCTGCTCGGCGGCCTGGGCGTGGCTTTGGTGGCCGGTCCCCTCGGCTGCTTCGTAGTCTGGCGTCGCATGGCCTATTTTGGAGATACGCTGGCCCATTCGGCCCTGCTGGGCATCGCGCTTAGTTTTCTGATCAGCGTGCCTTTGAATCTGGGTGTGGTGATTACCTGTGTGCTCATTGCGCTGGCCCTGGTGCTGCTGTCCCGGACCCGCACCCTGGCTACCGATACCCTGCTCGGCATCCTGGCGCACAGCGCGCTGGCCATTGGCCTGGTAACACTGAGCTTCATGCCGGATGTCAGGGTGGACCTGACCGGCCTGCTGTTTGGCGATCTGCTGGCCATGACCCGACAGGATCTGGTCTGGATCTACGGTGGCGCCGCCTTTATCCTGTCTCTGCTGGCGCTGCTCTGGCGCGGCCTGCTGATGAGCACCATTCATGAGGAACTGGCACGGGTAGAAGGGATTCCGGTGGAACGCCTGCGGCTGGCGTTGATGCTGATGTTTTCGCTGGTGATTGCGGTGGCCATGAAGATTGTCGGCGTCCTGCTGATTACCGCCCTGCTGATTATTCCGGCCGCAACCGCACGCCGACTGGCCCACAATCCCGAACACATGACCGCCCTGGCAGTGGTCTTCGGGGTGGTGGCGGTGTCCGGCGGACTGACCCTGTCCTGGTACCTGGACACGCCGGCCGGACCATCGGTGGTGGTCACTGCATTTCTGGTGTTCCTGATGGTGTATGCAGGTGCCCGCCAGAGCCGGCACTGACCATCCGCGCCACCAGTCAGCACAGGGCGGCGCCTGAATTGCCGGGCTGGTATTGCTGGTCTAAAGTTAGGCGGTATCCGAGCAGCAAAGGCCCCGCGGGAGTACACCAGCATGGACAGCGACCTTCGTAACACACCCGGCACCCGATTCCGGCTCTGGCCGGGTCTCTGGATTCCCGGGGTTATCCTGGGTATCGGCATACTGGTGTCAGTGGCACTGGCCAACACCCTGGCGCGAACTATCGCTGACCTTGGCCTTGAGGCCTACCATGCCAGGCATCAGGCTCTGGTTGCGACGATCGCAGCCCGTCTACAACACACGCCGGGGCAGCAATTGCCTGCATCGCTGACCTCAGCTTTGGCGACAGATCTGCCCGAGGGCCTGCAGCTTCGAATCGATACGCTCGCCAGACACACCAAACAGGCTGTGCTGGAGCTCGGCAACGTAGACGAGCCCCGGGATTCCGAGGCCCTGCGGACCGAGCTGACACTGCCCGGCAGGCACTGGATGGTCACCACGACGCCCAGCGCAGGGTGGATAGACCGGGCCTCGAACCAGGCGCGCTGGCAGATTCTTACTGCAGGTGCCGGTATCTCGGTACTCGCAGCCTTACTGATGCTGGTCGCCTGCCGTCGACTGGCCATCCGCAATGCCAGAATCCGGCAGCAACAGGCACAACTCGATCGCGATCAACAACAGATTACCAATCTGCAGGTGGAGAAGTCTGTGCTCCGGCATGCGCTGAACGACAGCGAAGCAAGAAGCCGGGATCTGGTCCGGCTGGGCGGAGCGGTAATCGCCGAACTGGATCACCAGGGGCGCATCGGATTTGTGTCCGCCCAGATTGCCGACGTGCTCGGTCGCGCGCCCTCCGACCTGACCGATCAGCCGTTTGAACAACTGGTATCCGAACAAGACCGCAGCCGGTTCCGGGAAAGCCTGGACAGCGCCCGCAGCGAGGAAGACCTGACCCGAACCGATCTGGTATTGATCGGGGCCGAGGATACCCGGCCAGTGCGGGTCTGTCTGCGCCTGAAACCCATCAAGGATCCCGTCCACGGCATTACCGGCTTTCGGCTCAGTGCTACCCCGGATTAGGGCCCGCATAGACGGCCAGCGCGATCTACCAGCGACTCACAAGGGCTGAATCCGGTCCAGCAGCCGCCCACTCTCAACCAGCTCAAGAAACTCATCACCCAACCTGTCACTCTCCAAGGTCGCTCGACGCCAGGCTCGTTCGCGACCGGCATCATCGCCGACGTACTTCTCGAAGTCCTTGCGATCCGGCAGTTTGCGATCCGGCAGGGTTGCCAGGTAATCCGGTGACGGAGATACCAGCACGACATCCTGCAGTCGACTGGCATCGCCCCGGCGCCAGGGCAAGGTTTTATCGAACCAGCCGGGAACCACACGATCCGTAAAATGCGGATAGAGGATAATACCAGGCTGCTGGTAAGGCAGGTCGAGGTGATAATCGAGCAGTCCGCCATCCCGGTATACACCCTCTGGCGCGCCCGGAATATTGCGGACTCCGGACATCACCAGGGGAATGGAAGCGGACGCCAGCAGGGCCGGCAACAGGTTATCCCGGCTCAGGGGCACTTCATGACTGGGGAAATCCACCAGGCTTGAGACCGGCGCGCGGCTCCGGGCATCGTGCACAATGCCACGTTCCATAAAACGACCCAGGTGCCGGCGGCTGACCATGTTGGCGCTGATAGCCCGCATCAACCCGAGGCTCAGCCTGCCACGGGTATCGTGTTGCAACAGGCCAAGACTGCGCACTACTACAATGCTCAACCGGTACCAGGGATGGCTGAGCAGAAAGTCTTCCCGGCCCCCCAGCAGCTCCTCCAGAAACAGTATGCTTTTGCGGGAGATTTCCGCAGCGCTGACGCCTTTGGCAAATCGCTGACTGGTGTACAGCTCGGCCAGGCGGGCCAACTGGGCCTTGGGATCATCTGAAGAGGCAATGGCGGCAAACCGCCAGCTGCCGATGGAAGATCCGATCAGAGCCCTTTCCTGGGGAGCCTGCGGCAACCAGTCACCAAAAATGGCCTTGTCCAGGCCACTGATTCCCAGCGCCTTCGGGCCACCGGCTGCCCCCGGAATCACGTGGACATCTTCCGGCCCCAGCGGTTTCTGTTGCAAGCGCTGCAAAGCCCGGCGACCTGCTCGGATGGTCAGTGCCGGCTTCCGACTGTGAATGGCAGTCATTCCTTTCTCCCCTGAAATGTCCGGCGAGTGTATCCGACCGACCGGAGGTGGCCAACTGAACAGAATTCATGACGGCCATGTATATTCTGAATAACAGATGTCTCCAGAATAGTTTTTGCGAATACCGTCAATCCGTGGTTTTTGCTTTCGCTCGCGGGACTCCGTGCTAGACTTGAGCCATCGATTACAAACGGAAACATGCCGGTTATGAACAGCGGGAGTAGGCTGTGAATCTAATTGCCTCGCCAAATACCCTGGCAACCAACCCGACCCTGGCTGTTCTCGGGTTCAAGCGGCAACTGGTCTATCATCTGCACATCTGGGCGTTTATTGCGGTCGCTCCCCTGGTCATGGTGCAGTGGCAGCATGGCAACGTTCTGCTGTCATCCCTGCTGATTCTGTTCTGCGTGAACGCGGCCCTCGTGATCGCGTTCCTGCGTTTTCGCAGTACCTATTTTTTCAAGGGCCGGCTGTTCCCCATACTGGCCGTGGTATGCGCAGCCTATTCCACCCTCATCAATGGTCATGCCGGGCTCTACTGGGCCTATCCCGCCGCCATTGCCCTGTTTTTCCTGCTGCCCCTGCGTGAAGCCATTTTCTGCAATATCGTGTTTGTGTCGGTCATGGCGGTAGTGTCCTTCTTCAAATTTCCCGAAGCCGACTTCTGGCGTATCACTTTTTCCCTCGGTCTCAGTTGCCTGTTTGCCATGATCTTTGCCTGGCTGGTGGGGCGCCTGCAGGCCGAGCTTACCCGCCTGGCGACAACCGATCCACTGACCGGCTGCCTGAATCGCTCCCAACTGGCGGATATCCTGAACAGCCAGATTCAGATGCGGGAACGCTATGAACGGGTGTCCAGCCTGGTACTGATTGATCTGGATTATTTCAAGACCATCAATGACCGCTGGGGCCACCTGGCCGGAGACAAGGTGCTCAAGGAAATGGCGCTGCGGGTACGCAAGCGGTTGCGGGAAAGCGATCAGCTGTTCCGTATCGGCGGCGAAGAATTCATGGTAGTACTCCCGGAAACCCGCCAGAAAGACGCCGACACCCTGGCGCACCAGTTGCTGACCAGCATCAGCGCCCGGCCGTTTCTGGATGACATCCGGGTTACCGCGAGTGCCAGCGTGGCGGAAGTCACCCAGGGCGAGACCTGGTCCGTATGGCTCAACCGGGCAGACCAGGCTCTGTACGAAGCGAAATCCCGTGGCCGGAATCAGGTGGTGAACGCTCCCAGGCTCGCGAGCCAGGAGGACATCCTGGATCCGGCACCACTGGCAGACCCGGCCACCGGCGGCACCACACCGGCCTGAGCTGGCTAGCGCGCCTTGCGAAACTCCCTGTAGGCGCTGTAGACATCCCAGGGTTGCTCAAAGTGGGGGTAATGCCCGACATTGCGCAACATCACCACATCGGCCTGAGGGATCAGCTCCCGATAGCGCCGGGCCATGGCGGCGCCGGACACCGGGTCGGCACCGCCGGAAATCAGTCGCATGGGCTGCTCCGCCTTTTGCAACGCTCCGACCCAGCGGTTGCGGTGACAACGACGCTCCTCCATGAACTGGATCAGGCGGTGCAACACGCCCCGGCCGTTGTTGTAGTTCAGCAAATGCCAGAAGTCGTCCATGTCCTGCCTGCCCGGCGGATTACGTGACCCGAACAGACGTCGAAAGTTGCGTTCGAAGAGCGATCGGCTGAGCCCCCGGCCAATGAGGCCACCCAGGGGGCTGCGCAGAATCTTCTGGATAAACAGGGGATGGTGAACTTCCGGAAACAGACCACCGTTTAGCAGGCAGACACTGCTGATGGCAAACGACAGCTCGCCCTCCTGCTCGCGGGCCAGCAGTTCCTGGACGACGGTGGTGCCGTAGTCATGGCCGAACAGGTGGACCCGCTCCAGACCCAGCCCCTCAATCCAGCCCTGAATCAAATCCGCCTGATCTTCGATGCTGTAGGAATAATGCAAAGGTTTATCGGAAAAACCGAAACCGAGCATGTCCAAAGTCAGCAGGTTATGCTCGCGCACCAGCATGGGCCAGATCCGGCTCCAGTCCCAGCTCGCGGTTGGGAAGCCATGCAGCAGAACGAGCGGCTCACCCTGCCCTCCCATGCGGCTGAAGATGGCATGCCCCTCGTAACAGAACCATTTGCCAGCCTGTTGCCAGGCTTCCAGCGTAAATGTCTCCTGGCGACCAGATGCCGCCACTTCTGAACCCGGTATCACCTGTTCCATGTGCAATCCATGACCGTACCCGAAACTCCTCATACTTTAGTGCAAAGCTGCGGCCGGGGCCATATCGCCTTCGGCGGCCTGTGCGGTGGTCCTTTTCTACGCCACAGACGTAAACCATGGAGATACCCTGCGAATTGCCTTAAGCTTTGGCCTTTTTCAGACACCCCAAACCGGAATCGATTATGTCTCTACCCCTTGATGATCTGGCCGATCACTACCGCACTATTATCCAGGGCCTGGGCGAAGACCCGGATCGAGAAGGCCTCCAGAACACGCCCATGCGTGCAGCCAAGGCCATGCAGTTCCTCACACGCGGCTACCAGCAGGACCTCGAAGAGCTGGTCAATAACGCCGTGTTTGAGTCCGCCATGGACGAAATGGTGGTGATTCAGGACATCGAACTGTACAGCATGTGTGAGCATCATATGCTGCCCTTCATCGGCAAGTGCCACATCGCCTATTTGCCCCAGGGCAAGGTGCTGGGCTTGTCCAAGTTTGCCCGCATCGTCGACATGTATGCCCGCCGGTTACAGATTCAGGAAAACCTGACCCGTCAGATCGCCGAAGCCATCGAGAGCGTTACCCAGGCCAAGGGCGTCGCGGTGGTCATTGAAGCCCAGCACATGTGCATGATGATGCGCGGCGTAGAGAAACAGAACTCGCGTATGAAAACCTCCATGATGCTCGGGCAGTTCCGCAAATCCCAGGCAACCCGGACCGAATTCCTGAACCTGATTTCCAGTAACCGCTGATATCCGACTGACTCCAGGGAGTTGTTATGGCAAACGCCCAGAAACCACTGGCCCGTGTCCAGATCAAGAATCTTCTGCTGCGTGACTATATCGGCATCAAGGAAGAAGAGATCAACAACCAGCAGGACGTGGTGATTAACGTTTGCCTGACCTACGATGCCTCGGAGGCTATCGAGCGCAATGAAATCTCTGCTGCGCTCAACTACCGCACCATTACCAAGCAGATTATCGCCCATGTGGACGGCCAGCGGTTCGCCTTGCTGGAGCGCCTGACCCACGAAGTTTTGACCATCGTCATGGAACATGGCGCCGTGCGTTGGGCCGAGGTAGAAATCGACAAGCCCCATGCGCTACGTTATGCAGAATCGGTTTCCGTGACTCTGGAAGCCAGTCGCGACTAGGAGAATCTGCATTATGCCCAGCAACAGCCCCGAACAGATCCGGGAGATTCTGGAATCGGTTAATACCATCGCCCTGGTGGGTGCCAGCGAGAAGACCAACCGGCCTTCCCATGAAGTGATGGAATACCTGCAGCACCAGGGCTATCGGGTGATTCCGGTTAACCCGCGCCTAGCCGGTCAGCAGGTTCTGGGCGAAACCGTCTACGCAGATCTCGCCACACTTCCAGAGCCAGTGGATATGGTGGAACTTTTCCTGGCTCCTGAGCGTACCGATGCCGTGATCGATCAGGCCATTGAGCAGAAGGTTCCGGTGCTCTGGCTGCAGATTGGTGTGATCAATGAAACCGGCGCCCAGCGTGCCGAAGCCGCCGGCCTGACGGTGGTGATGGATCGCTGCCCCAAGCAGGAAATACCGCGGCACGGCCTACGCACCCCGGCCAAACGCTGACCTGTCTTACTGTCCCTGGTGCATGACTGGTATCGGTAGCCGGCATGAAAACCGGCTGCCGAAGCTGAGCTGGATCAAGAGCCAGATCACAGTTTCAGATCGTAACTGTTACCAATTGCGACAGTCTGACATACTCTCTGAACAATAATTCGAAGACTGGCAGGACCATGTGGTTCCGAAGTAAACCAGGCAAGTCCAGAGCCGCCGCTAAAGGCCGCGATGTTCAGAGCACTCCCAAAGCGTCTACAGACGTTGTACTGGAACGGGTGCGTCTGCCCGTGGACCTGCTGCAGCCCGGCATGAAAGTGGTCAAGCTTGACCGGCCCTGGACCGAGGTCCCGGTTCTGTTCCAGGGATTCACTCTGCAATCCGACGTCGAAGCCCGAATACTGCGCCAGTATTGCGCCTGGGTCGTGGTCGAGGACGAGGCCGAGAGACTGGCTCCGGTTCTGGATCAGATCCCCCACCTGAAGCAACGCACCACCGAACCCCTGCAGGAAACCCGCACGCTCGAACAGGAACTGCCCCGGGCTGCCGATGCCTGGGGCCGAACCCAGCAGTTCGTGGAAAAGGTGATTCGCGACATCGAACAGCATAACGATCTGGAACTGGCGTCTGCCCGACCGCTGATCCGCTCCTGCGTGGACAGTATCAGAGCCAACGCCAGTGCCATGTTCTGGATGGCACGAATCAAGCACCGCGATGCCTACACCGCCGAACATTGCCTGCGCGTCGCCATTTTTACCGTAGCCTTCGCCCGTTTCCTCGGTCTGCCGGAAGACGATCTGGAAGTGGCCGGCATGTGCGGGCTGCTGCACGATATCGGCAAGTTACGGGTACCGGACGAGATCCTCAACAAACCCGGGCCTTTGTCCCCCCGGGAATATGAGTTCATGCGGAAACACACCACCCTGGGCCATGAGCTCCTGAAGCAGGACCCAAGCCTGGACCCGATCATCAGCGATGTGACCCTGCATCACCATGAACGCATCGACGGCCGGGGCTATCCACAACAGTTGCCGGAGTGGCAGATCAGCCGGTTTGCCCGCCTGATTGCCATTGTTGACGCCTACGATGCCATGACCAGCGACCGCTGTTACCGTGACGGCATGTCACCGGCCGACGCCGTAAGGATTCTGTTCAAGAACCGGGGGCAGCAATTCGACGCCGATATGGTCGAAGCCTTTATCAAAATGATGGGTATCTATCCCCCGGGCAGCCTGGTCGAACTGAGCACAGGAGAAGTCGCGTTGGTAGTAAGTACGCACCCCGGACGCAAACTCAAACCGAGCGTTGAGATACTGCTGGATCCCTCGAAAAAGCCGGTCACGCCGCGAGTCGTGGATCTCGGTGAGCAGATGGGGCTTGAGCACACCACTCGGGAAATCGCCAGGGCTTTACCTGACGGCGCTTTCGGGATATCCCTTAGGGGTCGGATCGAACAGCTAATGGCAAAGAGCGTTGCAAATCATTCATAATCAGCGCGAGCCTGCCGTTAACCCAGGTATCCCGAACCCACTCACTCCGGAGCATGATGTGGAGAAACCCGAGACATCCATCAGACTGGTCGTTCGTGCGCTGATGAGCCCGGTTTTCCCGGTTCTGATCTTCCTGGTGTTTCTGGGTATTGCCTCCGGGCTCCGGGTTGGCCTGATCCAGCAGAATACCCACCAGATCCAGACCAATCTCAGCAATGAAGCCAGAGCGCTCGCCAACAACCTTGAGCGCGAATTCATGGTGCACCTCGATGCCATCGGGCGTATGGCCATGCGCATGCAGGCCAATCCATCCCAGACCGAGGCGCTCTGGCGTGAGGATGCGCGCAATTATCTGAGAGACTTCGGGGTTTACCAGGCCATTGAATGGATTGACCGCAACTACATCATCCGCTGGCTGGAACCCCTGAGCGGCAACAACGATGTCATCGGTTTCAATGTCGCCTTCAATGAACAGCGGCGAGCGGCGCTATCGCGGGCTGCAGCCTCCGGACAGTACGATATTTCCGGCATCATTGACCTTCGACAGGGCGGAGAGGGTCTGGTGATCTATCATCCTGTCGGGCGGGGTGATGCCAATAACGGTTTCATGGCTGGCGTTTTCAGAATGAATACGCTGGCAGAGCAAATGTTGACCCGGCGGGTCCTTGAACAGTTCCAGGTCACCATCACCCAGAGTGACCAGACCAGTTATCTGCTGAACACCTCGTCCGACCTTGATAACTCGCTGAACCACACCGTACCGATCAACCTGCCTTCGCTGGACTGGTCACTGACACTCACACCTTCGAGACAATGGGTCGAAGGCCAGCGCAGCAGCTGGCCTACCATGACCTTTACCAGCCTGCTGCTGATGGGCCTGCTCACCAGCCTTACTACCCTGCTGGTGCAACTCATCCTGAAACGCAACCAGGCTCTGCTCAAAACCCGTAAAGAGCTGGAACAGGAAATCGATCAGCGAGTAGCCATGCAGGTGGACCTGGAACGGCTGGAGTCGACCGACACCCTCACGGGTCTGGCCAATCGCCGCTTCTTCATGGAAGACCTCGCGCATACCATCAACATTGCCGATCGACAGCTGCGCCAGATCGCCCTGGTGATGCTGGATCTTGACCGCTTCCAGATGCTTAACGATTCCCTCGGGCATCAGTTCGGGGATGAGCTTCTGATCAAGGTGTCTGAACGCCTGAACGGGTTGAGCAATGAGCGGGTACTGGTCGCCTACTCCGGTGGTGACGAGTTTATGGTGTGTCAGCAGCAGGTCGATGACATTGACGATGTGATTCACCTGCTGGGCCAGATCAAGCAGTGTTTCGCCGCGCCGTTCGAGGTGCAGGGCGAGGCTCACAGTATTACCGCGACCATGGGTGTGGCGGTTTACCCCCAGAGTGGTCTGGACGCGGATGCGCTGTTACGCAATGCCGATATTGCCCTGTACCGGGCCAAGGAGCAGGGCCGTAATACCTACCAGTTCTATACCGAGGGCATGCAGGACCGCGAAGTGCTGCGTCTTGAGCTGGACCGTGACCTGAGCCAGGCGCTGGCCAATGATGAATTCGTGCTTTACTTCCAGCCCCAGCTCAATCTCGACACCGGCCAGATCAACAGTGTCGAGGCGCTGATTCGCTGGCAACACCCGGTTCGCGGGCTCCTGCCTCCGGTGGAGTTTATTCCGCTGGCTGAGGAAAGCGGCCGGATTACCGAGATCGGCCGCTGGGTGGTACTGGCCGCCTGCCGTCAACTGGCACGCTGGAAAGGTACGCCCTGTGAGCACCTGAGAGTCGCGGTGAATCTGTCTGGCCGCGAACTGGATGACGATTCCCTGATTGACCATATCCGTTCAACCCTGGCATCGGAGGCGGTGGATCCGTCGAGGCTGGAGGTGGAACTGACTGAGGAAATCTTTATCCAGAACATCGAGCACAACCTCAATCAGTTATCCCAGCTGCACCAGTTGGGTGTGCATCTGGCGATTGATGACTTCGGGGTTGGTTACTCGTCGCTGGGCTATCTGAGAGATTTCCCGGTCGACCTGCTGAAGATTGACCGGTCGTTCATTACCGACGTCACTGAGCGCCACGATGATGCGGTGATTACCCGGGCGGTGATCAATCTGGCCCACAACCTGGGCATTCAGGTAGTGGCTGAAGGCGTCGAGACGGAGGAGCAACTGAACTTCCTGAAAGCGCACCGATGCAATCTGGCCCAGGGCTATCTGATCAGCCGGCCGATTCCGGCGGCCGATCTTGAGCGGGCGCTTGCGGAAGGCATTCTGATTCCGGGCCTGCCCGTCGGTTCCGGTTTGTAATTACCGGGCCAGAACTCCACACTTCACTTTCAACGGTTTGTCACGAGAGCATTATGTCGGCCAGATATCTGACTTCGGAGCAGGATGCACAGCTTCGCCGCTGGGAGCGGTGGAACCGAAATTATTTTGTGTTTGCGTTTGTGGCGTTGATTGTAGTGCTGGTGTTCAGCAGTCAGTTGGGGCTGTCGTCCGGCGATGACTGGGGGTCGCTGGGGGTGTTGCTGGCGTTGCTGGTGGCGCCGATTGTGGTTCTGCAGTTGCGGCTGAGGTGCCCTGCCTGTGGCGTGAAAATTGGCTGGCAGGCGAAGCTTATGGCGCCGGATCAGTGCAAGTCCTGTGGTGTGTTTCTGCGTTCGAAAAACGCTTCTTCCTGAGTTTCTCTCCGAAAACCTTTGACCTGTGAGTTGGTCACAGGTTTTAGTCTTGTTCTGTGGATTTGGGAGAATGCCGTGTCGGTGTGGGTGGCGCTTCCGAAAACCGCTGCAAGTACTTCCCTGTACGCTTGTCTCCGCCATCCATGGCTACGAACATTTTCGGAAGCGCCACCCACACCAACACTCCGAAACATCTGAACAAGTCTCCCATCCACCCACATGCTCGTTGGGGGATTCGGCACCATGAAAGTCAAAGAAATCGCCACCGCCTCCGGGGTTAACCCGGATACCGTCCGGTTTTACACCCGGGAGGGTTTGTTGCGCCCTACTCGCAATCCGGACAACAACTATCAGCAGTACGATGCCGAGGATCTGCGACGGTTGCGGTTTGCCCGCAAGGCACGGCAGCTGGGGTTTTCTCTGCCGGAGATACGGCAGATTCTGGAGCAGGCGGACGATCATCATTCGCCCTGCCCGATGGTTCGGGATGTGTTCCAGCAGCGGCTGGCGGAGGTTGAGCGGGAGATTTCGGAGTTGCAGAAGTTGCGGGCGCGGATGGTGTCGGCATTGTCCACCTGGCAGGACATGCCCGATGGTACGCCGGATGGACATACGATTTGTCGGTTAATCGAACATTGGGATGATCCTTCGTCATCATCCTGCTGTGAGGAGTCTTGAGTAATGAGTGAAGCATCGGTTCTGAAAACAGCGCTGAGTATTTCCGGCGCCTCTTGTCAGGGTTGTGCGAAGAAGATTCGTCATGCTCTGGAACCGCTGACCGGGAGCACCGAGCGGGTGGAGGTGAATCTCGA
Source organism: Marinobacter sp. LM1 (assembly GCF_042763285.1). Classification (NCBI taxonomy): domain Bacteria; kingdom Pseudomonadati; phylum Pseudomonadota; class Gammaproteobacteria; order Pseudomonadales; family Marinobacteraceae; genus Marinobacter; species Marinobacter sp. LM1. The sequence continues at coordinate 4,202,718 of NZ_CP114373.1, forward strand.
AGACCAGACCGTGGCCCTGCCTGAGAATGTGGATAGCGCCGAGGCGGCACGGATAGTAACGGAGGCTGGCTACCCGGCGGAGCCGTTGGTTCATAACGAACCCATCGGCAGTTGCTGCGCATCCAAAAATGGCAAGTCGGCCGCTGATAAGGCGCCGGACTCAGATACACCGGCCGCCTCGACCGACGTCGAGCCATCGGATGCCGGCGACGGGCAGATCGCGCTGGCGGTCAGTGGGGCCACCTGTGCATCCTGTGTGAATACCATTGAGAAGGCGTTGATGTCGGTCCCCGGTGTCACTCACGCTCATATGAATCTGGCGGACAGCACCGCGACCGCCAGCGGTGATGCCGATCCGCAGGCGCTGGTGCAGGCGGTGGAGAGTGCGGGTTATGGTGCCCGGGTGATTGAAGACGCGGATGCCGCCGACGACCGCAAGCAGGAAGAGGACAAGAAGCAGTACAAGGTACTGCTGGTGAAGATGGCCATTAGTCTGGGGCTGGGCCTTGGGTTGATGATCTGGGGCATGGGCTTCGGGTCGATGATGGTGACCGAGGCCAATCAGCTTACCTGGATTAATCTGGGCATTCTCACTCTGGGGGTGATGATTGCCACCGGCGGGCATTTCTACACCGGTGCCTGGAAGGCGTTCAAACATCATAACGCCAATATGGACACGCTGATTGCTCTGGGTACCGGCACCGCCTGGCTATATTCGATCGTGGTGGCCAGTGCGCCGGAGGCGCTGCCGGAGATGGCTCGCCATGTGTATTTCGAGGCTTCGGCGATGATCATTGGCCTGATCAATCTGGGCCAGGCCCTGGAGTTGCGGGCCAAGGGCAAGACCTCGGAAGCGGTGCGCCGGCTGCTCGATTTACGGGCGAAAACGGCCCGGGTGATCCGCGACGGCCAGGAGCAGGATATTCCCGTTGAAGAGGTTCAGAAAGGCGACCGCATCCGGGTGCGCCCGGGCGAGAAGCTGCCGGTGGACGGGGTGATTGCCGAAGGCACCACCCGCATCGATGAAAGCATGCTGACCGGTGAGCCCATGCCGGTGGGCAAGGGCGAAGGCGATGAGGTCTCGGCCGGTACTCTGAACACCCACGGCTCGATTATTTATGAAGCTACCCGGGTGGGCAGCGAGACCGCGCTGGCCCAGATCATCAAGCTGGTGAAAAAGGCCCAGGGCTCGAAACCCGCCATTGGCCGGCTCGCAGACAAGATCTCTTCGGTGTTCGTGCCCACGGTGATGCTGATTGCCGTGGTGTCGGCGCTGGTCTGGTACAACGTCGGGCCGGAGCCGGCGGTGGTGCACATGATGGTGGCCGCCACCACGGTACTGATCATTGCCTGCCCCTGCGCGTTGGGGCTGGCCACGCCCATGTCGGTGATGGTGGGTGTCGGCAAGGCAGCAGAGTACGGTGCGCTGATTCGCCAGGGCGATGCCTTGCAGACTGCCGGAAAAATCGATCTGGTGATTCTGGATAAAACCGGCACCATTACCGAGGGCCATCCCGCGGTAACCCGGGTGCACGCGACAAACGGCGATGAGAAACGCCTGCTGGCATTAGCCGCCGGGCTGGAGCAGCATTCCGAGCATCCGCTGGCAGAAGCCATTCTGGACCGGGCCCGCGAGAACGATATTGAGCCAGAACTGGTCTCCGGCTTTGAAGCGCTCAATGGCAAAGGTGTGCAAGGCAAGCTTGATAGCGAACCGGTACGCCTGGGCAATCGGCGCTGGCTGGAAGCCGAAGGGCTGTCTGTCGAGGCTCTGGATGATGCCGCCAAAACCATTACCCGGGAAGCCGGCACGCCGCTGTTCCTGGCGGTGGGCCAGCAAGTATTGGGTGTCATCGGCGTGGCCGATGCCATTAAACCGGATTCCGAGGCTGCCATCCGGCGCCTTCACGACGCTGGCATCAAGGTGATGATGGTCACCGGCGATGTCGATGCCACCGCCAAGGCCATTGCGGCCAAGGCCGGCATCGATGACTACCGGGCCGAGGTGTTGCCGGAGGACAAAGCCGAAGTGGTCAGCGAAATGCGGGGTCAAGGCTACACGGTGGCCATGGTGGGGGATGGCATCAACGATGCCCCGGCGCTGGCAGCTGCGGACGTCGGCTTTGCCATCGGAACCGGCACCGACGTGGCCATTGAAAGTGCGTCCATCACCCTGATGCGCGGTTCCCTGCACGGGGTGCCAGACGCCATCGAGATCTCCCGGGCAACGGTGAAGAACATTCACCAGAACCTGTTCGGGGCCTTTATCTATAACTCCTTGGGTATTCCGGTGGCCGCCGGCCTGCTCTACCCTGTGTGGGGCATCCTGATGAGTCCGATCCTGGCCGGCGCCGCCATGTCGCTGTCTTCAGTGACGGTGGTTTCCAACGCCAACCGGCTGCGGCTGTTCAAGACCAGCCAACCCCAGGTATCAGCAGAGGAGCGGAACTGATGACAACCTTTCTGGTCAATGCCGGTGGTCTCGCCCTGATGGCTGCCATTGTCTGGTGGTTCTGGCTCTCCGGCTCTAACTCGGACAACTCCGATCAACATCACTGAGGTAATCACCATGAGAAAACACACCCTTGCCCTCGGCCTGATGGCTGCCCTGGGATTCAGCACCACCGCCCTTGCCGGCGGTGCGGCCCAGAGCATTCACGTGTACAAATCCCCCACGTGCGGCTGCTGCGGCGACTGGATCGACCATCTGGAAGAAAACGGTTTTGATGTCACCGCCACCAACAGCGACGACATGGGCAGGATCAAAGCCGAAGCCGGTCTGATTCCGGGCCTGGGCAGTTGCCACACCGCCTTTGTAGATGGCTACGTGATTGAAGGCCATGTTCCGGCGGACGACATCAAGCGCCTGCTGGCAGAAGCTCCCAAGGCCACCGGCCTGAGCGTACCCGGTATGCCGGCGGGCTCTCCGGGCATGGAAATGGGCGACCGCAAGGATCACTACAAGGTGATTCTGTTTAACGATCAGGGCCAGACCCGGATCTTTAACGAGCACAACTGACGCCCGCCCCGCGGACTATTTTTCCTGGCCGGTTCTGCCAGATCTGACTCCCTCTGGCAGAACCGTTATACTCCGCTGCATCACACATTTTTAGCCAGGTTATTTCTCCATGCTCAATGCCGACGCTCTCAATCAGTTGCGCCAGCTGAAAACCGATATCAAGCAGAACAAGGTGGTCTTCCCGGGTACCGTCAAGCCCACCAACGGGCGCTTCGGCTTTGTGGCCCTGGATGAAGGACGGGACGTGTTCCTGCCGCCCGAGGAAATGCAGAAGGTGCTGCCCGGCGACCGGGTAAACGTTACCGAACAGGAAGTGGAAAAGGGCAAAACCCAGGGCATGGTGGACGAGCTGCTGGAATCGCACCTGACCACCTTCGTGGGCCGTTACCTGATCAAGGGCAAGGGCCACTTTGTTGCGCCGGAAACGCCGGGCATCAACCGCTGGATTTTCATTCCGCCGAAAGAACGTATGAACGCCCAGCCGGACGACTTCATCTACTGCCAGATTCATCGCCACCCGTTCAAGGACGGCAAGGGCCAGGCCAAGGTACTGCGGGTTATCGGCAAGGCCGGTGAACCGGGCATCGAACGGGCCTTCACCCTGGCCAACTTCGACCTGGCCGACGCCTGGCCGGACGAAGTGCAGAAGCAGGCCGATGCCCTGGGCGAAGAGTCTGTTTCCGCCCACACCGATGGCCGCGAAGACCGCACCGCACAGCCCTATGTCACCATCGACAGCCCGGGCACCCAGGACATGGACGATGCCCTGATGGCCACCCCCAACGCCACCGGCTGGACCCTGTCCATTGCCATTGCCGACCCGACGGCGATGATTGAACCGGGCAGCCCGGCCGAAGAAGAAGCCTTTAACCGGGCCACGGCAATCTACTTCCCGGGCGAGCCGCTGCCCATGCTGCCAGACACCATCAGCACCCGCCTGTGCTCGCTGATGCCAGAGGTACCCCGGTTGGCCCTGGTGTGCGACCTGCAGGTGAACAACGATGGCAGCCTGGGCGACTACAGCTTTCGCCAGGCCGTCATCCGCTCCCAGGGCAAGCTGAGCTATGAGCTGGTGTCACACCTGATTGAAGGTCGGGAAGACGATGACATCAAGGCCTTGCCCGAAGCCGTCGCCAACAGCCTGGACCAGCTGCATCAGGCCGCCACCGCCCTGCGCAAATGGCGCTCGGAGCACGCGTTACTGAGCAATGATCGCCCCGAATTCCGGTTGCGTCTGGACGAAAACAAGCGGATCCGGGTGATTGAACCGGCAGTGCAGAACGAAGCCCACCGGCTGGTGGAAGAATGCATGGTTGCGGCCAATCGTTGTGCGGCCGATTTCCTGCAAAAGCAGGGGCAAGGCCTGTTCATCCAGCATCCGGGGCTGCGGGACGACCGCGCCGACAATATCCGTAAACTGCTGGAAGGTTACGCCCCACATCTGGCCGAACTGGATGCCACCAGTGCCGAAGGCTTCAAGGCGTTGATGAAACACACCGATGGCCTGCAGGCCGATGTGCCGGTCAAGTCCATTCTCTCGCGCCAACTGGCCCGGGCCGAACTGGGCTTCGAGCCTGCTCCGCATCAGGGTATGGGACTGGCGGCCTACACCACCTTTACTTCACCGCTGCGCAAGTTCTCGGACTTCTACGTGCACCGTCTGATCAAGGCCGCACTCTGGGATCAACCCATCAAGGCCCTGAACCCGCAGCAGCTGGAGAGTCTTCAAACCACCCAGTTCCGCGCCCGCATGGCTGCCAACACCCTGGAGGCCTGGCTCAAGAGCGATTACGCCAAAGGCCTGCCGGCAGATCCGATGGAAGGCACCATTACCCGCACCATGCCGTCGGGGTTTTTCGTCCGCCTGGATTGCAACGGCCTGGAAGGCTTTGTCAGTTGCAAGGATCTGGAGGGCAAGTTCAGCTTTGATCCGGTTACGCTGCGCCTGGTTCACAACAAGAACGGCCGGATCTTCCAGCTGGACCAGCGGGTAACCGTGAGTTTTTCCGGTGTGGACGAAGAGCGTCGGCAGATCAACTTCAAACTGCTCGAGGCCGAGGACATTAATCCCGGAACCGACGACAAGGGTTGAAAACCAGCCGGGCAGACACACCGTATCTGTTCAGAGGTCTTCTGTTTTCAGGAGGTGTGTTATGCCCATCAGTCCTCAGGAATTTCTGCGAAAGTACGGCTTCGACAAGGAAGAAGAAGAGCCCGACCACAGCCTGCGCCACAATGCCATGGAGCATGCCAGGCATTTGAAACGCCCCCATGCCGGCACTCCCCATGACTGGGAAGAGTGGGAAAGGTTCAAGAAGGAACACCCGGATCAGGTCGAAGACGACGACTGACCCGGGACGGCATCAGCTAGGGTTCTGGTCCTGCCGGGCCAGCATTCGCCCCAGCCGCTCGTCTTTGGCACGCCACAGATCGCCCAACCAGTCCTTGACGTTGCGGCGGTGCTCGGCGTCCTCAGAGTAATCCCTGCCCTTGAGGTGTTCCGGAATGGCCTGGGTATCAATGGTCATCCGGATCTCCGGCACCCGCCCACAAATGAAGTCCCAGAACGTTGGAGCGCCATCGGGATAGGCAATCGTGACATCTACCAGGGTATCAATGGAATCACCCATGGCATCCAGCACAAAGGCCACTCCACCGGCCTTGGGCACCAGCAAATGCTGGTACGGTGACTTCTGCCGGTCGTGCTTGGCCGGGGTAAAACGGGTGCCTTCCACAAAGTTCATCACGCTCACCGGCGTGTAGCGGAATTTCTCACAAGCCTTGCGGGTCGCCTTCAGATCATCGCCCCGTTTTTCCGGGTGCTTGATCAGGTATTCCCGGGTGTAGCGTTTCATAAACGGGAAATCCAGCCCCCACCAGGCCAGGCCGATCACCGGCACCCAGATCAGCTGCTGTTTCAGGAAGAACTTCAGAAACGGCGCCTGGCGATTGAACACCCGCTGCATGGCGAGGATATCCACCCAGCTCTGATGATTGCTGAGCACCAGATACCAGCTCTCGCGCTTGAGCTTGTCGGCGCCTTCCACGTGCCAGCGGGTATTGTGGGTGAGCTTCATCCAGCCTGTATTGCAGGCCACCCACGACTCCGAAATCCAGATGATCACGCGGGTGCACAACACCCGGAAACCCTTGTGCGGAATCACCAGCTTGAACACCGCGGGGATATAGAGCAGCAGGCACCAGAACACGGTGTTCAGGCCTAGTAGCAGGGAATTAAGCACGCCAATAACGGGGGCAGGCAGGAAACTGAGCATGGGCATCCTGTTGTGGTTGTTGTTTCCGAAGCCCGCAATCATAGCAACCTGGCAGCCGCTTGGGCAGTGGCCCGAAGTGACCAAAACGCCGACCGGATGTGACAGTCTTGCCATGGCTGGGGGAATGAATCCACTCTATTATCTGACTCCACACGCACCGCAGCTACACCGGACACCCTATGCGCAACCCCCTGAAATCCGCTATCAAGACCTCCTCCGGCCTCGCCCGCCAGAGCGCACTCTACGCTGGCAATGCCTTCGACCGGATTTTCCGGGCGGCCAGCCTGGTACAGGCAGGCCAGACCCCGTTCGAAACCCTGCACAGCAATGGGCTGGTGAGCCTGCGATACTATCCGCCTCTGGAGGAGGATTTCATCGAACTGGATGGCATGGTGATCCCGGTAGAACGCAAGACCCACCGCACGCCGATCGTCATCATTCCTCCTCTGGCCGTGAATATGCTGATCTATGATCTGTTTCCCCAGCGAAGTCTGGTGCGTTTCCTTCGAGCCAGAGGATTTGAGGTCTATCTGATCGACTGGGGTATGCCGGGCCGGGAACATACTCACTACAACATGCATACCTATGTTGCCGAATTCCTGCCGGAGTATCTGAATCGGGTCCGGGAACACAGCGGGGAACAGGAACTGTCACTGCATGGCTGGAGCATGGGCGGCATGTTCACGCTGTTCTACTCTGCCCTCAGCAAGGACCAGCACATCCGCAACGCCATCGTCCTGGGCCTGCCCATCGACAGCCATGCTTCCGGCCTGATTGGCTGGATGTATCAACGAATTGCCGATGTCGCCGAACTGGTTCGCAAGCGCACCGGCTTCCGGCTCCACGACATGAAACCGCACTGGTTCCACACCCCGGGCTGGGCCAACACCATCGGCTTCAAGTTGACCAACCCGGTTGGCAGTGTGATGGGTTACTGGGAGTTGATCGTGCGCCTGGGCGACCGCGAATTCGTCACCAACCATGCCACCACCTCGGCCTTTCTGGACCGGATGGTAGCCTACCCCGGCGGCGTCATCCAGGACACCGTGGTCCGGGTCTGGATTGATAACCAGTTGGCCAAAGGCCAGATCCAGATTGGCGACGACTTCGCTCGACTGGAGAACGTAAACGCCAACTTACTGGCCATCGCCGGCCAGGAGGACACCCTGGCTACACCCGGTGCCGCCAAGCGAGTGATGGACCACGTCAGCTCCACGGATAAGACCTTCCGGGTGGCCCCCGGCGGGCACATGGGGATACTGGCCGGAAGCAAAGCGCCCCGGGCGTCCTGGCTTGAGCTGGCCGACTGGTTGGCTGCAAGGCCTGACTGATACTACTTTCACAAGCGGCAGGTGGCAGGGAGCGCTTTCCACCGCTGACTTTCCGTCTTCCCTGCTTTAAACTGCCACCCATGAAACCTGTTGATATGTTGAGCCTGGATCTGCGATCCCTGGCAACGTTTGTGGCGGTTCTGGATGAGGGCAGCGTGTCCCGGGCGGCGGTTCGTCTGGGCGTTACCCAATCGGCCGTGAGCCACACCCTCGAGCGCCTGAGACAGGCCTTCGGCGACCCCCTGTTTGTGAAATCAGGGCGCGGCATTGTACCCACCGACTACGCCCTGCGCACCGGCCCCCACATCCGCCAGCTGCTGGATGATCTGCGCACCCTGCCCTCCGGGCCTCCCTTCGAACCGGCGTCGGCGGAATTCACCTTCACCATTGCCGCCAACGACTACCAGCGGGATCTGCTTCTGCCCGGGCTGCTCCGAATCCTGCGGCAGCAGGCCCCGGGCATCCGGCTGCAGGTGATTCCCTCCGGCATCCCCAACGCCGACATGCTGCGCAAAGAAGCCTGCGACCTGATCATCAGCCCGCACGCACCAGAAACCACCGACATCATGCAACGGGGCCTGATGGCGGACCGCATGGTGGTGTTCTACGACCCAAACCAACGCAACGCGCCCACAGATCTGGCCGAATACCTGAAAGCCGATCACATCGCCCTGATGTTCGCCACCGGCGAACGGCCGGGCTTTGAAAACACCCTGCACGCCAAGGGCCTGGACCGCCGCAACGTGGTCACCGTCTCCAACTTCTCCGGCCTGCCCGAATTCCTCCGCGGCACCGACATGCTGGCCACCGCCCCGGAACGCATGAGCGCACAACTCATGCGGGACTTCGCCTGGGTTCCACTTCCCTTCGACTACAAGCCCTTTACCCTGCTGATGCTATGGCACCGAAGGCACCAGAATGACCCGGCCCACCGCTGGGTACGCAACCAGGTGAATTCGGTTGCAGCGACCATGAACGGGCTGAACGATTAATCAATCAGTTTTGTTCATGTATTGCATGAGGCTACAAGCCGTTATCCAAACGCACCATAAACCCTAGACTTCACGTCAATCGTCGACCTAGCGCAACTCTAAAGTCAGGACAAATAGTGTTAGCACTCACAAGCATCTGGACAACCATACTGCTGGCCGCCGCCGTCGCCCTCGGGCCACTGGCCGTAGACATGTACCTGCCAGCATTGCCCCAGATCGGCGCCGACTTCGATGCCGGCACCGATCAGGTCCAGCTGACTCTGAGCGTCTACCTGGCCGGCTTCGCCATCGCACAACTCATCTGCGGGCCGCTGGCCGACCGCTTTGGCCGCAAACCCATCATGATCGGTGGCTTCCTGCTCTTTACTGTTGCGAGCATCGGCTGCGCCCTGGCCAACAACATCGAAACCCTGCAGCTGTTCCGGTTCCTGCAAGCCCTGGGCGGCTCCGCTGGCCCTGTGCTGGGTCGCGCCATCATCCGCGACATCTATACCCCCCGGGAAGCCGCCAAAATCCTCGCCCTGCTGGCCAGCATCATGGCCCTGGCACCGGCGGTGGCCCCTACACTGGGCGGCCTGATGGTCGGCGGTCTCAGCTGGCACTGGATCTTCATCGCCATGGGCGGCTACGCCCTCGTCATGGCGGCGGTCACCGCTTTTGGCATCCCTGAGCCACTGAAACCGGAGTATCGCCAGCCCCTGCGCCTGTGCCACCTGTTCGCCAACTACCGGCGCATCAGCACCGACGCCAGCTTCATTGGCTACACCCTGACCAACGCCGCCATCTACGGCGGGCTGTTTGCCTTCCTGTCTGGCGCCTCCTTCGTGCTGATTGACGTACTGGGGGTTCAGCCGGAGCACTTCGGCTTCTACTTCGCCGCCATCGTCGTGGGCTACATCGCTGGTAATCTGGGCTCCATCCGACTGGCGCGTTACCTGGGGCCGGATCAGATCCTGTTCTACGGTCTGATCACCGCTCTGGCCGGCGGCGCCGTCATGGCGCTCCTGGCCTACCAACAGGTTTACAGCCCGTGGGCGGTGATGATTCCCCAGGCCATCTTCATGGCCGGTACCGGCCTGGTACTGCCCCAGTGCATGGCCGGCGCCCTGGCCAACTTCCCCACCATGGCCGGCTCCGCCTCCGCGCTTTTTGGCTTTATCCAGATGAGCGCCGCCGCCATCGCCGGCGCCATCGTCGGAGCCCTGCACAATGGCACCCCTCTGGTGATGGCCACCGTCATCGCCACCTGCGCCGGCCTGGCCATGATCGGCTACCTGCTGCTGGTACAACGCTACCCGGCGAAAGCCTTTGAAACCGGAAAAGCCAGCGCCTGAAAGGCTCGCACGAGCATGATCCAGCTAAAGTCGGGGATGAAAAGTCATCCAAAGTAAGCTACACAGAGTAAGTTGCAGAACGTAAAACCAAGGAACTCTCAACAAACTCAGGAGCAGCATATGAGTAACGTCACCCTCGACGGCAACCCCATTGAACTGAGCGGAAAATTCCCCCAGCCGGGCGACAACGTACCGCCCTTCACCCTGACCAGCAGCGGACTGGAAGAAGTCAAACTCGACAACTGGGCTGGCAAACGCAAAATCCTCAACATCATCCCCAGCATCGACACCGGTGTATGCGCCGCCAGCACCCGCAAGTTCAACGAAAAGGCCGGCAGCCTCGACAACACCGTAGTACTCGTTATCTCCGCGGACCTGCCCTTCGCCGCTTCCCGTTTCTGTGGCGCCGAAGGCCTGAAAAACGTGGAAACCCTTTCCACCTTCCGTAACTACAGCTTCCAGCAGGACTACGGCGTGGCCATCCAGAACGGCCCCCTCGCCGGCCTCTGCGCCCGCGCGGTGGTGGTGCTGGACGAGAACAACAAGGTAATCCACAGCGAACTGGTCAACGAGATCAAGAACGAGCCGGATTACGATGCGGCTTTGAGTGTGCTCTGATATTCATTGAACCTCCAAACCCCTGTTGATCGATAGAGTACAGGGTATTGCACCGCCGTCCGGGTGACCGGGTGGGGTGGGCTTTCCAAAAATTTGCGGAGCCAGGGATGGCGGAGCAGAAGCGCCACATGGATGTGCCGAAGGAGCGTTTTTTGGAAAGCCCACCCCGCTCGGTCGCTTGCATCTGAGCCGAGTGCATGCACCCGACACAAGAACTGCTAGAATCCCCGCCACACTCAATACCAAGGCCCTCAAGCTAACGTGCAAAACCACCTGCAAAACGCCTCCCTGGGCCGCCAGCTCTACCACATGACCTGGCCCATGCTCTTCGGCGTGCTCTCGCTGATGACCTTCCAGCTCACCGACAGCGCCTTCGTCGGCCAACTAGGCCGCGACCCGCTGGCAGCGCTGGGCTTTACCGTGCCCATGCAACAACTGGTCAGTGGCATGTACGTAGGACTGGGCATTGCCACCACCGCCATCATCTCCCGCACACTGGGCCAGGGCGACGACATGCGCGCCCAACGCCTGGGCGGCCTGGTGGTCGCCATTGGGGCCGGCCTGGCTTTCCTCCTGTGCCTGTCGGTCTGGCTCCTGCAAAACCTGATCCTGGACCTGCTCGGCGCCGAACAGGCCCTGCGGCCAGTCATCAGGGAATACTGGGCACCCTGGCTGCTCTCCGCCTGGACCGGCGCCATGGTCTACTTCAGTTACGCTGTGTGCCGCGCCAATGGCGACACCCGCCTGCCGGGCTACATGATGATCATCACCAGCCTGCTCAACATCGCCCTGGACCCGCTGTACATCTTCGTGTTCGGCTGGGGTCTGCCCGGCGCCGCCTGGGCCACCATCACCGCCTTCGGCATTGGCGCGCTGATCGTCTACCCGACCCTGCTCAAACGCCAGTGGCTAAGATTCGACCTGCTCCAGCTGCAACTGGCTCAGGCTGTACGCCAGCTCGGCGGCATCATGGCGCCGGCCATGGTCAGCCAGCTGATGCCACCTATCTCAGCCATGCTGGCCACGGCACTGGTGGCAGGGTTCGGCTCTGCTGCGGTGGCCGCCTGGGGCCTGGGCACCCGCCTGGAGTTCTTCTCCATTGTGGTAGTGCTGGCCCTGACCATGTCCATGCCGCCGATGATCGGCCGCATGCTGGGGGCCGGGGAAATCGAGAAGATCCGCAAGCTGGTTCGCATTGCGGTGCGCTTTATCGTGATCTGGCAGCTGGCCATCGGGCTGATCTGGCTGGCCGCCTCCGGCTTCGTCTCTGGCCTGTTCAGCCGCGATGCCGGAGTACAGGACATCCTGGTGAGCTATCTGCTGCGAGTGCCACTGAGCTACAGCGGGCTTGGCGTGTGTATTCTGATGGTGTCAGTCAACAACGCGCTGGGCATGCCCATGCGCGCACTGTTGATTTCCACCCTGCGGCTATTCGCCTGCTATCTGCCCCTGCTCTGGGTTGGCGGGCAACTGGCCGGGCTGACCGGGCTGATGTCCGGCGCTCTGGTGGGCAACCTGCTGGCCGGCACCATGGCCTATAGCCTGTATCGCCAGGGTATGAGCCGGTTGCGCCAGCAGGGGTAATACTCAGGCAAACCGGGCGCGGAAGCTCTCGGGCATGGGGGTTACTTCCCGGCTCTGGTAGTTAAAGAACACGAAACCGTACTTGGCCAGCGCCACTGGTTGCCCGCTGTCGGCCTTGGTCACCCGGAACACGAAATCACCGCCGTATTTGTTGAAATCCATCAGCCCCACTTCAAAGCGCAGCAGGTCCGGGTAGAAGGACTCTCCCTGGTACATGGTAGCGAGATCCGTGACGATGATGCCCACACCATCGTGGCCCGCCTCTTCAATGCCATGCTCTACCAGGAACTGGGCGCGCGCTTCAGACAGCATGGAGATCAGCGCGTCGTTACCCAGGTGGTTGGCGCCGTTGATGTCGGTAATGCGTACCGGCAGGCGGGTTTCGAAGGTGAAGGCGGTGTCGGGAAAGTCGAGTTTGATTCTGGCCACTTGGGGGTCCCCTGGGGTGCGCTTGGTGCGATTGAGTAATGGGGGTGCATCATACTCCGACCTTTGTCGCTTCTCATCCTGTGGGTTGTTCGGGTATCTTGCTGTAAACGTCGTAGCGCCGCGAATGCTGGTTCGGTCGGCCGTAGGGATAAGCTTTCCAAAACACGCTGTGTATACATCCCTGTACGCTCTGCTCCGCCATCCATGGCTCCGCAAGGTTTTGGAAAGCTTATCCCTACGCCCTCATCCTGGCCTTGTACGCGCACCATAAAAACAGCAAAAAGACAGAGAGCCTTATGAACATCCGCCCCGCCGCCACCCTGGTTCTGACCCGTGATACCGATAACGGCATTGAAGTCCTGCTTCTGCAACGCACCTGGGAGGCGGTGTTTCTGCCGGGTTATTACGTGTTCCCGGGGGGTGCGGTGAATGCGCAGGAGCCGGAGGGGCGGGCTCATGTGGTGGGTGTGGAGGATGCCGACATCAGTCAGACCATGAGTCTGGATGAAGGCGGGGCGGATTACATGCTGGCGGCGGTTCGGGAGTGTTTTGAAGAGGCGGGGATTCTGCTGGCTCAGGATGCGTCCGGTCAGTTGATTGGCGCCGATCACGGGGTTCACAGTGAGCGAATGGCGTTGTTTCAGGAGGAGATTTCGCTGGCGCAGTTGTGTGCGAAGCATGGTTTGACGGTGCCGCTGGACCGGTTGGCGTATCTGAGCCACTGGGTGACGCCACCGGGGCCGCCGCGCCGTTTTGATACCCGGTTTTTTGTAGCGGTGGCGCCGGAAGGCCAGGTGGCGAGCCATGATGGTACCGAAACCATTGATCACGTCTGGATTGCGCCGGCTCAGGCGCTTGAAGAACATCGGGCCGGTGCCCGGTTGCTGGGGTTACCGACGATCCGGACCTTGCGGGTATTGAGTGAGTTCGGCACGACCGGCGAGATGATGCGTTATGCCCACGCCAATCCCCCGGAGGCGTTTCCGGATCAGCCCTGGCCGGCAGTGCGCAAGGGCAAGCCGGTGATGCTGGAACCCAACGCTCCGGCCTATGACGAGGCAGTCAAGCTGGATCCGGAAGGTGAAGGGTCAACCCGTGCGGAGATTGTTCCCGGGGAACCGGTGGAGGTGGCCGCCGGGGTTATCCGGCTGACCGCGCCGAACCCCGGGATGATGACCGGCCCGGGCACCAACACCTATATCCTTGGCCATGAACGTTTTACGGTGCTGGACCCCGGCCCGGCGAACGAGGCGCATATCGAGCGAATTCTGGAGCTTACCGGTGGTGTGGTGGATCAGGTGGTGGTTACCCACACCCATATGGACCACTCCCCGGCCGTGGCCCAACTCAAGGCACGTACCGGTTGCCGGGTATTTGGCTGGCCAGCACCCGAGGGCGCGGGGCAGGATCAAGGCTTCACACCGGATGATCAACCCGGGCATGAAGACCTGATTGTGACCGAAGCGGGCATCCTGAAGGTTTTGCATACCCCGGGCCATGCTTCGAACCACCTGTGTTATCTGTTGCTGGATCAGGAATTACTGTTTTCCGGGGATCACATCATGCAGGGATCAACGGTGGTGATTAACCCACCGGACGGTGATATGAAGGCCTACATTGATTCCATGTACGATCTGCTGGCCGAGCCTGTGCGCTTCATTGCACCGGCCCATGGTTTTCTGATGGGCCAGCCTGCGGCGGTGATGGATTACCTGATCACCCACCGGCTGTCCCGGGAACACAAAGTGTGGCGGGCTCTGGAGGCGCTGGCACCGGTCAGTCTGAAAGACCTGACCGCCAGGGCCTATGACGATGTCCCGGCCGCCATTCACGGCCTGGCCGCCCGCTCAGCGCTCGCGCACCTGCTGAAGCTGGAAGCCGAACACAGGGCGTTCGCCGACGACGGGCTCTGGCACGTGGTCGCGCCAGACTGAGGCTACTTCTTGGCGATCACCCATACCGCGTGCACGATGCCCGGAATGTAACCCAGGATGGTCAGCAGGATGTTGATCCAGAAATGCTTGCCGATACCAACCTGTAAAAAGACGCCTAACGGCGGTAACAGAATTGCTACCAGAATTCGCAAAAGATCCATTCAGTTCTCTCCTTGACGGGCGTAAAACAGTCATATCACTGCAAGATAGCAGTGGTATGACATTTCACCATATTGAACCGGGTAAATTCGGCCCGGTTTCATGAAAGTGGCATTAAACCTCTGTCACAGCCGTATTCATGATTGAGGCTCATCCCTATCCTTGGGGCCACATCGTCAGGTAATTGAGGACTTATGCTGAGAGCAAGGCTCAGATATTCCATCACTAGCGCACTCACATCATCACTCCTGGTTTTGGCGACGCCCGCCGTGCTGGCCGAGGCAGTCAGTTCCAAGGCAGACGCCACCGCCCTGTTGGTGGCCGATCTGGCGGAAGATGAAAACGTTGAGGATGTTGAGCACTCCGAACCCCGCCGGGGCTCTGCGCAGGCACGCGCCCAGGCTGAGACAACCAGCGAACAGAGCAGCCCGCAGGACCCCCCGGTGGAGGCACCGGAGGGAGCCAACAAGCCCCGTGAAATCGCACCCAATATCGACCTGAAAGAAGTGGCCCCGCTGCCGGAGCCGGAGCCTGAGGCAAGCGATTCCGGGGATTCTGCCGTGCAGCCGGAACCTCAGGCCGAAATACAATCCGGGACAGCCGACGCGGCCGGGAGCAACACCCCGGCGTCCCCGGACGATGTTGCCGAGAAGGAACCGGAGCCTGCAGCACCCGTGCCCGCAGAGAGTTTCACACTGCTGGGCAAGGAAATTCTACCCGGCACTGCGACACGACTGGCCTGGTCGCCAGGCATTCAGATTGCCGGGTTGTCCCAGATTACCCCGGTACTGGTGGTCAATGGCGTTAACCAGGGCCCGACCCTGTGCCTGACCGGCGCGGTTCATGGTGACGAGCTCAACGGCATCGAAATTGTCCGTCGCAGCATGTACGACCTGAACCCAGAAAAACTCAGTGGCCGGGTTATCGGCGTGCCCATCGTGAACCTCACCGGCTTTCAGCAGGGCAGCCGCTATCTGCCGGATCGTCGCGACCTGAACCGGCATTTCCCCGGCACCCAGGACGGCACACTGGCCGACCGCGTTGCCCATTCCCTGTTTAACAACGTTATCCGGCACTGCGACATGCTGGTGGATATTCACACCGGGTCACTCAAGCGCACCAACCTGCCGCAACTCCGGGCCGACATGAACAATCCGGATGTCGCCGAATTCACCCGGGGCTTTGACCGGATGGCCGTGGTTCACAGTTCCGGGTCACCCGGCATGTTGCGTACCGCGGCTACCGAAGCAGGAATCCGCACCGTGACACTGGAGGCCGGGGAATCCCTGCGCATCCAGGAACACCAGATCGAAGCGGGCGTAAACAGCCTCAACAGTCTGATGGAAAAGCACGGCATGATTTCCCGCATGTTTGTCTGGGGCGATCCGGAGCCGGTGTATTACGACTCTACCTGGATCCGGGCCCAGCACGGCGGCATCCTGTTCAGCGAAATCAAGCTGGGAGCGACGGTATCCGAGGGCGAGGTACTGGGTTATGTCGCCGATCCAATCACCAACGAACAGCATCCGATTCGCGCCTCCTCGGACGGCCGGGTCATCGGCATGGCGGTGGATCAGGTAGTGATGGCAGGGTTTGCCGCCTACCACATAGGTACGGAGGCACAAGTACCCGGAGAGTAGTATGCTAGGCGTTTTCCATGGGCACGGAACCAGCAGGAGACGGAGTGTCTGACCTGAACGCCACAACGCAAAACTCCGGGCAGACCCTGGCCTACATCGGTCTGGTGCTGACACCGCTGTTCTGGGCAGGCAACGCCGTGGTGGCCCGGGGCACGGTCGAGCACATTCCACCATTGTCCATGTCGTTCTGGCGCTGGGTACTGGCCTTGGCCATTCTCCTGCCGTTCGGCTTACCCGGTATCTGGCGCCACCGGCAGGTGATTCGTCAGCGCCTCGGGTCCATGATTGCACTGGCCACCTTCAGCGTTGCCGCCTTCAATTCCCTGCTCTATGTCGCGGCCATGACCACGACAGCCACCAACATCGCGCTGATCAACGCCACTATCCCGATTTTTGTCGCACTGCTGGCCTGGCTGTTGTTGGGTGACCGGACCCGCCCGATTCAGATACTGGGCATTGCCATGGCCCTGGCCGGCATTCTGTGCGTGATTGCCCGCGGCGATGTATCGGTGCTGACCGGCCTGCAGGCCCAGCCCGGCGACCTGGTGATGGTGGCTGCGGTGTTCAGCTGGGGCCTGTTCTCGGTGCTGTTGCGCCGGCAGGCGGTGCCACTGCCGGCACTGACCTTCCTCACCACGCAGATCCTGCTGGGCACCCTGATTCTCGCGCCGGTCTACCTGATCGACTTTCTGTTCTTCAGCGGCGGCTTTGCCCTGTCACAAAGTACCGCCCTTCCTCTGATCTATTTTGCGATTTTTCCGGGCATTCTCGCCTACGCCTTCTGGAATCATGGCGTACACAGCATTGGCCCTGCCCGGGCTGCCATTTTCATGTACCTTACGCCGGTTTATGCCTCTGTGCTGGCGGTGGTTTTTCTCGGGGAAAACCTCAGCCTGTTTCATCTGGTGGGTGGACTGCTGATACTCGGAGGCCTGATACTGGCGACCCGAACCGGCCGGCGTCTGTCCCGCCCGCCTGTCACTGCACTGGATAAAGGAGAGCCGAATGACTAGGCAAGCCGCCTCTGCATATTCCCGGCCGGCCATCATTACCCTGATGCTGGCCGCTCTTTCCCTGAACGTCGCAGCAGCACCCTGCGACCCGGATGAGTCCAAATGGGCGCCATCCCGCTACTACCCGGCCGGAGCGGTGGTGCACCATGACGGCAAGTGGTACCAGTCCCGGGAGCTACACCAGGGCCTGGAACCGGGCATTACCTTCGACTGGAAACAGCTCGATTCTGCCCCCGAATGCTCCGGCGAGGCTGCGCCCCCGGCCCCGATCGACAAGTCCGATGTAGAAACCGGGCAAACAGCGCAGACAGGCACAGTCACCGGAAGCCCGGATTCACCAGCCTCGGAATCGTCCAGTGACAACGAACTGTGCGAGCAGCCCGACCAGTGGCTGTTCTCAGAGCGCTACACCGTGGGCAGCGAAGCCAGCCATGGTGGCAAGATCTGGAAGGCGATCCACCCGACCAGCGGCGATATGCCCGGGATGAATACGCCGCCGCGCTGGCAATTGGTTGAAGATCACTGCTCCCTGGAAAATCAGCTGCCCTGAAGGGCGACCTCAATACGGTCGAGAATCTTCGCCAGTACCGCTCTCGGGCAGCCGATGTTCAGCCGCATGAAACCGCTGCCCTGGCTGCCGAAACTGAGCCCCGGATTGAGGCCAACCCCCGCCTGTTGCACGAAGAAGCGTTTCAGGGCGGTGTCGTCCAGCTTCAGGCCCCGGCAATCGAGCCAGATCAGGTAGGTGCCTTCCGGCGCGGAGGTGCGGATGCCCGTGAGTCGGCGGTCAACCTCCTGCACCACGAAATCGCGATTGCCCTTCAGATAGGCCATCAGATCATCCCGCCAGGGACCACCATGGCGATAGCCTGCCTCGAACCCGGCGATGCTGAACGGGTTACACTGCGGCAGGTGCAGCCGTTCGAACACCGTTTTCATGGCCTTGCGGCGCTCCGGATCCGGAATCACCAGGGCCGACAGGCCCAGCCCCGGCATATTGAAGGTCTTGCTCGGCGCAACCGCGGTTATCAGCGCATCATCCCCTTCCGCCAGGGTCGCCAACACCCGATGAGCGGGCTTGTCAGGATAGGTAAGATCGCAGTGAATCTCGTCCGACAGCACCACCAGGCCATGACGGCGCGCGATGTCCAGCACCTGAACCAGTTCCGCCTCGCGCCAGACCCGTCCCACCGGATTATGGGGTGAACACAGCAGCAATACCTTGGCCTCCGGCCGGGCGGCGCATTGCTCCAAATGCTCCAGATCCATGCGGTAGTCACCGGTTTCGTCTGCCATCAAAGGATTTTCAATCACGGTCCGGCCGGTATCCCTGACCGAGCTGAAAAACGGCGGGTACACCGGCGGCTGGATAATCACGCCCTCTCCGGGTTTGGCAAAGGCCAGGCAGGCCGCGTTGAGGGACGGCACCACCCCGGGCGCCATGACAATCCAGTCTCGCTGGATGCTCCAGCCATGACGGCTTTCAAACCACTGGATCATGGCCTCATAAAGGCTGTCCGGGAACAGGGTATAGCCATATACCGGATGCTGCGCCCGCTCGGTCAGCGCACGGGTGACCGCTTCCGGGGCCGGGAAGTCCATATCGGCGACCCACGCCGGTATCACATCGTCACGGCCGAATACTGCCTTGCGGGCGTCGAACTTGACCGAACAGGTGTGCTCTCTGGCGATGGGCTGATCGAAAACGCTGCCATTCATGGGGGCTCCGCTTGCTGTCTCCGTGAAAACGCTATTGTGGTGGCCTGGTGACGCCGTCGCAACCGACGCTTTGGCTCCGGCTTTGGTCGAAGAGCCATGAATTTCGCTTGCCCAATCCACCCGATGCTTGCGAACCTAACGGATTAGTCACCTGCGTTGACCAAAAACAATAATCGGAGCCCTTCCATGATTGGCCAGATTCTTTCCACCATGCTGCCGGTATTCCTGATTGCCGGCTGCGGCGCCTTGTACGGGCGTTACCGGACACCGGATATTCAGGGCCTGAACGTGCTCAACATGGAACTGTTCGTGCCCATGCTGGTGTTTGCGGTACTGGCAGACCAGCAGGCGCCCTTGCAGGAATACGGTTGGCTGGCGCTGGCCGCCACGGTGGTGGTTCTGGGGTCCGGTGTGATTCTGTATCCGGTGGCCAGGCTGCTGAAGCTGAACCTGAAAACCTTCCTGCCACCGATGATGTTCAACAACTCCGGCAACATGGGGATTCCGATTCTGGTGCTGGCATTCGGGGATGCAGCGCTGCCTGCGGCCATTGTGCTGTTCATCGTGGAAATGCTGCTGCACTTCTCGGTAGGCCTGTACATGCTGGACCCCCACACCTCCATTATCCGCCGGCTGCGGTTGCCCATCGTTTTCGCCAGCATCGCCGGCCTGGCGGTGAACCTCAGTGGTATCCCGCTGCCGGGTTGGCTGCTGGAAACCCTGAACATGCTTGGCGGTGTGTGCATTCCACTGATGCTGTTTGCCCTGGGCGTCCGCATGCTGGATGTCGATTTCAGCGACTGGAAGATGGGGCTGATCGGCGCCATCGCCTGCCCGCTCTCGGGGCTGATCCTGGCCTGGCCGATGATCGCCCTGCTGGATCTTCCGGGGCTTCAGGTTGCCAGCCTTTGGGTCTTTGCCGCCCTGCCACCGGCCGTACTGAATTACATGGTGGCCGAACAGTATCAGCAGGAACCCCACACCGTGGCCTCTCTGGTGCTGCTGAGCAACCTGGGCAGTCTGGTGGTGATGCCCATCGTGCTGGGCTTGGTATTCGCGGCGGGCTACGTGTAAGCTTCTCCGCAATCCGGAGATTTGATCAATGTCAGAAACCCTTGCGGTTGTCCGCGCTTCCCGCCCGAACTTTCTACTGCTCGCCCCGTTGTGTGCCGGCCTGGGCCTGGCTGTCGCCTGGCAACAGGGCCAACCGCCTGAACTCTTGCACACCCTCCTGGTTTTCCTTGGCGCTGTGCTTGCCCATGCGGCGGTGAATCTCCTGAACGAATACGACGATTTTCGCTCCGGTCTGGACATGATCACCGAGCGCACCCCGTTTTCCGGTGGCAGCGGCGCCCTGCCCGAGGTGCCGTCTGCTGCCCGGCGGGTGCTCTGGGCGGGCCTGGGCACACTGGCGCTGGTGGTGGCCATTGGTCTGTATTTTCTCTGGCTGCGGGGCCTGCCGCTGCTGGTACTCGGGGCGGCCGGTGTGGTGCTGGTGCTTACCTACACCCGCTGGATTACCCGTTCGCCGCTGCTGTGCCTGCTGGCACCGGGCATGGGGTTTGGTCCGATCATGGTCCTGGGCACCGTTATCGCCCTGGGTGGTGGCATCGATACCACTGCCCTGCTGGCGTCTCTGGTGGCCCTGTTGATGGTCAGTGAGCTGTTGCTGATCAACCAGATTCCGGATGCCGAGGCCGATCGAGCGATTGGCCGTCGCCATCTGGTGATTACCCTTGGCCCCGAAAAAGCCGCCCACCTGGTGGCTGGCCTGTTGCTTGCCAGCTATGGTGTCATCGTTGCCGGTGTGGTCAGTGGCTATCTGGCAATGACCAGCCTTATCGCCCTGGCACCCTTACCCGCAGCTGTCTGGATCAGCCTTCGACTACCTTGGGTACTGGCGATGCCAGACCAGCTCAACCGCGTGCTGGGCGCCAACGTGGCGGTACTGCTGTCCACACTGGCGCTGCTGGTAACCGGGCTCAGCCTTTGAGCCTGAACCGGCTGACCCGGGACTGCAGCTGCCCCGCCAGCACGGCCAGGTTGCGGCTGGCACCCGCCACCTGATCTGAACCTGCGGAGGTTTCGATGGTGGCATCGTGAATCCGGGCGATGTTCCGGTTCACTTCCTCGGCCACCGAGCTCTGTTCTTCCGCCGCGCTGGCGATCTGGGCGTTCATATCATTGATTGACGCCATTTCTTCCCGGATTCGCGCCAGAGAGCGCTCGGCTTCCGTCGTTTTTTCGACGGTAACGCCCGCCAGCTTCCGGCTCTCTTCCATCTCGCCCGCTGCCTGGCCGGCTCCGGTCTGTAGCCGGCCAATCATGTCCTGAATCTCACGGGTAGATTCCTGGGTGCGGGACGCCAGGGAACGGACTTCATCCGCCACCACAGCAAAGCCACGACCATGCTCACCGGCACGGGCCGCCTCGATCGCGGCGTTCAGGGCCAGCAGATTTGTCTGTTCGGCGATGGCGTTGATCACTTCAATAATCTGTTCGATGTTACCGCTGTCTTCGGACACCCGGTTCACCGAAGCCGCCGCCTGCTCCAGCTTGTCGGCCAGACCGGTAATGGCGGCAGCGGTTTCCTGTACCACCTGATTGCCGGTTTCCACTTCGGTGTCGGCTTTCTGGGTAGCGCTGGCGGCACTGGCCGCAAAGCCGGCCACTTCATTAACTGTGGCGGCCATCTGGTTCACGGCGGTGGCCATCTGTTCCGCCTCCGTCGCCTGCATTCGGATCTGGCGACTGTTATTATCAGACGTCCCTTCAAGCTCCCTGGAGGAGTTGGACAACTCATCCGCTGCCGAACGCACGTCCTGAATAATCCCGGTCAGGCGTTCGATGGTATCCACCAGCGCCCCCATCACACTGTTGGGGTATCGCGTGTCGAGTTGCTGGTTCAAATTGCCGTCAGCCAATTGCCGAATGGCCTCTGCGACGGTTTCCGGCTCGGCCCCCAGAATCCGCTTCAGTCCACGAATGATCACCGTCGCAATGACGACACTCGGCAACACCGCGACCGCTGTTACCGAAATGATCAGCAGATTGAAGCCACTGGCCGCCTGACGCACGGCATTCACATCCCCTGCAATTTCATCTTCCTGGTAATCAATAAAGGTGTTAACCCGGTCGAGCCACTCGCTGTAAGCCGGCGAGGCTTCCTGCAGCAGCAGTTGCCGGGCCGCTTCATTCTGACCATTGCTGCGAAGCTCAATCACTCTGGCCGTCAGGGCAAGGGTGGTTGTCTCGATGTTTTCGATCGCATCCAGCAGCTCCCGTTCCTGTGCCTGGGCGCCCTGCTCCCGGAACATCCGGGCCATATCACTGGCGTTCTCCCGATACATGGCGGCCAGCCGGTCGATGTCCTGCAGATGCCGCTGCAACTCGGAATCCCGGTTTACCAGCACCGCATCGCGGATGGCAATCGCCCGATCATGTACGCTGCCCCGAAAATTGATGGCATAGCGCTGCTTCAACGCCGCGCCTTCGTTAACCGAGGTAAGGGTCTTGTCCATGAACCCGACCCGCTGGTTGCCGATCACCGTGATCGCAATCATCAGAGACACGATCAGCCCGAATCCCAGGGCCAGGCGTTTGGCAACGGTAAGTTGGCCAGTCATAAAACACTCCAGAGTGAAAGAAAACGTGGAGTGATTTACGATAGGTATTAGGAATAGCTCAAAAGGAATTGAAAGATTTTGCAAATTAACAATCTCCGTTCCCTGTTTTCCGCAACCCGACCAGATCCACAAACCGTGCTCGCTCTGGCCTTAACCACGCTAACCGCTTGCAACTGACTGAACTTTGACCGATGGTAAGAATCAAATCTGTCTGATTTCATTCATGATATGGAGGTCTGCCCATGAGCGTTCTGCTCCTCGTTCTCAGTGCCCTGGTACTGATTTACTTCAGTATCGGTGGCAAAACCGCCGCCCTCATCATGTCCGTCGCTACCCTGATTGGTGTCGCCCAGGACGACTGGCACATTCTGAGTTTTCTGATCGGCGGCATCCTGCTGGCTTTGGCACTGATCGTAACCCTCCCTGGCGACCTGCGCCTGGATAAGCTCAGCCGGCCACTGCTGGGCTGGGTTCGCAGTCGCTTACCAAAACTGTCTCCCACCGAACAGGAAGCCCTCAACTCCGGCTCCGTTGACTGGGACGGCGAACTGTTTTCCGGCCAACCTGAGTGGAACAAGCTGCTGGATGCCGCGCCCGCTCATCTGACCAGTGAAGAACAGGCGTTTCTTGATGGCCCGGTGGAAGAACTGTGCAAGATGCTGGACGACTGGCAGATCACCCACGAAGACTACGATCTGCCGGACAAAGTGTGGAAGTTCATTCGCAGCAAGGGCTTCTTTGGACTGGTGATTCCCAAAGAAGACGGCGGCCTGGGTTTTTCCAACACCGCCCATTCCGAAATCGTCATGAAGATCTCCACCCGCAGCGTGTCTGCGGCGGTGACCGTGATGGTGCCCAACTCCCTCGGTCCCGGCGAGCTGCTGATGCACTATGGTACCGACAAGCAGAAACAGCACTACCTGCCTCGCCTGGCCGGGGGTGAAGAAATCCCCTGCTTTGCCCTGACCTCTCCGGTCGCCGGCTCCGATGCTGGCGCGATTCCGGACAAAGGCATCGTCTGCAAGGGCGAATGGAACGGCAAGGAAGTGCTGGGCCTGAAAGTGACCTGGAACAAGCGCTACATCACCCTGGCGCCGGTCGCTACGCTGATTGGCCTCGCCATCAAGGTTTACGACCCCGAGCACCTGCTTGGCGAGCAGGACGAGATCGGTGTCACCTGTGTAATGGTGCCGCGGGATACCGACGGCGTAAATGCCGGTGCCCGCCACCTGCCGATGAACACGGTCTTCATGAACGGCCCCACCTGGGGCACCGAAGTTTTCATCCCCATGGAACAGGTAATTGGCGGCCAGGACATGCTCGGCAAGGGCTGGAAAATGTTGCTGGAATGCCTGTCCATCGGCCGCTCCATCTCCCTGCCCGCTCTGGGCACCGGTGCCGGCAAACTGGCCAGCCTGGCGACCGGTTCCTACGCCTACACCCGGGAGCAGTTCGGCCGCTCCATCAGTCAGTTTGAAGGCGTACAGGAAGCCCTGGAACCCATTGCCGGCTACACCTATATGATGGATGCAGCCCGCCTGCTGACCGCCGGTATGCTGGACCGGGGCGTTCGCCCGTCGGTACCTTCCGCGGTGCTGAAATACCGCAACACAGACCTGATGCGGGAAGTGATCAACCACGCCATGGACGTGGTCGCCGGCCGGGGCGTGATCACCGGCCCCCGCAACTTCCTGGCACGGGCCTACCAGGCCGTGCCTATCGGCATTACCGTGGAAGGCGCCAACATCCTGACCCGCAGCCTGATGGTCTTCGGCCAGGGCGCCATCCGCTGCCACCCCTTTATTGTTGAGGAAATCGAAGCGGCGGGCATGGAAGACCAGGATAAAGCCGCGAAAAAGTTCGACGGCATCTTCTACCGCCACCTGGCCCACACTACCCGCAATGCCCTGCGTGCATTCGTTCTGGGCTTGAGTAAAGGCTGGCTGGAAAGCGCACCCCGCCAGGGTGACATCCAGAAATACTACCGCCAGCTAGGCCGTTTCTCGGCAGCCTTTGCCCTGATGACCGACGTGACCCTGCTCACCGTCGGTGGCGGCCTGAAAGCCCGCCAGCGGCTGTCTGGCCGCATGGCCGACTGTCTCGTACAGCTTTACTACGCCACCGCCGTGATCAAGCAATGGCATGAAGAAGGCTATCCGGACGACCAACGGGATCTGGTGGAATGGTGCCTGCAAACCTGCCTGCACGACCTGCAGGACTCCATGCGTGAAGCCATCATAAACTTCCCGGTACCCGCCCTGCGCTGGCCGCTGCGGCTGATGGTCTTCCCTCTCGGCGCCACCGGCCTGAACGGCCCGGATGACAAGCTCGGTGCCAAAGTGGCCGCTACCATCGTGAACGACACGCCTGTTCGCCAGCGCATCAGCCGGGGCACCTACATCAATGCCGATCCCAGCGATTCGCTCGGACGTGTACTCAACGCCTATCGACTGGCAAACGAAACCGAGGAATCCCGCCACAAACTGCACGAAGCGATCCGCAGCCGGGACGAAGACGAAGTGGATGGCATCGCCCTGCTGATGGGCCACCAGCGCAAGGAACTGGTGGACTGGGCCTGTGCCCAGGGCATTGTCAAAGCAGAGGAGTGCCCGAAACTGGAAGAAGCCCTGACGGCACTCTATGACGTCATCCGCGTAGACGCCTTTGATGCCGACGGATTGAAATCCCTCGCCAAAAGCGCCAAAGGCAAGCGCAAGGTGGTGGAGCGGCCGTCCAAAGGCTGAGCTTAGCTACCCTCTCATTGAGGGGCGGTCACTCGCCCCTCAAGCCACCCCGAATCGCCTCATCCACCAACCACCGGCGCAGCGTCTGAATCCCGCGCTCCCGCCGGCGGCTGGTCTTCCAGGCAAAGTAAAATTTGTCGCCGGTCACCACCGAATGCGTCGGCAACCGCACGAAATCTTCAGAATCCTTCCGGGTACTCAGCATGTAGTCATTGGTCAGGGCAATGCCCTGATGAAACCGCGCCGCCTCAAGTGCCAACAGCATATGGCTGAAGTGCTGCACGCGAGTGCCCGTGGGCATCAATTCACCTACCGCGCTGTACCAGGCCTCCCAGTCTCCGGCCGGTCGGTCGAAAATGCTGTGAGTGGATAGCAGCGGAAACCCCGCCATCTCACCCGGCGACACCGGTTGCTCATCCCGCCGCTCCGGCTCCACATCCCGGCCCAGCTCCCGGCGCATACGCTGCCAGTAATCCTGACTACAGACCGGAAACAGTCGCTCCTCATACAGCAAATCGTAACTGTAGGCCCGGGAATCCCGGTGAATGGTGATGAAACAATCCGCCACCCGATCCGACAACACCGGGTTCTCGCTACTCATCTCCAGCGCCAGATCAATCTGCGGATGCAGCCGCTGCAAATCCGGCAACCGGGGCACCAGCCAGCGCACGGCGAACGAACTGAACACCGACAACCGCAATCGACTCTCCTCATGCCCCAGCAACTGCTCACTGGCCCGCTCAATCTGAAGCAGAGCCGAACCAATGGCATCGAAATACTGCCGCCCCTCATCGGTCAACGTCACGCGACGACCGGAGCGCCAGAACAACCGCTCGCCCAGATAGGTTTCCAGCTGTTTGATCTGGTGGCTGACCGCGCTCTGGGTGATGGCCAGTTCTTCCGAGGCCGCTGAAAAACTGTTCAGCCGGGCGGCGGCTTCAAATACTGGGAGAGCTTTTAGAGGTGGGAGTCTCATCGTTTCTTGTTATCTAATTTTCTAATGAATGGGGAATATTGATCATTTTATCGGATAGTTAAGCACGCCTAGAATCCACATCCAAGGTCAGGGGGTGTGTCGGCGGACTTGCTTCCGAAAATATTCGTAGCCATGGATGGCGGAGACAAGCGTACAGGGATGTACTAGCAGCGGTTTTCGGAAGCAAGTCCGCCGACATGCCCGTTCACTCAAGTTAGCGGATTTCAGGAAAAGGAGCACCACAGTGTCAGGCAAAACCGTCAACAGCGCCATTCTGCTGCTGGTCATCGGCAACGCCATGGCCATACTCTCAGACGTCTTCATCAAGCTCCTGGACCCCGGCGCCCCCGTCTTCCAGTTCGCCTTCCTGCGCTGCGTCCTCACCCTGGCGTTCCTGCTCCCGCTCGCCCGCAAACTGGACCGCAACAACCTCTTCGGCGGCCTGAAAGTCCACGCCATCCGCGCGCACATCCATCTGGTCGGCATCGTCTGCATGGTGGTGGCACTGACCAACCTGCCACTGGCCACCGCCAACGCCCTGTTCTACGCCGCGCCCATCCTGGTGATGGTACTGTCCGCCGTATTCTTCAGCGAAAAACTGACGCCGCTCAGTGTGACTGCTGTGTTCAGCGGCTTTGCCGGCATCATCGTCATCCTGCGACCGGTGGACTTCAACTGGGCCGTCATCGCCGCCCTCGGCTCCGCCTTCGCGCTGGCCATCAACGCCGTCATGGTGCGCCAGCTACCCAAGGAGCAAACCACCGTCCACAAACTGTTTCTGAACTACCTGCTCATCGTCCCGGCAGCCGCCGCCCTGGCACTCTGGGAAGGCGCGCCCTGGAACCCGCAAATCCTGATCAGCGCCGCCGGTTCCGCCCTGTTCATTCTGGGCTACAACATCACCGTGTTGCTGGCCTACCGGCAGGTAGATGCCAACCAGGTCACCAGCGCCGAATACACCGGGCTGATCTGGGCGGTCGCCATTGGCTGGATCTGGTTTGGTGAGGTACCTGACCTGTGGTTCCTGGCGGGCAGCCTGATGATCGTCGTGCCGCTGGTACTGATTGGCCTGCGGCACCGGAAGCGGTCACCCGCCCGGGGATTCAACCCGGCGGAGCGGGAGACCGCCGGGGAGACAGATCAACGGGTTAGCCGTTCTTCCGCCCGAAGACAGGCCTCGATGGCAAAGGTGTGAGGGTGTAATACCCTCATTTTCGTAGTGGTCAAGTAATTTAGGCACCGTCTTATGAGTATTCAGGTAGGCCTGCTCAGCCACATTCGGCGGCGGTGTCAATATTCAAACAACCTCTTCCGATTCAACAGCCCTTAACATCGTAGATAGATCCGGCATTGCTGGTTGGGTAAAAAGTAGATTTCGGATAATGGAGGGCTCAAACGCAACATTGTTCTCGGTACACGCAGACCTCAATCTGCGGATAAATGCCATATCCACTTCTTTCATATGGTCATGTTCAGACTTTAGCTTCAGCAAACGGCTATCGTGTTGAGTGTCGTCAATCAGCTCGAACATCTGAGCCTTATAAAGCAGGACAATGGCCTTTCGGATATCTGCTGCCGTAACGTCCTTTCGCACCGATGCTATGCGTACGATTAGTTCCTCGATCAATTCCTGCTTTTCGAGGGGAGGTAAATCTCTAAGCGTATCACCAACAAGCCTAAGCAACTCTCTAGGTACCGTGACCCACTTGCGTATTCCGGCGAACGTGACCGGTCATTCCGGGCATCGTGACCGATTTGCACACGGCCATCACGCTGGAGTCGGTTTTGTACTCTGAGCGGTCACGATGGGTCAACCGATTCCGTCTTTTGTGTTTTCGCTTTTCGCAGTGATTCCCCCTTCAGATTAAGCCGGTGAGCGCCGTGCAGGAGCCGGTCCAAGATGGCGTCGGCGAGCGTGGCGGAACCGATATAGTCGTGCCAGTGTTCCGTGGGTAGCTGACTGGCGATGAGCGTTGAGCCTCTCCCATGTCGGTCTTCGATCACCTCCATCAGATCTTGCCGTTGTTGCGCTGTCACCTTCTGCATCCCCCAGTCATCCAGGATCAGCAGGTCGGTTTTTAGCAACTGGTTCATCAGTCGGGCATAGCTGCCATCGCCATGGGCGATGCGCAGCTGTTCGAACAGGCGCGGTACCCGTAGGTAGCGAACTGAGAGGCCTTGCCGGCAGGCCTGATTGCCCAGGGCACACGCCAGCCAGGTCTTACCGCACCCGGTGGGACCGGTAATGCACAGGTTCAGGGATTGGCGGATCCAGTCACAGCTGGCCAGTCCGGCCATGCGAGAACGCTCCAGCCCTCTCGGGTGGTGGTAGTCGATGTCTTCAATACAGGCCGGCACACGCAGACGGGCGGCCTTGAGCAGCCGCTCCAATCGCCGGTTTTCACGGTGCAGCACTTCGCGATCTACCAGCAGGGCCAAGCGCTCCTCGAACGCCAGGTCGTGGGTGTCGGGCTGAGCCCGCTGTTGTTCCAAGGCATCGCACATGCCTGTCAGCTTGAGCTGTCGCAGGGTATCGAGGGTGTTTTGAGTCAACATCAGTTTCTCCGGGATCAGTGGTAGTAGCGGGGGCCGCGAACGTTGGTGTGTAAGGGCAGATCGGCCAGCTCCGGATCTTCCTCGGTCAGGGGAAGAGGCAGTTGATCCAGCCCCTGCTTCAGGATTGAGCTGATGCTCTGATAGCTGGCCGAGTTGATGGCCAGTGCTCGGCTACAAGCCTGCTCCAGGCGGTCACGGCTGTAGCGGCGACTGAGGTTCAGCAGACCCAGGCATGCTCGGTAACCATGCTCTGGATGAGGGCGATCCTTAAGCTGTCGCTGTACCACGTCGAGTGTGGCCGGCCCGATGTCCGTGGCCCAGTTCAGGAACCGCCCGGGAGACCAGTTCTGATGGGCCTGGTGGGACTTGGGCATGTGCTCGGTCAGGGTCACGAAGCGGCTTTTGCCATGCCGTGGGTGCAGAGCCACCCGCTGGCCTTTGTGCATGACCTCAACGGACGTATCGGTCACCCGAACATCCAGCTTCACCCCCACCAGGGCGTGAGGCACGCTGTACAGGCGTTTGTCGATCTCGATGTGGTAGTCGATACCCGGTCGTGCCTTGCGCCACTCAGCATAGACATAGGGCGTGGCAGGCAGTGGCCTGAGTGCGGGTCGGTCCAGTGCCTCGAACAGACTCTGGCGGCTCTCGGAGCGCCCCTGGAACGGGCGCTGGTTCAGTGCTGGTAGCAGGTCTGCAATCGCCGAGTTCAGTTCGGCCAGTGAGAAGAACGTCCGGTGTCGTAACCGGGCCAGGATCCAGCGTTCAACCAGCAGCACAGCGGCTTCGGCCTTCGCCTTGTCCTTGGGCTTGTAGGGACGTGCCGGCAGTACCGCCGTCTGGTAATGGGCCGCCAGTTCCGCGTAGGTCTCGTTGATCTGAGGCGTGTATCGGTCCGCCTTGGTGACTGCTGCCTTGAGGTTGTCCGGAACCAGCAGTTCCGGCACGCCACCGTAGAACGCCAGCATCCGCTGGTGGGAGGCGATCCAGTCCGGTAGAGACTGGCTCCACGTGGCCTCGGCGAAGGTGTAGCTGGAGGCGCCCAGCACAGCGACAAAGACCTGAGCCTTGCGCATCTCACCAGTGCTGCGATCCACCACCGGAACCGTGGGGCCGCAGTAGTCGATAAAGATCTTCTCACCGGCCCGGTGGACCTGGCGCATGCTGCGCCGCTGACGGCCTTGCCAGAGCCGGTAGTGATGGCAGAACTGGCTGTACCGGCGGGCCTTGTCGCCGTGACGTTCCACGTACTCAGCCCAGAGCAGTTGCAGGGTGACGCCTTTGGTCTTCAGCTCCTGATGGACCTGAAAGTAGTCGGGCTCGGCAAAGCGTGCAGGCGGCGTCTTGGCCGGGAACAGCTGGGCTTCCAGCCGAGCTTCGTCCGTGCCTTCTGGCAACGGCCAGGTGATGCCCTGAGCGGTGGCCAGGCTGACGTATTTACCGACTACGCCCTTGGAGAGGCCACAGGCGCGGGCAATGCGCTCATGGCTCAGGCCCGCTTCGTACTTGAGGCGCAAGACCTCGATGATTTGTCGCATGGAAATCCTCGCTGCCGGCATCCGCCCTTCCTCGTGATGAAAAAGGAAGGGGTATGCCGGATAAAGTTGAAGAATTCCAGCGTGTTGGAAGGGATTCCGGAGGAACGTGACCGATGATTCCGGCATCGTGACCGGCGATTCCGGAAAACTACCCGAAATCGGTCACGATAAAACGGAATGAGCGGTCACGATCATCCGGAACAGGCGGTCACGTTCAAACGGAATGGGCGGTCACGATGGGCCGGAATATGCACCACTTTTTCTTGCGTAACAGAGCTTGATAACTCTCTCGGCTTCCAGGCTTCAAATCAGCGTTAGGATGACGGGGGCTATCTGTCGTGATCAGCTCTGCCAACCAAATAGTGTTGCTGCCAGGCGACATTTTAAGGGCCACTGTATCTATGGCCTTCAAAAACGTGGAAAAAGAACCGAAGCCCATGTCCTTCTCACTGAATGCGCTATTGACGTTGAGGACACCTTGTTTCAGTACATTCAGCGGTAGGGGTTCTGTACTTGCAGCCAAGATGGATTCTACGATCTCAGCTGCATCATCGAACTCAAGCTCTCTTGTGTTGGTTGAAACAGGATCTGTATGGATGTAACGAGAGCAGGACGATTTCACACTCTCACTCAATGGTGAACGAGGGCCAACCCCGATTACTTCCTTTCCCATTTCCCTTAGGCGACGAAATAGCGGTGAGAAGTCAGAGTCCCCCGTTGCAAGCACAAACCAATCAACATCAGCTAGCCGCAACGCATGCTCCATGACATCAACGGTCAGCTGGATATCAGCCGAGTTTTTACCGCTTACGGGATGAAAACTGTGGATGAGTTCGAACCCTAGTCGATTCAAAGGGGCTTGGAAATTGGAGATACCTGGCTTACTCCAAACTCCATACGCGCGTCTGACAATCACCTGACCAATAGCACTAATATCTGCCATCAACCGCTCAGTGCCATCGTCCTTCACCCACTGCGTCAGGTTTTCAACATCGATGAAAACCGCAATTTTGGACTTTTCCAAACACTCTCTCCTTGTCCCGATCAGTAGATATAACCAGCCCCAATGCAGTGGACACGCATTGATAACGGCGACTGGCTATGGGTTATTACCCAATAATCTCAACTTTGAGTGGTCGATTGAGCTTTATTGACAGATCCTCCAGCAAATTCTTCTTGCTTTTGGTGTTGCTGTGAGTACAGACAAAAAATTTACCGACTTGAACTTGCCCATATTTTGGATGCTTCGATGTCGATACCAGATCGACTCCGCTCACTGTAAGTCTCAAAGAACGAACGTTCTCTAGGAGTCTGCGCGGCAGAAGCTACATTCTGGCACAATAGATCAAAATTCTTCAGCAACAGGATGACTGATGGGAACCACTTTCCGCCCGTATTCGCCTGGCCAGGAACTGCTTCTTCCCCCGAGCCTGAACGAGTGGCTGCCTGAGGGGCATCTGGCCTATTTTGTCAGTGATGTCGTCGAGGAGTTGGATTTAAGTGCGTTTTATGCCCGCTACGAGGGCAACGGCCGACGCAACTCGCCCTTCGATCCACGAATGATGCTGAAGATTTTGATCTACGCCTACGCCACCGGCGTTTTCTCTTCACGCAAGATCGCCCGGAAGCTGGAAGAAGACGTGGCCTTCCGGGTTCTGGCGGCAGGCAACTTCCCCAGGCATCGCACGATCTGTGATTTCCGCAAACACCATTTGGTTGCCTTCAAGGCCGTGTTTATTCAGGTGGTCCGGATTGCCCGGGAAGCGGAGCTGATCACGCTGGGAACACTGGCGATTGATGGCACCAAGGTTCGGGCTAATGCCAGCAAGCATAAGGCCATGAGCTATGGCCGCATGGGCGAGGAAGGCGATCGTTTATCGAAAGAGATCGATGCACTTTGTCGTCAGGCACGTCAGACAGACCAGTCGGAAGACCGACAGTTCGGCCCGGATAACCGGGGTGATGAACTGCCTGAAGAGCTTCAGTACCGGCAGGCGCGGCTGGAAAAGATTCGTGCTGCCAAAGAGAAATTGGAAGCAGACCAGAAAGAGCGGGACAAGGCTCGGGGTCGGTCCCCGGACGATGATCGGCGCTCACCTCGCGGGGGCCCGAACTTCAAGCGGGATTACGGGGTTCCGGATGACAAGGATCAGAGCAATTTTACCGATCCGCAAAGCCGGATTATGAAAACGGCGGACGGGTTCCAGCAATGCTACAACGGCCAGTTGGCCGTGGATGGTGAATTCCAGCTGATTGTCGCCAACCACCTGGGCAATAATCCCAGTGACAATGGCTGTCTGATACCACTGCTGGATCAGGCAAAAGACACTCTGGAAACCTATCCGGATCAGTGTCTGGCTGACGCGGGTTACCGTAAAGAAGAAGATCTACAGACCCTGGAAGACAAAAGCATCGACGGCTATGTCTCGCTGCGTCGGGAGGGCAAGAAGAGTTCAGAGATAGACGCGAGCCGTTATCCGGCCAGCGCCCGGATGGCCGGGAAGCTGGCCACGGCAACCGGGCGATCGGTTTACGCTCAGCGCAAGCATCTGGTTGAGGCGGTCAACGGCTGGATCAAGCATGTTCTGGGCTTCCGACAGTTCAGTCTGCGGGGCCTTCACGCCGTGCAGGGTGAATGGGATCTGGTCTGTCTGTCGCTTAATCTCAGGCGGATGAGTTCACTGATGAGGCTGAAATAGAGGGTCCGAGGGATCCTTGGGCGTACTGAGTGATCGGACTACGATAACGCATTCGCTGATAACCGTCTTGACTGACTGAATAGAGAGAATCGAGACTCTATTCGGCTGGATATTGTGGATACGTTCTCGGGCCGAACTGTGATTCGACGCGGCGGGGTCACTTGCTCAAAATACTTCTGCCGCGCAGACTCCTAGCCCAAAATACTCGATAGTTTCAGCCATCGTCTGAGCAGCAGTCTCTCTCTGAATTACAGCCCCGTTGGCCAACGTGACTTTGATACCTGTCCGAGCAGATTTAGAGTGCGGCCTTATCGAATATCCGGGCTCGATCTTTACTCTTTCACGGGTTTTTATATCGATTCCAGAGCTCCATTCGCTCTGCAATTTTTCGAGTTTAGACCGAAATTCTTTAAGTTTTTTTCCTGCGCTACTGATAGCTTCAGCGTCGTCATATTGGCTTTTGTTAAAAGCAGCAGAACCCTCCTGATTTAATTGGGATTCAACAGCCTGAATTTCCTCTAGTATTAAAGAGAATGCAGCCGATACACCATCAGATTTCATGACTTGCTCCAATCTTTCGCACCGTAAAACGCTGAGTAAATGGATGGCCCTTTGCTCCATCCTGATCACGCGCTTGGCTAGGCATGTTTAGTTCCGCAGCTCTGCAATAACCTTCCAGTGCTTCTCCCCTGGAAGCAAACACTCCCAAAACCTCCAGCCATTCACAGGATTGCCCGTGATTGAAACGGCAGCAGACGATGGTGAAGTAAACCGCTTGCCCTGAACTACAAGAGCACCCTTGGCTACAAGCCCGGCATACATCTGACCCTTATAAGTTGCGCGAAATTCGGTACCATGAGGAAAGGCAACACCCTTACATACCCATGGGTTTCCGCCTGTCGTTTCGTTACCTGCTGTAGGCTTCGATGCTTGATCGTCAAGCCCAAGGAGCAGCCGAATTACGTCATTTTCGGTCATCGATTCAGACTCTCGGCGAACCGTTAGCTCTTTGAAGACTTCAAAATCAACTTCGATAGTTGCCATGACTCAGCCCCTGAACTCAGCTATAATAGTATTTATAGTAGCTTTTATAGCATTTATAGCAAGGAAGTTTTGAGTCTATGGGAGGATCTTTTTATTCGTGACGCCGCCAACATGTGCGGATACGGAATAGCAACGGAGCCGAAATGTAGCAGACGGACTTCCACTAGTGCAGAGCTCTCAATGCGGTTCATTGGTGCTGCGGGATGCCAAAGAGGGGATAGGAATGGATACAGTGTCATCCCAGAGGTCCTTGAATGAACGCCATCTGAAATTCATGTTTACCGCTACAGGAGGAATTCGAGGTTTCTCAGCTTTATAACTAGGAGTACACAGCCTCCAAAACTCGCTTTACCCGGTCTATACAATCAATCGCCTGCTTTCGTGAAAGAGGAAGCATACGCATCTTCTTGGTTTTCTCGGGGTGCATTACCTCATTCCCATACTCGCGAATTTTGTCCATGTCGCTGGCCACAAATGGAAGGATTTTACCGGCACGATCTATCAAGTACCCCAGCTTCATCGGACGACCTTTCCCAGACCTACCATCTTCATAGGCCTCGTATCCAAGACTGCTAGCGCGATCTATCAGAGCATATTCCATGACTCCACGTGACATGGCTGCAACGCTTTGCCAGTTTCCGAAGATGAACGACCGGTAAATCTCCTTGATTCTCACCCGGACGTGGTGTGGAAGCATATCCGACCGTCGACTTGAGACTAAGGGCTTTAATTCCTTCATATTCGCGTGCCACTCGTCCGGCTCGAAGAATTTGGCCGAAACAAGCTCCTTAATAGCGACCAATTCCTCATCCGCCATATACTCCAAATGTTCTGGCGGGTCATAATCAAGAAGGTCCTCCAATCGCTCCGTTGCGAGGTCAAATGCATCAAGAATCGGAGTCGATTTCTGAGAGGATCCGGACCAATCTCCGAGGGTCAAACCGCTCTCAGCCAACAAATCCTCAAGCGTGACTCCTTTCGCGTCCCCGAAGATCGCAATATTACGAATTACATCCGCACGGGGCTCGTACTCGCGCTCGAAAAAACTCAATAGAGATTTTGAGCCGCTAAATAACGGCACATCTGATTTTGCTACCTCGCCCTCTAACTCCTTGCGCACCTTTCTCGCGACGTGATCAATGCGCAAGAGTTTTCTTTTAATCAGTTCAACCTGACCCTTTTCCAGTGACGACAGATCAAGATCCTCAAGCGATGAGATCTTTAAGACCTCATTCAATTCTTGCCGGACGAACGCAAGGAGGTGGTTTATATCCATAATCTTTACCGAACATTCTAGCGTTCAGCTATGTGGCATGACGCATGCCCACGGTGGTCATGTGTTCAAAAAGTGAAAGCACCTATCTGACAACCTGAGACGAACTTCAATCGTTGTTCACCTTAAAGCTAAGTTAAGCGGTAATCGGGCGCTTCTTCCAGCTCAATTCTCTCAGAGTTGGGGAAAGAAGGTCGCTATGGACAAGGTCTACTCCCGAATCACTCGATTTCGGATTCCTCAAGTTTTTGGACTAACGATTTGAAAGCTCTCAAGTCGTCATCTCCAAATTGTCTTCGACTGGCCGGAAATTTGTCTGTGTCTTTGAAGGCGTCTCTTATTGTGTTCCAACGCACAGGCATAACGCGCCCATTTACGCTTTGTCGCTTGCCCCCTGAAATTCGAGACCGTATTTTACTTATCAACCGACCGTCCAGACCAATGGCATGATTGGTGTACAAAAATTCAGGCCCACTCAAATCTAGCAAACTAATGTCTTGGTCTATTTGCTCGTGTTCCGCCCGAATCTCAGTCAGTCGTGGAGGCTGACCAACCAGTTCGATTTGGTCCGAGTCGATATATTCCTCCCACTGAGCTTCGAGGGCTCTATCTCCAAGTTCTGAAGTGTAAACTGAAGGACTCGCAGAATAGGAAAGGACGAGCTGATTTTTGGCGCGCGTCATCGCCACATAAAAACGGGATAGGTCACGGAAACGCTCGTTAAGGGGCTTATGTAAGTCGGGGAGGGTCTGATCATTACAGTTGACGATAACCATCAGATCGAACTCAAAACCTTTCGTGTGCTCAAGATCTGACAAATAAATCTGGTCGTCGCCAATATTTGCAGTGTCATTAAGAACCGTCAAACCAGTGCGTTTGCCGAACTCTTGAACCTGATACAACGAGTAACCGCAGATCGCGATGCAGCATTTTTTCTCGCTCTCACCCTCCATGAACTCGTCAACGTAGGCCTTGGCGTATGCTATTTCCTCGGGCAGGCTGGCGGCCGACAGCAGCAGCGGGGTCGACCCAGAGAAGTTTGCGTACTCCGGGTCCAGTACCTCGAAATCCGGCGAGTCCAGCATCTCCTCAGTCAAATTGTTAAGGAGAACCTGGTGGGCTACCGAAAGAATTTCCCTTGAGTTCCGATAGTTCTTCTCAAGCTTGATTGATCGAGCCCCGGGTAGATCGATACCGGCTTGAGCAGCGTTGCCATGTTTTGCCTGGACCTGCTGAGCGGCATCACCGCAGAGGAACAGATCATCCTTATTTTGCTCAACGAGCCGACGAATTAATTGTAACTCAATCGTTCCTAAATCTTGCGCCTCGTCTACGAGAACAAATCGATACTCAGGAACGATTCTATCTAGGTGTTTCGATAATGCTGTCGACAAACCCAGATAGTCAGTCACGCCCACGTGGTGCATTTTATTTTCCCACGCTTCCAGGGCTTGAATTAGTAGCTGACGGTACCGTTGATCTAGCGGGAAGCTGCGCCCGCTGCGCTGCACCGTTAGGTATTCTTTCCGCTCGCTAGGCAAAAAAGCGCTTCGCATCCAATCAAACTCTTCACGGATATACTGCTCTGCATCGACACCGCGTGAGATAAGAGAATCATGTAAAGGAAGCAAGATCTCTGCGTCGTGGTTGTTCAGTTCACATCGGTAAAACTCGCGCCAAATTTCGTCAATATGTTCCTGGCTTTTCCATGTTACATCGTCGTATAGCCGATCGTTCTCTGGTTCAAATCGATGCAGTAGATCTTGGCAGAGCTTAAACAAAGGTCGCACTATGATGCGAGAAGAGACCTCTTCGGTCGTCGCAGCGGCTGTCATATCTTGGATCAGCCGGGCGAGTTGTCGATTGAGTGTGAGAATCAGGATTTTTTCACTTGGGTTTTCACGAGCGAGGCGGATGGCGCGCTGTACGATGACACAGGTTTTCCCTGACCCAGAAACACCAACGAGCTTCGCAGGGCCATTGAAGGAACGATCTACGATATTTTTCTGGTCCGGATGAAGATAAAGCATCCAGTCCATGTACTTTCCGTAGCGGGCAAAATGACCCAATACGTCCGGATAGTAAGGCTCGTCAGCAGAGATCTTTCGAATTTTATCGCTCTCTGCTAGCTCTGCGATCTGTTCGGGAGTGAGAGTTGCTATAGGCTTATTCTCGCCGAGGAAGAGGCGGATGGCATCCACTGCTTCCTCGCATTGATCGTCTCTAAGGAGAGTAAATACGTCTAAAACCGCATTGGAGCGCTCTGGATCCTCTATCTTAGCGGCGGTGGCGAGTATTTCATCCTCAGGTGTCGATACTTCTATCGATTCGATTTCTCGCTGCAAAGAACGTGGCAAAGACTCCACCAAACGATCGAAGTATTCGGTTGGTTTAATTAACTCATAAAGCTCACCGGCAATTGGTTTAGGTAGACTGTAGGGAGACGCAGTTTCATGGTCACGAACCAGTCTCATTCGGTTAACGCTAAGTCGACCGCTCTTGTCAGTGACAAGGGTACTGCCCCGGTTTTTGTTCAGCCATCGGTCGCAATCATCATGAGTGCCTGCATAACATAGCAGCACGACACCACTATCTTGGATAGTGATCAGTCGTACTCCGCCGCCCAAATCGTATTTAACGCACTTATCAATCCTGCTCTCGCCGTAGTTGGTGGTTTTGAGGCCATCAAACAGTCCCGCCTCACCAAGAGATGCCCTCCCCAACACAGCTCTTATCTTGTCTGCCGATTTCTGGAACTTGCCACCTCGACGTGTCAAATCCACAACGCTTCTATCAAAATCTTTGTAGGTCGCGACTTCTAGCGGCTTAGGTACTGCTGCAAGCACCGCATTGTTGTTCTGTATCACTGTGAAAGCTCCTTCTGCGCTATATTCAGCTTGTCCTTTTTTCGGAATAACCGAGGTTGGTGCTTCTGAGGTACCGGACAGCAGCCTAGCATTTTCTTGGAAATTGCAGGTCGCCGATGCGGTAGATGCCTGATAGCATTACACAAAAAGGAAATGTACATGTCTTGGCAACGGACGGAAAGCACTACTCCGAGGAATTCGAAATAGACGCAGTCAAACTAGCTGTATATTCCAATCTCAGCCGGATCTGACACAGAGTCATGCTCGAGCTTCAAACTTACTAGCAGTTGGCGACATTTCAGCATGAGCGTAAAGCAAGACAATCTTCCCTCTGAGCGTTTCACTGATGACCAAATCAACGCAGTAATAAAAAATGCGATTGAAAACGGGGCCAGGCGCTACATACAAGGCTGCGAATCGCGAGTGGATGACTTTGTCCGGCGGCACTACTCATTTCGGGGCTCCCTGGGAATTCACGCCCACGCGGTGGGATGGGACGTGATTCGGGTACCAATCAACATTATTTGGTCGTTGGTGAATATCGTTCTTGCATTTGTAGGAATGTTAGCCGGTTTAGCGCGTCTCAAAAAATTAAGGGCTTGGATCAACCAAATTCCACCCGGCCTCGAAACCGACATGGATCGTCAGATCAGTTGGCTCGTCGTTACAGAACTACTCCAACTGCCTCACGAACACGGGGGGAAGCGCAGCGAACACGATGCGTTGATGGAAGAAATCGTCAAAGATCCTTCGCTGCGACTTTTACTGGACAAAAAGCTCGATGCATTTGTCGCTCTCTCAAAGCAACCTGATTTTGAGAAAAGGCTTAAAGCCAAACTGGGCGAATACGGAGCAACTCGGACCGCTTCCGCTGACCTCGCGGGTAATGCCGTTTTGCTTGTTACGAGCAAGATTGCAACTGGCCAAGCCGCGTTTGGAACACTCGGTGCTGGAACAGCAGCTTCTGCGGCCTTGGCGCATTCTATTGCGGCGTCTAACTTCTGGCTGGGCTCTGCAATTGGATCTTACTACTATGCTCTTGTGCCGGTTACTGTTTCACTGCGTTTGCTTATTGCCGTGACTGCGTTGATAGCTGTAGTTCTAGCCCTGATATCTACGTTCATTGGGATACTTACAGATCCTCTACAGGCGAAATTGGGCGTTCATCAACGACGCCTTCGAAAACTTATTGCGGCGGTCAAAGATGATTTACTCGGAGCTGAATCAAATTTTGAGCTCCGTGAGAAGTACATCGGCAGACTCTTCGACGTAATTGATGTACTGACTACAGTTGGCCGAAAGATGTAAGCGGATTATTCAATGTAGTTAACTGTTTTAAAAACGTACGTGGAAAAAGGGTAGAACCCCAGATCTGAAGGTTTGAGCATAAAGCCACTGGACGAATACTTCTCCTGAGGCAGGAGGAAACCCTTGTCAAGAAATCAGGGGTCAGCGGGCCATAGCAGCTACCACGTGTTCTGACAGATTAAGTAGGGCTGCAATGAGTTTCAATCGAAAATGCGGGCCAACCAATACGCGGTGCCGCCAGGGTCTGATAACCCAAACATAAAACGTCGGGATGCCATTGAGTCAAAACGATCGGATCGATCTATGGTAGCGCCGATGCCAATGCGAAGGCGGTTTCCAAGAAAATAAAAGCCAACGTCTACCCCATGGGCATATTCGCTTCCATTTGTGTATTGGTTGTACCGGCTGAACGAGACATCAAAGCCCGACCAAACGAATTCCTCTTTGAACAGTCGAAAGCCAAGGCCGGTTCCCCAGGCTGGATCGCGGCCACGCTGGTCGACGAGCAGGGGTAAGTTCACAAAAACCTTTTTATTCGATTTAAAAACAACGCCAGGCTGCCAGACCAAATCATAGCCTCCGTTACGCGAATCGATACTCATATGACTTGGTAGTAACTGTGCGACTCGGTATCCAAATTTTGGCCAGAAGTTACCGGGTGGAAGGGTGTTTGGCACTTTCGTGTGGAGCCCAAAACCCAGCACGTTAAGTCCAAGATTTGAGGTGGGAACTGTAGCCATCGAGAAAATATCGACAGCCATTTCACCCCTGCCATCCTTTTGAAACTCATTCAGTGAATCCTCAATTGCCCACGCCCACCAGGTGAGGTGGGTCTGCAAGTCTCTTAATCCACGTCGTGGGTGTGCCATGAGGTTCTGGAAGGTTTCATCAATGAAATAAGAGTTCAGATAGAGTCGCTCCTCACCGCGGCCTGCTTCCCCTCTTCTACAAACCGTTACTCCCGTATCGGAAAGTGCCTGCCACTCACTTAGATCCCAGTCGACAAGGCAGCTGGAAACTGAATTCCAATTTACAGTTTTCAGACCAAGCGAGGGAGCGACCAATTCTCTGATCTGAGGATCAGCCTCAAATTTTCGTTTGATTTTGCTCAGAAGGCACACAAACCCGTCTTTGCTGGCGACGTCAGGGAGAAGTGAGTGAGCTTGCAGCCAAGAAGGACTCTTGACAGCTACGTCGCAGGCTTTTTTGATGGTTTCAGTTTCAAAGGGAGGTGCGTCATTCTCTTCATTTGCAGTTACTTGGATCTCCTGCAATGAGTTTTGAATAGCCTTTAGGAGAGCGAGTCTGAATACCTGACTGACGGCTGAGTTTTCAGGCTCTTTTTGTTGCCCGCATTGGTTGTCGAATTCCGAATTGCATAGGTTCCCCCTCTGGCAGGATAGTTGGCACTACTTAATTTTTAACCAGTTGGGCGGTTCAGGTGTTAATAGTGCCTCGTTATTCCGAAGAACGTAAAGCCGCAGTACTGGCAAAGTTATCGCCACCACAGAGCATGACGATAGCCGCCCTTTCGCGGGAAGAAGGCATTTCGGAGCAAACCCTTTACAATTGGCGGACACAAGCCAGAAAAGAAGGACGCCCGGTGCCCGGTTCAAAAGCCAAGTCAGACCAGTGGTCAGCAGAAGCAAAGCTGGCAACCGTCATTGAGACAGCCGCGCTGTCTGAAGAAGAGCTCAGCCAGTATTGCCGGGAGAAAGGCCTTTACCCCGAGCAAGTCCGGCGCTGGAAAGAAGAGTCCCTGCAAGGCTTTCAGCGCAGTGCAGAACGGGAAAAACAGCTGCGTAAAAAGAGCCAGGCCGACCAGAAACAAATCAAGAAACTTGAACGTGAACTGCGCCACAAAGAAAAGGCTCTGGCAGAAACAGCGGCACTGCTGGTGCTGCGAAAAAAGCTGGATGCGCTCTGGGAGAACGACAGCGGGGAAGACTGACCCCGACCCCGGAGCGCAGAAAAATGGTTAAGCTGATTCAGGAAGCCATGGTCTCAGGTGCGCGCCTGGTCGCAGCGTGCGAAGAAGCCAGTATTAGCCTGCGCACCTATCGTCGTTGGTACCGTGAAGGCACGGTACAGTCGGATCAGCGCCTGGAAGCGGTGCGCCCCGAACCGGCCAACAAGCTCAGTAAAGAAGAACAGGAGAGGATCTTGTCCACCTGCAACTCAGCTCGTTACGAGAGCCTTCCGCCGTCTCAAATCGTGCCTACGATGTTG
The DNA here is from genome assembly GCF_042763285.1 of Marinobacter sp. LM1. Lineage (NCBI taxonomy): Bacteria > Pseudomonadati > Pseudomonadota > Gammaproteobacteria > Pseudomonadales > Marinobacteraceae > Marinobacter > Marinobacter sp. LM1. The sequence continues at coordinate 4,244,625 of NZ_CP114373.1, forward strand.
GACGAGGGGCTGTACCTTGCGTCTGAATCGTCATTTTATCGAATATTGAAAGCGCACGACCAATTGCATCACCGCGGACAAAGTCATGCACCAAAACCCTCTCGCGAAGCAACAACACACCATGCATCCGGGCCTTGTGAGCTTTGGAGTTGGGACATTACGTATCTGGCCTCGACAGTCCGTGGGCAGTTCTATTACTTGTACATGTTTGAAGATGTCTACAGTCGGAAAATTGTGGGCTACGAAGTCTACGAGGTGGAGAGCGGCGACTACGCAGCCGGGTTATTGCAGCGTTGTCTGCTCCGGGAGCAGTGTCTACACCAACCTCTGGTGCTGCATTCTGACAATGGTGCACCGATGAAGGCCCAGACTATGAAAGCGAAAATGGAAGAGCTGGGCGTCACACCCTCGTATAGCCGACCAAGGGTCAGTAATGACAACGCGTTCTCGGAGTCACTGTTCAAGACGTTGAAATACCGACCGGAATGGCCGTCATCCGGGTTTAAAAGCCTCAGCGATGCACGGCGCTGGGTAGATCGCTTCGTGACTTGGTACAACACCGAGCACAAACACAGTAAGTTGCGGTTCGTCACGCCCCAGCAACGTCATACCGGCGAAGATGTTGCTATCCTGGCTCAGCGTCAGCGTGTGCTGGAGCAAGCGAAACAGCGGACACCGAGCCGCTGGGGAGGTCGTCAGATAAGGAATTGCGAGCCCGTTGGGCCAACGACACTGAATCCTGAAAAATCTGCTGTAGAGAAAAATGCGGCTTAAATGCAGAAATAGTGTCAACTATCTTGAAAAACACCGGGTTCATGACCAGTAGGTGGCCCGCCTCAGATTGTTCAAGAAGCTCGGACGAGCCAATCCAATCAGTCACACAACGATCAAGAGCATCATCGAGGTAACCTTTGCAGACGTAGTTTGACGCATAGAAAAATAGTCCGTCATACACCCCTGCATAAAAATCGTGTTCCCGCAGTGGTCGGCCCATGAAGGCCCCGAAAGCTTGGAGATGATCCGCCGCGACGCGGGGGTATCGGTCTGTGGCCTGGAGGGGAGCGTCGACAGATCCATCATCGGGAATATCGACAAGATAGCGCCCAGTCGTAAACAGTTCGTATTTTCGGGCACTGCTGGCGGTATTGCTCAGCATACCTATCAAACCCTTAATACCAAAGTGCTCGATTCCGCTGGTTCCGCTCTTCTCTTCTTGTACACTCAAGCGACGACGATCCTGATCAATGTAGATCGTGTGATCAAGGTCAAGACGTTTTGAGTGCAACTTTGCCAAGTCTAATGAAAGGGACAACGGTTTGTTATCGAACACTCCACCGTCAAGTAACCATTGCCAGCGAGTTCCTGAGTTATCTTCGCCCTTTGAGGCCTCGCCCTGTTCTGGATTCCGCGGAGCGTTATGAATTTTAAGCTCCATCCTAACTGGTGAAAACGCGAAGGGAAACGCGCTAGAGGCGGACGCAATTTTCATGACGGTTGTGACTGGAACAATAGTCGTGTTTGCAGCAGGTAGAGGTTCTGCAAAGACTCCTAGGCGTTGAAAGGCCTCCTCTGCCTTACCTTGATCTACATCCAACAGTTTAAAAGAGCCATTGCCAGAGTGATTAGTAGTAAACCTAAACACAATTGCCTGACGCTGAACTTCGGTTGATATAGCGCTTTTGGGCAGCGTATATTCGACCGGCGACATCGATGTGACAGTGACGCCGAGATCAACCGTACAATTCGATCTGAACAGTTCAGGTTGATTTAAAGCCATTTCCACCCTCTGACGGTGGGTGGGGTCGTATTTGGGATTCTTTGGATTGAGTTTAACTAGCTCTTTGCCGTCTTTCTTAGGGACGGTTTCGGGGGCTTCAAAGTAGTATCGTTGAAACAGTGATGGAAAATCTGAAATGGCCGTGTTTTCTCTGAATGATCTAGACTCTTTTTGCTCTTTGCGTTCAGCATCTTCTTTTAACTCCGACCGTATTTTGGACTCTGCGTGCCACATCATCTGATAAGCGGCATCTACTGAGCCAATCCTTGTCATGAGTTGCTCTATACCTGTTGTGGTCCAGAGCTCCCAGAGCAGGCTCTCTTCAGGCCTAGACGGAAACTCTTTCTTGCACCAATCGATTGCACCGAGGATGGCGTTCACATTGCCCGCTGACGCTCCCGTGAAGTTAACGAGATCTGATTTTCCGTCATTCCGGGCCGCAGCCAGAATGGCCCAAGTGCTTCCAGCCTGATATGACCCAAAACTTATGCCGCCGCTGACCACTAACGACAGGTTTTGAGAGGAGTAAACTTTCCCGGAGGCCAGTAACAATGCAGTAAACAAATAAAGTAACGAGCGTTTTAGACGTGCTATCCGATCTATCACCTGTTTAGCTCCCTTAAACAGTGCTGCACTTTCCAATTGACTTTATTGATAGTTTACTTAACGAACTATGTCCAATCTGATGTAACGAATCTCATCAATGGCGAGATGATAAGCGGTTTGAGCTATGGGGCATGTCATCATGAACGCGATATGCCGTTTTGGCACTGGGGATGCTACTGATGGGCTGCCACACCAGGCATGACGCTCCCGAGCATAAAATGGAGAAACCTTCAGAGTCTTTGGTCGAGCATTCTTAGTCTCCGCTTTGCGACCTAACGCAACAAAGCCTAGTTGATTGGGTTTAAAAGGGGGCGGCAGAAACCCACCTTTAGAACCAATCGGGACTTAAAACACTCTTAATACGGGCAGATCAAATGTGATGGCGAAAAACCAAGCGTTGGTTTTTTTATTGTCTGAAACAGTGATGTTCGTTTGATACCCGCCGAGTAAAGCGACTGGCGCTCTATCAAACGAATAAGAGAAAAAGTAACTTGGCGCGAGTATGTCGTCAAAACTTGCACTGTAATCATTATCGGACAATTCATTAGTGATGTAAGAACCGATATCGACAGGTGCATAGTTAACGCCCAATGCGCCGCCCGTGTGTACCGTCCAGCCTTCAGGCGTCCTGAACTTTGCTAATTTCAGCTCTACACCCACGGGGCCGAAAAACCGAATATCGCTCTCGTCAGTAATGAATCGGTGGGCGCTGGGACCATAGTATGATGAAATGTAGATGTCCCATCCTACCGTCCAGTTTTCGTACGGAATTGGATCAACAGATTCGCCAGGAGCGGCCGACACTGGTACATAGTAATTGGCGTATAGCCCGCCCGGGAGTCTTTTGTCGTTATAAGCACCCTGTGAATCGACGTACGTATCTAAAGCATTCACGACTCCATCTGGATTCTTACTTTCGCCTGCGTCAGCCAAGGCGGCAAAGAACAGGCCGACACGCTGGAATTTAGCGTATCTTGGGTAGTCCTCATCTGTTGAAAAACCTGCGATGCGGTCAATGCCTGTTAATAGGTGATGAACTCGGGTCGTGTATGAAAGAGCATCATCGTTGAGTTTCTCCAGCAAAAGCAATTGGTCGATGATATTGGTAAGGCTCAACTTGCTCTTCGGATCTTTTACATTCTTCTCCTCTTTCTGAGCAATTTCCTCCAATTTCGATTTGAACATTTGCAAGCTTTCTACGGTCGACACAACTGTAAGGTCGGGATTCATTGCATTTTTTTTGAAGGCCTGCATGTTCTCAGCTTCAACAATTAACTGCGGACAGGTGTCTGCGGTTGTTTGCAGAAGAAAATTCTCCGAACCGTCTCCTTTGATGAATTTCTCTAGCTTATTTTTGAGCTCTGTCCTCTGGTTTTCGGCATTGCCGCTATTCTCGATGGCTCTAATTTCCTCTGGCACACATTCACCGAAGAATCGAGAAAATGCCTCAATATCCGCTTGGATGGAGTCCTGCACGAGAGGCAATAGCGCTTTAGCGCTCATAAACTGGTAGGTTTTGATGCCGCTTGCTGTGAGAGGAAAAAATCGCTCTACTTCCTCAACATCTGCTGCTTGTTTAAGGCCGTTGCTGAGGACAATGTTTTCGATGCGAGACGCATTCCATTGGGCAAAACCCTTTATGATTGTGCTAGAAAAAGATTCGGCGGTACCGGTTTGCGAATGCACATTCGAAGCAGCGAAAAAAAGAAAGGCAGAAAAGAGTAAAACGTGCGCGATTTTAATTAGCATTTTCATAAAAATTCCTTTTATAAACCCATGGCTCCTTCCACACCTTTTATACCAATACATCAGAATGAACAAAAAATAAACAATTTTGTTCGCGCGGGTTGTTATTGAAGCTACAAATAAAAGTGTTTTGCTCACCTCGGTGGTCAACGGGATGATTAAAAACCAAGTTTGAGTGAAGTAGCGCACCCATGTTCCGCCTGGCTCCAGATAGGGGTAGGCCAGTGGGAGGTAACAGCCCTACAGGAGCATCGCCACCTCGGAGGAATCGATGCGGTCGTTCTTGGTCTTACCGCCACGGATGGGGCCCGCCTTTAGTGCGCCTGTCTCAGAATGAAGTTGATGCCATGGTCTTCAAACGGTTCAGAGACCCACTAGCAGAAATTCATGTATTCAACACCCACGACCAGGTCTTTGCGCAAGCGCTCCGGCAGAGACGACAACGGTTCCGGGCGGACTTTGATTTCTTTGGGCAGCAAAACCTCGCCCTGCTTGTCGATGCTTTAGATTTACAGGCTGTGGGCGTGCCAATCGATTCCACAAGAACGACGGTGGGTGCTATGTTAAAAGTTCATAAACTTTTTCCTTTGTGGTGCATGGTCAACGGGGCGCCTACTGCGCAGTGCTCCGTTGGCGTCCAATAACACTGATGTCAGGCGTCACTGCTATCTGACCTATACAGACGAGACGAGGCAATCTCAATGGAACCTCAGATATTTGCCGCAATAATTGGAGCCGTGGCAACCGTTCTTGCGGCACTTATGGGGCATTGGCTTGGCAGGCGTCCTCCCAAACAGGACCCCAGGGATTCTTCAAGTCCATATGCAAAGCGCCGCTCGCATCGGTACGATGTATTCGTGTCAGCGCCACTGGCGGCGTTTGACAGTGATGATGAGATCAAAGAGGACCATGACAAGGTTGCAGCCGTTGTCAATTACCTCGAGAACAGCTTGGGATATCACGTCTATTGGGCGGGAAGAAAGATTGAACAGAGAGCCGATTTCGATGACGGGTCTCTTTCGGCAAACGATGATGTAGAGGCGATCAGAGATAGCCGATGCTTTCTCTTACTATACCCAAAACCAATTGCATCGAGCGTTTTGTTTGAGGCGGGAATAGCGCTCCAAAATTGCCTTGTCTCGATCTACATTGCACCAGCTCGAGAGAATCTCCCGTTCCTAATGAGGCACGCGGCTGAGGCCTTTAATAACGTCAAAATATGTGAATCAACGCTACCGGATGAGACGATCAGGTTGTTTACTCAACGTGGCAAAGATTTCTTTGAGCAGCTGAAACAGAAATCACGTCAGTGATGGGCTTAGTTTCCCTGAGCGACGCCGCGTCTCGACGATTTCGATTGAGCGCAGTGTGAGGCCTAACAGAAGCGATGAAACGGGTTCTACCCGTTACCGCGCAATTTCTAAAAGGTAGGCTTGGGTGTGACACGCTTACCAAGAGAAGTTCATTTTTCAGTTTTAGATGGACCAAAATTCCATGTTCAGAGTAATTCCGTTTTCTTTACAACTGAAAAACAGGCCATTCCTGACATGGTTTGATGTCCAGACGCTTGCTCAACACTTCCCCTGGCAAATCACTCATCCGGCTACAAATTCGTTCGGTTTTTCACTCCCTAAGTTCCCCTAAGTTCCGAAACCGAGGATAACGCAACTAACGCTTTACCTACCCTCTTTTTGGTGCTAAATCTGTTCACCTTCATAAATAACCTAATGTTTTAATTTAGCTTTTTAGAAAATCTCGTGCTATCCATGGAAAGTCATGAGAAATCTCGCCTAATCACGGTCACCCAAAATCCCAATTTTGGTGACCCCGCCGCAAGTATCTGATTTCAAAGCCCACCAGATCTCACCTTAACGTTGGACTGACACAAGGTCAGGGGGTGTGTCGGCGGACTTGCTTCCGAAAATGTTCGTAGCCATGGATGGCGGAGACAAGCGTACAGGGATGTACTAGCAGCGGTTTTCGGAAGCAAGTCCGCCGACACACCCGTGCACTCAAGTTAGCGGATTTCAGGAAAAGGAGCACCACAGTGTCAGGCAAAACCGTCAACAGCGCCATTCTGCTGCTGGTCATCGGCAACGCCATGGCCATACTCTCAGACGTCTTCATCAAACTCCTGGACCCCGGCGCCCCCGTCTTCCAGTTCGCCTTCCTGCGCTGCGTCCTCACCCTGGTGTTCCTGCTCCCGCTCGCCCGCAAACTGGACCGCAGCAACCTCCTCGGCGGCCTGAAAGTCCACGCCATCCGCGCGCACATCCATCTGGTCGGCATCGTCTGCATGGTGGTGGCACTGACCAACCTGCCACTGGCCACCGCCAACGCCCTGTTCTACGCCGCGCCCATCCTGGTGATGGTACTGTCCGCCGTATTCTTCAGAGAAAAACTGACGCCGCTCAGTGTGACTGCTGTGTTCAGCGGCTTTGCCGGCATCATCGTCATCCTGCGACCGGTGGACTTCAACTGGGCCGTCATCGCCGCCCTCGGCTCTGCCTTCGCCCTGGCCATCAACGCCGTCATGGTGCGCCAGTTGCCCAAGGAGCAAACCACCGCCCACAAACTGTTTCTGAACTACCTGCTGATCGTCCCGGCGGCCGCCGCCCTGGCACTCTGGGAAGGCGCAGCCTGGAACCCGCAAATCCTGATCAGCGCCGCCGGTTCCGCCCTGTTCATCCTGGGCTACAACATCACCGTGTTGCTGGCCTACCGGCAGGTAGATGCCAACCAGGTCACCAGCGCCGAATACACCGGGCTGATCTGGGCGGTCGCCATTGGCTGGATCTGGTTTGGTGAGGTACCCGACCTGTGGTTCCTGGCGGGCAGCCTGATGATTGTGGTGCCGCTGGTACTGATTGGCCTGCGGCACCGGAAGCGGTCACCCGCCCGGGGATTCAACCCGACCGAGCAGGAAACGACTCAAGAGGCTGGCGATTCGTCAGCCCGGAGACAGGCCTCGATGGCAAAGGTGTGTGAGCAATCATCGCCCAGCTGACGCAGCGAATCGGCCAGCCTGAGCAAATACTCCGAATTGGGGCCGCTAGGCCCCGTGGCGAGGGCAATCTGCCGCGCAATATCTGCTTCCGGTGCCTCGCCCAGAAAGGCCTCATTGTCTTCCGTAGCGATGTACACCAACCCTTCGGCATGACTGCCATCGTCAAAGGTCATGGTGGTACTGAAGCGCAGATAGCCGTTCTTTTCCCGCACATCCAGATACTCGAAGACGTTGGGTGACACCCGGTAGGCCACGCCCTTGCATAGGGCATCAGGCTGCTCAATCAGCGTGACCACCCGCCCGGGCGCTTCGGGGGTGCCACGGTGATCATGAGAACCCTGCCAGAACCGACGAGCCCAACCGCGAATGGCAGCCGGGCGCTGCTCCAGGAACGGGAAATCCACTTTGTAGATCAGCGAGCCATAGCCGAAGAGCCAGATGGCCTCGATGCCATCAAAATTGAACCGGCTGCGATTATGCTCAATGGTGTTCGCGGGCATGACTCATCCCATCCAGAAATAACGACCGGATTGTCTCAGGCGCCCGAGGTACTGGCAATGAAGCCGGCAATACCGGTCAGCACGATTTCTGCCGCCATCGCGGAAAGAATCAGGCCGCTGATCTTCGACATAATGTTCAGGCCGGTCTTGCCCAACGCTTTCTCCAGATAACCGGACAAGCGAAGCAATCCCGCCAGAATCAGCAAGCCCGACACCAGGCCCAGCAGACCGCCGGCCACTTCCGGCACCGCTTTAAGCTCGGCGCCGTAAACCATGATGGCACCAATGGTCGCCGGACCAATCATGACAGGAATCGCCAGGGGCACCACCGCGATGTCATCCCGATCCTCTTCGGGCAGCCCGGTGGCGTGGTTACGAGTGCCACTGTTCACCAGACTGATGGCGGTGAGGAACAGCAGACTACCGGCACCGATGCGGAAGGAGTTCAGGGTGATGCCAATGGCGTTGAACAACAGCGGGCCGGCGAAGAACAGGATCACACCCAGAATAAAGGCCGAGACACAGGCCCGACGAATGATGGAGGTTTTCTCCGCCATCGAGAGCCCCCGGGTGAGGGCCAGGAACATGGTGACCACGAAAAACGGCGCCAGCAGGAACAGGAATCGGATGGTGCTGCTGAGATAGGTAGAGAAAAACGTTTCAAACATTCGGGCAAATCCGGCACAGGGTTAAGGCCGGTAAGCATAGCGCCCGAAAGGCTTTTTTGCCGTAAGGAAGAGAACCTATGGGTACTCAACGCTTCTTGATGGACGGCTTGCGGGGCTTGCCCGGTTTCGATGGCTTACCCTTGGAGCCCGGACCACGACCACCCGGCTTTGGGCCGCCACCGGGTTTACCAGAGGGCCGTTTACCGGGCCCGGAACCGGGGCCTTTTCGCCCTTTACCAGCCGGTGACTTCCCGCCAGCTTTTGCGCCACCCCGCGCCGGTTTGCCACCGGGCCCCGGGCGAGCGCCCCTCGCACCCGCCGGCTTCTTCCGGGGCTTGCTGCCAGCAGACTCCGTGGCCTCGGACGAGGAATCCCGGATGGCATCGAACAGTACCGCCAGTTCCTTCTCCGTCAGATCCCGCCAGGCACCCACCGGCAACCCCTGCAGACTGACGTTCATGATGCGCACCCGCTCCAGCCTGGGCACCTCGTAGCCAAAGTACTCCGCCATACGGCGAATCTGGCGATTCAGGCCCTGAACCAGGGTAATGCGGAACACAAACCGGGACACCTTTTCGACCTTGCAGCGCTTGGTCATGGTCCCCAGAATGGGCACACCGTTACTCATTCCCTCTACGAATTCCCGGGTGACCGGCTTGTCGACCGTGACCAGGTATTCCTTCTCGTGATTATTGCCGGCGCGCAGGATCTTGTTCACCAGATCGCCATTGCTGGTCAGGAAAATCAGCCCCTGGGAATCCTTGTCGAGCCGGCCAATGGGGAAAATCCGTTCACTGTGGCCGACAAAACGCTGGATGTTGTCTTTCTCCGCGCTGTCGGTGGTGCTGACAATACCCACCGGTTTGTTCAGGGCAATGAACACCAGATCTTCTTCGTCTCTCGGCTCCACCACCTGGCCGTTGACCTTCACCACATCTCCGGGCAATACCTGATCGCCCACCTGGGCCCGGCGGCCGTTGATGTGCACGTTGCCCTGCTCGATGTACCGGTCGGCATCCCGACGGGAGCACATACCGCTCTCGCTGATGTATTTGTTCAGTCGGGTTGAGGTTCGGTTGGCCATGACATCCTGCCGGTTTCAGATGATGGTTGAATGCGTACCGGGCAGCACGCAACCCGCGCATCATCCCATTGCATCACCGTGACAGCAACTGCCGGTCACCGCCTGCGGAACGGATAGAACAGCTGCCCCAGATAGGAACCCGGCAGTTTCTGGGTCGTGCCATACTCCGCTGGCCAGTGCGCTTTCGGGAAATGATAGGTGCCGAACAGCCGGTCAAAGAGCACCGTGTGTGCTGAATAATTGGTATCGATGGCCGGCTTCTCTGAGCTGTGGTGCCAGTGGTGGAACTGCGGCGTTACCAACAGGTACTTGAGCGGCCCCCAGGGCACATTGAGATTGCTGTGAATGATGATGGCCTGCAACGCGGCAAACGTGACGTAGATATCCAGCGCTTCCTTGCTGGCGCCGAGCAGATACAGGGCCAGCATAACCAACCCACGCTCAATAAATATCTGAACCACATGCGCACGGGAACCGGCCAGCCAGTCCATGGTTTCCACCGAATGGTGGACGGCATGGAACAGCCACAACCGCCGGACTTCATGGAATACCCGATGCTCCCAATACAGCACGAAGTCGGCCACCAGAATCAGCAGAACCACCTGCAGCCATAGCGGCGTGCTCTGGATAGCCGCCTGAAGACTGTCGCTGGCCACCCATTCAAAGCGCGTTACCAGGAAGTTACCAAACAGCAGAACCGCTGAGATCAGCAGGTGATTCAGGCAGAAGTAAAAGAAATCCAGCCCCCACTGATCCCGCAAGATGACCTGCTCCCGATACTTCGGAAAGAGCTTCTCCAGGCTGGTAAAGACAATGGTGGAACCCAGAAAGGCCAGAATCAGCCAGTCCACGCCGAGCGACAATGGTTTCGGCTCCACCGGCCCGACCGGGACGTTGTAGCCACCCAGGGCAAACGCGATCAGCGTCATGGCAATACCTGCAGCGCCAAGCCGTTTGCGCCGATCAAGAATGAAGGTGGTAATGCCGAAAAACAGGGAGAACCACATACCGTACTTCAGGACATCCTGAAGCACCTCGGCATCATACGCGGCACGAAGATCAGTGGTGGTCAGATAGGAAGGGAACAGGTAGGCGAGCACCGCCGCCAGGCTCAAGCCACCGAGAAATATCGAAAAATACCCGGGGATTCGTCCGTTCCGAAAGCGAAGTTCTTTGTCCGGGCGGGGCACTACCACCCGCTCGCGGTACTGGTAATCGGTATCCTGTTCCGTATTCATGCGTTCCCTGCTGAAATTTCAGGCTTAGCAACAAGCGCCGAATAACCAAGAGCGCCAGTTCATGATCCGTGTTCCAGTGGATCGGGGTGCATATGGTATTTCAGGAACGCGAAAACTACCAACCACTCGTTGGGGTGGTGTGGCTTACCTCAACCTCATAGCGCCCGAAGCATCCTGACTCGGGCGCTATAATTATCTACCGTTTTAACCAGCCAACGCCGGCTCCCCACCCTGCTCCATCACCTCCGCCGATTCACACACATACTGCTCGGCATCAAACCGTCGGGTCTGCTTCCGGAACTGCCACGTGAAGCCTGGCCACAAGGTGGTGTTCTTGCCGTTCTCGTTCACGTACCAGCTCTTGCAACCGGTCTGCCACACGGAGTCGCCCAGTTTGGCGTGAATGGAGGCGTTGTACTGACTGTAGGCATCCTCTTTCACTTCCACGCTCTTCCAGCCTCGATGGTCCATCTTCTTGATGGCATCCAGCACGTACTGCACCTGGGACTCGATCATGTACACCATGGAGCTGTGGCCCAGCCCGGTGTTGGGGCCCATCAGCATGAAGAAGTTTGGAAAGCCGGCCACGGTGGTGCCTTTGTAGGCTTCCGCGCCCTCACGCCAGGCGTCGAGCAGATCCTGGCCCCCACGGCCGAAGATCATGCCCCGGGGAATGGGTTCCTGGGCCTTGAAGCCGGTGCCATAGACAATACAATCCACCGGGCGCTCGGTGCCATTGTTGTCGATGATGGTGTTACCTTTCACTTCGCGAACGCCCTCCGTCAGTACGTCCACGTGCTCCTGGTCCAGGGCCGGGTAGTAGTTGTTGGAGATCAGCACCCGCTTGCAGCCGAAATGGAAATCCGGCGTCACTTTCTTGCGCAGTTCCTTGTCCTTGATCTGGTTGCGGATGTGTCGACGGGCCTGTAACTCACCGACTTTCAGAATGCGCGGGTTACCCACGAAGCCAAGCACCCGGGCTTCCAGCATCCAGTAAATGCTCTGGCGGAACGCATTCAGGGTTTGCGGGAACCGACGGAACATGGCCCGTTCCAATGGCCGGATTTCCCGGTCAGGCTTAGGCATGATCCAGGGCGGCGTACGCTGGTAAAGGTCCAGATGGGCGGCCTCTTTGGCAATTTCCGGCACGAACTGGATAGCTGAGGCACCGGTGCCGATAACCGCCACCCGCTTGCCACGAAAATCGTAGTCATGGTCCCAGTTCTGGGAATGGAAACTGGCCCCTGTGAACGTGTCTATGCCCTTGATCTCCGGATACGCGGGGGTGCTCAGGCCGCCCATGCCGGACACCAGAATCCCACTTCGCAGCTTGCGGATTGGCGGCAGGGCCTTGTCGCTGCGGTCCAGTTCATCCCCGGGCTTCAAACCTTTCTTTTCCATGTAGCCCCAGAGTTTTGCACTGTTGCAGGTTTCCACAACCCAGCCCGAGGTGGCCTCATCCCAACGGGCACCAGCTACGTGGGTGTTGAAACGAATGTGATCCATCAGGCCGTATTTCTCGGCGCAATGCCGCAGGTACGCCTGAATCTCCGGCTGGGGAGCAAACATGCGGGTCCAGTTCGGATTCTGCTCAAAAGAGAAGGAATACAGCGCAGATTGAACATCGCAGGCGCAACCCGGGTAATGGTTATCGTGCCAGGTGCCGCCGACATTGTCGCTCTGCTCCAGAATCACGAAGTCGTCAAAGCCGGCCGCTTTCAACTTGATGGCCATGCCCAGGCCGGAAAATCCGGTGCCGATAATGGCGATCTTGGCGGTTTGTTTCATTGCTGCACTCCTGTGTGGCCTGAAGGGCCTTGCCTGTTGTTGTCGGTGTGGTCATCATGACCAGTAGACACATGTATACCGGTCAAAGTAGACACCTGTATACCCGCGCACACAGGAATGGCCCTGAGTGACAGGTTGTTGGCCCAATGCCCAAAGGAAACACGACTCGATGCAACGACTTGCCGGCGGAAAACTGAAACTGGTTCAGGCCGCACTGAGGCTGATTACCCAAAGCCGCAGCCTGACCTCACTGGGCCTGCGGGAACTGGCCCGGGAGGCGGGGTTAAACCCGAACACCTTTTACCGGCACTTCCGCAATCTGGACGAATTCGGTTTGCAAGTGCTGGGGTATATCGCCGAGGACATGAAAGCCGGCGTGCGGCAGTTGCGGCAGATGGCGGATTCCTCGGAACAGGCCTCCCACGACACCGTCACCTTTGTGTACCACTACTTTCTGGCCAACCCCGCGGCAACCACGGTGGCTGTCAGGGAACTGCACGGCCCGTCGCCCGTATTACGCCGGGCTCTCGAAGCACAGCTGGACGCCAGCGCCCGGGAAATGGCCGAGGATATTCTGGAACGCGGGCTGGTGCCCGGTGTCGATGAGGTGGTGGTACAGGAGATTTCCAACATGACCATCCGCTACATCCTGTTCCGGGCCATGGACTATATCGAGAAGCCCGAGCAGCGGGAGCGGATTCAGGTGGAAACGGAGCGGTTCATCAACCGGCAGTTCCGGGGGGCATTAATTGAGGAACTGGATTCCGGGCAGATTCTGGCGCTGAAACAGGCGCCGGCCGCTGACTGAGGTCAGGCCGGCGCCCGGGAGCTTTTATTCGGTAGTGTTGTATACGTAAGAGGATACCGTGCCGTCGTTATTGAAACGGACCACCAGATCCGTGGTTTCGTCGTCACCAAAGGCGGACCAGCGATACTTGCCGTAAGTCCAGGTGCGCTTGCCGTCTTCAATACCGGTGCGCCAGGGCTCACCGAACATCTCCTGTATCTCGGCGCGGGTCGTCTCACCGATCGTTATCTGGTCGACATTATGAGTCGCAAAATCCCGGCCAACGCTGGCGCAACCCACCAGGGTGACCAATACCGCAGCCAGCCCAGCCAGTTTAAGATGACGCATCAAAGCCATATCCAACTCCTTGTCTGGTGAATAGCAACAATCTGCCTACAGCATAGCGTTTCTGGCGATTGCTGCGATTACGAACCGGACAGATTTAAGACACAAAAAAGCCGCGGGCCCGAGGGCGCGCGGCAGGCACGATCGAAGGGGTAGGTTCGATCAGTAGAGTTTGGCCAGAGACTTCCTGGCGAAGGCTTCCACTTCGTTCAGGCGGCCTTCTTTCACTTTCACCAGCCATTCAGGGTCCTGAAGCAGGGCGCGGCCAACGGCGATCAGTTCGAATTCATGGTTGGTCATGCGCTCAACCAGCTCATCGATGCCAGACTGCTCCACCGACTCTTTCTTGCTGGCGAAGGTACCGCTGATGAAGTCTTCGGTCAGGCCCACACTGCCAACCGACATGGTCGGTTTGCCGGTGATCTTCTGGGTCCAGCCGGCCAGGTTCAGATTGGAACCTTCGAACTCCGGTTCCCAGAAGCGGCGGGTGGAAGCGTGGAAGATGTCGACACCGGCATCCACCAGAGGCTTCAGGAAGCGCTCCAGTTCTTCGGGGCTGTTCACCAGTTTCGCTTCGTAGTCCTGCTGCTTCCACTGAGAGAAGCGCAGCATGATCGGGTAATCCGGGCCCACGCGGTGGCGCACTTCCTCGACGATTTCCACCACAAAGCGCAGGCGGTTTTCCAGGCTGCCGCCGTACTCATCGTCGCGCTGGTTGGTGCCTTCCCACAGGAATTGATCCAGCAGATAGCCGTGGGCGCCGTGGATTTCCACACCGTCGAAGCCCAGAGCCTTGGCGTCCTGGGCGGCATCACCGAAGGCCTTGATCACGTCCTGAATGTCTTCTCTGGTCATGGCCTTGCCGTTGGGCTTGCCAGGCGCAAACAGGCCTGAAGGGCTGTAACCGGGAACAGAGGGATCCGGCTCGATACCTTCCTTGCGTACCGCGCCCACGTGCCACAGTTGCGGGAAAATGGCGCCGCCGGCTTCGTGCACGGCATCCACCACTTTCTTCCAGCCCGCCAGGGCTTCGTCGCCATAGAAGGCCGGTACGTTCGGGTAACCGTTGGCAGCAGCATGATTCACGACAGTGCCTTCGGTAATGATCAGGCCAACACCTGCCTCGGCGCGGCGGCGATAGTAGTCCACCACATCCTGACCGGGTACACCCTTAGGCGAGAAATTGCGGGTCATCGGCGCCATGGCTACGCGGTTGCGCAGCTTGAGGTTATGAAGTTCAAACGGCTCGAACAAAGGACCAAGATTCATACTCATGTGATGTGCAACCTCATCAATTTGGTTTCGTAAAGCAACCCTATTAAATCCGGTTTCAAAATGCAACCCTATTCGGTACACTCCCCTACATGGCCAGAAAACGTTTTGATGACTCCAACTGCTCCGTCGCCCGCGCCCTGAATGAAGTGGGGGACTGGTGGTCGCTGCTGATTGTGCTGCACGCTATGTACGGCACCCGCCGGTTTGTGGATTTTCAGCAGCAACTGGGGATTGCCAAGAACATTCTGTGTGACCGCCTGGCCAAGCTCGTGGACAACGAAGTCTTGCGCAAAGTAGATGTGGGTGAGCACGGCTCACGCTTTGAGTACCGGCTCACTGAGAAAGGCCGCGACCTGTTCCCGGTGGTGGTGGCTCTGCGCCAGTGGGGCGACAAGTGGAACCCGTCTCCGGACGGCCAGCCCCTGGACCTACGGGACCGCGATAGCGGCCAGCCAATACAGCCAGTCACCGTGCAGAATACCCAGGGTCAGCCCCTGTCCATTCGGGACGTATTTGTGCCCAGCGATGAAGACAATCCCCTCGACGAAGCCCAGGGCTGACCATCCGCAATAGCCGCATTCCCACCTTTTCTTGAGTTGAATCAAGACTTATTGGCCAGTCGCGCTGCCTTCCGCCATTTCTTGCGCTAAATCAAGATTGCCTGTCCGGATGTCATTACATTTAAGCCATCGATCTTTCATGGATAAGGAGATGGCTATGTCTCGTGGTTTTAAACTCAGTGTTCTGGCTGCGGCCGTAATGGCAGTGGCTCCTGCAGCTCAGGCTTTTGAAGCGGGTGATTTTGTTCTGCGTGCGGGTGCGGTTCATGTCGCGCCGGATGACTCCAGTGATTCCATCACCGTAGGCGGCGCACCGCTGCTGGGAGCTGGCGTGGATTCCAAGGTCAGCGTTGACACCAACACCCAGCTGGGCCTGCGTGCAACATACATGGTGACCAATCACCTGGGCCTGGGCGTACTGGGTGCAACCCCGTTCAAACACAACATTAACGGTGGCGGCGACCTGCCCGGCGACCTCAAGCTTGGTGAGACCAAGCATCTGCCACCTACCCTCACGCTGCAGTATTTCCCGATGGCGAGCTCTTCCGCTTTCCAGCCGTACGCAGGCGTGGGTGTGAACTACACCGTGTTCTTCGAAGAGAAAACCAGCAGCAATCTGGACGCTGCATTGAACGTGGCATCCAGCGAGCTGGAACTGGACGACAGCGTTGGCGTCGCCGTTGAAGTAGGCATGGATTACATGCTGAGCGAGAACTTCGGTCTGAACGCCGCGATCTGGTGGGCCGACATCAACACCGACGCCAGAGTCGATGTGTTTGATGCCAACGGAACCAAACTGGCAGAAACCGACGAATTCGAAGTCGAAATCGACCCCATGGTCTACATGGTAGGTTTCACCTACAAGTTCTGATCCGCACTCCCGGTAGCTCCCACGGTCTGTCGGCTACCGGATGGTGCGTTCTCCTGCGCGGGGCTTCGGCCCCGCCTTTTTTATGTCAGGAGAAACGGTTTTCAGGCGCTCTGGCGTTGAGCCGGGCGACCACTTCTACCCTGCCCCTGGCCACGGCCTTGTCCTTCGCCCTGACCACCACGGCCACGACCGCCGCTACGACCAGCCGGCTTCGGGCCAAAGCTCTTACCATTGCCACCCTGAGGGCGACGATTCCGCGCCTTGCTCGGGTCTGCTTTGGCCTTGGGCTTCAGCGGCAGGTTGTTTTTCGGCTCGAAGCCTTCCACTTCCTTGCGCGGAAGCTGCTTCTTGATCAGCTTCTCGATACCCGCCAGCAGCTTGCCTTCGTCAGCACTGACCAGTGACAGGGCATGGCCACTTTCACCGGCACGGCCGGTACGACCAATGCGGTGCACGTAATCTTCCGGCACGTTCGGCAGTTCAAAGTTCACCACTTGCGGCAGCTGTTTGATATCCAGGCCACGGGCAGCAATGTCGGTGGCGACCAGTACGCGCACTTCACCGGCTTTGAAATCCGCCAGGGCACGGGTACGGGCACCCTGGGACTTATTGCCGTGAATGGCGGCAGCCGTGATACCGTCTTTCTCCAGCTTCTGGGTCAGGCGGTTGGCGCCGTGCTTGGTACGGGTGAAAACCAGTACCTGATCCCAGTCGTTGTCACGCACCAGCTTGCTCAGCAAGGCTGTCTTCTGGCTCTGGTCAACCGGGTAAACGGACTGCTTCACTTTCTCGGCGGTGGTGTTACGGGCCGCCACTTCCACCTGCACCGGGTTATCCAGCAGGCCCTGGGCCAGGGTACGGATTTCGTTGGAGAAGGTGGCGGAGAACAGCAGGTTCTGGCGCTTGGCCGGCAGCAACGCCAGGATCTTGCGAATATCGCGGATAAAGCCCATGTCGAGCATGCGGTCGGCTTCGTCCAGCACCAGGATTTCCACTTCGTTGAAGCGCACCGCGTTCTGCTGGTACAGGTCCATCAAACGGCCCGGTGTGGCCACCAGTACGTCCAGGCCCTTGCGCAGCTTCATCATCTGCGGGTTGATCTTTACACCACCAAAAACCACAGCGGCCTTGGTGGGTACGTATTTGCTGTAAAGGTTCACGCTATCGTGTACCTGGGCGGCCAGCTCACGGGTGGGTGTGAGAATCAGGGCGCGGGGGCCTTTGCCAGTGCGGGGATTTTCCGCCAGGCGCTGCAACAAAGGCAGGGTAAAACCAGCGGTTTTACCGGTGCCGGTCTGGGCCGCGGCCATTACATCTTTGCCAGACAGCACCGCAGGAATCGCCTGCTGCTGGATGGGAGACGGGGTTTCATAACCCTGATCGGCGGTGGCACGGACCAGCTGCTCGGACAAACCGAGAGAAGAAAAACTCATATACGATGTACTCTTGATTGATTCTGCCTCCACGAACACCGTCGTCGGCGAATGCGGGCAGATGCCATGAAAGTCATGGAATAAAAGACGACTACGGTCACTCGCCGGGTTCGGGGTGACGTCCTCTGACAGGTCGTATGAAATGGTTCGCAAGGCGGCTTTAAGCCGGAAACTGCGGAATCCCTAGAGGCAGGATGCAGGCACGGTAACAGAGCACCCGGCAAATAGCTATAGGTGGTTTTATTGGCCGGCCTTCATTTTCAGGGTGATAAATGGAACTCTGACAGGGCCCGGCGGTCATTAGCCGCCGTATGCTACTAAAAACTCACCGATTTCCGGAGATTCCATGCTCAGCGTAGGCATCGGCCCCCTCAGCCTGTCCATCGGACACCTGCTTCTCGTTCTGGCCTTCGTGGTTGCCCTGGTGGTTGGCGGCCTGATCGGCCGGAAAGAGAAAACGCCGGTGGCCGGTACCCTGGCCGATATCTTTCTAGTGGCCATGGTCAGTGCCCGCATCGGTTTTGTGGTGCGCTACTTCAGCGAGTACCAGGGCGACTGGCTGGGCATGATCGACATCCGCGACGGCGGGTTCGACCTGGTGACCGGCCTGTTTGCTGCGTTTGCCTTCACCGGTTACCTGATGTGGAAACGGGCGGCCATACGCCGGGCGCTGGGCTCGGCGGTCGCGGCTGGCCTCATCATCTGGGGCGGTATGTCTGGCATTATTGCGCTGATCAACCAGCAAACCCGGGGCCTGCCGGAAGTGGCGCTGACCGATCTGAACGAACGCCCGGTAGACCTGGCCAGCCTGGCCGGTGACAAGCCCACGGTGGTCAATCTCTGGGCCACCTGGTGCCCGCCATGTATCCGCGAGATGCCTGTGCTGGAAGAAGCCCAGCAACGCTACCCGAACGTGAACTTTGTGTTCGCCAATCAGGGCGAACATCCGGCAACCATCCGCAAGTTCCTGATGGCACAGAATCTGAACCTGAGCCACGTACTGAGCGACAGACAGAACCGGTTTGGCCGGGTAGTCGGCAGCCACGGCTTGCCCACCACCCTGTTCTACAACGCCGAGGGCCAACTCGTGGATACCCATATGGGCGAACTGTCCCGCGCCAGCCTGGCCCGAAGCATCGAGCGCTTCAACCCGGCTTACCTCAGGCCAGCCACAGAGTCAGACTGAAGCCCAGAAGACTGGCGGCGCAAAGACCCGACAGCGACAATGCCAGGCTCCAGCGAAACGAGGCATCCCTTGTCCGGTATCCGGTCAGCCGTTCCATAATTAACGCATTGGCCGCAAAGGGCGTGCCGAAGGCGGTAATACCCCAGCCAGTAACCATGGCGATGGCCAGGCCGAGCTGAGCTGCGCCCGGCCACAGCGAACCCAGAATACCGCCAATGAGGGTAGCAATAATAATCGGGTTCATACCCGCCAGTCCGGCAGCAAAAAACACCCAGGGTACACCGGCCGCCAGCAGCGCCCAGAGCCACACCGGTAATTCCGGCTGACCGCTGATCTGGCCCAGTACCACACCACTGAGCACCGCCCCGATAAACGCCGAGCCACCAACAATGGCCAGCTCATTGCTGACATTGGCCATGCTGGCCAGGGGCGGATTTTCCCGCTTTAACCAACCCAGAATCCGGTACAAGAGCACCGCTGCCAGACAGCTCAAGGCCACCGCATGGGCATAACTCAACCCGAACCGGTGGCTGAGCCAGAGTACACCCACGCAGATTGCCAGAATCAGCCCACCAAAACGCAACCAGCTACCCGCGCCAGCACGGTTAACGCTCCGCTCTGTGCTTTGCAACGGTTCCGGTTCTCGCCAGTGCAGCCCCGCCAGCACCATCACCACGGAAAACGGTACCGCCAGCAACAACAGCGAAAGCAGACTCACCTGCGGCAACAGCGTCAGGGTCAGCACCACTGAAATGGACAGGGGCGAAAACATGGGGGCGACGCCAAACCCTCGCAAAACAGCCCGGGTGGCATTGCGGGTAGACTCGGAATCGCCGTTGCGACGGATGCGCTCGCCCACCAGGCTGCCCACCACCGCCACCGAACCAAAGTTCAGGGGAACAGACACCAGCGAAGTGCCAAACGCGAGGCTGAGGTATCGGGCCAACGGCTCACCACCAAACAGACTGACGGAAATCTGTTGCAGGTCCTCCGTACGGGCCAACACATTCGACAGCAGCATCACCGCCAGCATCAGGCCGGCCAGCCGGGTCATGTTGCCGGAGGCGGTCTCAATCAGCTCCGGGTCATAGCCCAGGGCGAAAACGAACATGGCCAGGGCCACCACAAACACCACCCGGGGCACATTGCGCATGTCCTGCCAGCCCAGCAAGACGGTCGCACCCGCGGCGGCAGCACCCAGATAGGTCATACCCGGCAGGCTCGCCAGAATGGCAGAGAGTAAGGCAACGTAGGCTAACGCAGAGCGAAGTGGCAGCAAGACCGTTTCCCGGACAGATCAAAGGAACCCGAATAGACCACCTATGTTAAGGAAGCTACTTTTACCGCGCCATCAGCAATTATGAGGATGGCCATCAAACCAGCCCATGCTCCCTGGCACTGGCCTCCAGGCGGGCCTGCTCCTGTTTCAATAACGCGCTGACGGCCTTCAGTTCGCGAATCCGGGCATCCACCAGAGCCCTCTTGCGGGCCATCACCGCCGCACCCTGCAGGCAATCAATCCGGTCCGAGCGAACCGCATCCAGCAACTCACGGATTTCGTTCAGCGAAAAACCCAGGCTCTTGAGTTGCCGCACCATCGCCACACGCGCGACGGCCTGCTCCGGGTAGTCCCGATAGTTGTTTCCGCTGCGGCCCACCTCCCGGATCAGCCCCTGTTTTTCGTAGTAGCGCAGGGTATCCCGGGTCACCCCGGTGCGCCTTTCCAGTTCCGATATCCTCATGCCAAGCACCCTCCCTGTTGACCTTCGAGCATACTCCATACTTTAGGCTGCGTTCGACTCAATGAACAAGGAACGCACCATGACCATCCTGATCACCGGCGCCACCGGTTTTATTGGTAAATATCTTTGCCTCACCCTGTTGCAGCAGGGGCATGACGTGCAGGCACTGACCCGCTCCAAGTCCAGCCTGACACAGCTCACCGGCTTTCTCGAACAGCAGGGCGTCGCCATGGAGCGGTTTTCCGCCCTGGAAGGCGATCTGGAAAAGCCGGACCTGGGCCTGGTCACCTTACCGGACCGCATCGAATGCATCGTGCATCTGGCCGCCCGGTTCGCCTGGAACCTGTCCGAGCATGAGGCCCGTCACACCAACGTTACCGGCAGTCTTCGGGTGGCGGAACTGGCCCGCCACCTGGACTGCCGGCTGGTGTTTATCACAGGGTTCATGCTCGCCAACGAGGCACACCTGTCACGCCAGGGCATTCAATTGAGTCACCCGGAGCAGACCGACTGGAGCCAGGTGTACCGGCAAGCCGGTGGCTATGAGGCCAGCAAACTGGAATCCGCATTCCGCTTGCGGGAATTCGTGGCAAAGCACGGGCTGGATGCGGTCGAAGTACAGCCGGCGACGGTGGCGGGCCACCGTTCAACGGGGGACCTGGACCCGGCCCAACCGCTGTACAGCTTGCTCGACAACCTTTACCACGGGCGACTGGCCATGATTCCGGGGTCGCCAGAGCACTGGTTGCCATTGATTCCGGTGGATAGCCTGGCGCAACTAATTGCAGCGGCCTGCACGGCCAATCGGGTGCCCGATACGCTGTTGGCGCTGGACCAGAACACGCCCAACCTGGCGGGACTGTTACAGGCCGCTGCGCAACTCCTGGGCAAGCCTGGTCCCCGCAGGCATCTTCCTATCGGCGTGATGAAAGCTCTGCTGGCCATACCTGGCTTGCCCGGGCTGCTGAAGGTGGCCCCGGAGTCCCTGGCGTTTATTCAGACCTGCCGTTTCGACACATCCCGTACAGAGCAGTTTCTGGCGCAGCAGAACGTGCATTTACCGCCGTTCGCTCAGTACCTGGAGGCAAGCTGCCGACACTACTGCCAACGTCTCGGTGTCGGCGGAGGAGCGGTAACAATCGGGGCCTGACTCAGGCCCCGAACAGAGCCGAACGCAGCGGGCGAAGGAAACCGGATGAACGGCCTTCGCTCGCGCGACTGGGTTGGCCATCAAACTCAAGATAGCCGTCTTCGATGGGATCGAAGCGCAGGATCTTCACATCCTGCAGATAGTTCTGGGAGGCTTTCCACGGGCCGTGGGTGCCCTGACGCGGCAACCGGTCTTCTGCCCGCTTGATGTAACCCGCGTCGAGGGAACCGAGAATGGTATCGTCTCCTTTACTGTTCTCGGTATCTCGTGCCACGGCCACCTGATGGCCGTTACGATCCATGTGGTTGATCAGCCGGCACAGGTACTCACTGGCAATATCGGCTTTCAGGGTCCAGGAAATGTTGGTGTAGCCAAAGATCATGCCCGCGTTGGGTACGCCTTCCACCATCACATTCTTGTAGATCACCTTGTCCTTGAGCGCCACCTCCTGGCCATCCACCCGGGGCGTGATGCCGCCCAGCATCTGGATGTCCAGGCCGGTAGCCGGAATGATGATGTCGGCTTCCATCTCCTCACCGGACTTCAGGCGAATGCCGGTTTTGGTGAAGCGTTCGATATGATCGGTCTTGATGGAGGCGGTGCCGGCTTTAATGGCCTCAAACAGGTCGCCATCTTTCACTACACACAGACGCTGGTCCCAGGGGTTGTAGTCCGGGCTGAAGTGGCGCATGTCGGCCTTGCCCTTGAGTTGGCGCTTGATGATTCCCAGGAACAACCGGCGCATGGCCTTCGGGCTCTTGCGCGAGCGCTCATACAGCAAACGGGAGATGGAGATATTACGGGCACGGGTCAGCCGGTAGGCGGCCTTTTCCGGCAGGACTTTCTGCAAGGCCAGGGTGACTTTATCGGTAGATGGCAGCGGCATGAGATAAGTGGGCGAACGCTGCAACATGGTAACGTGTGCGGCCTTCTCCGCCATGGTGGGCACCAGAGTAATGGCCGTGGCACCGCTGCCGATCACCACCACCTTCTTGCCCGTGTAATACAGGTTTTCCGGCCAGTGCTGGGGCTGGACAATCTGCCCCTTGAAGTCGGCCTCGCCCGGAAAATCCGGTTTGTAGCCCTGATCATAATTGTAGTAGCCGGTACAGCCCACCAAAAAGCTGGCGGTGAAGGTTTCCCGATCACCGGTCTGCTCGTTCTCGGCCGTCAGGGTCCAGCATTTGTCGGCACTGGACCAGTCCGCAGTTTTCACGGCCACGCCATAACGAATGTGGCGCTCGACATCGTTCTCTTTCGCGGTTTCCGCCACGTAGTTCTTGATCGAAGCGCCGTCCGCCAGCACCTTGCCCCCGGTCCAGGGCCGGAAGTTATAACCAAAGGTGAACATATCGGAATCCGAGCGAATACCCGGGTAACGGAACAGGTCCCAGGTGCCGCCGAGGGACTGGCGGCGCTCCAGAATGGCGAAACGCTTGCCAGGGCATTCCCGTTTCAGGTGGCAGGCCATGCCGATGCCGGATACTCCGGCGCCAATGATCAATACATCATAATGCTGTTTAGCCATATCCTGCCCTCTCGGAATCCGATCCGTTTCTTGTAATCACGTGTAGAGAATCACGATAGCGCAGGCCGACAGCTCCGGGAATTGGCCAATCTGCGCTCAGGATATGGCTGTTTGAGTCAGTCGTGGTGACCGATTGGCCCCTCTTTGAACAGGAATTCCCGAAGGTACTTGTCCATGGTCGGATCCTTCCGCCGAATCCACTCAAGCACCATGGCCGCGTGTTCTTTCTCCTCGTCGCGATTATGTTCAAGAATCGCTTTGAGTTCCGGATCCTTGCAGGCATCCACCCGCTGGTTGTACCAGTCAACGGCTTCAAACTCTTCCATCAGCGAACTGACGGCCCGGTGCATATCACGGGTGTCGTCTGTCAGTTCACCCACCGGCTCATGATAACTGTCGTTTGCCATGCATCACTCCTGATTGGCGGTTACTAGGTGCCCGTTGGCACCCTTAGACCATAGCCAAAGCCAGCGACGACGACAAACTTACCCGCGCTCTTCTCCCGACCGTGGCGCCTGCAGATCAAGCCCGGGATATTGTTTCTGCAACCGGTACAGCCGGATGATGGTAATGATGTTGGTAACCAGCACCATGCCCTCAGCCAGAGTACCGCCGACGGATCCGATCACCAGGTTATTGAGCATCCAGGCCAGCGCCGCCAGCCCCAGAACAATACGAAGGGGAATACCCCGGAGCATGAACATGCCCACGGTGCCGAGAACGGCGGCGGTGAGGGGAAACACATCGGTAGCAGACGTCCAGGTTGCCCAGGCCACCAGCAGATTGACCACCAGCATGACCGCCATGATCAACCCGTTGCCCTGGTACCGGCGCGCCAGGGCGATGCGCAGGATCACCAGTACCGTCAGGGCCGCCGCCGTCCAGCTCTGAAAGAACGCGAACATCAGGGCGAAGGCCACATTGGCCGAAATCAGCAGTACCAGGAGGCGGTCGTCGTTCTTGTTGGCAAAACCGGCAATACAGAACCCCAGGGCCACCAACCCACACAGCTGCCCCAGCCCCTGGCTGAGCGTAAGCCCGGCAACCAGTTCTGTCATAGCGGTAATCCCCTCTCCCGATGCTGCACCCCAGCCTGCCACACTTACCGGGTTTGAGCCATGCACAAACCTGTGCCAGAGTGCTTCCACGTTGATATCAAGGACCCGCGCCCTATGAAAACCGTCTTCTCCCCGTTGCACAGCCGGCGCCATGTACGCACCGAACTGGATGGCGGCCTGCTGATCGAACCCCATGAAAAACCCTCAAGAGCCGAGACCATCCTGGCCAGGGTGAAAGACCAGGCCCTGGGCGAGATTCTGGAGCCGGAAGAATTCGGGCTGGCGCCGATCCAGCGCGTGCACACACCGGATTACGTGGCGTTTCTGGAGACCTGCTGGCAGGACTGGCTGGCTGCGGGCAAGCCCGGCGAAGCCATTCCCGCGGTGTGGGCAGGCCGGGGCATGCGCCACCGGATTCCCAAGGACATTGATGGCCGCCTGGGCTATTACAGCTTTGCCGCCGAAACCTCGATCTCGGAGGGCACCTGGGAAGCCGCCCGCGCTTCCGCCAACGTGGCCCTGACCGCCCAGAAACTGGTGGCCGATGGTGAGCGCGCTGCCTTTGCCCTGTGCCGACCACCCGGGCACCACGCCCACGCCGACCTGTTCGGCGGCTACTGCTTCTTCAACAACGCAGCTATCGTGGCGCAGGCGTTCCGGGACCAGGGCTACGGCAAGGTTGCTATCCTGGATGTGGATTTCCATCACGGCAATGGCACCCAGGCCATTTTCTATGACCGGGCCGATGTCCTCACTATCAGCCTGCACGGCGACCCGGATCTGGTGTTCCCGCACTTCCTAGGGTTTGAAGACGAGCTGGGGGAAGGCACCGGCGAAGGCTACAACCTGAACATCGTCTATCCGCCGGGAACGCCCTACAGCACCTGGAGCCAGGGCCTGGAAACCGCTTGCGAGCGCATTGAAGTGTTCAAGCCCGATGCCCTGGTGGTGGCGCTGGGCGTGGACACCTTCGAGCACGACCCCATCTCGTTCTTCAAGCTGGCCTCGGAAGACTACCTCAGCCTGGGGCAGCGCCTGGCGCAGCTGGGTTTGCCCACCGTGTTTACCATGGAAGGCGGCTACGATGTGGACGCCATTGGCGTAAATGCGGTCAATGTCATGCAGGGCTTTGAGGGAAAATCCTGAGTAATACTGGCGACCGGAGGGAGCCCCTTCCTCCGGCGCGCTATCTGCCACCCTGTTTCATCAACGCCGCCGAAAAGCCGTCCATTAATCGCTCGGCACTCACAGGCACCTCGCGGAGCTGCGAATTGAACACCCGACTGAAAGCCCGGAAATCGACAGCTTTCCAGTTTTCCGGCGCAAGCATGTGGGCGATGTCGTCCACGTTGTCGGCAGTCGCAGCCTTAAACTGGTAGTGCATCGAGGCCGATTGTCCGCTATCTGCAAAATCGTATCCCCGGTGATAGTCGTGCACCAGCAATAACGCCAGCCCTCCACCCATGAAATGCCGGCCAAGACTGACATACAGATCGCCCGCGCGAATCGCCGCAAGCGCTTCCGGCTCCCAGTCAATGCCACCCACTACCAAGTCATTGCCGGGACGTAAGCCCGCGCGCCTGGCAGCATCCATGGCGCCAAGCGCCATGCCGTCGCTGGCGCTCCAGATTGCAGCCGTATTCGGATACCGCCGCAACAGCACCGATGTTTTGTCTCTCGCCTCCAGCTCGCTCCAGTCGGCACGAACAGACTGCAACAGTTCCGAGCCTGCCCCATCCGTCGCCTCAAGCAGCCCGAGACTGCGATCACGAGCTGCAGAGGAATCCAGGGTGCCAGTCAGTGCAACAACAGGTACCGGCTCATCAGACCTGACCAGGTTGAGCACCCGTGCTCGCTGGTCGAGCATCCTGGCCAGTAGTTGACCACCGGAGACATTATCGACCCCCAGATGGCCAATCCAGTTCTCCATTTTTTCTCTGGGCGCAGAACCCACCTTCTCTCGCGCGGCCTCTGGCACCGCAGTGTTAAACGAGAACACCTTAACGCTTTGCCGGCGCGCATAATCCAGGATCTGCGCGGTTACCTGCTCCTTCCACATGATGATCAGGTAATCGGGTTTCTCCTCCCGACTGAGAACTTGCTGGACCAGCTTCAGATAACTGAGCCGATGCCGCCCCTCATCGAACAGGACGTCAAACTCAACCTCCAGGTCCGCAGCCACCTGCTCCATGAAACCTGCAACCATGTGCCAGAAACGGGATGTATCCGGTGACAGGAACACCACATTCGGGAGCGTGTCCGACGCACTCGGGTTTGGGAGCGTATCCGCATCCGCCACCCGACTAACGGTGCCCAGAAACAGGCTGATCATCAGTACAACACGTAAAACCATGCAGCTCCTTAGCCGTCGGCAAATCTTGCCGGTCAGTATAACGAACAATACGGTATCCGCATCGACCTCTCCCCAGCCGATCGAACCCGGTGCCTCTGGTCACCCGGATTGGTGGAAAATGTCATTGCCTGTAGCTTGCTAATCGGGAGATCATCAGCCAACCATGCGCAAACTCTGGATGCCCGGAATGGAAAACTACCTGAGAGCCACCCCCTTCTTCGACTACGACCATCCCGCCGTCGAGGCCTGGGTTCAGCAGCACCTGGCCGGCGTAGCGGACGACCCGGTGGCACAGATCAAGGCGCTGTATCTGGCGGTGCGCGACAGCATCCAGTACAACCCCTACGTGTTCAGAACCGAGCCACGCACGCTCTCGGCCAGTTACGCGCTGGAATCGGGCGAAACCTACTGCATTCCCAAAGCCGTGCTGCTGGGTGCCGCAGCCCGCTCCATCGGCATTCCCAGCCGGCTGGGCCTGGCGGATGTACGTAACCATCTGTCCAGCCCGAAGCTGATTGAGTGGCTGCGTTCCGACATTTTCCGCATGCACGGCTTTATCGAGCTGTATCTCAATGGTCGCTGGGTGAAAGCCACACCGGCCTTCAACCGACAGTTATGCGAGCTGATGAAGGTAGAGCCCCTGCCATTTGATGGGGTGAACGACTCGGTCTTCCAGGAATTCACGGAAGACGGCCAGGCGCATATGGAATACATCAATGATCACGGCGTGTTCGACGATGTGCCCTTCGATTTCATCGTTGACGGCGTTCGCCGGGCCTATGGCCACCTGTTTGAAGCGGATGGCCAGCCCCAAACCATGACGGGCAGCCTGGAACAGGACATCTCGGACCGTTCCTGAAGCCATAAAAAAACCGGCAGCCCACTTCCCGTGGGCGCCGGTTTCAGGGGTCAGCCTGAATTCAGGCTTGTGTGAACAACTTACTCAGCAGAATTACGGATCAGGAAATCGAAGGCGCTCAGGGCAGCCTTGGAACCTTCACCCATAGAGATCACGATCTGCTTGTAGGGCACGGTGGTGGCATCGCCTGCCGCGAACACACCCGGGATCGAGGTCTCGTTACGATCATTTACGATGATCTCGCCGTGCTGGCTCAGTTCGATGTCGCCTTTCAGCCACTCGGTGTTCGGCACCAGGCCGATCTGAACAAACACGCCTTCCAGTTCAACGTGATGCGACTCACCGGTGGTACGGTCGGTGTAGTTCAGGCCGCTGACCTTGCCATCGGTACCCACCACTTCCGTGGTCTGGCCAGACGTAATGATCTTCACGTTGTTCAGGCTACGCAGTTTCTTCTGCAGCACTTCATCGGCACGCATCTGCTCGCCAAACTCGATCAGCGTCACGTGGCCGACAATACCTGCCAGGTCGATGGCCGCTTCCACGCCGGAGTTACCACCGCCAATCACCGCTACGCGCTTGCCTTTGAACAGCGGGCCGTCGCAATGCGGGCAGTAGGCCACGCCCTTGTTGCGGTACTCTTCCTCACCCGGCACACCCATCTGACGCCAGCGGGCGCCGGTGGACAGAATCACCGTGCGAGCTTTCAGAGAGCCGCCGTTGGCCAGGCGTACCTCGTGCAGGCCTCCGGTCTGCTCGGCCGGAATCAGCTTCTCGGCACGCTGCATGTTCATGATGTCGACTTCGTATTCGTTGACGTGCTGCTCCATGGCCGCCACCAGTTTCGGGCCTTCGGTGTAAGGCACAGAAATCAGGTTTTCGATGCCCATGGTGTCGGCCACCTGGCCACCAAAACGCTCAGCCGCGATACCGGTCGCAATGCCCTTTCGTGCGGCATAGATAGCCGCAGCAGAGCCTGCCGGGCCACCACCGATCACCAGAACGTCAAACGCATCTTTCTGGTTGATCTTACGAGCTTCTTTTTCAGCCGAGTTGGTGTCCAGCCTGGCCGCAATCTCTTCCAGCGTCATCCGGCCCTGGCCCCAGGGCTGGCCATTCAGGTAAACACTGGGTACCGCCATCACTTCACGCTGCTCAACTTCGTCCTGGAACAGGGCACCGTCAATGGAGGTGTGCTTGATGTTCGGGTTCAGCACGCTCATCAGGTTCAGGGCCTGAACCACGTCCGGGCAGTTCTGGCAGGACAGCGAGAAGTAGGTTTCAAACTCGAACTCACCTTCCAGCTCCTGAACCTGCTGGATCACTTCCTGAGACGCCTTGGATGGATGGCCACCCACCTGCAGCAGGGCCAGCACCAGCGAAGTGAATTCGTGGCCCATGGGAATACCGGCAAAGCGAACGCCAATGTCGGTGCCTACACGATTGATGGCGAAGGACGGACGACGCACCTCAGTCGATTCCTCGGTCCGCAGGCTGATCTTCTCGGACATCGGCTCGATTTCTTCCAGCAGCTGCTTGAGCTCCTCGGACTTCTTGCTGTCGTCATAGGCTGCCACCAGCTCAATCGGCTGCTGCAGCTTTTCCATATAGGCCTTCAACTGTCCTTTGATATTGGCATCCAACATGTTTGGTATTCCCCTTTATGTCGTGAAACTAAGTTTCTGAATTCAATAATGAATCGTTATCTGAAGTTATGATTAAGATACGGCCAGACGGTTCGTTGCTCAAATTGATTGACCCAAACCTTCTGATAGGCCATACCTATAAAATTCAGTCGTAACGATTGATAGATACAAAAAAGGCCCGCAGTGCGGGCCTTTCTGTAAGTTTCACCGAATCGGGGAAACTTAGATCTTGCCAACCAGGTCCAGAGACGGAGCCAGAGTTTCTTCGCCTTCTTTCCACTTGGCCGGGCAAACTTCGCCAGGATGGTTGCGAACGTACTGGGCGGCTTTAACCTTGCGCAGCAGGTCGTCTGCGTCACGGCCGATGCCTTCGGCAGTGATTTCAACAGCCTGGATGATACCGTCCGGATCGATCAGGAAAGTGGCGCGGTCTGCCAGGCCCTGGCCTTCACGCATAACACCGAAGTTGTTGGTGATGGTGCCAGTCTGGTCGCCAACCATGTAGTAGTTGATCTTGCCGATGGTCTCGGAAGTGTCGTGCCATGCTTTGTGGGTGAAGTGAGTATCAGTAGATACAGAGAACACTTCTACGCCCAGCTTCTGCAGCTCTTCGTACTTGTCAGCCACATCGCCCAGCTCGGTCGGGCACACGAAGGTGAAGTCGGCCGGGTAGAAGAAGAAGATGGCCCACTTGCCTTTAACGTCGGCTTCAGAAATTTCTACGAACTCGCCCTGCTTGAATGCGGTGGCGTTGAACGGTTTGATTTCGCTGTTAACGATACCCATCTCAGAATAACTCCTGTCGGTTCATTTAACTGATGGTTTGGAAACGATGCACAAGATACGGGTTTGACCATCTGAGTGAAAATTGATTATTTCCAATCTCAGCATAGGCATAGCCTATATACAGCCATCAACTTCGGCTAAACATGGCGGCCAAAAGCCTTCCGGGCCTTCAGCCACCTGCCATTGATATGGGGCCTTAACCTGCAAGTTCAATCTTGCGGAAGTCCAGAATATTTTCTTTTGGTGACGTTTGGATGGCAGCCACCTCTGAACGTTTCCTGAGCAGTATATAACCAAAGCAACCAAAGTAGAGTGCAATGACCAGCGCACCCACCCACTGAATCCGCAGGAAATCCAGCTTGAACAACATGGTCAGCCCGACCATGGCCACCAGGTTGAAGAGCACATAATTCACCCGCCCCAGGCGTTGCGCCGTCAGGTTCAGGTTATCGGTGTAGAGCCGGATCAGGGAATCCAGGGAGTTGATGACCATCAACACGCCCACCGAGATCATGGCGATGTTGGTGAAGGCGGCAATCTTCAGCCCCTCCGCGTGATAGTAATAGAGCACGCTGAACCACACGCCAATGGCAACGGACGGCACGACCAGCATGGCAATCAGCAGCTGCCAGGTTTTGATACCACTCACGAAACGCGCGGTGAACTGACCAATCATGATGCTCCAGGCAAACCACCAGAACAGATAAAACTCGTGGTAGTCGTTGATGGGCAGGACAAAGTGATGGATGTTGGCAAAGTACTCACCGAGCATGCCGGCGGTGCCAAAGAAATCTGCCGGCGAGCCTTTACCCAGAACAAATGCCCGGAACCACATACCCGCAATCAGGGTAATGAAAAGCACACTGGAACCAACACTCAGAATGCGGATGTATTTGACCTTGGAGCTGGAATACACCGCCAGCGCAATGGACAGGAACACGATGAGGTAGAACGCCGGCACCACCGATTCACCATCGCCCAGTTGCGGCAGATACCAGGGCAGATTCACCAACAGCAGGTAAGCGGTGAACGCGCAGGTGCCGATAATCACCACGTTGTTGACCAGCTTCACCATCGGAATCTCGAAGAACTTCACCCGCGGCTCAATGATGGCAAAGTAAAAGCAGGTCAGGAAATAGAAGCCCCAGATCAGGAAGGCCCAGAACCCGAACTCAATGGCCAGCGGGTTGGCAAAGGCGTATTCCGGGTTTTCAGAGACATTGCCGTAACCACCGAACTCGGTGAGAGGGAACATGATCAGCCCCACATCCAGACCGGAGGTGAACAGGATGGCAATGAAGGTCAGCGTGCGAACCGGCGTAACGCCGATGCACTGCATGTCCCACCACCGATACAGAATCAGGGCGATGGCGGCGAAGGTAAAGATCAGGCCTGTGGATAACCAGAGTGTCATGCGATCTCCCTCCGGTTGTTCCTTGTCATTGTAGTGCACAGCATGGGTGTTCCTCCTCTACTTTGTAAGCGCTGCTTCTTTCGAATCGGACACAAACCCAGGACTTGCCTATCAGTCGCCCGAAAACGGCGGGATGCCGTCGCGCTGATAGGGAAATCCTGAGGGCTTGCTACCCGGGCACCTTGCGTACCCGGGCCGGGACTGCGGTCGCTAGGCCAGCGACCGTTTCGCTTGTCCCGGACGTTGGCGCGCCTGCCATTGGTCATCCATGAAGACCGGCGCGTCCGAAGGTTGCAGGGGCTCCCTGCCCCGGATAAGGTCGGCTGCCCGCTCGGCCACCATGATGGTGGGCGCGTTCAGGTTGCCATTGGGTATGGTCGGGAAGATGGACGAATCCACCACCCGCAGATTCTGGATACCGCGCACGCGGGTTTCCGGGTCTACCACCGCCAGCGCATCAGTGCCCATCTTGCAGGAACAGGACGGGTGATAAGCGCTCTCCACCGCCTGGCGCACGAAGGCATCGATCTGCTCATCGCTCTGCACATCCACACCGGGCTGGATTTCCGCACCACGGTACTCGTCCATGGCCGGCTGGCTGATGATCTCCCGGGTCAGGCGCACACAGTCGCGGAAGCCTTCGCGGTCGGCCTCGTGTTCCAGGTAGTTGAAACGAATGCGCGGGGCCTGTTTGGGGTCGGCAGACAGCACATGCACAAAACCCCGGCTCTTCGGCTTGTTGTGACCGATGTGGAGCTGGAAACCGTCGCCATCAAAGGCTTCGCGGCCGTCGTAGCGCATGGCCGCCGGCAGGAAATGGTATTGCAGGTCCGGCCATTCAACGCCGGCCTTGGAGCGGATAAAACCACAGGACTCAAAATGGTTGGTGGCCCCCAGGCCATCCTTGCGCAGAATCCAGCGCACCCCGATCTTGAGCTTGTTCCACCAGTCCAGTTTGCCATTCAGGGAGACCGGCTTCTGGCAGCGGAACTGGAAGTAGAACTCCAGGTGATCCTGAAGGTTCTCACCCACGCCCGGCAGCTCATGCTTCACCTCAATACCAGCCTGCTCCAGCACTTCGCGCTTGCCAATACCTGACAGCTGCAACAAATGTGGCGAGCCAATAGAACCGGCCGACAGAATCACTTCCTTGGCGGCTTTGGCCTCCTGCACCTGACCACCCTGCTCATAACGCACGCCGGTGGCGGTTGTCCCTTCCAGAAGTACCTTATGCACCAGGGCATGGGTGACCACCGTCAGATTCGGCCGCGCCATGGCCGGGCGCAGGTAGGCGTTGGCGGTGGACCAGCGGCGACCGTTCTTCACGGTCATGTGCATGGCGCCAAAACCTTCCTGGCGGGCACCGTTGTAATCATCGGTCTCCAGATAACCGGCATCGACGCCGGCCCGGATGAACGCCGTATACAGCGGGTTTCGCATGTTGTTGCCGTTGTTCACACCCAGGGGGCCGGCCCCCCCCCGGTAGGCATCGCCGCCGAAGGCCCAGGTTTCTGCCTTCTTGAAATAGGGCAGCACGTTGCGGTAGCTCCAGCCGTCGGCACCTTCAGACTGCCACTCGTCGAAATCCCGGGCATGGCCACGGACATACACCATGCCATTGATGGATGACGAACCACCCAGCACCTTGCCCCGGGGGCAATGCATACGGCGATTGTCCAGGTACAGCTCCGGCTCGGTCTCGAACTGCCAGGCGTACTTTTTGGTGTTCATGGGAATGGATAGCGCGGTGGGCATCTGGATGAAGATGCTCTTGTCACTGCCACCGGTTTCCAGCAGCAGCACCCGGTTTTCACTGTCCTCGGTCAGACGGTTAGCCAGCACGCAACCGGCTGAGCCCGCACCCACAATGATGTAGTCGTATTGGTTTTCTTTCATACGCGTTCTCCTCTGTGGCCTGCGGGGTTAAAACGGGGCGTCGATGTCTTCCATGCCCACATACACCGACTTGATCCGGGTGTAGTGCGCAATGGTTTCGCGCCCGTTCTCACGGCCGATACCGGAGAGTTTGTAGCCACCCACCGGCATTTCCGCCGGCGAAGCACCGTAGCTGTTGATCCAGCAGATGCCGGCCTGAATCTGGTGAATCACCCGGTGTGCCCGGCGGATATCATTGGTGAACACACCCGCGGCAAGTCCGGTATCGGTATTGTTGGCCCGGGCAATCACCTCGTCTTCATCGCGGAAGGTGAGCACAGACATCACCGGCCCGAAAATCTCTTCCTTCACGATGGTCATGTCGTCGGTGCAGTCGGTGAAAATGGTCGGTTCCACGAAATAGCCGCCCTGAGAATCCTCCGGCTCAAAGGCCCGTCCGCCGTGGCTGAGCGTGGCGCCTTCGGCCAGCCCTTTGCTGATGTAACCCAACACCAGTTCCTGATGCTTTTTGGAGATCAGCGCGCCGAAGTTGGTGTCCGGGTTCATCGGGTCACCGGCCTTGATGTTCTTGCGTGTGCGCTCCAGCAGGCGCTCGATAAAGCGCGGGTAGAGGTCCTCGTGCACAAACACCCGGGTACCGTTGGTGCAGATCTCGCCCTGGGTGTAGAAGTTACCCACCATGGCGGCGGAGATGGCGTTCTCCAGGTCCGCGTCGTCAAAAATGATCAGCGGCGACTTGCCACCCAGTTCCATGGTCACGTCTTTCAGCGACGACGCGGCGGCGGCCATCACCTTCTTGCCGGTGCCCACCTCACCGGTGAACGACACCTTGGCAATCTCCGGGTGATGGGTCAGCCACTGGCCAACTTCAGCAGCGCCCTGCACCACGTTGAACACGCCCGCCGGCACACCGGCTTCGATAAAGATTTCCGCCAGCTTCACCGCGCCCATGGGCGTTTCTTCGGAGGGTTTGAAGATCATGGCGTTGCCGCAGGCCAGGGCCGGGGCCGACTTCCAGCAGGCGATCTGGATCGGATAGTTCCAGGCACCAATGCCCGCACAGATGCCCAGCGGCTCCCGCCGGGTGTAATAGAAATCGCCCCCCAGATCCTGCTGGTTACCTTCGATGGACGGCGCCAGGCCGGCAAAGAACTCAATGGCATCGGCACCGGTCACCACATCCACAGCTTCCGCTTCCTGCCAGGGTTTACCGGTATCACGCACTTCCACTGCCGCCAGCTCGTCATTTCGCTCGCGGAGCAAGGCCACCGCGTTCAGCAGAATGCGGCTGCGCTCAATGGCGGGTGTGGCGGCCCACTGGGCAAAACCGGCGCGGGCGCTCTCGATGGCGGCCTGTTGCACAGACTCATCCGCCACTTCCACTTCATAGATCACCTGGCCCGTGGCCGGATTCATCACCGGGAAGGTCTCGCCGGTGCTGTTGGCCAGAAACCGGCCGTGGACAAAGTTCTGAACCACAGGAAGAGATGCAGACATAGCGCGTTGGTAACCTCTGTTCGGTGTCTTCAGGCCTTGTGGGCCGTGGAATTCAAATTGGCTCAGGCGCCAGCCCGGGCCAGTGTCTCGTGGACAAACTGCTTGCACAGCCGCTCGCCGGCTTCAAAGCTCTCGGCCGGGTCCAGGCTCAGGGCACTGCGCAACCAGAACCCGTCGATCATCGCCGCCGTTTGCCGGGCCGCCGCTGTCGCCTCGGCCTGCGGCAGCACCTGCGCGAAGGAATAACGCAGGTTGCTGTACAGCCGGGCGTTGTTGATCTGCTGCAAACGCTTCAGCCCCGGCTCGTGCATCGAGCGGGCCCAGAAGCTGAGCCAGGTTTTCGCCGCCAGCGCCGACCGCTGGAACTCGGAAAAGTTGGACTCGATGATGCAGTCCAACCGCTGGGCCGGGGAGCGATCGGTTTTCGCCATGCGCTCCCGCAGCTCCTTGCCTAACTGGTCCAGCAGGTAGCGCAAGGCGGCCTCAATCAGCCCCTGCTTGCCCCCGAAATAGTGGCTGATGATGCCGGACGACATTCCCGCCCGCTTGCTGATGCTCACGATCGTGGTGTTCTGCATCCCCAGTTCAGCGATGGACTCCATGGTGGCGTCGATCAGTTGCTGGCGGCGGGTGTCTTTCATTCCGACTTTCGGCATGGGCTTTCCATCCAATCTTTATTAATTGAACGTTCAATTAAATTAAAGGCTACAGAAACGTGACAGGGATTTCAAATTTGATCAGAAAACCACCACACCACCTCATCAAACCGGATCTCTCTTCCACCAAAGGTTGCTGGCAACCGCCGGCCAGTCAGGACACAATCGGGGCAACCGCGAACAACAAGGAGCCACTATGAGTACCCTGCCCCAACTCACCGATGCCCTGCTGACTCTGGAAAACCGAGTGGCCACGCTCACCATGAACCGCCACGACCTGCGCAACGCGCTCACCGGCTCCCATCTGATCGACGATATAGTTGCCACGGCCGAGTGGGTGAACAGCTGCGAGGAGGTATCCGTGCTGGTGATCACCGGTGCAGGCTCGGCCTTCAGTGCCGGGGGTAATATTCGCGATATGGCCGAACGGGGCGGTGACTTCGCAGGCGATCCGGCGGAATGCGCCGAGCGCTACCGAAAGGGCATCCAGCGTATTCCCCTGGCACTGGACGCCGTGGAAGTGCCAGTGATTGCGGCGGTGAACGGCCCCGCCATCGGCGCAGGATTTGATCTGGCCAACATGGCGGATCTTCGCCTGGCCGCAGACAACGCGAAGTTTGGCGAAACCTTCCTGAATCTGGGCATTATTCCCGGTGACGGTGGGGCCTGGTTCCTTCAACGCCTGATCGGCTACCAGAAAGCGTTTGAGCTGACCCTGACCGGCCGCGTGATCGACGCCAACGAAGCCAGACAGCTTGGTATCGTGATGGACGTGGTGCCTGCCGATCAGCTAATGGACGCGGCCATGACACTTGCCCGCAGTATCGCCCAGCAGCCCGCCAAGGCCACCCGGCTGACCAAGCGCCTGATGAAAATGGCCCAGCGCACGGAACTGCGGGATTTCCTGGATATCTGCGCCTGCTTCCAGGGCATGAGCCACAATGAGCCGGAACATCTGGAAGTGGTGAACCGCATGCTGGATACCCTGGCCCGAAAGCAATGAGGCAAACGCCCAGCCACGTTAATTACTTAGAAACCTGACACATTTTGCTGCATTAAAACCCACAACAACGGCTTTTCTCGCCCGCCAGCATTGCTAGACTGACAGAGTTAAGAAAACAACAAACAGTCTCGGGTTGACGAGCGAGGTCGGCTTTCGGTGAACCTGCTACACACGTGTCGCATTCTCCTGTTGTTGCTGCTTTTGTGCAGCCAGGCCGCCTTTGCCCGTTCAGCCACCGTCGTCATCGGAGCAGACCAACCTATCGCCAGCCAGTTCCAGTACTGGGAAGACAGCGATGGCCTCGCATCTCTGCAGGACGTGCTCTCACTGCCGGCCGGCGACTAGCAACACCAGCCCGACGGCAAAGCTACCCTTGGCATTACGTCATCGGCCTAATGGCTGCGCGTGCCCACAGAGAACGCCACATCGGCCGGGCTCAACCTGGTGGCCGAACTCGGCTACTCCCAGTTGGATGATGTCCGCTTCTACCTGCTGGACGGCTCGACGGTTCTGCGAACACTGGAAACCGGCGATGACCAGCACCAGAATACCGCTCCAGACCAACAGGCCCTTCAGCAAAACCGTCATCATTATCCGCCGTCCTTCCACCCGATAGCCTGCATCAAGTCGCCTTTGGTAAACCGGAGAACTCCGGCACATCGCCCAGCGCGCGATCCCAGGCTGCCCGGCTCGACGTGAAAAGATGCGCGGTAGGCACCCGGGAGAGCTCCGAGTCCAGACACCCGGCAGGCACTACCAGCAAACCCGGAATATGGGTGTTGGGCACTGCCGAACCACAGGTCCGGCAAAAACACTTTTGGTGCCGGGTGCCCGGGAGCGTAAAGGAGGCCACGGCCTCCTCACCCGACAGCCAGACCAGCCGGGCCGACTGGGAGAACAGGTTTGCCGCGTGGGCAGACCCGGTGTCCTTCTGGCAATACCGGCAATGACACAGGTAAAAGCTGTCGAAGTCTCCGTGCACCTCGAACTTCACGGCGCCACACAGGCAAGAGCCAACATAATCCGTCATCGCATTTCCTCCCATCAGTATTCAAGGTATCAACCGGTGTTCGCGTGCATGCAAAGCTTCGGCAAAGGCACCACCAACTGGCTGCATGGCGCAGGCTATTTTCTGATCGGCGGTGGCTGTGTGCTGCTCGGCCTGCGCCATGTAATCTACGATTTCCTGTCCATCGTGATTGCCAATATCGCAATCATTATGGGCGTTGTGCTGATTTACCGGGGACTGTTTCGTTTCCTGGGTATCACGCTGCGCCATGAGCGTTGGCTAAGCACCACACTGGTGGTCCTGCTTGCTGCTTTACTGTATTTCTATACCTTTCATATTCCAGATATAAATATCCGTATACAGGCCTTCTCTATGGTCTGTGCAGCGATCTGCCTGATCGGTGCCAGCGGACTGCTGAAACACCGGGACATCCGC
This sequence comes from Marinobacter sp. LM1, assembly GCF_042763285.1. Taxonomy (NCBI): domain Bacteria; kingdom Pseudomonadati; phylum Pseudomonadota; class Gammaproteobacteria; order Pseudomonadales; family Marinobacteraceae; genus Marinobacter; species Marinobacter sp. LM1. The sequence goes on from NZ_CP114373.1 coordinate 4,282,528, forward strand.
AACCGCATGGTCGCCAAAATGCTCATCGCCATGTTTTTGCTGATGAGTAGCTTGTTTATTTTCCGCTTTTTCTGGTCGTTCTACGCCATACCGCCTCAAGATTTCATGAGGGCTGGGTTGCTCAGCGCCTTGACGATCATTGCCGGAGAACTACTGGTTATTCTGTCATCCTTCTGCACGATATGGATGGCGTCCGATGAGTTGCAGGATGAACTCTCCGAAATCGCCAGGATTGATCCTTTAACGGGGCTCTACAACAGGCGGGCATTCGACGAATGTTGTGACATTGAGTTCAGCCGTGCGCAGCGTTCAGGTGCGCCCTTCGCCATTATCATGTGCGACCTGGACCACTTCAAAAACGTGAATGACGAGTATGGCCATCATGTAGGCGATGAGGTATTGAGGCGCTTTGCCAATACGCTCAAAGAGCACATACGAAAGCATGACGTGGTGGCGCGTTTCGGGGGCGAAGAATTTGTTCTGCTGTTGCCTGGTAAAGACACCGAGCAGGGATTAGAGGTGGCGGAGAAACTCAGAGCCAAAACGGCAGACACCCAGATCACGATTGGTGATGATGTCTGTTTAACGCTCTCGGCCAGTTTCGGAGTGGCTCACTACGATTCCAGAGACCGCGAGTGGAGTGCCGTGCTGCACCGTGCGGACAACGCGCTGTACGCCGCCAAAAAACAGGGGCGTAACTGCGTTGTCGATCTGGCAACGAAAAACCCAGGCGAGGAATGCCTTTCGCGAACACCCACCGTCATTCGTATTTAACGGGACTTCCGGGCAATAAGAAAAAGGCGTCTCTGCTGCCCAAGCCCGACAGGCTTGCCATCATGGTGACCAGTACGGCATCCCGTAGCATCGAATAAAAAGCTGTGGTCAGGTCAACCGCGTTGGGAAACGGCTCCGCTTACGCTACTGGCTATCAATTCTACGAGTGTAGATCGTCCTGGTTCCAAAAACGGATTTCCGGTTCACTATTAGAAACGGGACAGTGGGGATCGCAGACAGGAGTATGAAAGTGCAAAAATCGTTGATGTAGGAGTTTGAACTGACCGGAATCTGAACCACCTCTCCAATGACCACCAAAAACACCAAAATCATGGCCAGATAATAGACCGGGCCGAACCGTAGATGAAGGATGTCGTCCGACTCACCTGCCTCACTCAAATTGGCGCTGCAAAAAGGACAGAGAAAGCCTTTCCGAAAACCCTGATCACCGCCATCAACAGCCTCTCCTGTAGGGAAGAAACGTTCACAGGAAACACAGAGATATTGCTCTTTCAAAGCTCACCATCCTCATGGTTGGCCTCAACTCACCAGATCTTACAAGATGGCTATGTCTTTGGACCGGCCTCGTTCCCGGTACTACTGTCCAACAGGAGGACTCTGAAGACACTGACGCTCAAAAACCGGACAATCTAAACTGATAAAAAGCGGTCAAACTTCGCTGTTGTTGACACCGGGAACGGGTTAAATGCCGTAGTCGCGCTCAACCCTCGCAATACGAACCCGAAAGGTGGAGTACCAGGTTTGGTGGCCAAGCCTCTGAGCTTCTCGGTGCTCTGCGTTCTTTTTCCAGTTGGTGATGGACTCCAGGCTCTCCCAGTAGGAAACGGTGATGCCTAATTCCTCACGCACCGATTCCATTCCCAGGAACCCTGGCTGGCTTGCAGCCAACTCAACCATCCTGTCTGCCATTGCCTCGTAGCCATTGTCGCCCTCAGTGCGATGGCTACTGAAAATAACCGCGTAATACGGCGGCTCAGGGGTTTTTGCTATCTCCGACATAGATCCCTCTGGCATTTAACGCCCGGCGTAACCGGCTGGCGTTGGAGCATCAGCGGACAATCACATTCGCATTGACGCCACAGTTAGGCACTTATTCATGAAGCCATGGCGCATAACTCAGGCCAATCAACACACCCTCGGGGCTCATAAACCGTGCCACCGTCTGCCCCCAGGGTTCAGTGCGGGTTTCATGAACGAATTCCTGCCCTCTTTCCTTCATCTCTTGCACGGCCGCCTCTACAGCCGCTGCATCCGGCAACTCAAATTCGATGGTCGCCGTCGGCTCCGGAATATAATCGGGCCATTCCTCCTGGCCAAAACAAGAGGTAGCTGCCATCGAAAGGGGCCATACTCCGAAATGGTTCGCTCCGGGGAATTTATCCATGAAACGATAGTCGTCCATCTTCTCCAGCGGCAGGCCCAGCGCATCCTCATACAGAGACGCACTGGCCGCAGGGTCTTTGGTTATGGACGCAAAACCTGAAATGCACTTGATTTCCATACAATCCCTCCGTGGTTTATGGAGCACTTTGAGCCAAGGGCTTCCCTAGCTATAGAAGGTGTTTACTGAAGTGGGGGAAGTCCAGCGTCCCGTTGACCACCTTGTTAACCCCTGAGTTCGAGGTCTTCCCGAATAACCTCGGGATGACGAAACGCAATCTCGATGAGCGCCTTTGCCGGCCCTGAAGGTTTACGTCGCCCCTGCTCCCATTCCTGTAACGTTCGCGGAGAAATATGGAGTACCTCGGCAAACTCCCGCTGTGTAAGGCCAGTCTTGCCACGCGCCTCTGCGACCTGATTTGGCTCCACACGACTGACGCGCGCAGCCTTGCCCGCTTTCATTTCTTTAACAGATTGGAGGAGCTTATTGCCAAGCTCCTCAGCACTCAGAGTCTCATTACTCATTTTCCAATACCTCACGAATCGACTTCAGGATATGCGCGGGTATGTTCTCCTTGACGGCCTTCTTGTAGATCACCAATAACCAGATCTCACCATTTGCCAATCTGGTGAAGTAGATGACTCGCACTCCACCACGGCTACCGCCGGAGTTATACGCCCGTGTTCGAGCCACCCCTGCTCCATGTTGGGGGCGTATAACTCCGCCCGCCCTGTTTTCCTTTTCAAACTTATCAGAAGGTTAGCAACAATTTCCGGAGCCTGCCCGGGGTTTTGCGAACGCGTTCGTATGACTCCGGTTTTTAGGCAGGTTTTTGCTGCAGGGCCCGGCCCAGGGAATGGAAGTAGGTTCGGAAGGCGGCGTTTATCCGGTCGCGCTGTTCGCCCTGTGGGTATAGCCCCAGGCGGGCTTCTTCGCTCTCTTTGGTGCCCTTCACCAGAAAGGCGTTCTTTACTGCAGCATCCTGGATGAAGGCTTCGAAGGCTCGGGCACAGAGTTCTTCTGGCTGGCTGTAGTAGTGCCCGCCGGCGGCTTTGTCGGCTTTTGCGGAGTTCTGGAACAGGGGGCTGGGGTCTTGGCCGGTGTCGTCCAGCAGGATGGCCTGGTAGCAGGCTTGCAGGCGCTGGTTCAGCGGGTGATGGATGGCGTCCTGGCGGGTGAGCCATTGGCGGGAGGCGAACTGGCCCCGGGGTATGTTGGGGAACAGTTTGTCGCCGATGTAGTGGTCGAAGGCATGAAACCATTCGTGGGCGATGCTGCCGGGGCCGGCGTTTTTGGCCAGGGCGAAGCTGCGGGTGGCGGGGGTGTAATGGGCAGACACCCCGGGGCGGCCACCAATGCCGTATTGCAGGGCCAAAGTGCCACGCAGGGAGATCAGGCTTTCGGTGCCGCCGAGGATGGTCATCAGGTCGCACAGGGCGTCGTAGAACAGGGCGGCACTGTGCTGTTTTTCAGGCTCGGTTACCCAGCGGCCAATCTCGACGGATCGAAACTGGAACCGCCGGCGCACGTCTAGAAAGCTGACCGGTGCCCCGGCGCGGTGGTCGGGGCCGGTTCTGTAGAAGGGTCTGGGCATGGCGGCATTGTACGAAGGCGCGGGCGGCTTGTCTCAGTTCAGGTGCTGCCGTTGGCGGCCAGCACCCGGTTGGCGCACTCGCCGCCGGTTTCCAGGTCCGTCAGGTTGCTGAGTGTTGTGTGGGCAATGCTTTCCAGGGCGTTGCGGGTGAAAAACGCCTGGTGGCCGGTGATGACCACATTCGGGAATGTGAGCAAACGGGCGAACACGTCGTCTTTCAGCACGATATTGGAGAGATCTTCGAAGAACAGGTCGCTTTCTTCCTCATATACATCCAGCCCCAGGTAGCCCACCTGGCCGGATTTCAGGCCTTCGATGATGGCGGCGGTGTCCACCATGGCGCCCCGGCTGGTGTTGATCAGCATCACGCCTTTTTTCATTTTGGCCACGGCCGCGGCATCAATCAGGTGATGGGTGTCCGGGGTGAGCGGGCAATGCAGGGTCACAATGTCTGCTTCCCGGAACAGTTCGTCCAGGCTCACATATTCCGCGCCCAGCGTTTGCGCCTCCGGGTTGGCGTGCAGGTCGTAACACAGCACGCGGCAGCCGAACCCGCGCATGATGCGCACCACTTCCACGCCAATCTGGCCGGTGCCCACCACACCCACGGTGCGGCCCCGCAGATCGAACCCCAGCAAGCCGTCGAGGGCAAAGTTGCCATCACGAATGCGGTGGTAGGCCCGGTGAATCTGCCGGTTCAGGGTCAGGATCAAGGCCACGGTGTGTTCGGCCACCGCATAGGGGGAATACGCCGGTACCCGCACCACGGCGATGCCCAGGCGTTCGGCGGCTTTCAGGTCGACGTTGTTGAAGCCGGCGCAACGCAGGGCCACGGCCCGGGTGCCGCCGGCGGCCAGCTGTTCCAGTACGTTGGCGTCCACCTGGTCGTTCACGAACACGCATACCGCGTCGAAGCCTTTGGCCAGCGCCGCAGTGGCCGCATTCAGGCGTGGTTCCAGGAACACCAGTTCATGCTGGTGGCTGGCCTGGTTCGCCTGTGCCAGGAACTGTTCGTCATAGGGCTTGGTGCTGAAAACCGCCACTTTCATGGGATTGGCCTCATCCGGTCTGGGTGGGTACGGGGTTCTTCAAACATAAATCAAATGCCCGGCGGCGAGCCACCGCAATTTTATTCAATACCGGTTACAAGGCTCCGGGCACACTGGGCGCCTCCGTTGGTTCACAGAGTGCTGATGCTATGAGTCTGTCTATTATCCTGCCGATGTCGGCCTTCGCCCTGGTGGCTTCGGTATCGCCGGGGCCGGTCAATCTGGTGTGCCTGAGCAGTGGCACGCGCTATCCGGTGTCTCAGGGGCTGGTGTTTGTCACCGGGGCCACTCTGGGGTTTATCGCGCTGTTTATGGCGGTGGGCCTGGGCCTGAATTCGCTGCTGGAACACGCGCCCGGGTTCGAGCGCTGGTTGAGCTGGGCTGGCGTCGCCTTCCTGCTGTACTTGAGCTACCAGCTGGCCACCGCCGATGGCCATCTCAGTGAGGATGAGGCACGCCCGGCCCCCGGCTTTGTCACCGGCGCCCTGATGCAATGGTTGAACCCCAAGGCCTGGCTTGCGTCAGTGGCGGGTATCAGCGCGTTTACCGAGGGCGGCGACAGCACCCTGCTCTGGCTGTTCGCGGGGCTGTATCTGCCCATTTGCTGGCTGTCGCTGGCCAGTTGGGTGTATGTCGGGGTCGGGCTTCGCCGGCTGGTGCAGCAGCCGCGAATCCTGCGCGGGTTCAACCGGGTTCTGGCGCTGTTACTTGCCGGAAGTTGCGTGTTCCTGCTGCTGGATTGAGGGCTGGCGATACTGGTTCGGGGTGGCCGCCACCACGCGTTTGAAGGTTCTCTGGAAATGCGCCTGGTCGGCAAAGCCGGCGTTGAGGGCCGCGTCGGCAATACTCACGCCGCGTTTCAGTTCGCTCTGGCCGTGCTGTATGCGGCGGTTGATCAGGTAGGCGTGGGGCGTTAATCCGTAGCTTTGGCGAAACGCCCGCACCAGATGCCCCGGGCTGTAGCCACTGAGCCCGCACAGGTCGTCCAGCGATACCTCATCGGTACAGTGGCTGTCCAGGTACTGAGCCACCGCGGCCAGGGTGCCCGAGGGGCGCGGAATACCCCGGGCCGGCGCTTCCGCCAGGCTCTGCATCAGGTCCAGCAGATACTCGGCAACCCGGCTCTGCTTTTCCAGCAGGTCCCGGCCCGGGTCCAGCAGGCAATCGGCCATGGTGCAGTAGTCCTGGTACTGGCGGGGGTCGGTGATCACTGCCGTGTCCAGATCCTGCCAGTCTTCGCTGGGCAGCAGGCCCGCCTCAAATCTGAGCCGGGTCAGCCAGGCGGTATCCACATACAGCATCAGATACGCCCAGGGCTGGTTATCAATGGGATTACAGGCGTGGGGCCATTCCGGGTTCATCAACACCAGCGTGCCGGCGCTCACGTGGTACTGGTCGGTGCGGTACAGGAACGTGCTTTCACCGCCGGTGATGGCGCCGATCGACCAGTGCCGGTGGGTGTGCAGGGCATAACAGACCTCGCGCCCATCCGCGACTTTGCGCAGTTCCACATGGGGCATGCGGGCGTCGCGCCAGAAGATGGGTGTGCGAGGGTCGGTCATGGTGGTTGCCTCAAAGCAAATCGGCCAGGCCAGTGCGTATGGCACTAGCCTAGCAGAAGCTCATCCAATCAACCGCAACCGGTAACCCTTTATTGGCTTTCTGCCCTGGCAAGCAACTCATAAAAACTCACGTTGCGTTCCAGTGCCTGCCTGGCAAGGTCGCATCTCTCTCTTACCGCCACCTTACCGGCTCCGGCTTCACAAAGCTTTTCCTTCAGCGCACTCACGCCAGGAACCTGATACCGTTTGGACAAGTAGTATTCATCGGCCACGTAGGCATCTGGCAGGTCGAGATCCGCGAGCCTGGACACTGCGTCGTGCATGAGCCGTTTTTTGTCGGTATCCGAGAGGCCAGATTGCTGGTCCAGAAACCGGGTGGCCTCACTGAGAACACTGAAACTGGCATCGGGTCTTGCGATGAAGGCTTCCGCCATTTCCCGGGCTTTTTGTTGCTCACCCCGGGCCAGCAGAGCACGAAACTTCAACAGTTGCAGATGGAGATTGTCGGGCTCGCTTGCCAGGGCACGGTCAACCAGTTGCGCGTAGTCTTTACTGGCGGGCGGGTAGGTGTGGATGGTTTTCAGGGACGTCACAGGCGCCAGGGCATCGACATCGATCTGAAGGTCCGTAAACGAGCGTGCCAGTATTGCGCCATCCAGATCGTAGATCACCATCCGGACAATAGTCCGACGCTCTTCCGATGACAGATACTCGCGACCGCCCATATCGCTGGCAACAGAAGACAGCCATTTCTGGAGCTGGTTGTCGCTGACTTCCGCCTCCTGCTTTCTGGCTTTCAAGGCAGCTACGGTCATCATCTCTTCGTAGGCACTGCCGGCTACGGGTATTCCCTCTTTGTCATTCTTGAGCTTGGTTAACAGCGCAATCATGGCCATTGGGCTGTATCGGGATTTTTCCAGAATCTTCACGGCCAACAAATCCGCTTCGGTTTCCTGCTGCCGGTTCCATTGGGTGAATCCTGCCGCCGCCACCAGGGCATCGGTCGATCCGCCCATGCGCAGGGTGGTCTCACGGGCTTTGTCGTCATTACCGAACAGGGAAATGGCCTGGGCCAGATCAGTTATGCCTTTTGTTGTGCTTTGCAGTTCGTTCTTCTGGTGATGATTCAGCCATAGATGAGAGAGTTCATGGGCCAGCAGTGCGGCCACCTCATCTCGGGTATCCAGATATTCCAGGGTTCCTGCCTGAATCACGACGGTACCCTCAGGGTAGGTAAACCCGCCGAAACTGTAGCTCGGGCCCACCCGAACCTGACAATGACAGGGTCCGCCGTACCAGCTTTCTGCCAGTTCCTCGGCAATGGCCTGCAATGCCGGGGTGACATCACGGGCATTCAATGGCGCCACGCTGTCACTGCGCAAACGAACCGCATCCTCGGAAGGATCCTGCCCAGCCGCCTGATACTGATCGGCCTGGACAACAAGCTCATTGATTTCCTGCTGCCGCATCTCTTTGTTGGTGCTCCAGTCTTTCGACTGGTAAGGCGATGAGCTGCAGCCGATCAAGCCGAAACACACGGCGAGTAAAACAAGCGCTATTTTGTGCTGGCAGTTCATGGGCAGTCCTCCCCTACGCCACGGGCACTGGCCACCTGATGGTCATCCGCAAACACCACCTGTGATTTATCGCAGTAAATAACCGGCTGTTTCGAATCGCTGGTAATCACCTCCGGAACAAACACCCGATAGGTGCCCCCCGGCCCTTCAAACAGGTACTGGCCCCGCTCCTTACCACTGATCGTGACGGGCAATTGCAAACCGAGCTCACGTGCCGGTACAAGCGAGCCATCCGGTTTGCTGACGAAGGCATTCTCCGGGTCATGAAAACCCTCAATGGACTGAGCCTCTGCCAAGGCCGAACTGCACAGCAGTGCAAGCAGCCAAAGCCATCGCTTTCCGTTCATTTTCCATCTCCTTTCTTTCTTTTCTGACTGCGATCAACAGTAACGGTGTCAAACCGATCAGCTCTGCCAGGAAGCCAGGGGTGCGGTGAAACAACAGTAAAACGCTGTAGAGCACACAAAGGCTGAGGACGATGATGATCAACTCAGCCAGCTCCACCGCCAACTCTGGCCATTCCGCTCGACGCTCGTCGCGCCAGCGCCATGCCAGAACCCAGCGCGCGAGCATGAGGATGAGAAAAAGGATCAGCGGCCAGGACAGCAACAGATCGACCGGAATGGTCCACCCTGGCAGGCCAATCCCGGCGAGATTCCATTCCACCCCGATCGGTTTCAGATAGTCCGCGCCGTAATGCAGTAGGTTGCGAAGTGCTTCGGCATGCAGATAAACGCCAGGCAACTGCCCCGCAATTGGTGGGTTAAACAGATCTCTGGCCGAGGGTAAAGACACACCCACAATCGCAATCCGATTATGCAGGGGCATCTCGGTGAAGAAATCATCGCAGTTTGGCGCCAGGCAAAAGGCATCCCGAAGGGTGGCAGTCGGCACCGGCGGGCATGGCTTGGCACCGTTGTTACTGACGGATTCTGCGCGAAGGATATTCCTGGCCCAGTGCCAGAGTGAGCTAAATCCGCCATTGTTTTCGGGCGTTGCACGGCAATCCAGCGTTGAGGTGATACGCTGCGCCGGCATTCCCCAACTGAGATGCATACCGGGAGGCTGGGGTACCATCCAGGCCTCCGCTGCCTTCGATAGATCACCGCAAGGCCTGGACCTCGGTTGCTGGCAATAGATCTCATATCCCGCAACAGCCAGCGTTGGAACCTCACCGTATTCAGGCAGTGCTCGCCTAATCGGATAGTGTGAGCCATAGCCGGACCAGCCAACCAACCCGATATCAGAAGCTGCTGCAATGAGTGGCTGAATTGAGGGTTCAAGGTGGCCCGGATGTTCACCAGCACTCATGACCAGGGCCAAACCCGTGTGCTCCCGAAAGTACTGCAATCGGGCCACAAGTAGCGGAAAGCTGTCATCCAGCTGGCGCGCACGATAGAAGGTGATGTCGAGAATAATCGTGCCATACCCCAGGCGGCGAAGGGCGTCGATCAGAACCAGGTGGTCGCTGTAGGCCAGAGGCCAGTCATTGGCGCTCAGGTAACCATTTTCTTCGTGGGAGAGCCGGCGGATGGAGGCGTCATCAATCAGAATGACATCGACCAGGTCGGCACCGCTGGTCGTCACCGCCTGGTCATATAACGGTGAAAACAGCCGATCAAATCCGTCACTGATCGCTTGGGTGCTTCTTGAGCTGATGCCAAAAGGATCGGCAAAAAAAAGAAAGTAGCCCACCACCAGGAGCGCCCAGTGGCGGCGAATCATTCCGGCTAGCGATGTGCCTGCATGTAACGTCTGCACTCTGGCCTCCGCACGGGGATGCAATCCCACGCTGCCCGCACTGCGGAAGCGAGCAAGTTATGAGTGCTTACTCAAGCAACAATCAGGCCTATCGTAAAAAAACACGCTTTATCTGGTCAGTTAATATACAGACCAATGCTATTTCTATTCTGTTTTGTAAAGAACTCTGACAGATACCCACTTCTCAGAGCAGGTATCTGAATGCTCAATTACCACTCCAGCTGCGCGCCGGTCTGATACTCAATCACCCGGGTTTCAAAGAAGTTCTTCTCCTTGCGCAGGGTGGCCTGCTCGTCCAGCCAGGGCGATACGTTCTTCGCCCCCGGGAACGGTTCTTCCAGGCCCACGGTGCGGGCCCGGCGGTTGGCCACAAAGCGGAACTGTTCGCTGTGGTATTCCGCCGAGTAACCCAGGATCGGGTCCCGCAGCACGTAGTTGGCGTAAGCCATTTCCGCGGCTTCGGATTCGTCCCACATCTCACGCACCGCTTTCGGGTCCAGGGTGATTTTCTCTTCCTCGAGAATCTGGTTCACCACTTTCAGGCCGAAGGAGAAGTGCATGGCTTCGTCCCGCAGGATGTACTGCAACTGTTCACCGGTGCCCCGCATCAGGCCCCGGCGCTGCAGGGCGAAGATGGGGCTGAAGCCGTTGTAGAACCAGCAGCCCTCGAACACGGCGGCGAAGAACAGGTAGGACATCACGAAGTCCTGCAGCTCGTCCGGGTTGCGCAGGTTCATGTCGGAGCGCATGGCGGCGTCCAGCCGGCGGTTGGCCAACTGGATTTTGCCGTTGATCTCCGGCACCACGCGGTAGCGGTTGTAGATCTCGCTCTGGTCCAGGTTCAGTGTTTCAATGCAGTGCTGGTAGGTCCAGGTGTGCAGCGCTTCCTCGTACACCTGGCGGGCCTGGTAGATCTGCAGCTCCGGCGCGCTCATCTTCTCCATCACCGCCAGGCCGATGTTGCGCATGGCGAGGATGTCGGAGGTGGTCAGGTACGCCAGCACGTTCTCGTACACGTGTTTTTCCGCCGGTGTCAGCCGGTGGTGGTAGTCGTGAACGTCCTGCGCCATGTTCACGTCCAGCGGCGTCCAGTGGTTCTTGTTGGCGTTCATGAAGTACTCCCAGGCCCAGGGGTACTTGAACGGTGCCAACTGGTTGATGTCGGTCTCGCCGTTAATCACCCGCTTGTCGTCGACATTCACGGGCGCCGGGCCGCCGGTGGCGGCGGCAGCGGTTTGCGCTTTTGGTTCGTCGTCCCAGTCCAGCATGTGGGTGCCTCCCAAATAAGTAAATGGTTACTGACAAGCTTCGCAGTCGGGATTGTCGATGCTGCACACCTGCGGCTGTGGCGCCGACACCGGCGCGGTCTTCTCGGCGCCAGTGGCCCCCAGGGAGCGCAGGTAGTAGGTGGTTTTGAGGCCACGCTCCCAGGCCAGCTGATACAGGGCATCCAGCTTCTTGCCGCTGGGCTCGGCCATGTACAGGTTCAGACTCTGGGCCTGGTCCAGCCATTTCTGGCGCCGGGCCGCCGCTTCCACCAGCCAGCGCGGGTCAATCTCGAATGCTGTGGCGTAGCGGGCCTTGAGCTCCGCGGGGATGCGGTCGATCTGCTGCACACTGCCATCGAAGTATTTCAGGTCGTTCACCATCACGTTGTCCCACAGGCCTTCGGCCTTGAGATCACGCACCAGCGAGGGATTCACCACGGTGAACTCGCCGGACAGGTTCGATTTCACGAACAGGTTCTGGTACGCCGGTTCGATGGACTGGGACACGCCCACGATATTGGAAATGGTCGCGGTCGGGGCAATGGCCATCACGTTGCTGTTGCGCATGCCGTTTTTGGCAATCAGCTCCCGCACCGGGGTCCAGTCGAGGCGGCTGTGGGTATTGAGCGACAGGTCGCCGTCCCGGCGGTTGTCCTTCAGCAGGCCCACCGAATCCATCGGCAGGATGCCCTGGCTCCACAGCGAGCCGTCGTAGGTGTCGTAGGCGCCCCGCTCACCCGCCAGCGTGGCGGAGGCACGCAACGCGAAGTAGCTGAGTTGCTCCATGGCAACGTCGGCAAACTCCACCGCTTCCGGGCTGGAGTACGGCAGGCCCAGCTGGTACAGGGCGTCCTGGAAGCCCATCAGGCCCAGGCCCACCGGGCGATGCTTCAGGTTGGAATTGCGCGCCTGGGGCACGGCGTAGAAGTTAATGTCGATGACGTTATCGAGCATGCGCACGGCGGTGTTCACGGTGCGTTCCAGGCGCGTGACGTCCAGCTCGCCGTCCTTGATGTGGGCAGCCAGGTTCACCGAGCCCAGGTTGCACACCGCAATCTCATCGGCGCTGGTGTTCAGGGTGATTTCGGTACACAGGTTGGAGCTGTGCACCACGCCCTGATGCTGCTGCGGGGAGCGCAGGTTGCACGGGTCCTTGAAGGTGATCCAGGGGTGACCGGTCTCGAACAGCACGGTGAGCATCTTGCGCCACAGCTGTTTGGCCGGAATTTTCTTGAACAGCTTGATCTTGCCTTGCTCGGCCAGGGCTTCGTAGTGCTGGTAGCGCTCACGGAAGGCGTTGCCGTACAGGTCGTGCAGATCTGGCACATCGCTGGGGGAGAACAGGGTCCAGTCGCGGTCTTCGCGCATGCGTTCGATCAGCAGATCCGGCACCCAGTTGGCGGTGTTCATGTCGTGGGTACGGCGGCGCTCATCGCCGGTGTTCTTGCGCAGTTCCAGGAACTCTTCGATGTCCAGGTGCCAGCTTTCCAGATAAGCACAGACCGCGCCCTTGCGCTTGCCGCCCTGGTTCACCGCCACGGCGGTGTCGTTGACCACTTTCAGGAACGGCACCACGCCCTGGCTCTGGCCGTTGGTGCCCTTGATGTGGGAGCCCAGGGCCCGCACCGGGGTCCAGTCGTTGCCCAGACCACCGGCCCATTTGGACAGCAGGGCGTTATCGCGAATGGCCCCGTAAATGCCCTCCAGGTCGTCGCCCACCGTGGTCAGGTAGCAGGACGACAGCTGGGAATGCCGGGTGCCGCTGTTGAACAGGGTGGGCGTGCTGGCCATGTAATCGAAACTGGACAGCAGCTCATAGAATTCGATGGCGCGGGCGTTGGGGTCGTCCTCACGCAGTGCCAGGCCCATGGCCACCCGCATGAAGAACACCTGGGGCAGTTCCAGGCGGGCTTTGTTCCAGTGCAGGAAGTAACGGTCGTACAGGGTTTGCAGGCCCAGGAAGCCGAACTGGAGATCGCGTTCCGGTTTCAGGGCGTTGCCAAGGCGTTCCAGATCAAAGGCCGCCAGGGCTTCGTCCAGCAGTTCGTAGCGGATACCGGCGTGAACAAAGGCGCTCAGGGCCTGTGGATAAATCTCCGCCAGCGGAAGACTGCGGGGCAGGTCCAGGGCTTCCGCTGTTTCCAGCCGGAGCTGTTCCAGCAGCAGGCGGGCGGTTACGGCGCTGTAGTCGGGTTCCCGTTCAATGCGGCCCCGGGCGGTCATGATCAGGGCAGACAGGACTTCGGTCTCTTCGATGCCGTCGTAGAGGTTGCGCAGGGCATCTTCCACCAGCGAATCGCCGTTGATGCCGTCCAGGCCGGTAGCCGCCTGTTCCACCTGCTGCTTCATCAGGCCCAGGTCCAGCGGGGCGATGCTGCCATCGGCTTTTTTCACGGTCAGGTGCGGATGCGCTTCCACCGGCTCGTCCACGGCGCGCTGGCGGGCGTGTTCTTCACGGTACAGAACGTAGGCCCGGGCCACTTTCTGCTCTTCGGCCCGCATCAGGGCCAGTTCCACCTGGTCCTGGATGTCTTCGATGTGCACCTTGCCACCAGCTTTGAGGCGGCGGCTGATGGCCTGCACTACCTGTTCGGTAACCCGGTGCACGGCGTCGTTGATGCGGGCGGAACCGGCTGCCTGGTCCCCTTCCACCGCCAGGAAGGCTTTGGTCACCGCCACACTGATCTTGGCCGGGTTGAAACTCACCAGGGTGCCGTTTCGTTTGATAACTTGCAGGGATTGGGTATCGGTCGCGGGGGCCGGGGGTTCGGCAATGGCAGTGGCTGTCATGGTGCTCTCCTGAATTCGCGTTGGTTCCGTTTCACCCTCGCGAACGCAGTGGCACACCTTGCCCCGAATACGGGCAGGCCTGACCAATCTGCTCACCCTTGAATCGCGAAGGTGCAGTCCAGAAACCCATGGGGGCTTCTGATCCCTGGTAGGTCTTCGGACTCAGGGGCGTGAACCTTTCAGCTCTGCCTAACGTGGCGACTTCCCGGCTTGCGCCAGTGTCATCTTGCCACGCTCGTTCCCCAATACCGCTGCGCGTCAGTTCCGGATTCTCACCGGATTCCCGACTACCCTGTGATCAAGATGATCAGAGCTTGATCACAATATATGGTAGTTAACCAAGGACCCGGTCACTATATAGGGCCGAATACGCCAAGACAAGGCACTTTTTGCAACAGCGCCTGTCCATCTCCAGACCACCGGATTTGAGGAATGAATGTGAGAATTTCGCTGCTTTTGGCCAGTACCCTGACGCTCGGTCTCGCCGCCAGCCCGGTGTGGGCAGAAACAGACCGGCTAACCCGGTTCTCCACCATGACCTCACTGGAGGACGGCTGGGAGCCCCTGACCTTTCCGAACATCGAGACACATACCCGCTACACCCTGGACACGGACGACGGCCAGCAGGTGGTCCGTGCCGACGCAGACGACAGCGCCTCCGGGCTGATTGCCCGTGTTGAGCTGGTGCCCGGCGACTCGCTCACGTTGTCATGGCGCTGGAAGGTGTCGAACATCTACGAAGCCGGCAACGCCCGCGAAAAATCCGGTGATGACTACCCTGCCCGCATCTACGTCGCCTTTGAGTTTCAACCGGACAAAGCCGGTTTTTTTGAACGGGCCAGGCGCAAGACCGTGGAAGTGCTGTTCGGCGAGACCCTGCCCGGCAACGCCCTGAACTACATCTGGGCCAATCAGCTACCAGAACAGAGCATGGTCGCCAACGCCTACACCGACAAAACCATGATGATTGCCGTCAACTCCGGGCCGTCGCAGGTGGGCGAATGGGTGACCGTTACCCGGGATCTGGTGGCAGATTACCGGCAGGCCTTCGGCGAAGAACCGCCCGCCATTGTGGGCGTGGCCATCATGACCGACGCCGACAACACCGGCGAGCAGGCCACGGCCTGGTATGGCGACCTCACCCTCGAGCACAACCAGTGAGCAGCCATAAAAAAGGCCCCTCAAGGGGGCCAAACACGTGAAAGCAATGGTCAGTGGCTGATCATCCAGGGCCGCATGGACGGGAACATCTTCTTGCCGTCGGCGGTGTAGAACAGCATGTGTTTACCGTCCGACTTTTTCTTGCAGCCACAACTCTTGCGGTGCTCGGCGTCCCGGGCCCGCTGGTCGGCGGTGGAGATGATGGGCTCGTGGCTCGCCTTCTCATTCCGCGCCTCCGCGTTGCGGCGGGCCGGGTCCATGGCCAGGAGCTCCGGCGGCAGCACAATCACCCGGGGTGACAGCGCCTTGCAGGTGGGGCAATGGGCCGGGTTACCGGCTTCGGCCATGGCGCCCAGTTCCTGGAACAGCCCGTGTTCCCGGCATTTGTAGTCGTACAGTGGCATGGCTTACTCCTTGTCCGGTGAAAGGGGTACGTCGGTGCCCGGCGTGACCTTCCTGGTCGGTCCTTCCGCCGTGGGGTTGATGTCGAAGTCAAAAATCTCGGTCGGCAACCACAAGGTGGCGCAGGCGTTGGGCACATCCACCACGCCACTGATGTGGCCTTCCACCGGCGCACAGCCAAGCAACGCGTAGCCCTGAGCCGGGGTGTAACCGAACTTGGTCAGGTAGTTGATGGCGTTGAGGCAGGCCTGGCGGTAGGCCACGTGCACGTCCAGGTAGTGCTGCTGGCCCTCTTCATCCACCGAGATGCCCTCGAAGATCACATAGTCCTCGTAGCGCGGCTTGATGCTGCTGGGTTTGAAGACCGGGTTCTTGATGCCGTATTTGGCCATACCGTCCTTGATCAGGTTCACCCGCAGGTGAATCCAGCCGGCCATTTCGATGGCGCCGCAGAAGGTAATCTCGCCGTCGCCCTGGCTGAAGTGCAGGTCGCCCACCGACAGGCCTGCCCCCTTCACATAGACCGGGAAATACACCTTGGAACCACGGGACAAGTCCTTGATGTCGCAGTTACCACCGTGCTCCCGGGGCGGTACGGTGCGGGCGGCTTCCAGCGCCGCCTCTTTGGCGGCATCACCCGCCAGCTTGCCCAGGTGGGCGGTGTCGGCGTAAGGCAGGTTCGCCAGGCCCGGCACCCGATCCGGCTCGGTGTCGTACAGTTCTTTCTCGCGCTTGTTCCACTCCGCCAGCATTTCCTTGGACGGCAGGCAGCCGATCAGGCCCGGGTGGATCATGCCGGCGAATTCAACGTTGGGGATGTGGCGGGATTTGGTGAACATGCCGTTGAAGTCCCAGATGGATTTCTGGGCCTCCGGAAAGTGCTCGGTCAGAAAGCCGCCGCCGTTCTTCTTGGAGAAGAAACCGTTGAAGCCCCACTGGCTGTCCTTGAAGGCACCGATGTCGAGGATGTCCACTTCCAGCAGGTCGCCGGGTTCTGCGCCCTCCACGCCCACCGGGCCAGACAGGAAGTGAACCTGGGTCAGATCCACGTCGCGCACGTCGTCTGCGCTGTCGTCGTTCTTGATCTGGCCACCGGTCCAGTCGTAACACTCGAGGATGAAATCGTCCCCGGGCTTGACCGTCGCCGCCATGGGAATGTCCGGATGCCAGCGGTTGTGGATATTCTCGTTCTCGTACGCGGATTTGCTCAAATCGATCTTGATGAGTGTTTCGGCCATAGCGGTCGCTCCTTGGTTCTTGGCGTTCGGCGTCTAAGCTTGGGAACGCAGTGCCCGACGGCGCCTGCGCTGACCGTTTCACTATCCGCGATACGCCACCGGCGCGGTATTCGCGAATTGCCCCCGGCACCTACGTCATTCGACGTATTGGCGCACCACTATCTCCTGCCCCTTGAGCTCAGCCAGAAATGAGGAATGCTCGGGATGCTCCAGCAACGCACGGGCCAGCGCCGGCTCCAGTTTCTGGCGGAACGCCCGTAGCATCTCGCGGGCGCCATAGCGGCTGTCGTAATCGCGGCACAACACACTGCGCAGCTCCACCGACAAATCCAGCGAGGCCTGTTTGCGGGCCAGGCGCTTGTTCAAGCCGGCCAGTTCGATCTCCAGAAGGGCATACAGCCACTGGTCTGTCAGGGGGTTGAACGTAAGAATCTGGTCAATCCGGTTCAGGAACTCCGGGTCGAAATGCCGGCGCAGGGCCCTGTCCCGAAGGTTCTCCTGCGGGCCCGGCTCCAGCCCCAGCCAGCGGCGCCAGCCTCGCTGATAGCGATGATGGTGCGCTTCCGCTTCCAGGGCTCCGGCGTTGCTGGTCATAAAGATCAGCGTGTTGCGGAAGTCGATTTCCCGGTTGCCGGAGGGGAACACCAGCCGGCCGGTATCGAGCACATTGAGCAGGGTCCGGGTGACCTCCTTGCTGGCCTTTTCAAGCTCGTCGAACAGGACGATGCCCGGTTTGCTGAACGACCCCTGAACCTTCTCAAGATCAAACAGGCTGTGGCCTTCCTTGCTGCCCACATAACCGGGCGGCGCGCCGGTCAGCGCCGCCGCGTAGTGCTCCTGGGCCAGGGTGTTCATGTCGATGCGGCACAGGGCATCGCGGCTGCCATGAATGGCCTCGGCAATCAGCCGTACGGTTTCAGTCTTGCCCACCCCGGTCGGCCCCAGAAACAAGTGAACCGCCAGCGGGCGGTTCTCTTCACCGATGTCGGCCTTGACCCGAACCAGCATGGATTCCATCGCCTCCAGGGCGTGCTGCTGGCCCACGATATTGGCCCGCAGGCTCGCCATTACGGCATCCGGCTCAAAGCGGAACCGGGAAACACGAACCGGGCCTGAATCGGCCCGGTTCCTTGCCAGCGTTTCCCGGTTGGTTTCCAGCCGCTCATTGATAAACGGCATCGCGGTCTCCCGGGCTCAGGCCCCTGCAGTTTTTTCCTTGCCATCGAACGGCAGTTCACCCACCGGGCACTCCGCCGTGCCCACGGTTTTGCGGGTCATGGCCTCGACGTTTTCCTGGGCTTTCTGGGCGTCCATCACCCAGGTGCGATAGAACTCGAACGGGCAATCGGCCACGCCCTTGTCGCCGTCACCGGAGTTGTGGACGCCGGTGTAGCCCCGGTGCAGCAGCTTGAACAGGTGGTTCTGGGACTGGTCGTTGGCGCGGGCGTCACGGATCTGGCTGACAGACAGCTGGGCGTACTGAACCCCCATGTCCTCCTCGCCACATTCACCCAGGGTACGACCATCAAAGCCGATGATGGCGGAGTGCCCGAAGTACGAATACACCCCGTCAAAGCCGGAGGCATTAGCCACCGCCACGTAACAGTTGTTGGCCCAGGCCATGCTCTTGGCCATCATGACCTGCTGTTCCTTGGCCGGATACATGTAACCCTGGCACCGCACAATCAGCTCCGCCCCCTTCATGGCGCAGTCGCGCCAGATCTCCGGGTAGTTGCCGTCGTCACAGATGATCAGACTGATCTTCATCCCCTTCGGCCCCTCGGTCACATAGGTGGTGTCGCCGGGGTACCAGCCCTCAATCGGGCACCAGGGAATGCACTTGCGGTATTTCTGGACAATCTCACCCTCATTGTTGATCAGCACCAGGGTGTTGTAAGGCGCCTTGTTGGGATGATCTTCATGGCGCTCGCCGGTGAGCGAAAACACCCCCCAGGTGTTCGCCTCCCGGCAGGCCGCCGAGAAAATCGCTGTCTCGTCTCCGGGAATGGTGGCGGCGGTCTCCATCATCTCGTCGTTGTCGTACATGATCCCCATGGTGCTGTATTCCGGAAACACCACCAGATCCATCCCCGGCAGCCCCACTTTCATACCCTTGATCATGTCCGCAATCTTGCGGGCGTTGTCCAGCACCTCGGCTTTGGTATGCAGCCGGGGCATCTTGTAGTTCACCACCGCCACGCCGACGGTATCGTTACTGCTGGAAATATCACCGTGTCTCATATTTATTCCCCCTCAACAAAGCTAAACGGCCAGATAACTGGCAATCTTGTCCTGATCCGCCTCTTCCCGAAGCTCCTCGTGCACAATCTCCCCCTTCTCGATCACCAGAATCCGATCCGCCGCATCCATCACAAAGCTCAACACCTGCTCCGACACCACAATCGACAACCCCCGCTCGTCGCGAATCCGCCGAAGGGTTTTGGCAATGTCCTTGATGATGTTGGGCTGGATGCCCTCGGTCGGCTCATCGAGCAGAAGCACCTTGGGCCGGGTCGCGAGGGCCCGGGCAATGGCCAGTTGTTGCTGCTGCCCGCCGGAAAGGTTGCCGCCCCGGCGGTGCTGCATTTCCTTCAGCACCGGAAACAGCTCATAAAGGTCTTCCGGAATTTTCTTCTCGCCTACCGCGGCCAGACCGGTCTCGATGTTTTCCTTCACCGTCAGGGTCGGGAAAATCATCCGCCCCTGGGGCACAAACCCGATGCCGGCCCTCACCCGCTGGAAGCTCTTCAGGTTCGACAGGTCCGTGCCATCCAGCGTGACCTGGCCACCGCGGCTTGGAGTCATGCCCACCAGGGATTTCATCAGGGTGGTTTTACCCATACCGTTGCGGCCAACCACCGCCACGATTTCCTGCTTGCCCACCTCCAGGTTCAGGTCCTGGATGATGCTGCTCTGGCCATAGGCCACCGAATGTTGTTTGACGCTCAGCATGATCAATGCCCCAGGTAGACTTCGATGACTTTCGGGTCCGACTTCACGTGCTCGATGGACCCCTCAGACAGAACCTTGCCCTGGTGCATCACCGTGACCCGGTCTGCGATATCCCCGACAAACTGCATGTCGTGCTCGATCACCAGCACCGTGTGGTCTTTGGTAATGCGCCGCAGCAGTTCAGCGGTTTTCTTGCGCTCGGCCACCGACATGCCGGCCACCGGTTCATCCAGCATCAAGAGGTCCGGCTTCTGGATCAGCAGCATGCCAATCTCCAGCCACTGCTTCTGGCCGTGACTGAGCAGCGACGCCGGCTGGTCCAGGGCATCTTTCAGGAAGATGGTCTCGGCCACGTCTTCCACCGCAGCCACCACCTCAGCCGAGCGTTTGAAGGCCAGCGCCCCCATCACGCTGTGGCCCTGTGGATAAGACACCTCCAGGTTCTCGAACACCGTCAGGTCCTCGAACACCGACGGGGTCTGGAACTTGCGACCAACGCCGGAATGCACAATCTGGTGCTCCTTGAGTCTGGTCAGCTCCTTGCCATCAAACTTGATGGAACCCGAGGTCGCCTTGGTCTTGCCGCAAATCAGGTCCAGTACCGTGGTTTTGCCGGCCCCGTTGGGGCCGATGATGACCCGGATCTCTTTCGGGTCCAGGTAGAACGAGAGATCATCCACCGCCTTGAAGCCATCGAATGAGACGGTCAGGCCCTCGACTGCGAGCAGGAAGTCCTTGCTCTGTGCTTTGGCTGCGTTCATCAGGATTTCTCCGGGCTGTATTGGTCCAGCATCGGGTCGTAATCACGGCCCTCATCTTGGCGGGCAGCAGGCGCTGGCTTCGCCGGGGCGCTCACCGCTGCTTTCGGCTTGCGCTTGAACAGGCGGTCCTCCAGGGGCATCACGTAGGTCTGGTACAGGCCGGCCAGGCCATTCGGGAACGCCAGCACCACACCGATGAACAACGCGCCCATGGCGAACGGCCACAATTCCGGGAAGGATTCGGAGAAGCCGCTCTTGGCGGCGTTCACCAGCAACGCGCCGTAGACTGCGCCCAGAATCGACAGGCGACCCCCGAGGGCACAGAAGATGACCATTTCAATGGAGGCCACGATGCCGATGAACGAGGGCGACATGAAGCCGACAATCAGGGTGAACAGCGCGCCGCCAATGCCCGCAAAGGCGGCGGCCAGGCAGAACACGAAGATCTTGAAGGCGGCCACATCATAGCCGGAGAAACGCACCCGGTTTTCCTGGGCGTTCATGGCCACCAGGATGCGACCGAGCTTGCGGTTCTGGACAAACCGGGCCACGAACAGGCACACGAACAGCAGGCCCACGCACACGAAGTACAGGATGGTTTTGGCCTCATCGGTGCGGATGTCCCAGCCCATCAGGGTCTGCAGATCGGTAATGCCGTTTACACCCCCGGTGTAGCCCTGCTGACCAATGATCAGAATGGTCAGGATGGCTGCGATGGCCTGGGTGATGATGGCGAAGTAGACGCCCCCCACCCGGCGGGTGAACATCGCAAAACCGATGATGAATGCCAGCAGCACCGGCACACCGACGATCGCCAGCAGGGTGAACGAGAAGCTGTGGAACGGTTCCCAGAACCACGGCAGTTCGGTCAGCTGGTTCCAGTCCATGAAGTCCGGGATACCCGGGGTGGACTGGATGGCCGTGGCCTCCGGCGTGGAAGCCTCCAGCTTCAGGAACATGGCCATGCAGTAGCCGCCCAGGCCGAAGAACACGCCCTGGCCCAGGCTGAGGATGCCGGCTTTGCCCCAGCACATCACCAGGCCGATGGCCACGAAGGCGTAGGTGAGGTATTTACCCACCATGTTCAGGCGGAACGGGTCCAGCGCCAGCGGCAGGATGACGACCAGCAGCAACGCCAGTGCCAGATAGTAGAGCCCCTCTCGGGAGGCAAACCATTTCAAAGGGGAAGTGTTTTTCATGACAGTCTCCTAGCGACGGACCTTGAGCGCCATCAGGCCTTCCGGGCGCAGCATCAGGATGCCAACGACCACCAGCAGGGTGAGGACTTTGGCCATGGAACCACTGAGGAAGAACTCCATCGTGGACTGGGCCTGGGAAATACCGAAAGCAGAGACAATGGTGCCAATCAGACTCTGGGCACCGCCGAACACCACCACCAGGAAGGTATCGACAATGTAGGCCTGGCCGGAGGACGGGCCCGTAGAGCCGATCATGGTAAAGGCCGCACCGGCGATACCGGCAATGCCACAGCCCAGGGCGAAGGTCATACGGTCAACCCCGGCACTGTTGATGCCCACGGCTTCGGCCATCGGGCGGTTCTGTACCACGGCACGGACCTTCTTGCCCCAGCCGGAGCGGTACATCAGCAGGTAAACCCCCAGGGCGATGGACAGGGCAATGATCATCACGAACAGGCCGTTGATGGGCAGTTCCACCAGATCGGTAACCTGGATGGCGCCCATCATCCACTCCGGCAGTTCCACACCCACTTCCCGGGCGCCGAAGATGGAGCGGTAGGTTTGCTGCATGATCAGGCTCAGGCCCCAGGTGGCCAGCAGGGTGTCGAGCGGGCGCCGGTAGAGGTGCCGGATCATGGCCCATTCGATAAAGGCCCCGAGGGCCGCACAGATGAGAAACGCAATAATGATGGCGACGAAGAAGTATCCGCCAAACAGACCGGGCAGGACCGACTGGAAAAACCCGGAGACAAGGTAGGTGGTGTAGGCGCCGAGGATCATGAATTCCCCGTGGGCCATATTGATCACCCCCATCTGACCAAAAATGATCGCCAGGCCCAGTGCCATCAGTACGAATACCGAGAACAGGGACAGCCCGGCAAAGCCCTGCATGGCAAAAATCGACATCAATTCGCTGGTGGTGTATCCGTCAAACATGACCCTTACTCCCGTCGCTTAAGAACACGTGCTTGCGTCCGAGCCGGACGCCGGTGCCCGAAGGCACCGGCCACGGCTGCTTACTGGTAACCTTCCGGGAACGGATCGGGTTCCATCAGCTCGTCGGTTTCATAAACCACTTCATACTGGCCATCGGTTTTGGCGCGGCCGATGCGGGTCTTGGACCAGAGGTGATGGTTTTCGTGGATGCGGACATAGCCTTCCGGTGCCTTGGTAAATTCGATGCCGGGTGAGGCCTCACGAATCTTGTCGATGTCGAAGGAGCCGGCTTTTTCCACCGCCATCTTCCACAGCCACGGGCCGAGATAGGCCGCCTGGGTCACATCGCCAATCACCATGTCGTCACCCCAGGCTTCCTTGAAGGCGGCCACGAATTCTTCGTTGTTGGGGTTATCTAGGCTCTGGAAATACTTCATGGAGGCGTAGATACCTTCCACGTTCTCGCCGCCGATACCGCGGATTTCATCCTCGGTGACGGAGATGGTCAGCAGCAGCGGCTTCTCGTCGGTGAAATCGACACCGGCGGCTTTCATCTGCTTGTAGAAGGCCACGTTGGAACCACCGACCACCGACGCAAAGATCACGTCCGGCTTCTTGAGCTTGATCTTGTTGATCACGGAGTTGAACTGGGTGTGGCCCAGCGGGTAGTACTCCTCGCCCACCACTTTCAGGCCCAGTTTGTCGATGTGCTTGCGGGCAATTTTGTTGGAGGTACGGGGCCAGATGTAATCCGAGCCCAGCAGGTAGAAGGTTTTGGCGCCTTTCTCTTTCACCGCCCAGTCGATACCCGCCAGAATCTGCTGGGTGGCTTCCTGGCCGGTGTAGATCACGTTGGGTGACTGCTCCAGACCCTCGTAGAAGGTCGGGTAGTACAGCATACCGTTGTACTGCTCGATGACCGGCAGAATGGCTTTACGGGAAGCCGAGGTCCAGGCACCGAAGATGGCCGCGACGTTGTCCTGGCGAAGCAGCTTGCGGGATTTCTCCGCGAAGGTGGGCCAGTCACTGGCGCCGTCTTCCTGGACAAACTCGATCTGCCGGCCAAGGACACCACCGGACTCGTTGATCTGCTCAATGGCGAGCTTCTCGGCCTGCACCGAACCAATCTCACTGATGGCCATGGTGCCGGTGATGGAGTGCAGGATACCGACCTTGACGGTGTCGTCAGTGACCGCCAGTCCGGTGGTGTTTACCTCGTCGGTTGCCGGCGTGGCCGCCTGGGCCGACGTGGCCAGCATGATGGATGCGGCCAGGGTGGCCAGGCTCTTTCGCAGCCCTTTGCTCTTGTGACTCCGCCCTCCGGCGGCAATGGTTGTGGTTCCCATGGTCATTCCTCGCAGTGGTTGAAAGCCGGTACCGTGCTCCGCTCCGGAAGCACAGTGCCCACGTCAATCATTCTGCTCAGGCCTGTCATGGGTGCCCATTCGGCATTCACCCCAGCGTGGTACGTCATTTGACGCATACCCGTGCCAGGTCAGACAGGTTACAACCGCAGGCAACCCCAAGGCGCACATCCGTTGCACCGGTTTATGGCACGGTTCTTGTTCCAGCTTTCTGATCCGGTGCGTGACGGCAGCAAACGCGCACCAATTCAGGGCGGCCCGGCGGGCCAGGAGCAGGGCGGGAATGGCAGTAAAACAGAATATTTTTCGGGTCCGGCGTAGCTATAACCAATGGGTAGCCAACCAGACCCTGGAAGACTACGCCCTGCGCTTTACCGCCAAAAGTGCACGCCGGTGGTCGGCTGCGCGGGTCAGCCATACTGCGCTGGGGGCCATCTCGTTCCTGGCCATGGAGGCCATCGGCGGCTCCATTACCCTGCACTATGGTTTCGACAACGCCGTCGCGGCGATCCTCGCGGTCAGCCTGGTGATTTTCCTGACCGCGATCCCGATCAGCTACTACGCCGCCCGCTACGGGGTGGACATCGACCTGCTGACCCGGGGCGCCGGCTTCGGCTACATCGGCTCGACCATTACCTCGCTGATCTACGCCTCCTTTACCTTCATCTTCTTCGCCATTGAGGCCGCTATCATGGCGATGGCGCTGGAAATGCTGTTTGCCATTCCCCTGGTACTGGGTTACCTGATCTGCGCCGTGGTGATCATTCCTCTGGTCACCCACGGCATCACCACCATCAGCCGCTTTCAGGTGTGGACCCAGCCCCTGTTTATCCTGCTGCAGCTGGCGCCTTTCGTTTTCATCATCTACGCAGATGCCTCCTCCATCACCGACTGGACGCAGTTCCAGGGTGTGGGCCTGCCCGCCGACAATGGCTTTGACCTGCTGCTGTTCGGGGCCGCCGCCGCGGTGGTGTTCTCCCTGATTGCCCAGATTGGCGAACAGGTGGATTTCCTGCGCTTCATTCCCGAGCCCACCAATGCTCCGGAACGACGCCGTTGGTGGGTGGCGGTAATGGCCGGCGGCCCCGGCTGGGTTGTCATCGGCATGGTAAAAATTCTGGCCGGCTCCTTTCTGGCCGTGCTTGCACTGAATCAGGGCATTTCCGCAACAGAAGCGGCCGACCCAACCCAGATGTATCTGGTGGCGTTCAACTACATCACCCATTCCCCCGAGCTCTCGCTGGCGATGGCCGGCATCTTCGTGATTCTGTGTCAGATCAAGATCAACGTGACCAATGCCTACGCCGGCTCCATTGCCTGGTCCAATTTCTTCTCCCGATTGACCCACAGCCACCCTGGCCGGGTGGTCTGGCTGGTGTTCAATGTCGCCATTGCCCTGCTGGTGATGGAACTTGGCGTGTATCGGGCACTGGAAGAGACCCTGGGATTCTACGGCATTGTCGCCATTGCCTGGGTGGGTGCCCTGGTGGCAGACCTGGTGATCAACAAACCCCTGGGCCTGAGCCCGGCCCATATCGAATTCAAACGGGCGCACCTGTACGACATCAATCCGGTGGGTGTGGGCGCCATGATCACCGCCTCGGTGGTGGGAATCACCTGCCACACCGGGGTACTGGGTGACTACGCCCAGGCCCTGTCCCATTTCATCGCCCTGGCGGTGGCACTGGTCACCGCGCCCCTGATTGCCTGGAAGACCGGCGGGCGTTTCTACACCGCCCGTCCGTTTGTGCCCCTGGCCACCGATCACCAACTGGTGGGGTGCAGCATCTGCGAACACCGCTTCGAGCCGGAAGATGTCACCCACTGCCCCGCCTACGATGGCGCTATCTGCTCGCTGTGCTGTTCGCTGGATGCCCGCTGTGAGGACGCCTGCAAACCGGGCGCCGGCTACCAGGAGCAGATGCAGCAGTTTCTCGGGCGGTTCCTTCCGGCGCCACTGCTGTCGGCACTGCGCTCCCGGCTCGGGCATTTCCTGTCGCTGCTGGTGGTCATCAACGGATTTTCCGCACTGCTGCTGTCGCTGATCTACTTCAAAACCCCGGTGGCTTCGCTTGCCGAGGCTACGCTGCTGTCTGTCACCCTGTGGAAAGTGTTCTTCATTCTGGTCATTGTCACCGGGGTGATCTGCTGGCTGTTTGTACTGGCCCATGA
Organism: Marinobacter sp. LM1; assembly: GCF_042763285.1. NCBI lineage: Bacteria > Pseudomonadati > Pseudomonadota > Gammaproteobacteria > Pseudomonadales > Marinobacteraceae > Marinobacter > Marinobacter sp. LM1. The sequence goes on from NZ_CP114373.1 coordinate 4,308,490, forward strand.
AAGCCGGGTAGTGGCGGAGGAGGAATCCCGGCGCCAGACCCGCCTGTTGACCGAGGAGATTGTCGCCCACGAACGCACCGACCAGGCCCTGCAGCAGGCCAAAGAGCAGGCCGAGGCCGCCAACGGCGCCAAGAGCCGGTACCTGACCGGAATCAGCCACGAGTTACGCTCGCCCCTTAACGCCATCCTCGGTTACGCCCAGCTCATGGAGAACGACGACTCGGTACCGCCTCATCGCAAGGAAGCCCTGGGGGTCATTCGCCGCAGCGGCGAATACCTGGCGGATCTGATTGAAGGGTTACTGGATATCTCAAAAATTGAGGCGGGCCGGCTGGACCTACACCGGGACCAGGTGCGCATCGGGTTGCTGATGGAGCAGTTGGTCACCATGTTCCGGCTTCAGGCCGAAGAAAAGGGCCTGGCGTTTGACTACCACTGCCCTCACCCTCTGCCAGAACTGGTGACCACCGATGAAAAACGCCTGCGCCAGATACTGATCAATCTGTTGTCGAACGCCATCAAATACACCGACCAGGGCAGCGTGTCACTGACCCTCCGCTACCGCAGCCAGGTGGCGGAATTCACCGTGCGTGATACCGGCGAGGGCATTGCCGCAGAAAACATCGAACGCATCTTCCGGCCGTTTGAGCGTATCCGCAATCCCGGCCAGAGCCGCACCGGAACCGGCCTGGGCCTGACCATCACCCGACTGCTGACGGAAATCATGGGCGGCGACATCTCGGTGGAGAGCGAACCTGGCGAGGGCAGCGTGTTCAAGGTCAGCCTGATGCTGTCGAGCCTGCATTCCGCCAGCCCACGCTCGATCTCGACGCCAGCCCGCAGGATCTACGGCTACCATGGCGCCCGCCGGAAAATCCTGCTGGTGGATGACGACGACTCCCATCGTCAGGTGATCCGGGCCATGCTGTCGCCACTTGGCTTTGAAATCAGCGACACCGGCAATGCCATGACCGTTCCGGAACGAGTGGAACAGGAGCGCCCCAACCTGATTCTGCTCGATGTGTCGATGCCCGGGAAAAGCGGCTGGGAGGTGCTGGCCGAGCTCAGGGAAATGAAATACAACCTGCCCGTGGTGATGGTCTCGGCCGACGCCAACGAGGGCCACCATAGCGCCGAGGCACCGCGCCTGCACGACGGTTACATCATCAAACCGGTGCGACTGAACCTGCTGCTGGACACCATTGGCCGGGTCATGGGCCTGGACTGGCGCTTCGAGAAAAGCCCGGAGCCCCTGGCCGCGCTACCGCTGCCAGCCAGCGGCGCGCTTGAACTGCCCGCCCGGGAGCACTGCGAGGCGTTGGCAGACCTGGCCAGAATCGGCCATCGCAAGGGCCTGCTGGAGGCACTGCACAGCTTGCAGTATGCCGGAGACGCCAGTGACGCCTTCGTTCAGGAGATCACCAAATTCACCAACGATTTCCAGTTCGAGAAGATTCTCGAACTTCTTGAGGTAACCGAACATGAAGCATCCTGATGACCGCAAAACCGTGGTACTGGTCGTCGACGACGCCATCGATTCCATCCGCATGATCAATGATGCACTGGAAGAAGCTGGCATGACCGTGCTGGTGGCGCTGGAAGGTAATCAGGCCCTGACCATCAGCCAGAACATCACCCCCGATGTGGTGCTGATGGATGCGCTGATGCCGAATATGGATGGCTTCGAGACGTGTCGGCGACTCAAGGAAAACCCCGCCTTCGCGGACATTCCGATCATTTTCATGACCGGCCTGAGCGATACCGAACACGTGGTTATGGGCCTGAATGCCGGCGGCGTGGACTATGTTACCAAGCCCATCGACACCACCGAGTTACTGGCCCGCATGGCGGTGCACCTGGCCAACGCCAGAATGACCCGCAGCGCCCGTTGCGCGCTCGATACCGCCGGTCAGAACCTGTTTGCGGTCGACCGCGAGGGCAACCTGCTGTGGGGTACCCCGCAAGTATGCCGTTGCCTGCCGCCGCCGGATCACGAGGACTTCCAGGGAGTACGGGAACAACTTGAGGACTGGCTGGGCCACCGACCGGATCCCGGCCACAGTCTGCCCATCCGGTTGCTGGACACGCCCCGCTCCATCGAATATCTGGCCCTGGTGGATGACCAGGAATACCTGTTGCGTCTGAAAACACCCCAGAACCAGAACAGCGCCTCAGCGGCGCTGCGGGAACGTTTTGATCTTACCCTGCGGGAGTCGGATGTCCTGCTGTGGATCGCCAATGGCAAGACCAACCGGGAAATCGGACAGATTCTGGAGATGAGCCCCCGCACCGTGAACAAACACCTGGAGCAGGTGTTCCGGAAGATGAATGTGGAAAACCGGACGGCGGCAGCGGCCAATGCCATTCGGGTGCTGGCAACGCTTTAAAACCTGCCGGTGTTACCGGTACTGCTCCGGGAATCCTGGCACCACATAGGTTTGCTGAAACCGTCGCACCGGCGGTACTTCGCCCTTTTCGGCCAGGCGCAGGTAAGCGTCGTCAAAGGCCTCACGTAGAATGGCCGCACGCGGATTGGCCAGGGAAAACAGCCAGGCGCCATTGCGGCTGCGCATTTCCGATTCGCGAATCTCGGCATCTGTCGTCCGGCTCAGGGTTTCCTGCACCGGTTGCCGGTAGTCCAGCAGGTAATCACCGCGATGACGCTTGAGCATATTGAGGCCGGAGCGATGGTTCGGTGCTTCGGTAATCTGGATATCGGGCTGGGAGGTCAGCCAGTCTCTGAGGCCGGCGTAGGTATAGCCGCCGATCAGAATCACGGTTTTGTTGCGCAGGCGATCCATATGATCCACTGGCGGCACGCCCTCCAGATACCAGGCACTCAGTTCCACCGGAATCGGGCTGATCCAGCTTTCGAGAATGTCGTCTTTTAAAGCGGGAATGTCGGTTAGCCCCATCCACAAATCGATCGTGCCGTTTTTCAGATAGAGGTAGGTGCGGGCCACCGGCAGGTAGATGAATTCCAGTTGGTAACCCGCCTCTGTCGCTACCTTGCGGGTAATGTCCACAAACTCTCCGGCAGGCTCGCCCTTGTCATCCCGATAAGTGACCGGCGGAAACTCAACATAAGCAACCCGTATGGTTTTATCGACAAAAGCCTCCGAATCTGAGGCACGGACAGCGGTGGGATAGAACAAATATGAGAAAACCAGAACAAGAAAAAGCGCCATCAGACAGGCGCGCGAAAGGGTCGATTGGGGTTGTTGACAACTGCGCATGTATACCGCTTTTCTTTTATCTGTTTACCTGAAGGTTAACAGATCCTATGAAAACTGTGCGGTGAAATATGCAAAACCTTGACTCAGAACGCGTGGGTGACCATGTACAGACCGACGCCACCCATCACGATGGTGTAAGGCAACGCCATGATCACCATGCGCCCGTAGGACAAACGCACCAGAGGTGCAATGGCTGAGGTCAGCAGGAACAGGAACGCCGCCTGGCCATTGGGTGTAGCTACGCTCGGCAGGTTGGTACCGGTATTGATGGCTACGGCCAGGGTCTGGAAGTGCTCGTAGCTGATGCTGCCGGCGTCCAGCGCCTGTTTCACTTCGCTGATGTAGACGGTCGCCACAAACACGTTGTCGCTGATCATCGACAACAGCCCGTTGGCAATGAAGAACATGCCCGGCTGCTGGCCTTCAGGCAGCGCCAGTACGTAATCAATGATCGGTTTGAACAGGTGCTGCTCGTGAATCACCGCCACCACGGCGAAAAACACCACCAGCAATGAGGTAAAGGGCAGGGATTCCTGGAACGCCTTGCCAATCTGGTGTTCGTCCGTCACGCCGGTAAAGGAGGTAATCAGGATAATCACCAGCAGGCCAATCAATCCTACTTCGGCGATGTGGAATGCCAGACCAAACACCAGAATGACCGCGGCCACCGCCTGAATCCAGAGCGCCGCCTGATCAGACTTGGTGCGCCGAGCCTTTTCATTATCAGCGAACTCTTCCAACACCCGTCGCACCGGCTTGGGCAGTCGACCGCCATAGCCAAACCAGCGTAGTTTCTCCAGCGCCCAGCACGTGGCCAGACCGGCGAACAAAACCGGAATACTCACCGGTGCCATGTGCAGGAAAAAGCCGGCGAAATCCCAGCCAACCACCTTGGCGATCAGCAGGTTCTGGGGTTCACCCACCATGGTGGCGACGCCGCCCAGAGCGGTACCGATCGCCCCGTGCATCAGCAGGCTGCGGAGAAAGGCACGGAAGTTTTCCAGATCTTCCCGGTGCAGCTCAATCACTTCGTCGTCGCTGTTGGTGTTGTGGTCTTTCTGCTGGTAACCCTTGCCGGATGCCACCTTGTGATAGACCGAGAAGAAACCTACCGCAACGCTGATGATGACGGCGGTGACGGTCAGGGCATCGAGAAACGCAGACAGCACCGCTGCAGCGCTGCAGAACAGCAGCGACAACGCCGACTTGGACCGCACCCCCACCAGAATCTGGGTGAAGGTCACCAGCAGCAGCTCTTTCATGAAGTAAATACCCGCCACCATGAACATCAGCAGCAGGATGACCGGGAAATTGGTCAGAACCTCATGGTACACCGCATCCGCCGACGTCAGCCCGATCAGCAGGGCCTCCACCGCCAGCAGGCCCCCCGGCAACAGTGGATAGCACTTCAGTGCCATCGCCAGCGTAAAAATAAACTCACCGATCAACAGCCAACCCGCCACGCCGGGCCCAAGCAGATACATGACAATCGGATTGATGACCAGAAACAGCAGAATGACCTGCTTGTACCAGACAGGTGCCTTGCCAAGGAAATTATGGGTAAAGCCGGAGATAACAGTCGTGGGCATTACAGACATCTTCTGAGAAATCGGTTTGTTGGTATTGTGCGCCAGAAGACCCGCATCTTCCTTGATATTTACGTACCGGAGTATGGTCCAAAGGTACGAATTTCAGTCCGCTTTTGGTCTTAATAACAAAAAGAAGGCGAGATAGAGCCGGGCACCACAGGAAATTTAAGTAATACTACTTAATTACTGCCGAAACGGCGACGGTATTTTAACCGATTTCTCGATTAACAAGGTAACTTTCTGAACAAATGACGGTCATGCCTAATATTGGATCTGATATTTTCAGGACCGGATCCAGGCAGGCTCCGGCCCATTCTAAATGGTGGCCTATTCCACCGTCACACTCTTGGCCAGGTTCCGGGGCTGGTCCACATCCGTACCCTTCAACACCGCCACGTGATAAGACAGCAACTGCAGCGGCACGGTGTACACGATGGGCGCGGTGATCTCATGCACGGATGGCAGTTGCATCACGTGGATGCCTTCTTCCGGCTTCACATCCGCCGCCTTGTCGGCAAACACGAACAGCTCACCGCCACGGGCGCGAACTTCCTCCAGATTGGATTTCAGCTTTTCCACCAGGTCGTTGTTCGGTGCCACCGTGACTACCGGCATTTCACTGTCCACCAAGGCCAGCGGACCGTGTTTGAGCTCGCCGGCGGGATAGGCCTCGGCGTGGATGTAAGAGATTTCCTTGAGCTTGAGGGCCCCTTCCATCGCCACCGGGAACTGAGAGCCGCGGCCCAGGAACAGGCTGTGGTTCTTGTCCATAAACGCCTTGGACATCTCTTCAATGTCGGCATCCAGGGCGAGGACATCACTCACCTGCTTGGGCAACTGATGAATGGCAGCAACGATGTCTGCCTCTTTCTCTTCGCTCAGGCCATTGTGGCGTGCCAGCGCCAGGGTGAAGATCAGCAACGCGGTCAGCTGGGTGGTGAACGCCTTGGTCGACGCCACACCAATTTCCGGACCGGCCTGGGTCATGATGACCAGATCGGATTCCCGCACCAGGGAACTGCCCGGCACGTTGCAGATAGCCAGAGCCGCGCGGAAGCCCGCCTGTTTGGCCTGGCGCAATGCCGCCAGGGTGTCGGCGGTTTCACCGGACTGGGAAATGCACAGGAACAGGGTGTCGGGCTGAATCACGTGTTTGCGGTAGCGGAACTCCGAAGCGACTTCCACCGAACAAGGCACGCCGGCCAGTTCCTCAATCCAGTAGCGGGCTACCATGCCGGCATGGTACGAAGTACCACAGGCGATGATCTGGACGTGACGGACGTTATCCAGCAGGTTGGCCGCGTCGGTTCCGAGCGCCTGCTCCAGGACCCGGCTGTCGGTAATCCGGCCTTCCATGGTGGCCTTGATCACTTTCGGCTGCTCGTAGATTTCCTTGAGCATGAAGTGGCGGTATTCACCTTTGTCTGCAGAGTCAGCACCGTGTTCAAAACGGGTAATGGTCCGCTCCACCGGCTGACCACTGCGATCGTGAATGCGGATGCTGTCCTTGCGGATATCGGCGATATCGCCCTCTTCCAGGAACATGAATCGGTCGGTCACCGGCAACAGGGCCAGCTGGTCAGACGCGATAAAGTTCTCGCCAATACCGACGCCAACTACCAGAGGGCTGCCCTCGCGACAGACCACCAGGTGATCCGGCTCATCGGCGTGAACAACGGCCAGGGCGTAGGCACCGCGCAGACGCTGAATGGCCGCCTTTACCGCTTCATAGAGTTTGCCCTGTTCACGGAAGTATTTCTCGATCAGGTGCGCGACCACCTCGGTATCGGTCTGGGAGGTGAACTCAAAACCCTCGGCCCTGAGTTCATCCCGGAGTTCCTGGTAGTTCTCGATGATGCCGTTATGGACGATGGCCAGCCGCTCGCCGGACATATGGGGATGGGCATTCACCTGCGAGGGCTCGCCGTGGGTGGCCCAGCGAGTGTGGGCGATACCCAGGTGACCAGCCAGGGGGTTTGCTTCAATGGCATCAGCCAGGGCCGCAACCTTGCCAACTTCCCGGGCTCTCTGCACCAGGTGCTGGCCATTGATGACGGCCATGCCGGCGGAGTCGTACCCCCGGTATTCCAGGCGGCGCAAGCCCTCCAGCAGAATACCCTGGACATCCCGTTCAGATACCGCTCCTACAATCCCACACATGCTGTTTTCACCTGTTCGTTAATCGTTGGTTACGCTTTTTTCGGCCGTTCCCAGCCGGCGATGTTACGCTGCTTGCCACGGGCCACCGCCAGTTCCCCTTCGCTGATATCGCGGGTAATGGTGGAGCCGGCACCAATGGTGGCCTGTTCCGCTACGTTCACCGGGGCGACCAGTGAGGTATTGGAGCCGACAAATACCCCGTCACCCAATACCGTCTGGTGTTTGTTCACACCATCATAATTGCAGGTGATGGTACCTGCACCCACATTCACATTACGGCCCAGTGAGGCATCACCAACGTAACTGAGGTGATTGATCTTGCTGCCCTCACCCACCACGGCCTTCTTGGTTTCGACAAAATTGCCAACCTTGGTGTTGGCGGCCAGTTCAGTGCCCGGGCGCAGACGTGCGAATGGCCCGATCTGGGCGTTGGCACCCACTACTGCACCTTCAATCACGCTGTTGGCCTTGATCTCCGCACCATCGGCAATGGTGGCGTCTTTGATCACACAGTTGGGTCCGATCACAACGTTGTTGCCGAGGCTCACCCGGCCTTCAAAGACCGCGTTTACGTCTATCCACAGGTCGTTGCCAATGATGAGCTCACCGCGGACCTCAATGCGGGCCGGGTCCGCCAGGGATGCACCCTCGGTCATCAAACGCTCGGCTTGCTGACGCTGGTACCAACGCTCCAGTTCCGCCAGTTGCAGGCGGTTGTTCACGCCCTGAACCTCAAACGGATTCAGCGGCTGGGAAACCGTCACTGACAAGCCGTGGTCCACCGCCATCGCGATAATGTCAGTCAGATAATACTCGCCCTGGGCGTTGCTGTTGGACAGAGCGGGCAGCCATTGCTTCAGATGACTGGCTGATACCGCGAGAATGCCCGTATTCACTTCCTGAATCTGCTGCTGTTCGGCGGTCGCGTCTTTCTGCTCAACGATGGCCTGAACCAGGCCTTGTTCGTTGCGAACGATCCGGCCATAACCGTGGGGGTTATCCATATCCACCGTCAGCAAAGCCAGATTCCGTTCGTCCAGGTCCGCGACCATGGTTTCCAGGGTATCTTTGCGAGTCAGAGGGACGTCACCGTACAACACCAGCACCCGGGCATCATCCGGCAGTGCCGGCAGTGCCTGGGCCACGGCATGGCCGGTGCCCAGCTGTTCGGTCTGCAACACCCAGTTCACCGAGTCGTCTTCCAGAGACGCCCGAACCTGATCGGCTCCGTGACCAATCACCGTGTGAATTTTCTCCGCGCCCAGTTGTTTTGCGGTATCAACCACATGGTGCAGCATGGCTTTACCCGCCACCGGATGCAGCACCTTGGGCAGGGAGGATTTCATGCGGGAGCCCTGGCCTGCGGCCAGGATCACAACGTGTAACGGGCTCATGGGGCAATCAGCTCCGGTATTCAAAACGTCCATAAATGAAAAAACCGCGTCCCGGTGGAATCGCCGACACTCCGTTTCCGGAATACCGGGCCCTCCACCTGAGGATGCGGTTCACTGTCAGGCCAGTCCGGGCGCTGACACAGGCTCTGCTTAACGCAGGTGCTTGCGCAGCTTCTGGATGGTGCGCAGCTGAGCGGCAGCTTCGGCCAGCTCGGCGGCAGCACGCGAGTACTCGAACTCGCCTGTCTTGTTCGCCAGTGCCTTCTCGGCTTGCTTCTGGGCTTCCAGGGCCGCTGCTTCGTCCACATCCTTTGCACGAACGGCGGTGTCGGCCATCAGGGTAACCAGATTGGGCTGTACTTCCAGGTAACCACCGGATACGTACAGAATCTCCTCACTGCCACCCTGCTTGATGATCCGCACTGCGCCGGGCTTCAGCTCGGACAGTAGCGGAGCATGGCCATACTGGATGCCAAGCTCACCTTCGGTACCGGTGGCGATCAGCATCTCCACCAGGCCCGAATAGATTTTTTCCTCGGCACTTACGACGTCACAATGTACGGTCATAGCCATTTCATACGCCTCTTGGGTCAGAAAGGAAAAAAGGTGTCTTACTTACCTTCCTTCTCTTTCATTGCCTTAGCTTTCTCAATCGCTTCTTCGATGCCGCCGCACATGTAGAACGCCTGCTCCGGCATGTCGTCGTAGTCACCGTTGAGAATGCCTTCGAAGCTGGCGATGGTCTCTTTCAGAGACACGTACTTACCCGGAGAACCGGTAAATACTTCAGCAACGTGGAACGGCTGCGACAGGAAACGCTCGATCTTACGGGCGCGGGATACGATCAGCTTGTCGTCTTCAGACAGCTCGTCCATACCCAGGATCGCGATGATGTCTTTCAGTTCCTTGTAGCGCTGCAGAACGTTCTGAACACCACGGGCAACGTTGTAGTGCTGCTCACCAATCACCAGCGGATCCAGCTGACGGGAGGTGGAGTCGAGCGGATCGATCGCCGGGTAGATACCCTTGGAAGCGATGTCACGGCTCAGTACCACGGTCGCGTCAAGGTGCGAGAAGGTGGTGGCCGGAGACGGGTCAGTCAAGTCATCCGCCGGTACGTAGACCGCCTGGATAGAAGTGATGGAACCGGTCTTGGTAGAGGTGATACGCTCCTGCAGCTGACCCATCTCTTCCGCCAGGGTCGGCTGGTAACCTACCGCAGAAGGCATACGACCCAGCAGTGCAGATACCTCGGTACCGGCCAGGGTGTAACGGTAGATGTTGTCAACGAACAGCAGTACGTCACGGCCTTCGTCACGGAACTTCTCAGCCATGGTGAGGCCGGTCAGGGCCACACGCAGACGGTTTCCAGGGGGCTCATTCATCTGGCCGTAAACCATGGCAACCTTATCGAGAACGTTGGACTCCTTCATTTCGTAGTAGAAGTCGTTACCTTCCCGGGTCCGCTCACCAACACCTGCGAATACGGAGAGACCGGAGTGCTCTTTCGCGATGTTGTTGATCAGTTCCATCATGTTTACGGTCTTGCCTACGCCGGCACCACCGAACAGACCAACCTTACCACCCTTGGCGAACGGGCAGATCAGGTCGATAACCTTGATGCCGGTTTCCAGCAGGTCGGCAGATGCTGCCTGATCGGCATAGCCCGGTGCTTTGCGGTGGATAGCCCAGCGCTCTTCTTCGCCGATGTCGCCCTGTTCGTCGATGGGACGACCCAGAACGTCCATGATCCGGCCCAGAGTCTGTGTACCAACAGGTACAGAGATCGGCTTGCCGGTGTTTTCTGCTTTCAGGCCACGCTTCAGGCCCTCAGTGCTGCCCATGGCGATGGTACGAACAATGCCGTCACCCAGCTGCTGCTGGACTTCCAGAGTTGTTTCGCCACCTTCAAGCAGCAGTGCGTCGTAAACGCTTGGAACGGAGTCACGTGGAAATTCCACGTCGATAACCGCGCCAATGATCTGAACGATGTGTCCGCTACTCATGCTCGGTTCCTCGTTATCTTGATAGTCAATAAAACCAGTAGGTCTGTGAGCGTTAACCAACAGATGCCGCGCCGCTCACAATCTCCGAAATCTCTTGTGTGATCGCTGCCTGACGGGCCTTGTTGTAGGCCAGTTGAAGCTCGTCAATGATGCTGCCAGCGTTATCTGTCGCGCTCTTCATGGCAATCATCCGGGCAGCCTGCTCACAGGCCAGATTTTCTACCACACCCTGATACACCTGGGATTCGATATAACGTGGCATCAGCCCGTCAAGGATCGGACGGGAATCCGGCTCGTAGATGTAATCCCACTGGTGACCGATTTCTTCATCATCGCCTTCCGGCAGCGGCAGCAACTGCAGCGCCTTCGGGCTCTGGGTCATGGTGTTGACGAATTCGTTGCTGATCAGGAACAGGCGGTCGATCTTGCCTTCCACGAACGAATCCAGCATCACCTTGACGCTACCGATCAGCTGATCTGCACTCGGGCTATCGCCCAGGTGCGTCACGGCTGCCACCACGTTTCCGCCGTAGTTGCGGAAGAAGGAGGCGCCCTTCTGGCCAATAGCGCAGATATCGGTCTCAATACCTTGTTGTTTCCATTCACGCATTTCTCTGACGAGCAGCTTGAACGCGTTGGTGTTCAGACCACCGCAAAGACCGCGATCAGAGGAGACCACAATGTAGCCTACCCGCTTGACCTCGCGCTCCTGCATGAACGGATGGCGGTAATCCTTGTTGGACTTCGCAATGTGTCCGATTACCTGGCGCATCTTTTCAGCGTACGGGCGGGTTGCCTGCATACGCTCCTGAGCCTTACGCATCTTGCTCGCGGCTACCATTTCCATGGCAGACGTGATCTTCTGCGTGCTCTTGATGCTTCCGATCTGGTTACGTATTTCTTTTCCGACGGCCATATGTCACTGCCTTTTCAAGTTAGACACTCAAATGGACCAGCAGGCCCGCACAACGGCGGGCCTTTTGGATTTACCAGCTCTGAGTGGTCTTGAATTTCTCCAGAGCAGCTTTGAGGCCGGCAGTGATGTCGTCGTTGAAGTTACCTTCAGGGCCGATCTTGTCCAGAAGTTCCTTCTGCTCGGACCGCATCCAGTCCAGCAGTTGGGCTTCGAACTTCACAACCTTGTTGACATCCACATCGTCCAGGAAGCCTTCGTTCGCTGCGAACAGTACGGTACCCATTTCCGCAACGGTCATCGGGCTGTACTGGTTCTGCTTCATCAGCTCGGTGACGCGCTGACCATGCTCCAGCTGCTTACGGGTTGCTTCGTCGAGGTCAGAAGCGAACTGGGCAAACGCCGCCAGTTCCCGGTACTGGGCCAGGGCCAGACGGATGTTACCGCCGAGCTTCTTCATGATCTTGGTCTGGGCTGCACCACCTACCCGGGATACGGAGATACCGGCGTTCATGGCCGGACGGATACCGGAGTTGAACAGGTTGGTTTCCAGGAAGATCTGACCATCGGTAATGGAGATTACGTTGGTCGGTACGAATGCAGACACGTCACCAGCCTGAGTCTCGATGATCGGCAGCGCGGTCAGGGAACCGGTCTTGCCTTTCACTTCGCCGTTGGTGAACTGCTCAACGTAGTCAGCATTTACACGGGACGCACGCTCCAGCAGACGGGAGTGCAGGTAGAAAACGTCACCCGGGAATGCTTCACGTCCCGGCGGACGACGCAGCAGCAGGGAGATCTGACGGTAGGCAACGGCCTGTTTGGACAGGTCATCGTATACGATCAGGGCGTCTTCACCGCGGTCGCGGAAGAACTCACCCATGGAAGTACCGGCGTACGGAGCCAGGAACTGCATGGCGGCCGGATCGGCGGCACCAGCGGCAACCACGATGGTGTGGTCCATGGCACCGTGCTCTTCCAGCTTGCGCACAACGGCGGCAATGGAAGACTGCTTCTGGCCAACGGCAACGTAGATACACTTGATGCCGGTGTGCTTCTGGTTGATGATCGCGTCGATGGCAACCGCGGTCTTACCGATCTGACGGTCACCGATGATCAGCTCACGCTGGCCGCGGCCGATGGGAACCATGGTATCGATGGCTTTCAGACCAGTCTGTACCGGCTCGTCAACGGACTGACGGGCGATAACGCCAGGTGCAACCTTCTCGACCGGGGAGGTCAGGCTGTTGCCCAGCTCGCCCTTACCGTCGATGGGGTTACCCAGGGAGTCAACCACACGGCCCAGCAGTTCGTTACCAACGGGTACTTCCAGGATACGACCAGTACAACGTACCTTCTGGCCTTCGGCCAGACCTTCGTAGTCACCCAGAACAACCGCACCAACAGAATCACGCTCCAGGTTCAGCGCCATGCCGTATGTGCCGTTGGCAAATTCAATCATCTCGCCGTACATAACGTCGGCCAGACCGTGGATCAGCACGATACCGTCAGATACAGACAGGATCGTACCTTCGTTTTTTGCTTCGGAAGAGATGTCGAGTTTCTCGATTCTCTTCTTGATGATGTCACTGATCTCGGATGGATTCAGTTGCTGCATGCCTTTGTCCTCAAACCTTGTGCTGAAATCAGGAGCCCAGAGCCCTGGCCATTCTGGCCAGTTTGCCACGGACTGAAGCGTCGATAACCAGGTCGCCTGTTCGTACGATCACGCCACCGATCAGGGACTGATCCACGGTGGTCTCGAGTTCGACCTTGCGCTCCAGCTTTTTGGACAGTGCGTCGATCAGTTTCTGCTGTTCGTCTGGAGACAAGTCGAATGCGGTATCGATTGTCAGGTGCACAGACTTCTCAAGGTCTGCACGGTACAAACGGAACAAAGCAGAAATCTCCGGCAGCAGGGCCAGACGCTTGTTTTCAGCAAGAATCAACAGGAAGTTTCTGAGTGCTTCAGGCAGCGGCTCTTCAAAACACTCTGCGAAGAGTTCCGCCTTGCGTTGCTCAGACAGGCCGGGGTTGGCCAGGATGTTCTTTACCTCTTGGTCAGCCGCAACCTGAGCGGCAAAAGCCAGAGCCTGATCCCACTGATCAACGGCGTTCTGGTCCTGCGCGGCATCAAAAACGGCCTTCGCGTAGGGTCGGGCTAACGTTGTAAGTTCTGCCATGATGACCCTCGTTTAGAGTTCTGCGGCCAGCTTTTCCAGCATCTCGCTGTGAGCTTTGGCGTCTACAGAGGTTTCCAGAATCTTCTCGGCACCGGCAACGGCCAGGGTGGCCACTTCTGCTCTGAGTGCGTCGCGAGCCTGAACACGCTCCTGTTGAATTTCCGCCCTGGCCTGCTCAATAAGCTTTTCGCCTTCTTTGCGGGCATCCTCTTTGGAGGCTTCCACAATCTGGGCGGCACGCTTGTTGGCCTGGTCAATCAGGGCTGCAGCTTCTTCTTTCGCCTTTTGCAGTTCTTTGGTGGCTTTTTCCTGGGCCAGTTCGAGATCGAGTGATGCCCGATCGGCCGCGGATAGGCCATCTGCAATTTTCTTCTGGCGCGCTTCCATGGCAGCCGTAATCGGCGGCCATACATATTTGACGCAGAACCAGACGAAAATAGCGAAGGCAATCGATTGCCCTATCAACGTAAGGTTTATATTCACGGCGATATACCTCTTGCTATTCGTTGCGTCCTGGTTTCCGGAAGGAGGGGCGCGGCCTTAGCCGGCGCCCACAGCTCTCGGTTTAATTAACCAGCAACAACGAAGATCAGGTACATCGCGATACCAACACCGATCATGGGAACCGCGTCAAGCAGACCAGCCATGATGAAGGCTTTGGTTTGCAGTTGGTTGGCCATTTCCGGCTGACGGGCAGTGGACTCAAGCAGTTTGCCACCCAGCAGACCGAAACCGATACCAGCGCCCAGAGCGCCCAGACCGATGATCAACGCAGCTGCGATAAATACCATTTCCATTGAAGACTCCTCAGTTTTTTCAGATAGTTAAGGGTTTGTTTATTTAAGGGTTAATCAGTGATCTTCGTGTGCCGCGCTGAGGTAAACCACAGTAAGCACCGTAAAAATAAAGGCCTGAAGCGGAATAACCAGAATGTGGAAGATCGCCCAGGGAACGTTCAACGTCCACTGAATCCACAGTGGCAACAGCGCAATCAGGATAAACACAACTTCACCAGCGTACATGTTACCGAACAGACGCAGCGCCAGACTGATTGGCTTGATGATCAGTGCCAGGATTTCCAGCAGCAGGTTGAACGGGATCATGATCCAATGATTGAACGGGTTAAAGGCCAGCTCTTTGCTGAAGCCACTGACGCCTTTCACCTTGAAGCTGTAGAACAGAATCAGCAGGAACACACCAATCGACATGCCGAAGGTAGCATTCGGATCGGTGGTCGGAACAATCTTGAAGTACTCAAGCCCCAGCGCGTGAGCGATCGACGGAATATAGTCGATGGGGATCAGCTTCAGGATGTTCATCAGCAGAATCCAGACGAAAATCGTCAACGCCAGAGGCGCAATCAACGGATTCTTGCCGTGGAAGACGTCGCGCACGATGCCCTGAACAAATTCAAAGGTCATCTCGATCAGGTTCTGCAAGCCGCTCGGCGTGCCTTCGGTGACCCGGTTGGCGACAAAGCGGAACAGGCCCAGGAACAGAATACCCATGGCAATTGACCAGCCGAGGGTATCGACGTGGATTGCCATGAAGCCCATGTCTGTGGCTTCCTGACCAGTTCGTGCGAAGGTCCAGGTGGCCTCCTGCACGACACTGCCATCCGCGCGCTCATAGCCTTCCGGGAGCTTGCCATAGGTAAGGTTGGTGAGGTGGTGTTTTATATACTCTACTGGGGTATCAGCTGCCATACTGCTCTCGTCCAGTCATCGCTGTGGTCGCGGCCGGATGAGCCAGCGCAATGCCGTACCCAACACAACCATCACAGCAAAAGTGAATAACAGAGCCGGTACGTGGACTGGCTCCATTAAAGTGAAAACGGCCGCAAAAAACACTGCGGTAAGGGCCAGCTTGATGCTCTCTGCCCTGAATATGTTGCTCACTGCCAGGTGCATCTGTCGGGCACCCTGATAACGATAAGCGCGGTGAGCAAAGTACGCGTTTGGTATGACAAAAATAAGACCGCCAATGAGAGCGGAATACCCGGCCAAACGACTTTCCAACAACCACAACAGGCTCAGAATCAGCAGAACCGCCATCTCTATAATCAACCACTTGCCAAGTGGTACGTACGTGATGGCTCTCGAAGAACGGTTCATATCACCAGCTGTCATTCCAAGCGCGCGGAATTATATGTGTTAACCGATAGGTGTTCAACATAACCGCACGGAAAAATTGGCGAAAAAGTGAGCAGATTTTGCCGCCGAAATCTGAAGTTTTACACAGGTTGTGTTGCTCATCGATCGCCACAACCACATGTGGTGTTTCCGGCACCAGACGGGACTTTAGGATGATTTTCAGGTTTTATCGGGCCGACTAGCGGATGTGGCCCAGAATGCCGTCAAGCTCGTCCAGTGAACTGTACTCAATCACCAGCTTGCCTTTGCCCCGTTTACCATGATTGATCGCCACCCGGGCACCGAGCCGGTCAGACAGATCGTCCTGCAAGGCCCGGATGTTCGGATCAAGAGCCGGCTTGGTGTTGTCTTTGTCTTCCGGTTTTTCCTGCTGAACCCGGCGCACCAGGGCTTCAGTCTGGCGTACCGACAGCGATTTGGCGACCACCTGACGGGCCACCTGCATCTGCTGCTCCGGTGGCAGGGTGAGCATGGCACGACCGTGACCCATTTCCAGATCACCATGCTCCAGCATTACCCTTACGTCTTCGGTCAGGCCAATCAGCCGCAGCAGGTTGGTGATGGTGGTTCGGGACTTGCCCACCGCCTCGGCCACCTGGGCCTGGGTCAGGCCGAACTCGTCCTGCAGGCGCTGCAGGGCGAAGGCTTCTTCAATAGGGTTCAGGTTTTCGCGCTGGATGTTCTCGATCAGCGCCATCGCAATGGCGGCTTCATCCGGGACATCGCGGATAATGGCAGGAATACGGTCCAGTTCTGCCAGCTGGGTGGCACGCCAGCGGCGCTCACCGGCAATCAGTTCATAACGGCCTTCCGAAACCGGACGCACCACGACCGGCTGCATCACGCCCTGCTGACGAATGGAGTCTGCCAGTTCCTGCAGAGCGGCGGGGTCCATATCCCGGCGCGGCTGATAACGACCACGCTGGATCAGGTCGACCGGGATCTCACGCAGTTCACCATCGTGATCACTGGTCTCCTGATTGAGATTCACCTTCGAGCCCTGGAGCAGTGCCCCCAGTCCCCGTTCGCCCAAGCCTCGCTTCTTCGCCGCCATGGTAGTTGTCATTCTTCCTGTTGAAATAGTGGGTGCATGGTTGCCTGACGGCGATCTATGTTACACCGCAACCGCGGGCGATGTCTTTTTCGATCCGTGCCGGCGTACCATCTCGCCAGCCAGCGCCAGATAAGCCACCGCACCTTTGGACACCCGATCATACTTGAGTGCCGGCATACCGTAGCTGGGCGCTTCTGCCAGCCGGACGTTACGGGGAATCACCGCCCGGTAAACCTTGTCACCGAAATATTCACTGAGCTGACCGGAGACATCCAGAGTCAGACTGTTGCGGGGGTCGTACATGGTGCGCAGGATACCCTCAATCTCCAGATTGGGATTGACCGTTTCCTGAATCTGCTGGACGGTGTTCATCAGTGCCGCCAGCCCTTCCAGGGCATAATATTCACACTGCATCGGGATCAGTACCGAATCCGCGGCAGACAGGGCATTCACGGTCAGCAGACTGAGTGAAGGCGGGCAATCAATCAGGATGTAGTCGTAGTTTTCCCGAACGGTGTTGAGGGTCAGCCGTAACCGGTGTTCCCGGCCAATCTCGTTCATCAGCTCCACTTCGGCGGCGGTCAGGTCACCGTTGGCGGGCAGCAGGTCGAAACCGGAGGCTTCAGCGTGGACGATCACGTCCGCCGGCGTAGCCCGTTTGGTCAGCACATCATATCCGGACAGCTCCAGGGAATTTTTATCCACACCGCTGCCCATGGTGGCATTGCCCTGGGGATCCATATCCACCAGCAGCACCCGGCGCTTGGTGGCCGCCAGAGACGCGGCAAGATTGACGCAGGTGGTGGTTTTGCCCACACCGCCTTTCTGATTGGTCACTGCAATCACGCGCGCCATGCTTTGCCTCCTGCTGTTGAGGGTTACCGGTGTCGTTCAGCCCGGGCGACGATCAGTAAATGCCGTTCACCGTCGGCTCCGGGGACGGTCAGGGAATGGCTGGATTCTACCTGCCAGTCCGCCGGAAGGGCAGCTACTTCATCATCCGGATACTGGCCTTTCATGGCAAGGAACTCGCCGTCATTCGCGAGCAGACCGCCGCACCAGGTCACCAGGTTTTCCAGCGCGGTAAAGGCCCGGCTGCTGATCTGGGAGAAGGGCTGATCGGGCTGGCAGTCTTCCGCCCGGCCGTGGATAACTTCAACGTTGTCCAGCCCGAGCTCAAGCACACACTGATTCAGGAATCGGGTTTTCTTGCCGTTGCTGTCCAGCAGGGTAAAGCGTTTTTCCGGGAACACAATGGCCAGCGGAATACCCGGCAGGCCGCCGCCGGCGCCCACATCCAGCAAATGGTCTGTGGTCACCCAGGGCAGGATGCTCAGACTGTCCAGCAACTGGCGGGAGACCATGACCCGCTCATCCCGCACGGCGGTCAGGTTGTAGGCCTTGTTCCACTTGTTCAGCAGAGCCAGAAAAGCCAGCAACTGTTGCTGCTGGCTGTCGGACAAAGACAGGTTCATGGCCGCGAGGCCGTCCCGAAGCTGGCCGGGCCACTGTGGATAACTCATCTCAGGCGCTCTGCTTTTTCAACAGGTCGCGCTTTTTCAGATGCACCAGAATCTGGCTGACCGCCGCCGGGGTCACCCCCTGGATACGGGACGCCTGAGCCACCGTTTCCGGGCGCACATCCTTGAGCTTCTGCTTGATTTCGTTGGACAGGCCACCGATGACGTCGTAATCCAGATCCAGCGGCAACGCGGTGTTCTCGTTCTTGCGTAGGCGCTCGATCTCATCCGCCTGCCGGGAGATGTAGCCTTCGTATTTGATCTCGATTTCCACCTGATCGGCTACGTTCGGGTCCTCCGCCCGTTCGGCCCCGATCTCGGCGATGTGATCGTAGACAATCTCCGGACGGCGCAGCAGCTCCGCCAGAGACTGGTCACGGGTCATCGGCTGTTTCAGGTAGCCATTGGCTCGCTCGCCCGCCTCGGTGTTCGGGTGGATGCGGGTGCTTTCCAGGCGGCTGCGCTCCCTGGCAATGCCTTCGCACTTGTCGCTGAACTTCTGCCAGCGCTCGTCATCCACCAGCCCCAGCTTGCGACCGGCTTCGGTCAGGCGCAGGTCGGCGTTGTCTTCCCGCAGGATAAGCCGGTATTCGGCGCGGCTGGTGAACATGCGGTACGGCTCCTGGGTGCCCATGGTGATCAGGTCGTCCACCAGTACGCCCAGGTAGGCTTCATCCCGGCGCGGGTACCACTCGTCTTTATCCTGGGCACGCAGCGAAGCGTTGATGCCCGCCAGCAAGCCCTGGGCACCGGCTTCTTCGTAACCGGTGGTGCCATTGATCTGGCCGGCAAAGTACAGGCCCTGGATAAACTTGGTTTCCAGGGTGTGGCGCAGGTCCTGCGGGTTCAGGTAGTCATACTCGATGGCGTAGCCCGGGCGCAGGATGTGGGCGTTCTCGAAACCCGGAATCGAGCGCACGGCCTTGAGCTGGATATCAAACGGCAGGCTGGTGGAAATACCATTCGGGTACAGCTCGTTGGTGGTCAGGCCTTCGGGCTCTACGAAAATCTGATGCGAATCCTTGTCGGCAAAGCGGTTGACCTTGTCCTCGATGGACGGGCAATAGCGCGGGCCCACGCCTTCGATGTTGCCAGCGAACATGGGCGAGCGGTCAAACCCACTGCGGATAATGTCGTGGGTTTCTTCGGTGGTGCGGGTCACGTAACAGCAGATCTGCTCCGGATGCTCATCACGGCTGCCGATAAACGACATCACCGGTGTCGGATCGTCTCCCCACTGCTGCTGCATCGCGGAGAAATCCACGGTGCGGGCATCAATGCGCGGCGGTGTTCCGGTTTTCAGGCGGCCGACGTTGAACGGCAGTTCCCGCAGGCGCTTGGCCAGGGCATTGGCCGGCGCATCACCGGCGCGACCACCGGCGTGATTCTGCATACCGATGTGGATAACCCCACCCAGGAAGGTACCGGTGGTCAGGACCACGGTCTTGGCGTTAAAGCGGATGCCGGTCTGGGTCACCACGCCCACCACCTGGTCGTTTTCCACAATCAGGTCATCGGCCGCCTGCTGGAACAGGGTCAGATTGGGCTGGTTTTCCAGCATATGGCGAATGGCGGCTTTGTACAGAATCCGGTCCGCCTGAGCGCGGGTAGCGCGCACCGCCGGGCCTTTACGGCTGTTCAGCACCCGGAACTGGATGCCAGCCTGGTCGGTGGCCCGGGCCATGGCGCCGCCCAGGGCGTCGATTTCCTTTACCAGATGGCTCTTGCCAATGCCACCGATGGCCGGGTTGCAGGACATCTGCCCCAGAGTCTCAATGTTATGGGTCAGCAGCAGGGTTTGCGAACCCATGCGCGCAGCCGCCAGGGCGGCTTCAGTACCGGCATGGCCACCACCAATGACAATGACATCGAAACGGGTCGGAAACTCCACACTACACCTCGGAAATCGGGGAAAAAATCAGGGCGGCGAGTATAACGCCTCGCCCGGTAAATTGCAGTCAGAATGTGCAAATTTTAACCAGCAACGAGGTGAATAAAAACCCTGGCGGCTGGCCTTGGCCGATGATCAGTGCGACGCCGCTCTCTGACAGGGTTCGTTCAGGATAAGGAAATTCCGAAAGTTTCAGGATTTCATAGCCTTGTCATACATTGTTCAAAAAAGTTTTCAAAAAGTTATCCACACAATTGATGCCTTCAATTACAGCCGAAAACGTCGGTAACTGTTTGTTAAATATAAATTTAATTAAATTACTCTGGCATTATTCGCAAATTATCCCAGTAATTATCCACAGCGTTTTTACCGAATGCCTATATACGGTGCAAAAAACCGGTACCCCTGAACGCAAGTGCACCAACAAAGGGCCAGTTTCCACGCAGGCTCGCCAGCGCGGTCGTCTGGCCCAGGGCCACCGGATCTTCTGCGTGGATATCCACCCGGATGAGGTCCTGGACGGTCAGGTTCTGTTCCCCGACACCCTTTGATACCGGGATTTCAGCCGACGGAGCTCAGAAATCGTCCGCCTTGCGCTGAGGCACCGCCGCCGAGCTGCTACCGCCGGAAGGGCCAGCTGCCAGCCGTTCCAGCTCCTGCTCCACCGCGTTCGAGGATTTCGCGAAGCGGGCCAGCAGGTTATACAGCACCGGAATTATGAACAGGGTCAGGGTGGTGGCGAAAATCAGGCCGCCCAGGATCACCATGCCGATGGCCGCCCGGCTTTCTGCGCCGGCACCAGTGGCAATCACCAGGGGAACTGCCCCGAACACCGTGGAAATGGTGGTCATCAGTACCGGCCGGAAGCGCAGGCTGGCACCTTCCAGAATGGCCTCTTTCACCTCGTAGCCCTTGTCCCGAAGCTGGTTGGCGAATTCCACAATCAGAATCCCGTTCTTGGCCATCAGCCCCAGCAGCATGATGATGCCGATCTGGCTGTAGATGTTCAGACTGATGCCGGACCAGGCCAGCGCGATCAGCGCACCGGTCACCGCCAGGGGCACCGACAGCATGATGATCAGCGGGTGGATCCAGCTCTCAAACTGGGCTGCCAGCACCAGGAACACGATGATAAACGCCAGGCCGAAGGTCAGGTAAATGGCCGCCGAGGAATCCTGGAACTCCTGGGACAGCCCCTTGTAACTGAGCCGGGCCTCCGGCGGCAGGTTATCCACAGCCAGATTATTCAGGTAGGTAAGCGCCGAGCCCAGGTCATAGCCCTCGGCCAGGGACGCACTCACCACCACCGCCGGCAGCCGGTCAATCCGGCGCAAATCCGGATTGGCCCCGATTTCTTCCACCGATACCAGCGCCTTGAGTGGAATCAGTTCCCCACCTGCCCGAGGCCGTAGGAAGATCTGTTCCATATCTCCGGGCGTGGCCCGGTCGGCATCGTCCGCCTGGATAATCACATCGTATTCCCGGCCCCGATCCAGATAGGTGGTCACCTGCCGGGAGGCCAGCATGGTCTGCAGAGTGAGGCCCACATCTTCAATGGTGATGTCCAGATCCGCCGCCCGGTCGCGGTCAATGTTGACCTTCAGTTCCGGCCGGGTCAGCTCGAAATCGGTGTCGACATTCAGCAGATTCGGGTTTTCCTTTGCCCGTTCAACGATTTCCTCACTCCAGGCCTGTACCGACTCGTAATCGGGGCCGGCAATGACAAACTCCACCGGCTGATTGAAGCCGCGCTGGCCCAGCCCGGGCGGGTTGATGACATTGATCCGCACCCCGGAAATGTCAGACAGCTTGTCGCGGATCTCGGTGGTGACCTGCTGCTGCTTGATGTCCCGCTGTTCCCAGGGCACCAGCCCCATGATCATGAAGGCATTGTCTTCTTCATCCCGGAATCCGACGATCGACAGGAAACGCTCGGCGATACCGTCATCCAGATAAGGCAACAGCCGCTCTTCGGCCTGTTTGACAAAGTGATCGGTGAATTCAACCGTCGAACCCCGGGGCGCGCTGACGGGCATGATGATCACGCCGCGGTCTTCGGTCGGGGCCAGTTCCTGGGGCAACCGGGGGAAAATCACCACAGCGATGATCAGCCCGACAATACCAAGCCCGAGCAACAGGCCCGGCTGGTTCAGAGAGAAGCGAAGCATTCTCTGATAGCCATTCGTCAGGCCATTCAGGATGCGTTCACTGAAGGCCCAGAGCCGATGCCCCTCGGCACTTTCGGGACTGTGCCTGAGCCACTTGGAACAGAGCATCGGCGCCAGGGTCAGGGCCACCAGACTTGAAACCACCACGGCGGCCGCCAGGGTGAAGCCGAATTCGGCAAACAATCGGCCCACGTTGCCGCCCATGAAGGAGATGGGCACAAACACCGCCACCAGTGTCAGAGTGGTGGCAATGACCGCAAAGGCTACCTGCTTGGCGCCCCGGTAGGCCGCCAGCAAGGGTGGTTCACCTTCATCGATGCGGCGCTGGATGTTTTCCAGCATGACAATGGCATCGTCCACCACCAGGCCGATGGCCAGAATGATGGCCAGCAGGGTCAGCACGTTGATGGAAAAGCCCAGGAAACCCAGGCCGATAAACGCACCGATCACCGCCACCGGAATGGTGACCGCCGGAATCAGGGTCGCGCGCCAGGAGCGCAGGAACAGGAAGATAACCAGTATCACCAGCGATACCGCAATCGCCAGGGTGGTCAGAACCTCTTTGATCGAAGCCCGGATAAACACCGATTCGTCGTAGCTCTCGGCAATGCGCACTTCCGGCGGCAAGGTCTCGCGTATCTTCACCAGCTCCGCCTTCACCGCATCCGACACCGCTACCGTGTTGGCCTTGGACTGGCGGATCACCCCCATCCCGATAGCGGTTTCGCCATTGGCCCGCAAACGACCAACATCCGATTCCACCCCGACCTGAACATTGGCAACCTCGCCCAGGCGCAACAGGTCGTTGCCATCCCGGCGGATCACCAGATTGCGGAAATCTTCCACATTGGACAACCGCCCTTCCGCGCGCACGGTAAAGTTGCGGGTGGAGGAGTCCACTGAACCGGCCGGTAACTCCACGTTGTTCTGCCGCAGTGCCTGCTCCACCTCAGCAACGGTTATGTTGCGGGCCGCCAGGCGGGTGCGGTCGAGCCAGACCCGGATGGCGTAACGGCGTTCACCGCCAATCCGGACATCGGCAACACCGTCCAGAACCGATAACCGGTCGGCCAGAACCCGATCGGCGAAGTCACTGAGTTCGGCACTGTCCCAGACGTCACTGATCAGAGTTATCCACATCATCGGCCGGGCATCGGAATCGGCTTTTTGAACCACCGGGGGATCGGCCTCATCCGGCAACTGGTTCAGAACCCGGGACACCGCATCGCGTACGTCGTTGGCGGCAATGTCTACATCCCGGGAGGTATCAAATTCTATGGAGGTTCGGGATTCACCCTGTTCGGTTGAGGATTCGATGGAGCGAATGCCTTCAATGCCACTGATGGCCCCTTCAATCACCTGGGTAATCTGGGTGTCGACCACTTCTGCCGCAGCGCCGGTGTAATCTGTGGATACCGACACCACGGGCGGATCAATATCCGGGTATTCCCGAACCGGCAAGCCCAGCAAGGCCGCTACGCCGAACACGACAATCAGCAGGCTCAGAACGGTGGCAAACACCGGGCGTTTGATGGAGACATCGGACAGCACCATGGATCAGGACTCCACGGTCCGGGCAAACCGGTTTTCCGGAATAGCCTGGTCGTTACTCTGTACTTCAATGCGGTCGCCGGTACTCAGGCGATCCTGCCCGGTTACCACCACGGCATCGTCCAGGGTCAGGCCGGAGGTAATTTCCACCAGACCGGGCATGCGCGAACCGGTCGCCACCGATACCCGGCGTGCCACGCCGTCTTCGGCAACAAACACATACTTGTCGTCGCCACGAATCATCACTGCCTGCTCCGGAATCACCAGCCCTTCCCGTTCCTGCAGGGTCAGTGACGCCGACATGAACTGGCCCGGCCGCAGACGACCGTCCGGATTATCGATAATGGCTCGCACCGACAGGGTTCGGCTCAATTCGCTGATGCGGGTGGCGAGTTCCACCAGCTCTCCCCGGAAGACCTCGTCTGGGAATGCCGGCGAGGAGGCAATCACCGATTGGCCTACCCGAACCTGGCCGACAAAACGTTCCGGAACCGCAAAACCCATTTCCATTCGATCGGTGGTGTCCAGCGTGGTAATGGTGGTGCCCGCTTGCAGATATGCCCCTACGCTGATGTCGCTCAGGCCCACCACACCGGAGAACGGCGCTTCAATGCGATGGTTTTCCAGCCGCACCCGGGCAGCCTGTCGCTGGGCTTCAGCCACACTCACGGCGGTGACCAGTTCATCCACCTGGGACTGGGACACGCTATTGTTGGAGCGCAAACGCTGGGCCCGCTCCAGTTGCCGCCTGGCATCGGCCAGCTGGGCTTCAATCACCTGGAGATCGGCACGGGCCTGACGATCGTCGAGACGTAACAGGACATCGCCCTGAGATACTTTCTGTCCGGGTTCGAGGTTGATCTGCACCACCCGACCGGTGACTTCGGTGGTCAGTTCCACGGCATTCAGTGCCTTGAGGTTGGCCACCGAACGAATCTCATCCCTGACCTGCTGCAATCTGGGCGCCACTGCACTGACTTTGCTGGCCCTCGGCTCCTCACCGGCCTGTTCTGTGGACGAGGAATCCATCGCCAGAAAGAACACCGCACTTCCGGCACCCGCTGCAACCAGTACCACCGCAATCAGCCATTGCTTCCACATGGGTATCGCAAACCTTTCCGAGTTCAGTTCTGCGGGACAGCCCCGCTTTCATGTTTCTGAATCACCAACACCACTTCACCCACATCGACACCCCACTTGCTCATGGTGGTCTGGTTGATCAGGGTGTCGGGAGTAACCAGGTACATCCAGTCGTCCATCCGGACATCGATCGTGCCATCGCCGTATGCCACCCGCAGGACATAATTCATGTGTATGGCGTTGCCCTGCCAGCGCATGGTGCCGGCTTCCACCACGTCGCCGGCGCTGGCGTGATAGCTGCCGTTGTCCGGTGTCAGCGTCCAGATCCGGGTCTGGACCTCGCCGTCGTTGAAACGGAACACCTCATCCAGCGTACCGACACCGTTTTCATCCCAACTGGCCACAATGTCTGCGTCGAAGGTACGGATAACCTGGCCGGCGTAGTCCTTGACCACCCCCCGGGCCGAAAGTTCGCCCCGGAAAAACTCCGAGGGCACCAGCTCCGGTGCCTGGCCCTGATAATCCTCCAGATTCGGCCCGGCACACCCTGCCAGCATCAGGGTCATTAACAGTATAAGACCACCGCTTAGAAGACCATGGAAAAGACCGGGGAAACGCTGCGTTTGCATGACTTTTACACTCCTTGGCGGCTACCGGATGGCAACAGAACGTTAACTGGATTACGGTCACATGGCCCTGCCCGATCAGTCCCCGGGCACAATCGTCATTTCAGCCAATTGTCCATTCTGACACCGGCACCAGCGCTTTCCGTCAATGGCAGCCCGCCGGGAATACCGTACAACTGCATACACAGTGGCCTTCCTGGCCCAACCAATTCCGGATGATCAATGCATGTGAGGACTGGCTATGCCTGTGTATAAAGCGCCCCTGAGGGACATGAAATTCCTGCTTAACGACGTGTTCGATTACCCGCGGCACTACCAGACACTGGCCTCCGGTGAGAACGCCACGCCCGACATTGTCGACGCCATCCTGAGCGAATGCGGCCGCTTCTGCGAAGAGGTTCTGAGCCCGCTCTACCAGTCCGGCGACGAAGAAGGTTGCCACCTGGAAAACGGAGAAGTGACCACACCCAAAGGCTATAAAGACGCCTATAAGCAATATGTGATGGGCGGCTGGCAGGGACTGTCGGCGCCGGAGGAATTCGGTGGCCAGGGCCTGCCGGCGTCCATGGGCCTGCTGAAGCAGGAAATGATGGGCACCGCCAACTGGTCCTTTTCCATGTACCCGGGCCTGTCCCTGGGGGCCATGAATACCATTTACCTGCACGGCGATGAACAACAGCAGCAGACCTATCTGGTGCCTCTGACCGAAGGCCGCTGGGGCGGCACCATGTGTCTGACCGAGCCCCAGTGCGGCACCGATCTGGGCCAGGTCAAAACCCGGGCCGAGCCTCAGGCCGACGGCAGCTACAAACTCACAGGCACCAAGATCTTCATTTCCTCCGGCGAGCACGACCTGACCGAAAACATCGTTCACATCGTGCTGGCTCGGCTGCCGGATGCCCCGAAGGGCACCAAAGGCATCAGCCTGTTTATCGTGCCCAAATTCCTGCCCGACGCCGAGGGCGGCATCGGTGAGCGCAACGCCGTGAGTTGCGGAGCGCTGGAGAAGAAAATGGGGATCAAGGCCTCAGCCACCTGTGTGATGAATTTCGATGGCGCCACCGGCTATCTGATCGGCCCCGAGAATCAGGGCCTGGAGTGCATGTTCACCTTTATGAACACAGCCCGCATCGGTACGGCAATTCAGGGGGTTGGCCCGGCCGAGCTGTCCTATCAGTGGGCTCTGGATTACGCCAGGGAGCGCCGCTCCATGCGCGCGCTGTCCGGCAAGAAAGAGCCGGATGAGGTCGCAGACAGCCTGATTCACCATGCCGATGTCCGGCGTATGCTGCTGACCCAGAAAGCCATCGCGGAAGGCGGCCGCTCCATGCTCTATTACGCCGCCAAGATCGCGGACCATATGGTGGAAGCCCATACCGCGGGCGATACCGCCAAGGTTGAGAAATACGACGACAAACTCGGCTTCCTGACCCCAATCCTGAAGGGCTTCCTGACCGAGCTGGGCTGTGAGGCCACCAATCTGGGCATGCAGGTGTTCGGCGGTCACGGCTATATCCGCGAACACGGTATGGAGCAGATTGTCCGGGATACCCGGATTGCCACCCTGTATGAAGGCACCACCGGCATCCAGGCCCTGGACCTGCTCGGGCGCAAGGTCCTGCTGATGACCCAGGGCGGGGCGGTGCGGGAATTCACCCTCAAGGTGGCCAATTTTGCCCGCAAGCACCTGACCAACAAGCAGCTGCGGCCAATGGCGGTGGAGCTGCTGAAACTGACTGCCCAGTGGAACCTGCTGACCGTGCGCGTGATGCTGGCAGCACGCAAGGATCGCGACGTGGTCAGCGCCGCCGCCAACGACTTCCTGATGTACAGCGGCTACGTGACCATGGCCTACATGTGGCTACGCCAGGCGGCGGTGGCCAGCGATAAGCTGGAAAACGGTGGCGATGAATCTGACGCCTTTTACCGCACCAAACTGGCGACCGCCGAGTTCTATTACGAGCGCTTGCTGCCCCGGGCTCAGGCCCACGCCACCAGTATGCTGAGCCCGACCCGAAACCTTATGCAGGTGGCGCCGGAAGATATGGCCTTTACCGGTTAATCACCGGTATTTTCCCGTCCCGGGCACTGCCCGGGACATTTTTGCCTGTTCATGACCATCCGGAAACCGGGGGTTGAAATCCGGTTGTTGTGGCCTTAACTCTCCCCTGCCTTACCACTTTTCCCATAACACACTGAGGCTTACAGACTTTTAGAAAATTACCACCGTCGCGTATAAAAGAAGGAGGTTCGAAAATGGACAATCGTACTGACGACTTTTATCCCACCCGCCTCGAGCGCCCGGCACAGAGTTTCGAGCGTAAGGACCCGGTTATCCACAGCCAGGGAACCGACCGCCACCATGGTCCACTGAGTGAAACCGAACTGGCCCGGTATGAACGGGACGGCTTTCTGGTGTTCAACGACTTCCTGGATCAGGAAACCGTCAAACGTTTTCGGGACGACCTGCGAGCCTACGAGAATGACGACAGCATCCTGCGTTCCGAAGGCACCATTACCGAACCTGGCAAGCAGGAGATCCGCTCCATCTTCGGGATCCATGAGCTGTCTGAGCGCTTCGACCGGCTGACCCGGGATGCCCGCCTGCTGGATATGGTGCACCAGCTGTTGGGCAGTGATGCCTACATCCACCAGTCCCGCATCAATTTCAAACCCGGTTTCCACGGCAAGGGCTTTGACTGGCATTCGGATTTCGAGACCTGGCACGCCGAGGACGGTATGCCCCGAATGCGGGCGGTCAGCTTTTCCATCGCCCTTACCGACAACACACCATTCAACGGCCCGTTGATGCTGATTCCCGGCTCCCACAAAACGTTTGTGCCCTGTGTCGGCCGCACGCCCGAGGACAACTATCAGTCCTCCCTGAAAAAACAGGAACTCGGGGTGCCCAACGAGCAGGACCTGCAGAAGATGGCGGATGAGTATGGCATCCAGGCGCCTACCGGGCCAGCGGGCTCTCTGATCATATTCGAGTGCAACACGTTGCATGCCTCTAATGCCAATATGTCACCCTGGCCCCGCAGCAACCTGTTCTTTGTCTACAACAGTGTGGAAAATCGTCTGGAACAGCCATTCTGCGGCAACAAACCTCGGCCCGACTTTCTGGGTAATCGCAGCAATACCGAGGCCCTGCGCCCGGTTCGTTCCCCGGATCTGCGCCGCACCGGTTAAGCGATGGCCCAATAACGAAAAGGGGGAAGCCATCGGCTTCCCCCTTTTGCAACGGAACGACGCTTTGATCAGAGACCGTACTTGGTCTCAATAGCCTCATAGATGCCGTTGTTCTTGATGGTTTCCAGGCCCTGATTCAGTTTCTGGATCACCTCGTCCGGCGTTTCCATGTTCATGGCCAGGTACAGTTCGGTCTTGTTGAACGAATACACCGGAACCAAGCCTTCCACATCCTGCTGGGACGCGAAATAAGGCCCGGCCAACTGGTCTGCAATCCAGAGGGCCAACTTGCGCACGGGTTATCTCCTTTACCACGAATGACTTAGTCCGCTGCACAGGCAGCGGCACAATGAGACAGTGGTGGAGTTTACCCGAGCTTTTGACGTTGTTTTACAGATAAACTGTTTGTTTTCGTAAGGAACCGCTATTGCCGGAAACGCTGGATAAAGGCTTCCGATTCGGCAATTGAGGCTTCCATGTTGCGGATCAGGGTATCCACGTCACTGCGAATACGGCCCAGTTCATTTTCCAGCGCACCGATAGCCTGGGCATTCAGGTTGTGTTTCAGATACAGCATCTGATCCTCAAAGGCCTGCAGCACCGGCTCCATGCGCGCTTCGGCCTGATGCATCCGGCGAATCAGCTGGTCATACTGGCTGCGGGTTTCCCGCAGTTGTTGCTCGCTGCTCCGGCGCAGGGAGGCGCTTTCGTACCGGTCCAGCTCGGCTTCCCATTCCGCAAACAGAGCCTGGGAAACATCTTCAACCGCATCGATGCGATCACGCACCTCCTCGGCAGCGTCCTCACTGTCTTCATAGGCATCCCGGACTTCTTCGTATTTGGTCTTGAGCTCGGTATCCGGGGTATCCACCACACTCTGGAACCGTGCCAGGGATGAGCGGAAGGTTTCCTGTGCATCACTCTGGGCATCCCGCGCTTCGCCCACCCGGTCGACCAGAATATCGCGTTTTTCAAACCCCAGTTTTTCCATGGCATTGTAATAAACGGTACTGCAGCCAGACATCAGGGCAGCGGCCATCAGAGCCATAAGCCAGGAAGTGGAGCGGGTAAGAGCGTTGGTCATGGTGAGTCCTTGTTATTTTCCGATGCAGAAACTGCCGAATATCTTACCCAGAAGCTCATCCGGCGTCAGATGCCCGGTGATTTCCCCCAGGGCATCCTGAGCGGCCCGCAGATCTTCGGCCAGCAATTCGCCTGCCCCGTAACCTTCCAGCTGGGTCTGGCCCTGTAGCAGGGAATCCCGGGCACGTTCCAGTGCATCCAGGTGCCGGCGCCGGGCCAGGAAGCCACCTTCGGTGGTACTGGCAAAGCCGATGCATTCTTTCAGATGCTCACGCAGAACCTCCAGGCCCTCCGCGGCTTTTGCTGCCAGGCGAATCACCGGGGCGGTCTGATGCGGCTCTGCGCTGATGCCAAGGGGTTCGCCAGACAGATCCACCTTGTTCCGGATCACCGTCACCGGCGCGCTCCTGGGCAGTTGATCAATAAAATCGGGCCAGATTTCATGGGGCTCGGTTTTGTCGGTGGTGGTGGCATCCACCATCAGCAAAATACGGTCGGCCTGGCGGATTTCTTCCCAGGCCCGGGCAATACCAATCTGTTCCACTTCGTCCGGGCTGTCCCGCAGGCCGGCCGTATCAATGATGTGCAGCGGCATGCCATCGATGTGAATATGTTCCCGCAACACATCCCGGGTGGTGCCTTCAATGGCGGTCACAATCGCCGCTTCCCGGCCCGCCAGGGCATTCAGCAGGCTGGATTTGCCGGCATTGGGCCGGCCGGCGATGACCACTTTCATGCCGTCCCGCAAAATGGTGCCTTGCTGCGCCTCTCCGAGAATCTGCTGCACCTGCTCCAGCAGGCCCTGCAAATCCGAAGCAACCTTGCCATCGGCCAAAAAATCGATCTCTTCTTCCGGAAAATCGATGGCCGCTTCCACGTAAATGCGCAGATGGGTGATGGCCTCCACCAGGTTATCCACACGTTTGGAGAACACCCCCTGCATGGAACGCACGGCACAGCGGGCCGCCTGTTCCGAGCTGCTTTCAATCAGATCAGCAATGGCCTCAGCCTGAGCCAGGTCCAGCTTGTCATTGAGAAACGCTCTTTCGGAAAACTCACCGGGCCGGGCCAGCCGGGCACCGAGGCTGCAGACTTCCCGCAACAGGATATCCAGGATCACCGTGCCACCATGGCCCTGAAGCTCGAACACATCCTCGCCGGTAAAGGAATGCGGGTTGGGAAAGTACAGACCGATGCCCTCATCAATGAGCTCTCCCTGCCGGTCCCGGAAAGGACCGTAATGGGCGTACCGGGGTTTTGGTTCAAAGCCCAGCATGGTGCGGGCAATGGCCATGGCCCTGGGGCCGGATACCCGGACAATTCCCACCCCGGCCTGGCCCGGGGCAGTGGCGATGGCGGCAATGGTGTCAGTAACTGGCTGCATCTTGGTTTTCCTGAAATAGAAATAACAAAGGCTCCACAAGGGAGCCTTTGTCAGGTCAGAAGCACTGTTGAATCAGTACTTCTTGCCCGCCGTTTCCGCTTCGATCTTGCGGGTAATGTACCATTGCTGGGAGATCGAAAGAATGTTGTTGACCAGCCAGTACAGAACCAGACCGGCCGGGAACCACAGGAAGAACACGGTGAAGATCAGCGGCATCAGCTTCATGATCTTGGCCTGCATGGGATCCGGCGGCGTAGGGTTCAGGCTCATCTGGATGAACATGCTGGCACCCATCAGGATCGGCAGGATGAAGTACGGGTCCATCTGGGACAGATCCTGAATCCACAGCATGAACGGCGCATGACGAAGCTGGACGCTTTCAAACAGTACCCAGTAAAGGGCAATAAACACCGGCATCTGCACCAGGATTGGCAGACAGCCACCCAGTGGATTGATCTTTTCGCGCTTGTACAGCGCCATCATTTCCTGGGACATGCGCTGGCGATCATCGCCATAAAGCTCTTTCAGCCGGGTCAGCTGCGGAGCGACGGCGCGCATTTTCGCCATGGAGCGATAGCTGGTGGCGGAAAGGTGGAAGAACACCGCTTTTACCAATACCGTCAGCAGGATGATGGCGACACCCCAGTTACCGACCAAGCCATAGAACCACTCAAGAATGTAGAACAGCGGCAGGGAGATAAAGAACAGCCAGCCGAAATCAACGGTGCGATCCAGGTTCGGAGCCAGAGCTTCCAGCCGATCAATGATCTTGGGACCGACATAAGCAGTGGCGCCCACTTCTGCGGTCTCACCCGGTGCTACCGTCGTGGCAGGATAAACAAAGCCCATAACATGGAGATCGCCCCGTCGGGTGGTCTGGAACTGGGCTTTCTGGTCCCGCTCGGGAACCCAGGCCGTCAGGAAATAATGTTGCAGGAAGGCCAGCCAGCCATTGGTGACCGACTGGTTGACACGCTTCTCTGACAGATCTTCGAAATCGTACTTCTCATACGGATCTTCCGGGGTACTGACAACCATGCCCAGATAGGCCCGGATGCCCATGCTGGCCTGGGACGTTGGATCCGGCGCCTGATCGCGCACGATCTTACCGGTGAAATTACCTTGCCATGGGCTATCCGAGCGGTTGTCGATCAGGTAGCTGACATCAATCTGGTAGCTGTTCCGGGCCAAATGATAGCGTTTGGTGATGGCTACACCGCTGTCAGTGGTGTACACCAGGTCGATGGTCAGTTCATCTTCCCCTTCCGCTAACTGGTAGCTGCCTGCTTCGGCCTGAAATACCGGAGCTTCACCGGCCTGGCTGCCATCCGGGCCATCGCGACCGATCAGGCCACTTTCCAGGAGATAGGTGCGGGTACGGGTGTTGGTCAGCAATTTCAGAGGTTGTTCGCTGTCCAGAGATTCGTCGTATTGCAACAGGGAACTGTCAACCAGATTGCCGCCGACGCGGTCGATTTTCAGTTCGTAAACGTCCGTGGTCACGGTAATGAAGCGATCTGCCAGATCCTGATCGCCGTTGGCGGAGGTTGCCGCCAGGGAGCTGGTTTCCGGGGTCGCAAATTCTTCACCGCCAGCGTTGGTGTCCTCAGGCAGGATCATGTCATCGGTGCTGGTAGCGCTGCTGTCCGACGGAGATTGCGCCTCGGCAACCTGTTCTGTTTGAGGCTGGTGATAATCCTCGTTCCAGGCAAGTACCATCAGGTAACTGACAATGGCGAGGCCGGCAAACAAAACAATGCGTTGAATATCCATAAACTTAGTGTCTGGTCTGAGTAGTGGAATGAATGCTTTCTGTCGGATTGCAGGCCTGGCCGGAGCGAGGCGCCGTGTTCAGTTCCGTTCCCGGTACCGGATCATAACCGCCTTCTGCCCAGGGATGACACCTGAGTAACCGGGCTGTTGCCAGGTAACCGCCTTTAAGAGGTCCGTGATGTTGGATGGCCTCGAGGGCGTATTGTGAACAGGTAGGGTAATGACGGCAATGGCTGGCCATCATCGGGCTGATGGCATACTGGTAGAACCGGATGGGCAAGAGCAGGAGTTTACGCATTACTCCGTACCTCTGGGATTGCCGACGGATTGATCAGGCGTGGACTGACGGTATTTTTTCTTTACCCGGTGCCACAGATCGTTCAGCGAAGATCGGACTGTATCGTTATCCAGCCGATCCAGACCCTGACGGCCGAGCACAATGATATCAAGGCCTGGCAGATCGGGTTGGAGCCGGAAGGTTTCCCTGACCTGACGCTTGATCCGGTTTCTCTGAACAGCGAGCCGAAGATTCTTCTTGGAGAAGATCAATCCGACCCTGGCGTGTCCCAATGTGTTGGCAGAGGCCAGGATCAGAAAATTTCTGTGCGGAACTTTCAGCGTTACGTCATTGAAGACCCTGCTGTAATCCGAAGGTTTCAACAGCCTGTGAGACTTCGGAAACGTCAAGGCCTTCATGAGGCAGGCTTCAGATTACGCAGACAGGCGTGCACGGCCCTTGGCACGGCGACGAGACAGTACCTTGCGACCATTGGCTGTCGCCATACGGGCACGGAAACCGTGAACGCGCTTGCGCTTCAGGACGCTCGGTTGGAATGTTCTTTTCATGGTGATGTTCTCACAAATCGTCGATGGACATTGATCACTGGCTGGAAAATAGACAGCCAAAACAGGAGCGGCATTCTAGTCAAATACCGGTGCAAGTTCAATGGTTATGGTTTGGTCAGGCAAGATTCTGGCATGGGTACTAACCGACATGGCGAGTAATAGAATCTGTTAGGTCTTTTTAAAATTCTTTCAAAGATATTTATTACTGCTGTTAAGCACGTTGATTTCTGTGGATAAGGAAAAATTCATAAAATAAATCAATAATCTGAAGCAATGACAAAGCTTGTGACAGATGCCGGTGAGCTCTGTGGATTTCGTCAGCACGGATTGTGCACAAGTGCGATTGAGGATGTTGAACCGAGTTATGCAAGTATCGGTCAAGATCTTTCTCACAGAGTTGAACCCGGGGTTTACACAGGGTCCTGTGAATAACTTTTTTTCAGGCATTTTCTGTACACAAGCTTGTAGATATGTCTGAAACAATTTGAAAAATATAGGGAAAAGTTTCCACAGGGTGTTTATGACAAAGGTTTCCGGCCTTTTACTGAAGGCCCGTGCGGGTTAGAATCTCCGGTCACTTCAGGCACCGGTGGCGTTGGTTTAACGGTGTCTCATCAGTCAGGTTTTCGGGAGCAGGCGGTC